>CAVUIP010000001.1:0-167678 GCA_963741535.1 uncultured Chitinophagaceae bacterium
GCAAAAAATAAAAATGCAAATAAAATTGATTTAAACTTGTTAATAGCTTTCATTGTAATTGAATTTAATTATGGCAGTAACGGTCATCATTTTGCTGATGTTGTATTACACAAGTTGTTTGAGGTTGAAACGCCATTTTTTGAGGCTGAATATTGTAACCAGCTAAAGTTTATACCCCTGTAATAAATATTCTAGCAAAAGCATGACACATACATGGTTTTATAAACTGCAGTAAAAAATTACAAATCCAACAACATCTATCAGGTACAAAAAGAAAACTACTAAAACCAAATTTTTAGGACTGTTTGAGCCTGAATGGCCTTTTTTTGAGGTTGAAATTGCCACTATACTATTATTTGCTATTTATCTTTGCCAAAAAAACATTGCATTTACAAAAATATATTCCCGTTTTACTCATATGCTTATTGGTTGCCTGCAATGGCTCTTACAAAAAATCGAAACAACTAAGGTTACAGCAAGACTCTGCTTTGGTAATGCAGCTTATTAAAAAAGGCGATAGTATTTATGCGCTAAAGGACAACTACGGCTCATTTTCCAAAAGCAGTAATTTGTATGACTCTGCGTGGAATATAGCACAGCAAACAGCAGATACTAATTTAATAGCCACTGCTATTTATGCTAAAGGCAGGGCTTACGATGCTATGAACAGCAATCCTCAAAAAACAATTGATTATTATTCTCAGGCTGCGGCGCTTTATGCTACAATGCCAGATAAAAAAATTAAAGCACTTTACATTAAACACCTGGTAGCGCATGGTTATGATAAAGTACGGGACAGCAGCAATTGCGTAAAAATATTAAAAGAACTGTATAATGAAATACTGCCTATACCTGACAGCATCAAAATAAAAATGCGGTTTATGGTGGAAATGGGTTTAATAAGTACCGTGGTAAAAAATTACACATTCGCCGACAGTATTTTTAATAACCTAACAAAACGAGAGTGGATTGTAAACGACCCAACAGAATATGACTATTTAAACCACTATCTCCTTGCTAAAGCAAAAATTAGTGTTTTGCAACACCGGCAGTACAACAGCCCGTATATTGATAGCCTGGAAAATATATTTGCCACCAGCCGCAATTTAAATGATAGCATGTTCTACAGTAACGAACTGTGGCAACTATACAAAGCCATGGGCAATAAAACAAAAGAGAACTTCTTTCTTAATTTGAATACTGCTGTATTTAATAAATTCAACACTCCTGAAAGTGTACGGGAAGCAAATGATAAAATGGCTAAAATGGAGGTAGCTGCAGTAGAAGCAAGCCGTAAAGCAGAAAATGAAAAAGCAGAAAACCGTAAATGGTTTATCTATATTTTATCAGCACTGTTAGCTACTATTTCAGTGCTTGCCTTTTTTTTACTTAAGCGTAATAATGAAGTAAGAAGAAAAAATAAAGAAGCGGAGCTTATTAACCGGCAACTGAATCAAAAGAATTTACAAAACGAATTGCTGAATAAAGAAATTCACCACCGGGTAAAAAACAACCTGCAAATGATAATGAGCCTGGTACATATGCAGGAAAACAATACCAATACTGAAGAAGTAAAAGAAAATATGCAAGCCATTAGCCTGCGTATAGAAGGTATTGCTAACCTGCATCAGCAATTGATGGAGCAAGCCGATGAAGTGGATTTAAAAAAATATGTACAACATCTGGTTAATAATTTGTCCAATGTATTAGGTGATGGAAAAAAAATAATAACACACCTGCAAATAGCACCAATAAAAGTACCACAAAAAATAAGTTTTCCGCTAGGGCTAATTATTAATGAATGGATAACCAACTCCGTAAAATATGCCACAGCCAGTAAGTGGTGCTTTAGAAATAAAAATAGAACTATACAGTGATGATAAAAAAATAAAAATTAATTTTTCCGATAATGGCAAGCCGCAGGTATCCAGGCCTGAAAAAAAATCGTTGGGGTTAAATATTGTGAATATACTTACACAGCAGTTGGAAGGCACATTGGAAACTAAGTCCTCCAACATTTTTAATTACGAACTAACCATACCACTTAATAATGGAGAGTGAGATAAGCATATTAATTATAGAAGACGAGGCATTGATTGCACAAAATATTAAAATGCAATTAGAAAACTTTGGCTATAGCATAGCTGGGGTTTATTATAAATATAATACTGCTTTAAAAGCAATAAACGAAACACAATACGACTTAGTGATAACTGATATAAACCTGGGCAATGGCATTGATGAAAAAAGTGGCCTGCAAATAGCACAACAGGTAAAGCAAATAAAAAACTGCCCCATTATTTTTCTTACTGCCTTTAGCGATAAAGACACAGTAAAAAAAGCCACTGCATTAGCCCCATCTGCCTATTTGGTAAAACCTGTAAATGCAGCTAATCTTTTTGCCACAGTACAATTAGCAGTTGATAATTTTGCTACCAAAACCATAGCAGTTGCCGAAGGAACAGAAACTCCTGATTATTTTTTTGTAAAAAATGGCGCTAAACTAATAAAGGTATTTTGGAAAGATGTGTATCATCTGGAAGCAGTAAAAAATTATGTAAAAGTAAAAACAACAGAATACAATAGTGGTCTGTTGCTCAGGGGTTCTTTGCAAGAGGTTTTACAAAATAGAATGTCGCCCCTTGTTAGGACAAATTTCGTAAAAATAAACAGGGCTGAAGCAGTGAACAAAAATAGCATAACTGAAATAGGTAAGGGAATTGTTATTACAGATTATGGAACTTTTAAAACAAATGCTGATTTTAAACTGGATGATTTTTAATAAAATTTATCATTTGCCGATACAAAATTTACTAAACACATAATCCAGTACATTCTCATTAGTAATTGTTCCGGTAAGTTCCCCAATATGCTGCAGGCAAAGTTTTATATCCGGTGCAATTAAGTCGGTACTAAGATTGTCCAGTAAATTTTGTTGTATAGATAACAGATGTGTTTTAATTTTTTGCAGGTGCGCTAAATGCCTGGTGTTGGTAATAAGAGTGTTTTCAGTATTTATTTCCTGGCGAATTATTTTATTGTAAAGAGCATCTGTAAGTTGTTGGATGCCGCTTTTATTTTTGGCTGAAATGTATAAATAGTTTTCGTTTTTAATAACTGGTAATTTTGCATCAATTTTATTTACAACTACAATATAATTTTTATGCCGGATGCTTTGCAAAAGTTCTGTATCAATATCATTATCTTCTACTAAAAGTAAAACTATATCAGCCTGTTCAATTTTTTCCCTGCTTTTTTTTATGCCAATGGTTTCAATTTCATCTTGTGAGTGGCTTCTTATACCGGCGGTATCTATAAAATGAAAAAGTATTCCCTTTATATTTATAGTTTCTTCTACCGTGTCTCTTGTAGTGCCGGCAATAGCACTTACAATAGCCCTTTCATCGTTAAGCAGCGTATTTAATAAAGTGCTTTTACCTGCATTGGGTTTACCAATAATAGCAACCTTTACACCATTAGTAATAACATTTCCTAAATTAAAAGAATCAATCAAACTATTTACTTTCACCAGTGAGTTATCTAATAATTCATTAAATTTTTTTCTGTCGGCAAACTCCACATCTTCTTCTGCAAAATCTAATTCCAGTTCCATCAAAGCACTAAACTCAATCAACTTTTCTCTTATCTCAATTAAATCGTTTTTAAACCCTCCTTTTAAATTGTGCAGTGCTGCCTGCTGCTGTGCATTACTGTTACTTGCAATTAAATCAGCTACAGATTCGGCCTGGGTTAAATCTAACTTACCATTTAAAAAAGCACGTTGGGTAAACTCCCCCGCTTTTGCAAGTCTTGCGCCTTTGTGTATGCAGGCCTGCATTATTTGCTGCTGTACATAAGCACTGCCGTGGCAACTTATTTCCACTACATCCTCGCCGGTATAACTTTTAGGATTTTTAAAAAGAGAAATTACTACTTCGTCAATAACCTCACCATCTTCTTTTAACAATCCCACATGCAGTGTGTGCGATGGTTGATTGTTTAAATTTTTTGAAGGAAACAATTGATTGATAATTGCAATTGCCTGCTGGCCACTCAGCCTTATTACTCCAATAGCACCAATGCCCGGTGGTGTGGCTACTGCTGCAATGGTATCTTCCCAAACAGAAACTTTGTTTTGCATGCGGCAAAGATACCGCCTGTGTTTACTAAGCCCGAACTTTAAGCATTAATTTTTTGCCAGCAATTTTTTATCGGTCTCATTTATCTCATCAATAAAATAATGTTTATGTTATTGATGGTTATTTCATCTGCGATATCAACAAAATTTTTAAATGCAGATTCAGCACCAGGTTTAATAATCAGCACCATGTCATCTGCTGTACCTTTTGCATTTTTTACTGCGGCTAATTTTTGCAACAATACTTTCCTTATCCCTTCTGTTGTAAAAGCTGTTTCTTTTACCGATGGATTATTTTCGGGCATGCCCTCGTAGTAAAATATTGTATTGTCTTTACCCAGCATAACGGTAAGTACACAGGTTTCGCAAACAGGATTTTTTACCGTATCAATTTTATCATTGGGTGTTATTAAATTCATTGCGGTGGGCTTTGTAAGTGCAGTAGTAAATACAAAAAAAGTAAGTAATAAAAAACCCAGGTCAACCATTGGGGTTAAATCTACCCTTGTACTTTTTTTATTTAATTTTTTACCGTGATTATGTTTTGCTGAAGTTGTTGTTTGTATTTCTGCCATAGTAGTAAGTTTTATAAGAGATAATAAAAATGTTGTTTTCCATAATCAACAGCACAAAAAAAATCCTTTCGTTAAACGAAAGGATTTGAAATATTTTTATAAGAAAATTTACTGAGGCTGAACCGAAAAAGTAATTGGCTGACGGCGGTATGCATTTACATTACGTCCGTTTTGTATTGCAGGAGTCCAGTTTTTGGTTCTTTTAATAACCCTTTTGGCTTCCTCGCAAATACCATAACCCGGATCTGTTTCGCAGGAAATGTCGCTTAAACTGCCATCTTTACTTACAACAAATTTTACTATTACCGTAAGGTTACCTTCTGGTGCACCGTTTTCGCCGGGTACTTCGGTATTAAGATTTTTTTCAAGATAGTTGCGCCATGCCCTGTCTCCACCCGGGAAACCAGCTTCAACTTCTACCTTGGTAAATATCTTACCTTCATCATCATCTACTTTTGGCACTTCCACTACACCAGTTCCTTTATCTTCTACCGGTGCCTGTACTACCTGCTCTTTATTATCGCTTTCTACAGTTTTTGTACTGATGGCCTGATCTTCCTTAATCTCCTCAATTTTCTCTTCAGGTTTTACCTCTTCATCTTTTACAATTTTAGGAGGCGTAAATTTTACCTGGTTAATTTCGGGAGGTGGTGGTGGCTTTGGCGGTGGTGGCGGTGGCACTACAGGTGGTGGCGGTTCTTTTTTTAACTCTGCCATTTGTGTATCTACCACGTCAATAGTTTCAGCACTGTTTTTGCCTACAAATTTTGCAAATACAGAACCTAAAAATATTAACAACGCAATTGCTGCTGTTATCAGCAAGGCTTTTGTAAGCCTTCTGTTGTACGATTTGCGCAAGTCGTAAGCACCGTACTGCTTATTTTTTCCATCGAAAATAATATCGAGGACGTCGGCGCTTAAAATTTTATTTATATCCATTGTTACAGACTTTTGTTAATTAGATTCAAAATTGAAACAATTCCATAAATTATTTACCCCCCGGATTTGCTTCTTCAGTTTTTTGAATAAGCATTTCTTCTGTGGGTGTAATATCCACTTCGGCATAGTGGCCGGGAGGTACGTTACTAATGGTCATTTCATCCAGAATGTCGATAGCGTTTTTAAAAGTAGCATCCTTATTGGCTTTAATAATGTACATCAAATCTCCAATAGGCGTATTTTTTTGTTTAGTCGCAATTACTTCACGTATATCTTTAAAAGTAGAGCTTTTAAATTGTTCGCTGATTGTTTCCGGAAGCAACTCTCCAAAATAATAAAACACATGGTCATCTTTACCCAGTAAAAGGGTCATAGCACCAGAGTTTTTTACTTTTAACTGATTTTCGGGATCGTCTTTAGGTTCGTTCATTGCCATACCTTTTGGTGTACTCATGGTTGTAGTAAACACAAAAAAAGTAAGTAATAAAAAACCCAAATCAACCATTGGTGTAAGATCGACCCTGGTAGATAATTTTTTTGGTTTTTTTACGCCGGGGCCTTTTTTATGGCCACCACCCGACGACGTATCCATTTCTGCCATATCAATATGTTTTTAACCCGGCATTTGCCGGGTTGGTTAACAAAATTTATTTTGCTCCCTCTGCTTTAGGGGGATTTTTACCCAGTTCAGAATCAGCAGGAATACCTTCAGGGTTGGTAACAATTTTAAACTTGAAAATATCATTCTTTTTAAACGCAGCTTTTACGTTTTTAAAAACAGGATATTTAGCATTATTATCACCTTTAACCAATAAATTAAGATTGTCCATTGATTCTCCTTTAAAGGCATTGGATACACTGCGTATCCAGTCGGCCAGTTCGTTATTGGTACTGTCGCTGGGGATACCATCCATTTTTTCGGCAGGGATACCATCCTGCAACTGCAGAAAACTTTTAAGTTTACTAAAAGGCATTCCAATAAATTCCTGCTTTTTTAATTTGCTAATTTCTGCTGGAGTTAAACCCAAACTTTTAGATGCATTGATATCATCAATAATAGCATCTTTATGTTTTTTGTCATTCAGCATTAAAAAAACTTTACCGTCTTTTGCTAAGGTAACAACAATAGCTTCGTCTTTTACCACTTTGGTTGATACCGAAGTAGGCGTAGTTACAGTTACTGCCTCAGGTGGTTTTTGTTTTGTTGCCAGTATAAAAAAAGACAACAACAGAAAAGCCACATCACACATCGCCGTCATATCGATGTTGGTGCTTTTTCGTGGTATTTTAACTTTTGGCATTTTTAAAAAATTTTATGTTACTTAAGATGCAAAATCATTGTTCTTCCATACAATTATTTGTACAGAGAAGCAAAACTTTGTGTTAAAGTAAATCCTGATTCATCAATACCATAAGTGATGCCATCAATTTTTGTAGTAAATACATTGTACAAAATAATAGCAACTGCAGATGTACCAATACCTAATGCTGTATTATACAAAGCCTCAGAGATACCTACTGATAATTGTTCAGCAGCAGCACCGCCTCCATCACCTTCACCAAGGTTACCAAAGGCACGTATCATACCTAATACCGTACCCAACAAACCTAACAAAGTTGCAACAGATGCAATGGTAGAAAGAAATACCAGGTTTTTTTCAAGCATAGGTAATTCAAGAGAAGTAGCTTCTTCTACTTCTTTTTGAATAGCCATTACTTTTTGATCGGTACTTAATTCTCCATTATTAATCATTTCTTTGTAGCGGTGTAAACCTGCTTTCATTACATTACCTACACTTCCTTTTTGTTTATCGCATTCTGCCAATGCAGCATCAACATTTTTATTAGCCAGATGATATTGTACTTTACGGATAAAATCGGCATTGTTACCAGTACCATTTGCTTTTGAAATAGTTAAAAAACCTTTCAATAACAAATGTAAGTATGGTTAAAAAAGAACCAATAAGCAATGGAACAATAATACCACCCAGATACATTTTGCTTAAAGCTGTTTTAGGTCCGTCGGTGATCGGGCCAAAACCATCCTTTACCTGGTTTATCAAAGTTAGAATCACTACCCAGCACAAAACTCCAAATTACATATCCTGCAAGGACACAAATTATGGGAGCTAATAAAGAAATTGCATTACCTGATTTTTTTACCTGTACTGAAGTAGCTGGTTTTACAGTTGGTTTTGTTTCTGCCATGACATTCAATTTTTAATTAGTGAAAAAGTAGATTTTAAAATTTTGTTTATGATTTTATTATTGATTGCGCAATTCTACTAAATAAATATTATCAAACAATCATTTTTTACTCACATTTTTTAACGTGGAGGACACAAGTTAATAAAATAATTGAAAGCAACAACCTGATGAATAATTTTTTTTAATTTTTTTTATACGGATGCCCAATTCATTTTTTTACATAAAAAAAATGAAAATAACCCAGCCGTAACAATTTATTTACCTTTTATCCATAAATGCAATTAATATAAAAGGTATTCTATATTTTCGTTTATCAACTCTATCTGTTTAATAAAAATAAAACTCATGAACTATTGCTTTAAAAAAATTACGCTTGCAATTTTTGCGGTATCGTTTGCGGTTGCTGTATCGGCACAGGATAAACCTGTTATGCCGCCGGGAGCAGCTGCAATGCCACCCGCCGGTGCCCCTAAAACCGGACCAAAACCTTATAAAGAAATTATTACCGACAAAGCCAAAACCAGTAAAGGTTTATTTACTGTACACAAGGTAGAAGACAAATATTATTTTGAAATACCTGCTAAATTATTAACCCGTGATATACTGGTAGTAAACAGGGTATCAAAATCATCAGTAGAAACTGCCAAACAATTTTATGGCTATGCCGGCGACCAGATTGCAGAAAATGTTATTCGGTTTGAAAAAGGACCCAACAACAAAGTCTATTTAAAAAACATCTCTTACAATGTAAACCCTACAGACACTACAAAGGATATGTACCGCTCTGTAATGAAAAGTAATATTCAACCCATAACAATGGCGTTTGATGTTAAGGCTTATGCACCTGATAGTTTAGGTGGGGGTATTGTTATAGATATTACTGATAATATAACTGCCGATAATGAAATTTTTGGTTTTGCCGGATTTGCAAAAACACAATTTCAGGCAGGAGGTTTTCAGGCGGATAAATCTTATATTGTTAGTGTACGCCCTTACCCGACTAATATAGAAATAACTACTGTAAAAACATTTGGTAAAAGTGCAGGTATGCAAATACCCATTCCGGGTATGCCGCCATCGCCACCAAGCCAGGCCACTGTTACTTTAGAAATGAACAGCTCCCTACTTATTTTACCCGAAAAACCTATGAAGGCAAGATACAGGGATAACCGTGTTGGATATTTTGCAACAGGTTTTACAGATTTTGATGCAAACCCACAGGGAGTAAAAGATATTAGTTTAATTGCCCGCTGGAGAATGGAGGCAAAGCCTGAAGATATGGAAAAGTATAAACGTGGTGAGCTGGTTGAACCTGTAAAGCCAATCGTTTTTTATATTGACCCTACCACACCCAAAAAATGGATACCTTATTTAATTATGGGTATCAACGACTGGCAGATTGCTTTTGAAAAAGCAGGTTTTAAAAATGCTATTATTGGTAAAGAAGCGCCAACAAAACAACAGGACAGTACCTGGAGTTTGGAAGATGCCCGTAACAGTGCTGTTATTTACAAACCTTCTTCTGTTGAAAATGCCTATGGCCCAAGCACTGTTGATCCAAGAAGCGGTGAAATTATGGAAAGCCATATCGGCTGGTTTCATAACGTTATGAAATTACTGCACGACTGGTATATGATACAGGCTGGCGCTATTGATCCTAAAGCACGTAAAATGGTTTTTGATGATGAACTGATGGGACAGTTAATTCGTTTTGTATCATCGCATGAGGTGGGCCACACACTTGGCTTGCCGCACAACTTTGGTTCATCTGCCGGGGTGCCTGTTGAAAATTTACGCAACAAAGCATGGGTAGAAGCTAACGGTCACACACCAAGCATTATGGATTATGCCCGTTTTAATTATGTGGCACAGCCAGAAGATAATATTACTGCACCGGGTATATATCCCCGTATTGGTGATTATGATAAATGGAGTATTGAGTGGGGGTACAAATTAATTCCGGAAGCTGCCACTGCAGAAGATGAAGTACCCATTTTAGATAAATGGATTGAAGCTAAGGCAAGTGATAAAAGATTTTATTATGGCCGCCAGGGCCAGCCCGATGATCCACGTGACCAGAGTGAAGCTATTGGTGATAATGCGATGAAGGCTTCTAACTATGGTATTAAAAACCTGCAGCGTATTTTGCCCAACTTAATAAGCTGGACAAAAATGCCTAATGAAGATTACACCGATTTAGGGGATATGTATGATAATGTGGTGGGCCAGTTTCGCAGGTATATTGGCCATGTTACTTATAATTTTGGCGGCGTGTACGAAAATTTAAAAAAGAATAACCAGCCCGGAAATATTTACGAATATGTAAGTAAAGAAACACAAAAAGAAGCTGCCGATTTTATAAACAAACAGGTATTTACCACACCAACATGGCTTATTAATAAAGATATCAGCAGCAAAACAGGCGCTAAACTCCACCACTACAATTTTATCTGTACAGGAAGGCGCTTTAAACAGAATGTTAAGCACCAGCACCATGAACAAAATGCTGAATGCCGAAGCAGCTATTGGCAGCCAGGCTTACACCGTTACAGATTTGCTTACCGATTTAAAGCAAAATATTTTTACGGAGCTTACTGCAAAAAAAGCCATTGATATTTACAGAAGAAATTTGCAAAAATCTTATGTAGAAAGATTAGGCAGTATTATTAACCCTGTTGCCGGCCCTCAAGGCGGTATCACTTTTACATTCGGCAATGCAGCGCCGGTTATGGATACCAAAAAATCGGATATCCTTTCTTATTTAAAAGGGCATGCAAGAGAATTAAAAGCTGCTATTGATGCTGCGGCATTGGGCAGTGCAGATAAAGCCACCAAATATCATTTACAGGATTTGAGTGACAGATTGAGAAAGACGCTGGATCCTAAATAAATTTAAGCATAACAATTTTTAAAAGGCGCTTTGTAATGAAGCGTCTTTTTTTTGTTTGTATATTTTTTTCACTCGCCGCCGAAACCAATCGGCGACGAATGGGATACTTACGACGGGAAAAGGCTTAAACCAAGCGAACCTTACAATGGCGAAAGCGGCGATTGGGGCAGCGGAATTTTCATTCCTTTTTTGTAAGCTTTTTGTAAAGATTCCAATCAAAACTTACTATTTGGTAGAACCCGAATTGTTCTTCTTCAAATGAATACATTACTTTAGTCTTTGAATTAATTAAGACAGCTAATGATTTACCCTCTGTATCGCTTTTATCTATCTCCCAAACTATATGGCTGGTATTTAAAAAAATGCATAACATTCATTTAAAGATGATTTTTCTTTTAAAACGAAGTTAACCCCTAATTTTCCATTGATTTTTAAATTGATATTATTTATCGTAATAAAATTTCAAGCTAAATTCCAATAATAATGTTATTAATAACATCTATTTCAAATTGTATTTTATTATAATTGAAGTAAACTATTGCAGGGATATCTCCATCTTGATTTCGAAATAACTGAAGTCGTTTATCCATTAAGTAATTTTTGTTATTAATTACTCCCGATACGTAAATATCATTGGTCAGCTTTCCCGTTAATAATAAGGGAGTAATATTCCATAGATTACTGATGTTATGGGTTAGTATTTTAGTTAAGAATTCCTTCATCTTCGCCATTGTTGGTAGCCCAGCTTCAACCTCCGCCGCCGTGGCACCCCACTCGCCGCCGCTTGGTTTTTAACCAGCGGCGTATGCTTCAATTACACTTAACCGGCACTGATAGCCCGAAGCTCACCAGTACAATCTCATTGCTATACAACTAAGATAAAAGTCAGCCGCATTAAAATTGCTTCATTAATTTAATTTCCGCTATAATGAGCAAGTATTCCAAAACTATCAATGCCGTCCATATAAAATCTTACAGAAGAATAGTAATAATCTTCCGGATTAATACATAGCCCTGCTTTAACGGGATTGTGAATGTATGTACTCCAGCTTTTCATAGCCCTGCTTTAACGGGATTGTAATGTATGTACTCCAGCTTTTGCATGAATACTGCATGGGTTCTTAATTCAATACTTAGCGAATCCCTTTTCCATATTTGATAACTGCGGTTGTATTTATTTACTTTAAAATTATCAAGGGTTGCGGAATCGTTTTTTGCAAGGGTGAGTTTTAACTGTTTGGCTGTTTGCTTCATTTGCTAATTTATGAAAATAATGGTAAGCTTTCAGTGGGGATGTTGAAAAACATTTTTGTTGCTAAACCTGTACTGAAGTTTTTTTTAATGCGAAAGCTTTACTACTTTTTAATTTGCTGCTCCATTGATTTGCGTACCTTACATTAATACGTTAAATCCTCTACTGGCTCAGATATTATAGTGTGGCTTTGAGTCATAGCGTATCTGTTCCAGTGATGACTTATCTAAATTGATTTCAATCTATTTGGCTCATTAAATAAAAAGAAAAAATCAAATTAGATATTATAATCACTACAAGACAAAGCACTACACAACCACCTATTTTATTTGTACGTTTTGGTAATTTATCAAACTCATGCACTATTTTTTTCCATTGATCTCGATGATGAAAAATAAAATAATTTGGTAGTGAGATAAAAATTACACCTAAAATAACAACAAACTTATCATCTCCAGAATTTACTACTTGCTTTGTGAAAATAGTATAGTAACTAAGTATCGAAAGAGCTATAAAAACCCAAAGTACATCTATAACTAATTCTGCTTTCCAATCACTTAGCCATTTTGATGGTGCGGCTTCAGAAAATTTATAAAATTTATAAAATAAATAGTGGTACGCTTTCCTTATCATGCCAAAAATTATTTTTCGAGTACTTATTTCAAAATACAATATTCTGGAATTTTCTCAACCATTATTTCAATCCTTGATATTGTTTAACTTAATATTCAATTACTCATACCGCAGCGCATCAATAGGATTTAATTTACTGGCTTTTACTGCAGGATATAACCCAGCGGCCAGGCCTACCAGTGAGCAAACAACTATTCCGCCAATTATCCATCCCCAAAGCAATACTAATCCTGATTTTAAAAACATGGCAATCAAATTGCCTAAAAGAATACCTACAATAATTCCTACAACTGCTCCCAGTAAACTAATTAAAATTGACTCCCATAAAAACTGGTTGCGGATATCTTTTTTTGTGCCGCCCAATGCTTTTATCAAACCAATTTCTTTTGTTCTTTCGTTTACTGCCACCAGCATAATATTCATCAACCCAATTGAAGATGCCAGCAAAGTAATTAATGCCACACCAATTATTCCTTTTTCTAAAAAGCCCAAATTATTTATCAATGTTGCAGCAATGCTGTCGCTTTTATCAATGTAAAAGTTATCTTCTTCTTTTACATCTAATTTTCTTATTGGCCTGAAAGCGCCTTTAGCTTCTCCCACAGCTACATCCATTAAATTTATATCACTAACCATTACGGCTATTACAAAAGATGAGGTTTGTGTGGCATACAAACGCCTGATATTATTGTAAGAAGTAATTACTACTTTGCCGGTATTAAAAAAAGCACTGGAGCCTTTATCTTCCAAAACTGCAAGCACCCGGTAAGGATTATGATCTACGCTTATAACTTTATCTACTGCTTTTGAAGGATTTTCGGGATATAATTTTTCTGCAACACCACTGCCAATAACACAAACATTTCTGCCCGATTCAATATCGGCAGGTGTAAAATTTCTGCCATAAGCAATTTTATAACCGTTTAACTCCAGGTAATTTTCATCGCCGCCGGTAACGTTTATATCAGGATTTGTTTTTTTCTTTTCGTTATTTACTACAATACTTCCTGCTCCTCTTATGGCAAGGCCAACAATTGCCGGAAACGGATACCGCTCTTTAAATTCTTTTGCCTGCTCGTAAGTAATAATTTTTCCGGTGTTAGACTTTTTTTCTTTTAATGCCGACTTACTGGTTTTTTCAACATCACGCTGGCCGCCGCCCCCAAAGCGGATGTTCCTGTCTTTATACCTTACACTAAATGCATTTGCTCCCATGGTAGAAAAACTATTGGTAAGACTGTTGCTGGCTGCTTTTAAAGAAGTTAAAAACCATATTAGTGCACAAATGCCTAATGCAATAATAGCAACTGTTATACCCGTTCTTAAACGGTTACTGCTGATGTTGCGCCACGAAAGTTTAATGGTGTCTTTAAAAGTCATTGCATTGTATTAACCCTAAAGTTAAGAACAGAAAAGAAATGAAGGGAGAAAAGTTTTATGAATGGTATGAGGGAAGGAATTGGGAATTTGGAATTAGGAATTTGGTTTCAAGTTCGGGCTGAATGATAATAATAGATCAGCATTATATTTTTTTGAATTAATAATACAGCCAGTCGATAATTAAATCGGGTTTAACACCCAAAATAATAATAAGCGCTGCAGTAATAATAAGTAATGTTTTAAAAGCCGGCGTTACATCCCATTCCTGCACTGTGGCATCATTACTTTCTTTAAAATACATGGCCTGTATTACCCTGAAATAGTAATACGCACTTATAGCTGCACATAAAACCGCCAAAATAACCAGCCACAGGTTATGGCCATTTTTTACTGCGGCAAGTAACATATAAAATTTTCCCTGAAAACCTGCTGTTAATGGAATGCCCGTGAGAGATAATAAAAATATTGTTGCAGTAAGTGCCAGCACCGGTTGTTTTTTTGCAAGCCCGTTAAAGCCATCAATTGTGTAGTCATTCATTTTTATCAGCACTGCAAAAATGCCGATGGTTGCTAAACTGTATGCGGCAGTGTAAAGAATTAATCCTTCTTTTGCTTCTTTATTAAGTGCAAAAAGTGCAAACAGCATAAAGCCGGCCTGGGCAATACTTGAATATGCCAGCATACGTTTTACACTTTGCTGAAATACCGCAGTAAGGTTACCTATTAATAAAGTGGCTGCGGTAATTATTACAATTAATTTTTGCCACTGCGGTTGTACGCTACCGAAAGCTTTTTCGAATAAACGAAGAAATGCAAAAAAAACAGCCGCTTTTACAATGGTAGCCATAAAAGAAGTAAATACTGTTGGTGCGCCATCGTACACATCTGGTGTCCAGAAATGAAAGGGTGCAGCTGATGCTTTAAAAGACATAGAGATTAGTAACAGCACTAAACCAATTGCTATCATTACCGGCATTTTACCGGCTCCCATATTTATTTGATCTAAAAAGAAAGAAGCCGATTCGGTGCCGCCATAAATAAATGCAATCCCCATCAGCATTATACCGGTAGAAAATGCCCCCATCAAAAAATATTTGAGTGCCGCTTCGTTACTTTTTAAATTACGTTTGTCGCTGCCCGTTAAAATATACAAAGGGATAGAAATAATTTCGATACCAATAAATAACATGAGCAATGTGTTGAATGTTGCCACAATACAAACACCGCACAATACAAAAAATATTAAAGCAAAATATTCTGCCACATGATTACCTACTTTTTCAATATCACGGCCGCTCAATAAAAAAAACAATAATGTACAAACCAGCATTACTGTAATAAAAGTTAGGTTAAAAGCTGTAGTATGCAGCATATCCTTTACATCAATAGCAAAAAGAATTTCCCCTTCATTTATTGTAAACAATTCCCTGGCATCAGCAGCAATAATAAGTAACAGGCCGCCAATAGCAATATACTTTGGTATGCTTTTATTTTTGATAAATGCCCCGGCAAGCATCAGTACAATTCCCCAGGCTGCAGTTAAAATAGTTGCGTTCATATTGCCCTGTCCCCAAAAAGAGGGTTGTTTATTTTTTATTGTTAATTATTTACCTTTTCCTACTATTAATGTAACTGCATCTTTTGTTAAGTTAAACAAAGGCTGCGGAAAAACACCGATTAAAAATATAGCTGCCACAATTACACTCAGTATTATTTTTTCATTTAGAGCTATTTCTTTTACAGTTGCAGTAATGGCGTTTGTTTCGCCATAAAAAACTTTTTGCACCATGTTTAAAGTATATACCGCAGCAAGAATTATACTTACGCCGGCAATAGCTGCATACCAAACATTAAATTTAAACAAGCCGCTGAACATCATAAACTCACCCACAAAAGCATTGGTTAAGGGTAAAGCGATATTTGCCAGCGCAATTACAACCAGCATAATAGTTAACACAGGCGCTTTATGTGCTATGCCACCGAGCTGAGAAATTTTTCTTACCCCAGTTTGCTTTTCAATTAAATCCACCACAATCCACAAACCAATAATGTTAATACCATGGCTAAACATTTGTATAACTACACCCTGTACCCCAATTGATGTGGAAGAAAAAATTGCTGCACACATTAATCCAATATGAGCAATGGAAGAATAGGCTACCAATCTTTTTAAATCATCCTGCTTTATTGCAATTAAACTGGCGTATATCATTCCAAAAACTGAAAGGCCAATGATGATAGTATCGTATTTTGTAACAGCCATCGGAAACATAGGCAACAACCAGCGCAACACAGCAAATACACCCATCTTAACCATTATACCACTCAGCACCATTGTTACGGCTGCCGGCGACTGTTCGTAAGTATCGGGCTGCCATGTATGAAAAGGAAATATGGGCATCTTAATTGCAAAAGCAATAAAGAAAAGCCAGAATAACCAAAACTGTTGCGGATTAGTGAGTGATACTTTATAAAAAGCGTTCCATGCAAAAGAATGCGCCACCTCACCGTTACCGGTAGTTTGCAGGTACACATAAATAATTCCTATCAGCATTAATAAAGAACCTGCAAATGTGTACACAAAAAATTTAAAGGTTGCCTGTATCCTTTTTTCTCCGCCCCAGCGGCTGCATAAAAAATATACGGGTATAAGGGCCAGCTCCCAAAAGAAATAAAATACCAACGCATCCATTGCTGTAAACACACCCATCAGGCCAGCCTGCGCCAATAACATTAAACCATAAAATGCATTGGCATTTTTGTAAGAAGTGTTGTATGTAGCTACAAAAATTAAAGGGAAAGAAAATGCTGTTAGTAAAGTTAATAATTGCCCCATCCCATCCAATCCAATATTAAAACTTGCACCCAGTTCATGCAACCACTGATAACTGTCTTTTAACCCACTCAATTGTTTGTCATCAGCATAAATTAAACTGGCAAATGAAATTGCCAAAGTTAATATTGAAGAAAATAAAGCTGCAGCCTTAGCACTTTTCTCATTTCTTAAAATAAAGCAAAGTAAGCCGGCAATTAGCGGAGACCATATTAATAATTCAGGAAAACGTAACCCAAGAGTTTGCATATCTGTATCTTCTAATTACAAAAACAATTGTACAATAAATAAAATTAAAATTCCGATTACCATTAATAAAACATAAGTGCCGGTATGGCCGCTTTGTAACAAGCGCACCTGCCGGCTGCCATAATTAACGGCTTTGCCTACACCGTTTACAAAACCGTCAATGCCTTTTTTCTCTACAATATTATTAAAAAATGCCGCAAGCAGATTGCAATGGTTTTACAATAATGGCTTCGTACAATTCATCTACATACCATTTATTTTGCATCACTTTACCCAAACCTGTTTCGGCAACATCAGTTTTTTGATATTTACTAAATTTATTCCATGCAAACACTAATGCTATCAATGCACCAACTACCGAAACTGCCATTAATAAATATTCTGTAGCATGCGGTAAAGGATGTGCAGTTACTAATTTATTACTATCGGCAAAAATGGGTTCAAGAAAAGTTTCTAACCTGTGCCCGCCATGCATAAATACTTCAGGGATGCCCACCCAACCACCTGCCAATGCAAGTATTGCCAATACAATTAAAGGAAAAGTAATTGCTTTAGGGCTTTCGTGCAGGTGATGTTCCTGATCGTGTGTGCCACGGAATTTTCCTAAAAAAGTCATGGCATATAATCGGAACATATAAAACGCCGTCATTAACGCACCCAATACACCAATACCCCATAGTAAAGGATTTTTTTCAAACGCATGAGCCAGTATTTCATCTTTACTAAAAAAACCGGAGAACGGCGGCATACCAGCAATTGCCAAACATCCAATTAAAAAAGTAAGATGTGTTGTACTCATGTATTTTTTTAGTCCGCCCATGTTACGCATATCCTGTTCGCCGCTCATAGCATGTATAACACTGCCTGCACCTAAAAATAATAAGGCTTTAAAAAATGCATGTGTCATTACATGAAACACTGCGCCTGTGTATGCACCAACACCAAGCCCTAAAAACATATAACCCAGCTGACTAACGGTACTGTATGCAAGCACTTTTTTAATATCGTTTTGCTTAAGTGCAATTGTTGCCGCAAGAATAGCCGTAGATAAACCCACAATGGCCACCACACATTGTGTTGCAGGCGCCATAGTGTATAAAAGATTGCTACGTGCTATCATATAAATACCTGCAGTAACCATTGTTGCCGCATGTATTAATGCAGATACGGGTGTTGGCCCCGCCATTGCATCGGGAAGCCAGGTGTACAAAGGAATTTGTGCACTTTTGCCCATGGCACCAACAAATAACAACATGGTGATAGCTGTAATATCTGTGTTAGTTAATTTAGAAACGTTTGCAAAAACATTATGAAAATCTACTGTCCCCAATTTTGAAATTAACCAGAACACGGCCAGTAAAAACCCAAGGTCGCCAATGCGATTCATTACAAATGCTTTTTTTGCCGCAGTATTGTAATTATTATTTTTAAACCAAAAGCCAATTAATAAATAAGAACAAAGCCCCACACCTTCCCAGCCAATAAACATAATTACATAGTTGGCACCCATCACCAAAAGCAGCATTGAAAAAACAAAAAGATTTAAGTAAGCAAAATATTTTGCAAAATCTTTGGGTTCTTCATCATGCATGTAAGAAGTGGAATATACATGAATTAAAAAACCAACACCGGTAATTACTAATAAGAAAAGAGAAGACAATTGATCAATCTGAAAATCGAAACCAATTTTAAGTGATGCAGCGTTTATAAAATCGAAGTAGTGTACAGTATAAGTGTTACCGTTTTTTACAGCAAAGAAAATATACAAACTGATACAGAAAGAAATTAAAATTACCCCGCTGCCAATTAAACCAGACATTGATTTTGATAATTGTTTCCGCCCAAGCCCATTAATCAAAAAACCGATTAATGGTAAAAAAGGTATCAGCCAAATTAATTGTAAAACGTTGTTCATATTGCCGCGTTAGTTCTTTAACCTGTTTAAAAAATTTACATCCACCGAGTGTACATTACGATACATCATTACAATAATAGCCAACCCCACAGCAACTTCCGCAGCTGCCACTACCATTATAAAAAACACGAAAATTTGTGCATCGCTAACCACTGATGGTGATGATGCGCCAATTGCAGCGGCAGCATGCATTTTAGAAAATGCTACCAGCAATAAATTCACTGCATTAAGCATTACTTCTATACACATAAAAATAATGATAGCATTGCGGCGGGTTAATACGCCTATAATGCCAATGCAGAATAAAGCTACTGCTAAACCTATGTAATATTTAATTTCCATAAATAAGAAGCCCCTATCTCCGCCGCGGCGGAGAAAAGGAGAAGATTATTTTTTACTGCTGATTCAATATTTTTAATTTATAATTTAACATATATCCCCATACCCAATGTTGATGAGGCAGGTGCTACTGAAAAAATATCTTTTATTTTCTTTTTTACAACTCCGTTGAAAACATCAACTGCTTTGTAAGATGCGCCTTTAGTTAAAAATTTTACCACCAGCCCAGAAGCAATACTGCTTAAAGCTCCAATTAATGGTTTTTGATAATCTTCTTTTAATGAAGATTTATCAATGGCTTTTATGGCGCTGTAGGCTGCGATTGCACCGCCTGCATAAGCGGCAACTTTATAAATGGTTCTTCCGGTTTTAAATGTGTTGAATAATTTTATTGCCTGCTCGCTTTTTTTAAGTCCGATTATCTCTGCAACTTTGGCAATTTTTGGTATTGAAACTTTTCCTAAAGCAAATTTTGGTGCAAAGCCACGTTGTACGTTTAATACTTTACCCAAAATTTTATCAATATTTAAATTATCAAAATCAATTTGTGCCGATGCATTGCCTGCAGACAAACAAAAGATAAAAAATACAACAATTATTTTTTTCATTCTATTAATTTTATACTGATAAAATATTACAGCTGTGTTAACTTTAAAGTAGCGTATAAACCTCACAGGTTTTATAACCGTTTTAATTATACTCACAAATTTTCATAAACCTGTGAGGTTTGCTATTTTAGGCTTAACGTAATATTACTGTTCTTTTTTACTCATAACCACCGCACCTACCATAGCACTTAAAAATAAAATACTGCTTATTTCAAAAGGCAAAACATAATCTCTGAATAAAACCTGGCCCAGGTTTTTAATTAAGCCATAATCGCCGGTTTGCATTTGTACTGCACCATTAACGGTGGTAGATTTTACCAATGCTGCCATCAGCACTAAAAATAAACTTCCTCCCGAAACCACACCTGCAAACTGCATCAGTTTATTTTTTTGCGGCTCTGCATTCAAATTTAGATTCATCATCATTACAACAAATAAAAACAAAACCATAATAGCACCGGCATAAACAATAATATTCACGATAGCTAAAAACTGTGCATTCAATAAAATATAATGACCCGATATTGCAAAGAATGTTACCACAAGGTACAATACACTATGTACAGGATTTTTACGGGTAATAACCATTAAGGCACTGCCAATTGCCAATACCGCCAAAAACCAGAATACTATTTGTGTTATGCTCATTGTTATTTTTATTTTAATACTGTTGAACTCAGTTGTATGTTGATAAACAGTTGCATTTTTCATTAACTGGTTCAATCATTCAGCTTTACTCAACTTTTCGCCCCGGGTTTTACCCTGTTGCCGAGGGCCTTTGTATATGCTTCGGCATTTTCAATGGGGTGAGGTATTAATAATTCATCTTTATTGTAAATAAATTGTTTGCGCTGATAATCGGCCGGTGCAAAAGTTTCGCTTAAGTAAATTGCATCTTTCGGGCAAGCCTCTTCGCACAAGCCGCAAAAAATACAACGCAGCATATTTATTTCGTACTTAGCTGCATACTTTTCTTCCCGGTACAAATTTTCTTCTCCTGCTTTTCTTTCTGCAGCTTCCATGGTAATAGCTTCTGCCGGGCAGGCCACTGCACATAAACCGCAGGCTGTACAATTTTCTCTTCCCTCTTCATCCCTGTTTAAAACATGCAAGCCACGGAACACAGGACTGAATGGACGTTTTACTTCGGGATAATTTATTGTAGGTTTCTTTTTAAAGATATGCATGAAGGTTATGATCATGCCTTTAAAAATTGCAGGCAGATACATCCTTTCAAAAAAACTCATTGGTTTTCTTTCTACCTGTTTTACCCTGTTTGTTAATGCCTGCATATTTATAAAACCATTTAAGGTTTATTTAAAATTATTTGTTCAAAAATAAAAGTATTCCCCCGGTTGCCAGCATATTTACCAAAGCAATTGGTATCAATATCTTCCAGCCAAGGTTCATTAACTGATCGTATCTAAAACGGGGTATCGTCCACCGTACCCACATAAATAAAAATAAAAAAGCTGCTATTTTAATTAAGAAACAAAGTACCTGCAGCAGCACAGCCCATTGGCCAATACTGTTTTGTAAAGTTTGCTCATTTACAAAAGGTATATCGTAGCCCCCAAAAAATAATGTAGCCATTATTGCACTGCTGATAAACATGTTGATGTACTCAGCAAATAAATAAAAACCCAGTTTCATTGATGAATATTCTGTATGATATCCGCCAATCAATTCATTTTCTGCTTCGGGCAAATCGAAAGGTGTACGGTTACATTCTGCAAAGGCACAAATTAAAAATATTAAAAAACCTAAAGGCTGATATAAAACATTCCAGTTGGTTTTCTGTTGCTGCAAAACAATTTCTTTCAGGCTGAGGTCGCCTGTTATCAGTATCAATGCAATTAACGAAATACCCATAGCCAATTCGTAACTGATTATTTGAGAGGCTGCCCTTAAACCTCCCATCAAAGAAAATTTATTATTACTTGCCCAGCTGCCTATCATTATACCATACACGCCTAAACTTAACACACCAAAAACATACAGGATACCTACATCTACATTGGCAATTTGTAAAGATATATCCCTGTCGAAAAAGTGTACCTTATCGCCCCATGGAATTACCGCACTGGTCATAATTGCAGTAAGCATTGCCATTGACGGGCCAAGAATAAATAAAAATTTAGACGAAAAATTTGGAATAATCTCTTCTTTAAAAAATAATTTTAATCCGTCGGCTAAGGGTTGCAGTAAGCCAAACGGGCCGGCTCGGTTAGGGCCCCTCCTGTCCTGCAAAATTGCCGCTACTTTACGTTCTGCAAAAGTGGTGTACATAGCAATGCCCAGCGATGCCATTACCACAATGAGTATCAACACTAATTTCTCTATTATAAAAGGCCAGTCAATTGCTAAAAGCATAATCCTTTATTAAAATATTTTTATTCTTTTATTAATCCCCATTGGGTACTTTCTCCCTCGCCATTTACATGCTCTGCCGATTTTGCAAAATCCTGCATGTGTGCAGGGCCATCTATCTTACTTAAATGTACCGAAGGATTATTTACCTCACTTACATTATGTATGTTCATTAAAAGTTTAGGCTCACGGCCACCCATAACTTGTTGTATCGTTTCTTTCGGCATTACCATACCTACATAATGGCCTTGCCCAATTACTGAATGCCTGCTGATAACTGTTGGGCCTTCAATAACCCAATCGCTGGTTTTCTTTTTATCAAAGCGGCAGGTGTTGCAGATCCATCCGGGCTTATTATCATAACTCTGTACTTCTCCCCACTCATCTTTACGTGCAGTTACCCTGTACACTTCATCGCCACGCAGCCATAAAGTTGCTTTGCCGCAGCATTTGGGATTATCACAATTGCGGTGTGCATCCACAGGTTTTGTAAACCAAACCCTGTTTTTAAAACGAAAAGTTTTATCGGTTAATGCGCCTACTGGGCAAACATCAATCATATTACCACTAAAATCATTTTCGATGGCTTTGGAAATATAAGTAGATATTTCTGCATGATCACCCCGGTCTAAAATACCATGTACACGGTTGTCCGTTAGTTGGTCGGCAACATAAGTGCAGCGGTAACAAAGTATGCACCTCGTCATGTGCAGTTGTATGTATGGACCAATATCTTCTTTATCAAAAGTTCTTCTTTTAAATTCGTAACGGGTGCCTTCTTTTCCATGTTCGTAACCCAAGATCCTGCAAATGACATTCGCCGGCCTGGTCGCAAATGGGGCAATCCAGCGGATGATTAATTAATAAAAATTCTACCACCCCTGCTCTTGCATCTTTTACTTTATCACTGGTAATATTTTTTACAATCATACCATCCATTACATTGGTACGGCAACTTGCCACCAACTTTGGCATTGGCCTTGGGTCGGCGGTGGAGCCTGCAGCCACTTCTACTAAACAGGTACGGCATTTACCACCACTGCCCTGTAACTTGCTGTAGTAGCACATTGCAGGCGGTGTAACATCGCCACCAATTTGACGGGCAGCATTTAAAACCGTTGTGCCAGGGGCAACATCAATGGTGATGTTATCGATGGTGACTTTAAAAGTTTTTATTTCTTCAGGCATTTACTAACTCGTTTATAACGACTTTATAATTTTTTTCTTTTAATAACTTAGTCCATCCTTTCAGCTTCCTTACAATTTCATTTTCATTCTTCTTGTTTATCTCGGTAAACAATGCCTGTAACTTAGGATTGTATAATCTTGATGTTGACTTTGTATAGTATTTTATACCATCAAAGGTATTTTCTCCAAAACCACTTACATCAATTTGCTCGGTTTCGCAAATTTTCAATAAGCAATCTTTCCAGTGCAGGGCAAATCTGAATAATCCAATGATGAATATTTTCATCTGAATGCCTCCACAAAATTAAATCTCCTTCTACTTTATCAATAACTTTAAAATTGTTCTAAATACTTTATCTGCTTCTTATCTTTATCAATTATTCCAAGCTGCAAAGCTATTCAATCCTTTCATTGTAGCCTCCACCTTAAAACAATTTGATGGTGGTTCTTTTTTTATTTCGTCTGGCATAATTTTTTTACGCAAACCACTAAGGATCGGCAAAGCCGCAAGGTATTATTGATTTGTCCATGTTATAAATAACTATCTATGTTAAAGAATAAATCAACACCATATTCCCTTATTTCATCTAAATCTCATTTTACTTAAATAATGAATAATTGTTTCCCCATTTTTATAGTCTAACCAAATAAACAGCTCAAATCATCTCCTCCTTCTCAAAATCAATTCATCTAATACATACGGACTATGAGTTAGAAAAGAAGAACTGATTAGTTTTATCAAAGACAATATCTGTAGTTAGTTTTTTTATATACGGTGGAAACATGTGGCTTCTGGCTCTTCGAAAAGTAAAACATAATCCTTATTAGTAAAAATAGCCGCTTTATGAAAAATTAATCTTTGCAAAAGTATCTGAAACTTGAATCATATGGAATCTGAAAGACACTATACTCATCAAGTTGTTTTTGAATACGAACTTTTGTGTCTTCATCAAATGCAAGTTTTAATTCATACTCATTAAATAATTCACCACATTGTTTCCTTATCTCAGAATTGTATCTTAATACTTCTGACAAATTATTTCCCAAAGGGAAATCCAACTTTAAAGGGTTATTTTTAACTGAAACTTGAATCCTTTAAACTGATATTTTTTTACGCTTCTTTAAAATTAAAATTTATTACAATACCACTTTTTTCGCTAACTCACCAGATTAGTTTAATTGATAATCTTTTACTTGCATCGCTTATATTTCATTAGATTCTATCATTAAAATATTCTATCCTCAAATACATCGTATCAACATGGTGTTTTGATCATAAATATTTTAATAAGTATGCGAATCCATTACATCTGTATCTGATATTTCCTTTTGCTTATTTCCATCATTATACAATCCTATTAATTCTTCATATCTACATAAATCTTTTAAAGCACTTGGTTTGCGTGGGATACTAAAATCATGAGCAGCTAGCCCCACTGCCTCCAAAATATTACTCTTCCCAACATTAGGGTAACCAATAAAAACATTAATCTTCTTACACCCTTCAATTTTTTGATGGCGTATGCTTTTAAAATTTTTAATTTCTATGTTATCAATAATACTCATTCAATATTTTATGCAGCTACAGCCACATGAATCGCATCCGCATAATGCGCCAAACCATAATTCTTTTTCAAACACTCCTCAGGGTTCAACACATGCCATTCAAACTCATCTCTAAAATGCCTTATCGCTGCTGCAACCGGCCAGGCCGCTGCATCACCTAACGGACAAATAGTATTGCCTTCAATCTTTCTTTGTATATCCCACAGCAAATCTATGTCACTTATTTTGCCTTTGCCTTTTTCTATGTTTAATAAAATCTTTTCCATCCAGCCGGTTCCTTCACGGCAGGGGCTGCATTGTCCGCAACTTTCATGACGGTAAAACCTTGCTAAAGTGTAGGTATTTTTTACCACACACTGGTCTTCATCCAATACAATAAATCCGCCGCTACCCATCATACTGCCAGTTGCAAAACCTCCATCGCTCAAGCTCTCGTAGTTCATTAAACGCTTTTCGCCTTTGGCAGTGGTTAATAATAAATTTGCAGGAAGAATAGGGACAGATGATCCGCCGGGGATACACGCTTTTAACCTTTTGCCGTTGGGAATGCCGCCACACCACTCATCGCTGTAAATAAATTCTTCTACACTGATGGTCATATCTATTTCGTAAACACCGGGCTTATTAATATTGCCGCATGCAGAAATTAATTTTGTACCGGTACTTTTTCCCACACCAATTTTTGCATACTCATCGCCACCATCATTTATAATAGGAACAACTGCTGCAATAGTTTCTACATTATTTACAACCGTTGGTCTTTCCCACACTCCTTTAATTGCAGGGAAAGGTGGTTTAATTCTTGGGTTACCACGCTTACCTTCTAAACTTTCTATCAACGCAGTTTCTTCGCCGCAGATATAAGCTCCTGCACCACGATGTACATAAATTTCGCAATCGAAGCCGCTGCCTAAAATATTTTTACCGAGAAATCCATTTTGTTTTGCTTCTGCAATAGCCTGTTCTAAAATATCAATAATCCAGGCGTACTCGCCACGTATATAAATGTAACTGACGTTGCTGCCTAACGCAAACGACGACACGATCATACCTTCAATTAAAATATGCGGAATAAATTCCATCAGGTAGCGGTCTTTAAAAGTACCGGGTTCGCTTTCATCTGCATTAACTACCAAATGCCTGGGCACACCTTCGGGCTTGGCAATAAAACTCCATTTCATTCCTGCCGGAAAACCTGCGCCTCCCCGGCCCCGTAAGCCGCTTTTTTTAACTTCATCCACAATAGATGCTGGATCCATTGTTTTTAAAGCTTTTTCCACGCTGCGGTAGCCACCTTCACGGCGGTACACATCATATAATCTGATGTTTTCTATGTGTGCTTTTTCTAATAATAATTTTCTACTCATATCTCAATTTGCCTTTGGCAAATTTTTATTTTGTTACCAACATTAGTTCTTAGTTCTGCTTCATTGGTGTCGCATCTTCAACTATATTTCTTTATTGTTCGTTTATCTTAGCGTATGTGTAATCAGTGGCCACCAACAACGATTAAAATACTGCCTATTTGCCATTGTAAACATCAATTACCTCTAAAATTTTCTCAGCATCCAAAAAAGAATCTCCATTCTCCTCAATAAATAAATTGTTGTATAAACTAAGGGCTTGGGGATTATCATAAAATAAATTTCTCAATCTGCTGTTAGTTAATTTTTCATAATTTTTCCCTTCTGCTTCATAAAACAAAACATACTTAAAATTAAATAAGTATAATTGGTTGAACTGGATACCGGCCCGGCATAATTTGGATTTTTATCCACTGTTGTTGTCTTTTCACTAACAGAGTATTGATAAATTTTACCATGCAGTATTGTTATTTTACCTCTGCGCAAATAATACATCCATGTATCATCAAAATACTGTGGTTTATAATTGGGCGACTTAATTGCAAACCCTGAACTGGTTTGGAACGCACTCAAAGTATTATCTTCAAATTTTTGCCTGTCAATAATTATATAATCCTTCCCATTTAATTTGCTGTGTGTATGTTTTCCTTTTTCGCCATACAGTGTATCACCACCAGTTTTTATTACAAATACAGGATAACAGGAACCATTGCTTTAAGCCTCTCTACTTTTATAGTTTTTTCTCTTTAAAATATTTTATCATTTTTTAATATACCACTAACATAAACAATATAAGACCATCAGAATAATAATGAAAGATTCATTACCCAATTTATTTAACCAATGTTTCATTTATACTATTTTGTCAGTTTTTTACCGCCTGCCTTGCAAACAACACCCATCTTTTTCCTTTCTTTACCCCGGTTTTAATTATTGTAATAGTTCTCAATACTCATATTTCAACCATTATAAGTATCAATTGCTATTTCAGTATTTTGCTTTTTTTTCTGTCAACGAAATATATTTATCTACATAAGCAACTGCCTTGGGATTATCTGATACCATTTCTCTTAAAACGTTTGTGTTTAAACTAAAATTTCGCCATTGCCTTTCTGTATATAAACATCTAACCTGCTATTTTTAAGCATTTTAACAGTCGGCTCAAGGTTTATCGCTAAACAACCAAAAGCTTTAATCTTACCTTCTTTTACCATAAAGCCAAACCAATTGTTTCTGCAATTATAATACCTTCTGCCTTTTGTACTGTAAGATTTAATGTCGCTAAATTTATATTTTTCGCCATCACTTAAGAACAATTTGTTACTTCCCACTCCTGTTTTTGCACCGCTGACATAAACTGGCTTCCAAAGAATCTTGCCATCAGCAAACTCAATAAAATCTGTAGTGTCTTTTACTGTACCGGCAGACGTTACACTATCTCCTATTTGCAAAGCTGTGTAAAAACGATACAATTTTATAGACCCGACATCACCATTTGCTGCAATGTTACTTCCTTTGCCCGCTGAGGAATTTTGAAAAAATACAAAACAAAAAATTAAGGCCGATAAAAGCAAATACTTCTTTACCATGTCGATATTTTTTATTTTTCCTACCCCTTCACTGCCTGCCTTGCAAACAACACCCACCGTTTACTTTTCCTCACCCACACTTCCAGCACTTTTAAATGATAATTATTAACTGTTGTGCCATTTAAAGATGCAGTAATATCTGCAATAAAACGCACATTCGCCCTATTATCATTCATCAAAACTGTTATACTGTCTTCTTTAAAACTTTGATAACTGATTTTACCCGTCTCAAAATCTTTTATCAAATCTTTTTTGGTTTGCACCCAGCCATTACTGTGGCCGTAACTCACTGCTTTATCTGTTTGCTAGTTAATGCAACTCTATTTTTTTTACCAGTGCCTGGTGAAACTCTTTTAAAGTATTAATTAATTGGCAGAGTCAGTTGTTTGCGCAACTAAATTTGCCGAAAACAAAAAGATTAATATTGATAAATACAATTTCATTAATTTGCTTTTGCCCTGCACTCTTCAATTATCGCATCCACTTTTTCTTTAGTTAAATGTTCCCGGTAATTTTTTCCCAGCTGCATCATGGGTGCGTAGCCGCAGGCTCCCAAACATTCTACCGTTTTTAAAGTAAACATGCCATCAGTGGTGGTTTCTCCAACAGCAATGTTTAGTTTTTGTTTGATGTAATCAATAATAGTATCGCTGCCGTTTATCATGCAGGGCCCGGTTTGGCAAACTTCAAACATGTATTTGCCTACAGGTTTTAAATTGTACATGCTGTAAAAACTGGCTACTTCGTATACTTCTATTGGTTCAATATTTAATAGCGTTGCTACATAATCCATCACCGGCACATCGAGCCATCCACCAAATTCTTGTTGTGCCAAATGCAATACCGGCAGTAAGGCACTTTTTTGTTTGCCTTCGGGATACCGGCTGATAATTTCCGAAACCTTATTTAATTTATCTGATGAAAAAACAATTTCCATTTATTTATATTTTCTAAATACGCTTTAATAAAAGATCAACATTGGTATGCCGTTGAAAGGATTGCGACGCAACTATGCTGCTATGAAAAACTTTCGCTGGTATTACAAAAAACTATTCATTTTAAAAGAACATACAAAATCAAATGCGGTAACAAACTCAGTTCCCCTTCAGGGGACAGGGGTTACGCATCCATCTCCCCCGCAATCAAATTCAAACTGCTCATGGTAATTACTGCATCGCTCAGCATACCGCCTTTTACCAACTCTTCAAAAGCCTGGTAATAAATAAAACAGGGGCGGCGAAAATGTAAACGGTACGGCGTTCTTCCACCATCACTTATTAAATAAAATCCCAGCTCGCCATTGGCACCTTCCACAGAACTGTACACTTCGCCTGCAGGAATATCGGTTTCCCCCATCACAATTTTAAAATGATAAATGAGCGCTTCCATTTTGGTGTACACATCTTTTTTCTCGGGCAAATAATAAGCAGGTACATCGGCATGAAAAACTTCTGCATCGGCACCTTTAAATTGCTGCACTTTTTGATAAGCCTGTTCAATAATGCTCAGGCTCTGCCACATTTCTTCGTTGCGTACTAAAAAACGGTCGTAACAATCACCCGTTTTGCCAACCGGGATTATAAAATCAAAATCCTGATAGCTGCTATAGGGCGTGTGTACCCGAACATCATAATCTACACCGGCGGCACGTAAGTTAGGGCCGGTAAATCCATAGTTTAATGCCCTGTCGGCTGCAATGGGGCCACAACCAATTGTTCTGTCCATAAAAATCCTGTTACGGGTAAACAGGTTTTCAAATTCTTTTAACTGCTTTGGATATTCTTTTAAAAATTTTTCTAATTTTTCAAATGCTACTGCGGTAAAATTTCTTTCAAACCCGCCAATGCGGCCAATGGTAGTAGTTAGGCGTGAGCCGCAAATTTCTTCATAAATTTCGTAGATCAATTCTCTAAACTGCATCAGGTATAAAAAACCTGAGTAAGCCCCGCTATCCACACCCACAATAGAATTACAAATTAAATGATCGCTGATACGGGCCAGCTCCATAATGATTACCCGTAAATAATCTACTCTTTTGGGCAGCGTTAAGCCTAATAATTTTTCGCAGGTAATATGCCAGCCCATATTGTTGATGGGGGAGGAACAGTAATTTAACCTGTCGGTAAGCGGCGTTATTTGATACAGCGGCCTGCGCTCTGCAATTTTTTCGAAGGCACGGTGTATGTAACCTACTGTAGAAGTAGATTTCATAATGCGTTCGCCATCCAGCTCCAAAATATTTTGAAACACACCATGCGTTGCAGGATGCGTTGGCCCCAGGTTAAGCGTTGTGGTTTGCTTTTCTATGGAACCTTCGGGTAATAAAATGTGTGATGTATCTGTCATGAAACCCCTAAATCCCCTAAAGGGGACTTTGATTATGTTTTGTTATTAAATTTTTGTTACCATCACTAATCCTTTATTCATCTTCATTGGCGTCGCACTCTTCAACAGTTTTTCTTTATTGATCTTTAATCATGTTTTGCAAAAAACTTTCGTCGCTTATGTAAGATTATTTTTATTTTCTAACAATATACTTTTTCCAGGTCACTACAAAGTTTCACTTTGCAAATTTTATAAAAGAATCTTAAATTTTTATTCTCCAAAGTTCTCCGCCACGGCGGAGCGGAGGGGTTTTTACCTCCCGAACATTTCATCATCTTTATCAATCCTCGTCTGCTCTTCCAATGGAAATTCTTTACGCATAGGGAAATAATCCATTTCCTCCACATTCAATATTCTTATTAAATTAGGATGACCTATAAAATTTACGCCGTAAAAATCGTAGGTTTCTCTTTCCATAACATTTGCTGCATTGTATAAAGCTGTGGCAGTAAATACATCGGGCTTTGCGATATCAGTAAATACTTTAAACCTTATGCGTACATTATCAACTAAGTTGTGCAGGTGATACACCACAGCAAGCTCTGCTCCTTTTTTTTCTGGATAATGCACTGCCTGCAAATCGGTTAAAAACTGAAACCGCAGTTCAGCATCATCAAACAAAAACTGCATTACCTTAATATTTAAATCTTTGGGTGCAGTAAAAGTTAACATGCCATAAGGCTCCTGCCAATCGGTAAGCTGGTCGCCAAATTTTTCGGTTAGTTTTTGTTTAATTATATCGTTGGTTAAAGCCATTTCTAATTTTAGATTTTAGATTGCCGATTTTAGATTTTATTAAACCCAAAATCTTATACTACTTTTGTTATTTTAGTTTGTGCGATTGCAGTAAATCTGAAATCTACAATCTAAAATCACAAATCCTACTGTATTCCATATCCTGTTAGCAATTCTTTATACTGATCGCTGTGCCTTCTTCTCAATCCTTCTGCATTTACCAAGTCCTGTATTTTCATAAACCCATCTAACACTGCTTCGGGCCTTGGCGGGCAACCGGGTATATAAACATCAACCGGAATAACCTGATCGATACCCTGCAATACAGAATAACTGTCGAAAATTCCACCACTGCATGCGCAAGCTCCCATCGCTAAAACCCAGCGTGGCTCTGCCATTTGCAGATAAACCTGTTTTACTATTGGCCCCATTTTTTTTGCAATGGTTCCCATTACCATTAATAAATCGCACTGGCGTGGAGAAAAGCCTACACGTTCGCTGCCGAACCTTGCCAAATCGTAATGGCTGGCCATGGTGGCCATAAACTCAATACCACAACAGCTTGTTGCAAAAGGTAAAGGCCAGATAGAATTTTTACGGGCAAGGCTCACTACTTTTTCTAAATTAGTAGCCATAAAACCTTCGCCCATGTATCCCTCGGGAATACCCTCAAACTTTATGTGATTATTATATTGTACCGGACGGCTCATACCCCTATCCCCTAAAGGGGAATTTATGTTAAAAATATTGTTTCAATCATTTCCCCCTTTAGGGGATAGGGGCTTTTAGTCTTCCCAGTCTAAAGCCCCTTTTTTAATTATATAAACAAAGCCTGCTAACAAATAAGCCTACAAACATAACTACTGCTATAAAACCATCTTTACCCAATTCTTTAAAATTTACAGCATAGGGATAAAAGAAAATAACTTCCACATCGAACAACACAAATAAAATGGCTACTAAAAAATATTTAACTGCCATTGGCTGGCGGGCATTGCCTTTAATTTCTATACCGCTTTCAAAATTCTGGAGTTTATCAGCGGTTTTTCTTTTGGGGCCCAAATAATTACTGAGCACCATTATGGTAATAATTAAACCTGCTGCAAAAAACAGTTGCAAAGCAATAGGTAAATAATTATAAGTATTATTTGTATTAACTGTTTGAAGGAAAAAAAACTGCATTCGGATATTTTATTATAGAATTACCGCAAAAATAAGGCAGCAATATCAATAATCAATATTATGCAGCACAAAAAACCCCGTTACTTTTTTAATAACGGGGTTTACTATTTTTTTTAATTCTTAGCTTTTACTTTTTTTTTGGAGGTGCGGCTTTTGTTGCAGCTGTTTTAGCAGGGGTTTTACCACCTGTTGCAGGCTTTGCTGCCGGGGCAGTTCTTGCAGGTGTTGTTCTTGCAGGGGCATCAAATTGTTTTTTTAATGCTAAAACCTCTCCGTCTGTTGGCTCTTTAAGCAAATACCTTGCACAATAATCAGATGCACCTTTTTTATCTTTCTTTACATTATAAGTGTATTGAATAAAATATTTGTAGGCATTTAATAAATGTGTTTTTACTTTAGCCGAATCGGTAGCCCATTGCGCCTCGGCAAGGTCAATTACTTTTTGATAGCTTGGAGCTGCCAAGGCCCAATGCCATGGTTGTATCCATTTTTTCCTGCGATAATGCTGTCATATAATATCCGTAAGTTTCGTTAGGATATTTGGTGATGTATACCATTCCACCCATCAATTGCAGCCTGGTAATTTCCACCACGGCTAAAGTTTATAGAAGCATTAAAAATATCAGTTTTTGTTGGTGCTTTTTTGGTATCAAGAATTTTTTTATACCAGTTGGCTGCATCTAAATATTGTTTTTGAGATTCGAACCTTACTGCCATTGTTTTCATCAATGCCACTTTACCAATTTCGGTAGTATCAAAAGTGATACCTTTTTCAATTAATGTTGCGGCAGCAGCTTCGTTACCCGGGAATTTTAATAAGTTTCTTACATAAAATTCAATATCGGTTGGGCCAACCTTTTCAGGTTTTTGCAATTGAAAGAATTTTTCAAAAGAAGTTTTTGCATTTACTGAATCGTTCATTTTATCGTAAGCATATCCTTTTAAACCATATAAACGAACATCAGGATTTGCACCGCCGCCAGCGATACAGGCATCAGCCTGAGTAATTGCCTCTGCAAATAAACCCTGGGCATATTTAATGGTAGCCCTGTAATAACAAGCTTGTGGTTCATCGGCTCCCATTATGGTTAAATATTTTTCCAGATATTCAGCCGATTTTTTTACATCTGTTTTATAAAATAAATTATACAGATTATTATAAACAGGTGCATAATTAGGATCCATTGCAATGGCCTCATTAAAATACCTCATATAAATTTCTGACTGGGTAAAGCCCTGTGTTTGATAAATTTTACCAATACGGTATTTTGCCCTTGCATAAGTTGGGTTAACAGTTAAAGCACTTTCGTAAGCCCTTTGTGCACTGCCACCATCAGAAGCCTTACGGTAAGCATCGCCTAATAAAGCCCATGTTTCAGGATCTTTAAAGCCTTTTAATGTGGTGGCTAATTTTAATTTATCAACAGCATAATTTGCATCGCCGTTTTTAGAATCAAAATCACCATTTGCTAAACCGATTGCATTTAAAACAGCAACATTTTTTCCCTGGCTTAAAGAAATAGCAGTTTCGAAACGGTTACGGGCATCCTGTGTTTTACCTTCCAGCAATTCAATATGCCCGATACCTGCAGTTAACAAAGCATTGTTGCTGTTAGCTTCAAGTGTTTTACGGTACAATTCTTTTACTGCTGCAATATTTTCTGTTTTATCGGGGCCCAGCATTGTTTGGCCAAGCCAGTACACAGCATCTGCATTATTTGCATTTGCTGCAACTAATTTTTCAAATACAGCTTTTGCGCTTATGTATTTTTCATAATACAAAGCCTTTTTTCCATCATCAATGCTTTGTGCATTAATAAAGTTTGCAACCAGCATAGTGGTTAAAAATAATACCGCCGCTTTTATCTTGTTCATTTTATTTTGCTTTTATACTTTTACAATGTTATTAATTTTATAGACACATTCTTCAAAAACCAGAATAATCTTTTTATAATTTTTCGTTGATCTTTACATTTCTTATATAAAAACTCATTTTATTTCCTAAATATCCCCTTCTAAAAATAAGCTGGCCTCTTTCGTTTTTTAAAAAACTTGTAAACCCTGTTCCAAGCCCTGCGCTACTTTCTTTGGCGATATAATACAAACCACGTACCAAAGGATATCTTTTGGTTAAGATGCCCAGCTGCGTTGGTTTTACATACATCGAGTCGGCACAGTTATCACATTTTATATACGCCATTTTTACTTTCTTTAACATATTCACCTGTGCTGTATCTTCCGGGTTTCCTATCCAGCTTATACCAACAAAACCAACAGCATTTTCGTCTGTGGCTACATATTCCAATACTTCTCTGCTGCTCTTTACTGCTTTTACCACACTGCTGTCGAATTTTTGGCCCCTCAATATACTATCGACTGCAAAACGCACTATACTGGTTGCATTTAATCCATCAAAAATAAAAGTTTGTTTTTTACCTATTGCCCCCGACAGTTGTTTTTTAAGCCTTTCGATAGTAAATAAAGTATCGTTGCTTTTACCATTTACCACCACCACAATAGCATCTGATGCAACAGTACCCCAAACGGGCACATAGTTTAAAGTGCTTTTAAAAAAATCTTCTTCCTTTGGGTTTAAGCCACGTGTGGCAATAATTACTCTTGTAGCTGAATCGTTTAATATATCTTTAAAGCAATCTGCTTCTGTTTTGTAATGTGCAATAATTTTTGCTTTGGGGTAAGAGGCTTCAAAAACTTTTATCTGCTCTTCAATTATTGGTTTATAAGATTCATCTACACTTATATTAATCGTGCCTTCGGTTGGCGAATCGAATGCAGTGCCTTTGTATTTGCTTTTACAGCCTGCTGCAAACAGTATGCAAACAATAATTATAACGCCGGTAATTTTTTTTATCATCAGTCTTTAAAATAATTTTTACTGTAGCCTCTGAACATTCTAAACACACCATATATCCAGCATATTACTGCAAACATTTTCATTAAGTCTGCATCGTATTTACTTAAAAACTCAGTGGAATATTTATTTGGGAACATAAAGAAAAAACCTGCCGCTATAAAAAACACCCCCATGGTATAATTGGTTATGCTCCGCATGCGGATAAGATTTTTATCCCTGTTATTCGGTTCTTCTTTTTCAAATTCTTCCAGTGCCATAAAATATTTTTTTAAAAAAGAACTGTAAGGTTAAAGGCCTTACAGTTTAAAATAATATCGGGATGGCAAATTACATAATTTATGGCGTAAATCAGTTGGCAGGAACAAACTTTACAGGTATCGTAAAATAAACTGATACATTTTGACCGTTAGTTTTTCCGGGAACCCAGTTGGGCATTTTTTTCAACACCCTTACCACTTCTTTATTAAATTCTTCCCCACCATCCTGTACGGTTACAAAGCTTTGCAACTTTCCATCGTAATCCACTACAAATTTTACTTTTACACTTACTTCCTCTCCTTCTTCCATTTCTTTAGGATTGTTTAAATGTCTTTGTAAAAATTTTCTTAGTGCATCAATACCGCCTGGGTAAGAGGGCATTATATCGGGACTGTATGTTGGCGTTTTAATATCAATATCTGGTTTTTTGGAATTCCCTCCAACATACTTCTCCATCCACCATCGCCGGGATCTGCAGGTTGAAAGATTTTGGGTCCGCCACTGGAGATATTAATACTTGTAGTGTTACTTATTTCAACTTTCGTATATGTCTTTCGCCAACTTATCTGCAGAATCTTTTTCATTTACAATTTTAATCCGGGTTAAAAATTTTTGTGTTTGCGCTGGTGGCAATTTTGTTTTTTCTTTAATTACGGGCTCTGCTATTTTTTTCTTGTCTTTTGGTTTTAATTTACCCATCTCTGTTACTGGAATGTTGTAATTACTGGCATCAATAAAATTTTTCTTTTTAGGAATAAAAGTAAAAGCTGATAACACAATCACAAGTCCAATCATTACACCAACCGATTTCATCAGCCTGTTATCATAAAATTTACGCAGGTTGTAAGCACCGTAATCTTTGTTACGGTTTTCAAAAAGAATATCTAATACATCGCTTTTCAAAATTAATTCTGTTTTCATTTTGTTAGTTTTAATCCTTACTGTAATTAAGGAGATGAGAGAATATTTTTGAAACAAGCGCTTGTTCGTTAATGAGATGATATTGTTTACAAATTCCATAAATAAGAAACAGTTTGTAGTTGTAAGGGGCGCATTTCAAATTATCGCTAAAGCATGAAGCCAGGCAATAAATTACAACGCAGAGAAAATGAGAGAAGGGGTTATCGCAGAAGTCCTCAGCGTAAACTCTGCCATATCATTTTCTCTAGCGTTGAAAAAAATATTGCGACAATTTAAAATGCACCAGTTTTAAATTGGTTGTCTGCGTTTAGTAAATCGCTCTTAACTTCATCAATTCATTTTTGCTCACAGCTCACAGCTCATCAGCTCACAGCTCACAGCTATCTTTGCGCCATGAAAATTTTAATGGTATGCCTTGGCAATATTTGCAGAAGCCCGTTGGCAGAAGGAATTTTAAAACACAAAGCATTACAAGCCGGATTAAACTGGACGGTGGAAAGCGCCGGCACTAACGGTTATCATAATGGCGAGCCGCCTCATCAAATGAGTATTAAAGTGGGTTTACAAAATGGTATTGATATCAGTAGCACAAAGAAGCAGGCAATTTGTTGCTGCAGATTTTGAAAAATACGATATAATTTATGCCATGGCAAAAGATGTAGTGGATGATATGAAGCTGGATTGCAAAAGATAAATTTGAGGCACAAAAAGTGGAGCTATTATTAAACGAATTGAATCCCGGTGCAAACAAATGTGTACCCGACCCGTGGAGCGGCCCCGAAAAAGGCTATCATGAAACCTATAAATTAATTGAACAGGCCTGCGAAAAAATTGTACTTCGAAAAGTTGGCAAATAGATGCTATTTTTGGTTCGCAAAAAATCATTCAACCCTTTTTAATTTCAACTGTTCAATAAAATAAAATACCCTTATATTCACAACACATCATGATCAATAAACCATCCATACCACAAGGCACCAGGGATTTTTCGGCTCAAACCATCAGAAAAAGAAATTACATCCTTAATACCATAAAAACTGTTTTTGAATTGTATGGGTTTCAACCATTAGAAACACCGGCTATGGAAAATTTAGAAACCTTAATGGGTAAATATGGAGATGAAGGTGATAAATTAATTTTTAAAATTTTAAATAACGGCCTCAACAACGAAAAAAATATTGAAGCAGCAAAAGCAGGTTTTGAAAAAGTATTAGAAGGAAAAAGCAGTGTTGATGTTACAGAGAGGGCTTTAAAATATGATCTTACCATTCCTTTTGCAAGATATGTGGCCATGAACCACACCAAATTATCTTTCCCTTTTAAGCGTTACCAAATACAACCGGTATGGCGTGCCGACAGGCCGCAAAAAGGGCGCTACCGTGAGTTTACGCAATGCGATGCAGATGTGGTAGGCAGTTATGCATTAATGAATGATGTAGAGTTTGCATTAATTTATGATGAAGTTTTTAACCGCCTTGGTTTATTTGATTATGAATTAAAAATAAACAGCCGCAAAATTTTATCGGCACTGGCAAGGGCTTGCAATGCTACTGATAAATTAGCAGCCATAACCACTGCTATTGATAAATTAGATAAAGTAAGCGTAAACAAAGTAAAAGCCGAATTGTCAGAAAAAGGATTAACAGAATTTCAAATTCAATTAATAGAAAAATATATTGCTATTAGCGGCAGCAACGAAGAAAAAGTAGAACAGCTTACTGATTTGCTGGGCAAAATGCCCGAAACTAAACGTGGCCTTGAAGAAATTAAAAAAATATTACAGCACACTGCAGATAAAAATGTGGTGGTAGATTTTACGCTGGCACGTGGTTTAAATTATTATACCGGAATTATTTACGAAGCTAAAGCGCCTTCCATTGTACAAATGGGCAGCATTGGCGGCGGCGGCCGTTATGATGATTTAACCGGATTGTTTGGTGTGCCCGATATACCCGGTGTGGGTATTAGCTTTGGGGTAGACAGGATTTATGATGTGCTGGAAGAATTAAAATTATTTCCCGAAAATTTGCAGGTAAGTACTAAAGCTTTGTTTTTTAATATGGGAGAAACGGAAAGCGCCTTTGCATTTACTATTATGCAAAAATTACGTAAAGCCGGTATTGCCTGCGAATTATTTCATATTGAAGAAACAAAAATTGCCAAACAATTTCGCTATGCCGAGGACAAAAAAATTCCTTACGCTGTAATTATTGGCAGTAAAGAAATAGAACAAAATTATTGCCAGGTAAAAAACTTAGCCACCGGCGAACAGCATGTGGTAGTGTTTGAAAACTTAATTAATTTTTTTAACAACAAATAAAGGTTACCAAACCATTTTTATCGTATCAACCAAAAAACCAAACGTATGCAAACAAATTTTCGTAACGCATTATTAACTGTTTTTGCAGTTTTAATATTTGCTTCCTGCACAAAAACTAACAAAGAAGGAAAATTTATTCCAAAAAATGCTGCTATTGCTGTGCATGTAAATGGTGCATCACTTTCCACAAAATTGCCATGGGATGATGTAAAACAAAACGAACTGTTTAAACAAATGTATGCCGACACCAGCATGCCTGCATTTGTAAAACAGGCATTGGATAATCCTGATAACAGCGGTATTGACACTAAAACTGATTTACTGTTTTTTTTACAAAAAGATACTATCGGTGGTATTGGTGCATTTACCGGTACTATTAAAGATGCTGAAAAATTTAAATTGTTTACACTTGATGTAACTAAAGGCGGTGTGCAAAGCGAAAGAGATGGCGTTAATTATATAAGCAAATATCCGGTTTGTGTGGGCTGGAACAAAGAGCGGTTTGTGTACCTGGTTGATGCGCCGCAAATGAATATGCAAAGCGCCATGAGCAAAGACAGTAATGGTATGTACAAAGAAAAATCACGTGATATTGGTGCAGCCTGTAAAATTGTTTTTGATTTAAAAGAAGATAACTCACTGGCAAAAAATGAAAAATTTACAGAGCTTATAAAAAAAACAGGTGATATACATTTTTGGATGAACAGTGAAGAATTGTATAAGGGTACAGCTTCAATGCCTGCAATGGCTATGGTAAACATTGGTAAATTATACGAAGGAAGTTTTACTGCTGCAACTGTAAATTTTGAAAATGGCAAAATTTTAATGGATGCAAAAAGTTATGCAGGCAAAGAGTTGACCGACTTATATAAAAAATACGGTGGTAAAAATATTGATGAGGATATGATTAAGCGCCTGCCATCAAAAGATGTTGCCGCAGTATTTGCCATGAGCTTTAAACCCGAAGGCATAAAAGAATTTTTAAAATTGCTGGGTGTGGAAGCATATGCCAACATGGGGCTTGCATTTGCAGGTTTTAGTATGGATGATTTTATTAAAGCTAACAAAGGAGATATATTAATTGCACTTACAGGTTTAAAACAAAAAGCATCAACTGACAGTATAGAAATACTGAGCAATAAAAGTGATAATGTAGAACCCGAAATTATTTTTGCCAGTTCCGTTGGCGATAAAGAAGCATTTAACCTTTTAATTAAGGCCGGTGAAAAATTAGGGAAAGATGTACCGGCAGGTATGCCTATTGCTTACAACACCGATGGCAAATTATTTGCAATCGGTAACTCAAAAGAAAATATTGATAAATATTTTGCTGGCAAAAGCAATAATAATTTTGATTTTTTAAGTAAGATTAATGGCACCCCATTTGGCGGATACATAAATTTTCAGTTTATTTTAAAAGCTTTTGAAAACAATTTATCTAAAGACAGTACAGCAAAAGTTATGTATGATGCTTCAATAAAAATGTGGGATAATGTGTACATGAAAGGAGGCAACTTTGAAGGTGGTGGTATTACTCAAACTGTGGAAATAAACTTAATGGACAAAAGTACCAACAGTTTAAAACAATTGAATCAATATTTAGGCTTGCTGAGTAAAATAAAAATGGAAGAGGATAAAAAACGCAGAACAGTTGATGTAAATTTTGAAGAACTTAATAAAGATGACATTACTGTGCCTGTACCTCCAGCTTTGAAAGAAGGAAATTAATTACAGTGTATCCGCTGAAGAAAAAAAACTTCAGCGGATATTTAATTTTGTACTGCATGCAAATACAACTGCAAAAAGTAGTTCCCACATTTATTGAAGAAGAAAAAATTAACCAGTCGCAGATATGGAACAATACTGTTGTATTTAATACCGGCGAAAAAATTGAAATTGTTGCACCAAGCGGCAGTGGTAAAACATCGCTCATTCATTTTTTATATGGGTTGAGAAAAGATTTTAACGGCAGTATTTTATATGATAACAGTTCTATAAGCAATTTTGATGCGGAAAAATTTGCTGCTTACCGGCAGCAAAATATAAGTATTGTTTTTCAGGATTTACGTTTGTTTACCGAACAAACTGTTTTACAAAATTTAGAAATAAAAAGACAGCTTAATCCTTTTCACCCCGAAAGTAAAATTGCCGCAATGGCAAAAAGGCTGGGTATTGAAAACAAGCTAAACAAACTTTGCAAAACCTGCAGCTATGGCGAGCAGCAGCGCATTGCCATCATCCGCAGTTTACAACAACCCTTTAATTTTTTATTGTTAGATGAACCTTTCAGCCATTTAGATGAAAACAACAGAAAAAAAGCAATGGAATTAATGGAAGAAGAAACTGCACTAAGAAAAGCAACAATTGTTTTAGCCGATTTAAAAGCAATAGAATATTTTAAAGCAGACAGAACATTGCATTTGTAAACCTAATCCGCAGGATGCTGTGCATAAACAAATTAACCAGTTAACTGATTAACAATAAATGGCATTAACATTTAAAAACATCGCACCTTTTTTAAACACCGGCCAAAATAAAGCCAGCCGCTGGCTCAGTTATATTGGTTTGGGTATTGGTGTGCTGTTGTTGTTATGTTCTGTTCAAATGTATATTAACATCAATCAATTACTAAAAGAAAAAAATCCAAAAAAAACCGGCTTCGATTTTATTTCGGTTACCAAAACTATTACCGATGAAAATATGGCAAGGGATAACCGCTTTACAGAAGCTGATTTGCAGCAAATAAAATTACAACCCTTTATTGCTGATGCCGCACTTTTAAAAGCCAATCAGTTTAAAGCAGTAGCCGGAGCCGGGCAGGTAATTCCGTTTAGTACCGATATATTTATTGAAGCCATAAAAAATGATTTTATTGATACCGTGCCATCAAATTTTACCTGGCAACAGGGCCAAAGCGATGTGCCCATAATTTTTTCTTCGGATTTTTTAGAAATGTATAATGTATTTTCCGGCAGTTGGGATTTACCGCAGCTATCTGAAAAAACAGCCATGGGTATTAATATTTTTTTACGGTGTACCGGCCGTAACGGAGAACAACTCTTTAAAGCACGTATAGTTGCTTTCAGCGACAGGATAAACAGTATACTTGTACCTGAAAATTTTTTAGCTACGCTGAATAAAGATTTAGAAGGCAAAGAAGCAATTGCTGCATCAAGAATTTATTTAAAAACAAAAGATGCCAACAACCCCGAGCTGCTTAGCTATTTACAGCAAAACAATTATCATGTAAATAAAGACAAAACAAAATTTGGAAGGATAAAACAAATTCTTCAGGCTATTGTAAGCGGCCTTGCAGGTTTTGGTGTACTGGTAATTTTGCTGGCCATGGTGTTATTTTCTTTTTATCTGCAGTTGATGATTGCCAGAAGCAAAGAAAATTTACAATTACTTTTAACATTAGGTTATTCGCCTCACTGGCTAAGTAAAACAGTTGCAAAAAAATGGATACCGGTTTATGTTGCAGTGGTAATGGCAGCAGTTGCTATTAACTGCCTTATTGCATTTTATTTTTCAGCAATTTATTATGAAAGGCAAGAAGAACTTTCTCCTTTTATTCACTGGATGGTGTTGGTAATTGCGTTGTTATTACTCTTAATATCTGTTGCAGTAAATTTCAGGCTGGTAAAAAAGTTGTTGTATAAATTATAATGCCTCATAAACCACCGCTGCCCCCTGCCCCACTCCAATACACATTGTTGCTAACCCATATCTTGCTTTGCGGCGTTTTAATTCATACAATAATGTAGTAGAAATTCTTACACCACTGCAACCCAATGGATGCCCCAATGCAATAGCCCCACCATTTACATTTATCTTTTCCAGATCCAAACCCAATTCATGTATGCAGGCAATCGACTGCGATGCAAACGCTTCGTTCAATTCTATTAAATCTAAATCAGCAACCGTTAATACAGCTCTTTCCAAAGCTTTTTTTGCAGCAGGCACCGGGCCAATGCCCATAATAGAAGGATCAACACCGGCAACTGCCATGCTTATAATTTTTGCAATGGGCTGCAAACCATATTTTATAACTGCGGCTTCGCTTGCCAGTAACATTGCAGCAGCACCATCATTTATCCCCGAAGAATTGCCGGCAGTAACTGTTCCATCCTTTGCAAATGCAGGTTTTAATTGTCCTAATTTTTCTAAATCAGATAACCGTGGATGCTCATCTTTATCAAAATCAAAAACATCTTTACCAATCTGTACCTGTAACGGAATAATTTCTTCATTAAATTTATTTTCTGCATTCGCCTTCGCATATTTCTGCTGGCTTTCCATTGCAAACTCATCCTGTGCATTACGGCTAATATTCCATTGCCGGGCAACATTCTCCGCTGTTTCACCCATGGTGTAGGGATAATATAAATCGGATAATTTTTTATTTAGAAAACGCCAGCCTAAAGTGGTATCAAAAATTTGCGGTTCTCTTGCAAAAGCAGCCGTTGCTTTGGGCATTACAAATGGTGCCCTGCTCATACTTTCAACACCGCAGGCAATGTATAAATCGCCATCGCCGCAGGCAATTGCCCTTGCTGCATCCATAATTGCCTGCAGGCCGCTGGCACATAAACGGTTTACAGTAGTGCCGCTAACGGTTACGGGCAGCCCGGAAAGTAAAGCAGCCATACGGGCAACATTACGGTTATCTTCGCCGCTTTGGTTAGCGGCTCCTGCAATCACATCTTCAATGGCATTTACATCAATGGAATCATTGCGTTTTATTAAAGCCTTAATAACATAAGCCAGTAAATCATCCGGCCGTATATTACTTAAAGCGCCTCCATATTTACCAATGGGTGTACGTATGGCATCAATTACATAAACAGTTTGCATAAATACTTTTTTTGAGCCGGGCTATGATGCTTTATTCAACTTCATTGGCGTCGCACTCTTGTACAATATTTCTTTATTGAGCTTTTATTAAGCGTAGATTGCCTCTTTGCTAAAAACACAACAATTTGTCAGAATTTCTGTAAATGTAAAGAAAGTATTTATAGTAATAATGCAGTTAAGGTTGGGATATTTCCACGAGCACATCCGCATTGCCGCCATTGCCCGTACATAAATAAACCCTGCCGGCAGGCGAAACACAAATATCACGTATGCGGCCAAACTTGTTTTTAAACAATTGCTGTTCGCTAAGCACACTTAGCCCGTTGGCACTTAATTTTAAAACCCTCAGGTTGGCATCTTTTAAAGAAGTAAGCAGTAAACAATTTTTCCAGGCAGCAATGCGGTCGTTATTATAATAATCCATTCCGCAATAAGCAAAAGTTACATTACCGCTGCTCCAAATGGGTTCTTTTACATTGTTGGCTGCACAAAAAGTTATTTCGGCAGGGTCGTTACATGGCCCCGTTACAGCTGGCCATCCGTAATTTCTATTTTTTTCAATAATGTTTACTTCATCTTCCACATTTGGCCCGTGTTCGCTGGCATACATAATGCCATTTGCAACCACCAATCCCTGTGGATTGCGGTGCCCTAAACTCCAAATAGGCGAACCCGAAATTGGATTATCGGCAGGGATACTTCCATCTAAATTAAAACGCAAAATTTTACCTGATAAGGAGCTTGTCTGCAGTGCATTATTTGCTACAGCTGCATCGCCTGTTGTCATAAATAATTTTGGTGCAGCTTCGGCAGTTATCCAAAGCCTGCTGCCATTATGAATATTTGATGCAGGAATATTATCAATTATTGTTGCAACAGTTTGAAGATTATTATTTACAAATTTAAACTGCACTAATTTTTCTAGATAATTGCCACCGTTATTATAATTATACACCGCATAAAAAAATCCATTGGTTAAAAAATCCGGATGTTGCACCAGACCTAATAATCCCCCTTCACCATTACTAACTGCATCGGGCAGGCTTGTTGAAAAAACAACTTCTTTAGTTTTAGGATTTATCTTACTTATTTTACCTCCTCTTTCCGTCATCCAGATAAAATCATCTTTACCCCACAAAATTTCCCAGGGAAAATTTAAATTATTTTTTAGGGTACGCATACTGTCGGTTGGCCAGTCATCAGGTACTGCAACAACATCGTTATTTTTTGTTTTGCAGGATTGCATCATCATAAAAAACACAATGGTTAAAATTGAAATTGTACGCATAGGAAAAGTTTTTAATGACGCTGCAATTTTTCTGCCAATCTCTGAAAATGCAGCATAAGATTTTTCTATTCAGCTATTATCTGCACCTAAATTTATGGAATATTTATTTATTTGTAACTTGTTACAAAATCTGTAAAGAATGAAAATTACCCTTACGGCAATTACCATTTTAATAACTCTCTTCTCATGCCGCACCAAAATGGAGAATAAGCATCTTGCTTTGCTAAAAGGAGATTGGCAACTTAATGAGGCTGATGATGCAAAAGGTAGTTGGGGTAATGTTTTTAGTTTTGAAGATTCTATTTGTTCGCTTAACAGATCCTACAGTTATACAAAATTTAAAATTGATGAAAATACTTTAATCATTCGGCCAGAGGGAAAACCTATTTTTCCTAACTCAGAAATTAAAAGTTTTAGTATTTTATCAATAACTAATGATTTGTTACTATTAAAAACGTTACACGGCAGCGAGAAAACTGGCGATACGGTATTGCTGAAAAAAATACAAAAAAAGAATTCGCTGATGCCTGAAGAAATTTATTTTTCCAGCACAAATTGTTATGGCTACTGCCCTGCTATGCAATTAAAAATTGATAGTTTAGGTAGATATATTTTTTGGGGTAGTGAGCATTGTAAAATTCAAGGTGTGTATTCGGGAGTGTTAAATAAACATAAATATCAAATTTTAATCAATAAAATACAAAGCCTCCCTGTAGATTCAATTTTACCCCGTTACGATGTTAATCAACGTCATTACCCAAAGTATGGTATACTAATAAATACTAAGCAAAAACAATTTATTTCTTGCCTATATGGTTCTGATGAGGCTCCTGATGAGTTATATATACTTTTTAATTTTCTAATGGATTTGCATAATTATTTTGACACTAAAAAAGATACCCTTTTAACTGAAAACTATTTTGAAACAAAGCCTGAATTTCAAAAAATAAAAAATGAATTTAGATACCTTGGGCATGGCCCTGATAAAGATGCAATAAAGGAATGGGAGTTAAGCCAAAAAGAGTATATGCAATCTCTAAAGCATCTAAAAGGGATAAAATACAAGGAGGCACTTGATATGTATAAGCTAAACGAGCAAATGATAGAAGATTTGAAACTATATTTGCAAAATGACAGCACTTAAGAACATACGCACCCTCACCCTTCCCGAACTTAAAGAATACTTCGAATCAATAGGCGATAAAAAATTTCGTGCCATTCAAACTTACGAATGGATATGGAAGAAAAGTGCCACCAGTTTTGATGATATGAGTAACCTAAGCAAAGAGTTACGTATAAAATTAGCCGAACATTTTAGTTTACCCGCTATTACCACCGATGCCACACAAATAAGCGGCGATGGCACTATAAAATCACGATTTAAAACATTCGACGGGCATTTTATTGAAGGTGTTTTAATACCTACTGAAAAAAGAAATACGGCCTGTGTATCTTCTCAAATTGGCTGCAGCCTTACCTGCTCGTTTTGCGCTACCGGTAAAATGGAACGCAAACGCAATTTGAATTTTGATGAAATTTACGACCAGGTTGCACAGTTGAATCAGCAGAGTGAAAAAGTGTACAATAAAAAATTAAGCAATATTGTTTTTATGGGCATGGGCGAACCTTTGCTTAATTATACCAATGTATTGCAGGCTATTGATAAAATTATAAGTAACGATGGCCTGGCAATGAGCCCCAAACGTATAACCGTTTCTACAGCAGGTGTGGCAAAAATGATTAAAAAATTAGGTGATGATAAAGTGAAATTTAATTTGGCACTTTCTTTACATGCGGCTACAGATAAAAAACGTGATGCTATTATGCCGATTAACGAAAGCAATAATATTGAAGCATTGGTAGAAGCACTAAATTATTTTTACGAAAAAACAAAAAACGATATCACTTTAGAATACATTCTTTTAAAAAATGTAAACGATTCTTTGGAAGATGCGGAAGACCTGGTAAAAATTTACCGCCAAATTCCTACACACTTAGTAAATGTAATTGAATACAATCCTATTGATGGCGCTTCGTTTGTTAAACCCGATGAAGACACTACTCAACAATTTACCGATTACCTGGCAAAACACCGGGTAAATGTGAGGGTGCGCCGCAGCCGTGGTAAAGATATTGATGCAGCCTGCGGACAGTTAGCCAATAAGAAATAACGTTAATTTTTCAATACACTTTTTAACATAAAGAAAATGGTTGGTACACTTGCAGTGCCGACCTTTTTTCTTTAACAAAACATATTTATTTCAGATTAAACCCTGTTTAACTGCGGCGGTCTATCAGTAAATAAAAAAATAAATTACCATGAAAAAATTATTGATCGCATTATTTGCATTAGGCACCCTTACATTTTCTGCCAGTGCACAGGAAAAAAGAATGAGTAAAGGCAAACATCAAAAACATGAAAAACATGATCTGTCGCAAAAATTAAACTTTAGTGAAGAACAAAAAAAGCAAGCGGCTGTTTACAAAGATGATTATAAAACAAAAATGCAGCAGCTGAGTAAAAACGATAACATCACTGTAAAAGAATACCGTGAAAAAAAAGAGGCACTGCACAATGAACAAAAAGCTAAAATGGAAAGCCTGCTTACTGCCGAACAAAAAGTTAAAATGACACAAATGAAAGCGGAGCAACAGGCAAAAAGACAACAGCATGATGCAGCAAGAATGGATAAGATGAAAACCAAATTAAATCTTACCGATGCACAGATGGCACAAATGAAAACACAGCACGAAACCATGAAACTAAAAATGCAGGCCATTAAACAAGATGATAAAATGGATAAAGCTGCAAAAAAAGAAAAGATAGATGCATTAAAAGCACAAATGAAAGAAGAAAATAAAAAAATATTTACAGCCGACCAGTTGAAGAAAATGGAAGAAATGAAAAAAGACAGAAAAGGAAAGAAAGCAGTTAAATAAAACACAACCAGTAAAAATAAAAAGGCGGGCCGCAGGGTCCGCTTTTTTATTAATAACTAAGTTTACAATACCATGTAAATACTACCTGCATTTTGAAATAATAATCTGCTTTATCTCTTCCCATTTTTTATCAAAGGGAGGCAAGCCTGCAATATCAGGATCATTATTGGCATCTTCAAAATAAATTATACTGCGCCATAAAAAATAAAGTTGATCCTCCCTGTATTTTTTCTTAAAAATAGCTATAAGATCATTCCAGGAAAAGAGTTGCAGCAAGGCGTAAATATCAAAAAAATCTTTCTTTTTTCCTCTGCCGCAAATGGTGTGCATTTTCATTGCTGCAATATCTTCTACCGAAAAATAAAGCACTTTATCAAAAGAAAAAAATGGATTAATTAAGGTAGCTGGTTCGTTTACAAAATCGCATTTTATATTATTGATATAGCAGAATAACATTTTACTATTACTGTTAATAAACTGAAAATTTATTGAAGGTTCGCCGGTAAGTGTAATTTCTAATTCTTTTACATTAAACCCAGCTGGAGAAAAAAAATCCAAATCAATTGACTGCCTGTGGCCAATTTGCAGTGCAAGCGAAGTGCCACCCGCCAAAGCAAACTGCGACGCAATTATTTCTATTGAACTTAATTTTTGTAAAAGCCCATATGTTTCTTTATCAATTGTAGTAAGATGAAGCATGCAACTCGTTTATTGGAACTTTGAAATAATGGCTGCAAAAATTTACCGTTTTTTTGTCAAGTACTTTACTGCTTTTTATTGCAGTTACTATCTCATCATTGCTGTACATTTTTAATAATAAATAAATATCTGCTAAAAAGCCTTTAGTTAATACCCTTTCTATTATGTATGTCTTATGTAATTTAATATCAATATTTTCTATGGAAGTATCCCAAAATAAATATTTTGAGAAAGGAAATTGCCCTGTACTTAATTTTTTATCAAGTATCCCCGTATCAATAAAGTTGAAATAGTTAATCATTTTTTTTCAATACTGTCATAAAATTACTGGTTAATTTTCAAATAACTATATTTGCACCTCACTCCTGTTGTAAAACAGTAAAATCACTTCAAATATGAGCCAGTCTCCGTTTCAAAAATTTACCGTAAAAAAAAAAACAGCGTAGTTAAAGAAGAAATACGCCAGGAAAAGAAAACTTACCGAAAAGAACGTAATGCTTTTTTTGACAAGAAAAAAGAAGAAGAATACCAGGCAAGAATGGCCAAGAAAAATGGTATGGCAACTAAAGCTGCTGATAATGCAAAAACAATTGGCAATAAGCAATAAGCAAGAGGCAAAACCTGCAGCCGAAGCAAATGGAACACGGACAACTCCTAAATTTAAACCAACCGGTGGTGCTGCAAAAACACCGCATGCAAAATCGGCAAAAGGCAACAGCAGCAAATGATAATGCACCAACTGGTGTAATGCCATTAAATAAATTTATGGCGCATTGTGGTGTTTGCAGCCGCAGAGATGCAGTTGCATTAATAAGCGCAGGCAAAGTAAAAATAAATGGAGAAGTGGCAACAGAACCCGGTTATAAAATAAAACAAACTGATGAAGTAATTTACAACGGCAAAAAATTATTTGTAACAAAAAACCTGGTGTATATCTTACTAAACAAACCAAAAGATTATATAACCACCACCGATGATCCGCAGGGAAGAAAAACAGTTTTACAATTAATACAAAAAGCAACTACCGAAAGAGTGTATCCTATCGGACGTTTGGACAGAAATACTTCAGGTGTTTTGTTACTTACCAACGATGGTGACCTTACCCAAAAACTATCGCACCCCAGCTACGAAATAAAAAAAATATACGAAGCAAAATTAGACAAGCCTTTAACCAAAGCTGATTTTGATAAAATTATAAAAGGATTAAAATTGGAAGATGGCGAAGTACAGGTGGACAGCCTTGCTTATGCCGACAGTAAAGACAAATCGATAATTGGCATAGAAATACACAGTGGCCGCAACCGAATTGTACGCCGCATATTTGAACATTTAGGTTACGATGTAAAAGGATTAGACCGGGTGATGTATGCCAATCTTACCAAAAAAAATGTAGAACGCAGCAAGTGGCGTTATTTAAGCGAAAAAGAAATTCGTTTGCTTAAATACATGAATGCTTCTAAAACCAAACAACCGATTTAAATGTTACCCGATTTTTCAAATACACCAAAACCAGCTCCGGTTTTTAAACTTGCTGGCAGCTATCATTTTTGAAAATGAAAATTTTGTTGCTATAAATAAACCTGCAGGCTTATTATCCATCCCCGACAGGATGCAAAGTGAAGTTAGCCTTAAAGATATGCTGATAAATAAATATGGCAGCATTTTTACTGTTCACCGTTTAGATAAAGATACCAGCGGCATTATTATATTTGCAAAAAACGAAACAACACATAAATTTTTATCGCAGGCTTTTGAAGAAAGAAGAGTAGAAAAATATTACCGTGGGTATTGTGCATGGTTCGCCTGCCGAAAAAAAAGGCACCATTGATGCCCCAATAAGCGAACATCCGTGTGCAAAAAGGTTTAATGGTAGTACACCGCAATGGCAAACCTTCGGTAACCGATTATGAAGTGATTGAAGATTACAAATCTTATTCGTTGTTACAATTTCAATTGCATACCGGCCGCACCCACCAGATAAGGGTGCATTGCAAAAATATTGGTCACCCATTAGCTTGCGATGAATTGTATGGCGATGGTAAACCGGTTTTACTTTCTTCCATTAAAAAAAAATATAAGCTAAGTAAACATGATGAAGAAGAAAGGCCGATGCTGAACAGGCTGGCTTTACATTCTTATTGCTTAAAATTTACTGATGCCGAAGGAAAAGTATTTGATTTAATTGCAGAGTTGCCAAAAGACATGAGAGCGCTTTTGCAACAATTGAAAAAGAATTCTAAATAGATTTCACTTCAATTTAAGAAAATAAAAAAGCCGCTCATTTTGAACGGCTAATAATTATTTTTGAAATCATAATTATAAAGAGCTAAATTATTTTCTTAATCAATATTGGGTTGTGGTGTATAACGCAAATATGGTTTTACAATCTCCAATCCTTTCGGAAATTTTTTAATTGCATCTTCGGTACTAACTGCAGGTACTACAATTACATTTTCTCCTTCCTTCCAGTTAGCAGGTGTAGCCACACTGTATTTTGCAGTAAGCTGTAAAGAATCTACCACCCGTAAAACTTCTACAAAATTTCTTCCGGTAGATGCAGGATAAGTGATAATTAATTTTACAGCTTTATCCGGCCCGATAATTATCAGTGAACGAACGGTTGCAGTTGCAGATGCATTAGGATGAATGAAATCGTATAATTCAGAAACTTTTTTATCATCATCGGCAATAATTGGAAATTCAACAGAGCAATTTTGTGTTTCATTAATATCACCTATCCAGCCTAAATGTTTATCAACAGGGTCAACACTTAATGCTAAAACTTTTACATTACGTTTTGCAAATTCATCTTTTAAGGCTGCAGTACGGCCCAATTCTGTTGTACAAACCGGTGTATAATCGGCAGGATGAGAAAATAATATCCCCCATGAATCGCCAAGATATTCGTAAAAATCAATTTCGCCTAAAGATGTTTTTGCTTTAAAGTTGGGAGCAATATCCCCTAATCGTAAACTCATAATTAATATTTTAGACTGCAAATATAAATACTCTACTGATTAAATAGACTAATATTGTAAAATATTTTTTATATTCGCTTTACAAAAATTGCTATGTTATCCAAAAAAACACAATACGGCTTAAAAGCCCTTGGTTACCTTGCCGCTAAATATGGCAAGGGGCCTGTCTTAATTTCTGAAATTGCAAAAAAGAAAAAAATACCCATTAAGTTTTTAGAAAGTATATTACTGCAATTAAAAAACAAAGGCATTTTAGACAGTAAAAAAGGTAAAGGGGGAGGTTATTTTTTATCCGATTCCCCTAAAAAAACTTCACTGGCAGTTGCCATCAGAATAGTGGATGGGCCTATTGCCATGATACCTTGTGTAAGTAAAAATTTTTATGAAAAATGTAAAGACTGCAATGAAGCCACCTGTGGTTTAAATAAAACCATGATTTGGACAAGAGATGCCACATTGAAAATTTTGGAGAAGAAAACTTTATATGATTTGATTGATGCAGAGTAATTTTAAATGTCGAATTTGCGAATGGCGAATGTAATGCAATACTTTATAAATTTAAACACATTCGATATTAATTTGAAGATGCTCTTTTAACCGAAGCCTTACCAAACCTGTCCCTTTACATTATCTATAGCTTTGTATAAATCATTTTTTCGTTCCACATCATCAAACAAATTAGTTTGCACAGCATCATTGGTCAGTTCACTCAACCTTACCCCTACTAACCGAATGGGTGAACCTTTCTTCCACAACTTATTAAACAATTCTTTTGCAACAGGAATAATTTCATCATCGGCACAGGTATAGGGCACAGTGGTTTGCCTTGATGTAGTTTCAAAATCGGGATAACGGATTTTAACAGCAACACATCCTGCAACTTTTCCATCCTGCCTTAATTCATACGCAATTTTTTCAACCATACGTACCAGTTCGCTCATTAAAAAAACCATGTCAGTTTTATTTTCATCAAAAGTATTTTCTGTACTCACTGATTTTGCTTCGTGGTACTGGCTAACTTCGCCATTATGTATGCCCTGGCTTTTGTACCAGAGATCAACTCCCCATTTACCTAATCTTTCTTCCAGTTCTTCGACTGTTCTTTCGCTGATATCTTTTATGGTAAAAATGCCCATTGCTTTTAATTGATCATAAGTATGCTCCCCTACCCCGGGAATTTTATTTACCGTCATCGGTGCTAAAAATTCTTTTTCTTTTCCAAAAGGTATTTGAAGATAACCATTAGGCTTGGCTGCATTAGTTGCCATTTTAGCCATCATTTTATTGCTGGCCAGTCCAAATGAAATGGGCAACTGTGTTTCATCAATAATTTCTTTACGCAAGATCAATTGTCCATTGCAGTGGATTGAAGAATTTTTCCATGCCAGTTAAATCAATATAAAATTCATCGATGGAGGCTTTTTCAAACAATGGCGCTTTGGCAGCAATAATTTGTGTAACCCAGCGGCTGTACCTGCTGTATTCGCCACGGCTGCTGTTGGCTACAATTAATTGCGGGCATAATTGAAATGCTTTTTTACATGGCATACCGCTGTGAATACCAAACTTTCTTGCAGCATAGCTGCAGGCTGCTACCACCCCACGTTCTCTGCCGCCAACAATAACTGGTTTATCTTTTAAAGATGGATTGTTGAGTATTTCCACCGAAACAAAAAATGAATCGAGATCGAAATGTGCTATGATGCGTTGAGGAGATTTCACACTGCTAATTTACAAAAGAAATTGGCATGCTGAGGGGCAGAGAACGCTGAGAGGTTATTTATAAATTTGTAAAGAGTAAGGTTAATAAGAAATGAAATTGGCACGCTGAGGGGCAGAGGTGATATTTATAAATTTGTAAAGCGAAGGGTTTATTAAGAAATAAAAATTGGCACGCAGAGGCGCAGAGATGTTATTGATAAATTTCCAATAACCCATCGGGTAGCGTAACAAATACTTTTCTATTTTTTATATCTACTTTCTCCAGGCTGTCTTCGTGAACAGGAATTAAAGCTTCTTTGCCATTGTAAGTAATGCTGCACAAAATCTGGTGTGGCTGTTCAATCACTTCCTCAATTACACCAATTTCTTCGCCATCATTTACCATCATAAAACCCAGCATGGCAATGGGTGATGATTTAGTGGCGAATTTTTTAAAATCTTCTTCTGCAAGCCAAACTTCTTTGGGTGTAAGTTTACGGGCCACTTCCATAATATCCACGCCTTCTAATTTTATTACGGTTTCTGTATTGCTTCTTATTTGTGTTGATTGTATAAAGTATGGAATAAAGCTGTCCTTTTTTTCTTCTAAAAAAATGGCTTCTAAACCTTTTAGCGACGTTTTTTTGCCAAGGTTATGCTGTAAAACCAATTCGCCTTTTAAGCCGGTGCTGGCGGCAAGTTTGCCTATTTTAAAATATTCGTTCATTTGTTTTTTTCTGTTGGGCTTTTGCTGATTATTAAATACCAGCGGTTTTGCTTTACAAAAATAATGTAATTACGAGTGGTGTATTGCAAAGTAATTTAGAAAGATGTAATTGATAATTGAGGACATATTTTAACGCAGAGAAAAAGAGATAAGGAGTTATCGCAGAGATTTTCAACGTAAACTCTGCTCACTCTTTTTCTCTACGTTGATAAAAAAGCAATGCTGATAGTAATGCACTCATTTATTTTCTAATCTACGCTTAAGTAAAAGCTCAAAAGCGGTATGCCGTACAAGTGAGTGACACAACGATGTTGATAGTATTACCTCTGTTTGTCCAAAAAAAAATTGGTCAGACGTGGTCGTAAGACCATGTAAAAAAAAAGTTCCGCTAAAAAATAACGGAACTTAAATGAATTAACGGAACAGAGGTATTTTATTCTTCTGTTTTGGTTTCTTCTGTTGCTGGTGCAGTTGCGGTAGCTACTGGAGCTTCGGCAACTTTGCGTACCACGGGTTGGTTACGTTTATCCATACGTGCTTTTTTATGTGCACCATGGCGCTTTGCAATATGAGCATCATGCTCACTGCTCCACTTCGTAAATTTCTCCATAGCCACTGCTTCATCAAACAGACCGAGGCCAACGCCACGCAGTAAATGCTTTAGATACAACACGCCTTTAAAAGAAAGGATGCGGCGTACAGTGTCGGTGGGTTGAGCACCTTTCTGCAACCAATCCAATGCTTTTTGACGATCTACCTGAATAGTGGCAGGAACCGTCAAAGGATTGTACGTACCTAATTTTTGAATGAATTTACCGTCACGAGGGCTTCTGCCATCTGCTACAACAATGAAATAGAATGGTCTCTTTTTTGAGCCATGTCTTTGCAGTCTCATTTTTACAGCCATAAAATAGAAATTTTTGGTTGTTAATAATAGGGTTTCTTCCTTAAAAAAGGTTTGCAAATATAACAAGCAGCAGGGGATTAGCCAAATATTTGACTATTCTTTGCAAACCGTTAATTTTTAAGGCAATTTTGTTGGGTTTATACAATGATGTTGGTAAAAAAAGTTAAACATAGTTGACAGGGATTTTTGCTGCGCCGAAATGAGGGCGGCAAGCTGGAGCTTGCGGTTACCGCTTTCCCATACCGGGCATTTTACCCATCGGCATTTTGTTCATCATCTTCATCATGCCTTTCATTTGCTCAAACTGTTTTAAAAAAGCATTCAGTTCGGCAATATCTTTTCCGGCCCCTTTGGCAATGCGTAGTTTGCGGTTGGGGTTAATAATATCGGGGTTGCGGCGTTCCTGTAAAGTCATGCTGTTTATCATGGCCTCAATGCCTTTAAAAGAATCGTCGTTAATATCTACATCTTTAATTTGCTTGCCCACGCCGGGTATCATGCCCATCAAATCTTTAAGGTTACCCATTTTTTTAATTTGCTGCAACTGGGTTTTAAAATCTTCAAAATCAAACTGATTTTTGCGGATCTTTTTTTCCAGTTTTCTTGCTTCGGCTTCGTCAAATTGTTCCTGTGCTTTTTCTACCAAACTCACAATATCTCCCATGCCCAAAATACGCTGCGCCATACGCTCGGGATAAAACACATCCAGCGTATCCATTTTTTCGCCGCTGCTGGCAAATTTTATGGGTTTGTTTACGGTGTATTTTATTGATAGTGCGGCACCGCCCCTGGTATCGCCATCTAATTTTGTCAACACCACACCGGTAAAATCCAAACGGTCGTTAAAAGCTTTAGCAGTGTTTACGGCATCCTGGCCCGTCATACTATCTACTACAAATAAAATTTCTTGTGGGTTGATGGCAGCTTTTATATCCGCCACTTCCTTCATCATTATTTCATCAACAGCCAGGCGGCCGGCCGTATCTACAATAATTACATTTTTATTTTTTGCTTTGGCTTCTTTTATAGCATTCTGCACAATAGAAACCGCATCTTTATTTTCTCTTTCTGCAAATACATCTACACCAATTTGTCCGCCTAAAACTTCTAACTGATCTATAGCCGCAGGCCTGTAAATATCGGCTGCAACTAGTAATGGTGATTTACCTTTTTTTGTTTTTAGATAATTAGCCAGCTTACCGCTAAATGTTGTTTTACCACTACCCTGTAAGCCTGCAATTAAAATAATGGCAGGTGCACCCGTGATATTAAATTCACTTTCGCTGCCGCCCATTAATTCGGTCAATTCATCCTGTACAATTTTTACCATTTGCTGGCCGGGGTTAACGGCTAACAACACTTTAGAACCCAATGCTGTTTCTTTTACTTTATCGGTAAATTCTTTGGCAATTTTATAGTTTACATCGGCATCAACCAATGCACGGCGGATATCTTTTACAGTGTTGGCAATATTAAGGTCGGTAATACGGGCCTGGCCTTTAAGGTTTTTAAATGCCCCTTCTAATTTTTCACTTAACGAATTAAACATATTGATTTGTTTTACTGAAATGGCTGCAAATTTAAAGAAAGCTTGGTTATAAAATTGTTTTGTATTTTTATAAAAATAATTTTATGGGCTTAGTATATGCAGATATTGAACTAATAAACGGAGGTGACCTGGTTTTGGCCAGAAGAAATATTATTGGGGAAGATGAAATAAAAAGAATGCATATAAATATATTAGTAGATACAGGTTCTTATTATCTGTGTTTAAATGAAACTATACAAGAGCAATTAGCATTGCCTTTTATTGAAAAAAGAAAAGGCCAATTGGCAGATGGAAGTGTAGTTGAATATGACGTAGTTGGCCCCGTAGAAATAAAATTTAAAAACAGACGCTGTAATGTTGATGCAATGGTTTTAAAAGGTGATAATGAACCGCTGCTCGGTGCTATTCCATTAGAAGATATGGATGTGCTGATACATCCTTTGCGTCAGGAGCTTATTGTAAACCCTGAACATCCTTATTTTGCTCAAATGAAACTGAAATAATATCTCCAATTAATTTTATAATCTGCTTTAAAATTGATTAACCTTTTTTCCTCTTCTATTTGTAATTTGCTTTATGAATTTGGCTAAAAGCCCCGGCAACAATATTATTTTAGAATGGCTTAAAAAAAATGACCGTACCCCATTTGATTTTCAGCAACAAACCTGGCAACATATTTTAGATGGCAAAAGTGGTTTGGTAAATGCACCCACAGGATTTGGAAAAACGTACTCGGTTTTTTTAGGTGCACTGATACAATTTATAAACGATCATCCCAAAAATTATCAATCTAAAAAAAATAATGGCTTACAATTATTATGGATTACGCCATTAAGAGCATTGGCAAAAGATATTGCCCGTGCCATGAATGAAGTAATTGAAGCCCTGCAACTGCAATGGAAAGTGGGTATAAGAAATGGCGATACCGAAATAAATGAAAGAGCAAGGCAAAAAAGACAAATGCCGGAGATTTTAATTATAACACCCGAAAGTTTGCATTTGCAACTGGCACAAAAAAATTATCCTGATGTTTTTGCATCTTTAAAAATTATTGCGGTAGATGAATGGCATGAGTTAATGGGAAGTAAAAGAGGCGTACAGGTGGAGTTGGCTATTGCAAGAATTGTGAATGTGAAATATCGAATTGCGAATGATGAATGTTCAATATGGGGTATATCTGCAACTATTGGAAATTTAGAAGAAGCTAAAGATGTTTTGCTAAGCACATTGAAAAGATTTCAAAAAAACAGAGAGCTTAAAGCTGAGGTTGTTCTGGCTAACCTTCACAAAAAAACTGAAATCCATTCTATCTTTCCTGATGAAATAGAAAAATATCCATGGGCCGGGCATTTAGGAATTAAATTAGTAGATAAAGTTTTACCTATCATTAATAGCAGCCGCACTACTTTAATTTTTATAAACACCCGTGGCATGACGGAGATGTGGTACCAGGCTTTATTAAATGCTGCGCCGGATTTAGCAGGAGCTGTTGCTTTGCACCATGGAAGCATAGAGCAGGAATTACGTTTTTGGGTAGAAGAAAATTTACACACCGGAAAATTAAAAGCGGTAGTATGTACAGCAAGTTTAGATTTGGGTGTCGATTTTCGTCCTGTTGAAACTATAATTCAAGTAGGTTCGCCTAAAGGTGTAGCAAGGTTTTTACAAAGAGCCGGCCGCAGCGGCCACAGCCCTGATGCTGTTAGTAAAATTTATTTTTTACCTACACATAGTTTAGAGCTGGTAGAAGCTGCTGCATTAAAACAGGCGGTAGAAGAAAATTTTATTGAAAGTAAAACCCCGCAGTTACTTTGCTTTGATGTGCTGATACAATATTTATGCACCATTGCAATATCGGATGGATTTTTACCGGATGAAATTTTTGAAGAAGTAAAAAGCACTTATTGTTTTGCAGAAATTACCAGGGAAGAATTTGAGGAAATTTTATTACACATTACTGCAGGCGGCAAAGCATTAGCTCAATATGATGAATATAAAAAAGTAGAAATTTTAGAAAATGGTTTATACAAAATAAACAGCCGCCGTACTGCCATGCGCCACCGTATGCACATTGGCACTATTGTAAGTGATGCTATGCTAAAAGTAAAATTTTTAAGCGGTGGTTATATCGGTGTAATTGAAGAATGGTTTATATCACGTTTGGAACCAGGAGATTCTTTTACAATTGCCGGTAAAAATTTAGAACTGGTGAGGATAAAAGATATGACGGTGCTGGTAAAAAAATCCACTTCTAAAAAAAGTATTATACCCAGCTGGATGGGGGGCAGAATGAGTTTAAGCAGCAATATGGGTAAAAAATTAAGAGAAGCTTTAGCATTAAGCCAGAGCAGGCAATGTAAAAGTAGAAGAGCTACAGGTTTTACAACCTTTGTTTGATCTGCAAAAACAACTATCGCATGTGCCTTTAGAAAATGAATTGCTGATAGAACATATTGAAACCAAAGATGGTTTTCATTTATTTGTTTATCCTTTTGAAGGAAGGTTAGTGCATGAAGCAATGGCTGCAATTTTAGCCTACCGCATTGGAAAAATAATGCCCATTACTTTTTCGTTTGCGATGAACGATTATGGCTTTGAGTTATTAAGCGACCAGCCGATACCTTTAGATGACAGCAATGTGCATGAATTATTTACTGCCGAAAATTTATTTGAAGATATACAACGCAGTGTGAACAGTACAGAAATGGCAAAAAGAAAATTCAGGGATATAGCAGTAATTGGCGGATTAATTTTTCAGGGTTATCCCGGCGAATATCAAAAAGCCAGGCATTTACAAAACTCTGCATCTTTATTGTTTAAAGTTTTTGCCGAGTACGAGCCTGATAATATTTTATTGCGGCAGGCTTACAAAGAAGTGTTTGAACAGCAAATGGAAGAAACAAGATTGAGAGATATGCTGCAAAGAATACAACAGAGTAAAATTGTAATTAAATGGCCGCAACAGCTTACACCATTTTGTTTTCCTTTGAAAGTGGATAGCCTGAGAGAAAATATGTCATCCGAAAAATTAGAAGACCGGGTGAAAAGAATGCAGGAGCAATTAGGTAAAGACAGTTAACTGCATGCGGTTTACAATTTCAGTTTCAAGTTTTGCAAAACCTGCATGAAAAAAATAATTATTATTGAATTAAAAATTCAATGCACTAAATGCCATCATTTATAAAACATACCATTAATAAAAACGATTTTATTTTAAGCTGCAACAGAACGGTGTTTTGGGAGCAGGAAAAAATATTGATCCTTTCTGATTTGCATCTCGGCAAAACCGGACATTTTAGAAAAAGCGGTATTGCTGTGCCTGCTGCCGTAATGAAAGAAGATATGCAGCGACTGGTTAGCACCATTCAATTTTACAAGCCAGCATTAGTTATTGTTGTAGGCGATCTTTTTCACAGTGTAGAAAATAAGGAGCATGAACTATTTTTAAAATGGCGGAATGATTTGTTACATGTGCCAATACTTTTGGTAAAAGGCAACCACGATATTGTATCAGACAAATGGTATGCTGATGCAAACATTACTACTGAAAATAAAATGTGGCGAAAAAATAATTTTGTATTTGTGCATGATATGGAAGACATACAGGAGGAGGACATCAATGATACAGATTATTTTTTCAGCGGACATATACACCCTGCAATAAGTATGAAAGGTTTGGGTAAACAAAGTTTACGTTTTCCCTGTTTTTATTTTACAAAAAAATATGCTGTATTACCGGCTTTTGGAAAATTTACAGGTACGTATTTAGTAAAGCCTGCATTAAAAGAAAAAGCATTTATAATTGTGGAAGACAGTGTGCTGCTGCATAAACAATAACCAATTAAATAACGTTGCAGTTTATTTAAAAATAAAAACAACAGTATAGTTCGCTAATTTAGTGTATAATTTTTTTTCAACAGGTTCAACAATGGATAATAGTTTTTTTATTTACCTGGAGCAGCTTGAATTGATGGGATTTTTTTCAGGCTATTTTTTAATTTATCTGTTGGTGAAATTTACAGCTGATGTATTACTGCAAAAAAAAATAATTTATATAAACCTTACAATGCTTTTGCCTTATGCCTATGCAATAGTGGGTATAATGTTTCTTGGCTTTCAATTAAAAAATTTATACCCCGATTACAGTATTGATAATTTAAAGAGCACCACCCAAAATGCTTTCTTAAAAATATGGGCATTGCTTTCTGTGTTATTTTTTATTCCAGCTCTTGCAAAAAAACCTGTGCTGAGCGTATTGCACAGTTTAGTGTTCTTCTATTTTATTGTAAGAGATTTATTTCTGTATTTTTTTAAAGATGCAGATAATAATCTTCTTCAGAATGATATGAACATTTATGCCAGGAGTATTCTCTTAAATTTAATCTCATTCCTATTAGTGGCATTATTTTATTTTCTCTTTATTTTTTTAAAAAGAAAAAATACCCGGTAACCCAGCCATACATTACTATAGATACCATTACTGCAAGTATCATTTCAATTTTACAGTTTTACAAATCTGCAAACGCTTTCAATATATGATTACTGTCATGTAAATGCTTGAGCAATGTCAGAGTAAGTCTGTTATTTCAAAAATATTTTTACATCATTAATAAATCAAATACTAAACAATACTTTTTATGAAACACTTTAGTAATAAAATGCAACTAATTCTTGTTGTTGTTTTAAGCAGCATTGGCTATTTCGTTAGTTGCACAAGAGATAATACTATTCCTCCGCCACCAGCACCTACAGGTGTAACCATTACACGTGGCACTAACATTCATCTTCCGGGCAACATGACTACAGGTAATGCCGCTGAATGGAAATTGGATAAATCGCATTCCAGCGTTTTATGGTCTACCAATTATGTAGCAGCTGCCGGTTTACTTACAGGCCGTTTTAATCAATTTGGCATTCATGATGTAACCGACGCAAAAATGCTGAATTATGTTGCCACAGGCCAGCCATTAAAAGACAGTTCATGGGCTTTTTACGAAAACGAACCTGCTAAATCTTATTTTACAGGGTATGTTCAAATCAACACATCAAATACGGGTGAGCCCGGCCGTGATGCAGGTTGTAATATTGGCGCTCTGGGTACTGTTGCAATTGTTGCAGGCACTCAAAATCTTACATTAACCAATCTTGCAAAAATTAAAACAACCGAAATTAAATTTGATCCGCTAAGCAATGAATACATCGTTACACTGAACCTTACATGGCAGGGTAAATTAACTGCTCCACTTACAAAATCTATTGTGGGTAAATTAAAATACATTCCAAAAGCAACTGTTAACGCCACTTACGATGTGTTTGGCCTGCAATTAAAATTTCAATTTAACTGCAGAGATTTTGGTATTGCCAGCACAAGCATCAGCGATAAAATTGACATTGAGTGCAACATGAACTTCAATAACAAGTAAATATTTTAAAAGGAATTACAATGAAACAATTAACAATATATGCAGCGCTTGTGCTTACTATAATAATTGGTTTTACCAGTTGTTATAAAGATATCATTCTGCCTGATGCCGCTGTTGATCCCGACGGTCCGCCGAAAGCTGTAAGTTTTAAAACTGATATAGCGCCAATGGTAAATACAAAATGTGCCTTATCGGGCTGCCACGTTTCGGGAGCACATAAACCTTTTTTGCTTACCGATATAGCCTATCAGCAAATTGTAAATGGAGGATTTGTTAACACAGCCGTACCAAAAGAAAGTATCCTTTATAAAAAAATTAATGCGGAAATGAAAGAGTACATTCCTTCTGCTATTGACAGGCAAAAAATTTACGACTGGATAAGAAACGGTGCACCGAATAATTAAGTGATCTAAAAAATACTACAATGAAACTTAAATTAATATTATCAAAACAATGGTTTGCATTTACTGTTTGCCTTTGCAGCAGTATGCTTTTGCTGCAGTTGAATACAATAGCGCAGGACAGTACAGTGGTGGCTGAAGAAGCTGCACCATCAGCAAAAATAAAACCAGTAAAAAATACTTTTGAAAGCGTGTGGCTTATCGACAACCAAACTGTGCTGGTGCCAATAAAAGGTACTTTTGAAATGGACATAATGCACCGCTTTGGAAAAGTAGAAAAAGGTTATGAAGACCTGGCCGGTTTCTTTGCTCCCTCCAATATACGGTTGGGGGTTAACTATGCTCCCATTAGTAAATTGTATGTTGGCTTAGGCCTTACAAAAGAACACATGTTGTGGGATGTAAATGCCAAATATGCCATCATCACACAAACACCTGGGAAATATCCGGTAAGCATCAGCTACTATGCAAATGCAGCATACGACAGCAGAAGAGATCCGGATGGCAGTTTATTTAAATACCGGGAGCAAAGGGTTTCGTTTTTTAACCAGTTAATAATTGCCAGAAAAATTTCAAAAAAATTATCTGTGCAAATTGCACCAAGCCTGTCTCATCAAAATGCAGTAAATGGTTACTACACCAAAAACGACAGTACGGGCCAGGAAATATTTAAGGAAATGAAACATGAGCATTTTGCCATTGCATTTTCAGCCAGGTATAAATTAACTACCGTAACATCGCTGATGTTTAATTACGATCAACCGATTACAAAGCATGCAACAAACAACCCCAATCCCAACCTTTCATTCGGGCTGGATTTTAATACCAGCAATCACTCGTTTCAGTTGTTTTTGGGCAATTACTTTTCTTTATCGCCCCAGCAAAATAACCTCTTCAATACCAGTGATCCTTTTAGTCATAATAAAACCAATTCTAAAAGTGATTTTAATTTTCACTTTTTGGATAATTTTCGTATCGGTTTTAATATTACCAGGTTATGGAATTATTAACAAAATAAATTGTTTTGTAAAAGTGGATGACTATCAGATGCTGAACCCTGAATTAATTTTAATTCAGGGTTCTTAGTAACAAAAAAAACTATTTATAAATTTATTTTTACAATGAAATTAAAAACTTTCAATAATTTTTATTTTGTTGCTCTGGGTTCAGCTATACTTTTATCATATTCCTGCAACACAAATAATTCAAACCAGGCAGTTACTGTATCAACCACTCAAAAGGCCCAGGTTAAAAGCATAAAAAAAGCAGCAAGCACTTACCAGGATACACTAATCATTTCTATTCCGGCTGCAATATTTTATTATCCTGATTCACTTCAATTATTAAAAATAAAAGCTCAAACCGATGCTGTATTTTATGAGGGATCAATGCATGAATATTTTTATCAAATGCGTAATGCAAGAATAGTTTTAAAAAAAGAATGGCCCAGTCTTGCCCTCATCGAAAGCAAAAATTACCGTTATCTGTTGTTTAAAAAAAAAGATGGCATATCGCAATGTATTGATCTTGATAAAAAAAACGACCCTTTCGGCTTAATACTTTTTAATGCACAAAAAAATCCGCTATTAATTGATATGACGAATATTGAAACCGATATTTACTTCTACCTGAACGACTAATTAAATAATTTATTGAATAAACTGATTAAAATCATATTGCTAGTATACAGTAATCAGTTTTACAGTAATTCATCCAATTTACCTTGCTGTAGATAAAACGACAGCGTAAACAGATAATCATTTTATCAATTAAAAAACTTTAAAACGTAATACTATCATGAAAAAAATTCTTGTTTTACTTACTGTAGTTATAGGGATAACCGGCATTAGTTTTACCGCAAAAAATAACCTGAATCAAAAACCCTGGCCGGTACCCGATAATTTTAAGAAAATGAAAAACCCCATTGCATCAGATGCCACTTCAATTGCTGAAGGCAAGGCTTTGTGGAATACGCATTGCAAATCGTGCCATGGTGCAAAAGGTTTAGGTGATGGCAGCAAAGCGGCACAGTTAAAAACTGAACCAGGCGATTTTTCAAAAGCCGATATGCAGTCTCAAACAGATGGCGCTTTGTTCTATAAATTAACCGAAGGCCGGGAAGATATGCCCAACTTTAAAAAGAAAATACCTGAGGCAGATGAAAGATGGAGCATTGTAAATTTTATGAGAACAATGAAAAAATAATTATTCCTTCAGAGAAACTTAAGCCGTTCTGCTAAAATGCTGAACGGTTTTTTTATTTTTCTTACATCAAACCAAATGACATTATTATGACAATAATCATACAAAAAAAAATACTTGTCATAATTCGCCTATTGGTCCCAGTATAATTTTACAATACAAAAATTAAACTAATAAGTTATGAAACTATTACAGTCAAAATATATCTGGGTAATTAGCACCTTTGTGTTATTTACCGGATACTGGATAAGTTGTACTAAAGATGATCAGGTACTTGATGTTGCACAAACAATTAATAATTCTACTGATCTTGTTTCTGTAAAAATTACTGCTCCACCAGCTATTGACGGAGCAATAGATGCCATGTGGGAAAACAGCCCAAAACTGCAGTTTAGCACAGCAGTACCCGAAGTAACGGGTGATATTTTCAGGGGATACAACGGTAATATTATCCCTGCTGTTACATTACGATCTGCGTATGATGCCACCAATATTTATTTTCTTGCAGAGTGGGTAGATGCAACTCAATCTCTCACCCGTTTGCCCTGGTATTTTGATCCTGCTGCACAAAAATGGGCACAGGAAAGCGGAAACCCAACCTTTAGCGCAACAGGCGCCATAACAAGAACCGCATTTTACGAAGATAAACTTGCCTTCCTGTGGAATATCAACAAATCCGTTTCTGGCTGGAACACAGCTACCTGCTACAAATCATGCCATACAGGTTTACCTGCAACTGACGGATCAAGCCGCCACTTTACAAATTACTCCACTGAAAAAATTGATATGTGGCATTGGAAAGCTGTAAGGGGCGGAATGAACGGAGCTTTTCAGTTTGAAGATCAAAACCAGATTAATAAATATCCAAATGGAAGACAGGGTGACCCCGGCCTTGATGTGTATGCCAATAACGTGCAGTCTTTAGGGGGCATATCAGTTCCCAAATATGTTATACCTGCCAGGTCTAATAATGGATGGATTTTAGCATCTGAAGTTGCTGGTGGTACAGCTAAATTGGTGACTGCAGTTTCTGTAACAGGCGTGCTTACTCTAAGTGATGCATCCATAATTGATCCTAATACAGGAACAGATTATCAAAGAGCAGGTGCTGGCATCGGAGCAAAAGCTATTGCCGGTCTTACCATAAATGATGTAGGTTATACAGCCAGCCGTGGCGATATTTCTGCCAAGGCTATTTATACAGGCACTGGCTGGATACTTGAATTTAAAAGAGCTTTAAAAACAGCTGATGATGTTTTTGATATTGATTTTTCTTCTTTAGAAGATCAGTATTTTGGTATGGCTATTTTTGAAAACGCACAGATTGCACATTCTATTAAGCCAAACCTGGTATTAAAGTTTAAAAAATAAAAGTGGCCATCAGATAGCAATGACTTAAAATTAAAATCATGTTACACAATAAAAAAATAATGATTTTGTTCATCTGCTTTACCGTGCTTTTGTTCATTGGTTGTTACAAAGACAAAACAGTAATATTTGATACGGGTGCAGCAATAACAAGACCGGTAAGTTTTGCCAGTGATATTGTTCCCATTTTTAACAGCAGTTGTAATATCAGCGGTTGTCACAGTGCCGGAGGAAAAGCCCCTGATCTATCTGCATCTAATGCACTCACCTCATTAACGGTGGGTAATTATTTAAATACCGGCTCCCCGGAAACGAGTACCATTTATTTATGGATGTCTGGTAAAAAAAGTACGCCCATGCCGGTAGCAGGTATCAATAAAGATTACAATGCCCTTATCCTTGCATGGATAAAACAAGGTGCACAAAACAATTAAAAAAACGTTTATGAAAAAGTTTATAAATATCCGGTTGTATTTTTTTCAACGCAACTGCATTGCTCTTTCACTTCTGTTATGCTTAAATACAGGTAACCTGTTTGCCCAGGATTCAACGGCAATAGAAACACCCGTTGTAAAAAAATCAAAGGTTGTAAAAAATACGTTTGGCAGTGTATGGGTAATGGATAACCAAACAGTAATGGTGCCCATAAAAGGTACCCTGGAAATGGATATTCAGCACCGTTTTGGAACAGTAAATAAAGGAAGAAAAGATATGTGGGGGTTATTTGCACCTTCCAATATCAGGCTGGGGCTTAGTTATGCACCTGTAAATAAATTATTTGTTGGCGCCGGATTAACAAAGGAGCGGTTGCAGGTAGATATTAATGCCAAGTATGCACTGCTGCAGCAAACCGCAGATAATAAAATACCCGTAAGTGTTGCCTGGTTTGCAAATGCGGTTTTAGATGCCCGGGAAAAAAGTGATTTCAGGGCCGGTGTCCATCGCTTCTCTTATTTTAACCAGTTAATTATTGCACGTAAGATTACCGAAAAATTTTCTGCCCAGGTTGCACCCAGTTTCTCCTGGTTTAATAATGTAGAAGCTTATGTAGATAAGAATGGCGTGATACAGAAAAAAATGGAGAACGGCCATTTGGCAATATCAGTTTTAGGAAGGTACAAAATAACAGAAAAATCAGCCATTACCATTGGTTACGATCAGCCACTAACCGAACATACAACTAATAATCCTGACCCAAATATTTCTTTTGGTTTTGAAACAACTACAAGTTCACACGCCTTCCAGGTATTTGCAGGAAACTATTTTGGTATTGTGCCGCAAAGCAACAATGTATTTAACCAAAACGATTACAGGGAAGGGCAATTTGTAATTGGTTTTAATATTACAAGGTTATGGAACTTTTAAAATGCTTCAATCCTTCTGAAAAATAATTTCTTTAACAGCATTTAAAAACCGGTATATGAAAATATGTACCGGTTTTTTATTTCCAACTCAATTTTACCCATGATTACAATCATATTTTTCATTGATGCACATTAGTTTCTGTACCCTTATCACTGCCTACTTTGTGTAATTAAATAAAAATTATGGATCAAAATACAAAAACTTCTTCCCGTAAAAAATTTCTGCTTTGGGGCGCTGCCCTTCTATCTGCTGTAACCATATTTAAATTTATTCCTAAAAAGGATTCTCAAAAAAACCCCACTGTAAAAATGCTTGGCCAGGATGGTAAACTGGTAGAAGTAGATATAGAAAAACTGATACACGGCAGGGTAAATAAAATTAATGATGAGCAGTTGAAAAACTGGGTAACCAAAAAATAATTACAACACTTTTTATTTAAAAAATATGGAAGATCAAAGTTCATCACGGAGAAAATTTCTTACCGCAGGTTTACTGGCTACAGTTGCTGCAGGTTGCTCTACTAAAAATCCTTTTGATGGTTATGCACCCGATGATATAAAAGCCAGCGGAGAAAAAATAAAATTATTATCGGTAGATGGAGAAATTATTGAAATAGATAAAGCATTTTTAAAACCTGTTCCGGATTTACCACGATTAACAAATAGCGAGGAGAGAAAAGGCGTTGAAGGGAAAAAATTTGTAATGGTGATTGACCTTAGCCGCTGTAAAAATGTAGGTGCCTGTAAAACTGCCTGCAATCATGCACATGGGTTAAACCCCGGGCAAAACTGGATAAAAGTTTTATCAATGCAGGATGCAGAACAAACTTCCCCTTACTGGCAACCCACTACCTGCATGCATTGCGATGAACCGCCTTGTGTAAAAGTTTGCCCAGTGGATGCTACTTTTAAAAGGCAGGACGGCATTGTTTTAATTGACAGCGACCGTTGTATTGGTTGCCGTTTTTGTATGGCCGCCTGTCCTTATACCACAAGGGTTTTTAATTGGGATGAGCCAGTGCTTGAGCCAGCAGTTGCAGCACAACCGTATAGTTGCGAAACAAGTATGCCGCAAAAAATTGGAACCGTTAGTAAATGTGATTTTTGTCCGGACATGGCAAGAAAAGGAGAACTGCCCCATTGCGTTACGGCCTGCCCTAACGGTGTATTTATGTTTGGAGATATGAATGAAGATTCTGTAACCAACGGCGCCGAAACATTTCAGTTTAGTGAATTAATAAAAGAAAAAGCAGGTTACAGATTAATGGAAGATTTGGGTACCAAACCAAGGGTTTATTATTTACCTCCGGTAAACCGCAATTTCCCTTTCGAATCTGGTTTAGAAAACCAAGACCCTGCAAATAAACAAACTCATTAAAATTTTTACTGTGGAAAATTCACCTTCAATAACCACCGAACAAATTACCAGAGACTTATTGCCACAAAAATTTGGCAAACGTGGCCTTATCTGGACAGGATTGTTAGTATTGATTTGTTTAATTGGTGCTTATGCTTATTTCCGCCAGCTAAAAAACGGGCTGGGTGTTACGCATATGGGTGATTATGTTAGCTGGGGTATTTATATTTCTAACTTTGTTTTTTTTGTTGCCATTAGTTTAGTGGGTTCTCTTATCACGGCTATTTTCCGGCTGGCCAATGTAAAATGGGCTACACCACTTACACGTATAGCCGAAATTATTGCGGTATCGGCCATTGTATTTGCATCCTTAATTATTATTGTAGATATGGGCCGCCCCGAAAGAATGCTGAATCTTTTTTTATATGGCCGCATCCAATCCCCGATTATGTGGGATGTAATTGTGATAAGCACTTATTTTGTTATCAGCTTACTGCTGTTGTATTTTCCGCTGCTGCCCGATCTTAAAATACTGATTAAGTTCAAAGAAAAATCAAGCAAAGCTTTAAATAAATTATACCGTTTTCAGGGCTCTTTCTGGAAGGGTACCGCAGCGCAGTTTAAAATAAGCGAACGGGCCATCACCATTCTTTGCGTAACCATTATCCCTGTAGCATTCAGTATACATACCGTTACAAGCTGGTTGTTTGCCACAACTTACCGTGCCGGTTGGGACAGTACAAATTTTGGTGCTTACTTTATCTCTGGTGCATTTTTAGTGGGTGCCGGTGGTGTGGTGGTAGCCATGTATGTTTTTCGCAGGTATTACCAACTGGAAAAATATATTACTGAAATGCATTTTGAAAAGATGGGCAGAATTGTGGTGATGCTGGCATTATTGTATTTGTATTTTAATATTAACGAGTACATGATACCGGCATTTAAAATGAAGAAACCTGAAGCATCGCATTTAACAGGATTATTCATTGGCGAATTTGCAATGATGTTTTGGTTTGCCATTATTGTTGGCATGATCATTCCCATACTGATGTTATTATTTAAAAAAGGAAGAAAACCATTACCTATGTTTATTGCAGGCATCATGATTGTAATTGGTGCATGGTTTAAAAGATACCTGATAGTAACACCTACTTTACTGCACCCGTTTTTACCCATGCAGGAAGTACCGGCAGGTTTTCATCATTACTTTCCCAGTTGGGAAGAATGGGCCATTGCCATGGGATCGCTGGCCGGGGCTTTACTCATCATCACTTTTTTTGCAAGAATTTATCCTATCATTCCCATTCAAGAAACAATAACTGAACAACATGAAAAAGATGAACACCAATAATTTTATTTTGCTGTTATTACTTGTTGCAGCCACTTTACTAACTAATAAAGTAACAGCACAGGAAGATACTGCTACCAAAAAAGAAACGCCAAAAGAATTGGTTACACTTAAATATTTTAATGAAAATAACGGCCTGCAATATTTAATGCTGACAAATTTTTTAAAGACAGGCAAAAAAATTGAACCTCAGAAAAATAAAGTATTTAAACTTTACCTTGACAGCAATAGCGCTACAAATTTAATTGGCACTGTTACTACGGATGAAAAAGGAAGGGCTAAAAGTTTTTTGCCGCCATCATTAAAAATAATGTGGGGTGCAAATACAGTGCATAAATTTATTGCCATGGCAAATGGTAAAGAGGAAGATGCTGCAGCCGAAATTGAAATTGCAAAAGCCAGGATAAAAATTGATACATCATCGGAAGAAAATATAAAAAGTATAACGGTGCTGGTAACAAAATTTGAGAACAATGAATGGGTGCCTGCTAATGAAGTAGAAATGAAAATAGGTATTCAGCGCCATGGAGGAATTCTTTCTGCCGGCGAAGCAGCAACTTATACCACCGACAGCAGCGGTACAGCAATAGTGCAACTTAATAAAGACAGTTTACCCGGCGATGTGAAAGGAAATATAATTTTAGCCGCCAGTGTAGAAGATAATGATCTGTTTGGAAATTTGATGGTTGAAAAAACTGTTCCCTGGGGTGTAAGTGTAATAACAGCGCCGGGCTTTTTTGATCAGCGTACGCTGTGGAGTACCCGTTTTAGAACACCTATATGGTTATTGGTAATGGCCTACTCGATTGTAATTGGTGTATGGGGTACCATAATTTACTTGGTAATGCAGCTAATGAAAATAAAAAAATTGGGTAAAGATGATCATCCCGGTTTATCATACTGTTGGTACAGGTAAAATGATAGTGGAGTAAAATAATTTAAACCATAAGCAATACAATTTCATGATTAAAAAAGACGACAACCTTAAAAATGTTGTCCTCTTTGCAATAAATATATCCGCTTATTAATTTATTCTTCCTTAAAAATTCTGTATTTCAAAGATATGCTTATACCCGGGTGGCTTTTTAAAGGGTAATAAGTATCTTCGGCGTTGGCACTTTCATTTATACCACGTATATGAAAAAATTGCCTGTAATTGGCGCCAATTTTTACACCAAAATTTTTTGTAAAATAATAAGTTACCCCTGCTCCTGCTTCAAAACCAAAAGGCGCTTCCTGTTCGGGTGTAGGCGGAGTTGAATTTCCTTCAGATACAGTGTTACCGTCTTTATCTTTTAATTTATAATCAGAACCAAAAGCAATGCCATAAAGTAAACCAAGTTTTACATAAGGGACCAGTTTGGTCTCTTCTTCTTTATCTGTTTTGATAAATCTGTACTGTGCACCATATTTTATTAAAAGATAAAGTGGTGTTTCGCCGGTTAGCTTTCCTGTTGCTGTTACTGCTAAATTATTATAATACTCGGCATTGTAAGAAAATTTTCCCTTAAGCATTAATTCTATATCACTGTACAGGCTTAGTTTTTTTTCTGTTTCTAAAGAGCCGGAATAAACAATAGAAAGAACTGGCGAACCTCCGCCATTTCCAATAAAAGAAATATTGGTACCCAACTCATGTGTTCTTCCTTCCTTATTTAAAAAACTGGCTTTTTTGTATTGGGCAAAACCTGTGGTTGATAAAATGGTAAAGGCTGTAATTATGGTAACTATTTTCATTTTTATTATTTTAATTTTTAATCGTCGTCTTTCTTTTTTGCAAACCTGAAGCCTACGTTAATAAATGGATGGGAAGGATTTGTAAAAAATGCAGGATATGAAGCATCATTTAAAATCCAACGGTAACCGGCTGCACCAAAAAGTGTTGTTTTTTCGCTAAGCTTGTAGGTATATCCTCCGCCTATATCAATTCCTCCATTTGCACCTTCCAGGTAGGTTCTTTTTTCGGGGCTTGCATTAGATGGTGTTATTGTTTCAATTGCACTTCCACGGCCTGCAAGCACAACTTCTACAGCAACTTTTGCAAAAGGTAAACCTTTTATATCTTCATTTTTATTGTCGGCAAAATAAAAGCACCAGTTGTAACGCCAGGTAAGCATGCCTCCAATTTTTCCGTTAACACCGGCAGTGGTACCGCCAACATTATTATCTTTTGTTGTGTAGGAGTATTTGCTTTTAGCAGTATATTCCAAATCCCACCAATGCCAAATTTTGTTTTTGCCTTTATCTTTTCCGTAAACAAATGCAACAGACGGTGTGGCAGAAACGCCGTTTCCAAATAAATGTACTCCTGCTTTAATCCCGTAAAATTTTCCATTACGTGTAAAAAAACTTGCTTTTTTGTATTGTGCAGTTGCACTGATACAGATAACAGCTAAAAATGCTATCAGGGTAATTTTTTTCATTCTATTTAAAAGGATTTAAGGGTAAAGGGATTATAAGCTTATCAGATTTAAGTATATGAATGGTAATAAACGCAGTTTTCTGCTGCGAATTGTAAGTAACGTAAAATGCCTGTAAAAAATTATAAAGAATAGTAAAATTATTTAAATACTAAAAGCGGTATCAACAATTTGTGCCTGCTCCTTCGCATGTACTTTACTGTAACCACTGGCAGTAGATGCACTGGCTTGGCGGCTGATGATATAAAAATTTATATTTTTTAAATTCATTCTTAAAAAAGTTGCAGCACCCATATTTTGCGGTTCTTCCTGCACCCAATACCAAATAGCTTTACTGTATTTTTTATACAGTTCATCCAATTGCTTTTGTGGCAATGGATGAATTTGTTCCAGCCTTATTATTGCAACATCTGTTTTGTTTTCTTTTTGTTTTTTTTCTGTCAAATCAAAATACATTTTACCACTGCACAGTAAAACTTTTTTTATTGCAGCTGAATTTGTTGCAGCAGCATCGTCTATCACTTCTTTAAATCCGCCGCTGGTAAACTCACTCATTAAACTATACGATGCCGGTAAACGCAAATTTGCTTTTGGCGAAAAATTTATCAGGGGTTTTCTAAACGGCCATGCCAGTTGTCTTCTTAATAAATGAAAAAAGTTTGCGGCAGTTGTAACATTGGTTACTACCATATTCAGTTCGGCACACATTTGTAAAAAACGTTCCATTCTTGCGCTGCTGTGCTCGGGTCCCTGTCCTTCGTAGCCATGTGGCAAAAGCATTACCACACCATTCATACGCTGCCATTTTGTTTCTGCAGCAGCAATAAACTGATCAATCATAGTTTGTGCACCATTGCAAAAATCGCCAAACTGTGCTTCCCATAAAACTAAAGCATTGGGGTTGGCCATGGCGTATCCATACTCAAAACCAAGCACAGCATATTCGCTCAATAAAGAATTATAAATTCTAAATGGTGGTTGTGTTTCTTTAAAATGATTTAAGCGGTTGTATCCTTTGTTGTTGGTTTCATCATAAATAACTGCATGGCGATGGCTGAAGGTCCCCCGCTTTACATCCTGTCCGCTCATGCGTACATCTTTACCATCTAATAATAAACTGCCGTAGGCCATTAATTCTCCTGTGGCCCAGTCCACCTTTTTTTCATCGTTAAATAATTTTAATTTATCCTGTATAAGTTTATCAATTTTTTTTAATGGTTTAAAACCTTCGGGCCATTTCATCATACCATCAAACAAAATTTTAAAATCATTTGCAGTAATGGCTGTTACTGGTGATGCATCAAAATCTTCAACTTTTGCTTTGCGTAAACTTTTCCATACTAATTCCGGTTGTTGATAATTATACGGTAAGGGATTTTGTTTTACTTCATCCAAACGCTCCTGCAAATCGGCTAAAAATTTTTGTTCCATTTCTTTGGCAAGATCTTTTGCATCCGCTTCACCATTCTCCATTAAATATTGTGTGTAAACTTCTCTTGGGTTTAAGTGCTTATCAATTAAAGCATACAATTGAGGCTGTGTAAACTTAGGCTCATCGCCCTCGTTATGGCCGTGTTTGCGGTAGCAAACCATATCAATAAAAATATCGCTGTTAAATTCCTGGCGGTAGAGTGTTGCAATTTCTGCAGCTTTTACCACTGCTTCGGCATCATCGCCATTTACATGCAATACAGGCGCCTGCACCATTGCAGCAACTGATGTGCAATAATCGGCAGTACGGGCATCTTCAAAATCGGTAGTAAAACCAATTTGATTATTAATTACAAAATGAATAGTGCCACCGGTATAATAACCGGGCAGGCCACTCATTTGTAAAAGCTCATACACTATGCCCTGGCCTGCAACAGATGCATCACCATGAATAAGAACAGGCAAAATTTTATCGTAATCGCTTTTGTATAAAATGTCTGCCTTACTTCTTGCAAAACCAACTACTACAGGATCCACTGCTTCTAAATGCGAAGGATTAGGACAAAGTTTTAAATGAATATTTTTATCGTTAACCGTTTTTACCTCACTGCTAAAACCTAAATGATATTTTACATCGCCGCTGCCCATGGTGGTATCGGGTGTGCTGGTGCCTTCAAACTCACTAAAAATCTGTTCGTAAGTTTTGCCCATAATATTAGCCAGTACATTCAAACGGCCACGGTGTGCCATACCAATTACCACCTCCTGCACATTATTATCTGCCGATGTATTTATTATTGCATCCAATGCAGCAATGGTTGTTTCGCCACCTTCTAAACTAAAACGTTTTTGCCCAATATACTTGGTGTGTAAAAATTTTTCAAACATTACACCTTCATTCAATTTTTGAAGGATACGTTTTTTTTGTGGTAGCCCCACCGGCTGCGGCATTGTTTTTTCTACTGCATTGGTAAGCCAATCAATTTTTTTCTGGTTGCTGATGTATTTAAATTCTATACCTAAATGAGCGGTATAACATTTTTGTAAATGGGCAATTATATTTTTTAGTGTTGTTGCGCCAAGGCCAATAAGATTACCGGCATTAAAAGTTTTATCAAGGTCGGCTTCAGAAAAACCATAAAAATCCAGTTCAATATTGGCGCCACGGTCTTTTCTTTTTCTTATTGGGTTAGTATCTGCAATTAAATGTCCTTTATTTCTGTAGCCTAAAATCATACGGTACACACGTATTTCATTCATCCAGTCAATCTGGTTGCCAGTTGATAGTTGTTGGTTGTTAGTTGATACAGTAGTTGTACCATTTACTTTTGCCCCATTGCTTACAGCAAAATCAAAACCTTCAAAAAATTTACGCATTTCTGCTTCTACACTGTTGGGGTCTTTTACAAAATCATTATATAAACCTTCTATGTAACCTGGGTGAGAGTTGGTGATATACTGAAAATCCTTCATGATAAAGTGGGTAATTTTTTTTGAGCCCGGCAGCAGATATTCTATTTGGCTTCATTGGCAGAGTTTATCCCGAGGTACGAGGGACACTATTTTACACCAACAATAACTGAACAAGAACCTTCAACCCAAAGCATTTTTTTACTGTTGCAAATATCGTTAATTATCCGTTAGATATTTCAGCCTTACTAATCATTTTTCCTAACAGCATTACAATTATACTGCTTAATAAAACATAGGCCGAAAAATAATAAAAGCCCGGTTGCAAAAATGCTTTGGTATTTTCCATAGCATTGGCACTTAAAAAAGCTACAAAAATACTTATGGCAAAAACATCGGCCATGGCCCATTTGCTTATGGCATTTACAAAACCATACCATTTTGCACCTGCATTTTTTACTGCCAGCAAATAAAATATTACCGCCGATTTTATCAGCGGAATAATTATTCCAAAGAAAAATATTAGTAAAAAAGGCCAGTAATTTTGCCCCTGCCACAACGTTTGCAAAGTGCCAATCACACTTCTTTTTTCGTTAAACAGGTTAATTGATACTATAAAATGGGCACTAATATCAATGTGCAGCATATCTTTAACCCACCCAAAGCCCAGTAAAACCAGCGAAATAATATGTAAAGTGAGTAAAATTAACCTGTTCATAAAGCCAAATTTTACACTAACCTACAAATATTTCAACATTCAACATTCAACATTCAATATTTCTCCCTATCTTTGCAGCCCAAAAATTAGATTTTAAATGGCAAACCATTCAGCTACTAAAAAAGATGTACGTCAGAGTGCAAAACGTAACGAACGTAACCGCTACAACGGCAAAACAACCCGTAATGCAATACGTGATTTAAAAGCCAGCGACAAGGCCGCTGCAACAACAGAATTTCCAAAAGTTGCTGCTATGATTGATAAACTGGCAAAGCGTGGTACCATCCATAAAAATAAAGCTGCCAATTTAAAAAGCAAACTGGCAAAAAGAGTTAATGCTTTAGCAAAATAATTTTTTCTTATAATATTTATTAAGAGGTTGCAGCGATGCAGCCTTTTTTTGTTTTGTAAATTCATTGCCTGCAATAAAAAAATTGTAGCTTTCTTAAAATTTTAACTGCATGAAAAAGGTTTTAGCTATTTCATTTCCCTCATTAGTATTTTTTATTTTAATAATACCAATGCACAGCAATGCCGTTTTGAAAAAACAAACGGATTGGAAAGCGCTACTTACTTTGAAGCTATTGATTGGTATAAAAGTTTAGATAAACATTCAGCAAAAGTATTGGTAAAGGAAATGGGCATGACGCGATGCAGGTTATCCGCTGCATATTGTTTTAGTAAGTAATGATGCAAAATTTGATGCCGCACAATGGCACAAACAAAATAAAGTGGTTATCTTAATCAATAATGGCATTCATCCCGGCGAGCCCGATGGCATTGATGCCAGTATGATGTTAGTAAGGGATATTGTAGTTGGTAAGCTCCAGCTTGCCAACAATATTGCATTAGCAATAATCCCTGTATATAACATTGGCGGCTGTTTAAACCGCAATGCATTTTCAAGAGCCAATCAAAATGGGCCAAAGGAATATGGCTTTAGGGGCAACGCACAAAACTTAGATTTAAACCGTGACTTTACAAAAAACGACAGTAAAGAAGCAAAAGCATTTGCACAAATTTTTCATTTGCTCGATCCCGATATTTTAATTGACAACCATGTAAGTGATGGTGCCGATTACCAGCACACGATGACGTTACTTACAACGCAATACGATAAACTGGGTGATAATTTAGGCGCATGGTTAAAAAATAATTTTGAGCCGCAATTGTACAAAGGCATGGCCGAAAAAAAATGGGATATGACACCGTATGTAAATTTTGAAACTGAAACGCCTGATAAAGGGATGGAAATGTTTTACGATCCGCCACGGTATTCATCAGGTTATGCGGCACTTTTTCAAACTATTGGTTTTGTACCCGAAACGCACATGCTTAAACCATTTAAAGAAAGGGTACTTTCTACTTATGCTTTAATGCAAACTGTAATTGAAAAAGCAGCATTAAATGCAACAGCTTTAATTAATGAAAGAAATAAAGCCAAAGCAGAAAATTGCAAAAGAAAAAAACTTTGCCGTTAAGCTGGGCAGTAGATACAACACAACATTCCATTATTACATTTAAAGGATACGAACAGGGTTTTAAAACCAGCGATGCTACAGGTTTGCAAAGAATGTATTACGACAGAAGCAAACCATTTACAAAAGAAGTAAAATTTTTCAACACATTTAAGCCTGTTAATTTTGTTACAGCACCTTCAGCATATATTATTCCGCAGGGATGGAGTGCTGTTATTGATTTATTGAAACTGAACAATGTAGTCGTTAAGCAATTAAACAATGATACATTGATTGAAGTAGAAGCATATAAAATTGACGACTACAAAAGTTTTGCAAAGCCTTACGAAAAACACCATAAAAATTATGCAGTAAAAGTTTCTTCTTCAAAACAAAAAATAAATTTTTTAAAAGGCGATTATTTAATTACGCTCAATCAAAAAGCCAACCGCTATATTATTGAAATGCTGGAGCCAACCGGTGATGATAGTTTTTTTGCCTGGAATTTTTTTGATGCCATACTTCAGCAAAAAGAAGGCTACAGCGATTACCGCTGGGAAGATTTAGCGGCAGAAGTTTTAAAAAATAACCCAGATGTAGCTGCAAAGCTCCAAATTCGAAGAGAAAAAAGCTGATGCAAAATTTGCTGCCGATGCCAGTCGGCACAATTAAATTTTATCTATAAAAATTCACCATATTACGAGCCTGGGCATAACAGGTATCCGGTGTACAGGTTACTCTAATACTAATGAACTAATTAACCAATTAACTATTTTAACCCCTGCCGCTTGGCCAGCTTAGCTGCAATAAACAAAGTACAAAAAACAATGGCTACACTCAGGTAGCCCACCCAGTTATAGTGCAGTATTTTTCCATCGGGTTGTTTGGCAACAATGGCGCCGGCTATTAATGCGGCAAGGCCTGTAAATAATTGCTGTACAGAGGCATTAAAACTCATAAACAATCCACGTTTTTCCGGGTTAACCACTGTGCTTATCATAGCCTGCGCCGGTATGGTTCTGCCTGTAGAAAAAGAAAACCAAACAGCAAAAACACACAACACAAAATAAAAAGGAATAGCAGGCATGCTGGTAATTAAAAATATAGGTATTAAAGAAGCGCCTGCACAGTACAAATAAATTTTAAGCTTACCGTGTTTATCAGCCATACGGCCAATAAAAAAAGATGCCATTAAAGAAAATACTCCGCCTACCATATAAATAAGTGGTGTTTGATCTTTGGTAAAACCCACATTAAACTCCATATAAGGGTTAATGAAAGGAATGATTAAAAAATGCCCCATCATTAAAAATCCTGATAAGGTTAATGCAAGTAACTGGCTTTTATTTTTACTTAATTCCAGCAATACTTCTCTTGGCGAAATTTTTTCTGCAGTTTTATTTTGTAAATGCTTAGTCATGGGAGGCAAAAACCGTATGATCATGGGGATGATAACTATGCCCACAATACCAATAAATAAAAAAGGAGCATGCCAGCTTATTAATTTTGCCAGGTACAAACTAAAAGGCACACCAAAAATAGAGGAAATGGAAAATGCAGTAAATATGGCCCCCATTGCCCTGCCCCGTTTTTCGTAATCGAATGTATCGGCAACTATACTTAAAATTTGTGTGCCGATAAGGCCGCCAAATAAACCGGTTAAAACTCTTGCAGCCATTAAAAAAGCAGCATCTGGTGCAATACCGCAGCAAATGGTACCCACCAAAAAACCAATGTAGGCAAACAGCAACACTTTTTTTCTATCGTATTTATCTACAAAAAAAGCTGCGGTAATACTGCTGACAAAAGAAGCTATAGGGTATGCAGCCACAATAACACTAAAATATTGTGCGCCAATTTTAAAATGCGGCATAAGGAAATTCCCCAATGGCATCAATATCATAAAATCGAGGATATTGGTAAAGTTTAGCGCTGCCAGTAAAAAAAGTATGATGCGTTCTTTTTTGGTCATGTTATAAATTGGGTGCAAAGGTATTTGATCGATAGAGAATAGAGATAATTTGTAAAAGCAGTTTTTTCTACTGAATCAATATTATCTAACCAAACAGCTTAATTAAAGTACAAATATTCAATAAATCAATTTTCAATGTTCAATAATCTAATCAGAATTCAGGTATTTTTTAAACTGTTTGCTTATTCCCTGAATGCTGCCTTTCTTTCTGATATTAACCGGGTAGATCAGGGTTAATTTAAGCTGTCCTGCCAGCTATAAAATATTTGTCAAAATTCTTCTGTAACCCTTACCAATTCTGCACTAAATGCCTTACCTTCGCTGCCCGTTTAAAACAAACGGAATAAACAATTTTTTAAACACACAAAACAAGGGAAATGAACAATTACGAATTGATGGTGATTTTTACCCCTGTGCTTTCTGATGAGGAATTTAAAGCCGCTCAGAAAAAATACGCTGACCTCGTTACAGAAAACGGTGGTGAGATTGTGCACAGTAACCCATGGGGACTAAAATCGCTGGCCTATCCTATTGCCAAAAAAACCACTGGTTTATATTGGGTAATGGAGTATAAAGCGCCATCCAGCTTCAATGAAAAGTTGAAAATTCAACTTTTACGTGACGAATCACAGATGCGTCACATGTACACTGCACTCGACAAGTACGCCGTTGAGTACAATGCCAAAAAGAAAGGTGGCGGACGATTTACTAACGAAAAATCCTTAGCTTAACCCATGGCAAAAAACGAAATAAAATATCTTACTGCCATTAAGCAGGAGAAGCGCCCAAAAAAATACTGCCGCTTTAAAAAAATGGGTATTCATTATATTGATTATAAAGATGCCGAATTTTTAAAAAAGTTTATTAACGAACAAGGCAGATTATTGCCACGCCGTATTACCGGAAACTCTTTAAAGTTTCAGCGTAAAGTAGGTGATGCAGTAAAAAAAGCCCGTCAAATGGCTATACTGCCTTACGTTACAGATTTATTGAAATAGAAGCCCCTACCCCCTAAAGGGGGAAATGGAGAAGATTTTAGCGAATAAAAATTTATCTTTTAACCACCCTAATCTTTAAATAGAGAAAGTCCGCCGCAGCGGATTGGGTAAAAATGCAAACAAAATGCAGGTAATATTAATACAGGATGTAAATAATTTAGGTGGTGTAAACGAGCTGATTACGGTTAAAAACGGTTATGGCCGCAACTATCTTATTCCTCAAAAAATGGCTGTAGAAGCCAGCCCTTCCAACATAAAAATGATGGAAGAAAAAAAGAAACAGCAGGCTAAAAAAGAAGCTAAATTATTAGCTGAATTAAATAGCGTAATTGCTGTTTTACAAAATGGTGCTTTAAAGCTGGGTGCCAAAACAGGTACCAGTGGTAAAATTTTCGGTAGTGTTACTTCTGTTCAGGTAGCAAAAGCTATTAAAGAACAAAAGGGTTACGAAATTGACCGCCGCCGCATTACCATTATTGATGACGTAAAAGAATTAGGCACTTACAAAGCAAAAATTGATTTTGGTAACGGTAACGAAACCGAAGTTGAGTTTGAAGTTGTAGCTGAATAATTGTAAAGCGATATTTTAATTTTAAAACGCCCCATTTTATGAGGCGTTTTTTATTTCGGTTATAAATACATCTTCATTAATGAGCTTTTCATGTGTTTTTACAGATGCTTAACAGCATCCCAATATTCTTACTATGACCTAAATAATGAATTATTAAAAAATTTATGGTTTTGTAACAATTTATATGCAAAAACCCTATCTTTATGCCGAATTAATGGTTTTAGTTTTTTGCTATTAGCTGAAGTAGCTTTTTTACAAGTCCGATTCAGTTCATTGTTACAACTAAGTCATTATCGTTTTTATTTATTTATTTAAAAGTTTTTACAATGAACATTTATGTAGGAAATCTTAGTTGGTCAATGACTGATGATGATTTAATGAATCTCTTTACAGAGCACGGAAGCGTAACAAGCGCAAAAATCCTTAAAGACAAAATGAACGGCCGCAGCAAAGGTTTTGGTTTTGTTGAAATGGAAGACGATGAAGCTGCAAAAGCTGCTATCGCTGCCCTAAACGAAATTGAAGTACAGGGTCGTAAATTAATCGTTAACGAATCTCAACCACGTCAGGAAGGCGGTGGTAGTGGTGGTGGCGGCTACAAAAAGAGTGGCGGCGGTGGTTACGGTGGCGGCGGCAGCAGAGGCGGCGGCGGTTACGGCGGCGGTGGTGGAAGAAGTGGCGGTGGCGGTTACGGCGGTGGCGGTAACAGAGGTGGAAGCGGCGGCGGTGGCGGAAGAAGCGGCGGCAGCGGTGGTGGTTACAACAGAGATTATTAATCAATCATCCGACATAATTTAGTTTTAAAATCCCTTCATAACCGAAGGGATTTTTTATTGCCTTTACTTACTGTAAATATCATACCAATTAATTTAAACAAATATGGGCAAAGGAAGATTAGATGCTTTTAGCGATGGAGTGCTTGCCATTATTATTACTATAATGGTTTTACAAATGAAAGTTCCGCATGGCAATACACCAGAAGCATTAAAACCATTGGTACCGGTATTCTTTAAGTTACGTACTAAGCTTTGTAAATATTGCTATTTACTGGAACAATCATCTCCACATGATGCATACTGTACATAAGGTTACAGGTACAGTTTTATGGACAAATATTCACCTGCTTTTCTGGCTCTCGATGTTTCCATTTGCCACTGCATGGATGGGAGAGAATCATTTTAGTAAATGGCCGGTAGTATTATATGGCTTTGTATCAATGATGGCAGGTGTTGCTTATTATTTTCTTGCCCACTGTCTTGCAGCCATCCATGGAAAAGATTCGGTACTTGCAAAAGCATTGGGTAACGACAAGAAAGGAATTCTTTCTGTAGTTTTTTATATTGTTGGCATCGGTTTATCATTCATCAATAGCTGGCTTGGCTTTGCGATGTATGTATTAGTTGCCATGGTATGGTTTATCCCCGACAGGAGGATTGAAAAAAAAGAAGATAATTAAGCAATTGTTTCATATTAAAAAAGCCTCTTCATGAAATTGTAATTAGCACTTCATTAAATCAGCCATCACCCAAAATATTATTCATCTTTTGCGTACCAATCACTCCTTACCTGTAAATAACTTTATAGGTTTGTTTTTCATTGTTTGACAGATCGGTAACAGTTACTGTATAAATTCCGTTTTTTACAGCTGTACTTCTTTCAAATTCAATTACCCGGTTTTGAACGTTATAATATATTTTAGCAGCAATTTTTTGACCTAAAATATTATTAATTTCAATAGCATAGTTTTTTAGTGTATTGCTTTTTAGTAAAATAAATAATTTATCTTTTACAGGATTAGGATAAAGTGTGATATCAAATTTTGTATTCTTTATCAATACTACATTACTGTATTTAACAGTATTATTTGCTGTATAAATTTTTATCCTGTAAAAATTATTGCCTGCAAAAGGTTCCTTATCTGTAAAACTGTTTGACGAACCTGATGTGTTTACAAAGTTTTTTATTGTTTTATAATCAGTGTTATCAGTACTCTTTTGTAAATCATATTTGCTTACATCGGAGTTAACTTCATTCCAAAAAAGTTTATTCCCATCAGTTTGTTTTGTGCCCGACAGTGTGATTTCAGTTGGCAAAACGCCTCCGCAAAAACCTGTTAAAATATAATTGGCATATCGTATTAAACAACCGTTACTCACTACTATTCTGCAAAAATATCTTCCGGTATCTGCAATAGTTAGGTTAGGAAAATTTAATACTGGCCCGGTACCAACAATAATACTATCGTTTGGCACAATCCTTTTATACCAGGTATACGTTGCATTTGCTATAGAGTCAACAACAAGGGATATGCTGGTGTTAAAGCATTCCGGCGCATTTGCAAATACTAAAAAATTACCCAATGGAAGTACACTCACATCATATAAGCTTGCATTACCGCAGGCATCAATTACACGTAACCTGATTAAAGAATAAGTAGTACCGTTGTTAATAGAAAAAAACGGGCTGGTTTGTGGTGCGGTAACAATACTTGGTGATGCAGGCACACTGCCAATAATTTCATAAGTGTAAGGCCCGATACCTCCTGCAACATTTACGTTTACACTAAAACCATTATTATCGCATTGATACGCATTGGAACCTGATAAAATAGGGAAAATATAAATTCTTACTACCACAGTATCATAAAGATGTTTATTACAATCTTCAATATAAGTATCAAAAATATAAGTAGCGGGACCAAGATCTAAAAAGGTGTATTGATATCCAGTAACTAATGAAGCATTTATTGAAACAGGATTGCCATCTTTTTTAATAATTTTAGGGATTATATTTCCGCCAATATTATTATCATTGATATTTACGATTATATCCGATGATCCATTTGGCCACATACCCGAAGGGCATTTAGGTGTAATAGTAATTACCCTGTTGGCAACACTTATAACAGGTGCAATACTTACCGAATCTTTACTGCCACATTGATCTGTTAAAACAATTTTATATTTTAAAGGTGCTGCCAGCTGCGGTATATTAGCAAAAGTATAATTGGAGCTTGCCGGTGGTAACAGATTGCAGCAGTGTGCCCGAAGGGGAATACAGTAAAATTGTAAAAGAAGGTGTTCCGGAATTTATGGTAACCTTTAAATCGGATGTACCTATTACGGAGCAGGATTTTCTTGCAGATACGGATATATCTGCAATGGGTGCATTCTCTATAAAACAACGGTTTATAAGTGTATCGTAGCAGGTAGAATCATTTACGATTTTTATACAGTAACTGCCATAAGAAAGATTTGTAAATACGCCTGTGGTATTACAATTTAAAAGTACATTTAAGTTATTATAAATACAGTATTGTGCATTATTGATATTAACCTGCCCTGTTACAGAAGCTGTAAATGTTGAACAGGCTTTATTAGTTATTTGAATAGAAGCTCCTACAGAAGGTATTGGCCTGGTTGCGGTAAAGCATCGCACAATAGTTGTATCGTAACAGGCGGAATCATTTACAACCTCAATACAATAATCGCCATAAGGTATATTATTAAAAACACCGGTGCTGTTACAAATAATAAGCACATGTGCAGGGGTATATAAACAGTATTGAGGGTTACTTAAATTTACCTGGCCGGTAACAGTTGCAGTAAAACTTGTACAACCCCTATTGCTTATAGTTACTGTTGCATCCATTGATGGGATGGGTGGGCCGACTGTAAAACAACGTGTTATTGTAGTATCATAACAGGCAGAATCATTTATAACATCGATACAATAACTGCCATAAGGTAAATTATTAAACATACCCGTACTGTTACAAATAATAAGTACATGCGCCGGTGTGTATAAACAATATTTTGGGTTTGATGTATTTATTTGCCCTTCAATTGTTGCCGTAAATGTGGTGCAGCTTAAATTAGTTATCAGTACATTGGGTGCAACAGAAGGTATAGGTCTGTTTACAGTAAAGCAACGGGTTATTGTAGTATCATAACAGGTAGAGTCGCTGATAATATCAATACAATAACTGCCATAAGGTAAACTATCAAACACGCCTGTACTGTTACAGGTTATTAAAACCCGTGGCACAGCATATAAACAGTAAGTTGGGTTAAATAAATTTGTTTGCCCCGTTACCGAAGCAGTAAAAGTTGAACAGGCTAAATTGGTTATTTTAATAGTTGCATCAACCGAGGGTACAAGCCTGTTAGCAGTAAAACATCTTACTAATAGTTGTATCGTAACATGCAGGGTCGTTAATAATTTTTATGCAATAATTTCCAAAAGGGAAGATTTTGGAATACACCAGTGGAATCGCAGGAAATTAAAACACCGCAGAATCGTAAAGGCAGTAATTAGGGTTGTAAAGATTTTGCTGCCCTGTTACTGTTACAGTAAAATCGTTACAGGAAGTTTGTACATTTAAAGTTACAGAAGGTATTGGTTTTATTCCTGTAAATGTCCTGATGATTGTGGTATCATAACAACTGTTTTGTATTGTAATACGGTAAGTGCCATAAGGAAGTAAATTGAAAACACCGGTTGTATTACACGGTAATTAATACAGCACTGCTGTCGTAAATACAATATTGTGGTGCAGTTAAATTTATCTGCCCTGTAACAGTAGGCAGTAAAAGTAGAACAAGCCATATTGGACATTGCAATAACCGGCGATACCGATGGTATTGGGAATAACCCCGTCCATGATACTGATTTAATATTACCGCATAAATCCTTTACAAATAATTTTACAGTGTTTTTATTGCCGGTATAATATTTAAAACTGTTAGTGGTAAACCATGTTGTATCACCGGGTGTAACAGATGCTCCATATAAAAACCCGTTAAAAACAGGATGAGGAGTTACATTGCCTTTAATATCTTTTAAATTAATAGTTACGGCTATACTATCGCAGGTAATTTTTGTAACTGTATAATTATTTATTATCCAGTCATAATTTTGTATAGAAATATTTCTTGTTTGTATGGCTCCGCAGGAATCACTTAACTGAATAAAATAATTACCATTTATTAATCCGGTAAATATCCCCGGTACACTCACTGTTCCAACACCTGAAGCTGAAGGTGCAATAATTTTGTAAGAGAACGGCGCTCTGCCATATTGCTGGCTTGTAACTGTTATTGTACCATCACTTCCATTAGGGCAGGTTACGTCTGTTGCATCTAAAGTAAAGTTGGGCACTATATAATCCCCATCAATGGTGATACTGTCTTTTGCATACTCACAATTGGTTACAATATCTTTTATTGTTATCAAATACCTGCCCGGAGACAAACCGCTTATAAGATTACTGGAGGTAAAAGGTGTACTAACAGGCCCGGTTGCCATATACTGGTAATTTCCAGATCCGCCCTTTGCATCTATTTGTACAGTACCGGTTGCTTCGCAACGGGATTCTGTAGTTGCATAATCTGCTATTAATGAATCACAACAATTCCCATTAAGATTTTGTACCAATATATCTTTAACAACAGTTGTACCACAGGAGTCAGTTAATTGTATAAAATAATTTCCGCTGACTAATCCTGTAAAATTTCCTGTTGTACTAACTGTACCAATACCAGAAGCTGAGGGTGTAACTATTTCAAATACAAATGGCGGCCTTCCAAATTTTACTGAGCCTAACTGTTATTGCCCCATTACCAATACCAATACAGGTAGCAGGATCAGAAGTTAATGTAAAATTAGGATCTCTGTAACCACCATCTACTGTAACAGTATCTCTCTCATAAAAACATCTTAAACCTATATCCTGTATGCTTACCAGGTAATTACCTGCAGGCAACCCGGTTATAATGTTACTGGAAGTATAAATTGTGTTAACAGGCCCAGATACTTTGTACTCGTAATTGCCTGAACCTCCGGTAACATCAATTTGAATTGAGCCGGAAGCAGCACATCGGGATTCTGTTGTTCTGTATGTTGCGGTTAAAGTATTACAAGCCTGCGAAAAACTAACTTTTGGAAGAAGTGAAGAAACTATTAAAGCAAGCGTAATAATACCCGTTAAGTAGAGTTTTTTCATTCAGTATGGATTAAAGTTCTAAATTTTAACGCCACACTAAAAAAGTTATTGTTCAAATTATAATAAGCACCTATTTAATAACTTTTACAACAGTATTTTTTTAAAAAATAGTAAAACCCAATGAATTAATGGTATTTTTTTTACGAATAATTACTACTCTTTTTAAGTGCTTTTACTCTTTGTTTAAATTATTTGTACTTAAAGGCCAGAAAAATAAAGTAGCTAAGAATAAATTTTAACCTCATTTGCATTTACATTGCTTAACTGATAATTTTTTATTGTTAAGTAATTATCTACTTATATACCACTTTGTAAGTTTGTTTCTCCCCGCTCTTTAACTCAGTAATTATTAAGGAATAAACCCCCGGGGTAATCGTAGAATTTCTGGGGTAGTTTATTACGGCATTCTGTATGTTGTTGTATGTTTTAGACATCATTTTCTGGCCTTCCAAATTATACATTTCAATTGCATAATTTTTGCTGATAGCGTCCGATATAGATATATAAAGCATATTATTTACCGGGTTGGGATAAAAGCTGATATCAAATTTTGTATTCTTAATAGAAACAGTATTACTGTATTCAATTTTATTCTCAATATTACTAACCTTCAGCCTGTAATAATTAATACCGCTTGCAGGGTTTTTATCAATAAATGAATATAGGTTACCCGCATTATTTTTTATTACCCCAATATCCTGGTATCCATAATTTCTATTAGAAGTGCTTTGCAAAATATACTCCTTTACATTAAGAGACCCTGCATTCCAGTATAGTTTATTACTTCCATTTTCTTTTATACCGGTCAATGTAATATCAATGGGTAAAACGCCACTGCAAAAACCAGTTAAAACATAATTGGCATATTTTATAAGACAGCCGTTATTCACAACAATCTTACAAAAATATCTGCCAGTATCCGACTGTAAAAGATTTGAAAAATATAATGACGTACCTGTACCAACAATTACACTATCATCGGGTTCTACTCTTTTATACCAGGTGTAACCGGCATTTGCAATAGAATCTGTTCTTAATGTTAAACTTTGATTGAAACATTCCATAGCATCTGAAAAAACCGAAAAATTAGCCAATGGCATTATGCTTGCATCATGTAAACTTGCATTACCACATCCATCAACTACACGTAAGCGTATAAGGGAATAACTTGATCCGTTATTAATTGAAAAAACTGTACTTGCCTGCGGACTTGTGATAATGCTGGGTAAAGAAGGTGCACTGCCAAAAATTTCATACATATACGGTGCTTTGCCACCAAAAGCATTTACGCTTACACTAAAACCATTATTATCACATTGATAAGCATTGGTGCCATTTAATGATGGAAAAATATAAATATTTACCAGTTACTGTATCATACAGATGTTTATTACAATCAGTAATGTAAGTATCAAAAATATAAGTAGCAGGCGCAAGATCAGAAAAAGTGTAATTATAACCTGCATCTAGAAGATGCATTTACTGAAACAACAGCACCGTTCTTTTTTATAATTTTTGGTACAATACTGCCCCCAATATTATTATCAGTAATATCTATAACCACATCCGATGCACCATTAGGCGAAACAGCAGAAGGGCATTTGGCAGCAAAAGTAACTACCCTGTTTGCTCTGTAATACTTTAGGGGCAATATAATCAGTATCTTTATTATTACAATTATCTGTTACAATAATTTTATAAGTTAAGGAAGCTGCCAAATTGGGGATATTTAAAAAAGTAACGCTTGTACTGCTTGTGCTAAGCGATTGCATAAATACACCCGACGGGGAATACAACGAAATGGAATATCCGGGGTGCCGGAAGTTAATATTAACTTTAAGATCTGATGCACCGATTACAGCACAGGATCTGTTTGCCGATAAACTTACATCTAATACATTTGGTGAGCAACTGTAAAACATCGTCTTATGGTTGTATCATAACAGGCAGGATCATTTTTTGTATCTATACAATAACTGCCGTAGGGGATATCTGTAAATATACCGTTGCATTACAGCTTACTAAAACATTTGAACTGTTATATAAACAATACCTGGGATTATTAATATTTGTTTGCCCGGTAATTGTTGCAGTAAATCCTGTACAGGTTTTATTAGTATATTAACCGTTGCCCCAACCGATGGCTTGGGTGGTATTACAGTAAAACAGCGGGTTATTGTAGTATCGTAACAAGCAGCATTATTTACAACATCTATACAATAACTGCCATAAGGCAAATTATTAAATACACCAGTGCTGTTGCAAATTATTAAAACATGTGCCGGTGTGTATAAACAAAATTGCGGATTGTTCCAATTGGCAGTATCAGTATATGTGGCTGTAAATGTGGCACAGGTTAAATTTGTTATTGCAACTATTGAATTAATATGCCGGCACAGGTTTCTTTACCGTAAAGCAACGGGTAATTGTGGTATCATAACAGGCAGGGTTATTGGCTACTTTAATACAATACGTGCCATAAGGCAAATTGTGAAAATACGCCTGTAGTATTACAATATATTAAAACATTGGCTGCATTATACATACAATAATTAGGGTTATTAAGATTTGTTTGCCCTGTAATTGTTGCAGTAAAGGAATTACAACTGGTAACAATATTTACATTTAATTAACAGAAGGTACAGGCCTTGCTAACTGTAAAGCACCGTGCTAATTGTAGTATCGTAACAACTATCTGTTATCTTAATACAGTAACTGCCATAAGGTAATAAATTAAAAACACCAGTTGTGTTACATCATATTAAAGCATTACTGTTATTATAAATACAGTATTCGGTGACGGTTAAATTTACCTTGCCAGTTATAGTGGCAGTAAAAGTAGAACATGCCTTATTGGAAATAGATACTGTTGAATTTACATCTGGTATAGCCGTATCTGTCCAAATAACAGATTTTATATTTCCACAAGGATCTTTTACAAATAATTTTACAGATCGTTTTTTTGCTTTGTAATATTTAAAAGTATTGGTTGTAAACCAGGTTGTATCGCCAGCTGTAACAGATGCACCGTATAAAAAACCATTAAACACTGTACTTGGTGTTGCATTTCCCTTATTATCAGTAAGATTAAAAGTAACTGAAATAGTATCGCACCCTATTTTAGTAACAGTATGGGTATTAATAATCCATGAATAATTTTCTATAGTAATACTCCTTGTTTGTATAGCTCCGCAGGAATCACTCAATTGAATTAGATAATTCCCGCTTATTAATCCTGTAAAAATACCTGGGATACTAACGGTTCCAACACCAGAGGCTGATGGCGCAATAATTTTATAAGAAAATGGAGATCTTCCATTGGTTTGCCCTGATACTGTTATAGTACCATTATTTCCATTGATACAGGTTACATCTGTTGAAACCATTGTAAAATTTGGCGCCAGGTAGTTACCCGTTACTGTTACACTATCCTGATTGTAAATACAATTTGTGTTAATATCCTTTACTGTAATAAGATACCTGCCGGCAGGTACACCCGTTAAAAGGCTGTTGGTAGTATAATTTATGGTAATAGGGCCATTAGCTTTATACTTATAATTACCTGAACCACCAGTTGCATTTATTTGAATAGTACCGGTTGCATGCACAACGGGATTCAGAGATTACATAAGTTGCAGTTAATGTACTGCAGTTTTGGGAAAAAATAATTTTAGGCAAAAATATTGCTGCAAATGCTCACAAAAAAAGCTACTCCAAAAGGGTAGAATTTTTTCATAAATTCGGATTTATTATGTAAGTCTTAATTAGTGTAAACGCAAATAAGCAGAGAAAATTGTTGGTAGCAGGCTTTAATTTAATCTATTTATGCAAAAACCCTCAGTATTATTTTTTCACTCAACAAATCCGGCTTAGCGGTAATTATTTAAGACTTGATTAAATAAAAAAAGGTTGCATTTTTTACAATGCAACCTTTAACTACCTAATATATTAAATATATTAATCAAATGCCTCATCATTTAAATGCACTTTGGTCATATCATAAAAATGGTTTTGTAATTGATGTAAAGAAATAGGCTGTACAATATGCCTTCTTTCATCCCTGTACCAAATTTCAAATTTTGAAAAATTATTTTTTTCCGGCAACAGCATCCTGAAAGCACCTTTCATATATTTTACAGTACCATCTTCATTATCCTGTTTTGAAATTTAAGTTTTGTTAACTGCTCATCAGTTAAAGGTATGGGGCTTAACTGTTCGGTTTCGTACCAAAAATCCTGAGTTCCGGTGTTAACACAAACTTGTTTTTCGTTACTGTTTAAATCGGTTACTTCACCTTGTTTTTTATCGCCATCGTTATCGGCAAATAAATAATCTCCAACTTTAATTTCATTAAATTTTATCATAAAGCTTTCGTTTTTAGAATTTGAATGTAGTATTTTTTTTTGAAAAAAACTAAATACTGGCAGCAGGAGCTGCCAGCTACTCCGCCCAGCTCATAATGTAATTTGCATTTTCTATATCCAAAGCCTGCTTGGTTAACATCAGCGGACTGAAAGTATCTACCATTACGGCCAGTTCTTTAGTTTCTTTTGCGCCAATACTTTTTTCTACTGCACCGGGGTGTGGCCCATGCGGAATGCCGGCAGGATGCAATGTTATCATACCACGGGTTACATTTTTACGGCTCATAAAATCTCCATCAACATAATAAATAACTTCATCACTGTCTATATTACTGTGGTTATATGGCGCAGGTATTGCATCGGGATGATAATCGTACAACCTTGGTACAAAATGAACAAACCACAAAAGCATTGGTTTCAAAAGTTTGATGCACCGGCGGTGGTTGATGCACCCTTCCTGTTATGGGTTCAAAATCATGAATAGAAAAAATATAAGGATAACAGCATCCATCCCACCCTACCACATCAAAAGGATGTGTGCCATAATGCAAGCCATACAACATGCCTTTCTTTTTTGCTTTAATTAAAAAATCACCCTGCCTTATCAATTGTTTTTAAATTTTGCGGTGTACGTATATCCCTTTCGCAATAAGGCGAATGCTCCATCAGTTGACCGTATTTACTCATGTACCTTTTTGGAAAACGCAAAGGAGAAAATGATTCTACAATAAACAACCGGTTTTTTTCATCATTAAATTCAATCTGGTAAATAGTTCCTCTTGGTAAAATAATATAATCGCCATAGCCAAAAGTCAATTCTCCATATTGCGTATTTACCGTACCGCTGCCTTCATGCACAAAAATCATTTCATCAGCATCGGTATTTTTATAAAAATAATCTGTCATGCTTTGCTGTGGCGATGCCAGCACAATATGGCAATCGCTGTTTACCAAAACCGGTATGCGGCTTTGTAAAAAATCTTTAGCCGGGCTTTATATTAAAACCTTCAAAGCAGCGGTGCTGCAGCATTTTTTCTTCGGCTATTTGCGGACTAACATCAACCTGCGGCTCCGTTTTTATTATTTGTGTTGGTGGATGACAATGATACAGTAAAGAATAATCGTTACTGAAACCTTCGGTACTAAATAATTGTTCGCTGTACAAACCACCATCGGGTTTACGAAATTGTGTATGGCGCTTGTGAGGAATTTTTCCTAAAGTATAATAGTGAGACATATTTTTAATGGATAATTAAGAAATGAATAATGGATAATTGAAATAATTGATAATTTCTTAGCAGAAAAATATCAATTGACACAAAGTGCTAATGAAGAAAGCAGGAAAATATATTTCCAGTTTCGTTTATCGATATAATAAGTAAAATTGCGGTGAAATGGCATAAAACAGATTTCTGATTTCCAAATTCTGATTTTAGATTGCATTCAAATTTACAAAAATATTTGAAAGGATTGGCCTTATATCAGACACTCATGGTTTTTTAGATGAAGCCGTTTTTGAGCATTTTAAAAACTGCGATGAAATTTGGCATGCAGGAGATTTTGGTGAAAGTGATTGCACAAGGTCTGACGTCCCGTCTGACCTTGTTAAGAGGCGTTTACGGAAACATTGATGCACAAGATATAAGAACAGAATTTCCTGAACAATTGGTTTTTATGTGCGAAGAAGTAAAAGTAATGATGCGGCATATTGGTGGTTATCCGCCACAAATATAATCCTGAAACAAAAAAAGAATTACTCCTTCATCAACCACAACTTTTTATCAGCGGCCACAGCCATATTTTAAAAATTATGTTTGATGATAAATTGCAGTGCCTGCACATGAACCCCGGTGCAGCAGGCAAACAGGGATGGCATAAAGTAAGAACGCTTATCCGTTTTAATATTGATGGAAAAGAAATGAAAGATTGTGAAGTAATTGAATTAGGAAGCAAGTAAGAAAAGCTCAACCGTTCATATAAAACTTTGCACTACTGTTTCGCCACTCTTTATCTTTAAATAAAAAAGTATGAAAACGAAAATAATTCTGCTATTTATTTGCTGTGCTGCCTGCTCCATCACCAAAGCGCAAACTGCCGAACAGGAAATAGAAGCCGTAAAAACCGTTTGCAATTATTATTTATATGGTGGCACCAATGGCGATAGCCTGATGTTTTCGAAAGCCTTTAGCCCAGCCGGCCAGATGCAATATATGCGAAATGACACACTGGTGGTAGTGAGTTTAAAAGATTTTATGGCCCGTATGCCCAACGATGGTAAAAAGCAAAACCGTAGCAGCAAAATTGAAAGCGTTCAGGTTTTTGGCAATGCTGCCACCGCAAAACTTACTATTGAGTACCCCACTTTTTATTTTCACGATATTATGAGTTTATTAAAAACAAAAGAGGGATGGAAAATTGTGGGCAAAGTATTTTACAGGGAAAAGAAATAACCTGGTAAACAAAGACCCACATTTTAGTGGGTCTTTGTTGTATGTAGGTTCAAAAAATCTACAATCTACGGCTAAACATCTGCAATCCGCTTTACTCTACCCAGTCGGCAATAAAAATATTAGTATCTCTTGTGCCGCCATTGTTGCGGTTACTGCAAAAAATAATCTTTTTTCCATTAGGGCTAAACATGGGGAAGGCATCAAAAGATTTTTCTGCAGAAATTTTTTCCAGTCCGCCCCCATCTTCATTAATAATAAAAAGATTAAAGGGAAAACCTCTTTTACTTTGATGGTTGCTGGCAAAAATTATTCTTTTATTATCGGGCATATATGCCGGTGCCCAGTTTGCATTGCCAAAGCTAGTAACCTGTTTTACATTACTGCCATCTGCATTGGCAATATATACTTCCATATTGGTAGGGGCTACCAAATTTTCGGCAAGTAATTCTTTATATTCTTTTATTTCCGCTTCTGTTTTAGGGCGGCTGGCACGCCAGATTATTTTTTTTCCGTTGGGGCTAAACCATGCACCACCATCATAACCTAAAAGATTAGTTACTCTTTTTTCTTTGCCGGTTTTTAAATCCATAATGTATAAATCTATATCGCCATCTTTGGTACTGGTGTACAACATTTTTTTTCCATCGGGAGAAATGGTGGCTTCAGCATCGTATCCTTTACTTTTAGTTAATTGCTTTACAATTTTTCCATTAAGATCAGCCTGAAAAATATCGTAACTGTCATACAATGGCCAAATGTATTTGTTGCCGTATTTTTTTCTGTCGGGCACAGGCGGGCAGCTGTCGGCACCTAAATGTGTGCTTGCATACACCACATGTTTACCATCTTTTAAAAATGCACCGCAGGTTGTTCTGCCTTTACTATTGCTTATTAATTTGGGCTCAAATTTTTTACCCAATGCAGGTATTTTACCTATAAACATCTGATCACACAAAATACCTTCTTTACTGTATGTTTTTTGAAAAATAATCCATTTACCATCAAAACTAAAATAGGCTTCGGCATTATCGCCACCAAAAGTTAATTGCTGTACATTGGCAAAATGTTTTTCACCCGGAAAAAGAATAGTATCGGCAGGGTTGATAGTTGATAGTTGATGGTTGACAGTAAGTTCCTTATATTTTAAAGAACTTATAATTACAGTTAGCGATATTAAAAACACAGCAGCAAACGCAAATTTTTTCATCAAATTTATTTTATGCGGCAAAGTTAACAAGCTGATAGATTTAATTGTCAGAAAAATGTCATGAGGTTTGTAACTATCACTTAATTTTGCGCCAATATATTTTATGAAGCAAATATTAGGTACTCTTTTAGCCATAATCTTTTTTTCTTCGTGCAATAACGCAGTAAATGAGCAGCCCGTTACGCAGCAGCAAATTCCGGTGCAGGAAAAAGAAATGAAAGATGCTATTGCAAAATATCCCGATTCGCTTTTACTGAGGGAAAATCTCATACAATATTACCAGGACAACGGCAATTTTGATATAGCCATTGCCGAAATTAATAAAACTATACAAATTGACAGTACCGATACAAGACTGTGGGATAAAAAAGGGGAGTTATATCTTTTACAGGATGATACTGCCAATGCAATAATTTCTTACCAAAAAGCCATTGATATTTTTCCCGATCCGCAATTTATAATGTCGCTGGGATGGTTGTACGCAAAAACAAAAAATAATATAGCACTGGCTATGGCCGATGCTTTAATAATAGGTAAAAATGCAAGGGCTGATAAAGAAGCCAATTTAATAAAAGGTTTGTATTACAGTTCGATGGGAGAAAAACAAAAAGCTATAACTTTTTTTGATAATTGCCTGGCACTGGATTACACTTATATGTTTGCCTACCGTGAAAAAGGAATTACTTTATACGACATGGGAAAGTATGAAGAAGCATTAAAAGTTTTGGACAAAGCTGTTACACTGCAAAATAAATTTGATGAAGGCTATTACTGGATGGGCCGCTGTTTTGAAAAATTAAATAAACGTAATGATGCTATGGAAAGTTACAAAACTGCATTGTTGTACAACCCCGATTTTGTGGAAGCAAAAGATGCACTGGGGAAATTAGGTGCAAAATAAAATCAGCAACACTTCTTATTAAATAGTTAATACTGTAATAACCTTTGCATAATTGTCCTAAATTTAAACATGTAACCAAACCTAAATTTATTGATGGCTGCCTTTTTCAAAATACTTATGATACTGGGCGCATTGCAGGGCTTTATTGTAAGCGGCATGTTGTTTTTTACAAAACAAAATAAAAAGGCGAACAGGTTGCTGGCAATATTGATTTTAGTAATTGCCATGGCCTGTTTTAATTTGTATGGAAGTTATTCTGACTATTGGTTTGGCTCACCTGTTCTCCGTTTTATTTTTGCAATTATTCCCTTAATAATTGTAATGGCTTTTGGCCCACTCATTTATTTTTATGTACAGGCTTCTCTTGACCCCAATTTTAAAATAACCCAAAAACAACGGCGCCATTTTTATCCGGTATTGATTGACTTTATTCCTGCGTTTACTGCCATTTTTTTTATTCTTGGTGTCATTTTCAACCGGCTCAAAAACAATCCCGGCCCATGGGGTGAGTTTATTGATGACTACCAGATTTATGCGGATATTCCAAGATGGATATCTGTTAGCATTTATGTATATCTGTCATACAAATATTTGGCTGCATATAAAGCCAAGCATCCTGCAGGGTTGAATGGCCAGGCTTTTAATTTTAAATGGCTGAAGCAGCTTGTGGTGGGCTTTATAATATTTCAATCCATCTGGTTGGGGTACCTTATTCCTTATGTTATTCCAAAATACAGCAACTGGATGGTTGATACATTTGATTGGTATCCCCTCTACGTCCCAATGGTTATTTTAATTTACTGGTTGGGCATAAAAGGATATATTGTACAGGCAGGATTAAAGAAAAAAGCAGCCCCTTCATCAAACACATTATCTGATGAAGTTGTGCAGCAAACAATAGCTGCACTTACAAAAGCAATGCAAGTAGATAAATTATTTTTAAACCCTGAGCTAAACGTATCCATACTCTCCCAACAAATTGCCATACCGCAAAAAACCATTTCTGCTGTATTAAACCAGCACATGCAAAAAAGCTTTAACGAATTTATTAACAGCTACCGGGTACAGGCTTTTAAGGAAAAAATTGGCCAGCCGGGCATGGAGCAGCTCACCATTGCTGGTGTAGCGGCAGAGTGTGGCTTTAATTCGCAGGCTACTTTTCAGCGTACATTTAAAGAAATAGAAGGCGTGTCTCCTTCGGCCTATCTAAAAACTGCTGTTAAAATATAGCAAACCCAACTTAAAAACAACCTTTGAGCTCTCAAATCGGGATTTGAGAATAACTCTCAGTGTATTTCTATCAGTCATGCCTTTATTTTGTCTGTACAATAAATATTGTCATTTTAAAAATTATTTATGTACAAATCATTCTCCATTTTCTTCATTTTCATTTTTGCCTTTGCGTTTTCATTCGGGCAAAATAAGGAATTAGAAAAGTCTATTGACAGTTTAGTCCTTCAGCAGGTTAAACCCAGTGAACCAGGAGTTGCAATACTCATTGCTAAAAAGGGGAAGATTGTTTATGAAAAAGCATTTGGAAGTGCCAATATTGAGTTAAACGTACCGCTGCAACCAGATATGATTTTTGCAATTGGTTCAATTACTAAGCAATTTACCGCCGTTGCAATTTTGCAATTAGTGCAGCAGGGCAAATTATCGCTGCAAGACAGTGTTCAAAAATACATTAAAGACTTTCCTTACAAAGGGTACACCATTACTATTGAGAATCTTTTGACACATACATCCGGCCTAAAAGACTTTATGACCATTGACCATCCTGGTCAAAATGTTTTAAGGTGGGACTTTACACCCCAACAAATAATTGACCATTTTAAAAACGAACCTCTTGAATTTATACCTTCTTCAAAATATAATTATACAAACTCCGGTTATACACTTTTAGGACGCATCATTGAAGTGGCATCGGGCAAAAATTATTACAACTATCTTTTAGAAAATGTAATTCAAAAAGCAGGATTGAAAAACACTTTTTTTGCAAATGAGGATACAATTATTCCCAAACGGGTATCAAGCTACACAAGAGACAGGGGGTTCTATGATAATTTTGATTATTTATCAATGTCATTTGGATATGGTTGTGGCGATCTCCTTTCTAATGCAGAAGATTTATTTAAGTGGAATACAGCTTTGCTAAACGGAAATGTTATTAAAAGAGACACACTGGAAAAGGCTTTTACACCTTATAAACTATCCGACGGAACTTATACTACTTATGGCTACGGTTGGTTTATTGATAATGTGGGTGGCATAAAGAGAATCCACCACGAAGGACAAATTATGGGCTTTGTGGCAACAGAGAAATATTTTCCAGATGAAGATATTTTTGTTGCTACGTTAGCAAACGTTAAGTCGCCGGAAGATAAAACTGATTTTAGTGATAATAGATATAGATTATATGAAAACATTTCATTGATTGCTCTAGGCAAACAATTTCAAAAATCACTTGTAATAAGCGACAAAATATTAAACAGTTATATTGGCACTTATCAATTAACCACCGCTAAAAAACGCTTAATAACAATATCAAAAGAAGGCAATTACTTAGTAGGTGAACTTGCAGGGCAAGGCCGTTTACAATTACTATTTGAATCGGATACCAAATTTACATTTAAAGGCCTGACAAATGCTGCCTGTGAATTTGTAAATGAAAATGGAGAAAAAACTAAGCTTGTTATTTCGCAAGGCGGAGAGTTTGTTTGGAAAAAAATAAAATAATAAATTATTATTTATGCGTAAAATATTACTCAGTTCCTTCTTTTTCACATTTTGTTTTACCCTTTCATTTAGTCAAAACAAAAAAGAGAAATTCTCAACAAAAAAACTTGATCAATTACTCTCAGCAAAATTTAAAGCCAGAGAGCCCGGTTGTGAATTACTGATTGCCAAAAAGGGTGAAGTGATTTATAAAAAAGCATTTGGCAGTGCCAGCATTGAGTTGAATACACCAATACAGCCGGATATGGTTTTCAATCTGGGTTCCATAACAAAACAGTTTACGGCTGTTTGTATTTTACAGTTGGTGGAACAAGGTAAAATATCGCTGCAGGACAGTGTGCAGCAATACGTGAAGAATTTCCCTTCAAATGGGTTTACCATTACAATAGAAAATTTATTAACCCATACTTCCGGCATAAAAGATTATTTACAGATTGATTATGGCCAGCCTTATATGGAAAGATGGGATTTCAGCCCGGCTGCCGTTATTGATTCGTTTAAAAACCAACCACTGGAATTTGAACCGGGAACAAAATTTCAATACAGCAATTCAGGTTATTTTTTATTGGGCTACATTATAGAAACTATAACCGGAAAAACCTGGCAGGAATATGTAAAGCAAAATATTTTTGTGCCGCTTGGCCTTACCCATACTTACACCGACAGCCCAAATGAAATTATTCCCGGAAGAGTATATGGCTACATGAACAATAATGGGCATTTTGAAAAAGCAGATTATTGGAGCGCTACTCTTCCTTATGCCGCTGGTGCCATTATCTCCAATGTTGAAGACTTGTATAAATGGCACAAGGGATTGTATGGACACAAAATATTGAAAAAAGAAACACTAGAGAAAGCCTTTACTTCCTTTAAATTAAAAAACGGTTTATCAACCGGGTACGGCTATGGATGGTTTGTTAAAAAAAGCGGCAACTTCTTTTCAATAGAACACAGTGGCGGCATGGTTGGCTTTGTAACCAATGAAATATATTATCCTGATGAAGACGTTTTTATTGCTTTACTATTTAATTCGGGAAATGCACCAAAAGATGAATTGTCTGTAAGAATTTCCGAATGGGCTTTAGGCAAATCACTACAACGAGATATAAAAATTGCTGAAAACATCCTTACTAAATATACAGGAACATATTTGTTTTCGATAGATTCGACAAGGACTATTACTGTTAAAATGGAGAATGGAATTTTGATTGCTGACATTTCTGGCCAGGGCACTCTTCCTTTAATATTTGAATCAGAAACTGAATTTCAGTTTAAGGGAGTGCTGGATGCAAAGGCAGAATTTATTAAGAAGGATGACAAGGTTATAAAATTTATGCTTTATCAAAATGGTGTTTATGAATGGAATAAAATTAAATAAACTTTTAATAAAATATTTATTATGAAAAAAAATTACATTTTAAGTCTTCTTTTTACAATTGTATTGTTTTCCAGTTGCAGTAAAGACATTTTAAAAAGCTATGATAAAAGAATTATCGGCATCTGGGAAATTACCAATGTTAGAAATTACGGGTTCGGCGGTAATACAGACAATTTGCCTTTCGGCAACGGAAAATTCACCTTTCTTGAAAACGGAAGTTTAGAATATGTGGATGCGGCAAATATTACTTACAAAGGCAGCTGGCAAATTGAGAAAAAAACAAAAAATGACCAGACAGTTCACAGCCTGCAAATAACTGCTGTTGATTTTACCAACCAGCAGGTACTGGCAGAATATTATGATGATATAAATTTTGTAAGCACCAATCATTTTAGGGCGGATATTATTTACAATTTTCATACTTATGTAACTCATTTTAAAAGATAGAGGCGCAGCATTTACTGCTCATGTGCTACATTCAATGGTAGTTTGTAACTTCGTAAAAAATAGCAAACTACAATGCCCATCATCGCCCCTTCCCTTCTTGCATCAAATTTTTTAAATTTACAGGCCGAGTGCAACATGCTTAACCAAAGCAATGCCGACTGGTATCATTTAGATGTGATGGATGGCCGTTTTGTACCTAACATAAGTTTTGGGCCAATGCTGATAGAATTTTTCAGCAAAGCCACCACCAAAGTTTGCGATGTACATTTAATGATTGAAGAACCAGAAAAATATGCCGAAGCATTTAAAAAAGCTGGTGCCAATATTTTAACGGTACACATTGAAGCCTGCCGAAATTTACATCGCAATATTCAGCAGATAAAAGAATTGGGGATGCAGGCTGGTGTAGCCATTAATCCGCATACACCGGTAGAAAGTTTAAAAGATATTTTAGCCGATATTGATTTGGTTTGTATGATGAGTGTAAACCCGGGCTTTGGCGGGCAATCATTTATACCTTATACCCTAACCAAAATAAAACAACTGCGTAAAATGATTGATGAAAAATCATTAAATGTGAAAATAGAAATTGATGGCGGTGTAACTTTAGCCAATGCAAAAACTATACTTGATGCCGGTGCTGATGTATTGGTAGCTGGTAACACTGTTTTTAAATCTGCAGATCCAATTGCAACTATTGCACAATTAAAAGCTTTATAAGATTAATGAAAATTAAACTCTTTCTGTTCTTATTTTTTTACAATTATTTTTAACCACACATTTACAGAAGGCCAAACTAAAGATTACAAAATTGACAGCACTCTGGCCATGTGCATTGTAAAAGATACCAGCGATGCCGGATGATTACTTGTTTATAAAAAGCAGAAACAGACTGGGATAAAGAATTAAATAAATGTTGTTGGTGTTGTTTGAAGTGTTCGATTATACGGGTGGCGAATTTTTTTAACCCCGCCTTTTAAGACCACCTTACTCTGGGTAAAAAAAGTGGATTTCTTATTAGTAAAACTCTTTGCCGTACATTTGTTTATCATCATACATACTAATGAACTCAACCACTGCAGCTTTAAACGCATTATTTATCCGCATACCACGCCGGCACACTGCAGATAATGTAAAAGACATCAACAGCATTGTAACAGAATTTGAAGATCTTTTAATTTCTATCGAAGCAGAAAATTCTTTCTACGAAAAAAACATTCCCGTTTTTTTTGATGGCCTTGAAGAGATAAAGGCTACCATAAAAAAATCAAACGAAAATAAAAATTCTAAAAAAGCCAAAGACATTTTTTTCGATGATGCATCCGGTGCATTAAAAGATAATATGCAGGATTTAATAACCCTTTATGATGATGGCAAGCGAACTGAATAAAAATCTATCCCCTATTGTTTATTTCTTTTCAACCCCCGCAAAAAAAATACTTAAATTTTAACACTCTCTTTAAAACATTTTAAAAGTTTTAAAATTACTAAAGCCTGTTTTCTTTCACTCAATTTTCACATTTAATACTGCAATAACAGTATAGTTTTTGCGTATATAAATTGAATTAAGAGGGAATCATTAGTAACAATTTAAAACAAATAATTATGACTATTAAATCATTCAGCATCGGAACCGTCATTGCTTTTGCAGCAGTTATTTTTACAGGCTGTGCCAACAGTGCCCACATAGAAAAAGATAACACTGCCGATTTTAGTAAGTTTCAAACTTATGCCTGGGTTGATAAAGAAAAAACCGAAGAAAAAAATGCTAAACAAAACCGCAAAAACGAACTTACAGAAACAAACATTCGTAATGCGGTAAATAAGCAATTGCAAAAAAATGGTTGGAAGGAAGTAAATGCCAACCCGGATGTGATGGTTAATTATGAGTTGCTGGTAGAAAAAAATACCAGAACCCAGCAGAATCCGGTTTACTCTCAACCTTTTACCAGAAGTTATTATAACCGCTACACCGGAAGGTTAAATACTTTTTATTATCCATCAAGGTTTGCAGGCTACGACAGCTATACCACCAACGTAAAGGAAGGCACTGTTACAATTACTATGATTGATAATAAAACAGACAAAACCGTTTGGCAGGGCTGGACTACAAGTGAGCTGAACAGTAATAAAATTACAGGCAAGGAAATAGATCAGAATGTAAAAACTATTTTTAAAAAGTTTGATGCCGGAAAATAAAAAAGTGGCAATTAGGTATAGGGCTGCTCTTAAAAAGGTAGCCCTATTTATAAAGTTTTACTGGGTCAAAACATTTTACTAATCCCTGCAAATAAAATAAAATTATCTTTGCGGTCTATCAGCCGGGTTATCGTTCCGCCTTAGGCGGAAAGGAAAGTCCGGACAGCAAAGGGCAACACACCGGTTAATGGCCGGGCTTGTTAGGTTTGTGGAGACACAAACCATGGCGAGAAGAAAGTGCCACAGAAAATTACCACCCCCGCACTGCTATACTTCGACAAGCTCAGTATGACAGTGCGGGGGCCAGGGTGAAAACGTGAGGTAAGAGCTCACGGGTTTTTGCAGTAATGCATTAATTGGGTAAACCTTGTGTGCTGTAATGCCACGTATATCAGCGGTTGAGGGCGGCTCGTCCGATATTTGCGTAAGCAGGTAACGCTGAAGGGTAGGCAGCAAGATTGTAACAGTAATGTTGCAGCCAGATAAATGATAACCGCTGTATTTGTTGTTTCGACTTGCTCAACATGACAAATACAGTACAGAATCCGGCTTACAGGCTGATAGATTTTTTAAAATAATTAAACTCCGTTTTTTGCGGAGCTTTTATTTTTGTTGTAGTTACAACTTTCCTGCATCAACATCTTTTATAAATTGTATTAATCCGGGAAAATAATTTTTTTGATCATCGTACATACTCATGTGGCTGCCATTGGGACAAAGTAAAAATCTGCCGTGTGGTAATTGTGTACTCATCCATTTCATGTGTTCGGGATCCATAGTATCGTATGTACCGCCAATGGTAAGTGTGGGAGTTTTTATTTGCGGCAATTGTTTACTAACATCCCAATTGGTTAAATTACCACCAATGCCAAATTCGCTTGGGCCCTGCATAGTAACATATAAAGATTGATTTGATTTACTGAAAGCACGGGTCATTGGCTCGGGCCATTGCGCCAACGGAATGCGGCAAATATGTTTAGCATAAAAATGCGGCATCAATAATTCCATATACTTTGGGTTAGCAAAATCTTTATTCTTTTCTATTTGCCGTATTGTATCTAAAATTTTTTGATCGAACTGTGGCGCTAAAACTTCCTGTGCATATTTGCCATAAGCCGGGCAACTGCTCATCATGTTACTAATGATCAATCCTTTTAAATTATCCTGGTATTTTAATGCATACTGCATAGCTAATATACCACCCCAGCTATGGCCCAGTAAATAAAAATTATCTTTTGTAAGATGGAGTGCTTTACGCACCTGCTCCACTTCTTCCACAAACCTTGCTAAATCCCACATGCTGGTATCTTTTGGATTATCCGAAAGGCCGCAACCCAGTTGATCGTAATAAATAAATTCAATATCGTGTTGTGGTAAAAAATTTTCGAAGCATTCAAAATACTCATGAGTGGACCCTGGCCCGCCATTTAGTAAAAGCACTTTTATTTTGGGGTTATTGCCCATTACGTTTTGTCCAGATGTTAAATTTTCCTTTGGGTGTTTCTACTGGAAAGACCTTTACACCACCAACCTGTACTTCGCTGTACAACAAACTGTCTGTTGTTATTGCTAGTTGTTGCTGGTTCTTTGTTTTGATTATTGCAGGAAAAAATTAACAGGCAGGTAAAAAGATAAAATATATTTTTCATAAATTAGTTTTGAGTAAACAATGTAGAATTTTTTATTTACAAAACAACCTCTTTAAAAACAGTTTGCTTTATTGCCGGCCATTCTTCTTTTATAAAACTAAAAAAATGGCTGTGCCTTATAGCTCCCATCTTCGTTAACAATATGATTACGAAAAACACCTTCCCGTACCGCACCAATTTTAAGCATGGCATTTTGAGATTTTAAATTCAGGTGACTGGTTTTTAATTCAACCCGGTTTAACTGCAATTGTTCAAACGCATAAGAAAGCAGTAAAAATTTACAGTGTTTATTAAAACCTTTTCCATGCAGCGAAGGATGCAACCAGGTTGAGCCAATTTCTAAACGAAGGTTGCCAAAATCAATATTAAGAAAACGGGTGCTGCCCACATAAGCCTGTGTTTGCTTATTAAAATATGCAAACGGAAATGATTTTCGCTGCTCCTTTTCCTTTAAAGCTGTGCTGAAATATTTTTTAAACTCTTCCGGAGAATTTATTTGCTGTATGGTGTACAACCATAATTCTTTTTCCATTGCAACAGGCAACAGTAATTCAAAATGTTTTTCTTCCAACGGCTCAATACGCACAAGCTCATCTTCTAAAACTATAACAGTGCTGAAAAAATTTGTATAATCCACTTAATATTTTTCTTTAAGTAAAGATGCAATTATTTTGTCGATAGGTAAACTTACTGATGCGGCAGAAAAATTTTCCCAGTGTATAAAACGGAATGTTTCAGTTTCGCCGGTATCGTCATACATTTTTAATTCCCGTTCATCAAAATCAAATTCTTTTTCTCTAAGCGGAGCTTTTATTTCTTCCAATGCTTTTGCAAAATAATAAATGGATATTATCTGCTGATCTTTATTAAAAGCACTCATCTGAAAAAAATCGGTAGTGTAAATATGCTCATTCACTTCTACTTTCAAATTCATCTCTTCTAAAAATTCTCTTTTAAGGCAATCTCTTGTGCCTTCCCCCAATTCTAATCCCCCTCCCGGAAATTTTGTAATGTACATACCACGTATATATTCATCGCTAACCAAAACCTGTTTTTGTTCATTTATTAAAATGCCGTACACCCTTATATTGAACATGTTTATTTTTTTCTTTTCAAATAATTCCAAACCACAAAACCTAAAATTACAAACGAAATTAGTACAGGCAGCCAAAAAGCTAAATGCGATTGCCCATAAGGTATGGGCACATTCATACCATAAATGCTGGCAATTAAAACCGGTACACTTAAAGATATTGTGAGTGTGGTAAGCCGCTTGAGCACCTCGTTTTGGTTATTACTGATGATGCTTGCAAATGCATCAAGCGAAGAGCTTAAAATATGTTGTATAAGTATTTGCAGTTTCCAATGCCTGTGAGGTTTCTACAACCAGGTCATCCAAAAAATCTTTTTCGTCATCGGTTAATTGTAAAATATTGGTACGTGCCAGTTTCATCATCAGCAATTCGTTACTGCGTAATGCGGTAATAAAATACACCAAACTTTTTTGGATACGCATAAGCTGCAGCAATTCTTCGTTACGGTTGGCATCGTATAATTTTTGTTCCAGCACATTACGGCGCTGGTTAATTTCTTTAAGATACTCCTGAAAGTTGGCCGTAATTTTTTCAAATATTTTCAGCACCATCATATTTTTTTTATCGGGATGGCGGTTTTGAAAACTATTCAGGAATTTTTTTATGGCTTCGTTTTCAAAAGAATTAACGGTTACAATTTGGTTGTGTGTTAAAATAATACAAATAGGAATGGTGATATAAAATGCATCGCTGTCGTTGAATGAATTATTTTCGGTAGGCGTTTTTATTACCATCAGTTTTACATTATCATCAATTTCGTAACGGCTGCGTTCATCAATATCTAAGGAATCTTTTAAAAAATCAATCGGTATATCAAGGCTTTCGCTTAATTCAGTAAATTCTTCCTGCTTTAACGGGGGCAACACATTTACCCAACTCCCAATTTCGGGTTTATCAATGGCAATAGTCTGGTGTTCTATAATTTTAAAATACTGAATCATAAATTATTTTGCGTTGGTGCTTTAATCTTCCTTAACAGCATTTTTTGGAAAAGGGGAAATGGAAGAAATGATGTTTAAATGATGTTCGGTATGATAAATAGTAAAGTAACAAAGCTCACGTAAAGTTATTCTGCCAAGCAGCGGGTGCTTTACTAAATAATTATCTAATTCTTCTTCGGTCTTGTTTTTTTTATAGCAGCTATATGATCAAGGGCAGCACTGTTCCAGTGCATCATAAGTTTTTGTTTGCCAAAATTTAACTTCATGGGCTTTGGTATAAACCTGCCGCTTGCTGTGCCACCTTCTGCTAATTTATTTTTGTATTTAGCTACCAGCTCATCGTATGTTCTTGATTTGCGGTTGGGTGTACCGCCAGCCCAGCGTACCAAAAATTTTGGCAAAGAAAATGCAAGTGTAGAAGTATTAGTAGAAACAATAAGGTGCTGTATATTTTCTGCCACCGACCATTTTGCGGAGGGCTTATCAAAAAAAATATTTTCATTTACGCCATTGCAATAATGTGTGAATGCTGAAAATGCTTTTTCTGCAGCCTTTAAAATTTCTTCTTTTTTCATATTTCTATTTCACCTTTATAAACAAATTCTGCCGGGCCGCAGAGCCATATATTTTCAAAATGTTCGTCCTCGATTTTTTCAAACTCCACACTTAAATGACCGCCTGGTGTTTGTACTTCTACACGGTTAAACCCATTTTCGTTATGGGCACTCATTAATGCCGATGCTGTAACTCCTGTACCGCAACTCATTGTTTCATCTTCTACCCCACGTTCGTAAGTGCGTACAAAAATACTATCTTCATCAACCGACTCAACAAAATTAACATTAATACCTTCTTCTTCAAATGCAGTACTGTAGCGAATTTCACGGCCAGTTTCCACCACATCAATATCTTTTACATTAGTTGCAAATTTTACAAAGTGCGGTGAGCCGGTGTTTAAAATGGCATAAGAGGAATGCTCTTCAACTTTTCAACATCTTTCATTTTCAACCGTACAATTTTGTCAATACCTATATCGGCAAAATGTTCGCCATCGGTTGCCAAAAAATGGTATGTATTTTTATGGATACCCATGTGGTAAGCAAATTTTACAAGGCATCTTCCGCCATTGCCGCACATGCTGCTTTCATTACCATCTGCATTAAAATAAATCATTTCAAAATCGTAACCATCTTTTTTTGCAAGCAGCATTAAACCATCGCTGCCAATACCAAAGCGCCTGTCGCAAATATGTTTTATTTGTTTTACAGAAAGGCCGTCATATTTATTATCCCTGTTATCTAAAATAACAAAATCATTTCCCGTTCCCTGGTATTTATAAAATTCTATTTTCATGCGCTATGTTTATTGTTTTTGGTTCCCGATAGCAATCGGGAGAATTCGCCTTTAATTTTTTCTCTTATTCAAGCTTTCCTTCCGGCTCATTTTATCTTAAATTTTACTTGAAATTATTTCGAGTGATTTTTTAATTAAACTTTCTACCGTTGCATTACCATCTTTGCTAAATTCTTTTGAAATACGGTTGGCAACAATGGCACTTATAGAAAGGCAGTGATGGCCTAAAATATTTCCCAATCCGTAAATGCCTGATGTTTCCATTTCAAAATTGGTAATGCGGTGCTGCCCAAAAGTAAATGAAGTTAAGTTATCTATCAAAGCAGGATTGGCCAAACCTAAACGCAGCACCCGCCCTTGCGGACCGTAAAAACCAGGGCAGGTAACCGTAATGCCATGATGAAAACCATCTACAAAATTTTTTAATAATGCCCCGCTTGCACTGCTGATGTAAGGTTGTGCAAAATTATTATTCAATTGTGTTTGTGTAATAAAAGACTGCACTACCTGTTTTTCTTCTTCATTATTATTAAGGCGGTAAAAATTTAACAGGTTATCAATACCAAGGCCATGAGTGCTTACCACAAAACTATCAACGGGAATATCTTTTTGTAAAGAACCTGATGTACCAATTCTTATAATATTTAATTGCGTTAAATTTTCTTTTATTGTTCTTGTTTCAAAATCAATATTTACCAATGCATCCAGTTCGTTTAATACAATATCAATATTATCGGTGCCAATGCCGGTACTTACACAGTTATTCTTTTTTTACTAAGAAACCGGTATGCGTTACAAATTCCCTGTGGTTATTTTTTATTTCAACAGAATCAAAATGTTTACTTACTTCTCCTACCCTGTCGGGGTCGCCAACGGTAATAATGGTAGTGGCAATTTCTTCGGGCCGGCAATCTAAATGATAAATAGCGCCACGGTTGTTTATAATAAGTTCGGATGCTGCAATACTGTTCATAATATTTTTTTGATAATCAATTTAAGCAGTGCAATAATTTTGCCTAAAAATACCCTATTTTTGCAACACTAAAAAAGGCTATACCGCAGCGGATATTAAAGCCTCAAAGCTTTTTTAAAATTAAAAGGTCCTTTGGCCGAGTGGCTAGGCAAAGCTCTGCAAAAGCTTCTACAGCGGTTCGAATCCGCTAGGGACCTCAAAAAAAATCGCCCCGATATAAATTCCGGGGCTTTTTTAATAAATTTTATGAGTTCAAAAATATTATCCTGGCTGGGCATTGCGGCCTGCATTACTTTAATTATTTCGTGTTTTTTGCCCTGGGCATATTATGCCGACAGTAATATTGCCACTGAAGCAGAACAGAACTTTTACAGGGTTTTATTCTTACAAACAACAATATGGCAAACCCGGATATATTTTTAGTTTTTTTTGGCGTTGTTATTTTAATATTGATGATTTTGCCCAAAGTATGGGCTAAAAGAACCAATCTTTTTATAAGTGCCTTTACACTTGCGTATGCCTTTAAGTGTTATATCCTCTATACATCCTGCTACAATGCTTATTGCCCGGAGAAAAGAGCAGGCATTTTTATTATGCTGCTTTCTGCAGTTGTAATGCTTATTGCTGCTGTTTTTCCCAACATGAAAATTGAGGGAAATGTGACTGAGAAAAATAAAATGTAAAACGACTTTAAGTTTTAAAAAGATTTTTCAATTTTATTAACTAGAACACGCACATTTTACCACATAAAGCAGACAGGGTGCAGAGACAAGCATTAATTTTTCTTCACTTCTTTACCCCATGCATCTTTTAAAGTAACGGTTCGGTTAAATACTAATTTTTCTTTGGTAGAATCTTTATCTAGGCAAAAATATCCTTTGCGTAAAAACTGATAACGGCCCTGTAAAGTTGCATGCTGCCAAAGAAGGTTCTATAAATGCATTTTTAATAATCTGTAAAGAATCAGGGTTGATATTTTCTTTAAAATCGCCTTCTTCTGCTGCAGGATTTTCTGCTTTAAATAAACGATCGTACAATCTTACTTCGGCATTTATGGCATGTGCAGCACTAACCCAATGTATAGTTCCTTTAACTGAAATACCGCTGTTATCGCTGCCGCTTTTTGTTTCGGGAAGATAAGTGCAATGTATTTCTGTAATATTTCCGCTATCATCTTTTGTAAAGCTTTCACATTTTACAATGTATGCGCTTTTTAAACGAACCATAGCACCCGGCGCTAACCGAAACCATTTTTTTGCAGGCACTTCCATAAAATCTTCTCTTTCTATCCACAACTCTTTACTAAATGGAATTGTTCTGCTTCCCATTGCTTCATCAGGCCCATTTTCACTTATCAGTTCTTCAGTTTTACCCTCTTCGTAATTAGTAATAATTAATTTTACAGGATCAAAACAGCCATCATCCTCAATGCAGTTTTATTCAATTCTTCACGTAAACAAAATTCCAGTAAACTAAAATCAATAAAATTTTCTCTTTTGGCTACGCCGATTTTATCACAGAATAAACGGATACTTTCCGGTGTATATCCTTTTCTTCTAAAGCCACTGAGTGTGGGCATACTTGGGTCATCCCATCCCGTTACATAACCTTCGTTAACCAATTCCAGTAATTTTCTTTTACTCATTACGGTATAAGTCATATTCAATCTGGCAAACTCGTATTGGTGCGATGGAAAAATGTTTAATTTTTCAATACACCAATCATACAACTCACGGTGTGGAATAAATTCTAAAGTACAAATGCTATGGGTAATATTTTCAATACTGTCGCTTTGCCCGTGTGCAAAATCGTACATCGGGTAAATGCACCATTTATCGCCGGTGCGGTGATGGTGGGCATGTTTAATACGGTAAATTATAGGGTCTCTCATCAGCATATTTACATGCGCCATATCAATTTTTGCCCGCAAAACTTTTTCTCCATCTTTATATTTACCCTCTTTCATTGCAGTAAATAAAGAAAGATTTTCTTCAATGGTTCTGTTGCGGTAAGGGCTGTCTTTACCAGCTTCTGTTGGCGTTCCTTTTAGCGTAGCAATTTCTTCTGCAGATAAATCATCAACATAAGCCAACCCTTTATTTATTAAGTCAATGGCAAATGCATACAGCTTATCAAAATAATCTGATGCATAAAATTCGTTGGCCCAGTTAAAGCCCAGCCATTGTATATCTTCTTTAATACTGTCAACATATTCTGTTTCTTCAGTTACAGGATTGGTATCATCAAAACGCAAGTTGGTTTTACCGCCATATTTTAATCCTAAACCAAAATTTAAACAAATAGCTTTTGCATGGCCAATGTGCAGATAGCCATTTGGCTCCGGCGGAAAACGGGTAAGAATGGTTTTGTGTTTACCGTTTTTAAATCGCCTTCAATAATTTCTTCAATAAAATTTAAACTCTTTTCTTCACTCATCTTTTTTATTTGAACAGCAAATTTAAGGAAACATGATTTATAAACAGCTCTGCTAATAGGTTTGGCAGAAGGTTGTCAACCTTTTCTAAATGCTTTCGGTTTTACAAATTACTTAAGAAGGTTGGCAACCCTTCAGGCTTGTTTACTTTTTATCTCCTGCAGCATCAAAATAATTTTATCTAATTTTTCTGATTCTATTTTACTAAGGTGAATTTGCAACGCTTCTATTTCTTTTTTTGCGTCAAGGTTAGTTTGGTAATCTTCCTCTGCCTGTATGCTGTCTCTTCCTGCCTGCCTGTTTTGCGACATCATAATTATTGGTGCAGCATAAGCAGCCTGGGTAGAAAAAATAAGGTTTAATAAAATAAAAGGATATACATCCCAATGGCGCATAAAACCTATTACATTTAACAGCATCCATATTATTACAAAAATACTTTGCCAGATAATAAATTTCCACGAACCCATTCCGCTTGCAACTGCATCGGCAATTCTATCGCCAAAACTGTAAGTTTCTTTATGCTTGGTGTGCCAGGTCTTTTTTGCCATTGTACTAATTTTATTCAATTTAAAATATTGCTTTATAAAAAAAAGCCTTTTTATTATTCGATATGAGATAATAAAAAGGCCCGGTAAAATAAAACTTAAAAAATTAAACCCTTCCCATTCTTTTTAAATGCATGGTATGCGAAACCAATGCATGCCTCATTCTTCTAAACTCAATATATTTTACACCATACTCCAGGCAGGTTTGTTTAATTATTTTACTGATTGCAGGGTAATGGATATGAGAAATTTTTGGAAAAAGATGATGTTCAATCTGAAAATTTAAACCACCAACCAACCAGGAAATCAATTTGTTCTTTGTTGCAAAGTTTGCAGTGGTTTCAATTTGATGAATTGCCCATTCGTTTTCTATTTTATTAATATCCGCATCCGGCACAGGAAAAGCTGTTTCTTCAACAGTATGCGCCAGTTGAAAAACAACACTTAAAACAAACCCGGCAAACATGGCTGATGATTAAAAAACCTACCATCCATTGTACAAATCCTAAAAGCATAATAGGTAATACAATCATCATAAAATAATAACCGAGTTTAGCTATCCAAAATGCAAAATGCTCAAATCTGCTCATTTTTTTAATGGGCACACTGCCTACTTTCTTTTTAAAATACTTGGTATAATCTGTAGCAAAAACCCAGATGATTAAAAGTAACGTGTATAAAAACCAAACATAAATATGCTGGTAACGGTGTATTTTATATTTTTTTTGAGTGGCACACATCCTCAGCATGGGCTTTATTTCAATATCATCATCTACACCATCAATATTGGTATAAGTATGGTGAATAATATTGTGTTTGTTATTCCACATAATAGCACTTGCACCCAATGCATTCACAGAAAAGGCTGCAATTTTATTCCAGAATTTACTGTTGCTGAAACTGCCATGGCCGCCATCATGCATTACATTAAAACCAATGGCTGCTGTTAAACCCCCCATAACAAAACATTCTATAATTGCAACCCACACAGGAGGTGTAAAAAACATTACATGAACATAAAGCAACACATACGATGCCCAGAAAAGTACGGCTTTAAAATATAATCCAAAATTACCGGTAGCCGGTTTTTGAGCTTTTGTAAAATAGTCGTTTACCCTTTTTTTAAGTTCCTGGTGAAATGTAGAGCCTGCTACATTTAAAAATTTTGGGGTTGCCATAATGATATTATTTTGTATTAAGTATTATTTTTTATAATGGCATCAAAATTATTTAAGCCAATCATTTTTTTGGTTATAAATCCTTCGGCATATTTTACTCCAATCATTTTTCCAAACCACTTATGCCTGTACACCACACTGTCTAAAAAATCGGGTGTGGAAATATAAGTTTGAGGTTCCTTGCTTTCTGTACTGTGAAACTGTGTTCCGTATGCTTTTATTGCTTCAATTTTTTGTTCAAAAACATCGGTAATGTCAATTACAAAATCGGGTTCTAAAAATTTATCCTGAATATAATTGAAAACATATTTTGGGCGCCATGCTTCCTGCTGCTATTCCATTATCCGTTGTTTCAATCTTTTTTAGTCCCGAAAGAAATGCTGCATCTGCCACCAATTTTGCCGAACGTCCATGATCGGGGTGCCGGTCGGTTGGGGCATTGCAAAAAATAATTTCTGGCTGATACTTTCTTAATGCTGTAATTACTTTACGCTGGTGTGTTTCGTCATTGGCAAAAAAACCATCAGCCATTGCTAAATTCTCTCTTACAGTAATTCCTAAAATTTTTGAAGCTGCTGCAGCTTCCTCCATTCTTATTTCGGCGGTTCCCCTGCTGCCCAATTCGCCTTGTGTAAGATCAATAATTCCTGTTTTTTTTCCATTCAATTGTTCAACCAGTAAAACCCCGGCACAACTTAATTCCACATCATCCGGATGAACACCAAAGGCTAATAAATCTAACTTCATTCTGTAGTCTAAAATTTCTGGGTGCAAGCTACACATTTTTTGGCAGGTTTCAAGTAGTAAACTGTTGCAGTAAAGCCAAAATAAGGAGAGGTGAATGATGAATGGTCAATTGTTAATGGGCAATAGAGTAATGTGTAAAGATTATTGTTTTAGCGGGTACTTTATTCACTTAACTGCCATAACCATACATGCGCCGCACTTCAACAACAATTTTTTCAATAGCCGCATCATCGCCTGCGGCTTCGTAAGATTGTTTCAAATTACTGTCGAAGAAAAACGCAACAGTTTGATAGAGCCTGGCTGTAACACCACCTTTGTATTCTTTTATTATTTCGTAGCAGTTATTGCCGGTTTCCCGGTTGATAAGTTTCATTAACACTTTACCCTGGTAAACGGATAAATTTGTGAGCGGATCGGTAAACTCTTTTTTTAATTCTTTTTCTCTTGATTTGATATAATCTTTACGGAGTTTTTTGTCGGTTACGTTGGTTAATTTAAGGTTGATATCGTTTAAAACTGCCCCGGCACGTTTGGCATACGGGTAAGTAACATAAACCGCATTTCTCAACCTTGTCCATTTAGCATTGGCTTCTACCTGTTTTTTGGTAAGATATGCAGCTACAGAAACGTCAACCAATGTTTTAGCTTCCATAGTATCGCCATTGTAAACTACCATTGCCACCAAAATGGTATCGTTAACACCTGTTTGTGCAACTGTAATATTATTTTTTACTGAAATAAATAATACAAAAAGCAGTACAAATAATTTTAAATGATATGGAATTGTTGCGGATTGGCATGAAGCATAAAATTACTAAAGCATTTGTGTATTAATACGGAAAGATGCTTAAAGTAACCATAAAATTTTATTATAAGACACGGTTTTTAATCAAAATGTTGCATGGTTTTTCAGCAATTCAGCTATCTTTTTCACCTCTTCGCCATCCACCATCACCTTTTGTAAATCTTCCTGCATAGCAGCAACCACAAAATCCATTTGTGTATCAACAAAAACCCTGGCAGAAGTATGAAATTCTGTTGCCCCGGTAATTTTTGCCACTTCAATTACATTGGTTGATCTTAACCCGCTGCCCGGCATTATGATAATTCTTTCGTTGGCCTGTTTAATCAGTTGAGCAATTAATGGAGCTCCATCCAAACAATTGGGTACAAGGCCGCTGGTTAAAATTCTTTCGCAACCCAAGTCTATAATATCTTCCAAAGCTTTAAAAGGATCTTTTACCCTGTCGAATGCCCGTTGAAAAGTTACCCCCATCGGATAAGCCAATTGCACCAATTGTTTACAACGGATGGTATCAACACTTCCATCTTTATTTAACATACCAATTACCACACCATCGCAACCCAGTTGTTTGTGCATCAGCACATCCGTTTTCATAATTTCAAATTCATCGTCACTATAAAAAAAATCGCCGCCACGTGGCCGTATCATCGCATATAATTCAATCTGCAATTTTTCTCTTGCAGCTTTTACAAAACCGTAACTTGGTGTGGTGCCACCGTCGCCGGGGTTATCGCAAAGCTCAATACGTGTGGCACCGTAAGCCTGAGCAATTTGGCAACTTTCTATGTTGAAGGCAATGATTTCTAAACCCCAAACCCCTAAAAGGGCTTTTGCACTTTTAAATTCGGTGTGTTCTTGTTTCATTATAAGCTTTAAGACTTGAGATATAAAGTCGCTTTAGGGATTTAGGGTAATAAAAATTTCGACTCATGAATTTTATTTTCTAACCCGCTTTTAACGCTAAACACAAAACCTTTTTGAATAGCATACGCACCATATTGCCCTTTTTTATTGAGGGCTAAAAAACCCACCTGTAATTCTTTTGCTTTTTTTCTATCTCTTTTTACAATTCTTTCCACGGCTTTTTTGCACGCCATTTCGGGGCTTAATCCCTGCCGCATAAATTCCACCACCAAATGTGTTCCGCAAATTCTAATCACTTCTTCGCCGGTACCGCTGCTGGTGGCGGCGCCAATTTCATTATCTACAAAAAGCCCTGCACCAATTATTGGCGAGTCTCCCACACGGCCATGCAATTTAAAAGCCATGCCGCTGGTGGTTACTGCACCGCTTAAATTATTCATTGCATCCATTGCTACCAATCCCATCGTATCATGGTTAGCCGTGCCATCATCAAAAAAGTTTGGTGCAAACGGACCGTTTGTTTTTTTACTTTCAATATTAATTACAGGTTTATATTCACTTTTTTTCAGCCATTCGGCATAAGCTTTTTTTGCATCGTCAGATAGTTCGGTACTCTCTAAAACAAAACCATTTTCTACTGCAAATTGCTGAGCGCCTGCACCAACCAAAATTACATGCGGTGTTTTTTCCATCACTTTTCTTGCTACCGAAACCGGATGTTTTATTCTTTCCAAACCAGCCACTGCACCACAATTGGCGTGTTCATCCATTATACAACTGTCTAATGTTACAATGCCATCTCTGTCGGGATAGCCACCTAAACCCACGCAACAATTAATTTCATTTTCTATTTGTATGGCACCGGCTTCCACAGCATCTAATGCCCTGCCTTTTTTAGATAATATTTTCCATGCTTCGGCATTTACGGCCATGCCGGTATCCCATGTAGAAATTACAATGGGTTTTATCGTACCCTCCAGGCCGTTAGCAATTGATTTTTTTGCTGCAATGAGTGGCGCTGTTATTGCGGAAAGTTTTAAAAATTTTCTTCTGTTTATCATTAAATACTTTTTTTGAACCGGGCATTGGTAATTTTATTCAACTTCATTGGCACAGTTTATCCCGATTTTTATCGGGACACTCTTGTACTACATTACCTTCACTGAGCTTTAATTATGTTTTACTCATAATGTTTTGTAAAAGCACCTGCCGTCCCTAAGGGACGATGAAAAACATACCTTATTTTTTTCTACCCACCTTAAGCTCCTACGGAGCTGAAAGGCAAGTTCAATCATAATACATTTCTTTACTTAAATTGTTCTAATCTAGTGACTCTGTAAAAATGTACAATCAAAAAAAGTAAATATAAAAAGCTGTAAACGTATAAAGAAATGTTTTTTTGTTCCCCTCTATTGATACTAATATTATCAGCGTCAATATATCTTTTGTTACCAATTATTAATTCAAAAACTTTTATCTCGTTTTTACTGTCTTTTTTAAAATAATTTTCATAGCCTTCTTTATCAGTATAAACAGTCATAACTGTTTCACTAAATTTAAGTTTCTCTCTAAGTTCAGATGAAATATCAGCCATTCCTGCAATAACGAAAGTTTTAAAAGTTTCATCATCGAAAATGTATGAAGTTCCAGATTTTGGCCCTCCAACATCATATGCTTTACTCAACAATTTTACAGGGTCTAATTTGTATAATTCTGTTCTATTAATAAAATAAGATTTAGTCTTGATCTCCATTAATAAGGAACCCATTAAATAAATGTATAACGATGTAACTCCTGTTAAAATGAATAGATTTAAAGGTGTGAATATTCTGTTTTTCAAATTTATTAAAAATAAAATTATGCTTAATTTACCTGTATCCCACTCCTTCAAATAAGGGTGCAACCATTTTTTCGCTTCAGTCTTCTCTATTTACCCTTTTAGGGGATAGGGGCTTCTTTGCTTCAATCTTCTCCATTTCCCCCTTTAGGGGATAGGGGCTTTTAATACTCATCTCCCATCGCAAAAATCTGCTTCTTCGTTTTCCATTTTCCTCTGGTAAAATCAGGAATATTTTGTACCTGTCCGCCTTCCATAATACTTTTTTCACTTAATGGTGTAATAGCATACCAGCTTGCATAATCATACACATCCATCGGGAATTCGGCACCACGTTTTATGCATTCAATAAATGCATGGTCAACAAAAAAATCCATACCGCCATGCCCGGCACCTTCGGCTTGTGCACCATATTTTTTCCAAAGTGGATGATCGTGTTCTGTTAACCATTTTTCGGTGTTATCCCATTTATGATTATGGTTCATTTGTTTTTGAAAATAAATAAAGCCCTGTTTATTACCGCCGCTGCCAAAGTCCTGCCACAAACCTTCGGTGCCCTGCACCCGAAAACCTAAATTATAAGGGCGTGGAGAAGATACATCATGCGTTAATAAAATAGTTTCGCCATTGGCGCATTGTATTTGTGTGTTTACAATATCGCCACATTTAAAATTTAATTTTGCATTTGGATGGTTGGCGCCGCCTTTTGGATGCTCTGCAATATATTTTTTTAACCCTTTCGCCTTTGAGGCGATGGAAGACAGTTTTGTCATGCGGTTGCCTTTGTTAATATCCATCATTACCGCAACCGGGCCAAGGCCGTGTGTGGGATACAGCTCACCGTTACGTTTTAAATTATGTTCGGTACGCCATTGTGCTTCGCTGTAAGCATTTTTGCCAAACTCCACACCACTGTTATAAGCTGTTATACCATCATTAAAAAGTACACCACGTAAATCATGTTCGTAACCGCCCTGCCCATGCAATAATTCGCCAAACATTCCTAAACGCACCATGTTTAATACCGCCATTACATCTCGGCGGTAACAAACATTTTCCATCATCATCACAGGTATTTTTGTTTTTTCTGATGCATTAACTACATCCCAGCATTCCTGCAATTTTACTGCTCCACAAACTTCGGCACCAACTATTTTTCCGGCATTCATAGCATCAATGGCCTGTATGCTGTGCCATTCCCAGGGGCTGCAAATCATTACTGCATCCACATCATCTCTTTTTAATAAATTTTTATAATCGTAATTACCATTTTTATAAATAGCAGGTACGGGACGGTTATATTCTTTAAAAACTTTTAAAGCTTCATCAATACTTCTTTGCTGCGGATCGGCAATGGCGGTAATTTCCACATCTTCTCTTTGTAAAAAATTACCCATGTGTTCGTGAGAACGAAAACCTACGCCAATAATACCAATGCGTACTTTTTCTTTTTTTACATGATGAGAAAGCTTTGATAGAATTGTTTAGTGTTAGTGCTGCACCGGTTAGTGCAGTTGTTTTAATAAAATTTCTCCGGTTAAAAGCTAATGGCATAAGCAATCGATTTTATGTTTTGGAAATGTTTTGATTTTTATGGGTCATGACGGTTTAGAACCGTCTGACCCATAAAATTATTTGTGCATCGAAAGTTTTTGTAACATTTCAGTGGAAACAGTTTCGGCATACATGCCATAAGCACTGCTCATAGTTCCTTTTACTTTTCCATCTTTCGATTCGATCGCATACACCACATCTTCATCGCTGGGGTTAGTGTCTCCTTCAAAACGATGCACTTCTACAATTTCAAACTCATGTGGGTTAAGGCAAATTTTATTTTCGGAACAAATTATTTTATCAAAAGCGATATTAAAATCAACAGTATAGCCAGCGGCTTTTAAATCTTGTAATGCTTCTGTTACGGTATCGTACGATTTCATTTTTTTTCTTTTACTAAAGTTAGGGAAACTTTTTAAGGGTCTGACGGTTTTAAACCGTCTTGACCCTTATATAACAGCCAAATAAATTATCACCATTAATGTAATTGCTGCTGTAATTAAAAAAGTGGCCACAGCACCAAAATTATACCACAGCAATCCACAGATGGTGCTGGCAAATAAAGCAGCAATACTTTGAAAACCGGCGTATGTGCCAATGGCGGTAGCGGTTTCTTTTTTATCCACCATATTACTTATCCATGCTTTTGAAATACCTTCTGTTGCGGCGGCATATAAACCATACAATGCAAAGAGAACTAAAAAAATAATAAGGTTATTATTAAAAGCAAAACCGGTATACACCACCACAAAAATAAAAAGCCCCAGCAAAAATATTTTTTTCAATCCTAATTTATCAGCTAAAATACCAACAGGATATGCCAGTAATGCATAAACTAAATTGTAAAAAATATACACACCAATTACTTCGGTATCACTCAAACCGCTTTCTTTCATTTTTAATAATAAAAAAACATCGCTGCTGTTGAATAATGCAAAAAGCAATAAACCAATTACCAATTTTTTGTAAGCAGTTGGGCTGGTTTTCCAGTAAGTGATGAAGGCGAATATGCTGGTGGGTTTAGGGTTTAGGTCCACGGTTGTTGAGGGTTTAGAGGTTTAGATTTTTCTTTTATTAGTAAGGTGCAAACAATTGCCAGTAACACCGGGGCCAAAGGCAATTAAAAAAAGTGTTTTATAATTATCGGGATTAAAATATAAATATACCAATGCAATGGCAGGACCAAATACAGCACCCAAAGTATCCATGCTGCGGTGAAATCCAAATACAGTTGCCTTGGTTTCTTTTGTGGCTTCGTCACTTAATAAAGCATCTCTTGCGCCGGTGCGTATGCCTTTGCCCAATCGGTCAATGGTTCTTGCAAAAAAAATCCAGAGCGGATAAATAAATAAAGCCATCATTGGTTTACTGATGGCACTTAAGCCATAGCCCAATTGCACAAACGGTAAACGTTTGCCTGTGGTATCGCTTAATTTACCAAAATAAGGTTTGCTTAAGCCGGCCACAGCTTCGGCAATACCTTCTAAAACACCAATGGCAATTACAGTAAAACCAATATGCTTTAAAAAAATAGGCATGACTGGGATACAGCATTTCGCTGGCCATATCGGTAAATAAACTTACCAGGGAAAGTATCCAGATGGTTTTAGTAATTATACGTTGTGGAGAATTTGTGAGTGGCTGCACAATTGATGGTTTATTCGAATGTAGGAATTTGTTGGTACATTGCACTCAAATATTTTGCCGCATAAGCCAATAAAGACAGCAATAATTTTGGTCTGTTTACGCTTAGATAAAAGTTCCCCAATGGTATGCCGTTGAAAGGATTGCGACGCAACGATGATGCCATAAAAATATGAAGCTGGTATTCAAAAGAAAAAATTATGAGTAAAAAAATAAAGGAACCCAAAAATTCTTCTCAAAGTAAAACAGTAAAAGGAAAATTAGATATTTCACGAAGTGGTATTGGCTTTGTACTGGTAGAAGGAATGGATAAAGATATTTTGGTTAGGCCAAATGATTTTAACAGGGCTTTTCATGGCGACATGGTAAGAGTGCAAATTAAAACTGAAGTGGTAATGGCAAACGTGTTGAAGGAAAAATTACAGAAGTAGTGCGAAAGAAAACAAACTGAATTTATTGGTAACATGCAGGTAAGTAAAGATTTTGCTTTTTTTACTGCCGATACCGAAAAACCAATGCCTGATTTTTTTGTACCCATTGAAAAATTAAATGGTGCAAAAGATAAAGACCGTGTAGTGGTGCGTTTAACAAAATGGAATAAGGATGATAAAAAACCTGAAGGCGAAGTGGTGAGTGTGATTAAAGCAGAGGATATGAATGACTTTGCCATGAAAGAACTTTTGATTGACTGTGGCTTTCCGTTAGCATTTGATGATGCAGTGATGAAAGAAGCCAACAGCCTTTCGGAAAATATTACCCGGCAGGAATTAATTAAGAGAAAAGACTGCAGGGATATTTTAACTTTTACCATTGACCCTAATGATGCAAAAGATTTTGACGATGCCATCTCTGTACGAAATTTAGATAATGGTAATTACGAAATTGGGGTACACATTGCCGATGTAAGCCATTTTGTAACACCGGGTTCGTTATTAGATAAAGTGGCTTACGAACGGGCTACGAGTGTTTATTTACCAGACAGGGTTAATCCGATGCTGCCCGAAAAAATTTCGAACGAATTGTGTTCTTTGCGTCCGCATGAAGATAAATATACTTTCTCTGCAATTTTTCAAATTAACAACCGGGCCGAAATAAAACACAGCTGGCTTGGCCGTACCGTTATACACAGCAACCATCGTTTTACTTATGATGAAGTGCAGGAAATTATTGAAAAGAAAGATGGCCTGCATTATAAACCTATTTTGTTGCTGAACGACCTGGCACAAAAATTCCGCAGAGAGCGGTTTAGAAAAGGCGCTATTAATTTTTCATCTCAGGAAGTGCGTTTTCAATTAGATGAAAAAGGAAAACCCATTGGCATTGTAATAAAAGAAAGCAAAGATGCCCATAAATTAATTGAAGAGTTTATGTTGCTTGCCAACAGAACTGTTGCTGAGTATGTTGCTAAAATAAAAATAAATAAACAGCCGGTACCTTTTCCTTATCGTATACATGATACACCCGATGATGAAAAGCTAAAACCCTTTGTTGCTTTTGCAAAAAAATTCGGGTATATTTTTAATATGCATGATGAAGCGGCTGTGGCTGCATCTTTTAATAAAATGCTTAAAGAAGTACAGGGCAAACCGGAGCAGCATGTACTGGAGCAATTGGGCATACGCACCATGGCAAAAGCTGTTTACACGTCTTCTAATATTGGTCATTATGGATTAGGTTTTGAACATTACTGTCATTTTACGTCTCCCATACGCCGTTACCCCGATGTGATGGTACACCGCATTTTACAGGAATGCTTAGAGAAAAATTTGAAGATTGACAGGAAGATGGATGAAAAGTGCAAGCATTGCAGCGACAGGGAACGCAAAGCCATGGAAGCAGAACGTGCCGGGAATAAATACAAGCAGGTAGAATTTATGCAGCAATATTTGGGTGAAGAGTTTGATGGTATTATTAGTGGTGTGGCATCGTTTGGTTTTTTTGTTGAAACTGTTTTGCATAAATGCGAAGGCATGGTTACAGTAAGGGATTTAAGTGAGCATGACGATTTTAGATTAGATGAAACCGATTATGCACTGGTAGGTTTGCGAACCAAACGCAAATTCCGTATGGGTGATAAGGTGCGGATAAAAGTGGTGGCTGCAAATTTAGGTAAGCGACAATTGGATTATGAGTGGGTGCCTGGTGGCAATGTAAAAGCGAAAGTTACCAATACCGCTTTAATTAAACAGGCAGCAAAACCAAAAGTGGTATTGAAAAAGAAAAAATAAGTAAATTTGAGGAAGTAAAATTTTGTTATGGCATCTACAACATCTTTATCAAAAGAAATGCTTAAAACTTTTGACAAATTAAACGCTGAAGAACAAAAAAGTATTTTACAGATGATAAAAACTTTTTTACAGGGACGTAAAAATGATTTTACGCCTCAAAGCATTGAGGAGTATAATCAGGAACTTAAAGCAGCATTTAAGGCAGCAAAAAAAGGAGAAGTAACATCATTAAAAAAGCTTGAGGAAGAAATGAAATTATGGTAGGCAGGTCAGTTGAGATACAACATCTTGCAAAGCGTCAACTTTGGGAAGCATATAAATACATAAGAAAAGATTCTCTCCAAAATGCAGAAAAAGTGAGAAGCCGTATTCTGGAAACTATCAAAGCTTTGGCAAATCACCCCGAACAACATCCATTGGATAAATATTGCCTTGAAAATGATGGCAATTTCAGGGCTTACGAAATTTATAAATACAGGATTTCTTATTATGTTGCTGATGAAAAAGTAATAGTATTAAGAATACGGCATACCAAAATGAATCCATTAAATTATTAAACTATTCTGTATAAATGCATTCTTTTTCAGCACTCTCCAAATTATTTGAAGGTAAATTTAATGTTCGTCACTTTCCCACGCATACAGAAAGTCTGTACGATCCTGCACAATATATTTTAGGAATTGGAGGTAAAAGAATTCGCCCTGTTTGTGTATTGCTGGGTAATGAATTGTTTGATGAAATTAATCCGGATGCTTATCATGCAGCTGCGGCGATAGAGTTGTTTCATAATTTTAGTTTGATACACGACGACATTATGGATAAGGCGCCGGTACGCCGTGGCATGCAAACAGTGCATGTAAAATATGGCGAATCAACTGCTTTGCTTGCAGGTGATGTAATGTTTGTAAAGGCTTACGAAAATTTAAATAAAATTCAGCCGGCCAATTTGCAAAAGGTATTGCAATTATTTAATGTTACTGCCAGCCAGGTTTGCGAAGGCCAGCAACTGGATATGGATTTTGAAAAAAGAGATACGGTAAGTTTTGATGAATATGTAAACATGATAACTTTAAAAACTTCTGTATTAGTTGCGGCAAGTTTGCAACTGGGTGCCATACTCGGTGGTGCCGGTGGCGGTAATCAAAATCATTTGTATGAGTTTGGAAAAAACCTGGGTATTGCCTTTCAGGTGCAGGATGATTATTTAGATGCATTTGGTAACCCCGATAAATTTGGCAAACAGGTTGGCGGAGATATTTTGGCGAATAAAAAAACTTTTTTGCTGATTCATGCTATGGAAGCAGCTTCTGTAAATGCAAAAAAAGAATTACTGCAATTGATGAATGATAACCCTGCTGATAAAGTAGAAAAAGTATTGGCCATTTTTAAAGAGTGCAAAGCGGATGCATGGGCCAAACAGTTACAGCAAAATTATTTTACCACTGCGTTGAAGCATTTGGAAGATGTTGCTGTTTTATCAGTAAGAAAAAAACCGCTGATGGAACTGGCGGAGTATTTAATGGAGAGAGAGAGTTGATTCAGTCACTGTTGAGTGTTTGAATTTCGTCGTGCATGTAAAAAAAAGTTGCCAGAATTATTTCATTGATGGTGTCATTGTGAAATTCAACACTACCTTTTAATTCATCCATATAATATGTCCTGTACCATTTTTTATTAACTCTGTCAATGTTCATCCTTAACACCATATTTGAATAAATATCATTTACTTCGATTATTAAATCATACGGCAGATCCCTGTTAAATATTGACTTTTTTGTTCTTCTTATAATATATTGTTTTTGATTTATGATAAAACCGGCTCTGTTAAGTTTTCCCATATAACAGTTTGTTTTGGCATCATATATATTTAAAGAAGTCTTAAAAAATGAGCCTTCCTTTTTTAAAAATAATTGCGTTTCTTCAAGCTGAGCATGAGCAGAGTTTAAGTTTTCCTTAATTATTTGATCTGTATAAATAACATACCCATTACTTCCATTCAAGATTAAATGATAAGTTCTACCAAAATGCACACGAAAATGGATATCTGAAAAAAAAACATTCTTAATTTTCTTGGTGTGCCAAGTAAGTTCCTGAATCATGGATTTGATTTACAACAGCAATAATATATTAAATTTCTATCTTACACATTTATAATCTTCACAAGATTTCATTTAAAATTTAACCGGACTATTTATTTTGTAAAACATAAATTATTTTTACAAAGGTTACCCCATGAACTTTCTCCGCTCATCCCTTTCTTCCCTAAGCATTGCACCAAAATCCATTTTACGTATCATAGTTTTTATTACCAATGCAATTCGTTTGGCTTTGGTAGCATCAGTTTTTGCACTGTCAATCCATTTGGTAAAATAATTACGATGGCCTTGCGGTAAACTGTTGTAATGTGTTAACGCATCGGGTTCATCTGCCATACATTCTAATAATTCTGCAGGAGGCAGTATGGGTGATTCATCTGCAACCAACTGCACTTTTATATGTAGCACCTTTTCTTTTGCCAATACCTTTACGCATGGCCGCATTAATTGCCATAATAAAATCGCCTTCTCCCATGGGCATTAATGCCACTTTATTTATTTCAAAATCATCGAGCTTTCCTTTTACCCGAAAAGATTTTTTATTTTTTGGTTTTAACTGCTGTACAATTTTTGCAGGAATGATAATATAAGTCCAGCCGGTTTTTTCACCCTGCTTATCAAATTTTAAAATGGTGGTGGAAAATTTTATCATAAAAAAAATAAGGGCAGTATTTTTTTAATACCCCAGTTTATAAACTAAAAAAAATAAAAAAGCAAGACCCGTAATATTAGTTGCAATTTATAATAAATGACTGAATTGTTGGGTCTTAGTAAAATTTATAAACAAACAGCAATCGCTACAACTAAAAAAATTTCTTCTACCATTATAAAAATCCCACAAGATTTACCTTGTGAGATTTTTTATACAATTTTCATAGTAGTAAAATTTAAAATATTTTATTCAGCTCCATCAGTATGCCCTCTGTTGATAGCGTAGTTGCCAATTTTATTTCCGGTTTCTAAACCTTTATCGCAATCGCTGCGGTAATGTATGGCGCCATATAAACGTGATAGAGAAGCTTCCTTTGCCATATCATTATACTGCTGTGCTTTTGCCGGCACAACATAGCCTAATACTGTTGCAGCAGCTCCGCTAAAAGTACTGTGCCCGCTGGTGTACGAAGGAAAATTAGGTAACCCTGTTACGGATTTAATCCGGTTATCCATTTGTGATGGCCGTGGGGCTGTAGTAATTATATTTTGCATCCCAGCATGCAATGGCAGCATCCATCAAACTCATATTCAGCAATGCCATATTTCTTGCCCATCTTGCTTCGCTAAAATTTTGCTGTACAAAATCATTTGCAGCAATATAATTCCAATGTCCCGGTGGCGTGTAGGTGCTAATACCATCGGCCCAAAAATGTGCAATGCGTAATTGTTCTCTTGTTAAATTTTTACTGAATTGATATACTTCCTCTAATTCATTTTTAAATTGAGTTGATGAAGTAGATGGCGGTGCAGGCGGACGAACAACTGTTACCAATGTTAAAGAATCAAATAAAAATGTTCTTACCCTGCCAAACAAAACTAACATCCCCGGACGTTTTGGAGATTCCTGGCTTATCCATGGCACTTCCCCTCTTGCAATACAATCAGCTTCCTGCTGTGCCCAAATAGTGCTATTGCCAACAGCGGCTCCAGCCCTGTCGCCTCTTGCTCTTGCAACAAATTTTGCAGCTACTAATTTACCTAACGCCTCCCCGGCATCTAAATCGCTTCTTACATTTGCACCTGCAATTAATCTTGCTCTTTTATGTTCTTCAGCTTTTTGATTTATAAAATCCTGGTCGCCGGGAAATAATAATTTTAATAACTCTGCCGATGCCCCCATTACCACTGCATCTTCGCTTGGGTAAGAGGGTAAAGTAGATTTTGGTAACAGTGTTTGAATGTTTGCATCAACATTAAATGGTGCGGCACGATTGTAAAAAGATTTATAATAATAACCGGCTATACAGGCATCGTATTGTGCGGCACTTAAATAAGCATAAGCTCTTGCTGCGTAAGGCGGATTTGCAAATGGAAATGTGGGGTAGGCCAGCGGGTTAGCTGCATTAGGTAATGGATAAGTGCCATCAGGGTTTTGATAAGGGGGCACATTATGTTTTGCAACCAGTTCCCTCATTATTTCGTTCCAGCGCAACACAGCTCCGGCGCCCCAGTAATTTACCAATTGCCTTTCTTCGGGTGTTAATTCATTTTGAAAACTTTTTATTTCATTCAGCTGTACCACATAATCAGGCGATGCGGTTGCAACAGGTGCTGCAATGGTAAATTCATTTGCAGCAGTTAATAAAATGGGTTTCCAGGCACCTGCATTTGCATCAACCCGTGAGGGATTAATTGCAGGATACAACAAATTTGCCTCCTCAATTTTTTTTGAACAGGAATTCAAAAAAGTAATTGCTGATATAATGGTGCTGTATAAAATTATCTTTTTCATTATTAAAGTTTAACAGTGATATAATGCTGAATGGAGCCCTTCGTGCCTCAGGATAAACTCCGCAATGAAGTTCAATCAGGGCTATGCCGCCGGTAACATAAATTACTTTTTAGTTTCTTCCTTTTCCTTTTTACTAAAATCAAGAATATAAAATATACCTCCGCCAAAGCTGGTACTTTGCCCAACATTTCTGCCGGCAATGGTGGTACTGGCATCCGCAACAAACGACAACCCGTTTACAAAATCTGTATCGTACTTTATATGGATACCCAATTTTGTTGCATTCATTTTATTGCTTAAAAAAGGCATGTTGTTTTTGGTAATATCAAAACCGTCAATCGTTGTCCACTTATCTGCAATGGCTTCAATAATCCATGTGCTGCTGCGGTAGCCTGCCCGTAAATTAAAATAAGTAGCATCGGGCATTTTTACTTCGTTAGCATAATGCATTTCGGTAGTGTAATAACTATTCCTGTCTAAGGTTACGTTGTTTCTAAAATTGTAGGTGCCCGAAGCGGTTGCAAACCAATCGCCAATTTCGTAATCGGCCATTAATCTTATCATAGCAGTTTTGCTTTGCAGGCCAATTGATAGTGGCAGTATATCCGGTGTATAGTTTGAAACAGGTGTAGAGTAGCCACCAATTAAAATAGTTTTTAAATTTCCTTTACCAATAATTTTTTCTGCAGCTACCCATTTTACAAATAAAGATAAATCCTGCAAACCTTTTTGCCCTGCAAGCTGCCCTGCACTGGCTTTTGTTTTAATGTATGGCAAACCAAAAAGTACATTTAGTTTATCGGTTACACCAAAATTACCCATTATCATTGCGGCAGTGGTACTTACTGTTCCTAAGTTGGCATTATCTCTTTTAAAAGTTCCTTCCCAATAATTTTTCCAGCTGCTTTTACTAACGGTTGGGCCAACACAGAAAAAATTTTTCTGCATCATCAGCCCGTCAATATCTGTTTGGGCCTGGGCAGATGAGTGAATAATGCAAATGCAAACAACTAATTGCATTGACATTTTTAATATTTTATTCATAATTTTTTATTTAAGAGTTTTCTTAATGTATCAGTAATTATTTTTCCAATTTTAGTTTACCTACAATAAAACTGCCTACTCTTTTTCCATACTCTGTACTAACCAAACAGCTTGGGTGAAAATGAATGCCGCCATAAAATCTTGCCATATTGTTTTCATCAGAAGCCTGTTTAAAGGAGGTGAAAGAACGGTTGGCAATTCCAAATTCCAGTTCGCTGGTATCGGTGTAATTAAAATTTTCGCCGTACATTTTTGTTAATGCTTCTGCAGCCGCAGATGATACGGTGCTGTGGCCACAGGTATATTCAGGAAATGGTGGTGTTTGTAAATATGGTCTCCAGTCCTGATCAATATATTTATTAATTACCGTTTCGGGCCTAACCATATTGCTCCTGAATTTTTCATCCCAGCATTGTATAAATCCATCAAACATACAAATGGAAGTAAGTGTGTATGCTGCTACTGTTTTTTTAAAACTGGCTTTTGCTTTTTGCGATGCAATGCCCACAATATTCATCCAGTGACCGGGGGGAGAAAATTTTTTGGTAACAAATTGTATGTGCCCCACCACATTTAATTTTCCACCAAGATCATCCCAAAATTCAGCAATGTGTTTTTGTTCATCGGTTAAACTGTCCACTGCGTTTTTTACTGCCATTACCTGTTTGTAATAAGCACCATTTTTATCAGTAACATTAAAAGGTATAGGGCGTGGCGGCATAAATTGATTTGCACTGTCTATAACTATTGTTCTTATTTCGTTCCAGTGCGGTTCCAATGCACTTGCATAAGCAGGTGGCGTGGGCACCCATCTTCCCGGAGAATCTAATACCGTATAACGTGATGCACTTCGTGTTTGAGCATAGTTATCTTTTTTGCTCCATGCTAATACTGCTTTTGAAACTGAATCGGCAAAGGCAACAGAATTGTCAAACATTTTAGATGGCATACCGCTTTCTTCAGCAAATTTTTTTAAACTGTCCACGTATTCTTTCATACTGCCTTCAGGAAAAGTAACCGCTTCTCCTACTTTGCAAAATGCAAGTAATGATGCAAATTCATAATCAATTTGATAATCTTTAAAACTGCTTACGTCAATTTTAAATCCATTAATTTGTCCGCTTAAAGAATTGTATTCTTTTGGATAGCCAGCTGCAATACATTCGTACGCAGCAATATTTGCATAAGCATAATTACGTGATGCTACAATGGGTGCAAACCCTACAAACTTAACCACTTCATTTAATTCTTTTACAGTTTTGCTGTAAGAAAACGCATCGGTGAAATAAGTTTTTTCTGCCGGTTTATTATTGCATGAATATAAACTCAGTAATACAGCAAATGCTGTAATTAATTTTTTCATTTAAAGAAATCTATTAGTAAAGAGAAGCAGCAATTATTATAATAAAATATTGCCTTTGTAAATTAACAGGTAACCGAAGTGTTGCAAAAATCCGGAGGCTGCTCAATGGTAGCTTTATGTTTTGCTCCGGTATTAGCAACGTAATGAGCATTATTTTTTAACACAATTGTTTTGGAAGAAATATTAAAATTAAAATCTGCATTTTTCTCAAACTCGCCCAGCATTTTAAAAAAAGAAAAAGTTTTGCCTGATTCGCCAGATTTTTTATTAGTATCTTTTTGCAAATCAAAAACAATATTTGTAAAATTGTCTTTTGAATTGAGCAATTGCTGTTTAGACCTGTTGGGGATGCAAAGCATTTCAAGCGAATCATTATAAATGCGGCTCTTTACATAGGTATATAACACCCCATTCATTTCCACTTCGCCATAAGCCCTTGTAAAATCTTTAGTGTTGTTATAATAAGGAAGATTAGTAGGTTTTTTTATGGAGATAAGGTCTTTTTCGTTATAATTATTTTTATCTAAAGCAGTTTCTAATGATTGATTGGCATTGCTTACCATGAAGGATACAAATAATCTGTACCCAAATAAATTGAATACAAAAATCCCTAAAAGCAATATGGCAGCTAATTTCCTCATTTTTGGCAAATGCAAAATAGGGATATTTATTGAGTTTTCGATATTATTTACCTTCCATTTTGGCTTCAAAGGTTTGTGCCGTATTGATTTTCAATTATTTTACCACAAAAGTTTTCTTTTGCGGCCCAACCCCGGTAATTGTAATACTCTTCCACTGCTTAGGCAATGTTGATTTTATTTGAATAATTCCAGTTGGTGTAATTTCCAACCCACCAAAACCATTTAATAAACTTTGTAAAATACCCCCTGCACCGGTTGCAAAATAGGGATTGGTACCGCCTTTGGTTTCGGCAATAACATTAAATGGCGGATTTAAATTGGGCACATAAGCATCTTTAAAAAAATGAAAGGCTTTTTCTGCATCACCAATTCTTGAATATAATAATGCAAAAATGGCCTGTGTCATTGCAGGTGTGCCTTCGTTTGGCACACGAACGGAATAATAATCCAGGTCTTTTTTAATTTGCTTAGTATCTGTAATTTCTTTTAATGGATAGGCTAATAAATTTACATCGGCCTGTTTTATTCCTTCTCCTTTATATGTTGCATGTTCGCTTGTTGTACCATCGGGCATTTTTAAAATGGGGATGTTACTGGCAACATTCATCCAGTCTGCATCTGCAGCAATGCCTAAAATTTTTGCAGCTTCGGTTGCATATTTTAAATTAGCCTTAGCGGCAGCGTTAGTAAAGGCATTATTGTCAACATTCTCGGCCCACTCATCTGCAGCCACTACATTTTTAATATCATATTTACCGGGTCCATTTCTTTCTACACGGCTTGCCCAAAAATCGGCTGTGTTTTTTAAAATGGGCCAGCCTTTTTCTCTTAACCAATTTTTATCCTGTGTTACACAATAATAATTCCATGCGGCAATACCTACACATGCAGTAATATGATGTTCGAACGGGCCACTCAATGCCCACACCGGAGTTTCTTCCACGCCGGTTTCTGCACTCTCCCATGGAAACATAGCTCCTTTATATCCTTTACCAAATGCATTTCTTTTTGCAGCTTCCAATCGTTGATAACGGTATTCCATCATACTTTTTGCCAGCTCCGGATGTAATTGTAAAATACTTGGAAACATCCATAACTCAGTATCCCAAAACACATGGCCGTTATAACCCAATCCGCTTAACCCCATTGGGCTTGGGCTGTTGGCAGTTCCTTCTCTTACAAAAGAATATAAATGATACAACATGCTGTGTATATCCTGCTGGCTTTGTGCATCACCTTCTATAATAATATCGCTCTTCCATAAATCCTTCCATGCATTGTTATGCATTTCAATCAATCTATCCCTTCCCTGCAATTTTGCAAATATGGTTAAGCGCTCTGCTTCATTCAATGGATCATCGTGATGTGCCGAAGTTATTGAAGAACCTACAATAGAATAACGGTATGTTTCACCTGCTTTTAATTTTTTTGTAAACTTCATCAGGTGCATATTGTTATCCCACATTTCGTGTATTACTCTTGGTTCGCTGCCATGTGCTTCGCTAAAAATAAATGCATTGCTTGCACACATCAGCAATTTTCCCGTAGGGCTTTTTGCTGTAGAAGTTAATAAACTTATTGTAGTATGCGGCCTGTCAATTTCATTATAATAATTTTGTACATCTTTTAATGCATCAGGCGCTTCCATTTGACGAAGCACTGCCGAGTATAAAATCTTTTTTTGCGGTTACTGTTATGTCCATTAAAACAGAATAAGGTAATTGACGCAAAGCATAATAAGTGTAGCTGATTGTTGCCACATCTTTATAATTAAATGAAGTAGTAAAATTTGCAGTTTGCATATCCAACCCCTGCTGCATATTGCTTGCATCTGCATTACTCAATCTTCTGCCATCAACTTCCATATACATATTTAAAAGGTTGAAGCTTTTTAAAAAATTACTAACCCTTCCTCTTCCGTACAAATCATACGCACCTGCAAGCACCACATCTTTTACTTTAAAAGCTTCGGGGCTGCTTACAATGCCAATCATGCCATTGGCAACTGTTACACCATAATAATTTTTTGAATCAATATTGGAGGTGGTTATTTTCCAGGCATCCTGTGCAAAAGAAACAGCATAAAAAATAACAAGGCAAATACAGGCAAGCAATCGTTTCATAAATTAGTTTTTGTTATAGTGAAATTACAGTAAACAAGTTAAACATCTTCTGCTGCCCGGCATCAGTTGTAAAAGATTTAATGGCATTTTTTAAACAACAATCGTTTGCATCTATGTCAAAATAAAATAACTTGCCAAGTCACTGTTGCTTTTCATATCTTAACTGCAACAAAAACTTGCTTATGAACCAGAACAAACTTTTTCGTTATTCTATTGTGGCCGCATTGGCCGGTTTTATTTTCGGGTTTGATACCGTAGTTATTTCCGGTGCTAACAAACCCATTCAGGATTTATGGCACACTACTCCTTTTTTTCATGGTTTTTTTATAATGTCGATGGCTTTATGGGGAACCGTTTTAGGGTCAATTTTTGGTGGCATACCTACTGAAAAGTATGGCAGAAAAAAAGTGCTGTTCTGGATAGGGATTTTATTTGCAGTTTCTGCTTTTGGTTCTGCCTTTGCACCAGACCCTTACAGTTTTTCTTTTTTTAGATTTATGGGTGGTGTTGGCATTGGTGTTTCGTCTGTAGTTGCACCTGCTTATATTTCAGAAATTTCAACCGCTGCAACAAGAGGCAGGCTTACAGCCATGTATCAATTCAATATTGTTTTTGGAATTTTAATTGCTTATCTCTCTAACTATTTTTTAGAGGGTGTTGGTGGCGATAATGACTGGCGCTGGATGCTGGGTGTATTGGCAATACCTGCATTAATTTATACAGTAATGGTAATGGCAGTACCCGAAAGCCCACGCTGGTTAATCAGCAAAAAAAATGATTTAGCCGCTGCAAAAAAAATAATGAATGATATTGGTGTAGAAAATGCCGATGCAGAAATTGCCGCTATTATTGAAAGCAACAAACATGAAACCTCTAAAGGAAATACATCGCAATTTTTTAGTGCAAAGCATAATAAAATAATCTGGCTGGCATTTTTAATTGCATTTTTTAATCAATTATCCGGTATCAATTTTATTTTATATTATGCTCCAGAAATTTTAACTAAGATTGGGTTGGGTGAAAAAGAATCTTTATTAAACTCCATTGCAATTGGCGGCACCAATTTAATTTTTACGTTTGTGGGTTTATATTTAATTGACAGGCTGGGCAGAAAAACTTTAATGATAATTGGATCAATTGGATACATCATCAGTTTATCAATGGTGGCTTATGCTTTTAAAACCGGAGCCAGCCCTACATTTTTAATGACGTTTTTATTATTCTTTATCGCATCGCATGCCATTGGGCAAGGTGCAGTAATTTGGGTTTTTCTTTCCGAGATTTTTCCTAATAAAATACGGGCATTGGGTCAATCATTTGGTGCCAGCGTACATTGGGTATTTGCTGCAATTATAACTTTAGTAACACCAGTTTTTTTAAATGAAAAAGATGGTATTCTTAAAGATGCGCCGTGGATAATATTTGCTTTTTTGGCTGGTATGATGGTGCTGCAATTAATTTGGGTGTTAACTAAAATGCCAGAAACAAAAGGTGTTTCTCTGGAGGAACTGGAGAAAAAATTGAGTGCATAGATTAGCACGGTGAGGAGCAGAGGCCGCAAAGATCATTTTCATTTTTTCTTTAATTAATAATTTTATTTTTTATGATGCAGAAAAAATATTTTCTTTCTATTAGTTTATTTTTTTCTTTGATGATGAACGCACAAACAAAACTATACACTGAAAAATACAGGCCGCAATTTCATTTTTCGCCAGCAACCAACTGGTGCAACGATCCCAATGGATTAGTGTATAATAAAGGTGTGTATCATTTATTTTATCAGCATAACCCGTTTGGAAATGTTTGGGGCCACATGACGTGGGGCCACGCTACCAGCAAAGATTTAATTAACTGGAAACATTTACCCATTGCCATACCGGAAGAAAATGGTGTTATGATTTTTTCCGGCACCTGTGTGGTTGATAAAAATAATACCAGTGGTTTTGGCAAAGACGGTAATGTGCCCATGGTAGCAGTGTACACAGGCCATATTGAAAATGTAAACCAAAGCCAGCACATTGCATACAGTTTAGATGATGGTATTACCTGGACAAAATATGCCAACAACCCTGTGCTTGATCTGCACAAAAAAGATTTCAGGGATCCAAAAATATTTTGGCACGAACAAAAAAAATATTGGGTGATGGCTTTAATGTTTCCGGTGGAGCATATTATGCAATTGTATTCTTCCAAAAATTTAAAAGACTGGAATCACTTAAGCGATTTTGGCCCGGCGGGTGATACCAGCGGCGTTTGGGAATGCCCCGATCTTACACAAGTTCCTGTTGAAGGAATGCCCGGTAAAAAGAAATGGTTATTGCAAACTTCGCAAAATGCTACCATGCAATATTTTGTTGGAGAGTTTGATGGCGTAAAATTTACAAACGAAAACCCTGCAGATAAAATTTATCGCCCCGATTATGGACCTGATTATTATGCAGCCATTGCATACAACCAACTACCTGCAAAAGTTTTACCTGCAAGTATCGGATGGGTAAACAATTGGAACTATGCCAACGACATCCCTACCACACCATGGAAAAGCGCTATGGCTTTACCAAGAACTTTAAGTGTAAAAAAAGAAAATGGCGAATGGATTTTAATTCAAAAACCAGTGGTATCAGTAACATCGTTAAGAAAAAAAATATTTAGTTTACAAAACGAATTAATAGAGAATAAAAAAGTTTTGCCTGTTAAAAGCAAACAATTTGAAATGGAAGTAACGCTTGCGCCTTATGCCTCATCTGTAAGCGGTGTAAAAATTGCTGTTGGAGAAAATAATTATTTTGAAATAGGTTATGACGCTGCACAGCAATTATTTTATATCGACAGGAGTAAAAGCGGCAACACTTCTTTTAACGAAAATTTTAAAAAGATGTACCGCTTTGAAAAAGAAATTGCCCTAAAAAATAAAAAATTACAGTTGCAAATTTATTTTGATAACAGCATTGCAGAAATTTTTGTAAATGGCGGCGAAGCAGTTTTTACTGCACAAATTTTTCCTGATGAAAAAAATATAGGGATTGAATTATTTAGTGATGGAGGAAAAAGTAAGTTTAGTAATTTAAATTTGTGGCAAATGAAATCAGTTTGGTAAGCTGGTATTTTTTATCTTGCGCCTGTATCATGTCAACTTTAAGCAGCGCATAAACCTCACAGATTCTGTGATACTAACCAAATAGTTTACAAAACTCAAGCTGACTTTAATAAACCTGTGAGGTTTACCATTTTAGGTTTGACATGACACTATCAAAAAAATAAATTTTAAAACTGGTTATAGTATAGTATGAGAAAAATAATTGTTGGTTTAGTAGTTTTTGTTTTATTAGTTATTGGTGCTGCTTACCTGTTTATTCCGAATATTATTAAACTTAAAAGCAACATTGGTATTGATGCAACCAGAACCGGCTTAAACAGAATGCTGTTAGACAAAGCCAACGTGGCAAAATGGTGGCCCGGCAAAATAAGTAATGATAGTTTTTACCTGAACGATTTTGTTTACGCTATCCACAACAGTAATATTTCTGTTATGCCTATATTTATTGCTGATAAAAATGTTTCAATATCTACTTCACTTTTTTTAATTGAAATGAGAACAGACTTTACCAATTTGGAATGGGTTGGCGCAACGGTCTCATCTTATAACCCTGTAAAAAGGATAGCAGCATATTTTAGAGCTAAAAAAATTGAAAGGGATATGCAGACCATTTTAAATAAAATGGAAATCTTTTATAAAGTTCAGGAAAATATTTACGGATTTGAAATAAAAAAAGATTTTGTAATAGACAGTACTTTAATACAAACTTCAGGCATAAGTAAAGGCTATCCAACAACACAGTTTATTTATAACCTTGTTGATAAACTAAGCAATTACGCCGCAAATAATGCCGCAAAAAAAACTGGTTATCCCATGCTGAATGTTAATGAGGAAGACAGTACAAATTTTACAGTTAAAGTTGCCATACCCGTTGATAAGCTATTGCCAAACTCCGGTGATATTTTACAAAAAAGAATGCTGGGCAGGGGAAATATTTTAATAACCGAAGTAAAAGGCGGTAACGATATTGCAGCCAAAGCCATTATTCAAATGAAAAAATATGCTGATGATTACAAAAGAGTTGCTCCCGCAATTCCTTTTTATTCTTTAATTACTGACCGTACAAAAGAAACCGACAGCAGTAAATGGGTCACAAAAATTTATTACCCTGTAATGTAGTTTCAATTTTTTACTGTAGAAAATTTTAACACCACAAGGCTGTCGTTATTTTTTGCTAAAATATAAGCAGGGTTATTTGCAATTTTTATTGGCAGTATATGCCTTATTTCTCCTTTTATTGCAAGGCCATTAAAATTGCCGCAAATAAAATTCCCTTTACCGCTGTTCACTAATACAGTTCCGTAATCTGCATCATACCTGCCTGCATGAATGTTATTGCTGTAATAATTACCAGCTAAAATTATGTCGGGCAAATCATCATTGTTTACGTCAGCAATAGCAGCATCACGGTAAGTAGTTAACTGTGCCTCCCAGGGCAAAGCTTGTGTTGTAAAATTTAAATTACCATTATTAATTAAAATTGCACTGGCAAAATAATCTGCTGTAGAAATAGTGGCTTTATTAATTTTTTCTGCAGGAAAAATATCTTTAAACTGAGCCTTAGCAAAATCTGCTGCATAAATAAATTTCTTTTTCAGCATCGGTATTTGCTTTTGTAATTCATCTTTACTGGAAAATGTAACTTCTTTATTTTTTACAAAGTAAGTAAGTACCTGTTCTTTTTTTCCATTATCATCAAAATCATTAAAGTATAATTGAACAGGCTGTTCTGCTGTTGCCTGCAACCTGCTGTTAAGACCAAGGTTACCGGCAATAAAATCAATGTCGCCATCATTATCAACATCAACCGGCAATACAAAATTCCACCAGCCTTTTTTATCCGTCAATTCTTTTTTTACAAAATGCCCGTTGGTATTTATAAATGCAGTAATGCCTCCCCATTCGCAAGTTACAATTAAATCTTTATCGTTGTCTTTATCTATATCAAACCAAACTGCATTGGTAACCATGCCAATATTTACTAATTCTTTTGCATGCTTAACCGTTACATCAGTAAATTTTCCCGTGCCGTCATTTTGTAATAAATAAGAGCGGGGAATTTCTCCATAATTCCAGGGCACTGTTCTACCGCCTAAAAACAAATCTATAAATCCATCGCCATTAAAATCATTGGCAATAATACATGATGGTGTTACAGCAATATTTGTAAAGGCATTTTTCAATTTCGTAAAATTTGCTTTGCCGTCATTTAAATAATACCCTGGGCAATAAATGTTCGTCGTTGCCGTAATATTCATTGCCCCCAGTTGCAATTATTAAATCAATATTTCCATCATTATTTACATCAGCCCAGGTGGCGCTCACATCTTCATACATACTGTCTAAAAACATTTCAGGCTGAACGGTTTTTATAAATTTCCCATTTGGCTGTTGTAAAAAAATGGCATTGTGAAAAGTTTTAGAAGCGCCAATAAAAACATCATCCAATCCATCTTTGTTAATATCTGCTACTGCAAGTGCAGGCCCTTCGGTAGAAAGCATGTGAGGAATTAAAGGCTCCCGGTCAAATTCATTAAAAGGGTTTTCGGTATGCTTATAATTTAAACCTGTTGCTGCAGTAATATCAACTGCCTGGTTTAAAATATTTTTACTACAATTGATAATGCTGTTGTAATTAAACTGAGGTAAATCTTTTTTATAATTAAAAGAAAGCCGTTGCGACAAGGTATCTATTACAATTTTTTGAAAAGAATTATCCGGCCATATTAAAAATGCAGAATCAATTTTTGATTTTCCAATGCCAATATGCATGGGTATTTCCATGCTGGACATAAAGCCTCTTGCAGGATTTTTTTCATAAGTTGAAATTTTATCACCAGCAAATAAAACAATTTTTGAACCAACTGCATTTCGGTTTTTTTCTGAACCGGTTAATTTTATTGCTGTAAAATTTTTATTCTCTTTTTGTGCTGTTTTATTTTCATACAATAAAGCAGGATCATTAATATTATTTACCGCCACATCCAAATCTCCGTCGTTATCAAAATCGGCATACACAGCTCCATTTGAGTAAGTGGGTAAATCGTTACCCACGGCAGTTTCCATGTCTTCAAACTGCAGGCTGCCTTTATTTTTATAAAATTTATTGGGAATTTTTATTTCAGGAAATTTTTTCATCAGCGCCATATCCTTATCCTTCATATCGCTGTTTTTTATTTTTTCCTGAATTTCGGTATTGTAAATAAAATTTACATAATCCATATCGTTCAACCTCTTAGGAATTCCATTGGCTATAAATAAATCTTTCAACCCATCATTATCAAAGTCCAAAAATAAAGGTGCCCAGCTCCAGTCTGTTGCCGAAATGCCAGAATACACGCCAGTTTCACTAAACTTTCCATTACGCCTGTTGTACTGCAAGTGTATTTCTAGAATACTGGTAATTATACCCTGAAGAAATCTTACTAAAAAAAACATCGTAATCATCATCGCCTAATGACCGTTTTAAAATATATGGATCCGCAGCCAGCATATCCATCGAAATTATTTCCGGATAGCCATCATTATTTGCATCGGCAACATCTACACCCATCGAAAATTTACTGGTATGCATCAGCCGTTCATTATTCTCTTCGCTGAATGTTCCATCTTTTTGGTTGATATACAGGTAATCATTTTCATGAAAATCGTTACCAATATACAAATCGGGCCAGCCATCTAGATTAATATCACTAACGGCAATGCCCAGCCCATAACCAATTTCGGTACTGTTTATTTTACTTTGTTTTGTTACATCAGTAAAATGATTACCATCGTTGCGATACAATTTATCTCCCGATAAAACGCTGTAGGTATTTACAAAATTATTTCGGGGAGCATAAGAACTGCTTTGATGGATAGAATGATTTAAAAGGTACATATCCAGGTCGCCATCCATATCGTAATCAAAAAAAGCTGACTGTGTACTAAAGCCTGAAAAATCCAGGCCATACGCTGTTGCTTCATCTGCATAAACCGGAATGCCGTTTTTAATTCCTTTACAAACCAGCAGTTGATTTTTGCTGTTTAAAATTTCAAATTTTCCAACTTTGCAAATATAAATATCCAGCAGGCCATCGTTATTAATATCTACAACCGATACTCCTGTTGACCAGCCTTTATCCTGCGGAACTGAAGCTGCAGCAGTAACATCTTTAAAATGCAGCTTGCCTTCATTTACATACAATTTATTATCGCCCTGGTTAGCTGTAAAAAATAAATCAATCAAACCGTCATTATTAAAATCGCCTGCGGCAACACCGGAGCCATTATAAAAATACATGTAATTAAACATGTTAAATTTTTCTGTGGGTGTTACCTGGTTATTAAAATGCAAGCCTGTTTTATCATCTTTCAATACTTCAAATAAAACAGGCAAAGCAGTTTTGTTATTGTTTTTACATGAAGCAAAACAAATGCAAAAAATTACTGCAGTTAAATAAAAAATATAGTCGGGTGGTTTTAATCATGCTCAATTCAGCTGTAAATTTATTGCATAGTTTTTTTCTTTTTCATTTCATACAAAACAGGAAACTCATTATTTTGCAAGAACAAAATACTTATTTTATTATTCCTTTTTACTAAAACAATATCTCTTACCTGGCCCGGTAACTGCAATACCTGTTTGGGTTTGATTGAGTACAGAAAAATTACCTTTGCCATCATTTATTAATACATCTCCTGTACTTGCATCAAGCCGGCCCAGCTGCGGCTGAAAGCCAAATTCATTTCCCCCAATTACCAAATCAATTTTTCCATCTTCATTAATATCAACAGGCAGTACAGATTTTACAGAAGAAAATTGAACACTTAAAGGCAAGGCCTCAAAAGTAAAATTGCCTTTGCCATTGTTATAGGCAATGCAGGATGAGGAATAGTTAACCTGTTTAACGGTGGCTTTATCCATTACCTCTTTGCTGAATAATTGCTGCACCGATTTATTTGCGTAATCATTATTACGCAGGTTTTGTTTTTTTAGCATGGGCATCTGGCTCTCCAGCTCCCCTTTCATAAATACAGGTTTATCTTTTCCATCAATTGTTCGGGAAATTATTTTATCTGTTTGTCCGTTATTATCAAAATCGTTTAAAAATAATTTTGAAGGATTTTTAGAGTCGGGATGCAGGTAAAAATTTTCTCCAAGGTTTCCTAAAATCAAATCCTGTTTGCCATCATTATTTAAATCGGCAACAGCCACAGTTTGCCACCAACCCATTTTATCATCAAGATTAGTTTTTATTGCAGTAAAACTATTGTTGTTGTATTTAAATATTTTAGGTGCCATCCACTCTCCTGTTATTATTAATTCTTTTGCAGCATCTTCATCTGCATTTGCCCATACCGCACCGGTAATCATTCCTGCATTGGTAATGCCTTTACAACTTTCTGCAGGCATATCTTTAAAATTTCCTTTGCCATCATTAATATAAATATGGCTTTGCGGTGTAAGCCCGTATTCGCCACTTACACATCTTGCGCCAACAAACAAATCCAAATCACCATCATTATCAAAATCATTTGCAACAGCAGTACTTATATTATCTTTATTAGCAGGAAAAGCCGTGGTTAAAATTTGAAAGTTACCCTTGCCATCATTTATAAATAACCTGTGCTGCAGTTCTCTGCTATTTGGCATAGCAACATTACCGCCAGAACATAATAACAAATCATTGTCGCCATCTTTATCGCAATCAAAAAACAATACAGCGCCATCAACAAAACCTGTGTACTGTTTAAATACCAATGCTTCTTTTTTTATAAACGCACCAAAAGTATTTTGTAAATACAATTGGCCCTGTTTAGCAACAGTTCCCCCAATATAAATATCATCTAACCCATCTCCATTTATATCCGCCACAGCAGCTTTTGGCCCATCATGCGAAAGCATTTGAGGTATAGCTTTTTCCCTGTAAAAATCTGTAAAATCATCATCCACATTTTTTTCAAAATCAGTTTGCACAGCTTCAAATAATGGTGGTAGTGCAGTTTTAATTGCAGCACTCAATTTTTCTGCATTAAGAGGTTGTGTGTAATTAAGATATTTATTTATTGCCGGATGAATAACTTTTGTGTATGTAAGATTTGGCCACACAATAATTAAGGAATCAATTTGCAATGCATTTCCAATACCAATACTTTGTTTATAATCTACCGATGATTGAAAACCACGGCTGGGCATTATTTCTTTAGTTAGAATTTGCTCTTTATTATACAGGATAATTTTACTGCCCACAGCAAATGTATTTTTATCATCCCCTTTTAAAGTGATGCCAATAAAATTATTTTTATTTTGTTGCCTGCTGTTATTTTTAAAAACAAAAGCTGGTTCATTTACATTATTAACTACTACATCAAGGTCGCCATCATTATCAAGATCTGCATAAGCAGCACCATTACTAAATGAATTTTTATCAAAGCCCCAATCAACTCCTTTATCTTCAAATTTAAGGTTACCCAGATTTCTATACATTTTATTAGGCACTGCAATGGAAGGGATTTTATTTACCAATTCAGAAAGATTTTTTTGCCCTGTGGCCATCATCTTTTCTTTTATTTCGTTGGCATCAAAACTTAAAAAATCCTGGTTAGTAAGATCACGGTAAATACCATTGCATACATACAAATCATTTAAGCCGTCATTATCTGCATCAAAAATTAATGCTCCCCAGCTCCATTCGCTTGCGTTAACTCCGCTGTAGTTGGCAATGTCTTTAAACTTTCCATTGCCATCATTTAATTGCAGCGTATTTTGCAAATACTGATGAAAAAATCCATTGCGTTCTTTTAAACGAAACTGATCTATATCATCAAAACTTAAAGTTGTTTTTAAACGATAATCGTCAGCAGGCAGCATATCGGTAGTAAATATTTCAGCATAGCCATCGTTGTTGATATCGCCAAAATCGGCACCCATAGAGGCATAGCTATTATGTCGCAACCCTTTCTTCCAGCTCATCTTTAAAAGTTCCGTTTTTTTGATTGATGTATAAATAATCTCTTTCAAAAAAATCATTGGATACATACACATCGGGATAATTATCATTATTAACATCACCAACGGTTACGCCTAAGCCAAAACTCATTAAGGTGCCATGGATACCAGCCTGCTGTGTAACTTCTTTAAAATAGCCATTATCATTTCTGTATAAATGATCGCCGCCACCTTTTAAATATTCCGCCACATTCCAATCGGCAGCAAAAACATCACGTTGTTTTGGATAACCCAAACTGTTTACAGGCACCGGACTGTTATCAATTTTAAACATATCCAGATCGCCGTCTAAATCGTAATCAAAAAAACTAACCTGAGTGGTATAGCCCGAATCTTTAAGTCCATATTTTTCCGCACTTTCCGTAAAAGTTAAATTTTTATTGTTGATAAAAAGCTGGTTGCTTCTTAATGCGGCATTATGCATACTGCCTGCATTGCAAACAAAAATATCCAACCAGCCATCTGCATTAATATCCGCCATTACTACTCCTGTACTGAATTGTTGCTTATCAACAAAACCTGCTTTAGCATGAAATATCTTCAAACTTAAAGTTGCCCTTATTTAAAAAAAGTTTATTACTGCCCTGGTTGGCTGTAAAAAAAACATCGGCCAGGCCATCATTATTTATATCGCCTGTTGCCACACCGCCGCCATTATAAAAATTACGGTAGTTTAAAATGTTGATGGTATCATTATCCTGTACTTTATTTACAAATTCAATTCCTGAATTTTCAACCAATTCAAATAATGGTGTAGTTTTTTTGTTGTTGCTTGCAGGAAATAATAAGCGCCAATAAAAACAGACTGCCACACAACTCCTGAAGGGTTTAAAACTCTTCACTTGAGTTTAGCTGTTATAAAAACAATTTTATTATTATTTCTTTTTAAATCCATCATTAAGTTTATACAAAAAAGGAAATTCATTATTTTGCAGGAATAACAAATAAGTTCCTTTTGAATTTTTTATTTTCGCAATATCCCTCAACTCTCCTCTTAAATTTAAACCTGTTTTTTTTGCATCCTGCCAGACAAAATTTCCTTTGCCATCATTAATTAACACATCACCAAAGCTGGCGTCTAATTTTTCAAACTGCGGTAAAAAACCAAACTGGTTACCCCCTGTTACCAAATCAATATAACCATCGTTGTTTACATCAATTGGTTGTATTGCATTAATGCAGGAAAGCTGCGTCATTACAGGTAATTCTTTTATTGTAAACTTGCCATTACCTTCGTTGATGGCAACACAAGAAGGGGCATAGGTAAATTTTTTTACTACAGAAGATGCAATCATTTCTTTTGAAAAAAGATCTTGTATGGATTTTTTTGCATAGTCGCTGTGTTTTAAATTTTCTTTTTTTAAGACTGGCAACTGATCCTGCACATCACGTTTTAAAAACACCGGCATATCTTTACCATCAATGGTATAGGTCATAATTTTATCTATATCGCCATTCTTATCATAATCATTCATCCACAATTTTGCAGGGCTGTCTGCTTTAGGAGATAAATAAAAATTATCGCCAATGTTTCCTAAAATCAAATCCTGCTTACCATCATTGTTTACATCTGCAACAGCAACAGATTGCCACCAGCCAAATTTATCGCTGATGTTTGTTTTCACTTCTTCAAAATGATCTTTAGTAAAAGAAAAAATTCTTGGTGCCATCCATTCTCCAACAATTATTAATTCTTTTTGTTTATCGCCTGTTATATCTTCCCATACAGCACCAGTGATCATTCCTATATTTGATATGTCGCTATTTTTTGTTTGAGCTATGTCGGTAAAATGCCCTTTTCCATCATTTACAAATAAATAACTCTGCGGATCTTTGCCATAAACACCGGGGTAACTTCTTGCACCAATAAATAAATCAGGATACCCATCATTATTAAAATCATTGGCAATAGCAATACCAATATTCATACTCATGTTAGGGAAAGCTGCACTGTTTAAAGTAAAATTTCCTTTACCATCATTGGTGAATAGCCGTAATTGCAGTTCCCTGCTGCCAACCGGACGATTATTTCCTCCGGGGCAAATGAGCAAATCCATATCAGCATCCTTATCATAGTCCACAAACAATACTGCTGCATCTTCAAATTCAAAAAAAGGTTTAAAAGCATTTTCTTCTTTTTTAATAAATGCGCCATCTGGTGTTTGCAAATACAATTGCCCAATTTTTCCCTGTGCACCGCCAATATAAATATCGGTTAATCCGTCGCCGTTTACATCTGCTGTTGCAGCTTTTGGCCCTTCTCGTGAAAATACTCTGGGTATTAAACGTTCGTTATAAAAATCTACATATTCATTCTCTTCATGCTTATCAAAGTTGACTTCAATTTTAGAAAAAAATGTTTCGACTGGTTTTTCAATTATAATTTTTTCGGGAGTTGTTGTTATTTGTGTTTGATTAAACAGGTGCAGTTTATTTATTACCAGTGTATCAAACTTACTGGTGCTCCTGTCGGGCCAGGTAATTATTGCTGAATCAATTTTTGTTGCAGTGCCTAATCCAAAAATTAATTTATAATCAACTGATGATTGAAAACCCCGGCTGGGTATTAATTCCTGTGTAAGAATTTGATCAGCAATATACAATTGTATTTTACTGCCAATTGCAAAAGGATTTTTTCCTTTCCCTTTTAATGAAAAGCCGATAAAATTATTTTTATTAATTTCTCTTGATTGATTTTTATAAATAAATGTGGGCTGGTTTTGGTTGCACACAATTAAATCCAGGTCGCCATCATTATCCAAATCGGCATAAGCTGCACCGTTAGAGAAAGTGGGCTGCGCCATCCCCCAATCGGCACCAATATCTGTAAACCTTAAATTTTTATCGTTACGGTAAACTTTATTAGGCAAAGGCGTAAGCGGAATTTCTTTTAAAATATTTTCAACAGCTTCTTTTTTACCGGTCATTACCATTTTTTGGTTAACATCATTGGCAAAAAAATCCATAAAATCTAGATTGGTAACATCCTTACCTACTCCATTACAAACATACAAATCATTCCAGCCATCATTATCCATATCAAATATTAATGCACCCCAGCTCCAGTCTGTTGCGGCAACACCACTATAACGGGCTATGTCGATAAATTTGCCATCTTTATTATTAAGTTGTAAACAATTTTTAGTGTACTGATAATAAAAGCCTGATTTTAATTTATCGGTAAACAAACTGATATTATCAAACGATCCGGTAGTTTTTAAACGGTAATCATCTACCGGCAACATATCTGTTGTAAACAAATCGGGATAGCCATCATTATTAATGTCCGCAATATCTGCTCCCATTGATGAAAAGCTGGTATGCTGAAACCATTGCTCCATCTCATCTTTAAAAGTGCCGTTTTTTTGGTTGATGTATAAATAATCTCTTTCGTACGAATCGTTGCTTACAAATACATCGGGCCATCCATCTTTATTAATATCACTAACGGAAACGCCCAACCCAAAACTTATTAAGCCGCCATGTATGCCGGCCTGAGAGGTAACTTCTTTAAAAATATTATTATCGTTTCTGTATAAATGATCGCCGCCGCCTTTTAAAAAATCAGCAATTTTCCATAAGCTGTCGGGCATATCCCGCCTGTTGGCAAAATTTAATTGATTGATGGGTATGGGGCTGTTGTTTATCATAAAACAATCCAAATCACCATCGATATCATAATCAAAAAAAGAAACCTGTGTGGTATATGCAGAAATATCTAACCCAAATTTAGCAGCAGCTTCGGTAAAGGTGCTGTTGTGATTATTAATGTATAATTTATTTCTTCTTGTGCCTGTACCCATGTGGCCCGATGAACATACATAAATATCTAACCAGCCATCGCCATCAACATCGGTAAAAACGGTTCCGGTATTCCATTTATCATCTTTAATTATCCCGGCTTTATCACTGATATCTTCAAACTGAAAATTACCTTTATTAAGGTATAGTTTATTTGCACCTGCATTGGAGGTGAGAAATACATCTGCAAGTCCATCGTTATTTATATCACCAAGTGCAACGCCATTACCATTGTAAAAATTTCTGAATAAAAAACCATTTTCCAGGCTGTCGTCAACAACTTTATTATTTAAATCAATTCCTGTATTCTCCATCAATTCAAACAATGCTTTGTTGGTGCCGGTATTACCAGATTTATTTTTACAGGAGTAAAATGTAACAACTGTAATACAACATAAAAAAAGAAAGTATTTTTTCATCAATAAATAAAATCGTTTGCTTAACATTATGTAAAAGTAAAAGGCCATTGAAACAATGACCTTTTACGAAATTATGATATAAACAGTTATTAAAATGTGATATTAATAGCCTGGATTTTGTTTTAAGTTTGGATTAGCTGCCAACGCCTGAGAAGGTATTGGATACAAAAGATATTTTGGATCATCAGCGGGTTTGTAAGGCCATGGCTTTAAATACACACCAAAACGAATTAAATCAGTTCTTCTTACATATTCCCAATACATTTCCCTGCCTCTTTCGGCCAATAACGTGTTAGGTACAAAGTTTGTTGCAGCAACTAAAGTCATAGAAGCTAAAGGTGCAGCACCCCGTGCAGTTCTAAGAGCATTAACCATAGTTAAAGCACCAGCATTATCTGGAGCTGCAGCTCTCATTTTTGCTTCTGCCACCATTAATACTAATCAGCATATCTGAAAAGTAGCACATCATTAGCTGCTAATCTTTCTCCATCATAATTTGGACCAGAAAAATCTGGAGAGTATTTCATTACACGAATACCTGTACATTCCAATAAGCCAGGTACACTTTCTATCATCCCTGCTCCAATAACTGGATTGAAAATTAAAAGCTTATCGTTTGGTCCATCATTTTTAGGTGGAAATGGTTCCCATCCCCTATAATGCAATTTTGCGCCAGTTTCATCAAACTGCTGCCCAATTAAAAGCCCTGGTCTTAATCCTGATTTGTTAGTTACACCTGCGTAGTACCTACCGCCAATCCTTGTATCTAATAAAGTATCAGCAGGAGTTTGAGAAGGAGTTGCAGTAATACCAAATGTATTATAAAACTCTGCAACAGTAGAAAATCCATTCCAACCAGCATTTGGAGCTTTTGCTTTGTAAGAGTTATAATGCAAAGTCCTGTGCCAGAAATATCCTCATGTCAATGTTGGTAGAAGTTTTACCAGAAGTATTATCATAAGCCCAAATAGCTTCTTTAGTTTTTACCTCGTTATCAGCACTGAAATTATCAAAATAATTAGAGGTATAAGAATACCTTCCCGAACTAATTATTGAATTACCAAGTGTAATCACCTGTTGCATATCAGCATCTGCAAAAGTTGGAGTTGCCCTGTTTGCAAAAGCACCCTTGTTTAAATAACACCTCATTAATAAGAACCTGGCTGCATCTGCTGTAGCTGTATAGTTTAAATTATTGGCTGGGGCTGGCATTGTTGCCAACACAGCATTTAATTCAGCAATAATAAAATCGGTTCCAGCTGCACCAATGTATACTTTTGGGGCATTTAAAAGATTATCTCCCGGATTTCTGAATGGAAATTGTCCATAAAAATCTAAGAGATTATATAAAGAGTAAGCCCTCAAAAACCTGGCTTGTGCAGCTTGAGCTGGGGTTGGGTTAAATGCCAATACATTGGTGGCATCAAAATTTATTTTATTTAAGCTGTTAAAAGTATTTAATAATGAGCCCAAATCTGCATTCCAGGTATGGTTATGCATCACTCTCCAGGCACCGTTATCATCCCAATCACCAGCCCTTGTTGGTACCAGTGATTCATCAGATGCATTTCCTGTAAGATTAAGGAGCTGGCCTACATCATTAAGTGGGCCTGCAATGTCAGAATAAGCAGTGTTCAACAGCAATCCTGTTCCCGCTGCTCCAAGTGCATCAGCAGTTTGTTGATTAGTGAGTGTATTATTTAAACCCTCATCCAATTTAGTACACCCCGCTAACGCTGCTACCAGCATCAGGGCGTATATTTTATATTTTTTATTCTGTATCATAATATTTAAATTTTATTTTGGATTATAGTGATGCGTTAAAACCAAATGTAAAAGTTCTTGGTGTAGGATAAGGTATATACTCTATACTTCTTGAAGGATAGTTATTTTGACTCTTATCAATATTAACCTCGGGATCAAATCCAGTAAACTTAGTAATTACAAATAAATTACTTCCAGATACAAAGGCAGTTAAACCTTTCAGGTATTTGCCGATGTTGCCAAAGCTGTAACGAACAGTTGCATTTCTTAATTTAAAATAATTACCTTTTTCTAAAAATCTTGTTGAAGCTGCTGCAGAACTGGTAGTTTTTTCATCAGAATTATATGCAGCCAAATCAATATTCCTTCCATTTAGTAATACCCTCAATGTTGGTGATATTTGTTGCGGTATTATTATATATCAAAAAGCCACCTGCGCCACCTGCATTAAGTGTAAATGCAAACTTTTTATACCTGATATTTGCTCCAAAACCATAAACAGTGTGAGGGTTAGGATCGCCTGCATAACTTGGATTTGCATCAATTTGTTGAACACCGTTTAACGAAACCATTGAATTTTTTAAGGTAAAATTCATTAACTGGTTGGTTATTTGTAATTCTTTGCGCAAATGTTCCAGATACACCCTGGCCATTAATCTGGCCTGTTTCAATAACAATTGGTGTTGTTGTTCCAGGAGCATAAAAATCTGTTAGCAAATTTTTATTATTTGCAATATTGAAATTAACATCTACACCAAAATTGGATTTATCAACCACTGCAGCACCTACTGAAAACTCTACCCCTTTATTATTGAGCTTGGCTGGCAGGTTGATAAAATATATTGTTGCAGGTGCAGGCTGAATAGCTGTGCTTTGGAAAAGAATATCAGTAGTGTTTTTATTGTAATAATCTAAACTACCGTAAATTTTACCACCTTTAATAGCATAGTCTAACCCGAAATTATAAGATCTTGTTGATTCCCATTTCAAATCTGGATTGGCAACATTAAATTGTCCCGGATTGTTGTAAGAATTAAAACCAAATTGTTCCTGAGAAGCACCTGCAGGAAATTCTTGGTTTCCAGTAATACCCCATGAAGCCCTTAATGCTAAGTTAGAAAACAAACTGCCTCCTTTCATAAAATCTTCGCTGCTTATATTCCATTTTGCAGCAACAGAAGGGAAGTAACCATACTTATTATTTTTACCAAATTTACTTGAGCCATCAGCCCTGATAGTGGCTGTTAATAAATATTTGTCAGTCATAATTTAATACCGCTCTTCCAAAATAAGATTGTAACTCAGATGTTGGATTAATAAAGATAAATGGCAAAGCTTGCGAACTTCCATCATTTAAAATATCAGTGTATTTGATTTTTACTATAGACGCCTGTGTTAAATTCGTATTAAACCCTGTAGCGGAGAAAGTAGATCCTGAGTAATCAGTTTTCCAGTACTCATAACCAGCCAAAGCATTTAATGATAATTTTTGAAGAAAGTTTGGCGTTGTAATTTAAAGTATGCGTAATATGTTTGAGAATTTAGTTTTGCAAAAGATTTTACGCCAAGCCCTGAGCCTGAAATACCAGGATACCCTTCAATCCAACCATCTACATTAGTATTTCTTTCGCCGGTACCATTATTGATTGCAAACAAAAATTTATATTCTAAATTCTCTGTTATTTTATATCCTGCAGAAATATCGGCCAATACAGAGTTAACTTTTGCAACATCTGAATAAGCTTTAAGTAAGGCATTGGATTGCCCGAACCTCTACCAGGATTTATTAATTCCCCAGTACTGTTTGTAAATGATTCTGTTGGATTCCAGCTCAACGCAGCACTTATAAGATTGCCCGTAGAGTCTGCAGTATTACTTGCATTAATAATATTTTCTTTTGTACTACCAACTCTTACATTAAAATCAAGGCTTAATTTCTTGTCCAAAAATTTATATTGACCACCTATAGAACCTAAATATTTATCAAGGTTTGAATTTTTAAGAAACCCATTTGCTCTTGAAGCTAAAAAAGAAGCCCTAATCCTTCCATTGTCATTTCCAGAACTTAATGCCAAATAGTAATCACTTGATAATTTGTTTTGAGTAATTTCTTTCATCGCATCAACATTTTGTCCTTTATCCAAAGTAGAAGGCTGACCATATTTTGTCAATGCACTTCTGAATTGACCGGCATCGAGAATTTCGTACTTTTTCATGTAACCTACAGATGTTCCAAAACTGGTACCAAACTCTACTTTTGTTCCACCCGATGCTCCTTTTTTTGTAGTGATAACAATTACACCATTAGCACCTCTTGCACCATAAATAGCTGCTGAAGAAGCATCTTTTAAAACATCTACCTGTGCAATATCATTAGGATTAATATACAAAAGCGGATTTGTTTCAGGGGTAGCACCAAAACCTGGCAAGACTAACACTAGGCCTTGCTGTTCTACCATCCAAAGGCACTCCATCAATTACATACAATGGATTGTTTACGGCACGGATAGAATTGTTTCCCCTGTATTTTAATAGTAGTTGCAACACCAGGTTGACCACTATTATTAGTAATTTCTAAACCAGATACTTTGTTTTGCAGCAATTGATCAGGGGATGTAACAAAACCCCCGTTAAAATCTTTTGCTTTAACAGATCCTACAGCACCCGTTAAATCTTTTTTACGAGGCACTGCCATAACCAACTACAACAACTTCATTTAAGTTAGAGAGTGTTGTAGCCATAGTTACATTAACTGCACCGCTCGCTAACATTACTTCCTGAGAAGTAAAGCCTGTTCCGGTGAAAACTAATGTAGCGCCAGTTGGCAACACCATTTAATGTAAATACACCCTGTGCATTGGTTGATGTACCTTTTGTAGTTCCTTTTACAGTAACAGAGATGCCCGAAACAGGATCTCCTTTAGAATCAGTTACAGTGCCTGTAACCGTTTGGGCTTTAGCAAAAGCTGTAAACCCGATTACTGCCAGCAAGAGCATAGCAGCTTTTCTCATAATAGCAAGAAGCATAATCGTTTGGTTTTTTGGAATGAACAATAATAACAGTTGAATTAAATATTTATTCCCGGTTGGGATTGTTGTATTGTATAAAAACTAACAGCAATCGAAAACGGTTAATAAAAACTTAATCTTTAAGCTATAAAGCTACATTTAAATAATGTACTAAATACACGATAAAACTGTATTTTTGCTGCAAACGTTTGCGAAATTGTTTGCGAAATCGGTTGTTGTGCAAATTTTTTTTACCTTGCATTTAATTACTGCTGCTTTATGACCAATACTACTTTGAAAAAAATTTCAGAGATACTAGGGCTTAGTATTTCTACAATATCCAGGGCATTAAAAGATCATCCGGATATTTCGGATAAAACCAAACAACGTGTGGTGGAGTTAGCCACTACATTAGACTATGAGCCTAATGCCAATGCTATTAATTTGCGTACCAGCAACAGCAAATTATTTGGTTTAATTGTTCCTTCTATCTCCAATTCTTTTTACAATTCTTTTATTGCTTCTGTAGAAGAAGAAAGCAGGAGAAATGGTTATTCTTTAATGATACTGCAATCTGGCGACGACCCTACTATTGAAATAACTAATTTAAAATTGTGCAGGCAAAACAGGATCACCGGTTTGTTTGTTTGCATATCTCCCGAAACAGTAAATATTGATGCATTTCTACGATTAAAAGAAATTGAAATTCCTGTAATATTTTTTGATAAAGTTCCAGACAGCAATGACTGCAACAAAGTTTGTGTTGCCGATTCGCTTTCTGCTACAATGGCTGCAAATGCGATAATTGCCAAAAAGAAAAAAAAGGTAGTGGCACTGTTTGGTAATGATCATCTTTTAATAACCAGAAAAAGGCTTGAAGCTTTTACAACAACAATTAACGAAAAAGGAAATAAAATAAAATTGATTACAGACTATGCTGTAAGCTCGGCACATGCAGAAGAAGCAACCTTAAAACATTTAAAAGAAAAGCCCGATACTTTTTTTTGTATGAGTGATGAAATTCTTACAGGCACAATGAAAGCAATACAAAAAAAAGGATTAAAAATACCTGATGATATTGCAGTAATTGCGATAAGCAATGGCGATATCCCTAAATTATATTTTCCTGAAATTACCTATGTGGAAACAAGTGGTTTAAAATTAGGTAAACTGGCATTTAGCAGCATGATGGCCTGCCTTGCAGGCAGCACTTTTATACAGGAGCTTACTATTGAATCGTTATTGGTAGAAGGTGGATCGTTATAAATAATCTGATTTAAAAAACAGAAAATTTTTAATTTCATTTTTTATACCTCATCATACTTAACTTACGCAAAACATTTTATAAATTTTGCAAAAGTATTCTCTACCTGTAATTTAATAGTCAAAAAAAAATCAAAAAAAATACGCTTACCTTTATTCCTTCAGTAATAAAATATTAGTTACGGTTTTTTGCATCCGTTCCAATTTATATTTAAAATAGCTGTGTTTAAAAGGTTAATTAATATTATTCTTTATTGCCTGCTTATATTAATTTCAGGTTTCGCAACGGCACAGGTATGCCCAAAGGATAGTAATTTTTATTCAATAACCTATACAGGTACAGAAAGTAATTATATAGATGATGCCATTGTAACAAGTGATAATGAAATTGTAACTTTAGGGCATTACTCTGCCTTTGGAAGTTTTGTTTCAAAATTTACAGCACAGGGAACCAACATATGGTCTAATGAATATAAACCCAATTATCCCTATGTAAATTGGGTTCAATTTCCCTGGTATAATAATACAAGTATGCTGGGGATTACCCCTTCTTCAAATTCAACTTTTTATGTTTATGGTTCAAGTTATGAACATGGTAAATCAATAAACAATGTAGAAGAACCGCCGGCGCATTGGGTAGGTGTGTTAATGCATATTGATAAATTTGGAAAAATTATTAGTGGCAAATATTTTGGCAATTGGAGAACAAGTTACAAAGTAAGCAGTGTTATCGAACTCCCAAATGGTAATTTAATAGTTTACCTTGCCTCATTTATAGATCCCTATATCAGCAGGATAATATGTATAAACAAAGCTGGAGATATTTTATGGGCTGCCCCTTTACAAACTATTTCACTTTATAAAGAGATAAACAAAGAGATACCTGTGATATGTCAGCTAAAAAACGGCAATATTGCTGTAGCCAGAATAATGGTAAGAAATATTGCAGATACACTTCAATACCCTTTTCTACCCCCAATAATATTACCTGCCCCGCTTAATTATTTTCATTTGTTTGAACTTGATGGCAACAACGGCAAACTAATATGGGAAACAAGTTATCAATGCCCAACCTTATCATATTCCAATGTTGCAAACACGTTTACACCCGGACTTAAAAATATTATGCAGCTTCCTAATGGAAACCTGTCACTATTAGCAGATATGTATTTGCCAACAGATATTAATGAAAGGTTTTATCAAAATAAAGTCTATTCCAGGCGTGCAGTAAATTTTATTACAGACCCTGGTGGTTTTTTGCAAAAATTTATTGCTTACCGACCTCCAGGTAATTCTTGTAGTTTAGAAAGTGTAAAACAAGTTGGTGGTACGGGTGAAAGGCTTTTATTAGCCAAAGATTCAACAAATCAAGAATTATTGGCCTTTAAAATTAACGATAACGGGCAGATTATATGGAATAAATCATACACAAATGCCAATACTGGCAATTCTTCTAAGGCTGTAGCATTACCAAAACAAAATGACAAAGGAATTTTTATAATGCAAAGTGATGAAAGTAATACTTTTAATTTTCATGCCACTATTACAAACGCAATAGGTAACAATCCCTGTTCTCAGTTATCTGCAAGCATTATTGCCGAGGATGCCCAGTGGCCATGGCTGGTTCAAAAAGTTAACTTACTTCCCAATCTCCTGGATATTGATTTTCGTTACTCTCCATTTTTAATTACACAGAATACTTATCCCTTATCACAAATTACCAACTGTGAATACCAATATGCATGCTGTAAAGACGTTATTGACAGCATTAATCAAAAAAATATTTCGTTATGTGCCAATGAAAATTATACACTTCCAGATAACACTATTGTAAAAGATTCAGGTACTTATTATGGTACATTTAAAACAACCAGGGGCTGCGACAGTATTTTGTTTTATAACATCAGAATATTGAAATCTCCTGCTGATTTAATTATTTCTCCTGATACCTGCTTAAACAATGCATCATCAATTCTATTAAGAGCCTCTGAAGGCTATGACAAATATTTCTGGAACAATATTATTTTAAATAGACCTTCATATTCAGTTAACTCGCCGGGGATATATACTGTAAAAGTAGAGAATAAATGTGGCGCAAAAACAGACAGTATTGCAGTGTACAGTAATTGCGATTTTCCTGTTTATTTTCCCACAGGGTTTACACCAAATAAAGATTTTTTAAATGACATACTTAAAGTTCCACGTCAAAATAAAAACAGGCTCAGGAAACTAAGTATTTACAATCGTTATGGGCAACTTATTTTTCAAACTGCAAAATTTAATGAAGGTTGGGATGGAAATTACAGGGGCATCCCTCAATCTGCAGGCGTATATATTTATTATTTAGAAATGGAAGGTTTGTCAGGTAAAAACATAAATCAAAAAGGAACAGTTGTTTTAATCCGCTAATAATTTTTATTCTTAAAATTCATAAATAACTGCTTCGTATGGCCGCAATTTACTGTTTACCGAAGGAGAAGAATAATTACTCAATAAAATTGTTGCTTTGCTTATTTCGATGCCTGCATTTACTGCTGCTTCTTTACTGGTAAAATTTAAAAGTACCAATATTTTTTTCCCTTCAAGTTCCCTGGCGTATGCATAAACATCAGGATTATTTTCATCCACCAATGTGTATTTGCCATACACTAAAACTAAATTTTCTTTACGCAGTTTAGTAAGTTTTCTAAAATAGTTTAAACAGCTGCTGCTGTCTTTATCTTCTGTTGCTGCATTTATAGTGGTGTAGTTGCTGTTAATTTTTAACCAGGGCATGCCACTGGTAAAACCTGCATTGCTGGTTGCATCCCACTGAAATGGTGTACGTCCATTATCTCTGCCCATTATTTTTTGATCTGCTATAAACTTCACTAAATCTTTACCTGCTGCCTTAGCCTGCTTATAATGATTTATAGTTTCAATATCATTATACTCTTCAATGGTATTAAATTTTATATTGCTCATGCCCAGCTCATCGCCATAATAATAATACGGTGTACCCCTCATCGTCATAATAAAAGTAGAAAGCATTTTTGAAGAAGCTTCCCTGAATTCAGGTGCATCATTTCCCCAACGGGTAACCATACGTGGCTGATCATGATTGGCCAGGTAAATACTTAACCATCCCTTTGTTTCAAAAGCTTTATCCCACTTGGTGTAAAGCTGTTTCATTTTCACTAGATCTAAACCATTTGGGTCCGGTACTTTAAATTCTCCCGGCACCAAACCAAAATCTATCCCTTCAAAATGATAGGCCATACTAAACTCCTTTCCTTCGGGATAAACAAATTTCATAGCATCATCCGGATTAGAACCTGCTCCTTCTGCCACTGTTAAAATATCTTTTTTGTTCAGCACTTTTGTTGCCATCTCCTGTATATAATTATGCAGGTGCGGCCCTGTATAATATTTAACCACTTCTTTAGTGTATCCTTCCGGAAATTTTGGAAAAGCTGTATCTTTTGAAGCATATTGAAAAGCATCCATTCTAAAACCATCCACACCTTTATCCAACCAATACTGCATCATACTGTAAATTTCTTCTCTCAGTTTTGGATTTTCCCAGTTAAGGTCGGGCTGCTTATCTGAAAAAATATGCAGGTAATAAGCATTGGTGAGTGAATCGTATTTCCATGCATCGCCATTTACATCAAAAAAACTAAACCGTGGTGCAGGTTTCCCTTTTTCTGCCGGCCACCAGTGATAATAATGGCGGTAAGGATTATCACGTGAACTTCTGGATTGTTTAAACCATTCATGTTCGGAACTGCTGTGGTTAAGTACCATATCCATCACCAGTTTAATGCCACGGTCATGCATTCCTTTTATCAGGCTGTCAAAATCCTGCATGGTGCCAAACGCTTGCTGTATGTTGCGATAGTCGCTTATATCGTATCCATTATCGGTATTGGGCGAAGCATAAATTGGGTTAAGCCATACTGCAGTAATGCCAAGGCTTTTTATATAATCTAATTTAGAAATTATTCCCTTTAAATCTCCTACTCCATCGCCATCACTATCTTTAAAACTGCGGGGATAAATTTGATATACGATGGCTTCTTTCCACCATTTACGATCACTTATTTCGGCGGAAGTGGCTTTATTATCTGTAGTGGAAGAATTACAGGATGACAATGCAGCTATAAAAACTAAAAAATAAACTGCAGGGAAAATATTTTTTTTCATAACAGCAAACATTAAAATGATAATTGTAAACCGAATGTAAAAATTGTATCTCAATAAAAGAAGTATTTAAAAATTAACCTTATAGAAATCGTTTGCGAAATCGGTTGATGTGCATTTTTTTAATACCTTACAATAAAAATAAAACTATGGCTTTTGAATGGAGCGGCGTTATGCCGGCACTTACAACAAAATTTACGGCAGATGATAAATTAGATCTTCCGCTGTTTGAAAAAAATTTAAATGCACAACTGGCAGCAGGTGTAAACGGAATTATTTTAGGCGGTACTTTAGGTGAAGCAAGCGTATTATCTACCAATGAAAAAGAAACACTGATAAAATTTGCTGTTGAAAAATGTGCAGGTAAAATTCCTGTTATTTTAAATATTGCCGAAGGTGCCACTAAAGAAGCATTGCAACAGGCTGCTTACGCAAAAGTATGGGGCGCCGGAGGTTTAATGGCTTTACCGCCTATGCGATACAAAACCGACCATAGAGAAACTGTTACCTATTTTAAAACTATTGCCGACTCTACCGATTTGCCCATAATGATTTACAACAACCCGGTTGATTATAAAACTGATGTTACTTTAGATATGTTTGAAGATTTAACCAATTGTAAAAACATACAGGCAGTAAAAGAAAGTACCCGTGATGTAACTAATGTAACCAGAATGGTTAACCGCTTTGGCAGCCGCTACAAAATTTTATGTGGTGTTGATACTTTAGCCATGGAAGAACTTTGCCTGGGAGCCGATGGCTGGGTGGCCGGATTGGTATGCGCTTTTCCGGCAGAAACGGTTACTATTTTTAATTTGGTTAAAGCAGGAAAAATTGCCGAAGCCACAAAAATTTACCGGTGGTTTATGCCATTGTTGGAATTGGATATTCACTCCAAATTAGTGCAGTACATTAAACTTGCAGAAACACAGGCGGGCATTGGATCAGAAGCAGTAAGGGCTCCGAGGTTAACTTTAATTGGTGAAGAAAGAGAAAAGATTTTAAAAATAATAAATGATGGCATTGCCACAAGGCCAGATTTTAGGATGAGATGGTGAGGTTGTGAATGGTAAATGGTGAATGGTGAATGGTGAATTAAACCCTAAATTACGAAGCCTTATTAGTTATATAGCTCATAGCTCATAGCTCATAGCTCATAGCTCATAGCTCAGTGCCTATTCCTCCATTTCTTCTTTAATTTCTTCCGATATTTTTAATAACAGTTTATCAATTCGTTGCCCGTCCATATCAATTATTTCAAAAGAAAAACCACGCCATTCAAATGTTTCTCCCGTTTTAGGAATGTGTTCCAGTTCGTGTAAAACAAAACCTGCAAGCGTATCAAAATCATGTTCTGCTTCGTTCATCCAGTCGGTTTTTTCAAACCTGCTTAAAAAATTATAAAAAGGAATTTGAGCATCTACTAAATAAGTTCCATCAGGCCTTTCGGTTATTTCATATTCATCCTGCCCGGTTTGTGGCACATCTCCCACAATCGCTTCTAAAATATCATTCAGCGTTATCATGCCTTCCAGTGTACCATATTCATTTACAATAAAGCAACTGTGTATTTTTGTTTGTTTAAATTTTTCCAGCAATTGATAAGCGGTATTATTTTCGGGTACAAATAAAGCAGGCTTTGCAATATCTTTTAATAATTTATCGGGGGCAGCTTTTAATAAATCTTTTATACTGATGATACCTTTAATATTATCTACCGTTTCTTCGCAAACCGGGTAGCTGCTGTAAATAACGCTGTCCATTTTATCTTTTACCTGCTGCACCGTTTCGCTGCCATCAAACCAGGCAATGTCGGTACGGTGTGTCATCAGTGATGTAATATTCCTGTCGCCTAAATGAAACAATCTTTCAATAATATCTTTTTCTTCTTCTTCAATAGCGCCATGTTCACTGCCCTCGGATATCATTGCTTTTATTTCTTCTTCTGTTACCTGGTTATCTTTTACTTTAAGATTTAAAAGTTTTACAATTAAATGTGTGCTGGAAGTTAAAAGCCATATAAACGGAAATGTGAGTTTACTTAACCAGCCCATGGGTTTTGCAAAATTTTTAGCAATAAATTCAGGCCTGGCCAAACCAATTCTTTTAGGCACCAGTTCGCCCAGTACCAACGAAAAGTAAGTAAGGATAACAACAATAATGGAAGTTGCAATTCCATTGCTGTAATCCCTCGACCATTCGAAACGGTTAAAATATTCAACTACCGGTGTCTTAATTTTTTCGCCAGAAAATATACCTGTTAAAATACCGATAAGTGTTATACCTACCTGCACAGTAGAAAGAAAAACATCGGGGTGATTGGATAATTTTAAAGCTGCTTTTGCCTTCTCATCACCTTTATTGGCCTGTACTTCAAGCCTGGTTTTACGGGCAGATACCAAAGCTATTTCTGCCATTGAAAAAATCCCATTAATTAGTATAAGGCCAAGTATTATTAAAATTTCTGCCATAGTTAATAAAGTAATCCGTAGTTAACAGTATATGATTTTCCGCACAAATATCCGATAAGTATTCCAATTACTGCCCCTGCACATACATCAAGCGGATAATGCACCCCCACATACACCTGTGCAAAAGATATGCTGAAGGCCCATGCAAAAAACACCAACGGCCACTTACCAAAGTGCTTTTTTAAAGTTAAATATAAAAACATTGCCATGGCAAAATGATTAGCAGCATGTGATGAGGTAAAGCTGCTGCTCTGTGGCCTGTAAGCCACTAAAACCCTTATCCAGTCTGCAATAGTATCGTTGTTGCAGGGCCTTAAACGGTAAAAATTTTCTTTAATAATCTTACTGCTTACAAAGTCGGTTAATATGGCGGTGCAAACAGCAAAAAGTACCCACCACCATACATTTTTTTTAAAATTAACGGTAACTAAAAGCAATAAAAAAAGATACAATGGCACCCACATATTGGAGTTACGCAACCAGGGCATCAGCCAGTCGAAAAAACTGTTATGCCAGTAATAATTTATTTGTTTAAATAATTGCCTGTCGTATGTAAGCAGCTCCTGCATTAATGTATCATGGTTGTTAAATTATAATCACCCAAAAATAATTAAACTAATTTAGCAGCCGGATAAAAAATAATAAGGATGCTTTTGTTGCAAAGAATTCCCATAACATTACGTTGGATATTTTCGGTGGTAATAATGTTGTTGCTTACCATGACAATTTTTAGAATATTATTTTATGTAAAGTACAACCCGCCTGCTAAAGCATTTTCGGGCTCAGCATTTTTATTGGGCTTAAGGTTTGATGCCCGGATTGCGGCAATCGTTGGTTTAGTTATGCTGCTGCTCACTTTTATTTCTTTTTTAAACCCGTTTAAAAATATTGCAGCAAAAAATTTTTGGAATTTTTTATTACCTGCAGTATTCATCCTGCTGGTATTATTTTATTTTATAGATTTTTATCATTTCGATTATTTGCACCAGCGGCTGAATGCTACAGTATTAAATTATTTGCAGGATGCCGCCATATCATTTACTATGATGTGGCAAACTTATCCTTTAATAAAAGCTGGAATAGCCATTATTGTGTTACTAATTTTATCAAGGTTTATTTTTGGAAGGTTACTTAACAGCTATTTACAAAAAGACAGTTTTTATAAAAGAAGGGGTGTGGTGTTTTATTTTATTACGTTTTTTTTACTTGCCACTTTAATTTTTGGCAAGGTTGGTCAGTTTCCCCTGCGGTGGAGCGATGCCTTTACTTTAAGTGATGACTTTAAAGCCAACCTGGCACTTAATCCCTTTCAAAGTTTTTTCAGCACATTAAGTTTTAGAAATTCAACTTACAATTTAAAAAAAGTAAAAGAGTATTATCCGCTGATGGCATCTTATTTTGGGGTACAGCAGCCCGATAGTACACAATTAAATTATGAAAGAAAAACTATTGTGGCGGACACAACTTCATCTAAACCCAATGTAGTATTAGTTATCTGCGAAAGTTTCAGCGCATACAAAAGCAGCATGTATGGTAACCCATTAAACACTACACCCTACTTTAATGAGTTGTGCAGCAATGGTATTTTTTTCGACAGGTGTTTTACGCCTTCTTACGGTACAGCCCGTGGCGTATGGGCAACCATTACCGGCACACCCGATGTGGAAAGCCCCAGCACTGCAAGCCGTAACCCCAATGCAGTAAATCAACATACCATAATTAATGATTTTAGAAATTATAATAATTTTTATTTTTTAGGCGGCAGCGCCACCTGGGCAAACATACGTGGGCTGTTAACCAATAACATTAATGGTTTAAAATTGTATGAAGAGCAGGATTATAAAGCAGCAAAAATTGATGTATGGGGCATAAGCGATAAAAATTTATTTTTAGAAGCCAATAAAGTTTTAAAAGAACAAACCAACCCTTTCTTTGCTATAATTCAAACTGCAGATAACCACAGGCCATACACTATACCAAAAGAAGATGAAGGGGTTTTTAAAAAATTATCTTTTTCAAGTGACAGCTTAAATAAATTTGGTTTTGAGAACAATGAGGAGATGAATGCATTCAGGTACACCGATTTTTGCTTTCAGCAATTTATGGAAGCCGCTAAAAAAGAAAAATATTTTGATAATACTATTTTTGTTTTTGTGGGGGACCATGGTATTAGAGGTAATGCTGCGGACATGCTGCCTAAAAGTTTTACAGAGCAGGGCCTTACCTGCGAACATGTGCCCTTACTTTTTTACGCACCAAAATTACTGCAGCCAAAAAAAATACATGAGGTTTGCAGCCAGGTAGATATTTTACCCACCATAGCATCGCTTGTAAAAACCCCTTACCGCAATACTACTTTTGGAAGAAATTTATTTGACACTTTAGTACCTTCATCCGAATACAAATCTGTTTTTAGAGGAGAAAAATTTGCTTTTATAATTGATTATGATAAAAAAACAGTGGGCTTAATCAGTAATCAATATTATTTTTTAAAAAATTTAAAATCGGGTAAACAGGATTTTGTTTCTGTAACAAATAATAATCCGGTAGAAAAAAATACGCAAACCGACAGCGTTAAAAATTATTTGTCCAACTTAACAGATGCGTATTACGAAACAGCAAAATATTTACTGCTGAATAATAAGAAGCAATAAATATATTTTACAAACCTGTGAGGTTTTGAAAACCTCACAGGTTTGTAACGCCATCTTTACCGTTTGGAATTATAACACTGTATTTCTCCCTATTGATTATTATATTGCACCTGTTTAAGCTTAAGGAAAAAATCAGCATGAAAAAATGGAAAGTTTCCAAAACCATTCAGTGGATAATAAGGATATTTATTATCTACCTGTGTATGTTTACTGCTTTTCGCATTGCCACAGTAATTCTTTTTAAGCCAAATACCATCAGCGTATTTGAATTAGGTCCATCATTTTGGTTAGGTATCAAATACGATTTACGCTGGATAGCCATTGTACTCTCCCCAATTATTGTATTATCTATATTTAAAAGATTTTCTCCTTTTCATTCTGCAAGAACAAAAAAAGTGTGGACCATTTATTTATCCATAGTTACATTACTCATCATGTTTTTTTATGGTGCCGATTTTGGCAACTTCAGTTACAACCATACAAGAATTGGTGCCAGTGCATTAAATTTTAAAGACGACCCTTACGAAATGATACGCATGGTTTGGCAGTCGTATCCCATTATCTGGATTTTAATTGGCTTAGGTATTGCCGTTTTTTTTACTGCAAAATTATTCCGGCGAACACATGGCACAGTGGATGCCAATAATTACTGGCACAAGTTTGAATATAAGCGCCGTTGGTATTTACTGGCACTGTTAATTATGTTTTGGTTTGTATTTGGCTTTTTACAATTAAAACCATTAACAAGGCAGGATGCGTATAAATTAAACGATAATTTTAAAAGTTACCTTGCATTAAATCCATTTCAAAATTTTATTACTTCTTTAAAACAGCGCAAACCCGATTTTAATACAAGTGGTGCTGCAAAATATTATCCGGCTATTGCCGGTTATTTACAATTAGATTCCATCACCCAAATAAAATATAATTACGAAAGAACAGTGCTGCCCAACAGCCGCAGCCTGGAAAGTAAGCCCAACGTGGTATTGGTGCTTTGCGAAAGTTTCAGCATGTACAAAAGCAGCATGAGCGGCAACAAATTAAACAGCACGCCCTACTTTAATCAATTATGTAAAGAAGGTGTTTTTTTTAACCGTTGTTTTACACCAAGTTTTGGTACAGCCCGTGGAATTTTTGCAACCATTACCGGCATACCCGATGTGCAGCTGGCAAAATTTTCTACCCAAAACCCAGAGGCTGTAAACCAGCAAACCATTATCAATAATTTTGAAGGTTACGAAAAATTTTATTTTATTGGTGGAAGAAGCCAGTTCAATAATTTTCGTGGATTAATGGGTAATATAGAAGGTATAAACATTTATGAAAAAGGAAAATACAAATCGCCGGAAATAAATGTGTGGGGTATTAGCGACAGGGATTTATTTACCGAAGCCGGTGATGTAATAAAGCAGCAAACCAAACCTTTTTTTGCAGTAATTCAAACAGCACATAACCACCGGCCTTACATGATACCAGTTGCCGAAAAAGAATTTACCTGTGATATTTTAGATAAAGAAACATTGAAAAAAAACGGCTTCGAATCGCAGGAAGAATACCAGGCATTTTGTTACACCGATTTTTGTTTTAAGCAATTTATGGAAGCTGCAAAACAACAACCGTATTTTAATAATACCATTTTTGTTTTTGTAGGCGATCATGGTGTGGAGGGAGAATCAGGTGCAGTATATCCAAAAGCATGGAACTCTCACCGCTTAAGTGATGAGCATGTGCCGTTGCTGTATTACGCACCATCATTGCTGCAACCGGCAACATACAACCATACAGTTTCGCAAATTGATGTATTACCCACACTTGCCGGCATGATACATGCGCCTTACACCAACAGCACTTTAGGCAGAGATGTTATTAACCAGCAAAATATTTTAAACGCTGCTTTTATCATTCACCACGATGAAGGAAATATTGGTGTGGTTACAGATAATTATTATTTTATAAAAAACATCAATATCAACCGGCAGGAGTTGATACCGGTAAAAGACAGCTTGCCGCCGCTTACAGCAACTCAATCAGATTCTATCAAAAATAAATTATCACAATTAACTTCTGCCATTTTTGAAACCAGTAAATGGATGCTGGTGAATAATCGAAAAAAATGAGGGGTGCCGTGAGTCGTGAATGGTGAGTCGTGAGTGGCAGGGTTATAATTTTACTTATCCGCTTCTGCAGTTGCAAAAAACAAGTAACCAATAAATTATTTTTGGGGATAATCAGCACTTCGTAAACTGAATGCCATTAAAAAATTCAGATTGCTGCTCACGGCTGACATCTCACCATTCACGACTTCTTCGCAATCATTATCAGCCTCGGTGTTTTTTTTACATCATAATTGGCAAAATTATAATCTCCAAATACTTCCTGTATCTGCATGCCCTGGTAAGCAAACATTTCAGTAAAATCGCCTAAAGAAAATTTAGCCACTTTCTCTGTATAAATCATCGGCTCTTCCATATCCTCATCTTCAATAATTATTTTTTTATAAAAATGTGTTTCATCATACCATTTGGTAATAATAAAATTTATACCGTCAATTTCTTTTTCTGACTGATGCACCAAATGATCTTCGGCATAATGCACATTTAAATAATCCATTACAAAACAACCGCCGGGTTTTATTGCCTGTGCAATAGTTCGTATACCATTGTCATGTTCCCGCCGGGTTTTAAAATAGCCAAAGCTGGTAAAAAAGTTAAAGGCGTAATCAAAATAATTTATCCAGAAGGGCAACCGCATATCGTGCCGGTAAAAATGTAAATTCTCTGTCTCATTTTTTAATGCTTCGTCAATGCTGTCTTCACTTAAATCAATTCCGGTAACATCAAAACCTTTGCCCGCTAACTGTATGGAGTGCCTTCCTTTTCCGCAGGCAACATCTAACATAGCGCTTCCGGCAACAGGTTTTAAATAATCTATCAGCTTATCAATAAATGCTGCAGCTTCGTGTTCATCCCTGTTAAAATAGAGCTGATGATAGTATGGAGAGTTAAACCAATCTTTAAACCAGGGTTGCTGCATGGCGTAAAGTTAAGGGTTAAAAAGTTACGGGTTTATTACTCTGCTGTTATTAAGTATTCAAAATCAGTTATAAATTTGCCTGTATAAAAGAATTTATTTTGCATTTTTTTTAAAGCATTACTCTAATCAGTAGAATAATATAAAAAATATCAATGCAATCGTTTCACTTAACCACACAGGAGTAAATTTTCTTATCTTTGCCATCCCTAAAATAGCAGCGTATGACACTGATAAAAAGTATATCCGGAATAAGAGGTACTATCGGCGGAAAAACAAATGACAACCTTACTCCGCTTGATGTGGTAAAATTTTCTGCAGCTTATGGTACCTGGCTGATGCAGCAAAGCGATAATCATAAAATTATTATTGGGCGTGATGGAAGAATAAGCGGCGAAATGGTAAGCAACCTCGTTGTAAATACTTTAATGGGTTTAGGTTTAGATATTATAGACCTTGGCCTCAGCACCACACCTACTGTAGAGATGGCTGTAAAATTTGAAAACGCAGCAGGTGGCATTATACTAACGGCAAGCCATAACCCAAAAGAGTGGAATGCTTTAAAATTATTAAATAACAAAGGCGAATTTATAAGTGGTGATGAAGGAAAATTAATTTTAGACCTTGCCGCTGCAGAAGATTTTAATTTTGCACCAGTTGATAAATTAGGCACCTGCACCAAAGATGAAACCGCTTTACAAAAACATATTGATGCGGTTGTTAATTATGCATTAGTAGATATTGCTGCAATAAAAAAAGCAAACTTTAAAATAGTTATAGATGCGGTTAACAGCACCGGCGCCATTGCAGTACCGGCACTTTTAAAAGCATTAGGTGTAAAAGATATTATTGTAATTAACGAAGAAGTAAACGGAAAATTTGCACACAACCCCGAGCCTTTGCCCGAACACCTTACGCAATTAAGCAGCGAAGTAATTAAAGAAAATGCTCACTTAGGCATTGCAGTTGACCCCGATGTAGACCGCCTTTGTTTTGTGTGTGAAGATGGCAGTATGTTTGGCGAAGAATATACTTTAGTTGCTGTGGCAGATTATGTATTAAGCAAAAGAAAAGGCAACACCGTAAGCAACATGTCATCTACAAGGGCTTTAAAAGATGTTACGGTAAAACATGGCGGCGAATATTTTCCCAGTGCAGTGGGTGAAGTGAATGTGGTAAATAAAATGAAAGCCGTAAATGCAGTTATTGGTGGCGAAGGCAATGGCGGCATTATTGTACCCGATTTACATTATGGCCGTGATGCATTAATTGGTATTGCATTATTTTTAACACACCTGGCCAACACCCAAAAAACTATTAAACAGTTACGCAATACCTACCCCGATTATTTTATGAGCAAAAATAAAATTGCTTTAGATAACGGTATCGATGTAAAAGATATTTTTGAAAAGATAAAAGATAAATATAAAAATCAACCGATAAATACCGAAGATGGATTGAAGATAGAATTTGATACCGACTGGGTGCACTTACGTACCAGCAATACCGAACCCATCATTCGTATTTATGCCGAAAGTAATTTTGAAACCACATCGGATAATATTGCCCGGAGATTGATGCAGGATATTGGGCAGATGATGTAGGAAGCCCCCTCCGCCCCCTGAAGGGGGAACTGCATACGAGTAAAAGGTTTTGTAACAGGTTTCATCAATAGGAGTGTTTAACAATATTAATAATCTAACAAAGGAAAGCCCCTTTAGGGGTTTGGGGCTTATGGACCAGAATAGAATTTACTTCGACAACGCCGCCACCACCGCACTTGATGCCCAAGTGCTTGAAACGATGATGCCTTATTTAACCGAAAAATTCGGCAACCCCTCTTCTATTTATTCTTATGGAAGAGAAACAAGAATGGCTATTGAAAGTGCCAGAAAATCGGTAGCGAAAATTTTAAATGCACATCCTGCCGAAATATTTTTTACCAGTGGTGGTACCGAAAGCAGCAACACCGCCATTACCGCAGCCATCAGAGATCTGGGTTGCAAACACATTATCACTTCACCTATCGAACATCATGCCGTATCACATTGTGTTGCGCATGCCGATAATTTAGATATTGCTAAAGTGAGTTATGTAAAATTGTTACCTAATGGTCATGTGGATATTGATGATTTAGAAAAACTATTAGCTGCAAGCGAAGAAAAAACTTTAGTTACCTTAATGCATGCCAATAACGAAATTGGAAATATTTTAGACATTCATGCCGTAGGTAATTTATGTAAATTATACAATGCCATTTTTCATAGCGATACCGTACAAACGGTTGGCCACTTTCCTTTCGATTTAAGAAATACGCCGGTACATTTTATTACCGGTGCTGCACATAAATTTCACGGGCCAAAAGGCGTGGGCATTTTATACATTAACGAAAATGTAAAAATAAAACCCTTTGTACACGGCGGCGGGCAGGAGCGTAACATGAGGGCCGGCACAGAAAATCTGTATGGCATTGTAGGTTTTGCCAAAGCATTGGAAATGGCAACCGCCAGTTATGAAGATGACAGCGCATCTATTGGCACACTTAAGTACTACATGATGGACGAATTGAAAAAAACATATCCCCGGTGTTGCATTCAATGGCGATGTATTGGGCCGCAGTTTATACACCGTCCTAAGTGTAAGTTTTCCTAAAACAGAAAAAAGTGAAATGCTTTTATTTAGCCTCGACATAAATAATATTTGTGCCAGCGGCGGCAGCGCCTGCACCAGTGGCGCCGACCAGGGCAGCCATGTTATACGTGCCATCAACAATAACCCCAACCAGGTAACAGTGCGTTTTAGTTTTTGTAAACATAATACCAAAGCGGAGGTGGATGCGGTGGTGGAAAAATTAAAAACGCTTGTGTAAAAATTCGCCTTTGGCAAATTACATTTTTGGTAACGGGCTACAGTAGGGCTATTGGGCTGCATTGGCGTCGCACTCGTGTACA
>CAVUIP010000002.1:0-1254761 GCA_963741535.1 uncultured Chitinophagaceae bacterium
AATATTACGCCTGTTGCTAATTCGATTTTAATTTGCCAAAGGCAAATTATTTTTTTGTACCCAGCTTTGGTAATGCTATTGGGCTTCATTGGCGTCGCACTCGTGTACAGAATATCTTTATTGGGCTTTTATTGAAGCGTAGATTTAAGCGAACGTTTCGTGAAGACACGAGCCAAGATAAAGTAAAACATCTCCGCAACAATCTACCACCCAATAAAAGTTGTTCAATAGACTCTGTTGTGAATAAAGGTAAATTGCCCCAGGGCTAGGGATAGAAGTGATTTCCTTTTTTTACACTTTTGTAGAAACTAGCCTTTACCCTTTATATTATTGGAGGGTGTTGTATTTGATATCTAAGGGTTGACCTAGTGCGGCATGTGTACCAACAAAATCCAAGCTTTTATTTAGTTTTATGGAAACCTGAGGGCAATATTGCTGGTTAAAATCCATTTGGGTATTGAGTAATGTCATAATCTAATTTATGAGATACACACCTGTTTTTCTGTTATTTATGAATTAAAGCACTATTTTCGATCATATAACTGGTAAGTCATGAGAAAAAATTACTGCACAACAATACTTATACTATCAACCTTATTTTTAATATTTACCTTAAGTTGCAAAAGAGAAAGTGTCTTAGATAATCCTATTGATCCTGTACCTCCAACACCAACAGTGGTAAATGATCTAACTCAAGTAACCGCAAGTGTTTCCGGGATAGTGTTGGATGAAAGCAATGTCCCCATTGCAAACGCAGTAGTTACGAGCGGTGCAGCTACCACCACTACCAATAGCAATGGGATGTTTATTTTTCAAAATATTTCTTTGTCTAAAGAAAATGGAAGTGTAACAGGAGTAAAAGCTGGTTATTTTAAAGGTGTAAGAAGTTTTAAAACCACAGTCGGTAAAAATCATACAGTAAGGTTGCAGTTAATGCAAAAAGTATTATCAGGAACAGTAAACGCTCCTACTGGCGGAACAATAAATTCAAACGGCGGTGCCTCCATTATTTTTCCGGTTGCTGCATTCGTAACAAGCACAGGTGCTGCATATTCAGGCACTGTAAATATTTACAGCCGTTGGATAAACCCAACTGCAGCTAATTTACCTTTCATCATTCCCGGAGATTTAAGAGGCGTAGGTATAAACGGCGCAGAAAATATTTTAGAAACATATGGTATGGTAGGCGCAGAATTGGAAGATGCAAGCGGTAACAGCATAAAAATAGCAACTGGTAAAAAAGCTACCATCAGTTTCCCTTTACCTGCAAGCTTACAAGCAAGCGCCCCTGCAACAATACAACTTTGGCATTTTGACGATGCTACTGCAAGGTGGAAAGAAAACGGTACTGCTACAAAAACTGGAAACACTTATTCTGCACTGGTAGATAAATTTTCGTTTTGGAATGTTGATGTGGGTAGTACAAATTTTATTACCCTAGATTTTACTTTGATTAATGTAACAACAAATTCGCCATTGGTATCTATAAGTACAAGAATTAAAAGAGTATCGAATGGAGATAATGGATATGGCACAACAAATAATGCAGGTTTTGTGTCAGGATTGGTACCGAAAAATGAGGCTTTGGTTTTGGAAGTTGCATCTGGTTGCAATACCATAATTTATTCACAGAATATTGGTCCATTTAATGCAAGTATAAGTTTAGGAAACATTAATGTCTTGCTGCCTTCTAGTGAATATATTACTTTTACTGGAACTCTTTTAAATTGTAATGCTTCACCAATTTCAAATGGGTATATTTCTTTATTTACAAATAATGGAAGTGGATTTTATGTACCCACAAATACATTAGGAACATTTTCATTCTCTATGTTAAACTGTTCAGGTAATAGCGTTGCGTATAATTATCAAGGTACAGATAATGCAACCCTACAACAAAGCAGTGTATTAAATGGGTTAGCATCAAATGGCGTAAATAATTTAGGGAACATTACTGCATGTGGAGTATCTCAACAAACCTTTTATTTTCTAACTGTGGCAGGAGTAACTTATAATGCCAATACTAGTGAATATGTAACTGAGGGAGGTAAATATGACAATGTGATTCTTAATAATCCCAGCCCTTCGGTGTTACACACTTACCAAGCATTTAATTCTGATTTCAGAAAACACGTATTTCTAGACTTTTATTACCCTCTAAATTTTTTGTTTAATACTCCCACAGCCGTCACTAGTAATATATCAAATATTAGATACAAGGGTTTGAACGGAACTATAGATACATTAGTAGCAAACTTATCACCCTTAACTTTATCTGCAAAGACTATAAATTTTACGGAATATGGCCCTGTTGGTTCATTTATCTCAGGTAATCTCAATGGATCGTTTCAACGTACACGTACTCTTCCCAATAATACTATAATTAATGACACAGTAAACGCAACATTTAACTTCCGAGTAAAACATGTAAGTTTACCCACCAGTTATTAGAAAGTTAAATGATGATTAATAATCTAAAATGGACTTATCCAAATTTCTTGATGCATAGAATAAGTATTAATAATTATAGAAATTTCCATCAATACTCATATCACCTCCCAACTTTAGCTACAATCGGATTATAATCCTTTGCGGCTGTGGGTACTTCGCTTCAATCTTCGCCGTTGCTTGGTTTTTAACCAGCAACGTATGCAGCACAACTAACAAATAATATTAGTGTTTAGCCCCACATAGTTTCAACTTCACGAAATGTCCGCTTAAATAAAAGGTGAATTCTATTTTTATTTTTTACTATTGGTAAATTTCAATTACTCTGGCATTCCGGCAATGGCGAGCATCTTCGCCGCTGTGGATAATTCACTTCAATCTTCGTCGTTGCTTCGGCGGCCCTGTTTCACTTTTTAAAACAAGTCGCAAATAGCGATTGATTCTCAAAGATTTAGATTCGACTAGTATAGAAGCGGAGATTTTAGTAATTTTTTCTTGAAGACATGAGGCTGAGAGCATATGCCAAGCCTCAGTGGATAAGTAATAAAATAAAAAGGCTATGTTTATGTATTTTAGATTTTGTGAGCATCCTAAAATAAAAAATCATGAAGCATATTTTAATTTCACTTATTCCCTTGCTATTATTTAATTCAGCTTTTAGCCAATTTCGAATTCAAAGTCCAAATCCAAGGCCAATACCGATAATAGATTTTATAAATTCCCAAAAAAAGACCGTTGTTCCAATAATATTAAAAGATAGATTTTTAAGTAATAAAGAAATTTTTAGCGGAACTGGTTCATTAATTACTGATTCAGCCCATTTAAAACTATACATCCTTACATGTGAGCATGTAATTCGGATTAAAGATTCATTAGGAAGGTTTCTTAAATATTCTGATAATATATATGCAATTTTAAATCTTAGTAATGACTCAAGTGTCAAAATCAGATTAGTCCCAGTATATCATGATTCCATAAATGATTTTTCTTTATTAGAAATATCATCATTACCGACAATACCCTCAAAGTATAAATGGGAAACCTACCCCATTCCGTTTAGTTTTTTGAGCAAAACAGAAAACCTTAAAGAAGGGGAAACAATTTTTTATTGTGGTTATCCGATGGCGTTTGGTGTAGGAAAAAAAAACCACCCTGTATCTAGGGTCGGCATTATTTCTCAAATAGTTCAAGAATACTATTATATTTTAATTGATGGCTTTGTGCAAGGTGGTTATAGTGGTAGCCCGGTTTATTCAATTAGAAGAGTAAATAATAATTCATGGGAGATTGATATGATTGGAATAATTCAAGCATATCCTACTTATTATGAAAATATAATTTCTTCGAAAAGTGGTCTTAAGGAAGAAAGGCTTGCAGTAATCAACTCAGGTTTTACTTATGTCATTAAACTTGATATTGTAATTAATATTCTTAGAACTAAGTTCGGTTTCTAGTGCTAGCCTATAGCCCTTTGCTTCCACCGCTGTGGCTAATCCGCTTCAATCTTCGCCGTTGCTTGGTTTTTAACCAGCAATGTATGCAGCACAACTAACAAATAACATTAGTGTTTAGCCCACACATAGTTTCAACTTCACGAAATGTTCACTTAAATAAAAGGTGAATTTTATTTTGATGTTTTGATTGCCTTAGTAATTGGCATAATCCCCTTCAATTTGGGAATAACTTAGTACATTTATATTCTTAAAATATTAGGTTGAAACAACGAATTTATATTGACACATCAGTAGTTGGGGGTTATTTTGACGAGGAGTTTAAAGAGGCAACACAGTTATTATTTAACCGGCTCAATAAAAATGAAATTACTTTTGTTATTTCCGACTTGCTTGACCTTGAATTATTAAATGCTCCGAAAAATGTTAGAGAATTGCTATACAACTATTCTGTTGATAAATTTGATAGGGTTGAGCTTACAGAAGAAGCAATTAAACTTGCAGACGCTTACATATTTGAAAAAGTGGTAGGACAAACGAGTTTAGAAGATTGCAGACATATTGCATTGGCAACAATTAACAGAGTAGATGTTTTAGCAAGTTGGAATTTTAAACATATTGTTAACCTGGACAGAATTAAAGGCTATAATTCGGTTAACCTCAAATTGGGTTATCAAATGATAGAAATACGAAGTCCTAAAGATTTAATTAATTATGGAAACGATTAAAAAAGAAAAAACATTTGACGCTGTGAAAATGATGAGAGAAATCAGAGATAAAATAAGTATCGAAACTAAAGGCATGACCTTAGCTGAATTGAAATTATATATTGAAACTCGTATCAAAGAAAGCAACTTCAAACCTATAGGAAAATAATGCGCTTTCGCCGCTGTCGGTAATCCGCTTCAATCTTCGCCGTTGCTTGGTTTTTAACCAGCAACGTATATAACCGCAACAAAATAAAAATTGTTACCTCAAAATCTAATGTCACCCCTTCGGGGTTTTGCAATTTTATCTTTTTATAAACTTTTTACAGTAACGCCGCCACACGAAAAATGCGAATATGGGCTTCGGATTATCATGCCTGGCGAATTGTTAAACCCAAAAATTGACAATACCGGAAACACGAGCCAAGGCGGGAAAAATACACTGTAAAATAGTTTTTGTAAGTATTTATTATATTTACATCCGGCAACAGGCAGCAAATTTTAAAACATGCTAAACGATGATACAAAAAACAAAATACAGGATATCATTTGCGGAACGCACATCCACTTTCGCCGCCGTGGGTAGCCAACTCGCCGCACCAATCTTCGCCGCCGATTGGTTTTCAATCGGTAGCACAAAGGCACGAAGTAGAAAAAAGCAAAGCTTTTTCCTTTGTGTCTTCGAGCCATTGTGGCTAAAATCAATTTTTGCAAAAAAATGTTTATCAACCTTTTAAAATACTTATCATTTGCAGCTCGTCAAAGGCAGGTTGACTATTTCACATCGGGCAAGGTTCGTAACTCCCGAACCCTTTTGCTATAAATGTGGAGTATAGTCTGTGATATATGAACCCAGGCAAGGAGTTATTAGCCAGCTACAAACCTTACACTCAATTATTTTTTACATAACAATTCAGTATTAGTAACACTCAATTAAAAGATTTACTTAAATTGCTGCAATAAAATATTTTTTTTGCACAATAATTATCTTGTAAAAAATAATCTTAAACAAATATACCAATGAGCAATCCTTTAGTGGGCATTATTATGGGCAGCGAAAGCGACCTGGATATTATGAAAGGTGCCGCCGAAATGCTGCGCCAGTTTGAAGTAGAACCTGAATTAACAATAGTATCTGCACACCGTACACCGGAGCGTTTACGGGAGTACGCAAGCAAAGCCAAAGAGCGTGGCATAAAAGTAATTATTGCCGGTGCCGGTGGCGCTGCACACCTGCCGGGCATGGTTGCTGCCAATACAATATTACCTGTAATTGGTGTACCCGTAAAATCCAGCAACAGTATCGATGGATGGGATTCTGTTTTATCTATTTTGCAAATGCCTTACGGTGTACCGGTAGCCACTGTTGCATTAAACGGTGCAAAAAATGCCGGCATATTAGCCGCACAAATTTTAGCCCTGCATGATACCAGCATTGCCGGCAAATTAGAAGCTTACAAAGAATACCAGGATGATATTGTAAAAGAAAGTGTGAAGAATGTAAAAAACATGGGCTTTAGAAATGAGTTTGACAGGTAGGGAATGTTTAGGGATGCAGATAGATGATGACAAAGTAAAAAACTTTTGTTTTTCATATTGTCGCTTTATACAACATTTAAAAAAGCGAAAGTTCAGCAGTTTAGTATTTCATATTGTTTTTTATGTAACGATTTTTTTTTAAAAATAAGAGAATTGCAAACTTTTGAAGTGTGTAACTTTCGTATATTTAGGAGTTGCCTGCAATATTTAAGTGACACCCTACAACTAACTAGCATATGACAGAATATATAATCGGAAGACTTTATTTCCCAAAAGAACTTTATGGAAGTGACGAATACTCAATAAGTGTTGAATTGACCAATCTGTCTGATTCACCACTTATAATAAGTTCAATAAATCCAGAATTAGTTCCTGGAGAAATATTGTCTATTGACGATGCTACCACAACATCTGAAATTGATGACTTAAATGAAATGAAGCGACGTTTGGTAAAAGAGCTGGAATTACAAGTGGCAAAAGCGTATGAAAATATTTATAATAAACCTTCGAAATGGGAAATTGCATTTTTTCCAATGTTGTTATATGTACGAGTATTAAGGCGACTAATGTCACCATTAAATACAATAGGTGAAAAAGGGGTTTTCATTCTTGATGATTCCAAACCCTCTTGGGCAACACAAGCTTTAAGGGTCAGTGAATGGTCGGATGTTGAGAAGTTAGAAACAGAAATAGTATCACAGCTTAAAGATGATTCTTTTCTTAAAAAAGCTTTTCTAATTAATAAGGAAAAATTGAGAAACTGTTTGGACAAAATATCTTTGGCTGAAAATTCATCTACAAGCAATATAACTCTAGACTATGAAACAACTATACAATCTAAAGAAACTGTGACATTTCCTTACCGCTGCGTAGCTCCATACGTTTATGGACTAAAATCTTACGATATCCAATTCACAATTTCTTATAAAAATGAAACATTGGATATTCAAGGCAACTATCCAATCAGAGACACAACTAAAGTATTTGCTTCTAAATCTGCAATTGTTTTTGGTTCAATTACAGGTGCAATTTTAGGATTTGCTGTAAAAAATACAATCGTAAATACCTTCGTTTGGTTTGACAAGCAGTTTTGGTCAAGTTTGATTGGCTCAATTACATTGGCTATTATTTTCGGTATTGCAACTGCAAGAAGCTCAGAGTCAAAAAAAATTATTACAGTTGAAAATTTTGCAGGAGGATTGCTGATTGGTGCTTTGTGTGCACTATTTAGTATGAAACTTATTGGTTATTTGGAAAAATTCATTCCGCAATAATACTGCAGGCAACATTGAGTTTTATGCAAGTTGGGCATGACCAGCAAACATCAGCTTATTGCAAATCCAAGCTGTGGTTCGGGCTGGACAAACAACTTTCAACTTTAGTTCTTAAATTCAACTTTATATTTTCAATCAGCAGCGGTTGTCTGCGGACGGAATACTAATTCCCAACCTGCATAAAGCCCTGCTCGTTGTGCGGCATTTTAAAGCCCAAAATTTCAAACAGAAATGATAGATTTCAAAAAAACCTAAATACACTTTAATACAAAAAAAATGAAAAATATGCCATTCTCAAATACCCAGACACTATATCAAAAATTATTTTTTTTGTTACTAATTGTTTCAACATTTCTATTGAGCTGTTCAAGCGACACTTCGTATTTAGAAGGAATGCCAACTGCAGAAAATGCTAACAATTTACTAAAATCAAAAATCAATGCTACAGACTCTCTAAATAGTTATGCAAAGAGAGTTGGTGGTTTAAGACAATTAAAGAATATTATTAGAAATGTAATAGCAAGAGAAAGAACATTGACACAAAAAGAGTCACTTTTATCTTCAGAATATTCAAATTTAGCCGAGACAATTAAGACAGATTATTCAAATTCTTTAAAATCAGATAACCTAAGACAGGAATTTGAAAAAGCTTGTTATAAATGGGAAGAAGATGGATATTTAGAAGACTTGGTATTAAACTCAATTATATCACCAAAGGCCAAACAAAAATTTGATGAAAAATATGTAGAAATTAAAAACAAACCAGAAACCGATAAGAAGAGAAACAAAACTAATGGGATTGTTTATCTAATAATCGGACTTGGATTATTTGTTAGTTGGTTTTTAATTGGGACAACGCTTGGCAAGCAAAAATTTAATAGGACAAATCAGCACGGTGTTCAAGAGTTTAAAAACTATAATTCTTTACTAAAAACTGAATTATCTGTCGGTTGTCTTAGTTGGGTTGCATATGGATTGCTTTTTTTGGGTTTGGGCTTCTTTATTTATGGAATTATTTTATTGACACAATAAATAAAGAATAAGTAACAAAACGACCGCACAACACGAACTGTTCGCCATCGCCGGTATTCCGTTTCAATCTTTTCCGTTCGCCCTCGTCGGTATTCCGCTAAAATCTTCGCCGCAGTTGGTTTTTAACCAACTGCGTATAAAACTCCTCCCTTGCCGTCGTGGGTATTAAAATAAATTTTCGCAAGCCAACTGCAACTACTTTTGATCTACCAATCCGCCGTCGTCTGGTCTTCGACCAACGACGATATTCATTCTAAAATCTACAAAATAATTTTTTACTTTAGATACAGCGGGCTTGTGGTTCTCGTTGGTCAAAGACCAGACGAGGGCATTCAAAAAATGAAGTGCTTTTTAAATTTGAAAAGTTGGATAACTTCCACTGCTCGCCGTCGTTCGCCGTCGCCGGCATTCCGCTTCAATCTTTTCCACAGTTTGGTTTTTAACCAACTGCGTAATAACACTAACAAAGCAACGTACAACCGATTATTACCGTACTCTCTGGTATTCACAAACTTTTCTCTTCAATTTACTGCATAATAAAAGCTCAATAAAGATATACTGTACAAGAGTGCCCTTCGTGCCTCAGTGTAAACTGTGCCAATAAAGCCTAACAGAAAAACCAATGCCTGGTACAAAAAAATTAAAATACATTTTTACTGCATATTATAATTTTCCTCCTTGCACTTCTTAAAAATATAATTTAATTTTAAGTGTATGAAAAAGTTACTCCTCAATATTGCAATACTATGCACCGCATTTACTGCAACAGCGCAAAGCCCCAAAACAGAATTGTACGATCTTATAAAAAAATTACTTACCGACAGTACCGGTTATGAAAATGTTGGCGACTGGAATGCGGGAGCACAAAAAAACTTTCCGGTAAAATGGAAAGAGGACAGGGTGCAAATGAGTGATGACACCAGTATTAATTTTTTTAGAACGGGTACTGCTGCCATTACAGTAAAAGGAAAAATTTTTAAGCAGGCAGGGCAACCTGTAAAATGGAATGTTATGCTTAAAGGCCCCCGCATGGGTTACACTTCTTTTAGTATTGTAAGTTCTCCATTAAGCAGTGAGCTGCAGCCTAAGTATAACCTCGACAGTGTGTTTGGTAAAAAACCTTTTACTGCAAAACTTATTAAAAGCTGCGATGCAAAAAATGTTTCGGGCTATTATTATTACGAGTTAAAATTGCCTAAAAAAGATATTACCTTTTTAAAATTGAGCTGGGTAAATGTAAACGGCAACACTGCAATAAGAATTGATTGTTTTGATAACTTCAGCAAATATGCGGTAAAATTAGATTGCCCTAAATAATGGATAAAAACTACTCGTTCGGTTTGCTATCTTTGTAAATTAAAATTACTGAGCAAAAAACCATTATTTGTTGAAAAGCATCAAACTACTTTATTCTGCAGTAATTAATTTGTTGCGTACCCGCCTTAGCAGGGTGCAATTTGTAATGGTAATTGCTACGCTGGTTGGTTTTACATCGGGGTTAATTGCAGTGTTGCTAAAATCGCTGGTGCATTTTATACAAAATGCCATTGAAAAAATTCCTTTAAACCGTTTTGCCTATTTATTATTTCCTGCTGTTGGTTTATTGATTACTGTTTTTATTATCCGGCATTTTTTTGGCGGGCAAATTGAAAGGGGCATAGCCATGGTTTTAAAAGCTATTGCCAGAAAGTGGTCTTTTATTCCGCTTAAACATACTTACCTGCATGTGATTACCAGCTCAATAACTGTTGGGCTAGGCGGCTCCGTTGGGTTGGAGGCACCAATTGTTGCAACAGGTTCGGCAGTAGGCTCCAACCTAAGCCGCATAAGCGATTTAAACTACCAGGAAAGAACTTTATTGATTGCCTGTGGCGCTGCTGCAGGCATTGCTGCAGTTTTTAATGCCCCCATTGCAGGTGTAATTTTTGCAATAGAAATTTTACTGGCCGAAACTGTAGTGAGTTATTTTATACCGTTAATTATTTCGTCGGTTGCAGGTGTGTTGTGTTCTAAAATAATTTTAAACGAAAGTTCTTTATTTAATTTTGCTTTAAAAGAAGTTTTTGATTATAAGAATGTGCCATATTATATTTTGCTGGGTGTACTGGCTGGTTTTGTATCATTATATTATGCCCGTATGTTTAAAGCCACAGAAAAAAGAATACACCGGTGGAAAATGAATGAGTATGTTAAAGCTGTGGCTGGTGGATTATTATTACTGGGCATTTATTTTATTTTGCCACCATTGTTTGGCGAAGGATACAACAGTATAAAATTAGTTGCCAGTGGCAATTACAATTCGTTTACGGATAATACTACGCTGCTTACAAAGCTGGGTAACAACTGGGGCATAATTGTTTTTACTGCATTAATATTTTTATTGAAACCAATTGCCGCAGGTATTACTATTGGCAGCGGTGGTAATGGTGGCAACTTTGCACCTTCATTATTTAGTGGTGCCTACCTAGGTTTCTTTTTTAGTAAATTATTAAACAGTACGCCTTGGATAAAAATACCAGAGGGAAATTTTAGTTTGGTGGGTATGGCAGGCATGCTGAGTGGTGTAATGTATTGTCCGCTTACGGCTATATTTTTAATTGCAGAAATTACTAATGGCTACGAATTATTTATTCCGCTGATGATAGTGGCCGCCATTTCTTTTTTTATTGTAAAGATGTATGAACCATTTTCGATGGAAACAAAAAAACTGGCATTGGAAGGGCAAATTTTTACGCAGAAAAAAGAAAAAAATATCCTTACCTCCATTAGTTTAGATGAAATGCTGCAGGATACTTACGAAACTATAAGCATAGATAAAAAATTAAAACAACTTGTTGAAATTATTAAACGCAGCGATAAAAATATTTTTGCTGTTACGGATAAAAATGAAAAGTTTGCCGGCATTATTGAGCTGAACGATATTAAACAAAAGTTATTTGAACCTGATCAGTTTGAAAAAGTTACTATAAAATCGGTGATGAAAAAACCTGCGGCGGTTTTACTGCAGCATATGGATATGCATGCCGTAATGGAAAAATTTGATATTACACAAAGCTGGTACCTGCCCGTACTTGATAATGAAAGAAAATTTATTGGTTTTATTTCTAAAACAAAACTTTTTAATAAATACAGAGAGATTTTAGCATCACAAGGGGATTTGTATGATGCTGAATAAAAAAAACGGCGAAAAAATTAGTCTTCTTTTAAAACAACAAACTCCTGCTGCATTGCCAACGAATTTTCGTAAAGCATTTTTATAAAATCATTTCCCCATTTGGCATAGAAAGGGATGAAGTTTTCAATACGTTCCTGCAAATTATCATGGGGGAATAAAGCAGTTTTAAGTTTGTGCAACTGGCGTTGCTGAGTTTCAAATTTTTTCTTTTCTGCCTTTAGCATTTTCTTTTCTAAGGCGGCAATTTTTTTAAGGGCCTGCGTTTGCAGGGCCGCAGTGTGCTTTTGCAAACTGTTGTCTATTGCTGCTGCCGTCTGTTGTAATTTTAAATAAAAATCTTTTAGTGTTTGCATTTCATTATTCAAACTTAACTGCAAGCCGCTTTCCCTTTTTACCAGTTCGTTCATTAGCAGCTGTTCAGTTTTAAAAAGATCGGCAGCAGTAAAATTTAATTTATTAAGAACTGCCTGTTGATTTTTTTCTATAATTAAAAATGAATTGCGTAACACCAGCATCGGGTAAGGAACGTTTACTGCTTCAAAAACTTTTTTTAATTCCAGCCAATAAGCAATTTCGCCACCGCCGCCAATAAATGCAATGTTGGGCAAAATCATTTCCTGAAAAACAGGGCGTAGAATTACATTGGCACTAAAGCGTTCTGGGTATGTGTGCAGTTCTTCTATAATCTCAGTTTTATTAAATTGTAATTTGGAATTAGTGATTTGGAATTGGGTATTTGGATTTGAGGATCCTGAATTTTCTACTTCAATTCTTTCTCTGCTATCATCCTTTAAATAAAATAAATTCAGCTCTCTTCCGCTTGCCTGTACTTTATATGCTGCCGGAAATGCAGCAACTGTTGCAGCAACCTGCTTGTAAGAAAATGTTTCTGCTAATTCTTTTTCTATAACAGGTATAAATAATTTTTTCAACGCCGCATTATCGGGCAAAACAATCAATACACCATAGTCTTTAAATAATTCATTCACCAATTTAAAAGTTGCCTGCTCAATCGTTATACCTTCTTTATAACAATCCTTTATTACAGCAATAATGTTTGCGCCAAACGGATACACTAAAACCTCCCCAGCAATGGTGTCAATTAATTTTACCAAAGCTTTATCCACTTTCATCCTTCCAACAGCGCCGGTTTGTTTGGTTTGCCACTGGTGTTTTTGTCCATTAATAAAAACATGGCCCAGTTCCTCAAGATCGGCATCTTCGCTGCCCATATAATACACAGGTACAAAATTATTTTCGGGTAATTCCTTTTTACATTCTTCTGCCAATTTTACGGTGTGTAAAATTTTATAAATAAAATATAAATGGCCGGTAAAAATATTGGGTTGATGTGCAGTGGTAATGGTAAAGCAATTTTCATTACTTAATTGCTGCAGGTTGAATGTTTGTTTTGTTGTAAGTATGGTATCAGCATATTGTTTTTGCAAAACTTCTGCTAATACTTTTCTGTTAGTGGGATATTTTTTTCTTTCTTCAATGGCAGCTTTTATTCCATCAACAGTAACTGCATGCTGATAAAAGGATTTTAATAAATCATTGCCGGCAATGTAATCCAATACAATTTTTGAAAAAAAGCCGGTACTGGTATAAGAAATAATTTGAGAAGTGCTATCCATTTGTATTACTTCATTTTTAATACCGCATAATTAGGATGTTCAGGATTTACAATTAGCTCCTGACGCAGCGGATGAATTAAAACATCCATTTCTTCCATTGGTATAGCTCCTAATAAAGGTTCACTGTCGCCGGGTAAAACAAATGCATTACATGTAGCTTTTCTATTGGCAAATTTTACATGCACTGGCCCTACTACATCGTATTCAACAATACGGCTATCTGCCACCTGAACCTTTCTTTTTTCAATAAAAGGTAATTCCAACTGAGATTGAATAGTTTCATTAATTGCCATCATGTATGCACCACTATCTACCAGCATATTTAATTTTACCTGTTTTATTTCTTCCACACCAATGATATTTCTTTTTGCAAAAGCTACATCATCGGCATTTGTCAAAATAATATCAGCATAAACTAATCCCATAAAATTAAATTTATTTGTACAAATATACTTCTTTATATCACCTCCCCTTCAATATCATAATCGTAAGCCTTGGTTATTTTTACATTAACAAAATCGCCAATTGTTAATTTCTTTTTGCTTTCAATAATTACTTCATTATCTACTTCCACACTGTCAAATTCGGTACGGCCCAAATAACGTCCGGCTTCTTTTTTATCAATTAGCACTTTAAATGTTTTGCCTACTTTTTCCTGGTTTTTTTCTAAACTTATTTCCTGTTGTACTTCCATTATTTCCTGCGCCCTTTCTTCTTTTTCTTCTGCAGGTACATCATCCACTAAATCATGTGCACTGGTTCCTTCTTCGTGGCTGTAAGTAAAAATTCCTACACGGTCGAAACGCATTTTTTGTAAAAACATTTTTAATTCTTCCACATCATCCCTTGTTTCGCCGGGAAAGCCTGCAATTAAAGTAGTACGTAAACAAATATCCGGAATTTTATTTCTTATCGCACCAACAAGGTCTTCCATTTCTTCTCTTGTAATTTGCCGCTTCATCGCTTTAAGCATATTGTTAGCAGCATGTTGCAAAGGCATATCAATATAGTTGCAAATATTTTCTCTTTCTTTTATTGCATCAATAATTTCTAAAGGAAATTTTGATGGGTATGCATAATGCAAACGTATCCACTCCAAACCTTTTACATCTGCAAGCGCATGCAATAATTTGGGCAGTTCTCTTTTTTTATAGATATCCAATCCATAATAAGTTAGTTCCTGTGCAATAAGCATTACTTCTTTTACACCACGGTCAACCAAACGTTTGGCTTCATCCACTAAAGATTCAATTGATCTGCTAACATGCTGCCCCCGCATTAGCGGTATGGCGCAAAACGAACAGGTGCGGTTGCAGCCTTCACTTATTTTCATGTATGCATAATGCTGCGGTGTGTACAACAGGCGTTCGCCCATTAAATCTGTTTTATAATCGGCATCAAATTGTTTCAGCATGCCCTGCAATTCCATCGTACCAAAATAGGCATCTACTTCAGGTATTTCTTCTTCTAAATTATTTTTATAGCGTTCACTTAAGCATCCGGTAACATATACCTTATCCAGTTTACCTCTTTTCTTTAATTCTACCTGGTCTAAAATGGTGTTGATACTTTCTTCTTTTGCTTTTTCAATAAAACCACAGGTATTTATTATTACAATGTTGTGGTCTTTCTTTGCATTTTCATGCACAGTATCAATATCGTTTGCCAGTAACTGTCCGCTCAGCACTTCACTATCCACCATATTTTTACTGCACCCCAGTGTAATGATGTTTACTTTATCTCTCTTTAATGTTTTTGTCTTCATAATAATAAGCGGCAAAGTTAAGCCTTTGCAGCTGCAGTTATAAGTGTGATTTTAAAAATAATTGCCACTGAACTGTGATTTTTTTGATACTGCTGCGAATAATGAAAAAAATATTGTTATTTAGGATTGATGAGTTATGGAAAACAACAGGGAAGCATTTATAAAACTGGTAGAAGAGCATAAACTTATTATTTATAAGATATGTAACTCCTACTGCAAAAACCAGTACGACCGAGACTGATCTTGCACAGGAAATCACTTATCAGCTTTGGAAATCATACAACCGATTTTAACCATAGTGTTAAATTTTCGACATGGATGTACCGTGTAGCACTTAATGTAGCCATAACATTTTACCGCAAAACAAAAACAGGCGAAGCAATAATTAAATTATGCGGAACCGGATACAGAAATTGAAGACAAAAAAGAAGACAATGCAGAATTTGAAAAAAATATTGATATGCTGCAGCAATTTATCAGTGAACTAAAAGAACTGGACAAAGCGCTGATGATACTTTACCTGGAAGAAAAAACATACAGTGAGATAGCGGAAATTTTAGGAATTACAGAAACAAATGTTGCTACACGTATAAGCCGGATAAAAGATAAACTGAAACAAAAATTTTTAAACACTAAATAATTAAGATTATGGAAGATATTACATTAAAAGCCCTGTGGAAAGCGCAGGATGAAAAGCTGGATAGAAATATGAAATTAAATCTTTTTATGCTGGAGTCGATGCAAAAACAAAAAGCACAGTCAAAACTTAATGGCCTGGCAAGATTAAAATTGGCAGCTGTAATTCTGGGAATTTTATGGATCCTGTTTTTAGGCGTTCTAATTTACGGCAATCAATTACAAAATATTTATTTTACAGTTTCGGTTGGTATGATAATGCTGATTACTGTTGCAGCTATTACTATTTATATAAAGCATATTGTGCTTATTAAAGAATTAGATTACAGCCAAAGCATTACCCACACACAAAAAAAATTGGCCAAATTACAGGCATCTACTTTCAGCAGCCGGTTTATACTTTTGCAAACACCATTTTATACCACCTGGTTCTGGAGTACCGAAATGATACAGGCTTCGGTTACTAAATTCTGTTTAATTGCATTGCCCATCACTTTGGTTTTTACTTTATTAACCATTTGGCTTTTCAAAAACCTCACACCGCTTAACATGCATAAAAAATGGGTAAACTATCTTGTAAAAAACGATCCTGAGCATATAGCGGTAATACAGGCGCAAAAATTTCTTAACGAGATAGAAGAATTTACAACCCATCCTTCAGCAAATCAATAATAAATTAGAATGAACACATTATCAGGGATTTATTACTAATTGAAATATATTTTCCTAAAAAAAGTAAATTTTTATTGTTTATCAATAAATATTTATCTACATTTGCTTTTCAATTTTAAAAACAAGCAACATGAATACTAAAACAAAAACAGAAACAATCCTGGTGGTGATGAATGTGCTGGCCTGGATTACTTTTATCGGCCTGATGATTGAAGCAGGCGCTATACTTGTTACCTATGGGGTAGGTTTAGCAAATCCAAAGATGGTAGCCAAACTGTACAAAGGGATGGATTGGGATAACCTGAGGCAATATGATGTTTGGTATTATACAGGAATCATTACATTAAAAGCTGCAATACTGATCTTAGAGGCTTACACGGCATACATCGTTATTAAAGTGCTTAGTACTATCAAAATGACAAACCCCTTTACTATGCAAGTGGCTAAAAAGTTGGAAAATATTGCCTACACACTCATGCTGGTGTGGGCAGCAGTATTGATCTATAATGGTCAGTTGAAATGGCTTTCAAAAGATGTGGCTGGTCTGGAAGGCAAAATGCTTTCTACAGAGTTTATAATTTATGCAGGGCTGGTTTTTGTTATCTCTCAAATTTTTAAAAAAGGAGTGGAAATTCAAACCGAAAACGAATTAACTGTATAACCATGCCGATAATTGTAAACTTAGATGTAATGATGGCGAAGAGAAAAATGTCGTTGAATGAACTTTCTGAAAAAGTTGATCTAACACTTTCTAATCTTTCGATATTAAAAACCGGCAAAGCAAAAGCCATTCGCTTTACAACGCTGGAAGCCATTTGCAAAGTTTTAAACTGTCAACCCGGAGATATTTTAGAATTTGTTGAGTGAATTGTATTACGCAATTAATTATCGCATCATTTTAAAATAACTGTGTTAAAATATTGCTGTTATTAATTCGTCTTCATTAATAATTGAGCTCCATTATTTACCATTCATCATTTAAAAAACACGTTCATGAATTATGACATTTGTGTTACAATTCACCTTGACTAATTTGCACCGGATTTTGAAAAACAACAATTAAAGTATAACCATGAAACAAAAACAACTGCTGATAACAGCCTTCAGCTTATTTACAACACTGGCCGGCTTTGCACAAAACTTTTCTAAAATTAGTGGCCAAATTAAAGACAACAATGGCAATGGTGTTGCTGCTGCCACAGTAATGCTGCACCATGCAAAAGATTCTGCATTAGCAAAAACTGCAGTTAGCAACAGTGCAGGTAATTACGAATTACTGGCCATCAAGCCCGGTAATTATTTTATCAGCACCTCCGTTGCTGGTATGATAAAATCAAGTTCTGCAATTATTGAAGTTAAAGAAAATGAAAACGCAACAGTTGCAGCAATTATATTACTGCCTGCTGCAAAAAGTTTGCAGGGTGTTACCGTTACCAGCCAAAAACCTATGATAGAAGTACGGGCTGATAAAACTATTTTAAATATAGAAGGCACTATTAACGCTGTTGGTAACGATGCGTTAGAATTATTACGCAGAAGCCCCGGTGTAATGGTTGATAAAGATGATAACCTTAGCCTTGCAGGAAAAAATGGTGTACAGGTTTTTATTGATGGTAAGCCTTCGCCGCTTTCGGGCAGCGATTTAGCTAACTATTTAAAAAGTTTACAATCGGCACAAATTGAATCTATAGAAATTATTACCAACCCTTCTGCAAAATACGAGGCAGCTGGCAATGCAGGTATTATTAATATCAAACTGAAAAAAAATAAATCGTATGGTACTAATGGCTCAGTAAGTGCAGGATACACTCAGGGCACTTATGCAAAATATAATGGCGGGCTTAATCTTAATAACCGTAATAAATATATAAACGCATTTGGTAATTACAATTATAATAATGGTAATAACCTTATGACTTTTAACTCCCGTAAAGAACAGCTGGATACATTGTTTACACAAAGCAACAGGATAATTTTTAAAAACAATACCCACGGTTTTAAAGCTGGCTTAGATTATTTTATAAACGCAAAAAGTACCATTGGTGCAATTGTTAGTGGCAACATTGCCAGTAATGATATTACCACCGCAGGCCCGATGTATTTTACCTATATACCAACCAGCCAGCTTACCCGAATACTAAAAGCTACCAACACCAACGCAATGACGAGGAATAATGTGAATACAAACATTAACTACCGTTATGCTGTTGCCAGTGGCAAAGAATTAAATATTGATGCTGATTATGGTTATTTTAAAATTAGATCCGATCAATACCAGCCCAACTTTTATTACCAGCCAGATGGTGTAACTGAAACCAGCAGAATTATTTACAACATGCTTTCGCCAACTGATATTGATTTATTTAGTTTTAAAACTGATTACGAACAAAACTATAAAGGTGGCAGACTGGGTGTTGGTGGTAAAATTGGAATAGTAAGTACTGATAATGATTTTAAACGCTACGATGTATTTACATCGGGCAAAGTGATGGATACAGCAAAAAGCAACCGCTTTAAATACAAAGAAAATATTAATGCGCTGTATGTAAATTATAACAAGCAATTGAAAAAAGGTAAGATGATACAGTTTGGTTTAAGGGCCGAACAAACCAATGCAAGAGGCAACTCCACCGGTTTACAAAAAAATGGAAATAATTATGTGCTGTATGATTCTTCTTTTAAAAGAGATTATATCGATTTCTTTCCCAGTGCTGCCCTTACTTTTAACAAAAACCCAATGAAGCAATGGACAATTTCGTACAGCCGCCGCATTGACAGGCCTGCTTACCAGGATTTAAATCCGTTTGAATTTAAGCTGAATGAATATACATTTATGAAAGGCAATACTTTGCTGAGGCCGCAATACACCAATAGTTTTGGTGTAACACATATTTATAAATACAAATTAACTACAGCATTAAACTACAGCCATGTAAAAGATATTTTTGCACAGGTACCCGATACGGTAGATAAAACAAAAGGTTTTCTTACAAAGAAAAATTTAGCTACGCAGGATATTGCAAGTATAAATATCAGTTATCCTTTTCAATATAAATGGTACAGTTTTTTTGCAACAACCAATGCAAATTATTCTAAGTACCAGGCCGATTTTGGGGGCGGCGATAGAAAAGTTGACCAGTCAGTTTTTGCATTTACCTTTTACATGCAAAACAGTTTTAAGCTGGGCAAAGGGTTTATCGGTGAAGTAAGTACTTTGTATATTTCACCATCAATATGGCAGGGCTTTTTTAAATCGGCGGCAATGGGTACTGTAGATGCCGGTTTATCTAAAACAGTTTTTAAAAACAAGGGTACAATAAAAGCAGCAGTAAGCGATATTTTTCAAACTATGAAGTGGAGTGGCACCAGTAATTTTGCCGGCGTAATAAGTAATGTTAATGGCCGTGGAGAAATGCCGCTATTTAAATTAAACTTTAATTATCGTTTTGGCAACAGCCAGGTAAAGGCTGCCCGACAGCGTAAGTCGGCAGTGGAAGATGAAAATAAACGTACACAAAGCAGCAGTGGCGGAATGGGTGGAAATTAAGTTTTTAGTGTCATTATAAAGCCACTTCTTTTTCAGGAAGTGGCTTTATTTATTTTACTCTTGAAAAAATTATACCGCTTTTAAATTTAATAACGAACTGTGTACCCAGCCAATTATTTTTACACTGCTGCCATCTGCTTTTACCACATCTTTTTTATCATTAACCAAATACACTTTATTCCATTGCCCGGCAGTTTCTATTAAGCCAACTTCAAAACCTGCAGGCAATGTTTTTATTTTTGGTGCACTTGTACTTGGTGATGCCCTGAAGTTGGCAGCATCTTCATTAACCAAATAAATTTTACCAACATTATCCATTTGCCCGTTTACATTTTGTTTAAAATCATCCCAGGAAAATGCAGGGCCGGGATCGGGTTTACGTGCCGGAGAAATATCATCATGACCAACTGCCCTCAGCAACTGGTATTCGTTTATAATAGCTTTACTCATTTTATACAAAGCCTCTAATTGGGCCTGCGGAAATTTAAACCAATGCTGATTATCCACACCCGTCCAAAATTTATGCTTGTGTTTTGTCTTAATAATTTTAGATGTTGAAGAGGCGGGATAAGTTTTATAAATAGGCCGCTTCGTTCCTTTCTCCTGCCCTATTTTTCGTCGATAGCTTCCGTCACTCATTTTTTCGAGGTAACCGGCGTTTACAATTTCTATTCCTATAGAATGATTGTTAAAACCAATTACGCCATCCCAACTGCTGTAACCTGCATGATTAGCTTTTCGATTAAAGGGTACCAACTGCGTAATAGTTCCGTCGGTATCCAAAACAATATGTGCGGCTATCCTGTCGGGATTGTTGTTGGTATTTTTAAACCAGCTTATTGCACTGTCTGCAGTATCACCGGCAGTGTAATGAATTACTAAAAAATCCGGATCAATAATATAGCCCACATTTTGTGTGGGGTTTTTAATAATTTTTTCTGAATTGTTTTCGGCAATAAGCCAATGGCGGTCTATTTTCATGATGAAAGTTTTAAACAGTTAAAATTTTATTTAATAATCGGACGAAGTTTATTTACAAAATCGTTCATGTAATGGCTTCTGTTGGAATTGTGTATCGGTACATTATCCTTTGAAAAAGAAACCAAATCAATGTATGAAAAACGTTTTGCTTTTTGTGCCTCATTATAATCATTGCCTTCAGGTTTAAAAAATTGTAATTGATTCAACTCTTTTTCATCGTTAAAATTGCATGGTGCAAAATAAACAGGTACTATCAACATGTCGTTTTCGTTCTTCAAACGTGTTGCTGCAGCCCCAAATTCTTTTTCCTGAATGTATTTGCTGTTCATAAACTCCTGGCTAACTAATAAGATCATGATATGGCATCCTGCTACTTTATCCTGTAAAAAATCATCCCACTGTATCCCCAATGGGATTTGAAAATCATCAAAAATTTCGAAATCAATATTGGGTAATTTTAAATAGTTCCTTAAATCTGTACTGAATATTTTTACGTATTCTGTTTGTGCATGGGAGTAGGAAATAAATACCTTCTTTTTTTTATTATTTTCCTTTGTATATAATTCCCTCATTTTTTCATTACTGTCCCAGCGTTTATATTTATCAAAAATAGGATGCGATATCCCAATACTTTCCAGTACTGGTTGAATGGGTACCCTATCATCTAACTTATTGCAATACACTTCAATTCTATTTTCTTTCAATTTTTCCAATAAATCCTGCTCTGTGTAAAGTTGCGGTATGCTTAATGTTTTACACTTATCACAAGTACAGGGAATTTTCATTTCCGATTTTAGCCCCATGTAAGAGTTATTAATGTTTTTTAATTCCTGGATAATAATACCCATAAAGCGGTTGGCATAATTACCTTTTACATCAATAGTAATTTTTCTATTGTAAGTATTTTCCACAATCATTGCCATCGTCCCGGCATCCTCTGCATAATGTAATACAACACCATAAGCCCATACATGATTTAATTCATCCTGTATATGCTGGTGCAAATCGGCAGTAAGCTGGTTGGCAATGCCCTTGGGCATAAAAACATACTCAAACGTTACGGTTGTGCAAGCAGTATTATTCCAATCTTTTGCTATGGCCGGCGGATTGGCTTCCATTAATGCCGGCACTATGTATTCGTTTTTATAACGGCGCTGAAAACAAATTTTAAATACTTTCAACAAACTCGTTAACTCATCCTTTGAAAATTTGTAAGATGCATCGCTCCATAACCTGTCCAAATCAGTGGTATCAAATTTACCTTTGTTATCCTGTATTTTTTTATCATCAATAATTTTATAAATAGCGGCAATTGCCCACATGGGGTTTAGTATCATCATATTTCGCAGATAATCTTTATCATGGTACCATAATACAATGCCTAAATTATGCAAATACCTGCCGATAAGTTTACGGTGTTCTTCTCCGTTTACGCCATTAGCGTCACAAATTTCTTCGTAACGTTTCATGTCGATAAAATTTTTATTGTTTTTTGCTTCGGATAACAAAGCTTCCCTTACATCGAGCCAACACCTGAAAATAGGTTTACGTATATGAGGCAGGTTTTCTAACTGCTGTTCTATTATGGTCCTTAAATTTTGCAGGCAACTGTCCTGTTCGGGATTTAAAAGGTTTACTTCCAGTATTTGATTATTTACAATTTTTTTAAACTCGCTTACATAACTGGCAATGTCGATATTAGCGCCACGGTCGCCATGCATTAAGTTCATTACAATAAGTATCGGGCTGTCTTTACCACCAAACAAATCAATGTTCTGAAACCAGTACATAAAATTTTTATCTCTTTCATTTCTTGATTCTGTCATTAAGATATAAAGAGAATTTTCCGTCATAAAAAAACGGTGCAGTGCGTATTGTATATTTTGCCCGCCAAAATCCCAAATATGTGCTTTATAAGTATCCAGGTTTTTTAATTGAAAACTATAATCGTCAATATCTATTCCTCTTGTTCTTTCATCATCTTTGGTAAAGTTGCACCAGGGTTTATTAATTTAACCCTTAAGGAAGTTTTACCCACTTTCCCTTCTCCTACTAAAATAAGTTTGGCTTCGTTTAAAAATATTTCATCAAGGGCATGGCTTTGGTTTTGTTGTAACTCGTAAAATTGAATGATGGCTTCGTTACCCTGCTCAATGATTTCTTTGGAAATATCTAATTCGTTATTATCTTTTATAAAAATCCCATCGCCGGTATCTTCAAAACCATAAACCAATTTTACAGGAATGCCTTTTTTTATAATTGTCATTAAAGGTTTAAGAGAAGTAATCCCAGTATTAGATAATACCAACCTTTTTAAGTCAGGAAGATTTTCTATTACATCAATACTTTTCAATGGGTTCTGGCTCAGGTATAATTCAGTAAGTTTAGTATGGTCACTTAAAACAGAGATGTCGCTAATACTGTTATTGCTCAATCCCAAATAAGTTAATTCCGTATTATATTTTAATTCTTCTATGGAGCCTGTAATTTGGTTTTCATACAGGTCAATTTTTTTAAATTGGGTATTATTTGTAAGGCCCTGAATTTTTTTTATCTTATTTTTTCCTAACAAAAGTGTTTCTAACCGTTTGAATTTTTCCAAATTTTCAATTACTTCAATTTGATTTGCTTCTAAGTTTAGTGTTTGTAGGCTTTCTTTTTGTATTTCCAGGTTTTCTATTTTTTTTATTTGGTTGTTTGATAACGACAATGATTCCAAAATAGAAAGTTTTTCCAAATTCTCAATTTCCTTGATCTGGTTTGTACCTAAACTAAGTGATTTTAAACTTTTTTCTTGTCCGTCCAAATTTTCTATTTTGCTAATCTGGTTTTCATGCAATGTTAAAATTTCCAAACCTGTTAAGTTTTCTAAATTTTCTACTTTTCTTATGCGATTTTGACTTAAATATAATTCACTCAATTTATTAAGCGCCTCGAGGTTTTCAATTACTTCAATTTGATTTATGCTAAGAAATAAAATTTTTAAATTTTTTTGTGAATTTAAATTTTCTATTTTTTTTATCCGGTTATTAAAAAGTGTTAATGATTGCAATTTTTTCAACGTATCAATATTTTCAATCTTCTCTATAAAATTCCCATCCAATTCTAAATCGAGCAGATCCTTTTGAAATCCAAGGTTTTCAATTTTGTTAATTTCATTTCTGAATAATGATAATGTTTCTAATCGTGTCAGGTTTTCTAAATTTTGAATCCTGCTAATCTGATTACTATATAGCAACAAGCTATATAATTGTCTCAGGTTTTCTAAATTCTCAATCTTCCTAATTTGATTATTATTCAAAAAGAGTTTTTCTAGCAGTGTTAGGTTTTCTAAATTTGTAATCTTGCTAATATTGTTACTGGATAAATTTAATGACACCAGCCACTTCATTTCCCAAAGTTGTACTGGTATTTTCTCAAATTCGCAATTACTCAAATCAAGTACCCACGTTTTCTCTTCCATTTCTTTTTCAATCCGTATCAACCATTCAGGTTTTGTTTGCATACAATTATTTTTTTAGATAAATAATAATTTTTATTTTAAAATGCTTTCCACTTTTTCTTTAATTATTTTCAACTCTTCAAACTGCTGCATAAAACTATCCTCGCTAAAATCGCTTTGCTCTTTTCTTCTTTGCTGCACTACCTGGTTAAATTTTGCAGTATCATCTAATCCGTAATAAGCTTCGGCAAGTGTATTGGTAACCCATTCCTTATCGCTGCGTTTGGTATAATCTTCCTGTGCCATAAGGTTGTTGCAAATTTCCGCCACATGCTTTGCAATTTGTTTAGCCTGCATTTTATAAAACTGTGTTTCTTCTTTATTATCTGCAAGCGATGCCATTTTCCAGTAAAGGAAAGCAGCATTAATACCATTGTAATAATCATTGGCTATATAATATCCCCGTTCATAAAAACGCAGCGATTTTTCAAGGGATGTTTTATCATGTGCCAGTTTAAAGAGGTTTTTATGTATAGCCCCTGCCATACCCAGTGTTTCTGTATCGGTTGATGACATTGGATTGAGTTTTTCTAATTCCCTGTAAGCATCCTGATTGGCAGTAACGGCATCAGGTTTTGCAGATTTGTAAGTGGCCAAACAAAGCTGCTGTATAAAAAATGTATCGTCGGGTTTTAGCTCTAAAAGTTTTTTAAATGAAACAATGGCATCATCAAACTTTTTATTTTTCATTGCTGCCACCGCACTGTCAATCATATCCGAAAGAGATGGCCCTGCTGTACTGCTTTTACTATTGGCTGTTGCAGTTACTGTATCAGCAGGTTTTACAAGGGCATTCTTTTGAGGTTTTTTTTTCTGTGTTAAACCGCTTCCACTTTCCGTTACTGTAATTTCTAAACCCAGTATATGTGTAAACACGGGGCTGTCTACTTTATTTGCCTTAACCATCTCTGTTACAGCTTCTTTTAATATTTTTTTAAAGCGGTCCACTTCATCTATATCAAGCGATTTACCATCGTGGTGATAGGCCAGTGCAGTAAGGTGACTGAGATCGAATGGTAATTTATTATTTATAAAAATGCCATCTTCGCAAATAACCAGCGTAGTGTAAGGTTTTAACGCATGGCGTACTCCCAGCTCGTACATAGCATTGGGGTTAAGTGTACTGATATCTGCAATAACAAAATCGGCAGTATAAATGCCTTTATACATTATAGTGTCAATAATCCCCGGCGGATAATCGCAGGAGCGTTTACATTCGTAACCCAATTCTTCAAAAACTGGTTTTACAATATGTTTAAAAGTTTTATCAAGGTCAATATCCCTGTTATTGATATAATCTTTTTTAATGCCGTAGCCGGTAATTACAAAACAGGTTTTCATAATTTATATTTTTAAAAAAATACTTAATTGTTAATCCAATTTATGAAAGCAATTGTTCTTTCAGCAGTTTTATAAAATCATCTTCTTTATCTGATTTATTAAGTGAAGTATAACCCATAAATGCATTGGCATAAATAGATAACTTTTCTCTTACACCTGCTTTAACTGCCGCTTTGATGTACGACTTTTTTGCGGTATCTATATCATTAAGGTACATGCTGGCTTCTGCCACGGTTGCATATTTCCAATATTCATCAGGGCATGATTCTGTAGCATCCAACGCCTTTTGTGCAAACATTTTCATTGCTGCCCTGTCTTCGGTACACACTAAACTTAAAAACGCCAGATTGATGGCATGATAATAAATTTGTTCAAGATCATTTTTTGCTGTGGCAATTGCAAAAGCATTTTTGTAATAGCTGAATGATTTTTCAGCATCTGCTGTTTCATAATTACCCAGGTATTTCCGTTTATACCTTCCACCAATAATACCCAGCAAATCGCTGTTGTTTGCTGCCAGTGTGGAATCTTCCAATATTTTTATCGCTTCATTACTTCTTCCTAAACCTTCTAATGCAAAAATTAATTTTGCCAAACCTTTTTTATCCAATTTATCTTTTTGAGGCAGCAAATTATTCACTACCTCGGTATAATTTCCCTGTGAAAGATTTACAGCTTCCTTATCGGTAAAAGGGTTATTGAAAACTGTTTTAGTAAGTGTTGCAATAATTAACTGGTAACCTGCATGGTTTTTATCATCGGGTTTTACAATGGCGAGGTGATTACCGGAAACCACTTCGCAATATTTTTTATCAAATGGCTGCTGGCTCGATGCTGTTGGTACAAATTCATCATCGGTACCGGCTACCACTTTAAAACTAAAAGGATAACCTGTTGCAAAAGTTTGGTTCCATTTTTTACGCAGGTTGGTAACAAATGGCTCATCACTGGCCATATCCCGTAACTGCCTGTTCCAGAATTTTACAACACCTGCTTTATTTAATCCATTACTTGGGGTACCAAATAGCAGCAAATTAGTTATCCTGTTTCGGGAAGGAGCATCCAGCTCCAGCAATGCTTTTTGTACAACCAACCCACCCATACTGTGTGCAACAATTGCAATTTGCTTGTACTTTGCAAACTGGTTGTGTATGGTGGTGTTTAAAAAATCGGCGAGCTTTGTAATATCGGGTATGGCTGCCCATATACCAATACCCAGTGAAGGCATTTGATTGGAACTGTATCCTACTGAAAACATATCCCAGCCATTAAGCCTGTCATCTTCTTTAATGTATTGCGGTATGTTGCCAAAAGTTGTTGCGGAGTCGCCGGAAAAACCATGCAAAAATAAAATAACATTATTGCTGGCAGGTACGTTTCTAAAATCAATGATCTTGGGTGTTTTATTTCCAATTAAAGAATCCCTGAAACCCGGCCATAGTTTTTTTGCCAGTATGGGAATGTACTTAAACAGCAACTCAATAATTTTCTCTTTCATAATATTGATTTAAGGTTAAAGTTTTTAATCATTACTCTTCATTGATAATATCATAGGTTTTTTTAAAAATTGCATCGGCGCAGGGATACATTTCTCCATGTACACCCACCATCAGCCAATCACCGGGCTGCCCCTGCATCACCCCTTCAAGTGTATGCACTTCAAAAGGCTCATTAATTTGCACACATTTTACAGGTATTGGTTTTTTAAGTGCTTTTTTAAAATCTACATCTGGCGGAACCGTTTTTTTAAATTGTAACATGTTATAATTATTAAGATTGAAAAATTATTTTTAAACTGGGAATTCATTTTTGTATAACTCCATTTCGGCAGCAGCAGCGGCACCAATATCGTAAAGGATAAAACGGTTTTGTGCATTACTCATTTCCTGTAAACTTTTCACATCGTGTTCATCAAATGTTTTTCCACTCATCTTTAAATTATTTAATGCTGTTACAGAAAGCTCCTGATTAAAACGCAGGTAAGTCAATAACTCCAGGTTGTCGCATCCCATATAATCATTTTGTAAATCGCCTATTTCACTGTCAATTTTTTTTGCATTGGGGCAATGAGAAAGCCATTGCATAATGGTTTGATTTTCCCAACTGGCATCACTCATCAGCATATCGGGTACTTCGCTTGCCCAGCTTAATAACCAATTATCGGTTATGTCGTTTGTTTTCATATTATATAAACCATTGCCGGTACCAATGCTTACAGCAAATATTTTATCTTTTCCTTTGGGCCAGCGAAAAGGAAAACCACTTAAAGTAGCTACTTTAAATAATTGCAGCGAGGGATTATTGGCCATACTTACACCCCCATCTACAAATGCACCTTTCATATCTTTATCTACATTTAATAATTGCGGTACAAAATAAGAAGGTGCAGCACTGCTGGCACGTAAAATATCTTTTAAAAAATAATCTTTGTTATGCGGAAAATATTTTCCGCCGGGGTGGTTGATAAGCGGCCACACACTGTTGGTATCGGCACGTTTAGTTACAATGCACAAGCCGGTTTTAACCCTTCCCTGTTGATCACCTAATTTTATATCGCCTAAAAAATCCTGCAGCGCTATTTCCAAATTTTTTTCACTAAACTCAGCTTTTAAAAATTTAAAAGTTTCTAATGGGTTCCACCAATCTCTTTTACCCTTAAATATTTTGCCGCCAAGGGTTAAGTATAATTCTTTTACTTCTGCGGCTGTTTTACCAATAGCCAGCAGAGATGCAATGATTGCTCCGGTACTGGTACCGCCAATTAAATCAAAATAATCGCAGAGCAGCATTTTTTGATTGCCGGTTTTATCACGTATTATTTTTTCCAATTTTTCAAGATACCCTGCGGTTAGTGCCCCACGTATACCACCGCCATCCAGTGCAAGGATTTTTTTACAATTGCCGGGAGCAAAATGTTGTTCGAGTGTCATGGTAAATTAATTTTAAGTTTATAAATAAATTAATTGGCTGACTGACGGTATTGCCGCTTATCTGTTGCGTTAATAAGATCTGCAGCTTTTGTAAATATTTTATTATACCCCATCGCTTTTACTTGTTTTCCATATTTTTTTTCAGAAAGTGGGGAAGTATATATTATTACTTTGTCTTTATTTTTACCAGCTGCTAAATTTTTTAAGAGATCCAGCCCAGATTCTTTCTTATCATTTCTTGAAATATCAGTAATGATGATCTCGTAATTATTTTTTTCAATAAAATCAAGCGCTGTTTTATTGTCGGAAACCACGTCAACTTTATAATCAGCTTTTTTAAAGTATTCTACCAGCGATGTGTTATTAAATGGATTATCATCTATCCAAAGTATTTTTTTTGCAGGCGGTGTATAGGCATTGATTACATTAGGCTGAATAGTATTTTTTTGTGCAGGTACAGTTGGTGTAGTATCAGGAATCACAGTCTGCGTAGTGGATTGATTAGTATTTCCCTTTGGATTTTTTATTACGGGATCACGGCCAGTTATATTTATAGTAAAGAAATTTCTTTTAAAGGGCGTGGCAGTATTTACGTCAAAAGAGGTTGCAGCAATATCACCGGCATCAACTTTTACGCCGGCATTTGCAAAATATGCAGCAATAATGTTTGGTGCAAAGCGTGGTAAAAAACGGCTATTGTTTTTTAATGAAACCGTAAATTTTTTAAGTTTATAATTAACCGTGAATGCATAAAGTTTTTTTAATTCGGCCGGCATCAGCGATTTGGCTTGTCCGCCAACTGAGGTAACAGGTAAATAAATATTTCCGGGCTGTTGCTTATCGTAATACAAACCCATTACATCAAAATTGCCACAATTACTTTCATCAATTTTATCAATCTCTGCTTTTTGCTGCACCAGCATCTGGCACCCGGCAAATTCAAACGAGCTACTGGAAACATTTCTTATAAACATTACGTTAGACCCTTTGGCAGTGGTGGCAATTATTTTGTACGCACCCATTTTGGTTTTAGTAACTGCAGTTATTGGGTAAGTGCCATAGGTTTTTTCATCGGCAGTAGAATAATAGATCAATTTTTTTCGAAGGTCGATATTTACCAACCGGTTATTAGTTTTACCCTGCCATATTTCGTGAAGGTTTACGGGTAAAAATGCTGGCAAATCGTTAATGGTATCCGGTAAATTTGTTTTATCTTTTTCTTTTGCAGGACGCAACGTTATATTATATGTATCGTAAGCAATGTTCATAATAGTATCAAACAGAATGTTGCCCAGACTAATAGAAACTGCTTTTGCACTATCGTCAAACGGCAATAGTAAACGGCCAGTATCCAAACTATTAAGCTGCGTTTCAAAAGTATCTACCACTAAAACCATAGTACCTGTTGGCAATTCTTTTGAGCCTGTTGTTTGTACAATGCTTTTCTTTATGCTACCCGAGGAATCAGCATAAATAAAATTTACTGGCCTTTTAAAAGATTGTTTATATGTAAATGGAAAAACATTTTTATTTGCAGTAAAATTTAAAAAAGCTAATAGTATTAACCCAATTACAGCGGCAGAAAAAAGGAGTGCACTTATTGCAGCACACCACTTGTAAAGGCGTTTTAAAAATGTATTAGCTGCAGTACCACTGCCAAAATATTGTTGCAGTGAAACATTTTCGGCATCAGTTGCTTTAGTTACGGGTTTATTAATTATAGTTTGCCATTGCAGGTCTTTGTTTTCCAAATAAGTTTGCGCAGGTGTGTCAGTAATTTGTTGATGATGCCACAGTTGCGCCAGCAGGTCTTTAGATTTTTGATACGCTTCATATTTTACAGGATCAAAAGCATACAAATTAAATTCGTTGATGAGGCGTTGCGTTTCTTTTTCTTCATAAGCAAAATGTTCGGCGCTTAATTCTGCATGAGGTATTTCATTTAAAAGCATTAAAATATGTTCTCGGGCTATAACCTCATTTTGTTTGCTGAGATGTTTTAAAAGATTTAGCCGGGTATAGTCAGGAAATTTTCCTTCTTTCATCCATTTTATTCTTGCAATACGCAGCAAAGTGGTAAAATTTAATTCCTGCGATTTGCCATAGCTATCCAGAATAGCTTTACCCAAAGCAAGGGTAAGTTGCCAGTTTATTTTTGGATAGACCGCTAATGCTGCAATCCATTGAAATAAAATGTTACCATACCTGCCGCCATTATTAACCCTGGCCCATGCCGCATTTTCGCAATAGTCATACAATTCGTCCACATCTTCAAAATCTATCAGTTCTGTTTCATAAAAACTTTTGGCGTAAATTTTTAAATCGGCGAGTACATTTATTTCTTCTCCAAAAAGTTTTTGCAGTAATAAAAGTTGGCCCGGAATATCAACGGGCAATACCGGCAATTCATCCAGCAATGCTTTTTTTTCTTTATTTCCCCAATCTAAAAACGATACCGGAGTTACCACAGCTTTATACTGCCACCTGCGCAAGTGTTGTAAATAGCTGTTATCTATTACAGGATAATCCTGGTAAATCAATTGGTAACCATTACCAAATATCAGTAACACATGTTTAGGAAATTTTTCGCTTAATTTTTCCAGACTTATACCCTGCGAATGTGTAAGATTGTAACACCATTTTGGTTGCTCTTTAAAATAAAATTTTTCAATAAACACATTTTGTTTTTGCAGTAATTCTAATAAATATTCAAATAATTTTACCTCCTGGTTATTACTGTTGTGTTCGTCAATTAAAATTAAATATTCGCTTTGTTGAGTACGTGCCTCCTGCACAGGTTGAAAAAATCCTGCATTATCAATTGCCTTTGCAATAGTTTTTTGCAGGTGCAGGTATTGTGCTTCGTCGCTGATGCGTTTACGCATTTGCCTGGCTACATCCGCAAGAGCGGGCTCGGGCAATGGCAAATAATTTTTATGTAAAAAAGGAAGATCAACTGCACCAGCCTTGCCGGAAAAAGATTCCAATAACGTTTCGTATTCCTTTTTTAGCTGAGGGTTATGGCCTGCTTCATTATTTTTATACCTGCTCCACTGCCGTGCAAAAAATACACTAAGTGCCAATAACAAACCTGCTGATAAAAGCAACCCATAAAACCAATATTGCTGCACTTTATATTTTGGCACCAACGGTTTAGCAGCTGGTGCCACACTAAATTGTATAAACGGTTTAGGATTTTCATCGTACACAAAAAAAATAATGGCAGCCTTGCCATTACAAGGCGCATTCATGCTATCGTAAACTGCTGTAAAATAAAACGTTTCTGTTTCTTCTTTATTAAAAACAATGTTTATCGATTTATTATTATTACTGTTTGTTATTTTATTATCGTTTACCGAAGCCCAAATAATACTAGCAGGCTGCGTACCATTAATGACCGCAGTTAATTGCACACGCTCGCCAATTTTTACTGAATCTGTTTTGAAGGATTTTTCGATAGTAAATTGATTTGTACTAAAACATATGGCCACATCTGTAAAAACAGTATCGGTATATTGATAATAATTTTTGTAGAAGATTTTGGGATAGGCTGTTATTTTATAATTGCCTTCTTTGGTGTAAGTATGCGTAGCAGCAGTATCAATAGCGGTGTTATCGCCCCAATTATAGGTTGTTTTTAATTCTATATCCAGTACGGTATCTGCTAATTGATTATTAATATTTAATTGCGATTTTACCAACCGGCTAAGTTTATTAACGGTTGGTTTATTTGTATCGGTTACAACACTATCTATAACGTTTACTGAAATGCTAATAGTTGGCCTTGGCTGCAATACTGATTTACGCAAAAAATATAATACTGCTGTAATTACAAATGCCAATGCCAGTATATACTTCCACCAGTGCTGTTTAAAATGATCTGGTATTTTTTGTTTGCTGTGTAAAAAATCTGCTTCAGGCTTTTTAAAAACCGGGGCAAAATACTGTTCAAATAATTCTTTAAATTGAATTTGTTCTTCCTGGCTGTTAGAAAAAATGGGGGAAAGATATTGATACAACTCCATTTCGTTTTGTACCTGTTCGCTATACTCCTCAATTATACTGTTGCTGTCGATGATTTGTTTTGGCGTAACTAAAAAATTATGTTGCTTAAGTACAATAAAAAAATTATACAATGGCAAATTTATTTTACCATTGGTATCCTCAATCGAAATATGCTCCTGCTTATCCTTCAATTTCTTTTCTTATAGTTTCAAAATCAATTTTTGTTTTGGCTATAATGCCTAAAGTATCCGCAATTCTTTTTCGGTATTGCACATCAGCATTTTTTAAATTTTGCAAGTTGTTATTTAAAAGATCCCTTTCCATTAAGCAGGTTATCCAATCAATCAGTTCGGAGGTGGCGGGTTGTTTGTTAATATTTTTAATACCCCTGATTTCCAAAAATTTTTTTATTGCTGTTACAAAAAATGGATTATCGGCATTGTCGAATTTTGCTTTTATGATATTCAGTAAAATTTTTTCGTCGGGGAAATTAATATGGTGAAATACGCAGCGGCGTAAAAAAGCATCGGGCAAACCTTTTTCGTTGTTACTGGTAATTACTATCACCACGGGCTTTGCTGTATTTTGCTGTATTTCAAAATCTGTCAACTCTTTAATGCTGAATTTAAAAGGAGGTTTTTCCAGCTCTGCCAGTAAATCATTAGGGAAATCACGGGGGGCTTTATCTATTTCATCAATCAGCACCACCGAACCAAAACCTGCGTATTTATTGGCCACCTCCTTTTCGTAGTTGCTAAATTTATACCAGTCTTTATTTACATCTTGTGTTGCCAGTAAAGAAATGCCCAGGCTGTTGAAAGAAATAAAACATTCCTTCTTTTTATTTTCTTTATCCCCAAAATGCCCCACGGCATCGTAACAATAAAAAAGGTCGGAAGATTGTGATATTGATTTTGTATTAAAGCGCAAAGCCCTGTTAAAATTAAATTTATCAGGATGCAGTTGTTGTAATTGCCTGGCTATAAAATCGGCACATTCTGTTTTACCTGTGCCGGGATCGCCGGATAAAAGCAGCGGCCTTTGTAAAAATAAAGCTGTGTTAACTGCCGCAAGCAATTCGTCGCTGGGCTTATAATAATCATTGTCGTTCCTGGTGATCTGCATAAAATTAATTTTCAGTTATTAAATAAATTTGTTTTCAACCAGTTTTTTATTAAGCGGTTTACTTCTTTCATCCTTAATTTTTTAAAAGGGTTATCGCTAATTTGCAGCAGTTCCACCACTTCTTCCTGGTCGAAAGTGTGGCTTTTAATAAATACATCCAGCCAGTTCCAGGTATCAGTTTTTGTAATGTCGTCCAACGCATCAATGGCATTAAGGCAGCCAGGTAAATTAAGCGATGTAATAAGTGATTGTATAAAATCATTAAATTTTTCGTTAGCCGCACTTTCATTTGCCAGGTATGTGTAAAAAATAAATATTACCCTGTTGCTGGTGGTAGTGGTGCCATCGTTAGTAAGAAATAAGGGTAAAAACGAGATAAGGAGCTGGTTTAAAAATTCTATTTTAATAGCGCTGTTTATTTCAATGGAATTAATTTCGATACTTAAAAAAAGTTTGCTATCGTTATCAAATTTATACTCTGCAACATCTGCAGCCCATTGAGAAGACAATTCTGCAATAAATATTTCTTTAAATTTTTCAATACTTACCGTGTTAAACTGCGCCAGCTCCAGCCTGCATTTTCGGTACTTACCTCCCATCTCCAAATCGTACAAACGTTCTAAAAAATCGTTAGGATTGTTTTCGTACACCGAAGAAAAATAAAATGAGTTAGTATTTTTCTTTACTGATTTTGAAAAGCTGTAGGATTGCTCGTTGCGGTTGATGAGCATCAGTGCATCTTTATAATCGGTAATACCGCTTGGTTTTTTAAAATTATAATTAAACGTAAGCAGGATTTGTTTGCATAAATTATCAGGCGTACTAAAAGGATAAATAAATGAAGCGCTGTTTTTTAATGCACTGTTATAAAAATTCTGAAGGTCTGCATTTTGCAATTCAGGCATTTTATTAAAATCTTCTTTTTCAATTTCTTCATTACTGTAAAAAACAAAAATTTTGTAAAGTGGGTTTTGCTGCGCCACTTTTAATGCCTCATTATATTCCGATTCGGTATAGGAAATACCAGTACCTTCAACAATAGAACCGTAGCGTTTGGCCAGTATTAAAATATAAATGTCGGCCTTGCGTACATCTTCCAAACAAACATCAATGGCCCGTTTTGCATTTTCGCTTACGTAACCTTCCATTGATACCAATGTAAATTCTTCCTGCAGGCCTTTGTACTGAAACATATCTCTTATCGCTTCACGGTACACCGTTAAGTCTTTGTAAGTAGATGATATGTACACTTTTTTAAGCATTTTACTTCACCATTTTAATAGCAAATTTTTACTTTAAAAAAAATACCCGGCCATTTTATGCAGCCGTTTTACAAATAAATGCTACAAAACTTTTTGGGCTATGCCCACCAGCAGCGAAACACCTTTGCTGATGTTTGTAATAGCTTTTACTTTGTCCTCATTGCTTTTGGTTGCATCGTTGAGTTCTTTTAACACTGCTGCAAAATTTTCTTTTTTAATTCCCGTTGCATCCAGCAGCACGTCAATTTCGGGGTTGGTTAACTGTGTTAGTGATGATACTTTATTTTTAAATTTATTATCAGTATCGGTTTTTGCTTTGGCTAATATTTCTTCAATTGTTAAAGGCATAATTATACTTTTAATTGGTGATGAATGACTGTATGGCATCATTAATTCCTAATATTTTTTCTGCAATGCTTCCCCCTTTTTTTAAAACCCCGTCAAGGGTTTGCTCTAATTGGGTAAGGTCTGTTTTACCGCCTGAAAATTTTGATGCGGCAGCGTTAAATATCTGGCGGCTGGTATTGTTTAATTTTGTTGCAGATGATAAAAGGCCTATCTGTGCATCGCAGGCCTGTTTGTAAAAATTATAATCTTCATTAAGCCTGCCGGTAATTTTATTTTTGTTGGCAATTAAAGCCCCCTGCAACGAATCTCTTGCTGCATTAACATGCGGAATTATTTGAGGAAAGATAGTTTGCCAGTTATTATTATCAACTTTAGTATCGTTTTCATCAAACAATTCTTTTACACGCTGCATATAAGCCGGAATGTATTCTTTTTCCATAAACGTATCTACCGCAGCTTTTTTATTTTCAAACAACAGGTTTACATACGCCAAATTAAGTTTGTGCATACGCTGCCCTTCGTCTTTTATCTGTTGCATAAGCTGTACTGATTGTACCGGAAGTTTTGCGCAGGAATAAAGGCAGGCTATAAAAAACACTGCCATTACAATTTTAAAAAATACGTTTAACATAATTTTTTTTTTAATTTTGAAATACTGTTTGCTGCACACCCCTTTTATCCTGCCTGGTAAGAATCCCACAGATCGGCATAATTTTTTACTTCTTTCATTTGGCTGATAAATATTTTACTGCCGTTACACCTGCAGTTGATCATACCAAAAAGAATAGTTCTGCTGCGTAAATCAACTGAACGTGCCAGCTCTGTTGAATACACCAATGGCCTTGGCCCTCTTGAATACCGGCCTGCACAACCAATTGCATCGGCCCGGGGATGAGAAAAACTTTCGTTATCGCCGGAAGATATAACGGTGGCGTATGGGTTGATGAGCTGCATAAATTTTTCTGTAAAATCAGATGAGCCGTGATGGCAGGATTTTGCAACATCTGTTTCAAACGGGTTTAGCACGCCATACTTTTGCATCAGGTAGGTTTCTGATTTGGTGTTTAAATCGCCGCCAAACAGAAATGTACGGGTGCCAAATGTAATTTTTAGTACCAGGCTGTGGCCGTTGATGGTGATGCCGTCATCAGTCCAGTAAACAAAAGCATTTTTATTATTTATTTTTTCGGTAAAAGGCCCCAGCACTTCAATTGTAAAACTGTTTCCTTCAATGGTTTCATTTACGGCAATGTCGCCTGCAGTTAATCTTTTTACTTTGGTAACCCGGCCCTGCTGGTTTGCGGTAAGCAGTGCCTCCATAAAATTGGTAATATCCCTGTTAAAGCTTGCCGGTTCTGCAGCAGTTAAAAGATTATCAAATATTTTTGTAAGATATTTTACACCATTGCTTGTAACGGTATCGCCTAAGCCTGTGTTGTAAGGATTACCTGTTGCAGCAAATTTTAAGATGCCTGCATGGTATATGGCGCCAAAAGTAAACCGCTTATCTTCTAAAACTTTTATTACACCTTTGTAATGGTCGGTATCAAAATGGCTGATGAACACATAATCGATATGTACTTTTTTATTGTACTTCAACAGGTAAGTATATTGCCATTTGGTAAGGTAGCTGTACAGGTTTGTTGCCGGGCCGGCATCAATTAAAATTCTTATTTTACCCACTTCTATTAATACTCCATCGCCCTGGCCTACATCTAAATAAAAAATTTTAAGGCCCATGTTATCACTCAGGTCTGTCTTCTTCATCCAGCCTTCTTTACCAAATGCTTTTACTTTATAAAAAGCAGTATCTTCTGCAGTAGTGGTAATATAAGTGCCCATTAAAACTTTGTTAATTACTTTTTTACCTGTGCCATTTACCACGGATTCAAAAATGGGAGCCTCGTTAGTTGCGGCATATTTAAATGTTGCGGCCATAAAATAAAGGTTTATAATTATGATGAATAATATAATTATTAGAGTACAATACCAGGTAAACCCTGGGTATTACACTATAGTAAACTACCCGTAAACACCAATCGTGTTTTCAGTAAGGATGCAGATTACTGATGCCCGAAACAATAAAGTAGTAGATAATTATGCTGAAGATGCGGCTATCGAAGGATAGAATTTAAAGCGCAAACCCACTGCGTTTGCTTTACAAATGTATATAATTAAATACTTAAAATTCAGAAGTATTTTAGGCCCCTGCATTAAACAGGCCTTCAACAAATAATTGTTTATCAAAAACCAAAAGATCTTCTGCCTTTTCTCCTACGCCGATAAATTTTACTGGAATTTTAAATTGACTGGCAATGGCGAGTACCACACCGCCTTTTGCTGTGCCATCTAACTTTGTAATAGTAAGTGCCGTAACATCCGTTGCAGCTGTAAAATGTTTGGCCTGCTCCAATGCATTTTGCCCGGTGCTGCCATCTAAAACCAGCATCACTTCATGCGGTGCTTCGGGAATAACTTTTTGAATTACTTTTTTTATTTTAGACAACTCATCCATTAAATGAATTTTATTATGCAGCCTTCCTGCTGTATCAATAATGATCACATCCATATTTTTTGCAACGCCGCTTTTAACGGTATCAAATGCAACTGATGCCGGGTCGCTGCCCATTTCTTTTTTCACAATATCAACCCCGGTTCTTTCGCTCCAAATTGTTAATTGATCTACTGCAGCTGCCCTAAAGGTATCTGCAGCACCCAGCAAAACTGATTTACCTGCTTTTGAAAAATTATGCGCCAGTTTACCAATGGTGGTTGTTTTACCTACCCCATTTACACCCACTACTAAAATAACATGCGGCTTATGGCCTGCAGGCAATTCATAATCTTGATAACTGGTATCCTGCGGTGCAGCTACTAATATATTTTGTACTTCTTCTTTTAAAATTTTATTAAGCTCCGATGTGTTGAGGTATTTATCTTTTGCAACCCTTGCTTCTATTTGCTCAATAATTTTTACAGTGGTTTCAATTCCCACATCGGCACTTACCAATGCATCTTCCAAATTATCCAGCACTTCGGTATCAACAGTGCTTTTACCGGCAATAGCTTTGGTTATTTTACTTAAAAACCCTTCCCGTGTTTTTTGTAATCCCTGCTCTAAACTTTCCTGCTGTTGTTTTTTTCCAAAGAGTTTATCAAAAAGGCCCATAATTGTTGATGGTTGTTTGTTATCGGCTGTAAATTTAAAGCTTCTGGCCCACACACTATTAATAATAAACCTGAAGTTTAAATTTTTGCCACGAATTACGCAATGCAACCTTTAAAAATAAAAATATTACTTCAATTGTATACTTATAAAATATTCATCCTGTACTTATCTCTATTACCCATTTCCAGGCCTTTATTTTTACCTGAATAATTATCCCGGTTTTAAAATAAGGCAACAGTTGCAGCCAATTGGTAAGGGATTGCAGCGTAGCGGTTTTACAAGTTTGTTTCTTTATTTATTAGTTGAATGCAATATGACTTTTATCAATTTCATGGCTTTAAACTTTACAATTCTAAATCGTTTATTAACCTGGGAGGTTTACGCAGGGTATTAAAATTTAAAACGCTTACTTCAACAAATATTTATTGGAATTGTGGAGTGCTACAAAACCTCACAGATTTTTACAAATCATCATTTCACCACCACCACATCTTCTTCTTTCAGCAACTCCATATTTTTAAACCGCAGGATAATATTGCCTGTTGTTACCACATCTTTTTGGCAATAGGTGGCAATGCGTAGCAGGTTTTTTTCTTTCCAGTACACATCAGCTACCATGCTGCCGTCAATATCATCTTTGGGTGATGGAACACCAAGAGCTGCCGCTAATAATTTTAAAGAAGTATAATTTTTATAATCGCCAAAGCGCCAGTATTGAAAAGTATCCACGGTGTTGGTATCCCATGGTTTCATATTTTGAAAATCGAGGTAAACAGGAATGGGTAAACCATTTATTAAAAGCCTGCGGCAGATGAAGGGAATGTCAAACTCTTTTATGTTGTGCCCTGCAAAACTCCATTTATTATTTTTTGCTTCCATAATATTTATGGTGCTTATAAAATCCTGTAAGAGTTTTTTTTCATCATCGCCATAAAAAGATTTAAGGCGTAATTGTAATTTACCATCCTGCTTTATAAAATAACCAATGCTTATGCAAACAATTTTTGCAAACTCGGCCATTACTCCGGCACGCTGCGGATAAAATTCGGCAGCGGTTGTAAAGTCGGGTAAAGAACGCTGGGTTTTTTCTTCCCATAACTTTTTCCAGTCGTCGTTTAATAAATCAAATGTGGGTTGCTGGGGTACAGTTTCAATATCTATCAGCAATAAATTTTCCAATACAATGTTTTGCATAGCGTAATTATTAGGAATTGTAAAATACAATCTCCTTTTAATAAAACAAAGCCCCTAACCCCTGAAGGGGAACAAAAGCATTATTTTTTTTGCTTTTTTCAGTCTGCAAACACTTTAAATAAGAAATTGAGGGAATTAATTAAAACGTAACGCCAACAAATACCTGAATGGCCTGGTTCTTCCAGGTTTGGCGATCGTCGATAGCGTTGATATCTGATAAGCCCAGTTTATATCTTGCGCCTAAATTAATTAATGGCAATTGTATCCATAAACCCCCAATGGCGCTCCACTCGGCATTTTTATAAATGTTACCATTTGTTTTTAAACTGTCTACAGTTTGTTTTACTAAGCCGCCATATGATGGGCCAACCTGCAGCTTTACCCTTTTACTGGGGCCGATGCTTACATTTAATAAAACGGGTACTTCTATATAATTAAGTTTAGAAGATTTTTGGCTGCCGTCACGAAACAAATCGTTGTACACATCGTTGGGATCGTTACTGAATTCGGAAGAGGTTTGTACAAAATTTACTTCGGGCTGAATACCGAACCTGCTGGCAAAATTAAATTGCATAAATGCACCCAGCTGATAATTATAATTAAAACCACTTTTAAAAGACTGGCCTGTAATTTTATTGGCATTAACACCAGCCTTTGCACCAAAGCGAAAAAAGTTTTCATGATCGTCGCTTAATTTATTGCGCTGTGCAAATACAACTGCAGAAGAAAGTATGAGTGCCGCTGTGAGTATTTTTTTCATTTTTTAGATTTTAGTTTGAACGTAATTATTACTGCTAACATTATGCCAAAGCAATACTTTAACAAAACTATGTTTGTGCAATAAGGAAGCCTGCTTAAAAAGCAGGCTTCAACTTACAATTAATAACCCCGTTAAAAATTATTGTATACTTTTTATCTTCTCCAGTGGCCGGGTATCCAAACCCATCCGCCCCTTCGGTGTTTCCAATGCCCTTCTACCCAAACATGCCCGGGTTGCGGCGGTGTTGTCCAGTAACCATCTTTGTAAACATACTGGTTGCCCCGCCAAACATAATTTCCTCCCATCCAAACATATGCAGGTGACGGACGAACGGGCCTTGCACGGTATGCAGGCGGTCCGGGGCGGACTTTTACAATAATTTGTGCATCTGCTGCTGCAGAAAATGATATTGCTATTATCAACATCATTACAATTTTTGAAAAATATTTTTTCATAATAATTTATTTTATGAGCGTATGACTTTGTAATTACAATATGGTTTAAAAGCAAAATGTATAAAATAAAAAAAGCGGTTAAAAAACCGCTTTAATAAAAGTTCAATAAAGGTATGCCGTACAAGTGAGTGACACAACGATGCACAGTAAAGAAATACGGCTTGTTACAAAATTGTATTTTTATTTTGCCCCCGGCAAACAATGTTGCTTTAAATAAGTGGTGTATAATGTTGTTAAGTGCTGCCATGTTCCTTCGCCTTCGCTAATACTGTGCGTACGGTTGGGGTAAGGCATAAATTGAAATTGTTTATTGTATTTTATTAATTCATTCACCAATTGCTCGGCATTGCTGTAATGCACATTATCATCGCCGGTGCCGTGTATGTATAATAAATTTCCCTGCAGGTTTTTTGCATAATTAATGGGTGAGCCTTTTACAAAATCATCCCGGTTTTCCTTTGGTAATCCCATATATCGTTCCTGGTAAATATTATCGTAATTTAATTGATTGCCTACTGCTGCAATTGAAATACCTGTTTTAAAAATATCAGGATACTGAAACATTAAATTTAATGTAGATGATCCGCCGCCGCTCCACCCCCAAACTGCTACACGGTCTTTATCAAAATAACTTTTATCTGCCAATAATTTTTTCATGGCCATTGCCTGGTCCCTTACATTTATTAAACCAATTTTTCTGTAAATAGATTTACGCCATTTGGCGCTTTTAAGCATTGGTGTGCCACGGTTATCTATCGACACCTGTATATAACCATCTGCCCTTATATCGCCATTGTATAAAAAATTACTGTGATTGCCGTAACTGTTTTGCACTGTATTTGCTGCAGGTTCGCCATACACATACAGCACCACCGGATATTTTTTTGATGCATTAAAATTGGCTGGCTTATTTATCCATGCATCTAATGTTACATTATCTTCTGTGGTTATTTGCAGATATTCCACATCATTAGTGTTATCTGTTTTTATATTTGATACAATACTTTTTGCATTGCTTACGGGTTTATTATCCGGCAGTGTTATCCATTCTGTTACCGGTGGTATGTTGCTGTTAGAAAAGGTATGTGTGGCAAATTTACTATTGGGAGAAATAGTATAGTTATGTGTACCCACTAAATTTTCGGCACTTAATAATTCCGCATCTTCTTTATTTTTTTTGAATTTATCTATAACACCCGTTCTATTTTCAATACGGATGCGGTATAAATACAATTGCGTGGCATTGGATGGTGATGCTGTAAAATAAATATAGTTATTAGCTTCGTCAATACTTTTAATTACATCAATATCGTAATTGCCTTTGGTTAATAAAGTTTCTGTTTTACCATCACGGCTAATTTTATAAATATGGCGCCAGCCATCTTTTTCGCTTACTAAAATAAAATTCTGTCCTTTGTTTATAAATGTAAAACCTCCCGGTTCGCCAAAAATATCAGAGGAGTTTAAGTCCACCCAGGCTTCATCATTTTCGGCCCAAAAAGTATGTGTACTTCCATCGTTGGTATTGCAATACATTAATTTACTTTCCTGTTGCTTACGGTCTAATTGCTGTACCATTAATTCGTTAGTGCCACTCCATTCCATACGTGGTATATAATGCTGCCGGGGATCGCCATCTATTTTCATCCAGCGTATTACACCTGATGAAATATCTGTAACACCAATTTTTACCGGCGAAGGTGCTTCGCCAACTTTTGGATATTCTACCGGAATTACTTTACTGTAATTACTGTCGGTAGTGTTCAACATAAAATAGTCTCTTATTTTTGTTGCATCCACCTGCCAAAAAGCAATTTTACTGCCATCGGGGCTCCACCTGAAACCATCACGGCAGCCAAACTCTTCTTCGTACACCCAATCGAAAGTGCCGTTAATTAATTTTCTTGTACCATCATTAGTCATTTTTTTTATGTTGTTAGATGACACATCTTCTACAAATAAATTATGTTCGCTTACATAAGCAACTTTTTTTCCATCGGGAGAAAATTTTGCAAACATTAATGATTGCGCCGGCCGGCCTTTACCCAACTGCGTTATGCGGTTTGATGCAATATCTAAAACCCAGTATTCGCCTTTGGTATTTAAGCGCCATACTTTTACTGTGTTGGTAAAAATTAATAATTTACTATTGTCTTTACTGAACGAGTAAGATTGCGGCAACAACGTTTTGTAACCCGGAGGTGTTAACTGTTCTTTTTTAATAAGAATAGATTCTGCATCGGTTTTAGGATCCACCTTTACAATATTCCCGTCTTTAATTTTGGTGTAGGCATTACCATCTGCCGTCCAGTTTATACGGCCACGCTGTGCAAATGAGAAATGAATTGAAAAAATAAAGAACATGCTAAGTGCAATAATCCTGAACTTCATATGTATAATTTTAGAGAATAAAAGTAAGCAATTAGATTAACTGATAATCATTAATGGAGGGGTGCATTTTAAATTGTTGCAAAAGCAGTAGCACAGACAGGAAATTTTACCGCAAAGGAAATGAGAAAAGGAGTTATCGCAGAGGTCCTCAGCGTAAACTCTGCCATCTCATTTTCTCTGCGTTGAACAAAATATTGCTACAATTTGAAATGCCCCCTTGATAGAAAAGGATTTATTTTTAATCTTCAATTTAGAAAAGTATGAAACAAAGAAGCAGTAATTTTGGACAGGAAACCTGGTAAGTATTTTAAAATTTATGGATAAAGAAAAACTAAGATTAGATAAATATTTATGGGCTATCCGCCTGTATAAAACCCGTAGCCAGGCGGCTGATGCCTGCGATAAAGGAAAAGTAAAACACAACGGAGATAATTGTAAAGCTGCCAGAACAGTAAACGTGGATGATGAATACGAAGTGAAAAGTGAAGCAAAAAAATGGTTAATAAAAGTTACCGCACTTTTACATCACCGGGTACAGTATGCCGAAGCAATAAAACATTACACCGATATTACACCTGCCGAAGAACTGGACCGTATTAAATTTCAGGCAGCAGTTTTTCATACGGGTAAAAGAATGAGTAAGCAAGGCAGGCCAACAAAAAAAGATAAAAGAGATTTGGATGATTTTATGGGAGCCCCCTCCACCCCCTGAAGGGGGAACTTAAACTCTGAAAATTTAATTTACTGATATTGTAAGTTGGAATAAATAAAGATTAAACAACCAGTGGTATTTCTACATTTATTTCGCAGCCTTTGCCCGGCGATGATTTTAAAATAAATTTACCAGAAAAAGATTCAGCCCTTTTTTTAATATTGCTGAGGCCTATACCATTTTTTGCAGTTTTTACATTAAAGCCTTTACCATTATCAATTATCTTCATCAAAACCAAACCGCCAGATCGTGTAAGGGTTATTTCTATTTCAGTTGCTTCGGCATACTTAACAATATTCTTTACCTGCTCCTGTAATATCCTGTATAAGTTTATCTGTAAATCTCCATCAAGTTTATTACACTTGCTATCAAAATTCAGTTTTATTTTAAACTGATTATTTACATTAAAGGTTTGCAACAAATCTTCAAAAGCATCTTTTAAAGAACTGTCATCAAAAGATGCCGGGGCAAGCTTATGTGATAATTTTCGCAGTTCTTCAATAGCATTTAAAATATGCCCCTTACCCATTTCAATATATTTATGCGATTCTTTTGTAGCTGCCCGGCTTCCTTTAACCATACCTAATGCTAGTACCGATCCTGCTAAAATTTGATTTACATTGTCATGCAGTTCTCCACCAATAAAACTACGCTCCTGTTCCTGCGCATCTATTATTGCTTTAGATGTCCGCATTTCTTCATCCACCTGGTAAGTAATATCCTGCATGGCGCCAATCATTCTGCAGGGGTTACCGCTTTCATCAAACATTACATAAGCCCTGTCGAAAATATGTTTATACGTATCATCGGCACAGCGGAAGCGATAGTTTATTTGAAATTTTTGCAAGCCCTTTTCAAAAACATCTTCTACCAATTCAGTTACTTTTTTAAAATCATCGGGGTGAAGTTTTTCGTTCCACCAGTCAACAATTTTTTCTACTTCGTCGGCTTTATATCCAAACATTTTATTAATGCCATCATTATACACCATGTTGTTATTTACAATATCCCAATCCCAAATAGTATCGCTGGTAGCACGGGCAAGTATATCGTAACGGTCAACAGCTATTTTAATTTCTGCTGCAGCTTTACTGCGGAGTTTTTCTTTTTCAAAAACTTCCAAAGCAAACGACACATCGCTTGTTGCTTCTTCTAACAATGCAATTTCTGCTGCATCAAAAAAATCTTTTACATCAGCATAAAAAGAAAACATGCCTATCACTTTTTCTGAAATTTTTATTGGTACTGCCATAAATGAACGGTAACCACGGCTTATTGCTTCGTCTTTCCACGGGGCCATTCGTTCATCTTTTTCAATGTCGTTACATACTGAATATTTTCCCATGTACAAACCAGTAACTATTGGTTCCATGTATTCCGGATTATTATGCAGCAATTCCGGTTTTATAAAAGTTGGGTGACTGCTGTCGTCGCCTGCATGCATTACTGGAATTACAGTTTTAGTTTTTTCATCAATCATGCCTATCCATGCCATCCTGAATTTACCTTCGCTAACAGCAATCTGGCAGGCTTCTTTAAACAATGTTGCTTCATCACGGGTACGCACAATCATTTGGTTAATATGGCTGATAAAAAAATAAAGGCGGTTGGCTTTTATAATTTTTTCTTCTGCTCTTTTTCTTTCACTGATATCCCTTAAGTTGATGATAATACCTCCTATGGCAGGGTCGTGTGTCATGTTTTTAATTACACCTTCCAGCCAAATATAATAGCCATTTTTATTTCGCACCCTTACAGAAAGTGGAATTGTTTTGCCGGGATTTGCGACTGCATCGGCCATTAAAGAAATTACTGTTGCCCTGTCATCAGGATGTAAATATTCTGTAATGGCAATTTTTTCCTTTTCGTCGAACAACCTTCCGGTAATCAGTGCAGTAGAAGAGCTGCGGAAGAGTACATTAAATTTTTCATCAATCAAAGAGATGATACCTTCGTTATTTTCTACCAGTGTCCTGAACAGTTTTTCTTTTTTATCCAGCTCCTGTGTCCGTTGGGCAACCCTTTGCTCCAGCTCATCATTCATTTTTTGTAATGCTGCAGCAGCCTTACTTTTTTCAACATTATCTGCTCTTACTTTTTGTATAAAAACCCCTAACAACAAAAGCACTACCGCCATTGTAAGCAGTAAAATTTTTTGAAGATTTTTTACACTTTTATCGTTAGCTTCTTTATGCTTTACAAGCGATGCATTTTCGGCATCCTGAATCTGATCGACCAAAAGTCTGATATGGTCGGTATATAATTTGCCTTCGCCGGTTTCAACCATTTTAATGGCAGTATCGGCTCCGTTATCTTCATAGCTTTTAATTGCAAGGTTAGAAAATTCAATTCTTTTGGAGACAAAAAAAGATAAGGAGTCGGCACGTATTTGTTGTGCCTGATTATTTTTTGTAAGTGTTTTTAGATTGCTTAGGTTGGCGTAAATTTCTTTTTGTGAATTTTGCATCGGTTGCAAAAAACTTTTTCGCCCACTAAATATATATCCCCTGAAACCAGATTCGTTATTTAATGCAAGCGTAAGTACTTTTTTAGAATCCTGCAGTATGTGCTGAGTATTGGAAATCCATTTGCCGGTTTGAATTACCTGCCTGGATTGATAGACAGAAATGATTAGAATGACAATGATAATACCTAAAAGCACTTTAATACCATTGGTGTAATGCTTACTAGTGATTAACGTAAACTTCATAGATATGTGATTGGATGTAATGACAAAACCTGCACCAGCAGGCAGTATTACACTTGTAAGATAAGCAAAAAAATATATTGAAACATCCCTTTTAACCTTTGTAACTCTATTTTAATATTAAAAAACATGGATTGAAATGATAGTGCCGCTAAATAAAGATCAAAGTGTAAATATTTCCTGCAAATATTTATTACTTAGTTTTACCTTATCATAATAAAATATTTCACTTTAAAAGCAACGCAATTTTGCGGATTGGTTATGAAAATTGATATCATCTCTGTTGTTCCTGATTTATTGCAAAGCCCTTTTGCCCACTCTATTTTAAAAAGGGCAAAGGATAAAGGTTTGCTTGAAGTGAATGTAATTAATTTAAGAGATTACACTACTTATGCAAGGGCACAGGTAGATGATTATGCGTTTGGTGGCGGAGCCGGAATGGTGATGATGATAGAGCCTTTGGTAAATGCGATTGAAAGTTTACAAAAAGCAAACCGACCTACGATGAAGTAATTTATTTAACCCCTGATGGAGCAACCTTCAATCAAAAAATGGCGAATAGTTTTTCTTTAAAAAATAATTTGTTACTTATCTGCGGCCATTACAAAGGCATTGATGAAAGGGTGAGGCAACATTTTATTACCAAAGAAATTTCTATTGGTGATTATGTTTTAAGTGGAGGTGAAATTGCTGCGGCAGTTTTAGTTGATGCTATTGGCCGTTTACTGCCAGGTGTATTGAATGATGAAACATCTGCATTAACCGATTCTTTTCAGGATAATTTACTGGCGCCGCCGGTTTATACAAGGCCCGAAGAATTCCGTGGATGGAAAGTGCCGGATATTTTATTAAGCGGCAACCATAAATTAATTGAAGAATGGCGGGTGGAGCAAAGTTTACAAAGAACAAAAGAGAGAAGGCCGGATATACTGGATACTTGATGCTGGATACTGGATACTGGATGCTGGATACTTGATGCTGGATACTTGATGCTTTTGCTTGCAAAATTTCTTGTGCCTGATGAAATATTTTCAGCATCAAGTATCCAGTATTTTGTATTAGTCTTTCTTCAACCCTATCACCGGCAATGCTTTCTCTCTTATCAATGCATTTAATTTTACTACATCATCTTCCAGCAATTTTTTTAATGCATTTAACTGCACATCTGTTTGTGCGCCTAACTCAGCAAATGCATCTTTAACCTGCTTTGCAGGTGCTGCATTACCGCTCACTGCAAAATCGTATAAGCCACTTATTTTATCATCTAACCTTATCGGAAAATTCAGCACATCCTGCCCGCTTTTGGCCTTGGTTTGATGCAGCGCTTCTTCAATAACCGTCATTTGTTTATTGATGGTATCTGCCTGCTGTTTTATTTCTTTGGGTAAATCTTTTCCTGCTCTTGCAGTAAAATCATTTATCTGTTTACGAACCTCTCCAATATTTTTTATTGCTTTTTGAATATCATTAAATTTATCTCTCACAGCAATTAAAAAGTTAAACTGGTCTTCATAATCCTGTTGCGATAATTTGTACACCGGGTTTGCCTTTATTACAAAATTTCCTTCTGCAGAGTCTTTATCTGCTTTTATTTTATAAAAATAATTACCAGGTGCAGCCTTAGGTCCGGGCACATTGCCATGCCATATAATTTGTCCTTCTATTTTATCTGCCGGTGGATACAGCATATTCCATACAAACTGGTTCATGCCTTTGCTTACATCAATCTTATTTTCTTTTTCTTTGGCATTGGTGGCAAATAATTTTATTGGCTTTTTGTTCTTATCCAGTATTTCAATACTTACTTTGGGCGAATCAATTACATTTTTTAACCAGTAATTTATTACCGTGCCATTCGGCGGATTCATACCTGCATTTTTAGCATTCAAATTTTGAAAGCCATCAAAACGGTACGCATCATTTACGGGAAAAACAAATACATCTTTTGAAGTGAGATTAAAATTATTGGTTCTTACAATCTCCTGCGCCACACTTAAATCATCAAGCACCCAAAAGCTACGGCCTTGCGTAGCCACAATTAAATCATTTTCTTTTATGGTTAAATCTGTAATGGGCACCATGGGTAAATTCAGTTGAAAAGATTTCCAGCTTGCACCATCATCGTAACTGATGTACATGCCGTATTCTGTTCCTGCATACAACAATCCTTTTACTTTTTTATCGGCCCTCATTGCCCTGGTAAAATGACTGGCTCCAATGCCATTGGTAATTTTCACCCATGTTTTTCCATAATCTTCTGTTTTAAAAATATAAGGAGCAAAATCATCGCTCTTATATTTTGTACCCACAAAATAGGCTTTGCCTTTTACAAACGGATCCGTTTCCACACAATTCCACATCATCCATTTACCTGCTGCAGGTGGAGTTACGTTCTCCCAATTTTTGCCACCGTCTTTACTTACATGTATCAATCCGTCATCACTGCCTGTCCATAATAAATCTTTTTCTACAGCAGATTCTGTTGCTGTAAAAATGGTACAGTACACTTCTACACCTGTATTATCTTTTGTAATGGGGCCGCCGCTGCTGCGTTGCCTTTGTTTATCATTGGTAGTTAAATCACCACCCAGTGCCGTCCATGATGCGCCTTCATTTTCTGTAGCAAATAAAATATTACCTCCTGCATACAATTTTTTGGGATTATGCGGACTAAAGAAAATAGGGAAGTTCCATTGAAAGCGATATTTACTTACATCGGCACCAGCACCCAACGGATCATCGGGCCATACACTTACGGCACGGTTCTCTCCTGTTTTATGATCTAACCTCGACAGGTAGCCGCTGTAATTTCCTCCATAAACCACATCAGGATTTGAGGGATCGGCCACCACGTAACCACTTTCCGCTCCTGCAGTTTCCTGCCAATCGTTTTGTGTTATTTGTCCGCCATCGCTTCTCGATAAAATTCTTACGGTACTGTTATCCTGTTGCGCCCCTAAAATTCTGTAAGGAAAATGATTATCGGTACTTACCCTGTAAAATTGCGCCGTGGGCTGGTTCATATAAGTGCTGAAATTTTCGCCGCCATCAAAACTTATTTGCCCGCCACCATCATCTGCAATAATCATTCTCCGGGCATCTTCAGGGTCAATCCATAAATCATGATGATCGCCATGCGGTGTATTTATATTTTTAAAAGTTTTTCCACCATCTGCACTTTTTAAAAAATTTACATTGAGGGCATATACACTATTCTCATTTTTTGGATCTACAAAAATTTTACTGTAATACCATGCCCGTTGGCGAATGCTGTTATCACTGCTTTGCAATGTCCATGTTTCGCCGGCATCAGTGCTTACAAACAAACCGCCATCTTTATTTTCTATGATGGCATAAATTTTATCCGTGTTGGATGGTGCCACTGTAATACCTGTTATGCCCCACAAACCTTTTGGCAAACCTTTGTTAGCCGAAATATTTTTCCATGTTTCTCCACCATCTATACTTTTCCAAATGCCACCACCATCGCCCCCACTTTCCAAGCTGTAAGGCGTACGCTGTATGCGCCATGTGCCGGCATACAACACTGAAGGATTACCCGGCTCCATCATTAAATCGCTGCAGCCGGTTTGGTTATTTACATACAAAACTTTTTTCCAGTTTTTTCCGCCATCAGTAGTTTTAAAAATACCCCGTTCTTCATTAGGGCCAAACAAATGGCCAATGGCCGCTACCCAAACTACATCCGCATTTTTTGGATGAATAATAATACGGATGATATGCCGGGTATCTTTTAATCCTAAATTTTTCCAGCTTCTACCGCCATCGTCTGTACGCCACATACCAAAACCTTCGCTTACGTTTCCTCTTAAAGTATTTTCGCCTTCGCCAACATATAATATTGTATTATCGCTTGGGGCAACGGCAACAGCACCAATGCTGCCACCAAAATATTTATCGCTTATATTTTTCCAGTTGCTGCCTCCATCCAAAGTTTTCCAAACGCCACCGCCTGTAGCACCAAAATAAAAAGTGTTTTTATTTTTTGCATCGCCTGCTACGGCGCCACTTCTGCCGCCACGGTAAGGGCCAATGCTGCGGTATTTTGTTTTGCTGAGCAAAACACTGTCATCATTATTTACAACAATAGTTTTGTTTTTTTTGTGCAGGAGAAGAAAAGACAACAGTAAATGTTGCAGCAAGCAGTAGTAGTTTTTGCATGTTAGTTAAATTAGATTTGGAAGATACGCAATGAAATTAAAAACCTCCCGGTTAATCAGGAGGTTTTTAGTAACATAACTTTCTAATCCTTGAAAATACTTTGGTCTACTTTTATATTAGTTTCAATTTTGTCATAATTAATATCGCCTCTTTCGTTAGTAGTGGTATAAGCAAACCAATAACCATCTGCATTTTGTTTGTAATTGCTGTAGGTAGTAAATACATCTACAGCTTCGCCATTGGCCGAGCCTTTGGTAGTTGTTTTATACAAACGGTCATTTTTTGTATCAATAAAAAAATTAGTGGTATTGCCATTCTTAAAAGTGGCTATCAATTTGTAGCATTCCACACCATCAATTGTTTCTTTAGCGGTAAATTCTACCTTTGTTCCTTTTTCTTTGTAGTTTATAAAAAAGCCTTTAAGGTCTAAATAAATTTGTGAGGCTTTAAAAGCATCGTCTGGCATGTCCTGCGGAGATGATTGCCCGAAAATTGGCATAAAAACAGAACCTTTTGCAGCAGTCGTTATCTGGTAGTTTTGGGTTCCCATAACGGCAAAATCTACTCTGTACCCAACACCATCAAGTGCAGTGTTTACAATGCCTACATCTGCACCTTGTGCATTCATGCTGCCTTCTTTACGCACACTGATTAATGTACCTAATTTTTCTTTGCCGCCCATTGCAGCAGTATGTTTATCAATAATTTCGTCAACAGTTTGCGCCTGTGCAAATTGTGCAAATACCATTACCATAATAAATAAACAGAAAATAATTATAGGTTTCATTGTTATGTTTTTTAGACGGGCAAGATAAATTAAAATTTCAATTCAATATCTTTTGTTTATTCCATTTACCAGCATCTTAAACCGTTTATAATAGTTTAAGTTTGTAAACGAAATTTTAATTATTTATGCCACAAATTATAACAGGGAACATTGTTGATATTTTCAACAAACAAATTTTTTACGGAGCAGTTACAGTTGAAGATGGAAAGATTGCTTCAATTCAAAAACTGCCATCTTCCAACTATCAACTATCAACTGCCAACTTTATTTTACCCGGTTTTATCGACAGCCATGTGCATATTGAAAGCTCCATGTTAGTACCATCCGAATTTGCAAAATTGGCTGTGGTGCACGGCACGGTTGCCACCATCAGCGACCCTCACGAAATTGCAAATGTTTGCGGCATGGCAGGCGTACAATTTATGATTGACAATGGAAAAACGGTACCGTTTAAATTTCATTTTGGTGCGCCAAGTTGTGTACCTGCCACTATTTTTGAAACCGCAGGCGCTGCATTACATGCAGGTGATGTTGATGCTTTATTACAAAGTGATGATATTTTTTATTTAAGTGAGATGATGAATTATCCGGGTGTATTGAATGCTGAAAAAGAAGTACTGAAAAAAATTGCTGCCGCAAAAAAATACAATAAACCTGTTGATGGGCATGCACCGGGATTAATGGGCGAGCTGGCAAAAAAATATATTGATGCCGGCATAACTACCGATCATGAATGTTTTACAGCTGCCGAGGCGCTGGATAAATTAAAATACGGCATGAAGATTTTGATACGTGAAGGCAGCGCTGCAAAAAACTTTGACGCACTAATTGATTTGATGCATGAACATTATGCCATGATGATGTTTTGCAGCGATGATAAACACCCGGATAGTTTGGCAGATGGCCACATTAACCAATTATGTGCAAGGGCCGTTGCAAAGGGTATTGATATTTTTAAAGTATTGCTGGCCGCATGCATTAATCCTGCATTACATTATAAAATGAAGGTGGGTTTATTAAGAGCAGGCGATAGTGCAGATTTTATTTTAGTAGAAGATTTAGAAAGTTTTAAGGTAGTACAAACTTATATTGATGGAAAATTGGTTGCTGAAAATGGTGTATCAAAAATAAAAACTGAAAGATCTGAACTTATAAATCAATTTGATTGCACTGAAAAAATGATTTCGGATTTTAGATTTCAGATTTCAGATTTTAATAACCCTGTTTATGCAATTCAAGCATTAGATGGACAATTAATTACCAATAAAATTATTTGCAACCCAATTATTAAAGATGGCTTTTACGAAAGTGATATTGCAAACGACGTTTTAAAGATTGTTGTAGTTAACCGTTACAAAAATGCCCCCGTTGCAAAAGCATTTATTAAAAATTTTGGTTTAAAGCATGGCGCTATTGCATCGTCTGTTGCACACGACAGCCATAATATTGTTGCTGTGGGTGTTGATGATGAAAGTATTTGTAAAGCTGTAAATGAGGTAATAAAAGTAAATGGTGGGATTAGTGCATTTTACCCCTCCCCCCGGGGAAGGATGGGAAGGGGCTGTTCTAGCATTACCTGTTGCCGGTTTAATGAGTAATGAAGATGGTTATGAAGTTGCTGCGGCCTACACTGCTATTGATAAAATGGTTAAAGAAGAATTGGGGAGTACGCTTACTGCTCCATTTATGACTTTATCTTTTATGGCATTGCTGGTAATACCTCATTTAAAGTTGAGTGATTTAGGGTTGTTTGATGGGGATGGGTTTGAGTTGTAAAATCGGAATCAATTAGTTTGATTAAGTTTCATTAAAACATTGCGACAATTTTCGGTCTCTGTTGAGGAAATACTTCCAAATATAAGTACTGAATTACACCTTTCGTTGATTTATGTAAGTATTTGTTTAATTCCAGGTCGAGAAAAGATAGCTGTAATTTTTTAGTGAATCAGTCACAGTGTTATTGGATCATCCGATATTAAAATCAAACGTAATTACATTAATTGATTAAAAAGGAACATTGATATTAGCAATTAACGAATTAAAAGGAGTAAATGCCTTTAATTTGAAATCGTTCTTCAAAGACCCTAATTAAAGTGATCATGGCGGCAACAAAAACTAAAAATTAATGAAATTACTTAACCTGCCAGTTTGCTTTTAAAGCAAAACCAGTTTTTTTCAGCAAAAGAATATTTTTATTGATGCTTTTGTCTTTGAGCAGCGCATCGAATAATATATTTTCCATTACCTCCTGAAACAGTTGCTCCATTTATATTTAATGATAATTTTTCTACAGGAATTTTTAGCAGATTTGAATAACAATCACGTTATCTATGCCAATAAACAAACTATCAGCGGGTTATAATTTTTATCTGTGCAAATAAACTGCTTGAAATGAAAATTAAACAGGTGGTATAGTAAAATTTCTTACTCACCCTTAGCCCCCATTATTTTCAACGCCACACTATCCGTTCCTTTGGGTGCAAAATATTTGGTTTTAAAATCGGCAGATTTACCGGGGGCAAGTGTTTCAAAAATGGTTTCCACATCTTCTTCTAAAAGGGCCTTGGTTTTACTGTAAAAAGATAATTTTATCTGTACATCTTTATAACTGGCAATTTTTGCGGTGTTATTCAGCATTCCTTTTACAACAGTTTGGCCTAAAAGATTTTTTTTATCGTGGCCGGTAACGGTTAAAAAACGGACAGGGTTTTTCTTTTCGGTTTCTTCCAGCGTTTCTTTGGTTTGTTCGTATTTATCTTTTGCAGCGTCAGTTTTTTTATCATCGCTGTTGCAGGCACTAATTACTATTGCAGTTACAACTACCAAAGCAGTCATTCTTTTCATGTTGTTTATTTAGAGTACAATAAAAATACATTTTTCTCAAATGCTGTGTTAAAAGATTTTAAGTCAGGCTTACGCCAGGCTTTTTTTGCCACAGAGGCACTGAAGCACAGAGTTTTTATAGCTTTAAAATTCAGTCAAAAAAAAATACTGCAAAGGGAATTTTTTATTTTAGTTTTGTTTCAAGTTAATTGCTTAAATATAGTTTTACACTACTTATTGGCGATTAGATAATTATCAAAACATAATCTTCACAAAAATCTACTCCATTTCCCTCCCCTTGGGGGAGGATAGGTGGGGCTTAATTTTATGGTCATCAACTTAAGCGAACAACATTCTTTAATAAGCAATTGGGTAAGTGAATTACGCAATGTAGATGTACAAAACGACCGCATGCGTTTTAGAAGAAACCTGGAACGCATTGCCGAAGTAATTGGCTACGAAATAAGCAAAAAAATGGAGTGGGAAGAAAAAGAAATTACCACACCGCTGGGCATTTCTACCAGTATGGTTTTAAAACAGCAACCGGTACTGGCCACTATTTTACGTGCCGGCCTTGCCATGCACAATGGTTTATTAAATTATTTTGATAAGGCAGATAATGCTTTTATAAGCGCCTACCGCAAACATAACCCCGATGGCAGTTTTGATATTAGCCTGGAATATATGAGCTGCCCCGAAATTGAAGGCCGTGTACTAATTATAAGTGACCCCATGATTGCAACAGGATCTTCATTGGTAAAATCTATACAATATTTAAAAGAAGAAGGTGCTATTAAAGAGCTGCATATTGTTTGCGCTATTGCCTGCACTGTAGGCATTGAATATGTAAAACGTGAAGTGCCTAAAGCTACTATTTGGTGCGGCGATATTGATGATGAAATAACTGCCAAAGGTTACATTGTGCCAGGTTTGGGAGATGCCGGGGATTTAGCTTTTGGGGCAAAACTACAGGGTTAAATGCCCATATTTACAGGTTGATAGCTAAAAGTTTAAGGTTAGAAGTCAGCAGTTTACACAGCGTACAACAATCAGCCTTTAAGTTTCGTTATCTTTTGGTGCAGCTTTTTGCTGTAATTCCTTATCTTTAGTTTTCTGAATAGTTTATGAAAATGAGAAAATCAATCCTTTTTACCGCTGCCCTTTTATTTTCTGTGATTGCTAATGCACAGGATCCGCATTTTTCGCAATTCTTTTCATCACCGTTAACTTTAAATCCTGCCTTTACCGGTAAGTTTAATGGTTTATGGCGTTTGGCTGCTAACCACAGGGATCAGTGGCCGTCTATTCCTAAAGCGTATGTTACTTCAAGTGCTTCCATAGATTTTCCAATTTTACAAAGAAGGGTTCCTGAAGGAGATGTTTTTGGTGTGGGTCTTTCAGGTTTATCAGATGCCAGCGCTAATAATATTTTGAAATTAAATTATGGTTCAGCTTCCATGTCGTACCATAAATCTTTAGATGAAAATGGTTACAGCACCATTGGTGCAGGTTTTCAGGGCACTTATTCTAATTTAAGTTTGGATGTTACCAAATTAAATTTTGAAGACATGCTTACACAAAACGGTTTTACCGGAACCACAACCGATATATTAACCAATGGCAATAACCAGGGTTATTTTGATGTAAATGCCGGTGTTTTATATTCCGGTTCAAGCAATGGCATCAACAATTATTATTTAGGTGTTTCCATGTATCATATCAACCGGCCTAAAGTTAGTTTTAAAGATAAAAATTGGTATTTAAGCGGTCGCATTACAGTGCATGGTGGTGGTTCTTTTCCAGTATCGGATCAGCTAACGGTACATACTTCTGTAATTCATCAAATACAAAATAAAGCCAGCGAAACTACATTAGGTGCCGCTATTGCTGCCAACTTAAACCAGGATGAAGAAAACCCTACCAGTGTTTACCTCGGCAGCTGGATACGTTTTAACGATGCCATTGTTCCTTACATTGGTTTAGAATTTGGCGGATTAAGAATTGGCGCCAGTTACGATTTAAATATCTCCAGCTTAAAAGCTGCCACCAATACCCGTGGCGGTTCAGAAATTTCTTTGATCTACATTAAACAACCTGCTGAAAATAAAGGCATTCCCTGCCCTAAATTTTAATTGCCGTTGGGTAATATTTTCAAGATAGTTTTTTTACTGTAAATTTTGTTAAACATAATTTCCTCAAAATCTGGAAATCCCCTATTTTTATAATCACCACTAACTATAAAATATTTATGAAAAAAATCTACAAAGTAGTTATTACGCTGCTGTTTGTATCATCATTAGCTTTTACAGTAAATGCACAAAATCTTTTTTTTACTGACATTAATGAAAGTGCAATTCAGGCAGGTAATTTAAAAAGAGTTATCATACCTCAAAAGTTCAGGACTGTAAGTTTAAACAACCAGCAGCTTAAAGATTTTTTATGGTCATTACCCAGCGAAAAAAATGTTGTTAACCGAAAATTAACCCCGGTATTAGAACTACCAATGCCGGATGGCCGCATTGCTAAATTTCATGTTTGGGAAAGCAGTATACAGGAACCGGCCTTACAGGCAAAGTTTCCGGATATTAAAACATTTACAGGCCAGGGTATTGATGACCCTTATGCTACTATACGTTTAGATTATTCCCCTTACGGATTTCATGCCCAGGTGTTAACTATCAATGGTACATATTATATTGACCCTTATGCAAGGGGAATGGTTAATAATTATGTAAGTTATTACCGTAAAGATTTTACAAAAACAGGCACCATTTTTTGCGAAGTACCGGATAATACAGTTGCACCGCCACCAATAAACGGCGTAACAGCACAATGCCTGGGTACAGATTTAAGAACCTACCGGTTAGCAGTAGCCTGTACAGGAGAGTATGCACAGGCCCCGGGTATAAATGCAGGCACTAACGCTGCAATTTTGCATGCCGCAATTGTAACATCAGTAAACAGGGTTGTGGGTGTTTATGAAACTGAAGTATCTATAAGAATGATATTAGTGGGTAATAATAATGTTATAGAATATTTAAATGCTTCAACCGATCCCTTTAACGGAAATAATAATGCTAATGTATTAATTAACGAAAGCCAAACAGTAATTGATGCTAATATAGGTTTTGCCAATTATGATATTGGACACACTTTTAGTACCGGTGGTGGTGGATTGGCCCAGCTGAATTCTCCCTGTGGTGGCAGTAAAGCAAGAGGAATTACAGGAAGCCCCAACCCAACCGGAGACCCTTATGATATTGATTATGTAGCGCATGAAATGGGGCATCAGTTTGGTGGTAACCACTCCATGGCCGGTTGCGGCTCTTCTCCAACATCAACCAAATACGAAGTAGGAAGCGGAACTACCATACAGGCTTATGCCGGTATTTGCGGTGCCGAAAATATTCAGCCAAACAGCGATCCATATTTTCATCCCATTAGTTTTGATGAGATAAGCAATTTTGTAACTACAGGTGGAGGCAGTACTTGCGGAACATCCACACCTACTGGAAATACATTACCTGTAATCGACCCTTTACCTAATAGCGGTTTAAGTATTCCGCCGGGTACACCTTTTACTTTAACAGGTTCAGCATCGGATGCTAATGGCGATCCGCTTACTTATTGCTGGGAGCAGTGGGATTTTAGCGGCACAGCAACCTGGAATGCAGGTGCCACTGCACCGATTAATAATACAGTTCCATTATTCAAATCACGTGTTCCAAAAACTACAGGCAGCAGAACTTTTCCGGATATGGCTGTAATATTAGCCGGTTTTCCAACCAACCCGCCATCTGCAATGGGTGGTTTAAAAGGAGAAACTTTATCGCCTGTGGCGAGAACAATGAAATTCAGACTAACGGTAAGAGATAACCGTGCCGCTGGTGGTGGTGTGGTTTCAAGTGGTTCCGGATGCCAGGGTACAAGTGTGTACCAGGTAAATGTTGTTGGCACTACTCCATTTACATTATCTGCTCCCAATGGAGGAGAAAGCTGGCCGGCAGGAAGTACGCAAACTATTACATGGAATACTGCAGGTACAGAAAATGCTCCTGTTGGTGTTACCAACGTAAAAATTTCTTTATCAACAGACGGGGGAGCAACTTATCCAACAGTATTGGCTGCAAGTACAGCTAATGATGGCAGCGAAGCGCTGGCAATAACAGGTGGCGCTACTACTGCTGCAAGGATTAAAGTAGAAGCAATTGGCAATATTTTCTTTGATATTACCAATGCTAATTTTACTATAACGGCACCAGTTACCGGTTTTGATTTTTCAGGTACAGCACCTGCATCGGTTGCCTGTGGCAGTGCAACTTCTGCAACAGTTACATTGGGTACCATTTCAAACGGAGGTTATGTTGTTCCAATAAATCTTTCTGCAAGCGGAAATCCGGCAGGCACTACCGTTAGCTTTAGCGTTAACCCGGTAACTCCCGGCAACAGCACAGATGTTACACTTAACAATACCAATACACTTGCAGCAGGCAGTTACAATATTTTAGTAACCGGCGTTTCTGGTGCAATAACTCAAACCAGAACATTAACTTATACTGTTAATCCTGGTACAGGGCCAACAATTACTTTACAACCTGCAGCACAGCTAACCTGTGCCGGCTCACCTGCATCTTTTTCAATTACTGCAGCAACTGCCACTGCATACCAATGGCAGGTGAGTACCGATGGAGGCGCTAACTTTAGTAACATTACCGGTGCAACCGCTGCTAATTATTCTATTGCAAGTACACTTGCATCACAAAATAATTATCAATACCGCTGTATTGCCATCGGCCAATGTAATACCACTACATCCGCTGCAGCAATATTAACAGTAAACACAGCACCTGCAATAACCTCTCAGCCAGCTGCAAGTACAATTTGTGCAAATCAAAATACATCCTTTAGTGTAGCGGCAACCGGTACAACATTAACTTATCAGTGGCAAGTTAGTACTAATGGCTGTTCAACTTTCAGCAATCTTGCTAACGGCGCTCCTTATTCGGGTGTAACATCTGCAACTTTAACTATTACCGGTGCTGCTACGGGTTTAAATAACAGCAGTTACAGATGTATAATAAATGGCGCATGCCCTGGCACTGCAACTACTAACTGTACTTTGCTTACAGTTAATACGCCTTTAGCAGTAACAGCTCAACCTGCCAATTCAACTTTTTGTGCAGGTGCTGCTGCAACATTTACTGTAGCAGTAAGTGGCACAACACCAACCTATCAATGGCAGCAAAGTACCAATGGTGGTACTTCTTTTACAAATATTATTAATGGAGGTATTTACTCTGGTGCAACAACTGCATCTGTAACTTTAACCGGTATTACAGCAGGTATGAATAATTATCAATACCGTTGTATTATTAGTGGCGCTACCTCATGTGCTGCTGTAAATTCTGCCAATGCGGTATTAACAGTAAACACTGCACCTGCAATAACTGCACAACCTGTTGCATCCACTACACTTTGCGCTGGCTCAAATATAACTTACACCATTACTGCAAACGGAACAGCATTAAATTACCAATGGCAGTTAAGTACAGCGGGTGCCGGCGGCCCGTGGACCAACATTGCAAATGGTGGGGTTTATAGCGGAGCAACAACAGGCTCTTTAGTAATAACAGCTGCAACTGCTGCCATGAGTGGGTACCAATACCGCTGTGTTGTTGATGGAACATGTGCGCCTGCCGCAACTACTACAAATGCTGCACTGATAGTTAATTCACCAATAAATATTACTACACAGCCGAATGCAAATACAAACATTTGTGCTACTGGTTCAACCAGTTTTACTGTAGCTGTAACCGGCACTTCACCCACTTATCAATGGCAGGAAAGCACTAATGGTGGCACTACCTGGACTAATGTGACTAATGGTGGTATTTATCTTGGAGCAACAACAAACACACTAAATTTAACCGGCATTACTGCAACAATGAACAGTTACAGGTACAGAAATGTTATAACTGGTGCTGCACCTTGCGTATCTGTAAACTCAAATAATGCCGTATTAAATGTTACACCACAACCAGTAATAAGCATAGCACCTTTAACTGCTTTATCCGCCGGCCAGCAAACTACATTAACTGTAAATGTAACCCCTGCACCCGGCTTAAGTTTTGCCTGGAATTTAGAAGGCGCTTTATTACCTTCAGCCACAGGAAACACATTAACTGCTACTGTAAATGAATTAGGAAAATACCAGGTTATTGTAACGAGTTCAACAGGCAGTTGTACATCGGAGTTAAAAGAAATTACTGCGGCGCCAAGCACCAGGTTATTTATTTTCCCGAGCCCCAGCGATGGGTTGTTTACAGTTTCGTATTACACTGCAGGCGCTTCTTTAACCAACAGAACAAAGCAAAGTATTTTAGTTTATGATAGCTATGGCCGCAGAGTTCACAATATGGAATACACCGTATCTCAGGCTTATCAGCTGCATCGGATAGACTTACGCCGCAATACTGCCGGTGTGTATTATATTATTCTAAGAGAGGCTAATGGAAATAAAATAAAAACAGGTGAAGTAATGATAAGGTAAGGAGAAATAACTAAATAATTTCTGACTCCCGTATTTAAATGCGGGAGTTTTTTTGTACTTTTATTTGGCAAAAAAATACCCTTATTAAATTACACTGCTAACCTGTAACTAAATAAGCCTACCTAAAATTGAGTATTGCATTAGAATTTATAAGTCCTTACTTTTAACTGCTTTTAAATTTTATAACAAACTTTTTTACAGCAGGCATGTTTACTTAAAATATCAACCCTCATTTATACTAAACCAACTAAACGCTTTTATGAAAAAAAATTACACCCTCTTTTTACCAGTCTTATTTATTGCCTTATTTTCTTTGCTAAATTCATGCGGACAAAAAGCTGAACGTGAAGAAAATGAAACTGAAGAAAATGATATGTACGATGGCCCTGATAAAGCAATAGAATTTGAAATAGAACGTACAAAAAATCCTGCTACAGGCAAAGTGCCATGGGAAAAATTAAGACTTGCAATTGAACAAACGCAGCAGGCCAAAATGTTTGCGCCAACTTCGCCAAGCAATTTATCATGGATTGAAAGAGGCCCCGATGGTGATATATCTGGTCCGCAGGGCAACAGCAGGCCTAATAATGATCAAACCGCTGGAAGAATAAGGGCTTCAATTGTTGATTCGCTTGATCCAACCCACAAAACTGTTTGGGTTGGCGGTGTAGATGGAGGTTTATGGAAAACAACAGATATAACTGCATCTCCGGCCAACTGGATATTAATAAATGACTTTTTAACCAACCTGGCTGTATCCTCTATTTGTCAGGATCCCCGTCCCGGATTTCAGAATAATATGTACTTCTGTACCGGAGAATCGTTCTCTAATGCTGATGCGGTAAGAGGTGTAGGTGTATTTAAAAGTACTAACGGTGGCGCTACCTGGAGTTTTTTACCCAGTACAAGCAGTTATTTAAACGGTACAAAAATAATATGCGATTTTCAGGGGAACGTTTATTTAGGTACCAGAGGAACTGGATTATTACGTTCTGCAGATGGTGGTACAACATGGACAACAATTACACCCGGCGGAATTGGCACAAGTGTATGTGACCTCGAAATAAGTTCAACATCGGCAGCTGGAAGATTACATGTAACAACCGGTATTTTTAGTGCTGCAGGATATAGCTATACTGACATACCCGCTACCGTTACATCTGCTTCAGGATGGAACGCTGCCACCACTCCATTTACAACTTTTAACCAAAGAACCGAAATGGCCATAAGTGGCAGTGTTTTATATGCATTGCCCGATAATGCCAGTCACCAGGTTCCCACAGTTTGGAAATCAATAGATGGTGGTGCTAATTGGATTGCTACAACAGGCCAACCGGCTTCAGGTTGGGCAAGTGGCCAGGGATGGTATTCTTTATCTGCAGGCATTAATCCTGCTAATTCAAATGAATGTATTGTTGGTGGCCTTGATTGTCATAAAACTTTGGATGGAGGTGCCACATGGACGAAGATCTCCACCTGGGTTGGGTTTAGTGGCCAGTATGTTCATGCCGATCAACATAATATTCAGTGGTGGGATGGCGGCAGCAAACTGATGTTTAATTGCGATGGTGGTGTACACTACTCAACTAACGGAGGTACAACTATAACTGATAGAAATAAAGGCTTGAGAATAAAACAATTCTATTCGATTGCTATACACCCAACATCAACTAATTATTTTATTACCGGTGCACAGGATAATGGGGTTCACCGGCTTAACCATCCCGGCTTAGACAGTTCGGTAGAAGTGTACGGTGGTGACGGTTGTTATGTTGCCATTGATCAAAACGAGCCTCAATTTCAGTTTGGCTCTTATGTTTTTAATGTTTACAGAAGAAGTATCAATAACGGTGCCAGCTGGACGACGCCAGTTAATAACCAAAGTACCGGAAGATTTGTTAATCCCTGGGAATACGATAACAATGCTAACATTATTTATGCATGCAATAATGCAGGTACTTTTTTACGCTGGAATAATCCACAGAGTACAGCCGCAGCCATAACTGAGGTGGTTACTGCCTCTGCATTTGGCACGGGTAATGTTTCGGCAGTGCATCCATCGCCCTATACACCTAATAAAGTTTATTTTGGCCTAGGAAGTGGTGGGGTAGTATTTGTTGATAATGCAAATACAGGAACAGCTGTAACCGGTACCGTTATTAGTCCTGGTGGTGCCGCCGGATATGCAAACTGCGTAGTTACGGGTTCTTCTGATCAAAACCTGATGACATGTTATTCAAATTATGGAGTACAAAACGTATGGATATCTTCGAATGGTGGAACAAGCTGGACTGCCTGCGATGGGAACCTGCCTGATATGCCCGTAAGATGGGGACTTTTTCATCCTGATACAGATACAAAAGCCTTTATTGCAACAGAAACAGGTGTTTGGGAAACTGATTTACTCAATGGTGCATCTACAGTTTGGACACCGAGTACAAGTTTCCCTAATGTAAGAACAGACATGATTAAGTATAGAAGCTCTGACCGTACAATTGCAGCAGGTACGCATGGGCGGGGTATTTGGTCTGCAAACATACCATCCGGTTGTACTTCGGCAGGTATTGCAACACAGCCAGCTAATACTGCTGTTTGTGTTGCCAATAATGCTTCTTTCTCTATTACAGGTGTTGGTACTGGCTTTCAATGGCAGGAAAGTATAAATGGAGGTGGCACCTGGACAAACATTTCCAATGGTGGTATATACAGTGGTGCAACTACCACTACACTTACACTAACAGGCATAACCGCACCAATGAACAATTACCAGTATCGCTGTATTGTAACAGGTACGTGTGCCCCATTAACAGTTACATCTAATAACGCCATATTAACAGTAAATGCAGCTACATCAATAAGCATTCAGCCTACAGGCAGTATAATTTGTGCCAATACCAATACATCATTTACAGTAGCTGCCACAGGTTCATCTTTAACTTACCAGTGGCAGGTTAGTACAAATGGTGGTGCTACTTATATCAATTTAACTACCAATGCACCTTATTCAGGCGTTAACACAAATACACTTGTTATTACTGCAGCTTCAGTTACTTTAAATGATAATTTATACCGTTGTGTAATTGGCAGCGCCTGCACTCCATTAAACTCCACAGCAGCAACACTTACGGTTAATACAACTCCAACTATAACCACTCAGCCTGTTAATAGTGGCGTATGTGCTGCTAACAGTGTAACGTTCACTGTTGCAGCATCCGGTGGCGGTTTAAGTTATCAATGGCAGGAAAGCACAAACGGTGGTGGTACTTTTAATAATATTCCCGGTGCAACATCATCTTCATACACCTTTGTTGCAACACTGGTTCAAAACGGATATCAATACCGTTGTGTTGTTAGCGGTGCCTGTACTCCAGCTTCTACATCTGCGGCAGCAACACTTACTGTTGGCAGCAGTTTAATAATTAATTCTCAACCGGTAAGTTCAACTTTATGTGCAGGAGGAACTACATCATTTAATATAAACGTATCCGGCACAGTTACCTATCAGTGGCAGGAAAGTATTAACGGCGGTGCAACCTATGCAGATATTACAAACGGTGGAATTTATTCAGGTGCAACTGCTACCACATTAACTTTAACGGGTGTGCCTGCATCTGCAAATAATAATTTGTACCGCTGTGTAGTTTCCGGCAATTGCCCTTCTATAAATTCAACTGCAGCAACATTAAATATAAACACTGCTCCGGCAATTACAACACAACCGGCAACGAACAGTATAATTTGTGCAGCACAAAATACTTCGTTTACCACTGTGGCAACTGGTACAGCCTTAACTTATCAATGGCAGTTTAGCACCGATGGTGGCGTTACATTCAGCAACCTTGCAAATGGTGGTGTGTATTCAAATGTTACATCAGCTACATTAAATATTACCGGCGCAACAGTTGCAATGAACACTTACAGATACCGTTGTGTGATTGGTGGTACATGTGCCCCAACTGCAAATACCAGTGTATCAACATTAACCGTTTATACACCGGTAAGTGTAAGCGCTAATCCGGCAAATACAACTTTGTGCGAAAACAGTAATGCAAGCTTTACTGTTACAGCAGCAGGTACTACACCAACCTATCAGTGGCAGGTAAGTACAAATGGCGGGGGTTCTTATACAAATGTTTCCAACACCAGTATTTACTCCGGTGCAACTACTGCAACGTTAACTTTAACTGGTGTTACCTTTAGTTTAAATAACAACCTTTACCGTTGCGTTGTTTCGGGTACAGCTCCTTGTGGCGCTGTTAACTCTGGCGGCGGCACTTTAAATGTAAATGCTGCTCCAACGCAGTTAATGGTAACAGGTGGTGGCGCCTATTGTGCAGGCAGCGGCGGTGTTGCTGTGGGCTTAAGTAATTCTGCAACCGGAATAAGATATCAACTGCAGTTAAATGGAATTAATAATGATACGCCAAAGGTTGGTACCGGATTTGCACTAAATTTTGGCAACAAAACAGCTGCAGGTATTTACACTGTACTTGCCACAAATGCTGCAACTGGCTGTACACAACAAATGACGGGTAGTGTAACCGTAATTATCAACCCTTTACCAACCATATCACTAAATGTTGGGCCTTATAAAAATCTTTTCCCCGGTTTAATTACTACATTAACTGCTACAGCTAACAGTCCTGCAAACCCTATAACTTATACATGGCTTAAAAGCAATGCATTAATAAATAATACCGGCACCACATTACCTGTAAATATAACAGGACTTGGAAGTTATAAAGTAAGGGTTACCGATGCTAATGGATGTATTGATTCGTCGCAGATAATTACAATTGCAGATTCTGCTAACAGCAAATTATTTATTTACCCAAGCCCTAACGATGGTAAATTTTCAATTGCCTATTACAATGCCGGCGGAAACAGTACCAAACAAATTGTAACTATTTACAGCAGTAAGGGTGAAAAAATTTATAATAAAGAATTCGCTGTTAACCAGGCTTACCAAATATTAAACATAGATTTAAGAAGAAACAGTGCAGGTGTTTATTATGTTGTGCTAAGTGATGCAGCCGGTAACAAAATAAAAACAGGTGAAGTGCTGATTAAATAAATTATTTTTAATAAATAAATAATTGTAACTCCCGTTTTTAACACAAACGGGAGTTTTTTAAAATTAAATTTTTAATTTCAATTTACTATGACAATAAAAGTTGATGACAGCATTTCATTAGAATTACTAGATGATACTCATGCTGTATCAATAATTAAAATAATAGAAGTCAACAGAAATTATCTAAAGGAATGGCTGCCCTGGGTTGATAACATGCAAACCATCGGCGATTTTAAAAATTATATTGCAAAGTGTAAGATGCAGCACAATGAGGGCAGTGATTTTGGATTCGTAATATTTTTTCAAAAAAATACTGTTGGCAGAATTGGCCTGCATAATATCGATCATCAAAATAAAATTGCCTCCATTGGTTACTGGCTCGATGAAAACTATACGGGCAAAGGCATCATTACAAAATCTTGCAAAGCAATAATGAATTATGCATATCAATCACATGATATAAACAGGATTGAAATAAAGTGTGGCACCGGAAATAATAAAAGCAGTGCAATACCGCATAAGCTTGGATTTAAAAACGAAGGCATTTTGCGCCAGGCAGAAATGGTGAACAATAATTTTATTGACCTGTATATTTTTTCGATGCTAAAAAGTGAATGGATGTATTAACCGTTTATTTATTGGGATAGCCGCTTACAAATTTATTACCCTTTACATAAAACCGGTATTTATATAAAGCAGCAGTTCCTGCACTTTCTACCCCAATACGTTTGCTTACTCCAATTTCACTTTCATCAAAACAAACATTATCATCACAAATAAAAATTTTATTTCCCATTAAATTTAACCCTGAATGGTTTTTTGAAATACCCAATGCCCTGCCCACATTACCCGGTCCTTTAGTTAAAGTATTGTCTAATTTTATTTTACCAGTTCGCTGGAGCATTGTTTCAATTCCTTTTAAAGGCTCAACAGCCCTTATTAAAACTGCATCTGGGATATCTTTTTTATTAGTTACTACGTTAAATAAATGATGCATGCCGTAACAAATATAAACGTAGGCAATACCCGGTGCGGCATACATATGTTCGTTTCGAAATGTACGTTTGCCGCCGAAGGAATGCGATGCTTTATCGGTAAGCCCGATATATGCTTCCGTCTCACTAATTTTACCCGAAGTGACTATACCATCAAATTTTGTAACTATTATTTTACCCAATAAATCACGGGCAATTTGCACCACATCTTTACGATCATAAAATTCAACAGGTAATTTCTTCATTATATCTTTAACTTTAAAGCTAAAATAAGTAAACTACCGGCATCAACCTTTATAATGCTTAAAGAAATTATTACAGCAATACAGGCGTATTTTCAAACCCACCGGTTTATTATTAAACATCGGTTATGGAAGTGGATTTTTATCCCCGGGTTAATATATTCCCTGCTTTTTTGCGCTGGCATCTGGCTGTTTTTAAAATCCAGCAATTATGCCATTGATTTTGTTTTACTTAAAACGGGTATAACCGAATGGATGGAAAAAATGCATAACAGCTGGTTAAGCTGGCTGGTAATTTTTGCACAAATCATTTTGTATTTAGTATTACTGATGTTTTACTTTTCTTTATTTAAATATTTATTTTTAATTATTGGCTCCCCGCTTTTTGCCTATTTAAGTGAAAAAACAGAAGCTATAATGGCAGGTAAAGATTTTCCTTTTAGCTTTACGCAATTAATGAAAGATATTGCCAGGGGAATAAGAATTGCGTTAAGAAATATGTTATGGCAAACGGTGTATGCCATTTCAATTTTTATTTTAGCTTTTATACCGGTGGTGGGATGGATAACACCTTTAATTGCATTGCTGGTAGAATGTTATTACCTGGGATTTTCGATGCTTGATTACAGTTGCGAAAGAAATAAATTATCTACTTCACAAAGTATTGCTTTTATTGGCAGGCATAAAGGCTTGGCTATTGGTAATGGAATGGTTTTTTATATGATGCACTTACTGCCCATATTAGGATGGATACTGGCACCGAGTTACGCTGTAATAGCTGCCACTATTAGCTTGTATGGCGAAAAAGGAAATGAATTAGCAGTAATGCATAATGAAAAATAATCTTTTAAGCACTGCAACAAGTTAAATAATTTTCAGCACATAAACTTTTCAACTTTTTATAATGCCAAGTACAATTTATTTAGTGCCCTCTGTGTTAGACGAAACTGCTGTAGAAACAATTCCACTATACATTATAGATGCAGTAAAAAACTGTTCGGTAATTTTTGCAGAAAATGAAAGAACAGCAAGACGTTTTTTAAAAAGCATCTGTAAAGAAATTGTAATTGACGATTACGAATGGTTTACTATACATAAAGCTGAAGATCAATTAATCAGCACTTTTAAACAAAAAATTAAAGAAGAAAAAAATATTGCTGTAATTAGTGAGGCAGGTTGCCCCGGCATTGCCGACCCAGGGCAAATATTAATTGCGGCAGCACAACAAATGGGTGCTTTTATTAAACCTTTGGTAGGCCCCAGTTCAATTCTTTTAGCATTAATGGCCAGTGGTATGAACGGACAGCAATTTGAATTTGTGGGTTACCTTCCCATTGATAATAATGAAAAAATAAAACGTATTAAAGAGCTGGAAACATCATCAGAAAAAAATAACAGTACTAAAATTTTTATTGAAACGCCTTACCGCAATAACCAGTTAATTGAAACTGTTTTAAAAACCTGCAAGCCCTCCACAAAATTTTGCATAGCAGCAGAACTTACTTCTACGAACGAATATATCAAAACAAAAAAAATTGCAGAGTGGCAAAAAGAAAAAACCGACTTTCATAAAAAGCCGGTTATATTTTTATTGCATGGGTAAAATATTATGGATTAACATCTAATTCTACCGCATCCACAATATATTCACTTTCACCACGCCAGGGCAACGTACCATTTTTTTGCAGGTAATGTAATTTCACATTTTTACCTTCAAGTTTTTGCATGGCTTTAGCCACACTGTCAACAGCTATAGAAAAATAAAATTTTTCAGATGCTATACCAACATTACTGGTAGAAATAATACTCCGCTGCACCAGTTCACCCTCATAAGTTTTAAAAATATTTCCCTTATGCGATAGCTTTTGTAATAAGCCGCTCCTGTATCCATCACTGTAAGTATAATAATATTTCCAGTAACCAAACAACAATAATACTGCAAGCAGTATAAATGTAAACCAACGCACAAATTTTTTAAAGCCGCCTGCTTTTTTAGGTAATGGCTTTACTGTATCTGCTGCCTTTATTTCTTCCATAATTGTATTTTTTACTGCAAGATAATTATAATCCGTATTTATCCACCAAATAAACCATCGCTGCCATAACAGCAGCGCCTAAATTTAATTCCTGGGCATTTACATTTTCAAAAACATCTGTAGCAGCATGATGCAAATCAAAATACCGCTGGCCGGTAGTATTTAAACCAAACTGTGCCGTTTTAAAATTAGTTTGCAAAGGGCCTATATCTGCTCCGCCTCCACCACCCTCGCTAAAAGAAAGCTTGTCAGCATCATAAGGTGTAAAATATTTTTTCCAGGCTTCTACTTTTGCATATTGCTCTTTCGTCATGCCGCAACTAAACCCACGTGGATATTCTGCGCCGCCGTCACTTTCCATTGCCATAATGTGTTTTTCTTTTTTAGCTTTAGCTTCTTCCGCATATTTATTGCCACCACGTAACCCGTTTTCTTCATTTGCAAATAAAACAATGCGAATGGTTCTTTTAGGTTTATAACCTACAGCATTAAACGCTCTTAAAATTTCTATGCTTTGTACCATGCCGGTGCCATCGTCACTTGCACCTTCGGCAGCATCCCAACTGTCTAAATGTCCGCCAACAGTAATTATTTCATCGGGAAATTCTGTTCCTTTTATTTCGCCAATTACATTATGTCCAACTGTATCGGGCAACATTACACAGTTTGTTCTTAAAAAAAGTTTTTCAAATTTATAAATGCTTTTTAAACCATTGCTTAATTTATCCGCATCTTTTGTACTTATTGCAACTGCAGGTATTTTCGGAAAACTATCGTTGTACCGTAATGCACCAGTATGCGGATTATCATCGTATGCAGCAGTAACCGAACGTACAATAACTGCTACTGCACCATACTTTGCTGCTGCGGATGCTCCGCTGCTTCTGTATCTTACTGCATCACCATAAGCCCCACGTAATAATGTTTTATTAAAAGGGTAATTAAAGAAAACAATATTACCTTTTACTTCATCTTTTCTCTTATTTAAATCTTCAAAATTTTTAACTTCTATTACTTTAGCACTAACACCAGCCTTGCCGGTACCCACAGCATTGCCAATAGAAAGTATATTAAATTCGTTACTGCCTTTAGCTTTTGTAAATGCTGCAAATTCTTTTTTTCCTCTTACCCAATGCGGCACCATACACTCCTGCAAATAAACATTTACTGCACCTGCCTCTTTTAAAGTTTGCACACCCCATGCTTCGCCTTTATACATGCCTGCACTGCCGCTAAGCCGTTGCCCTACCGTTTTACATAAAATATATAAATTTGAATATGCCTTACCATTCAATAAAATTTCATCTGATATTTTTTTTATCATTAACGAATCATCATTTTGCGAAAAAGCAAAAGTGGTAATAAACGGAAAAATTACAGCGGCAATAATTTTAATTTTGTACATACATGCAGTTATAGAACAAACTTAATGATTATTACGTTTATATGAACGGAATGGGTGGAGAAAAATAAAACGCTAAATTGCATCCTGCTAATTAAAAACTATTAAATTTTCCTTTATATGAATATTGCAATTGTTTGCTACCCTACTTTTGGTGGCAGCGGTGTACTGGCAACAGAATTAGGTAAAGCCCTTGCAGATAAGGGGCACAATATTCATTTTATAACCTATCAGCAACCGGTTAGGCTGAGTGGTTTTCATAATAATATTTTTTACCACGAAGTACGTGTGCCTACTTATCCTTTATTTGATTATCCGCCTTACGAAACTGCATTAGCCAGTGCAATGGTAGATGTAATTACCAATAACAATGTAGAATTACTGCATGTACATTATGCCATACCGCATGCTGCTGCTGCCTATATGGCCAAACAAATTTTAGCAAAGCAGGGCAAAAGAATTCCGGTTATTACAACACTGCACGGCACTGATATTACTTTAGTGGGCCGTGATAAAACCTACAGCCCTGTTGTAACTTTCTCAATGAATGAAAGTGATATACTTACTGCAGTATCGCAAAATTTAAAAGAAGAAACTTACAAAAATTTTGTAATTGATAAAGAGATAGAAGTGATACACAACTTTGTTGATGTAGAACGTTTTCACAAAAAACCTGTTGATGCTTTTAAAAAAATAGTGGCGCCAAATGGCGAAAAAATAATTGTACATGCCAGTAATTTTAGAAAAATAAAAAGGGTTGATGATGTGGTAAAAGTATTTATGAAGATTATTGAAGTAATGCCTGCCAAATTATTATTGCTGGGTGATGGGCCCGAAAGGCCTTATGTGGAAAGCATTTGCAGGGATTGTGTGATAAGCGATAAAATAAAATTTTTAGGCAAGCAGGAACAGATGGAAGACATATTACCCATTGCAGATTTGTTTTTATTAACCAGCGAATATGAAAGTTTTGGATTGGCAGCGCTGGAAGCAATGGCTGCGGAAGTGCCGGTAATATCAACTAACGCCGGCGGGCTGCCCGAAATAAATATTGATGGCTACTGCGGCTACATGAGTAATGTGGGAGATGTAGATGATATGGCAAAAAATGCATTAGCTATTTTTAAAGATGATGCCACTTTATTACAATTTAAAGCCAATGCTTTAGCCCAGGCCAAAAAATTTGATATTGAAAATATTGTACCGCTTTATGAAGCCCTTTACAAAAAGGTTATTTAGTTTACTTGCGGCGCAACCATTTTGCAGGGTCTAAATTATTTTTTTCATCATTAATATAAAAATCAACAGCACCAACACCATCTAAATTGGCTGCTGCTTTTCCAATTACCTGGCCGGTTTGTACTTCCTGCCCTGTTTGTACAGATACACTGGAAAGATTACTGTATGTGCTAAAGTATCTCCCATGCTGCAAAATTACCACCTGCATATCTTCTACATATAAAACTTTAGAAACCACCCCATCAAAAACAGATTTTACAGCACTGCCGATTTCTGTGGCAATGGTTAAACCTGTCATATCTAATACAGTACCGCTGGGCAATTTATTAGGGCCATAATGCATCAGCATATATCCTTTATCTACAGGCCATGGTAAAGCGCCCCTGTTATTTACAAAATTTGCATTCACTGCAATATTTTCTGAGTTCAATAACACACTTTCGGGTACTTTTTTAGGCTCTGCTTTTTTTATTACTGTTGGTGTTTTTGCTACAGGAGCTGTAGTTACATTTGCATTATTTTTTGCAGCTGCTTTTTCAGCAGCAATTCTTTTTGTTTCATCTGCTGCAGCCTTTTTTAAAGCCGTTTTTCTTGCTTCATCAAGCGCTCTCTTAATTGCAGCGGCAATGGCGTTATCTACTTTTTTCAATTGTTTTTTAGTAGCAGCCATTTGATTATTCAATTGCTTTCCCTGCTTTTTTAATTCGCTTAGTATCCGGTCTTTTTCTCTTTGCTCTTTTTCCAAAGCGGACATTTCCTTATCCTTATCTTTTAATACAATACTTTTCTTTTCTTTTGTGCCGCTTAATTCTTCCACCCTTTGCTTACGTAATTCCTGCGTACGCAAAATATTTTCTCCCTGCATCTCCCTGTAATTACGGTAGCTTTTTAAATATGTAATACGTTTTATTGCATCATTAAAACTTGCAGCAGAAAAAATAAAATTTAAAAAATCGTAGTTGCTCCTGTTTTTATATGCATACACCATACTCTTGGCGTATTCCTGTTTTAAAGTATCCAATAATTTATCGTAGCGGTTAATATCTCTTTGTGTTTTAATTAAATTATTATCCAGCAAATTAATATCACGGTTAATATTATCAATAATCCTGTCCTGAATATTTACTTTATCATTTATCAGTTTCCACTGCACATAATTTTCTTTAGATTTTGTTTTGTTTTCGTTAAGCATCCTTTCTGTTTGCTCTAATTCTTTTCTTAACTGCAGCTTCTGTTTTTCCAAATCTTCCCTTGTTTGGGGTTGGGCAAAAACACTAACCAACATAAAAAATGAGGCAACTACAGTAATGCTTATTTTAATCATGAGCCGTATTTAGAGTGTTTAGCAAAAATACAATTGAACCGGGAAATATGCTTTGTCTTAAAGCACACCCCCTGTGTATAATTATGCCTAACGCTTACATGCGTTTATAATTTTTGGGAACCTTTAAAGAAACTGATAATTCTTTGTTAAACTCATACTGCTTATAATTAAGCCGTATATCTAATTTATTTTTTTCTGAAACTGTTATTTCCCTGTAGGTGGAAAAATCAACGCCATTTTTATTTTCGTAATTGTCGTAAGTGATATCTGCAGTTCTGTTACGTGTTACATCCATATCATCCAGCTTGCTGTGCAGCAATAAATTATTATCTGCCGAAAGGGTGAGCAGGTGTTTAAAAATATCCCCGGCAGTTGCTATTAAAATATGCGATTCTGTTTTTCGGTAAGCAACCACAACCGTATCCATAAATATCGGGTTACCTATCAGTAAATCCTGTATAGTTTTATAATCAAATGCAATTTTTGTTACCTCCTGTAAATAATCTATAGAACGGTATTGTACTTCCTTATCCCTTGTATTCATCAAAATAACACTGTCTTTTGTTATAAGCATACGGTAAACCTCTACATTAAAAATAGTTGCTGATAATGATACCCAAATAGCACTATCTTTTATAATTCTTATCACTGCAGAAATGTCGGGCTGTTTGCCTTTATTATCTTCGTATTCTACTTTTATTTTAGCATTAAAAGTTTTGTAATTAATATAATGACTATGAAATTTATCCATAGTTTCATGTATCATTTTTAAAGAATCAGCCGCTGATGTGTTGGGTACAATATACACTGTGGAATCTTTTGGGGCTATTGCTTTATTAATTTGTTTAGTGGTTCGGCAACTGTACGTTGATAGTATTACAAGTGCTGTAAAAAAAATGCTTATTAAATTCTTCATTACTGGTTGTATATTTTGTATCAGGATAATTTTTACTTAACACCTGTGTGTCCAAATCCGCCAACGCCTCTTTCGGTATCATTCAATTGCTGTACCAAAAATAATTCAGCTTTTTCAGTTTTAGCAATTACCATTTGTGCAATGCGGTCGCCATTATTTATTACCTGCATTTCGTTACTAAGGTTTATAAGAATTACTTTTAATTCTCCCCGGTAATCGCTATCCACAGTTCCGGGAGAATTTAAACAAGTGATCCCCTGCTTCAGTGCCATTCCGCTCCTGGGCCTTATTTGGGCTTCATATCCTTCGGGTAATTCAATAAATAATCCTGTAGGTGTAATAAAGCGTTCAAGCGGCTGCAGTATTACCTGCTTTTCTATATTTGCCCTAATATCCATACCGGATGAGCCTGCAGTAGCATACGATGGCAAAGGATTTTGTGATTTGTTGATGATGTTAACAGTTATTTTTTGCATTGGCGCAAAGGTAGTAATGTAGTAAGAAGGAAAATAAGGAAATTTATTTTTAACAATATACTTTTAATTTTTACAGAGTAATATTGTTGCATAAGCCACCAACCCTTCTTCCCTGCCCACAAAGCCCATTGTTTCGGTTGTGGTGGCTTTTATTGAAATATCATTAGTATCTATTTCTAATATTGAAGCAATGGCTTGCTGCATTTGCAAAACATAGGGTTTTATTTTGGGTAATTGTAAACAAAGCGTTGTATCAATATTTACTATTTTATATCCCCTATTTTTTATTAACTCAAAACTTTTTGCTAAAAGATATTTTACTATCTATATTTTTATAAGCTGTATCCGTATCAGGAAAATGAACACCAATATCCCCAAGGCATAAAGCTCCAAGCATCGCATCGCATATAGCATGCAATAAAACATCTGCATCGCTGTGGCCTAAAGCCCCTTTTGTATGGGGGATTTTTATCCCTCCTATCCACAAATCCCTTCCTTGTGTTAACTGATGAAAATCTACACCTGAACCAATTCTGTAACTCATTTAATTTATTTTATTTACAAATATCCGCAATTTGGGTTGTTATTAAAAACTAAAAGCGTTCCGCCAGGGGCGGAACGCTTTTAGAATATTCTTTACTTCAATAAAATTATTTTTTTGCAGTACCATCAAAATCAAATACTAAACCAAAACGGTAAGTATTAGATAGTGGATTACGGTTTGTACCGCTACCTGATGGGAAAATATAAGAAAAATCTATACCAAAAACATTATATTTTAAACCAGCTCCTACAGTAAGGTATTTTCTGTTTCCTTTACTTGGATTTTCATAAAAATATCCTGCTCTAAAAGCGAACTGATTGTTGTACCAGTATTCCAATCCTAAAGAAGCATTAATCTCCTCTATTTCTTCGGAACCTTTATTAGGAGCATCGCCAAAAGATTTAAACCAGCTGCTTACAACACCTTGTGTGCGGTATTTTGCAATTCCGGCAGAATCGCCAGAAGCAGGTGGAGTTGGAACTAATAATTTATTAAGATCCAATGCAAAAGTGATTTTATTATCTTCATCAATAACTTTAGTGTAAGCTGCACCTACTCCAAGGTTAGCAGGTATAAAATCTTTTGAATTAGCGTCAGAAGTGTAGGAAATTTTAGTACCAAGATTGCTTAAAGCAGCCCCCCAGCTAAATCCTTCGCCGTTTTCTTTTGTACCGTTGTGATAAAAATGTATATCGCCTGCTACAGCCGATGCACTTTTGTAATTTGTACTTCCCACTGTACCCGCTAAATTTGAATTAACATACCGTAATGCTATACCTAATCCACTTTTTGCAGATAATTTTCTTGAATAACCTGCATCAAAAGCAAACTCACGGGGGCGGTAGGTTAATAAATACTGTGCCTGGTCATTGGTGAATTCTACACTTCCAAGGTTACAGTATCTTAAAGAAGCTGAAACGGCCTGTAAATCATCCAATTTATAATAACCTGCTAAAGAAGCAAGAAATACATCAGGTACAGACAAATCTCTTAACCACGGTGTATAAGTTAAACCAACGCCGCCTTTGCTGGTGCTAAATGGCAATTTTGCTAAGTTTAATGCTCCGGAATTAACATCAGCCGAAGTTGCAATACCTGCATCCCCCATACCGGCGCTTCTGATATTTGGTGAAATACGTAAAAATGGAACTGCGGATGTCACAACGTTCTGGGCATTAGATACAGTTATTGCTCCTCCCAGTAACATAACTATGGCAGTTAGTTTTAAAGTTACTCTTTTCATGCGTTTTGATTTGTCTTGGTTAGGTAGAACTTACCTCTATAAGCGTTAAGTTTAAGGTTGTTGTATTGTAAAAATAGTAGTTTTCTTGAAATGAACAATTTTTTTATAAAATCTTGTTAAAAAAATTATGAACATCTTATAAATTAAAGGTAATGATTTTCTGATTACCGATGCAAATGTTAGCAATTTTTTGATTTTTAATGCTTTACTCACATTTTGTAATGCTTAGTACCATTACTTGAATTAGCAAACGGGATATACTGCTGAATTATTGTATGCACTATATTTATCCTTATTAAAATTTCAATTTGGGCAGTTAGTTATTATCTGTACTTAATAGCTTTATAATAACCAATAATGTATCCGCTTTGGTTTAACTAAATAAATGTGCTGCAATAAAGCAGACAGCACCTTGTAAATATATGATGCATTGGTTAAATAATTTTTTAGCACAATTTTTGACATTATTTAAAATTGTATGTAAATGATTTTGTTTATACACAATAAAATTTATTAAAATGATGTTATTCAAATGCATTAATGTTTTAAATACTTTTTGCATTTGCTAACCCGTTAAAAAAAGCCGTATTAAAGCAGTATATCGCTTAAAGTATTTATATTCGCAGCCAATACACCCCAAATACAATAAAAAAGAAAACCTTTCGTTAACCAATTTGATAAACGAACGAACATGTTAAAATTAATTTCAGGAAAAAATTTAGTAATTGTTGCTGCAGCAGCTTTCTCATTAAGCTCTTGTAAAAATGGCGGCTTATTTAAGAAAAAAAGCGCCACATCATCTGCAACAGGATGGAAGTATGATGATAAAAACATGGGTAACTTCCATGTGGCAAAAGTAAAATACCCCAAAGCTGGTCCGGGCCTTGTTTTTGTACAGGGCGGTTCATTTGTAATGGGTGCAAAAGATGAGGATGTAATGGGCGACTGGAATAATGTACCACGCCGTATTACTGTTCCTTCTTTTTTTATAGACGAAACTGAAGTAGCCAATGTGCACTACAGGGAATATTTATACTGGCTGGAAAATACTTTTTCCGGCGATACAAGTATAATGTCTAAAGCACTTCCCGATACTTTGGTATGGCGTGAAGAGCTGGCTTACAATGAGCCGTATGTAGAATATTATTTCCGTTTTCCGTCTTACAATTTTTATCCTGTGGTTGGTGTAAGCTGGCAGCAGGCACATGATTTTTGTATTTGGAGATCGGACAGGGTTAACGAACTTAACCTTATGAAAGGTGGCTACCTGAAAAAAGATGCTGCCAAAAAAGAAATGAAGGGTGCTGGTGCCGATGCCTTTAATACAGAAACTTATTTAATGTCGCCGGATTTAATACAGAGCCGCAGTAAACCTAAAAAATCTGATTTAAAAGATGTTAACGGTAAACCACGTGGTACTGTAAGAATGGATGACGGTATTTTAAACATGGGTTACCGTTTACCTACCGAGGCAGAATGGGAATATGCCGCTTATGGCATTTATGCACAAAACCCATCGCCACGTAAAAAAGAAGGTAAGGGTGGTGAAGAATTGTTAAGCAACCAACAAATATATTCATGGAGCAATAATCCCAATGGTTTACGTGATAACCGCCGTGGAAGCTGGCAGGGTAAATTTTTGGCCAACTTTAAACGTGGCAGTGGCGATAACATGGGTGTGGCTGGAGGTTTGAATGACCGTGCCGCAATACCGGGTAATGTAAAATCGTTTTATCCCAATGCATTTGGTTTATATAACATGAGTGGTAACGTTAGTGAGTGGGTAGGTGATGTGTACAGGCCATTAACACCAACTGATGGGCAGGATTTTAACTATTTCCGTGGTAATAAATTTCAGAAGTACTATAAAAATTCTGCAGGTGAATATGCTAAAGACAGTGTTAATGGTGTAGAAGTTAACCGTTTAAAGAAAGTTGATATTTCTGATGAGGATGTAAAAAACCGCAGCAACTATCAAAAGAACAACGTTATTAATTATTTAGATGGCGACTCTGCAAGTGGTGTTTATTATGGATACGGAGTATCTTCTCTTATAAACGATCAGTCGAGAGTAATTAAAGGTGGCAGCTGGAACGACAGGCCTTACTGGCTATCACCTGGCTCACGCCGCTTTATGCAGGAAGATCAGGGTGCAAGCACAGTAGGTTTCCGTTGTGCACAAACATACCTTGGCCCGCCGGAAGGCCCTGGCTTTAAAGAAGGTAATATTTTTGGCAGCCGCAAACAAAATTCAAGAAAAAAGAAAAAATAATTTTCTTATAAATAAATTTGAAACCTCCTGATAAAAATTCAGGAGGTTTTTTTATTTCTTTTATTATCATCTTCTATAGTATTTTTGAAACATGCAAATTGAAGAACTGTATAAAATATTTTTAGCAAACCCATCTGTACAAACAGACACCCGGAAAATAAAAGCAGGCGATTTATTTTTTGCATTAAAAGGCCCCAACTTTAATGGTAATCTTTTTGCACAAAAAGCTTTAGATGCAGGCGCAGCATTTGTAATTGCTGATGAAGCAACCGGCGTGGATGATGTAAGAATAATTACAGTTGAGGATGTATTAACAACAATGCAACTATTAGCAAAGCACCATCGCCAGCAATTTAAAATTCCTTTTATTGCTATTACCGGAAGCAATGGCAAAACCACCACTAAGGAATTACTGCACGAAGTTTTAAACACTACCTATAAAACATACACCACCGAAGGTAATTTGAATAATCATATTGGTATTCCACTTACCATTTTAAAAATAAAAGCTGATGCTGAAATAGCATTGATTGAAATGGGTGCAAACCATTTAAAAGAAATTGAGAGCTATTGTAATTTTACTTTACCCACACATGGTTTAATTACTAACTGTGGTAAAGCACATTTAGAAGGCTTTGGTGGCATTGAAGGTGTAAGAAAAGGTAAAGGAGAATTATTTGATTATTTAAGAGCTAATAATGGCACAGTTTTTATTATGGCCGATTATGATTATTTAAAAGAAATGAGCAGCGGCATTACAAACATAAAAACTTACGGCACTGCAAATGCTGCTATTACCGGCGATATAAAAAGCAGTAACGGTTTTTTAGAAGTTGTAATAACAAAAGGTGCAGCTATAAATACCATAAAAACACAACTGGTAGGCGAATATAATTTACCCAACATACTGGCAGCCGTTGCAGTGGGTAAATATTTTAATGTAGCTGATGAAAAAATACAATCAGCATTAGAAAATTACACACCCACAAACAGCCGCTCACAACTTTTAGAAAAAGACACCAACAAAATTATTTTAGATGCTTATAATGCTAACCCTACCAGCATGAAAGCTGCAATAGAAAATTTTGCAAAAATGGAAGGCAGTGAAAAGGTATTATTACTGGGTGGCATGATGGAATTGGGCAATGAAAGTGTTAAAGAACATCAATCCATAATTTCGGTAATTGAGAAAAATAAATGGAAAGCGGTGGTTTTAGTTGGTGGCGATTATCATAAAATAAATCATCGCTACATTAATTTTGAAAATAGTTTACAGGCAAAAGAATGGTACAGCCAACAAAATATACAACATGCTCAAATTTTAATTAAAGGCAGCAGAAGTATGCAGATGGAGAAGGTGCTGGAGTAAATTAAAAATCTAAAAAATAAAAAAGGGTTTCAGCTAAATCAACTAAAACCCTTTTTTAATAATTTTAACAGGACTTGATTATATTGTTTTTGCTCAATGATTAAAATGTATAACGAATACCTAAGCCTCCCCAATTACCGGAAAAACCTCTGCCGGTTCCAAACTCAAAAGATGGCTGCCAGTCTAACGAAAGATTTAAAGGTGCCTTATTAATTTTATAATCTAACCCTAACACACCATCAATACCTGCAAAAGTGCCATCACCATCTTTATATTTACTGTTGTAAAAACCTAAGTGTGCCCCTGGGCCTACATACCATTTTAAACCTGGTGCACCATCAATATCAAAATGTATTTCATACAGCCCGGTTATTCTTGTACCACGGTTCCAAAAATAAGCTATGCCTTCCAGTGCCCTGTTCTCTTTTACAAAATGTTTAAGTGTAATGCCTGCACCTTCAAAAACTTTTACACCCAACGCTGTGGTGTAGGTTCTTCCCATGCTTTGTGCCATTGTACCGGAAACAGCAATAAAAAAAATTACTGCAGTTAACAAAATCATCTTTTTCATACAAGTTATTATTAAGGTTACTTAATTAATTTCTTAATTAATTGAAGGCCGTGCCTTTTAATTCCTTCGGAATTTTTTGCAACAGCATTGGCAACCGTTAGCTCAATAATTGTACCAAAAAAACGCTTAAAAATATTTGTTGACTTGCCTATTAATAATTTTTTAGATAAAACACCAACGCCTAAACCCAGAGATGTATCAACCACCTGGTTGGTAATATCTGGTGTATCAAGAATTTTATTGAAAGTACTTTTAATTAAATTTAAAGGCTTTAAACTTTCATAAGTCTGATGAAACTCTTCTACTAATATAAACTTTTTTTCCTGCTGCCGGGCCTGCAGCAATGCAATGGCTTCTTTTAATTGAACAGTGTTGTTGATTTCCATAAAATTTAATTAAGCATTTTTTTTACAAGCATATCATTTAATGGTTTTTTTATCCACTTACTTCTAAAAGCATAAAGCAAACCTGCCAGTATAATATAAAAGCCGCTTACTAAAAAAAAGCCGTAGTACATTTTGCCTAAAATATCTCCAATCCAAATGGCTATGCCAGTATTTAAAATTAGCACTATTAAACTTACAATAAGTGCAATTGCAAATCTTGATACTATTGATGAAGTAACATCAGATGTTGTATTAACAGCCTGCAGTTTTAATAACTCCATTCTGGTTTCCAGGTAATCCCCTGTTTTTTCAAATAAGGCTTCCAGCGAATTGGTTTGATTTTCCATTACATATAATTTTTTAGATAAAATGACTACGGCGTAATAATTTTAAGACAGGGCATGCTTGGCTTCATTTTTAAAAGCATTCACTTTTTCTTTACTGCTGTCCAATAACTTTCCGGCTTCGTCTTTTCCTTCTTCGTACTGGCTTGCCATATCATCTACCAGTTCGTTCATTTTGCTTTTAAATTTGTTTTTTAAATCACTCCCCTTTTGTGAGATTTTTTTTCTTGTTTCTGTCCCTTTATCCGGAGCAAATAATACACCTAATACAGCACCTGCAGCGGCACCTAACAATACGCCTGCTAATAATTTTCCTGCGTTCATAATTTAAAAGTTTAATAATTATTAAATAATTGATTGTACATAACAGTAAACTAAAATGCTGCCAAAAATACCTGTGGTGCAAAAAAAATATCTCAATACAGTATTAAACAGTGTTTTAATATTACATCACCACTATGGTTAGTATGTGTATGAAATTTTTGTGTACAAATTTCTACACATGGGGAAATACAGGCATTTTTTAGAACGTTTCTTCAACTGAATATTTAACAGTCTATTATAAATTACTATGGCACTATTATTACAGGGATACTATGCAAAAATTAACCTTACATGAAAAAACTATCCCTTGCTTTTGACTTGTCTTTAATTTGCTTACTATTTGGCAGCTGCAGTGCTATTGAAGGAATTTTTAAAGCCGGCTTTTGGTCGGGCATAATTTTGGTTGCCGTAATAATAATTGCAATAATAGTTGGGGTAACTACCATTTTTAAAAAGAAGCAATAATTAAAAGCCATCCAATTAATTAAAAGGATGGCTTTTATTTACCTGCTTAGTCTGTGCATTTTATTTCAAATATCTTCTTAAGGTCCATGCAATGGTTTCGTGTTCCTGCATTAACCGGGTTAAAAAATCGGCAGTTCCTTTATCTTTAAATTTATCATCACAATCATCAATATTTTTACGCAAAATCTTTATAACAGTTTCATGGTCTGTTAAGAGTTCTTTTATCATACTGGTTTGGTCAGGGTATTTACCCGGCGCTTCTTTTAAATTAGTTACCTGTAAAAATTCTTTTAAAGTACCAATGGTGGGGGCTCCAAATTTATTTATACGTTCTGCTATTTCATCAATAGCCTCTTCCAGTTTATTATACTGGCTTTCAAAAAGTTTATGTAACTCCATAAAACTCTGTCCGTTTACATTCCAGTGAAACTTCCTTGTTTTTGTGTACAGCATAAAAGAATCTGCCAGTACAACAGAAAGCATGGTGGTAATATCTTTTAAGTTTTTGTCGCTAATGCCAATATTTGGTTTCATTTTTTTTATTTATGTTGATTTTTTATTTACTAAACCGCAGTGTATTCAGCAGCCTGATTTTCATAAATGCCGATTGCAATGCAAATAACTGGCAGGTAATAATATCTTTTAAATTTTTGTAAGGCAGATATTCCTGCAATACATCATCATACATTTTTCTAAAATAATTTTCGCAATTATTACATAATGCAATTATCTCGGCACCCTTTGTTACACCTGCCTGTTCATCTATACCGGCTTCTATCTGTTTCCATACATGATCGGTAAATTCTGTTGACCCACCAACATTAAACTGTTCCAGCTGTTTGCTTATTTCTTTGGCATATTGTTTACTTTCTACAGCCAGTGCTAACATGGCAGTTTTTAAATTTGTATTATCAATTTCTTCAGCCACTGCATCAATACCTTTATTAACCTGGCTAAGAAAAGATACCAGGCTTTGTAACTTATACCGAAGCGTAAAATCTATATTCCCGATAATATTTTGCATACAGTTAGATTTGTGTTTTCAATTACACCCTGTTTTACCGGTATATTCTTTTATGGTATTTAAAACGGTTCTGATGCCATTTACCTGCTGCTCCAGTACCACTTTTACTTCGTAATTATTTTGTATTTGGTTTATTGCTACAGTATAATTTTCAAGCGCTGTTTCTTCTCCTTTTATACAAGCCTGAATAATATTTTCTTTTTTACCCAATTTAAAATTTGCTTTTAAATCCATCCAGGTACGGTACAATAAACTTAATGTAAACTGATCAATAGAAGATGAGAAATTAAACCTGTTAACCAACTGGCGCAACTCATTGCTGTACCGGCTTTTTTGATAGGCAAAATTTTCGAACAAAAGGGATAATACTTCATCCTTAATTTTTTCGGCTGCATTTAAGTAGCCTTTTTTGGCATCATCCAGTATGGCAATAAGCCGGTGTATTGGCTGCCCTTCATTTTGATTGACATTTCTCATGGTAAAAAGTTATTTTTAATGAACAAATTATTATGTGCAACATATATACCATAATTTTTGGCGTGAAATTTACTGTATAAAACACTGTTACCATAACAATTGTTTTACCAGGGGGGATAATTTTCCACACATGCATTACTTATTATGATAAAATCTTTAAAAGAGTTAAAAGAAAAGGCATTTGACTTCAGGGTTAAGGCAGGTTATACTGCCGCTTTTATTTTATTACTGGTATCCTATATAATAACCTTATACAGCAATACCCAGTTGATGAAGCAAACTGAATGGGTTAACCATACCAATATTGTGATGAAAAATTTAGAAGGCCTTGTTTCGGGGATGAAAGACGCAGAGACGGGGGTGAGAGGCTATATTATTACAAAAGATACCAATTTTTTGTTGCATTATAAAAATAGTCTTGTCTTGGTTGATACCTTATATAATACTTTAGAGAGGGATATAAAAAATAATAGTTTTCAACAAAAATATTTATCCGCACTTAATTCTTTAATAAAAGAAAGATATGCAAAGCTTTCGTTTGCAGTTGAATATTACCCAAAAGCAAATTATACTGTTACCGATTCCTTATTAAAATCTTTTTATGCCGGAAAAGCTAAAATGGATATGGTACGGTCTACAGTAAATGCCATGCAAAATCATGAAGAAAACCTGCTTACATTCCGAACAAAAGAGTTAAATATAAAATACAAATCCCTAAACACTATTGTAGTAATTTCCATTGTACTGGCATTGGTATTTGCATTGTTTGGCTATTATACTTACAAAAGAGAAAATAACGCCAGGCTTGCATCCGATAAAAAGGTAGCTGATTATCAAAAAGAATTACAACTTAGAATTACGGAACTTGATACCGCCAATAAAGAATTAATACTGATGAAAAGAAGTGAAAAATTTGCGGCCACCGGCCGCATTGCCCGTACTATTGCACATGAAGTTAGAAACCCATTGACAAATATTGGTTTAGCGGTAGCACAAATAAAAAGCGATATGCCTGCAGTTGATGATAATAATAATATGCTTTTTGAGATGGTGGAGAGAAACAGCAAACGAATTAACCAGCTTATTAGCGAACTTTTAAGTGCTACCCGTTTTGCTGAGTTAAGCTATGTTTCAGTTTCGATAAACGATTTACTTGATGAGGCATTGGATATGGCAAAAGACAGGATAGAATTAAACAGGATACAAATAAATAAAAAATACAGCGATGATATTTGCAATATTTCTGTGGATCCGGAAAAAGTAAAAATTGCTTTTTTAAATTTAATTGTAAATGCCATTGAAGCTATGGAACCAAATACCGGTATTCTGCAAATACAAACTAAAGGAGAAAAAGATAAATGTGTAGTGGAAATTACAGATAACGGACACGGAATACCAGAAGGTGAGTTAAATAATTTATTTGAGCCTTACTTTACCACCAAGCCAAATGGCAATGGACTTGGCTTAACCAATACACACAACATTATTTTAAATCACAAAGGCTCTATTTTTGTAAACAGTAAAAGCGGCCAGGGTACAACTTTTGTAGTTAAATTTTATTTTACGGTTCCAGCGTAGGTGGTTTTACTGGTGAGGGTGCTTTAAATTTATGTCCTATACTTTCTAACTTTAAATAAATTTTATTTTTTTTGCTGCCGGTAATATCATCCCCCAGCAAAATACCCCACGGTTTTAAACCCTCTACCCTGTCGGAAATTACTTTTAAAATTGCTATTGCCGGTATAGATAAAAACATGCCTGCAATACCCGCCAGTGCCCCGCCAACTAATACACCTAAAATAGTAATGAGTGCATTTATTTTTACTTTAGAACTTACTACCTTAGGCATAATAATATTGTTATCGATAAACTGTACTACAGTTAATATTACAACTACCCAAATAACATCGCTTATATGTGCCGAGGTGGTAAGGGTAATGAGCATACAAAAAACTGAGGCAATGAGCATCCCAATATATGGAATCATATTAAGTATAGCCGACAGCACACCTAAAAATACGGCATACTGAATGCCTACTATAATAAACCCAACAGCATTAATAGTGGCCACAATGCCCATTTCGATTATCAGCCCCGTCATATATCCCTGCACAATCAATTTAGATTCCTGCAATACCTCAATTACTTTTGGTTCATGTTCACTTTTAAAAAGGGCAATTAAAAATCTTTTTATCATACTGCGGTAATACAGTATTAAAAAAGTATACACGGGTAAAAGCACTATCAATAATAAACCTTGAGTTACGGATAAAAAAGTATTGCCTAAAATACCAGAGCCGGAGTCTTTTATTTTTTCGGCAGCATTATCTATGATACTGCTTTGCTCAGTTTTAGTAATATTAAATTGCCGGGTCATCCAGTGCTGCAATGTTTTTTCATGTTCGGCCAAATGTTTTTTAATAGCTGGTATATCATTCATAAACCCGGCAATTTGCGACGAAAGAAAATAAATAATACCACTTGATATAACAATAAAAAGTGTTAGCGAAAAAATTATTGCAAAAACCCTCGTCACTCCCTTTCTTACTAAATAATTATTAAAGGGTAATAATAAAACTGCCAGTAAAATAGCAAAAGCCAGAGGGACTATAATATCCTGCCCAATAAATATTATTAAACCAATTAAGGCTAACATTAATAAAATTAATGTTAGCCTTACATAAAATGGATTAGATTTATTTATAACCATGCTTTATAAAAAATTAATACCGCTTTCTGATAAAACAAAAAAACTGTTTATGCAGCACAGCAATTGAATAACTAAAGTAATTAAGTTGTACCCCTGATTACTTTTAATAATACAGCTATTATTGCTATAACTAATAAGATATGAATTACACCTCCGGCATGATAACCTAAAAAGCCAATAGCCCAGGCAATAACTAAAATAACTGCAATGATGTACAATAGATTTCCCATAAAATAAATTTTAAGTGTTAATTAATAGAATACTTATAGTATTAAAAAACTTTGCCAAGATTGTTAAAATGAAAAAACAAGCAGTAAAACCAGTATTTAAAATATAAATACGAATATTTCAGAATGCAAATCGGGAAATAATTCTACAAATGGGGAATAATCCCAGTGTCATGTCAATTTTAAAGTAGCGCATAAACCTCACAGGTTTCATGACGGTTTTCGTAATACAAACAGGTATTTTTAACCCTGTGAGGTTTTACATTTCAGGCTTGAGATGAAACTAGTCACCAAGTTGTTCTACGGTTTGAAAAATAGTATCACGGGAGAAAGGTTTTGCTATAAAAAAATCAGCGCCTTCAGCCAATGCTTTTCGTCTGTCCAACGGCGTGTCGTAGGCAGTAATCATTACTACTTTAATACCCGGGTTATTTTTTTTTAAATCAGAAATAAAATTAACTCCCATGCCATCAGGCAAATGATTATCTAAAAAAACAATTTGAGGGGGATTTATTTCTAATGCAAGCAGGGCTTCGCCGATTGAATTTACATAATTAGATTGTATGTTTTTATTACGCAGTATCCCACTTAATAAGTAGCAAATGTCTATCTCGTCGTCTATAATTAATGCCTTCACCATAATGTATTTAAAGCAGCTTGTATCATATAAAAATACAATTTACTTGTGTATGTTACTGTAAAGGTTGCAATTTATTTGCCAGTTATAATTAAATTTTATTTAGATAGAATTGACATCTCCAGTCTTAATTAATATTATTATAGTAGATGATTTTCCCCACATGTGGAATTTTTTAAGCAACTTTTAATTTTATTACCACTCCAATATTCAAAAAATACTTATTTCTAATTTTGGCAGGTTTTTTTCAATGATAGTGTAATTGCACTGCATTTAAGCTAATAATATAAAAAATTCAGGTTTGGGTTTTGGGAAAAAACGGGTTTACAATGTGGTAATACCAAATTTGTAAACCTGTTTTTATATCTGCAGTTTCTTTTAAATAATGCCTTAAAACTATTTGTATCTTTATAAAAATAAATTGCATGAAAAAAAAGATTTTAATAATTGATGACGATGCAGATATGTGTACACTGCTGAGCAGGTTTCTTTCAAAAAACGGTTACGAAGTTGATACTGCTCACTCGGGCAATAAAGGTATTGAGAAATTTACCGCCAGTTATTTTGATATTGTTTTATGTGATTACAGGCTGGGGGATAAAAAAGATGGAAAGGATATTTTAATAGAAATAAAACAACATAACCCTGCTACCATTGTTTTAATTATTACCGGATACAGTGATATAAAAACTGCTGTAGACGTAATAAAAGCAGGTGCATACGATTATATTACTAAACCACTTATACCCGATGAGGTATTAAATGTATTGAGCAAAGCACTTAATCAGCCTAATACCGAAGTGGCAGTAACAGCTTATAAAGAAAACAAAACTGTTAGCGCTTCATTTAATTCTGCACAGGAATTTTTAGAAGGGCATGATGCAACTACTAAAGATTTATACAAACAAATTGACCTGGTTGCACCCACAAATTTCAGTATTATTTTGTATGGCGAAAGTGGTACAGGTAAAGAAGTAATTGCAAAAACAATACATGAAAGAAGCAACAGAAAAGGTAAACCCTTTATTGCAATGGATTGCGGCACATTATCAAAAGAACTTGCGGGCAGCGAATTGTTTGGCCACATGAAAGGCAGTTTTACCGGTGCACTGGCAGATAAAGAAGGCCATTTTGAACTGGCTAATGGCGGCACTTTGTTTTTGGATGAGGTAGTAAATTTGTCGCCTGAAATTCAGGCATCATTGTTAAGGGTTATACAGGAAAGAAAATTTAAACGTGTAGGAGGTAATAAAGAAATTGATGTAGATGTCAGGGTTATTGTAGCCTCTAACGAAAATTTACAGGAAGCATACCGCAGGGGAAAATTCAGAGAAGACTTATACCATCGTTTTAATGAATTTTCAATAAGTCTGCCTCCATTAAGAAACAGGAAGAATGACATTCCATTGTTTGCCGATTTCTTTTTAAATAAAACAATGGCTGAATTAAACAAAAAAATAGATGGCTTTGATAATGAAGTGCTGGATATGTTTGTAAAATATAACTGGCCGGGTAATTTAAGAGAATTTAGAAACGTAATAAGAAGATGCACATTACTTACAGGCAGTGGCCGCATAATGGCTGCTTCGTTACCGCACGAAATAAGTAACAGCAATTCAAACCAAACACCATCATCAGCAACAGCAGCAGAACCGCAAAAAATTTCTCTTGATTTAAAAGACTCTGCTTCAAAAGCTGAGTACGAAACTATCATGCATGTTTTAAAAGAAGTAAATTTTAATAAAACCAAAGCTGCAGAAATACTTAAGATAGACCGCAAAACTTTATACAATAAAATTAAGGGCTACGAAGACGCACAGCTGTAAGTTAATTATGGCTTTGTAATTTCTTCTTCGGTAACAGGTTTGGAAAAAGCATTACCTATACTTTGCACTAAACTCGATATTGGCCCTTCCATTTTGTTCGTATTGTCATCCAATGCTGCGTCATGCAGTAAATCACCCATATTTAATGCTGCCGGTAAATACAATAAAATATTATTTTTTTGGTTGTTGAAAAAAAGTTTTACTTCTTTTATTCCTGCACCTGCAGATAAATTTTCTTTTACCACTTTTGCAGTTTCGGTTGCTATTGCATTTATTTTTTCAACCGGGTTGGCATTGGATTGTTTTGCATAAGCCGAAATTGTTTGCAACACTTCTTTTTTATGATCATCAAAAATTTTACTAACCCAGTTTGTGGAATTATTGCCCCGTAAAAATGCTGTTGCCCCCTCATCTGTTTGTACATATCTGTACAAAGCGGTAAGCACGGCAGGTATTGCGGCCTGGCTAAACTTATCTTCGGCAGGTGTTTTCTCATCAACTGCTACCTGTTGTGTATTGGGATCTATCTTTTGCAATGCAGGATAGCCTAAATTTTGCTGAACCGTTTCTAAAAGATTAATTGACATAAAAATAAATTTTAGTTTTTTATAAAATCATTATGTAATTATTGTTTATAAAATCATGCCAATAACTATTACAGTAAGAATTAACCTCGGCAATTTTCACATTTTCTGGCATGCATTTAGACTATTTTATTTGTCAATATTTTCTTAATTAAATACTTTACTATGATGACTACATTAAGCGGCGTTTTAGAACAACTGCGAATAAAAAAACAGGATAATGAATTTATTATTTCTGAAGAAGGTTTTAAAAGCTCTTCAGGAAAATTATATCAGCCCGAAGATCTTAAAATAATTAAAACCTTTCACTTTGAAGGAGACAGTGACCCTTCGGATAATACCATTTTGTATTTAATAGAAGCCAATGATGGATTAACAGGCTACAGTATTGATGCGTACGGCGCCTACAGCAATCATGAAGAAGACTGGTATGATGATTTTGTAAGAAAAATTCCGGTTGCGGAAAGAGAAGATCAGGAAATTTTTAAATAGTAATAAATGCGGAGATTAAGAGATTCGAACTCTTGATAGAGTTTCCCCTATACACACTTTCTCCCGATGTATCGGGACTCATTCAGCCACACGAACAGCTCTCCAATTTGCTATAAGGTTTTGAAGATAAATTTTACTCTTCATATTTTTTATTTGTCTTTCTCTTTTTAATGCCTCACTTCTGCTTTCGTACACCTCAAAATAAACCAAACGCCACGGCATTTTCGAAGCGGTGTATTTACTCATCCCTTCGTTATGCTTGCTAACCCTGTAATCCAAATCATCGCATTGCCCAACATAAAAAGAAAAATCCTTCAGGCTTTGAAGGATGTAAACAAAGAATTTTTCTTTTTTCATGCGGAGACGGAGAGATTCGAACTCTTGATAGAGTTTCCCCTATACACACTTTCTCCCGATGCATCGGGACTCATTCAGCCACACGAACAACTCTCCAATTTGTTATAAGATTTTGAAGATAAATTTTACTCTTCATATTTTTTATTTGTCTTTCTCTTTTTAATGCTTCGCTTCTGCTTTCGTATACTTCAAAATAAACCAAACGCCATGGCATTTTCGAAGCGGTGTATTTACTCATCCCTTCGTTATGCTTGCTAACCCTGTAATCCAAATCATCGCATTGCCCAACATAAAAAGAAAAATCCTTCAGGCTTTGAAGGATGTAAACAAAGAATTTTTCTTTTTTCATGCGGAGACGGAGAGATTCGAACTCTCGATAGAGTTTCCCCTATACACACTTTCCAGGCGTGCTCCTTCAGCCACTCGGACACGTCTCCTTTTTTTATTTTTCTGTAAGACTTCCCTATACACACTTTCTCCCGATTTATCGGGACTCCTTCAGCCACTCGGACACGTCTCCTTTTTTTATTTTTCTGTAAGACTTCCCTATACACACTTTCTCCCGATTTATCGGGACTCCTTCAGCCACTCGGACACGTCTCCTTTTTTTATTTTTCTGTAAGACTTCCCTATACACACTTTCTCCCGATTTATCGGGACTCCTTCAGCCACTCGGACACGTCTCCTTTTTTTATTTTTCTGTAAGACTTCCCTATACACACTTTCTCCCGATTTATCGGGACTCCTTCAGCCACTCGGACACGTCTCCTTTTTTTATTTTTCTGTAAGACTTCCCTATACACACTTTCTCCCGATTTATCGGGACTCCTTCAGCCACTCGGACACGTCTCCTTTTTTTATTTTTCTGTAAGACTTCCCTATACACACTTTCTCCCGATTTATCGGGACTCCTTCAGCCACTCGGACACGTCTCCTTTTTTTATTTTTCTGTAAGACTTCCCTATACACACTTTCTCCCGATTTATCGGGACTCCTTCTAGCCACCCGGACAACTCTCCTTTTTTAAAGGACGGCAAAAATACAGCATCAATCTTTATATGCCGAATATTTTTTGGGCATTGGCTGTAGTAACAGCTGCTATCTCCTCAACAGGCATATTTTTTACCTGCGCTAATTTTTCAATTATATATTTTAAATAACTGCTTTCATTTCTTTTTCCCCTGAAAGGTACGGGTGTTAAATAGGGTGCATCGGTTTCTACAACTAAATATTTAATATCAATTTTCTCAATTACTTCGGCAAGCCCGGCATTTTTATAAGTTATTACTCCGCCTATACCTAAATAAAATCCCATGTTTATAATTTCAACTGCTTCTGTATAGGTTCCGCTAAAGCAATGAAAAATTCCATTAATACCTTTTGATGCGTATTCTTTTACCACAGTAATAGTTTCGGGCATTGCATTACGGGTATGAATAACTATGGGCAATTTGTAATGAAGCGATAATTCAATTTGTTTTCTAAAGGCATCGTACTGCTGTTCGGTAAATGTTTTATCCCAATAAAAATCAAGGCCAATCTCCCCTACTGCTGCAAACTTTCTTTTGGTAAGCCATTCTTCAACTATCTGTAACTCCTGCAAATAATTTTCTTTTACCGAGCAGGGATGCAAACCCATCATGGCAATACATTTACCTGGGTAATTTTCTTCCAGTGTAATCATTTGTTTATGCGTTGTACTGTCTATTGCCGGCAAATAGAATTTATCTGCACCTTCAATTACTGCTCTGTTAATTACCTCATCAATATCCGCAGCAAATTGGTTTGAATAAAGATGGCAATGTGTGTCTGTAAAAATCATAACTGGTTTTAAAAATACAAAAGTCATTAAAAAAAAATTAACAGGGCTTTAAACTATATTATGCAACCGTGGTCTTAAAAAAGTATTTATTATTCACCAATTTTAAAAAATTATTTTTATGAAAACAATTAATCTAACCAGGTTGCTCCCGGCCTTTGTATTACTGGGTGTACTGTTATTTACAAGCTGTAAAAAAGAAAACAGTGCTGTAAATACAACAGAAGATTCGCCTGCAGAAGTAGCTGCAACAATTAATACAACTACTGAAGAAGCTCAAACAGAAGAACAATTTGATGATGTGTTTAACATTACAGCCAGCATAAGTGCAGAAGATGCCGGCGAAGATCTGGGGTTTGATGCCAACGTATCTGTATTAGCAGATGCCGGAGTTAGACTTTCGCCGAGTACACAAAGATGTTTTACAGTTACAGTAGTACCACAACAGCCCGGTGTATTCCCTAAAACTGTAACCATCGATTTTGGTAATGGCTGCCTGGGCAGAGATGGCAAGTACCGTAAAGGAAAAATAGTATCTATATATACTAATAGATTACTGGTACCCGGCGCAATTGTAAGCACCACATTTGTTGGATACCATGTTGATAGTTTTAAAATTGAAGGTACCCATATTACTAAAAATACCAGTACACCCAACATGCAGGGGTTAAAGGTTACCGTTATTGATGGTAAAATAACCAACACCAATAACGGCAACTGGCGCAAATGGAACAGCACTAAAGACATTTTACAAATTACCGGTAACGGTACACCTAATTTTCCTTTGGATGATATTTATAAAATTGAGGGTGGCGCAAGAGGTTCTAATTCGTTTGGCCACAATTGGGCCTCGGCAATTGTTGCCCCATTAATAAAAAAGTTTACCTGCCGCTGGATTGTAAAAGGAACTGTACGCATAGTAAGAGATGGCCGGGAAGCCTTACTGGACTTCGGTAATGGCGATTGTGATAATGATGCAATCATCTATATTAACGGCGTTCCGCACAGGATAAAATTATAAATAAAAAAAAATATTGCTTTTGTGAAAACAAGGTTGTACATTTATCCTAGTTTTCATAGGGTACGGATTAAAAACGGGCCAGGGTTTCTACCCAGGCCCAATTTTTTTTAAGGCATTTCTTCCAATTTTACCCTCCCAAATAATAGTTTATTCCTGCGATTTTAGTTCAATTTTACCGAACGTATAACCAATTTTAGAAAAGTGTTCCAGCAGTTTTGGCAGGGCAAAGCTCATTCTTTCATTTGCTTTATCGCTATCATGAAAAACAACAATACAACCGGGGTAAATATTGGCTTTTACCTGCTCAAAACATTTTTCGGGTGTTAATGTACTAACCCAATCGCCTGCCAAAACCGACCACATTATAGTTTGATGTTTAGGGTTTTAGATACGGCAAGTGATTGTAATTTGGTCAATTCATTTATCTGGCTTTGTTTTATTCTGCCATAAGGAGGACGGAATAAATTTGATTTAATGTAAGTTTTTGCCGCGGTTTATATCGTCTGCAATATTCTTCATCAGTATTTTTCCAGCCATTAATATGGTGCATGGTGTGGTTGCCAATGGCATGGCCTTCATCAATAATCTGATTATATATTTCCGGATATTTTTTTACATTTTCTCCAATGCAAAAAAAAGTGGCTTTAGCATTATACTTTTTTAATGCGGCCAATACAAAAGGGGTAATGGTTGGGTGAGGGCCATCATCAAAACTGAGGTAAATTATTTTTTCGTTGGTTTTAATATCCCATATGCAGCCGGGGAAAAATTTACGTAACCACCATGGCGTGGTGATAAAGAATAAATCTTTTTTAAAAAATTTTGCTTTGGATTCTCTCCAAAAATGGGGGCCAATTATATTCATAAAAATCAACCCAAATTTACGTTCAAAATATGGCAAAACACCCGTGTATTTGCAGATAATTTAGCCGCTTTTTTGCACAATATTTAATGCTTACAGTCGTTATAAATAAGATAAGTCCAGTTAAAAAAACCGTACAATTGAAACCCACAAAGGGTTTGTTTAAAAACCACCTATGAAAACAAATAGACTTTTAACCGCTTTTGCTGTTATTCTACTTGCAGTAAGTTTACTTTCCTGTACAAAACAAAATACATTTTCAACTACTTCGGCAGAAGATGAAACCACTTTTGAATTAAGTGGCAACCAGGCTGTTGCAGACAACCTTACCGAAGATGCCAATAATATTTTTATGGAAGCGGCTGCCAACAGAAATTTGTTGGGCAGTAATTTTGGATCGCTTCCGGTTATTACATCAAACACATTAAGCTGTGCCACAGTAACAGTAACTCCGGCAACTGGTTTTCCAAAAATAATTGTTATAGATTTTGGAACCACTGGCTGTACCTCAACCAATAATATTATCCGCAAAGGAAAAATTAATATTACACTTTCCGATTCTGTTAGAAGAACGGGGAGTAAAGCTGTAATTACATTCAGCAATTATACTGTAAACAATTTTAAAAAAGAAGGCACTATTACCTGGGCCAATACCAGCAACTCAATTACAAAAAGCTGGCAACGCAAAGTTGAAAACGGAAGAGTAACTGCACCCGGCGGAAGATACTGGCTGCACAACGGCGTAAGAGATGTAGTACAAATTGCAGGTACAGCCACACCTAACACTTTATTAGATGATATATTTTTAATTACCGGCAATTACAGCATAACCAATGCCGCAGGTAAAACAAGAGACTGTTTTATCACTGAGGCACTGCAAAAAAAATCTACCTGCGATAATATTGGTACCGGAAAATTAAAAGTACAGGGTGCTGCACACAATGCACTAATAAATTTTGGTGAAGGTGATTGCGATAAACTGGCTACTATTTCAATTGACGGGCAAGAACCCAGAACAATTGTGTTGCGATAAAATTTTTATGATTGATATTTCAAAACCGTTCCTGTATAAAAGCCGGGGCGGTTTTTTGCTTATCCTTTCGGTATAATTGCATTTTATCACTCATTTTTAAAAAATATTTTCAATACCAGTTAAACTTTTTTATCTGGCATTGGTCAGATAAACCTAAACAAAATCTTTATAATTTTTATGAAAACAAAACACTTTTTATCCGCATTTTTTCTGTTAGCTTTTGTTATTGCCTTTAGCTCCTGCAAAAAAACTAATGAAGCAGCTTCTGAAGAAATTGAAACTACTTTTGAATTAAGTGCCGATCAGGCGGTAGCCGATAACCTTACACAGGATGCCGGCGATGTAATGGAAGAAGCCGCAGCAAGAAATAACCTGCTTGGTTCTACCCCATCGGGCAGTAGCACTACCACCAACAACTGGCTGCCCCCATGTGTTATTATTACAGTGAGCGGAAATTTTCCTGCAAAGAATATTAAAATAGATTTTGGTACAGGTTGTACCAGCCCTAACGGCATATTTCGTAAAGGCATTATCAATGTAGTGTTAACCGATTCTTTACGCAAAACCGGCAGTGTTGCCACAACTACTTTTGATAACTATTATGTAAATGGTTTTAAAAAAGAAGGCACCATTACCTGGACCAATACCACTGTAACTGGCTCCGGCACACGAAGCTGGAACAGAAAAGTAACTGATGGAAAAATTACTGCAGCGGATGGTAAGTACTGGCTGCACACATCAAACATAGATATTACACAAACTGCAGGTGTAAGCACCCCATTGGATATTACTGATGATATATTTTTACTTGCCGGCACAAGAACAGTAAAAAATGCTGCAGGTAAATCAAGAACAGGAACAACACAAACACCTTTACAAAAGAAAACAAACTGCAATAATATTGATCAGGGTATTTTAAAAATTGAAGGCCCTAATCATTATGCATTAATTGATTTTGGTAATGGCACCTGCGATAAATTAGCTACTATATCGATTGATGGCAGAACTGCAAGAACTATTATTTTAAGATAAAAATATTTTACCTGTTATTACAGCTGCTTCATTTTTTTGAAGCAGCTTTTTTATGCCGCTATATTATGCTCACTTATCTTTGCAATTATGAATAAAGTAAGAGTAAGATTTGCCCCAAGCCCCACCGGCGGTTTACATTTAGGCGGCGTACGCACTGTGCTGTACAATTATTTATTTGCAAAAAATAAAGGCGGCGATTTTATTGTGCGTATTGAAGATACCGACCAGACAAGATTTGTAGAAGGTGCCGAGCAATATATTTTTGATTGCCTTAAATGGTGCGGTATTGAACCTGATGAAAGCCCTTTGCATGGTGGCAATTACGGACCTTACCGCCAAAGTGAAAGAAAAGAGCAAGGCATTTACCAGCAATATGCCGATAAATTAATAAAAGACGGCCATGCCTATTATGCATTTGATACGCCTGAAGAATTAGAAAAAATGCGTAACGATTTTAAAACGGCAGAAAACCCTTCGCCGCAGTACGATCATCATTTACGGATGAAGATGAAAAATTCATTAACATTAAATGAAGATGAAGTAAAAGAATTAATAGCAAAAGGCACAAGGCATGTTGTAAGAATTAAAATGCCGGAGAATGAAATAGTTTCTTTTACCGATATGATACGTGGCGAAATAAAAAATGAAACCAGTTTGGTAGATGACAAAGTTTTGCTGAAAGCAGATGGCATGCCTACATACCATTTAGCTGTGGTGGTGGATGATTATTTAATGAAGATCTCTCATGCTTTTAGAGGAGAAGAATGGTTGCCGAGTGCGCCTGTGCATGTATTACTTTGGAAATATTTATTTGGTGCAGATAAAATGCCGGAGTGGGCCCACCTGCCATTAATATTGGGGCCAAGTGGAAAATTAAGTAAGAGAGATGGTGCAAAATATGGCTTTCCGGTTTTTGCAATGAACTGGATTGATAATAAAACGAATGAACTTACAGAAGGATTTAAAGAGAAAGGATTTTTACCTGAAGCTTTTATAAACCTGCTGGCACTATTAGGTTGGAATGCAGGCACGGAGCAGGAATTATTTACCAAAGAAGAATTAATTGAAAAGTTTAGTATCGACCGTGTACACAGCGGCGGTGCAAAATTTGATTATGAAAAAGCAAAATGGTTTAACCACGAGTGGATAAAAGGATTACCGGTTTCAGATTTTAGATTAAGAATTGAGCCATTAATTAAGGATAGTAAAATTGATAGTAGTGATACAGAAAAACTTGAAAAAATAATTGGTTTGGTAAAAGACCGTTGTACTTTTCTAACTGATTTTTATGAGCAGGCCAGTTACTTTTTTGTAACACCTGAAACATTAGACGTGGATGCGGTAAAACCAAAATGGAACGATGAGAAGAAAAATTTTTTTTTAGAATTTATAAATAAATTATTGGCAATTGAAAATTGGAGATTAGAGGAAATTGAAGATGTATTTAAAAATCTTGCAACAGAAAAAACTATTAAACCCGGCGAATTGCAAATGCCTTTACGTGTAATGCTGGTAGGGGGAAAATTTGGTCCGCCGGTTTTTGTTATTGCAGAAAATATTGGCAAAGCAGAAACAATTAAGCGAATTGAAAATGCATTGAAAGTTTTTTAATTTTATCAGCCTTGCTTTTCCATTAAGTTTACTACAGCTGCAAAGTCATTTGTAAAAACATCTTCTATCAGCATCATATCTTCTGCCGCTAATTTGGTAATGCCTGTGGTATTATCAATTGCATGTTGTGCTGTACGAATGCCGGGGATAACGGTACTGACTTCATTATAACTTAAAATATAACTCAGTGCAAGTGAAGTTTTACTGATATTATATTTGTTACAAAGCGGCCATATTTTTTCATCTAAAATTTTTAACGATTCGTTTAAAATTTCTTTATTAAAACGAAAACTGCGGTGGTCATCTGCAGTAAAATTTGTTGCAGCAGAAAATTTTCCGGTCAATAAACCAAATTGCAAAGGCATACGTGCAATTACACCATAACCGTTTTTGGCTGCTGTTTTTACTGTTGGTAATGCCCGTTGATTAATGATGTTATACACTAACTGAAATCCATGCCCCATTTTATTATCCATTAAATAATTAGCTTCGGGCTCAGGATAAAAAGTATTTAATGATAAACCCCAGTATCTTATTTTTCCCTGCTGTTTTAAAATTTCCATTGCTTCCACACATTTCTCTTTTTCAAAATGCTGCATACGGGCACTGTGTAACTGGTAATAATCAATAGTATCTCTCTGCAATCTTTTTAAACTGGCTTCGCAGGCGCTGATGATATATTCTTTACTGTAATCTAATTGTATGGTTTCATTAATATTTCTATGGCCCACTTTTGTTGCCATAATAATTTCTTTATTTTTTGCAAGTTGCTTTCCCAATAAATTTTCTGAATGGCCAAGGCCATAAAAATCAGCAGTGTCGAAAAAGGTTATACCAAAATCCAATGCTTTGTGTATTGCTGCAACAGATACGGCATCATCTGCCTTACCCCAACCAATAGCAGTATTGCCTACCATTGCATTGCCACCAATGACCCATGCGCCAAAACCTATTTCGCTAATTAACAAATCAGTATTACCAAATTTTCGGTATTGCATTGCTGCTGAAGTTTAAAAATATCTTTTATATCTAAAATTAATTTTCCGGTGCTGCATACCATTTGCGGTATAATTTTCTAAATAAAGGTTCTAATAAAACTAATAAAATAACACTGCCTGCAATTTCTGCAATTAAAAAATGTAAAGCACTGTTATCAACCTCCTGTGTTATTACAGTATACCGTTGCCTTTGCTTTATGGCTTCGTTTAGCGCAACAAAAATTAAAGGGATAAACGGGGTTGCAAATAAAAATAAATTTAACGAAATACCCTGTATGGCATTACGTACTTTAGCTGCAAAAATCGATAATGCAATGATGGCAAAAATCAGGTAATACACTATCATAAATGATAAAACAGAAGTTTCGTTACCATTACTCATCACCATTACAAGGCCGGTAATTATCATTAATAAAACTGCTGTTAATACCGAAAGGAAAAATGTTTTAACGGTACTGTGCCTGAAAATAAATACCAATAATGTGGCCAGTAAAGTAATGTAATAAAAAAAACGTAAATAAACATGCCAGTTATCTATCCATGCATATTTTTTTGTTACTGCATTATCAATGCCATAGCCAATACGGGTTAAGCTGTATTTCTTTCGTATCTTTTTTTCATAATCATCATTTATATTATAATCAGTTCCGTCATCATAATAAGAATAACGGCTGTCGGCTGCATACTTAGTTTTTAATTCATCCATCCTGTTAAGTAAAGCAGGCCGGTTACCGGGCTTTTGATAATTTTTTATAACAGCATAATAAATATCTGCAGGCCTTAATATTTTTTTTGTTGCATGTCCATCAGCATTATAAGAACTTACAAACTGGTAATCGGGGCATCTAAAAAAAACATATAAAGAGTCGTTTATTTTTACAAGGCTGTCTGTTTCTGCAATTTTCTTTCTCAGTTCACCAGTGTCCATTACAGAGTGGGGGCGTACATAATTTTGAACTGGTTCAACAGTTGCATGTTCAATAACTGTGCTTACTACTGTGTCTACAGTTATCATTTCCTCTTCGGTGTATGAAGTTACGGCAACCGGTCTTTTAATAATATCAAATGTGTCGGCAGTCCATTGCAGTGGCAATAAATTATATTCTAATTTACAGACAGTGGTATTTATTTCATTAATATCATTTACAATTTCATCGTTACCAAATTGCTGGTTGGCCCTGTACGTTTCTACAGCCGATGGAATAAAACAAAGTGCCACCATTGCGCCAATACTTACAAAATATAACCCAAAACTTTTTAGCCCATCCCACATAAACCAGTTGCCGTAGCGTTTAAAAACATTAAAGCGTAATAAAAATATCAGCCAAAAAACAAATCCAATAAAGGCAATAAGGCCAATAAATGTTGTCCAGCTGCCGGTGCTGCTGTATTGCTTTGCATCAAAAAAAGCCAGGTAGCAAAATGCAGTTAAAGCCAGGGCAAATAAAACAGCAAACCAAATAACCAAATGTGTACGTGCTGCCCAGGTATTGGGTTTGTTGCGTAATAATTTATCATCTAACCTTTGTAAAAAAGATGGAACTAAGGGCCTTTTATTCATGTAAGTAAAATTGCAGTGTTTAAAAAAAACGTTTGGTACTGTAGGTAATATCCCTGAAATAAGTAATGGTAATTTGTGCAGCAATCATTTTACCAATTATTTCCTGAGCAGATAATGCCGTTGAAATAATCGTATAAAAACCACCGTTAAATTGCAGCTCAATATTTCCTTCTCCAAATAATTCAATAATACTTTCTCTGCCGGCAGTGGTTTCAAACTCAACTGCGTTGCTGGTAATTTTTTCTGCTTTATCATTACTGCTGTATAAACAATTGCCCTGCTTGATAAATATAACTGTGTCGGCCACCTTTTCCACTTCATGCAATTGCTGTGAGCTAAGTATAATTCCCATTGGGTTATGGGCACCCTTAGCCATAAAAATTAAATCAGTTAAAATAGTTTGCTGTGCATTAATATCCAAATTAGCCAGCGGTTCATCTAAAATTAACAACCTTGGTTTTTGCAATAATATCCTTGCAATTTCAAACCGTGTGCGGTAGCCGCTGCTTATCTGGTTCCAGGTAAGGTGTGCATAGCTGCTGAGGTTTAAACGCTCCAGCATAAAGTTTACCATCAAATTATTTTTCTCGCCATACACACCCGCAATTGAAGCGCTGAAATGTAAATTATCTTTTAATAAACCATACCATTTAGGAATGCGCTGCGGAATAAATGCGATGTGATTTTTCACTGCATAGGCATCCGGCTTTTGTAAAAGATAATATTTTATTTCGCCATTATCCAGAGCCAGTTGCCCTGCAAGGCAACGCAGTAATGTTGTTTTACCATTTCCGTTTTCTCCCACCACACCTAAAACATTGCCCGTATTTACCGATACATTTATTGGCTTTAAACTAAAGCCGCCACCACTGTAAGTTTTAGAAATTTTTTCGGCAGTTATTAATGGTTTTGTTTGATAAATTAAACCCGATTGTATTTTTGATGCATGCTGCAAAATACTTTCTGCTTCACTTAAAAAATTATCAGGAATGGGTTTTGCAGATTTCGAATTTTCATTTACATGATATTCCCTGCTCCAGTTAACAGCATTTTCAATTAAAGCATCATCACCTGTATCCAAACAATAATCGAGTGTTCGCCTTACGGCAACAGAATAATCACCATGTTTTAAATAATCGGCAATTTCGCCGGCAGCAGATGGGTTCATAAAATTAAAAATGAAGGGTAAATTAGTAGTATGCAAAATAGGAAACTATTACAGATATTTGATGAATAGATTTACTTTTACAAAACTTTAATAATTATTGCTATGAAAAAAGACAGGCCGGTAAGAGTTTTAGTTGCTAAAGTAGGTTTAGACGGGCACGACCGTGGCGCAAAAGTAATTGCCACCGCTTTACGTGATGCCGGCATGGAAGTAATTTATACCGGCCTGCGCCAAACGCCGGAAATGGTGGTGAATGCTGCATTGCAGGAAGATGTGGATGCCATTGGCATAAGTATTTTGAGTGGTGCACACAACACTGTTTTTCCAAAAGTAATTGCATTGATGAAAGAAAAAGAAATGAACGATGTATTACTAACAGGTGGCGGCATTATACCAGAAGACGATATGAAAGCATTAAATGAAATGGGTGTAGGAAAATTATTTGCACCGGGCACCACCACTACCGATATTGCAGACTACATAAAAGAATGGGTGAAAGCTAACAGAAATTTTTAATTATTTTCTTACTATTTTTCAAACTTCATTACTATTCCAGCTTATTTATTCTCCTTTTTCTGCTTTAATATAAATCAGCTGCACTAAATTTACTGCCATTTAATAGGCCAAACCTGCCGTTAAATAAAAACGATTATAAGCACCGCAGCATTCATTTTAATTTTATACTGTTCAGGCATAAAAATCTCTTTATGAAAGGGTTTAGTAAATTAAAAAAAGATAAAGAAACCATAACTGATATAATTATGTTTGTGTTTTTAGCTGCAGCCATTACAATACTCCTTGTTATTCTGTAAATAAATTTCAATTTATCTCCGGCAGCACATCCGGTGTTAGCTTTCTTTTTATCCTTACTTTTGAGAAAACTTTCCCCATGTATAAAACACTGCTTACTGCTTTAGAAAATGGCATCTTTACCATTACCATCAACCGCCCCGATAAATTAAATGCATTAAACAAACAGGTGTTTACCGATTTGGATGCAGCAGTTGATGAAATAAATAATACTGCAGCAATTAAAGCTGCCATAATAACCGGCGCAGGCCCTAAAGCATTTGTTGCCGGTGCAGATATTACCGAATTTGGCGGATTAAATAAAGACGAAGCCATGGCATTAGCCAAACGTGGGCAGGATGTTTTTTTTAAAATTGAGAACAGTAAAAAACCAATTGTTGCTGCAGTAAATGGTTTTGCATTAGGTGGTGGCTGCGAACTGGCAATGGCCTGCCATTTTAGATTGTGCAGTGAAAATGCAAAGTTTGGCCAGCCGGAAGTTAACCTTGGATTGATACCCGGCTATGGCGGCACACAACGTTTAACACAACTTGTGGGTAAAGGAAAAAGTATGGAGCTGCAAATGACGGCTCATTTAATTGATGCCGCAGAAGCATTACAATTAGGTTTAGTAAATCATGTTACCACTGCCGATAGTTTATTATTAAAAACAGCAGATATTTTAAATGTAATAATCAGCAAAGCCCCGGTTGCCATTAGTAAAATTATTGAGTGCGTAAATATTGCAGTAGTTAGCGACAGCTCATTTACCAATGGTAAAAATGGCTACGATAAAGAAGTTTTGGCGTTTGGTGATTGCTTTGTTACTGATGATATGAAAGAAGGCACCACTGCATTTTTAGAAAAACGCAAAGCAAATTTTACAGGAAAATAAATTATTTTTTTGGTTTGGGAGGTTTAACAACAGTGGTGTCAGTTGCAAGCATTTCCAATTTATAACCTCCTGTATCAATTACAGTTTGTGGAAATAATTTTTTTAGATTAAAATAATCGCTGCCGGTTACACCAGTCTTATACAAATAAATTTGCTGCAGGTTTTTTAATTCTTTTAGTTGTGTAATGCCGTTGGCTGTTACTTTTGTTGCTGTAAGATTAAGGTATTGTAATTGCTGTAAGTTTTTTAAATTACTTACGCCTTCATTAGTAACTGCTGTATTTTCTACATATAATTTTGTAAGATTTTTTAGTTTTGAAACAGCAATCAAACCTGCATCGGTAATTTTTGTGTTGCCCAGTTTTAACCAGATCAATTGGTCTTTTATTTGTTCCAGCAATTGTAAATCTTTATCTGTAAAAATGGCTGTAATAAAATTGGCCGATAAATAATTGCTGTTTTGCGCCACAGGAATTATCATTACTCCCAATGTTTTTAATTTTTGCAGTACAGAATCAGAAGCTTTACCAACTGGTTTTAAAGGAATATCCAAAATTTTATTTTCTTCTTTTACCGGTTCTGATTGTAAGGCCAGCAATGCAGGTTTTATTTTATCTGTTTGCGGTAACTCTTTTATTTTTTTATTGAAATCGGCACCGCTGCTTACCCACCAGTGAATTAAATCCACATCAGTTTTAGATAATTGTGGTTTTTCTTTAGGCGGCATATGGTCATCATCTTCTTTAGGCAACAATATTCTTTTTATTAATTCACTCCCGTCTGTATTGCCAGCAATTATTATTTCGCCGTTTTTACCACCTTTTAAAATAAAGTTTTGCTCATCTAATCTTAATTTTCCTTTTTGCTTGCTGGCGCCATGGCAACTGTAACATTTGGTTTGAAGAATAGGTTTTATTACATCACTGTATAAAACTGCTTCCTGCACATTGGCAACAGGTTTTATTGCGGCATTACTGTTGGTATCAGAAGAAGATGAAAATGCTTTGGTAAGATAATTGGAACCATGTGTTAACGAACCGCCTAAATGCCCTGTAATAATTATCAGCAAAGCCAATAAAAACATTATCCATTTAAGAAAAGATTTTCCCTTTTTGTAAAAAAAATAAGCCAGTATTGAAATGAAAGCAGTTGCTATGCCCAGCCATTGATGCTGAAATATCATTTGCTCATCATAATCATCAGTTGCTGATAATAAGTATCCGCTGATGCAGGAAGCGATTGCACTTAACATTCCGAGAAATAAACTTATGCCAACAGCAGTATGGAGTGATTTATATTTCTCCTTTTTAGAAAGAAAATAAAAAATTACAGCAATCAACAAAATGCCGATCGGAAAATGCACCAGCACCGGATGAAAATGACCAATAAACTCAGTAGCACTTAAAATCACACTTATTTTTTTAAAAATGAAAATCACTTTACCAAAAGTATTATTTACTTTAAATAATCCGCTTTCTAATATCACCCCTTCGGGGTTTTAGAGAATTCGCTTATTTCTATGCTATAGTAATGTCAGCCTTTCAGGCTTTAAAATCCCGAAGGGATAACATTAATATAGAAATTGAATTGCTCTGTATTAAAACCCCGAAGGGGTGACATTAGTCTGAAATGAAAAAATCGTAACGAATGATACAATTAAATACTAAGCATACCTTTTCCTCAACAATTGCAGCATGTGCACATTAATAGCCCATTGATCACTTACCGTCTGTAAAGTGTAAGGCAATGTTTGCATGTACATCGGCGGGCCAAACTCTGTTAAGAAAGTCATGCGTTCTCCATTTTTCTTTTTTCTTTCTACAACTTTATCCCACCACTCAAAATGTTTTTTTACTGCATAGTCCCATTCGGGTGCACGTGGATCATTTACCTGCGGCCCTTCTTCATAACCAATTCTTGCATGAATGTGATCTGTTCTTTCTAAAGCTGCATCAACAGTTTCTTTTTGATCGGCCAGCATACTTTCATGCACATTGCACCAATGCGATATATCTAATGTTAATCTTAATTCAGGAATTTTTTGAATATACTCTTTAGTGATATGTGCTGCAAATAATATTCTGCCCCGGTGTGTTTCGTGATAAATAGGAATGCCTGTTTCTTTTGACAGTACAGTAGCATGATCCATGAATTTTTTACTTTCTTCAAAACTAAAATAATCTCTGCCGGAGTGATTGTTGATGTACAATGGCTTTTGAATATTTTGTTTTGCAGCAGCATCAATTAATTTTTTATACATACCAAGATGTTCGGCTGCGTTGCTTTGCCAGGCACCACATACAAAACCAATAGCAAGTTTATGCTTTTTTACAGCTGCAAACATTTCATCCTGTTGCTTTTTATCATCGGGCCACCACTCTTCAATGCCATCGTATCCTGCCTTTTTTACTTTGGCACAAAAGTCATCCATGCTGCTTTCATCACCCCATTTAGTGGCCATTATTTTTAATTCGTAATTTTTATGCAAAGTAAAATTTGGTTTTGAGGTTAAAGAAAAAGCATCAAGATATGCTAACAATAAAGCGGCAGAACCCGTTGCAGTTGTCTTTATAAATTTTCTTCTGTTTTGATTCATAAATTATTTTAATGAAAATAAATTTTATAATAACATATATAAAGATGACCAATGATATACCCTTGAATGGAGCGTCGCCACTTCAGATCAATCAGTGAACAAATGCTGGCGACCAAAAAAATCGTTTTTCATTTTTAAAATTTAAATCACGCTATATATTCTTTTATTGTATTTCCCCCTTTAGAGGATGGGGGTTTACCCTAAAATTTCTGTTATCACTCTTCCACTTACATCGGTTAATCTAAATGGCCTGCCCTGAAACTGATAAGTAAATTTTTCATGATTAAAACCCAGTTGATTTAAAATGGTGGCCTGTATATCAAACGCATTTGTTTTTCCATTGATGGCGCTGTAACCAATTTCATCCGTTTCGCCAAAGCTGCCACCTTTTTTTATTCCTCCACCCGCCATCCAAATAGTAAATGCTTCGGTATGATGATCTCTTCCTTTAAAGGGTAAAGTTTTTCCTTCACGGTTTTCCTGCATGGGTGTACGCCCAAACTCGCCACCCCAAACTACCAGCACTTCATCTAACAAACCTCTTTGCTTTAAATCTAAAATTAATGCAGTCATTGCTTTATCAACGCTGCGGCATTTATTGGTGTGGCCAATATCAATAGATAAATCCGGATCGGTACCATGTGCATCCCAACCCCAATCGAAAAGTTGTACAAAGCGTACACCTTTCTCCACCAACTTTCTTGCAAGCAAAACATTATTTGCAAAACATTCTTTACCTGGTTTAGTGCCGTACATTTCCTGAATGTATTGCGGCTCATCATTAATATTCATTACACCCGGTACAGAAATTTGCATTTTATAAGCCATCTCATATTGTGCAATGCGGCTAAGCGTCTCCGGGTCTTTAAACTCCTGGTATTGCTGTTGATTAATTTCATTAATAGTGTTGATGCTTGCTTTGCGTAAATCCCTGTCGATACCCTCAGGGTCTTTAATAAATAAAACCGGATCGCCTTCACTACGGCACTGCACACCCTGATAAACGCTGGGTAAAAAACCGTTGCCCCAAACACTTTTTCCACTATCAGGATTTTTACCGCCTGATGTAAGCACAACATATCCCGGCAGGTTTTGATTTTCCGTTCCTAAACCATAAGTAACCCACGAACCAATGCTTGGCCTTCCTAATCTTGCAGAGCCGGTATGCATGAGTAATTGTGCAGGCGCATGATTAAACTGATCTGTTGTAACTGCTTTTAAAAAACTTACTTCATCTGCTATGCCTGCAAAGTGCGGTAAAAAATCGCTTACCCATGCACCGCTTTGTCCACGCTGTTTAAAAGTTGCCTGTGGCCCCAGCATTTTTGGCACGCCACGAATGAAAGCGAATTTTTTTCCTTCCAGTAAACTCTGCGGACAATCCTGTCCATCCATTTTCATCAGCTCCGGTTTATAATCAAACAATTCTAATTGCGATGGTGCGCCGGCCATGTGTAAATAAATTACTGCTTTTGCTTTGCCTGCAAACGGCGGCATTTTTGGCAATAAAGGATTTGCCGGATCAAATAAAATATTTGAAGTGGGATTTGCGGAATTCAAATTGCAGCCACCCAATAGATTAGCCAATGCCAAACCACCAAAACCAAAAGAAGCTTCTCTTAAAAAATGGCGGCGTGTATAAAAGCGGTTAACTTCTTCCTGCGACTCTTTAAATATTTTTGAATTATTTTTCATGAGAAAAATATTTTAATTCTTTGTTACAAATTCATCTAAATTAAAAATTGCATTTATTACTACTGTTAATGCAGCAGCTTCAGGTTTTTTTATTTTATTGTCAGCTATTATTTTTTCTTTTGCAGCATCATTTTTTTTATAAGAAAGCATTGCAGCAGTAAATAATTTTTTTAATGCTGCTAAACTTTTATCATCAATACCATGCAGCATTGTTTTAGCATAAGCCATTTTTATTAAATCATCTGTACTGCTGTTGGCGTTTTCTTTTAAAAGATTAACCGCAAAAAAATTGGAAGCTTCTACATACACCGAATCATTTAATGTTACCAATGCCTGCAATGGCGAATTGGTCCTTATCCTTCTGCTTACACAAACTTCACGTACTACACCATCAAATGCAAGCATGCTTGGGTACCCGGCTGTTCTTTTACAAAAAGTATAAACTGCACGGCGGTACTGGTCTTCGCCTTTACTTGTTTTCCATTCGTACCCGTTCCATGGCGATAACCAAATGCCTTTTGGCTGCCACGGCATAACCGGCGGACCATACATTTTAGTGCTGAGTAAGCCGCTTGCTGCCAATGCCTGGTCTCGTATCTGCTCTGCACTTAACCTTACCCGTGGGCCTCTTGCATATAATTTATTGTAAGGATCTTCTTCTAACAGCATTTCACTTACATTGGATTGCTGCATGTAAGTTGCACTCATCATTATTTCCTTCACCAGTTTTTTTAAACTCCATTTATGCTCATACATAAAACGCCAGCTCAGCCAGTCTAATAAATCTTTGTGTACCGGCTGTATGCCCTGCGTTCCCATATCTTCCAGCGTTTCGGCAAGGCCCATTCCAAATAATTGTTCCCATATTCTGTTAACGATTGTTCTGGCAGTTAAGGGGTTTTCTTTTGCTGTTAACCACATCGCTAAGCCTAAGCGATTACGTGGCGCATTGTTAGGAAAAGGATTTAATGACTTTGGTACATCAGCATTTACAACATCGCCTTTTACGAGCCAGTTACCTCTTTCAAAAATATTTGTAGTACGAAACATATCATCAGGATTATCCATCATAACAGGTGTGGTTGGTGGCAGCAGCTTCATTAAATCTTCATACCTTTTTTTCATGGCTGCATAACCTGGTTTACCCTGCCCCGGAAATTTTTGTGTAAAGTAAAACCACTCAAACATACAGCCATCCTGATCTTTTTGTTTTAAGTTGGGCGAGCTGTAGGTTAAGTAAACATCATGTACACCTTGCTGATATGCCAGATCTATTTCTGCAAATTTTAATCCTTTTTTATCGAGTGTTAAATTTATAGCGGCAAGCAGTGGCCCGCCAGGTTTATCGGCATGAAATTGTACAATACCATCTTTTATAAAAGCATCGTAGCGGAATATTAAATGATTTTTATTGGTAAGATCAACACTTTTTAATCTTGCTGACGCATGATTCCTAAACGAAAGCCATTTAGAATCCTGCAATTCTGAATTAATAAATTCATCGCTGGTTAATGAATTTACCGATGGTTGCCAGGTTTTTAAAAAAAGTTTTATTTCATTATAATTTTTATCATCAGTATTTTGTTTTAGCCAGCTTAATAACTCATTTAATTTTTCATTAGCCGAGTCGGAATACTGGCGCAGCAAAGGAAAATCTGCTTCGGTATCTTCATCACGTGTATTATTAAAAAATGCTAAAAACTTATAATACTCATCGTACTTAAACGGATCGTAAGGGTGGCTGTGGCATTGCACACAGGCAAATGTAGTACCCATCAATGCCTGCCATGTTGTATTAACCCTGTCGATAACTGCAGCAGTCCGAAACTCTTCATTTTCTGTACCACCTTCATCATTAGTCATGGTGTTTCTGTTAAAAGCAGTAGCAATTAATTTATCATCATCAGCGTTTGGCATTAAATCGCCTGCTAATTGTTCGGTTAAAAATTCATTGTAAGGTTTATCATTATTAAATGCATTTATTAACCAATCCCTGTAATGCCAAATCTGCCTGTTATCATCACGTTCGTAACCTTTGGTGTCGGCATAGCGGGCTAAGTCTAACCACATAGGTGTCCATTTTTCGCCAAAATGTTTATTGGCCAAAAGCGAATCAATTAATGTTTCGTAAGCCTTGTCGGTTTTATCGTTTAAAAATTTATCGGAAAGATTTTCCGTTGCAGGCAAACCAATTAAATCTAAACTTGCCCTTCGCAATAAAGTATTTTTATCTGCCTGCGGCGAATGCGGTAATTTATTTTCTTTTAATTTCTGCAGTACAAAATTATCAATACCATTTTTTTTCCAGCCCTCTTCTGCTTCGTTGGGCAATGCAGTTTGTTTTACTGAAACATAAGCCCAGTGATCGCCCCATTCAGCTCCCTGGTCAATCCATTTTTTTAAAATATCAATTTCATTTTTAGAAAGTGCTTCGTGTTTGTAAGGCATTCTTTCATCGGGGTCGGTTGCAGTAATTCTTTTTATTAATTCACTGCCGGCTGCATTACCGGGTATAATGGCCGGCTTACCAGACTCTGTGGGTGCTAATGCTTCATTTCTAAACAATAAACTAAAACCTGCTTTTTGCCTTACGCCGCCATGGCAACTGATGCATTTTTTGTTGAAGATGGGTTTTACCTGTGCGCTAAAATCAATTGTATCTTTCGGGAATGCAAAAAAATAAATGAGTGCAGCAATAACACACAGCAACACAATTATTACAATTTTATTAGAAAGTAATTTTTTCATAAACCATATAGCCTGCTTAAAGCTAAAATACTTTATTGAGAAAACAGCAATGATGGGGATAATTCTAGTTTTTCCCCGCCTTCTTTTTGCAGCAACACTTTTAAAGTATTTCCACCGCCGCTGTCAAAATATAAAATTTTTATTTTATGAAAGCCCTTTTTTAAAGCAGCCCTGCCGTTTTTTTCTTCAGCGCCATGTTGCCCATCATTATTTACAATTTCAACATCATCAATAAATAATTTACTCCCATCATCCGATTCTGTAAAAAAAGTATAGATGCCATCCTTTTCAATTTTAATGAATCCATAAAATTCAAAAGCAAATTTATCGGCACGCTGTTTTTTATCCAGATTAATTATTGATGTTACACCTGATTTTACAGGAGCAGTTTTAAACGGGCTAATCAAATTAATATCTTTATCCACTTCATAATAATTATAGGCTATTGATGGTTTAGTGTTATTAACTTTTACAGGTTTCATCCACTCAAAAACTTTTACCTGCCGGCTGTTAGTTTCTCCGGGCAATGCACCTGTTAAAAAAGTTTTTGCTTTAATCAATGTAGTTTTTTCAATTGTAAACGGTTTGGTATATAAATTGGAATTTTCACTGGGTTCACTGCCATCAGCAGTATATCTTATTGCTTCAACATCTTTTGCAGTTAAACTTACAATTGGTTTTATTGCACCAGTATTATACTCAGTTTCAATTTTTGGTTTTGATGCAAATTTTCCAAAATTTTCTATTTTAACTGCATAAGCATAAGGTGCTTTTATTTTATTGGGATTGTATTCTGGTAACTCAATTATTACATTGCCTTCATCTGTACCCCACGAAAGATTTTCTTTAGTTGATAAAAAACTGACCTTGCTGTTACCTTCAGTTAAATCTATACCTTTTAATACCAATTTTTTATTATCAGGATATTTTGGAAAGATGGCATACAATGAATTTGTTGCAGCATTATAAGTGTAAAATATTTCTTTAACAGCATAACCCGGATCGGGATCCACAGTAATTTTCAACAGCATATCGCCACTCCTGTTTTTATATTCCCTGTTGCCTTCACTCCATTGCGAATGTGTTTTCCATCTGCTGGTATTATAAATTGCTTCGCCGTTTATTTTTAACCACTCTCCCATTTGCAATAAACGTTCCTGCATTATAGGTGGAATTTTTCCATGTTCATCGGGGCCAATATCCAACAAAAAATTTCCACCACGGCTTACTTTATCTATCAGTTGCAATACTAAAGATTGTGTGGAATTATAGTCCCAGGCATCTTCTTCCCTATTGTATCCATAACTAAAACCCATGCCACGGCTTTCTTCCCACGCATGGTCTTCAAAATCTAAATCGGGCTGATACTCTGGTGTAAAAATTCCTCCATGTTTAAATCGCAGGCCTGCACCCCAGCGGTCGTTCACAATAATTTTATCTTTCACCACACTCTCGTTGTACAGCCAGGTTAAAAACTCTTTGCTCTTCCATACTTCGTCGCTGGCATCCCAATCACCATCCGTCCAAAAAACATCTGGCTGATAATTATTGATCAACTCTTTCATTTGCGGCCACACATGTTCGGTAGCATACTTACTTTTATCAGTTTTCCACAAAGGGTTAAACCATTCGTATAAAGAATAATACATACCTGCATGTACCGAAGTTTTACGTACAGCTTTAAAAAGATCTCCCAGCAAATCTCTTTTTGGCCCTGCATCAACCGCATTCCATTTAAAGCCCCATGTTTTATTGGCCTCTTTGTTTGGCCATAAAGTAAATCCATCATGATGTTTGGAAGTAAGCACAATATATTTTGCACCACTCAGTTCAAAAACTTTTGCCCATTCATCGGGGTTAAATAATTCGGCTTTAAAATCGTTGGCCAAATCGTAATAAGTTCTGTCGCCAAATTTTGCTTTATGAAAATTTTGTCTTGCAGTATCATTACCCTGCAAACCCTGCTGGTACCACTCTGCATAATTGCCTTTTGTACACCAGCCCGGCACCGCATATACACCCCAATGAATAAAGATGCCAAATTTTGCATCGGTAAACCATGTGGGCACTGGCCGTTTATCTAAACTTTGCCAGGTAGGTTGGTAAGTTTGTGCAATAAATTTGCATGGAAAAAAACAATGGGGATAATAGCAATCATTTTTTTCATTTTGGTGAATTTATTTTTCAATTAATTTTTTATCAATTAAGTAGGCCTCTATTTCACTAATTTGGGTAGCTCCTTTTTGATTTTCTATTTTTAGAATTATTTGATTTATTTCAACTTCAGGAAATGTAATTATTTTTTTCTTCCCTATTGTAGTTCCTATTAATTATTTGATTAATACTCATTGCTTTTATTTTTTACAAACAAATCTAATACTCTCCAACATGTTGGCCTGAACTTAAAGACTCGTTTAATACAATGCAATTGATTCGCTTATCATCTTTAAACTTAAGCCAAATAACTTTCAAAAGAAGTGATAAAACTAATTTCATAAGTTTTACTATTACCGTCATTTAATTTCGGAGCATCCTTCCGACCATAATGATATGAAAAAGTAGCATTCGCTTTTCTTGCAATATTATTTATAAAATTTTCCTCCCTCAATTTCTTAAACCCAACTAAAGCAGCAGAATCAAACTTAGTAATCAACCCGTTTCCATCCGGCGGTACATTCAATAATAAGTTTGCACCCCGGCCTACACTTTTTAAATACAACTGAAATAATTGCTCCGGTGTTTTTACTTTATCGTCTTCTGCCTTGTGATAAAACCAACCAGGCCTTATGCTTACATCGCACTCTGCAGGTATCCAGTATTTACCATTTACATTTCCTGCATTTAAAGTATCTGTTGATGGTGCAAGCAAACCCGGTTCAAATCCGTCGGTGTTTAATGTATTCCAGTTAGTGGTTCCGGCAATACCATTTTCGTTTCCCACCCAGCGTATATCGGGGCCAACATCACTAAAAATTACCGTGTTGGGAGAAAGTTGCCGAACTGTTTTTTTAAATCTTGCCCAATCGTAAATTTGTTTTTTCCCATTGGGGCCTTCACCATTGGCACCATCCCACCACAGCTCCCAAACGGGGCCGTAATTGGTAAACAATTCCTGCATCATGTTTACAAATACATCATTGTATTTTTCAGTTCCGTAATCAGGATGGTTCCTATCCCACGGTGAAATGTACACGCCAAACTTCAATCCATATTTTTTACAGGCTGCCGATAACTCCTTCAGCACATCGCCTTTACCTTCTTTCCATTTACTTTCTCTTACAGTATGTTTACTAAACTTACTGGGCCACAAACAAAATCCGTCGTGGTGTTTAGCAGTAATTATTATTCCTTTTGCACCGGCAGCTTTTGCCACACGGCACCATTGCTCACAATCTAATTTTGCAGGATTAAAGATTTCTTCCTTCTCATCGCCATGCCCCCATTCCAAATCGGTAAAAGTATTAGGGCCAAAATGCATGAACAAATAAAACTCCATGTTATGCCATTGCAGTTGTGCTGCAGTTGGTTTGGGTAAATTGGTTTGTGCCTTAACAATACCCCAATGTATCAAACAAAAAAAAGTAACAATAATTTGTCTCATGCTTATTAATGTTTACCCAAATGTAAATAAAAAAGAGGCTGCAATAAGTACAGCCTCTTTTTATTCATTATTTTAAAAATTTATTTTGCCACAATAATACGGGCTACTTCAACTTTATCGCCGGTTTGTATTTTTACAAAATACATTCCACCGGCAAGTTTGCTTACATCTATTTTTTTAATATTAGCGCCTGCGCCTACAGCCACCATTTGGTTTAGCACTATTGCCCCTGCCTGGTTGGTAACTGTTATTGTTGCTGTACCATTAGCCGCAGCTTTAAATGTTAAGTTAGCAGTTGCTGCAACCGGATTAGGCGATACAGAAAGTTTGTCAGAAACAATCAGTTTTTCACCACCATTTCTGCTGGCAGTACCCAACTGCACTTTTAAAGTATAACAGTTGGTTGCATTATTTGCATTTTGATAACCGAATACTCTTGCATAATAAGTACCTGCGGTGTAAGTACGGGTAATGGTTTCGCTGGTTGTTCCTCCGTTAGAAGAAGAAGCTACCTGAGATGTTCCGTTACTTCTGTAAATACGCAAATCATAATCGGCAGGTAAAGTAGTAAGTGTTACTGTAGCAGTACCGCCGGTTGTTATAACAAACCGGTAATAATCATTATCTCCTGTTGGGTTTATCAAACCTTTAATATCTGTATTAAAAGGAATAGTAGCTGCACCGCTAGCTGTACCATTTGTACTTACATCATAAATGCCCGGGCATGTACTTACAGCTGTTGTTGTAAACTGTGCCTGAGTGTATGCGCTGCTGCCAGCAGAACAATTTGTTCTTACCCTCCAGTCGTATAATGAAGTAGCAGTTAATCCTGTAATACTTCTTGATGTTGATGTGGTACCTGTAATTGAATTTATCCAGGTAGAAGAACTTGCTAATTTATAATCCACATCATAACTTAGCGGCACCACTAACTGCAGTCCAGCTAACAGTAGCACCTAGAACTTGTAATAGCAGAACTTGCAAGACCCGACGGTGCATTACAAACAAATGGAGCAGTTGTTGTAAACTGTGCCGCTACAAAATTTCCACTTCCTGAAGTACAGGTTGCTCTCACTCTCCAATCGTATAAAGAACCTTGTGTAAGCCCGGTTAAGTTTGCAGATGTACCTGTTTGTGCTGTTGCAAAACTTATCCAGGTTGCAGATGAATTTAATTTATAATCTACAGCATAGCTCACTGCATCAGCAACAGCACTCCAACTAACAGTTGCAGCTGTTATCGCCAATAGCAGATGCTGTTAATCCTGTTGCATCGCCGCAGGCAACGGCGCCACCAATGGTAAAGTTAGTATTGCTGATATCAAAGAAAATATTTCCCACAGCTTCTACTTTTATTCTTGCTGTTGTGGTTGCGCCAACAGGTATCACTAAAGATTCTGTGCCATCATTTGGTGTGCTTGCAGTTAATACCGTTGGAAAAGTTTGTCCGCCATCTGTACTTAAAGAAATTTTTACATTGGCACAACTAACCGGTGCAGCGGTTGTATTATTTACATTCCAGGTAATATTTTGTGCAGAGCCGCCAGCCCATGTTACACCAGTATTAGGTGCTGTAACTGCAAAAGGACCGGATGTGTTGCTAACTGTAACCACTACATCTGTAAAAGCTGTTTGGCCAACTGCAAGTGGCGCAGTTGAACTGTATACATGATTATCTCTTACGGTTAATCGGAAATTTAATGTTCTCGAAACTGAACTTAATGCTTCAATGTTTGCACCTGCATCGCCGCCGGGCAATGGAGGTGTAACATTTAAACCCGAAAGTATAGTTGATAATTTGGGAAACAATCTTGTACCCGTTGCTGTTGCAGGAAATGTTAACCAGTTTGGCCCTGTTGCTTTTGTTGGAGAAGCCACACTGCCTGCGCCTGTTGTTGTTGAATTATCATTTTGCTCCCAGCAATAAGTTAATGCATCTCCATTAGCATCAGTTGCAGAACCGGTTAATGCAAACGGTGTGCTGATGGGGATGGTATAATTGCTGACAGCTCCAATAACAGGAGCCACGTTATTTGCTGTAATATTGGTAGATACCGGGCATGTTTTAGTAGCCAGATTAGCCTGTATTTGTGCAATAGTAGCCTGATGAAAAATATCAATTGAATGTGGCGCTACATCCTGTGCGGTAATACCTGCATAGCCCATAATGGTGATGCCTGAACCTACTTCTTTATTAACTCCAGTACCTTCACTGGACATGGAGAAAGTATGATTGCCTCCTAATTGATGCCCTACTTCATGTGCTACATAATCAATATCAAAATTATCTCCCTGCGGAATTCCATCATTGGGTGATGTAATACCTGCTCCTTTTGCCAATGAATTACTGGTGGCAGGATTAACACAAACACAACCAATACAGCCGGCATTACCGCCGCCGCCAGATGCACCAAACATATGGCCAATATCATAGTTTGCACTTCCTATAACTGAAGTTAAGCGTTTGCTGTAATTGCAAATTCCACTGACTTAAAGTAGTTGAATAAGGATCGGTTGATGCTGTATAATAAATAACTGCTGTAGTATTTGCAATTAGATTGAGGTGTAAAGCCAAATCTTTTTCATACACACCATTGCAGCGTGTAAGCGTAGCATTGAATGCTGCAAGCACTAAACCTACCTGTGCCGAACTGGTGGCACCAAAATAGTTAGAATATTCAGCATTGCAAGATTGCGCAAGCCGCATGGTTTTTAATTGGCCTGTTGAGGTGCCTGCCGCAGATATTTCAAATACTTTTTTATTTATATCCTCACTTATTTGTTTTTCTTCTGTAGTGCATGTCCAGGCTAATTTACCTTTTTCTCTTTGAGAACTAAATACAGAATAAACAGTATGATCTTTAGAGTAAGGTTCAATAAATTCATTGGCTTTATCTGTTCTAAAAACCATGGTTTGTATTCCCTGCGGGGAAATACTCAATTTTAAAGTAGCATATTTATCTGTGATGCCTTTGCCTGAATAAGCCCTTATTTCCGGAAATTCGGCCTGCAGATCCGGCTCAAAGTTGGATGCTTCAACCACTTCAAATAATTCAAGATTACCATCGGCATTGGGTAAAGAAATAACAGTGGAAGAATTTGAAGACGCTTTGTTAACAATAGAAAATAATTGTTGCCTTAATGAACCTGCATTTAAATTAAACAACTTGTAATCTTTAGGGTAAGATAATCTTGCAACAGCTTTGTCTGTTAAAATGCTGCTGCGGTTTTCGTTATTTGCAGACCAGAATTTGTCTGTTTGCGAAAACGCAAAAGAACTGATCAATCCTAACATTAATGTTAGTAATAAAGCTTTTCTCATAATAGTTTGTTTGTTTTAGTAAATAAAGCAGCACTAAATTTAGGGTTATTATAAGTACCAAAAAATAGTAAATGTTCAAATGTTAATATCTTTTCCTGTACATCTTACTTAGTGTTTTTACTCACTGGAGTATATCATTTATCTTTGTACGAATAATTTATCTGAATCAATCAATAACATGGAATACAGAATAGAAAAAGATACAATGGGGGAAGTTAAAGTACCCATTGATGCCTATTACGGCGCACAAACCCAACGCAGCATTGATAATTTTAAAATTGCACAGGACATTAATAAAATGCCCAAAGAAATTATTGCAGCATTTGCATACTTAAAACATGCAGCTGCTTTAACTAACGCCGACGCAGGTGTATTGCCTAAAAAGAAAGCCGCCTTAATTGGCAGAGTTTGTAAAGAAATTTTAGAAGGAAAGCTAAATGATTTTTTCCCGCTGGTAGTTTGGCAAACGGGCAGCGGTACCCAAAGTAACATGAATGTAAATGAAGTAGTGGCTTACCGTGGGCATGTAATTAACGGTGGTAAATTAGCCGATAAAGAAAAATATTTACACCCTAATGATGATGTAAATAAAAGCCAGAGCAGTAATGATACTTTTCCAACTGCCATGCATATTGCTGCATATAAAATTTTAATTGAAACCACAATACCAGGAATAAAAAAACTTAGAGATACACTTGATAAAAAAGCAAAAGCTTTTAAAAAAGTAGTTAAGATAGGCCGTACACATTTTATGGATGCCACGCCGTTAACTTTAGGCCAGGAGTTTAGCGGTTATGTATCACAGCTTGATCATGGGTTAAGGGCCATTAATAATACATTACCCCATTTAAGTGAGCTTGCATTGGGTGGCACTGCTGTTGGTACAGGAATTAATACGCCGCCAAATTATGATGTAAACGTTGCAAAGCATATTGCCAAACTAACTAAACTTCCTTTTAAAACTGCTGAAAATAAATTTGAAGCATTGGCAGCACACGATGCTATTGTAGAAGCCCATGGCGCTTTAAAAACTGTTGCTGTTAGTTTAATGAAAATTGCAAATGATGTACGAATGTTATCGAGCGGACCAAGGAGTGGTATTGGCGAAATTTATATTCCTGATAACGAACCTGGTTCATCTATTATGCCGGGTAAAGTAAACCCAACACAATGCGAAGCATTAACTATGATTGCGGCACAGGTAATGGGCAATGATGTTACTATAGGTATTTGCGGCAGCAACGGTCATTTTGAATTAAATGTTTTTAAGCCTGTGATGATCTATAATTTTTTACACAGTGCAAGATTAATTGGCGATGGCTGTGTAAGTTTTAATGATAAATGTGCTGTGGGTATTGAGCCATTGAAAGCAAACATTAAAAAACATTTAGACAATTCGTTAATGCTGGTTACTGCACTCAATACAAAAATTGGCTATTACAAAGCAGCTGAAATTGCACAGAAAGCTCATAAAGAAAATACAACTTTAAAAGAGATGGCAGTTAAGTTAGGTTACGTTACACCAAAAGAATTTGACGAATGGGTGATACCTGAAAATATGGTGGGAAAAATTTAAGTGCATGACATTGATAAATTAAAAGGAGACCGCTTTTGTGGTGGCCTCCTTTTAATAACAGTAGTTAATTTTTTATTTACACTTGTAAGCAAAATTCAGTTTGCCGGCAGCAGCAGGTATGCTTGACTGGTCATCACCAATCATATTTACATTAAGCACATAATTATCCCTGCTCATAATATAAGTTTGAAAATTAGAAACTGCAGAATCAATTACTACATTACCCGGATCGTAATAACGCACTTTTAAACTCTTTACAGCATTAGTTGATTTATTTCCAAAATTAAAAAACTGGTTAAACTCAGCATATGTATTTTCATCAGGAAAAAGATAGATATAACTTTTAGGAGAAATTGAGGTGTAATAAGTAAGGTCTGCATCGGTAATTACATCGCCGGTAAAATCGTCGAAAGTTACCATGCCGGTAAGGTTACCGCCTGCATAAGTATAAAAAACTGTTTGATAAGTTACTAAGGGAAATGAAGAGAAATAATAATCTTTTTCTGTTAATTGCCCTGCAGCATTATATATATAATCAACATCAATTTCAGGTGAGCCGGTAACTGTAGGATCTATAAGGCCGTGAAATAAAGCAATACGTTTTTTGTTGGCATTATCAACAATAAAATATTGATCGGGGTCAATGTAAACGGTATCGCTAAAATATTGCAGGGACGAAAAAAAATCTAATGTTAAAGTAAGGCTGTCAAATTTTGTAACATCAGTTACTGCATCGGCAGCATTAATTGTTGCCCCTATTGAACCAATACCAATTTTGCCGGTGCTGTCGCTGTAACCAATTTTATTAATACGGCAATCGGCACCAATAATAGTTCCTGCACCTGCATTATTGCCTTCTTCTGTGCTGTATTCCTTTTGGCAGGATATAAATACTGCTGTAATAATTATACAATATAAAAATTTTGTTTTCATGGTAAACTATTTATTTTACTAATTTACTTTATAATTTCTTATGTTCACTTCGCCTAACACCATACCTCCAAGCAAATCGTTGTATATTACTTTTATAAGACCAATACCTTTTGCATAGTAAAAATCATTTTTTTCAAACGCAGTAAATACGGGTGAGGGTGCTATTTTTAACTGTACCGTTACGCTTACATAAATTACATTGGTATAAGTTTTACCATTAACTAAAATACTGGTATTTGCATTTTCTAATTTAAAGTCATAACGCAAATCTGCATTGGCACTGCCACCTCCAAAGGCACCAGAATAGCTTGCTGATTGCCATGTAGTTCCCGTTGCTGTATTCTCCTTAAGAAAATTAATATCTACAATAGCAGGATTATCAAATGCAAATTGTGCAGAGTACCAATCGGATATAACCCATTGAAAATAGTTATTACCACTCTTTCTGTAATGGCCTGTATCCACTGCCAAATTGTTGTATTGCTGTTCTACTTCTGTATAAGTATTGCCATTATAAGTTTTAGTGCCATAAACATAACTTGATAAATTGTATCCGGATCTCCAACTATATCATAACTCCACCAGCTATTGTTTGTTAAGGGAAAATAATCACCATTAAGAGGTACAGTAGCCGGGGCAAAAGTTATTGCAAAATCGCAGCTGTTTGCAATATTCGGTTTAAATGTAGTAAATGTACCTGCAACAGTTGGTATGCCTGTGGCAGTTAATGTAATTATTTGCGGCCCTGCTGCTAAAGTTCCTGTTCCGCTAAAACTAATGCCATTAACAGTGTTGGTAGCAATGTTATAGGAACCAGCTGTTGTTACAGTAACGTTTAGTTTAACTGTATTAGCTGCAGATGAGACACTGCCCGCCGTATATACACCTGCAACTGTAAAGCCTGAGCAAGTAGCTGGCGCCCCATCCAAAGTAAACACTGCAGGCGGTGCAGCCGGTTGAACTGTTACAGGAATTGTACAGGTGCTGCTGATATTAGTTACGCTAACAGCAGAAATCTCTGCTCTTTGCGGTGTACCTGTACCCGTTAGTGTTACCAATTGCTTTCCGGGTAGTGTAAAAGTTCCGCTTCCGGTAAATGCAAAACCATTTGTTGGTACGGGTGATGCTGCAATTACATAAGTTCCTGCTGTGGTAACATCAACTTCTATTGTAAGTGTGTTTGAAGGAGCCAATGCTGTATTTACTGTATAAACACCACCCACCGTTGCATTTAAACATACCGCAGGAGATCCGCTTAATGTAAACACAGCCGGTACAACTCCCGGGCCGGGAACAGTTATGGCAAAAGTGCAAGTGCTGGTGCCATAAGTAATTGTAAATATATTAGTGCCGGCCGCAAGTGGCTTACCAGTTGCATACAACCGTATAGTATTAGCACCCAAAACTACGCTGCCGGTTTTGCTGAATGAGTAGCCATTAACAGAATCTGATTTAATATCGAAAGTGCCGGGATATGATACGTTAACCTGCACATCAACAAAGTTGGCAGTGGTTAATACAGAATCTTTTTGAAAAATACCATTTATGGTAATGGGTGAACAATCGCCACCTGCATCTTTTTTAAATGTACCTGAGGATGCACCGGAGTTGTCGAATTTTAATTCCTTTTGGCAAGATACAAATGCCACAAGTGTTGCGGCTGCAAAAATTATTGATTTTAGCATTCTCATAAACAGGTATTAAATTAATGTTTTATAAAGATAAGTTTTTTATGAAACCTGTGACTCGTCGTTTACCAGCGCTTTTGTTTCCACCGTATGAGTAGTTTCTTCACTGTTACGCTGCTTAAAGAAACGTTTTTGAAAAACTAATATTGTAATAACCCCGGTTGATATGGCAGCATCCGCCAAATTGAATATGGGCCTGAAAAATTCAAAATCATCTCCACCCCAAAAAGGAAACCAGGAAGGGAATTGCCCACGTATTACCGGAAAATAAAGCATATCTACCACATTACCGTGTAAAAATGAAGCATAACCGTTTTTGGCAAATACAGCTATTCCGTTATAATCAACATATCTTTTTGTAAGTGGGTCTAATGTCATCCCTTTATCAAAAATTAAACCATAAAAGGCCGAATCGATCAAATTACCCAATGCCCCTGCATAAATTAATGCTGCACAAATAATAAAACCTTTGTTATATTTCTGTTTGATAATATTACCCAAATACCAGGTACCAAATACTACTGCTACAAGCCTGAAAATGGTAAGTGCCAGCTTGCCCCAGTTGCCGCCAAACTTCCACCCGTAAGCCATGCCGGGGTTTTCAACAAAATAAAACTGAAACCAATTGCCTGTAACATTGTGAGATTCGTTAAGGGCATAATGTGTTTTGATATAAATTTTTAAGGCCTGATCGGCAATTACCACCAGGGCAATAATAAATGCAACGTGTTTTGCTTTCATAATAATAAGGGGCAAATATAAGACAGTTTAGGGGTTTAGAAGTTCGAAGGTTAGGAGTTTAGGGTTTAGAAGTTTAGCCGTATTGTTAACTGCTGGAATAATTTATTTACTTTGTACTTTATATACTTTGTACTTTTTTATTCCTCATAATAAACCCTTTTTACCCTTTGGGATATACCGGTTAATATTTCGTAAGGAATTGTGCCGGCCCATTCAGCCAATTCGGAAACAGGCAATTTTTCTCCAAAAACAATCACATCATCGCCTTCTTTTGCATCTACATCTGTAATATCCAGCATCGTCATATCCATACACACGCTGCCAATTACCGAAACCAATTTTTTGTTCACCCACATTTTACCAATGCCATTACTAAGGTTTCGTGGGTAGCCATCGGCATAGCCAATGCGTACGGTGGCAATAACAGAATCTTTTTCGGCAATGCCCCTGCGGCTGTAACCAATACTTTCGCCAGCCTTTATTTTTTTTATTTGAGATATCGTAGTTTTTAATGTGCTTACGCTTTTTAATTGCTGCTGTATTGTTTTATTAGCATCCACCCCATACAAACCAATACCCAGCCGCACCATATCTAACTGTAAATTTTTATGGCGGTGTATGGCGGATGTATTGGCGATGTGTTTTAAAAAAGGATAGCTGATATTTTTTTCAATGTCACTGCATGATTTTAAAAATAATTTTTCCTGTTGCTTTGTAAAATCGTCATGCGCATTACTGTCGCTTGCAGCCAGATGAGAAAATACTGATTGGATTTTAAAAGTTTCACCGGCGGAAATTTTTTTACACAACTCCTCCATTTCTGCAGCTATAAAACCCAGGCGGTGCATGCCGGTATCTAATTTTATGTGCACAGGATAATTATTAATACCCGATTGCTGCAAATAATTTTCAAAAGCATTTAAAATACCGAAAGAATATAATTCCGGTTCCAGGTTAAACTGTACCAGCATATCAAAAGTGCTTTCTTCAGCATTCATAACCATTATGGGTAAAGTAATTCCTGCTCTTCTTAATTCAACACCTTCATCGGCGTAAGCCACGGCCAGGTAATCTACTTTTTGAAATTGCAGCAAATTAGCAATTTCAAAACTGCCGCTGCCATAACTAAAGGCTTTTACCATCGCCATTAATTTTACACCCGGCTTTAGCTGCTGCTGATAAACTTTTAAATTATTAGTGATAGCATTTAAATTTATTTCTAAAACTGTTTGATGTGTTTTTTGTTCCAGCAAATGACTTATCTGCTCAAACTCAAAAATTCTTGCGCCTTTTAACAATATGCTTTCGTTATAAAAATGTAAAGAAGGAAATTGCTGTTTAAATTCGGCAGTAGAGTTAAAAAATGCGGTTTCTTTTATTGTTGTAAATGCATCGCTGTGTTTTAAAATTTCGGTACCAATACCAATTATGCGCTGTATATTTTTTTGCTGTAAGATGTCTGCCACTTCTTTATACAAGGCTGCATTGCTTTTACCGCTTTGTAAAATATCGCTAAGTATTACGGTGCGTTTGGGATGTTGCTGTTGCTGCTGTAAAAAATCTAAAGCAATGGATAAAGAAGTAATATCGGCACTGTAGCTGTCGTTAATAACAGAACAGTTGTTGATACCTTCTTTTAGTTCCAGCCGCATTTCCACAGGTTTTAACTGCAGCATGCGCTCCTGAATTATTTCATCATTAGTTTGTAAATGTAATAATACACACCAGCAGGTAATGGCATTTTTTATAGCAGCATCATTGGTAAATGGTATGGAGATGCTTACTTTTCTTTCTTTAAAAATACCTTTAATTACTGTATTAAATGGCTGTACCTGTATGGTGGTAATATAAAGTGTTGCTTCTTCTTTTTGCCCCCAGCTAAAAAGTATGTTATTGTTTTTTTGTTGCAGCTCCAGCATAGCTTCATCAACTAAAATTTCATCTTTACAATAAATGACAATGGGGGTTTTTATAAAAAGATTTATTTTTTCTTTTATTTTATCAGTAATATTTTCAAAGCCTTCGCTGTGTGCCTCACCAATATTGGTAAAAATACCTATGGTGGGTTCAATAATTTTTTCCAGCCTTTGCATTTCGCCGGGTATTGAAATACCTGCTTCAAAAATGCCAAAAATCATGCGTTTTATTTATCTGCCATACACTTAAGGGTACACCAATTTGAGAGTTGTAACTTTTAGGGCTTCGTACAATAGTATAATCGGTTTGCAGCAACTGGTACAGCCATTCCTTTACAATAGTTTTTCCATTGCTGCCGGTAATACCAATTACAGGAATCTGCCTGCCGGGTGGCATGGTATTAAATTGCTTACGGTGATGTGCAGTTAATTTTTGCAGTGCATCCAAAACATTGGCTGCCAGTAAAATATTTGCATCGGGATAATCGTCCTCTAAAAAAATAAAAGAACTGTCAACAATAAAATTTTTTACCCCTTTATTGTACAAATCTTTTACAAATGCATTGCCCTGGCGCCGTGGGCCCGGTATGGTAAAAAATAATGTGGAGGAAGGAAATAATAATTTGCGGCTGTCTATTAGCAGGTGCTCAATAACAGCAGCAGCATTTTTACTGATTAAAAATTTGCCGTCAATTATTTTTTCTATTTCAGCAATGGTGTACATCAGTATTTATTGTTCAGCAATAATTTTACATAGCCCAACATTTACTTAACATCCTGCGTTGTATAAGTCAATGGTTGCTGTTATGCGTTGTTAATGTGCTTCATCGTCACCGGCTTCGTTGCCCGTCTTTACATTTTCCCTGTCGATAAAAATAGAATATATAACAGAAGTACTTAAACAAACTAAAATAAAAGCAAGTGAAATAAAAACCTGTGTGGTTTTATCTATCCATTGATTTATCCAATGCTCAGCAAGCATTTTTAAACCAATAAATATTAATACAATTGCAATACCCTGCGGCAGGTAATCAAATTTATGAACTGCCCCACGCAGTAAAAAAAATAAAGAGCGAAGGCCAAGTACAGCAAAAATATTAGAGGTGTAAATTACCAGTTTTGCAGTAGGCTGATAGCTTACCGTTTTAGTATCAACAATACCCATTACGGCAGGGATAGAATCTAATGCAAATACAAGATCGATAGCTGCCAGCATTATAACCACCACAAATAAAGTGGTGTACTTTTTTTTACCGTTTTCTATTACTGTAAACCTTCCGTTACCATCATTAGGTGCAAGCGGCAAAATTTTTTTCAAAAAATTATACACTTTGCTTTTTTGCGGATCAAATTCGTTTTCCTCTTCAATCGATACAAACATTTTATAACCGGTATAAACCAGAAAAACACCAAATACATACAACAGCCAGTGAAATTTTTCTACAAGGGCACACACCAACGGTTATAAAAATAATTCTGAAAACAATGGCCATCAATATGCCGATAAGCAATACCCGGCCAATAGTTTTTTTCTTTTACACTAAAAGCCGAAAAAATAAGTATGAACACAAAAATATTATCAATGCTCAGGCTCCACTCCATAAGATAAGCACTCAAATATTCCAGCGCCGGTTTCTGGCCTTCTTCTATCCATAAAAAAACACAGAATGCCAATGCAAGGCCTACCCAAAAAAAGGTTTGATACAATGCCTGCTTTATAGTTACTTTCTTGATCTTTCTTACTCATCAAACCAAGGTCGAATACCAGTGAAATAATAATTACTGCACTAAAAACAAGATATATCAATTGTGTTTTGTTCATTTTTTATTTTGTGTATTTTCTTTTACGCCGCCATTGGTAAACAATTGCAAATAAAAATACCAGTACAACAGGTACTGCAATATTTATTAATTGCCAGGTAGTTTTTTCCGCTTCAATTTTTTTTGTATCCAGCAAACGTAAGGTATAATCTTTTGCTTTGGCTTCGGATAAACCGGATGGATTAATTAAATAATCTAAACAGTTTTGCAAAAAGTTTTATTGGCAAACTGGTATTCGTATTGCGTACCGGCAGTGTATAGGATTTATGCCCATTGGTAGTGGCCCATTCTTTATCTGCAGCATTTAAAACCATATCTCCATCGGCAACTATAATAATTTTATCCATCGGCAAAAGCACTGCGGTTGAAAAGTAAGCCCGTACTGCTGCAAACGAATCATTCATTGCCTGCGATAAACGGTTATTGTATAAAGGATTGAAATTTACCTTCTAACAAAACTGCCACAGGAATATTTGCTTTTTTAAATTTTTCATCTTCGGCGGCATTTACATTTTCTCTGCCGCTGATAACTGCTGGTGTAGCAATTGTTCTGGAGTTGGGTGATGAACTTAACAGAATTGTTTTTTTAATTCCTTCAGCTTCTACTGTATCAATTGAATTTACAAACTGCCCCGATACCAGGCCAAGGTTTTTGTTAATGGTGTGATTTGATTTTGTTTCGAACAAAGGAAAATAATTCCAGCGCAGGTATTCCAATTGTCCGCTGCCGTTAGTAACAAAAGGATAAAAATCGCATTGCAGGTCCATCACTAAATCCGGATTAATTCTTGCGCCATATTTAAACAGCAGATCATTTAATCCTAGACCTCTGTCGTAAGCAACCACTTCATTTTTAATGCGAAGGCTGTCCATTTCGGCATCCAGCTTATCTACAAACAATAATAATTTACCACCCCTCATTACATACTGATCGATTTTTAATTTTTCTATCATCGGTAAATTTTTGTGTGGGTTTTACAATAATTAATAATTTAAATGTATCGGGTATTGCCGGCTGTGTATTTAAGTTGAGGGTTTTAAGATTATAATCTTTTAATAAAACGCTGTTGGCCAAATCGTAACTTCTTACATCCCGTGGCTCGCCATTACCGGCAGAGTAAGCCATCATGGGTTTTTCAGTTTGAGATAATTTATTAATAGCATCTGCAAATTTAAATTCCATTAAAGCTTCGGCACTGTTTATTTCGCTGTAAGTAATTGCTTTTGATGAGCCGCTGTACAATTCAACCGGCATAACTTTTTCTTTATACCTTACTAAAGCAACAGGGTATAATAATTGCTGCTGCTCCCCTGCTTTTAACTGCGATTTTAAATTGATAGGATATAAACCCAACGCACTTAATGTATCGCCCCATTTTACCGCTGTACCTTCCATTTCATCATCAGGACTAATAAAATTGTATTGAAAATTATTGCCGGCAACTTCTTTAAACTCACTTAATATTTCGCTGCTGCTGTTAGCCAATTTTTTAAACCCACTGGGAAATTCGCCTTTTAAAAAAACATCTACCACTACCAGCATCATCAAGTTTTTTAATATTTTTTTTGTGGGTTTAGATAAGGTAAAACGTTTTTCATTGGTAAAATCTATACGGGTATGATATATTGATGCAAGCCAGTTAAGTACTGCTAAAAAAACTATGGTGATGAGTAACCACAATTTACTTTTCCATATTTTATTGATGATGCCCATTTATTTTTGCCCCTAACCACTGAAGAGGAACGATTATGTTTTATTAAAAAATTATTTTTTATGCAGATTTTTAACTGTTACTAAAAGGAATAAAAAGATAACGCTGCAGGAAATAAATTACATCCCTGCTATCTAATACGCCACGGCTTATGCTGCGGTAATGAAAATCTATACCCAGCATTTCTGTATAATAATCCAACCCATTTGTAAAAAAAGATAATTTGCTTAATGCATTAAAACCAAAAAATAAAACCAGGCAGCCAAAAACACTTATTAAAAAAGCCACTACAGCATTACTGGTAAAGCCGCTGCAGCATAAACTGATGGCTGCAAAAACCGCTGCTAAAAAAAACAGGCCAATATAACTGCCGGTTATTCCGCCACCATCAATACTACCCTGTACACTTAATTTTTTTATGGTAAATATGTAGATAAAAGTGGGTAGAATTACAAAAAGCAATACAATTAAAATAGAAAAATATTTACCCAAAACAATCTGCCATTTGGTAAGAGGTTTGGTTTGTAAAATTTCAAAGGTTCCGCCTTTAAATTCGTCGGAAAGCGTACGCATGGTTAAGGCAGGTACCAAAAAAAGTAAAATCCATGGTGCCAGTTCAAAAAATTTATCTAAAGTGGCATAACCAAAATCAAAAATATTGCTGTCTTTTAATACAAATAAAAACAGACCATTTACTAATAAAAACAAAATAATGGCAATATAGCCGGTAAGGTTGCTAAAAAATTGTTGCAGTTCTTTTTTACAAATACTCCACATGTTGTTTTAAAATTGCTGCAATTTACTACTTAACAAATTAATTTACAGCGATAAAATGAAACATATTTAAATTTATATAAATGCCATCATGCCTTTTATTTTGTGATTTGACCATTTAAAAAAATAAATTTTAATTTTTTAAGCAGCACTTTACAAAAAGGCTTTGTCTTATTTTAAGAATAGGCCGTTTAACAACTGACTGCTGTATAAATTCCAAGACTTTAAAGCCTGGATTAAATTTTTTAAGTTTTTTTTGACTGCACAAACAATCGCTTTAAAGATTTAAAATTACCAAAAGTTGTTTACCCAAAACCAACTGCTGAAAGCCCCACTTTACCGTGGGGTTTTTTTATGGATTATTTCAAGCCCTGCATCTCTTTAAAAAAAATTTGTTATGAAAAAACTGATAATTGTACTTGCCGTAGGTATGGCAGCATCAAACGGAATGGCGCAAACTGGTAAAAAAAATATTGCGCCGCCGCCACCGCCACAGGAAATAAAAGATGTACCGCCACCACCACCGCCAGCTCCGCCAACAGAAGCAAACTTTATTAAACCTCCCATTCCGCCTGCTCCACCAAAGCCACCGGTAAAATTTAAAGCGCCAGTAATTGTAAATGAAAAAGGATATACTATTTTGGTGACAAGCACTAAAGAAGAACCATAATATTATTAACAAAAAAAGGAATAACTCAAAAAATAAGAATGAGTGTTTGGAATGCCAAGCCTGAATATTTTGAAAATAAATATGGCAAGTTGCCGCCACCGCCGCCACCCATGCCAGTTCCGCCGCTTTTACCCGTGGTAAGAATAAAATATAACCTATGAAAGCAAAAGCCCTCCAAAATTGGAGGGCTTATATTTTTATATAGATAAGTCAAGCTGGAGCTTAACTATACTGCAAAACTTTCGCCACAACCACAACTGCGGCTGGCATTGGGATTATTAAAGAAAAAGCCTTTGCCATTTAATCCATCACTAAATTCCAATTCGGTATTTACCAGGTATAAAAAACTTTTAAGGTCGCAAACAATTTTTATTCCTTTATCTTCAAAAACCTGGTCCATTGGTTTTACTTCGTTATCAAAATCCATTTTATAACTTAAACCACTGCAACCGCCACCCACAACACCTACTCTTAAAAAATAAGAAGGGTCATCAGCAACACCAGCATCCGTCATCAGGTTGATAACTTTGGCTTTTGCTTTATCGCTTATAAAAATACTGTTATCTGTTGCTACCATCCCCCGCCCCCTAAGGGGGAGCTTAGATCTTACGTTGAAGAACTATTTTATACTATTTGAAGTTATGCTGTTCATTAAATAAAAATTCTTTAAATTATCTTACTCTAATAGTTCCCCCTTTAGGGGGCGGAGGGGCTTTTAATGTACCACACTTTCTTCAAACTTAATAGCTTCCATACCATTTTTTACACGGTAATCGTTGATAGCTGCTTTAATAGCATCTTCTGCCAAAACCGAACAGTGAATTTTTACAGGAGGAAGATTTAATTCTTCCACGATATCCATGTTATCAATTTTTAAAGCATCATCAACAGATTTGCCTTTAAGCCATTCTGTAGCTAATGAAGAAGAAGCAATGGCAGAGCCGCAACCAAAAGTTTTAAATTTGGCATCGGTAATCATACCTGTTGCATCATCTACTTCAATTTGCAAACGCATAACATCGCCGCATTCTGGTGCACCTACTAAACCTGTACCTACGCTTTTGCTGCTTTTATCCAGCGTACCAACATTTTTTGGATTTTGGTAGTGGTCGATTACTTTTTCTGAATATGCCATGATTATGCCCCAATCCCCTAAAGGGGCTGTTTGTACTCTGCTGGAGCAGCAGGTTTTATATTTTGATATAAAATGTAAACTTCCTCAATACATCAGTACTTCACATTTCCCCCTTAGGGACAGGGTTTAATGTGCTGCCCACTCAATTGTACTTAAATCAATTCCTTCTTTATACATTTCCCAAAGCGGGCTCATTTCTCTTAACTTCAAAACCGTTTCGCTTATTGCTTTTATGGTGTATTCAATTTCTTCTTCTGTTGTAAAACGGCTCAATCCAAAACGCAGCGAACTGTGTGCCAGATCATCACCCAAACCTAATGCTTTTAAAACATAGCTTGGTTCTAAAGAGGCAGAGGTGCAGGCGCTATCCGCTGCTTAATGCAATGTTTTTATTAAAGCCCATCAGCAAACCTTCGCCTTCTACATGTTTAAAACAAATATTAGTAACATGCGGTAAACGGTGTTCAGTACTTCCATTTATATAAGCTTCTTCCAGCTTCATTAATTCTGTTTCTAAATGATCTCTCATTTTAATAATGCGTTTGCTGTCTGCTTCCATATCCAGCATGCAAATTTCGCAGGCTTTACCAAAACCCACAATGCCGGGTACATTTAAAGTTCCGCTTCTCATGCCTCTTTCGTGGCCACCGCCATCCATTTGTGCAGTAACTTTTACCCTTGGGTTTTTACGGCGAACATACAATGCACCCACACCTTTTGGACCGTACATTTTATGTGCAGTAAAAGCCATCAGGTCAATACCATCTTTATTTACATCAACCGGTATTTTACCTACAGCCTGTGTACCATCTGTAAAAACCAATACACCATGTTTACGGGCAATAGCACTTATTTCTTTTATGGGCATTACTGTTCCAATTTCGTTATTGGCATACATAATGGCAATAAGAATAGTGGTTGGTTTTATTGCAGCTTCCAGTTCTTTTAAATCAATAAGACCATCTGGTTTTACCTGTAAGTAAGTTACTTCGCCGCCAGTTTTTTCAATGTGTTTACAGGTATCTAAAACCGCTTTATGTTCGGTAGTTGCTGTAATTATATGATTGCCTTTGCTGGCATACATTTCATACACACCTTTAATACCCAGGTTATCGCCTTCGGTAGCACCGCTGGTAAAAATAATTTCTTTAGGGTCTGCTCCAATCAATTTGGCCACCTGCTCACGGGCATAATCAACAGCTTCTTCAGCCTCCCACCCAAAAGGATGGTTACGGCTTGCGGCATTACCAAAATGCTGTAAAAAATAGGGCGTCATAGCTTCCAGAACCCTTGGATCCATCGGTGTTGTAGCGTTATTATCTAAGTAAATCGGTAATTTCAACATAATCTTTTATTTCTTGTTTATAATGCAAATTTACTGCAAAAGGTTCTATTTTAGCTATTCCATTTTTTGTGTTACCCTTCAATTTACGTATTTCGTAAACTGGTGTTGATAAATAAAATAATTATGCTTAAAACAGAACATATTGGTATTGCTGTAAAAGATTTGGCAAATGCTGTTCCATTATTTGAAAAACTGCTGAATAGCCAGTGTTATAAGACAGAATTTGTAGCTGGCGAAAAAGTAAACACTGCTTTTTTTTACACCGGCGATACAAAAATAGAATTGCTGGAAAGTACCGATCCAGAAGGTGTTATTGCAAAATTTATAGAAAAAAAAGGCGAAGGCGTACATCATATTGCTTTTAATGTACAGGATATTTATGCAGAAATGGAGCGGCTGAAAAAATGAAGGTTTTATTTTGTTAAACGAAACACCCAAAGAAGGTGCAGATAATAAATTGGTTTGCTTTCTTCATCCCAAAAGTACAAATGGCGTGTTGATAGAAATTTGCCAAGAAAAAAAAATATAATTACTTATATGAAAAGAGGATTTTTAATCACTATTGCCGTACTGTTAACGCTTCAACTTTGTGCTCAAAAAGACACTACTGTAAAAAGACTGCAGCAGGAGGTTGCCGCTGCAAAAACCACAGGCGGTAAAATTGATGTGTTGTTTAAACTTGCTGAAGAATATATACTTGAAAACCCAAGTGCCTGCCAGGAAACAATAGATAAAGCCATTTTTATAGCTGAGGAAAGCCGGGACAGGGAAATGATGATTAAAGCAAGGCGACTTGCGGCAAATTTATATAACCAGGTAACTACCATTAAAGAATATGCCAGTAAAGCAGATGCCTATGGTAAAGAAGCAATAGAAATGTGTAATAAAGAAAGTGGTATGCAAAAAGAAAAAGTGTTTTGCAATATGCTAATGAGCCGCCTGCTGCGCAATAAAAGCAATTTTGGAGAAGCAAAAAAATATAATCAGCAAGCGGTTGCTCTTGCAGACGAAACAGACGATGATTCGCTACGGATTATGAGCCGCCTTAGCTTTGGCCGAACCCAGCTAATTGCAGATGATAAATTAGATGCATTTAAAACATACATAGCTGCACAAACTATTGCAGACAAAACAAAACATAAAGACAGAGACTGGTTGCGAATTTCTATCAGTAACAGCCTTTCTGCCTTTTATTACAGTATAGAAGATTATGACAAGGCTATAGATTACCAGTACCAGTACCTGAAATATTCAAAAGACAATAATAATGTAGTGGATATGCTGGGTGCTTACAGCGGCATTGGAGGCACTTACATGGCTGCAAAAAAATATGATGCTGCCCTAAAAACTTACGAAGAATTAATAAAGCAGGCAGACAGTTTAAAAAAAGAGGACTATAAAATTGCCGGGCAAATTGGCATTGTGAATGTTATGCTAGATAAAGCAAATGGCAAAGAAGGGCTTGATTATTTAAGAAAAAATTTTGGTATAAAGGATATGTTTAAACGCATTAACCTGGAACACCAGCTTGATTTTGGCATGGGCAGTGTTTACACCTTACCAAACAATTTGATTCTGCCAATTATTATTTTAATAAATCGCTACCTGTATTAGAAAAAACAACATCAATAAACACCTTACCGCTTATTACCTGCAATATGCAGAAAAACAGTATGAAATGGGTAATTATCCAAAAGCGATAACTTATCTTTTAAAAAATAAGGCTATAAACGACAGCCTTGGTACAGGCAGCACCAATAAACAATGCTATGCCATGCTGGACAGTTGTTACCAAAAAACAGGCGATTTTAAAAATGTTTTTTCGTATAACAGCCTGTACCAAAAAGCAAAAACTTTATTAGAAGAAAAAAGTAAAGCAAAAGATATTTTGTCGCTAGAAATAGATGCAGAAAATAAACGTAAAGAAAGGTTGGAAATGGAAGAAGAAGAAAAAACAAGGGTTAGGCACAACTGGCAGTATATGGGAATTGTTATGGGTATTGTTTCTTTATTTGTATTGCTGGCAACTATTGGCATTTTTAATGTGCCTTTAAAATGGGTACGTGCATTAGGCTTTATTGCATTTATATTTTTGTTTGAATTTGTTATTTTACTGGCCGATACCTGGATACACAATTTTACACACGGAGAACCCTGGAAGGTTTTAGCAATAAAAGTGGTGTTGATTGCTTTGCTTTTACCGTTGCATCATTTTTTAGAGCATAAAGCAATTAGTTACATTACACATAGAAGAAATAAAAAAACAGCGCAGCCGGGTTTTGTTGTAAGCCAATAAACAAAACCGCTGCGTATTTTTGGTAAAAAGAGGATTGATTAAGTTACCAAAACAGGTTTTTTATCAAACATTTTTATTAGCAGCAACCCTGCAATAAAGCCGCCAATATGTGCTGCATAAGCAACGCCGCCACCGCCGCCACTTAGCATACCGCTTACAATTTGAAAAGCAATCCACACCCCCAAAGCTAAGGCAGCAGGTATAACAACTACCTGGTATAAAAAAAGTGCTTTTACTTTTAATTTAGGAAACAACAATAAATAACCGCCTAACACACCGCTTATTGCACCCGAAGCTCCAAGGCTTGGTATAACAGAACTTTGCTGTAAAAAATAGGTAGAAAACACATGGCTTAAAGAAGCTATTACCCCGGTTAATAAATAAAAAATTAAAAAGCGGCTTTTGCCCAACCTGTGCTCCAGGTTATCGCCAAAAATAAAAAGGTACAGCATATTGCCCAGTAAATGCATCCAGCTGCCGTGCATAAACATTGCCGTAATTAATGTAAAATAAACAGGGATATTTGTTGCATATAACGGGGGCATCACAGATTTTATACCAGTATATTCATCAACAATTTCTCTCAAGGGCAAAACAATATCATTACCGGTAATAATTTCTGCCGGCACGGTAGAATAGGCATATGTAAAATCGCTGTTACCACTCATTTGCTGAAATAAAATCCAAACCAAAACATTTGCAGCAATAAGTATATAAGTTACATAAGGTCTTGTGGTAATGGCCGAGTTATCGTCGCCAATAGGTAATAACATGTGGTAAATTTTTTCTAAAGTAAGAATTAAATACTAAAGTACCAACTGCATGAGCAATTGTTTGCTTACTGCACAATAAATTTTATACCTCTTTTTTCCGTATTACTTTTTATGAACAATAAATAAACTCCTTTTAGCAATTGCAAGTTTAAATTAAAATCTGTAACTCCTGCACCAGCCTTTATATTTTGCATCCATAATTTTCTTCCGGCAATATCATAAATAACACAATTATAATTTTTACTTCCTACAGTCCCTATTCTTAAAGTAAGGAGTTTACTTTCGTTTACAGGATTAGGAAGTACAACAATATAATCTCTGCTGCTGTTTAGCTGCTGCAAACTATAATTAAATTTTTTCTCGCAACCAATACTGTCCTTTATTTTTAAAATATAATTCCCCTGTAAAACATTATTTATACTTTGTGAAGTATCGCCTGTACTCCAGCTAAATTTATATTTACCTGACCCACCCAAAATATTTTTAACTATTATTTTTCCGGCTGCACCATCAATGGGGTATACAATACTGTCTGACACACTGATATCGTTATTAATTTTAAGCCTTACGGTAGTTATACTATTACACCCATCTGCTGTAATATTCTTTTTAAAATAAGTTTCTGTTTTATTATGGCCTTCATAACTGCTGCCAAAACAAATTTGTTTATTAATTACTACTGTATCTTTCCCCTGCCATGTAATAGCCGAAGAAAAGGTAAAGTCTTTTTGCTGCTGAGAAAAACGTACCAAATCCAAAGCTCCTTCAAAACCTTTATAGTAAAAGGGGGTGAGGCCATAACCTATTCTGCCCAGGTAAGCTCCAAAATTAAACCGGCCTAATAATGCTGCATGTGCTGCATCAATTACGTGGGGGTCGGATGCAAAGATTTGTCCATTCAACATTACATGAATACCCTCGTCGCCATAACTAATACCAATACTATTCCATTCATTTAATTTTAGCGGCCCGGCAACACCATTTGCAATATTGCCTAGTACAACAGAATCTACAGCTATTTGTAACCCTCCCCATTTACTAAAAAATAAAAAGAAAGTATTTCTTTCTACACCTACCGTCGGCAATATATTTAATACATACCCTGTGTCGCTTACCTGAACGTTTGTATAATTGCCAAAAGGCCTTAGAAGCCCCTGCTGTGGAAATAATTTAAACTCAATAGTTCCGGTTTTTGGAGTAGCAAATAATGTATTCCCATTGCTAGAGGTATAACGCAAGTTGGGAACAGCGAAAACCTGGTTTATTTTGTTTAGTGAATCTACTGTAAATAAAGCTGTGCTGCGGCAGGCAAAGGGGCTGAAATTTACTGAGGAAAATTGTCCATAATTTGAACTCCCGTTTAAACTATCTATATATTCATCAAAAATGTGCAATGGCTTTTGTATCTGCTCTATATTCCCTTCGGCATCCCAAACTGTTAACGTTACCATGTAGATGCCCTTTGAAACATAAACATGTGTAACCTGGCTAATGTCGCTTTGCGAACCATCGCCAAAATCCCACAGTACGTTTTTTGAACATGAAGAATTCTTTATAAAATTTACATTTAAGCCATTAATGTTTACAGCAATACGGGGATTTTGTGCTGTTCTAATTATAGTAAATGTATCGGAATAATAATCGCAACCATTTATAGTTGTTATTGCACTGTATTTACCTGCTTTTTTAGCAATTATACTATCGGTTGTAAACTGGGTTTGTAATACCCCGTCAACATACCAGCGGTACACATAATTTGAATCGGGGCTGGTGGAAAGTAAAACCGAATCGCCAGCGCATAAAAAAAACGAAGAGCTATTAAAGAAAGCTATTTTAACCTTTAACTGTATTGCTTTTGAATCTCCTGCCGTAGAAAAATAGCTAATCCCGTATTTATTAGATGCAGTACAAAAAGGGGTTACAGAGTATTCATATAAGGATTCGCAATAGGTTTTAGCCAATACGAAGCTATCAGCATTTACTACTTCATAAAATTGCCATTTCTGGGTGGTGTTAGGCTTCAGACCAATCTTGTATTTAGTTGCCTCCTTTATCCATTTTAGTTTTATTGATGAAGTATTAAATATTACTTCCACTCCTTTTAATTGTATGTTGCTACAGACAGTATCTTCACATGAACTTATACAAGGTATTCTCTCAATTTGATCTCTAATAAGTGCCGAAGGTAAAGGGCCAAACCCATTTAAAAAATTAACCCCATAGGGAGAATTATAACAATAACTCATAATAGTTCCTCCAGTTACTGGCGGTGCTCCAGTAGAACAAAACCCTTCGGGCATAGCACAATCATCTATTGCACCACCCGGCCAATTGCAACTTTGTGTATGCGGACTCCCCAGCATGTGACCAGTTTCATGAGCAAATGTGAATACAGCAAAAGAAAATGCCGGTAAAGCTGCGAAAGGCCTTATTGAACTTGAAGCAGCAGAAACTAACACCCCGTTTGCTTTACCGCAATTATTTATAATTCCTATACCAGTAGCCGCACCGCCACTAAAATTTTGGGGAGTAATTAAATGGGCAACATCTGCATTTACGCTGTTACCTTGCTGGTATTCCATGGCAAGTTTATTTTGCAGAGCCATGGCAAGGTCTGATGTATTTGTTATCCCTTCATAAATATCTGGTTGATTCCAGATAAACAATTCTGATAGTTGAATACTAATGCCATCGTTTTTAAAAATAGCGGAAGAAGCATTAAAAAGTGTAAATACAAAATTTATTACACTATCAATATTGGAATTATGAGACAGGTACATTGCATAGGTACATTCAATGTACATCTTTACCGTTTTACACGATTGGGGTGATTGAGGCAATGCAGGATTTAAATTATTATTTATCCTGGTAAGAAAATTACCTTCATCAACAACGCAATCTAACTTTTGCTTTGCCTTAATATCTTTATCGTTGTAAAGCAAGTGTAACCCATTTTTACCAACAGGTTCAATAATAGTGTTACCGAATCTGTTTGACAAAAAACCTGTAACTCCTGATTGATTAAATGAAAAAGCTGCTATTGAATTGCTATCGTCATCTGCAGTGCCCAAAAAATGATTATTAATACCAGCAGGGTTATTAATAATTCTTCCATCGCTGGTTTTTACAAAAAATCCCGATGTAGTGATTTGGTTAGGTATTAGCTTAAGGTTAATGTTTTCTGCAACAGGCAGGTTTAAACTTATATTAGCCCCCTTAGTAATTTGCTTTTGTAAAACCCCATAGTTACCTGCTAAATTAAAAAGAGAATAATTTTTTAATTGGGCAGATAATGTTGTTTTGTTATTCTCAATTAATTGTCCATATTTTGCTGCAGGCAGAAAAAGTTGTAAACCAGCACCCTTAGCATTTTCCCAAAAAGATTGCTTTACAAGATTTGCAACTGGCTTTTGAACCTGAGCAATATTTACAGCATGGAAAAAACAGGAAAAAATAAGAAGTGATAAAAGATGTTTCATAAACAGCCGGCTTAGTAAACTAAAGATACCATTTTCAGGCATTTTTCATAACTCAGTTTAAAATAGATAAGGATTTTCTCTTTTTTCTTCGCCAATTGTTGTTGCCGGCCCATGGCCGCTGTACACCACCGTTTCATCGGGCAGCACAAATAATTTTTCTTTTATGTTTTTAATTAATTGCTCATGGTTGCCGCCGGGTAAATCGGTACGGCCAATGCTGCGGTTAAATAATACATCGCCGCCAATTAAAAAATTTTGTGCTTTGCAGTAAAAACAAATATGCCCCGGCGAATGGCCCGGCGCTTCTATAACCGTTAGTTTGTCTTTATCCATAAGTATTGTATCGCCTTCTTTTAAAAAAATAAAATCGCCGGTATAATTATCAAAAGGCAGGTTGTACATAAGGCCGCTGGTGGGTGCAAAATCCAACACTGCTTTTTCTTTAGGGTTAATTTGAGGTGTTAGTATATAGGTTTCGGCAATGTATTTGTTACCAAAAACATGGTCTAAATGGCAATGGGTATTGAGCAGCATTTTAGGAAGTAAGCCACTCTGCTTTATAAATTGTGTAAGCTGCTCCTTTTCGGCATCAAAGTAACAGCCGGGGTCGATAATGATGCAGTTATTAAACTCATTGAACAGCAAATACGTATTTTCCTGTATGGGGCTAAAAACAAAGGATTTAATTTTTAACATTCGCTGATTATTTATTATGATTAAGATTTACCTGAAAACAACTAATTTTAAGTTATAAACGATTAGTATGCAAAGTAAGCTGACTTTTCAGCAACCTAAAACGCAATTTTTAAAAAGATTAAAGATATTATTCAATAAAGGAATTATGAAAATGCCAACGAAAGCCAACGCCCCATCCGCTTTAATAAAAGTTGAAGAAAGGTATAACGTACAAGTGAGTGATACTTCGTTCCTCAGTATAAACTCCACGATGCTTAATAGAATTAATAAGGCTGGTCACAAAAATATTTTGCTATTGTTTTTTACTTTTTGTTTTTTGGCAATTGCTTCCAATGCACAGGTAAATACCGTGGAGTTTGGCAAAAACCGGGTGCAGTTTAAAAAGTTTAAATGGCAATATTATCAAACGGCTAATTTTAATATTTACTTTAACCAGGGTGGCGAAGAGCTGGCAAAATTTGTTGCCCAAAGTGCCGAAAAAGAATTGCCGCAAATAGAAACTGCTGCAGAATACAGTTTGCAACGCCGTGCCAATATTGTTTTATATAACAGCTATGCCGATTTTGAGCAAACTAATATTGGCCTGGGTACCGACTGGCTGAATAACAGCGGCGGCACCAAACTGGTAAACAATAAAATGCCCATTTATTTTGATGCCGACCATGCCAAATTGCGCCTTCAAATACGAACCGGCATTGCAAAAGTATTAACCGATAATGTTTTGTTTGGTGATGACCTTGGCGAAGTGGCCAGTAACCAGGCTCTGTTAGATTTACCGAAATGGCTTACCGATGGCTACGCATCTTACCTTGCCGAAAACTGGAGTACCGATTTGGATGATGAATTAAAAAGTGAAATACTCAGTGGCAATTATAAAAATTTTAACCGTTTTGCTTTTGCAAAACCCCAAATTGCAGGCCATGGTTTTTGGTATTTTATAGAAGAAAAATATAAAAAAGAAAATACTACTTACCTGCTTTACCTGGCCCGTATTTATAAAAACTTAAACAAAGCCTGTATGCAGGTTTGTAAAAAGAAATTTAAAGAAGTGCTGGCAGAATTTATGGAATACCAGGACGAGAAATATTATAAAGACATCAGTAAAAGAAAAGCGTATCCCAAAGGCAGTTATGTAGAAGGTTTTGATATTAATAAACGCCTTGATTATTTCAGGTTTAATGTAAACCCCAATAAAAAAAGCCGCTCTTATGTGGTAATGCAATACAAAAAAGGTATTGTAAGGGTTATTTATAATGATGAAGATGTAAACAAAACTTTATTAAAATACGGCACCCGCAGTTACATGAACGAGATAAACCCCAATTATCCGTTAATGGCATGGGATCCAAAAGGAACAAGGATAACTGTGCTGTACACCGCCGAAGGAAAAATAAATATGTTTGTGTATGATATTATTACCCGTATAAAACAATTTAAATTAGACTTAACCCAATACTTTGATTTAGTGCAGGACATCAGCTACATTAACAACAGCAATACATTATTAATTACTGCTGTTAAAAACGGGCATACCGATATTTTTACTTTCGATTTTCAAAAAGAAAAATTATTGCAAATAACAGATGATGTGTACGATGACCGTGATGCATCTTTTGCCGCCTTCCCCAATAAAAACGGAATTTTATTTGCCAGCAACAGGCCCACACCTTATGCAAAAGGCGGCGATACCAGCTTGCCCAGCAATAATCATTACAATGTTTTTTTAATTACCAATTTTGGCGATAAGCCCGAGCTGAATCAAATTACACAGCTATCCAATTTAAAATACGGCGATGCCCGCAGCCCAACACAATACAATCAAAACCATTTTACTTTTGTAAGTGATGAAAATGGTGTGGGTAACCGTTATGCTGGTTTTTTTACCACCAAGGCAGAAGGTTTGGATACTTTAGTTTTAATTGCGGATGAAATTTTACGTAACCCTTCGCCCAAAGAAGTGGACAGCACTTTAAGTGTGTATAAAAAAACTGATGTGGATTCTATTGCAGTTGTTGCAGTATCGGCAGACTCTGCTTACACATTTCCTTTAACCAATTACGAAAGCAGGCTGTACGAATCGAGAATTGCAGGCGACAATAACCAGGTGAGTGAAGTTACCCGACAAAGCGATGAAAAAGTTTTGTACAAACTAAAAATAAATGAAGATGTATTGCGCCGCAGAAATATAACGGCCCAGCCTACTGAATACATGAAAAAGAAAATGGGGGAATATCAATTGGCAAAAGGCTCAAAAGGATTACCCACCGATATGCCTGCTGCCGATACGGCAAAAAAACAGGATGACTTTTTTCAGAGTGAATTTGCGAATGAGAAAAAAGACAGCAGTTTATCAGGGCAAACTTTTCCTGCTGCCGAAACAGAAAATGAAATGGTTTTAAAAAACATAAAATTATTTCCGTACAAGCCACCAAAATTTTATGTAGAAGCCGGATCGTTTGGTTTTAATAATTCGGTTTTAATAAACCGCTATCAAACTTATGGCGGTGGCGCAGGGCCAATTCGCTTAAGTTCTTCTACACCACTTAATGGATTAACACGTATCGGTTCATCTGAGTTAATGGAAGATGTAAAAATAACCGGAGCTTATAAAATATCCATCTAATTTAAAAGACAATGAGTGGTTTGTAAATTATCAAAATTTAAAAAGAAGGATTGATTGGGGAGTATCTTATTACAGGAATGTGCAGGGATTTCAAACTGAATTCAGCAATTTTTTTGGAAGAACTTTTACCAATTTATACCAAGGCAATATTGCTTATCCTTTTGATAAAAACAGAAGTATAAGATTTAGTACGGGTGTACGTTCAGACAAAGATGTTTTTAGTGGCGTAGATCCTCAATCTGTACTACAGCCTGATTTCCAATCTACTTATTTAACCAGTAAGATTGAATATGTGTACGATAATACTTTAAACCCAACAATGAATATTTGGAATGGCCTGCGTGCCAAAGCTTATTTAGACTGGAATTACCAGATAAATAAAGTAGTAAGTGCAGATGGACCTCAAACATACAATTTAGGTTTTGATGCCCGTTATTATTATCCCATCTTTCAAAACTTTATTTGGGCAGGCCGTGCTGCAGGAGATTTTAGCTTTGGTAACCAAAAACTAATTTATTACCTCGGTGGTGTTGATGGCTGGCTGATGTTTGGGCAAAATCAAAAAACTAATGCCGATGGCAGCATTAAAGAAAGATATTTTAACACCAATAATAAACCTGCAAATGATCAGGATTATGCTTTTCAAAGCCTTGCTGTAAATATGAGAGGGTTTATACAAAATGTAGCTAATGGCAATAATGTGGTGGTGATGAACAGTGAGTTCAGGCTACCGGTGTTCAGCACACTATTTAAACGCCCTATTAATAATGCATTTCTTCGCAATTTTCAGTTGGTACAGTTTATAGATTTGGGTACAGCATGGAATGGCGGGTATAATAAATTGCAGCGGCCTTCAATAAGTTACAATACACCGCTTCCAAATAATGGCGGCCCCAGCCCTGTTACAGTAAAAGTAAAGGCTGGCGGTGTTGGTCCTTTTGCAGGTGGTTATGGTTTTGGTGCAAGAAGTACTTTATTAGGTTACTTTTTAAAATTTGATGCAGCATGGACAATGAGTGGTTTCTTTAAAGGCAAGCCGCAGTTGTATTTTTCGATGGGATTGGATTTTTAAAAGGGTCACGACGGCTCCAAGCCGTCAGACCCTTTTAAAAAAAATGTTTCCACAACAAATCAAGTACTATGCAGTTTGAATCATCAAATTTGTATCACATTTACAACAGGGGGAATAATAAGCAGCCTATTTTTTTTAACCGAAACAACTATCTCTACTTCTTAACAAAAGTTAAAAAGTATATCGCACCAAATTGCGATATACTTGCATGGTGCTTAATGCCCAACCATTTTCATTTTTTAATTCATGCAAATTATAATACAGAAAAAATAATAAAAGAAACCCCATTAAAGATAAATGCGCTTACAGAAGGCATAAGGCTTTTATTAAGCAGTTATACCCAGGGTATTAATAAACAAAATAACAGTACTGGTAACCTCTTTCAACAAAAAACTAAATTCAAATGTATTACAGATGGAGATACAAATTATGGTTATACAACATTTCAATACACACATCAAAATCCATTAAAAGCTAAACTGGTTACAAAATTAGAAGACTGGGAATTTAGTTCATTTGCTGATTATGCAGGATTAAGAAATGGGAATTTATGCAATAAAGAATTAGCTGCTTTTCTTTTTGAGTTTAATAAAGAGAAATTTTTAATAGACAGTTACAAAGAATTACCTGATGATTTATTACGAAATATATTTTAATCGTTTAAAGGCGTCTGACGGCTTGAAGCCGTCGTGACGCCACCGGGCATTTTTTTTATAACTAAATACAACAAGTAAAAAAGAGTGGTAAGTATAAAAGTAATACTCCATGTTTTTAAATGCTGCAAAGGAAAAATAAATCTTTCTGCAATAGAAATTATTAAGCCAAACGGATTACTGATAATATCCCAGCTATTCCAGCGTAAAAACCTGCCGAGGTAAACACCAAATGAAGCAAGAAATAAAACAGCAAGTATAAGCCTCTCAGTATTTCTGCTGCTAAAATGAAATTGTAAAAATTGATGCACACGAAATAAGGATACAAATGCCATAATCAATCCAACTATTGAAGAAGTAAAAAGCAGGATCGCATCAAACCATTTTGGAACAACAGTTTCTTCTTCAAGATGAATTAAATCGGTAATGATATACAATGCATTGGGAAAAAATAACAACCAGCAGCAAAAAACAAATAGTTGCTTCCATTTTTTTGAGCCTGTTATTTTTTTAAAAGAGCCACTGATAATTAAAGGAACCCATGCTAAAAAAATATTCCACACCAAAAACAAATAATTTATTTTGCCTGAATAAACAATACGTACAAAAATTAACAGCCCGATAAAAAGAAAAAAGGCCACTAATATTTTTTGAAATGAAATAGTTGTTTTCAATTTTTACAATGTTTTTATATAAATAATTATTTTAGGCAGAAAAATTATGCTGCCAATTACAAAGCTGCTGCAGGCAGCCACTAAAACCGCCCCTGCAGCAATATCTTTTATTTTTTTTATTGCCGGATGAATGTCTTTATTTACAACATCGCATAATTTTTCAATGGCAGTATTTATCATTTCCATACTTATAACAAAGGCAATACAGATTAATATTACTCCCCATTCTGTTGCAGAAATATTAAATAGCTATACCCAGCAATATTGCAACTGCAGCAAAAAATACATGAATTTTAAAATTGGTTTCAGAGGTAAAACAAATTTGTAACCCATTTAATGCAAAAGCAAAAGATTTAATTATTTTCATAAAACATTTTTTGTAAGATATTATGAGTTTATGAAGTTTTATCTGCTACCCACTTCCACCAAAACGCCGTACAGGTTGCATAAATAAAAATTTGATACAGTTCATCGGTAATGGAGTTTGCATTTTTGTCAACAGCAATAACAATGGGTGCTATAAAAATTATTGCCAGTATAGTTACCATAAATCCAAATGGATGAACAGGAATGTAAATCCATCCTTTTCTTTTAAACCAGAGCTGTTTCATGTTGAGTTATTTAATTTTTTTGTATAGATTTTATTTATGTTATTGTTTTTTAAGCCCAAAAGTCATTCATTTTTATTTTATCTTTTGTAAGTTTAGTTACAAAGAAAAATTGATATAATTCATAAAACCAAACCCGCCGCCCTATACGTGTGTACCATCGCATCGCACTTCTTAACCTTGCATCTTTGTGAAATAAAAGCCGCATAACAGCACTTGGCCTTGTTTGCATAATAATTTCAATCAGCTTAACATATATAATAACCATCGATGGTTTTAAAAACTTTGTTGAAATTACCTGGTGTTTATAATCCCATTTTCGCTGATCGGTTAAAATAATTTCTTTGTCTTTTACTTCTTCAAAATAGGGTGTCCATTTATGTGGTGTTACATAAAGCAATTGAACCTGATCGGGGTCGTAAGCCAGTAATTGCTTAAGGCTGTTATAAAAATCCCTGGTAGTTTCTTCTCCAAAGCCCACTACATAAGTTGCCATTGATAAAATATTGTGCTTTCGCAAAAGTTGAATGGCTTCTTTATCTTTTGAAACAGTCCCTGCTTTTTTAATTTTTTCTAAAACAACTTCATCATAATTTTCAATACCCAGCAAAAATCTTTCAAAGCCGGCTTTTTTATATAAATGCAAAAAGTCGGCGTCTCTAACAATATTATCTGCCCTTATAGAACCAACTAAAATCAATTTCAACTTTTTTTCAATCAACGCTTCTAAAAATTCCCTCCATGCTTTTGGATTGGATGATGGATTTTCATCTGCAAAATTTATCACTTCGATACCATATTTATAATGCAGCATTTCAATTTCATCTGCAAGTAACTGTGGGTGCCTGTGGCGCCATTTTTTCCAGAATAGACTTTGTCCGCAGTAAGTACAGGGATAAGGGCAACCACGGGAAAATTGAATTACAACCGCTTTCCTTTTTCCCCAATAAGTATAATTGTAATTACCCATTAGTTCCCACCCAATTCTAAATTTATCAAGGTCAGCAATATTTTCTGCGGATAAAGTTTTTAGCGGCACGCCATTTATTTTTAACGCTAAACCTTTTATTGTTTCCACCGATTTATTTTGTGCCAGTGCATTAATAAGATTGAGAATAATTTCTTCTCCTTCCCCACAAACTATATAATCAATCTGAGGATTTTTTTCCAATATTTCGTTCCAGTGATAAGTGGGGAAAACGCCGCCAATGATTATTTTAATTCCGGGAATTTGTTGCTTTATTAATTTTGTAATGTCGTTAATAATTGGCTGCGCCGATGTAGAACCGGAATGCCCTAATAAAACTGCATCCGGGTTATATTTAAAAACTTCATCAATAATTTCTGTAAATTTTAAAGGGCCGAATTCTGCGTCGAGTAATTTAACCTGGTATCCTGCATCAATCAAAGGGCCTCCAACAGATAGTAACCCCAATGGTGGCAAATGTTCCCTGGGCATCCTGCTGCCAATAGATAAATGTGGTGGATTAATTATTAATATTTTCATTTAGCCGGTTATGTTGTTTGTTTGCCATAGTATTTTAAACTAAATAAGTACGGAATAAAAACGGGCAATTTAATGCAGTTGAATATTTATTCATTTAAGATATTACATGTTGCAGTGAAACCGGGTGAGTTTCACTTACTTCATATTTCAATCTGCCAATAGTTTTATCAAACTTTAAATTCATTTTTTTAAAATACTTTTTAAAATTATTTCCTCCCGCTATAAAAACTTTTTTATGTGCCTGCCACACAAGTAGTATTGTGGCGAAGTAAAATAATTTATACCCATAAAATAAAACAATTCTTACTGCTGGTTTTTTGGTATTGAAAATAACAGACAATCTTTGCTGCTGAAATTTTATGTGCGGTGCTTCGTCAATTAAGATATCTGTACATATTTCTTTAAGTAATGAACAGTTAGTAGCATCCTTTAATGATTGATAAAACACCTGGGCCGCATTCTCTACTGTAATTACTGCCAGCGTCCACATTTCCATACTTGCATTTAAATAGCGTATTTTTCTAAATAATGTATCACCCCAGTTCTTTTTTACTCTTGGCCTACCAATAACATCTAAGTACTTTCCCAAATTATTACCATGCTTTTGTTCTTCTTTAATAAATAGCCTTACCGCATCAACATATAAATTATCGCCAATTTTTGCGGAATGCCTGATACTTGCTTTAATTAAGTTATGCCCTTCCGATGTTTCGCCCAGCTGCCATGCCTGCAAAGATTTTAAAACTGGCTTCAATTCACTAATGGTGATAGTTGGCAATTGAGACCAGTTAATTCTTTTTTGCTGCAGGTTTAAAGTGAAATAATTGATCCACTCGCCGGATGTTTTCATTATATTTAATTTAATATTTAAAATATTTTATACTGTAATTACTTTTCTATCGATACCATACCAGTCTATTTTGCGGCTCAGGTACATTGCTGCTGCAAGCAAAACAAACAAGCCAATGCTGCCAAACAGTAAGGCATTATCCTGCATTTGAATTAATACATAAATAAAAAGGTAGAGTGCAGAAAGCAAAGAAGAGAATACCAATACCACATTCCATTTTTTAAAAATACTTTTTGTATACCAGCTTAATAAAAGAACAGTTGCTGCCGATGCCGTAAGATAGGCAAGAGGAAAACGGATATACTCTGAAATAGAAAGCAAGAGTGTATAAAAAATTACCAGCGCCATGCCAATTAAAATATACTGCAGCGGATGCACAGGCCTGCGCTGAAAAACTTCTGTAAAAAAATATGCAAAAAATGTGAGGCCAATAATTAAGATGGCATACTTAAGCGACCGCATAGTTTGTGCGTAGGCATCAAATGGCGATAAAAGAATTACACCAAAAGCACTTTCTCTTACAGAAAGCAAAACATTGCTGCCAGCTGTAAAAACTTTAGGAAAATCCCTGTTGAATTGAGAAATATTCCAATCGGCTTCAAAACCTTTATCGGTTACTTTTTCTGTATCGGGTAAATATTTTCCATCAAAAGCAGGATTGTTCCATAAAGAAGAAAGGTGCATGTAAGTGTTACTTCCTAATGGTGTAAAGTATAATTTTTCTGAGCCCTGCAAAGTAAGCTGTACAGAAAAATTATTTTCTTTATCTATAAATGAAGTATCCAGCGGTAAGGTTACCGATATCCCCTGCTGAACAATATTATTTTCGGGCAGGCCGGGTTCCATACTCATTTGCTCGCTGTTCCATTGTATGTTTTGTTGCTTAATACCTTTAAGATCGGTAACGCCAATGCACAACTTTGCTTCACCCCATTTTACTAAGGCAGGGTTTACTCCGGCAATTGTAAAATTATTTTTTACAAATTTGCCCGTAAGTGTAATTGGTTTAGCAGTAAAAACAGGTACTTTATAAATACTGCGGTAACGTATATCCGGTTCTATTGTAGCGTTAATATTTAATTGCTCGGGCAGCAGGTAAATATTTTTTCTTACTGTTACAAAATTGCCATTAAAGTTTTCATTTTCGGTGTAGGGTATAATTAAAAACGGACCAGTAATAGTTTGTGCAGCCGACCATTTGTTACTTATTTCTTTTGTTACTTCCTGCTTGCGTTCTTTTCTTTCATTTACTAAATACATAATAATAAATGTGGGAATAAGTAACGACAGAATTAAAAATGCAATAAAAAAAGATTTAATAACCAGTTTGTTTTTTTGCCAAAAGCTGAGTGTTGGTTGAGTATTCATTTGTTTTTTATTTTTTAAAAGTACTTTGTATTTCAAAGTGAAAGTACAAAAAAAAATTACTTTATAGTGCCAATCATTTTTTCCAATGCTGTTAAATGTGTCTTAAAAGATTTTTCTCCTGCTTTTGTAATAGAATAAGTAGTGTTGGTTTTTCGGCCAATAAATCCTTTATGTACTTTTACAAAAGCACTTTCTTCCAGAGTTTTTAAATGGCTGGCAAGGTTGCCATCTGTAATGCTTAAAAGCTCTTTCAGTTCATTAAAATTCATTTCCTCATTCACCATCAGCGAACTCATAATGCCCAGGCGTATACGGCTGTCAAAAATTTTATTTAAGTTTTCAATTAAATTCATATTACCCTGATAACTTTATCGGCTTAATCATTTTCCAAATTACTCATTCCAGTTCTCTCATACCTGTACCACATCACTATGCCATAAATAATATGCAGCATGCCAAATCCGGTTGCCCAAAAATAAAGGCCGTAGCCTACAAACCAGCAATTAATAATTCCCAATAAAATTTGGCAGTACCCCAGATACCTTATTTCCCCCAACGTATATTTACTTGCATTTACTAATGCAAGGCCATAAAATATTAAACAACCTGGCGCAATTAATCCATAATTTCCAAACTGCATTTGCCTGAATAAATAAATGCCGCCAGCTATCATTGGCACAGCCACATTTATTAAAAGCCTTTTAGAAGAATAACCCCACATAGGAATTTTATTTTCTTTACTTCTTAAATAAGTAAATAAAAAAGAAAATAAAAGTGCTGCAAAAAAAGTAATAATTGCCACCTGAAATAACCGGTGACCCATAAAATCTTTCAATGACTCAACCTCAACACTACGGTTAATTAAACCTCTGTAACCCGAAGGCCCGCCATTTTGAAAAATTATATTATTGGCAAACCATGCACCAACCAATGCACATACACCGGCAGCTATGCCGCTTAAGCCACTAAGGCTGATGAAACGGCTGCTGCGTTCCATCATTTTTTTTATGTGTTGCAGATCTTCTAATGACTGTTGTGGAGTGTTCATAAAAAAGCACTTTGAAATACAAAGTAAATGATTGCTTTTGAATTTTGCAAATTAATTTTTACCGGGTGACTCATCCGCCAGTTGGCGGATGAGTCACCCGGTAAAAATTGTTCTAAATGTAAGGTTTACCCTTGGCTGATGTATTTTTTTTGTGGGAGGTAAACGATGTAGCCAGTTGGTTTGTGTAGCACCTTTCATAACCAGTAAACTGCCGCTTTCTAATAAAACAGAAATTGTTTCTTTAGTTTGCTTATGCTTGAAAGAAAATTTTCTTTCAGCACCAAAACTTAACGAAGCGATGGCTCCATTTTTTGCTAAAGTTTTTTCATCATCGCTGTGCCAGGCCATGCCTTCATCTCCATTGTGATATAAATTTAACAGGCAGGAATTATAAGTTGCCTGCGAAAGTTGTTCAGCTTTATTTTTTAATTCCAGCAATGCTGCTGTCCATGGCAGAGCGTATTTTGTAGCGTTAGAATAAGTGTAAGCATAATTACTATCGCCATACCATGCTGCCTTACGCTTGGTAATAATATGCTTATTAAAAATTATGGCTTCATCATTTTTCCATTCAATGGTTTTTAATAAAATGTTATAATAAGATAATGCTCTATTATTGTCCATCACTGGTCCATAATAGTTTACGATACCATCAGCTGGCAACAAATTAACAGCAGGGTCAATTAATTTAGAAAACAGATCCATCTTTCCATTTTTTATATTTTTCTTTCATGCAATGTGCACAAGGCCGGAAGCCATTTTCAATCGCAGTTTTTTCCACTTCAAAAAAAACACGATTTTCTTTTTCATTCTTTTGCCCGATTTGCAGGATAACAATCCATAAATTTTTAAGTTCAGGTTTCCTGCTAAAATAATTTTTTTTTGTTTGATTTTACTTTTCAAAACTATAGCACTTATTTCAATATGCTTTATCAAATGCAAAATTTAAAAGATGATTTTACGAATTGAGCTTTGCAATGTTGTGGAATTTGAAAAACTTGTGCCCGAACAAATGTTAAATAGCAGACAAATGCTCTTTGCCATTCCTACTACCCCAATATTGCCAACACAGTTCGTGTTAGTGGCAGGTTTTCTTTGTCTCCAAATATTTGTCTATTCAGTAAATGTTAAAAACATATTGTAATCTTTTAAATAAATTGTTGTCCTGAGTTTTTAATATAATTAACGTTATTTTTTTGCTTTACAAGTCGGTTGAAAGTTTGAAGTGAATTTACTTTTACATGAAACCCACAAATTCCATTTAAGTTAGGTGAGTTAAGCAATTGCTTAATTTTACTTGACTTTGCTCCGTCTAATAAATACAAATTGCTTTGCCCTATTTTAAAAAGTTTGTAAGGTGTTTCTAAATATTTGCCACTTTCTACTTCAGTAATGCTTAATGTATTATATTTTTTTATTACAGTCTCAATGTTATCTGTTAATATATATACGGCAGTTAGTGAAGATGCAGTATTTGAATGAGTAGTATTTATTGGTTTTTCGTTCCAATTTTTATTTGCATATTCAATGAAAAACAAATCTGCTTTTTCAGGTTCAATGGTTTGCCAAACCTTGTTGCTCTCGTAAACGAATTGAATATTTTTTTCGTTAAGCATTTTCTTTACTAAGTCAGTATTTGCAATTGATATAGCTAAAGAAGTTCCACCTTGCCTTGTTTTTAAGAAATTTGTATAATATTTTCCAATAGTTTGCAAACTGTCTGTTGGATTTATAAATTCAAGATAAGTGCCGTCTTGAAATTTTACAAAGCAATTTTTAATACCTTGGTGTGCTTTACCTTCTTTAATTGTAAAGTGTAATTGGTTCTTTAAAATATTTTTTACTTTTGGCAAGTTATTTACAACAATAGGAATATGGTCAATTGAATTAAATAGTAAATTATTGTTTTTTACTGTTCCGCTAGGACTATTTATGAAGCCTAAATCATTAAATATTTTTTTTGTGATTTCTTTTCTACAACTACCAAAATCATCTCGGTTGTTTTTTCTGTTTTGCAACAAAAGTGTTGCAAAGTAGTATGTATTATTGTTTGCTTCTAAATAACCAACCCACCAGCCTGTATTAATATTGTTTTCTCTTGTCCAACCTGTTTTTGCTCTTATTGTATAATTATTTGTTTCGTCTGAAATCATTACTCTTTTTACAGTTTCTATATTTCGCTTTGAAAAAGGTAATTTTCCTTCGTATAGATTTTTAATAAATTCTACTTGATTAATGGGTGAAATCGCAAAGTTGCCAAAGTTCCAAAAATCCTCGTTTTTTTCTGATAGATTCAGGTTTCCGTACTTACAGGCAGTCAAATATTCTTTATAATTTTCTTTGCCAATTTTCTTTGCCAGTTCAATAAATACCCAACCTGCAGAAACTTCAAAGGCTTCTTTGACAGACATATCGTGATAGATTTCTGGCCTATAGCCATACTTTAATGTGTCGGTTTTACCAACCCATTTCACAATTTCGTTTTCATCTTTTACCGTTTTTGTTTCTAAAGCTATCAGCAAATTGATAATTTTGAATGTTGAAGCTGGTAAACTTTCCTTCATTATATTTAACGTATCCGACAAAATCCATTGTTGGTTGTTTTTATCAAAAATGGCTACACCACCATTAACTCCACAGTCGTCAAAATAGTTTTTAAATTCACTGTGAATAGTAAAATTGCTGTTTTTAGATGGGCTAAAATGGATGTTACTTTTCTCTTTTGTTGAACAAGATAAAAAAAATAAAAGTGCTAAAAATGTAAAATTAAGTGTTTCATTTCTTCTGATTTTCAATAAAGTTTGCACTTCAATGTGTGTTGCTTTATTTCTCATCGTTTTCTATCAATCGTCTGTGATAATTAATTTGTCCCAAATGATAATTTAAATGTGTAGTCAAATGAACTAATAAATATTCAGTTGAGGTTTTTTCTTCAAACACTAAAATTGTAAATTCTGTTTCCAATAATTTTGCATCTAAGCTATCCAAAGACAGATTGATGGTGTCAATTGTATCTTCAATTTTTTTAATTAATTCATTTTTGGGAATATTTTTTTATGAAAATTCCAATTCTCTATTTCTAACATAACCAGTATTCCCTAATATTTTACCAATGTATATATTAAGATTACCTACTAAATGTAAACAGAGATTACCTGCTGAATTATTTATTTGCCCTTTAATTTTCCAAATATCATTTTCATTTTCGCATTGTTTGATTTCATTTAGTAATCGCATCAAATCCCTTTTAAATAATGTTTTTAAAGTAGTTATTAGCATTTTTATAATTTAAATTGTCCTTCTAATATAGTTACTGCTTCACCTAAAATGTAAACTTTGTTTTTTATAATTTCAGTACTCATCATTCCTGTCCTGGCTGAACATTGAAAAGCATTTAATTTAGTTTTATTCAATTTTGTAGCCCAATATTTAGTCAAGAAAGTTTGAACACCGCCTGTTACAGGGTCTTCATTGGTACCTACCCAAGGCCAAAAATATCTGTATTGAAAATCGTAATATTGGTTGTCAGAAATTGCTGTTACTAAAACGCCATTAACTCCTGAATATGAGTTTACCAAAGCTGTAAAATCAGGTTGTAATTTTTTTAACTCAGAGGCACTTTCAATTTCAATCAAAATTATTTTAGTTTCAGTATTATATCTTTTATTTACAATTTGGGAAACCCCAAGTGCATCAAGCATTCTTTGAGGCACTTCTATTTCTTCGGTATCATAAACAGGAAATTGCATTTTGATTTTACGATCAATTCTTTCAATAATCAGTTCAACACCGTTACAATTAATAAATTTTATACTGTCAAACAAAGTCGTATCAAAAATTATTTTGGACGAAGCTAATGTGGCATGACCACATAAAGGAATTTCAATCTTTGGCGTAAAAAATCTTATGCTGTATGTGTTGTCTGTTATTTGTTTAATAAATGCTGTTTCAGAAAAACCGATTTCTGATGCAATATTTTGCATTGTTTTACTATCTATTTCATTGTCAGAAATGCAAACCGCCGCTGGATTGCCTTTGAATTTTTCGCTTGTAAAAGCGTCAATAAAATATGTTTTCATTTTTTTTGATTTCGTAATTTTTTTGTTAAGGTTGTAGTTGGATTATTTGCCATTTACCATCTATTAATTGAAATAATTTTCTATTGTGAAAACGGGTTTGCTTAAACTCTAAAAATTCAATTCTTACAGGTTCAATTTTATAACCGCCCCAATTTCCGGGTCTTTTTAAACTTGTATTTTTAAAAGCAAATTCAGTATTCTCATAATCATCCAAAAGTTTCTGCATATTATTAATTTCCTTTCCCTGGTTACTAACTATTGAAACAATTTGACTATCTCTATTACGTTCAAAAAAATATTTATCAGAAAGGCTTTCAGATATTTTGGTAGCGTTTCCCTGAATTCTAACTTGCTTTTCTGTTTCTGTCCACCAAAATGTTAATGCCACTTTTTCAGAACTTTTAATTTCAACTCCTTTTCTCGAAGTTAAAGCTCCAGTGATGATAAACTTGTCATCTGAAATATCTTTTAATGAAACAAACCTTGCATTTGGAAACCCATCGATTCCATTTGTGGAAAGGCAACAAGCAGAAGGAATTTTTACAGTTGTCTGTTTTAATTCTTGGCCGTACCATTGTTCAAAAATTTCTATTGGCGTATTATTCATTGCTTGAATTTAATTAATTCGGTTTCAATACCATCATTACTAATTTCTATAATTCTATATCCAAAATTTAAATTATCTACTTCGATTTCTGTTGCATTTTTAATAAGTTGAAAAGACATAGACTGAGTTGTATATTGTTTAATATTTTTAAAATTTTGTTCATCGTTCATGTGGTAGTGTCCACAAAAAACTGTCACATTATTCTTGAAATTTAGCAAAATCGATTTTAATTCTTCTCTATTTTTTAATGGATAAGCTTTGTCAACGGGTGTTTCAATTCTTAAAATAGGGTGATGCAAAAACAAAATTAATTCTTTATTTTCAGCTAGTTATTTTGTAACCATTCTAATTGTGTTTTGCTTAACTCGTCAACTGAAGTGTCTAAAAATATGTATTGATAAATATCGTCCTCTATTTTGTAATAAAATTCTATTTTTCTCTTTTTCCTTTATAAAATGCTTTTTTACATTTTCAAACTTGTCGTGATTTCCTAAAATTAAGTTTAATGAAAAGTTTTGCAATTTTTCAAAAAAATAGTTGTGTGCAGTTGGTTCGCCAATATCTCCACCAAAAATTACTTCGCTTATTTTTCGTTTTTCTAAGTCAGCAAGTATTGTTTCAAAATTATTTCTTGCATTAACATTATTATCCATTGGAAATTGTTCCTCTAAATGTATATCTGTTAAAAAGGCAATGCGTTTCATAAAGCTGTTTTTTTATTTATTGTGTTTTGTCCGGTAACTATAGTTGGTTTTCCAGTCATTCCGAAGCAAATTAATGCCGATGCCAATAAATTACAATAAGTATCAACTTGGTTAAAAGGTAGATTTATAAAGTGAAGAAAGTTAGCCAAAATTGAAAATAAAACGCCTAAAAGCAAGTGGAACCCAATTTTAAATTTACATTTTTTTACTGCCGATATAGCAAAAAAACTTACAATCGGAATGCCGATTGTTGGGATTAAATTAATTTGTTTTTGCAAATTAAAAGTAATAAAAGTTGCGGATAATATAATTCCTATAAATATAATTCGGTAATTTACTTTCTTTGATAATCCTTTTTCTGCAACTAATGAATAAATACCAATAATTAAATACAAGACACCAGCCGATGCAGATATTTTTTTGACAAAAAGGTTAAGTAACTCCATTTTTGCAAATCCTGCATAACCCAATGCTGCAAATAAGGCTGCAAATGCTACCGATAAAATGAAAGTTCCCCAAAGGATAATATCAATTGCATTTAATTTTCTTAAAAAAAAATAAAAACTAAAGAATCCAGCACTTGCTAATACCGTTTCAGAAATAACATGAGAGAATTCCATTTTCAATTCATTTTATTTATTCTTTGTTTACACTTTGCAAAAACTTTAAATCATTTAAATCTTTTACGATGATTTTATATAGCATAAAACTAAATAGTGTTAAAAATACTATTCCGCTAGTAAGGACATACAAATAAAAGCTGTGGGATAAATTTTCTTTAAAAAGTGGTAGTAATAAATAAAAGCCAACTATGTAAAGCAGGTAAATAATTGGTGTAAAAATAAAATGTATGGTTTTTCTAAATTTAAAATAAGATACTAACTGGTCGGTATGTTTTTTTAAACTTGCGGTGAAATCTATTTTCTTAAAATGTATAGCACTTACTATTTCTAAAATAATTCTAATAACTATAACTAAAATCATCAATTCCAAACCCTTTATTTTACTAATAATTGCGTCATTATAAATTAATTTGTAAAAAAATATCAATACAAAAATTAGAGTTGATAAAATTCCTATTGTCCAAATATGTTTTACTTTTTGTTCCTTAATTTTTTGAAAAGATTTTGCCTGAATTTCTCCAGTATCTAATTTTGGTTCCATTACTTTTTGCTGATTCCAAATAGATTGTAATTCTTTAAATTTTTCCATTTTGTACACATTTTGTTAAATTAGATTTTATTCTATGAATCTTAACTCTTACGTTTTCTTCAGATATTCCAATAATACTGGCTATTTCTTTATAGGGTAAGTCTTCTAACAACATCATAATTATTAGTTTATTGGTTGGGTCAAGTTGACTAATACAACTATACATTTTTTTCAAATTCTCTTCTATTTGGTTTGCATCAGTTTCTAAAGCAATATCAGGAAATTCTTTCACTCGAATTTCTTTTTTATTTGATTGTTTTCTCAAATACATCAAACAGGTGTTTGAAGCTATACGGTAAATCCAAGTACTAATACTCGACTCATTTCTAAAGTTTGATAGATTTTCCCATACTTTTATGAAAACTTCTTGTGTGGTATCTGATGCTACATCTAAATCTCCATTAAAATAACCCTTGCACAAACGAAATACTTTATCAAAGTACAATTTGTAAATAGAATCGAAATTGTTCATTGATTTCAAATTACTTTAGTATCTCAATAAGTTGTTTATTAAACCATTCTGGCTGGTCGTACATTATAAAGTGAGCTGATTTTTCTGCATATAAAATTTTTACAGTCGGTAAATTTTTATACTGCCCATTATATGTTTTAGTAACCATTTCTATATTAGGATTAGTTGCTGCCAATATGGTTACTGGCTTTTTAATTGTAGCAATTTTCTGCCTTAAATCTAAATTCAGCATATCAATATACCCATAAACGTATGTTTTCCTATCAGATTGATTCATCATTTCTGCAATTAGCTTTTGTTTTTCTTTGTTATTGCACATAAATTGAGCAGATTGATTATTCATTTTTTGAAACTCGTCTTCTGACATTTTTAAAATATTTTTACTTTGCGGATTATCATATTTAATAATTTCTCCCTTATAATTAGGAATCATCAATGCCGCTGAAGCTGGCAATGCATCAACCAATATAATTTTTTTAAACCATTTTGGATTATCAGATGCTAACCATAAACTTAATGTACCACCTAAACTATGTCCTATTAATGCCGATTTTTTGAGTTTATTATTTTTAATGTACTTTTCTACATCCTTTTTTATTGTTTCAAACCAAAGCGTATCAATTGGTTTTACATTACCAAAACCTGCAAAGGTAAATGTGTAACATTTGTGGTTTTTTGATAGCAGCGTTACTGTTTCATCCCAAACTTTACCGGTGCAACCAAATCCAGGGAACAGTAAAACGGGTTTACCATTCCCAATGATATCTACTTTAAAGGATTGTTGAGCAAATAAATTTGAAATTCCAAAAGTCAAACTGAATAAAAAAAGAAATATTAATTTTTTCATACGTAAATTATTAAAGTTTGCCTTTTGATGCACTGTTTTATAAAATGTTACAACTTTTATAAAATAATTTTCGAGAATTTTTAAAAGTAGTTTCTTTTTGGGAAGATTTAATTGTAAGGTTTGTATTTCGACAGAGGCTTTTACTATTTATGAGAGTTCGACAAACCTGCCAACAATATTTGTGTTTGTGCAGCTTCCCAACCAATGATTGCTGTTTTTCTTGTGAGGCCCCACATGTAACCGCCAAATGTGCCGGTGGATTGTATAACACGATGACAGGGAATTAAAAAAGCTACAGGATTACTTCCGATGGCTGTGCCTACTGCTCTTGAAGCGTTGGGGTTTTTAATTTGTGCTGCAATATTTCCATAGGTAGATAATTGCCCCATGGGGATTTTTAACAATGTTTCCCAAACTTTTAATTGAAAATCGGTTCCTTTTAAATGCAATTTTATTTGATGGAGTTTACTCCACTCGTGTGTAAAAATATATAATGCATTTTGTTGCATAATGTCCAGCATTTGTTTAAACCTGGCTTTAGGAAAATGATGTTGCAAATCAATTAATGCCTGCTTTTCTTCATCGGCAAATGCCATATAGCAAATACCTTTTGCTGTGGAAGCCACCAAAATGTTTCCAAAAGGAGTTTCTGCATAACTGTAATTTATAAAAAGATTTTCGCCACCATTTTTAAACTCACCGGGTGTCATCCCTTCAATTTTTATAAACAGATCATGTAACCTGCCTGTGCCCGAAAGCCCCGTTTCGTAAGCTGCATCAAATAATGTTGCCTGGTTATTCTTTTAAAATATTTTTTGCATACTGAATGGTGGTGAATTGCAGAAATTTTTTAGGACTAACCCCAGCCCATTCTGTAAACAATCTTTGAAAATGAAAAGGGCTTAAATGAATTTTCTCAGCCACTTCATCTAAATCGGGTTGTTGTTTAAAATGGGTTTGTATATAATTGATTGCAGCGGCAATCCTGTTATAATTTATATTTTCCTGTTCGCTCATTTTTAATAATTTTATTTAAAGCAAAAGTATTTTGTTTATAAAAACTGTAAAACCCAAAACTTGCTAAATTAGATGAACGCATAAAATCTGTTCCTGTATTTTATCGGGATGCATTTCAAATTGTCAAAATATTTTTTTCAACGCAGAGAAAAAAAAACGCAGAGTTTACGCTGAGAACGGCTGCGGTAATTCCTTTTCTCATTTTCTCTGCGTTAAAATTTGCAGCCAGCCTTATGCTGCAGCTACAATTTGAAATGCACCTTTTTATCAGCTTAACAAGATCGCTCATTTTTTCTTCTTATCTTTAATCATACTAACCCGTAACCCAAATATTTTTAAACTTTTATTATTACAATGAGATATCTTTTTTCAAACCTTGCTTTCTTCTTTTTTACCACAAACATTTTAGCACAAATAAAAATTAACCCTGCAGCAATTGATATTGTAAGGGATAGTTTTGATGTGCCGCACATTTTTGCAAAAACAGATGCAGAAGTGGCTTATGGCCTCGCCTGGGCAGAAGCTGAAGACGATTTTGAAAGTATGCAGCAGGTTGTTTTGCCCACAAAAGGTTTAATGGGTAAAGTGCTGGGCAAAGCTGGTGCAGCAGGCGATTATGCATTTGCATTATTCCGCTGCAGAGAAATTACAGAAGAGAAATGGAATACACTTTCGCCTGAATTTTTAAAAATGATTGATGGTTATGTACAGGCGTTAAATCATTACGCCGTCACTCATCCCAATGAAGTGTTGCATAAAAACTTATTCCCCATCACTGCTAAAGATTATATTGCTTCTTCAGTTTTAGCACTTACTGTTTTTAATGGCGCCGATGGTGCGTTACAAAGAATTTTTAATAACGCAGAATGGGAGGCGCCGGAGTTAAATAAAAAAGGCAGCAACTCTGCAGCAATACAAAATACCAAAACAACTACCGGCGAAGCTTTTCTTTTAATTAATGCACACCAGCCCAATACAGGCCCACAGGCTTTTTACGAAGCACATATTTGCAGCGAAGAAGGTTTAAATGTTATGGGAGGATTGCTTGCAGGAGGACCGTGTATTTTGCATGGTGTAAATGAAAACCTCGGTTGGGCACACACGGTAAATTTTTGCGACAGGTTAGATGAATATCAATTAGAAATGAACCCGGAAAATAATTTGCAATATAAATTTGATGGGGAATGGGTTAACCTGGAAGTAAAAACAATTAAACTTCGAATAAAAGGAATTCCAGTTGGTATAAAAAGAAAAGTTTACTGGAGTAAATATGGTGCTACCATGAAAAATAAGCAGGGCTTTTTTTCTATTCGCCTTGGTGCTAACATGAAGATTGGTGCATTACAGCAATGGTACGAAATGAATAAAGCCAAAAACTATACAGAATTTTATGCCGCCTTAAGTAAACAGGAATTAAGTATGTTTAATATTATGTATGCCGATAAACATGACACTGTTTTTTATATCAATAATGCATTGATGCCAATAAGAGATGCAGCGCCTGAATACAACTGGAAAAGAACTTTGCCCGGCAACACTTCTAAAACTTTATGGACAAACTTTAGAAATATAAAAGAACTGCCGCAATACATAAATCCTAAAAGCGGATTTTTATTTAATACCAATCACTCTTCTTTTTTAGCAACTGCTGCATCGGATAATTTAAAGCCATCCGCATTTGCAAAGCAAGATGGCTGGGAGCAATATCATTTAAACAGAAGTGTACGTTTTTTAGAATTGTTTCCACAAAATGAAAAACTGAGTTACGAGAAATTTAAACAGATAAAATTTGATAAACAATTACCTGCTGTAATGCAATATCCTTATAAACTGGACAGCATGTTTTTATTAAGTGAAACCGAATATCCGGAATATGCAACAGTAATTACTACTTTTAAAAATTGGGATAAAAGCGCTGCAGCAGAAAGTAAAGGTGCTGCGATATTTTTATTAACCTATGAGCATCTTAAAAAAACATTAGCCGGGCAGGCTCCAAGGTTGATTACAAAATCTGAAGCGGTTGAAACTTTTAAACATGTAACTAATTATATGCAATCCAATTTTGGCAAAACAGCTATTACGTTAGGCGATTTGCAAAAATTAGTACGTGGCGATAAAGCATTTCCCTTAGGTGGTTTTCCGGATGTGTTAAGTCCGCAATGGACAGCGCCTTATAAAAATGGTACCCTAAAATCTATTGGTGGCGATGGGTTAATTATGTTTGTACGGTTTGCAAAAGAAGGTTTACCAAAAATTGAAACGATAAATATGTATGGTGCCAGCGCCAAACCCGGCAATAAACATTTTGACGACCAGGTGCAAATGTATTTACAACAAAAAACAAAAACGATGACGTTGGATAAGGTTTTGGTTTATAAACATGCGGAGAGGGTTTATCATCCGGAGTAAAAATTATGAAATATTTACTACTTCTAATAATGCTTTTTTCAGGTTGCTATTTTAATAATGAAATTGAAGTTTCTATTAAGAATGCCACTACAGAAAAAATAGATTCCGTTAATGTATATATTGCAGCAGCTACATATTCATTTAAAGAAATTACTCCCGGCGAAACAAAAAAAATAACACAAATAAAAAAGAATATTAAAGGAGGGGCTGATGGATCTTATCATTTAAATGTATATAATCATAACTTATCAGTTAGACCTTTTGTATTTGGTTATTATACTAATGGGGCAGCAGTTGAAGATACAATCCATATAACTATTAGTGACAGCATAATGGAATCAAGATCTGGTTACAGGCAATAATTATTTGTTGCAGCAATTAGCTTTTTACATGCTTCTGCAATCTCTTCTTCCCCAATCACCAGCGGCGGCACAATCCGTAAACAATTACTGGCAAACAAAAACCAATCGGTAAAAACGCCTTGCAAAATTAATTCGTCAATAATTTTTTTATTGGTTTCAAAATTTTCAAATTCTATAGCAATCATTAATCCGCAGCTGCGGACTGTCAGGCGTCTTGACGGTTTTAAACCGTCTGCACCCTGTGTAAGAAACTGCACAAATAAATCTGATTTTTCTTTTACCCCATCAATTAATTTTTCATCCAGCAAAACTTTAAATGCAGCTAAGCCTGCAGCACAGCAAACCGGGTGGCCGCCAAAAGTATTAATATGGCCCAGCACAGGATTATGAGAAAGTGTATCCATTATTTTTTTATCGGCAATAAAAGCACCTAACGGCATACCGCCACCTAATGCTTTACCCAATAATAAAATATCGGGCACTGCATCAAATTGTTCAAATGCCCACAAGGTTCCGTTACGGCCAAAGCCACATTGTATTTCATCTAAAACTAACAGCGTTCCGGTGGCCGTGCATTTTTCTCTTAATGCTTTCAGCCAATTATTTTTCGGCACTAAAACCCCGGCTTCGGCCTGCACAGTTTCTGCAATTACACAGGCAGTGCGTTCAGTAATGTTTTCTAAATCTTCAAAAGAATTATAATGCAGTTGCATGGTATCGGGCAGCAATGGCCGAAATGCATTGCGCCAGTACTCATCTCCCATTATGCTTAATGCACCCTGTGTGCTGCCATGGTAACTGTTTTTAAAAGAAATAATTTGTGTGCGGCCGCTAAACCGTTTGGCTAGTTTCATAGCGCCTTCGGTAGCTTCGCTGCCGCTGGCGGTAAAAAAAACCGAGTTTAATGATGCAGGTAAATGTTGTGTAAGTAATGTTGCGTATTGCACCTGCGGACTTTGCACCAACTCTCCATACACCATTATGTGCAGGTAATCGTCTAATTGTTTTTTTATAGCTGCAATAACTTTTGGGTGGCGATGGCCTACATTGCAAACACTTATGCCGCCAATTAAATCAATGTATTCTTTTCCAGCTGCATCAAATAATTTACTGCCTTCGGCTTTTACAATTTCTAAAGCCAAAGGAGCTTCGGAAGTTTGGCCTACGTGCTGTAAAAATAATTGGCGGGTAGAACCCCCTGCCCCCCTGAAGGGGGAACTTAAATTGTTACTCTCTTCTTTATTCATAATAATTCAAAGGTCGCAAGCGATTTTTTTAAACCGAAATATATTTTTGAAATGCAGATTTTATTACATCCGCTTATATCTTTGCTTTGATAAAAGCTCAATAAAGATATACTGTTGAAGAGTGCGACGCCAATGCGGCTTAATAGAAATTCCAAAGTTGGGTTCAAAAAAACTATTTCACCACTGCCGAAGGCAGCAATAAAAACTAACTATGCCAGTAATTCTTCCTGTAAAAGGTGTACTGCCCACCATGGGTAACAATTGTTTTGTAGCGCCAAATGCCACTATTGTTGGCGATGTGGTAATGGGTGATGAGTGCAGCGTTTGGTTTAATACCGTATTGCGTGGCGATGTAAATTTCATTCGTATGGGCAACAAAGTAAATGTGCAGGATGGCGCAGTAATACACTGTACTTACCAAAAAACGGGTACTACTATTGGAAATAATGTTAGCATCGGACACAATGCAATTGTACATGGATGCGTTATAGATGATAATGTGCTGGTAGGCATGGGTGCCATTGTGATGGACAATGCCCGTATTGGAAGCAACAGTATTATAGCTGCCGGTGCGGTAGTGCTTGAAAATACTATTGTAGAACCGGGTACTATTTATGCCGGCATCCCTGCAAAAAAAGTAAAAGACATTAGCCAGGAGCTGATACATGGCGAAATAGAAAGAATTGCGAATAATTATGTGATGTATAGTGGGTGGTTTACCCCTAACCCCTAAAGGGGAAATGGAGGAGATGGAAGCGGAGTTGATGAGCTATGCTCATGGTTATTTTGTTTACAAACATTTGTTCGGTGATTGGACTGCGGTGGCGACGCTCCGTTCAACAGAGAATATCTATTTAACTTTTATTATAGCGCAGATAGAGGAGAAAAAAATATATCTTTAAGCAATGAAAAAAATAGTTGTAGCCATATTTTGTGTGTCGTTTTTATTAAGCGGGTGCTTTATAACAAATATTTTTAGAAAGAAAGATAAATACGGTTGTCCCAGTGATGGCCGTAATGTGGGTGCCGAAAAAATATTAGCCGGTGAAAAAGTGAAGAAGGCAAAATACAAAGGCGGCAAAAAAGCTGTTGGAGAATAATGGTTTTATGCGGCAGTATTTTTTACTGCCGGTTTATTATACGATTACCCTATATTGAAAATTTAAATCAAACTCTATGTGTTACCAACTGAAAACCTCTAATGGCGCTACCGAAGCAGTTATTGATGATAACTGCGGCATCTCTAAATTTTACGCCATTGCCACCACGCTGGCAGAAGAATTACAGGTAAAATTTTTAAACCAAATTGATGATGCAGAATCTTTAGACTGGGATTTTCAGTACAAAGATAATTTTTTAACCCTGCACTACAGCATTTTTAATGGCGTAAGTATTTTACCCCAGCATTTAAAAAGTGTAAAAAAAGACAGTAATGCTGTAATGGAAGTGGCTAATTATTTGGAGCGGATGGCGTATTAGAAGTTGATAGTTGATAGTTAAAAGTTGATAGTTTTTAAACCTGTGTCAGTATTTTACTTCGTCAATAGTATCTAAAATATTTCGGTAACTAATGTAACGCTCAGCTGCAATTGTATTACTGTTAACTGCAGCTTTTACTGCACAGTTAGGCTCTTCGGTATGCATACAATTATTAAACTGGCAATTGTTTATTAAAGCCCTCATCTCGGGAAAATAATGCGACAGTTCCTGTTTAGGAATATCTACTAAACCCAATTCTCTTATTCCGGGTGTATCAATAATTTTTCCTCCAAAAGGCACGTCAAACATTTCGGCAAAGGTGGTGGTGTGTAAACCTTTACCGCTCCAGCCGCTAACATCCTGCGTTTTTAATTTCATTTCTGGAAAAATTTTATTTAAAAAAGAAGATTTACCCACGCCGCTGTGGCCACTTAACAATGTAACTTTATCTTTTAATAATTTTTTTACATCTTCTACGCCTTCGTTAGTTTCAACACTTATTTTTTTTACAGTGTAGCCAATAGCTTCATACATGTTTTTTAAAAGTTCAAATTTTTCTTCTTCTTTCTTTTTATACAAATCGGCTTTATTAAAAACAATAATAGTGGGTATATGAAAACTTTCGGAAGAAATTAAAAACCTGTCTATAAAACCCTGCGATGTTTTAGGATCTTTTAATGTAGCAAATAAAAGCGACTGATCTAAATTAGAAGATATAATATGATGCTGGTGTTTATTAGCCGGAGATGTACGGGTGATATAATTTTTTCTGTCGTAAATTTTGGTGATGGTGGCACCACTCTCCAATTCGTTTTCAATTTCTATTTCCACTGTATCGCCTACTGCAATTGGATTTGTGCTGGTGAGCCCGTCAATTTTAAATTTACCCAGCATACGGGCATTAAATTGTTTGCCAGCATCATCCTTAACAACATACCAACTGCCGGTGCTTTTATAAACGGTTGCTTTCATTACCGGCAAATTTCACTAATTAAAATGAATTACACTAATTAAGAAATGCTGGTTAATTGGGTTGGTAAATTCTAAGAATAGCCTTGAAAATTTATGGAAATTTCTTAAACACCGTAAACCGTAATATAACTTCCAATAAAAGCAAAGCCAGTGCAGCTATTACAAAAGGAAAAAATTTTTCAGTGTATCGGGTTAAGGTAGATATTTCAACTTTTGTTTTTTCCAGGCGGTCAATTTCTGTATAAATATTGGTAAGGCCATCATTATCTTTTGCCCTGAAATATTTGCCCCCGGTTTCTGATGCTATTTCTTTCATCAATTTTTCATCAATAGTAACTTTTACATTTTGCATTTGCACACCAAGCGGTGTATTAAAAGGTTGTGGTGCATACCCATCAGTACCCACACCAATAGTATAAACTTTTACACCAAATGCTTTTGCAATTTCTTTGGCTGTTTTAGGGTCAATCAATCCACCATTATTTTCTCCGTCAGTTAATAAAATAATTACTTTACTTTTTCCTTTGCTGTTTCTAATTCTGTCCACACTGGTACTAAGGCCGCTTCCAATTGCTGTTCCATCTTCTAAAAGCCCGTTATGAATATTTTCAATAGAAGTTAATAAAACACTTTGGTCGGTAGTAATTGGGCACTGCGTAAAACTTTCTCCTGCAAAAATTACAACTCCAATTCTGTCGGTGGTTCTTTTACTTACAAAATCTGCAGCTACTGCTTTGGCAGCTTCCAGCCGGTTAGGTTTTAAATCCTGCGCCGTCATACTGCCGCTAACATCAATGCATAAAATAATGTCCACACCTTCGCCTTCGGTTTGTTGTAAATCGTTTTTAGTTTGTGGTTTTGCCAAAGCAAGTATAATACAGCTTAATGCCAGCAATCTTATTATAAATGGCAAATGGCGTAAAGAAGTTTTTGCTGATGATAAACCCTTAGCAGCAGCATCCGAAATTATAATCGACCCCTGCTGTTTGTTATTTTTTATACTGTACCAGATAATTAAAAATAACAGTAATGCAAACAGCGCAAAAAACCAGGGCTGTGCAAAAGTTATATTATTAAAATAGTCGAATAACACTGTTGTTTATGGTTTATTGTTTGTGGTGGGCCCACCGGGCTCTTTGAGTTGTTGTATAAATTGTATAGTATCTTTTATTTTAGCAAGGCACTCTTCACTTTCAATTGCAGTGGGTAAATATTTTGCAAATTTTACAGCATCGCCGCAACGCAATGCAGTTGCAGCGTTGGTAATTTTATCTGCCGGTAAATTATTGGCTGATAAGTGAATGAGTGTATCGCCGGTTGTTTTATTCATAATGCCGGTTCGTTGCTTACGGCTGATAAACCATTTAAAAATTTCTGCAAGCCCTGCATGATATTGTTTTATATCCTGAGGATTTTGCAAATTCAATTGTTTTAGTTTTTCTAAAGACTGCAACGCTTCTTCATAAGGTGTAAGTTTACCGGTAAATGCAGTAACAGTATCTTTCTTTCTATTTTTAAAATAACGCCATAGTAAAATGGCAATTATCAATAACAATAAAACGCTCCCTGCAACATAATACCAAAAATAATTTTTTATGATTACTTCCATTATGGGTTTAATATCCCTTAATTGATTGGTAGAATCGGCAGGTGAGTAACCAACATTTACAGCAACAGAATCTGTATAAAGATTGGTTTTTACATTACTGTTTAAAGGAACCACACCTATAACAAATGAAGGCGTGTTCCACCTGCCCGAGTCGAAGCTGGTGAATGTGATAATTTGCTCGATAACGGTATTATTATTTTCGGATAAAGAATCAATGCGGCCTCTTTCCACTACTTCAAAATGCGAAACTGAATCCGGTACTTTAAACCAATGCACCCTGTAACTTCCGGTGGGTATTGTGGCTCTTACTTTATATTGTATCTGTTCGCCAATTAAAATATCAGTTTTATCAATATCGGTTTTTACTGAAGGCGCTTGTGCAAACGCAAAAGAAAAAAACAAAATAAAAGAAACACTCAATAAAGTTTTGTATGTAGTGTATTTATAATTCATTCCGGCCTAAGTTCTCCGCCGGCTGGCGGAGACGTGGGTTTTAATTTCGTTTAATAAAAAACTGCTGCAATATTTTTACATAATCATCGTCTGTACGTACATGCAGCAACTCAGCTCCTGCTTTTTTAAAATTATTTTTACAAATTTCGCTTTGCTGCATAAAATGCTGCTGGTAATTATAACGCACTAATGCATTACTGCTGTCTATCCATTTGCTTTTTTCACTTTCTGCATCCTGCACCTGTATCAATCCTGCGTTGGGCAATTGCATATCCATTTTATCGTACACCCTTATACCAATAACATCATGCTTATTGCCAATTACTTTCAGGTCGTTATCATATCCGGTATCTAAAAAATCGCTCAATAAAAAAGCTATGCTTTTTTGTTTTACCGAAGTGGTAAAATATTTTATAGCTTCGTCAAGATTGGTTCCTTTTTTTGTTGCCTCCACCGTTAATAATTCTCTTACAATATATAAAGCATGCTGCCTGCCTTTTTTTGGTGCAATGTATTTGTCAATTTTATCACTAAAAAAAATTACGCCTACTTTATCGTTATTACTTACCGCACTAAATGTAAGAACAGAAGCCATCTCCACTATCAAATCTTTCTTTTGCCTTGTAACAGTACCAAACAAATTACTGGCGCTGGTATCAATTAATAACATCACCGTAAGTTCTCTTTCTTCTTCAAACACCTTAGTATAAGTGCTGCCAAATCTTGCACTCACATTCCAGTCTATAAAACGTACATCATCGCCTGCATAATATTCTCTCACTTCTCTAAAACTCATTCCCTTTCCTTTAAAAGCAGAATGATACTCCCCTGTAAATAAATGCGTAGTTATTTTTTTGCTCTTTATTTCAAGCTCCCGGACTTTGCGTTGTATTTCTTCTGTTGTTAACATGGTTGTTAGTTGAACGTTGGTTGTTGGTCGTTCTTCATTTCAAATCAGCTTTTTGGTTATAGTTAATAAAGCCATTTAAAACCTGCAATGCCTTTTCTAAGGCAGGAATGATTTTATTAAATTCTTCTTCAGTAATTATTTCTACCATCACCGCAATATTCAACAATGTTTCAAGTTCGTACAGCGATCCTCTTGAAATATGCAGAAATTGCAACGTGTCTTTTTTATATTGTCTGCCTAAACCTTCTGCAATATTTGCCGGCACAGAAACTGCAGCTCTTTTTGTTTGAGAAGTTAAAGCATACAATTCTTCCTTTGGAAATTTTTTAGTCAATAAATAAATTTCTTTAACCAATTGCATCGAAAATTTCCATGCATCTAAGTTTTTATAATTTGCCATATAGCCCTTTTAGTAAAACATAATCTTCGCAAACGAACAACTACCAACCATCAACTATCAACTTTGCCCTCTATGGCACATTCACCACCCTCAGTATCTCATCAATGATCTGCTCTACATTTACGTTTTCTGCCTCGGCTTCATACGTTAATCCAATTCTGTGGCGCAATACATCTTTACAAATACTCCGCACATCTTCCGGTATTACATAACCACGTTTATTTAAAAATGCATAAGCTTTTGCAGCCAGTGCAAGATTTATACTTGCCCTCGGGCTGCCGCCAAAACCAATCAATGGTTTTAGTTTTGGCAAATTATATTTATCAGGAAAACGTGTTGCAAAAACAATATCTAAAATATAATTTTCTACTTTTTCATCTAAGTAAACCTGCCGTACCAATTCCTTTGCAGTTAATATTTCGCTGGTAGAGGCAACAGGGTTTATTGGAGGAAAACTTAACCCCAATGTATTTTGACGAATGATCATTTGCTCTTCTGATTTAGAAGGATAGCCCACAATTACTTTAAGCATAAACCTGTCCACCTGCGCTTCCGGTAAAGGATAAGTGCCTTCCTGCTCAATAGGATTTTGTGTGGCTAAAACTAAAAATGGTTCCGGTAACTTGTAGGTGGTATCGCCAATGGTTACCTGACGTTCCTGCATAGCTTCCAGCAAAGCACTTTGCACTTTTGCCGGTGCCCTGTTTATTTCATCTGCCAAAATAAAATTTGAAAAGATGGGGCCTTTTCGCACCATAAATTCATTTTTCGCCTGGTTGTAAATCATCGTTCCCACCACATCGGCAGGCAAAAGATCTGGCGTAAATTGAATACGACTGAAAGCGGCATGCACCGTTTGCGAAAGTGATTTAATAGCCAGTGTTTTTGCAAGGCCGGGTACACCTTCCAGCAAAACGTGGCCATTGCTTAACAGGCCAATCAGCAGGCGTTCAATCATGCCCTGTTGTCCTACAATTACTTTACTCAGTTCATCATTAATTCTGGTAACAAATCCGGCTGCATGATTTATTTTTTCGTTCAGCAATCGGATGTCTTCGGCGGTTTGTAACATATTTTATTTTTTTTGGAGCCGGGCCATATTTCTTTATTCATCTTCATTGGCGTCGCACTCTTGTACAATATTTCTTTATTCAGCTTTAATCATGTTTTATTGATTTTGTTTTGCAAAGCTCCTTTATTATCTATAGAATTTTACAAACCTTATATTTTATAATCTATACAACTTCCGGTTATTATCGGTACTTCTGCAAAACCAAAATAAGTAACAATTATCTTTTTTTCGCTACAATCTTCTCCATTTCTCTTCCCCTTCGGGGAAGGATAGGATGGGGCTGACAGAGGCACAATTTACGTACTCTCCCCTTAACAAAAATTTTGCCATCTTGATTAGCAGGGCAAAAATCTGTTAAAATCCAATTATCTTTAAGAAAACATTTTGTATGGTAGATCAACAATTAATTACTACTTCAAATCTATTGGAAGGTTACCGCATTACCAAACATTTGGGTGTTGTACGTGGCATAACCGTAAGAAGCCGAAGCTTATTGGGCAATATTGCCGGTGGCTTTCAAACTTTATTTGGTGGTAAAATTTCTATTTATGTTGAGTTGTGTGAAAAAACAAGGGAAGAAGCTTTTCAATTAATGCTGCAGCATGCTAACGAACGTGGCGCAAACGCTATTATTAATATGCGTTATGATGCTAATGAAGTAATGAACGGTGTTACTGAAGTTTTGGCTTATGGAACGGCGGTGATGGTGGAAAAAGTATGATTGAGAAAAATTAAGTTTGTGAAGTATCAGATTATGTGCATCTCATGACAATAATGAGATTCATATCAACATTCATATTATTGCACTTATATTTTGCAGCATTCACCCAAAAGTCAGAAGCTTTTTTTAGTTGCTCCTGTCCCACTCCGGCAAGTTTTTATGGTGGAGATGATTCTTTAAACAGATTTATTGCAAAAAGATTTACTTTACCAGATTATATGCCCGACACTTCAATAACAAAAAAAGGCAAAGTAAAATTTACTGTTCTAAAAAATGGAACCGTTGGTAATTTTAAAATTATAGAAAAAGCAGGATGTGAATGTGACGAAGAAATTATAAGGATTCTAAAATTAACCAAATGGAAGTCTGCCCTTTATAATGGTAAGTTTATAGAAGATTCACGTATTTTACCTTATACAATTATAGTTGAACAAGGAGAAAACAAAAATAACTTGATTCAAAAAAAAATTGATATAATAAATAAGACACTAAATTGTGACAATGATGAATTGATAGTTTATTAAAAATATAAATTTTGCCAATTCCTAAAGTTTCCACGGTGGGTTTATTCTATTCTCCCCTGCATAATATAAAATCAGTTAGTTGTTATCCAAATCTTTCATCCTGCATTCTCTCCATAACCATGTTTTATCGTTGGGCATTTCTTCAAAAACTAACCCTTTAGCTATTAATTGATTTACATAAACATCTAAATTTTCTACTTCAAAATAAATCCAAACACCATCGCCTTTGGGTAATTCATTTACCTGGTGTAAAGAAAATGTCGAGCCTCCATCTTTGCAAACAAACCTTGCATAATGCGGTAAAGCTTTTACAATAAGTTTTAGCTCCAGTCCCCTATAAAATAAAATTGATTTTCTACGTCTAAAACTGGGATGGTTATTTGATTTAGATTCATGGCGGTTAATTTTCGTGTTAATAAATGCATTTTGTACAAATATGCAATTGAATTGCATATTTGTACAACTCTAACTCAAATACTTCCCAACAATCGGCACTCTTCTGCCCACTCCAAATGCTTTTGGCGAAATACGGATGATAGGACAAAACTGGTTGCGTTTATACTCATTGATGTTTACCATTTTTAACACACGGTCCACCAATGCGGCGTCAAAACCCTGCGCTTTAATTTCATTCGGCCCCTGTGTTCTTTCAATATATTGGAATAAAATTTTATCAAGAATAATGTAATCGGGTAATGAGTCAGAATCTTTTTGCCCCGGCCTTAATTCTGCACTGGGCGCTTTTGTAATAATATTATAGGGAATTATTTCTTCGTTGCGATTTATATATTTTGCCAAAGCATACACCTGCATTTTATAGCAATCTCCCAATACACCAAGGCCGCCGGCCATATCGCCGTACAGTGTACCGTAACCTGTTGCCAGTTCACTTTTGTTGGAGGTGTTCAATAGAATGTATCCAAATTTATTAGCCAATGCCATTAATAAATTCCCTCTTGTACGGCTTTGTATATTTTCTTCTGCAATACTAAAAGGAAGGTCTTTAAAAATCGGTTTTAATTCCTGTAAAAAACTATCATAAATATTTTTTATGGGTACAATATCGTAAGGGTTTTTTAAATTTTTACTTAGCTGTTCGGCGTCGCTTACACTATGCCCGGTAGAATATTCAGATGGCATTAAAACAGCTCTTACATTTTCCGCACCTAATGCTTCGCAAGCCAGTGCTAAAGTTACGGCACTGTCAATACCACCGCTGCTGCCTAAAATAGCTTTGGTAAAACCCATTTTGGTAAAATAATCTTTAATACCCATCACAATAGCATCATGCACCATGGCAATATTTAAATTTTCTTCTAACCCGGCAGGGTTTAATTCTTTATCAGGTACACGGCTGGCAGGTTCAATAATGGGTGCGTCAATTGTTCCATCATCATTTAAAATAAAAGATTGCAATGAAGATTGAAACATGGGAAGACTGCCGCATAAATTAGCACTTTTATCAAACGCATAAGAAGCACCATCAAAAACAATTTCTGTTTGGCTACCTACAGCATTGCAATAAAATAAAGGCAATTTGTATTTTATAACATTTGCTTTTATGGTTGCTTTACGGTCTTCATCATGTGTGTAATCAAATGGCGATGCTGATAAATTTATCATCACATCGGGTTGCTGTTTCATCAATTCATCCATTGGGCAAATGCGGTACATGGGGTTATTGCCCAGGTTCCAGATATCTTCACAAATAGTTACTGCCAGTTTTTTTCCTTTAAACTCCATTACTTTCCAGTCGTAAGCCGGTTCAAAATAACGGTACTCATCAAATACATCGTAATTGGGCAAACAGGTTTTATGAGCAACAGCTTTTATTTTTTTTTCGAATAACAAATAAGCTCCGTTAAACAAATCTTTTCCTTCCCGTATGGGGTTTCTGTCGGGTGCACCAATTAATACACCAATAGTATCGGCATGTTGTTTTATTTCATCAATGGCTGCATAACATTTGCTGATAAAATCATCAAACTCTAAAAAATCTTTTGGCGCATAGCCACAAACACTCAGTTCGCTGAATACAATTAAATCGCCACCCTGCTTTTTAGCTTCGTTGATGGCGCAAATAATTTTTTGTGTATTGCTTTCAAAATTGCCAATATGATAATTTTGCTGTGCTAAAAATATTTTCATTCCACTGATCCGCCAACTGGCAGAGAATTTTATGTTTTGTTATAAAAATGATTCCTTTATTTTGTAAAGTTAAATTATTCAACAATGCGGATATTATTTGGTTTGTTATTTACAGGTATTTTAGTTTTTTCCTGCAACAGTGGCGATAAAATCCCTGATGTATCTAATATAAAAATTGAATTGAGTACCCAGCGGTTTGAAAAAGATTTATTTACATTAGACACTGTAAATTTTGCAGCCAGCTTAGACCAGCTTATTGCTAAATATCCATCCTTTGGCGAAAATTTTTTATCTACCATTTTAGGTGCCGATCCTAAATGGAGCATCGACACCACTGCTGCTTATGTAAAACTTTTTATCAATCAGCACCGCAATATTTACGATACAGTTATACAGGTATTTAAAGATTTTTCGCCGTATGAAGCAGAAATAAAAAAAGGGCTGCAGTTTGTAAAATATTATTTTCCTGATTCGGGTGCCTGATAAAATTATTACTTATATCGGCCCGCTTGATGGCTTTGGAGATATTATTGCAGATGATGCCATCTTTGTGGGTTTACATCTTCACCTGGGAAAAGATTTTTCATTGTACAAATCAGAACAGGTGCAGCAAACCTATCCTGAGTACATTACTAACCGTTTTGAACCGGATTATATTGCTGTAAATAATTTAAAAAATATTGTATTGGATATTTATCCGGAAAAAATGGAAGACAGATCACTGGTGCAGCAGATGGTAGAAAAAGGAAAGCGTTTATTTATCTTAAGCAAAATTTTACCTCTTGCAGATGAATACAAATTAATTGGTTATAAAAAAGACCAGCTTAAAAGCGCTTATGAAAACGAAAAAATAATTTGGGATTTATTTGTACAAAATAATTTACTGCAAACTGTGGATGAAAATATTATCAAGAATTACATAGGAGAATCGCCTAAAACACAGGAACTGGGAGATGCATCACCAGGAAACATCGGCTCGTTTGCCGGCTGGCAAATTGTAAAAAAATACATGCAAAAAAATCCGGAAATTACTTTGCAAAAATTAATGGCAGCAGATGCTGATACAATTTTTCAGGAAGCAAAATATAAACCGTAGGGTTATTTATCTTATTTTAGAAAATACAACATAATCTTCTTCATTTCCCTCTCCGCCAACTGGCGGAAGGATAGGATAGGGGGGCTGAGTTACGCCGCCACCTGCTGCTCTAAAACTAATGGCCTTTTACCTAAAAATTTCATTACTCTAAAATGCGACCCTAAAGCCTCCCACATGGTATCGTATTTATTATAAGGTAAATTATACTCTGCACATTTTTGCATTACTATTTTACTGATGGCAGGATAATGAACATGGCTTACTCTTGGAAATAAATGATGTTCTATCTGGTAATTTAATCCGCCAACAAACCAGGAAATAACTTTATTACCCATTGCAAAATTAGCTGTGGTTCTTATCTGGTGTTCGGCCCATGCTGTTTCAATATGTTTGGTTTCATCTAATGCTATAGTTTCAAACTCAGTGTTCTCCACCACATGAGCCAGTTGAAATACAAGAGAAAGTGTTAAACCCATTACCGCATGCAATAATAAAAATCCACCCAACCAAGGCAGGAAGCCCCATTTAACAATAGGCAGCACAATATAAAAAGCGAGGTAACAAATTTTTGTAGCCCAAAAAATAGTTTTATTTTTTGCTGTCATTTTCCATGCATCGGTGGTATAAATTTTACGGGTAAAATATTTTGTAAAATCCATAAAAAATATCCAAAAAATAGAAGATAAAGCATAAACAGGCAACAAGTATAAATGCTGCACTTTATGAGCAGGCACCCATTTCTGCGATTCACACTGACGAATTATGGGGCTTTTTGCAATATCATCATCAATACCATCTACATTGGTGTAAGTGTGATGAATGATGTTATGTTTTTGTTTCCAGAAAAAAGAACTTGCACCTAATGCGTTAGCACTTAATCCCAATAAGTCGTTAAGCATTGGCTTTGTACTGTAGCTTCCGTGATTGGCATCATGCATTACACTAAAACCAATTGATGCAAATACAAAACCTAAAACTGCACATATTAATAAAGCCGGCAAAGCACTCATATTTCCAAACATCAGCAAACAATACATGGTTATAGCAGCACCAATTAAAATAATAGTTTTACTGAATAACCTCCAGTCGCCGGTTTTTTTTATTTTCTTTTTTTCAAAATATTCATCCACAGATGTTTTCAGGCTTTGATAAAATTCGTTGTTGCGGTTTGAAAATGTGATTTTTGACATAGCAAATTATCGGGTTGACAAAGTTCAGGGTTTATCAACGGGTTTTATTTATTAAAAAATGAGAATGGAAATTATAGGAAAGTTTTATAAAAACTCCAACTGCATTTTCTCTGATTTACACTTAAAGATACGTGTAAAAACAACACAAAGAACGTTAATTTAGTTTAAAAGGGGTATTCATTTGAAATGAAGGGATTACAACAGGAAATGTTTTTTTATTATTTATATTTTCCATAAGATAGGTGCCATGCATTTTACCAATTTCAGTTCTTAAATTACATCCGCTGATGTACTGATAAAATTCGCCGGGATTAATTTGTGGCTGCACCCCCACCACACCTTCGCCTTCCACTTCTCTTATGCTGCTGTTGCTGTCGTAAATATACCAATGACGGCTTAATAATTTTACAGGAAAAGTATTGTTATTTTCAATAGTAATTTTATAAGCAAACATAAACTCGCTGTTTACAGGATTGCTGTAATCTGGCTGATAGTATGTTTCCACACTAATTTTTACACCTTCGGATATTTTGGAAACCATGTTTTGAGTTTGCTGTAAAAATAACAATAAAATTTGCCTTTTTTTGTAAATTACCGGTGATTTGTTGTTAAATAAAATATTTTATATGCCGCTAAAAACACATAAGTACACCAATGGAGAAGTTACGGTAGTTTGGAAACCTGAAATTTGTATTCATTCAGCAATATGTTTTAAAGGTTTGCCCCAGGTATTTGATCCCCGCCGTACACCATGGATAGAAATGGATAAAGCAAATACCCAACAAATTATTGAGCAGGTAAAAAAATGCCCGAGTGGTGCGTTGAGCTATTTTATTAATGAAGAAAAAGTTTAAGAAGCTATTTTAGAAATAACCTTCGCAGGATTTTAACATCAGCAGCAATTACACCTGCTGATAATAAGAGAACAATCTCCATCCAAACAATTTAATTCAACCAAAAAAAATAGTTATACTTTTTTAGATAGTGAATAACCATTTTTTTGCAGCCATTGCAACACTTTATCTTTATTATCTCCCTGTATAATTATTACTCCATCTTTTACTGCGCCGCCTGTACCGCAAAATGATTTTATTTTTTTTCCCAGCTCTTCTGCATCTGCCTGGCTGCCGGTAAAGCCTTCAATTAAAGTAACTTTTTTACCAGCCCGTTGTTTTTTATCTAACAATATTTTTAATTTTTGTTGAGAAGGCTGTAAAGTTTCTGTTACTTCATTATTGGTTTCTTCCAATTTAAAATCGGGGTTAGTGGAATAGACTAATCCTCCTAATGAACTTATTTTTTTCTTCATCATACACAGTGTTTTAAGTCTCCGCTTTATGGATATTTAGAGAGGCTTCGCTTTCAAACTTAAATCCAAACTTTTTGCCTGGTGAATAACTGCGCCGCTGCTGATATAATCTACACCTGTAACTGCAAAAATTTCAATATTATCTAAATTAATTCCGCCGCTGGCTTCTGTTTCGTATTCACCATTAATTATTTTTAATGCTTCAGTAATTAATTCAGGTGTAAAATTATCCAGCATTATGCGATTTACTTTTCCAACAGCCATAACTTTTTTTACATCTTCAATAGTTCTTGTTTCCACTTCAATTTTTAATCCTGGCTTTTTTTGCTGCACATAATCGTAGGCTTTTTCAATGGCTTTTTCAATACCGCCACAATAATCAATATGATTGTCTTTAAGCATAATCATATCATACAGGCCAAAGCGATGGTTTACACCGCCTCCAATTTTTACGGCTTCTTTTTCCAGCAGGCGAAAGTTAGGTGTTGTTTTACGGGTATCTAATAATTTTGTTTTAAAGGGTTTTAATTTATCAACATACTGTTTAGTTAAAGTGGCAATACCACTCATGCGCTGCATACTGTTAAGCACTAATCTTTCGCACTGTAAAATAGTATGTACTTTTGCTTCCACATCAAAAGCTATATCACCATACTGCATGGCATCGCCATCTTTTTTATAAGCAGTAAAAACAATATGAGGCTGCATATACCTGAATATTTTTTCAGCAACTTGCATCCCGGCTAAAACACCTTCCTGCTTAATTTTTAAAACTGCTTTTCCTTTTGCTATGGCATCAATACAGCATAATGTAGAGTGGTCGCCATCGCCAATATCTTCCTGCAAAGCATTTTTTATCAGTATATCTAATTGTTGGTTATAATCCATAATTACAAAGCTAAGAGCAAACTTAAAAAGAAAACCCCGGAAAAAAATTCCGGGGTTTATATATAATTCTCCATAGAAAATTATTTATTTTCAAATCTAATCTCCTGCAAAAGCTGTTTATCGCCTTTTTGTTTCATAAAAACTGTAGTTCTAAAAGAACCATTTTTTGTAACCAGCGTTCCAATACAATATTGCGAACCTGCATTTTCTCCCTTATGAATTACTTCAAAACTTTTAATACCATTGGTATTAAAAAAATCTTTTAAAACAACTTCAGCCTGATTTTTGCTGTAATTATTGCTTTTATCAGGCATAGTTATTTCAACAGTATTGTCAAAAAAACGGGCAATTTGTACAGCATCGCCATTTTTCAAAGCTGTTACCACTTCATCTATACTGGTAAAAAGCGTAAAAGATGATAACATAACAGCAACTCCAAAGAATGTAAAAAATCGTTTCATTTATAGGTATTTTAGGTTACTATGCATTTTGCTAAAACTGTGCCAAGCTGTGTTAAAGCTGCCCGTATGTCAGTAAATTTTCTACGTATTTGTCGCAAATACAAGGTAATTAGTTGCAAATATTTTAGTTTTACCAAATGAAAGATAAGAAAGTTATACTGATAATTATGGATGGCTGGGGCCTTGGCAAGGTAAAAAGCAGCGATGCAATACAACATGCTAAAACACCTTTTGTAAGTTCGCTTTACAATAAATACCCTAATAATACATTGGTTACCTGTGGCGAAGAGGTTGGCCTGCCCGATGGACAAATGGGCAACAGCGAAGTGGGCCATTTAAATTTAGGTGCCGGCCGCATTGTTTACCAGGAGTTGCAACGCATTAATGTGGCAATAAAAACCGGCGAATTTGCAACTAACTCAACTCTGCTTGCAGCCATTGATTTTTCCAAACAAAATAATAAGCCATTGCACTTAATGGGTTTGGTAAGTGATGGTGGCGTTCATTCACACACCAATCATCTAAAAGCATTAACCTCACTTTGTGCACAAAAAGGTTTGCAAAATGTTTTGATACATGCTTTTACCGATGGCAGAGATACCGACCCAAAAAGTGGTTTAGGGTTTTTAACAGATCTGCAAAATCACCTGGAAAAATCAACAGGAAAAATTGCCACTGTTACCGGAAGGTATTATGCTATGGACAGGGATAAAAGATGGGAAAGAGTAAAACTGGCTTACGATGCTTTAGTGAATGGCATTGGAGAAAAAACGGATGATTTTTTATCGGCAGTTAAAAAATCTTATGAGCAAAATGTTACGGATGAATTTATTAAACCAATAATAAATACGCAACTGCAAACACCCACTATTAAAGATGGCGATGTGGTTATCTGTTTTAATTTTAGAACCGACCGCTGCAGGGAAATTACACAGGTACTTACTCAAACTGATTTTCCTGATTTTGGAATGACGAAATTGAATTTGCATTATACCACTATGACGCAGTACGACAATACTTACAAAAATGTAAACGTGGTTTTTGAAAACGATGATTTAAAAAATACTTTAGGCGAAATTTTACAGCAGCATAATAAAACACAAATACGCATAGCCGAAACAGAAAAATATCCGCATGTAAGTTTCTTTTTTAGCGGTGGCAGAGAAAAAGAATTTGCTGGAGAAAGGCGTATTATGGTGCAATCGCCTAAAGTTGCCACTTACGATTTACAACCCGAGATGAGTGCATACGAAGTAACTGATGCTATTGTAAAAGAAATAGAAAACAATCCGGCAGATTTTATTTGCCTCAACTTTGCCAATGCAGATATGGTGGGCCATACCGGAGTGTGGAATGCTGTAATAAAAGCTGTAGAAACAGTTGATACCTGCGTAGAAAAAGTAGTGACTGCTGCATTAAAAAAAGATTATGCTGTATTTATTTTGGCCGACCATGGCAATGCCGATTATGAAATAAATGAAGATGGCACACCTAACACAGCTCACACTTTAAATTTGGTACCGTTTTTTATTGTTGATAATAATTGGAAAGGAAATATTAAAAATGGTAAATTGGGAGATATTGCACCAACTATTTTAACTATGATGGGTTTGCCCATACCCAAAGAAATGAATGGAGATATTTTGATTAACCTATAATAACAACCAACAATGAAAAAGTTTTTTAAAAGATTTTTTTTACTGCTTTTACTGGCATTTATAGTGATCCAGTTTTTCAGGCCGGCAAAAAATATGGCTGAAGGAATAAGTGCAAATGATATTACCACAAAATATGCAATTCCGCAAGATGTGCAAACTGTTCTTAAAACCAGTTGCTACGATTGCCACAGCAATAACACAGTATATCCATGGTACAATAATATTCAGCCTGTTGCCTGGTGGCTGGCCGATCATATAAAAGATGCTAAAGCTGAATTAAATTTTTCTGAATTTGCATCTTACAGAATTGGAAGGCAGTACAGAAAATTAGAGGAAATTAATAAAGAAGTTGAAGAAGGGGAAATGCCGCTTGAATCTTATACTTATCTGCACGGTAATGCAAAATTAACCCAGCAGCAAAAATTAAGCTTAACTAACTGGGCTACGGCTTTAAGAGACAGTATGAAAGCACAATACCCCGAGGATAGTTTAAAACGGCCTAAAAGCCCTCAGCCCCCTCCATCAAAATAATGTATTAGATTTGTATACTGGTTATGTTTAACAGAAAAAAAATAATGGCTTTTGCAATGCTGCTTGTGGTGGCTGCACCGTTATTTTTTTATACAAGTTTTACTGTTAAGCAAAAACAAATACAGCATGCAATGAAAGCCAAACTGGAGAGTGCTGTTTTGCAAACCATTGTTTTAAACAAGGCCGATGTAAAATGGTTTAAAAAAAATAAAGAGATTATTGTTGATGGAAAATTATTCGATATAAAATCTTATGCCTCAGATGGCGAAAAAATAATCTTTACCGGCCTGTACGATCATGAAGAAAATAAGTTAAAAAAAGAATTTGCCAATTTAGTACATCAAAAAAAAGATGAGTCTGCCCCCCTTAACCAATTGATGTTTAAATTTATTTTCGCTGCTGCCATCACAAAAAATGAGGAAGCAGTAATTACATTTCCCAATGAAAACAAAAAAGCAGTTTATGCCAACCGTAATGAAAAGCCTGTAAGCCAATTTTTATCAGTATTTACACCTCCACCCAACGTTTAGTTTTATTGCTATTTATTTAATCTGCACTTATATTTTATAAGTGTATTGCTGCTATATGTAATTATAGCATACCCTTCTTTTATCAAAACTAAACAAATGAAAAAAATATATTTAGCATCAATAACTTTTGTATTGCTGCAAACTTTACAGGCACAAAAGCCTGCTGTACCAGTTACTGATACTTCAAAAAAACAGGTTGATCTGGAAGAAGTAGTCGTTTCATCAAGCAACTTTATTGAAAAGAAAAGAAATATTGCTCAAAAAATTGACATCATTTCCTCCAAAACAATTGCTCAAAACAATGCTCAAAATACCGGCGACCTTTTAATTAATACCGGAAAAGTTTTTGTACAAAAAAGCCAGCAGGGTGGCAGCAGCCCTGTACTCCGTGGCTTTGAGGCCAGCAGGGTTTTATTGGTTATTGATGGTGTAAGAATGAATAATGCCATTTACAGATCGGGACATTTGCAAAATGTAATCACTACCGATCAAAATTCTTTAAGCCGTGTAGAAGTAATGTACGGCCCATCATCAACAGTGTATGGAAGCGATGCATTGGGCGGCACCATTCATTTAATTACAAAGGCGCCAATTTTATCAGGCGATAAAAAACTTTTAACAACCGGCACAGGCTTTACCAGGTACAGCAGTGTAAATGACGAAAAAACTGTGCATGCCGATGCAAGTATTGGTGGAAAGAAATTCGCCTGGTTTCAGGCATATAATTACAGCGATTTTGGCGATTTAAAAATGGGCAGCAATTACAAAAGCAAGTATCCAAATTTTGGAAGAAGAAGCCAATACATCGATCGGGTTAATGGCGTAGATTCTGTTTTAACTAACCCCGATGACAGGGTACAAAAATTTTCTGGATATAAGCAATGGGATATTACCCAGAAATTTTTATTTAAGCAAAATGAAAACATTACTCACTCTGTAAACTTTCAATTATCCAACACTAACAATGTGCCACGATACGACAGACTGCAGGATACAAGAAATTTTGGTGGCTCAATTGGTACAACACTACGTTTTGCCGAATGGTATTATGGCCCACAAAAAAGGGTAATGGGTTCTTATCAGTTTAATATGATTAATGCAGGTTTTTTTAACGAGCTTAAAGCAAATATTAATTACCAGGATATTGAAGAAAGCCGCCAGACAAGAGAATACAGGCGCTACGACAGATTTGACAGCCAGATAGAAAAAGTAAAAGTATTTGGGGCAACTGTAAGCGGTCGAAGAATTATGGGTAACAGCGAACTTGCAGTTGGTGCCGATGTTCAATTAAATGATGTAAAATCAACAGCAAGCAGAACTAATGTAAACACTGGCGCTGTTAGCAAACTAAATACACGATACCCCGATGGCAAAAACTCTATGAATAATTTTGGTGTTTATGCACAGCATACCTATAAATTTAAAAATGCAAAATGGGTTTTAAATGATGGCATAAGGTTTCAGGTAATTCGTTTAAAAAGTAATGTAGTGGATAATTCATTTTTTAATTTACCCGATACAGCAGTTGTACAAAACAATATCGCAGTAACAGGTAATGCAGGAATAATTTTTACCCCACAAAAAAACACCATTCTCAGGGCTTCGCTTTCATCCGGGTTTAGAACGCCTAATATTGACGATCTGTCAAAAGTTTTTGAATCAAGTACTACTGCAAAACAAGTAGTAGTGCCCAATGCTAATTTAAAACCGGAGTACACTTATAATTTAGATTTATCCATTAACCAGCGCATTTCTAATAATGTAAATGTAGAGTTAACCGGTTTTTACACTTTATTCAGCAATGCTATTGTAAAAGCCCCGTTTAAATTAAACGGGCAGGATTCAGTTATTTACAATGGTGTAAACAGCCAGGTTTTAGCCAGCCAAAATGCCAACAAAGCAACCTTGTATGGTTTTACATTTGGCATAAATGCAACAATTGTTTCGGGCCTAGCATTTAACAGTACACTCAGTTATACAAAAGGCAGGTTTAAAACTGATGATTCAAAATCTTCTCTTGTATATGAAAAACAAGCCAATGGCAGCTACGCACTTATTAATAAAAATGTTTCCAGCAAACCTTTAGATCATATTCCGCCGGTAATGGGTAAAACAAGCGTTGCCTTTCAGCATAAAAAATTCAATGCCGAATTTTATCTTTTATATAATGGCTGGAAATATTTAGATGAGTATAATGCCGATGGAGAAGATAATGCACAATATGCAACAGCTGATGGCATGCCTGCATGGTTAACTGCCAACCTTAAGGGGAGTGTAAATTTTACAAAGAATATTCAAATGCAGGTTGGGATAGAAAATATTTTTGACAAAAATTACAGGTATTTTGCTTCAGGTTTTTCTGCTGGTGGAAGAAATTTTATAGTAGCCTTAAGAGCGAACTGGTAATAAGCAAGTGGCAAATCTATGGTAGATAATTAATTAAAATTGAAGAATAAAGACTGGATTTTAGTACCCGGTCTTTATTTTATCGTTTTGTATATCGTTTTACAAAAGCTATGAATACATGGCATTAAAATTTTATACCCCTGCTCTGCCTGCAAGAAATACTGCGTTTTTCCACATAGTTTGTTAAAAATTTTAAGAATTTAACAATTAAAGCAGCAGTTGTTTACAATAATTTGTCTTAAATTCACAGGGAAAACAAAGCACTAAGTATGACGGAAGAGCTAATGCTAGCTGGATGTCTTAAAAATAATGCCGCAGCGCAAGAGGCATTGTACAACCGTTTTAGCCCACGGATGCTTGGGGTATGTTACAGGTTTGCAAAAAACAGGGAAGATGCTGAAGATATGTTGCAGGAGGGGTTTATTAAAGTTTTTACCCAAATGCATCAATACAGAAATGAAGGTGCTTTAGAAGGCTGGATAAGAAGGATTATTGTACATACCTGTATAAATAATCTTAAAAAACATAAAAAGTTCTCTGACAGTTTAGATATCATTCATGCACACAGTGTTTATATTAATGAAGAAATGATACCTTCTATTATGCAGGCAAAACAAGTGGTGGAGTGTATAAGAATGTTACCGCTCGGTTATCGTACGGTGCTTAACTTATATGCTATTGAGGGGTTTCCGCATAAAGACATTGCAGGAATGCTGGATATTGAGGAAAGCACGAGCCGCAGCCAATACACAAGGGCAAAGGCAATGCTTGAAGAAATATTAGTAAGAAAAAAAATAATTCAAAAACCAAAAGAACGAATAAGGCTTGCTGCCTCGGGAACTCAGGGGTAAATTACAGCTTATAAAAATAATTTGTGAATTACCAGTAACTAACAGCTTTTTGTGAACGATGGAAACAAATTTTTACAACGACGATTTTGAGCAACTGTTAAAGGAGAAGTCGGACGAATTCAGGATGTATCCTTCTAAACGGGTTTGGCACAGCATATACAACGACTTGCATCCGGGGCGTAAATGGCCTTCTGTTGCAGTAAGCATGCTTTTGATTATTGCTTTATTTATGGCCGGTTACTGGAACAGTAATTACAGCAAATCCGGCAAAACAGCAAGTATTGCAGCTGCACAAAAAAATACTCCACAATTAGAAAATACTAATTCAAATACTATTGATGCATTTGTAGCTGCCGGTAATAAAATATCCGTGGTCCTTCCTGCTGATTTTGCTAATACTGTAAATTTTTCTCCGAAAGATAATTCACAAAAAAATATTGTTGCATCCATTAAAGCCAATAATTTAAAAAAGAATTTTTCATCAACTGCAAATAATTCCGGCAACCAAAATATTTTAAAAGAAGATCAATCAGCTCAGCAAAACAATCCGGCATTTGACTTATCAATAAATACAAATGGCTTAAAACTAATAAAGCAGAAGAAGATGAAATAAACAGTTTACCCTTAAATAATGATGAGGAAATAATTACCACTGCTGATGATACTCAAAAAACTAACAGCGAATTTATTACCGGTATAGTAACGGCCCCGGTAATTGATAAAGAAAATACTGAGGGCGGCAATAAAGAAACCAAATCTTTAAAAACAAATTCATTTACTGCAAAACAAATATCATCCGAGGATAAAGCATGGATGGAAAATTATACGCTGCATAACAAATCTGAACGCAAAAAATGGAAAGAACGAACTACAGCAACATTTTATGCAACTCCCAATATTGGTTACCGTAAACTTTACAACGACCCTAAATATAATATTCCTGCAAATCAATCGTCACTTTTACTTGCATCTCAGGCATCGGGAGCCGGTCAATCTGTAAATCAAAAACCAGCTTTAGGTTTGGAGGCAGGATTTAATATTAATTATGCCGTTGCAAAAAACATTCGCTTTACAGCGGGCTTACAGGCCAATTTTACCAATTACGCTGCAAAAGCAATAGAAACCAATCACCCGGTATCAACTTCATTACTGTTAATTGATCAAAATACAGGCCTCACTTATCTGCACGGAACATCATCAACCCTTGCTAACAATGATGGCTATAATCGTAAAAAAATCCACAATACAACCTATCAGGTTTCTCTGCCAGTTGGGTTTGCTGTAAAACTTTATGGCAACGATAAAATAGAATGGTTTTCAGGTGCAACCATTCAGCCGACATATGTAATGGGTGGTAAGGCTTATTTAATTTCGGCTGATAGAAAGAATTATGTGGTTGACGCAACTGCTATCAGCAAATGGAATTTAAATACTGGTTTTGAAACCTATGTAAATTATAAATTTGATGGCTTTACTTTACAGGCTGGCCCTCAATTCCGCTACCAGTTATTATCTACTTACGATAAAAAATATACTATACAGGAAAATCTCTATAATATTGGTGTTAAAGTGGGTGTAGTAAAAAGTTTTTAATTTTTTACACCCTTAAATTTTTGCAACAACCTCAGCAGTTGTTGCATTTTTATTTTTACTGCTATTGTGCTGCCAAGCCCAAACTGGCAAACCTCACAGATTTAATGAAAACCAGTTTGTATTATAAAAAATGTTATAAAACCTGTGAGGTTTATTTGCTACAACCTCAGCAGTTGTTGCATTTTTTATTTTTGGCATTAATGGGTTTTTGAATTACCGCCTATTACATTTAATTTTGAAATATGAAGTTATACATTCTAATATTTTTCGTTGTACTGCTATATTCCTGCGGTAATAATTCGTCAGAAACAAAAACAACAGCAGTTAATACCGGGCAGGAAAAACCAAATTTTTTCCCTGTTACCGCTTATTTAAAAGGACAGATTCATGAAATAAAAGAGAAAGGGCTAACTCCAATAAAATACACCACCATTAACAACCACACCGATTCGGTTATGGTAAAACTTGACAGTATAAATATATTGTGTAAAGAGTTTTTACAACCCGAAATTGATTCCACTAATCTTATCAATTTTTTTACCGAAGCAAAATTTCTCGATCAAACTATTGATGCTTTTACATTTACTTATGATGCTAAAACCAATATCCCCGATTCGGTACAGCTCATACGCTGGGATGTATATGTGGACCCGGAAACAAGTAAAGTAAGGCGTGTTTACATAACAAAAAAAAGCGGCAGTAATAAAATACTGCAGTTAACCTGGCAAAGCAATCAATGGTTTAAAATTGTTACTATTGCTTCTGCTGCAGATGGTACTTCAACAATTGAGAAAGAAGAAAAAATTTCGTGGGACTATTAATTAAAAATGACACAACAAGAGTTTTCGGTAATTGCTTCCACTATACCTGCACAACCCGGTATATATAAATATTACGATGCCGCCAGCGAATTATTGTACGTTGGCAAAGCCAAACATTTACGTAAAAGAGTAAGCTCCTATTTTTCTAAAACATTTACCAGTTACAAAACACACGAACTGGTTAACCGCATTCACCATATAGAATTTACTATTGTTAACAGCGAACAGGATGCTTTTCTTTTAGAAAACACTTTGATAAAAGAGTTTCAGCCAAAATTTAATATTAATCTTAAGGATGATAAAAGTTATCCGTTTATTGTTATAAAAAAAGAACCTTTTCCAAGGGTATTTTTTACACGGAGAAAAATAAACGACGGCTCTAAATATTTTGGCCCTTACACTTCTGTAGTTAAAGTAAAAGAGCTTTTAGATTTTATAAAACAAAATATTTTGTTACGCACCTGCAAACTAAACCTTACAGAAAATAATATTAACAAAGGAAAATTTAAAGTTTGTTTAGAATATCATTTGGGTAATTGTAAAGGCCCATGCGAGGGTTTGCAAACGGCAGATGATTACAACGAAGAATTAAATCAACTGGCCAATCTTTTAAAAGGCAACCTCTCCTCAGTAATTCAGCATTTTAAAAAAGAAATGAAAGTGCATGCTGAAAAAATGGAGTTTGAAAAAGCCCTTATCTACCAAAAAAGAATTGAGCACCTGCAAAACTATCAGTCAAAATCGGCGGTAGTAAATACAAACATGGGCACTGTAGATGTATTTTCTATAATGGAAGATGGAAATATTGCTTACATCAATTACCTGGCCGTAAGCAATGGTGCCATTGTGCAAACAAAAACAATTATACTTGAAAAAAAGTTAGAAGAAACTGCAGCCGAAGTGCTGGCATTTGGCATAGCACAATTACGCACCACTTTTGCAAGCGAAGCAAAAGAAATTATTGTGCCATTTGAAATTGAATACCCCGAGCCCGGCACAGAAATAACGATACCCAAAGGCGGTGACAGAAAAAAATTATTAGAGCTGAGTGAAAAAAATGTAAACTTTTTTAAAGAAGATTTGAAAAGAAATAAAATGCTGCACCTGGAAGAAAAGACAACGGATGAAAAACTGCAGGTTTTACTTTTATTACAAAAAGATTTACAGTTACAGCAATTACCTACCCATATTGAATGTTTTGATAACTCTAATTTTCAGGGCAGTTACCCTGTATCGGCAATGGTATGTTTTATTAACGGGCAGCCTGCAAAAGCTGAGTACAGAAGATTTAAAGTAAAAACGGTAACAGGGATAAATGATTTTGCATCAATGACGGAAGTAGTTTACCGGCGCTATAAACGCTTGTTAGATGAAAACAAACCTTTACCACAGTTAGTAATTATTGATGGCGGTAAAGGGCAGCTAAGTGCCGCTATGCAAAGTATAAACACTTTACGGGGTCAGGATGGTTACAAACAGTCAGACCCCTTGAGTAATATAACCATTGTTGGCCTTGCAAAAAATGAAGAAGAAATATTTTTCCCCGGCGACACACAATCTATAAAACTACCGTGGGATAGTGAGAGCCTTAAACTAATAAGGCGCATAAGAGATGAAGTGCATAACCACGGCATTACTTTTCACCGGAACCTGCGCAGCAAAGGCACTTTTAAAAACGAACTGGAACAAATAAAAGGAATAGGCAATGCCACAGCCGATTTACTTTTAAAAGAATTTAAATCGGTAAAAAATATAAAGCTGCAAACAGAAGAAGATTTAATAAAATTAGTGGGTAAGGCAAAAACAAAAATATTAATAGAGTATTTTAAAACTGCTGCTGTATAAACCTCACAGATTCTGTAATACTGCTATACCCTAAAATACTTTCGCCAACAAAAAGAGTTGAAATTTTAATACTCTGCATAAACCTGGGAGGTTTGCGTAGGAGAATAAACCTCACAGGTTTTGTAATACTGTTATACCCTAAAATACTTTCGCTAACAAAAAGAGTTGCAATTCTAATTCTCTGCGTAAACCTGGGAGGTTTTGGTGGAAGCCGTAAAAAACAAGGGGGCTGGATGGAAATCCTGCCCCGTTTTAAAATCCAATATCCTATGAAAAACCGTGGCAAATATACACTGCCATTCAGTTACAAAATATACCCTGTTAGTGGTATTTTGTAAAGTAATGATTATTTAACACAGAATAAGTTGCAGAAGATTTTTAAGTGAAGTGAGTAAGGATTGAGAAAGCTGGACAGGCTTAAAAAAACAAGGGGCTGGATGGAAATCCTGCCCCGTTTTAAAATCCAATATCCTATGAAAAACCGATGTAAATATACACTGCTGTCCAGTTACAAAAAATACCCTTATCGTGGTATTTTTTAAAAGGCGGGTTTCAGTTAGCAAACGGTGTATAAATACAAAACCCCCGAAAATTTCGGGGGCCTGCAAAATATATTTAAAATCCGGAGATTTTAGTAACTCCACAAATCCTGCTCGTAGTTAAATATTTTTTCTTTAATAGTTTCACCTTCAAGCAATTGAAGAATTGGTTTGTCGCCTAATCCACCATAATTTTTAATAAAGAAATCATTCGGGTTATCTATGGTACTTTTAATTATTCTGCCATAAAACATCCTGCTTTCAAACAATTCTTCCCAACTCATACGGGCTCCAAAGTTTTTACCATTATACACTTCATACTTAGAAAATATTGGACGCATATCTGGGTAGTAAACCCAAAATAATTCTGTTTGCCCTAAATTAACCCCTAATGAAGTAGTGATATTTTTTACAGGAGCTATACCTAATATTCTCCAAAATAAACGAGAGCTTTCTTTATCAAAAATCACTTCTTCTTTTATATGGAATGTATAAAATGAATCAAGGTTAATATCATTGCGTTGGTAAACCACACCTATAAGTTCCCCTTTCTCGTTATACTTTTGAACAGGAACAGAATCACCGGCAACTTTTTGAGATACCTGAGATATATTTAAAGGTGTGGTAAATCTGTCATCTATTGCGTCAAACACGGTTACAGCGCTATCTTGTATTGCTTTGAATAATATAGAAATAAAACGTTGATTACCGTTATTTTCATCAGCAGAATATCTAAAAGGTGCATTTATTTTCTCCCTGGTATCTATTTCACGCCATATTTTATGACGAAACAAAGCATCGTCTGCTCTTAAATTTTCATAAGGCAATGGTGTTCTGTCTCTTAAACTGGATGTTTCTACTGCCTCATCAGGACGCAAAGATGGTAACACCATTTTAATAGGTAAACTGTCTTTAGTTGGTGCGGCAACAACTATAGCTTTTGCTACTGTATCAGCACTAGCGGTAGATGGTTTTATTTTTGCCTTAGTTTTTGTCTTAGCAGTTTTTTTAGTAGTTGGTCTTTTAACAGCGGCACGTCCCTTTTTTTGAGCTTCGGCTGCATTTACAAATAATCCTAAACAGATTACCAGCAAAAAATATTTAACAAAGTGCTTTTTCATAGCTTTTATAATTATTACGATTAATATAACGCAATTGATTTACCATCTATTGTTCTGGATCCATCAGGACCAGTTACTTTAACATTATCGAAAGATATTACAGAACCTGGACCACATCTTGCCATTAGGGCTTTAATAGAAGCCAGATTATTACTTGATATCGCAGCTGTTTGTACATTTGGGAAATTTGCTCCCGAAAAATATACTGTAGCATTTGTGATTTTATACTCAGTAGCGAAATCAAAATTCTCCAATTCTGCTCTGCAAAAATCCTGAGATTTGAAAGCAACTGATGGCATTCTTATTTTACCATCGCCAACTTTAAATACGGGGTCGGGAATTCTTTTTACACGAAAATCGAACTTGTTGCTTTTACCATCGGCTGATACTGTTATACTAGCAGCGCCAATTGCTGAAACTCTTATTGTTCTGTTTGAACCAGATCCTGAAATTGTACAACCAGAAGTAGATACAGTTGTTTTATCCCAACCAGTACCCGAAGATATAGTAACAGGATTATCAACACCAATATAAAATACATTCATTTTATCAAGCATTACTGCAGCACCACCGGGTGTTCCCACAACATACTCAACTTTCTGATTAATTGGAACTGGTTTACCATCTTCACCCGTAAATGTACCGGTAATTTGTATGGTATGAGGACCGCCGCCACTAACTGTTGTCTTATATTCTGTTTGGCCATTTACAAGTTGTAATGTAGAACCATTTATTGTAAGTGATCCTTTAGATGCAGAACTGTAAGCACCTACACCAGCTTTAACCACTAACTCCTGCCCTGGCATTAAATAGTTAGAACTTTGACCAACCAAAATTCCTACCTGATCCATATGCACTTCCACAGCACCAATTTTATTATGGCAATAGGTTACAACCTGGTTTTCTGCATTCTTAATATTATTTTGAAACTTACTCAACATAGTTAATGCTGCAATAGTAGGTGTCATATGAAAATAACCTGCTGTAAATTCTTTTGTTCCTCCCTCCTGACTTTTAACAGGATCGGTATTTACAGGAAAAGTAGCTGCAAATTGTTGATTAATTTCGGGATGAATAGCAAGCATTTGCTTTTTATAGGCATCCAGTTTTCCTTTTAATATATTACCTTTTCCCTGAGTTTCAAATAACCTTGTAGAAGCATCTAAGTTATCGACTTTAAAATCTTCTACCATGTTTGCCATCTTTTTCTACCATTCTTAAACCAGCATCCATCTTTTAATTCTTTTTTAAGTCCTTCGATATAATCATTTAATTCCGAAGAATATTTTTTTGCATCATTAGCCAATGGCTGCCAGATTGCTGCCTGCTTTTGGCTTTCCGGCTCTTTAAGCTTATCGGTTAATGATTTATATAAAACTTCATTTGATGCTTTTATGTTTGAGCTGGAATTATCAAGCTTGTTTGAACCGTTTTAAAGGCTTCAATAACTTCTGCCGAAACGTTTAGCGCCAAAATCGCTGTCAATACCAAGTACATGATATTGATCATCTTTTGCCGGGGCTCTTTAGGTAAAGCCATAATATTTTAATTTACGGGGGTTGTTAAGTTAAAATGTTGTTTTCTTTTTAAATTTGGGCTTAGGCGTTTAAGGTTTAGACGTTTGGTGAATACACTAACTGCTAACCAAAAACTTTTAACCCTAAACTATTTATCTGCCCTGCATTGCACTAAGCATATTGCCATACACCGAGTTTAATTTACCCAGGTTATTAGCTAAAGCACCAATTTGCTCTTTTGCTTTTGTTGCATCATCTACACTGGCCATCATTGTTGCACTTGCTTCGTTTAGCTTACCATAAAAATTGTTTAACGATTTTAAATGGTTGTTAGCTTCTTTCAACTCCAGCTCGTAAATAGTATTTAAAGAACCTAAATTTTTAGTAAGGCCCTGTACCTGCTCGTGAAAACCCTTTGCAGCTTCGGAAGCATTATTAAAAGAAGACATTGAAGCAGCACTTGCTGTAAAAGCAGTACTCATGTTACCAATTGCAACAGTAGCTTCTTTTGTTTTAGCACCAAAATCGCTGGTGTTTTTTACCACATCGCTTACATCGGCAATGTTGGCTACAGAACCCTGTAATTTATTAAAGCTTTCGCCTAATTTTTTTAAGTTAGAAGGATTGATCTCTGCATCCTGCATCATTTTATCCATAGATAATAATGGATTGCTGCTTGCAACTGCCACTTCAGGAATATCGTCGTCTTCTTCGTGATGTTTTGGTTTAATCCATTCGATTGCAGCATATATTAAAAAGATGCCGGTTTCTGTCCACATACCAACGGTAAGCAGCGCATCTGCATAAGACTGGTGAGTTAATTTTGCCCATGCTGCAAAAATGATTACAGCGGCACCTGCACTTACCAATACATCAATTAGAGTTAGGAACGTTCTTTTTTTGTACTTAGCCATGACGTTTTAAATTTTAAAGTTTTAACTGGGGGTTAATTTAAGATTGATTGAATTATACAAAAGTTTATAACATGCCCGTAATTTTTAGTATCACGGGCAGTGTTCTAATAAGTTTTTAATTTTGGAAATGTTTTACTTTTTGCCTTTTTTAGGTGCCGGTGGCAAATCAATCACACAACGGAATCCAATGTACGATTTAGCTGTATCCTGGTATTCGTAATTACGTGTACCGCATCTTAATAATGCGCCTACATCTTTCCAGCTTCCTCCACGTAATACCTTGCGTTTGTCACGGGGTTTATCTGTTTCTTTAGCGTTGTATCTGATATCGGGGTTTAAATCGTGTTGAAAGTTATAAGCACCTTCGTAATATAAAGATGATGTCCATTCTGCAACATTACCTGCCATATTATACAAACCAAAATCGTTAGGCCAGTAAGCATCTGCCCTTACTGTATATAAACCACCATCTTCGGGATAGTTACCACGGCCTGGTTTAAAGTTGGCTAACAAACAGCCTTTTTTATTTCTAAGATAATATCCGCCCCATGGGTAAGATGCCTGGCTTCTTCCGCCACGAGCTGCATACTCCCACTGAGCTTCTGTTGGTAAACGAAAATCTGATTCTGCATTTCTTTTCTTTCCTTCTAAGAAAAGCATTTAAAAAATGAGTTCTCCATTCGCAAAAAGCAGTAGCCTGTTTCCAGCTTACACCTACTACAGGATAGTTTCCAAAAGCAGGGTGACTGTAATATTGCTTGCTCATTGGTTCATTATAAGAGTAAGAAAAATCTCTTATCCAGCAAAGTGTATCAGGATAAACTTTAACCGGCTTCTTAATCATGTAAGTAGAACGTGGGATAGTTGCATCCCTGTTCATAGCTGCGGCTTTGTAATCAAAAGTTTCTGACTGATACTCTATTTTAGTAGCATCAATTTCTTTTTTACCAAATATGCGGTTATCAGGAGTAACGATCATGGCATCAATTTTTTCTAAAGTTGCCTTATCGCCCCATTTAATTGTTTTAATTCTTTTCCAGTCGAGGTAGGTATTACCATCTGTACCCTGTTTTTCAAAGCCCATTAAATGACCGGCAATTGAATCACGAACCCAATGGGTAAACTGGCGGTATTCGTTGTTGGTAATTTCTGTAGCGTCCATCCAAAAGCCGCTTATTGAAACTGATTTGTTCCTGGCAGTGTAGGCATAGCTAACATCTTCGTCGCTTGGGCCCATGTGAAAGGTACCTGGATTGATGTACACCATTCCGGGAGGTTTTGGCAAACTCCATCTTGATGCAGGTGCAACACCATGTAATTGACCATCGTTGGGTAGTGACCCGCCGGATTTATTTTTTCCACCAAGCATTTTACAGCTTGAAGAAGTAGATGCGATAGCGACTACAGCTATCATGCAGAACAGATTGTTCTTCATTGTTTTTAACTTTGAGGGTGATAAGCAAATGTAACGATTATTTTGAATTATCGTCGTTTTACAACTGTTTCCCGGATTAAATTTTTCAACAAAATATGATCCCAAAAATTATAAACGACAGAAAAAATCAAATATTGTGATATACTGCTTAAATTTTATTCTTCTTTAATCTGTTTAACCAAGTTCTTCAATATTAAAAACGGGTGTTTTGCAGCTATATTGTTTGCACAAGAAAATAAGTGTTTCATTAGCTGCATTTTTTCCATTTAGCATAGGAAAATTACTATTTTCATTTAATGCCGACTGTAAAATTTTACCGGGTAAATACTGTTTTAAAAGTTCATTTCTTAAGCCGTAAAAATCCTTACCCACAATTACCACCTCATTTATGCCAAACGTATTTTTTAATAATAAGGATGCCCAAACACCAAAAGATGTTGGATATCGTACAATTGCTGTGCCAAGTGATGCAGTAATTTTTTGGGCAATAGTATACCATTGGCTGTTGTTGAATACTATGGACAGATAAAATAAGTTTTCGGCCATAACGCTGTTGCCCGATGGCGTTGCGCCATCATACACTTCTTTTTTACGTAAAATGATATCGGTTTGGTTTTTATTGGTAAAATAGAAGAAACTGGTTTCTTCATCCATAAAGTTTTCTATTACAAACCGGGTAATTTCATTTGCTGTATCAAGATAAGTTGTGTTTGAGGTAATTTCCTGCAACTGAATACAGGCCTGTATTGTATAAGCGTAATCATCTAAAAAAGCCGGGTATTTGGCAAGGCCTTTTTTGTAAGTATGAAAAAGTTGAAAACTGGAACTATTTTCCCTGAATTTTTCCAGGATAAAATGCATTGTTTTTTCTGCAAGGGCTTTGTACTCTTCATCATTTAAAGCAGCAGCAGCTTTGCACAATGCAGTTATCATTAAAGCATTCCAGCCCAGCAAAATTTTATCATCGGTTATTGGCCTTATTCTTTTATTTCTTTGGGTTAATAATTTTGCCGAGGCAGCTGTTAAGGATAATTTCCAATTTGCTTTCTGTAATATTATTGTCTGCAGCAAAATTTTTAACACTTTTTAAAATGCGAAGTATATTTTTTTCTTCCCAGTTGCCGTTATCAGTTACATCATAAAAATCGCAAAATATTTTAGCATCGTCTTTTAAAATAGTTTCAATTTCTATTTTATCCCATACATAAAATTTACCTTCCACTCCTTCGCTGTCGGCATCCAAAGCCGAATAAAAACCGCCTTCGCTTTCCATTAATTCTCTTTGTACAAAAGCAATGGTTTTTCTAATGGCCTGTTCGTATTTTTTATTGCTTTGTAATTTTAAAAGCATCGCAAATTACATTTAGTAATAAAGCATTGTCGTACAGCATTTTTTCAAAATGCGGCGCCAGCCATTCCCTGTCGGTACTGTACCGGGCAAAACCGCCACCTGCATGATCGTAAATGCCACCCTCCATCATTTTATCTATAGAAAAAAGGGCCTGTTGTAAAGATTCCTTATCTGCTGTGTAATAATTATAGTCTAAAAGATATTGTATGGTAAATGTTTGAGGGAATTTTGGTGCTTTACCAAAACCTCCCCACTCTTTATCGGCCTGCAGTAAAATATTTTCGGCAATCTGTTTACAATTTTCTTTTGTAAAAACAGTATCGCCTTCGGCGGATAATGTTTGCCCAAAATTGTTGGCTTTTTGCAAATGAGCAATCATGTTTTCTGCCTGCGATTCTATTTCGTTTTTTCTTTCCGTCCATGCCAGTGTTAATGCAGTTAAAACATCCGTCCAGGAGGTACGGTTAAACGCTTTTACCGGAGGGAAATAGGTACCGCCATAAAAAGGTTTACAATCTGGCGTTAAAAAAACATTTAAAGGCCAGCCCCCACTGCCGGTAATGGCCTGCACAGCATCCATATAAATATGGTCAAGGTCGGGCCGCTCTTCTCTGTCTATTTTAATATTGATGAAATTTTCATTCATTTGCTTTGCTACCGTTTCATCTTCAAAACTCTCTTTTTCCATAACGTGGCACCAGTGGCATGCAGCATAACCAATACTAACCAGTATTAATTTGTTTTCGGCTTTGGCTTTTTGCAGGGCTTCATCGCCCCATGCGTACCAATCAACAGGGTTGTGTGCATGCTGTAAAAGATAAGGGCTGTTTTCGTTAATTAAACGGTTAGTGAATTTATGGGGCATTGTAAGTTTTTATAGATTATCGCACAATTACAACCGCAAATATCATTCTTAAATTTTTACATGCTGAGATGAATTAAAAAGAAAAGAGGCTATTTGCATAGCCCCCTTAATTTATATTGTTTGTGCATTATTTTTTTTTGTAAGAGGAAAGATATAATTCCAACGCACTTACCATACTTGGTGCCTGTGGTTGAGGTGCTTTTATATCGGGTGTTAAGCCGGCATCTTCTGCAGCTTTAAGTGTATTGGCACCAAATGCTCCAATTTTTGTACCATTTTGTTTAAACTTGGGAAAGTTTTCTAAAAGGCTTTTAACGCCTCCGGGTGTAAAAAAACAAATCACATCGTAATTTCTTTCCACCACTTCTTTTACATCATTACTAATTATTCTGTATAAAACAGGATTAGCATACTCGCAATTATTTGCTTTTAACCAATTGGTAACTTCACTGTCAAAAGATTCTGAGCAGGGGTATAAAAACTTCTCATTGTCCTTATGTTTGTTAACTACGTCAAACATACTTTTGTTTGATCCGTCGGCACCGTAAAAAACCTTGCGCTTACGATACAAAATAAATTTTTGAAGGTAGAGGGCTACAGCTTCGGTAATGCAGAAATACTTGGTATCCTGAGAAATGTTGATTTTCATTTCGTGACAGATGCGGAAGAAGTGGTCGATAGCATGCCTGCTGGTAAATATAACTGCGGAATAAGTTACAATATCAATTTTCTGCTTTCGAAATTCTTTAGCAATAATGCCATCCACAACTATAAAAGGGTGGAAATCAAGAGTTATGCTGTGCTTTTTAGCCAGATCAAAATACGGAGACTTTTCGCCTTCGGGCTTTGGCTGGGTAATAAGTATCTTTTTAACTCTGTTAGCCGAATGATCTGCTTTTGTGGAACCGTTTTTAACCATACTTTAAAGGGAAAATGGTTTTGCAAAACTACATATTTTTACTCAAAAAAATCACTGCCCATTTGTAAACCAGCAAAAGAGGCAAAATTTCTACCCCGGCGAGGTATAAAAAAAAGTGAAACCTGCTAATTTTTAACTGGCTTTGCAGTAGGCTGTAAGACCGGAAGAAACGCAAAAACAGCAAAAGCCCAATAATAAGCAGCGAAACAAATGCACTGGTGATGGCTATTGGCGGCTGGGCAAATGCCATTAATAATGTAAATGGAACTAAAACAACCCCAATAATTTTAGAGATTAAAAAAATGACAAAAATATATGTATCTGTTGATTCCCGGTAGCCGGTTACCCAGCCGGTAAATTTAAGGGTACTGAACTTTACAAGGTAAATAATAGCTAAAATTAAAACACACGCTCCCAATACTGACCATTGATACTGGCTGCTTATGAACTTATATTGTACTAATAGAAAAAAAATATAGATGCCTGCGCTTAGTATAAAAAATATATTAAAGAAGAGAGATGGCAGTTTTGCCTGCAACAATTGATCGGTAAGCTGGCTTTGCCGTAAAGAGGTATTAAAGAAAACCCTGAACAGATTTGTAAAATACCGGGCAAAGAAGAATTTAATTATCGCCATTAATAAAACCAGGGCAGCAAGCAAATAAAATATTGCGTCGGTTGATGGTGATCTTTTTATTTTTATTGCCATGGAAACCGGTGTTCCATTGCTGTTTAAAAAAGTATTCTGGTTAAGTATTGCCTGTATTGCAGCTTTGTATTGATTAACCGGAGCCTGAACAACCAGATTTTGCAGCGTATCTTTTTGCACTGTAATTTTATCAGGGCTTTGTGCACAAACCAATATGGGCACAAAAAAAATAATACTGAAAAAAAATAATACCTTTTTTATCAAACTAAATATTTTTGCAAAAGTAAATGGAGTAAAGCAGATTTATCAAAAGTAATTTACATAACCAATGTGTAATTTTTGAGATTGCCGGATGTTGAACTTTACGTCGTCTCTTTTACCTATAGCGTAGCTAACATTTAATAAGCCCAGTTTTGTTTCTAAAGCTATGCCAATGCCCGTTGAAATAAAATTATTATTTAGGTTGATGTTTTGAAATTTATTTTTAACAACAGCACCATCTGCAAAACCAAAAAAGTAAGAATTTAAACTAACCCTTATACGGTATTCGGCAGTAGCTACTGCATACTGAGTGGCATAAATACTTTCTTCATCAAAACCACGTAACAACCTGTAGCCGCCAATTTGAAATAATTCATTCCGGAATATATTCGGGCTGTTGAAAATGCCTGCGTTAACTGCAGTTTTAAAAGTTGATTGTTTGCCAACAGGAAAATAATGTGCCGCAGATAATTTTATTCTTAATTGATAAGAACGCCCTTTCAGCGAATCGTAAAGTGTTGCGTAATTAAACGAAGGGTCTTTTATAGAAAGTATATCGTTATTTTTTTTTATTTTTTTTATACCTGTTGATGTGGTTAATTTTATTTCGTTACCACTGCGTGGGTTTAAGCGGTAATCAGTTTTTATCCATTCATAATCTACACCAAAATTTACTGCGTTTACATCAATATTTACCGGCAATTGTTTGGTTGCTTTTACCTGGTTGGTATCTACACCATTTGCCAGCAAAAAACTATTTTGCCATTGAACAAAAAATTTACCTGCCTGGTTGGCCGATAAAAGATATTGCAACCCCACCTGCCCGTTTACCTGTAAAAAAGTAGAGTCTTTTTTAAAAAGATCGAATAAAAAATCGAAACCAAAATTAGAATTAAAAATATACGGTTGCTGGTAGCCTAAATTTAAGCCGGGGCGATTTTTTTTGTAATTGCTGCCAGTTAAACAAAATACTTTCGCCCCCATTTAAAGCATTTTTTAAATTAAGGTTTACATCGGCTGTTAATTGTACTTTACTGGTTTGCCCCGCATTGGGCAAAATGCCAATTAAAAAATTAAACTGGCTGCTTTTTTTGGGGGCCAGGTAAAGATTTAGCAACGAGCCGCTGCCCAGCATAGTTATATCATTTGGTGCTGCTTCCTGCAGGTAAGGCAGTTCCAAAATTTTATTACGCACCTGCTCTAATTTTTCTTTATTATAAAGGCTGCCATTGGGTATGCTTAGAAAATGGCTTAGAAAATTTTTAGAAATTTTTACCTTACCAAAAACCCTGATACTGTCAAGATGATATACAGGCCCTTTTTTTACTTTAAGCAAAGCATTTATTTTATCCTCTTCTAAACGCACGCTATCTAAAAAAACCTGGGCAAAAGGGTAGCCGTTATTTTCATAATAATTTAAAACCCTTAGTTGTATGGTTTGCAATTGTTGCATGTTGAGCAGTTTATCAGTAAAATTTTTTTCAAAAAAGCCACTCTGGTCAAGCGCTTTTTTTTCAATACTGTCGGGCAATAATTTTATCCATTGGTATTGTTTGCCTAAAAAAAGTTTAATGCCTGCCGAGGCTGTATCTTCCCAAACACTGTCCACAGAAGCTGTTGGATAACCTTTAGTGCTTAACAAAGCAGACAGATTATTTATGTAAGTATTACATTGAATGGAATTATTAAAAGTTGTTTGCAATTTTAAAGCTTGCGCATTAAAGCTGGTATCTTTGTCAACAAAATAAATATTTAATTGATACTGTTTATTTTTTTCTGTTGGTTGTTGCTGGCTGTATGCAAAAGGCATTATAATACAGTTGCAAACTATTGCAAGCAGTAAACAGGGGTTAAACACTTTATTAAAACTTGTCATTAATATTCAAATCTAAAATCTAAAATCTACAATCTAAAATATTTGTCAGGCATCTATATACATATCCCTTTTTGCAAGCAGGCTTGTAACTATTGTAATTTTCATTTTTCTACTTCTTTAAAACAAAAAGATGAGCTGCTTATTGCGTTGGTGAAGGAAATACAGCCAAGCCCCTATCCCCTGAAGGGGGAAATTGAGGAGATTGAAGCGGAGGTGGATAAAGAAATTATTGATACACTCTACTTTGGCGGTGGTACACCAAGCATTTTAAGTATTGACGATTTAAAAATAATTTTTAATGCTTTGCATAAACGTTTTGTTTTTGCCGATGATATTGAAATTACTTTAGAGGCTAACCCAGATGATATTACCAATTTAAAACTGCAGGAATGGAAGAACATTGGGATAAACCGCCTGAGTGTGGGCATACAAAGTTTTATTGAGGAAGAATTAAAATGGATGAACCGGGCACACACAGCAGCAGATTCATTATTATGTATTGATAAAATTATAGCTGCAGGCTTTACCAATTTTTCAGTTGATTTAATTTACGGCTCACCATTATTGAGTGATGATGACTGGAAAAAAAACGTACGAACTGTTATTGAAAAAAATATTCCGCATATCAGTTGCTATGCATTAACTGTAGAGCCTAAAACTGCTTTAGATAAAATGATTGCTTTAAAAAAGAAAGCACCTGTAGATGCAGAAAAACAGGCCGGGCAATTTTTATTATTAATGGATTGGATGAGTGAAGCCGGGTATGAGCATTATGAAATAAGCAATTTTGCAAAACCGGGTTACAGAAGTAAACATAACAGCAGTTACTGGTCGCAGACGCCTGAGGGGAATGGAGAAAAATATTATGGCTTTGGGCCATCGGCACACTCTTATTTTCCTTTTATCCCGGGTGAGTCATCCGCCGCGGCGGATGACTCACCCATGCGAAGATGGAATATAGCAAACAATGCTTTGTACATTCAATCTTTACAAAAAAACATTATTCCTTTTGAAGAAGAGATACTTACAGAAACACAACAGTTAAATGAATACATTATGACAGCTTTAAGAACTATGGAAGGAATTGATACGAATTTTATAAGTACAAAATATGGTGAAATTGCAGGCAGCAAAGTAAAATTTGCAAGCTGCAAGTATGAAGAAACAGGAAAATTAAAAATTGAAAACGGAAAAATTATTTTAACGAGAGAGGGGAAATTATTTGCAGATGGAATTGCAGCTGATTTATTTTTTACTTCTTAAGATATTTAAGAATGATAACGCCTTTTAAAATATTTTATCAACTCCGCAGTAAACAGATAAATAATCATTACAATTATAGCTGTATTGCTGATATTTGAAAAAGAGAATGGCATAGTTTTATTTTCTACCTTAAAGTTAAAATAAATTTACACCAGCGTTGTTTCTATTTCTTTAAACCCTTTAGCTGCTGGCAAATTTTCCCATAAAATTTTATAAATAGTTTCGGCAATGGGCATACCGGCTTTAACTTTTTGGTTTATGATATGCATGCATTTACTGGCATTGTAGCCTTCTGCCACCATACTCATCTCTAACTGAGCAGTTTTTACCGAATGGCCTTTACCAATCATATTTCCAAACGATCGGTTGCGGCTGTGCAGCGAATAACAGGTTACTAATAAATCACCAAGATAAACAGAAGCAGCATAGTTTGTAGTTGCTGTTTGGTGGCTGATGGTTGGATGGTGGTCGATAGAACCTACTTGAATATTTTTTACCCCAAGTTTTCGAAGAAACCCTGCCATTTCATCGGCGCTGTTTGCGATGAAAACACTTAAAAAATTATCGCCATAATCTAAACCATGTGCCATACCCGAACCTACCGCATAAATATTTTTTAAAATAGCAGCATACTGCACACCATAAATATCATTATTACAAATTGTGTTAAGATAATCAGTTTTAAAATACGTTGCTAATTTTGCTGTCATTACTTCATCAACTCCTGAAAAAGTTAAGTACGATAATTTTTCTGCTGCCACTTCTTCGGCATGGCATGGGCCAAGTACGGCAAAATAATTTTTCAACTCTACATAAAATTCATTTTTTAAATAATCGTTCAGCAATAAATTTTGTCCCGGTAAAATACCTTTTATGGCAGATATGATTTTTTTTCCTTCAAATATTTTTTTATCAAGCCCCTGCAAAACATCAGTGGCGTAAGCAGATGGAACAGCTATGATAATACAATCTGAATGTTGAATTACTTCAGCAGCATTGGCAGTTAAATTAAGTTTTAAAACATCAAACTGTGCTGAGGGTAAATAGTGTGGGTTGTGATGACGTGTTTGTATATGTTTAATTGCTGCTTCGCTGCGGTTATACCAGTAAATAGTATTACCGTTATCAGTTAAAATTTTTGCAAGGGCTGTTCCCCAGCTTCCGCTTCCTAATATTCCAAAATTCATGGTTGATGGTTGAAAGTTGACGGTTGAAAGTTTTTTAAATTCGAAACAGTAAGCGCTAATGATTTCCTTTAAAAAAATAATGGCGGAAATTTAATTCGCAAACATTCAACTTTCAATCATCAACATTTAATTGTTAAAGCCCTAATTTATCTACTGCCAGCTGCGCCGCAATCTGGCTGGCATCTTTTTTATTATAGCCTTTGGCTTCGGCAATTAATTCCCCATCTACAGTTGCACCAATGGTAAATAAGCGGCGGCCGTTTTCAAACTTTTCATTCAGCGTTTCAAACTCTAATAACTTTCCATTTTTGTTTGCCCAGCCGTACAATTTATTTTTTATGTTGATCTCAATTATTTCCAGGTCATCAATAAATAAATGCGGCATAATAATATATTTCTCCACCCACTTTTGTGTACCGGCATAACCTTTATCTAAATACACTGCGCCAATTAAAGCCTCTAATGTATTACCAAATATTTGAGAAATTTTAAGAGAGTTATCGTACTTGTTGTAAAAGGTAATTTTTTTAAGCCCCATTTTTAAAGCAATATCATTCAGCATCTGGCGGTTTACCATTTTGCTCCGCATCTCGGTTAAAAAACCTTCGCCTTTGTAGGGATATTTTCTAAATAAATAATGTGCAACAACAGAACTTAAAACAGCATCGCCTAAAAACTCCAGCCTTTCGTTATTTTCATCGGCGCCTTCCCTTACACTTCGGTGGCTTAGTGCAGTTTTATACAGGGCAACATCGCCGGGTGTAAAGCCCAGTATATTACTCAGTTGTTTTTTAAACTCCCTTGTTTTATTCTGGCTTTTAAAAAAATCTTTAATGAATTGCAAGTGCTTGAAAATGTTTGGATGAAATTACTCTTATTTATTATGAAATAAAATTAAGATTTTTTCGTACAGCATCAGCAACTGTAGCTGAAGAGAATAAAATATTTTTACTTTCGGAAAAAATATTTGAAAGGAGATAGTAAGAATTTTTAGATAACAACAACATTACATAGCCGCTAACTGCACCTTCTGTTGCAGTTCCAATACGCTTTCTTTAAAAAGGCTGTCGGTATCCATTAAATCTTTTACAGTTTGGCAACTGTGTATTACCGTGGTGTGATCTCTGCCGCCAAAATGTTCCCCAATAGTTTTAAGAGAGTTTTTGGTAAAGGCTTTAGATAAAAACATAGTGATCTGCCTTGCCTGCACAATTTCCCTTTTACGGGTTTTTTGCAGCAATTTATCGTAAGGCACGTCAAAATATTCGCATACCATTTTTTGTATGGCGTCGATAGTGATTTCCTTACTGGAGGATTTTACAAAATTTCTAAGTACTTTCTTTGCCAATTCAAGATCAATTTCTCTCTTGTTAAGCGAAGATTGTGCCAATAATGATATTAAAGCACCTTCTAATTCCCTTACATTGCTATTAATATTATAAGCAATATATTTTACAACCTCACGGGGCATTTCTAACCCATCATTCTTCATTTTCTTTTCTAATATCTCAATTTTGGTATCGTAATCCGGCACCTGCAAATCGGCACTTAAGCCCCAGCGGAAGCGGCTTAATAATCTTTCCTGCACACCTTCTAAATCTTTTGGCGGTTTATCGCTGGTTAATATTAACTGTTTACCACTTTGGTGTAAATGATTAAAAATAGCAAAGAATGCTTCCTGCGATTTTTCGGCACGGTTAAAAAATTGCACATCATCAATAATTAAAACATCTATCAATTGATAAAAATGTATAAAATCGTTGATGGCCTGGTTACGGCTGTGATCTATAAACTGGTTGATAAATTTTTCGGAGCTTACATATAATACCACCTTATTAGTATGTAATCTTTTTACTTCGTTGCCAATGGCCTGTGCCAAATGTGTTTTACCCAAGCCAACACCGCCATAAATTACTAAAGGGTTAAAAGAAGTGGTACCGGGTTTTTCTGCAACAGTTTTACCGGCACGGCGGGCAACACGGTTACAATCGCCTTCTATAAATGCATCAAAGGTATATGCAGCATTTAACTGCGGATCTATCTGCATTTTTTTAAGGCCCGGAATTACAAACGGGTTCTTAACAGGATTATTTATTACAAGTGGAAAATCCATTTCGTTGTTTGAATATGATTTATAACCATGCCCCGGCACATCCATTGTTAGCGGTTTGTTTTTACTGTTACCGCTGTCCACCATTATTCTGTATTCCAAACGTGCTTCTTTTCCCAATTCTCTTTTTAATGTTTTTGCTAAAAGCGAAACATAATGTTCTTCAAGGTACTCATAAAAAAATTGACTTGGTACTTGTATCGTTAATATTTTTTCTTTTAAAGCCACTGGTTTAATAGGTTCAAACCATGTTTTAAAATGTTGCCATTCTACAATGTCTTTGATTATCTCTAAACAATTAGTCCATACTTTTTCAAAAGCTTTATCCATTAGTTCTTAAACAATTTATTTATGTTGAGTAAAGAATATTCTCGGGGGATTTTCCTGCAAAAATTACTTTCAGTTAATAATGAAAATTAATTTTTGGCAGGACAGCGAATATCGAATAAATTATTGAAAAAAAAATTTTTTATTCAATTGTTTTTTTCCCTACAACCACAGTATGGGATTTTGACAATTTTTTTGGGTTAAATCCTGCAAAATCAAAATCTAATCTGCCCAGTTGAATGCCAGCCCAACCCACCTGGTTTATCAATACACTGCTTCCCGATTTATTAGTATATAATTCCGGCGCATCCATAAAAGTATGCGTATGCCCCCCAATTATTAAATCTATATTTTCAGTTTCTTTTGCCAATACAATATCACTTACTTTATTATCGCCGTATTTATATCCTAAATGGCTAAGGCATATCACCATATCGCAGCCTTCTTCTTTTTTTAATTTAGCAGCCGTTTCATTTACTTTCTGCACCGGATCAAGGTATTTAGTATTACCAAATAAACTGTCCGGCACTAACCCGGTTAGTTGTATGCCCACTCCGGTAACCCCAATTTTTAATTTGCCTTTTTTAAAAATTTTATATGGCAGATATTTAAATTCCATTGGTGTATTGGTAAAATCGTAATTACACATCAATACAGGAAAGTTTGCATGCTTTAGTTGTGCAGCAAAATTTTCCAACCCTGCATCAAAATCATGATTACCCATTGTTACTGCATCATAATTCATTGCAGCCATTGCCTTCATTTCGGGTTCGCCTTTATATATATTAAAATAAGGGGTACCTTGAAAAATATCGCCTGCATCTAATAATAATACCTGGTTATTTTCATTTCTTATTTTCTTTATTAATTCTGCCCTTGCCGCCACTCCGCCAAGTCCCTGGTTTCTGCCACCATCCATAGGAAAAGGCTCCAGCCTGCTGTGTACATCATTAGTATGAAGGATGATTAATTTTTTTGCTGCATTTTCTTTTTGCATTGCTGCAAACAGGCTATTTGATGTTAGCATTGACGCTGCCGCCAGTGAAGATTGTGCAATAAATTTTCTTCTACTCTGCATTTGTTACCCGGTTTTCAATTTGAGAAGATATTTTTTTTCCCTGCCTGTTTATTTCAATAAAATATTCAATAAGTGCATCTCTTAAAACATATCCTGTACTTTTTTGGGGTATTGGCCTCAGCATGGCACAATCATCGCCACCGTTAGCTACATAATCTACCATTGCAATTACATAAACTGCCGTATCAACTATGGGTTGTCCGTTTATTAAAACATTTACTGCAGTTTTATTTTTTATTTGCCAGCTGATACCTGCCACTGGCCAACCACCTTTTGCAGAAACATGATTTAAAAATTCCTGCAGCACTTTACCATTTAGTTTTTGTATTACAATATCATTATCAAAAGGTGCCAGTTCAAAAATTTTACCTCTTGTAATATTGCCAGCCGGTACCGAAGTAAGCCTGATACCACCAAAATTAATAAAAGCCCCGTCAACAGGCATTTTATACCCCTGCTTTGCTTTAGCCAGCATAGCATCTGCCATAATATTTCCTAATGTTCCTTCGGGTTGTTTTTTTTCCAGTTCTGTTGCGGCAACTGCAATAACTGTGTTCATACTTTTATTTACACTATCGGCATAGGGTTGCAATAATTTATTTAAACCACTGTCTTGCTTACTCTGCTGCGTAAGGCGGTAGTCAAAATATTGTACCGCCTGTGGCTGATATACCGTTTTACAGGATACTAAAAAAAAAGCAATAATAAAAAAAGGTAAAAAAAAGCGGCTGGGTCTCCTCATAAAACTCCTGTTAGAATAAAGAGGAAGGTAGTAATTTTTTATTAATAGCAACAAAAAAGATGGGATAAAAATTTATCAATAAATAGAATTACTTTTGGCATATTAAATTATTATTATGAGTTATGAATTAACCGGCAAATTAATTGCCAAGTACGACATCGTTCAACGAACAGAAACTTTTAAAACAAGAGAGTTTGCTGTTGAAAAAACTGATGACATAAATGGCCGCACTGTTACCAACTATGTAAAATTTCAATGCATACAGGATAAAACCGCTATTGTGGACAGGGTAAATATTGGTGATGATGTAAAAGTATATTTCAACATTAAAGGCAGCAAATGGGAAAAAGATGGCAAGGTAAATTACATTACTAATTTAGATGCCTGGAGAATTGAACAAATTTTACAACCCGGTGCAACTGCAAAAACTGATAATGAATATTTAGAACCATTGGATACTTTTTCATCGGCACCACCGGATGCAGTGGATGATTTGCCGTTTTAGAAACCCTCCGCCCCCTGAAGGGGGAACTTGGAGTAAAATAATTTTAGAAGGTTTTAATTATTCAAACTGTAAATATATAAGCTTTGAAGGGAGTGAAAAATAATCATTCTCTTTAAAGTCCCCTTCAGGGGATTTAGGGGCATGCAACAAAAAATTTCTTTTAAGCTGCTTCCTTCCGAAGCAATGGATGATGCTATCATAAAAAAATATATTGCCAATACCTGTGGCAAAAAAGAAAGTTCCGTAACGGGTTTTCATCTTACAAAAAAATCGATTGATGCAAGAGCAAAAACCATTTGGGTAAATTTAACAGTACATGCTTTTATTGATGAGCCATTTAAAAAAAGAGAAATTACTTCATTCGATTTTAAAGATGTTAGCAAGGCCAAAAAAAAAGTAATTATTATAGGTGCCGGCCCGGCAGGCTTATTTGCTGCCCTGCAATTGATAGAAAAAAATATTAAACCCATTATTTTAGAAAGAGGAAAAGATGTAAGGGCCAGGCGGAGAGATTTAGCTGTATTGAATAAAGAAGGTATTATTAATCCTGAGAGTAATTATTGTTTTGGTGAAGGCGGTGCTGGTACATACAGCGATGGTAAACTTTATACAAGGAGCAACAAGCGTGGCGATATTGACCGCATACTTAGTTTATTTGTTCGTTTTGGCGCCGAAGAAAAAATTTTATACGAAGCACATCCGCATATTGGCACCAATAAATTACCGCATATTATTACCGCCATGCGAAAACAAATTACAGAATGCGGCGGCGAATTTTTATTCGAAAAAAAGGTAACAGATTTTATTATTGAGAAAGAAAAAATTATATCAGTAAAAACTGCTGATGGAAATATTTTTGATGCCGATAATTTTATATTAGCCACCGGCCACAGTGCCAGGGATATTTTTGAATTACTTCACCAAAAAAATATTTTAATAGAAGCAAAACCTTTTGCATTGGGAGTACGGATTGAACATCCGCAAATGCTTATTAATACCTGCCAGTATAAAAGCAATGCAGCCAATGGTATTTTACCCCCGGCTTCTTACTCATTAGTACAACAGATAAATGGCAGAGGTGTTTTTAGTTTTTGTATGTGCCCTGGTGGTATTATTGCTCCGGCATCAACAGCAGCAGGAGAAATAGTAGTTAATGGCTGGAGCCCATCTAAAAGAAATAATCCTTATGCCAACAGCGGTATGGTGGTGCAGGTGGAATTGGAGGATGCGGTAAGAGAAATGAAATATTCAATGAGCAATGTTCAACACTCAATATTCAATGAAAAACACCCTCTACTAATGATGGAGTTTCAGAAAATGGTGGAGCAAAAATGTTTTGAAAGTGGTGGCGGAAAATTTGTAGCGCCTGCGCAACGCATGGCCGATTTCAGCAATGGTAAAACGTCATCCTCTTTACCCAATTGTTCTTATCAACCGGGTTTGCAATCTTTATCATTAAAAGAAGTGTTACCCAATTTTGTTTATCAATCACTGGCAAAAGGTTTTGTTGAATTTGGAAAAAAAATGCCCGGTTATTTTACCAATGATGCTGTGGTGGTAGCAACCGAAAGCCGTACATCATCTCCTGTTAGAATACCACGTAATGCTGATACTCTTGCTCATCCTCAAATAAAAAACCTATACCCCTGTGGCGAAGGTGCCGGGTATGCCGGTGGTATTGTAAGTGCGGCTATGGATGGCGAAAGAGTAGCCAAAGCAATTAATAATTTATATTTTTAGAATTAATAATAAATTTACCATTCATAAAATATCCACAGGTAATAAAATTTGCAAACCTTTATTTTACAATATTATTTTCTTTAACCCATAACTAATGAATATTTTAGAACTGCACAACCTTAAAAAATATTTTGCCACACAAAAAGCGGTGGACGATATCAGCATGACCATTCCCAAAGGCAGCATCTTTGGTTTGCTTGGCCCTAACGGTGCCGGTAAAACCACTTTAATAAGAATGATCACCGGAATTTTTTATCCCGACTCCGGTGATATTATTTTAAAAGGAAAAAAGTTTGATCCCGAGAATGATGCCAAGTACATTGGCTACATGCCCGAAGAAAGAGGTTTGTATAAAAAGATGAAGATTGGCGAACAAGCCTTATACCTTGCCCGGCTTAAAGGATTAGGGAAAGATGACGCTATGCGTAAAATAAAAGATTGGTTTGTACGGCTGGAGATGGAAAGCTGGTGGAATAAAAAAGTAGAAGACCTTAGTAAGGGCATGGGACAAAAATTACAATTTGTAATTACTGTTTTACACGAACCTGATTTAATTATTTTAGATGAACCCTTCAGCGGCCTCGATCCAATTAATGCCAATCTTATAAAAGACGAAATTTACCGGCTGGCGCAAAACGGTACTACTATAATTTTCAGTACACACCGAATGGAGCAGGTAGAAGAAATTTGCAACAATATTGTGCTGGTAAATAAAGGAAAAAAGATTTTAGATGGTACAGTGCAAAATGTAAAACAGAATTTTAAAGAGAATCTTTTCGGCATACAATTAGAAAATATTCCTGAAATAATTACCAGTGATGCATTTGAAATTATTAAAACAAATAAGAAAGAACTTATTGTAAAAATTAAAGATGGCTTTAAAGCCAATGATGTATTAGGGTATTTTATTAATAAGGGAAGCGGCATTGTTTCTTTTAAAGAAATACTCCCTTCTCTTAATGATATTTTTATAAAATTAGTAGAAGGTACACCAACTGCAAGGCAATTTCAAACAATGGATAATTGATACCTTTTTTTTACTTTTTTCGCTTAACCCTTATTTATACTTTTCAACCTATATAAAATGAACAAAATTTTATTAATAATACAAAGAGAATTTTTAACCCGGGTTAGAAAAAAAACTTTTATAATTGGCACCATTCTTTTTCCCCTATTATATTTGGCTTTAATTTTTGGTACAGGATATATTGCAGATAAAACAAGGGAAGATTTAAAGATTGCCTTAATTGATCAATCAGGATTATTTAAACAAGAGTTAATTAATACAGTAAATGGAAACGATACCAGCAATACAATACAATTAGTAAGTGTAAGTGCTGAAGCAATGAAAGAAAATTTTGATTCGTTAGGCTATGATGGCTATGTAATAATTCCAGAAACATTTAAATGGCAAACTGGTGCCGACAGCCTTTTAGTAAATACAAAAAAATCTTTTGGTATTGGTGCTATAAACCCGGTGGAGAAAAAAATTAACCGCATCTGGAATAAAATAAAACATGACAGTCTTGGCATTGATCACCGTAAAAGAAGCGGTGTTAAGTAAAACCATAGATTTAAAATTGAACAATGAAAAAAATAAAAATGCCAATGCCGGTATTGCTACCACTATTGGTTATGTATGTGGTTTTTTAATGTATCTAATTTTATTACTTTATGGCAGCCAGGTAATGATGGGAGTAACGGAAGAAAAAACCAGCCGCATTGCAGAAGTGGTGGTATCATCTGTAAAACCATTTCAATTAATGATTGGAAAAATAGTTGGTATTGGCATGGTAGCATTAACGCAGTTTCTTATCTGGATTGCCTGTATTTTTATAATTTACAATGTTACTAAAACAACAGGAAGCGGAGGCACTGCCTCGGATATGGTGGGCAAAATTCAGGAGGTATTTACCAGTGTAAATATTCCATTAGTAGTTGGCTGTTTTATTTTTTATTTACTGGCAGGTTTCTTTTTCTATTCTTCTTTGTACGCCGCCATTGGCAGTGCCATTAATGAAGATATGAGAGAAGCTCAATCATTAAGTTTCCCCATAACCATGCTTATTATTTTTTCTATTGCATTAATGACTCCTGCAATATCCAATCCCAGCAGCTCAGTTGCGGTTTGGGCAAGCATAATTCCATTCAGTTCCCCCATAGTAATGATGGCACGTATACCTTTTGGTGTACCTAACACTGTACCATGGTGGCAGTTAGGTTTATCAATGGCGTCGTTAATTGCAGGGTTTATGTTTACCACCTGGTTTGCAGCAAGAATTTACCGCACCGGTATTTTAATGTACGGTAAAAAACCAAGCTGGAAAGAAATGATAAAATGGGCTTTTAGAAAATAATGTTTACAAAATAAAAATCCCTGTTTGTATTTCACAAACAGGGATTTTTATATAAAGGAGAATAATACCAATTAGACATTGAATATATACAATAAAAAGATGTCAGGAGCTTGTCGAAACCGGTGCTGAATTAAACCCGCCTTCGACAAGCTCAGCCTGACAGTGTGATTTTAATGTCTAACTGGTATAATTTATACTTTTAAAACTGCAGGCTCCTCTTTTAATTGTTCTTTAGGCTTTGCGGCTTTTTCAATTGCCTTGTTCAATTCATCACCAATATATTTATTAATAATTTTCCAGCTAACTGCAATAATACCAATAAATATACCCAGTAACAAACCCACTATAGCATAAATTTTTGTTGATTTACTTCCGGATATCATACGGCCCTTCGGGTTTATCTAAAGCTTCAATAATAGGTGTTTCTTTTTGCAGTTTATATGCTGCAGCTTCCCTGTTATTTACTGCATAATAATATTGGGATTGTACGGTTTGCTTATCCTGTGCCAGATTAATTTTAGGTAAATTATAATCGTTTTAATTCTTCGTTGGTAAAAAAAGTGGTTTCATCAAGTCTTAATAGCACGCTTTATCCAATTCATTTAAAACTTTAAGCAAAGAATCTGCTTTATTAACAGCAAATTCAAAATCAATTTGTGCTTTTTTCTTTTTTAAATCAATATAAAATTCTGAAAGTTTATCAATAAAAACATAACTAACTTCCTTTACAATATCGGGGTTACTGTTGCTGTAATTTAATTCAAGAATTCCATTTTTATTAATTTTAGCAGCAAAGCCTCCTTTTAGCATGTTGCTGGCAATATTCACCATAGTAGCGCTATCCAGTTTCTTAATATCAATAGCTTCATTTTGCATAAAGCCAACATGCTTATTATTTTCTTCAATTAATAAACGGGCTATGGTTTTATTTTTTAAAGAAGGAATTCTTGTAGCTTTAGCCTCTGCTACTGCTTCTCTTGTTCTTCGGCTGGTAGCTAATTCTACAATATTAATAGAAGCTTCGCCACTGAATGATTTGGGGCATCTGATAAACCCAAAATACTGCTGATGGCCGAGGATGAAACACTGTTATCACTTGTACTGTTTAATGGAAAAACAGTAGATTTAGAAGTATAGATTACCACACTTTGCTTTGCCATAAAATAAAATAATGCTCCAAATAAAATTGCAATAAGGCCAATAAGCCAGCTAAATTTTCTCAGCCGCTTTATAACTTGCTTTATAAGTTCTATATTATTCATCTTAAATTTTATTGGGTTATTACAATTACAATTCCCCTATTACTTTGGCAACTAACACACTTGTAACAATAGTAACTATTGATAAACCTGCCTGTTTAAAAATATCAACCACCTGGCTGCCTTCGGCTTTTTCGGGTACATTTACAGTACTGCCTTCTGTAACTTTTGGATAAAAATGCATGAAGAAAATGTTTCTTGTTCGCCTGCTTTTGCCATTGGCATACTGTACATATATACGGCTTTTCCATGGCCGCCTGCCGTAACCACCTGCTTTATCTATGTAATATAATAAGTTGGTGTGTTCTTTATCAAAAGTTAATTTCAATGGCGATTGAACAGTTCCTTTTACGTTTACAAAAGGATTTATTTCTGGAACAAATACAATATCACCTTCCTGCAGTACAATATCAAACTTTGAATTTTTATCTTTCATAGCCCTGAACAAATCAATACTAACCGGCTCCTGCGACACTTCGCTCAAACTTGTTTGTGCAGAATCTAAAATAATACCTCCCAAAGAATCTGTTAAAGAAGTTACTTTGCTGGTTACATTATCCCTGAAGTATTGTGTTTTTTTCCTGTATAAGAATTGCACCTCCTAAATCTGCATTTTCTTTAATCCCACCTGCCCTTTCAATATAAGATGATAACCTTTCGTATTTGCTCAAGGCGTGGATAAGGGCCAGGGTATTTTATTAACCCATTTATTTGTACCAATTGCTGCAATTCGAAAGTGGGATTTTTTCTAACATACACCTGATCGTAAGGTTTTAAGACAATACCTGCAGAAGCACTGTCAAGATCTAAATTAGGAGAAACTTTTATCTGCTTTAAAATAACTCTTGTTGGTGTTTGCTCTCTTTTGGCCGAATCAATGTCAAGCACACTCGCTATTTCAATTCTTCCAAACTCGGCAGATTGTTTTAAGCCGCCTGATAAATACAACAGATCCTGTAACGTCATTCCCCCATATTTATTTATCTTGCCTTCTTTTCTTACCTCTCCAAATATTTCCACATATTGTCTGTCGTAAAAATTGTTTGAATTAAATAATAATATTTGATCGTTGGCAAAAATTTCTACGTTATACTGGCTGGCATCATTATCAGTTTTAGTAATGTCACTTAAATCACTTCCAGCTTATTCGATTTTATATTGGTACTGTCGCCTCCGCCTCTAAAAATATAAGCTCTTGGCAAATAAGTATTACGGGTAATGCCGCCTGCCCTGTTAATTACATCAAATAATTTATCGCCTTTTCTTATTTCGTACTGGCCCGGATAAGATACTTCGCCTTTAATTTCAACTTTATTTATTAATCCAGGGTTTACAGCAATTACTTTTACAATATCACCATCCACCAAAGTAAAATCTTCGTTTTTATAAATTTCAAGATTGGTTGGGTTTATAATTGCAGTGGTGTTTACATCTTTTATTATTTGTTTTTCCAGTTCTGTTCTAAAAACTTTTACTCCGCTGCTAAAGGCATCTTTTTGTAAGCCGCCGCTGTATTTCAAAAGCGCTTTCATTCCTTCATCTTTTTTTAACTGATAAAACATAGGCCTTTTAAATTTACCTTCTGCTTTTACCTTTTTTTCTGCTGTTTGTAAAATAACAAAGTCATTATTTTCAAGATAAATGTGTTTACCAAAATCGCCGGTAGTTAAATATTTATATACATCCAGTGCATCAATAACCCTTCCGTTTCTTTTAATTAGTATATCCCTCAGGTTGGCAAATTCTGTTGGCCCGCCTGCAAGTGCAATTATATTAAATGCATTGGTAAAAGCTGAAACTGTTACCGGCCCCTGGTTATTTACTTCACCTGCAACATTTACAGAAATGGTTCGGGGCTGGCCCAACGATACAGTAATATTTGTAGAGGCAGGAACATAAGATTTAAAACGTTGTGTTATTAATGAGCGTACCTGCTCAAAAGTTAAACCCTGTAAATAAATTTTTCCCAATCCTGTAGGAAAAATGGAACCATCCCTTGCTACTGTATAATCAAAAGTAGCTTCGGCGCCATTCCACAGCGATACAATTATCTGATCGTAAACACCAATAGGATAATCTAAAGGCGGTGTAGATAAATCGGTAATTGATGCTACAGCACCGCCTCTGAACAAATGCATACCATATGTTTGTTCTGTTACATTAGCCGATTGAGGCGTAGCTTCTTTAACCAGGCTATCCCTGTCAATTTTATTTTTAAGTGCTTTGTTTTTATCAGTACCTATTGATTTGACTACCTGCATTTTTATCAGCTAAAATTTGGTTTAATTGCCCCGGAGACATAGTTGTTGTACTGGGTAACGCTGGTAAACCGGTTGGATTACTGGGGTCGCCGTTAGGCGGCTGAGCCTGGGCATTGCTCAGTAGAATAATAAAAAATAAACAAGATATTAGAGACAGTTTTTTTATATACTTAGTTACCGTTCGTGAGTTTACTAACATTTCTTGGGGGTTGATTTTCAAAAATTTAATGGCAAAGATAATATTTTATTTTAGTGGCTGCTTTAATAAGAATTCAAACTCATTCCATATTTCTTTTACTATTTCTGCGGCTGGTTGTATTGATTTAATAATAGCGCTTACCTGCCCTATTTCAAGTTCGCCTTCTTCTAAATTTCCTTCAAACATGCCTTTTTTTGCCCTGCCTCTTCCTAATAATTTTTTTAATTCTTCTATTGATGCACATTGCTGCTCTGCTGTTTGCACCAGGTTAAAAAAATTATTTTTCAATAATCTTACCGGTGTTAATTGTTTTAACGATAACATGGTATCGCCTTCGGCAGAATGTATAACTGCTTCTTTAAAATTAATATGAGAAGATGCTTCTTCACTGGCTACAAAGCGGCTTCCGATTTGTACACCTGCTGCACCCAGTACCATTGACGCTAGCATTTGTCTTCCGGTTGCAATACCACCTGCTGCTATAACCGGAATATTTAACGCTTCACAAACTGCCGGCACCAGTACCATTGTTGTAGTTTCTTCTCTTCCATTATGCCCGCCGGCTTCAAAGCCTTCGGCCACTACTGCATCGCAACCTGCCTCCTGTGCTTTTAATGCAAATTTGCTGCTGCTAACTACATGCACTACTTTAATACCTTTTTCTTTTAATACTGATGTCCATGTTTTAGGGTTGCCTGCCGATGTAAAAACTATCGGTACTTTTTCCTCAATAATAATTGCAATATGTTTATCAATATCAGGATAAAGCAAGGGCACATTAACACCAAAAGGTTTGTCAGTTGCTGCTTTGCATTTTTTTATATGCTCCCTTAATACTTCCGGGTACATGCTTCCGCTTCCTATCAACCCTAAACCACCTGCATTGCTTACCGCACTTGCAAGACGCCAGCCACTTGCCCATATCATTCCAGCCTGAATGATGGGATATTTGATATTAAAAAGTTGTGTTACCCTGTTTAACCATTTTTAATAAATTCTTTTAGCAATCCTAAAAAACACAAAATAGAAAGTACTTTGAAACGCAAAGTAAAAGGATTTATTTTGTAAAACCAAGATTTTTTTAATTTGAAAAGGATGGAATTGAATCAATTTCTGGTGCCTCCGCCAAGATCAATGGCAGTATTATCGCCAATATTTAAGCTGCGGCTAACACCCCTTACTTCTGCATCGCTGCCAATTAGTGAAGTGTTTAATACAATTTCAAAAAGATTGGAATAAGATCCAATAATAGAGTCTTTTATAATAGCATGGTTCAGTTTAGAATTTTCGCCAATGGCTACATTAGGCCCAATTACCGAATTTTTAATATCGCAACCTTCGCCAATACTTACCGGTGGTATTATAATGGTATTTTCAAAAGAATGTTTTTCAGCAATATTTCCGCCAAATTTTTTAAGTAAAGTTGCATTTGATTCCAGCAGTGTTTCTTTTTTACCGCAATCAAACCAGTTTTGTACTTTAAATGGTTGAAATTTTACCCCGTTTTCTATCATACATTCCAGTGCATCAGTTAAATTAAATTCATCGTAACTTTTAATATCAGCTGCAATTATTTTTTCAATACAGGAAAATAAAAAACCTGTTTCTTTTATTTTATATACCCCTACCAATGCCATATTACTTTTTGGTATAGCCGGCTTTTCCACCACACGGCTTATAAAACCATCTTCCTCAATTTCGGCCACCCCAAAATTACGTGGGTCATCTACCTTTTTTACACCCAGCATAGAACAGGGTGTATTAAGTATTTCTTTTACATCATATTCAGCAATAGTATCTCCCAGCACAACCAGTATTTCATCATCACCAACAATTTCTTTGGTAAGATTAATTGCATGCCCGGTACCATGCCGTTCGTTTTGATGTACAAAATGGCAATTTAAATGAGGATATTTTTCCTTTACATAATCTTGAATTTTTTCTCCCAGGTATCCAATAATAAATACAAAATCTTTTATCCCTGCTTCCTGCAGTTGATCTACAATAATACTGAGAATGGTTTTTCCTGCAAGAGGAATTAACGCTTTAGGTTGTGTGTATGTATGCGGACGAAGTTTAGTGCCTGCGCCTGCAACCGGAATAATGGCCTTCATGCTTTGAATATTTGAGAAGCGTCTTTTTTTAAAAGGATGTGAAATTAGTGATTTTTTAATAAGACGGTGTATTTTTTACACAGGCTTAATTAAGCAGCCAAACCAACTATATCAATTCGTATTATTTTTCAAACCAAACTAACAAAGGTTAACAACCCTTACTATGGATTTTAGGTTTCATAAAAACTTGCATTTATCTTTGCGGCAAAAATTTAATAAATGCAAAGAGATACTGTAATTTTTGACCTGATTAATAAAGAATTAGAAAGACAGCGCCACGGCATTGAGCTGATTGCCTCCGAAAATTTTACCAGTTTGCAGGTAATGCAGGCTATGGGCACATCACTTACTAATAAATATGCCGAAGGTTATCCCGGCCGCAGGTATTATGGTGGTTGCGAAATTGTAGACCAGGTGGAGCAATTAGCCATCGATCGTTTAAAACAAATTTTTAATTGCGAATATGCCAACGTGCAACCGCACAGTGGTGCACAGGCCAATGCGGCTTTATTATTAGCCATTCTGCAACCCGGCGATAAAATATTAGGATTGGATTTAAGCATGGGCGGACATTTAACCCATGGCTCACCTGTAAATTTTTCGGGCAAATTATATCAACCGCATTTTTATGGGGTAAAAAAAGATACAGGCTTAATTGATTATGAAATGCTGGAAGAAAAAGCCCGTGCAGAAAAACCAAAAGTTATTATCTGCGGAGCAAGTGCTTACAGCCGTGATATTGATTATGCAAGAATTAGAAAAGTGGCTGATGAAGTGGGTGCTTTTGTTTGGTGCGATATGGCACACCCTGCCGGTTTAATTGCAAAAGGTTTATTAAGTTCTCCGTTTGAGCATTGCCAGTTTGTAACCAGCACTACCCATAAAACTTTGCGTGGGCCACGTGGCGGCGTTATTTTAATGAAAAAAGATTTTGAAAACCCTTTTGGTTTAAAAGATGTAAAAGGTAATGTGCGGATGATGAGTCATCTACTGGATATGGCTGTTTTTCCCGGCACACAGGGCGGCCCTCTGGAACATGTTATTGCTGCAAAAGCTATTGCCTTTGGAGAAATTTTAACTGATGAATTTACCTTGTATGCCAAACAGGTAATTGCCAATGCACAGGCCATGGCAAAAGCATTTAATGCAAAAGATTATCAATTAATAAGTGGCGGAACCGATAATCATTTAATGCTGATAGATTTAAGGAATAAAAACATCAGCGGAAAAAAAGCAGAACAGGTTTTAGGCAAAGCAGATATTACTGTTAATAAAAACATGGTGCCTTACGATGATAAAAGTGCTTTTGTAACAAGCGGCATACGTGTTGGTGTACCTGCTATTACTACCAGGGGAATGAAGGAAGAACACATGCCTATTGTTGTTGATTTTATTGACAAAGCTTTAATGAATGCTGATGATGAAGCTATTTTAGCAACTGTTGCCAAAGATGTAAAAGCTTTTATGCAGCAGTTTTCTTTATACCCCGAGTTAGGATAATTTAAAATATTTTTTATGATACAACGCATTCAATCTATATGGCTGTTGCTTGCTGCAGCCTGTGCTTTTCTTTCCCTTAAATTGCCTTATTACAGTGGCACAAATGCAAAAGCTGTTGCATCTTACGAATTAAATGGCAGCGAAAATTTTTTATTGCTGTGTACAACTATTGTTACCGGCGCTTTAGCTTTCATTACAATTTTTTTATTTAAAAAAAGAGTTTTACAGTTGCGTTTATGTGTACTCGGTATTTTACTTGAAGCTTTAGTAATTTTTTTATACTACCGTGAAGTAACCACCTTTACACAGGGCACTTATTCTTTATGGGCAATACTGCACAGTTTAATTGTTATCTTTTTTATGCTGGCTGCAAGGGCAATTAATAAAGATGAAAAATTAATTAAGGATAGCAACAGGCTGAGATAATACCGGTAGCCAATGAATTAAGAAATTTCTTTTGGACTATTTATCATGGCGATTCGGTATAATAGCCACAAGGTATATTAATAAAAAAAGCGCCCTGATTAAAAGGCGCTTTTTCTTTTTTATTGATGTTGCAACTTATTGCTTAACAAATTTTACAGTACTCGTTTCCCCATGGCTAAAAACCCCTTTTATTATATACACGCCTGCATGTAAATTAGCAACATCTAAATTAATTATACTGGAGCCCGCCTGCAATTGAACTGTGCTGCGCTGTACCAGTTTACCTTCCATAGAAATTACAGTTAATTCCACCTTATCCCTTTTAGCTGTGGTAATATTTAATTGAGAAAGGTTGCTAACCGGGTTGGGTAAAACGGCCACTAATCGCATGTCTTTCTGCAGCCCGTTTAATTTAATTATGGCAGAATATTTAGCCCTTCCATTATCATCAATTGATTTTATGCGGTAATAAATAACACCAGTTAATGTGTTATTATCTATATAAGCAAATGGTTCAGTACAGCGTGCCTGCGTTGCCGTAATAGTGTTAATGGGGGTAAAATTCCTTCCATCTGCTGAACGCTCCACTTCAAAAATTGCCTGGCTGCTATTGCATGAAGCCTGCCAGGTTAATGTATTAAAACCATTATTTTTAGAGGCATTAAAATACGTAAAGTCGATAGGTAAAACTGTAGTAACAGTGACAATTACCCGGCCTGCCGCACCATTACCAGAATTAGCACCGCCAGTACCTTTTCCGCCACCACCACCACCTGGGGCAAAACCATTAATGCCAACTCCATTATTAGCGCCACCAGTGCCACCATTACCGGTACCGGTTCCAGCTACTCCCCCAACATTATTTGTACTCAATGCTCCATTGCCTCCGTTTGCAGTTGTTAGTGCAGAGCCGCCACCGCCACCGCCACCATTTCCTGCTCCCGATGCTCTTCCGCCGCCTGCACCCCCGGCAAACCTTATGGTACCAGTGCTTCCTGCAACAGTACCGCCTGCGCCGCCGCCGGCAGGGCTACCAGCATTAGACCCAGCCGTTCCGCCTGCTGCTACAACATTTGTACCCCCGGTAAAAAAAGTTGTAGTGCCACCGTTTTGCCCTGCACCACTTGCAGCAGGAGCCACACCTCCTATACCAACAGTAACCGTATAACTACCAGCAACAAGAGTTATCCCTGTTGTGCTAGCATAAGCCCCACCGCCGCCGCCGCCTCTGTCTCCGTTACCTGCAGCGCCGCCACCGCCGCTGCCACCGCCTCCCCAAGCTTGAATAGTAACAACAGCTGAATAACCTGCGGGTACAGTATAAGTGTTGCTGGCATTAAATGTTTGGCTTACAGGTTGAGCGTTACTAAAAAAATGTAAGAGAATAAGCAGCAAAGTAATAGAAAAGTAATTTTTTTTCATAGCATATATTTTTTAAAAAAATTATTCGTAGTAAAAATACTACAAATAAATATGAAAACAAGCGTTAATAATATATAGTTTTATATACTATTTATTATTAGAGAAACTGTGCTGTATAACTTTCTTTACATTTTTTTAAATCAATGGATTTACCGGCAAAAACTAAATTTCCCCCGGCATCACCGGCTTCGGGGCCAAGGTCAATTACCCAATCGGCACTTTTAATTACATCGGTATTATGTTCAATTACTAATATTGAATGCCCCTGTTCTATCAATGCATTAAAGGAAGCCAGTAATTTTTTTATATCATTAAAATGAAGGCCTGTTGTAGGTTCATCAAAAATAAATAAAATATTACCCTGCGATTTTCCTTTACCTAAAAAGGAAGCCAGCTTTACCCTTTGTGCTTCCCCACCGCTTAGTGTATCGCGAAGATTGCCCCAGTTTAACATAGCCCAAACCTACATCACTTAAAGGTTTTATTTTTTTAGCAACAGCAGGTTCTTCAATAAAAAAATCCATCGCTTCATCTACACTCATCTCCAATACATCATAAATATTTTTGTGTTTATAATTTACTTCCAGTACTTCTTCTTTAAAACGTTTACCACCGCATACATCGCAGGTTAAATGCACATCTGCTAAAAATTGCATTTCAATAGTTTGCTCGCCTTCGCCTTTGCAGGCATCACATCTGCCACCATCTACATTAAAAGAAAAATGTTTGGGTTGAAAACCCCTCATTTTACTTAATGGTTGGTTGCTGTATAAATCTCTTATTTCATCATACGCTTTTATATAAGTTACCGGATTACTACGTGATGATTTACCAATGGGATTTTGATCTACCATTTCTATTTGCGAAATAGAATCAATATCGCCGGTAATAGTTTTATGCAAACCTGCTTTATCAACAAACTCTCCTTTTAATTTTTGCAATGCAGGATATAAAATTTGTTTTACCAAAGTAGTTTTACCACTGCCACTTACACCACTTACCACACACAAAACATTTAATGGAAATTCAACAGTAATATTTTTTAAATTATTTTGCCTTGCACCTTCAACTTTTATAGAGCGGTTCCATTTACGGATATTTTTTGGTGGTTCAATTTTTAAAACTCCTGATAAATATTTTCCGGTAAGGCTTTCTGTATTAGCAATGATTTCATCATAATTTCCTTCGGCAACTACTTCGCCACCTAAATGGCTGGCCAATGGCCCCATGTCAATTATATGATCGGCTTCTCTCATCATCATTTCATCATGCTCTACCACAACAACAGTATTGCCCAGGTCTCTTAATTCTTTTAAAACATTTATCAATCTTTCTGTATCCCTGCTGTGTAAACCAATAGAAGGTTCATCTAAAATATATAAGTGAGTTGGTAAGATTACTGCCCAGGCTTCGGGTTAATTGTATGCGCTGGCTTTCGCCACCACTTAAAGTGAATTTGCCAAACGGTTTAAAGTAAGATAACCCAAACCTACATCCATCAATGTTTTTATGCGGTGATGAATTTCAATTAAAATTCTTTTGGCCACCTGCTGATCGTAATCACTCAATTTTAATTTATTAAACCAAAGCTGCAAATCTTTTACCGGCATTTCGCACAATTGGCCAATATGTTTACCGCCAACTTTTACATACAATGCTTCTTTACGCAGGCGGTAACCTTTGCAATCGGTACATAATGTTCTTCCCCGGTAGCGGCTTAATAAAACACGGTATTGTACTTTATATAAATTATGCTTCTACTTCTTTAAAAAAATCATTGATGCCATTTACATGTTCATTGCCATTCCCATAAATCATCAAGTTGTTTTTCGGTTAAATCAATAATAGGTTTATGAACCGGGAAATCAAATTTCTTTGCTGCTTTTACAAAATGCTTCTTTCCATAAACCTAATTTTTCTCCTTTCCATGGTGCTACTGCTCCTTCGTAAACACTTAATTGTTTATTGGGAATAATTAAATCAGGATCGATGCCCAGTATTTGTGAAAACCCTTCGCAGGTGGGGCAGGCGCCAAAAGGATTGTTGAAAGAAAATAAATTAGGTACCGGTTCTTCAAACACAATTCCATCAGCTTCAAACTTATTAGAAAAATGTATTTTTTTGTGTACTATTAATTTCCATAAACATTTTCCTTCTCCTTCATAAAAAGCAGTATTTACAGAATCTGCAATGCGGTGTTTGTCATCTTCATCAAAATCTTTTACTACAAACCGGTCGATAAGTAAGAAAAGTTGATCAGTTGATAGTTTAATAGTTGATAGTTTTTCAGATTCGAGCACGTCTTCAATCCTTACAATTTCTTTATTATGATATATTCTTGAAAACCCTTTTTGCAATAAAATATTCAGTTCTTCTTTTACATCTCGGTTTTTTTGTGTGCTTAAAGGGTACCAATACCAAAACTTTATCTCCGTCATTTAAATCCGGCAATATATTCCACCACATCATTTACATCATCTTTTTTACTTCCTTTACCACTTACAGGTGAAATGGTTTTACCTGCCCTGGCAAATAACAGCCGCAGGTAATCATAAATTTCTGTCATGCTGCCCACAGTACTTCGTGGGGTACGGGTAATTACTTTTTGTTCAATTGCAATAGCAGGGCATAAACCTTTTATATAATCCACATCGGGTTTATTCATGCGCTGCATAAACTGCCGGGCATAAGCACTCAGACTTTCTGCATACCGGCGCTGGCCTTCGGCAAATAAAGTATCAATGGTAAGAGATGATTTACCGGAACCTGATACACCCGTTACCACTATTAGTTTATTACGTGGTAATGGTTACCGTTACATTTTTTAAATTATGAACCCTTGCACCTTTTATATAATATCCCGGTTTGTTGTGATATTGATTTAATTTTGCTGATTTTTTGTTTTTACTGTTGCCATACTCAAAAATAATTACATTAATTGTGCTGCGTTAAATATGTGAAACTTTTCTTAAAGCTGTTTAAAAGTAACAGTTTATAAAAACTAGCTGTAGTTTTATACGAAATAGCTTTATTAATGATCACTAAATACTTAATACGTAGTTTTAGCAAGTAATAAAAACTTCAAAATAAAGTGAGTTTACTCATACTAATTTAAAATCATCTTATATTTTTACAGTCCAATATCCAAAAAAGTGAAAAGCCGTAAAAGCCTATCAAAAAGACTTCTACGTAATTTTTCATCAATTTTTTGGTACCTGTAACAAAAATCCTAACACAAAAAAACTGTAGAAGTTTATGAAATGCCTAAACAATCTTACCGACCAGCAGCTTATCCATTTATATATGGAAGGCGATGCCGATGCTCTTGCAACTATTGTAATACGTTACAAAGACAAAATTTACACCTCTATTTATTTACTGGTAAAAGACAAGTATCTGACTGAAGACATTTTTCAGGATGTATTTATCCGTATTATCGACACTTTAAAAGGTGGCCGTTATACCGATGAAGGAAAGTTTTTACCATGGGCCATGCGTATTGCACATAACATGTGTGTAGATCATTTCAGAAAGGTAAAACGTAGCCCAACTATTAAAACCAGTGATGACAGGGACATTTTTGAAGTGTTGAACTTTTGCGAACCCGGTGCCGACCAAAAAATGATGAATGGCCAAAGCCACGACAGGGTACGGAAAATGGTAGATATGCTACCAGAAGACCAACGTGAAGTAATTATTTTACGCCACTATGCCGATTTAAGTTTTAAAGAAATTGCCGACCTTACCAAATGCAGCATTAATACTGCTTTAGGCCGCATGCGTTATGGTTTAATTAACCTGCGCAAGATGATGATGGAAAAGCAAATTGCATTATAACCTCATCCCAGCCTTCACCAAAAGGAGAAGGAGAACAAGGAATAAAAAATATTTTCTTGTACCCCCCAAATAGTAATTAGAACCCTTCATTTATTGGAGGGTTTTTTTATTGCAAAAAAAAATCAATTTCAAATTATTGAGGTTTAGTTTGAAAAATTTTGATCAAAAAAAATTTTATTAAAAAATATTGCTGTAAATTTTGTTCAATTACAAAACCAATTTTGCTGTATGGGAGATTTACAAATAAAAAAACAACCTAAACAATACGATGCAGTTATTGTTGGTTCTGGTGCAGGTGGTGGTATGGCAGCTTATACATTAGCCAAAGCCGGGTTTAAGGTTTGCATTATTGAGGCCGGTTACATGTACGATCCTCAAAAAAATATTACCCAATTAAAAAATCCGTGGGATAGCCCACGCCGTGGCGCCAGTACCACCATAAGGCCTTTTGGTGATTTTGATGCCTGCTATGGTGGCTGGAGTTTAGAAGGCGAACCTTTTACAAAACAAGAAGGAACAGAATGGATGTGGTGGCGAGCAAGAATGCTTGGCGGCAGAACCAATCACTGGGGAAGAATATCATTACGTTTTGGGCCAAAAGATTTTAAAAGAAAAAGTATTGATGGCCTTGGTGATGACTGGCCTATTGGTTATGATGATATAAAACCCTTTTACGATAAAGTAGATAAATTGATTGGCGTATTTGGCACCAACGAAGGTTTGGATAACGACCCCGATGGATTTTTTTTACCGCCACCAAAACCAAGACTGCATGAATTGTTTATAAAAAATGCTGCAGGCCAGGCAGGTGTTAATGTAATTCCCTCCCGCCTTTCTATACTTACAAAAAATATAGAGAATGATGCAGAAAGAAAAGCCTGTTTTTTTTGCGGACAGTGCAGCAGAAACTGCAGCATGGCAAAAGCAGATTTTTCTTCTCCCAATGTTTTAATTTATCCTGCAATGAAAACAGGAAATATTGATGTGGTGGCTAATGCTATGGCAAGAGAAGTGCTTACCAATAAAGACGGACTTGCCACCGGCGTTTCGTACATACTAAAAGATGATATGATGGAGTACCAGGTAATGGGCAGAGTGGTAATACTTGCTGCCAGCGCCTGCGAAAGTGCAAGATTGTTATTGAACTCAAAATCGCAGCGGCACCCTAATGGTTTGGCCAACAGCAGTAATGTGGTAGGCAAATATTTACACGATTCTACAGGCGCTGCAGTAGGTGGTATTTTACCACAATTGTTCGACAGAAAAAGATATAATGAAGATGGCGTTGGCGGTATGCATATTTATTCGCCGTGGTGGTTAGATAATAAAAAATTAGATTTCCCCAGGGGTTATCATATTGAATACTGGGGCGGCATGAGCCAGCCAAGTTATGGTTTTAGCTGGGGTATTGAAAACTTAAATGGTAAACATGTAGTAAAAGGAAAACAAAAAGAAGCCGGCGGCTACGGGGCATCGTTAAAAGAAGATTACCGGCATTTTTATGGCTGCGGTGTGGGCATGGCCGGCCGTGGCGAAGCTATTCCTTTAGAAACTAATTATTGCGCTATTGACCCTAACACGGTTGATAAATTTGGTATCCCTGTTTTAAAATTTAATGTAAAATGGAGTGAGCATGAAATAAAACAGGCTAAGCACATGAAAGAAACTTTTAAAGAAGTAATGCATAATATGGGTGCTGTAATTACCTGGGGTGGTGATGATGATGAAAAAAATGATTACGGCTTAAGCAAACCCGGCGAAATTATTCATGAAGGCGGCACGGTAAGAATGGGCAATGATCCTAAAAAATCGGCATTAAATAAATACAGCCAGGCACACGATTGTAAAAATTTATTTTGTGTAGATGGCGGGCAGTTTGTAAGCCAGGCAGATAAAAATATTACGTGGACGATTTTGGCATTAAGTATGAGGGCATCGGAATATATTATTGAAGAGATGAAGAAGAACAATTTGTGAATGGGCTTTTTAATTTGCAAGAGAAAAAGGAAATGTTCAATATTCAATGCTCAACATTCAATTTTCAATAAATACATGTGGAGATGGAGGTGGTGAATTAAAAAATATTTTAAAATAAAAACTTTCTAAAGAAATGGACAGAAGAAAATCATTAAAACTTTTGGCTACTGGTGCTATTGCAGTGCCGACGGTATTGGCTGGTTGTAATCCGGATGATAAAAAAGCAGTAACGGCAGATGTACCTCAATTTAATTTGGACCGCAATCCGGATGAGCTGAAAAAGGAAAAAGAAATTTTAGCTAAGGAGAAATTTTTTACCACAGAAGAAATGGCTACCATTACTATTTTGGGGGATATTATTATTCCAAAAGATGCCGTAAGCGGTAGTGCCAGTGATGCTAAAGTGCCCGACTTTATTGAGTTTATTGTAAAAGATATGCCTAAGCACCAAATACCGATGAAAGGTGGTTTGCGCTGGTTAGATATGCAGTGCCTTACCCGTTACAACAAAGCTTTTAAAGATTGCAGCCAGCAGCAGCAAATTGAAATGGTGGACATGATAGCCTACCCTAAAAAAGCAAAACCCGAAATGAGCCAGGGTGCAGAATTTTTTAAACTGATGAGAAATTTAACCGCCACAGGTTTTTACACTTCTGAAATTGGCGTAAAAGATATTGGTTATGCAGGCAACACTTCTACAGAATGGAATGGTGTACCAGACGATGTTTTAAAACAGTATAATTTATCTTATACCGAAAAAGAATTGAAGGAGTGTGTGAGTTTTGATAAGAAGTAATATTTTATTTTTTTAACAAGTATTTATTCTATGTCAGTCCCGTATGTACGGGGTTGTGTCATTCACTTTTACGTTATACCATTATTAAGTTTTTATTAAAGTGTAGATTTTGAAGAATGAAATTATTCAGCAAAAAATGGTTTTGCATTTACCCAAATCCCGTCTTTGTTTTTTTGAAAATACAGTATACGCTTTGCTCCGTTTCCACATTTACCAACCAAAAAGTTTGCTATAGCCAAACATTTAGTGCTATCAACATTAAAATATAATGGAAAGAAACTGATTCGCCAATATCCATAAGTATCTGCCCCTAAGGGCCTTTGAGTTTCATATCTAAATTTAACACCAGCTACTTTAGGGATATTATATAAATTAAAATACTTTTTGATGGACTCAGCTTTTGGAGAAAGATCAAAGTTTTGCAACAAGAAATCCCACTCATTAATTTTCAATTTCTGTTTCTTTCTTATCCAAGAAAGAAGTAAATAATTTTCTTTCGCATTCCAGTTTGCAATTGTATCATATATCAAAATGGTATCCTTTTGCCATTTGTATTTCCTTGTAATCTCTTCAATAACTTTCAGGTATATAGTTTTACTATCTGCTGTTTGGCTTTTTGATTTCAAACACAGCCCACTTAAAAATATTAAGATTAAAATATACCGCATAATAAAATCGCTATACTAAGTTACTTTTATTTATTCGTTCTGTTGCTCACTTCTATCGTCCAATCGTTGCCGCTATAAATTTTATGTACTGCAGAAGAACTCCCCATAGGTTGGGTTGGGCAGATGAAATATTTATAAATAATGGTATCGCAAACATGTGCAGAAAAAATACAGAAAAATTTTTTCATAATTGTAGTTAATAAAAAAGCTTGCCAATACTTAAAAATTTGAAAAGCCTGTAATAGAAAATTCTACTACGTAATCCTCTGCTGTATCTGTTAATAATAGAGGAAGATATTTGTTTTGTTAGCGTTACTCCCATTATAATCGCTTCCGAAATAACTTACTTTTTCAGGTTCGTTATTAATCCCTTTCAAATATGTAAAATTTTGTTTGTAATTCATATTACCAAATCCATTTCCTCCTGCATAGTCAATTTCCAAAAGCTTTTTCCTGAATGTACAGATATCTTCGTAAATATATTTCCTTGAGTTTTGCGCCGAATTCCAGATAGGAAACTGCATTTTTGCATAAAAAAAAGCGTTGGCATCCACATCGTATTTAAACTTAATTTCCCTTGTGGAGGTAATATTTCTTGGCCAACCATTATTGGTATATAAAGAATCGTTTTGTTTACAAATATTATCAGCGCAAACTGTAAGTCGCGTTTTTAATTTGTAGGCACTATAGTTCAAATCGTAATAGTTAAACTTGTTATCAGTAAATATTGTATCGTTAACATATGAGTATTTTGATACCAATTTTTCGTAACTCCCATTGTATTGGAAATAACTTGAATCAAAAATCAGCAAGCCCTTACTGTCGTACAAATAATAAGTATTCTTTACTGTTAGAAATTGAGTCGGATTAAAAAAACCACCAATAAAATATTCCTGTATTTGGTAAGGAAGAATATTTTTACCACTATACAGAAAAACTACGCTATCATATTTATATTGAAAAATACCCTGTTGAAGATAAAATAAATAATTATTAATTTTTTTATGGCTTAATCTTTTCTCACTGTCATAATAATAGTCAACTCTTTTTGCTGTGTCAGCATTACTTTGAGAATCCTTCATCTCTACATATGTTTTTAACAAAGGTGCCTGCCCAGTGGTTGTATTAACATCCTTTTCTTTATTGCAAGAGCCCAAAAATAGACTTGCGATTATGAATAACAGGCAATTATTTTTTATTGAAGTTGGTAACATAAAAAAATTATCAGTAAAAAAAATTTGAGATATCAGTGATTGAATTGGTATTTATAATTTTTGTGATATTGGCTTTATTATCAATTGTAGTTGTAAAATTGAGATTGTAATAAGTTGGGCCATTATTACCTATGCCATAAGCCAAAATATTTATGGGAATATACTTTGAAAGGCCCAGATAATTATCGCATTGGCTGGAAAACGCTGGTGCCCAAAGCATATCAACCGGTAAAATTGTTCCTGGTAAATTTGTACCAAATACAGGATTATTTAGTAAATAAAGGTTTTTATGCACTACATACAATGGGTTATAACTTTTACTTTCGTAAGTAATACACTCAATTTTTTCGACTCTTGTTGAGGGAAATACTATTGTCTTCATTAATGTATCTCCAGGATAATATGTAATTTTAATTTTCTGTGAAACTCCGCTTTGAATCCGAAATATTTCAATTGGATTATTCTGTGTATTGTAAACAATCGAGTCTATAAAAACAGGTAGTTGTTCCGAAATTGAATTGTAAGTTGATAAATAAATTATATTATTATAATCTGGGGAAGGTGGAAAAATCGTTTTCTTATAAATTATTTTTTCAAGATTATTTCTACTGTCATATTGCAGTACAACAGGGGTTTTGGCGTCAGGGTTATTAATGCTTGATAATTCAACCCTGTAAAATTCCTGTTTATCATCTTTGTAAAAGAATTTGGTAATTGTTGTAGCGCTGTAGTTTAATGATGGGTTTGGCTCAAGCTTAATAAGTCTGCTTTTATTATCGTATGAAAATTCAAACCCTTTGAACTGTTTCAGTTTTCCATTATCCATTTCCGCAGTAACGGTTGGGCTGTCCTGTGTATCTTTATTACAAGAATGCAGAACCAGGCAAATAAGTAAACATGAGAGTAGCAGTTTGTATCTATTCATAAGGACAACCTTTAAACAAATGTATAAAAAAGATTTAAATATAAGCACCTTTGATCATCTAATCTCCAATTCTAACGTATAATCAATCTTACAATTCACTTTGAGCTCTTAAAGTTATTGGTCTTTTAGATAAAAGTACAAGCGCTTAAGGAAGTTATTAAAGTATTTAACATTGATACATCAGTTTTTACGAACTACTGTTTAACCCTTACCAACTTCCACCGTCCACTCACTGCCGCTGTAAATTTTATGTACTGCAGAAAAGCTACCCATGTTTAATGCAAACGAAACCTGCAGTAAACTGTTGAGATAAAGCAGTGGTTTATTTTTTGCCACCGCACCAAATGTTTCGGCATAAGGCATATTGCCTTCGTATTTTTTTATGTTGTTTTTATAAATAATCACATGCAAATTATCTCCCGGTTTTACACTAAGCTGTTTAAAAAGTTCTGCATCAATATTCGTCCATATATTACCATACTGCACATCTAAAATTGTAATAGTGCCTTTTATTTTTTTATTGTCAAGAATTGCTTTTTGATAAGGGATGCTTACCACTTCTTTGGGCAGCTCCTTTCCCACTTCTTCGTAAGCAATTTTTCCTGAAGCTAATTTTGCAGCGGTATAAGCATATACATCCCTGCCATGAAAAGTATAAGATTTTTCAGAGCCTTTTCTTCTGTTAACCGCTTCGTCAATTTCTCTTACAGCTTCAATACCCTGCGATGCTGCAATTAAAGTAAGTGTACCATTATCGGGTGTTACTATAAAATGCCCGGCTTTAGTTTTTAGTACCACAGATTTTCTATTAGTACCCACTCCGGGATCCACCACCGAAACAAACACTGTACCGGCAGGCCAGTAGCTAACGGTTTGTTCTAAACGATAAGCAGCTTCCCAAATATTGTATGCCGGAATTTCGTGTGTAAGATCAAATAGTTTTAAGCTGCTGTCCACTCCCATTGCCACACCTTTCATGGCAGATACGGCACCATCTTTTACTCCAAAATCGGTTTGAAAGACAACGATTTTGTTTTGTGCTGATGAAATGCTTGTAAATAATATTATCGCAAACGTGCAAACAAAATGCAGAAAATATTTTTTCATATTCCTCCTTAATTTAAAAAGAGTTGACAACTTTACGTATATCAACTCTTCAAGTTTTCTTTTGTAAAGTTATTAAAAGAAATTACGCCTCTTTACCGTGGCAGTTTTTATATTTTTTTCCGCTTCCACAAGGGCATGATTCGTTACGGCCGGGCATTTTTTCTACTCTTACGGGTGCCTGTTTTATTCCTTCTGACGGATCGATATAATCATTTTCATTAGCAGCATAATCCTGTCCGGCAGCATCAATCAATTCTTTATTGGCCCTCATTTTACTAAGGTCGGTTTTCTTTTCTCTGCCTTCTTTAATTTGGCCTGCATTGGTTTGCTCCATTGGTATGCCGCAATGGCGAGGAAGCTTACAATATTTTTATTTACTTCATCATCCATTTGTTTAAAGGCACTAAAAGCTTCAATCTTATAAATCACTAACGGATCTTTTTGTTCGTAGCCTGCAGTTTGTACACTGTGGCGTAAATCATCCATTGCTCTTAAATGTTCTTTCCATGCATCATCTATCAATGCTAAAGTAATGCTGCGTTCTAAAGCATCATTTAATTCACTTCCTTCGCTGGCAAATATTTATCTAAGATTAGCTAAAGCCTGAATACCTTTTTTACCATCGGTAAATGGTACCGCAACATTTTCAATATGATTACCCTGCTCTTTGCGTATGTTTTTTATTATGGGCAATGTTTGCAAAATCATTGCATCTGTTTTGCGGCGGTATTGTGTTATTGCTTCGTTATACAAACGTTCGGTTAATGTATTAGCAGCATCACCTTTATTTAATTCATCGGCAGTAATAGTAGTATCAATTCCAAAATTTACAATGGCCGCTAATTTAAATCCATCAATGATCATTACCTTCTTTAAAAGAATTAATTAAACCATCTGCAACAGAATAAAACGCATTATCCAAATCCAAAGCCAAACGTTCGCCAAACAATGCATGGTTACGTTTACCGTAAACAACATTACGCTGCTTGTTCATTACATCATCATATTCCAATAAACGTTTTCTTATACCAAAGTTATTTTCTTCTACTTTCTTTTGTGCCCTTTCAATTGATTTGCTGATCATGCTGTGCTGAATCACTTCACCTTCTTTGTACCCCATCCTATCCATCAAACCTGCAATTCTTTCGCTGCCGAACATACGCATTAAATCATCTTCTAACGATACAAAAAACTGAGAGCTTCCGGGATCACCCTGCCTTCCGGCACGACCACGTAACTGCCTGTCTACACGGCGGCTTTCGTGGCGCTCTGTACCTAATATTGCTAAACCTCCTGCTTCTTTAACACCGGGGCCTAAGTTTAATATCGGTACCACGACCAGCCATGTTAGTAGCAATAGTAACGGCACCGGCTAACCCGGCTTCGGTAACTACCTGTGCTTCTTTAGCATGTTGCTTTGCGTTAAGTACATTATGCGGAATATTTTTTTGCTTCAGCATCCTCGCCAGTAATTCACTTACTTCAACCGATGTTGTACCTACTAAACATGGCCTTCCTTCGGTACGTAATTTTTCAATGGCATCAATTACTGCTTTATATTTTTCACGTTTGGTTTTATACACCAAATCCTGTTCATCTTTACGTATTGCTTTTACGTTGGTAGGAATGTTTACCACATCTAATTTATAAATACTCCAAAACTCTGCAGCTTCTGTTTCGGCAGTACCCGTCATACCACAAAGTTTGTGGTACATTCTAAAATAGTTTTGCAAAGTAACCGTTGCATAAGTTTGTGTAGTGGCTTCAATTTTTACATTTTCTTTTGCCTCTAATGCCTGGTGCAACCCATCGCTGTAGCGGCGGCCTTCCATAATACGGCCGGTTTGTTCATCTACAATTTTTACAGCTTCGTCAATAATTACATACTCCACATCTTTATCAAATAAAGTGTAAGCTTTTAGTAATTGCTGTACGGTATGTATCCTGTCAACCTTTAAAGAATAATCGTTGAGCAGTATTTCTTTTTCATGCAATTTTTCTTCTGCACCTAAAGTTCCTTTTTCAATATCGGCAAGTTTGGTAGAAATATCGGGCACAATAAAAAAGTTAGGATCTTCTCCAGCCCTGTGTAATTAATTGTATGCCTTTATCGGTAAGATCAACCTGGTTATTTTTTTCATCTATATTAAAAAATAATTCCGCATCTACTTTAGGCATTTCTTTTTGCTGATCGGCCAGATAATAATTTTCGCTCTTCTGCAATTTTACCCTTATGCCCGGCTCACTTAAAAATTTAATTAATGCACCATTCTTTGGCAAGCCACGGTGTGCCCTCATTAATGCAAGGCCGCCATCTTTAGGGTCGTCGTTACCGTCAGCAATTTTTTTCTTTGCTTCAATTAAATATTGATTAACAGCTTTGCGCTGTGCATCCAGTAATTTTTCTATCCGTGGTTTTAAATCGAAAAACTGCTGGGTGTTATCGCTGTGGCCAACGGGCCCGCTGATGATTAATGGTGTACGGGCATCATCAATCAATACACTATCCACCTCATCCACCATTGCAAAATGATGTTTGCGCTGCACCATTTCATCTGGTGTATGCACCATGTTATCCCTTAGATAATCAAAACCAAATTCGTTGTTGGTGCCATAAGTAATATCGGCATTGTAAGCATTGCGGCGGGCATCGGTATTGGGTTCATGTTTATCAATACAATCAACACGTAAACCCAGCCATTCAAAAATAGGCCCGTTCCATTCGCTATCTCTTCTTGCCAAATAATCGTTTACGGTAACTATATGTACACCTTCGCCGCACAATGCATTTAAGTATGCAGGCAATGTACTTACCAATGTTTTACCCTCACCCGTTGCCATTTCGGCAATTTTACCCGAGTGTAAAACTGCACCACCAATTAACTGTACATCGTAATGCACCATGTTCCAGGTAACAGATCCGCCACCTGCAATCCAGGTATTATTGTAAATAGCTTTATCGCCTTCAATGGTAATGTGTTCTTTTTTTACTGCAAGGGTTCTGTCTAATTCAGTAGCAGTGCTTTCAATAGTTACGTTTTCTTTAAAACGCCTGCTGGTTTCTTTTACTGTTGCGAAAGCTTCGGGTAATAATTCCTGCAAAATTTCTTCAATTTGTTTGTCCCTTGTCTTTTTAAGCTCATCAATTTCTTTATAAATAATATCCCTGTTGTTTATTTCAGCAACGGGTAAATCTTCTGCTGCCTGTTTTTTATCAGTAATTTCTTTATCAATTACAGTAAGATGTGCAGCAATGCGCTGCTTAAACTCCGCCGTTTTATTACGTAAAGCATCGTTACTTAAAGATTGGTATTGTGTAAAAAACTGGTTTATTTTTTCTACCTGTGGAGATATTTTTTTTACATCCTTTTCGCTTTTGTTGCCGCCAAATAATTTTGATATAATGCCTAACATAAAACTTTATTATTGTTGGTTGGTATAATTAATTGTAAAGCTCAAATGTTGTCAAATATGGTGCTGAAATAAATTTAAAGCCAAATTGACAGCATTTGCCCGAATTTATCGGGGTGGCAAAGGTAGCAAATAGTTGGGGTTTTAGCAGTTAGAAGTTTAAGGTTATAACTCTTGCTATCAACCATTAAAGATTATTATCTTAAACAGCCAAAAACAATTTTTATACGTAAGTTGAATTATAAATCCATGTTATGAAGAAAGTATTATTATCAGCCGCATTGGCCGGCAACTTTTTTTTATCTTTTGCTCAACAGGACAGCTTAGTTGTGTTTGAAAAGAAAAGCACTGCAATTACTAAAAAAAGTATGGAAGTTTTAGGTGGCTGGGCTGCTGCCAATATTATTACCAGTTCTTTTTCTTTACATACCAGTAACAGTGATGCCCGTTACTTTCATCAAATGAATACAATGTGGAATGGCGTTAACCTTGCACTTGCAGGGCTTGGTTACTGGGGTGCAGTAAAAAGTAAAAAAGGCCTTTTAGATTTGGCAGCAGTTTTACAGCATCAGCATAAAACAGAAAAGATATTTTTATTTAATACCGGGCTTGATGTGGCTTACATTGCAGCAGGGGCATATCTTAAAGAAAAAAGCAAGAGCAAAATCGATCCTTCAAAATTTAAAGGTTATGGCAATGCAGTAATGGTGAATGGGGGATTTTTATTTTTATTTGATGTGGTGATGTATGCTGTACATCATAAACATGGTAAACAATTAAACAGTTTTATAAATAAATTACAGCTTGCCGGAACCGGAGCCGGAATATCGTTAGTTTATCCCTTGTAAATTTCTTTTACAGTTATTTCGGCCGAACTTATTACGGCATTTATCCACTTGCGGTTACCTGTTAAAAGGTTCAAATTTTATTTTTTTGGCAATAGGATTTAAACACTTTCTTGTATTTTTTTACACAATACTACAGTTAGCTGCAACCAATTTTTTAAGTAACCCATCTTAATTCTTTTAATTACACACTTATCTACTATGAATTTTTCCGAAATTCAAAACAACACATTGGTTTTCAATTACCAGCAGCAAGACTATGAGGAATGGATAAAAAAATTTGGCAGTTATGTTGGTGCAAAAAATTCAGGAGCCCGTATTGAATTTGCTGAAAGTTTTGCAAACGGTTATGCCCGTGCAAAAATACTGGAGCCGGGCTTATCTTACCGCATTGTAAATTATACACTTAATACTGATTTGGAATACAGGAGAATGCCGGCTGCAGAATTTCAATTAATGATTCACTTTTTAGAAGCTTCGTTTAAGGAAAAAATAGAATGCAAAACCGGGGAGAAGACAAAAGTTATTGAAAATAAAGATAATTTTCACAGTGTTGCAATGCTCACCAATAGTTTTACCAGCCAAAGCCTTATGCTAAAAAAAGGCACTGCAATAAAAGGAGTATCTATACAACTTACCGAAGAGTGGTTAAAAAATAACGTTAAAGAACTTACTGCCGAAAAGATAGAAATTTTAAAGCAGAAAAGTGATATGGTGGATTTTATAACAGCCAAACACCGTAAAATTTTACTGGCACTTTTAAATGATACAGGACAAACTTATTTACCCGAATTATTTATAAAAAGCCGTGTATTAAAATTAACAGAGGAGTTTTTAAATAATTTATGCAGGCATGGGCTCAAAAGCATGCCTGAGTTTGCAAACCATAAAGATTTTAACGCCCTGGTTAATGTAGAAAATCTAATTACAAAAGAATCTACCAAAGAATTTCCGTCTATAGAAACATTGGCCAAAGCAGCCTATATGAGCGAAAGCAAATTAAAGAAGTTATTTAAAAAAGCTTACGGTATGGCAATATATCAGTACTACCAAAAAAACCGTATGCACAAGGCTAAAGAATTGCTCAATTCCCGAAAACACAGTATTTCGCAGGTGGGTTTAATGCTGGGTTATCAAAATATGAGTAATTTTTCGGCAGCCTTTAAAAAAGAATTCTGCTGCTTACCCAGTCAATTTAAACAGGCAGTTTAATTAATAAAAAAGCTAATGCAGGTAATATAAAACCCTTTTTAAAGTAATAGACCGTACAATTGGATGTATATTTATAGTGTTAAAATTAAATATCCAAAAAAAAATCCAAATTCTAATATCCGGGTGATTTCCCCCAATACAGCAAAGCATTAAATAGTTCTTATCGAACTGCAAAAAACCCGGTTAACCGGGCTTTTTTGTTTTTGTTTGACGTGTTTGTTTTTACAGGTTTTGCCCTACCTTTGCCCCCCTAAAACAAGGTGTTAATTTTCTAATTATTTCAATATGTCAGGTGCGTTAAAAGAAGTACGTAACAGAATTAAAAGTGTGCAAAGCACTCAGCAAATTACTAAAGCTATGAAAATGGTAAGTGCTGCAAAACTGCGCCGGGCACAGGATGCCATTACACAAATGCGGCCCTATGCTCATAAATTGCAGGAAATGCTGAGCAATATTGTGAGCAACAGCGATGGAGATGTAAAAATGGAACTTGCTGCAGAAAGGCCAATTGAAAAAGTAATGATAATTGTAGTTACCAGCGACAGGGGCTTGTGCGGTGGCTACAACAGCAACCTTATTAAACTAACCAAGCAGGTTATTAAAGATAAATATGCGGCACAACAGGTAAAAGGAAATGTACAGGTTTTGCCGATAGGTAAAAAAGGATACGAGCATTTTAATAAAAGTGGATTTAAAGTTGTAGATAAATACTGGGATATTTTTACCGGTTTAAGTTTTGATAAAGTGCAGGCTGCAGCTAAATATGCTATGGAAGCTTTTGCAAAAAATGAAGTGGATGCGGTGGAATTAATTTTCAGCGAATTTAAAAATGCAGCCACCCAGCGTTTTATTGCCGAGCAATTTTTACCAGTGCAAAAAGTTGCTAAAACACCAGGGCAAAAAAATGCCGATTTTATTTTTGAGCCAAGCAAAGAAGTATTGATTGAAGAATTGATGCCCAAAATTTTAAACACACAATTATACAAAGCGGTGCTTGATGCCAACGCCAGCGAACATGGTGCAAGAATGACGGCGATGGATAAGGCAAGTGATAACGCCAACGAATTATTAAAATCATTAAAGATTAGTTACAACAGGGCAAGGCAGGCTGCTATTACAACAGAACTTACAGAAATTGTAAGTGGTGCGGCAGCATTAAACGGATAAAAATCGTTGGATCGTTGATGGTTGATTCGATTTTTATTACGGCCAACAAACAACGAAATCAACGAACAACCTTAAAACATGGAACTTTCTCAAATTATACCACACATAGAAGCACTGGTTTTTGCAAGCGATAAACCATTAACCAAAATTGAATTGGTGGAACTGGTGAATACTGCTTTGGGTTTTATTGAAGACAGGGCAAGCATTGAACAAATTGATGCTGCTATTGAAGGCATCAGGGAAAAATACAATTCAGAATTTTATGCTTTTGAGTTAAGAGAAATTGGCGGCGGCCTGCAATTTCTTACCAAAAAAGAATATTATAAAACTGTTGCCTTACTAAATGGCGATAAATTTTTAAAACGCCTTTCTACCGCTGCTTTGGAAACACTTGCCATTATTGCTTACAAGCAACCGGTTACTAAAAGCGAAATGGAAGCTATACGTGGTGTAAACTGCGACTATGCTGTACAAAAATTATTAGAAAAAGATTTAGTAGTTATTTCCGGTAGAAAAGAAGATGCTGTTGGCCAGCCATTAATTTATTCAACCTCCAAATCTTTTATGGATTATTTTGGCATTAACAGCGCCGATGATTTACCTAAGATAAGTGAAGTAATGATGGAAGAACTGGTAAATGCTACCAATGTAATTGAAGCACAGGCAGCACAAATAGAACATGAAAATTTTGTTGCATCAGCAGAAGAAGAAGAAATTAATATTGAACAACTGGCAACTGAGGAAGAAACAATTTTAGTAGTTACAGAAGCTGGTGAAATAATTGAAGATGCACCCGAAGCTGATGCAAAGGATAATGAAGGTTAAAAACAAATAGAAAATAAATTATTAAAAAAGACATGAAAAAAATCATGTCTTTTTTAATTCTCTTAATAATTCATCTTAGCAGTTATCATCATGTTGCTATCCTTCGTATTTTCGCAGCATGTCACAACAATTATCAAAAGAACAATTAATTTCCACCGCAAAGGAATTTGGCACACCGCTTTATGTTTATAATGCCGATAATATTACAGCACAATATAAAAAGCTTACTGATGCTTTTGCTGCAACTGATACTAAGTTTTTTTATGCCTGCAAAGCATTAACCAATATCAATATTTTAAAACACATTAAAAGTATTGGCTGCAATATCGACTGCAGCAGTATTAACGAAGTAAAACTTGCCTTGCTTGCAGGCTTTGAAACCAATAACATTTTATATACCAGCAATGGCATTCATTTCAGCGAAATAGAAGAAGCACAAAGTTTAGGTGTACATATCAATATCGACAGCCTGAGCAATTTAGAAAAGTTTGGAAAAAAATATGGCCACAATTATCCTGTTGGCATTCGTTTGCGGCCCAACATTATGGCAGGTGGTAACATAAAAATTTCTACAGGGCACGATAAAAGTAAGTTTGGAATACCCGCAGACCAGCTCAATAAAATTCTTGATACAGTATCTCAATACAATTTGCATATTCAAAATTTACACATCCACACCGGCAGCGATATAAAAGATGTGGATGTTTTTGTAAAAGGTATTGAAGTGCTGTTTGATATTATTCCGTATTTTAAGGAATTAAAATCGGTGGATTTAGGTGGTGGATTTAAAGTACCCTACCGTGATGGCGATGGAGAAACAGATATGATTTTACTGGCAAAAAAAGTTAAAGAAGCATTCGATAATCACCCTAACCCCAATGGCAACCCATTGCAGGTTTGGTTTGAGCCCGGTAAATTTTTAGTAAGTGCGTCCGGTTATTTAATTACGGAAGTAAATGTAATTAAAGAAACGCCTAACACTGTCTTTGCAGGAGTAAACAGCGGTTTCAATCATTTAATACGCCCCATGTTTTACGATGCATATCATCAAATAGAAAATATTACCAACCCTGGCGGCAAAGAAAAACAATACACTATTACCGGCAACATTTGCGAAACCGATACTTTTGCCTGGGACAGAAAAGTGGCTGAAATAAGAGAGGGTGATTTATTAGTTTTTAAAAACGCAGGCGCTTATGGTTTCGAAATGTCTTCCAATTTTAACAGCCGCTACAAACCTGCTGAAGTTTTAGTAAAAGATGGTAAAGCAACATTAATTAGAAAGAGAGATGTGTTTGATGATATTTTAAGAAACCAGGTAATGTAATAAATGCTGAAAAATATTATCATACCCGCTTTTCTAATGTTATCTGCAATCGCAGCTATTAGCCAGCCTGCAGATTGCTTTAAATTTAAAGAAGGCAAATTTAGAATTGCAGATACCAGGGCTGGAGTTGTAACCATTGCCGAACGCAGAGGTGGTTACCAAACCGAATCCAGCGAAGCATTAAAAGCTGTCGTTCGTTTTAAAATTACCTGGCAGGATAACTGCTCCTATACATTAAAACTTGATAAAGTAATTAGAAACGAAAATAAAATCGACTTCCCTTCTGATTTGGAAATTCATGCCAAAATTATTGCCACGGCTGGCAGATCTTATACACAGCAAACTACTTCTTCCCTAACTAATGGCACTTATAATGTTGAGGTGGTTAAAATTGATTAAATATTTTTTAAGCTGCAGCGTTGACAAATTTTACCGCTGGTTTTGCTTTTACAAATCTTTTAACTAAAAATATTTATCCACCCTCTTGCACAATTCAAAAATTCTTATCACATTTACATAATCAAAACAAAAACAGTAAAGCCGTCCTGGTTTTGCTGAACAAAAAAAATTCAAAACTTATATGGTCCCCGACCGTGTTCAAAGTTCTAAAAAGTTCAGTGCAACTTTTTTTGGAACCATGCTGTGCATCACAGCAATCCTCACCGTATTTTCTTCCTGCAACAAAAAAGAAAAATGGATTGATGTAGATCCTGCATTCAGCAAGTACATTGATGCCTACACTACCGGCATCATTTCTAAAACAACTGCCGTACGCATTCAGCTGGCAACCGAAGCCAACACCACACATGCAGTTGGCGAGGCAGTAAAAGATGATCTCTTTGATTTTTCGCCTGCAGTAAAAGGAAAAGCATTTTGGCTAGATGCCAGAACCATTGAGTTTAAACCCGAAGGCTGTTGAAAGCAAATCAAATGTACTCGGTAAAATTCAAATTGGGCAAAGTAACCAAAGTACCCGACAAGTATGCCAGCTTTGATTTCAGCATGCAAACCATCAAACCTTCATTTAAAGTTACCAGTGATGGCTTGCGAAGTAATGGTATAAAAAACAAAATGAGTTTGAGTGGTTCCATTGAAACTGCAGATATAGAAAAGGGCAGTGAGGTAGAAAAATTATTAACCGCCACACAAAATGGTAAGGCATTAAAAATAAACTGGCAACATAACGATGCCACAAAAACGCACAATTTTATTATGGATAATATTGAGCGCAGCAAATCGGTAAGCAATATTAATTTACAATGGAACGGCGGCCCGATGAACATGGAGGCAAAAGGCGAAAACGCTGTTGCTGTACCTTCCTTAGGCGATTTTAAAGTGCTGAATGTTGCAGCAATTAATGAGGCACAGCAATATGCATCGGTACAATTCAGCGATGCCATTGCGGTGGGGCAGGACCTTAACGGCTTATAAACATCAGCGGACAGTCAGATATTTCTTATACCATCAACGGCAGCGAAGTAAAAGTTTTTGGAAATGGAAAATTAGATGGCAACTATACGGTAAATATAAATACCGGTATAAAAAATACCTGGGGTGATGTGCTGGACAAAGGCTTTTACCAGTCCAACATCAATTTCGAAAACAGGTTGCCCAACGTAAAAATACATGGCAAGGGAAATATTTTACCCAACAGCGGCAGGCTGGTATTGCCATTTGAAGCTATCAATTTAAATGCAGTGGACATCAGCATCATTAAAATTTTTGAAAATAATGTGCCGCAGTTTTTACAGGAAAATGATTTGGGTGGCAACAATGAATTAAGAAGAGTAGCAAAACCAATCGTTCAAAAAACATTACGTTTAGATGATGATAAAACATTAGACCTGCACAAAAACCAACATTTTTCTTTAGACATTGATAAGTTTTTAAAAACAGAACAGGGCGCTATTTATAGAGTAACCATCGGTTTCCGGCCAGAATATTCTTTGTACCAATCTGCTGATACTGCAACAAAATAAAAACGAAGAGGAAGAAGAAGGTTATGACGAAGGCTATAATGAATACAGCAGAAATGGCGTAGATGAAGATGATGCATTCTGGGACAGGTACGATACCTATTATCCTTACGGTTATAATTGGGAAAGGAGGGATGACCCCACCAGCAAATCGTATTACAACAAAGACCGCTGGGCAACACGAAATATTCTTGCCAGCAATATTGGCCTTACTGCAAAACGTGGTAACGATAACAGCATCAGCATTGCAGTAAGTAATATTCTTACTACCGAACCCATGAACGATGTTGACCTGGAAATTATGGATTACCAGCATACCATCATCAGTACAACCAAAAGTGGTAATGATGGTTTTGCAAAAATTGATTTAAAACGCAAACCTTATTTACTCATTGCAAAAAAAGGAAATGAAAGAGGTTATTTAAAATTAGATGATGGCAATTCTTTAGCCCTAAGCCGTTTTGATGTAAGTGGAGAAGAAGTGAAGAATGGTATTAAAGGTTTCATTTTTGGCGAACGTGGTGTGTGGCGCCCCGGCGATACCATGTACATTAATTTTATTGTAGAAGATAAAACACAAAAATTACCGAAAGAGCATCCGGTTGAATTTAGCCTGTATACACCCACAGGGCAATTATATAAACATACTGTACAAAACAATGCGGAAGATGGATTCTATCTTTTTAAAACCAATACCGATGCAGCATCGCCAACTGGTAACTGGCTGGCAAAAATAAAAGTAGGTGGCGCCATTTTTGAAAAAAGAATTAAGGTAGAAACCGTAATGCCTAACCGCTTAAAAATAAATGTTGATTTTGGTAAAGATGCAATGTTAGGCGAAGGTGGTAATGCAGCAGGCACCATTAATGCCAAATGGTTGTTTGGTGCAGTGGGTAAAAATTTAAAAGCAAAAATTGATGCATCGCTGTATGCAAAAACAACATCATTCCCAAAATTTGCAGGTTTTGATTTTGATAACCCCACAACTAATTATTCTACACAACAAAAAACTATTTACGAAGGCACTTTAGATGCGGAAGGTAATGCAGCATTAAAACCAGATTTTGAAATTGATGAAACTGCACCGGGCATGCTTACTGCAAACATGGTTGTAAAAGTTTTTGAACCCGGTGGCACTTTCAGTATTGATAATATGAGCATCCCTTACAGCCCTTATAAAAGTTATGTGGGTTTAAAATTACCTGATGGCGAAAAACCATTTGATTATTTACTGGCCGGAAAAAAACATACCGCACAAATTGTAAATGTAGACAGTAAAGGAAATTTAATTGGTGGCAGCAATGAAGTGGAAGTAGAATTTTACCGCATTCAATGGCGCTGGTGGTGGGATAATAACGGCGATAACCTCAGCAATTTTACACAAGACAATACAATAAATTAATGAAAAAAGAAACAGTGTATCATTAACTAACGGCCGTGGACAGTGGACTTTTGGTACATCAGAAAATGAATGGGGCCGATATTTAATTTTAGTAAAAGATTAAAGAAGCGGCCACACCACCGGTTCAACTTTTTACATTGATGAACCAGGCTGGCAAAGCAGGGGTGGTAATGATGATCAAACTGCCGCATCCATGTTATCGTTTAGTTGCCAATAAAGAAAAATATAATGTGGGTGATGAAGTTGCTTTAACAATACCCAGCAGCAAAGGGGGCAGGGTATTGGTAAGTGTAGAAAACGGCAGCAAAGTAATAAAATCATTTCTGGCAGGAAACAAAGCAGGGACAAACCATTGTTACATTTAAAGCTGATACAACAATGGCACCAAATGTTTATGCAACTGTAAGTTTATTGCAACCGCATTCGCAAACCATCAATGATCTGCCAATAAGAATGTATGGCTCTATTCCCATTTTTGTAGAAGATAAAAATACAGTGCTAAAACCTGTACTCAATATTCCTAACAGTATTCGTCCGGAGCAAACTGTTTCATTTAGCGTAAGTGAACAAAGCGGAAAAGAAATGACTTATTGCGTAGCGATTGTTGATGAAGGTTTATTAGACTTAACAAGATTTAAAACTCCCGATCCGCATGAAGCCTTTTATGCAAGAGAAGCATTGGGTGTAAAAAGCTTTGATATGTTTGATTATGTTATTGGCGCATGGGGTGGCGATTTGGAACGCATTTTAACAATAGGTGGCGATGGTGATGCAGCCATTGGCAAACAAAAAACGGCCAATCGTTTTAAGCCCGTAGTAAAATATTTAGGGCCATTTCATTTAAGCAGCGGACAAACACAAAAACAATCCTTTACACTTCCCTCCTACATTGGTTCGGTAAGGGCAATGGTAGTTGCGGCTCACGATGGCAGTTATGGTTTTGCAGAAAAAGCTGTAGCGGTAAAAAAACCATTGATGATGTTGGCAACTATGCCAAGAGTGTTAGGCCCTGGTGAAACAATTAAATTGCCCGTTACCGTTTTTGCAATGGAAAACAATATTAAAAAAGTAAATCTTTCATTACAATCCAATGCTTTTTTAGAAGTAGTGGGCAGCAATGTACAAACTATAAACTTTACCGAAACTGGAGAACAGATGGTCTATTACGATGTACGGGTAAAACCTAATGTGGGCATTGGTAAAGTAAAAATAGATGCAACATCAGGCAATGAAAATGCTAATTATGAAATAGAACTCGATATAAGAAATCCTAATCCTCCGGTAACCAGCATCAGTGAAATTACTTTAGCACCAGGGCAACAATGGAAAACAACTGCAGCCCCCATTGGTGTGGCTGCAACAAGTACAGCTACTATCGAAATTTCCAGCATGCCATCAATGAATTTACAAAAGCGTTTAGATTATTTAATTGACTATCCGCATGGTTGTATTGAGCAAACCACTTCTGCAGTTTTTCCGCAATTGGTTTTAAATCAATTAACCGATTTAGATGATTATAAAAAGGCACAGGTAGATAAAAATATAAAGGCCGGTATTGGAAAGCTGCAAAATTTTCAGCGGCCAGACGGCGGGTTTAGTTACTGGCCCGGCGGCAGCGAGAGTGATGAATGGGGCAGTAACTATGCCGGGCATTTTTTAATAGAAGCGCAAGCCAATGGATTTTTAGTAAGCGATTACATGCTGCAGCAATGGAAAAATTACCAGCGGGGCAAGGCCAACAGCTGGGTAGCAACAACTACTAATTTTTATGGCGGCGATCTTTCTCAATCTTATCGCTTATATACTTTAGCATTGGCAAAAGCTCCGGAACTTGGAGCCATGAACCGTTTGAAAGAATTTAAATATTTATCCAACGAAGCAAAATGGCGTTTAGCTGCGGCGTATCAATTAGCAGGGCAAGACTAATACTGCTTTAGATTTAATAAGCGGCTTACCCACAACGTTTGATGCAAGAGTAAATCCGGGTTTTACGTATGGTTCCGATACAAGAGATGAAGCGATGGTATTAGAAACCTTAACGTTGTTAAATAAAAAAGATAAAGCCAGGCAGTTAGTAGATTTAATTGCTGCAAAATTATCGCAGGAGAGTTGGTACAGCACACAAACCACTGCTTACAGTTTATTGCTATTGCAAAGTTTTGTGGTAAAAATGCAAGTGGTGCAAAAATAATTTCTTCTGCAAATATTGATGGTAAACAAACCGATATTAATACGGCTACTTATCTCCGTCAGTTACCTGTAGTGTTTAAAAATCAAAATACCAGCAATGTAGTTATCACTAACAAAGGCAATAACGTTTTGTATATACGAATGATAACTAAAGGGCAACCATTTGCAGGCGACAGTTTAAAAGTAAATAACAATCCGGCATTGCTAAACATGAATGTTAGTTATGTATCGCAGGATGGAAAAGCCATCGACATTAATAAATTAACACAGGGCAGCGATTTTGTAGCCAAAGTAATTATCAAAAACCCCGGTGGCAGAGGTAATTATTCTCAAATGGCATTGTCACAAATTTTTCCCAGCGGCTGGGAAATTTTAAATGCAAGAATGCTGGGTGGTGAAGGTGCATTCAAATCATCTTATTCCACTTACCAGGATATTCGTGATGACAGGGTGTACACTTATTTCAATATTAATGCCAGCGAAACACTAACTTATTATGTACAATTAAATGCTTCTTATTTGGGTAGATATTTTTTACCCGGTACATTTAGCGAAGCGATGTATGATAATAAAATTTCGGCGGGTGTAAATGGAAAGTGGGTAGAAGTGGTGGCACCATAAATTTTGTACAACCCCGACAGCGGTTAAAAACCCTGTCGGCGGTTGTGTATTTTTTTTGAACCAACCTTTAGTAATTCTATTTAACTTCATAGGCGTCGCACTCGTGTACTGTATATCTTTACTGAGCTTTAATTGTGTTTTTACAAAAAAGAGGAAGCTATTTATTTTCAGTGCCGTAGGCACAAAAGCTTGGTAGAAAAAAATATAGAATTCAATAAGTCCCGGAGGGACGCAAGACAAGCTAACAATAAAAAGATTATAGCAATGCCAAGCACCTACACACAAATCCATTTGCATTTAATTTTCGCTGTACAAAACAGAATCTCATTAATCCAGGATTCTTGGGCAGAAAGGTTGTACCAATATATAACAGGCATTATACAAACCAATAAGCATAAAATGATAATCATAAATGGGATGCCCGATCATTTACATATTGTGATTGGCATGAGGCCATCACAATCTTTATCCGATTTAATGCAGGATATCAAAGGCAGTTCCTCCAAATGGATTAATGATAATAAATTAATTGCAGGAAAGTTTCAATGGCAGGAAAGCTATGGCGCTTTTTCCTACAATAAATCTTCTTTACCTAAATTGATCGATTATGTTAAGAACCAAAAAATACATCATCAGAAAAAAACATTTTTACAGGAATACAAAGAATTTTTAGATTTATTTGAAGTGGAATATGATGAAAGGTATCTTTTTCATAAAATTGAATAGGTATCAGAGGAGAAAGTTATCTTTCGTCCCTACGGGACTTATGTAACCTGGGGCTTTCTTTTCTACCAACGTAGTATGCCTAACGGCAATTAAAATACAATAGTTATCGAAGTAATTTCCCAAGGTTTGAAAAAGCTTTGGAAAATTCAATATAACTTTCTACTACTTGGTTCTGCAGAAATTAAATAAAAACTGAAAACAGCAATCTTTGTATTAATCCCTGCCGATAAAACGTTACTAAAAAAAATAGTTGCTTTTGTATTAATCCTGTAAGAATACAACGTTGGTAGAAAAAATTGATATAGTTTAACCAAGTCCCGTAGGGACAAAAGAAAGACAACAAACAAAAAAGGAAAATTAGTTACATGAAAAGGAAAATAACATCCACCGTGGAGTTTTCCAACTTAATTCCGTAGGGATACAACGTTGTTAGAAAAAATTGATATAGTTTAACCAATTCCCGTAGGGACGAAAGAAAGACAACAAACAAAAAAGGAAAATTAGTTACATGAAGAGGAAAATAACATCCACCGTGGAGTTTTCCAACTTAATTCCGTAGGGATACAACGTTGTTAGAAAAAATAGATATAGTTTAACCAAGTCCCGTAGGGGCGAAAGAAAGACAACAAACAAAAAAGGAAAATTAGTTACAAGAAAAGGAAAATAACATCCACCGTGGAGTTTTCCGACTTAATCCCGTAGGGATACAACGTTGGTAGAAAAAATAGATATAGTTTAACCAAGTCCCGTAGGGACGTAAGAAAAATAACAAACTAAAAATTGACACCATCATCAAAAATAGCCCTCAAATTAAAATCACTCCGCACATCAGCAAAAATAAAATTGTTGATCCTGTCGGGCTTATTAATCTGGTTTTACTTTTCTCTACCCAAAAAATTATTTAACACACCAACCAGTTATATAATAGAAGATGCAAACGGGAACTTACTAAATGCTACCATTGCAGCCGATGGCCAATGGCGTTTTCCTTATAATAAAAATGTACCTCAAAAATTTATTGATTGCATTACCACATTCGAAGACAAACGTTTTTTTAAACATCCCGGTGTAGATCCTGTTTCTATTGGCAGGGCTGTGGTAAAAAATATTAAAAATAAAGGTGTGGTGCAGGGCGGCAGCACATTAACGATGCAGGTGATCAGGCTTTCTAAAAAAAATGATAAACGCAGCATCTGGAATAAATTAAAAGAAAGCATACTGGCAGTGCGTTTAGAAATGTCATTTCCCAAAAACGAAATAATTGCATTGTATGCCGGCAATGCACCATTCGGCAGTAATGTGGTTGGGCTGGATGCAGCCGCATGGCGCTATTACGGCCGAAGTGCAGATAAATTAAGCTGGGGCGAAATGGCAACGCTGGCAGTGTTACCCAATGCGCCATCATTGGTACATCCGGGAAAAAACAGGGATGTGCTGTTGAAAAAAAGAAACATGCTGTTGCACAAATTAGTTGATGCAGGTAAGATAGACATCAGCAGTTGCGATTTGGCCAAGCTGGAACCGTTACCCGGCCATCCCTTACCGTTACCACAATTTGCTTCGCATTTATTACAGCGTTTTAAAAAACAAAAACCTGCCGTAACAAAAATAAAAACAACAATAGATGGCGCACTGCAAAAAAATGTGGCCGCAATTATTCAGCAGCACCAATCTGTTTTAAAAGGTAATGGCATAAACAATGCCTGTGCAATTGGTATTAGATGTGGAAACAGGAAATACATTAGCCTACGTTGGAAATATTTTTGATCCATACAACAAAGAAATGGAAAGCGATGTGGATGTAATTGCAGCACGCACGATCTCCCGGCAGTGCATTAAAACCAATATTGTATGCAGCCATGCTAAGTGATGGATTAATTTTACCCAACTCCTTCATACCTGATATTCCCACACAAATTGGCAGCTATGCACCGCAAAATTTTGATTTGGGTTATGATGGTGCAGTGCCTGCCAGCAAAGCATTAGCAAGAAGTTTAAATATTCCTGCAGTAAAATTGTTGCAGCAATATAAATACCAGCGTTTTTACGAAACCTTACAACAATGTGGCATAACAACATTAAATCGTACGGCAGATACGTATGGGTTAAGTTTAATTCTTGGTGGCTGCGAAGTAACAGCTGGGATATTGCCGGCGTGTATGCAAGCATGGCACGTACACTTAATCATCAAACAAAAAATTATGGTAAGCTTGACAGAAATGATTTTCATCCGCCAAAATATATGACGACCGACTACAGCCAACTTACAACTAACAACCAACAACTAACAACTAACTACTTGCCTCTCGATGCAACCTCTATCTACTTCACCTTTCAGGCCATGCAGGAAGTAATGCGGCCCGGCGAAGAAGGTTTGTGGCAGCAGTTCACTTCTTCTCAAAAAATTGCATGGAAAACGGGAACAAGCTTTGGTTTTAGAGATGGCTGGGCCATTGGCATTACTCCTAAAAATGTGGTTGCTGTTTGGGTGGGCAATACCGATGGCGAAGGAAGGCCGGGATTAATTGGCATACAAACTGCTGCGCCAATACTTTTTGATATTTTTCGGCTGCTGCCCAACGTTAGCTGGTTCGTAAAACCAAAATATAATTTTTCTTTTGTACCGGTATGCAGGCAAAGTGGTTACCGTGCCAATATTGATTGCCCTAATGTGGATACATTATTTATGCCTCCCAACGGAACAAAAGTGCCGCAATGTGTGTACCATAAAATAATTCATCTGGATATCACAGGAAATTTCAGGGTAACAGAACAATGCGAAAATCCGTCTGCAATGCAGCATAAAAGTTGGTTTATCCTCTCGCCTGCAATGGAATATTATTACAAACAAAAAAATGCCGACTATAAAATATTACCACCCTTTAAAACCGGTTGCGAATTTGCAGAAACAGGAAAAGTAATGGAGATCATTTATCCGCAGGCCGATGCAAAAATTTATGTACCGCTGGAAGTAAGCGGACGAAAAAGGCAAAACTGTTTTTACAGCAGCACACCGCCGAAGCAGTGCAAAAATCTTCTGGAGTTTGGATGATAAATTTATTGGAGCCACGCAAAATTTTCATCAAATGGGTTTAAACCCTTCGCCGGGAAAACATATTATTACGTTGGTTGATGAAAATGGAATAAGTTTGAGCCGGCAGTTTGAAATATTGGAAAAAGAAAATCGTTGAACCCCATAAAATCATATTCATCTTATAATTAAGTAAAAAGATTTTACCAATTTGAACTATAACTAAAATCATTATCAAATTTCTCCTTACTTTTAAGCTCTAAAATAAATTGATATGCCAATACGTATGGAAGATGATCCGCAGGATCAACAGGATTTTAATGAAAGCAGTACATCTGGTGGAGGAAGAAGCAGCGCCGGTGGCGGGGGTGGACTATTGAATTTTTTACCGCTGATTTTGGGATTATTCAGAGGTGGTGGTGGCGGTAAAAAAATTATATTTTTATTAATTGCAGCAGCGGCAGCTTACTTTTTCTTTTTTAGAAACAGTTCTGGCGGGGGTTACAAATATTATTCAAAATCTTTTTTCGCAAAGCGGATATAACTTTAGTCCCGAGCAATTTAAAAAAGCAAATGTTTATGAAGGCACTGGCAGATGATAATACAAAAAATCCTTTGCCCGAAAGTGTTTCATTGTTACGTTTTGCCCCCGACCGTCAAAATCAGGGTAAGCAAGGCAGTTGTGTTGCATGGAGCAGTGTGTATGCAGCAAGAACAATTGTAGAAGCAGCATCCACAGGCCAAACCGGAAACAACACTGCCTACAGCCCGGCATTTGTATATAACCAAATAGGTTTGGAAGGATGCCAGGGTGCTTACATACAAAACGCTATGGAGTTTATGACTGCTAAAGGTGTAGTTCCTTTTAATACATTTCCTTACGATGAACAGGATTGCAGCAGGCAACCCAGTTCATCCATGTTAAACAATGCAGCACAAAACCGTATGCATGGTTTTACAAGATTAACTGATGGAGAAAGTGTGCAGGGAATTAATGTAAGGGCTGTAAAAGAGCATTTGGCAAAAGATGCCCCCGTTGTAATTGGTATGATGGTTGGCGGAACTTTTATGCAGGGAATGATGGGGAAAGAAGTATGGGCACCAACGGATGAAGACCGCAGCCAGATGGGTTTTGGAGGACATGCCATGTGTGTGATTGGATACGATGACCGTAAACAGGCTTTTCAAATTATGAACAGTTGGGGACCGGAGTGGGGTAATAACGGTGTGGGATGGGTGCGATATGCCGATTTTAAAGAATTTGTAAGAGAAGCCTACGGAATTGATGCCATGCCAAAGCGGGGTGCTGCTGTAAATGTTGCTTTTGAATGTAATATTGGTTTGGTTAAAAACGACGATAAGCAATACATTCCGTTAAAATTAAAAACAGCAAATGTTTTTGAAACGGTAAACAAAATTGCAGCAGGTACAAAATTTAAAATAGAAATAAAAAATTCTACAGAGTGCAACATTTATATTTTTGGGCAGGAAACCGATGGCAGCAGTTATACTTTATTCCCCTATCCCAATAAAGATGATGCTGCAAAAACTTCTTTCTCACCATATTGCGGCATTACCGGTTACCGTTTATTTCCCCGTGGCAAAAGTTTAGTGCCGGATAATGTGGGCACTAAAGATGTATTTGCTGCCGTGGTTACAAAACAGGCTATAGACTGGTATGCAGTTAATAATGCCATTTCAAAAAGTACGCAAACTACTTATGCCGCAAAGGTTGCAGAAGCATTACAGCAAAATGCTGTTTCCAATGTTCGTTTTGCAACGGGTGCTGGTGGTACCATTAATTTAAAGACTGACAATGCAACACCATCTGCAGTAATTTGTATTGTAGAAGTAAACAAATAAAATTAAACCGGAAATAACTGCAGGCCTTTTAAAGATTTGGAGTTCAAATGCGTTGAAGCCTAAAATTCAGGGAGAATACAATTGCTGATTGCCGATTGCAGATTTATCATTAGAGAATACCTTTCGAATCTAAAAAAATCTATACCCGGCAATCTAAAATCTACAATCAAATGACTAATCCTTTTTTAAAGTTAATAAACAACCGTTTTAAATTCGGTCTGTTTTTATTTTCTAAATTGCCCAGTGCATTTTTTAGTGGTGTACGGGTGCAATTTGCCGATGAAAATAAATGTGCAGTAGTGGTTCCGTATAAATGGTTTAGCCAAAACCCTTTTAAAAGTACCTACTTTGCATGCCTTAGCATGGCTGCTGAAATGAGCACGGGTGTTTTAGGGCTTGCACACATTCATAAAAAAAATCCGGCAGTAAGTATGCTGGTAGTAAATATCAGCGGCAACTTTATAAAAAAAGCCGTTGGCAAAACCACTTTTGTTTGTAATGATGGCTTAATAATTAAACAAGCCATTGAAGCCGCCATTTTTCATGGCGAAGGAAAAACAGTAATTGCCAAAAGTACCGGCACTAATGCACAGGGCGAAGTGGTAGCGGAATTTTTAATTACGTGGAGCTTCAAAGCGAAAAAGCAATAATTATTTTTTTCATTTTATTAAATATTTTCTCCAGCTGATATTTTTTTATAAAAATTATTCGTTCTTTTTTAATAACTGCTGCAGTAATTTATTTTGTTCTTTTAACAGATCCATTTCTTTTTTCATTTCAATTAGTTGCTGCTGCTGCTCCTGCACAGCTTTTACCAGAGGTACTACAAACTCTGCGTAACGCAATCCGTACAATCCATTTTCAGATCCCGGTTTATCAATACCACTAAATGTATAATTTAATTCCTGCGCTGCTTTTTCAACATCCTGGGCAATAAAACCTGTTTGTCTTTCCGTATTTGAAAAACCTGTTGCAGCATCTTTTTTTATTTTATAATAATTATGGTTAAGGCTGTTTATATCCACAGTATAACTTACGGGTTTTAGTTTGGTTATAAAAGCAATACCGGGCACATCTTCCTGTATGTTTTGTTTATAACGTCCATCAGAAAAAGTTGTCCAGCCTACCTGCCCGCCTATAGAGAAAACAGATGTACTGCCAATTCTTACTTTATTACTGGCATCAACTATTGCGCCTGAGCCAAATGCCGAAGCATTACTTAAACCAGAGGTGAGCACATTAGAGTTATATCCTACCACTGTATTAGAACTGCCAGTGATATTGCCGGATAAGCTAAAAGTGCCAACGGCAACATTCTCGGATCCGATGCTGTTATTTTCCATAACAAATGAACCCAATGCCACATTTCTAATTCCACTCGTTGATCGAAGTGTTTGGCCGCCAAGTCCAATGTTGTCGTTTCCCGTACTGTTTTCTCCACTGTAAGAACCTATAAAAATATTACTGCCGCCACCCGATGAACGCCAGCCGGAACGGAACCCGATATAAATTGTACCTGATGAAGATGCATTAAAAGCCCCGGCCTGCGACCCAAGAGCAGTATTAAAGTTGTGAAAATTTCCGGTGTTGCTGAATAATGCCGAATCGCCAACAGCTACCTGAAATGCTCCTGTTGTATTGTTATAAAGTGCTTTTGAGCCAAGGGCTGTATTTTGAAAACCGGTACTATTATTAAATAATGCCGAATCGCCGATAGCTATAAGATTGCTACGATCTGTGTTTAATCTTAATGCCGATGTACCGATTGCAATATTACTGTAGCCCGATGTATTTTCATACAATGAACGGTAACCAATAGCCGAATTGTTGCTACCTGTCAGGTTGCCTTCCAGCGCTTCGTAACCCGAGGCTGTATTAAAACTGCCCGTATTATTATTAAACAACGAATGAAATCCTATGGCTGAATTATTTGCCCCTGTGGTATTAAAGAATAAAGCACTTGAGCCAACTGCCGTATTTGCACTTGCTGTTGTATTTCTGTTTAATGCCCACGTACCAAAAGCAGCATTGCCTGCACCGGAGGTATTTGATGCCAAAGCAATTTGACCAAATGCAGCATTATTAGCACCGGTATTTAAAGCACCGGCAAATGAGCCAAAAAAAGAGTTACCGCTTGCCGTTATGTTCTCTCGGCCGGCATTATCACCAACAAAAGTGTTACCAGATCCGGATGTATTTTTCATACCTGCGGCAGAACCCACAAATACATTTCCGTTTGCCTGGTTACTTTTGCCGGCATCAATGCCGATGATACTTGTCCATGAGCCTGTATTGTTTTTTCCTGCACGTGTTCCTATAATGGTATTATAATATCCATTTCCAGAATAGGATGAGCTATCTCCAATTGAAATATTTTCAGATCCAGTGGTACTAGAATAAAGAGAATGGGCTCCGATAGAAGCATTTCTTTGACCAGTTGTGGTGGAAAACAATGCTTTGTAACCAGTAGCCGTATTGCTTGTTCCCGTATTGTTGTTAATTCCGCTTCCCCATCCGGCAAATATATTTTCTGACCCTTTTACTGAGAGCACTGTAGTGTCGCCGATGCGGTAAACCGAATCGGTATTGATGCTGCCGTTCCTTACATCTAATTTAAAAGCAGGAGTGACAGTGCCAATACCAACATTTTGAGAAAATATTTTTTTCTGTAAACATAGTACAGCAATAAAAAATAGTAAATTATAAACTAAGTATTCTCTTTTTCATAAAACATTATTTAATTTTTTCACGCAGTCATTTGTTGTTTTTTAATAATTGAATCAGTATTTTATTTTGATCTTCCAGCAATTGCATTCTTTTTTGTAAATCCATTATTTGCTGCTGCTGCTCCTGAATACCTTTTATAGCAATTACCGATAAGCCACTATAATTAATGGTATATATTTCTTTTAATTCTTTATGCCCATAACTTGCCCCATTGGTTATTGAAACTAATTCGGGGAAATAAGGATATAACTGCTGACCAATTAAACCAAGGCTTGGTTTTTTATCAGGATTATTGTATTTCATAGCATAGCTTTTGGGCTTTAATTGCATGAGTTTTGAAAGTGTTTCGGGCATAGGCTGGATGTTTACTTTTAGTTGCTCGTCGCTGCCGCTGTGATAATTGCCATCAGAATCTATGTGTGCAACCCCGGCTTCGTTGTATATAATATATAGATTATTGGTTGAACCAAACAGGTTGGTATTCAAACCAAAATAATTGTATGTATTGGGATCAATGATGGCGAGTCCCCTGCCGCCTGTCTGTACAATTTCCAGCGGATATAAAGGGGATATGCTGTTAATGCCAACTTTACTTCCGCCATTTTGTGTGCCAATAATAAGGTTTTTATTTCCCCAAATACTCATGAGTAATTCCGATGAACCCGCTGAAGTGCCTGCGTAAAAACGGTGTACATTACCGGTGCCGGCAACCGAATAACGCATAGTACCCGGTTCTATGCCTAAACCAAAATACTGGTGATCGTTGTTGCTACCATCCCACAAAACAATTTTTCGATTAGCTAAAGTGTTGGATAATTGTAATTGAGCATTTGGATGAACTCCGCCAATTCCAATATTACCATTAGTATTAATCTTCATGGCATTTATTGCTGGAGCAAGCACACTATTTGTAGTTCCGGAAGCATTCATATTAAAATACATTCCTCCATTCGTAGCATCCAGATAGATGTAACCGCTATAACCGTTTCCAATACAACGAACTCCTCCATTATAATAATTATTGAACCCAATTCCCGGATTATTACGCCAAAAGCCAATACCTGTACTCTCACCCCCAAAAATGGCTGTTGTATAATCTACTGCTCCGTTCAATTCCAATTTTGCCCTTGCAGGATTTGTAAGCCCAATACCTATGTTTTGAGAAATAGAAAAATATGTACAGGCAAGTAAGAGACAAAAGAAGATGAACATTTTTTTCATTATGAACAGTTTTAAAATGATGTTAAGTTTTTTATTTCCGGAAGAATATTATTGAGCCTGCAAAGCCAACTACAGTTTTATTAAACAAGAAAACAATATCATCTCTTTGAAGCTGTCTAAAAATAGAATTTTCATTCACCATGTAAGCCGTTCGTGTGGACACGAACGGCGGCGATCCTCCGCCGTGGCCGGTGTCCCCACCGGCCACTTTTGGCCAAATAAGAAATTCATACAATCATTTTTAGACACTTCTTTAATAAATTTTTTTTACGAAAATAATACAAGGCTTACCTAAAATTATTAAATACAGAAAGCTGGTTAATGGTTTTTCACTAACGGCTGCCTTAATTGTTTTTACGGCAGCCTTTTTTATTAAACTCTTTTTACTTTTATCCTTACTGATAATTACCCAGCATTATGGCAATATTGTTAGTGTATTTATGCGTAGCTTAACAGTTGCATTGTTACAGTATTTTGCAGTATTAACTTTACTAATTGCGTTGAAGTATTTATTATGCTCAGTTACTTTTTAAATAAAAATTTTCAGGTTACAGTATTTATTTCCCTGGCTTTTTCAATGTCCGTAAACTGTCAGCCACTTTTATTTGAAAACTATTCTTCGGAGCAGGGCTTATCTCAAAACAGCTGTTACAGCATTGCACAGGATGATGATGGGTTTATGTGGTTTGGTACACAGGACGGGTTGAACAGGTATGATGGAAAACAGTTCAAAATATTTTTACCTCAAAACACCATAGGCAAAAAACTTCCTTCCAATTATATTTCTACTCTTTTTTTTGACAAAGAAAAAAAAATACTGTGGGCAGGCACTTTGCAGGGCACCTGCCTTTATGATCCTTCTGTTGATTCGCTGGTGCGTATTGCAGAAAAATTTCCTTTTGCCTCCAGCCTTGAAAAGGTGCCGGTAAAAAAAATTATCTCCTTTAAAAAAAATGAATACTGGTTTATAACCTATAGTAATGGACTTATACTCCTTAACACTTCTTCAAAATCATTAACGTATTTTTTTGATGATAACAGCAATAAAACCAGGGTGAGCAGTATTGTGGAGCACAACGGAAAAATAATTGTGGGGCTTTTAAATAATCTCTATTCTTTAATTGCTGAAGGAACCGGTTATAAAACACAGCTGCTGCATCCACAGTATTTATTTCCTGAAATAAAAGAGTTATTTTCTTATAAAGGCGCATTGTGGGTAGGCACCCTTACGCAGGGATGTTTTATAATAAATGAACCGGTTGAACAAATCAATAACATCGCTCCTTTTAAAATACAAACTGATGGTGTGGGTTGTTTTATAACAGATGCGAACGATAAATTATGGATAGGCACCAGGGGAAACGGCATTGTACAATACGATGAAAAAACCGGCACTGTGCAAACAGCTACCCATGACCGGTACGACGGACGTTCGCCGGGAAAAAATTTTGTATTGTCATTATTTAAAGACAGGCAGGGAATTATTTGGTGTGGCCTTAGCGGAAGTGGCGTTGCAAAATACGATCCGTTAAAGTACCAGTTTTATGCTATCAGTAACGAACCATCAAAACCTGCCTCACTACCCGACAATATGATTTTTGATATGTACAAATGCAGGGACGGCGCATATTATGTAGGCACACAAAACCAGGGAATAGCAGCGTGGGATATTGCAACCAACCAGTTTAATGCATATTCCGCATCTTCTAAAATAGGAATAATAAGCAATACTATTTATGATATTACAGCAGACGATAAAAACAATTTATGGATAGCCAGCTGGGGTGGATTAATGCAATTAGACAGTAAGAGAAAACAAATAAGTTATAAAGAAAACAAAGAGCTGCTAACCACAAAAAAATTGTATGGCATAATAAAACTTAAAAAAGCCGACAGTCTTTTAATAACCGGAGAAAATGGGCCTGTATTTTTTTCATTAAAAGATAAACGCTGGGTTTCGCTTCCTGCCAGCATTGCCTGGCCCCAGGCTTACATTGGCAGGTACATGTACGAAGATGAAAACAATACAGTATGGGTATGCACTGTGGGTGCAGGTTTGGGTAAATACAATTACCTTAAATCGAACTTTGAAATTATTGAACCGGTAAAAAAATATGCTATTTATGTGCGGCACCTGCTGCCCGATGGGCCATTGTTTTGGCTGGCTACCGATAACGGAATTTTGCTGTACGATTATAAAAAGAATGTGGTAGTAAAACAGCTTATCTTAAATACAGCAGGTCTTTCCAATGTATGCTATGCAGTTGAAAAAGATAACCAGGGCTTTTTTTGGGTAAGCACTAATACCGGTATTTATAAAATAAATCCACAAAATAATTATTCCGCACAACATTACAATATGGGCAACGGCCTCTCTTTTTTAGAATACAATACTGCATGCGTTTTTAAACAAAGCGATGGCACACTTTTATTTGGTGGCGTAGGTGGCATTACAAAATTTAATCCTGCTGCACTTAAAGAAAATAATTTTAGCCCCGTGCCGCTCATTACTGCAATATTGGTTAACGATGTTCCCCTGCAATCGAAAACAGCACCTTCACGAACAAACAATATTACGCTTAAACACCAGCAGAATTTTATTACACTCAATTTTGCGGTAACCAATTTTTCCAATCAAAATAATAACCAGTTTGCTTACCGGTTAAAAGGCCTTACCGATAACTGGACCAACTGTGGCAACAGAAATTTTGTAAGTTATACCAGCTTGCCGCCGGGAGAATATTTTTTTGAACTCCGTTCGGCAAATAGTGATGGCAAGTGGAGTAAAGGAATTACAACAGTGGCAATCACTATACACCCTCCCTGGTGGAAAACCTGGTGGTTCAGGATAATTGCCCTGTGCCTGCTAACCGGCCTTATTACTTCTTTTGTAAAAAGGAGAATTGGGGTTATACGCCGGGAAGCTACATTAAAACAAAAAATAGCTGAAACAGAAATGATGGCGCTAAGGGCACAGATGAATCCTCATTTTATTTTTAACAGCCTCAACAGTATAAGAGAAATGATATTAAGCAATGAGAACAAAGAAGCATCTCACTTTCTCAGCAAATTTGCACAGCTTATAAGAGTTACTTTAGATCAATCAGGCCAGGCATTTATTTCCCTTCGCAATACCATAGATTATCTGCAACGCTATGTGGAAATGGAGCAAATACGCAACGCCAATTTTACATTTACAATAACGGCGGCTAAAGATTTAGATGCTGATGAAACAGTTTTACCGCCCATGCTTATACAACCTTTTATAGAAAATGCCATTTGGCATGGGGTAACCAGCCACAACAAAAACATTCATATCAATGTTAACTTTGTAAAATCCACAGCATCCGGTGGACAAAACCATCAATTGGTATGCACTATTGATGATAACGGTATTGGCATTAATCAATCTGTAGAAAATAAAAAATCATCTGTTTGGCAAAATTCGGGTAACGGCAATTTGCACAATTCGGTTGGTATTGAAAATATTAAAACCCGTATTTTTCTTTTAAATGAAAAATACAAACTGCAAAGCAGTGTTACCATACAGGATAAAAAAGATATTGCCGGTAAAAATGAAACCGGCACTTTAGTTACACTGCATTTACCAATTGAAATAAACGAACCATGACTGCAATAAAAACAATTTTAGTGGATGATGAGCCAAGAGGACTCAGCTCTTTACAAAAATTACTGGAGCTCAATTGCGAAACAGTTGAAATAGTTGCCAGCTGCGACAATGCCGCAGCAGCAACCAATGCTATAACGACCTTGCAACCGCAATTGGTTTTTTTAGATATTGCCATGCCCCAGGCAAGCGGATTTGATTTGCTGCATAACCTGCCGGCAATAAATTTTGAAATAATATTTGTTACTGCACACAGTAATTATATGACGCAGGCTTTCAGGTTTAGTGCTGTAGATTATTTATTAAAACCTGTAGATGACGAATTGCTGAGAGAAGCAGTGAAAAGAGCTGAGAAAATAATAGCGGACAAAACTGCCGGGCAAAACATTGAAACTTTTTTGCACAACGTACAGCACAAAGGCGGATCACAAAAAATGAAATTATGTATCCCTTCGGTAAAAGGTTTTCAGGTGGTGCAGATACAGGATATTATTTACTGCGAAGCCAGCAGCAATTACACCAACTTTCATTTTACCAACCGGCCAGCAATTTGTGCCAGTAAACCCATTCACGAATATGAAGAACTGCTGGAAGACAGTAATTTTATCCGCTCCCATAAATCATATTTGGTAAACCTGGAGCATGTAAAAGAATATATCCGTGGCGAAGGTGGATCAATTGTACTTTCCAACAATCAGGAAGTGGAAGTATCCCGTAGAAAAAAAGATATGCTGATGACGAGGATGAAGGAGTATTATAAGTTTTGAGAGTTTTTTTATTTAAATAAATAATTACAAAAAGCTGCGGCACTGACCCACGCTATTTTTAGCATCCTGTTTTTTGCGGAACAAGGCGCACAAAACTCCGGCACAAAGCCAATCTTACAAAGAGCTAAAAATGCCAACGCATAACTGTTGGACAATTAAATTTATCCGCTTGCCATTCTTGCTCATTTACACCAGAGACATCTTGTGAGCTTTCAAACTTGTACCTTGATACAAAATTGGTTATTGATAATGAATTTGGTTTCTTTAAAGCATTAATACAATAACAATTACTATAGCCAACGCACCAAGTCAGGCACATTTGCAAGGTAAATTCGGTTAAGTCAGAAAATTTTCTGAACCCAAAAGATTTATTTATTAGTATATAATTTTTTAATTTCACAAAATGAGTCTTAGTAAAAATAAATACACCCAATTACTTAATAACATTGGCACTACTCTTCAAAAAGCAAAAGAGAATGCTATTAAAGCAATCAATACTGAATTAGTGAAAGCTAATTGGGAAATTGGCAGACACATTGTTGAATTTGAACAGCAAGGAAAAGAGCGTGCCGGGTATGGGACAGAATTATTGGTTTCCTTATCTAAAGATTTAAAAACAAGGTTTGGCAAAGGTTTCAGCCGTTCCAACCTTCAACTGATGCGGCTTTTCTACATCAAATACCCAAATTTCCAGACGGCGTTTGGAAAATCTCAAATTCGCCAGACAGTGTCTGGCAAATTGGCAAAAAGCCAAACAGTGTCCGGCATATTGTTAAGTTGGAGCCATTACGCAGAATTATTGACAGTTTCTGATGACTTAGCAAGAAGTTTTTACGAAAAGCAAAGTATTAAAGAAAATTGGAGTTTCCGGGAAATGAAACGACAAATTGATGCTGCTTTATTTCAACGCCTGGCTTTAAGTAAAGACAAGAAAGGCGTATTGGCTTTAGCAGACAAAGGACATATAATAAGTACTTCAACAGACGCAATTAAAGACCCGTATGTTTTTGAATTTTTAAATATTCCCAAAGACAGTATTATTAAAGAGCATGATTTGGAGAAAAAGCTTATTGACAACTTACAGAAATTTTTACTGGAACTTGGGAAGGTTTTTCATTTGTGGCAAGGCAATTTAAAATTACGGTTGACAATGAACATAATTTTATAGACCTCGTTTTTTATCATCGCATATTAAGATGCTTTGTTCTTATTGACCTTAAAATAAAAAAAGTAAAGCATAAAGACATTGGGCAAATGAATTTTTATTTGAACTATTTTAAAGAAGAAGAAAACACAGATGGCGACAATGACCCTATCGGAATTATTATAGCGGCAGACAAACACGATTTTTTAGTAAAGTATGCAACTGGTGGGCTTTCAAATAAAATATTCGTTTCAAAATATCAATTGTATCTGCCAGACCAAAAAGTTTTGGAAAAGAAAGTAAAGGAAATCATTGATAGCGAGTAACATTACTTGGACACAATAAGCTAAGTCTCTAATAGCCAACGCACCAAGTCAGGCACATTTGCAAGGCACAAAAAAAAATAAATCCCCCAACCCAAAACACACAATACAACCAAACCCGCCACGCCGAAACATAAAAAGCAATGAAAAATAATCAAATAATATTTTATGCCACTCCGCAGGGCCAGGTAAAAGTGGAAGTGGTTTTTGAAAGTGACACATTTTGGCTTACGCAAAAAGCAATGGCTGTTTTATTTGGCGTTGCAGTGCCTGCCATAAGCAAGCATTTAAAAAATATTTTTGAAACAGGTGAGCTGGAACAAAATTCAGTTGTTTCCAAAATGGAAACAACTGCGGCAGACGGCAAAACCTATTTAACCACTTATTACCGCCTTGAAGCAATTCTGGCCGTTGGCTACCGTGTAAACAGCAGCGAGGCCACACAGTTTCGTATTTGGGCTACCAATACCCTAAAAGAGTTTATTAACCTGAGTTCGGGATAAAAAATAGTAGAAATTTATTTGTACAAAAGAAGAAAAGCGGAATATTTTTTGCTTAGTAAATAGTTGACAATCAATTTAATAAGTCAATTATGAACACTCCACTTTTCTCCCACAAAGTTGCAGAAATTTTTGTAAAAGTTGATGATTTTTGCAATGAATTTGAACATGAGTTTAAAAAACAATCATTGCCTGCTCCTGCCGGGGTTAAAAAACGCAATCGTAAACCAACTTTAACCGACTCTGAAATAATCACCATTTTAATTGCCTTTCATGGAGGACAGTTCAGAAACTTCAAACATTTTTATTGCCACTATGTTTGCCATCATTTAAGAGATTGTTTCCCCGACGTTGTTTCTTATAACCGGTTTATAGAATTAAGCCATCGTTGTGCAATACCCTTTATGCTGTTTCTGCATTACTGCTGCCGGGGTGAATGCACCGGTATCAGCTTTATTGATTCTACTGTTCTTCGGGTATGCCATAACAAAAGAATTAAACGAAATAAAGTTTTTAAGGGAATGGCAAAAGTCGGTAAATCAACGGTAGGCTGGTTCTTTGGTTTTAAGCTGCATTTAATAATAAATGATAAAGGTGAAATCCTCTCTTTCTACCTCTCACAGGGCAATACACACGATAGCAGTGCAAAAATAATTACCCGGATGACCAAGGAAATATTTGGAAAAGTATTTGGCGATAAAGGATATATCAATAAAGCATTGGCAGATTTATTATTTGATGATGGCATACAATTAATAACTGCTGTAAGAAGAAATATGAAACAAAAAGCATTAAGCAATGAAGAAAAATTATTGCTCCGCAAACGTTCTGTAATTGAAACAGTAAATGATGAATTGAAAAACATTTGCCAGGTCGAACACACCAGGCATCGCAGTGTGGCAGGATTTATTTTAAACATTATGGGAGCTATCGCCGCTTACTCATTCTTCCCTAAAAAACCTTCCATTAAAAAAGATATTGAAGAAACTAATCCTATACTTATTGCACAGCTTAATCAGCAAAAACTAATAGCTGCTTAAACCGAACTCAGGTTATTACTAAAGGTTTTGTGCTGGACGATGAACGGCTAAAACAGGGTAAACAGTTTGGCAAAGATTATTTTGATGAATTGCTGGAACGCATAAGGGAAATACGGGCCAGTGAACGCAGGTTCTATCAAAAAATAACCGATTTGTATGCACTTAGTGTTGATTACAATAAAGAGGATGAAACTACAAAAACATTTTTTGCATCGGTGCAAAACAAGCTGCACTGGGCCATTACCGGTAAAACTGCAGCCGAAATAATTTATACCGAAGCTGATGCCACAAAAATTTATATGGGTTTAAAAACATGGAAATATGCACCCGCCGGAAAAATATTGAAAAGCGATGTTGCCATTGCAAAAAACTATTTGAATGAAGCCCATATTGCTGAGCTTAACCGTATTGTTTCGGCCTACCTGGATTTGGCTGAAAATAATGCTCTGCGGCAGCAACTGATGAACATGAAAGACTGGAGCAAATTTCTCATAAATTTTTTGCAGCTCTCCAATTATCCAATTTTAAAAGATAAGGGAAAAGTGACCATGCTGGAAGCCAAACTTAAAGCTGACAATGAATTTGAAAAATTCAGGGTGATTCAAGATCAGCATTATGAATCTGATTTTGATAAAGAAATAAAGAAGTTAAAAAAATAGATGGGCTGTGGTTTTACCGATGCGTATGTTCTGCAACACCCTGCTAATTCAATTTTTATTTTTCAGTAATTGTAAAAGCAATTTGTTTTGTTCTTTGAGCAAATCAATTTCTTTTTTCATTTCATTTAACTGCTGTTGTTGTTTCCCTATTTGTATTGGGATTTCGGCTCTGGGGGTCTCCACCTGCTTTTGTAAAAAATCAATCATTTGTTGCTGTTCCTGCACCGCTTTTACCAGCGGCACTACAAACTCTGCGTAGCGAAGGCCATAAAAGTCATTGCTGTTTGCAGGTCTGTCCACACCACTAAAATCATAACCCAATGCATTCGCTGCCTGCTCCACTTCCTGCGCCACAAAACCGGATAGCAATTGCCGTTCTTTTTCAACCATAGCCATTTTTGATTGTGCAGTAAATTCCCGGCCACGTTTTTCATTTAGTTTTTCACTAAGTTTCGTTACATCCAGGTGATAAGTTACCGGCCGAAGACGCAGAATAAAATCCAATCCCTTCACATCTTCCTGCACGTTCTTTTTGTACCGGCCATCGCTGATGTTCGTCCACCCTGTATAGCCACCGGTGGAAACGGTAAAGCTGTTACCAATACGGGTTTGGCTGGAGCCGTTTATGGTAGCAATATTGCCCAGTGCAATGCTGTTAAAAAATCCGCTGCCGGTGGCATCAGCTTCAGCGCCTACAATAGTATTGTTCCATCCCATATTCTTTAATGCGGCATTATACCCCACGGCAGTGTTGAAATCGGAAGCATTGGTGTTTGATAATGAGTTCTCACCGACTGCGGTATTTTTGTTGCCGGTTTCGTTTCCAAACATAGCACGAGCACCTAAAGCAGTATTGCGCCAACCTGAAATATTTTTATGCAAGGCACCATCACCGCCCGCTGTGTTATAACTGCCGGTGGTGTTGAAATAAAGAGACCATACACCTAAAGCCGTATTTGACAAAGCAGTTGTATTTGAAAAAAGTGCCTCGTAACCAAAAGCAGTATTATAGTTGCCCCCCGTATTTTGCTGAAGTGCTGAATAGCCAGCAGCGGTATTCCAATACCCATTTCCATTGTAATACATAGAAAGACTTCCTAATGCAGTGTTGCCATAGCCGTTGTTTGAAAAAAGAGCCGACTCCCCAACTGCTGTATTGTTACTCCCAAGTACATTCAGGTAAAGAGCATGACTGCCTACACCAGTATTATAACTGCCGGTGCTGTTGTAATAAAGAGCGTTTACCCCATGTGCTGAATTGTTAGAGCCAAATGTGTTTGAAAGAAGCGCACTTGTTCCAAAGGCTGTACTGTTGCTGCCGCCAACGCTGGAGAAAAGGGCTTTGTGTCCGAAGGCTGCATTGTAATTGCCCGTTGTGTTTGATGCCAGAGCATTAAAACCTGAGGCAGCATTAAAACTTCCGGAAGTAGTTGCAGTACCTGTGCCTATTCCTGTAAAAGTATTTTCCGTTCCCTTTACCGATAGCACAGTACTGCCCCCAATACGGTAAACAGAATCGGTATTAATACTGCCGTTTTTTACATCTAATTTAAAAGAAGGAGTAGTTGTACCAATGCCAACATTTTGAGCAGTTAAGCCCTTTACTGTACAAAGTATTAAAATGAGAATGATTATTTTTTTCATGATCATTTGTTTTTATTCTCCAAAATTTCGAGGCGTTTTAATAAGAGTTCGTTTTGTTTTTTTAATTCTTCAATCGTCACCTGCTGCTTCCCGATTTGCATTGGGATTTCGGCCCTGGCGGCCTCCACCTGCTTTTGTAATAAATCAATCATTTGCTGTTGCTCCTGCACTGCTTTTACAAGCGGCACTACAAACTCTGCATAACTCAGCGCATAGTTATCTTTTTCATTTGTTGGCTTATGAACGCCGGAAAAATTATATTCTGTTTTGCGGGCCGCTTCTTCTACTTCCTGGGCTATAAACCCTGTGTAGCTAATGGCTTCTTTCTCTTTCAAAGCTTTTGCATAAATGGCATTCGGTTCAGACGTAAAATCTGTTGGCAGCATCTTTATGTAAAAAAGCATCCAGCCCTGTTGCGTTAATGTTATAGGTAACGGGCCTTAATTGACGGATGAAGGAGAGCCCTGGCACGTTTTCATGAACATTGGTTTTAAAACGGCCATCACTAAAGCTCCACCAGGTAGCCCAGCCACCATAAAAAGTAGTAGCCGGGTTGCCAAAAAGTGCCCGGCTGCTGCCGGTTACAACCGTGCCTTGCCCAATAGCTATTACATTAAAATAACCGTCGCCGTTAGTATTAGTATTTGCGCCCACAAACACATTATTATAGCCGTTATTATTGGCAATGCCGGCGTGGTAGCCTACTGCCGTATTATATTCTGAGTTGGTGGTATTGGCTAAGGCAAAAGACCCCACTGCAGTATTTCTGTTTCCGGAAAGATTGTTAAGATGTGCGTAAGCTCCCACGGCTACATTGGAGCTGCCCGGTAAATTGCTGGAATACGAACCCAATGCCCGGTAGCCTGCGGCAAAATTTGAGTTACCAATATTATTCACACCGGCATCATGCCCAATAAATAAATTGTCTATTCCTTTTATGGATGTTATCGTGAAGCCCCCGATACGATAAACCGAATCGGTATTGATACTGCCATTTCTTACATCTAATTTATAGGATGGAGTAGCAGTGCCAATGCCAACATTTTGTGCAGGCAAGGCTCATCATTATGCATTCAGCATTACAATGAGAATGATTATTTTTTTCATGATCAATTATTTTTAGTTTCCAAAAGTTCAAGGCGTTTTAATAAGAGTTCGTTTTGTTTTTCCAACTGTTCAATTCTTGCATTTTGCTTTTCTAATTTTTCGATTTTGGTATTTTGATTTGCAATTAAGTTTTGTTGCTCCTGCACCGCTTTTACCAGCGGCACTACAAATTCTGCATAGCGCAGGCCATATAATCCATCTGCATTAGATGGTTTATCTACACCGCTAAATTTAAAACCGGTTTGTGTTGCAGCGGCTTCTACTTCCTGTGCCACAAATCCTGCCCACGACATCTGTTCTTTTTTTGCAATGGCTTTTTTCATGCTTTCATCTGGTTCTCTGCCGTTAAATTCCTTTAATTTTTTACTAAGGTCTGTTACATTAAGTTCGTAAGTAACCGGCCTTAACCTCATAATAAAATCCAGGCCCGATACATTCTCCCTGATATTTTTCTTGTAGCGTCCATCGCTTATGTTTGTCCAATTGGCATAGCCACCATAACTCCAGTTGGCAGAGTTGCCAATCCGCACTGTACTGTTATCGGGGCATGTGGCTGTATTTCCAATAGCGATTGAATTGTACTGGCCGTCAAAGCTCACATCTGCATCAGCGCCAATGATAGTATTGTTCCAGCCAATGTTATAAGAATTTGCTGCTTGATACCCGAGAGCCGTATTGTATTGCGAACCATGGTTAAATCGTAAAGCCTGAGCGCCAATACCCGTATTATAACTACCGGTTTGATTAATCTCAAGAGAAGAAAACCCAAAAGCTGTATTTGCAGAGCCAGTGGTATTGTACTGCAATGAAAGACTCCCGTAAGCTGCATTAGCAACTCCTGATGTATTATTATAAAGCGAATTGTAACCCGTTGCCGTTAGATCAGAACCATTTGAATTAAGAAACAACGCTTTTGAACCAATGGCCGTATTGGCCGTTGCCTGCCAGGACAGTGGCGAAGACTGGCCATTGTTATACAAAGCCGAATCACCAATTGCCACAAGGTTTGATTTATCAGAGCTAAACCTTAATGCCTGGGCACCTATGGCTACATTACTATAACCCGTTTTATTGTTGGCTAAACTAAGACTGCCAATTGCTGTATTATTATTTCCGGCGGTATTGCCCACAAGCGCCTGGTAACCTATGCCCGTATTTTGGCTACCCGAAATATTGGACAATAAAGCATAGTAGCCATTAGCAACATTTACGCTGCCTGAAATGTTATTGGACAAAGCTTCGTATCCAATAACAGTATTTTGTGTTCCTGTGTTGTTGGAACGGAAAGCCTGAAAACCCATTGCAGTATTGGCGCTGCCTATGGTTTGATTACCTGCCCGGTAACCCAAAAATGTACTGCCGAATAAGGAAACATCTATTCTGCCGGCTTTTTGATTAAATGCTTTAATAATGAAAGGAACGCTATCAGTTGTGCCAATAAAATCGGTTTCCGGATTGGTATTGCTGTTTCCGTTCAGGCTCCAACCACTTTTGAATACAATCGTTTGCCAATCGGGAGCAGTACTGCTGCCCATATTTACCATCAACTGGTTTTTTACAGAGTCATAAACTAATAAGCCCTTTGCCGGATTGTTTATAGAGATAACACCTGAAGTACCCATTCTTGGAATGAGCAAGCCCTTTGCAGAATTAGTTATATCTAATTGTGCAGATGAATGCGGAGCAATGGTACCAATACCTACGTTTTGTGTAAAAGCAAAACAATAAGCAATTAAAAAAAAAATGAGTATGGTTGTCGTTTTCATTATAATGTTTTTATTTTTTCTCCACGATGCTTATTAGTTTTTCAATCATCCTTTTTTGCTCTTCATTTGCCTTTTGTAATGCTTCAATCATCTGCTGCTGCTCCTGCACTGCTTTTACCAGCGGTACTACAAACTCTGCATACCGCAACCCATACACGCCATGTTCATTTCTTGGTTTATCCACTCCACTAAAATCAAAACCGCTTTGCTTTGCTGAGGCTTCTACCTCCTGCGCTATAAATCCTGTCCACAGCATTTGTTCTTTTTCGGCATAAGCCTGCTTCATTTTTTCAGCAGTAGCTTCGTTTTCATTTTCATTAAATTTTTTACTCAACGCTGTCATATCCAAATTATAAGTTACCGGCCTCAGCTTCATAATAAAAGAAAGCCCGGCCACATTTTCTTTTACATTTTTTTTATAGAGTCCGTCGCTGATATTAGTCCAGTTGGCAAATGCTTCGTAACTCCAGTTAGCCGAATTACCAATGCGTACTTTGCTGTTATCTGTTGGGGTTGCAAGGTTTCCAATGGCAATAGCATTGTATTGACCACTAAAACTGAGGTCGGCTTGTGCGCCAATAAAAGTATTGTTCCAGCCAGATGCATAATTTGCTCCGGCATTAAAACCTACAGCGGTATTAAATTCTGCATTAACAGTACTATACAGGGCATTTGTACCTATACCAGTATTGTGAGAGCCTTTAATTTCAAAAAGTGCTTTTGCACCAAGTGCTGTATTGGAGCTACTGGTGCCAGCGAAGGTTAAAGCATATTCTCCCATAGCAGTATTGAAAGAACCACTGCTGTTTGCTGCCATGCATTGAAAACCATTTGCAGTATTAGAACTGCCGGTACTGTTATTAGACAGGCTCTGACCGCCTATGGCCGTATTTAGCTGGCCCGTTGTGTTGGAAAATAAGGCATGGCGGCCAAATGCCGAGTTAAAATCTCCAATAGTACTTGAAGCAAGTGCTTCTGATCCCATTGCTGTATTGTTCCAACGGGTATTAAATTTTAATGTATTATATCCTACAGCAGTATTTTCTCCACCAGAACCGTTTGTTCCAAGTGCATAAAAACCTACGGCAGTATTTTTTGTCCCTGTTGTATTTATTGAAAGAGCATTGGCCCCAAATGCAGCATTAAAAGTTGCGGTGGTATTAAAACCTAAAGCATTAGTGCCCACTGCTGTATTGTTTGAGGCGGTATTATATTCCAGTGCCCTGTCGCCAATGGCAACATTGTGTGAGCCTGCAATATTATTATTAAGTGCATTCCAGCCTGCAGCCGTATTTAAAAATCCTGTGGTGGTGAATGACATGGCATCTCCAATAGCAACATTATTATTACCAACGGTAATACTTTCGCCACTACCAAAGCCTACCAGGGTGTTGCCTGCATTTGCAGATAAAAATGTACCGCCTAAAATTCTGTAAACAGAATCGGTATTGATACTGCCGTTGCGTACATCTAATTTAAAAGCGGGAGTTGTAGTGCCTATACCTACTTTTTGTGCAAACCCGGTAGATGCTAAAAAAATTATAACGAAAATGAAAAATATCCTTGTCATAAAATGAATTTAAATGTTGAATGCGTCATAATAAAAACCGGAAATTATACCGATTAGACATTGAATCTATACAATAAAAAAATGTCAGGGAGCTTGTCGAAACCGGTGCTGAATTAAACCCGCCTTCGACTAGCTGCTAATGACATGTATTTTAAAAGGTTGATGAACAATTTTTTACAAAAATTGAATTTAGCCACAAAGACCCGAAGGCACAAAGGAAAAAGCTTTGCTTTTTTTCTACTTCGTGCCTTTGAGCCTTGGTGGCAAACCTTTTTTCGCAGCGAAGCTGAGAATTATTATTCTTACTGTCATTTGCAAAGAGCTTAAATTTCTTTTTTATTAGAGTCTCAGGCTGACAGTGTGATTTTAATGTCTAACTGGTATTACAAACCCAAAGTTGTAATGATTGCCTTCGCTTACCAATACCTCAATTGGGTGAAATTGTAAATAGTATTTATGGATGGTGAAGTTGGGTACACGATGTAAACATGTACTATTGCCCGTTAGGCTTTACAAATTATTAATGAGCGTTACTGCTACACCAGTCTTTCCCGGATAGCTTTGGCCACCGCTTCGGAAGCCGAGGCAACGTGGAGTTTTTTATAGATGTGTTTTACGTGTGTACGCACCGTTTCGTAAGTGATAAAACTTTTATCTGCTATCTGGTGCAGGTTATAGCCGTTAGTCATAAGTAAAAGAATTTCTTTTTCACGGCTGCTTAATAAAAAGTTTTCATTTTGTTTGAGAGGCGGAGGCGCCATTTGCTGAAATAATTTTAACACCCGGTTTGCAATATAAGGGCTCATGGGCGAGCCGCCGCTGTTTACTTCCTGTATAGCTTCTACAAGGCGTGCAGGAGAAGTGGATTTTAAAATATAACCCGATGCGCCTGCACAAATGGCATCAAAAATTTTATCATCATCTTCAAAAACAGTTTGTATTAAAATTTTTATTTCGGGCCAGTTCCTGATGATATTTTTTGTTGCCGTAATACCATCCATGCCCGGCAGTTCAATATCCATCAACACTACATCAGGGTTGGTTCTTTTTATTTTAAAATCAAGATCATCTGCATCAGAAAAGGCACCGCAGCAACAAATACCCTCCGTACCATTGCAGATGGCTTCAAATCCATTCCGCATCAGTTTATTATCTTCAAATATGGCAACTTTTATTTCCAAGATATTTTTTATAAAGTAACAACCCTGTTTTTACATAACCTGTACCTCCATTGGGTGAAAATTAAATTGTAACTGCACAATGGTTCCTTTGCCGGGTTGCGAATTAATTTTAAATAAAGCATCCAACTCCCTTGCCCTTGCTTCCATATTGCTAATGCCGTTACCTGCAACTATTTCATCCCTCACAAATCCTATTCCATCGTCACTTACTGCTGCCCTCAGTATTTCTTTTTCCTTTTTCAGGGAAAGAAAAATATTTTTTGCGCCTGAATATTTTACAGCATTGTTAATGGCTTCTTTCATCAGCAGGTAAATATTTTTACGGGTCTGCATTGCAGGGCTGTAAGTACGCAACACTTCGTCAATATCAAAATGCAATTGAATCCCCTTACCCTCACAAAGGTTCATGGCGTAGGACTGGAGTTTAAAGATGATGCGTTCAAAACTGTCGTTTTTTGGATTAATTGTCCAGATGATGTCACTCATTTTTTCTACCATCTCTTTTGAATTGTCAGAAATATACTGCAGGTATTCGCCGGTTTCTTTTTCTTTATGCTCTTTCATTTTTTGTTTGGCAATTTCACTGAATAATGCAACGCCGCTGAGTGTGGCACCCACTTCATCATGTATATCACGGCTTATACGCAGGCGGATATTTTCCGCTTCTTTTTCTGTTTCTGTTTTTATTAATTGCTCCTGTGCAAGCTTTAACTCTGTAAGCGATTGCGAAAGCCGATTGCTTAATTTTTTGTTTTGACGGTAACGGTACAAACCATACACTACAAATAGTAAAATTGCGCCGGTAATAACAAACAGAAGATTTTTTTGCTGTGCCTGTTTTGATGTAAGAGCCGATTGTAATTGTTTTTCTTTTTGCAGCAACTCCAGCTCATTCTGATTTTTTACAAATTCTTTTTCCCGGTTTTGCAGTGCCAGGTTTTTTTCTGAAGCCTGCAGCCTGCTAATTTCTGATTGTTGGGTAAGCAAAGTAAGTTGCTGCGATTTTTTTATATCCAATAATTTCTGTTGGTCTATTGTTTTATTTTTAAGTTCCAACTGGTAAGCAAAAATTTGCTGATCAGCCTGCAGATTTTTTATCTGTTGTTCCCTTTTTTCCGCATCATACCTTGCACTCAGTTCCATCACTGTTTTTTCTTTTTTAAAAGTAAGTATGGAATCTTTTAGGTAAGAATAATGTTTGAAATACTTATAGGCTGAATCAAGTTTATTGTTTTGCTGAAAGGCTTCGGCCAGCAGCATATTTGCTTCAAGAACACCGGCAATATAATTAGACCGTGATGCCAGTTTATTTACCAGCCGAAAGTGAACAATAGCACTATCCTCCAGACCTGTTTTTAATTCTGTTTTACCCAGGTTAGCAGCAATACTCATCAGATCATGCGAAAATAATTCGTTTTCAATTTTCATGTTGTATGCTTCCTGTAAATTGATTAGCGCCATTGCATACTTTCCCTGGCTGTATAATAAACTGCCTTTCAATTTTTTTTCTATCATCCTTCCTGATAAATCGCCAAATGAAGCATTAATTTTTTCATACTCTTTCATAGCTTTTGTTGCCTCATCGTATTTGCCATTAAGAATAAGTACTTCAGCATAATTTGCCCATACACCCCGAAGTTGTATTTTATCTGCAGATGGTGGCAGAACCCTTAATGCATAACTGAGTGTTTGTTCTGCTTCGCTGCTGTTGCCTGCCATTATATACACTATGCCCAGCATGGAAGCTGAATTAAAAATTTTTGGATTGCTTTGTAATTGCTCACCCAATTTCATAGCCCATGAAAGATAATAGACTGCACTGTCTAATTCTAAAGTAAAAAAAAAGTTGCGGCCAAAATTATGAACAGCCCACTGCAACTTGTTTACATCACCCGAAGATGAAATAAGTGGAATAGCCAGGCGATATGATTTTTCGGCACCGGCGTAATCACCGGCATTTGCAATTTGCCTGCCTAACTGGTGATAGCTAATGCCAAGAAAAAGATTATTTTTGTATTTGGTAAACAATGCAATTGCCTGTTGCAAATTTTGTTTTACCTCCTCGCCCCTGTTCCTGTAATATAATGCACTGCCTTTGGCCAGGTAATATTTCGCAAGGCCCGGCTCATACCCGGCACTATCAGAAATGGATTTAATTTTTTGTGCATAAAAAAGTGCGGAATCAATTTTAAGGTAATTTAAATATCCGGTAGCGATGTTATAAAGAAGGTCAACTTTTTTTGGAACCGTCATTGATTTTTGTAACGACAATAATAATTCTGGAATGGCAGAAGCAGGAGTAACAGCTATTTTTTTTGTGACTTTGCTTTGCTTAATAACTTTATGAAGTGAATCGCTGCTGCTGTGCTGCGAAAAAGCAGGATATAAAAGAAAAAAAACAAGCAAGAGAGAGAGTGTCTTTTTCATACGCCCAGTTTTTAAAGATAAAGTGCTGCATAAAGTTGCGAATAATTTTTGGGGTTTTATTAAATTAAAATTGATAAGCAACAATTGAAGGTATTAAAAAGGGAAAATAAATACTGATAAGCTTAAAAAACATCAATGAGAATATGAATATTTTTAAACTCATCAATACTAACCCTGTCATTTACAAATATTACTGTAATTATATAAACCTTCTCTCCATCTATTTTCCTAAATTGCATCTTTAAAGTTCAACAGAATTAATTAGTTGAAGAGTGCACTTCGTTCCTCAGTGTAAACTGTGCCAATGAAGCTTAATCAGGGAACTTCGGCTGGTTACAAAAAAATATTGCCAAAGGCAATTATGCAAAATACAATTATGCAAAAAGAAGAACTACGCAAACAACAGGCATTAGAATATCACTCCAAAGGCAGGCCGGGTAAAATTGAAGTAGTGCCTACCAAAGAAGCCAAAACACAAAGAGATTTATCATTAGCCTATTCACCTGGTGTGGCAGCACCCTGTTTAGAGATTGCTGCTAACCCCGAAGATGTTTATAAATATACCGCTAAAGGAAATTTAGTAGGTGTAATAAGTAATGGTACTGCAGTTTTAGGGTTGGGCAATATTGGGCCCGAAGCTGGCAAACCAGTTATGGAAGGTAAAGGTGTACTGTTTAAAATATTTGCAGATATTGATGTGTTTGATATTGAAATAAACGAAACCGACCCTGAAAAATTTGTGCAAATAGTGCAGGCATTAGAACCCACTTTTGGTGGTATTAATTTAGAAGATATAAAAGCACCAGAATGTTTTTACATTGAGCAGGAATTAAAAAAGCGCTGCAAAATCCCCATAATGCATGATGACCAGCATGGCACTGCAATTATTAGTGCTGCCGCTTTGCTGAATGCTTTGGAAATTCAAAAAAAGAAAATAGAAAAAGTTCGTTTTGTGGTAAATGGCGCAGGTGCCGCTGCAATGGCCTGCATAAAATTATACGAAAGCCTGGGTGCAAAGCACGAAAACTTTATGGTTTTTGACAGGCAGGGTATTTTATACAAAGGCCGCCCCGATGTGGAAACAATGAAACAGGATTTTTGTGCCGATATAAAATATAAAGACTACGATTTAGCCAAAGCTTTTAAAGATGCGGATGTATTTATTGGTTTAAGTGCAGGCAATACAGTTAGTGCAGAAATGGTAAAAAGTATGGCAAAACACCCCATTGTTTTTGCAATGGCAAACCCCGATCCGGAAATTAGTTACGAAGCGGCCACGGCTGCCCGTAAGGATATTATTATGGCTACGGGCAGAAGCGATTATCCTAACCAGGTAAATAATGTTTTAGGTTTTCCGTATATTTTTCGTGGGGCTTTGGATGTAAGGGCAACTACTATTAACGAGGCAATGAAACTGGCCGCAGTAAAGGCTTTGGCCAATCTTACAAAAACACCTGTACCCGATTTAGTTAATTTGGCTTACAACGAAAAAACAATTTCATTCGGGCCCGATTATATTATTCCAAAACCTGTTGACCCAAGATTATTATCGATTGTTGCACCGGCTGTTGCCAAAGCTGCTATGGAAAGTGGTGTAGCAAAATATCCAATAACAGACTGGGCTGCATACGAACTGGAATTAAATAAACGTTTAGGATTAGATAATCAATTAAGCCGTGTTATTGGAAATAAAGCAAGAAAAGATCCTAAAAGAGTGGTGTTTGCTGATGCAGAAAATTTAAAAATTTTAAAAGTTGCACAATTGGTGCAGGAAGAAGGTGTGGCTTATCCTATTTTGTTGGGTGATGAAAACCGCATTTTAAAATTAGCGATGGATAATGGAATTGATTTGGAAGGCATGCCGATTTTAAACCCAAAAGATGATAAGCATGAAGAGTTGCGTAAACAATATGGTGATGCATTTTTTGCAAAGCGCCAGCGCCGTGGTGTAAATAAATACGAAGCTTTTAAAGCTATGAAAGACCGTAATTATTTTGGTTGCATGCTGGTAGAAACCGGCGAAGCAGATTGTATGATAAGCGGACTGAGCAGAAATTACCCTGATACCATTAAACCTGCATTGCAGGTAATTGGCACCGAAGATGGTGTTGAAAAAATTGCCGGCATGTATATTATGTTCACCAAGCGTGGGCCATTATTTTTAGCTGATACCACTATTAATTTTAACCCCACTGCCGAAGAACTGGCAGAGATAACTTTATTAGTAGCAAAAGAAGTAAAACAATTTAATATTAAGCCTCGTATTGCCATGCTCAGTTACTCTAACTTTGGCAGCAGCGAAGGCGAAGAAGCAAAATTAGTTCGCCGTGCAAGGGCCATTGTAAAAGAAAAAAATCCTGAATTAATTTGCGATGGCGAGGTGCAGGGCATTATGGCATTTAATAAAGAAATATTAAAAGATAATTATCCTTTTACCGAATTGATAGAAGGCGAAACCAACACATTAATTTTTCCTAATCTTGCTGCAGGTAATATTGCTTACAACTTGTTGCAGGAAATTGGTGGCGCCGATTCTATTGGGCCTATTTTATTAGGATTAAAAAAACCGGTGCATGTTTTACAATTAGGCAGCAGTATCCGTTCAATATTTAATATGGTATTAATTGCAGTGGTAGATGCACAGATGAAATGCAAAACAGATACACAGGCTGTAGTAAATAAAAGTAAATGGTGGAAACGGTTTAGAAAAACCAGCCACGATTTATAATGTAAGATTTAAGATGTATAATATCGGATTTTTTTAAGCTTTCAACATTTACAATTATTTAAAAGGTATTAAAATCAAATCTATCTTTGCCGGAATAAAAAAAATAACAACAAACTGCGAATGAATTTTTTCACCCACTTTGGCCGCTACATTTTAATGATTAAGGGCATGTTTACCAGGCCCGAAAATATGCGTATGTACTGGAAAGAGTTTATGCACCAGTGTGTGGAAATTGGTATTGGCTCATTAGGCATTGTGGTTATCATTTCAGTTTTTATGGGTGCGGTTAGTGCGGTGCAAACGGCTTATCAATTGGTTAGCCCCATCATTCCAAAAAGTACCATTGCACAAATTGTACGTGATACTGTTATTTTAGAATTTGCACCAACATTAGTTTGCATAGTTTTAGCTGGTGTAGTAGGCAGTAAAATTGCCAGCGAACTGGGCAACATGAGGGTAAGCGAACAAATAGATGCATTGGAAATAATGGGCATTAACACCAAATCGTATTTAGTAATGCCTAAAATATTAGCCGCATTTATTACCATTCCGTTATTAGTTATTTTATCAATGGCGCTGGGTATTTGGGGTGGCCGCTTAGCTGGTACTGCATCGGGCATTTTATCTACCGATACATTCGACAGGGGATTAATAGAAAATTTTATGCCCTTTAATGTAAGGTTTGCTATGTATAAAGCGATTACGTTTTCATTTATACTAAGCAGCATTCCGTCTTACTATGGCTATTATGTAAAAGGTGGTGCATTAGAAATTGGCCGCAGCAGTACAAAAAGTGTGGTGGTAAGTTGTATAATGATTTTGTTTGCGGATTATCTTTTGGCAGCGTTGTTTTTGTAGCCCCTCCGCCCCTAAAGGGGAACTTGATTATGGAGGAGAATAATGCGAAGATAAATGTAGCTGCAGTTTTTAAAAAAACTAAAAAATTTTAGACACTAAAAGCCCCTTTAGGGGTTTGGGGTATATGATCGAATTTAAAAACATAAAAAAATCTTTCGGTGATAAAGTGGTATTAAATGATGTGAGTCATGTAATGCAAACCGGTATGTGCAATTTAATTATTGGTACCAGTGGGAGCGGTAAAACAGTTTTGCAAAAATGTTTGGTGGGTTTATTTGAACCCGATGAAGGAGAAATTGTGTACGACGGTGTAAGCTTTACCGATATGACCGAAGAATTGAGGAAAGAATTGCGCCAGCAAATTGGTATGCTGTTCCAGGGCAGTGCATTATTCGATAGTATGACGGTTGAACAAAACATTATGTTTCCGTTAGACATGTTTACCAAAAAACATTTTAACGAAAAACTGCAACGGGTAAATGAAGTTTTAGAAAGGGTGAACCTTAAAGATGTAAATAAAAAATACCCTGCCGAGTTAAGTGGCGGTATGAAAAAACGTGTGGGCATTGCCCGTGCCATTGTATTAAATCCAAAGTATTTATTTTGCGATGAGCCCAACTCCGGCCTCGACCCTCAAACCAGTATGGTAATTGATAAACTGATTATGGATATTACCAAAGAGTTCAACATGACCACTGTTATTAATACCCACGACATGAACAGTGTAATGGAAATTGGTGAAAATATTTTGTACATGTTTGAAGGACAAAAAGAATGGGCTGGCAATAACAAAGAAATCATATTTAGCAAAAGCGAACGCCTGAACAGTTTTATTTTTGCCAGCGAATTTTTACAGGATGCAAAAGATATGCGTATGCTGGAAGCGAAAGGGAAAATAAGTGATGACAGAAATATGGATGAGATGTTGAAGTGAGGTTGTTATACTAGCAAAGTGAAAATTAGAACATTATACATAAATATCTTTAAGTCACTTTGATTTAAAAATTTAGATAATACATTACAATATTCAGGCTAAACGAAAAAGTAATATTTTTGAAGCAATAGAATTGAGAGATTATTTATACAAAGGTTCTATGTCTGGTCTTGGACTATTTGTAAGTTATGAAAAACCTAATCCCAGCCAAAATAATTGAATCAATCGCTAGGAAATGTAAAATTCTATCAATTTGGCTTTAATCTTTTAAATCAAAGTGCAATATCGACTTTACAACAAATTAAAGACAGCTTTACCAAAAACGATGTATATAAAATTTTTGGCAAGTTTAGTATACATTGGAAATTAGCAGTGAGCTTGATAAAAATTTAATGAGATAAATATGAAGGTGAATTTCTAAGTATTTGCACATTTTCTAGAATTCATATACACAATGAAGACCTAAGGAAGATCATAACGAACAAACATTACTGAAATAATGGAATATTAGATCTTGAAACATTTTAAAAAGGATGTAAAAAACGAAAATAAGAAAGTAAGATATCTTAGAATGGCTTCAACTTTTCATTCCTGAGTTTAAAGATATTGAAATACATTCAGATACTATAAGTGGAGTAGACACCTTTTTAATTTATGAAAAATTTACTAAGAAGCCATTCATCTAAAAAATTAATTTCTGATGGCACTTACAATATACTAGCTCTTTTAGCTGCATTTTTAATCTGATGAACCGCAATTTCTTTGTATAGAAGAACCGGAAAATGGATTGCACCCTTTTGTAATTTAATACTGTCTTCATTATTTAGATAAGTCTAAAGATTAATTCTTTCCATTCTTTATTATTTAAATAAACTTTCAAATCGGTTGGTTTAAAAATATGGAGCTCATAAAGATTTAATTACTAATAAAAATTTATGTTACCTAAATAATCAGCTTTGGAGTAGTCAATAAGATCAAGTAAAAAATTGTCTTTAGTGGGTCTTTACAATCAAAATGCGTTGGTTCAATATCAACCATTATTGCAATGGCATTAAGTAAATTAATAAGATCGGTAACAGGAGGAAAATATTTTTTTATCCCCTGCCGGTAACTTTTTATTTCTGCAATCAATTGATGCGTAAAAATTATTTTAATTTCACATTACTGATGTAATCTTTTATAATTGCAAGCTTTTTACCTATAAGAAAGCTGATCCAAACATTGGTGTCGAATATTACCTTAATGCTTTTTTCTTTCATAGAATTTTTGTCTGACAATTTCTACTTCCTTGTTTATTGTTTCCAGGCTCAACTCGTTTGTCTTGAAAGATTTTAATATTTCTCCCAGTTTAGAATTAATACCTTCTTTCTCCAGATCTTTACTTGGCTAAATTTTTTGCTGAACAGGTAATTTTCGTACCAAAGAAAGCACTCTGGTCATAAGTTATGTCTAACTGAATAGCTTCTTTCATTTAATTATTTTTTATTACTCAAATATACTTAAATCCTCAATCCTCCGCTGCAATAAAAGTCCCACACAGATATGCCGTTGAACGGAGTCCTTCGTTCCTCAGGATAAACTCTGCCACTTCTGCCCCATCAGCGCTTCCCGGCCCGTAACCAAAATATCCTTTTTTCCAATACCGCATCTGCCCTATCTTTGCGGCAATCAATAAAAATTTTTCATTATTAATTATTTATTACTTCATGTCAGTTCTTGTAAACAAAAATTCTAAAATAATTGTACAGGGTTTTACCGGTACAGAAGGTACATTTCATGCCACACAAATGATTGAATACGGTACGCAACTGGTAGGTGGCGTTACGCCGGGCAAAGGTGGCACCACTCATTTAGATAAACCTGTTTTTAATACCGTGGCCGATGCGGTAAAAACTACCGGTGCCGATGTAAGTATAATTTTTGTGCCGCCGGCTTTTGCAGCCGATGCCATTATGGAAGCTACCGATGCAGGCATTGCTTTGGTGGTATGTATTACCGAAGGTATTCCGGTGCAGGATATGGTGAAAGTGAAAAATTTTTTATTGGGCAAAAATACAAGATTGATTGGGCCCAACTGCCCGGGAGTAATTACTGCGGATGAATGTAAAGTGGGTATTATGCCCGGCTTTATTTTTAAAAAAGGAAGAATTGGTATTGTTTCAAAATCGGGTACATTACTTACGAAGCTGCCGACCAGGTGGCAAAAGCAGGCCTTGGCATTAGCACCGCAATTGGTATTGGTGGCGACCCAATCATTGGCACTACCACCAAAGAAGCTGTAGAATTATTTATGAACGATCCTGAAACAGATGCAATAGTTATGATTGGAGAAATTGGTGGCGGTATGGAAGCTGAAGCGGCAAATTATATTAAGAGCACAGGAAATAAAAAACCTGTTGTTGGTTTTATTGCAGGGCAAACTGCACCTCCGGGCAGGCGTATGGGCCATGCCGGTGCTATTGTTGGTGGCGAAGATGATACTGCCGCAGCTAAAATGAAAATTATGGCGGCCTGTGGTATTCATGTGGCCGCAAGCCCTGCAGATATTGGTAAAACAATGGCTGAAGCATTAAAAAAATAAATTTAAGATTTATCAGACCAATTATTTTTCTAAGAATACAATGTCTTTTTTTTCAACCTTATAGACAGATAAGTTTTTAATTTGCTGGTTTTTATTCAATTTGCTTGGACTAAAAATATTCGACACTTGCCTACAGGCAGGCAGGTACAATATTTATAAATCAGCTATTATACCAATTAGACATTGAAACTATACAATAAAAAAATGTCAGGTTGAGCTTGTCGAAACCGGTGCTGAATTAAACCCGCCTTCGACAAGCTCAGGCTGACAGTGTGATTTTAATGTCTAACTGGTATTATTTATTTCTTCCCCACCCAAACCAATCGTTACCATTTGCATACAGCATAAGACCAAGCAATAACACCATCCCAACAATTTGAGCATATTCCAAAAATTTTTCATTCGGCTTACGGCCTGTAATCATTTCTCCCAATGTAAACAATACATGGCCGCCATCCAATGCAGGTATGGGTAACAAATTCATAAATGCAAGCACAATAGAAAAGAAAGCAGTAATACTCCAGAAGGAATGCCAATCCCAATGATGACTGGAAAAAATAGAGCCCATCGCTTTAAAACCACCCACGCCTTTATACGCCCCTGTTGATGGTTTAAAAATAAGTTTAAACTGATCCACATAATCGGTTAAAGAATTAATTGCCAAAGAAATCCCTTTAGGAAAAGATTGAAAGAAGCCATACTTTGTTACCTGCAATTTATAAACGCCCAGGCTGTCATATTGCTCATCTTGTAAAAGCGGTGTACCCAATTTCCCATTGTCGTTTACAGTTGCAGTAAGGTTTACTGGTACGCCATTTCTTAACACACTAAGATTAACCTGTTGGTTTTTCTTACCGTCAATATAAGTGATAATTTCATCCATAAATTCTAACAGGTACCGAATCTACTTTTACAATTTTATCCATGTACAGCAATCCTGCTTTTTTTGCACTTGAGGTATCTTTTGGTTCAAATGCGCCAACTATCGTTGGCATCCTTTCTATCATTAAAGGAGATTTAGAACGCTTTCTTTCAACCAAATCACCAATTATTTTTATTGGTATATTTATAGTGGTGTCTTTTTGATTTCTGTTAACTTTTATTGCTGTACCACCATTAAAAAGTATTTTTTTGGGTATCTCTTCAAAATATTTTATGTCTTCGTTATTTACTGCAATAATTTTATCGCCATTACGTAAACCAATATTATACATAAGTGAATCTGTTATCCAAATACCACTTTTTACACTGCTGTTAACTGTTTTTGTTTCGCCCCAAACAAACATTATCATAGCATAAATAACAAAAGCAAGCAAAACATTTACAGTAACACCACCTAACATAATTATTAAACGCTGCCATGCCGGCTTACTCCTGAATTCATGCGGTTGCGGAGGCAATTTCATTTGTTCTTTATCCATACTTTCATCTACCATGCCCGATATTTTTACATAGCCGCCTAATGGTAACCAGCCAATGCCATATTCGGTATCGCCAATTTTCTTTTTAAATAAAGAGAACCAGGGATCGAAGAATAAATAAAACTTTTCTACACGGCATTTAAACCATTTGGCAGTAATGTAATGCCCAAACTCGTGAAGTACTACCAATATTGAAAGAGATAATAATAATTGTGCAGCCATTAATCCTACACCCGGCCAGTTGATTGCTAATAATGTCATACTTTCTGCTGCAAGTTTAGTTGCTGTTTTTTATGTAAAACTAATTTGTATTTAATAAGTTCAGTATTGCTGAAAAAGTTGAAGAGTGCGACGCCAATGAAGCAACATAGCAGTACAAAGGCCCGGCCCAAAAAAAACTTTTACATGTTTATTAATGAAGCGGCAAAATTACGGGCTTCGCCGTCGCTGTCAAAATATTCCTGCATGGTTGGTTTTTCGATAAAGTTGATGGTTTCCATTGTTTTTTCTACCATGGCCGTCATGTCTAAAAAGCCAATACGGTTGCGGAGAAAGGCCCACACCGCAATTTCGTTTGCCGCATTAAGTACACAGGGCATGTTGCCGCCTTTAAATAATGCTTCGGTGGCCAATGCTAAATTTCTGAAAGTTTTAACATCGGGTTCTTCAAAGGTGAGGCTTGGATATTTTCTAAAATCCAAACGTGGAAAATCATTTTTTATGCGTTGCGGAAATGACATGGCATATTGTATGGGCAACTTCATATCGGGTAATCCCATTTGTGCTTTTATACTTCCATCTTCAAACTGTACCATGCTGTGAATAATACTTTGCGGATGCACCAGCACCTGTATTTGTTCGGGCTTTAAATTGAACAACCATTTTGCTTCAATCATCTCCAGCCCTTTGTTCATAAGGGTTGCAGAGTCGATTGTGATTTTTGCACCCATTGCCCAATTGGGATGCTGCAGTGCATGATCCCGTTTTACATTAACCAAATAATTTGGCTTTTTGCCTAAAAAGGGGCCACCGCTTGCCGTTAGTATTATTTTTTCTATTTTATTTCTGGCTTCGCCAACAAGGCATTGAAAAATGGCAGAATGTTCACTATCAACAGGTATAATGGGCACTCTTTTTTCTATGGCTTTTTGCATAATGAGGTCTCCTGCCACCACCAAAGTTTCTTTATTGGCCAGGCCAACGGGTTTACCTTTTTCTACTGCTTTTATGGTAGGTTTTAAACCTGCAAAACCTACAATGCCTGCCAGCATCATATCGTAACTGTCGAAGTCGGCAGCCTCTTCCAAAGCTTTTTCGCCAGCAAATACTTTTACTAAAGTTTGGCCTAAAGCATCTTTTACTTTTTGGTATTTGGTTTCGTCGCCAATAACAACAGCATTGGGCTTAAACTCTAATGCCTGTTTTATTAAAAGATCGGCGTTTGATTGTGCGGTAAGAATTTCAGTTTCGAACAGATCTGTATTGGCACGGATAACATCCAGTGCCTGCGTACCTATAGAACCTGTGGAACCGAAGATTGCAATGCGTTTTTTAGGAGATTGATCACCCATTAGTTTTAAAAGATATTGAACAAATCTAAGTTAATAATTGTTGCAATGCAATTTTGACTTTTTGAAAATTAAATTTTAAGATAATATTTTCCATTGCCTGCTGAATTTGTGGATTACAAAGATTACCAATTGAACCTTCGTGGGTATGATTTACTTCAGTTGAATATTTAAAATTTCCTTCTTTAATATCCATCCCCACTTTTTTATACGCATCTCTAAAAGGCACACCCTGCAGCACCAGTTTATTCACTTCTTCTACACTAAACAAAAATTTATATTTTTCGTTTAACAACAAATCTTTTTTTACTTCGATATTACTCAGCATTAAGCCGGCCATTTGCAAACAGTTATTTAAATTTTCGAATGCAGGAATGATATGTTCTTTTAATAACTGCAAATCTCTTTGGTAACCTGATGGCAAATTAGTCGTCATAAGCATTATTTCGTTGGGCAATGCCTGTATGCGGTTGCAATGCGAACGTATCAATTCAAATACATCCGGATTTTTTTTATGCGGCATAATGCTGCTGCCTGTTGTTAATTCATCAGGGAAAGAAATGAATGCAAAATTTTGATTGAGAAATAAACAGGCGTCCATACTTAATTTAGAAAGCGTGGCTGCAATATTTGCCATTGCTGATGCTACAATACGTTCGGTTTTGCCGCGGCCCATTTGTGCATACACTACATTGTAATTTAAATCGTCGAAACCTAATAATTGTGTGGTTAGTGTGCGGTTAATGGGGAAAGAACTGCCATAACCTGCGGCGGAGCCTAACGGATTTTTATTTACAACAGTATATGCGGCCTGCAATGTTGTAAGGTCATCTACCAAACTTTCGGCATAAGCGCCAAACCATAAGCCAAATGATGAAGGCATGGCTAATTGTAAATGTGTATAGCCGGGTAATAAATTGGTTTTATATTTTTCACTTTGCAGAATGAGCAAATCAAAAAAATCTTTTGTATTGAAAACTAATTTTTCAATTTCGCTTCTCAAAAATAATTTAAGGTCAACTAAAACCTGGTCGTTGCGGCTGCGGGCACTGTGAATTTTTTTGCCAACATCACCCAGTTTTTCGGTAAGCATTAATTCTACTTGTGAGTGGATGTCTTCTACTCCATCATCTAAGCCCCCATCCCCTAAAGGGGAGTTATTCAACGCATCTGTTTCTTTTGGAAGAAAATAATTGTAGATAGTTTTAAGTTCTTTTACTAATAAGTCTTTTTCTTCTTTCGTTAATAATCCAACTGACTCAAGCATTGTTACATGGGCTATTGAACCTAACACATCAAATGGTGCTAATACCAAATCCATTTCCCTGTCTTTACCTACAGTAAATTTTTCTACTTCCTGTAATGATGCTTTATCTTTTTGCCAGAGTTTCATACCCTTATCCCCTGAAGATTTATCTGATTGATTACTCATAAATAATATTTAACATGCTGTGCCATTAACTTTTTCAATAGCTTTCATTTTATCTAAACTCTTTTAAATTCTGTCTTGTACTTTTTTGCTTCTCCAAAAAAGTACCAAAAAAAGAGCCCGACAAACGATTACATCCCGTTTGTCGGAAGGTTCCCTGATTTAGCTTCAATACTACTGTACTTCAACAATTGTATTCTACTGTTAGGTTTAGAGTGTAACCCTTTTATGAAAACCATTTAAGCGGAACAAACTATATTTTAATTAAATAGATTAAGACTTACACAATCTGTTTAACCATTTTAATATAAGTTGCTATACCATCTTTTATTTCATCCAAATAAATAAACTCGTCTGCGGTATGGCTTCTGGCGCTATCGCCGGGCCCCATTTTTAAAGTAGAAAAAGGCATTAATGCTTTATCACTTGTTGTGGGTGAACCGTAATATCCTTTGCCTAAATTAATACCTGCTTTTACCAATGGGTGATCCAATGCAATGGCTGTAGATTTCATTCTTGTTGTACGGGGCTTAAAGGCGCTTTTTAAATTTGCTTTTAATGCATCTAAAATTTCTTCAAAACTATATAATTCATTTACCCTTACATCAATTACAAATTTACATTGTGCAGGCACTACATTGTGTTGTTTATTTTCTGTTTCAATTACAGTAACTGTTAATCTTGATTCGCCTAACAGCTCACTTATTTTTTCAAATTGATAATTTCTTATCCAGTTAATATCATCTACTGCATTGTATAAAGCATTCTCGCCTTCTTTACGTGCCGCATGCCCGGCACGGCCCGGGGCTGTGCAATCAATTACCATTAATCCTCTTTCGGCAACTGCCATTTCTAATTTTGTAGGTTCACCAACAATACCAAAATCGATATTACCCAAATAAGGTAATACTAACTCAATGCCATTAACACCACTTATTTCTTCTTCGGCGCTTGCTGCAAATACAACATTGTACTTTGTATTTTCATCATTATAAAAATGTAAAAAAGTGGCTATCAAACTTACCAGGCAGCCGCCGGCATCGTTACTGCCTAAGCCAAATAATTTTTTTTCTTTTATTATGGGAGAAAAAGGATCAAGAGTATAACCTTTGTTGGGCTTAACCGTATCGTGGTGAGAGTTTAATAAAATGGATGGCTTATTTACATCGTAAAATTTATTTTTTGCATAGATATTATTGCCCACTCTTGCATGCTCCACACCATGCCTGGTAAAAAAGGATGTAATAATTTCTGCAGTATCATTTTCTTCTTTAGAAAATGAAGGCGTGGAAATTAAATCTTTTAATAAGTTGAGTGCTTCGTTGTATAATTGTTCTGGTTGCATAATTTTTATTGCAGGGGTCAGACGGCTTGAAGCCGTCATGACCCCTTAATTAAAGTGCCCGTTGTTTGTTCTGTTACATTTTGTAACAGATCGTCGGCATGACCAATCAATACTTCTTTTACACCACTGTCAATTGCTGCAAAAGCATTATCAATTTTTGGTAAGATGCCATCAAATAATTTATTCTCTTTTTTTAATTGCTGATAAATTTCTTTTGTTATTAATGGTATGGCAGAATTTTCATCGTTTACATTTTCTAAAACGCCTTTCTTTTCAAAACAATAAATCAGTCTTACATTATATAAAGAAGAAAGTGCTATTGCGATTGATGAAGCAATGGTATCTGCATTTGTATTTAGTATTTGGCCTTTACCATCGTGTGTAAGCGGCGCAATGATAAGTGTTAAATTATTTTGGAGCATTAATTCCAAATTACTAATTCCTAATTCCCCTGTATTAATATCTCCAACAAAACCAAAATCAATTCCTTCTTTTGTAACCGGTCTTTTTGTAGCAGGAATAATATTTGCATCGGCACCTGTTAAACCGATAGCATTACATTGCAAAGATTGTAACTGAGCAACAATTTTTTTATTTATTAAACCTCCGTAAACCATCGTAACTAAATCAATTGTTTCTTCATCAGTAATTCTTCTGCCATCAATATATTTAGATTCAATTCCTAATTTATCTCCAACTTTGGTTGCAATTTTTCCACCACCATGAATCAGAATACATTTGCCCCCATCCCCTAAAGGGGAGTTATTCAACGTTTCTACTTTTTTATCAGCGCAAGTAATCTTTGCAAAATCTATTAAAAAACTATGGAGTTTTTTTTCTTCATCTATCACATTACCTCCAATTTTAATTACGAATAGCTTTTGCTTTTCGTAATTCTGCTTAATATCTTTTTTCAAATTGTTTATAGTTGCTGCTATTTTGTTTAGAACGTTTTCTAAATTATTAAACACTTCTTCATTTTTAAATCTTAGCACCGAAATATCAAATTTTTTTATATCATTTTCTCTTGCTTCGTCGTAAATTTTTACTTCTTTATTATCATGATAACCGCCATCTAATTCTATTACTAATTTTACCTGATGACAATAAAAATCAGCAATATATATTGAAACAGGATGTTGCCTTCGAAATTTAAGATGCCATTCATTTATTTTAATAGCATTCCAAAGTATTTTTTCAGCAGGTGTCATTTTAGCTCTGAGTTCTTCGGCTAATTCAAATAGAATAGGGTTTGCCCCATAGAACATGTTATGTCTGCCCCCATCCCCTAAAGGGGAGTTATTCGAACTCTCCATTTTTTCTTCAGACATTTTTGATTTAAATTTTATTGTCTTTAATTTTTGCCCTAAACGTTGAATAACTCCCCTTTAGGGGATGGGGGTTTTAGTATTTCTGAAAGAACCGCCTGCGCTGCCCAAACACGGTTACCCGCCTGCGTTGTTACTAAACTGTTTGGCCCGTCTAAAATTTCATCACTCAATTCTACATTTCTTCTTACGGGTAAACAGTGCATAACTTTTGCATTGTTAGTGTGTATTAATTTTTCTGGCGTCAGCATCCACGATGGATCGTTGCAATAAATTCGGCCATAATCAGTAAAAGTGCTCCAGTTTTTTACATAAATAAAATCGGCATCTTTTAATGCATCATCCTGGTTATGCGTAATGGTGGCACCTTTTGTAAATTGTTCGTCCAGCTCATAATCTTCGGGGTGTGTAATAACAAAATCAGCTTCGCCCCAGGCATTTATCCACTGGGCAAAACTGTTGGCCACACATTGTGGTAAAGGTTTTATGTGAGGTGCCCAGGTAAGTACAATTTTAGGTTTGCCCCCATCCCCTAAAGGGGAGTTATTCATCGACTCTTTAATTGTTATAATGTCTGTTAAAGATTGCAGCGGATGTAATGTTGCACTTTCTAAACTTACAATGGGTACACCGGCAAATTGAATAAACGATTGCATTACCAGTTCGCTGTAATCTTCAGCTTTATTACTTAAAGATGGAAATGCACGAATACAAAGTATATCAAAGTACTGCCCTAAAATTGGGGCTGCATCTTTTACATGCTCCACTGTTGTGCCACTCATGATGGCGCCTTCTTCAAATTCTAAAGCCCAGCCTTCTTTATCTACATTAAAAATAATAGCCTCTAATCCCAAATTTTTTGCTGCAACCTGTGTACTTAATCTTGTACGCAGACTTGGGTTTAAAAATAATAATCCAATTTTTTTATCGGCGCCTAAAGTTTTATTTGCAAACGGATTTGCTTTAAAAGCTAATGCTTTTTCCACTAACGCATTAATGTCAGCTACATCTTTTACAGAAATAAAATTTTTCAAATTTTTATTTTTTATTTTTTGAACCCAGCAATATTTCTTTAATCTACTTCATAGGCGTCGCACTCTTCAACAGTATCTCTTTACTCATCTCCTTATATTTAAAACTGTATTTGTTATTCGCAACATGGTCAGACGAGGTCGTCAGACCATGTTAAGCTCTGCTCCAATCGCTTTTAAAAAAATATCCGCATCTGCTTTTGTAATATTTAATGCCGGCAACAACCGTATCACGTTAGGCTTTGCTTCTCCGGTAAATATTTTGTGTTTAAATAATAAATTCTTTTTTATGTCTTTCAATTCATCGGGTAAAACTATACCAATCATTAATCCTCTGCCTCTTACTTCTTTTATTTGCGGCATTTTTTTAAGCTCTTCTATTAAGTAACTGCCAACAGTGGCCGCATTTTTCATTAAGGCATCTTCTTCAATAATTTCTAATACTGCCAATGCAGCGGCGCAGGCCAAATGATTACCACCAAAAGTGGTACCCAGCATAAAATGTTTGGCTTTTAATTTTGGGGCAATGGAAATACCGGCCACAGGAAAGCCATTACCCATTCCTTTAGCCATTGTGTAAATATCAGCATCAACGCCGCTAAAATCCTGGCTGTAAAATTTTCCGGTACGTCCGTAACCGCATTGCACAGCGTCGGCAATATAAACTGCATTGTACTCATTGCACAAACTTCTTATCTTTTGTAAAAAAGAATCCGTTGAAACATTTATTCCACCCACGCCCTGTATTCCTTCAATAATTACTGAGGAAATATCGTTTCCATTTTCATCAAAATATTTTTGCAGGGCTTCTTCATCATTAAAAGGAAGAAACACAACATTCTCTGTTTGGTTAACCGGCGCAACAATATTAGCATTATCTGTAACCGCCACAGCCAATGAGGTACGGCCATGAAATGCTTTTGTAAAAGCCACAATTTTTTTTCTGCCATTATAAAAAGAAGCCAGCTTTAAAGCATTCTCATTTGCCTCGGCGCCTGAGTTACATAAAAAAAGATGATAGTCTTCTTTACCAGAAACTTCTCCTAACTTTTGCGCCAGTAAATTTTGAATAGGAATTTTTACTGAGTTGGAATAAAAACCTAATTTATGCAATTGCTCCTGTAACCTGTTTACATAATGCGGATGTGTATGGCCAATAGAAATCACCGCATGGCCACCATACATGTCTAAATAAATTTGTCCTTTATCATCCCACACATAACTGCCCTGTGCTTTATCAATGATGATGTCGTTAAGTGGATATACGTCGAATAAATTCATGCCCCTGTCTCCGCCGCGGCGGAGAACTTAATTTTAAAGTGAATAATTTATTTCTAATAGTTTTAATTTTATTACTTGCTGCAAATTAATTCTCTTACTTAAAACAAGTTTAGCTTCAGTTTTAGAATTCTAAAGTCCCCTTTAGGGGATTTAGGGGTTTAAAAATAATTTGCTTTTAATTTCAATCCCAATGTTTCATCCAATCCAAACATCAAATTCATATTTTGTATAGCCTGTCCGCTGGCGCCTTTTATTAAATTATCTATTACAGAATGCACCACTAATTTATTTCCAACTTTTTCTAACTGAATAATACATTTGTTGGTATTAACCACTTGCTTCAAAAAAACTGGCTCGGTTGTTACGGTTGTAAATGGATGATCTTTATAAAAATTGTTGAATAACACATTCAATTCCTGTAAACTTAAATCGCATTTTAATTGAGAGCTGATAAAAATACCTCTGGTAAAATCGCCACGCCAGGGAACAAAGGAAAAATCGCCCCCATCCCCTGAAGGGGAGTTATTCGAAGCGTTTGCATTTTCACGAGTCTTTGAAAAATTTCCAAAATTATTTTGTAGAGCATTTAATGACTGTTCTATTTCTGCATTATGCTGATGCGTTAAAGTTTTGTATGCCTGTATGTTATTTGCACGCCAGCTAAAATGCGATGTGGCAGCTAAACTTTGCCCGGCACCGGTACTGCCTGTAATACCTGTGGTGTACACATCATTTAATAAACCTGCTTTTGCTAAAGGCAGTAAACCTAATTGTATAGCAGTGGCAAAACATCCGGGGTTAGCAATATTATTTGCAGTTATAATTTTTTCTTTTTGTAATTCCGGTAATCCGTAAACAAATTTTCGATTGCCGATTTGCGATTTTAGATTTAACCTGAAATCGTTGGCGAGATCAATAATTTTAATGGATGGGAAAATATTATTTTCTTCAATAAATTTTATTGATTCGCCATGGCCTAAGCATAAAAATAATACGTCAATATCATTCTGTAATTTGTCTGTAAATTTAAAATCTGTTTCTCCAACTAAATCCTGGTGTACTTTATAAACAGGATTGCCAGCATTGCTTTTGCTATGCAAAAAATTTATAGTTGTGCCCGGGTGATTCAATAAAATTCTTATCAACTCACCTGCAGTATAACCTGCAGCGCCAATAATGCCTACTCTAATTTCATTTGCCATCTTCGGGGCTGTTTACATTGTGATAAATGCTTACCTGGTTACCGAATATTTTCGTAAAACCTCTTACATCTTCGCCTGTAAAACCGGTATTCATCTCACCGTATTTACCAAACTTTGCACTCATTAAATCGTTGGCACTTTCTATACCAATAATTTGAAAATGATAAGGATGGAGTTGTACAAAAACATCGCCGGTAACTTTACGCTGGCTTTTTTCCAAATATGCTTCTATATCTCTCATAACAGGGTCCAGTATCTGCCCTTCATGCATCCAGTTGCCATAAAATTGTGATAAGGTATCTTTCCATTGCAGCTGCCATTTGGTTAGTACATGTTTTTCCAATGCATGATGTGCTTTTAAAATTACCATTGGCGCAGCGGCTTCAAAACCTACACGGCCTTTAATACCAATGATGGTATCGCCAACATGAATATCTCTGCCAACACCATAAGGCCCGGCAATAGTTTGCAAATATTGTATGGCTTTAGATGGATGAGTAAATGAAACATCGTTCACTTTTTTTAATTCGCCTTTATCAAAATGTAATTTTACTTCTTCGCTGCCGGTTTTGGTTACCTGCGTAGGCCAGGCACTTTCTGGCAACATGCCTTTACTGTTTAAAGTTTCTTTACCACCAACGCTTGTGCCCCACAAACCTTTATTAATGGAGTACATCGATTTTTCAAAATTCATCTCTACACCTTTACTCTTTAAATAAGTAATTTCTTCTTCTCTGCTCAATTGCATATCACGTATGGGAGTAATAATTTCTATGCCGGGGTTATCAATGTTTAAAATCATATCAAACCTTACCTGATCGTTGCCGGCTCCGGTACTGCCATGCACTACAGCTTGTGCACTTAATTTTTTTGAATGCTCCGCAATATGCATTGCCTGGCTTAACCGCTCTGCACTTACACTTAATGGATAGGTGTTATTTTTTAAACAGTTGCCAAATATTAAATACTTAATAATACTGTTGTAATAGCTTTCGATAGCATCAACAGCTGTATGCGTTTTTGCACCTAACGTGTACGCATGGGCTTCTATTTGCTCTAATTCTTCCTCGCTAAATCCGCCTGTGTTTACTGTTACCGTATGTATTTCGTAGCCTAACTCTGCGGTTAAATATTTTACACAATAGGATGTATCTAAACCGCCGCTAAAACCCAAAACAACTTTTTTTCCCCTATTCACTGAAGAGGAAGCGGCATCTGCATTATTTATATGCTCATTCATTTATCAAAATTTAAAAAATCAAAAATGTAAAAAATGTCTTAATAAAGATTTATAACCGCTGCCGCCACCTGCTGTTTGTTTTTCAAAAAATGGTTTTAATAATTTCCATTGTTTAAAACGAATCAGTCTTTCAAAAATATTTTTATTCTCTTCAAAAAATTGTTTTGTTTCGGCGGGTTCGTAATGATCGGTGGGGTCGTACAGCATTGCAGTACACATACAATTTTTTCTTTCCTTACTCATTAAAATATCGTAGTTAACACAGCTTTTACAACCTGCCCAAAACTCTTCATCATCGGTCAATTCGCTGTAAGTAACCGGTTCGTAACCCAGCTCACTGTTAATTTTCATTACAGCAAGCCCTGTGGTTAACCCAAAAATTTTTGCATCCGGATATTTTTCTCTGCTTAAATCAAAAACTCTTTTTTTAATAAGTTTGGCAATGCCGCTCTTGCGGTATTCGGGTGCAACAATTAAACCGCTGTTGGCAACGTACTCGCCTTTCCAAACTTCTATGTAACAAAAGCCCACCCACTCGCCTTCTTTAGTAAGTGCAATAACAGCTTTGCCTTCGTTAATTTTTTGTTCGATATATTCGGGAGAACGTTTGGCAATACCGGTGCCTCTTGCTTTTGCAGATGATGCCATTTCATCTGTAACAGTAGTTGCGTAATGTGCGTCGGCTGGTGTAGCCACCCTGATAATAATGTTACTATTTTCCAATTTGTTTAAATTGAAGTAAGATTAAAAATATTTTTTAGAAAACTTTCGGAGATTTTTTCACTGACAGGGGCAGGTTTTACTTGCTCGTCCTATCAGCAACCACGTCGGGGTCGGGGGAGCTGCTCCAATACAGTTTCAATAGCAAACATTACCCTAACGGGATAATTGTTTATTGAAATGATATGGGCTTTGTTGTACTTCACTTTGTGTTGAATATAAACTTAATGCAAATGTATATCAATTTGTAAATAAACTACCCAAAATTTTATTAAAATTTCAAATGCTTTGAAATATCTTTAGCATCCAATCAAATTCAGTAAATTTTTCTTAACCAATAATTAATACTTGCACAATGGAAAATAATTTTAGCCGCCGCAAATTTATTACCACTACCGGAACAGTTTTAGCAGGCAGCATGCTGATGAATGATGCTGTTGCAGAAACGGCTTCTTTATTTACCGGGCCTAAAAAAAAGTACGCCATGGTGGGCACAGGCCACAGAGGTACAGGTATGTGGGGCAAAGATGTATTGAAAGATTACGCAGATTATGTTGAGTTTGTTGGCCTGTGCGATACCAACAAAGGCCGTGTGGAAACAGCAAAAAAAATGATGGGAGTTAGCTGCCCCACATTTACCAATTTTGAAGAGATGATGAAAACAGTTAAGCCTGATGTTTTAATTGTAACAACAGTTGATGCTACCCACAACGAATTTATTGTAAAAGGTATGCAAATGGGTGCCGATATTATTTCGGAAAAACCGATGACCACTGATGAAGCAAAATGCCAGCAAATTATTGATGCAGAAAAAAAGACCGGCAAAAAAGTTACGGTTACTTTTAATTACCGCTACTCTCCACACCGTGCAAAAATTTACGAACTGTTACGCAGCGGTGCAATTGGAAAAATTACTTCTGTTGATTTTCACTGGTACCTTGATGTACACCATGGTGCAGATTATTTTAGAAGATGGCACCGTTTACGTAAAAATGGCGGCAGCCTTTGGGTGCATAAAGCATCGCACCATTTTGATTTATTAAACTGGTGGATAGAAAGTGACCCCACTGAAGTTTTTGCTTATGGTGCATTGGAGCATTATGGAAAAAATAATTCGTTCAGGGGTATTAATTGCAGAACATGTGAGTACAAAGACAAATGCAAATTTTACTGGGACATGACGAAGCAAAAACGCCTGATGGAATTATATGCTGATAACGAAAAAAATGATGGCTATTTAAGAGATGGCTGTGTATGGAAAGAGGATATCGATATTTTTGATAAGATGGCAGCATCCATAAAATATGCAAATGGTGTACAGGTAAGTTATTCGCTAACGGCTTACTCGCCTTACGAAGGTTACCGCATTGCTTTTAACGGTACAGAAGGAAGACTGGAAGCATGGATACAGGAAAGCAACCCGCCTGCCGGTGACGAAAAGAAAAATTATGATGAACTGATGCTGACAAAAAATTTTGGAAAACCAGAATTGATTAAAGTATTTACACCCGAAGGCGGCCACGGTGGCGGTGATAAATTATTGAAAGATAAAATTTTTATACCCGGTACTGCTGATGCATTAAGGCAATCGGCTGGTGTAAGAGATGGTGCGTTATCCTGCTTAGTTGGTATTGCAGCAAGAAACAGTTGTGATAGCGGTAAGCCGGTAAAGATTGGTGATTTAACGACGATTAAGCCGGGGGTGCAGAAGGCTTAAAATAACTAAAGAGAGATATATTACTTCAATCATGCTACTGAAGTGATATATCTTGTTTCAAATATGATCGTATTCTTTATACTTATCGTAATACTGTGTTTGCTTATTCTGGCAGGGGTAATTTATGGATTAATTATAATCATTTGTCGATTCACAAATAGAATTATTAATAAAACTGAATTTAGGGATTTTAAAATAATCAAGAAATATCGGACAACAATAATTGTGATTTCAATTTGTCTTTCTGTTATATTTAGTTGTTCTTATTTGTTTTACAACCCTTCCAAAAATTTCAGCACTGCATATATTGAAAAGAATGGAGGCAAATATATTTTAACACTTTATGGCAAACGAAACTTAATGGCACATGACCCAATTTCTTTATTAAGTAAAGAAACTTTCATTGATAGTATTAAGTTTGAAATTCCCAGATCAGAAGGAATTATTGACGGCTTAGTAATCCCTAATAAGCTAGGGTCTTTCGAGATCGTTGAAGGTGATGCAATAACAATAAAAGACAAGACTCTAAAAATTAACTTGTTTTATCACAATTACAATGCAAAAAAAAATGAACCTTCAAATTGGAATGGCAGCTATGAATTAAAATGGAGAAATTAACAGATTATAAAATAATTAATTATCAATAAACCCCTCCAACCCCTCCGCAATCTTTCTATCATTACTCAGTCTTGGCATTTTATTTTGTCCACCCAGTTTGCCAATGCTTTTCATATAATCTATAAAGCCATTTTTATGAATGGTAGATATTTTTAGTTGCTGCAAAATATTGCCGCCAACCAAATCATCGTAATACACATTTTTAGCCCGTAAATTATCATCTACCTTTTTTGCAAACCTGGATAAGTCTGCTGGTTGCTTTTCAAACTCCACAAACCATTCGTGAAAACTTTTTCCGGCATCGCTGGCAATCATGGGTGCCACCGTAAATTCTGTTACCTGCACATTTTCTTCTTCAGCAGCTTTTAATAATGCAGCTTCTACTTCTTCACCAATTACATGTTCGCCAAAGGCGCTTATAAAATGTTTTGTTCTACCGGTAACGACAACCCGGTAGGGATTAATGGAAAGAAACTTTACGGTATCACCAATATTATAACCCCACAAACCGGCGTTGTTATTTATTATTAGTGCGTAGTTCTCTCCCACTTGTACATCTTTTAAACTCAGCCTTGTTGGGTTATCATTAAAAATTTCTGCCGCAGGCACAAACTCATAAAATATGCCACTGTCGGTATTCAGTAATAATCCTTCTGCATGCTGGCTATCCTGAAAAGCAAAAAAACCTTCGCTTGCCGGAAACAATTCTATGCAATCAATTTTTTTACCAATGCTTTCGTACAGTTTTGCTTTGTAAGGTTCAAAGTTTACACCGCCCTGCACCATCACACTAAAATCAGGGAATAATTCACTTATTTTTTTTCCGCTTTTTTCCTGCAGCCTGTCAAAATACATTTGCATCCACGGTGGTATGCCGCTGATGAGTGTCATGTTTTGATTGATAGTTTCCTCTACAATTTTATCTAATTTCTCTTCCCACTCTTCAATACAATTGGTGGTGTAAGAAGGTAATTGATTAGCCCTTAAATATTTTGGTACATGATGGTTAACGATGCCGCTTAATCTTCCGGTAGGTATGCCGCCTACTCTTTCCAAATCCGGCGAGCCACTTAAAAAAATTAATTTGCCATCAGCAAATTTTGTATTGCCCGTTTCGGCCATATAACACAACAATGCATTACGTGCCGTATTGATGTGATTGGGGATGGAATCTTTTGTAATAGGAATATACTTTACACCGCTGGTGGTACCGCTTGTTTTGGCAAAATAAATTGGTTGCCCTTTCCACAACACATTGTGTTTACCTTCTTTAATTCTTTCGATGTAAACTTTAAATGCTTCGTAATCTCTGATGGGTACCTGTTTTACAAAATCTTCGTACGTTTTTATATCTGCAAAGCCATGCTCTTTTCCAAACTCTGTTTTTGCAGCAGATTTTATTAATTGGTTAAAGGTAGATTGCTGGTCTTCCACAGCAGTTTCTATTCCTTTTTTTATTTGCTTATATATGTAACTGGCAAAAGGTTTTGCCAGAAAAGATTTTATTTTCATATCGCCACTTTATTTCACGTATTTTTAAATCCCGAATTACACGAATTTCTTAATAAAATTAAAACATTAATTCGTGTAATTAGTGCCTTTAATTCGTGTAATTTTAAAAAAATTATTTACAATCGCAATACCAATCTTTATCAAGGTCTATAACTGTAACCACCACAAGGTTTTCTTTTTTGGGTGCAAATACAATACGTACCCGTTGTTTATCATGCGTTACCCCTTCTAAAGGATAGCTTTTTCCTTTGTCGCTTTTTTCAATTTTGTTATAGTTGATAGTGCCTTCGTCCAAAATTTCTTCTACTTCACTTTCATCTATATGGCGGCAATCCATACGGCACCGGGCATGTTTGCTGTAAATTAATTTTAAAGGATGGCGGTTTAATTCCCCATAATCATTTGTATTTGTTGTAACTGCAGGGATGGTTTCTCTTACATTGCGTTGCTCAGTATTTTGGGTTGTAGTTTTACTGCCCCGCTGGTGACTTTTTATATACCATAACAGTATTGCAGCTGCAATTAAAATAATGTAAGGGAAATATTTTTTTAGCATAATGATAATAAAGTGCTAAAGTAAACTAAAACCTTAACGAATACATAGCCTGTTAAAAAGTACCGCCTTTAGGGGCAGATTTAGAAGAGGCTTTTGTTATCTTTGCACCCAATGAGTAAATCTGTTGCGTTACACACTTTGGGCTGCAAGCTTAACTTCTCCGAAACATCTTCTATAGGAAGATTGCTGGAGCAGGATGGCTTTGTAAAAAAAGATTTTGATGAAGTGGCCGATGTGTATGTAATAAATACCTGCAGCGTTACCGATAATGCTGATAAAGAATGCCGCCAGTTAGTGCGCCGCATACAACGCAAAGCGCCTGAAGCGATGGTGGTAATTACAGGTTGTTACGCTCAATTAAAACCTAAAGAAATTGCTGCTATACCCGGAGTTGATTTGGTGTTAGGTGCTGCAGAAAAATTCAACATTACTCATCACCTTGCAGCAATTAGTAAAGGCGATGCCACAAAAATTTGCAGTTGCGATATTGAAGATGTAAATACTTTTACTGCCTTCTTATTCTTTAAACGACAGAACAAGAACTTTTTTAAAAGTACAGGATGGCTGTAATTATAATTGTTCTTTTTGTACCATACCCATGGCAAGGGGAAAAAGCAGGAGCGACAGTATTGAAAATGTTTTGGCGAATGTAAAAGAGTTAGCGAATAGTGGTGTGAAGGAAGTTGTTTTGACTGGGGTGAATTTAGGTGATTTTGAAAGCCCCTATCCCCTGAAGGGGGAAATAGAGGAGATACATGCGAATAAAAAAGACACTGATTTTATTAAGAAAGAAAATTTCTTTTCGTTAATAAAAGAATTGGATAATGCAGCAGGGGTAGAACGCTTTAGAATTTCTTCTATTGAACCTAATTTACTGACCAACGAAATAATTGAATTTGTAAGCAACAGCAAAAAGTTTATGCCGCATTTTCATATTCCTTTGCAGAGCGGCAGTAATAAAATTTTAGGCATGATGAGGAGAAGGTATAAAAAAGAATTGTATGCCGAAAGAGTTGGACTTATAAAAACTTTAATGCCGCATTGCTGTATTGGTGTGGATGTGATAGTTGGTTTTCCGGGAGAAACAGATGAGGATTTTAATGACACGTTTGATTTTTTACACAGCCTGGATATAAGTTACCTGCATGTATTTACTTACAGCGAAAGAGATAACACACATGCTGTAACATTAAAACCTGTGGTGCCCATTGCAAAACGTAACGAAAGAAATAAACAGTTGCGTAATTTAAGCTATCAAAAAATGCAATTTTTTACACAGCAGCATATTGGCCAACAAAGAAAAGTATTATTTGAAGGCCACAGTAAAAATGGTATGATGGAAGGCTATACCGATAACTATATTAAAATAACCATTCCTTTCAATAGTGAATGGGTTAATAATATTGCCACATGGACTATTTAAACGAAAAAGAATTAAATAAGTACCAGGTAACCATCCGTTTTACTATGGATGATCAGTTTATGAGTTACGTAAACTCACACCGCACTTATATTAATTCATTGATTGAAAAAAATGTTATAGATTATTATTCGGTTAGTATGGAAACACAAAGAAGCTGGATAATTTTTAATGCAGGAAATAAAAAAGATGTGGAGACTTATCTTACCAAATCTCCTTTATATAAATACTGGACTATTGAAATTGACGAATTGTTTGTTTACGATGGGCAAACTTACCGCCTGCCTGCTTTGCAGTTGAACTAATACTTTTTTTAAGAAAACTAAAAGAACATTCCAGCTTTTATCAGCAATTGCGTTCCTTCGTTTTTTGATTTACCGTAAGTGGGTACCAATGCTAATAAACCTGTTTGATAACTTAACCAGGTATAAAAACAAGTCCTGATTAAACCTAGAGCAACAAAAAAGGGTTTCATCTTTCGATAAAACCCCTGCATGTATTAAGTGGGAGTTGACGGGGTCGAACCGCCGACCCTCTGCTTGTAAGGCAGATGCTCTAAACCAACTGAGCTAAACTCCCTTTTTAATTTCGGAGGGCAAAGATAAGGTTTAATAACTTTTGGCAAAATATTTTAAAGATGAAGTTTAAATAAAGATTTATCCGCAAAACACCATTAAAGTTCACCAAAGATATACTGTACACGAGTGCGACGCCAATGTAGCCAAATTGAAAAACTTCTGCCCGTAACCAAAATAAAAAAGCCGCACAAAGTGCAGCTTTTACTATAGAAAAAAATTTATTACTGCATGGTAAACCCTTCCAAAAACTTAGTGGTAAAATTGCCGCTTCTAAAATCGGGGTGGCGCATTAATTGTAAATGAAAAGGAATAGTGGTTTTAACACCTTCAATTACATATTCGCTTAAAGCACGGCTCATAGTATTGATGGCTTCTTCACGTGTTTGCGCCACTGCAATTAATTTACCTATCATACTGTCGTAATAAGGTGGAATTACATAGCCTGCATACACATGACTGTCCACACGTACACCATGCCCGCCGGGCTGGTGTAATACGGTAATTTTTCCCGGGCTTGGGCGAAAATCGTTGTAAGGATCTTCTGCATTAATGCGGCATTCGATGGCGTGCATTACAGGAATATAATTTACACCTTTCAATTTATCGCCGGCGGCAATCATTATTTGTTCTTTTATTAAATCGTAATTAATTACTTCTTCTGTTACGCAATGCTCTACCTGAATACGGGTGTTCATTTCCATAAAGTAAAAGTTGCGGTGCTTATCTACTAAAAATTCTACAGTGCCTACTCCTTCGTAATTAATAGATGCGGCGGCTTTTATGGCTGCGTTTCCCATCGCTTCTCTCAGTTCCGGCGTCATAAAAGGTGAGGGTGATTCTTCCACCAGCTTTTGATGGCGGCGCTGTATAGAGCAATCTCTTTCGCTTAAATGACAAACACTGCCCGTACTGGTCGCCAACAATTTGTATTTCAATATGGCGTGGCTCTTCTACAAATTTTTCCATGTAGATACCATCGTTTTTAAAGGATGCCGCAGCTTCTGTTTTAGCATTTTCAAATGCTTTTTCAATCTCGTCTTCGTTCCATACTACCCTCATACCTTTTCCACCTCCGCCTGCTGTTGCTTTTAATATAACAGGGTAGCCTACTTCTTTAGCCGCAGTTTTTGCATGCTCTACACTTTCTAATAAACCTTCTACCCCCGGTACAACGGGTACACCTGCAGCAATCATGGTTTGTTTGGCAGTAATTTTATCTCCCATGGCATTGATCATATCGGGTGTGGGGCCAATAAATTTAATACCATGGTCGCCGCAAATTTTTGCAAATTTGGCGTTCTCTGCTAAAAAACCATAACCTGGGTGTATAGCATCTGCATTGGTAATTTCGGCAGCCGCCATAATATGTGCTACGTTTAAATAACTGTCGGCACTGGCAGGTTTGCCAATACAAACGGCTTCGTCGGCAAATTTTACATGCAAACTGTCTTTATCAGCAGTAGAGTAAATGGCTACGGTTTTAATGCCCATTTCTTTACAGGTGCGTATTACACGTAATGCAATTTCTCCACGGTTGGCAATCAATATTTTTTTAAACATAAAATAAAAATAGGCAAGATTGCAAATGTGCAAATGTGCAAAATTAAAAAGGTTGCACCATGCCAATAAACAACCAGCTTAGGTTAAAAATAATTTAAACTATAAAAAAACTTAAAAGGTAACTCAAAGGATTTTTTCTCTTTGCAGTTGAAATAATACTTCCTAAAATTTTATTTAATTCTTCTACTTTATCTAACAAGCCAACAGGATTGGGATAATTAGAAGCCTGCTCTAATAAAATTAGCCAGTACTGAGTTTCTCCAGCTTCCTTAGCCGCAATTTTTATTTTATGAATAAAATCCGCTTTACTTTCTGGGTTTTGCGCTTCCATTGCGTTAGCCCCAATTGAAGTGGCAGAACGCATTAATTGATTAGATAAAATGAACTTTTTTTGCTCATTTAATATTTCGCAGTATTCAATTACTTTAAGGGAAAAAGCAATCGACAATTTAAGCAAAGGATTATTTTCAATTAATTCTTTTCTCATGTAAAAAGTTTAAGGAATAAATAGTCGTTGGTTTACCATTTGCATATTTTCTCATTTGCATTTTGGCAAATTATTATGCTGGTTCTACCAAAAACAAAGGCTGATCGTACTCTACCGGGCTGGCATCTTCTACCAACACCTTTACAATTTTTCCTTTTACTTCACTTTCAATTTCGTTAAACAATTTCATGGCTTCAATAATACAAACCACTTTACCTGGTGTAACTTCATCGCCAACAGAAGCAAAAATGGGTTTGCCCGGTCCGCTCTGGCGGTAAAAAGTACCAATCATCGGGCTTTTTATAGTTACTAAATTATCTGCTTTAGGTTCTGCCGCAGGTTTAGGTGGTGGTGGTGTTGCTGCGGTTTGTGTGGGTGGTGGTGGCGAAGAATATACTGGTGCTGCTGCGCCTGCTACTATATGTTGTACTGGATCTTTTTTTTGCTTAACGGTTATTTTTACCCCTTCTTCTTCAATGGTAATTTCGCCGATATTGGTTTTATTAATGAGCTTAACAAGCTCCTGAATTTGTTTAATGTCCATGTATAAGTTTTTAGTTAATTAATGGAAAACCATAGGGGCTGCTAAGGTAGCAAATGATTATTCAAAAAACCTAATTTTAATAAAATAAAAAAAATGAGAAATGGGCATTTTTTGCCAAAAATGGGCTAAAAATGTGCAAAAAAGCCTCAAAATATCATAAATATGCCCGAAATTAAAAATGGATAATAGCGCAAACTATTATCCATTTTTATTAAAAGTTGTAAAATTATCCCTTTACTCTTTCTACATATTCTCCAGTTTTTGCATTCACCCTTATCAACTCTCCTTCATTTACAAATAAAGGAACGTTTACGGTTGCACCGGTTTCAACTGTAGCAGGTTTTAATGTTTTTGTAGCAGTATCGCCTCTCATACCCGGCTCGCTGTAAGTAACTAATAAAACAATTTTATCGGGTAACTCCACACCCATTGGCTGGTCGGTTTCGCCATTAATTAATACAGAAACTTCCTGTCCGTCTTTTAAAAATCTTGGCGCATCAATCATTGTTTCTGCCACAGTAATTTGCTCAAAAGTTTCAGTATCCATAAAACTGTAGCCGGTATCATCTTTATATAAATACTGGTAAGCCTTTTTTTCTACTCTCACCGGAAAAATAGTTTCACCACTGTTCCAGGTTAATTCAATAGTACGGGCATTATCTACACCTTTTAATTTTGCCCAAACTTTTGCTGCTGCACGGGCTGTTTTATTTTGCCCAAACTCAATTACGGTATACAAACTGCCATCAACTTTAATGATGAGGCCCGAACGCATATCTGCTGTAGTTGCCATATTGCTTTGTTTTTAAGTGGCTGCAAAAGTAAAAGAAATATTCTGTTTTTGGCTTTCTAATATTAAAATTTGGGGCGGTGCACTTTTGCTGCATTGCTATACATTGACAAGGGCTATTCGCTTGCAGCCCTCCTTCGTCGGGGCTACCGCTGCTATCCCTCAGCCTTTGGGCTTTATACCTTTGTTCAACAATTAAATGCCAACAACTTTCGTAATACAAAACCACCATCAGGGTTCAACGCTTTCAACCATCAACTTTTAACTTTCAACTATTTTCCGTCTTAACATTTCATTGTCAGGCAAAAAAATTAGTTTTGAAAAAAATATATTTTGAAAAAATATTTTCTTCTCTTATTAATTATTGTAAGCAGTACTGTATGTTTTGCTCAAACTGATACCTCGTTGTTGTATTTACGTTTTCCAATAATACCTTCTTTTAAATTAACCAATATTGCCGACAGCAGCTATTTTACCAAAGACAATCTTAAAAAAAAGAAGGCTACTGTAATAATGGTTTTTAGCCCCGATTGTGAGCATTGCCAGGAAGAAACTAATGAACTGAAAGCAAAAATTAAGTTATTTAAAAAAGCACAAATAATAATGGTTTCGCCATTAGAGTATGGGTATATGCGAAAGTTTTACGATGAATATAAAATTGCCGATTACCCCACCATAACTATGGGCCGTGACCCGAGTTATTTTTTTGGCACTTTTTATAAGGTGCGTTCTTTTCCTTCCATTTTTGTGTATGATAAAAAAGGCAATTTTGTAAAAGGTTTTACCGGCAGTACACCGGTAGAAGAAATTGCTGCTGCACTGTAACTGATGAAAAAAACATTTTTATTTTTTGGGATATTTTTTATCAGCATTGCTGCATTTTCGCAAACAGATACCACTGCACCATATTTAAAAAATAAAACAATACCCAATTTTATTTTACTCTCTTTAGATTCGGTTGCTTTTACGCAAAGTGTTTTGGCGCAAGATAAAAACACCATCATCATGCTGTTTAACCCCACTTGCGGGCATTGCCAGCAGCAATTAGAATTATTATTAACCCTGCCACAAGTTTATAATACCACCAACTTAATTTTAACTTCTACCGAACCATTGTATAAAATAAAAGAATTTTACGATAAATATCATTTAGAAAAATACAAATGGATACATGTTGGAAAAGACCACAAATATTTTTTTGGTGGTTTTTACCGGCCTAAAACTATTCCGGTGCTGGCGTTTTATAATAAGCAAAAACAACTTACTTATTTTAACCAGGGCAATGTAAAAAAGAAAGAGATTGTTCAGGCTTTAAAAAAATAGTTTTCTAAAGGTTTGTGATACAAAACTTATTTTACAAACCGTTGATTCCATACCACTTCATCTTCCACCACAATTCTTATATCATAAATTCCTTTACCGAGGTTACTAACCGGAATACGGATAGTTGTATTTAAAGATGCACTGCGTATTCTTGTAATTACCCTGCCGGATATGTTTTGTATAAAAACATTTACCACACCTTTTATTTTTTCGTACCCTTTATATTGTAAAGTAAGTACATCCCCAACCGGCACGGGGTAAATTACCCAACTGCTGGCGGCGGCACCAGTTACAATCATTATACTGTTAGAATATTCTGTTTGGCCTTTTTCTGTAATACATTTCAACCGGTAATAATTTTCACCCGTTTTCGATTTATTATCTATAAACTGGTAGGTTTTATTGGGATTAAAATTTACGGTTTCCTGCCGGGCAATATCATTCCATTCAAAATTATCAGCACTTCGCTGTATTATAAATGTTTTTATTCCGGGTTGTTTCTGTTGCCATTTTATAATTACTGCCTTTTGTTTATCATTATACACCACAGTAATACCCGGGGCAACGGTTGCAGCAAATAAAAAACAAGGCAGCGCAATTAAGTAAGTTGAGATAAGGGATTTAATCATGTATTGGGGATTTTATTCCCCTACAACGAAAAACCGCTCCAAACTATCTTTGCAAATAGTTAAAACATTGGTAAGAACTTACAAAAAATATTTTTCTTTCAACCTCTGTCAATTAACTAATCAATTACCTTTGCGCCGAAAATAATTTCCTAAAAAAATAAAATTAAATACATGAAAGTTACTGTTGTAGGTGCCGGAGCCGTAGGTGCAACCTGTGCCGATAATATTGCCCGTGCAGCTTTATGCACCGAATTAGTTTTGCTGGATATTAAAGAAGGCATTGCCGAAGGCAAAGCACAGGACATGATGCAAACTGCAACATTATTAGGTTTTGATACAAAAATTACAGGCAGTACCAACGATTATACAAAAACTGCCGGCAGCGATGTGGTAGTAATTACAAGCGGCCTGCCCCGTAAACCGGGCATGACCCGTGAAGAATTGATTGGCGTAAATGCAGGCATTGTAAAAGGTGTTTGCGAAAATATTTTAAAACATTCTCCCAATACAATTATTATAGTTATCAGTAACCCGATGGATACAATGACTTACCTGGCATTAAAATCTACCGGCTTACCCAAAAACAGAATTATAGGAATGGGCGGCACATTAGACAGTGCCCGTTTTAAATATCAACTGAGCCAGCATTTAGGCTGCAGCCCTTCTGATTTAAATGCAGTTGTTGTTGGCGGCCATGGCGATACTACTATGATTCCTTTAATTAGCAAAGCCACCTGGAACAGTGCACCCGTTACCAATTTTTTAAGTGCAGATCAACAGGAAAAAATTGTAAAAGATACTATGGTGGGTGGCGCAACTTTAACCGCATTAATAGGCACATCGGCGTGGTACGCACCCGGCGCCGCAGGTGCTGCATTGGTAAAAAGTATTTTACGTGACGAGAAAAAATTATTTACCTGCTGTGTAAGCCTTGATGGTGAGTACGGACAAAAAGATATTTGCCTTGGCGTACCCGTTACCATTGGCAAAAATGGCTGGGAAAAAATTATTGATTTTAAATTAAACGCTGATGAAAAAGCTGCATTTGAAAAAAGTGCTGCAGCAGTAAGAAGTATGAATGATGTGTTGGCAACTTTATAAAAGATAATTTTCTATTTATAAAAAACGTTCTGCAATAAATTGCAGAACGTTTTTTTGTTACAAGCTTTTGTAATGCTGTTGAGCTGCATTGCGTCGCACTCTTCAACGGCTTTAATTCTACTGAACTTTAATGATTTTATATTTTTTGTGGTAAACCCGATCCACGTTTTTATTTACTAAAAACTAATACTTTAATTTTTTAAGATTTTGTTTGCTATGCCAAAAACTCAATAACACAACTTCTTTTTTAGAAACATAATAACGGAAATATAAAATAATGTATTTATTGATATGGGCTTTTCTAATAAACCGGCTTTTAGGAGAAGCCATATACATCATTGGATTTTCTTCAATACGAAACAGTATGTGGTTAGTTTGTTTTATAAAGTTGGTGATTTCTTTATCTGTCCAATTCTTTTGAAGATAATCAATGTTTTTCTCAAAAGTAGTTTCGGCTTCATTTGACCATATTATCCTTACAGCCATTTTTTATACTTTTTCATTACCTCCTTATGCGGTTTAGTTTTTCCGGCTGCTGCATCTTTTAGCCCTTTTTCAATTGAAATTTTTGCAGCATCGCTTGTATCATCCCACCAATCTGTTTCGGCATTTATCTGCAGCATGGCATGTATCATTTTTACCACTTTTTCATCTGCAGTATCAATGTATTTTTTGGCTTGCTTTTTTAATAATAATGCTTCGTTCATCTGAATAAGTATTTTAACAAATTTACAAAAAAAATGAATCTAAAAGCATAGCAGTTATATTTAAAGGTTGCCATATTGTAATGCCGGATTTTTTTTTATAAAGACCCGCTGTTCACCACCATCTCTTTATTAATCTTCAACACCAACCCCTGCAATACTTTTCCCGGCCCCACTTCTGTAAAATGTGTGGCACCATCAGCAATCATGGCCTGCACACTCTGCGTCCACCTAACGGCGCCGGTGAGCTGAGCATATTAAATTGCTTTTTATTTCCGCAGCATCGGTTACAGCTTTTGCAACCACATTTTGATAAACCGGGCAGGATGGAATTTTAAATTCAGTTGCATTAATTGCATCTGCCAGCTCTTCTTTTGCAGGCAGCATTAACGGGCTGTGAAAAGCACCACCAACGGGTAATACCAATGCCCGTTTTGCACCAGCAGCTTTCATCAGTTCGCAGGCCATTTCTATTCCTTTAATGCTGCCGCTAATTACCAACTGGCCCGGGCAATTATAATTTGCCGGCACTACAATTTCTTCTGTGTCCATGTGTACTTTAGTGCAAATCTCTTCTACTTTTTCATCGGCAAGTGCCAGTACTGCTGCCATGGTAGAAGGATTTAGTTCGCAGGCTTTTTGCATAGCTTTTGCCCTTATCGAAACTAATTTCAAAGCATCTTCAAAGGTTAATGTATTGTTGGCAACCAATGCAGAAAATTCGCCTAACGAATGCCCCGCTACCATATCTGGTTGTATGTTCTGCAAAGTTTTATACGCAATAACAGAATGTAAAAAAACGGCAGGTTGTGTTACATTAGTTTGCTTTAAATCTTCATCACTGCCATTGAACATAACATCCGAAATATTGAAACCTAAAATTTCATTCGCCTGTTCAAACAATTCTTTTGCAAGAGAATTAGTATCGTATAAATTTTTTCCCATTCCGGAAAATTGAGAACCCTGGCCTGGAAATACATAAGCATGTGCCATCGTAAATAGTTTATTGGTTAATTTGTTTATTGGTTTTAAATCCGTTACTTCTTATTTCTTTAAACTTTTTTTATAGTTTTAAATTTTTATGAATCAAAGATATAAACATCAGGTTTTAAAATACAGGCATAAAAAAAGTTCATTTATAGTTATAAAACTCTAACTACAAATAAACTAATAAACAAGTTAACTAATTAACCAATAAACTTAATGTAATTTTGCACTTATTAGTTTCACAAACTCACTCCTGGTTTCATTTTTTTCAAACTCTCCCCAAAAAGCTGAAGTGGTGGTAACAGAATTTTGTTTTTGAACACCTCTCATCATCATACACAAATGCGATGCTTCAATTACAACAGCTACTCCCAATGGATTCAACGTTTCTTTTATAGAATTTAATATCTGGTGTGTTAATCTTTCCTGCACCTGCAAACGGCGGCTGAAAACATCAACCACCCTTGCAATTTTACTAAGCCCGGTAATATATCCATTAGGAATATAGGCAACATGTGCTTTACCATAAAACGGCAGCATATGATGCTCACACATACTGTACAATTCAATATCTTTTACAATAATCATTTCACTTACATCTTCATGAAATTTTGCTGAATTCAAAATGGCATTGGCATCCATCTGGTATCCCTGTGTAAGAAACTGCATTGCTTTTGCAACACGTTCAGGTGTTTTTTGCAAGCCTTCTCTTTCTGCATCTTCTCCCAATAATTCAATACTTTCTTTATAAGTTTTTATAAGTCCCTGAGTTACTTTCTCATCATACTTTTCTCCTTTGAATATCCCATTATTTATCATTTTAAATATTATTATTTAGTTAACAGGATACTCTACAAAATTTCTTTCTGTTTCATAAAGCCTTATCTGCAGATCAAATTTCAAATCAATCTTTTCCCTTAAAATATTATAAATTACCATTGCAATATTTTCTGCACTTGGGTTTAGGTTTTTAAATTCATCAGTATCTTCATTTAGATTTTTATGATCAAACCTTTCAAGCACATTTTCATTAATCAGATCGCTAAGCAATTTCATATCATACACATACCCTGTTGCTTCATCGGGCACACCGGTTACTTTTACAATCAATTCGTAATTGTGCCCATGAAAATGCGGATTATTACATTTACCAAAAACTTTTGTATTGGTAGCTTCATCCCACAAAGGGTTATTTAAGCCGGTGAGCTGCGTTAAAATGTTCTTTACGGAAAACTGCTACTTTATTATTCATACCATTGTATAACACACATCAATCATTTTTGTTAAAAAATATCATCAACAACCGTACTGAAAAATTGTGTGGAATAATTCAGAACATTTTTTCCGAAGGTTATAACAGAAGTCTGCTGTTCAAACACATCAACTATTGAAAGTTAATTACAAATAAAGTTAGTAATTGTTTAAGTAAACTAAAACTTAATTTCCGTAGTACTCAACAAATATCCTGGGTGTTTCATATAATTTAAGGCAATGCAGTTGAACACCCTGCGGAAGATGCGGCACAAGTTGGTTCCAGATACCAATAACCAGATTTTCAATAGAACATATTTTACCTGTCATAAAATCAACATCTACATTTAGATTTTTATGATCCAGTTTATCAATTACATGTTCTTTTACAATAATACTCAACTTTTTTACATCATAAACAAAACCAGTTTCGGCATTGGGTTCGCCTTTTAAAGTAACATACAGCTCAAAATTATGCCCATGCCAGTTTTCATTGGCGCATTTACCAAATACTTCTTCATTCTTTTCCCTGCTCCATGGGGGTTAAAAACTTATGAGCAGCATTAAAATGTTCTATACGGGTGATGTAAACCATTGCTTATTTCAAAAATTTTGGCAAAGGTAGCTTCCTAAATCCTGAAATATGAAGTGTAAATACGAATTTTGTAGTATGCAAATTTTACTGATAGCGGCAACACCTATTCGAAATTGAGTTATTTATAAATATTTATCCTGGCATGTAGATATTTTAATTACCGGTGTTGGTGTTCCTTCCACCATGTATCATTTGCAAAAAAGATTACAGCAGATAGAATATGATTTTGTAATACAGGCAGGCATTGCAGGTACTTTTACAAATGATATCAATTTAGGTGAAACTGTTTTAGTAAAGCAGGATACTTTTGGTGATTTGGGATGCGAAGAAAAAAGAATATTTACATCATTGCTTTACATCAGGCTTAATCAATGCAAATGAATTTCCTTTTACAGATGGATGGTTAATTAATACATCATGAAGATTACTTAAAAATCTCTGTTAAAATGCGGTAAAAGCAGTAACCGTAAATAAAGTAAGCGATAGTTTATTACAAAAACAACAGTTAATAAATGCTTTCATCCACAAATTGAAACCATGGAAGGTGCAGCATTGCATTATGTTTGCTTGCAGGAACAAATTCCTTTTGTACAAATACGATCAGTAAGTAATTATGTTGGCGAAAGAGATAAAACGAAATGGAAAATGAAAGAAGCTATTGAAAATTTAAATACAGAACTATACAATGCTTGATTAACCAATTAACGGATTAACATAACAATGAAACTTACCCTTGGATTTTCTCCCTGCCCCAACGATACATTTATTTTTGATGCATTGGTAAATAATAAAATAGATACTGAAGGTATTGAATTTGATGTGGTATTGGAAGATGTGCAAACACTTAACCAATGGGCAATTGAAGGCAAACTGGATATTACAAAATTAAGTTATGGTGTATTGCCACTGGTACTGGATAAATATATTGTTCTAAATAGTGGCAGTGCATTGGGAAAAGGAGTTGGGCCATTGTTAATTAGCCTCCTCTACCCCCCGAAGGGGGAACTATACGAGGATAAAAGCGAAGTTGAAAACACAATCATTGCAATACCCGGAGAAAATACAACAGCACATTTACTTTTTTCATTAGCTTATCCCAATGCAAAAAACAAAATTTTTTTACGGTACGATGAAATTGAAAATTTTGTTTTAGAAAGTAAAGGCTTAGGTGTAATTATTCATGAAAACCGGTTTACTTACGAACAAAAAGGATTAAAAAAAATTATTGACCTTGGAGATTATTGGGAAAAACAAACCGGCAATTCAATTCCGCTTGGAGGCATTGTAATAAACAGAAATATTGACATACAATTGCAACAACAAATTGATAAGCTAATTAAAAAAAGTATTGAATATGCTTTTACCAAATATCCTGAATTGAATGATTATATCAGAAAACATTCGCAGGAAATGAGTGAAGAGGTAATGCGAAAACATATTGATCTTTATGTAAATAATTATTCACTTGATTTGGGAGAAGAAGGAAAAGCTGCAATAATAAAATTACTGCAGGTTTATAAAACTATAAATCCTGAAGAATCTTTTTCAACAAATAATATTTTTGTGAACCTGCTTCTTAAGTAAAATTAAAGTGTATCTTTTTTTAAAGCTTTTGCATAAACTTCCAAACAACGTTTTCTTGCAAATTCATGCTCAACTATTGGTTTTGGATAATTAAATTCCTGAAATTCGGGCACCCATTTTTTTATATAGTTTAATTGCGGATCAAATTTTTGTGTTTGCAAATAAGGATTAAAAATTCTAAAATAAGGTGCAGCATCGCAACCGCTGCCTGCAGCCCATTGCCAGCCACCATTATTTGCGGCCAGGTCAAAGTCTAACAATTTTTCGGCAAAATAGGCTTCGCCCAAACTCCAGTCGAACAATAAATGTTTGCATAAAAAAGATGCCACAATCATACGTACCCTGTTATGCATAAAGCCGGTTGCATTCAATTCCCTCATGCCGGCATCTACAATGGGATAGCCAGTTTGCCCGTTGCACCATTTTTCAAATTCACCATTATCATTTCGCCATTCAATATTATCATACTGCGGCTTAAAAGCTTTGCCTTTTCCCACTTGTGGAAAATGCCAGAGTATCATGTGATAAAAATCACGCCATATTAATTCATTTAAATATGTTTCCGATAAATTTTTACTTTTTGCAGCAAGTGCTCTTATACTTATTGTACCAAAGCGTAAATGCACCCCCAGTTTAGAGGTGCCTTTTATTGCAGGAAAATTTCTTTGCTCCTGGTATTTTTTAACTAACTCTTCATTTAAATTTTTTGAAGGAAAAGGTTTGTCTACAGCTATTAAATCCAATTGCCTTGTAAAGATGGAATTGATACAGCATGCTTGTTTATAAAAATTATTAAAATATTTTTCAGTGGGATATGTTTTTAAATGAAAATCGGTTAAGCACTGCTTTCCATTTTCGGCTGTAAGGTGTAAACACAGTATAAGGTTTACCATCATCTTTAAGCACTTCATCTTTTTCAAATATTACCTGGTCTTTATAAGTCTTAAAAGAAGCTCCATTATCTTTCTAACAAATCAGCAATTAGTCTTTTCTCTTTCCAAAGCATAAGGTTCATAATCATGATTGGTAAAAACATTTTCAATTTTATATTTAGCAAGTAATTTTTTATAAACTTCCACTGGTGTACCATAATATACTTCCAGCGATGAGCCCATTTTTATCAACTGTATTTGCATTTCTTCCAAAGCAGCATGAATAAATTCTACACTCCTGTCTGCCTTATCTTCCAGCTTATCTAAAATATTTTTATCAAAAATAAAAACGGGTACAACAGGCTTATCACTTTTTAATGCATGGTAAAGCCCGGCATTATCTGTAAGCCGCAAATCTCGCCTGAACCAAAAAATGTTTACTGTTTGCATAATCCAGTGATAATGTTTTATGATTAATAAACAAAAAAATTACAAAATGGTTGGCACAACAGCGGAATAAATTTTTTGTATAATGATATTGCCAAAAGTTTTATCGTTAATATTTTTTACCCAGCGCATATTATAAATAGAATTGGTTAAAAAAACTTCATCAGCATTTAAAAGTTCCTCAACAGTTATTTCCTTTTCAATGCAGTTAAATCCGGTTACAGCTAATTGACCAATTATATATTTCCTCATAACACCTGCAACACAACCTTCGGTTAATGCAGGCGTATAAATCATTTCATCTTTAATTAAAAAAATATTTGCAATAGTACTGTCGCAAATTCTTCCATAATTATTTAATACAACAGCATCATTCCATTTTTTTTTTTTGCATGCAGTGCTGCCATAACATAAGGCAGGTAATTATTATGCTTAAGATTACTGAGTATATCGCAGCTTTTTTTTACGTCTGCATAAATTCCAATATCCAACCCATTACTGTTTAATTCGCCATTGTCTTCAGGCAATGCCCAGGTTTGAATAATATAATTAGGAAAATTATCTAGCTGCATCATACAAACCCCCATCACCCCTAAAAACAGTTATCCTTATTCTTGCTGCATTTTCATGCCCGTTTTTTTTTGCAATCAGCAACACTTCTGCTGTTAATTTATCAGGATTAAAATGTTTGGGAACCGCAAACTGCAATACCTGCATTCCTTTCCAAAGCCGGGCAAAATGTTCATCTTCTAAAATCAAATTGCCGTTTTTCATTTTCATGGTTTCAAACAAACCATCGCCATAGCTCAGGCCACGGTTATCTGCACCAATTAATGGCAGTTTCGCTTGTATAAATTTTTCCGTTGTAATTAAACCATGTCATATTGCAAATATATTGTAATCGAAACCGTAAAAGATTTCTTTCCGTTAACAAAATACAATAAAAGTAAAATCCTGCCATTGCAGGCAGGATTTACTTCTTCATTACAGTTTTAGAGACTTCGTTTTTCAGATATTTTTGGAATTAGATTTCTTCGTTTAATATTTTATGTTTTACAGCATACATTATTAAACCTGCTGTACTTTTGGCGCCGGTTTTTACTTTTAATTTATCCCGTATGGCTTCTACAGTCCGTGGGCTAAGGTCAACTATATCGGCAATTTCCTTAGTACTTTTTTCTTCGCACATTAGTTTTAAAATAAGCGTTTCCTTATCATTCAAATGTGCTTCCTGCTGCATTATTTTTTGAGGCGTAGTAAAATTCCTTTGTTTCAGATTGGTAAGCAGGGCCTTGTTGGTTAAAGAATTAAAATAATATTCCTGTTCGTAACAGGTTTTAATTGCTTCGTAAATAATTTCGCTGTCGCTGGTTTTGGTAAGATAACTGTTGGCACCCAGTTCCATCAATTTGGTAATCATACTATGGTCATCCATCATGGTAAGCATAATAATTCTTGATATTGGGATACAGTTTTTTAATTTCCGGCAAAGTGGTAATACCATCCATTACAGGCATCTGTATATCCAGCAGTATAACATCGGTGGAAACATTTTTAAGCATATTTAATAAATGCATACCATTATCTGCTTCTGCAATTACTTTAATATCTTTTTTGGCACTTAAAGCAGTTTTAACACCGGCACGGTATAGTACATGGTCATCGGCAATAATTACTCTTATCGGTTCTTCACTTTCGCTTTTGGGGATCATATATTTGGGTTTTTGGATTAGTATTAACATTATACTAACGCCAAACTGCAAGATCAAATTATAGTAAGATTAAAGAAAGAGTGTAATTACCCTATGTTAGGGATGGGAATTTTACGATACCCAAAAACAGAATAAACGTATTTGAACTAACACATTTAAAAAATATTGTATTCAGACGTTTAAAACCTGGGAGGTTTATAGTGGGGTCTATAAATATTAAATGACTAGGCCAACAATTCCCTTATAAATTATTAGTCTCTTTCAAAACCTCACAGTTTACCCCAAAAAATCTGTGAGGTTTAAGAAAACTCTTCAATTTGAAAATTTCTGCTGAAATAAATCCTTATACAAAAGCCAATACAATGCATAAACCTACCAGGTTTAGAAGCAACTTAATTCTTTAAAGAATAATTAAAAGAAAACTGATAGATAGGTAAAGAGTACTCAATCTCTGGTTGCTTTGCATATTTATAATAAACGGCTTTAAGGTTTACCAAATTATTTATTTCTACCCCAAAGCCAATGGAGTAACCGTGATAAATACCGTTTGTAGTAACATCGGGCAAAAATTCTTTTATTTGAGTGGGGTTACTGTAACAGCCAATATAACGGGCAGCAAGCCAGAACACGCCTACATTTTTTGCATTATTACGTTCCCATGCACCGGTTTGAAAATACAAGCCCAGTGTAGCAAAACTATTTAAGAAATTAGTTGGTTTACCAGTTTGCGGATTAGTTACCAACCCTGTCCGGTAGCCGGTTAAAACCCTTTCGCCTGCATGATACAAAAAACCAGTTTTGGTTACTTTTATGGTTTGCTTAAAAAAAACCACCCCATCAATTGAAATATTTATAAGGCCACTTAAAGGATTAATATATTGATTTACCAAATGATCGTTACTCCTTTGCAAACCGCCGGTATTACTTTGGTTTTGAAAATTATTATTAGATACACCGCCATATAAAGAAAGTGGAATGGCAAATTTACCCGGCTCGCCAATAAACAAACGAATAAAACGGGCAGATGCATTTACCTGCCCGTTGTTGATGATGTCTATAAAACCGGAAGTGAAGATTTCGGGTTTGTATCGGGTTTAGAAATAGTAGTTCTGATAATTTTATTAAAGTTTGTGATTCACATTTTATATGAATAAAAAAATAGCTACGATTATTAAACATAATTTCATGGGTACTCCTTAAAAACAAATTTACAACTGTAGTACTTAATAATTACATAAGAGGCTGGCTATGATTTCGCACAGCCTCATGTAATGCCCGCTAATTATTATTTTCACTTGAAATTTTTACTTTTTCTTGTTGCTTATAATTTCGTATTTAATATTCACTGCAAGTAGGATTAAAGCAATCAATAAATAAGATAACAACAAATAAAGTATTTTTCATCAATTCAATTTTATACACAAAAACTGAAGTGCCTAAGATCAAAAAAAATAGGCTGATAATTCTTATTTTTTTTTTCATCGTTAATATTTCATGATTGGAATGCTACAGAACACTGATGTATTGCTGCTGTTTGATAAATTAATACTAGTCCCATACAAATAGATGCACCAAAAATTGTACCTACACAACCTGCATAGCCCAATGCAGCTGTGGAAAAAGCAACAGCTACACAACTTGCATATGCCCCATTATTTGTGGCTTTGTTTGGACTATACCGAGTATTAAGAGAAGAATTATTAGAAACCGTTTTTTCAATCTCCGTTTTTATATACTCAAAATTAAATCCATAGCCGTATTAGTATTGGAATTCCGCAAATTATTATTAATTTCTGTAAGATACATTTCAAGGGCAGTTTCAGTTTGCCAAATTAAAAATTTTAGACATCTTGCTGTAAATTTCTGAATTAGTAGTAGAAGAGTTTGTCTTTAATATCTGTCTGATATTGTTTTAGCAGCATTTCTGCATTCGCAGCATTTGATTCTATTGTATGGAGTGGTATTTTCTAATAATGCTGAAAGATCGGCTTGTTTTATCAATGTCGAAATAAATAGGGGATTTTCATGCAGTGCTACATTTTTTTGAGCCTGTATCGTATATTAGAACAATTGTAATGCCTGACAATAAAAATAATATCTTTTTCATTTTAAATTAATTTTATAAATCCTGTTGAAGAAGCTTTCACACTTCATGCACAGTTCAACGCTGTGTCCTACCTTGTAACTTTTTAATAGCAGTGGTCAGATATAATTCTGCTACATTAAGTTTTACGGCGGAGGTTTACCTCTAACTATTAAATTTAACTGTTGCATAAAAAGGGTACGGATTAACTTTAGTTGTACAGATTAAAATTCCTGAAACAAAGATGTAACCCTTAATTTTTAAATACAAGGGAAAAACAACAGAAAAAAATGGGATTTTTCGGGAAGTGAAAAAACTCCCAGGTATACAAGGGGTATTAAAATTGAAATCCTTTAAAGTAATTAAAAGTTACTTAAAAAAAATTACTATTACTAAACTTGTGAGGTTTAATGTAACATTTACCCAGCCCGCCAATAAACAAACGAATAAAACGGGCAGATGCATTTACCTGCCCGTTATTGATGATGTCTATAAAACCGGAAGTGAAGATTTCGGGTTTGTAACGTTTTACTGTATCTGTAGTTAAGGGTTTGGCTATTTGAGCAAAATTATATCCAGAAAAACACAATAAAAGAGTGAATAAATGAATTATGGTTGAATAATATTAATCAGGGTATTTTAATATTAATTCCAAGCTAAATTATGGACTAAAAAAATTTAACACTTTTGATTGGTATATAAAAAAAACTACTACTACTATCGTAACTATCGACCATAATATTTCACTATATAAGATTGTTTTATCACCTTTTGCTTTATAAGTAGCAATAGATTTGCGGATGCATTTTATCCTGAAAATAAATGCGTATAAAGCAAGTAAACAATAGACAATCGATACAAACAAACTAAAAAATTTCATATGAATTTATTTTGATTTAATATGCCCCGTATAAACAAGCAGCAAATGAACAAACAGCCCAAGCAACGCCAATTGGTCCTAAAAAACATTTTGCTACATTTGTAAATGTAGTTCTTAAAGCAGCTATAGACCAAGATGTTCCCGAACCAGCAAGTAGCGCATACCCGGCATCTGCACCAATTGCGACAAGGGCACAATAAAAAATTTCACGCCCATCTAATTTTGTTGTTTCTTCGAATTGATAAGATGGGCCATTTACAGTTTGATTATAATCGTTTTGATTAATGGTATAAATTTCATTTAAATCTGTGCTTGGCCTGAAACTGGCAATATACAAAATTCGTCTTTATCCGTAATATCTAAATTATTTTTTACAGCTAATTCTCTACCATAATCTATAAGTGGTATAGTATTTTCTTCTATTTGCTGTTTAGCAGTTTCTGATATCAATACATCTCCTTTACCTACTGCTTTTTTAAAACTGACAATATCTAAATTTCTTGGTCTTTATGTTTCGAGTAAAATATCCGCCTTACTGCGATAAGAATCTATCATTACCTTCGATTCAGATTCTGTTTTTTAGCAATTATAGAATTAGTAACTAAAAAAGTAAGTAGCATAAATAAAATCTTATTTTTCATTTTAAAATAATTTAAAAATCCTGTTGAAGAAGCTCTCACACTTCATGCACAGTTCAACCCTGTGTCCTACCTTGTAACTTTTTAATAGCAGTGGTCAGATATTATTCTGCTACATTAAGTTTTACGGGGGAGGTTTACCTCTTACTATCAAATTTAACTGTTGCATAAAAAGGGTACGGATTAACTTTAGTTGTACAGATTAAAATTCCTGACACAAAGATGTAACCCCTAATTTTTAAATACAAGGGAAAAACAACAGAAAAAAATGGGATTTTTCGGGAAACTTATTGGGTAAATAAAAGTAGTTTGCAAAGAAAATTTATAATTTGAAGCTGCATATATTTATAGTATATTTTGGTACAGGCATTATTATTGTTGCTTTTTTTGTAGCAATTGCTTTTACAAAAAAAGAAAAGCCTGGTTATTTTAGATATATACTGTTATTTATTATACTTGGCTTGGGGTTTCATTAAATACAATTCTATACTTACATCTTAAACTCAAAAATCAATAATGTTAATAGAAAGATCATTAATATTATTTCAGTTTTTTGCGTTGGGCTTTTTTTTTAATCCTTACTAAGAAAATCAAACTTTTCAAAAAAAATTAAACTGATTATTTTATTTATCTATATTTCTGATTAATTTTATATGTATATACGTTTAGGTCGCCCAATAGTTTAAAAAGAGCTATTTTAGCTCAATGGATAAAAAGTTTAAGTTTGTAGGTGTGAATTCAATAAAATTTAACCGACAATTTAAAGATGATGTGAGTTGCTATGAATATTTAGCATCCGTAAAATGGATCGACGAAACCTTTGAGTGTAAAAAGTGTAAGTACACTAAGTTTTATAAAGGTAAAAAACCATTTTCAAGAAGATGTTTAAGATGTAAATATGATGAAAGTCCAACAGCGGGCACTATGTTTGATAAGTGTAAGTTTTCTTTGCTAATAGCGTTTCATATAGCTTTTAAAATTAGTTCAAAGAAAAAGGGGATGTCGTCTTTAGAATTAAGCCATGAGTTTGAATTGCGACAACCAACATGCTGGGAGTTTAAATGGAAAATACAACAGGCTATGCAAAGTAGTAAACTTCATCCACTGGGAGGAGAAGTTCATGTCGACGAGTTTTTTATTGGCGGTCCGCAAGAGCAGAAACGTGGTCGCAGCAAGGGTAACAAGCTGATTGGTAGTTGTAGCATCTAGAAAAAGTAAAAGAAGGAGTAGGAAGAGCTTACACACAAATTATTGAACATGCTTCAGCCGAAGAGTTTAAGCCATTCTTTAAAAGCTATATTCAAACGGATGCCAATGTAATAACAGATGAATGGGTAGGATATTTGCCATTAAAGAAAGAGTTTAAAAATTTAAAACAGATTCGTTCAAATGACGGTAAAAATTTTACAGACTTGCATATTCACATCATGAATTTGAAAGGATGGCTGAGAGGAATACATCACCATTGTAGCAAAGAGCGTTTACAAGGCTATTTAGATGAATATCATTACAGATATAATAGAAGAAATAATATGGATACAATCTTTCATAAATTAATTGAAAGAATGGTAAAAAATAATCCAAAGAGAATTGGAGATAAGGTATAAAATTTTGGGGTGTCTAACGTATATACCTATAATTTTAATTCCAATTGCCGTTTTAGCAAATGCTTTTTTATATACAAAAATATCTTCTAATTTATTTCTTATTATTTTTTCTGTTTTTTATTACCGTGATTTACTGAACACGAAACCTACTACCATACTTGTAAAATCATCTGCTTTTTGGATAGTTACTGGAATATTTTTTTCATATTGTATCAGTTTTCCGATATATTCATTACATCCATTTATTGCAAAATACTCCTGAATACATAAATATAAGATCTCAAATTTTTGCTATTTCTAATATGTCTCTCATTGTTTTGTATCTTTTTATAATAAAAAGCTATTTATGTTTAAAGCATCCCACAGAATTCATAATAGTTTTTGTAATTATTTCTGTTTTACTAATACTTGTTTTAGTAGTCTTTATTACTACAATTATTTACCGCTACCAACAAAAACAAAACGCCTATTTTAAAGATATTGAAACACTTAAAACATCTCACCAAAATGCCTTACTGCAATCGCAGTTAGAAATGCAGGAACAAACTTTCGAAAATATCTCCAGGGAAATACACGATAATATTGGCCAAAAACTAACGCTTGCCAAACTGCATTTAAATACGCTTGACTATACTGATACAAACAAAACCCTGCTGCAGGTTACCGGTTCGGTAAATATGATAAGCGAAGCCATTAACGACCTTAGCGATATAAGCCGCAGCATGAGCAGCGAAATACTTTTAAACAACGGGCTTATTAAAGCACTGGAGTTTGAAGCGGCACAGTTACAAAAATCAGGTATTTATAAAATAACTTTATCTACCAGCGGCAATACTATTTTTATGGAGGCTAATACGGAGCTGGTACTTTTTCGTATTGCACAGGAAGCCATTAACAATATTATAAAACATGCGGGAGCCACAACTATAGATATCCATTTGCATTACAATACCGTTTTACTTACCATGGCAATTAACGATAATGGCAAAGGTTTTAATATTGATAAAACCCAGGCGGGAACAGGCTTACAAAATATAAAAAAACGCACAGCTTTGTTAAAAGGCATTTGCACTGTAAAAAGTGCAGAAAATACCGGCACACAAATTAAAATTGAAATCCCTTTATATGAAGACAATGCAACCATACCGGCTTATACTGGCAGATGATCATATCCTTTTAAGGGATGCCCTTGCCAGCCTGGTAAATAATTTTGACCAATTTACAGTTGTTGCCACTGCAGGCAATGGCGAAGAGGTGATAAGTGCAATTGAGAACGGTGGCAATGCTGATATTGTACTGATGGATTTAAACATGCCCAAAATGGATGGGTACGAAACTGCTAAGTGGTTATCGCTGCATCATCCAAAAATAAAGATCGTTATACTCACCATGTACGATAGTGAGATTGCATTGATACGTTTACTACAGGCTGGCGTACACGGTTTTTTAAAAAAAGATATCCATCCCACAGAATTAAAAAACGCTTTGCTGGCTGTAGCATCAGGTGAATATTATTACAGCAACCACACTACTGCAAAAATCACTTCGCTTTTTCGTAAACAATCGGGCCTGCAAAAATCTATATTAAACGATACCGAAATTGAGTTTTTAAAATTAGCCAGCACCGATATGACGTATAAGGAAATTGCTCAGGCCATGCACATGACCCCACGTAATATTGATACTTACCGTGATGCACTGTTTACAAAATTAGAAGTTAAAAGCCGGGTGGGCTTGGCAATTTATGCGGTTAAAAACGGGGTGGTTACTTTTTAAACTCCACAAAACCTGGGAGGTTTGAGAAGAGTATTAAAAATTAAAAAACTTTTTGGGTAACTATTTCTTTTCAAATTAATATACCCTTCGTAAACCTCACAGGTTTAAGTAGGGATGCCAAAACCTGGGAGGTTTGAGAAGAGTATTAAAAATTAAAAAACTTTTTGGGTAACTATTTCTTTTCAAATCAATATACCCTTCGTAAACCTCACAGGTTTAAGTAGGGATGCCAAAACCTGGGAGGTTTGAGAAGAGTATTAAAAATTAAAAAACTTTTTGGGTAACTATTTCTTTTCAAATCAATATACCCTTCGTAAACCTCACAGGTTTACGTGTATCTTCAAAACCTGTGAGGTTTGTGAAGAGTATTAAAAAATTAAAAACTTTTCAACTAACAATTACTTTTCAAATCAATATGCCCTTCGTAAACCTCACAGGTTTAACCCTAACTAAATATCCAGCTCCAGAAAATATCCTCTTAAATCTTTCTGGTTGCCTTTGTGAAATTTTTCAAATTGTTCTTTATTACCAAACCAGTTTATCACTTGTTCTCTCATTAACAATGTTGGTTTATCGCTCAATAAACTTTGATAAGAAGAATATAAGTATTTCGTAAAATCAACACATAATTTATGTTTTTCCGGATTGCAATGAATATAAAAGATAACCTGTGTGTAATAACTTTCATCATCAATATATTTTCTGCCAAAACTTTCCTGAAATAAACTTCCCGTTCTTTTGTAAGCTTTATTAATACTTTTAGTGTAAGCATTAAAGCAATTGCTGAAAGCCTGTGTAATTAATTTTGAAGTAGTGTTGTTTTTTGTATGGATCAACAAATGAAAATGATTAGGCAGCAAACAATAACAGTGTATATCCGCAACCGGCGTAATATATTTTTTACAAAGTTTTAAAAAATAGATGTAATTGACTGGTTCTTTAAAAATATTTTCTTTATTGTTTCCCCTGTTAAATATATGGTACATGCAGCCGGGTTGCAGTGGTTCTTTATAGTTCATGATCTATTTTTATAATCGTGAATTAAACCTGGGAGGTTTACAAATACTGTATAAATCTAAAAACTTTTCTTAACTAAAGGGAATTAAAAATTTTAATACTTTTCTAAAACCTCACAGATTATTGCAGACTCTTTGAATTAAACCTGGGAGGTTTACAAATACTGTATAAATCCAAAAACTTTTCTTAACTAAAGGGAATTAAAAATTTTAATACTCTTCCAAAACCTCCCAGGTTTATTACAGACTCTTTGAATTAAACCTGGGAGATTTACAAATACTGTATAAATCCAAAAACTTTTCTTAACTAAAGGGAATTAAAAATTTTAATACTCTTCTCAAACCTCACAGGTTTATTGCAGACTCTTTGAATTAAACCTGGGAGGTTTAAAAACAATGCACAAATTAAAAAACTTTTCTGAAGTCCAGGTGAATGAAAATTTTAATACTTTTCCAAAACCTCACAGGTTTATTGAACACCCTGCTGCTCCGAAACCTGTGAGGTTTACAAACACTGCACAAATTAAACCGCTTTTTTGAAATGTACGAGAATACAAATTTAAATACCCTTCGTAAACCTCACAGGTTTGCAACTACTCAATCAACTTATTCCGCATACCATACATAATTAAACCACCAATGGTTTTGGCATCCACTTTGGTTTTCATATTCTGGCGTATAGTCTCTATCGTTCGTGGGCTGAGAAAAATTATTTTAGAAATCTCTTCCGTGGTTTTATCCTCGGCAAGCAGTTTAAGTATTTTTATTTCTTTCTCATTAAAATGCACCGGTGTATTGGTGCCATAATGCTGGCGTACATTTTTTTTCTGCATCAGCTTACCCATTACGGCTTTATTCACCAGCTCGTTAAAATAAAAATCATCGTTCATGCAGGTAAGTATGGCTTCGTAAATTTCTTCGGGGTCGGTAGTTTTTGTAAGGTAGGCATTGGCGCCCATTTCCATCATTTTACTAATCATCTGCTGATCGTCGTACATGGTAAGTACAATTATTTTTATATCCTCATACTCTTTACGTATAAGCTGAATACCATTAATGCCATCTATTTCGGGCATTCGTATATCCATCAGCAAAACTTCGGGTTTTTTAATGGCAATTTTGTGCATCATATCCTTACCATCTTCGGCTTCCCAAATCATTTTAAGGTTGGTCTTTCCCGAAAGTGCCATCTTAATTCCATCTCTAAAAATTTTGTGGTCGTCGGCAATAGCAATTTTAATAAAAGTTTCGTTACTCATAAATAGTGTGCAGTATAATTAGGGTTAGTATAAAATCGTTTCAAGTTACACTTTTCAATTAACATTTACAGTAGTGCTTAAATAAAACAGGGTAGTAAAAACTTTTCCACATACTGTTGATTATCATGCATTTTTTAGCAATACTACTTCGTAGAATTACCATAGTGCCAGTGCGTTTATCTACTATTTTACTTTGCGTTTTGGGCAGGTACAAAGTAAATTTTACAACTGTTAAAAAAGAGCGGTATTCCTCTTTCACAGCTTTTTAACATCACCTATTTTTGTTTCAGTTGATTGATAGGGTGCACAGAAAAATTAATATCCAAATATCCAGTAAATATCCAAAAAGTGCCGCTTATCCTTGAAAAAACCTGTTTGTGCTTGTGTTATCTTATCAATCAACTACATTTTAATATCCCTGTTTTATTTCCAATACCTCTTAACCGAAGAACCTGTTAGTTAAATTTTTTATGGCTGGTTACACTAACCAGCCATTGGTTTCTGTTGCGTTTGCAGCCAATACCCTGCCAAAACTTAATATGCCTAAAGCCTCCGCAAAAAACCTCACAGGTTTAGGCTGAGTATTAAAATTTCAATACCTTTTAGTTAAAGAACTTCCCTTTAAATTGTTATTCTCCTCTCAAACCTGTGAGGTTTAAGCTGGGTCTAAAAATTTGAAAAGCCTTGGGTTAACAATTACCCTTTGAATTGTTAGTCTTTATCAAAACCTCCCTAGTTTACAGTTCAAAAACCTCACAGGTTTAGGCTCAGTACTAAAATTTTAATGCCTTTTAGTTAAAGAACTTCGCTGTAAATTGTTATTCTCCTCTTAAACCTGGGAGGTTTAATACGTAATCCCTCCTACTTTACCTCTTATTTTCAACTATAGTAAAACTGCGCAGGTAAAGCTACGATTTTTTAAATAGTAAAATTACTATTTTGTTTTCGTATATTTACCCCATCTTAAATCGTTACTTTACTTGGTGCAAATACTGAAACCCCTTACAATCAGGGAAATCTTAAGTTATCCACATATTAACATATTTACGGGCAGTTGCCTGTGGAGTGGTTTTGCAGCAAGTTTGTACTTCGAAAAATTTCTTTCTTAACAAACCACAAAAATTAATTTATTATGCAACAACACTTTGATTTAGTAGAATCATCAATGACTATTTCTTTATAATGAAGATATTTGTTGAATCGGGTATCTAACAGATACTTTTAATTTAGATTGTACGTTTATTGAATATTTAGTTAAATTTGAAAAAAATACTGAATATTCTACACTACTTACCTTATATAATCTTTTTTTTCGAAGCACTCCCATTTATCTGGTTGCTATTATTCTATAAAAGAATAAAAAACAAAGATAGAAGGGGGTTTTTTGTTTATGCTTTTTTTACTACCATTTCAGTTTTATTTGCTATTCTTTTTAGATATATCTATCCGGATAGAACGATTTACTATTTGATTTTGAGAATTCATACAATATTTGAATTTTCATTACTAGCTTATCTATTCTCACTTTTTTTAAAAAATAAAATGGTTAATAAAACCATTGTTATTTCAATAATCCCTTTTTTTATTTTTTGCCTATTAGATTATATTTTCTCAATATCGCCTTCAATTGCTTACGGTCCATTATTAACCGAGTGTATATTTTTTATTATTTTAACTATTTATTTCTTTTTTGAAAAAATGAAACAGGATGTTAACGACCCCCTGTTTACAACATTTGCCTTTTGGATTGCCGTAGCTTTTTTATTAAACTTTTCTGGCAATTTTTTACTATTTGTTTATTCTGAAACTTCAAATAAAGAGCCTGATTTTAAAACCAATTACACTATCATTTACAGCACAGTAACTGTTATAAAAAATATTTTATTATGCATTGCCGTTACTATGAAAGAAAATACAAGTAAAAACATTGGCTCTAATAATACAATTTTATCAACTGCTAACCCGTTAATTTTTACCCCTAATAAAACTAGCAGTATATAACCTAAACCCATTTCTCTGTAAGCATGAATATTGTTTTAATTATTGGTACTATCGGCATGCTTATACTGGCTATTGCCATTGTGGGGTTTGTTATATTCCACCAGCGCAAAGTATTCCGCTTTAATACACAATTAAAACAGTTAGAAGAAGAAAAGCAGCAGATTTTGCTTAATGCCTCTATCCGTTTTCAGGAAGAAGAGCGCAACCGCATTGCCGCCGATTTGCATGATGATGCCGGCCCGTTATTGGCCACGGCACGCCTTTACCTTAACGAAAACTTAGTTAACCAGGAAAAAGCGCAGCAACTGCAAAGCATTTACAGCGCCAAACAAATTATTGATGATGCTATTTTACTGATACGCAACATCAGCCACAGCCTTATGCCGCCTACACTTAAAAACTTTGGGTTGGAGAGTGCCATTACCGACCTGTTTCAAAAAATAAGCGGCAGCGGCAGCATTAATGCCAGTGCAAGGTTTCATGATTACCGCATCCGTTTAAAAGTAGAGCAGGAGCTTTTGGTGTTTCGTATTGTGCAGGAGCTGGTAAACAATGTTTTTAAACACAGCAATGCCGGCTTTATACACCTTACGCAAAATAACAGCGGCAACAGCATGTACTTTCGCCTTCACCACGATGGTAACGGAATTGTGCAGGCCGATTTTGAAAAATTAAACCACAGTGCTTTGGGCCTTGGTTTAAAAAATATTGCCAGCCGCATTAAAGTGCTTAAAGGAAGGATATTTTTTGAAATTGACCCCAGCCATACGTATTACAAAGTAACAGTTGAAGTACCGATGGAAGGTGGAATTGGAAATTAAAGATTTAAAATTGTTTACGTTTTTTTTGCTGAAACTGGATGCTTCAATTTCAAATTTTAAATTGAAGTTTGTTTTATGTAATTTTACTCTATTACCCCAACATGGAAGATATAATAAAAGTTGCCATTGCCGATGATCACAAAATATTCCGTAAAGGGGTAATTCTTTCTTTGCGGTCTTACGTTAACCTTAAGTTTGTAATGGAGGCCGAAAATGGCGAAGACCTGATTGCAAAAATCCCCGAGGCTCAACCCGATGTAATTTTATGCGATTTAAAGATGCCCATTAAAGATGGTATTGATGCCACTAAAATTATTACTAAAAATTTTCCGGGCATACGTGTAATTATACTTACCATGTACGAAGATGAACGCTTTGTGGGCCACCTGATGGATTGTGGCGCTGCAGGCTATCTTTTAAAAAATACCGAACCGGCAGAAATAAGAAAAGCCATAATGGATGTTATGCGTACCGGCTTTTACTTAAATCCTTTTGTAAATAAAGTGCTCATTAAAAAAAATTATTCCAAACAAAAGTTCAGCCCCAATTTAACTACCGAAGTGGTACTTAGCGAAAGGGAGAAAGAAGTGCTTACTTTAGTTTGTATGGAATTTACCGCTGCAGAAATTGCTGCTAAAATGGATATCAGCAGCAGAACAGTTGAAGCCATTAAAGACCGTTTGATGGAACGCTTTGGTGTAAAAAACTCTGTGGGCCTGGTTTTTTATGCAATGAAAAACTCCCTGATAGATTAATACAAATAAACCTGTGAGGTTTTGTAATACTGCACAATTCTAAAAGTGTTAGTTATCCTGATAGTTTTTAAATTCGGGTACAGTGCATAAACCTCACAGGTTTTTAAAATTCGACATTTTAATATTATCTATCTTTTAAGCAACGCTGCTTTAGTATAACCGCAGCTTGTTTTTATACTGCTAAAAATATCCGGCTTATAATTATTTTCCTGCTCCACCATGTAATGTTTTACGCCTGAAAGTTTTGCATTGGCAAATATGGTTTTAAAATCTACTGTGCCATTACCTATTTCTGTATTTTTAGTTCTATCGGCTTTATCCATATCTTTTACATGCCATAAATGAAAACGGCCGGGATGCTTTTTAAACAATTCAACAGGGTTATATCCTGCTCTTACTACCCAATAAATATCCATTTCCATTTTTACCAGGTCTTTATCTGTATTGTTCAGTAAAACATCATAACCATGCTGGCCGCTCATATCTGCAAATTCAAAATCGTGGTTATGATAAGCTAATTGCAAATTGGCTTTTTTACATATTTCACCTGCTTTATTTATTCTTTCTGCCAGAGCTTTATACTGGTCAATATTTTTTCTTCTTTCTTCCTGCATCCATGGAATGATGATATATTTATTACCCAATGTATTTCCCACTTCGCAAAAGTTTTTTACATCGTCGCCATTGCCGTTTTCAAAAAGAAATTTCTCCGGCATGTAATGTCCGCTGGGGCTTTTTAATTTATTATCTTTTAAAAGCTGTGCAAATTCTTTTACTGTTAAGCCGTAAAATTTATTTTCGGGGTTAAGCCCAAACATTTCTACTTCGCTGTAACCTGCTGCGGCTATTTTTTTAATTACCCCTTTGGGGTCCTTAAAAATTTCATCCCTTACTGAGTATAACTGAATACCTACATTTTTTTGTTTCTTCAACAAGTCTGATGGGTTCATCATTAAGCCGGCAGTTAATAAACCCGATTGTTTTATAAAGTTTCTCCTGGTGTTCATACAGCAATAATATTTATTTAGTTAAAAACTAAAGTTACACAAAATAAAAAAGCCGTCCTTAAAAAAGACGGCTTTACCAATATATTTACAAATGTTAGATTCTGAAGTGAGCAAATGCTTTGTTAGCTTCTGCCATACGGTGAGTATCTTCTTTCTTTTTAAAAGCTGCACCTTCGCCTTTACTTGCTGCTACAATTTCGTTAGCTAATTTATCCGACATGCTGCGGCCATTTCTGTCACGGCTGTACTTTACCATCCACTTAATGCTTAAAGATACTTTTCTGTCGGAACGTACTTCAGCAGGAATTTGAAAAGTAGCACCACCAATACGGCGGCTTCTAACTTCTACACCCGGTGTAATGTTACTTAAAGCTTTTTTCCAAACTTCATAACCGTTTTCGCCAGTTTGCTTGGCTACTTTATCTAAAGCATCATAAAAAACTATATAAGCACCACTTTTTTTACCAGCCCACATCAGGTTGTTTACAAAACGTGTTACCAGTTTATCGTTAAACTTTGGATCTGGTGCTAATGGAATCTTTTTCGGTTGTGATTTACGCATTGTTTAATTTTGATTTTAGGCTGATTTTCTTCAAGTATTAAAACTTTACTCAACCGTTTTTAAATTTTGTTTATTGCTTTTTCCCCTTTAGGGGATGGGGCATTATTTTTTAGCTTTTTCTTTTTTAGTTCCGTATTTACTGCGGCTTTGCTTACGGTCTTTTACACCGGCAGTATCAAGGCTACCACGTACAATATGATAACGTACACCCGGTAAATCTTTTACCCTTCCGCCACGTATTAATACAATACTGTGTTCCTGTAAATTATGTCCTTCACCCGGTATATAGGCAATAACCTCAATTTTATTGGTTAAACGTACTTTGGCTACTTTACGCAAAGCTGAGTTTGGTTTTTTTGGAGTTGTGGTATATACCCTTGTACATACACCACGGCGTTGTGGACAACTATCCAAAGCCCTTGATTTACTCTTAGCTTTAATAATTTGTCTTCCTTTTCTTACTAACTGTTGAATTGTAGGCATTATTATCCTTTTATTTTTCGGACGGCAAAGGTAGGGGAAAGTTTTAGATTTTAGATTTTAGATGTCAGATTTTTTTACCCCGCTTAAAAAAAATATTTTTTTAAGGTTAAAATTGAAAAATAATCCCAAAAATGCATTTACAAACGGGACTTTTATCAAGATTTTTAAATGCTAAATCTAAAATCGGCAATCTAAAATCCTAAATTCGGTACATCCAGCCATGCGTATCAGGCTCTGTACCATATTTAATAGCATCCATCCTCTTTTTTACTTCTGGCGTAGCAACCCATTTTTCCACATCAAAATTCATAATGTAATCTTTATACTTCAGCTCTTTAATAAAAGAAATGGTTGCTGCAGTTCCTGTGCCAAACACATCATGCAAAGTACCATTTTTGTGTGCCTCAATTATTTCGTTTATGCTTATTGGCCTTTCTTCTACATTATAGCCCATTTCTTTAAGCAATATAATAACACTATCCCTGGTAACACCGGCTAAAATTGTACCTGCATCAAGATTAGGCGTTACCGCAGTTTTTCCAATAATAAAAAACACATTCATAGTGCCGCACTCCTGTACATATTTATGCTCCAGTGCATCAATCCACAAAACCTGGTCGTAGCCCTGCTTGCGTGCCTGTGCAGTTGGGTACATGGCGGCTCCATAATTACCAGCAGCTTTTGCATAACCAATACCACCAGGTACAGCCCTGACAAATTTTTCTTCTACATTAATTTTCATTGGCGCTGCATAATACGGGCCGGTTGGGCTTAGTATAACAATGAATTTATATTTTTCACTCGGCCTTACTCCAATCATTTCGTCGCTGCTGAACATAAAAGGGCGAATGTATAGTGAATGATCTTTTTTCTCCGGTATCCAGCTTTTATCAATGTCAATAAGCATACGCATACCTTCCATAAAAATTTCTTCGGGCACTTGTGGCATTTCCATCCTTTCGGCAGAAATATTAAAGCGTTTAAAATTATCGTAAGGCCTGAATATAAATGCTTCGCCATCGGCATTTTTATAGGCTTTTATACCTTCAAAAATGGCCTGGCCATAATGCAATGCTGCCAAACTGGGGGCAAGCAATAAAGGCTGATAAGGTTTTATTTCTACATTTTTCCATTCACCATCTTCATAATCGGCTTCCAGCATGTGGTCGGTAAAATATTTTCCAAAAGGAATGTTCTCCAGATTAATATCTTTTAATTTACTATGCTCTGCTTTTGTAACAATTATATCTGCTGCTGCGGTCATATTCATTAATTTTACTGCAAAGAAACAAAAAAAACAGCGTATAAAACGGGCTTTTATGAGTTTAGATAATATTCAACTGCCGCCAATTGTTCTGCATGATTTGTTTAAGAATTCGTTGGTTGATTTAAATACAAACGAAACTGTGCCTGCTATTGCAAAAGCAAACAGCATTTCATTTTTAGGCAATAATCAAAAGCAAATAGCCATTATTGTTGCCGATGATAAAACTTTGTATTTACCCGATGATGAATTAAATTTTTTAATGGGCATTTTAGGCGCCTGCAAATTATCGATGGCTGATGTAGCATTGGTAAATATTGCTAAAACAACTGCACTTACTTATACCAGGTTGAGGAAGAATTGAAAGCGGAAACAATATTGTTTTTTGGTGTGCAACCATCGCAACTGCAATTGCCGTTACAGTTTCCGCATTATCAAATTCAAAAATTTAATAACCAGGTGTATCTTTCTGCTCCATTGCTTAAATTACTTGCAGCCGACAGGGCAGAAAAAACAAAATTATGGAACTGCCTTAAACAGGTTTTTTCTATTTAATAAAAATAAGAAATGGACACATTGATATTTGCTACAAATAACCAGCATAAGGTTGATGAAATAAGACTGGTACTGGGCAACCGTTTTAATATTATAACTTTAAAAGAAGCCGGAATAAATATTGATATTGCAGAACCGCATGATAGTTTAGAAGCTAATGCTTCGGAAAAATCGAAAGTAATTCATCATCTTACTAAAAAAAATTGTTTTAGTGAAGATACCGGACTGGAAGTGGAAGCATTAAATGGCGAACCGGGAGTAAAAAGTGCCAGGTATGCAGGAGAAGGAAGATCGTTTGAAAATAATATTGAAAAATTATTGGTGAATTTAAACACTCACCAAAACAGAAATGCACGGTTTAGAACAGTTATCTCATTAATTTTAGATGATAAAGAATACTTGTTTGAAGGTATTTGCAAAGGCAGCATTACAACAGCAAAAAAAGGAAGCAACGGTTTTGGCTACGATGCCGTCTTTGTACCTGACGAAAGTAAAAAAACATTTGCGGAAATGAGTATGGAAGAAAAATCTGTATTCAGCCACCGTAAAAAAGCACTGGAAAAATTAATTGTTTTTATAAATTCCCGTTGAAGCTAACCAAAAAACCATTTATTATTCAACAAAACCTATCTTATTTTGAGTAACGAAAGCAACCTATTGCTATCAGAAACCGACATAATTAATGGATGCTTAAATAAAGACCGGAAGATGCAGGAAGTGCTCTACCATCGTTTTTCATCTAAAATGTATGCGGTTTGTTTAAGGTATTGTAAAGATGCAGAAGATGCCCAGGATCTTTTACAGGATGGCTTTATAAAAATTTTTAAAAATCTGGAGAAATTTCGTGGCGATGGATCGTTTGAGGGATGGATACGCAGGATTTTTGTAAACACTTCTATTGAACATTTTAGAAAATCGGTTAAAAAATTTTCTGTTACAGATTCGCAGGAAGTAACGGTTGAAGACCCATCTTGGAATGCACTGGATAATCTTGCCGAAAAGGATGTGATAAAAATGATTCAGGAACTTAGCCCCGGTTACAGGCAGGTGTTTAACATGTATGTAATTGAAGGCTATGCCCATAAAGATATTGGAGAAATTTTAGGAATAAGTGAAGGCACCAGCAAATCGCAGTTAGCAAGGGCTAAAGCCATTTTAAAAAAGATGGTAGAAGAAAAATTAAAATAAATCTGACCTTAATAAAATAAAAAAATGTCTGCCAATTGGTTAAATAAAATACTCGGCCACCAGGTTACTCCTCCAGAAGGTGTGTGGGTGAATATTACCAACGAACTGGACAAAGAAAATGAAACCGGTGCAACAGATTTTAAAACAAAAATGCTTGCCTTTGAAACAACTGCACCGGATAAAGTTTTAGTAAATATTTTTAAAACGCTGGATGAAGAAGAACAACCGGCAAATTCATTTACCGAACGTTTATACAATTATAATGCAGCAGCCCCGGCTGATGCCTGGAAAAATATTGCTACTCAATTAGATAAAAGCGAAACAAGAGTAGTTCCGCTTCAAGATAATAAGAAAAACCAAAAAGTCATTTATTTTAGAATGGCCGCAGCAGCATCTGTTATTGCAATTATTGCTACCACAGTTTGGTTAAGCAGTATTAAAAAAGATGATGCAATTAATTCTACCGCTTCTTCAGTAACCCCACAAAGCCAGCAACTAATACCAGTTGCCGGCCAGGAAAAAACAACCTTGCCTGCCTCTGATACTCAAGAAAAAAAATTGGCAAAAGAACAAACCGCTTACAACCCTAACCCTGCAAAAAAAACTACTGCGTTGCAAACAGAAGAAACGCTTGTTACAGATTATCTAAAAGGTAATAAGGCAGAAGATTTGGCACAAGACCCGGCAATTGGCAACAAAGAAAAATTGCAAACCGCCAATGGAGAAACACCGATGGATATTGCATTAATGAATACGCCAAATACTTACATCAGCATTACCGGCCCTGATGGACAAACAATAAAAGTATCTTCTAAGTTTTCTAATTTAATTGGTTATTTAACAGATAAAAATCCTGAGCTGCAGGAAAACCTTGATGTAATAATAAAAGAAAGTGCAAAATGGAAAAATACTTTTGCTAAATGGAGAGATAAGATGACCAATAATGCTGTTGCTCCATCGCTTTCTAATTTTATGGACATTATTGAACTGAGTAATATTTTAGAAGAGAAAAAATAATTACCCGATCTACTATATAGGTTTTATAAATAACGGCTTCACCCTTAACGTGGAGCCTTATTTTTTTATTAAGAGTCATTGGTCATTGAGTCATTAAAAAGCCCCCAATAGAAACAGGATGTACAAACAAGGCAATTTATCTTAACGCAGAGAATTTTATCTTTATCAAAAAAAATGGCAAGAGTAAAACTAATAATGCCCGAAAACAGCATTGCTGTTGTTACTGTGCCGGTACGGATTAGTGATATAAATTATGGCAATCATTTAGGCAACGATGCCTTTGTATCTATTATACATGAAGCAAGGGTGCAATGGCTGATGCAATATGGCTTTACCGAATTAAATATTGAAGGCACAGGTTTAATATTAGCTGACCTTGCAATTGAATTTAAAAACGAATCGTTTTATGGTGATGCTGTTGAAATTACAATTGCCGTGGGAGAAATTTCAAAAATAAGTTTTGAATTATATTATAAGCTTACTGCAAAAAGAAATGACAAAATAATTTTACTGGCTTTTGCAAAAACAGGAATAGTGAGTTATGATTATGTTGCAAAAAAAGTTATCGCTGTTCCGGAGAAGTTGAAGAAGATTCTTACTACATCAATTTGAGGTGTTGATTTTTTTAATCTTCTTCATTCCAAATCCGCCAACTTTCTTCCGCCTGTATCACCAGCATATCGTAACCGTTTTTAATTGCGGCTCCATGTGCCTCCCCTTTTTTAAGAAATAAAGTTTTAGCCGGATTGTAAACTAAATCGTATAAAAAATGTTGCGGCGTTAAATATTGATAAGGAATTGCCGGGCATTCATCTACATCAGGAAAAGTGCCTAATGGTGTGGTATTAATTATTAAAAGATTTTCTGCAATTATTTTTTCGGTAATATCTGCATAAATTAAATCGGAACCATCGTACAATTTTCGGCTAACTACTTTGTATTGGATATTTAATTTGCTTAAAACAAACTTTACCGCTTCGGCTGCGCCGCCATTACCTAAAATTAAAGCATGGTTATGATGGCTTTTTAATTGTGGTAAAAGTGATTTTTCGAAACCAATTATATCGGTATTGTAGCCAATAAATTTGCCCTCTGTTATTTTAACGCAATTGCAGGCATATAAACCTGCCGGAAGTTTAGATTTATTATACAGCAAAGAAATTATTGATTTCTTATGAGGTATTGTAATATTAAAGCCACACAGGTTGGGATATTGATTAATCAAATCAATTAATGCATCAATATTTTTTATTGGAAAGGTTTCGTAACTGCAATCATCAATGCCTTCTGCTACAAATTTTTCGGTAAAATATTTTTTTGAGAATGAATGCCCCAGCGGATATCCTATAACACCAAACAACTTCATTACAATTGTTTTTTATCTAAATACAAATGGAAAGTATCGCCTCGCAAACCAATACGCATAGTTTCTAAAGGAATTACTTCGTTGGGTGCAATGTTGCCCAGGTTTACATTACAGTCAATCAATTCTAAAAAATATAGTTGCTGTGCTTTTTGCGGCGCTTCCCAAATAATTTTTCCTTCGGGTATCTGTGTAAGTATTTCCTGCACCAATCCTTCTCTTACTTCGCCGGTGCCACGGTAAATACCTACATTACCAGCTTCTCTTGCCTCTGCAATTACATAAGCAGAACCTGCTTCCAGCTCCGCTTTCATTAATTCAATCCATTTGTACGGCGGAATAATATGAGCGGCATCTTTGCTGCCCACTTCACTTAATACGGTAAAGTGTTTGGTTAATTTTTCTATGTAGCCGCATTTTTCTGCATGCGGTATGGTAATAGACCCATCACTAACCTCCACGTAATTTATTCCAAATTCTTTACATACATTAATAAAATCTTCAAACTGGTTTCTTATTAAAAAGGCTTCAAACAAAGTGCCCCCAAAATAAACCGGTATATCGTAAGACTGGTAAACAGCTAATTTATCTTTTAAATTTGGGGTTACATAAGATGTGCCAAAGCCCAGTTTAACAATATCTACATGCGGATGCGATACACTCATAAAATTTTTTGCTTCTTCCACACTAAGGCCTTTATCCATTACCATTGTAATGCCATGTTCACGTGGTTTTTTATTTCTGTCGGGAATTTGAGAGAGGTTAAAATTCATGCTTATTTTTTTAAGTGGTGCAAATGTAAAAACAAATAGGCAATAAACAATTGTCAATGGGGAATTGTCAATTGTGAATACAAATAGCAGGCAAAAAATTAATTAGTTATTGTAAAGTTTAATGAGACCTTTTCTTTTTAAAACGGGCAATTACATCCACTACCTGCTGGCTTTGTAAAATAGAAGGATTTAATTCAATTAATTTTTTAATAAGCTTGGGATTTATTTGCATGCCATTTTCTAATTGTAAAATAGCTTCTTTTGATTTTCCCATTGCGAATAATATAGCACTTTTGTAAAAAAGAAAAATGGCTTTACCATCAGTTTGTTCGTAAGCAAAACCTGCGTATTCCAACGCTTCTTCAAACAGTTCAGCTTTATACAGGCATTTTAGTAATTCCATCCAACCATTTAAGTTTTTTGGCCTAACCCTTACCACATTGCCAAAATAAGTAATGGCATCGTCTAATTTACCCATTTCCATATAACATTGCCCAAGTGCAAGATTATACTCGGGCTGCAGGCGGTGCATACGCATGGCAACATCTAAATTTTTAACAGCACTGCCCCAGTTACCTTCGTTCATGTAAGTACAGGCAATTTTATAATGCAGCTGGCTATCGCCATTGTTAAGATGTACCGCTTTTTTATAATTAAACCTGGCCTCTGCAAAGTTGCCCATCTTGTCATAACAGTGCCCAATAGCCTCATAAATTACATCCTCGGGCCGGGCCAGTTCTAAAACTTTTTCCAGCACTTCAATAGCTTCTTTATATTTACGCAAGCGTAAAAAAGCATCCCCCATATTTCGCCATGCGTAATCAAACTTGTCATCAATTGCTACCGCATAGTGATAAGCGTCTATAGCTTTTTCGTACAATTTTAATCCCTGGTAAGCAGCAGCAAGATTAAACCATGCCAGTTCGTTAAAAGGAAATTCATCAATTATTTTTTGATGCAGCCTTATGCCTTCTTCGTTCCTGCCTGTAAAATCTGTCCAAAAACAAATTTTGTATAAGGCCTCTTCGTTGTTGGGTTCCTGTTCTAAAATCATTTTAAGGCAATCAAAAACTTTTTCAAAATTTTCGTAATCATCATATACATCTGCCAGCTCAAACAATAAATCAATTTTTTCTTCGCCATCAAAATCATCTAAGGCAGTTTCTAATACTGCAGCAGCTTTTTCCTGCTGATCTAAAGCCAGGTAAGCATCTGTTTTTAAAATAAAAAGGTTGGTATCTTTTCCATCGAGTAATTCTGCCTGTTCTAAAATATGCAAAGCTTCTTTATATCGCCTGAGGGCAATTAATAAATCTGCCTTTCTTAATAATAATGGGGCAGAATAGGGATATTGCCGGATGGCATATTCCGAAACCTCCAGCGCCGGAGACAGTTGTTCCTTCTCGTCATAATAATCGATAATGCGTTCAAAGGAGTCCTCTTCTATAAAAGAGTTGGCTTTGCCCGATTTAAGGTTGTTGTATTGCAACAGCAATTCCCTTAATTCATCTCTGTCCTGGCGGTAAGGATGTTTACTCATTTGTGGTATAAGTTATTGTAAATTACCCACTTTTAAATAACTATACAAGTTTTTGTAACTTTTTTTTCCTTAAATCGTTAAAGAAATGTAAAAACAATGTATGAACGGTATGTAAATACCGGATATTTTTTAATATATTTGTGCTATAAATTTAACCAATGATTAAGATATCAAAATTACTGCTTGTTGCGATTGTGCTTTTCAGCGCAACGCAAAGTGTTTTGGCTGATAGAGGCATTGGAAAAAAAAGTAAATCAAAAGTTACTTTAAACATCAGTATCCCTGCAACATTAAGAAATTCCGTTTCTCTAAATCTTAAATCTGGTTTAAGATATACAGGAAGTGTATTTTTAAATAAAGCCACTGCCGGCAATTCAATGATAAGCAAAACACTGGTAACTTATCAAAAAGGAAATACCGTTTATATCATTCCTTACAAACAAAAAATTATTATGCCTGAAATAAGGCCGGGTTATACAGGAATGAAACTGATTATAAAATCGCATTAAAAAATAATTGCCCCTCTAATAAGTGGGGCTTTTTTTTGCAACGGCCATTCTGAAAATAATAAAATATTTATAGTTTAAAGCGCTGTCTTGTTTGAAAAGACAGCGCTTTTTGTTACTTTTAGCTTCTACCTAATTATATTATCTTCTTATGAAGAAATATTTACTGCTTATTACTTTATCAATTTTTTGTTTACAGGATATTTGTGCTACCCACACTAAGGGTGGCTGGATGTATTATGAGTATTTGGGGCCGGGTATTAATGACCCTAATAAGCTGAGGTATAAAGTTGGATTAAATTTTTATGTTGAATGCAACACGCCTGTAACTGAACTGGGCTGGAATTTTTCATTTTTTAGTGGCAGGTTTCCATTCCCTTTTTTACAGGATGTACCAGTTACTCCGGCACTTTCATCTCAAATACTGGGTTGTGTAAGTATGAGTTGTTACCCTTGTATATCCAATGTACCCGAAAGATGTTATGAGATAAGAAATTATGAAACCATTGTTGAACTGGATCCTTCTCCCAACGGATATATTATTTCTAAGCAAAGATGCTGCAGGGTTAATGGCATTACTAATATTCTGCCTCCCTCTTCGAATTATGGCGCTACTTATACAATAAAGATACCTGGAACTAATGATGGCCCAACCGCACCATTTAATGCAAGCCCTCAGTTTATTTTTAATGATACGGCAGTTGTTTGTGGCGATAATGAGTTTTCGATAAACTTTACAGCAAGTGATGCTGACGGGGATTCATTATCTTATTCTTTTGTAGATGCTTATAATGGAGGGTCGTCTGCGGCTCCAAATCCGGGAACAGCATCACCTCCCCCTTATGGAATTATAGCTTATCAAGCGCCCTATTCCGGCCTTCAGCCACTTGGCGCTTTAGCATCTATTAATCCAATTACCGGTGTCATTAGTGGCATTGCCCCACCGCAAGGGGAGTATGTAGTATGTGTTTTAGTAAAAGAATATAGAAATGGTATAAATATTGGTGAGTCCCGAAAAGAATTGCATTTAAAAACTGCCCCCTGTACTCCTTTAACTGCCAACCCTAACCCTAACTTTACAACCTGCAATGGCTTTACAGTAAATTTTTTCCATAACAGTTCTGGGGCAAATTCTGTATTTTGGGATTTTGGCGATGGAACAACGCTTGCTGATACATCATTAATGGATAACCCTGTTTACACTTATACAGACACTGGAACTTATGTAGTTACTTTCATTATTAATCCCGGAGAACCTTGTACCGATACTGCCCGGAGGATAGTAAAAGTTTACCCAGGATTTTTTCCAGGATTTACAATTTCGCCAACACTATGCGTTGGTGTGCCTGTTCAATTTACTGATACCTCCCGAACTGTGTACGGTGTAGTGGATAGCTGGCGCTGGGATTTTGGCGAAATACCCATACTATCCGACACCAGCCGTTTAAAAAACCCTGTTTACACTTATCCTTCGCCGGGTGCTACTTACAATGTAAAGTTAGTTGTAACCAACAGCAAGGGTTGTATAGATTCCATGACTGTGCCGTTAACCATTTCGGATCCTTCTGCAGTAGATGTATTTCCTGCTGATACCATTTATTGCGGCCTTGACAGCCTGCAACTAACGGCTACCGGCACAGGCAGTTTTAACTGGACACCCAATACCAATATTATTGGTGCCAATACAGCCACTCCATTGGTATTTCCCACAGTGCTTACAAAATATTATGCAACGCTTACTAATGCTGCAGGCTGTAGCAGTAAGGATTCCATTACGGTTACACCCAAAATGGATCTTAGCAATACTATTGCCGGCCCAACCCCTATTTGTGAGGAAGATACCATTACTTTAAACGGCAGCAGTAATTATGCAACCAACATCAGTTGGCAATGGAGCCCGGCTGCCACTGTGGAGACGCCAACAAATAGTACAACAAGGGTTTTTCCTTTGATAACTACTAATTATATACTTACTACCAGGTGGGGTAACCATTGTGTTGCCACTGCAAATAAATTAATTACTGTAAACCCTTTGGCCATACCAAATGCAGGCTTAAGCCCAACTATTTGCGGTGGCCAGCAATCGGCACAATTAAATGCAAGTGGTGGTAATACATATACTTGGTCTCCTCCAACTGGTTTAAGCAATCCTAATATTGCTAACCCTGTTGCTTCGCCTGCTGTTACTACTATTTATACGGTATCCGTTGGCGTTACTGGCTGCAGCAAAACAAGAGATGACAGTTTAATTGTAAATGTAATAGCACTGCCAGCACTAACATTGCTTAACGATACCCTTATTTGCAATATTGACACTTTGCAACTTACCACAACCGGCACAGGCAATTATAACTGGGCCCCCAATTACATGATTAGCAACACAGCCATTTCTAGTCCTTTGGTTAGCCCAGATGTGCCTACAAAATATTTTGTTACACTTACTGATGGGTATGGCTGCCACAGCTATGATTCGGTTTTTGTAGATGTAAAAGACCGAGTTACCATTTTTGCCGGTAATGATACCACTATCTGCCAAACCGATGGGTTTTTAATAAATACTTTTGGTGATGCATTGCATTATAAATGGACACCGGCAACTTATTTAGATTATGATACTTTAAAACGTCCTTTCGCCAGGCCACTTAGCACCACTACATACAATGTAGTGGGCAATATTGGTAAATGCCAGAGTAGTGATGATATTGAAATTAAAGTAGCGCCTTATCCTGCGGCCAATGGAGGATTGGATATAGCGCTTTGCCCGGGTTTTTCTGTTCAGTTAAATGCAACTGGCGGCAGCAGCTATTTATGGACTCCCGTAACTTTTTTAAATAACAGGAATATACCCAATCCTTTTTCCACAACACCTACGGCAAGCGTACGCTATATTGTAACAGTTACGGACACCTTGGGTTGCCCTAAACCTGTAAAAGATACTGTATGGGTATATGTTTATCCAAAAGTAATTGCCAATGCAGGGCCAAGGGATACCAGTGTGGTTATTGGTGAACCGTTGCAGCTAAATGCAGGTGGAGGTTTTTCCTATTTATGGAATCCTTCAACATGGCTTAATAACCCCACAATTAAAAGCCCGGTTAGTTTACCGCAGGATAATATTAAGTATGTGGTTACTGTAATTTCTAACCCTGGCAATTGTATTGGTACCGATACTATTGATGTAAAAGTATTTAAGATTGACCCCGACATGTATGTACCCACTGCTTTTACGCCTAATGGCGATGGCAACAATGATATTTTCAGGCCAATTTTACTGGGCATGAAAGAATTAAAATACTTCAGGGTGTATAACAGGTTTGGCACTTTACTGTACAGCACAGCCGATATTGGAAAAGGTTGGGATGGTACTTATGCCGGCAAAGGACAAGATCCTGCTACTTATGTATGGATGGCAGAAGGGGTAACTTATAAAGGCGACACCAAATTTAAAAAAGGTTATGTGGTATTGATAAGATAAAAATATTTATAAAATTATTTAAAAGCTTTTGCAATCTGCAGAAGCTTTTTTATTTGCCCTCATAACGGTAAATTGCATTTATGAATAACATTGTTTTAATAACCGGAGCCACATCTGGAATTGGAGAAGCCTGCACTAAAAAATTTGCAGCTGCAAAACACGATTTAATTATTACCGGAAGAAGGAAAGATAGATTAAATGAATTAAAAATTCATTTGGAAAATGACTATGGCATTACTGTATTACCACTTTGTTTTGATGTGCAGGATAAGGCTGCTGTATTTACTGCAATAAATGATTTATCTGCCGAATGGCAAAATATAGCAATACTCATTAACAATGCAGGGCTTGCACTGGGCAGAGACAGTTTTGAAGATGCCGATTTAAACGATTGGGAAACCATGCTTAATACCAATGTGCACGGGCTGCTTTATATAACAAAAGCGGTAATTCCATTTATGATTGCAAAAAAGAAAGGCCATATTGTAAACATGGGTTCCGTTGCCGGTAAAGAAGTTTATGAAAAAGGTAATGGCTACTGCGCCAGCAAATTTGCAGTAGATGCTTTAAACAGGGCTATGCGTATTGATTTATTGAAACATAATATAAAAGTTACAGGTGTACATCCCGGCGCTGTAGAAACTGAGTTTTCATTAGTAAGATATAAAGGCGATGCAGTAACCGCATCAGCTACTTATAATGGCATAATACCCCTTACGGGTAATGATATTGCTGAAGTAATTTTTTACTGTACCCATTTACCAGCCCATGTTTGCATAAACGACCTTGTAATTACCCCAACACAGCAAGCCGATGCCTTTTATTTTAATAGAAACCAATAAGTTAGCATTTTAAGGCTAGTTTAATTCGTCTGGCACAATATTAGCATCACCTATTCCGTTCAATCAAAGTAAACCTGTTTAGGTTAAATTTTTATGATAATCCGGCAGAAAAGTCGTAAACTTGTGAATCCTATTACTCAAACTGAAAAACTAATGAAAAACCTAAAGCCACTACTTTCAGCAATTACTTTCCTTTTATTTAGCTATTCTATTAATGCACAGGATGTAATACGTCAAAATGCCTGCAGCAGCCCTGCCATTATGCTGCAAGCCGATAGCATGAAGCAGGAATTAGCCAAACAGGGTTTTATTGTGGTAAAAGAAGCTTCTATGGAAATGGAAAGCGAGTACGAAATGCCGGTGATTGTTCCCTTAACAGAAGGAAGCTGGTACCAGTTTGTATTTATTGGCGACATCAGTTCAAAATTATACGAAGTAAGAATGTTTGACTGGAACGAAAAACAAGTGGTGTACCAGAAAAAAATGTGGGGCGATGTGGATGGCAATGTTATCAGTTATTCTTATATACCCCAGTTTTCGGAGTACCATATGATGAAACCTGTACAGGTAAATAAAAAGAAAAAAGGTTTATGCGGCTATGTAATGCTGCTTAAAAAAGTTAAATAACTCGTTTTTTGCTTGGTTATAATCTAAAAGGAGTTCTGTTAAAACAGGGCTCTTTTCTTTTATGTACTATGCTTTATCTGATGGCATTTGTGTTTTATACTGCAGCTTCTGCATTACGCAATAGAATGCTGCAGCAGTCCGATTTTATCAAATATTACCAATAACTGTTCAAAAGAATATTTGTACCCCTTTCTTTGCCCGATAAATTGCTGGTGTGGTTTTAACCATGTACGAAGTACTTTTGGACTTACCCCATAAGATGCGGCTAACTGTTTAAGGTTACATGGTTTTATGATAATTTCTTTTTTAAATTTTGTTTTAATGACATACAAGATTAAATAAAATTTTGTTTTGGCTTTCCGGCTTTTACTCAATAATTCCATTTTGGGCACACTTTGGTGGATTCAGTATGGCGTTAGTATGGTGTCTCTTTGAAGTCTCAATAAGGTCACTCCGAGCTTTAGCTTGCTACCAACTAAACTGCAAAAACCTGGGAGGTTTACTCAGGGTATTAAAAATATAAAAACTCTTACGGCAACAAATACCATTAGTGTTGTACAGTTTTACAAAATCTCACAGGTTTGTACAAACAAACTTCTTCAAAAAAACCTGGGAGGTTTATGCAGGGTATTAAAATTTAAATACTCTTATAACAACAAAAGTTATTGGAATTGTAAAGCATTACAAAACCTCACAGGTTTGTGCTACCACTTCTTAAAAAACCTGGGAGGTTTATGCAGGGTATTAAAATTTAAATACTCTTATAACAACAAAAGTTATTGGAATTGTAAAGCATTACAAAACCTCACAGGTTTGCAAAATTTACTGCGCTAACGAAACATTTATCTGTACGCCTGCCCTGGTATTGGTAACCGGTGCACTGGAAGATATGTATGGTATTACCCTGCGCTGATCGAAATAAAATTTAACCTGTACACGATTGCTGAGGTAATAATCAATGGTGGGTACAATGGTAATTTCTTTACTGCCACCTGTGGCAAAGTTTGTGTTTTGATCTAAACGGCTGTTGGCAGTTACATTATCCCTTATTTTAAAATCTAAACGGAAATTAATTTCATTCTCTAATTTACTTTTGCTGGTACTGGCGTTTTTACTTTGCAAAAATTTAGGCAGGTTTATATTAAATGGCAGGCGCAATCCTTTTTTACGGTAGCCTGCGCCAATACTAAATTCGGAACTGCGTACTTCACTTAATTGAAAATCGATAAGGCTTAAACTTAACTGCCTTGTTTTAGCATACTCAAATTTAAACTGCATCTGGTTAGTAAACATCATATCTACCCCTACTAACGGCGAAAACTGTTCGCTTATAGAAATGTTGGGTACTAAGAAAAATGGCAGATAATTATTAGATGCAGAATCGTAAAAAGACGGGTAACCAAATCTTGAAACATCCTGGTACAGCAATGCAGAAGTAAACCCGTTCATACTAAGGCTTCCATTATATCCATGAGAGATAGAGAAATTAGTAAATATTTTTTCTAACCCTTTAACACGGCTTAAGCCGTTGTAATCAACTTTCCAGTTGGGCTTGGGTAAAATTGCACGAAAAGGATTTGATTTTATATTGGGATTGTTCTGTTTAATTAATGAAACCGATTTAGGGTCTTCGGAGGTGTAGGCTGCAATAAATGCAGGCACCAGTACATCAATGGCATATTTTCCGTAGCCATAATAATAACCATCCGCACCGGGTGTGGTACGGCCATTTACAATATTATATGTATTTGCTTTTCCTAAACGTTCAGATAAAATAACCCTGTAATCCTGGAATTTTTTAAACGTTTCGGAAACACGGTTGGGATCAAATTTACCAAACAAAGTTTTGTAGGCAATATAGCTTACATCAAAACCACCACCGGCATAAGGGTTAAGGTGGCCAAATTTATAATTGGTACCTCCACTGGTATCTGCATAACGGAAAGTTTCGGAATAATTTTTATTAAACGTTTTTCTTAAGTTTACTGAAATAGTTAAATCTCTAACGGGTTCCAGCTGTGCAGTTAAAGTAATAGATTGATTAAAGTTTTGTGTAAATAAAGAGTTGAAGGTTGTATCCTTTGTTATAAGCCCTTTTGCCGCAGCATTATTTAACCATGTGGTATCTGGTTGCCGCCCTAAAAGAAAATCAACCCCCGGCGCCATACTGTTCCAGTTTTGCCCGAGGTATTTTGTACTGTCGGCATAACCGGGCAAACGGGTATTGGCGTTTTCGGATACGGTGGCGCTTACCTGTTTTATACTGGTTAATAATTTTCCCAAAATCTTTTCCGGTGTTCCAACATAAGGCAATGCAGTTCTGTCAATTATTTTCCGGGTTTTAATAATTTTTTTACCCGTTTTAGTAGTTACAGTATCTTTTACTTTAGTTATACGCTTTCTCCATTTTTCCCTGTCTTCTTTATTAGATGGTTGCTCTAACTGGCGCAGCCATTTAGATTTTTGGTATAGCCGTGTAAAATCGAATTGTGCAGCCGCTTCTTTTTGCTGGCCGTTTTCTATAATATTACCCAGACTAACTGCCAAACGTGATGCCCCAATCCAGCCATAATTTGCCTGGTAACTTACATTCATCGTTGTCCAGTCCAGCAAAGGGAATTTTGCAGTGGGCAATGTGTAAGTAAAATTGGCGGTGTGCCTGTACATGGTATTTCTTCCGCCTTTAAGAAAGTTTTTCCAAACGGAATCTTTTTTAGTTTTGTTATCCAGCCTTCCTGCAGGTTCATCCACCCTGGAGTTATTGGTGGCAGTAAAATCGAAGTTTATTGACCTTGTAAAATTCCAGCGTAAAATATAATCTCTCTGAAAAATAAAATACTTATCATAAGTTTCGGGAATAGCATATTTGGATGCGCCAACACTACGTGGACGGATAGCCCCAAACTGGCGGTTAATATCTGCACGGAAACTTAGTGTAGACGGGATAAGATTTACATTAAAATCTTTTATTAAATCGAACCAGTGTGTTTTTGTTTTATTAAACAGTTTTACTTTTTTAAACGGCTCAATATATTTTGGCTGCGGACTAAACAGATAGCCCAACCCGCCATGATGTTTGGTTACCTCGTCGCTTTCAATTAAAGGGTTATGCCTTTTAGTGTTAAGATAAGAGTAACTGATATCGAAATTAGAGATATCGTAAATCTTTGGTTTTTTAGTACCAGTTCTGTTTTTACGAACGTTGGTAAAATTTACTGTGGTGGTTGAGGTAAAATCAATGGCATCATTTTTAATAGAATCTTTTTGTGCAGGTTGTGCCGATTTTAATTTGTCTTTCAGTTTTATGTCTTTATCATAAGGATCGTATTGCGGTGTACTTACAGTTTGAGAATAACTTCCAAAGAATGGAATGGAAACCGCAGCTTTCTTTGGCAATAATTTACCCAATTCTAAATTGGCAGATATATCATATTGCAAAAAGTCGTCCCGGTATCTTTCATTTACCCTTTGCTCCAAAGTACCAAAACCTGCGGTATGTTTATTGGCAGATAAAGAAATGGTACCCAAATCGGACAGTGTTAAATCTACCCTGCCCAATGCAGCCCAGCCACCCGTTTCGTCAATAGATGATAAACGCAATTCGTTTACCCACATTTCGCCGCAGGCACCGCCTGCCTGGTTGGTATTTTCCACGCCAATTAAAACGCCGCCCACTTCTGCCAGGTTGGGGCTGCCAATTACTGCGTACTCCTGCCCGTTAGCCTGCGCCTGCCGGTATATACTTGTGGTTGGTATCGACGGATCGGCATTTCGTTTTTGTTTTAACTGTATCAAACTTTGCAAATCAATATCCAGTGCATCGGAGGCCAGCCACAAGGTATCGTTATACTTTGCGGAGTTAGGGTCGAGGGTTGAAGCTCCTAAACCCGTTAAGTTCAGCGGAATTCTTATTTGATAATAATTGTTTACAAAATCGGTTCCTATACGGATAACCGCAGTTAAATCTTTATCTGCCAAAGGAGGTCCCACCTTAGCTTTTTCTGCATGTATATACATGGCCATTTTACGGTACTGCCTTAAATCTCGGTTGGCAAAAGTTTGAAAAACGCCCCTTGCATCGCCTTTAACTAAATTGCAAAACTGCAGGCTCATGCTTTGCTCGTTAAGCAATAAGTTTACGCCGTTACTGCTTAATGTTTGCTGGCGCTGAATTTCGGTTGGGGTGCGGTAAGGCAACGGATCTCTTTTATCGTTCTCTTCTATATTAACTGCACCTACTGTAAAATTTGTTGCGGCGGGTGGCAGTTGCGTATATATGCCTGAGGTATCAATTTTATACTGAAACCTGCGCCATACATTTCTTGTTAACTGCAACTGGCCAAAACGTAATGTAACACTATCGCTAAAATCGGTTAAGAACATCCTTATAAAACGAATGGATTTAAAATCGGGGATGTTGCCAATTTTTCTGATGTACTGACCAACAGGAATCCTGAACTGGTACCAGGTTTCATTTCTGGTTGTACCATCTGCCAAACCAATTGGCACCACTTTTTTATCAACTATAAAATTGGTGCCGATGTTCATTTCCGGAGCAGTGGGTGGTTTAATATCCACTATGTATTGAAAATATTCTTCGGTTTGGTTTAAAGTATTATCCCTGTTTAAATCTTCAGCATCGGGATATAAAGTTGCAGCGGAAGAAAATGCATCACCACCAGCAAGCGGCGAGTTACCCTGTGGGTTATTAAAGTTTTTATACCGGCCTAAAAGCCCTAGTCCCAGCTGATCGTAATCTGCTCCACGATAATTATGATAATTGTCGGTTGATGGATCGGCCAAAGCATCTAAATAAGCTTTTGAATTGGCCCCCGCTGTTATTCTTAACTGATTAAGATATGCATTGCGTTTATTTACCTCTGCTGTATCGTCCAAACCATCCAACCCAACATCCTGATAAGTTCTGTCATCGGGATTATTACTGAAGGCGTTAGTAACCTGGATAGGATTGCGTGGCACCCTGCCCCAGTTTGAGTTATCAACCGGCGAAGGTGCATTGGGGGTATTTAATCCATTTTCGTAAAAACGTTTACCATCTTTTAAAACATCTTCGGAAACATTACCGAGGTTAAAATATAATTTACCACCGGCAGATGTTTGAGGGTTGGGCCTTTTTGGAGAAGGCACAAAAGGGTCCTGCAGCCAAAATTCTACAAACTCAATATTACCGGTTTCAAAATCTGTTTGGTCTAAACTACGCATTAAACCGCCCCAGCGCTGGTTAGGGTTTGTTAACTCCCCATTAGCACTTACATTCACATCATCAAAATTATACTGCCCCCTGTTTTTTGGGTAATAAGATAAATCGAATGTTTGTAAAAAGCTTTCGCCAAAGCCGGTAGTTCTTTGAGGAAAGATTTCTTTTTGATATACCTGCCTTACCCTTGGGTCGCTCAGTTCAATCCTGTCGTTTGATAAAGGGTTATTGCTGCCTTTATATTGCTGTAATGTTTGCTCAATCTGGTACCACGCCAGCTTGGCCCTGTTTTTTCCATAATCAATATTATCGTTTAAACCGGCTTCGGGAAAAAGTATATTACCTAATCTGTCTGTTGCACCAAAGGGGGTGGAAGCCAGCGTCCAGCTATTTGGAGGAAATCTTAAATCGATACCTGACTTGCTGCTTTCAAAATCATCTATATAAGAAGTTCCTTTAGAGCCTTTACCAATTTGAGGCGCATGACCGGGTTTTAAAAAAGCACCTTCGGCAAATACATTTACTGATGAGGGTGCAGTAGTTTGATAAAATGGTAATTTATCCAGCAATTTTGTTAACCGTGGTAAGTCTTTACGATAGTTAACATCGAGCCCGTACATGGCATTACGTATAGGATCTTCGCCAATATTTGTTTTATTAAAGAAGGGCCTTTCGCCCAGGCGCACCATGGTACCACCAAAACTCAATTGTTCTTTAAGGGTATTTTTTGCATTGTAATCAAATCTTAACCCCATATAATTACGCTGCTGCAGGCCAAATGATGCATTGTTTTCGTAATTAACCTGCACCGGTATGCCCGAATTAATTACTGCGGAGTTGATAATTTTAATTGTACCTAAGTCGTAATTAATATCGTAATCAATTCCTTCTATTAAAGTTCTGCCGCCGGCACTAACGGTTACCGAGCCACGAGGAATATTGTAGCCAATAGGTATATCGGACGAACCAGAAATTTTTGCCGACCCTTTTAAAACAAACCTGTTTAAATTAGGAAACTGCTGTGCTACAGCTTTTATTGAATCGTATAATGCATAAAACAAAGTATCTTTTATTGTGGGGGAAGCAGGATTAGTGTAAATACCCTGCGCCAGATCCCTGCCAAAAGGTTCGAGCACAGGAAACATTATGCGGCTGTATTGTGAAAAAACGGTGTAACCCTCCACGTAATCAAACACTCCATCGGGCTGCGGATCTAACTGGTTATTTAAACGATCTAAATTTATTAAAGAAATTATGGGAAAGCCAGGATTTTTATTGCCGAATGGTACATATCTTTTTAAACCAAGGCCCGGCTCCTGGTACAGCACGTCTAATTTAAAATCGGTTGGTGTTAATGTACCGTAGCCAATGGGATACACATTTTTCAGCATCAAACTCCAAATGGGTAAATTAGGGCGCTGCGAAGTAGCTTTTAATAATTTTAAGAATAAGATTTTTTGTGTAGCCGAGGCACTGTCTGGAGGAAGATCCTGCGAAAATTCTCCTACCTGAAAAATTTTACCGTTAAAAGAATACTGATAAGCAACTGCAAGTACTTCATCGGTTTGCAAAGGCTGGCTTAAAGATATAAAACCAACTTTTGGATGAAATGTATATTGGGTAGAATCTAATTTACGGGCAAATGTTTTTTCAAAATCCTGAACGGGTTGTAAATTTAAACTCAATAAATTATTATATACCAGTGCAGGATCCCTGCTGGTGGGGTTAGCTGTAATGGTGGAATAAAGTGTGTTAGAAAAATTAGTAGGTATGCTGGGATTAGGGTTACCATCTTCACCCAAATTCATTAATCCTACTACATCTCTTGTATCGGTGGTAACACCGTTTCTATTGGTTACCCAAACCTCCATCCTTAATATTTGTACAGGTGCAATTACAGCAGGTAAATTTTGCATTACCTTATTATAATTTGCCCTAAAATACTGTGCCGCTAAAAAGTGCCTGTTCTCCTCATATTCATCGGCCTTTACCTGAAATTGCTGCGATGATGAGCCTCCCTGTAAATTGGCTGACTGCCGTTGCGATTTTTGATTGGCTAATACTGTGGTGATAAATAGTTTACCAAACTGCAACTGTGTTTTTACGCCAAACAATTGCTGGGCACCGGGTATTAATGTACTGCGGCTTGGGAAGGAAACATTACCCAGTTCAAAACGTTTAATTATTTCATCATCAAGGCCGGTATAATCTAATTTCAACTGGTTATCCTGCCCAAAATTGGCCAGCGTATTATAACTGATGGGGAATTTTAATTTGCCCCCAATATCTGCATTTACATTTAATTGCGCCTGCATATCAAAATCGAAACCGCCGTTCTTTCTTGCTCTTTCGGGCAATGTAGGATTTTTAATATTTTGCCCCTGGTAACCTGCTGTTACGTTTACATTGCCCTGCGGTGTAATATTTATTTTACCATTGCCAAACAGCCGGTTAAACAGCCCATCATAGATTGATAATTTAGGTTTTACTTTTCCCCTGTTAAGAATGCTGGTGGTATTGGCCCGTTTTTTAAAATAATCAATTTCCATTTGCCTGCCCCTCATTTGCCAATACTCTTCGGAAGAATAGGAAGTGGGTGTGCGGTAATATTTGTTACCTATTTTTTCGTACACGATGTAACGCTTTGTTTTAGCATCGTACACTATTGAATCTTTAAGGTTGGAGGGATTTTTTAAATCGTAAGTGCTGCGTTTTGAATTGGATACGGCATCCCCCCTTCTATCCTGAATTGGGAAGACAAGTTTAGTATTGCCTTTTGGCGAAGTAGTATCCTGAAAAAATAACGGGAGATTTTAAGGCAGAAGGGTTTGCCGAAACTTTGTTTACAGCAACTATTGCCACTACAACCGACAGTATTCCACAGCAAATTATTTTCGGAAAAATTTTTCTGATAAGCAACATCCAATAAATCAATTAACGTAGAATTCTGTCAAATGGTTTTTAAGGCTTTTTTTAATAAATCTTCTAATTTAGATACAGATGGTTCTGCAAGGGTAACTTTTTGGATGGCCTGCTCTGCCTGCTGCCTGGATATACCAAGTGCAACTAAGGCATTTAACGCATCCTGCTGTAAACTATTGCTCCAATTGGGTGAAATAGTTTCGTTTAACGATTGTTTACTTAACTTATCTTTTAACTCCAGCACCAAACGTTCTGCAGTTTTTTTTCCTATCCCTTTGACACTCTCCAGCAGCTTTACGTTGCTTTGTACAATTGCCCTGCTCACTTCTTCGGGTTTTAGTGAGGACAGCATCATCCTTGCAGTAGCTGCTCCAATGCCCGAAACTCCTATCACTAAAAGGAAGATTTCTTTTTCTGCCTTTTCAAAAAAGCCATACAGCACATGCCCATCTTCTTTTACCTGCAAATGGGTAAACAGTTTACCCTCGTGCAGGTTTTGAATGTGTGAATAGGTGTTTAAGGCTGATATTTACTTCGTACCCAACGCCATTAACATCTACATAAACCTGTGCCGGTGTTTTATCAATAAATTTTCCCTGCAGATATGCGTACATTACTCAGTTACTGATTAGGCGTTATTTAGTTACGGTTAAAGTAATACCACACTATACTGTAATTTGCACAAATCTTTACTTTTACATAGCGAAAATAGGAATTATTTGTGAGCTTGGATGTTAAAATAAAGAGCGGTGATTTTGGGATATTTTTATTGTAAGTTTTTAGGTGCCGTTACTTTATCATTTTGTTAATTGACTCGTTCTAAAATAATTATACAGGTTATTAAATAAATCCTGCAATGATTATACAAATATAATTTTAAATCTTGCCATTGCTTTTGTTAATTTGTAGGTTGTGAACACCGCTGGTTGAAAAGCAGGCGGTGGCGAAATCAATAACTGGAGTTTTTTAATTCTAAATATCATCTGGTTTAAACCCTATGCTTCAATTACACTTAGCCGCTACTAATACCACGAAGCCCCATCGCACCAATAATTGATATAGCTCAAATAAAGCAGTAAGTAATAACTCCTCCCCCGCATAATGCGACAGGATTTAAAAATTATTGATACTCGTTGCATAAAATCTTTCGCCGCAGTGGGCGGCACTGCATGTGTACCTGCCGGGCTTTACTCTAAAATAAAAAACCCCAATCAACTACTGGAGGTTTCAATTTTAAATATCATCTGGTTTAAACCCTATTCTTTTTCTCGGTTCTTGTGGCGGATTTAATAACTGTTTCAAAGCTTCAAAAATAGTTCGTATTTCATCGCTGTTTTGCACTACTTGCTTTTCCAATATTTCCAACTTTAATAAAATGTCTGTATGGGTAAGTAACATTTCCCGAAGCTTTACAAAAACATCAATAATTTTTATACTCATTTCTATTGCTCTGCCACTTTTTAAAACATTTGCCAACATTAGTACGCCATGCTCTGTAAAGGCATACGGAAGGTATTTTGTATGGGCTCCTTGCTTTAAGGTCGCATTTTGCGACCTTAAACTTTCGTATTCGTCTTTGGTCAATTCAATCATATAATGACTGGGGAAGCGGTTTATATTTCTATTTACCTGCTCTTTCAAACGTTTGGTTTCAACGCCGTATAATTCAGCAATATCCTTATCTATCATCACTTTTAAACCTCGTACTAAATGTATTTTATCCACTATTTTTTCTTCTATAATTGCTACAGATGCTTTTGCTTTTGCCATGCTTTATTTTTTAAAGATTTGCAAATATAATTTATCCGAAGGGATGATGTTTTGTAAGCAGGTCGGTTAAGGTTTCCAACTCCTGCACTTCGCAGGCTTCGGTGCTGTGGATGTATTTATGACCTGCGATGTATTGCACTTGTCTTTTGTTATGTTGAGGGAGCCACTGTAAGTGTGGAAACAATGAAGATTATTAGAGAAATGCAAATGGAAAAAACGCCCCTCCAAAAACAAAAAAGCCCTGAAAGCTAATGCTGTCAAGGCTTCTATTTTTAATCAGTACTCGGGATGGGAGTTGAACCCACACATGCATTACTGCATACAGGATTTTAAGTCCTGCGTGTCTACCAGTTCCACCACCCGAGTGTATTCATTCTCTAAAAAAGAGAATCTGGTATAGAAAAAAAATCCCAACAAAAAATGTCAGGATAATTTTTTGAGCGGAAGACCGGGCTCGAACCGGCCACCCCGACCTTGGCAAGGTCGTGCTCTACCAAATGAGCTACTTCCGCTTGTATCTGGAAGCTTGAGCTTCCATGTTAAGAACTTTTTTACTTTTACCTTGAAGCTGGAGCTTCAAGATACAGTACCGTTTTTTCGGACGGCAAAAATAAGGGTTGTATTGCTACAACAAAAATTTTTATTTGTATTTAGGATTGTACAGGGTATTCTCAGGCACCTTTACCTCTGGTTTTCCTTTGTAACGGTGGGTGTATAAATTGTAACAACCTCCCAAAACCAAAGCCACCACTAAAAAAACCTGGCAAAACCAGATAAACCGTGACGACGACACCCAGTTATGCGTAAAATCCTTATCAGAGTTGTCTATAATTTCGTGTGCCATGTGTTAAAAATTTGCAGTGCAAAAATAAGGCACAACTGTTAAAAAAACTTATTTATTATTAACAATTTCTAAAAACGTTTTTTTCTTTTTTATAAAATATTGCCACACTACCGATCCATTGTACCACCCACTCAATTGCACATTTTTTTTAACAGGCAATGCAGGTTGTTTTTTTATTATAAAAAGCCATTTAAAAAAATCAACATGCGCTTTTAAAATAGCAATAAAATATCCGCCATCGCCGCTTAATAAACTTTTCCATGCAGCCACTGCATCCAACGCTATCCTAAAAGGAATTTTCCATACTGCTTCTGCAAAAGAAAAATTTTTAGCCAGCATAATTAAATTGTTTCTAAAGTTGAGGTAAGTTTTTTTACTGTTGCCTTTTGGCAAAGTGCCCCCACCCACATGATACACTACCGATGCAGGCTGTACATAAACTTTATACCCTGCCCTTTGCAGCCGCCAGCAAAAATCTATTTCTTCCTGGTGTGCAAAAAAATATTCATCCAGTCCGCCCAGCTCATGATAAATTTTTGCTTTTACAAATAATGCAGCACCGCTTGCCCAAAAACATTGTTGCGGTGTATCGTATTGCCCAGTATCAGTTTCGCAAACATCAAATACACGGCCCCTCGTAAATGGGTAACCAAATGCATCAAGCCACCCACCGCTTGCACCGGCATATTCAAATTTATTTTTATTGTTGTAAGCTAATAATTTAGGCTGGCACGCTGCAATGGCTGCATCGCTTTCCATCAATTCTATAACAGCGTTTATCCAGCCGGGTGTTACTTCTACATCGCTGTTTAATAAAATATAATAATCGCTTTGCACTTTTTTTAATGCCGTGTTATACCCTTTTGCAAAACCTTCGTTGCTGATGTTTTGTAAAATTTCTATTTGCGGAAAGTGCTGTTGTAAAAAAATAACTGAATCATCTGTTGATGCATTATCAGCCACAATAATTTTTTTATTATCATATACCGATGCCATAACCGAAGGAAGAAATTGTTCTAAAAATTTTCTTCCGTTCCAGTTTAAAATAACAATTGCTACAGATGGATTTTTTTTTATACCAACTGTATCAAGCGCTTCGTCATCGTTGCGTCGCAATCCGTTCATCTGTATTACTACTATTTAACTTTAATTATGTTTTGCACAAACATAATACATTTTCATAGCTAATGCTTCACTCCTGATACTAAGCCTGCCTGTCGGGTGAATCTCAAATTGTAGCAACATTTTTTTCAACGAAGAGAAAATGAGAAAAGAAGTTATCGCAGAAGTTCTCAGCGTAAACTCTGCCATCTCATTTTCTCTGCGTTGAAATTTGCCGACAGGTTTAATGTTTTATCTGCAATTTGAAATGCACCCTGCCTCTGTGCAACCAAATTCCTAATTACTAATTCCTTATTTTTACTCATGCTTTCACAATTTATAAACTGGCGTACTGCATTGGCCATAATTGCCATTGCAATTGTTAGCGGCACGGTATTTTATTCCAATTATTTGTCTAAAAAAATTGCTGCCGACGAAAGAAAAAAAGTAAACGTGTGGGTGCAGGCTTTAAAAACAAGGGGCAACAGTACCGAGCAATCAGCAATAGAACTAACCAACACCATCACCGCAGAAAATACTGCAATACCCATTATTGGCACTAACGAAAAAGATATTCCTCTAGGACCTAACGATTATTCCAATTTAGATTCCAACAAAGTAAAATCTGACAGTAATTATTTAAAAAATAAAATTGAAGAATTTAAAAATCAACATGATCCGATAACTGTGGAGATAAGCAAAGACCCTTTATACATCAACAAATATTATTATGGCGATTCTGCTTTATTAAAAGAGGTGCGTTATTATCCTATTGTTCAACTCATCATTGTTGCATTATTTATTATCATTACTTTAATAACAGTATCTACCCGAAATAAATCAACCCAAAACCAGGTTTGGGCCGGTATGGCAAAAGAAACAGCACATCAGTTGGGTACGCCACTTTCATCTTTACAGGGTTGGGTAGAAATGCTTAAAGATAATCCGCAAAGCGAAAAAATTGCCCACGAAATGGCTAAAGATGTAGACCGCCTTAAATTAGTAAGCGACCGCTTTGGAAAAATTGGCAGCACACCGCAATTAGAAGAAAAAAATATAATAGTTCAAATTGTAGATATGGTGGCGTACATAAAACGAAGGGCTACCGATAAAGTAAATTTCAGCATCAACAGTTTTAGTGAAACAGAAATAATTGCAATGATAAACGCCCCGTTGTTTGACTGGGTAATTGAAAATTTATTAAAAAATGCATTAGATGCTATGGAAGGCAAAGGCAGCATCGGCATTAATATAAAAAACGAAGCCGCAAATATTATTATTGATGTAAAAGACAGCGGCAAAGGCATCAGCTCTCAAAATATTGCAAAAGTTTTTAAGCCTGGCTTTACTACAAAAAAACGTGGCTGGGGTTTAGGATTAAGTTTATCTAAAAGAATTATAGAGCAATACCACAAAGGCGAATTATTTGTAAAAAATAGTGAGCCGGGTAAGGGAACCACGTTTAGAATTGTTCTGAAAAAATAAGTGGCCACAGATTACACTAATTTCACAAATTAAATATGTTGGTTTGAGAAATAGATTTTTTGAACAAGAATTAAATCCTTTTGGTTAATGCTTTTGCCAATTATAAACTTAACCGTTAAATTTGCAATCCCAATACATTGGCCGGGTGGCGAAATTGGTAGACGCACCACCTTGAGGTGGTGGCGCTGGAAACGGCGTGCTGGTTCGAATCCAGTCTCGGTCACTTTTACACAGCGAAGTTTTTTACTTCGCTTTTTTATTAATAAAAAAAGGGTTGCAAATACAGAAAATAAAAACTGTATTTGCAATCCCTTTTATGTTTTTACTGGTTATTCTTTTATTACTTTAAGCGTTTGCTTTACCTCTCCATCTTTAATAATTTTTACAAAATACATTCCTGCGCCAAGGCCTTTAGCATTAAAGGCCTGGGTATAACTTCCGGCAGGTTGTTTTTTATTAACTAATACTTTTACCTCTTTACCCTGTGCATCATACACTGCAATAGTTACCTGTGCCGGTTTTTTTAAATGGTATTGTATGGTTGTACTTTCTGTAAATGGATTGGGAGATGTTTTCATCACCATATCGGGTGCAGACAGCATGCTTCCAAAATTCTTATTTACTGCGGAAGGGTTTACAAAATTATTTTGCATGCCTGCAACAGGGTTAGCCAATGGCAACTTTAATTCATCTCCCGGTGTGGTACATTCGCAATTATGTGTACCTGCCCATGGCGTTTGCTCAAACGGAAATGTTGTTTTAAAAGCGATATCATTTTGTACAATACCTGCATTATAACCCACCACATTTAAAAGCTGCGGCGTTACAGGGCTTCCTCCCAAAGTATAATCATCGTACCATAAACCAATAGCTGCTAATACTACACCGCTAACAGCCTGCAATTCTATTCTTGTTACATCATCTTCCAGCCTTCTTCCGTTAGGAAAACCATCCATGTTGGGTATAAACTGAATGCTGGTATTTGCATTAAAACGGGGATCTAATAAACCTAACACTGCCGCCTGTACCAAACCTTCCGAACTAAAATCGGGAGAGTTACGGGGTGTAGCCGGTACCGCCATATTCAATCTTAACATGTCGCCGCCGTTAGGAAGAAAATTATTGATAAAAGGTTTACCTACTGCAAGAGGATTACCTGTTGGCTTACCTGTTGCCAGTTGATAAGGAGCTAAATTAGGCACACCTGTATGAAAGATTGGCCACAAATCAACCGAACGTGGTTTATTAGCACCGGGTAATAATAAGCTGCCAAAATTAGCTTCGCTTAATGCAGTGCCATTTAGTGCAGCGTTACCTTTTAATCCAAATAAACCGTTTTGTCCGTTACCAAAACCAAACTGACCCAATGATTTTTTTTGAACCCTTAATGGTTTAAATGCCGGAACAGCTCCTCCAAACTGTGCATCATCCATATACAACGCCAACTCCGGATTATAAAAATAATTACCAAATTTACTCAGCCTGCTAAGGTCCTGGTAAGGTGTTAACCTGTTCCAGAGATCTTTATCACCGATAGGGATAACCGCTTCGTTGGTTAATGGCATTCCCAGTCTTGAAACCTGTATCCACGGGCCATTGTAATCTACATAAGGGTTATCATCGTTATTATTGCCCCAGTCAAAGCGGTCGTTATCATCACCATGGTCTCTTTTAGAAATATTTTTTAATGTAGTAACCTGTTGCCTGCTTGCAGAAGCCCAAACACCAATAACAAAATTGGGATCTAAAATATTAGCAGCCTGGTTTACAGATTTACGGTCTTTTTGTAAAGTAGCTACATCAACTTCTATTGCAATGGTTGAAACGTTTAAGCATTTCAAACCATCTTGTGCAAAAGTTGGTCCCTGGCGTGGCGCATCACCCAAATCAAAAATGCCGCCTAAATCCACAAAGAACGGATCATCAACGGGGCCGCAAAAAACTTTTTCGCCTGTGCTGGCGTTTTTAATTGCTGCAGTCATTAAGGCCTCGTAATTAGGGGCATTTAAACCAACCGGCGAACTGATAGACCTTGCGCCAATATTTGGCGGAGGCACAGTACCATTCGTTATTATCTTACTGAATTTTCTTCCACCATCCATACTTCTTTCTAAAGTATAGGTTGTTTTTAAATTTTCTTTACCAAGCCGGATGTTAAAGAAAGTGGTGGGGTCTTCATTTTTTCTGTTGAATGTAAATCGGTAAATAATATCATCGCCATTAGTGGCAATGTTATTATCAATATGAATTTCGTAGCGTACGTTTTCGCCAAAGTGACTGAAATTAGGCCCGCCCTGCGGCAGTTGAAAAGGAACATAGTTAGCTATAAGAATGATCTTGTTGGGGTTAGAAGGGCTTTTAAATGCATACACATCTGTATTATCTGCCAATGGGTCATCGGCAATTAATGGTGCTTCTCTGTGGCTGGATGCCCATACGGGAAAGGTGTTTACAAGCATAGCCAGCAGCATAACTGCTGCGTAAATTTTCCGTTTCATAAATTTAAAAATTTTGAATTGTGTGTAAAATTTTCCTTTTGGAAGTTGAAAGGGGAAAAAAGCAATTAGCTTTTACAGGGGGAGAATTAGCATGCGTAACAGTTACGACAGAAAGGTTTGGCTTGGATTTAACTTTTTAAAAAAAACTTTTTATTATTTAATACTGCTTTAGATTTTTGGGGACCAGTGCTTAAAACTCAATTGTGTTGCCCGGTTTTGCAACAACTTCTTATCTTGTAAAAAAATAATTAATGGCAACCGAAGTAAAATGCCCCAATTGCGGCCACCAGTTTGAATTAAATGAAAGCCTTAAGAACGAGGTAGAGAAAGAACTGCGTAGCAAAATGCTTGACTGGCAAAAAAAGAAAGAAGAAGAATTTGATAAACAAAAAACTGTACTGGTAAATGATGCAATAAAAAAAGCCGGGGAAGAAACTGCAGCCAAATTAAAATCGCTGGAAGAAGATGCCAGAATAAAAACACAACAGTTGCAGGACCTGCAAAAGAAAGAGCTGGATTTATTAAGAGACAAAAATGCACTGGAAGAAAAGCAGAAAAATTTAGAAGTAGAAATTGAAAAACGGTTTTTAGAAAAAAGAAAAGAAATTGAAGAAGGTGCCATTAAAAGAGAACAGGAATTGTTTGACCTTAAAACAAAAGAGTATAAACTGCAAATGGAGCAGCAGCAAAAATTAATTGAAGAATTAAAACGTAAGAGCGAACAGGGCAGCATGCAATTACAGGGCGAAAGCCAGGAACTTCTTTTAGAACAAATTTTAAAAGAAAATTTTCCCTTTGATATTATTGAAGAAGTGGGCAAAGGGGTAGAAGGTGCCGATTGCATACAATTAGTCCGCAATAACAGCGGCATGGTTTGCGGCAGAATTATTTATGAAAGTAAACGCACCAAAGCATGGAGCAACAGCTGGATTGATAAATTAAAAACAGATAAACGTACCAGTGGCAGCGATGTGGCTATTCTGGTATCACAGGTTTTTCCTAAGGATATGGATAAGTTTGGCGAAAAAGATGGTGTGTGGGTATGCAATTTTAGTGAAGTAAGCAGCGTTTCTTATTTATTACGCTCTGGAATAATAAAGGTGTTTGAAACACAAAAAGCGCAGGAGGGTAAAGGAGATAAAATGAAGATGCTGTACGATTATTTAACCGGCAACGAATTCAGGGGGCAAATGGAAGCCATTGTAGAAGGTTTTATGGCGATGAAACAAAGCATAATGAAAGAACGCATACAGATGGAAAAACTGTGGAAAGAAAGAGAAAAACAATTGGAAAAAGTTTTATTAAGCACCAGCGGAATGTATGGCAGTGTAAAAGGAATTGCGGGTGCCTCTGTCAGTGATATTCCTTTGCTGGAAGGTGATTATGATGACAAGGAAGAATAATTTTTTATATGCCCTTTGATACAACGTACCATATTCCACCCAATGAAAAAAATACCATTGTTACTTACAAAGTACCGGGTGGTAAGGATATTGATATTTATTTAGAGAAAGATGAGCTGCATCCTGGTGTTGATAGTTTTCCTGATGTGAAAGAACTTTTAAAAACCGCAGACAGGGCAATTAATAATCAACCAGAAAAAGAAGAGCATTATACACCCAATGCAGCAATGGTAATTGTATTTATTGCCATTTTTATTTTTGTTTTAATCCGCATAAAAAGAAATATCAGCAATGGCGATGAAAATGAATCTGACGATTTTTCAACTGCAGATTTACCCAAAAGTTATTCAAAAAAAGGTGCCGCACATTTAACTTATTATGGCGATGAATTAAATTTTACTGTTAAGGAAATAACAGCAATACTTACCAAACGGTTCAACTATTTTAATGAGCTGTCTGCAATACAAAAAGCAAGATTTATTGAAAGGGTGCAAAATTTTATTGGCCATAAAACTTTTAAAATTCACGATAATAAAGGCTACAAAGAAATGCCCGTATTAATAAGTGCTGCTGCCATACAGCTTACGTTTGGTTTAAAAAAATACCTGCTGCCAAATTTTGAATTTATTCATGTTTATCCACGGGAGTTTATGAGGGTGCAAAACAGTATTTGTTTTTTAGAAGGCAATGTATCTGGCCATGCCATAAATTTATCGTGGAAACATTTTTTAGAAGGGTATGCCATACCGGATGATGGCCAAAACGTAGGCCTGCACGAACTGGCACATGCATTATATTATCAAACATTTGTGGTAGAAGAAAATGCAGATAAAAATTTCAGGAATTTATACAATGGTTTTATCAGTGATGGCAATAAAGCCTATCACACAGAAAAAACTGTTGAAGGCGGATTATATTCTGAATATGCCATAAAAAACTTTCAGGAATTTTGGGCAGAGAGCGTGGAGATATTTTTTGAAAAACCACATCAGCTTAAAAAAACATATCCCGGTTTATACAACTCTTTAGTTGATTTATTAAACCAGGATACCTGCAGTACAAGGCCAGACTTTTAAAATGCATACCCAATGCTTAATTGTGCCTGTGGCATTATGCCAGATTCTTTGTAATGATTTTTATAAGTTGTTCCATTGGTTGTGTTAGTGCTTTTATCATTAGAATTAAAATAAGCCATACCTGCGCTTATTTCAAAAGAAAATCCGCTTTTAAAAACCCAGTTATGGCCAAAAACAAAACCTGCACTAAATTGGGTAATATTATCATTGTATGTGCTTGTAAAAGTTTGAGGAGGGTTGCCGCCATAAAAGTTGGTATAAGTATCTTTAGATTTTAAAAAACCAATTTTTGCAATTGGCGAAATAAATAAGCCATTAATACCAGTGCGGTTTTTTGAAATATATTTGCGATAAGCTACATTAAAACCTACTCCCGATGTTTTTTCATTATTGTACGATCTTATTCTTGGTAAAAAACCAATTTGAATAGATTCATTAGTGCCTACCTTTTTTTCCCAGCTTATTGAAAAAGGAAATTCATCCGGACTAAAATATGTATTTACTCCCAATTTTAAAATTTGAGAATGGTTTGCAGATTGTCTTTTTGCTGATTGTGAAAAAGCAGTAAAACCAAAAAGGAGTAGTGATGCGGTAAAGGCCAGAATTTGTTTCATATAGTTTTAGTTTAAAACAAATATAGCTTTGGCACACAGCATCTGAAAATAGTAAATGTTAATGTTTTGATATTTGATAAAAATTAAAACCAGTGATTTACGTTTACGCTCAACGGTCACTTAACACCCAGGTTAAAAAATTATTATTAAAAAAAAGATAATGCACCTGCAATTTAATTTGATTTTTAAATATACAATTCACAATGCCTTCCTGCAAATTACCTGTAAATTTTTCAATACAGATATGTTTTTTAAAATCTGTTCCCCCGGTGCCCTGCCACTTGTACACAGTTTCTTTTACACTCCAAAAAAGCGTAGCCGTTTTTTTTATTTCTGCCTTTGGCAAATAAAAAACATTCTGCTGCAGTTAAAAATTTGGGGATGATGCGGTCAATTTTTTCGTTCACCATTTCAATATCTACTCCGGCCCTTAATTCTTTACTTATTAAAACTGCTGCATAATCTTTACAATGCGATATTGAAAAATGATAAGCTTCATCTTCTAAAAACGGTTTACGGGTGTCGGCAATTTTTATTAACGCTAAAGGAAAATCGGGGTATAAATCTTTTAATAAAAACCGGCCGGCTAAATGCTGCAATCGCTTATGCGGATGTGTAATTTCTTTTTGCAAGGGTACCGCTTTAAAAAAATCTTCTGTTTCGGCAATATGCCAAACACCCATTTTAGTTACTGCGTTAATATTTTGTTGATAAACCAAGGGCATAAAATGATTTTAGATTTTTGATTGCAGATTGTAGAATTTAGATTTGCTGTTTGAATTTAATTGCTCAATAAAGGTATGCGGTACAAGAGTGCGACGCAACGATGCTGCCAAATGTACTACAGCCCGGAACAAAAAAAAATAAAAAATGATTTTAAGTGATACCAGAATTTTAGAAGAAATTGAAAAAGGCACTATTAAAATTATGCCTTACGACAGAGGAGATTTAGGCAGCAACAGTTACGATGTGCATTTAGGAAAAGACCTGGCCCGATATGTTGATAAAGAATTAGATGCCAAAAAACATAACAGGATTGAGCATTTTGAAATACCTGATGAAGGCTATGTTTTACAACCGCACGAATTTTATTTGGGTGTTACCGAAGAATATACCGAAACACATGCTCATGTTCCTTTTTTAGAAGGTAAATCGAGTACGGGCCGTTTGGGTATTGATATACATGCAACCGCAGGTAAAGGCGATGTTGGTTTTTGCGGCAACTGGACTTTAGAAATTTCGGTAAAGCAACCCGTAAGAATTTATAAAGGAATGCCAATTGGGCAGTTAATTTATTTTCCGGTGGATGGAGAGATTGCAATAAAATATAACGAAAAGAAAAACGCTAAATACAGCGGGCAAATTAATAAACCGGTGGAGAGTATGATGTGGAAGAATAAGTTTTAATAACCCCGACAGCGGTTTTTAACCCTGTCGGCGGTTGAACCAAAAATTATAATTGGCGGAAGGAAAAATAATTTTAATTCAACTTCCAGATAAAATAATTTAACACCGAAGCAAAACTGACCCAACAAATATAAGGCACCAAAAGCCACGCTGCTGCTGATGAAATTTTTGCAAACCAAATTATAGTTAGTAAAATCATTAACCACATTGCAATAATTTCGGCAAAGGCCCAGCCAGGTTGCTGCATTTTAAAAAATATTAACGACCAAAAAAAGTTTAGTGTTAATTGTACTGCGAATAAAATAATGGCAGTTTGCTTAATTTTTTTATCTGCATCGCTTTTCCAAACTAAAAACAAAGCAATACCCATCATTATATAAAGTGTTGTCCAAACAGGGGCAAAAATCCAGTTGGGCGGATTAAACCATGGTTTATCAGCAACAGCATACCAGCCATCTACACCCGAAGCTGTAAAAAAACCTGCTGTACCGCCAACTAAAAGTGGAATTAATATCGCTATAAATAATTTCATCTACTTATAACAGTATAATTAAAAATAAGTTTAAAAAACCGGTAATTAAATTGTACCAAATTTTTTATAATAGGCAATTAAAAATCCGGTAACATCATCGTATGATTGAATGCCTTTGGGCTGGTTATTATTTTTAAGATAAAAGCCATAGCCCTTTTGTACCAATGGCCCAAAAGGATTACGATGCTTTTGAAAAAAGGTCTTCATTTCTTTTATGTCGGCTTTTACTTCGGGTATCAGCAGCAATGAAAATTGTTTAGGAGTAATAGTATCTTTTAAAAAATAAGATTGAATAAATAATTGCCTGCTGGTATAATTGTACAGATCAAAATAAGTGGAATACAGCAACAGGCTGTCGCCGGAATGCAATGCCGCTAAATAACCCACACTGTTTGCTTCATCTTCTTTTGCATAACCTAATTGATGGGCAACTTCGTGGCAGGTAACAAAGGGTTGTAAAAATTTTGGTACAGTAGTATTAACCTGAGCTTCACCTGTAAATGGATTGTAATAACCTGTAAAGCCTGTGTAATTGCCCAGCCATCCCCACATAGAAGATTTTACAGAAACATTGTTGTAATTTAAAAAAGGAAATTGCTGTTTTGATTTGGCATAAGCATTTTCTACTTTTTTAAACAATTGTGCATTGGATGGATAACTAATGTTGTTATTAATTAAATATTTTTTAGAAGCATTCAGTTTTTCAATAAGCAGTGCAGTAACTTCTTTAAGGTCGGCAAAACTAACGGTATCTTTTTTTAAATTCAATTGTATTGCAATGCCCTGCCGGTTGTAATTAATACCCCAAAAAATATTGAACGTAACATAAATGGTTAAAACGATAAGCACCATTTTTTTCAAGCCATTTAAAAAACTTTGTATAGTTACTCTTTTTTTTAAAAGTGCTTTAATGCCTTTTATTAATTTTATTATTATCCAAAGCACTGCAGCGCCATATAAAAAATCGCCAATACTAAAAGGCAGCCAGCCAAAAATTAAGCGAAAAAATGAGGCAATTGCAGGGTAAAATCCCACGGCATAATTATGTTCTACCCGGTAAGCATTGCCGCTGTACACTTTAATAAAAATGGCTAATGCCAGTAAAATAACCACGCTTATCCAAAACCTTTTTCTGCTCATACAGGGTTAAAATTAGTTTTTCGGGAAGATATTTTGGTAATTAGCTTCAATGTTAAAGGAGATTTTCGGCAAAATCTACATTAAAGGGCTTAAACATGGTTTTTTGGGTAATAAATCTCTAAATGAGTATCAAAAATCATAAATTTTACCCTACCTTTGCCGTCCTTTAAACCATCCGTAATGGCTAATAAACGGGCATTTGAGATAGCTTTTGTGGGATTGAAACCCGGGATACATGAGTTTGATTACGAAGTGGATGATAAGTTCTTTGCTGAAAAAGGAGTTACAGATTTTACCAATTGCAACGCCAACATCAAACTTAGTTTAGATAAAAAAAGCAGCTTTATGCTGCTGAAGTTTGAAATTGGCGGAAAGGCAAATGTTACCTGCGACCGTTGTGGAAACGCACTGCCCATGGACATTTGGGATGAATTTAATATGCTGGTAAAACTGGTGGAAAACCCGGAGGAGATGAATGGACAGGAAGAGGACCCGGATGTTTTTTATATATCCAAAACCGAAAGCCATATTGATGTGGCCAACTGGATTTACGAATTTGTATTGCTGAGTTTTCCTATACAAAAAACCTGCAGCGAAGAAGAAAAGGGCGGGCCACTTTGTAACAAAGAAGTGCTGGAAAAACTGAGGCTGATGGAAGTAAAGGAGCAGGAAGAAAACAGTAACCAGATATGGAAAGGATTAGAACAGTTTAAGGTAAAGAAGAAGAGAAAAAGTAATTAGGATTATAAGATACTGGATATTTGATGCAGGATAAGAACCTTCGGAATCAAGCATCAAGAATCCAGCATCCACATTAAATAACAACAATAAAAATTATACATCATGCCAAATCCAAAAAGGCGCCATAGTCAGCAACGCAGTGCAAAAAGAAGAACGCATTATAAAGCAGTAGAAACTACTTTAAGTGTTGATAAAACAACCGGCGAAACACATGTACGCCACCGTGCACATGTAAGTGAAGGAAAATTATTTTACAAAGGAAAGTTAGTAGCCGAAAAAGCGCCGCTAAAAGCCTAATTATATTTTCAAATTTGCTTTCTAAACTCTACATTCGTTTACGGATTTAGGGTTTAGAATTTTTATTTAAAGGAACTTATTGTTTTTTTGCAATGCCTGCAGTACAATCTTTAACCTGTAGCAGAACACCTTACCATAAAAGCAATTGAAATGAATATAGCACTTGATATGATGGGTGGCGACTTTGCGCCATTAGAAGCTGTAAAAGGAGTTGCCGAATTTTTAACTGCTGATGCCGACGGTGTTCACCTTACTTTAATTGGCGACGAAGCACAAATAAAAACACATATTGCTGCACACCCGGTTGCTGCAGATAAATATACCATCGTTCATACCACACAGGTAATTGAAATGAACGAACATCCCACCAAAGCTTTAAAAGAAAAAAAAGATTCTTCCATTGCAATAGGTTTTTATTTACTGGCAACTGGTAAAACTGATGCCTTCATCAGTGCTGGTAATACCGGCGCAATGATGGTGGGTTCGCTGTTCAGCATTAAAGCTATTGAAGGTGTATTGCGACCTACCATTGGCGCCTACATGCCACGTGAAGATGGCAGCCTGGGTTTATTGGTTGATGTTGGATTGAATGCTGATTGCAAACCCGAAAATTTAAACCAGTTTGCGGTATTGGGTTCTTTATTTGCACAGCACATTTTAAATTTTACCAACCCTAAAGTTGGGTTGATAAATTTGGGTGAGGAAGAAGGAAAGGGCAATCTTTTAGCGCAAGCTGCTTATCCTCTTTTAAAAGAAAATAAACAATTGAATTTTATTGGCAATATTGAAGGCCGTGATATTTTGTTAACGAAAGCCGACGTATTGGTTTGCGAAGGCTTTACCGGAAATGTAGTGCTGAAACTGGCAGAAAGCATTTACGATATAGTACAACGCCGCAACATACACGACGAACATTTTGAACGCTTTAATTTTGAGCAATACGGCGGCGTACCTGTACTTGGTGTTGCCAAACCTGTAATTATTGGCCACGGCATTTCTCACGCCACGGCATTTAAAAATATGATACGCATTGCACAGCGCATGATTGAAACTGATTTGCTGGTAAAAATGAAAGACAGTTTTGTTGCGTAGGAACATGCCTTACGGCGTGTTCCTTTTGAATTCGCCGCAAGGCGAATTCCTACGCCAAATCATCATCACTCCAATTTAATACATTGTTTTCAATATATTTTGCTATCCGTTCATACTCTCCATTATTCCTGATCACCCTGTCGTGAAATCTGCTTTGCCAGTTAAAATCCGGGGAATTATTTTCATTGCACCACTTCTTTATATTGCCTTTAAAATGATTGGCGAAGGAACTTAGCGAACCTTTTGATAAAGGAGATAACCCAGTAATGGTTTTATATTCTTTAACTTCTTTATTAATAATTTCAATTATTAAATGAATGTGATTGGGTAAAATACTCCATTTGGTAATACCAATAATAGTAGCTGCTGTTATTTATAAAAACGGATTGTTTTGATAAGGGTTATCTAAATTTTCATCCGCATAAAATTTTAAAATATTGATTTTTGCAAATTCGCCAATAGGAGTATAAATCATTTGCTGATTGACAATTTCGCCAAAAAAATGTTCCCTGTCTTTAGTAACAATTGTTATAAAATAATAGCCATCCTGCGAATAATCGAAATTAAAAAGGCGGTATTGTTTATGCTTTTTATACATAAAAGAATTTTGCTGGTGCTGATTCAAAAATAAAAAAATTACTGATAGCATACCTGGCAAAACGAAATAATTTCCACGCCCAATTGCAGCAAAACGCATGTGCAGGAACATGCCTGTGGCATGTTATCATAGAATTCGCCAAAGGCGAATTCCTGCAAATTATCCCATTTCCTACTCACACTTTAATTTATGGGCATCATTTTCCACAAAATTTTTGCAGTACAGCTATAAAAATTACTGGCATGTTTTTTTATCTTTTTTACTATAATTAAAAAGATATGAACAACAACGAAAAACTTACCGAAACATTGAACGATCTTATTAAGATTAACAATGACAGAGTTGCCGGATACGAAAAAGCAGCAGACAAAACCAACACTGCAGATATTGACTTAAGGGCAATTTTTTTAAAAATGGCAAATGAAAGCCGTGACTATGTTAAAGAGCTAGTGATACAATTATTCAGCTTGGCGGAACTGTGGCAACCGATACCACTATATCAGAAAAAGTGTACCGGGTTTGGATGGATGTAAAAAATACATTTACCGGTTCCGACAGGCAATCCATTTTAGAATCGTGTGAATTTGGCGAAGATGCTGCACAAAAAGCATACAACGATGCTTTACATACCGATGCTGAAATTGATGCGGAAACAAGGCAGCTTATAATGGATCAAAAAGACAGTTTAAAAACTTCGCATGATGTAATAAAAAAATTCAGGGATGTGCATGAAAGTGTGAAGTGATTTTATCTCTATAATTTATCTGGCGCATTTTATTGCAAAACAAAGTGGCGGTTTTAAAATTTTGTTTTAAGACCGCCACTTAAAAATACGGCCATGGCTAATTTCATTGTATAAAGTTGGCGATGTTAATTTATCGTTATGAGTATTTATTTTTAACTCAACATTATTGTGTCACTTACCGATATATTGGGATACGGCATACCATTGGGGAATTTTATTTAAGGGTTGATTTAATATTGATCTTTCTCAGGTATGATAAGTTTAGTAAGAGATAATAAATATTTACAACAGTCTCTGTAATCATTATCTGCCGGAGAAGTTCTTACAATGAAATGATATTTGTTATTAGAAAATCCCTCCAGAATCCATTCAGCCCCATCATGTGGTTTTGGGAATGGATCGTTTGGCACAGTATTCCAAAAATTTAAATATGCTATTTTACTTTTAAATTTTTCCCATTCTTCAAAAGTCATTTCTTCTTCTGTATTTACTTTAATTACTTGAGGAATACAACCCCGGTAATCTAATAATTCTTTTGTGTAGAGTGTGTAGGTATTATTATGTTTTTGAAACCTGATTGCAATTGGATTATCAAATGCCCTAAGCCAGGTAAAGCGATAAATCTCATCATCACCTTTTGAGGTATAAATATTGGATTCTTTCATATCCATTAAATTTTTCGAATACCATTTGTTTTGAAATGTATCTAACGAATTAAAGTTTGTAATTGAATCTTGATTGTATAATGGGAAATATAAATTATTACAAGACATCAGTTTATATTGGTACTGGCTTCCATCTTCAACAACCTTTAAACCTATAAATTTAAAGCTGTTGTTAGTTTTAATGAATTCAAAACTGTGGCTTCTATGGATTGCATAATTTTCTATAATTTCTTTGGTACGAAAGTATAGAGAATAACTTTCTATGGCTTTATTGTTTTGAAAGCCAAGATTTACTATTTCCCCGCTATCTAATATGCTCACAAAAATTATCGGAGTGTCTTTTTTGAAAGAAGGTGAAAATGCTGAAATATAATTATCCCTGTACGGCGCATTTAAGAAAAAATATAGAGGGACTAATTTGTTATCGTTATAGTAATTATAATTGTTTTGATAAACAGGATAATAAACATTTTTCAGCGATAGTTTAATAATCTCATTGGTGTCATTTTTTATAAGAAGCTCACGAAACTGGTCCCAGAAATTTAATAACCTGGCAGAATCTTTAATTGTTAATGGCACCTCCATTTTAATTTCGGCCATTTGGGTATCAACAACATCAATTTTATTTTCCTCTACAGTTTCCTTTTGATTGTTACATGTAATAAATAGTATTACAAGGTAGCTTAACAACAATAACCTCATAAGTTGTAATTTATCTATAAGATGCAAGATTGATTACATTCAATAAAACTTTTCGCCGTAGTTTAAAGACCATACAGCTGCAAAGATGGAAGCGGCAATTTAATCAATGCTACCCACGGCCTCCAGGTGTTACTGCCCTTGCATTTTTTTGCGCTTTTAATGCCAGTTCAGTTGCCAGAAAGCAATATTGCTGTGTCATGGCAGTTTCGGTACGGTTAATATTAACATTCCAGCTACCCACAAATTGTTCCGCTGGAACAAGTAAAATCTTCCGAACAGTTGTGGGTTTTTAACCAGCGGCGTATCGTACACAAATTAATGGAGTAGCAAATTAAAAAATAGTAAAGCTATCGCATTTAAAAAGCTTTACTCTCCTTCACCCTGCATTGCCTGTTAAAATAACGCTATCCATTTTTTATGTATTTTTATCCCTTATAATTTTTACATTCAATTTTCAAAACAAACCCCTGATTTACATGCAAAAAATTACTGCTGCAATTACCGCCGTTGGTGGCTATGTACCCGATTATAAACTTACCAACAAAGAATTAGAAACTATGGTGGATACCAATGATGAATGGATAAGAAGCAGGACCGGCGTGGAAGAAAGAAGGATTTTAAAAGGCGAAGGACTGGGTACCAGTGATTTGGCTGTACCTGCCGTTTTAGAATTGTGTAAAAAGCGGGGTATTACACCTGATGAAATTGACTGTTTGATTTGTGCTACGGTAACACCGGATATGGTTTTTCCGGCTACAGCTAATATTATATGTGATAAAGCCGGGGCTGTAAATGCGTTTGGTTTTGATATTGGCGCAGCCTGTTCAGGTTTTTTATACGCATTAACAACGGGTGCAGCATTTATTGAAAGTGGCCGTTATAAAAAAGTAGTAGTAGTAGGTGCAGATAAAATGAGCAGCATTATTGATTACAGCGACAGGGCAACCTGTATAATTTTTGGAGATGGCGCCGGAGCTGTTTTGTTAGAAGCCAACAATGAAGGTAACGGAGTATTAGACAGTATTTTAAAAAGTGATGGCAGCGGAAGACAATACCTGCACATGAAGGCGGGAGGCTCTGCTAAACCTGCTACCGTTGAAACCGTTTTGGCTAAAGAGCATTTTGTGTACCAGGAAGGCCAGGCTGTTTTTAAATTTGCTGTAAAAGGCATGGCCGATGTTAGTTATGAATTGATGCAACGTAATAATTTAACTGCTGATGATATTGCATGGTTAGTACCGCATCAGGCCAACTTAAGAATTATTGATGCTACAGCTAACCGTATGGGATTATCCAAAGAAAAAGTAATGATTAATATTCAAAAATACGGCAACACTACTGCAGGTACTTTGCCGCTTTGTTTGTGGGATTGGGAAAAGCAATTGAAAAAAGGAGATAATATTATTTTGGCGGCTTTTGGCGGTGGGTTTACCTGGGGGGCAACCTGGTTGAAGTGGGCTTATTAATCTAATCCATTTTCTTACTAAAAAGAAGATGAAGTTTAAAGAAATATGGCACGCTGAGAGGCAGAGATTGCAGAAAATAAATAAAATAAAAATGCCCTTGATAAAAGGGCATTTTATATTTTAAAGTTGATAACTGATTACCATCTGCTACCACCGCCGCCGCCACGGTTGTTAGAATAACCGCCGCCGCTTCCGCCACGACCGCCGCCAGAGTAACCACCACCGCCACCGGTTCTTGCTTCTCTTTCTTTAGCTACAGAAACAGACATTGCTCTTCCTTCTACTTCTTTATTGTTAAGGCCAGCCATTGCAGCTTTTCCTTCTTCGTCGCTGCTCATTTCTACAAAACCAAAACCACGGCTTCTGCCAGTTTCTCTGTCTGTAATTACTTTAGCAGAAGAAACTTCGCCATACTGAGAAAATAAATCCTGCAATTCTGCATCGGATGTGTTAAAACTTAAATTTGAAACATAAATGTTCATGATAAAAAAAATTAAAATAATTAAATAAAATACCTGTGCAGTAAGGAGAAAGCAAACTAATAAAGACGGGAAAACTATTAACTGAGAAGATTAGAAAAAATAGAATCTATCAATGCTGTGAGCTAAATGCGATAAAACACAGTGCAAACATAAACAAATAAGTGCACAAAGCCGTTTTTATTTTCAGGCGGGGCTTTACCAGCTTAACTATCAGCTGCAATAAAGAAATTGCCCCATACGTTATTATATTACCCATACGTTACTATATTAATTACCAGGCCTTAATTTTTATAACTGCTTGCTTTAAAATTATTCAATCAGCAAATAAATTTAATAAAATGGAGATGCCGGGCAGGTATCTTTATTAACTATATTTGTATTAGCAAATTTAAAACTATGAAAAAAACAATTTTACTTTTTTTAATTACCGCTGCATTTTGCAACAATAGTTTTTCACAGGCAAGATATATTATACGTTTAAAAGATAAAGGTACCAGCCCTTACTCTATTGCTAACCCATCTGCTTATCTTACCAACAGGGCTATTCAACGCAGAACAAGGTATAACATAAATATAGATTCGGCAGATTTACCGGTAACCCCACGTTATGTTGACAGTATTCGTTTAGCAGGCACAGTTACTATTTTAAATACTTCCAAATGGTTGAACCAGGTGGCGATACAAACCAATGATGCAGCGGCTTTAGCTAAAATAAATACTTTCCCATTTGTATTAAGCAGTAATCAAATCGCCAATATTAAAGAGACCGATGATGTACCGGTTAATAAACAAATTGATATTCCCTTTAGCGGCGTTTCTTTAAATCCTCCCCTGCCACAAAATGTAACTGCAGATTATTACAGTTACGGCCAATCGTACGGGCAGGTACATATACATAACGGAGAATTTTTGCACAACCGTGGTTTCAGGGGCGAAGGAATGCAGATGGCTGTGCTTGATGGTGGCTTTTTAAATTATTTAACCCTACCCACTTTTGACAGTGTAAGAAACAACGGACAAATTTTAGGCACCTGGGATTTTGTAACCAACAATGCAAGTGTAAACGAAGATCACCAGCATGGCATGAATTGCCTGAGCACTATTGCGGCTAATATGCCCGGTACTTTTGTTGGCACTGCACCTAAAACATCTTTTTATTTATACCGTACCGAAGATGTGGCATCCGAATATCCTATTGAAGAACAAAACTGGGCAGCCGGGGCCGAAAGAGCTGATAGTTTAGGCGTTGATATCTGTTCTGTTTCCTTAGGCTATTTTACTTTTGATAATGCTGTATATAATTATACTTATGCCAACATGGATGGCAATACCACTATTGTTGCTAAGGCTGCAGATATAGCTGCAAAAAAAGGGATGCTTATTGTAGTTGCTGCAGGTAACGAAGGATCGGGTGCATGGCATTATATTATTTCGCCTGCAGATGCCGACAGTGTGATGGCCATTGGTGCAGTAAATACCAGCGGAGTTGTGGGCAGTTTTAGCAGTTTTGGCCCCAGCAGCGATGGCCAGGTAAAGCCAAGCGTATCCGCAGTTGGTGTTGGTGCTGTGGTAGCCAGCAGTTCAACCGGACAACCTATTTTTGGCAATGGCACTTCTTTTGCCTGCCCCAACATGGCCGGGCTAAGTACCTGTTTATGGCAGGCTTTTCCTGAAGTAAATAATATGAGTATCATTAATACCTTACAGCAATCTGCTAACAGGGCCGCCAACCCTGATAACAGAACAGGATATGGGATACCAGATATGAAAAAAGCTTTTGTGCTGCTGATAAAACAATTGTTTACTAAGCAGGCTGCCATTGCTAACTGCAGTGCATCTTTACAATGGAATGCAAAAACAGACTCAGTAATAAGTATTGTGGTGGAAAGAAAATTAACCACAGATGCAGATTACGTTGCAGTGAATACAAAAACCAGTACTGGTGCATTTGCTGCCAGAAATTTTACTTATACAGATGACCTGACCAATATTACCAGCACCCTAATTAAATACCGCCTTAAAATGTTTATTGCTGCCGATACCAGTTTTTATTTAGATTCTATGTCGTTAGCATTTACACCCAAGCCAAATTTTGGTGTTGATAAATCTGTATCAAGATGCAGCGACAGCAGTTTAAATTTAAACAGTTTATATACAACAACAGGATTAACAGCCATGTGGACACTAAGTGGAAATGCTGTTGCTAATCCGGCTGCAGTAAATACTCCGGGTACTTATATTTTAACCGGTGTAAATAATTCAGGCTGTTCCGATACAGCATCGGTTGCAGTAAATTTTATTGCCAAACCAAATATTGGTACAGATAAAACTGCAGGCAAATGCGCCGACAGCAGTTTTAATTTAACCACACAATTTACCACCACAGGCTTAACAGCAAACTGGACGATTAGTGGCACGCCAGTTACCACACCGGCAGCAGTTACAGCAGCAGGAACTTATCAACTGATTGTAAGTAATGCTTCGGGGTGCAGCGATACTGCTTTGTTAACATTAAATAATACTGCACAATTTTGCCCTCCAGTAATTTTTAAAGACAGCATTACTGCCATTGGCCCTAACCCTGTAACTGATAAACTTAATGTGATCATCACAAAAAAAGATGCGGTTACAATTAAAATTTTAGTGCATACCAACTGGGGACAAAAAATTTACAGTGCAGTAAATCAACACAGCCCAGGTAAAAAAATATATCAAATACCTATGAGGCAAATGGCCGCAGGTATTTATTATGTAAGCGTATTTGTGAATGATAAAAAAGAATTGGTGAAAAAGTTAGTAAAGCGTTAGCCGTTTTTAAAAACAGCTACAAACATAGAGTCTGCTTTTTTATCGTAACCTTTTAATAATTCCATTTGCAGCAATTGCAGGTGGAATTTTTCTTTTATAAATGCTGCTACCTCTTCATTTTCTTTTTTAAAAACAGAGCAGGTAATATAAAAAAGCAAGCCATCTTTTTGCAGGTACGGAATTACGTTTGATACAATTTGTTTTTGCCGCTGTACATACCCATCAATAATGGCGGGTTTAAAATAAAAAAGGTTTTCAGGTGTACGGCTCCAGGTGCCACTGCCGGTGCATGGTGCATCGCAAATAATTATTTGGTAATTATTTGCTGCCGGCGATTTTTCTGTACCCCTTGCTGTAATATCAGGAAATTGAAACCCATCAGTATTTAAATCTCCCAAAAAATAATTGTAATCTTTTATACCGGCTTTGGTAAACCGCTGGTGGAGGTTTAACAAGATAGTAAGCCTTACATCCGACACCGTTAGCAGCACATGCCTTTTTAAAATATCAAATAATAATATTGATTTGCCACCGCTTGCGGCACAGCAATCCCATGCGGTTACCGGCTTTTTTTTATCAGTTATAAAATCTTTAAGATAATTAAATACCTGTTGTGAGTTATAATCCTGTATCACAGCTTCCCTGTCTGCGGCAATCAGATCATCCAATTTTGTAGCGTTGGACAGGGCTATACAATCTTCATCCATTAATGCAAGAGGGATTTTTGCTTTTTGCAATTTATCTACCAGCATATTTTTTTTGTGCGGCCTTATCCTTAAAAAAAGTTTAGGCTGTTTTAAAAAAGATTCAGAAAATTTTAGAAAATTTATTCCTTCAGAAAGTTCTTCTTTATATGCAAATATTTTTTTTGCGGGGAAATCAATAAGGTCAATTTTTTCAGCTACTGTTTTAGCAATCCAATCGTCCCACTCAGGATAAAAATAATGTACTATCTCGTTATGAAACTGTTCGCTTAAAAAAAGGCCCTTTAAAATATTTTCATCATTAATTTCTTCTGCTGCCCTGCCCAGCCGGAAGTAACTGTAACATAAAGAAGCGATTTGCTTTCTGTCGGTAGAGCCAAACTTTTTTCGTGAGGAGAAAAACTTTTTCAGGTAAGCGGCAAATGGTTCTTCGCCATTATATAATTGCAGTATTTTTTTTGCTGTATTTAAATAGGACTGGTAGCGCATTTAGTAATTCAGGTTTTCGGATTTTGGATTAAAATTAACCAACTTAAAAGTGTAATGTCATTTGTATTTTGAAACCTGGTTTTAAAAAAATCAAATCGGTTTTAAAACACCTGTTTATACCAACGCCTCCGTTTCAAATACTGCATTTCAATTTTTACAGCTCCAGCAAACTTTTTACAGGGTCTTTTCCAAACAATAACAATGCAGGATTTTCCAGCAACTCTTTTACTCTTACTAAAAAACTTACCGATTCCCTGCCATCAATAATCCGGTGATCGTAACTTAAAGCCAGGTACATCATTGGTTTTATTACCACCTGCCCGTTTACTGCCATTGGCCGCTGCAAAATATTATGCATACCCAAAATAGCCGATTGCGGAATATTAATAATGGGTGTACTCATCATAGAACCAAAAATACCTCCATTGGTTATGGTGAAAGTTCCGCCGGTCATTTCTTCGATAGTTAATTTATTTTCTTTTGCTTTTGTTGCCAGTTCCACTACTTTCTTTTCTATTTCGGCCATGCTTAAACTTTCTGCATTGCGTATAACGGGCACCACTAACCCTTTTGGCGCACTTACAGCAATAGATATATCGCAATAGTCGTGATAAAGAATATTCTCTCCATCAATATAAGCATTTACCGATGGCCATTCCATTAAAGCATAGGTACAGGCTTTAGTAAAAAAACTCATAAAGCCTAAGTTAACGCCGTGGCCTTCTTTAAATTTATCTTTATACTTTGTTCTTATTTCCATTATGGCACTCATATCCACTTCGTTAAAAGTGGTGAGCATAGCCGTAGTATTTTTTGCCTCTACTAAACGGCGGCTGATAGTTTTACGCAGGTTACTCATTTTCTCCGGCCTGTCGTTGCGGCCAAACATTGTAACACCTGGTTTTCTTCCCGGATTATTCAATGCTTCCAAAACATCCTGCTTAATAATTTTTCCGTTTGAGCCGGTGGCGGTAACCGTTTTTACATCTACTTTTTTATCTGCAATAATTGCGGCGGCAACGGGAGTTGCTTTTGTTTCGATTTCTGGTTTTGGAGTTGATGGTTGTTGGCTGGCAGTTGTTGGTGCCGTTTGCGGCTCTTTACTTTTTGCCTGTTGCTCATTGCCTATTGCCATTTCCGGTTTTGCGGCATCGGTATCAATACTGCAAACTATATCGCCAATTTTTAAAGTATCACCTTCTTTAGCAATAGTTTTAATTACACCTGCCTGCTCCGCATTTAATTCAAAAGTAGCTTTTTCACTTTCCAGCTCTGCAATTACTTCATCACGGTTTGCATACTCGCCATCTTTTTTTAACCACTTCACCAGGGTTACTTCGCTTATACTTTCGCCAACAGTAGGAACTTTTATATCAATTGCCATTTATAAACTCTTTTTTAGTAGTGCAAATTTCGGGGAAAATAAATGATTATGGAAATTGATTTAAAGAAATGAAAAGAGGAGGAAATCACACACTGAGGAGGGAAGGCCGCTGAGAGGGCAGTTATTTTTTTAAGGTAGAAATAATATCAAAAAAAGGTATGGCCTTATTTTTAAAATTTAGGCAGGAATTTTTTACGCCCCTAAATATCCTTTTAAAATTTTACACCTGGAAGCAGTTCTTAATTTTGTAATGGCTTTATCTTTTATCTGCCGCACCCTTTCACGGGTAAGGTTAAATCTTTCGCCAATATCTTCCAGGCTTAATGCATGGTCTATACCGATACCAAAGAAAAAACGGATTACATCTTTTTGCCTTTCGGAGAGGGTGCTTAACGAACGTTCAATTTCAGTTTTTAAAGATGCATTCAACACTTCAAAATCAGTACCAATAGCGTTGGGGTTTATCATTACATCCATCAGGGTATTATCTTCTCCATCCATTAATGGCTGATCCATACTTACATGCCTGATGCCTGCACCCAATGTTGCCCTTACTTCTTCAATATCCATCTCTAAAAAACTGGCGAGTTCTTCTGCACTTGGCTCCCTTTCAAACTCCTGCTCCAGCAAAGAGTACGCTTTACTAATTCTGTTGCTAAGGCCAACTTTATTTAGCGGTAACCTTACAATACGTGATTGCTCTGCCAATGCCTGTAAAATGCTTTGGCGTATCCACCAAACAGCGTACGAAATAAATTTAAACCCTCTTGTTTCATCAAAACGCTGTGCTGCTTTTATAAGGCCGAGGTTGCCTTCGTTTATCAGGTCGGGTAAGGTTAATCCCTGGTTTTGATATTGCTTTGCAACAGATACCACAAACCTTAAATTAGCTTTGGTGAGTTTTTCCAAAGCTCTTTCATCACCATTTTTAATTCTGATGGCGAGGGCAACTTCCTCTTCGGGTGTTATTAATTCTACTTTACCAATTTCCTGTAAATACTTCTCCAGGCTCTGGCTCTCACGGTTGGTGATAGACTTGGTGATCTTTAATTGACGCATGCTCATAAGCCTGCTGGTTTTTGGGGGTTAAGTACAGAAAACGATTTGCGGTTAATGAATTGTTAAAAAAACTCTGAATTTATTAACGTAATTTATAGTATTTAAAGTATCTCACCAAAAAACTTTTTATAATTGTCTGTGGTTCAGATGCTTTAAAAAACATTTTTCGCAATACAATATGTTAATAAGTATGCTGAAAATAAATGATAAAATATTTTGCCACGGTGATTATTTTGTTATTATTGCATGGTTCAAGGATTTTTAAAAAACAAGAATGAGTAAGAAAGTATTATTTACGTTAGAATACCCGGTTAGATGTTCGCCAGGCATATTGTATGAATTTTTAATTACGCCTGCAGGATTGCAGGAATGGTTTGCAGATAAAGTAGATGAACGTGATGGTGTGTACAGTTTTTCGTGGAATGGCACTACTGATAAAGCAGAGTTATTAGAAATGGAAGAAGATAAATTTGTACGCTTTCACTGGCTGCACATGCCCAAGGGGGAATATTTTGAGTGGAGCATTGAAAAATCAGAAGTAACCAACCAAACTATTTTGGTGGTAAAAGATTTTGCAGAAAAAAAAGAAATTAAAGATCAGAGCCAGTTGTGGGAATACCAGGTTAAAGATCTTTTTCACCGCATAGGCAGTTAATATTTCAGCAGGTGCAATGCATCTGTAAAAGATTTTTTCAGCAACACTTCTATTTCATTCCATTGATGCAACGAAAATTTTGCAGCCACTTTTATAAAGTGCTGTTGTAATACTATTTTTTCTATTTCTGCCCGGGTAAGTTTGTGCAACGGTGTATAATTATTCTCTTCAAAGTGGTGCTGCCACTCCTCTTGGTTAATACAGATGTAATAATTATTAAAACGCAGGGCTTCAATATTTTTTATTAAATTTTGCTGAAAAATAGTTTTATAACTGCCGGATAAATGCAATGTGCAGCTGAAAAAATTGCCCCACCAAAACATAGTGCGTATGGCAAAAATATTTTCTTTATCAAAGCAGCGGGGGTAATCTAAAATTAAATAAGGCAACTGCAGATAATTTTCGCCTTTGGCAATTTTTGGGGTGGACGATATAACGGCGTGGGGCAACCATTCTTTTTCTGCCATCACTGCATCTTTCATATCATCAGCAAAATTTGCAAAGAAAATATTTACATCTTCAATTATTTTACGTTTAGTTAAAATCCAGTTAGTGGTGCTTACCAATTGCAGTTCCTCCGCAGAAAGCATTAATTTTGATTTATCAGTCATAATATCTTTACAATTTACAAATAACTTTTAACAGCAACACCAGGCAGGGCAATGATTAAAAAATTAGATAAACTTATTCTTAAATCTTTTTTAGGGCCGTTTATTGCAACTTTTTTTATTGCTTTTTTTGTTTTGATGATGCAGACCCTTTGGAAATATATTGATGACCTGGTGGGTAAAGGACTGGATTTTGTAACCATCGGCGAGTTTTTATGGTTTGCAAGCGCCAGCTTATTAACACTGTCTATGCCCATTGCTATTCTTATTTCTTCTATAATGACGTTTGGTAACCTTGGCGAAAGTTTTGAACTGGTAGCCATAAAATCTGCCGGCATATCTTTATTACGTTTTATGCGGCCTTTAGTATTTGTGGCTGTTTTATTAAGTGGCATTACTTTTTTGTTTGCCAATTATGTTATCCCTTACACCCAATTAAAATTTGTAACCTTATACAACGATATTTTTTATAAAAAGCCTGCGTTTGATTTAAAGGAAGGTGTTTTTTTTACCCATATTCCCACGTATGCCATTAAAGTGGGGAAAAAAGATGACGACAATAAAACCATACATAATGTACTTATTTACGAACAAACCAACTCCCTTCAGGATAATTGCATTGTTGCCGAAACTGGTGTAATGACCGTATCGGAAGATAAAAAATTTTTAGAATTTAATTTGCAGAATGGTTACCGCTATACGGAAAGAGGTAATTCCGGCGACTCCTCCACAGAGTTTATACGCCTGGGATTTAAAACTTTTAAAAAATTATTCGATTTAAGTGCTTTGCAAAAAAACAATACACCCGACAGTATTTACAGGAGTAATTTTAAGATGAAGAGTGTGCGGCAGCTTGGCAACTCATTAGATTCTATAAATAAAATAAGAGACTCTCTTAAAACAAAAATGAACAGAGAACTAAATGGTTATTTGCATTACATAAATATAAACGACAGCATTTGGAAAAAAAATATTGACACTTTAAAAGTTGATAAACTCGATAAACTTATCCCCGATTCGGCAAGGCTTACCGTTTATGAATCGGCCATTACCACAGCCAATTATTTACGCAGCAGCTTACAAAATAATGGCACAGAAATAGCAGCAAAAAAAAATGAAATAAAGTTTCATAAATTAGAATGGCACCGCAAATTTTCATTATCGCTTGCCTGCCTTGTATTGTTTTTTATTGGTGCACCGTTGGGTTCCATCATCCGCAAAGGCGGGTTGGGTATGCCGCTGGTGGTAGCCATAATTTTCTTTTTAATTTTTCACCTGCTTAATATGTTTGGCGAAAAATTTGTGAAAGAAGAAATTACCACTCCCCTTACAGGCATGTGGCTGGCCATTTTTGTATTGGTGCCTGTTGGTATTTTTCTTACTTACAAAGCCATGCATGATTCCCAGTTATTCAGTAAAGAATTTTATTACCGCTCTTTTAAAAGAATAAAGCCTTTTTTAAGTACATTTAGGAATGTAAAAAAATAATCAATCACCCCAAAATAAATACTGATGAAAACAACATCAAACAGCCGCAGAAAATTTATAACCGATTCTGCAAAAGGAACTATTGCATTAAGTATAGGCTTAAGCACTTCAGGTTCCTTCATTGCATCCTGTGCCCATGGAAAAAATATTTTAAAAACTTTACCTTCAACAGGTTTCAAGCAGCAACCACTACCCTACGCATACAATGCATTAGAAAATGTAGTTGATGCAATGACAATGGAAATACATTACAGTAAACATGCAGCTGCTTACAGCAAAAATGTAACAGATGCTGCAGCGGCAGAGGGTGCAGATATTACTAAACCTTTAGAAGATGTGCTGGCAAAAATTAGTAAATACACGCCTAAAATGCGTAACAATGGTGGCGGCCATTACAACCACGAAATGTTTTGGCAATGCATGAGGCCTAAGCAGGAAGGCAACTCTCCAACTGGCAATTTACAATTGGCAATAAATAAAGCGTTCAATAGTTTTGATAATTTTAAAAAACAGTTTGGCGATGCAGGCAAAAACAGGTTTGGCAGCGGTTGGGCATGGCTGTATGCTGATGCAAATAAAAATTTAAAAGTGGGCAGCACACCCAATCAGGATAATCCGTTAATGGACAGCAGCGAAATTAAAGGCACGCCTTTATTAGCATTGGATGTTTGGGAACATGCGTATTATTTAAAGTATCAAAATAAAAGAGCCGATTATGTTGACAATTGGTGGAACGTAGTAAACTGGGATTATGTTGCTACCAGGTATTCCAGCATCTAAAAAACCAATCAGGCAATTTTAACTGCATGAATGTATAAACTCATTTTATCCATAACATTATTATTAAGTTTGGATGCAACACTATTTGCCCAGCAGCAAATGGGTGCTTACATGGCGTATGGCCCGGAGGCAAAATATTTTTCCAATCTAAATTTTACTGTTTACCAGTCTAAAGCAGGGTTTTTATGGATTGGCACGGCAAAACGGCATTGTTCGTTTTGATGGCAAACGGTACAAAAACTTTTTTTCAGATTATGCCAATCCTAATTCCCCATCTGATAATACAATCCCTGATATTGTAGAAGATAAAAATGGTGATTTATGGTTTTGCGGTTTTCATCATGGGTTAACGAGGTATAACGAAAGCACCGGCATATTTAAAAAATATACCAAACCAACTGCCGACAACTTTTCATACTATGGTATTTATAGCGGGTTAAAAGACAAAGAAGGCGATTTATGGTTTGCTACTGCCGGCCGTGGCCTGGCTAAATATATTTATGAAAAAGATAGTTTTACACTTTATTTTCCGGAGCCGGATAAATGCAAAGATGGAAGTGTAAGGGGCGAAAATTATGTAAACGGGATATGCGAAGATAAATTTGATACAGCCATTTTATGGGTAAGTTCTTTTAAAGGGCTATACTCTTTTAATAAAAAGAACAACCGGTTCATTCATTACCCATCCGGGGTTAAGTTTTATCCCACAGACAAGGATGTACAAAATCTTAGTTGTGAACCAGACAACAAAGGCAATATTTGGCTGCCCAGCTGGGGTGGTGGCTTACTTTGCTTTAATACACTTACAAAAAAATATGATACACAAAAAAGAAAACCATTCCCTAAAATTGTTAATCATGTAAAATTAATTAACGACAGTATTTTATATGCTGCCTGCTTTGATGACGGGTTTTATCAGTTAAATTTAAAAACCAATGCCTTTACCAATATTACCCCACCCCGCAACCCTGCAGACCTAACGGTTAAAAGCACCGGCATTCAAAAAGTTTCTATAACAAAAGATGCAGGCATTTTTATTGGGGGCAATTATTATGTTTATCAGTTGCACCCTTCTTATTCCCGGTTAAAGAAAAATATTTTTTATGAAGACAAACCACGGGAGGGTGAAATATTCTTCGAAAATATACTTTGGGACCAAGGCCGCCATCAATACTGGATTACAACAGATTATGGTAACGGTTTATATACTTTAAAAGAGCATGAAACAATTGCAAAAAAAATTAGTGCTGCAGAAATACCTGCACCATTACACAAAAGATTTAACAGCCTTATTAAAGATGCCAAACAAAGAATTTGGGTAACCAGTTATTACAGCGGTATTTATTTATGGAATGAAACAAAAAAGAATTTTGAAAAACCGGCCACAGCAATAACGCCGCTGCCCGATTCCTTACTAAATTCAATCTTCCGGCTGCAAACAGATAGTGCAGGAAATATCTGGATGTTAAGCTGGAATAAATTTATTTATTTTGATGTACTCAACAATAAATACGAAACCTTTCCCATTACCCGGGGAAGTAATTACAAAGGGTCTAAAGACTTATCCCCTGCATACATAAGAATGGATGGGGATAATAACCCCTGGGTAATAACACAAAATGGGCTTTTTGTTTGTAACCGGAAGGAAAAAAAAGTACGCCATATTTATGATACGGCATTTGCCGGGAAAAAATTTTCGTACAATTCTTTTTGGGACGGGGCTTTTGATAAACAGGATAACCTGTGGCTTACTTCGCCCAATGGCATACATGTTTACAGCACCAGGCAAAATGATGTGATTAATACTTTTACCATGGCAGACGGACTTCCTTCTTTATTAACAACTCATATTACCGTTGATAATGAAAACCGTATTTGGGTTAATACAGCAGCAGGCCTTGCCATGTATAATCAGCAAGAAAAAATATGGCGTTCGTTTAACCGCTTAGATGGTATGGGCCGGGATTACCTGGATGGTACCCTTTCTATTACAAGCAATGGTAAAATAGTTATTGAACAGGCAAATGGTTTTATACTGAAAGATGCTGCTGAAATTTTATCTTCTGCCGAGGTACCTGTTTTGCAACTTACATCCATCACTATAAATGATAAAGAAGCTTTTAGTTCCCCTCAAGCTTTAAAAGATAAAAAACTGCAGTTGCCTTTTAACCAAAATAATATCAGTATTGAATTTGCTGCAATGGATTGGCTGTATCCAAATAAAACAAATTATCTCGTTAAAATAGATGGGGTACAATCGGCCAATACATGGACGGCAAACCCCGATGCCCGTATAAATCTTACCGGACTTGCACCGGGTAATTATATGGTGCATATAAAAGCAATTAACAGCAGCGGTGTATGGAGCAATGAAATTAATTTATCCATAACCATAAAACCACCCTTCTGGCAAACCTGGTGGTTTATTGTATTGAGTTTGTTGGCTATTGCAGGCATATTATATTGGCTGTATCGCTACCGGGTGCAGCAACTGCTAAAGATGCAACTTATGCGTAATAATATTTCCCGTGATTTGCATGATGAAATTGGTTCTTCTGTTAGCAGTGTAAACATGCTTTCGATGGTGGCAAAAAAACAATTGGGCGATGGGCATCCCGTTGCGCCGTTACTTACACAAATAGGCTTGTCGGCACAAAATGCCGGCGATAGTATTAATGATATTATCTGGAGCATTCACCCACAAAATGATTCCATAGAAAGAATAATACTCCGCATGAAAGAACTGGCAGCAGAAATGCTGGAGCCAAACGAAATAGCCTATCAAATTGATTTTGATAACCAACTCACCCAGCTTGATATACCCATGCAGCACAGGCGGCATTTATTTATGCTGTATAAAGAAGCATTGAATAATATGATAAAATACGCCGGTTGTAAAAATGCCTTCTTATCCATACAGGTAATTGATAAAAACTTAGTAATGAAAATAGAAGATGATGGTATTGGGTTTGATATGGCAAACCATAAGCCCGGCAATGGTTTAATAAACATGCAGCAACGGGCTGCTGAAATGAAAGCTGAATTAATAATAACTGCTTTGCCCGGTAAAGGATGCAGTATAGAGTTGCGTTACCCATTAAAATAATTTTCCCCCATACGGGGGATTGCAATACAAAAATATATGCGCAACTTTATACCATGACAACAATAGGTATTGTTGACGACAATGACATATTACGCAACAGTATGCAACTGTTATTAGAAAACAGTGGCCGCTTTCAGGTAGTTTTTTCTTTGCATGATGTACGTACATTACTGGCGCAAACAGAAATATTTATGCCCCGCCTTTTATTAATGGATATTGATATGCCCGGCATTAACGGTATAGAAGCCGTGAAGATGGTAAAGAAAGATTATCCTTCGGTAGATGTGGTGATGTTTACCGTGTTTGAAGATGATGAAAAAATATTTCGCAGTGTAATGGCTGGTGCCAGTGGCTACCTGTTAAAAAAAACGCCGCCTGATAAATTAATGGAAGCCCTGGATGATTTTGTACAGGGCGGCGCACCCATGACGGGCAGTATTGCCACCCGGGTATTGCAAATGTTTCGAAAACAAACCAAACAAACAGCGGCATCCTTTAACCTTTCTCCACGGGAACAGGAGGTACTAATCGGCCTTACCGATGGTAAAAGTTACAAGATAATTGCAGCCGAACTTTTTCTATCTACCGAAACTGTAAGAAGCCATGTAAAAAATATCTACGAAAAACTGCATGTACACTCCAAAGCCGAAGCGGTAGCCAAAGCCTTTCGGGAAAAATTAGTCTAAACTTCTCCTTTCCTTCTTTTTACAAAAACCCCATAAACGGGGGATTTTTAAAGTTTGTGTATTGAATACTTTTGGTGAGTAAAATTTATCAATATGAAAAGAATATTTATTGCAGGGGTATTTATATTATTTGCTGGTATGGTGCAGGCGCAAAATGTAGGTATTGGTACAACTACACCTTCTGAGAAACTTGAAGTAAAAAAAGCGTTAAGAAGCACATTAAAAATTAGTTGGGGCAGCTTGGCAGATACTACCCAACTTATTTTAAGTAATAGTGGCTCAACTTCTGGGCTTTATACAGACTTTTCAATAAAAAGTATAAGTGAAGATGGATTATTTTTTTCATCACAATCAGATTTTTTACCTTATAATTCTGCCAATTCATTGGTAATACTTCCAACTGGAAATATTGGCATTGGCGCCACCATTCCATTGCAAAAATTAGATGTAAACGGAGCCATTAAAATTGGAACCACTACAACCAACCAACCCGGAGCTATACGTTTTAATGCAGGTAAGTTTGAAGGGGGTGATGGTACAAATTGGAAAAGTTTTGAAGGACTGCCTGCAGGAACATTAGTTGCCAGTGCCATCAACCCAAATGCTGGTTTAACAAGTTCAGGCTTTAGTTTTTTTACACCTGTATTTGTGAACAAGGCCACAACTATAACCACTACAGCCGATACCTGGTTGTGTGTTCAGAATTTTAATTCTCCCGGATCAAGGTCAGGTCACACAGCTATATGGACAGGAAATAAAATGATAGTATGGGGTGGCTATGACAACAGTTATTTAAATACCGGCAGTATTTATGACCCTGTAACTGATACCTGGGGTGCAATATCAGCTTCCCCTTTATCTGGTAGACAAGAGCATACTGCTGTTTGGACAGGTACACACATGATAATTTGGGGAGGATATGGTTTTGGGGTATACCTTAACGATGGCGCAGCTTATAATCCTGCAACAGATACATGGGCATTATTGAACGCAGTTAATGCCCCAAGTGCGAGGCAATGGCAGACAGCAATATGGACAGGAACGGAAATGGTAATTTGGGGTGGCTATAACAACATCTATTTAAATACTGGAAGTAAATACAATTTTGGTACAAGTACCTGGACAACACTTCCAACAACCTTGGGGCCAGCAGCCAGAGGTATTCATACCGCAATATGGACAGGTACTAAAATGGTAATTTGGGGTGGACAGGACGCTGCTGTTCGTAGAAATGACGGTGCCATTTATAATAATGCTACCAATACATGGGATGGAAATACTTCGATGATAAATGTTCCAGTTGCCAGAAGAAGTCATACAGCAATATGGACGGGAACAGAAATGGTATTATGGGGAGGAGATGACCCTGGGAATGGCTTTTTTAACAGCGGTGGAAAATTCAATCCATCAACCAATACTTGGACATTAGCAACAAATCTTTCAGGGGCACCGGCACTTAGAAGTAGTCATAGTGTAATCTGGACCGGCAGCTTAATGATAGTATACGGTGGTTTAGGGCCTGGCTCTAGCCAATTCACCTATTATAATAATGGAGGAAAATATAACCCTTTAACAAATACATGGGAAAATTTAGGGTTATCTAATGCACCGAAGAATAGAGGCTCACATAAAGCTGTTTGGACAGATAATCAAATGGTAATTTATGGTGGATATGATCAAAATGGCGTTGTGTCGGATAATGGACGTTATATTATTAACAGTGAGGCGAACATAAGTACATTAACTCCAACCGCATTATTCTTGTTTTCAAAAGACTAAAAAAAACATATTTAGTTCAGTTTGTTTTTTATACCATTGGTGTTAGTTGAGTGCCGCCGCTGTCTGGTATGCAGCGCAGGCAATGTAGCAGAGCGTACCAACAGCCGATGCATACTACCACAATGGCGCAGATATGCAGCCGCAGGTAATTGAGTGCGGCGTATGTGTACCAATAAAAAAATAGCCTACACTTCTCTCTTTTTACAAAAACCCCATAAACGGGGGATTTTTAGGGTTTAGGTATTGAATAGTTTTGGTAAATAAAATTTACCAATATGAAAAGAATATTTATTGCAGGTATGCTTATTTTATTTGCTTCTATGGTGTATGCACAAAATGTCGGTATTGGCACACCTACGCCTGTTGCCAAACTCAATATCGTTGGAAACAGCAGCAGCCCTACTATTCCAGGAGCAACTTCTACAGGTGTTTTTAGAATAGGGGTTAATGCAAATGAAGGCATTGATTTTGGTAAACAGATAGTTTCACCTTTTTCTGCCTGGATGCAGTCAGGTTTCAATGCGGTTACTCCAGACCCCATATCATTACAACCACTTGGTGGAAATGTGGGAATAGGTATTATTGATCCTGCTTTATCAGCAAAGCTGGATATAAGTTCTACTACTCAGGGATTATTAACTCCACGAATGACGGCTGCACAACGAACCGCTATTGCTTCTCCTGCCGAAGGCTTGTTGGTTTATCAAACAAATGTACCCGCCGGTTTTTACTTTTATAAAGGTGGTGTTTGGACAAGTCTATCTGAAACCACTTCATACCCCAATGGTACTGCAACACCTGTTCTGACTATATGCTGCCAAAGCTGGATGACCAAAAACCTGGATGTAGACACTTATAGAAATGGCGATGCTATACCCCAAGTATCTAACCCAACCGAATGGGGTGCACTCACCACCGGAGCCTGGTGTTACTATAATAATTCAGCAGTAAATGGCGCAATTTATGGTAAACTATACAACTGGTTTGCAGTAAACGACCCTAGGGGCTTGGCCCCGGAAGGCTGGCATATACCCACCGATTTTGAATGGACAACCTTATCCAACTGTTTAGGCGGTGATGTTGTAGCAGGCGGCGTTATGAAAGACCTCATAAGTTGGACACCCCCTAATACCGGGGGCACTAATATCAGCGGTTTTACAGCCCTGTCTGGCGGCTTACGTAACACCAGTGGGGCGTTCCTCGGTGCTCAAAACTTCGGTTACTTGTGGAGTGCTACGGAGGCTGGTGGAACGAGCGTCTGGTTCCGCCTCCTAGCCTACAACCTTGGCGGAATCAGCAGGTTAGCCTCAAATAAGAACTCCGGTTATTCTGTTCGTTGTATCAGGGATTGAGCCCTATTGGCGCAAATATGCAGCAGCAGGTTAATGTGTTCGGCGTAGGGAGGCAGAGTATTAATTGAATTGGCAATGTATTAATAATTTAGTAAGTAAAGTGTGATAAATAATTGCTGCAAACAATGGTATCATTAACAAAGATGATGCAGGTATGTACAGTGTGCGGTACAACGATTTTATTGCACCCATTCGCCGCTGTTGGTGTTAGCTGAGTGACGCCGCAAAAAGTAAACTCTTATTTTTTTGGAGTCGATTAATAATGTCCCAGGAGTGTATATATAAAGACGGTATTCCCCTCAATTTCATAAATCATTCTGTGCTCTTTTGTAATGCGGCGAGACCATTTGCCGGCAAGATCATATTTTAAAAGTTCAGGCTTTCCTATACCTTCAAATGGAGTTTGCTCTATGCTTTCCAGGAGTTCTGAAATTCTTTTTTGGACGGCCTTATTTCCGGATTTACGCCAAAATTTCAAATCGTCTAAGGCTTGCGGTAAATAAACTATTTCAACAATTCAGTTGTTTTAATTGTCTTGTACCGGCCGGCTTTTTTATCTTTTTCGCCTTGTTTTATTTTGGCTACAAATTCAGGATTGTACGGGCTCGCAGCCTCTTCTTTAAATTTAATTTTTAATGCATTTAAAAATGCTTTAACCGTTTTTATTTGTTTCCGGGCTTTCCGGTTTTACAATTATTGTTTCCATAAGCGTAAAGATAATTAATAAAAAGTTAGAGGATACAAAATTGAGGCAGTTTTTTCATCTTCTTAAAATTTCCATTCCCTAAAAACTTCAACACAAAATTATATACTTCTCCAAAAACCCCATAAACGGGGGATTTTTAAGGTTTGTGTATTGAATATTTTTGATAAGTAAAAATTATCAATATGAAATCTTTAATACTTTCTCTTTTAAGCAGCCTGTTAATAATACTAACGCTAATTAATAAAGGCATTGCCCAAAATACCGGTATAGGTACAACAACCCCAACTGCAAAATTACAAATTGCAGCAGCCAACCCTGCCGCACCAACAAATCAGGACGGTATATTGATACCGAGGATAAATATTTTTCCGGTAACCAACCCAACCGTTAACCAAAACGGTATGATGGTTTTTTTAACCACAACCTCCGGCACCAATTTACCCGGTTTTTATTTTTGGGATAATGCCTCACTAAGCTGGAAAGGTGTGAGTGCAAATACCGGCTGGGCATTGAATGGAAATGCAGGTACGAACGCAGGTACAAATTTTATAGGCACGACGGATGATAATGATGTGATTTTTAAGAGAAATAATGTAAGGGCAGGTCAAATTGGATTCTTAAATACATCATTTGGAGTAGAGGCATTAAACCCTTTAACAACTGGAGGAGGCAATACTGCAATTGGAATTCAAACACTAATCTCCAACACGACTGGTAATTTTAATACTGCGAACGGGTATGGAGTATTACAATTAAATAACGTGGGCTCTACAAATACTGCCATTGGATTCACTGCGCTTAATAAAAACATAACAGGGGGTGGCAACAGTGCCATAGGTTTCACATCACTTTTTTCTAACACTGGCGGAAATGCTAATACAGCAAATGGCAGTTCATCTCTTTATAGTAACACTAATGGACAACGCAATTCAGCCAATGGAAGTTTTGCACTTTATCTAAACACTTTAGGAGATGATAACGTTGCCAATGGGAACGCAGCACTGCGATCTAACATAACAGGGAATAACAATACTGCCAATGGAGCTTTTGCTCTTTATTCCAATACATCAGCAAGTGGTAATACTGCCAATGGAGTAAGGTCTCTTTTTAACAATACAACTGGCTATTCTAATACTGCTAATGGTATTGCTGCACTATATTCAAATACTGGTGGGAATAATAACACTGCTAATGGAGACAGTGCACTTTATTCCAATACAACAGGGAGTGAAAATACCGCTTTTGGGAGTAGGGCACTTTTTTCCAACATAGATGGACCTATTAACACAGCTATTGGCCGTTATGCTCTTTACTCCAATACTAATGGAATTGGAAATACAGCTATTGGGTATCAATCACTTTATTTAAACGGAACCGGCGATAATAATACTGCGAATGGTGGATTTGCTTTGTATAATAATAATAATGGAGATGACAATACCGCTAATGGGTTTGCAGCACTTTATTCAAATACTGGTGGTAATAATAATACTGCTAATGGAAGAGCAGCACTTCAATCAAATACTCTTGGAAGTAATAATACTGCCAATGGATTCCTTGCACTTTCTTCAAATATAACTGGAAATTCAAATACTGCTAATGGGGTTGCTTCACTATTTTCTAACACCACCGGAAGTAGAAACACGGCTAATGGTGATAGTGCACTTTTTGCAAACATAAGCGGATTTAATAACACCGCCAATGGGGCTTTTGCACTTCGTTTTAATACAACTGGTGACTATAATACTGCTTTTGGAGATAGTGCACTCTATTCAAATACAACTTCCAATAATAATACTGCTGCTGGAAGCAGAGCCCTTTATTCAAACACAACAGGATTTGGGAATACAGCTAATGGAAGCAGTACACTTTATAAAAACATTGATGGAAGGGATAACACAGCTAATGGATACTTTGCACTTTTTAGCAATGTTAATGGCAACTATAATACTGCAAATGGATCTGGAGCACTTAGTAAAAACACAAATGGAAATTCTAATACTGCAAATGGATACGGTGCACTTTTAAATAATCTTGATGGAAACTACAATACTGCAAATGGCCTTTTTACCCTCGTGTTCAACTCAACCGGGTTTAACAATACTGCAATTGGTTATCAGGCACTATCTTCAAACACAACAGGAATTGGAAATACCGCTACCGGAGTTGATGCATTCGCTCAAATACCACCACTACTTTAAACACCGCAAACGGAATGAGGGCATTGTATAATTGTACCGGGGGTGGCAATACCGCCATTGGGTACGATGCACTGAGTAATGTAACCGGAGGCGGCAACAATATTGGTATTGGCTGGAATGCCCAGGTACCCAATGCAGCATTAAATGACCAGATAAGAATGGGTAATGCAAGTATAGTCTCTGCAAATATTCAGGTAGCCTGGAATATTACCTCCGACAGCCGTTTTAAATCCGCTATTCAAACCTCCACCCTCGGGTTAGATTTTATAAAACAACTCCGCCCAGTTTCTTACTACCGCAATAATGATGAAAAGAAAAAAACAGAATTTGGTTTTATTGCACAGGAGGTGGAAGAAACATTGAACAAAACAGGTGTTACAAACAATGGCATCATTAACAAAGATGATGCAGGCATGTACAGTGTGCGGTACAACGATTTTATTGCACCCATGGTAAAAGCTATACAAGAACAGCAGGAAATGATAGAGCTATTAAAGAAACAAAATGAATTGCAACAAAAAACAAATCAGGAATTACTTAAACGATTGGAGATGGTAGAAAAGAAATAAAGTTCCTGTTAAAAAGTTAAGCGAATAAAAATTTATATTCAATTTTTTTACAAACACATTTATATGAAAAAGATAATTATTATTTGTGCATCTATTGTACTTGCTATGAACTGTAATGCCCAAAACACCGGTATTGGCACCACCACCCCAACCGCCAAATTACAAATTGCAGCAGCCAACCCTGCCGCACCTACCAATCAGGATGGGATACTGATACCGAGAATAAATATTTTTCCGGTAACCAACCCAACAGTAAACCAAAACGGGATGATGGTTTTTTTAACTACTACCTCCGGCACTAATTTACCCGGTTTTTATTATTGGGATAATGGATCATTAACCTGGAAAGCCGTGGGTGCAAATACAGGTTGGGGATTAAAAGGAAATTCAGGAACAATGCAGATACAATTTTATAGGTACTACGGATAATAATGATGTGATTTTTAAAAGAAATAATAAAGGGCAGGCCAAATTGGATTTTTAAATACTTCATTTCGGAAAAGATGCGTTAAATCCTTTAAGTACTGGTATTAATAATACTGCTATTGGCAGAGGAGCACTTGTATCTAATACATCCGGAGTTCAAAATACTGCCATTGGACAAGGTGCACTTTCTAGCAACATAGATGGAAATCCATAATACGGCCAGTGGAGTGGATGCACTTGTTTTTAATAGCACCGGATCCGGTAATACAGCACATTAACTTTTAATGTAAATGGGACATTTAACACTGCCAATGGGAATGCTGCTTTACGTTCAAACAACACAGGCAGTTACAATACTGCAAATGGCATAGTGCACTTTCTTGCAATATTATGGGAACTTATAATACTGCCAATGGAGTTCAGCACTCGATTTAACACAACAGGAATTACAATACTGCCAATGAGATAGCTCACACTATACAATAATATTAACCGGCAATAATAATACTGCTATGGATCAGGTGCGCTTTTTTCCAACAAAACCGGAAATGGGAACACCGCCAACGGAGTTGAAGCCCTTCCAACACAACCGGAAATGGGAATATTGCCAATGGATTAAAGCACTTTTTCAACAACACAACGGGAACTATAATACAGCCAATGGAATCAGGCACTTTTTCCAACACAACCGGAGCACGAATATAGCGATTGGTACATCAGGCACTTTATTCAAACAGAACAGGAAGCGGTAATATGGCAGTTGGATTTCAGGCCGATTCAAACGCCAGAAGTGAAAATAAGCATATAATGGAGATACAGACACTATATTCAAACAGGCAGAATCTACGGACAGCAAATTGCCGGAGATCAGGCATTTTACATGCAAAAACAACAATAGAAACAGTTTAATATAGTAAATGAATATACAGGCAATGGGTTACGCAAATGAAACAGGATACAAAAATTAAGCTTGGTGAATTGGCTACGAACTGTTAATACTACAGGATTTTATAATATTATTGGATACAAGGCACTTAAGCAATGTAACAACAGGTGAAAATAACATCGGTGAACAGGCGACTTGGTGCGGTTGTACCTAATGCAACAGCACATCGGCCATCAGGTTCGTATAGGCAGATGCATTTAAAATGGAGGTTATGAGGTATTCAAGGCTATACGATTACCACCGATAGCCGGTTTAAAACCGCTATTCAAACTTCTACCATCGGCATTAAAAGATATTATAAAAACTCAGCCGGTAAATTATTAACCGGAAAAATGATGAAAAGGTAAAAAACCTAAATTTGGTTTTATTGCACAGGAGGTGGAAGAAACACTAAACAAGGCAGGTGTAACAAACAATGGTATCATTAACAAAGATGATGCAGGTATGTACAGTGTGCGGTACAACGATTTTATTGCACCCATGGTAAAAGCCATACAGGAGCAGCAGGAAATGATAGAGGCATTAAAGAAACAAAATGAATTGTTATTAAAAAGATTGGAGGCAGTAGAAAAAGAAAAGAAATAAATGCAGTAAAATTGATACCCTCTGCACAAAATAAATTGAATAAAGGTCTGAAAAAAGAAGCGGCTTTATCAAATAGTAAAAAGCATTGCAGCATTTGCAACAAACCAACTAAACAGTAAAACAATGAAAACAACAATCTCAATGCCAACAGATATTTTTTTACTGCCCACCTGCACAGGGATTGAACTGATAACCATCAGCAATATTATACGGATAGAAGCCATCAGCAATTACAGCAAACTTTTTTTTGCAAACGCTTGTGCCGCCTCGGGCGGGAGTAAAACTTTAGTAGTTGCCAAAGTATTAAAATGGTTTGATGTAGCTGCTGGCAGAAAAAGGATTTATAAGGATACACCGTTCTCATCTCATTAATTTGTCCTGCATAAGCAGTTATAATAATAATAACCAGCATAAAATTATTTTACAAAACCAGGAACAGATTGATATTTCCAGGAGAAAAAGAAGCAGTATTATTAAAAGACTGGCAATAATGCCGGCTGCATAACTTACCGGCAATTATATGTCAATGCCATTTAGTTAACCAACCTCAAGTGGCGGGTGAGGACACCCGCCACGGCTACTGATATTATCTTTATCCAATAATAAAACTACTTGTACCTTTTTTATTCATTGGCACAATGATAATGAATGTTATAATTACAAAAACTATATGTATGGTAAATGAGTAAACACCTCACAGCGTCATGTATATGAACAAATAATCGTTTTATTTGCCGCTATTAATTTCGGCTTTTCCCATCATAATAACTATTACAAAACCTGTAACATGCCCAACTCTTTATTATTTATAAAAAAATACTCACCAGTTTATTTTTAAGTGCTTTAAAAACCGCCTCAGTTGCAGAATGTACATGCAGCTTGTCGTATATTTTTTTAATATGGAAACGAACAGCATCAATACTTACATTTAGTTCTGCTGCAATCATTTTATAACTGTATCCTTTTACCAGCAACTGGAGTACCATTTTTTCATGTTGTGTAATGTCAAATACTTCTTTGGTATTTTCATTTGCAGGTATCATTTCCAATACTTTTCTGGCTACACTGCCCGTCATAGGGGCACCACCGGTAAGTACATTGCGGATGGCATTGGGAATTTCTTCTGTAGGCACTTCTCTTTAAAATATAGCCGGAGGCGCCGGCACAAATGGCGTTGAAAATATTTTCGTTATCGTCAAAAACAGTGAGCATTATTATGGGCAACTGTTTATTTATTTTACGGATGTTTTTTACGGCTTCCACACCATTTACATGTGGCATATCAATATCCATTAAAATAACATCAGGCTGCAGCACCCTTATATCTTCAATTACCGTTTCGGCACCTGTAAAAAATGCAGTTACTTCCAAATCATACTCTTCTTCAATCATCAGTTTAATGCTGCTGCCTAAAGCTTCGTTATCATCGTATAAAATTATTTTTGTTTTCATTTTTCAGTATTTAAAAAATCAGGCTGCCGGAATTTCAAGTTCCACAATCGTACCTTTTTCAGATTGAGATGTTATTGTAAATTTTCCGTTCAGGTTTATAGCCCTTGCCTGCATATTTTTCAACCCGTTGGATGATGTTATTTTACCTGTATCAAAGCCAATACCGTTGTCTTTTATTTTTAGTAAAAGGTTATTGTTCATTTGTTCAATACCTATTTCTACAACAGTGGCTTTTGAATATTTGGCAATATTATTTACGGCTTCCTTAAAAATCATCAACAAATCCCTGCGCTGCTGCATGCCAATACTTTTATCCAATAATTTTTCATCGGCTAAAAAATTGGTTTTGATATTTTTAGGTTCCAGTACCTGGCTTATGTATTCCCTCATGCGTACCGTTATGTTTTCCAGCTTATCGTTATCGGGTTTTACACTCCATACAATATCGCTGATGCCCTGCTGCAGCTGTTCGCTTTGGGCTATTATTTTTTGCAGCAGTGACACTGACTTGCCTTTATCTTTTTCAATGTTTTTATACGATACTTCCGATAAAATTTTTATGCTGGATATGGCAGAACCAACATCATCATGCAAATCTTTGGCTATATTATCCCGTACACTTAACAATGCTTTTTGCTCATCTAATTTCTTTTTTAACTGATAACGGTTAAATAAAATACCTGCCAGTGTTAATAGTAAAAGCGAAATGCCAATAATGATATTCCGTAATTGCTTTTGATTTTTAATAGTTGCCCTACTCAGTTGTTTTTCCTTATCTGCTATTTCTAATTGCTGCCTTTGGGTTTTAGCCAGCAATACTTGTTTATCCAAAGCTTCTGTTTGCTGTTTAATTTCTAAATCCTGCAGGGCCCGTTTTTGAGATAATAATTTTATCTCGTCTTCTTTTTGTTTTGCCAGTAAAACATTGCCCGTAATAATGGCTTTTTGTTTTTCTATGGCAAGCTGCTTAATTTTTTGGTCTGTGTTCAACCGCTCTATTTGCAAGGCATTAATTTTTTGTTCGTCATTTAACCGGGTAATTTCATTGTCTTTTTTTTCTGTATCATATTTGGTTTGTATTTCGGCAATATTGGTTTGTGTTTTTTCATTAATTATACTATCCTTGTACAGGTGAAATTTTTTAATGTTTTCATAGGCATTATAAAAATCGCCCCGTATTTTAAAAAAAATTGTTTTGTTTACATAGCCATCCTTTATGCTGACCTTATGGCCTAAAGCAATGGCCATCTCCGTTCCTTTATTTAAATAGTTTAATGCTGTTAAAGAATCTAACCGGGCCTCACTCATAGCTATCCCAATGGCCAGGTATCGCCTTGCCAATATTATTGATGGGTTATTTTGCATTTCTAAAATGGCTATTGAGTTTAACTGGACAGGTAGGTTTGGTTCTTTAATACCCTGCCAGTTCTTTACTAACCCACTTGTTCCAACGGCATATTCCGTTCTTTTATCATCGTTGACCTTTTCGGCTGCCTTGGTACACAGGTTGGCATATTTTTCTGCTTCTGCCAAATTTGATTTTAAATATACCTGGCTTAAATTACAATAACTATAAGTTAGCCCCCAGTTATCCATTAATTCTTCCCGGAGGGCAATTGCCTTTTTTCCGGCTTCTATCGCTTTTTCCTGTTGATTTAGATCTTCATATAAATCTGACAGATTAGAATATACCATGGCGATTGTACTTTTATCCTTTATTGTTTCCCCAATTTCCAATGCCTTTAAAAAATATTCCATTTGTTTTTGCACATCACTTGTTAAACCGGCATTATAGCCCCTGTCGGTCCAGGCTAAGGCTGTATATTCATTATTTTGCGGCAGCAGCTTCAGTGCTTTTTCAAAATACAATTCGGCTTCATCCGTTTTATTATTATACATTTTAAATTGTGCGGTTTGTAAATAACCAATCCCTGTTATCAGTTTGTCATTTAATTGCTCACCAATTTCAATTATTTTTTTTACACCGGTAACTGAATTGGAATCCACTTCTTTTTCAATAAGGATATCATTTGTTTTTATTAATGCCCAGGCCTGCCCTCTGTAAAATTTATTGTTCTCACTAAACTGTAATAATTCATTACTACTTATTAATGCTGCATCAAATTGTCTTTTTTCTATTAATTCTTCCACGGTATCCAGCCTGGCAAAAAAAGTAACAGAATCTTTTGCGGTATATTTTTTTTGTGCAGTTAAAACCCCACTTGTCATCAAAAAAAATGACAACAGTAAAATATAATTACGATGCATCAATATCGGGGAAAGCATAATCAGCTTTTATATCATTCAATTTAACTAAAATAAATTTATGGATGCCCTAATCTTTTAAACCCAACAGTATTAATAATATACCAACCCTGTTTTTTGCTTAACCTGGCATTTTACTAAACTAAAAGTAAATAACTGCCCAGTTGTTTTTCGCTACATGATTATGTAGTGGTGCTGCCCGGATGCTTTTATACCTTGCTTGAAATTTAAGAGGTCGTAAAATCGCTTCCTGATTTTCACATCCGGCAAATATAATTTCAGATTTTAGTCAACTTAAAAAAAATTGAAACAATGGAACTAATCACAGCTTCATCTCCCGGGTTTTTATTACTGCACACCTGTAAAGGAATTGAGCTGGTACAAATCAGCACTATTGTGAGGATAGAAGCCATCAGCAACTACAGCAAATTATTTTTTACCAATGATAAAACCCTGGTTGTTGCCAAAGTATTAAAATGGTTTGATGTGTTGCTGGTAGAAAAAGGCTTTGTAAGGATACACCGGTTTCATCTTATTAATGTATCCTGCATCAACGGTCACAATAATATTAATCGTCAAAAAATTACTCTGTATAATCAGGAGCAGATAAATATTTCACGAAGAAAAAGAAGCAGTATTATAAAAAGACTGGCAATAATGGCGGCTGCATAAATAAGGCTGCATTTTAAAGTAACATAATTTATTGTATCACCTGATATGACAAACTTCCTTCAGCCCCTTTTATACCTTGATTTTAAAAATAAACAACATGAAAAAGAAATTTTATTTTATTGGCTTAATATTTTTTCCCTGTTTTATACAGGCACAAAATGTGGGGATAGGTACAACAACCCCACAACCCAATGCAAAATTGATATAAACTAGGAATAAACAAAGGCATGTTAATACCAAGAGGTGATGCAGCCACCAGGGCAGTATTAAATGCAAATACAGCCAAAGGGTTACTTATGTACGATACAGTTACCAGTACTATCTGGATACATAATGGAATCGGTGGCTGGGAATTTTTATCTATTGGCAGAAATTATTGGATACAAACTGGTGCGTTAGGTACTGAAATATTAAATACCAATACAGTTGGATTATGGAGTACAACTTTTAGTCCGGTAACAACCGATCCTGGTATAATAAATCCGCCGACAAGTGGCCCAGGTACAAGGTTAATGTGGATCCCTTTAAAGAGTGCATTTAGAGCAGGAAATGTTATGAGTAACAGGTGGGATGCTGAAAACATTGGGTTGTATACCTTTGCAAGTGGCAGGGCAACTTTAGCATCTGGAAAATCTTCCACTGCAATGGGAGATTCTACAATGGCAAGTGGGCTCTACTCATTTGCTGCTGGGCTTAGTGATACAGCATTCGGTGATATTTCCAATGCAATGGGAGAATGCACTTCTGCAACCGGCTATACTTCGATTTCTATGGGGCAAAGTTCCGTAGCATCTGGTTAAGTATCAACTGCATTAGGACAAAATACAACATCTACTGGTTCTCTTTCAACTTCAATGGGAAGTGTTACCAATGCAAAAAGTTATTCCAGTTTGGCAATAGGGCAATACAACGATGGCATTGGTTCTTCCAATATGATAAATTGGGTAGCAACCGACCCGCTTTTTTACATTGGCAATGGTAGTAGTAATGCCAACCGCCACAACGCAATGGTAGTTTACAAAAACGGGAATATGGTTTTAAAAAACCCAACAACTGTAATTTTACCCCCAGTTGGATTTACAGTACCCATAAGTGGTGAAGGTACAAGGATGATGTGGCTGCCGGAGAAAAGTGCATTTAGGGTGGGTACTGTTGAAGGTACAGAATGGGATGCTGCCAATATTGGCCAATCCTCATTTGCAAGTGGCTTTGATACTAAGGCATCAGGATTCCGTTCTACTGCATTGGGAGGTTATACAGTTGCTGTTGGAGCTTATTCAACAGCAATGGGGACCGGTACATATGCAGCTTACTATGGCTCTACTGCAATGGGAGAAATTACAACAGCCAGAGGTTATAGTTCTACTGCAATGGGAAGGAATACATGGCCAGCGGTGATAATTCCACATCATTAGGATTAGCAACACCGCAAGACTTTCGGAAGTATTGCAATGGGCCAGTTAAACGATAGTATTGCCAGTTCAAGCAATACCTATGGGTAGTTACTGACCCATTATTAATATTAGGCAATGGCATTGTTGAGGGTTTCCCCCACAACGCCATGGTAGTTTACAAAAACGGTAATATGGTTTTAAAAAATCCAACAACAGTATCTACAAACCCGGTTGGTTTTACTGTACCTATAAGCGGTGCTGGTACAAGAATGATGTGGATGCCAGAGAAAAGTGCATTTAGGGTGGGGACCGTAGATGGAACACAATGGGATGCTGCCAATATTGGCTTATGGAGTTTTGCAAGTGGCTCGAATACTTCAGCAAGCGGCGCTAAATCTACTGCAATGGGAGAATTAACAGAAGCCAGTGGTATATCGTCTACTGCAATGGGATATGGTACAATTGCCAGTGGTAATGTGTCTACTGCGATGGGATACCTTACAAAAGCAACCAGTTTTTCATCTACTGCGATGGGATATGGAACCACGGCACAATCATATGCAAGTGTTGCAATAGGCCGCTTTAATAATTTTATAGTTACCTCAGACCCATTAAATTGGATACCTACAGACCCACTCTTAACATTAGGTAACGGCTCATCAGATTTTTTCCGTAGCAACGCCCTAATAGTTTTAAAAAATGGTAATACAGGCATTGGCACCAGTACACCCGGCACCAATAAATTAGATGTAAATGGCAATACCCAAACCGATTCTTTACAAGTGGGCAGCGGTACCAAATTTAGTAAAATGCAGGCGGGTACTTTTGTGGCAGGTGGCAGTGCTGTTCAATCAAAGCAGGTTACTATTACATTCCCTGCCTTTATTACCACACCAAAAATTATGGTAACTCCCCGCAATGAACCAGGCTTCCCCAACAACAATGATGTATATGCAGTAACGGTAAGAAGTATTTCTACAATATCCGCTGTAATAAATATTTTAAGGGTGGATGTGGCAGCCGGCTGGGGGCAAAACTTACAATTGGATTGGCAGGCATGGACACAATGATGATTATTACATAGGAGAAGATTTCCGTTAGTTGCTTTTCTTCACTTGTTATCATCATAACAGACTAACGTAACAAACATTTATTAATAATTAAAAAAATAAAAATCATGAAAAAGCAATTTTATCTTATCATTTTTTTATTAATGCCTTGTTTTATACAGGCACAGAAAATTATTTTGCGGGTGCTAATGCAGGATTAGGTAATACCGGTGTTGGGAATACAGGAGTTGGCACAAATGTATTGAATTCAAATAGTTCAGGATATTAAAATTCCGCTTTTGGAAATTGGGCATTGCAATCAAACAGCACTGGTAGGGTAATTCTGCTTTTGGATATGGCGCACTAAAATTTAACACTACTGGGGACTTTAATTCTGCTTTTGGGGTTATATCATTAGATTTAAACACAACTGGAAATGAAAACACTGCTTCCGGGGCTGGTTCATTATATTTAAACACAACTGGAAGTCGTAATACTGCTTCCGGGGTTTATTCATTAACTTCAAACACAACTGGAAATGATAATACTGCTTCCGGGGTTTATTCATTAGGTTCAAACACAACTGGAAATTATAATACTGCTTCCGGGGTTAATTCATTACGTGTAAACACAACTGGAAGTGGTAATACTGCTTCCGGGGTTAATTCATTACATTATAATAGCACCGGACAAAATAATACTGCTTCCGGGTTATACGCATTACAAGCTAACACCTATGGGTCTTCAAATATAGCTATTGGTCAAAGTTCAATGTATTCTAATACAGGTGGGGGTAATAATACTGCATCAGGGGCGTACTCATTGTTTGCCAATACCACCGGCAACAGCAACACGGCTTCGGGGATTTCTTCATTGCAGGCAAATACAACAGGTTTGGCCAATGTGGGTGTTGGCAATTTTGCAGGAGCAAATCAAACTAATAATAACTTCAGTACATTCTTAGGCACATTTGCAGATGCCACTGTGAACAATTTAACCAATGCCACTGCCATTGGCTATAATGCAAAAGTAAATGCCAGCAACAAAGTGGTGGTGGGCAGTACCGCTGTTACCAGTATTGGCGGCCAGGTAGGCTGGACAACTTACAGCGATAAAAACCTAAAAACCAACATTAATAAAAGCACACTTGGCCTTAATTTTATTTTGCAACTAAACCCAGTTACCTATAATTATACAGCAGAAGGCCAAAAAGATATTTTGTACACCGGTCTTATTGCACAGGAAGTAGATGCCGCAGCAAAAAAAACCGGCACCGTATGCAGTGCTGTGGATAAGAATGGCGAATACTGGGGCATCCGTTATGCAGAACTTACGGTGCCATTGATAACAGCTGTACAGCAACTGAATGAAAAATCTATTGCAGCAGAAAAAGAAAACCAGCAACTAAAAAATGAAATTGAAAAATTACAGGTTGCTGTAGAAAGCCTGAAAGCAGCAGTAGAAAAACTACAGCAAAATAATAAATCCACCACAGGCGATACAAAGGTTGCTGCCTCCATACTTTTTCAAAATTACCCCAACCCTTTTACCCAGGTAACTGCCATAAGCTATCAACTGCAACCCACCGATAAAAATGCTGCAATTGTAATACGCAGTATAAATGGCAGTATAGTAAAACAAATAAGTATAACCCAAACCGGCAGTGGTAAAATAAATATTAATGCCGGTGAATTAGCAGCAGGTACCTATACCTACTCCCTGTTAACTAATAATATAATTGCAGATACAAAATTAATGATTGTTACAAAGTAGTATGGATAGGGTCATGTCAACTTTAAAGCAGCGCATAAACCTCCCAGGTTTTATAACGGTTTTTATAAATCTGAGAGGTTTGCCTGTTTGGGCTTTACATGGCAGCAATTAAAACAGATTAAAAACACAAAACAATATTGTCAGTCGCAAAAATTAAATAACATGAAAAAGCAATTTTATCTTTTTGGTTTATTATTCTTTCCTTTTTTTATTCAGGCACAAAATGTGGGTATTGGTACTACTACACCATCTGCAAAACTGGAAATAAAGAACCCGTTGAGAAGTGTTTTAAAAATAAGCTCAAATAATACCACCGATACATCGGAGTTGGTGCTAAGTAATAAAACGGTTAATGGTTTTGGGACTTTTTTCACAGATTTCTCTATAAAAAGTGTGAGAGAAGATGGGTTGTTTTTTTCATCGCTATCAGATTTGCCTGCTAACAATTCTGCCAATTCATTGGTAATACGGCCTCAGGGAAATGTTGGCATTGGTACAAATCTTCCTGCTTACCGGTTTCAGATAAATGAAAATGCTGGTGCAAATGGTTATATGAACATAACGAATACTACAACCGGAAGCACCGGTACAGATGGTTTATTAATAGGACTTGCCGGTAATGCTGCCACACTTACCAACCTTGAAAATGGCAGTTTGCAGTTAGGTACTAATAATCTTACCCGGGTTATGATTGACGCAACGGGAAATGTAGGTATTGGAAATTTATTTCCGACATTTAAGTTTGATGTAAGCGGAGATATTAATACCACCGGTTTAATAAGATTGAATAGTTCCCCGGGTGGTGTTGGCCAGGTACTTACATCTAACGGCAGTAGCGCAGACCCCACCTGGGTAACTCCTGGGCTCACCCATTATGTAGGCGAACTTTTTGGAGGTGGTATTATTGTAGCAGTTTGGAAAATAGCCGGGGTGGAACATGGTTTGATTGTATCATTAACTGATTTAAGTTTATCTGGTATTCCCTGGAGTAATCCATCAGCAGCAGGGCCACCATATGCAATAGATGTTATGGATGGCCAGACCAATACCAATGCAATAATTGCAAAAGCATTTCATACCAATAGTGCTGCACAATTATGTAATGATTATTCATCTGGGGGGTTTACCGACTGGTATCTTCCATCTACGTGGGAATTAAAACAATGCTTTAATGCTGCATTTGTAGTAAATACGCTTGTAGGACCTGCAAATAGTTTACATTTCTATCAAGCATATTGGAGTTCAACTGAAACCGGCTACCCATCCTATCTTGCAGCATTTGTTGAAAAAGGTTACGATAACACCACCACAGATTCGAAGGACGCATCCAATGCTGTTCGGGCAGTTAGAAAATTTTAATTATCATTCCGTTGTTATCGATTGCTACTTGGATCTAAGCACTAAAAAATATAATTTCAGCTTTACCTAACTATATAAAATTTATACAATGAACCCAATCATATCCACATCTCCCAATATTTTATTGCTGCCCACCTGTACAGGAATTGAGCTGATAACAATTAGCAATATTATACGAATAGAAGCCATCAGCAATTACAGCAAACTATTTTTTGCAAACGCTTGTCCCGCCTCGGGCGGGAGTAAAACATTAGTAGTTGCCAAAGTATTAAAATGGTTTGATGTGCTGCTTGCAGAAAAAGGTTTTATAAGGATACACCGTTCACACCTTATTAATTTATCCTGCATAAACAGTTACAATAATAATAACCAGCATAAAATTATTTTACAAAACCGGGAGGAGATTGATATTTCCAGGAGAAAAAGAAGCAGTATTATAAAAAGGCTGGCAATAATGCCGGCTGCATAACTTACCGGCAATTATATTTCAATGCCATTTAGTTAACCAACCTCAAGTGGTGGGTGAGGACACCCGCCACGGCTACCCGCCGGGGTTTGTGTCTCACAAACCCCTTAACTAAACGGCATTGAATTATAGTTTACATTCCTGTGCTAAAAAAGAAATAATACCAGTTAGACATTAAAATCACACTGTCAGGCTGAGGCACTAATAAAAGAAAATTTTAAGTTCTTTGATAATGACACTAAAGCGAAGCAATACATTTACTTTTAGAATAAGTAATCTGCGGCAGCGTAACAGTACTCAAATTAGTGGTGCTATCCCTGCGCCTGAGCTTTGTTTCAAAGAATTATTGTAGTTCATTTTAGTGATAAGCTATTTGTTTACAAGTAGTGATTCCTGTATAGCAGCTTATAGACTATTTAGTTCTTTGAGCCACAGATTACTTTTTTATAATCATTAAATGTAAAATTATGAAAAAGGAAATCATTTTTGAACAGATTTATGAATCAGCCGCAGGTATTGATATTGGCAGCGAAATGATTTATGTATCTGTGGATGGCATTGAGGTAGAAAGTTTTGGCACTTGTACCTCTGATTACAGGAAGTGCATTGAGTATTTACTTAATAAAAAAGTAAGCAGAGTAGCCATGGAAGCTACCGGTGTTTATTGGATTGCATTTTACAATATGCTGGAAGCATCTGGGATTAAAGTATCGCTAATAAACCCTACAGAGATAAAACAGCGCAAGGGAAAGAAAACGGATGTAAGTGATTGTAAGTGGATACAAAAAATATTTTCTGCAGGTCTAACAAAAGAAAGTTTTATACCCGAGGGGAAATTATACGAAGTGCGTTTTTTGGTAAGAGAGCGATTAGATATAATTGATATGGGAGCCACTTATGTAAACAAAATGCATAAATGTTTAGAATTGATGAATGTAAAAATAGGTCATGCGATAAGCCAGATACACGGAGCCAGTGGCATAAAAATGCTCAAAGCAATTATAGGTGGGGAAAGAGATACAGAAAAATTATTAGCCCTGTGCGATAAAAAAATAGTAAAAAATAAAGGAGATGCTGTAAAAAAATCTTTAGAAGCAAATTATAATGATACCTGGTTATTTATGCTAAGCAAAAATATAGAGCTGTGGGAGGAACATGAAAAACGAATAGCACAAATAGATGAAAGAATAAGCACATTGCTTAATGAATTGACAAAAGAAAAAGAATTGGTAGATTATAAACCAAACTCACAAAAAAAGATACGTCATCATAAGCCAAAAATAGACGGGTTACAAGATATGCTGGTAAAACTGTATGGTGTGGATGTATCAAGAATATCGGGTATAAATAATTATACATTGTTGCGCCTGCTGGGAGAAACAGGAATAGATATGAGCCGTTTTGAAACAAGAAAACATTTTGTAAGCTGGTGTGGTTTATCACCTGGTCGTAATCAAAGCGGTAAGTTGAATAAGTTTGTAAAAAGAGCACCTTGTAATAAAGCAGGACAGATTTTTAAAGAGGTAGCACAATCATTGGAGAATAGTAAATTTATAGCGATAGGACAGTTTATAAGAAACTTAAAAATTAAAAGAGGCGCATCGGTAGCCTATAAAGCAGGAGCAAGAAAAGTGGCAGAGGCTTTTTACGATAGCATAACTAAAGGAAATGAATATGTAGAGTACGGAATTAAAAAATATGAAGAACAAAAAAAACAAAAAGAAATAACATTATTAAAAAAGCTGGCTAAAAAACATGATATGCAACTAACTGAAATACAAAAGTGTGCGTAATGTGTCATTAGCAGCTTGTCGAAGGCGTGTTTAATTCAGCACCGGTTTCGACAAGCTCAACCTGACATTTTTTTATTGTATAGATTTAATGTCTAATTGGTATAACCCTGTTTTATTGCGTACCCTGAATAACAGGCAGTATTATCAATAATAAAAGCATTAAAATAATATTGCTTGTTATGGAAGTAACTATTGGCAGTTAGCTGTCAAAAAAGGTTTTAGCCACCTCTTTCTTATACACTTGCTATTGATTATATTAGCAGTTGAATGTGTAAACTCATCGTTCTCATACCATTTATTTTTTGTTTAAATACAACGATCAGTGCCCAGCAGCAAATGGGGCCGTTTATGGCATACGGGCCCGAAAGCCCCTATTTTGCCAACTTAAATTACTCTGCTTATCAAAGTAAAAATGGCTATTTATGGTTTGGCACATCAAACGGTTTGGTAAGGTTTGACGGCAGGAGGTATAAAAACTTTTTTTCAGATCATTCCAATCCCAATTCTCCTTCGGATAATATTATTGTAAATTTTGCAGAAGATAAAAATGATAACCTGTGGATGACAGGATTTATGCATGGCGTTACCTGTTATAATTACAACACAGGTACATTTAAAAAATATCCCACGTTAAGCAAAGATAATTTTGTGTATTACGGCGTAAATAATGTGCTGTGCGATACAGATAAAGAATTATGGTTTGCTACAGCAGGCAGAGGTTTGGCCAAATACAATTATGCTGCAGACAGTTTTGAACTTTTTTATCCTGAGCCGGATAAATGTAAAGATGGATCGGTACGGGGCGATAATTATTTAACCGATATATGCCAGGATAAAAATGATAAAAATATTTTATGGTGTACCGGGTTTCATGGTTTGTTTGCATTTAACAAAGTAACCTATCAGTTTACAAAATACATATCCGGTTTAAAATATGCTGATGGAAGTGAAGGGTTATTTAATGATGCAGAAGCTGGTAACAATTCCATATTATGGCTGGCATCGTATGGCTGGGGCTTAATTCATTTTAATACCGTTACAAAACAATTTGCTGCAATTGCAGATAAGACAATGCCGCTGCATGTAAACGACATAAAAAAAATTAACGACAGTATTTTGTACCTCGCCTGTTTTGATAAAGGCCTGGCAGCATACAATATTATCACCCAAAAAATAGAAAATATTACGCCAACAAATTACAGTTATGCGCCAAAAAATACCGACCCCGGCATACAAAGAATATCCATTACAAAAGATGCAGGCATTTTTATTGGGGGCAAATATTATTTTTATCAGCAGCACCCGGCATTTGAACGTTTAAAAACCAATATCAATTATTACAACAATACCGGTTTGGATCAAAACAAATTACTAACAGGAATTATCTGGGATGACTACCGTAAAAAATACTGGATTACCACCTTATATGGAAATGGTATTTATGAAATGAGTGCCGGAAAAAAAACTGCGTTGCCTGTAAAATATTTACCCGGTAATAAAAATGCACCTTATGAAATGTTTAGCAGTATTATTATGGATGGAAGTAACAGTATATGGGCAATTAAAAAAAATACAGGTTTATACCGATATAATGACGAAGCTAAAATGTTTGCCCTGCCTGAAAATAAATGGCCGGTACCCGATTCTTTAAAAAAATTTATTACCCATCTTGCCACGGATAAAAAAGGAAACATTTGGGCTTTTGCAAAAAACTATTTTATATATAATGATATAGCACTTAAAACTTTTGAGCAATATCCTTTGCAATGGCACCCGGAATTTAAGGGACAAAAGAAAAATAATACCATTCAATTTAAAGCAGGGTTGGAAGACAATGCTTTTCTTTTTACAGAAAACGGTATATTCAGTTGCAGCAGAAATGCAAAAAAAGTTACCCATATTTTTAAAACCGGTTTAAATAAAGATTCACTTAGTTCTCCTGCAATAAAAGCGGCTACTGTAAACCGGTATAATGCACTCTGGATATCAAACGGAAGTAATTTACAGGTAATGCACAGCTCCCGTTTTAATATTCTTGCCAACCACGATATTGATCACGGGCTGCCCTCTATGACCATTAATGATTTAATCAGCGACAGCAGTGGAAAAATATGGGCCAGCACCGGGGTGGGGCTTGCCATGTTTAACCCAAAGGCTAAATACTGGCGCCTGTACAACCGCTTTGATGGTATAGAAAATGATTACCTGGACCTTTCAACTTTTATTACAACAGATAATAAAATTGCCATTGACCAGGCCAACGGATTTATTTTAAAAGATATTAATGAAATAGTAGCCACGCCGCAGCAACCGTTATTACGCATCTCTTCTCTCCGTATTAATGACAGTACTGTTGCAGGCACTGCTCTTGCGGAAAAAATAACAGCAATTAATTTATCGTACAAAGAAAATAACATTACCATTGAATATGCTGCAATGGATTGGCTGTACCCTTTACAAACCACTTATATTTATTGGGTAGATGGATTAGCACAATTAAAACAAACACCCACCAGCCCGGATGCCCGAATAAATTTATATGGCCTTGCGCCGGGAAAATATGCGGTGCATTTAAAAGCATTAATAACAGTGGCGTATGGAGTAACGAGGTAATATTAACCATAATTATAAACCCTCCATTTTGGTTAACCTGGTGGTTTATTACCCTCTGTATTTTTTCATTACTCGGTTTATTGTACCTGTTTTATAATTACCGTATTAAGCAACTGAGTAAGTTGCAATTAATGCGTAACAACATCAGCAGAAATTTGCATGATGATATTGGAGCATCTTTAAGCAACATTAATATTTTAACAGAGCTGGCAAAAAGAAATAAAAACAATCCCGAAAAATCAACCGAATATTTAGACAAAGCCGGAGAAGATATTCAATACATCAGCCAAAACCTGAGCGATATTGTCTGGAACATTAATCCAATGTACGATAATGCCGAAAGTTTATTTATACGGATGAAAAGATATGCGGCAGACATGTTTGATGGAAAAGATATTTTATACACCTTTAATTTTCCCGAAGATGTAAAATTGCTTAAGCTGCCTATGGAAAAGCGCAGGGATCTGTATTTATTTTTTAAAGAAGCCGTTAACAACCTGGCTAAATATTCCAAAGCAGGTAATGCAGTAATCATACTGCAAACTGCTGCAAACAAATTGCAGCTTACCATAAAAGATGATGGGGTTGGGTTTAATTTTGATACCATTAAAAAAGGAAACGGCCTGCATAATATGCAGCAAAGGGCCATTAATTTAAAAGGGGCATTAAAAATTACCACTGCTCCGCAACAGGGTACAGTTATTGAATTAACAATACCTGTTTAACACTACCCAAATGTGTTATACATTTTTTGATTTAAGGTATTACTTTTACTATTATGAGTTACCGGCTGCTGATTTTTGAAGACAATACAAAGCTGCGGCAATCGCTTGAAACCTTATTGAATGACGAAAAGAATTTTAGCGTAGTGGGTTCATTTGATAATTGTGATGATGCGGTAGGCTGTATTGATATGCTTAAAGCCGAACTGGTAATAATGGATATTGATATGCCGGGTATTGGCGGTATTGAAGGTGTAAAACAAATTAAGCAGCATACACCTGATGTAAAAGTAATAATGCACACCGTGTTTGATGATGACAGCCGTATTTTCGACAGTATTTGCAATGGTGCAGATGGATATTTACTAAAAAATATTGCTCCCCTTCAACTTATACAAAGCCTGCAGGAAGTAATGGAAGGCGGTGTGCCCATGAGCCCTTTTGTAGCGCAAAAAGTATTTCATTTTTTCAGAAAAAAAAATATAACAGAAAATAAATTTAATCTTACCAAAAGAGAAAAAGAAATTTTAGAACTTTTAGTAAAAGGTAATTCTTATAAAATGATTGCCAATGTTTGTACTATATCTGTTGATACTGTAAAGCGCCACCTGCAAAATGTTTACCACAAACTGCATGTAAACTGCGGCACCGAAGCCGTTGCAAAAGCATTACAGCATAAAATAATTATGCTGGATTAATATCACCCGAATGTGTAATTGTACGGATTTATTTTAATGCTGAATTTTATGCTAAATTATTTTAGCATGAAAAAATTATTTATTCCCTGTTTTATTTTTATTACAAACATTACCGTTTGCCAAAATGTAGGTGTTGGCACTGCTACCCCCAACGAAAAATTGGATGTAAACGGAAACATAAATGTAACCGGCACCATAAAAGCTAACGGTACGGATGGTACACTCCAACCAGGTGCTGATGAAAAACAACAGCGGGATTTTAAGATGGGGCGATATCCAATATCCTGCATCAGCTTCAGATACCAGTGTTATTTTTTTAGCTCAATCATTACGAAATAGCTGGATAAATGACCCAAATATTTTGGTAACGGTGCCGGAAACTGGTAAATATTTAGTTTCTTTTTATGGCACCCTGTTCAATAACAATGAAACTTTTGGAACCGAAACCAGTTACGATTCAGAGGGATTTGTGAGGGTCTTTAATATTACTACAGGTAATGAAATTTTCAGTACTTCCGCTCTTTCACTTTATTTTGATTTATATACTCCCAATGATAGTAAGCGAAAATTTTTTTCCCGGAGGCCATCATTCACACTAATGGTTAATTCATTATCGGCAAATGATGTGCTGAGGTTACAGTACAATCAAAATGCTTTTGGATCCCCGCTTCCAACCGGCTCATGGTTTATTGGGAATGGAGGAATAAATATTTTGAAAATCGGGAATTAAAATACAAGACAGCAAGAGGAGTAAAAAATTGCAAACAAACTCTGTATAGAAAAACCCTTATAGGAAGCAAAGTGATTAAATTTAAAACATGCAATAACATTTAGACACATGAAAAAGATATTCTTTCTTCTGTTTATTCTTCCTTCATTATTACAGCCGCAGCATTGGGTACGTGGACAGTACCTGCAGGAAAACTGACAGTAAGAGGCATTGAAACCACTGCTGACGGGCAAAACGCTGCAATAAAATTACAAAACTCATCATCTGCCAATGCCTGGTATGTAAGGGTAGGCGGCGGCGGTACCAATACACCTAGCGGCGGATTAAGTATTGCCGACAACACGGGTTATCATTTCAATATGGCAAGCGGAGGAAATATTGGTATGGGTATTGCACCCTCAACAGCGAGACTGCATGAAAATGGCGAAATAAAATTGCAGGGTTTAAATTTATTGAATTTGGCGCCGGTGTGCTTGGCAAAGAAGCAAATGCAGGCAAGATTGGTAATAACGCTTTCGGGCAAAATGCATTGACTTTTATAGGTGCAGGAACAAATGCAACTAACAGAGCTATTTATTTTTTTGCTGAGGGAGGAACAACGTTCAGCGGACCAGCAACCATTTCAGGCAACGCAAATATTGGCGGGCAATTCCAAATAAACGGGAATCCGGGCACTACAGGGCAGGTATTAAACTTCCAATGGAGCCACTGCTCCTCAATGGAAAAACGCTGCATTGAGTAACCAGACAAGGTTTTCAGTAAATATCAGCCATCTACTTTCTACCGGTAATTCGCTTGCCGGTCTTACAACCGTTTATAATCTAACTCCGGCGGATGTTTCTGTTGGCGCAAATACTTTTACAATAAACAAAACCGGTCTGTATCATTTTGATATTTACTTAAAAACCGGATTGAGTGCATCGGGCGGAAGTACGATGTACTTTAATTATTATTTTAGTTCAGCTGGCAGCACTGGTACCCGGATTTACTACAAGATGAAACTATCCAGGTTGGCTCTACAGGCATTGAAAGTTTTAATCATCACTTTTCGGTTGATATGCAAATTAACGCACCGGCTTAATCGGGCTTGGCGGGTATCATGTTTGGTTCAGGCGGAAATGTTGCCGGTAAACTATATGCACATTTAATAAGTGAATAAACCCTGTAATTTTTATAACAGGACTTAAAGTAATTTTTTTAGTTACTACCCGATTGTGTAATTGCCCCGCATTTTTTTATTAAATATTTTGTAATGAATAATTTTTGGAGAAAACATGATGCCATTAAAGTATTAGAGTGTATAAGCAGAAACTAAGCAATTGCCTTGTACATATCCTTCACAACCTTTGTCATTTTTTAATGAAAAAAAATATTAAATTATGAAACACACATTCTGTGTAATTAAAACTATGTTACCGGTTTTTGCATTACTGTTTTTAAGCAGTTCAACAGCATTAGGCCAAATAGTGCAATGGAATAATTTAACTACCTTATGTCGGTGGTGGCGCAGGGGTATATCCGTGGCATCTTTACAGTTACTTGCGGTCTTATCAGTAATTTTTCAATTGGTGATGGTGGTATAGGAGCCCATGAAAACCCGGCTAACTGGCAGCCCACAACTGTAAGTATGGGTGTAACAATCTTAACTGGAAGTGGAGGGGTTGCGCCAACTTTTACACCAGCTATATTAAATATTACTACAGGCAATGGCGGTACTTTCAGCTCATCTCAGCAAGTTTTTTTTAAAATTTTCAAAAAATTTTTACTCACCCGAATGTGTAATTGACCGGCGTTGATTTAAATTCCATTTTTACAGTTGTAAAATTTACAAGAATGAAAAAAGAAATATTGATATGCTGAATGATGAGTTTTATAGTTAGAATTGGAATAGCACAAAGTGTAGGTGTTGGTACCACTACTCCCAATACACATGCTATTTTGCATTTAGAAAGTTCGGATAAGGGTTTGTTACTACCCAATATTGCCGGCAGTACAAGAGAAGGAATGTTAAGCCCTCCATCCGGGCTTTTATTGTTTGATTTTAACAGCAAAAGCCTTTGGACAAGAGGAGCAACCACATGGGATGAAATATTAACTACTTCTAACTCCCCATGGCTGCAAGATAACGGGAATGTGTACCGTAGCACTGGCTTTGTGGGTATTGGCACTTCTACACCTTTTAACAGGCTACAGGTACACAACAGCCTTAATGATTCTAATTTTATACGTATTACCAATTCAGTATCGGGGCTTACTGCTGCTGATGGTTTATTAATTGGTGCTAAGGGTACTGGTGCTGCCATAATTAACAGGGAAAACGGCTCCTTGCTGCTGGGTACAAATAACGATACTATAATGTCGGTAAATACTAATGGCCGCATTGGCATTGGAAATTTAACCCCCACTGCCACTTTACAAATTAATTCACTCTCCAATAATACAAATCCAACGTTATTACTTACCGATACAAGCAGTATAAGCTCGGGCCGTTTAAAATTCAAACAGCTTAACAATACTGTGGGAATGATGCTCTCAGGTTATACAGAAAATAATTTTAATGCCAGCCAGTTTTTAGATGTTCGTTCCGACAGTTTGTATGTTGCTACTTTCAGGGGCAATGGAAGGCTAGGTATAAATAACACCAACCCACTGCATACCTTAGATGTTGGCGGCGATATTAATACTACCGGCCTTATAAGAATGAATGGCGATGCAGGCATCAGTGGCCAGGTACTTACATCTAACGGAATAGCAGACCCTACGTGGGGAAATGTAGCGTACAACAATAATATCCGTTTCTCATTTAATTTTTCTCAAATGAGTGGAGCTCTGGGCGAAGCATCAGATTCCCTTAACTTTAATGGCACACCGCCTAACTACAATTTAAACCCTGCAATGGTTTCGGTTGTGCCCGGCAACAATGCCCGTATTGTAATAAATAAAACCGGCCTTTATCATTTTTCCGGCTCAGTAAGTATGATCAATAGTAACATAATCCCCTCTATTTCAATCGGCCCAAATGCTACTTTAGGGTATTGGATAAATAATAAGAATTTTGCAATTGAAAGTGGCCCCACTAATTCCCTTGTAGGTTACGTTCCTGATGATGATTTTATAAAAATTTTTCAGTTTTCATTTGATGTTTATATTACAGCTGGGCAAACACTAAAATTTACCCGGTTACTTTTTGTAGATGTTGGGGGTTTTCACAGCACTACCGGTCATGTTAACGGTTACCTTATCAGTGAATAATAAAGTAAAATAAATCGTAGAAAGATCTACCTATCTTCAACCAATGAAAAAATTGCTTATACCATTTTTATTTATTGGTACAATGGTGATGATATATGTAATGGGTAAAACCAGTACCACCTTAAAAACTGCTGCAACACCTATTGGTATTTTAAATTTAGAATTTGCTTATAACAAGGCAAAAACTGCAATTGTAGTTACTGCATGGGCACCCAATAACAATATTGATAATATTACTGTGGCAAAAAATAATACGTACTACGATTTTATTTTTCTGGCCTTTTATGCTTCGTTTTTATTTTTTACCTGCAAAAAAATTGCACAAATAAAAAACAGTAACACAGGCATATTAATTGCAAAGGGCGCAATAGCAGCAGGCATTTTAGATATTGCAGAAAATGCAGGAATGTTATTTACTCTATCGGGCAATGTATCAAGTACTGTTGCAATTATTACGGCAGTTTGCGCTGCCATAAAATGGGTGTTGGCAATTACTGCGGCAATCTACTGCCTTGCAGGAATTGTTTATCTTATCCGGCATAAAAAATTCTACATGCTGCTTTCCTAAATTGGCTCAGCCTTTGTTATCGAAACACCTGCTGAAAAGTGCAACTATAACAAAGGCTGATAAATTGACAAACAATCTGGCGCAAATTTAAGGGCATATTCTTCTACAAAAATTATTTTTTTATACAAAATTTTGGTAAAGAATTTACCATCAAAATCCACTACTTTCGTAAACGAACTAAGCCAAAAATAAACCAATAAACCAATAAACCAATAAACCAATAAACCAATAAACCAATAAACCAATAAACCAATAAACCAATAAACCAATAAACTAATAAACTATTTATGCAAGCCTGGAAAGATTATCAAACACAAAACAAAGACCGTTTTTTAAACGAACTTTTAGATCTGTTACGCATACCAAGTGTTAGCGCAAAAAGCGAACATAAAACCGATATGATAAAATGCGCCGAAGCCGTTAAAGCAAGGTTACTGGAAGCAGGTGCAGACAAAGTAGAAATTTATGAAACCGAAGGCCACCCATTAGTTTATGGCGAAAAAATAATTGACCCATCTAAACCAACCGTTTTAGTTTATGGCCATTACGATGTGCAACCTGCCGATCCATTGGAATTATGGAACAGCGGCCCTTTTGATCCGATAATTAAAGACGGTAAAATTTATGCAAGAGGAAGTTGTGATGATAAAGGCCAATTTTATATGCATGTAAAAGCATTGGAAACAATGGTAAAAACAAATTCGCTTACTACAAATATTAAATTTTGTATTGAAGGTGAAGAAGAAGTGGGCAGCCCCAATTTAGCCACCTTTGTAAAATCGCATAAAGAATTATTAAAGGCAGATGTAATTTTGATAAGCGATACCGCCATGATAAGTTTAGATACACCCAGTATTGATATTGGTGTACGTGGCCTTAGTTATATTGAAGTGGAAGTAACAGGGCCCAACCGTGATTTGCACAGCGGTGTGTATGGTGGTGCCGTTGCAAACCCAATTACAATTCTTGCAAAAATGATAGCATCATTGCATGATGAAAATAATCATATTACCATTCCTGGTTTTTATGATGATGTGGCCATTGCAACCGATGAAGAAAGAAAATTAATGGCGCTTGCACCTTTTGATGCAAAAGAATATGCAGATGATTTAGGTGTAAAAGAATTGTGGGGCGAAAAAGGTTACAGCACTAATGAAAGAACAGGCATTCGTCCTACTTTAGAATTGAACGGCATTTGGGGTGGCTACACCGGCGAAGGAGCCAAAACAGTTTTGCCCGGTAAAGCATTTGCAAAAATAAGTGCCAGGTTAGTGCCCAATCAAACATCAGATAAAATAACCGATATACTTATTAATCATTTAAAAAAGATTGCGCCGCCTTATGTAACTGTAAAAGCCAGCCTGCACCATGGCGGCGAACCCTACATGACACCCATTGACAGCAAAGCTTACAAAGCTGCTGCCAAAGCAATGGAAACTACTTTTGGAAAAGCGCCTATCCCTGTACGTGGTGGTGGCAGCATTCCTATTTGTGCTTTGTTTGAAAAAGAGCTGGGTATTAAAATTGTGTTTATGGGCTTTGGGTTAGACAGTGATAACCTGCATAGCCCCAACGAAAAATTTAATCTTGATAATTTTTATAAAGGCATTGAAACGATACCGTATTTTCATCAATGTTTTGCGGAGATGAGTTGATTGCTTTGTTATTTGAATTCCTTTTTTTCGGGAAGAAATATAAAAAATAAAAATCCTGGTAATAAGAAGTTGTTTGAATTAATCTAAACCGAATGCAGTTTGGCTAAAGCCATTGTATTTTCATTGCATTAATGTTGTCGGCTTTAGCCAAATAAATAAAAAATAATTAACTCAAACAGCTTCTTAATTTACCGGAATTTTTTTTGCACCCATCTATGTAGAAGTACTCATCTTATACAGCCAATTAAATAATCACACACAAATTGAAAAATTATTAAATTGCATTGATGCTATTAACAATACTAAATGTGTACCATTAAAGTATTGTGGGTCAAGATGAGCTTAAAATTTGAGTGGCTTTTTACAGTATCAATATATTTGTTATTCACCATGCTGTGTGACATTATACTAATTTATGAATCTAATACTTGAATATTTCAGACCTTACTTTGAACAACTGATACCTGGTTCTTTAATCTGTATCAGCACTTTACTTTTTTTTATTTTAGAACGAAAATTACCAGGTAGAGAATTGCCAGTTTCTAAAGGCTGGTATTTTCGATCAATTTCTATTAATCTTGTCCAGTTTCTCTTGATAGGATTAAGTGGCATTACATGGAATAAGTATTTCAGAGACTATTCATTATTTCAGTTTGGCAGTTGGAGCTTTCCTATTATAGAAGGATTTGTTTATTGGGTTATAGGCACATTCGTTTTCTATTGGTGGCATAGGCTGAGACATGCCAAAGGTTTCTGGTTGATATTCCATCAAATGCATCACAGTCCCAAAAGAATTGAGCTTTTAACATCATTCTATAAGCATCCAATTGAAATTATTGCGGATTCAATTATTGCTGGTTTTTTAGTTTACTATGTTTTGGGGGGAACTGCCATTGCTGGTGCCTGGTTGTCATTTTTTGGAGCAACAGGAGAATACTTTTATCACTCAAATATATCAACTCCTAAGTGGGTCGGCTATTTTATTCAAAGACCCGAACATCATTCCATACATCATCAAGTGGATGTTCATAAGTATAACTTTGGAGACATTACTTGGTGGGACAGAATCTTTGGAACATTCAAAGAAACTGATGATTTTGCACCTGAATGCGGTTTCCCAAACGACAACGAATCCAAAGTATGGGATATGTTAAAATTTAAAGACGTTTATAATTCATAATTGCACTCTCCGCCGAAGCAGGTGCATCGCTTTGTTCACCTCTTACCTCATTTGCCGCCGCTTGGATTTTAACTACAATTGTTTTCACGTTCCAGCGTAACGTAGTATGCCCTTACCAGGCAATATTTATTAAAAGCGGTATAACAAATTGTGTTACATCAAAAAAAGCACAAACCGTTCCCAAGGAACGAAAATGTAATCATCAACATTTCAGCTACCCACAAATTGTTCCGCTGGAACAAGTATAATCTTCCGAACAATTGTAGTTTTTAACCATCGGCGCACAATTCCTATGCTATTTTCTTCTTTTGAGAACCAGTACATTATTTTTACTTTCAAATAACACCAATGCCCATAATTTACAAAACAGATATTATCCCTTCTGCCGAACAGGTAATTGCGTTGTACGATTAAGCCGGATTACCCAGGCCTACCACAGATGCAGAACGAATAAAAAAAATGTACACCAACTCAAACCTTATTGTAACCGCATGGGATGATGATGCATTAATTGGTGTAAGCCGCTGTATTACCGATTGGGTTTGGAGTTGTTACCTCGCCGATCTTGCAGTAGATCCCGGTTATCAAAAAATGGGTACCGGCAAACAATTAATTGATCTTACAAAAGAAAAACTCGGTGAGCAATCAATGATATTATTGTTATCTGTACCAACTGCCATGCAATATTATCCCAAAGTTGGTTTTAGTAAAGAAGACAGGGCTTTTCTTATAACCCGGGTAAAATAATAATTTGAGGTTATTAATTTAACATTCTTGCATGTATTGTATTTTTTGCAAAGGCTCTTGCAGCATTATATTTGCAAATCAAATTATTTTGTAAAACACCGGGCTTAATCTCCTTCATCAATGCTCAAAAAAATTATTGTACTATTTTCATTATTTGTATTTACGGTTTCAATGTTGCAGGCTCAAATCTCGGCAGTAACACTGTCTGGCTTAATTAAAGGCAAAGCAGATAAAGCCGCTTTACCTTTTGTAAACATTGTTTTAAAAACGTCAAAAGGCAGCATTTTTGTTACAGGTACAGTAAGCAACGAAGAAGGAAGATTTACTTTAACCAATATAAAATCGGGCAGTTATATTTTGCAATGTTCTTATACGGGTTTTGCAATAAAATTACAACCGGTTTTAGTGGGTACATTAAGCGCTTATTTAGATTTGGGTTCAATAGAATTACAGCAAGGTGCAAAGCAGTTACAGGAAGTTGTGGTTAACTCAAAGCAGGATGATGTGAGTAACAAAATGGATAAAAAAACTTATTCGGTAGCTGCAAACATCAGCCAAAACGGCGGTTCTGTTTTACAAACATTAAAAAATTTACCGGGTGTAACTACAAGCCAGGATGGAAAAGTTGAATTAAGGGGCAGCGATAAAGTAGCCATTTTAATTGATGGTAAACAAACGGCTTTAACAGGCTTTGGCAGCCAAACAGGTTTAGATAATATTCCTGCATCTGCCATTGAAAGAATTGAAATCATCAACAACCCATCTGCTAAATATGATGCTAACGGCAACGCAGGTATCATAAATATTATCTACAAAAAAAATAAACAGCAGGGCTTTAATGGTAAAGTGGGTTTTGCAACAGGCCTTGGTGCGTTGTGGCAAAAAAAAGAAAATTTTCCCGGCATTCGTCCACAATACCAGGCAGCGCCAAAAATAAATCCTTCGCTTTCTTTAAACTACCGAAAAAATAAAATAAATAGTTTTTTACAGGCAGATTGGCTATACACCGAAACACTTAACAAAAATGAATTTGTAACCAGAAGTTTTGATAATGGTACAATCATTAATCAACAAACAAAAAGAAACAGGAACACACATTTTGTAACTACCAAAGCAGGTATTGACTGGAATATTAACAACCAGGATATGCTTACAATTTCGGGTTTGTTTGGTATTGAAAAAATAATTGACCGTGGCGACCAGCCTTTTTTTAATAAAGATTTTTCTAAGAGAGAACGCCTTTGGCAATTTTTAGAAGATGAATTAAAAACTACTGCAGTTGCATCAGTATCTTTTCAGCATAAATTTAAACAGGCAGGGCATTTATTAAATACCGGGTTTAATTATACTTTTCACCGGGAAGATGAAAAATATAATTTTGTAAATATTTTACCGAGCTATACAGGATTAGATTCTTTTAAGTTATTATCCGATGAACACGTTGCCGATTTTAATGTTGATTATGTAAAGCCTTTAAAGTATGGACGAATTGAAGGCGGTTTAAAATTTCGCTACAGGAATATACCAACCAATATGCAATTTAAGCCTGGCTTAAATTCCCCGTTAGATACCAGTGCAGGTGGTGCAGCAACTTATAGTGAAATTATTCCAGCAGTTTATGGCAATTATGTTTTTGAAAGTAAAAAGATTGAAGCTGAAATTGGTTTAAGGGTAGAGTATGTGGATTTACAATATAAAGTAAACCCCAATCACAACACTTATAAAAGTGATGGCTATAATTATACACAGCCTTTTCCTAATGTTAGGTTAGCGTATAAAATAAACGACCAAAATAAAATTTCTTTGTTTTACAACAGAAGGGTTGACAGACCTAATGAAGTGGACATCCGCATTTTTCCAAAATACGATGATGCGGAAATTATTAAAGTGGGTAACCCTGCACTCCGTCCGCAGTTTACCAACTCTTACGAATTGGGTTATAAAACTAATTTAAAAAAAGGCTATTTCTATTCGGCGTTATATCATCGCAGCACACAAGGTACTATTACAAGAATTGCAACACAAGTACCACCAAGCACTTTAATTTATACCGTATTTCAAAATGCAGGGCACAGCAGTAATACAGGTATTGAAATGGTATTGCAGCAAGATTTTTCAAAAGTTTTTTCATTCAATACCAATGTAAATATTTATCAAAACATTATAGATGCTTTTACTGTAGAAAATAAATATCCGGTAGTTTCAACTTACACAGCAGCTAAAAAAAATTTACTTCAGGCAATATAAAACTGAATGGTATTTTTCATTTACCAAAACAAACAGATCTGCAAATAACAGGTATTTATTTAGCGCCGGATATTATTCCGCAGGGTAAAATAGGCACCAGGTTTTCGGTAGATATGGGTGTAAAAAAACAAATACAAAAAAGTAAAGGCGAGCTGTTTTATTAATGCAAGTGATATTTTTAATACTTTAAAAATTAAGAAAGAAACAAATGGCAACGGCTTTACATTACTAAGCACAGATTATTACGAAACGCAGGTATTTCGCTTAGGTTACAGTTATAAATTTTAATAAACCCTCTCCCTTTTGGGTTAGCAAATGCAACAATAATCAGTTCTGTTTTTTTTGAGCGATTGTATTTATTTGAAATATTTTTTTACACAACCCTGCAAGTTTTTTTAATTTAGCTTGTATGTATATTTATGAAGCAGTATATTTTTTAAACACTGCCGTTAACAAATGCTTTAACCATTGAGTAAATAAAAAATTAATACAAAAAATATTTTTAAAATGGATTTCAATAACATAGTTGATGGATATAAATTTTGCTGGATAAACAATAAAAAACACAGTGCATGAATTTAACAGCACAAATTGCAAAACACTTCAGAGAAATTCATTTTGGGGGCAACTGGACCTCATCTAACCTTAAAGATAATTTGGCCGGTGTTACCTTGCAACAGGCAACAACAACAGTTTATTCTTTTAATACCATTGCCACACTGGTGTATCATATTAATTATTATGTAAGTGAAGTATTAAAAGTATTGCAGGGAGAAGCGCTGGATGCCAGTGATAAATACAGTTTTAATCTTCCACCAATTCAATCCCAAAACGACTGGGAAAAATTATTGAACAAAATGTGGAGACGATGCTGAAAATTTTGCTCAACTGGTGGAGCAATTACCGGAGCATAAACTTTGGGAAGATTTTACTGATAAAAAATATGGCAACTACTACAGAAATTTTCATGGCATTATTGAACACAGCCATTATCATTTGGGGCAAATTGTATTGATAAAAAAAATACTGTTGCAACAGGATGAAAATTTAAGGATATTAAAAATTAGAGAGAGCCTAGTTTATCTGATTGCGAAGTTACATTTCAGAAGAATATATCTTAGGCGGAATAAAAAAGATGAAATTAGTTTCTATTATGGAATTACAGCATTTTAAATCTCTTATTGGCAACAAATAAATTATTTATGAAACTATACCTGTCATTTTTAATACTGCTATTTTGACAAAAAGGCAACTGTTACTCATGTATCCATCCAGGAAACATTGACGAGAAACAGTTTCACCAATACAATCTTATATTTAAAGGGAAAGTTGAAAGAATTTATGAAAAGGGTTTTGAAAGAATTATACTTTTACAAATCATAACTTATTATAAGGGAAAACAAACGAGTTAGACAATTAAAATTATTTCTCCTGATCAATAAGGTACCTGTGGGATTTTTCCAAAAATCGGAGTCATTGGTTGACTTTGCTTAGTCTTCAGGAAAAACATTCGGTACAAATTTATGCACTAAAAGAACATGAATTCGAAAGCATGGGACCATGTAAGGATGGACTAAAGAGTGATTTAAAATTTTTAGAGAACAAAAGAAAAATAGCCAATAGTAAATAGCTTTTCAATTCTTGCAGCTTGTAAGAAAATCAAATATACAAATAAAAAAATCCCCTCTCCTTTTATACTCTTAATTAGTTTGTAGTATTCATTTATTTCAAATATGGGAATTATGTAACAATTGCTGCGTATTATGTAACAGTTTTTATAAAAGGGTTATTTATTTTGCCACTGTAATTAAATACCAATTTAGCAGTACAAAATGCGAATTAACAATAAAACAATTTCCATAAATTCAATACCCCTAGCTTTTAAAAAGCTTAATGCATTTGTTGGGCAATGGAATTTAGAAGGGGAGCCTTATAAAGGTGCAGGAATAAATGGCCATGCGGCCTGGATAACCACCATGGAATATTGCGAAGAGTTAGAAAATGAGCTTTGCCTTGTACACCGAATTAAAGGAGATGCTGAAGAACATGCAATAGCATACATAGAAGTTATTGCTCATAATGAAAAAAATAAGATTTATTCAATCCGTTCTTTTTACAGCGATGGTACAACATACGAATGGCAAAGCCGGGAAAAAAATGGCGTTTGGACATTAACAGGGTACACTGAAACTGATGGTAAACTTTTGCAGGTAAGAAGTACAACCATTTTTAGTACTTGCTGCAATGCCATGGCAATACAATGGGAGCAACTGAATAATGATGGTGAATGGGAAATATTCTGGAATGTTAAGGCAAACAAAGTAATGCAGGCAGCCTAAAAAATTAACGCCAGCTCATCAACGGATTTTTTTATTCCTCCACTTCTCCATATTCATCTTTTATAATTACTACCTTCAGAAATCCTGCAGGATAAATGATCATGATTTTTTTTATAAAAAATCATCCCTTGTTACTGAAGCATTTCAAAAACCATCCTGTTTCTTTTTATTTTATTTACAGTCACTAATCTAACTTAAAAAAATAAAAATGATAAATAAAGTTACTGTCTTATTCAGCCCCTTAATTTGTCGTTTTTACCAGTCACTTTTTTTAATTTTTTATTACATCTTTGTGTTATCAAATTAAAACAACAGTATTAACCAAAAGATATATTGTATGAAAAAATTAAATTTCAGCATTAGCATTGCTGCTTCTGCACAAAAAGTATGGCAGGTTTTATGGAACGATATTACTTACCGCAAATGGACAGCTCCATTTCAAGAGGGTTCTTATGCTGTTTCCGACTGGAAAGAAGGCAGCGACATACAATTTTTATCAGCCAGATGGCGGCGGCATGTTCAGCAAAATAGAACAAAGCAAACTAAATGAATTTATGAGTTTCAGGCATTTGGGTGAAATTAAAAATTTTGAAAAACAACCCATTGATGAAAAAACAAAATTGTGGAGCGGTGGTGCAGAATGCTATTCTTTAAAAGAAGAAAACGGTAACACAATGCTTGATGTAAACCTTGATACGCTGGAGAATTTTGGAGAATATTTATCCGAAAAATTTCCTAAAGCATTAGCTGCAGTAAAACAATTAGCCGAGCAACCCATTGAATTAGCAATAGAAGCAATTGTTGCAGCGCCTATTGAAAAAATTTGGGAACACTGGACAGCGCCTGAACACATTACCCAATGGAATGCCGCATCGGAAGACTGGCATACACCAAAAGCAGCAAACGATGTAAAAGTTGGCGGAAATTTTTCTTTTTATATGGAAGCAAAAGATGGAAGTTTTGGTTTTGACTTTGGTGGTACTTATACCGCAGTGGAGCCCAATAAAAAAATTGAGTATACTCTTGGTGATGGAAGAAAAGTAAAAATTGATTTTATAAAACAGGATGAAGGATATAAAATTGCTGAAAAATTTGAAGCAGAAGAAATGAATTCGTTAGAATTGCAACAGAGTGGCTGGCAGGCTATTCTTAATAATTTTAAAAATTATGCCGAATCGAATTAACAACAATTAAAAATTTATAAAAATGACAAATCAAATTTATCCCTGCTTATGGTTTGATGGCCAGGCAAAAGTTGCCGCAGATTTTTACTGCAGTATTTTTAAAAATTCAAAAATTACAACAGATACACCCATGGTTGTAAATTTTGAACTTAACGGAAAAAAATTTATGGGCTTAAATGGTGGCCCGATGTTTAAATTTAACGAAGCGGTATCAATGGTGGTGGAATGCGAAACACAGGAAGAGATAGATAACTACTGGAATAAACTTACTGCAGATGGCGGGCAGGAAAGCCAATGCGGATGGCTTAAAGATAAATTTGGTTTTTCGTGGCAGATTATTCCGGCTATTATTGGCAAGCTGATGACCGACCCCGAAAAAGGACCAAGAGCAATGCAGGAGCTTATGAAAATGAAAAAAATTGATATTGCAAAACTGGTAAATGCTTAGCAGTATTTTTTTAGAAACGTTGTGCCGCTGACTTTATAACAGCGCAACGTTTCTTTATACATTCAAATAAAATTATTTTTCAGGAATATGTATTGCCACCAATGTTCCTTTACCCGGTGCAGCATCAAATTCAATATTTCCTTTTAAATATTCAATCCGGGAAATAATATTTTTAAGCCCAATACCTTCAAAATTCATTTTATTATTGCTGTCGAAACCACGGCCGTTATCTTCTATTGTTACTGCAATACCGTCTTTATCTTTTATTAAAGCAATATCCAGCACATTAGCGTTAGCATGTTTAATTACATTGTTTACACACTCCTGTATTACCCTGTATAAAACGGTTTCGGTATTGCTGTTTAAGCGATCGTTTAATCCTTCGGTATGCAGCGTAACTTTAATAATGCTGTTATCAATTTTATCAATAAATTCTTTTATGGCACTTGCCAATCCCTGTTTTAATAATGCATTGGGCATCATCTGGTGGCTTACGTTGCGTACTTCTTTACAACCTTCATCTACCAACTGAATAATTTTTTCAAAAGCAAGTTTACGTTCTTCGTTTGCAAAAGTAAGTTCACTTTCAAAAGCCGATAAATTCATTTTAGCTGCACTCATCATTTGCCCTACGCCATCATGCAAATCGGAGGCTATGCGTTTACGTTCGTTTTCCTCAGCAGCAATTACGGCTTTGGTGGAAAGATCCTGCTGTTTAATAATTTCCTGCTGCAGCCTTGTTTCCTGTTTTAATTTACGGCGTTTGTAAAAAGAATAACCGCCTGCAATTAATACAAATGCAGTTCCTAATATACCTGCCAGCCAATAATTCTTTTTAGTAATTTCCAGCTGCTGTTCTTTAATACGTGTTTTTTGTTTTTCTGTTTCGTATTTGGTGGTAAGTTCTGCAATTATTTCCTGCTGGTCTTTTTTAATAATTGAATCTTTTATCAATTTATATTTATGTTCATACACATAGGCAGAATCATATTTTTTATTACGGCTGAAAAAATCGGCAAGGCTTTCGTGTGCCTCAATTAATTGCTTATTATTTTTTATTGCTACTGCAATTGCTAATGCTTTTTTTATTGAAGCTTCAGCATTTATCAAATCTCCTTTTCTTTCATAATTTTCGCCTAAATAATTATACGTGTAAGCCAGTTCGTGCAGTTCGTTATTACGCTCTCTTATACCAATAGAGGCTTTTAAATATTTTTCTGCATCTGCAGTTTGATTTTTAAAGGAATAAGCTGCGCCAATATCGTTATACATAAAAGAAATCCCTGCAGAGTCTTTTAATAATTCTACCAGTTCTTTTGCTTTAAAATAATATTCCAGTGCTTTATCATAATTTTTTCTTTCTCTGTTTACAATGCCCAGGTTATCGTAAGAGTAATACATGCTCATGGTATCTTTTAAAGCCGTTCTCAGGGCCAAAGATTTTGTATGAAATTCTTCTGCCCTGTCGAGATCATTGAGCGTTAAATAAATTATGCCTAATAAATTATAGCTGCTTGCAGTTAATTTTTGATCTTTACTATCCTCAGCAATTTTTGCTGTTTGCTGGTAATATTGTAACGCCAGGGGGTAATTGGCTTTACGGCGATACAAGATTACCCATGTTAGAAGTATAATACCATTTTACCACATGGCTGGTATCTTTATTTACCAATGCTGCGGCACTGTCGGCCACAGTAAATGCTGCATCAATTTTACCCTGCCGCTCCAGTATTGTACTTATATTACAATACGCCATCGCCATACCCGATACATATTTTTCTTTTGTTGAAATTTCCAATGCCTTTCTTGAAAAAATTAAAGAGCTGCCCAAATCTGTACGGATAAATTTACGTGCCGTATTGTTATACGCATCTGCTTTGCGTACACCGTTTTGTCCTGCTGCTTTTAATTGGTTATTTAAAAAAGAATCAATAGCGTTTTGCTGCGAAAATGCAATACAATAAAAAGCTGTAAAAAACAGCAACGATATTATTTTAGGGATCATAAAGGGTTAAGTTTAAAATTTGGTTTGTTTGCCGGAGAATAAATATAGGTTTTTTGTGTAAATAAATTTTTTGGTGATTGGAATTGTTATTTTTCAAAAAAACTTTTTACTTTTAAACTCTGGCTGTAAATTTTTATTTGCAGGACATTACCTCTGAAATTTTTTCATTTTTTATTCTTTATACTTTAAATTAAAAAAAATGAAAAATTCAGTTATTGCTATTATTTTAGTTTTTATTGCAGTATTTACGGCATGTAACAATAACAGCGGTGCGCCAAAAGATACTGTAAAAACAACCCTTTTAAAAGAAGACTTAATTAAACGTGGCGAATACCTGGTACAAATTACCGGTTGCAACGATTGCCACTCACCAAAAAGGATGGGTGCCAATGGCCCCGAAATTATTCCAGAATTAATGCTCTCGGGTTATTCATCTAAAACACCATTACCCAAAACGGACAAAACTTTTTTAACTGCAGGCTTTGCTGCATTTTCCCCTGATTTAACTGCGGCTGCCGGGCCATGGGGCATTTCATTTGCAGGTAATATTACATCAGATGCTACAGGCATTGGCGGCTGGACGGAAGAACAATTTAAAAAAGCATTAACGCAGGGAAAATTTAAAGGCCAGGATGGAGGTCGAATGCTTTTGCCACCCATGCCCTGGATAAATTATACCAAAATGAGTGATGAAGATTTGAAAGCTATTTTTACTTATTTGCAAAGTGTGAAGGGTGTTAATAATGTTGTGCCGCTGCCTGTGGCGCCGGATAAAATTTAAAATGATGTATATACAGAAAAATAAATAATTTTTAATACTCCATTGCATCGCTTTTATTTTCAAATTTCTTTTCAAAAATTAATTCCCACGGCCTGTATTTTGATGTCCAGTCATTGCCAAGATGATTGTGAGACAGTAAGCGTTGTTCAAGATTTGAAGTAAATCCTGTATAATGCTTTTGATGTGCTGTAGAAAATAATATGTAAACGGTGAATTGCATTTGCAAAATAAAAAAAACCAAAAACTTTTTAAGGTGATTGGGCTTTGTATCGGGGAGCAGACTTGAACTGCAGTCCGCCGCGGCGGATATCAATCCAATACTCAGTGTGGCAACTGCTTAATAAAATCTCTGCCTGCACCAGTTTTAAGCCACTTTTCAAATCGCATTGCTTCACTTTTATTTTCAAACTTCTTTTTAAAAATAAAGAAAAAGACCCTTCATTTTGAAGAGTCTTTGTATCGGGGAGCAGACTTGAACTGCCGACCTTCGGGTTATGAATCCGATGCTCTAACCAGCTGAGCTACCCCGACATCCGTTTTACGGGCTGCAAATGTAAGTCATTTTCAGTTTAAACACAGCTGGGCAATGCTTTTTACTAATAATCTACAGCATAATCTTTTTTAAAAGGCTGGCCACCCCATGCTTTTCGTTGTGTCCAATCGGCATAAGGTCCGGCCCAAAATTGGTGAGAACCTGGCAGGCCCAGGGGTAAAAAAACATAAGAGGTAAGATACATGCTGCCTGTATTAGAATAAGAATCTGCAATATCTTTTTGCTTATCGCCAACAAGGCCTAATGTAAGCCAGCCATCTTTTGTAAAAGTATTGGGTACAAACATGCGTTTGATTACAGCAGTAAGTGCACAACGCACCTGTGCCGGGGCAATTTCTTCTGGCAAATTATTTTCCAGTGCCAGTTTTGCCAATGGCTGAAATAAACCCACCCGGTAAGTGGATGAACGGCCAAAAACAGGATACGTGCCTTCGGGTGATATAAACCTTTCCTGATAAGAAGCATACCGCTGCATTCTTTTATAAGCCGTGTCGTACTCTTTTTGTGTTCGTCGTCCTTTTTCAACATTTACTTTCAGCACTTCCACCAGCATGGGTTGAATTACGAAACCATTATAGTGATCAAAATGAAATGTATCACCATCACTGTACCAGCCATCACCTATATACCAACCGGTTATTTTATCAATGGCAGTATCTATTCTTGAGGCATCAAAATCTTCTCCAATATGCAATAAAAAAGTTTCAATTATTGCAGCAAATAATAACCAGTTACTGTTAAAAGGTTTTATCAGGCGCAGGGTTTTAAATTCATGAATGATGCGTTGTTTTGTTATTGCATCCAGTGGCTGCCATAAAGCCGCAGGTGCCGTAAGTAATGCCTGTGCAATAAAAGCAGCATCAACTAAAGGCTGTCTCGATTCCGGGGTGCCCCAATACAGGTAATCAGCACTGTTAGGATTTACTGCATGAGCAAAACTTTGCTGCGTTTGCAAACGCAACCGTTTCCGCATTATTCCTTCTTTTGTATCATCATCTGGCAGAGCCAAAAAAGGTGCTATACCTGCAATTAAACGGCCAAATGCTTCCATGTATGCCACATCTTTTTTTCGTCCATCCCATTTAGGACTAACCTCCACCTGCATATTTTTTTTCAATTCTCCTTTACTCATATTACTCAAAACAGGAGTTGCTATTTTATCCAGCAGGCTGGTCCAGTATGCTCTGTCGTTTCCCTTTATAAATTTATTTTGATCAGTACTTTCATTGGCATTTGCTAAAATTTCGTTTGCAGGAACAAGGCCTGTAAATGAAAGCAACGACGACCATTTAAGAAAATTTCTTCTTTGCATAAATTCATTTTAGCTGATAATAAAATTGTCAAAATTTTAATTACTGAGTAATTGGCTTATACATTCGGCTACCTTATCTGCATTAGGCAACATTTCTTTTTCCAATATAATATTCATTGGCACGGCAGGTAAATTTAAGGCGCCTAAAACTTCCACCGGCGCATCTAAATATTTAAAACAGGCTTTGCTTATCCTGCCTGCCAATGCTTCGGCAAAAGAATTATTTTGCTGCTCTTCGGTTACAATTAAACATTTGCCATGTTTTTTTACTGTAGCAAAAATCAATTCTTCGTCTAAAGGAAATAAAGTTCTTAAATCAATCACTTCAACTTTACCAGTAATTTTTTTTGCTGCAGCTTTTGCCCAGTATACTCCCATGCCGTAAGTTATTACGCAGCAGCTTTCGCCATTTTCTACAAAATTATTATCTGCCTGCAAAACAATATTGCCTTTTCCCAACGGAATAATATAATCGGTTGATGGCTCTGCCGTTTTAGCTTCTTCTGTACCCGGCACTTTACTCCAGTACAACCCTTTATGCTCAAGCATTACTACAGGATTAGGATCGAGAAAAGCAGCTTTCATTAAACCTTTCATATCAGCTGCATTGGATGGATACACAATTTTAATTCCTTTAATGGAGAGTAAAGTTGTTTCAATACTGCCGCTGTGGTATGGCCCGCCACCGCCATAAGCGCCAACGGGTACACGAATTAAAGTTTGCACCGGAAATTTACCGCAGCTTAAATAACAGCTCTTACTTATTTCTGTTACCAATTGATTTAATCCCGGATAAATATAATCGGCAAACTGCACTTCTACAATTGGTTTTAAACCTGCGGCACACATACCAACAGTGCTGCCAATAATGTAGGCTTCCTGTATGGCTGTGTTAAAAACACGATGATCGCCAAACTGCTCTGCTAATGTTGCAGCCTCCCTAAAAACGCCGCCCAGCCTTCGTCCTACATCCTGGCCATATAAAACTGCTTCAGGGAATTCCTCCATAATTTCTCTTATAGCAAATAACCCGGCATCTACCATTACAATTTTTTCTCTTCCTGCCGGCGAACGTTCTCCTTTTTCTTCGGTTACAGTGGTGGGTGCAAAAACAAAATCGCTAATCGTTTTTACATCAGGTTCTGGCGCTGCAACGGCTCCGTTAAAATCATTTTCAACCTGTGTTGCCGTTTCTTTTTCAATTGTAATTAATGCTTCTTCCGTTATGCCGAGTTCTAATAATCTTTTTCTCAACTTTGGGCCGGGGTCATCAGTATAATGTTTTGCAAGATCTTCTGCAGTACGGTAAAATTCTTTTCGTACACCGCTGGTGTGATGACCGAGTAAAGGAACTTTTGCATGCACTAAAAAAGGATGCCGTTCTTTTCGCACTTCATCCACTACATTTTTCATCACTTCGTAACTCTGTAGAAAATCGCTGCCGTCGATACTTATTCTTCTTATGCCTTTAAAACCTTTTACCATTTCGCTGGCGTTGGTGGTTCTTGCTTCCTCGGCAGTTACGCTTATGCCCCAGTTATTATCCTGCACTAAATAAATTATGGGTAGTTGATGCAATGCTGCAAATTGAAATGCTTCGCTTACTTCGCCTTCGGTTACAGATGCATCGCCGAGAGAACAAATAACAATGGGCAAGTTGATAGTTGATAGTTGATAGTTGATAGTAAATTCGTTACTTGCTTTGGATAATGAAAAGTGCTCAGCATCTAAGGCTTCAAAGTCCCTCCCCGGAAGGGATTTAGGGAGGCTTTCCAAATACTTTATGCCTTGTGCAATACCCGTTGTTGGTATGGCCTGCATACCGGTTGCGCTGCTTTGATGTATGATGTTGGGTTTATCATTGCCTTTATAATTGGGATGTGCATAATATTCTCTGCCACCGGTAAAAATATCATTGCCTTTTGCCAGCAGTTGCAGCATTAATTGGTAGGGCGTAAATCCTAAACCCAGCAAGATACTTTCATCACGGTAATAAGGGCTAACATAATCGCAGGGTTGTAATTGAAAAGCTGCGGCCAATTGTATGGCCTCGTGGCCACGGGATGTGGAGTGAACGTATTTACAAATTTGCCTGTTGGCTTCATAAGTTTCTGCCATGGCTTTGGCAGTGCACATTAGTTGGTACGCTTTTAATAAGATGTCGGTTGCAATCATTGGTCAAATGTAAAATTTGTCCCCCAGATTTCACTGATAACGCAGATTAAAATCTTCTCTGCGGAATATGCGACATCTGCGGGGATATCCGTGGCAAAAAAAAATCGCAATACAATTGCGATTTAAAATTTATAATAATGTGGAGAAATTTATTTTACTTCTACAGTAAGCAAATTTTCTTTTTCTAAAAAAGCTTCCAGCACATCACCTACAACACACTCTCCCACTCCTGCCGGTGTGCCGGTAAAAATTAAATCGCCAATGTTTAAAGAAAAATAATTAGAGATGTGAGAAATGATAGCATCAATACTGAAGATCATATTGCCCGAATTACCTGTTTGTGCCAGCTCTTTATTTTTATAAAAAGAAAAGCCAATGTTTTTTCTGTTTAATGTGGGAGACACATCAACAAATTTTCCTACTGCTGCAGAATTATCAAATGCTTTTGCTTTTTCCCAGGGTAACCCTTTCTTTTTTAATTCGTCCTGAATATCACGGGCAGTAAAATCTATACCAACTGTAATGCCATTGTAATAATTAGAAGCATGGCGCTCCTGAATATACTTGCCATTTTTACAAACACGTAAAACCAGTTCGCATTCGTAATGCAATTCGTTGCTGAACTCGGGATAGTAAAAAGGTGTATGGCTCTGCAGCAATGCACTTTTCGGTTTCATAAATATTACCGGTTCATCAGGTATGTCGTTGCCAAGTTCTTTGGCGTGGTCTGCATAATTGCGGCCTACACAAATTATCTTCATTTAGTGCTTTTTTTAAGGGGATGGGTTTGTAAAGCGAATATAGGCAAATAGCATATAAAAAACAACAATGTGTATTTTTGACACTGTTGTTTATTTATAATTTTACGGAAAGATTATTAAATGCACTCATGGTTTGGTCTATACCAGTTGCAATAAAGCTTTCTATAATATCTATACATTTTTCTATTTTAAGCAGTACCAGCGGCTCTTCTGCCTTAAGCCATTTGCCCAAAACAAAATCGGCCTGCATGCCTTTGGGGTAACTATCGCCAATACCAAACCTTAATTTAGGGTACTTATCGGAGTTTAATATTGCCTGAATATCTTTTAATCCGTTGTGCCCGCCTGCACTACCAGCAGGACGTAAACGTATTTTTTCCAGCGGTAATGCCACATCATCTACAATGGTCAATGTATTTTCCACTGCAATTTTTTCTTTGTCCATCCAATATTTAAAAGCTTTGCCGCTCCCGTTCATAAAAGTGGTGGGGCAAATGCATACAATAGTTTTGCCTTTAAATTTTACAGTGGCTACATAGGCTAACCGGCCCACATCAAATTTACCGCCATGCTTTTTTACAAAGGCATTTACTACATCAAACCCAATGTTGTGACGGGTGTTGGCATACTCTGTACCAATATTACCAAGACCGACTATTAGAAATTTTGACATACTGATGGTTGTCCTGAATGGTGAAATAGTAACCAAAAAGCACTTCTATTTAGTGATTGGTGTAAAAAGAAATTCTAATATGAAATTTCTTTGCAAAATCACAAAACATCTTAGCCTGGTGTATAAAAGAAATAACTTTATCTTGTTTTGAAAAAACATTTAAAGGAATTACCTGTTCATTTATAGCTCTCAAAAAAAGTTCAAGTAATAGAGGATTTATTGATCAGTTTCTATTTCTTTCCATCACACTTCTTCACTGTTTTCTTTTTCCCTTCTCTTTCACTTGTTCTATATTCATACATCCAGTAAGGAAATATTTCAAGTGTATCCTCATCAAAAAGTCTTGGTATCGGTATACTTTTAAAGTCCGATTCATGATTAATAATCTAGCATGCAACGAAGAATTTTTTTTTCAACAATTCTGTTTAATTTTTGCGGCGTATCTAAATTTTAAATAAGGAAAGCAGCTCCCACGGAATAGTAAGTGAACATTTAGTCTCTTTGTCTGCTGTAATAATTATATTTCTTTATTTAAAGTTGATACTCAGTTTCATCGGAATTAGAAATTAGACTTTCTAAATCTTTATGTTCTACATGAAAATTGTTCCTTCTTCCCAAGAATAAAAACCTTGAACTTTTAGTTTTATAAGAAGGTCAGCCATATTTCTTAAAGTTTTTAGTATGTCAATAATATCATTTTCTCTTCCGACGCTAATCTTAATACTTAAAATATCTGATAAACAAAGAAATTTTATATCAATGTTGTCAATAATTGATGTTTGTGCATTTTTCGACATGCTTTATTAAAGTCCAAACTTTCAGCCTATTTTGAAATAAAATTGATAGTTGCTAAAGTCCTATGTGACTTGCAACTATGTAATAATGAAGTCGGTCTTAAAGAGTGTAATTTTTTTATTCCCGAGGTGAAAAATAAAGGAGTTAATAAATTCGAGTGCCGCTTTTTACAAAGATTAGAATAATCTAACTAAATATCAATCATCCCTAGGGATGGAAGACAACTTCCATTTACATAATTATTCCTCAAGTACCTATTACAGTATAAGGAATATGAACTAATTTGATTAAGCTTTTAGAATTGGTTAAAACATTAGTCATCTGAAAAGAATGTACTAGCTATAATCATTTTATGAGTATTTTAAAATAATTTAATGCATTAAAGTCACTATGTTGATAAAACAGTTAAAGTTCAGAGATAAATTTCTAAAGAGCTTTTCACGTCTCACCATTCACGCCTCACGCCAAAGTATCAAATATCATTTGCAGATCCGACTTCCGTTTTTATCAACACATCTCTTGCTTTACTTCCCTGGTTCATGCCAACTACGCCTGCTGCTTCTAACTGATCCATTAAACGGCCGGCACGGTTGTAACCCAATTTCATACGGCGTTGTAATAAAGAGGTACTACCAATTTGGCTGGCAACAATTAATCTTGCGGCATCTTCAAACAGAGAATCCCTGTCCGTTAAGTCGGCGCCTTTTGCTTCCAGTTCTTTTTCATCAATATATTCGGGCAATAAAAATGCCTGCGGATAACCTCTTTGTTCTCCAATAAAATCTACAATTTTATCCACTTCAGGTGTATCAACAAAAGCACATTGCAAACGCACTAATTCGCCATTATAACTGATAAGCATATCGCCTTTGCCAATTAACTGCTCGGCGCCGCCGGCATCTAAAATAGTGCGGCTGTCTATTTTACTGCTTACTTTAAAAGCAATACGTGCCGGAAAGTTGGCCTTAATAGTACCTGTAATAATATTTACCGACGGCCTTTGTGTGGCAATTATTAAATGGATACCCACAGCCCTGGCCAACTGTGCCAAACGTGCAATAGGCATTTCTACTTCTTTACCGGCCGTCATAATTAAATCGGCAAATTCATCTACCACCAAAACAATAAAAGGTAAAAACTGGTGGCCTTTTTCAGGGTTCAATTTTCGGGCAACAAATTTTTCGTTGTACTCTCTTATGTTTCTGCAACCTGCCTCTTTCAATAAATCGTAGCGGTTATCCATTTCAATACACAAAGCATTTAAAGTGTGTACTACTTTTTTTGTATCGGTGATGATGGCATCTTCTTCGCCGGGCAGTTTTGCTAAAAAATGTTTTTCTATAGCTTTATAAATACTCAGCTCTACTTTTTTAGGATCAACCAAAACAAATTTTAATTGCGATGGATGTTTTTTATATAAAAGAGAAACTAAAATAGCATTTAACCCAACCGATTTACCCTGGCCTGTTGCACCTGCCATTAATAAATGCGGCATACTGGTAAGATCGACAATGAAATTTTCGTTATCAATTTTTTTACCAATGGCAATGGGTAAAGAAAAATTATTGTTCTGGAATTTTTCTGATGCCAGCAATGTTTTCATGCTCACTACAGTTTTCCTGGCATTGGGCACTTCAATACCAATTGTTCCTTTGCCCGGTATAGGTGCAATAATACGGATACCGAGTGCAGCAAGGCTTAATGCAATATCATCTTCTAAATTTTTTATTCTGGATATGCGTACACCTGCTGCAGGAATAATTTCGTACAAAGTAACCGTTGGCCCAACGGTTGCAGAAATTTTCTGGATATTAATATCGTAGTTTTTAAGGGTATTGATGATCTGGTTTTTATTATTCTCCAGTTCATTGGCATCCTGCACTATTTTTTCGCTGCCATGATTTTCTAAAAGATCCAGCGTAGGAAATTTATAATCCCGTAAATCTAAAATAGGATCGTAAGGCTTTGCATTGGGGAGCTTACTGTTTATAATTATCTGTTCCTCTTCCTCATCAATTTTTTCGGGCACTGTTTTTATTTCCAGCTCAAGGGGAGTAAAATTTTTATCTTTTACTTTAGGCGTAATTATTATTGGTTTTATTTCTTCTTCTGTTTGTAAAATTTCTTTCGCAGCAGCAATATTTTCAATTTCATTTTCTTTTTCTATCAAAGTAATATCATGATTCAGCATGGTGTTTTCCAGCGGTGCAATTACCAATACATTGCCTTCGCCTTTAAGCGAATTTATTTTCATTCCTTCTTCTTCATTTACATCTTCTGTGGTATCGTTAATTTCGTTTGCATCTGTTGCTGCGGCATTGGTTATTGGTGGCGCTATAAAATCTTTTTTAGAAGGTAATTTAAACACAGGGTTAAACCGCCAGATTACATAAGATAACACTGCCACAACTAATACACCAATGGTTCCAATTTGCCCAATGGTTTTATACATCCAGTCTTTGCTCATATCGCCAACGGCGCCGCCCCAGGGAAAAGCCTGGCCGCTAAACACCACTGCCGCAGCCACACTTATTACCGGCAGCCCAGCAATTAAGTATTTTATATTTTTAGAAACAGCAAAAACTTTTTTACCAAAAAATAAGTTTACCCCAATTACAAAAAAGAAAGTACATATAAGGTAGCTGGCAATACCAAAACCTTTGCGTATAAATATTTCTGAAATAAATGCACCAAAAGTGCCCAAAAGATTTTGCACTTTTATATCGTTTGCCAGCAGCATACGATAACTAAACTTATCCTGGTCTTCGGCCCAGGTAAATAAGTACGATGTAAAAGCTATAAATAATAAAATTGCAATCAGCAGTAAAATGCTGCCTGCAATTTTATGCGTACGTTCATCTTTAAGCAATTGTTTTACTTGTACTGCTTCTTCTTTTTCCTGTTTTAACTGATCAGGATTAGCCGCCTTTGACTTAACCGGTTTTGTTTTACTTGCCATTGGCAACAAAGATAAAGAAAAGCAATACTGCAAACACAGTTGCAAGGCCTGCAATGCTTATTTGATGTGAATTATTTATTGTAAGTTTGGTTTAAACTATTTGCACTGCCAAAATCTGCCATTATACTTTTTTTTATTTTTATGGGTGCCGCCGGGTACACACAAACCCTGCCCGACAGCATTTATACAGATATTGGCTCCATGAGAGATTCGGGTGTAATTACAAAAAAAACTTTAATTTTTGTAGATACAGAAAATTTATCTAACCTAAGTAATATTACTCAACAGCAATTTTCGCCATTATCAAAATTTAAAAACAAAGAGCAAATTCCGCCCCGTTTAATAACCAGGCCGGCTTATTTGCAGTTTGGCCTTTTTAACAGCAGCAGCATTGCTGATACAGTTTATTTTTTTCCGGGAAATTTATTTGAAAAAATAAATATCTATAAAAAAAACGGGGGTAATTTATCCTTTATCAACAACGGCCACAGTTCGGGCTACGGGTATATTCATTTAGCGCCAAACGAAAAAGCGGATATTATTGTTGGCCTTGAATTTTGCAGGCAAAACTATAACTACCTTAAGCCGCAAATAATTAAGAAAAGCTATATTGAAACCTATAAAAAAGTAACAAGGCTTAAAAGCGATGACTTAAAAACCATGGGCTTTGTATTGAGCGGCATGTTGCTTATGCTGATACTTTTTACACTGGTTAATTACGCACTAACCCGTAAAAAAGAATTTTTTTATTACATAGCCTATGCCTTACCCACATTTTTTTTAGTGTTCTTTTATGCAAGCACAAGAAACTACTCCGGCAGTTTTACCTGTTTTTTTAATGGCTATTTAGATTTGTTTTTATTAATAACAGGCAGTGTTTATTACCTCGTATTTTCCCGCCATTTTTTAAACACAAGAATTAAACACAAAAGACTTGATAAAATTTTTAAAGCCGCTGAATGGTTTTTACTTGGCCTGCTGCTTGTTTTTACTTTAGTTCATTATTTAACCGGATGGTATTTGATAGAAAGTTTTTTTGAAAATGCCATGAAATTTATAGTTTTAGGAATTGGCATTATATTCATCATTGCGGCTTTTAAGCAAAAGGAAAGATTAATGATTTACCTGGCCATCGGTTCTGCCTTTTCAATTATTTTTTCGGGAATTTCTTTAGCGATTATATTGCTAAAAGTTCCCACTACCAGTTTATTTAACGCAGCACTTTTTTACCATGAAATAGGTTTGCTTTTTGCCATGGGCTTTTTTCTGTTGGGATTAACCTATAAAAACCGAAGTGAACTGATTGGCCGTATTAAAGAGCAGGAAGCATTGAAATTAGATGTAGAGAAAAAAGATTTTGAAAACCAAATTGCCATAATAAAAGCACAACAGGAAGAACGCAACAGGATAAGTGCCGATATGCATGACGACCTTGGTGCAGGTATGACAACTATTCGTCTTTACAGCGAACTGGCAAAAAATAAAATTGGCGACAGATCTATTCCCGAAATTGAAAAAATTTCCTCATCTGCGAATGAATTGCTGAATAAAATGAATGCTATTATCTGGAGTATGAGCAGCAGCAACGATTCGCTGGGTAATATGATTGCGTATATAAGAAGCTATTCGCTGGAGTATTTTGAAAACAGCGGTGTTAACTGCACCATCAGCATTCCGGAAAATTTACCCAACATTGTTGTAAGCGGCGAGATAAGAAGAAATGTTTTTTTAGTAGTAAAAGAAGCATTGAATAATGTACTGAAGCATTCAAAGGCAACTGAAGTTAATATTACACTGCGGCGTGTGCCCGACGGGCTTAAACTTTTTATACAGGATAATGGCGTTGGTATTGATTTTGAAAAATTACGCCAGTTTGGTAATGGTTTAAAAAATATGAAGAAGAGGATGGATGATATTGGTATAATATTTTCCATTGAAAATAATAATGGCACTTTAGTTACACTGCACCGGGTTATTACCGACACTAATTTTTCTTAGCGACAGCTGCAGCCAGCAAAACCCAACCGGTTATAAAACACAAACCGCCAAATGGCGTAACGGCACCAATCCATTTTAAAGATTGCACGCCACATAAAATATATAATGAACCGGAAAATAAAATAATACCTGCAATAAAAAGGTTACCTGCCCACTTTAATAATTTGTTTGAAAATTCTTTATACAAAATACCGGTTGCCAGCAATGCAAATGCATGATAAAATTGATACCGTACAGCAGTTTCAAATGTTTGTAAGCCTTCGGCAGATAATTTTGTTTTTAAAAAATGTGCGCCAAATGCACCGCAAATAACTGCCACTGCTGCAAACAAAGCTCCTGCTGTTAAAAAATTTTTATTCATTGTATGGAGTTGATGGTATCATCTGTAATTGCGGATACCCGTAAAGTTATTTTTGCCTGCGAATAATAAATTTCTCTTTCCTTTAATTTATTTTCAATAAAAACTAATAACTCCTGCGGAGAAAAATCTTTTATCAGCGGCCGCTTTTGCTGCTCTGTAACAACCCTCTTAAAAATTTCGTTTGCTGTTGCAAAAAGATATACCGTTGTTCCATTTGCATTCATCCACTGCATATTATTATTAAAGCAGGGTGTGCCGCCACCACAGGCTACAATACAATTTTGTTTTGTTGCAAATGTTTGCAGTATTTCCATTTCCTTCTGCCTAAAATATGCTTCGCCATTTTGACTGAATATTTCTGCAACCGTTTTTTTTTCTTCCAGTTCTATTGCTTCATCCAAATCAAAAAAATGCAAGCCGCTTTTTGCAGCCCACAATTTGCCCCAGTGCGTTTTACCGCTGCCCATAAATCCAATAAGAAAGATTAACCTGCCCCCATCCCCTGAAGGGGAGTTATTTGAGAACCCTGCTTTTTTAGAAATATCCAAGTTTTGAAGTTTTGAATTATTTAATACCCTTTGCATAACTCCCCTTCAGGGGATGGGGGCTAATGCTTTGGATTATAAATATCGTTAGGTGTAGGTGTGGTGGATGGTGTTGGCGATGTACGTGTAGTAGAAGAACTCTTCTTTTTAAAATCGCCTCTCTTCCATGCTTTAATAAACTCTGCCCAGGCAAATGGATTAAAAATATTTTGCGGAGGCACCTGGCCGGCATAATAAGCTTTTGTACCTGCCTGTCTTAAAAATTGATTGCTGGCTTCTCTTCCATCGGAGGGTAAGTTGGCGGCTAAAATGCGGCGTGTGGCTGCATCATTATTTTTTCGGGCAACAGTTATATAATCATCCTGCACAGGATTGTTTAAAAAATCTCTTTCAAACTGTGCTCTTGATGGCCGTGATTTTATAATGGTTGCAGGCAAATAAATTGTATCGTTAATCATTAACTGAATTACACTTTGCTGGTTGCCAGTAAGATCTTTAGGAATGGAAACTGATTTTGTTTTAAAACCAATGCTGCTGAATTCAATTTCGTCGCCTTTTAAAACTACAATGCTAAAAACACCTTTGTCGTTGGTAACTGTTCCCCGGTTTTGATTTTTTACTACAACGCTTACACCTTCCAAACCTTTTAAGCTATCCGCCGTCATTACAAGGCCGTATAATTGCACTACCGAATCTTTAAAGGATTCGAACTGAGCTTTTGGCTGCACAGGTTTTATAAAACAAAAAATAAAAAATATAGGTATAAATCTACGCATCAATAAAAGTTGAATAATGATATGCCGTACAAGAGTGCGACGCCAATGAAGCTAAATAGCATTACAGAAGCTTGGCTCAAAAATAACAACATTCCTTAATTAATAAACAAAGTAAAGGCATGGTTGTTTAAATTTGCAGCTCTATTGGCTTTTTAACAAATAATTGAACATGACAAACGAAGATATTTTAAAAGCGCTGAGTAATGTGCAGGAACCCGATTTGGGCAAAGATTTGGTGACTTTAAATATGGTAAAAGATATAAATATTGAAGGCAATAATGTGTCTTTTACCATTGTACTTACCACGCCGGCCTGCCCTATGAAAGATATGATGCGGATGGCCAGTGAAAATGCGGTGAAAATATTGGTGAATAAAGAAGCCGTGGTTACCGTAAATTTTACGGCCAACACTACCACTAACAGAAAAGATGCTAAGACAATTTTAAGCGGTGTAAAAAATATTATTGCAGTGGTGAGTGGTAAAGGCGGCGTAGGAAAAAGTACCGTAAGTGCAAACCTTGCGCTGGCACTAGCAGCAGGTGGTGCAAAAGTTGGACTGATGGATGCGGATATTTACGGCCCCAGCCAGCACATAATGTTTGGCATACGTGGCGAAAGACCATTGATGAAAGATGATGGCACCGGCACAGGTAAAGGCATGATTGTACCCATTGAAAAATTTGGAATTAAAATAATGAGCATTGGTTTGCTGATTGATGAAAAGCAGGCAGTAGTTTGGCGTGGCCCAATGGTGAGCAGTGCCATCCGCCAGTTTGTTACCGAAGTAGATTGGGGCGAACTGGATTATTTAGTGATTGATATGCCGCCCGGCACCGGCGATATTCATTTAACTGTGGTGCAAACTGTACCAGTTACCGGAGTAATTGTTGTTACTACGCCGCAATTGGTGGCACTGGCCGATGCAAAAAAGGGTGTGGCTATGTTCGGGCAGGCGCAACTGAAAGTACCTGTAATTGGTTTGGTAGAAAACATGAGTTATTTTACCCCATCTGAATTGCCTGATAATAAATATTATATTTTTGGAAAAGATGGCGGTAAAAATTTAGCCGATGAATTTGATCTTGCATTTTTAGGCCAAATACCCATTGTACAAAGCATACGTGAAGGTGGCGACATTGGGGTGCCCGTAATGGTTAGTGATGAACCGGTAAGCAAAAAAGCTTTTGAAGATTTTGCAGGCAATGCGGTTAGGGCAATTGCAATGCGTAATGCAAATATGGAGCCGACGAAGGTGCAGGAGATAACCTCACCTTGAACTACGTTCGTTCCCAAATGGGAACTCCTAAAGGAGAGGAAAATGGAGGAGATTGCAGCGGAAAATAAATAAGTTTTTTTGAACCAGGCATTTGTAATGCTGTTTAGCTTCATTGGCGTCGCATCCCGACCTTTCGGGGTACATTTGTAATTCTATTCAACAAAGCACTCCGCTGATATGAAATATTTTTCAATAGCTTTTTTCTTTAGCGTTTTATTTTCATGCACTTCAAATAAGAAAATGGCTACAACTATAAATGAAGTACAAAAGTCCCCTTCAGGGGATTTAGGGGCTGTAATTTTCGACAAACAAGGCCACCGTGGCTGCCGTGGTTTAATGCCCGAAAACACTGTGCCTGCAATGATAAATGCAGTAGGTATGGGTGTTACCACTTTAGAAATGGATGTGGTAATTACAAAAGATAAGCAGGTGATATTATCGCATGAGCCCTTTTTTAATCATGAGATATCTACCAAAGCCGATGGCAGTTTTGTACCTGAAAAAGAAGAAAAGAATTTTAATATTTACAAAATGACTTTTGCTGAAACTCAACAATTTGATGTGGGATTAAAACCTCACCCCCGTTTTCTACAGCAACAAAAAATGGCAGTACACAAACCTCGTTTAGCCGATGTATTTGATTCGGTAAAAAATTATATGATGATGGCGAGAAGGCCATTCCCATTTTTTAATATTGAAACAAAATCAATGCCTGTCACAGATAATATTTATCATCCGGCACCGGCAGAGTTTGTGGAATTGCTGATGCAAGTGATTAAAGAAAAAGATATGGAGCAATATGTAATTATACAATCTTTTGATTTTAGGACGCTGCAATATTTGCACCAGCATTATCCGGCAATACAAACGGCTATGCTTATTGAAGATTATGACAAGCGAACTTTAGAAGAACAAATTAAAGCATTAGGATTTGCACCAACTATTTACAGCCCGGCTTATGTTTTAGCTACTGAGGCTGTAATAAAAAAATGCCATGCACAAAATATAAAAATCATTCCCTGGACGGTGAATAATAAAAAAGAAATAGAGAGATTAAAGGATTTGGGTGTGGATGGAATAATTACGGACTACCCTAATTTGTTTAATGAGTAATAAAACAAGGCATATTTTATTTATAATTTTTGCTGTACTTGCTTTTGCAGCATTACTTTATCATACTGCAGGTGCCGTGCAACCTTTTGATAAAACCCCCGCCTGGAGACATACTTTATTTATTGGCATTAATACTATTTGTATTTATGGTTTATTAAAAAGACCCAAATGGTTTCTATGGTTTTTTGGAGTATTAACCTTGCAGCAATTGTACAGCCATGGTAACCAATTTATAAAATTGCTGCAAGAGAATAAATTTAACCTGATTGATGCAGCAGTATTGGTATTAATGCCGTTAATTTTTATTTTATTGTTGATTGACAGAAAAACTAAGCAGTAATCCCTAACCAGTCCTCCGCATTTTTAAACAATAATTTTTCCTTCAAATCGTTTTTAAAATTCATTGTTTCAATTAATTTTCCCGGATGATGTTCTCCCAAAGGAAAAGGATAATCGCTGCCCAAACAAATTTTGTCAGCTCCCATTACATCAATGATGTATTGCATCGCTTTTTCATCATGCACCAAACTATCTATCCAAAATTTACCAATATAATCTCTCGGGTTAATGGCATTGTCAACAGCAACTAAATCGGGCCTTACATTAAAGCCATGTTCTATTCTTCCAATGGTTAAAGGAAAACTGCCGCCGCCATGTGCAAACGCAATTCTTAATTTTGGAAATGCTTCCAGCACTCCACCAAAAATGATAGAACAAATTGCCCGTGAAGTTTCTGCAGGCATGCCTACCAACCAGGGCAGCCAGTATTTTTGCATTTGGTTCTCTCCCATCATTTCCCAGGGATGAATAAATAAAGCACAGCCCAGTTTTTCGGCACGTTTATAAAATGGAAAGAATTTTTTATCGGATAAATTTTCGCCGTTGATATTACTGCCAATTTCTAATCCCGGCATTTTTAATTCGGTAATGCAACGTTCCATTTCGCCTATGGCGAGATCAATATCCTGTAAAGGCACAGTACCAATACCAATAAAACGATTAGGATTTTTTGTAACTGTATCTGCAATATGATCGTTAAAAAAACGGCTGGTTTCTAAACCATCTTTTGGTTTTGCCCAATAATTAAATAAAACAGGAATAGTAGAAAGCACTTGCAACGTTATATCAGTGTCATCCATTTCTTTCAGTCTTAATGTTGCATCAAAACAATTGTCATCTACTTCTCTAAACAACTTATCACCTTTCATCATGCAGGCTTTGCAATTGCGGTGTTCTACATGTATAAATTCTCCATAGCCAAATTTTTGTACCCAGTTGGGCATTTTATCCGGCATTATGTGGGTGTGTATGTCGATCTTCATGGAAGGTTGATAGTTGAAAGTTGATGGTTGAAAGTTTGTTAAACCTGCTACGTTATTAGCTATAGCGAAAGCCTTTTTCGTCAGAACCTTTAAGATATTTAATAAAAGCTGTGATCTTTTTGCTTAAACTTTCGCATTTGGTTCTTAACTCTTCAAATTTTTCCTGTGTTATATAAAATCTGTCTGCCACTCTGCAAAGTTGTGACCTTACTTCTCCATTTGATGCCTTAGCAATAAGTAAAAAATTAATAAACTCTTTGTTTCCTGAACGTTCAAACCCTTCAGCAATATTATCCATAACAGAACCGGATTAACCATTAATCTGATTTCGTAATTCAAAATCTTTTGCAAAAGAACCAACAGTATATATTTGCCAAAGCTCATTGGCTTGCACTCTTGCCAATTGCCAAATTTCCATGTCTTCAAACCTCGATATTGCTGCCATTCCTAATAATTTTCGAATCGAAAAAACATTCAACTTTCAACCATCAACCTTTTTTAACCGGCGGTGCCATCACAGCTCCACATTTACTACAAGTTCTTTTATGTTCATCTTTATAAAAACCTTCCATAACAGGCGGTAATTGTGTAACAATATCGGTAATCACTTTATATTCTTCATACAATTTATTGCCGCAATTTTCGCAATACCATAAAAACCCATCTTCTTCACTCTCTCTTACCTTTTCAATTACCAGCCCAACGGTATTTGGCCCACGCTGCGGACTGTGTGGTGTTTTAGGCGGCAGTAAAAAAATATCCCCTTCATTAATTGCAATATCTTTTGCCACACCATTATCAATTATCTTCAGTACAATATTGCCTTCCACCTGGTAATACAATTCTTCACTTTCGTTATAATGATAATCCTTACGGCTGTTGGGGCCGCCCACTACCATCACAATAAAATTTTCTGCATCCTTATAAATGCATTGATTACCTACAGGGGGTTTTAACAAATCCCGGTGTTCGTCGATCCATTTTTTTAAATTAAAGGGAGATAATATTGCCATAATGGTGATTTTTAATTTTTAAAATTTTGGACAAATTGGTAATCGGATTACCAATTTGTCCAGATTATCTATACCAGTTTAAACGTATTCTGCCAGGGTAAAATAATATTTTCTTTTAATTGCTGCTGCTCTGTTCCTCCATACAAAAGGTAACTTTTATTTTTATTTCCGCTGATAGATTTCCAGTAATTGATGTTAGTAAAATAATCAGTATTAATAGTTTTACCCGATTTTATTTCTACTGCAGTAAGGCTTCCTGCCTTATCAATAATGCAATCAATTTCATAACCTGTTTTATCCCGCCAGTAATAGCAGTTATTGGACAACCCATTATTGAACCTTCCTTTAATTAACTCAGTAATAATTAATCCTTCAAATAATGCACCTTTAATATGATGCGTATGCAGTTGCTCTGCTTTTTCAATGCCCAGTAATGAGCAAACCAATCCACTGTCGTAAAAATAAACCTTTGGGGTTTTGGTTACTCTTTTATTAAAATTATTAAAATGCGGCTTCAATAAAAAAATAATATAGCTGGCTTCTAAAATACTGATCCACGAAGCAACTGTATTATGTACCACACCTACTTCCGATGCCAGGCTGCTGAGGTTTAACTGCTGGCCATGCCGCCCTGCAAGCAAATGCAAAAATTTTTGAAAATAATTAAGATTGGGAATATTTTTGATTTCCCTTACATCTCTTTGCATATAAGTTTCTATATAAGATGGATACCAGTCTGATGGTTTTACCCTGCTGCTGTAAAGCCTTGGATAAAACCCTTTGAATAATAATTTATTAACGTCTGCCGGCAACTTGCCATCTTCCTGTAATTCTTTCATACTAAATGGCAGCAGGCGCAGCATGGCCACCCTGCCCGCCAGCGATTGCGATACCTTTTCCTGCAGCAGATAATTATGTGAGCCCGTTAAAATAAATTTTCCTTTTTTTCCGGTAGTATCTACATGTGTTTGCAAATAAGAAAATAATTCGGGTACCCGCTGCACCTCATCAAAAATTACACCTTTGCTGTATTGTTCTAAAAAACCCCTCATGTCTAACAATGCCCTGCGGCGGTTATCTATATCTTCAAAACTGATATAATCATATTTAGGAAAGCTGGCTTTTACCAGTGTGCTCTTGCCGCTCTGCCGTGGGCCGATGACTGATATAACCGGAAACTGTTTTGCCAATGACAATAATTTTGCCTGCTGCTGACGTTTAATCATAGCATAAATGTAAATATAATTTTGGACAAATTGGCAATCGGATTACCAATTTGTCCAAAATTGCTGAACCATAAAATAGCTTATTTTTGAATAATGCAATTGGATATCCCTTATCATTTAGAAAATTTTATTGGTGGAAATTTTATTGGTCCGCTTAGCGGTGCATTTTTAGATAATGTAAATCCTGCTACCGCAGAAGTGTACGGGCAAATTCCCAACAGTAATAAAAAAGATATTGATGTTGCAGTGCATGCGGCACAAAAAGCTTTTGCGGAATGGAGCATTACTCCCAATGAAAACCGATTTTCTATTTTAAATAAAATTGCTGATTTAATTGACGAAAACCTTGAAGCATTAGCATTAGCCGAAACCAACGATAACGGAAAACCATTGTGGTTAAGTAAACAGGTTGATATTAAAAGAGCATCGGCTAACTTTCGTTTTTTTGCAACAGCCGTTATGCAGTTTGCAAGCGAAAGTCATGCGATGGAAGATAAAGCCATTAATTACACATTGCGCCAGCCCATTGGTATTGTAGGTTGCATTTCTCCCTGGAATTTGCCTTTATATTTATTTACCTGGAAGATTGCGCCTGCATTAGCAGCAGGTAATTGCGTTATTGCAAAGCCAAGCGAAGTAACACCGGTTACTGCTTTTTTATTAGCAAAAATTTGTAAACAGGCCGGCTTACCCGATGGTGTTTTAAATATTTTACATGGCGATGGACAAAATTGCGGCGAAGCGATTGTACAGCATCCTGCAATAAAAGCAATATCATTTACCGGCAGTACAAAAGCAGGTGGCAGTATTGCAGGCATTGCTGCACCAATGTTTAAAAAACTTTCATTAGAGCTGGGCGGAAAAAACCCTGTGATTATTTTTAACGATTGCGACTGGCCTAAAATGCTGGAGGAAACTATACGTTCGTCTTTTGGTAACCAGGGGCAAATATGTTTATGCGGCAGCAGGATATTAATTGAAAAGGCTGCTTATGAAAATTTTAAAAAATATTTTACGGAGCTCACTAAAAAATTAACTGTTGGTGATCCGCTGGATGAAAAAAATAAACAGGGTGCCATAGTAAGCAAAGTGCATTTTGAAAAAATAATGAACTGCATAGCAATTGCCAAACAGGAAGGCGGTAAAATTTTATGTGGCGGCAATGCCATAAAATTAGAAGGCAGATGTGCTAACGGTTATTTTATTGAGCCAACAATTATTGAAGGATTAGATCAGCAATGTAAAACTAACCAGGAAGAAATTTTTGGTCCGGTAATAACCATTCAACCTTTTGAAACAGAAGAAGAAGCTTTGCAATTAGCTAATGCAACACAGTACGGTTTAGCAGCAACGATATGGACACAGGACATCAGCAGAGCCAACCGCATGGCAGCAAAAGTGCAATGCGGAATTGTTTGGGTAAATTGCTGGTTGCTCAGGGATTTGCGTACACCCTTTGGAGGTATTAAAAATAGTGGAGTGGGCAGAGAAGGCGGTTGGGAAGCATTGAGGTTTTTTACAGAGGCAAAAAATGTTTGTGTACAATTTTAACCCCCATCCCCTAAAGGGGAGTTATTCAAAGAGAATAAATAATGAGTGAAATTATTAAAACAGATAATGCAGCAAAACCATTAGGTGCTTATCCTCATGCAAGAAAAGTGGGCAACCTGTTATTCCTTTCGGGTATAGGTAGCAGGAGTGCAACAGATAATGCTATTCCGGGATTGGAATTAGACAGCGAAGGTAATATTATACAATATGATATTGAAGCCGAATGCCACCAATGTTTTGCCAATGTAAAAGCCGTGCTGGAAGCCAGCGGAAGCAGTTGGGATAAAATTGTGGATGTTACTGTTTTTTTAACCAACATGAAAAAAGATTTTCCTGTTTATAATAAAATTTACGGCGAATATTTTACAAGTGTACAGGCTTGCAGAACTACAGTGGAAGTAAAAAGTTTGCCGACACCAATAGCGATTGAATTAAAAGTAATAGCGACAATAGAATAACAATTGGGCTAAAGCCCTCTGCATAAAAAATCAATTGCCACGGGCTTAAGCCCGTGGCAATGCAAAAAGTACAAGGGCTTTAGCCCAACATATATTTTATGATATTTGAAAACACTTTAGCATATGCCCAGCAACTTGATGCAAAAGATTCTCTAAAACATTTCAGGGATCAATTTTATATTCCTCTTATAAATGGAAAAGAATCTATTTACTTCACAGGCAATTCTCTTGGCTTGCAGCCTAAAACTACACAGGATTATGTACTGAATGAATTAGAAGACTGGGCCAACTTTGGTGTAGAAGGACATTTTCATGCAAGAAAACCATGGATGCCTTATCATGAAATTTTCCCTGCACAATTAGCAAAAATTGTTGGCGCATTGCCAGAAGAAATTGTGGTGATGAATCAACTGACGGTGAATTTACATTTACTGATGGTGAGTTTTTACAGGCCAACTAAACAGCGCTATAAAATTATCTGCGAAGCAAAAGCATTTCCTTCTGATCAGTATGCAATGGAATCGCAGGTAAAATATCATGGATTAAATTATGAAGATGCAGTTATTGAAGTAAGCCCGAGAGCAGGAGAATATGCAATACGAACAGAAGATATTCTTGCTACAATAAAGCAACATGGAGAAAGTGTAGCGTTGGTTTTATTTGGTGGAGTAAATTATTATACCGGTCAATTTTTCGACATAAAAAAAATTACAACAGCTGCTCATGCTGTTGGTGCTGTTGCAGGATTTGATTTGGCACATGCAGCCGGTAACGTAGAGCTCCAGCTCCACGATAATAATGTTGATTTTGCCTGCTGGTGTTCTTACAAATATTTAAACAGCGGGCCGGGTGGTGTATCCGGAATTTATATTCATCAAAAACATATTGCTGATACAACTATTCCACGCTTTGCAGGCTGGTGGGGGCATACCAAAACCACCCGTTTTAAAATGGAGAAAGGTTTTGAACCCATACTCACTGCAGAAGGTTGGCAATTAAGCAACGCTCCTATTTTATCAATGGCAGCACACAAGGCAGCATTAGATATTTTTGAAACCGCAGGTATGAAAAATTTAATTGCAAAAGGAAAAATGCTTAGTGATTATTTATTTTTTATTATTGATGAAATAAATGCCGGCCTGAAAGAAAAACAAATTGAAATAATTACGCCACGAAATGAAAATGAAAAAGGCTGCCAGGTGAGTATGCTGATGCTGAAAAAAGGTGCGGCAATTTTTGAAGCATTAAAACAGAATGCTGTAGTTGCAGATTGGAGAGAACCAAATGTAATTCGTGTTGCGCCGGTACCTTTGTACAATACTTTTACAGATGTATTTACATTTGGGCAAATTGTAAAAGCCATTTTAAATAAATAGTAATGCAAAAAAAAGATACGGTAATTATCGGTGCAGGTTTGGTAGGTTCTTTGCTTTCTATTTATTTAAGTAAGAGAGGGCATAAAGTAAAACTGTATGAACGCCGAAGCGATATGCGTAAAGAAAAAATTGCTGCAGGCCGCTCTATAAATTTGGCTTTAAGCGACAGAGGAATAAAAGCATTGGAAGAAGTGGGCATTATGGAGGAGATAAAAAAAATTGCTATTCCTATGCATGGCAGGCATATTCATAATGCAGATGGCAGTACCGCTTACCAGCCTTATGGAAACGAAGGGCAATTTATTAATTCGGTCTCAAGAGGAGAGTTAAATAAAATGCTGATGGAGCTGGCAGAAAAAAATGGTGCAGAAATTTTCTTTAACCAAAAATGCGAAAACATTAATTGGAAAACGAATGAAATAACTTTCGAGAACTGTATTAACCATCAACTATCAACTATCAACTATCAACTTGCCTTTGGCAGCGATGGCGCTTACTCCGCAGCAAGATTAACGCACCAGTTACAACACGACCGTTTTCAATACCATCAACACTATATTGATTTTGGTTATAAAGAGTTAACGATTCCTTCAGGAAGTAACGGCGAATTTATGATGGAGAAAAATGCGTTGCACATTTGGCCAAGAGGAAATTATATGCTGATTGCATTACCCAATATGGATGGCAGTTTTACCTGCACCTTATTTTTTCCTTTTGAAGGGGAACCTTCTTTTGCATCATTAGACACAAAAGAAAAAGTAAAAATATTTTTTGAAAAAACTTTTGCAGATGTTGTGCCGCTGATGCCAACATTGGAAGATGATTTTTTTAATAACCCCACTGCATCATTGGTTACTGTAAAATGTTTTCCGTGGATAAGAGAAGATAAATTTGCATTGATTGGTGATGCCGCACATGCCATTGTGCCATTTTTTGGCCAGGGTATGAATTGTGGTTTTGAAGATTGCAGTGTTTTAAATTTGTTAATTGATAAACATGGTGATAACTGGAAAAACATTTTAGAAGAATACCAAACATTGCGTAAACCTGATGGCGATGCTATTGCCCAACTGGCACTTAATAATTTTATTGAGATGAGGGACAAAGTGGGCGACCCTAAATTTTTATTGCAGAAAAAAATTGAAACAGCATTTAGTAAAAAACACCCGGATAAATGGACACCGGCTTATGCACAGGTAACTTTTAGTACGCAAATTAGATACAGCAATGCTTTGAAAAATAGTATAAAGCAAGAAGCGATAATGCAAGAGGTAATGGCATTGCCGGATATTGAAAATATTTGGCAGAGTGAAGAAGTAGAAGAAATAATGATAAAACATTGCAACTCTACTACGTAAATTATATTGGCTAAATTTGAGAACCCAAATGCAGTAAAAATATACGCTGAGATAACACTTCGACTTCGCTCAGTGCTCAATAAAGTTATGCAGTACAAGAGTGCACTTCCTTCGTCAGTGTAAACTGTGCCTATGAAGTTGCACAAAGAAATATGGCTTGGCTCAAAAAAAAATTATTGTAATGTACAAATTCCCTTACTACACCGAAGATGATGAACAAAAGGTTATTGCCTTTATGAAAGAAAATGCTTTTGCAATGATTACCGGGTTTGGAGAAAAATATCCGGTAGCTACTCAAATTCCTTTAGAAGTGGAGCTAAAAGAAAATACAATTTTTTTGCACGGGCATATTATGAGAAAGACGGATCACCACAAAGCATTTGAAAAAAATGAAAATGTTTTAGTTGTATTTACGGGACCGCATTGTTATGTTAGTGCAAGCTGGTACACAAATCCGCAAACTGCAAGTACATGGAATTATATGACAGTGCATGCAAAGGGGAAAATAATTTTTACGGATGAAGAAGGCACCTTCAACGCTATAAAATCCCTGACTAATAAATATGAAGGGCTTGAAACTGCTGCAGCTTTTAATAAAATGCCCAAAGAATATATAACGCCTATGTTAAAAGCAATTATTGGATTTACCATTGAAGTAGAAAGTTTGGAGAATACTTTTAAACTAAGCCAGAACAGAGATGAGGCTTCTAAAAAAAATATTATTGAGCAATTGAAAAAGCGTGGCGATTATAATTCTGCTGCAATTGCCAGTGAGATGGAAAAGTTAAATGGCAAGTAATCTATTAAATTTGAGTTTATTTTTTTACATTTGTACTGAATTAAAATATGCAATACAACTATAAAATATTTTTAAATAAAGAGGAAGAAGGCGGGTATATGGTTACCGTTCCTGCATTACCGGGCTGTATTACACAGGGTGATACTATTGAAGAAGCAATGGCAATGGCAAAGGAAGCCATAGAAATATATGTAGAAGAATTGCAATCAAGAGGAGAAGCAATTCCTGATAACAGCAACACTTTGGAATATTCGCTTAATCTTGAAACTGCATGAACCAATCTCCACTGCATTTGATTAAGCTTTTGGAAAAAAATGGATTTCTTTTTAAACGTTCAAAAGGTTCTCACCAAATTTTTTATAACTCTGCAACTAACATTACTGTTATTGTACCCGTGCATGGCAGTAAGGATGTAAAGAAAGGTACCTTTCTCGCCATTCTTAAACAAGCAGGTATTGATAAAAGAGATGTTTAATTATTATGACAAGAAAACAACTGGTTGAACAAATTGAACAAAAAAAATCTTACTTATGTGTGGGGTTAGATACTGATATTACAAAAATTCCAAAACATTTACAATTGCACCCTGATGCCATTTTTGAATTTAATAAAGCAATTATTGATGCCACGAAAGATTTATGTGTTAGCTATAAAATAAATACTGCTTTTTATGAAGCATTGGGTTTGAAAGGCTGGGAAGCAATGGAGAAAACGGTAAATTATATTCCCACAGAACATTTTAAAATTGCCGATGCCAAACGGGGCGACATTGGTAACACTTCTTCGCAATATGCAAAAGCATTTTTTGAAACATTAAATTTTGATGCCATTACTGTAGCACCTTATATGGGTGAAGACAGTATTCGTCCGTTTTTAGAATATGAAAATAAATGGACGATTGTGCTGGGATTAACGAGTAATGCAGGCAGTAAAGATTTTGAACAACTGCGTTTGGTTCGTGTGGACACGAACCAAGGCACCGGTGACACAAACCACGGCGGTGAATTTTTATACGAACAGGTTTTAAAAAAAGTTAGCACATGGGGTAATAAAGATAATTTAATGTTTGTAGTGGGTGCTACAAAAGCAAGCGACTTAGAAAAAATAAGAAAAATAATTCCAGATAATTTTTTACTGGTACCGGGTGTGGGTTTTCAGGGTGGCAGTTTAAAAGATGTAAGTAAACATGGTATGAGTACCGATTGCGGCCTTTTAGTAAATGCCAGCAGGGCAATAATTTTTGCCGGCGAAAAAGAAGATTTTGCAGCAGAAGCAAGAGTTATTGCACAACAATATCAAACTGAGATGGCTGAATATTTAAAATAATATTTTATGCAACGCAGAAAATTTCTCCAAAACATTTCACTGCTTTCTGCAGCTGCAACATTGCCTGCGGTTAGTAACGCCACAGAAGAAAAAAAGAAAAATAAATTTACTGCAGCCTTCATCAGCGATATACATATTAAACCATTGGCCATAGCCGAAACCGGAATGGCAAAGGTTCTACAGGATATTAATAAATTAAATCAACAGCCTGATTTTATTATTAATGGTGGCGACAGTATTATGGATGCGCTGGCTGTTGATAAAGAAAAAACAAAAATTCAATGGGATCTTTTTAATAAAATTATGCTGGCCGAAAATAAATTGCCTGTAAAACATTGTATTGGCAACCACGATATTTGGGGCTGGCAATTAAAGGAAAATGTAAAAAACGACAGTCTTTATGGCAAAGCCTGGTGGCTGCAGCAAACCGGTTATGCAAAAACTTATTACAGCTTTACCCATAATAACTGGCATTTTATTTTTTTAGACAGTGTGCAGGAAAATAACGGCGGCTATATTGCCCTGTTAGATAATGAGCAATTTACCTGGCTGGAAAATGAGTTGAACAATAATAAAGAAAAATTTATTTGTATTGTTTCTCATATTCCAATTATTTCCTTTTGCAGCGCTATGTTTTTTAAAGATATGCTGCCCAGTGGCGATTGGAAATTATCGAGGGCATTGCTTCATACCGATGCAAGAAAAATAAAAGATCTTTTTAAAAAATACCCCAACATTAAAACATGCCTCAGTGGCCATATACATTTACAGGATGAGGTAGATTATCTTGGAATAAAATATTTTTGCAATGGTGCTGTTAGTGGCAACTGGTGGAACGGATCGTTCCAGGATTTTGCGCCAGCTTATGCATTGTTTAATTTTTATAACGATGGAACAGTTGAAAGAAAGATGACAGCATACTGATACTATCTTATTTAAAAAGCATGGTTTGTTTTATAAAATTTTCTTCCTCAGCAGCTTTTACCAATAGTAAACTATCGCTTAATATAAGTATGTATTTACACCTAATTGTAAACAATAAAACTGCTTAACACAAAGTAGCTTTATTGGAAGTTTTGTTAACTGTTTATCAGAAGTTACAATACAAGTACTAGTTTGTTACTGCTTTTATTTTTTGCCAAAGATTATTATCAAAACCAGAAACTGCATAACTCGGGTTTGCCGGGTCAGATGCATCACCCATTCTTACCACTACCATATTTTTACTTGGTATTACATAAACACGCTGATCTTCAGCACCCATTGCGGCATACATATCTGCCGGTGCATTTGGCACCAACGTTCCGCTAAAAACGATTTGACTGCCGGGTACCATAAAATTAGATTTACCATTTAGCCACCACAAATATCCATAAGATGGATTGATGTTTTGCGAAGTGGCGGTTGCCTGGTTAAAAAAAGTTTCATTAATAATTTGCTGCCCATTCCATTTGCCCTTATTAAGTGCCATTAAACCAAACCTTGCCATGCTCCTGGTATTGCTATTGTAAATTTTAAATATTACACCATAGTTCCAGTAACCATTCATGCCTAATTTGTTTTTTAATTGATTGTTGAAGTAAGTATCAAAACTTTGACCACTTGCATTTTCTACAACATCCATTAATTTTTGAAATACATTACCGTATGCCCATCTTGTGCCGGCATCTGCCATATAACTCATATTTGATTTTATTACTAAATTACTGGAGTCGTTTAGGCCAGTCGTCATCGAAAGCAAATGTTTTACAGTAATTAAATTTTCTTTGGCAAGGGGTGCACTTGTCCAGTTGGTACCCAAATATTGTGATGCAGCATTGTTGATATTTAAAATTCCATTTTGTTGCGCTATGCCTGTTATGGTAGATACTAAAGTTTTGCCTGCACTATTCCATTGCCAGATAGAATCTTTAGTATGCCCGTTAAAATATTCTTCCATCACAATTCTGCCATTTACCAGAATTATAAATGATTTGGTATTTTTTTGAACAAGAAAATCTTTGAGCGGCTGTATAGCTGCTTCGTTCCAGCCCATGCCCGTAATTGCCTTTTTTTGCCATGCCGTATCAGTGTTTGAAGGAAAATACATGCTTTCCGGCACTGGGTCAACAGCAACCCCTCCATCACTTTTTTTACAGCTAAAAAATGTAATTACAACAGTAAGCAGTACAAGGTATTTCATAAAATAATTTTGTAGATAGACTTTATGCTTACTTAAACGTTTAAACAGGCAAATTATTTTTCTCTAATTGTTTAATCATTCTCTTAATAATCAATAGTAAACTATAAATGAAATACTCTAAATGTTAAAATATTCTTACAAATTGTAAAATAATTACGACTTATTGTAAAAAATACTTTACATTTGTGAAAACAATAAATTATGGCTACGCAATTATTATTATCGCACAGGTACAAAAAAATTGGTTGGTTCATCTTGATTCCTGCTACAATTTTGGGGCTTATATTAGCCATTGGTCGATTTGATACAACTTGGATTAGAGCCAGGGTATTTGCAATTGCCAATGATGGCTCTGCATTGCATTCTGAATACTTTAATTTTGCAGATACCGATATCACTAATACAGTTATTGGGGCTTTATTTATTATTGGTGCAATGCTGGTAAGTTTTTCAAAAGAAAAAAACGAAGATGAATTTATTGCGAATGTACGTTTGTCATCATTACTTTGGGCTGTGTGTGTAAATTATATTTTACTGTTATTTTGTTTTGTCTTTGTCTATGGCACATCATTTTTAAGTGTTATGCTGTATAATATGTTTACAGTGCTCATCATTTTCATTATCCGGTTTAATTATCTTATGTACAAAAATTCTAAAAGAGCATTTGATGAAAAATAATATTAAAGTAGAAAGGGCAATAAAAGGATTAACGCAGGAAGACCTTGCTAATAAAGTAGCAGTAAGCAGGCAAACTATCAATGCTATGGAAGCAAATAAATATGTGCCATCAACAGTATTAGCACTAAAAATTGCAAAACTATTTAATAAACCTGTTGAAGAAGTTTTTATATTGGAGAAAACTGATTGATAATTTTTATTTTGATGCTTCTAATTGTTTAATCCATTTTCTGCAAACAGCCAAGGGTATTAAACCAATTACCCCAAAACTGCAATCTATTAAAACATGAAACATTGGAATATGCCTTATTGGTGCTGCAATAAAAGCTAAAGGAATTACTGCAATGCATGCCAGCATAGCCCAATCGATAATCCATTTATTTTTCACAGGGTCTTTTAAAGGGCCAATAAATGCCATGGCAATTACAATATGTGCAAATGCCAGCCAGTCAAAACCATAAGCAAGCATAGGATATTTTGCATTAGTTTCTGCCAATGCAGCATACACATCTTTTAACCATTGCTCAGCAAATGAAGGTACTAAAGAAGGATGATTGAGTAGCCAGCGTAACTCTGTTTCTACCGGAAAAGCAGTAAGGCCGCTTAGTATTAAGGCAACAATAAAAAACAGGATGAGTAATCGGATCTTTTTAAGTAATGTCATAAAATAAAAATATGCAAAAATGGAGTACAATTCCATATTTACACAAAATTGCAAATATGGAATTTCTGGCTGCAACGCAATACTATCAATCTTTTTTTTCCGGCTTACCGTGTATAAAACTTCCAATTGGTGCCGAATACCAGGGAGAAATATCCACAGCAAATAATCCTGCAGCCACAGCAGGGTCAGATTGTGCAATTTTTTCTGCTTCTTCTAATGTTTTACAATCAAAAATAAAAATGCCCCGCCATTTAAAATCATTTTTTCCAAACGGCCCGGCTACTTTTAAAATGCCTTCGTAATATAATTTATTAATGTTGGCCATGTGGCCTTTAAAAAGTTCAGCTTTTTGCGCCGAATCAAAATCCTGTTTTGGCCCTGTTTTAATCATTACAAAAAAGTATTGTTCTATTTTGTCTTCGGGTTTTTGTTTTACTTTATCGTTATTTTGGGCCTGCACAGCAACAAAACAAACCGCAGTTAAAATAATAACTGATAAAAACATTCTCAGCATTTTCATAAAAATAATTTTACCGAATATACAAAAGGCCCGTAAATAATTACGAACCTTTTATCATTCATGGCTATACAATTTTTATCAGGTGGTTTTGCTTTTCGATTTGTTTTTATTCTTTCCTTTTAAATCATCTGCACTGGGTTCCCCTAAAATTACTTCTCCAAAACTCGATTTTATTTTAATGGATATGGACCCACTCCCCGATTTTCCATTATAATTATGGTCAAACTTTGGGCCTTTATTATCATCGTCATCATCTCCGTCAAACTTTACAGCAGTTCTGTTTTTAAACCCGCCAAAACTGGTGAAGATATTATAAGAAGCAGAGAGACTGTTAGCCGGTTTAAGGTTAAAAGTGGAGTACGATACTTTTGCATCGAGGCCTGTAAGGCTGTTATCAATATTAATTTTTACAGCACTGCTGAATTCAAGATTCAGTTTTACATTACCTGATAATTTTCCTAATTCTGCAGATGAATATTTAATACTAACATTACCATTAGCCGCACTTTCAATTTTTGCTTTTCCAAATTCAACATTTAGCGATTTTACATTGGTTAAAGCACCTGTTGTTAACGAACCAAATTTGCTGCTCAGGTCAACTTCGCCTTTGTAATCGGGTAATACAGTTGCACCGAATTCGTTGATTATATGCAAAGGGTTAGATGCAGGCATAGAAATATCGTAATTAATTTTCATACTGCTTTTTTCACCCTTTGAATTATTAACTCCTTTAATAGAAGTTTTGAAAGAAACATCGCCGCCGCTTTTAGAGTCTGCAATACTGATACCGTCAATTATTTTTTGTGCAACAGCTTCTGTATTGGCAGATACTTCAACCTTAATATCAACTTTTATTTCGTTCTTATTCCAGGTAATCACTTTCACATCGCCAAAAGAATTTCGAATATTCAATTTATCGGATGAAGAAACATTGTACGATTTGTTTACCGATTTATTTTTTACAAATTCATACTTCTTTTTACTGTCGTTATTATTGTCGTTATCGTTTTGGGCAAAAATACTTTTTTCAAAAAAGAAGAACGGCAGTATAAAACTAAATAGTCTGATTATTTTTTTCATGGCTATACTTTTTTGTTTGTTTAATTTGATTAATGATGTTTAATTGCTGATTCAATACATTCAGCTGCAGCTGCAGGTTTTGAATCATGGCTTCTATCAGCATTTCCCGGTTGGGCGAAACGTTGAGTTGGTTTTTAAGGGATTTATACGAACTGTCCAATTGGTTAATATCGGTGGCAAACTTGTGGTACAATTCCGGTTGCTCTGGTGCAAGTGCTTTTAATTCTTCCTGCTTAAGTACAACTAATTTTGCAAATTCATTTAGCTCGGGTGCAAATTCAGGAGTTGCGATATTAATGTCTGTGGCTGAATCATTTTTTGTTGCGGTTGCAATATCAGTACCTGGTTTTTTATTATTCAGCATTAAAAAAATAGTGATGCCTGCTGTAATTAAAAGTGCAGCTGCAATACTCCATTTATAAAAAGGTGTTAGTAAAGTTTTCTTTTTTTGCTTTTCAGCAAACCCTGCTGCAATATTTTCCCATACTTTACCCGATGGTACCGCATCATCAAATTCGTTGCGGTTATCGCCTATAAATTTTTCTACCTTTCTGCTCATATTCCATCTTTTAAAAGTTGTAATAATTTTTGTTTGGCACGTATGTATTGCGTACGTGTGGTGGATTCTGCTACATCTAAAATTTCAGCAATTTCTTCATGGTCATAGCCTTCTAATAAATACAAACTCAGTACGGTTCGGTAGCCATCGGGTAATTGCATTATTGATCTTTTTACTTTCTCTACTTTTAATTCAACTTCATGTTCGTCAATAAAAATCTCTTCCCCTTTGTTATGTATTTCTGTTCCGTCAATGTCCACCCAAATAATTTTTCTTTTTTTAAGTTGATTAATGCTGCGGTTAATACAAATTTGTTTAAGCCAGCCGCCAAAACTGCTGCGGTATTCAAAACTCTGCAGGTTTTTAAACGCTTCTGTAAAACTTTCCTGCAGCACATCTTCTGCTTCGGCAATATTATTAACAATACGCAGGCAAGTATTAAACATTGCTTTAGCATATCGCTGGTACAATTCCTTATAGCCAGCCGCTTCGCCTTTTTTGCAGCGTTCAATCAGTTCGTCGTGATGTGGCAATACCGTCAGTTCCAAAAAGAAAGGTTTTAACAATAGAGACAACAGGGTTTCAACAATGTTGCACCAACTTTAAAAGAAGTTAAGTTTTAAAAACTTAACTTCTTTATCCTGAGCTCTTTTAGGGGTGAAAGATATTATCTTTGTGGCAGAAACCTCACCTATCCTCTCCTGCAGGAGAGGGAAATGGAGGAGATAAAAGATGAATAAAGGTATGCGGTACAAGTGAGTGACACAACGATCCCGTACGTACGGGATGAAAAACAAATGCTTGTCCCAAAAGATAAAATACCAATTAACAAATAAACCAGTTAACCAATAAACTAATTAACGATAATGGCAGCTAAAACAGATAATTTTCAAAGCCCCGATTATTTTAATGTTGATGAATTATTAACGGAAGAACATAAGTTGATAAGAGAAAGTGTACGCAGTTATGTAAAAAAAGAAATCAGTCCTATAATTGAAGACTATGCACAGCGGGCAGAGTTTCCCCAGCAAATAATAAAACAATTGGGCGACCTTGGTTGCTTTGGCCCCACCATTCCGGAAAAATATGGCGGCGGCGGATTAGATTATATCAGCTACGGTTTAATGATGCAGGAACTGGAACGTGGCGACAGCGGTGTACGCAGCACCGCTAGTGTGCAGGGTTCGTTAGTAATGTTTCCTATTTATCAATACGGCAGCGAAGAGCAACGCAATAAATATTTACCCAAACTTGCCAGTGGCGAATGGTTAGGTTGTTTTGGTTTAACAGAACCCAACCATGGCAGCGACCCAAGTGGTATGCTGAGTAATATTAAAGATGCCGGCGATCATGTAATTTTAAATGGTGCAAAAATGTGGATCAGCAATGCGCCTTTTGCACAGGTAGCTGTGGTGTGGGCAAAAGATGAGGCCGGAGATATTAAAGGTGTAATTGTGGAAAGAGGTATGGAAGGTTTTAGCACTCCAACAACGCATGGCAAATGGAGTTTGCGTGCAAGCGCCACTGGTGAGCTGGTTTTTGATAATGTAAAAATTCCGAAAGAAAATATTTTACCCAATGTAAAAGGATTAAAAGGACCGCTGGGTTGCTTAACCAAAGCCCGTTACGGTATTGCGTGGGGCGCTATTGGTGCGGCAATGGATTGTTATCATATTGCATTGGAGTACAGCAAAGAAAGAATTCAGTTTGGAAAACCTATTGCACAATTTCAACTGCAGCAAAAAAAATTGGCCGAGATGGTTACTGAAATTACCAAAGCACAATTATTAAACTGGCGCCTGGGTGTGTTGATGAACGAAGGGAAAGTTACGCCGCAGCAAGTGAGTATGGCTAAAAGAAATGCCTGTGAAGTGGCTACCAATATTTGCCGTGATGCAAGGCAAATGCTCGGCGGCATGGGTATCACCGGCGAGTACCCGATAATGCGCCACATGATGAATTTGGAAAGTGTAATTACTTACGAGGGCACACATGATATTCATTTGCTGATAACAGGAATGGATATTACTGGGTTGAATGCGTTTAAGTAGCCCCTCCTATCCTCCCCCGAGGGGAGGGAAATGGAGGAGATTTTGGCGAAGATGAAAATAAAAAGTTTTGAGTTTTTATAAACCCCACTCGAGTTCCCTCTCTTTTGGAGAGGGGTTGGGGTGAGGTTTTTTGGATACGATCTTTGGTATTTCTATTTGGCTTCATTGGCGTCGTCCCGATACATCGGGATACTTTTGGTTCTTTATTCAGCTCTTTTTAAATTTAATGCAGCTTTTATTTTTAGGAACCACATTTAAAAAAAATCTGCGGCGTCTGCGAAATCAGCGGGAAATAAAAACATAAACTCTTAATAAAATGAACAGCACTTCAAATTTTAATTATCTTTTGGCTTCTCCGCCAGCTGGCGGGGGCGGAGGGGGCAATCATCAGCGTTATCGGCGCAGGCACCATGGGCAATGGTATTGCTCATGTATTTGCACAAAGTGGTTTTGCAGTAAATTTAATTGATGTTAATCCAACACAATTGCAAAGGGCATTAACTACTATTGAAAAAAATATTGACCGGCAAATTGCAAAAGGTACAGTTACTGAAGAGCAAAAAAAGCAAACGCTTAAAAACATTACATTCAGTAACAGATATTGCAGAAGGTGTGAAAAATGCACAGCTAGTGGTAGAAGCTGCCACAGAAAATATTGATTTAAAACTCAGCATTTTTAAACAGATAGATATTGCTGCACCTGCAGGATGTATTTTAGCCACCAACACTTCTTCTATCTCTATTACAAAAATTGCAGCCGTTACCAAAAGACCAGAGTTGGTAATTGGAATGCATTTTATGAACCCTGTGCCGGTTATGAAACTGGTAGAAATAATAAATGGCTATGCTACAAAAAAAGAAGTAACGCAAACTATTGTTGAGCTGAGCAAACAATTAGGTAAAATACCCTGTGCTGTAAACGATTACCCGGGTTTTATTGCCAACCGCATTTTAATGCCCATGATTAACGAGGCCATTTACAGTTTATACGAAGGCGTTGCTGGTGTGGAAGAAATTGATACTGTAATGAAGCTTGGTATGGCACACCCGATGGGGCCTTTGCAATTGGCCGATTTTATTGGCCTTGATGTTTGCCTGAGTATTTTAAAAGTTTTGCAGGATGGTTTTGGCAACCCTAAATATGCCCCCTGCCCGCTGTTGGTAAATATGGTAATGGCTGGTAAATTAGGTGTTAAGAGTGGCGAAGGATTTTATGTTTATGCGGCGGGGAGTAAGGATTTGGTGGTGAGTGAGCGGTTTAGATTATAATACTTTTTCACTTCTATGATACTAAGTATTTAAATATGATTAATGATATTACACTTCTTGAAAATCTGAAACATGCTATTGAAAAACAAGATTATTTTTTTTCGGAAGCATGTGAGATTCTTGCAAAATACAAAAGTAATGGCGGCACCAAGGCTAATGCCGAGCAGATTTTAAATAAATTAATGAAAGAGTATGATAAAAAAGAAATCCTAGAAGAAAGAGCTTTAGATCTGCTTGAAATTGTTACAGGGTTTTGTAAGAGCAATCTAAAGATATGGTAATAATATTTCCATCTTTATCAGATGCAAAAAGTCAAGAACCCTTACGATAACAAACGCACTTTTTGAGATATTGATGCTGAAAAATTATACTCTGATAACAAACCTGCGTCATAAACATATCTGTTGCTGCTTCTCAAATAGATTATTTCTAATGTATATCTTGTGTAAAAAAATCACTTCTACTTTCTCACAAGTAAAAAATAAATTTTTACTTTCATAATTGTAAGATCAAAAGGTGTTTACCAAATTCTCATTTGTAAATTTTGCATTTCTAATTTATGGACAGAAAATACTGGGAAACAATTGCCCCCAAATACGAAACTGAAATATTTGATGTTTTACAAAATGATGTATCGGGCAGTATTGTTGCTGCAATTGATGCAATGGCTTCACCTGAAAAAACTATTATTGATATTGGTTGCGCCGTAGGTAAATGGATGCCGGTACTGGCACCAAAATTTAAAATGGTTATTGCTGCAGATATATCTGCAAAAAATTTGCAGATAGCAAAAGAAAAATATACCGGTTTTGATAACATAGAATATCACCGGATGGATATGTCGGCCGATGATCTTTCTGTAATACCCTGCGATGCGGCCATCTGCATTAACGCCATCCTCACCCACTCTCTTGAAAAAAGAATTAATTTTTTTCAATCACTTTCACTTTGTTTAAATGCAGGAGGAGAACTGGTGCTGGTAGTACCTTCATTAGAATCAAAATTATATACCAATATTATTGCCGGCAGATGGAATGTAGATGATGCAGAAAATGATAAACTGCCCGAACCCAAAAAAGCAATTGACCTTATCAAAAATATAAAACAGGGTGTTACTGATATTGACGATGTGCCTACCAAACATTATTTAAAAGAAGAACTGGAGCTGCTGCTTACGCTGGAAGGTTTTGAAGTACAGGTAATAAAAAAAATAAATTACGACTGGAAAACAGAATTTCATAAACCACCAAAATGGTTAAAAGAACCTTATCCCTGGGACTGGATGTGCACAGCAAAGAAAAAAAATTAAAAAATATTTATGGCAAAAAAAGAAAAAGCACTTGATGCCTACATTGCAAAGTCGGCCGATTTTGCAAAACCCATTTTAAATCATATTCGTGAGCTGGTACATAAAGCCTGCCCGGATATAGAAGAAAAAATGAAATGGAGTATGCCATTCTTTGATTACAAAGGAGAGATGCTTTGCCACATGGCTTCGTTTAAGCAGCATGCTGTTATGGGTTTTTGGAAAGCATCGCTTATGAAAGATCCTGTACTGGTTGAAAATGCAAAATCAGAAGTTTCGATGGGGCATTTAGGAAAAATCACTTCTTTAAAAGATATGCCTTCCGATAAAAAAATTATTGCCTGGGTAAAAGAAGCAATGGCATTAAACGATAAAGGCATTAAGCTTGCCGCTAAACCAAAAGTTGCAGATAAAAAAGAATTGGTTGTGCCCGATTATTTTTTAAAAGCATTGAACAAAAATAAAAAAGCATTGCAAATATTTACTGCCTTTTCTTACTCACACAAAAAAGAATACGTGCAATGGATTACTGAAGCAAAAACTGAAGAGACTAAAAACAAACGCATGATAAGCGCCATAGAAATGATAGCAGAAAATAAAAGCAAGAATTGGAAATATAAATAATTGCAAATAAAAAAGCTGCAACAAAATAATGTGCAGCTTTTACTATCTTAAAAAAATATTTTAATTGTGGTCTATCATTTTCATTACAACGCCGTACGATGCATCAGAAAAAGTGCCGTTTACATTACCTTTGTTCCAGTATAAAAAACTTCGGTACACCAATCCAATCCCTTTTGCATATTTAGCTTCGCTAAAAGTTTTGTCAATTGCTGTTTGATTATCAATTTCGGCAACTTTAATAGTGCTGTCAATAGTTACTGCACCAATTTTAGCAGGCATGTTCAAACTGTCGTAAGCATAATCCCAATCATCTAAATATTTAAGGGTAGAGCTTAAAGAAGTTGTGTTGATATAAGTATTGCCTTTCCAGGTATAGTCTTGTGTTATGGGGCCTTTAAGTTTTAAAAACCTTAAATTATTTTCTACAAACTCAATACTGTTTTGGGTAGGTACAGCCATAAAAACATTATCGGCAACCCATGGCGCATTGGAAAAACTGCGGATGTATCTTATTATGCGGTAGGCTTTTCTTCCAATATTATCTGTTGTTTGTGCTTCCACCAAATGCTTTACTTCGTAGCTTTTTATTACCGCCGATACGCCAAAATTGGTGTAATAAACAATAGAATCTAAACTGTAAGTAATGTATTTGCCTACTGTAAGCGGATAATAATCACTTACCAGTGCAGTTGCCAGTTCTTCACTGCTTTTTTTACAGGCACTAAAAATTATCAGCGTAGCAATGGCTAAAAACGAAATTTGTTTTCTCATAAATGGGGTGTTACAAATACAGATGTGGTTTTTGTATAAAAAGCTGCCTGTTATAATAAAATGGGTACGGTGCGTTGTATTATTCCACCTCCAATTACATCATCACCTTCGTAAAAAACAGCACTTTGCCCCGGGGCAATACCTTTTACATTATCGTAAAAACGCACATTTATACCATTTTGGTATGTGTACAGGTTAGAAAGTGCACCTTTATCTTTATAACGGATTTTTGTAAGCGCTTCCATACCCTCGGTAATGCCTTCGTATTTTATCCAGTTTAATTTGGTTACCTGCATTTCGCTGCGGTTTAAATCATCCTCTTCGCCAAGCACAACTGTGTTGGTTTCAGGAATAATTTCGGTAACAAATGCAGGTTTGCCCAAGGCAATATCCAGCCCTTTGCGTTGCCCAACTGTATAAAAAGGATAGCCTTTATGCTTGCCTAAAACCCTGCCACTTTTATCAATAAAATTTCCGCCATCAACTCTTTCTTCAAGCCCTTCTACTTTGCGTTTTAAAAAACCGCGGTAATCGTTATCGGGCACAAAACAAATTTCATAGCTCTCGTTTTTTTTTGCCAGTTCGGGGTAGCCAAAATCATGCGCCATCTGGCGAATTTCTGTTTTACGGTAAGTGCCCAATGGTAAAATAGTACGGCTCAGCAAATCCTGCTGCAATCCCCACAGGGCATAGCTTTGGTCTTTGGTTTCATCTAAACCTTTACGCAAAAAATATCTGCCGTTGGTATGCTGGTGCACCTGTGCATAATGCCCGGTGCTAATAAAATCGCAGCCCAATGCATCGGCCCTTTTCATTAATGCCCGCCACTTAATATGGGTGTTGCACATTACACAGGGATTGGGGGTGCGGCCTGCTATATATTCATCCACAAAATTCTCAATTACAAAATCGCCAAACTCTTCCCTTATATCTAAAATAAAATGCGGAAAGCCATGTTGTACAGCGGCCTGCCGGGCATCGTTAAAACTATCCAGGTTGCAGCAGCCAGTTTCTTTTTTTCCGGTGGTGCCCACACTGGTAGCATAATCCCATGTTTTCATAGTAATGCCCACTACTTCATACCCTTCTTTATGAAGCATTAAAGCGGCTACGGTACTGTCTATACCGCCACTCATGGCCATTAAAACTTTTCCTTTTTTACTCATGATAATTTCTCCGGTGCAAAGATAAAGAATAGTTGATGGTTGATAGTTGATAGTTGATGGTTGAGGTTTTCGATTTGGGGAGTTTTTCAATCTTAATAACTTTCAACTGTTGACTTTCAACTTTTAACTTACTTTGCAGCCATGCAGCAATATTTAGATTTAGTTAAACATATTATTGAAACCGGCACCGATAAAAGCGACCGCACCGGCACCGGCACCCGAAGCGTTTTTGGTTACCAAATGCGGTTTGATTTACAGAAGGTTTTCCTTTAGTAACTACAAAAAAAGCACATTTAAAAAGTATTATTTACGAATTGCTTGTGGTTTTTGCAAGGCGATACCAATATTGATTACTTAAAACAACACAATGTAAAAATATGGGACGAATGGGCCGATGAAAACGGCAACCTTGGCCCGGTGTATGGCAAGCAATGGCGCAGTTGGGTTGGTGCAGATGGTGTGGAAGTGGACCAGGTAAAAGACCTTATTCATCAAATAAAAAACAACCCCGACAGCAGGCGCATGATCATCAGTGCATGGAATGTGGCCGATTTACCCAAGATGAAATTAATGCCTTGTCATTGTTTATTTCAATTTTATGTAGCCAACGGAAAATTAAGTTGTCAATTGTACCAGCGTTCTGCAGATGTATTTTTAGGCGTGCCTTTTAATATTGCTTCTTATGCTTTATTAACGATGATGATTGCACAGGTTTGTGGTTTACAACCCGGCGAATTTGTACACAGTTTTGGCGATGTGCATTTATACAGCAATCATTTTGAGCAGGCTAATTTGCAGTTGACCCGTACACCATTTCCATTACCAACAATGAAAATTAATCCAGACGTAAAAGATATTTTTAGTTTTAAGTTTGAGGATTTTGAGTTGGTAGATTATGTGAGTCATCCGGGGATAAAAGCGCCGGTGGCGGTGTAATCTTATTAAGCCCAATGAAAAAAAATAGTAGCCTTACCAGTAAAATTTTAGCATACAAAGAACTACAGGATTTTGATATAAATGAAGCAATAGATTGGGCTGTGGATATGCTAACCCTTGGATATGAAACTCCTTCCTTATTGATTTTGTCAGGACTTTCAAAGCCCACAAATTTTTATGAAGCAGAAGAATATTTAAAAGGATCGATTAAAGAATTAGGTCTAAAAATTCCTGAAAGAAATGTAGCAATTTTTCAATATTCTAAATACTTAATTGAAAAAATAGCAGATGAAGAAAACGTTAAGGGAAATTTATATCAGCTTTATAAGATTGCAGGAACCATAGATGACGATAAGCGTATTTTTGATTTTTATCTTTTATATTGGGCTTGGAGTGATCTTGATTATGGTCTGGAATATCAGCATTATTGGGATGGGGCTACTCCAAAAAATATCGAACAAGTTGTTATTGAGCAGGCAAAAAAATATTTAATTAGTGCTTCAGATTAGCATTGAAATTGCTAAATATACAATGATTACTTATTAAATCAGAATATTTAAGTTCGCCAATTTTTTATTTCCCCTCCCACACATTATTTTTCCCAATTTTTCGTTCTAACATAAGCTAATTCCATCTTATGAAGACAACCTTTACATTTTTCGCTTTATTTTTTTGCTTTTTATACGCCGCCGCACAACCGGCGCAGGATACTACCTTAAAAGAGCAGAAAGAAAATATTATTAAAGAAAATACCATCGTTAAAGTAGAAAATTTAGGCGAGCTCATTAATACAGGCCACCCCGAAATGCGGCCCACCATTTCTGCCGATGGCAATATGTTATTTTTTATTCGCCAAAACGATCCTTCAAATATTCAATATCAAACGGTACCCAACTCACAGGATATTTGGTATTCTTTAAGAGATACTGCCGGCAAATGGAGTAAAGCAAAACATTTAAGCGCTAAAGTAAATGCATCGCAATACAATGCGGTGTACTGGATATCTCCCGATTTAAATACTATTTTATTGAAGGGTTCTTTTATCGACGGACAATACTTAGGCATGGGCGTTAGTATGATCCATAAAAGAAACGATAACAGCTGGACGAATGCCGAAATGCTGAAGATCAGAAATTTTGAAAAATTCAGCACGAACCATGCAGATAGGCGCCAGCATGGGGCAAGATGGTAAAACGTTATTGTTTTACATGACGGATAAAAAAGAAAGTTACAATAACGATTTGTATGTTTCTTTTTTAGAAGGCAATGATATTTGGACAGCACCTAAAAGTTTAGGCAAAAAAATTAATTTACCGGATTACAATGAGATGAGCCCTTTTATTGCGGCTGATGGTGTTACACTTTATTTTAGCAGCGACAGGCCCGGCGGCATTGGCGAAAATGATATCTGGATGAGTAAACGCCTTGATGACAGCTGGACAAAATGGAGTGAACCGGTAAACATGGGCAAGCCCATTAACACCGAAGGTTCCGAAGCATTTTTTACTTTAGATGCAGGTGGTGAGTTTGCATACCTCACATCAAGCGATGGTGCTTTTGGTGCAAGCGATATTGTAAGGGTAAAATTATTGGAGAAAGAAAAACCTAATCCTGTTGTATTAGTAAGCGGCAATGTGTACAATGCAAAAACAAATGCACCATTAACCGCATCGTTAATTTATCAAACTTTGCCCGACGGTACTGAGGTAGGCAATGGTGTTAGCAGCCCGGTTGACGGTTCGTTTAAAATTGTGTTGCCTTACGATAAAAATTACAGCATCCGGGCATCGGCAGATAAATTCTTCGCCATCTCCGAAAATTTAAATTTAGATTCTTTAATAAAGGCAGGTTATAAAGAAATTCATAAAGATTTGTATTTGGCGCCGATAGAAATTGGGCAGGTATTTCGTTTAAACAATGTGTTTTTCGATTTTGATAAATATAATTTGCGACCAGAAAGTTATGTAGAGTTAGACAGTGTGGTTAAATTTTTAAATGAGTATCCCAATATAGAAATTGAAATGAGTGCCCACACCGATAGTAAAGGTGCTGATGATTATAATATGGTATTGAGTGATAACAGGGCCAAATCGGTAATGGAATATATTTTGAGTAAAGGCATTGCGGCAACAAGGATAATATCAAAAGGCTATGGCGAAACAAAACCTGTGGCTGACAACACCAATGCAGATGGAACAGATAACCCCGATGGCCGGCAGTTGAACCGGCGTGTGGAGTTTAAAATTTTAAAAAACTAAATACAGTTAGCCACGGATTACACGAATTAACACAGATTATTTTGTACTTTATCAATAAGTAAAAAAATAAAAAAGCTTTTGTTTTAATCCGTGAAAATTCGTGTAATCCGTGGCCAAAATAAATTCGTGGCTAAATTCCGTATTTTTGTTTTCTATGATTTCACTCATTGCCGCCGCCGCAGAAAATTATGCCATTGGCCAGGACAATCAATTACTCTGGACTTTACCCAACGACATGAAATTTTTTAAAAACACCACCTGGGGAATGCCGGTGGTTATGGGCCGTAAAACTTTCGAAAGTTTAGGCAAACCTTTGCCTGGCAGGGTAAATGTTGTAATTACCCGGCAAAAAGACTGGACTGCCGAAGGCGCTATTGTTGCAACAGATATTAACGATGCTTTAAAAAAAGCAGCCGAAACAAATTGCAAAGAAATTTTTGTAATTGGTGGTGGCGAAATTTACTGGCAAAGCATGACTGTTGCTGATAGAATTTACCTTACAAGAGTGCATGCAGAATTTCCTGAAGCAGATGCTTACTTCCCCGATATAGAAGAAGCCGAATGGAAACTTATCTCCAATGAAGATTTTGAGGAGGATGGCAAACATGCTTATGCGTATTCCTTTCAAATTTGGGAAAAAAGATGATGATCATCGAATCAAACTTATGGTCTCTACTGGCAAGTTTTATATTTTGCCATAATATTTTACTCGTTATATTTTCCTTACTTTCTCTTTTTAAAAATAAAAAAATAAAAAGTGAATCTAAAAACTGGATTTATACTTTAAATACGTTGTTACCATTCTTTTGCAGTATTTATTTTCTATCATTATTTACAGAATTGTTCATTTCCTGGTATGGACAAAACCCTTACGAATGGTATGCATTTTCTGATTTTAGAGGCAGATATGGAATGTATTTATTCTTTGTAAAACTACTTTTGCCATTACTGATTGGCATTTTTTTCTTTATTAAAAAATTGCGTTTAAATTTTTGGTTTATTGTTATTTACCTGGTGGCTTGCATTTTAATTTAATAGAAAGATTGATAATAAAAATAACAATGGACTATTTGCCTTCAAGCTGGCACACATATTATGAAGATAGCATTGCTGATGTTGTACTGCAATGGTTTTTACCTTTACTTTTAACAGCATTAACTTATTTTTTCCTTTATAAAAGAAACAAACTTCCTTATCCTTCCATATTTTCAAATAAACATGTTCAGTAAATTTCAATTAGCAAAAAAATATTTACACTATTATCTCACCGCTTCTAACGGTAAAGGCCATGGTATTCATTCGCCTTTTGTTTTTGATTTTATAAAAAATGTTTTGAATGATAAAAAAAGATATGCCTGTTATGAGCTTATAGAAAACAGAAGAAAAGAATTATTAAATGATTCAGGCGTTATTGAAGTAGAAGATTTTGGTGCTGGTTCATCAATAATAAAATCCAGCCAAAGAGTTGTAAAAAATATTGCTCAGTCATCTTTAAAGCCCAAAAAGTTTTCACAGTTGTTGTTCAGGATAGTGCAGTATTATCAGCCTGAAACAATTTTGGAATTAGGAACTTCATTCGGTATTACCACTGCATATCTTGCCGCAGGCAATAAAAATGCAAATGTATTTACCTGCGAAGGCGCAAAAAATATTGCCGCCATTGCCCAACAAACATTTGAAAATTTAGAGCTTAAAAATATTACGCTTACCAAAGGAGATTTTGAAAATACTTTACCCGCTCTCTTAACCCAAATAAAAAATATTGATTTGGCTTTTGTAGATGGTAATCACCGTAAGGAGCCTACACTTCAATATTTTCAACAATTATTAAACTATTCAAATACCGAAACCCTGATTATTTTTGATGATATCCACTGGAGCGCCGAAATGGAACAGGCGTGGGAGCAAATTAAGCAACATCCGCAGGTAACCCTTACTATAGATCTGTTTTTTATTGGCATTGTAATTATTAACCCGGCAATAAAAGTGAAGCAGCATTTTACAATAAGGTATTAATTATGCAAATTTTATCAGGCGTATTTTTTGTTACCTTCGTTACAATTATTTTATCTTATGACAATTGGCGTTTTAAAAGAACCGTCACCCGAAACAAGGGTATCTTTATTACCTGAACACGTTACCCTTTTAAAAAAATGGAATGTAAATGTTTTAGTAGAAAGCAATGCAGGCGTAGCTGCTTTTGCAAACGATAATAAATATGCCGATGCCGGCGCAACTATCAGCAGCAGGGCAGAGGTAATGCAAAACAGCGATATTACTTTAAGCATACATCCACCACTGCCCGGCGACATTGGTTATAAAACTGCAAATATTTTATTGGGCATTTATCAGCCATTATTTACTGCACCACAAATGAAAGAATGGGCCACAAAAGGGCTTACAGTTTTTAGTATGGATATGCTGCCCCGTACCACAAGGGCGCAAAGTATGGATGTGCTGAGCAGCCAGGCCAATATTGCCGGTTACAAAGCGGTGTTACTTGCAGCTAATTTATTTCCCAAATATTTCCCCATGTTTATGACGGCAGCGGGCAGTGTGCCTCCTGCAAAAATGCTGATATTAGGTGCCGGTGTTGCCGGCTTGCAGGCTATTGCTACCGCAAAAAGATTAGGCGCTGTTGTAGAAGTTTTTGATACCCGGCCAGCAGTAAAAGAAGAAGTACAAAGCCTTGGAGCAAAATTTGTTGAAGTGGAAGGCGCTGCCGATGCCAGCAAAGCCGGTGGTTATGCAGTAGAACAAACCGAAGAGTTTTTGCAAAGACAAAAAGCAAAAATTGCAGAAAGTGTTGCCAAAGCTGATATAATAATTACCACTGCACAAATACCCGGCAAAAAAGCGCCGGTATTAATTACTGCTGCAATGATTGCTGCAATGAAAAATGGTTCGGTAATAATTGACCTGGCGGCAGCAACAGGCGGCAATACCGAATTGACTAAAAATAATGAAACTATAATTTATAATGGTGTGAGCATTGTTGGCAATTCTTTTTTAGCGGCTACTATGCCCAGTGATGCCAGTAAATTATATGGTAAAAATATTGTAAACTTTTTACAATTGATAATTAACAAAGAAGGTAATTTAAATTTAAATTTTGAAGATGACTTAGTGAAAGGAACTTGTGTGGTGCATGGCGGCGTGGTTATCAATGAAAAAGTTTCTATGCTTATGGCTACCGGTAATTAGGAATTGAGAATTGGGTTTAAAACCCCAACAGCATTTGTAAACCCTGTCGGTGTTTGACGATTAAAATTTCTGTAAAAAATATTTTTTAAAAACTTTAATAAATAAAAAACATGTTGCAATGGATATCCGCTAACCAGCAAATCATCTATATCGTTATACTCATGATTTTTGTTGGTATAGAAGTTATTGGCCGTGTGCCGAGTGTGTTGCATACGCCATTAATGAGTGGTGCTAATGCCATTCATGGCGTGGTGGTTATTGGTGCAATCATTGTTATGGGCAAAGCTGCAACAGATAATTATTTAGCATTGATATTAGGTTTTTTAGCAGTGGTGCTCGGCACTATAAATGTAGTGGGTGGTTTTGTGGTAACTGATAGAATGCTGGAAATGTTTAAGAAGAAAAAAGCCCTCTAAATCCCCTAAAGGGGGACTTTTATCTTAGCGAAAATTGAAAAAAAAATATTAATATCTAATAACATGCTCTCCTCCATGTCCTTCCCCTTCAGGGGGAGATAGAGGAGGTTTTATATGGAATCAAACATACTTACACTCTGTTACCTCATTGCCTCCGTAACATTTATCATCGGGTTAAAGATGTTATCCAATCCTGCAAGTGCACGTAAAGGAAATTTACTGGCTGCTGCAGGAATGACAATCGCCATTTTAGGTACCATTTTTTTATATGAAGACGATGGCCACAAACTGGGTAATTATGGCTGGATATTTGGCGGATTAATTATTGGCAGTATAGTAGGTACACTTTAGCTGCAAAAAAAGTAAAGATGACGGCCATGCCCGAAATGGTGAGTCTGTTTAACGGAATGGGTGGTGCCTGTGCTGCATTAATTTCTATTGTAGAGTTTAATCATTTAATAGAAGCATCAGCGGTACAGGATTACTACCCGTACCAACACCATTTAATATTCTACCAATTTCCTGTAGGTAAATTATTAATTATTCTGCTAGGGCTTAATAATTGGTTCTGTTTCATTTGCCGGCAGCATGATTGCCTGGGGAAAATTAAACGGAAAAGTAAAAGACATTTCTTTTAAGGGACAAAATATTTTAAACCTTGTTATTTTATTTATCATTATTGTTGGTGCAGTTGTTTTAATGATAAATATCGAAAACGGTTTGCAGTTATCCGGATCCCGTTTTAGTAAAGGTATTGAACCAAGAATTTTTTTAGTGCAGCCCTGGGTGCAACTTACATTTTACGGCATATTTATTTTATCTCTTTTTTATGGTGTATTTTTTGTTTTCCCTATTGGTGGTGCCGATATGCCGGTGGTAATATCCTTACTCAATTCGTTTACCGGTGTAGCCGCAGCATGCGGTGGGTTTTTGTACGATAATAAAGTAATGCTAACAGGCGGAATATTAGTTGGCGCAGCAGGTACATTGCTCACTATTTTAATGTGCAAAGCCATGAACCGCTCTTTGGGTAATGTTTTAATAGGCTCTTTTGGCGGTAATAAAACTGCAGCAACAACCGGTAATACAGTACAGGGGCATTACAAAGAAATAAGTTTGGCAGATGCGGCTATGGTAATGAGTTATGCCAACAAGGTAATGATAGTTCCCGGGTATGGCCTGGCGGTAGCACAGGCACAGCATATCTGTCATGAGTTGGAAAAAATATTAAATGATAAGGGTGTTGAAGTAATTTATGCCATTCATCCGGTGGCGGGCCGAATGCCCGGCCACATGAATGTATTGCTGGCAGAAGCTGATGTGAGTTACGAAAAATTATTGGAGATGGAAGCAGCCAATGATGAATTTAAAACTGCAGATGTGGTTTTAATATTAGGTGCTAACGATGTGGTTAACCCTGCCGCAAAAACTGATCCTGCATCTCCCATTTATGGCATGCCCATTTTAGAAGTTGAGCTGGCAAAAAATGTTATCGTAAACAAACGCAGTATGAAACCTGGTTATGCCGGTATAGAAAACGAGCTGTTCTTTCAACCCAAAACAAGTATGTTATTTGGCGATGCCAAAAAAGTATTGCAGGATTTGTGTGCTGAGATAAAAGCCATTTAGCGTTTGTGGTTATTTTTCTTGATACGAGCTTTTGAACTGAGCAAAGTCGAAGTATCAATGGCAGCACCGCTGCTGGAGTTAATTCTGAGCAACGAAGGACCCGATTTAAAGGCATATCATTGTTGAACTTTTATTGAAGCGTAATTTTTCGTTTTGTTGCAAACTTTGTGTAAGCTTCGCAAAATCTAACCCTTAATTTTGATTATGCAGTCGCAAAAAAAATATTTGTTTGGCTTTTGGGTTTTAATTTTTATTGTTTTTTTTCGAACTTTTACCCTGGTAATTTTATGGCATAACCTGCAAGGCTTTTCAGCTTTAAATACTAATACTTCTTTCTGGCAAATTATTTCCCCAATAGAAATTGCGCATTTAATGATACTTACAATAGAAGCATCAGCATATTGGTTTTTACGTTTCAAAATAAAAAATAAACGCTGGGTACGGCTGCATGTATGGCTGTTACTTTTAGCAATTGTAATTATCCCTGCAGTTATTACAGGTATTTTATTTTACGGATCCCGAAATTTAGGTTTGCAGGATTATACCTTATTAAAAATAAGAGTGAGTATAACAGAGTTTTACAGGTACTGGATACTGATAATAGCGGGACATGGATTTTTTATTTTAACACTGAGTAAATATTTTGCAGCAAGAAAAGAAATTATTCCTTCGCAGAGTTCATCTGAAATTCTTGACGAATTTGCTGCAGAGGAATGATATAGTTTATTACTTAATGCATTTTATTATTTTGTTAATTAATATCCAATAAAAAAAATCTGTTTCAACTCTTTCAATCTTTTATCGCATATTTATAGTTAATAACCTGCCAAACTATTTCATGCGCTTAATTCTCTTTTTTATTTCCTTTTCTCTTTCTGCAAATATATTTTGCCAGCAATATAAATTGTACGGTAAAATAACTAATGCTAAACAGGAACCTCTTGCATTTGCAAGTGTACAAACAAAAGAAATTAAACTGGGTACTGTATCAAAAGAAGATGGCAGTTATGCATTAGAACTTGAAGAAGGAAAATATGATTTAGTAATAACCCTTGCTGGGATATAAGCCGCAGGTAATTACTGTTATCATACGTAAAACAAACCTGCAACAAAATATAATTATGGAAGCTGCTGAAGCCACCAGCCTTTCTGAAATAACAGTAAAAAGTAAAAACAGGGATAGGGCCGAAGAATACATACGAAATGTTATTCGCAACAAAGAGGCTATTGAAAACGCTGCCGGTGCTTATTCCTCCAAAGTGTATATAAAAGCATTGCAGCAAGATTCTATGCCGCAGAAAAAAAGTAAAAAGCCCATAAGTGATTCTCTCTTAAAAATAAAATTGGCCAATGCCGAATTAAATCAAATGGCGATGGCAGAAATTGTTTTGCAACTGGATTATTCATCACCAAAAAAAATAAAAGAAGAAAGAACAGGCGTAACTAAAAAAGGTAATACACAAAGTTTATTTTTTCTTTCTACTACCGAAGGTGATTTTAATTTTTATAATAACCTCATTAATGTACCTGCAATTTCTCCAACACCTTTTGTATCGCCGCTTAGTTACAGCGGTTTGCTGGCTTACCGTTACAAAACAATTAAAACAGAAATTATAAACGGTAAAAAAATATATACCATCAGCATAAAACCCCGGCAATTGAGTAATGCTACGGTAGAAGGTGAAATAACCATTGCCGACAGCCTTTGGGTAATATTGCATACCAAATTAAAATTGCCCAAATATCATTTGGCTGAGTACGATTTTTTTGAAGTGGAACAGCAATACAATTTAATAAACAGTAAAGCCTGGATGATAACCCGGCAGCAGTTTACTTACAATGCAGCATCTGGTAAAAAAAAATCGAGTGGCCGTACGGTAGTTACTTACACTAATTACGAATTGAATAAACAGTTTGATAAAAAATATTTTGGTACAGAAATAAGTTTAGCCACAGCAGAGGCTTACAAAAGAGACAGCAATTTTTGGCAAGCCAACCGCACCGAACCATTAACAGAAAAAGAAGTACGTTTTATTCATTACAAAGACAGTATTTACAGGGCAACACATACCAAAATTTATCTCGATTCAATAGATAAAGTAATTAATAAAATCACCTGGCAAAAAGTTTTATTTAAAGGACAAAATTTTAATGATCATGTAAAAAGAAGAAACTGGTATATTCCACCGCTACCCAATTTATACCAACCGTTTCAGTTTGGAGGAGCAAGGATACAACCTTCTTTTTTTTATTTTAAAACATACGAATCCAGAAAAAATTTATCTCTGTTTACTGAAATAAGTTATGGTTTAAGAAATAAAGATGTTAATGGCAGTATAAGATTAAACAGGATGTACAATCCTTTTAACCGTGGTTTTTATTCAGTAAGATTGCAGAAAAGTTTTGATTTTATTTTTAATGGCGATGCATGGATAAATATGATTAGCCGCAGCAATCTTTATCTTAACCAGGGAATAGGTGTTGGCCATGGGCTTGAAATTGCCAACGGATTATTTTTTTATTCAGATATAGATGCAGCTTTTCGCCGGTCGCTGAGCGGTTATAAAAAAGGCGACTTTATTGACAGTCTTTCTTTAGGAGGCTTACTGGACAGTAACACTAACCGTGTTGTAGCATTTGAGCCTTACAATGCATTTTATGGAATGTTGCGCTTGGAATATACACCTCATCAGCGGTACATACGGGAACCAAAAGAAAAAGTAATACTCGGTTCTTCGTGGCCCACTTTTTATGCGCTGTGGAAAAAAGGCATTCCCAATATTTTCAACAGCAAAGTAAATTTTGATTATACAGAATTTGGAATAAAACAAGCCATTAAAATTGGCACGCTGGGTATATCTTCTTATACTATAAAAACAGGATCGTTCCTTAATACAAAAGACCTGCGCCTGGTAGATTACAAAAGGGTACGCCGTGGGGATCCGCTTTTCTTTTCCAATCCTAACGAAGCATTTCAGTCACTCGATTCTACCTTCCCGGTTTTTAAACGATTTTACGAAGGTCATTATGTGCATGAATTTAATGGCGCATTGCTAAATAAAATTCCTTTGTTTAAAAAGATTGGGCTAAGGGAAATTGCCGGCGTTGGGTTTTTATTTGCACCAGAACGAAATAACCTTCGCTATGCCGAAATGTTTACTGGCATTGAAAGGGTTTTTAAATACCCCTTTAACCAACTAGGTAAATTTAAACTCGGTGTTTATGTAACTGGCTCTGCGGCCAATCAGTTCCGCAACCCGGTGCAATTTAAAATTGGCGTAACTACATGGGATAAGAAGAATGGCAAATGGTTTTAAGATGATTACTTATAAAAAAAATCAGAATTGAACGTTTATGCATCGTAAGGATAGCAATTTATAAACTTTAATTTTGGGAACTAAAAGAGGCTTATGTCTTTTAAACGGCAATTATCCTCCTTTCGCCGAAAAAAATTACTGTCTTTTAAATTGCTTATTACATTTGGTGATTGAATATCCCATTAAAAATTATTCCATTTAAAAACGATATATATGACAGCCCCCATTGTTTTAGCTGCAGGTTTACTTATTATATTATTTTCCGTAATTTTTTTATACCTCAAAAGAAAAGTAAAAATTAACCAGCTTAATAATAAAATATATAAACTGGAAATTAAAATTCTTGATTACGATACCGAAATTTTAAAATTAAAAAGGAAGATGACAGTACTGGAACAAAACCGACTGGCAATGAATGAGGCAGATTAAAAATATCGGCACTTTTGTAAAGAATAATAAAAATGCCCACTCAATATTAGTGTATTTTAAAATTTCACATTCACATCGTGGTCATCGGTCAACTTTTATCAAAGCGGTGATTATGTATACTTTTCAAAAAAATTACTTCTATTCTTTACCGCATTATTTTGTAAATTTACTTACAAATAAAAATTATGCAGGTAAATTTATTAGAACGCATTACTATCAATCCGGAGATTTGCCAGGGTAAACCCACAGTACGTAATATGCGGTATCCGGTTTCTATGATATTGGATTTACTTTCTGCAGGAATGACTACTGATGAATTATTAGCTGATTACCCTGCATTGGAAAAAGAAGATATACAGTCCAGTTTATTTTATGCCTCCCGTCTTTCCGAAACAAAAATAGTGTATAAAATTTTGGTGTGATAAAATTTATTGTTGATGCCCAGTTGCCTTATCGATTAGCAATACTGCCAAGAGAAAAAGGATTTAACGTAAAGCATACCGACGATTTACCTAACAGAGAACTGACAAACGATGAATTATTTGCTCATGAATAATCTCCCCATTTACATCAGCATTATTTTTATAGCAGCAACCCTCTTGACTATTTTATTATTTTACAAAGCAGCAAATAATTCAACCGCAGTTTTATTAATTTTATTGGGCTGGGTAATTTTGCAAACTGTATTGGGTTTATCAGGCTTTTATATCAATACTGCTGCCTTACCACCAAGGTTTATATTTTTAGCAGCTCCTGCACTTTTAATAATTGCAGCAATTTTTATTAGCAGTAAAGGCAAACAATTTATTAATGACCTAAATACAAAGTATTTAACCATACTGCATATTGTACGCATACCGGTTGAATTAGTCTTATTCTGGCTTTTTTTAAATAAAGCTGTGCCGCAACTAATGACTTTTGAAGGAAGAAATTTTGATATCGCCGCAGGGATAACTGCACCATTAATTTATTATTTTGGATTAATAAAAAAACAGCTCAGTAAAAAAATAATTTTACTCTGGAATTTTATTTGCCTGGCCCTTTTAATAAATATTGTTGTAAATGCCGTATTATCTGCACCAACACCAATTCAGCAGTTTGCATTTGAGCAACCAAATATTGCTGTACTGTATTTCCCTTTTAATTTATTGCCTGCAGTTATAGTGCCGCTGGTATTATTTTCTCATCTGGCTGCAATAAAGCAATTATTGCGTTCTAATTTTTAATGTAATACTTATCTCCTAATAAAATATTTATAATAGTTTTACAAAAAATAACTACCATGCAAAACGTTTTTATACACCATGTTTTTTTCTGGTTAAAAGAACCGGCAAATGATTTAAGTAAAAAACAATTGATTGAAGGTTTGCAAAAACTTTCTGCAGTAAGCAACATAAAATCTTTTCATATTGGCAAACCTGCTGGCACCGAAAGAAGTGTGATAGATACCAGTTACGCTGTATCCTGGTTAATTACATTTGATAAAGCTTCTGACCAGGACAGTTATCAGGTTGACCCCATTCATTTAAATTTTGTAAAAGAATGTTCATCTTTATGGGATAAAGTGGTGGTGTACGATTCGGTGGATGTGTAACAAAGGCTGTGTTTTCACTGGGTGACTCACCCTGTGGGGGTGAGTCACCCAGTGAAAATTTCAGTTTAGTTTGCTAAAAACTCTTTTATAATCTTAAACTCTTTTGCAGGTTCTTCTACCTGTGGGTTGTGCCCGCTTTTTTCAAACAGTACAAACTTTGCCTGCGGACAATATTCTTTATACTTTACCTGCATCCATGGCACGGCTACCCTGTCGTATCTTCCTGCAATAATCAAAATGGGCATTTTTAAATTTTTTAAATCTTTTCTAAAATCAAAACTACCAATGTCACTGCCCACAATAAAATCGCCGTCTTTACCCACCATTTGATAATATAATTTTGAATTGAAAGAATTAGGATAAGGCTTACTGCCTCTTCGTGTAAAATTTTCGGGATTGTACGTATATAAAAATGCATAAGGCACACGGCCATAAATTTCCTGATGAATTTCGTCGCTGGAGATAGCACCCTGCTCCCTTATCTTCATTAATGTATCCCACACTTCGGGATAATTAGTTTTAATTTCATGGTTGCTGTTGTCATCATTTTCCTGCCACATTATAAAACTGTGAAAACCATTGGCAATAATTAAGTGGCTAACATTTTGTGGAAATTTAATAGCATAGCCCTGTGCCACAAGGCTGCCGTAACTATGGCCCAGTAAACTTATTTTATTCAAATGCATTTCCTTTCTCAATCCTTCAATATCTTCAATATCTCTTTGCAAACTGTATTCTTTTACATCTTTTGCAGTATCCGATTTCCCCCTGCCAAAAGCATCGTAATAAATTATTTGGTTATTGCTGTTTACTGTTAATGAATCAAACACCCTGTAACCCGGATGTGCACCTCCCGGCCCACCGGGAATAATTATAATTGGCTCGCCTGTACCAACAGTTACAGTATATAGTTTTGCACCATTTACGGTGTAATACTTTCCATCTGACCAGCTATCAGGAAATTTTTGTGCCAATGCATACACGGTAAAAAATAAAATAGTGCAGAGAATTATTATCTTTTTCATAAAATGATAAATTACTTTTGTCAATTAAATCAAATATAACTACTTGGCTCAACAATTACCAGCGGCATTAATTAATTCTTTACAAACGGTTAAGGGCTTTGATGAAGCATCTTTTAAAAAAGTGCATCAATCCGGTGAGCAAATAACTTCTGTAAGAAAAAATCCGGGCAAAATACTAAATTCTCCATCCTCAATATTCAATATTAAATTAGAGAAAGTACCATGGAATAGTGATGGATACTATCTTACAGAACGGCCATCGTTTACAGCAGATCCGCTTTTTCATGCAGGGGCATATTATGTACAGGAAGCCAGCAGTATGTTTTTAGAGCAGGCATTAAAACAAACTGTTGATTTATTGCAACCCATAAAAATTTTAGACTTGTGTGCTGCACCCGGCGGAAAATCTACATTGATTCAATCATTAATTTCTGCAGAAAGTTTATTGGTAAGCAATGAAGTAATAAAAACAAGAGTAAATGTTTTAAGTGAAAATATTACTAAATGGGGCGCTGCAAATGTTATTGTTACTAATAACGATGCAAAAGATTTTAAGCGCCTGAAAAATTATTTTGATGCAATAGTGATAGATGCACCATGCAGTGGCAGTGGCTTATTTAGAAAAGATGCAGCAGCAATTGACGAGTGGAGTTTAAATAATGTGCAGCTGTGCAGCCAGCGCCAGCAAAGGATTTTAGCCGATGTATTTCCCTCGTTAAAAGAAAATGGTATTATTATTTATTCCACCTGCTCCTACTCCACCGAAGAAGATGAGGAAATATGCGACTGGATAATAAAAGAATTTAAAGTTGAAAGTGTGCAACTGAAGATTGAAGAAAGCTGGAATATTACTGTAACACAAAGTGAAATTTATAAAGCATACGGCTATCGTTTTTATCCAGACAAAGTAAGAGGCGAAGGTTTTTTTATTGCTGTTTTTATTAACAGGCAGCATGCAAACAGCAACATGCAATCAGATAATAGAAAAACTGAAAAAATAACTAAAAATGAAACAGCCGTTTTAAAACCCTCGTTAAAAAATGCAGATGATTTTTTCTTCATTAAACAAAATGAAGAGATTATTGCAATGCCCCTTCATCTGCAAAATGATTTAGTGGCTATTCAAAACTCTTTGTACATTAAGAAAGCAGGCGTAAAAATGGGAACAGTTATCCGAAACGAATTAATACCTCATCACGAGCTGGCATTAAGTACAATTATTAATGATACAATTGCAGCTGCAGAAGTGGATTTGCAAACAGCGCTTCAGTATTTGCGTAAGCAGGAAATAAAAATTGAGCCTTTAATAAAAGGCTGGGCATTAATAAAATATCAGCAGATGGCTTTGGGCTGGGTAAAAATACTTCCTAACCGTATTAATAATTATTATCCTAAAGAATGGCGCATTCTTAATAAATAAGCTGTATTCTTAACAACTTAATAAGTACATAAACCAACTAATTTTTGCATATTTGCAGCACAATATTTTTCGCTATGAAGAAATTATTTTTTCTGTTGTTTTTGCTGCCGCTTTTTGCAGTTGCACAAAAAGTTATAACCCATACCGTAAAGGCAAAAGAAAGCCTTACCAGCATTGGCCGTTTATATAATATTAATGGCAGGGAGCTGGCCACGTATAATAACATTGATTATGATAAAGGTTTAACGTTAGGCCAGGTATTAAAAATTCCTGCAGCGGCAGTAGTTAATGATGCAGCAAAAACCGAAACTGTAAAAGCGGTTACAGCATCGGCAAGGCCGGTACCTGCAATAAAAACTATTTTGGTTGATGAAAAAACTGCAACACCTGTTTATCATACGGTAGCAAAAAAACAAACCCTGTATGCCATAAGTAAATTGCATAACACTACCGTTGCTGATATAAAAAAATGGAATAACCTTACTGCTGATGCATTGAGTGAAGGAACAAAAATTATTGTAGGCTACACTAATGGAAACAAAGAACAGCAGCAACAAAATGTTGCTGTTAAAGAGCCACAGGTAATAAAAAAAGCTGCAGAAAAAGATATCGCTGTTACAAATAATACTGTTGAAAATGTAAAACCAGTTGAGATAAAAAATGAAACAGCTCAGCCTGTAAAAAGATATGATGTTGCTTCGCCTGTGCCTGGCAGTGAAGTTAAAGCTGCAGATTTTAAAGGTGGTATTTTTAAAAATGTATTTGAAGACCAAACAAAGGGCAACCCGTTAGTAACCGAAACAGGCGATGGCGGTATTTTTAAAAGCACCAGTGGCTGGCAGGATGGAAAATATTATTGCCTGCACAATACTGCGGCTGCCGGAACTATTTTAAAAATAACTAATAATGCTACAGGTAAATCCATATATGCAAAAGTGCTTGATTTAATTCCGGATATAAAACAAAATAACGGATTAGTAATAAGGATTAGTAATGCTGCTGCCAGTGCATTAGGCGCAGGTGAAAGTAAATTATATTGTACCATCAATTATTCAAAATAAATTTATGAAGAAGATTTTTTTATGCCTGATTGCTGCAGGTTTTTTTATGACCGCTTTATCGCAGGCAGATTTACCACAGGCAGTAAAACCAAGAGAGGCTAATGGCAAGCCAACTATTGAAGGTGAAAATAAAAATGCACCAGGTTTTTTTACTGTTGAAAAAGCTATTGCAGCTACCAGCGTAAAAAATCAGGGAATAACAGGTACGTGCTGGTGTTTTTCCACCACATCATTAATAGAAAGCCAGGCTTTAAAAAATAATTTAGGGGAAATGGATTTGAGTGAAATGTTTTCTGTTAGAAATATTTATATAGAAAAAGCAAAAAATTATATACTTCGCCAGGGGCATACACAATTTGGAGAAGGTGGTTTAGGCCACGACCTGATAAATGCAATTAATAAATATGGCGCAATGCCAGAAACTGTTTACAGCGGATTAAAACCCGGTGATACATTACATAACCATGTAAAATTAGTAAAGGATTTACAGGGGTTTTTAGACGGTACACTAAAAATAAAGCCAATACCACAAAACTGGTTAGCAGACTATAAAAAAATTCTGGATGCGGCATTGGGCACGGTACCTGAAGAATTTACTTATAACGGTAAAAAGTACACGCCTAAAACATTTGCAACAGATGTGTTGAAGTTTAATGCTGCTGATTATGTTAACGTCACTTCATTTACACATCATAATTATTATGAGCCATTTGTTTTGGAGGTGCCGGATAATTTCAGCAATGCTTCTTATTATAATGTGCCTTTGAATGAAATGATACAGTTAACAAAAGATGCCTTAACTAAAGGGTACTCGGTACTGTGGGATGCTGATGTAAGCAACGAAGGTTTTATTCAAAAAAGGGGTTCGGCAATTGATATGGGTAATATACCCGAAGGTTTAAAAACCAAAGATGATATTATTAAAGGTGAAGTAAAGGAAGGAAAACCAGAAGCAGCAAGGCGCCAAACTTTATTTGAAAATCTTACTACACAGGATGATCACCTGATGCATATTACAGGATTAGAAAAATCGAAAAGTGGCAACCAGTTTTTTTTAGTTAAAAACTCCTGGGGAGATGTGGGGCCGGTGCATGGTTATATAAATGTATCAGAAGCATATTTTGGAATTAACACTATAAGTTTGGTAGTTCCCAAAGCGGCGTTAAGTAAAGCAATGCTGGAGAAATTAAAAATACAATAATATTCATTTGGCGTCTGACGGTTTTAAACCGTCATGACGCCTATTTAAATTTGTACCCCCTTAAAAATTCTTCAACTGTCATTTTTTTCTTCCCTTCTAATTGTAATTCTTTTACATTGATAAATCCATCGGAACAGGCAAATTTTAAAAATGTTTTCCCATCGGTTTCGTATAATGCGTTTGAGGGCTTTGAGCCGTCTTGTTGTATAGCTTTATAAATTTTCAGCATCTTACCATTAAGTATTGTAAAAGCACCGGGAAAAGGCGAAAGGCCACGGATTAAATTATGTACTTCTGCCACCGTTTTTGTAAAATCTATTTTGCAGGTTTCGGTGAAAATTTTGGGAGCATGATGAAGTACTGATGACTGATGAATGACTACATGACAACTGTTGCTCATTTTACTGTGTGATTGTCCATACGTTGATGGTCTGTGGTCGTTCTGTTAAAGTACCATCTGCCAAAGCTTTAATTGTTTTTACCAAAAGTTGTGCGCCAATTTCTTTCATCCTGTCATGCACATCACCGGCTGTTTCGTTTTCACCGATAGCGAAAGCTTTCCTGCAATAAAATATCACCGGTATCTATTTCGTGTTTTAATTTAAAAGTGGTTACACCGGTTTCTTTTTCTCCATTAATAACCGCCCAGTTAATGGGTGCGGCGCCACGGTATTGTGGTAATAAACTACCATGTAAATTTATGGTGCCTTGTGGCGGCATATTCCAAACTGCTTCTGGCAGCATGCGAAAGGCCACTACAATTTGTAAATCTGCATGCAATGATTTTAGTTCGCTCAAAAATTCCGGGTTCTTTAATTTTTCAGGTTGGAGTACATGCAAATTATTTTCGACTGCATATTTCTTAATTGCACTTTGTTGTAACTGCATTCCTCTACCACCAGGTTTATCAGGTGCTGTAATTACAGCTACAATATTGCAACCTGCTTTTATCAATGCATCTAAGCGAGGCAACGGCAAATTCCGGTGTGCCCATAAAAACGATCCGCAGCGATTGAAATTTTCCCATCGCTGCGAAGATAAATAAATCAAGTTATAAGTTTTTGCCAAGTACTCCATTTACTTTATTTCTTAATCCGCTACCTATTCTTCTTTTCTTCATGGTACTGTCAATTATTGACCCGGTCTTCTGCGTTTCATTCGATGGCTTTGCTGCCTGCGTTTTCTTTTCGCTGCTTTCATCCGCATCATCAGGCATTTTTGTTTTTACATCAGCAATAATTTCCCCTTTCAGCCAGTCTTTTACAAATGCGGTAACTGCATCATTTACTTCTTTACCTGCACGGTAAATGGCTTTCCATTTTTTGCTTTTCTTTTCATAGTCAGGATTTACAAATATCATTTTATCTCCCTTAGATGTAAGTTTTGCAGAAAAATCAACAGTAGCCACAAGCGACAAATATTCTTCCAGGCGGGTTTTTATAAATGGGGCAGGATTAACAGGGTACTTTTTTTCCCAGGCAGTTTTTTTAGGCGTGGGGTCTTCGAGTGCCGCTACTTGCTTCCTTAAATCTGCCAAAGATTTTTCATACAAGGCTATTGAGTTTGCATCTTTCTTTTTTTTTGCATCGGCCAGGTATTTTTCATAACTGGCAATTGACTCTTTATACATATTAATTAAGTTCTGATTGGCCACTTTAACCTCAGGGGTTGGGGCAATCTCATTGGCCGGTTTAAACATGTTCCGGTGCCGGTTATAATCATTTATAAAATCTTCACTATTGCAATACATTTTTACGTATGTGCAAAGTTCTTTTGCAGCGCCTGCCTTATCACCTTTAATTATATCCGGCAACAGTTTGACTGTTGGAATTTTAAAAGCATCGCCATGAGATGCCTTCCAGTTTTCTCCGTTTGGTAAGTACACAAAATCGCCTACCATGTTTCCGAAGATATATTCTTTCGCTTCAGCTTGCCGCATACCCAGCCGGGTTATAATATTATCGGTTATTGTAAAAGCTGTTAAGGCAAACAATCCGGTAACTGCAAAAGCTGCTATTGTATTCTTTTTCATATTGTTTAGTTAGTGAATTACTTAAATAGATTTTGTTGTGCTGTAAATGTATTCGGCGCAGGCAAAATAATCCCAATCGGTTTTAAAATTAGCCTCCGGATCTGATGAGCCTTGCTGTGCAGGCCAGAGATGTATCTGGCAAAAAGTAGTTACGTCTTTTTGTTCATACACCAACCGCTGCTTTTGTTCTTTTAAAACAAATTTGGCGGGTGGGGTAAAGGAGAGGATATCAAAACGGTTTATACTTTGCCCTGCTAATGGCAAGAGATTTGAAAGGAAAAATAAAAGTATGAGTAGCAAACGTTTCATTTCTGATAGCTGTTTTATATTACTCTTCATATGTAATCAAAATTTTAACTGGCATTGATAGTATATTCGCAGAATTTAGCAATGCGTTATAAATAACAATAACAAAACTATCTGCCGTGTAGGAAAAATGGTTACCGGGAAACATAGTATCTGAGTGATGAACAAGAAACGCATTAAAAACCGTCACACTTACAGACAAAATTTTTGAAAGAGATAGGCCATGTTGAAAAGCAACTGAGCCTCCTTGTGTACTGGCAGTAGTTCCGGTAATCAATTTTGTTTTTATGGAAGGAGATGATTCGCCAAGCCTTGTAAAACCATTAATACTGACATTGCCATTCCCATTTATACTTAACAGTTCATTAGAAGTAGCAGCACTCGTACCAGCATAAAATTTATGTGCAGATGTTGTATTATCTACCTGATATCTCAAACTGCCTCCATTTATTCCTAAGCCATAAAATTGATGGTCGTTGTTAGCGGTTTCCCACAATACCAATTTTCTGTTTACTGGTGTATTACCAAATTGCAACTCCCCGTTTGGTGTACTGTTACCAATACCTGCATTTCCGTTTTCTAAAATTTTAAACCTGCCGCCTGCTATGCCCTGCCTATCAACATCTATATCTCCAAAACCGCCAATGCTCAATGATTTATTGCCCGTACCTGCACTTTGCTGGCCTGCTATTCTTACCATGCCATTTCCTTTTATCCGCATCAACTCTGCAGAGGAACTACTATTGATGCCTGTATAAAAAACATGGTCATCAAATGTTGAAGGAGTTTGATACCTCAATGCGAACCCATTGATGCCAAAGCCATAAAACTGGTGGTCATTATTGGCTGTTTCCCATAAAACAATTCTTCTGTTGGCGTCTATATTAGCAAGTTGTAAGCTTGCGTTGGCTGTGGTAGTGCCAATTCCCACGTTGCTGTTGGGTTTAATAGTAATTCCGGGGTTAAGGTTAACATTGGTTCCGGCTGCGTATGAATTATTGGTTACGTGGATGCCCAGTCCGCCATTTACAGGGTCTGTACCGATAGTGGCCCCGTAACCGTTGGCAATTGCTTTGCGGCCACCGTTCCAATAGGTATTGAAACCAATACCGGGAAAGTTAGATTCAATAGCAACACCGGTGGTGTTGCTTCCAAAAACGGCATTAGTGGCACCTGCTTTTTTATCTACAACCAAACCTCCCAATACAGGATTTGTACTGCCAATACCTACAAGGCCATTTCCTTGTATTCTCATTAACTCTTGAGATGTGGAAGAATTTAAACCTGCAAAAAATTTATGTGCAACCCCGGGCTGTGCTTCATTTATTTGGAAGCGAAGCTCACCGGCATTTAGCCCAAAACCGAAAAATTCATGGTCATTATTATTTACATCAAACAACACTATTTTTCTATTAGCAGTACCATTACCAAATTGTAAAGGGGCATTGGGACTGTTCATATTACCCAGGCCAATATTGCCATTCCGTAAAACAGTAATGGCATTGCTTCTAATCGCCGTAAGGTGATTGCCGTTGCCGATTTGAAAAATTCTGTCGGTAGCTGCGTGAGAGTATGGGTCGGGTACATCGGTTATATCATTATTTACACCTGCACTTAAACTTCCAACAGCTTTTGCATATGTGTTCAGCCCTATTGCTGTTGCAGTATTCCCGGTGGCAAATGTACCAAACCCCATTGCTATTGAATAATCGCTAAAAGCATTTGAACTGCCCATTGCAGTTGAAACAAATCCAGATGCAATTGAACTGCCCATTGCTGTTGAACTAATGCCACTGGCTTTTGAATTATATCCTGACGCAAAAGAGAATTTTCCTACATTGTCCCTATCCCAGTTATTGGGGCATGTTGGACAAAATGTCGGGATGCCAAACATCGTTCCATTATCCACAGCCCCAACCCTGAAAGCAGCTCTCTCGGGATACCACATCATACGAACACCTGCACCCTGCACTGGTGGATTGGCATTGGTATTTAGTGCGGTTGTATCTCTGGCAAATAACACAGCACTGTCTGCCACATGCAGCCTTGCAACCGGCGCAGTAGTACCAATGCCCACATTTTGCGCTGTTGCAAACAAAGAACAAAAACAACATGTCGCTAATAAATAATTTCTCTTTTTCATAACTCATTATTTAGCAGATACAAAATTTCAACTAATCAGCAAAAGAAACAATCCCCTGAACACCTGTTTTTACAATCCCCTGAACAGGGGATTGGGATTTATTTAATTTTTATCACTTTTGTATTATAATTATGAAAAGGAAACCATTTCTCTTACTGTTATTAGTTTTTGTTACTGCTATGCCGATTGCGGCACAGCAACATCTTGCAGACAGTATAGAAACAGTTCTTAAAAAAGATTTACCGGATAGTGTAAGGGCTGTGGCATTAATCAATAAAGCGATGTATTATGAAACCATAGATTCTGCAAAATCAAAACAGTTTTATAAAGAAGCGATAGACTATGCCGTTAAAAGAAAATTGAATTATGCGGCAGGGCTTGCACTGCACTACAGCATTTATGTTGACCTTGCGGCAGGTAAATACAAAGAGCACATTAATGATATTGATAAAAGCCTCTACTATTTGTCGCTTTCAAACAGTGAAGCTGCCAGTGTGCAGTCAGGATTAGTGATGGACTCTAAGGCAAGTTTTTTTTTCCAGGAAGAACAATATGATTCTGCTGCAAACTGGTATTTGAAAAGTATTGCCATGCTGGAAAAAATAAAAAAAGATGACCGGTTGGCTACCACTTATTTTAATCTGGCAGGTGTATACCAAATGCTCAATCTCAGGGACAAACAAAAAGAATATATTTTAAAAGCTTTGGATGCTTCTAAAAGATACAGACAAGCTTCAGAAATTGCTTCTATGTATTCTGCCTTATCGGATTATTATCATACAGGCAAAGAATACAAAACGGCTTTATTGTATTCTGATTCAGCCGGGTTATATTTTTCGGAAGGCATAGATATGTCCAAAAAGTATTATTTTTTTGCGGTACGGGGCCAGGCCTTTAGCGGTATGAAAAAGTATGATAGTACTGTATATTATTATAAAAAGGGAAATGAAATAGCAAAAGCACTGAATAATGTATCGGGCATTACTGAAACGACAATTTGGATAGGAAGCGCCTATCTTGGGTTGAAACAATACAGCAATGCGGAAAAGTTTATTAAAGAAGGAATTGCCCTGGCAGAAACAAACGATTATATGGCGCTTAAAACATACGGCTATGAGTTGTTAAGTAAGTATTATGAAGAAACCGGGGATTATAAACAATCACTAACCGCTTACAAAAAATATGTTGAAACAAACGATTCATTGCAAAATGCCGACAGAAAAAAAACTATTCTTGACCTCGATAAAAAGTATGAGACTGAAAAAAAGGAAAAACAATTAATTCTGCAGAAGGCCTCTATCAAACAAAAAAATATACTCAATTATATATTGGGAGGAAGTATTGCAGCACTGCTGCTGATTTCTTTACTTTCTTACCGTACTTATACACAAAAAAGAAAATTACAGGAGCAAAAAATTGCAGAACTTGAAAAAGAAAAATTATTATCAGCCACACAATCACTTTTAAAAGGCCAGGAGGATGAAAGAAGCAGATTAGCAAAAGATTTACATGATGGCCTTGGAGGATTGCTCAGTGGCGTTAAACTTCAATTAGGAGCTATGAAAGGAAACTTAATTTTATCAGAAGAACATGGCCGCACATTTAACAATGCCCTCGGCAAATTAGATGAATCCATCAGCGAAATGCGCAGGGTGGCACATAACATGATGCCTGAAGCATTAATGAAATTAGGATTGCAGCAGGCCCTGCAGGATTATTGTGATGGACTATCTGAATCGCAATCTTTTAAAATCAATTGTGAGTTTCATGCATTGGAAAAAAGGATGCCCTCTTCCACAGAAATTGTGGTTTACCGGATTGTACAGGAATTATTAAACAATGCGGTAAAACATTCAGAAGCCAGTGTTATATTAGCACAAGTAATCAGGCATGGAGATAACCTTTCTATAACAGTGGAGGACAACGGTAAAGGATTTGATATAGCCCAATCCACTTTTTCAAAAGGCGCAGGTTTAAAAAATATTCAGTCGAGGGTGGATTATCTGAAAGGGCAATTAGATATTAAGTCAACAGTTGGTAAGGGTACCTCTGTTCATATTGATTGTATAATTGATGAAAATGGATAAAATAAAAGTATTGATTGTAGACGACCATCCGATGGTATTGGAGGGAATGAGTGCTATGCTGGCACAAATTGACTTTGTGGAAATTGCAGGCACTGCTACCAATGCTTATGAAGCTATGCAGCAACTTAAATTAACTATACCCCATATTGTGATTACGGATATTAATATGCCCGAGGTAAGCGGAATAGAGTTGGCATTAAAAATAAGAAAAGAATTTCCCGACGCAAAAATAATAGCGATGAGTACGTTTAAAGAACGCAGCTATATTTCTCAAATGATACAAAATGGTGCAGCAGGTTATTTGGTAAAGAGTGCGTCAAGAGAAGAAATTGAAGAAGCTATTTTATCGGTGTATGAAGGCAAGCTTTATATGAGCCTTGATATAAATTTATCTGCTGCTGATAAACAGGAATTAACCGACATGCCAGTGTTAAGCAGCAGAGAGAAAGAAGTGTTGGTTCTTATTGCCGATGGATTTACTAATCCGCAAATAGCAGGTAAATTATTTATTAGCCTGCACACAGTGGATAGCCATCGAAAAAACCTGTTGACAAAGTTTGGTATAAATAATACAGCCAGTTTAATTAAACTGGCTGTAAGATATAATTTGGTATAAAAAGTATTACAGCGTATACCGTTTGTGGTTATTTTACTCTTTCATCATCAAATCAACATCCGATACAATTTCACTTTCATTTTTATACTTATCAAAAAAACGTACGTTTAAATGATAGGTTTCTCCCACCTGCATGGGACTTCCGGTGGTTAAGGTAGCTTTTAATGATGCTGCTTTAGTTTTATCAAGGGCAGCCTGTTCTGCAAATGCATCGGGCAGGTTCAGTAATTCTTTGCCGGTTTTATCTGTTAAAATAATACGGCACCCGGGATTTACTTTGCCATCTTTTACCCCGTAAAAATCTACACCATCTGCAATAAGCTCCACCTTTTTACCCAATACAATTTTATTGCCGGATAATTTTTTATCGTCCACAGCTAAATAAATATCTTCTACTGCAAAACCATTGTACGAGGTGGATAAACCTGTAGATAAATCTTTTTTTACGCCTTTACTAAATCCGCCGCTGCAACTATACAGTATAATAATAGCGGCTATCAGAAAATTTTTAACTTTCATAACTTTCTATTTTATTGTTAATAATATTGAGCTTTTATCCCGTGCATTAATTCCGTTAATTTTTTTCCGTGTTTCGCCGCTGGGTGTGCATAAAAATCTTCAAGTAATTTACTGTCTTTATTTTAAACAACCATCCGCTGCCAGAAAAGAACTTCTTATCCCATTTTATAAAAACCGCTTTTTATCTTTTTATTTTAGATGGTAAAACTATTGTTGGAGAGCAGTTGTTACAATCCCTTAAAAAGGGGAGTTTAGTAATTGCCGGTACTTTGTACATTTATGTAATCAATAAAAAACTGGCATGAAAAATTTACTATTCATTTTACTAATAGTGCTGCATATAAAAACTGCAGCACAGCAAAAGCAGGCTTTAATAAAAGATCCGGCACATGCAAAAGTGGTTGTTAAAAAAAATCTGTTTAAGAGTAAGGCTGCTATCGCAACCTCTGTTACTGCAACCATCGAAAATGAGTTGAATAAAATTGTAGCCGCACACAGCCATTTGCCCAATACCGCAGCCACATGGACGCAAATTAAATCAGCAGCAGAAAATTTATTGTACCCTTATTTTAGAGATGGAAATTTATCAGGCATAAAAAAAGAGCAGGCCTATTATATTACAATGGATAATCAAACAATGACTACAGTTGATATTGCCAATAAAAAAATGATTTTACTGGCAGGCATTGCTCCGGTTAAACCTGCCGATTTTATAATAATACGTGTTGAAAAATTAAATACTTATAACTAAGCTTGCTTGCAAATGATGCTTCTTGCCTCAAACCATTCTTTATATTCTTTTCCATATTCTCCTGCGTAATTAATACAAATTTCATCACCGGGCTTAATAGCTTCCAAAGCATAATACTGCATTATTTTGGTTTCTTTATCTAAATTATACCCTGCATTTGAATACACTGCATGGTTGTATAAAGAGCCGAAGCCAAGTACAAGTGCCAGTGTACCCTGTTGCTTATCAAAATTAAAAAAATAATCACATAGCGCTGATGCAGCAGCCGTATCGTAATCCTGTGCAGGCAAAACAATTACAGGCGCAGTTTCAAATACTTCATCCTTTGCAATAAATTGTTTGCAAAAAACACCACGACCTTTGCCTTTTACAGTTTTTATGTAAAGCTGTTTATTCATATTGTTTAGGGCTGAAAGTAAACAGGCGTTGCATCATTTGGTGTACCATTATAATTAAGCATAATTTCCTCACCAGGTTTTATTTCTTTACATGCTTTAATTACAAGGCAGGCATCTTTTAAACAAACTGTGTACTCTGCATTAGCAATGTACGAGTGATTGTACAGCGAACTATTACCAAGCCCCAGCGCTGCAGGCGTTGCCGTATTATCAATTAAAAAATAATAACTGAATAAAGAAGTATTTTGTAAAAACTCTTTATCGCTGGCCTGCAATAAAATTACCGGAGCGGTTTCAACAACCCTACCCCTTTTAATTTTTTTGCAGGCAAATACTCCCCGGCCATGTACCTGACTAAGTTTTACAGTTATGCCTTCCGGCTGGTAAATTTTATTTTTATTAAACAGGCGCAGCAGCATTTAATCTTTATGTGGTTTTGCTGTTGTAGTATTTTCTTTCATCTTTATAGTACTTTCTTTCATGGGTACCGTTGCAGGTGTTTTCTTTATGTGATCAAACTTTATTGGTTTTGCGTTTTCTTTCATGGCTAATTTTTTAGCGGAGTCGGTAATAACACCAGGTTGTATGATGCCGGGTTTTACGGTTTCTTTTTTTACAGCAGGCGGCGTTACAGTTTGCGCTTTAAGCCCTGTTATAATCAGCAGCGAACTCAGCAGCGTGAATACTTTTTTCATTGTATAAAATTTATTGTTTAAAAAATAATCTATTTTTTTGTGAAAGATTTATTTAGCTATTCCATATTGTGTGTACATACCTGCACCCGGATAATTTGCATCCAGCAGGTTTAATAACCTTGCCCCTTTTATGCAGCTCCAGAAAGCATTGTAAGTTTTGGGCCCATTTTCAATTTTTGTGCAATGCACCTGCCAGTTATTAACTACCATTAATGTGCCCGAAGATTTTACCTGGTTGAATTTAGCGCTGCCCACAATGCCGTTTACTACCAGCAGTTTCCAGTTATAGGTGCCATCGTTTCCAAAAACAAATTCTTCATTAGATTGATTAATGTTCATGCCTGCATAATTGCCGGAGTAAACGTGATACAGCTGCATTATGCCAGTAAAATCGCTGGTCCATTTTCCTGTAAAGTCAGTAGCTGCAACAGCAAATTTGTTATAGCCTGTCATATTTGCCAGCGGTTTCATTAAATCAGTATCACTGTCCCAGCGGATTATTTCAGGATCAAATTTGTATTGTTCTATAAATGTGTTTTTGTCTGGTGTTACAAACTCCAGCCAGCCGCCACCCTGCCGGAAGAGTAATACAAATACTTCCTTACCTGTTGCATTTTCTGTTGCATTACCCATACCCAGGTATGGCCTGTTGTAGCTGGTTATGTAAGCAGTGCGGTAATTTTTAAGATTGCTGTATCGTGGTGCCACTAAAATATTCCATGCAGCAGTAGTAAGTGGATCGGGGTCGGCAGGAAAAATTGTTCCTTCTTTTGGATAATGTAACAGCACTTTAATATTTCCTTTTGTTACTTCCACCCAATCTTCAAATACAACACTTCTCCAGCCATCATCAAAATTTGTTGTGGTAAATGCAAAGCCATACTGTTTAGCAATTGTGTTTGAAATATTTTGTACTGGCTGTTGTGGATCTGTTTGCTGTATATTCTGCTGGCCGTTATTATTTGTATTTTGAACGGTATTGTTATTTCCATTTGCAGGTGCATTTGCAACTTCGCCAAAATACAGTTCGTGTTCTTTTTTGTTTAATGAAAAATAAGTAATGATATAGCGGTTATCTTTTTGCAGCCAAACAAATTTATCGTCGCCCTGTACAGGAATAATTTTCCAGCCTAATACTGTAAGTTGCTGCACAATTGAATCCGGGTCTGCACCGGCAGCAGTGGCAGGTATATAAAATATTTCTGTTTTTGTAACTGTGGTATTCGCTTTTTTAGTTTCCATTTCTAAAAGTGCTTTGCCTGATAATTCCATTAGCAACCTACCATCCTGTTTACTGCCTGGTGGCAATGCAATACCTGTTAGTGAAGATTGCGAAACAGAAACTAATTTTTTTTGTGCTTTTGTATTAATCCCTGCCAGCATTACTCCTGAAATAAATAAAAATGATTTTAAAAGATGCAAAGATTTTATTTTCATATTCTTAATTTTTTATTCTGCTTTTCCAAAGCTTTTGTAACCGCCGTAACCAGTATCCTGCAACCATAATATTCTTGCACCTTTAATGCAGGAGAAAAAAGCGTTGTACGTTTTTGGTTTTTTTTCAATTTCAGAAAAATGTACCTGCCAGTTATTTAACAGCGACCAGGTGCCTGCTGCTTTTGCACTTTGAAATTTAATATTGCCTACAAAACCACTGGCTACACCTAAATCCCATTTGTAAGTATTGTCTGCAGCAAATACAAAACTTTCGTTAGAAGCATGTGTATCTGCACCGGCACTTGCACCTGTATAAGCATTTACATATTGCGTCATGCCGGTAAAATTGGTGGTCCACTTACCAATAAGATCCGATGCGCCAACAGCAAATTTGTTATAGTTAGCCATGGCAGCCATTTTATCCCAGCCTGCAGCGGTGGATTCATTGGTGTAAACGCCAAATTCCTGTTCGAAAACATTTTTATTTGCTGATATAAATTCTAAAAATTTTCCACCGCCACCACTAAAGTTTTTTTTGAATAATACCACATGTACTGTTTTGCCGGTTGCATTTTCCACCATATCTGCTTCTGCAAACTCAATCGATTGCCAGCTTTGTATTGGTTTAAATTCAAAGTTGCTGGCCGAACTGTATCTTGGAGCCACTAATATATTCCAGGCATTTTTTAATCCATCAAGTAATACACTATTGTACTCATCTGCTTTTTTATTGGGATAATGTATCAGCACTTTTATGTTTCCTTTTGTTGTTTCCACCCAATCTTCCTGTACAACGCTTGTCCAGCCATTGTCAAAATTTGTTGTGGTAAATGCAAAGCCATCCTGTTTGGCTATTGTGTTTGAAATATTTTGTACTGGCTGCTGCCGATCGTTTTGTTGTCGGATTGTTTTTTTGTGTATTCTTCTGGCCGTTATTATTTGTATTTTGAACGGTGTTGTTATTCCCTGTTGCAGGTGCATTTGCAACTTCGCCAAAATACAGGTCGTTATTTTTTTTGTTTAATGAAAAGTAAGTAATGATATAGCGGTTATCTTTTTGCAGCCATACAAATTTATCGTCGCCCTGTACAGGAATAATTTTCCAGCCTAATACTGTAAGTTGCTGCACAATTGAATCGGGGTCTGCACCAGCAGCAGTTGCCGGTAAATAAAATACTTCTGTTTTTGTAATTGTGGTATTTACTTTTTTAGTTTCAATTTCTAAAAGTGCTTTGCCTGATAACTCCATTAACAATCTGCCGTCCTGTTTACTGCCAGCGGGCAATGCAATACCTGTTAATAAAGATTGAGAAGCAGGAACTAATTTTTTTTGTGCTTTTACAGTTATACCTGCCAGCATTATACCTGCAACAAGTACAATTGAATTTAACTGCTGCAAAAATTTTCTTTTCATTTTTTTATTTTTACAAACTGCCCCCGTAAACTTTAATATACCGGTACATTACTAAAAGTGCATTTCATTTCTCCGGAAAAACCATCTGTAAATGTTTCGGTCATTGCATCACCTTTTGTAACGCCTTTAAGACCCTGTATCATAATACCCATTACAAAATACCCGCTTGCTTTGCCATCTTCTACTTTTTCAATAACAAGTTTGCAATTTGGTGATATGGGTGGAAGTTTTCTCAATAAAGATTCACTTACAAAAGTTGCCATATGCCCGTTGCCAATAATGGGAGAAAATTTATAGATGTAAGGTTTTTTAGTGGTGCCATAATACAACACTGCTTCAGTGGTTTTAATTTCAGAAAATTTTTTTGTACCATAAAGCGGATTCTTTTCATTTATTTCCCTGAAGTTGTAGGTCTCAGCTTTTAAACGGGTATTTACAGAAGTGAGATCTATCTTAAAATAATTTTCTTTATTATTTCCTTCTTCTTTGCCTGCACTAAATGTAAAAGTGTTTTCTGATGTCTTCATGAATTGTGCATAGGGTAAACTGATATTGAGAATTTTACTTTGCAAGGTTACTGTTGCTGCACCATCTGCATTAGTGCCGGGCTTATTACTGTTATTAACGGCGGGTTTATTATTAGCTGCTGCTTTCGTGTTTTCGTTACTGATGCCAGCAGGTTTTACATATACATCCGCCTCGGCTTTAAATATAAATTCCACTCTTCGGTTCTGGGCTTTGCCTTCTGCATTTTTATTGTCGGCTATTGGCTGTGTTTCGCCACGGCCTTCGGTAGAAAATTTACTTTCATCAACGTTATATTGATTTACCAGGATAGTTTTAACGGCTTCGGCTCTTTGCTGAGAAAGTTTTTGATTAGCGGCATCATCACCATCACTGTCTGTATGCCCAATAATTTTTACGGGCATAGTAACTTCTTTCAATACTTTACTTATATCAAGCAGGGCTCCCATACTTTCGGGCCTTAGCGTGGCTTTGCCGGTATAAAATAATAAGTTGCTTATAATTTTTCCTTCTTCAAAACGGGCACGGGTATCAGGAATATCTTTTGCCACTCGTATATTGCTTACATAAAAATCTGATCCGCCCACACTGCCAAAATCAAACCCAAACTGGTTGGGCATATATTCTTCGTTTACTGTTTGCAGGTCGTATAATTTTTTTTCATTCCACCAAAACCTGAACCGTTTGCCCTGCACACAAATACTGACATGTACCGGCGTTGTGTTGTTGTAAGGAAGGCTCTCGGACATTTTATCAGACACTGCACTGTTGATGTTATTATTGCTGTAAAGCGATAGCCTGGTTTTGTTGCCACCATCACCAAGAATGGTTGATACATACACGGCATGTTTCCCGGTTTGTAATATTTTTTCATCAGTAACCAAACTGCCACTTGTATTCATTAATGAAAAATTTATCCGTGGGTCGTAGGTATTTTTTACAATCAGCAGGTCAAACTCTACAGTAAAATTATTACCCCAGCTTTGCTTTTTATTACGACTGATTTGTTTAGTGCTGGTTGCTGCCATTTTTAACCATTTCCCTTCCAGTTCATCAATAGTAACTACTTCTGCTGATGAGGAAGTAATCCATCCTAATGGCGATTCGCCAATATTGTCTTTTTCAAAATTGTCGAAGTACAGAATAGCGCTGCCCGGCACAAAATCAAATTTGCTGTACACTTTAAGGTTGGGAGTGCCCGTGCCAGACTTTGTTTCATCTGTTTTGCCGCTTTCTACAGCAGGAGTTTCTTTATTTTCAGCATCGCCGGTTTGCTTTTTTTCATCAGGCTTATCTAAAACTTTACCTGCAGCCTGTTCGGCTTTTTGTTTTATTTTTTTTAAAAGCTGCGCCTGTAAGCTGGTAGCCGAGAACACAACCAGGATGAATGCGATAAAAATTTTCATTTTATTATGATTTATAATTTTAAAAAAACTTTTTTATAATGTTGTGGCAAAGCAAATAATACAGCATTGGTTTTTTATTTTATCATTTTTAATATGCCGGTTCCTTTCACCGAACCTTTACCACTTACCAGGCTTATCTTCCCTTGTACACCGGCTCCTCCAATTTTTACTTTACCTTCTTCGTTTTTAATTCCAATGCCTCCTTTTATGCCGGCAATGATAGAAACATCAGTTACACCTGTACGGTCTATTTCAACTTCCACACCCGCCTCTGCTTTTGCGCCGGCTTCAAGTGGCCCAAGCTTTACTTTACCAATTCCAATTTCACCTTTTACAACAACTGTACAATTAATAAACTGTTCGCCAAATGTTTCTTTGTCCATATTCTGTTTCAGCTTAAGCTTTATAAATTTTGCATCAAGCTCTGTTGTCATTCGGCTGCAGTCTGTTTTTATTTTAAATGCTACCAGGCTCATTTCGCTGTGGTATTTGCAGGCCACATCATCAAACTCAGCAAGCTTTCCTTCTTTTTTTTCCACCTCTACTTTTTTGCAAACAAAATTTGTTATGGATTCATAATTTGCCGGAGCATCGGCATGCAGGGCCCCTAACCATTTCATTTTTGCATCCAGCTTTATCACTTCAAACATCTCGGACCAGTTGGTGTACATACTATAATAGGCCATATCATTAAGATAAGGCTTAACTATTGCAAGGCCTTGATTGTAAAAATTTTCTGCTTCAGTATTAAATGCTTTTAAAAATTTATCACTGGCTTCTTTATACTTAGGACAGAAATCTTTGTTGGGCATTCCTTCGCCGGTTTGTTCACTATCTTCCTCCCTCAATATTTCCATTTCTTTATCATAATCCAGGCGTAGTTGCAATCCAGCACCGGTTGAAAATGCAAATTGCTTCTTTCCTAACTCCTGCATCTTCCTGCCATAATCATCGGTAACTTCTTTTAGTTTTAGCGAACCTTTTTTTATATACAGCGGTACTGAAGTGAGCATACCCTGCGGACTGCCGGCCTGTACAGAGGCTTTTATCATAGCAAGATCCCTGTTTGCTCTTAGCTGATGCATTTTCTGTGCATGCTCCAATGCATCTTTCGCCATTTTATTCAATTTTGCACTTTCTGCTTCCAGCTTTTCCCGAAAGGATTCCCATTCAGGTTCCAGTTTAATACATTCATCAACAGATTTTGGAAAAGGAGGATGCGTAAAAGCGCCGAGATTTAATGGGTCTGCTTTTGTTTTTGGTGGCAGGTTTACATCTCCAACTTTCATTTCATCACCCAATTTTCTTAATCGGTCTTCTTTCTCCTTTGCGTAAGAATGTTGCAATGATTTTTTTACAAGATTCACTGCTTCCGACTGATGATTTTTTTCTTCTTCAATAAATGATTTGGTATGATTGGCCTGGGGATGATAAGCATAGATACGGATGGAGCTGTCTAAATATTTTTCAGCTTTAGTTATATCACCCAAACCAAACCATGACTGTCCAAGATTATTTAAGATGGTGCTGTTGCGTGGAAATTTTTTATTAATATAATTGAGTAAAGGAATACTCAATTGTTCTGCACCGCCCATGCTCAGCATGGCTGCATAGTTATTGATGTTATTATCATCAGCCGTATTATCCATACAGGCTTTGCCTAAAAGATAAATAGCTAACTGGGGCCTGCCTGTCATCCAAAGACCTGCGGCAATATTGCCTGTTTCAGCTTTTTGTTGCCCTATCAGCATTTGATACAGTTCATCTGCAGTATTTTTTTCTTCAGGCTCTATTTGTGTTATTACTTTACTATGTGCCGACGAAATATAGGACGGCAATGATGCGGCCGTTATGGGTACTGTAGAAATGCTTGCAATCCTTGCTGCATCTTTCAATGGCACTATCCTCATTTCATCTTCATAAGCCTGTTTTAATTGTGCATCAGAAACGCCTGCAACATTTTTTTTCATAGTTTTTACATCGGGCATTTTAATGCCCATACTATCCATCATCTTTTTATCTTCCGGGGCCATTTCTTCCATCATCTTCTGTGCTTCTTTCATCATTTCCTCCATTTCTTTTTGAGTAGGAGGTTTTTCTTTTTCATTTTTTTTACCGGGTTGTGCAAATAGAATGATTGACGTAAATAAAATGGACAGTGTAAAAAAATATTTTTTCATAACTTATTTTTTCAGTTTATTTTCCAAAATTTGTATTCTTACTTCCTGCGCCTTAATAGCTTCTATTAATAATGGAACTAACCTTGCATAATCCACTCCTTTATAGCCATCCATTTCATTCACTGCTTCAGGCACAATCTTTTCTACATTCTGCGCCAGCAAACCCATCTGTCTTCCTTTTTGAAAATTATTTTTTTGAAATGAGCCAGTTTTCATTTCATACTCTACACCATTTATCTGCAATAATTTTTGCAATGGAGATTGTATCGGAGTAATATTTTGTTTGAAACGTTCATCACTTGCATACGTATTTCCATTTGCCCAAATGTTTCCATTTACAAATAAACCATACCCACCACTTATTTGAAACCTGCCTGCCTGTGTAAATAGTCCGGCATTATCCTGTGTGCCAAATGAAACTGCAGCACCCGGGTTATCTGCATGTAACCTTAATTCGTTTCCATACACACCAATGCCCACTTCGCCTGCACCACCGGGATAGAGTAATATTTTTTCGCCTAAAGATGCAGGAAATGAAAGTGGACGGACAGGATTGTTATTTCCTATTCCTACGTTGCCATTTCCTTTTATCCGCATGTTTTCAATAAAAGAGGTACTGCTGCCATAACCCAAAACAATATCAGCAGCAGCAGCATCACTATGTATTTGCAGCAACCCACCCTGTACACCAAAGCCATAATGACTACCGGTGTTTCCGTATAAAGAAATCTTATTGCCAAGTGTATTGGCAAAGTTTAACGGGAAGCCGGGAGTTGTTGTGCCAATTCCAACATTTACGGCATCTGCACCGGTACCACCTAATACTAAACTATTACTGGCTGCAACTTTTGCGTTGTAACCTATTGCAGTTGCATTGGAAAGATTGTTAACCGCAACGTCTGCTGCATATCCAATTGCAGTATTATTATTTCCGATAGTGTTGGTGGAAAGTGCTGTATATCCAGCTGCAGTATTTCTATTTCCTAAGGTATTATTGAATAGTGCATTACTTCCACTACCAGTATTATAATCACCTTGTGTATTTGAACCTAGTGATGAATTACCGTGGGCAGCATTATAAATTCCTGTTGTATTTGACAAAAGTGAATAAGCGCCACTTGCTGCATTTTGATAGCCTGTAGTATTTGCTCTAAGTGAAGAAGCTCCATTTGCTGTATTGGAATAACCGGAGCTGTTTAAAAATAAACTATTAAATCCTGCTGCTGTATTATCTGCTCCTGTAGTATTGGTGTACAATGCTTTTGAACCCACCGCAGTATTTCTTCTGGCTTCTCCAGGAAATGATACTCCTGTACCATTATTATATAAGGCACTATCGCCAACGGCTACCAGGTTACTGCGGTCAGTATTTCTCATTAAAGCTTCTGTGCCAATTGCCACATTGCTGTACCCGGTTGTATTATTGTTTAAAGCACTTATTCCTGTGGCCGTATTGTTGTTGCCTGTTGTATTGGAACTCAATACAGCATTACCCATTCCTGTATTTCTGCTACCGGAAGTGTTGTTTACCACGGCAAAATTTCCTACAGCAGTATTCTCATTTCCTGTATTATTCAGGGCCATGGCATTTAAGCCCATAGCGGTATTAGAATTCCCAATGGTATTGTTGACTAACGATCCTGTGCCATTAGCTGTGTTTTGAGCTCCGGTTGAATTGCTTCTTAATGCATTTGTTCCGGTTGCGGTATTGTAATAACCGGTAGTATTTGCAAATAAGGCTTTGGAACCTAACGCTGAATTCTCTGTTGCCTGAAAACCCACTGCACCAACGCCATTATTGTACAAAGCACTATCGCCGACGGCTACCAGATTATTACGATCAGTATTTCTAAACAATGCTTCTGTGCCAATAGCTACATTGCTATAGCCGGTATTATTATTGTTTAAAGCTAAAAAACCTGTAGAAGTGTTATTAGAGCCAGTAGTATTTAATGCTAATGCTGCATTGCCTAAGCCGGTGTTGCTATTACCAGTTGAGTTGGTAAACATTGCATTTAAACCCATAGCTGTATTGGCACTGCCGGTAGTATTTGTTACTAAAGCACCTGTGCCATTCGCTGTATTTTGTACACCGGTTGAATTATTTCTTAGTGCATTTGATCCTGTTGCCGTGTTATAATAACCAGTTGTATTTGCAAATAAGGCTTTGGAACCAAAGGCAGAATTTAATGTACCCTCGTATGCATTTACTGCACCAATGCCATTATTAAATAAAGCACTATCGCCAATGGCTACCAGATTACTGCGATTGCCGTTATTAAATAATGCATGTGTACCCACCGCAACATTAGAAAATCCGGTTTGGTTATTGAAAAGCGAAACATAACCCATTCCGGTATTTGTATTGCCGGTACTATTATTAACCAAACTGCCTGAACCAAATGCACTGTTTGAAAGTCCTCCAGTATTGTTAGCCAATGCTGCATTTCCAAAGGCACTGTTTTCATTACCCGAAGTATTACCAAACAGGGAATTAAATCCGGTACTGGTATTTAATATGCCGGTGTTGTTAGATCGTAATGATCCCGTTCCGGAAGCAGTATTCTGAAACCCGGTAGTATTTGAAAAAAGGGCATTAGAGCCGTTTGCCGTGTTAAAATAACCGGTTGTATTATTAAACAGCGCCTTTGATCCGATGGCGGTATTGGCTATTCCATGTGCTGCCAGAGTAGCGCCGATTCCGTTATTGAAAAGGGCACTATCGCCAATGGCTACCAGATTGCTGCGGTTGCCTGTATTAAATAATGCACCAGTACCCACTGCAATATTTGAATAACCGGTTGTATTAAAATATAAAGAAGTAAAGCCAATGCCAACATTGCTGCTGCCTGTAGTATTGTAACGCATGGCATCGCTTCCTACAGCATTATTCTGGCCGCCGGTTGTGTTAGAATACATTGCCAATTGACCCAATGCAGTATTTTGACTTCCGGTGGTATTGGCGTACAAGCCATAAACACCCGATGCAGTATTGAAAGATCCTGAGCTGTTGAATTGTAAAGCTCCCCATCCGAGACCTGTATTATTTTCGCCAGTCTTATTTCCTGAAAGAGATTTAAAACCTATAGCTGTGTTAGCTGTTCCTGTGGTAGAAGAGTCTAAGGTTCTAAAACCAAAAGATGTGTTGCTGGTAATTGTATCAATATATCCCGAACGTACATTGTTTACTCTTATAATAAATGGTTTTGTATTTAATGTTCCAATAAAATTAGTAGCAGAATCAATACCTGAATTTCCTGTTAAACTCCATCCACTTGTTGCGACAATGGTTTGCCAGTTAGGTACAGCCGGTGTCCCCATATTTACCATCAATTGATTTTTTGCAGTATCCATTACCAATAATCCTTTTGCAGGATTTACAATTGCATTCATAGCTGCGGAATTCATACGGGGTATCAACAAACCTTTTGTACCACTTTTAATATCCAGCATCGCACTGTTGTCGGGCAAACTTGCATCGTTGTTTATGGCAACATTTTGAGCTTGTGTTTTTATAACCGCAAGTATTGCCAGCAGGAGAAATATTTTTTTCATATTTTTTTAATTATATTTTTTTCAAAGATTCTAACCAGATGCTTTGTATATCAGCCGTGTATAATTATATTATTGTGTCCTTTCCCCAATACCCCAAGTATTGCCACCGGCTGATGGGGTGCCAAAAGCAACAGGCGCAGCACCACGTAAATCCGGCAAACCAAAATTGGTGGTTCCATTACCGCCGTAATAAGTACCAATAATGGCAAACAGCGCCGTGTGATCTGCTATGTTTAATAACTGGCCATTGCAAAACGCCCAACCCGGCGGTGCATAACTTGCTGCAAATAATTTTATCTCTCCCAGCCACGAAAAATCAATAGAACCCTGATTGGAGGGCCCAATAAATACCCCGCTGGTGCATATAATATAATTAAGTCCCAATGCCCCATGCCCTTTTCTGGCACTTACCAAACCGGTTGCATTCGATTTAATTAAAAAATCATTTGCATTGCCGTTTCCCGTTCCCGTTAGTACAAGATTTGTTGTGCTGGTACTGCCAACTACTTCAAGTTTTGTTGCAGGAGAAGCGGTGCCGATGCCAACAGAATTATTTCCTCCATTAACATACAGGATTTGGTTTCCCTGTGCACCCAATGACAAAACATTAAAACCACCTGGCTGGCCAAACTGCATAATATTGGCAGCTCCTGCACCACCGCCACTTAAAGCCACCCCAAATTTTAAACGGTAACTGCTGTTACCTATACGCATATCGCCTTCGCCGGCAGCTACGTTCCAGCCGTTAATGCCAGCGATATCAAGCCTTGTGGCAGGTGTTGCAGTACCAATGCCAATATTTTGTGCGGCTAAAAATTTTGCATTTGCAAAAAGCAGGCAAACAAAAAATAACTTCTTCATATAACCGATGTTTTAATTTTTTGATACAGTAAAAATGAAAACTTAAAAGCGCTTTCACCATCCTGTAAAAACAGGAGATTTTTAAATTCACAAAAAAATCATGGAAAAAGGGGAGGAACTTTAAAAAGGCTTTTGGGTTTATTTGTATAATGGAAGTAATGTTCTATTTTACTGTATGAAAAAAATTGCATTGTTCATACTACATATTATTCCACTTGGCGCATTTACACAAATAAATGTTTTCGACAGTATACGCAACCGTATAAAAACAGAAAAGAATGATACGGAACAAGTGCGCCTGCTGGTGCAGCTGGGTAATAAAATAAAATATAAAGACACTGTTGAAGCATGGCAATGTCAAAATAAAATAGATTCCATTGCAATTGCAAAACAGAATGATTTTTTTAAAGCACAAGCTTTTTTTTTAGCTGGCACAATACAGTTGGCCAATCAAACACTTCCCTCTATTGATAATTATGAAAAGGCGATAAAAATATTTTCGAAATACCCCGGTAATTTAAGGTCGAGAGTATCGATGGGTACAAGCTATATTAATTTAGGATTGCTGCATGCTAACAATGCCGATTATGAAACTGCTACTTTTTATTATCTTAAGGCAGAAGAAATTTATCTTAAAGACAATCCTAACAGCAGCGATTTAGGCGTTTTATACAGCAATCTTTCCATAGCTTATGCCACTATTAATAAATTTGATGAAGGTATTTTATACAGTAAAAAAGGATTAGATTTTGCAAGAAAAAATAATGATAAAGCAAACCTGCTGAATGCCTGGTATGCTTACGGTGGCAATTTGGTAAATGCAAAAAGAGAGGGCGACAGGGGGTTGCTGATACTGGACTCTGCAAAAAAAATTGCACTGGAGTTAAACAATCAGAATATGGTTTACTCCTGCGATTTTATGAGTGCGATGTACTATTACAACACAAAGCAGTACCAAAAGGCAATTGAGTATTATACTTTATGTTTAAATTTTGCAAGGCAATTAAATTTTACAGCTGGCATAGGTAATAATTTTTTAAACATTTCGGCTAACGAAGCTGAATTAAAAAAACCAAAGCTGGCTGCTGCACATTTAGACTCATCTGCAAAATATCTCGACTACTCAATAATCACCACATCTAAACAAATGTATTTTGAAAATTATGCCGAAGTATATAAACAGCTCGGCAATTTTACCAAAGCATTTGCTTATAAAGACTCTGTAGCAGTAATTAAAGATTCGCTGTACCAGGCAGATAAATATCAGGCAAATGGAATTTCGCCAGGCAAGGTATAATTATGAAAAAAAACAAAACGAAGTAGCGCAATTAGAAACAGATAAAAAAATACAGCAGCTTGCCATCAAACAAAAAAATACCCTTAACTATTTTTTAATTGCCGGGGCTTTTACTTTACTAATAATATCATTACTCAGTTACCGTACTTACAAACAAAAACAAAAATTACAACAGCAACGAATTAATGATTTAGAAACACAGCAACAATTAACCGCAACCGAAGCGGTACTTAAAGGCGAAGAGCAGGAACGCACCCGTTTGGCAAAAGATTTACACGATGGCCTTGGAGGAATGTTATCGGGAATAAAATATTCATTTAATACTATGAAAGGGAATTTAATTATGACGCCTGAAAATACACAGGCATTTGAACGCAGCATGGATATGCTGGACAGCTCAATAAAAGAAATGCGCCGGGTGGCACACAACATGATGCCCGAAGCGCTGGTAAAATTTGGACTGGATACCGCACTAAAAGATTTTTGCAACGATATCAATAATTCAGGTGCATTGCAGGTATCTTACCAATCTATTGGTTTGCAAAATTTAGTGATAGAGCAAACTACTGCCATTACTATTTACCGCATTGTGCAGGAGTTAATTAATAATACCATGAAACATGCTGCGGCAAAAACCGCTATTGTGCAGGTAAGTAAAATAAATAATGATATTAATATTACTGTAGAAGATGATGGAAAAGGATTTAACCCTGTAATTTTACAGCAATCAAAAGGAATTGGATGGAGTAATATCCAAAGCAGGGTGGAATATTTAAAAGGTAAATTAGATGTACAATCGGAACCCGGCAAAGGAACATCAGTTCAAATTGAATTAAATATATAAATGGCCATAAAAGTTTTTATAGTTGATGATCACTACATGGTGATAGAAGGTATTCATTCGTTATTGCAAAATGAAAAAAATATTGAGTGGATGGGCCATGCCACCAATGCTGCATCCTGCATAGCTTTTTTACAGCAGCAAATACCCGATGTAATTTTAATGGATATTAATTTACCCGATAAAAGCGGTATTGATTTGTGCAGAGAAGTAAAAGAAAATTTTCCGGGTATTTTTATTTTAGGATTAAGCACTTTTAACCAGCAAAGTTTTATAGAAAAAATGATTGGCAGCGGAGCTTCGGGTTATGTGCTTAAAAATGCAACTCAGGAAGAGTTAATGGAAGGTATTGAAACTGTAATAAAAGGAAAACAGTTTTTAAGTTTTGATGCTGCACTGGCTTTACGAAAACCCGATACAAATAATAATGTACCAGTAATAACAAGGAGAGAAAAAGAAGTGCTGGAGTTAATTGCCGATGGCTTGACAAATAACGAAATTGCACAAAAACTTTTTATCAGCACAACAACAGTTGATACACACCGTAAAAATTTGCTGGCAAAGTTTGAAGCAAAAAATATCGCTTCATTGATAAAAGTAGCAGTACAGCAGCACATGATATAAAACAGGCTGGCTAAATATTTTTTTCGGCACAGGGTATTTCCATTAATACAGAAGTACCTTCGGATGCCGTGGTGCGGTAATCCATTTTACCTTTAAGTATTTTTATCCTGCTTTCAATATTTTTTAAACCCATGCCTTTTTTGTTAAGGTCGCCATCAATTTCAAAACCTTTACCATCGTCTTCAACAGTTATATAAAGCCGGTTATGGTTATAGCTTATTTGCACAATAGCATTTGATGCACCCGAGTGTTTAATTATATTTTGCAAAAGCTCCTGTATAATTCTAAACGAATGAAAAGCCTGTTCTTCTGTTAAATGCATTTTTTCGGTATCCAGTGCTTTAAAAGAAATGTTTAGTACGCCGGGGCTTGTAATATTATTACAATAATCCCTCAACGAATTTTCTAACCCATACAATAATAAACCATCCGGAGAAATACTGTGAGAAATATTCCGTAACTCTTTTATGGTATCATTTAATTTTTCAATGTTACTGTTAAATTTATCACCCTGGCTGTTATCCATTGCAACCTGGTTTTTTAATGCTGCAAAAGAATGTTTAATGCCACTCAGCATACTGCCCAACCCATCATGCAGTTCTCTTGCCATTCGTGTACGCTCCTGCTCAATAGCATACTGTTTTTCCAATTCAGCTTTTTGTTTTTCTAATTTTTTACTGTAAAAATTTCTTATAAAATAACCAATTAATAAGGCACTGCAGATAATCATCAATAAAATAAACCACCATGTTTTCCAAAAGGGTTGGTTAATTTTAAATACATAGAAAAGTTTTTGTTCAGGATAAATACTTCCGGGATAAACTATCCTTACCAATAATTCATAATCACCGGGCTCCAAATTATTTACTTCAAAATCGCCGGAGTTGTTAAACAATTCTTTATTTATTTTTCCCTGTAAAGAAAAATAAAAAGTGATGTTCCTGTTATCAATGTATGACGGGGCACCCGCCTGAAATAAAAAATTATTTTGGTGATACTCAAATATATTTTTATTACTGCCTGTCTTTTCTCTATTAACCCATATTTGGCTAAAAAATGCGGTGGGGTAATAATTAATATTATTAAACTTGTTAGCAGTGTATTTGTACAACTTGCCGGTATATTCACTAACGGCATATAAATTGCCTGCACTGTCGGCAACAAGATTAGCAACAGGATCATACACGTTTATACCCAAGGATAGTTTTTGCAAACTCGTATCGGCTCCGCTAAAATTTACAATATCAACACCAGATGCTGTGGCAAGCGCAATTTTATTTTTATTCAGTTTAATAATATCCAGAATAAAATTATTCGACAATCCTTTTTCTCTTGTTAATGCCAGAAAAGGTTTTACCATTCCATTTGCTGCCTTTACAAATAGCAGCCCGTTATATCTTGTACCTATTAAAAAAGTATCTTTATTCCAAAGCGCCGCACACCTTGGGGCAATGCCGGGTAAATTAAATTCATTTATTTTTACGAGTTGGTTATTTTTATAGCCATATACAATGGCAAGCGAATTGCCTCTGTCGAAAGCCCAGTAATTATTCTCAGCATCAGCAACAATATTATCAGTAAAATAAGGCAACTCAGCAGCAGCATATTTGCCATTTTGCAGCAGTATATAAAAATATGTTCCGCCAATTAAAATATTACCTGCTTTATCGGTTTTAATTTTATTGGAGAGCTGCAGTTTTTTATTTTCGTTTTCGGGCAAAATAAAATTAATGGCTGCTTTGTTTTCATTTTCTAAAGTATTTTTATCTTTAAAATGCCAGTATTGGTTTTGCCAAAATATCAAACCATCAGTACTATTTTTTTTTGCTGCCGGCAAAACAACAGCAGTATTATTTTGTAAAGAAAACTGTTTTGTATGCCCGTTAATAAATACTGCATTGCCGGGTAAATTATAAGTGTAGTTGCTGCGTAATACCGTAGTGTTATTAATTGCTTGTATCTCTTCGTAATTGGACTGTACCAGCTTTTGTATGCCTTTTCCATAAGTTAAAAACCAGTAATTAAATTCTTTATCCTGGTATAAGGTAGTTATATTTTTAAATAAGCCATTAGTATAATCATAAAATGTTTTAGCATGTGTAGCGATATTAATTTTATAACAGCCCCTGTTTATATCAATACACCAAATATTATTTTCATTATCAAAAATTATGTTTTCAATTTTAAAATTTTTGTCCACATATTGTAAAAACCATGGGGCAGTATATTCAATTTTATCTTCCTGAAGTTTAGCTGTATTTATTTCTTTTATTCCTGAATGAAGAGTTAGTATATATATTGCACCTGCTTTATTCTGCACAATTTTATTAACAATAAAGCCCTCTGTTACACTTGTTACTGCCGCAGTTTTAATATCGTATAAAAAAAGCGAAGGCTCAAAAGCACCATCGTTATTACAAAATAGTAATTTATTTTTAGAGGCTGCCCCAGAGGCAATGTTGGTTAACTGCTTTAATCCGATACCTGCAGTGTTGGTTAATTTTTTTTGCGATTTATTTATCAGCAAATAAGTGCCGTGATTGGATAAAAGAAGGCTGGTGCTGTCATTTATTTTTCTAACTTCCGAAATTTCTGAAATACCTTTTAGCAACACACTGTCGTAACCGATATTATCTTTTTCTATTTTAATGGGGTTGCCATTAAACCTTACTAAATATAAAGTACTGTCGGGTAAAAAAATATAATTGCTAACAATGCCTACCGGCTCATTGTTAATGGAAAGTATATTGGTAAATCTTTGCCCGTCGTAAATACTAAATCCTTCACGGGTGTAAATAATTAAGCGGCCATATTTATCCTGCACCATTCCGGTAACCCTGGCATCTACCAGGCCATTGGCAGGCGTGTAGGTTTCGTACAATGGCTGGGTAATTGCAGTACTGCTAAAAAATAAGCATAAGCAGGTAATGGTTAGCCGCATGCTTAAAAATACAATTATTCAAAATCTTTATACAATAAATATTTTTTTCTTATTTTTTTAAAAGCGTTTAATCCCGGCTCCCAACTTTTTTTAATTGCCGCTTCTGTTTTACCTGCTTTTATTTGCATTTGAAAAACATCATTACCTGCCAGTCTGTTTATAAAATTATTTTTTAAAAAGAAACTATCCTTGCCGGGAAATAATTTATACGCATCGATAATATATTTTAATTGAATTTTTTTATTGAGGGTTTTTAAAATTTCTTCGTTAGTACCTTTTACATACCAGCCATAGCAAAGCTGGTAAAAACATTTACTGCTTTTAGCTCCTTCGTTTGGTTTGGGTGTAAAAGCGTATAATTTTTTTGGTAATAAGGGATGGCCAAAAATTTGAAAAGGTGCTTCCGTTCCTCTGCCCTCACTCATTACTGTGCCTTCAATAAAACAGGTGGAAGGGTACAAATAAATACTCTGCATGGTTTTTAAATTGGGCGACGGCATTACAGGTAAAATATATTTACTGTTGTGGTCGTAATTTTTACATTTAATAACCGTTACATGAAAAGGTGTATCAGCTGTTGGTTTTGTAGAAACATTAAAAGTATTGATAGTATTGGCTTCTTTACTCAGCATATTTTCTCCTGCCAGCATTAAGCCGTATTCTCCAATCGTCATGCCGTAAACAATGGGCACAGGCTGCATGCCGATAAAACTTTTATGCTTCATATCCAGCACCGGGCCATCTACATAAAAACCATTGGGGTTGGGCCTGTCTAAAATCATTAATGGTTTATGATTTTCTAATGCCGCTTCTAAATAGTATTGTAAAGAAGATATGTAAGTATAAAACCTCACGCCTACATCCTGTATATCAAAAATTAAAATATCCACATCTTTAAAATCTGCTGGCGTTGGCTTTCTATGATCGCCATATAAACTTATAATCGGCACACCGGTTTTTTTATCTTTTGCATCTTTCACATGTTCGCCTGCATCGGCGGTACCCCTAAAGCCATGTTCGGGACTGAATATTTTTACAATAGTAATTCCCCTGCTAATCAGCGTATCTACTAAATGAGTAGCGTTTACCATGCTGGTTTGGTTGGCAAAAACTGCCACCGATTTTCCTTTAAGATAAGGTAGGTAAACTTCCATCCTTTCGGCACCGGTTACGATTTGAGATTTCAGATTTCCGATTTCGGATTTTATTAAAACTGGTTGTGCTGTTAATCTGTCACAAATAAATAATATTATTAAACAGGGGATTATATTTTTCATATAGTAAAGTTGCCGAAAAGTTTTTTAATAACCTCTGCCGTTTATATATTAATTTGCAGGCTTATTTTTTGTTGAAACGATGATGGAGGAATATTAAAAGGTTTTGGATATGCATCTTTTAATCTTATAAATTTTTCAAAAATCCCCGTTTACACAAACTCATACAAAAACAAAAAACAATGCAAGCAAAAAACGGAGATAATGTAAAAGTACATTATACAGGAAAATTATTAAATGGCGAACAGTTTGATTCTTCTGCCGGAAGAGAGCCATTGGAATTTACAGTTGGTGCAGGACAAATGATTAAAGGTTTCGATCTGGCTATTCCCGGAATGGTTGTTGGCGATAAAAAAACCATCAACATTGCACCCGAAGATGCTTACGGCCCAAGAAGCGAAGAAGCTATTATTGAATTCCCTAAAGAAAATGTACCTGCAGAAATGCAGCTGGAACCAGGCATGCCTTTAACCTTAAGCAATCAACAGGGCCAGCCGGTACCGGTAATTGTGGTAGAAGTAAAAGATGATATTATTATTTTAGATGCTAATCATTTTTTAGCAGGACAGGAATTGATATTTGATATTGAATTGGTTTCTATTAATTGATAATGGATAATTAACAATGAATAATTGGGCAGTTTGCGAAAGCAGGCTGCTTTTTTTATGTTGAATTTGGAAATGTCGAATGGCGAATATTTTTTAATGCATGCGCTGCGTATCTTAGCGGACTGTAATAAGTTTCACACATTCGATATTCGATATTTTTACATTTAATATTTTTATATGATACAAATTAGCCCCGACAGCATTGCCGATCGTTTTATGCGTTATGTACAGGTAGATACACAAAGTGATCCTACCAGCACTGCACATCCCTCCACAGAAAAGCAAAAAGATTTAAGTAAACTATTGCACCGTGAATTATTTGGCATGGGCATTACCAATGCCACCACCGATGAGTTTGGTTATGTGTACGCCACTATTCCATCTAACAGCGATAAAAAAAATATACCGGCCATTTGTTTTTGTGCCCATGTAGATACAGCGCCAGATTGCAGCGGCACTAATGTAAAGCCTATCCATCACCGTTATTACAATGGTAACGATATTGTTTTACCCGATGACAACACACAAATTTTAAATACCAGCAATTCTCCTTATTTAAAAGAGCATATTAATTATGGTGTAATTACTGCAAGCGGATTAACACTTTTGGGTGCTGATGATAAAAGCGGTGTAGCCGCTATTATGGAAGCAGCATTATTTTTTATACAAAACCCTGCAATAAAACATGGCGATATAAAAATTTTATTTACACCTGATGAAGAAGTTGGACAAGGCACCGCAAAAGTGGATATGCAAAAATTGGGCGCCGCATTTGGTTATACTTTAGATGGTGGCGAAGCAGGAAGTTTAGAAGATGAAACTTTTAGTGCCGATGGTGCTGCAATAACTATCAGTGGTGTAATTGTGCATCCGGGATATGCAAAAGATAAATTGGTGAATGCATTAAAAGTTGCGGCGGCAGTAATGGATGCGTTACCAAAAAATGAATGGAGCCCCGAAACTACCGAAAAGCGGGAAGGTTTTGTACACCCCACAGCCGTAAATGGTATTGCCGAAAAAGCCACACTGCAATTTATTGTACGTGATTTTACTAATGAAGGATTAGCGGCTCACCATAACCGTTTAAAAACTATTGCAGAAAAGGTGGTGGCACAATTTCCTGGTGCAGCAATGGAATACAATGCAACAGAACAGTACCGCAATATGAAAGAAGTGCTGAACAATTATCCGCATGTGGCGGCTTATGCTGAAGAAGCTATACAGCGTGCCGGCCTTAAGGTAAAAAAAGAAAGCATCCGTGGTGGTACCGATGGCAGCCGCTTCAGTTATATCGGTATGCCCTGCCCCAATATTTTTACCGGCATGCAAAACATACACAGCAAATTAGAATGGATTGGTACAAAAGATTTAGCCAAAGCTGCAGAAACCATTGTGCATTTAAGTATGATTTGGGAAGAGAAAAGTTGATTGTCTAAAAATTAAAAAATCCTCTTAAGTTAATTTTCAGATTTTTTTACAGCGGGTATTTTGCGCTATGACAAAACTTCTTTGGCACCCTTTATACTAACAAATGAAGGCCTTCGTTTATAGGTATAACCTTGAGGGGATTTTATAACTGTGTTGTGTAGAGTGCATAGTTACTGAACACCAACTCTGGCGAATCACCTAATGTTCTTTTAAATACTATTCTGTACATCCCAAAGTTTTCAATTAAAGCAAACTAAACAAACATTTTATAAATTACCCGTTGAACGTCCCAATGGAAAGACAGGTGGGTAGAAAATTATTTTTGGTGTTGTGCCTTTCCGTAGGTACGAAAGGTGCTATTTCCTCCTTCAATCTACGCTTCTATAAAAGTTCAATAAAACTATAAAAGTACAAGAGTGCATTTCGTTCCTCAGTGTCAACTCTGCCAATGAAACCCATTAAAGATTTTCTGCTGGCTACACAAAAAAATCTCTACCTTCAATTTAAATTTTTACAATTATGAATAATTTGATTCAGTATTGGTGGGTGGCTCTTTTAGTTTTTGCATTGTTAAGCTGCTTTGTTACCATTAACCAGGGTTTAATTGGCGTGGTTACCATGTTTGGTAAATACCAGCGCATTATGCGGCCGGGTTTAAATTTTAAAATTCCTTTTTTGGAACAGATTTACAAAAAAGTAAGTATTCAAAACCGATCTGTGGAACTGGAGTTTCAGGCCGTAACGGTTGATCAGGCCAATGTGTATTTTAAAAGTATGCTGTTGTATTCGGTACAAAACGAGCAGGAGGAGACGATACAGAAAGTTGCATTTAAATTTATCAGTGATAAAGATCTGATGCAGGCGCTTATCCGTACTGTTGAGGGCAGCATCCGTGCCTTTGTATCTACAAAAAAGCAGGCCGAAGTTTTAAATGTACGCCGTGATATTGTAGAAAATGTAAAGGAGCAGGTGGATGTGGCTTTAGAAAGCTGGGGTTATCATTTGCAGGATTTGCAGATTAACGACATTACTTTTGACGAAGCCATTATTACGAGTATGAGTAAAGTGGTAGCAGTCAAACAATTTAAAAGCAGCTGCCGAAAACGAAGGACAGGCTTTATTAATTACAAAAACAAAAGCTGCAGAAGCAGAAGGTAACGCCATTAAAATTGCAGCCGAAGCAGAAAGACTGGCGGCACAATTACGTGGACAGGGTGTGGCATTGTTTAGAGAAGAAGTGGCAAAAGGTATGAGCCAGGCAGCTAATGAAATGAAGCAGGCTAACCTGGATACCAATGTAATTTTATTTAGTATGTGGGTGGAAGCCATTAAGAATTTTGCAGAATACGGAAAAGGTAATGTAATATTTTTAGATGGTGGCAGCGATGGTATGGAAAAAACAATGAAGCAGATAATGGCGATGACACAAATGGAAAGTAAAAAATAAATTTTGTTACAATATTTATACAAGTGCCGTATTTTGCGGCACTTTTTATTTAGTAAATATTTTAAATTGTGCTGAAACATTTAAGATTAACAATTCTTTAAGCAGCATTTTTGCATTGTGTTCGTTAAGGTCTTAATCTTGCAGGTATTGGCATAATTATCGCATCAACGCAAATAATAAATTAAACAATTACATTTGTCCTTAAAATCAGCTTACTTATGTTTGACATTTTTTTACAGATAGACACTTTAAAAACTTTAGAAAAAGTAAAAGGCTTCGAATCTGTTGGCGGTACCATTGTACAGGGCGGTTGGCTAATGGTGCCTTTGGCTTTACTTTTTGTTATTGCCATTTTCTTTTTCTTCGAAAGGTTTATACTGCTGCAAAAGTTTGGAAAAATTGAAGATAATTTCATGAATATTATCCGTGACAATGTAGTAAGCGGTAATGTTACTGCTGCCCGTAGCATGGCAAAAAATACACCTAACCCTGTTGCCCGTATGATTGATAAAGGCCTGCAGCGTATTGGTAAACCTATTGAGGCAATTGAAAAAAGTATGGAAAATGTGGGTGTGCTGGAAATGTATAAGATGGAAAAAAACCTCAACATTTTAAATATCATTGTTCGTATAGCCCCGCTGTTTGGATTTTTAGGAACCATTATAGGTATGCTTAGTTTGTTTGACAGTATTAATAAAAGCCCCGATTTTAGCACCAACGTGTTAGCAGGCGGTATTTATGTAAAAATGATTACTTCGGCTACGGGTTTAATAATCGGTATCATCACTTATCTTGGTTACAGTATTTTGCAAACCAAAATAAAAAAGATTGAAAATAAAATGGAAGCAGCAAGTGCTGAGTTTATTGATATTTTACAGGAACCTACAAGGTAGTTGATTGGTTGATTTGTTAATTAGTTAATATTGTAAGCAATGAGTTTAAGAAAAAAATTTAATGAAGAACACAGCGAAGTGGATACCGGGCCGCTGAATGATATTTTATTTATCCTGATGTTTTTCTTTTTAATTATTGCTACACTTGCAAACCCTAATATTATTAAACTTACCAACCCAAAGTATAAAAGCGAAACAAAATCCAAGCAGAGTATTGTGGTTAGTATCCGTGGAGATGGCAGGACTTATATCGGTCAGCAATCGGTTATCTTCGATTCGCTTTTTGCAGAATTAAGTAAAAGGATTGATAAAAAAGACACCACAGTTAAACAGGCCGTTGTAATAAATGCTGATACTTCTGTATCGGTAAATAAACTGGTGATGATAATGAGGGATGCAAAAAAAGCTGGCGCCTCATCTGCTTCTTTAAGTGTGGATGGTCAGTAACTGGCAATTACAATCCTTTCTTTTCCAAACATATCTTTTTTTATAATTACCTGCTGATAGTTTGCTGAAAAAACTGCTGCCACTTCTTTTGCATAATCTTCATGCGTTTCTACAAAAATTTTTCCGTTATAATTTAAATGGTCCCTGCCAAACTTTGCAATTTTTTGGTAAAACAGCAAAGGGTTATTGTCGGGTACAAATAAGGCATTGTGCGGCTCATAGTCCACCACATTTTTATCCATTTTTTCTTTTTGGTTACCGGGTATGTAGGGCGGATTGCTTACAATAATATCAAACAGCATCAATTCGGCCCACCGGCTTTCATCTAAAAAATCTAATTGCGTAAACTGGATATTTGTTTTATTGGTAATGGCATTGGCCCTTGCAATGTCTAATGCGCTTTCACTAACATCAACAGCAATAAGCCGGGAAGATGGAAGATGTTTTTTAATAGCAACAGCAATACATCCGCTTCCGGTGCCAATATCTAAAATATTTATTTGTTTTTGTTCAAACCTGTAGTTGTTAATTATCAGGTTAGTCATTTCCTCTGTTTCGGGCCTTGGTATTAATACTTTATCATTTACCTGAAACTGCATACCGTAAAAAGTGGTGTTGCCCATTACATATTGTACCGGTTTGTGCTGCAATAACTCTTCTTTTTTTTCCATCATTTTTGTAATTACCGGTTCAGGAATTTTCTGCAAAGGATTTTTAATAAGATCAGCTTTTTTAATACCGGCCATATTTTCAAATACCCAATCTGTAATTACTGTTGCTTCGCTTAAATCGTAAACTGCCTGTAACTCCACTAAAAAATTCCGGTATAATTCTTTACTGTTCATTTTAGCAAACATAGTTTATTTTTTGATGCTTATTTTTGCAGCCTGACAAAAAATGAAAAATATTTATACAGATGTTTACACCTGGCCCGCCGGGGTGCTGGTTATGTTGCGCCTAACCCAATGGTAGGTGCCGTATTGGTATATAATGATATTATTATTGGTGAAGGTTTGCACCTGCAATACGGGCAGGCACATGCGGAAGTAAACTGCATAGAAAGCGTAGCCGCAGATAATAAACACTTAATTGAAAAAAGTATATTATATGTTTCTTTAGAGCCCTGTGCACATTTTGGAAAAACCCCGCCTTGTGCCGATTTAATCATAAAACATAAAATACCTAATGTGGTTATTGGCTGCAGAGATATTTTTGCAGCTGTTGATGGTAAAGGAATAGAAAAATTAAAAGCAGCCGGGGTAAATGTTACTGTGGGTGTTTTAGAAAACGAAGCCATTGATTTAAACAAACGTTTTTTTACATTTCATAAGCAGCAACGGCCATATATTATTTTAAAATGGGCGCAAAGCAGTAATAAAAAAATTTCGGGTAAGGGTGGAGAAAGGGTTTTTATAAGTAATGAATTTACCAACCGTTTGGTACACCAATGGCGTACCGAAGAAGTTGCAATAATGGTAGGCACAAATACTGCATTAAAAGATAACCCTGCTTTAACTGCAAGGCTTTATGCCTGGCAAAAATCCTGTGAGGTTAGTAATTGATATGGATTTAAAATTGCCTGCCTCACTGCAATTATTTGATGGCACAGTTAAAACAATTGTATTTAATCAACAAAAAAATGAAGTGGGAGCAATGCTTTCGTTTTATAAAATAAACAACCGGGAAAAAACTATTCCTCAAATTTTAAATATATTGTACACACTGCAAATTCAATCGGTAATTGCAGAAGGTGGCGCAAAGCTATTGCAATCTTTTATTGATGATAATTTGTGGGATGAAGCAAGAGTGATTACAAATTTGGAATTAAAAATTGCGGAAGGCATAAATGCGCCGGTGTTAGAAAAGAAAAAACTTCTAAAAGAAGAAATTATTCTCAACAACAAAATATCTTATTTTATAAATAACCAGGCATGATATATTTATTGGGCAGCATTTTATTCAGTTCTTACTTAACACTTTCATTTAAAGTTTTACAAAGGCTAAAAATCAATACACTGCAGGCCATTGTATTTAATTATATAGCTTGCGTAATTACCGGTTCGGTTGTCAACGGCTCTTTTCCTGTAAACAACGAAAACATACACTCACCGTGGTTTGTGTGGGCACTGGTAATGGGTGTAATGTTCATCAGTATTTTTAATGTAATTGGTTTTACTGCACAAAAAATGGGTGTTGCCGTGGCCTCTGTTGCCAATAAATTATCAATGGTAATCCCTTTTGTTTTTTCCCTTTATTTATATAATGAACCTTCTACCACTTTAAAAATTGCAGGCATTGCAATAGCATTAATTGCAGTGGTGTTAACCTGTTATCCCTCTCAAAAAAATAAAGATGATGCTGCAAAAAGCAAAGAGTTTTTATTTATACTCCCCGTTATTTTATTTATCAGCAGCGGCCTTTTAGATACTTTAATTGTGTATGTAAAAAATAATTTTTTTAACGGGCCGCTCGATAATTTTAATAACTTTTTAATTGCTGCATTTTCTGTTGCAGGTGGTATTGGCTTAATTATTTTAGTAATACAGATTGCAACCGGCAAACAATCATTTTCTTTTAAAGCTTTGCTTGCAGGTATTATTATTGGTGTGCCCAACTATTTTTCTATATGGTGTTTGGGGAAAGTTATTACTTTTTACAAAGGAAATTCAAGTGCAATAATACCGGTAAATAATATGGGTATTGTTTTATTCAGCGCCATTGCAGCATGGCTTTTATTTAAAGAAAAATTATCGCTGATAAACTGGATGGGTATTGGATTAGCTATTGCTGCAATTGCGTTGATAGCGTACGGCTAGCGGAATGTCAGCCTGAGGCCTCAAATAAGCTCTTGTCAAAGACAGTAGATAATAATTCTCAGCTTCGTGCGAAAAAGTTTGCCACAAGGTCAGGCACGAAAGAAAAAAAGCAAAGCTTTTTTCCTTTGTGACTTCGAGTCTTTGTGGCTAAATCATTGATTGTCAACTTTTATTTGACAAGACAGCATTAAACTTTTTACTTATGCAGCATTAATTTAAAATGGAAGAAAAAGGAATTTACAATACAATTACTCAGCCATCCACCGCAGAATTTAAAGACCGTGGCAGCAAGTTTTTTGCTTTTGCTTTTCCCATAACAACAGCTGATGATTTTAAAAAGCAATTACAAATTTTAAAAAAGGAACATCCCAAAGCCGTACACCATTGTTTTGCTTACCGTATTGGCACCGATGGAAATAATTTTCGCAGCAGCGATGATGGCGAACCTTCGGGTACTGCAGGCAAACCAATACTTGGCCAAATAGACAGCAAGGAATTAACCAACCTTGCCATAATAGTGGTGCGTTACTGGGGCGGCACATTGCTGGGTGTGCCGGGTTTAATAAATGCTTATAAAACCGCCGCAGCACTGGCTTTGCAGGTTACACCAATAATTCAAAAGCAGGTAGAAATAAAATATGCGGTTGAATTTGACTATACCCAAATGAATGATGTAATGATAATTTTAAAACAATTTAACTGCACCATTATTACACAGCAAATGCAATTATTTTGCAGCATACAAACCGGCATTCCTCAAAACCGGTTACAGGAAACTTTATACCGGCTTAAAGAAATGCAAAATGTTTCCACAAAAAAAATTGAATAATAATTCGTATTTTTCTTGACTCAATTTATTATAAATGCATATTGAAGAACTGAGAGAATACATTTTGCAAAAACCTTTGGTAACAGAAGGCTTTCCGTTTGGAGAAGACACTTTGGTATTTAAGGTGAAAGAGAAAATATTTTTATTAACAGGTTTAAACAGTTCCCCATTACAGTTTAATGTAAAGTGCGATCCTGAAAAAGCCATTCAGTTAAGAGAAGAATTTCCCGATTGTGTATTGCCCGGTTATCACATGAATAAAAAACACTGGAATACAATAATAGTTGACGGTACATTATCAAAAAAACAATTGAAAGAAATGATTGATCATTCTTACCAGTTAATAAATAAAACCAAATAATTTTTTTATGGAAAACGAAGAAAAATTCTCCGACGACCCACAGGAACATTTTAAAATAGAAAATGAAATTTTAAAAATAAAACTTAAGGCACAATATGGCGATGCTTTTTTTATGCAGAGCAACGAAGATTTGCCACCCGAAATAGAAAACCAGTTTTTAAAAAACATGATTGCTTTTGAAGATGCACATGCCAATGCAGAAATTACAACCGTATATGAAACTATAGGAAAACCCGATTATAAACCGGCAGAAGAATTGAATGCTGCAGAAATTACTGCAGCGCTAAAAAGAATTACCGCCATTATGGAAGAGCATAAAATTGCATTGGATATTTGCGATGGCCCCTACCCCGATGAAACCATTTATAAGTTTATTACCGAAGAATTATTTGCACATGAAATAGATAAAGCTCCCATTTTTGGCGATGGCTGGAATTTTATTTATGAAGAATTTTATCCTAATGATAAAGTAGAGATTGAAAAAAATACCCACGAATTTTTACAGCATTGGTTTAGCAGGAGCTTTGATGAATACAGCAGCGAATTGGCCTACCATTTTATTACTGCAGGAGGAAAACAACTGAACCGGCAGGAATTTTTTGAAAAGATAAAACCATTTTTTGATGCCTTTACCGAATTTAAAGATGACGCTTATAATATTGATGAAATTAAATTTGAACTGCATGATGCTGATAATGGCATGGGCCATGCAGAAGGTATGCTTAAATATGATGCCGTAATGGAGAACGGTGAAATTATTCATTACGAAGGGCCGTACAAATTATATATGCAGCGTGAAAATAAATGGTGGTCGATAGTGTATTTTGTAATGCCGGGTTTTGAATGGGAGCAAAAAAAGTTTTAAAATTATTTCTTTGTTCTCGTCCAGGTAGAAAAATCTGTAGAAGGTATTTTATCCACTTCGCCCAGTTGCCTTAGCAAAGTTACCAGTTGCCCACGGTGGTATGTAGCATGATTAAATAAATGCAGCAGCATATAATGCACTTTCATTTTATGCTGTTCTTTATTGCGTACAAAAGCAAATACATGATTAAGCTGATTTTCATTTGCAGCAGCGACCCATGCAGCCCAAAGCTGGCTTTGCTTTGCAAGGCCGGTTGTTGCTTCCTCAAAATTGCCGGTAAAAGTTTCGCTTAAGGCAGTAATATTTTCAATTAGTTTATGCCGTTGCCACCAAATATCTTCTGCCTGCCACATGTGTACCACAGTTTTGTAAATAGATGGAAAACTGCTTGCAATTTCCTGCATAATCTTTTCTTCAGATAACTTACTTATCCTGTCGAATAAAATTTTATTGGCCCAAATATTATACGCAGCATATTGTTGAAGCAGTTCTTTCATTTTTATTTTTTTACTTTTGGTGAACAAAGCAAAGTTACTGCTTAGCAAATCATAAAATAAAAACAACAAACCACAAATTTTAAACATGCCGGATAAAAAAATTTCACTCACAGGTTTTAGTTCAACAGCTGTACATGCAGGCCATACTAAAGACCCAAACTATGCTCACCTCACACCCATTTATGCCAGCAGCACTTATGTTTTTGATGAAGCGGAACAGGGCATGCGAAGATTTAGTGGCGAAGAGAAAGGCTACATCTACAGCCGCTGGGGCAACCCCACCATTACCGAAGCAGAAGAAAAAATTGCTGCATTAGAAAGTTTTGGTGTGGTGGACGAAAATGGAAATACTTTACAATTAAAAGCCATTCTGCACAGCAGCGGTATGGCGGCATTAAGTTCATTGCTGATAAGCAATTTAAAAAGCGGCGATAAAATCCTTACACATTTTTCTTTGTACGGCGGCTCACAGGAGTTAATTGAAAAAGTTTTACCACCATTGGGCATAGAGGCAATCATTGTTGATTTAAGAGATTTAAACAAAGCCGAAGCAATGATGAAGGCTGATGATAAAATAAAAATGCTTTTTTTAGAAACGCCTGCAAACCCCACCATACAGTGTGTAGATATTGAAGAGCTGACCCATCTTGCTAAACAATATAATTTAACTGTTGCCTGCGATAATACTTTTGCAACACCCTATTTACAACAACCATTTAAGTATGGCGTTGATTTTGTTTTTCACAGCACCACCAAATTTTTAAATGGCCATGGCACCGCCATTGGCGGCGTTTTACTGGGGAAAGATTTGGAAAAGATGAACGGCCATGTTACTAAAGTGCATCGTTTGCTTGGCGGCAACAGCAATCCTTTTGATGCATTTTTATTAACTATTGGTATGAAAACTTTAGAAGTACGTATGGAACGCCATTGCCATAATGCAATGGAAGTAGCGGCTTTGTTAGAATCACATCCTGCAATAAGTAAAGTAAATTATCTCGGCCTGCATTCGCATCCCGATTATTATATTGCAGCAAAACAAATGCGTCATCCCGGCGGCATGTTAAGTTTTGAAATGAAAGATGGATTAGAAGCTGCAAAAAAATTTATTGATAAATTACAAATGTGTTTACGTGCCGTTTCTTTAGGCACCTGCGATACATTGCTTTGCCATCCTGCAAGTATGACACATTTTAGTGTACCTAAAGAGAAAAGGGAATTGTATGGCATTACCGACGGGCTTATACGCATGAGTGTGGGCATTGAAAATGTACAGGATATTTTGATGGATTTGGAGAACAGCCTAAGCCCCTCCTAAATCCTCCCCGGGGGAGGACTTTATATAGTATGATTATTTAAAGAATTTTTATTTATGCAAGATTCAAAATCTACAAATTCAGAAAAGAATTTCAATTTATCAGAGACTGCAAAAGTCCCCTCTTCGGGAGGGGATTTAGGGGAAGCCGTAATAATTCGCAGAGCAGTCAAAGAAGATTGTGTAAGAATGATGGAACTGATTAATGAGTTAGCAGTATATGAAAAAGCACCCGATGAAGTAACCGTTGACTTTAATCATTTTGTTGAAAGCGGATTTGGAGAAAACCCTGTATGGTGGGCATTTGTGGCCGAAGTAGATGGAAGAGTGGAAGGTTTTGCTTTATGGTATATCCGTTACAGCACCTGGAAGGGTCAAAGGCTTTATTTAGAAGATTTATTGGTTACAGAAAAAATGCGGGGCAAAGGCATTGGCAAATTATTATTTGATAAATTAATTGAAGAGTGTAAAGCTAAAAAATACAGCGGTATGATGTGGCAGGTATTGGATTGGAATGAACCGGCAATTAATTTTTATAAAAAATATCCTGAGGTAAAATTTGATGGCGAATGGATAAATTGCAGCATTGCAACAAAATAAAGTTTTTAAACTTTCCGTTTATGTAAAAGTAGTTAAAGGCAGCTTTTTTGCTGTGCCATTAGTCTGTAAACAATTAAAAAACTTTTATGAGAATGCCATTTTCACTTAATACTGTGTTTAAACTTTTTTTTGTTACTGTAATTACAATCTTACTTATTTTTTCCTGTAAAAAAAATAGCAGTAATGGGGGTGCAATCCCAACACCGGTAACTCCTCCCGATTTAACCACACTGGTAAGTTCATCTGTAAGCGGTTTTGTAACAAACGAAAACGATGTTGCAGTTAGCAATGCCAATGTACAAGTTGGTGGCACTACAATTGTAACAGATAAATATGGCTACTTTGAAGCCAAAAATGTAAATGTTGTGATGAATGCAGCAACAGTAACTGTAACTAAAACAGGTTATTTTAAAGGCATAAAAACCTATATTGCCACAGTGGGTAAAGCTGCTTTTTTCAGAATAAAACTTATTCCCAAAACTATTGCAGGAACTATTAGTGGAAGCACAGGGGGGACTGTAACATTACCCAATGGCTTAAGCATTACACTACCAGCCACGGGTATGGTTAATGCCACAACAAATGCCGCTTACAGCGGCACTGTAAATGTAGCCGCCTACTGGATAAACCCAACAAGTGCCGATCTGCCCCGGATTATGCCCGGTGACTTGCGGGGATTAAATACTAATGGCAATTTACAATTACTAACAACCTATGGAATGGCCGCTGTAGAACTAACTGGTTCAGGCGGAGAACTTTTACAAATTGCAACAGGCAAAAAAGCCACATTAAGTTTACTCATTCCTCCATCAATATTATCAACAGCGCCAGCTACCATTCCTTTATGGTATTTTGATGAAACAAATGGCTTATGGAAACAAGAAGGCACAGCAACAAAAACAGGCAATAATTATGTAGGAGATGTAAGCCATTTTAGTTTTTGGAATTGCGATAGGGCTGTGCCTTATGTTATGTTTAATGCAACAATTACTAATTCTACAGGTCAGCCTGTAAGCAACGCTTTGGTAAAAGTTTTTTTATCTTCACAACCCAACGATGCTCATTTCGGGTATACAAATGATCTTGGATATATTTCTGATGGAGTTCCTGTAAATTCTCAATTAGTTTTAGAGGTATTGGGAGAATGGGGCTGTAACGTAGCACTTTTTTCAAATACTTTCTCTACTGGAACTACAGATATTTCATTGGGTAATTTAGCGTTACCTGCATCGGCAACTGCTGAAATTTCTGGTAAGGTTGTAGATTGTAATACTGTCGGAATATCAAATGGATCTCTTGTTATGCTTAGAAACGGAATAAATTTACGATACCCAGTTTCAAATACAGGCACATTTAGTTTTGTAACTTCTGTATGTTCACAAGGAAGTACTATCACTCTTACTGGTCAAGACTTAACAACAAATATTCAAACTTCGCCAACAAATTTTACAATTAATTCTGGAGTCAACAATGCTGGTAACCTCACCGCATGTGCAGTAGTAATATCGGAGTTTGTAAATTATTCGGTAAATGGAATAAGTTACGCTAAAACAAAACCTCCCGATAACATTGGATTAAATGGTGCAAGTAACGGCTATGAAATTTTTGCTTATCGTACACCAACTACAAATGAATTTACAAGATTTTCGTTTAGTAAAATCGGTATTGCAGCTAATACAAATATGCCATTAGTAACTTTTAATTCAAATGATATTTCCGCAAATGGAACAGTAACTGCAAATTCAATAATGGTACACATAACTGAGTATGGTCCTATTAATGGTTACATTAGTGGCAATTTCAGTGGTACTATTAATAATATTTCATCACCTGGTAGCCCGTATTCTATAACCTGTAATTTTCGGGTACTTCGTTGGTTTTAATTTTTTTTACAGGTTTATTAAGCCATGCTTACCTTAAATTTGCACCCATCTATATTGGCTTAAAAGTTCAATAAAGAAATATTGTACAAGAGTGCGACGCCAATGAAGTTCATTAGAATTTCAAAAGCCCGGCTCAAAAAAAATAACACATGGCAGAAAAAATTACAATGGGCAGCAACGGAAAATTGAATGTTCCCAACAACCCAATTATTCCATTTATTGAAGGCGATGGCATTGGCCCCGAAATATGGAAAGTAGCAGAAAAAGTATTTGATACTGCTGTGGAAAGAGCGTACAGCGGCAACCGAAAAATTGAGTGGAAAGAAATGCTTGCCGGCGAAAAAGCGTTTAAGCAAACCGGCGAGTGGCTGCCTGCCGAAACTTTACAAACCGCAAAAGATTTTATCGTATCTATAAAAGGCCCGCTTAACTACACCTATTGGCGGCGGCATCCGTTCGTTAAACGTTGCCATGCGGCAGGATCTTGATCTGTATGCTTGTGTGCGGCCGGTAAAATGGTTTAAAGGTGTGCCTTCGCCGGTAGTACATCCTGAACAGGTGGACATGATAATTTTTAGAGAAAATACAGAAGATATTTATGCAGGCATTGAATGGAAAGCAGGAAGCGCCGAAGCACAAAAATTTGAAAAGTTTTTAATTGAGGAAATGGGCGTGACAAATATTCGTTTTCCCGGCGACAGCAGTTATGGTGTAAAACCAGTTAGCAATGAAGGCAGTAAAAGATTGGTGAGGGCTGCCATTAAACATGCACTGGAACATCATTTACCTTCGGTAACATTAGTGCACAAAGGCAATATTATGAAATTTACCGAAGGCGGTTTTAAAACCTGGGGATACGAAGTGGCGAAAAATGAATTTGGCGATAAAACTTTTACCTGGGATGAATGGGATGAACTGAAAAAAGAACATGGCGAAGCACATGCCAATGAAGTACAACGCAAAGCATTACAGCGAAGGAAAATTGTTGGTTAAAGATATTATTGCCGATAATTTTTTACAGCAGATATTAATTGCACCCAAAGAGTTTTCGGTGGTGGCTACATTAAATTTAAATGGCGATTATATTTCGGATGCATTGGCAGCAGAAGTAGGCGGCATTGGCATTGCACCTGGTGCCAACATTAATTATAAAACCGGCTATGCCGTGTTTGAAGCTACACATGGTACCGCACCAAAATTTGCCGGCACCAACAGCATGAACCCATCCTCTGTAATTTTAAGCGGCTGCATGATGTTGGAATATATTGGCTGGAAAGAAGCGGCTGATTTAATTACCGATGCCCTTCAAGCCACCATAATGCGTAAAAGGGTAACTATAGATTTTTATAACCTGATGACCGGTGCCACGCTTTTAAAAACAGATGAGTTTGGAAATGAAATTATAGAAAACATGGGAGTGGTAACGGCTGATTTTATGCTGAAGAAGAGTAGTGGATTGTAGGGAATGATACTGGATATTGGATACTGGATACTGGATAATTAATTTGTTAAGGTATGAGTTATAAGAAACTTGAAATTTGGCAGTTAGCCAGAGAATTAAGTATTGAAATACATAAAATGACTTTACACTTCCAAAATTTGAACAGTTTGAAGAAGCTCAGCAAATCAGAAGGTCGGCAAAAACAGTTAGAAGTTGTATTGTGGAAGGATATGGCAGAAGAAGGTATAAAGCAGACTTTATAAAATTCTTTATTTATTCTTTATCCTCTAATGACGAAACAATTGACCACCTTGAAACTTTGTTTGAAACTGCCTCTTTAAAAGACGAAGTGCTTTACAATTCACTCCATCAAAAATTAGAATTATTAGGAAAAAAACTAAATAATTTTATACAGGCAGTAGAGCGAAGTCATAATGAATTTCCAAATTCTAATACTGCCTAATCAAAATCCAGTATCCAGAATCCGGTATCCAGTATCAAGAATCCAGTATCTTATCAACTCATTACGTACATTTGCAAAAAAAAAGAATCATGACCAAAATTAAAGTAGCAAACCCCGTTGTAGAATTAGATGGCGATGAGATGACAAGGATCATCTGGAAATTTATTAAAGACAAATTAATTCTTCCGTATTTGGATGTGCCCATTCAATATTACGATTTAGGAATGGAATACCGTGATGAAACCAACGACCAGGTAACTATTGATGCAGCCAATGCCATTAAAGCCTGTGGTGTGGGTATTAAATGTGCTACCATTACGCCTGATGAAGACAGGGTAAAAGAATTTAAGCTGAAGCAAATGTGGAAATCTCCCAATGGTACCATCCGAAATATTTTAGATGGCACTGTTTTTAGAGAGCCGATTGTAATGCAGAATGTACCACGTTTGGTTACCAACTGGACGGCACCAATTATTGTTGGCCGTCATGCTTTTGGCGACCAGTACCGTGCCACCGATACTGTTATAAAAGGCAAAGGAAAATTAACCATGACCTTTACACCAGAAGGTGGTGGCGAGGCACAAACATTTGAAGTGTACAATTACAAAGGCGATGGTGTGGCCATGTGCATGTACAATACCGATGAAAGTATTTATGGTTTTGCAAGAAGTTGTTTTAATATGGCATTGAGCAAAAAATGGCCTTTATACCTTTCTACAAAAAATACTATTCTTAAAAAATACGATGGCCGTTTTAAAGATATTTTTGAAGAAGTATATCAAAATGAATTTAAAGCTAAATTTTGAAGCAGCAGGTATTACTTACGAACACCGTTTGATTGATGATATGGTGGCCAGTGCTTTAAAATGGAATGGCAACTTTGTATGGGCCTGTAAAAATTATGATGGCGATGTACAAAGCGATACTGTTGCACAGGGTTTTGGCAGCTTAGGTTTAATGACTTCTGTTTTGGTTACACCTGATGGCAACACTATGGAAGCAGAAGCGGCACACGGCACCGTTACCCGCCACTACAGGGAGCATCAGGCGGGCAAACCAACTTCTACCAATCCTATTGCTTCTATTTTTGCATGGACAAGAGGTTTGGCTTTCAGGGGTAAATTAGACAGTAACCAACCTTTGATTGATTTTTGTAATGCACTTGAAGCGGTTTGTATTGAAACAGTTGAAAGCGGAAAGATGACCAAAGACTTAGCCGTTTGTATCCATGGCAATAAAGTAAAACATGGCGATCATTATTTATACACCGAAGAATTTTTAGATGCTATTGATGCAAATTTGAAAACGAAGATGGGAATGTAAATTTCACAAAATCATTTATAAAAATGGGTAACACTTTAGTTACCCGTTTTCTTTTATATTTACATCATCTTTAATTTAAACAAACAATATGAAAAAATTTACAATTGCCATAATCAGCCTTTTAACCTTTTTTGTATTGTCTTGCAACAACAGCCCAAAAGGCGAAGCATATACGATTAAAATGCGGTTAGAACAGGGCGACAGTTTTAATAACAACACAAAAATGAATATGGATATAAGTATGGCTATACCGGAGCAACCTATTACTATTAAGATGGGTATTGATGCATCTGTAAAATTTGATGTGGTGGAGCCTGCCGGGGAATACAAGGTTTTAAAACTTACTTATACCGGTATGACCATGAAGATGGATATGGGCAATAAAATGCCAACATCTGTAAACATGGATAGCATTATGAATTAAAAGTACAAAACGTGTGGTTGGAAAGTCGGTTCTATTAGAACTGTCTTCTAAAAATGAAATTACTGCTGTAAAAGGTTTTGATTCTTACTTATTGATTCAGAATCAGATATCTCAACCCAAAAAATGATGGAACAAATGTTTTCTAAAGAGCAAATAACAGTTTGTTTGGAACTATGTTCAGTATGTATCCGGATAAACCTGTAAAGATTGGTGAAAGCTGGACTGCCAAAGCGAAAGTAAATGTATCTAATATGGATATGCTGATAAATTATAAATACAAACTGATAGGCGTAAAAAATGGAATTGCAGACATTGATTTAGATGGCATAATAGACGGAAAAGGTAAAATGAAACAGGGTACAGTAGAAATAGATGTGAACATGAAAGGCAGCCAAAAAGGAATGCTTACCATAAAACTGGATGATGGGTATATGCAAAGTGGAACTTATAAAATGGATATAAAAGCCGAAATGGAAATGATGGGGCAAAAAATACCAATGACAATTAAAAGCGATTATACACTCAGTAATAAATAAAGCTATTACAAATGGCTAAAAGATTTTTAGAGCAGATAAAATATTTACAGGAACTGAATGGCTCACCAACCATGCCATTGTTGTTGAAAACAACCGTATAAAAGAAATTATTCCTGCCACTGAAGCAGCACAACATTTCAGCAATGCATTTATTGCACCAGCATTTATTGACTTACAGATTTACGGTGCCGGTGAAAAATTATTTGCTGTTTACCCTGAAAAAGATGCGTTAAAAAAATTGGTGGATTATTGCCGCAGCGGTGGTGCTGGATATTGCATGCCCACAGTAGCAACACATCCGTACCAAACATTTTACCAATGTATTGATGCTGTAAAAGATTACTGGAAAGATGGGGGTACCGGCGTTTTAGGTTTACATATTGAAGGCCCATGGATTAGTGCTGCAAAAAAAGGTGCCCACATTGAAGATTGCATTCATTCGCCAACAACAGAACAGGTAAAGCATTTACTGGAATACGGAAAAGATGTTATAAAAATAATTACTCTGGCACCTGAAGTATGCAACCAGCAAATAATTGATTTAATGCTGCCTTACAACATCATCATTTCTGCAGGGCACAGCAATGCAACTTATAAAGAAGCAACCAATGCTTTTAATAATGGCATTACAACAGCTACACATTTATACAATGCCATGAGTGCGTTGCAGCATCGCAGTCCGGGAGTAGTTGGTGCAGTATTAAATCATGCTTCTGTAATGAGCAGCATTATTCCCGACGGGCATCATGTTGATTTTGCTGCAGTAAATATTGCAAAACAAATAATGAAAGAAAGATTGTTTGTAATAACGGATGCAGTTACTGAAACTACTGAAGGCTATTACCCCCATCACTTAGCAGGTGATAAATACGAAAGCAATGGCATACTCAGTGGCTCTGCATTAACTATGAGCAAAGCGGTAAAAAATTTAGTACAGCATTGCAATATTGAGTTAGATGAAGCATTGCGTATGTGCAGCCTGTACCCGGCACGGGTAATACAAATGGAGAATGAGTATGGCAGTATTAAAACCGGCGCTGTTTCTTCTTTGGTAGTGATGAATGAAAAATTTGAAGTGATAGAAATGATTGGCTAAACTGTTATACCAGTTAGACATTAAAATTACACTGTCAGCCTGAGACACTAATAAAAAGAATTTTAAGCTCTTTGCAAATGACAGTAAGAAAAAATTCTCAGCTTCGCTGCGAAAAAAGGTTTGCCACCAAGGCTCAAAGGCACGAAGTAGAAAAAAGCAAAGCTTTTTCCTTTGTGCCTTCGGGTCTTTGTCCACAGGATCCTGCGGATGGCTAAATCAATTTTTGTAAAAAATTGTTCATCAACCTTTTAAAATACATGTCATTAGCAGCTTGTCGAAGGCGGGTTAAATTCAGCACCGGCTTCGACAGGCCCTGACATTTTTTTATTGTATAGATTCAATGTCTAATTGGTATTAGTTATATAAACAAAAACGCTCCGGTAAATTTAACCGAAGCGTTTTATTCCAAAGCCCTGTATGTAGAAGAATTTAAATTTTATTAAAGAATAAGTATCAGCAGTAAAATAATAATAATGATTGCGCCTACAGATAAGTAAACTTTTTTATCCAGCCCATCAGCTTTTTTCTTCATGCCCATCAATTCCTGGCGTAACGATTTTTTTTCTGCATTGGTTAAATTTGTTTTGTCCATGTTTTGAATTTCTGTAACCCTTTGCGAAATTTCTGCAAATGTTTTAGCATCTTTTACAGGATCGCCTGTTGCAGCAACGCTGGCATTAGATGCATATGTTACAGGAATTGATACGGCCATAAAAATTGCCAGAGAAAAGATTTTTAAGAAGTTTTTAAGTCTCATAATTGTGTTGTTTTAAATATTAGATTATAAAAGCGGAAAAAATTAAAATATTTACTGACTTACCTGAAACCTTACCGGTAAACTAAATCTGTGTTTTTACATTCTTGCCTTTTATTTGCCCCGCCGTCCACGATGGCATTTTATTAAATACTCTCATGGCTTCATCTTCCACACCATTGCCTATTTTTTTACTTACTACTTCCGGCGAAGTTATTTTTCCATTTTCATCTACAAAAAAACTGATATTAACTACTCCTTCAGTACCGTTATCTGTTGCCTGCTGCGGATACTCTATATTATTATTAAAAAAGTTTTCCAGTGCATTTTGTCCTCCGGGATACGAAGGTAATACTTCTGCTGTATTGTAATAACCCTGTTTATCCATTTCCAGTTTTCTGGCACTGTATTTTGCAGTGGGCATTTCTATCATCACTTTTGCTTTCTTCATTTTTTTATCTCCGGCTTTTTTCATACCCACACTGTCATTCATTTTAGAAGCCATTGAAGTATCTGTCATCATTGTATTATTTGATGCAATAACGGGATTATCGTTTGTAACGGGTACTGAAGTTTGTGTTGTACTGTCAACATAATCTGAGCTGGAATTGCAACTGGTAATTAAACCTGCAGCGGTAACAATAACAAAAAAAGATTGAATTGATATTTTCATAACTATTGTTGTTTCGTTAACAAGTTTTCAAATTCAATGCCATTAACTTTTTATGTGCCCAAAATATTGTTTTAGAACATAAAAGGGATTTTTTTTCTCACAGTGAGGAATTTAATCAACAAAAAAATGTAAACCATGTAAAATGTTTAAGGATTTTTCTTAAGTAAGCACAAATAATTATTCCTGATCTTATGAATGTTGTTCAAAGCAGCCATTTCATCATCAGTAAAAAAATAAGCTGTTTTACAAAAGCATATTACATGTATGCCCGAAGCTGTTGTTCTGTAATTCAAGATTCTACTGTACTGTAAGAATTTCACGTATTTGGGTATTTTCTGTTTTGTTTATGGGCATTGCAAAAAGATGAGTAAATTGTATTTGAAATACAAAACATGGACATACAAAAAGATATTCGCCTTGCAGTTTTAATTGATGCCGATAATGTGCCTTACAGCAATGTAAAAGGTGTAATGGAAGAAATTGCCAAATACGGCACACCCACTTTTAAACGTATTTATGGCGACTGGACAAAGCCTACCGTTAGTGGCTGGAAAAATGTGCTTTTAGAAAATGCCATCACACCTATTCAGCAATACAGCTATACCAGCGGCAAAAACAGCAGCGACAGTGCACTGATTATTGATGCCATGGATATTTTATACTCCGGCAAAGCAGATGGTTTTTGTATTGTAAGCAGCGACAGCGATTTTACACGCCTGGCCACAAGATTAAGAGAAGCCGGCATGAAAGTTTTTGGCATTGGCCAAAAGAAAACACCGAACGCTTTTATTGTGGCCTGCGATAAATTTATTTACATGGAAATTATTCCTGTATTTGATGCTGAGCCTGAAGAAACAACTACTGCAGCAAAAACAAAAACCGCTATTCCAAAACCAAAAGCTTTAGTTGATAAACTGAATAAAGAAACCTTGAAATTAATTGCCCACACTATTAATGACTTGGCCGATGAAAATGGCTGGGCTTTTTTAGGTGATGTAGGTAATTTGGTAATGAAAAAGCAACCCAACTTTGATCCCAGAAATTATGGCTTTCAAAAATTAACGCCGTTAGTAAAATCTTTACCGCAATTTGAAATTGATAAAAGAGAAACGGATAAGGCAGGGATAAAGTTGGTGTATATCAGAAATAAGGAGTAGTGAGTTAAAATTAATGTGATTTCCTTTGCAATTGATCAAAAATAATAAGCCCGTTTATAAACTATAAAACATTATTTAGGTTGACACAAGACGAACTTAAAATATTATAGACAAATTGAAGAACAAGTTTCAAAAGACAATGCAACATTTGGTATTATTCAATATGGTGGTGGTTAGGACGAAAGTTATATTTAAGCAAACAAACAAGGGTTGAAAATTTTTGCTCTGGAGCTTTTAAAATCTGTCGGGTAAAACCGATGAAATTATTTGTGACAAGGAAAAAAGAATAATCCCAATTTCTTTTCAGAAAACTGGGTTGACCAAGAATACACAGTAATTCAATATGTAAAACCTATAAACAAAAGGCTTGTACATATTGATGAGAGAAAATATGAAGAAAATTTTGTTTGTAAACTCATTCCTTATGGCTGTTTCTCTGTAATTGTAGTAGTTGTTATTGCCTTCATTGTTGGATTATGGACATTAATAAAATGGATTTTTTAACTCCTCTTTTCAGTAAACAAAAAATGATCACAAAATATTTTTATTCTTCAACTCTCCTTCTCCCTGCTCCCATCATACAACTCATACTCCAGCAACCTGCAATCAATCTTACTGGTATAAAATTCAATCCTTCTTTTTGGTTTAAGGCCAATTTTTTTTGCCAGTTCTAAATTGCCGGTAAAAATATAACCGGTGTAGCCTTTGCATTTCTTTTTTAAAAAATCGCCAATGCGTTTGTAAGTAATTTCCAGTTCAGCTTCCACGCCTAAGCGGTCGCCATACTCCGGATTAAAATATACCACGCCATTTTCATTTTCTAAAATTTTGGTTTCTTCAAAATCGCAAACACCAAATTCAATCATTTCTTCCACACCGGCAATGCCTGCATTTATTTTTGAAATGTTTACAGCATCTTCACTAATATCTGTTGCAATAATTTTTAATTCCGGTACATCAGTTACCTGCTCTTCTAATATTTTAAATTCATTCAAATAAAATTGCTCTTCATAATTTACCAAATGCATAAAAGCATAATTGAGTCGCAGTAAACCGGGTTTGCTATTGGTGGCCAATAGGGCTGCTTCAATAGCAACTGTACCGGAACCACACATGGGATTAATAAAGGCAGATTTTCTATCCCAGCGGCTGGCCAGCAAAGTGGCTGCAGCAAGGCTTTCCAGCATGGGTGCTTTGCCGGGTATTTTTCTGTACCCATGTTTGCTTAATGTTTCTCCGCTGGTATCAATAAATAATTCTGCAATACTTTCTTTCCAGTATAAATGAATAACGGTTTTGTTTAACTCTGGCCCGCTGTTGGGCCGCTGCCCTGTTTTATTCTCTAAATCTGTCCACAATGGCATCTTTCACTTTTACATTGGCAAATAAATTATTGGTAATGGTTTCATTATCTACATTGCTGGTGATACTAAAATAACCTTCCGCCGGAATAATGTTTTCCCATTCAAAATCTAAAAGTGTTTTGTACAGTGCCTCAGCATTAATTGCAGTAAATTCTTTTACCGAAAATAAAACCTGGCTGGCGCATCGTAAATTTAAATTCAGTTTAATACAATCATGTAAAGTTCCTTTTAGCTCCACGCCTGTTTTAAAAATACGTTCGGGCTTAAAACCTAAAGCCTCCACTTCCATTTGTAAAAATGGCGAAAGGCGGTTGCTGCAGGTGATAATAATACGGCTAACAGTTTCAAAAATTTGCATCTGCAAAACTATGGTATTTACAAAATGTAATTACTTTAAATATCGAATGTTGAATATAAAATATCGAATGTGCAGCTGTTTACTAAACTAACCGGCTTCCTGTCAAAAACATTCGCCATTCCATATTTATAAATTCGATATTCCCCTAACTTTGTTTAATGCTAACAATAAGTAACCGTGGCCTGCAAATGCCCGCCTCTCCCATTCGTAAGCTGGTGCCTTATGCCGAAGCGGCAAAAAAGAAAGGCACCAAAGTTTTTCATTTAAATATTGGTCAGCCCGATATTGAAACACCTAAGCAATGTTTGGATGCTGTACGCCATGCCGATTTTAAAGTATTGGAATACAGCCACAGTGCAGGCAACGAAAGCTACCGCAAAAAACTTACACAGTATTATAAAAAAGTAGGCATAAATGTTACGGCTGAACAAATTATTATTACTACCGGCGGAAGTGAAGCCATAATTTTTGGTTTTATGGCTTGCATGGATGCAGGCGATGAAGTAATTATTCCTGAACCATTTTATGCCAACTACAATGGTTTTGCAGTGGAGGCAGGCGTAATTGTTATACCCATTACATCATCAATAGAAAATGGATTTGCATTGCCACCGATTTCAGCATTTGAAAAAGCTATTACACCAAAAACAAAAGGTATTGTTATTTGCAACCCCAATAACCCTACCGGTTATTTATACAGTGCTGCCGAAATGGAAGTGCTGAAGCAGATCATCATCAAACACAATTTATATTTATTTGCAGATGAGGCTTACCGTGAGTTTTGTTATGAGGGCACCCACACCAGCGCTATGCATTTAACGGGTGTGGATGATAATATTGTTTTGATGGACACCATCAGCAAAAGATACAGTGCCTGCGGCGGACGTATTGGAGCTTTTGTTACAAAAAATAAAAACCTTTTAGCGGCCACCATGAAATTTGCACAGGCAAGATTAAGCCCGCCATCCTTTGCACAAATTTTAGGCGAAGCCGCAGTTGATTTACCCGATGATTATTTTGATACTACAAAAGCAGAATATAAATTACGCAGAGATACTATTGTAAAAAGATTAAATAATATTCCCGGTGTTTTTTGCCCCAACCCCGGCGGTGCATTTTATGCCATGGCAAAATTACCTATTGATGATAGTGATACATTTTGCCAATGGTTGTTAGAATCTTTTAGTTACAACAACAAAACGGTAATGCTTGCACCGGCAACAGGTTTTTATGGTACACCTGGCTTAGGCAAACAGGAAGTGCGTTTGGCGTATGTACTAAATACCAATGATATTAATGCCGCAATGGATTGTTTGGAAAAAGCGCTGGAGGAATATCCGGGAAGAGTGTAAGAGTTTTGGGACGGGCATTATAGCATTGGTCATCATCGTTGTGTCACTCACTTGTACCGCATACCGTTATTGAACTTTTACTTAAGCGTAGATGGAAGCGAATGTTTAGTGAAGACACGAAACAAGGCAAAGGGAATAAATTTTTTAATCAATCACCATGGAATTAAAAAAATGGACAAATAATATTTTTACAATTGAAAATTTTTGGAAAGAACAAGAATGCGGAGATTTTATTCTTAAAAGTGAAGCTTTAGGTTACGAGCCAGCTACGATTGATACAGAAAAAGGGCAAATTGTTTTAGAAACAATTCGCAATAATAACCGTGTTATTTATAAAGATTTTATTCTATCAGATAAAATTTGGCAACAGTTAAAAGAATTTGCTCCCCCAAAAATTGGCAACAGTATTGCTGTTGGATTGAATGAACTTTTTAGGTTTTATAAATATCAGCCCGGGCAGGAATTTAAAAAGCACAGGGATCAAAGTTACATTCGCAACGAAACAGAAGCCAGCTATTTTACTTTTATGATTTACCTTAATGATAATTACGAAGGCGGCGAAACAACATTCAATAATATAACCATTCAACCCAAACAGGGAACTGCATTAATTTTCTTTCATGATTTAGAGCATGAAGGCTGTGCAGTAAAACAAGGCATCAAATATGTTTTGAGAAGTGATATAATGTTCAGGCTTGAAGAATAACCTTAGTAAATTACTGGCAACTATTTAAGGAAACCGTTTTTTAAATTCTTCCTTAACTTTTTCTAAATGCGCAATAAATTCTTTAGCTCCTTTTGTTGCATCGTAACCATAACCTCCCTGCACTAATAATTTTCCATCGCCATCTGTAAAAACATAATTGGGCTGACCGCTTGCCTGTATTAATTCTGCCTGCAGGTCTTCATTTTTGTCCCCCACAGTTTCAATAGTTGAATTAAGTAATTTAGAAAAACGTTTTTCGTTATCAGGCAATTCTTCATTGTAATCACAAAATAATGAAGCAATAATAAAATCATTTTTCATTCTTTGCCCAACACCGTTATCAATCCATATTTTAGATTCAAACTCACGGCAATTAACACACTGTATGCCGGTAAAATCCAGCATAACCGGTTTTTTTAAAATTTTTGCAGCTGCCAATGCTTCGTTATAATCGTAATAAATAATAAGGTTGTTTTGTATAGCAGCAAGTGGCTCATACTTTTTTAATTTTGTAACATATTTTTGCGGAGGCGTTGCGGCACTGTTTGTTTCACTTATTGAAACTGTATTAGCACCACCACCACCGTTAGCAATAAAATCTTGCGTACCCATTGGTGGCACAAATGCAGAAACTGCTTTAAGCGGTGCACCCCAAAGCCCCGGTATTAAATACAATGCAAAAGATAAAGATGCAATAGCCAGCATTAATCTAGATACAGAAACATAAGGCAGTCCAAAATCATTTTTAGCAGATTCACTATCGTGTTTAAATTTAATCTTCCCTAAAAGATAAATTCCAAGCAATACAAAAATAATTACCCATAGAACAATAAATACTTCACGGTCTAAAATACGCCAGCCTTTATCTAAATCGGCATTGCTTAAAAACTTTAATGCTAATGCTAATTCTAAAAACCCCAACACAACTTTTAAAGCATTTTGCCAGCCACCACTTTTACCAAGGCTGCTGAGTAATGCCGGAAAAAAAGCAAACACAGCAAATGGCAAAGCTAAACCTAAACCAAAACCAAGCATACCCACAACAGGTGCCAGTTTACCGGCAGCAGTAGAAAGGCCTAATAAAGAAGCCACAAAATTTCCAGTACAACTGAATGATACTACAACCAGTGTTAGTGCCATAAAGAAAATACCGGAATAACTTCCAATACCTGCTTTACTGTCAATTTTATTTGACCATGATGAGGGCAAATTAATTTCAAAAGCTCCTAAAAAAGAAATACCAAAAAGTACAAATAATGCAAAAAGAAAAACATTAAATATCCAGTTGGTAGATAAATTATTTAATGCATTTTTAGGAAGCACAGTTGCAACTAATGCGCCAACAATTGTATAAATAAGTATAATGCAAAAAGAATAGAACAAAGCATTAAACTTTCCCTGTGCTTTAGTTTTACTACGCTTGGTAAAAAAACTTACCGTAATGGGTACCAATGCATACACACAGGGAGTTAAAAAACCAATTAATCCTGCTGCAATACCAGCAAATAATAAACCCCATAATGATCCAGAATTTATTTTGCTGTTACCTGCATCGGCAATTGCTGCATTATCGTTTGCACCGGCAGCATTATATTGAAACTGCATAGAAATACGCTGCTCACCCGATTCTACACTTTCTCCTTTTTTATAATAGTAATTTATATTGCCAATAATACGAATGCTGTCGCCTTTATTTAATTGTATTTTTTGGAGCCATTCAACTGAATCGGTAAAGTATTTTATTGTTGCATTATTTAAAGCTGCATCAGCACTTGTTTTTAATACCCCGTTTTCTTTTATGCTGTCTTTTAAAAATATTTTTGCTGCGGTATCAAAGCTAATAACAGTATTTACAGGTAAGTCGTCTGCAATTTTTTGCATAGAGAAAAGTTGCACCCCTGCCGCTGGTTTTGCTGTTATTTTAAGTTGATATTCTCCATTGCCGTTTATTATTTTATCAAAACTAAACTGCACAGGTTGTTTATCCTGTGCAGCTGAAAAAAGCGATAGAAAAATTAAGTTTACAAAAAGCAGCAGCCTGTACTTTATCATTTTTTAAAATTAGTTTTTCAATTTAATGCGATATTGAATTTTTCGGTAGTAGGCGGCATACAGGTTCTGTCATTACAAATCATCGATTCTATTTCGCCGCTTACATTTGTTTTTATTTTACCCTTAATGGTAACTATTTGCACAAAATCAACCTTGCCCTGAAAGTATTTTACATTTACTTTAAAATTTTTATCAAAGTAGTTTACCAATTTACCTGTTTCTTTTACTTTTCCCGATCTGTCCACCAGTGCATTGGTATTAAATTTAAATGTTGTGGGTACTGGGCCACCATCGGGAGTATTTTGTGAGTATATATGCCAGCCAACCGGAGGAGTAGCAATCATGTGTAATTCGTATTTATTCCCCGTTAATTTTTTTGCAGAATATGTCCAGGTAATTTTTGTTACTTGTGCATTAACCACTGCAATAAACATGAGCATTACAATTGCAAAAAATATTTTTTTCATCTTTTATTTTTAAAATACAAAATTATCAATAAGACCTTTAATAACCTGTCGGGTAAAGTACACTTGCACCTTTTAACATTAATTTATCCCAAACAGGTGATTAAAAACATTTTTTCCGTCTTCATTATTTAAAATACTGCTTGTAGCCCTTTCAGGATGAGGCATCATACCATATACGTTTCTTTCTTTATTACAGATTCCTGCAATGTTGTGAATGGCACCGTTAGGGTTAGCTTCTTTTGTTATTTTTCCTTCTTCATCGCAATAGCGGTAAATGATTTGGCGGTGCATTTCCAGCTCTTCCAAAGTTTTATCGTTGGCAAAATAGCGGCCCTCGCCATGTGCCACCGGTATTTGTAAGGGTTGGCAACCTGCCGCAGCCGCTTCTTTTATATAAACGTTTTTGCACACAAATTGTTGCTGGCTGTTACGTAACAATACACCGGGCAACAACCCACTTTCGCACAAAATTTGAAAGCCGTTGCAAACACCTAATACTTTACCTCCTTTGTTGGCAAACTCAATTACGCTTTGCATCATGGGGCTAAAACGGGCAATAGCGCCGCAACGCAAATAATCGCCGTAACTAAAACCGCCGGGCAATACAATACAATCATCTGTGGTAAACATGCCCAGGTCTTTATCTTTATGCCAAAGCTGAATTACTTCTTGCTGCAAATCGTTTTTAAGGGATTCCATCATATCTCTGTCGCAATTACTGCCGGGAAAAACTACTACGCCAAATTTCATGTACTGATATATTTAAGTTACAAATGTAAAACAATATCGAATATCGAATTTACGAATGTGGAATGTGTGGAAATAGCAGCTTTTAAAACTTTCTGGAGGTTTTATATTTGAGCGACGTATTTATTAGAAATGTAAAACAATATCGAATATCGAATTTATGAATGTGGAATGTGTTGAGATAGCAGCTTTTTAAACTTTCAGGAGGTTTTATATTTGAGCGGCATTCGGTATTCGTCATTTACAAATTCGAAATTTCTTAATGAACAAAATAGCTGATAGCAATTACAAAAGCCACCATTATCCAGTGCAGCGCCAACGGAATTGTTTTTTTTGCCGGGTACAAAAATGCTGCACCTAAAAGTGCGGAGAGTGGCACAGCACATAAAATCCAGTATTCGAAAGCGTGTGTAGCATTAATAAAAGGCACAAATACGGCTACCACAATGTATAAAAAAATAAGGCTCCAGCTTTTACGGGCCTGTATTAACTGCCGCCGAAAGTTTTGCTGTACATAAAATAACCCTGCAACCGCAGTAATTATTACCGTAATAATAGCAACAAGCGACCAGGTGGTTTGATTAAATTTGGGACTGGTAATGGCAAAACCAGGAAACTGGTAGCCCTTTAAATTATCGGTTAAAAATGCTGCGGCAAGTAAAAAATAATAAGGCGTTATAATACCGAGTAATGCTATTAACCACTCCGCTAATTTAAAAGGCCGTATTAATGCTAAACCAGAAATAATTAATGCTGCAAATGCCAATGATGGGAAGTAAAAAAATGTACAAATGCCAATGGCAAAACCGATATTAAACAGCGATGTTTTAGGGCTGGTATCGTTATACAAACCACTCATACGTGCCCAAACCCAAATTAAAAGAGAGTTGATTATTAGTGGCGCCGAAAGCATATTCCATTCGGCAAATAAAGAAGTAACCAGCATATAACTCATACCAGTTAGGTAATTGTTTTTTTGCATCAGCCTTAAATCGTTGGCTAATTTATTAAATGAAACTGCCTGGCTGTATAACAAAGTAAAAGTTATTATGCCATAAATTATGGGGAAGGCGGTGCCAAAAGGTTGCAACCATTTTAATAAAGCTTTGTATAAAAATCCGTCTGTTTGCTGTGGCTGCGGAATGGCGGGATGCAAAAATACAGGCAGCTTAAGCAATATGCCATAAACAAGCAACAGAAAAGTATTGTAAGGATTGTTGGCTTTAAAAGTGCCTGTCACAAATAATTAATAATTAATAATGAATAATGCTTTGCAAAGGTGGCTAATTATTGCAATCAATAAAAAGATTTTTATAAAAATTTATTTTAATGCTATGTATTTTTTATAATAGATTAAATTATCTTTAATAATAATTTAATTGTTTCGATGTAATAATTTGAAACAAACCCATTAAACCATTAATAAAAGTCAATCTGCCAATAGCATGTGTATTGCTGAGTGTAAAGAGGTTTTAAAAAATAACATTAAGGTTATAGCAAATATTTTTGAAGCTAATTTAAAACAGGATACTGAAAAAATTGTAGCCTGCTTTTACAATTGTTTTAAGGCAGCATTTGTAAAACGGGCTTTAATAATTTACAACGGTTATCCAAAAGATTTTATTGAATTTATTTCTAACACTTCATTTACAGATAGTATTTTACTTTTTACAAAAAAAGCCGAGGCAGGCGAAATTTATGATAGCAATGCCAGCGTAAAAACTGTTTTATTAAAATTTTATACCATCAAACTGTTACAAAATTTACAGACCGAAAAAAGAATTGCAGAAAAAAAAATAAAATATACAATTGATTATAAAGAAGAAACAACAACAATGCATTATGAAGGCGATACAAATAACGAAAACAACTTTTTAATTTTGGAACAAGCATTAGCAAAAATGGAACCTGCCGACAGGCAAATAATTATATGGCGGCATTTTGGATGAAAAAACCTGTGATGAGATTGCAGTGCTTTTAGGTATTACTAAAGAATCGGCTACTAACCGAATTTACAGGTGTATGCAAAGGCTGAGAAATTTAACAGAAAACAGTAATTAATAACATGAATATAAGTACTGAACAATATGAACGTATTGCTAATTTTTTAGACGCCAACATGAAGCTGGAAGAAATGAATGCTTTTGAAAAAGAACTTGCTATTAACCCAGCAATGCGGCAGCAGTTAGATTTTGAATTGAAGGCACGGGATAGTTTTACATTTAATAAAAATAAAATAATTGATAGTACAACAAATGCAATACCAATTACAAATAATAACAGCAGAAGAAAAAAATGGTTTGCAATAGCAGCGGCTGCCGCAGTAATAATAGCTGTAGTTTCAATTATATTTTTAAAGCCCAAAAAAGATATTGATAAAGTTATAGTACAAAGTAATGATACAAATAGTGTAAAGAAAAATGATACTACTGCAATAACCATTACACAGCCTAACGACAGTATTAAAACATTAACGTTTATAAAACTATACCAGCAATATTTTAGCACAGATGTAGTGCCAGAAAATTACCCTATGTATTTGGCAGAAGCATTAACCAATTACCAAAGCGGGGATTATGCTGCCATACAAAAATTAAATCTTGCTGATATACCTGAAATACGGGGTACAGAAAGTAAGCAGCCTGTTATAGAGCTTGGGCATTATTACAAAGGCATTGCATTTTTAAAAACCAATAATACTAAAGAGGCCATATTAAATTTACAATGGGTACAAAAAAATAGCACCGATAAAAACTTGCAATTAAAAGCCCAATGGTACTTGGCATTGGCCTATTTAAAAAACAACAATGCTGCCGAAGCCATTAAACTGCTTAAAAATATGGCTGCTAAAAGTACCTACCATAGGTACAAAAACAAGGCTAAAAATTTATTGAAAGCTTTGGAGGAATAATATATTTATAGTTTTATTTAACCTTTATAACCTTATGCCTAAGAAATTATTTTTACTGATAATAATTTTATTTTTTTGTGGTGGTGTGCTGGCACAGGAACAGAAAGCATTGGAAGATTCTATGATGTACTATTTCAACAATAATCGCTTTCAGAAAGCAATTTATTGGGGCGAATTAAATGTTGAAGCTGTTAAACAAAAATCGGGTGAAAATGATTCTTTATATGCAACGGCAATTAACAATCTTGCTCAGTTCAATATTTCAAATGGCAATTATAAAGAAGCAAAGCCACTATTAATAAAAGCAACAAATATTTATAGAAATGTGTTTGGAGAAAGAAATTCTACTTACTTATTTGTTTTGAAAAATCTGGGAATTTGAAAAGTAAAGAGTTTGCGTTTTCAATACCCTATTCTTCCTTATTACACATCCCCGATGTAAAACTTATAAAGGCAGCTTATAACAATTGTTTGCTTTTAAAAGGCTTATCTGTTCAAAATTTTAACAGGCTTTCAAAACAAATGGGGCAATTAAATGACAGTCTGTTATCTTCAATCTGGAAAAACTATCAAGTTAATAAGGCATTATTAAGTAAAACGCTGGGGCAACCAATAATTAAAAGAACAATTAGTACCGATTCATTAAACAACATTGCAAATCAGCAAGAAAAAGAACTGCTCGAAAAATCAGCCAACTATCGAAATCTAAAAGAGCAACAAAATATTAACTGGGAACAAATACAAAAAAACTTGTTGGCAACTGAAACTGCTATAGAATTTGTACGTTTCAGGTATGTTGACGACCTAGTAAATTATCAATACTATTACGCTGCCATGCTACTCAACCCTCAAGACTCTATTCCTGTTTTCATTAAGCTTTTTGACGAAAGAGATTTAAAAATTGCTCTTAATAATTTTGTTTACAGAGCTTCTGGCTATTACAATACCAACACGGTCATTGAAAAAAATAGCACCCAATCAAAAAGCATTTTTCAATTGCTCTGGCAACCCTTATTACCCTATCTTTTAAAAACAACTACAATTTATTTTTCTCCAGACGGACTCTTACATAATATTGCATTTGCAGCAATACCCACAAAAAATGGTACGCTACTTTGCGATAAATACAATTTAATACAACTTACCTCCACCAGGCAAATAGCAATAAAAGAAAACGAAAATATTGCCCCCGCTTCTATTACATTATTTGGCGGTATTAATTACAATAAACAAAATATTGATACTACTATTGCCGTATCTGCCGACCCTTATGCTTATGTATATCAGCAAAGCCGCAGTGCTGGTGTAGATAGTTTTGTGTACCTGCCCAATACATTAAAAGAAGTGGAAAGCATTAAAAGGAATATGGAATTAAAACAAAACAAAGTTTCTCTTTTTACAAACGAAAATGCAACAGAGGCAGCTTTTAGAAATTTAGGTGGCGCATCATCACCGCAGGTAATTCATTTTGCCACACATGGGTTTACGGTTGCAGATACATCTAACAGTAGAAAAAACATAACCAATACATTTAAAATCAGCGATAACCCATTGTTGCGTAGCGGACTTGTAATGGCCGGTGGCAACAAAGGGTGGATGAGCAAAAGTTCATTTGATGAAGATGATGGGATATTAACTGCCTTAGAAATATCATCGGTAGCATTACCCAACACACAATTAGCCGTACTCTCTGCTTGCGAAACCGGCACAGGCGAACTACGGGGCAGCGAAGGTGTGTTTGGATTACAACGAGCCTTTAAACTGGCAGGGGTAAATTATGTAATGGCATCGCTATGGCACGTACCCGATAAGGAAACCAGCGAATTTATGAATACCTTTTATAGCAACTGGTTGGCTGGCAAAAAATCCGCAAAGCATTTACTACCACACAACAAACCATGCGTAAAAAATATGCTCCTTATTATTGGGCAGCATTTACACTGGTGCAATAGAAGTTTTACAGTAGCGTTGCCAACCTTTAAAAGGTTGGCAACGCTACTGGATGCATTTAAAATTGTGGCGTCATTTTGATCTCACCCCCAACCCCTTTCCAAAGGAGAGGGGAGCTTTGAACCTTAGTATTTTCAATACTTTGCTATATAAAGAAATGTATTTTACTGCGACAATTTTAAATGCACCCACGCTATACTAATCTAATCAAGATAAAAAAAATGCTTAGGGTGATGATAACCCATTGGTTACTGCTATTAATACAATAGTAATAACCAACTATGTTGCAAATACCCAATCACCCATTATTTAGTAAAGGCAAAAATTATACAGCGTTAGCACAACTGTATTTACCCGAAAAAATTTTACCTGCCGCTATTTCCATAACAGAGCAGCAGGTTGTGTTGCAGCAGTTAGATGCCCAAATAAAAAAAGAACAATTTTACTTTGTAACAGATGTAAAAACGGGTGCAATAACTCTTTGCAAAGGGATTAACCAATGGTTAGGCTATACAGATGCCCATTTTACACAAAGAAACTACCTCCACATTATTTACCCTGCCCACGCAATAGCGCAGGGATTTTATGCCACTGCATTTTTTGATGCACTCATAAGTAATCAGCTTACCACACAATTTTTGCAACCTACTTGTATAACCACTCTTGCGGTAAAAAATAAAGCAGGTAAATATATTTACTGTAAAAGGCAATGCTATCCTTTTCAGATAACAGGATGCAAAAAAATGACTGCCTATATTAGTGAGTTTACCATTATAAAAGAGCTTACCAACGAAGAATACCACACCCGAATTTATGATGTTGCTAAGCCACCTAACTACTACAACGAGATTTTAAAAAAAATAGTACAAAAAAAATTTGAAGATGCCCGTGGTTTTTCTATACAGGAATTACGGATATTAAAAAGGTATGCTACTACAGAAAATATAACCAGCGAAATTATTGCCAGAGCATTTAAAATAGAAAAAACTACGGTTAATACTTACAACAAACGAATACTTAAAAAAGCCGAAAATATTTTAGGGCAAAGCTTTGGCGATGCCAAAAAAGTAGCTACCTATTTTAAACGGATGGGGATAATATAAAAGAATGAGTAAGTACCTATGCTGGGTACGTTGAGATATAAGCATAAAATTATTTTTGAACATAAAAAAATAAAATGAAAAAAATACTAGTCACATTATTTATTGTAGTAAGCTGCAAATTATTGATTGCCCAAGTTAAAATATCTACAGTTGATGATACCGCTGTTAATAAACCAACCAAAATTGATACAAAGGTTTATAGAGTGAGAAATCCCGTAGACTCTATCAATCCATTTAAAAGAAGAAACCCTGTGCCTGGGAAAGCGGCTGCCGATAACACAGTAAGAACTGATACAGCAAAATCGGGTAGCGGAACGGGGAAAGGCATATTCGGCAGAATAAGAAAACGGCCTGAAGGAGATAATACTAATAGCACCCCGTCAGGTTCAGGAACTCAACAAGTAACAGTTATAAGTGGCAGTAATATTAAAAGCTTAGACAATAATATCGACTTTTCAATTACAGGTTGCGTTGGCGACCCAACAGCTCAAACGGTAACTGTCTTCTTTACTTTTTCCAATCCCAGAAAAGCCAATCAGGCAATTTGGATAAGAGCACATGGTATGGGTTATGAATATCATAAAAAAGCAAATGCTTTTGACAAAGATGGTAACCAGTTTGCATTTGGTGGTGCAACTTTTGGGCAAGCAACAAGTAATAGGGAAGTAAAAACCCAATTACCTACAGGTGTACCAGTTAGCGGTAGTATAAAGTTTTTGAACGTCTTACCAACTGTAACAAAATTCAGTCTGATAAACATCCCATCGGGCAGTTCAAATTGGGATGGTGGTAGTGATAAGAAAGAAGGGGTAATAGAGATTAAAGATGTTATTATAAATTGGAAATAAGGGGCATTTTTTATTAAATGAAAAATATTTTTATGAACATCAAGAAAAGAAATATTGCAGTTAGCCAAATCGTTTTGGTTACTTTTTTGGTCTTCTTTTTTAACATCCATTCAAAATCACAGAATGTTTCTCCGGCAGATGACAACGAAAGAAAAGTAGATTATTTTGAAAGAGTTTATTTTTCTGGAAAAAATAAAGCAGGGATAAGTGCCTTATATTTGGCAACAATTCAAGAGCTGGAAGGTAAATCTTTATCGCCTGCAGTAGAAAAGCAGTACAATTTGTTGATAGCACTAAAAGACCAAGTATTTGATGCTAAAAATGCTTGTGATGCTTTAGAAATTATTGCCGCAGCAATTTATAGTATTGATGCACATACTGCCATGAATCAAAATATCAAAGAGCCCACAGAAAATGTAAAAACTGAAATACTCTCTAACGTTTCAACAGCATTATATAATAATGTTGACAGTGCATCTAAAGTAAAAAGCTATCTTTCGATGTATAAGAACGGAAGCCAAGTGCTTAAAGGTTTAATTCCTCCTAAAAAGGACAAACCTTGTAAATATGTTACAGCCAAGGGGATTCAAATAGGCCTGCATCCAATAGTTGTGGTAACAACTGAAAGCATTAATGCAATAGAAAATGTAAATGAATCAAAAACACCCAACACAAAAATTACTATCAAAAATATTAAATACAACCAATTATCAATAATAGTATCCCGAATTGAAAAAACAGTTGGTATTATTGATTTGAATAGTGATAATTATAATAACAATATAGCAATACTGGAAATAAAACACACCCTTAAAACAAAAGATATAGTTGATAAGATTATAACAGGCAACAAAGAATTTAAAATAGTAGTTGAAAGTACAAGCCCTGATGGTATTTTTCTTATTTTAAAATAACAATCCGTTACACTTCCAAGTAATAATTACAAAATATATTCATTTCACAATATTTCCCTACTTAAAAATCTACTTTAGCAAAGCAAACATAACTTCTGTAAGTGCAGGGTATAATTACCTGGTTGGCACCCACCTGTTTGCTTAACCTCGTCATAAACTGGTATCCTCTTTCCTGGCTTTTTAGTGTGGGGTTACGTGTTAACTGGCCCGTTGGTGAAATGCTCTGGTTGGCAATTATTTGATTCCTGTTTTTATCATCGTTAAATAAAAAGTGTATTTCGCCACCCCTGTTTATGGTAGAAAATGATAAAAAATTATCATTATCATCATCAAACTGATCTTTATGAATTATTTTACTCCACTCTATTTTGCCGTTTTTATCGGCGCTTAATATTAAAATATTGGCATAATAATACCTGGTGCTTTGATTGCTGTTAAAACTGCTTAGTGGCCGGTAATACCCATAATAAGGGTTGTAGTAATAATTAGAGTAAGGGCTGTAATAATAATTGTTTAAATAATCCCAACGGTTCCATTGATTGTTACCGCCACCTCTTCCCTGGCTCGAAAAATCTTCGGCAGTAAGTAAAAAGCCGCCGTCTTTTTTTACTACAATCTGGCGTATAAATAAATCGTCGAGTGCAAAACGCAACTGGCCCGATGTTTTTACTTCGTTTCTTAAAGAATCGCCTAACTCCACAAAGCCCTGCGCCAAACTATTGTTACTTTTTTTATCCCAAATACTGGTAAAAAGCCCTTCTATACTGCCCCGGTTTTTTTTGTAATAAAAGGAGTTGATGATATAGCGCTTATTCAGGTTATCAACTTTTAATTTTATTTCATCAATATAATTTTTATTAAGATCAACAGTATTATAAGCAAAGGTATCCTGCTGTGGTTCTTTTATTACAAGGCTTAAACTATTGCTGTTATCCCTGTTGCCTGTATGGCTGTCTTTTGTAAAAATAAAATTACCGTCATTATCCAGTAAAAAATTATCGTAATTGTCCCTTCGTTCTTCAAATGAAAGTGCCTGCCTGTTTTTATTAACGATTAGTTTTAAATCGCTGTTAAACAAAAGTGTTACAATATTAAACCTGTCGTTTTTTTTATGAATCTTAAACACCATTATTTTTTGTTTATCCTCGCTGTTAATGGTGGTGTAAATTTTATTATCGGCCAGTATAGATATTTGTGTCGTATCCAGTTCAATTGGGTCTGACATTTTTTTTGCATTACCATCCATTTTTACGGCCATGCAGTGTAAAATATTTTTTTTCTGGTACTGATAAATCATATAAAAATGATCGGGATAAATAACAAAGTCAACATTAAAAGTTTTATCAGGTATAAAATCGAGTTTAATGGTTTCCTTAATCTTCATATCATCGCCAAAAATATTAATCTTATGGCGCCAGCGTATATTTTTATACACTAAAAAATTACCATTCATTTTACCAATAATTTCAAAATTAATATCCCTGGTATCTTCCTGCTCAAAATTGGAATAGGTTACCCGCTGGCTAAATACTGCTGCTGGTAACATGAACAATACTATTATAGTAAACATTAATTTTTTCATCAGAACAATCTTTACATTAAAATTACGAATTAAAAATCAATAGCGTTAAATTACATAAGCTAAAGTAATACCCCCATCAAAACCTGTTATTCAAATATTTAACCCAAAATTGTAAACAAGATGTGAAATATTTTGTTTTTACACAAACAATAAAATTATTTTATTAATGCAAACAGTATTAATCAGCGGCGGCACAGGCTTGGTGGGTAAAGCCTTAACCAAACATTTAACAGCAAAAGGTTACAGTGTAATAATACTGAGCAGGCAGCTGCCGGCTGATAACGGTCAATTGCCCGAAACCAATATCAGTTATGCAAAATGGGATGTAAAGCAGCAGCAAATGGATATTGCAGCATTGCAAAAAGCCGATTATATTATTCACCTTGCAGGTGCAGGGGTAATGGAAAAAAAATGGACAGAAGAATATAAAAAAGAAATTGTAAGCAGCCGAACAGAAAGCGCAAAGCTGATAATGGAAAGTTTAAAACAAAACCCCAATAAAGTAAAAGCAGTTATAAGTGCCAGCGCTATTGGTTATTATGGCCAAGATAAAAATGCCGGTAAATTTTTTACAGAAGATGACCCGGCCGACAATAATTTTTTAGGAGAAACCTGCAAACTTTGGGAAGAAAGTATAACACCGGTAACGGCATTAAATAAAAGATTGGTAAAATTAAGAATAGGAATTGTACTGAGTAAAAATGGCGGGGCATTAAAAGAATTTATTACACCACTTAAAATGGGTGTTGCTGCAATTTTAGGTAATGGCAAACAAATGATAAGCTGGGTACATATTGATGATTTGTGCAGGTTATTTTTATTTGCAATTGAAAACGAAAAGATAAACGGGGTTTACAATGCTGTAGCTCCGGCACCTGTAAATAATAAAACATTAACGCTTACGCTGGCAAAAAAAATGAAGCCGTTATTGTACATCCCTTTTTATGTACCGGTTTTTATTTTAAAAATTATGCTGGGCGACAGGAGTATAGAAATATTAAAAAGTGCAACTGTTAGTTGTAAAAAAATTATAGCCGCAGGTTTTTATTTTAAATTTGAAAATATTGAAGGGGCGTTGGAAGATTTGATGAAACATTAAAGATCGGATTTAATGAATTTTTTTGTAGCCCAAAAATAAAACAGCGCCAGGTAAACAATAGCCAGTGCAACCACCAGCCAGGTAATATCTTGCGGCATTATTGTTTTGCTTAATGATTTTACTGTATTATCTGGAAATTCCAGCAAACCATCTACGGCATTTAAGGGAAGGTAATCTCCCATATTACCCAAATCAATTTTGCCCTGGCTTTTCAATTTTATACTTAGCCCCCATAACAACTGCGATACAAAATTTTCGCCTCCAAGGTAAATAAACAATAACCCAATAGCAAAGCCGGTACGTTTTACTAAAACAGAAACCAGTATTGCAAATAAATTATACGTTAATGCCTTAAAAAAAAAGTACCCAACATTGGCAATACCATTAAAAGAAAAAGAGGTGCCGGAAGACAAACCAAACACCAGCGCTGTAAAAAACACCATTACCGTTGCCACTAATGCAAAAATTAATGCCAGCATTAATTTTACACTAATAAATTGCTGGCGTGTTAACCCGTCAATTATGTTTTGACGGTGTGTTTTAAACCCGTACTCATTTGTTAATAATATAGCCAGCAGCATAGCGGGCAACAGTAAAATACAACCCGAAGCATAGCTGGTGGTATGCCATGTCATATCAAAACTGTAAGGCGTAAAGTTAACCATACCGGCAACGGGCACCTGCTGTACCACTTCTCTGTTAATGATATATACAACATAATTTGTGGCAATAACCCCCAAACCAAAAAACATGGCCAGCACTTTAAACACCGTATAATTTTTTAACTTCAGCCATTCTATTTTTAAAAGTTCTCTCATAGCAAAATATTAAAATTTTTTAAATTTATTTTTCACTTTTTGTACCTGTAATTTCCAAAAACCTTGTTTCAAGTGATTTCCGTTTTTCATTAAGCTTATCCAGCACAATTCCATTTTCGAAACAAAATTTATTTATAGCTGCCGCAGTAACAGTTTCGCTGCAGCTGATTTGTAAATAATTATCAATCGAAATTATTTCTGTGACCCCACTCATTTGGCCCAATATATTTTTTAGTTGTGTATTGTCTCCTGCGCTTAGCTCTATAATTACTGTACTTAAATTATCGCTGCCCGAAGTATTCATTACTTCTTTTACCGAACCCACTGTTTTTAAAACCCCTTTTTGAATAATGGCTACATGCGTACAAACTTTTTCTACTTCATCTAAAATATGGCTGGCCATAATAATGGTTTTACCGTTGCGGTTAAGTTCTTTTATTAACTCCCTTATTTCTGCAATACCAGCAGGATCTAAACCGTTGGTGGGTTCATCAAAAACTAAAATATCCGGATTGCCTAAAAGTGCGGCTGCTATTGCAAGCCTTTGTTTCATACCCAAAGAATAGGTATTGAATTTTGATGTTTTACGCTGGTAGAGATTTACAGTGTGCAAAACGTTATCAATATCTTCTTCTCCCCTGCCTTTTATTTTTGCAGCAATTTTTAAATTTGCTTCTGCACTCAGGTAATGATAAAAGTTAGGCGTTTCTAAAAGTGTCCCTATTTTTTTTCTTACTTCCGCAGTACTCTGTTCGCCATGCCATGAGTAAGTACCATTACTGGCTTTTAACACATCCATCACAATACCCAGCAACGTAGTTTTTCCGCTGCCATTTGGTCCTAAGATTCCAAAAACAGTTTTCTCCGGCACTTCAAAACTTACATTTTGCAATGCTTTTATTGCGCCGTAATTTTTAGATAAATTTTCAATGGAAAGTATAGCCATAAAAGTGAAAGGGTTTTACAGGATGAAGATAAGTGAAAAAATTTTCTGCGCTACGGCAAATGTTTTTGATGCCACACCGATGAAAACCCGCCAACAATTGCAAAGCCCTCTTTGCTGAAACTTAATTTATTAAGATGGAGATTATCAATATCATGTTGCAATACTTTTCTTGTAAACGGATTTAGTGTGCCGCCATCTTCGCCGGGTGCAACCTGTGGATAATACTGAAAATGCGGATCTACCCATGTACCCCTCGGATACATTATGCCAGGTGTTCCTCTTCCCCGTATATCTAATTCATCTGGATGATCGAGGCCCAGCGTATGGCCAAACTCATGCGCTGCAGTGGTGGAATTATTCAACAAATTTTCTAATTTAAAATAACCGGTGTTGCTGTTTAAGCCATCTACAAAAGAAATATTACCGGCAGCATATTCTTCTACCCTGAAATAATTGTTGCGTGGGTTAGTATTTTCATGGATCATTTCAGGCGTTAATGATTTGGCCCAAATACCTTCTATATTAAAATGCACTTTAAGCATTTCATTTTTAATTTTTACTACTCCTTCAACATCATTCCAGAAATGTACTATATCGGCAGCAATAAATTTTGCAATAGCATCACTGGCTGCATCGCCGTAAATAAATATTACAGCGTTAATAAGGAGTTGGTTTTTTTGTGGTAGTATTTGTGCTTCTCCCATATTTTTTTTACATGGTCTGACGTCCCCGTCTGACCATGTAAAAAACAACAGCCAGACAGCGTTTATAAAAATATTAATTAAACCCGCAAATTTGTTTTGCCAGTTCTTTATTACAAATCGAACTTGTTCTCAATCCGTTATAAAATCTAAATGAAGACCATTTCCAATCAGCAGGATTTTTTACAATACCAGCTTCAACAGCATTGTAATGCAGGTAATTAAAAGTATTGAGGTAGTAATCCTGCTTTGATAAATATTGCCCGTTAATGGATGCCTCATCATTTAAACAGATGGCTTTTGTTTTTGGACGAAATAAAGAACCGCTCCGATTATTTTTTATATTGAATTCGTGTGCATAGGTACTCAATAATTTTCTGAATCCATTTGTAACAGGATCAAGCAATAAGCCACCTTGCTTTTTTATATCCAAACACCTGTTATCTGAATAAATCATAAAATTAAAATGATTGTGCATAAGGCACCAGGCTAATGTTTCGCAATGGGGAACAATGTGAGCCTTGTATAATTGCAAAAAATAAAGAAACTGAAAATCTTCAGTGAATACATCTTGTTGATTATTTCCCTGGTTGTACACATGATAAATATTTTCAGGAAGAAATTTCATTTTATCTTTTGTAATTATGGGATTTTTTTTATTAAGCAGCAAGCTGCTTAATAGTTACATGGTCAGACGTGGACGTCAGACCATGTAACTAATTTCGCAAAGGCTTACCACTTTTCAAAATACTTTGTATCCTTTCCAATGTTTTCTTTTCTCCGGTTAAACTTAAAAATGCTTCTCTTTCCAGGTCTAATAAATATTGTTCACTTACTAATTGCGGTTCACTTAAATCGCCACCACACATAACATACGCTAATTTTTTTGCAACAGTTACATCATGGTCGGTAGCATAGTTGGCACGCCACATACCATTAATACCTGCATGCATAGCACCTAATGCACTGCGGCCTAAAACTTTAATATCGTTACGCTGCACGGGCATTACATACCCATCGTTATACAAATCAATAACGGCTTGTTTAGCTTCAGCAATTCTTCTGCCTGAATTAATGCTAACTGTATCTCTTCCTTTTCTGTAAATCCCTAAATCAAATGCTTCGTGAGCAGAGGTAGCCACTTTTGCAGTAGCAATTGTTAAGAAACGATTTTGTAAGGTTAGAGTATCTACTTCACCTTCATGCATTTCATCAGCAGCACGTAATACAAATTCTTTTGTGCCGCCGCCACCAGGTATAACGCCAATGCCTACTTCTACTAAACCGGTATAGGTTTCTGCTGCTGCAATAACTTTATCGGCATGCAAACTCATTTCGCAGGCGCCGCCCAATGCTAAACCATGTGGTGCAACAACTACAGGAATACCGGAGTAACGAACCCTCATCATCGTTTGCTGAAACTGCCTGATGGCCATATCAATTTCATCATAATCCTGTTCTATTGCCAGCATAAAAATCATACCCACATTTGCTCCGGCACTAAAGTTAGCGCCATCATTTGCAATTACTAAGCCTTTATATTTTTCTTCGGCAAGTGCAATTGATTTTTGAATACCTTCCAGCACTTCGCCGCCAATGCTGCCCATTTTGGTGTACCATTCCAAGCCTAAAACATCATCACCTAAATGATAAGTTCGGCAGGCACTGAATTTTTCCAAACTGTTTCGTTTTCAAAATTCTTCATTACAATAAACGCTTCGCCACCAGGTAATGCTTTGTAAGTTTTAGCTGGCTACATCATAACACAAACGTTTACCGTTTTCTACTTTATAAAAAGTTTTGTTACCTGCTGCAATCATTTCATCTACCCATGGTGCTACTTTATATCCAGCAGCTTTCATGGCTTCGGTAGTTTTTGCAACGCCTAAAACATCCCAGCTTTCAAATGCACCAATCTCCCAGCCAAAACCTGCCATCATACCATCATCTACCCTGTATAATTCATCAGTTATTTCCGGTATGCGGTGACTGATGTAAGAAAATAAACTGTAATGAAACTGGCGGTAAAATTCTCCCGCTTTATCTGTGCCTGCACACAATGCTTTTAATCTTGTATTTAAATCTTCAATGGGCTTTGCGGTTTCTAAAGTTGCAAATTTTGGTTTTTGCCTTGCCCCATATTCCAGGGTTTGTAAATTCAAAGTAAGAATTTCTTTTTCGCCTTTATCACTCTTCGTTTTGTTAAAAAATCCCTGTCCAGTTTTATCTCCCAGCCAATTATTTTCTACCATTTTATTTAACCATGCTGGAATATTAAATACAGCTTTGGCTTCATCATTAGGGCAATTATCAGCCACACCTTTTGCCACTTTTACCAATGTATCAATACCTACCACATCTGCCGTACGGAATGTTGCAGATTTTGGTCTGCCAATAACCGGGCCTGTTAATGCATCAATTTCATCTACATTTAATTGCAATTTTTCCATGGCATTCATTATTGCCATCATACCAAACACGCCTACCCTGTTAGCAATAAATGCAGGTGTATCTTTACAAAGTACTGTTGTTTTACCTAATTGTAAACTGCCATAGTGCATTAAAAAATCTACCACTACTGCATCTGTAAATGGTGTTGGTATAATTTCTAATAATCGTAAATACCTTGGTGGATTAAAAAAGTGTGTTCCGCAAAAATGTTTTTTAAAATCATCGCTCCTGCCTTCGGCCATCATGTGAATGGGAATGCCCGACGTGTTGGAAGTTATTAATGTACCCGGCTTGCGGTATTTTTCTACTTCGGTAAAAACAGATTGCTTTATATCTAATCTTTCCACAACTACTTCTATCACCCAATCGCAATCGGCAATATCTTTCATATTGTCGGTAAAGTTGCCGGTCTTTATTTTCTTAACTACATCTTTTGTATAAACCGGGCTTGGGTTACTTTTAATGGCTGCGGTTAATGCATCATTAACTATTTTATTTTTTTCTGCCGGCTTTGCGCCTTCGGGTAAATCCTTAGGCTGAATATCTAACAACAACACCTGTAAACCCACGCCTGCAAAATGACAAGCAATACGGCTACCCATTACGCCGCTACCTAAAACGGCTACTTTTTTAATGATTCTTTGCATGATATATTATTGTATGTACAAAATTAATCTTCTTTATTCAAATTAGTTAGCTAAACAACTAATTTTATTCGAAGATAGGTTTTAAGAGGGAAAAAACGCAATACACCGTATAATTACATACTAAAAATTGAAAAACTACGTTTAGGTTCTTTCCGGGTGCTTTTGAAGTATGGGGCGGAAGAAATTAAAACTATGATTAACTAATTAAATTATTGCAATGCATTTTTAATTTCACAGAAATTACTTGACAATCCAATATAATGAAGCCAGTAGCTAAACAGACCGATAACACTGAAACCTTTTTAAGCGTAAGCTATAAGGCATCGCAGCCATTGGACCCTGATTTATATAATCTTTACGAAGCAGTAATTGTAACCAATACTAAGTTTTACATTACCGGTTTTAATAAACTTGCCGAATTACTTTTTAGCTTATCCCAAATAGATTATGCCACTGCCACTTTAGGAAATACACTGCCCTTTAAATTTAAAAACTCTTCTCCTTTTAAGGCTTTACTTACAATATACAAAACTGGTACATGGAGCGGCGAAATAACTTATAAAAATAATACCGGGCAGCAATTAAATTTTTACTCCACTGCTACTTTAATTGATAATAACAGTTCGGTTGTCATTTCTAACAAAATTATTGTTGAAGAAGAAAATAAAAATCTTTTACCAATAGCACATACCACAGAAAGCCTGTTTGGTATGTTTATGGAAAACAGCCAAACCGGCTGCTGGATATATGATGAAAATGACCGCATTGTTTTCAGCAATAAAGCTTATGGCAATTCTTTTAATGTGGGTGATAACCCAACAGGAAAACATCTGTCTGAAATTTGGCCTGAGGCATTTGCCGATGAGCTAATTGCCCGTAATAAATTAATACTAAGTACAGGCAAAGCAGATATTTCTGAATATACCCTCACTAAACAAAATGGAGACGTTATTCATTTTGTATCAAATGCTTTTGTATTTAAAACTGCCGATGGCAAAAGATTTATTGGTGGCCAGGCAATTGACATTACCGACAGAAAAAATACCGAAATGCAAATTAAAAAAATGCATGAGCGTTTTACTTATGCAGTTAATGCCACATCAGAAGCTATCTGGGATTTAGATCTAAAAACAAATGAAATTTACCGAAGCGATGCGTATTATAAAATATCAGGATACTCTAAAGAACAGCTGGCCAGTAACCTTGATTGGTGGTTTAATAAAATACACCCCGACGATAAAGAAAGAGTAAAGAAAAATTTTAATCAGGATTTAGTTGCAGGCAAAAAAAACTGGTCGGATGAATACCGTTTTCAATATACAGATGGCACTTACAGATTTATTTCGGATAAAGGTTTTGCTGTTTATGAAGAAGGTAAACCCGTTAGGTTAATTGGTGCTATAAGAGATGTTACCGAACAAAAACAATTAGAAAAACAGTTGATTAATGAGCAGGTAAAAAAACAAAAATTAATTAACCAGGCCACTATTGAAGCACAGGAAAAAGAACGTGGTATGATAAGTGCAGAACTGCACGATAATGTTAACCAGCTTTTAATGAGTGCCAGGTTACATATTGGCGCCGCAAAAAATAATGAGGATCAAACGGAACTGTTGGATAAAGCTTCTAAGTATTTATTAGAAGCAGTAGAAGAAATAAGGGGTTTATCTAAAAGACTAAATACTTCCATTGTACGATCGGTAGGGCTGGAACAAAGTATTTTAGATATTTGCCGCAACATGCAGCAATTCAGCGACATTACTGTTGATACTGATATTGACAAAAACGTAGTAGATAAATTAACACAGGAACAGCAACTGGTAATTTTTAGAATTACACAGGAACAGAGCAATAATATAATTAAATACTCCAGGGCTTCTGCTGTAAATATTTCAGTAACAGAAAAAAATAATCAATGCTGCCTTATCATCAGTGATAACGGTATTGGGTTTGATAAAGAAAAACAAAAAGCCAGTGGCATTGGCTTCATCAACATATTTAACCGTGTAGATGCCTACAATGGCAAAGTAGAAATAATTACTTACCCTGATAATGGTTGCACTTTAAATATTACTATTCCCTACATTATTTAATACCTAACTAACGCCTGCGCCTGCGTTAATTACTGCTTCCGGTTTTACAAAATGCAATTTACCGGTATTGTCTTCTGCCATTAAAATCATTCCATTACTCTCTATACCCCTCATTTTACGGGGTGCCAAATTTGCTACCACTACAACTTGCTTATTAATAATTTCCTCTGGAGAAAAATGTAAGGCAATGCCGCTTACAATAATTCTTTTTTCAAAACCCAGATCAACTTCCAGCTTTAAAAGTTTATCGGCCTTTTCTACTTTTTCTGCAGAAAGTATGGTGCCTACTTTAAGATCTATTTTTGCAAAATCATCAAAAACAATTTCGGATTTCTGATGTATGATTTCTGATTTGGGTTCTTCCATAACTGTATCTTGTTTTTGTTCAGTTTGTGATTTGATCAGTCCGCTTTTTAATTTTTCTACCTGTGTACTTATTTCTTCATCTTCAATTTTCCTGAATAATAATTGTGGTTCTCTTAAACTGTAACCTACACTTAATAATTTTATTTTTCCTCCATTACTCCAATCCAGCATTTTATCTACCACCTTCATCATGCCCAGCATTTTTTGTGCTATGGTTGGTAAAAAGGGATTTATTAATATAGAAAGATTTGCCGTTAACTGTAAACATAAATGCAGGCAGTTGTCGATGCTTTTTTGAGCCTCAGTTGTCAGTTGTCCATTGCCGGCTGTCTGTTTAGCCACAATCCATGGCTCTTTTTCCTGCATGTATTTATTACCCTTTCTGCTCAAATCAATTACTTCAAACAATGCATCTCTAAATTTATATTCTTCTAAAAGACTCTCCACTTTTGTTTTTGCTTTAGCAATCTCTTCAATAAGTGTTGTATCTTTTTCATCTAAAATATCTTCGTGCAGTTTAGGCACTTTACCGCCGCATAATTTATGCATCAGCACCCAGGTGCGGTTTACAAAATTTCCAAAAATACTTACCAGCTCACTGTTATTCCTGTCCTGAAAATCTTTCCAGGTAAAATCATTGTCTTTAGTTTCAGGAGCGTTGGCACAAAGCACATAACGCAATACATCTTCACATCCCGGAAAATCTTTTAAGTACTCATGAACCCACACAGCCCAGTTGCGGCTGGTACTTACTTTTTCTCCTTCAATATTTAAAAATTCATTGGCAGGCACATTATCAGGCAATACAAAACCGCCATGCGCTTTTAACATCGCTGGAAAAATAATGCAATGAAAAACAATATTATCCTTACCAATAAAATGTACAAGCTTAGTATCTTCTTTGCACCAGTAATCCGCCCATTTATCAGTTAATTCTTTTGTGGCAGAAATATAACCAATTGGCGCATCAAACCAAACATAAAGCACTTTACCCTCGGCGTTAAGTAAAGGAACTTTTATTCCCCAGTTACTATCTCTCGTCATTGCCCGGCTCTGCAAACCACTATCCAGCCAACTTTTGCATTGGCCGTACACATTATTTTTCCATTCTTTATGCCCTTCCAGCAGCCACTCCTTTAACCATGCTTCATAATTTTGCAATGGAAAATACCAATGCGTAGTTTTCTTTTTTATCGGTACAGCATCACTCAATGCACTGCGTGGATTTATTAATTGCTCAGGCGATAAGCTGCTACCGCATTTTTCGCACTGGTCGCCGTAGGCGTTAGTATTAGCGCAAACCGGGCAGGTACCAACAATGTACCGGTCGGCTAAAAAAGTTTTAGTAGATTCATCGTAATACTGTTCTGTTTCTTTTTCTTCAAATAAGCCATCGTTATACAATTTTGTAAAAAAAACCGATGCCGTATCATGGTGTACTTTGTTGGAAGTACGGGAATAAATATCAAACGATATACCCATTTGTGCCATGCTTTCTTTAATGATGGCATGATAGCGATCCACTACCTGCTGCGGTGTTATGCCTTCCTTCATGGCACGAATAGTTATTGGCACGCCATGCTCATCGCTGCCGCCAATAAATTTTACATCACGTTTTTGGGCACGCAAATAACGTACATAAATATCTGCCGGTAAATAACATCCGGCCAAATGCCCAATATGCACCGGGCCATTGGCATAAGGTAATGCTGCAGTAATTAAATATCTCTTTGGGTCTGTCATGTAGTCTTTTCTTTTTTTGTGCCAAGCCATAGAAATTCTATTTGGCTTCATTGGCGTCGTCCCGATGCATCGGGATACAGTATATCTTTATTGAGCAAAGAAGCGAATATGTTTACACTATTTGCAAAAATACCTTAATTGAAGCCTTTGCCCAAAAACAAAAAAGCCTTTGCAGATGCAAAAGCTTTTTAAGATACTTGAACCGGAATATAAAGCGTGGGAAATTATCGCTTCGTTTTATTAATTTTTACCTGCGGTACTATAACTTTATTACATTTTTCCACTACAATTTCTTTGGGCACAGTAAAAGAAACTGTTTTAACAATTTTATCAGATGATGAACCAATTTTTACAATATAATTTCCTGCCTCAGCAATCCAGCTGATACTTTCAGTATCAAAAGAAGCCAGGTCTTTTGCAGCAATCATCTTTATTTTGTGCAAAAATTAAAATTCCGCTTAAGAGACTGATGAGTTAGAAAGATATTTTTTTATTGTGCAGGTTTTAAATTATCATTGTGTTAATATGACACAATGATAAATATTTTTTGCCGCACATAAAAATTTATTTTTACTGTGCTGGCAGAACTTTACTTTTACTTATGAGTTTTAAAGAAGAAATAACTGACCATTTTTTAAAAGGCCACCAAAAATACCTGCGAAACATTTCGGTGGATTGTATCATTTTTGGTTTTCATGAAAATGAACTTAAAGTATTGCTGTTGAATGCAAAATATGCCGGTCAATGGGCTTTGCCCGGAGGTTTTATTAAGAAAGAGGAACACATGGATGATGCAGCAAAACGTATCTTAAATGAACGAACCGGGCTGGATGATATTTTTTTGCAGCAGTTTCATGTATTTAGCGCCCCTGCCCGCTCTACAAAAAAAATAAATAACCAATTTTTAAAAAATACCGGAGTTTCCATAGAAGATTCGTGGATGTTTGAACGTTTTATTTCTGTGGGCTATTGGGCATTGGTTGATTTTACAAAAGTAAAACCTGTTGCCGATGTTTTTTCCGCTGCCTGCGAATGGTTTAGTATTCACACTATCCCCGGATTAATATTAGATCACAACGATATTTTACAAAAGGCGTTAGAAAATTTACGGGCACAACTAAATTATCATCCTATAGGTTACAACCTGCTGCCCGAAAAATTTACCATGCCCGAATTACAAAAATTATATGAAACCATTTTAGACAGAGCCCTCGACCGCAGAAATTTTCAACGCAAAATTTTTGGTACGGGCATTTTAAAAAAATTAGACGAAACAAAAAAAGGTGTGGCACATAAAGCACCTTACTATCATAAATTTGATTTGCGCAAATATCAAAAGGCGTTGAAGGGAGGAATGGGGTTTGAGTTGTAAAAAAAGCCATCAAAAAATGATGGCTTTAAAATTCATTTTAAAGAAATGTTTACTTTTTCATCGTCTTCTCCACTTCGGCAATGGCTTTATATGTTTTTACAACCGAATCGGGTGTAACAGAAATACTGTCTATACCCAGCTCCACTAAAAATTGTGCAAAATCAGGAAAGTCGGAAGGGCCCTGGCCGCAAATTCCCACTTTAACTTTCATTCTTTTAGCAGTAGTTATCAGCATACGCAATAATTCTTTTACAGCAGGGTTTCTTTCATCATACAAATGCGCCACTAAAGAAGAATCCCTGTCGAGCCCCAGGGTAAGTTGTGTTAAATCGTTGGAGCCAATAGAAAAGCCATCAATATGTTTTGCAAATTCTTCTGCCATGATAATATTGCTGGGTAGCTCTGCCATTAAAAACATTTCCAGTTCTTCTTTTCCCCTTTCCAATCCATATTCTTTCATGGTTTCATGCACTTTCAACAATTCCTCCACTGTTCTGCAAAAGGGAACCATCACCACTACATTTTTCAATCCCAATTCTTCCCTTACTTTTATTATGGCTTTACATTCTAGTCCAAATGCTTCTTTATATTTATCTGAATAATACCGGCTGGCACCACGCCACCCAATCATGGGGTTTTCTTCATGCGGTTCAAAATATTTTCCACCAAGCAAATTAAAATATTCATTGCTTTTAAAATCGCTGAATCGTACAATAACTTTATTAGGATAAAATGCTGCCGCAATTTTTGCAATGCCATAACTCAGCCGCTGAATAAAAAAATCTTCCTCGTTTTCAAAACCCTGTATCATTTTTTTTATAGTGGCAGTAAGTTCTTCATCATTCAGTTCTTTATGTTTCAGTAAAGCCATCGGATGTACCTGAATGTAATTATTAATAATAAATTCTTCTCTTGCCAAACCCACACCGGCATTGGGCAAATGCGAAAATTTGAATGCCAGATTGGGAGAAGCCACATTAAGCATGATTGGTGTTTTTACTTTTGGCAGATCGTTTAAATCAGTTTCTACTTTTATAAACGGTACATTGCCTTCATACACTATACCTTCGTCGCCTTCGCAGCAGGAGGCAGTAACCACCTGGCCATCGCTTAAAATATCGGTTGCCACTGCCAGAACCCACAATGGCCGGTATGCCCAATTCTCTGGCAACAATTGCAGCATGGCAGGTGCGGCCACCTTTGTTAGTTATAATAGCCGAAGCTTTTTTCATGATCGGTTCCCAGTCGGGATCCGTCATATCTGTTACCAGCACATCACCGGCCTCAAATTCATGGCCTTCGGTAATCCGTTTATCTAATGAAAATAAAATAGAAACTTTACCGCTGCCAATTTTATCACCTACTGCAATTCCTTTAAACAAAGTTTTACGTGGCGAATTGGTGTCCATTACATATTCTGTAATTTTATTAAAATCTTTTCGGGAATGAATAGTTTCCGGCCTTGCCTGTACAATAAATAATTCTTTACTTAATCCATCAACAGCCCACTCCACATCCATCGGGCACCAATGACCTTTTAATTTAGTGTAATATTCTTCAATTTTTGTAACCCATTGCGCCAATTGAATAATGCGTTCGTTTTTTAAACAATACCGTTGCTGCAATGGTTTTTCTACCTGTATAATCTGTACCCTTTCATCAGGATTATCACCATACACCATCATCTTATCTTTTTTGCCTAATTTTTTTTCGATGATGCTGTTAAACCCTTTTTGCAAAGTGGGTTTAAAAACAATGTATTCATCCGGCGATACAGAACCCTGCACAATCATTTCTCCCAAACCAAAAGATGCGTTGATGACCACCACATCTTTAAATCCACTTTCGGTATCTAAAGAAAATGCAACACCTGATGCACCCAAATCGCTGCGTACCATTTTTTGTATGCATACAGAAAGGCCAATGCTGAAATGATCGTATCCAAAACTCTGGCGGTAACTAATAGCACGGTCGGTGAAGATGGATGCAAAACAATTTCGTACCGCATTCATTAATGGTGCCGGGCCACGTACATTCAAATAAGTTTCCTGCTGGCCGGCAAAAGATGCATCGGGTAAATCTTCTGCAGTGGCAGATGACCGTACCGCCACATCTGTCATATCCTGGTCGTAAGTTTTACTGAGCTCATAATATTTTTCAATAATCGCATCGCTTAATTCCCTTGGAAATTTTGCATTCTTTAATAATTGCCGGGCCTGCAAACCGCCACGCCGCAACGATTCTATATCATCTAATTTTATTTGGTTGATAATTGTACGGATGGATTCATCTAAATTATTGTAGCGTATAAACTCACGGTAAGCCGCAACGGTAATTACAAAACCGTTTGGAATTTGTATTCCCAGGGTGGTTAGGTTTTGCAGCATCTCACCAAGAGAAGCATTTTTTCCTCCAACATGTTCAATATCGGAAAGACCCACCTTATTCAGGTCGGTTAAATAAACAGACGTATTCATACTGGCAGTTTTATTGTTAGCAATCGTTACATAAAGAAAGGCAATAGTTATTACAGTGTCAAGCAGACGTGTAAAGGATACATTATGCTTTTGAAAACACATTGTTAGTAAACATGGGTTATAAAGGGTGCCAACCTCTACAGCAGTATGCCATTTTGGTTTTGAAAGCTGTATTTTTATACTTAAAAAATACCAGTTGAAAAGAAAACAATTTATCAGTTCTATTTTGCCTGCAGCGGCTTTATTGCAACCTGCAGGTGTGTGGGCTTCACAAAAAAAATTTGATGAAGAAACTTTAGTAATAAAACCTTCTTACTTAAAAAAAGGCGATACTATCGGCATTACCTGCCCTGCAGGTTTTATTATTGCAGAAGACATTTTACCTGCCATAAATAAAATTAAAGAATGGGGTTTTAAAATTAAGATTGGCAGCACAGTGGAAAAAAAAGATTTTACGTTTGGCGGAACCGATGAAGAAAGGCTGCAGGATTTTCAGCAAATGCTGGATGACAAAAATATAAAAGCCATTATGTGTGCAAGAGGCGGCTATGGTGCTGTAAGAATTATTGATGCACTTGATTTTAAAAAATTTACTGCAAATCCAAAATGGATCATTGGCTTTAGTGATGTAACTGTTATTCATTCCCATCTTAACAAAAATTTGGGTATTGCTTCTGTTCATTCTAAAATGTGTAACAGTTTTCCTGCAGACTGGAGTAAGGCAGAGCCTGTACAAATAGAAACAATTGAATCAATAAGAAAATGTTTAGCCGGAGAAAAAATGACTTATAATATTGTGCCGAATGAAAAAAATAAAACCGGCATTGCAGAAGGTATTTTAGTTGGGGGCAATTTAAAAACTTTAGAAACACTTGCCGGCAGTAAAAGTGATATTAATACGGATGGTAAAATTTTGTTTGTAGAAGATACAGGCGAATATTTATACAGTATCGACCGCATGTTTTGGAATTTAAAACGCAGTGGCAAATTAAATAAACTTAAAGGCTTAATTATTGGCGGCTTTAAAGTAAAACCTGTCGACACCATTGAAGAAGAATTTGGAAAAAATTTGTTTGACATTGTTTTAGAAAAAGTAAAGGAATACAACTACCCTGTTTGTTTTGATTTTCCGGTGGGCCACCAGAAAAATAATTTTGCTTTGAAGTGTGGGGTAAAGCACCAGCTGAATATTGGATTATCTAAAGTAAATTTGAAAGAAGTTTAACTGTAAATGCAAAAGAAAATAAAAAATAATAAAAAAGTTTTTAGGAGAATTACAAAAAACGAAATTTCGAAAGCATCTTTTGAAAACTCTTTTCGCATGCACCCGGATAAAGAAATAAATGAGCAATTACAAAAAATTGTGGATGAAATAAATAAAGCAGCTTATTTAAAATTAAAGGAAGCTCTTTTTAAACGAAATATTTCCTTAGATTAATAATATGATAAAAATCCCCTCTTACTTAAAAAAAGGCGACACTATTGGCATTACCTGCCCTGCAGGTTTTATGGCAAAAGAAAAAGCACAAACCTGTATTAATACTTTACAACGCTGGGGTTTCCAAGTAATGGTGGGCAAAACATTGGGCAGCAACTCAGCAAATTATTTTAGCGGTACCGATGAAGAAAGAAGAGATGAATTGCAGGCTATGCTTGATGATACCAATATTAATGCGATTTTATTTGGCCGTGGCGGCTATGGTGTGGGCAGAATAATTGACCAGCTTGATTTTACAAAATTTAAGAAGAAACCCAAGTGGTTAATTGGCTTTAGCGATATTACTGTTTTGCATTCACACATTTACACCAATTTAAGAATCGCCACCCTACATGCACCCATGGCCGCAGCATTTAACGAAGGCGAAAATGAATTTATACAATCTTTACGAAAAGCATTGGCGGGTAAAAAAGCAAGTTACAAATGCGCTGCCCATTCATTTAATAAAACCGGAACAGCAAGTGGTGAATTAGTGGGTGGCAACCTTAGTTTATTAGCTCATTTAACCGGCACCGCATCTGATATAAATACAAAAAATAAAATTTTATTTATAGAAGATATTGGCGAGCAGATATACAGTATCGACCGTATGTTGTACCAACTAAAACGCAGTGGTAAATTAGATAAACTTGCAGGCTTAATTATTGGTGGCTTTACCGATATGAAAGATACTGACCGGCCTTTTGGAAAAACAGTTTATGAAGTAATACAGGAAATTGTTGCAACATACAATTATCCTGTATGTTATAATTTTCGGGTTAGCCATGGTAAAGATAATTATGCATTAAAGATTGGTTGCAGTTATGAATTAAAAGTTACTTCCAAAGCCGTACAGCTAAATGAAAAATGACAACAATTTGATAACATCAAAAACTTGGAAACCGCCATTTATTCACCATAACTTTATGAAAAATGAACCAACTTTCACAACAGGAGTTGTGGGAAAAAATACAAAACTTTCAGCTTGATGAACCAGCATCCGCTTTCCCCTTCTCCAAAAAATTAGCAAAAGAAAATAACTGGTCGGTAGTTTTTACCAATAAAGCAATAGCAGAATACAAAAAATTTATTTATCTCTGCTGCATTTCACCAACAGGCGCTTCCCCATCCGAAACAGTTGATAAAGTATGGCACCTGCACCTTACCTACACCGATAGTTACTGGAACAAATTTTGCAAAAATACACTCGGTAAAGAAATTCATCATCACCCCAGCAAAGGAGGCAGCAACGAAAAACATAAACATGATAACTGGTACCAGGATACTTTAAAATTATACGAAGCAACATTTAATATCAAAGCACCTTTTGATATTTGGCCGCTAAGTGAGCCAGTGTTTGAAGAGATTACTGAAGATATTTACGATGCCGCTTACTTTAAAAAATTGGTATTTATTTTTGCTATTGGCCTGATTGTTTTTATACTTACCGTAAACCCTTTTAATGCAAAAGGCGAAGACTTTTTAAATTATTACCTGCTGATTTGTATTGGCGGTATAATTACATTGTTTATTACACAACGCCATAAAGATGAAAGGTTACAGCAAATTATAGAAAATAATTATCCGAAAAAATATACTCCTTTTCAAATGGCCAGATTTTTATATGGTAACCACCGTTGCTACCAAACTGCGTTAGTAGATTTAATAAGAAGAGGGATTATTGTAACTAACGGTAACGACTATAAAATTATAAATCACCAGGTACATATTGCCGATGGCGAACAAAATCCCTTACTGCAACCACTGATGCAAAACTTTAACCAAGACGATACCTTTTCTTACAGGGAAGGACATGGATTTATTGAAACTAAAACAGTGTTACATCCCGATTTGGAAAAGCTGTACCGGCTTTCAAAAAAAATAGATTACCCTAAATTAATTATCCCCTGCATGGTACTATTAATTGGATTTGCCCGGTTTTTACAGGGCATTGCCAATGATAAACCAGTTGGTTTTTTAGTTTTTGAGATTGGTGCGTTTTCAATATTATCATTGATAATTTTACAATCTTATTCCTACACTAAAACTATAAAACAAAAACTGGGGCTTAACTGGCAGCAGCAAAACAGTGACGGTTATGGCAATGATATTATAAACAACTTTACCATTTTAGGTACTGCTGCAATTATATCATTTGCAGAATACGGATTACTTACCAATGTATTTAATTCGGTTACAATGGCCGAAAGAAAATTGGCCAGTAGTGGCTCTGCAGGTTGCGGCAGCGGCGCCGGTGGATGCAGCAGTGGCGGCGATGGTGGCGGATGCGGAGGATGTGGAGGATGTGGAGGCGATTAAATTATTTTTTTAATAAACTATCTAATTTTGTTTTATACAAATTAAAAGTAGCCAAATTATGATGTGTACCGTCTTCAATAGTTATAAACTTATCAGCAGGTTTTAAAACAGTTTTTAATTTTGCTGCACAGCGGTAAGGTATTACACCATCATCGGTACCATGAAAAATTGTGATGGGGCAGCTAACATCCTGCAAATATTTGTAAGTGGGAATTTTATATGTTGACATTCTTTTAGTGGGATAAATAAATGCATAACAGCCAAATAAATCAGGAATACTGTAATATGGTGTTTCTAAAATTAATTGTTTACAATTTGTTTGAGAAGCTGCATAAGCCGCAATGCCGGTACCAAAAGATTTACCGTATAGAATAATACTGTCGGCACCATATTTACTCAAAGCCATTTTTTGAATTACCAATGCCTGCTGATACATTTTTTTTTCTGTTCTTTCGCCGGCACTTTTTCCAAAGCCGGGATAATCTTCCATCCATACTTCATAACCATGTTTAGTAAAATTGGTTACAAATTTTGCATAGCGTTCAATATTTTGTTTATTGCCATGAAAATATAAAACCACTCCTCTCCGCACCGAATCTTTCGGAAAAAATTTTACCATGTTCATGGTATCCATTTCATTAAAAGGAATATTTATTTCCTGAAAGGGTATATCAAATTTAAAAACATGATCAGCCGGTAATTTTTCCGGATGAAATAAAAATTTCTCCTGTAAATAAAATAATGCAATACCAATTATGGAATACAGTAACACAATTATTTTTATCCAGCGAAATAAAATTTTTCCTTTCATTTTTTAAATACTATTATGCACACCTTACTCTTCAAAGTCCCCCTTCAGGGGGATTTAGGGGGCTAAAATATCTCTTATAAAATTATGATACTCCGGAAAAACAGGCAGGTTGTTATGCTTGCCTCCAGCTATTCTTATCAATGTAATTTTACGTGGGTTTAGTTGTTGTAATTTTTCGCTGTTAGTTATTGGTATCAACCAGTCTTTAGTGCCATGCAAAATATAAGTATGGCAATTTACTTTGGGCAACCATTTATCGGTACGCAAATGAAAACGCAAAATATATTTTACCGGCAGTATGGGTAAAAAACGTTCTATTGTTTTTTTAAAACTAAAGTAAGGTGCATCTAAAATTAAATAGCGTGGGGTATTATCTGCTGCCAGTTTTGCTGCAAAGCCACTGCCCAAACTGCGGCCATAAATTATTAAATGATTTTGCGGATATGTTGCAGCCAGTGTATCGTACACAAACTGCATGTCTTTATACATATCCTTTTCGCTGCGTTTGCCGGTGCTTTTACCAAAGCCACGGTAATCTACCAGCACCACATCATAATTATAGCGGTAAAAATCTTTGGCATATTTAGCCCAGCCCTTTATGCTTCGGCTGTTACCATGAAAATATAAAATCAGTCCCAATGGCTTTTCTGCATGAAAATGCAAACCATTTATCCGCACACCTTCTTTTACATCAAAAAATAATTCACGAAAAGGGGCATCATATTTATAAACAAAATCCTGCCGGAGTTTTTCTGGTTTAAAAATAAATTTTTCCTGTACAAAATAAACAATAACAGAAAGTACAATAATGCCGCCAATAATATAAAGAATGATGTGAAGCAAGCTTGGTGGTTAATTGAGAGTGGAAAATATGCTGTAAATTACGTATTCTATTCATCACTATCAACTATCAACTATCAACTATCAACTATCAACTATCAACTATCAACTATCAACTATCAACTATCAACTATCAACTATCAACTATCAACTATCAACTATCAACTATCAACTATCAACTATCAACTACACCTCTTCCTCCTCATCTGTATAAACCCTTTTTAATTTAAGTTTACTTACTGGTGCAACAATCAGCGGAAATTTTTCTACCTGTACTTTACTTTGCTCCAGTCCAAAACCTTTTTCTTCGCTTAAAGAAATTTCTTTTACCCAGAAATACAAACGCATAATGAGTTTTTCGAAGAAAGGCAGTTCATTATCCTGACTTAAAAACTTTTCCATTACCACAAACTGAAAATCGCCGGTAACATTATTGCGTTGCTGGCTTTCGTAGCGGCTGGTAACATTCACCTCACGGTTGGCCACTAAATCTTCCACCACTTTTTTAAACATTAAGTTAATTTTTGGTGCCACTCTAAAACCTAATCTAAATTCTACTCGAATAATATCGTTGGGTATAATATGCTCTACTGAGTATTCGCTGGTGTATGGGTCATCCAGTGTATCTACATGTACAAACCAGTAAATATCGGCACGTTTGGGTTTGCCGCTTAATATGCTGTAAATAATTTTATGCTCAATTTCTTTGGGGTTATTGGCACTGGTTAGGTACACCAAATGCGTAGCATATTTTGGCACAGTAACATCGTTACTCAGTTCTTCCAGTTTAGGAATATACTCTTCCAGCCGCACAAACTCCACATAACGGTTTTTAATTTTACGTGCCCTGAACCATATATACATTACTGCAAATAAAGCGCCGCCTACAATTAAAGTAACATAACCGCCATGGGGAAATTTATCTAAGTTGGCAATTAAAAAACTTATTTCAATAGTTAAAAAAACAGCCAGAAAAAGATAAATTAAAACAGGCTTATTGCTGCGGGATACCATGTAGTTTGAAAACAAAATAGTGGTGGCCAGCATACACAAAGTAATAGCAAGGCCATAAGCTGCACCCATTGCACTGGAAGTTTTGAAAGTACAACACAATACCCACACAGCCTGCAAATAATAGAGTATTAATACCCGGTATAAACAATTGCCCTTTGGCTTCGCTGGGATAATTAATTTTCATTTTTGGCCACAGGTTAAGCCGTATGGCTTCGCTTATTAAGGTAAACGAACCGCTTATTAAAGCCTGGCTGGCAATAATTGCGGCAGCGGTGGCAATAATAATACCTGTTAATAAAAACCATTGCGGCATTAACTCAAAAAAAGGGTTTTGCATTTCCAATGCTCCCGGTCATGTTTTATATGTTCGCTGGTGGCAAATATTTTTCCGGTATTGTTATGCAGTAAGCCATGCCCCCTGGCCAAGATAATTTAATATTAAGGTAGTTTTTACAAACATCCAGGTGTAGCGGATGTTTGCCCTGCCACAATGCCCCAAATCGCTGTACAAAGCTTCGGCACCTGTTGTACATAAAAACACTGCACCCAATAACCAAAAACCTTTAGGGTACACCGTTAAAATTTTACATGCGTAATAAGGATTAAATGCTTTTAAACATACGTCCAGTCATCGTGTAATATGAGATATACCCAAAACCGCCAGCATACCAAACCAAATTAAGCATAATGGGGCCAAACATTTTACCAATACTTGCCGTGCCAAACTGCTGCATAAAAAACAACAGCGTTAATAATACCCAGTAACAATTATTACTAATAGTGTTCCTTATCAGTAATATCAGGTGAAGCTTAATCAGTGGCAAAAATAATTACGAAAGGCCTTTTAAACCCTCAATGGCCGAGTAACGGAAATGGGCGGCGTTATCATACCATCGGCTAAAATGCAGCACCACCAATCATGGCCGGTATTACCAGCCATTTTTTTTGCCTGCGTACCAAAGTGTATACAAACTAAAAATACCCCCCTCACCCCGGTTATCGGCCTTAAGCGTAAGCATTACATATTTAAGGGTGGTTTGTAAAGTCAGCGTCCAAATGATACAGCTAAGCCCGCCAATAATTAAATCGGGGTTCAATTACTTTGCCATTAATAATTTCGCTAAATACATACAGTGGAGAAGTACCAATATCGCCATAAATAATCCCAGGGCAACAATTAAACCGGCAATGGTTACTTTATTAACATGTTTCGACACTGAAAAAAATTTAAACGTTCATTAGGACATTAATACAATTTGATGATACCGGATTTAAAGCATTGGGCATCATCCTTGCAAACTTGTTCTGTTATTTTTTATTTTTACTAAAAAGAAGAAGCAATCCCTTCAACGGCATACCATTGGGCAACTTTACAGCAGCGTAGAATACCGTTTTTTAAAAAATAGGTACAAATGTAGAATGAAATTTAATATGAGTGCGGTATTATTTTTATATTTTAAAGGCATAGGGGTGAAATTATCAGCGATTACAAATAAGGGTTCCTCTAATTCGATATTTCAGCTGTATTGATAAAATAATATTCTCAGACATTTTATTTTCATCCATGTTAAAAAAAATATTGCGACATATTTGAAATGCACCTAAACAATATCTGTTCTCCAATAATGGTTGTATATTTATACAGAAGTGATGATATTTTCTCTTACTTAATAAAATAGTTTTAATGCCGTAATTAAAATTCAAAAGATGAAAAACTTAACAATTATATTCCTCTTCTTAATTATTTCTATAACCATTAGTGCACAAGAATCAAACACTCCATTTGATGGACATAAATGGGAAGCTCCTTACAGTTTATCAATACCAACAGGCTGGACTATTGAACGGTTTCTAATACCTGTTAATTTTGCCCCGCAAATTACCTACAAAGGTGTGGAAGATATAAGATTTGCTCCCGGTTGGGCTAAAGTAAAAAGCGACGAATACTGGACCTATGCTTTTTTGTGGTGGCTGGATGATAACCCCGAAACAGATGCAAAAATTATTGCAGAAAATTTAAAAGCATATTATACAGGATTATTTAAAATTAATACCGACAGCACAAAAATACCTGCCGGAAAAATAATTCCTGTAACTGCATCATTTAAAGAAGCAGCAACAACAAAAGGCGACGTAAAAACTTTTACCGGCACCATTGAAATGAACGACTATATGCAACTGAAACCGATAACTCTTAATTGCATTGCACACTTAAAATTTTGTGAGGAAGATAATAAAACCATATTATTTTACGAATTATCGCCACAGCCTTTTACTCACAGCAATTGGTTAAACCTTAACCAGCTATGGCTGGATTTTAAATGTAAAAAATGATGCTGTAAAAAAAAAATAAATTACGTTTTCCCTTTTCTGTTAGCAACATACACACCCAATAAAATAAGTGCTAAACAGGCTACCTGTTTCCATCCCACTTTTTCATTGTAAAATATACCCAGTAATATGGCAACAACAGGAATACCGTAAGTAACCATTGAAGCAAAAATGGCACCGGCACGTTTTACCAGCATATAAAAAATTACAGAAGCAATGGCTGTACCAAAAATACCCAGCACAGCAGCAGCGCCTGTTGATAATAAAACGCTGCGTTCGGTTAAAGGCAAATTAAAATAGCCGGTAAAAATAAGCACCAGCAATGCAGGTATTGCATTAAGTGTAAGCGCCACCGCAGCAATTTGTAAAGAACCAATATTGCTTAAATGCCGGTGTACCATATTTACATTAAGGCCATAAAAAATGGTAGCCAGCACTACAAAAGATATATACATTAAATTCTGGCTTTCCTGCATGTGGCCCTTGCTTAATAACAATAAAATACTGCCCGTAAAGGAAATAATTATTCCAAAAATTTTGTTTGGTGTGGCTATGCTGTTAAAAAATAAAGCCCCGGTAATAATTACAAAAATGGGTGTAAGCGAATTGAGGGTACCTGCCAAAGCGCTGTCTATGCCCTGCTCGGCAATACAAAATAAATATGCCGGCAACAGGCTGCCTAGCACACCACTCATAAAAATAATGAGCAGTTTATCTTTAGGTATTTTATTAAAATATTTTATTGCGGTGGGCAAAAGTACAATGCCCGAAAAAACAATACGCAGCGATGCTACCTGGTAAGCAGATAAGGCCACAAGCCCTTCCTTCATTAAAACAAAACTGCTGCCCCATATAACAGAAAGCATTATAAAAATAAACCAGTTTAAAAATCCCTGTTTCAATTTTTTCTAAAATTTTAGTGCCGCAAAGGTTTGCAATTTTAATGAAATAGCCATAAAAGATATTTTCATTGTGTATTTTATACATTTTATAAAAAAGTGAACAAATAATTTGACTTAGCATTATTAAACTATACTTTTGGTGCAACCTTACTTTATAAAAACCCGACTTAATTTTTTTAACCTAAAAACTTACACTTATGGGATTTATTAAAGAATTTAAAGATTTTGCTGCTACTGGTAATTTTGTTGATTTAGCAGTGGGTGTTGTAATGGGTGCTGCTGTTGGAAAAGTAGTATCTGCATTTATTGATGGTATGGTTATGCCAATAGTTGGTATGATTAGTGGGAAAGATTTTAGTAATCTTTATTTTGGTTTAAATGATGCGACAAAAACAGCTGCTGCCTCTGGCACTGTATCAGTTGGCAGATGCGCAAAAATTAGGACATGTGTTTGCTTATGGCAATTTCATTTCAGCATTTGTTACCTTTTTATTAATCGCATTAGTTGTATTTATTGCTCTTAAAGGTATTAACAAAATGAAAAAAGCTAAAGCTGCAGAAGCTCCTGCTGGTCCATCATCAACCGATGCGTTGTTAATGGAAATTAGAGATTCATTAAAAAAATAATTTTAATCACATTAATTTACTAAATAAAAAATACACCTACTATAATTGGTGTATTTTTTTATTTTACAGGCAACCATAAATCTGCAATTTCTGTCTACCTTAAAATTTTAATTTTTTAAACAAAAGAAACTAACATGAAATCAAGAATTTATTTATTAGCCCTTGCCCTTATTTCTTTTACCTGTTTGCAGGCACAAACTTCTGCTGATGTGGCCAATGCAGCAAAAGCAAGTTTATCGGCAAAACAAGACAAAGCAGATACTTTAGATGGCTGGCATAAGGGTGGAACAATTGCAATTAACTTAAGCGAAGCAGGGCAAAATGATTACTGGTCTCAGGTTAAGGGTGGTAATACATCTCAAATTGGAATTAAAGGCATTATAGATTATCATTTTAATAAAAAAAATGGCAAAATCAATTGGCTAAATTCATTTAGAGGAAGATATGGTGGCGCCAGTTCTACAACCTATACTGCGGCTACTGCAACAACTCCTGCCATAAAAACTAAAATTCCTTTTTTAAAAAATGACGATTATTTAAACTTTACTTCTATTTATGGAAAAGAGTTTAGAAAAAGTTGGAGTTATGCAGCATTTTTTAGTGTAGAAAGTCAGTTTGATCATTTTCTAAATCCCGGATATATAAAGTTTGGCCCTTCTTTTTTGTATAAGCCAAACAATAATTTTAATTTGATTTTATCGCCTGCAATGGCCAATATTACTACCAAAATGACAAAGAGTTTTAAAAATAAAGATGCTTTTGGTGTAGAAGCAGGTAAAACTGTAAAATTTGGCTTAGGCGCATTTGCCCAAGCCACTTTAAATTACGATTTGGCAAAAGGCGTAAATTACAAATCTGTAGCAACTGCATACTCAAATTATTTACAAAACCCGGGTAACGTAATTTTAGACTGGAGTAACCTTTTTACATTTACAGTAAACAAATACATTGGTGCCACAGTAACTTTTAACACCCGGTACAACGATTTAGAAGTAAAGCATTTACAAACTCAGCATGGTATTGGTATTGGATTAAGCTATGCACTTTAAAATATAGTTGCAACAAAGTTTTTAACAAAATTCTCCACATTGCATCTTGCTGTTAAAATAGAATAGCGTTTTTCTACACTATATTAAATACATTTGCTCCTCCCGTTAAAAATGGGAGGAGTTTTTTTTAATTATACAATTTTTTAAACTGTGAACGCACCATCTTACCAGATAAAATTAGATGAATTTGAAGGCCCGTTTGATCTGTTACTATTTTTTATAGAAAGAGATGAACTGGATATTTATAATATTCCCATAACTAAAATAACCAACGATTTTTTAGCTTATATTCACGAAGGCGAAAAACTGAATATTGAATTAAGCAGTGAGTTTATTTTATTCATCAGCACATTGATGCGTATTAAAGCAAAAATGCTTTTGCCCCGTAAAGAGCTGGATGCACAGGGTAACGAAATTGACCCCAGGCAGGAGCTGGTTAATAAAATACTGGAATACAAAAAGTTTAAAGAAGCGGCTGCACAAATGGCCGAAATGGAACAAGTGCGTATGATGATTGTAAAGCGTGGCAATGCACATAAAGAAATTGCACAAATTGGTGAAGAAGCCGGAGAAGGAACCGAAATACAGGCCGTTACCCTTTTTAAATTAATGAAGGCTTTTGAAAAAGTGGTGCAAAAATTACAGGAGCGTAACAATAAACCTGTACACACTGTAGTGCAATATAATTACACTATGGAAGGCAGCAGGGAATACATGCTGAATATTTGCAGTAAAGAAAAAACACTGTCATTCGAAAAAATATTTGAGGTTTGCGAAAACCGTATTCATGCCATCTTTCTTTTTTTAAATATGCTGGAGCTGGTGCAGGCAAAATTTATTGGTATTTTAATTGGCGAAGGAAGAAACAATTTTATTATTGAATGGAATGAAAACCGGGAAGAAGATATTGTGGGGCTGCTACCCGGCGAAGAACAATTGAATTAATTTTTTATTCCCCTTTTACCGAGGGGATTTTTTTTGCTATTTTGTCAGTTACGTTTGCTTCGCAAACGATTTTTTGCCACAGAGGCACTGAAACACAGAATAAGTGTGAAAAAAATGAACTGGCATTTTATTTGATGTTTAAACATTAAATTTATTAAAATGAATACAATATTATTTAATGCTGCCGACAGAGGCAGCGCAGATTATGGCTGGTTAAAGCCCAATTACTATTTTAGTTTTAGTGATTACCGCAATCCCGAAAAAGTACATTTTGGATTATTAAGGGTTTTAAATGATGATTTTATTGGTGGTGGTGGCGCTTTTCCCACTCATCCGCATGATAATATGGAAATAGTTACCATACCATTTAGTGGTGCCTTGCAACATAAAGACAGCACCGGCGGGCAGGGCATTATTAAAGCTGGCGATGTACAAATTATGAGTGCAGGTACCGGTGTACAACATTCCGAAGCGAATGCTTCTGCAACAGAGCCGGTTACTTTATTCCAGGTATGGGTTTTTCCTAAAGAAAGAAATATCAAACCACGTTACGATCAAAGAAATTTTGACGTTGCTGAAAGAGTAAACAAATGGCAAACCATAGTATCGCCACTTGAAGCTGATAAAGCTTTATGGATTAACCAGGATGCAAAATTTTCTCTTACCAAATTAGAAGCAGAAAAAACTTTAGAGTATACTAACGCTTTTAAAGGTAATGGAGTTTTTTTAGTGGCAATTAATGGTGCAGTAAAAGTGGGTGATATAAATTTAAACAAAAGAGATGCAGCAGGTATTTCAGGAGCAGATAATTTTACCATTACTGCAATTGAAGATGCAGAATTACTGGCAATTGAAGTGCCGATGAATTAATTATACTGCCCGCTGATAACGCTAATTTCGCAGAAAATATCTAAGTATCGGCGAAATTGTCGGGCAAATGTTAATAATAAATATTAAGCAATATTGGTTGCTCTGATTGATCAATATACTTTTTAAGTTCCATTAAAAATGCAGGCGCCACAGTTGGACAGCCCCAGCTTTCGCAAATGTTTAAAGGCGCAACTTCTTCATTGGGTACGCAGGCGTGTGAGTGCAGCACAACAAAACGATTGTAAGCATTGCTGTTTGTTTTATCCAGACCATACAACTTAAAAGCCAGTCCAAATTTACCGTTGTAAGAGTTACCTATTTTATATCTGCCGACAGAAGTACATAAACTATTAGGTGTATTGGAGAATTGAATTGCAGCAGCATTTGTTTTTCCGCCACCATGCGTTACAAGCCCCGACAATTCTACAGAATCTTTTTTAAAATTATAAACAAAAAAACGTTTTTTACCCGATTCAATTTTCATATCTACCATAAAACAATACTGATTGTTGAAATGATTTTGTTTAGCATACAATGCTATATCATCAGCCTTTTGCTTTAATCTTAGCAAAGCGTTTTTATTCGTTTCATCTTTTTTTACTTTAAAAGAAATGGCTGAGGCTTTAGTTTTGAATTTTGGTTTATACCAAAAAAAATATGCCAATGCAGAAATACTAACCATCGCCAGCAATACAGTTGCAGCAGTTTTAATTATAAATTTCATGAAAGTTTTATCAGGTTTAGATGCCTAACGAAACTGTTTCCACAAAATTTTTTATGGTGTGTTAAAGAAAATAAAATTAATCAATTGCATATTTATATCATACTAAAGTATGAAAAACAATACCAAAGCTTACGCTACATTTCCCGGGTAAATAATTTAACTTACACAGTCTGCCACAATAAACGCATATGCAAACCGCAGTTGTAAAAATATTTTTTGCCTGCATTGTTTTTTTTATTGCAGTTACTATAAAGCTGAGCCCGGTTATAGCCCAGGTACCTAATTTTCATTTTGAGCATCTTTCTGTAAAAAATGGCCTTTCTTCCAACCGGGTAAATAATATTATACAGGACAGGCACGGGTTTTACTGGATAGCTACAGTGGATGGGCTTAACCGATTTGATGGCAGTTCGTTTAAAGTGTTCCGGTATAACAGGAATGATTCCCTGAGCCTGGCTAATAATTCCTGCAATATATTATTGGAAGGTGATGATGGTGATATATGGGTAGCCACCATGCAGGGTGTTTGCCGGTATCAAAAAAAGAAAGGTGTGTTTAAAAATTATTTCTTTCATCATCCTGCCGTAAATGATAATATTCTAAATACGGTGTACGGGCTTACAAAAGATGAAAAAGGAAATATATGGGCAAGCTCCTATGGCTTATGGAAAATAAACCCGGCAAACGACAGCATTGCTGGTTTTTTATGCAATAAAAATAACGTGGCTTCCCTTTCGGATGCATCGGGTGTTTTCAATGTTAGTTTTGATAAAACAAATAATGGTTTATGGATGCATACCGATTCTGCAATAAATTTTTTTGATCTCGCCACACAAAAGTTTTTTCATCACCGTCATAATCCGCTGCAATGGCCGGTGTTTAAACTTAAAGATAAAAAGCCTTTTTTTGCAGTTGCACAGGATTGTTTTTGGGTATATGACAGAAAGAGTGAACTGCTTTACCGGTTCCAAAACAAACTATCCGTTTCTTTACCGGTGCATGTTTCATTTTCACATGCCATAAGTAATTTTTCTCTGAGTGATGAGGACAATCCCCTTTTTAGTTTTGAATTGGTAAATGCACAAATTTATAAATGGGAAAAACAAAAAACAGAAATATTGCCACAGCCCGGCAGCAGTTCCGTAATTAATTTTTCGGGTATAGCTCACCGCATATACAAAGACCAGCATAAAAACAAATGGTTGTGTACTGTAGAAGGGCTGTACGTAATAAAGCATGATGCCAACCTTTTGCAATCTTTTTTACTGGAAACTGATCCCTCCGGGTTTTCCAATACTATCTATTCTTTTGCAAAAGAAAAAAATAATCTATGGCTTCAGCTAAGGCATGGTTTATACAAATACAATCTTGCCCAGCAAAAACTGTTACCGGTTGCAGCTTATCAAAATAAAATGCATAATATTTTATACAATGCTGGTGATTCTTTGTTATGGTTATCTGCAAAAAATAAAATTATATCCATTAAGTGCAGTAACAGCAGCGTTGTTTCTACCACCTTGTTACAAGGCAATCCTTATTTTGCTATTGCTGATAAACAAAAACATGTATGGGTGGGAACCTGGGATGATGGATTATACGAATTGGATGAAAAAGGAAAAGTCATTAATCAGTATACTGATAAAAACGGGCTGTCTTATAATTATCTTATTTGCGGTTGGTATGATGGGGTTAATGAGCTTTGGCTTGGCATGAATGGTAGTAAAGGATTTACAAAATTAGATTTGCAAACAAAAAAATTTGAATCATTTTTTATTACTACCAAAAATAAACCGTCTTCAGAATTTAATACAATCACGGCGATTATAAAAGATATATCCGGAAACCTTTGGCTGGGTACACATGGCGGCGGGATATATTATTATAACAGGAAGTATAACCAGTTTCAAAATTATCAGCGAAGCGACGGGCTGTCTGGTGATTACATTAATACCCTTGCTTTTGATAATACAGGTAATTTATGGATTTCAACTGTGAATGGAATTGATATCATGAATGTACAAACAAAAAACATCAGGCATGTAAACGAACCCATGCAGCAAGTAAACAGGGACCATGTAAATAATATTACTATTGCCGGGGATGGAACATTTTATTATTCGGCAAACAATAAAATTATTGCTGTTAACCCCCTGCAATATACTACCGCCGCTGCAGAAGCGTCTATTTTAATCAGTGGTTTTAACGTATTTGATAAAGAGATGCCCTCTTTAATTGCTGAGTTGCCTATTGCATTATCATACAACCAAAATTTTTTCTCCCTGGAGTTTTCTGCATTAAAGGTAAGCCCCGATATACCGGCGCAATACAAATACAAACTGGAGGGTTTTAATAAAGAATGGATTTACAGTAATATCCGTGGTCTCGCCAATTTTACCAATGTGCCTCCCGGCAATTATACATTGATGCTGAATGCTACAAATGAAACCGGTAAATGGAATAACGAACCCATGGAAATTGCCGTTATCATAACACCTCCATTCTGGAAAACATGGTGGTTTTATATACTCAGCGCTTTATTGGTGGGTTTGGTTATTGTATTGATTGTAAAAAACCAGGTGAAGCAATTTAAAAAAAGACAGCAACAGCAATTGCGGCTGATAGTAGCTACACAGGAAAAAGAAAAGAAAAGTATTTCTGCAGAACTGCACGATGATTTAGGGGTGCGGCTATCTGCTTTAAAATATTTTGTAGCATCTCTTAATAAATATATTTCTCCTGATGATACCGAGGGTCAGGAAACTTTTAAAAAAACAATAAACACCATTGATGAATCGGTAGAGGATATACGCTATCTGCTTATTAGTTTAAGCCCAAAAACGCTTAATGAGTATGGCTATCTTGTTGCGGTAGAAGACCTGGTAAATAAATTGAGCCAGTTACACATTATTAATATATCGCTGCAGCAAAAAGGAATGGAAAAACGTTTGCAGGCAGATGTAGAAGCAGGCCTGTACAGGATTACACAGGAGCTTATTAACAACACTTTAAAGCATGCCCATGCCGCTACCATTAAATTGAATATTGAAAAATCAAACGGCAGCATACAATTGTTTTATACTGATGATGGCAAAGGCTTTAACCCTGAAAAAAGTGCAGGTGGATATGGTATAGAAAATATTCATACCCGTGTGGCATTGCTAAACGGAAAAATAGAATGGGATGCAGCAATCAATAAATCCACAAAAGTAAATATTGTTATCCCGTACAATCATACTTAAGTATGAAGCAGCGGGTAAACAGTTATTGTAAATTTGCAGCACCGTTTTAAAAAAATACTTTTATGATTGCTGTGCAAAAGAAAAAAATATTTATTGCCGATGACCACCAGTTGTTTATTGATGGCCTCCGGCTGATTTTTGCACAAAACGCACACTACGAAATTTCCGGATATGGCAGCAGCGGTATTGCTATTATAGATTTTATAAAACAGCAGCCGGTAGATATAGTAATTACCGATATTAATATGCCCGGCATGAACGGCATTGAGGCCACAGAAAAAATAAAAGCCATTAACCCGGATATAAAAGTAATTGCTGTGAGTATGGTAAACGATTATGCATCGGTACATAAAATGCTGCAGAGCGGTGCTGATGGCTATGTATTAAAAAATGCTGGAGCCGATGAATTAATAAAGGCACTGGACTTTGCCGAAGGCGGCGATGTATTTATTAATAAAGAAATTGCTGATATACTGCTAAAGGGTATCCGCTTTAATCAATCGGCAGAAGCCAAACGCATCATTGCAGTAAGGGAAGATTTAACTCAAAGGGAAAAAGAAATTCTCACACTTATTATAAAAGGTTTTAGCAATCAGCAAATAGCCGATCAGCTCTTCATCAGCATCCCCACCGTAAAAACACACCGCAGTAATATACTTGCCAAATGCGATGTAAAGAACACAGCTTCCCTGGTTCGTTTTGTTATGGAAAATGATTTGCTGCATTAATGCTGCCAGTCGGCGGCATCATCCTAAAGTATGATTGAAATTTCCATCTTTTGTATGAAAGGAAAAGCCTGCTGTTGCTTTAGGTTTACGGTATCAAAACTTATTATTATGAAAAAGATATTTAGTAAACTGTTTGCCGGTACGCCACTGCTATTCCTACAAATTACAGCGACAGGGGTTCTTGTTTTTTATTTAGCTGGATGCAGTTGTTATACAATATGTGATTCATTTACTTATAGAACAAAGAATTGGGGGTTAGGTTCAAAAGTCGATTGCGTTAACTATTGTAATCCAGTGGATAGTGCGGCAGTAAGAAGAGAAATGCCTTCAGATTCTGTTGCAGCGATTGGCAATCCCGTTGCAAAGAAAAAAGCCCCGGGGAAGATTGAAGGACCAGCACCAGGCGAACATTTCGCCACTACTATTACTGCCGGGTCGCTGTTCAATTTCAAAAGCAGCAATGAAGAGTATGGCGGAGGTTATGGCAAGCATAAGCCGGGTATAGGTTTTAATGTTAGTGTGGGTACTGTGCTACCGTTTAACCAGCATTGGGCCATAGCGCCTTCAATACGCATAACCCAAAAAAATGCAAGTGAAAAATTAAGCTATTCAGGTGGTACCGGCGGCGGCACTATGGAGTTTACCGATAAGTATTCTTATAACTATATCGGGGGTACAATGCTTGCGCAGTACAGGGCAGGTAAACATGTAAGCTTTGTAGCAGGCCCAGAAGTTAATTTTTTAGTAGCATCCAGCGTAAAAAATGTCGGTAGCAGCGGCACCGGCGATAAACAAAGCCTTAATAAAAGGTCAAATAAAGTGGGTATTGATTTGCTGGCGGGAATTAAGTTTGAAATACCGGCAAAAAACAGCCGTTCAAAATGGGGTATTCAATTAATGTACGACCATCGGCTTAGCCGCCTTAATAAAAAGAAAGATGAGAATGGGCTGGATGCAGCAGCCTATAAAATGAAAAGCGTTCAGCTGGGGCTGGCGTATAATATTTGCGGGTGTGGTAAAAAGAAATAAATATTAATACTTCTGAATAATGTACCTGATGAATATAATAATTAATTATTCACTTTTTAAACTTCAACTTATGTGCAGTCTTAAATCATTCATTCACTCCTTGAGCTTTGTTACTATAGCTTTTTGTTTGGCTCTCTTTTTCTTTCCATCATGCAGGAAAGATGGCTACAGTTTAAAATGCCTGACTTGTACGGCTAAGTACAATGCAAGTACAGTAGCCGGCAGCCGGGAGGCTTGTGGTGAGGAGGAGCAAAGAAAGTTCAGGGATGAATTCCGCCATGTAGAGGATGCCGGAGGTAAAATTGAATGCAAATAAATTACCGGCAATATCAGTAGGGTCTTCCAAATAAGCTTTTGAATAAGACGAATTCAAAATACGATATTCTGCATTCAACTGTGGTGTGACAGATTGTATAACAAATGGTTGGGCATTTGAGAAATGCTTAACCATTGTAAATAAAAAACTATTTTTTTATTTACCGGCATTAGGTAGTTTTAAAAACGAATTATACTACTCCACTGCAAAGGCAAATAAGGAATAGGATTGATCCATGTTGCCCATTGTCATCATTACAAAGGCATATTCGCCTTTGGGCAGCGATGATTTATCTACCATCATTTGGTAATAATTATCCTTTACTTTTTTTATACTAAGGGTGTATTTAGTAGTTGTTTTTTTTGATTTGCCCATTAAGCCCATCGACTGCAGTAAAATTTTTCGTTTGCCTTTACCCGGGTCCATACTGTACAGCGAAATACTCTGTGTGGGATCCATCATGGAAGCCATTGGGTTCTGCATCATAGCGGGATCCATACCATTTGCCTTCATCATCGAATCGGCCTGCGGGGATGATTTTGCAGCACCCCCAGCTTCGCCATTATAAAAAATAAACACCAGGTTGTTACCCCTTGTCAGTCTTACTGGCGACTTTTCACCATCCATTTCATAACCCTGGTCCATGCCGCCCATTCCCATCATTTTCACTTTCATTTCCTGTTTGGAACTTCCTTTCTCCAGCCGCAATAGTGTTGTTGTACTGTCTTTTTTCAGCAAACAAATTTCATTACTGTATTCAGGAACGGGATAATCTGATGCAGTATTTTGTGCCACTAAAAAAATACTGCTCAGCAGTAAGCAACTTCCTGATAAAAATATTTTTTTCATTATAAATAATTTATACAATTTTAGTTATTTTTTTTATTTGCCGATTTACCAAAACGCCATCCTAAAAAAACCTGAACTACATTATTTTTTGCATCTTCGCTGGTGAAAGAAGGTGCCTGCATACTTTGAATATCTTTATACACTTTGGCTAAACTTACATTATATCTTGCGCCAATAACCAATCCCAATACCGGATGCACTTCGGCGCCTACCGCATAACCATAATCTATGCGGTTGTATAAATTCATTATATTGTTGTAAGCGCCTGAGGAGCCGCCGCTGTTTTTTGTACTGTCGGCCTGGGCACTTACCAAATAGGCAGTTTGTGCACCAAACAGTATCGAAACATATTTGGTAATATTAATGGATGCCAATTGGCCCATTTGTATATAATCCAGATTTACATTGCCCGTGTTATTGCTGGTTTTATAATCGTAGCCCTGGCGGCTAAAAACTAATTCGGTTCGGGAGCTGAGGATTTTTTTGGATGGAGGCGCTAAAAATAATCCCACATTAAAACCCGATTTGTTACTGCTGTTAATAGATGACGCATTGCTTACTTTAGCAAAGTTTACACCTGCTTTTATTCCAAATTGTGCAAGTGCAAAAAAGGGAGTAATCATAATAATAGAAAATAGAATCTTTTTCATATCAGTTGTTTTAATTTCTTTTTAAAAATATTTTTTGAATGTGCAAATAACCCTCAACACACAGTTAATGGCTAACTGCTCATAGCTCACGGCTCAAAGCTTAAAACTTACCTAATCGCTGCTCTTCCAGTCTATACCAAAAGCAAAAACTGTAAACTCTTTCAGCTCCATATTTTTTACCCATACAAATCCATATTCACCAGCTTCTAATTGTTCGGGTAACTGCACCTGGTAGTTATCTTTACTAATCATTTTTACACTAAAGCTCATCAGCTTTCCTTTTGCTTCGTCCTTATCTGTAAGCAATCCTTCTTTAGCAGTAATGGTAACTTCCCGTTTTTGCTCCACTGTAACAAACTGGTACAATTTAATGTAAGAGGTAAGGTCAATTACATCGCCACTTGTCTTTATAAAAAAAACAATATCTTTTTTTGTAACAAAACGTATTTTAGATGAGGTGGCATCCATACTTAAAAATTGTTTGGCACCTTTCAATCCAAGTGTTTTCTTTTTTGTTACCATTAATGCATTGGCATTTTCCAGTTTAATTAATTTGTTTCCATCTTTATCAAAGTAATAAGGCTGATTGATATATTCGGGTGTGGGTAAAACTATCTCTTGCACTACTGCTGGTTTTGCAATTGGTTTTGGTGCCGGTTTTTTTGCAATTTTATTTTGATGCTTAACAATAATGGTATCGTACTTTGCGCCTTTTTTTACAGTCCTGTTCTGCCCTTGCACCGATGCAGTAATGCACAAGGCAATAATAAAAAACAGCAGCGCAAAACATAAACTCTTTTTCATCAGTATATTTTTAATTATTTAAACTTACCCGATTACCGGCAATGCAACAATAGAACAAAAGTTAGTCGTTAATAAAAATTTTGTACTTTAAAAGTAAGGAGATGACACTCCCGCCCCCTCACCCGAAACAGTGATTTTGGTTGCAGCAATTATAATCACCTGAAAAAGTGAGCAATGTTTACTCTTCCCTTACTTTTTTCACCGATATTTTATAATAAATTTCCCTTACCCCTGGTGGGCTTTCCAAAATAATTTGTTCTTCTTCTTTAGCAATAAACTTAATGTACTGTGGCAAAGCAGGTTTGCCATAAAATACCATCATGGCCATTTGCGATAAATCTATTTTGCCAGTAACAGTTTCCTTTGCACTTGGAGGTGGCGGGCAGATAAATTTAAACCGGGTAAGTTCTATCGGGTATTCCATAAACCATATCTCTACAATGGGGTATGGCTGGCCGGGAGGATTTGCCGGAGTAACTTTAATTTGCCTTGCGCCTGCCACATGAAAAATACCAGTATTAGAGTTGGGGTTTAAAATTGTTTTCTGGCAATTGTCCGTCATTACTTCCATTTGGTTTTTAATATTTATAACAGCAGGTTTATCTTTTTGTAATGATACAATAAAACTGCCTTCATCCCTGTTGGTGGTAATGCCACCCCACGCTGCCGGTGAGCCGCCAATTATAGCCGATACCATTTTTACTTCGTAAGCATCATCGTAAATGGTAATCTTGCTTACTAATTTTTCTACACCCCATTTATTGATAAAAGATGATGAGAAGTATCCTCCAACAGTTACTGCCACAGGGTTTTGTTGTGGAATTTGTGCCGGTGCCTGAAAAATAGCAGAACCGCTTTGCGAAGCAGAGATAATACCAATAGAACTATTGCCATTTGGAATTCCATTTACACTCCAATTCATATTAGGATACTCCACTATTCCGAGAGGCAATAGTTCCGCATCATCATCTGTATCATCCCAAAATGCGCCAACTATTTTTAGCCTCAGGCTTCCGTTAACTTTTACCCTTGCCGAAGCCGGACTAATTTTAGCTTTGCTAAAATTTACATAAGCACTAAAATGATGAATAGCTGCTGTAAGTGTTTTAGCAAGAGAATCTAAAACTGTTTTATTTAATGCAAACCATTTCCCTTTATCATCCTGCATAGCCATCCCCATCAGTAATGGCGAATTACCTTCTGTATCATTATCAGTATAATAATAAATGAGTTGAAGCGGTTTATTAAAAGTAATACCAGATGGTTCCATATCATAGGCTTTCCCATTTCCGTTGGGCATTAAATTGGTAGTGGGTTGAATACTAAAGGTTGTTTTTTTTGATACTGCTCCTTCAGGAATTATCAATCTTATTTTTCCATCGGATGATGTGAAGCTGCCACCTTCTTTACCAATTTTCATTTCGGTTTTTTCTCCATCCGGTTTTCCTATTGCAGTTATGGCAGGTTTGCTGGCAATATCTTCTTCAATATTATTTTGTGCAAATACATTTAAAGAAACAAACAAAAGGATAACAGCAAATATTTTTTTCATTTTTTTGAGATTAATCATATTGTATTAATCATTCCGGGATATGCAAAGAAATTTTGGCTCCTTTACCCATAAATTAAATAGGAATTACTTTAGCAGTTAAACTGCCAAACGGACTTTGGTAAGCACCTGTTTGACCCGATGCGCTGGTAACCGTTGGCCCGCTGTTTTTTCTTGCCCTTAGCGTAAACACATAATTTCCGGCTGATAAAGGAAACAGCGTACGCCGAACAAAACTCATATTGGTTACACCAATTACATGCGAATCTGCAGCTACCACCCATTCAGAAGATTGTGAAGGATCGTTCATTAATAAAAATACACTTGCATCGCCGCATCCAAAACAGCCAGCCGAGTAAAGCCCCATTGTGCCGGAAACTTCTACATATGAACTTTGTGTAACCGTAACCGAAACACTGGAAATGGTGGTTTCATCCCCATTATTTACTAGAGAAGAAAATGAAGCTCCTGAACTTACAAAAGTTGTTACAGGGCTAACCCATGTTGGAGGAGATGATGAGCCATTAGATTGTAAGACCTGGCCGGCATTGCCAGCATTTCCGTTTACCATTAGAACTCCATTTGCCCTTACCCTGAAACGTTCTGTAAATACACCTGCCTGGTCGTAACCCAATGCAATATCTGCACTGGGGTTATCGGCATATATCTGTAAAAGATTTCCCTGTACGGCCATGCCAACATCGCCTGTGGCACCAGGATACAAAGTTATTTTTTTGCCCAACGCCGGCGGAAAACTTAAAGGCGCATTGGGTGCATTATTACCAATACCCACACGGCTGTTTATGGCATCATACGTAAAGCCCCAACCTGCAGGGCCACCAAAAAAACCAATGTTTTGATTATTTTGTGTGCCCACAAAACCTAACAATCCACTGTTATCAGATTTATTTAGCCAAATACCCGGGCTATAGTTTGGGTCTAATGGTACAGTTCCATTTCTCAACCGTATTCTGCCATTTAGTTCCATACCATATTCACCTGTATTTTTTATCCGCATCCTTTCTGTAAATGCAGTGCTGCTGCCATAACCAAAAGCTATATCATCTGAAGAAGTTTTAGAAAAAATCTGAAACAAACCGCTTTGTATGCCCATACCATAATGTGTTGGTGTGCCATCTGTCCATAAAGAAATTTTATCGCCCAGTGCACCATTAAGCGAAAGCGGAAATTGCGGCGTAAGATTATCCTAATTCCCAACCGGTTTATGAAATATCCATTGCCATTAATAAAGTTGGTAAAAAAAACAGGGTTGCCCAATGCGTTGCGATATTCTAACTGTCCGCTAATACCTCCGCTGTTGTTATAATACAATCCATCAGCGGCAGCCGAATGTTTCATTAAGGCCTGGCTTACCGGAACATAAAGATTTGAATTTTTCCACTCAATTCTCCCGGTTGCAGAATCGTATATAACAAAATTGTTAAGGCCGCCAATACGATGATTTCCTTTTACATCAAGTGTAGATTGTGGTGTTGCAGTACCGATGCCTACATTTTGTGATTGAGCTTTTTCAGAAATTAAAAATGATAGCAGGATAGTGAAGCATAACACGATGAGGAATGAAAATTGTTTCATGACTTTTAATTATTTTGTTTTATAAGGCCTGCATAAAACTATTTAGTTGGGTAAACAAAATCAATAGCACAAAAGTTAGTGGCAAGAGAGACTGAGGGGAAAAAGTGATGAAGAAAAAAAGAAAGTTCAGTTTTTTCCATAAGCTTTATTTATAGCTTCGGTGCGGTTTTGTACGTGCAGTTTTTCGTAAATATGGTGTATGTGCTGGCGCACTGTATCGGTTGCAATAGATAATTGTGTGGCTATTTCTTTATACAACAATCCTTTTGCCAGCAATTGTAATATTTCATTTTCTCTTGGCGATAAATTTTCAACCTGCTGTTTAGTTTCATTGTTTTGAAAACGTTTGATAACTTTTCGGGCAATTTGTGTACTCATGGGGCTGCCGCCACTATGCAGCTCCATCAAGCCTTCTGCAATTTTTGACAGAGGCGTTTTTTTTAATAAATATCCACTGGCCCCTGCTGCCAATGCTTCAAAAACTTTTTCATCGTCTTCGTAAATAGTAAACATTATAAACTGGCTTTGGGGGCAAAGTGTTTTTACTTTTTTTATACAATCAATACCATTCATACCAGGCAGGTTAATATCCATAATTACAATATCGGGTTGCCAGGCCGGCAATTCTTCTGCAGCTTTTTCTGCATTGGCAAATGCGACAAGCAGTTCAAAGCGTTCGTCCATAGTAAGCAGGCTGGCCATACCATTTCTTACTTCTTCCAGATCTTCTACAATACATATTTTTATGGGCTGCATACTTGTAAAAATAAACTATAGTAAAGTGATGGCAATAGCACAAAAGTTAGCCTCACCCTCCAACTCCCTCTCCAAAAGAGAGGGAGCGGCACTTTATCAAAAAACCAAACATTGGTTCTTCCACTTCAACTTTGGGTAAATAGCTGAGATTTTAAATCAAAATATTATTTTAAAGGCACACTTATATTTACTGTTACGCCATTGGCATTTATTATTTCAAAAAATCCTCCTATTGAATCAATGCGTTTTTTCATATTTTTTAAACCATTACCTTCTTCATTTGTATTTTCAAACCCTTTACCATCATCTCTAATTATTACAGAAAGATTTTTATCAGCGTTAATTTTGATAACAACTTTTTTTGCACCGGCATGCTTTACAATATTGTGCAGGCTTTCTTTTAAAGTTAAAAAAACATTTCTCCGCATTTCTCCAGCTACCATTATTTCAGGGATTTTTTCGGGCATAAAAATATCCATCTGCAAATTATTTTCTTCGCCATATTCTGCTGCATACGAACGGGCATAAAATAATAAGTCTTCCAGTGTATCATTTTTTTCGTTCATTGCCCAAATGAGTTCATTCATTTTTTGTACCAGTTCGTTTGAGTTGATTACAATTTTTTCAGCATCAGTTTTTGTTACATCGCTGAAAGAATTACGTTTTACTTTTTCGCTGAGGAAACGGATAGTGGACAGCCCTGCCCCCAGGTCATCATGAATATCTGCAGCAATTCTTGTTCTTTCTTTTTCAACTATCTGTTGCTTTTCCAGCATATTTTTTTGTCTTTCTAATTTTCGGCGGTAGTAGGCTCTTATAAGCAGAACCAGCAAGGCAATTGTAAATAATCCTATCAGCAGGCGAAACCACCAGGTTTGCCACCACGGTGGAAGAATAATAAAAGAAAACTCAATTTGCGTTGAAGCATATGCTGTAGACAGAAAAAAAGCTTTGGCTTGCAGGGTATATTTTCCCGGTGATAGATTTAGCAGGTTAATGTCGGCTACAACTGAAGTATCGCTCCATTCTTTTGTGCCGCTGCCGGATAAAAGGTAGCTGAACTTTACCTGCTTCTCATCTAAAAAGGCAGGAGCCGCCAGACTGATAGTAATATTCCGTTGCAGATGCTGCAGTTGTAGTGGCGTATTGTAACCGGGCATTACTTTACCGTTTACTTTTATTTCTTCAATCAGTAACTGAGGTTGATATGTAACAGCTGCGGCTTTTGCAGGCTCAACCCTGTACACCAAACCGGCATTGGTAAAGGCAAAAGCATTGTTGCCGGCATCGGCCCATAAATTATTAATGTAAGAAAAAATATTATTGCTCTTAGTAACATTTTCTATCCTGTAAATATTATTGTTTGATTTTATCAGCCTGTCTAACCCTGTTTGTGTACCAACAAGTATATTATTGTTTTTATCGCAGGCAAGCGATGTAATAAAATTATCTGTTAACCCGTTTTGTGTTTGAAAATGATATTTTTTTATCAGCTGATTATTTTTATACTCAAATCCCATCAGGCCATCATGCCTTGTACCAACCCATAATATCCCGTTACTATCAACAACAATACAACGGGGCGATGCCAGCTCAAATTCTTTTACAAAACCAGCTTTTTTGGTAAGGTACCTTGCCGTATTTTTTGGGTTAAGAGAAAAAACCTGCAACCCCTGGCTACGACTTACCACACACAATTCTTTATCACTATTAATATACATTCCCTCAATAAGGTCGTAGAAACTTAGTGGCCAGGTAAATAATAATTTTTCGTTGTGAAGCACTCCGATATTTCTCCGTTTCAAAAAAAATAACATTACCGTACGGGTCGTTTACAAACCTGCCGCCAAAATTAGAGCTGTCGGGTATGGTAAGTATTTGTTTTAACCGGATACCGGTTTCTTGTTTACCGGGTATTGGCCCAATGTACAGTTTATGATATCCTGCAGCGTACAGTTGTTTATTGTTAGTGTGTATATAGATTAATTGAATGAGTTGTGGAAAAAATTTTGCTTTCCGGTTGAGGTATGCAATATTACCCGGCCGTTATTCATCAGTATCCAGCAGGAATCGGGGGTATCTGCTTTTACCGATCTTACACCTGATTTATTTTCTCCAAAAAACGAGGTAACCGATTGAAGTTTTGTATCAGGAAGCTTATAAACACCATTACCATCATGACAGATCCAGAGTACATCTTCACGATCAACAAAAAAATTCTCCACTGCAAAATCAGATGGTTCCGGTGAGCGAATACGTAATGTTGTGCCATCTTTCAGGTATCGGATAACACCTGTACTACCTGAAGATATGAAAGGTTCATTGTAGACATTAAAAACAATACTACCCGGATTGAATTTTCCCGGTTTTATAAATGATGCATAGGGTTTTATTAATACCAGTTTTCCACGGGCAAGTGCAGTGGTGTCTAAGTTCATCATCTGGTAGGGTGTACTTATCCATACCACGCCTTTGCGGTCGCATTTTAAACTATATACTTTTAATTGCGGTAAAACATCTGTTACAGCATTAGTTTTTTTATTATAAAGATAAAGGCCTGTATAACTCCTCAGGTCGTTGGTGGTAAATATCAAAAAGTCTTTGTACTCTGCAATAGTCCCTAAATACACGGCCGGGTCTTTTTGCGGAGAGATGAATGCAGGAAGTTTTTCGAATCGGTTTTGTTTTATCCTGTACAAGCCTTCATCTGCCGTAGCATAAACATTACCATCATTGCTTTTTAGAAATTGGTTTATTACGGCGCAACTATCTTTTGCAAGAGCCATTTTTTTCATCTGGCCACGAACCAGCATATTTAATCCACAGGTATTAACTGCTACTAATAAAGAATCTTCACCTGTTTCCAGCACATCATTCACCAAAGCGTTCAATAAACCATTTTGCAAAGTGTAGTTTTTAAATCTTGCACCATCATACATGCTAAGGCCACCAAATGTCATAAAATACATCCTGCCTTTACTATCCTGGTAAGCCCGGCGTACACGGCTGTTTACAAGGCCGTCTTTAGGGGTGTAATGAACAAAGGGATATTGCCCACCTGACTCTGTGAGCTGTGCTGGTAAATTACTTATAGTACAAAAAAATAAGTATGCGTTTATTGATATACATTTCAACATTTGCATACTTAAATGTAATGAATAAAAAGAAATGTAATGAACAGTTAATAGTATTTACTTTTACCTGCTGCTTCTTTCTTCCATTTTTAAATTATCATCAAAAGGGCTTTTGGTAAATGGATAAATGCTTTGCTTTACAAAACCTTTGGGGTATTGCGACTCATGTACGCCGGTACCTGCCGGCCATACTTTGCCGGGTAAATAGTAAGTTCCAAACATCATATCAATAAAAGGAAAAAGTGCTGCAAAGTTTTTACCATAATATTTAGGGTCTTCGCAATGGTGCCAGTGATGGTACTGCGGAGTAGTAATGATGTATTTTAAAAAGCCAAAATTAATTCTTGTATTAGCATGAATTAAAACTGCATGAATTGCAATAAAAATAATGTAGGTATTGAAAACTGCCGGCGAAAAACCTAATATATACAAAGGGATAAACGTCATTGCTCTTGTAAAAAAAATATCGATAAAATGTGTTCTGCTTCCAGCCAGCCAATCCATGTGTTGTGTTGAATGATGTACCGAATGAAAGCGCCATAAATACACATGGTTATGAAAAATGCGGTGTGCCCAGTATTGAAAAAAATCGGTAGTAAAAAAAGCAATCAATAAGGCTGCAAAAAAAGGCAACTGTTGTATCCAGATATGTACTTTATCTAAACCAATCCAGCCAAAAAATATTACTGCAGGCTTTTGTGTTATTATACCAAAAAACTGAATGAACAAATGACTGATTACAAAATACACTAAATCGGTACGCCACTCCTCGTGAAATTTGGTTTGGTTTAAATTTTTAGGAAAGAATAATTCAATTGGTATAAAAATAACGGTCATCAATAACAAATCCAGCAGCATCCAGTCTAACCCAAAATACCAATCCGATTTTTGCACAGCGGTACCTTGCACATTTAAAGCACCCAGTAAAATGGCTACTCCTGCAATGGCAGCACCTGGCAATGCCCATTTAATTTTTTTGCTGAGTAAAAAACTTACCAAAGCAAAAACAAAAGCACAATACAATAACTGCTTTTACCAACACAGTCATCGATGCTGCGGTATATATTTCTCTAAACTCCGGTGTAGTTAATTTTTCAGGAAAAATAAAACACAAAATACTTACTAATGCTAAAATGGAAAGGAAGATGGAGATGTAAGCCACTGATTTGTCCTTTGCCGATTTGTAAACGTTGTGGTTTGGGTTGATTCATGTGTAGTTAATTATGGTTAGGTTTTTTATTTAGTCTTAATCTCATAAACCTGAAAATCAAAATTATCTCCGTTCATGATATAATAGTCATTCAGAAAAACAAGCTCTTTATTACCGCCTGGAATTATGTCGAGGAAAGCATAATCCAAGTTTTGCGGAGTAAACGAGTCGGTGTTTACATTTACAGTATCGCCTTTAAAAAAACAAGCAAACCACATTTGGGTAGTGGCAGGGTATTGATAGAATTTAAAGCGAACCGTATCACCCGATGATGGCAACAAACTGCAGGTATTATTAGTTTGAGGTTTAAATTTTTCAATTAAAAAAGTATAATTTTTAATAAACCCAAATTGTTCAAATCTTTCAACCCATATACTATCTTCTTTATTCAGACCAGTATATAATTCCGGATTGCTTTTTCTTTGTTTAGCCAAATAGGCATCAATTTCTTTTTCATTATCCATAAACTGAATATTGGAGTAAGACCGCCGGGTTCTTAATATTCCCTTCAGTTCTATGCTGATTATTTTTTCCACAGCCCGGACAATTGAAGTTGTATTTTCAGTATTATTTTCTTTTTGTTTAGTGTTTTGTTTACATGAAAATAAAAAAGCAGCCAGTAAGTATAAGGCTGCAAATAAATAATATTGTTTCATGTTATTGTTGAATAATGATATTTTTTTTGAATGGCTGCCGGATGGCAGCGAAAATCCTTTTGTGAGGAACGAACAAAAGATTGCAGCGTACAGCCGGAACTGCTGCTGATTGAAAAACTAAAGCTGACAGCCCCAAAAATTATTTTACTAACTGGTTTACATTTATGTTAACCATATCTCTTACCGCATCGGCAATACCATTTGCATCAATCCCAATTTCATCATACAATTGTTTAGGAGAACCATGTTCAATTAATTCATCGGGGATGCCCATTATTTTTACAGTGGCTTTGTAATTATGCTCATTCATAAATTCTAAAACAGCAGTTCCAAATCCGCCAACAACAGTACCATCTTCTACGGTAATTATTTTATCAAATTTTGCAAATACTTCATGCAGCATGGTTTCGTCCAAAGGTTTTGCAAAACGCATATCGTAATGTGCAGGGTTAATACCATCAGCTTTTACATCACGTATAGCCGCAGCCGCAAAGTTACCGGGGTGCCCAAAAGAAAGTATCGCAATATTTTCTCCGTCCTTTAGTTTTCTTCCTTTACCAATTTTTATTTCTTCAAACGGATATTTTTGTGCCATTGTATCTTTTTGCAATTCGGGCATTACACCTTCGCCACGTGGGTAACGAATTACAATAGGGAGATTGGTAGAATCCAGCTGCGCTGTAAACATAATGTTACGCAATTCTTTTTCGTTCATGGGTGCGCTTACAATTATGTTAGGTATGCAACGCATGTATGCAATATCGTAACAGCCGTGGTGCGTTGGCCCATCTTCGCCTACAAGCCCTGCCCTGTCTAAACAAAATATTACCGGCAGTTTTTGTATGGCCACATCATGCACTACCATATCGTAAGCCCTTTGCATAAAAGAAGAATAGATGTTGCAAAAAACCTTCATGCCCTGTGTTGCCATGCCTGCACTAACAGTTACGGCATGTTGCTCTGCAATGCCTACATCAAAAGCACGGTCGGGCATTTTTGCCATCATATATTTTAATGAGGAGCCACTTGGCATTGCAGGAGTAATACCAAATATTTTTTCATTTTTTTCTGCCAGCTCAATAATAGTATGGCCAAACACATCCTGGTATTTCATTGGCTGGGGCAGATCAAAAGATTTTTTTTGAATTTGCCCGGTTACTTTATCAAACAAACCGGGTGCATGCCAAAGTGTTTGGTCTTTTTCTGCCAAATCGTATCCTTTACCTTTTACTGTAACAATGTGTAAAATTTTGGGGCCGGGTATGTGTTTTAAATCCTGTAAAGTATCAACCAGTTTGGTAATGTTATGTCCATCTATCGGGCCAAAATAACGCAGTTTCAATGCTTCAAATAAATTGGCTTTACTGCTTACCATTCCTTTTACACCTTCGGTAAGTTTGTGCGCCATAGTGCGGCTGAAATTTTTACCAACAGGCAGTTTACCCAATAAATTCCACACCTCATCTTTTACTTTATTATAAGTTTGAGAAGTAGTAATGTCTGTTAAATATTCTTTTAGCGCCCCCACATTTGGGTCGATGCTCATGCAGTTATCATTTAAAATAATCAGCACATCCGAATCGGCAACACCTGCATGGTTCATCGCTTCAAAAGCCAAACCTGCCGTCATAGCGCCATCGCCAATTACAGCTACACTTTTTCTGTCTTCTCCTTTATATTTTGCTGCCATAGCCATGCCTAATGCCGCACTAATAGAGGTAGAAGAATGGCCAACACCAAAAGTATCGTACTCACTTTCGCTGCGTTTAGGAAAACCACTAAGGCCTTTATATTTTCTGTTAGAGGGGAAATTATCTCTGCGGCCGGTTAAAATTTTATGGCCGTAAGCCTGGTGGCCCACATCCCATACCAACTGATCGTAAGGGGTATTGTACACATAATGCAATGCCACACTTAATTCCACTACACCTAAACTGGCACCAAAGTGGCCGCCATGCACACTTACAATATCAACAATATATTGCCTTAGCTCATCGCAAACCTGGTGCAATTGTTCCCTGCTGAGTTTTTTTAAATCGGCTGGCGAATCAATATTTTTAAGAAGTATGCCGGGAGTTAGCTCCATGCTGTAAATTTTTAATGGGCAAAGTTATGTTTTTTATTTTTTAGGTATGCAGTTATTAAACATAGTTTAACAGGAAAAGTTCAACCGAATAATAACAGTATTTTGCTCTTATTCAGTGTTGTATGTAATTATAATTGCCGCATGTTTTTCAAAACCTGCACTTAACCTTACTTCATAACGCTTACGGGCTGTTTCTATTATCATCACAGCCGTATTGGGGGGAATGCTACCCAGATTTTCTGCCTGCATAATTATTTCAACCGGTTTACCTGGTTCGGTAAGCGTAATATTAAAGCTAAGGGGCTTTGCACTGATGCGTTGTTTAATTAAAACCGGGATTTTGTTTACAAAAACAGATACAGTATCATCATCAACAATAGCATTATCGTAAAGTGTGCATTTTACTATCGTGTCGGATAATTTTACTATTTCCTGTATATCAATTTTTCTATCCAGCGGCAGGCTATCTTTATTTAGCAGTGTTACCGCCACAGCATCCTCCGGCGGTAATGAAGTAACAGTATCTGCTTTATGATTTCGTTTAATTAAATGTTTAATCATTTTTTGCTGTACAAAACTTTGCAAAGGATATTCCGGCTTTTTTATTTTTTGCAGCACTATTAATAATTCTTCTCCGGGAAAACAACTGGTATCAACACCCCTGCCCCCCCATTTGCCTGTTAAGTATTGTGTTTTGCCTACTTTGTTATATTGTAAATCAAAAAACTTTTCGCAGGGATAAAAATTTTCGGGCAACAAATAAAAAGCATTCCCTACTTCTCTTATAGCTATATACTTTTGCTTTTTATCTCTTTTGCCATCAATTTTATACAGTACAAACCGGCTGGTATCTTTAAAGGCAAAAGAATAACCCCAAATAGTTTTACCGCTTTGATAAACCTGCATTTCAATACTTTCCACTGCACGGTAGTTTACAGTTTGCCGGCTTATTTTACCGCTCCATATACCTGTTAATTGCTGTGCTGCAATATGCTGTTGCAACAGAAAAAAAATAAAAAATAAAAGCAAGCCAGGTTTCATAACAGCAATAATGCAATTGCGGTTTTTGCATACTTAAATATACTGCAACATATTTAAAATCAAATCCGGATTGGGACAGTTGGTTAAATACTTTTCACTTTCCGATACTTTGCATACGCCGGGGTAATCCCCCTCGTACAAACGCATATCATCAATAATTTGAAAATGCAGGTGCGGTGGCCAGTTACCATTATCTTTTGGTGCGCCAAAGTGTGCCAGCAATTCTCCACGCCCTACATATTTACCTTCCTGCAAAGGTGCAAGGTCGGCCAAACTTAAATGGCCGTACAGCGTATGAAAAACAATGGTATCTAACTGGTGCTGTAAAATAATGGTAGCCCCATAATCGCCAAAATTATTATTAAAGGCAAAGCTGTGTACCATGCCGCCAACAGGTACAAATATTTTTGTACCGGCATCGCCCCAAATATCTGTACCAATATGTAACCTTCTCGGTTCTTCGGTTACAGTATTTTCAATGCCATATTTTTTTTCTACATCAAAAAGCAAACTTCGTTTGTACATTTCCCTTAACTCGGCATAGCCGCCAATTAAAAATTTGGCACCTTGCTCTTTTCTTATGCTATCAATATAGTTTGAAAAACTTTTGGTATCGCTGTAAACCTCTTCTGTTAAATCAGTATTGGTTTTTGATAAATTAATGGGTGCAATTTTTTCTTTAGCTGCATTAAAATTTATAACAGAACAAAAATCGTGTTGATGTTTTTGTAAAACATTTTCTAAAGCACTTTTCATTTAATAAAGGTACGTATAACAATGATTAAATTTTGCAGTTATTGCTTAATCAGCAATTGCTGGTTACCTGCATCAGTTACTGTATAAACAGGTTTTTTAAACACTGTTACCTGGCTGCCTTTATACAATTTTGTGCCAACAGGAAAAGACTCCTGCAAAGAATCCTTAGCTTTTACTTCGATGCCATACGAGCCTTTTACAGGATACTTTACTGTGAGTGCAATATTTTTATCCGTTTGGTTTTTAATAACGAGATGTATATATTTTGATGCTGTATGTCCATTATCTGTACCCGATGGCACATTGGGATATTTTATTTCGCCATTACCCTGCATTACAGTACCAGTATCAGCTTTACCATTTCCTTCATTAACAATATTGCCATTACCACTGCCTCTTGCAGAAAATGTATTGTTAGTTTTAATGTAAATGTTTCCATTGCCCCGTTTGATAATGGACACTTTTTGCGCCAGCATTTCGGCAGCATTTACATGTACCGTTACCAGCGCATACTATCTCTAAATCTTCGGCTGTTCCTTTAATTGTGGCGGTGCCGTTTTCATTATTCTTTATTCTGAAATTTTTACTGTTAATGCCTTCTATTATCAATTTACTGTTGGCACTATGTAAAGCTGCGGTAATTACGGGGATGCATATTTTAATTTCAATGTTAGTTTCTTCAATATAAAGCCTGTTGCTGCGGTTACCCTGCAATTGAAGTTTAAGTTCGCCGTTGTTTTCTGTAATTTTTAATAATGATTCTAAATTATCATCAATAGCTGCGGTAATAGCAAATGGTTTACCCACTGTTACAGTAATATTTCCATCAAGGTCCTGTATATTAATTTTATCGAAGTTTTTAAAGTCGTAAGTTTTATTTACAATTTTTCCAGAGCCTTTAAACGGCTTCATTTGTGCGTTAATACCGCATGAATAAAAAATAAATAATAACAAAAAAGTCATGGTAAGCTTTTGGAGAATTGAGTAAATTCATTTTATGTTTTTTAAATGAATTATTGCTGCTTAAAAAATGACAGATGCTATTTTTCATGATGATTAAGTTTAAATTTTTAAGAAAATATTATTGATTTACTGCGTATTTAATTTTTAGGATATCTGGATTGAAATTTTTAAAGAAAAGATGCCCATCCGCAGGTACTGTTACTGTTAGTGTTGAATTTGCCAATAAAGACGGGTTAACCCATTTTTCTGAGCCATTACTTTTTACAGTATAAATTTCGCAGGATTGTTGCGGAGCATTATTAGTAAGGGTTACAGTAAAACTCGGGTGTGCTATATTTTTCCATATACGGAATTCACCTTTTGCAGGCAGTTCAATAATGCCCGACTTAGGTTCGATAGTTGCCATAGAACCACTGGATTTACATGAAGATGTAATGGTGATAATTGTTAAAAATCCAAATAATAAATTTTTCATTTTTTTTAATTTAATTGTAAGTGATAAATATTTATTGTTATAAAATCATGATTTTACTTTTATCCTGTTACCATCCTGATTAGTTTCTCTTTCTCTTTCTTTAAAACTGGTTTTACCAAAACTCCAGCTAAACTGCAATCTCACACCACGGCTTTCCCATTTACGATAGTAACTAAAATCCATATTGGCAAATTGCACCGTTTGTTGCCAGCGTTGTGTATTAAAAATATCTGCTGCAGATAAACGCAATGAGCCTTTATTTTTTAAAATGTTTTTTCTTACCCCAAAATCCAAACTGCCTAAAGATTTACTTTTAAAAATAGCTTCTTTAGTAGCTGCATTAAACCAACTGCTTACCTGTGTACTCCAGCCTTTCCCAAGTGTAAAATTTTGTTGTATGTAATAATTCATTCCAAAAGTTTTTTCATTTAATATACCGTTGGGTAAAACGCCTTTGTAATAATTGAAAAAACCGGTAATGTTGGCATAACCCTCCCACCATTTTGTAATGGGTAATGGAGCACTGATGTTTAAATAAGCATTGTCTAAACTGCCAATGTTAGCAGAAGTACCAGTTGTTTGCTGGCCTGTTTGTGCGGTAATAGTTTGGCTGTAATCTTTTGTATGATTGTAACCCAAAGCAATATTTAATGCATAACGGTAAGTATATTTTATTTCAAAATTATTGGTGTACTGAGGTTTTAAAAATGGATTACCTTTTTCGCTGGTATAAATATCATAAATGGTTTCAAATGGATTTAAGGATTGATAATCGGGACGGTTAATTCTTTTGCTGTAAGAAAGGGCAAATATATTTTTATCATTTATCTTATAGCTTAAAAATGTTGTTGGAAAAATATTGATATAACTGGTATCCGGATTATTAATTTTTGTATTTCTTAAATCAACCGAAATGCCTTTTACTACCGAATTTTCTAACCGGATCCCAATTTGATACTCAAACTTTTTTATTTGCCTGCCAAAATTTGCATAAGCGGCATAAATATTTTCTTTGTAATTAAATTGGTTACTTCTTCCGGTATCGGCTTTCATTGCTGTCCCTTTTAAAGAAGTTGCAAATAAATTATTATTTGTGGTTACATTACTTAATTTAAATCCGGTTTCAATTTTTGCATTTACTTTTTTTAGTTGCTTTATATAATCTGCTTTTACAGCATAGATATTTATTTTGGTAGCCACATCCAAATCATTAGCAGTGTAATTGTATTTTGTATTGGCTTGATCTAAATAGTCAGTGCTTAAGTTAGTAATATTGGTATTTTTAAAATAGGTATAATCAGCATCTACATTTAATTCGTTACCCAAAGTATCTTCGTACTTATAATTTAAGTTGGTATTATAGCGGCGGTTTTTATACAAATTATCATTGGTGGTAATTAATGAAGAATCAATTTTACCATTGCTGCTGATATTGGTAATACCCGGCGTATTAAAAGGATTGCGGTTGCCGCTGCCGGAAAATAAAAAACCAAAAGTATTTTTTTTGTTTTTATAGAAATCAATACCGAACCTTGTATTGTTACTTACATTTCTATCAATATCTGTGGTAACGTTATTAAAGTTTTTAATAACGTTGCCAACCAGTACATTTCTGCTGATAACACCATCTGTATGTTGCAGGTTATTATTTACACTCACATTAGCAAAGGCATTAACTTTTGCCTGGCGGTGATTAATATTAAACGCCCCATTGCTGCGGTAGTGCACCTGCTGCTGGTAGCCGGCAGTAATATTTCCATTGGTACCCTTTATTTTATTTTTCTTTAGTTTGATGTTGATAATACCGGCATTTCCCTGTGCATCAAAACGGGAAGAAGGATTGGTAATAAGTTCAATTTTTTCGATAGTACTGCCGGGCATGCTGCGTAAAAAGTTAGCCAGCTCTTTACTGCCCATTTGTGTTGGCCTGCCATCAATCATTACATTTACTCCTGCTTTACCACTCATATTTATTACATCTTCGCCGGTTATGTTTATGCCGGGTGCCTTTTGTAAAATTTCAAAAGCACTGCTGCCAATTGCTGTAATATCTGCCTGCACATTTATAACTGTTTTATCTATCTGCTGCTCAATAAATGGCTTTTTAGAAGTTACAACCACCTCATTTAATTTTTTTGTTTGATTAAAAGCACTGGTATCTTTTTGTGGCAAACTGTCTTTTTGCTGAGCCAGAGCAGTAATTGATAAAAGACTGGTTAAAATAAAAAGCAACTGTTTCATAAAATTTATTTTTGTTTTGATAACACAAAGATGGCACGGTGCAAGGCGGCAGTCGCTGCAAATAATGATTTGAGGCTAATTAAAAAGGTATCAAATTGTGTATTTTAATTTGATACCTATTAAAGTAAGGGAGTTTTATTGTTACGGTAGCAGTAGATAAAATAATTGTGCAATAATCTGCTACATGGCCTTCATCACAAATAAAAGAGTATTTTAAATGACACATAAAATTTAAGATATTTTTTGTTCAACCTTTATAAATTTTATACTCTGTAATGATTGACAAAAAAATTTCACTATAATATTTTTAATAACAATTTTAGCTTTTTGTTAAAACTTGCACAATATTTGTTACGGATGTGTGACCAATATTTATTTGTACTTCACTATTGCAAAAACTATATTTATGCCAGATTTATCTGCTTACACTGGTGTTTTAGGTAACCGCCTTGCCGCACATTTACTACGTAGAACTACATTTGGCCCTAACAAAGGCTCAAATTTTAGATTATGCTACTAAAACACCTGCTGATGCATTAAACCTTCTGCTAACTTTTAATCCAATTACCAATCCTCCCATAGATCCGGTTACTAATGCAACATGGATAAATACTATTCCATCCCCACCAGCCGGGTCAGACGATGTTACACTACGTGGTTTTGTTATTGCCTGGATGCTGGATAATTTTAGAACGGATAATACATTGAGAAGTAAAATGATTTTATTTCTTCATCAAAACTGGATGGTAGATGATGAGAGCTGGAGCAGCCATAACATGTACGACTACCTTAAATTACTTGAGTTTTACAGCCTTGGCAGTTACAAAACGCTTGCGAAAAAAATGTGCCGGGATAACAGAATGCTGGTGTATTTAAATGGCTACCAAAATACCGGCAACAACCCTAACGAAAACTATGCAAGGGAATTTTTAGAGTTATTTACAATTGGTAAAGGGCCGCAAATTGCCCCGGGTAATTATACCAATTATACAGAGGATGATATAAAAGAAGCCGCCAAATTATTAAGTGGTTACGAGTATGATTTAAATAATGTGAATGTTGATATTGATACCGGCATCCGTTATTGCAGGCTTACTGCGGGCCGCCATTCTGCTGCAAGCAAAACTTTTTCAGGAGCTTTTCAAAATACAGTAATTGCCGGTACAAATACTGCAGCAGGTATGCTTACTGAGCTGGATCAATATGTTACTTTAGTTTTTAATCAAATTGAAACGGCTAAAAATATTTGCAGAAAATTGTACCGATATTTTATATTCAGAGAAATTACAGCAGCGGTAGAAACCGATATAATTGTACCGCTGGCAAATACTTTAAAAAATAATAATTACAATGTATCAATTGTATTAAACCAATTATTGCAGAGCAAACATTTTTACGATTTGGATGATGCCAATGCATTAGATAATAAAATAGGCGCTATGGTAAAATCGCCGCTGGATCTTGTAATGCACACTATTCGATTTTTTAGTATTTCGCCATTTACTTTTCCGGGTAATACTCCAACAACTATTTGGGATAACTTTTACCGCACCGGATTAAGAGAAGGTATTTTACGCAATGCGGATATGTACCTCTTCAGTACTACAACAGTTGCCGGTTTTCCTGCTTATTACTTTGCACCCAAGTGGGATAAGCATTGGTTTGATACCAGCAGTATTACACAACGGTATTATATTGGCAGGTGTTTGCTTGAAAATAAAAGATTGCCTTACAGCAATGCTGCCATAGGCGTACAAATAGATATTGTACTTTGGATAAGAAATAACATTAGTGCCCCGGCCAATGGCAATACCATTGTAGATGAACTTGTAAATTTTTTACTGCCCGAAATACCAGACACCGCAAGACGCACTTATTATTTAAATCAAACTTTATTAGGCTCATTAAGTTTAATTAACTGGCAAAACGAATGGAACAATTATATTAATACCGGTTCGGTAACGGTAGTTAAACCAAGACTGGAATTATTGTTTAAAGCCATTTTATTTTCTCAGGAATACCAATTACAATAGTTAAAAAAATTATTTATGCAAAGAAGAGAATTTTTACAAGCCACAGGAAAAATTGCTGCCGGTTCTTTTTTAATAAATGGTATTCCTGTAAAAGCATTAGCACTGTCGCCATCATTTACCTGCCTGGAAATACGGGACAGAATTTTTGTGATGGTAAATTTATTTGGTGCTAATGACACATTGAATACTGTTGTACCTATACAGCAATATAATATTTATGCAACCAACAGGCCCAATATAAAAATACCTGAAACTGGTGCAAACGCATATATTAATCTGGATAGTACTTTGCCCGCCAATCAACTTACGGCACTGCACCCTGTTATGACGCCTTTTAAAACTTTATACGATGCAGGTAAATTAAATGTGGTGCATGGTGTTGGCTATGCCAACAACAACAGGAGCCATTTTAAAAGTGATGACTTATGGAATACCGCCGGCGACTCTACCCCGGCAAATTTTAATTTCGACAGTGGTTGGGCCGGCCAGCTTTTTGAATACCGCTATCCGGGGCTGTTAGGTAACCCTACTCCGCAAATGCCCGATCCCCCATGCATAGAATTAGGATCTACCAGTGGCTCTATTTTGTTCCAAACTTCCACTAATAATAATGCTTCTGTACTATTAACTTCTACCAATGTATCTTCTTTTTATAACACTTTAATAGCAGTTGGCGGACCTGGCCCGGCAAATTTTCCGGCATCCGATTATGGTATAGATATGAAGTACGTTGATGATATACAAAGAATAAGCAATGCTTATGCCCAAAGAATACAAACAGTTTTTAATGCCGGCAGCAACAGTACTGTGGTATATCCCAATACAGCTATTGCCAATCAGTTAAAAACTGTAGCAAGATTAATTAAAGGGGGCAGTAAATCAAATATGTACACGGTACACCAATATGGTTTTGATACCCATGGCACCCAGGTAGTAGCTGGAAACCCTACAACTGGTAACCATGCTAATTTATTAAAAGACTTAACAGAAGCCATAAAAGCATTTCAGGATGATATTACTTTGCTTGGTTTTGAAGACAGAATAATTACCACTACACATTCTGAATTTGGCAGAACAATTGATGAAAATGCCGGCTTAGGTACCGATCATGGCGGAGTTAGTACGATGTTTGTTATTGGTAAAGGTGTACGCCCAGGCGTTACAGGAACACCAATTGACTTAACACAGGTATCGCAACGGGGATTAACTAATTTGCAATATGATTACCGCAGGGTTTTTGCTGCAATCCTGCAAGATTTTATGGGCCATGGCAGCCAGCCAATGAATGCAGCAAGGATGGATAATTTTACAACAGCTAAAGCTCCGGTTATTGCGGCTACGCATGTATCGCCGCCCAGTTGTTATATCAATCAAATTGTATTACCAATCACCCTGGTTTCTCTTAATGCTTATTTACTGGCCAATGGTAACAGCGAAATTATTTGGGAAACATCTGCAGAGAGTAATTGTAAAGAGTTTGAAGTGCAGCATAGTACCAATGGTATGCAATGGGAAAAAATTGGGATTGTACCCGGCAGTAATAATTCTTCTTCGATAAAAAAATACTCATTACAACATAACAAACCGGCAATTGGTAAAAACTTTTACCGCTTTTGGCAAATAGATTTTTACGGTGGCAAACGTTTATACGGTCCTGTTGATTTATTTGTAAGGGCAAATGTTGGCTTTGAAGTAAAAAGCTACCCCAACCCTGCAAGATTCGATTTTTATATTACCATTACAGCTGATAAAAAACAAACTGCCTTCGTTCAGTTTTTTGATATACAGGGGCATTTATTGTACCAGCAGCAAATTAAAATTAACAGCGGCTTTAATAAATTTAATTACCCTGTGGCACAGTTTAAAGGGTACACAGGCGAATTGATTATACACATTAAAACTGATTACGACCTGCAAAAAACAATCAGGCAAATTATACTACGGTAATTTTCATACAAAAAAAACAGTAAAAAATATGATGTAATCAAAATAAAAAAGGCCCCATTTTTTTGGCATTACGGCCTTTTTTATTACATCTGTTCACTTCTGCAAATAACCAATAACCCTTTTTACAGTTTAAAAGTTTTATTATTATCTTCCATCTTCACCGTTAAAAAAGGCGTGCCGGTATCAATTCTTTTTCCACTCATAACCGTATCCACTTGTTGAGAGCTGGCAATATAAACTTTTGTACCTTCTTTAAATTGTAATTTTTTTTTGGAGCCCGGCATTAAAAAAAATCCGTTAGTACTGTTACCAGTTTCTCCGGGCTGATAAGCAATTACAGTTACTTTTTTAGGCAACATTGATGTGTTTTTTAATTTTACTGCAATTAACCCGGTGCAATTTTTTTGTGCAAAACACATGGCAGTTGTAAAGCATAACAAAATGACAATAATAATCTGTTTCATAATAATTTGTTTTAAGAAATAAAATTTGCTTTTTTCATTAGCCTTATCGCCTCAAAATAAGTTTTGACACTAACTAAAGAGGTATCAAATTATGATGCAGAGTTATTGAGCCACTCTTTAGGACTCTGTCCTGTAGCTTTTTTAAAAGCCCTGTTAAAGGTAGCTTTGCTGTTAAAACCACAATCGTAAGCAATACCTAAAAGTGTTTGTGTTTTTTGCTCACCTGCCTGTAATTTTTCTTTAACCGCTGTTATCCGGTAATTATTTATGAAGTCGTTAAAGTTTAACTGAAACCCCTGGTTAATTATTTTAGATAATAAAGAAGGATTTGTTTTAAGCAGTTTAGCCACTTGTGTTAATGAAAGTTCAGGGTCTTCGTAATTTTTTTCAGTTTCCATTAAAACGGTAATTTTTTGTTTCCATTCTGCAAGTAAATTTATGTCTGTTTTATTTTCGGTTTCACCAGTTTCAATTTCTATAAATTCTGCATCTTCAATAAAATTATTTGTATTTTTTTGAGTATAAAAATTCTGTAATAGTAAAGAGGGTTTGTAGGTTAACAGGTTAAGTTTAAAGGGTACTTTTGTTTCAATAGAATTTGAATAACCGGTAATAGCGATATAATAAAAAATAACTGCGAAGGAGAAAAAGAACCACCATGTACCAATATAAGAATCGAGTGCAGGAAAAACAAAACTTAAAATATAAAAAACTACCTGCAGCAACTGCATTAATAAAAAAGCAAACAGAAAATTTTTTACCCATTTAAATAAAACCACATCTGCATAACTTATTACCTGCACTATTAATTTTTTGTACAGTTGATAATAACGCAGCGAAATAACAAAGTAAAATATCATAGAAATAAGACCAGATTTTTGATGCCATCCATCAAAATCTTTATCCATACCGTCAGCTAAAAAATAATACTCCTTTAAAATAATTTTATCGGTTACCACAATTACTGCAGTGTATAATAAATACAATATACCCGGCAATAAATGCAGCCATTCTTTTTTACCAAATTTAAAAGAAGGATTAAGCAGGCTTTGTACATAAAAGAAAATAACAGGGCCAATAAAATATAAATGCTGCAGGGGCGTATAAAATAAAATATCCCGGTAAGGCTGGTTATCGTACCAGCCACCAAAGCCCAGCATCCACGGGGCAATAAATAAAACGCAGAGCAATAAAAAAAGCGCCAGCCATTTATCGGAAGCACTTTCATTTTTTACACCTTTTCTAAATAATAATAAAGCATACACCAAACCGTGTACAAAAAAAATTAGCAGCAAAGAACTGTAAAAACCAAATTCAAAACGCATGAAGATAAATTAGGGTGAATAATTTAAAATTGAGGTTACTATTTAAAAATCAATCAAAGATAATTTCTTCCGCTGCTTTTATACTTTTAGCTGCAGGTACAATATTATTGATGTTAATGTAGATATTACTTAACAATTTTTCTTCCAGCAAATTGGCAAAGGTTTCAAAATATGCAATAGCATCTTCTTTACTGTTTCTTTTTAACCAGCGAAAACCTCCTGGTAAATGTTGCAATACTTTTTTATCGGTCAGGTATTCTATATGATGAATATCGGTGGGTGTAAGCCCAATATCCTGCAGTTTGTTAATTATAAAACTTAATGGCGCATTGGTAACGGTACAAAACTCCTTGCTAAGCTCTGTCCACTCGCCAATACTTGTGTGGGCATAGTTAAGTATTTCGCCTTTACTAAATTTAGTTACCACCTGTATTAAGTTTCCGCAGTTGCAGACTCCATGGTTGCCCCAGGAATATTGGGCACCATTACGCAGGCGCTTTGCTGTTTCCCTTAAAGTATTTACTAATTCTATTGAAGGACTTGCCATAACATAATTTTTAATTATAACAACCTTACTGGTATTTTGTTTAATAGTATAAAACAGCAGTATCTAATTATAAAATGAAAATAGTAAAATATTTATTGCAAGCAGTATTTTGTTAAATATGCGATTGAAAATTATTTGCAAAAAACAGCTATTTTCTGCTGCAGCAATTTTTTTTCAGCTTCGGAATGTGTAAGATGTAAGGCTTGTTTAAAATATTGTTTTGCTCTATCGTATTGCTTAAGTTGAAGATGCAATTCTCCCAATGCAGCAGGTAATAAATAATATTTTTGTAAAGATGAAAGTGCTGAAATGTTTTCAATAGCTTTTATCCCTTCAGCAGGGCCATATAATTCACTGATAACAATTGCCCTGTTTAGTTCCACCACAGGCGAAGGATATAATTTGCATAACAGGTTGTAGCATTGCAAAATATTTTGCCAGTTTGTAGCTGCATAATTTACTGCCCTTGCATGTTCGTAAGCAATACCGGCTTCCAGATGGTATTTACTTATGGTTTCGCCTGCTGCAGCTGCTTCTAAATGATGAATTCCATTTTGTATTAATGCACTGTTCCATTTATTTCTGTCCTGCTGCTGCAGCAATAATATATTTCCATCAGCATCCAGCCTCGATTCGTTACGGGATGCAGTAAAATATATCAGCGCCATCAATGCGTGAGTACCGGAATGATTTACTGCAGAGCTGCTGCAAATCAATTCACACAAACGTATCGCTTCCTGCATCAAATCTTTACGTATCAAATTACTGTGTTGTGTAGAATTGTATCCTTCATTAAATAAAAGATAAATTGCCATCAACACATTATCTAAGCGGTTATTTAATTCCGTTGCAGATGGCAATTCAAACTGTACATTATTTTCTCTAAAACTTTGCTTTGCCCTGTACAATCTTTTTTCAACAGTATCGTATCCTGTTACAAATGCTTTGGCAATTTCTGTTACACTAAAACCACAAAGTGTTTTTAAAATAAGTGCTACCTGTGCTTCTGTGGATAGCGAAGGGTGGCAACATACAAACATCATTCTTAACTGATCGTCTTCAATAGTATTGGCATTAATAATATCCTGAATTACAGGCACCAGTGTATATTCCGATTGCAACAGTGGAGTAATACTTTTTGAAAATTCATTTTTTCTTTTTTGCTGCCGCAATACATCTACCGCTTTGTTACGGGCAACAGTAAATAGCCATGCCGAAGGGTTTTGCGGCAGGCCATTTATTTTCCAGTTATTAAATGCTTTAAGTAAAGTATCCTGTACAACATCTTCGGCAAGCTGTAAGTTTTGCGGACCAAATAATTTGGTGAGTACAGCTACCAGCTTTCCCCATTCGTGGCGAAAGAGATGTTCTACTTCCTGTTCTATTGGTGAAGAATTTTCCAATGCAATCTTTTCTGCAATTTATTAAGAAGATATTTTAAATCAATGCCTCATTTTTATATTATGAGGCATTGATAAACGTATTATTGCATTGTTGCTGAAGCGTAATAGCAAATTCCGAAACTTTAATGCTTAATTAAAAAATTGCTCAAATACAATTTTCCCATCTTTTACTTCATACACACAAACCTCTTCTAACAAATGCCTGCCCATACCTTTCATGGTAGCATCAAGCGTCATTGAAATACTAAAATACCGGCCACCCACTACCGGATCTGAGCAGGAGCCACCATGGCGTTCTTCAATCATTGATGCAAATTGCTTTCCTTTTTCGGCTACAGCCTTTTTACCTTTTGTAAAATGTGGTACCATTCCACCTTCGGGTTCAATACAAACAATATCGTCTGCATATAATTCTTCCTGTGCTTCCAGCATTTGTCCTTTACGCATAAAGGCTACTAATTTATTTGCTACTTCAAGTGTTGTCATTTTTTTAAAATTTAATTGTGAGAAATATTTTTTCTAAAAAGGTACCCGTTAATTAAGCCTGGGGCATGTCCATCTTCATCAATTGCCTGATGATTACTGTGCCGCCAGTTGCATAATCAGGATAATCATCGCATAATGCAACGGCTTCGTTATAATCATTTGCATTTACAATAAAATAGCCGCCGATAATTTCTTTTCCTTCGGCAAATGCTGCATCAGTAACGGTTTTGTTTTTACCGCTAATAATTTTTCCTGTGGCCTGCAATGGTTCGCCACTGACATATTTGCCGGCTTTGGCCAGTTTATCAATCCATGCCATCCATTTACCCATATTTTCCTGCATTTGCTGTGCAGAGGGTTGTTCGGCAGATTTAATTCCCTGAAAAATAAGCATAAACTTTTCCATAATTGTTGTTTTAATAATTTATAATGATTTTATTAATGACGAATGGGGATTTATAATCCGGACAATTATTATTATTATTTTTTGAAAAATACCTGAACCTTAAAATAGCTATTGTAAAATAAACAAAGCCGGTGAACAATCTACCGGCTTTACAAAAATAGTATTCAAAATTTTACACCACCACATTTATCATCTTATTTTTTACATAAATAATCTTCTTCGGATCTTTACCTTCCAGCCATTTTTGCACCACTTCATTTTCGGCAATAATTTTTTCTACATCGGCTTGTTGTAAATCCAAAGAAAGGTTGATATTGGTTCTTACTTTACCATTGATAGAAACAGGATATTCTTTACTGCTTTCTACCAGCAATGCAGCATTGAAGGTTGGATATTGAGCATCTAAAATAGTTCCTTCATTACCCAACTGGCTCCACAACTCTTCTGCAATATGCGGTGCATAAGGCACTAACAAAATCAATATTTTTTCCAGCACTTCTTTTTTATGACACTTCACATCAAACAAATCGTTTACACAAATCATAAATGCACTTACGGCTGTGTTAAAAGAAAACTTCTCGGTATCTTCTTCAATTTTTTTAATGGTGCGGTGTAATATTTTTAATTCGGCATCGGTAGCTTTATCCATCCTCTCCAAACTCTTGTCCTTTCACTTCATCATTAAACAACGCCAAGTTTCTTAAAAAACGATGTACGCCTTCAATACCTTTTGTATCCCATGGTTTGCTGGCTTCTACCGGGCCCAAGGAACATTTCATACATGCGGAAAGTATCGGCTCCGTATTTGTCACACAACTCATCGGGGTTAACTGTGTTGTATTTTGATTTGGACATTTTTTCTGTTTCTACTACCACAGATGTATTTACCCTGTCCTCCCTCCATGGAGATAAATTCCATCTTCACAAATAATACTGCATTTAAATTCACCGTTTTTCCATTTTTTAAATTCATCAATATTTAATTCAACTCCATCAACAATATTTACATCAACATGCAAAAATGAATAATATAAATGTATCGTTGCTAGCATCTTCCTCGATAACAATTCTGATTTTATTTTAATTATCTGAGCAATTAATTTTAATTATCATTAGATTTATTTAGAAGTATTCATTCGTAGACTTACTAATTCACTTTGAGAAACAAAAATAGTTATGCATTACTCAATGAATATCTGTTTATCACCAAATTCTATTACTTCAATTCTATACACAAACCTACTACTCCCCTGTATCATCCCCTGATTCAACAACTTCTTAAACGGCTCATCAAAACCAATCAATCCTAAATCAAACAAAACTTTCGTCCACATACGGCTGTACAATAAATGGCCAACGGCATGTTCGGTACCACCAATGTATAGGTCTACCTGGTTCCAGTAATCACTGACTTTTCTGTCGCAAAAAGTTTGTGTGTTATGTGGGATCCATGTAGCGGAGAAAATACCAGGAAGAACCTGCGTAACCGGGCATGGTGGAGGTTTCCCTCACCCCCTGCCCCTCTCCACTTTGTGGCGAGGGGTGACTAAATTCGCTACCCTCAATATTTTCTTTGTTGGTTTGGTTTTCTAAATTATTATTAAACGCTTCAATTTTCGCCTTGTTTTTTTCTACCGATGATTGAATGGCCTGTTTTATTTTGGCGATCACATTTATTACATTATTTAAAACTTCTTCATTGGTGAACCTGATTACCGTAAATCCAATTTCATTCAATATTCTTGTCCGTTCTTCATCATAAATTTTTTGTTCTGCGGTTTCATGATAACCGCCATCTACTTCTACAATTAAAGCATGCTGTAAACAAACAAAATCAGCAATATAACTTTCTATTGGATGTTGTCTCCGAAATTTTACGTCTAATTTATTTCCCCTTAATTCCTGCCACAAATAATTTTCTGCTTCTGTATAATCTTTCCGCATCTGCTTTGCAAGTTCATACTGCATTGGTGATGCTACTTTATATTTAGGCACTAATGCAGCACCCTTCGCTTCATTCTCCGCTACTTCTTCCCGTCCCCCTTCTCCACTTTGTGGAGAAGGGCCGGGGGTGAGGTCCAGTCTTTTAAATTCGCCAACGGCCCTTCTCCTTCCGGCCCCGGCCCATACTTATCTACATGTGGCAGTTCCAATGGCAATTCATCTGCATCTAGAGGAATGGCAATACCATCGCTCCAGATGATAGGGAAAGGTTCGCCCCAATAACGCTGGCGGCTAAACCCTGCATCTCTCATCCGGTAATTCACTTTTCTTTTACCAATATTTTGTTCTTCTAATTTTTGTAAAACAATTGCGGCAGCATCCTTCATCTTCACTCCATTTAAAAAACCACTGTTCTCTAAAATGGCTTCTTTAGTGGCATTGGCTTCTTCGCCATTAAAATGTTTTCCAATAATATTAGTAATGGGAATATTAAAATGCTGTGCAAATTTAAAATCTCTTTCATCGCCGCAAGGCACAGCCATAATAGCACCGGTGCCATAACCTGCCAATACATATTCGCTTATCCAGATAGGAATTTTTCTTCCATCAAAAGGATTAATAGCATACGCACCCGTAAAACATCCCGTAATTTTTTTCTCTGCCATTCTATCTACATCACTCCTGCTTTTTACATAAGCAATATATTCATCAACGGCTGCAGTTTGTTCGGGTGTTTTTATTTGCTGCACTAAATCAAGTTCGGGAGCAACCACCATAAAGTCAACACCAAAGATGGTATCAGGCCGGGTAGTGTAAACCGTGAGTGGTGAGACGTGAGACGTGAGTGGAGTATTCGAATTCGCAGGCTCTTTACTCACGCCTGACGACTGACTACTCACGACATTAAATGTTATCTCCGCCCCTTCACTCTTCCCAATCCAGTTGCGCTGCATTTCTTTCATGCTGTCGCTGAAGTCTACGGTTTCCAATCCTTCCAATAACCTATCGGCATAATCAGTAATTCTTAAATACCATTGGCGCATTTTCTTTTTTACTACCGGGTGGCCACCACGTTCACTAACACCATTCACCACTTCATCATTGGCTAATACAGTGCCTAATGCTTCACACCAGTTTACTTCGCCGTATTTGCTAAAAGCAAGGCGGCGGTTCATTAAAATATCTTCCTGTTCTTTTTTTGAAAATCCTTTCCATTCGTCAGCAGTAAAGTTGATAGTTGGCAGTTGATAGTTGTTAGTATTGCCTTCTGTTTCAAAAATTTTTACTAATTCAGCAATGGGTTTTGCTTTATTAACAGTAGTATCAGAAATAGCTGTTGAACAATTGCAAAAAAATCCACTGCGTCCATTTATAATAATTGGGGTCGCTGGTTTGCACTTCACGTTCCCAATCGTAACAAAAACCAATTTTATCCAAGCTGTGCTTTAAAAGTGGCAATATTTTTTTTGGTAGTTTCTGCCGGGTGCTGTCCGGTTTCCAAAGCATATTGTTCTGCAGGTAAACCAAAACTATCAAAGCCCATCGGGTGCAGCACATTAAAACCTTTTAATCTTTTATAGCGGCTGTAAATATCGCTGGCAATATAACCCAGCGGATGGCCCACATGCAAACCTGCACCACTCGGGTACGGAAACATATCCAGCACATAATATTTTGGCTTTTCGGAATCATTAGATACTTTATATACCTTATCTGCCTTCCACTTTTCCTGCCATTTTTTTTCAATCTCGTTAAACTTATATTCCATTTATTTTTCTTTTTGAGCCCGGCTGTTGAAGCTTTATTTAGCTTCATTGGCGTCGCACTCTTGTACATTATATCTTTATTCAGCTATTAAACACACTGCACTCTTTTTTCTACTTTTCTCTTTCAACCTCTTAGCTAAACCCCTCATAAAATGTGAAAGAAAAGTTATTTAACCCCCGTTCACACCACAACATTTCCTCTTATAAAAATAAATACAGCAGTCAGTCGTTTTGTAATGGGCAAAAATAATGTAATACAGGCAAATTGAATTAATTTGCGCCCTTACTAATCAACCGGCCTGCAAAAACAGGCAACAACCATTAAATTAATTTAAATCTATTATGTCGCAATTTGGAAAAGCAAGCAGCAAACGGGGTAAACCAACTTATGCTTATGCCATAATTGGTGTGTCGCTGGTATTATTTTTATTTGGTATTGTGGGTTGGTTTTTTTTAAATCTTCGTAAAACCGGCGATTATTTTAAAGAAAATATACAGGTGCAGTGTTTTTTAAACCGTGATGCCACACCAAAAAAAATTGACAGTTTAAAAAATTATATCACTGCATTGCCTTACGTAAAATCGGCCGAGTATGTTACTAAAGATATGGCGATAAAAAAGTTTGAAGCTGAAAATGATACTACCTGGAGCCAGTTTATCAAAAGCAACCCCCTGCCGGAAAGTATAGATTTTTATGTAAAAGCCGATCATGTGCAATCAGACAGTTTAAGGGCCATCTCTTCTACTATTGAAAGTAATTTTCCGGGCATAATATAACGAATATAAATTTCCTGACTGAAATTGTATCCAAAGTGGGCGACTTTGCCAAGTATTTATTTATTGGTTTTTTAGTGGCGGCAATCTTCCTCACCATCTTAGTAGTTTTTTCAATTGATAATACCATAAGGCTGGCTATGTACAGCAACCGTTTTTTAATTAAAACCATGCAAATGGTAGGTGCCACCCGTTGGTTTATTGCCAAACCTATAAATGCAAGGGCGGTAATAAATGGTTTAATTGCATCGGGCATTGCCATTGCATTAATATGGTGTATTGTTTTACTGGTAGAAACCTTCAGGCCCGAGTTTAAAGTGTTACAGGATAATAAAAGCCTGATATTGCTGTTTCTTAGCCATTATTGCTTTGGGCATTACTATAACTTTAGTAAGCACACACCGGGCTGTAATAAAATACCTGCGTATGAAATTGGACGATTTATATTAATATTGCACTTTAATAAATATTTATGGCTACAGTAAAAAAACAAACAGAGGCGGCTACCGGCAACAACGTTAGCAAAACTACCCAACAGCCTTTTTACAAAAGATAATTATATATGGATGCTGGCTGGCCTGGTTGTAATGGCACTGGGCTTTTTTTTAATGAGCGGTGGCAAAAGTGCCGACCCCAAAGTTTTTAATAAAGATGAAGTGTACAGCACTACACGTATTACCATTGCACCCATTTTAATTATTGCAGGTTTGCTTATCGAAATTTTTGCAATAATGAAGAAGCCGAAAGAAAGTTAATCAGTTAAATGGTTAATTAGTTAATTTGTTTGCGGAGTTTTGCTTCGCATTTTTTATTTTAAAGTTTACAACACAACTGCATGAATACTTTACAATCTGTTATTATTGCCATAGTAGAAGGGCTTACAGAGTTTTTGCCTATATCCTCTACCGGCCACATGATTATTACCGAAAAAGTTTTAGGCATTACCGAAACTGATTTTATAAAAGTATTTACTGTGGCCATTCAATTTGGTGCAATACTGGCCGTGGTTGTTTTGTATGGAAAAAATTTTTCGATTTTAAAAAATGGCAGTTTTATGTAAAGCTGGCTGCTGCGGTTGTACCTGCTTTGGTATTAGGTTTTTTATTTAATAAAAAGATTGATGCACTTTTAGAAAGCTCATTAACTGTTGCCATCACCATGCTGGCGGGTGGTATAATTTTATTATTTATTGATAATGCTTTTAAAAATCCTACGATAGATTCGGAAGAAAAAATTTCTTTTGGCAAAGCCATCATCATTGGTATCTGGCAATGTATTGCTATGATACCGGGTGTTAGCCGCAGTGCAGCTTCCATCATTGGTGGTATGCAGCAAAAATTAACCCGTAGTGCTGCTGCAGAATTTTCATTTTTCTTAGCAGTGCCTACCATGCTTGCTGCCACCTGTTATAAACTATATAAATACTATAAAGAAAGTGGTGGTTTTTCCAGCGAAGAAATAAAACAATTAGCTATTGGTAATGTGGTGGCATTTATTGTTGCACTGTTAGCTATTAAATTTTTTATCGGCTTTTTAAAAAAATATGGCTTTACAGTTTGGGGCTGGTACCGCATAGTAGTAGGTATTATTTTACTGCTGCTTATCTGGAAAGGAATTATACAATAATAAAAACTTGTCCTGTATTAATTTTAAAGATCCGCTCTGGTAGCCGTCTTCGACAAGCTCAGACTGACAGCTTTCTGTCATGTTGAGGCACTCATAAAAGAAAATTTTAAGCTCTTTGCAAATGACAGTAAGAAAAAATTCTCAGCTTCGCTGCGAAAAAAGGTTTGCCACCAAGGCTCAAAGGCACGAAGTAGAAAAAAGCAAAGCTTTTTCCTTTGTGCCTTCGGGTCTTTGTGGCTAAATCAATTTTTGTAAAAAATTGTTCATCAACCTTTTAAAATACATGTCATTAGCAGCTTGTGGAAACATAGACAGAATGCGGCTTTTGAATGAAATTTTATTTCTACTATCAGCCTGCATCAATTAAGTACTTTAAATTTTATTCCTGCATTTTAATTTTTAATTGTTAATTTTTCATTCTTAATTAATTAACATGCAAACTGCTTCTAAAAAAATTGTAAATGGCTGGGCCATGTACGACTGGGCCAATTCGGTTTATAATTTAGTAATTACCACTACTTTTTTTCCGGCATATTATGCTGCGGTAACTTCTCTCGAAAAATTTTCCTGATGGCATTACTTTTTTAGGCCGCCGCTTTGTAAATACCGAATTGAAAGATTATGTACTGGCATTTGGTTTTTTGGTAATTGCTTTGCTTTCTCCCATACTTTCTTCCATTGCAGATTATAAAGGCAATAAGAAAAATTTTATGCGGTTTTTTTGTTACCTGGGCGCAGTAAGTTGTTCCTTACTTTTTTTCTTTGATAAAGATCATGTTACACTGGGCCTGATGTGTTTTATGTTTGCCGGCATTGGTTTTTATGGCAGCCAGGTTTTTTATAATTCTTACTTACCCGAAATAGCTGCAGAAAAAGATATGGACCGCATAAGTGCCAAGGGCTACACCATGGGTTATATTGGCAGCGTAATAATGCAGTTAATTGGTTTTGCATTGGTAATGACGATGAAAGATGAAGGCTTTGCCTTAACGATTACTTTTTTATTAGTAGGTATTTGGTGGGTAGGCTTTGCACAAATAACTTTTACCCGTTTACCCATTAGCCCAAAAAGCGAAAGGAAATTAAAAACACATGTGCTGGCAAATGGCTTTCACGAATTAAAAATTGTTTTGCAGCAGGTAATTAAAATGCCCGTATTAAAAAGATTTTTATCCGCCTTCTTTTTTTACAGCATGGGTGTGCAAACCGTAATGCTGGTAGCAATAGATTTTGGTATTAAAGAATTAAAATTAGCGAGATACAAAACTTATTATCACTGCTGTAATTATTCAGTTAGTGGCTATTGCTGGTGCAGTAGCCATGTCAAAACTTTCGGCAACATATGGCAATATTAAAGTTTTAATATTTACTGTTACTGTTATGGATTGGGGTTTGCATTACCGGTTATTTCATCACTACCGAAATACATTTTTATATTTTAGCATCACTGGTAGGTTTGGTAATGGGTGGTATTCAATCACTCAGCCGCTCTACTTATTCCAAGCTAATGCCCGAAACAAAAGACACCGCATCTTTTTTTAGTTTTTATGATGTAACCGAAAAATTAGCCATAGTAATTGGCTTATTTAGTTTTGGTTTTATAGAAGGATTTACAGGCAGCATGCGTAATTCTCTTTTAGCATTAATTGCATTTTTTGTTTTGGGTTTATTATTTTTATTAGTAACACTAACTGCCCAAAAAAAATCTGTTTAAATTTTTTAATACCAACCTCATGATAAAAAAAATATTTTTTGGAATTACAGTTTTATTTTTTGGAATTACAATTAATGCACAGCAAAACAATACTTTTTTGTGGCGCATTACTAATCCGGCCAACCAGCAACCTTCTTATCTTTTTGGCACCATACATTTACCGCAGGAAAAATTTATGCAACTGACCGACTCGGTGTACAACGCTGTAAATAATACTGATTTTTTTTATGGCGAACTGGATTATTCAAACATGTATAAAGAAATGAGTAATGATGACGGTTTCTTTCAATCAAAACTGGATTATTTAGACTCCGTTAAAACAACTGAAAGCTGGAGAAGAATGATAACTTCTATAAACAGAACTTACAATGCTTCTATAAATCCCGACAGCTTAGACCAATTTAATAAATTTGGGCAAAGCCTTTTGGCAGATTATATGAAGGCCGACCCGGGAGTAACAGCATTAGATGCAGCACTTTCTTCGTACGCAATGGTGTTGGGTAAAACTACTAAAGGGCTGGAGACATTTAAATTTCAGATTGACATGCTGTATAAAATAATTGATGCCAGGTTAACAGATACCACATTATTATTTGATGACGATATAAGGCTTACCACAAATTTAAAACGGTTTTACACCAACCAGCAATTTGATTCGCTTACTGCAATTATTGAATCTATAAATGTTACGTACCGTAAAATTATTTTTGATAACAGAAACTTTACCATGGCAGATTCTATTAAAAACATTTCTGAAGATAAAACTGCTTTTTTTGCAGTGGGTTGTGGACACTTGCTGGGCAAAAACGGCATAATTAATTTACTTAAAGAAAAAGGCCTGGGTTTAACACCTGTTTTTTCCAGCAATAAAGTTTCTATTACTTTACTGGAATCTATTTTTAAAACCGGTATTGGTAATGTAAAAAAAGAATTGAAAAAAGAAAAAGCTGTTGCTGATACTGAGGTTATTCCGGACGAAAAAATTGAAGAGATAAAAGAAGATTGGCAAATATCAACTGCTCCGGCAAAAAAAAGCCCGGCAAAAAAAGTTGTGGTGAAAAAAAAGGCAAAAACAAAAAAGTAATAATCATGAAATTATATTCCATCAACACCGGTTATTTTAAATTAGATGGTGGTGCCATGTTTGGAGTGGTACCCAAAAGCATTTGGAATAAATTAAACCCTGCTGATGAAAATAATATGTGCAGCTGGGCTTTGCGATGTTTATTAATTGAAGATGATGGTAAATTAATTTTGATTGATACCGGCATGGGTAATAAACAGGATGCCAAATTTTTTGGTCATTATTATTTACATGGCGATGATAGTTTAGAAAAATCTTTAGCGCAACATGGTTTTACTGCTGATGATATTACCGATGTTTTTTTAACGCATTTACATTTTGACCATTGTGGTGGAGCAATTGTTAGAGAAGGCGAAAATTTAGTACCTGCATTTAAAAATGCCACTTACTGGAGTAATAAGCAACATTGGAAATGGGCAACCGAACCCAACGAAAGAGAGAAAGCAAGTTTTTTAAAAGATAATATTTTACCGATAGAGCAAAGTGGAAAGTTACAGTTTTTAGATGTGAGTAGTGAATCGTCAGGCGTGAGTTTGAACACTTCACTTATTACTCACGGCTCACCACTCACGCCTCAGGTTTCATTTTTTACAGTTAACGGCCACACGGGTGCCATGATGTTGCCTAAAATAAATTACAAGGGTAAAACAATTGTGTTCATGGCCGACTTACTTCCTTCTGTTGCACATATTCCTTTGCCCTATGTAATGGGCTACGATATGTTTCCGCTGACTACATTGAATGAAAAGAAAGTTTTTCTTACAGAAGCCTTAGCAAACGATTACATTTTATTTTTTGAACACGACCCGGTAAATGAATGCTGTAATTTACAAATGACCGAAAAAGGAATACGGCAAAAAGATGTTTTTAAATTGAGTGAGGTGTAAGAGATTTACTCAAAACTTCTGGATTTCTAAAACTCTTGGAGGGTTTGGCAGACTCTTGGAATTCTTTAACCCGTTTTTGAAAACCCTCCAAGAGTTTGCAAAAAGATTCTGCAACTAATAAATGAATAAATATGTTATCATCTGCTATATGATAAAAGTTCAATAAAGATTTACAGTTGAAGAGTGCGACGCCAATGCAGCTTAATAGAAATTCAAAAGCCGGTTCAAAAAAGAAACCATTGAAATTAAATGAATGATCAAAAAAAAGTAGACCAGTTGAATAACTCCCCTTTAGGGGATGGGGGCTACCTCACACCTGTTAACGAAGTTAACGGATACCTTAAATTTTTATAGCCCATCATATCTACTTTTATACTTCCCACAGCAATGGGGCTTTCTACCCGTAGCAATAAATGATTGGGATCGTCGCTTACCCAGGCATTCATTTTTTCGCCGCCTTCAAAAATGGTTCCTTTAATTAAGAGCGGTTTAAATTTTATGGCATTAAATTTTCCGTACCGGGTTTTTATTTTTTCTTTTCCTAAATAACGGATGTATAAATGATATACTTCATCATCTAAAAACATATCGAAAGGAATTTTATCGTTCACTTTGTATTTATTAAAATCGATATTACGGGCATAATACACTGCACTCACCACATCCTGTATGCACTTGGTAACTTTAAAAACACCTTTGGTACTTACGGCAGTGCCTGCACTTTGGTTAAAGGTTACGTTTTCATATTTTTTATAACCGCCTTCATCAACATTGCGTATAAATTTATAAGGTGCTAAAGTTGCCGTATCAATATAACTTTCGTACTTGTCCCTTACTTTAAAAAATTTATCGAAGAAGGAATATGATTTGCCTTCGCCTGTGCAATGATACACTGCCTTGCCATTAAAGCGCTCCAGCGAAGTGGTAAAAGTTGCTTCGCCTGCACCAATGTATGCACCCATGGCACTGTAAAAAACTTTCATCGTCACTACTTCATCTGCTTTAAATGCAGTGTTTTTAATACCGCAAAATTCATCATCGTAAGCCGGTTTAAAACTTACACAGCACAACCCCAAAATTATTAAACCGAATGTAGCGTAACGTATCATTTTTCTTTTACTATTTTTTTAATGCCTAAAATTAATATACTGCCAATTAATGCCGGTATTACTAAATTAATTAACCATATTGCCAGTGCTGCAGTTTCAATACCCAGTGTATTGGTGCTGTACATTTTCATCAGCTCCATACTTGCCTTTGCCCTTACCGGTAACTCTAAAAAACCAATGGTGGGTGCTACGGCCATCAGCAAATAAAAAACGGTTATCAGCCAAAAACTTAATCCCACTTCAATATCTACCTGCATTACCTGCAGCAACAAAATATACTGCAACACAAAAACTACATACCGCAACAGCGATAATGACAGTATAGTCAGCAATTGCCTTGCCGAAAACTCATCCAGCACTGTTATATGCTTTACCGCTTTGGTAAATGCCGGTACCTTTTCTATTAAACGTACCAGCCATGCTAATCTTATATAAAATAAAAAAAGTAATACTGTGCCCGTAATGCTGAAATAGATAAGCACATTACCCCAAAAGTGGGGTAAAACGTTTAAAGCGTTGCTGCTGTTATGTGAAAAATATCTTAAAAAAATTAAACCTGCACAGCCCATTATCATTGTAACCAGCAACTGGCTTATGCTTGAGGCAATATTAAGTGATATAGCTTTAATGCGGTTTTCTTCATTTAAAAATAAAATTCTGCCTGCCATACTCGCCAATACGGTTGGGGGTTAGCATAGTTATACTGCAACCAGCCAGCACCGATTTAAATGCTTTAATAAAAGAAAACTGCTGCATATGCAACACCAGCAGCTGCCATTTTTTTGCTTCAATACCCCAGTTAACCAGCATTAAAATAATTACAGTTAAAAATTTCCAGCTTTGCCAGCTGTGTTTTACCTGCTGCCAGCGCTGCTCTAAATCGGGCTGCTGTATTAATTGCCTGTATAAACTGTAACAAAGCACCATTAATAATACCGGCCCTAAAAAATAGTTGATTAATATTTTAATACTTTTGTTCAATACGCAATGTTAGTTCAATTATTAAACTCAAAAAATTTTTAGTGTGCCCAAAGCAAAACCGTCCATCATTTTAGGAATTGACCCCGGCACAATAATTATGGGCTATGGTTTAATTGAAGTAAATGAAAATAAAATTTCGTTGTTAGAAATGGGTGTACTGCAACCCGGCAAAGTAAAAGATACGTATAAAAAACTGCAGCTGATTTTTAATACCGTTAGCGGATTAATTACAAAATATGAGCCCACTACTTTTGCAATTGAAGCGCCATTTTTTGGCAAGAATGTACAGAGCATGCTAAAGTTAGGCAGGGCACAGGGTGTGGCCATTGCTGCTGCTATGCGCCATGGTATCGAAGTAACAGAATACTCTCCCAAAAAAGTTAAACAATCGGTAACGGGCAATGGCAATGCCAATAAAGAACAGGTGATGAAAATGCTGCAGCAAATTTTAAATTTTAAAGATAACCCAAAACATTTTGATGCCACCGATGCTTTGGCTGTTGCGGTGTGTCATTTTTTTCAACAAAAAAATCCGGTGGCGGCTGCAGGTAATAAATTAAAAGGATGGGATGCATTTATTGCACAAAATCCGGGAAGGGTTAAGAAGGTTTAGGGTTTAAGTTGTGTTGATGGTTAGTAGTTTACGTAGGCTGAAGATTAATGGCAAAAACATTTCATTAACAGTATAGTTATAAATCTTTGCAATATATTTTATGCCCTGTTTAATACACAACACTTTGTTATATTTTTTTGTGATAAATAAATAATTACAAACAGTTCATGGTCATTCGTTCAAAAACATTGCGGCTGGTAATTTTAATAAGTACTGTTTTAGTTACTATTATTATTGCTGTGCAGTTATTTTGGCTGCAAAAAGTTTACCGGTACGAGGAAAAACAATTCAACATCAATGTTTCAAAAAGTATCCGTGGGCTTTACGATGATATGGAATTAGTAAATGATGTAAGCGATAATGTGCAGAAAAAAATTGAAAACCCAAAGCCCGACCTGTATTTATTAAGAATTGATTGCAACCCTCATTTAGACAGTCTTTGGACAAATTTAAAAGCCGAACTTACCGATTTTAATGTATACACCGATTGTAAAGCAGCAATTTACAGCCACGAAAAAAACGCTTACACCGAAGAAGAATATATAGATTTGCCGGATGCTTATTTTCCGCCAAAAGAAAAAACCTCACTCTCTGTTTTAAAAAGAGACTATTCTTATATTGCTTTATTTTTTCCACACCGTGGAGGATATATTTTAAAGCAAATGTATTTTTGGATTGCATCCGGAGGTTTACTGCTGTTGGTTTTAATTGCTTTTGGCGCCAGCATTTTTTACCTGTACAAACAAAAATTTTTAAACGAAACACAAAAAGATTTTGTAAATAATTTTACGCATGAATTTAAAACCCCTTTAGCAGTTATAAAAATTGCGGCGGAAGTTTTACAACAGCCGGGCATTTCGCAAAAGCCCGAGAAGTTAAAAAATTATGCAGCAATTATTAATGAACAAATTACCCATTTGCAGGGGCAAACGCAAAGGCTTTTAGAAATTGCTTACACCGACAGTAATGCATTGCAACTTGAAAAAGAAAAATTTGATGTAAACGATTTATTGCAGCAGGCCATTAATAACCTTCATCCTTTAGCAGAAGAAAAAAATGCGGTAATACAAACAACATTTTCTTCGGCCGCTATTATGGTTACTGCAGATAAATATTACATGCTGCTAACATTTATTAATCTTATAGAGAACGCCATCAAATATTCAACCAGCCCTAAAATTAATATTTCAACTTATACAGAAGGGCACGATTGCTGCATTGCTGTAAAAGATAACGGCATTGGTATTAGTGAAGAAAACCAGAAGAAAATATTTAACCGCTTTTACAGGGTTACCGAAGGCGATTTGCATACCACCAAAGGTTTTGGATTAGGCCTGAATTTTGTTAAAAAAATAGTGGAAGAACATGGTGGAAAAATTGAAGTAAAAAGCGAACCGGGAAACGGCAGTACTTTTACAATAAAAATTCCACAGCATTAAAATTTATACTCATGAGCAAGGCAAAAGTTTTACTGGCAGAAGATGATCTTTCTTTAAGCTTTGTTATTAAAGATAATTTGCAGGATGCAGGTTTTGAAGTAACGCATTGTGCCGATGGTGAAGCTGCATGGCAAAAATTTCAGAAAAAAGATTTTGATATTTGTTTGCTGGATGTAAATATGCCTGAACGGGATGGATTTTCTCTTGCAAAAAAAATACGGCAGCAAAGCGATATTGTACCCATCATTTTTTTAACTGCTAAAAGCTTAGAAGAAGATAAAATAAAAGGTTTTAAAACCGGTGCCGACGATTATATTACCAAACCCTTCAGCATGAAGGAGCTGGTAATGCGTATGGATGTTTTTTTACGCCGCACAAAAAAATTACAATCCGATGCCGTGGAAGAATATAAATTAGGTACTTTAAGATTTGCTTATAACGAATTAAAAATTTATGGCGATACTGCAACCACTTCACTCACTCAACGTGAAGCCGACCTGCTGAAATTTTTTGTACTGCACATTAATAAAATTTTAAAAAGAGAAGAATTGCTGCTGAATGTGTGGGGCAAAGATGATTATTTTTTAGGCCGCAGTATGGATGTATTTATTACCAAGCTGCGTAAATATTTAAAACCCGACCCTGCTATTGCTTTGGAAACTATACATGGTGTGGGGTTTAGGTTACAGATAAATTAAACGGAGAAGCCACTGCGTGGCTTTATTTTGCGACAGATTACTTCAAGGCTTTCGGCAATGCAGGTATACTGTGTTGCTTTAGCCGACAACTAAAGTAGATTAAAAAACTGAAGATAAAGTTATGTAAAAAGTCAATAGTAATTGTTCAACTGGAACAAACCTTTATAGTAAAAAATTATGAGATTATAGTCGTTAGCCAGCATAACAGAAAACCATTATTGTGCGTCCGTGCCTATCTATATTCTCTGTCAATTTACATTATATGCTAAGCTTTTTTACTTTTTTTAAGAACTCTATTGTGTCATGTGACGCAGGTTCTTCATAATCAATATAACCTATGTCGCTGTCACAAAAGTTTTTTAAGTCCATAAAGTGTCTTTCTTCTATTGTTGTATCCGGAGATTTTGTTTCGCAATAAAGTCCAGCGATAAGTTGTCCGTCATTTGTAAAGAAACACATTGCACCTCTTATTTCGGACTTGTCGTTGTTTGACCAGTAAATTGTATGAATGTCATTTTTGTTTTTTTCTAAATGGTCTATGAGTTCCTCTGCTGTCCTGAAAATAATAGTCGAATTGTCTGAATTCTGTGGAAATTCGTACTCGTTAGCCGTTTCGTGTCTGTTAGGAATATAGTTGTTGAGATATGAGTAGATGAATTGTTTAGTCCTTTTATTTGTCAAGACGTAACAGTCGGCGAAATAACCATGATATTCATTTTTGTCTGTCATTGTAGTTTGTTTACATGTCGCACAATACAGATTTTCGAGAATTTTTCTGTGGCGTATTTATCTGTGTCAATCCGTGTAATCCGTGGCTTAATTTCTTAAAGTTTACTCAATATTTTTTCCTGCACCACTTTCAACTCTTCGGCAGTAGTTTTAATTTTTCCTTTTGTAAAATTTAAATCATTGGCGGTGTTGATAGGCACTAAATGTACATGTGCATGCGGTACTTCTAACCCAACCACACTAATGCCACAACGGTTACAATTAAATGCTTTTTCAATAGCATGTGCAATGGGTTTTGCAAACACCAGCATTCCGGCAAGGTATTCATCAGGCACATCAAATAATTTATCTACTTCTAATTTAGGTACTACCAGCACATGGCCTTTTACCAATGGCTCAATATCTAAAAAAGCAAAAAACTTTTCGTCTTCGGCAATTTTATAACAGGGTATTTGCCCGGCAATTATTTTAGAAAAGATGGTCATAATAAAAATGCTTTTTCTAAAGGTACAATAGATTTTTAATTGGGTGACTCACCTCCAAAAGGTGAGTCACCCAATTAAAAAAGCCCATCCTTATAAGAACGGGCTTTAAAAAATGCAATTAAAAATTTAAATGTTAATGTCTTCTACCCTGAATTTCAACATCCCGGCAGGCACTACTACATCCACCTCATCGCCAATTACTTTACCCAATAAACTTTTACCAATGGGTGAAGTAACAGAAATTTTACCCAGTTTTAAATCGGCTTCTTTTTCTGAAACTATCTGGTAAGTAACTTTCTTTTTAGTACCCATATTGGTAAGCGATACTTTAGTAAGTATGCTTACTTTGCTGGTATCAATATTGGTTTCATCTAAAATACGGGCAGTGGCAATTACACCTTCCAGGTATTTTATTTTTGCTTCCAGCATGCCCTGTGCTTCTTTGGCGGCATCGTATTCTGCGTTTTCTTTTAAATCACCTTTTTCACGGGCTTCGGCAATGGCTTTACTGGCTGCAGGCCTGTCCACACTCTTCATACCATGCAGCTCCTCCTTCATTTTCTCAAAGGTATCTTTTGTAACATAATTGGTGGTACTCATAAAAATTCTATTTAGTAAAGAGAAAAAAAATACAACGCCCCAGATTGGCTAAGGCGTTGCATGTATTGCAAAAGTAACGAAAATTTTAAATACCTAATTTTTCTAAGATAACGGCGCCCATTTTATAAAAAGATTCATGACTGTAGCCTGCAATATGCGGTGTAAGTATAACATTAGGCTGTGCAGTAAGAAAATCCAGTTGCTCTTTTTCAACAGCAGATAAAGTTTTTAGCTTTTCATTTTCCAGTACATCTAAGCCAGCACCGGAAATTTTATTTTCTTTTAATGCTGTTATTAATGCAGCAGTATTTACCACTTTACCCCTTGAAGTGTTTAATATTATTGGCCTTTGCTGCAGGGTATTAAAAAAATCATCGTTGGCAATATATTTTGTTTCGTCTGTTAAAGGCAAATGAAAACTTACAACATCGGCATAGCGGCCAATTTGTTCCATGTTGGCTGCTCTTATATATCCTTCTGCAAAATCAAATTTATATTTATCGTAAGCCAGCACCGTTACATTAAAAACCGAAAGCAATTTTGCAAACGCACTGCCGGTGTTTCCATAACCAATAATGCCCACTGTTTTACCCGTTAATTCTGTACCACGGTTGGCATCTCTTATCCACTCACCATTTTTAACTTCGGTACAACTACTGTTAATTTTATGCAGCAATCCTAATAACATTCCTAAGGCATGTTCCGCCACAGCGTTCCGGTTTCCTTCAGGGCTGCTTACACATTGTATCCCTTTTGCAGTTGCATAATCAACATCAATTAATTCCATACCACTGCCCAGTCTGCCTATCCATTTTAATTTAGCGGCATTATCCAGCATATTTTTATCAATAGCCAGCCTTGTGGTTACAATTAAACCTTCCGCCTGGCTTACTGTATTTTTTAACTCATCATAACTAATATCAGGATTGTATAAAACTTTATAGCCTTTTTTTTGCAAACTCTCCATAAGATGGCTGTGTGTGTTTGCCGTTATTATAACCAATTTTTCGTTACTCATTCTGCTAAAATATTTTTATCTTACTGTAAAATTAACGGTAGTTTATGTTTAGTAAAATTTCTTTTTTAATAACTGTTGTTTTGTTTACTGCTTTACACAGTTTAGCTCAAATAACCGATTTAGAAGAAAAAAAGCCTGAAACCATTAACGGTATTGAATATGGCTATTTTATAAAAAACGAGCAGGTAAAAAGTGTAAAAGATGAAGAATACAGCCGTTTTGAAATTACACTGTATGCTACTAATAAAAGTGGTTGTTCAAAAATTTATCCCGACAGGGTTACACTATCATCTTCTGAACCGGCCAATTTAATTGCAGGGTTTAACTGCACCAATGCCAATGGTAAACGTTTAACTGCAAAAAGCGGCACTGTAAAAGCAAAAGAATTTTACATTAATGCCAAAGTGCAGGAAAACGGAAAAGAAATTACAAAGACTGTTAAAGCCGGCTACATTTTTCGTAATGGCGAAAGCTTTAAAACAAATATTATTGTACTGGTACCAAAAGGAGAAAGGCCGGTGATACAATGCACCGTAAATTATTTACCGGAGTTGTAGGAGCATTTAAATTAAGAAGCTTAAAAGGAATGCTCAATAATCAATGCTCAATGTTCAATTTTCAATAGAAATGCAGTCTATGCCACTTTTATGCAGTTTTCATAAAAGAAATTTCTCCCTAAATACACCTGTATTTTATTGAACATTGAGTGTTGTATATTGAGCATTGAATATTTTTCTTAGCTGATGACCTTGACCTTTATAGATTAACTATCTCGTCGCAATCATACTTATTTCTACATTTACATTTTTAGGCAGGCCTTTTACTGCCACCGTTTCTCTTGCCGGAAAATCGCCGCTGAAATATTTGCCGTAAATTTCATTTACCTGCCCAAACAAATTCATGTCGCTTAAAAAAATAGTAGTTTTTACTACATTGCTAAAATCTATTGAAGCTTCGGTTAAAATAGCTTTAAGATTTTGCATTACCTGGTGCGTTTCTTCAATAATATCGGCGTTGGCCAGTTCGCCTGTTACCGGTTTTAGTGCCACCTGCCCCGATATAAAAAGTAAATTGCCTGCAAAAACCGCCTGGCTGTACGGGCCAATTGGTGCAGGTGCGTTACCGGTATTAATTATTTCTTTTGTCATTGCTGGGTTATTTATTTTACAAATGCAAATATATCTTTTTGTAACCACCTATTTTTGCAAAAAATAATAAATGACAATTGTTGTACTTGCGGCAGATAATATGTGGGAGGCATTAACAACTAACTCCACTGATATCGAATGGATAAAAGCTGCCGATGATTTTTCTTTTAAAAATTATAAAGAAGCTGATGCATTTTTTATTTTAAATGAAAATGCTGATTTTAATTTAAATGAAAATCTAAACCCTGTTTTTATAAACAGTGTTACCACAACTTTAAAAGAATTAAATACCGGTGATAATGTTTTGCGAATTAACGGCTGGGATACATTTTTACAAAGACCCGTTTGGGAAATTGCAGGAAAGATAAATGATGGCAGCAGACTAATTATAGAAAAGTTAAACAAAAAAATATTTTTAGTTATTGATGAACCCGGTTTTGTATCTGCAAAAATTATTGCCATGATAATTAACGAAGCATATTTTGCATTGGGAGATGAAGTGAGCAGCAAGACTGAAATTGATACGGCAATGAAACTGGGTACTAATTATCCGTACGGCCCTTTTGAATGGGCAGAAAAAATTGGTGTAATAAATATTTATCTTCTCTTAAAAAAATTAAGTGTAACAGATAAACGCTATTTGCCTGCACCAATACTTATTGCAGAAGCAGCAAAAAATAATTAATGGGCCTTATTTTAAATATTGATACAGCAACCGAAACTGCACAGGTAAGTTTTGCAAAAGATGGCAAAGTACTGCAATCGTTAAGTAACGGTTTGCAAAAAGATCATGCTTCATTTTTGCAAACTGCCATACAGCAACTTGCAAAAAATAATGGTATTGCATTAGCTGATGTTGATGGAATTGCTGTTACTGCCGGGCCGGGTTCTTACACCGGCATAAGGGTTGGTATGGCAAGCACCAAAGGTTTATGCTATGCACTAAATAAGCCTTTAATAGCAATAAATACTTTGGAAGTTTTAACTGTGGCCGCACAGCAGGAAATTAATAATGCACCCGAAATTTTGCTTTGCCCAATGATTGATGCCCGGCGAATGGAAGTATTTACTGCAATTTATAACAACACATTGGCAGAAATACTGCCGCCTTGTGCAAGTATTTTGGAAGAAAAATCATTTTTATCGCAACTGCAAAATAATAAAATATTGTTTTTTGGTAGCGGCACTGCTAAATGGCAAACCCTTTGCAGGCATTCAAATGCTTCATTTGCAGCAGTTTCAAACATTACTGAAGCTATGGCAAGTTTAAGTGAGGTTTATTTTGTACAACAAAAATTTAGCAATCTTGCTTACAGCCAGCCATTTTATATAAAGGAATTTCAAGACAAAATATAAAAGATTACCATTAATTGTAAAAGGCATTTTTTTTAAATTTTACAGCCTTAAATTTATTTGCATAAGTAAATATTGGTATATTTGATTGTTCAACATTGTTCAAGCATAATTAAAATTTACATCTTATGATGGTTGCATCCCAATCATTGGAGTCGCCTGTGGGTGCTTCAAAAACTTCATCTGAATCTTCAATCAATGTGGATTATCATTCTTTAAAAAAAGCAGCACTTGTTTTAAGGGCATTAAACCACAAACTTCGCCAGCAATTATTAAAGTTAATTGAAGAAGAAAAAAAGATTACTGTTACAGAAATTTATGTTCGTTTACGCCTGGAGCAATCTGTTGCTTCGCAACATCTTGCAATTTTAAGAAAAGCAGGTATTGTAATTACACAGCGTGATGGAAAATTTATTTACTACGCAGTTAATTTTAAAAGGATTGAGGAAATAGATACTTTTGTTAAGCAACTTGTTGGTTAATTATTAAAAGTATTCATAAAAGCGTTCCGTCTATGGCGGCACGCTTTTTTATTTTTATCTTTGCAGTAAATAATATTTTATGTTTATAAAACAATTATATACCGGTTGCCTTAGCGAAGCTGCGTATTATATTGAGAGCGAAGGCGAAGTGGCTATTATAGATCCATTAAGAGATATTGAAGAATATATTGTGCTGGCTAAAGAAAGAAATGCAGGTATAAAATATATTTTTGAAACACATTTTCATGCCGATTTTGTAAGCGGGCATTTGGATTTAAGCAAACAAACCGGCGCTCCAATAATTTTTGGCCCAGGCGCAAAAACCAATTTTAAAATTTACAACAGTAAAGACGGCGAAATTTTTAAACTGGGTAAAATAAGTTTTGAAATATTGCATACACCCAGGCCATACTATTGAAAGCACCTGTTATTTATTAAGAGACGAGAATGATAAACCGTATGCCATTTTTAGTGGCGATACATTATTTGTTGGTGATGTTGGCCGCCCCGATTTAAGCAGTGGCGATATGAGCAGTGAAGAGTTGGCAGGTATTATGTACGATACCATTCAAAATAAAATATTACCATTGGCTGATGATATAATTGTTTACCCGGCACATGGCGCAGGCAGCAGCTGCGGAAAAAATTTAGGGCCAAATAATTTTAGTACCATTGGCGAAGAAAGGCAAACTAACTATGCCCTGCAGCCGCAAACTAAAGATGCATTTATTAAAGCAGTAACAGAAGGTTTAACAGATGCCCCAAAATATTTTGCTGTAAATGCACAAATAAATATGGAAGGATACGACAGTTTAGATAATGTAAAACAAAATGGGCTTACTCCTTTAACCATTGCTGCATTTAAAAAATTAATGAATGAAGAAGTGTTGGTGTTAGATACCCGCCATGCAGATATATTTACACAGGGTTTTATACCGGGCAGTATTTTTATTGGGCTGGAAGGCCGCTTTGCCGAATGGGCAGGCAGTTTATTACCTTTTGAAAAACCAATGATTTTAGTTACCGAACCCGGCATGGAAGAAGAAACTGTAATTCGTTTATCCAGAGTTGGGTTTGATAAAATGCTGGGTTATTTAAATGGAAGTTTTGATGCATGGCAGGCAGCAGGCGAAAAAGTAGATTTAATAATAAATATAGAAGCAGATGAACTTGCAATGGACTTACCGCACGACCCTAATTTAGTGGTAGTGGATGTAAGAAGAGAAGCTGAATACGCCGATGGCCATGTAAAAGGTGCACAAAATATTCCGTTAAACGAAATGACCGATGTGGTTACTATTGCAAATTTTGAAGACAATCAAAATTTATACATTCATTGTGCCGGTGGCTACAGAAGTGTAATTGCATCTTCTTTAATAAAACGGCAGGGCGTACATAATTTAAGAAATGTACTGGGCGGCTGGGGCAAAATAAAAGAAGAGAAAAGTATTATTACAGAAAAAGATGCCAGTATATTAAATTAATACAACAAAAATTATTCAGGCACTGCTGCATTTTTATCAACCCATAAATTTTTATACTCCGCCTTCCATTCAAACTTAAAGCGGCGGTGGCTCCATAAATAATTTGCAGGGTCATCTTTTACAGTTTTCTCCAAAATATCCCTGTACATACCCGTTAATTCTCCGGGTTTTGTATTGCCGCCCTGCTCCGTTAATAATGCAGCTTCAAAATGATAATGCCCTCTTTTAATTTTTTTAAAGCCCACAAAAACTACAGCAGCATTATTTTTAATTGCACCTTTTTCGGGGCCTGTTAAAAAAGGTGTTGGGTTACCAAAAAAATTTAACCAGTGCCCCCAAAGCGGATTGGGCGGATTTTGATCGGCAGCGAGGCCCAGCATGTATTGGTTTTTAAATACATCATGCATTTTATTTTTAAAATCGCTGGCGCCTACTAATACTGTACCATAACGTTTGCGTATATCAAAAAATATTTTATCAAAAACTTTGTTTTTAATAGGTATGTATATGCCTACAAACGGGATTTTTAAATTAATAGCATATAATAAATTGGCATACTCCCAGTTAAACTGATGGCCCGCCATTAAATTAATATTGTAACCTTTGCCTATCAGGTCATTTATAATTTCAAATGTACCTGTACTTCGTTTTAATAATTGTTTTTTTGAAATGGAAATAAACTTCAAACTTTCTATCATGGCATCGGTAAAATACTGATAGAATTTTTTAGCAATTTTTATCCTTTCCTTTTCTGTTTTTTCAGGAAAAGCAATTTTCAGGTTCCCGAGCACAACATCTCTCCGGTATTTAATTACATGATACAGCAGAAATGCAAAAAAATCACTTATGCCATAAAGAATAAAAAATGGGAGTAGGGAAATTAAATACAAGTAACGGGTAAACAATATAATACATCGAATTTATTTGATGAGCAAAGGTATGCCGTACAAGAGTGCGACGCAACTATGCCTGATAGAATTTAAAATGCCGGTTACAAAAATTACAACACAATATTTTGTACCATCTCACTTTTTGCCGGATAATCAGTATTAAAATGCAACCCCCTGCTTTCGTGCCTGAACTCTGCACTTTTTACAATTAAAAATGCTACGGTAATCATATTTCTTAATTCACAAAGTTGCGGCGATACAATTGTTTTTTTATACAGCTCTTCAGTTTCTGCAAATAATAAATCAAACGTTTCATAGCCCTTTGCAACCTTTCATTATTTCTAACAATCCCCACATAATCACTCATCAGTAATTTTAATTCTTTTACACTTTGTGTAATTAAAATCATTTCTTTTGGTGATGATGTGCCATCAACTTTCCAATCGGGCAAATTTTTATTGAACTGAGTCATTTCGATATTTTTTATTCCATCCATATAAGCCCGGTGTGCAAATACCATTGCTTCTAAAAGCGAATTACTGGCAAGGCGGTTGGCACCATGCAATCCTGTGCTGGCACATTCACCTGCTGCATATAAATTATTGATAGATGTTCTTGCATGCTCATCTGTTTTTATTCCACCGCAACTGTAATGTGCTGCAGGTGCAACAGGTATTAAGTGTTTAGTAATATCTATACCAATGCTTAAACATTTATCATAAATATTAGGAAAGTGTTCAATAAATTTTTCTTTACCAAAATGTCGGCAGTCTAAAAAAACATTTTCAGTACCGGCTACTTTCATTTCGTTATCAATAGCACGGGCAACAATATCACGGGGTGCCAAATCTTTTCTTGCATCATAACGTTCCATAAATGCTTCGCCATTATGGTTGCGTAAAATACCGCCATCGCCACGTACTGCTTCGGTAATTAAAAAACTTTGTCCACGTACACCGGGTTCGTACAACGCAGTAGGGTGAAATTGTATGAACTCCATATTTTCTATTCTCCCTTTTGCCCTGTACACCATGGCCACACCATCGCCTGTTGCAATTGCAGGATTGGTGGTAGTACGGTACACCTGGCCGTTACCACCTGTAGCAAGCAAAGTAATTTTAGATAATATTTTTTCTACTTTATTGGTAGCAAGGTTTAAAACATACACACCATAACATTCAATATCTGGTGTTGATTTTGTAATTAAAAAACCCAAGATGATGCTGCGTAATAATATCCAGCACAAAACAATGGCTGATGAGTTCGATATTTTTTTGTTTGGTCAATGCTGCAAGCAAAGCTCTTTCCATTTCTTTACCCGTTACATCTTTATGATGCAAAATTCTAAATTCACTATGGCCACCTTCTTTACCTAGTTTAAAATCGCCGTCGGGGGCTTTATCAAACTGTGCACCCCAATCAATAATTTCTTTAATTCTGTCAACACCTTCTTTTACTACAATTTCCACAATAGGCCTGTTGCATAAACCATCGCCGGCAATTAAAGTATCTTCAATATGTTTTGCAAAACTGTCTTTATCAAAATCCATTACTCCTGCAATTCCACCCTGTGCGTATTTGGTATTAGTTTCATCACTTTGTGTTTTGGTAAGTACGGTTACTTTTTTATCGGGGCATTCCTGTGCTACTTTTAAAGCGTAGGTTAACCCTGCTATGCCGCTGCCAATTACTAAAAAATCTGTTTGCAATCCCAACTCCCGAATGAGAATAATTCAATGTTGTTTCTTCTTTTTTATAATTCATTACTTAATTTTATTACATTTTTTTGAACCCCGTTAAAATTTCTTTTTTCCATCAATAATTACATAGTTGCACAAAAGTTGGCAGAAGCAGCTATTCTGCTTTTAATGCTTCTTCAATTTGCTTTTGAAGTTCATTTGAAATATTTGGGGGATTTGCATTAAATATTTTGCCATTTTTATCTATCAAATAAGTAGTGGGATAACCACCCACTTTGTATGCACTGATTATCGGATGTTCTCGTTCTTTGTTTTCGGTAAATGCATGGTATCCTTTAATGTCATATTTTATCAATGACTTTTTCCAGGCATCATGCTGATCTATTGAAATATATAAAAAAACGACATTGCTATCAGATGAAAAATATTTTTTTACTGGCTTTAATGTTTCAAACAACAAGTGGCATGGGCCACAGGCTGCATACCAAAAGTCAATATAAATAACTTTCCCTTTAAATGAGGCAAGGTTAACTTTATCACCATTGGTATTTTCGATAATAAAGTCAGGCGCTTGCACTCCTTTTTTAAAATTTGAAATATCTGTAGCATCTTTATATTTTCTAACAATATAGTTTTTGTAAGAGCTGTCTTTGGGTAGCTGGTATGTTCTTCGAATTGTAGATTCAATGTCAACCCTATTATTTAATTTTTCAATTTCACTTTCTAAAAACAAAGTCAGGACAGGTATTTTTAATTTTTTTGGTAACAAATGGTTAAAATAATTGTATTTAATTAGTGTATTGTTACTTACTTTATTTGTTGCAACAAGGTAGTCATAATTTGAAAAGAGGATATTATACACTTCCTTTACATAAGTTGGAGAATAATAAAAATCACTGTTAAATTTTATAAGATTTTGCAAAATAGATTTTGAGGTAATTGTCAATTCTTTCTGCCTCTTTTTTAGAGTTTCTTCTCCACTTTCGTGATATATTAAACCAATGCTCCTGTTTCTATTTCCTAAAAAAGAACCCTTAACATCTCCTAATAGTAATGAATAGCTTTCAATTGACATATATTTTTTAAGTAAATTCAAACGCTTTATAAAATTGTTTTCGGCGCTATCTATATAAGCAAACATATGGTCAAATGGGAACCTGCTGCTTTTAGCCATAGCAATTTGAGATTTAAGTTTTGTGTAAATTCTTGCTTGAAGAAAGAGATTAAGAAATTGAAATTTTTCCTTTCCTTTCCCTTCGAAAGATAAAGGCATTTCAATATTAGCAGTGTCGAATTTTATAATAACATTATCCCGTGGCTCAATCAACCCATTAATATAATTTTCTCCATCAGTAATATATAAGTATGTTGATTTATTAATTTCTAATGGTTGTTTGAATATACCTTTTATAACAGGTATTTTTATTGTTTTTGTTTCTTTTAATATGCTATTAGATAACAGTACGCATTTAATAGTATCTTTTGTAGAATTTACAAGATGCCCACTAAGTGTAGTTGAAAGTTGTCCGAAGGAAAATGAACAATGCAGAGCTGATAAAAAAAGAAAAGAGATTTTTTTTTTCATAATCTTATACAATTACAACTAAATTTAGTTTAAAAAAAGAAAGAAGTTTGGGTATTAGGCATCCTGCAATTCCTGCTAACATTTTCATTGGTCTGGCTTAAGGCGAGGCACTCTTCAACAATATTCCTTTATTCAACGCCTTTAATCAGCTGTAGCTTTTAAGATTCTGCAGGATTTACCCACGCCTCATTCTCTTTTAATAAATTTATTAATTCATCCACAGCAATGGCGCTGTCGATATTTCTTTTAACTACTTCTTTGCCTTTGTATAGAGTTATTTTGCCCACGCCACTGCCAACATAACCAAAATCTGCATCGGCCATTTCGCCTGGGCCGTTTACAATGCAGCCCATAATAGCAATCTTTACCCCTTTTAAATGATTGGTTACCGCACGAATTTTTGCAGTGGTTTCCTGAAGGTCGAACAAAGTTCTGCCGCAACTGGGGCAACTGATGTATTCTGTTTTAGAAATCCTCGTACGGGTAGCCTGCAAAATTCCAAATGCAATGGAGTTTAATAATTTTGTTTGCGGGGCAATACTTTTATTTCCATAATGATGGCCAAAGCAAACACCATCGCAAAAGCCATCTAATAATAAACCGCCTGCTTCTACTGCATAATGAATGAGGCTTTCATCCATTGTAGCGTTACTGCTATCGCAAATAATTATTACAGGGTTTTTTATTTCTTTATTAATTAGCTCTACAAACATGCTGCGTATATTTTGCATAGCATTTTTATTGGGTGAACTCAGGCATATCACCGCAGTATTATCTTCCTTTAATTTCTCAACTATCTTTTTACCTGCTTCTGAAGAATAATCAGCCCAGCTATAATCAATCATCACAAAATTCAGGTGTGCAGATTTTTGCAGGCCGTCATCAATATATTGCGGCGCATCAAAAAGAGGAACGTATTTTTCTTTATCTTTTGCATTAAGCCATTGTTCATGAAACAGCAACACTTTTAATGTTCCTGGCAATGCAAAATCAATTGCACAATTACAAAAAATATAATCTGCCGCTGCATCTCCAATATTCCATTTATCAGTTGCAGCATCGTAAGTGTAACCAATACTTTGCAAATCTTCGGGTGCAATTTTTTCGAACTTACTAAAATCTGAAACTACAACTGGCACATGTTTACCGCCAATATTACTTACTGCAAAGGTTTCTCTTCTTTTATATTCAAACGGAGAATAAGGAATTTTTCAATAGTAGGTAATGGTTCGTTATTCGTTGTTTGTTGTTCGTTGTTAGTATAGCGCTTAACAATATTTTTACAAACAGGTATTTCTAATTCAGGATCTTCAGTTAGAGAAACTCTTATCGTATCACCAATACCATCTTCCAATAAAGTTCCAATACCAATCGCAGATTTTATTCTGCCATCTTCACCATCGCCAGCTTCGGTTACGCCTAAGTGCAGTGGATAGCATTCGCCAAATTCTTCCAGCATGTGATTAATGAGTAAGCGATATGCATGCACCATAACCTGCGGATTACTGCTCTTCATACTTAAAATAACCTGGTGATAATTTTCTGCTCTTGCAATACGCAAAAACTCCATCGCACTTTCCACCATGCCCATTGCAGTATCACCATAGCGGCTCATTATCCTGTCGCTTAAGCTGCCATGGTTGGTACCAATACGCATAGCAGTGCCATGTTCTTTACAAATTAAAACCAATGGCGTAAAGCGTTCCCGTATCCTTTCAATTTCTTCTGCATATTCTGCGTCAGTGTATTCAATCTGTTCAAATTTTTTCTTATCTACATAATTGCCCGGGTTAACTCTTACCTTTTCTACAATTCTTGCGGCAATTTCTGCAGCATTGGGTGTAAAATGAATATCTGCAACTAATGGTGTATCATAACCACGTTTTCTTAATTCATCCTTTATGTGTTGTAAATTTTCTGCTTCTTTTTTTGAAGGTGCTGTAATACGCACCAGTTCTGCACCGGCTTTAATACAACGGATGGATTGCTCCACAGTTGCCATCGTATCCATAGTGTCGGTGGTCGTCATGGTTTGCACTCTTATGGGATTATTATTTCCCAATAAAAGATTACCCACTTTTACTTCTCTTGTTTTAAGACGCTTGTATTCAGTTAAACTTTCGCAGTACATTTTTTAAAATAATGATGATGGCAAAGGTAACAATTTGTAACAGCTAAAGTTTAGTTACTTAGTTTAGATTTACAACTTTCACACAACCATTTATTCTCTCTGTCCACCTGTTTAATAGTTCCGCCTGCATCTGTCATTAAACAAGATGCATTAACGTTACAATGGGGCAGGCCAAGATTATGCCCCAGCTCATGTAATACAACTTTTATTAAACGCTCTTTTAATTGCGCCACAGTTTTAGATGCCCGTTGCAAGCGGTACACAGAAATAACACAAACTTTACCGGGGCACATACCTAAACCAAAAACACCCCAGTCGGATATTTTTCCGTTAGAAGTGGAAATATCTTTATTGGTTAATCCTGCAATTGCATCAACATCCGGTGGAAGAATATTTTTTTCGTATTTTAATATACTATCGGCCCTGTACCGGTTACGAAGTGGATAAAATGTAAAAGAAGGAAGGGGTACCGATTTTAATGCAATTACTTCACAATTATAAAACTGTGCCGTTTCATTTTTAATAAAATTCAATAATGCTGAATCAAAATTAGCATAAGGCAATAATGCTACTTTAAAATTATTTTTTTGTGAAGAGGGTTTCTTAAAATTTACAGCAGGTGAACTGTTGCAGCTAAAGAGAATTATTACAAATAAAATATTTGAGAAAACATTAATTACCCGAAGAGAAATTAACATACAAAAATTATTTACAGGCCTGATTAACTTTATTGCGGTAAGATATTACCAATCCTTTTCCGGCTTATTGGGCGAAGACACATTTACCTTTCTCAATTTATCCTGCAGATTTTTTTCCTGTTGTAATAAAGCTTTCAGCTTTTCTTCTGCATCTTTTTTTGTTATTTTAGAAGGCTTGGGTTGCTGCTTTTCTTCTTCTTTTTTCTTTTGCTGTTCTTTTTGTTTGGGATCTTCCTTTGGTTTTTGCTGTTCTTTTATTTGCTGCAAAGCCTTTTGCAAATTTTGCCTGGCATCTTCATCCTGCGGATTTAATTTTAAAGCATTTTTATAGGCAACAATACATTCCGGAATTTTTTTGTTGTTCTGCAACACAACACCTTTATTGTAAAATGCTTTTCCTTTATCGTCTTTTACAGTTAAGTTACCCGATGCATTATCGTAAGCATTTATGGCCTCATCAGTTTTTTTATTTTTGTATAATGCATTACCCAAGTTATATTGTGCCGTTGCATTCTCCGGTGTTTTAGTTGTTACTTTTTGATATTCTGTTGCAGCTTTATCAAACTCGTTTTTACTGTAAGCCTCATTTCCTTTTTTAATAATTTCTTTTTCGTTTTGTGCAAAGGTACCAACCGGCAATAAGCAAATGGCAATAAGCAATAAAGTTGCTGATTTAACAGGCATCTGCTTTTTATTTGTAGCATTTACTCTTTCAGAAATCAACATTTCAATTACCAGCAGCAATAAAGACAGCACTAAAAAATATTGAAAAAAACTTTCGTAATTCACTAATGAATCTTCCGTTACCGTCCGCTGATCCATTGTATTTAATTGAGCATCCAATTTTGCCACCACTGCATCGGTATTATTATACAATTGATAAATACCGTTCCCTTTTTCAGCAATGCTCATTAGTTCGGCCTCGTTTAATTTTGTAATTACTACATTTCCTTCATTATCTTTTTTTGTTTGGTTGGTAGCAGGATCAAAAATTGATGCCCCATCAGGCGAGCCAATGCCCACAGTATTTATTATTACGCCTTCTGTTGCCATTTCTTCTGCAATTTTGGTTGCCTCTTCGTCATGGTCTTCGCCATCGCTTATTAAAATAACTGATTTGTATTTTTTTTCTTTAGTATTAAAAGATGCGTAACACATTTTTAATGCATCGCCAATTACGGTTCCCTGTGTAGGCACAATATCGGGTGTGGCAGAAGATAAATACATTTTTGCTGCGCCATGATCGCCGGTTAGCGGCATTTGCAAATAGGCTTTGCCTGCAAAAACAACAATGCCAATTCTGTCGTTACCTAATTTATCAATCAGTTTTCCAATAGCCTGTTTTGCCCTTTCCAATCTTGATGGTTTAACATCCTGCGCCAGCATACTTTTGCTTACATCTAATGCAATCATTACATCAATACCATTACGGGTAACTTTTGCTGCACCCTGTGGCGAACGTAAATTAGCCAGTGCAAAAGCAGCCGATGCAAAAGCCGTAACTATCAAAATAAATTTTAGCGCAAACCGTGGGGCCGAATAATTTTTAATCATTTCCTTCACCAGCCTCTCATCTCCAATTTTTTTTATAGTTTTCTTTTTCCAGTTTAATGCCAGTAAAAACAGCAATACCAAAATTGGTATGCCTGCTAATGCCAATAAAAATTCTATGTATTGAAAACTAAACATATTAAGTAGGCAAATTAATAAATAACTATTGGTGCAAATTGTTAAATCTCTTAATGTCCGGTAAAATCATCTAACCCCGGTAAATCTATTTCAGAAATATCAAATTCCTTTTTGTTATTGCTACCCGTTTTTTTTAATAAAGAACGAATGGCTAAAAAAGCAATAACGCTTAAAAGAAAAATAAAAATCCAGAAAAATATTTTTGCCATTCATATTTAGAATTAAAATATTATTTCTTTCCCTCAAAAAAACCCAACTCTTTTAAAATACCTGTTGTAATATTTTTTCGTACAGCCTTCATATCAATTTCTTCTTTACCAGCCTTTATAAATGTTACAAAAAAATACACATGCCTATTCTCTTCAATCCAGCCGATTTGCCAGCCAATATTATTTTTTTGTTCATCAAAGCCCCAGCCGGTTTTATAACTCAATTTGTATGCCGTATTATCTTCCTGCAGCATTACACCCTTCACCATTTCATGTACACTTTTTCTAAAAGGTAATTGATCAAAGTATAATCGTTTCATTAAACCCAATTGTTCATCTGGCGAAATTTTTATTGTATTATTCAGCCAAAAGGAGTCAATTGGTCCGCTGATATTTTTATTACCGTATCCAATGCTGTCTACCCATAATTTCATGGTATCTTTTCCAATTCTTCTCGCCACTTCCTGGTAATAAGGCACGCTACTTACTTTAAAAGCTTCGGCCATTCCCATATCTTTATTCCAGTCTTCATTCCATCTTTTAATTCCATCCCATTTAATCAGCATGGTATCGTTGGTAATTACGCCACTTTGCAAACCAATTAATGAGTTTACAATTTTAAAAGTAGATGCCGGAGAAAACCGTTGCGTATCCAGCTGCATGTTATATACGGTAACTTTTCCATCTGCATTATTCAGCAATGTAAAACAGCCATCTACTTTATTTTCATCAAAATATTTTTTCAGGCTGTTATCAATTTTTGCTTTGTTTACCGAGCAGGAAGTAAAAAACAATAAGCAACAGGCAACAGGCAATAAGTAATTTGTAATAATCAGTTGTTTGTTAAAATAAAATCTTGGCATAGATAAAATATTCTTTATAGCAGTTACTTTTTGGGATTATTGTTTAAATGTTTTGCAGTTGCATCAAGTGCATCATAAAATTCCTGTCCGAATTTACGCACCAGCGATTCTTTTAAAAATACATACACAGGTACTTTTAATTTTTTGCCGAGGCCGCAGGCAGCTTTGCAATTATCTTCCCGTGGCTCGTAATTAACATAAATATTGTTACTGCGTTTACTCTCCTTAGTAATTACCGGAAATAAATGGCAACTGATGGGTTTTTTCCATTCCACTTTTCCATCAAGATAAGCCTGCTCTATACCGCATTTTACAACGCCCTGTTTATCTTTAATGCCATACACACAAACTTTACTTTCAATTGTGGGTGTTACCCAGCCATACTCTTTATCATAAACATAGCGGCCCTGTTTTTCAATTTCTTTTTTACTTTCTGCATTTAAGTAAGGTAAAACTTTATCAAACACTTCATTAATCTTTTCCAGCTCGGCTTTTTCAAGCGGTGCTCCTGCATCTCCATCTACACAACAGGCGCCTTTACATTTACTAAGGTCGCAAACAAATTGCTCGTTCACCACCTGGTCGCTCACTAAAATATTATCTATTGCAATCATGGCGGCAAATTTACAACAATCATGCAGCAAAATTTTTAAAATTATTTGTAATCTAACTATAAGTTCTGTTTAAACATTAGTGCCGCTTTCACTAAGATTATTCACAACCGTTCTCGGGTTTTCAACCGTCGCCAGGGTTATTTAAAGCCTTAACAAATTTGTAACATTAATATTTATGGAGAAATTTTGGTTCGACTATCCATAACAATTCAAACCAACCTTTATGCTTAACAGCCGCCAGCTAACATTGCAGAGCAGCATCCGTTATTTTTTTGCTGCATTATTCTGGATACCGGTGATATTTTTTAGTTTGCTGCTGGTGAAAAATACGCTCCCCTATTTTTCATTTAGTCAAAATTTTATTTTTATAGAAGAGCGGGCACTGCTGTTTTTAAAACCAGTTTATAAATTCAGTTTTTATACGCACATTTTTGCAGGCATGTTTTGTATCATTGCTGCCCTTACACAATTTTCCTCTTATATTTTAAAGAAAAGAAAAGCCATACATATTTGGATGGGGAAAGTTTATGTACTGGTGGTTATATTAATTGGTGCGCCAACGGGTTTGTACATGAGTTTTTTTGCAAAAGGAAGTTTTTGGGAGCGGATGCTGTTTATGTTTATGGCAGTTTACTGGTTTTTCAGTACAGCAAAAGGATTGCAAACTATAAAAGTAAAAAATGTACTGGCACATAAAAACTGGATGATACGCAGCTACAGCATGGCAATGACAGCAGTTACTTTTAGGATCTATCATATTTTGTTTGATTACTATGGGGCAGATCATTTACTTAATTACGAAATTTCGCTTTGGATAAGTGTACTGGGTAATATGCTGGCAGCAGAATATTTTATTTTTAGAAAAAGTAAATCTTATTTAAAAACATTTATTGCTAATTAATAAAATCTTTTAACCAAAATTTTAATCATTTAAAACAAAAAACATGAAAGCAATTATTTATGCAGGCATTGGCCTTTTTTCGGCAGCAAGTGTGTATGGTGTTGTTGATTATTACAGCACTAAAAGTAATGGCACTTTAGAAAAAATGTACAAAGATGAAGCGCCTTTATCAGAAATTAAAGAAGAAAAAATTGCCACAGCACCGCTTATTGAAACGGCAATAAAAAATGAAGCTGTTACCAGTAAAGCATCCGGAGCAATTGCCAAAAATAAAACTTCAAAAAAAAGTAAAAGAAATAAAAAATACGTTCGTGAATTTAAGTTTTCTAATTTTTCGAGAGGAAGAATTGTTCCTAGAGTTATTGAAGATGTAAAGCCCGTGGCTGCAGTGAAAAAAGAAAATAAATAGTTTACTGTTTTGTGTTTTTAATTTGTACCGGAATGGCATTTGCTGCAGGCAATTTTTCTGCGCCTGCAGCTTTATTCGTCCAGCGGAAACTGTTTATTATATGTTCAATATCTTTTTGTAAAAAATCCTGCACAGGCCTTAAAGAATCTGCATTGGGAGTTACATCAAAATACAAAGCGCCACGTATAAAATTTTTTGTTGTGTCGCTTAAAAAAAATTGCTTTGCAGTTGCAGCATTGCCGCCCACTTTAAAAAATATACCAGTAACGTTGTTGGGGGTGTGCATTACGCTGTCTTTTATAGCAGTGGTAATAGCCTGGTTTTTATTGGTAAGATTATAAGCATCATTTACCATGTTGTCGAATTTATTAATGCCAGCTGAATCTTTGTAAGTTCCGTTTTGCTGTTTTATTTTATAAATGGCTTTGCCGCCAATAATTTTATAACTTAAAAAAATCCTCCCGCCAAACTGTGGAAAATCTATATTTATCCAGTAAGGATTTTCGGGATTACTGTCAAAATAAGTACTGTCTTTAATAACTTTTGCATATTCAGGATATTCAAAAGTGTAAGGAAAACCTTCCTGCTGAAAACTTGTATATTTTCTTTCGGGGAAATCAATTTTATAATAACCCTTTTTTTTAGAAGTGTATGTAGAGTTACAGGAAAAAAGCAATGGGCAAAAGGCAATGGGCAAAAGGCAATAAAAAAAATTAAGTTGTTTAAAAAATCTGCAAAACTTGGCAATTTTTTCCCTATATATTGTCAGCAGGTTTATGTGGGTATATTTAAAATAGAACATTGAATATTTACAATTTAATTTTCTTCAGTTTGTTTTAAAACAACTTTTACTTTATCAATCCGGTTTTTATTTATTTCCAAAGGTATAAAAGTAAAATCTCCGCTTACTACTTCTTCATTCACCTGCGGAAATTCGCCGGCAATTTCTAAAACCAGCCCTGCAAGTGAATCACTGTCGTCCCTTACATTATCAAAAGTATCCACCGGCAAATTCATGGCCTTGCACACATCGTTAATCATTGTTTTGCCTTCAAAAATATAGGTAAAGTCATCAATTTTTTTATTTACGCTTTCTTCATCATCAAATTCATCTTTTATATCACCAATTATTTCTTCCATAATATCTTCCAGCGTAACTATGCCCGATGTGCCGCCAAATTCATCCACCACCACAGCAAAATGGTTTCTGCGGTTACGGAATTCCTGCAATAAATCTTCAATCAATTTTTGTTCGTGTACAAAATAAGGTTGCCGCATAAGTTTATGCCAGTCAAAATTATCGTCTTCGTTTAAGTGAGGTAATAAATCTTTTGTATGCAGCATGCCCACCACTTCGTCTAAATTATTTTTATACACCGGTAAGCGGCTGTAATGCAACTCTTCTACTTTTTTTATTGTATTTACAAAGCTGCTGTTAATCTCTATGCCGCTTACATCAAGGCGTGTACGCATTATTTGTTTAACTGTAGTGTCGCCAAATTTTCTTATCCCCTTTAATATTTGTTTTTCTTCCACAGTTGCTTCGTGGTCGGGCAGCAGGTCTATGGCATAATCTAAATGGCTGCTGTCCATTGCAGCGGTGTTATCCGAAGAAAATTTCTTTTCAATACCATCGCTCCACCTAACCATACGTTTGCTGAAGCGGTAAAAAATACTGGTAAATATTTCAACAATTAAAGAGGCTGTTGCTGCAAACCATACTTTATGGTGTGTGGCCCAAATTTTTGGTAATACTTCGGCAAATAAAACCAGCAAAACAGTAACTGCTACAACCTTAATTAAAAAGACGGTTAAAAAATTAAAATTCAAGCCTGTTATCCAGTCATCAATTAAAAGGTTGGAAATTAAAATAATACCAATATTTACAAAACTGTTGGCAATTAGCATTGAAGCCAGCAGTGTTTTTGGATGCTCCAGCAAGTTAACTATGCGCCGGTATGCAGGCTGCTGCTTGGTTTTAAGCAGGTTAATATCTTTAAACGTAAGTGAAAAAAAAGCCACTTCGGAGCCGGCTACTAAAAAAGAAATAATAAAAAGTAAGATGGCCAAAAAGATTAAGACAGCATTAGCCGCAACCGTTATTGCCAGCAATGTTAATGGAAAATAATTGATGAACCCGGTAACCGAATGATAATCCAAAATAAAATATTTAAGTCAACAATAGTAAAGTTATCTGTCAACTTTACTTATTAAAATCTAAATAAAAGTTCCAGTATTTTAAAATGGTAAGCGTTCTGTACCATCATCAATTGGCGGAATATCGGCACCACTTATACCTTCCATACCTTCAATACCTGCAGCCGGGTGAGTGCCGTCACTTCTTTTTTCCAGCATAATTAAATTATCACCAACCACTTCGGTTGCAAATTTTTTATTGCCGTCTTTATCTTCCCAACTTCGGGTTTTTAAACGGCCTTCAATATAAACAAGGCTGCCTTTGTGTAAATATTTTTGAGCCAGATCGGCCAATCCACGCCACAACACCACAGTATGCCATTCTGTTTGCGAAATTAGCTTACCACTTCTGTCTTTAAAAGTTTCGGTGGTTGCTAAAGAAAATTTGGCCACGCCAATATTGCCTTCCAAAAATTGTATGTCCGGGTCTTTACCCAGGTTGCCAATTAACATTACCCTGTTTACGCCTCTCATAAAATTTTATTTTGCCCTATTCCCCAAAGAGAAAAGGATTTTTAAAATTGATTTAATACTGTCTGATTACCGGGTTTAGTGCTATAACAAATTTAAAGATACATTTTTATCTTTCAAATAGGTTGTTATGAATTTGGGGAAAGGTAAGCCGGCAAGCTTCTTTTGCGAAACGGCTTGATACCCTTCTATTGCTGCATTATTTTTTAGTTTTATTTTAATAAACTGGCCATGTATAGTTTGGTGTGTTAATTTTTGGCTATAGAGGTTAGATATGGCTTCTATATGGTAAGTGCCTTTTTTCAACAATTTTTTAAAAGCTGGCAATTTTTCTAATTGCAACGGATCTATTGCTGCCTCTGCTTCTACTAAAACAAATTCGTACAAATTTTCCCAGATATCTTTTGTGCCACGTTTACGAACATACACTTTGCTGTTATGTTCTATAATAAAATAAAAAAGCCATCTTATTTTTTGTGTAATTTTTTTTTCTTTTACTGGTAAAACATTTACTAATCCTTTTAAATGTGCGCCGCACCTGCTTTGCAGCGCACATTGCCTGCATAAAGGTAACTTTGGTTTGCATATTACAGCACCAAAATCCATAAGCGCCTGGTTGTAAATACCGGGTTGTTTTTTATCTAATAACTCCTGTGCAAGTACAGTAAATATTTTCTTGCCTTCTGTACTGTCAATTGCAGTATTATCATTAAAAAAACGTGATAAAACCCTGAACACATTTCCATCTACAACAGCATAGGGCAAATTGTATGCAAAAGATGCAATGGCAGCAGCAGTGTAAGGCCCAACTCCTTTTAGCTTTAAAATATCATCATAATTATCAGGAAATCTACCCTTGTTTTCGTTAGAAATATATTTTGCTGTAGCAATTAAATTTTTGCATCGTGTATAATACCCCAAGCCTTCCCAAAGTTTAAAAATTTTTGTTTCGGGTGCTTTAGCTAATTTATTAATATCAGCAAAAGCTGTTACAAAACGATTATAATACTCCCACCCCTGCTCTACCCTTGTTTGCTGTAAAATAATTTCGCTTAGCCATATTTTATACGGATCTTTTTCTCCCTTCCAGGGCATTGGCCGGTTATTAGAGGTATTGTTCCATTGCAAAAGAGCATTTGTAAAATATTTTTTTTGAGAATTCATATCCGCAAATGTCAATTTTATAAAGTTGTTGACACAAAATATTTATACATATCAAATAAAGCAGATGCTGTTAATAATCAACAGGTTATTGCATTTTTTAAAAAAGATGAATACATTTGTGCAAGACAAAGTAGTTGATAATCACCAACTTATTTGGAATTTTCAACCCTTTTTTGTACTTTTCTAACGAAATATAAACCTATTATGAGAAAAGCAGACCTTATCAATCAAATTTCCGACAAAACTGGCATCCCTAAAGTAGATGTTTTAGTAACTCTTGAAACAATGTTTAAAGAGGTAAAAAAATCATTATCATCTGGCGAAAATATTTATATAAGAGGGTTTGGCAGTTTTATTATAAAAAAACGTGCTGCTAAAATTGGCCGCAACATCAAAAAAAATATTGCTGTGGAAATACCTGAGCATTTTATACCCGCCTTTAAGCCTGCTAAAGAATTTATGCAGGAAATAAAATCTTCTAAAAACATTAAAGAGCCAACCGAAAACCACGATGAAGGCGAAGACTAATGTACCTTTGCTCCCGAAAATACCGGGATAAATTTTATGAATAAACAATTATTACTTGCCGCAACAGGTTTAATTTTAGTTGCAGGCCTTTTCTTTTTTGGAAGAACAGTTTCAAAAAAAACCATAGTTGCTGCTACACCTGCCGAAGCAAAAACAGCAGCCCCTGCATTTAATATTACCCAATATATAGCCGAAGCAAAACAAAAACTCACTGCTTCGCAGGTACTTACACTTGGTAAATTAGAGAATAGTGTAACCCGTGGCGATGTGCTTAACCAGCAAATTGCCGCCAATAACCAGCTTGCTAATTTTTGGAAAGACAGTGCCCGTGCGTTTGAACCTTATATATATTACTTATCAGCCGCTGCTAAGTTGGATAAGTCAGAAAAAAACCTCACCTTTGCTGCCCAATTAATTTTGGATAACCTGAGAGAAGAACATGATGCAGCTAAATTAGATTGGAAAACAGCACAGGCGATAGAGTTATTTGAACAGGCTATTACTTTAAATCCCGAAAGCGACGATTTAAAAATTGGATTGGGCAGTTGTTATATTTATGGCAAAGGCCGCACAGGTAAGCCGGAAGAAACTATGAAAGGCATACAGCATTTACTGGCTGTTGTTAGAAAAGATTCTTTAAACATGAAGGCGCAATTGGTTTTAGGTGTGGGTGGATTTGTATCGGGGCAATACGACAAAGCTATTGACCGTTTAACTAAAGTAGTAAAAGCCGAACCCAATAATTTAGAAGCCATAGCATTTTTAGCCGATGCTTATGCAAATAAAGGAGATAAAACCGAAGCCATTAAATGGTACAGGGAAATGAAAAAGGTTGCTAATAACCCGGAATACAGTAAGGAGATTGAGGAGCGGATACAACAGTTACAATAAAAGAATACAACGAATTAAACATATTATTTTAAACACAAAAAAGACTAGTTATGCCTTGTGGTAAAAAGAGAAAACGTCATAAAATTGCAACACACAAGCGTAAAAAACGTTTAAGAAAGAACCGTCATAAGAAAAAATAATTAATTTTTCTTACGATGTCCCGATTCCCCATCGGGACACAATTTATCTGTATGCAGTACAGTTTGCCACTTAATTGAAAGTGCTATCATTGTATGCAGGTATATTACCTTTCCATGATGTAACGGTCTTATCAAAAATTTACGCTTGACCAAGGAACTTATTATTAATGCTGCGCCGCAGGGGGTAGAGATTGCACTGCTGGAAGATAAAAGACTGGTAGAATTGCACAGTGAAAAAACTGATGCCAGTTTTGGCGTGGGTGACCTCTATCTTGGTAAAGTAAAAAAATTAATCCCCGGTTTAAATGCGGCCTTTGTTGATGTTGGGTTTGAAAAAGATGCCTTTCTGCATTACACAGATTTAAGCCCTTACGTACGTTCCATTTTAAAATTTACAACCGAAGCCATTAACGACAAAAGCGAAACAGGTTTTGATTTTGCCAAGTTTAAGGTTGAACCAGAAATTGTAAAGACAGGAAAAATTACAGAAATACTCAGTGGCCGCCCCAACATTTTAGTACAAATTTTAAAAGAACCAATTGCAGCCAAAGGCCCACGCCTAAGCTGTGAATTATCTTTGCCCGGCCGTTTTGTAGTAGTTACTCCCTTTAATGATATTGTTGCGGTTTCCCGTAAAATACATTCATCGGACGAAAGAAAGAGATTACAAAAAATTATTGAAGCTATTAAGCCCAAAAATTTAGGAGTAATTGTGCGTACCGCTGCTGAAGGAAAACACACAGCCGAATTACATGAAGATCTTTTAAGTTTAATTGCCACCTGGAAATCGATACAAACCAATTTAAAAAGCGCCGCACCGCCGGCAAGAATTTTAAATGAGCTGGGTAAAACCACCAGTATATTAAGAGATTTGCTGAGCGAAGATTTTAATAAGATAGTTGTAAACGATAAAACTATTTTTGCTGATACCAAAACTTACATACAACGTATTGCACCCGATAAGGCTGATATTGTTTCTTACTACAATAATGGTTCTCCTATTTTTGACAGTTTTGGTATTACCAAACAGGTAAAAGCTGCTTTTGGAAAAACGGTTAACCTGCCCAGTGGTGCATATTTAATTGTAGAGCATACCGAAGCATTGCATGTAATTGATGTAAACAGCGGTTACAAAAGTGTAAGCAATAACCAGGAACAAAATGCTTTGGAAACAAATTTAGAAGCTGCGGAAGAAATAGCAAGACAATTGCGCCTCAGAGATTTAGGCGGCATTATTGTAGTTGACTTTATTGATATGAAGTTGATGGAGAACAAGAAAAAGCTTGCTGATGCAATGGAAGGGTTTATGCGTAGCGACAGGGCAAAACATGCTGTGCTGGCTATAAGTAAATTTGGGTTAATGCAAATTACCCGCCAGCGCATGAAGCCGGAAATGACCATTAACACTACAGAAATTTGCCCCAGTTGCGAAGGCACCGGTAAAATTTCTTCTACATTAATACTGGAAGATGAGATAGAAAAGAATTTGAATTACCTCATTATGCAAAAGCATAAAGGATTAACTGTAGAAGTACATCCAATTTTATACGCTTATCTTACTAAAGGCTTTTTCTTTTCTTCAAAACTGAGTAAATGGAAACGCAAATTCAAACAAAAAATTAAGCTTAAGCAAAATACCAATTACCATCTTACCGAGTTTCATTTTTTTGATGACAGTGATGAGGAGATAAAGCTGTAGTAAAATTATATTATCGGAATTACGTATGAAATATGAAAAGTATGATAATTTAATTGCCACTATTGATTTTTTAGAATATGAATTTGTGAGTGTTGGCCCTAAGGGAAGCATCCCAAAAATTGTACAGTTTAAGCCAACAAATAACCCTGCTATATTCAACTTAGCTTTTGGAAATAAAAAGGAGGATGGCAGTTTGGATGATTTGGCTAAAGATGATAATAAAGACAGGAATAAAATATTAGCAACTGTTGTTTCTTCAGTTCAGCTTTTTACTGCAGAATACCCTGCAAAATGGATATTTTTTAGTGGCAGTACACCAGAAAGAACAAGGTTGTACAGAATGGCAATAGCTTTAAACTTTGAAGAATTATCAATTAATTTTGAAATAATTGGGATATTAAAAGACCTGGATTCTTTTGTATATGTACCATTTCAAATAGAAGTAAACTATTTTGGGTTTTTATTTAGAAGAAAAATTGTTTAATTTTATAGTATGAAACAGAAAGGAGCAATAAAAACAGCAGCTTCGTTAGGTATAAAATTAAAGGTGGTTAAAAAACCGTCAGGCAAAGTTTTATTTCCTGAAAAATTAGATAAAGCGAATAAAATGCTTGCTAAATTAAAAATGCCATTACCTGCATAGATAAGTAACCCCAAATGTACCTAAATGCTTCAGGGTACAAACTACGATCTAACTATTATCTTACCGGGTTTCATTTTTTTGATGACAGTGATGAGGAGATAAAACTGTAAGAAAATTATATCCGCACATTCTTACCAAATATTTTATTCATTTCTTCTGTAGAAATATTTTTAAAATCAGGTTTCACCCATTTATTTTTTTGAATTACAAATTCTTCTTTACAATGAAAAAGCTGCCCTTTGTTTTTTGTAAATGCAATAAAAGTAATTAATTCGCCGACAGGTAAGTTGTTTAATGAAATATTTTCACCCTCAGAAAATTTTAATTTACCATTTATTAAGCCGTTGAAATTTTTAAAAATAACAAAGTATTGAATGCTTCCTTTATTAAATGTAATGGGTAAATCAATTTCAACTTCAGCCGGAGGATTGTATTGATAAAACCGGTCGCAGTTTATCCAGCCTAAATTTGTTATGGCTGCAGGGCTATAATATTTTTGTATCTGGCCCGCCAGGGTTTTTGGCTGCCATTTTCCCAGTGCATCTTCCCTCTTTCTTTTTTCCATTTCCTTTTTTTTGGTATCTTCTTGTAACGCTCTGCATGTTTTTAAAATAAATTGTTTTGGAGGGCCATAAACAGTGTATAGATAATTTGTATCAACTCTTTGACCCGGCAATAATTTTGCTATCTCTTTCGGCCACATGTAAACGGTATCAGCATAAATTTTAGCAGTGTGCCTGTTAATAGTATCCAGCAGTTGTTTTACCGTCATCATTTTTTCGTAATAATATACTTTTTCGTTTAATGTTCTGTAAATTTTTGCTTCGCCGCCGGCTGTTAAAGTAAGGGCAGGAAAATTATCAGTAAGATTATTGTAGTTGCTATCAGTAAATAAAATTTCATCTTCTTCATCTTGCTGCAGGTTTATTCCGGCATCCAGCCAGTTCATATTATTTGCAGTATCTCTTTGCCCATAAAATAGTTGCATTTCATTTTCTTTTATAACAGGGAATTCAATCTGCAAATTTTTCCCTTTTTTTATCTGTAATTTTTGGCCGCCACACTCCATACCAACAAAATAACTTCCGCCTGAAACCAGTAATCTTCCATTACTTACAGTTGCTGCATTACTCTTAAATAAATCTTCGCTGGTGGTTAATTCAATTATGCTAACATTTATTTTTCCATCAACAGCGGAGCCGTCTTCTTTTTGTAATGCCGCCACGTTAACTGTTACCCTTAACCCTTTTTTTGCAGTTAATACAGAAATTTTACCGGGAGATGCTGTAAATGTTTGTGTAATGTTTTTGGCAAAAGCATTGCTGTAGTCAGTAAGATCAATATCCTCATCGGGCTGTAATTGTACAGTATCGGAAATTGTTGCTGGTACAGCCTCCGCAGAGTTTTTTATTTTTTTATTGCTGCAGGAAAATAGTATAAAAGTGCAAAGTACAAACGAAAGATAAACCCGTTGAGTTAGCATGGCTGGTTTGTTTTAAAATTATGAATGGGGAGGGAACAACCACACAACGGAGAGAATAAAATTTATCTTATAATTGCAGTGCTAAGAATTTGTTAAACGAAAAACAGGGTAGATACTATACCATGATTTTTTAATCAGTTATTTTATATTTCTTCTTTAATTATTTCCGGTGCTGCATTTGCAGGCGCTTCAGGTTTATTAAACCGCTCTTCATAATGCTCTTTAATACTGCTTAAACGGGAGCCGGATATTTTTGTAGTTTCTAAATAACCTGCAAAATCGTTGTTGGTTAAACTGATAATATCATTTATAAATAAAGGCAGAATGCCTGAAAATTGGCACTGATACATACTAACGGGGTTAATACCAGTTACCTTATTATCAAAAGTGCAATCAACAAAACTGCAACCTAAAAAACAAACATCATCCAATTGTATATTAGAGAATTTTACATTTCTAAAACTTGACCCATGAAAAGTTGTTTTAATAATTTTGCCATTGCTCAGCTCCATATCTTCATAAATACTGCTGCTAAAAATGGCATCATTAATATAAACATTATCCAGTTTTACCTGCTGCAGTAATGCCTGGCTAAATGCAGATTTTCTTACAGAGCAGTTTTGGATGGCTATATTTCTAAAAGTGCAGTAATTAAAATCGTTGGCAACAAAGTTTACACTGATATTATTAAATTGCCTGGTGGTGGCGCTGCTTAATATCATTCCTATTGTATCGGCAATTACCTGCTTGTGCCACATCAGCCGGTAATCATTAAGATCTTTAACAGTATTGTATTCGTTCCATTTTTCTGTAACCCTTTTTTTTATATCGGCAGCCAGCCCGGTTACTTTTGTTTCATCATCTTTATGCTTTAATTGTTCTGCATAATCTTTTTCTACTTTACTAAGTATGTCTTTTAAATCTGCAGCCCGCTGCCCAATGCCATAAGTTTGTAAAAAGTAATTGTAGTTTATTTCAATCAGCCTTTGAATGATATAATTTAATTCTGCCGGGTTATTTCTTTCAATCATACTTACTAACTGACTTCCAATTGCATTGCATACATTATAATCCAGTTCGGTATATAACCTGTTTATTAAAACATCCTGCGTAATGCGGCGCATTTGAGGCGATTTTTTAAATGTAACCAGGTTGGCAATAGAGGCCAGCACTTCTTCTTTTGTGGCCGAGTAAAGGCTCTTTATATTTTCGCTGTATTGAATTGATCTACGCTGGTTAAGAAATTGCCAGTAACCAAATAAACCTGTTGCCAATACAGGTATAAGTGCAGCTATAATGCCCAGCATATCTTTTGCATCCATAACAGTTGTATTTTATTGATAGTAAAATACAATTTCGATACGCTTTTATCAATACCATAAAGTGGGTATCAAAATCTTATTGCTGTTCCATTTAATAAAAATGCCCCCGAAAAATCCAGGGGCATTTAATTTTATTTGTACAGCACTATTTAATTAGTAGCTGCCTTTCTTGCTTTTTGTCTTGCCACACGGCCACTTTTTTTATCTTTAGATCTGCCAATAGCATAACCGCCAGCAGCACCTACAACACCACCAATTACAGCACCTTTAGCTTTGTTTTTACTTAAAATCGCTCCCAATACTGCACCAGAACCTGCACCTATAGCAGTACCTTTTGCAGCATCACTCCAGCCTTTTTCTTTAGCAGGCACTGTGCTTGTACCCTGGTTTGAAGTATTTGTATTACCATTATTTGAAGAACCTGCATTAGTACCGCTATTTGTTCTTCTTTTTGCAGGAGTTACACCAGCATTATTATTAGTATTTACATTTGCATTGTTTTTAGAAACATCTGTAGAGCCATTACTTAGTGACAAACCTGTTGTATCTACCAGCACCATGTTTTTATTGGCATCTAAATTAGATTTGCTTTTACAAGCAACAAAAACTGTTACTACCGTTGCAATTAAAATAATTTTTTTCATAAAATTTGTTTTAGTTTTTAGTATTCCCTTCAGCTAATTTTAAAAACTGAATGTGGGTTTTATTTTAAAATTGTATTAAATACACGATTTGGGTAAAATTCTCCTCCTTATCTGTTCTCACTCTTTGCTTTGGGCAGATTTCGATTAATTTTTCAGCCTGCCTCCAACACCATTATAACAATACCATGCCAAACTATGTAAAAAATCAATATTTTTATTAACTCCAGCTTAAATTGTATTTTTTTAATAAATATACCGGTGAGAATTACAGTAATAAAAATCCCGATTACGATTGTAACCGGGACAAATATTTAAACATGTTAATTTACTTTAACAGCCTTATCTTATTAATGATGATGATTATGCATCATGCTATTTAATTCCTCTCCGGTTACTTCTTTTTCTTCTGATTTTGCCTGAGTTTCTATCCAGCTAAATAATTTATCTGTAATTAAACGGCGGTAACTGCTGTCCACCTGCTTTTCGTCTTTCATCATACGGTCGATATAGCTTTCAATCCAGCTGGTATCATCACCCATACTCATAGCACCAAAGTATTTCATTATTTCTGCCTTCATGCTGTCCCTTAATTCTTCGTTGGTAACCTGCAGTTTATTTTCCTGAATTAATTTATCACTTATTAAAGTCCATTTTAACTGATTGATAAAACCCGGAAATTCTGTTTCGGCTTCTTCTGCAGTTTTAGGTTTTTCGCCACCTGTTTGTAACCAGCGCTTTAAAAAATCGGCAGGAAATTCCATTTTTGTTTCATCAATTAAATAATGATACAACTGATCCTGCATTTGGTTACGGCTTTGTGCATCCCAGTATTGCTGTATCTCTTCTTTAATAGCAACCTTTAATTCATCTTCGCTTTTAATATCTTTTGCAGGATAAATTTCTTTAAAAAAACCTTCGTTCAATTCTCTTTTCTCAACCAGGCCAATTTTTACAATTTCAAGATTAAAATATTTTTTTGCGGCAGCTGCATCATTTTTTTCAAAACCCAAATCCTGCACTATCATAGCCAGTTTATCTTCGTCAAAAGCTTTGCTTAATTGTACGGTTACAACTTCGCCAACTTTTTTACCCATAAATTTTTTCTGCGTAGCGGCAGTTAAATACTTAAGTATTACCGAGTTTTCTTTTGTTACACCTTCTTCCGCAACATTACCCTCTTTATCACTTTCCTTAAATAGAATGTTTAAAACATCTTCTTCGCTATCTACAGTCTCAGGCTCTGTCATTTTACCGCCTTTAATTTGCATACGGTTTATTTCTTCGTCCACCATTTCATCCGTAGCTTTTACTTTGTGCTGGGTAATTTTTGCTTTGCCAATTTCAGCCAGAGAATAATCGGGTTTCAATCCCATTTCAAAACCAAACTCATAATCAGCCGGATTATTAATATCCATTTTAGCAACATCGTTGGTTAAGGGCAAAGGTTGAGCAAAAATTTCAGGTTTTTCTGCATTCAGATAATTATATAATTCTTTTTCTACAGTTTTAATAACCTCATCGGTAAAAATAGAACCGCCATACATTTTTTTTATCATACCGGCCGGCACCATTCCTTTTCTAAAACCGGGAATGTTTGCATTTTTGCTGTACTCCTTTAGTTTTTTATCAAATGCAGGAAAATAATCGTCTTTACTAACTTTTACAATTAATTTATCGTGTAATAAACCAATGTTTTCTCTTACTACTGTAGCCATTTCTTAATGTTAATTAGTTAATTAGTTTATGGGTTAATTAGTTGTAGCATTCACACTTGAATACCAATTAACTAATTAACCAAATAACTTGAAAAAGTCCGGATGATAGGGGTCGAACCTACATGGATTACTCCGCCAGATCCTAAGTCTGGTGCGTCTGCCAATTTCGCCACATCCGGTTAAGGGGTGCAAAAGTAAGGGATTTATATAAAATATGGAAGGGAATAATAGTAAAATTATAAGTTGCTAATCTGGCTTTTTTGCAGGATCCTGTCTTCCCAAAAAAACCACCAATTCAACCTGCTTTCTATAGGGTTTATAACGATAAATGATTGTAACTTTTTTTAGCAGGCTGGTTGTTTAGGTATTGCGCCTTTTATTGGTAAGCCGGAACATTCTTGGTCTGGTGGCTATTAATTTCAGTCTATCATCAACTTTTTGTACAAACTTTTTGGCTACAGACTCTCCAAATTTATTGTGCAGATAATTTATAATGGTTTCGTATGTTTCTACAGCCAATGGTGACCAGATTATTTCTTTAACCATTTACTATATTTTTTCATTACCTCTTTATGCGGTATCCCTTCTCCCTTGTCTAATTGAGCAAGGCCTGTATCAATTATTTTTTTTTGTTCGATAGTTATTTCATCCCACCAATCATCTTTTTTTGCAGCATCAAAAAGATGATATGCCATTTCCAGCTCTTTTTCAGATGCTGTATCAACAAACTTTTTTACCTGACTTCGCAAAACATTTACATTATTCATAGCCTAATATTTTACCAAATTTAAAACTTTTGAATGAAGAAAATGAAAAGGCACACCTTGATTTTAGCAATCCACTTTAACATCTATGCCAAAAACAAAATTTTTAATCTAAATTCGTAATAATGGAAGTAACAGATGCAATACCAAAATACAACCTCACCGAAGAAGAAGAAAAAAAAGAGATTCTGCGGCAGTACCGTGGCCTGCTCCGTGTTTTAAAACCTAAATTAAAATCAGGCGATAAGGAACTGGTTCGTACGGCTTTTGAAATGTCGGTAGAGGCCCATAAAACCATGCGGCGCAAAAGCGGCGAGCCTTACATTTTACATCCGCTGGCTGTTGCTAAAATTTGTGTAGAAGAAATTGGCCTGGGCGTACGCAGCACTATTTGTGCTTTACTGCACGACACTGTTGAAGATACCGATATTACCCTTGACGATATTAAAAGGGAATTTGGAAACGAGATTGCAAAAATTGTAGATGGCCTTACCAAAGATAAGTACGGTAATGGATACCAACACCACACAGCAGGCCGAAAATTTTAAAAAAATACTACTAACGCTTACGGATGACCCAAGAGTAATTTTAATTAAGTTAAGCGACCGCCTGCACAATATGCGTACGCTTGACAGTATGAAACGGGAGAAGCAATTAAAGATAAGCAGCGAAACTGTTTACGTTTATGCACCCCTGGCACACCGTATGGGTTTATACAATATTAAAACCGAAATGGAAGACCTGGCCATGAAATATATGGAGCCGGATACTTACCGTTACATTGCCCAAAAACTAAACGATACTAAAAGAGAACGTACCAAATACATCAACGATTTTATAAGGCCGTTAAAAGAAAAATTAGAGAAAGCGGATTTTGATTTTGAAATTTATGGCAGGCCAAAAAGCATTCATTCCATCTGGACAAAGATGAAAAAGAAAGGTGTAAGCTTTGAAGAAGTGTATGATTTGTTTGCCATACGCATTTTAGTAAATGCTTCTATTGAAAAAGAAAAAGCAGAATGCTGGAAAGTGTACAGCATAATTACTGACGAATACAATCCATCACCCGAAAGATTAAGGGATTGGCTGAGTAACCCAAAAAGTAATGGCTACGAAGCCTTGCACACTACTGTAATGGGGCCGCAGGGCAAATGGGTTGAAGTGCAGATACGTACCAAACGCATGAACGAAATTGCGGAAAAAGGCTTGGCTGCACACTGGAAGTATAAAGAAGGTAAAGATGATGAAAGCCGGTTTGACAAATGGTTTCAACAAATACGGGAGGCACTGGGCAACCAGGATACTAATTCTTTAGATTTTTTACAGGATTTTAAAACATCTTTTCTTGCAGAAGAAATTTATGTGTACACACCTAAAGGAGAAATAAGAATGCTGCCTACCGGCGCAACAGCACTTGGACTTTGCTTTTAGTGTACACACTGCAGTGGGCAGCAGGTGCATTGGTGCAAAAGTAAATCATAAATTGGTGCCCATTGGTACTAAACTACGCAGCGGCGACCAGATAGAAATTATTACCAGTGCCAAACAAAAGCCCAACCAGGAATGGCTGAACCTTGTAGTAACCACCAAAGCCAAAACAAAAATTAAAGACACTTTAAAAGAAGAAAAAAGAAAAGTTGCAGAAGATGGTAAATATATTCTGCAAAAAAAATTAGAAGCCATTGGCGGTATGATGACGCAGCATAACATGGAAGAGCTGGCTTCGTTTTACAAACTCAATTCTTCGCTTGATCTTTTGTATGAAATTGCGATAAAAAAAATTGACCTTAAAGAATTAAAAGATTTTACAGCATCAGGCGACAGGTTATTTTTACCCAAACCTGTAAAACATGAGCATGAAGAAAAACATGATAGCTGATACTCACACCAAACTGCACACTAAAAAAGATAAAGATGCCGAACTTATTATTTTTGGTGAAAGCAGCGATAAAATACAATATACTTTAGCCAACTGCTGCAAACCCATACCAGGCGATGATGTATTTGGCTTTGTAACCACCGGCGAAGGATTAAAAATACACCGCACCAATTGCCCTAATGCTACAAGGTTGCTATCTAATTACGGCCACCGTGTAGTAAAAACAAAATGGGCAAAAAATAAAGAAATTTCTTTTTTAACCGGCTTAAAAATTATTGGTGTAGATGATGTGGGTGTTATTCATAAAATTACCAACCTTATCAGTGGCGAAATGAAATTTAATATTTCGGCAATGACCATTGAGGCTGCCGAAGGCATATTTAAAGGCAACATAAAGATATTTGTACACGATAAAGATGAGCTGGATGAATTAGTAGAGCGGTTAGTGGCGCTGCCGGGTATTGAAAGGGTGGACAGGTATGATACTGAATAAAAGCCCCCTCCGCCCCCTGAAGGGGGAACTTTACCTTAGCGAAGAATAAAGTCAATTTTTTTGTGGTTACGGGCATTTGTTCCCTGATTTCTCTTCGTAGAGTTTATGCTGAGTAGGAACGAAGCATCACTCCCTTGTACCACATATCTTTATTGAACTTTTATCTAAGCGATAAAAGTAATCTGCAATGTTGAAATTAACAGTAGCTTTACTTGTGGTGCAACCAATGTATTAAAAAACACATCATCTTTGTACATCAAAATTTTAAAACAAAAATTATGCAGGAATTAATTAACCGCCTTACCGCCAAAGCTGGTATTACTACAGAGCAGGCTGCAAAAAGCCTTGAAACTATTAAAGAATTTGTAAAAGAAAAATTTCCCATGCTGGGTGGTGCTGTTGACAATATGTTTGCTGCTACCCCTGAAAGCGTTGCCGCAGCTGCACCCGTTGCAGAAGCACCGAGCATGATGGATAAAATAAGCGATGTAATACCCGGCCAGGCTGGCGAAAAAATTGAAGCCTTTGCTAAAAATGCAGCCGATAAAGCTGAAGATGTTTTTGATAATGTAAAAGATAAATTGAGTGGAATGTTTGGTGGAGATAAAAAATAATTTCCCTGGAAACTAATAGTAAAGCCATCTCTTTATTGGGGTGGCTTTTTTAGTATATATGAAATGTAATAAAAGTATATTTGAATGAAAATAAAGATTAGACTGATTTCTATACAAAGAATTGAGTACAACGTCAAAAGCATTTTATGAAAGAAAGAAATATTATTGATTTAGGATTATTAATTCCTTTGTTAACTATACTAGCCTTTTCTGCAACTTACTATTATGAACTTGGATATTTTACATACTTTGGTATTCCCAGAGATTTAATTAAATAGAACTTACAAAAAAAGTTTGGTTAATTTTCTCTTTCATTTTTGCTCTTATAATATTTGCTTTTACCATTCAACCATTATACACTGGATTTGTTGTTTTATTTGGTTCTAAATCTTGGATTCTTAAAATAATAATAATTTTGATTATACTTTTTATAATCTATTCCGTATACTGGGATTCCATAGTATTAATTTTTCGCAAGGAAACTATTACACTAATTATAGGATTAATTTTAGGGGTATTTTTTTTATCTATAAAAAAACAAAAAACAGTTGAAATTCTTGACGATTGGTCGTTAATTAAATATGTTAATTATGTTTTAGGGAATAATCTTAGTCCCATTTTAATAGTTTCAACACTAATATGCATAATAATGTTTAATATCGGCATATCTGATGGAGCAACTAAATTAATTGTTCTTACAAAAATTGATAAAAAAACTATATTAATTCGGAAATATTCAGAATACTCCTTGTACGGAATACCCGACAGTATTAATTCTAAATTACAAAGTGTTATTATTGAGAGAAGCTCAACAGATATTGATACACTTTATATAACTTCTAATAAGATTGTTATTTCGAGAAAATAATACTCTATTACACAATTTATAAAATATATTTTTCTACCTCAACACCTCTCTACTAATAACCAATTTCTATATCTCACTCGTTCCTTCTCCAATAGTACACAGCTTACTATCCCTGTAAAATTTTTCTAAGGGCATTTTTATTTTTAATCTTGATAATGCCCACGCAAAGAGTGAATTACAATTCGTTTAGTTTCTACTTTATAAACAATGCGGTGTTCAAGATTAATTCTGCGGCTCCAGTAACCGCTGTAGTTTGCTTTTAAAGCTTCAGGTTGCCCCAATCCTGCAAAAGGAGTATTGCAGCAGTTATTTAAAAGGGCATGTATTTTTTTAAGTGCCTTTATATCTGTTTTTACCCACTAGCCAATATCTTCCCAGGCTTTCGGCATAAACACCAGCTCAAGCATAAATCATTGCTTTAAGTTCCTTTAGATTTACTGGCGTAGGTTTTAGTTTTTTCTTTTCATAAGATTCAATGCTTTGTAAAATGGCAGTATTAGTAATTTCATTTTTTGCTATGCGTCTTGTCTTTTTAATAAAAGATATGTTTTTAAAAAACTCAACAGCATAGTCAGCTTTGCTGTCATTTACTTCAACTAAAATTTTCATAAATTATTTTTTATTGTTTTTAGTATTTATTCAGCGAGGCTGCTATATATTAGATAGCAGCATGTAAAATTAAACAAAATACCTTACTTCAACGCCTCCCTCGCTATTACAATCTTCTGTATCTCACTCGTTCCTTCACCAATAGTACACAGCTTACTATCCCTGTAAAATTTTTCTACCGGAAAATCTTTGGTGTAACCATAGCCGCCAAAAATTTGCACAGCATCGGTGCTAACTTTTACCGCTACTTCGCTGGCATAATATTTTGCCATAGCTGCTTCTTTCGTCATGGGCAGGCCATTGTTTTTTAAATAGCAGGCCTGGTCAATTAATAATTCGGCAGCAGCAATTTCAGTAGCCATATCTGCCAGTTTAAAACTTATGCCCTGAAAGTTTGCAATGGGCTGATCGAACTGGTAACGTTCTTTAGAATATTGTACTGATGCTTCGTATGCGCCTTTTGCAATACCCAAACTTAATGCAGCAATAGAAATTCTTCCGCCATCCAAAACTTTCATACTTTGTTTAAACCCTGCGCCAACATTACCCAGGCGGTTTGCATCAGGTATGCGGCAGTTATCAAAAATCATTTCGGCAGTTTCGCTTGCCCTCATCCCCAATTTATTTTCTTTTTTGCCGGCGCTAAAACCAGGTATACCACGTTCTACCACAAACGCAGTTGAATTGTCTTTTGCTCTTGGCTCGCCGGTACGGCAAACTACTACTGCCACATCACCACTTTTACCGTGTGTTATCCAGCATTTGGTACCATTCAGTATCCAGTCGTTACCATCTTTTACTGCGGTTGTTTTCATGTTGCCTGCATCGCTGCCAGTGTTGGCTTCTGTTAAACCCCATGCACCTAAATATTCTGCTGTAGCCAATTTGGGTAAATATTTTTTCTTTTGCTCTTCATTACCAAAAGCTAAAATATGCCCCGTACATAATGAATTATGTGCAGCTAATGATAACCCAATAGAGCCGCAGACTTTTGCTATTTCCTGTATTACCACACTGTATTCAAAATAGCCCATGCCGCTGCCGCCATATTCTTCCGGCACAAAAACACCCATCAATCCCAGTTTACCCATTTCTTTAAAAATATGCAGGGGAAATTCCTGGCTTTCGTCCCACTCCATTAATTGTGGCTTAATATATTGTTGGGCAAAATCTTTAGCGGTTTGTGCTACCTGTTGTGTTAATTCGCTTTGTTTAAAATTCATAATGAAATTAATCGTTGAGCTGCAAATTTATGGCATTTTAAAGGCAACTATATAAATCTTTGACTTAAAAAATCAATCCGTAAAATTTAGTCTTTTAGGATTAAATTTCTGTGGAAGTTATTATTGTTTTGGGGTATTTTGCAGACGTGTTTAAAATTACATTCTTAACAGTACTTTGTAATCCTATTGACCAATTTTTATTTATACTATAATTAAGTTGCCGACCCATTGAAGGGTAAGTAAAATATAGATTTATTTGGGTTTCTAATCCATAACCAATATTTTCTTGCTTACCAAATGCTTGGTTCAGATTTTTAACGGCTTCGCTAATTTCATTTAGTATTGATGCCGAGTCTTTTTCTTGAGTATCTTTCAATTTTATTTTTTTTGTTAGTGTAGAATCACCCTAAACAGATGCTTTTGTTACATTTTCCAATTACCCTGTTATTTGAAAATGGCCTGTTTTTTATACTCTTTTCATTCAAAAAGTTTCTTCATGTATATTTCCATTTTTATCAATTTTAAAAATGAATGGCCTTTTTGTTGCTTTAATTTTCTTCTTTAAATCCTCCCAAGCTAAAATAAAGGATACTACCTTTTCCCAATACCTGCTTCCATGCTTTGGTGGCTTATATAATACATAACCTAAATTGTGTTTTTTTATAAGTTCTTTATTAGCCTTTATTCTTTTAAAGTCATCATCTTCCGAAATAATAATTGCATTTTCTAATGTGGCGGCCTTTAAAATTACTTCCGCATCAGTTGCGCCTTGCCCAACCATTAAATCTGCATGAGAAAATTGTACATTTACTAACCCATGTCTGTTTTCTTGGTCTAACTCAGAAAGACCATTAACTAATTTTACAGGCATTTGGGCATCAAATAAAAAATGCATTACGCAGCTGGTTTATGAAAATTAATGGCGTCTTTAACTTTATTCGGAGGGATATTATATAAGTTACAAATAATTTTCTGTGGCTCACCAGCATTATATAAATTGTAAATAGTTTTAGTTTTTATATTAGTACCAAATATAGTTGGCTGCCCAAATTGATGCTTAGGGTCTACTACAATATTTTTCGAATCTTTTAAAGGAAAGTATCTTTCCGCAATATTATTTTTTCCAAATTCCACTTTTTTAAGGAATGGTTCTATTATTTTTTCAAAATCAAACTGATTTTTACCATCGTGTTTGATTAAGTTATCCATTTTTTTAAACCATAGCGCTTTGCCATCAGTGCTAATTTCAGAATGTGCAAAAGGGTATTGTGTTTTAAATTCATTAGATAAAAAAGCATGCAATTTTTTTATCTTTTGAGAGCTAACTTGATGAGTCCTCAATTGATAAAATACATAAAACTCAATTAAAGAATAAAAATTAATAGCCTTGTTTCTTTGTTCCCCAAATGTATGCAAATGCCAGAATCCTTTCATACAATATATAACTTTATGATATGGGAGATTAAGTATATTAGCAATATCTGTGCTTAGAAAAATCCCCTCTCCGAGAGTAGGAGTCGCTTTAATTTTTTGTTTTTTGTATTTCATATACTCAATAAGATTTTTAAAAATTAAACCAATTAAATATATCTATCTTGTCTTGCTAAGAAAATTCAATGTGAAAAGTATTTTAAAAGTGAAATAATTGAGGCCCTTCACTTTGTGGTTTTCAAAAATACTTATTTTCTTTCTCATTTCTTGTTAATTTATTTTTAGGGTATTATGCTTATTATTGTATAGTAAGGTACGGCGCTACTTTATTAAACACTTCATCATTAATCATCATTATTTTTTTAATATCGGCAACAGAAGAAAAATTACCATGCTGCATTCTGTATTGCACAATGGCGTTGGCAATATTATACCGGATATAAGGATGGGTTTTCATTTCATCAACCGTAGCAGTATTGATGTTAAATTGTTTAATTGCAGTGTTACTTACCAATAACCTTGATTTTATTTTTTGAAAAGTACTGTCGGGCAAACCAAATGTTTCTGCCACCTGCTCTGCTTTATAAAAACCACCTAATTTATCCCTGAAATTAATAATGCGTTGCGCTAGTTTGCTGCCAATACCCGGCAATGCAATAAAAGCTGTAGTATCAGCAGAATTTACATCAACAGTTGAAGTGGTATATTTTGGTTTATCAAAAGTTTTTGCTTCGTAAGTTTTTTGTTCGTAATTTTTTTGAGGATAATTATTTTCTTTTTGTGCAATGTTTATGTAAGGTATCAATCTTTCTATTTCGTCAGGATGCAATCCCCAAATTTTGCCAATATCTTCCGGCTTATAAAAATGTCCGCCTTTGCTTAAATAATTTTGAATAGTGGTAATAGTTTTTTCTCTTACGCCTAATCTTTGCCAATCTGCAGCAGTTGCAGTATTGGGGTCAAAATAAAAAAGTTCTCCTTTAAAATTTTTATTGCGGTAATTTTTTTCGGAAGGCTGATAATAGTTTTGGTAATTATCTTCATCAAAATTATTTTTTGTAAATCGGTTGGTACTGTCTGGCTGCTTTATTTTAAGCGATTCAATTTCTTTTTTAAAGGCGGCACTATCAACAGGTTTTGCTGTTATAAAAAATGGATACAAAAACGGAACAGCAGTACATAATAAAATTAATACCAGCAGCACAATTGTGCCGGTTCGTTCTTTTTTAGTAAATGTAAAGTAAGAGGAGATTATTTGTTTCCACATAAGCAACTGAATTAATTACAAAATAGGTGTTGTAATTAATATTACCAATACCCTAAAGTGGTAATTATTTAAAATTCAGCTCCAATCCATCCCATGCCAGCTCAATACCCTCAGGTAAACCAGCATTTACCTCTTCGTGCCTGCCTAACTGGTGGCTAATGTGGGTGAAATAACTTTGTGGAATATGTAAACCCTGCACCTCGGCAACTGCTTCATCTAAAGTATAATGAGAAATATGTTTTTCTTTTCGTAATGCATTTAGCACCATTACTTCGCTTCCTTTTATTTTTTCTTTTTCCCTTTCTTCAATTCTGTTTGCATCGGTTATGTATGTAAACTTTCCAAACCTAAAGCCCAACACAGGCATTTTATGGTGCCACACTGCTACCGGTATTACAGGAATATCACCAATGTGAAATGGTTTTTCGTCGATGGTATTTAAATTTAATTGCGGCAGACCAGGATATTTTTTATCGGAAAAAGCATAAGCAAATTCTCTTTTTATGGATTCTTCAGTTAAAGAATTAGCATATACCTCCATTGGCTTTTGCTGAAAAAAATTATAAGCCCTTATATCATCCAGGCCGGCAATATGATCTTTATGCGGATGGGTAAACAACACCGCATCTAATTTTTTTACATCGGCCCTCAGCATCTGGTAACGAAAATCGGGAGTAGTATCCACAACAATTTTTGTTGTACCGCTTTCAACCAAAATACTGCTGCGTAACCTTTTATCTTTTGTATTTACAGATGTACAAACTGCACAAGGGCAGGCAACCATTGGCACACCACTGCTGGTGCCGGTACCGAGAAATGTTATTTTTAATGGGGGACTTTGCACCCGGCAAAAATAGCGATTTGGGAATTAGGAATTTGTAATTGGGAATTAGGGTGGTGGATATACTGTTCAAATATTTTGAACGGATATTTAAATTAAAAGCTGTCTGAATTGAAAACCTAATTCCTAAATCCCAATTCCAATTACTTACTCGCCTCCGCACTCATCACTTCTTCATACATTTTCTGGCTTTCTAAAGTAAGGGCATCAAAATTTATTTCTAATTGGGGCATTAAATCTACCAAAGTATTAATCCTTCCTTCGGTTTGAAAAAATTTATTAAGCACCACTACTTTTTTTGCCTGTAAAATACAATAGCCGCTTTGAAAATTGCCCCGTTCGTAACGAATTACATAACCGGCTTCTTCTGCAATTTTTTCTATTTTATCTAATATGTTTTGTGTGTATTTCATTCCCGTGAATCGTCAATGGTGAATCGTGAATTTTAAGCACTACAAAAGTAAAGCAGTACGGCAGTTATACTTGTTTTACTTTTCAACAAACGTTGATAAATAAAAGCTGTTTAAGTTTTTTATACACTTCGCAGTTCCCCCGTAATTTATCCCGATCCTTCGGGAGGGGCGGAGGGGGTTACTTATTCGTCATCCTTATTACCGGCACAATCATTTCCTCCAAACTTACACCGCCATGCTGAAAAGTATTTTTATAATAATTTACAAAGTGATTATAATTGTTGGGATAGCACAAAAACAAATCGCCTTTGGCAAAAATAAAACTGGAGTTTACATTAGGCACTGGCAATCCGGCTTCTCTTGGGTCACGAAAAGCCAATACTTCTTTTGCTTCGTAATTTAAATTGCGACCGTGCTTATACCTCAGGTTGGCAGTAGTTTGTTTATCGCCAATTACTTTTGCAGGGGTTTTTACCCTTACACTGCCATGATCTGTTGCCACAATCATCGTTAATTTTTTATCCGCAATTCTTTTAAGCGCTGCATGCAAAGGCGAATGCGTAAACCAGCTTTCGGTAATACTGCGGTAACTGGTTTCATCGCCTGCTAATTCTTTCAATACTTCCATTTCGGTACGGGCATGGCTAAGCATATCTACAAAATTGTACACAATAATATTAATATCATTGTTAAGCATGTTATGAATGTTATCTACCAGTTTTTGTCCATCATGGTTGTTGGTAATTTTTGTGTAAGAATATTTTAAATCCCCTTTACCCATCCGCTTCAACTGAGCTTTAAAAAAATCTTCTTCAAACATATTTTTTCCACCTTCTTCATCATCATTTTTCCATTGTGCCGAAAATTGTTTTTCAATATCCACAGGTAATAAGCCAGCAAAAATCGCATTCCGGGCATACTGAGTAGCAGTTGGCAAAATAGAATAAAAAGTTTCTTCTTCATGTATGCGGAAACTTTCTGCAAAAATCGGTTGTATAGTTTTCCATTGGTCAAAACGTAAATTATCTATCAGCACAAAAAATAAAGGCGTGCCTTTTTCCAAATGCGGAAACACTTTCAGCTTCATTAATGTATTACTCATTATGGGTGCTGCCGTACTTTTTGCATTAACCCACGAGGCATAATTTCTGCTAACGAATTTAAAAAATTCGGTATTGGCTTCATTTTTTTGTGAGTCGAAATACTTCCTGCATTTCGGGGCTGTCACTGTTCTTCATGGCCAGTTCCCAAAAAACTATTTTCTTATAAATCTCCATCCACTCATTATAATCAGGGTTATTGTTTAAAGCCATAAATAAACTCCCAAATTGCTGCTGGTAAGATGAAGTGGTTTTTTCTGCCACTAATCTTTTATTATCAATTAATTTTTTTAAGCTCAGCCAAACCTGGTTGGGGTTAACCGGCTTAATTAAATAATCGCTTATTTGCGATCCAATGGCTTCATCCATCAAATTCTCGGCCTCGTTTTTTGTAATTAATACTACCGGTAAATTATTGTTTACTTCTTTTATTTGCTGCAGGGTTTGCAAACCCGTTAGGCCGGGCATGCTTTCATCCATCAACACTACATCCACAATATTTTCTTTTACAAATTCAATAGCATCAAAGCCATTGGTTTTGGTTTGCACTTCGTAGCCCTTGTTTTCTAAAAACATTATCTGGCTGTTAAGGCTGTCAATTTCGTCATCTACCCAAAGTATTTTTGCTATGCTCATATTGATGGTTTAGTATTAATAGTTTTTTGTTAAGAACATTTGTTTTTCATGGCATCTTCGTTGTGTCACTCACTTGTACCGCATACCTTTATTCAGCTTTTATTGAAGCGTATGGGCACTTTTTAAAAATGACCAAATTTTCAATTCGTACAAATTTAATTTTTTATATCAATGATGCGGTGCTTTATTTAGCTTTGTACATCTTTTAACAAATATATACTGGCTGTACAGGGCCACTATCATCTGTCAAATTATTATATGCCTTTTCGTAAAATAATTAACGACCCCGTTTATGGTTTTATCACAATTGATGATGAACTGATTTACCAAATTGTGGCTCATCCTTATTATCAGCGCCTGCGCCGTATTAATCAAATGGCTATGGCGTATTTAGTTTATCCCGGTGCGGTGCATACAAGATTGCATCATTCATTAGGAGCTTATCATTTAATGAGCAATGCATTAAGCGAATTAAAAAGTAAAGGGGTTGAAATAACTGCCGAAGAAAACCAGGCAGCAAAGATCGCCATTCTTTTACACGATATTGGCCATGGCCCTTTTAGCCATGCGCTTGAAAATGTTTTGATAGAAGGTATGCATCACGAAGCAATTTCGCTACTGATAATGAAAGAGCTGAATGAGCAATTTAACGGTCAACTGCAATTAGCGATAGATATTTTTACCGGCATTCACCCCAAAAAATTTTTACACCAGCTTATTACCGGCCAGTTAGATGTGGACCGTATGGATTATTTAACCCGTGATAGTTTTTTTAGCGGTGTAAACGAAGGTGTAATTGGCTACGACCGTATTTTAAAAATGCTTGCTGTGCACAATGGCGAATTAATGGTAGAAGAAAAAGCTATTTATTCAATAGAAAAATTTTTAGTGGCACGCCGTCTTATGTACTGGCAGGTTTATCTGCATAAAACAGTACTTTGTGCCGAGCAAATGCTGCAGCAAATAATAAAAAGGGCCAAGCAAATAAAAGCTGCTGCACCAATGCCGCTGCATAAATTAATTAACGACCCTGAAAGCAAGGTAACCATTGATGAGTTTTGCGGATTAGATGATTATGATGTGCTTACTGCAATTAAAATGTGGAGTATGCACGAAGACAAAGTATTGTCAACGCTTTGCAAAGGCATTATTAACCGCCAGCTTTTAAAAGTAAAATATTATGCGGAGCCGGTTGATAAAAATTTAATTGCAGAAAAAACTACTGAGGCCTGCATTAAACTAAATATATCTAAAGAAGAAGCCGCTTTTTTTGTTTTTACCGGAGAAGCAGTAAGCAGTACCTATAATTTTGATGATGAGCACATTTATATTTTATTTAAAGATGGCAGTGTTAAAGATATATCCGAAGTGGATAATGCATTAATTAATCAAAACATGAAGGGTAAGATTAAAAAATATTACATTTGTTACTTAAGATAATGGTACATAGTTGATCGTTCATAGTATAAACTTTAATCTGTGAACTTTTAACCATCAACCATGAACCATCAACCAATATGCAATTTTCTGCACAACAAATAGCAATAATAATTGGCGGCAAAGTAGAAGGCAACGCCGATGTTACTGTAGGCTCGTTTGGTAAAATTGAAGAAGCCGAAATGGGCCAGTTAGCTTTTTTATCAAACCCTAAATACGAGGAATACCTGTACAGCACAAACGCATCCATCATAATTGTAAACGAAACACAGGAATTAAAGCAACCTGTGGCAGCAACAATTATTAAAGTAGCAGATGCGTACACCTCGTTTGCGGTACTGTTAGATAAATACCAGCAAATAAAGCAACAGCAACTAACGGGCATTCAGCAACCGGTTTATATAGATGCAACAGCAAAAATTGGCAACAATGTTTTTATTGGCGCCTTTTCTTATTTGGGTGAAAAAGTTATAATTGCAGATGGCGTAAAAATTTATCCTAATGTTTATTTAGGCAATAATGTTGTGCTGGGAGAAAATACTGTTATTCATCCGGGAGTAAAAATTTATCATGATTGTATTATTGGAAATAATGTGGTGATACATGCCGGCACAATTATTGGCGGCGATGGTTTTGGTTTTGCACCACAGGCTGATGGTACATTTAAAAAAATTCCTCAAATTGGAAATGTAATTATTGAAGACAGTGTGGAGATTGGATCCAACACAACCATCGACAGGGCAACAATGGGCAGCACATTAATTAAAGCTGGCGCAAAGCTTGATAATCTTTTGCAAATAGGGCATAATGCAGAAGTGGGCAACAATACAATTATTGCTGCACAAAGTGGCATAAGCGGCAGCACAAAAATTGGTAACAATGTTATGATTGGTGGACAGGCAGGTGTAGTTGGCCATATTACCATTGGCGATGGTGCAAAAATTAATGCACAAAGTGGCGTAAGCAAATCATTAGGTGCAGGTAAAGTGGTTACCGGCTCACCTGCATACGAATTTACTGCTGCTTTACGCAGCCAGGCCACCAGCCGCAAATTACCCGAGCTGGAAAAAAGAATTAAAGAATTAGAAAAACAAATAGCTGCTTTAACAGAAAAAAAATAATTTCGTAAAGCTTTTATTTACCTGCCAACGCTATTGCTGCTTATGTAATCTTTTAATTTATAACAACAGTGTTGTAAATTAAAAAAGTTAGTTGTTGTAAAATAATAAACAACTCATCTTAATTTATTAATCAGTATCAATAATATTTTACATTGAGCATTTTACGTTACATTTTATTTATTGCAGTTATTTTTTTTACAGTGCAGCTTCATGCACAAAGCCTTACTTTTTCCGGCGTTATACAGGATGCCCACACTAAAGAGCCTGTTAGTTATGCTTCCATTTATTTTACACGGTCGGGCATTGGTAAAACATCCGACAGTACAGGTAATTTTTCCTTTTATATCAGCAACTTTTTAAAAGATACCCTTGTAGTAAGTTATGTGGGGTACGAGTTATATAAAATCCCCGTCAGCGATACTGTAAATAATAAAAAAATTATTATTCAGTTACAGCGTGGCGCCGCTACAAATGCAGTAATTGTAAAAACAAAATTTAATAAAGGTTTGTTTTTGTGGAAAAAGATAATGAGCAAAAAAAAACAGTACAACCGCTACAACCTGCCCAACTTTGGTTATGAAGCCTACAATAAATTAGAAGTAGATATTAAAAATTTTAAACCGGAAAAAGCTAAAAAGAATTTTCTTTTAAAACCTTTTTCTTTTGTGTTTGATAATATTGACAGCACCAGCGAAAAAGAACCTTTTTTACCCGCCTATCTTTTAGAAAGTGTAAGCGACTATGCTTTTCAGCGCAACACTAAAAAGTTTTTTGAAAATATTAAAGCCAGCAAAACCATTGGTTTTAAAAATGAAAGCATCAGCAAAATGATGGGTGTAATGAACCAGAATGTAAATGTGTATGGCAATTACGTTAATGTTATGGATAAAGATTTTATTGGCCCCTTTAATGAAAATGCTGATGTGTACTACAATTTTTTTGTACCCGATACGCAGGTGGTTAACGGTAAAAAAATATTTCATTTTGTTTTTACACCCAAGCGTACGGGGCAAAATACTTTTGAAGGCGATGCATGGGTTATGGGTATTACTTTTCAAATACTAAAAATAAATTTGTACCTGGGTAAAGATGCCAACATAAATTATATCGACCGCATTAGTGTTTTTCAGGAATTTATTCCGGTAAACGACAGCGTGTATTTTTTAAACCGGGATAAATTTTTTGCCGATTTTAAAGTATTGGGCAAACAATCACTCACTTTTATTGGAAGAAAAACTACCAGTTATAGAAATATTATTATCAACAGCGATTCTATAACTAATTTATTTAAACAGCAAAATGTTGAAGAAATAACTACAACAACACCGGGCAGTAATGCACAAACCGATTCTGTATGGAATGTATTGCGCCACGACAGTTTATCTAAAAATGAAAAAGCTATTTACACCACGATTAATAAATTATTGCAAATGCCCAAATTTCAGCGCCTGCAAAACACGTTGAAATTTATTGGCACCGGTTATAAAACATTAACCAATTTTGAAATTGGCCCATGGTTTAACTGGATAAGTGCAAACAATTGGGAAGGCACAAGGTTGCGTTTTGATTTAGGCACTACCACCGGTTTTAATAAGCATATTTATTTTCATACTTATTTAGCCTATGGCTTTGGCGATAAAAAATTTAAAGGTAAAGCAGAAGCTTACTGGATTGTAAAAAGGGATCCTAAACGTTTTCGTTTACACCTATCCTATAGTAACGATATTGATAATGGCATCAGCCAGATTGGTGATGTAGGGCAGGATAATATTTTTTCTCTGGCCATCCGCAAACCCAACATTACAAGAAAATTTATACAACTGCAGGATACACGTTTTGAAATATTTAATGAATTGGGCAAAGGCTTTTCAACAGAATGGTTTATTAGTCACCGTAAATATGAGCCCCTTAAAAATTTACCTTTTAAAACAACCTTTCCTGTAAAAGAAGGTGAGTCGCTTACCAATTTTGAAGTGGCTTTAAAATTACGTTTTGCTTATCTGGAACAATTTATAGAAGGTGATTATTTCCGCTATTCCATGGGTACAAAATATCCTGTTGCAGAACTGATGCTGGCAAAAGGTTTTTCCGGTGTGGTAAACAGTGCTTACAGTTACACCAAAATTGGTGCATCAGTAAAAGACTACATGAAAATTTCGCCTTACGGTTCTTTTTATTATAAAGTTTATGCAGGAAAAATTTCAGGCACACTGCCTTTTACTTTTTTAGAAAATCATCCCGGCAACGATATCTATTATTACGACCCCGGAAGTTTTAACCTGATGAACCGCTTTGAATATTTAAGTGATAAATATGCTGGCATAAATGTGGAGCATAATGTTGGCTCAGGTTTATTTCGTTTTATTCCCATTACACGTAAATTAAAATGGCGCCAGTTTTGGAATGCAAAAACAGTTTGGGGTTCGTTAAGTGCTGCAAATACAGCACTCAACAATAGTACCAACACTTTTAAAACATTAAATGGTACTACTTATTTAGAAATGGGCACCGGCATTGATAATATTTTTAAAATACTCCGCCTCGATTTTGTTTGGCGAGTTTTGCCAAGGCCACTGCCCGATAATAAAAGTTCCCGTTTTGGAATTTTTGGAAGTTTTCAGTTTCAGTTTTAAGGCGGTTCATGGTTCATAGCTGATGGTTAATAGTTATGAGCCATAGAATTTTACTGTGAAGTAATTTCTCAAATGGCAGCCATGAACCATTAACCATGAACTATCTTATCTTTGCCAACAAATTTTTAACGCTGATGGATATCAATTTCAATCCAGATAAACAACACACACTTGCATCTTCGGTTAGTATTTCGGGCACCGGCCTGCATACAGGTATTAATGTAGATATGACTTTAAAGCCGGCCAATGCAGGTTTTGGTTTTCAGTTTCAGCGTATCGATTTACCGGGCATGCCGGTTATTAAAGCCGATTGCGATTTGGTAACCGATACTTCAAGAGGAACAACATTAGAACAGGGCGATACGAAAGTGAGCACAGTTGAACATATTTTAGCTGCCTTAGTAGGTATGGGTGTTGATAATTGTTTAATTGAAATTAACGGCCCCGAAATTCCTATCATCGACGGCAGCAGCGAACCTTTTGTAGAAATTATTGAAGAAACCGGTGTAATAGAACAGGATGCAGCCAAAGCATGGTACACTATTGATACTAACATTTCTCATTACGATGATGTGAAAAGAGTTGATATGACGGCGCTGCCTGCAACACATTATCACATTACTACTCTAATAGATTTTAACAGCCCGGTGCTGGGCACACAACATGCCAGCATTAAAACTATAAATGAATTTAAAACAGAAATAGCACCCTGCCGTACTTTTTGTTTTTTGCATGAGCTGGAAATGCTGTTAGATAATAACCTGGTAAAAGGTGGCGATATTAATAACGCCATTGTTGTTGTAGATAAACCTGTTACAGAAGAAGAAATGAGCCGCCTGGCAAAAGCATTTGGCCGCACCAAAGTAGAAGTTAAAAGCGAAGGCTATCTCAACAATTTAGAACTGCGTTTTCCTAACGAACCTGCCCGCCATAAATTATTAGATGTAATTGGCGACCTGGCTTTAATTGGTTACCCTATTAAAGCGCATATTATTGCCAACCGCCCCGGCCACAGCAGCAATGTAGAGTTTGCAAAAAAAATAAAACAGTACATCAAAAAAAATAAACACACTAAGGATATTCCTATTTACAACCCCAACCAACAACCGGTGTATACGCAGCAGCAAATAGAAAAAACTTTGCCGCACCGTTTTCCATTTTTATTTGTAGATAAAATAATTGAACTTACCGATAAACAAATTGTAGGTATAAAAAATGTAACCTTCAACGAGTTTTTTTTTCAGGGCCATTTTCCCGGCAACCCGGTAATGCCCGGCGTGTTGCAAATTGAAGCATTGGCACAAACCGGCGGCATACTTTGTATTAATGCCATGCCCGAAGGACAATACGATACTTATTTTTTAAAAATAGATAATTGTAAATTCAAACAAAAAGTGGTGCCCGGCGATACTATGATTTTAAAAATGGAATTGATTGAACCCATACGCCGTGGTATTTGTATAATGAGGGGCAGCGTTTACGTAGGCAATAAACTTTGTACCGAGGCAGATTTAACAGCGCAATTAGTAAAGAGAAGCTGAATAGTTTATTAGTTGATTGGTTAATTAGTAAATCAGTAAATTCGTTTGCATTCACTAATTAACAATCAATAACTTGATAAACCAATAAACAAATTAACCAATTAACAAAACATGATTCACCCCCACACATACATTCACCCCAGTGCAAAGCTTGCTACCAATGTAAAAATTGATCCGTTCAGTGTTATTCATCCCAATGTAGAAATTGGCGAAGGCACATGGATTGGCAGCAACGTTACCATTATGGAAGGTGCAAGAATTGGAAAGAACTGCCGCATTTTTCCCGGTGCAGTTATTGCCGCCATTCCACAAGATTTAAAATACGAAGGCGAACAAACCACTGTTGAAATTGGTGATAACACCACCATAAGAGAATTTGTAACCGTTAACCGTGGCAGTAAAGACAGGTGGACAACAAAAGTTGGCAACAATTGTTTAATAATGGCATACAGCCATATTGCACATGATTGTATTGTGGGCAACAATTGCATTATGAGCAATAACACACAAATGGCCGGCCATGTGGTAATGGGTGATAATTCTATTTTGGCTGGTATGTGTGCCGTACACCAGTTTGTACAAATTGGCCAGCATGCATTTGTTGCAGGTGGCAGTTTGGTTAGTAAAGATGTACCGCCTTATATTAAAGCCGGCCGTACGCCATTAAGTTATGCAGGTGTAAATTCTGTAGGATTAAAACGCCGTGGTTTTTCGTTAGACAGGATCAATCAAATTCTCGATATCTACCGTATAATTTATAACAAAGGCATGAACACATCGCAGGCATTAAATTTAATTGAAGAAGAATTTCCTGCAACAGATGAAAGAGATGAAATTGTAACTTTTATAAGAGAAAGCGGCAGGGGTATAATAAAAAGATTTACAAAGGGGAGTGGGGATGATGAGTAAGAGCAGCAGCCCATCCTTGAACTGCGTTCGTTCCTTGCGATCATCAAGGGAAGGGAAATGGAGAAGATTAAAGCGAAGATTGTGTTGCTATTTTTTTGAGCCAAGCATTTAATTTTAATCAACTTCATTGCGTCGCACTCTTGTACGGTATATCATTATTGAACTTTTATATAAGCGAATATAGATTTTAAAACTTGTTAGCTTTTAAAAAATAAAAGTTGCAAAAAATTGAACTCCCCCTTCGAGTTCCTTCTCCTGCAGGAGAAGGGTTGGGATGAGGTACTATGCAAATCACATTAAACAACATTGGCAAAAGATTTAACCGGGAGTGGATTTTCCGTCACTTTACTTATCAATTTCATTCAGGCAAAACTTATGCTATTACAGGTTCTAACGGTTCAGGTAAATCAACATTGCTGCAGGTAATTGCCGGCTCACTCACACACAACGAAGGCACATTGAATTTAAAACCAATCAACGAACAACTAACAACGAACAACTGTATTCCCACATTTCCATAGCTGCTCCGTATTTAGAATTGATAGAAGAAATGACCGCTAAAGAAATGCTGCTTTTTCATGCACAATTTAAGCCGCTCATTAATTCAGTTTCTATTGAGCAATATTACAAACGTAGGTTTACAAAATGCCACCAACAAACAAATACGTTATTACAGCAGCGGTATGAAGCAACGCTTAAAACTGGCGCAGGCATTTTTCAGCAACACCCCCATTTTATTATTGGATGAACCCACCACTAATTTGGATGCGGATGGAATTGCTTTGTATCATCAACTTATTAAAAATTACACTGCTGATAAATTAGTAATTGTAAGCAGCAATGATAAACAGGAGTATGAGTTTTGTGAAGAGGTAATTGGGATTGGGGAGTATAAGTGAATTATTCAGCAATTACTTTATATCTACTGCCTTTAAAAAATATTTCAACTCCAGTTTTTGGATTTTTTACTTTTAAATCTTCAATAATTATTGAGGAGCCTACTCTTAGCTTATCTTTAAAAAGACTATATATATTTCCACCAGCAGTAAGTTGTACAGCAATTGTAGGTGGGTATCCTACATCGGTTAAATACAAAGTAATAGTATTTCGATTTAAGGGCAAATCAATCGTTGTTATTAATTTAACTGCCGTGTCCGCCAATTGACTTAACTTAACCTCATTGCCGTTTATTCCTTTTAAAAATATCCGATTTTGTACTTGCGAAAAAGCAATTACTGATATTGAAATCAAAATTAAAATAATTAAAAATATTTTTTTAATCATAACTATTTTTTAGTAAGATATTCAGCCAAATATTTCAACTACCTCCTGCTCGCTATCAATAAATTCAAATCAGTATATTTTAAATCAAACCTTTCGCTTAAATAAAAATTGGTTAGGCTGCCTTTAAATAAATAAATACCACTGCGGATATTTATTTTGTACCAGATCACATTATCAATACCACCGTCTTCGCCTGTTTCTAATAACAAAGGCATAAGCACATTACTAATTGCCTGGCTTGCTGTACGGGCAAAACCGCTGGGTATATTGGGTACACAATAATGTATTACATCATATTTTAAAAACACCGGTTTTTCATGAGTAGTTACTGCACTGGTTTCAAAACATCCGCCACGGTCAATACTTACATCTACAATTACACTGCCGGGCCGCATGCTGCTAACGGTTTCTTCGGTAACCACAATGGGTGTTCTGCCGCCGGCGCTGCTTAATGCACCCACTGCCACATCGCAGGTTTTTAATTGCTTGGCTAAAATTTTAGGCTCTATAACGGAAGTCCATAGCCGTCCGCCAATATTATTTTGCAATCGTTTTAACCGGTAAATACTGTTATCAAATATTTTTACACTGGCTCCCATGGCCAATGCTGTTCTTGCAGCATATTCCCCTACAATACCGGCACCAATAATAATAACTTTTGTTGGTGGTATGCCGCTTATACCGCCTACCAATACACCTTTTCCATTATTAGCATTACTTAAATATTGCCCTGCAATAAGCATTACTGCACTGCCGGCAATTTCACTCATGCTGCGTACAATGGGGTTATGTCCGCTATCGTCTTTTAAATTTTCAAAACTCAATGCCGTAATTTTTTTATCCATCATCTTCTGCAATATTTCTCTTTTCATTACGGCTAAGTGTATGGGAGAAATAATGTATTGCCCGGGTTTCAGCAATTCGCATTCGCTTTCACTTACCGGTGCACTTTTTACCAGTATATCACATTCGAACACTTCTTTTTTATCAAAAGCAATTTTTGCACCGGCTTCGCTGTAATTATTATCGCTGTAGCTGGCACCATGGCCAGCGTTGGTTTCCACCACTACCCTGTGCCCATTAGCAACCATTACACTCACCGCTTCAGGTGTAAGGGCAATCGGTTTTCGCTAAAAGAATTTTCTTTAGGAATACCAATAAACAATGCTTCGCCTTTGGGTTTTACATCTAAGGTTTCTTCTAAAGTTTCGTAAGTAAAAGAAGGTGATACAAAAGGTTTGGTAGTAGCCACGATTTTTTTAATTGATAATGGGTTAATTAATAATAGATAATTATTGTACCACTCAAATTACAAATTAATATTGACTTTTCTGGTATCCGCATCTATCACTGTAATGGTTACTTTAAAAGTATTTTCAGGAAAAATACTAAGTGCTTTTTCCGGCCATTCTACAAAACAGGTATTGCCCGAATACAAACAATCTTCCACACCTGCATTAATGGCTTCTGTTTCATCTTTTAAGCGGTACAAATCCAGGTGATAAATAGTTTTATTTTGTACAGTTGTATATTGGTTAATGATAGAAAATGTAGGGCTTGATACTTTTCCCTTTACCCCCATTGCATCACAAAGGGCATGTATAAAAGTGGTTTTACCGGCACCCATCTCGCCATAAAATGCAAAAACGTTATTAATATCAATATGTGATAAAAATTTTGCTGCTGCTTCCTGTATATTTTCTAACTTAAAATTTACCTCCATGTTGCAAAGATATTTTCCTTGATTAGTAATTGGGTAACAAATGCAATAAATAATTTTGTACTATGGAAAAAGTTGAATGGAAAGTAGAAGGAATGGATTGTACCAACTGTGCATTAACTATTACAAAATACCTTCAAAAAGAAGGCATGAAGGAAGTAAAAGTAAATTTTATTGGTGGTGATGTAAGTTTTGAACTTAATGGCAACAAATCAAAAGAAGCACTTACAAAGGGAATTGCTGACCTTGGCTATAAAGTAGTGAATGAAAATGCTGCAACCCAAATTCCAAATTCCAAATTCCAAATTACTAAACTTTTCTCTAATCATTTACAACGCTTTCTCTTCTGCCTGCCTTTTACATTGGTTTTAATGCTGCACATGCTGCCCTGGCATATTCATTTTTTAATGAACCCATGGATACAAATGGCTATTTGTTTACCGGTATTTTATTGTGGGTATGGGTTATTTTGGTGTTAGTGCTGTTAAAAGTTTACGCCGTGGTATTGCCCAATATGAATGTATTGATTGCCATTGGTGCATTAGCTGCATTTGTGTACAGCTTAATTGGTACGCTGGGCAATATGGAATGGATTATATTTTTTATGAAACCACTGCAACAATCATAACACTGGTTTTTTTAGGAGAATGGATAGAACACAAATCGGTTTCTACCACACAAAAAGAATTGAACAAATTGGCAGGCAGCCAAAAAGTAATGGCCAATATGATTGCTTTTGATGAGGAACATAAAGAATTAATTTTTCCGGTAGAGAATACCCAACTGCATGTGGGTGATCTAATTTTAATAAAAACCGGCGAACAGGTACCCACCGATTGTAAAATTTTATGGGGCGATGCTTATGTAAGTGAAGCCTTATTAACCGGCGAAAGCAAACCCATACACAAACAAAAAAAAGATGCTTTAATTGGCGGAAGTTTATTTACGATGGCACGGTAAAAGCACAGGTAACTGCAGTAGGAAAAGATACGGTACTGAGCAATATTTTAAATTTAGTAAAACAGGCACAGGGAGAAAAACCACCGATACAACAACTGGCCGATAAGATAAGTGCCGTATTTGTTCCTGTGGTAATCGGTATTGCAGTACTTACTTTTTTATTGAATTATTTTGCTTTTAATATTTCTGCTACCAATTCTTTAATGAGAAGTATTGCGGTGCTGGTGATAAGTTGCCCCTGTGCCATGGGCCTTGCAACGCCTGCTGCCATTGCTGTTGGGCTTGGGCAGGGCAGCAAAAAACGGAATACTTTTTCGCAATGCAAAAAGCTTAGAGCTGTTTAAAAATATTACAACAGTTGTTTTTGATAAAACAGGAACGCTTACAAAAGGTCAATTTAAAATTTCGAATATAGAAAGTACAGGCATTGATAAAGAAATTTTAAACGGATTGTTTTTTCTATGGAGAAATATTCCAATCATCCCATTGCAAAAGCAATAATTGCAGAATGGAAAATAAATAATCCCATCAGCTGGAAAAAAATTGAAGAGATAAAAGGTGTTGGTATTAAGGCAGAAGATGCGGAAGGGAATGTTTATCAGTTAGGCAAATTATCAAACTTGCCAATGAGCAAACACACGATCAACAATTATCAATCAACCAATCATACTGCCTATCTTACCAAAAATAATATTTTAATTGGCTGGTTTGATATGGAAGATGAAATAAGAGCAGAAGCAGTTGAAGTGATTAGTTATCTGCATTCAAAAAAAATAAAAACAATTTTATTAAGTGGCGATAGTTTGGAAAGATGTAAAAAATTGGCAACTGCAATTGGTATTGATGAAGTGTATGCAGAAAAAACACCGGAAGAAAAATTAAAAATCATTGAACAGCTGAATGCTGCATCACCCGTTGCAATGATTGGTGATGGTATTAATGATGCGCCAGCATTAGCAAAAGCAACTATTGGCATTTCCATTTCGCAGGCATCGCAACTGGCCATGCAAACTGCACAAGTGGTGTTAATGAATAATGGCATTAAGCATTTACCGTTGGCATTGGGTTTGGGCAAACATACTTTTATCACTATAAAAGAAAATTTATTTTGGGCATTTATTTATAATATTGTGGCCATACCTGTTGCTGCTATGGGATTTTTACATCCCGGTATTGCAGCGCTGGCAATGGGTTTTAGCGATGTAGTACTGGCAGTAAATTCAGTTAGGTTGAACTATAAAAAAGTTGTATAAAATTGTTATATTTGAGTATAAGAAAATTTTAAACAAAAAAATATGCCCAGGTTTATTGATATAGTTGAAAATGTAACTTCCCTTTCGTTAGAAGAAATGGAGGAAGTTGAAAAAATATTACATCAATCAATTATAGAAGCAAAGCGCCAGCAAATTCTTCAAAATAAAAATGAGAGTGAATTACTTTTTTCTGAAAAGAAATTAAAATTTTATGATAATTCTTCAGATTTATTAAATGCCCTTAATGAAGAATGATAAAGATTGCCTACAGCCCTGCCTTTGCCAGGGCATATAAAAAACAAATAAAAAATCAAACAGCAATACAAAAATTATTTACTGATATAGTTGCATTATTTCTGCAAGACCCTTACCATCCGCAATTGCGTACCCATAAATTAAAAGGATTTTTAAAAGATTTTTATTCTTTTAGTATTGATTATGACCTAAGGGTTATATTTTATTTTGCTTCTGAAAATGAAGTGATATTTGAAAATATTGGAAGTCATGATGAAGTTTATTAAATCTATTCTGTGACACAAATTTCGATTCAGCAAATACTTAAACAATACTGGGGCTATGATACTTTTCGTCCGTTGCAGGAAGAAATTATTAATACCGTATTGGAGGGGAAAGATGCATTGGCCCTGTTGCCCACAGGTGGTGGCAAATCAATTTGCTTTCAGGTACCTGCACTTGCAAAAGATGGGTTGTGCTTAGTAGTTAGTCCGCTTATTGCATTAATGAAAGACCAGGTAGAAAATTTAAAAAGAAAAGGTATTAATGCTTTGGCTGTTTACAGCGGTATGAGTTTTATTGAAGTAAAAAAAACATTGCAGAATGCGGCGTATGGTAATTATAAATTTTTATATGTTTCTCCGGAAAGATTAGAAACAAAATTATTTTTAGAATACCTGCCTGCAATGAATATTAATTTGCTGGCGGTAGATGAAGCTCATTGTGTTTCGCAATGGGGATACGATTTCAGGCCACCGTATTTGCGCATTGCAAACCTGAGGGAACTATTACCCGATGTGCCCGTATTGGCATTAACCGCATCTGCAACAAAAATTGTGCAGGATGATATTTGTGAAAAATTACAGCCACCGAATTTGAAGCAAAGTTCAAATCAAAAGAAACATTCATGGCAAATATTTCAGCAATCATTTGAAAGACCTAATCTTTCTTACAGTGTTTTTAATGTAGCATCAAAACAAAATAAATTATTAGAAATTTTAAAAAATGTACCCGGTACAGCAATTGTGTATTGCAAAAGCAGAAAGCATACAAAAGAAATTGCCGACCTGTTGCGCATGAATAATATTAATGCAGATTATTATCATGCTGGTTTAAATAATGAAGAAAGAAATAAAAAACAGGAAAGCTGGATTACCAGTAAAACAAGAGTAATAGTCTGCACCAATGCTTTTGGAATGGGCATTGATAAACCCGATGTAAGAGTAGTAGTGCATTACGATGTACCAGATTGCCTGGAAAATTATTACCAGGAAGCTGGCCGGGCAGGCAGAGATGGGAAAAGAGCTTATGCAGTTTTATTATACAGCAACAAAGAGCTGGAAGATTTACAAATGCAGAGCGATATACGGTTTCCTAAAGAAGAAGAAATAAAAAAAGTGTACACTGCTTTAATGAATCATTTGCAAATTGCTGCAGGAACCGGCGAAGGCATAAGTTATGATTTAGATATTACCACATTTACACCTGCTTTTAAATTAAATATACTTACTGCAACTTATGCTATTAAAGTTTTAGAGCAGGAAGATATATCAGTTTTAATGAAATGGTTTTTAAACCATCTACAGCTTTATTTACTGTCGGCAGAAATGACTTAACAGAGTTTGAAAAAATCATCCGGATTTAGAGACCACTATAAAAGGATTGCTACGTTCTTATGAAGGCATTTTTGATTTTCCAGCAACAATTAATGAAAGTCAGCTGGCAAAATTTTTAAAAAAAGATATTGCATGCATTAAAAAAAGAACTGACCCAGTTAAATGATTATGGAATTATTATTTATACTCCACAAAAAGATAAACCTCAAATAACGCTTTTGCAAAACAGGATGTATGCCGACAGCTATGCTGTTAATGCTGCAAATTATTTAGAAAGAAAAAAGAATTTTGAGCAACGTGTGGCGGCAATAACGAATTATGTAAATAACACCGTATCGTGCCGCAGTAAATTAATCTCAATTTATTTTAATGCGCCTGGCGCAAACGATTGCGGTAAATGTGATAACTGTATTAATCAAAAAGCTATTATCATAACTAAAGAAGAATTTGAAAAAATTTCATCAGCTATTTTATTGCTTATAAAAGATACTGGTATGCCTGTAAAAGGCATTCAGAATATTTTGAAGGATGTAAAGAAAGAAAAATTATGGAAAGTGATAAATTTTTTGCAGGCCGAAAATAAAATAAATGCTGATAAGGAAGGAAATATTTTTATGTAAGCAACTGTATTAGCATCAGTTACCAATGTTTCAACTTTAATTTGCAAATGGCAGGTATATAAAATAAAAAAGGGACCAAGATAGAAATCTAGTCCCGCTTTAAAATCCAATATCCTATGAAAAACCGAAACGAAGATAATGCGGAATTTACTATTTCACAACATTTTTATAAAATATTTTTAAAATATTTTATAAACCGCTGCTTGAATAATAATGTCTTAAATACACAGTCATTTTCTTTTAAAATTTGAAAATCAATCACTTACAGTAGTGTAAAGGGCAATTATTTCGCCTTATACCCCCCTGATTTATACAAATAATTGGCTCCCTGGTACCATGCAATAGCTTCATTTATCAACCGGTTATCCGGGGCAATTTTGGTGTTTGTACCAGAAACAAAGTTGGGTGTAAACATCTCCATTTTTTTTGCGGAGATAAAATTACCAGTTTGCCATCTCTTATATAACCCATATCCTGATAAGTACTTATAAAAGCCCTTTCTCTGCCTGCTGGAGTTTTAAAAATATCATAGCCTAAAAAACGACTGGTGTAATTAAGGTTTAGCATTCCCAAAACGGTAGGCACTAAATCAATTTGACTGGTGAGGCGTTGCTCAATATTTGGCTTGATTAATAGAGGAGCATAAATAAAACAGGGAATATGGTAGCGGTTAACGGGCAAATCGGTTTTGCCAGCGCTTTTGCTGCAATGATCGGCAACAATTACAAAAATGGTATTATTAAACCATGGCTTTTGCTGAGCATCTTTTAAAAATTTATTGATGGCATAATCGGTATATTTTACCCCACCCTGCACAACTTGTGCCGCTGATGGAATATCAATTCTTCCATCGGGATAAGTGTATGGCCGGTGATTGCTTACCGTCATAATGTGATTAAAAAATAATTTTCCTCCCTTAAAACTTTTATCGCACTGCTGTAAGGTAAAATCAAAAGCAGCTTCATCATCAACGCCCCAGGCACTGGTATGATGTACCATTTTTTCCGGAATATCCCTTTTATCTAACACCGTATATCCATTACCGCCAAAATATTTACCCATGTTATCAAAAAAAGCATTGCCCCCATAAATATAATTTACATCGTAGCCTTTTGTTTTTAAAACATTGCCCATGGTAAACATATCTCCATTATCGGGCCTTCTTACAATTGATTGGCCGGGAGTTGGCGGAATGGCTAATGATAACGCTTCCAATCCACTTACTGTTCTGGTGCCGCTTGCATAAAAATTTTCAAAAAATAAACTATGTGGTATAAGGGAATCTAAAAACGGTGTAATATTTTCTTTATTTCCAAAATGTTTTAAATAATCGCCGCTTAAACTTTCTACACTTATCAATACTACATTCCACTTATATTCGGGGCTGTCGTTTTTAATCACCCTTTCTACACTTAATAAATTACCGGTGAACGTTGCATTGGCTGCCTGCAGCATTTCTTTTAAAATTTTAAAGTTGGCGGTATCATTATGCACAATATAAAATCGGTTGTAATCAATTTCGTTATTCCAGAAAGCGGCACCAAATTCATAAATACCATTACCCCCCAATTCGTTTACATAATTATTGTTACTGATGTTTTTAACACGGTTGTTCACTAAAAAATAACCTGCAAGCGGTATCAATAAAAATAAAAAAAAGAAAGCTGTACGTTTTGCAAAACGCATACTTACTATTTGAGAAAGTGCAATTTTTTTTCTTACTAAAAAAACAACAGCACCAGTTGCTAAGTATCACTCCGGTTCCTATTAAAGGAATATTATACGATTCCCAAATATTACCCAGCACTTCTGTGGTATAAATCAGATAATCTACTGCAATAAAATTATACCGCACACTAAACTCATCCCAAAAAATAATTTCGCCACCGGCATTGAGCATAAAATAAAAGTAATTATAAAAAAAAGTATAAATAACGGAATACGATTCCAGCTTTTTTTATAAAAGGAATCTTTCATCAGCCAGCAATACAGCGCAACAGGGATAGCAAAAAAACCGCTTACCACTGCATCATAAAATAATCCAATTATAAAAATTCCAATAAGCTTTAAGGGATTTAACTCCAGCCCCTGCCAACTTATTATCAGCAATATAATCCTTGTAATAAAGCTGATAATACAAACTAAAACAGCCACAATTGCAACCGGGCCAAAACGGTGGTTGAAGATTTTCTTAAGCATGAGCAAAGATAACAAAACAAAAAAGCCTGAGAAACAGTATTGGTTTCTCAGGCTTAACATGGCGAGACGAAGACGTAAGACGATATTAAAACCAACTTTTACTTTTGCTGGATCTGCTTCTGCCACCCAAACCTAAAGCACCCAACAAAGAACGTACAATAGTATTACCTGCAGTACGTACCATACTTTTTACAATGGTATTATCAGCCACTTTTTCCAAAGTTGATTTTTCTTCCTTAACTTTTTTACCATTCGTTTTTTCTTCTGTTGCTGAATTTTCTGCAGCCTCCTGTAATTTAGCAGTTAGAATTTCGTAAGCACTTTCACTGTCTATTACTTTGTTGTATTTAGCCACTAACTTAGATTTACCTGCAATGCTGTCAATCTCTGCATCGGTTAACACATCCATTCTGCTACGTGGTGCACAAAGCATTACATGTGCCAGCGGTGTGGGAATACCTTTTTCATTCAGCATGGTTACCAATGCTTCGCCTATGCCCAACTGTGTAATTAGATCTTCAGTTTTATAAAATGCTGTTTCAGGATAATTTTGTGCTGTTTGTTTAATTACTTTTCTGTCGGCAGCAGTAAATGCCCGTAATGCATGCTGCACTTTTAAACCCAATTGCCCCAGTACACTTGCCGGTACATCCATGGGGTTTTGTGTGCAAAAGAAAATACCAATGCCTTTTGAACGAATTAGTTTGATAATCGTTTCTATTTGCTGCAATAATGCTTCGCTGGCTTCCTGAAAAATTAAATGAGCTTCATCAATAAACATTATCAGTTTGGGTTTATCCAAATCACCTTCTTCGGGGCAACTGGCATATAATTCTGCCAGCATCTGCAGCATAAAAGTTGAAAATAATTTTGGCTTGTCCTGCAAATCGGTAACCCGTAAAATATTTATCATTCCTCTTCCATCATCACTCATTCGCATTAAATCATCTACTTCAAAACTTTTTTCGCCAAAGAAAATATCGGCACCCTGCTGCTGCAGTTCAATAACTTTACGCAAAATTGTTCCGGTACTGGTGGTAGATATTTTACCGTATGTTTTTTCAATTTCTGCTTTTCCTTCATCGCCAATGTATTGCAGTACTTTAATAAAATCTTTTAAATCAAGTAGTGGCAATTTTGTATCATCACAATATTTAAAAATCATTGCTACTACTCCACCCTGTGTATCGTTTAAGCCTAAAATTTTACTTAACAGCACCGGACCAAACTCACTAACTGTGGCCTTTAAATGAACTCCCTTTTGCCCGGTTAATGTCATAAGTTCAGCAGGAAATAAAGCAGGTTTATATTCCATGCTAAGTTTTGCATAGCGGTCTTTTACTTTATCGTTAGTAGCTCCTTCAGCAGCAATGCCACTTAAATCGCCTTTTATATCCATTAATAAAACCGGCACGCTGTTATCGCTTAAAAACTCACTAATCATTTGCAGGGTTTTTGTTTTACCTGTACCGGTAGCACCGGCAATTAAACCATGGCGGTTCATCGTTTTTAAAGGAAGATTAATACCAGCTTCGGCAACTACTTCGCCCTCTAAAACAGCGCAACCAATTTTTACCGATTCGCCTTTAAAAGTATAGCCATCTTTTATGGCTTGTATAAATGTTTCTTTGTTGGACATTGTTTATAATTTTTTGAAAGATACAACCTGTAATTGATATGAATAAAATCATTTTTTCAGCCAGTTCCTGCTAATTTTGTACAAATGAAAAAGTCTTTTTACTTTCTTTTTTTAACTGCGGTAATTTTCTTTATTGTCAGCTCATCTTTTCAGCAAAAAAATACTGAAATAAAAACCAGGGCCGCTCTTGGAAAAAAATTATTTTCTGAAAAAATATTATCTTTAGATTCTTCTGTAAGCTGTGCCAGCTGCCACAAACCTGCGTATGCATTTGCAGATACTGCTGCGTTAAGTACCGGAATTAATGGCAGGCTAACGGCAAGAAATACCCCATCAGTTTTAAACATGAAAAACCGGCCTTATTTTTTTTGGGATGGAAGAGCAGCATCATTAGCAGAACAATCTTTAATGCCTATACAAAACCCCGGTGAAATGGGATTACCCATTGCAGAAGCGGTTAAAAGATTAAACGAAAGCAAAGAATATAAAAATTTATTTCAAAAAATATTTAAGCAGCAACCCAATTCAAAAAATTTATCAGCAGCCTTTGCAGCTTACGAACAAACTTTAGAAACGGTTGACAGTAAGTTTGACGACTGGAGCAATAACATTAAAAAATTATCTTCATCCGAAGAGCGTGGCCGGCAAATATTTATTGGCGATAAAGCAAAATGTTTTAACTGCCACAGCATGGAAGATTTTACTACAGATGAATTTAAAAATATTGGTTTGTACAATGCAAAAGATTTAAACGATGCCGGTTTATACAACATCACCAAAAAAGAAAATGATAAAGGAAAATTTAAAACCCCTGGCCTGCGTAATATTGCAGTAACGGCACCTTACATGCATAATGGTATGTTTAAAACCTTAGAAGAAGTGGTAGAGTATTATAACGATCCGCAAAAAATTGTATCTAACTCCATAAATATTGATGATGATTTAAAACAACCCCTTGGCTTAACTGAAAAGGAGAAGAAAGATTTAGTGGCGTTTTTAAAAACTTTGACGGATAAAAAGTATTCCCGCTAATTTCGCAGATATCGCTGATGGAAAATTGCATCAACTACTTCAGCCAAAAAAAATCCTGTAAATCTTTGTAATCCGTGGCAAACCCATTTTGCCGCATGCAAAACTCTTTTCAGCGACATTAGCGTAATCTGCGGGCAACAATTCTACCTTTAACAAAAAATTAGGCACTATATTCGCTGTACCAAAAATGAATTAATTTTATTTGCTATTAAACTAATAAAACATGGAAGCAGTAAAACCCAAAATATTACTTTGCGAAGATGATACCAACCTTGGTATGGTTTTAAAAAATTATTTAGAATTAAATGATTACGATGTAACATTAGAAAGTGACGGACGGCTGGGCTTAGCGGCTTTTCAGCGGGAAAAATTTGACATTTGTTTGCTTGATGTAATGATGCCCAATATGGATGGCTTTACATTAGGAGAAGAAATACGTGATGTAAACCCCGATGTGCCTTTATTTTTCCTCAGTGCAAAAACAATGAAGGATGATATTATACAAGGGTATAAGCTGGGTGCCGATGATTATATTACCAAACCTTTTGACAGTGAAGTGTTGTTGCATAAAATAAAAGCTATTTTAAAACGTAACGAAGAAATGCACCGTGAAGAAGTAAATGCCGAATTTGATTTGGGCAATTATCATTTCAATCCCCGCCTGCGTGAGTTAACCATTGCCGGTAAGGTACAGGTATTATCGCCTAAAGAAAATGAGTTGCTGAAAATGCTGAGTGAATATAAAAATGACTTACTGAGCCGTGAAATTGCATTGAAAAAAATATGGGGCAGCGATACCTATTTTAATGGCCGCAGTATGGACGTTTACATTGCCAAATTACGTAAATATTTAAAAGAAGATCCTAAAATTGAAATTGTAAATATTCATGGTAATGGTTTCAGGCTAGTAGTGTCGGAATAAAAACCACCATTCCCAAAAGGGCGAAATTATTAAAAAGCTGTTCGTATTTTGAACAGCTTTTTTTATGAAAATAAAGTGTTAGGAGAATTGGGCTGTGTTTTCCCTAAATGCTTGTACGCTTTTTCGGTGGCTTCTCTGCCTCTTGCAGTACGTTGTAAAAATCCTTCCTGTATTAAAAATGGCTCATACACTTCTTCAATTGTCCCCGGTTCTTCACCCACAGCAGTTGCAATGGTGGTAATACCTACCGGCCCGCCTTTAAATTTTTCTATAATGGTAGATAATATCCTGTTATCCATTTCATCTAAACCATAAGCATCTACATTTAATGCTTTTAAAGAATGTTCGGTAATACCCAAATCGATAACGCCATTTCCAATTACCTGTGCAAAATCCCTCACCCTTCTTAGTAATCCGTTTGCAATACGTGGTGTGCCACGGCTGCGGCCGGATATTTCTGCAGCTGCATCGCTGGTAATTTTTGTACCCAATATTTTTGAGGAGCGGAGAATAATATTTTTTAAAGTAGTGGCATCGTAATATTCCAATCTTGATTTTATACCAAACCTGCTAAGCAATGGTGCAGTTAATAAACCACTTCTTGTGGTAGCACCAATTAATGTAAATGGATTTAAATTCAGTTGTACACTTCTTGCATTGGGGCCGCTGTCGATCATAATATCAATGCGGTAATCTTCCATGGCTGCATACAAATATTCTTCCACAACTGTGCTCAGGCGGTGTATTTCATCAATAAATAAAACATCGTTAGCTTCTAAGTTGGTTAATAAACCTGCAAGGTCTCCTGGCTTTTCAATTACCGGGCCGCTGGTTTCTTTAATGCTTACTCCTAATTCGTTAGCAACAATTCTACTTAAAGTTGTTTTACCCAAACCCGGCGGGCCATGAAATAAAATATGATCCAGTGCCTCTCCCCTCATTTTAGCAGCCTTTATAAAAATGGTAATATTTTCTATAATCTGCGGCTGTCCGCTAAAATCATTTATAGCCGATGGCCTTATCGTGTTTTCAAAATCTTTATCTGCAAATGCTGCGTCGTTATTTAAATTGGGGTTTGCCATTTATTTTTGTATCAATACTGTAAAACTAATTATAAATTATTAAAAGATAGTGGCGATAAAAAAACCTCCGTTAAAAACGGAGGCTTTTATTTCCCTTATGCTTCAACTACTTATTTAGATTTTACATTTACAGCCACCCTGCGGTTTTGTGCCCTTCCTTCTGCAGTGGTGTTATCGGCAACCGGCCACTCGGGACCGTAACCTTTAGCACTTACAATTGAAGTTGCAGCAGCGCCTAATTTTTTAAGCATGGCAACTACTGCATCTGCTCTTTTTTGAGACAGTGCAACATTAGCTGCAGCAGCACCGGTGTTATCAGTATAGCCACCCAATTTAAATTGTGCTGTGGGATAAGCTTTGCTTATAGCTACCATATTTTTTAACTGATCCATTGATGCATCTGTAATATCAGAGCTTCCAGTTTTAAATTTCACATTTGTAAATTCAAACCAGTTGCCCTTTACTGTATCAATTGTTGCACTAGCATCAGATAAGAATTTGTATAATTTATTTTCAGTTGAATTTTCGCCTACCACTAATTTACCGGCACCGTTTGGTAAATCAATAGTTACATTCTGTCCTGCATCATAAACAAATTCGTTAGTTAATGAATCGTATTTACCTGCAACATTTGCAACCACAGTTTTAACATCTGCAGCTATCTGCTCAGTTGTTGCTTTTGCTGTATCAACAACATTATGTGCAACAGTTTCTGCGGTGTTGTTACAGCCTTTACCAAAAAAATACCATGCACCCATTGCAGCAGCAACCAATAAAAGTAATGGCAATAAAAATTTTAAACCGCTGCTCGATTTTTCAACTGTTTCGTTTGCATAATGTGTTGCCGTTTCTTTTGCACCTGAAACTGCATTAGTAACATTGCCACCAATATTACCCAATACACTGCTAAGGTTTAAACCTGCTGGCATTGCTGCAGCAATATTATCTTTCTGGCTGCTTAATAAAGAAGTAATACCGCTTGCGCCACCTGATGAATGTTTACCAATTAAACCTAAAACAGCAGGTAAGGCCATACTTAATAATGAAGATGCTGATGAAGATTTTAATCCGGAAAAATTAGAGATAAGGCTTGTAATACCATTTACCTTATTGCCAAAAAGGCCACCTAACAAACCGGCACCTTTGCTTAAAAGGCTGCCACCGTCGTTACCTAAAAAACCACCTAAATTGTCTAAAATACCCGAACTTTTTTGCTCATCTACCATTTTTGAAAGTGCACCAGCGCCTTCGTGTGTAGAGCTTGTATTTAATAACCCGCTGAAAACAGCAGGCAAAATACCACTCATGGCTTTTGAAACACCTGTTTCGCTTTCGCCTAAATAAGAACTTGCTTTGCTTACCAATTCGTTAGTAAACAAACCTTTTGCTGCATCGATTAAGTTAAATGACATGTTGATTGTTTTAAGTTTTTTTGGTTAATACGCTTTAGATTGCTGTGGAGGTTAAAGGGTTGCACAAAGTGGCGAAAAAATATTGCAAATGCAAGCTTTTATTGATATGATTTTTAAAATAACCTCCCACACCACCATATAGCCATTAATCAAAACACACCGTAATTTCACTATCTTGGAGTTTAGATTTGCACTATGGGTAAAGTAAATGTAAGATATTGGTTGTGCCAGATTATAGGATGGGGCATTTTTGGCCTTATACATATCTATTTTAACCTGGTGGTTTTTGCAGAACAGTTTGCACAACATGGTGGCGAAAACGAATATCTTATCAGCCTTGGTATATTTTTAGTTTCAGGTATTTTATCAACACATATTTTAAGAACCATAATTAAAAGAACCAACTGGCTTAAATTTTCTTTTAATAAAATCTGGATAATTTTTATCATTGGCATAGGCGCCACCAGCCTTTTACTATTTTATGGTGGTAATGCAATAGAACATAATACCGCTTATTCTTTTGATAATTATATTCAAAAATATAAATTAGAAAAAGCAAAAAAAACAGAATCAAGTGCCGGGTTAGATAAAGTAACTTATTACAGCAATACACCCCTTAAAGATTCTGTAAACCTTAAAACAATATCCGACATAAAAAAAACTACCGGTTGGTACAGAAACAGCAGAGGAGAATGGAAGTTTGAAGATAAATCTGAACTGTTGGGCATTTATCAAAATTTATTATTGCTTGCACTTTGGTTTTTAATTTATATCGTTTATCATTATGTTAATAAAAACAGAAGGGATCAGATTGACCGTTTAAAATTAGAAAGCACCGTTAAGGAGCTGGAATTAAAAACTATAAAATCACACATCAACCCGCATTTTATTTTTAATTCGCTTAACAGCATAAGGGCATTGGTGGATGAAAACCCCGAAAGGGCAAGAAGGGCCATTACCGAACTGAGTAATATTTTACGCAGCAGCATGCAGGCCGAAAAGGCGGAAACCGTTACTTTGGAAAAAGAACTGGATATTGTAAAAGATTATCTTGCTTTAGAACACATGCGTTTTGAAGAAAGACTGAAAGTAGAAATGGATATAGATAAAGATACACTTAACCCAGCCTGTGCCGCCAATGATGCTGCAAACGCTGGTAGAAAATTCGATTAAGCATGGCATTAGTAAATTAATAAATGGCGGCGTGGTGCGTATTGCAGCCGACTTTAAAGGCGATAACCTGGAATTATCGGTACAAAATACCGGGCAACTTAACGGCAAAAGAAATGGTGATGGTTTTGGTATTAAAAGTACGCAGGACCGTTTAAATTTAATGTACCAGGGCAAAGCACATTTTGAAATAAAAAATATTGGCACTAATATGGTGGAGAGCAAAGTAACCATGCCCGCTACCATTTAAAATTTTGAACTTAAAAGCAAACACACAATGCAGAAAGCTGTAATTATTGATGATGAACGTTTAGCAAGAAATGAATTAAAAAAATTGTTACTCGATTTTCCGGAGATTGAAGTTATTGGCGAAGCTGCCAATGCTGCAGAAGGCCTGGAAAAAATTGAAAACCTTTCTCCCGATCTTAATTTTTTTAGATATACAGATGCCCGGCAAAACCGGTTTTGATATGCTTACCGAACTGGAAAAAGCGCCGCATGTAATTTTTACCACTGCTTACGATGAATACGCTTTAAAAGCTTTTGAAGTAAATGCACTGGATTATTTAATGAAACCGGTGGAGCCTAAACGCTTAGCAGATGCTTTACAAAAATTACAACAGGCCGAAGAAAAAGAAATGGCGGCAACCATGGCAGGCATCAACCGTGGCATGCTTACCGAGGCCGACCAGGTGTTTGTAAAAGATGGCGAACGCTGCTGGTTTGTAAAATTGGGCGAAGTACGTTTGTTTGAGAGCGTAGGCAATTATGCCAAAGTATTTTTTGGTACCAACAAACCACTTATCTTAAAATCGTTGAATGCATTGGAAGAAAGATTAGATGAAAAAGTATTTTTTCGTGCCAACCGCAAACATATTGTAAACCTGCGCATGATTGAAAAAATAGAACCTTATTTTAATGGAGGCCTTTTATTAGAACTGCATGGAGGCGAAAAAATTGAAGTCAGCCGCAGGCAGGCGGTAAAGTTTAAAGAGATGATGAGCCTGTAGGAAGGTTGATAGTTTAAAGTTGATGGTTGATAGCATGTGTATCATTTGGGTTTTAACTCAACACACTAAATGAAAATTTTTGTAATTAATAATTTATAATGAAGAAAATACTTTTAACAGTTTCGGCAGGCTTTATATGCCTGCTTTCTTTTGCACAGAATATTGATAAAATAATAAATGCTGCTGAAGTAGAAAGAATTGAAAAAATACTTTCTGCTGATGATATGCAGGGCCGTAAAACATTTACACCCGGTATTGATAAAGCTGCAGAATTTATTGCTGCAGAATTTACAAAAAGCAAATTGCAATTTTTTGGCAACAGCAAAACTTATTTTCAGGAGTTTGCTATGATAAAAGCAAAACCCGTTTCTATAACCGGCATGTTAGATGCCGATTCGTTAACTGTAAACAATGTAACTGCTAATACCACTGCTGCCGAAATAAATATTATTTCTTTAAAAGATTATGAAGTGATAGTGGTAAAAAAAGATGCTGATTTTAATAAAACAGTTTTTCCAATTTTTGATACAGAAAAAAATGTAGTGGTGCTGGTGGATACTTTTCATGCAAGGCGGTTTAAAGGTATGCAGCGCTTTACCGGCAATGCAAAATTCTCTTCGGCAGTTTCGCAGGTATTTATTTTAACAGCTAATTTAAATCCGGCAACGCTTACTGTAAATATTAAAAATGAATTAACAGAGCAACAGCTTAAAAACGTTGTGGGGGTATTGCCCGGTAAAAGTAAAAAAGATGAGTATGTAGTTTTTAGCGGCCACTACGATCATTTAGGTATTGGTAAGCCCGATAAAAATATGGACAGTATTTACAACGGTGCTAACGACGATGCTGCAGGCACAACCGCCGTGATGATGCTGGCAAAATATTTTAGTGCACTAAAAGAAAAAAATGAACGTACTATAATTTTTGTGGCTTTTACCGCCGAAGAAATTGGTGGCTTTGGCAGCCAGTATTTTAGTAAGCAGTTAAATGCCGATAAAGTTGTTGCCATGTTTAATATTGAAATGATTGGTACCGAAAGTAAGTGGGGCATTAACAGTGCATACATTACCGGCTACGAAAAAACTGATATGGGTAAAATTTTACAAAGCAATCTTACCAATTCTAAATTTAAGTTTGAACCCGACCCCTACCCTAAACAAAATTTATTTTACCGCAGCGATAATGCTACACTTGCCGAATTGGGCGTACCTGCTCACACTATATCCACTTCTAAAATGGAAGAAGCTCCCAACAACGAACCTAATTACCATAAACAAAGTGATGAAATTGGAACACTGGATATGAAAAATATGGCGGAGATAATAAAAGCCATTGCATTAAGCAGTAAAACTATTGTGAGTGGTAAGGATACGCCGACGAGGGTGGAGAAAGAGAGGTAATTAATACATTAAATTTTGTTACGCCAGCATACAATATTTGTTTTTAACATCCGTTTGAAGTAAAACTAAAACTATGAAAAAAATCCTCAGTGGTTTATCACTGGCCGTTATCCTTCTTTCCAGTTGTAAAAAAGATGATACCGATGCTGCGCCGGCTCCTGTAACAATTAATGCAGATGGAACTTTAAACGCAGCCGATGCTGACGGTGCATTGTATGGTATTCAGTCTAAATATTTTGACACACACAATGGCAGTACTTACGAAGAAGTACAATTTGGTTATGCCTGGTTTGGCAAATTTCCGCAGGTATCCGATGCCGGTATTGTAAAAGTGAATAATTTTGAGCTGGATAATTTTGGCAATTTTTATAATGCAACAGCTTTTTTATCATCTTCGGATACACTGTTTAAAGGCACAGCCAACGCATGGACGGTACAAGGTAATTCGGCATCAGGTATAGCGGCATTTGCACATACCGATAATACCCCTTTACCCAATGCACCTAATTTTACACTTCCTGCATCTGTAAATATCAATAATAGTTTAACCGTAAATCATACTTCTACAGGAGGTTTATTAGGTGTTTTATATACGCTTACCGGAGATAATGGCGATACAACAAAATATGTGGCCAATACCAGCAGCAGCATGACATTTACAAGTTCCGAAATAAAATCGGTAGCAGTTAGCGGTGGTGATATCAGTGTTTCAATTATGCCGGTAACTTACAGTACGGCAACCCACAACGGAAAAAAATATTATTTTGTAAAGCAACATCAGTATGCAAGAGGTACTGTAGCTCAGTAATATATTTAATTTTATTAAAAAATCCGCTGCCAAAAGCCCAGCGGATTTTTTTATTTCATTATTTTATTGGTGCAAGAGAAAACCATAATAAATTATTTCTCTATCAGGTAACCTTTATATTTTTCCATTGAGTTTACAGTTAATTTAAAAGAAGGTACAAATTGAATTAGCTCTTCTATTTTACTTGTAAAAGTATTTAGCACAACAATTGTAAGATTAAATTTGGCAAGGTTTTGCTGGCTCATTAAATTCTTATCAATGGTTAGTAATACATCGAAGCCATTATCACAGCATAAGCCCATTAGTTTTCCGTTTTTTATTCCACTCCATTTCGTTTACCGTAAAAACATCAAAGCCCTGAAGGAAAGATTTAAACTTTTTGGTTACACATTCATCAAGCAAAATTTTCATGTAGAATGTTTGCAGAGTTGTCAATTAGTTTTTGAGACATTTCAAGCACTTTAATTACTTGTTCCTTTTTTACACTTTCAAAATCTTCCAGAAAAGCTGCAATGGATTCGCCTGTTTCCAAATAATCGAAAAGATTTTTAACCGGTACACGGGTACCAAAAAAAACGGGAGTACCACCTAATATTTCCGGGTCAATATTTATTACTCTGTTTTCCATACTAATAATTGTGTTACCAAATTTACAAAAAATTACTTGTGCATAGAATATAATTTGCTGTAAAAATATTGTTAGTACCAAGGGTACGCAGAAAAGTGTGCAGAACGAGAAATAATTGAAATTAAAAATGCAGCGCAGCAGTATTTTTTAATTATTGCTTACAGTTTGCCTTTTCGCTTGATGTCTTCAGAAAACATTTGCTTAAATCTACGCTAAGGTAAAAGCTAAATAAAGATTTACTGTACAAGAGTGCGACGCCACCGCAGCCCAACAGTATTACCACTGCTGGTAACAAAAAAAATAAAATTTGTAAAAATTTTTTACACCTTTACCGCCACACTATGCACCGCAGCGGCCATTTCTTTTATAAGTGCAGGATCTTTTTCAATGGCATTGCCTACTACAATTACATCGGCACCGGCTTTGCAGTTGAGGTACGCTTTTTCGGGTTCAATAATGCCGCCGCCAATAATTAAGGGTACATCAATACATGCCGCAACTTTTTGTATCATGCTTTCGGTAATGGCACGTTTGGCACCACTGCCGGCATCCATATAAATTAATTTCATGCCCAGCATTTCGCCGGCCATGGCAGTACATACAGCAATTTCATTTTTATCTGCCGGTATGGGTGTGGCATTGCTGATGTAAGAAACTGTAGTGGGTGCGCCACCATCAATAACCATATAACCAGTGGGCATAATTTCGAGTCCACTTTGTTTTACAACCGGCGCACTTATTACATGCTGGCCAATTAATAAATCGGCATTGCGGCCACTGATGAGTGACAGGTACAATAATGCATCGGCATATTTACTTACCTGGTTAGGGCTGCCCGGAAAAAGTATGGTGGGAATACTGCAGGTTTTTTTTATCAGCTGCAAACATTCATCTAAATAATTGGAGATAACTAAACTGCCGCCTACCAAAAAATAATCAACACGGGCATCAACAGACAATGCTATTAATTGCTCCATGTTATTGTCGTTCACTTTATCGGGGTCGATAAGAACGGCAAAAGATTTTTTGCCCTGTTGTTTTCGTTCGGTTAATGATTTATAAATGCCTTTCGTCATGCCTGTCTTATTGATTGCTGCAAAAATCCAAAAAAAATCCGTCTTACCGAAATAATAGACCCAAATAAGATGGATATGGCTGCAATTTCCTTCTTTTTATTGGTAATTTTGTAACTATGACGGATATATCTGCCGAAATAAAATTTAAAACGGCCCGAAGCGGTGGCAAAGGCGGCCAAAATGTAAACAAGGTAGAAACCATGGTGGAAGGTTACTGGCATATTGACTCTACTGCATTATTTACTGCTGAGCAAAAAGAATTGCTGAAAGAAAAGTTAGTTAATAAAATAAATGCTGATGGTTTTTTATTAGTGAAAAGCCAAACCGAACGCAGCCAGTTGGGTAATAAAGCCGAAGTAATAAAAAAAATGAATGCCTTTGTAAAAAATGCATTGATAAAACCTAAGCCACGTAAAGCTACTAAACCCAGTAAAGCGGCTAAAGAAAAACGCATTGAATTTAAAAAGAAAATATCTTCTTTAAAAGATTTTAGAAAAAAGATAAGTAAAGATTTGTGGTAAAGAAAATTATTATGGCAAGATTATTTTATTTTATATCCGCCTTAGTTTTTCCTGTGCTTTTATTTTCGCAAAAAAAAGCGCCTGCCGCCAGCGTAAAAATAAGTTTTGTACATACTGTTAATCATGTGCCTTTAATTTTAGACAGTGGTACTTACACCAACCCTTTTGCAGAAAATTATACGGTTAGCAAATTTAAATATTACATCAGCAATTTGTATTTGGTTAATGATAAAAAAAATACGGTTGTAAATAATAATTATTATTTGGTTGATGAAAAAGATGCTGCCAGCAAAAGTTTTTCATTAACAATGCCACCAGGAAATTATGAAAGCATCTCTTTTTTATTGGGTGTAGATAGTTTAAAAAATGTTAGTGGTGCACAAAGCGGCGCATTAGACCCCACCAACGATATGTTCTGGACATGGAACACCGGTTATGTAATGGCAAAGTTAGAAGGCAACTCCCCGGCCTCAACCGTAGTAAATAATAAAGTAGAATATCATATTGGTGGATTTGCCGGTGCTGATAATGTAATAAAAAAAATTACGCTGCCACTAAACATCAATATTAATAAAGATACTGTTACCGAAATTATTATTGAAGCTGATATTAATACCTGGTGGCAAATGCCCAACGATATTTTGATTGCTGCAAACGCCGTATGCACCAACCCCGGAGTATTAGCAAAAAAAATTGCAGCCAATTACAGTAAAATGTTTTCGTTAAAAAAAATTACTGCTGCCAATTGAAACAACGTATTACTATATTATTACTGGCCTTTATTATTTTAGCGGCTTTTGCGGTTGACATTGCGCCGCCTTATAAACCCACTCCTTTAAAATTAATTATCCCAAAAGGATGGCCGCAACCATCAAAAAATATTTATGCAAATAACCCTTTAACCGAAGAAGGTTTTCAATTAGGTAAAAAATTATTTTACGATGGCCGCTTGAGTAAAGATGGCAATTTTGCCTGCGCCAGTTGCCACCAGCAGTTTGCAGCCTTTGCCAGTTACGACCACGATTTTAGCCACGGCTTTAATAATACTTTTACCACCCGTAATGCCCCACCACTTTTTAATTTAGCATGGGCACCATTGCTGCATTGGGATGGTGGCATTAACCATATTGAAGTACAGCCACTATCTCCTTTAACTGCCCCCAATGAAATGGCTGAAAATATTGACAGCGTTTTAATTAAATTAAGAAAAGATACTGCCTATCCAAAATTATTCAGGGCGGCATTTGGCACCAACATAATTAACAGCCAGCGCATGTTAAAAGCACTGGCACAGTTTACAGGATCTATCGTTAGCTACACCAGTAAGTACGATAAAGTGCAACGGGGCGAAGCTACCTTTACACCTGCCGAACAAAAGGGCTACGATTTTTTTAAAGCTAAATGCAACGGCTGCCACACCGAACCGTTATTTACCGATTACTCTTTTAGAAATAACGGCATGGCCATCAATAGTTTTTTAAATGACTATGGCCGAATGAAAATTACCCGTAATAAAAATGACTCTTTAAAATTTAAAGTGCCCAGTTTGCGTAATGTAACACTCACCTTCCCTTATATGCATGATGGCCGTTTTTACAGTATTGGTAATGCTATAGACCATTACCGCACAGGCATTATTACCACACAGCCTACTTTAGATACGGCATTAAAAAACCGTATTGCCATGGGCAATACGGAGAAGAATAATTTAATTTATTTTTTATATACCCTTGCGGATACAACGCTTACTAAGAGTTTGAGGTACCGTTAATTTAAAAATTAAGATTTCCTCTTTCCCCTCAGCACTTCCAAAATTTGTTTTTGTTTTTCAATTTCTGCCAGTTGGTTCGCCTGATTTTTTTTATTGTCGGCAATATCCTGTTCTATGTTTTTTCTTTTCTTTTCCAGGCTTATGCCATCATCAATTAAGTTAGCGCTTTTTTTATCTGCTTTTTTTATGGCATCTTCCTGTGCAATAATTTGCTGCTCCAGGTCGTAAGCAACAATCATGTTTCTGATACTGTCTACATAATTTTTTGCATTGTCCATTACTTTGCTGTCTGTACTGTCTGCAATAAAACTGTCAAACCCTTTTGATATCATTAAAGTAAGGGTGGAGTTTTCTTTTTCTTTACGGCTTTTTCTGTCGGCCATAAAGTACAGGTCGTAACTGTCGTTGCCCAGCTCGGGCATTCTTACCCCTTTATAAACCGTGTAGCCTTTGCTGTCTTTTCCTTTGTAACCCATCTGCTCCATTTTATTATCAATAGCATCACGTATAGTTTTTTCGGGAAAAGGTATTTCGCTTACCACAGCCTGGCGGTTAATTTTTTGGTACTCCACCGTGGCAATGCGGCTCTGGGCTGCAGCGGATAGATATAATGCTATAGAAAAAATAAATGTAAAGGCGTATTTCATATTGCTTTGTTTTAAACAAAGATAATTTATGTTGGCAAATGGTTGCATCATTTATTTAAACAAAAATTAAAATTATACAAGTAAATTTGATGCAAATTAAAATAACCATTGAGCGGTATTAAAAAATTAGCATCTCAAACCTTATGGTATGGCGTACCCACAATTGCCAGCCGTTTTTTAGGTTATTTAATGAATATGGCGCTGCCGTTTTTTGTTGCCATGCCCGAAAAAACTGCCGACCTGGTGCAGGTGTACACCATTATACCGTTTTTAAATGTGCTGTATGCTTATGGAATGGAAACAGCTTATTTCCGTTTTTCGCAAACACACGATAAACAAAAACTGTACAGCACACTCAGCATTTCATTATTTTTCAGCAGCATACTTTTTACTCTAATATTATTGTTGTGCAAAGGTGCTATTACCGGCGCTGCCGATTTAAATAATCACCCCGATTATGTGCTGTGGATGATTGCAATTATTGCAGTAGATAATTTAAATACTTTACCCTTTGCCAAACTTCGGCAGGAGAACAGGCCCAAACGTTATGCTTTTGCCCGTATTGCAGGCATTGTAATTAATTTAAGTGTGGTGATTTTTTTTCTGGGTGTGGTGCCAAAAATTTTACAAAGCAACCCTGATAGTTTTTTAAAAAATATTTACAATAAAGATATTGGTTTGGGTTATTATCTTATTAGGCAACCTCTGCGGAAGTGTATTCACCCTTATTCTATTAAGTAAAGAAATAAGGCAGATAAAATTTAGTTTTGATAAAGTGCTGTGGAAAGAAGTGATGAGGTACAGCGCCCCATTAATTATTGTTGGCCTTGGTGGTATGGTTAACGATGTACTCAGCCGTTTAATTTACCGCCATGTGGTAGATTTGCCACAGCAACAGGCCGATCATGAGCTGGGTATTTTTGCAAACATATTTCGTATTGCATTACTGATAACTATTTTAATTCAGGCATTCCGCATGGCTGCCGAACCATTTTTCTTTAATAAAAGTAAAGATGAAAATGCACAACGCACTTATGCAAGGGTGATGAAATTTTTTGTAATTGCCTGCTGTTTTATGTTTTTATTAATTGGGTTATACTTAGATGTGTTTAAATGGATATTTATAACTTTTGCCAACCCACGCTGGGCCGAAGGTTTACAAATTGTTCCATTGCTTGCATTAGGAAATATTTTTTTAGGTATTTATTATAACCTTAGTGTTTGGTATAAGCTTACCAATAAAAATACTTATGGCGCAGTAATAACTATTATTGGCGCAGTAATAACTATTGTGCTTAATGTTTTATTAATTCCAAAGTTGCATTATACCGGCGCTGCCATTGCCACTTTTACCTGTTATTTATTTATGATGGTAAGCAGTTACCTGCTGGGGCAAAAATATTATCCCGTTCCTTATCCTGTAAAAAAATTAATTGCTTATTTAGTGCTGGTGGTTTTAATTTATTTAATGCATTGGGGTATTAATAAAATTTATCCCAATCATCTTTGGTTTTCGTTAACCACGGCTACTTTGTTATTTGGATTGTTTACGTGGTTTGTTACAAAAGTAGAAGCAAAAGAGCTGGCGAAAATACCTATGCTGGCAAAGTATTTTAAAAAATAAAACCTTGCCACAAATTGCACAGATTAACACGGATGAATACAAATACAATAGGTGATATCATAAAAAAAATAAAGCTTAGCCACAGATTAACACGGATGAATATACAATGAATTTATAAATAATCTCACTTAGTTGCAGGAAACTAATTTGTGAAAATTTGTGTAATCAGTGGCTAAATTATAAAGTATGCGAAAGCTGTTACAATATTTATTTAAAAAACCACTTAGCTGGGTGGCCAATACACTTAGTGCCAAGCCGCAAAAAGATGTGGTGTTTAAATCGTTAAGCAAATTATACAGCAGCAGTAAAAAAAACAGCAAAAGGGTTTGCACTATTTTTATTGATCCTTCAAAAGATAAATTTATCATCTTCAGCGATCAGCATAAAGGCAACCGTGACTGGGCCGATGATTTTACTACTAATGAATTTAATTATCTTTCTGCATTACAATATTACAAACAGCAAAATTTTTCTTTTATTAATTTGGGCGACAGTGAAGAATTGTGGAAATACCCGCTGGCAGAAGTATTAGAAAAAAACGAAAAAGCTTTTGCAGCCGAAGCTGCCTTTCAACCCAATAATTATTTTAAAACTTTTGGCAACCACGATGTAACCTGGAAAAATAAATTAGACGTGGAAATGTATTTGAAAAAAAACTTTACCATGCCATTGGCCGTTTATGAAGGCATTATTTTAAAAACTAACATCAATAATCAAACACTGAATATTTTTTGTACCCATGGGCACCAGGGCGATAAAATGAGTGATAACAATGCCCTAAGCACATGGATTGTTGCCCACATTTGGCGGCCAGTGCAGCGTTACCTGCGTATAAACGTAAACACACCCAGTAAAGATTATTCGTTACGCAACAAACATAATAAGATGATGTACGACTGGAGCAGCAACAGAAAAAATATTTTATTAATTACCGGCCATACTCACTGCCCTGTTTTTGCATCGGGTAAATATTCTAATCACCCATCTAATAAAATTGAAAAGGATGCGAACGAAAAATTAAAAGCCAGTTATTTTAATACCGGCTGCTGCTGCTTTAATGATGGTGATATTACCGGAATAGAAATTGAAGGCGGTTATATCCGCTTAATAAAATGGCGCCAGGAAAACAACACTTCCACAAGAATGATTTTAGAAGAAATTAAATTAGAAGAATTAGTAAAAGACTTGTAGAATGTCGAATGGTTAAATATCGAATGTTTTTATACAGGCCGGCTCAATCATCTATGAAATTTTTTCAAATTCAAACATTCGATATTCAATATTTACACATTCGATATTCTAATCATCTTCCTCATCACTCACCTTTACAAACGCTGCTCTTTTTGGTGCAGGCATTATGCTGTGCAAACCTTTAACACCTTTCCATATCACTTCGCTAAATTCTAAATCGGGTGCCCTGTCTTCTTTACTAAAATCAAATTGTGCACTGCGTTGGGCCAAAATATTATTCACCGTATTTTTATCTGCAAGATTTACATTACTTGGTAATGCAGTAAAGCCTGTGTAATTGGGTGTGGCTGTAAAGCACCGCCACATGGGTGTTGCAGCCGCATCGTACTGGCTCATGGGTGGCAAGCCTAAAATTAATTCTATTGTACGCAACATACCACTGGTAGTGTAAGGTGTGTGATCAACAAAATTTCTTTTTACATGTGGGCCGGCAACGTATGCAGTGGTGCGGTGTGCATCCACATGGTCGGGGCCGTTTTGTGCATCATCTTCCACAATAAAAACCACACTCTCATTCCAAACTTTACTCTTGCTTAAATATTCAATAAACATACCCACCGCCAAATCATTATCGGCTACATGTGCAAACGGTGTAGGATTATTTAAACTCATCCCCTGTGTATGATCGTTTATTAAACGCAATGTATTTAATTGCGGTAAAGCGTTTATAGCCACCAGTGAGTCGAAGTCTCTTTTCCACTGCCCAACCCTTGTGGTGTCTCTTACACTTTCATCCCAGCTGGTATAATATTTACAAAAATGATTTTCTAAAACCGGGATGTTGGCTTTGTAATCATCTGCAAATTCGCCATAGGTCCTAAAACTTACACCAGCCCTTTTACAATGATCCCATATAAAACCACCTTTGTTGTTGGCAATTTCCCTTGTACCCTCAGCATCGTATGTACCGCCACGGCCACCATAACTGGTTACCCAATTTTTTTCTAAATAATCGTTGGCATAAGCGCCAAGGCTCCAGTTGTGGCCATCGGCACTTACTTCACCATCTACATAAAAATTATCCAGCAGCACAAAATCTTTTACCAGTTTATGCTGATTGGGTGTAATTTTTTCTCCAAATAAAACTAAAGAAGTATCGCCGTTGCCTTCTTTTACATCACCCAATACCTGATCGTATGTCCGGTTTTCTTTTACAATGTAAAACACATATTTAATAGGAGATTTATCACCCACTTTTTGCGGAATGGGATTACCTGCTTCTCCTTTTGCCAACAATTCTTTTTCTTTAGTGTACGGTGTATTTTTATAAACCTGCTGAGAGAAAACACCTAACTGTTTTTCTGTTGGTATATTAATAATACTCATGGTGCCCTTCATTAAACCACCAATGTATTGCGGCCCGTCTTCATCATCGGCCTGGTGTTTTACCCTGCTTTTTATTGGCTGAGGCCCTTGCGGATTGGCAAAAGAAGAAAACCCTTTTCCATTAGTTACAAATATTTTTTTACCAATAACTTTTACGCAGGTGGGGTACCAGCCTACCGGAATAAATCCTTCTGATTTACTGTTACCGGGTTCCTTCACATCAAACACTGCCAAACAATTATTATCTGCATTTGCAATAAACAACATTTTTTCATCGGTGCTTAATGCTAAACCATTGGTAGCACTGCCCTGTGGTGCATCAGGATATAAAGACGCCGTAAGTGTTTCAATAACTTTTTGTTGTTTGGTATTAATAACCGAAACTGAATTATCATTTGCATTGGCAACAAATAAATAATTACCATTTTTGCTTAAACATAATTCGTTGGGGTGATCACCCACATCAATACTGTTGGTAATTTTATTTTCTGCAATATTAAACACGGCAACTTTTTTATCGCCCCAAACAGAAATGTACAATTGTTTTTTATCGGCTGAAAGTAAACAGGTATAGGCTTCGGCATTTAATTTTATTTGCTGTACAATACTTTTATTTTTTAAGTTGATGATGTACAAAGAATTATTATCCTTGGTTACTACGTACATTAAATTTTTTGCATCGTCAATTTCAATTCCTGCAGGCGAAATTTTATTGGGCCATTTATCGCCCAGTTTAATACTGTCTTTTAATTGTAGTTTTTTGTTTACCACAGCGTATTGTAAAATCCAGTTGTCGTTGCCGCCACCGGCATACAAATATTTTTCGTCGGCGCTAAAATGTAACCCAAGCCAGCTTTTTTTAATTTCAATATTGTCTGTAATTTTTTCTGTTGCAATATCTATCAGTTGCAGTGTTTGTTTGCTTTGGCCGTTGTTGGTAACTGCCATTAATTTTTTTGAATTGCTGATGGCCATGTTTAGTGGCAGGTCTCCAAGCGGTAAACTTATGCCTGCCGGGCTAAGGCTCCATCCATTAGGCAGGGTTATTTTTTTTTGTGCACTAATGCTTATGGTTAAAAACAAAAAACTAATTATGGAGAGTGTTATTTTTTTCATTGATTTGTGATTGAAATGCTAAGGTAACAAAAGCTATAAACAACAAAGTGAGATTCGCATTATTTCTTGGTTAACCAATGCCAACTATTTACAGCAGCTTTTTTCTTTTCTTTTTTTGTGGAAACCCTTCGGCTTCGCTCAGGATTAACAAAAAAGCCACCCGAAAAAGATTACATCCCTTTTTAGGGGTGGTTCCCTGATGAGGCTTTTGTACTATGCACAGCATCCTGCGGACTGTACTTCAACATTTATCAATTTTACTCTTTTTCTTTATTTAGTTTTCGTACAAGCAGAAGTAGAATTCTACCTGAATTATAATTCGTGAAAATCTGTGCAATCTGTGGCAAAAAAAGTTTGAGCAAAGCTCAATACCTCTTACTCAACTCATAAATAATTTTTTTGTTAGCCTCTGTAATCGTGGATAAAGAATCCTGCTGTACAAAATGTAATTTAAAAGCTTTAATGGCAGCAACAGAATCTTTAGTATCGTAACCGATAATGCGTAACGATTGCAGGGCATTAAAATTTTGCGGCAGTTCTACATTGGCCGTATCGTACCAGTTGCCAAAACCATTTTGCGCCAGCAACTGCCAGGGAAAATATTTATTAGGATCTACTTTTCTTTTAGGCGCAATATCGCTGTGGCCAATAAAATTTGCTGTGGGAATATTGTTGTTCTTTTTTAATTGCTGCAATACCTGCAGCAAACTTTTTATTTGTGCATCAGTAAAATTTTCAAAACCATTATTGTCTAATTCAATACCAATGCTGCTGCTGTTAATATCGGTAACATTGCCCCATTTGCTGTTGCCGGCATGCCATGCCCTTAAGTAATCGTTAAGCATGTGGTGTATAGTGCCATCTTTACAAATTACATAATGGGCACTTACCTGTGTACGGGGCAGTGTAAAAGTGCGGAGGGTACTGTCGCAGGCGTTTTGTGCGGTGTGGTGTATAATAACAAAATTGGGTTTACGCATACCAAAGTTGGTGGTGCCCACCCATTGCTGCGCCATCATTGCACTGTCGATGGCAGCAGGTTGTTTACGTAATTGTTTTGCAAATGCTTTGGTTTGTTTTTTATAGCTTTTGTTTGTAGCGGCATATTTATTAACGCTGCAACTGTTGGTGAGTATAACAAGTGCTGCTATAATTATTTTAAATTTCATTGTAATTTTTATAAAGGAGAAAGGTACAGGAAAAATGGAGTGTGTTATTTTACCATTGATAAAATTTCAATTATTTAGTTGTATTTTTTTGTTACTTACATAAATTTCTTTCGCAGCCTTTTTTATTGTCACTTTTTTTCATTGCCCAAAAAAAGTAACCAAAAATCAAGGCACGAAATCGAATACAGCCCGATTTCGGAAGCAGCTATTTTCAGCTATTAGTACTACTGTGATTTCAGCATCAAATCTCTATTCTTAATTTCAATACATTATAATTAAACTTGTAATACATTTTTAATTCGATTTTTAATTGAATTCCATGCTAATAAAAAAAGCTGCCCCAAAGGCAGCTCTGTATTCATTATAAATTATTCATTATAACATTATCCATTAAAGCGTGGCCATATCAATCACAAACCTGTACCGCACATCTCCCTTAAGCATTCTTTCGTAGGCTTCGTTAATATCTTTTATGGCAATTACTTCCACATCGCTTACAATATTATTTTTGGCGCAGTAGTCCAGCATTTCCTGTGTTTCGGCAATGCCGCCAATTAAAGAACCGGCAATACTTTTACGGCCAAAAATTAAATTAAATGCCGGCACTTGCGCAGGCGATGGTGGCGCACCCACACAAACCATTACACCATTGGTTTTAAGTAAACCTAAATAAAAATTATAATCATGATCGGCAGAAACCGTGTCTAAAATAAAATCGAAATAACCGGTAACTTTTTTTGTTTGTGCCGCATCGCTGGTTAATACAAACTGGTGAGCACCCAATCTTTTTGCATCGGTTTCTTTACTGGCCGAGTGGCTGAGCATTGTAACTTCGGCACCCATTGCTACTGCTAATTTTACACCCATGTGGCCAAGACCACCCAAACCAAGTACACCAACTTTATGGCCTTTACCAATTTTCCAATGGCGCAGCGGCGAGTAAGTAGTAATGCCTGCACAAAGCAATGGCGCTACAGCTTCCAGTGGTAAATTATCAGCAATGTGCAACACAAAATCTTCATGCACTGTTATAGATTTACTGTAGCCTCCTAAAGTATTGGCACCGCCATCTTTTTCTTTACCGTTGTATGTGCCAACCATGCCGTTGCTGCAAAATTGTTCTAAATCGTTTTTGCAATTATCACATTCACGGCAACTGTCTACCAGGCAACCTACGCCTGCAATATCACCCACTTTATATTTTTTTACATGATTACCAACTGCAGTTACACGGCCCACAATTTCGTGGCCCGGCACACAGGGATAAATGGTACCGCCCCATTCGTTACGGGCAGTATGCAAATCGCTGTGGCAAACACCGCAGTATAAAATTTGTATTTGTACATCATGTGGTTGGGGGGCTCTGCGGTCAATCGTCCAGGGAGTTAATGGTGCAGTGGCATTTTGTGCAGCGTATGATTTTGTAGAAGCCATGTATTTTAATTATAGGTTTACTCAAATGTAAGCTTTAAAATTAAAGAGGTAATTTATAACCAGCTATAACCTGCAATATTTTATTCCATTATAATAAACTTATACTGGTTTAGCAATAAAATTATTGTTTTACCTTTTCCTTTTGTTACAATAAAAAATACTAAAATTGGTATTACCCTTGCGCTGGTAACTACAAAAAGGCATAGCTGTTTTTTACGGGAGGCTGCAGCATACAAAACCAAACGTATTGCCCTTATTACCACCAATACTGCAATTAAGTTGGCAGGTTTACCAGCCGTTCCGCATTTTGCGGAAGCAAAAAATGAAACTTTTTTTAGTGTAATTTTTTTTTTACCTGTATTTATCTGCACCAATTATTTAAGGATTACCGTTTCATCAATTCGGGTAAATTTTACAACAACATTTTTTTGTTATACTGCAATTGATTACAATCATATAGTAATATACCTGCCGTCATTACTATAAAAGTCAGGCTATTGTAATTTGCAGTTGTGAAAAAAGATAACCGTTCAATAAACAATAAAATAACTTAAAACTAGTGTTATGAAAAAGTTTCTAATAATGGCAATTGCACTGCTGGCTGGTGGGGCATTGCACGCCCAAAAAGCCGGGGCCCAACAAACCAAAAAATCATTTTTAGCATTTCATGCAGGTCCAACCATTCCTGCAGGTGATTTTGGCAGCAAAAATACCGGTAACGAAGATGCTGGCTATGCCAAAACCGGTTTTACCATTAATCTGAATTATGGATACCAGTTTGAAAAAAATGCAGGCGTAACCGCCAGTGCTTTTTACAACAATTTCAATACCCATAAATTCGTGATGGCGTTTAACGATGGAAGTGGCCCTCAAAACATTGAACTTAAAATGGACCACTGGCAATTTTATGGTCTTTCTGCTGGCCCAATGCTAACTTTTGAGTTGGGTAAAAACATTAATACCGATGTTAAAGTAATGGGTGGTGTGGCCAATGCCAATTCACCAAAAATTACCTACAATAGTATTGTAATGGCAGAGCAGGACTGGGGCTGGGCGCCTGTACTGCAGGGTGGTCTAAACCTTCGTATTGGCACTGGCAGTAACCTATTTCTATTTGCCAACGCCGATTATCTGTACATGAAACCCAAATTCCAATACAGTTATACCAATGAAAACGACCAGTGGGTAACCGAGGACATTAAGCAAAAAATATCTGCAGTAAATGTTACCGCAGGTATTGGTTTTAAATTTTAAAAAAATGGGATTTGGTTTAAATCTCCCGGAAGGTAAGCCGGGGGATTTTTTTTGCCCGGGCAGCGCAAATAAACACCCCCTTTTTATACAACTGCTTTATACATATTCCATATTGGTAAATATTTTTGTTTGTAATTGCTGTGTAATAATTTAAAAGCAGCAGTTTTAGTAAATAGCAAACTAAAATAAAAACAACCAGTATAGTTCCTGGATTATTATTAACACAAAAGTTGCAAAACGAAAGGCATGAATGCCCCCTGCTCAGCACAAAGGCTTAAAGCATGTACCACTGAAAAAATTGCGTTACCAGAAAAGATTGCAAACAAAAAATAAGTATCCATCTATAAATGCAGAAGATACAGTCTGCAGGATGCCCGCCGGGCTTTGTGAGCTGTGCATAGTACTAATGTTCATTAGAGCTACACTCCAAAACGGGCAGTACATTGTTTTGGGATGGCTTTTTTGTTTATCCTGAGCGAAGCCGAAGGGTTTCTACAAAAAAAGAAAAAAACCGTAAATTTAAATTGCAACAAATTATAAGACCGCAACTTTACAATAACATTGTAGCTTTATAACATGGCAACTGTGCAGCATAAAAAGTAACAGTATATTTATACGCAGCAATAATACCAGGGTTGTGGTTTAATCAATTTCTCTTTTTAATATTTATTTGCCAGTTTTTTTACATTTTGCATCAAACATAACTACAACTATTTTGCTTAACTTTACAGGGTGAAAAAAGAGAAAAATATACACCTCGATTTTGTTATTGATAAGTTGACGAACTCCATTCAAAACACCATTTCGGGTGATAGTTTTGTTACTGAAGTTAGCCGGGTAACTAAAGCAGACCTGAAAGAAGTTACCAAGAAAACCGGTTGGAATTTTAATTGGCGTGATGAACTAAACAACAATACAAGAGAAGTTTACAAACTGACTATTAATAATAATCCAAACATTATTCAGGGGCTGTTAAGTTTTTCCATCAAGTACGACCATATTTACATGAACCTGATTGAAAGCGCTCCCTTCAACCTTGGACGAAACAAACTTTACGAAGGCGTTCCGGGAAACTTAGTTGCCTTTGCCTGTAAAGTTTCTTTTCAAAGAGGTTTTGATGGCTTCCTTTCTTTTACGGCCAAAACTAAGTTGATTGAACACTATGAAAAAAGCCTTGGTGCCTACCATTTTGGAAATCATTTGATGATTATTGAAACAAGCGTTGCACAAAAATTAGTTGACAAATATTTTAAATCGTAACAATTATGGGACACATTAAAGAACCGGAAGGAGTTGATTTTGTAATAAACAGCCGCCCCTTAACTAAGGATGAAGAAATTGCAATAAGCAATTACATTCGTGATTACAAGGCAAAACATGGACAAAAAACAACTAAAACAAAACGTACAAAAAGGATAACTGCAAGAAAGAAAATTTCTGCATAAGCCGAATAGCAATATTTCTAATTTCTCTTTTTAATATTCATTGCAGGTTTTTTTACATTTTCGTCAGCAGGTAATTGTTCAGGCTGTACGCCTCTTTGTTTAAGCATTTTTCTAACAGCGCTGTTGTTATCGATATGCTCTTTGCTGATAGCAGTATCGCCTTTCAATTTTTTTTCAATAATATTATATCTGGTAAGTTCGGCAGCAAAATCTTTTGCTTTTATAGTAAGTGTGGGTAAAAAATCGGCGACTAATTCCTTTTTCATATTTCATTTTTTTAACTACGGCTAAGTTAAATAATATAAACCCGGCCGGTTATTGCAGGCGGTATTTATTTTAAGTGTGCGAAAAAGTTTTTTACCCGGAGAAATAATATTTTAAATGCCGGTGAATTTTACCTTTACACCATGGCAGATGTGCATACAAAAGAGCAGCGCCGCTTTAATATGCAGCAGATACGCAGCTGCAATACCAAACCAGAATTGCTGGTGCGGCAATTTTTATTTGCCAAAGGTTACCGCTATAAACTGCACCACAAAAAATTACCCGGCAAACCCGATATTGTTTTACCCAAACACAACACCATAATTTTTGTACATGGTTGCTTTTGGCATGGCCACGCCAACTGTAAATATTTTACTGTACCAAAAACACGTACACAATGGTGGACCGATAAAATAAACACCAACAAAACTAATGATACCAAAGCCATAAAAGCTTTAAAGAAAGATGGCTGGAAGGTGATTGAAATTTGGGAATGTAAATTAAAACCTGCTGCTATTGAAAAGACACTGAAAAAAGTTTTACTCCGTTTGCCCGGTTAAACCCTCAATGGCCTGTTTTATATAATCCACCAGTTCGGCAATATTTTCGTTTCTTATCTTCCATACAGTTTCATAGTCAATCCCAAAGTATTCGTGAATTACCCGGTTACGTAAACCAATCATCCGCCGCCATTCAATTTCGGGATGACCTGCTTTAAAATCTTCAGATACCCGGCTGGCGGCCTCGCCTATAATTTCAAAATTTCTTATTACAGCATCTATTGTTTTATCGTCGGCAATAAAATCATTAAAACCCATATCTGCAGTAAAAGACAGGATTTTATTACCAGCTTCAAGTATATCTTCCAGTAAAAGTTGTATCTCCCGTTTAGACATAGATGAGGTCGGGTTCAATAAAAGTAAAGTATTTAGGTTTAATACCATTTCGGGATACCAAGTCCACTTTCATTTGCAGCAGTTGTTCCAGTTCGTCGGCAAGGTCAACAAAAGCAAGCCCAATAGGTTGGTAAAAAGCCACCATTACATCTACATCACTTTTTCCTGCAACTGCAGTATTGCGGCTGTAAGAGCCAAACAGTGCTATATCTTTTACCCCATATTTTTTTTGAAGTGCAGGTTTTGCCTGTTTAAGCGTAGCCAATATTATTTGCCTGTTTATCATATTGCAAAACTACAATTTATTATTTGCTGATGCAAAAACCTGTATGGCTCATCTAATGTGACTTAAAAGCAAATGTACTTTAAGTCACATTAGATAGTATTGCCTGCCGGAAATTTTTACTGCAATTTTTTAAATGAAGATGTGTATTAAAAGATAGCAGTTTTTAGAACGGTGCAAACTATTTTTAATGATCGATATTAAAAATCGGATGAGGATAAAAGAAACTTGGATTGAAAAAAGAAAAAATGTATGAATCTTATAAAAATTAAACCACTTGAAATATTTCTAATGAATGATCAGCCATTCACTTGTCCGCATTGTGGTGCAAGATGCAATGAGATTGGCAACTTTTACCATACTAATGCAAAGTTGTTGATTGACCAATGCCTCAATAAGGATTGTGGTTTTATTTGTGGGGAAGAAGAAGATGAAGAATTTTTAAATTGTTGCTAACCCTAATTCTTTTAGATAATTAAAAGTACTATCATAATATTCAGGATTTCTTGTACCATCTTCTAAATCGCCTTCGGGTATCACAATTATCATTCCTTGACGTGACCTTGTTAATAACACTCTATATGCATTAATAAGGTATCTCTTTCGATCTTCCTTATGTATATTTTGCCATTTGCTCCCAACGAATGAGTATGACTTCCATCCATTATCCGAATATCTTAAATCTCCATCCCACGTCACACACGCCCAATCTAATTCTAATCCCTGAACTTGAAATTCAGTAGCAACATCTTCTAAATAATAATGAAGAGCGAATGTCATCCTTTCCATTTAAAAACCAATTCACGTCATTTATTTGATTTGACGTCAATTGCTAATGGCTTTAATCTTTGCGCTTCGAGGACTAGCAACTAAGCCATCCGCTCAGTTCCTCTAGATTTTTCTTTTAACCATTTTTTTGCTTTACTCAAATCTCTAGTCAAAACAATTGGATAATTTTTATTTATAAGTCCATAAGTGATAAAGCTTCTGGGATTATTATAAATCTAAAAGTTATTTAATAAAAAGTTGAAACGCTTTCAGCTCTATAGCGTCTGATCGAAACAGCTAAATGAAATTCTCATTAATTTTGTAATACGTTATTTTTTAATTTTTTCATATTGTTTCAACTGCTGAATATTCTCTATCAGTAAGTTTGGAGAAATAGCAACTTCCCATTTAGGAAATTTATCAAGAATTGCATTTAACCATTCTGAAATACCTGCCTCGCCGACATTTATTTCTTGCCCTCCTCCAACTAAACAAACCATAACAGCCCAATCTTCATGCCTATCTAAACAAGAAATTAAATACTCAGGTTCTGATTCATCAAAGTCAGGTTGATTCTTTTTAGTCCGCATAAACTTTACAGTTTGTTCTTTATTCCATACTCTTTGTGCCTCATCAAAAATAGCTACATGATCATAAGGAGCTTTGGGATCAACGAGATAAGCATCTCTATAATGATGTATGATTTGTATAAATGCTTTTACCGCCTCTCTTGCTTTTCCTTTTGTTACTTTATTTCCTAGCTCCTTTTCTCTTTTCACTTTATCTCTGGTAAGCGCTTCTTGCAAAATAGCTACTAATGGTGCGTTGCCAGATAAAAATACACTTGTATTTCCTTCTTCCTTATCTAAATGTGTTGCTGCAATTTTTAATCCTACCAAAGTTTTACCTGCCCCTGGCACTCCTGTTACAAAACAAATTACCTTTTTATTTTCTTGCTTTGCATAATCAATAATTTCGGAGATAGATTTGGTTGTAAGAGTTAAATTAATTGCATCTGCATCATTCCTTGTTATAGCCTCTACGCTATGATTATTGAAAAGATTTACTGCTGCTTCAATTATTGTAGGCGTAGGGGAATAACTGCCTTTTGCATATCCTGTTTGATCTAATTTTATTTTATCATAGAACCATACTAGAGATTTACTTATAACTTCTTTGATACCATGCTTATTTGTCTTTATAGGAAGAATTAGATTATCATCATGTGAAGTAGTAACAATATTAATAAATGAATCATCTGCATCGGTAGCAACTAAAATTGGCACAATAACAGCATTATGACTTGGTTGATGAAAATTCTTTAAGTCAAGTGCATAATCCCAAACTTGATCTACATTATAACTTAGGTAGTCAGTTTCTCCAACTTTAAATTCAATAACAAAAACTACATTTTCTATTATTAACAAGCAATCCACTCTTTTCCCCATCCGAGGTATCGAAAATTCAAAAAACAAAGTTCCTTCAAAGCTATTTAAAGCAGATTTTAAAATTTCTACTTGTTGTTCCCAAGCTTTATTTTGATTATAGGTAGAATCAAACGAATTTGATAGTGTAATGGAACCAATAATTTCTTCAGTAGTTTTTGATAAAAAGACTTCTATTGAATCTGAATAATAATAATTAAGCATGAATAGAATTAAAAAACAAATTAATAGGTTTTCATAAAGATATTCTTTAAAAGTGAATTACCATTTTTCTTCGCTTCCGTAAAGGCCCATTATAGATTTTCTGTACAAGAGTGCGACGCTAATGCAGATGAACAAAGAAGAAATGCCGGGCTCAAAAAAATTGCTCTTATCCACACCCTTCCCACATTTGCTGCTGCACACAATTGCATAACACAAGCTTTACAATTTCTTTACGTTATTGTAACAGCTTCATCTGCTTTTAAAACTACTTAAACAAAACTTGTTACTGATTTTTTTTGAAATAACGCCAATGCATCATTATCAAAAACCCTGCATAAAAACCTCTCCTGTATTTTAGCTTTTAATAACCGCTACCGGCCTTCCTTTCAATCCTTCACTCACCAAATAAGCAATAAATTTTACAAAGGGTTCTATATCTGCTTTTACACTTGCCTGCTCCAATGCTTCCATGTAGGTTTTACGTTCTTCTACGGGTATTACCGTCCACGGGTAGCCGCCACTTGCAAGCATTACATTCATTAAAAACCGCCCCATGCGGCCATTACCATCCATGTAGGGATGTATAAAAACAAAAATAAAATGCCCCAGTACGGCTCTTACAGAAGCTTCGGTTTCATTTTGCAACAATTCAAGCAAGGCGGGCATGGCATCCCGTACGGCATCTTTGCTTATGGGCACATGCATGGAGTTGCTGATGTACACCTGATGATTTCTGTAACCGGCAAGGTCGGATGCTTTTATAATACCTGCGGTTACGCTGGGGGCAAATAACTCCCGGTACCAATCGCCATGGCCGGCATCTGCTACTGCTCCTGCATTTTGGCCATTCAATATTTTATTGATGCTTTCTCTTACCTTTTGTGTTGCCTGCCAGTAACCTCTTGCAGCCATGGCATCTTTTTGCTTTTTATTTTCCGTATTATTTTTACTGTCCCATGCGCCGCTTCGTACAGTTTCTATCAGCTCAGGAGTTACCTGGTAGCGCTCTATCGATAAGGAATGGTAAGCATCTGTTACATAAATTTCTTCCACCCTGCGCATGTATGCTTCATAATCTTTTGGAAGACCGGGAGCTTCGGGAAAATTACTGATAACAGTCTCTCTCATTTGATACCACATCAATTTTATCCTGTTTACATAAGGCGATCTTTCTTTTGATGATAATTGAACAGGAACAGCAGTTTCAAAAGGGTCAGTTTCTCTTACTGCATAATCTGCCGATTGCATGGTTTTTACAATATCACCGGCTATTTTATTATTGCCAATATTTCTAAATGCGCCAGCAAGCCTTCCTGCAATGGTGGTATGGCCGCCGTCTAAAAGCAATGCCAGTATTTCGGATGCATCCCCAATCATAGCAAGGCATGTTCTTACTTCTATAGGATTGGTTTTAAAAATAGTTGGCGTACAATATACAATTGCCGATGCCAGCGTCATTACCTGTATTCCTTCTATGGTTATAACGGAGGCTAATTTTGGAAGTGGAATTTGCCAACTCCACAGCGAAGTGCCAAAAGGTAAAGTGGTGGGATGGTTAGTTCCTTTTGCTGTACGTACTACCAATTGCTGCGGTACAGTCCAGTTACCTGAATGTATTTGCAGCGATTGTTCTGGTGATATATAATAGGCTTCGCCATAACGGTCGGCTAAATATTGTGCACAAAATTGCCAGTAAGATGCATACCAGGAAGTACTGTCTCCCTGTTGCTCTCCCGGTGCTGTTATTATATACCAGCCCTTAACCACTTCCTTGATAAATCCGTTTTTTACTAAGCGTTCTCTATCAACTCTACTTATTTCGGCTGATTTAATAGCAGTAATCCCAGTATCCTGAATTGTTTTAAGTGCTTCTAATGATGCAGCTAATTTTTCGCTTGGAGTAGCCATATTTTACTTTTTAAATATAAACAGCCTTTTGTACAATTATAAGGTTATGGTGCTGTGCGATTACCAGGTTATGATGTTGTACAATTACCAGGTTATGATGTTGTACGATTACCAGGTTATAATGCTAAATTAGCTATTATATTGAATTATAGTGCATAATAAACTGCATTTTTTTATTGATAATGTATATTTCTATCGTATCCTCCTTATCCACAGCCTTTCCCCAACACAATTGCATAACACAAGCTTTACAATTTCTTTACGTTATACCGATAACTTCAATATCTGTAAAACAAATAGTATGCAGCAAAGTAAAACCATCCTCAGCCTTACGATTGACCTTTTGGCCAATGGCGGCTTTAACCATTTAAAAGATGATGATATATCGGCACTGCACCATTTAATTTTACGGCTGCAGGAGCCGCTGAGTACTATACAGCAAAATCTGCTGCTTACTTTTTGGAACCATGCGGATGCGGCTAACATTACACCTGCTTTACTGTACCGCTGCAATGCGGTGCTGCAGCAACTGGGCCGCAACCCTATTGAAGAAATTAATGCGGCTATGGAAATGTATTAAGTGGAAAATTTTTATATAACCATTTTGTATTTATTTACAAGCAGTCTTTTTCTTTTCTTTTTTTGTGGAAACCCTTCGGCTTCGCTCAGGGTAAACAAAAAAGCCACCCGAAAAAGATTACATCCTCCCGAAATTATCGCATCTCTGTCAAATTATTTTTGATGCTTTCTTCAACTGTTACTGCCCCATCGGGGCAACAGGTTGGTAGAAATATATGAACGTGTGTAATGGGAAAGTCCCATAGGGACGATACAACACCTTACGCCCCTACGGGGTTTGAGCATAAAAATCTTTATTTCTACCAACCTCAAGTCCCTGCGGGACAATAGGCTAATTACAATTTTTTAATGCAATACTATTTAAGCACTACATATTTAGTTGATCTATTTTTCAATAAAAAAGATTGGCTAATTGCTTAACCAATCTTTTTCCATCATGCCTGTTATCAGAACAGTGTTAGGTTAACAGGCCTCCTTACATCACGTATATATAGAGGGAATGTGCTTTTATTTTATTTGCGCCACAAAGGTTTTTTACCCGATGGCCTTATGGTACTTTTATTTACTGATGATAAATGCAGTTTGCTGTGCGGATCGCCTTTTGTTGTTGCCTTTTGAAAAACATGTTTATCGAAACTGGTTAACGGATCTTCTATTTTTGAAAATACAGTTAATCCGTTGCCCGATGGCTCTTCTATTGCCGGGCCGGGTATATTGGTGTTAGCCGCTTTTTCTACCAGCTCTTCGGATAATTCTTTTGCTTCGGGCAATGCAGTTGTATCTGGCACCTTATCCAATTGTTCGGTTTGTGGTGGTACCGTCTGTAATGGTGCAATAAATGTTTTTTGGGGTACAGGGTTTGTACGGTATGATGTTGCAGCAGTTATACTTTTTACTATTGCTTTTTTTGCTGCTGCTTTTTTGGCAGCAACTTTTTTTGCTGGCACTTTTTTAGTTACTATTTTTTTTGTGGCGGCTTTTTTGGGTGCTGCCTTTTTTGCAATTGCTTTTTTAGGCACTGCCTTTTTTACTGCCGTATTTTTTTTAATTACTTTTTTTGATGTGGATTTTTTTACTGCGGCTGCTTTTTTCTTTACCTGTACTTTAGCGCCTTTCTTTTTTGCCTGCGATAAACCGATGGCAATAGCCTGTTTGGGGTTGGTTACTTTTTTACCGGTGCTGCCCCTGCGTAGTGTTCCTTTCTCCATACGCTTTATTGCAGATTTTACTCCCTTTTGTGCTGCTTTAGAATATTTTGCCATAATTAATTTTTTAAAACAATATGGTTAGTTATCAGTTTGTAAATAACCACCAAAACTGTACCAGTATTAATTGCATCATAAAAAAATAATTTGGAGGTATTATGCACGAATGTTGTTGATAAAATTCCCCCGGGTGAGTAATGTTCTGTTTGTTTTGGATGCACTCGTTTTATTGCCTTAGTTAATCAGTATTTATTCTTTGATTTATCTTTAAAGTAGCAGCAGCTTTTTTCTTTTCTTTTTTTGTGGAAAAAGAGAAACAAAAAAGCCACCCGAAAAAGATTACATCCCTTTTTCGGGGTGGTTCCCTGATGAGGCTTTTGTACTACTGTACTTCAAGATTTATAAATTGAAACTGTTTTAGTTCTTTTACTTTTTATGACGGTCGAATTTGCTTTTGAAGGTTCTCAGCGTAAACTCTGCCATCTCATTATCTCTGCGTTAAAAAAATATTACAACATTTTAAAATGCCCCCTTTAAGTTTATTGCCGTGGTATATTTAAAAAAAATGCCCATCTTTAAAATATAATCATTCGTCATTCGTCTGCATATAATATAACAATGGAAGATGCAATGACCATAGCAATACCAATGGCTGCTGAACGCAACAAAAATATTACCAATACCATTAAGGCTATAAGCAACCGGCTGTTTGGTTTTATTAAGCAGCGGGTGAGCAGTAATGAAGATGCGGAAGATATTTTGCAGGATGTTTTTTACCAGTTTGCCGGCAATACCGAACCGATAGAACAGGCAACTGCCTGGTTATATAAAGTAGCCCGTAATAAAATTACCGACAGCTACCGCAAAAAAAAATTACCGCTTGCCGATGATATTTTAGGCAGTGCCGAAACGGATGAAGACAGTTTTAACTGGAAGGAAGTAATGTTTAGCGATGATGCTACCCCCGAAACGGAATACCTGCGAAATATTTTTTGGGAAGAACTGAAAGCAGCACTGGATGAACTGCCGGCAGAGCAACGGAAGGTTTTTATACAAAACGAAATTGATGGTATTGCGTTTAAAGATATAGCTGAGCAAACCGGAGAAAGTGTGGCCACACTGATTAGCCGTAAGCGTTATGCAGTATTGCATTTAAGAAACCGGCTGGGTGTATTAAAAGATGAATTATTAAATTATGAATGATGCAACGGAGGCACAGAAATACGGAAAAATACAGTTAATACATTGCACCGTTTTCTGTTTTATTAACTGGCAAAGTATTTAAAAAGCTACAGTGCAGGGAAACACAATTTTAAAAGAATAAAATATTTTGTGATTCCGTGGCAAATAAAAAAAATTTTAAAACATGTTACATAGATAAGGGAGCGTAAAAATTAAAAGTGTAAAAACTTCTGAGCTTCTGTGCCTCTGTGGCAATCAAAAAAAAATAAGATGAAAAAATTATGGATTAAAAAAGGGTTGATGATTTTAATATTTGGCACCATTGCTGTATTGGTATTTGGTTTTGTGGTAATGAGTTTGTGGAACGGTATTTTACCGGCAGTAACTGGTGTAAAAACAATAACCTTTTTACAGGCCCTGGGCATTTTAGTTTTAAGTAAGATATTATTTGGTGGCTTTGGCGGCAGGGGTGGCTGGCGGGGCAGTGCTGCCTGGAAACAAAAAATGAAACAGCGTTTTGAGAACATGACTCCGGAAGAAAGAGAAAAATTTAAAGCAGAATGGAAGAACCGTTGTGGTGGCCGCTGGGGAAGTTTTGACAAAAAAGAGAGTGGAACAAGGGCGGTGGATTGAAAATCAATTGCTCTTTTTACCGTTCACTCTTTAAAATCTGCAGTTCACACCAATAAGGCTGGCTGATAAACCGCTGGTATTATATCTTACGAAAAATTTCAGTTTTTTATAAACTTTACCCCTGTTTTAATTATAGCCAACCAACTTATCTGTTATGAATACATTTCAAATTAACCATAGTGCCGCAGTAAATGCCGTAGCTGGCAGCTAAAAGTAATATTGAAATTCTTGTTTTTAAAACTAACCTTACCGATGCCAAACGCATTGAAGATGTGGAATCTTTATTAGATATTCATCCGCATATAATAAAATGGAATGTTGATTTAGACGACTGTGATAATGTGCTGCGTATTGTAAGCCGCAATATTGCCGGGGCTGAAATAGAAAATATTTTATTAAATGCCGGATATTATTGTGAGGAGTTGCAGTAATAGTTTTAAAAACACTCCACACTCCAGGTGCGTTGCCAGTGTTTATTTGCAGGAAGTACATTTATACCTTCTTTATCCTGCAACTGCTGATTAAGATTTACACCATCGGCAATGCCGCACCAGGGTTCTAAGCAAACAAAGGGTGCATCTTTTGCTGCCCATATTCCAAAAAAAGGAAAATCATTAAATTTAAAATGTAACCCATGATGATGTTTATTACAACCGAGTGTAATTAGATTGCTCTGCATATTTTTTAAAACAATGGCATCTTCGTAAAACAATTGCTTATGCAATAACAGCCTTTTATTTTCTACAGGTAAAGTTTCTGTAACGGAAGATACCAACCCATCCTGCAGTTTCCAGCGCTGCAATGTTTCTGTGGTGTTAAACTGTAAATAATAATCGGTGTAAACAGTGCCGTTAGTTAATGGTACAGCAAATGCCGGATGTGCACCAACAGAAAAAAGCAGGTCTTCTTTACCACTGTTATACACTTCGTAAGTACAGCTAATGGCAGCTGCGTTTAAACTGTAACGCAATTTTAATGTAAATGCAAAAGGATATACCTCAAGTGTTTGTTCATCTTCTGTTAAAATGAATACCGCTTCGTTATCACTTACTTTTTCTGCTGTAAAAGTTTTATCTCTTGCAAAACCGTGCCTTGGTAATTTGTAAACTTTATCCTTAAAATAATAAGTGTCATTTTTTAATCCGCCAACAATGGGAAATAGTACCGGACTGTGTTTGCCCCAGTAAGCTGCATCGCCGCTCCACATATATTCTATACCGGTTTGTTTATTAAAAAGGCTTTGCAGCTCGGCACCTTTTTCGGCAATGGTTGCACGAAGATGTTCATTTTCTAAAATAATCATGTTGCAAAATAAATTATTGTTGCCTGATAACGGGGATTTGGAAGTAGAAAAATTACAAGTTTCTTCAGCGTTCGTAAAATTCTATGGGCAAATCATCAGGGTCGGCAATAAAAGTAAATTTTTTACCGGTGAATTCATCAATTCGTACTGGTTCGGCAATAATATTATGTTTACTTAAATCAATAACGGTGTCTTTTATACTATCCACTTCAAAAGCAATATGGCGTAATCCGGCAGCTTCGGGCCGTGATGGCCGAGCCGGTGTGTTTGGAAATGAAAATAGTTCTATTACATACTTCCCATTTAAACACAAGTCCAGTTTATAAGAATCTCTTTCTTTACGGTAAACTTCCTGCTTAATGGTAAAGCCTAATACTTTAGTGTAAAAGCTTTTGGATGCTTCATAATTTTTACAAATTATGGCGATATGATGTACGTGGTTTAGTTTTAACAAGGCCCCGCTTTTTATTATTTAATAATTTACATATTTCTCCTGTATTGTCCTCCTACTGAATACAACGCATTGGTAATTTGCCCCAGGCTGCAATATTTAACCGTTTCCATTAACTCGGCAAATAAATTACCATTGTTAACAGCAACTTTTTGCAAACGTTGCAGCATTTCAGCAGATTTTTCTTTATGCCTTTCTTTAAAAGATTGCAGTGTTGATATTTGAAATTCTTTTTCTTCTGTTGTGCTTCGTATTACTTCGGTTGGTAAAATAGTGGGACTTCCATTTTTATTTAAAAAAGTATTTACACCAACAATAGGATATTCGCCGGTGTGTTTTAATGTTTCGTAATACAAACTTTCTTCCTGTATTTTATTGCGCTGGTACATTCTTTCCATTGCCCCCAATACGCCACCACGTTCGGTAATGCGGTTAAATTCTTCCAGTACTGCAGCTTCTACTAAATCAGTTAATTCTTCAATTAAAAAAGCACCCTGGTTGGGGTTTTCGTTTTTTGCTGTACCCAGTTCCCTGTTTATAATTAATTGAATGGCCATGGCCCGGCGTACACTTTCTTCGGTGGGTGTAGTTATAGCCTCATCGTAGGCGTTAGTGTGTAAACTGTTGCAGTTATCGTAAATGGCATACAATGCCTGCAGTGTTGTTCTTATATCATTAAAATCGATTTCCTGTGCATGCAAACTTCTGCCACTGGTTTGTATATGGTATTTTAATTTTTGGCTGCGGTCGTTCGCTTTATATTTATATTTCATTGCCTTGGCCCAAATCTTTCTGGCCACTCTTCCTATCACGCTGTACTCCGGATCCATTCCATTACTAAAAAAGAAAGATAAGTTGGGTGCAAAATCATCAATGTTCATGCCACGGCTTAAATAATATTCTACATAAGTAAAACCATTAGATAAAGTGAATGCCAACTGCGTTATTGGATTAGCGCCTGCCTCTGCAATATGATAACCGCTGATGCTTACACTATAAAAATTTTGCACTTTATTGGTGATAAAATATTCCTGCACATCACCCATTAATTTTAATGCAAACTCTGTAGAAAATATACAGGTATTCTGTGCCTGATCTTCTTTTAAAATATCAGCCTGCACTGTTCCTCTAACTGTTGCTAACGCTTTTGCTTTTATTTTTTCGTACACAGCTGCAGGTAAAACATCCTGGCCGCTTAAACCCAGTAAGCGTAAACCCAAACCATCATTCCCTGATGGAAGTCCGGCCTCCCCTACTAAATCCTCCACTGTATAAGCAACTTTAGACCCTGATGATTTAGGAAGCTTTGTATGATGAAGCGGTTTGCCATCTACACCTAAATACTTTGGCAAAGTTTCTATGTTATATTTTTCTTCAATCAGTTTATTTATTTCTTCTCTTAAATTATTTTCAATAATATATTTTTCGCATTGCTGGTCTATAGCGGCATTCATAAAAAAAGCCAGCAGCATTGGTGCAGGCCCGTTAATGGTCATACTTACCGATGTTTTTGCATCGCATAAATCAAAACCGCTGTATAATTTTTTGGCATCATCAACTGTGGCAATACTTACGCCGCTGTTACCAACCTTGCCGTAAATATCAGGACGATGATCAGGATCTTCACCATACAACGTTACACTGTCAAATGCTGTAGATAAACGTTTGGCTGGTTGCCCTAAACTCACATAATGAAAACGACGGTTAGTTCTTTCCGGTCCGCCTTCGCCGGCAAACATTCTTGTAGGGTCTTCGCCTTCTCGTTTTAATGGAAACACACCTGCTGTGTAAGGAAATTCTCCCGGTACATTCTCCTGCAGTTGCCATTTTAAAATATCGCCCCAGTCTTTGTATTTGGGTAAATACACTTTACTGATTTTGGTGCCGCTTAAAGATTTGTAGGTTAAATCCTGTTTTATTTTTTTTCCTCTTACATCAAATTCAAAAAAATCGCCTGCGTATTGTTTTTGCAATGCTGCCCATTGCTCCAATAGTTTTTTTACATCGGGGTGCAATTGTTCTTTTAATTGGTTGTATTTATTTTTAAGTTCGTTTGCTGGCATATACTAAGCTGTTATTTTCTTTTTACAGATTTTATTTTTTTAAGAAAGCGGTTTACCTCGTCCTGCAATTGTTTTGCAGAGGGTAATTTATCTTTTAAATTTTTAGGTAACGATTTACTGAATGTATATTCACTTACACCAATGGGATGATTGATACTGGTAAGTGCGTAATCAACTTCTACATTATCTTTTGCACCGCATAAAATAATTCCTATTGATGGGTTATCGTGTTGCTGACGCAGTTGTTTATTCACCATATTTAAATAGCCGTTCATTTGCCCTGTATGCGCCATTTCAAATTCTTCCATCTTTAATTCTATTACCACATAACTCCGCAAATACAAATGATAAAAAAGTAAATCAATGAAGTGTTCTTTTTTACCCGTCATTAATTTTACCTGTCGGCCCACAAATGCAAAGCCTGCACCCAGCTCCATAATAAATTCCTGAATATGTTTTATAAGTTGTTGCTCCAATTCTCTTTCGTTTACAAATTCTCCCATTTGTGCAAACCTAAAAACATAAGGGTCTTTTAAAATTGAATTGGCAAGGTCGGCTTGTGGCTTAGGTAGCGTTAAATGAAAGTTAGATGCTTTTTTTGTTTTATGCTGGCGCTGGTATAAATCAGTTTCAATTTGGTATTGCAATACAGTACGGCTCCAGTTATTTTCTATTGTTTTATTAATGTACCAAAGTCGTTCTTCATTGTCATTTATTTTATCCATCAGTAACATATGTTGCCCCCATGGAATATTGACCAGTACTGAATTTGAGAGATAATATATTTTATTGCTGAATTGTGCAGCAGGCTGCTGCACAATTAGGTTTTTTGATGCTTTTTGCAATTGTGCAACGGGCCGTTGCACAATTAAATTTTTTTGTTTTTTAATTTGCGCAGGCTGCTGCTTAACCGATTTTACAAGCCCTTTTTGTAATTGTGCAGCAGCCTGCTGCACAATTAACAAATCAGGAAATGTTATTGCAAATTTTTGCATATACTTCAAACTTCTTACCGAAAAGCCCTGCATATCAGGAAACTCTTTTTGTAAATCAACAGATAGCCTTTCAATAATTTTTGCACCCCATCCTTCTGCTTCAGTTTTTTGTATTATTTGTTTACCAATATACCAATACAGTATCAGCATATCGGTATTCACCTTTAATGCAGTTTGTAAACGGCTTTGATGAATGTTAGTTTTTAATTCACCCAACCATTGGTTATATTTTTTCACAGGAGCTTTCATTTCTTATCATCAATCATTTTTATTACACCATCTAACTGATATAATTTAGTAGCAATAGCCGCCTGCTCTTTTACCCAATTGTTATATTCATTTATAGTTTCTGCAATCTCTGCTAAATAACGTACCCGTTTAGGCGGAATAATAGTAGATTGGCTTGCCGTATCTTTTACATGTGCATGATGTGCTATTTCTCCATGAAATTTTACACCGCATTTTTCTGCTACTTTTTCCATCAGCCTTTCAAATAATTCATTTACACCGGCATCATTAAATTGTGCAGCAATGGTGCCTATAATTGGCAACTCTTCATCTTTGGCCGTCCATAAACTATGGTTGCGTTTGTATTGTTTACGTACATCATGCAAGGCATCTAATGCACCGGCTTTATCAAATTTATTTACGCAAACCACATCGGCATAATCCAGCATATTTATTTTTTCTAATTGCGATGCAGCACCATATTCCGGCGTCATCACATACATACTTACATCGCAATAATCTAAAATGCTGGCATCGCTTTGGCCCACACCGGCACTTTCTAAAATAATAAAATCGTAGCTGGCTGCTTTACAAATATCAATAGCCTGTTGTACATATTTGCTTAAAGCCTTTTCACTTTCTCTTGTGGCAAGGCTACGCATGTATGCCCGTGGCGATGAGATGGCATTCATTCGTATTCTGTCGCCCAATAAAGCACCGCCTGTTTTTTTCTTGCTGGGATCAACAGAAATTACTGCAATGGTTTTATCGGTATAACCATTTAAAAAACGGCGAACTATTTCATCAGTTACGGAAGATTTTCCTGCACCACCCGTTCCGGTAATCCCTAACACCGGAATTGTTTTGCCTGTTGCCTTTTGCCCATTGCCAGTTGCTTCTACCCCATTCTCTACATTCGTTATTTGCCTTGCTATTTTTCTTACATCATGCACTTCGCCAAGCGTCATATCATTTTTATATTCGCAGTTTCCCTTTAATTCAAAATCGCACTGAATAATTACATCCTCAATCATCCCTTCCAACCCCATTCTTCTTCCATCATCGGGGCTGTAAATTTTTGTAATGCCATAATTATGCAGCTCTTCAATTTCACCAGGAAGAATAGTTCCGCCACCACCACCAAAAATTTTTATATGGCCGCAACCATTTTGCTCCAGCAAATCTTTCATGTATTTAAAAAACTCCACATGGCCGCCCTGGTAACTGGTAATGGCAATGCCCTGCACATCTTCTTCAATGGCACACTCCACAATTTCAAGCACACTTCTGTTGTGGCCCAAATGAATAATTTCGGCACCTTTTGCCTGCATAATGCGGCGCATAATATTTATGGCAGCATCATGTCCATCAAATAGACTTGCAGCGGTTACAATTCTAACTTTATTTTTTAATGTAAAACTCATATATTTTTTTTGGGGACAAGCATTACCGCTTTGGGCATTCCCGTAAGTACGGGATCACTCACTTATACGGCATACCAATTGTCATCTTTTATTTTAGCGAAGAAATAAGCAATTAAATTTTTAACAAATTTACCTACAAATGAGGTTACAAAAATAACAGTTGTTAGTTTTTTGCCGAACGTTTTTTAATGGCAAAAAGTTTGGGTAAATCCAAAACAGCACCGCCGCTAAAATTAAAAAAACGGGCATCGGCAAAACGGCGGCTTACCAAAAAAGAAAATCCTGTCTGAAATTCAAACTGCAGGCCCGGTACTTTTTTAAACCCAAAATTATACAGCATGCAGGGTTCCCATAAAATACGTGGGCTAATGGTAAGGCTGTCTAACCTGTAATTATTTAATTCGGTTGCTGTATAATCGGTAATAACTTTTTTAAAAAAAATAAGGCTGTGCCGTGATGAAAATGATGCCGCAAAATTTCTTTTACCTCTTATTATAAAGGCAGGCTGTATAAATATTTTGGTGATACTCATATTGTGGTAACGGTTGTGAAATACGTTATTCCTGTTCCTTCCAATATCAGTAAAACTAAATTTACCAAAACCCACACCTCCAAAAACCTGAAACATGGCATGCTTGTTATCATTTAAAGCCCGGTAATAGCCGGCACCAATTTCTGTAAGGTTTCTTTTATAATTTATTACCACACTGTCTCTTTGCCCGGCATCAAAATCGCCTGCATTTCTTTCGGTGCGGTTAAATTTATTTACCTGTATTGCCCAATGGTTGGTAAGTGCGTAAGCTGCCTGCAAATCGTAGCCCCTTGCTTTGGCGGTAACCGCTACATTTTGCTGTTGCGAATTATCGGTTAAATTAAGAGAGTAATTAAATGCAAGTTTACTGTCACCTTTTTTTAAGCAGTACCGGCACGTTATGTGCCGATGGGCTGTACACATACCGTGGAGTGTAACAGGAGAAAAGCAATTGGCAAAATAGAATTGGTATAAGGCAGTAAGCAATTGGTGATAAGCAATTGGCAAAGGGCAGAAGAAAGCAATATGCAGTTTTATTTTTCAATCAGCTCATTTTAAAAGTAAGTGCGGCAAAATCTTCAATGCTTAATGCTTCGGCACGTTTATTAAAAATTTCGTTTTGCAATTCTTCGGCAGTAAATAAACTTTTTACAGCATTGCGTAATGTTTTTCTTCTTTGGTTAAAAGCGGTTTTTACCAGTACCCAATAAGCCCTGTCGCTTTTAACTTTTAACAGTTCCGTTCTTCTTGTTAATTTTATTACACCACTCTGCACTTTTGGTGGCGGGTTAAAACATTCGTTGCCCACATCAAACAAATATTCTACATTATAATAAGCCTGTACCAATGCGCTTAACACGCCATATACTTTACTGCCTGCTGCGCTTGCTGCCCTTTGCGCCACTTCTTTTTGAAACATACCAATTACACAAGGCACTTCATCTTTCCATTCTAATATTTTAAAAAGTATTTGTGTAGATATGTTGTAAGGGAAATTACCAATTACTGTAAAAGGTTCGTCAAAAGGTTTATGAATATCTAAAAAACTTTTATGAATAATTTTATTTTTTAACAGGGGATATTTTTTAAGGAGGTAATCTACTTTTTCCTCATCTAATTCCACTGCTTTAAAATTTACATCCTGCAGGTTAATAAGATGCCTGGTTAATGCGCCTGCCCCGGGGCCAACTTCCAGCAAATTGATAAAGGGTTCTTTTTTTACCGCATCAATTATTTTTTGAATAATAATTTCATCTTTTAAAAAATGCTGCCCTAATGATTTTTTTAATGTGTACATTAAAACAAAAGTAGCATTTAAAAACCTGATGTTGCTTACAAGGTGAGAATAAAAATGCCCCGAAAAATTTCGGGGCATAAAGTTTTACTATCAGTATAAATTAAACCTTATTTTGTTAAAATAAATTTTTGATTAACCAGTTCGTTGTTTACAAACAGCATTACTGTATACATGCCCGACGGGTATTTAGCAAGCCCATACAATTGGGTAGTATTGTAACCTTTGGCAACTTTTTGTTTTTGTACCATTAAAGTTTTGCCCAAATAATCTACTAAACTTACAGTTACTTCCGATTCTTTCTCGGCAAAGAATTTTACGGAAATGTACTCTTTAACAGGGTTTGGCGCAATGCTCACAGCAATTTTATTTTGGTTTAGCCGTATTACTAAAATGTTGCTGTATTTTATTACGCCTGTTTTTGCAATTACTTTAAGCCTGTAAAAAATAACATCGGTGTTAATACCATCAATATTGCTGATATAATTAAATCCTTGCTGCTCATTTAATTTTACTGTGTCTGTTATTGTTCCAACTTGCGTATAATTGATATTATCAATGCTTCTTTCAATTTCAAAGCGATCAATTTCCACCCCCGTTATTACTGTCCAATTAAGCTGTAGCTGATTATTTTGTGGCATACCTGAAAAATTGAGTATCTCAACCGGAAGTACTACACCCACAAAACGCCAATCTCTGTTTATTTGCCCAGGTGTTCTCTTTTGAACCGGCGCTCTTGTTCCGGGCATTAGATCTCCAATTAAACTGCCGCCATTACCCATTCTGTAAGATGTACCTTTAATATTAAGTACAGAATTCAATGAGTCAAAGCGGTTATCCAAACCATCGCCATCTGTATCAACTCCTGTTAAAGTAACCAAATCATCTAAATAACCATTAAGGTTAAAATCATTGCCTTCTATAATGTCTGGCTGTCCGTCTGCATCAGTATCTAAATCTTTATAATCGGGTACGCCATCGCCATCGTGATCGTACACAAATATTCCCGAACCACCAAAGCCGGCAACATTATCGTAAGTATTTACCAGGCCATCACCATCAGTATCAGTTGTAACGGGCAATAAATATCCAATAGTAGACATGCCTTCTATATTATCACAAATACCATCATCATCTGCGTCAATATCTAAATAATCGGGGTTACCGCTGCCATCAGTATTTATAAGAATTAATGAGCCCATTGAAGAAACAGAAACAGACCATCCATTAGTTGCAATAATACCATCCACAATACCATTAAAATTAGCATCGGGTAAACCTGCTTCTATTACATCCACTATACCGTCGCAATCACTGTCTATATCATAAGCGTTGGGCCTAAAATCTCTGTCTAAGTTTTTATTGGGATAATTATCTGCCCTTCCATCTACAGGCAGCAGATCAACACCTGTTTTTAAAAGCCCTGATATATTTACATCGTTATCGCTTATGCCATCGCTGTTGGCATCTGTAAATGCATCAATAATGCCATTATTGTTGGCATCTGTACCCATCACTTCCATCACATCAGGAATACCATCGTTATCACTGTCGGTATCTAAATAATTGGGGATTGCATCACCGTCAAAATTCTGTGCCCCAAGGCCCACATTAGATCCGTTTACCCCTGTATTATTGGCATCAACATTTTGAGAAAAACCATCGTTATCAGTATCAATGTAATTATCAATAATACCATCACCATTGGTATCCACACCGTAAGATTCCACCACATCCGGTATGGCATCATTATCACTGTCAAGGTCATATTGATTTGGAATACCGTCTTTATCTTTATCTGCATTATCGTTTACCCCATCTCCGTTAGTATCAACAAAACCAGGAAAACCGGTATCGTAAAAATTAGGGATACCATCGTTATCAGAATCTGCACCGTAATCAAAATTATCGTTTACATTATCAAAATTATTATCCACATAACCCGGGTATGTTGCATCATTCCAGTTAGGGATACCGTTGCCGTTAGCATCAAGTAAAGCAAGTGGATTATTAAATTCTACATAATCGGTAATACCATCATTATCATCATCAATATCCGGGCAACCTGTAATTATCACTGCTATTCTTGCAGTGTCGGAACAGCCAGCGCCATTGGAGAAATAAGCCCAGTAAATTCCTGTAGCCGTTACCGGTATATATTGATTATAAATATTTGCAGTTATAAAAGGTCTTGCAGAATAAAAAGTATACCCAGCATACTTTGCAAAGGGAAGTGTAACAGTAAAATTATTACAGCTGTTTACCAGCACTGTATCTTTTGGTGTAAAACACGGGCCAATAACGGTGTTAATTAACGGTCCTTTTACAACGCATCCGGATGTACTTACCCCGGTGGAATCGTACAATACTGCAAGAGATGTTTTACCTCGGTAATCAATTCTTGCACTGTTTTGCAGTGGCCCAATACAGGATAATATACCGCATGAAGATGCAGTAACAACATCAAACTGAACATTACCGCTTACACCAATGCCCACATTACCGCCGGTAACAGCATTGGCACCTGTACCAATTCTAAACACTACCCTGTTATTGGCAAAATCATATTCAGCCTGGTCATCTAATGATGCGTTAGTTTTTAAAACCCCGTTTATTCTAATACTTCCCGGTAAAAATGCTGTACCAACAGGTATATTATCTAAAATAACTGTATTGGTACTTGAATCATTACCTACATTACTGTAATTGATCTGATAGCGCAAAATATCTCCCGGCACCAATATGCCACCGTTTATATCAGTTGCTGTTTTATCAAAAATAAATGACGGGTTATAAATGGAGATTGAAGTTGTTACGCAATGTAAAAAATAGTTTTCGCTTGGCGAACTGAAACGGATACTGGCTGATGTTTGTGAATTACCCAATACAGCATTTCCAACATTGGGCACATCAATAAGATCCACATCATAACCCAGCGTATTTAAATGTGCAGGGTTACGTGTAGTTACCGAAACGCCTTTATTGGTAATGGTACTGTTCCACATATCATTAAAGTTAGCGGTGGCACTGGGTGTTTGGCTGATATAAGTTCCAATAAGAGGATTGGAATTCTGCTTAAATGAATATTCATCTGTAGAAACCCGGTCGCCATCATAAACCACCGTACCCAGTTCGCAACTAACAGGGCCGGATGGGGGCGTTAGAAATCCGGTAACCGGAATATGTAAAGCCGGGTCGCCACCATTCATAATTGCAGAGCCATCAAAAACTGTTAAATTTCTTGGTTGTAAACCCGGGTTTGAATAAGCGACTACAATTGCCCAGCCCCCTGAACCATTAATAATTCCTAATGGCCCCACAACATTACCAATAGTGTAAGTACCATTGGGGTTTGTAGTGTTTATTAAAGAAGTAATATCAATAAAACAACGGTAACCGGTATGCGGTAAGCCAGTTACAAGTGTTCCGTCATGATAATCTGTTTGTGTAGATGTAAGTGTTGTGTAAGTTGCTGCGCCAGGTATTTTTATTTTTACATTTGTTTCGCCTGTTCGCCATGTCAAGTTCGTTCCGTCTGTACCCTGCGATGCTCCCCAATACAAACCCGCAAATAAAACCTGTGAACAGCTGGGAAGATTAAGATCGGCACTTGTAGAGCTAAAAGTTCCATTATTATTTATACCCAGTACCTGCATATCAAAAGACATGTTGTTGGAAGTGTTTGTACGCAAATGCACTTCTACAGCAATGGTGTTAGCACCAGCAGTAAAAAAAGCCGGGCTTAAATTAAAGGTGAAATTTTCGGCAGCGCCAACGGCAATATCTGCTGATGCAAGTGTGGCAAAAGCAGGTACGCCTGCAGGCATGTTGTTTCTTGCCCTTTCTACACCGTTTATATAAATAACAATACCATCATTTCTCTGTACATTTAATTGTATGTTTTGAAATGTGGTACTTAACTCTGCTGCTGTAAAATTTACTGTATTTCTAAAATAATAAGCGGTGTATTTAACTACTGCACCTGGTGTACAGCTTGTTGCAGCGGCACTGCTTTTTAAACAGGTTGCCTGACCTGAGTTATAGCCATATTTACCGCCCCCTCCTGCTGGTAAAGCTCCCACATTCCAGGCGGCAGGCATTACGTATGCAGGTTGTTTCCAATCGGTAAGTGCAGGATTGTTTGCGGGTGCCGCAGCCTGAGTATGATAATTCCACATACTTCCAAAAGGCAGTTTAACTGCAGGTGCAGGATTATCGATATCAAGATAAATAGCGGGTTTACCATTATTAACTGAAGTACCTCCCGGAGGCGCCTCAGTTGTAATACCTCCTGTGGAACTTATAATATTATTAGCGGCATAAACAATGTTTCCTCTTACAGATGCATTATAATACCTTGGTGTAAACGGACGCAGCACCTGTGCATTACTTTCATAAATAAGAAAGGCTATTACACCAATTAATGTTAGTAAAACTTTTTTCATAAGGATTGGATTTAAAAAAATTCATCGGTCTGGGTTTATTAGAGGGTAAAATAAAAACAGCTTAATAAAACTGTTTCATAATTATTTTTTATTGAACTATCATTTTATTATTTATTCTTTCGCCGCCGGAATTGATTAATGTTAAAATATAAACACTATTACATTGCTTAACAGCAATAAAATGGCATACTTTATTATTATAGCTTATTTTTTTTAGTGAAGATAAATTTTTCATAGTTGGATTTTTTTGGTTTATACCAGCCATTGCCCAAATGTTAAACCGGAAACGCAAATGAAAATTACAAAAAATATTCTTTGTTTCTAATAAAATTTCACAGTTTTTTTTATAAAAATTATAATCGGGTACTGGTACTCATAATAAAAGTAAAACTACGATGATAAATTTACCAACAGAAAATTTGAATACTACTATAGGGGTATATTTTATTCTGCATGGACAGTATATGTAACAGTTTGTAAAAGAAATAATATTATTTTTTTCGCTTGCTAAAGATTTAAATTTTCAAATGGCAGGGTTTGGTTTTTCTTGATATTTTCCCCATGCCCCGCTATTATTATAAACTGTAACTTCTGGCCTCTGTGTTTAAGATTAAATATAAGTTCTATTAATCGCAGTCTGTGGTTTTACTTTCAGTGCACCGGTATCTTGCTGATGCGGTTTATTATTATTCTCTAATTTTTTACAGTATGTTGATTTTTTATCTTTTACATTGAATCTGTTTAAGCCGTTAAAATAAGATATTGTATTTTTACTTCTCAATTGATATTAAATATGAGTTCGATGATAGAAAACAAACCCGTTATTGGCATTAGCTGCGGAGATATTAACGGAATTGGTATTGAATTAATAATAAAAACATTAGGCGATAACAGGATACTGGATATTTGCACCCCAGTTATTTTTGCCAATAATAAAGTCATTAATTTTTACCGCAAAACTGTGCCTGATATCAACATCAATTTTATCAGTATAAAGGAATTAAACCGGGTTAATCATAAGCAGATAAATCTTTTTACTTGCTGGGAAGAAGAAATAAGTGTTGCACCGGGCACGTTAAGTGATGCCGGTGGCAGTTACGCAGTTAAAAGTTTAACCATTGCTGCACAGGCTTTAAAAGATGGTAAGATTGATGGCCTGGTTACAGCACCTATTCACAAAAAAAACACCCAAAGCGAAAAATTTAATTTTACAGGTCACACCCCTTATTTAAAAAATTTATTTGGTGTAAAAGATGTTGCTATGTTTATGGTAGCAGAAAATATTAAAGTGGCGCTGCTTACCGAGCATGTTGCTGTAAAAGATATTGCAGTGCATGTTACCAAAGAAAATATATTCGGCAAACTGCAAATCATCAACAACTCCTTAAAAAAAGATTTTGGAATAGTTAAGCCAAAAATTGCTGTGCTTGGTTTAAACCCACATGCTGGTGATGAAGGATTAATTGGAAAAGAAGACGAAGAAATTATTAAACCTGCTGTTAAAGAAGCCAAACAAAAAGATATTTTTTGTTTTGGCCCATACCCTGCCGATGCCTTTTTTGCAAGAGGCCAGTACGAAAAATTTGATGGTGTTTTAGCCATGTACCACGACCAGGGATTGATACCTTTTAAATCGCTTGCAATTGGTGAAGGTGTAAATTATACCGCAGGACTTAATGGCGTTCGCACTTCCCCCGACCATGGTGTTGCATTTGATATTGCAGGTAAAGGCAAAGCTGATGAGGCATCATTTAGAGAAGCTATTTTTAAATGTGTTGATATAATAAACAGCCGTAAAGAGTTTGCAGAACAATATAAAAATCCCCTTAAAAAAATTAGTGCAGGTATGCTTGCCAGGGCTGTAGATGAAAAGATTATCGAAGATTAAGAGTACTGCTAAATAAAAAACAGAGGGCCTATAAATTTATTAACCCTCTGTTTTTATAGTATTTTTTAATTACCTGCTAATAATAAATTGCTTTACAACTCTTTCCCCGGAAGTTTCAATAATTACTGCATATACACCTTCTGCATAGTTGTTTAGTGCCACATAAATTTTATTATCCCCCTTCAACAGGTTTCTTTTTTGCGTTAACACTTTTCTTCCCAACTTATCAATTACAATTAGTTGCGCCTGCACATTTTTACCGCTGTATAAATTTATGTTTATATAATTATTGGCAGGGTTAGGCATGATTGTTACATCAGTCTTCAATGATGTTTTTCTAACAACCAGTATATTACTGTATTTAATTTCTCCGCCTTTGCCAATTACTTTAAGCCGGTAATAAATAATGTCGCCATTTAAACCGGTAATATCGTCTGCAAAAACAAAACTTTGCTCCTGGTTTAATTTTACGTCATCGGCTACTACACCTGCTTTTGTATAAGTGGTATTATCAATACTGCGTTCAATTTCAAAATGATCAATATCCTTTAACGCTATTATTGTCCAGCTTACTAATACCTGTGTATTTTGAAGTGAGCCCGAAAACTTAAGAAACTCTACAGGAAGTACCACACCTACTGAGCGCCAATCCCTGTCTGATTGTGCTGGTACTTTCTTTTGCACTGTTGTTCTGGAACCGGGTGCAGGGTCGCCGGTTAAAGTGCCGCCTGTACCCATTCTGTAAGATGTGCCTTTAATATTTAAAACATTGTTTAAAGAATCGAAACGGTTATCTAAACCATCCCCATCGCTATCTAACCCTGTTAGTGACACGATATCATCCATCAATCCGTTAAGGTTAAAATCATTTCCTTCTATAATATCCGGTTGCCCGTCTGCATCGGTATCTAAATCCCTGTAATCGGGTATGCCATCTAAATCATGATCGTAAAAACCATTTCCGGCGCCGCCAAATATTGCTATGGAGCCTGCAGTTTCGTAAATATTCACCAACCCATCGCCATCACTATCTAAAAGGGCAGGCAGTTTATAGCCTACAGTGGACAGCCCTTCAATATTATCAGGGATACCATCGTCATCTGAATCAATATCTAAAAAATTAGGATTGCCGGCACCATCTGTATTGGGCAAGTTTAATGATGGCATGCCAGATATTGTTCCAGACCATCCATTTGTTCCTATTACGCCATCTACTACACCAAAGGGTGCTGCAATATCGGGCAATCCTGCTTCTATAATATCTATTATGCCATCAGCATCGCTGTCTATATCATATGCATTAGGCCGCAAATCAAAATCAAAATTTTTGTTCGGCCAGTTATCGGCACGGCCATCACTGTTACCATCGGGGCCGGTTAGTAATAATGCAGTACCGTTAATGTATCCATCGTGTAAGCCATCAGCATTAACATCTACAAAACCATCAATAATACCATTGTTGTTTGCATCAGGGCCACTTACTTCCACCACATCCGGTATGCCATCGTTGTCGCTATCTGAATCAAGATAGTTAGGTATGGCTATCCTAAAAGGAGATATACCTGTACTGTCATTATCTGTATTTATTGGGCCTAAGCCAAGGCCGGAGCCATATAAAAATGTAGCCCCGGGTCCACTGGCATCTACATTTTGCGATAACCCATCATTATCTGAGTCTGAAAAATTATCAATTCTTCCATCTCCATTTGTATCCACACCAAAGCTTTCTACTGTATCGGGAATGCCATCGTTATCACTATCCAAATCAAAATTGTTTGGAATTCCATCCAGGTCTTTATCCATATTATCATTAACCCCATCGCCATTACTGTCAACAAAAAAGAATAAAGGATAGTTGGTATCATAAAAATTAAGGATACCATCATTATCATAGTCTGCTGCAGGATCAAACAGATCATTGGAACCATCTAAATTATAATCCCTGTACACAAAAATAAATAAATATGTATAATCTGTATCAAACCAGTTCGGACGACCATCGCTATCCGCATCACCGGTTGCAATCGGGTTATTTAATTCCAGGTAATCGGGTAATCCATCATCATCATCATCAATATCAGGGCAGCCGGTTATAAAAATCGCAATCCTTGCCGTATCGTCAATACAAGCCCCGGGTGCATCATAATATGCATACATTACCCGGGTAAATGTTACCGGGGTGGCACCATTATACCTGTTGAAAGCAGTAAAAGGTATGCCGCTATGAAAAGTATAACCTGCATACCTCGCTACCGGAAGACGCACTGTTAACGAAGGGCAGGTATTAGTCAAAATCGTATCCCCCATTGCGGAGCAGCTACCTGTAACAATATCTGTTTTATCTTGCGGATTGAGACAACCAGCAACCAACACACCTGAAGAATCTTCAAGAGCTGATAAAGAAATTTTTCCATTGTATATCATCCGTGCCCGGTTGCGCATGGTGCCTGAGCAAGAAATAACAGCACAGGAGGTTGGCATATATACATCGAAAGTTACGTTTCCGGAACTACCGGCTGCCGGAGAAGGAGGAATTTCTCCACCTAATGCACCAGTAGCCCCAGTACCCAAATTGAAAGTAATCCTGTTATTAACAAAATCGTAGTTTGCCTCGTCCCCATCAACTGCATCTGTTTTAGATACCCCATTAATACGAATGCTACCCGGTTTATAGGATGTACCTGTGGGGATATTATCAACAATCCTGCTATTGGTACTGGCATCATTTCCCCGGTTAGCATAATCCATCTGGTACCGTAAACTGTCTCCGGGTGTTAACGAACCACCACTTAAATCGGTGGAAGTTTTGGCAAATGAAAATGTAGGATTAAAGTTTGATATGCTTGTAGTAAGTACTTGTAAAGAATAAGTTTCGGTAGTAGTAGTAAATCTTACTGTAGCAGATGCTATATTATTACCAAAATTTGCATTTGCCGGGTTAGGCAGTTCAAATATATCAGCATCATACCCGTAAGTATTAACAAAAGCAGGATTTCGGGTGGGAACTACTACGCCTTTGTATGAGATGGTACTATTCCATGTATCATTTATTATACTGGTGGCATTCCCCGGTGCAGGTGTGGTTGGGGTTAAATCAACGAAGGGAACAGCGCCTTGTTGCCTGAACCGATATGCATCTGTTCCATCATTTCTATCACCATCAATAACTACAGCCCCTAATTCACAGCTTACAGGCCCTACTAACGGTGTTATAAAACCAGATACTGCCACATCTACATTGCCTGCTGCTGGGGCAACCACTACACAACCATCAAATACGGTAAGGTTTCTTACCTGCAAAGTGGGGTCGGCATATACTATCACCATTGTCCATCCGCCATACCCGGCATTTTTACCGGCAGCAACCGGGCCTACCATATTGGCTAAGGTATAAGTACCATTAGGATTTGCAAGCCCTGTTACCATTGCCGTAACATCGGCAAAGCACATATAACCTGAGTGTGTAGTTGTAGCTGCAGGTATTCCTGTTTGTACTCTTTTTTGATTGAACCTGTCAAATACAGTGGCGGTAATGTTTGTATAACCACCAACTGGCAGTTTAAATCTTATAGTATTTGCCGCCGCTGTTATCCAGGCTGTATCGTTTGTGCTATTGGCTGGCGGTGCCCCACCAATTCCTCCTCTTCCGGCACCCCAATACAGGCCTGCAAATAAAACTTGTGTGCAGGAGGCAAGAGTCAAGTTGGCAGATGATGAGCTGAATGTAGAAGCATCGCCATCAATATCTATATAGTTGGTTGGAAAACCATTGTTATTGCTGGTACCAGCTGGTGGGTTTTCAGTTGTTTGCGCAGCAGCACCTGTGTTAATAATACTATTAGCTACGTATAAAATATTACCCCTTTGTGATGGGCGGCTAAACCTTGAAGTTGGCGGCCTTAATATGTATTGCCCGTAAGATTCGGAAGCAACACCTATTAAAAGGGTAATAACCAGTAGTGGTATAATTCTTTTCATGGGATTCGTTTCATTTTTACTTCATCGGGTACAAAATAAATATCTTAATTAATTACCGGGTATCTATTTGATAAGCCCCTGGTAATTTTATTTTTTAAAGTTTAACCAGTTTTTCTGTCCACTTTTCTTTGCCATTATTAAGTGTAACTATATAATTTCCTTTATTTAATTTTGTTATATTCAACTGCATATTATTAATACCTGCAGTTACGTTTCTGGTTTCTTTCATTATTACTCTACCATTTTGGTCTTTTATGCTTATCTCAACAGATTTGGCATTGCTATTTGAATAAACAATATTTACCGTATTGCCCGCTGGTACGGGATAAAGCACAAATTTATTTTTAGCATCAAATTTTACAGTTTTTATATCGCTGTATTTACAGTTGCCATTAACATCACATTGCCTGATACGGTAGTATAAAACAGCAGCTGGCGGCAGATTTATATCATTTAGGCTAAATGAATGGCTACTTTGTCCACTAATATTTTCATTATTTCTGTTAATTTCTGTAAAGTGTATCCCATCAGTTGATCTTTCAACACTGAAATAGTCGTGGTTGATAGCCTCAGCTACTACCCAATTAATAGCGACACCGGCACCTGTTTTTTGTACATTAAATTTGGTAAATGTTACAGGTAAAGTGGCAGATACGTTTACTGTAATATTATCCAGCAGGCCGCCATTATTATTATCTGCAACGGTATAGTTGTAAGTACCTATTGAAGCAGGTGTAACAGAAGTTGACCTGTTTGTTCCGCTGGCACCGGAACCTGTCCACACATAAGTGCCGTTAGCAGCTGGCCAAGAGGCATTAAGCAGTTGTGATTGCCCTAACACTATATTATAAACAGTTGTTTTGTTTACATCTTTCATAATAGTTACCGAGTCAAACAAAACACCGTTGCTGCGTAGCATTTTTCCCTGTAGCCTGTTATCTTCTACTTCTATATAAAATATACCCGGAGTAGCCACCGCCCAGGGCATTGCAAAAGCACCAAAGTTGGTAGTAGAGCTATTAGTAGCCCCTGTATTACCGGCTACTATGTACACCGTTCCATGATCTAACGGAGTAGAATTATATTTATAGGGTGCTGCACCTACAGTACCGTCATATTTGGCGGTACTTGTACTTACCGCATGAGCCGCTGTGGTAAATGTGTTCCAGTTACCTGAAAAATTTTTCATCAGATAACTTCTCTCATAAGCATGTGAATGACCAGCAATAATCATATCCACCCCTTTTAACTCAAGAAAGCGGACAAAGTTTGCACGGATGTCAATAAGCTGTTGTTCTGTATCAGAATTATGAGACCCTTTTGTATAAGGAGGATGATGCCAGTAAGCAATTACCCATTTCTTAGTATTGGCTGCCAGATCAGCAGTTATCCAGTTTTTCATAACTGTAGTTGCACTGTTGGTGCCCATATGAGAATCTGCGTCAGTTTGTTCCTGCCCGTGAGAATCTAAGGATAAGAAGTGGACATTGCCAATATCAAATGAATAATAATTTGGCTTTGTAGAAGCTACCCCACCACATTCTGCATTTTGAGGAAGCGTAAAATTTGTAAAATAAGGCCATGTCCTCAATCTCCTGCTGGCAAGAGTCTGACTATTATTATAATCATGGTTACCTGGTGAAGGATATAGCTTATGGTTCCGCAATATATTTTTTGTACCGCCGCCGTATGGTGTAAAAAAGTTAGTGCCGTATTCAGCATCGCTGCCTAAATTATATGCATTATCGCCAAGCAATAGCCAGGCATCTGGCTCGATATTATTATTGGTTAAAAAAGTTTGATAAGCATTGTAAGAGGCCGTTTGATTTGTATTGTTGGTTTCTGCACCACAGTCCCCAAATGCGGCAATCCGTATTTTACGGGTAGTATTAGCAGGCGGTGCTGTAGTAAAAAAATTATTGGCGCTAACCTGTTGCACAGTAGTGCTGGTTCCTATACTATAGTAGTATTTAGTATCGGCCGTTAAACCGGTAACAGGTATGATGTGCTCGGTAACAGAAGAAGCATTATCAATAATTGCAGGGTAAAGGCCGCTGGCCAGATAGGATGTACCTATACGCACTCTTGAATCACTGTTGGCTGATGTACGCCATCTTATTGTAATACCAGTTTGGTGCCCCATTTGTAAATAAGCACCCCTGGTAACCTGAGAAAATACTTCTGTGGTAATAAGAGATAATAATAGAAAAGATAAAACTAAGCTTAACTGTTGACGGTTGGGTTTCAAGAAATTGGATTTTTATAATTTATAATAAATGCCTGAATACATAGCAAATGAAAATAAATGCGTTTTTACATTAATAATCTTTGCTATTAAATATCAAAAGCAACTATAAAACCTGACTTTATTACTACAAATACAGGTTTGTTTTTACTACAAATACAGGTTTATTTTCATTAACGAAAAGTAGCTTCAAATATTGTGTCGTATTAGATATGAAATATATAATAAAAAATCATACCAATATATTTACACTTTTTACCACTGCATTGCAATTGCATAACCCATTTACAGCAATTTGCTACTGGAAATCAGTTAGGCCTAAAACGCCATCGTGAAGCATTTGTGAAATGGCATAAAAAAAGCTCACCAATAAAAGGCTTTGGTTTAGTTGCTTTGCTGTATTTAACTACAAGCTGAACTTTAGTTTTTTAGGCACCAGTATTAAAATTACAACTGTAAGTGGCAGTTTGGCTGCATAAAACTGGATTTTAAAAAATCAAATTATCCGCAATGCTATTTTTCCAATTAGTTAAAATGATTCTTACTTACCTTTAATAGTACCAGGTAAAAAATAAACAAATACCAGGTAAGAATCAGTACTTGCCGATTAATCATCAGAACTAAAAATAATTGCGAACATGATAGTAAAAGAATGTATCAATATAATAAAATACAATAGAAAATTTATGTTGGTTATTATTGTATTTACTACAAGTATTTTTATGTTAGTCTCATTTATACTTTCGGCAAAAAGCACCGATATTGGAATTTATTATACAGAAAAAATTAAAGAAATAAAACTTCAAATCACACAATTTCAACAGAGTAACAATAACCAGGAAAGTCTATCCTCCCTTAAAACACATTTTATTGAATCTAGATTATCATATAAAAAATTAGCGGTTCTTTCAGAATACTTTAATCTTTATGAATCAGCTAAGTTAAACGGACCAGCATTAGACCGGCTTAGTTCCGATAGCCCCGACGAAATTATATCACCAGATGGATTTCAGGCAATAGAGCAATTATTATACAGTGACTGGGCTGATACTTCTTATAAAAAACTGGACAGCTATTTAAGCAGTGTGCAAGAAACATTAACCCGTTTAGAAAATGAACCTGATAAAGCCTATAAGTTTAAAGATGAGCTGGTTTGGGATGCATTGCGTTCGTCAGTTTTACGAATTATTACACTTGGTGTAACGGGATTTGATTCACCAATAGCAAACTTATCATTAACAGAAGCCCAGGCTAGTATGGATGGTATAAAAGAGGTATTGTTATTAGTAAAAAATAATGCAGCTGATGAGTTTGAATTTAAGCAGTTATTTTCTATTCTTTCAGATGCCTCGATTTATCTAAAAGCTCATACCAATTTTAATGCGTTTGACAGGCTAACATTTATTACAAAATTTGCCAACCCGCTATATAAGCAAATTAATAAGGTACGGTCATTAAGCAATATTGGAATTCCCCAAGGTGCTAACCCCATTAATTTTGAAACTACTTCTATTTTTGATGAAAGGGCTTTTAATATTAATTTTTTTACTCCATCAAATGAGTATTGGGTAACTAAAGAACGAATAGAACTTGGTAAGAAACTTTTTAACGATAATATTTTATCTGGAACAAAAACCCGTAATTGTTCAAGTTGCCACTTACCGGAAAAAGCATTTACTGATGGCTTAAAAACTTCAATAGCCATTGATAATAAAACGCCGCTGCTTCGCAATAGCCCAACTTTATTTAATGCCGGTTTTCAAACAAAACTTTTTTACGATAGCAGGGTTTCAATACTTGAAGGGCAGTTGAGTGCGGTAATACATAATGAAAAAGAAATGAAAAGTTCTTTAGCAGAAAATGTTACTGATTTAAAAAAAATACAATCTTATCTTGACTTATTCAAAAAAGCATATCCCAACGAACCAGAACCTGTAACTGCATTTACCATTATGAATAGCCTTTCAACCTATATCCGTTCTCTTACTTCATTAAACTCCCGTTTTGATTTTTATATGCGTGGGGATAAAAACATGTTATCCAACAACGAAAAAAGAGGGTTTAATCTTTTTGCAGGCAAAGCTAAATGTGCCACTTGCCATTTTATTCCTTTATTCAATGGATTAGTGCCGCCTGAATTTAACGATACTGAATCTGAAGTAATAGGGGTGCCGGCTACTGCATCAAAAAAAAATGCAGCACTTGATGAGGACTTGGGAAGATATAGTTTCACCAGGTCTGTGATTCATAAATATGCTTTTAAAACCCCAACCCTTAGAAATATAGCACTTACTGCACCCTATATGCACAATGGTGTTTTTAAAACAATTGAAGAAGTGGTGGATTTTTATAATGATGGCGGAGGCCAGGGTTTAGGCATTGCACCACCTAACCAAACATTACCATTTGAAAAATTAAATCTCACCAAAAAAGAAAAAAAAGATTTAGTTTTTTTTATGAAAGCACTTACCGATACGGCTTCAAAATATACTATCAGTGATTAACAACCTTTTATTTTACAAAGTAATAATTTAATCAAGGGTTATAGCATTTGATTAAATGATCTTAATGTATAAACAGTACCGGGCTTATAATTTATAAGCCCGGTACTGTTTAATGTATTTTTTAATTACCTGCTAATAATAAATTGCTTTACCACTCTTTCCCCGGAAGTTTCAATAATTACTGCATATACACCTTCTGCATAGTTGTTTAGTGCCACATAAATTTTATTATCCCCCTTCAACAGGTTTCTTTTTTGCGTTAACACTTTTCTTCCCAACTTATCAATTACAATTAGTTGCGCCTGCACATTTTTACCGCTGTATAAATTTATGTTTATATAATTATTGGCAGGGTTAGGCATGATTGTTACATCAGTCTTCAATGATGTTTTTCTAACAACCAGTATATTACTGTATTTAATTTCTCCGCCTTTGCCAATTACTTTAAGCCGGTAATAAATAATGTCGCCATTTAAACCGGTAATATCGTCTGCAAAAACAAAACTTTGCTCCTGGTTTAATTTTACGTCATCGGCTACTACACCTGCTTTTGTATAAGTGGTATTATCAATACTGCGTTCAATTTCAAAATGATCAATATCCTTTAACGCTATTATTGTCCAGCTTACTAATACCTGTGTATTTTGAAGTGAGCCCGAAAACTTAAGAAACTCTACAGGAAGTACCACACCTACTGAGCGCCAATCCCTGTCTGATTGTGCTGGTACTTTCTTTTGCACTGTTGTTCTGGAACCGGGTGCAGGGTCGCCGGTTAAAGTGCCGCCTGTACCCATTCTGTAAGATGTGCCTTTAATATTTAAAACATTGTTTAAAGAATCGAAACGGTTATCTAAACCATCCCCATCGCTATCTAACCCTGTTAGTGACACGATATCATCCATCAATCCGTTAAGGTTAAAATCATTTCCTTCTATAATATCCGGTTGCCCGTCTGCATCGGTATCTAAATCCCTGTAATCGGGTATGCCATCTAAATCATGATCGTAAAAACCATTTCCGGCGCCGCCAAATATTGCTATGGAGCCTGCAGTTTCGTAAATATTCACCAACCCATCGCCATCACTATCTAAAAGGGCAGGCAGTTTATAGCCTACAGTGGACAGCCCTTCAATATTATCAGGGATACCATCGTCATCTGAATCAATATCTAAAAAATTAGGATTGCCGGCACCATCTGTATTGGGCAAGTTTAATGATGGCATGCCAGATATTGTTCCAGACCATCCATTTGTTCCTATTACGCCATCTACTACACCAAAGGGTGCTGCAATATCGGGCAATCCTGCTTCTATAATATCTATTATGCCATCAGCATCGCTGTCTATATCATATGCATTAGGCCGCAAATCAAAATCAAAATTTTTGTTCGGCCAGTTATCGGCACGGCCATCACTGTTACCATCGGGGCCGGTAATTAATAATGCAGTAACATTAATATTATTGTCGGATATACCATCGCTGTTGGCATCCACAAAATTTGATAATTTACCACTGTTGCTTACATAAGACCCAAACACTTCTACCACATCTGGTATACCATCATTGTCACTGTCAGTATCTAAATAATTGGGTAAGCCGTCCGTATCAAAATCCTGTGCCCCTAATCCATTACCAGAGCCAGAAACACCGGTATTATTTGCATCTACATTTTGAGAAAACCCGTCAGCATCAGTATCGGTATAACTATCAATTAAACCATCGCCATTGGTTTCCACGCCGTACGATTCAACAGTATCCGGAATGCCGTCGTTATCACTGTCCAAATCGTACTGGTTGGGGATGCCGTCTAAATCTTTATCTGAGTTATCATTAACACCATCACCGTTTGTATCCACAAAACCGGGGAAATCGGTATCATAAAAATTAGGGATACCATCGTTATCCGAATCTGCACCGTAATCAAAATTATCGTTTACATTGTCAAAATTATTATTCACATATCCAGGGTATGTTGGATCATTCCAATTAGGGATACCATTAGCCGGGCTGCTGGAATCTGCCAAAGCAGCAGGATTATTAAATTCAACATAGTCGGGTATACCATCGTTATCATCATCAATATCGGGGCAGCCGGTTATTATCACTGCAATCCTTGCCGTATCTGAACATCCGGCCCCATTGGTATAATAGGCCCAGTAAATACCTGAGCTGATAACAGGTGTATATTGATTGTAAACATTTGCCGGAATAAAAGGCATTGCAGAATAGAAGGTATAGCCAGCGTATTTGGCATACGGCAACCTAACTGTAAATGTGGTACATTTATTTATCAGTACAGTATCTTTTGGTACAAAGCATGCCCCTGCCATGGGGTGAATTACCGGCCCTTTAATAATGCAGCCTGCAGTATTTACACCGCTGGAATCAAAAAGTATATTACCGGATAATTTACCACCGTAATTTATCCTTGCATTGTTTCTTAATGAACCCACGCAACTAACTATTTGGCAGGAAGATGCAGCCACTACTTTAAACTGTACCGAATCAATAACGCCTGAACCTATTCTGCCCCCTGCTGCTGAAGTGGCACCTACACCTAAACGAAATATAACCCTGTTATTGGTAAAGTCATATTCTGCCTGGTCGTCTGCTGCAGCGTCTGTTTTACCTGCTGTGCCTATTTTAATGCTTCCAGGAACGTAGGCAGTGCCTGATGGCAAATTATCGAGGATAATAGTGTTTACGCTTGAATCGTTACCAAAATTTGAATACTTTATTTTATACAACAAACTGTCTCCCGGTAAAAATGCACCGCCATTAAGGTCGGTGGCAGATTTATCAAAAGAAAATGAGGGGTTATATATAGAAATAGAAGTGGTTAATACCTGTACCATAAAATCTTCGGCAGTAGAACCCAGCCTTACACTTGCAGAGGTTTGATTATTACCCAATACAAGATTCCCGGCATTAGGCACATCAATAATATCTGCATCAAAACCTAAAGTGTTATTGTGCGAAGGCGTTCTGCCCGGGTTAAGTACCCCTTTGGTTGAAATGGTACTGTTAAACATATCATTCAATATACTGGTGGCATTAGGCGTCATATTAGTATAACTGCCTACTAACGGGTTTGCATCCTGTTTAAAGGAAAAGTTATCTAATAATGCCCTGTCACCATCGTATGCCACAACTCCTAATTCGCAGGAAACTGGGTTGGGAGCTGGTGGCGTTAAGAATCCCGTAATAGGAATGGTTAACGTAACACCGATTTTGGCAATTGCCGATCCGTCAAAAACTGTAAGGTTTCTTTGCACCTCACCCGGGTTAGTATAGGCAATAACTAAGGTCCAACCGGCGCCGCCGGAGTTCCAGCCAATGGGGGCCTTTAAATCTCCTACTGTATAAACGCCATTGGGGTTTGTTGTATTTATTAAAGAAGTAACATCTGCAAAACTTGCATACCCTGCATGTACCAAACCAGCTACCCTTATACCATTATGATAATCTGTTTGTGTGGATGTTACTGTTTGATAAGCAGCTGCACCAGGGATTTTTAATTTAATTTTTGTTTCCTGTTTTATCCATGATGTATCTGAATTGGCATTTTGCTGGTGATTGGCGCCCCAGTATAAACCGGCAAACAATACCTGTGAGCAACTGTTCAGGTTTAATGTAGCAGAGGAAGAATTAAATGTGGAAGCAGCGTCAATACCCAGCATTTCCATATCAAATGCCATGTTTGTGGCTCCTAAAGCAAATGTATGAACTTCAACAGCAATAGTATTTACTCCAGCATTAAAGTATGAAGGATCTGCATAAAAAACGGTGTTTTCCTGTGCAAATCCAAGATCATTTCTGGCAAATGTTCCATAATTTATTACCCCTGCCGGCATATTATCCCTTATTCTTTCCACCCCGTTAATATAAACTACAATACCGTCAATTCTCTTCATATTAATAAGTACGGTACTAAATGCAGCAAGTTCCGGAGCAGTAAAGTTTACTGTTTTTCTAAAATAGTAGGTAGAGTATTTATTGCCTGCAGCCGGGGCGCAAGCCACAACAGCACCGCTGCTTTTTATGCAGGTTGCAATGGTGGCATTAGCCGGATTGCTGAAACCGTATTTTCCGGGATAAGGAGGCAAAATAAAAGTAGATGGTATAGCAGTACCAAGTGCATTCCATGCTGCAGTCATTGTATAAGCTGGTTGTTTCCAATCTGTAGGCGCTGGATTATTAGCAGGTGCAGCGCCGTTACTATGATAATTCCATACACTACCAAACGGAATTTTAGGAGTATGTGCCGGTACATCAGTATCTATATCTATATTTACGCAGGGGTTAGCATTGTTAAAGGCTGTTCCTCCAGGAGGCATTTCAGTTGTTATAGCTGCTGGCGTTGTGACAATATTGTTAGCTACAAAAACTATATTTCCTTTTACAGAAGGATTATTATACCGGCTTGTTACTGGCCGGAAAACCTGCGCTATAACCCCCAAAAAAAAGGTTAGGGTGCATATTAGGGTAAGTAAACTTTTTTTCATCATACAGGATTTAGGCTTGAAATAACTTCTCCAATACTTTATTAGGGTTATTTAATAATTATTTTACTGATTACCGTTTCATTTTTACTGTTCGACAACTGAATTATGTACACTCCCCCGCCAGGCAAATCGTAGCTTTTGCTGGTTGTACCAGCATTTACAAAAAATGATTCCCTTTTAACTTCCCTGCCTATAATATCGGTAATAAGTAATTTTATATTATCTCTTTTAATACTGTAAATACCTGCCTTAACACCATTGGTTACATTGCTGAAAATAGCATTGAAGCTGCCGGTATTTTTATTATTTACAGTTTTTGCATCAAAATAGGTGGTTTTCCCATCGAAATTAGTTTGAGATAAACGGTAGTAACTTAACCCTTTTGCCGGGGCATTATCAAATATTTTATAGTTAGCGGGGATACCGGAATTACCGGCTCCATCCACTTTTGCAAGAAAATAATAGTTTATTCCGTCAGTTGATTTTTCAACAGTAAAATATTTATTGTTTTGTTCAAATGATGTAGTCCATTCCAAAGCCACCTTTGTATTTTGCAGCGATGCTGTAAAAGAAACAAGTGAAATTGGCAGTACTGCCGATACAACCACTTCAAAAGAATCTTTCAGGCAGGTATTGCTTGAAAAATCTTTTACTACATACCGGAAAGTTCCTGATGTACCTGTTGGCACTGTAAAACTTCTGCTGGTTGCCAAATTTGGCGCAGTTGTACCTCCCTGAAACCAATTGTAAGCACCCTTCCAGCTTGACTGAATATTTAATGTGCTGCCTACGGCCACTGAATAGGTAGTAAACTTTTTTACATCTTTAAATACAGTAAATGAATCTCCAACAATTGGTGTTGAATTTCCGTTTTGCCAAATATATTTTGCATCAAGTCTGTTACTGTCCACTTCAAAATAAAATGCACCCCCTTTATTTAACTGAGAAAAATACATGGCATCATGAGGATAACCTGCTGCTGCAGCCTGGTCGTTTTTACCTGCTGAACCGGAAACCGTATAAACAGTGCCATGGTTATACTGGCCTGAATTATAGGTATAGGCACAGGTGCCTGCTGTACCATTATATAACGCACTTGAACTATCAGCCGTATGCAAAATTTTTCTAAAATCTGCATCTAATAAAGCCGGGGCTGCAGCTGTGGCTTTATAATAATTTTTTAATAAGTAGCTCCTTTCATATCCATGGCTATGGCCACAAAGAACAAGGTCAACCCCATATCTTTCTAAAATGCGGATAAAATTTTCCCTTACATCTCTTAATTCACCGGCAGGATCCGAATTCAATCCTATTTTAGTATAAGGCGCATGATGCCAGTAAGCTACCACCCATTTTTTTGTATTGGCAGCCAGGTCAGCTTTTACCCAAACAGCCTGTGCACCTAAAGTGTCGTACATTTTTGAATTGGCAGTAGCCGCTTCCCTGCCATAAGAATCCAAAGAAAGAAAATGTATATCGCCAATATCAAATGAGTAGTATGCTTCTGTACCCGATGACACACCTCCTAACTCTCCTGCGGTGGGCAGGGTAAAATTCTGATAATAATTATTGTTGCGGTTAGTGGTTTCCGCAATAGTATTTGTGTTTCCATAATCATGGTTACCGGGAGCCGGATACATTTTCCAGTTTTTAAGGAATACATCTTTATAGGGGTCAAAAAAACTCGCTTGCCACTCTGCATCCGTGCCTGTTTCATAAATATTATCCCCCATCATTATCAACGCATCTATTTCCCGCCCGCCAAGGAAACTCATATATGCCTGTTTGGTAAATGTTTGGTTGGTGGAAAAAAAGCCGCAATCGCCAAATGCAGCAATTCGCATTTTTCTGTTAGCTGTTGCCGGTGGTACTGTTACAAAATAGTTAGGGGCACCGGATTGTAAAACACCTGCAGAACTTCCAATTGTATAAAAATATTTTGTGTCGGGAGATAATCCACTCAGGTTTACTATGTGCTCTGTAGTTACTGTTGCATCATTAACCGTATTTGGATAAGTGCCTAAAGTAGTTCCGTAAGTTACCCTTGAGTTAGTCGGTATATCCGTTCTCCATCTAATAGTAATGCCTGTTTGGCCACCCATTTGTAAATAGGGCCCTCTTGAGATGGCGACATCGTTTACACCTATCAATTCCATATCAAAAAACAAATCTCCGCTGGTGGCAGTTGTTTGATGTATTTCTACTGCAACAAGGTTGTCGCCGGGATTAAACAGGGATGTGCTTACATTACCTGAAAATATGGTTGCTCCATCTCCTGCAATGGATGTAGTTGAAAATGTGTTGTACAAAGGATTTGCAGCAATATTATTCCTGAATGCTTCCTGGCCGTTTACCCAAACCACAATAGCATCGTCAAATTTTGCATTTATTTTAAAATTTAAATACGCTGATGGGTTGAGAACGTTAACAACCTTCCTGCAATAAACAGTTGTACATCTGGTGGGTGTACCAGCCCCGCCAAAGGAATTATCGGTTGGTAAAATAGTGTTACCAGCCGGTGGAGTAGTTCCAAAACGAAACGGAGCCGGTCTATTTGTTAGCCAGTTTGTTTCAACATAAGCTAATGAACTTTTCCATGTTGGGGTTGCATTTAAATTAGCTCCCCCACCTATATAGCTCCAGTTATGTGCTGTGAGTAATGGCTGTGCCATTTTAAAAAGAGTGTCGTTTGCGCTGCAATTTGCAGTAAAAAATAATAAAACTACAGTTAAGCTGGTGTAAAAAACTTTCATGTTACGCTGATGGTTTTGCTGGATAAGTTGGATTTTATAATAATATTTTTTGTAATATTATATTACAATTTTAAAGTACTTATACAACATATACGCCTTTTCATCAATTATATTGTTTTCGGCCCTTTTTTTTTGAGTATCTCTTTTGTTTATATTTACCTGATTTTTAAATTAGCTTTATAAATAAAATTTAAGAAATTCTACTTTTCAATCATATTAGATAAAATATGTTTAAATCGGCACTAACGGTTTGCTCTTTATCAGTTGCAGTATTTATTTTTAGTTTCTTCGGTGTTTCTAATAACGTAATTACGCCATCTGAAAATGTAAAAAAAAATTACTTAAGTAAACTTGATAGCTTCATAGCTTCAGCAAAAGCATTTCAAAATACTTTAAATCTTGGCGATGTAAAAAAAATACAGCAACAGTTTTTAACAGTAAGGGCTGCTTATAAAAAAATTGAACCGGTTATTGAATACTTTTTTGACAGCTACGCAACTGTTTTAAACGGTCCGCCCATACCTTTTTTTGAAGAAAAAGAACCTTACAAACTACAAAATGAGCCTTTGGGCATGCAGGTAATAGAGGGGTATATCTTTCCAAAATACAACAATGCCAATAAACCTGCAGTGCAATATCAGCTGAACGAAATGCTGCACCATTTAAATAATTTACCCGCCACTAATGAACCTTTTGAATTTAACGATGCCAATATTTTTGATGCATTTATAGAAGAAATGTACCGGATAACTGTTTTAGGCCTTTCAGGATTTGATTCACAAACTGCCCAAAATTCTTTACCGGAATGTGCCGCTGCTTTACAAGGTTTACAACAATTTCTGCTCCTTTACGAAACTGCCTTTAATGAAAAAATACCTGGTAAGTACGATCAATTAAACGGCTTGTTTAAAGCTGCAGGCAACTTTATAGCAGAAAATAATAACTTTAATGGATTTAACCGTTTAACTTTTATTACCCGGTATCTTAACCCTATAACAAAACTTATTGGCGAGTATAAAATTGCAGCTAATTTAGCTGATAACCCTTCCGGTGGCTATTATAGTGCTGTAAAAAAAAATAATACCCTTTTTAGTAAGGCTGCATTTAACCCGTACAGGTTTTTGGATGATTTTACTACCACGCCGCAAAAAGTTGAATTGGGGAGGAGGCTTTTTTTTGAAAAAAGGCTTTCTGCAAACAATGAACAAAGTTGTTCAGGCTGCCATCAGCCTGCCAAAGCTTTTACAGATGGCTTAAAAACAAGTGCTGCATTAAATGGTCACAGCCCCTTAAAACGAAACGCCCCTACTTTATGGAATGCAGCTTTGCAAAGGAATTTATTTACCGACAGCCGCAGCAGGAGTTTAGAAGACCAGGTATTACAGGTACTTAATAATGTAAATGAAATGCATGGCTCTGCAAAAGAAGTTGCCAACAAAATTTTGCAAATACCTTTGTACACCCAAATGTATGCCGATGTTTATCCTGGGGCAAAAGACGAAGACGCTGCCACCAATATTTGTAACGCCATTGCCTGCTATGAACGTACCTTAATTGCACTTAACAGTAAATTTGATAAACACATGAATGGCACTGCCTCATTAAATAAAAATGAAATTAACGGGTTCAATTTATTTATGGGTAAAGCCAAATGCGGATCCTGCCATTTTATGCCATTGTTCAGCGGGGCAAAACCGCCCAGGTATTATTATATGGAAAGTGAAGTGCTGGGTGTACCATCATCGGCTAATAAAAAAAAGGCGCAGTTAGACAGTGATTCGGGCAGGTATTTAATAACACAATCGCCTGTACATTTATTTTCTTTTAAAACCCCAACATTGCGTAATGTGGCTGTTACAGCTCCTTATATGCACAATGGTGTTTTTAAAACAATGGAAGAAGTGGTGGATTTTTATAATGAAGGCGGTGGCCAGGGTTTAGGTATTGCACCATCTAACCAAACATTACCGTTTGAAAAATTAAATCTTACCAAAAAAGAAAGAAAAGATTTAGTTTTTTTTATGAAAGCACTTACCGATACGGCTTCAATATATACTATCAGTGATTAACAATAATTTATTTTGCAAAGCAATAATATAATCATGGGTATAAGGTTTAATAGCCTTATTGTTCTTTAATAATCCTGTGTGATATTTTTTGAGAATTTTTATCAGCAATTGTTATAAGGTACATACCGCTGCTGAGCATACCGGTATTAACAAAAATTACTTGTGTACCTTTTACAAGGTTACGTTTTTCCTGTATTATTGTTTTTCCATTAACATCCGACAAAGTAATTGTTGCAGGCCCGTCATTATTTGAAATATACTGGATATTTAATTTATCATTTACAGGCTGTGGGTAAACACGGCCAATACGGTTTTGATCGGTAACCTTAACATTTTTAACATCGCTGTACCTGCACCCACCATTTATATCACACTGCTTAATGCGGTAATAAATAATATTTGCAAAGGGCAGGCTGTTATCAACTATGCTGAAAGAGCGGTTGATATTACCATTAATATTTTCGTCATTTTTGTATATTTCTTCATAGTCGGTACCATTAATCGATCTTTCCACTGAAAAGTAGTCATGGTTATTTATATTTTCTGCACTCCATTTTACATTAACCCCATCAGTTGATTGTGTTACATTAAATGCAGAAAATGATAAAGGTAAAGTTGCTAAAGGACCAAGATTTTCTACCCTTGCTATTACTAAAGTTGAAGCAGCATTAAAAATAACGGATAACACCTGCCGCATCGGTTTGAGCTGCACTATTTCCTGTGCCAGGGTGCTGTATTGAAATAAACATAAACCGGTAATCTGGTGTAAAGGTTATGCCTGTTGGCTCGCTGCCCGATGGTGTTTTACCAAATAACCTTACTGCAGGTGTACCTGCAGTATGTGTGGGGCCTACTACCCATATATGATTGTTACCACCATCCTGCAACACCCAAAGATTTTCTTCTCCGTCAAAAGCAAGGTTATCATTACCAATACCCCATGCAGCATTAGCTACACCTGGCCCCGGATCAACATCATAGGTAGTGTTTTCAACAAAAACCTGAAGGTTGCTTACCGTAGTACCGTTATCTGTAAAACGGTAAACTCTTCCCGGCCCTTTTGCTGTAAAATAAATATCCCCATTACTTGGTTTTATTTCTATGTCCTCTACCCCATTAAAATTATAGGCAGCAGGTGCCGCAGCGCTTAAAGCTACAGTACCGTTTCTATCAGCTTGTGTAGTGTTTGCAATAAGTTTCCAGTTACCTGTGCCTAATGCACCTGTTGTTACTAAAACATATAATTGCCCGCTGCTGAAATTACCTGGTGTAGTGGCAATAAATTTGTAAACAAACCCATTTGTCGGGTCATCAGCCCCGGTATATAGTGTTTGATTATCTGGAGCAATAACAACATTTTCTCTTGAAGCCCTTCCAATGGCCCATAATTTATCAACCCCGGCATGTGCTGCATCACTTTCTATTACTGTTCTTGTTGCAGGGTCAATTTCTATAATCCAGCCAATGTCCTCATAGCCGTCTCCATTAGTATCTCCTCCAGTAAGTGACCTCTTCCGATACCATTACAGTACCATTTGGAGTTACAGTTCCCGAACAAAATCTTGATACAGGAGTTGGTGACCCAAATGCTGCCGCAGGAAAAGTAACATTTCCACTGTTCGATTTTATCCATGTATGTGTTGAAACGTCATAAGTAACCGTCATTGTTGCAACTGAAGCAACAGTATTTTCTCCACTAATTGATAAATAACCATTTCTGCTGCTTCCTGCAATGGGTACATAGCCCGTAAAATCAGTGTTTGCTGCCAAAGTTCCGCCAGCAGAAAGTGCATCACCAGATTTTATTATTCTTTGAAAAGTGTGAGTGGCAGGAATTACCAAACTCTGTGTTTGTGTACCTGGCGTTACTGAATTAAATGTACCAATTGTTTGTGAGTGGGCTTTTTGAAATAAAAACAAGGAAAATAAAAAACATGTCTTTACTGCATAATTAAGGTCTTTCATTTATAATTATATTAAGCTAAATTTTCCAATATATATTTTTTACTTCTCTTGTGGATAAAGCATTATAGTTAGCATAAATACGAATTTTTATAAAAAATATTGCTCAAAAGTAAAGGAAAAGTAAGGTATGCAAATATTACTCTTTGATAAAGTATAAACACTTTGTATTAATACGTGCAATAACAGGGTACTGGCTGCAATGTAATTGAGCAAGTATGATAAATATCAATGATAAAAAAGGGAAAGAAATAAATAATTTAATCAGAAAAAAAACGGTTCTTTATTTGCAAACTTTGCTTACTGTGTTTATTGTTCTGCTGCCGGCCTGCCGGGTTTCTTATAATTAAAGAAAATTTGGATCGCTTCTAATTCTTCAGCAGTAATTTTATTTTCGGGAAGCGTATTTACATGAATTTCGTTCTTTATCCTGATAGTATAACTTTCTAATTGTTCGTTTGTAAAATCAGGTATAATTATTTTTCCCTTTTCTTTTGTATTGTGGCATTTTGCACAATTGATATTATATAAAACTCTCCCTTTTTCAATCAGCTTTAAGTTGGCAATTTTTGCTTCTTCGGCTATATCAGCAGGAAAATCATAAAATTGGATTTTGGGTTGGGAAACACATGCGGCAAGCCATACTGCAGCAATAAAAAACAGCGTTAAAATTATTAAGCTTTTCATTTTTATTATGCTAATATTCGCCCCCAATTTTACGGTAATTCAACAATTTATTTTTTGAAGCAGGTAATTTCTCCGGTGCTGTTTCAAAGTTAATATTTTCATTTAATGAGCGTATAAAAATGATCAGGTTCTTTTTTTCAACAGTGGTTAATTTTAAAGAATCTGCAGAAAGTGTTTGATTATTAATTTTTAATCCTTTACCAACTCCCCCGCCTGCATCATAAAAATCTATTACCTCCTCCAGTGTATTAAAAACGCCGTTGTGCATGTAAGGTTTTGTATAAGCTGCATTTCTTATCGAGCCCGTTCTAAACGCATTCAGCATTTCGCCTGCAGGGTTAATATCATATCTGCCTTTATCTATACTCAGTTTTTTAAATGCTGTATCAGCAGGTACGCCCAATACTTCAAACTCACTTGAAATGTAAGGTGGTTTTACGCCATTGAAATGCGGAACAAAATGACATGTACCACATTGCGCTTTACTCATAAATAAATTAAACCCTTCCTTTACAGTCAGCTCAATTTCTATACTTTTATTCATGGCATCATCAAAGGGAGCATAATAATCACTGAATTTGCCGTAATACATTGTAATGGCAGAAATAATATGATCCAATGTTATTTCTTTTTCCTGCGGAGTATATTTTAAAAAACTTTTGAATGCTTTTTTATATTCAGTGCAACTCAATATTTTTTGTACAAGTTCATTTTCATTGCTGCCCAATTCCAAAGCATTTGTTATAACATCCTTTGCCTGGTTTTGCATGGAAATATGTTTACCATCCAGCATTAAAAGATGATTATAAGTAGCATTAATTAGCGATGGAGAATTTCGGGGAAGAAAATTTATACTGTCATATTGAAAAGAAGTTGCAGCTGTGGTATCTGTAAAGAATTCTGCCGGCTTATGGCAGGAGTTACAGCTTCTTTTATTATTGCCTGACAGCAGCGGATCGTAAAATAATAATTTGCCAATACGTTCAATTTCTTTTAATTCCTTTTCGCCATTTACTCTTAAAAATATTCCTTTTATATTCTGGCCGAAATAAAGATGTTTACTAAAAATGGATTGACTTGAGTTATTTAAAGAATAATCGACATAATTTTTTGTAAAAACCCTGTACTGATTTATAAACTGCTGATTCATTGCAAAAAGCGGATTTACATAATCCCTGATAAAAATAAAATGATCGAACTTTGAAAAAGTTAATGGTTGTTTATTTACAAACGCAATAGTATTATTATAGAGTGCAAGAAAATTTTCTGTAACAGGTGCAGCAGTAAAACTTTCATTAAAAGAACTGTATATATTTTTTACACTAACAAGCATGGATTGTAATTCCGGCATAATAGCTGTTGTATCCGGGCATTCAAAACCTGTGGTATAAATAGCTGCCAAATTCAATAAAAAAAGGCGGTTAGCTAAAAAAAAATGATGGTGACTTTGCAACTGGCTGGTGATGGAATCGGCCTTGTATGTTTGTATTGCCGCAATAGAAGATGCTATCAGATTAACAAGGCTGTCTTTTTTTGCATCCTCTTCATCAAGATATAATGCTGCAAGCGTTAAACCTGCGCCTTCCCGTTTGTAAGGCCGCTCAAACTTCTCAAAAACTTCTGTTTCCCACTCTACAGGCAATGGCCCGTTTATTTTTTTATAGGCAATTGGCTCAAGATAACGGAGCCAAAAATCGGTTCCTTTTAAGCTTGTTCTGGTTACAGCAATCTGTTTTCTTATATTTTCAATTTCTGCTGGAGAAGTAAAATCTGTTTTTTTTATAAGCGCCGATAAAGCGTCTTGATTTTTACTAAATTCATTTATACTTTCTGTATAAGCAGAAATGTATTTACCAGAATTATTTTTTTCATTAAATGCAAAAGAAAATAAAGCAATAATTAAAAGAATGATAAAAACTGTGTAAATTTTTTTAACCGGTAACATATAATTCTAAAAAAATAATTTTATTTGAATTTGATTTGCCTGTTTTTTAAAATGAGGCTCAACCTCAATTTTTACCCACAGGCAGTTTTCAATTAATAAAATTACTGCAATTTCACCTTTTAATTATTGCCTTAACATTACTCCACTTCAAAACTAATACTTACATTAACCCTGAATTCGGTAATCGTGCCTTTCTTATCTACCTGTGCACTCTGGTTATTTACGTTTACGCTTTTAATGTTGCGTAAAGATTTAGCTGCATGCTTAACTGCATTTTGAGCAGCATCTTCCCAGCTCTTTTTAGAATTAGCTAATAATTCAATTACTTTTAAAATTGCCATAGTTGTATTTTTTTATTAAGATACAAATTATTACTTAATAGTTGCATTAAATATTTTATTGAAAAACGGCATCGGCTATTCCCTTATTAACTGTGTAAGAACTGATGGTAATTTCGGCTTTACCCTTTTTATTTTTTGCTTTATCTTCTGCTTTTTTCGCCTTGCTGCCATCTTCAAAATCAAAGCTTACCCCTTTGGGCAGCTTATAATCTTTAGTGTTAAACGAAAAAGTTATTTTATCGGGCAGGCCGTAAGCCAGATATTTTCCATAGCTCATCTCCAGTTCGTAACTGCCATTTTCTCTTGTGGTGGTTTTTGCTTTTTTTATAACAAAATTGGTTTCGTCAATGTAAAGTGTCGATAAAACCACATCTGCATTATCATCTACCGGTAAAAGTTTTACTACCCTTACGGCTGTACCACCAATTTTATCTATACCTGCATCCAGTACCGAATAATTTCCGCCACCAGATAAAATATTATTCATATTGATATTTACTGCGCCTTTGGGTATAAAAGAAAATCCCTTTTCGTTTTTTATTTTAAGCTTATTGGGCTTTTTAAAAAACATTTTTACATTAGCTACAGGCACTTTTAAAAAAGCCACATTAGTTTTCATTTTTCCGCTGGCTTCATAATCGTTTACCAGTTCCAGTTTTGTTTTTACTTTTTGTACCAGGGCATTAACGTCCTGCGCCACAATAAGGGTTGGGCAAAAAACAAAAAACAAAAAGCAAATCAAAATATTTTTTTTCATGTTAAGATAAAATATCTTTTCTTTTAAAAATGAGTACAGAAGCACTAACAAATAATACGATGTAAGTACACAATGCCGCAAGGCTTTTTAAAACTGCAGGCAGGTTTTCCATGGAGCCTTTTATAGTTTGGTTATCATCATTAAAATTAATGTAGAAAAAACCTTTCCAGCCCAGCATGTAAGATGTAAATAAATAAGGCCGTATATATTTTTGATAGAGCGGTATTTCCATTTCGCTAATTAGTGTGCAAATAATAATTATGCCAACCGTGGCAACTATTGGCCCAATAGAATTTTCGGAAAGTGTTGACAGCAGCAATGAAAGTGCTGCAACAACCAGCATAGCAATAAATGCAAAACCAAAAGCACATAAATAACGCCACATTACATCATTAGTTTCAATAATCCTAAGGTCGTTTACTTTTGCCACCATTAAATTATCTGACCCAAATATTAAAAGGCTTAAAAACAGCGAAATAAAAGCTATCCATATCAACAGTAAAAAAACATATACTGCCGATGCAAAAAATTTAGCTAAAATAATTTGTGTGCGGCTTACCGGTTTTGATGCTAACAGCCTTAGTGTTCCCATACTTGCCTCGCCTGAAATAATATCACCTGCCACTAATGCTACTAATATAGGTACATGAATAAGCAGTAAATTTAAAATAGCAAAGCAAACCCAGTATCCATTAATAACACTTTTGTACTCCACATCCATCATATCATTTACCGAACCCATCATAAAACTCAAAAACTCTTTGCCATTTACCATTAACCCCAGCTGAATTAAAAAAATAAACCCTGCAATAATTGCAAATGCCAGATAAGTTCTTGGCTTTTTAAATATTTTAAACAGTTCAATTTCAAATAGCTTCCACATGGCCGGGCTGGTTTGTAAGTGATAAAAAATAATTTTCGAGAGAGTGCTGCGGTATTATTGATAATACTCCGGCTTCCATATTTATTAAATCAGCAGTTAGTTCGGGGATTTCAATTTTATTAATGGTTAAAGAAATACCTTCCCCTCCCCTTATAAAATTTTTCCATGAAGAACTTTTTAATTTTTCTAAAGTTGATGCATCGTTTGTAGTGGATATTTTTACAATTGTTTTTGCCGGATCCAATAACGCTGCAGCGTTGCCTTCCACTACTTTTTTTCCCTTGTTAATTATTAGTATCCGGTTGGCAATTAATTCTATTTCGCTAAGCAAATGAGATGATACCAAAATTGTTTTTCCCATCTCTTTACTTAACTGCAAAATAAGATTACGAATATCTGCAATGCCCTGCGGATCTAAACCATTAGTAGGCTCATCTAAAATTATTAAGCTGGGGTTGTGTATTAAAGCCACGGCAATACCTAAACGCTGTTTCATCCCCTGACTGAATGTTTTCACTTTACTATTGGCCCTTTGGGCAAGGCCTACCATTTCTAATTGCTGCATTATTACCTGCCGGGTAACTTTTACGCCGCTCATTTTTGCAAATATGTACAGGTTTTGATAAGCAGAAAGATATTTATATAAATCTGGTTTTTCTATTACCGCTCCAGTTTGCTGTAATACCTGGCTGCGGTGTGTAAATAAATTGTTTCCAAAAATATTTATTTCGCCTGATGTTGGTTTTACAAGCGATAACAACATTCGTATAGTAGTTGATTTGCCGGCGCCGTTTTGCCCAAGAAACCCATAAATATCCCCTTCATTAACTGTAAATGAAAGATCATCAACCGCCTTTAATTCATTAAATTTTTTTGAAAGATGAGTAACAGTGATAACTGCAGGCATAGTAATATATATGTGTAAAGATAAAACGGATATCACAACTAATTGTTCGTAAAACAAAAACAGCTTTTTAAAAAAAAATATTAAAAAAGCTTGCACAGTTAAAAAAAACTGTTTATGTTTGTGGTGCTTACAATTCTTACCCGTATTCTTGATTTAACCACACACTCCCCAACGATTAATTAAAAAGATTCTATTGCTTCGCAGCAATCCGTAAACTATTATCTTCTGAAAAAGCGCCGCTTTACCGCATCCACTATTTTGTGATTTTGCCGATGCCTGTACGCTCAGGTCATCAACCTCTGTAAATTTTATAATTAAATCACACAAGATGAAAAAGATTCTTACCCTTTCGTTTACGTTATTAGCTGCAATTAGCTTAAATGCACAAGTATGTACCACATCCGGATTTGATGTTTGCGATGCTGGTACAGGCGTTGTTTCTGATTTTAGAAATGCAGTACAAATTTCAGGTACAGGAACGCCATTAACAGTTGGTGCAAAGTATAAATTCAATAATGCAATACCCAGTTTAAATTTAGATGCAGTAATTTCTATTGATGCTATGGTTAATGCAACAATGGCTGGTGCAGCAAGCCCCAGCATTGACGATGATGCCGCTGCTGATGAAACGGGGACTGTGTCTTCTCAAATTGCTTTATTTGCTCCACGTATTGCGCCTGATCAAGTTCTTTCATGCAACAATAAAAGCGGCTATGTAGAATTTACAGTAAAATTTTACACCCATTACAGTGGTAATACATTGCCAATACCAGGAACAGAAATAGCTGTATCTAATCTTAATTTTTTACACTTTGATATGGATGGCAGTATGCAGGGCAGCGATGGTTGGTTTAAAGAAATAGGATATGCAAAGGTAAATGGCGCAGACCCTGTTAATTATGGCTCTGCGGCAAGTGAATTATTAAGCAGTGACAATAATGGCTGGCTGCTGACAATGGGTAGTATTACTGAAAGAAATGGTGTATCAAGATGTGCTGAAGTTATAGAAAAATCTGTTTACTTTCTCCCACAATCAGCAATTACTTTCAGGATGGGATATGATTATAAAGCACCGTCTGCAAATTGTGGCAGCATCAGCATTCAGCCTGCAAGGCAATATGGATCAAAGTTTGGTTGTTTTAATTTACCGGCTGGCAGCCCTTTACCTGTTTCTTTGGTAAACCTTGCTGCTAATTATAATGCAGGAAAAGCTAACATTACCTGGACAAGCCTGCAGGAGCATAACCTTGACAGTTATGAAATACAAAGAAGTTACGATGGAATAAATTTTGAAACAGCCGGAAATGTAAAGGCAAATAATTTAACCTCGTTACAACAATATAAATTTACTGATAACCTGCCAGCTATTAATTCAAAAAATATTTATTACAGGGTAAGAGTGGTTGACCTTGATTACAGTATGAAACTTACCAATACAGTTTCAATAAAAATTACAGACTGGAAAAATAACGAAATGGTAATTGCACCTAACCCATCCAGTAACGGTGCTCAAATAAAAATAAAAATTGCTAAAGCTGCAACAGGTGACATTTCAGTTTTTGATGCTGCCGGCAAATTGGTATTAAAGCAGCAGGCAACATTACTGGCTGGCAGTAACACTGTGGTTTTAAATAATATTACTTTGCTGGCCGAAGGCTATTACACCATACGATTAATTGCAAACAATGAAACGTTTAGTTCGAAATTATTAATATGGAAATAAAAAATTGATTGATAACCAGGCACGGATAAAAGGCTCTTTCCCATATAAGGAAAGGGCTTTTTTTATTGCCCATTGGGGTTCATATAAGATTGTAATGCTTTTACATAATCTTCAAATGCATCAATTCCCTTTGCAGTAATTTTACAAATTGTTTGCGGATAGTTGTTACTGAATTGTTTGGTTACTTCTATATAACCGGCATCTTTTAATTTATTTATCTGCACACTTAAATTACCTGCAGTAGAGTTTGTTTTTTCTTTTAAAAAAGTAAACTCTGCTTCCTTAACACTTATCAGTAAACTGATAACTGCTAAACGCAATTGAGAATGCAATATGGGATCCAGTTCTTTAAACATTAACCTTTCTGTTCTTTATAAATTTGCTCCTTACAATAATACCGGGTATTAACCATGCTGCTGTTGCAGCAATTGCCGTTAAAAGCATATCCCATTCTATTTTTGTGTAAATAGAAATTACACAACATATCCAGCACACAATACCGCCGTAAAACATTGGCCGCATATTTTTACAAGCCCCTGTAATAATTGTTGGTATACCATATAATAAAAGGAAGAAAGAAGAAGTGAAGCTGCTGTAATTATATTCTGGCTTGTACCCTTTTACATCTATATAAGTTTGAAAAACGGGATTTAATTGCTTGATGACATTGGCATTAATAACAATTAATAAAAAAATAGAAATGCCAAAACAAATCCACACGTAATCAATTATCTTATTATCATATCCTTTTACTTTACTTAAACGGCTACCATTAGACGCTATAAAAATTTGTGGCACAAGTGCAATAAGTGTTAAAAACCATATATTAAAAGGTAAATCAAACTGGTATTTAATTTGAAAAAAAGTTACTATGCTGCAAAATGCAATTACAGTACCCCATAATATTGGGCCAACACCCGAATCGAGATAACTGTTTTTTGCTTTATTTATCATTTGGCTGATTAACTGCAGGCTTTCCTGTTCTGTCATTTTATTTTCTTCCATAATCAGTTGTTTTGTTGGTTGTATTTTTTTCTCATTAAATAACCGGGAACTATCCAGGCAGCCGCAACTGCAACAGAAAGTAATAATAAACCATAGAGCGGATGTATAAATGCAGAAAACAATGCAAGGATCCAGCAAATTACCCCACCAATTTTTAACGGCTTAAACTGCATCACCACACCAGATAAAAATGTTGGCACACCATACAGCAATAAAAAAAGCGAATAGATATTATTCCAGCCATTACCTTTACTCACAATAAAAAATAATAAAAACATACATATACCAAAGCTTATCCAGATATAATTTATTATTTCATCGCTGTAGGTTTTTACAGTTTCTTTTTTCTTTGCTTTAGAAAGATAAATAATTTGAAAAATAACAGCAACCCAGCAACTGGCCCAAATTATTTCGGGATGTTTAAACCATTGCAGTTTTATTAAAATAAAATGTGCGATGGCATCTGCAAAAATCAGCCAACCCCATAATAAATATAAAAAACCATTTTCGCTAAACCGGTTTTTTGCCTGGTTAATCATGCTGTCTATTAACTGCAGGCTGTGTTGCGGCGAAAAATTTTCTTCTGCCATGATGTATTGGTTTTATAATAATTATGAGCCGGATTTTTCCGGCTCAATTAATTAATTTATTTATTGATTACATTCTTTCATAAGCATCTCCACTGGTTGTTTACCCCAGTTGGGATGCAATTCACTGGCAGGTTTAAATGCTGAAAATTTATCTAAAGCAGTTTGCAATTCGGGCTTAGCAGTTTTACAGCCGCCGCCAAATTGTTCAGGCGTGTATTTTAATCCCTGCCCTTTTAAATAATACGGCCTTGGGTTAGCTGGGTCCTGCTGCATTGCTTTCTCCATATTGCTGCCACTTTCGGGGCCATATTCCATGTAACGCTGCATGGGGTTTACCATCATGTGGCAACTTGCTATCATACTTTTTATGCAGGATATTTCAGAATTATTGGGCATTAAAGAATCGGCTTTATTAATAAAATCTGTTGCTTTATCGGCAATTGCATCTACCTTGTCTTTATTCTGTTCCATAAAACCATAATTAACCTGGCAAAATGCAGCATAGTAATAAGCAAGCCACTGATTTTTTTCGGCATTGGCAATGCGTTCAAAATTATTAGCCAATGCTAAAAGGTTTGCAGGATTTTTAAAACTGGTATCAATAGCGGCAATATTATTTTTCATTGCAGCAACATATTTTTCGCTTTGGCTAAACGAAAGCATAGTAAGTGAAACTAAAACTGAGGCGATAAGTAACTTTTTCATTTTTGTTTGTTTTATATTTTGATTTTATTTTTTTTGTTGACTTTTTAATTTTTCGTACTCTCTTTCTACAGAGTTTGCTTTAGGAAAAATATAGGCGCCGGCAAAATGAAATGCAAGACCAATACCCCAGCCCAAAGTTGTCCAGATTGGCCACGGATAATGATGACTGTTCCATTCGCTTATATTAACACCCCGGTGCTGGTTACCTGTAAAAAACCATATGCCCCATAAAAAAGCATTTACAATTAAATAGACAATAGCATGATTTTTAAAACTGGCCCTTTTTTGTGCAATCTCCCACAACTCCGGGTCTTTGCCTTCCGGTGCAGGTTGTTGATAATTTGACATAATTTATATTTTAAAGGTTATTATTAATTGCATCCTGTGTTCTGTCGGTTCCAAAACTTAAAAAACATCCTATAAATACAAAACGTTTACTGGGTGGCGTTAACGCTTCTTTTCTGCTTCCATCGTTAGAGTAATTGTAACTGTACACCTGCTTTTGTCCAAATACATTGTTTATGCCTAACACCCACACCGCAAAGTTTTTTGTATCTTTTTTACCAATGGTGGGTAAATAATTTACACTAAAGCTGCAGCTGTTGTAATTAATAGTAGTACCCATATCGGTAAATACATTTTTATTTTGTGTGCCATCGTATGCAATACGGTAGTAAGGCCTGCCTGTTGCAAAATTGTAACTCAAATTAAATTGTGTTTTCCAGGGTAATACAAATTTTTTAAAAACAAAAGCTGCAGTATGCTTTGCAGCAAACGATGGTTGTATTAAAGATGGAAAATTTAAAAAATCTCTTTTAGTATCCAGGTAAGAATAAGAAATCCAGTAGTCAACAGTTTTAATTGTTTTTTTATCTCTCCAAAATACTTCAAACCCTTTTGCAAAACCATTGCCGTTATTATTTGCAGCAACTTCACGGCCATTTGAATTGTAACCGGTTTTATACAAATCATCATATTTTTTATAAAACATTTCCATACGTAAAGTTTGTACACCGGTTAGCATTTGATATTGCAAAATATAGTGTGTTGCTTTTGAAAAGTTAAGTATTGTACTTGAAGGCAAATATTTTCTTTCGGGATTTTGATAAAAAATTCCATAAGCAAAACCTGCAGAACTGTATTTGCCCAACTGATACGCTAATGATGCCCGTGGTGCAACATTCCATTTATCTAACAATTGAGAATGCTCGGCACGTACACCCAATTTTGCTGCTAAGGAATTGGTAATATAAATATCCGATTCGCCAAAACCTGCCACCATGGTTTCTTTAATTGTTTCATTAAATTTTGTGCCATTATATAAAGTGTAAGCCGATTTTTCGTTGCTGACACTAACTTCGGTACCAAAACGAACAGCACTTAAACCACTTAATTTTTTATCAAGTACAATCCTGTTTTGAAAGAAATTACCTTTTGTACTTAAGGAAAAGTTTTTAAACGCATAAAATGCCGGAGTAGTAATAGTTTGTTTTATGTTTGCAGCATTTTGCAATTCGCTTTCAATATCATCTTTATTGTTACTGAATGATGCGCCAACATTTATCTTCCACCTGTTTTTTAAATTTTGCTTATAGCTGATGTTATGATATTGGTTTAAGTTTTGCAATGTAAAAGCATCCTTCATACCGGCAGAATCAAGATTGCCGGTGCGGCTGCCCACATCAGTTTTACTTATATAACTGTATAGTTTTATTATACCGCCTTTTTTTGTTTTAAACCGAAAGTTAGCGTCGCCATCGATTATTACAGGTATCTTAAAATAATCTAACCGCTGTTTTATTACATTAAAAGCCAGTACAAGGTTTGTATAGTTTGCACTAAAACCCCAACTGCTCTTTTTATTTTTTGCCAAATGCTGCATGCCACCACCAACACCAACCACACTTGCTCCAAAATCGGCTTCGCTTTTTTCCGGTAAATCTTTACTTTCTAAAATAAGTGCCGATGATAAGGCCTGGCCATATAAAGCGGAGTAACCACCGGTACTAAAAACAGTGCCTTTAAATAAAAACGGGTTAAACCTGCCACGCTGTGCAATGCCTGGTGTGCCGCTGTAAAAAAAATTATTTACTTGTGTACCGTCAATAAATATTTTACTTTCTGTTGCGGTGCCTCCTCTTACAAATAAACCTTCACTTTCGCCAACCTGTTGTGCGCCGGGTAAAGATTTAAAGGCACTTGTTACATCTCCATTAGCACTTGGTGTAGTTACAATATCAATATCTGTTAATACTGCGCCTTTCTTTTTATCACTTGCCTCAAACGAACCGGCAGATATTACTACTGCTTTCAAATCTGTTATTAATTCTTTTAATAATACAGCAATGGTAATGTCGGCAGAATTAATGTTTACTTTTTGCTCAAACGTACGGTAACCTGATGCGCTGGCTTCAACAACCTGCTCTCCCTTTTCTGTAGTGGTAAAAGAAAAATTGCCGGATGAGTCTGTAGTAGCCCCATCGTAAGTATTTTTTAAAACTACACTTACACCAGGCAATGGTTTGCTTTTATTATCTACCGCCTTTCCACTAATTTTTACCTGGCTTTGTACCGACAAAATATGTAGAGTTAGTAATAAAGTAAACACCTTTTTCATTCTGCCTAATTTTTCACAAACGTAAAGTAGTTTATTTTATAAACCAAATATTTTAAAGAAATAATTTTTAGTTAACATGGCCAAAATAAGGATTTAATCTTGCAAAAATATATCATAACAAACTGTTTATCAATAAATTGAATTCATTATTAAGCCAGGCGAAATGGGGCAAAATTCATTCATAACTTATCAACATAGCCCAAAATATATTTTTTTATGTGGCCGTAAATTGTAATTTAGCAATAGAATTTAATGGGTTAGTAAGTATAAAGGGCTGTCAGAAATGATAGCCCTTTTACTTTTTGGATGTTTCTAAACATTGCATTGTTATTGTCTAAAAAATTTATTCTTAATTAATCTTTCAGATAAATATTTTTTTGATTTTGCAGAAATCAGAAATCTAAAATCATCAATCTTTAATCGGCATTATCTTTACAGCATGAGTAAAACTAAGTCGGCTTTTTTTTGCCAGAGTTGCGGATATGAAAGTGCAAAATGGTTAGGCAAATGCCCCAGCTGTAATAACTGGAATACTTTTGTGGAAGAACTGATTGTTAAAGGCAGTGATAAAAAAGAAAAAGATGAATGGGCTGATTATAAAAGAGATGGAAAAATAAAAACCATTTCAATTAATGAAGTTAGCAGTGCCGAAGAAAAAAGAATTATTACAACAGATACAGAATTGAACCGGGTATTAGGTGGTGGCATTGTTTTAGGAAGTATTGTTTTGGTTGCCGGCGAACCCGGCATTGGTAAATCAACTTTGTTTTTGCAAATTGGTTTGCACCTTAAAGATGTGGTTACACTATATATAAGTGGAGAAGAAAGTGAACAGCAAATTAAAATGAGGGCAGACCGTGTTGGCATTGCCAGTGAAAACTTTTATTTACTTACCGAAACCAATACACAAACAATTTTTCAGGAGATAAAAAAATTAAAACCGCAGTTGGTTATTGTAGATTCTATACAAACATTACAATCCCCTTTTGTAGAAAGCGGCCCCGGCAGTGTAAGTCAGATAAGAGAAACTGCGGCCGAACTGCAACGCTTTGCTAAAGAAACCAACACACCGGTTTTTTTAATTGGCCACATTACCAAAGATGGGAATATTGCCGGGCCAAAAATTTTAGAACACATGGTAGATACGGTATTGCAGTTTGAAGGCGACCGTCATTATGCCTATAGAATATTACGTACTTTAAAAAACCGTTTCGGCTCCACAGCTGAGTTAGGCATTTACGAAATGACTGGTGAAGGCATGAGGGCCGTAACCAACCCCAGCGAAATTTTAATTACTCAAAAAGAAGATGCGTTAAGTGGTATTGCTATTGCTGCAACTATTGAAGGTATGCGGCCTTTATTAATAGAAACGCAAGCATTGGTTACACAAAGCGTTTATGGTACGCCGCAACGTACGGTTAGTGGTTTCGATTTAAGGCGTTTGCAATTATTATTAGCCGTGCTGGAAAAACGCGGTGGTTTTCATTTTGGTGTAAAAGATGTTTTTGTAAATATTGCCGGCGGTTTAAAAATTGAAGACCCTTCCATTGACCTGGCCATTGTTTGTGCCTTACTCAGCAGTTACGAAGATGTGCCGCTGCACCACCATACTTGTTTTGCAGGCGAAGTGGGCTTAAGTGGCGAGATAAGAGCAGTTAACAGAATTGAACAACGCATTGCCGAAGCAGAAAAATTAGGTTTTGAAAAAATAATAGTGAGTAAGTACAATGCTAAAAGTTTACCAAAACATAAAACTAATATAGAGATTGTGGCGTTGGGGAAGGTGGAGGAGGTTTATCAGTATTTGTTTTAGCCCCAAACCCCCGAAGGGGCTTTAGTCTATTATAATTTAAACAGGGTTATTTTATGCAATCTTTAAAAAATATTTTTAATAATACCCTTCACCTCTTTTATCCACACCTATGTACCGGCTGCGGCAGCGATTTATTGCAACAGGATAATTTACTATGCCTGCACTGCATAAACAATTTACCCCACACCAATTTTGCCCAGCATAATAATAACCCGGTAGAAAAAATATTTTGGGGCCGCATACCCATTACAGCCGCACATAGCGAATTTTATTTTGCAAAAGAATTTTTAATACAGCAACTCATTCATCAGTTAAAATATAAAAACAATGCTGCTATTGGTTTTTATTTGGGGCAGTTAATGGGTAAAACATTATCAGCATCAAACCGTTTTAATAATATTGATTACTTAATTCCTTTACCGCTTTACCCCGATAAAGAACATAAACGTGGATACAACCAGGCAGCGATAATTTGCAATGGCATGAGTGATGTAATGAGCATTCCTGTGTTAAATGGCAATGTAATACGACAAAAATTTACCGAAACACAAACCCGAAAGCACCGTACCGAAAGATGGGAAAATGTGGAAGGAAGTTTTAAAATTAAAAATGCTGAAACCTTAAAAGGAAAAAATATTTTACTGGTAGATGATGTAATAACTACCGGCGCAACTTTAGAAGCCTGCGGCAGTGTAGTTTTACAAACAGAAGTCGCAAAATTATATATTGCCGCTTTAGCGCATGCTGCTAAATAGTTTTACTTTAAATTTGATTTATGAAGAGGTATTTATTTGCTTATTGCCCATTGCCAGTTGCCCATTACCTATTGCCCATTACCTGTTGCCTTTTGCTTATTGCATCTTCCTGTAAAAAAGATAGCTTTATTACTACTGCAGATGCAAGGCTCCGCATTACTGCCGACTCCTTAAAATACGATACCGTTTTTACCACCACCGGCTCAATAACAAAATCGTTTAAAATAATTAACGAGAACAATCAAAAACTTAGATTAACCCAGGTTAAATTAGCAGGCGGCGTAACATCTGCATTTAAAATAAACATCAATGGCAGTGCTGTTACCGAAGCAAACAATGTGGAGCTTGCAGCTAATGACAGTATTTATGTTTTTGTATCGGTGTCAATAAATCCAAATGCAGCCAATCTCCCTTTTATTATCAGCGACAGTATTTTAATAAACTACAATGGCAATAACCGTTTTGTACAATTGCAGGCTTATGGACAAAATGCTACTTTTTTAACCAACAGAATAATTGTTGGTAACGTTACCTGGACAAACACTTTACCGTATGTAATTCTAAAAAGCATCCGCATTGATACCACTGCAACTTTAACTATTCAACCTGGTACAAAAATTTACAGCCATGCCGATGCACCATTTATTGTAGATGGTACACTTATAATTAACGGCACAAAAAATAATGAAGTAGTTTTTGCAGGCGACCGTTTAGATAACGATTATAAAGATTTACCTGCTGGCTGGCCCGGCATTTATTTTAGAAACAACAGTAAAAATAATGTGCTGAAATTTGCAATAATTAAAAATGCATACCAGGCAGTAGTTGCAACTGCGCCATCGGTAAATGCAAATCCAAAACTTATTTTACAGCAATGCATAATTGAGAATGCTTACGATGCAGGCATACTTTGCGCCAATACCAGTTTGCAAATTAATAACAGTTTAATAAGTAACTGCGGTAGCAACGTAGCCTTAGTTTATGGTGGCGATTATAATTTTATCAACTGTACTGTTGCCGCTTATTCTAATTTATACATCAACCATAAAAACCCTTTATTAACTGTAAATAATTTTGCGGCTCAAGGTGGCTCAACAATTACAGCTAATTTAAATGCGGTATTTCGCAATTGCATTTTTTGGGCCGATAGCTCAGGTTTTGTAAACAATGAAATAACCGTAAATAAACAAGGTGCCAATACTTTTGCTGTTTTGTTCGAAAATAATTTATACAGAGGAAGCGACCCCACTAACAGCACATTAACCAATAACCTAAAAAATCAAGATCCTTTATTCGATAGTATTGATGTGGTGAAGCGGATGTATAATTTCAGGGTTTCAAACAACAATGCGCCGGGTATAAACAAAGGCATTAATACTGCTTTTACTAAAGATCTTGATGATAAAAACCGTAATAATGGCCTGCCCGATTTGGGTTGCTACGAAAAATAAATTGTTAAGAGGATGAATGGTATTATTGATTATTAAAATTTACCCGAACTTTACAGCACAATATTTGTAATAGGTAATTACAATAAATTAAAACTACAATCATGATAAAATTATTAGCTATTACCACAGCATTATTATCCTGTGCAGCGCAAACAAACAAATCTGTTGACAATGGCTACGATATGTCAAACTTTAATCCTCCTAAAATAGTAATGGAATCTATTTATGATTTTAAAGTAGAAGCATTAGATGGCAGCACTATTGACTTTTCAAAATACAAAGGCAAAAAAATATTAATTGTAAACACTGCCTCTAAGTGTGGTTATACCAAACAATACGAAGGATTAGAAGCCTTGTATAAAAAATACCAGGATAAATTAGTTATAGTAGGTTTTCCTGCCAACAACTTTGGCGGCCAGGAGCCGGGTACCAATACCGAAATACAGGAATTTTGTAAAAAAAATTACGGCGTTACCTTTCCTATGGCTGCAAAAGTTTCGGTAAAAGGCGATGATACTGCCCCTATTTTTAAATGGCTAACCAGCAAAAGCGAAAACGGCGTTTTAGATGCAGAGATCGGCTGGAACTTTGGTAAATTTTTATTGGATGAAAATGGTCAACTGCTTTCTTATTTTCCCAGTAAGGTTACACCCATGAGTGAGGAGATTACGGGTAAATTGTAAGTTAAAAAATGTTTTTTTATTGAAGGTGGATACACAAATAGTTGTATCCACTTTCTATTTTTACTAATACCTTATATTGAATATTTACAGTAACTTCATACAACTCAAAAATAAAATTATGGGTTTAGTTTACGCAGATATCGAATTAATTAATGCTATTGATTTAGGATTAGCTAAAAGGCACCAAATTGGTGAAGAAGAAATAAAAAGAATGCATGTAAATATGCTGGTTGATACCGGCAGCGTTTATATGTGCATTAACGAAACTGTACAAGGGCAATTGCAGCTTACTATGGTTGAAAAACGAAAAGGGCAACTTGCAGATGGCAGCGTAGTAGAATACGATGTGGTGGGGCCAATTGAAGTCCGTTTTAAAAACCGACGCTGTGTAGTTGATGCTATGGTAATTCCCGGAGATAACGAACTTTTGTTGGGAGCAATACCGTTAGAGGATATGGATGTCTTAATTCACCCTTACCGGCGGGAGTTAATTGTAAATCCAGAGCATCCTTATTTTGCACAAATGAAATTGAAATAAGTGAAAATTTTCTTCCCTGTTTTACTTATTATTTTTAAAAGCGCATCTTTTGCTCAAATACCCAAAAGCGGTACTTACACTTATAATTATTGCGATGAAGAATACCATAAGTGCATACACAAGTGCAAAATAAAAATCAAAGGCAATAAAATTTGGGTTTATGCTCCTGCTAACTTAACCGGTATAAAAGAAGGTGAACTTTACAAAAGCGGAATGCTGTGTAAACATGCGTCTGGTAAATGGATTATCATTCGCAATGAAAAAGAAAAATCTGCAAAAATAGTTGGCAGCTGCGAAGGCCCGGTGTGGATCGACTTTAAACAAAAACGTTTCTGGACCTGTTAGATAAATTCTTTTCAATCCTCTGTTCTTTTATCTTTGCACCCATGCAATTCCATTCCATCACCGGCCAAAAAGAAACCAAGGAGCAATTGGTTCAAATGATTCAGCATAACAGGCTGAGCCATGCCTTATTGTTTTTAGGCAAAGAAGGCTGCGGTGCTTTGCAACTGGCAATGGCTTTTGCACAATATATTGTTTGCGAAAAAGTAAATGGAAAAGGAGCAATCGGCAATCGGCAATCGGCAAACGAGCCTTCATTATTTGGAGAGCCTGAACCTATTGCAGAGTCCCAACCATCAACTATCAACTATCAACCATCAACTGACTCCTGCGGCGAATGCCCTGCCTGCAAAAAAGCTACCGCTCTTATTCATCCCGATATACATTTTAGTTACCCGGTAATTACAAAAAAACCTGGCGAAAAACCCATAAGTGCCGATTTTATAAAAGAGTGGCGGGAGTTTGTAGTGCAAAGTCCTTATGGTAATGTGTACGACTGGCTGCAATTTATTGGTGCCGAAAACAAACAGGGCAATATCACCGCCACAGAATGCAATGATATTAACCGCACCATGAGCCTTAAGAGTTTTGAGAGCGAATATAAAATCCTCATTATGTGGAAGCCGGAGTTTTTGGGTAAAGAAGGTAATAAATTACTTAAGCTAATTGAAGAACCACCACCCAATACGCTATTCATTTTTGTTGCTGAAAATGAAGATTTAATTTTACCTACTATATTATCCAGAACACAATTAGTAAAAATTCCTTTGCTCAGTAATTTGGAAGTTGAGGCCGCATTGGAATTAAAAGAAGGCGTGAACATAAGCAAAGCCGGGCAAATTGCTGCTTTAGCCGAAGGTAATTACCGGGAAGCCCTGCAATTATTACAACATGCCGAAGACGATTGGCAGGCCATGTTAAGAGAATGGCTGAATGCCATTTTAAAAACCGGCCCCGTGGCTCAGGTAAAATGGATTGACGAAACTGCAAAGCTGGGTCGTGAAAAACAAAAACAATTCCTGAAATATTTTATTCATTTGCTGGAACAGGCAGTACGGCTTAGGGCAATGCCATCAACTATCAACTATCAACCATCAACTGATTCCGATTTTGCTTTAAGGCTTAATAAAATTTGCAGCATTGGCCAGCAGGAAGCCATCATTAACGAATTAGACAAAGCCAGCTACTATATTGAGCGTAATGCCAATGCCAAAATGCTCTTTCATGCCCTTTCCATCAGGTTATATCACATTATTAGCAACAAATCAGTAATTTTGGTGAACTGAGGAAATGAACTGAAGAATTTAGAGTTACTGATTATGAGTTGATATTTTGCGTATTATAAATTTTTGATACCAGCTTTTTCAACAATATTTATCATCGTTGCGTCGCAATCCTTTCATCGGCATACCATTATTCAACAATTTTATGCCGAATATAGAAATATAGTACAAGAGTGCGACGCCAATGAAGCATAATAGTGATTTTTCTGCCCAGTTCAAAAAAAATTCCTCCTCATTAAAAATGTATTGCCTGCTTTGCGTTAACAACTAAATGCAGCTAAACCATTTTAAATTATTAATTAACCAATTATCAATTATTAGATATGGGATGTGGAAGTGGTGGATGCGGCACAAAAGATGGTGCACCGGGTGGCTGCCAAAGCCATGGCAGTTGCAGCACCGGTGGTTGCAACCGTATGAATGTACACGACTGGCTGGCTAATTTACCTTTTAGCGATCCTGAAAGTAATTGCCGCATTATTGAAGTAAGTTTTAATAATGGCAGCCGTAAAGATTTCTTTAAAAACAACACCCTGCATTTTTACGAAAAGGGCGATATGATTGCTGTGGAAGGCATCAGCGGTTTTGATGTAGGCATGGTAAACATTACCGGTGAGCTGGTACGTTTACAAATGAAAAAAAGAAATGTAGATGAAAAAAGCCCCGACATTAAAAAAGTTTTACGCCGTGCCAGCGATACTGATATTGCTAAAATGAAAGAAACCAAGGCCCGTGAAGCACAGGTTTTAATACGCAGCCGTGCTATGGCCCGCCAGTTAAATTTAGAATTAAAAATGGCCGAAGTAGAGATACAGGCCGATGGCCGCAAGGCTACTTTTTTTTACATTGCCGATGACCGTGTGGATTTTAGAGAGCTGATAAAATTATATGCCACCGAGTTTAAAGTAAAAGTAGAAATGCGCCAGATTGGTGCCCGGCAGGAAGCTGGCAAAGTGGGTGGTATTGGCAGTTGCGGCCGTGAGCTTTGCTGCAGCAGCTGGCTTACCGATTTTAAAAGTGTAAATACTAACGCAGCCCGTTACCAGAATTTAAGTATTAATCAAACCAAATTAAGCGGACAATGCGGCCGCCTTAAATGCTGTTTGAATTATGAGCTGGATACTTATATGGATGCACTGCAATTTTTTCCTGATGATGCAGAAATGCTGGAGATGGAAAGAAGCCGTGCCTTTTTAGTGAAGAAAGATATTTTTAAAAACCTGATGTGGTACACCATGCCCGACAGTAATAAACATTATCCGCTTACTATTGAAAGGGTTAAAAAAATTAAAGAACTCAACCGCCAGGGTGTAAAGCCGGCTGATTTGGAGCCGGTAGAAGTGGTTACCAGCAAACCAAAAGATATTGAACCAGTATATGCAGATGTTGTAGGGCAAATAAGTTTGAAGAGTTTAGAAAAAACAAGCCGTAAAAGAAGGGATAACGAAAGAAATCAGCAGGGAGATAACAGGCAGCAGGGAAATAGGCAGGGAAACAATAGGCAACAGGCAATAGGCAACAAGCAAAGTGGTGGGCAACAAGGCAACAGGCAACAACAAGCTGGTGGTAATCAACCGAACCGTGGCCAGCAAGGTGGTGGGCAACAAAACCGTTCGCAAAATACCGGTGGTGGACAAAACCAACAAAGACCTAATAATCCCAATCAACAAAACAGGCAACAAAGGCCACCGCAAAACATCCGTGGGCAAAATCAGCAAAGGCCAAATCCAAATCAAGGGCCAAAAAATGAGGGAGAAAAAAATAATTAACTAATAATAACAACTTCGGGTTTTATCGCCTTACGTTTTTACTTTTGCAACATAATTTTTTAAATGTCCATTACAGTAAATAATCTTTCTAAAATTTACGGCGCTCAAAAAGCGGTTAATAATATTTCTTTTACAATTAACAAAGGGGAGATAGTTGGGTTTCTTGGGCCTAACGGCGCAGGTAAATCCACCACCATGAAAATTATTACCGGCTACCTTAAAGCCGATGGTGGCAATGCATCAGTATGCGGCATTACTGTTGATGAAAACAGCAACGAAACCAAAAAGAAAATCGGTTATCTGCCCGAAGCTAATCCGTTATACTACGAAATGTATGTAAGAGAGTATTTAGATTTTATAAGCAATGTGCATGAAGTAAAGAATAAAAAAGAAAAAATAGAAGAAGTAATAAAAACTGTTGGCTTAAGTGTGGAAGCCAATAAAAAAATTGGGCAGTTAAGTAAAGGCTATAAACAACGTGTAGGGTTGGCCGCTGCATTAATTCACAATCCCGATGTATTAATTTTAGATGAGCCTACCAGCGGTCTGGACCCCAACCAGATTGTAGAAATAAGGGAAGTAATTAAAGAGTTAGGTAAAAATAAAACGGTGTTGTTTTCTTCGCATATTATGCAGGAGGTGCAGGCTTTATGCGAAAGAGTTATCATTATAAGCAAAGGCAATATTGTAGCTGATGACACTTTGAGTAACCTGCTGGGCAATAAACATTTTAGCGAATTGAGATTAGAAATAAAAGAAGCAGTAAAAGCTGATATTTTTGATGGCATACAAAACATTAAACAACTTAACGCCAACACCTGGCTTTTTAAAACTGATGATGCCGATAATTTAAAAAGAAAATTGATTGAAATAACTTTAAATAAAAATCTCAATATTGTTTCTCTTCAAAGCGAAGGAACGGGTAATTTAGAAAGTGTGTTCAGGCAGTTAACGGGAGATAAATAAAAATTACTGCAAAGTGTACCAGGTGCCTTTACCCAGTCCATTTTTTACAAGCCTATTTTTTTTTACCAGATTTTCAATGTGCTTTCTTATTGTACTTCTATTCTTTTCTACCAATATTGTATTTAATTCCCCTATAGTTATTTTACCTTTTGCTGTAGTTATTTCAATAATTTTTTGCGACAGTGCCGGCAACTGTGCCAGTAACAAATGCTCCCTCTCTAATTTAATTTCTAATTTTTGTTTTTGCAATTGCAATGCCTTTAAAAAATAAGTTACCCATGGCTGCCAGTTTGGGTTTTCATTTTTTAAAGTAGCTTGCGTTTGCCTCAATGAAAGGTAATAGCCTTGTTTATTTTGCTCAATTACCGCTTCTAACGAACAGTACGGCACATAAGCATAACCCGCCATTAAAAGTAAGTAGGTAGTAATAATTCTCGATACCCTTCCATTACCATCCTGAAAAGGATGAATAGCTAAAAATTCAACTGTAAAAAAAGATATTATTAAAAGCGGGTGTATTTTTTTTTCTTCAATTTCCTTTCTTGCCCATGCAATTAACTGTTCCATACGCATAGGCGTTTCAAAAGGAGTTGCTGTTTCAAATACAACACCTATTACTTTTCCTTCCGTATTTAATGCCACTACATTGTTAGTGGATGTTTTATAATTACCCCTGTGCCAGCTGTCTTTTTCACTGTATTGCAATAAAATACTGTGCAGTTGCTTTATATAATTTTCTGTAAGTGGAATATTCTTATAGTTTTGAAAAATAACGTTCATTGCAGCGGCATAACCTCCCACTTCCTGCTCATCCCTTGTTTCAAATTTTTCTATTTGAAGATTTGCTAATAATTTTTCAACCTCACTATCGGTAAGTTTACTTCCTTCAATACGTGTACTCGATCCAATACTTTCTATAGTAGCTACTTTTTGTAACTGATACAATTGCTCTGGTGCTAATTTCCCTAATGCCTTCCAAACCCCTTTAAATTCATCAATTTCGGCAATTAGTGTTAAAAATTCGTTGTTAATGTTAAGTGTATTGATATTCATATACCTATATTGTTATCCAAAAATATCCAAAAAAATAAAAATATCCATATTATTATCCAAAAATATTCAAAAAATAAGCCTTCAATATAATTTTGCTTTTATCCTAACTAAAGCAGAAATTTGCAAACTATCTAACTTTTAAAATAAAAACCTCCAAAAAACAATGAGTTACATCGCATCCATTCATGCCCGTCAAATTTTAGACAGCCGTGGCAATCCTACAGTAGAAGTTGACGTGTTAACGGAAAACGAACATTTAGGCAGAGCTGCTGTACCAAGCGGAGCCAGCACCGGTATTCACGAAGCGGTGGAATTAAGAGATGATAACAAAAAAATATACGGGGGCAAAGGTGTTTTAAAAGCCGTAAAGAATGTAAATACCATTATTGCAGATAATTTACTGGGCTGGGATATTGCAGACCAAACCGGTATTGATGCTGCATTACAAGGTTTAGATGGCACAGCTAATAAAGGGAAACTTGGTGCTAATGCCATGCTGGCCGTTAGTATGGCAGTTGCAAAAGCAGCAGCGCTTGAAGCTAACCTTCCTTTGTACAGATACATTGGTGGAACAAACGCAAAAATTTTACCTATACCAATGATGAATATTTTAAATGGTGGTGCACATGCCGATAATAAAATAGACTTTCAGGAATTTATGGTAATGCCCATTGGCGCCACATCTTTTAGCGAAGGCTTACGGTGGGGTGTAGACATTTTTCATGCTTTAAAAATTGTATTAAAAAAGAAAGGCTTTAGCACCAATGTGGGTGATGAAGGCGGGTTTGCACCCAACATTCAAAGTAATGAAGAGGCTATTGAAACCGTATTAACTGCTATACAAGCCGCAGGTTACAAAACCGGCAGCCAGGTTATGATTGCTATGGATGCAGCTAACAGCGAATTGTGGAATGCTAAAGAAAAAAAATACATTTTTCATAAGAGTGATGGAAAGAAAATGACGAGTGAGCAATTGGTGGCATACTGGGCCAGCTGGGTAAAGCAATATCCTATTTGCAGTATTGAAGATGGTATGGCAGAAGATGACTGGAAAGGCTGGAAAATGCTTACAGAAGCAGTAGGTAAAAAATGCCAGTTAGTGGGTGATGATTTATTTGTTACCAACGTTACAAGATTAGAAAGGGGGATTAACGAAGGCATCGCTAATGCATTATTGGTTAAAGTAAACCAGATTGGTACAGTTACCGAAACTATTAATGCCGTAAGCATGGCACAAAATAATGGTTACAATACAATAATGAGTCATCGCAGTGGCGAAACTGAAGATACAACCATAGCTGATTTGGCAGTGGCGTTAAACTGCGGTCAAATTAAAACCGGCTCTGCATCACGTACCGACCGTATGGCTAAATACAACCAGCTAATACGTATTGAAGAAATATTGGGCGAGAGCGGCATTTATCCAAAAGGAAAGATTAAATTTGGTCAATAAAAATCGTTGACCGTTGGTGGTTGGTGGAAGTACAGTTTTTCGAACAACTACCAACCAGCAACGGTCAATTAATATGAAATTACTTACGCACATACCATCCTGGCTAAAAAATAAATACCTTATCTCTGGTGTGGCTTTTTTAGTTTGGATGCTTTTTTTTGCTGATAATGACATTTTTACGCAACATGATAGACTTAAGCACTCTAAAGAATTAACAAAAAACGAGCAATATCAAAGCAAACAAATTACCGAAACCCATAAAGAACTTGGCTTTTTAAAAACAAGTGCCCAAACCATTGAAAAATATGCCCGTGAAAACTATATGATGAAAAAAGATAATGAAGATCTTTTTATTATAAACTCCCCCTCCGAAAGCAAATAAATTTGCAGTAAAATACAATATCGCCGTAAAAATACCGTTTATAAATACGGATAATGGATATTTAATTTTTTAACACAAGCCACTTTATTGTTTATGCACAACTTTACACAGGAAGATTTATTACTGTATTTATACAATGAAACTTCCCAAAAGCAAACAGTCGAAATAAAGGCTGCTTTGGAAACCGACTGGAGCCTTCGTGAAAAATTTGAAGAGCTTAAATTAGCTCAGAAAAATTTGGAAACGTTGCAAATGTCGCCAAGCCAGCAAACTATTGACAACATTTTAAATTATGCCGAAAAAGCTGTTAGCGAACTTTCTGCATCGGTTTAAAATCGTAATCTTTTTAACGTAATTTAGTCCTCCCGCCTAAGGCCGGAGGATTTTTTTATGACCAAAGCAGAACGTTACCAGTTTGTAATTGATTATTTTTTACAGCATGCCCCCAATGCAGAAACAGAATTAATTTACGATAACCCGTTTCAACTGTTAGTATCAGTAATATTATCGGCCCAATGCACGGATAAAAGGGTAAATCTTACCACACCATTAATTTTTGAAAAATATCCTACTGCAGCAGCACTTAGCAAAGTAAGTTTTGAAGAACTTTTTCCGCTTATAAAAAGCATTTCTTACCCCAACAATAAAACCAAACATTTAATTGCAATGGCCAATATGCTGATGCAAAAATTTAATGGCGATGTACCTATGAAGGTGGATGAATTAATTGAATTACCCGGTGTAGGCAGAAAAACTGCAAACGTTATAACTTCAGTAATAGATCAGCAACCCAATATGGCCGTTGATACCCATGTTTTCAGGGTAAGTGCAAGAATTGGATTAACAACAAAAGCAACAACGCCTTTAGCTGCCGAAAAACAATTAATAAAAAATTTTCCGCCTCATTATGTTTACAAAGCCCACCATTGGCTTATACTTCATGGCCGCTATGTTTGTACAGCACGAAACCCGAAATGTAACGTTTGCGGCTTAAAAAGCATTTGTAAATTTGTTGCTGTAAAAAAAAAGGCTGATATTTAACTACAGAATTCAGGTTATCCTTTTAAAAATCATCGCATTTCTAACTAAAAGGCAACCTTAATTCATGAAAAAATTAGCATCTTCAGTATGCATAGTTATTCTATTAACATGCACTCCCCGGCAAACCTTTGCACAACCCGATTTTTCTGATGACCTCTATTACATGAACAAGGTTACCTACGAAATAGGTGGCTCCATTGGTGTAATGAACTGTCTTACCGATTTAGGAGGCGGCAAAGGGATAGGGAAAAAATTTATTAAAGATATTAACCTGGGTAAAACCCAGGCTGCCGGAAGCGTTTTTGTAAGTGCCGTTTATAAAAATGCATTGGTGTTAAGGTCAGAAGCAACGTGGGGGGTTGTAACTGCCAGTGATGCTGTACTAAAAAGTGTTAAAGAATCAACTTTTGGCAGGTATGAAAGAAACCTGAGTTTTAGGAGTACTATTTTTGAAGTTTCTGCAGTAACTGAAATTCATCCACGTTTTTTTAGAAAATATTCTAAAGATGAAAAGTTACCCAGATTATCACCTTACTTACTGGGTGGTATTGGTTATTTTAGATTTAACCCTCAGGCAAAGCTTGATAGCCAATGGATAGATTTACAGCGTTTGGCTACAGAGGGACAAGGATTTGCAGAATACCCAGACAAGAAGGTTTATAAATTAAAACAAATTAACTTTCCAATAGGGGCAGGTTTTAAATATAAACTATCGCCTCTTTTTAATTTTAGTGCAGAGTTTGTTTATCGAATCCTAAATACCGATTATTTAGATGATGTAAGTACCACTTATATTAACCCTGTAACGTTTAGTAACCCACTTAATAATTATAGCGTTATTGACATTAGCAGGGTATTAAGGTTGTACGACCGGCAAAGTGAAATAAATCCTTCGCATATTACCAATGTAGGAGATGCCAGAGGAAATCCAAAAAATAAGGATGCCTACTTTTCTATTAACTTAAAAGTAGGATTTATTTTTTAACAGCTGGTTTATTGTGTAAAATTACTATTGCCAGTGGTGCAGCGTATAAGATTTATAAAGCATCTGAAAATTTGTAAACAAATAACAAAAGTTGAAAATTAATTGGTTAATAATCACTTTATTTGTGCGGTAATCAATACCCTTTTTAAAAACCAACCAATTACTAATACTAAAGGATATTTATTACATGAAAAAACTGCAATTAGCCGCTGCCCTTTTATTTTTACTGGTTTGCTTTTCTAAAAAAACTACTGCCCAGTATTATTTTTACGATAATAATTATTACGATAACCCCATTGTTTTTGAACTAGGCGGCTCGGTGGGTATAATGAATTGCCTTACAGATTTGGGTGGCAATAAAGGCGTTGGAAAAAAGTTTATAAAAGATTTAAATTTTGGAAACACCCAATTGGCTGGCAGTGTGTACTTAAGTGCAATTTTTAAAAATGCAGTTGCATTAAGAGTTGAAGGAACTTTTGGCCAGGTAAAAGCTTATGACAGTATTTTAAAGAAAAATAAAGCATCTACTTTGGGGAGGTATGAACGTAACCTGAGTTTTAGGAGTTCTGTTACAGAATTTTCTGCCCTTGCCGAAATTCATCCGTTGTACATTTTCAAAAAATATGATGAAAACGATGAGATGCCGAGATACTCACCTTACTTAGTTGCAGGTGTTGGTTTTTTTTCTTTTAACCCACAAGCTAAATTATTAAATAAGTGGGTTGATCTGCAGCCGCTAAGCACCGAAGGACAGGGCTTTGCTGAATATGCCAACAGAAAACCGTATAAGTTACAGCAAATGAGTTACCCCGTTGGCTTAGGTGTTAAGTACGAACTATCGCCAATGCTTAACCTAAGGGCAGAATGTGTTTACCGTATTTTATCAACCGATTATTTAGATGATGTAAGCTCAAATTATATTGATGCAAATATTTACTCCAACTATTTCACCGGAACTAAATTAACTAATGCTTTGCTGTTAAACGACCGCCAATACGAGTTAGACCCTACCCATATTACAAATGATGGTGACCAAAGAGGTAACGCTAAAAACAATGATGCTTATTTTACTTTTAATCTTAAAATAGGGATAATATTTGGCAGGGAGAGAGTGAGGAAGTAAAAGATTTTGCACAAAGCTTTGAGGTTATGTAACGCTGTACAATCTCAATAGTATTTGTTGCTGTAAAAGTTTTTTAAATTGTAATACTCTGCATAAACCTCACAGTTTTTGAAAAACGGTTGCGTAATCTGTGAGGTTTTGTAACACTGCACAAAGCCAACAGTATTTGTTGTTGTAAAAATTTTAATTGTAATATTCTTCGTAAACCTCACAGTTGTGTGCTATGTTAGTGAACCTCACGATAACTATACAGTCAATCAACTGTTTCAATTATAAAACATAACGGAAGTTGTTAAAGTTTGTCAATTCCAATAATATAATTGATGTATCAATTATATTTGCTACAAATAAATATTAGTGATGGAAAAATTAGATGAAATACTCTTTTACACTTTAGAAAAATCAATTAAGCTATATAGAAAATTTGCTCAGAACCAAATTCTTAAAAAAGGGTATGATATTACCATAGACCAATGGTTAGTGCTAAAAACCTTACAAGAAAACAAAAACCTTTCGCAAAATCAAATTGCAGAATTGGTATTTAAGGACTTCGCTTCTGTTACCAGAATAATTGAATTGTTAGTCAAAAAACATTATGTGCAACGTAAAGTTGATAGTACTGATAGGAGAAGGTTTGAGTTAAAAATAACATCAGAAGGCAACAAAATTATAGAAAAGATTTACCCTATTGTAATTGCAAATAGAAAACAAGCTCTTACTGATTTAAGCGTCAAAGAAATAAACAGTTTGAAAACTAAATTAGAAAAGTTAATTATTAACTGTAAATAAAATGAAAATACAAAAAATAGCCAATGTCCTTGTAATATTCATCTTATTTTTAAGTTTGAAAGGCTTTACTCAACAGAGTGGTACTGGGATTACCGAAAAGCAGATAATGGATATTAATCAACTAGTTGAGGATTTATCAAATAAGGATAAATTTTCGGGTACAGTACTAATTGCAAAAGATCAAAATATTATTTACACCAAAGCTATTGGGTTAGCAAACAAAGAGCAAAATAGCACTACCAATTTAGATACTAAATTCAATTTAGCATCAATGACCAAAATGTTTACCAGCATTGCAATTGCTCAATTGGTAGAACAAAAGCAAATAAAATTCAGTGATAAAATTGTTAAAATTTTGCCCAGCTTGCCAAAAAACATATATGGCAAAATAACTGTCCATCAATTACTAACACATACCGCTGGCACTGGCGATATTTTTAGAAACCCTAAATTTTGGGATATAAAGGACACTGCAAAAAGCATTTCAACGTATGTAAATATTGGCATTGACGACCCCTTATGGATCAAGGCAGGTAGCAAATTTGAATACAGCAATTATGGTTACATATTGCTGGGTGCAGTAATAGAAAAAATATCAGGAATGAGCTACTATGATTACGTTAAAAAAAACATTTTTGAAGTTGCTAAAATGCTAAATACAGATAGTTATGAAACCGATAAGCCTAATACAAATATGGCAATTGGCTATACTGTACCTCCACAAATGCCGGCTCAAAAATCTAGTCATGCTTCTGAAAAAACAGAAAGAGAACCTAATACAAAATTTATAGAAGTAAAAGGTACTTCTGCTGGTGGGGGCTATTCAACTGCTAATGATTTGTATTTATTTTCTTCGGCTTTATTTGACGGAAAACTACTTTCTCAAGAGAGTTTAGAAATGATTACAAAGGGCAAAGTAATTGTACCGCCTCCACCTTTGCCAGCTAATATACCTACGAATGTGCATCTATTACCACAAAGAAAATATGGCTATGGTTTTGGAGAATCGTTTGAAAACAACATTAGAATTATTGGGCACAACGGTGGTGCACCTGGCGTAAATGCACATTTTTACATATACCCTACTTTGGGCTACACGGTTGTTGTACTTGCAAATTATGATAGAGCAGGTGAGCCTGTACTAAAGTTTATTCAAAACATAATTACTCAAAATAAATAAACAATGAAAAAAAATATTGTTCTTAGTTGTAGCTTATTTATCACAATAGCATCTTTTGCTCAAAAAAATACAGCTATCGAAATTCCATTTACAATGGATAGAAATTTAATTTTAATAAAAGCCAAGTTAACCAATAATGGCACCCAGAATTTTATTTTTGATACTGGTACCGAAGGCATAATGCTATGGAACGAACTCGCCAGTAAATACAAGGTAGTGGGATTGGATAGTATGACTACCCCTGATGGTGTGTTTGTAGAAACACAAGAAAAAGTTAGTATTCCAATAATTACTTTTGACGGGTTAAGCCTTAATAATAAAGTGGCCACTAAAATGCCAAGGCAAATGATTTTTTCTAACAAGGCTGCAGGCATTATTGGTATGCAAACTTTTGTAGGTTATATGATTACCCTGGACTATACAAACAGTAAAATAATACTAGAAAAAGGAAGTTTGATAAACGAAAAAAATACTATTCCTATTAACTTAGACCATATTTTAGAGGCAATTGTTAAAATCAATAATAAAGAAGTGTTGGCTCATTTTGACTGCGGTGGAGCAGGCTACATATCTGTTCCAAAATCCTGGGACACTATATACAAACTAAAAACAGAGCCTATCTTTTTAACAAAGGGAAGAACACCAATGGGAGATTTTGATGTATTTAAAACAGAATTGGATGGCGAAATTGAAGTAGGTAATTATAAAATTTCTAACCCGAAAATCAATTTGGTTACTGGCGACTTTTTCAATTCTATTAATTTTGGGTATGAATTCTTTAAGCAACATTTAATTACTATTGATACAAAAAATAAACTTTTGCTAATTAAATCTTGAAATTAGAAATACATTTGACAAAAAACACAGCCTACAACATGGCTTGCCAAAAGTGGGGCTGGACAGGAGTACAATTAGCAACAGTAAAAAACCAATCTTCAGTTCGGGCTGGACAAGCTACACTGATCATTTAATCTTAACTTCATCAAAATATTTTCAATCAGTAGTTGTTGTGGGCAGACGGAATACTTAATTCCCCACCATCGGCAATAACTTTTTGGTTAGCGCAACAATAAAACCGAACCCTGTTTTTGTACCAGTTGCTTATTACTGGGTTTAATATAATTTACCATCCACACGTAAGCACCAGGCAGGGGTTTATCAGTACGGGCTCTTCCGTTCCACCCTTCAAGCGGATCTTTACTAAAGTAAATTTTTTCGCCATAGCGGTTAAAAATAGTCATGTTGTAATCTGTCATATCGCAGGCGTGTAAAGGCCGGAAGTTATCATTAACCCCATCTCCATTAGGTGTAAATGCGTTAGGCAATATTAAAGTACAGGGGCAAGCTTCAAACACAATATTCATTTGTGCAGTATCTGTGCCGCAACCATTTTGCGCTGTTATACTGTATAAGCCAGATGCAGTTGCGGTATATAAACCACCAACTGTCCCATCCTGCCATCTGTAATCAGGTGCATTTGCAGTTGCCTTTATAATAAATGTTTCGCCTCTGCATAAAGAGGTATCTTTTGGCAATCCTAATTTTAAAGTATCATTAAAAACTACATTTAAACTGTCTTTAAAAATACAATGGCCAACCGTTGCCGTTACTGCATAAAAACCAGGCTTGTAAATAAAATAGGTAGATTGATTGGTATTGTTCTGATCGTCCCGCTGAGGCGGAATAGATTCCCATTTATAATTTCCTGTTCCAAAATCGGCATCAAGTACCAGTGTAGTACCCAGGCACAAAGAAGTGTCATTAAAATTTAATTGTTTATTGCCACGGTATCTTACAATCATAGTATCCACCACTTCGCACTGCCGGGCAACATTTACAAATGCCCAATACCTGCCTTCGTTATTTATGGTAATGGTTGAATCGTTATCAATATTATAATTAACAGCATCGTTTACATTTAAACCTTTGCTGCTCCATGCATACCCTGTTGCACCGGTTACATGTGCGGTTAAATTAAAAATTTCTCTCGGACACAATAAAGTATCGGGGCCTAAATTAAAGGGTGGTGCAGCATAATTACCAAAATTAATATTCACGGTATCGCTGTAAGCTCCGCAACCAGCCACATTTATATTTACAATATAACGGCCACCCGGTGCCGTTATATTTAGTTGCGATTGCGTTTCCGGCAGTACGGTTCCATTCAATAACCATTGATAGGTTGCATTTTCGCTTGCAGCATTTAATGAAATCTGTTCGCCCTGGCACATTGTATGATCTCTGCCTAAATCAAGATTAGGTTCTGCAGTAAAAAAAACACCAATAGTGTCTGTTACCTCGCAGCCATTTATTTTTACGGTGTAAGCTCCACTTTCTTTTACTGCAAGTACAGGTCCTTTGGTAAGTGTATCATCATTCCACTCGTATAAAGCATTTTGAACTGTTGGTGCATTTAAAATATAAGTTCCTGTATCGCCGCATAAAAAAACATCGGGGCCAAAATTGTGGGCCACGGGCAAAACAAAAGTAATGGTATCAGTTAAATCTATTGTACCGGCACCAATATCTACCACATGCAGCGAAACAATGTAAGTGCCGGGAGTATTATAAATATGATTTGCCTGCTGAAGGTTTCTTGCAGTATTTAGTAAACCGCTGGCTGTATCGCCAAAATTCCAAAGTATTTCACTGGGGAATTGTGCTGTTTCAAAAACTGTTGAATTAAAAATTACCGAAGTGCCTGCACAGGCTGAACTATGCTGTATTGCAAAAGGCATTTGTGCTACTGACTTTTCTACCACAAAAGCAGAACAGAAAAAAAATAATATTTTAAAAAAGCACTTCATCTGGTTTATTTTAAAAAACAGTTTTAGGGGTTAAATACTACAATTATTATCCTCTAACTTTTAGCATTGGCCGCACTTGCTGCAAAGGGCCATTTTGTAATCTGGCATAATACACTCCGCTTGCTAAAGTTGCCGTATTAAAAGTAACGGTGTAAGTGCCCGCTGTATAAAGCTGATCTGCCAGCGTGGCAATTCTTTTACCTGCGGTATCAAATATTTGCACCAGTGTGTGGCCACCTTCGGTTTTAAAAGTAATTTTTGTTGAGTTGATAAATGGATTAGGATAGTTGATAATTAAATTACTGCCCAAATTATTAAGCTCCTGCATATCCATATTACATGCGGTAGATTTTATAACCGGCAGGTATTGATAATTTTTTAACAGCACTGTATCAACATCCTGTGGCGGTAAACAAAACCAATCTCTTAAAATAGTTGAATACACCGAACGGAAATCGTATTGCATCGGTACGTTATCAATTGCCTGCCCGCTTGCAGGCATATCAGGATTTTTACCGAGTATGCCCTGCTTAACACTATCGCCAAACAAAAATATGGGCTGTGCGGCACCGTGGTCGGTACCTAAACTTCCATTGCTTTGCATACGCCTTCCAAATTCTGAAAAAGTCATTCCTAAAACTCTTTTTGAAACACCTAAACCTTTAAGGTCTTGTGTAAATGCAGTTATTGCTTCGGAAACCTGTTTTAATAATCCACTGTGATTGCCGGTAAGTGTGTTGCCACCATTAACCTGGCCGGCATGTGTATCAAAACCACCCATGCCCACCATATAAATTTTTGTTTTCAATCCACCGGCTACTAACCTTGCGACAGCCTTTAGTTGCGCTGCTAAATAATTATCGGCGGGGTAGGCACTTTGCTGTGTAACTTTTGCAGCAGCAGCTTTTATAACTTCTGCGTAGCGGTTAGTTTGCCTTGCAATAGTGCGTAAGTAAGTTAACTCCACGCCGCTTGGTGTATTAGGTGTTGGATCCTGTATAGCATCAATTAAATTATAAAAATTCAAACTCTCGTCAATAGCTAAAGCATCAAAACCTGTGGGGCTTAAAAATACTGGTGATAAAACAGAACCAATTTGTAATGCCAATGGATCGGGCATTGCATCATTAGGAAAACCAACCGGGTAATTGGGATACTGGTGATTTAAATAGCGGCCAGCCCATCCCGTTGATAAATATTGTTCTGCATCGGAACCTGTTGTCCAAATATCCATAGAACGAAAATGCGAACCATTGGGTGTTGGATAACCCACAGCCTGTATGGCACACAACTTTTCATCGTTATACATTTGCTGCATACCGGTTAAAGATGGATGCAACCCTGATTTTAAATTGTTGTTTAATCTTAAAACACGTCCTTCCGGTATTGCAATATTGGGCCGGATGCGATTGTAATCGCTGTAAAATTCTAATGGTATTATTGTATTTAAACCATCGTTACCCCCGGCTAATTGAATTAAAACCAGCACATGATCATTATCGGCGCCGGAAAGCGATTGTAAAAAAGCAGAGTTGCCAAATGCTTTTACCGACATGCTGCCTAATATGGAAGGCAGTAAAGCGCCCTGTATGGTTTGTTTTAAAAAAGATCTTCTTTGCATAGATAAGGAATTGGATGTTTAACACAAATGATACTCCGGAAGGTTCATAATATATTTATAAAAAGATTTTAAACGGCTTAATACAATAGCTTTATTACCTGCATCCGAAGGATTAGCCTTATAAGCATCCCACGCATTTGTCCAGTAATAATCCTGAGTTTGGCCGCTTAACAAAATAGACCGTTTAATAAATTCTTTTGCACTCTCCGACAATGGATACCGTAATAAAATTTCCAGCGATTGTGTAATTAATAAATTAGGGTCACGTGGGTCAGCCAATTGATTGGCAAAGGCAATGGCATCAATTACAATAGATTGGTTATTGCTCATAATTCCGTCAGCTATCATCCTGTCGGTAAAAATATTCCTTCGTGTGTAGGTTGCCGTATTTACCCACAGTTCGTGATAAGCCGGCTCCTGGTAATACGCATACCATCCAGCTACTTCCGGTATTGCGCCCAGCTCCTGCTGCATTTGGCTTGCTTCGTACTGAATGCTTTGCCATACTGCATAAGCAGCTTCGTTATTATTTGGGTTAGGGAGTACTACACTATACTCGTTACATAAATCAATTACAAAATCCAAAGGGCTTTTAATAATACAGGCCGATGAATAAATAAGATCGTAAAAATGTTTGCTCTTAAATAAAGTTGCCAATACAGGCTGAATATTAAAATTGTTATCACGGAATATTTTGGCCAGTGGTGTAATTATTGTCTGTTCAATACTGCTGTCTATTTTATAATAGATAAAAAAGCGGTAAATTTTTCTGCAAATATGTTTTGACAATTCTTCCTGCCCAAAAATCATGTCCATTAAATCATCCACTTCATTAACACCATTAGCCCCGCTATAACCTGTAATAATTTTATTGCTGTAAAAAGAAGAAAATTCTTTGTTGGTGGAATCATGTTTTCCTGCATCAAAAAAATAAGTAAATGCTGTTGGGCTAACGGTGTGGCCTGTTAACACCAGCGCTGCAGCTTTTACATCATCTTCACTATATTTTGAATTGGGGCCTTTACCAACAGTATATAACTCCTGTAATTCTCTTGCAAAGTTTTCGTTAGGCGATCCCTTAACGTTACTCTCACCATTTAAAAAATATAACATAGCAGGATCAAGCGTTACTGCTTTTACCATATTTTTAAAATTACCCAGTGCATGCTGGCGCAATGTTAAATAATGGTTATACCAAAACCTTGCTTTTATTTTATCGTCAGCAATACTGGTGTTGGTTGCAAAATGATTGTGCCAGAAAACTACTAATTTTTCGTGAATAGAACGTGATGGCTGTACTGCCTGCCCCAGCCACCATGTTTTAAAAGAATCAATTCTTTTTTGATTGAGATCTTTATCGGCAAGATTAATACCCGTGTTTATCCAGGTTTGCCATAACGCAACACCACTGGGATCGGCATAACTATTAACACTATAATTATTTAATGGAACAGTTGAAGGAGGAGCTGTGGGCTGTAATAATTCATCAACAGATTGCTGTACAGTTCTTGTTTTAAAATATTGTATATCCTGCAGTTTTGCACCAAACAATGTTCTTTTTAAAAGATGAACAATTTGCGGCGTTTCCCACGTACCAGTATATTCCTGCAGGCCTTCGGCTAAAGGTGCATTTAAAATATTTACAGTTTCGGCCGGATGCAGTTTTGCCTTTGTTGCTTTGGTGTGCAGCGTTTCGTTCATAAAAGGATATTGGTTTAATAACTAAAAATAACCGCAGCTTTAATTAATCTAATAAAAAGATTTTATTAAAATTTAGTCAGGGTAAAAAAATAAAACAGTATTTTGTATTGATTTATTTGACAAGGGTTAAGCTGTGTTGAACTTTATTAACAAAAATTTTGCCAAAATATTGTTATTCAAAAAAAGAAGTGGAAAATTTACCTTCTGTCAATAATAAAGTTTTTGTTTTAGTAGAATTACTAACCCTTATCGTAAAACTCCCTTCTACTATGCCCAGTTTTATTTTTTGGAGTTTTGAAATGTTCACTTTATTTGAGGTATCAGAAATTGTATTGGCATAAGTAACACCTGCAGAATCGGTATAACTTGCAAATATTTCTTTACCGGTATAAAGCCTTGTGCTATCGCCGGTAACCCTTATTATTAAATTATTTTTTCGCACAATGCTGTCCGGTAATTTTCCTTCAACAGAAGTGGTAAACAAAGTACCTACATTTTCTTTTCTTGCTGTTGTTACTGAAAGGTTTACAGCTATAGAATCTTGCTTAAAACTGATTGAAGATAATTTAATTTCCGGCTCGGGAATAGGAACAAGTGTTTCTTGTTTTGTGCAGGAAATAAAAATGATTGCTGAGAAAATAAAAATGAATACTGCCTTGTAATTTTTAATAGTCAGTTGCATTGGATAATTGGGTTTAAGAATTTTACTGCTGCAATATCAGTGCCATTTTTATTAACAACAAAAAAAAAGTATTTAATTTACTATTTGGTACTTGTGGTAAAAATTAACCACATAAGTGCATAGTTACACTTAGGCAGTAAAACAAAAAACCCCAACATTAAATTGGGATTTTTATTGAAAATTTATTTTTTATTTTCTCGTTACAACAACTTCCTTATCGCTTCCACCAATTCTCCCTTAGTAATAGGCACACCCATAATTTTATTATAGCCTTTTGCATCTACAAAATAAACATCACGTATAATTTTTATCAACTGGCCATTATTAATTTCAGGAATTAAAACAGTATCGAAGTTTTTTAAAATACCGCCTAAGTTTTTAGGGAAGGGGCGAATGTAACGCAAATGTGCATGGCTTACGGCAAGGCCTTCATTTTGTAATACTGCACAGGCACTTTTTATTGAGCCGTACGTACTGCCCCAGCCTAAGCACTAATACTTTTCCTTTTGCAGGGCCACTGTCTAATGTTTGTTCAGGAATATAATTGGCAATTAAATCAACTTTTGCCTGCCTGGTTTTTACCATGTGCTCATGGTTTTCCGAATCGTAACTGATGTTACCGGTAATGTCTTGCTTTTCTAAACCTCCTACCCTGTGTTCTAAACCTGCAGTGCCGGGTATTGCCCATGGCCTTGCTAATTTTTCATCACGCTGATAAGGCATAAATTTTCCATCGGCCATATTATCTGCCGATGCAAAAGTTACTTTTATTTCGGGCAGGTCATCGCTTTTAGGAAACTTCCATGGTTCGGCACCGTTAGCAATATAACCATCGCTTAAAAACATAACGGGTGTCATGTGCTGTACCGCAATTCGTACCGCTTCGTAAATGGCGCTGAAACAATCGCTGGGTGTACTGCTGGCAATTACGGGCATGGGGCACTCGCCATTGCGGCCATAATACGCCTGCATTAAATCGCTTTGCTCTGTTTTTGTTGGCAACCCTGTAGATGGGCCACCACGTTGAATATTAATTATCAGCAAAGGAATTTCCAGCATTACTGCCAAACCCATAGCTTCAGCTTTTAGTGCAATGCCCGGTCCGCTGCTGGTAGTTAACCCCAAACTGCCGCCATAACTGGCACCAATGGCCGAAGTAATAGCCGCTATCTCATCTTCTGCCTGAAAAGTTTTAACACCAAAATTTTTATACTTACTTAATTCATGTAAAATATCACTTGCAGGTGTTATTGGGTAACTGCCGAGAAATAATGGAAACCCACTTTTTTGCGATGCTGCAATTAAACCATAAGCTACCGCCTGGTTACCCATTATAGAACGGTAAGTACCCGAATCCATTTTTGCTTTTTCTACTTTAAACCTGGTGGTAAAAGTTTCGGTGGTGTCTCCAAAGTTATAACCGGCCTGCAATGCCTTTGTATTACTTTCAAAAATTTCTGGTTTCTTTCCAAATTTATCTTTAATAAAAGCAAGGGTATTTTCCATATCCCGGTTGTACATCCAGTATAAAAAACCCAGTACAAACATATTTTTTGCCCGGTCTTTTTCTTTTACCCCCATTGTAATTTCTTTCAATGCCTCCCGGGTCATTTTAGTTACATCAATCTTTATCACTTCGTAATTACCCAGGCTGTTATCTTCTAAAGGGTTTACGCCATCGGGGTAATTGGCCAGGCGCAAATTTTTTGCATCAAAGCCATCTGTATTGGCAATAATTTTTCCGCCGGGTTTTAATTCTTTTAAGTTTGCCTTTAATGCAGCTGCATTCATGGCCACTAATACATCGCAGGCATCACCCGGAGTAAAAATTCTGTCGGATGAAAAACGCAATTGATAACCGCTTACGCCGGGTAAAGTTCCTATAGGGGCACGTATCTCCGCAGGAAAATCGGGAAAGGTAGATAAATCTATTCCCATCATTGCGGTATTGTTGGTAAACTGGTTACCTGTTAACTGCATTCCATCGCCACTGTCGCCGGCAAATTTTATTACAACATCTGTAAGTAATTCTTCTTTATAGCCCATCGTTAATTTAAATTGAGTTGCTAAGTTACTATTTTACCCTTTTTAAAAGCCTGAAATTTTGTATTTTTTACGGCAACGTTCCCACAATTTGAAATTATTAAATTAGGTTTGCCCAAATTTTTTAAATGTACGACCTGCATGATTTTTTAGAGCCCGTTTTAATTAATACAATAAATGGGGATAATGGCTATAACGACGGGCAGTTTGCCAAAAATATCAATATATATCAAACAGAATTACCGGATATAACGGATGCAGATATTGTAATAGTTGGCGTAACTGAAACAAGGGGTTGCGGCGCTTTTGATAATGCGGAAGCTGCGCCGGATGTTATTCGTAAAGAATTATATCAATTGCATTTTTGGCATAAAGATGTGAGCATTGCAGATATTGGCAATATTAAAACCGGTGAAACATTAAACGACAGTTATGCTGCTATAAAAACAGTACTTGCCGAATTACTGCGGCAGAATAAAACGGTGGTTATACTTGGAGGCTCACACGATATTACGCTGGCACAATATTTTGCTTACAAAGAATTAAATAAAATTATTGAAGCCACCTGCATTGATGCCAATATTAATTTACGTGGCGAAAGCCCCGAACGCAGCGAAAATTTTTTAATGGAAATGCTTACCGGCGAGCCGAATTTGATTAAGCATTATAACCATATCGGTTTTCAAAGTTATTTTGTGCACCCCCGCATGCTGGAAACAATGGACAAACTGCGTTTTGATTGTTTTAGATTAGGTGTTGCTAAAGAAAATATAGAAGAGATGGAGCCGGTGTTACGCAATACCCATTTATTAAGTTTTGATATCAGCGCTATAAAGTACAGCGATGCCCCTGCATCTTTACAAAGCCCCAATGGTTTTACAGGCGAAGAAGCCTGCATGCTTACCCGTTATGCAGGCATGAGTAATAACATCAGCAGCTTTGGTATTTATGGTTACCTGCCGCAGGATGATGTAAATAACCTTACTGCCAAACAAATTGCACAAATGCTGTGGTATTTTATTGATGGTAAAAGCAGGAGCAAACAGGAAGCTGCTATTGAAGACAGAAATAATTTTAATGAATACCACAGCAGTTTTACCGAAGTGGAAACTATTTTTTTGCAAAGTAAAAAAACTGGCACGCTGGTGGCTGCAGTTACCTAATAAAAAATTTATTGCCTGCAGTTACAAAGATTATATACATGCCAGCCAGAATGAAATACCGGAGAGATGGTTGAGGGCGCAGGAGAGGAATTAGGAAACCCCCTCTATCTCCCCCTGAAAGGGGAGGAAATATAGAAGATTGAAGCGAAAAAAATTCTTTAGATTTCGTTTGTCAATTTTTTTTATTCGTTGTTTTCATTTGTTCTATTTTAAATAAATTTTTTTGCATTTTCTATTTGCTCATCGCTGCCCATTACAATTATACTTTGGCCAGGGTTAATGTGGTAAGATGATGGCGGATTGATGGTATAATTATTAGACTGATCTTTTATACCTAAAATAGTACAGTTAGTATTTTTCCAAAGATCGAGTTCGTTTAGTGCAATACTTTTTTGTGCTTTTATTTCTGCTACCCGAAATTCGGTGCTGTTTTTTGTACTCATCATCGAAAGCAGTTCCACCACGTCGGGCAGCATTACCAATGTAGCCATGTGTGCGCCACCTATTTTATCGGGCATAATTACATTATTGGCACCGGCAATTTTTAATTTTTTTATCGATGAATCCTGGGAGGCACGGCTGATAATAGTTATGTTAGGGTTTAATTGTTTTGCAGTAAGCACTACAAATAAATTATCTGCATCTACAGGTAAAGTAATGATTAACGGCTCTTGCATTATTTATCCCTGCTTCCAGCAATGCTTCATCTTTAGTAGCATCGCCTTTCATAAAATATTTTACTTCAAAACCCAGATCAGTCTCCAGTTCATTTTTTTCTTCCAGCACTACAAAGGGAATTTTATTATCGTGTAAAACCTGTGCACTTTCTTTACCATTGCGGCCAAAGCCACAAATGATAACATGGTTTTGCAATTGTTGGATACTGTTTTCCATTTTAATCATTTTATATTTCTTTAAAAATTCCAGATCGAAAAAATAACGGCAGAGTAAAGTAATAAAGTAAGTAAATAAACCCAGGTTAATTAAAATAAGGAAGATGGTAAATATCCGGCCGGCTTCACTCAGGGGCTTTACTTCGCTAAAACCCACAGAAGCAATAGTGATCACCGTCATGTACAGGGCTTCTAAAAAATTAAGCCCTCAATGATGATATACCCCAAAGTGCCCAGCAGCATTAACCCACCCAATAACAATAATGGATATAAAAGTCCTTTAAAAAGATTTAAGCGTTTTATTAAAAACATAGTTTGTAATGTTGTTGAAAATTATAACTTTAATATCAAATGAAGAAGAATAAAAAGGGAATTAGTAATTGGGAATTAGTAATTAGGGCTTTTGCATTGCTGCTGCCTGTTATTTTTAGTTCCTGTTCAATAAGCAAACAGATCAGCAAACAAGCCAATACAATTCTTATTAAAAGATACCGCCATTAGCAGCGGGCATATTGGTATTAGTATTTACGAACCTGCCACCAATAAATACTGGTATAATTATGATGCTACTAAATATTTTATACCGGCGAGTAATACTAAACTGTTTACGCTTTATGCAGGTATGAAATATTTGGGGGATAGTTTGGTGGCAGCAAGGTATTATAAAAACAGCAAGCTCTTATTTATAAACCCTGGAGGAGATCCTACTTTTTTACACCCTGATTTTTCTTATCAGCCTTTACTCAATTTGCTTCAAAATCACAATGGCGAAATAGTAACAATGGGGTTTTCTAAAGGATTAAAATCTTTTGCAAACGGCTGGAATTATGAAGACTATAATTATAGTTATATGACTGAGAGAAGTAAATTTCCTATTATGGGTAATAATTTTTGGATAAGTAAGAACTCTCTATACCAAAAAACTAATTATTCTCAGCTTTCACTTGACAGCCAAATTAAAATTAGTAATCTATCATATTTTATTAGTCCTTCCATTTTTTCTAAAAAAATAATTATCAATACTGAGCAATTTGATAAGGTTGCAATTTCAAGAAATTTTAGTGAGAATGAATTTAATATTGATGAAGATTCTGCAGGTGGAAAACCTCTAAGCTTCAATACAATACCTTTTAGAACCAGACATGGTGTGACTGCATCTGAAATATTAGAAAGTATTTTAAAAAAGAGAGTATCGAATGGAGAAGCTTGTTCTCCAACAAATAAAGATACTATCCTACACTCCCAACCCTCCGATTCTCTCTTTAAACCCATGATGCACCATAGCGATAATTTTTTTGCAGAGCAAACTTTATTAATGGCCAGTAACGAGCATTTGGGTTTTATGAATGATGAAAAAATTATTGACACTATATTAAAATCAGATTTAAAAGATGTACCTCAGCGCCCCAAATGGGTAGATGGCAGCGGGCTCAGCCGCTATAATTTATTTACGCCAAAAAGTTTTGTTTACATCCTTAATAAAATGAAAAATGAATTTGGTTTAGAACGAATGAAAAATATTTTACCTACCGGCGGCGAAGGAACGCTGTCTTCTTACTATAAAAAAGATGCAGGCTTTATCTATGCAAAAACCGGTACATTAAGTAATAACTGTGCATTAAGTGGTTATTTAATTACTAATAAAGGCAAGCTGCTTATATTTTCTGTATTAGCCAATAATTATATTACCGGCGCTACTCCGGTGCGTAAAGCTGTAGAGCAATTTTTACAGCAGGTAAGAGAAAAATATTAATTTTTTTCTAAGCCTCAGGCAACGCTGCTAAAACTAAGCGTATCTATTTCATACAAACGAAAACCAATTTAACCTTTAACCAAAATGTTTGTTATGAAAAAAATTACTACGCTATTGTTGTTCGTACTCACAGCATTTAGTTTTACATCCAAAGCCCAGCCCGGCACAGTTTGCAATGCCGATTTTAGTTTTCAATTTACCAGTAACACTACAGTAAAATTTACACCTGTTGTTATTGGAGATTCTGTAAATACATTTCATCAATGGAGTTTTGGTGATGGCGGCACAGCAACTATTCCATTACCTGTGCATACTTACACATCCAGTGGAGTGTTTGCAGTAAAGCATATCATCTTTAAAATAAATCCAAATGGTATTGAAGTTTGCAGGGATACTGTTATAAAGCAAATTACAATTCAGCTAACCACACCCTGCAACCTGCAGGCTTATTTTATATGGCATGCAGATTCTGCCAACTGGAATAAAATTCATTTTCAAAATCAATCTTTACCGTTTGAACAGGGCGATTCTATCAGATGGAATTTTGGTGATGGTTCACCGGTAATAAACGGTTTGGTGGGTAATCTTTCTGCACCAACACATGTATATCCCAATGCAGGCTTTTATAATGTTTGTATCCGCATTAAGAAAAAAAGTGTTGCAGGCACACCACCATGTGTAAGCGAAATTTGTAAAACTGTTATTGTAACACAACCCTGCAATCTTGTGGCCAATTTCAGTTCTCAACCCGATCCATCACATCCATTAAGAATAAAGTTTACTAATTTAAGTACGCCTGTTACTGCTGCAGATTCTGTTAAATGGACATTTGGCGACGGCACCAGCGTTAGTGGAATACAGGGCGACCCTAACGTTGCAAATCCAACTCATAATTATGCACAGGGAGGTATTTATGTTGTTTGTATAAGAGTGAAGAAAGCCCTTAATGCAAGCGGCACCGCACCTTGTGTAAAAGAAATTTGCAAAACTGTAATTGTACAATCGCCATGCAACATACCCGTAAACTTTAGTATGCACCGGGATTCGGTTAACCCACGTAAAGTGCATTTTACCAATTTAACTGCGGTAACCACTACCAACGCCATTGCAAAATGGAGTTTTGGCGATGGTACTTATGCAGGCACATGGAATGCAGTGCATGAATATGCACAGCCCGGCATGTACAGGGTATGCCTGACTGTACAAACGGCACCAAATTGTGTAAAAGAAAAATGCGATACCATTATTATTCCGCAACCTGCCCCAACTGTAAAGATCTTTCTAAATTTAGATTTGAAAAATTCAGTAACGATAATCAGAAATATAAATTTGTACCTGGCTATATCAGCAATGATATTGTTTATACCTGGACGTTTGGTGATGGCACCGGCAGCCACGACCCGGTTGCAACGCATCGTTATGCACAACCTGGTGTGTATGTAGCCTGCCTAACAGCATGGCGTGGCCCAAATTGTGCAAGCACCACTTGTAAAGAAATACGGGTATTACCACAAATAAACTGCGACAGTATTAATGTAAGTTATGTTTACCAAAGAGATCCGCTGGTACCTAACAAAATATATTTTCATGCCAACAGTAACTTTCCCATACTTGATCAAACCTGGACGATAACAAAATTATCTGCTGCAACAACGCCTCCTGTAATACTGCATCAAAATAATCCAGCTTATGTATTTAACGATACAGGGTTTTACAGGGTTTGTTTAAAAGCGATTACACTGGGTGGTTGTGTAAAAGAATATTGCCAGGTTATAAGAATAGAACGTGTGGTTAATTCAGTTTGCGAATTACAGGCTTATCCCAACCCTACTACCAACCTTATAAATGTAAATGTGTTTTTACCGCAGGCCGGTGCAATTGATGCATACATTTACAATACACTTAATGTACTGGTAAAAGAAAAACATTTGCAGGGTGTGGCAGGTAATAATTTAGTCACCATAAATGTAAATGATTTAGTACCGGGGCTGTACACTATTAAAGTAAAGTATGGCGGTAAAATATGTTATGCAAGGTTTAATAAATTATAACTTCTGGTTTCATGATGATAGAAAAAAGATCCTGCAGCTTAATTGTTGCAGGATTTTTTTTTAACAGCAGGTGGAAAACAGGCTTTATATTAAGCCAATAGAAAATTTATAGATATATTTGAAGTAAATTATACATCCTGATGAACGGGCTGGCATTATTACTTTCAATTACCACTGCTGCATTTGCAATAAAAAAACCGGCAACTATTTGCAGCGGGCCTGCGCCTGCAGCATATATCCCAACGGAAAAAACCATTCTCCATAAATTAGGCGATAAAAATATTTCTCTTAAAATAATTCAGTACGGCCAACTGATAAATACCTGCTGCATTAATTTACACGATGATGAATTAACAGCAGTAAAAGCAGCTCGTGCTGTTTTAGAACAAAAAGGCGGCATATTAATTAAGATTGAAAATAATGCACAGCGTAATATAAGTTTCACATTCAAAGGTGTGGTATATACATTTGATCCTAACAGGATATTTTCCAGAACAGGCATTAATGCTACCCTTAAAGCCAACGGCAAAAAAAATTCCCTTGCCATAATTGAAGTAGAAAAATTTGCAGCACAGTTATTACAATTAATACCCGACAGTATTTCCTGCATTGTTGCACTGCATAATAATACCGATGGCGATTTTTCTGTAAAAACTTATCAGCAGGGTGGTAAAAGGCAACAGGATGCAAAGCAAGTTTATGCCGATAGCTGGCAGGATATAGATGATATAGCACTTACCACCGATGAAATATTGTTTAACAAAATGAGCACACTGGGTTACAACAGTATTTTACAGGATAATGAAAAAGTAAATAAAGATGGTTCGCTAAGTGTTTATTACGGCGAACTGAATAAGCGCTATATAAATATTGAAACGCAGCATGGCAAAACCGCACAATACGGAGAAATGCTGAGCAAGCTTTTATTTTTTTTACAGGAAGAAAAAAAGCCTGAAGTAAATCAGGCAATTGCTGATGGATATTAAATTTGAAATTGTTTAACTGCTTTCCCGTTAATTTATTCTTCGCTAATATCTTCTCCATTTACCCCTTCAGGGGATAGGGGTTACCTCCCAAACATTTTATCCAGCTCTTCTTTTTTAAATTCTAAATAAGTGGGTTTACCATTGGGAGTAATATTAGGCGCAGCACAATCAAATAAATTTTCAATCAATACTTTCATTTCTTTATCAGTTAAAGATGTGCCTGCTTTAATTGATTGCTGTAATGCCATTGAACGCAACAATTTTTCTCTTTTACTGTATTTTAAATCGTTGCTGAAATGTTTGTATTGCTCCAGCATTTTTTCTACAGCAACTCTTTCATTGCCATCAGCCACATCTGCCGGCGACCCCTGGATAACAAAAGTATTGTTACCAAATGGTTCTAATAAATATCCTAAATGATTTAAATCGGGCAGCAACTCATTTAATAAAACTGCATCGGTTACCGAAAGTTCCAAAGTAGCCGGAAACAAACTTCGCTGGGCAGCAATGGGTTTACCATCTACAGCAGTAACAAACTGTTCGTACAAAACTCTTTCGTGTGCATTTTGCTGGTGAATTAAAAAATAGCCTTTATTGGTTTGAGCAACAATGTAAGTGTTGTGAAGCTGTGTTAAGTTGTCAGTTGACAGTTGATTGCTGGTAGTATGTAAAGTTGGTTGCGCCGCAATTATTTCGCCGCCTGTCAACTGCCAACTATCATCGGTCAACTTTTTTTCTGGTTCGTAAAAACTTTTCCACTGCTTCAACTCACTTTTACTTTCAATAAAATGCGATTGATTTTTTTTAGTGAAGGTGCTGTATAAAGAAGAAGACGCTGCGGTAGATTTTTTTTCATCGGTAAAAGGTTTACTTACTGCATCAGATTGCTGAATGGAAAAATCCAGGTCAAAATCTAATGTAGGCGTAATACTGAATTGCGCCAGTGCATGTTTTACCGCACTCTGTACAAATGCATAAACAATTTTTTCATCTTCAAATTTTATTTCCTGTTTTGTGGGGTGTACATTAATATCTAATTGCGATGGGTCCAGATCAATAAATAAAGCATACATCGGAAAACTATCTTTTGCAATCATAGCATCAAAAGCATTCATCACTGCATGATTAAGATAAGCGCTTTTTATAAAACGGCTGTTCACAAAAAAATATTGATCGCCTCTTGTTTTTTTTGCAGTTTCAGGTTTACCCACAAAACCAAAAATATTCATGTAATCAGTTTGCTCCTGTACACTTACTAATTTTGCGTTGTAATTATTACCAAGAATTTGAACAATGCGTTGCTTTAATGTTCCCTTCTCTAAATGAAAAACCTGCTGCCCATTGCTGGTAAGCGAAAAGAAAACTTCTGGAAAAGCCATCGACACTCTTATAAATTCATCAACAATATGTCTTAGTTCCGCAGGGTTACTTTTTAAAAAATTTCTCCGGGCCGGTACATTAAAGAAAAGATTTTTCATGGCAATGCTGGTACCAATGGGTGCAGCAACGGGCTCTTGTTTTTTTACAATACTGTTTTCTATTTCAAGATATACACCCGTTTCATCTTCGTGGCGTTTTGTTTTTAATTCAACCTGTGCTACAGCTGCAATACTTGCCAGGGCTTCTCCACGAAAACCCATTGTTTTTATACGAAACAGATCTTCTATATTACTGATTTTAGAAGTGGCGTGCCGCTCAAAAGCCATACGGGCATCAGTTTCGCTCATGCCTTTGCCATTATCAATAACCTGTATTAAAGATTTTCCGGCATCGTTTATAATCAGTTTTATTTCATCGGCGCCTGCATCTACTGCATTTTCCAACAATTCTTTTACAGCACTGGCAGGCCGTTGAATTACTTCACCAGCTGCAATTTGATTGGCAATGTTATCGGGTAATAATTGAATGATATCGGGCAAAATCCTGTAATTTAGAACTTCAAAAATAACATATACTTTTCACTATAAAATTTTTTAAAAGATTATGAGGAAATTCTTAATAGCAACCCTTTTTTTTATATCAGCAAAATCTTTCTGTCAAAATAATATGGCTCAAATTTGGGCCGACAGCGTTTACAATACTTTATCGGAAGAGGAACGCATTGCACAATTAATGGTGGTGCGTTTATCGGCCTATAATTCCTCTACAAAAACGGCGATATTTTACGATAAGCAAGTGTCGGATTTAATTAAACAATATAATGTGGGGGGCATTTGTGTTTTTCAGGGCAGCCCGGTTAAGCAGGCCAATATTATAAATGCATTGCAGGCACAGGCAAAAACGCCGATACTGATGTGTATAGATGCTGAATGGGGCGTGGGCATGCGTATGATTGACAGTGTACTACCATTGCCAAGGCAAATGATGTTGGGTGCCATGCAGGATGCAAACATTGTTTATGAGTATGGCAAAATTGTGGCAGAGCAATGCAAGCGTGTAGGCCTGCAAGTGAATTATGCACCGGTGGTGGATGTAAATAATAATCCCAACAATCCTGTAATTAACGACAGAAGTTTTGGGGAAGACAAATATAAAGTAGCGCTGTTTGGTATTCAGTACATGAAAGGCATGCAGGATAATGGTGTGATGGCTTGCGCCAAACATTTTCCAGGTCATGGTGATGTAGCGGTAGATTCTCATTATGATTTGCCGGTGATAAATAAAACCATGGCTCAATTGGATTCATTGGAGTTATATCCCTTCAGAGAAATTTTTAATGCCGGTATTGGCAGTGCAATGGTGGCGCATTTATCTATCCCTGCTATTGATAACACTGCTAACAAGCCTACATCAATATCTAAAAATAATGTTACCGATTTATTAAGAAATCAACTGGGTTTTCAGGGTTTAACTTTTACAGATGCATTGGAAATGCAGGGTGTAAAAAAATATTTTCCTGGTGGTGCTGCCTCTGTTGAATCGTTAATTGCCGGTAATGATATGCTGTGTTTACCCGGCGATGTGCCAACGGCCATTGCAAAAATTAAAGAGGCTATTAAACTAAAAAGATTAAGCTGGGCCAATATTGAAATGCATTGTAAAAAAGTATTGCTGGCAAAATACCAATACGGGTTAACAAAACTTACGCCAATAAATACTGATAATCTTACCAGTGATTTAAACAGCAAAATACCTGCAATGAGAAAATTAGTTGCAGAAAATGCATTGACTGTTTTACAAAAAACAGATGATGTATTTTTTCCTTTGCCAGCACCTGTAAAACCTGTTGCAAAAGATGTGGTGTATATAAGTGTTGGCAACAGCAGCGATAATGCTTTTGCAAAACGTATGCGTAACGATTATAAAGCCGATGTTTTTTATTTTAACTATAACCAGGATGCAGCAAGAATTTTAAGTACCGTGGCATTAATAAAAAAGCGGTATAAAAAAGTAGTTATCGGCATTCATAATTACAGCCGTGTGCCTGCAAATAATTTTGGTATATCAAAAGCTGCGGTTGATTTAGTAACACAATTGCAACAGCAAACCACAGCTATCACGTTTGTTTTTGGTAACCCTTATGCTATAAAAAACTGGTGCAGTGCAAAAAATATTATTGCCTGTTACGAAGATGATGGCATTATACAAAACACGGCAATTGATTTGTTGCAGGGAAAAATTATTGCTAAAGGGAAACTGCCTGTTACTGTTTGCGATGAGTATAAATATGGAAGAGGTATAGTTTCTGCTGGTTTTTTTTTGCCCCGGACAAACTCAGACGAAGCAGGCCTTGACCCGGTTAAATTAAATGTAATTGATTCGATTGTTGGTGATGCCATAGAAAAAAAAGCCACACCTGGCTGCGTGGTACTGGTTGTTAAAAATGGTAAGATCGCTTACCATAAAGCTTACGGCAATTACACTTACGATAAGGCAGAGCCTGTGCAGCTGGAATCTATTTACGATATGGCTTCGGTTACAAAAATTTGTGCCACCACCATCAGCGTAATGAAATTATACGATGAAGGAAAAATTGATTTAAAAAAAAAGTTAGGTGATTATCTTCCCTGGGTAAAAGGCAGCAACAAAGAAAATTTATCAATCGAAAATATTTTATTGCACCAGGCCGGTTTAATATCCTACATTCCTTTTTACAAAGAAACTATTGACTCCACCGGTGCACCTCTTGCAAAATTTTACGCAGCAAAACTAAACGATTCCTTCAGTATTCGTGTAGCAGAAAATTTATTTATGCGTAACGACTGGCGGGATACTTTATACCAGCGCATTTTACAAAGCAACTTAGGCGAAACAGGTAAATACATTTACAGCGATAATGATTTTATTTTTTTAGGCAAGATAGTGGAAGCTGTTAGCGGCATGCCACTGAATGAATATGTACAAAAAGAATTTTATTCACCACTGAGTTTAACTACATCAGGTTTTAAACCACGTAATCGTTTTACCGTAAACAGGATAATACCCACCGAACAGGAAAAAAACTTTCGCCGGCAATTATTACGTGGCGATGTGCATGACCCCGGTGCTGCAATGTTTGGCGGCGTTGCAGGCCATGCAGGTTTATTTAGCAACGCTTACGATTTAGCAGTGATTATGCAAATGCTGCTAAATGGCGGAACATTTAACGGCAAAAATTATTTACATAAAGAAACGGTAAAACTTTTTACAGCCTACCATAGCAAAATTAGCCGACGTGGTTATGGTTTTGATAAACCTGAAAAAGATAATACCACCAGGCCCGAGCCTTATCCTTGTTTATCTGCATCGCCGCAAACCTTTGGCCATACCGGTTATACGGGCACTTGTGTTTGGGCCGACCCTGTAAATAAACTCATCTTTATTTTTTTAAGCAACCGTGTTAACCCCGAAGGTGGCGATGTGAACAGAAAATTATTGAACATGAATGTGCGGCCAAAAATTCACGAGGCGATTTATAAAGCGATGGGGAAGTAAAATAAAAATACTCAATGCAAATTCAGCAAGATACTTTTTAATTCATCCATTCTCTTCCAGGGTATTTGATGATCGGCATCATGCATTGTATCTGCAACAATTGATGTTGCATTGATCATCATCCTTTTCCCAAAGGCAATATTTTCTATCGGCACCCAGGTATCTTTATCTCCATGAATAAATAAAACCTTGCAGGTAATATTTTTAAAATCGTTTTGCAAAGGCAGCAGATCTTTTTTAAGATAGAGCAACTCGGTATTGCTTGGGCCAAATGCGCCGGGTAATGCCCAGTACAATGGTTTTACATTCATTATTTTTCGCCAGGTTTCTTTTGCCTCCTGGTTAATATCCAAGGCGCCTGCAATAATTACTACGGTATTAAAAAGAGCAGCATTATCGGCAGCAAGTTTTGCAACAATTGGTCCGCCCAAACTATGGCCTGCTAAAAATAATGGTTGATTGTTTTTTAGTTTTTCAATAACCGGCATTAATATTTTGCATTGCTCCTGCAAATGTATGGCTTTACCAAAATCGCTGTAACCAAAGCCGGGCCGGTCTATTGCTACAATGCGAAATTTTTTTCGCAGGTCTGTATCCCACATATACTTCATGTAATTCATCCAGCTTCCGGGGCTGCCGTGTATAAAAACTAAAGTGGGTAAACTATCGCTGCCGCAAACAGCATAATGTAAATGGCGGTTGTTAATTACTGTATCAAATATTTGTAACGGAACATCTTTGGCTTTAAAAACAGTGTATGCTTTTTTATCGCTCCAGCGGTTACGCATAATAAAACATTGCGCAAGCAAAAGCCAAACTGCAAGTAATGCAAAACTATAGAGTAATGTACGCCGCATATTTTTTTTGAAACGATGTAGCTGACATTTTTGTTACAGTTTATTGGTTTTTTTACACGAATTGATCGAATAAATGACAACAATTATCAGAAATAATTCGTGTAATTCGTGTTCTAAATTCGTGTTATAGTTCTTTGGAGCTTTCCGGCAGTTTATCATATTCGCCTTTAATGGCATAGTAACCAAATATCATCAGGCCAATAGCAATGGGTGTAAATATGGTAATGATGATGATCCAGGGAATAGGTTTATTAATATCTTTTGTACCACTGCTAAGCTATATTATGCACTGCACTCATAACTAAAAAATAAATCACAACAGGTGCAATTATCATCCAAACAAAACCCATTATTTTTTTAAGTAAGTTCATAAAAATGTTTTTTCTAAACCTATAAGGATTTAAAAACCTTATAGGTTTAATTATTTAATCATCGATTTTTTTATCAATTTTATTACTTAAGTACAAAGCCCCAATTACAAAACATAAAGCGGCTACACCAATAGGATACCATAACCCCACCAATGGATCTGCAGTAAAAGTTGCAGTTAACAATGTTGCAATAAAAGGCACCAACCCACCAAACACACCATTACCAATATGATAGGGCAAGCTCATGCTGGTGTATCTTATTTTAGTAGGAAATAATTCTACTAAAAATGCTGCTATCGGGCCATACACCATGGTTACAAAAATTATCATTATCCAGATTAGGAAGATGAATTTCCATTTGAGGGATGGCGAGTTAATAACTTTTGAATACACAGGTTTTTTGTCTTGAGAATTAAATCTGTTGTAAAGATGCAAAATTATTGTATCCTATTGCTGATTATTGTAAAGAAATATGCCATTATTCGTTTTGTAGTTAGTGATTATACTATCAATTGAATGTTTGATAATAAAAGTATCTTTCGCATTATTACCCAACAAGGGATAAGGAATAGTAGTAGTTTTTCATTAATGATTTTCGTTTCCCTGATTTAACATAACGATGTTTCTTCTTTCACCCATTCCTTCGCATTCGCATCTTTTAACAACGTATCCAAATATCGGCCTGTAAAAAACAACCCCCAACAACATCCCCGTAAGCATTATCCATTTTCTGCCAATCTTATCACTCAATGCACCAAACACCAAAAAAAAAGGCGTGGCCAATCCAATAGCCCATAATAAAATTTCCCGGTTCTGCATAAATTCAATCTTCACGGTATTTTCTAAAAAAGATTGTGCATAAAATTGTCCGGTGTACCAAATTACACCCTGCCCCATTACTGCACCAAACAAAGCCAGCAATACCATTTTAAAATTTGCCCGCTTTCCAAAACTTTCTTTTAATGGATTGGTAGATGTTTTCTTCTCGGCTTTTAATTTTGCAAACACCGGGCTTTCATTCATTTTTAAACGGATATAAATAGAAACGCCTACCAGTAAAATAGATATCCAGAAAGGATACCGCCAGCCTCCCCATTCTTTATTAAAGTCGGCATCGCTCATGTTATTTTTTACGGCCATTATAACACCCAGTGCTACAAACAAACCCAGCGTAGCAGTGGTTTGTATCCATGCAGTAAAATATCCACGGCGGTGTGCAGGTGCATGTTCGGCCACATACGTTGCGGCGCCACCATACTCGCCACCCAATGCTAAACCCTGTATTAATCTTAATAATAAAACCAATAATGGCGCTGCAATACCAATGGCTTTATAAGAGGGTACCAGCCCAATTAAAAACGTAGAGCCGCCCATTAAAACTAAAGTGAGCAGGAAAGTATATTTTCGGCCGATCAAATCTCCCAGCCTGCCAAAAACCAATGCACCAAAAGGCCGCACTAAAAAACCAGCAGCAAAAATGGCGAGTGTACTCAGCAATGCTGCAGTTTCATTACCTTCAGGAAAAAATTGTGTTGAAATAGTTTTGGCCAGCATACCAAAAATGTAAAAATCGTACCACTCAATTAATGTACCCAGCGAAGAAGAAAAAATAACTTTGCCAATTCCTTTAGTTCCATTTTCATTTATCATAAACAAAACAATTGTTTGGAAAGATACACAGTTTTTAAATGCTGTTATCCTGTACTATCTGCAAAATAAAACGATTGCGTAATTTTATTTTTTTTCACCATTAATGAATGGGTATGTATAATTTTGAGGCATCAAAAAAATAACAATGGACTATCCTTATCAAATAAAATCTTTTGAACAGTATAAAAACGATTATAAAAAAAGCGTAGATGATCCTGAAGGTTTTTGGGGAGCTGTAGCTGACAATTTTTTATGGAAGAAAAAATATGATAAAGTTTTAGAGTGGAATTTTACCGAACCAAAAGTAGAATGGTTTAAAGGTGGTAAACTTAACATTACCGAAAACTGTATAGACCGCCATTTGGCTACAATGGCAGATAAACCCGCTATTATTTGGGAACCCAACAACCCCGAAGAAAGAGTGCGGATAGTTACTTATGCCCGTTTGCATAAAAGAGTTTGCCAGGTGGCACAAATGCTGAATAATAATGGCGTAAAAAAAGGCGACCGTGTTTGTATTTACATGGGCATGGTGCCTGAACTGGCTTATGCTGTGTTAGGTTGTGCAAGAATTGGCGCTATTCATTCAGTAATTTTTGGTGGCTTTAGTGCACAAAGTATTGCAGACAGATTAGAAGATGCAAAAGCTGAATTTATTATTACCTGCGATGGGGCTTACCGTGGCGGAAAAGATATTCCGCTGAAAAGTGTAATTGATGATGCATTGATTGGAAACAAAACAGTGAAACGTGTAATTGTTTACACAAGAACAAGAACACCAGTGAGTATGATAAAAGGAAGAGATGTTTGGTGGGAAGATGAAATGGATATTGCAGAAGAGCAGGTCGAAAAAAATGGTGTTGTTAGTTTCGTCCCCAGAGGTTCTTTCTGCAGAAGACCCATTGTTTATCTTATACACCAGCGGTAGTACCGGTAAACCAAAAGGTGTGGTACACAGCAGTGGCAGGCTACATGGTGTGGACGAACTATACTTTTGTAAATGTGTTTCAATACAAGCCCGGTGATGTATTTTTTTGCACTGCAGATATTGGCTGGATAACCGGGCACAGTTATATTGTGTACGGCCCTTTAAGTGCCGGCGCTACTTCAATGATGTTTGAAGGCATTCCCACATTTCCCGATGCAGGAAGATTATGGGATATAGTAGATAAACACAAAGTAAATATTTTATACACCGCACCTACGGCTATACGCAGTTTAATGAGTTATGGGCTGGACCCATTAAAAGGAAAAGATTTGTCTTCTTTAAAAATACTGGGTACAGTTGGCGAACCCATTAATGAAGAAGCCTGGCATTGGTATGATGAAAATATTGGCAAGAAAAAATGCCCCATTGTAGATACCTGGTGGCAAACAGAAACTGGTGGCACTTTAATTTCTAACCTTGCAGGTATTACACCTGCAAAACCCGGTTGGGCAACATTGCCTATGCCTGGTGTGCAACCCATTTTAGTTGATGAGAAGGGAAATGAAGTAACGGAGAAAGATGAGAATGGAATGATAAAAGGTAACCTTTGTATAAAAGCGCCCTGGCCTGGTATTTTAAGAACAACTTATGGCGATCATGAAAGATGCCGCACTAATTATTTTGCCACTTATCCCAATTTATATTTTACCGGCGATGGTGCATTAAAAGATGAAAATGGTTTTTACAGAATTACAGGAAGAGTGGATGATGTATTAAATATAAGCGGCCACCGTATAGGCACAGCCGAAGTAGAGAATGCCATTAACATGCATGCAGGTGTGGTGGAAAGTGCAGTAGTGGGTTATCCGCATGATATAAAAGGCCAGGGCATTTATGCGTATGTAATTTACAATGGCCACCATGGCGATGAAAATTTGCGCCGGCAGGATATTTTACAAACTGTTACAAGAGTAATTGGTGCTATTGCCAAGCCCGATAAAATTCAATTTGTAACAGGATTACCAAAAACAAGGAGCGGAAAAATAATGAGGAGAATATTAAGAAAGATTGCAGAAGGAGAAATGCAAAACTTAGGTGATACGAGTACATTGCTTGATCCGGGAGTGGTGGAGGAGATAAAGAATGGAAAGGTGTAAAAAAGCTACAGTATGAAGTCAGTAAACTATTTAAATATGGTGTGTTTAATAGCAGCTATTGTTTTGATATTTTCGATTTTTTATTATGGACCACAACTTTCCAAACTATCTTTTGATAACTACAAAAAAGATATTGATAAAAATAAATTATCTGTAAAGGCAATTGTTACCAGAACAAATACCCATAAAGGGAAAAGCGTTTACTTTAAATATTTATATAATCAGGCCATATATACGAATACCCAGGGAGGTGATACACTTTATGAAAATGTAGTTATTGGAGATAGTATCAATATTATCATAGATTCATTACATCCCGAAGATTCTTATGTGTCATTTTAATTATTTTAGATTTGAGTTACATTAAAAATAATAAAAGAGCTCCATTAAAGAGCTCTTTTATTATTAAGTTGTATCTATATTTTAATACCCAAATATCTCCTCTAAATTCAATCTTTTCATCTCTCCATATTTTTTCATTTCATCTTCTGATAGTTTTTTATCCGATGCAACTATACAATAAGTGTAAGGCTTGTTGGCTATATATTCAGTATGGAATTTTTTCAATTCGTTATAACCAATTTTATCTACCGCAGTGTAAGTGGTTTTACGGATGTCGCTGGTTAAACCTTTTTGTTGTGCAGTAAGGTAATTAAAAATAATGCCATCCTGTGTTATGCGTTCGGTTTCAATATCTTTTTTAATACCGCCACGGGCATAATTAATATTAGCTTCCACATTGGGTAAATCATTCAGCAATTCATTCATGGCAATAATAGATTCATTAAATTTATCTGCCTGGCAACCCACATACGCCAATGTATAAAATGGGTCTTCCTTTTTTTCGGGCTTTGCATAAAATGCAAAAGTAGAATAAGCCAGCGCTTTACTTTCTCTTATAGTTTGAAAAACCAATGCACCCATTCCACCACCAAAATAATTATTAAAGATATCAATCACCGGTTCTTTGTCTGCACTGTACGGTGCGGTATTTCTTACCCAGCGTATTTCACTTTGCACCATATTATAATCGGCAAACAACACCTGGTTTTTATCCTGAGATGCAGTAGTAAATTTTACTTTTTCATCTGCTGCTTTAAATGCAGCCGGTACAGCATGCAATGTTTTTAATGATGCTGTTAATGGCATCAATGGCTGAGGGCCATAATATAAAATTTTATGACTATAGCTGTTCATACTATGCAATGCATTCACCAATTCTTCTGCAGTAATATTTTTTAACTCATCGTCGCTAAGCGTATAATTAAACGGATTTTTATTACCATATCTGGCATAAGAAACCAGGCCACTCATAATGGCTGCTTTGTTTGCTTTAGCATCCGTTCTGGATTTTGCTATTCTTGCTTTTAATGCTTTTAATGCAGCTTCATCCGCCTTTGCAATTTTTTAAAACATTTTCAAATAATGTTACTGCTTTAGTAAAATTATCCTGCAAGCCTTCAATGGTAACGGTTGTAAATTCTGTTCCGGCACTTACAGTAAAACTGCAGGCAATTTTGTAAAACTCTTTGGTAATATCTTCTGCACTCATTTTATCAGTACCTAAAAATTGAAGGTACTGTGTGGCCAGACTTAATTTTTTATTATTCCAGGTGCCCATATCAAAGCGGTAACGCAAACGAAAAATACTGTTGTCTTTGTTTTGAACATACAATATTTCTGCAGGGCCAACTTTTGCTTTTTGCACATCTTTATTATAATCTAGCCAAACAGGTTTTACTACAGTTGCAGGCATATTGTTTACCTGGCTTACAAAATCAGATTGTGCATTACGGTTAGTTTCTACCGGTGTAATAGGTGGCTTTTCTACTTTAACAATGCTCTTATCTTCTCCTTTGCGTTTGTAAATAAAAACATAATTATCTCCAAAATATTTATTGGCAAATGCCACAATATCTTTCTTGGTTAATTTAGATAACAGGTCGGTATAAGCAACCTGTTCTTTCCAGTCTAATTCAGATGTAAAAGCATCCATCAGATCGCTTGCTCTTGATCCGTAAGATTCTGTACCCTGTATTTTATTTTTCTTTTGGTTGTTGATGATGGCAGTGATCAGGTTATCATCAAAATTGCCTTTCTTTAAATTTTCAATTTCACCCAGCATTAAAGCTTTTACATCTTCTAAACTCTGGCCTTGTGTTGGCCTGCCCTGCATATACAAAATACCATAATCAATTAAAGTAAATGCAGAAGCGGAGGCGCTTAATAATTTTTGTTTCTTTACTAAATTTAAATCCATCAAACCAGCTTTGCCATTGGTTAATATCTGGCCAACTAAATCGGCCAGTAACACATCTTTATCTTTATTGCCGGGTAACCGGTAACCCATAGTTACACTTTCTGCATCGGGGCCCACTACTTCTGCAGCAATGGGTGCAGTAATAGGTTGCTCAGGCTCAAAAGTATATTTTGCAACAGGTTTATTTTGCATGTAAGAAAATGCGGCGTCAACTTTTTTAATCATTTCATCAGGATTAAAATCGCCACTCATTATTACACCCATATTATTGGGCACATAATATTTATTGAAATATTTTCTTATTTCATTCAAAGAAGGGTTTTTTAAATGCTCAATTGTACCAATGGTAGTTTGTAAGCCATAATTATGATTCTTAAATAATTCTGCAAATAATTTTTCATATACTTTTCTGCCGTCTGCATCCAGGCCACGGTTTTTTTCTTCGTACACGGCTTCCAGTTCAGTATGAAAAATTCTTAAGATTGGATTTCTAAAACGTTCGCCCTGTACTTTTAAATATTTATCAATAGCATTGGCCGGCACATCATCGGTATAAACTGTTTGTTCAAAAGATGTAAAGGCATTGGTGCCCTGTGCCCCCATCGAACTCATCATTTTATCATACTCATTGGCAATAGCAAATTTTGATGCCACACCTGAAACTGAATCAATGCGGTGATAAATTGCTTTACGTTTTTCTGCATCCGTAGTATGATTGTATTCTTCATACAAGGCATCAATTTTATCTAGCTCAGGTTTTTCTTTAGCCCAGTCTAACGAGCCAAATTTATCGGTGCCTTTAAATAACATGTGTTCCAGGTAGTGAGCAAGACCGGTATTTGTTGAGGGATCTGTTTTGCTGCCCGCTTTTGTAGCCACATAACATTGTATGCGTGGGTCTTTATTGGTAGGACTTAAAATTACCGTTAAGCCATTTTTTAAAGTATAAAACCTGGCTTTAGCAGGGTCGTTGGTTACATATTTATAAGTGTAGCCGCCGGTGGTTACCGCCTTCCACTCATACTTGCCAGTTTGGGCAAATGCAGTAACGGTGGTTAACACCAGCACAACAAAAAATACGTTTTTCAGTAATCGCATACAAAATTGTTTTAGTAGTTTAAATTGAGCCGCTAAAGTACAAATTCTAAATATTAAAATAATACCGTTCGCAATATTATTAACTTTACTTTTGAAAAAAAATACTGCACTGCTTTATGAAAAGATTTTTAAAGGTTTTGTTACGCACTTTTATTGTGCTGTTTGTTTTAATAAATGTAATTGTGGCTTTTCATGCTTATAAGTTTACCCACTTTTACAATACTGGCGAAGTGGTAATAAAAAAGCAGGAAGATAAAAGCGGCTGGGATAAAACTAAAGAAATATTATTTGGCATTAATGCTGTAAAACAGCAAAACACCATAGCCGATTCCGTTTACGAAAAAGTTATTTTAACCACTGCTGACAAATTAAAGTTAGAAGGCTGGTACACTGCGGTAGACAGTGCCAAAGGAACAGTTTGTATGTTTCATGGCCATGGCGGTAAAAAAAGTGGTATTAATAAGGAGGCTGAAGATTTTAGAAAAATGGGTTACAATACTTTTCAATTAGATTTCAGGGCGCATGGCAACAGCAGCGGTAATACCTGCACTATTGGTTATGACGAAAGTGAAGACGTAAAACTGGCTTACGATTTTATAAAAAACAAAGGCGAAAAAAATATTGTGCTCTGGGGCATTTCGATGGGTGCGGCGGCAGTAACAAAAGCAATGAATGATTACACCGCATTGCAACCCCAAAAAATTATTTTAGAAATGCCTTTTGGCACTATTGAAGATGCCGTGGAAGGCCGGATAAAAATGATGGGACCTGCCTGCACAACCATTATCAACTTTAATAACTTTTTGGGGAGGTGTGGAGCATGGCTTTTGGGCATTTGGCATGAAGCCGCAGGAATACGCCAAAAAAATTACCTGCCCCACTTTATTACAATGGGGAGCTAACGACCCACGGGTGAGCAGAGCCGAAGAAGATATTTTATTTGCTAACCTTGCAACTGCCAGTAAAAAATTTGTAGTGTACGATAATTGTGTACATGAAAGTTTGTGTAAAAAAGAAAATGAAAAGTGGATGGATGAAGTGAGTAATTTTTTAAAGTAATTTTTTTGAGCCCGGCAATATCTCTTTGCTCATCTTCATTGGCACAGTTTATCCCGAGGAACGAGGGACACTCTTGTACATTAAATCTTTATTGAACATTACAGACCATTTGCACATGCATCCTAAAAATTTATCCATAAATAATTTTACCTACCATCTTCCCGATGAAAAAATTGCATTGCATCCATTGCAGCAAAGAGATGATTCCAAATTATTAATTTATAAAAATGGAATTATACAGCAGGATATTTATAAAAATATTCATCAGCATTTACCCCAAAACAGTTTACTCATTTTTAATAACACCAAAGTAATACAGGCACGCATTTTATTTACCAAACCAACCGGCGGCGTTATAGAAATTTTTTGCTTAGAACCTTACGAAGCCATTAATGATTACGCTTCCGTTATGAGCAAAAAAGAAAAAGTAAGATGGAAATGTATGATTGGCGGTGCCGGTAAATGGAAAGAAGGTGATTTGGAAAAACAATTTGTTACAGGCAACGGTCAATCGGCTATAAAAGCAAAACTGATTGAAAAATTATCTGATGCTTATGTGGTAGAATTTTCGTGGGTACCGGCTGAGTTAAGTTTTGCAGAAATATTAGAAGAGTGCGGTAACATTCCTTTGCCGCCCTACATAAAAAGAAAACCTGAAGCAGAGGATAAAAAACGTTATCAAACTATTTATGCTGAATACAAAGGCTCGGTTGCTGCGCCAACTGCAGGGTTACATTTTACAGAAGCGATATTTTACTTCTTTACAAACAAAAAATATAAAAACCGATTTTGTTACACTGCATGTGGGTGCCGGCACTTTTAAACCTGTAAAAGCAGCCACTATGCATCAGCATGAAATGCATGCCGAATGGATTGATGTAACTATTGAAAACATAGAGAATTTAATTGCAAATCTTTCTAACACTATTGTTGCTGTGGGCACCACATCTTTAAGAACGATGGAGAGTTTATATTGGCTGGGCGTAAAAGCATTATTGCATCCAGCTTTGCAACAATTACAAATTACGCAATGGGAAGTGTATGATGAATTATCCGGCAATGAAAATATTTCTGCCAAAGATGCATTGCAGGCTTTAATAAAATGGTTACAAAAAAATAAGCTGGATAAATTATTTACCCAAACACAAATATTAATTGCACCTGGTTATCAGTTTAAAATTGCAAAAGCCATCATCACAAATTTTCATCAGCCACAATCTACTTTATTACTTTTAGTTGCTGCCGCTGTTGGCGACGACTGGAAGAAAATTTATGATTACGCTTTGGAAAATGATTTTAGGTTTTTGAGTTATGGTGATGGGAGTTTGTTGTTTATTTCGAAATAAACAACTGTCAGGTTGAGCTTGTCGAAACCGGGTTGCCTCAGCTGAAGCGTTGCAAAAAAGCTTCTCAATCTTTTGATTTATTAAAATCAGATTTAGATATAAAAACAAGGGGAAGGGAGTTTATTGTTTAATTCGAAATAAAAAGCTGTCAGGTTGAGCTTGTCGAAACCGGGTTGCCTCAGCCGAAGCCTTGCAAAAAAAGTTCTCAATCTCTTGATTTATTAAAATCAGATTTAGATTTTGCTAATTTTTTTATTTCTTCCCAATTCTCAATAAACAAAGCTTCTTTCTTTTTTCTCGACCATCCTTTAACTTGTTTTTCCCATGCTATAGCTTGAGTAATATCCTGAAAACGCTGGCAATATTTTAAAATTACGGGACGTCTTTTAAAAGTGTATCCTGAAGAATTTTCTTCATTATTATGTTCCCAAATTCTTCTTTCAATATTATTGGTTACGCCAGTGTAATAGCTCTTATCACTGCACTCAACAATATACACAAAGTAGTTGTGGGCTATTTTCATTTCAGTAAATCTTTTTTTATCAACCCGGTTTCGACAAGCTCAACCTGACAATTTTAATTTTGTTACCAAATTAGAAAAAAATTATCGCTGCACTCAACAATATACACAAAGTAGTTATGGGCTATTTTCATTTCAGTAAATCTTTTGGTATCAACCCGGTTTCGACAAGCTCAACCTGACAATTTTTATTTTGTTACCAAACTAGAAAAAAAATTTATCATTGAATTCAACAATATACACAAAGTAGTTATGGGCTATTTTCATTTCAGTAAATCTTTTTTTATCAATCCGGTTTCGACAAGCTCAACCTGACAATTTTAATTTTGTTACCAAATTAGAAAAAAAATTTATCAAAGCATTCAACAATATAAACAAAGTAGTTGTGGGCTATTTTCATTTCAGTAAATCTTTTGGTATCATCCCGGTTTCGACAAGCTCAACCTGACAGTATTTATTTTGTTACCTGCAGTTGAAATTATTAAAAAAAATTAGACGATGAATGCAGTTTTGAAGATGTGAAATTCTGTAAACTCTAAATACATCTCAAAATTTTAACACTGCAAAGTTCCCCTTCAGGGGCGGAGGGGCATTATTATTTCTGTATCGTAACCGGAGTACCAACAGGTATATAACTGAACAAATCTTTCATCTCGGTGTATTTTACCGAAACACAACCATCTGTCCAGTTGTAAAAATTATCTACGGTCCATTCTTCATCGGGCCGGGTGGCGTGGATGGCAATACCGTTACCAATTTTGGAATTTTTTGGTATTACACCTTTAGCAATACGGTCGTTAAATTTTTTATAGCTGGGGCCATTGGGATAATCTAATAAAAGCTCGGGACCCCATTTTGGATGGTGCTTTTTTAAAATTATTTTAAACTGCCCTTCTGGCGTACGTTTATCACCTTCTTTCATTTTATCTCCTAAATCTTTACTGCCAAAAACAATTGGGTAAGTGGCAAACCAACCTTCGTCGTCATAAACTTTAAGTTCGTAATCGCTTTTATCAACAATAATATAATAAGGATTTTCTTCGGTGCTTTCAACAACTGCAGGTTTTACTTTTTTAGCAACTGTTGCGGTACGGGTTTTACTTACCGGTTTTTTCTTTTTACCCTTATCCATGGTAAAAGAAACCAATGCCAGTACAGAAAACAATAAAATTAAATGAGTTAAACGAAGCTGCTTCATGGCAAATGGAATTTTATCTACTTACTCAAACGCCGTGCCATGTAAAATTATTTTATTAACGTGAATAACATTAACAAATTATAGGGAATGTGGAAAAAAAATATTGAAAAAGATACTACAGTAACATCAACTTTAGAGTGGTGCATAATCCTCACAGATTTTATACCGGTTTCCATAATGCAAACTGGCTTTTATAAATCTGTGAGGTTTGCCCTTTTAAGTTTGACTTAACACTACCGTAGTTACTGCAAATGCAATAGGAAAACTACGGTAGTGGATAAAAATAAAAAATATTAATGAAATACTTTTTGATCAAGCGTTTTAGCCTGATCAATCATTTGTTGTAATTTTTCTGCCGAAGGTACCCGGCCGCTTAAATTTTTAGCATCGTTTATTTCCTGCATTTTTGCAGCAAGGTTTGCTGCATTACGGGTAGCTAATTCTTTTACGGTATCCACACCAGCAGCTTCCATAAGCTCAGATGTTTGCCCGGCAATACCATCAATGCGATGCAGATCGCTGTGGTTTACCCAGGTTAAAATTTTTCCTTCGTCAATACCGGTTGCATCGGCCAATTCTTTACGGCCGTTTTTTGTACCGCCTTTTGCAAGTATATCATCAGTATTGTTTACGCCTGCAGCTTTTAATTTTTCTGCATAAGCAGGCCCAATGCCTTCAACGTTGATAATGTTGTACGCCATTTTTTTAAATTTTAAAATTTTCGGAAATTGTTTTAAGTAAAATAACAGACGCAGCTAAAGCAGCAAAAGTTGTACCCAAAAAAAATAAAAAACCTCCGGTAAACGGAGGTTCTATATTTAACCCAAACCCTGCCTGTTTACACCCGGGGTTCAACAGGCCTGGGAATGAGTGAGAGAGCTTTTAAATTTTAATACTGCATTTTATAATGTGAGTAAAGTTGATAAAAGTTATACTGTTGAAGAGAGTGCCCCTCGTTCCTCGGGATAAACTCTGCCACCGAAGCTGCACATGGCTTTAATGCACGGCTCAAAATAATTTTACCAGTTACTAAAACGTAAACCAAAAGTGTAAGGCTTCATATCTAAATCGTGTTCGTAAAAACTTTTGGGGCTGTACGAGCCGTAAAAACGTACCGAACCAAGGCCCAGCTCAGCAACATAACTTAATTTAAAACGGTTTAAATCGTAGTCTCCCCTGTTTTTATCTTTACCACGTCCGTCGCTTTTTTGTTTATTGCGCTGGCCGTATAAATAACCTGCACTAACGCCTGCGCTAAAACTAATTCCCTTTTTTTTGCTGCCGGGGTTACTGTTAAAATTCAGCATTAGTGGCACGGTTAAATAATCGGCAGCCAGTTTATTTTTAGAAAAAGAAACGGAATCCCTGAAAATAAATGGCGCATTGGTTTGTGTGCCTGCGGTATAAGGTACGGCTCCGCTTTCTTTATAACTTACAGAAGATTTATACCGGTAATTGTTCAGCTCCAGCCCTACACCGTATTTTAAATTAACATGTGGCGTACCTAATTTTAAGCGCTGCATAAAAAACCAAATGTTTACGTTTACACTTTTGCCGGTACGTAATTTAAAATCGTTTTCGTTTAATGCAGGTGAGCCCGGCCTGTTTACTAAATACGTACCTGTGTTGGCATAGTTGGTATTATCGGTGTAGTTGGCAAAACCTAAATCCACAATCCACCAGTTGGTGCTTACATTGGCATTTTTTTTACGTTCGCTGTTTTTTCTGCCCATGGTAATATCTACATCTTTATTGTTTTTATTTTTACTATTTTTTACAATAATGATACCGCCAATGCGTATTGTATCCGACTTTTGTTTTTTTGTACTGTCTGTTTGTGCGGTTGCGGTTGAGCAAATAATTGCTGCCGCTAAAAATGTAATTAGCTGTTTCATGTTTCCTGTTTTTTAAAAATTATTTAATTGCAATGTCGAAGCCAGCAACTTTAATACTGTTACCAGTTTTAATACTGGTGTTACGGTCAACCATGCGTTTTACTTTGCGGAAAAAGCCGCCCAGTTTGCTTTTCTTTACATTGTCTTCGTTCATGTAAAGAATTTTGTTGTCGTTACTCTCACCGGCGTCGCTTTCGGTTAAGCTGGCATTTAATGCATAACCGTTAACTGTTTCTGTTTTGGGATAATCGTTTGCAGCATCAACTGTAATTTTATTTCCGGAGTTTATTTTATCAGTTGTGTTGTCTGTAGGTTTTACGTTTGCTGCATAACTTTCGTTACTGCCATCATTGTTAATTTTTTCATAATCGGGTTTAGGTAAATTATTATCGGGTTTTTTATTTTTTTCTTTTACAGCAATGGCAGTATTATTTTGCTGTGGTAAATTTTGTGGTGTATTATTTTTCGGTAGATTATTTTTTAAAGTTTTTTTATCTGTTGTTGCCTCGTTGTTATTAGTTGCAATATTAATTTCTTCAACAGTTTTTTGCGGTGCAGTTAAAGCCGGTGTTGCCGTATCTGTATTTTGCTTTTTTGTTACCGGTTCTGTATTGCTATTTGTTGCAACAGTTGCTTCATCATTTCTATTGGTATTTATAAATGTAACTGTGGCCCATACACCAAAGCCCAGCAAAATTGCTGCAGCGGCAATACGGCGCCAGGGCAAAGCAACTACTTTACCCCCTTCTTTTCTGTACAGCAATTTTTTATTGGCAAATACAATGGCAGTATCGGGCTGCAGTTTTGTTTTTTGTAATACTGCCAGCTCTTTACCGGCGCTGCTGTCTGTTTTTAATAATTTTTCTACACTTAATTTATCTGCAGCGTTTAATTCATCATCAATATAAAACAATAAATTTTGCTGCAGTACAGCAAACTCATCTTTAAGTAATTCATTTTTATTTTCATACACTGCAGCATCAGCTTTATAAACTGGTTTGCTGCAGTATATTTAATTCTGCTTTTAAATCTGCATTCTCCTGCACAAATAATTCCACAGCATTTCTTTCCGCCGCAGACAGTTCATTGTCTGTGTACAGTAAAAAAAACTCTTCGTAATTATTTCTGTTAATAACCATTTTTAAATCTTGTTTGTTGATGGTTGGTCGTTGTTCGTAAGCACCTTCTTTCTGCCAACGATCAACGAAAAACGGCCAACCTATAAAACGTTTTCCACCCTCACAATATATTCCCTCAATTGCAATCTTGCCCGGTGTAAATACACTTTTACCTGGCTTTCGTTTAGTTCAGTAATTTTTCCAATCTCTTCATAACTGTAGCCTTCATAATCTTTAAGCATAACCAGGCTCCGTTGCAAATCGCTCAGTTTACTTAACGCCTCGTTTAAAATGCGTTTGGTATCCATGTTTTGGATCTACAGTTCCCCTGTGCATTTTCATTAAATTCTTCTCTTAAACTAATCCTTTTATTTTTTCTTATATGGTCAATCATTTGGTGGTAGGCCACAGTAAATAAAAAGCTTTTGCATCTTTCATTATCTACCGTATCCCTGTTAACCCACATTTTTTCAAAAGCTCCTTGCACCACATCTCTTGCATCCTCTTCATGCCTCAAATTTTTGAGGATAAAGCGGTACACATTATCTGCATACAGGTTAACACATTCATTGTATTCTCTCTCAGTCATACAAGGTTGTTGGGGAAAAGGTTAGTCTTTTTTGTATAATACGAAGGTCAGTAATAAAATGTTACAGTAAAAAGAAGATTTTTTGAACCTGGCTTTGGAAATTCTATTTTGCTTCAGTGGCGTCGCACTCGTGTACATCATATCCTTATTGGGCTTTTATCTAAGCGTATTTGTGAAATATTAATCTCCGCAATCATCTTCTAAATTTCCCCTCTCCGCCAGCTGGCGGAAGAATAGGTGGGGCTTTTTACCCTAAATTTGTCCTTACTAAACTAATCACATGAACCAAAAATTTGTACAGCGCATTGCCGCCGAACTTTCCGAAATTGAAGCTGCAGGCCTTTCTAAAAAAGAACGCATCATTACCAGCGAACAGGGTGCCGAAATTATTGTAGGCGGAAAAACGGTTTTAAACTTTTGTGCCAATAATTATCTCGGTCTTTCCATCTCACCCCAAAGTAGTTGCAGCCGCAAAAAAATATATTGATTTACGAGGTTATGGCATGAGCAGTGTTCGCTTTATTTGCGGCACACAGGATATTCATAAAGAACTGGAAAAAAAACTCGCCGATTTTTTAGGCACAGAAGATACTATTTTATACGCCGCAGCTTTTGATGCCAATGGCGGTGTGTTTGAACCATTGTTTGGCGAAGAAGATGCCATCATCAGCGATGCACTAAACCATGCCAGCATTATTGATGGCGTACGATTGTGTAAGGCACAGCGCTACCGTTACGAGCATAATAATATGGAAGACTTGGAAACCAAATTAAAAGAAAGTGCCCATTTACGCAGCCGCATAATTGTAACCGATGGCAGCTTTAGTATGGATGGCACCATTGCACAGTTAGATAAAATTTGCGACCTGGCCGATAAGTATGATGCTATTGTAATGATTGATGAATGCCATAGCAGCGGCTTTTTGGGCAAAACAGGAAGAGGCACACATGAATACAGAAATGTAATGGGCCGTATTGATATTATTACAGGCACCTTAGGCAAAGCATTAGGTGGCGCAAGCGGTGGTTTTACCAGTGGCAAAAAAGAAATTATTGAAATGTTGCGCCAGCGAAGCCGTCCTTATTTATTCAGCAATACTGTTGCGCCAAGTATTGTGGGTGCAAGTATTGCAGTATTGGATATGCTGAGCGAAACCACAGAGTTAAGAGATAAATTAGAATACAACACCAAATACTTTCGCAGTAAAATGACGGAAGCTGGTTTTGATATTAAACCCGGTGACCACCCTATTGTACCTATCATGCTGTACGAAGCTACTGTTGCACAAAACTTTGCTGCTAAATTACTGGATGAAGGTATTTATGTAATTGGTTTTTTCTTTCCTGTGGTGGCAAAGGGGCAGGCAAGAATAAGGGTACAATTAAGTGCAGCGCATGAGCAGGCGCATTTGGATAAAGCTATTGCGGCGTTTACTAAGGTGGGGAGGGAGTTGGGGGTGTTGAAATAAAAAGTAAGTTTTTATTTAAGTATATTTACAAGACAAAATTATTACAATGGCAAAGAAAATTATAGGCAGGTATATTGTAGCCGACCCCAAAATTTGTCATGGCAAGTTAACTTTTAAGGGTACAAGAATTTTTGTTGATGATGTACTGGAAATGGTGGCGCAGGGGCTTGCCTGGGATTATATTATTGAACAATGGCACGGTGCGGTTACAAAAAATGCCATTAAAGAAGCCGTTACATTAAGTAAAGAATCGTTGGCTAAAGAATCAGAAAATTTAGCCTTTGCCTGATTATGTACCTGCTTGATGAAAACAGAAACTGCGTACTTCATCCGTAAATTTTTAAAGCACCGCAATTTTAATACCACTGCAAAAAGATTGGGTAAAATTGTAAAAGTTAGCCAAACACTTTTCCAGTTTTATTCTGTAAAATCAAGTTCACTTACAAGTTTGCAAAATGCATATTGATGAAAGCTGCAAATTTGTTTACTAAGTTACTTACATTTGAGTATTACAAGCCCTGTTAAAATTCCTTGAAAGCGAAAAATAACCTACCATATTATTTTACTGCAATTGTAATTTTTGTTTTACTTAAATTGGGCTATACAGTTGCAGACAATAACGATTTAAAATTTTTGCTTAATCCAACCAACAATCTAGTCGAACTTGTTACAAACTCTTCATCTCAATACAATGCCGAAAACGGTTACTTTCATAAAGAGCTGAATATTGTAATTGAAAAATCTTGTTCGGGATTTAATTTTTGGACACTCTGTTTTGTAATGATGTCCTTTATGTTATTGAATTTTTATAAAAGCAATACTAAAAAATTATTTGCATTACCGTTAGCGCTTTTCTTTTCATATTTCCTAACCATATTTGCAAACACTTCAAGAATTATTCTGTCCATCGCAGGCCAAAAGACAGCAGATAATTTTATTACACCGAGACCACATTTTGTTATACACGAAATTACTGGAACTTTTGTTTATTTATTTTTTCTTATAGCCAGCTATCTTACAATTAATTTTATACTTAAAAAAAATACCCTGCGTCATGCGAAATTTACTTAACCCAAAGTGGCTTTTTATAATAAACACTGCTCCTGTAGCAATATTATTTTTCATTTATTTTGGCGAATTCAATATTATTAAAAGCTTGCTAAAAGAAGAAAATCTCCGCCTGTGGAAAATCTTTGGTATTAGCTTAGCTGTACTTGGAGTTTTAAATTTTATTTATACATGTGTACTGGTATTTAAGAAAAGAGAAGTTTCAGCATGGTATGGGGTAGCGGCATTGTTAAGCTACATTCCTTTTTTATATCAGTATAATAATTATTCTGATGATATTATCCCTTTTTCGATACCCCAATGGATGATTCCCACCAATATGTTTTTGTATGTTGGCACATTCCTTATGCCAACTCTTGCATATTCACTTTTTGTTTTGGTTACACACCTAACACCAGAGGAGAAAGAACACAAAGCCTGGAAAAATTTTTTAATCGCTATAAGTGTTCCTGTCACCTGGTATTTTTTTACACAAATAATACTTCCTTTTTGGAAACCACTCAATTCAAATTTCAGCTCCCATGCTGCAATTACTTTTATCATTACAGGCACTTTAATCTTTCTATTTTTTTTAATAAGAACAATTTATATTATAGGTTTAAAAAAATCCAGTGTTTGGAAAAAGTATCAATTAGCCTGGAAAATACCTATTTCAATTATTTTCCCATTGTTAGGTTTGGCGGTAAATAATGGTTACCTGTTTAACGATTTCGGGATAAAAAATTCTGGTATTTTTGGAGATTTTAATACCCAATGGTTTTACATTCTTGCAATAGTAAACGGAATTTTTATTTGCCTGCCCAGCTTAAATAATAAAATGTACCGGCTATTTCTTTTTACAGGCCGATGTTTAACTTTCGCTTATACATTTTATTTTTTTATGGTATTCCTGCCATTTTTACCCCTGTCGGTAATAGCTATTATTATTGTTGGAACTGGATTTCTAATGCTTACCCCTTTGGCTTTATTTATCATTCATGCAAAAGAACTTTCCAATGATTATAAAAATTTGCAAAACTATTTCTCAAAAAAACTAATAGTTATTGTATCAATAGTTAGCTTCTCAGTAATCCCTTTTTTTATAACTGTTACATACCTTACTGACAAAAGCGTATTAAATAAAACGCTTGATTACCTCTATAATCCCGATTACTCCAAAGAATACGATATTGATAAAACTTCATTATCAAAAACCATGAATGTTGTAAAACAGCATAAAGAAAGGAGCCGGGATTTTATTTTTGGTAATCAAATACCCTACTTATCATCTTATTTTAACTGGCTTGTTTTAGATAACTTAACTGTATCGGATTCAAAAATTAATACTATAGAAAAAGTATTTTTTGGAGATACTTCATTTAAATTAAGAACTGAGAATAACAGAAATGATATGGTAAGTATCTCAAAAATAAATTCAAGCAGCAAATTCGATAAAACTCAGAATGCCTGGGTGAGCTGGGTTGATTTTGAAATAACCAACAATAGTAACAATAATTGGAATGCCGAGTATGCAACTAATATTACATTACCAACCGGGTGCTGGATAAGTGATTACTATTTGTATGTGGGAGCTAAAAAAGAAATGGGAATATTAGCTGAAAAAAAATCGGCTATGTGGGTATTTTCCCAAATAAGAAACGAAAACAGGGATCCGGGAATTTTATATTACCTGGCGGGAAATAAAGTAGCCTTCAGAGTTTTCCCTTTTGTAAAAGCTGAAACAAGAAAAACGGGAATTGAATTTATTCATAAAGAGCCGGTAAAAATAAATATAGACAGCAATGTAGTTGAACTTGGTAATAATAATGAACAAACTCAAATTTCACCTGCAGAAAGTGCTGATAACAATTTAATTTATTTATCAGCAAAAGAAAAAGCCCTGTTAAAAGAAGTACAAAGAACACCTTACTATCACTTTATTGTTGACGTATCAAAAGGAAAAGAAAAACTTAAAGGCAAATTTTCAGAAAGAATTGAAGAATTATTAAACAAAAATTTTATCAGTAATAAAAATGCAACAATAAGTTTTGTGAATACTTATACCACTACCACTCCTTTAAATGAAAACTGGAAGAAAAATTTAATGGGCCAAAAGCCTGAAGGAGGGTTTTATTTAGACAGAGCAGTAAAATCAATATTGTTCAACGCTTACAAAAATAAAAGTAATACATATCCGGTAATAGTAACTGTTACCGACAGTATTAAATATGCCATTATTGAAAATGATTTTTCGGATATGAAATTTACTTATCCCGAAAGCGATTTTTTTTATACCCTTAAAGAGAAAGGTTATTTAAAAACTCATTCGCTATTTTTAAATCCTGCAGCAGAACTTACTGACACTGTAAATTTTTCACAGAAAGTATTTGCATATCCTAACGAAATAAATCCAACTGCTTTCTTACCAAAAAATAACGATGCAAGTATAATTTTGAAAAAAGATTTTTTTGATATTGATGAAAAGAGCATAACAGAAAAAAATTGGCAGTCAGCTTTGATAATGCAGGGGAAATGGACTTCGCAAGTTTTACATCCAGAAACCTCCGGTAAAGAATGGCTTAATCTGGTTAAATACAGTTTCGTGTCAAAAATTATGACGCCTGTAACATCATATTTAGTTGTAGAAAACGAAGCACAAAAGGCTATTTTAAAAAAGAAACAACAGCAGGTCCTTTCAAGCAATAAATCGTTAGACCTAGGAGAGGACACTTTACGAATGAGTGAACCTAATTTATTAATTTTGGCAATTTTGCTTGGTGCAATAATGTGGTATAGGGAAAAAAGAAAACAAAAATATTCAAAGTCGAAGCAATATAAGTATAAGTAGAGTTTACAAACTATTACTAAAGTTGTATAAAATCATTTTTGGCTTATGAAAGTAATACCCCCACTTGCATTTTTCTTTTTTTCAATTCAATTTGTAGTGGCGCAAAATAAAGCCCCGTTCCCAAAATCCTTCATCGGCAACTGGAAAGGTAAACTGCAATGGATGGTTGCAGGCAAACCCACACAAACCTTTACCATGCAATTGCGTATTAAACCAACAGATTCTGCCAATAAATATACCTGGCAAATTATATACGGCGATGATGCAAAAGATAACCGCCCCTACCTTTTAAAGCCAGTTGATACTGCCAAAGGGCATTGGATAATTGATGAAAATAACGGTATTATTTTAGACAGTTATGTGCATGGCAATGCCATACATGGTGCATTTACAGTACAGGGCAATACCATTGTAGATAATTATAAAGTTGAGAATGGTAAAATGTATGTGGAATTTTTCAGCATAAAACTGGGGGAAAAAAAACAAAGTGGTAAAGGAACGGAGGAAATTCCTTTTGTGGACAGTTACAGGATTAGCAGTTATCAGACTGGGGTGCTTACAAGGGTAAAATAGTTTTGCTGCCTTTAAGGAAGTCAAGCCTTGAAGGCTTGACTTCCTTTGTAATACTTATCTTTGCTTCGATAAAAGATGATAGAAATTACCTCTGTTGAAGAGTGCGACGCCAATGAAGCCCAATAGAAATTCAACAGCTGGGTTCAAAAAAAATATAATGTCAGAAAATTCGCAAACATTTATAGCTAAGAGCGCCATTAAAGCGGCTGACCTGGAACACCGCCGTAAAATTAATTTTAATATTGGCAAGTACAATGCAAAAGTGCCCGAGGGTAAAGAGCAATTTGCCGATGTGCATTTGGTGAGGGAACGGGCAAAAAATATTAAATGGCGTGCTATTGAAACGCTTGACCAGCAACTGGAAGAATTTGAAATGCAGTTTACAAAACGTGGCGGCAAAGTTATTTGGGCCGAAGATGCAGCGCAGGCTATTGAAGAAGTTGTAAAAATTTGTAAAGAAAAAAATTGCACGTCTTTGGTAAAAAGCAAGAGCATGGTTACCGAAGAAATTCATTTGAATAAAGCACTGGAAGAAAATGGTATTGAAAGTGTGGAGACAGATTTGGGAGAATACATTCAGCAATTAGATGGCGAAGCACCTTACCATATTGTAACGCCGGCTATGCATAAGAGTAAGGAAGATGTGGCCAAACTGTTTAATGAGAAATTGGGTACACCAATAAATTTTACACCGCAGCAATTAACATTAAAAGCCCGTGAAATTTTAAGGGAAAAATATGTGCAGGCAGAGGTAGGCGTTACCGGCGCCAATTTTATCATCAGCGATATTGGCGGCATTGCCGTTACCGAAAATGAAGGCAATGCAAGATTAAGTTGTGCTTTTCCTAAAACACATATTGTAATTGTGGGTATAGAAAAAATGATTCCTTCGGTAACTGACCTTGGTTTGTTTTGGCCGCTGTTATCTACTTTTGGTACGGGGCAAAAAGTTACCGTGTATAATACCATTGTTACAGGCCCAAAACAACAAAATGAAAATGATGGCCCAGAAGAAATGTATGTGATTTTATTAGACAATGGCCGTACAAATATTTTAAAAAATCCAAAGCAAAGAGAGAGTTTGTATTGCATTAGATGCGGTGCCTGCTTAAACGCCTGCCCTATTTATAAAAATATTGGCGGCCATGCTTATGGTGCAACTTACAGTGGCCCAATCGGCAGCGTTATTACACCACATTTGCAGGGCATGGAAAGTTATAAGCATTTAAGTTATGCGTCTTCCCTATGCGGTAATTGTACCGAAGTATGTGCAGTAAAAATAAATTTACACGAACTGCTTTTAGAAAACCGTAAAGAAAGTGTTGAGGAAGGGCTTACTACTTTTGGTGAAAAGATGGCGTGGAAAATGTGGAAGATTGCTTCTATGAAAAGAAGTATGATGAACTTAGGTAACGGTAATTTAAAAAATAAAGTAGTTAATGGTTTATTTAAGGGCTGGGCAGCACACAGAAGTGAATTGAACTTTAGCAAAAAAACTTTTAATGAAATGTGGAAGGAGCGTTATAAGAAATAATAGTAAATTTGGTAAATAATATTTTTATGGAGAAAATATTTACAGCACATATTGAACAGGATATTGAGTCGGGTTATTTTGTTGGCATGATTCCTTCTGTACCCGGTGCACATACACAGGCAAAAAGCTTAGACGAGCTTACTGTAAGACTTAAAGAAGTGCTTGAACTATGCCTGGATCAGATGCCTGCTGAGGAGAAAAATGATATTCCACGTTTTTTTGGCACCCAACAAATTGCTGTAGCAGTATGAGCCGTTTACCTATTGTAAATGCAAAAGAATTAGAAAAACTTTTATTAAAATTGGGTTTTCAAATTCAGCGTCAAAAAGGAAGCCACAAATTTTATAAGCATGCTGATGGCCGTTACACAACTATCCCTCATCATCCCGGCGAAGATTTAAGTCGGCCATTAATAAAAACAATTCTTAATCAAATTGATTTACCTGCAGAAGAATTTATTCGCTTACTGAATAAATAATTCATGGTTTTAATTTACTCCCATAACACTACTCCACGTTTACAGTACAGCTGTAATTTTATTTTTAAAGAATTACTGGGTATTGATTTTGCTATTACAATTGATTCGGAAGAATTTAAAAATTACGAAGGTGTAAAAATTAATTACAGCACTCAGCAATTCGGGTTTTCCTCCTTCAATATTCAACAGCATAGTTTATTATTTGAAACTGAAATAAAAGATCAGCAGGTAAATTGTTTTGAAAATAATGGGTACAAAGTTTTTTTTAAAACAGCCGATGCCGATTTTTCGTTTGATATTTTTGCTGCCACTTTTTATTTGCTCAGCCGCTACGAAGAATATTTACCGCATACAAAAGATAGGTACGGCAGGTATGCACATGAAAATTCGCTGTAGCATTTAAAGAAGGTTTTTTGCAATTGCCAGTAATAAATATTTGGGTGAGAGACTTTGCATTGGAGATTAAGAAGAAATTTTCAATTTTTAATTTTCAAGTTTCAAGTTTCAAGTTTTTAGCAACCTACGATATTGATATTGCATTTTCTTACAAACATAAAGGAATGCTTAGAAATATTGGAGGATTTATAAAATCGCCATCTTTAAAAAGAATAAAGGTTTTATTGGGATTTACAAAAGATCCATTTGATACTTACAGCCTGTTGAATAGTTTACACCAGCTAAATAAATTGCAACCTATTTATTTTTTTTTAGTGGCAGAAAAAAATAGCCAGTACGATAAAAATATTTTACCGCATAAAGATGCCATGTGGCAATTGATAAAACAACATGCTAAAAAATATTTAGTGGGTATTCATCCCAGCTGGCAAAGTGGTGATGATGAAAAATTATTAAATAATGAAATAAAACAATTGCAGGCAATGGCTGAAGGGGCTTCTATCAACCATTCCAAAGGATCCTTCGGGCAACCATCAACTATCAACTGCTCCCGGCAGCATTATATCCGGTTTAATTTACCAGTCGGCTATCAAAAATTAATTGAAGCAGGCATTACTGATGATTACAGTATGGGATACGGCAGTATCAATGGTTTCAGGGCATCGGTTGCTTCATCTTTTTTTTGGTATGATTTACAAAATGAACTGCAAACTGATTTACGTATTCATCCCTTTTGTTTTATGGATGCCAATTCTTTTTATGAGCAACATTTTTCTGCATCGCAGGCTTATGAAGAAATGATGCATTACTATAAAATTTGTAAAGAAGTAAACGGTACTTTAATTACCATTTGGCATAATAATTTTTTAGGCACGGCAAAAGAGTTTGAAGGCTGGAGGGAAGTGTATGAGAGATTTATACGGGTCGTCAGTCGTGAATGGTGAATGGTGAATTGTGAATAAGGCACTATCCGTTAAAAAAGCAAGAGAAAATTTTATACTTTATTTAGTTTTGATGCTGTTTGAATATTTTTATCTGATTTCACTTTATCCCAATATTTTTTTGCCACCATCAGCATACCAAAACTTTCTCCTTGATATTTATCTAAATGTTTGTGGTGCATTTTGTGTGCCCAGCGTATAGTTTTAATGTAAGAGTTATTACTTCTGGTAAACCATTTAAAACGCTGGTGAATTATTACTTCATGCACTATAAAATAAGCAAGGCCATATAATGCAATACCAAAACCTATTGCAGCAACCCAGTACAATTTATTTTGCAGGCCAAGCATAATGCACAACCAGCTTGGTATGGCAAATATTAAAAAGAATGCATCATTTTTTTCAAACGCATGGCCAGTGGGTTTATGATGATCTTCGTGCAGGTACCACAAAAATCCATGCATTACAAAACGATGGGTAAGCCATGTAATGCCTTCCATTATAAAAAAAGTTATTAAAACTATTGCTATAAATAAAAACCAGTTCATCTTAATTTAAAAATGTTCTTAACAGTAAAAAAAACAATACCTGTATCATTAACAAATGTACTGCGAATTTGTTTTGCTTATTAAACTTTAAGGAAATGAAAAACTGTTAATAATATAATGCTCACAATAAACCAGCACAAATAATTATAAAAAGGAATTTCTCCATTCCATTTCCAGTAAGCCAGTTGTACAGCTACGGGTTCTATGAGCCAATCGAAAAAAACAGCGAGTGTGGCACCATCTACAATAACAGAAATAGCTTTAAGCCTCATTGGTGGTGTAGCCGTTTCCACAGCAACTTTATCAATTGCTTTTATCAGCAAAGTATTAATGGTTATTCCGCAACAGTAAATTATTATAAACCAGTTTACACCAATTATAAGCGGTACATTTTTTACCTTAATGCCCAATACATTGCCATAATTGTAATCTCCAAACAATAGTTTTGTATTTACGCCAATCACTTCAACAACTATACCAGCAGCAATGGTTACTAATAAAAATAACCAGAAGAAATTATTCTTCTCATTTTGTGTCCAAATTAATAATGCAAACATCAACAGTAAATTAAAAGCAGTTGATTGTATAATAAAATTATTTTTAAACACGGCTATCCCTAAAAAGCCAATAGTATGAAATAGAATTGCAATGGCAGTGGCTATTTGATATTTAGAAAATTTAATGCCTTTTCCAACCCCCTCTATCTCCCCCGAAGGGGGAGGAAATGGAGAAGATTGACTGGAAGATTGCATATTATTTTTTTTCATTTTTAAATTAGTCTTTAATTAGTTCGCTTACAATTTTTGCACTTTGTAAACATAAAGGAATACCTCCTCCGGGATGCACACTGCCACCACAGTAATATAAATTTTTTACTGCACCGGTAAAATTAGGATGCCTTAAAAAAGCCGCCAGCTTTGAGTTTGAACTTGTGCCATACAAAGACCCCTGGTATGATGCGGTTTTATTTTCTATTGCAACAGGATCCAGCATTTCTTCTGTTTCAATCAAAGGCTCTATATCAATTTTTAAAATACGATTTAGCTTTTCAATAATTTTTTTCCTGGCCTCCTGTTTAATCACTTCCCAATTTTGTCCAGTATTTGCAGGTACATTTATCATTACAAACCAGTTTTCTTTTCCTTGCGGTGCCATACCACTTTCCATTTTAGAAGTGATGTTTATATAAACTGTTGGATCGCTGTATAAAATTTTCTTTTTAAACAAACAATCAAACTCAGCTGCATAATTATTGCTAAAAAAAATATTATGCAATTGTAAATGGTTAAATTCTTTACTTATTCCCCAGTAAAAAACCAGAGCACTGCTGCTGCGTTCCTGTTTTAAAATTTTCTTTGCTTTATATTCATTACCCATCAATACTTTATAAGTAAAATATACGTCCATATTACTCACTACTATATCTGCCTTTATATTTTCGTTATTTACAACAACCCCTCTTACCTTTTCTTCGTGATAAATTATTTTTTCTACAGGAGTATTAAAATAAAATTGCACCCCTTTTTTTAAAGCTAAATTGTATAAAGCATTTGTAATGCTAACCATTCCACCAGCAGGATAAAAAACGCCTTCATTATATTCCAGGTGAGGAATTAAACTGAGCATGCCCGGTGCTTTGTAAGGGTTGCTGCCATTATAAGTTGCATAGCGGTTAAATAATTGCACCGCTTCGGCCGATTTAAATTTTGTGCTGTTGTATTTATCTAATGTTTTAAAAAGATAACTGTATTTAGTTGCGGCCAATGCTTTAAAAACACGTTTATTAAACCATGTTTTTCTTTTGTGTAAAGAATGGTTTAAAAATATACTGCCAATGTTATCGTATGTTTTTTTTGATTCGTTTAAATACTTTGTAACTGTATTTGATGATTCGCCTAATACTTCTTCCAGCTCTTTTCCAAAATTTTCAGCATTTGTAAATGCTTCTAATTACTTTTACCATTTTCATAAAAATATTTGCAGGCAATGTCAACAGTTTTATAACTGAAATAATTTCCAATTGGCTCACCGGCAATTTCAAATAACTCCTCAATATTTTTTGGTTGAGTAAATAAAGATGGCCCTGCATCAAAATTAAATCCATCTTTTTCAAAAGCTGTTAACTTACCGCCTGGATAATTATTTTTTTCGTACACGGTTACAGTAAAGCCCTGCACAGCAAGCCTGATGGCTGTTGCCAAACCTGCTATACCGCTGCCAATAATTACAGCATGTTGATTATTTACATCCGAACTGTGCATGAAAGCAAATGTAGTTTAAAAGCTTTTAGTTTTTAAACCTTTGCAGAGAGATATTGCTCCAATTTTGGTAAAGCAATTTTAAACCACTCCGTATATTTTTGCGGATGCGATTGCAGTGAGTTTTTTATTTCTCCCACACTCATAAAGCAGTAATCTGCTACTTCATCTTTGTCAGGTAAAATTTGCCCTTCGTATTCACCAACAAATACATGATCGTATTCGTATTCTGTTAAGCCATTATCAAAGGCAACTTTATAAACAAACTCAAATGCTTTTTTTAATGTTGTGGTAAACCCCATTTCTTCCTGCAATCTTTTTGCTGCGGCAGCTAATGTTTCCTGGTTAAAATACGGATGACTGCAGCAGGCATTCGTCCATAAGCCACCGCTGTGGTATTTATTTAAAGCCCTTTGCTGCAATAGCATTTCCCCTTTTTTATTAAAAATAAAAACGCTGAAAGCCCTGTGCAGCATTGCTTTTTGGTGAGCTTCCATTTTATCAGCAGTACCTACCGGCACATCGTTTTCATCCACTAAAATTAATTTATTCAAAATGGTAAGCGTATATTTTAAAGAATGAAACTGCTGCAGTTAACAAACTAAGGTTTATAAAATATTAAATTGAGTTCTTATTCCGGCTTTAGCTAAAATAAACATTTTTGAATAATTGGGGATACGGATACGCTGCTCCATAATTTTTGCCGGCTGCACTTTTTTTATCTTTTTAAATAAAGACAAATAATATTTATAGGCTACGTAAACACCAAATCTTGCCTTGTTTGGTAATTGCAAAATGCCGCTGTAAGCCTTTATAAAATCCTGTTCAATTTCTTTTTCAATCTGCAATTTCATCGAAGGCGTAAAATTTTTAAAATCCATGTCAGGAAAATAAGTTCTGTTTAATTCCTGGTAATCGGCTTTTACATCTCTTAAAAAATTTACTTTTTGAAAAGCAGCCCCCAACGATTGTGCAGCAGGTTTTAATTTTTCGTACATCGCTTTATCTCCTTCGCAAAAAATATACAAGCACATTAGCCCAACTACTTCTGCGCTGCCATAAATGTAGGCTGCATAACCTTCTGCATCGTATTGGGCTTTACTTAAATCGGCTTCCATGCTTTTAAAAAAAGCTTCAATTAATTTTTTTTCTACCTGGTATTTATTAACTGTTAATTGAAAACTATGCAACACCGGGTTTAAACTTATTCCTCTTTCAATGGCATTATAAGTTTCTGTTTTAAACTCTTCCAGCAATTGCTGTTTATCGTAGTTATGAAAAGTATCTACAATTTCATCTGCAAATCTTACAAAACCATAAATATTATAAATGGGTGTACGCAAATCTTTATGCAGCAATTTTATAGCGCTGCTAAAAGAAGTGCTGTAGGTTTCAGTGGTTATTTTACTGCACTGCTCACTTGTATGGTGAAAAAGATACAAGCCTCCCCCTGCCCCTCCCGAAGAGGGGTTTTGCAAAACCAGATTATTTAATGGCTCCTTGTTCAAAATCGAAAAATGGTTTTAAAATATATTATTTACTTTTTGCCAAAAAAATTTTTATCACTTCTTTTGCTACCACTTCGCCACTTATTAAACTGGGTGGTACACCCGGCCCTGGTACTGTTAACTGGCCTGTATAAAATAAATTTTTTACTTTTTTACTTTTACAGGATGGCTTTAAAACCGCTGTTTGCAGTAAAGTATTTGCCAAACCATAAGCATTACCTTTAAACGAATTATAATCACTTACGAAGTTACTCACCGAGTAAGATTTTTTATAAACTATGTTTGCTTTAATAGTTTGCCCGGTTTTTTCCTCAAACCTTGCAATAATATTTTCAAAGTACTTTTCTCTCAACTCCTCAGTATCTCCCTTTAAACCTGCGGCAACGGGTATAAGAAAAAACAAATTTTCAAAACCCGTTGGTGCTGCAGTTGTATCGGTTACCGAAGTTACACTTACATAAAACAGCGGGTTCCCGGGCCACTTTGGTTTGGTATAAATTTCTTCTCCGTGTACACCAAAATCTGTATCAAAAAATAATGAGTGGTGTAAAACATTATTTAATTTTTTATTCAACCCGATGTAATATAATAAACAACTTGGCGCCATCACTCTTTTGTTCCAGTATTCATCTGTATAAGTTCTGCAATCTTCGGGCAATAACTTTGTTTCTATAAAATTATAATCGGCGGCACCTATTACTACATCAGCTGGCAAGTTGATGGTTGATAGTTGTCCAAAGGATCCTGTGGGATGGTTGATAGTTGTTTGAGCAGTTACACTTTTAGCTTTATTGTTACCAACTTCAATATTTGTTGCATCACAATCAAAACAAAACTTCACCCCTAATTCTTTTGCCAAACTAAACATTGCTTCTACAATTTTATACATGCCGCCCTGCGGATACCAGGTACCCAATTTTATATCTGCATAATTCATTAAGCTGTATAATGCCGGTGTGTTTTTGGGTAAAGCTCCTAAAAACAAAACAGGAAACTCCATCATCTGCTGCAACTTTGGATGTTTAAAATATTTACTTACATGTTTTTTCATATCAGTAAATACATCTAATTTAAACACGCCTTTTATTACATCCCAATCTATAAATTCGGTAATGCTTTGGCCGGGCTTATGTACTAATTTATTTATGCCCACATTATATTTATATTCAGCTTCTGCTAAAAATTTATCTAATTGCAAAGCACTTCCGGGTTCAATTTTTTCAAATAACTTTTTTAATTCATCGTAGTTTGCCGGAATATCCATCACATCATCCGGCCAGTAAATGCGGTACGATGGATCTAATCTTTCTAATTGATAATAATCTGCCACTTTTTTTCCAAAGCAATTAAAAAAACGTTCAAATACTTCCGGCATCCAGTACCAGCTTGGGCCCATATCAAATGTAAAACCATCTTCTTTTAACTGCCTTGCCCTGCCGCCGGCAGTATGTTGCTTTTCCAAAACAGTTACATCGTAACCTGCCTTAGCCAAAAAACATGCTGCCGATAACCCAGCAAAGCCACTGCCTATAATTACTGCTTTTTTCAAGAACTAAATTTAGGGATATTGAAATTTAAAACGGGAAAAAAAAGCTGTAACTGTTTAAAATCTTGATAATTGCTCTTTTAATAATTTTCGTGCAAAATGTATCCTGCTTTTTATTGTGCCTAATGGTTCTCTTAATAATGTTGCAATTTCATTGTACTTATACCCATCAAAATATAACATAAATGGGTTGCGGAATATATCGGGCAAATGATGTACTGCCCGATAAATTTCTTTTATTTTCAAATTACTCTCTGCAGTATTTGCAATAGATAACTGGTTGCTGTTGAGCAAAAATTCGTTTATGCTGTTATCCAGTATCGTATTTTGTTTTGCTTTGCGGCGGTAATCATTAATAAAAATATTACGCATTATGGTGTACAGCCAGGCTTTAATGTTTGTACCCACATTATATTTTTCCCTGTTGGCCAAAGCCCTGTACATGGTTTCCTGAATGAGATCTTTTGCGGTTTCATTATCTCTGGTTAACGTTATAGCAAATGGCTTTAAGTACTCTGCGTTGTTAATTACTATTTGGTTGAATTCTATTGCAGACATTTTGTTTAAGTATTATACCACAAAGTTAAACAATAAATATTGAGAAATGCAAATTTTTGTTTAATATTTTATTAAAAATGTTAAACGCATTATTTTACAGCACTTTATACATTGACTTTTGAGAATCCTGATACAAAATCCATTACTTCTGCGAAAGATCTTTTGAAATTGAGAGGTGCATGAATCTTTTTTTGATAAATATTTGTAAGCTGTCCTGAAATGATAACTGGTGTACCACTGAACTTTTGAGTAACATTTGCAATAAATTTATCGAAATTAAAATTCTGGCCTACAGTGGTTAAATGAGAATACAGGTAGTCGGGGTTTTTTAATTTAGCAACATATTCAACATCTTTTAAAGGCACATTAGAACCAAGATAATAGGTAGTGACACCCCTGTTTTTTAATAAATAGTACATAAACAATAAACCCAGTTCGTGGTATTCTCCCTCGGGTAAAAATAGTAAAACAGATTTATTTACTTTAACTGGTGTTACAATGCTATCGATACCCACAATTAATTTTTGGCGGATGATATTAGTCACAAAGTGTTCCTGTGCCGGATTTATATGATTGGTAAGCCATAATATTCCAATTTTTTCAAGAAAGGGAAAAATGATTTGGGTAATGGTTCTTTCTATACCACGTGCGGCTATAAATTTATCTAAAATTATTTCCACTCTTTCAATATCTATATCCACCATACTTTGAATAAGGTCATTCACAATTCGTTCCTGCTGCGCTTCCATCTGGTTAAGCGAAAGGATTTTTTCATTCATTTCACCATCATTCATCTTATCTATATGCGATATTTTGTACCCGTATTTATTAAGCAGGGCAACGTTTAAAATTTTTTTTAATTCTTCGTTGCTGTAATAACGGATATTGGTGCCGGTACGCTCGGGTTTTATAAAAGAATAGCGCTGCTCCCAAATACGAATGGTATGAGCTTTGATTCCGGAAAGGTTTTCCAAATCTTTAATGGTAAATGAATTCATTATAAAAAGGTTATTATAACCTAATTACAATACTAAAGTTAATTTGTTTAAAAAAAGGGCAGAAAAGATTAACAGCATTAAAAATCCCTTTGTGGTAAATCTTTAAAAATTTTATTTACCAAATTATTTTTAGGGAAGATAATTGACCAGGCTGTGAGAAAGATGATCATTACGTCGGTGTAAAGAGAAGCATGCTTTTGATACCACATTTCAAGCGCTCCTTTGTATGGATAAATGGTGGCGTACATTGCTTTTGGGTCGGCGGCATCGGAAATCATTTTTTCTTCGTCACGAAAAATTAATGAGCCAATACCTGTCATACCGGGTTTACAGTTGTAAATTTTATTGCGTATTTCTTCAGGATATAATTTTACACTAACGTCCATCAGTGGCCTTGGGCCCACAATGCTCATGTCGCCTTTAAATACATTTATAATTTGCGGCAGCTCATTCACTTTTGTAATGCGTAATAATTTTCCAAAGCTGGTAACACGTGGGTCGTTACGCAAAGTAATTTCGCCGGTGCCAATGTTGGGGCTGTTTTTAAGCATGGTGGCAAACTTCCATATATCAAATGGTATATTTTTAAAGCCCATCCTTTTTTGTTTATAAAAAACTTCTCTTTCGCCGGTAAATAATAAAATAATACAACTGGGTATTAGTATGGGTGATAATAGTATTAATGCAATGGTTGCTGTAGCAATATCGAAAACACGTTTAAAAAATAAGTACATAACTAAAAATGATAAAAATTATTTGGGTGCATAATACGCTTAGATAAAAGATGACCAATGGTATGTATTTGAAACGAGCGTGGCAACGATGATGCCTAATGATTAAATGCCCGTAACAAAAAAATTAAAAACATTCTTTTATTTTAGCGGCTACTGCTTTTACATCTTCGTTGGTAATATATGTTGAGCATGGAATGCTTAAACAATGCTGGTAAACAAAGTTTGATCTGTCGGTATGATTATAGTAAATATTTTCTGTAAACATCCTCAACTGGTTCATGGGTACCCAAAAAGGGCGGCTCTGCATTTTATTGTCGTTTAATATTTTTAGTACCTGCTTTTGTTTAGCAGTAAAAATTGTAGGCAGCCACCAGTTGGGTTTTACATCAGTACTTACTTCCTGAAATTTTATATCGCCAACTCCTTCCAGTTCTTTTTTATATAAATCAATTATTTCGTATTTGCGTTTTATAAACCCGGGCAGCTGTTCCATTTGCGCCACACCCATTGCCGCTGCAACATTTACCAGGCGGTAGTTGTAGCCAATTTCATCGTGTATGTATTCAAAAGCATCGCTTTTTGCCTGTGTGGTTAAGTGCTTAGCTTTTTTTGCCAATGCTTCATCATCAGTAATAATCATACCTCCGCCACCGGTAGTAATAATTTTGTTTCCGTTGTAACTAAAGGTGCCGAGTAGCCCAAAACTGCCGGCGTGTTTGCCTTTATAATAACTGCCCAATGCTTCGGTGCTGTCTTCTATTACTGTAAGATTATGCTGCCTGGCTAAGGCCATCAGCTTATCCATATCGCACATGTTGCCTAACACATGCACCGGCATTATTACCGGAATTCTTTTACCATCTTTTTTATAATGGCAAACACCATTACGCTGTTCTGTTTGATTAGTTAAAAATTCTTCCAGCAAGTTTAAATCCATTTGCCATGTAGCTGCATCGGTATCAATAAAAATTGGATTGGCACCTGTGTATTTTATTGAGTTGCAGGTGGCAATAAAAGTTATGTTAGGTGTAATTACATAATCATCGCTGTTTACTCCCATCATCACCAAACAAATATGCAACGCCGTTGTACCGCTGCTTGTAGCCACAGCATATTTTGTGCCTGCAAATTCGGCACTCATTTTTTCAAACTGATCTACATAAGCACCCACGCTGCTAACCCAGCCAGTGGTAATGCATTCGGTAACATATTTTAATTCGTTGCCCGCCATATTGGGGCCGCTGAGTAAAAGCATAATATTGATTAAATTTTTTAAAGGGCGAAGTTAGTAAAAAGAAGGGCAATTTTCTTAGCCGGCTTCGCTTTATACAATTATCTTTATTTACAAAAACGATAAAAGCATTTGAAATTATATGAGCTTCTTAAAAAAAATATTTGGCGGCAAAAAAGTAAAGCAACAGATAAGCAGCGCAGCTGAATTTTGGGATTGGTTTTTAACGGAAGAAAAAGCATTATTCGCTTCGGTTAAAACAAGAAACCAGGTACAGGAATATTTACAAAAGATTATTGATAAACTGCAGCAGTTAAATCCTGATTTGTATGGTTTGTTGGGGATGTGTGATGACACTACTGCCGAATTGGTGATAACTCCTGAAGGCGATGTAAAAAATATTGTATTTGCAGAAGAAATTGCAAGCACCGCACCCGTAATGCCCGGCTGGAAAATAACTGCTTTAAAACCAGAGATGGGATTTGAAAGTATAAGTATTGAAATGAATGATTTTACTTTTAATACAGAAAAATTAAAATTTTATACTTTACCCGATGCTGCCAGACCAGATGAAATTGAAATACATTTGCTGCATGAAGATTATGTTGCCGAAAGCCACAATGAAATTGCTAACGGCGCTTTAATATTTTTAGATAATGCCATTGGAGAAATTACAATGGCAACACAAATTGATGATGTTTTTTTAGAGGCTTCGGCTAATGATGCAGTGCTGATACCTATTGAAAAGTTAAAAGATTATTTATTATGGAGAGAAAAAGAGTTTGTGGAAAAATATGAGGGCATAAGATATGATACTGAAAATGACGAGTACACCGGCATGGAGGCAACAGATGAAAATGATATGCCAATGATTGCAATGGTAAACCAAAAATTATTATCGTGGGATGCCAAAGCATCTCACCCATGGATGCTTGTAATTGAAATAGTTTATAAAGGAACCAAAAATGGTATGCCCGATAATGATACTTATGCCCTGATGAATGAATTTGAAGAAACCCTAATGGAAAAATTAAAAGACAGTAACGGCTACCTGAATACCGGCAGGCAAACCTACAAAAATGAAAGAACCATTTTTTTTGCCTGTAAAGAATTTAGAGAATGCTCCAAAACAACCAGCACTATTATAAAAGATTATACCGATAAATTAAAAATATCTTATTCTATTTATAAAGATAAATATTGGAAAACCATGGACAGGTTTATGCACTAAAACCTATTTTTAAATATTTCTGAACTTAGGCCCGTAAGCATCATCAATAATACCTGTTTTCATTAAAGTATAAATTTCTTTAACCCCATCGGGTACAGTTTTGGTTATTGTAAAACCCAGTTCATTTTTTATTTTATCAAAGTTTACCCTGTAGTCACGTGGGTCTTCATTCATTTCCACATAATTTACTTTTACATTAGGTACCACTTTACACACTTCTTCAATTATCATTCCTTTGTTATAATTCTCTTCGGTAGTGCCAACATTAAACACATTCGATTTTACTTTTTTCTCCTCACTTTCAATCACTAAAACTACTGCTCTTGCCAAATCATCTACATGGCAGTAAGGCCTCCAGAATTGTGCCCCCCAAATTTCCTGCTCGCCTTTTACAGCAGCGTTACGGGTAAATTCGTTTACGGTTAAATCAAACCGTATCCGTGGAGAAAAACCATATACTGTACTAAAACGCAAAGCGGTGCTGCACATTTTAGTATCTTTTCTTTGCAGCATTATATAATTTTCGAACTTAACTTTTAACTCTGCGTATAAGCTTACGGGGTTTAGTTCGGATGTTTCAGTAACAAACGAATCGGGATCGGACATTTTACCATAATTGCTGCAGGTACTTGCAAAAACAAAACGTTTTACGCCAGCTTTTTCTGCTGCTTCAAATAATGCAACGCTTCCATCCCAGTTGGTGGTTTTAGCATCGTCGCTAAATTTTTTGCAGGCCGGGTCGCCTACAATTGCGGCTAAATGTGCAACAGCATCAATACCGCTAATAGCTTTTTCTACATCCGCAGCATTTCTAACATCGCCTTTTAAAAATTCAAAATTGGGGTTAAGCATTACATCATACAATGCATCTCCACCAAAATTTAAATTATCAAAGGCCCTAACCTGGTATCCTTTATCTAATAATTGACGAACTAAAACTGAACCAATATATCCAGCTCCACCGGTAACTAAAACTTTCATAAGTATTTTTTAAATAATGATATTATATTTTAGAAATGTAGTAATCTGACAGGAATAAATGTTCCAACCCACTGTTAAAAAATGTATTTAAAGCATCATCTGGAGTAAGCACTACTGGCTCGCCATTGATATTAAAAGAGGTATTTAATATAATTGGAATACCTGTAATTTTTTCAAACTCTGCAATAATATTATAGTAATCAGGGTTTGTTTTTTGCTGTACTGTTTGTACCCTGCCAGAGCCATCAAAATGTACAACTGCCGGTACTAAAGATTTTTTTTCTTCTTTAAATGGTACTACCTTTTCCATATAATCGCAGGTAAAGCCCTCTTCTACCTCAAAATATTCACCCACTCTTTCTGCAAGAATTGAAGGGGCAAAAGGACGGTAGGCTTCCCTATATTTAATTACCGCATTTATTTTATCTTTCATTGCAGTATTTCTCGGATCGCCAATTATTGAGCGGCAACCAAGCGCCCTGTCACCGAATTCCATACGGCCGTTAAAAAATGCTATAATGTTTCCGGCGGCCAATAGTTCTGCAATGACCTTTGCCTTATTATCAACTTTTTTAAATTTTATTTTGCGGCGTATTAGTACAGTTTCAATTTCTTCATTAGCATAACCCGGACCCATAAAACTGGAGTTACTGTCTTCATAAACCCTTGGTGTATCTAAAATATGGTGCGCCACATATAAGGCTGCCCCAATGCTATTTCCAGCATCAGTAGGTGCATAAGGAATGTAAGTTTTTTTAAACGGCGTAACCTTTGCAATTTTTCCGTTAAAAACAGAATTCATAAAAAATCCTCCTGCCACAACAACGTTATCACAGCCAGTAATTTTATGCAGGTGCTTTAACATATGCACCGATACTTCTTCCGAAACTTTTTGCATTGCTTTTGCAATACGGATGTGCCACTCTTCTGCAACTTCCCCTTTTTTGCCTATTCTTCCTCCCAGGCCATCCACAATTTTTTGTGTATAAATATTTGGCTGAGTTACATGGGCGCCTTTATAATAACTCTGGTCTAATTCAAAAAGTCCATCATCAGTAAGTTTTATTGTAGAGCGGATGAACTGATACTCTTTTTCACAATCAATATCATAAGCAGAAAGTGCCATAACTTTCCATTCATCGTTATCGGGTTTGTAGCCCAGCAATTGTGTGTAAGCCGCATATACCATCCCCAGAGAATGCGGTATCTCTAACTTTTGTAACACTTCAATTTTATTTTCAATACCCTTACACATGGTAATAGTTTCAAACTCTCCCCTGTAATCGGCTGTTAAAATGGCTGCTTCTTTAAACGGAGACAGATAAAATGCATTAGCTGCGTGTGTACGGTGATGTTGAATGAAGTAAACCGGGGGCAAGCCCGTTTCTTTTGGATATTGCATTAAAACCCAATCCTGCGGTTTACGTTCGGTAAGGTTAAATAAGTTATCCGAAATAGAATAAAAATAATCTTCTCTTCGTATGCGGTTACCCGAAATAAAAGGGTTAAAAACATTTTGATGTGCAGTTGGGTTCCAGGCCTGTGCCACATAATCACAATTTTTTAGTGTAATACCGGCTTCTTTTAAACAAAACTTTGATGCTTCTGCAGGAAATACTTTAGTAAATTTTTGGCGGTTAAACCTCTCTTCAGGCGATGCTGCTATTAACTTTCCGTTTTTAACTATTGCTGCTGATGAATTGATTTCCCCATGATTGAGGCCTAAAACTATCATATATCTTTTTCTTTTTTAAAATTTATTACTTTAATTATACGTTTGAAACAGGCCAAATTATTTTATGCCCGCATTAATTGCAATTGTCTAATCTTCAACATTTATATCAGCAAATGTTGTATCGCCGGCAAAATTAACAATTTTAAAGCTCCCTTTGGTTAAAATTAATGGAGTTGTTTTAGATTTGCCCCCAGGCAATACTGTGGCTATTGGAAGCAACCTCGACATATTTCTTCCTTCGCTGTTTAACAGGGTTATATCAATTGATTTAGATGATGCATTAATAAATTCAAAAACAAATTTTACTCCTGTTTTTATTTTTATTAACTGTTGTTTATTAAGTGTAACTGGTATTTCAAGTATAGCTTGGTTTTCCCAAACAAAGTTCTTTTGCACTTTACTTACCCAAAAATAATAATAAGGGTTAAACATGTTGTTGATAGCGGGTATATACATAAACGAATTGATGAATTGCAAATGCTCTTTGGGAAGCATAGGCTTAAAGTCATTTTCTGTGCTTCCTAAATAATTTTCCTGAAAAAGTATGCTTCCGGTTGGTGTTAAGAATTGATGCACCTGCTCATAAAAATGTTTATGTAATTTCCAGTCTTCGTCATTGCTTAAAATCCCCTGTCCTGCGTCAACCGAAAAATGTGGAGGATTAGATACTATTAAATCCCATTTTTCTGTTTTCGGAACATCATCCAATCCATTAGAGAGATAAAAAGAAACATTGTCTTCAAGCTTATTTCTTTTTATTGTTTCCTTTATTACTTCGATAGCCAATGGGTTTATATCGCACAAAACAAGTTTATTGCATAAGCCATGAGCCAGTAATGAAAACCCTATAAACCCGGGGCCGGCACAAAACTCACAGATAGTTTCTACTTTACCAAACAATTGCTCAACTACAGGTATATATTGTTGTCCATAGCTAAGGCCGCCGCCACTTAGTTCTTTTCGCCATACTACTTCTATATTATTATACTTTACAATTTCGTTACTGTTGTTATCCATTGATTTTTTTTATTTTTAAATTAGCCAGATAATACAAATATTTGTCAAAAATAAGCTTATGAAGCACTTTACGGGAATAGTTTTCCATAACATGTTGCGCCAGTGTTTGTGCATATTTGGATAATTCACTTTTTTGTGCCTTATCAGAATATTGTTTCATTAAAGCGTATAGTTGATTTGTATCTCCAACATTAAATAAAATTCCGGTTTTATTGTGGTTTACAATATCAATATTGCCAGGAATGTTTGAACAAAGAACCGGGCAGCCCATTGCACCAGCCTGCAATAACACATTAGGAAAGCCCTCCCTGTGTGAGGGAAATACAAAAATATCGGCCAATGCAAAATAATATTCTATGTTACTTTGCCAACCAACATGCTGAATAGTTTTATTTTGATTTATTTTTTCTATTGTATCCTTATCTATTGGATTGTCATCATGTTCCAAAGGTCCCACAAGCAGTAATCTTATTGTGCTGTTTTCTTTTGATAAATTTTCAAAGGCAGCTACCAATTCTTCTATTCCTTTATCTTTTACTAATCTTCCTATATAGAGAAAATAAAATAAGGATTTACTGTGCTGAATCTTTTGCTTTATTTTTTCAAGTTCAGGCACACTAATATTACCTGGCGAAAACCTGTCCAAATCAATTCCATTTGTAGACCCTGCCCCTATAACTTCTAATTTTTCTTTTCTGCAAATGTTTTTTTCCTCCAGTATTTTTTTCATGGAGATACTGTTTGCCCAAACTTTATTGGCAGCAAAAGAAGTAATTTTTTCCATTATTATTAATATAAATCTCTTTATCCCGGCCTCAGTCATATACCTCAAACCTGCTACAGTATGAATTCTTAGGGGAACCCTGCAAATTTTTGCAGATAACATTCCCAATAAACCAGCTTTAGGTGTATGTGTATGTACAATATCAGGTTTTTCCCTGTTTAAAATTTTTATAATCTGTATCAAACATTTTATATCTTTAATTATACTAATTTTTCTTTCCATTGGCACAACAATATGCCTGCATTTTTCATTTTCTATTACAGTTGCCCTTTCATTACCATCAGCACTTATCATTACCACATCCAGCCCATGCTGCTTCATGTATAACATTTGCCCGGGCAGCAAATAACACAACGCTAAAGGAACAGTGGTAATACGAACAAGTTTTTTAGCCATTTAAATAGGTCTTTTTATACCAGATTTCCATACACAATATGCTCCATAGTATTTTTGCCCTTTTTTCATCAGACATTTTTACTTTTCCGTTAAGCACATCAGAAACGAATTTTTTATCAATAAATTTTGAATACAAGGCATTGTTATTACTGAGATAATCAAAAATAATTGTTTTTAATTCATTATCAACCCAGCTTTTAAGAGGGATTTCGAATCCCCGTTTTGGCTGATTAATCAGTTCTGCCGGTAAATATTTTTTAGCCAGTGTACGTAACAGATATTTTGTACTGCTTCCCTTTAATTTTATATTTATCATTCATAGAAGGGGCGTATTCCAATAATTCTTTACTTAAAAAAGGGCTTCTGCCTTCCAATGAATTGGCCATAGTTGCTATATCCATTTTTACCAGCAAATCATTAAATAAATTAGTATTAAAATCAATATTCATTATTTTTTTTAAATCCTGAAAGTTTTGAATTAACAATGACATTAAAATCTGCTTTTATCCTGAAGATAATCAAATCCGGTTGCTAATGAAATTTTCAAAATCTTCAAAAATATCCACTCCGGCAGATAAATAAATTTCCAAATTTGATTTTGATGCCAGTGATGAAGCCGGTACAAATAATTATATGTCGATTTTTTTTTGTTTGCAGGGGGCAATATTTTTTAATTAATCGCTTTCTTTACAAAAGCTTTTTGATTAAAAAAATCGTACTTCGAAAAAGCTACATACCTCCGGTAACCTCCAAACAATTCATCGGCACCATCTCCATTTAAAATTACAGTTAAATGCTTTTTTGCTTCCCTGCTTACATAATAACTGGGAATTGCCGAACTGTCAAAAAAAGGTTCTCCGTAATTGGTGAGTATATTTTCAAAATCGTTTGTAAGATAATCGAAAGAGATTTTTATTTCAGTATGATGGGTTTTATATTTATCAGCAACCAATTTTGCCAACGGGGCTTCATCGTATTCTCCATTAAAAGAAACCGTAAAGGTTTTAAGTTATTGTTATACTTACTGGCAATGGCTGTAGCTAATCCACTGTCGATACCACCACTTAAAAAACACCCTACTTCCAAATCAGAGGAATCAATTCTGCGTTTAACTGCAATATTAAAAATACTATCCACTTTATCAGGCTTTGTTCAAAATTATCATCATTAACTTCATTGTAAAAGTTATTTATATTCCACCAGCGTTGTTCAATTACATTTAAGTATTACAATCAATTTCCAAATAAGTGCCGGCAAGTAATTCTGTTACATTTTTATAAGGTGTTTGTTTTTGTAAAAAGAACCCAGCCGGAGGTAGGGATAAAAATTATTTTCTTCCATTTGTAAGTGGCAACACTCTTTTAAACAGTTTAATTCACTTGCAAACACAATTTCTCTTTATCCTTATAATAATAAAGTGGTTTTTTACCAGCTCTGTCCCTTGCTATAAAAAGGGTGTTTTTTAGTTTATCGTGGATGGCAAAAACAAACATACCATCGAGGTGATGTAAAAAATTCGGTTCCAAATTTTTGATACAGCAGCAATAGGGTTTCTGTATCTGAAGAGGTGTGGCCGGTAATGTTAAATTTTCTCTTATTTCCTGGTGGTTATATATTTCGCCGTTAAAGATAATAGTGTACTTATCATCGAGGTGCATGGGTTGCTTACCACCTGATATATCTAAAATTGATAAACGTAAGTGAAAAAAATCAACCTTTGAATTAGTATAACCATTTTGCTCATCGGGGCCACGGTGAAGCAGGCTATTTTTGAATCAATATTGTAATGGTAAACTGAAATTTATTGCACCTGCAATTCCACACATAATAATATTATTTTAACACAGCTCAAAAATAACCGCATATTATTGAAAGAAAAATTAGAATTTAAGATAAATTTGATTTTATTACAATGCATTTAGCAGAATCATCCGTTAACAAGGCAGAGAAATACCAAACATTTAATTTTCATGGGCATCTTCGAACTTCTTTTGTTTCCTCTTTATGCTGCAGTTTTCTATTTTATATTTAAAGCCTTTAGAAAAAATTATACCGATCCTGTTCTTAAATTTTACCATGCCCAGGGCTTTTGGATAAAGACCCTGGTTGTTTTAATTTTTGCTGTTTTTAACTGGAGCATATCCCGTGGCGATTCGTTTGTATTATACCAGGTAGAAGGCAAAAATATTTATGACCTTATCCTTAAAGACTTTTCTAATATTAAGTGGATTTTTATGAAAGGTGAAGATTTTGACGAATCACTTTTAAAAGATCCGTGGAATAAAGGATACTTAAGCACCGAAAGTAACTTTATGGTAGTAAGGTTTGTTACTCTTATTTCTTTTTTTACTCTTGGCAAATATTTATTAACCAATCTTGTTTTTTCGTTATTGGCATTTACCGGCGCCTGGAAGTTATTTTTATTTTTTTATGAGCAATACCCACACCTGCACCGCAAGTTTGCCATTGCTATTTTATACCTGCCCACTTTTGTTTTTTGGAGTTCGGGTATTTTAAAAGACAGTATTTGCATTGCAGCAGTTGGCTGGATCACTTATTCGCTGTACCAGATTTTTATAAAAAAGAAAGATTTTATAAAGAGTACCGTGTTTTTAATTTTTTTCGGGTATTTACTTTGGGTAATAAAACCTTACATTATTATTTCTTACGTACCCTTTTTTATTTTATTCCTTGTGTTGAAAAATGTAAACCTCGTAAACAGCAAGGCCATAAAAATAATACTTGCACCTGCACTTATTATTGGTTGTGTTTTTGCATTTTCAATTGTAATGTCGCAGCTTAAAGATGAGTTGGGTCATTATGCAGTTGATGGACTTGCTAAAAATATTAAAACTCAAAACAGTGCGTACGAAGATCAGGCAGCCAAAGGTGGTGCCATGTTTTCGTACGGAACAGAATTTGATGGCAGTGTAACCGGCCTAATTAAAATGGCCCCGGTGTTTATTGGCACTACTTTTTTCAGGCCATTTCTTTGGGAATCAAAAAAACTCACTACACTTTTATCATCGCTTGAGGGTTTGGCAGTAATGATATTTACTATTATGGTTATTTTTAAAGCCGGGGTAAAAACAGTTTTTCAAACTTTAACTAAAAACTCATTAGCCATTTATTGTTTTTTATTCGCAATAATATTTGCATTATTTGTAGGTGCCACCACTTTAAATTTTGGCACTTTGTGCCGCTATAAAATTCCCTGTATGCCTTTTTATCTTATTGCTTTATTTCTTATTCAGGATGCTGCAAAACAGAAAAAAGAAAACCTGCTTAAAAATAAGCAGGCTGCTACTGTATAGTTTTTGAGGTTTAATGTTTTACCTGGTTTGCATTTTCTTAACCATACCTGCTGGTGTAAATAATGCTGCCCAAATATTTTTAATGGAATTTGCAAAGCCTGTATTGTAATTATTTTCTGCTTTACTTTTTAATTTCTCTAAAATCAGCGGGGGAGTTGCATTAAAATTATTTGTAAATGCATCAGCTAGCCGGCCATAAAAGAAAATTCAATTTTTTTAATTTATCTGTTTTTTGATATACTATAACTATGCCTGCAAATGCAGTTAAAAAACAACAGTAATTAATGAATGCTAAAACTTTGTTGCTGAATTTTGCTTTATGAATGTGCAGCCTGTTACGAACATAGAAATACATTTTCCATGCTGTTTTATAATCCCAATCCTGCTTGTAAGAAAATGCTGATGCCGGGTGATAGTGGATACTATTGGTTACTGTACAAACAGGAATTTCGTTTTGTTTAACTATCCTGTAATAATATTCAGTTTCATCGCCCCAAAGAAAAAACTTTGGCTGCGGTACACCTACTCTTTCTATAATTCTTCTGTGCAGCATGGTGCCGTTAAACGGATGACCAATGCCCTCAATTATTTTACTCTTAACTTCATCAATGGTTTTAAATTCGCCGGTTTTCCAAACAAAAGATTTTTTATTTTCTTTATCAACAACAGCACAATTATATAATCTTAAATGTGCCATCATCTGCTGCTAAAATATTATTCAATGCATCTTCTTTGGGGTAACCATCATCATCCATACACCATATCCACGAATAGCCATTTTTATAGGCCCAGTTTATACCTGTGCTAAAGCCTCCGCTTGATCCCACATTTTTTTGATTGATGAAATGAATATCTGGCTGTTGTTCTAACCACTGTTCCGTATTATCTGTACTGCCATTGTTTACAATTAAAATTGCATCAGGCTTGCGGCTTTGGTTACGCAGAGCAGTTATACATTCAGAAAGTAGTGCCATGCGGTTGTATGTAACAACCACAGCAATTACCTTTTCCATAGTAGGGTAAATTTGGGTTTTTAATAAGATTTGGACAATAGTATAACGGTACTCAAAAATGAATATTGCACATTTACTAATTAAAAAAAATAAAATTTAGCGATAAAGCTTCTTTATAGCAGTAACAATAAAGAATAGAGATTTTTTACTACGTACTTTTACGATAAATGACGAATCATTCGTATCTATTTTTAGACAAACAGATGATTACAACTTTATTGCAGATAAAATATTTCTATCAGCTTAAAAAAACGATAACTGATATGCTTAATTTTCTTCGTTAGGAAAAACGGGAAGAGTGCCACCATTAGCTGCAGCGTTCAAAAATAAATTTGAGAATTGGAGTGCTTCGCCAATTACATTATGCATATCCATATACCTGTAGGTGGCGAGCCTTCCTAAAAAAGATACTTTGTGCAATAATTTTGCATCGCTGCGGTATTGCAGCAATAATTCTTTATCGTTGGCAAGGCGTTTAGGGTAATAAGGTATATCTGCCGGCCCGGTTTCTTTACTAAATTCTTTAAAATAAACAGTTTTATCGTGTTGCTCCCAATATGTAAAATGTTTAGGTTCTGTTATTCTTGTATAAGGTACTTCGGCATTGCAATAATTCATTTGCGTTACACCCTGGTAATCGCCATCGGCATAATGTTTTTCAAATGTAACAGTGCGGTACCCCAGCCTGCCATATTTAAAATTAAAATAAGCATCAATTGGCCCAGTGTAAAAAACATGATCATAACTGCTTACATCATCCGCAGGGTTAAATTTTTTGTTTAAAGAAACGTGAATATTTTTATTATCAATTAATTTTTCAATTAATGCAGTGTACCCCTCGACCGGTATGCCGGTATAAATATTATTATGGTAGTTATCGTCGTAATTAAACCTTACCGGAATTCTTTTTAAAATGGATGCCGGTAATGCTGTTGGTTCGCAACCCCACTGTTTTTTGGTGTAGCCATAAAAAAATGCATAGTATAATTCTTTACCAATAAAACGTAAAGCCTGCTCTTCAAAATTTTGCGGTTCTGCAATAGTTTTATCTGCAAGGGTTTCTAAAAATTCTTTTGCCTGTACCGGTGTAAAAGATTTACCAAACAACTGGTTTATGGTATGCAAATTAACCGGCAATGAATATACTTTACCATCGCTCATTGCTTTTACCCTGTGCACATAAGGTTTAAATTCGGCAATACTGTTTACAAAATCCCATATTTCTTTTTTATCGGTATTAAAAATATGCGGTCCGTATTGATGTACCATTATACCCGTTTGCTCATCCCGTTTAGTGTGGCAGTTGCCGCCAATATGGTCTCTTTCATCCCAAATATCAATGGTGCAATCCAGTTTACTCATCAACTGATTAGCCAAAACTGTTCCTGAAAATCCTGCACCGATAATTAAGTATTTTTTTTTCATGATGTTGGCAATTAGAATTAAATGGTTTTACTGCCCCAGAATTTTTTTATATACCTGCTGATAAGTATTAACGGTTTTATCAAGATTATAAAACTCCACAGCTCCTTCTCTTATTTTGTTATTATCAAATTTTATTTCGTTGCTCACTATTCTTTTGATAACAGTATTCATTTCATTTTCAGAAAAACTATCCAGCACATAACCTGCATCATATTTTTCAACAATTTCTTTTACATCACCTACACCACTGTTAGTAATTACCGGGACACCCATTGCCATAATTTCGCCATGCTTTGTTGGTGAAGAAGATAATTTTGAATAACAGGGTTTTATAAAGAATAAAGAAAATGCACTAAAAGATAGTAATGCAGGTACTTCTTTACGGCCAGCGAATTTCACCACTATTTTATTTTCGGGAATGTTATATTTTTTAGCTGCGGCAGTAATTTCGTTGTGCCTGTTGTTGGATATAAACAAAAATTTTGCATTGGATTTTTGCTGCAGTAGTAAGGAGCAAAACTGCAGCATTTCATCGGTTAAATACCAACCGCCAATTGAGCCTAAATAACTTACTATAAAATCTCTATCATCAATACCTAAGTCTTTTTTAAATTTTTCTTTAAGTTCTGTATTTATATTGGCCGGGCTAAACAATTGCAAATCTACACTGCAGGGTACTACGTCAACTTTTACCGGCTGCGGAACATTTTTCCACTTAAGTATTTCCTGTTTTCCCCTGTAGGTTAAACAGGTATTATAATCCGCTACTGTAATACTTTCGTCTTCTTTTTTTCTAAAAAAATTATACACGGTTCTGTATAAAGGATTTTTTAAATCCCACATGCCGCCATCCACTCTTTCATCGGCCCAAAAGCCACGGATATCATTCAGATACTTTACACCAAATTTCTTTTTTAAGTGCAAGGCTATTAATTGCGGCACACCGGGCCTTGTATGCACCATCTCAAATTTATGGATGGCGTGCAATTGAACAGCTTTTTGTTTTAGTTTAAAATAATCATACACTGATGAAAGTACAGGCGGATTTTTATGATAAGGTAACGATACCCAGGTAATGGGAATATCTTTTACCAAAAGCTCCACTTCATCTTTATGCTTTATAAATTTTTCCGGCTTATCGCAACTTAAAATAGTAAACTGATAACCTTGTTTTGACAAGCCTGCCAAATAAGGAATTACCTGGCTTTGCCCAAGCGGATCAGTCATCCCATCATAAGAAATAAATAAAATATTTTTTGTACCCACGCTTTAATTGTTTTGTAATACTTCGGTATAAATTTTTCTTAGCTCCGCCATGTGATGTTCCAGTGTAAAATTATCCTCTACTCTTTGCTTTGCCGTAACAGCAAGTTGATGCAACGCTGTTTTATCTTTTACTATTCCCTTTAACTTTCCAATAAAATCATGGGTATTTTTTAAATCAAAAAACAAAGCAGTATCTGCACATTGTTCTCTAAAAGATGGAATATCGCTAAGTAACATGGGCATTTGCATTGCCATAGCCTCCAGCACACTTAAAGAAAATCCTTCAAACTCAGATGACATCACATACAAATCGTATTGCGGTAATATTTTGCTTACCTCTTTTACTTCGCCTTTTATTATAACGTTTACGCCAGCTTCATTAACCATTTTCTCCAGTTCTTTCCGCATTACTCCATCACCAAAAATATGCAGTTCAATATTATCATTTTTAAGCAGCTTAAATGCCTCGATAAGGTACTGCTGATTTTTAGGATACCGTAATGCGCCAACTGCAATTAGTGTAAACGTATCATCGTTATTTTTCTTTGCCGGCAAAGATGAACTTTTAATTTCGTTTACATCAACAAAAGTGTACAGTAAATATTTTTTATATGGCTTATGATTTAGAAAAGCAAAATACTGTTGTAAAACTCCCTTAGACACTCCAATAATTATGCTCTTATGCATTTTATAACTGATACTCTCCAGCAATTTAAGGTACCATTTTTTATGATCGTTAGAGGCATTTACATTAGTATGTATAGTTGTAATTAAAGGAATTTTTTGAGGGGTGGCCAACCTTGCCACCAATGTTGCACTAAACAAATGAGAGTGCACTAAATCAACCTTATGTTTTTTAAAAAAATTTTTTAGTTTTACTACAGCAAGCGGAAATTTTGCAAACGAACCCATGTTTAAGCAGTAATAAACATCGCACTTAAATTCATCCCCAAAATGATTTTGAGGATTAAGTGTTACCACAATATTATTATACTCTTTTAATTGCTGCAACACTTTTACCAGCATTACTTCGGCACCGCCACGGCCCATATAATCTATAATGTGTAAAATTGTTTTTTTCATTCAATTGTTTGATGTGGTATACAAAAACTTTAAACTGAAATATTGTTACTGCGTTTTGTAAATAATTTTGCGCCACTGCTTATATTTTTGAAGCCCCCCTAAGGCACCAATTAGTTTATTTTGAAATGGGCGTAAAAAAACAGACCCTGGCAAAACTTTATGTAAAAAAATCCACCCTTTTTCTGTAAAGGAAAAAAAATAAAAAAATAAAAATCTAACACCTTTGTAATTTGTATTGGGTGTTGCTTCTATTACACCTGCTTTTACCGCCTCAAATTCTGATCCTGCCCCTTCATAAATTCTTTTTAAAAAATTATTTATTTCAAGTCTGTCCTGATGATTATGCTGTAACATTATATCAAATACTACATAAATTGGTGTGCCTGATACATTGATTTTGTTTGCAAGATCTGCATCTTCGCCTGCAAAAATGATATTTTCATTATATCCTCCAATATTATTAAATATGCTTTTAGGGATTACCATAGAACCGCTGCCAATTTTATCATACTTATATAAACCAGATAATGGCTGTTTGGTATTTATTTGCATACGCCCCCAAAGTTTATTGTAGTTAGTAGCAAGTATGTAGCCCCCCACTTTTGAATATTTTAATTTTTCATTTAAATGGGCAGGGTATTCCCAATTAATAAAGTACACTGCACTGATATTGCTTTTTTCAATAACAAAAAGATTAATCCAATCAATGGTTTCGGAATTAATCCACATATCATCATCAATAAAAAAAAGTATTTTCCCTTTAGCATGTGCTGCACCTGAATTTCTTGCGGCGGAAACCCCTTTACCGGAATTACGAAAGCTTTGTATTTTTCCAGCAAAGAAAGAAGGTATCATTAATTCAACATCCCCGTCATTTACTACTATTATCTCTGCATTTTTATTTTCAATGGCTCCACATGCCTTTGTTAGAGTTTCCCACAATATTTGTTCCCTGTTTCGGGTTGCAATAATAATTGAAATGTCTGTTTTGGTCATTGTTTATTACAAAGTATTACAAACTTTAGTATTTCATGCGCTAATAAAAGAATTATCTGCAGTTTACTAAACACTATTTTTTACAGCATAAATCATCCCTGCTTTTTTCCCTTTAAACGTAGTACCAATAACATTGAAGTTACTTTTAACAAGACTTGAAATTATCCCTTCGGGTGATTTATGGTGCCATTCTATAAAATAGACATCGGGTAAGGAAAGTAACCCGGAAGTAAAAAGTGAATCAACAATTTCATATTCTGCCCCTTCGCAATCCATTTTGCAAACAACAAAATTTGCAGTTACCTGAGCTTTTATTTTATCAAATTGCTGCGCAACCGGTTTTAAAAAAATATCCTGCTGTGTAACACCAAGATTTGCAATAGATGATTTAGCCGGTACGCCATTTAACCCCATTCTTCCCTTTTCTTTTAAAGAATATGGAATAGTCATTTTACCTTCCTCTTTGGCTAAACCAAAATTGTTGGCCTGCATTTTTTCTGAAAAAGATTTATTTAGTTTGATATTGTTAAGTGCCATATTATACGTTGGTAAAAATGGTTCAAATGAAAAAACTTTTTCTACTTCTTTTTTTGATGCATAAAAAAGAGAGGTAATGCCTACGTTCATACCAATGTCGATCAATGCAATTTTTTTATTAACGGGTGATAAAAGGTTGTATGACCCTTCCAGAAAAATTTCTGAAAGTATATATAATTCTTCCCGGTCGTTAATTATAAATGTAATGTTATCAATTTCTATATTTATATTATTATCAGCATCTGTAAAAAAACGGGTACCGGGCTTACCGAACAGGTTTACAGCAACTTCATATTCTTCTAAAACAGGGTAAGCTTTTTCGTAAAGTACTGTTACACCAAGTTTGTGAAAAGTTATTTTATTTCCTGCAATTAAATAGTCGTGTTTGTTAATACCGTACCGGCCAAGTTTATTACCAAAAGAAGATACAGCCCGTGAAATTTTAAAACCAAATAACCTGCTGGCTGCATTTACAAAATTTTTTAATGCCATTTTTTAATCTATTTTAATATTATTGGTTAATTCAAGATAGCCCCGGTATTGCGACAGATAGGGATTAACCTTTACGCTGGTATTTTGTTTGGGCTTAACCCTTATTTGGCTTATATCCAGTATCTCTTTTTTTACATCATTAAACCCATAGTAAAGACCAATGGAATAATCCCCTTCTACAAGGTTAAGGCTGTTAATCATTCCGTTTAGCTGTAATGTATTTTGCTGTTGTTTTACTTTATCTAAATATGGCCGCATATCTATAATACCAACCCTAACCCCTTTTGAGCTGTATAACAGTAAACAAAGGTCGGTAATTAACGGGGCAACATTTGCTGCATATTCAATATTAATTGCAAATTGTAAATCATCGCCGGAAAATATTTCTGGGGAATTAAAATACAATTCTGTTAGTGTAATATCCTTTGCAAGCAATAAATTGGTTTGATTAAAATCTTTGTGTTCGTTCAGATAATCAGAAATAAGCTGATGGGTATCTCCATATTGTATTAAGCTGCCTTTTTGTAAAATAACTACTTTAGTACATAACTGTTCAATGGCATTCATATCATGGCTTACAAAAATAACCGTTCTGCCACTTTTGCTTACTTCATCCATTTTTCCCAGGCATTTTTTTTGAAACTCAGCATCCCCTACTGCCAGCACTTCGTCAATTACCATAATTTCGGGCTCTAAATGAGCCGCAACAGAAAACGCCAGCCGCAACTGCATGCCGCTGCTGTAACGTTTTAAAGGGGTATCAATAAATTTCTCCACTCCACTAAAATTAACAATCTCATCAAAATGCCTTTGTATTTCTTTTTTTCGCATACCCAGTATGCTCCCATTCATATAAATGTTTTCTCTTCCACTCAATTCAGGATGAAAGCCAGTGCCAACCTCTAACAAGCTTGCAATTCTTCCGCGGCATATTATTTTACCTTTGGTAGGTGGTGTTATCCTGCTTAAAATTTTTAACAGTGTGCTTTTACCTGCTCCATTTTTACCTATAATACCAATGCTTTGCCCGGGATATACATCAAAGCTTACATCATTAAGGGCTAAAAAGTTTTTATCCTCCCCGGTTTTTTTTTTAAAAGAGGATACAATAGAATCCCTTAACGAAAGATATCCTTCTTCTTTAATGCCTATCCTGAATTCTTTTGTAATATGCTGTATTTCTAATATTGGCTTCATAATTTTAGGCTAAGTCAGCAAAGTATGCTTCTGTTTTTCTAAATGTGTATATACCCATCAGTAATAAGCCAAGTGCTACAGCAGAGCCAAAGCCTACTGCCTGCCAGTCTACTTCTGTATTGGTAAATACACTTCGGCAAAGTTGTATGGCTGATGCAATTGGATTGGCCTTCATTATAAATACAATCCATGGTGTTGTAAATGCCTTTGCCGAGTAAAGTACCGGATTGACAAATAATAAAAACTGGATTAAAAAAGGCAGAAGGTATTGAAAATCCCTGTATTTAACATTTAATGCCGCTAAAAAAGAACCGAGGCCAAAAGTGGTAACTACTGTAATTAAAATACTTAACGGCAAATAAAATATTAATTTTATTATACTTACCTCTTGTTGATAATACAAAAGGACAACTGCATAAATTATCAAAGCAAATAAAAAATCCACAAGTGCTGTAAGTATAGCACTCATGGGTATTATTAACCTTGGAAAGTATATTTTTTTTATGATATTGGCATTTGTAACCATGCTGTTGGCACTGTTAAGCAGCCCATTGCTAAAAATATTCCAGATAAGTAAGCCGCTAATGGCAAAAACCGGGTAAGGGATACCGTCGCTTTTTACATTAAGGGCTTTGCTAAAAATAAGGGTAAACATTACCATCATAGTTAATGGTTGCAGTATTGCCCACACTATACCCAATGCTGCCTGTTTATATTTTACTTTAACATCCCGCCATGTAAAAAAATAAAACAACTCCCTGTACTGAATTAATTCCTTTAACCCAAAAGAGAATTTATTTTTAGGCTTTATTTCATACTCAATCATTAAAAAGCATTTGGTTGTTGGTAAATTTTGTGCCGTAAATATATGATTAATTCACTTTTTTCAGGGATTAGATAGCTTTATTTACAACTGGTTTTTGCTATTGTTTTTAAATTTTAAGACCGGTATTTTGTTTCTCTTACTGTAACCGGCATATAATAAAAGCAGCAATTAGTTTAATAAATCTAATTTTTTAAAATTCTGAATTTAGAATTCAGGATTTTAAAAACGTTAAAGCAACTTAAAATATTGTTTAAATTTACATGAAACACAATTAAAAGGCAAAATTAATATTGGCAAATTAAAATAAATTATTCTAAATATCCATTAGTTATAAAATTGATTAAAAAATATTAATTATTGTTCATCCATTTATCGTACCACATCTGAAACATCAGCAAAGTACCATACTTTTTCCGCTCTTTCTATTTTGCCGTTATAAAAAGATTTTTTTATTCTCTGTACTTCATCATTATTAAAAATATTTTGCTTTGCAATAAAAGCCTCATCAAAATAATTATCTACAAAAGGTTTAAGATCTTTTTCAAGCCATGCTGCAATAGGTATTCCAAAGCCCATTTTAGGCCTGTCCATCATTTGCTTTGGAATATATTTATGTACTATTTCTTTAAGAATAAATTTTTTATTCCGTTATTATATTTATATTCCATGGGTAATTGTGCTGCCCATTCAATTATTCGCTGGTCTAAAAATGGTTCTCTGCCTTCCAGGCTTACACTCATGTCTGCCCTGTCTACTTTTTGCAAAATATCATCGGGCAAATAAGTTTGGTAATCAATTGCCATCATATAACTTAAAACCGAATAATTTTCTTCATTCAGTTCTTCACTGTCAAAAGCAGATGGCAAAAATGGACTGGGTTTTTAAAAAGCGGATCAATGGCTTCGCCTGTCATTTGCTGCGTAATATTTTTTAAAATATTTTGTTCGGAAGGGTTTTTTAAAAAAGTTTTTATTTTTTCGTACCTGCTGTGAAAAAGATATTTTTTATTAAATACCGGGATGGCGTCTGCCGGTACCACATCCATAACAGCTGCAGCAGACTTACGCATAAAGCCCGGGATATTTTGCAATTTTTTTCCAAACCTTGAAATATAATCGTAGCGGTTATAGCCTGCAAAAATTTCATCGCCTGCATCTGCAGATAAAGCTACTGTTACTTTTTCTCTTGCAATTTTACTTACCAGTGATGTTGGTATGGCGCTGCTGTCGGCAAAAGGTTCATCATAAAAATAATGGCAGTTGCGGTATAATTTCCAATGCTTCTTTTTGTGTACAGTAATATTCTGTATGGTCGGTACCCAGGTGTGCTGCAATTTCTTTTGCAAAAGGCGCTTCATTTAATCCTGCATCGGGCACACCAATGGTAAATGTTTTTATTTTTTCGGTATTGTTTGCCTGTAGTAATGCGGTTACACAGCCACTATCGTACCCGCCGCTTAAAAAAACCCCCACCGGCACATCACTTACCATCCGGTATTGAAAAGCGTTGGTTAATATTTTTTCTGTTTCTGCAATGGCATCGGGTAAACTTATATTTAATATAGGTTTATTATATGCATCATATACATTCCAGTATTGCTGGGTTTGTAATGTGCGGCAGTAATATCAATTTCTAAAAAATGGCCGGGTTTTAATTTATAAGTATTATTATATATGCAATGTGGTGTTGGTACATATGCGTATTGCATATAAGCGGCAACTGCATCAATATTAATTTCTTTTAAAAAATCAGGGTGCTGCACAATTGCTTTTAATTCGGATCCAAATAAAAATAATCCGTTTTTCCAGTAATAAAAAAATGGTTTTACACCAGCCCTGTCCCTGCAGGCAAATATTTTTTGATTGGCTTCGTCATAAATAACAAAGGCAAACATGCCAATAAATTTTTGCAGTGCTTTGCTGCCCCATTCGGTGTAGGCATGCAGTATTACTTCAGTATCGCTGTGGCTGTGAAATTGATGGCCTTTTTGCTCCAGTTCTTTTTTTATTTCAGCGTAATTATATATTTCACCGTTATAGGTTATGTGCAGCGATTGAAAGGTTTGCGGCTGGCTGCCACCTTCGGTTAAATCAATAATACTAAGGCGCCGGTGGCCAAGGCCAACTGTAGCATTATCAGTATTATAAATACCATATCCTTCGCCATCGGGGCCCCGATGGGCCAGCATGCGGTTCATTTTTTGTAAAATGCTCAGGTCGGTTTTTTTATTAAAATCGGCAAAGCCGGAAATACCACACATAGATAGGGGTTAGTTAAAAATAAAGAAGGCAAAGATAAGCGTAGTGTACTTACAAACCTTTGTGTACAATATTGGAATCTATTTAAAGTAAAACGATTAATTTCACGTTACTCAAAATTATGAGTGATTTTTTGCAATGAATAATAATACTAATACTAAAGGGATATTTGTTATATCATTAGATTTTGAATTACTCTGGGGAGTTTGGGATGTTACAACCAAAGAAAAATATGGTAATAATATTTTAGGGGTTAAAAAAGTAATACCCGGCCTGTTAAGTTTATTTGCCCTGTATAATTTTAAAGCAACTTTTGCAACTGTTGGTTTTTTATTTGCAAAAAACAAGGCCGAATTGCTAAAATATATACCCGATTGCAAGCCCGGTTACCGTAATAACGATTATAATGTTTATTCAAAAGAAGTTCCTTTAACCGGTAACGATGAAAGTGACGATCCGTACCATTATGGCTACAGTTTACTGCAGTTAATAAAAAACACACCTCATGAAATAAGTACACATACATTTTGTCATTACTATTGTTTAGAAGAAGGGCAAAATGCGGAAGAATTTGACGCTGATATTAAAGCAGCAAAAAAAATTGCAGCAGCAAATGATATAACGATTGAAAGTATTGTTTTTCCCCGTAACCAGGTTAATGAAGATTATCTTAGCCTGTTAAAAATTAATGGTATTAATGTTTACAGAGGCAACCCTACATCGTGGATATATAAACCACGTACGTTTACAGCAGAAATACTTTTTATAAGGCTTTGCCGTTTGCTGGATACTTATCTGCCTGTTTCGGGCTATAATACTCATATTATAGAAAAAAAACAAGGTGTGCCTGTTAATATACCTGCCAGTCGTTTTTTAAAGCCCTACAGTAAAAATTTAGCGTGGCTGGAGAAAATAAAGTTAAAAAGAATACTGAACGAAATGACCAGGGCTGCAAAACAAAATGAAGTGTATCATTTATGGTGGCACCCACATAATTTTGGGATAAATATTACCGAAAACATGGCTAACCTCACCGCTATATTAAACCATTTTAAAACATTACAAGCCAGGTATGGGTTTACAAACTGTACAATGAAAGAGGCTGCAGAGTTATAAAATTTGAATAGGTAACTTTATAGCCTTTTATTTGAACATATAATTTTTCATGTGCTAATGCAAAATAAAAAAATAGTTTTCCTTGCGTCAGATTGCGAATCGTCCAGATGGGTATATAATGCTGTTGTTAAAGATTTTGAAATTGCAGCCGCAATTATTGAGCAGCCAATTTCAAAAAAAGTTTTACTTAAAGGACGCTTAAAAAGAATTGGTTTTTTTAAAGTGATGGGGCAGGTAATGTTTTCATTATTGATGGTTCCGTATTTAAGAAAAAAAGCCAGCAGCCGAAAAGTGTTTTTAATAGATAAATATCAGCTAAGTGATGCCGGTTTTGATGGTACTAAAGTTTTTAAGATTGCCTCTGTTAACGACGAAGCCTGTAAACAATTATTGCAGCAAATACAACCAGATATTATTTTAGTTAACGGAACCCGTATAATAAGCAAAAAAATTTTACAAAGTACTGCTGCAGTTTTTATTAATATGCATGTAGGCATTACTCCTTTGTACAGGGGCAGCCATGGTGGTTATTGGGCGCTGTATAATAATGATGCTGAAAATTTTGGCACTACAATACATTTTATAGATACTGGTGTGGATACTGGCGCCGTGTTGCAACAAGTTTTTATAAAACCAGCCAAAGAAGATAATTTTACTACCTACCCAATACTGCAGGTTGCAGCCGGTATTACTGCACTAAAAAAAGTGCTGCCCGATGTATTAAAAAATGAATACAATTTAAAAAACAATAACGAAAAAGGAACAATGTACTATCAGCCTACATTGTGGCAATATTTAACAAGTTCAATCAGGTAAATTAATTTTTGCCTGTTTATTGTTTTGTACCTCTAACAACTGGGGCTACACAATTTTCAAAATGTACAGTTTTACCACTTACGTCCTTCATCCCATATTTATTAAACCAGCCAACAACAGTACTTATTTTTTGTGGTTGATCATACTGCGGACTAAACATATCAAAGGTATCAAGTATACACCATTCTCTTAATTGTTGCTTCAGTAAGATTTTTAGGCAGTGTATTGTCAATATCGCATATCGGCAAAAAACGGTTAGTTAGTTTTCCTATGCCAATTTTTGAAAAAAACCGTGAGGTTTTTATCAAGCCAATCTATGTTCTTTTCAATTTTTTTAAACAATTTTTCGTGGGTTAATTTTTTTGTATACGGTCTGAAGATATATTTAGCATTAAGTTTAGTCCACCAGCCATTAATGGGATAAAAATCTACTACTAATTCGCCGCCTGGCTTTACCATATCAATTAATGTTTTAACCGAAAGCTCTACATCAGGCGTATGCTGCAATACACCAAAGCAAAATACTTTATCGAACTGTGCCCGGGGCAAAAGGCATTTCATAAATGCTTGCCTGAAACAAATTAAATCTTTCATTAGGCCCATTATTTTTATAATTGGCTTCTACAGCATTGCTATAGTCAACACTAAATAAATTACCTTTTGTAAAATCCAGTACTACCTGGCTAAAACGGCCGGCGCCACTACCCACTTCTAAAATATTTTTACCGCTCAAATCTTCTTTATCCCATTGACTTTCGGCAAAAAAACGAGATTTACTTATTGATAACGCACTACTTTTATCTACTTGGGTACCTGCAAACTTATTCCATTGGTAACCAAAATTTTCGGTATAGTTATCGTCTTTTACAATGCGGTAAGCACCATTTTTGCAGGGATAAATTACCAAATCATTTTGTGTTAAGCCTTGAGGTGTTTTAGTAAGTACTCCACCGCCGGAGGGATTTATTAATTGTATGTTCATCAAATATTACTTAAATGTATTGGTGAATAATGTGCCTGGTTAACAAAAACCATTACTATATTGATTTTTTTACAAAAATATGTGCTTAATTCAAGCTATTCTGGATAATTATAAAAGCCGTTTAAAAATAACTGCTGCAGTTTTTAATACCATACTTTATAGACATTGCCTTTAATTACTCTTTAATAAATATTACAGTCACTATTCTTTATGGTAAAGTGTTCTGCCTTATTCATTGTTACTACTGGCTGTTTGTTTTAAAAAAAATTATCTTTTTATGCCTGTGGCATTGTCCAAAATATCCAGATAAATATCTTTACTGGCATTTACAGAGAAAAGGTTTTTGACTCTTTCGGCAGCTTTTTGGCCTAAATGCTTACGGTAATCTTCGTTCTCTATTAATTTTTTTAAAGCTTCAATCCACTCCTCGCCGGTATTAACTAAAATTCCATTTACCCCGTTTTCTATCACTCTAAAATTGGTGCCAATAGCCGTAGCCACAGTAGGTATACCCACAGCCATATATTGTAATGCTTTTAAGCTGCTTTTTCCCAATACAAATTCTTTATCTGGCAGCGGATATATACCAATATCAAATCTGTTGATAACGGTTACTTCATATTCTTCTTTCCATGCAAGGCATTCAATATCCAGGTCAGTATCCACCAAAGCATCTGTACCCATTACCAAAAGCTTAAAGTCAATCTGTTGTTTTAGTTTTTTTAAAACAGGAAAAATGGTTTGCATATGCCATACAGTAGAATGGCTGCCGCTCCACCCAATTACCGGTTTGTTTTCTTTAAAAGAATAATTTGTTTTAGGTTGATAAACCTCGGTATTGATAGTAGATGAAATATCGGTGGTATTGCTGTTATATTGCTTTACAAATTTATCTAAATGCGGAGTGCATGTAATTACATGATCGGCATTTTTCATCAACATTATTGGTTTGCGATACCCTTTTAGTTGACGTATAACCCATGGCGTTTTATCAAATTTTAAATAAACCAGATCGTCAATATCATAAATCATCTTTTTTGCAAGCTTGCTGTACAACCATTCAAATATGGGTGGGCCAAATGGAGTTACCCATAAATGGATGTAAACTAAATCAAATTTTCTTACTGAAAATAGCAGCATTATACGCTTGCAATAACCTTGTAATGATTTGCCGGTTTTTTTAAAAAAATTCCCTTTTTTATGAACTATCTGCCAAAAGCTATTATCTATAAATGGTTTAACAGTTATTTCGTAGCCATTTTCTTCAAAATACTTATAATACTGCTCAAATTTAAGCCGCTGGCTTGGTGCAACACCTACCGGGTAAGGGCAAACAATTAAAATTCTTTTTTTATCGCCTGTCATAAATCAATCTCTAAATAATCGGCGAAATTAATGAATTCATTACAAGTTTATTACTTTATCAGTATTTCATCAATAACTTTTGTAATTTTGCCTACTTTTTATTTAAAAAATTTGCATTATTCATGTCATCAATAAATTCTCCTATTAGAAATTTTGTAAAACCAATTCTTTTTAAACTACTTGGTAAAAATGGTTATAAATATTTTCAATACATCGGTAAGAAAAAAGATATCAAGAACCGGCTGATTGATGAAATCGAAATGGAATTTTTACCCTCTATTTTAAAGCCCGCTGATGAATCGTTGGATATTGGAGCCAACTATGCTTACTACACCGAAAGACTGTCTAAATTATCCCCTTTAGGTAAAGTGTATGCATTTGAGCCCATTCCCTTTACTTATGATGTAGCTTCTATGATTGTAAAAGATTTAAAGCTTACCAATGTGTTGCTTTATAAAAAAGGGGTTGGCGAAAGAACTGAAACAATGCGCTTTAGTGTACCTAAGCTTGATTTTGGTTCTATCAGTGCCGGGCAGGCGCACATGAAGGGACGAAATAACGAAATGGTAAAAGGTTCTGAATATTATGTATCTGAAAAAACAGAAGAGTTTGACTGTGAGGTTATTGATATCGATTCTTTTTTATCAGGCAGCCTCACTAATCTCAGTTTTGTAAAAATAGATATTGAAGGCGCTGAATTATTTGCCCTTAAAGGGATGAAAAACACCCTGGGTAAATTTAAGCCTGTCATTCTTATTGAGATTGTTCCCTTGTTTTTAAAAAGTTTTAATATCACTATTTTAGATTTTCAAAATTATATTGAGAAAGATTTAGAATATAATATTTACATGTACAACAGCAATTCAAAAAAATTAGAATTTTTAAATTCAGAAATTGTAAAGGACCGTAATTACATTTTAATTCATAAGGATAAAGTTAACCAGTTTTTACAGTTTATAAATTAACGGATTTATGCAAAGGCTAAACCATTACACATCTGCAATTGCAAAAATATTTGTTGAAGAAAAAGACAGGCACAATGCGCATAAAAAGGCTTCAGCTATTTTAGCCGAAATGGTTACAAGCCGGGAAGTACTGTATGATATTTACAGAAACAACCTTATAAAGCCGGATTTTATCTCGAAAATGCGGCATTACCCAACTTTGGCATTCGAAATTTATCTTGATAAAAATGTTGGCATGAATGCTAATGTATTTATGCCATTACCTGATAAGAATACCGGAATTAGTTTTCAAAGTATTCACCACCATGGAAAATTATTATTATCTACTGTAGCAGCAGAAGGGCCAGGATATGAAAGTATACTTTTTAAAAAAGGCTACGGTATAGATGCTGCTTCGCAAACTGCCACTATGGAGATTGAAAAATACTACCAGTTTAAAAAAGGAACATTAGAATTTATTGGCAGCGATCAGCCTCATGTGGTTTTTTTTCCGGAAGATGTTTCGATAACTTACACGATATGGGCTTATGAAAAAAGTATTGGAGGTCCGCTTCAGCATTTAAAAGATACTGCATTAGTTAAAAAATTTAAAGAGCCTATCCGTGCCATTTTAAAACTGGTAGGGCTAAATAAAAAAATGGGGATTAATGTAGTGGAGAACCTGGATTTTTATCCTGAAGACAATAAAATAAAATTATTGAAAAACAGGATTGATTTTGAACATGGTGATAATGAAAATTTTTTAACTAACGTATTTCATGTTTTACAAAAAACAAAGTTCCATGATATTGATTTTTTGAACCAGTTAAAAATTATTCACCCTCAAAATAAATACCTGCCGGTATTAATTGATAAATTGATCGCCGGTGAACCTATCAGTAACCCATTTTACGATTTTCATAAAAATGTAAAATATGTTAACCTGAATAAGGAGGAAATTTTAGCTATTTTTAACCGTACCGAAAAATAAAAGAGTTACCAAGTAACCCGATTGAATGGAGCAGACAATAAACACCCCAAAAAAATATTCGTTTACAGATATTGACTATTGCAATATGTGTGGCCGTCCTACAGCTTTAAATAAAGTAATGGGAATAAGACTGAACCAGTCTCAGGGCCTCAAGCCAAAGATAAAAACAGGTATTGCAGTATCGGTAATAAAATGTAAAAAATGTCAGTTGATCTACACTAATCCGCTGCCAATACCGGATAATATACAAGACCATTATGGATTGCCCCCCGAAACATATTGGCAAACAACCGACTTTAGCTGGAATGAACAATATTTCGCAAAAGAAATAAATAAATTAAAAAAAATATTGCCTGTTAAACCGGGAATGAAAGCGCTTGATATTGGTGCAGGATTGGGTAGAACGATGATATCCCTTGACAAAACAGGTTTTGAAACTTATGGATTTGAGCCTTCCGAACCATTTTACAAGAACGCCATTGAAAAAATGGGCATAAGCCCTTTAAGATTGCAATTAGGCTCTCTTGAAAATATGGAATATGTCGAAAATAATTTTGATTTCATAAGTTTCGGTGCAGTGCTGGAACATCTATACGATCCTGCGGCAAGCATTGCTTTAGCTTTGAAATGGTTAAAGCCTGGTGGCATAATACATATTGAAGTGCCTTCCTCCAATCATTTACCAACAAGATTAATAACCAGGTATTATAAATTAATGGGTACAAACTACGTTTCAAATGTTAGTCCCATGCACGCCCCCTTTCATTTATACGAATTTGGCGTTAACTCATTTAAAGAACTTGCTAAAGAAATAAATTTTGATATAGTCGACTATGAGATAGAAGTGTGTGACATATTAAATTTTCCAAAGTTTACGCATGGGGTTTTAAAAAAAATAATGAAAAGTACGGATACAGGATTGCAGCTGGTAATATGGCTAAGAAAACGATAATAATGTATCACCAAATATAATGTACAACCTTACTATTGCAGATTTAATTTCATTTCCGATTTTTCTTTACCTGATCTCATTAATTGTAAAGAAATTGAAACTCAAATATGCTCATAATCTACTGCTGGTTAAATATTTTGTGTGGGGATTCCGTTTAAAAGTAGTCTTCATCGTTGCTTTTACTTTTTTAACCGCTTACGTAATAAAAGGTGACAGTGTTAGCCTTTTTTTTGGCGAAGGGAAATATTTCAAACAATTAATTGTCGACAATCCTTCAAATATTGATTTACTATTTACGGATGGTGGAGAATACATCAACTCTCTTGCAGAAGAAGAGTACAAGGGCTATTTGTCATTAAACAGTAACTACACTGTAGTAAAAGTTTCCATAATACTTTGTTTCTTGTCTTTTTCCAGTTTTTTAACAGGCAATCTTATAATTGGTTTTATTGCCTTTTTAGGAAGTTGGCAACTCTTTTTATTTTTCAGAAACTTATATCCTTCCTTGCACAGGCCTCTCGTTCTTGCCTGTATGGCTATACCAACTGTGGTGTTTTGGAGTAGTGGTATCAGCAAGGATACTATCTGTATGGCAAGTATAGGTTTTCTAACAAAATCTCTTTATGAAATAATTATAAATAAAAGGCGGCTTACTTTAAACTTTGCGATCGTTATATTGGCTATATATCTTATCTACACAATAAAATCTTATATAATCATCAGTTACCTCCCTTTTTATTTATTCTTCATTCTTTTACAGTCCATTAATAAAACAACTAACCAACTGATGAGGTTAGCGCTTAAACTTACTATTCCAATTGTTTTTTTAACTACCTGCTCTTTATGTTTTTTATAATAGCGAAACCTTATTTGAGCAATACTCATCAGAAAAGATTCTGGATTCTGTTACCAGAACACAAGATTCTTTTATCATGCAGGCTAACCAGTTTGAAGGTGCATTTTTTACACTGGGAAATTTTGATGGTACTATAGCCGGACTTGTAAAAATGGCACCAAAGGCAATTCTCACTACTTTTTTCCGCCCATACTTATGGGAATCTCATAACCTCATCATGCTGCTTTCTGCATTGGAAGGTTTTGCACTAATACTTTTTACGCTAAAAATATTATTAAATAAAAAGGGATAGCTGTTTTTTTCCGGGAGCTTATTTTTAATCCTTTGGTTTTCTATTGCTTTGCCTTTTCTATCGTATTTGCCATTTTTGTGGGGTTAAGTACTTTTAATTTTGGCAGCCTGGTAAGGTATAAAATACCTTGTGTTCCATTTTTTGTAGTTGCATTAATGATAATGCATTATAAGATAAAAGAATCGCTGCAGAAGCCATTGATGATTCCAGAAGAAAATACTGATCCGCAACTGCCGGCAGTTTCCTAAGATTTTACTTTTTCTATTTATTTTCTTTTAAACCCTCACTACTTAATGCTGCCATTAACTTTTCAGCGCCTTTTTGATTTAAGTGATCGTAATCAATAAAATCATCATTGCTAAAATCACTATTCCCAAAAAAGTCATTATACTTTACATCAGAAACTTTTAAAACAGAGTCAATAATTTTTTTCGCTGTCATACTGTTCTCTAAAAAAGATTAGATTCAAAGCACTGGGATTTAGGCGGATTAAAAATTATTAAATTCACTTTATATGCTTTTACCAAATCTATTATCTGGCAAGTAATTGCGTATTTTCCTTAATAACTGTTTTTTTAAATCTTATCCTGGAATGCTCAAGAGCCCTTTTGCGGCAATCCTCCATATTTGATTTATTGGTTGGGGGAATAAAAAGTATCTTACCGCTATAGTCCTGTCTTGCATATAAAAAACTGATGTCTCTATTAGCCCTGAAAAAACTTGATTTTGCCATTAGCAGGTTTTCATAACTATCCTGGTATAAGGTATCTGTATATTTAAACAACTGTCTGTCATCTATTGCCAAACCTGATAGTGATAAATTTTGCCCCATCGTTTCATAATCCAATCCCCAATAAATATTTTTTACGTTTTGTAATTGTGGCAGCCAGTTCTTAAGTATAGCCAGTGTTTTAAAAACATCCTGTCCAGGAGTAGCGATATTTAATATAACAGCACTGCTGTCACTGGTATATTTTTTTAGGGCCTGCGTGTGTGAATTTCCAATGTAGATATCCGTATATATTTTCGCACTGTCCTTTATATCCTTAAAAATAATATCATAAGGAGTAATATAGCTTTCGTACTTTTTTTCCAATAAAAAAACGAAAGCCCCTGCAATCACTATAAACAGAATTATTCCTTTTAATAACTTAATCATCAGAATTGGAAATAAATAAATGATTGATTTTCAAAAATCCCGAAAACATAAATAATAATAAAAAAAACTACAAAATATATAAGGCTGTAAGCCGGCTTGCTAAATAAGTTTGTGTCAACCAGTTTTCTATCTTTCAAAAATTCAAACATAAATAAAAGAATAATGAAAATAAAACTGGTGATAAAATAAGCATACGAGAAAATAGGAATGCCTATTAAATGATGAATGTCGATTTTTAAAACATTTTTCAACACGTACATAGCATCCGATAAACTATTGGCCCTAAAAAATACCCATGCTATTGACACAATCAGGAAGGCAATAGCCCAAGATGAAAAGTTATTCAATTGTTTTAAAAATCCTGATTGATACTTTTTTTTCTTATCTCCCCTTAGCATCATTCCTATAATATTAAAAAAGCCGTGAATGGCTCCCCAGATAATAAACGTCCAGTTGGCACCATGCCATAAACCGCTTACAATAAAAACTATAAAAATATTACGGTAAACCTTTGGCTTTGATACTTTATTGCCGCCTAGTGGAATATATAAATAATCTCTGAACCATGTTGACAATGAAATATGCCACCTGCTCCAGAATTCTTTTATAGATTTTGATAAATAAGGGGCGTTAAAATTTTTCATCAGATCAATACCCATGATCTTTGAACAGCCGATAGCAATATCCGAATACCCGGAAAAATCGCAATATATCTGGAAAGTAAAAAATATTATTCCCAATATTAATGCTCCACCCTGGTAACTGTGTACATCATTAAAAACCTCATTAGCACATAACGCCAGCCTGTCTGCTATAACTATCTTTTTGAAGAACCCAAAAAACATCAGCTTAAGTCCTTCTATTGTTCTGTTGTAATCAAAGTATTTTTTTTCATGAAACTGGTGTAGAATATTTTGAGGCCTTTCTATAGGCCCGGCCACAAGCTGTGGATAATACATAACATACAGCGCATAAATGCCAAAATGTTTTTCAGGTTTTTGGTTTCCTCTATATACTTCAATTGTATAACTCATTGCCTGAAAAGTATGAAAGCTTAAACCTATGGGTAAAAGAATTTGCAAATAAGGTATATTATTTTCAAAATGGAACAGGTTGGCTAAGCCATCAATATTGGTATTTAAAAAATTGTAGTATTTAAAAACTGCTAACACACCAATATTGGCAATGAGGCTATATACAAGATATTTTTTTCTTTTTTTAGGATCTGTCTGCCGCTCTATGAAAATGGCTGCCCAATAATCAATTATTATAGTACCAAGCAGTATTAATATATAAACTGCTTTAAAAAACATATAGAAATAACAACTTGCTGTTAATAACAGCAACCACCTGTACTTATGCGGCAACAAAAAATAAATAATTGTTACTACCGGAAAAAAAATAAGGAAAGAAAGAGAATTAAACAGCATTCTCAGTTATTGTATTTTTCGTATGTTATTGAATAGGTTTGATTAATGTTCGTTACATTCTTATAATGATGGTTCTTAACAAAAAGCAACCCTTTTATTCTTTTGATCCAGACAAAACAATAGTTGAAGAAAACACGGATATAAAAAACAGGGTTCTTTTTTGCCCATACCTTCTGCATAGCTATTTTTTTTACCACTTTAGGGCTAAAGAAATGTGAGTATGCTAATAAGTAACCGTAATACAAAGACAGATCAATATCCATTTTACAATTACAGTCATTCATGCTCTGTATCATGGATTGTGGCCAAATTGTACTTACTGCCCATATCTTAGGAATCCTTTCGTCCCATTTTTTAATATAGTTTTGATCCAAAAATTTCATATCCTCAAGATTGCCCACATTTTTTTTAACTGTAGATAAACCTGTATTACTTGTTTTACACATTCCCGCTACAGAAAACGGGAAATTAAAAAAAGCATGTTTTTCCAGGTGGCAACATAAGGCAACCGCAATGGCCATATCTGGACTTGGTCCGGGAAAATAGGTTTTACAGGTTTCTAAAACACGATTTAATACCGTTCTTTTAACAAGGCCGTGATATAATCTTGGCAAATGTTGAGGACCAATTGCTCCCCCGGCTTTTACTACTTTTCTTAAAGCTTCTTTTGTATCAAAAGTGGTATAATCCTTTTTTAAGCCCTTTTGTATTATATAAGTTTCTTCGGGAATATGCCTTATTATCGTATTTACTTCCACCCCTTTCCATTGATACACAGAAAAAATATTACTAAGCGCTTCTATCTTATTTTCCTCCATCCACTTGATATTTTCAAAAATACTTGGGAAAACATAATCGTCATCGCCAATCAGGATCAAATAATCGCCGGTTGAATTTTTAACACTCTGGTTACAATTCTCCGACATAGAGAGCTGCTCTTTTACATGAAAATACCTGGTGGCCGATAGTTTTTTTTCCTGTAAGAAATTCAATACTTCTGCGTTATCCTCCGTATTATCCTGGATGATAATTTCAATATTAAGCCCTTTAAAATCATTTTCGAGGCTTTCGCAGATTGAAAGCAGCGAGGTATACCTGTCTTTCGTTGGAATTAATATGCTTAATTTAGGCGTCATTTTCACTATGCTTATTACTTAAAAAATTGTGGGTAGTTATTTGAGTATATATTTTTGTTCGCAAAAACAAAATCTTTCATGTCCTGTATCATTTCCTCATAAGATGGAATATTATATCTTTCTAAGGGAGCTGATGAGATGAGGCTTTTATCATGTATTGTTTCTTCCTGTTTTTCTATAAGGCTTACATCTTTACCAAATTGTGTTCCGATGGATCGCAACAATTCGTACTTTGAAATTTTTTCGTTGTTTGATAACTGTATCAATCCTCTTTCCTTATATTCAATACTTTTAACGAGGGCCTTGCATAATTCAAGTGTGGTTAAGCCAGACCAGAATACTTTATTATATCCACCGATCTTACCGGTTGTTTTTATATACCAATCAAATAATCCGGTGCCATTTAGTTTTATCTCAGGTCCAATGATCGATGTACGTATAGTAAGGTCATGATCAGTCTGAAGTTCGCCTAATCCCTTTGATCTTCCATAAAAATCTTCTGCATCCTTTACATCATTAACTTGATATTTACCTTTATGGCCCGAAAAAACACAATCGGTACTTAAGTGTATTGTATATGCATTTTGCTCTGCGGTAAGCTGGCTTAGTAAGTGGGGTAAGTAAGCGTTGATTAAAACCGCATTAGCCGGATCAGCATTGGCTTGTTTAACCAATACCCCTACAGCATTAATTACAATAGCTGGTTTAACCGTATTTAATACCTCCGCAACAGATTCTTTACTTCCGGCATCAAATAAAATGGTATCATCAGTTATTTTTTCTCTTGCGGCACCATATACTTTAAAATCGGGAAGGTTTTTAAAATAATGATTGATAATATGGCCTGCCATTCCCCCCGAGCCAAGTATTAATATTTTCATCTGATCATTTTATTTTTAAAATTTTGAAGGCCAATTTACGTAATTCGGGCATCGTATAAATATAAATTATTCCCATAAAGAACACCAGGAATACAAAATTAAGATCGGAGCTAAAAACACTAAGATTCATACGGCAAAGCTTGGCAATACCAATAATACCGGCTGCTGCAAGAAATGGAAATAAATTATCTTTTGTGTACCAGTTAAGTAATTCATTTTTCATATAAAGTTTATGAAATAAAGGAATACTGATTAACAAATAAGATAAATTAATACCGAGCCAGATAAAACTTGCTCCTAAAATTCCATATTTAGGAACCGACCAAAAAAGCATAGGAAGAAAAATTGCAGCCCCGATAATATTCTGGATTATAGTAAATTTTGTTTTGCCTTTACTTAGCATAAAAAGATAAGGCACAAACATCAAGCAATTACAAAGTGTACCTATAGCTACAGTTTTTAAAACTGCAGAAGTATTGTCGGTGATAAAACTGTTATGTGTCCATGCCATTAAAATATCTTCTGAAAAGAAAAACAAACCCAAGCCTATGGGCCAGATTACAATGGCCACCCATTTACAGGATGTATGGTATACCTTAACACACTCTGCGTAATTATTTTGCTCAAGCAATGCTGTAAACCGGGGAAATACGGTTGATTGTAATGGTGTTATTAATTGCCCAATAACGGAAGAAATCTGGAAGGCAAGACTATAACAGGTAACTAAATTAAGCACTACGATCTTACTAACGATCAATTTATCGACCATACTAAGTAAAAAATTAACGATAGTTACACCAAACATTCCCAATGCAAACTGTTTAATTGGCATAAGCTGTTGAAAAGAAAAAGATGCTCTTGTTTTTGTAACTGCAATTTCTTTCCAAACAAAATACCTTAATACCAGTATTGCAGATAAAGCAACTACAATTTGCCAGATAAAGTAATTTTCTATCACCGGGGAAAATATCTTAAGTATGGCTATTACTCCAACTGCTTTTAAAACATTAACTATAATTGTGATCACGGAATTTGACACCTGCATACCTAATGAAACCATTACTCCGTTGTAAATACTTGAAGGAAACTGTATGGCAATTAACACACCTATAAATCTTATCGATTTTACCAGCCGGTCTAAAGGCAGCTCATTTGCTTTAATCCAATACAAACAAATTTGTTCTGCGAATAAATAGATTACCGAAAAAACCAGCAGTGCTATGGAAACGTAAATAATTTCAATTGAAAACACGAGGTCTTTTATTGATTTTTCCGACTCATTATTGGTTTTTAAAATAACCACCTGCCTGCTTACTGCAGTACTTAATGCAAAATCAATTAACACTAACAGGCTCACTAAAAGAAGATAAAATGCAACAAGACCATAACTTTCAACACCTAATAGTTTTATATATAAGGGAACAAAAAGCAAAGAGATCCCTGCAGATATGATTTTACTTATCAGCACTGCAATCGTTTTGAAAGTTGCTGAGTGCCAGTCGAATTTTATCATTAAAAATAATACTTGGATTGATTACTCCTGTATTATTAAATTACAGGAATGAACAAATTGCTTTATACCGAAAAAGAAGGATCTATATGTTTTACTATCAGAGCCCTCAACTCTTCCGCACTTACCCAATGCGTATTTTTACCCGAACTGTAATTAAAACCTTCGGGTACTCTTTTCGCATTAAATTTTACAATATAATCATTAAGATTCCAGATAGGCGTTTGTGGAAGTATCACATAATATTCCCCAATATCATAAGTGGTAAAGGCATCAGAGCTGGTTATCATCTCCTCATGTACTTTTTCCCCGGGCCGTATACCAACTACTTCGTGTTTACAGTTTGGCCCGATAGCCTTAGCCACTTCTGTTATTTTATAAGAAGGAATTTTAGGCACAAAGAGTTCTCCTCCCCAGGCTATGTCAAGCGCATTCATTACCATTTGTACCCCATCTTCCAAAGAGATATTAAACCTCGTCATGTTAGGGTCGGTGATCGGTATAACACCTTCTTTTCTTTTATTCAAAAAGAATGGTATCACTGATCCGTTACTACCCATAACATTACCATACCTAACAACAGAAAATACAACATCTCTATCGCCACGAACATTGTTGGCTGCAATAAATAATTTATCGGAAGCTAATTTTGTTGCACCATATAAATTTATCGGCGCACAGGCTTTATCGGTTGAGAGTGCCACAACGCTTTTAACGTTTACTTCCAATGCTGCTCTTATCACATTTTCTGCACCTACAATATTTGTTTTTACACACTCATCGGGATTATATTCGGCTATGTGTACATGTTTCATTGCAGCTGCATGAATCACATAATCCATGCCTTCCATTGCTCTTTTTAAACGCACATAATCTCTTACATCACCAATGAAAAATCTTATTGCCGGATATTTTTTCTCAGGATATTCAAGCGCCATATTAAAATGCTTTTGCTCATCTCTTGAGTAAATCACCAGTTTTTTTATATCGGGCCATTTTTTAAAAATTGTTTTAGTAAACTCTTTTCCAAAGGAACCAGTACCTCCTGTGATCAATAAACTTTTCCCATTTAAATTCAACATAATATCTTATTTTATTTTTAAATTTATTACAATCAGCATCTGCTTTTTGATTGTGCTTTCGCTTTTAATTATTGGATAATATTTTATTTTATTTATTTCTAATGTCATGCACTAATTGTATAGCGGCTTTGGTTTCTGCAATGGGAAAGCCTTTTCCCGCAAGAATATTTTCATAGCTTATAGTATGTAATTCTGTAAAACCATCACTAAATTCAAATTCATCGCCATCAATACTTAATATTCTGTGGGTACGTTTGCCAGATGCTTTTATTTCGGCGGGCAGGGTATTTGCGTCTATACTCAGCATCCAGTTAATGTTTGCTTTTTCTAATATAAGGTTGCCCTTTGCGGTAGTTGCTGTATGTTGTATTACATTATTTTCTTTTACAGCTCCAAAAATCCACATCAGCATATCAAAAAAATGTACGCCAATATTGGTGGCAATACCGCCACTCTTTTGTATATCTCCCTTCCAGCTGGTATGGTACCAATTGCCTCTTGAAGTAATGTATTGTAAGTTAACAGCGTATCTTTTATTTGGCGGGGCTGCTGCAATTTTTTCTTTTAATGCAATAATTGCCGGGTGCAGGCGCAATTGCAAAATGGTATAAATATTTTTACCAGTTTCTTTTTCTATTTCCAACAGGGCGTCAATATTCCATGGGTTGAGTACTATTGGTTTTTCGCAAATTACATCGGCACCAATGCGCAAGCCAAAACGTATGTGTGCATCGTGTAAATAATTGGGGCTGCAAACACTTACATAATCGGTTTTATTACCCAGGCGTTTTTGTTTTTCCAAATGGCGGTCAAATCTTTCAAACTCTGTAAAAAAATCTGCACTGTGGAAAATAGCTGTCTAAAATCCCCACAGAGTCATGTTTATCTAAACCTGCCAGTAAATTATTGCCGGTATCTTTTATTGCCTTCATGTGGCGTGGTGCTATATAGCCTCCGGCTCCTATTAATGCAAAATTTTTCATGTAATATTTGTTTAGGGGTTTAGGGTTTAGAGGTTTAGAGTTTAGATAATCACTGTTCAATTCTGTATACTACTTAAACTTCTAACCTTCTTTTACCTCGTTATTGTGTTCTAAAATATACTCTTGTTTACTTTCTTCGCAAACGGCAATATTATTTTCATTAAATTTTAATTTGTGACCGTACTCACTCATCCAGCCGGTTTGCCTGCCGGGGTTACCAACTATTAATGCATACGCAGGTACATCTTTTGTAACCACAGTACCGGCACCAATAAACGCAAAACTGCCAATGGTATTGCCGCAAACTATGGTTGCATTGGCACCAATGGATGCCCCTTTTTTTATAAGTGTAGTTTTAAATTCGTTTTTGCGGCTTACTGCACTGCGGGGATTAATTACGTTTGTCAATACCATGCTTGGCCCTAAAAAAACATCGTCTTCGCAAATTACGCCTTCGTAAATACTTACGTTATTTTGCACCCGTACATTATTGCCTAAAATAACTTTGGATGACACCACTACATTTTGCCCGAGGTTACAATTGTTGCCAATTACGGCTCCCGGCATAATATGAGAGAAGTGCCAAATTTTTGTACCCTCTCCAATTATACAATTATCGTCTATTACTGCTGTTGGGTGAGCAAAATATTTCAGGCCTCTCCCAACCCCTCCCGAAGAGGGGCTTTCGAACCCTGATAATTTAAATGGTTTTATAAAATTCACGCTGATTATTTTGTTTGACTATTCTGCAATTTTTTTTAAATATTCGCCGTAACCGCTTTTCTTTAAATCTTCTGCCAGTTTTACTAACTGATCCTTAGTAATAAATTTCATACGCCAGGCTATCTCTTCGGGGCAGCCTATTTTTAAGCCCTGCCTTTTTTCTACTACCCTTACATATTCGCCTGCATCGCTTAGCGATTCAAAAGTGCCTGTATCTAACCATGCAAAACCCCTGTTAAGTACGCCAACTTTTAATTTTTTCTTTTGCAGATAAAAATCATTTACGGTGGTTATTTCATATTCGCCCCTTGCGCTGGGTTTTATATTTTTTGCAATGTTCACCACATCATTATCATAAAAATATAAACCAGGCACGGCATAATTACTTTTTGGTTTTAATGGTTTTTCTTCAATACTTAAGGCGTTAAAATCTGCATCAAATTCTACCACACCATATCTTTCCGGATCGCTAACCGGGTAAGCAAAAATAACTGCGCCATCCGGATTTACGCTTTGCTGCAATAATTTACTAAAGCCACTGCCATAAAAAATATTATCGCCTAATACCAATGCCACACTATCAGTGCCAATAAATTTCTCTCCAATTACAAACGCCTGTGCCAGGCCGTTAGGCACTTCCTGCTTTGCATATTCTATTGTACATCCCCACTGGCTGCCATCTCCTAATAATCTTTTAAACTGTGCCTGATCATCTGGTGTAGTGATGATTAAAATTTCCCGAATGCCTGCAAGCATTAAAGTGCTAAGCGGATAATAGATCATTGGCTTATCATAAACAGGCATTAATTGTTTGCTGATACCCATCGTGATGGGATATAATCTTGTTCCAGAACCTCCAGCTAAAATTATGCCTTTCATGTTTATCTTTTTTCGTATTGCAGTTCATAATATTTTTGATAGTTACCACTGGTTACATCATCTAACCAATCTTTGTTATTCAAATACCAATCTATAGTTTTACTAATTCCTTCTTCAAATTGTAACGAAGGCACCCAGCCTAATTCATTTTTTAATTTGGTGGCGTCAATGGCATAGCGCAAATCGTGGCCGGCCCTGTCTTTTACATAAGTAATTAATTTTTCTGAAGTCCCGTTTTCTCTTTCTAATTTTTCATCCATCTGTTTGCACAACTCTTTTACCAATGCAATATTGGTCCATTCGTTGTGGCCGCCAATATTATAAGTTTCGCCAACCTTGCCATTATGAAAAATTACATTGATAGCGCTTACATGATCTTCTACAAAAAGCCAATCTCTTATATTTTCTCCCTTACCATAAATTGGTAAAGGTTTATTATTGATGATGTTGAAAATGCAAAGTGGTATTAATTTTTCGGGGAAATGAAACGGGCCGTAATTGTTGCTGCAGTTACTGATTTTTACAGGCATTTTATAGGTATGATAAAATGCTCTTACAATATGATCGGATGATGCTTTGGATGCAGAGTACGGGCTGCGTGGGTCATAGGCAGTTTCTTCTGTAAAAAATCCTGTTTCTCCCAATGTGCCGTACACTTCATCTGTAGAAATATGATAGAATATTTTATCAGTAAAATCATTACTCCAACTTTCTTTTGCGGCCTGTAATAATGAAGCTGTGCCTAAAACATTGGTGGTAATAAATGCCAGCGGATCGGTAATAGATCTGTCCACATGACTTTCGGCAGCACAATGCAATACTGCTGTAAAATTGTGTTGTTTAAAAAGACTGCGTAATAATTCCAGATCGGTAATATCTCCTTTTACAAAACGGTAATTAGGTTTATCTTCTATATCTGTTAAGTTTTCTAAATTACCGGCGTAAGTAAGTTTATCAAGATTGATAATATTGTATTGCGGATATTTTGTAACAAATAAACGGGTGAGGTGCGACCCTATAAATCCTGCTCCTCCCGTGAGTAAAATCGTATGCATTCTTTTTGTATTTTATCAGATGGCAAAAATAGAGATAATTATGCAAAGGCGGGGTTGAAAGGGGAGATTAAGCCATTATATAAAAAATGATGTAAGGAATTTTAGCCAGAAATTATTTTGTATGCCGCAATGTACTATATAGCAGTAAAGGCAACATGAAAATACTGCTTAATCTCATCTACATCAAATTGCTGGGCACGGCTTTTAGCTTTTTCTTCCAATTGTTTACGCAAGCCAGCGTCTTCGTACATTCTTTTCATTGCGGCAGCCAGCGCAATTACATCATTTACGGGAGTTAAAATACCATACTCGCCAATTTCGTAATTATTAATTGCCCGGTGATGTAAATCTGTAGATGGCGCAAGTAATTCCCGTGGGCCGCTGCTGCAATCGGTGGAGATTACCGGTTTGCCGCAAGCCAGTGCTTCAATTAATACGTTGGGGAAACCTTCTACATCCGAACTTAAAACAAAACAATTGGAGCGGCTTACATACTTAAAAGGGTTATTATCCCATCCACAAAAAACAACCTTATCCATCATACCAAAGTCTGATACTTTTTGTTTTAAATCTTCTTCCATTATTCCGCCACCAACAATTAATAATTTACAGGGCAGGTTTTTCATAATAAAAAATGCCTGCAACAGCAATAAATGATTTTTCTCTTTTCTAAAACCACCCACATTTATAAAATAAAAAATATCTTTTTCAAAAACAAAGGCAGGTATTTCATCAATATGCGACCGTATGAACCCTAAATCAATTGGATTGTAAATTACTTTTACCGGTGTTTTTATTTTAAAATTTTCAATTAAATCGGTTTGCATGGCGTAAGAATTAGCCAATACCAGATCGGCCCGTTTGTAACTAAACCGAACCATAAACTTTGTAAACATGCGGTAAATAGCGGAGTGGCTTTGCTGCATGGTGGTTTGATGGGTCCTTTCGCACATGATAACTTTGCCTTTATACCTCCAGAAGCTTTTCATTAAAGCATTAATATAACAGGGCCGGTATAAAAAAGCAACTGAAATATTAATTTTATTTTTTTTGCAGTAACTGTACACTTTGTACGACTGGTAGGGCATTTTTAAAAACCGTATAAGTTTATTCTCATTTAAAGGCTGTTCTAAATCAAGTATTTTTATTTCGGGAGGTATTTTGTAGTCAACAATATTGGTATAAAGTGCCAAATGAATTTCAAAATCGCTACGCAAGTGCTCAAGCAAAAGCGACACAACTCTTTCGGCACCGCCTGATTGCAATGTATTGATGAATATTAATAGCTTAGGTTTTATTCCGTTCATTTGTTTTCATTTATTCGGCTGTATATCAGTTGCAAATATGAGTTATTTTTTTTAAACCGGCTATTACCCATTGCGTAATTATGCCATTAAAATACTCATTCAATTGATAAAGCAATTATTTTACTGCCGGCTTATTTTAATAAATTTAAGTTTTGATGAAGCGCTGAAAATAAAGCTTCAGTTTTTGTTATGGCAAGATTTATTGAAAATATTTTTTGTGTGTTATTTTTAATTTGTTGACTATTAAAATTTATACCCATTGTTTTTTCTATTGCCGCAGCAAATGCTTTTTCATCATCATTATTTACCAGCATCCCATTCTCGCCATCAGTAATTATTTCGCTTATACCACCCGGTGCATTAAATGCAATAACCGGAATTCCCAAAGCACCTGCTTCCAGTAAAGTATTGGGGAAACCTTCGTAATGCGACCCCATTAAAAAAAGCGCTGCGTCCTCCATGCCGGCAAATGGATTATCTTTCTTTCCTGCTAAAAAAACTTTGCTTTGTAATTGTAACTGGTTAATTAAATTTTGCAGTATTTGTTTTTTATTGCCGTCTCCAATAATATAATAAGTAAAAGGTATCGTAAGATTTGCAACAGAACGAATTAATCTGTCTATTCCCTTTTCTTCGGAAAGACGGGCAACTGTAATAAATTTATTTTTTTGAACCGTAGCGCCCACAAAAGTATTTTCTTCTACAGGGTTATTAATTACAATTGTTTTTTCTTTTTTTATATTGTATTTATCAACCAAATCCTGCTGCATATACCTGGACTGGCAAATAATAAAATTGATTCGCTTGTAAAAAAATTTAATCAGCCAGTTATACAAAACAGGAAATTTTGCTCTTTTACTATTGATGCTTACGATACTGGATTCTCTTGCAATAAAAATTATTTTTTTAGAAAATAGATTTTTAAAAACAGCGAGATAAATATTAAGATGATTTGCGGTAGAAAAAATAATATCGGGCTGATGCTGCTTTACTAATGATTTTATTTTAACTAATGATGACCGGGCATGCTTTGCTTTTAAATCAATTAAAGTAACATCTCTGTTACTGATGGTATAAAAAGGGCTTTTGTTATTTAAAACTGCCAGCGTAACTGAAAATTGCTGTGTGTTGATATTATTGCACAGTAATGAAACATACTTTTCCGAACCGCCACACTCCAGTGTAGGGGTAATAATTAAAATTTTTATTTTATTAACAACCCCTCCATTCATATAAAATATTTTATAAAGGCTTTGATAAGATTGCTACCAGGTTAGGTTTTTTTTCTGCAATTTTTTCCATTAAACCCATTGCCATAAAAATTTTTTTAAGAATGCTTTTAATGAAAAACTTTACTGCCCCTAACCTTAATTTTTCAATATTAATATTATGGCAATATTCCACTGCAAAATAATGCTGTACTGCCAAAGCCTTCAAACTATCTACTGTAAAAGATTGCATGTGTTGTATATGATGAAATTCAGTTTTACAAAATGGGCAAAAGTGCATATGGCGGCTAAGGTCTTCATTAAAAGGTGTGGTGACAAATAATTTTCCTCCTGGTTTTAGCAGGCGGTATAATTCATTAAATGTTTCGTGCAGTTTATCATCCTGTAAATGTTCAATGGTTTCTATCATCGTAATTGTATCGAAGGTATTATTGCTGAATGGGCTGGGTAGTTTGTTAGCTACAACAAGTTGCTTAACAACAGGGGCATTTAGGGTGCGTTGTTGGGTTGCCGTAATAGAGTCTTCTGAAAAATCCAGCCCATATAACTCAACTTGATCAACTTTTATCATTTGCTCCAAAAGGTATCCGGTACCACAACCGTAATCTAACACCTTTCCTTTTAATATGCCTTTTGTTTCTAAAAAATTAACGATGCCCGGTGCCATTACCGAAGTAAAGTATTGATGTTGCCGGGATATACTTTTACTTTGCCAGTCCCAAAAATCGGCAATATTCTGTTCCGTCCAGTCGGAAGGCTTTTTTGTTGTTACGTTCATAAAATGGCGATATTTTTAAAGCGGTTAGCTATAAGCATTACCAGTAAATACGCTATACAACCAATAATAAGTTTATACAAATAAAAAATATTTGCAGTAGTTATAAAACAATATAATATAAAAGCAATGGGCAAATTTATTGCAACAACTATTAAAGTATATTTTATAATAAGGCTGTACTGAATACTTTTAAAAAATTTGCGGCAGATAAAAAACATTCCTAAAAAGTTTATCAAGTTCATAAAAATTACACCGTATGCAAACCCATAAGCGCCATAAAACACGGTAAATAACCAGGTGGCAATTATTAATAAACCATTCATAATTATTTTGTAAAAAAGTGCCTGCTTAATAATTTGCATGGCAATAAAAATACGGGTAACCATTGCGTTAACGCCAATGCTAAAGGTGGTGATGGCCAGTAATTGCAAAAACTTTGCAGCATCTTTAACAGCATCCAAAGTAAAATTCTGCGATGCATAAAACAGCTCTACCAGGGGCTGTGCAAAAACAAACATAAAAAACCCAGCAGGCACCAGTATAAACACCAGCAGTTTGGAAGATTTTATAAAAGTTTCGTTTAAGCTGTTATAATTACTTTGCGCCACCTGCTCGTTCATTTTTATGCCACTTACATTAGCCACCTGAGCAGTAAGCAGGGTATTGGGTATATCAGCAATATTTTTACCATAGTTCATTGCGCTTATAATGCCGCTGTTGAAGCCACTTAAAATATACAGCGGAAAATAACTGCTGGCCAGGGTTGCAAACTGCCCCAGCTCCGAAAAAAATAATTTGTTCCATATATTTTTTTCTACCCCACGGCGGCTTACCATAAAATTAAAGCCTGCAATTTTTTTAAGTATATAAATCAAAACAACCATATTAATAAAATATGCCGATAAACCACTGATTAAAACACTTTCCATATCGTACTCTTTATACAGCAACAAAGTTCCAGTAACAACAATACAACTGTTAACCCCGCTTGCAATCATAGGGACTGTAAAAAATTTAAGCGAAACCAATATCGTATTCAGGTAATTAATGAGCAATTGAAAAAGAAAGTAGAAAGAACCAATGATAAAATAATTTTTGTACAATTCAATATCTGCTACTGCAAACTTTGAGATACTGGCAAAAATAACCGTACCAAAATAAAATATTACTGCAATAAAAAAAACTCCAAGCAAAAAATAAATGCGGAGGAAATAATTTAAAAAAGCGGTTGAAGCATTTATACCTTTAGCTTCCCTAAGCCGCATCGATTCAGGAATAATTACAGCAGTATCAATGGCATTAACCGAACCGGATAACAACACCATACTGCTATAAATAAAAAAATAAATATCTGTTTTAATATTGGTACCAAATAAACGGGCAATACATATAGTTAATAAAAACAGGAGGAACTTTGCCCCCATGTTAAAAATTACAGAAAGCGCCATTCCCCTTTTATAAGATTCCGATTTTATAAACCAGAAAAGATTCATTTACAGATGCAGTTTAAGAATTTGCCACCAAAAGCAGCTAATACCAATATTAAAGGCGACAGCTATACCAATTATTTTTATTTAAATACTACTAAAGCAATTGCCAAAAAAAATCTGGGCAAAAATATGTTTTATTCAAACATCCCTAATTCTTAATTCATAAATCGTAAATCACAAGTTACCTTTGCCGCTATGCATTATGCTTCAGTAGAAAATATAAGTAAATCGTTTGGGATACGAACCCTTTTTAAAAATATCAGCTTTTATGTGGAAGAAGGCGATAAAATTGCCTTTGTGGCCCGTAACGGCAGCGGCAAATCTACCTTATTAAAAATAATTGCCGGGCTTGATACGCCGATGGCGGCACCATCTGGGTGCATAAAGATATTAAAGTAATTATGCTGCAGCAGGATACTCCTTTTGAAGAAAACAAAAGTATTTGGGATAATGTGCTGCGGATGGATAACCCGGTGGTAAAAGTGGTAAAAGCTTATGAGCAATGTTTAGAAGAAGACCCTGATAATATAGAAAAACTTGACCGACCTGATGGCATTGGTGGATGAAAACAATGCCTGGAATTTTGAAAGTGAATTGCAGCAGATTTTAGGTAAACTTAATTTGCATCATTTAAATGAACCGGTAAAAAATTTAAGCGGTGGCCAGCGCAAAAGAGTGGCGCTTGCACAGGCGTTGATAGAAATGCAATTGCATGAAGGCAAGTGTTTACTAATACTGGATGAGCCTACCAACCATCTGGATGTAAGCATGATTGAGTGGCTGGAAGATTATTTAAGTGCACAAAAAGTTACCTTGCTGCTGGTAACACACGACCGCTATTTTTTAGATGCCGTTTGTAATGAAATATTAGAAATGGATGAAGAAAAAATATTTACTTACAAAGGCGATTACGATTATTTTTTAGAACAAAAAAGCCTGCGGCAGGAAGTGCAGGCCAGCGAACTGCAAAAAGATAAAAATATTTTTAGAAAAGAACTGGAGTGGATGCGTAAGCAACCTAAGGCAAGAACCACCAAAAGTCAAAAGCCGGCAGGATGCATTTGCCGTAGTGGAAGAAAGGGTAAGCCTGAAAAAAGAAGATGCTGAAGTAAGCCTGCAGGTAAAAATGACGAGGCTGGGCGGAAAGATTTTAGAGATGAAAAAAATTAATAAAAGTTATGGCGATAAAGTGTTGATAAAAGGATTTGATTATACTTTTAAAAGAGGCGAACGCGTTGGTATTGTTGGAAAGAATGGTGTAGGCAAATCCACTTTTTTAAAAATTGCTTTGCACCAGGAACAACCCGATAGCGGCAAAATTAACCATGGCGATACGGTAGTGTTTGGCAACTTTGACCAGGAAGGATTAAAATATAAAGAAGATAAAAGAGCGATAGAATATGTAAAAGATTTTGCAGAATTTTTTCCGCTGGCAGATGGCAGTAAAATAACTGCCAGCCAGTTTATGGAAAAATTTGGCTTTAGTGCAGAGCAGCAATACACGCCACTAAGTAAATTAAGCGGTGGCGAAAAAAGACGGTTGCATTTATTAAGTGTGCTGTTTGTAAACCCCAACTTTTTAATTTTAGATGAACCTACCAACGATTTAGATTTGCAAACCCTACGTACACTGGAAGAATTTTTACTGGATTTCCCGGGTTGTATTTTAATTGTAAGCCACGACAGATATTTTATGGACCGCATGGTGGATCATTTATTTGCTTTTGAAGGCGATGGTGTGATAAGAGATTTTCCGGGCAACTACACCCAATACCGTGAGGCAGTTGCAAATGAAAAATTTACCGGTCACGAAGTAGTACAGAAAAAAATGCTGTAGCCGGAAGAAGAAGCTGTAACAACAAAACTAGCAACGAAATAAAAAAATTATCTTTCAAAGAAAACATGAATTTGAAACGATGGAAAAAGAAATACCTGCCTTGCAAAAAGAAAAAGCAACATCGAAGAAAAAATGAGCAGAGGCAGATTAAATTTTGAAGAATTGCAAAAAGCTGCTGCCAGAATTGGAGAAATAGTTGCATTGCTGGATGAAAAAGAAATGCGCTGGCTGGAGTTGAGTGAAGATGGAGACGGTGAATCGTAAATGTTGAGCGGTAACATGAAGCATGTTTACTGCTACAGTATTAATACGAATGACTATTGAAAGTGTGAAAATTGACCTGTTATCTTTGTTTACAAACATTTTTTGTAAATTTGGTAAAACACTTTGTATGAGCAAAGAAGAACTAAAAAAAGAACTTCACAATTGATAGATAACACAGAAGATGAAGAACTGCTGAGTATGGTTAAAGAAGATATTGTTGCCTATCAAACTAAAGTAAACAAAAATTTGATGACCTTTCTGATCTATCGCCTGAAGACAGGGCGGAACTGGAGGAGCTTGCAACAGAGGATATTGACAAGGATACAATTATCATGAAGAATTCAAACAACATATTAATGAATGGCTTTCCAAATTATTACAAGAAAAGATTTGTAAACAAAGTAAAAAAATTACTGGCTTATCTGGAAACAGAATGGAATATTACTGTTGGCGATGAATTTCAAAATAACATTACTGGAGAAAATAGAACTTATAGCAACCCAACCAAAAATTGGAGTTAGTAAATTCATAAAAAATATCCGAAGTATTTTAATAACAAAGCAAAATAGTATTTATTACCGAATTGAAAAAAATAAAATTGTAATAATTAACATGATTGATACTAGGAAAAACCCAAAAAAAAACCTTTCAATAAAAATTACATGAACCAACGCTTTTATTCACTCGATGTTTTCAGAGGTGCTACTGTTGCACTGATGATATTAGTAAATAATCCTGGCAGTTGGGGCACATATATTTCCACCACTGGAGCATGCAAGCTGGCATGGCTGCACACCAACCGATTTGGTATTTCCATTTTTTTTATTTGCAGTAGGTAATGCCATGGCTTTTGTAATGCCTAAATTAGAAGCCGCAGGAGAAAGTGTTTTTTGGCAAAAAGTAATTAAACGAACCCTGCTCATTTTTTGAATTGGTTTATTTTTAAACTGGTTTCCGTTTATAAAATATAATGATGCCGGCAATATTGTGGGCAAACCTTTTGAACAGCCTCCGCATTTTTGGTGTGCTGCAGCGCATTGCAGTCTGTTATTTTTTTGCATCGGTAATTGTTCATTATTTTAAAGTAAGAGGCGCATTTGTTGCAGTGCTTTTATTTTATTATGCTATTGGTTTTTATGTGTGGCAGCAAACCCTTCTGATCCTTTCAGTATTAGCGGCTGGTTTGGTACCAACATTGATAAAAATATTTTAGGAGAAAGCCATATGTATCATGGCGAAGGCATTGCTTTTGACCCTGAAGGGCTGATGAGCACTTTTGCTGCCATAGTACAGGTGGTGTTGGGTTATTTAGTGGGCAACTACATTTTACAAAAAGGTAAAACACAGGAAATGCTGAACGGTTTATTTGTTGCCGGATGTGTTTTAGTGTTTGCCGGCTTTTGCTGGGATATGGTTTTTCCTATCAACAAAAAAATATGGACCAGCAGTTACACCATTTACACCACAGGGTTAGCCTTACTAATTTTATCTTTATTAATTTATTTAATTGAATTTAAAAATGCCAAAGGTGTATGGAGTAAATTTTTTGATGTGTTTGGCAAAAATGCATTGTTCATTTTTGCATTGAGTGGTATATTACCGCGGCTGATGGGGTTAATAAGAATAAATAATGGCTTTACTGAAGATGGTAAACCAAAATTTTTATCGCCGTTCAGTTGGTTTTACGAACATATTTGCAAACCCATATTTCCCTCGCTGCCCAATATTGGCTCTTTAATTTATGCACTGTTTTTTATTATGATGATGTGGTTTTTTGCATGGCTGCTGGATAAGAAGAAGATTTATATAAAGGTGTAGGTTAGTAAAGCTATCTTAGTTTGTAATTTAGCCAGTTTTCTCTTTTACATCAGCTACAACTACCTATCCTCACAATACTTTTTTGTATCTTTGAGAAGTGGCGAAACAAACCAAATATCATATAGCAATTGAGGTTGACAGACTTACTAACAGTATAGTCAATACTATTTCTGCCGACAGTTTTCCTACTGATGTTCATCCGGTGACAAAAACAGATATAAAGAATGTTAGTAAAAAAAATGGCTGGCTGTTTAATTGGGCAAATGAGTTTAAACTTACTGACAGGCAAGTTTTTAAATTAACAATTAGAAACAATCCAGAAATTGTTCAGGGACTTTTAAGCATCAGTGATTACATCGATCATTATTATTTACACCTTATTGAAAGTGCCCCATTTAATTTAGGCAAGAATAAACTTTATGAAGGTGTGCCAGGCAATTTATTTGCTTTTACCTGTAAATCTTCCTGGGATAAAGGATATCAGGGTTTCGTTTCTTTTACGTCAAAAACAAAATTGATTGAACATTATGAAAATACATTCGGTGCAACACATATTGGCGGACATAAAATGGTAATATTTCCGCAGGAGGCACTTAAACTAATAAAAAAATATTTCCCTACTTAAATTGTAAAACAATGGGATACATTAAAGAACCTCAAGGTGTTAATTTTACAGTTGACCCAACACCATTAACTGCAGTTGACAGAAAAAAAATTAGTGATATAATTGCTTATTATAAAGCAACAGGAAAAAAAATGCCCGAAAAAAAACTAACGGCAAAAACCCGGTTGATTAAAAAAAATAAGAAAAAGGTACTGGCATAATATACTCCCGGCAATCTGAAATTATTTTTTCTCCATAAAACTGGTTGATTGAAAAAAATGAAAAATAAATCAACAGAACTTGATGTAGATTTCATTGGTGGATAAGGTCCATTGACGAAAAGCGAAGAAAAAGCTATAAGTGAATTTATAAAAACGCAAAAGTTTTTGAAAGCAAAAAAACAAATTCGCAAAACCAGGATAACGAAACGAAAAAAAGTTGTAGCATAGTTCAACAACTTAGTTTAAGTTGGTTTTACGAGCATATTTGCAAACCCATATTTCCCTCGCTGCCCAATATTGGCTCCTTAATTTATGCGTTGTTTTTTATTACCCTGATGTGGTTTTTTGCATGGCTGCTGGACAGGAAGAAGATTTATATAAAGGTGTAATTTTTTTTGAGCCGGGCATTAAATCAATGTTGAACTTCGGTGGCACAGTTTACACTGACGAAGGAAGTGCACTTTTGTACAGTAAATTTTTACTGTACTTTTAACGAAGCGTAGAAAATAAAAAACTTCTTATTTTAAGCTTCAAAATTTTACCAACTCCTGATTATGTCAGCAATATTTAAAACTATTTTCTTATTATTCTTATCTCTATTTATAATATTGTATGGCATTTACCTTGCCTATGGTGCAATGAAAAACACAAAACGATTTAGAGAAATGCCAAAGAGATTAGACCTGGTAGCATTTTTCGGAGATACAGGAAGACTTATGTATTTTATTTTAGGCTTCTTTCTTTTTTTCTTAGGAATTTTTTTAGCTTACAATGCCATGATATGAGAATAAATAATTGTAACATCGGTTATTCCGTTACGGCGAAGTGGCATTTTAATTGTTTGTATTATTTTAGAAGTAATTAAATAATCAAGATCTATGCAAAAAAATGAAATAGAAACTTTTTATCCAACAAGCCGAAAAGACTGGAGAAAATGGTTACAAAAAAATCACAGCTCAAAACAATCTGTTTGGCTTATTTGCTATAAAAAAAAGTGTAACATTCCAACAGTAGTGTGGAGCGATGCTGTTGACGAAGCGCTTTGCTTTGGCTGGATAGACAGCATAAGAAAAACACTTGATGAAGAAAAATTTATACAGTTTTTCAGCAAGAGGAAACCCAATGGAACCTGGTCGAAGGTAAACAAAGAAAAAATTAATCAACTTATAGATAAAGGGTTGATGAGACCAGCAGGTTTTGCAAGTATTGAAAAAGCAAAACAAAATGGTTCGTGGAAAATTTTAGACGATGTGGAGGAATTAAAAATACCTAAAGACTTAGTAGCGGCATTTAAAACACAAAAAGGTTCAAAGGAATTCTTTTTAAGTTTAAGCAAGTCTGTACAAAAAGTAAGTCTGCAATGGATTGTACTTGCTAAACGACCAGAAACAAGGCAAAAAAGGATTGTGGAAATAGCTGAACATTGTTATAATAAAAAGAAACCAAAGTAAATATCTGCACTTTACCATAATCAGATTTCACTTCCACAAAAATAGGTTTTAATACAACCCCGCTTTTCTTTAAAATACTTTAAACTTTTAAATGTTTACAGTGTTTTAAAGAATTACAATTACTATCAATTTGAAAATCCTTCTTACCGGTGCAACCGGATATATTGCTCAACGTCTACTTCCGGAATTACTTGCAGCAGACCATCATGTTTATTGTTGTGTCAGGGATAAAGGCCGCTTTAATCTTCAAAGATTTGAAGATCCTGATATTTCTGTGATAGAAGTTGATCTTTTAAAAGAAGAAACATTACTAAACATTCCGCCAGACATTGATGTGGCCTATTACCTGGTACATTCCATGAGTACAAGCAATGGCGATTTTGAAAAAATGGAAGCGGCATCTGCAGAAAATTTTAAAAACCGGATGTTGCAAACTACCGTACAACAGGTGATCTATCTTACCGGCATTGTTAATGAAAGTCACTTATCCAAACATCTTCATTCAAGGCTTCAGGTGGAACATATTTTAAAAACAGGAAACTATTCTTTCACCGCACTACGGGCCGGAATAATTGTTGGCTCGGGCAGTGCATCTTTTGAAATAATACGTGATCTCGTTGAAAAACTGCCGGTAATGATAACGCCTAAATGGCTTAACACCAAAACACAACCCATTGCTATAAGAGATGTAGTGGCTTATTTAAAAGGAGTGATTGGTTTACCCAACGCATTAAACAATAGTTTTGATATTAGCAGCGGCGAAATTTTTACTTATAAAGAATTATTATTAAAGTTTGCCGCTGTACGTGGTCTTAAAAGAAAAATAATTGTATTACCTGTTTTAACTCCACGTTTGTCATCATACTGGTTATACTTTGTTACATCAACCAGTTATCAATTGGCTAAAAATTTAGTGGACAGCATGAAAGTGGAAGTAATAGGAAAAGAAAATAACTTGGGGCAAATACTGCATATCACTCCTACCTCTTACGAAAAAGCAATTGAACTGGCATTTGTAAAAATTGAGAATGATCAGGTATTAAGCAGTTGGAAAGATGCCGCTACCAGTAATATTTTATATAAAGGCGTAACTGTACATTTACAAGTTCCTAAAGAAGGTACTTTTAAGGATACACGAAATAGAAAGGTAACAGACCTTACAAAAACACTGGATAAAATATGGCGCATTGGTGGCAGCAACGGTTGGTATTATGGCGGATGGCTTTGGGGAATAAGAGGCTTGATGGATAAGATGGTTGGTGGTGTTGGGCTACGCAGGGGAAGAAGAAGCCCCACACAATTATATCCCGGAGAATCACTTGATTTTTGGAGAGTACTTATTGCCAGTAAAGAAGATAGAAGATTATTGTTGTACGCAGAAATGAAATTACCCGGAGAAGCATGGCTGGAATTTTTTATAAACGAACAAAATGAGCTTGAGCAAACTGCTACTTTTCGTCCGCTTGGCTTAAAGGGGCGTTTATATTGGTATGCTGTTTTTCCTTTTCATGGATTTATTTTTAAAGGAATGCTTAATGCATTGTGTAAGTGATGTTGGATTATAGCTAAGTATTTAGTGCAGACAATTACATAATTTTTGTAACCCCATCACTTATCTCCATCACATAAGCTTCCAGCTCAATATTAAATTCTTTTTGATAGGCTTCAGCAACTTCAGTAATAAAATTATTTATCGCCTCTTCTTTAATAATATTAATAGTACAGCCACCAAAGCCGCCACCCATCAGCCTTGCACCAATTACGTTTTTATTACCGGCGGCCTGTTGCACTAAAAAATCTAACTCGGGGCAGCTAACATGGTACAGTTTACTTAAACCTTCATGCGTAGCAAACATTAATTTTCCAAACCCGGTTATATCGTTTTGCTGTAATAATTTACCTGCCTGTACAGTGCGTTCAATTTCTTCCACCACATAGGTACAGCAATTAAAAACTTCGGGGCTCATTTTATCTTTATGCAGTTCCACATCGCCGGAGCTTTTAATATCTCTGAAAGATTTTACCTGCAATTCTTTTTTTAGAATACTCAATCCTTCCTCACATCTTTTTCTTCTTACATTATATTCGCCGCTTACAAGTGTATGATGCACTTTACTGTTGAGCAAAACAATTTTATACCCATTTAACTGCAGCGGAAAATATCGATGCGTTATATTTTTACAATCCAGTAAAATAACATGGTCTTTTTTTCCATTGAGGTTGGCATACATATCCATAATGCCGCAGTTTACACCGGGAAAATTATGTTCGGCACGCTGGCAGAGCAATGCAAGCTCCACACGGTTTAATCCAACATTAAAAATATCATTTATGGCATACGCAAGTCCGCCCTCTACCGCTGCAGAAGAGCTGATACCGCTGCCCCGGGGAATATCGCCGCCAAAAACACAATCGAATCCGCCAATACTTTTTTTCATTAAAACAAATTCGTTCACTACACTAAGCACATAATTTTTCCAGTTATCTATTTTTTTAATTTCGCTAATTTTTATTGACAATAATTCATCAAAATCTGAGGCGTAAAAATTAATGGTATCAGTTTTATTTACTGCAATGGCATAATAAACCCCTTTGTTAATTGCCGCCGGCATTACATAGCCATCATTATAATCTATATGCTCACCAATTAAATTAATGCGGCCCGGAGAAAAATATACATGAGGGGAATCGGAAAATTTTTCTTTAAAAATTTTTACAACATTTTCGGCAATACTGTTCATGCGGCTAAGGTAACAAAGTGATTTTATAAGTGGTTATAAAAGTTGCAGATGAACCAGGCGATAACAACGTTGCACCCATTCCGTTATTAAATGCATCGGGTGCCCCACTCAAATTTTCCACAGCAATACTTTTGCGGTGGTGCGGTGTATATATTTGCAGATAAGGGTAACTTTTTTCAGGATGAATTTCTACCTGTATTTTTTGTGCTGCATCTCTTACTACACACATGGGTTGGCACTCCGCAAAATTTACAGTAAAGCAATTATCAAATTCGGTAAGTCCAATTTTTTTTATTGATCCAAACTCTTCATAAGGGAGTAATTCTCCGGTGGGTATTAATAATTCATCAAACACAACTATTTCTTTACTTTGAAATTCTAATTGCAGATCATCGATACTGCCACCAAAACTAAAATAAGGATGCCAGCCATCCTGTACAGGAATAAGGCCTTCATCATCGTTAGTAATTATAGTGTTAATGGTTAATACATTTTCTTTTTTTAAACAATAGGTAATTGCACAACTGTATTTAAACGGATAACCTTTTTCTGTTCCTTTATATTGATGCTGCAAAACAACACATGCGTTATTAGCATCTGTCCATTTTTCTTTTACAGTAAACACAGCATCGTATAATAACCCATGCAGGGCATTACCGTTTAATAAAAATTTACCGGTGGTATATTTTTTTTTAGCAAAATTATAGGTAGCATTTTTTATACGGCAAACAAAAGGAGAAAGCTTGCAGCTTTTAAAACCTTTAGCAGTTACATTATCTTTAAAATCGGCAGCGTTTTCATAATTATCAATAACATTTAGTAAAGCATTGTTATGTACAATTGTAAAGGCATGTAAAATTGCTCCGCAGCCGGCAATAATTTCTACGGATGTATTTGAGGTTACATCTCTTAAAATGATTTTATCAAAATCAGCATCGTTTATCGATATCGCTTCAAACAATTACTTCGCTTTTGTGGCCTCGCCAGGAATCGAACCTGGATCTGGAGCTTCGGAAACTCTTATACTATCCATTGTACTACGAGGCCGGTTTGTTAATTGGTTGAATAGTTTATTAGTTGGTTCGTTGATTAGTATGCTTCAATAATCGAAATCGTTTTCAAGTTTCAACCAATTATCTAATTAACCAGTAAACTAATCAACTATTCTATGTACCAAACTTTACAATATTAGTACCAAATATTTTAACAGCAATAGCAATTAATATTACACCAAAAAATTTACGTATTACCGCCATACCGTTTGGCCCTAAAACTTTTTCTATCCATTTTAATGATTTTAATACAATGTATATCACTACACAGTTTATTAAAATGCCAAAAAAAATATTAATGTCATCGTAATTAGCTTTTAAACTCATTATTGTTGTTAAAGTGCCGCTGCCTGCAATTAACGGAAAAGCTATCGGTACCACACTGCCACTTTTTACATTATTGCTTTCTGGTTTAAAAAACTCCATACCTAAAACCATTTCTAATCCTAAAATAAAAATTACAATACTGCCTGCTACTGCAAAACTTTTTACATCTAAGCCAAGTATTTTTAAAAACCCGTTACCAACAAATAAAAACAATATCATTAACCCACCGCTTACCAATGTAGCCTGGGTAGATTTTATTTGTCCACCCATTTTTGCTCTTAATGATGCTAAAACAGGTATTGACCCCACAACATCTATTACTGCAAATAAAGTAAATGTAACAGAAAGCAATTGCTTGAAATTATATTCTCCCCATTGCATACAATAAATTTTTGCAAAGATAAACTTATGGCGTGAGTGTTTAAAAATATTTGTAAATAACCCTTACCGGTGTGTTTTTGCCTGAAAGATGAATTGATTTTTAAAATGAATAAAATCATTTTTCATTTGCAGTAAACAGGGGCCGCAAACGCAATCTGTAAACAGTGTATCAATGTAAGCTCTTTCTTCTAAAGATAATATTACGCCACAGCAGTGGCATTGGGTAATATTGCCCACCTTGCACTCAAAAGTATTGTTGCAACGTGGGCAATATTTATTTTCATGTTTGCACATATCAATAATTATAAACTAAATCTTACACCACCAAATGCAGTAAAACCCAACGTATTAAAACCACTTACTTCGGTATATTTTTCATTGGTAATATTTCTTAAATCGGCAAATATTTTAATTTTACTTTTTACGAAACTGTAATCTGCATAAAAATTTAATAAAGCATAACTTTTTAATGTTGCATTTACAGTTTTAAAGGTAGTTGCATCAAAATATTTATCTTCTCTTTTACCAATTACTGATAAATTGCTGCTCACAAATAAACACTTTGCAATTTGGCTGCTGATATTTAAGCCGAAATTATTTTTTGGTCTTCTGATTAAATTAAAAAAAGTGGTGTCTTTACCGGCTCCTGTTTTAGTTTCAATCATTCCATCTACATAATTATAAAAAAATTTGATGGTTGTATTTTTTATTCCGGTGTAACTTGCTTCAAACTCCACGCCATTATCTTTTTGTTTATCCTGATTAATGTATTGCGATTGAAATGTGGTGCTGTTAAAATAAAAGAAAATAACATCTTTTATAATCCTGTTAAAAAAAACTGCCCGGGCATTAAATTTTTTATCCTCAGCAAAATATTGAATCCCTGCTTCGGTTGTTAATGCGTCTTCTGGTTTTAAATTTTTATTGCCATATTCGGAAAACAACTGGTACAAAGATGGTGTACGGTAAGCACTGGAAACATTTACAAAAAGTTTTATTTTTTCTTTTATAAGGTAAGATGGATTAACATTAAAAACATAATGGCTTCCATATTCTGAATGAATATTTAAACGGTTTCCCAACTCAATATTAAAATTGTTTGCTGTAGCAATGTTTGCAGCGGCATATAACGCTGTTTGATTTTGATGCAAACTGTCTTTTGCATATTTGCTTTCGTAAGGGCCAAAAAAACCAACAGATGAATAATCCTGATTAGATGAAGAACTTCTGTAATCGGCACCGGCAGTTAATTTTATTTTTTTATTTATATCAGCAGTTACGTACGCATCTAAAAAATGCTCATTGCCTGTGTATTTTCCTTTGCTGAAAATATCATACCCGTTTTGGCTTTTTACTGAGTCGTCAATGTATTCCCTGTTAATAGTATTATAATTGTACAAAATATTCAGTTTTGTTTTACCAAAACTAATTTCGTTTTTTACACCAGCCTGTACACTTTTTTGTGTGTAGGTATAATCCAGTTCATCAATAAATGCACCCTGGTCAATATCGCCTTTTATATTGGTAAACCGTATGTATGGCGCAATACGAAAATTATTTGCAGCCTGTATGCCAACTGTTGCATTTATGCTTTGTTGTGTGTAAGCATCTTTATCAAAAACTGCATTGGTGGTAATGGCTTCGTTAATACCTTTGGTGGTAGTGTAACTGTAACCGGCATTGTAATCAATCTTATCTTTTTTTCCATTGATGGCCGCATTGGCTTTATAAGTATTATTACTTCCTGCACTTAATACACCCGATGCGTTAAATGGTTTGCCATTTCCTTTTTTTGTAATGATATTAATTACGCCGGCAATAGCATCGCTGCCATACAAAGTAGATTGACTGCCTTTTAAAATTTCTATTCTTTCAACATTATCAATGGCAATATTTCTTACATCAAAATTGCCGCCAATACCGCTGGGGTCGTACACCGGTACACCATCAATGGTTATTAAGGTATGATCAATTCTTGCCCCACGTAAATACACACTTTTATCTTTTCCTAAATTACTGTTGGCGCCATTAATGTAAACTCCGGCCTCGTCGTTTAAAATTTGCGACAGATCTTTTCCTCCTGCTTTTTCTAATTGTTCTTTTGTAATTACAGTTAATACTTTACCAGTTAAAATGGCTTTAATAGGAAATTTTGTAGCCGTTACTACCACTTCGTTTAAAAGTTTTGTACTGTCCTGTTGCGCCTGAAGCTGACTGCTGATAAATACAGCAGCCGCAATAAAAATTTTCTTTTTCATTTTTTTTGAAAAATTTTTTTAATTGTGACTGCTTCCGAGAAAATAAAAAAGATAGAAATATAAATGCAATTACGCTTTTACACTTCAAGCCTTTCACCCGAAAGCTAAATGTTGTTGATTGAACCTGGCAGGTCTTCTGGCTTAACCTATTGCTGAACACCTTCCCGCCAAAATAATTTACCGGCAGTGGTATGAAGATTCAACATTGTGAAAGAAAGTAACAAATATCGGAGATTAACTCACGACTGACTACTAACTACTCACGGGTTTTACAGCTACGGGGATAGCTCCCGAATTTAACGGGATTCCCTTTTAATACCGATTTGACATCGGCAACCAAATCTGCTGCAAATGTAGGGAGATTGATTTTTACTTTTAAAAAAATATTTATGCCATAGTGGAAAAATATTTATGTCATTGTGAAAAAATAAAAAGCCACTGTATGTACAATGGCTTTAAAAATTAGTAAATTATTTTTTAAAAAGAATTACGAATGGCCATGCCCTTTGCGCTTGCCGTTACCTACTTTCTTTTTTACGGGCACTAAAGCCATGCCGCAGCTGGAACATTTACCCGGTTTGGTGGTTACAATTTCGGGGTGCATGGGGCAGGTAAATTTATTTGCCGGTACATTTTTGTGCTTTTGCTTGTGCTTGTGTGTGGTATCCATTTGTGCCTGTGCAAATGCAGCTGTGTGTGCCGCAAATAAAATTGCGGCTGCAATCATTAGTTTTTTCATTATTATTTTTTTAGAGGTTTAAAAATATTTTTTTATTTTTTACAATACCTTAACCGATACCCTAAATATAGTTAATAATGCCGGTTTCAATGGGGTTTAAATCAGTATAATAAATTCAACTATTAAAATTTAAGCGCTGCGGCCAGAATTGTTTTGCTAAAAATACTGCTGCATTATTTAATATTTTTTAAAAAGTTTTAGTGCGTTTCAGTATCTTTTCAGTATGGCAGCGAAAACAAATAAACTTAACCTTTTTGATTTTACCATGATTGTGGTAAGCCTTGTAATTGGAATGGGCATTTTTCGTACCCCGGCAAATGTTGCTAAAGCATCGCCGGATACTTTTTTATTTTTTTCTGCATGGATTGCCGGAGGATTAATAGCACTTTGCGGTGCATTAACCTATGCCGAAATTGGCAGCCGCTTACCGGTAACCGGTGGCTACTATAAAGTTTTTTCTTATGCTTACCATCCCTCGGTTGCATTTGCTATTAACTGCGTAATATTAGTTAGCAATGCTGCATCACTGGCTATGGTGGCTTTGGTTGGAGGAGAATACATCTCAGGTATTTTTATTCCTCTATCAAAAGATAAAGCATGGATGGAAATTGCTGCCAATGCAAGTTACATTCAAACCATTCACATCATTATTGCCATTATTGCCATTCACTTATTTTTTACTGGTGTTAATTTAGCCGGTTTAAAAATGAGTGCTAAAACACAAAATGTTTTAACGGTAATAAAAATTATATTGATCTTACTTTTAATAACGCCATTATTTTTTGCAGATGATCAGTCAGCCAATCAACTAATCAACCAATCAACTGTATCTCCAACATTTAAAGAATACATAAAAGCATTTGGTATTGGTCTAGTAGCTGTAAGTTTTACGTACGGTGGTTATCAGCAAACTATAAATTTTGGCGCAGAGGTGGATAAGCCTGCGAAGAATGTGCCCCGTGGTATTTTTTTGGGTATTGCTATTATTATATCGTTATACCTTACCATTAATTATGCTTACATAAAAGTAATTGGTTTTGATACCATGCACTTAAAAGAAACCAGCAATATTGCTGCAATAATGGCATCGAAAATATTTGGTGTAAATGCCGAAAGGGTATTATCGGGTTTTTTGTTTTTAAGTGTACTGGCTTATGTAAATGTTTTGCTAATGAGTAACCCACGGGTAATGTATGCTATGAGCGAAGATAATATTCTGCCGCCTGTTTTTAAAAAGCGTAATCCTAAAACTGATGTACTTACTGTTTCCTTATCTGTTTTTGCAGCCATTTGTATTATAATAATTTTTTGGGCAAAAGAGTTTGACAGGATATTAAGTTTTACTATTTTTTTAGATTGCTTTGGTATGATTCTTTCTGCGGCCACCATTTTTATTTTAAGAAAAAAAACAAAGCATTTGGATGATACAGGTATTTATAAAATGAAATGGTTTCCTTTATTACCGCTGGTTTTTATTGCCGCCTATATTTTTGTTGCTATCAGTATTGCATTAGATTATAAAGATAATAAGCATGCAGCTTTAACCGGAATGGCAGTTATGGCAGTATTTACGGGTTTGTATTTTTTGCTGTCGCAATTGAAAAAGAAGTAATACTAAAATTGCAACTAAAAATTAGTTGCACAAATTAAAAACTATGTCTAAATTTGATAAACTAAAAGAAAGAATATTAAAAGAACCAAAAGATTTTACTTATGATGAGTTAAAGACTCTATTAGCAGGTATGGGATATGTCGAATCTAATAAAGGAAAAACTTCTGGCTCACGGGTAGCATTTATTAATTTAGAATCAAAACATATTTTAAGGATACATAAACCACATCCTAAAAATATTATCAAACAATATGCATTAAGATTTATAGTAGAAGAATTAAAAAGTCAGAGTAAATTATGACCACAAATATTTTAGAATACAAAGATTTTATAGGCTCTGTAAATTATACAGATGAAGATGAATGTTTTTATGGAAAAATAGAAGGTATTAATGACCTGGTAACTTTTGAAGGAGCCTCGGTTAAAGAATTAAAAAAAGGGTTTAAGGATGCAGTTGAAGATTATCTTGAACTGTGTAAAGAAATGAACAAAGAACCTTATAAATCTGTCAAAGGCTCTTTTAACATTCGCATAGAACCAAAATTGCATTACTCTGCAATTTACACTGCTTTAAAAAAAGGCATTTCATTAAATCAGTTTGTAGCGGAGGCAATAAAAAACAATGTAGATAAAAAATTGCTTAACCATTCATGATGGATATCTCCTACATTATTAACGAACTTGCCGAAGACAGAGAAAATTATTTTAATGCTGTAGCACCTCCCATAATGCAAACCAGCAATTTTGTTTTTAAAACAGTTGCCGAAATGCGTAGTGCATTTGCTGATGAATACAGCACCTATTTATACAGCCGTGGCAGAAACCCAACTGTAGATATTTTAAGAAATAAATTAGCCGCATTAGATGGTGCCGAAGATTGCCTGGTATTTAATAACGGCGCTGCTGCTACTTTTGCCGCCGTGCTGGCCAATGTAAAAAGTGGCGATCACATTGTAAGCGTGGCCAAACCTTATACCTGGACCCAAAAATTATTCAACGATATTTTGCCACGCTTTAATATTACCACCACTTATATTGATGGCACTGCAATAGAAAATTTTGAACGGGCAATTTTACCCAATACTACCTTGATTTATTTAGAAAGCCCCAACAGCTGGGATTATAAATTGCAGGATTTAAAAGCTGTTGCCGAATTAGCCAAAGCAGAAAATATTATTACCATTATCGACAACAGCTATTGTACGCCGCTTTACCAAAAGCCCATTTACTACGGTATTGATTTAACAATGCAAACTGCTACAAAATATATCGGCGGCCACAGTGATACTTTAGGCGGCGTGTTAAGTGGCAAAAAAGAAATGATTGAAAAAATATTCAACAGCGAGTATATGAATGTGGGTAGCGGTATTCAACCTTTTAATGCATGGCTGTTATTAAGAGGGTTAAGAACTTTGCCCGCCAGGTTAGACCGCATTACTGCATCAACAAAAAAAGTGGTGGCATATTTAAAACAACATCCTAAAGTAGAAAGCGTAATTTTCCCTTTTGATGAAAGTTTTACTCAGTACGAATTGGCTAAACAGCAAATGAGCGGCGCCTGCGGTTTGTTTACTTTTATTATTAAATCCGAAAATATTAATAGCATAGAAAAGTTTTGCGAAGACCTGCAGCATTTTTTTATGGCAGTAAGCTGGGGTGGGCACGAAAGTTTAATTATACCAAAATGTTCGGGCATTAAACCCACCGATTTTAATGCGGCCAATAAAGAACACCGAATGCTGCGTTTGTATGTGGGTTTAGAGGATCCTGAATACCTCATTAAGGACCTGGAACAGGCATTTGAAAAAATGAGCGCTTAATCTTTACCGCTTGTCATATAGTTTTTAGTTGGTTCGGTACAGATTATTTATTTTTGTTGTATGCGCTATAAACTTTACTCCCTTATACTTTTAGTTTCCATAAGTGTGCAGGCAACGGCTCAGGAAAAATGGAGCCTGCAAAAATGTATTACATATGGTATAGAGCACAATTTTAATGTGCGCCAGGCTGTTATACAAACTGGTTTTGCCGATATACAGTTAAAGCAGGATAAACTATCCCAAATCCCATCGCTTAATTTAAATAATAATTACAGCATGAGTTTTGGCCGCAGGGAGAACCCCACTACCGGTATATTTGAAGATCAAAAATTTTTTAACACCAGCCTGGGTATGCAAAGCAGTGTTTCGATATTTAACTGGTTTAGCAAAAAAAATATTATTGAGGCAGATAAGCTTGAAGCACTTGCCAGCCGTGCTTTTGTAGAAAAACAGAAAAACGATGTGGCGCTTTTAATTGCCGTTAATTATTTGCAGGTTTTATTAAATATGGAACAGGGGAAAATTGTGGGTGTGCAATTGCAGCAATCGAAAGCTCAATTAAATAATACCAGAAAATTAGTTGATGCCGGAAGTTTACCGGAATTAAATGCAGCCGAGCTGGAGGCGCAGGTGGCTAGGGACAGCTCCAGTTATATTACAGCTAAAGGCAATGTGCAGCAAAGTTTGCTAAATTTAAAAGCCAGCTTAAATTTAGATGCTGCGGAACCTTTTGATATTGAAACTCCTCCGATTGATAAAATTCCTGTTGATGATATTGCCAGCCTGATACCGGATGTAGTATATAATACTGCACTGGCTAATTTACCACAGCAGCAATACAATATTTATAAATACAATGCTGGTGAAAAAAATCGTGATGCTGCAAAAGGTGCTATGAAACCTTCTGTAGGTGCTTTTGGCGGACTGAATACCAATTATATTTATTTTCGTACACCTATCCCTGAAAGAGTAACAACAGGAACTTTTGCCAACACAGGGTTAATTGTAAATACTACAACAGGTTCTTTTAATGTAGTACAACCCGAATTCAGGTTAACGGGTAATAAAAGTGGCTATATAACACCCAATAATTTTTTTAAACAGTTTACTGATAATTTTGGTCAGAACATTGGTATTGGCCTTAGTGTACCCATTTTTAATGGAGGCGCATTAAGAAGTAATTATGAGCGGAGTAAATTAAGCTTAAAAAATCTGGAGTTAATAAAAACCCAGGATAATTTAAAATTGAAGCAGGATATTTACCAGGCTTATAACAATGCTATTGTTGCTTTAGAGAAATATAATGCCAGTAAAAAATCGGTAGCCACGGCTGAACGCAGCTATTCGTTTGCACAAAAGCGTTATGATGTGGGTATGCTTTCTACTTACGATTTGTTAACTATTCAAAACAATTTATTCAGGGTTAATTTAGAAAGTACAGCTAATCAGTTTGATTATGTTTTTAAAATGAAAGTGCTGGAGTTTTATAAAGGGCAGGGATTGAAGTTGTAGAGCCCCCTCCGCCCCCTAAAGGGGGAACTTTAGAGTATAATAATTTGAAAGGTTTTATAGATTGAATGCTATAGCAAATTAAATTAGTTGAATAAAGATATACAGTACAAGAGTGCGACGCCAATGCAGCTGAACAAAGAACTTTGGCCGGGCTCACAAAAAAAATAAACAATGAGTAAATCGCTTAAATGGATTTTAATTTCGCTGGGTATTTTATTGGTGCTTTTGGTAGCGCTTAGTAAAATGGGTGTGTTTGGTAAAAACGAGGGCACAAAAGTTACTTCGGAAAAAGTACAAAGAAGGACCATTACCGAAATTGTAAATGCCAGTGGAAAAATTTATCCGGAGGTAGAAGTAAAAGTAAGCCCCGATATTAGCGGCGAAATTACCGAGTTGAATGTGCAGGAAGGGGATACTGTAAAAAAAGGCCAGGTGCTGGCAAGAATTTTTGCTGACATTTATGATATACAACGCAACCAGGCGGCAAGTGGTGTGGCACAAAGCCAGGCGCAGGTTAGCATAAGCCAGGCGCAGGTTAGTAATTCGCAGGCGGCATTAGATGCATTAAAAGCGCAGCAGGACCAGGCGGAAAGAACCTACTCCATGCAAAAACAATTATTTGATGATAAAGTAATAAGCCGCAGTGAATTTAATATTGCCGAAGCAAATTTTAAAAGTGCTAAAGCAAATTACAATGCTGCAGTACAGGGTATCCGTGGCAGTCAGGCTGGTGTGCAAAGCGCCAGGGCCAGCGCACAAAGTGCACAGGCTAATTTGCAAAAAGCCAATAAAGATTTAGGCAGAACAGTTATTGTTGCGCCAACAGACGGTGTAATTTCTTTGCTGAATGTAAAGAAAGGTGAAAAAGTTGCCGGTAACAGTTTTAATGTGGGTACCGAAATGATGCGTATTGCCGATATGAATAAAATTGAATTGAGGGTTGATGTGGGAGAAAACGATATCCCAAAAGTAAAACTGGGCGACAGTGCTGTGATAAAAGTTGATGCGTACGGCGACAGAAAATTTAAAGGCCTTGTTACACAAATTGCCAGCAGTAATACTGGCGCTGCATCGCAAAGTGCATTGGGCACTACTTCCACAGATGTTACACAATACAAAGTGTATGTAAGGCTGTTACCTGAAAGTTATATGGATTTAATTGGCAAGGGCAGTTTTCCTTTTCGCCCCGGTATGAGTGCCAGTGCGGATATACAAACTAAAACACACAGCAATGTGTTTAGTGTACCTATTAACGCAGTAACCACCCGTGATAAAAACGACAGCAGCAAAACTGATAAAAAGAAACCCACCGATGCTGCTGCAACAGCACCGGCAGTTACTGTTGCTACCAGCGCTTACGATGATTTAGAAGTGGTAGTTTTTGTTTTGGATAAAGAAGGAAAAATAAAAAGAGTAAAAGTAAAAACCGATATTCAGGATATTAACAATATTGAAATTACAGAAGGGCTTAAAGAAGGTGATGAGGTTATTACAGGTCCGTATGATGTGGTGAGCAAATCTTTAAAGGAAGGCGATAAGGTAAAAGTGGTGGATAAGAAGGCGTTGTTTGAGAAGAAGTAGAGCCCCCTCCGCTCCGCCGCGGCGGAGAACTTAGAGTCTGATTATTTAAGAAGAATTATTAATACAGCAGGCTGCAATTTTCTAATTACAGCATTATTTTATTTCGCAATCCTGATAAAATAGTTTTAGAAATTTAAAGTAAGCCAATATTGAAAACAATTTTTTTAGCTGCAATACTTTTGCTGCTGTACATGCAAAATGCCCATGCACAAAATAAAACTACTGTACTTAAAGTTTTTTTGCAGTCATCAAAAAATGATTCGGTTAATAATGCTACTATTCAATTGTTTCATCTACCGGATACTACTTTAATTTCTTCCCAGGTTTTTAATAAAAGCGGTAATAATTTTTCTGTAAGTAATTTATCCAAATATTTTATTACTGCATCTTGTATTGGTTTTGAAACAGTAACTAAAACCATCAACATTTCGGACAAGCCTGTTACTGCTTATCTTTTATTAAAACGCAGCACTACCAATCTTAAAACGGTAACTGTAGTTAGTAAAAGACCATTAATAAAACAGGAAGATGATAAAACAATTGTGGATGCCACAGTATTAGCCAACAGCAGCACCAATGCGTATGAAGTTTTAGAAAAAACACCCGGTGCTATTGTGGATCAGGATGGCAATGTGTATTTAAGCAGCATGAACCCGGCAACAGTTTATATTAATGGCAGAGAAATGAAACTGAGCAGCGCCGACCTTGCCTCTTTATTAAAAAGTTTACCGGCAGGCAGTGTAAGTAAAATAGAAATATTGCGTAACCCTTCGGCAAAATACGATGCGGCAAGCAGCGGTGGTATTGTAAATATTGTTTTAAAAAAAGGTGTTAAAATCGGCAGCAGCGGCAGTGTAAATGTGGGGTATTTTCAAGGAGTGTACAGCACACAAACTGCAGGTATAAATATTAATAAAAGTACCAAAAAAATAAACAGCTACTTTAATTACCAGTTTACCAACCGCAAAACTTATGAAGAATTAAATTCGGACAGGTTTATAAAAACGGATTCTTCTTTAGTAGTACAAAAAGCCTACACCACTTATCCCTCTAACGGTTTTTATATTGGCACAGGAATAGATGTTGCTTTTACAAAAAAATTTAATGTGGGTTATGATGTAAGAGTAAGTAACAACAACAGTAAAAGTAATGCTATAAACAGTATTGATATTTTTAAAACCGCTACGCAAACAGTTTTGGGCAACAATCAATCGAACATTAATAATAAAAACAATTCGCTTTACATCAGTAATGAAATTTCTTCTACTTATAAGATTGACTCAGTTGGCAGCGAATGGACCGCTGAAGTGAATTACAATTTATACCGTAACAACAATACACAATTGTATACTAACAATTTTTATTTACCTGCAAGGCCAACTGTTTTTGGCGACGGAGAAAATAAAAATAATAAAAATATTTTTGTTGCCGAAACCGATCTTACACTTAAGCTGCCAAAAAAATACACTTTAGAAACCGGTATTAAAGCCACCATCAGCAACAGTAATAACAGTGCTGCTTATTTTTATGATACGGCCAGCAGCGGCAGAAAAGTTGATCCCTATCAAACCAATACTTTTAAATATAAAGAAACCATCAGTGCTGCATACATACAATTAGCAAAAACATTTTTTGGCTTTACATTAAAGCCGGGCCTGCGTTTAGAAACTACCAATATCAATGGCAGGCAAACTATTCCTAAAGACACTGCACTTTCTATAAAGCGAACTGATCTTTTCCCTTATGTTTTTTTACGGCACAATTTGTTTAAACTTTTTGGTATGCAGCTGGTGGGCAATGCTGTTTACCGCCGCAGTATTAAAAGGCCTTATTATGAAATACTTAACCCTTATCCAAAATATGTTGACCAGTATTTGTTTGAATTGGGTAACCCTAAACTGCAGCCGCAGTTTACCACCAATTATGAGTTGAATGTGATGTTTAATGATTTTCCGGTTTTTGCATTTGGAGTAAATGAAACCAAAGATATTTTTAGTAAGGTTACTTATCAGGATGATGTATCAAAAATTGCTTTTCGCACTTATGATAATTTGGGTAAAAACAAAGAATTATATTTTAGAATTGTAGGCGGCATTCCACCCGGAAAAAAATATTTTTTTTACATGGGGGCGCAACACAATTACAATACGTACGAAGGGTTTTATCAAAACAAATTATTACAATATACCAGGGGCAGCTGGCGGTTTTTTATGTACCACGAGCTAAAAGCCACGCCTACACTTACATTTGATGTGCAGGGCTTTATGCTTAGCCGTGGCTTTGTCGATTTTTATGAACTTGACAGGTTTGGTGGTTTATATATTTCTGCCAACAAAAGTGTTTTAAAGAAAAAAGCAAACATTATTTTTTCGGTAAATGATGTATTGCGAACCAACCAGGTTTCTTTTAATTTAAACCAGGGCAATGTAAATGCTAATGGCAGCCGTGTAAATGATACCCGAAGATTTGGTATAACGCTGCGGTATAATTTTGGTTTGAGTAAACCTAAAGACAATGCAGAATTTGGTACGCCGGTTGAAGGAAAAGAAAACTAGAAGTCTCATCCTCCCTCTCCTTCTCCTGAGTGAAAAGGAGCGGTACATTAAACAGATACAGGTTTCATTTCTTCCACTTGTACTTTACATCTTTAATTAAATAAGTATTGCAAACACCATATTTTTTCTTACGCATAATCTTCTGCTCATTCTTCGCAATTCCCCCTTTAGGGGATAGGGGTAAATAATTTTTCAGCAACAGCAACACTTTCTGGCTTACCTACATCTACCAAATTATCGCCGCTATGATCGTAACCTAATATAACATGCTCTGCAGCTAAATCCAGGTAACTGTCCAAAATAGAAAATTTTCCTTTTTGTTTTATAAGAGAAAAAATTTCAGGTTCGTAAATTACCACACAGCTGTAAGCTTTTTGTATAAGGTTAGGTTTATTGATAGAAATTTTTTCTTCGCCGGTTTGTAAATTTTTCCAGCCGCACAAACGGTTATCATTATCAAATAATAAAACCCTTGACGATTTTCTGTTAGTAACTCCAAACGTAACTAATGGTTTATGCTGCTGATGATAAGCCATCAGTTTATTTAAATCTAAATTGGTAAGAATATCTACATTTAAAGAAAAAAAAGGTTTGCCATTAGTTAATAAATGTTTTGCTTTTATCAATCCGCCACCCGTTTCTAAAACTTCATTGCTTTCGTCGCTTATAATAACATTACTGCCCCAACCGTTATTTTCTTTTATAGCATCAATAATTTGCTGAGGGAAATGATGAATGTTTACTACCACATCCTTAATACCATATTGCTGCAGGTACTCAATATTGCGTTGCAATAAAGATTTTCCGTTTACTAAAGCAAGTGCTTTAGGATGTGTATCTGTCCAAGGTTTAAAGCGGGTGCCGAGGCCGGCAGAAAAAATTATTGCACGAAGCCCCCCCGCTCCGCCAGCTGGCGGAGAGCTTTGGTCTCTGCTAACTTTTAATTCTTTTATTTTTTTGTTGATCTGTTCCAATATTAGTTCAGGATTATTTTTTACTTGTGAGTTTGTGAAACGCAAGACTGATACACCCAAATCTTCAATTTCTTTTTGCCTTATTGCATCATTTATTTTTACATCATCTTTATAATGTACACTACCGTCAATTTCTATAACAAGCTTTAATTGATGGCAATAAAAATCAGCTATGTAAAATAATAGTGGGTGTTGCCTTCTGAATTTTACGCCCTATTTATTTCCTGATAAATATCCCCATATAACTTCTTCTTCCCAAGTACAAAATTTTCTTAACTCTTCTGCTCTTTTAAAAAGTAAATAAGACGCCCCAAAATGCATGTCTTTTATTTGCCCCTTCATAAAAATAAGTTACAGTTTTAAAAAGCGATGTCGAATTTGAGGTACAGCTCCCCTTTAGGGGCGGGGGGGCTCTGTTTTCCAATTTTCTTTATTTGTATGTTCTAAATTTATTTTCACTTTAAATTTATTTCTTAAATGCCTTGCAATAGCTTCGGCGGCATATACGCTGCGGTGCTGCCCACCGGTGCAACCAAAGTTTATGGTTAAATGATCGAAGCCACGTTTAATATAATCCTCTACCGAAATATCGATGATGCTGTACGCACTGTTTAAAAAATCGGGCATCTTTGTTTGCTGTTCTAAAAAATCTTTCACCGTTTTATCTAATCCTGATAAATGTTTGTACTCATCAAACCTGCCGGGATTTAAAATGCCTCTCATATCAAAAACAAATCCGCCGCCGTTTTCAGTTTCATCTTTTGGATACCCCGTTTTTATAAAAGAAAAACTATTGATGGTAACCACCAGTGGCGTTTCGCTGGTTGCCTGTATTGGTGTAAATTCTTTTACCACTTCATCACTTATGCAAAGCTCCAGTACTTTTTTAAATTCCGGAACAGCAATACCAATACTCTGGTGAGTAATAAATGATTTTAAATTCTGTAATGCCAAAGGTATGCTGGTTAAAAAATGAGCTTTCCGTTCAAACAAACCCCTGAAACCATAAGCGCCTAATACCTGCAGCAATCTTATTAATACATACCCGTTATACTGGCTGCGAAAAACATCCCTGTCCACAGTTTCTTCTACAATTTTTTCAAAGGAGTTGACGTAATCTTCCAGCAGATTATGTTTCCAGTCTTCGGGTAAATTGGCTTTTGCCTGCGACAGCAGCGAAGCCACATCATATTGCGGCGCCCCTTTCATACCACCCTGGTAATCTATAAAACCAACAGTCTTATCTTTTTTTATCATGATGTTCCTGCTTTGAAAATCACGGAACATAAAAAATTTATACTCGGTATGAGAAAGATAATTACTCAGCGCTTCAAAATCTTTTATCAGCTTTTGTTTATCATAAGGCCTGCGTAAAGCATCTAAAAAATAATATTTAAAATACAGCAGGTCGGCCATAATAGCTTCTTTGCCAAACGAACTGTTGGTAAGGCATTTTTTATAGTCCAGCCCTTCGTGGCCTTTTACCTGCAGCAATGCCAGCTGGTGCAGGCTTTCTTTATATAAATTATAAACGCTTTCCACATACCCATGCTGTTCCAGTTCATTCAGCAACGATACATCACCAAAATCTAACTGTATATAAATATCTTTTTCTTTATTGATAGCCAGTATTTGCGCTGTGGCTAAACCCTTCTTTTTAAAATGCTCCGAAAAATAAATAAACGATTCATTCTCTTTTACGTTTGCGCCATAGGTGGCAATATAATTTTTATCAGCAGTATGAATACGAAAGTAATGCCGTTCGCTGCCGGCCTGGGGTAATTTATCAATACTTGTAATTTCAGCCTTCGAAAAAGTGGTAAACAGTTCTTTTATTTTATCGGTTGTTGTAAGCATCAGGTTATTTTGTTGCGGTAAAAATAGTTTAAAATAAAACAGATGCCAAACCATTGCAACTTAATTGTACAATATTGGATAAAAATATTTTTAGTTTTATTAACAACAGGGTGGCTGTATTTAACATCGTTTTTTAAAATAGAGCAATTACCTTCAGTCAACCAAATCAAACTATATGAAAAAAACGTTACTCCTGTTTTTAGTTTCCTTTTTTACACTCCCCATTTTCGCTCAACCCGATTCGCTTTTAAAGAAATTCAAATACCGCATCGATAATTTCAGGGCAATAAATTTTAATTTTAGCGGTGGCAGCCAATTTAATGAACATGATTTAGGAAGCGGCAGACAAAAGAACAGTGCCTCTAATGGTGGCATTGGTGCAACTTATTTTATAACTAAAAGTACCGGCAGAATATTATTGACAGCTTCTGCAGGTATGTATGGGCTCTTATCAACAGGGCAAAAGTAGAAGACCAACGATTACCGGAATATCAATAACAGTTTTTCAACAGCTCCAAGGCTTAGTCATATTAAATAAATGGTTTACTAAAAAAATGTTTACCGAATTGGGAGCAGATATTTCTGGCAATTTTTTTAGAAACAAAGAAACCACTACAGGTATTATTACAGCAGCAAAAAACAACCAGGCACAATATTCAACCGAACTTACCATGGGTATAGGAAAGGGCAGGCTTGAAAATGTAACTGACATGCAAAATGCTTTATGGTTGTATAAAGAATTAATTAAGGTAGACCGTTTAGGAGCAATACTATCGGATGATGACCTGCTTGGGTTAGGCAGAAGTATTACCAAAGGAAATAACACCCGTGTACTCGACAGCAGGAAAAGAACACAATTTTTACTAACAACAGTTGATAATTACTTACAACAAAAAGGAGCGATCAACAAAACAGATATTACCTATTTCAGCAACCTTAATGATATTTTGTTTTTTGCTTTCAACAGTCCACGCTTTGCCGGTACAGAAAAATTTATACGGCTCACCCCTTCAATAAAAGGTTCAAACACAAACCAGGTACTAAATAATGGCATAGAAAAATTTGAACATGATTTTACCGCCCAGTCAGTTATTCTTTCGTTGGGTTTTAAAAAATATAAACCAGTTAATCTTATTCATCAAAATAATTTCGGCGCTTATTTAAAGTTGACTTATACGTCCGGCGATTTAACGGATCGTTATTTTACCAATGGCATTATTACAAATGAGATGAAAGGCAAAACAATCATTAAACAGGCTGGTGCCAATTTATTTTATGGCCATGCCATTTATCCCAGCACCAGAACCATAATAAATTTTAATCTGCAGTCAGAATTTGGCTACCAGGATATTGACCCAGAAAATTTTTATACAGCAACAAACCTGTTTTGCGGTATAAATTATTTTATCAGTTACCGCACCAGGCTAAACTGTAATGTAAGTGCCTATTACCAAAGAAACATGTATAGCATCGACAGGTATGTACAGGTATTGCCTAATAGCATACAGTTATCAGCTGCCGCAGGTTTGGAAATTAGTTTGTAAAAAATAAACTGGCGAACATAATTATGTTCGCCAGTTTAAAATATTAAAGTGTAATTACTCTCCTACTACCTCTTCTTTCCGCTTCCTGAATTTCTTCGGATCACTTCCATCCATCTGCACAATAGCAGGATAAAATTTACCCAGCACATCTACTAATGTGGTTTGGCTTTGCATTACTTCATTAATATCCTTATAAGCAAATGGTGCTTCATCTAATCCGCCGCCAATTAATTTTACACCATGGTCTTTCAGTTCTTTTTTCAAAGCTTCATGCGTAATGTTGGCCAATGCTTTGCTACGGCTCATTTTTCTTCCAGCTCCGTGAGAAGCAGAATTTAAAGCAGCAGTTTCACCTTTACCTTTTACAATAAACCCTGGTGCAGTCATGCTGCCTGGAATAATTCCCAATACATCTTTACCTGCAGGCGTAGCACCTTTACGATGCACGATTACTTCTTTACCATTCATACATTTCTTTCCATGCAAAGTTGTGGTGGTTCTCTACCCTTGCCAATGGTTTTTCTCCAATGGCTTTTGCAATTTTTGCATGAATAGTATGGTGGCAGGCGCTTGCATAATCTCCAGCTAAATTCATGGCTAACCAATATTCCATGCCTTCTTCCGTATCTAGATCCAACCACGCTAAATGTTTGGCTTCTTTTGGCAACACCGTTTTTTGCATCGCAATTTGTGTGTAGTGGTTGGCAATGTTGGCGCCCAACCCACGGCTTCCGCTATGGCTTAATAGGCCCACATAATTTCCAATTGGTAATTGCATCGGATTGTTTACATCCGTAATTTCTACTCTACCAAATTCCACAAAATGGTTGCCACTACCGGAAGTGCCTAACTGCTTTAAGGCTTTATGTTGCAGTGGTTGTAAAAAAGCAATATCATTAAATTCATTTCTATCCAGCACTTCATGCTCTGTTCTTTCTGTAAATTCTCTTCCTGCACCAAACAAAGTATTGGCCACTAATTCTCTTTGAAAATTAGCTTCTCTTTTTTTCAACTCTTCAGGGTTGATAGCAAAAATGCTTAAACACATCCTGCAACCAATGTCCACACCCACGGCATAAGGAATGATGGCATTGTTTGTTGCTAACACTCCGCCGATCGGTAATCCATACCCTTGGTGTGCATCGGGCATTAATGCACCGGCAACTGCCACAGGTAATTTAGCGGCAATCTGCATTTGTGCTAAAGCGCCTTCTTCAATATGTTTTGCACCAAAGATGTTGTACGCAACTCCTTTTTCATTCAGTGGAATTTCTATTGCTGTTTCTTCTTCCACTACAATTAATTTTTCTGCAATCTTTCCTAACACTTCATCTGCTACATAATTTTCTGGCGCTGCTAAAATATCTTTTAATATTTGCAGTGCTTCTTCTTCGGTGGAATGTTTAAAGTGAGTACACATGGTATGCATGGCCACACTTACCACCGGCCCTTCTTCGTAGCCAATAGCACGGATTTGTTTTCCGGTTAATTTTAATTTGCTCATTTGTTAAAAACCTTAAAGGTCTGTTTAATTGTTTTAATTTTTGTAAATTGCAATAAATCATTGTTATGGCTACAGTAATTGTAAAACCTAAAAAAACAGTACGTGCCAAACGTAAGACAAAGGCTAAACCTATGGCCAGGTTAGAAATGGTTCAAAAGATGCTGGCTGACCAGAAAATAATTGGCGAAGCCTTGCAAAAAGGCATTTCTTTAAAACAACTGGAAAAATCACATGGCTATAAATTTGCACGCCTATAATTTCTATAGGTTTGATGATCTCACATTTCTTTTTACAACCGAAGCTGGTGATGAGTACCAATGTTATTTCATTTCATACGCAGATTATTTTGCTTCGCAACCCGAAATAGCACCTAACTTTTTTTCCTTTAACCTAAAGCTTATATCTAACGACGGGAAGCCAATTCGCAAAGGCACCGATAAAAGAATTGCTGATACAGTAATTACAATAGTTGGTGACTTTCTTGGTTCAAAATCAAACGCCGTTGTTTATGTTTGCGACAACTCTGATGGCAAGGAAGGTGCAAGAGCCAGAAAATTCCTGAGCTGGTTTGACTTCTACGACCACCCTTCCAGCAAGATTGTACAGGTAACCAGCAATTTTAATGTTGGTGGTTTATTCATTTACAGTTCACTGCTTATCCATAAGAAAAACAAACGATTTAATGATATGGTGTTTGCTTATCTTGAATTAACAAAAGATGATGACAAATAGCGTGGGACAATTTTTCTTAATGTGCCGGTATTTTCAATCCCATTGCCTTCATTGCCAGCAAAGCTTCTGCATTACCTAAGGCATCGTTTACCGGGTTATGATCATGTGTTGTTTTACGAAACAGTTTTTTCCATTCCGCATTTAAACCGGTATCCATCTTCATGCCGCAATACAAATCGCCAATGCGCCTTGCCGAAAACCCAAAAGGACTTTTACCCATGTAGGTATGAAAATACCAGTTGATCCATTGCCAGTCGAAAGCCGGATTATCACTGATAAATATTGGTCTGTTCTTTGAATTGTCCGATAACCATTTTGCAAAATCCTCCATCACTTTTTTCGGTTCTTCAAATTGCTCATGCTCCTGCCTGCTGATACCGCTTACGGCCAATGCTTCCGGTATCCATTGTTCCGAAATAGGTTTTATTTTACCATAAAATGTTTTGCTTAATGTTGGCTCCAGCACCACGGCACCAAAACATACCATCGAATAGGGTTGTGGTATGGGGCCGTCTGATTCAACATCTACTATAATGTAACTCATTGTTTTTGTTTTAAACTTTTAAAATATCTTTTTGTAAAATTTTAAATAACTACCACTCTAAAAAATACATTTATCTTCTAATACTTTTTATATCCCATTAAATTCAAAAAATTAATCGCAATAGTTAAAGCATTATGAGATTCGTCCATTGTAATATTCCTGTTTTCATGTATTACTTTATTTCTAAGTTTACGTATCGAATCGACTTTGGGAATCATATCTACCAAATTTTGATTTTCAGATGCAACAAGCGGTAATTCTATATTTATCAAATAGGATATCCCCACTTCACTTTCATATGAATCCATTTTATTTTTCGATATTCCTTTTTGCGATTTTATCATTCTTAAGAACGCAACAATAGCAATTTCTATTGAAGTCCAACTTTCTATAAATGAGTATTTGTAATTACCATGAATATAATGTTCTTCCTTTGCTTTTAAAATAAATTCCATCATTGCATCAGGAGATGATTTATTACTTAAGAATTTATTTAGCTTCTCAGTATTACGTTCTGGATTAGTAGCAAATTTCTTTCCGTCTGTATGATAAAATGGTGGGTTAAGTTGTTTTATACCTAGCTTACCCTCTCTATTAGTTTGCAATCGAATTTCTTCAGCCACTTTTAGATCATCATTAGTGTATACATAAAAGAACTCCTTAGTTACTTTTGAGATATATGGCATTTTATCAAGTGATAAAGCAAGTATATCATCACAAACTAATCTATAAGAACTAATAAAATATTTTAATGCCCGCATTCCAAACTCCACATTATTATCGCTAGCATAGCCTTCAAAATTTAAAATGATTTCTGTATATGGCTTTTGATAAAATTCTCTATACAAATGCTTTTTATAATCAACTAGAAAAGTCACTCCATTTTCATCTCCTTCAAATGTAATTGCAAGTGTTTTATCAGTAATAGAAATATCTTTTTCCAATAAATCATAAGTTATTACCTCATTGTCAATACGAACAATTTTATTGCTAAAATCGTTAATCATTAGAGACTTAAAATGTCGAACAATCAGAACGCTAATTTTCTTACTTTCGAATTCAAATAAATAAGACTTCTTATCCTCTAAATACAAATTTGTCGGATAAAACATGTGCATATAATAACATCCTAGTTGTTTCATTTTTTAAAATGATTTATTTATAAAATATTTATACCATTAATTTAAACTATCCTCCCTCCGCTTCGATAAAAGCTCAATAAAGGTATGCCGTACAAGTGCTACCGTGTGGACACATCTTTTGTAGCTTTGGCTTAAAAATATGTTGACAGCATCGTTTAGGGATAGTTTTGGAGATAAGCGTTTGGATGAACGTGGGAATAAATTTGTAAGAGATTTACTGGTTAGAGGTAGTCATTCAATTCGTCAGATAAGCCAAAGCAGTTCAGTACAAAAGGGACATTACCGGTTTTTGGAAAATGAACGTACGCCTGAAAGTGTTATAACATCAAGTATTAGCAAGCGATGTGCTTTAGCTGTAAAGGGCAAGGTGGTATTGAGTATACAGGACACTTCGGAAATAAATTTATATAACCATAAAAACAGGATAAACAAAGATGATTCAATAGGCACAACTAATGCGCCCAAAAACGGGTTGGGTTTTATGATACATCCTTCTTTGGTAGTAGATGCAGCCAATTGTTTTCCTTACGGATATTGCGCTGTACACATATGGAACCGCTCTTTAGAAAGAGAAGATAAAGCAACCAAAGACAGGCACAGGTATAAAAAACTTACTATAGAAAACAAAGAGTCTAATAAATGGCAGGCTTCTTCCAAAGCAACGAAAGTAAATTTGAAGGAGGCAGCGATGGTGATAATAGTGCAGGATCGGGAAGGTGATATTTACGAGCAGTTTGCTACCATACCAGATGCGCAGACTAACCTGTTAATACGGGCAAAATCAGACAGAGCATTGCCAGAAGGGGGAAAATTATTTAGTAAATTATCAAAGTGCAAAGTTGCCGGTACTTACGAAATTAAAATTGATGGCGATAATAGAAAAGGTCAAAAGAAAAGAACAGCAAAACTGGAAGTAAGATTTACGGAAGTAACATTAAAAAATAGCAGCAGAACTGCTAAAACCGCAGCGGCCACAGTAAAACTTTGGGCTGTTGAGGCAAGAGAAGCAGGAGGTACATCAAAACAAAAGGTATGCTGGCGGTTGCTTACAACCATACCTGTTACTACATTGAGTGAAGCATTAATGATAATAGAATGGTACAGTTGGCGATGGATAATAGAAGAAGTATTTAGGATACTAAAAAAAGAAGGCTTTAACATTGAAGCCAGTGAACTGGAAAGTGGCAGGTCAATAAAAAAGTTATGCTTGTTGATGCTCGATGCCATTATAAAAATATTCCAAATGCGTATTGCCTGGGATGAACCTGAAGATGCAGGATTGCCTGCAGAGATATGCTTTACAAAAGCAGAAATGAAATGTGCAGATATGCAATGTAAAAAGATGGAAGGCAAAACAGAAAAATTAAAGAACCCTTACAAAAAATCTACCTTGCAGTATGCGACTTGGGTAATAGCAAGGCTTGGTGGCTGGAAGGGATATGCTTCTGAAAGAAAACCTGGTATCACAACATTGTGGATAGGGTTAGAAAAATTTTATGATACTTACAATGGCTGGATGATGGCAAAAGATGTGTCCACACGGTAGGTACAAGTGAGTGACACAACGATGTTGAGCAGAATTACAAAAGCCCGTTCCCCAAATTGTCTGAACTAAGATTTGGGAGGATTAATTGGATGATATGGATTGAGGTCCTGTTAATCTTTTTAATCCACCCAAATCCCCGTTCAGATTATTTCTGCGCTACAAATATCTGTTTCAACTGTTCAATCAATGCGCCATTACCACTTACGCTGATGTTGCTGATTTTGTCGGCAATTTTTTCAACGTATTCCATCTCTTTCAATTTCCACAACATGGTATTGTCTTCCATTAATTTGGCAGTGTTTAACAAACTACGGGTGCTGGCAGTTTCTTCACGCCGCATGATGCTGTTGGCCTGTGCATTTTTTTCGGCCACCAACACTTTGTTCATGATGTCTTTTACATCGCCTGGCAAAATGATATCCCGGATACCGAAACTGTTTACGGCAACACCCAAATTTTCGGCAGCAGTTTTTACTGCTTCTAAAATAAATGGTGCTATAGCTTCTTTTTTCTCCAGTAATTCATCAAAACCATAAGCAGCTATATACTCCCGCAATGCTAACTGAAAGGCTATGTACAATTGCTTTTCGTAATCTTTATTTTGCAAAATTGCTTTTTCAATATCCACCACTTTGTACTGTGCATAACCGTTGATACGCAAAGCCGCTTTGTCTTTGGTCAAAATTTCCTGCCCATTGATCTCTATTTGCTGCATACGTGTATCGGCTTTACCTACTACAATGGTGATGCTGTTCTTCCACCAGTAATAAATACCGGCTGGCAATATTTGTGCATACTTACCATCGATGAACAACACGGCTTGTTCGTAGTTTTCTACAGTGTAGGTACGTACGTAAGGTGCTACCAATTTGTTTTGCAATACAGCACGGCTGATGTTTTCAGTAATGTCTATTTTGCTGATATCTGCTTTTATAAATTCGTAGTTGTTGACTGCGTTTTTCCAAAAAGCATAACGGCCTGCAGTTAATACCTGCTTCATCAAACCATCCTGGTACTGCAACACTATTTCAGCATCACTTACTTCAATTACCTGCAAGGCATTTGCCAATGCAGCATCCTGCAATAAAATATTTAATTCTACCGGTGCAGTAAATGGTTTGGTTACATCATATATCATCACAGTTTCGTTATACCACAACCAGTAATTTCCTTCCGCCAACATTTTTTTGTACACGCCATTTTTAAACACCAATGCTATTTGGTAGGCGTTAATTTTTACTTGTTTCATTTTGTTTGTTATTGTGCCCGCTGATTTCGCAGATGGCGCTGATTAAATTTTGTTTTAATAAAGTTGAAATTGGTTGCCATTCTGTAATCACGGAAATGATTGGTTAACAGATTCGGGCTGACAGTTGTTTTACTATTATTTACCAAAATATTTTTAGTAAAGTTTAAATAAACCAAGTGTCATTTGCTATCTGCTAATTTTGTCATTTGCAAAGCGTTTACTGAATTTGCTTTGCTGTAAAAGTTGCAACAACTTTACAAACAGCAGGCAACGCAATTTCTACTTTAATGGATCACCATTTTTTAAGAAGCGATGTACTTCTTTACTCCACGTCCGTAACGTAGTGTTCTACCACTGAACTATCCGATTTTTAGCCGGAACAGGATTCGAACCTGTGCTTGATTCTACTGCTCTATCCAGCTGAGCTATCACCGATAAAAGTGAAAGGGAATCGAACCCTTGACCCGTAGGTTATGGCGGATATTGCGCTATTGCCGCAACAGCATACAGATAGTTACTACGTCTGTACTATGGTGCTTTTTTAAAACACACATCAGGTTTGCTGATAACAGGCATGTATCCGTCTTGCCGTTAAGCAAGCTTTTGAATTGAATTTTTATTTCAACAATATTTTAAAGAACTTCTTGTTTTACTTTGATAACACAAACCTCCAACCTATGTGTGCAATCTATTTGCACAGTAAAAATTATTTATCCAGGCAACTCAATGTTTCATAAACCTCATTTATTTCTGTTACAAACGCTCCTGTATAGTTTTGCATTACCAATAACTCTTCTATCCTTGATTTAAAATTTAAAATGGTCACTTTATCGTTTAGCCACTCATTCAAAAATCTAATACTATCATCAGCAAAAGGATTATCAACAATAAAATTCCCTTGCCTGTTCACCTTAACTCCAGACGATATCGTTTGAACAAAATGCATTAAAGCACCGAATCCTTTTGCTTCTTTCCACATTTCAATTGTCCAGCTAATATCAAAACCCGTTTTTGAAAGCATAATAATCACAGCTTCCATATCTTCAAAATCAGCAGCAGGATATTTTGCCAAACATTTTTTAAAGAACGATTTCATATACTCCTCCAGAAAAGCTGCTTCCTCTATTGACCATTCTCCCGGTCTTAAATATGCCATTCTGCTTAAAGTTATTTCTATAGAATGTGCTGGAAAATTGAATTCATTAATCAGTTCCAATAAACGTGGCAGAAAATATTTGTACTCCACCGCTTCAATTTCTTCAGGCATAGCCGAAGTATTATAAACACTCAGTAAGGCTAAAGGGAGTTTTTCAACTTGAACACTCAATAGCTGCTCCTGTTCTACTTCACTCATACAACATGGGCATACATCAAGTCTACCATTAAGTTTGTAGCCAGCAAACAGGTTGTAACCTTTTTGTATGATCTCCTTCATTTCCTTTTCCATAACACAAATCTCAATCTCATCTGTGCAATCTATTTGCACAGTAAAATTTATTTTCACTATTTTTATAAAACCTCCATAACCCCCCTTTAGGGGATGGGGGCTTTTATGCCCGTAAACCGCAATGCCCTCATCCGCTACCGCACCATCGACAAATGCCTGCAAAACCGCCGCCGCAAATGGACCATCGAAGACCTGATTGATGCCTGCAATGATGCTTTGTACGAATACGAAGGCGTGTATACCAATATCAGCATGCGTACCATCCGCTTAGATTTGAATGCCATGCGTAGTGATTCTCTTGGCTACAATGCACCCATAATAGTAAACAACAAAAAGTTTTATACTTATGAAGATGCGGAGTATTCCATTGCCAACAGTCCGCTTACTGCGCAAGACCTGGGCATACTGCAGGAAGTATCTCATCTGCTCCGCCAGTTTAAAGGTTTCAGCCATTTTAACGAAGTGAGCGAAATGGTGAATAAACTGGAAGACAAAATTTACAGCGAACAACATCAACAAGCTTCAGTAATTGATTTTGAAAAAAACGATTTGCTTACCGGTATTGAATGGCTGGATATTTTATACAAAGCCATTGTAAATAAAACCACGCTGCTGCTTACTTACCAATCTTTTAAAGCCCGGCAGGCCAGCGATATTATTTTTTATCCTTACCTGCTTAAAGAATACCGCAACCGCTGGTTTATACTCGGTATGAAAAAACAGGGCAAAGAAATTATCACTTTTGCTTTAGACCGTATTCAAAATATTACAGCACAAGACAAAGAACTTTTTGTGCAGCACAAAAAATTTGAACCGCACACTTATTTTGATGACATCATCGGCGTTACCCGTAACTATGCCGAAGAGCCGACGACCATTGTATTTTGGGCCAGTGTACATCATGCGCCTTACATTAAAACCAAACCTATTCATGCTTCACAAAAAATTAGTTGAAGAAGTAAAAGGCGGTACGCATTTCAGCATTGCAGTTATCCCCAATTTTGAAATGGAAAGAGAACTGATTGGTTTTGGTGAAGGCATTAAAATTTTATCGCCTAATAATATTGTACGCCAGATAAAAAGGAAAGTGCGTTTGATGCAGGAATTGTATCATGATTAAAGAAGTCAAGTTTTTAAAACTTGACTTCTTTTGCAAACCTATTCTCCAAACAAATTAATTCATCACCACTTCTCTTCTAAAACCCAATACCTGCATTGCCTGCTGCTCCACTTCCATATCATCCGGGTTGGTTATTTCAGCAATCGTCATTGGTTTACTAATTTTATTTTTAAACCCTAAATGATCGCTCAACCGCTGTGCTTTAACTGCATTTAATTTTTCAAATTCATACTTTGCAATCAGCCTTCCTTTACGCAGCAATGCACTATCCACCATGCTTAATGCGCTGTTGAAAGTGCAAATGATCTGTACATTTAAACAGTCGCTCAACAAACCATCGCTGATGTTTAGTAAATTACTTACACTGCTGTTGCTGCTGAATTTTCTGTCCATAATAATATTTTCTGCATCTTCAATAATTAGTACTGCATTTGGGTTGTCTATCAGCAAATCAATAAACTCAGGGTTCATTAAATTGCCTGCCACACCAGGCGATACAAACAATACCCTTTTTTTCATGTTGCCAATTAAGTAACGCAGGTAAGTTGTTTTACCAGTACCCGGCAAACCGTGTAACAGATATAATACCTTTATCATTTTCTTTTTCCAGCCGTTGTTTTATTATTTCATCTACTGCTTTAAAATCATCATTGTAATAAAGGTCTATATCCAGTACTGTTGGTTTTATTTCCAATTGTTTCAAATCAAGCCCCGAGCTGTTTTGCGTAATAATATTTATCTCATACGGTTCTTCTTTTTGCGGCGCTTTATAACTTGAAAACAGTTCCATCAGTTCGTTAGCAAACTTGTAATTGTTATTTGCAAACAATACTTCTGCATATTCATCTCCAACCTCAATCATCACTTTATTTTCCAGTTTAAATACTGTGGTACTAAACTCCTGCCGCTTATGCTGCCAACTGTAATAGTTACGCTGGTAAATACCCAGCACCTTTCCTGCAGCACCGGTGTTAATATAGGCATACGCCTTGCTTACATCCAGGTTATTTATAAAACTGATGCAGGGTGTTGTATTGTATTCTTTTACATAAAAAGTTTTTACTTCAATGTAATTAGTTTCAAAGATTGCCGCATTTTTATTGGTGCTAAACCTTTGTTTTATTTGTTTAAATAAATGTTGTACAAAATTTTCTATACCCGGTATTAACCAAATAATAAACTGTACAATTAAAAAAATTATAATTATTTGTGCCATTTTCTTCTTTTTAAAAATTATTTTCTATTCAATTCTAAATATCTTTTACAAATCTCCTTCAAGGGATTTATGAGCTTGCACTATTGCACAATTTTATTAGCACAGCTGCTGCTTGCAAAAGCATCGGGCTTGGCTTTAAACACAAAGCCCATTCCCAGTATGTAACCCATAGCTTCTCTCAATGCATCATTACTTTTAAAGTTTGGGTTGGTGTTAATATCCACATGCACTTCCATATCTACACTGTAGCGGCTAAAAATATTGCACAGCGGATACGCCACTTCAATACTCTTTGCCACTTCCACCAGCATCCTTTGTTTAATACTAAATTTTTGCAAAGTAGTTTGGTTGCAGATGTACATAAACCCGCCTTTACCTTTCCGTATAAAAACAATTACGGTGGCAAATTCGGTTTCTTTTCCCTTTCACCTGGCTATCGGTACCAATACATACTTTCAATTGGTGGCCCAATGTCCTTTCTCTTTCAATAGCAGCCCTTACTTCATCCTCAATAGGAATGCGAATTTTTTCGCCGTTTAATTTTCTCCATTGCTGTTGCTGTTCCATTTTTTTAAAATTTTCTTAATGCCCTTCGGGGCATTAATTTTTATTAGCGAACTATTGTTCCCCGATGAGGCGACATTGGCGACGCTCCATTCAACATTTTTTCTTTGTTCATCTTTACCAACATTTTACTGTATTCAGTATTTGAATCAATGATTTGTTTTTAAATTCATTTGCTTCATTATACTTTTCAATTTCTTTATAATACCTGTGCTTGTAATGCCCACGCACTAATTTGCATTGCCTTTTTCGCAAATCATTTCTTTCCAGATAATTGTCCATTAATTTCATTTTTGAATCCAGTACTGCATCTTTAATTCTCACTTTATCAACCATATTGGGCTTTGTCTTTAACACATATCTCCAAACTTCAATAAACTCATACCGCTTAATGGGTTGTCTCTTCCAATCCATCTCCCACACTTCTCTAAAAAATTGTTTTTCAGATTCGTTGAAATCCATTTTTAAAAACTGGTATTCGTTAGGCCTCAAAAGATGTTGTTGTTTTACAACATAAATTTTTCGCCCCCGTTTCCGCTTCTTTCTTTTAAAATCTTTTTTCCAGTGGTACTCGTAAGTATTTATTTTTTTTAAAATCGTTTCAAAAAAAGTACCATGCCTGCTCCTTGCCACATCCTCTCTTACTACAAAAAATCTAATCCAGCCTTTTTGTACAGGCGGACGCAATGGCTCCCACCCCAGATTTCTTTTTTGCATATACAATGATGTTTCTTCCTTATGCTAATTGTATAAGTTGCTTATCAAAATCTTCGTACCGCATTCGTTTCTTTTGCCTTGCAGTACGTAAGCGGTAACAGAGAATATCTTCTCCGTACTGTTGAATAAGTTTTGTGTCCATAATGTTTTATTTTGTTTCGATCGAAAACTCCTGTGCCATTGCAGCAGGTGTGTTATTTGTTTCATTATGAACCGTGTTACTTTTTTCATCACTTCTTTTTTAAATTGTATAAAATTTATTTTGCATCAATACAAGGATTCGAACCCGCCATCGGTGGTGATTGGAAGACTATCATGCTACCGTTACATCATACTGATAGTTTTTATTGTGGACGAAACAAGATTCGAACTTGTACTACCGGTTCTTCAAACCGGCACTCTACCAATTGAGTTATTCGTCCATTTGTTTGTTACAGATTTTTTGATTGATTCTTATTTCCTCATTATCGAATTCACCTGTTATCAAACAATTTCTTTTATTGAGTCCTGCAGAGGATTCGAACCCCTTTCTTTCGATTTGCAGTCGAATGCATACAGCCATGTCTGCCAGCAGGACATTTGCGGAGAGTGTAAGAATCGAACTTACCTGAGTGTTACCTCAACCTTGGTTTAGCAAGCCAGCACATTACCGCTCTATCAACCCTCCAATAATATTTTGCGGATGAAAAAAGATTCGAACTTTCAACCATCGGCTTAACAAGCCGCCGCTCTACCGTTGAGCTATTCATCCATTTTTATTTTGTAGTTCCGGTGAGACTCGAACTCACAACCCCCGAATTAAAAGTTCGGTGCATCTAACCATTGAGCTACGAAACTATTTTGTGATGACTGAAAGACTTGAACTTTCAACTTTTATCGTATCAGGATAGTACTCTGCCATTGAGTTAAGCCATCAATATTTTTTGTTGACCTGAACAGGCTCGAAGTGTTAACCTTGAACGTATAAGGTTCTTGCTCTAACCATTGAGCTACAAGTCAATTTATTTTGTTGCGCCTACAAGATTCGAACTTGTATTAAAAGCTTATGAGACTTCTGAGTTAACCATTACTCCAAAGCACATTATTTTCTGTTGGCTTAGAAAGATTCGAACTTTCATCTCTTCATTCGTAGTGAAGTATTCTCATCCGTTGAACTATAAACCAATCTTCCTGTACGACTTTCAGAATTGAACTGAATACACTCATCTTATGTTTGCCTTTCAGAAAGAAAGGAAGACGATTATGTTGCCATTACACCAAGTCGTATTCTTTTATCACCTCTTCTTTTCAACTTCATCATTCAACATTCTTAGTTACCTGTTCATTTTTAACCTTGGTTGACTTCGGGTCTCGAACCCTGTTCTTTGCATTCACAGTGTGATACTTTACCTGTTAAGCTAAAGCCAACATTTACTAAGTGCAGTATGAGTGATTCGAACACTCTCCTCGCGATTTGGAAGACCGGCACGCCGCCATCAACGCATATACTGCAATTTTTTTGTTATTGAGTCCCGATAGCTATCGGGAGAACTATCATCATCAGATTCAGAATCTGATATGCTGCTCCCGATAGCTATCGGGACACCACTCAACAATTTGCGGTTCGTACGGGAGTCGAACCCATAGCTTCTGATAGACAATCAGAAATGTTAGCCGTTACACTAACGAACCAGTATAGCGGAGTGCCGGCTGATGCAGCACTGCACACTACATTTCAAAGGGCTTGTAGTCTGTATGGGATTCGAACCCACATCTTCAAGTAGAAAGCTTGACATCCTGAACCACTTAGACTAACAGACCTTTTTTGTATAAGAGGCCAGACTCGAACTGACAACCTCATGATTCCAGATCACGTATTCTACCAATTGAAATACTCCTATATCTTTTCACACCTTCAGGGGATGGGGGTTTAAAAAGCTTCCCCGTTGCATCTCACGGGGAAAGCTTTATTCCTCCTTCTGCATCTGATTATTTTATGCGCCTTTTTATTTTATTGAAAATGGCTTCTGCAAATGCCTGCATCAACCATACTACTATTAAAAATGTCATACCCTGTTTTTTTAAATACTTAATACTTACGGTTTCTTTTTTCTGCTTTACCTGCATACGCCACCAACAAGTGTATTATAATCAGCAAAAATTTAAGCATGTGCAATGTTTCCATTTTACCCTCCTTTTATTTTTGGGCCATTGCTAAAAACAAAAAGCCCGGTCGTTTTTTAGTACGACCGGGCTTTTTACTCAACAAGTTTTTTATTACTCGTTTAACTTACACGGTCGTGTTATATTTTTATCAATTGATGCATTACTAAACAGCACAGCATGGCCTATCGGCATAATAGTATTATAGCAGTTGATCGACAGACTTCGGTTTGCTATTTGTTGTTTACAGTTTTTTTGACGCATCTTTATTTTTTAGTTTACAATTTCATTCTTCGCTTTGTTCTTCGTCTCCCCTTTAGGGGATGGGGACACAAAAAACCCCGCTGATTCAGGCGGGGCTTAAGTTATATGGAATTAGTTTTGATACTTATTCATCAGCATAACATGCCCCGCAATTGTTATAATCACCTTTCGGCTGACTAAAACAATTCATCGCTTCAATATGCAGTTGTATGCGTAACATGTTTGTTGTTTATAATTTTATTTGCATTGCAAAGATGAATTTATTTTTTTGATTCTGCCAAATATTTTTCAAAAAAAATAAAAAATAATTTTATTTCAGCAATTCAATTTCGGTAATTTCTCCAATGAAAAGTTGTAAAAAAGCTATTTAAAAAAAATATTTTTTTACAGTTGCGGCGTGTACAAATGTTCCCGTATGGCATAAACGATTATGCCTGCAGTATTTTTTACGTTCATCTTTTCAATAATTTTTAAACGTAACCCTTCTACAGTTCTTACACTTAAAAATATTTTTTCGCCAATTTCTTTATTGGTTAATCCTTCGCAGATGTAGCGGATTATCTCCTGCTCTCTTTCATTAAACTCAGGTTTTTCTTTTTTTAAATGCAGGTTGAATTTACTTTTTGCTACCATGCTTGCCAGTTTTTGAGAAGTAAGGCGGCAGTAATGCGGCTCGTTATTGGCAACAGTATGTACAGCTTCTATAATTTCCGTTTTGTCTGCATTTTTTAAAAGATATCCTTTTGCCCCTGCCTCCAGCATATCTACAATTAAGTCTTCTTCATCAAACATGGTTAATGCAATTATGCCGATAGATGGATAATGCTCGGTAAGATATTTTGCAGCAGCTACGCCATCAAGCTGCGGCATTTTTACATCAGTAATTATTACATCGGGTAAAGTATGTTTTACAAGTTCAATCAATTCTTTTCCATCTGCTGCTTCGCCTGCAACAATAATATCAGTCTGCCTTTGCAGCATCAGTTTTAAACCATCTCTGAAAATTTCATGGTCATCAGCAATAACAATTTTAATTGCAGTAGTACTCATTGTTTTTATTAAACCGGAATGTCAAAAATATAAGTTACTCCTTTACCGGGTTGAGAATTACAGGTTAACTCGCCACCCATAACATCGGTACGGCTTTGCAAGTTACGCAACCCAAGTCCTTTAAGTTCTTTTGATTTTGAAAAATAATCAAACCCTTTTCCATTATCAGCAGTAGCAAGCAGTATGCGGTTTTCTTCTTTACGTAAACTTATCAGCAATAAATTTGCGCCGGAATGTTTAATGGTATTATGCAGTACTTCCTGCACAATTCTGTATAAATTAATTTCTTTATTCTGGTCAAGCCTTATCTCCTGCTCACAACTAAACCTTACTTCCAGCTTACTTGCTTTTTTATAAGTATCAGCTAACTCAATTATAGCAATTTTCAGCCCCTTACGCAGTAAAGTATTGGGCATTAGATTGTTGGAAATTTCACGAAGTTTATGAATGATACTGTCTATATGCTGGCTCGATTTTACCACCAATTGCTGATCTTCTTCTCCCGCAGTTTCAATATTATTTATTTGCAGTTTTACTGCGGATAGTAGTGGCCCCAGTTCATCATGTAAATCGGATGCTATTCTTCTTCTTTCATTTTCAAGTGTGTCAATTTCGGCCTGTATTTTATCTTTGTGCATACGCAGGCTTTTTCTATGATAGCTTACTGCCGTTACAATAAAATATAACAGTATGATGCCTACCAACGAAGCAACAATTAAAATAGCCTGGTAAAATTCTTCTTCTTTGGGATCCATAAAGCGCCTGTTGCAAACATCAAATTAACAATAAGATTTGAATAACTGATTATACCCTGTAAGTTTTTCCGCAAACCGTTGCTGGTATTTTTACCAAACACCGAAAGATTGGTTGAAGCTATTAAAAGGTAAAAAGCAAAAAATATAATTACACCAAACAGTATCCAGAGTTTAGGATTTTTAAATATTGCCTGCCTGTCGGGTATTACAAATTTATTAAACGCTGTTACTGCAAAAAACAATAACGCTATGGTATAAAGTACAGGAAAGTAAACGCCGGTTTTTGTAAACCCATCTGCAAAAAAAGTAAGACCCAGCCAGCAAATAAAAAAAATACTAATTATAAAAAGATAAATTTTCTTTTTATAATTGAATAACCCCCATAGATGAAAAAGCCAGGTGAAAAAAAAGAATTCGAGATAATCGAATACATTTATCATTGCCGAAATGGTGCTGTACATTTTATATTTTGTAAGCACAAAATTAGCCACCTCAACAAGCAGTGAAATAAATGCAAGGTAGAAAAAGGGGTAATAAGATGTATCGATTGACTTATATCTTATTACCCCAATAATTACTGTAACAGCAATAGTGAGGCTTAGAATAAATTGTACTTCGCTGTTCATATATAAGGTACGAAGCTGATTAAAAATATTTTAATAATTACCGGGGCACGGTGGGTTACACTGCCCGTGTTCTTCTCCTCCAACCTCTTCGCCAGATGATGCTTCTGTTGTTTTCATTTGCCGCCCAGCGCTATCTGCAGTTGCTGTTTCATTAGTTGCTCTGACTGGTTTATGTTCGGAAAGATATAAATTTTCGCCTTTGCTGTTAACACCAACTAATACTAAACGTACGCTGCTGCTGTCGCCATTTTTCTTTACCCCGTATAAAATTCTTATGCCAACGCAATCGGGAATTTGCAGCAATTCAATTATTGACTGTTTGTTAAACGCTTCGCTTAATGGTACCGAAAACCCGGGACGAAGTTTTAATAACGAATCTCTTTCGCCTGCAAAAGCAGCTTCATAAGCTTTAATTTGAGCAAGGGGAATAAAGTGATTAATTTTTGCAAGTGCCGATGTATCGTTGGGCACCTGTATTACTACGCCGCCGCTATCGTTATTACAGGAGGCCATAAAAAATATAACTGGCAGCAGTAAAAATAATAGCCGCATAAATGCCGGGCAGGTAATTTTTTTAGGTTGTTGCATGATAAGTTAATTTAAAAATGATGTTAAAAGTAAAAATTCATTTTATTAAATTTATACGTAGAACTACTTTTTTTTAATACCACAACTACGTTTAATAATCAGTAGTGCTGCGCTTGTTTTTTATTAACCTTAGTTTCATCTTTACAATACAATTACCCACTCCAACTTTTTTGCCGGCAACATTAAACCTTATCACTTAAAGTAAAAGTTATGAAACAACAAACAATGATTACAAAAAAAAGAACGGCACGGCTAACTATTATTGCAGCCGATATTACCGGCACTAATTTTAACTGGGATTCTTTTGAAACAATGGCGGCATTTTATACCGGAGAAATTAAAAAAATAAATGAGTCGCTTAACCAGCTTTCTATAATGGATGATGCTAAGCTGATTGTTAATTTATGCGGTAAAATAAAATTGATGAAGGAGAAATTGAGGAGGCGGTGGTAAAGTATTTCTTCCTTTATAGTTTATATCAAACTACATAAAAATTAACATCGCTGCATATAGTATTGAACAATGCCTCCTTGTAAATTCAAAGTGAGACTTTGAATTTACAAGGAGGCTATTTTAACTTAGGCAAATGGTTTTTTATAAAATCTGTCACATTACATATTAGAATACCATTGCCGGTTTTATAACTTTCCACATCCGGTACTACCACAAAATTCTTTTTTGTTTTAAGATCATCTATACTTTGGTAGTACCCCTTAGTAATAGATGGTGCATTATTCAGCTTTACTTCTATACTGGCAATTGGATGTACACCTCTTGCCAGCACCATATCGCACTCGGCACCTGCCTGGGTGCGGTAGTAGTATAATTGCAGACCGGCAGGCATTGACTGCAATACCTGCTCCACCACATACCCCTCCCACGAATTACCTGCAACAGGATGCCCACGTAAAGCCGTCATTTTACCAATATTACTTATGGCATGCAGCATGCCACTATCCCTGATATAAATTTTAGGCGCTTTTACCAATCGTTTTTTGGTATTGATGTGAAATGGCTGCAGCTTATGAATTAAATATGCTCCCTGCAAAAATTCGATATAACGGTTAACTGTAGGCCCTGTAATACCAATGCTGCGGCTAATCATTTCTGCATTCCATACCTGCCCGTGTGTATGCGCCAGCATACTGAGTAATTTGGTGGTAATACTGGCTGTAAATTCTACGCCAAACAATACTGTTAAATCCCTTTCGATATAACTGCGGATAAATCCATTCATCCATTTGGTAGCCATGGCTTCTGAACGGTTTAATAACGATGAGGGGAAGCCGCCCCGGAGCCAGTGTTTATTTTTATCTATATTATTAGGAAGTTCCAAAATATTTAACGGCGTTAATTCCCTGTATGCAATCCGGCCTGCCAGCGATTCGCTTACGCCTTTTACCAGTTGCGGAGATGCACTGCCCAGCAAAATAAATTTTCCATTGCGGCGGTTGGCATCAATTACAGAACGCAATACAGCAAACAGGTGTGGCATTACCTGTATTTCATCCAGAATAATGCACCGGTCTGCATTATCGGTAAGAAAAGTAAATGGGTCGGCCAGCCTGCGCTGGTCTAAAGGGTTTTCCAGATCTAAATACAGTGCTGCTTTTTTAAATGTAGTTGCAAGGGTTTTTGCAAGCGTGGTTTTGCCTACCTGCCTTGGCCCCAAAATACAAACCGCCGGAAAAGCCTTTAGCAGCCTGCTTATATCTGCCTGTAAGGTTCTTGTAATCATCTTACAAATATAATTCTCTTCCTTGTAAATTCAAAGTGAGACTTTGAATTTACAAGGACAATTTTTTGTTACCGGCAGTGGTTTTTTATGGCATCATCGTCCCCGCCATGGCGGGGCTCCCTTGTGCGGCATACCATTGGGGAACTTTTATGGAAGCGGAGAATTAATACAAGGCTTGCAAAACTTGTATTTTCTAATACGGCATCGTCAACGCATCAACAATCACCACGTTTTTAAAACTCGTTGCCAAAAAAGACATATCTGTTTCTGTCCATGCTGGATTGGTGGCCCAGGCAATACTTTTTCTTGCAAAATCTTTTTCCCAATCCTGGCTAATAATAATTGTTTGCACAGTTAAGTTACCCATTAAAAAATCCTTAAGCTCAATGGTAAAGTAAGGAATAGTGGCTATAAAATCGATGAGCTCTTCTTCAGTAACTTCAGTAATTTCTTTTGCAAAATAATTATCCGCAATTTTTCTGCGGTAGTGAATAGTAATCTTTATACAATCGTTGATTACGTATAATAAATATTCTCTTGTAATTCCCTTCATACATTTTATTTTAAAAATCAAAATAATTTCCCCTGCCCGCCAGGCACTCTAAACTTGCTCGTATCTAAATGCCATTCTTCTGCATTCATATTATAGAGCTTGCCGTATTTTTTATAGGTCTGCGCCACCATATCTGCAATGCTGCCTTCGCCACGCATGCGTACGCCCCAGCGGGTGTCGTTTACTTTACCATCGTGGCTTTGTTCAATTAAATGCCACACTTTATCGGCATGGTTAGGAAAATTTTTATACAACCAATCGTGAAATAAAAATTTAATCGCACCATTTAAACGAATAAAAGTATAAGCAGTAAAAGTTGCGCCGTTATCTGCAGCGGCTTTCATAATGCGTTGCATTTCGTGGTCGTTCAACCCGGGTATCATCGGGCCCATCATAATACCCATGCGTACACCGGCGCTGCTGAGTTCGTTTATTACTTTTAATTTTTGTTTTGCAGTGGTGGTACGGGGTTCCATACTGCGCCGCAAATCTTCATTAAAAGATGTGATGGAAACCATGGCCGATACAATGCCTTTCTTCGCCATTTCCTGCAGCACATCTTTATCTTTTAATATCCAGCTGTTTTTGGTGAGTATGCCTACCGGCTGATTGAATTCATTACAAACTTCGAGCAGGCCTCTTGTTAAGCGATACTTTTGTTCGGCAGGCTGGTAGCAATCGGTATTGCCACTGAGCATGATGGGTGTGGCATCCCATTTTGGGTGCATTAAAAATTTACGCAGCAGTTGCGGTGCATTTTTTTTAATAATTATTTTTTGTTCAAAATCTAATCCGGCGCTGTAACCCCAGTATTCATGCACATTACGGGCATAGCAATAAATGCAGCCATGTTCGCAACCGGCATAAGGGTTCATGCTGTAGCCCATGCCTACATCTTTACTTTCTACTTTGTTTACAATGGTTTTGCTTTGCTGTTCGATGTATTGCGTAGGAATATTACTGGCTTCCCAATCATCAATGCCTTCAATATGTTCCTGTGTTTTTTCGTCTTTTAAAAAACGGTTTTTGGTATTGAATTGTGCGCCACGGCCAGTTATGTATTGTACTTCTTCGCCTTGTTCTTTTGCGGATACTTTATGGTGGTCTTGTTGTAGCGCCTGTTGCCCCTGTCCCCCCGAAATAATCGGGGCAGGCCTAAAGGGGAACTTAGATTGATTTTCCATAATTTTTTTGTTAAGTTATTTTGATTGTTACTTTTTGTTTACCCGCTGATTTCGCAGATGACGCAGATTTTTGTTTATGCTATTTTTAGAATTGTTTTAAATTTAAAGAGTTGAATAAAGATTTACTGTACAAGAGTGCGACGCCAATGAAGTTGAACAAAGAAAAAATGTTAGGCTAAAAAAAATTTATAGTTTTAATTTTAACTCTTTTTGTATTCCTAATGCTGTAACAACCTTAGTTCTCCGCCGCGGCGGAGACAGGGGCTCTTCAGGCGCCAAAAAGTTCTCCCTGCTTAATTGCTACCGGCAAATTTTCAAATTCAAAACGTTTTGCTATTTCGTATTTTAATGTACCCACGGGCCGCTTTAATAATAACATACCATCGGCAATAAACCTGCCGGTAAAATTTTTATGACTGTATTCTAACCAGCCTTTTTCATATTGCCAGGGTAACAAACGGCGGGCAATGGTTAAGTGCGGTTCTAAAATAAAATGTGGTTTATTATCATTATTTAGTTTCATCAGCCGCTGTGTTTCGGTGCGTATTTGTTTTACCAAACTTTGTATGGGCACTTTGCTGGTGATGTTAATATATATAGTATGACTGGGAAAACTGCCGTAATCTTTCAATTCAATTTTTATGGGATGATAGCCCATAGCAATGGTTTTTAAATGATTGATGATTTTGTCTTCCATCATTTCGTACTGCAGATAGTTTACCAGCGTTACATGCGGTTTGCCTCCCGAAAGCTTTCGGGACGGTTCGGCCTGGTACTTTTCGTAAAAATCTTTTTTCACCCCCATAATTTTATTCCGCAGTTCTTCGTGCGGCGACAGTACCAGCAGGTATTCGTACACCCGGTAGCCGGGTATGGTATTGCTTAAATCTTTCATGTTTAAAAAATATTTTCGTTACTAAATTTGTTAGCTAATTATTTTAGCATAAATTTACTAAATAATTTAGATAATCAAAACATATTTATATGGAAGTGGAAAAATTTTTTGGCAGCAGTTACAATGGTACTAAACGTTTTACCCAGCAGGATGTAGCCACGGCCAATGCTACAGGCTTTGGTGCCGCTGCGGATGATTATATGGAACGGGGTATTGACCTGAATGAACAATTGATACGCAATAAACCGGCAACATTTTTTATGAGGGTGAGCGGCAGCAGTATGATTAATGCCGGTATTTACAACGGCGATATTGTGATTGTGGACCGCAGTATTAAACCGCAAAATGGTAAAATTGTTATTGCTGTTATTGATGGCGAAATGCTGATACGGCGGTATGAGTTAACGCTTAACCGGCTGCGGCTTGTCCCCGAAACGCCTAAGCTTTCGTCTATTGATGTGAGTGAGTTTAGTGACTTTAAAATTTGGGGAGTGGTGATCTGTGTGATAAGACAAACCCCCTAACCCCCTGAAGGGGGACTTGGCTCTTTTAAAATTTAAGTTTACACTTTTATCCAAAGAGTTATTTACCTAAAATTTTGAATACCTACTTATGAATACAGAAAAATATTTCAAAGAGTCGGAGTATTTGAGTTCCCCCTTCAGGGGGCGGAGGGGGTTTAAAGCAATTGTAGATTGTAATAGTTTTTATTGTTCGTGTGAGCGCTTGTTCAGGCCACACCTGGATGACAAACCCGTTGTTGTACTTAGCAACAACGATGGTTGTATTATATCCAGAACCGATGAAGCAAAAAAGTTAGGCGTAGAAATGGCAGGGCCATATTTTAAAGCAAAGCCATTAATAGAAAAATATAATGTAGCAACATTTTCATCTAACTATAATTTGTATGGCGATTTAAGCTGGCGTGTGATGGAAACATTGCGGATATTGTTGGGCAAAGAAAATGTAGAAGTGTATTCTGTTGATGAAGCTTTTTTAAATTTAGAAGAGTTTGCTGAAAAAGATTTGCAGCAGGTGGCACTTAATATAAGAGAAACGGTAGAGCAATGGACGGGCATAAAAGTTTCGGTAGGTGTGGCACCAACAAAAGTATTATCAAAAGTGGCCAATCATTTAGCAAAAAAAAATAAAATTGCCACGCAATGTGTGGTGGTATTGGATACAAAAGAAAAAATTGCCAAAGCATTGCAGCATACTCCCATTGGCGAAGTATGGGGCGTGGGCAGGCAGTATGCAGAAAAATTAATTGATATGAATGCTGTGTTTACAGCTTACGACCTTACAAAAAAAACAGAAGAGTGGGCACATAAAAATTTAGGTGGCGTGGTGGGTGTACGGTTAATAAAAGAATTAAAAGGCGAAGCTGCCAGCGAAATGAAAGAAGAACTCGTAGTAAAAAAAATGATTGCCACTACAAGAATGTTTGGCAGCCCGGTAAAAAATATTGCTGATATAAAAGAGGCTGTTGCTACTTACACGTCACGTGCTGCAGAAAAATTGCGGCGGCAACAAAGTGCAGCAAATATTATAAGTGTGTTTGTGGTGCCAAAAGAACAAAATCATAATGCTTACTTCCGGCACGGGCCTACGCTTAGCAGTTATGTAACACTGCCCGTAGCAACATCATCTACCAACGAATTAATAAAACCTGCAGTGCTGCTGGTTGATAAATTATATGAGGAAGGAAGGATTTATAAAAAAGCCGGCGTAATGCTGAGTGGCCTGGTGCCCGACGAAACTATACAGGGAAATTTATTTGTAGCAGAAAAAATAAATAACAACCGTTTATTAATGAGTATGCTGGATAATGTAAATTTTTCTATGAGGGATGATGTGGTAAAATTTGCTGCATCAGGTACTGCAAGAGACTGGAAAATGCGGCAGGAATTACGCAGCCCCCGATATACAACAAGATGGGAAGAAATGTTTACAGTGAAATGAATACCCCTCCGCCCCTAAAGGGGAACTTTGCACCCATATTTTTTGAAGTTATTTTATTATTCAAACGAATATCTTTATTGTGCTGATAAATTTAAAAAGTGCTAAATGACCGTAATTTATTCCAGGCTTTATCAAGATGGAACAAAGGGTATTTTTAATCAAACAAATTTTTTTGCGCAGGTTTATTTTCTTCTTTTATTTCAATAAATTTTGGCTTAATCAAATGCAATCCCAGTTCCTTATTCATTTTATCAACCAGATAAACCGTTAGCTCCGGCGATGTAGCTTCATCATGCATGTGCATAAAAAAATATAATTCTTCCATCCCTTTATCTAACCAGTATTTCATTCTTTTAATCCATGCATCACATCTTGCATAATCAGATTCGTGCAAACTGTTACCAACATAACGTATAAATGTTTTTGGGATGGTTAAATGCATGTGTGCACAATCTCTTCTGCCAGCCGTATCTGTAATTACTGCTCCCATGTTCAACTCTTTTAAAGCAGTAAACATTTCATTTTGTATATCCTCTTTTTTAAACCAATCAGGGTGGCGTACTTCTAAAAAAAATTGCAAATCAGTGGGTAATGATTTTAAAAAATCAAACAACTCTTCTTTTCTTTTAGGGGAAAAAGCATCACTCACCTGAACAAATATTGGTCCCAGAAATTCTTCAAAAGCAACGATTCCACGAAAAAATTCATTGGTAATAAATTGTTTTCCTTTTAAACTGCCCCGGTGGGTTACGCCCTGGTACATTTTGGGGCAAAACTTAAAATCTTTTCCAGCGGCATTCGCAGTCCATTTTTTTATACCTCCCTCGCCATAAACCTTATAATGCGTAGCATTTAATTCAATACTGTTGTAATGCTGTACATAATGCTGCAAAAAATCTTTCTCTTTTGTTTTTGGTGGATAAATTTTGCCTACCCACTCCGTTCTGCCCCATTTGGCGCAGCCTAAATAAATCTTAGGATTTTTTGCCGGTTTTTCTTTTAAAACCGTTTTATTAAATGCAGGTTCGGCAGGTAAAGAAAAATCAATACCATTTAATTCCTCTGCCGGCACTCTTCCAAATTCCATACAAATATCTTTTTGTAAATCTACAACAATGCCAATTTTAATTATAGATATTTTTATTTTGAATGGGCAACTTGTGTTAACATTAAAGTAACTTCATTGCAATTATAGTATTTTTATTATTGTATAAAATATTGAGTATGCAAAAAGCACAGTTTGGAATGATTGGGTTAGGAACAATGGGAAGAAACCTGGTTTTAAATATGGCCGACAATGGTATTGCGGTTTGCGGTTACGACAGAAATGCAGATCAGCAAAAAAGACTTTTGGAAGAAGGAAAAGACAAACCTGTACAAGCCGCTGCAACTATGCAGCAATTTGTAGAAAGTTTAGAAACGCCCCGCCGTATAATGATGCTGGTACCTGCAGGAAAAATCGTAGATGGAGTGATTGATGAGATAAAACCTTTTTTACAGGCAGGAGATATTTTAATTGACGGCGGTAATTCGCATTATACAGATACGGATAAAAGAATTGCAGGATTACAATCAAGCGGAATTCATTTTACGGGTATGGGTGTTAGTGGTGGAGAAGATGGTGCAAGATTTGGCCCGAGTATGATGCCCGGTGGAAATGCTGATGGCTACAAAGAATTAAAACCTATTTTAGAAAAAATTGCTGCACAAAGCGATGAAGGTGCCTGCGTAACTTTTATTGGTAATGGCAGTGCAGGGCATTATACAAAAATGGTGCATAACGGTATTGAATACGCCATTATGCAATTATTAAGCGAAGTATATGCATTATTAAAAAACGCAGCAGGCTGCAACAATGATGAGTTGCATAAAATTTTTACTGATTGGAATAATGGTGCTTTGCAATCTTTTTTGGTAGAGATAACTGCAAAGATATTTTTACAGCCTGATGATGTTGATGCATCAAAAAGATTGATTGATGTAATATTAGACAGGGCCGCACAAAAAGGTACCGGCCTTTGGACGAGTGTGAGTGCATTAGAATTGCATGTGCCATCCGCTGCTATTGATGAAGCGGTTGCCGCAAGGGATTTATCTTCTTACAAAAAAGAAAGAGAAATTATTGACAGCTATTCACCAGAAAATGCAGCAATAAACACAACAGATAAAAAGCAACTGATACAAAACTTACACGATGCTTTATATTTTGGGATGGCGGTAAGTTATATACAGGGATTGCATTTATTACAAACAGCATCCGATGCTTATAAGTACGAAATTAATATTGCAGAAGTAGTGCGTATCTGGAAAGGCGGCTGCATCATCCGTTCATTAATGCTGAACGATATCCGTAAAGCTTATGTAAGCAATGCTGGCTTAAAAAATTTATTATTAGATAAAGAATTTTATAACTCTTCTTGAACAAAAAAGAAATGCATTGGTTAATACTTTAAAAGCAGGAATGGATAATAAAATAGCCATGCCGGTATTAAGCAGCAGCCTTAATTATTTCGATATGTTCAGTACAGGAAGGTCGGCATCTAATTTAATACAGGCGCAACGGGATTTTTTTGGCGCACACACCTACGAACGAATTGACAAAGAAGGCAGTTTTCATACTGATTGGAATTGATTTAAAAAACTCCACTAATTAAAACGAATTACACGAATTTAAAAAAGCAATTAGTGTTACAAAGAAAACCTCATGGCAAAAAAAAATAGCATTAAGCAGCCTGCAGCAATTATAATTTTGGGCGGTACCGGCGATCTTACCAAACGTAAATTAATTCCTGCTTTTTATAATCTTTTTATAAGTAAACATTTGCCTGAAAAATTTACTATTTTATTACTCGGCAGAAACGAAGATAAAAACGAACAATATAAAAAAGATTTATTTGATGGCATAAATGAGTTTTCCAGAACAGGGAAACCAGATGAAAAAAATTGGAAAATTTTTAGTGATAAAATTTTTTATCAACAAGGAAATTTTTTAGACAACAGTACTTTTGAAATATTGAAAGAACATTTAGATGCCTTTGATAAAAAAAATAAACAGCGCTGCCTTCGTACTTTTTATTTAGCTATTGCGCCGCAGTTTATTGAAGCATCAGCAGAAGGGTTGTATAAAAACAAAATCTGCAATCAAATTAAACTCGACAGAATTGTTGTGGAAAAACCTTTTGGTACCGATCTGGAATCGGCACAAAAATTAAATAAATTCCTGCAAAAACGTTTTTCTGAAAAACAAATTTTCCGCATAGATCATTATTTAGGCAAAGAGACGGTACAAAATATAATGGCATTTCGTTTTGCCAACACAGTATTTTCGCCGGTTTGGAATAATAAGTATATTGATCATATTCAAATATCGCTTTCCGAACAGGTGAGTGTGGGCAAGCGTGGTGGCTATTATGATGGCAGTGGCGCATTAAAAGATATGATACAAAACCATTTATTGCAATTGCTTTGTATAGTGGCTATGGAATGCCCCGGCAAATATGATGCAGAACAAATCCGCAATGCAAAAGCTGATCTTTTAAAAAAGATAAAACCATATTCTTCTGCGGAAGTGTTTAAAAATATTGTAAGGGCGCAATACACTGCCGGAAAAATTAATGAACAGCAGCAGCAGGGATATTTACAGGAAGAAAATATTGCACCCCAATCAACTACCGAAACTTTTATTGCCGGTAAATTTTTTATTAATAATGAAAGATGGAAAGGCGTACCATTTTTTTTAGCTACCGGAAAATGTTTACCTAAACAGGCTTCTGTAATTATGATTCAATTTAAAGATTCGCCATATAAAATTTTTAAAGATGATACGGTGCCTAACCGGCTAACCATAAGTATTCAACCCGAGCAGGAAATAAGTTTATTATTTGAGAGTAAAATACCCGGTGTAGAAATGAAATTGAAACCTGTAGAAATGGATTTTACTTATAAAGATTCTTACGATGAAGCTACACCTGAAGCTTATGAAACTCTGCTACTGGATATTTTAGATGGCGATGCTACCTTATTTATGCGAAGCGACCAGGTAGAAGCTGCATGGAAAGTAGTAATGCCAATTATTAATGCCTGGAAAAAAAATCCTAAAAAAGGATTACTGAAATATGCAGCAGGCACTTGGGGGCCAATTGCCGCTACCAGTTTATTAAAACCGTATGCAAAACAATGGGTAGTGCTGCCAGCAGAAAAAAAATAACACCCCGTTAAACTCTTAACTACTATACTCGTTTATATATGCCGACAAAAGCAATTAGAATAAAAACAATATGGCCTGATGCTTTGGCATTGAGCCATGCTGTTGCAAATTTAATTGTAACCGAGAGTAATAAAGCGGTAGCCGAAAAAGGGTTCTTTACCATTGCCTTATCTGGTGGCAGTACTCCAAAATTATTATTTCAATTATTGGCACAGTCACCTTATAAAAATAATATCCCCTGGAAAAAAATAATTATAGCTTTTGGCGATGAACGTTTTGTGGCACCAACCAGTGAAGAAAGTAATTTTAAAATGGCAAATGATACTTTACTAAAACATGTACCCGTTTCTAAAAAAAATATATTGGCTGTACAAACTTTAAAAGTTACGCCTGCACAATCAGCCACATTGTATGAGCAGGCTTTAAAAAAATATATCAGCAGTAAACATCCATTCGATATGGTGCTTTTAGGTATTGGTGAAGAAGGGCACACTGCTTCAATTTTCCCAAAAAGCGAATTAATAACTGACAAAAAGAATTGGGTAAAAAATATTTGGGTACAAGAAAAACAAATGGATCGCATAAGTTTTACGCTTCCCTTTATTAACAAAGCAAAAAATATAGTGTTTTTAATTAGTGGAGAAAATAAAGCAGCAATTATTAAAAAGATATTTTCAAAAAGCGGAGCAGCATTGCCTGCTGCAATGGTTAAAGCAACAAAAAATACTTTTTGGTTTTTAGATGACGCGGCAGCAGGGCATTAAATTCTTTTCCCGTTCAGTTTTTCATAAATAACAATTGTCATCATTATCAGCAGCATTCCATAAAAAGTATCTTCAAAAGGAATAGTGTAAATTCTTAGCCCTAAATTTTCTGCATTATTATACAGCACAACAGGTATTGCCGTTAAAAACCCATTTACAATTAAAAAGGGAATAAGCATAATGCAATAAGAAACCAGGAAAGTTGTGGCGTCAAATGTTTTAAAATATTTTTTATTTAAATAAATAATAGTGATAAAAACAGCATTTAAAATAAACGTAAAGCTGGTATAGTATTTATTGTAAAAAATAATTCCTGTTAACCATAAAGCCAATGCAATGGTTATAAGTGCTACATCTGCTGTATGTTTATTTTTTACTGAAGGGAAATAGCATTTAATACATTCGTAAATAAATACACAGCAATAAGGTACAATAAAAAAGAAAAGCACTTCTTCAACCGGGAGGTTATAAATTTTAAAGCCTGTAATATATTTTTCATTAAAACTCCAAACCCCTTGGGCTGTAAAATAAAAATCCCACACAATATAAAATAGTGCAGGCAAAAGCATTGCCGGAAAAAGATATTTCCATTTTTTATAAAAGGCTACTTTTTTATCGAAGCTTAATGCAAATGGCCCTATAAAAGATGCTGCTAAAATTATAAAATATGTGTAGTGGTAGTTCAAGTAAGTAAGATATACTGTTTAGTGGAAAACAAAAAAATGAAACGAAAGTTTAGAGCCTGCCTGAGTTATTTATTTTTGTAATAATTGTGATTAAAGATCCCCAATGGTATGCCGCTGAAAGGATTGATTCTTCTTTCTTTTTACTAAAAAGAATGAAGAACAGAACAAGTTCGCAACGATGCCCCATTAAAAAACAAATGCTGGTATTAAAAAAATTATGTCTTTCTTCTAAAACTATCGTTTACTAAATATACTCCTGCAATTGTAACAGCACCACCAACAGCTACATAAATATTTAATTTTTCATGAAAAATTATTACGCCTAATAATACCGCTACTATAGGATTGGTATATGCATACAATGATGCCAGTGATGTAGGCAAACGCTGCAAACTATAGATAAAAGCAATAAAAGTTAATACCGACCCAATAACAACCAAATATAAAATTGCCCACCATGCATTGGCCGGAATTGCAGCAATGCTTACTGTGTTGCCGGTTGACCAGGATACTGTATATAATGCAATACTGGAGATAAGCATTTGCAAACCCAAACTAAAATAAGGATTAAAATTAGCTGCATGTTTTTTTGTGTACAATGTGCCGAATGCCCACGAAATTGTTGCAATTACAGAAAGTACAATACCAAAACTAAAATCGGCATTTAAAAAATCTTTAAGGTGATCGTAAAAAATAATACAAACACCACCAAAACCCATCACCATTCCCAGCAAGGCTTTTTGCGGAAGGCTGCCGCCGCCAAACAAAGTAATAATTACAATCCATAAAGGAAATATTGCGCCGATGATAGCCCCCAAGCCGCTGGAAATATATTGCACACCCCATGTGCTTAAACCATTACTAAGCATAAAATTTAAAAAACTCAATACAAAAATTACACCCCATTGTTTTCCTTTGGGCCATGGATGTTTGGTGATAATAAAATATAAAAGATAAACGCTGCCGCCTAACAATTGCCTGATGGCACAAAGTTGTATGGCAGGCATATTAGTTACACCAACTTTAGAGGCTATCCATGTAGTACCCCAAAAAAAACATACCCATGCTAATGCAAGCAACGCTTTTTGCCGGGATGTTTTTGATGAGAGCATTTTACTTTCCCCCTTCAGGGGGAGTTGGAGGGGTTTAATGTTTAAAATGCCTCAGGCCGGTAATTACCATGGCCAAATTATTTTGTTTACAATATTCTACAGAATCGTTATCACGTATAGAACCACCAGGCTGTATAAAAGATGTAATGCCTGCAGCATGTGCAATTTTTACACAATCATCAAAAGGAAAAAATGCATCGCTGGCCAACACAGCGCCATTCAAATCAAAATTAAATTGCTTTGCTTTTTCTATAGATTGACGCAACGAATCGATACGTGAAGTTTGTCCGCAGCCTTTACCTATCAATTGTTTATTTTTTACCAACGCAATAGCATTGCTTTTTAAATGCTTGCAAACAATATTAGCAAAACTCAAATCTTCTTTTTCTGCTGCAGTGGTTTCTCTTACTCCTGCTTCTTTCCACTCTGTGTAATTGCCCTCATCGTTTTGTTGTGTAAGCATTCCGTTTAAAACAGATTTATACTGATGAGTGAGTAAAGAATTTTTAGTGGTTAGCTGCAACAGGATCCTGTTCTTTTTAGTTTTTAAAATATCCAGTGCATCGCCATCATAAGCCGGTGCAATTAATACTTCAAAAAATATTTCATTTATTGCAACTGCTGTTGCCTTATCAATGGTACCATTACAAACTAATACACCACCAAATGCACTTTCATTATCGCCGGCTAATGCGGCATCCCAGCTTTCTTTTACTGTTTGCCTTTGTGCTATGCCGCAAACATTAGTATGCTTGATTATTCCAAATGTAGTAGTACTAAATTCTGAGATTATTTGTATCGCTGCATCAACATCTACCAAATTATTGTACGATAATTCTTTACCATGCAGTTTATCAAAAACTTCTTCCTGGTTGCCATAAAAAATTCCCTGTTGATGAGGATTTTCTCCATAACGTAAAACTGATTTTGTTTTATTAAATGGATTGATGAAATCAGTTTTATTAAAATAGTTTGAAATAGCCAAATCGTAACCGGTACAAACATCAAAAGCTTTTATGGCAAACATGCGGCGCTGTTCTAAAGTAGTTTCGCCATTTTGCTCTTTTAAAATTTCTTCCAGCAAATGATAATCTTTTTTTGCTGCCACCACTACCACATCTTTATGATTTTTTGCAGCGCCCCGTATCATACTTGGCCCGCCAATATCAATTTTTTCAATAATTAAATTTTCGTCTGTAGTGTTTGCAACTGTTTCTTCAAAAGGATACAGATCTACAATCACTAAATCAATTTCAGGAATATTATATTGTTTCATTTCGGCTACATGCTGTGCATCGTCACGCTTACCCAAAATACCGCCGAATACAGATGGGTGCAATGTCTTAACACGTCCGCCCAAAATGGATGGATAACTAGTTAACGATTCTACCGGCACACAAGGCACTTTTAAATCTTCGATAAATTTTTGCGTACCGCCGGTACTGTAAATGGTTGCACCAATTGCATGCAGCTGGTTAATAATGTTCTCTAATCCATCTTTATAAAAAACGGAAATCAATGCCGACTGAATTTTTTTTTGCATGTTGTAAGGGGGTTATAAATCCAAAATAAAAGCTCCTTTTTCGGGAACTGAATGGAGTTGCAAATGTAATTGTTCGCAATCTTTTTTCCATGTTTCAATTTTCCACAAACTGTTAGAAGCATCCACAACATACTGGCTGCAATTGAAAACCGACGCCAGTTGCGGAATGTATAGTTTTGGATTTTTAGAGATGATAATGATATCAACATTAATTTTTTGTTGTACCGCTTCAAAAGCAAGTGGTTTATCAATAATTAAAATCTTTTTATTTCCAAATTGATAAAATGGGTAGTACTGCAAAGAACTGTATACAGAATCTGTTTTATTATTTAATTGCAAAGCTATTCTGCCTGGTTTAAGATGAAAATTCTGCAACATACCGTCCTGCAGCAAAACACTATCGCCAATAAATTTATAATTATTGGCATTTACCAAATCAATAGCCTGGTGCTGCGGCACATTGTACACAATTAATTTTTTTTGGTTTTTAATTTGCCATTTGCCATAAGCATGTGTCATTGTAAATGCAAAAAGTGCCAGTAGCGAAAAGCGCAGCAGTTTTTTATTTTTATTAATCAGCCAGGCACTTAATGCAATTACAACGGCATATAGTAACCAGGTAGATAAAATATTTGCAGGAATTTTATCCCAAACGGCAAAAGAAAAATTATTGACCCACAAAATTATTTTATTCATTATCCAAACTAAACCTCCGGTTAATTTTCCAGCATATTCACCCACAAAAGGTATCCACGAAAAAGCAACTAAAAATATTTCGGCATACAGGATTATGCTTGAGAGAGGCACTGCAATAATATTGGTTATTAAAAATAAATTAGGGAACTGATGAAAATAATAAATACAAATAGGAAAGGTAAGTATTTGTGCTGCTATGGAAATTGCCATCAGTTTCCAAACTTTATCTACCCATTTATTTTTTATATAGAAAAGATTGTACACAGGTTTTTGAAAAACAATAATGCCCACTACTGCTAAATAGGATAATTGAAAACCTACATCCCATAAAAAATATGGATTAAAACAAAGCATTACAAATGCAGAGGCGGCGAGTGAATTATAAATAGAAGATTTTTTTGTAAGATTATTACCAATAGTAATAAATGTAAACATCACAGCAGAACGCAGCACCGAAGCCGATGCGCCGGTAAGTATTGAAAACAACCACAGGCAACTTAATATTAAAACTACCTGCAAAACTTTTGATTTGTTTATCACCGGTATTTTTGCAAAAAGCCATACCAGCATTACATAAATTAATCCTAAATGCATACCAGATATAGCAATGATATGCACCACCCCGGTATTACTGTAAGCCTGCACCAAATCTTTATCCAAATCATTAGTATAACCAATAAGCAAAGCTTCTGCAATACCCAGTTCGTCTTTACCGGTAGTAATATTTTTTTGCAGCGTAGCCAAAATATTTTCTCTTGCCGAAAATATAAATTGCTTAAACCCATTTACATTTTTGCCGGGAAGCAGCACCCAATCTTTTTCTTTTAAAAATACATTATGAAAAGTTTGCTGAAAAGCAGCATAGCGCTGGTAATTAAATGCACCGGGGTTGCCGGAGTTTTTTATTCGCTGTAAATTTTTTCTAATTAATAACCTGTCGCCATAATGTAATTGCTGCGCCAAACTATCTTTAGAGAAATACAATAATAATTTCCCCTTGCAGGCAATAGCTGTATCATTATTAATTACTGCTTCTACATAAGCATCTGCTTTGTAAGATTTTGTTTTTTCAATTACAGGTTCTTCAATCTTTACAACTATATAAGCATCGTTATTATAATAATTACCAAACCAGTCGTTTGTATGCCGTACATCTTTTTGCCAGGTAATTAATAAACCAAAAGTTAATAGTAATAAGTTTATAAAAATACCCTGAGCCAATTGCAATTTAAACCGTAATGCTAATGGTAAAAAATAAAGCAGTGTATTTGCTGCGCCAAAACAAATAACAGCCATTATAATTACTGGCAGCGGAATTTGTACATACCATTGCAAAATTATGCCTGCAGCTAAAGGCAAAAGCAAGCGAATGAATGGTGCAGTTTTGTAAACGGGGATGCTAAAGGGTTGGGGCATAACTCAAAATATAAAATAAGGAGGTAAAAAGCAAATATGGTTTTGGGTTGGGATAATTAACCTTTACTCAATATATTATCCGCATTTCGTTTTCGAATTTTTATTATTAAGAGTAATACAATATATAAATGAAGGGATTTTGTATGCTCTTTACTTAATACCTGCCGCAATTGATGTGGCTGAACTAAGATTTATCTGCAATTTTAATGATTAGTGAGGGGCCATTTTAGATGATACACCAGTTAATAAAAAGAGTAATAGTACTTAACCCAAAGTAAATTTTACATCGGCATTTTATAATTATTAATGCATGAACTACGTAGTAAATTAAGCTGAAAAAATCTCATTTAACGGATTTTCAGGCGCTTCATCGGAGAAATATGTTATTTCACCTAAAAAATTAAAATCAGGGCAATAAGGAAATTACTTTTGATTTATCAAACCAAATGAAACACTAACAACAAAAAATTACCCCATGCGTACCCCAAACGAAATTACCGACGACCAACTTATTCAATTGTACATTAATGGCGACAATAACGCTTTCACCCAAATTGTAACAAGGCACAAAAACAAAATTTACACTTCTATTTATTTACTTATTAAAGACAAATACCTGGCAGAAGATATTTTTCAGGATGTTTTTGTACGGATTATTGACAGCATAAAATCCGGCGGTTATAAAGGAGAAGGAAAGTTTATACAATGGGCAATGTGTATTGCACGTAACATGAGCATGGATCATTTTAGAAAAATTAAACGCAATCCCGTTATTAAAACCGGTGATGATAAAGATATTTTTGATGTGCTTGATTTTGCACATCCCGGAATAGAGCAAAAAATTATAAAAGAAGAAACATATGAAAAAGTAAGAAAATTACTTGACAGGCTTCCGGAAAATCAAAGAGAGGTTATTATTTTGCGTCATTACGCCAATTTAAGTTTTAAAGAAATTTGTAAGCTTACAAATGACAGCAAAAACACATCGCTTGGGCGTATGCGCTATGGTTTATTAAATCTGAAAAAAATTGTTGAAAAAAATGAATTAGCAGAAATACTGCAATAGTGAATTAGACTAAAAATTCAATCCCTGTTTTGTTAAGGGAATACAATTTTATGCATTAATATTTAATGCCTGCATTTACTAATTTAAATAAATTTAAACCCTGTACTTACCCCTTATGCAACCTGCTATAAAACAATTAGACCGAAATTATTTATTAAATTTTTATCAGGACATGACAGATGAAGTGGGAGAAATATTTGAACTTTTTCTTTTAGAAACCGAACCCACAGTTTTAAAAATAATCAGTTTAATAAATAAAAGTGATTTGGCAACTGCCGAAGAAGAACTGCACAAAATTGCACCATCTTTTTACTCAGTGGGGCTGCCGCAATTAACTACCAGGTTAACCGTTGTTGATGCAGTGGTGAAAGCCGGTAATGCAAAAAGAGCCAGTGACCTTATAGCGATTTTTTATGAAGATTTTAAAACATACCTGCCTGCTGTAAAAGCAGAGATGGAAAGGCTGCAAAGCGTTAAAGTTTATGCCTGATAATTAGGATATACATTTTATTTTTTGCTTTATACATGCCAGCCGGTAATGTTATAATAAATGTATTTTACTAAAGATGGGTTGCAAAAAATTGCAACCCATCTTTTATTTGGTAAAAATTACATTTAAGTTATTTACTCAAATGCATACTACGCTCCTTATATAACTGACGGAAATAAGGGTCACGTAAATCTTTTATAAAACGGATAGCTTCACCGGTGCTTTTCATTTCAGGCCCTAGCTCTTTATTTACACCAGGGAATTTATTAAAAGAGAAAACCGGTTCTTTAATGGCAAAGCCGGTAAGTTTTTTCTCGAAAGTAAAATCTTTTAATTTATTTACTTCCATCATTATTTTGGTAGCAATATTTAAATAAGGTATTTGATAAGCCTTGGCAATAAACGGTGTGGTACGGCTTGCTCTTGGGTTGGCTTCTATCACAAACACATTGCCATCTTTAATTGCAAACTGAATATTGATAAGCCCTTTAATATTTAATGCCCTTCCAATTTTTTCTGCATACTCTTCCATGGTATGCACAATTAATGGCGATAAATTAAATTGTGGCAATACAGCATTACTGTCACCACTATGAATACCCGCCGGTTCAATATGCTCCATTACACCCATTACATGAAAATCGTCACCATCAAAAATGGCATCAATTTCAGCTTCCTGGCAGCGGTCTAAAAAATGATCAATTAAAATTTTATTGCCGGGTAAATGTTTTATTAAACTCAGCACACCTTTTTCTAAATCTTCATCATTAATAACAATACGCATTCTTTGTCCGCCTAAAACATAACTGGGCCTTATTAAAACCGGGTAACCCACTTTGTTAGCCACTTCAATTGCTTCATCGGTATTGTAAGCGGTTCCATAATCCGGGTAAGGAATGCCGAGCTCTTTCAACATATCGCTAAAGCGGCCACGGTCTTCGGCAATATCCATGTTATCGAAAGAAGTACCGATAATTTTTATGCCTTTTTCGTGCAAACGTTTGGCTAATTTTAAAGCAGTTTGCCCACCCAAGTTGTACAATTACACCATAAGGTTTTTCATGCTCTACAATTTCCCAAAGATGTTCCCAAAAAACGGGTTCAAAATATAGTTTATCCGCAATATCAAAATCGGTTGAAACAGTTTCGGGGTTACAGTTTACCATTATTGCCTCGAAACCAGCTTCTTTTATAGCCAGTAAACCATGCACACAGCAATAGTCAAACTCAATGCCCTGGCCAATTCTGTTTGGCCCGCTGCCTAAAACAATTATCTTTTTTTTTGCTGAAACTTTACTTTCGTTTTGATTAACAACCTGCATTACTAAAATTTAAAAAAGTGAAAAGTTGAATTGCCTGTTTTGGGTTTCTTTTTATTTGGTGGCAAAAATAAATTTTTTTAGCCATCTTTTCGTTTTTCTTCAAAATGAATTGTGCTGTACTGTTTGGTACTAATTGTTGGTTTTTATATAGGGAACTATCTGGCTTGAAATTACTGCTGCTATTTTACCACAACCTGCATTGGTATAATGCATAAAATCGTAATAATAAATACTGTTTTTGGGCATTTGTGCGGCCAAGTCAATTACTTTTACTTCGTTACCGAAAGATTTTACCACATCATTATACAATCCCAAAACTTTTTCCATTACCGCTGCATTAGTTAAAGGATCAGTATCAGGAATTATTTTACTGGCCATATTTTTCATGGTAGCGCTATCGGTATAATTGCCAAACATTGATGGCTGTGTAATTAAAATTGGTTTTACATTACTGGCTTTGCAAATAGTAATCATTGCTGTTATTCTTTGCCGGTATTGGGTAAGATAAACAGCCTGCTTTTGTAAAATTGTATTAACGTATTGATCGGATAATACAGTGTCTTTAAGTGTTGCAAAGTCAACCTCTTTATGAATTAACCCTTTTTTGTAAGCACCACGTATAGCATAGAGTTGAAAAAATGCAGAACCCAGTTCAGTTTTATTTATAAGAGATTTAAAAAAACTTTTTGCTGATAAAAAATTAATTTTCTTTTCGTTCATTAAATCAAATTGCAGCGGCTTGTCGGTTTCCACATCGTTGGCACCAATTAAAAAAGTTACATACTTTGGTTTTAACCGGGTGATATATTCTTTTAAAAGCAACAGGTGACCAAAAGTTGAATGGCCGTCTACCCCGGCATTGTTTAACCAAATACCCGGAAAACTATCTTTTAATTGTTGAGATAACTGGTAAGGCCAGGTTAACGAATCGCTGATGAAGCGGCATTCGGTAGTACTGCCGCCTATGCAAATGATAGATAATAATTTGTTTACACTGTCAGTTAGTTCGGGGCCACGAAAGCCTAAAGAATTTCTTGAATAATTAATGTTACTGTCTAACTTTTTTATCCAGGTATTTTTATAAACTATTTTTTGGTTTGCAGGCAGTACCAGTTTCCCTTTAGCGACAGCAAATGGAAGCGGATTATAAAAATGTAAAATAATTTCGCAAATAATTAAAGCAATTAAAACTCCCAGCAGTATGGAAAAGATTTTTTTAATTACTGTTTTCATGCTTTTGGCTTTATGCTGGCAAAACAAAAGGCCTTATTAGCTTTTGCAGAAAAGGACTGGGGAATGTTGATGTATTTAAAAAACGTAGGCATCGATAATCCCAAAATTCCTTTCAGCGTTTTTTCATGTCACAATTTTTAGCATTAGCAAGTCATTCACTTACAAAATCAATAAGAATAAATAACTCATTGCTATGTCAACTCATAGTTGAACTTTTCTTCTTGCTTTATATTTCGCAATAAGAATTTGAATCAGGCCTTTTTTATTATGGATGAAGTATTTGAAAACAAGAAAGTCAGCTGCCAAATAAGCCCCAAACATTAATAAACCTAAAATAAAGTTGGTTGTCATAAAATGAATTTTGTTTAAAATACGCTTTAATTCAAATTCTTATTGTTAAAAATTTTATCAATTGAAAATTTTCGTACTTGTTCCAAACAAGATGATTTTATACACTAAACATCATTTATTTTCAAACGTACTGTAAAAATAAGGTGTCTTTGCTTCAAACTCTGCTGCACAGGTATCTACCATTTTAAAAACCCTGGTAAGGCCCATTGCTTTTCTTCTTTCGTAAAGCGATTCTGCATCTTCTTCATTCATTATTTTTACAATCTGCTCATCGCTAAAACCTAACCCTTTTGCTTCTCTTAAAAGATCATCGGGTAAAGTTTTTAAATGGTACTTAGCAATTTCGTTTTCGCAGTCGCAAATTTTTTGAATCTGGTAAATAAACCAGCGGTCAATTTTAGTGCTTTCGCAAATACGTTTAATGCTGGCACCAGCCATCAGCGCATCTTTTATCCTGAATATCCTGTCCCACTTGGGTATTTTAATATACTCTATCAAATCATCCGAAGTCATTAAACTTTTTCCGTAATAACCCAACCCTATGGCATCATTCTCTAAACTCTGACAGGCTTTTTGCACAGCCTCGGCAAAACTTCTTCCAATAGCCATTACCTCACCAACCGATTTCATTTGAAAGCCAAGCGTATCATCGGCTCCTTTAAATTTATCAAAATTCCAACGGGGTATTTTTACAATTACATAATCCAATGCCGGTTCAAAATATGCAGAAGTAGATTGTGTGATCTGATTTTTTAATTCATCTAAATTATAACCAATAGCCAGTTTAGCGGCAACTTTTGCAATAGGGTAACCGGTGGCTTTACTCGCCAGTGCCGAGGAGCGGCTAACCCTGGGGTTTATCTCTACCACAATTATTTCTTCGGTTTGTGGGTTAAGGGCAAACTGCACATTACAGCCGCCGGCAAAATTACCCAGTGCCCTCATCATTCTTATAGCGGTGTTACGCATTAACTGGTAAGCAGTATCGCTCAACGTCATAGCAGGTGCAACGGTTATAGAGTCGCCGGTATGCACACCCATCGGGTCAAAATTTTCAACTGTACAAATAATAGCTACATTATCCGCATTGTCTCTTAATAATTCCAGTTCAAATTCTTTCCAGCCCAGCACCGCTTTTTCCACCAGCACTTCATGTATAGGGCTTGCAGTTAAAGCCCTGTTTAAAGCCTCATCTAATTCTTCTTTTTTAAATACAATACCACCGCCTGTACCGCCTAATGTAAATGATGGACGAAGTACCAACGGAAAACCAATATCCTGTGCAAATTCTTTTCCTTCCAAAAAAGAATTGGCAATTTTTGCCTCGCAAACCGGTATGCCCATTTCAATCATCCACAGCCTGAATTTTTCCCGGTCTTCTGCTTTATCTATAGCTTTAATATCTACTCCAATTAATTTTACATTGTATTTTTCCCAAATGCCCAGTTCATCCGCTTCTTTACAAAGGTTTAAAGCTGTTTGCCCGCCCATGGTAGGCAGTACGGCATCAATATCATTTTCTTCTAAAATTTGTTCAATACTTTCCACGGTTAATGGCAGTAGGTAAACCCTGTCGGCCATCATGGGATCCGTCATAATTGTTGCCGGGTTGCTATTGATAAGGGTAACTTTTATCCCTTCTTCCCTTATACTTCGGGCAGCCTGGGTTCCGCTGTAATCAAATTCGCAGGCCTGGCCAATTACAATTGGGCCGCTGCCGATAATTAATACTGATTTGATGGATTTGTCTATTGGCATAAGTAGTTTGCCTTTAAAAGGCAAGCAAAAGTAATTGTAAATGCCGTAAATAAAAAACTGTGCCTTTATTAAGCACAGTTTTTTTACAAAATAGTAAAATATCAAGAGGGCGTGGAGGCAGGTTTGTCTTTTTTACCAAACAAGTCACTCATCATTTTTTCAGCATCTCCCATGTGTTCTTTAAGCGCTTCGCCACCCTTTGTTTTTAATTCCTCAAAATAATCTTTTGCTTTTTCTGCAAAATTTTCTGCCTCGGTTTTAAATTTATTGGCTTTATCTTTTAAATCCCCGGCCAGTTTTTCTTTTTCTTCTGCAGACATGCTCATATATTTTGATGCAGCAAGCGCTGCTGCTGCACCTAATAAAAAAGTAGCTATGTGTTTTGAATTAACGCTCATGATAATTGTTTTTTAAAGTGATTTAAAATTAGATTTGCACCATAATTAAAGATATGAATTTATTAAGAGCGGTTTCGTTATTATGTTTTTGTTTACTGTCGGCTTCGGGGTTTACTCAAATTTTTCCATCTAAAAATTATCCGCAAAATTATTTTACCTGGCCTGTTAATGCCACCAAAGCTTTGGTTGCCAACTTTGGGGAGTTAAGGCCAAATCACTATCACATGGGTTTAGATTGCAGAACCGAGCAAAAACAAAATCTGCCGGTAGTGGCTGCTGCAGGCGGCTATATTGCTAAAGTAAAAATTGAACCCTATGGTTTTGGCAGGGCCATTTATATTAATCACCCCAATGGCTTAACTACATTATATGCCCACCTTAATAATTTTATGCCCGGGCTGGAAGAATATGTAAAAGAGCAGCAGTACAAATTAAAAAGCTGGAAAGTTTTTTTAGACATCCCTGTAAATTTATTTCCGGTAACAAAGGGAATGTTTATTGCTTACAGCGGCAACACCGGTGGCAGCCAGGGGCCGCATGTACATTTTGAAATAAGAGATACAAAAACTGATAAAGTTTTAAACCCTTCTCTTTTTAATTTACCCATAGCAGATAATGCAGCGCCTGATATTTTGCGTTTAGCTGTGTACGACAGGTGCATAAGCACCTACGAGCAAAGCCCTAAATTTTATACTTTAAAAAAAGTAAATGGGGTGTATATTACTTCGCCGGCTTTAATAATTACCAATACCGATAAGGTAAGTTTTGGTATTAGTGCTTTTGACAGATACTCAGCATCTAATAACCGCAACGGCATTTACGAAGCAGTTTTGTATGAGGATGAATCGCCGGTTATTGGTTTTCAGTTAGACAGCATAAGTTATGATGAAACCCGGTACTTAAATGCCCATATCGATTATAAATTAAAAAGTAACGGTGGGCCTTATGTACAGCATTTATCAAGACTGGCAGGAGACAGCAACAGCATTTACAAACCTGTAAATGGCGATGGTGTAATTGTTATTGAAGATGACAGTGTACATAAAATTAAAATAGAAGTAAAAGATGCCAATGGCAATACTTCGTTTTTAAAATTTGATGTAAAACGTGGGCCGGGTGTTGCAGAAAAAATAAAAAAAGAAACATCGCCATTTTTAAATCAAACTTTTTTTCACCCCGGTTTTATTAATTTATTTGAAAACAATACCATCAGTTTTTATCTGCCCGAAAATGCTTTGTACGATTCTATCCGTTTCAGGTATAATGAAATAATTCCTCAAGAAGGCTATACTATTTATCAGTTGCACAACACCAGTGTACCGGTGCAGGTATATTTTCCAATAAAAATAAAAGCCGCCTCACCTTTACCCGGTAAAATGGTAATGCATCGTTTTGCAAATAATAAAAATGATTATACCAAAGCCGAATTTGAAAATGGCTGGTATAAAGCCAGTTTTAGGGAGTTTGGAAATTTTCAATTAATGATGGATACTATTCCGCCAAAGATTGTTCCCATTGGTGTAAAAGATGGAATGAATGCCGTTAAACTAAACCGCCTTGCTTTTGTTATTACTGATAACACCGAAGAAATTAAAAATTTTACAGCAACTTTAGATGGCAACTGGCTCCGTTTTAGTAATGATAAAGGCAAAACATTTATTTATACTTTTGACGAAATGTGCCCGCAAGGCGAACATGAGTTAAAAATTATTGCAACAGACCAGGTGGGAAATGTGAGTGAAAGGATTTATCATTTTACCAAGTAGTTTATTGGTTGATTAGTTTATTAGTTAACTCGTAAAAAACACCGCCTAATTAACCAATTAACCAGTTAACCAATCAACCAGTTATGACAACAGTAAAAGAAGGTGACAAAGCACCGGCATTTAAAAGCAAAGACCAAAATGGTAAACCTGTTTCGCTTGCAGATTATAAAGGCAAAAAGGTAGTATTATATTTTTATCCCGAAGATGATACACCTACCTGTACGGTACAGGCTTGTAACCTACGGGATAATTTTAGTTTATTAAAAAAACAAGGTTTTGTAGTTTTAGGCGTAAGCCCCGATGAAGAAAAAAAGCATAAAAAATTTGAAACCAAATACAATTTACCTTTTACATTAATTACCGACCCTGAGCATAAAATTATAGATGCATATGGCGTGTGGGGCGAAAAACAACTGTATGGCAGAAATTACATGGGCCTGCACCGCACCACTTTTTTAATTAACGAAAAAGGAATTGTTAAAAAAATATTTTTAAAGCCAAAAAGCAAGCAGCATACCCAAGAAATTTTAAACGCCTGGCAACTAATAGATAAATAAGTACGTTACCGTTTAATAACATTTAAAAGATTTTAAACTTCAGTTATGAAAAAAATTATTTTAGTTGCGGTACCATTAATTTTTACAGTAATAATATTTGCAGCCTGCAGCAAAAGCGACAGCACAACCGGCGGCGGAGGTGGTGGGGGTATAACAGCAAACTGTACAGGCATTACCCCAAAATTTGCTGCCGATGTGCAGCCAATAATAAACACAGTTTGTTCAATAAACAGCAATTGCCACGCAGGAGGCAGTAGTAATGCAGGTGGGCCTTTTACTAATTATACAGAGGTGAATGCAAAAAAATCGAATATAAAGGCGGCAGTACTTGCCGGCAGAATGCCTCAAAGCGGCACTATATCCCAGGCACAAATTAATGCCCTAATTTGCTGGATAGACAATGGGGCACCTAATAATTAATTTCAAGTTTGAAAGAAAATTTTTTTCGCATAAAAGAAAACTCCTGGCTGGCTAAAATTGCAGCAATAAAATTACACAGCAGCAGTGTAGCAATGGTATTGGGCAAAACTATTCATCTGCATAATATTTCTACAAATGAATTTTTACAAAATAAAAAATGGGTTAAGCACGAGCTTTGCCATGTGCAGCAATTTAAGCAGCATGGTTACCTGCTTTTTTTAATTAAATATATTTGGGAAAGTTTTAAAAAAGGATACCGCAACAATAAGTTTGAAGTGGAAGCAAGAGCCGCCGAAGAATTATAAAAGCCATTCAATTTCGCCAACATTAAAAACTCTTTCTATTGCATCATGTGTAACAAGCTGCCCCTGTGTATTTACACTTTTAATAAGGGTTTCAAAAACTGCATTATCTTTTTTCAACTTTACTTTTTTATTTTTTTTATAAAGATGATCAAGGTATGAAGCATGCAGCACACTATAATTTTTTCCTAAAAGTTCATCAAACCTTTTCATCATCAAATAATATAACTCCTTTGCAAGTGTAATAACATCGTACTGTTTCCCTGTTATTTGTTTTAAAGAAACCGGGTTGGGCAGCAATGCATCAAACTCAGTTTGATTTACATTTACGCCAACACCAACTACAGCCCATTGCCAGTTTCCTGTTTGTATTTGCCCGCTGCTCACCACATTTTCAATTAGCACACCTGCTGCCTTTCTGTCACACCAGTACAAATCATTGGGCCATTTTATTGCCGTTTGTCCGTCTGCATATTTATTTAAAAAATCATTTGCCGCCAAAGCCATACACATGCTCAGGTAAAATTGCTGGTCTGTTCTAAGCATATCTGTCTTTAAAATCAGGCTCATGGCTATACTCTGGCCTTCTGCCGATTTCCAGGTTTTACCCCGTTGCCCCTTTCCTGCAGTTTGCACTTTAGCAACAACCGCCATTCCATGGGTTGCCATTCCTTCACGAACCTTTGCCATGGCATAATTGTTGGTGCTGTCAACACTGTCTAATATTTTAAAAAAACCTGTATCTGGCATACATATTCAAATGACAAAGAAGTGTTACTTTTGCCATTAATTGCAAGCTACATGCACATTTGTAAATAACAAAAGTTTAATATTGCCGTTATTAGAAAAATACGGCCCAAAAAATATAATTTCAATTTGAACAACCTTAACGTTTTAAATACCAGAAAAAAAAGCACTGTAGTAAAACTTACCCGTAACAGCAAAATCTTCAAAGCCATAATTAAAGCCATACAGGATAAAAAGGGTGAACATATTTTAAGTCTCGACTTGCGTAAAATACCCGAAGCCGTTTCTGATTTTTTTATTATTTGCCAGGCAAACAGTAATACACAGTTAAAAGCTATTGCAGATTTTGTTGAAGAAGAGGTAAAAAATAATTGTGATGAAGCGCCTTATAAACACGAAGGCAGGCAGGCCCAGCAATGGATTTTAATTGATTATGTAAATGTGGTAGTACATATTATGTTACCCGAGCCCCGAAAGTTTTATCAGCTGGAAGAAATGTGGAGCGATGCACCGGGAATGGAACATCTTGATTCGAAAAAAAAGAAATAATTTTTATTATTTAAAATAATAACCGGTTAAAACCGTCAACAACAACAGTAAACCTTACTAAGCTACAAGCACTCAATAAACAATGGCAAAAAATAACATGAATCAGCAAAATGCTAATAAAAAATTTGGTCCGGATAATACCCCACCAAACGGCGAAGAACCTAAGAAAAAAAACCGTTTAAATATTTACTGGATATACGGAATTATTTTTGTGGGTCTGATAGCCTATAATATGTACAGGGGCGTAAGTACCGAAGGTATTGCTACCAACAAATTGAAGTTTTACGAAATGGTAAAGCAGGGTGATGTTGAAAAAATAATTATCGTATCAAACAAAACACCCTCAATTGTAAAAGTATTTTTAAAACCTGAAAGCATAAAAGCTAAAGACAGTTTTTATAAAGCACTTTGGACAGATGAAGATGCTGTAAAGAAATTAGAAGCATTAAAAAAAGCAAAAGAGCCACAGGTATTTTTTACCATTGGCGACCCCAAAACTTTTACTGCCCAAATGGAAGAGGAGCTATATAAACCAAATCCCGGCATTACTAAAGTACCAGACGATTTTGTAAATGAAGGTGAGTGGTTTGGGCAGTTGATGAATTTTATTCCGTTAATACTGGTTATTTTATTATTTGTATTAATGATGCGTAAAATGGGTGGCCCCGGCGGTGGTGGCGGGCCGGGTGGCATATTCAGTATCGGAAAATCTAAAGCAACTTTATTTGACAAAGGCACCAGGGTAAATATAAACTTTGGCGATGTTGCCGGTTTGGATGAAGCTAAGGTAGAAGTAATGGAAATTGTTGACTTCTTAAAAAATCCAAAAAAATATACAGCACTCGGCGGTAAAATTCCAAAAGGTGCATTGCTGGTTGGGCCTCCCGGTACAGGTAAAACGCTTTTAGCAAAAGCTGTTGCAGGCGAAGCACAAGTACCTTTTTTTAGTTTAAGTGGAAGTGATTTTGTAGAAATGTTTGTAGGTGTTGGTGCAAGCCGTGTAAGGGATTTATTTAAACAGGCAAGAGAAAAAGCGCCTTGTATAATTTTTATAGATGAGATTGATGCAATAGGAAGAGCAAGAGGAAAAAATGTGATGATGAGTAATGATGAAAGAGAAAATACTTTAAACCAGTTATTGGTAGAGATGGATGGTTTTGGTACCGATTTAGGTATTATAATTTTAGCCGCTACAAACAGGCCCGATGTGTTAGATACTGCGTTATTGCGTCCGGGAAGATTTGACAGACAAATAACTATCGACCGACCGGACCTTGTTGGAAGAGAAGCTATTTTTAAAGTGCATTTACAACCGATAAAAATTTCTCAAACATTAGATATACATAAACTGGCCGAACAAACGCCTGGCTTTGCCGGTGCAGATATTGCCAATGTATGTAACGAAGCTGCATTAATTGCTGCAAGAAAAAATAAAGAAGCAGTTGACATGAGTGATTTTCAAGATGCTATCGACAGGGTTATTGGCGGATTGGAAAAAAGAAATAAAATTATTTCTCCGGAGGAAAAAGAAATTATTGCTTACCACGAAGCAGGCCATGCAATATGCGGCTGGTATTTGGAACATGCTTACCCGCTATTAAAAGTTACGGTGGTGCCAAGAGGAAGTGCAGCGTTAGGTTACGCACAGTACACACCAAAAGAACAATACCTGTACAATACTGATCAGCTGATGGATCAAATTTGTATGACGCTGGGTGGCAGGGCAAGTGAAGATATTTTCTTTGGAAAAATAAGCACCGGTGCCAGTAACGATTTGCAGCAGATAACAAAAATTGCTTACAGCATGATTACTGTTTACGGTATGAATGATAAAGTGGGCAACATCAGTTACTACGACCCCAGCCAGGAAAATATGTTTACAAAACCTTTTAGTGAAGAAACAGGTAAAATGATTGATGAAGAAGTGCGTAAATTAATTGACAACGCTTATCAAATTACTAAAAAACTTTTAATTGATAAAAAAGGGGATGTAGAAAAACTGGCTAAAGAATTATTGAAAAAAGAAGTGTTGTTTAAAAGCGATGTGGAAGCTTTAATTGGTAAAAGGCCTTACGAAGAAAAGAAAACACTGGATATTAAAGACGAAGATAAAGTGGGTAACGAGCCTTCAACAACTATACCGGAAGAATTAAAAAACCCGCCACAAATTTAAAAGCACATGGCAGTATCACCCGCCAAAGAAAATATCTTAAAAAAAATAAGGCAGGCGCTGAGTAATCCGGCGCCTTTGCCGTTTCCGCAAAGCGAAGGAAATAATTCCATTTTTTTTCCGGCACCCGACGATTTGGAAGTAGTATTTGCCGAAGAGTTTGTACAACTGCAGGGCAAGTTTGCTTTTTGCAACGATGAAAAAGATATGCTGCAGCAAATACAAAAATTAATTGCCGAAAAGCAATGGACAAAAATTTATTGTAATGAAGATAAATGGAATGCGGCTTTCAGCAACACTATAAATCTTCCCACCTGCGATGCATCCATTACCGGTTGCGAATTTTTAGTGGCACGTACCGGAACAATTGTAATGAGTGCTGCACAACAAAGCGGACGCACCGTTAGTGTGTACGCTCCCATCCATATTTGTATTGCTTACACCAACCAATTAGTGTACGATATTAAAGATGCACTGCAAATGCTTAAAGAAAAATATGCAGGCAATATTCCATCTTTAATAACATTTGCCAGTGGCCCCAGCCGCACTGCCGATATTGAAAAAACTTTGGTTACAGGCGTACATGGTCCAAAAGAAGTGTATTGCTTTTTGGTAGATGCTCCGCAATAAAATTTGTATATTTGATTAATGAGTAATTCAAAAACATACCGCATAGTTTTACGTAAAGAACCTGAGGGAACTTATACGGCAATTGTGCCTGCGTTACCGGGTTGTATTACCTGGGGAGAAAATATTGAGCATGCAATGGAAATGGCAAAAGAAGCTATTATTGGTTATATTGAAGTTTTACAGGAAGAAGGAGAACCAATACCTGATGATAATGAAACGCTGGAATATTCTTTACAATTGACTGCTTAATAATTCTACAAAAAATAGTTGGGTAAGATTGTACCGCTATTCACTTAATTAAATTTATTGCTTCTACTTTTATCTCATGAATCAAAGCCCACAACATTTAATAAAATTACTGGAGGCAAAAGGTTTTATTTTAAAAAGAATCACCGGCAGTCATCATATATTTTTTCATACAGAGTTAAGAAAAACAGTAGTTGTACCGGTACATGGTAAAAAAGATATTCCTAACGGCACATTTTTAAGCATTATTAAACAGGCTGGCATTTCAAAAGAAGAAATTTAAACAATGAATAACGATACACATCACCTGTTTGTTTACGGTTCTCTCCGCAGCGGATTTCACCATTCAGCTTATCAATACCTTTCTAAATATTTTAATTTAGTTGGCCAGGCTGTTGTAAAAGGAAAATTGTATGATGCTGGAGATTATCCTGTTGCTAAACCAACTGAAGAAGAAAAGTTTATTGTTGGCGAATTGTATGCAATAAATAATAATGAAGAGTTTTCTTACGCCATCGGGCAGTTAGACGATTATGAAGGTTTATTTCCGGAGGAAGGAGAAACACCATTATATAAAAGAGAAACAGTAACAGTAATTTTAAATAACCAGCAACATACCGCATGGATATATTGGTTTAATGGTGCCGTTGAAGAACTTGCCGAGATTGCATCAGGTGATGTGTTACAGTATATGCAACAGAAAAATAAATAGCAACCAGACAATAGTTATCAAAAGCTCATATTCTTTCTCCTCATACATAATTTGTATATTTGATTATAACTAATAAAGAAGTTTATGACTGAAGTAATCTTTTTAATAGAAGAAGCGTTGGAAGGTGGTTATACTGCCCGTGCCTTAGGTGAAGGCATCTTTACCGAAGCAGAAACATTGGAAGAATTGAGGAATAATATAAAAGAAGCTGTTGATTGTTATTATGAGGAAGACGATGAAAATAAACCTAAATTAATTCGCCTGCATTTAGTTAAAGAAGAATTAATTACTGCCTGATTTTGCCAATGGATTTTTATACCTACTAATTTATAATTTTTGGCAACCTTCGACCCACATAAAAAAATTTACTTCCTTTCCGATTTTCACCTTGGTGCACCCAATGCCCCAGAAAGTTTAATAAGAGAAAAAAGGATCATTACATTTTTAGACGGGATAAAAAAAGATGCCGCACAAATTTTTATTGTTGGCGACCTGTTTGATTTTTGGTACGAATACAAAACGGTTGTGCCCAAAGGTTATGTCCGCATTTTGGGTAAGCTTGCCGAAATAACGGATAGCGGTATACCCATTCATTTTTTTGTTGGTAACCACGATATGTGGATGAAAAATTATTTTCAACAGGAACTTAATATACCCGTTTATTTTGAACCGGTGCCTTTTGAATTTAATGGTAAAAAATTTTTAATAGGCCATGGCGATGGCTTAGGCCCCGGCGACCATGGATATAAATTAATGAAAAAAATATTCAGGAATAAAATTTGCCAGTGGCTGTTTGGCATTTTACCGCCGCAAATTGGAATGGGCATTGCTAATTATTTCAGCCGTAAAAGCCGGGCACAAACCGGCCAAACAGATGAACAATTTTTAGGAGAAGATAAAGAATGGCTTATAATTTATTGTAAAGAAATTTTACAACAACAACATTATGATTACTTTATTTTTGGCCACCGGCATTTGCCCATAAACTTTAACTTACCGGCAGGCAGCCTTTACATTAATTTAGGCGACTGGATAAAATATGACAGTTATGCCGTGTTTGATGGCGGGCAATTGGAGTTGAAGTATTATGCCCCTATCCTCTAAAGGGGGAAATGGAGAAGATGAATAAGAAGATTGAATTTTATATAAAAAATAAAGCTTGCAAAAAATAAAGACCATATCATTTTCTTTTCTGTGTTTCTGTGCTTCTGTAGCAATACCTTTTGCTGCAAAAGGGCAAAGCGACTCTTCATTTTCTTTTTTAAAAACTATTAAAGGCAATTTTACAAATTTTAATGTAGATAATCTTGGTAATATTTATCTTATTACCGCAGGTAATCAATTAAAAAAAATAACTGGTAATGGCGATTCTGTCGGCGTTTTTAATGACGTAAAACGTTATGGCAATCTTTTTTCCATCGATGTAACCAATCCTTTAAAAATTTTACTCTATTATAAAAGTTTTGCAACAGTGGTGGTGTTAGACAGGTTTTTAAATATCCGCAACACCATCAATTTTAGAAAACAAAATATTTTTTCTGTGCAAAGCATTGGCACATCTTACGATAATAATATCTGGCTGTTTGATGAACAGGATTACAAACTAAAAAAAATTGATGAAGATGGAAAGCTGTTGCAGGAAACCACCGATTTCAGGATGCTGTTTGATTCTGTACCATCACCAACACAATTAACCGATAAAGAAAATTTTGTTTACCTGTACGACCCAGAAAAAGGCTTTTACATTTTTGATTATTACGGTGCTTTTAAAAGCAGGCTGCCTTTTTTAAACTGGAAAAATATAGCTGTGTCAGAAAAAAACATGTACGGTTTTGCCGATAACAAATTATACAGTTACGAATTAAACTCCCTTACTTTAAAAGAATATAAATTGCCCGCTTTTATTGCAAGTAACGCCGAAATAAAAGCCATCAACGGAAAAGTTTATCTGTTAAAAGATGATGGCATATATATTTACAGCGTAAAATAAATTACTCATTTTTAATTCGCTATTGCCCATTCACCATTCACGGCTTTATCGTATTTTTATTTCATGGATTTTTTAGACCAGGTTTATTTAGACAATACCATTAGAAGTTTCTGCATTGCCGGCGGCATTATTTTACTAATGCTGATTTTAAAAAGATATTTTAGCAGGTATATTGCCGCAGTGGTGTATCGCTTATTTCACCGGCTTTGGAAAAATGTTGAAAAAAAATCGTTTTCCGATTTGGTAGTTGAGCCGCTGGAATGGTTTTTATTTATTTTGCTTGCAGTATTTACAATTGATAAATTAAATTTTCCCTCTGCATGGCAATATAAAATTTACGGCCATGCTATTGATGATATTTTATCAAGACTGGGCATTGGCTTTATCATTATTTCTTTTACAAGATTTTTATTACGCATTATTGATTTTATAGCACTGGTGCTGGGGCAAAAAGCCGCAATTACTGCCGATAAAAGTGATGATCAGTTAATTATTTTCTTTCGTGATTTTTTAAAAGTGGTGGTGGGTATTATTGGTTTGCTGATGTTGATTAAAGCATGCCTTAACCAGCCGGTAGGCAATTTATTAACCAGTATAAGTATTGTGGGTGCCGCCGTGGCATTGGCCGCAAAAGAAAGCCTTGAAAATTTAATTGCCTCCTTTATCATTTTTTTTGATAAACCATTTACAGCAGGCGATACAGTAAAAGTAAATAACGTAACAGGCACTGTAGAAAAAATTGGTTTACGCAGCACCCGTATCCGCACGGCAGATAAAACATTAGTAACCGTACCCAACAAACAAATGGTAGATAGTGTGGTAGATAACTGGAGCATGCGTACCCATCGCCGTGCCGAAATTAAATTAGAATTATCTGCTGAAACCACAGCAGCAACAGCACAGCAGTGTATTGCCGGAATGAAAAAACTTTTGGAAACAAAAACGCAGTTCACCTCTTACAATGTACATCTAACAGAAATTAGTAAAGCCGGTATAACAATTATTGCAGAATATTTTACTGTACCAATAGCGCTGGAAGAATTTATCAGCATTAAAGAAACGGTGAATTTTGCGGTAAAAAATATACTGGAAGAAAATAAAATAACTATGAGCAGCTCAAATATTTTCGACAGTCTGGTAAATAAACAATCAGTACCGGAATAGTTTACAAAATATTATTCCATTGTTGTTCCTCTTCCATAACTGCAATATTTTTCTTTTTTATTTGCCGGGGAATAGTGCCTGAGTACAGCAATGCAACAATTACAATCAAATAAATTAAAAGTATTAAAAGTACCAGTGAAAAGGTATTGGATAAAATCATAAACCCTTCCATCAAAAAAACTAAAATGGTGCTTATAAAAAGAAGCTGTAAAGCATGTATTGATTTTTTCATCAACAAAACAAATGCAGTAATACATAAAATATAAATACCAATAATTGTAAAAGGTATCCAGTGCGGATTCATAACTATCATCATTTGTACTGCACAGGTAATCGAAATCATCACCCCAAACAAACCTCCATTTTCGCAAAAACTTTCCTGTTGCTTTGTAAGAAATTCCATATTTATTTTAGAGTGTGTTTAAAATTTCTGCCAGCTCTTTATCCCATTTACCGGTTTTGCCATATTCCACCACACGGCCAAGCTCCTTACCATCTTTCATAACAATAATAGTGGGCACATTAATAATATTGAATGCCTCGGTAATACTTGCCAGCGATTTTTTTCCCTGTTAACACCAAAAAAAGAAATCGTATTATCTGCAACACCACTCATTTCCTGCAATTTAAAAAATTTAGGTAAAATAAATTGTGTATCCTCACACCAGGTGCCGCCAAATACCACAAACTGTACTTTAGTTTTGTTTCTTTCAAAAGCTGAAATGGTTGCAGTATCGGGTTTGTAACTGTTTACGCTGCTGTTGTACCATTTGTAACTGGTATCGTTTTGTACAACATATTTATTAATGATGCCCCGCAAAATATGTTCTTCGGGATGTTTTTCATCTTTTAAAATTTCGTATTGCGCCTGGCTGTACGCATTGACAATAAACAAACTGCAACCTAAAAGTGTAGCTAAAAATTTCATTCAAAATAAATTAATTGGTGGAAAAATTCAAGAGGTTAAAGTTCAGTTTAAAAACCCTTTTGCAAAAACTAATTTTGTTAATAACGGGTTATAGGTTAGCCTTCAACTCATTTAAAAAACCTTTCAGTTTTTTCAGCGATTCTATCATGGCAAATTTTTCATCTGCCTTTTTATTATTTTTTATAAAATCTTTGGCGCCTTCAATAGTATATTTTCTTTCTCTTAATAAATGATAGATGAGTTTTAAATTTTTTACATCTTCCGGCCTGAACAAACGATCGCCTTTCCCGTTTTTTTTAGGTTTTAAAACATCAAATTCATTTTCCCAAAAACGTATCAGGCTTTGGTTTACTTTAAACATTCCGGCAACTGTGCCAATAGGGTAATACATTTTTTCAAACAGTACTTCATCTTCCGGCACTTCAATTAAATCCACACCGGCATCCATATCTTTCAAACTCATGCGGCCACGGGTTTGCTTTTTATTATTCTTTCTTTTAGGCTTAGCCGCAACAGTGGTTATTGCAGTTAAATCAAGTACTTCATCATTTACTGCAATAATTTATTTCATCTGCAACCACAGCTATTACTTCGGCTTTTTCGTTTTCCAAAGTGGCAGGCGCCGCATCTTTTATATCTGGCGGAGTGGTGCCAAAATCAAAAGCTATTTGTTTTTCTACAGCCATTTTCTTTATAAAAATAAAAAAGTATTATCAATATTTTTTTGTGCAATAACAGTTTTTAGTCAAAACTTTTTGCACTGCCGGTTGCTGCAATTTTCAACACCCTGTCGTATTGTTCCGCATTTAAATCATTAAAGAAAAAGTACACCGGGTCAACCGGCCGGCCATTAATATGCACTTCGTAATGGCAATGAGGACCTGTACTGGCGCCAGTGCTGCCCACCCAGCCAATAACTTCGCCACGTTTTACACGCTGCCCATCTCTCACTTTTATGCGTACCATGTGCATGTACACTGTTTCGTATCCATAACCATGATTAATAATTACATGGTTACCCGTACCCGTACCCGACCCGGCAGTTTTTATAATTCCATCGCCTGTTGCATAAATGGGTGTACCCTGCGGTGCAGTAAAATCTAAACCATTGTGCATTTTTGCAATACCGTAAATAGGATGTATCCGCATACCAAAACCGCTTGCTATCCTGTTTAATTCTTTATTACTTACCGGTTGTATTGCAGGTATGCTGGCCAGTTTATTTTCCTGGTTGTTAATTAATTTTTCAATAGCGCCATAGCTTTCAAACTGGTAAGCCACACGGGCATTTATATTATTTAATGTTTTTGCAATCTCGGTACCCAGTTCATCTTCATTCTTTAAACTTATTTTTTCTAACTCTTTTTTCTGTTCAATCAGTTTTGTACGGGCACTGTCACTTAAAGGGTTGGCCTCAAAAATAGAGCGGTACACCTGGTTGTCCCTCTTCTCTAATTCGGCCATTTGTTCCTGCAGGGTTTTAACTTTGGTATTTAATATGCCATAATTATCTTTTAAATTATCGTACTTAAGTTTTGTTTCTTTATCGGTTGCTTTAGGTAAAAATTTATTGTACAAACTAATAATAATAAGACTGCTAACTGCCAGCGCCGAAAGAAAACCAAATATCCGCAACAGCTTTACCCTAAAAGGCGTAACCAGTTTTTCGTACCGGAGTGTGTTGGTGTTATAGAAATATTTTATTTTCTTCATAAGTCCCTATCTCCGCTCCGGCGGAGGAAATGTTTGAGATGATATTTTATTTTTGGGTTACAATCTTTTGAATCTTTATTGGGCTGCATTGGCGTCGCACTCTTCAACCTACCGTGTGGACACATCTTTTGCCATCATCCAGCCATTGTAAGTATCATAAAATTTTTCTAACCTATCCACAATGTTGTGATACCAGGTTTTCTTTCAGAAGCATATCCCTTCCAGCCACCAAGCCTTGCTATTACCCAAGTCGCATACTGCAAGGTAGATTTTTTGTAAGGGTTCTTTAATTTTTCTGTTTTGCCTTCCATCTTTTTACATTGCATATCTGCACATTTCATTTCTGCTTTTGTAAAGCATATCTCTGCAGGCAATCCTGCATCTTCAGGTTCATCCCAGGCAATACGCATTTGGAATATTTTTATAATGGCATCGAGCATCAACAAGCATAACTTTTTTATTGACCTGCCACTTTCAGTTCACTGGCTTCAATGTTAAAGCCTTCTTTTTTTAGTATCCTAAATACTTCTTCTATTATCCATCGCCAACTGTACCATTCTATTATCATTAATGCTTCACTCAATGTAGTAACAGGTATGGTTGTAAGCAACCGCCAGCATACCTTTTGTTTTGATGTACCTCCTACTTCTCTTGCCTCAACAGCCCAAAGTTTTACTGTGGCCGCTGCGGTTTTAGCAGTTCTGCTGCTATTTTTTAATGTTACTTCTGTAAATCTTACTTCCAGTTTTGCTGTTCTTTTCTTTTGACCTTTTCTATTATCGCCATCAATTTTAATTTCGTAAGTACCGGCAACTTTGCACTTTGATAATTTACTAAATAATTTTCCCCCTTCTGGCAATGCTCTGTCTGATTTTGCCGTATTAACAGGTTAGTCTGCGCATCTGGTATGGTAGCAAACTGCTCGTAAATATCACCTTCCCGATCCTGCACTATTATCACCATCGCTGCCTCCTTCAAATTTACTTTCGTTGCTTTGGAAGAAGCCTGCCATTTATTAGACTCTTTGTTTTCTATAGTAAGTTTTTTATACCTGTGCCTGTCTTTGGTTGCTTTATCTTCTCTTTCTAAAGAGCGGTTCCATATGTGTACAGCGCAATATCCGTAAGGAAAACAATTGGCTGCATCTACTACCAAAGAAGGATGTATCATAAAACCCAACCCGTTTTTGGGCGCATTAGTTGTGCCTATTGAATCATCTTTGTTTATCCTGTTTTTATGGTTATATAAATTTATTTCCGAAGTGTCCTGTATACTCAATACCACCTTGCCCTTTACAGCTAAAGCACATCGCTTGCTAATACTTGATGTTATAACACTTTCAGGCGTACGTTCATTTTCCAAAAACCGGTAATGTCCCTTTTGTACTGAACTGCTTTGGCTTATCTGACGAATTGAATGACTACCTCTAACCAGTAAATCTCTTACAAATTTATTCCCACGTTCATCCAAACGCTTATCTCCAAAACTATCCCTAAACGATGCTGTCAACATATTTTTAAGCCAAAGCTACAAAAGATGTGTCCACACGGTAGCTCTTCAACTGTATCTCTTTATTCATCTTTAATCATGTTTTGCACTATTCACTTCTGTCTCCTCCATTTCGCTTCCTCTTTGGGGTTCTCAGAAAGAGAACGAACGAAGTTCAATAGGATGGGGCTTCCTCCATTTCCCTCCCCTTCGGGGAGGATAGGTGGGCCCTTTTCTTTACCTTTGCCCCCATTTATTTAATGTGTACAAATATAGCCCGATACACAACAAAAATCAACCCAAATAAATAGTTGTTAATATGATGACAAGTGCCGAGATACGACAGCAATTCCTCGACTTTTTTAAATCTAAAGGCCATACTATAGTGCCATCGGCCCCTGTTGTTATTAAAAACGACCCTACCCTTTTGTTTACCAATGCCGGTATGAACCAGTTTAAAGATTATTTTCTCGGCAATAAAATTTCCCCCAATCCAAGGGTGGCCGATACACAAAAATGTTTACGGGTAAGCGGCAAACATAACGATCTGGAAGAAGTGGGTGTAGATACTTACCACCATACTATATTTGAAATGCTGGGCAACTGGAGCTTTGGCGATTATTTTAAAAAAGAAGCCATTGCCTGGAGTTGGGAATTATTGACCGAAGTATACAAATTAGATAAAGACCGTTTATACGTAACCATTTTTGAAGGCGATGAAAAAGAAGGTTTACCTAAAGATGAAGAAGCATTACAACGAATGGAAAAAAGTAATTGCCGGAAGACAGGATTTTATTTGGCAATAAAAAAGATAATTTTTGGGAGATGGGCGATACCGGCCCTTGCGGCCCCTGCACCGAAATACATGTGGATTGCAGAACCGATGAAGAAAGAAAAGCAGTTGCCGGAAGACATTGGTGAATAATGATCATCCGCAGGTGATTGAAATATGGAACAATGTATTTATGCAGTTCAACCGTAAAAAAGATGGCAGCCTGGAACCATTACCTGCCACAGCATGTAGATACCGGAATGGGTTTTGAAAGATTGGCAAGAGTAATTCAGCAAAAGCAAAGTAATTACGATACAGATATTTTTACAGGCACTATTGCGAGCATACAGTAAAAAATAACCAATAAAGATTATAATGCTGGCGATGATAAAGAGAGTATTGCTTTCCGAGTAATTGCAGATCATATCCGTGCTATAAGTTTTACAATTGCCGATGGGCAATTGCCATCATAACACAGGCGCAGGATATGTAATACGCCGAATATTACGCAGAGCAGTGCGTTATTATTATTCTTATTTAGATTATAAGCAACCATTATTGCATCAATTATTACCAGTAATTGCAAAACAGTTTGAAAATGTTTTTCCGGAGTTGAATAAGCAGTTGGATTTTGTGAGTAAGGTGGTGAAGGAAGAAGAAGAAGCTTTTTTAAGAACATTAGCAAATGGTTTATTACTTTTAGATTCTATAATCAAAGCAGCGAAAAATGATGACTTGAGTTTTAATGAAGATGAAAGATTGAAAAATGAAATTGGCAAGTTGAGGCATATTGCTTTCGAATCAGGTAATTCAATGGAATTAAGTGGTAATGTTTGCTTTTAAATTATATGATACTTATGGTTTCCCTATTGACTTAACAAGATTAATTGCATCTGAAAATAATTTAACTGTTGATGAAGCTGGTTTTGAAAAAGAAATGCAAAAACAAAAAAACCGCAGCCGTGCTGCTAGCAGTTGTGGAAACAGAAGATTGGGTACTGTAAATGATAATGCATCTTCAAAATTTGTTGGATATGATAAATTAGAAACAAAAAGCAAAGTTGTAAAGTACAGAAAAGTAAGCGGCTAAAGGAAAAGAACATTATCAGATAGTTTTAGATACAACTCCATTTTATGCTGAAAGTGGTGGACAGGTTGGAGATACCGGCATATTATGAATTGATGATAGAAGTAATGAAAATTATTGATACAAAAAAAGAAAATGATCTAATCATTCATTTTGCAGAAACATTTCCTATCTGAATTTTAATGGTGAAGTTAATTGCAAAAGTTGATACAGCAAGAAGAAAAGACATTACCGTTCACCACAGCGTTACACACCTAATGCATGCAGCATTACGCAATGTACTCGGCACACATGTAGCACAAAAAGGAAGTTTGGTAAATGAAGAACACCTGCGTTTCGATTTTAGCCATTTTGCAAAAGTGACCGATGAAGAAATTGCAGCAGTAGAAAAATTAGTGAATGAAAAAATAAGAGCAAAACATTCCGGTTGTAATTAAAGAAATGAAAAAAGATGAAGCAGTGGCATTAGGTGCTATGGCTTTGTTTGGCGAAAAATATGGCGATGTGGTAAGAGTGGTAATTATGGATCCAAATTATTCCATTGAATTATGCGGTGGTACACATGTGGGCAGCACCGGCGAACTGGGTTTGTTTAAAATAAAAAGCGAAGGTGCTGTTGCAGCAGGTGTAAGAAGGATTGAAGCGTTTGTGGTGAGGCAGCAGAAAATTACGTTACTAATTTATCAGAAATCAGTGAAATTAGTGGCCTATTAAAAAACCCAAAAGATATTAGTAAGTCAATCGAAAATTTACAAAGCGAAAATGCTTCTCTAAAAAAACATATTGAAGCATTGGAAGCAAGGCAATTGGTAATCATCCGAAATGAATTGCTGCAAAAAGATGAGATCATCAACAACGTAACTTTTATTGGCGAAATTATTGAAGTAAGCAGTGCCGATGCATTAAAGAAATTATGTTTCGATTTAAAAAATAAATTGCACGACCATGTGGCTGTACTTTGCGCCAATATTGATGGCAAACCATTTGTTGCCATTGGCATCAGCGATACCGTTGTGGTTGCAAAAAATTTAGATGCCGGAAAAATTATTAAAGAGCATATTGCTCCATTAATAAAAGGCGGCGGCGGCGGACAAAAGAATTTGGCTACTGCCGGTGGGCAGGATGTGAGTAATTTGAAAGCGGTGATTGAGAAAGTGAAAAGTTTAAATTAACTGCTGAAGTACAATTTATGAAAACAAACCTCGAAAAAAGATTGTAATAAAACCCGAAGCTCCAGCTTGCGAAAGTTTTAAAACTTAGTATGGAAGCTTAATTAGAATTGCTCAAAATTTAAAAAAATTAGTACATTCTATAGCGGAGCTTCCAAGTACAAACTGACGGGGGCATGATTTGGAAAAATTTAATGTGGAAATGATCCGACTTGAAAAAAGTAAGTGTAATTAAAGAATTTGTATAAACTCCAAGAATTAAAAATATTATCTGGTCACGATGCAGATAAAAAACGTAATTTTGATGCTGAAAGGGTTAATAATTTAGTTTCAATAATGAATGCTGGAAACGATTTGGAATTAAAAAAAGAATATCCAGAAACTTATAAAAGGAATATTAAAGTAGAGGGACTTTTTGGATTTACATGTAGTTTTGGAAATGCTCGAGTCTCATTTGGGTCAATTACAAAAGGTAATAAATTGAAACAAACTTATAAGATTCATAAGTTTAAGGAACATGTAAAAAAATCACTTATTTCAGAAATAAAAGAACATAAAAAGGAAGAATGGGTTTTTATTACAAAAGCAGTAGGAAATATCGAAGTAAAATGAAAAGATGGGAAACTAATAAAAAAGTTACAAATTTCTGTAAGGATAAACAGGCAGCCATTAATTTTTTTTAAAGATAAATGGTACATAGATGAAATTATTTATGAATAATCTTCAGCCTTTAAACAATAAAGCTTAATAAGGAAGATATTAGTTTCTAATTGAATCTGAACGATTAGGTATAATCGGTAAAGGATTAAGGGAAGATGAGGCTGAAAAAAACTTTGCTGAAGAATTTAACTATATCTATAAAAGTTAAGGAGAACTTGCTGATAATAAATTATCTGATAAAATTAAAAGAATAAAAAAAATATTACAAGAGTTAGCAATCATATTTTTTTGATATGGTATTAGATGAAAAAAAAGCTTAACAGGTAAAACAAGTAAGAGAAATTTGCTATTTACAATGGCGATCATAAATTTTTAGAGTATTATTACAAATGTAAATTAGTACTTCATATAAAAAATTAAGTAATGGAGAAAAAGAACTTAATGATTATATGATTGCTCAAATGTGAAAACAATGTAAGATATAGAAATAAGATTTAAAAGATTTAATAAAATGAAAATTATAAGATGATGAGTATATTAAAAAACTAATTGAATCAAATATAAATTAGTTAATTCCAATGCAGACTAAATACGAGATAATAATTTACTGGAGTAAAGAAGATAATTTATTTATTGCCGAAGTTCCTGAGCTGCCGGGTTGCAAAGCGGACGGCAACAGTTATGCCGAAGCCTTACAAAATGCTGAACCCATCATTAATGAATGGATTGAAACTGCAAAGTCTCTTGGGAGGATTATACCTGAACCAAAAGGCAAATTAATGTATGCCTGATTAATAAAACATCCTCTTATGAAATATGTTGTTTTATTATTTCTTTCATGCTGCACCTCTATGGCCATTGCCTGTTTAAACGAAGAGCATGTAACCAAATCAGGCAAATCAACTGTTGATGCATTTTCTTTACAAGGCTTCCGGCTTTATAAAAACCATAATAAAGCAACGCTTGAGCTGGCAATTAAAAATTTATTGTCAGAAAAACCGGTAATGGCAGATGATATACTTACTACACAAAACAGTATTGCAGTAATTTACATTAAACTCGGCAGGCTTGAGGAAGCTGAAAAAATATTACAGGAACTGCTGAAAAAACATCCCAACAATTACAGTATTACCATTAACCTGGGTACATTATATGAGCTGCAGGGAAAAAATGTAAAAGCTTTAGAATTTATTAAAAAAGCTGTTGCAATAAATCCTCAATCACACAGTGGCAGCGAATGGTTTCACATAAAAATTTTAGAGTACAAGCTTAAAAATATTCCCGATAATAAAATTGCAGGTGAAAATATTTTAGACTTATATAATCTTAAACAACCTGCAACCGCAATAGCGGATGATGTAAGTTACCAATTACAGGAAAGAATCCCGTTTACACCTGCGCCAAATCTTTTAATTGCTAAAGTAATGCAGGAGCTGGGAGATTTTTTAGCAGACAGTGTTTCTATTAAAGGTGCGTATGTAATTTATGAAACAGGAATGGATTACGACAGGGAAAATGTTTTAAATCTTGCTAAAAAAAGAGATGATCTTAAACCCTATTTTAAAAAGTACAAAGAAAAAATTCCTTTTAGTGGTATTTATTATTTGGATGCAGCAATACAGGTTGCTGATAATAATAAAATAGAAATGGCCACCTCCGTATTAGAAAATGGATTGAATTATTTTAAAAATCAGGAAGAAAAAAGAAAACAGGCCGCCAGGCAAAAACAATATCTTATTTATGGTGGAATTGGGTTGGTTGCTTTGCTCACCGGTTTATTTTTTTACAAAAGAAGAAGGCAATCTGCATAAATATTGAAATAACAAAATGCATGCACATCATCCTTCAAACCCCACGCCTTATCCTCCGCCAATTTACTGAAGCTGATGCACGGTTAATTGTGCACTCAACAGCAATCCCGAAGTATTAAAATATTTACATGAGCCGCCATTATAACTAAAGATCAGGCCCTGCATATTTTAAACACTATCATCTTACCACAATACAAAAATAACTTAGGCCGCTGGGCAATACATTTAAAAAGCACCAACGAGTTTATTGGCTGGTGTGGTTTAAAATACCTGGCCGAAGCTGATGAAATTGATTTGGGCTACCGGTTGATGCAAAAATTTTGGGGCAATGGTTATGCTTTTGAAGCCGCAAAACATACTGTGGATTATGGCTTTAATCAACTGCATTTAAAAACAATTGTTGGCCGTGCCCATATAGAAAATATTGCTTCTCTTAAAATATTAGAAAAAATAGGTATGCAGTTTATAAAAGAAGAAGTGGTGGATAATTGCCCGGTAAAAACTTTTAGTATCACTAATGCTGACTAAATAATTCTCCGATTGCGCAGATTGCGCAGAAAAGTAATATTTTTTTTCACCAGCTACATCTACGAAATCATCGTTTTCAAAAATATTTTACCTTTTAATCGGTATAAATCTGTGCAATCTGTGGCCAACCATTTTGCCAAAGGCAAATTCTGTCCTCCTGTGTTTCAGTGTCAATTTCCAAAATTTTGTTAAAGCAAAAAAATAATCTGCGAAATATTTCGTAATTAAAAAATCTTTACATTTGACCTACTAAACATTTCGTACATAAAATATAAAATTATGAAGAAGTTATTATTGATTGCTGCTGTAATAGGTTTTACCGCTTTAAGCAATACCGCTTTCGCACAGGATGAGAAGCCAGAAAAAAAAGAGATAATGGAAAAGAAAGAGGTAAAAGAAAGGAAAGAATAAAAGAAAAAAAAGAAACCCAGGAAATTATCATCCGTAAAAAAGGAGAAAAGGACGCAAAAATTACTGTAGAAATTAAAGGAGATAAAATTACCGTCAACGGAAAACCCATCAGCGAATTTAAAGATGATGAGATCACCATCAACAAAAGAAATATTATAATTCGTGACGGTACAATAATTATTCATTTAGCCCCCGAGGATTCGAAGTTCTATTTTAACGGACCGATGAAAGGTATCTTTCCGGAAAACCGCATGCATTTTTAGGTGTAACCACCGGCGTTGAAAATAATGACGATGTGAAGATACCAAACCGATGGTGCAGAAATTACCAATGTAACTAAAGGCAGTGCTGCAGAAAAAGCCGGTTTAAAAAATGGTGATGTAATTACAAAGATCAATGATAAAAAAGTAGAAGACCCTGAATATTTATCCGAAGTATGGTACATTTAAACCAAAAGATGAAGTAACGGTGTATTACAAAAGAGATGGAAAAGAAAAATCGGCAAAAGCTGTTTTGGGTGAAACCCAATCATCAATGGCTTATTCTTTCAGCGGCCCAAAACGATGTACGCTCGCTTACAATTCCCCGTACACCTGTAATGCCCCGTGTACAAACTATGCCCAATATGGAAAATTTTGAATGGAATGGCAATGGTAATGTTGATGGTATGGAATTTTTTGGTGGCAACTCTTTTCCCCGCCAGCAAAAATTGGGTTTAAAAATACAGGATACTGAAGAAGGAAATGGTGTAAAAGTATTGGATACAGATAAAGATTCTCCTGCCGAAAAAGCAGGGTTTAAAAAAGATGATATTGTTACAGAAATAGGCGGTAAAAAAGTTACCAATACAGATGAAGCAAGAGAACAACTGAATGAAAATGCAGAAAAATCTGCTTACAATATCAAAGCAAACCGCAATGGAAGCGAAATGAGCTTTGATATCAAGATCCCTAAAAAATTAAAGACAGCAAATTTATAAGCCATGAAAAACCATGAAAAGCCCCTGAAATTTTTGGGGCTTTTTTAGCAAATTTTATTTTACGCCAATATCTTCACTTTCCTTTCCCCCTTGGGGAGCGATAGAGAGTGCTTTTTTACTTACCTTTGCCCCGTGAAAAAGAATGATAAATACCAGGTGGTAATTGGCCTGGAAGTACATGCCCAATTCTTACCAAAAGCAAATTATTTTGTGGCGACAGTGCTGCTTTTAGCGCCGATCCCAATACCCATATCAGTCCTATCACACTGGCGCATCCCGGCACTTTACCCAAAATGAATGAAAAGGCCATTGAGTTTGCCATTAAATTGGGCCTTGCCTTGCATTGCGAAATTGAGCAGCACAATTATTTTGCCCGTAAAAATTATTTTTATCCCGATCTGCCAAAAGGTTACCAGGTTAGCCAGCATACCACACCCATTTGCAAAAATGGTTATGTAAAAATAAAAACATGCCGAAGGCGAAAAAAATATCCAACTCAACCGTATACATATGGAAGAAGATGCAGGAAAAAGTTTGCATGATGTAGATGAGAATTATACTGCCATTGATCTAAACCGTGCCGGTGTACCCTTGCTAGAAATTGTAAGTGAACCCGATATGCACAGCAGCGACGAAGCATTTGCCTACATTACTGAATTGAGAAAACTGGTACGCTGGCTGGACATTTGCGATGGCAATATGGAAGAAGGCAGTATGCGTTGCGATGCCAATATTTCCATCCGGTTAAAAGGCGAAACAAAACTGGGCACAAGGGTGGAAGTAAAAAACCTCAACAGCATCCGCAATGTAAAAAGAGCCATTGATATGGAAGTGGAAAGGCTTGATTGAAATTACTGAAAGCAGGTAATAAAATTATCCAGGAAACCAGAAGTTATGATGCGGATAATAACATTACTTTTTCTTTACGCAGCAAAGAAGATGCAGATGATTACCGTTATTTTCCCGAACCCGACCTTACTCCATTTGATATTACCGATGAATTTTTGCAACAGGTAAAAGAATCAATGCCTGCATTGCCGGAAACTTTAGAAAAAAAATACCAGGAAGTTTTGCATTTACCAGATTACGATGCTCAGGTGATTTGCAGTGATAAAGAAACAGTAGATTATTTTGAAGCAATAATAAAACATACCAGCAATTATAAAGCTGCTGCCAACTGGCTGCTGGGCCCGGTTAAAAGTCATTTAATCGACAATCAAACAGATATTAAAGATTTTACTTTACCTGCTGAAAAAATTGCAGCTTTAATCAATTGGTGGATGAAGGCAAAGTAAATTTCAGCAATGCATCAACAAAAATATTCGGCGCTTTAATTGCTGATCCGCAAAAAGAACCTTGCAGATTGCAACAGAATTGAACCTGATGCAGGAAAGCGACAGCGGCTCTGTAGAAGAATGGGTAGATGAAGCCATTGCAAAAATGCCCGATAAAGTAAAAGAATATAAAAGCGGAAAAAAAGGTTTGATCGGTTTATTTGCAGGCGAAGTAAAAAAATTAAGCAAGGGAAAAGCCGATATGCAAATGGTAAATAAATTATTAGCCGAAAAGTTAAATTAACACTCAGTGAATAACTTTTAAAATAGCTACTCAGTATATAAATCTATTATAACTCAAAGCGTATATCTATAAAACTATAAAAAAAAATAAATGAAAAAAATATATTGTCTGCTTTCTATTGCTGTATTAGTTTCCTGTAATAATGAAAGTGAAAAAGGAAAATTTACGTAAACGGTCAATTAAAAAATACACCAGATCAAAAAGTATATTTAGAAGAATTATATTTTAACCAGAAAGATCCTGAAGTAATTGATACTGCCGAAATTAAAAACGGCAAGTTTGTGTAAAAGGCCTTGCAGCCGAAGAAGGTATTTACCGCATACGATTGGAAAATGAATGGTTTTCTTTTTATAAATGATAACAGCAGCATAGATTTTACTGCCGATTTAAATGATGTGAGTTTAACAGGCCCTTCTTTTTCAACTGCAGCAAACAGCTCTTTAAAAAACTTTATTACCATTAACGACAGCCTGATGAAAAAAATCAGGATTCCTCTGCAGCTTAAACAATTACAACAAAGTGGTGTAACAAACCGACAGTATTGTTGTGGCAACAGAAACTACTTTTAACAATGCAAAAGAAGCCATGACAAAATTTTGTTTTCAATATGCTGATACGGTAAAAAGCCCGGCACTGGCATTATTTACCGCAACTGCTGCACCTGTAGAATAGAAAAATTTCAGCTCCGCTGCAAAAATTATCAAACGTTTTCCACAAAGCATGGATAATTACTGTAACTAATTTTGCAAAGCAGCAACTGGCAATTCAAAAACAGCACAAACAGCAACCGCAACAACAATCCCAAGAAAGGTGGCAATTGGCAGCATGGCCCCGGATATTACTATGAATGATGTAAATGATAAACCATTTTCGTTAAGCCAGTTAAAAGGTAAATATGTGCTGGTAGATTTTTGGGCAAGCTGGTGTGGCCCCTGCCGTGGCGAAAACCCTAATGTAGTTGCTGCTTACAATCAGTTTAAAGATAAAAATTTTACGGTGCTGGGTGTATCGTTGGATAAAGACAAAGCATCATGGTTAAAAGCTATAAAAGATGATGGTTTAACCTGGCAGCATATAAGCGATTTAAAATACTGGAGCAGTGCCGCTGACCTTTATGGTTTTAACGGAATCCCTTACAATGTTTTGGTTGATCCACAGGGAAAAATTATTGCCGACAATTTAAGAGGAGGATGTTAATGGGTAAGCTGGGGGAAGTGTTGAAGGGAATAATGCCCCAAAAGGTTTGGGGGGATCCGGTCATGGAATTAAATTTTTATTATTTAGTATCCAGCGTTTTGCTGTGCTTTAATTGTTGGATTAGCGTCAGTTTCTGTTTGAGGAATCGGTAATAAACGCTTATCAAATGGATAAGCAATTGATCTTGCCGAAGCAGGATAGTTTAAACTCCTAGTAATGGGTCTTTTCAATCTGTTTAAATCATGAAACCTGTCTCCTTCAAAAGCAAGTTCTTCTTCTTCTTTCCTGTATAATATCATCTACTAAAGCTGCACCAGTACTGATATAGCCAGTGAAAGAAGCATCACGCCTTGTAGCTACAAAGTTTAAGAACGTTCTGGAATTAGCCTCATTAACCGGAGCAGATGCTTCTGCTGCAATTAAATAAACATCAGCCAAACGAAGTATTTTAGTATCATCCCTGTCGGTTGCAATGTTTAAATATTTTCTAACAAACCAGGCTGGCAAAGAAGCTCTTGTGCCAGCTTGCAAAACTGTTGTTTTTCTAACGTCAGTTGCTGAATACAATGCTGCTAAATCATCAGAGCAAATCATATCACCATAACCTCCCTGGTTATAAATATATCCTAAGGCATCAAACGCCAAGTTACCTACAGCATCAGAAGATACTTCAAACAATGTTTCTAATTTTGCTGTGCCGACTACAGGATTACCCCAATATGCTGCGTAATTGCAGTAGTTACTGCAGTAAATCCGCTGTTATTTATTACATCATTAGCAGCTGTTAAAGCATTTGGGATATCTCCCTTTGTAAGATGCACTTTAGCTTCTAATCCTTTTGCAGCATACTTACTAAACTGAGATGTGTTGGTAAAAAGTGTCATTAAAGAATAGGCCTGAGTAAGATCAGATAAAATTAGTGCATAAACTTCTGAAACTTTTGAACGCCCTGGTTTTAGTGTTGGGTCAAAAGTTGTAACAATAGGAACTCCAAGTGCATTTGATTTTCTCTATAAGGTTTAGCATAAAATCTTACTAATGTAAAATACATCAATGCCCTTATTGCATATGCTTCCCCTTTATATTGATTAACATTTACATTACCAGCAAGTGGTGAATTAATAATATTGTTACAACGTAAAATACAATTGTAACCTTGCTGCCACATACCTAATGCGTTACCATCTGTTACAATTTGTACGTACTGATTAAAATTAGTGTAACGGTTACTATTTTGTGCAGATTGGTAAACATTATCACCCATTATATCACCTAAAACCGGAACTGAACGTCCGAATACATCAACACCACGCAGTGAAGCATAGGCACCCCTTAAAGCTACTTGAACATCGGCCTCGCTTTTTAAAGCATCTGCTACAGGTAATGCAGTATATGGTTTTAAATCTAAAAATTCTTTTTTGCAGGATGATAATGCAAAGCTTATAAACGCAATTATTATAACCCCTGAATTTCTTTATTTTAATATTTTTCATAATTATAATTATTTAAGTTATTAGAAACCGAGGTTTAAACCAACAGTAATTGTTTTTGGAATAAATACCTCAAGATTTGTTTGACTTGTTACTCCTTGCTCAGGGTCAAATGTAATTTTTATTTTAATCCAGGTAAATAAATTTGTACCTCTAACATAAGCAGAAAGGCTTCCAATTTTTAATTTATCCAATACAACTTTAGGGAAAGTATATCCAACTTGTAAATTTCTCAAACGTATATAATCGCCTTTATACAGATACTGAGTAGAAAAACTATTTGCCAATTTGTTCCCTCCGTATACATATTTGGGTATGTCAGTAATATCACCTGGTTTTTTCCATGCATCTAACTTACGTACTACTTTATTAAAAGTACCATTAGCGCCACTACTTAAATAAAAGCTACCCCATGTGTCCCTTAAATAATTACCAGCGCTATAGTACATTTGAGCTTCTATTGTGAAGCCTTTAAATGTAAAAGTATTTGTGACACTTCCAAAATATTTAGGAGATGCTGAGCCGTAATTTACAGATCTTAAGGCATTCGCATATACATTGGTCTTTGTTCCTTTGCTCTCATCCACATACCACAGCGGATCGCCATTAGCCGGATCAACTCCTGCAAATTCACGTACATAAAAAGTTTGGAAATCATATCCTACTCTCCTTATAAAAGTGCCATCAAGAATATCGGCATTATTTACAAGAGAGGTGATTTTATTTTTGTTTCTGGCATAATTTATATTAAGATCCCATTGAAAATCTTTGAATCTAATTGGCACCAGGTTCAATGTAACCTCTACACCCTTGTTTTCCATGCTGCCTATATTCTTTAAAATAGTACCAAAACCTGTAGTCAATGATAAGGGTTCATTTAAAAGTAAATCACTTGTTTTTCTTTTATAGTAATCTACAGTTAAGTTAACTCTGTTTTTAAATACAGAAATATCAATCCCGATATCTAAAGGTTTGTTTAACTCCCACGTAAGATTGCTGTTACCTATAGAAGTTGGAGTGCTGCCTGGTTGCTGATTATAATTAGCGCCATAACCATAAAGTGCCCTCCAATCATAATTACCAATAGATGCGTTACCATTTAAACCAATTGACCCCCTGAGTTTTAATTGGTTTATGAAAGAAAATCTATCCATAAACTTTTCCTGATCTATATTCCAGGTACCGCCTAACGACCAGAAATTACCATACCTCTCATTAATCCCAAAACGAGAAGAACCATCTCTTCTAAAACTTCCAGAAACAATAAACCTGTTTTGAAAATTCAAACTTGCATCAGAAATATAGGATAAAAATGAAAAGTCAGTAGCATCCTGAGAAGCTGCAATAGGTGTTGCGCCAACTGCTGCAACAATTAAATCACTGGTTGGTGGAAAACCTTGTGCCTGAACATTTAAAAAATAGGCTTTAGACTTTTGCGCCTCATACCCTGCTTTTAATTTTACTGTCAGGTCACCGCTTTTTAAGAAAGACTTGGTGTAATTCAAAAGATTAGTAGAAGTCCAATTTGTATAACGTGTAAATCTTGAGAATGCCCTGCCACCTGCAGCTGATCCGTCACCATGAAAAGGGTTATTGTATTGATCTTCTTCAAAAGAATTATAATCAATACCAAACTGAGATGAAAAATCTAAATCTTTAATAATTTTATAAGTACCCTTTACGAAACCGCCAAAATTCAATTGATTTAATTGTCTTTTATCAACCGCATTTGTATAGATGGTATTATGTAAAGCTCCTGCTCCAAAATCAGGTGCAGTTATATTAAATGAACCATCTGCTTTGTAAGGATTTCTTGATGGCAACAAAAATAATGCACTTAAAACAGGATTTCCAAAAGCCCCGCCAGATAAAGGAGCATTTTGTTTTACATAACCAATTTTAATATTGGTCTCAAGCTTAAGTCTGTCTGTTGCGTTATTAGTTAATGATATGTTGGTATTATATTTTCTAAATTTCGATTGTGTAGTTAAGCCTTCCTGTTCGAAAAATCCACCTGATATAAAGAAGGTTGTTTTTTCGTTGCCTCCACTTGCACTTAAGTTAAACTGTTTTTGACCTGCTTTTTGAGTAACCCCTCTTAACCAATCAAAATCAACACCATTCCCAAATCCAAAACTTGAGGTCATAATAGCATCTGCTGCTGCTGCATTTGCGGCAACTGCTCCATCAATTAATCCTTGCCTCGTTAAGTCAAAGAATTGCTTTGAATTTAGAGGACGATATTTTTCATTATAATATGCAATATCACTTTGACCAAATTCTGTATCAAACCTAAATTTAGTTTTACCTGATTTACCCCTTTTTGTAGTTACCAATATAACGCCATTGGCTGCTCTGGAACCATAAATAGATGCAGCAGATGCATCTTTCAATATTGTAATACTTTCAATATCATTAGGGTTAATTGTACTTAATGCGTTCGAAGTGGTTGTTAATCTTGACAAATCGCCAGTGTTCACAGGTACGCCGTCAATTACCCATAAAGGGTTTGCTCCAGCATTAATTGAACCAATACCCCTTATTCTAATATTTTGAGCCGCCCCAGGCTGGCCACTTGCAGCTAAAGATTGCACACCGGCAGACGCACCCTGTAAAGCTTTATCAATAGAAGTAAATGGCTTATTTTCTATATCATCTCCACCAATTCTTCCAATTGCGCCAGTTACTTCTTTTTTCTTTAGGGTACCATAACCCACTACTACAACTTCAGTTAATTTGCTATCCGCAACTAATAGTGTCACATTAACTGTATTGTCTTTTGAAATTGCAAATTGTTGCTCTCCAAAATTAATTGCACTAATGATTAAGCTTTTAACCGTGTTGCTTACTTGCAGGTTAAAAGTTCCATCATTACCTGTTTTGGTACCAATTGAGGAACCTCTTACAATAACAGAGGCGTTTGCAATTGGATTACCACTTGCATCAGTAACCTTACCAGTAACTGTGCGATTTTGTGCCATTACTTGCGTTAGCGCAAAAAACGAACACATTAATAAAATTAAAGTTTTTCTCATTTACTTATTAGTTTAGTGTTAAACAAAGATAATTAACAATTGTTGTAAAGGAATGTTATTGGACATATATCTATTCCATTTAGCTGCTTTTAAAACCGTTTAAACTTTAGTTACACTAAAATCATAAAGATTTTGTCAAAATAAAAAATAATATTATACTCTAATAGCAAAACATTTTTCAATTTTTAAAATAAAAAAGCCGCCAAGGTAACACCCGGCGGCTCTTACTTTAATTTATGTTAATTATCTGTCATTAGTTTATTTAAAGAAAGTTCATCAGAAGAGATTGGCCAAATATACCCCTGGTCAGCAGGGGCTTTTGCAGATACCGACCCCTTTGCCGGAATGGTTTGTAAAAGCCGCATAAGATCATTGTTGCGTAACCCTTCTCCTAAAAGCTCAATCCTTCTTTCCAGCAATACTGCATCAATCAATTGTTGTTGTGTTGCTGCAACAATTGTAGTTGATGCGTCTGAACGTTTACGCACAGCATTTACTAATGCTAATGCTCTTACATCGGGTGTAGTACTTGTTCTTGCTAAAGCTTCAGCAAGATTCAATAATACCTCTGCATATCTTATTACTGGAGGGTAATCCGTATAAGGTGATGCTAAAGGATATTTAGATACATACTTTTTGGTTGTAGCAGTATTTGTAAAAACCAAATTGGTTCTTCTTGCATCAGTAGCGGTCCAGTTGGTATTTGCAATAATACCATTGGTGTTCAAAGAATATTCAGCTGTACCTAAACTGCTTCCGTTTCTTACAAAGTAAAAACCAAGTTGATTTTGAGTGCCGGGATTATCTCCACCAGTTGTAGTCATGGGTAATGAAAAAATTGACTCGGTGGTATTAAAAACTGTAAAAACTGTTTGTATATTAGCCTGTAAAGAATGGTTTACACCAGTTGCTGCAGTAAAGGGAGAAACTGTACTAACTATTTTGTTTGCTTCGGTAACAACAGCAGCATAATTTTGCATACTTAAATAAACTCTGGTTTTTAAAGCAATGGCTGTGTTGCGATGTGCTCTGGTAGTGTTTAACTCTGCATTTGCATTCGTTAATGGTAAATTAGCTTCTGCAAAATTTAAATCTGCTAATACCTGTGTATAAACCTCTGCAACACTGCTTCTTGCTAAATCAGAAAAACCTGAACCTTTAATGCCAGTTAAACGCAAAGGCAACCCTGGTTTATTACCACTGCCATCAGCAAATGGCCTTGCATAAAACTGTAAAAGACTGTAATAAGACAGAGCTCGTATTAAACGGGCTTCTCCTAAATAATTGTTTGATAAAGTTGCTCCAACAATTGCTGTACCTTTTGCAGCCATACCATCAATAAAAAGATTACAAAGATTGATGGTGTAGTAGGCCTGCGACCATAGGTTTTTTACAGAATTTTGAGAAGTTCCTGCAGGATTTAAATTCCATACATCGGCCCCTGTAACTAAGTTTGTAGTTTCATTAATAAATTCCTCCCCTCTTATGTCGCCGTAAACGATATATCTTCCTCCATAAAAATTACCATTTTTCAGTCCTGCGTACATAGAGCGTGCCTGGTTTAATATACGTTCGGGAGTATCAAATGATGTAGCGTCAGTAATAGAAGTTTGGGGTATTGGTGTTAATAATTCCTTTTTACAGGACATTGATATCAATACACAAAAACTTAAACTAATAATATTTCTAATTTTATTTTTCATTCTTGAAAATTTATAATTTATAATTCAGTTTTATTATAGCCCAATGTTTAATCCAATTAATACAGTACGTCCGTTTGCAATCGTATTTCTGTCCACACCTTGTGCACTGGAAGTATTACCATTTGAGGATACCTCTGGATCGGGACCAGGGTATTTTGAAAAAATAGCTAAATTCTGTCCACTTACATAAAATCTGGCATTGTTTATTTTTACCTTACTTAATATACTTACAGGAAGTGCGTAACCAAAAGTTATATTTTTTAATTTTACAAAATCGCCTTTAAACACATTAAAGTCCATTGGTAAACCAGAGCCGTTGGATACATTATCGCCGTACACAGGGCGGGGAATATCTGTGGCGTCTCCACCTTTTTTCCAGGCATTCAAAACTCTTACCGAATTGTTCCAGAAACGCTGATCGAATAAGCCAGCATTTGAACCATAATATACAGAAAACCCTGCCTGATAAGTAAACAATACATCTACATCAAAATTTTTGTATTTAAAATTATTACTCCATCCGCCGTATATTTTCGGAATTGCATTAATCATTACAGCGTCTGCTGCCTGGTTAATTGTATTGGCTGAACCATCAGGTTTATTGTATCTTGTTCCGTCTTCATTAGAGTAGTTAAACTGACCGGCAACGGGTGCAAAACGATACAGTATTCTTTTACCACTACTGTTTAGTAAAACACGGCTGCCTGTGGCCGGATCAACCCCTGCGTTACGCACCACCCATATATTACCTACAGAATATCCAACAGCGGTACGGCTAACTGTTTCTAAACCTGAAGTAGCTGTAAGCACCTCATTTAATCCCGGAGCTAGGGCGGTTACTTTATTTTCATTGCTTGTATAATTCAAGCTTGATGTCCAGGTAAAATTATTTTTGCGAACAGGAACCGCCGATAGCGTTATTTCTAATCCTTTATTATACATTGTACCCACATTTGATGGTACAGAAGTAGGTAGCCCTGCTGATGGAGATTGTGGTACATTTAATATTAAATTACTTACATCATTTTTATAGTAGGTAATATCTAAATTAATACGTTCTTTTAAGATACCAAAGGTAACCCCCGCATCAAATTTTTTGCTGGTTTCCCATTTCAGGTTATTGTTTCCTGCCTGGTTAAATACTAAAGTAGGGGTACCGCCATACAAACCTGAACCATAAGTTGAGTAAGAGGCATAATCCCCAATTCCACCAGTGTTACCCACCTTACCATAACTGCTGCGAAGCTTAAAACTGCTGAAAGTTTTTTCCAAACTACTCCAAAAATTTTCTTTGCTTACATCCCATGCCGCAGAAACACCCCAGAAGATTTCTTTTTGAAATGGCAGTGCTGAATATTCATCCTGACGAATGTTGCCGCTGATAAAATATTTTTTATCAAAATCGTAGTTTAACCTGCCGAATACTGAAAGAAGGTAATTTTCTCCATAAACAGAACCTGCTGAGTTATTGATGCCCCATCCAGCCTGAATTACATTATAGACAGGGTCGGATATTTGTTGACGGTTTACTCCAAAGCCTGTTGAAGTTCTTCGATCCTGTTCCTGGCCAATCAATGCACTTATTGTATGCTTTACATTAAGGGCAAAATCAAATTGAGCAGTGTTTGTCCAGGTGTATCTTTTATATTTCCCCAAAGTGCTTGAGGCATTACCCAAAGATGCAAAACCATCCCCATGCAAAGGAGTTTGAAAAATTTCATTATCTACAAAAAGGTAATCAATTCCATAAAGTGATTTTAGTGTTATCCAGTCAAGCGGTTTAAACTGTGCATAAACATTGGATTGAATATGGTTAGTTTCGCTATTAGAACGGTTTTTATCAAACATCACAACGGGGTTGTAAAATCCTACCTGTGCAACAGAGTTATTCATGCCGCCAATAAAATTTCCTGCTGTAGAAATATTGTATGAACCATCATTTTTGTAGGGAGAAATATTGGGTGAGGTAACAAACTGAATACGTCCTAAACCGGCTGTACCAAAGGCCTCTCCTGAAAGAGAGCCGGAAGAAGCGGCTGTTAAATTCAATTCATTAGAGTAAGATATTTTGCCCCCGATAGTAAATTTTTTATTTACCCTGTTCTCCAGATTCATTAAAATATTTTTACGCACAAAATCATTTGTATTTAATATACCTTCCTGTTTTGTATAACCACCTGAAAAATAATAGGAAGTATTTTCGTTTGCACCAGAAATATTTAAATTATGATCCTGAGAAAAACCTTGACGATAAATGATATCAGCCCATTTAGTATCAATAGGCTTACCATCAGGGCCAAGAGTAAGATTGAATTTTGTATAGCCCGATCCGGTGGGATTTGTTGAATTCACGTTTTGGTTGTTTGCTGCAGCTAAATTTTTATAATCAGTCCATTGCTGTGCATTTAAAACTTCAGGAATACCGTATGCATTGGTAAAACCAAAGGATGTATTATAATTTATTTTGGATTTGCCTACTTTACCTTTTTTTGTGGTAATAAATACTACGCCACTAGCAGCACGGCTTCCATAAATTGCTGCAGCACCGGCATCTTTTGCTATATCAATACTTTCTATATCATTAGGATTAATACTGGCTAATGCATTACCAGCAGCATTGGTTGAACTGAAATCTCCAGTTGGGGTTGGTACACCATCTACAACAATTAGCGGATAAGAGCTGAATGAAATAGAATTTGTTCCTCTTATACGAAAAACAGGAGGGGCATTTAAAACTCCACTGGGGACGGTAACTTGTACCCCTGCTGCTCTTCCGGCTAATGCCTGTTCGAAGCTTTGTACTGGTTTATCTGCTACTAACTGTCCTTTTATTGTAGCAACACTGCCAGTTACTTCTTTTCTTTTTTGTGACCCATAACCCACTACCACTACTTCCTCTAATTTTGAGTCGGATGTTTTCAATATAACATTTAAAATCTCTAGCTGTCTAACAGCTCTTATTTCAGTTTGATAATTTACAAAAGAAAAAGTAAGACTTCTTACAGAAGTTGGGATACTTAAAGAAAATTTACCGTCTTTATCGGTTTGTGTACCCTGTTTTCCATCAGGGGAAATAACAGATACGCCTTCTAAAGGAGTATTTTTTTCATTGGTTACCTTTCCGGTAATTGAACGGTTTTGAGCAACAGCAGTAAGTACAAATACAAGTACCGCTGATAAGTTAAAATCAGTTTTCTCATTTGCTTGTTAATTTAGTGTTAAAACAAAGATAATTCACAATTCTGGTAATTAGATAAATCAGACAATTTTTTTTACCATTTAGCTGCTTTATACACCGACTATCCTTAAAATTGTAGCATTTTTATTAATTAACTCTTGTTTTTTGCTTGTTTTGTAGCCATGCCCAACAACAATACCGGCAACAAAATTAAATTGGTTAGTGTGCCCACCAACAACGTTAAAGAAGTAAGCCAGCCTAAAGCCTTTGTTCCCCCAAAACCACTAAAACAAAAAATTATAAACCCGGCTATTAAAACAAGGGAGGTGTAAACAATACTTAACCCGGTATTTTTTATTGTGGCACTTACGGTTGCAGTAACATCGTTGTTATAAGTGGGCAATTCCTGTTTATAGTTTACTAAAAACCGGATGGTGATGTCGATGGCAATACCCAAGTGCCACACTAAAAACCAATACGGTTGATGGTTTTAGTGGCACGCCTGCCCAGCCCATTACACCTGCAGTAATTACCAGTGGAATTAAATTTGGTATTAATGAGCACAATAAAATACGTGCCGATTTAAAAAGATACAGCATACAAAAAGCTATCAATAAAAATGCCCAGAAAATACTTTCTTTTAAGCCGTTTACAATAAACTTGCTGCCCTCTAAAAAAGTAGAGCTGGTGCCGGTTACAGTTACATTATAAATGGTTTTTGCAGTGTCTTTAATTTGTAAGCTGTCGATATTATTTAAAATTCTGTTGGCATTTAATGTAATTGAATCTACAACTGGGCCAAGTTCTTTTGTACCCACATCTGCCATGCTCATGCTAATGCGTAAAAACTGTTCGGTAGAATCAATAAATGAACCTACCAGTTTTACGGAGGCTGAATCTCCTGCAGTCATTTCATTATTTTCCCGCCTTACATTAATCTGCCTTAATTTATCATGAAGGTCTTTTAACGGGTTTCCAAATGCTGGTAAAGTATAAGTGGAATCACCGCTGCCTTCGCTTACAGCCTGGTATGTAAATTTTATACCGTCAATTACCGAAAGCGGTTTGGCAATATTTTTTTGTTTTGCTAAAAAAGAATCCTGGAAAAAAGCAATCTTATTAATATCAACAGTTGATTTTAAAATACCTTTTGGCTTTTTTGTATCCAGCACAACTTCCAGTGGCATTACCCCTTTAAAATTGTTTTCAAAAAATTTAAGGTCGGTGTAAATTTTATCTGTTTTGGGTAAATCATCTACAATAAATGCCACACTTTTTAATTTAAAAATTCCTGCGATAGAAAAAATAAGTACTGCTGCAGTTATGCCGTAAACAATTTTTTTATGGTGCATTACCCATCTTTCTATTCGTAATAAAAAAGAAGTGAGCCAGCGGTTATTTAAATATTTTGTTTGCGATGCATTGGGAGCAGGTAAATAACTGAATACTGCTGGCAATAAAATAAAAGAGATAAAAAATATCATCATTATGCTTATGCCAGCCACCACCCCAAACTCTTTTAAAATAGCACTTTTGGTTAAAGCAAAAACTGCAAAGCCAATGGCAGCAGTAATGTTGCAGAATAAAGTTACCACTCCCATTTTGCTTACCATATCTACCAATGCCTTTTCTTTATTGTTGTTTTTGCAGGTAAGAAGTATGGTATTTATTAATAAAATAAATACAATTGGGTATGCCGATAACCACTACCAAAGGTGGAATTAATGCAGTAAGTAAACTTATTTTATAGCCACACAATTGCAAAACACCTAAACTCCAAACTACACCCAACAATACCACCAGCAGAGAAAGTAAAGTGGTACTTACTGATCTAAAAAATAACAATAAAATTAATGCGCTTAAAACCAGCGAGCCTATTAAAAAAAAACTCATTTCCTTTTTTATCCTGTCGCCTACCACAGTTCTTATTAATGGCAGGCCGCTTAAGTGCGTTTCTATTTTTACTGATGCTTCAAATTCATTTACCGCAAGTATAATATCATCTACAATTTTTGTACGCTTGGCAGAGTTCAATGCTTCTTTATTAATTCTTACAGCCATTGCATAAGCCAGCTCATCGGGGTTGTATAATTTATATTTATAAAAAGAAAGGTTGAGGAATATATTTTTAGCATCATCCAGCAATCCTGTTTCAATTATTTCATCTGAAAATATTTTTGCCGGCACCAATTTTTCTGTTGCTGAATCTTTTTGCAAAGTGATGGCAGCAGGTATGCTTAAAACATCTTCTACATACTCCACTTTTTTTAATTTTTTATGCAGCTGGTAATATTTTTTAAAAACAGCAGGGCTAAAAAAACTGTCTGTTTTAATGCCCATCACCAGTACATTTCCATCATCACCAAATCTTTGCTGAAAATTTTTATAATCTAAATATTTGGGGTTATCAACCGGAATGGCTTTTGCAAACTCGTAACCCAATTTTACTTTGCTGGCATAAAAGCCCATTATGCCCGATACTGCAAACAATACAATTAAAAGAACCAGCCTGTTTTTAATTACAAAATTTCCTAAACGTTGCCACATAAATATTTTAGATTTACGATTTCGGATTTATGATTTATGATTTGCAAAGAACGTTAATTTGAATTGGATCGCATTAACTATTGCTACAGTAATGTTCGTTATTTTTGAAAAGACATAGCAATTGTCAGAGTACAAAACTCCCCTTTAGGGGCTGGGGGCATCATGACACACAAAACAAAAGGCATAGTTTTACGGGCTATTAAATATGGCGAAACCAGTTTAGTAGTAACCATTTTTACCGAATTATTTGGTGTACAAACTTATATGGTAAATGGTGTACGCAGTGCCAAAAAAGGTACAGCAAAAGCTAATTATTTTCAGCCGGCTGCTGTTTTAGATTTGATAGTTTACCATAGCGAAACCAAGCCCATGCACCGCATAAAAGAATTTAGCTGGGCATTTTTGTTTGATACCGTTTTAACTGATGTTGTTAAAAACAGCATTGCTTCTTTTATGGTGGAGCTGCTGCAAAAATGTTTAAAACAACCCGAAGCCAACGCCGATCTTTTTAATTTTTGCGAAGAAGCTTTAATGCAATTAGATAAAAGCAGTAAAAAAGTTGCTGCTAATTTTCCTTTATTTTTTGCTTTGCACCTGGCGCATTTTTTTGGTTTTAGAATTGCGGATAATTATAATGCTACAGATACATTTTTAGATTTGCAGGAAGGTGTTTTTATCAATCATCAACCCATGCATCCGCATTTTATTGAGGGAGAAAATGCCAGACTTACATCGCAATTGCTTAAAGTAATGCAGCCTTACGAACTGGAAAGCTTTAATTTAAACCATGATATAAGAAGAAAATTATTGTTGAGCTACCAGAGTTATTATGCGTTGCATATTTCTGATTTTGGGCAAATGAAAACTCTGATGGTATTGCATGAGGTGTTGTAATTATTTGCCTTCGGCAAAAAACAAACTTGCCACAGATTACACAGATTTACACAGATAAGTACATTTTCATTTTTTACAAAATTCTTTTTGAGGAAGCCTTATTTAATTCCTCCTTTACAATTCCTTCAATTAAAACTACACCTGGCTTTTTATTTATTTCAAAACTACCCAGTGTATTATCCATTTGTAAAGCTTTGGCGCCATTGATAGTAGCCCATTGGAGCATAGTTTCTAATTTAATTTCAGGAAAATTTTTGTGCAGCGTTTTTATTTCTTCCAAAATATTTAATTGATGGTTTGATGCAAGGCTGTCGGTACCTAAAACAATATTGCAGTTTTGTTCCATAAGCATATTTACATTGGGTAATGTGTTGGTGATGTAAAGGTTGGCATTGGGGCAAAGGCAGAAATGCAGGGTTGTTAGTTGATGGTTGATGGTTGATAGTTTTGTAAATTCAATATCTTCTTCGGTTGTGGTTACATTATGAACAAGAATAGTTGATTGGTTTTTGTTGAGATAAGGAACCAGCTTTGTAAACTGCTTTTACCAGTGGGTTTAAAAAAAGAAATATCAATACCCATTTTTGATAAAGTCTTAAAAAATCGCCGGTTTTATTTTTTATAAAATCTTCTTCTGCGAAAGTTTCCTGGTTATGGATGGTTACAATATTATTTTCAGTTGCACTATTAATTAACTCAAACAATTGTGGCGAAACTGAGTAAGGTGCATGGGGCGAAAGGGTTGATGGTTGATGGTTGATAGTTGATTGGTAGGCTGCCAGAACAGCTTTTGATTTTTCAAACCTTTCACTTGCCAATGCAGGCACAAAGCCGCTTACTTCAATAAAATTATGGTATTGAAGCCGTTGCTTTTTCTTTTGCGCAATGGTTAAAATGTTATTACAAATATCTCCCACGGCAACAATGCCATTTTGCAACATTTCATTTTCGGCAGCTTCAAAAGCAGCAAAAATTTGCTCTTCGGCAAAGTGCCTTTCGGTAATTATTTTAAAAACAAAATCTACCAGTCCTGTTTGTTCAGGTATCAATCCTTTTAAATGCGACAATTCTAAATGACAATGGGCATTTATAAAACCAGGGCAAAGAGGCCGTTAAAATATTCAATGTCATCTCCTGCATCTTTTAAAGCAATAATTTCTTTTACTACCCCACTGCCATCGGTAATTAAAACATTACCTTGCGGCAACATTTCCTGTCCGGTAAAAATATTATGTGCCGAAAATTTTCTGTACAAAATGATTGGTTGATAAATTGTAAATTTGCCGCCAGTTCCAATATCAATTAGAACAAAACACAATTAAAGTTCAGCAAAGTTATGTGGTAGAAGAGTGCGACGCCAATGAAGTTTAATAGAATTGCAAAAGTCCGGTACAAAAAAATTAAAACTTAATAAATTACCCCTACGGGGCACAGGCGTATGTTAGATAAATTAGATGCTATAAAAGGAAGATTCGACAATTTAGGCGTTTCGCTTACCAATCCGGAGATTGTGAGCGACAATAAAAAATTTACTGCCATTAGTAAAGAGTACCGCAGCCTTGAAAAAATTGTAAATGGCCGAAACGAATATGTGAAAGTTTTGGATGATATTGAATTTAATAAAGAAGTATTAAACAGCGATGATGCCGAAATGCGTGAGCTGGCCAAACAGGAGCTGCCGGCATTGGAAGAAAAGAAAAACAGCTGGAAGTACAGCTTCGGCAGATGCTGATACCCAAAGATCCGTTTGATGAAAAAAATGCTATACTGGAAATACGTGCCGGTACCGGTGGTGATGAAGCTTCGCTTTTTGCCGGTGATTTATTAAGAATGTATTTAAAATATTGTGAGAAAAAGGGTTGGAAAACGGCTTTGCTAAGCGAAAGCGAAGGTACTGTTGGCGGCTATAAAGAAGTACAGATAGAAGTGGTGGGTGATGATGTGTATGGCACATTGAAATTTGAAAGCGGTGTACACCGTGTACAGCGTGTGCCTAACACCGAAAGCCAGGGCCGTGTGCATACAAGTGCAGTAACCGTGGCTATAATGCCCGAGGCAGAAGAAGTAGATTTTGAATTGAAAGAAAGTGATGTAAAAATGGAAACTGCCCGAAGTGGTGGTGCCGGCGGACAAAATGTAAACAAAGTTGAAACTAAAGTTTTTTTAACGCACAAGCCTACAGGTATTGTGGTAATGTGCCAAACCGACCGCAGCCAGTTGGGTAATAAATTAAAGGCTATGGAAATGCTGCGTACAAAATTGTACGATGAGGAAGTAAGAAAAGCTGAAGAAGCTATTTCGCATTTACGCAAAAGTCTGGTAAGTACTGGCGACAGAAGTGCTAAAATACGCACTTACAATTTTCCGCAGGGCAGGGTTACCGACCACAGAATTGGACTTACAGTATATAATTTAGATAGTGTTTTAAATGGCGAAATTCAGGAGTTTTTAGATGCCCTGCAGTTTGCAGAAAATGCAGAAAAATTAATTGCACAGAATTAATAATTAAGGTTGCAACTATTTTATAAATTCAGCTATCTTCATTCTGGAAAATTTTTCCATTAACCATTAAAACATCATTTTATGTTAGAAGAATTATTTAACCTGGTAAAAGGATCGGCCAGCGACACTGTTATCAATAATCCCGATGTACCCAATGAACAAAATAACGAAGTAATTGCAGAGGCTACTAATACTGTAGCATCGGGCTTGCGCAATATGGTTGCAGGTGGTGGTTTACAAAATATTTTATCTCTATTTGGCGGTGGTAACGGCGGCCAGCAAAATAGTAAAAGCCTTTTAAGTAACCCAATTGTAAATATGATGGTAGGCCACTTTGCAGGTAAGCTTATGAGTAAGTTTAATTTAGGCGGCAACCAGGCAAATAATGTGGCCAGTGGTTTAATACCAAATGTGCTGAGCAATCTTATTAATAATACTAACGACCCTAATAACAGCAGTTTTACTATTGATAAATTATTAAACTCCATTACCGGCGGGCAAAGTACACAGGTGGCTGAGCAGCAGCAGGCAGGCGGCAACAGTGGTTTTAACTTTCAGGATTTGATTGGTAAGTTTACCGGCGGCCAGCAAGGTGGCGGTGGCGGGTTAATGGATATTGTATCTAAACTTGCCGGTGGTGCCCAAAGCCAGCAGCAGCAAAATGGTGGTGGCGGATTAATGGATTTAATAAAAGGCTTTATAAAATAATAACAAAGATTAAGATATTGTTAAAGCGTCCTTAAAACGGGGCGCTTTTTTATTAAAATTAAACCTATTAAATAACTTTATGTCGTATATTAGAGTAACAAATGATTTTAGAAATATTAGTAAAATCAGTTGTCATAAAAATAAAAAGTTCTTTTTTGCGTTATCAGGATGAATATTACAGAGTAGAAAGGTTATTAAGTTATTCTTAACAGTGAGGCGGCAACTTTTGGCATCTGATTTGCGTATCTATATACAGAACACACAACAACAAAAATTTTAAAAATTTCTCATAAGCAGTTAGTTTTGGTAAACGGCCCCTGTATCTACAGGGGCTTCTCTTTTGTACCTAACTAATATCGCTCCTCTTTATACTGTTATGGAAATTAGTGCCGCAAGTTGAAGCGCTGTGAGGAATAAAATCCGCAACTGTATTCTTTTACATACAACAAGTATTATTAATTATCCTTACCATTTTACTTTACATAAATAAAAATTAGTGTTTTACCTTTGCCTTCCAAATAATATACGTGGCTACAGCAACATCAGAAAGAAAAAATTTTTTTAAGCGTCTTACCAACAAAGGCCAGCAGGAAGAACAAACCGAGATGACTTTTATGGATCATCTTGAAGCATTGCGCTGGCATCTTATGCGTTCGGTAATTGTTTGGCTGGCAGCTGCTATTACAATTTTTGTTTTTATAGACTGGGTTTATGATAATATTATTACGGCACCCAGCAGAGTAGATTTTGTTACATACGGCGCTTTATGCAGGTTTGGGCATTGGCTGGGCGTAGGTGATGGTTTATGTATGCCCCCTGTAAAAATTGATTATCAGATTAATGTAGTTAATGGCACATTTACTTCTGCAATAAGTATTGCCATGATTGGGGCAGTAATAATCGCCTTTCCCTATATTTTTTATGAACTTTGGCTCTTTATAAAGCCAGCTCTTTCGCCAAAAGAAAAAAAATATGCAAGAGGAAGTATTTTTTGGGTATCGTTATGTTTTTTTACAGGTGCGGCTTTTGGCTATTATTTTTAGCTCCTTTTACTTTTAATTTTTTAGCTTCATTTACGTTAGGCAAATCGGGGGCAATTTTATACAAACCCACCATTAATGATTATATCGACAGCCTTACCAATTTAATTTTAGGCTGCGGTATTGCTTTTGAATTACCCATTCTTGCTTATGTTATGGCAAAAATTGGTTTTATTACTGCAGGGTTTTTAAAAAAATATTCCAAATATGCCTTTGTAATTATATTGCTTATAGCTGCAATAATTACGCCCTCACCCGATATTACAAGCCAGGTAATTGTAGCACTGCCATTATTATTTCTTTACTGGATAAGCATTTTACTTGTAGCAAGAGTTGACAGTCAAAAAGCCAAAGAAGAAAAAGAATGGAGCTAAGGGATTAATGGATAACTTTTAAATGGATAATGAATAATTCGGTACTATTCAACAGGTATTTTTTTGCTGCTTAAGTAATTAATAAGTATTAATTTTACAAAGACATTATTCATTATTTCATTATCAATTATCCATTAAGATTATGTCTCCCTTCAATTTAAAACTCCCCGTTGCCATAGGATGCGATCATGCCGGATTTGATTGCAAAGAAGACCTGATTTCTTTTTTAGAAGGAGAAGGCATTGTATTTAAAGATTATGGCACTTACACAAAAGACTCTGTTGATTATCCTGATTTTGCCCACCCGGTATGCCAGCGCTGTTGAAAAAGGCGAAGTAGCTTTTGGTATTTTATTATGTGGCAGTGCCAATGGTGTTGCCATTACTGCAAATAAACACCAGGGCGTAAGAGCAGCTATTTGCTGGGGAGAAGAATTGGCAGAGCTGGCCCGTAAACATAATGATGCTAATATCATTTGCATACCTGCCCGTTTTGTACGTGATGGCGATGCAGAAAAAATGCTGGATATTTTTATGAATACTGCTTTTGAAGGCGGCAGACATGCTAACAGGGTAAATAAAATTGCCTGCTAATTTAAGTCAACCAAATTTCTTTCAACCACTCATAAAATAAACTAATCAAACACTTAAATGCTTTAATTATTTTACCTGCATTAAACTATTAAATGCAAAAGCTATTAAAGTAGTTTTAATCACAAAAAATTTATTAATGAAAAAATTATTTGTATTTGCAATCTTATTGTTTTGCATTTCTGCTTGCTTTTGCACAAACTGATGATGCTGCAAAATATGCATGCAGTAATTACAGGTGAAAACTTAAAAAACATTTAACCATAATTGCCAGCGATGAAATTGAAGGCAGGGAAACAGGCACTGAAGGCCAGCGGAAAGCCGCAGCGTATATAGAAGCACAGTTTAAAAGATGGGTTTAAAACCTGCCGAAGCATTAAAAGGTTATCAGCAATTTTATCCTTTGTACCAGGATAGTTTAGTAAACACTAATTTAAAAATTGATAAAGCAAATGCTGTTTTTGGTAAAGATTTTATCAGCCCGATGAATACTAATGAAACCGGAAAGTTTAAAGGGAAGAAAATAATTTTTATTGGTTATGGTATTGATAATGAAAAATACAGCGATTACACAGGGCTTGATGTAAAAGGAAAAATTGTAGTGTTCTTTTTGGGTGAACCAAAAAATGCAGCTGGCAATTATATAATTAGCGGTACCAAACGCAGTGGCGAATGGACGTTTCCCGGCATTAGTAAAAAATTAGCCGCAGCTTCAGCAAAAGGTGCAGCAGGTGCGTTGGTAATAAATCCAAATCAGGATATATTTAATCAGCGTACGGTTGATGCAGGTAAAAAAACAGGTGTATATTATCCAAGAAGTGTGGAAGGTAAAATGGTAAATTATGCTTTGCTTTCGCATGCTTTTGCAAAAAATATTATCGGCAATAATTTTGATACCATTTTAAAACTTACTAAAGCTGCACAGGTAATAGATAAGCAATGGGCAATGGAAAAGAAAACAAAAACAACTTTTGTATTTAATAAATACCGCAACACCATAAATGCAAGTAATGTAGTGGGCATAGTAGAAGGCACCGATAAAAAAGATGAGTATGTATTTTTAACTGCCCATTACGATCATTTGGGTAAACGTGATGGAAAAATTTATTACGGTGCCGATGATGATGGCAGCGGCACCTGTGGCGTAATTGCTATGGCCGAAGCATTTACAAAAGCTGCAGCCGAAGGCAACAGGCCAAGAAGAACCATAGTTTTTATGACCGTAAGTGGCGAAGAAAAAGGCCTTTGGGGAAGTGAGTATTACAGCGATCATCCATTTTTTCCTTTAGATAAAACAACAGTGGATTTAAATATTGATATGGTAGGCCGTATTGATACCGAAAGAAAAACTGCCGATACCATGAATTATGTTTATGTAATTGGCCACGATAAATTAAGCAGCGATTTACCAATTATAAATGAAGGCGCAAATAACAAATACACCAACCTTGTTTTAGATTATAAGTTTGATGACCCTAATGATCAGAACAGGATTTATTTCCGCAGCGACCATTATAATTTTGCCCGTAAAGGTGTACCCATTTTATTTTTTTACGATGGTATGTTAAAAGCAGATTATCATAAACCAACAGATACAGTTGATAAAATTACCTGGGATTTGTATGAGAAAAGGGTGCGAATGATTTTTTACACCGCCTGGGAAATGGCCAACCGTGATGCCATGTTAAAACGAGATACCCCGCTAAATATGGGAACAAGATAAAAACTAAACCGCCGGCATTAAAAACTGGCGGTTTTTTGATTGGGTGAGCCACCCTTTGGGGGTGACTCACCCAATCAAAAATTTTAAGCGGCTGCACTTTTTAGCTACTCCCCTATTTCCCAAACATCTTTTGCATACTTGCAAAAAGCCTGTCCACATTAAAATAAATGGCTTCAACATTATTATCATTCTTTTCCAATTTCATTTTATCCATCGAGCCAAACTTATTGTTTATTAAACTCTGGCTTCCGCCAAATTTATAGCCTAAAAGAGAAATCATATCATACTCCTGATCTACACTAATTACATACATTGCGGTAGAATCTGTTAATCCATTTCCTGTTGACATTATTGCCTTAGCAACACCAAGCATTTTTTTATAGTACAGATCCGCCTGCTCTTTATCACCTTTTTTATCCAGTGCATTGGTAATAGTATTCAAATCTCTCAGGTTAAACGGAAACTCTGCTAAAATTTTTTTCTCCAGTTCAATTATTTTATCTGTATTTTTTTCACTTATGTTTTTTCGCAATTCATCATTCAAAGCAGATTTACCATAAGGAGAATAACCATCTTTAAAACTAAACCCATAATACAGGTAACGGTAGTCTTCTATTGTTAATGCAGTATCATTATTGGTGTACCTGTCCATCAACTTAGTATAAAAAAAGGGAGAGTCTTTATCTTTAATTGTTTTTTCAATCTCATTAAAATTTGGTTTGTTACTGCCTGTTAACTCTGTTTGGGTAAAACATGTAAGTGTAAACACAACTGCAAGTACATTCAGGAATATTTTTTTAAGCATAATTATTTTTTTATACGACACCTTTATCTTTCAATTTACATAAAATAAGTACTACTTTTAAAATACCTGTATATTTTTAATTTACTTTATGCTTTCTTACCACCAGGCAGCGTTTTTATTTAAAACAAATATTATGGAATCAAATCAGGATAAACAACAAGAAGAAATTCAGCAAGATCAAATTGCAGAATACCATGCCGATATACGCCAGATAGAACTGGAAGGGTATGAGTTGGGTGTAAAAAAAGCAAGGAATGCATTGTTTTGGACAGCGGCGCTTTTAGTTATATGGCAGGTAATAGCCATTGCAAGGCAGGAAGGTGATTTTGAAACAGAAACACTTTTATATTTAGCTCCTTTTATTATTGGCTTTATAATATTAGGTGTATGGACAAAGCATAAACCCTATACAGCCATTGTAATTGGGCTTTGTCTTTTTATTGCTCACTGGGCATTAGTAGTTGTTACTAATGTTATGTATGGCGATCAGGTAAATATCCTTAAAGCTTTATTTGGTGGTATAATTGTGCGTATAATTATTTTGGTAAATCTTATTCGTCCGCTAAAAGATGCTAAACAATTGCAATTAGCAAAAGAAGGGAAAATATTATAGCTTGTAAGCGTGACCGTATTTTACCGGCTATAATTTTTCGTATTCAATTACCAACTCTCCTTTTTTGCCTTTGGTGTTTTCTAATTCGCCGGTAAGTATTAAATAATTGTTTTTAAACGATACTGTAAAATTACTGGCTTTAGTGGGTGTTTTTATAGTGAGTAAATTAGTGGTTTCATCAAAAGTGAAAGTACCTTTTGTAATGGAGTTACGTTTTTTGTCGGTTTCAATATAAATACCAGGCAATAAAAATTCCTGTTCATTATTTTTCATTTTCTCCAGCATTATTTCAGCCATCATCTGCATTAATTCTTTCGAGCCTGCCGGATCCTTATCATTTTTAACCATTACATCAACCGTATCAGCTAACATTACTTTATTGCTTTTAATATCGCCGGTTATTATTTTATCCATACTAAAATAAACTGGTTTCCATTTACCTGCAATTTTTTGCTGTGCAAAAGCAAATGAATTTAAAAATAAGCCTGCAATTATTAATATACTTTTCATAAATAAAATTTAAAGTTACCAGCCCAATATCCATGCAAAAATTAACGGTGCCACAATGGTAGCATCACTCTCCACAATAAATTTAGGTGTAGCAATATCTAATTTGCCCCAGGTAATTTTTTCGTTAGGTACTGCGCCACTATATGAGCCGTAAGAAGTTGTTGAATCAGAAATTTGACAGAAATAACTCCAGAAAGGAACATCATGCCATTCCAAATCCTGGTACATCATGGGTACCACACAAATAGGAAAATCGCCTGCAATACCGCCCCCAATCTGAAAAAAGCCCACACCTTTTCCGCCACTGTTATTCCTGTACCAATCGGCCAGCCACACCATATATTCAATACCACTTTTCATGGTGGTGGCTTTCATCTCATTTTTAATAATGTAACTGGCAAAAATATTTCCCATGGTACTGTCTTCCCAACCGGGCACAACAATAGGAATATTTTTTTGTGCAGCCGCCAGCATCCAGCTGTTCTTCGGGTCAATTTCGTAATACTGTTCCAATACACCGCTCAGCAGCATTTTATACATGTACTCATGCGGAAAATATCTTTCGCCTTTATCATCCGCATCTTTCCAAATTTTATGAATATGCTGTTGCAATCTTCTAAAAGCTTCTTCTTCGGGTATACAGGTATCGGTTACACGGTTGTAATGATTTTCTAAAAGATCCCATTCTTCCTGCGGAGATAAATCTCTGTAATTGGGTACCCTTTTATAATGGCTGTGTGCCACTAAATTCATAATATCTTCTTCTAAATTAGCACCGGTACAACTAATGATAGCTACTTTATCCTGACGTATCATTTCTGCAAGGCTTAACCCTAACTCTGCTGTACTCATAGCGCCTGCAAGGGTAATCATCATTTTACCACCTTCATCTAAATGGGTTACATAACCTTTGGCGGCATCCATTAAAGCGGCAGCATTAAAATGGCGGTAATGATGTTCTATAAAATTTGAAACCGGACCTTTATTCATAATTAATAATTAAGGGTGCAAATGTAATTTTTTTTACCAAGATGGGGCTTGATTTTCCAGCACCGGGTGAAATTCTTTTTAAACAGTAAAAATGATATTATCTGAAAATTAATTTTTCTGTAATCTTTGTATCTTTAATTATTATTTAATTACAGCCAGCAGTAATTAAATACCCCAAAAGAAATTACAAGATGGAAAATAACTCCTGGTGGCATGCCGTATATACAAAACCCAGATGGGAAAAAAAGGTAGCTGCATTGCTCGAAGCAAAAGGCATTGAATATTACTGCCCTTTAAATAAAGTGGTAAGGCAATGGAGCGACAGAAAAAAAACTGTGCTGGAGCCTTTGTTTAAATCTTATGTTTTTATACAGGTGCCTGATGAAAAGAAATGGGAAGTATTAAATGTTAACGGCATTATTAACTATGTAACCTGGTTGGGTAAGCCTGCAAAAATTAAAGAAAGCGAAATTGCCACTATACGCAAATTTTTAAAAGAGTTTTCATCGGTAGAGGTGGTAGATGGGCCGCTTGAAATAAATTCCAGAGTAAAAGTAAAACAGGGTGCATTAATGAATTACCACGGTATTTTACTGCAAATTTCCGGTAACCGTGCCAGTGTTAAAATAGAAAGTATGGGTTTACAGTTAACTACCCTTATTGATAAAAAAAATCTGGAGATTGCAGGTTCCGAAACTGCGTAACCGCATCTTTTAAATAAAAATATACTGTTGTTGTGTTTTTAGATTGTTACTTTTGTTTGCAATACCTGTAAAAAATCATGTTCAGTTTTTTTAAGAAAAAAAAATCTTCGGCTATTGTACCAGGTAACTTACCCTTTACCACTGATATACATTCGCACATTTTACCGGGTATAGATGATGGCTCGACGGATATTGAAACTTCCGTACAATTAATTCAGGGTTTATACAATTCAGGCATACGCAAATCTATTGCCACACCGCATATTATTGGTGATATGTACCGTAATACGCCGCAAACAATTGCTGCTGCTTTAGAAAAAACAAAAATTGCCTGTAGTAATGCCGGTATCAATATAGAATTATCAGCAGCTGCAGAATATATGCTGGATGATTATTTTTTAGATCTGCTTCAAAAAAATGAACCGCTCCTTACCCTGCATAAAAATATTTTGTTAACCGAAATTTCTTATAGCTCTACACCACAAAATCTTCCGGAAATTACTTCCGGTATAATTGAAAAAGGGTACCTGCCCATTTTGGCCCATCCAGAACGCTACAATTATTATCAGCAAAATTTTGATGAGTATTATAAGCTTAAAGAAATAGGATTTGTTTTACAGATAAATCTTTTATCATTAACCGGCTACTATGGCAGGCGGGCAGAAAAGGCTGCAAAATTTATTGTTGAAAAAGAATTAGCTACTCTTGTTGGTACCGATTTGCATCATCACAACCATTTAGCCGCAATAAGCGATGATAAAAACAGGGCAATTTTTGAAAGTTACTTAGGCAATAAAATTTTTAATGATTTAGACAGTTTAGTTATAGCACGATAATTTCATTTCGCAAAAATGCTCATTATCTAATTTTTTGGCTGGCTTCATTAATTAATTGAATAACAACTACAGGAGATTTTTATTTTTTTTCAGAAACCTCTATCTTCGTCTGGCTTCTTTTTTGCATCTTAAAAAAATCTTTAAGCAGAAAATTTTTACAATGAAATTATTTTTTACCGTATTGTTTTTTTTATTTTTCTGCAACGCCTTTGCAACAACATTTTATATTAACCCAAATGGAAATGACGAAACCGGAAATGGCAGCAGCAATAACCCATGGAAAACATTATTTAAAGCAACCGCAACAGTTAAAAACCCAGGTGATATTATTCATGTAACAGCCGGCACTTATACCGAGATTGCCAGGTCTCATCTTGCAGTTGGCGTTAGTATTGAAGGCGAAGGTGCTACATCAATAATTCAATCTACACTATCCGAAACCTTTGTTGCAATAATAATTGCCAGATCCGATGAAGGTGTTGATGGCAACCAGCATATCAGCAATATTAAATTAGACGGTAATAAACAAACCACATCCTGGGCTATTGAAATACGGGGAAGAAAAAATATTAGCATACACGATTGCGTTATTGTTGACTTTGATGAGTCGGGTGTAATTTGGGGAGGAAGAAATGATAATGAAGGTGAGCCGCCGGCAATATACGCAACTGGTAATACTTTTTATAATAACACACTAACTAATTGCGCTAAATACACTGATTTTGGCAGGGGCTGTTTAACTATTGGCGGCCAGGAAGGAATGCTTATTTATAACAACACTATTTCTCAAACCGGAAGAAAAAAGGGTACTAATGGCTGGCCGATAAAATATTGCAATGATGGTTTTTTAAAGGGTGTAAAAATTTATAACAATACCATCACAAAACAATCGTACGATGGTACCAGTTGGGATTTTGCACTAGAGTTATTCAATGTATCAGGGTTAGAAATTTATGGCAACACTATCATTGGGTCTGTTGATTTAAACCATCAAAAAAAAGGAAATTACCCTTACAGCGTTTACATCCACGATAATATTATTGGGCCGTTAACCATGCAGCCAAAATTAGAAAATGGCATTGTACTGGAGTATGATGTGGAAACTGGCATCATAGAAAAAAATCAATTTAGAAACCTGGGTGTTGTAATATATTTTACACCAAGAGCCGGCACTGTAATCAGCAATATCACCATTAAAGACAATGTGTGTAATAATATTGGCGTTGCTGATGGCAGCCACCAGGGTTTTGCTTTAAGGTTTGTAAGTGTAGATAAGAACCAGTACCTACTTGAAAATTTTGTTATTGATAATAATAAATTTATAGCCAGCCCTGTACAAAAACCTTACTGGGGTTTAGCTTTTTTAGATGCTGCTAAAGCAAATAATATACAGATTAAAAACAACACCATTAAGGGGTTTAGTGCCGCCTGTATCACTGCCGACCCTGCCTCTTCAATAGATACCATTATTATTGAAAATAATATATTGTCGGGTAATGGCTTTGCCAATAAACCATCGTATTCACAAGGTTCGCCAAAACATACTATTTATAAAAACAACAAAGAGGCTGATGGTTCCGTATTTACAAAGGCCAATATAAAAATGAACATTATAAGGCCATTTTATTATGGTTTAAAAAAAACCAGCACGCTGTGGTTTATTGCAGTATTTGCCGGTATAGCAGCTCTTTGGTTTTGCCGCAAAGAAAATATTTATGTTTACCCAATGTTTTTAATTAATGCCCTTAGCTATTTATTTATAAGTTTTGATGAAGCATTACCTGGTGAAGCAGGTGTATATTTTTATTTTATTGTATTAAGTATTTATGGGTGGGTGTTATGGAGCCAAAGAGATAAAAAGAAACATCGTATTTTACGGGTTACCTCATTAACAAAAAAAGAATGGCTTATGCAGCTGGCTTTTTTTGTGTCTTTTTTTGTTGTTATCTTATTTACTTTAATTTTTTTTAAAAGTGGTTTTGATCACGGAGTAATTCCTTGGGCGGATGCTTTTGCAATTGCAGGCGCTTTTACTGCCATGTGGTTAATGATAAAGAAAAAAGTAGAAAGCTGGTACTGGTGGATAGCAACTTATACCCTGTCAATTCCATTATCCTTTGTAAAACATCATCTTTTAAACAGTGCTTATTATGGCATATTGCTATTTCTGGCAATTTTGGGTTTATATGAATGGAGAAAAAGAAGTTTGCGAAAGAGACGTGTTAAGCCAATGGACAATTTAAGAGTTGATTAATAAGGTTGGCTGATTTAGATGCCTGAGCTATCATACCACAACACCTGCTTATTTAATTTTTCTCGCAATTAAAAACGACAGCAAAATGTTTTTATCATCGCTATACAATTTCCAAACCCTTCATTTTCTGCTTTAAATAATCAGAAATTCGTAAGCTAATAGCTACGGCAGTGTAGGTAGGATTTACGGCTCCCCCCGTAGGAAAGCAAGATGCGCCGGTAATGTACAAATTACTTACCCCATGTACCTGGCAGTTAATATCTACTACACCTTCTTTAGGGTTATCGCTCATTCTTGTAGTACCTATGTGGTGCCAGCCGCCGCTTATGTATTGAGGCATCGAGTCATCGTTTTCATCCAATAAAAAATCAGCCAGTTTTACACGCCCAATACCTGCCTCACCTACCTGTTGCCCCAAAAGTTGATTTATTTTTCTAACTGTTTTTTTATCAATTGGCAACATTTTCCAGTCTAAGTTGGCCCGTGGTACTCCCAGCGAATCTTTTTCATTGCTTAAAAAAACCCTTGATAATGGATTAGGTGCCTGTTCCATTGTTGTAATAAGGCCATAAGCTTTATAAAGATCAGAAGACATAAACTTACGCTGAAAAAAATTTCTTTTATCTAAAGTGTAATATTTCTTAAGTGAATCAAGGCTTTTTCGTGGATCGTCGTTCGACCACATTTTAATTGAGGATATTTTATTTTTCGAAAACTCAAGTGGCATTAATGAAATTGTACCATTCAGTACTTTTAATTCCTTTTGTTTGTCAGCAGATACTGCTAATTCAGCCCTTGGCTTTGCCCCATCCATTTTATACAATTCAAAAGGGTTTGAATCTTTAAGCCACAATTCGCCTGATTTAAGTTGAGGGTGCTCCATAAAATACCTTCCAACAACATCATTTTGATTACCTAAACCTGCAGCTGCCTGCTTATTTGATGCTAATAATAACCTTGCATTTTGAATGGAGCAGCATGCCATCACAAAATATTTTGCTTTAACCGTATGCTCTTTGCCTGCATAATTTTTTATAACAACTTCTTTAACCGCAGCTGTATTTTCTGTTGCAGTTATATCTACAACATTTGCGTAAGTGTAAAGATGAATGTTTTTTGCATTTACTATGGTTTCTTTATATTTTTTTCCAAACCTTGCAGGTGGGCTAAACTGCCACATTTTACTCCATATTACATTTTCATTCAAGGGAAGATGTAAAAAAGATGGGTTTTCATTTTGCCAGTATTTTAAATCCCATTCATATGGACCAAGGTCAAGAATTGGATGAACCCTTGGATAAAAAGATGCTATTTCCTGCAAACTTACCGGCCAGCCGCTATGTTCAACCCAGTCTCTTTTTTCAAAATCTATTTCATCAAAATTAGAACACATGCCACCCCAGTGGCCGGTACTGCCGCCAAAATAATGCAGCCTGCTGGATTTCATTGGATAATATGGCTGGCCAGTTATTTCCCCATTGTAAAGTTCCTGTACTTTATCATCATACTCAAATCCACCACCTTCAAGCAAAATTACTTTGTACGGGCTGTTGGCCCACTCCAATGCAATGCTTATTCCGGTTGCTCCGGCACCTATTATACAAATATCTCCCTCAATTATTGATTTATCATCAATTAACCTTGCATCAATGTGCATGTAATGAATAATTTATTTTAGTGAAAAAAGTGCACACTGACGTGCCTCTGTTATAGTAATAATCCAACCTTTTAAAATAATTGTTTTATTATCTGTAAATTCTTCATGAATTTTTTGATTTACATGTTCTTTTACATTTTGCCATTCAGAGCTATTTAGTTTCGACCCTTTAGCGTCTGTTAAAATTAAATTAACCAATTTTTCCTTTTCGTTTTCAGCAGGTGTCTGCAACATGTAAGCAGTACCAATGTCGTTTAATACTCTCTCATCACAAAAATTTAATAAAAATTCTGGTGTTATTAAAGGGTTGGTTTGGTTTTTTTGTTTACCAATGTAATAAGCTACCGGCAATCCAACTGTTATTATTGATGCGGCAGTAATAAAGACTCTTCTTTTCATAAAATTTTTAAAGTACACAAAAAATTAAATACTTAAATGAAACGCTAAAGTGGTTTCATTTATTATTATGTTTTGCAATAAAGGTAAAAAAAAGAAAGAAATAGCGGCAAATATAAAAATATACATATCTGGTCGGATAATTTTGCTTGCAGGTGCAATGTTAAATGAGCTTTAAGCAATTTTCATCATTTAAAAATAAATAAAAATATTTTTAGGATATTTTATTGTTCGGATTTTGATAAATATTCTTTGGCAAGACCCCACACAATTTTTATTATATATAACAATAAAAAATCAAAATAAAACTCATGTGTTGTGTTCCTATAAATTACATATATCAATAATAGCAGATTTTATTTTTATGCCATTTTTGCTGAATGTTAAAAAATATTAACATTTTACAAACATCACATTAAAATAAAAAAATAGCACAGTATTTGCACAACGGAATCAAATTCAAATATTCTAAACTTAAGTAATTGTATGCCCCCAACAATTTTTATTAACAATAAAATGGAATCCATTTTCGTTAAGCAAGTGGTATCCGCCACTAAGAATCCAATATTAAAATCCTATAGTCTTATGAAAATTTTTTTTCTCTTTATATCTATTTGTATAAGTATAATTTCAAACGCAACCACTTATTTTATTAGCCCTTCGGGTAACAATACAACAGGTACTGGAACAATCGGCAGTCCATGGGCTACATTACCCTATGCTTGTACACGGGTTACCACTCCCGGCGACATTATACATGTAAATGCAGGGACATATACAATTACTGCATCTTGTATGGTAGCCCCGGGTGTTAGTATTGAAGGCGATGGTATAACTTCTGTCTTAAATTCAATAGTTACTGATGGTGGCAGTGGTGGATATTTTTTGCCAACTTTAAATTTAAGGAGCTCCACAGAAGGTACTAACGGCAACCAGCATATTAGCAATATTAAATTAACAGGAAGTAATTTAACCGCAGATATGGCAATATGGGTTGGAGGAAGAAGTAATGTTGACATTTATGATTGTACGATTGAAAATTTCTTTAATTGCGGTGTAGTATTTGGAGGCAGGGTTGATGGCATACAATTACCTCCTACTGTATATGCAGATGGAAATTCTGTTAATAATTGTATTATTAATAACTGTGCAAGATGGGTGGGCTTTGGGCAAGGGTGCTTAATGTTTGGCGGACAGGATAATTTTGAAATTGGTTACAGCACTATTACTCAAACCCAAAGACCAAGCGGACAAAACGGATGGCCAATAAAGTATATGAATGATGGTTACACAAGAGGTGGCCGAATACATCATAATACAATTCTAAAAAGGCCCTATCAAAATGATGGCTGGAGCTTTGCTTTAGAAATATTTAATTTAAGAGGTTTAGAAATCGACCATAACACTATTCAGGGTAGTGTAGATTTTAATTACCAGGGCGACAGGGGTACTTACCCTTACGTTGTTTGGATACATGATAATACAATTGCACAGCCGGTAAAAAATACTTATAATGAAGAAGGTATAATTTTTGAATACAGCGTGGATGGTACAATTATAGAAGATAATGTTTTTAATAACCTTAACCAGGGAATAGTTTTTTACCCAAGAGCAGGCACTATTTTAAAGGATATGGTTATTCGAAGGAATTTGTTTAGTAACATGGGTACAAATTCAGAAGGGTATATGTTTGGTGGGTTTAATGGTGCTTTAGGCAGTTGGCAAATAATTAACTGTGAAATATACAATAATACTTTTCATGCTACTGGCCAGCCTTATGTTGCCTTAAATATTTCTGGATTAGGTGCTGCAGATTTGGTAAACGGACTTAAAGTAAAAAACAATATTTTACAGGGCAGTTCTTTGGCAGCTATGCTAACCAACGACCGTTCTAAGTTCATCAATTGTCAATTTCAGTACAACGATTTTTATTTAAACGGTGATGATGTTAATTTAATTCCAACCTGGGCATCTACAGGGCTAAATTTTCCTGCAAGTACAATTGTTTCAAATAATTTAGCAACTGTTAACCCTTTGTATGTTGGTGGCGGTAATTTTACTTTGCAGGCAGGAAGCCCGTTAATTAATGCAGGTGTAAATGTAGGATTAACATTTAACGGATCTGCACCTGATATAGGATATGCAGAATATAATGGTGTAACCAATTCACCGCCCTCTGCCAATGCCGGAGCAGATCAAACAATTACTTTGCCTGTTAACAATGTTAACGTTACCGGCACCGGCGCCGATACTGATGGCACTATTACTGCATATTTATGGACAAAGATTTCAGGGCCAGCTGGTCCGGTAATAACAACCCCTACTTTGGCAACAACTGCTATTACAGGATTTGTAACAGCAGGAACCTATCAATTTGAATTAAGGGTTACTGATAATAATGGTGCATTCGGAAGGGATACAATGCAGGTAACTGTAAACCCCGATCCCAATATTGCGCCTACAGCTAATGCTGGTGCAGATCAAACAATTAGCTTTCCGTTAAATATGGTTACCGTTTCAGGCTCGGGCAATGACCCAGATGGAACTATTGCTGCTTTCTTATGGACAAAAATTTCAGGACCAGCAGGTGGAACAATATCAAATCCAAGTTCTGCATTAACTGATATTACCGGCTTTTTTTTGTCAGGCATTTACAGATATGAATTAAGAGTTACTGATAATAATGGTGCTATTGGAAGAGATACCATTCAAATTACGCTAACCAACAGGACGCCAACTGCAAATGCAGGCGCTGATCAAACAATTACTTTACCTGTTAATACGGCCAATCTTTCCGGTTCTGGTAACGATCCAGATGGAACTATTACCAATTATTTATGGACAAAAATTTCAGGACCGGCAGGTGGCGCTATTGCTAATCCGGCCTTAGCTTCAACAAATGTAAGCGGATTATTGCAAGGTATTTACAGTTACGAATTAAGGGTTACTGATAACAGCGGGGCTGTGGGCAGAGATACAATGCAGATTACTGTTAACCCCGATCCTAATATTGCGCCAACTGCAAATGCAGGCGCTGATCAAACCATTACTTTACCTGTTAATACAGCCAATCTTTCTGGCTCAGGCAGCGATCCTGATGGCACTATTGCAGCTTATTTATGGACAAAAATTTCAGGACCGGCGGGAGGTACTATTGCTAATGCTGCCTCAGCTTCAACAAGTGTTAACGGATTACTACAGGGTATTTACAGGTATCAATTAAGGGTTACCGATAATAATGGGGCTATTGGCAGAGATACGATGCAGATTACTGTTAACCCCGATCCTAACATTGCACCAACTGCAAATGCAGGTGCCAATCAAACAATTACTTTACCGGTCAATACCGCCAATCTTTCCGGTTCGGGTAACGATCCCGATGGGACTATTGCCAGTTATTTATGGACAAAAGTTTCAGGACCGGCAGGTGGCGCTATTGCTAATTCAGCTTTAGTTTCTACCAGCGTTAGTGGATTATTGCAAGGTATTTACAGATACGAATTAATGGTTACTGATAATGGTGGAGCTGTTGGAAGAGACACAATGCAGATTACTGTTAACCCAGCTCCTAACATAGCTCCAACAGCTAATGCAGGTGCTGATCAAACAATTACTTTACCTGTTAATACGGCCAATCTTTCCGGTTCGGGTAACGATCCTGATGGAACTATTGCCAGTTATTTATGGACAAAAGTTTCAGGGCCGGCAGGTGGCGCTATTGCTAATCCTGCGTTAGCTTCAACTGGCGTTAGCGGATTATTGCAAGGTATTTACAGATACGAATTAAGGGTTACTGATAACAGTGGAGCTATTGGAAGGGACACAATGCAGATTACTGTTAACCCTGCTCCAAATGTAGCACCAACAGCTAATGCAGGTGTTGATATAAATATTACTTTACCTGTAAATACTGTTAACTTTAATGGAACAGGTAACGACCCTGATGGTACTATTACAACTTATAACTGGACTAAAATTTCCGGTCCAATTGGTGGTGGTGGCAATATAACTAACTCTAATGCTGCCAGCACTTCAGTAACAGCATTTATACAAGGCGTTTATAAATTTGAGTTAACCGTTACCGACAACAGCGGCGCTACTGCAAGAGATACAATACAGGTAGCCGTATTTGCACCAAATATGATACCTACTGCAAATGCTGGCCTTAATCAATCAATAACACTTCCCACAAATACGGTTACACTTAATGGAAGCGGTAACGATGTTGATGGAACTATAACAGCATACAGGTGGATAAGGATTGCCGGGCCAACTAATGGCACAATAACAAATACCAGCTTTGCTGTTACAAACGTTACCGGATTAACTGCAGGTGTTTATTTATTTGAATTACAAGTTACTGACAATAGCGGCGCAACAGGAAGAGATACGGCACAGATTACTGTGAATGCAGCTAACATTCCGCCAGTTGCAAATGCTGGCCCCGATCAATCCGTAACATTACCAACAAATTCGGTTACACTTAGTGGTAGTGGAACCGATGCAGATGGAACAGTTGTAGCATATTCCTGGAAGCAGCTATCCGGCCCTGTGGATAAATTAACTTCTACCAATACAGCTATTAGTGTTTTAGACAATCTTTTAGAGGGTGTTTATACATTTGAACTTACTGTTACAGATAACAGAGGCGCTACCGATAAAGACAGTGTAACAGTTACTGTAGCTGCTGCCCTTGCTTTTGCATCTCAAAATACTATGAAAATCTTTCCTAATCCAGTTGTTAGTATAACAACACTACAGGTTAACGCTGCTAACAATGTTTTTATGGTATTAGTAACAATTAACGATCAGCAGGGAAAAATGATTTACCAAAAACAGTTACCCGCAACTAATGGTAATATAAGGGAGAAAATAGACATGAGCAGATTTGCTTCAGGAGCTTATTTTGTCACTGTTTATTTTAATAGCCAGGAAAAGCAAACAATAAAAATAATTAAAAATTAAATTCTTATAAATAAATTAAAAAAGGAGCCAATAATTGGCTCCTTTTTTAATTTATTGCAATAACCTGTTTAAAAAGAATAATTTATAAATAAAATTATTTTTTTATGATTTATTATACAATTCTAAAATTTTTAAAAAAAATAAAACTCCCTATTTATGGTATTGGAAAAGTTAAATTAATCAATTAGTTTAGCTTTTATTTAGACAGGTACTGTTAGTAAACCCCATATCAAACAAAAACCCTTTTATTCCTCTTCCCTTAATTACTTAGTTTGATTTGCTTTAGATGCATAACATAATTATTTTTTTACAATAAAATTAAAAGTTAAGTATCTTTCTTTTAATTGTTTTGCAATAGTTGTTTTGCAGCATAAGCAAATTTAAAAGATTCATTTAGCCTTAGATATTTATTCACTAACCAGAATAACCTTATTAATTATGAAACCAGCTAAACCAGTCGCCATTATTGGTGCAGGTATTGCAGGATTAACTGCTGCCAATTTTTTATACCGTAACAACATCCCTTTTATCCTTTACGAAGGTGGCAAAAAAATTGCCGGGTTAGCTACAAGTTTTAAAGATAAAGAAGGATTTAGCTACGACTTTGGGGCACATTTTATCACCAATCGTTTAGCCAATGCCGTTGGAATAGGTTCAGATTGCAGGTTGGTAAAGCATTACGGCGAAGCAGTATGGTTAAATAATAAAAGCTATAACTACCCCTTTGGTCTTGTTAAAATTCCACGAATGAGTTTTGGGTGGTTAGCAGACAGGTTAAAAGCAATTGGCAAAAGTAACAAACCTGAGTCTGCTGCAGATTGGTTTCGCCAACGTTACGGATCTGTTTTGGCAGATGAAGTAGCTTTACCTTTACTGGAAGCATGGTCTGGAGCACCGGGAGAAAAATTAGCTGCCTCTTTAGGAGATGGCTTATTTGGAGGAAGCACTCTAAGAACTTTTTATCTTAAAACTGCTGGTAAATTAACTGGCCGTGCTGTTGCATGTGGTTACAACAGGGAAAAGCCCGAAACCCCACAAGTATGGCATGTTTATCCAAACGGAGGTATTTCTACTTTATGTGAAAAATTAGCCGAAGGCCTGGATGATTTTATCAAACTTGAATCGCCTGTGGATGCAATTTTAGTTGAAAATGAAAAGGTAGTTGGAGTAAGAGTTAATGGAGTTATTCAGGAAGTATCGGCAGTAATTAGTACAGCACCTGCTAATATCCTTGCAAAGCTGGTTAAAGGAACTACAGCTTTGGAAGGTGCATCACATTTTCGTTACAGGCCAATGGTTTTTATAAATCTAAAGTTTGAAGGCCGGAATATATTACCCGATACAGTTATGTGGTTTCCTGAAAAAAAATTTCCTTTCTTCCGCCTTACTGAGGCGCCAATTTCAATGCCCTGGTTAGCACCAGAAGGCAAAACAATTGTTACTGTAGATATTGGTTGCGAAAAAGGTGATGCCATCTGGGCAATGGATGATGAAAAACTTGCAGAACTTTGTTTAGAACATATTACCTCTATAATACCAGATGCTAAGAAAAAGTTTTTAGGCAGTAATGTTTTAAGGACACCAATAGCTTATCCGGTTTTTTTAAATGAATATGAAAAGGAACGCAAGGATTTTGAGCAATCTACGAAAGTAGAAAATCTTTTAAGCGTTGGGCGCAATGGCGAATTTTCGCACATGTTTATGGAAGATGTTTACTGGCGTACACAAAAAAAAGTAAAACAACTGATTGAAAAAATGGGGAAAGAGCCCACTATAATTGTAAGGACATAATGTGATACCTGTTTATTAAAGAGAAGTGGAAAAAGCACAGAATATTTTAGCACACTTATACTGGTTTTTTTAAAAAGGCCCGTAATAAAGCACCTTTTTTAAACTTTTGTAATACCATATCAACTATCGTAAAAGCAGCTAATGAAACTGTTGATTTTAGTGTAAAGCGTTTAATAAGCCAGCCTGGTGCATTTTTATCAACCAGCCAGTTATGAATAGTATACACCCAATTTACAGGGCTAACCTGTGTAGTAATTAAATCCACTTCAAAGCCAGTTTTTTGTGCAAGTTTACTTAAAGAATTTTTGTTAAATAAATTCCAGTGCCGGGGAAAATGATAGCCGCCCCAAAAATGTTTTTTAAATAGTTTAAAGTCTAGAGAGTTGGTATTATCTGTTACAATTACCAATCTGCCCCCGGGTTTTAATAATTTAAAATAGACTTTAAAAACTCATCTGGTTTTTCTACATGTTCAATCGTTTGAATAGTAAAAGCTAAATCGTAAGTATTTTCATTTAAATTAATTGTTTCAATGAGTTCCTTGTGTACATGTTAAACCTGATTTTTCTGCCATTTTTATTGCCCGTTCATCCATATCAATCCCTTCAAGTGTCCATGTTTTATTTCCGTATTTGCCAATAAATTTAAGTGAAATCCATCGCCGCAACCCACATCCAGAATTTTTCCATTATCAGGTACATTTTCACAAAATACTAAAAGCCTTTTTCCTTCCAGCCAGGAGCGTATTTTATGAACAATGCCAAACTCCTTTTCAGAAAAATCGAAAGCATGATAATTTTCTGGATAAATTTTTTCAAACTCTTCTACCCTAGGCCGTGGGTTTAAATACACTAAACCGCATGTATTACATTGCATCGCCGAAAAAATTTCTGAACTGGGGTCGTATTCATAATCTTTTCCATTACCTGCAAGTTTGGCTATTATTTGTTTCGCAAACACAGCATTTAACAGGAACTAAATTTAATGGTTGGTAAAGCAGATTTTCCATGTTAGTGTTTATGAGTATTTAGTTTATCTAAGAAGTATTTATAAAATATTTGAAGAAAAATTTCGCCGCAGGAAATAAACTTATAGCACAAAGAAAAAAGCGAAAGTCAATATCTCTTTACAATTTTTACAAACTATTATATTTGTAAATTCATATTACATCAGTTGAAAAAATAAAGGTTTATAAATTTGGTATCCAATTATTTTTTTTCAAGTCGCCTTATCCGTAAAGGGTTTTGGGTTGTTACCGTAAAACAAGGTATCAAGTGTTATATTATAACTGAGAGTTTAAATAATCATTAATCAATTTAATATCAGTATGCATTTTGAAATATTGCTTCTGCCGGTTTGATATAAGCAGATAAGATTGGGACTGGGGTATTTATTTTTTGAATAGCATGCCTTAATTCTCTTGTATCTTTTATTTTTGAAAAGTAGGTACTGTCAAATGTTAAGTTGTCAGGCAATGCTACAATGCGGATTATTTCCTTTATAGTAGTAATTAAATGGTAGTATAATTATTTTGGTAAAACAGTATTGGTTCTTCTTTTTTACTATTTTTCTGCAATATAGTTTGCTAAACCCAGCTGATCGAATTCTTTTACCGATAGGGTAGTTGATATTATATTAAAATACACTACAAACAAATGAGCTTAGCAAAAAAAATAAGGTCTTTTTGCTAAACAGGGAATGGGATTTAAACAATAAAAAAACAGAAAAAATAACGGGAATGCAAATAGTGTATACCGAATCGAATAATCTATCCCAGTTACAGTGAAAAAAAAGCAATTATAAACATTAAACATCAAACTTGCAACTAAAATTATATTAAACATTTCAAAATATAATTTGTTTTCTCTTTTTTTATGCCATTTAAAATAGGTGTAAACATAAAGCAATATAACAGCCGACACAAAATTATCCAATCTTACAATTCTGTTCAAACGGCATAAGATTGCGGGCCAGAATAAATTTTGTGGTGATGAAGGGTGTAATAAGCCTCTCCATAAAAGAAGTTGTCAATGAGGCAAACAATGGGTCAATGAGGGTTGGACGTAAATAAAGTATTTACAAAAAAAGTAACGCAACAGGTATTGAATAAAGCAAAATTTAAAAAAAAGTTTCCAGCCTTTAAAAATCAAAAGTGTAATACCAAGCGAGGCAAATAGAAATACATAAAGGTATTGCGTATATAACCCTGCAATACCAGTAATAACAAAAATATCAGGTAAATATTCTTACCACTCAATATAAAAAAGAAAAAAATATAGATTGACACCAGCGAAAGAAATAACAGAAAAGCATAAAGGCGTATATCCGTGGCAGTGGAAATTGTAAAAGGGTTCAGTAAAAAAAGCATTATCAGCCATTTTGAGTAGTTGGTATCTGAAACTAAGTGAACAAGCTTATAAAAAACAAAAGCACCAGCCCAACAAAGAGTACCGAAAATAATCTTGCAAAAAAAATACTCGAATTAATTGTACGCCACAATGAAAGCAGCACAAAATAAAGTGGTGGCTGAGCCTCAAAATCATACGATTGTTTAATGACATCTGATATACTGTAAGAAGTAGTATCCAATGTGAATATTTCATCAATCGAAACATTTAAATTGATGCAGAGGTAAATAATAAAAACAGTATACGCTAAAAAAAGCCAAGAAAATAAAATTTTTATTGAACGTTATGTATTGTACTTAGTCAATAAAAATTTTCAGAATTATGGGTAATTTAAAAGCTGTTAAATTTATTGTGTTACTGTTATTAAAGTGAATTTAATTTACAAAATGACAACGCGGATTTTTTCCTTATATTTTGTTTTTTTAAAGATGTGCCCAGATGAAATAACTCTTCGAAATATCTTTTACTTTGCAGTGATAAAAACCCAAGGCTTAAAAATTGAATGGCAATAATAAAAGTAATACCCCCTACAAAAAATGACTGAGGATTTTTTGCGAACTGTGCAGCAAGGCTGTTTGAAAATGATGCTTCTCCCCCAGGAAAGCTGACATTGCATTCGCCATGTCTGCCAATGTATCATAAAACAGCCAAACCAACTCATACAATGAAAGTAACATAAGCACTGCACCAATACCCATAAAAAAAATATAAGGCCTGAAAATAAAGCCTGACATTAAGCCGGAAAAAAAACCTCGTAAAACTTTAAGGCTTGAAGTTCTTTTCCCGGCAAATTTATTTTGTTCTGTCCAATCCAAATGGGCAGGTATTTCCACAATTTTTGCCCTAAGTATCATTCCTTTATAAACAATTTCGGGATTTATTTCATAGTCCCTTGTTTTTAAGATTTAAGGTTTGTACAAATGCCTTACGGTAAGCCCTAACCATTCCTGTAAAAGTGTGATATTTATCCTGTGCTGCAAAACTCATAAACTTGTTTACCCAACTGCTCATAATCCGTCTAAAAAATGGAACTGCAGTTACTTTACCGCCTTTCATATAGGGCGAAGCCATCACCATATCGGCACTTGTTTCAATAAGTTTATCCACCATCACTTCTATATATTCTTCAGAATAACTTAGATCAATATCCATAACTACAATAATTTCTCCAAGTGAATTATTAAACCCTGTTTTTATTGCATTACCAAGGTTTAAATTTGTTGGGTGATGAATTACCCTTACTGTTGCATTTTGCTTTGCCAGCTCATTTGCAATTGCCGCCGTCTTATCTTTACTGCCATCGTTAATAATTACTATTTCCCAATCGTACTTATGGTTTTTACTTTCTAAATAGTTGATAATGGTATTTATATTAACTTCAAGAATAGCTTCTTCATTATAACAGGGGGCTACAATACTTACAAAGTGTTTTTTACTCATGGTTTATTGTTTGTAATTTATACCAGCAGAAAATATTTTTCTTATAAAAAATGTTTGGATTTTACTTCGCATTTTGTGACGTTGATTATTGCAAAATATTTTACATTAATAACCCATCAGTTTAAAAATTATACTCTTGCCCGTCTCAAAGAAGCCCTCAAAAAAAAATTATTTCTACAATAGTTCAATAATGCCGGCCAGTTAATAAGTATAGACCACAACACTAAATTAAAAAGAAAAGCATTAAATATTCCAATTAGGTAAAGCAAAAATATAATTGCAAAATTCAATGCGGTATTTTTAAATAATTTTTGGGTAAAGATGTATAAAATAACTGGCAAAGTCAGAATGTTATAATTAAAATATGTTCCCGGATAAATAAGAAGTGCAAGTGGGATAAAAACAAGAAAAGAAAGCATATTCGATGCTCTGTGCAATTTGCGTAATGCAATAAAAGTAACCCCAATTAAAACAGTACTGAGCATGTAATAAATAATTTTTATACTGCTTATGCTTAGATAAGATGGAATATCTTTTTGCAACCTTTTTAGTACACCAAACAGAGCGGAAGATTGAAAGTAAATATAATCCGGGATGCGGTCAGTAGGAGGAGAAATAAAATAATTGATAAAATTTTGGGTGCCGAAAGCTACGGCAGTTGCTGCCAAAATAATAGATCCTGTTACTGCAGCTGCGGCAACAGTTTTCCATTTTTTAAAAAAAATAAAATAAAAAATAAAAAATACTGCTAATGGCTTAATAAAAAATAAAACTGGTATAAAAATACCTGCCTTCCAGCTATTAATATAATAAAGCAGCGATAATAGCAGAAAAAGAAATAAACTTATTATTTGGCTGTAGTAAATAGAAGCCAAAATATTTGGAAAAAGCAATATTAACAGTAATGGTAAAACTACTTCATTCTTTTGTTTATAATTTAAATTTGCATGCGATAAATAATACCTCGCAAGCAATACAATACTAATTAATAGAAACATAATAACAAGTGTTTGCCAAATAAAATAACCTGTTTCTAAATTAAACACACCTAATATCAAAAATAAAAACATTGAAGGTGGTGGGTACCAAAAGCCTACATTTACAATCTCTTGATAAAATTCGCTACCTGTACGGCTTTGTAAATTTAAATTATTAAACTCCTGCTGATATATCTGGGGATTATAAAAATCCGTATGAGTAATGCCTGTTTTTCCAAAAAGATAAAAACACAAAAAATCAAATTCTGGGATTTTGAAATAGGTTAATACCAAATGGTAAGTAAAATACATTGCCAAAAATAAAATGACCCCAATTAAAACATTATTAACAGTATTTTCCCTTTTTTTATACAATTCGTCATTATAAAATAAGATAGCAGTAAAGCAAAAAATAGCTATTATATTAAAGCTCTCATTAAAAACAACCCTTGTAATACTATGAATAATGTATGCAGCAAAAAAGCCAAGTGCTATCCAAAGCAGCCTTGCAAAATCTAATTTAAATTTTATTGAAAACATATTTAATTTATATTGAAAATATTTTTTTATACAGATACCCAAATTAGTATCCCTGTGAAAAGGAAAATAAAATAACTGTTTATATCTTTTATTGCAAAAATAATTGGGTCGTCGGTCATTTTACCCCTTGTAGTAAAAAGCCATATACGGCTAATCCAAAATAAAAATAAAAAACTAATTGCCCATAATATTTTAGGCTTACTGTAAAGTTGTGTTACCTCAGGGCTGTTAATATATAACGAAAATACCACTACTGCTATAAAACCGCTGGCAACACCCATAACCTGCAGCAGGTTAAGATCTTGTATTGCATATCCTCTGCCCCGGTTTTTTAAATCGGGGGCGTCGTTAATTTGCATTAACTCCGAATATCTTTTTACAAAAGCCAAACTTAAAAACATAAAAGTAGAGAAGGCAATAAGCCAAAAGGACAAGGCAACATTAATTACTACCGCACCGGCAAATACCCTTATGGAATATAGCAGTGCTAAAGTAAATACATCGTATAGTGCTATTTTTTTAAAAAATAGTGAGTAGGAGAAGAAGTAAAAAAGTAAAACAACAGCACTGCAAAAAAGAATATGTTCAAAGTTGCAGCAAAAATTAAACCTGCTGCTAAAAATAATATTGCTATTATTAAAGCATTCGTAACAGATACTTTACCTGAGGCAACTGGCCGGAATTGTTTTCGTGGATGCCGTCTGTCTGAACCAATATCTAATAAATCATTTAATAAATAACCTGCAGATGCTACAAGATTAAATGCCAAAAATGCGAAAAAACTTATGGTTAATAAATTAACCGATTGCAAAGAATGTGAGGTAACTAAAGGTACAAAGAGCAGTAAATTTTTTATCCATTGATAAGCTCTTATTGCTTTTATATAATCCTTAAATGTTGCATTATTAGTACCCCATATATTTTTAAGATTATTTAACTTCTTGACGCTGCGTTCAACTGCACCTGTAGCGTTTACCAAGTATGCATATCTGCAGGATACAAAAATTATCAAGTCGGGCTTTGCGTTGCCGATATAATCAAATTTACTTTCTCCAAATTCTTTAACCAGCAGGTTTAACTTATTAGCACCTTTTAAATTGGTATTATTAACGGTGCCATAAACCTGACTGAAAAATGGTTGCACTTTTGCAATTTCTACTGCACAGCTTAAAGGCGATGCCGTTGCTAAAATTATTTTTCGGCCGACTGCAAATTCCTGCTGCAAAAAATTTATTACCTCTGTATTATAGGGCAGCAATTGGTATTGTAACTGTACTCTTTTAAAAATTTCATTTTTTAAAAATGCTTTGCCTTTTAAAAGCCACAGCACACAGTTAAATATATAAAGAGGATTTTTTTTAAATAGCAAAACAGCGGCCTCGTATAAAAGGTCTGTATTTATTAATGTGCCATCTAAATCAACCACCAGTGGAACATCTTTATCCGAAACCTGATTATTCATCTTTTTTAATGCATTATTAATGCAAAATAATTTTTAACCGGCGTTAGTTAACAGAATTAATAATGTCAATCATATTTAAGTAACATCTTTTCCAAAAATATTCTTTTGCGTTTCCGGGAACAAAGTTTGAAATTTGCGAAGCAATATTTTTATCGATGGATTAATTAATAAATTCCATTTTTCCTCAACCGTTTCCACCCATTCCGTTTCTGTGCGCAGCGTAATACATGGCTTACGAAAAATATAAGCCTCTTTTTGAATACCGCCAGAGTCAGTAATTATTCTTTTTGCAGAATTTTCAAGGGTAATAAAATCCAAATATCCCTGTGGCTCTATCATCTGAATATTTTCCGGAACTGAATAAGTTGAGGAAGCATTTTTCTTGTTCTTGGATGAACAGGAAAAATAATTTTTTCACCAATTACCCTAATTGATTTAATATGTGTTCCAGTATGCTGTATCATCTACATTATAATTCCTGATGAAGTGTAAGTAAATTATATCTCACCTCAAGTTTTAAATCAGAGATTATAGTGATTTATGAAGGGCAATTTTCAAATTATTCTCCATCGTATCAACCATAATATCGCCTGTAAGAAATGTATGCTTTTCTAATGCCTTCTGCTTTTAAGATATCAGCAGCAGTTTGAGTTGGTACAAAAAGATATTCTGAAACATGATCTGCTACTATGCGGTTAATTTCTTCGGGCATATTTTTGTTATAGCTTCTCAATCCTGCTTCAATATGAATAATGGGTATATTTAGTTTGGCGGCAGCCATAGCGCCGGCAAGTGTAGAATTGGTATCCCCAAAAACAATAACAACATCTGGTTTTATTTCCAGCATAGCTGTTTCCAGCTTCAGCATCATTTCACCTATTTGCATGGCTTGGTTACCTGAACCAATTTCAAGATGAATATCAGGTTTTCTTATCCCAAGATCCATAAAAATTTTTTCCGACATGGCATAATCATAATGCTGCCCAGTATGCACAATAAACTCCTGATGCATACCTGCTGCAAGTGCTGCATGATAATGGTGCCAGTTTAATAAACTGTGGCCTTGCCCCTACAATGGAAAAAATTTTCATTACTGATCATTTATTTTTGGTGTAACTTTTTTTAAGTTTTTTCAGTAAAATGCTTCTGAAAATTCTGACATAGGTAATAATTCAAAATGTTTTTTCAGCATTCTCATTGCTGTTTTAAATACTTCTAATTTTTTTTCGCTGTTAATATTCATTCCGGGAAAAAAAGCAAGCTGCGGTACATCATCACCCCCAATTAAATCTAATGGATGTAATAAATAGCTGGGAGGTGTTTTGGTTATTTTGCACATAAAAATTGAAATCCGCAAATAAACTTTCATCAACCATTTAGATATTCCACTTATATATAAAAGATAACTCTGGTGAAAAGGTAATTTAAAAACAGGCATGGTAGTTACCGGAATTTCCATTAAGTTTTTCCCGTTTCCCAGATTCCATTTATAAGGTTTTAATTTTCTAAAACCATCACTAAATTTACCAAAAATTCTTTACGGGCTTTTTTCTCTTCTTTGGTAAGATCAGATTTTTTAAAATAATACATTCTTGCCAATGGCCCCAGGTAAGTTGGTAAAGTTGATGCATCAAATTGATATCCCCTGCTTTCCAAAACTTTCAACAAGTCTTTACTCCAGCTAAAACCAGGCCCCTGAAAGCAGTAGTGCGCTGGCCTGTAGCTTTTTCAATAGCTTCTTCTGCTTCCCTTATTTCTTTTTCTATTTTTTCGTAGCTGTAAGTTTGTAACCACGATTCGTGATGATAAGAATGATTGCCCACTTCATGGCCCCGTTCTGTTATCATTTTTAAATACTTAACATTATCTTCAGATTCGGTATCTTTTCCTACAACAAAAAAAGTAATTTTTAAATCCAGTTCATCTAAAACATCAAGCACATGCGGTACAAATATGCTTAAGTAAGAAGGATATTTATCCCATCCTTCGTCCCCATGTATTTTCATATACGACCATTGATTATCCAAATCGAGAGAGATACTTGCTATTGGTTTCTTTTTAGCCATTTGTATTTAAAATTTCATTCAGTTTATTTTCTGCAACCTAAATTGTTTCATTCACATTTAATGTTCCATTTATTATTTGTGCAGAATTAACTATGTAATAATTACTCCATTGAAGTGGTGATGCCGGGAATATTTTTTGAATAATTAATTGTTGGCAATGCAAATACAACTCTTGCTTTTGATGCTCCCAAAAAAAGAACATCGTCTTCGTTAAGTTGCGGATACATTTTAAACAATGCATCACAAAATATTTTACGCAGTGCTGCATCATCTTTATCAAACAATGCATCATCTGGGTTAACATATTTAGGTAAATACACCAAATGCTTTACCATCAACTTCTTTTTTATCAATGAGTGCTGTCATTTCAATTACACCGGTAAAAGGTGGCCAGCTATCAGTAATATTGGTAACATAATATGGCGAAATAGCTTTTTTTAATAACACAGATGGGCAGATTACACCAAGGTATTTAATATTATTATGTTTTTGTCTTTTCACTTCGGGTTAATTCATTGGCAATTCATACTGATGCCTGCGAAGATAAAGTTGAAATTACATTATCAAAAGTTTCTGTATTTGTTATCCGTAATAACTTCTAAGTACTCGATCACCTGTGTTTTTTTAACTGCAGTTACTTTTGATATTGTACTGAATAGTTGACACCTGATACCAGCAAATGATCGGTAAAATATTTGATTTATTTTTTCGTATCCGCCTGTCACATAACCAAACATTTCTTTTTTCAGGCCACTTTTTCTTGCTGCATACATACGCTGTATAGTAGTCCAGATAAATGCAGCAGAAGTATTTTTATAATTCTCGCCCAATTTTGCTTTTAGTAAGGGCAGCCAGATTTTTTCAAAAACTCTTTTGCCCGACCATTTTGTAAGCCAGTCAGCTACAAAAATATTTTCGAGCCGTTGCCAGTTTTTTATTTTAGATGCTACAAAAATTGTCAGCCCCAACCTGAATTTATCAATAATATTTATCGGCGGAAATTTAAAAAACTCGATGATGTTTGACATAGAGTATAACTTTCCACCGGAATAAAAACCTGTTTTTGTTTCCACCCATTGCATTTCATTTTCCAACCCAATCTCCTGTAAAATTTTTCTGGTATTTAAATCCGACATCAGGATTACATGATAATACTTATCCCAAACAGTGCCATCCATTTGCCAAGAGCTGGTAAGGCCACCGTATTTATCTGCAGATTCATAAATAGTAACTTTATGTCCATCTCTGTGCTAGCCGCAATGCCAGTGTCATACCCAGCATTCCGCCGCCAATTATTCCCCATGTTTTTTTTTCGGTCATTTCTTTAAAATGTATTAATTACAGGTTATTAATTATACAGTTTACTCATTTTACTGATTTAGTAGTGCTTTTTTTGCAAGAATACTGCTAAAGCCGTTAAACTCAGGAACGCTTGTCGATAGCATCTGCATCAGCAATTTCGCAACCTGTTGAGCATGTTTTTGCCAATCGCTGTACTTCACTAAATTTTACTTTATTGTATTCGTCATATGCATAATTGTTATTATAAAAATTAATTAGGCCTAGCAATTCATGACCCAAACCTTTTTCCATAGTGCGGAAACTTTGATATACAAAATCAATAAAATTACTTTCCGGTTCATTTGTACCTCTGCCAATGCCTGCATATTTAATTTGTTTGCCGTCAAATTGGTTGGCTGCTATAAATATTACATGCATCCATTAATGCCCTGAATATTTTTGTAAGAAGTAATTGAATCAAAATTGTCGATATACTCTTTATGTGCGGTACCCATAAAAATAAAATCGGCTGATTTAAGTGCTTCATTAATATCCTGTGTACAATTATCCTGTTGATTGTATTTTAATAAATTTTGATCATCTTGTTTTACATAAGGGTCGTGCATGATATAGGCAATTTTATTATCTCTTAAATAATTTGCCAATGCAAGTGTTGGTGAGTTACGGGTATCTTCCGAATTAAAACGATAAGCTACACCAAACAATGCAATTTTTTTATTGGTAAGATCACCAAATATTTTTTCTGCCTGTTTAAAAGTAAATGCAGGAGAATCATCATTAATAAGTCTTGATGCCAGTATAAGGCTTGGTGTTGTATCATTTCCTTTTTGCATATTTCTCCACCAAAGCAAAATACCATCTTTGGGTAAACAATGGCCGCCTACACCAAGCATTGGAATTAATAAACCGCCGCTTGGCACTGCATTTGGATCGGTAGTTGCATTATCTGATTGAGCAAGCAAACTATTTACTTTATCTCTAACTTTATAAAAGTTTATATTATTAGCATCGCAATATCTTACTATTTCGGTTGAAAAAGCAATTCTTACATCCCTGTAAGCATTCTCCAGTGTTTTTACAATTTCAGCAGTTAAGCTGTTGGTTTGAAAAACTTCGCCATTAGTTACAATATGGTTATACAATTTTGCAATAAGCTTTGGTGTTTCAGGATGAAGGCCGCCGGCAAGTTTATCAGATTCACGGATTCTTTCCACCAGCCTGCCGGGCATTACACGGTTAGGGCTGTTGCCCAGAAAAATATCTTTTCCTTCTTCTAAACCATATTTTTTAAAATGCTCCCTAAATAATGTATCCATTGTAGTGGGGGCAAGTGTAGATTCAAATATTACTAACGGAATTTTATTGGCCGGCTTTTTTTGCAATGCTTCTGCTAATTTTTCAAGGCCGCCAAACATCGGGCCATAATCAGGCTCAAAGCCATCTTTTTTATCTGTTTGTATAGAAACCAAAATTACATCTGCATCCGAAAGCACTGAAAAATCTGAACTTGCAGAAAGCAATCCGGCTTGTACTGCTTCTCTTGTAATATCATCTAGTTCCGGCTCTATACCTCCAATAACCGATTTACCATTATTAATTGAGTCTACTTTCCAGCCCGAATTTACAGAGGCTCTTTGTACTACTACAACTTTTGCAGGCTTATCTGTACCAATTTTTATTTTTGCATTAGCAAGCATAGCTGCCATAGGCATTCCTACTATACCGGGGCCTATTACGCCTATTTTTTCAATTTTCCATGTGTCTGCATTAATTGGAGCTTCGTTTTCTTTCATTTTTTAATTTTTATAATTAAATATTTAGGTTAATAATATTTTTATAAGTACTGTTGTTTACTTATCAATAAATTGATTGTACCATAACTCTAACGATAAAATACCCCATAATCCTCTGCTAAAAGGTTGTTCATCGTTAATAAGTTTTTCTACATGCTTTGTATTGATGATATTTCTTTCGTTTGCTTTTTTTGATAACAGTACATCCATTATAAAATCTTTGCCTTTATTTTTAGACCATAAATGCAAGGGCACCGGAAAACCCATTTTATCTTTTCGCTTCATAATTTTTTCCGGCATTATATTTTTTACTGTCTTTTTAACAAATATTTCATTTCGCCGCCTTTAAATTTCATACCGGCAGGCATACGTGATATAAGGTCAACAATTCTTCTGTCGAGTAATGGCACCCTCGATTCAATTGAAACAGACATGCTTACCCTGTCTTCTACCTGTAATAAACCCGGCAAACTTCCCTGCATATCAAAATGAGTCATTTTATTAAAATAACTTTTTGTATCGGGATCATTAAAATAATAAGAGAATTTTTTAAATATTTTTTCGTCGTTGCATTCTTTGTAATATCCGGATGCAGAAAGCTGCTTGTTGACCCCATTCTGTTCAACAGATTATAATAACGCCTGTCCATCGGTTCAAAAGCATCTGCTTTCCAAAAACCTTTCATCATGGGAATGTATTGCTTAAGTGTGGGAAAATTTGGAAGAATTGAAACCAATGATACAATGTGTTCATCTTCCTCATTCGATTCGTTAATAGCTCCTTTTATTGCCTGCTCCAGATAGGCAATCATGTATCTTGCATAGCCGCCAAAAATTTCATCACCACCCTGGCCGCCTAAAATAACCTTTACATGTTTTGATGCAAGCTTTGATACAATATATTGCGGAAACAAGCCAGGCCCGGCCACCGGCTCATCTAAATGATAAATTAATTTGGGCAACAGATCAATAAATTCCTGTTCTGTTGGAAATACTTCGAACAATTCTGCATTTGCAGCTTTTGCGGCCACACGGGCATATTCCAATTCATTAAATTCGGGGCCTTCGTTAAAAGCACCACTAAAACATTTTAATGGTTTATCAAGAAATTTTGAAGCCATTATAGTTACCAGTGAAGAATCTAAACCACCGCTTAAATAAGTTCCGATGGGAACATCGCTGCGTAATTGTTGCGAAATGGTTTCGTCAAGTATTTTTTGAAGTTCAACAATAAAATATTCTTCTGTATGAAACTGATCAATATTAAAATTAGGTATCCAGTATTTTACTGTATCAACAGCCCAGGTTTGTAAATAATGCTAATATAATGGCCCGGCTGTATTTTAGAAATATTTTTAAACATTGTTCCTTCACCTAAAATAAATTGAAAGGTGAGGTATTCGCATAAATTATCATTATCGGGTTGGGCTATAATAGCGGGATGAGCCAGCAATGCTTTTATTTCGCTGCCAAATAATATTTTGCTTTCGTCCTGATACCAATACAAAGGTTTAATACCAAAATGGTCTCTTGCAATTAATAATTTGTTTTTATTTTTATCGTAAATAATAAATGCAAACATGCCGTTTAGCAGGTTTATAAAATCATTACCATACTCAGCATATAAATGCAGTATCACTTCTGTATCGGAAGTGGTTTTAAATTGATGGTTTTTTTTTATCAGTTCTTCTCTTAGTTCAATGTAATTATAAATTTCTCCATTAAAAACAATTGTGCAATTGTTAAAGTGCATGGGTTGCTGGCCGGTAGAAAGATCGATAATGGAAAGCCGTTTATGAAAAAAACCGATATTGTTTTCTATAAATATACCATCTTCATCTGGGCCACGATGATGTATTGTGTTTGCCATCTTCCTCAGCAACTCACTATTTATTTCCTGCTTATTTTTATTTATAATGCCTGCAAAGCCACACATAGTTTTATTTTATTTTCTTTTCAAAACTCTTAATCGCTTTTGAGAAAAATTTTAATTCGTAATAATTTTAAAATGCATTTTTATCTCCTTTAAAAACCTGGTAAACGGTTAAAAAAAGAATTTGCAGATCAAGCCATAAATTCCAATTTTCTAAATACCACAAATCTTTATTTACCCTCATTTGTATTTGCTCTGGGTTTGTAATCTCACCCCTGTAACCGTTTACCTGTGCCCACCCTGTAATGCCAGGCTTTAAAAATTGCCGAATCATATATTCATCTACAAACTGTGAATAATCATTAGTGTGCTTAAGCATGTGCGGTCTTGGGCCAACCAAACTCATGTTACCTTTAAACACATTTAAAAATTGGGGAAACTCATCAAGGCTTGTACGCCTTATAAACCTGCCAATTTTTGTAACCCTGGTATCATTTACTGTTGCCTGTTTTAAATCTGCATCTTTATTTTTTCTCATACTGCGAAATTTATAGCAGTAAAATGGTTTTTTATTTTTTCCTGTACGTAATTGAGAGAAAAAAACCGGTCCCCTTGATTCAATTAAAATTAATAATCCAAGTATGGGTACCAGCCACGAAAGAATAAAAACTATTACTAAAAAACTAACAATAATATCCAATACCCTTTTCTTTATTCTGTTGCCCACATCATCCAGCGGTTCGCTGCGTAAAGAGAGTATGGGCAGTTCGCCAAAATATTCTATATGCACATCTCTTGTTATAAATACAGAAAGGTTGGGTACAATTTTAAAGCGGATACATTCTTTTTCTGCCTGGTACATTAAATTATATATATCCTTATTTTGCTCGGGTGTTATAGTAGAATATATTTCTGCAACATCAAATTCCTTTGCAAACTCCAGCGATTTGCTAACCTCTGTAATTATAGGATAGTGGGATAACTCATGTACATTTTCATTATCTTCAATAAATCCTAATAGCTGCGTATTCAGGCCGTCTTCTTCAAAGTATGTTGCCAGTTTTTTTGCAGTATCGTTGTACCCCAGTATTATTATTTTTTTAATGAGGTAGTGGCTGTTTTTAAAATATTTTTTAATGCCAAGATATATAAACCGGTTAACTAAAAGCCCTATCCCAAATACAACCATGCTGGAAATAATGAACAGTCTTGATATGCGGAACTCACGTGAAAAAAACAGGTAAAACAGCATACAAATTACCCAGAGTAAATAAACCTGTGTGGTTCGTTTTGTAAAATGTTCAAAAGCAAAAATTACTTTACCAGTATATGTTCCTAAAAAAAATGATAGCAGTAACCATCCTGCAACAGATATTGTCCAGTATTGAAAATAACTGCTCCAATAATCTGCCGGGATGTTTTCAACAAAAAGGACATTACAAAAAAAGTACCCGATAGTTATAATAAACATATCTAGTACCACAAGGGTCATTTGTAAATATCTTTCAAACTGCTTGTTCATCCTAAAATTGTAAATTCACTTTAATTTTTTATTTATTTAAAATGCTATTTTATAACGAAGATTCTATAATTTAAATATGTTTTTATAAAAATTTATCAGCTTTTGGCCCTCAAAATTCCACGAGAGCTCGTTTACAACCCTGTTATACCCAAAATCACCCATTATTTTTCTTTCCTCAGGGTTATCCAGCAGCCTCATTATTTTATTTGCAAAATCTTCAATAGAGGTATTGTCGGCGTATAAAGAAGCTTCGAGGGCAGATAACCTGCCTTCTTTAAGATCAAATTGAACGATTGGTTTTTTCAGCGCCATATATTCCATAATCTTATTCATTGTAGAAAGATTATTCATCTCTGTTGGCCTGTCTGGGTTTACACATACATCGGCAGTATTTAAAATGTCAACCATTGTTTCATCATCTACCCTGCCGTAAAAGTCAACATAATCACCCAAATTCATTTGAGTGGCCTGCTGTTTAATTTTTTCTAAATCTGTACCTCCGCCAATAATTGCAAACTGTACATCATTTCTTGTTGTGGTGATGAATTTTATTGATTCAAGTAAAAGATCTAACCCCTCCTGCTCTCCAATTACACCAACATATCCTGCCAGAAATGTACGCCCTTTTTTATATTTTTCATTTCCGCTTCCCAATTTTAACCGGTCAAGCTTTGGGCCACTCCTTACTACCTGTACTTTTTCCTCAGGCATTTTACCCCGGCGAATGGCAATTTCTTTATACGATTCATTTGTGGCAATACTGTAATTAGCTGTAGCAAATGTTAACCTTTCTGTAAGCAGCAAAAATTTATAAAAAAAACCTTTCTTATTATATTTGGCAATATATAATTCAGGATTAATATCGTGGTGATCAAAAACATATTTAACACCAAATAATTTAAAGAAGAGTGCTACAATAAAAATTAAGTCTGGTGGGTTGCAGCCCTGTATTACATGAAATCTTTTTTTGAAAAATATTTTTAAACTTAAAAAAAATTCCCAGAATAATGCTGTTGAGTACTCTAACAAATATCCTGAAGCACCTTTTGCCTCTAAAGGTAAGGAGTGCCGGTAAATTTCTATACCATTTATTGTTTCAAAAGATTTTGTATAGCCCTTCATTTTAGGGCATATAATAGAAACTTTGGCCCCGTTCTCCATTAATGTATTGGCCTCCTGCCACACCCTTCTGTCGAAAGGAACTGGCAAATTCTCCACAATAATTAAAATGTGCTTTCCGCTAAACATACTTTTTACCAGTTAATTCCTGTATAATTATTTTTATTTCTAATTGCTTCGGGTAACCGCACCATATCTACAATCAACGCTTCATCGCCGGCTTTTTCTAATACATCTAAATATTCCTGCTCTTTGTTATTAATTACAATTACATCTACATCTTTTATCAAATCTTCTGCATCTTTTACCATAAGTTTTGAAAGATGCGGTATATGATGATCGATATAAACTTTATTAGTACCCGTTAGATTGGACAGGTGTATATGTTTATCATAAATTTTAACGGAATACCCTTTACCCAATAAAGTTTCTACAACTGCAACTGCTGGCGAATTACGCAAATCGTCTGTGCCAGCTTTAAAACTTAATCCAAGAAAGCCAATGCGTTTTTTTTGCGTATGCTGAATAATATCAACAGCACGGGTTATTTGCAACTCATTTGATTTATTGATGCTGTCAATTACTGGAACACTTACATAAAGATCATGTGCCAGTGTTTGAAGGCCTTTTAAATCTTTGGGAAGGCATGACCCGCCAAATGCAAAACCCGGTTTAAAATAATAGGGTGATATATTCAATTGCTTATCCTTACAAAATATCTCCATTACTTTGTGAGAGTCTATGCCCATCTCCGAGCATATATTTCCAATCTCGTTACCAAAAGAAATTTTAAGGGCATGAAAAGTGTTGTTTACATACTTCATAATTTCCGCAATTTTAAGGTCGGTTATTATAACTTCACCCGGTAACTGACGGTAAAGGCTGGCCACAGTTTCTGCTGCGCTGTTATTATCTGATCCAATAAGTGTGAGTGGTGGATTATAATAATCTTCCACAGCTGTTCCTTCTCTTAAAAACTCAGGATTATCCACTATTGCAAAATCTACATTTCTTTTTTTACCCGATGCATCTTCTACAATTGCAGCAAATTTATCGCAGGTACCAGGCATTATAGTAGAGCGTATGGCAATGATGTGAAAATCTTTTTTTTCTTTTATCGCTAACCCGGCAACCTCCGCTACTTTAAAAATATAATTAAGGTTTAGGTGGCCTTTATCACTGCTGGGGGTACCCACAGCAACTATGGTAATATCGGTTTTAAGTATTGCTTCTTTTGAATCTGTAGTAGCTTCAATATTTCCCTTTGCCCTTTGCTCGGCAATAATGATATCAATATCTTTTTCAATAATAGTTGCTTTGCCTGCATTTATCTGGTCTACTTTAACCTGGCTTACATCTACACCTATTACGTGGTGGCCATTTTTTGCCAGGCAACCAATACTTACGCAACCTACATAGCCTAATCCGAAAATACTTATGTTCATAATTTATTAATTGATATTATTGTTTCTAACTGGATATTCCCCGAAATTTTGAGGGAACATATTATAGTGTTACAGGGCTCTTTATGTAAAAAGGAATTTGAATACCACCCGATTATTTCTGGTTTTATTTGACCGTTTAATAAAATTGCTTTTAGTTTTGCGTCAGTTTGCAATTGTACAGCCCTTCCATTTTTATTTATTAATTCAAAAGAGTTTTCGCTAACATTTTTTACGGCTATTGCCGGATGTAAATGAAAAGGCATTTCTATATAGCAGCCGGCGCTTCCGTTTTTAACTTCAATAATGTCGGTAATATTAATATTTAAAGACTCCTTATTAAAAATTATTTTTCTTGTATGTGTGATGCCATATTTTTCGTAGCCATTATGCTTTGCCTCAATGATATCCATCGTATCATTTGTTTGTGCATTAAGCACAACACATTTATAATGATTTAGCCATAAGGTTGAGCCGGCAAAATTTGCCTGGTTAAGTTTATTAACCCTGATGGTATTATGGGCAAGTGTACTAACAAAATAATTTCGCCATTCAGGGGCTGTATGGTAAGTGTAAGTACCAGTATCCACAAAAACTGGCTGGCCATCAACATGTAATAAAAAAGATAAAGCATCGGCATGGCCATGTGCAGCTATGGAAAGAAAACCCAATGCTGCTGCATCAAAATGAAAATATACTTCCTGGTTGTTTTCTTTTTTTCTGCAAATAAAATGCCCTTCTGCCGTATAAAATTTTGAACCTTCGGTAATTGGAGTTTCCTTAACTGAATCGTATATTTCTCTGCCTTTTTCTCCAAATAAAAGCTGGTTCTTTATATCGAATCCGTTTGATTTTGATTTAAGAACAGGATCATTAAAAATGATAGCACCCGAAGTTAGTATGGATTTAAAATTATTAAAACTTTCTTCCGGATCAACAATAAAACATTTACCATCATCTTCATCACCATACTTAGGAAAATTTCCTTTGCAATCGAGAAAGCTGCAGATATAATTAAATATTTGATGCAGCTGCTCTTTATACTGTTTTGAAAAAGGGTGGTTTGAGTTTTCGCCGGCAATGTATGCAAGCAGAAAAAAATCGGTGATAAACTGAATGTATTCTGCTGCCTCTTCTTTATTTACTCCATTTTTAGAATGCTGATTAATAATTTCAGCTTCAAGCCCTTTTTGTGAATAACTGATCCATTTTTCTGATTCTTTAAAAGACCATTTTACCGAAGCAATAAACAGGCCGGCATACTCCGAAATTAAGTGGTTGTTTGCAGAAGAATATTTAGAAGGATTTTTATAAGAATATACACAATGCTGATGTATCAATGGTAACCAATCATCGGTAACAAATGATTTAAACGCATCATTTTTTATTACAAGTTCATCGGCATTAATTACTTCCCAGCAAAGAAACCAGTTTATCAGGCGCAGGTTTACTTCTATATTGCTATACCAGTTTACACCTGACAGGTAGGGGTTACTTTTTTTCCACGATCTAATAATTTCTATAAAGCGGTTAAGTTCGGCAACATCATTTGTTTGATGATACTTAATTGCTATTTGCATTAAAAACTGCAGGCGGTTTATTTCCCAAACACATTTTGCCGAAAGATCGGCATCTTTTCTGATGCTTATTTTTTTTGAAAAAGACAAAGGAAAACTTTTTCCTGAAAAAATATCTTTGTGCCAGTCTGCTGGGTCGATATTTTCATAACTAAACTTCTTTCCAAAAATATTTGCCTCATTAGCATGATGCGGCACTTTATCAAAACCCGGTTGTAATATCCTATGCGATGGCACTAAAGGCAAAGGAGGTAAAATTTTATTTTGATAAAATTTTTGCTCCAGTTGCTTTACTATCATTTGCTTAATCCTGTAAGGGAACTCAGCAATGGAAAAAGTTTTAAGTCTGTTTATGTAGAAATTACTCATTTATCAGGTCTTCTATTGATACTGTATAATTTCTTTTTGTTTGAATACTTTCTACAGCTAAAATTGCAGCGTATGTATTTAACAGGAGCGCATTAAAAGGTATAGGGGCTGTTGCTGTTTTGATTGCTTTTGCTAACACCGACATTTCTTCTTTTTGTCCTTTATCGATCATAAAAAATTGTTTTTTAGATGATCCCCCATCTTTAAAAACAGTTACCGTTTTAAAATTATCGAATTCAATATTTGTTCTGTATCCTGTAATAAGAATTTTTTCTTTCGAATACTTTTTATCGCCATCTGCCAGGTAAGCTATAACACAACTTGAGCCATTGCTGAATTTAATAGTAATAAATGTATTGTCCTGTTCGGGCATTCCACCAGCAGCTGTTGAGGTTGCAAAAACTTCTACAGGGTCTGCATCCAGTAAATATTGCACTGTATCAATAAAATGACTTACCTCACCAATTATTCTGCCGCCCTGCTCCGGCGACTGGTACCATTTATCCATTGGTATAAAGCCTGCGTTTACCTGGTAATAAACAGAGTAGGCAATATTATTTTTCAATTGCTTTTTAAGGTATTGCACAGATGAGGAATAGCGCCTGTTATAACCAACCATCAGCAATTTTTCTTTAGCCAAATAACTTTTTGCTATTGCCTTTAATTCTGCAACAGATATTGCTAAAGGCTTTTCTACATAAACATTTTTGTCTTTATCTAAAGAATCAATTACCATTCTGGCGTGCTGATTATGGCGTGTTGCAATAACCACAGTATTTATTTCAGCATCAGAAAGCATCTCCTGGTAATCGGTAGTGGCATATTTAAAACCAAATTTTTGGGCTTTATCTTTTGCATTTATACCTGTGGCAGTTGCAATGCCAATTAAGTTAGCTTCTTCTTTTAAAAATGGCATCAGCATTGTGCTGGCATAATTTCCTGCACCAATTACACCAATATTTGCTTTGCCCGATTTTGTTATTGCTTTTGTAGCAATGTTTACTTTTTTTGTTTTTGTATCAATATCGGTATCATACTTTAATACCACTCCCAAATAATCTTCTTTGCCTTCTTTAATATCTAAAAAAACTTTCTCAGAATCGCTAAAATTAAATTCGTGTGTAATAAGTTTTGAAAAATTAATTTTCCCATCTTTTAAAAGCTGCATAATGGACATCATGTTTCGCTGCTCCGTCCAGCGTACATGCCCAATGGGGTAATCCACTCCTTTTTCTTCATATACAGGATCGTATCTTCCCGGACCGTAAGAACAGGAAAATCTAAAATCCAGTTCTTTATGATAATATAAATCCCATGGTAAATCCATTTTTGTAATTCCTATATCAACGATTTTTGCTTTGTTTCTTGCAATTTTTCCTGCAAGAATAATAGGATCATTGCTTTGTGTGCCGGTTGTTATAATTATTGAATCGCATCCAAAGCCGTTTGTAAGTAAACCAATCTCTTCTTCAAAATTGGTTTTAGTAGCTGTTTGTGCAAAGTAAGCGCCATTGCTAATAGCAAGGTCGCATTTGCTTTGCGAAATATCAAAACCAAAAGCCCTGCAACCATTAGCATTTATTATTTGAATCAATATTTGTCCTAATAAACCTAAACCAATTACTGCAACATTTTCTCCGATGGCAGATTCTGTTTGCCTGAACCCCTGCATTGCTACCGAAGCAATGGTAGAAAACGAAGCATGTTTTAATTCAACCCCATCAGGTACTTTGGCACAAAGATTTTTAGGTATAAAATTTACTTCGGCATGATTGGCATAACCTGCACCGCCACACGCTACCATATCGCCTTTTTTTAAATTTTCTACTCCTTTGCCCACTTCAATTACTTCACCCACCAAGCTATATCCCAGCGGGGACATAGAGTCCAGTTTGTTCATCACTTTTCTATAAGTTGCTACCGGGCCTAATTGTGTAAGTGTATTTAAAACATCTTTTACCTGCTCTGGCTTTTTCTTTGCCATTTGAAAATAACTGAGGTCGGCATTTTTTAATTTCATTATTTCTGTACCCACACTTATGGCAGAGTAAACAGTTTTTACTAAAACCCCGCCTGATTTACAAACAGGTACCGGCAATTCTTCTATTGTTAACGAATTTTTTCTTATGTTTTGTGCTAATTGTTTCATCCTGCTTTAATAATTATTTTGTACCTGAAAATTGAAAAGAATTGTTAGTTAATTTTATTTTTTAAAATTGCACAGTTTTTTAAATGTTTCTTCTATGGATTTTTATCCAGGTATTCCCTGCACCATAATTCCAGTGTTAGTAATTGGTAAATTTGATAAGCATTATCTTCTGTACTGTTGCGGTCGTTATCAATAATTTTTTTTACAAATTCAAAATTAAAAAATCCCCGTTTTTCAATATTTTCTTTTGAAAGCAATTCGTCTACCATAGTTTTTAAATCATCCGAAATCCACGAACGGATAGGTGCACCGAAAGATGCCTTTGGCCTGTAAATTATTTTTTTGGGTAAAAATTTCTCTGCTGCTTTTTTCAATATGTATTTTGATTCCCCATCTTTTATTTTAAAATGGCCCGGCACCTGCATTGCTTTTGTAATAAGCAGTTTATCAATAAAGGGTACCCTAACTTCTACTGATGCTGCCATTGATGCCCTGTCGGTATAAGTAATATTTAAGCCCAGCATAAACATGCTCAAATCAGTATTGCAAATTTGATTTATAGAATCGTTTTTAAATTTAGCATCAAATATTTTTTTATGCTCCTCATTAATATCATCAATGGCCTTCCAGTAAGAAGGAGTTAGCAGTTCCTTTAGTTCTGCACTGTCGTAATAAGAATAACTTCTCATATAGGCCTGATGTATGGGCATGTTTGCAAAACCTACAAAACGTTTTGCCCATCTTCCTAATTTAAATCCTTTGCCAAATAATTTAACAGGAAGTAAACCCACTGTTTTTATTGCGGCATATTTTATAAAGCCCGGCAGTTTAGTAAACCTAAGTGCCATTAATGTTGCTTTTTGCCTCCTGTAGCCAAAAAATATTTCATCGGCACCCATACCCGATAATAAAACCTTTACTCCTTTTTCTTTTGCTGCTTTACAAATAAGGTAGGTATTAATTGCTGCAGGGTCACCAATTGGTTCATCTAATGTTTTAACCATTGCAGGAAAATCTTTCAGTATATCGGGGCTGATTTTTATAACATGGTGGTCAAGTTCAAAAGCATCGGCAAGTATTTTGGCATATTTCTCATCATCGGGCATGCTTTCTACTTTTTGATCTTTATCTGAAGTGCCAATTGTAAAAGTTGATAGTTTAGTGTTTGTTTTTTTTGCTATTACAGAGATAAGGGAAGAATCTAATCCACCACTTAAAAAACTGCTTACCGGCACATCTGCTACCATGTGGCGGTTTACAGATTGCTCCACAGCGTTTGCAATATCCTGTGCAAGTGCATTTTCGTTTTGTGATGATTTTATATCCTCTTTTAAATCCCAATACTGTACAAGCTGTATCCCGGTTTCTTTATTATAAATTATGTAATGTGCCGGTGGTAATTTGCTGCACCCGTTAAACATGGTTTCGTTACCGGATACCCACCGGTAATTTACACTGCTCACCATTGCTTTGTGGTTAATACTTTTATTAAACCCCGGTATGCCCACCAATGTTTTTAATTCGGAACTAAATGCAAATGCGCCGTTTATTTGGGTATAAAAAACAGGCTTTATTCCAAAATGATCCCTTGTTAAAAAAAATGCTGAGGTATCTTTATTATAAATGGCAAAAGCAAACATGCCAATAAAATAATCAAGGCACCCTACTCCATATTGTTTATACATTTCAAGCACCACTTCAGTATCGGATGAGCTTATAAATTTTACCTGCTTTTCTGTTTCCAGCTTTTGCTGCAGTTCTTTATAATTATATATTTCGCCATTAAATATTATGGTAAGGTTGTACTTATGCAAAGGTTGGTTACCGGCTTCGCTTAAATCTATTATCGAAAGCCTTTGATGTGCCAGTGCAATATAATCATCGCTCCATACAGCCTGGTTATCCGGCCCACGGTGCTGCTGTATTTTATTAGCATTTTCTGCTAACTCAATGTTATTATTAAAGCCAATAAAACCGGCAATTCCACACATCTAATTTATATTTAAAATTTAATTTTCATTGCAACACTTCAAAACGAAATGGATTCTATCAGGCTATCTTTTACAATTTTAAATTTTACAGCTATTTTATTTATATAGTTTTCATTTGCTCGACTTCGTAGAAAACATTTTCCAACCTCTTTAATACTACTTCCAGTGAGAAATTTTCTTTTGCGTATTGAATATTAGTTTCGGAAATCTGTTTCCTTAATTCTATATCAGCAAATAACTTTTCAACACATCCAGCCAAAACAATAGGTTCCAAGGTCTCTATTATATACCCCATTTTTTCGTTCTTAAAAAAATCTGCTAACCCCCCAACATTTGTTGTAACTACAGGAATACCCATGGCCATTGCTTCCAAAACTGAATTTGGCATTCCCTCAAAATAAGAAGGGAACAAATAAACATCAGCATTTTCCAAAGCTTTAATTTTAGCTTCCCCTCTCACATCTCCTAAAAAAAAGACTTCCTTAATTTCATTTTTATCAACATAATTTTTTGCGCACTCGTATTCAAAACCATTTCCTGCAATTGTTAAAGAAGCGGTTGTATATTTTTTCTTAACAATACTGTAAGTATCTATAGCTTCATAAATTCCTTTTGTTTTCTCTATTCTGGCCAGAAAAAGAATATTATAGCGCTCTCTTGAAAAAAGTTTAGGGGTTTTTTTAAAAAAATCATTCCCTACAATAGTCGTTTCACAATAAATAGGACTGGAACATCCAATTCTTTGTAACCGTTCTTTAAATACTGAACCTAATACAATATGTGCATCTGCTTTAAAAAATATATTCGCAAATAATTTACTAAACCGGTTTACAATATATTTATCAAAAAAATCTAAAATAAAGCCCCTCCAAAAAAGTACAAGCTTTGCTTTACTATGTTTTTTTGCCAGCAGCACAAATTTAGCATCCCTTACAACAGATTTAAGATCTACACTTGGGTTAAGTACAATCAAATCATACTTATTTTTTATGATTTTTTTTTTAAAAACTATATAATCAGAAAGAAGCCTGTTTATATCGTTAAAAAATCCATCTTTATCAGTTCTAGAACCCTGAATAAAGTATTCAACATCAAAAGAAAAATTACCTAAAAGTGTTCTGTAATAATTTGCAACACCCCCGGATTTATTAGGGTCAGTTGTAACAATTAAGATTTTCAATCTGGTTGAGTTTAATTTTTTACTTACTATTCAAGATTTTACTTAATACCAAACAACCCCAAATAAAATTTCCATAATCCTTTTTCCCGGCTTTATTTAAATCAATTATTTGTTGCAGAATTTCTTTGCTGGAAAAAGTATTAGTTTTAATTAATTCATTTAATTCACTTGTAAATCCTTCGTCTTTAAACCACTCTCTTAATGGAACCCGAAACCCTTTTTTTGCTGCGTTTAACAAAGCATCAGGTAATTTTTTTGCTATAGAGTTTTTTAAAATTGATTTACGCTCATACCCTTGCATTTTCACATTTTTATCTACACCAACCATATACTCAATTAACCTGTAATCTAAAAAAGGAGCTCTTGTTTCTAATGAATATGCCATACTCATTCTATCAACTTTTACCAGCATATCATCAGGTAAAGTTAATTTTATATTCATGTACATTAATTTATAAAACGAATCTTTATAATTACATTTGTTTATAAATGTTTTTAAAAAATCTTCAATCGGTAAATTTTTTTGCCCATTTGTCATTTTTTTAATTGTAGCTACATCAATACTTGAAACTTTATTTAAGTACCGGCTTTCAAAATCCATATTAGCCAGCTCACAAACATCCTGAACCCTGTTTAATTTATATCTTATGCTTCCTCTGAATGGGGTTGACATTTTTGAAACAAAAGCTGGAAATCCTTTTCTAAACCAAGAGGGTAATTTTTGAAATTGTTCAGAAAATTTTTCCCCTTGATAAGTGGTGTAACCAGAAAGCAATTCATCACCTCCATCGCCGGTTAAAACCATTTTTACTTTAGATGCAGCAAATTTAGAAACATGCCCCGTAGGAATTGCGGAAGAATCCCCAAAAGGTTCATCGTAATGATGAATTATTTTAAGTAACGCCTCATCAAAAGATTCTGGCTCTACAAGATACTCATGATGGTTGGTAGAAAATTTATCGGCCACCATTTTTGCAAGGTGGCGTTCATCAAACTCTTTTTCTTTAAACCCGATGGTAAAAGTTTGAACTGGGTAACTACTATTTTCCGACATTAATGCTACAATTGAAGACGAGTCTAATCCCCCACTAAGGAAAGCCCCATAAGGTGCATCACTCCTCATACGTATTTTTAAAGAATCGATAAATAAGGTTTCAAAATTTTTATATATTGACTGTTTATCATTCAGCATTTTATGCTCATCAATTTCTGGTAAATCCCAATATTTTTGTTCCCTAACTTCACTCCCGGAAATTATCAAGCAATGGCCAGCCTGAAGTTTGTTTATATTTTTGTAATAGGTAAAAGGTGCAGGAATAAAACTTAGGGAAAGATATATTTCAGTAAGTTCCAGATTTGGTATTTTAGGAACACCATAAGCCAAAATACATTTTATTTCGGACCCAAAAATTAATGAATTTTCATAACTACTATAATATAATGGCTTTTCGCCAATACGATCTCTGGAAAGAAAAAGTTGTTGCTGTTTTTCATCCCACAGCGCAAAAGACCACATTCCGTTAAACTTATTTTGGCAATTGGTTCCCCAATGTTGATAGGCAATAATAATTACCTCAGTATCCGATGTAGTTTTAAAGTGATACCCCAATTTAATTAACTCTTCACGTAATTCTATATAATTATAAATTTCACCGTTAAATACTAATACAATCTTTCCATCATCACTAAACATTGGTTGATCTCCGGTGCTTAAATCAATAATGGAAAGTCTGCGGTGTCCTAAAGCAATATTGGCATTATTATAATAGCCAAACCCATCAGGCCCCCTATAAGAAATTGCATCAGTCATTTTATTTAAAACAGCCTGATGAATTTTTTTTTCTCGGTCAAAATGTAAAACGCCTGTAATGCCACACATAAATTAATTACAAAATTTAGTCCGTTCAATTCTAATAGCTCAGTTATTGATTTTATTATTTACATTTATAAAATTTACAACATCTGTAGCCTTTTCAAAGTATCCAAACTCTTTTAATGCAACTTGCTTACCCCGTTTTGCTACAGCAAGAGCGCTGGCATAGTCGTTAAACACATACTTTACTTTTTCTGCAATTGCTGCAGAGTCATTTGGTGGCACAATAAAAAGATTCTCGTTGTTTATAAAATAATTTTCAATATCACTTACCCTTGTTGCTATAATTGGTCGTTCTGTCATACAGTATTCGCCAAGCTTCCATGGAAAACCGTGGTTAGCAAATGGGCTGTTTGATCTACAGGCAAATAAAATATCTGCCAGCATATTATAGCATAACAGTTCGTCTGCATTAACGAATCCGGGTAATTGAATTTTTTCTTCTAACTGGCGCTCCTTAATATATATATTTATTTTATCCATAAAAGCTTCACTATAATTTTTTCCAGTCATAACAAAAACAGTATCAGGATAAGCTTTTATCACTTCGCCAAAAGCATCTATCAAATAAAAAATACCATCTTTTTCACCAAAAGAACCGCTATAAACTAATAAACGTTTCCCTTTAAAAGTTTGTTGCATTTTTTCCTTAACAGCGTTTATAGATTGCCGGTTGATACTGTTATGTGTACCTTCAGAAACAAGGATTGGATTAATTAATATTTCCTTTTCTGATAAGTGTTTAATATAATGCTCCTTAAGATAAGATGAAATAACTATTACCCCCGAAGCAAATTTTGATAACCCCCATTCGGTTAATTGCTGACTTTTTTTGTTTAGATACCCTACAATACCTCGATAATCTTCACTTAATGATGCCTTTTCAACCAACCAAAAATATATTGGTATCCTGAATATTGCACAGGTAATAATTATTGGGCTATCTCGTAAAATATCGGGTAAGCCACCCAGTATAACAGCATCAAGTTTTTTCTTTTTTTTTCTTTTACGAAGAAGTGCCGAAGTATGTATTGAGCCTATAAAAATATCTAAAAACCGAAAGCCTTTTACTATGTTTTTACTATAGCGTACAAAGCAGTAAGGGATTCCCTCAAAATGCCCATACTTTTTATTATTTGAAGATAAGGCCTCTCTTTTACGGCCATAGGGAATTATCAATGAGGCATTGGTTTTGTTTTCCCTTAATCCTTTCATTAATAAATTTACATGCACACTATGGGCACCCCCAAAAGGGAAATCAATGGCGTCTACTAATAACAAATTCATGATACGATTGATTTTTATTTGCCTGCATTTTTTGCAACCTGATCAGCTATCCAGTTAAATGTTTTGTTAATACCTACTTTCAGTGGTACTGATGGTGCCCAGTTTAATTTTTCTTTTATTAGAGTGTTATCAGAATTTCTGCCCCTTACACCTAATGGACCCGGTATATTGCTAATATTTATTTTCTTTCCCGAAATTTCTGCTACCATTGCTGCAAGATTATTTATAGAAATCATTTCATCGGAGCCAATGTTTACAGGTCCGCTAAAATCGGAATGTGTTAATTTTAAAATACCATCTACACATTCATCAATGAATAAAAAAGAACGGGTTTGTTTACCATCACCCCAAACTTCAATTGTTCCGCCGTTTTCACATTCTGCAACTTTTCTGCAAAGCGCAGCCGGTGATTTTTCTTTTCCTCCTCTCCAGGTTCCTTCTGGCCCAAAAATATTATGAAACCTTCCTACACGGGCTTCTATACCATGATTACGCTGATAGGCTAAAAACAATCGCTCGCTGAATAATTTTTCCCATCCGTACTCACTGTCCGGGTTAGCCGGGTAAGCCGATTCTTCACTGCATTTTGGATTATCCGGATCCATTTGATTATGCTCGGGATACATACATGCCGATGAAGAATAAAAAACTCTTTTTACACCTGCTTTATGCATCGCATCAAGCATATTTAAATTAATTGTTGCAGAATTATGCATAACATTTGCATCGTTATCGCCTGTAAAAATATAACCTGCCCCCCCCCATATCAGCTGCTAATTGATATACTTCGTCTATATCTCCCTGTACTACCAGCTTACATAAGCCAGCATCAGTTAAATCCCCCAGGATAAATTCATCAGCAGCTGTTGGCGAAAAATCGGGGTGTTTTAAATCAACCCCACGTACCCAAAAACCATCATTTTTTAATCTTCTTACTAAATGGCTGCCTATGAAACCGCCGGCGCCGCATACTAAAGCTTTTTTCATTTTCATAATCTAATTTTAAATATAAATTTTAAGACGTTAAAAAGGTATTTTTATTGCCAAATAATACTATTTTATTATAGAGGCAATTATTTCTCTAAAATTATTTCTTACAGTAATTGAATTAAATTTTGTTTCTGCAATTTCAATTGCATTAAGAGCAATTTTTTTTCTTTCCGTTTCACTTATCAATAGTTGTTTAACTGCCGCAGCAAGTTTACCTATATCATTTTCGGTAACAACTTTTGCCCATTTTCCATTTTGGGCAGCCTTTACCAAGGCTGTTTCTTGTGGTGCAAACATTATTATTGGTGTGCCGCTTACCATGTATTCCGGTGCTTTAGTGGGCATTGAATACTGTATAAATTTTATCGATTCAACAGAAAAATCATAGGGCAAATAAAGAAAATCTGCTTCAGAAAAGAACTTGGGTAATTCAATATATTCCACTGGTGCTTTATAATTCATGCATTTATAATTTTCAACCCATGCTGGTTTATCTTTTGTTTGCAGAATAAATTGTAAGGGGTTATCCAGCTCTTTGTTTACCAAATCAATTGCACTTGCCATCGTTTGTAATGCCTGATCTATCCCTTTTCCAATTCTGCCAGCATATAAAATAGAAGGCAAAGCACTTAGTTCATAGTTTTTTCTCTGAAGGCTTTTCCAAAATTCAATTTCAATAGGGTTATGAAAAGTAACTGAACTTTTGTTGTACCTGATTTTATATTCCTGCACCATTGCATCGCTGATGCTTAATAGCAAGGTTGTTTTATCCAGTAGTAATCTAAACTCATGATCAATTTTTTTATACCAAAAATTTTTAAAAAGCCCCTTCTCGCTTATTGTTGATGGCCAGTCATCCATCATATGAATAACAACAGGCTTTTTAATTATATCATGGGTTTCGTGTGTAAAACGAATCAATTCCAGTGTTGCAAGCTGCGTATAAATTATATCGGGGTTATATTCTTTTAACCATGCTGCAAATTCCTGTGTTATTTTTAATTTGTAAAAGACATTATAAAGTCCAAAAAAATGCAACATTTTTTCTAAGCTGCTGTAAATTATTTTGTACTTCCCGCTTTTAATAGTTTTTATTTCTTTTGAAACCTCCGCTTGTCCGTTAATGTTTTTGCTGGTAGTTACTATACCACATTTTATTTTAGGCAAGATAATATTAAGTGGAAAAGGGTGTAACTTGTTATTATAGCCTAACTGGTAATAAGTATTACAGACCAAAGTATCCAAATCACTGTACAAATTAGCATTGGATGCTACAGCAATTTTATCCTTTGGCCAACCTGTAAATAAATTAGACATGGTTACTCCGCCGCCATCTTTTTTATTAAATGTCTGACCTAAAATTAAAACTTTGGGGAAATTCATTACGCTAATTGTTAAACAGTTTTTATCATTTGCTGATTGATAATTTATCTCAAATATTCCTTTATCTGCCCATCCGATAAATTATTTATTTTTTTTGAATAGCATATACCAACTGAAATCCAGGCGAGAACATAATGCATTGAAAATGCGACCCCCACTACAGGCTTTAAATATATTATCCATAATAAAATAAACATTGCTGCAGCTTTAGATAATATATTTTTGGATTTAAAGAATCCAAAATAAACAGCAGGGATAAGGATAAGCAGTAAAAGGCTAAGACTTAATATCCCTCCTTTTAATATTATTTGCAAATATCCTGTTTCTATTACCGTTCTGCTACCAGACGGATCGTTTACATCAAGAACGATAGGGCAATAATACTTCCCATTCATCCCCTTTCCAATAATCCAGTCTCTCGATGTCATACTGGCGGTCATATATTGTTCCACAGGTGTCCTTGTATCTTCATCGGACCTTGACTGCAAAAATGCAAAAACACCCGGAAGTTTAATATTGGTCATAAATAAAAAGTAAAAGGCTGCAAAAAGAATAGTTACACCAATAATTAATGCTTTTCTTTTAGTATAAATTAAATAAACAACCCCTGCGGCCAATATGGTACTTCCTTCCATAAATAAAGAACCACGTCGTGCCCTGTAAATAAGAAAATACAAGGCAATTATTGATACAATTAATGCAAACAGGTTTTTTTTATTATCATGATACACATAAGTAAACAGTAAAAAGCCTACTGGAAGAGATAATAAACCACAAAAAGTTTCAATAAATATCAGGCTTTGAACATTATACCAATCGGGATTATGTACAACTTCATAAGATAAAACAATACACCCAATAAAGGAAATACCAAAAATAAAAAGAACAGTAAATATTTTTTTATATGCTCCTATATTCCTGGGAAGCAGCAATACAAGCGGGGCAAGGTAAGCGAAGACACCAAAAGTTGGGTCAAAAAGTAAGTTTTTTAATGACTTAAAATCGGTTTGAATACCCCTTGATATAATAGTTAGTGAATAAAGGATATAGATTGTAAAAATAATTTGCAAATATTTATTGTCAAATTTATTCTTCATAACGCTGGCACCCCCAATAAAAATCAAACCAAGCCCTACTATCTGTAACCCCTGACACAAAGCTGCGCCAATATATAAATCATCTGTTGCTGCAAATGCCGCACTTATTGTATATAATGCAAAACCGTACCAAAAAAAATCAAGGTTTTTTAATTTACTCTTTGATAAAGTAAAAACATTTTCGTCGGAAAAAATTTTTTTCTGTAACAATGATGCTTGAGGTTTTAATACTTGTTTTACCACTAATCTGGATTCTTTTACGTTAATTTTTATAAATAATACATAGTACTTTAACAAATTAAGCACCTGCTACTTTTGTATAAATACATTTAATCAGACAAAGCAGCATTATTTTTTAAACCTTACTTGTTGGTATTCCTTTAAATAATCTATCAAAAATTTACTTAGGGAGTGTCCTGCTTTTATGTGGCCTCTATTTATCCAATGGCCGCCACTATTCATATAATCCTTATCATTAAAAGAATCCCTGGTTTCAAAATACTTTATCGATAATGCATTTAGCGTTTTTATTGATTCAGTATAGTATGCACTCTTTTCTTTTATATCATAGCTTGTGGGAATAACAAAAACAATCAGCTCAGCATTATTTTGTTTAACATAATCATTAAGTTGTTTAAGGTAATTGCTTGTCATTTTGTATTCTTGCTCAGTAGTTCTTTTTTTATTACCGCTTAACCTGTTTACTAATTTGTTTTTCATATCGCCTCCAAAAGAAATAAACCTGCTCCTGATTAATATTTTTTGCAAAAAATTAAGCTCGTCCATCGGAAAGAAACCGGTAGCCTTTTTAAATGCCTCTCGCTTTGAAATTTTAAATACATTGAAATCTTTATCGTAATCGTAAAGTTTGTAGCAGGAAGCTTGGTTTGTAAAAACCATCTGGTCAAATGGAATTAGGTTATCAATAAAATCATTGCCAACATAAAAACCTAAAACCACAAAATTAGATTTTTGAAGTGGAAGATATTTTTTCGTTGTAAAAAGTGCATGATTAGTACCTGTTCCCGGCACGCCTGTATTCCAAACTAAACCCGGATAAACTTTTTTAATGTCATTTTCAAATACATCAACGTAAGAACTGTCCACGTCTGCGGAAGCTCCCCAGGTAAAACTATCGCCTGCAAATAATACTTTTAAGGAATCGCTGGCAGCCGATACTTCAGTAAAATTATCCCTATCGTGATAGCCTTCGTTATTTATAATACTTAATCTTTTATAATACCATTTTTCATTTTTAAAAAAATCTTCGTCGGCTTTACCTAATTGGTTAGCAACATACCTTGGACCTTTAACAGAATCACAGGTCCACCATTTTGCCTGCTCCAGTGAGAAGGTTTGCATTTTACTATAGCTTGATGGGTAATGAAAAATAGCCAGCAACACTTCGGCAATAACAAAAATTATGGCAAATAAAAACAAGAGTGTGAAAAAAATAAATTTTATTCTTTTTCCTTTCGGCATTTTGTTTTTAGCAATTGGTTCCGGCATACAAAATAAATTTAGTCCAGTTTAAATTCTTCTTTCCAGTTAGTATCGTTTTGCAGCTTCTCCTGCTTTGTTTTATCAAACACAAAATTACCAACAACTAAAAAATCCATTTCGGTACGCATAAAGCACCTGAATGCATCATCGGGTGTGCATACAATAGGCTCGCCACGTACATTAAAGCTGGAGTTTACCAATAACCCGTAACCTGTTTGATTTTTAAATTCATTAATTAAATTCCAGTAACGGGGGTTGGTTTTTTTGCTAACGCTTTGTATCCTTGCTGAATAATCTACGTGTGTAATAGATGGAATATCTGAACGAAGGTGATACAGTCGATCCATCATTTCCATAGAATCGTAGTTTGCCGGTAAAGGTTTTAGGTGTTTGGGTTGTACAGGCATAACCACCAGCATATAGGGGGATGGTTTGTCCAACACAAAATATTCATTTACGTCTTCTTCTAAAACCGATGGGGCGAAGGGCCTGAACCCTTCACGGTACTTTATTTTAAGGTTCATCTTCTTTTGCATCTCCGGGTTTCTTGCATCACCCAAAATACTCCGGCCACCTAAAGCCCGTGGGCCATATTCCATTCTTCCCTGAAACCATCCTACTACATTACCTTCTGATAATTTAGCCGCCACTATTTTAGTAAGGTCATTAAAGTTTTCATAATACCCGTACTTACTTCCATATTTCCTTATCATTCCCATTACCGCTTTATCATCATACTCCGGCCCCAGATAGGCGCCTTTCATTGCATCGGCAACAGTTTTATCAACTGTTCTTTGTTCTCCCTTCCATAAATACCAGCCCAAATATGCAGCGCCCAATGCACCACCGGCATCACCCGAAGCAGGTTGTATCCAAATCTCTTTAAACAGTCCGGTCTCAATCAATTTTCCGTTGGCCACACAGTTTAATGCAACGCCGCCTGCCATTACCAGGTTATCGCTATTGGTTAGTTTTTTTGCGGTTGTTGCCAGCTTTATAACAATATCTTCTGTTATTTGCTGAATAGCTAGTGCCATATTCATGTACACTTGTGTTATTTCCGATTCTGGATTACGGGGCGGAACACCAAATAATGTTGTCCATTTTTGGTTATTGGTCATCTTTAGGCCTGTTGCATAATCAAAGTAATTCATATTCAACAGTATCGATCCGTCTTCCCGTACATCCACCAGTTCTTTTAAAGTTTTTTCTTTAAAGTCTTTGGTTTGTGGCGATTCTGCGTTGCCGTAAGGTGCCAGGCCCATCAATTTATACTCGCCGCTGTTTACGGTAAAACCGGTGTAATATGTAAAAGCAGAATATAACAAACCTAATGAATGGGGGAAATGCAATTCCCTGAGCATGGTGATTTTATTTCCTTTACCATGTCCAATGGTTGTTGTAGCCCATTCACCCACACCATCTACCGTTAGTATAGCTGCATCTTCAAAAGGCGATGGGTAATATGCACTGGCTGCATGCGATAAGTGGTGCTCTGGAAATAAAATAGGCATTTTTTTAGCATTGCTAATTTTGCTCAGTTCATCCCTGAGCATTTTTTTCATAAACAGCTTTTCCTTTATCCATACGGGTACAGATGTAAGAAAGCTGGTTAATCCTTTTGGTGTAAACGCATGATAGGTTTCCAGTAACCTTTCAAATTTAATGAAAGGCTTATCGTAAAATGCAACTGCTGCCAGGTCTTTAAATTCAATACCTGCTTCGCTTAAAACATATTTTACAGCCTCGTGCGGAAATCCGGGATCGTGTTTTTTACGGGTAAAACGTTCCTCATGGGCTGCTGCTATTATTTCCCCGTCGCATACTATAGCTGCTGCACTATCATGATAGTAAGCAGAAATACCTAAAATAAATGTGGCCAATTCTATTTTGTTTTTAAATTAAAAAAGTGTGTAGATAAACGGTGCTATTGCAGAACCTGCGGAAAGTACAATTAGTACACCAAATATTAATAACACTATAATAAGTGGCAATAGCCAGAACTTTTTTCTAACTTTTAAAAAAGCCCATAATTCCCTTAAAAATTCCATGGTAAATTTATTTTAGTTTTTTAAAAAGGATTTTTAATATCATTGGCAGTAAACTCATGATCCCGTATTACCATTACAGAGCTGGTGGCTTTTTTAAACCCTTTAAGATTTAAGGAATCTTTGCCTGCTGCCCGCCTTATTAACCCTACCGGCATGAGAAATAAAATATAAACTACAGACAATAGTACCTTTGAAAGTACCATGCCCAATAAATTTGTTACTCCGTACCAGAGTGTAGTAATGCGCAAGTGATAGTAAAACATGGGAAATGCCATGGTAACAACCAGCGTTACAATAGCAGCTATGTAAAAATCATTATTCTTATAATAAGCCCCAATCAAAAGGCAAATCAGTGTCATTGCCATCCCTGTATCGGCTGCTTCTTTTTTTGATATTGATTTTGGAACAATTTTGTCCAGAAAAGATTTTATCATACGCTATTTTTTATAGGCTTAATTAAAACAATTACCTTCTTTATTTTGTAACATGGTAATTACCAATAAACAGGTCATCTATTCCCGAATCATAAAAGCACCTTATTGCTTCTTTGGGGTTGTTTACAATTGATTCGCCCATTACATTAAAAGAAGAATTTAAAACAATTGTTTCCCCGGTAAGTTTTCCAAACTCATTTATCAGTTCCCAATACCTGGGGTTAGTTTCTTTCTGCACCATTTGGGGGCGTAATGTTCCGTCCACATGTACTACTGCAGGTATCTTATCTCTTTTTGCATCCTGAACATCGTAAGAGGTAATCATAAAAAATTCATCTTTGAAATCTTTTAAGTAGTCGTGCCTGCTTTCGTAAGTTAAAGATGGGCAAAACGGCCTGAAACCTTCCCTGAATTTTACCCATGCATTAATAGCATCTTTATTTTCTGCTTTTAACGGGCTCATTAAAATTGAACGGTTACCCAATGCCCTTGGCCCGCTTTCCATCCTGCCCTGAAACCAAGCTACAATTTTATTATCAGCCAAAAGTTCAGCTGCTTTTTTCGACGGGTTTTCTACATATGTATAGTTTACCTTCCTGATCTTTAAAATGGATTCTATTTCCTCGTTGGAATATTCCGGCCCTAAATAAAGATGGTTAAAGTCGTACCCTTTAAATTCGTTGTACTTGTAATACTGTAATAATGCTGCGCCAACTGCCAAACCAGAGTCGCCGGGGTTAGGATACACATGCTGATCAACAATAAGGTCCTTACGGTTGTTCCATATGCGCTGGTTTAATTTTACATTAAGCATAACACCACCTGCAAAGGCAACATTTTTTATGCCGGTTTTTTTAACCCAGCCAAAAACAAGGTTCATTATATTTTCTTCCAGCTTTCTTTGTCCTTCTGCTGCAATATTTTCTTTTCCGTATTGAGCAATTAATTTTTCAACTTCTGAGGCCTCATCAAAGTGAAATTGGTTGGATCCGCTGTCGCTCCAATAATAGCATTCGCCCAAGTCAGATTTTTTAACCAGTACATCGTCTTTAAACTCAGGGAAAAATTTATCAAGCACCCCCTTGCATTTGTTATAATCGCCATAAGGTGCAAGACCCATTGTTTTCCCTTCACCATCTCCATGTATCCAATGCAATCCTTCGGTAACCACGCTGTAAGACCATCCAACCGACGCTTCTTTATAATAACTTTTTAACAGTTCAATTTTATTGCCTTCGCCCATCCAAATAGAAGTACACATTTCATCACCGGCACCATCAACAGTAAAAATTAAACACTTGTCATTAGTTTTACGGGTAAAATACGCACTTGCGGCATGTGCAAGATGATGGTTGTTATCAATAAATTTCTTTTTATCTTTTAATTTATAATCGGGGTAATAAATGGGTAATTTTAGTTTATAGGTGCCTGTTGATTTCCCCAACAACGTTTTACCAATTTGGATAGCAAGGTTTTCTGCTTTAGATCCTTCCAAACCGAAAATTGCATTTAATTCTTTAGGGGTTGTTTGCCACGAAGAGCTAATGTAATCCACTTCATTAATGTCTTTTATCCCTGCTTTTTTTAAACAAAATTCAATTGCTTTTAATGGTGCATTTACTGAATGTTTAACACGAGAAAACCTTTCTTCCTGAACATCGGCAATTACTTTGCCATCTATTACTATTGCTGCTGATGAATCGTGTCCTTTGTGAACTCCTAATACTATCATTTTTGTTTATTTTATTTAGAAAATATTTTTAATTTAAAAAGTTTATACAGATATATTTTTTCTAGTCAAATTTTATAATATCAGATGTTTTCTATTTCGTTAAATAATTGCAGGTGTTTATTTACAGTTGATTCTGAGTCGAAATTTGGTAACATATACCCTTTGATAGCATTCTGCATACAAAACTTTATCCCGGTACAAACGTCTTCAGCATCTTTATATTTTGCTATATATCCATTTTCTTTATGTTTTATCATATCCAGTATGCCGCCAACTTCAAAACCAACAACAGGTGTGCCGCAGGATAATGCTTCCATAATAACATAACCAAACGCCTCTACAAGCGATGGAGCTATAAAAACATCTGCTGCATTATATACCAATGCAGTAGAATATTCATCTTCTAAATATCCCATAAATTGGATTTTAAAAGGTACTGCATCTTCTATTTCTTTGTTATAACCACTTCAAAAATTAAAACCGTTGTCTTTTTAAATGACTTATCCTTCTCCAATAATTGCAAAGCAGTTTTTAAAAATGGCCAACCTTTGTAAGCATTTTCAATAGAAACAGCTCCAAATGCTATAACCCGATCATTGGGGTCAATATTTAATGCCTGTTTTGCAGTATTTTTATCAAAGGGTTTAAAAATGATATTATCAAGTAAATTAGGTATAAGCTTAACAGGTTTGTCTTTGTTAATGTTGACTGCTTTGCACAATCATACAGCCATTTACTTGGTGCAACAAAAAAAAAGTTATTGTATTTTGAAAATAATTTTATTTTTTTATTGAAACCGGCTTCCGAAAAATCATTTTTTTTAGCTTTTGCAAACATCTGGCAATTGCTGCATTTCGTTTTATACTTTTCGCAATCAAAACTATAATGGCAACCTCCTGTAATGGCCCACATGTCATGCATAAAAACAATTACAGGTTTGTTTAGTTTTGCTATTTCTTCAATACTTTTAAAATTTAAAAATCCATTTAGCGCCCAGTGTATATAAATAAAGTCTGCGTTTTTAAGTTGGTCCATCCCGGCAATATTTGTCCTAAAATCGGGTAAGAAAATAAGCCAAATTTTTTTATTGTATCCCTGTTTCTGTATGCTTGCAGTTTACTGTCAATTATTGCAAGTAACACCGCCCGTTTTCCCAAATATTGTATTTCATCAGTGGGGGGTGTTTCATCTGGTTGCAAAGTAATAATGTATGAATTAATGCCCCCCAATAAAAAAGCTTTATGAACCCTAATGCAGCCCTGCCGGCTGATTCTGTAGAATATTGCAAGTGAACTACATTAATCTTTTTTTTCATTTTTATTAATATACCTGCTGGTTTTTATTTTTCAAGGAATTAATATGTTCAAATAAATGCAAGTGCTGTTTTATTGTTTCTGATGATTTAAAACTAGGCAGCATGTATCCTTTCAATTTTTTTTGAAGGCAATATTTTATTCCTTCTGCAACATCTTCTGCATCTTTATATTTTGCTAAATAGCCATTTTCCTTATGCTTAATCATATCTGGCACACCTCCAACTTCAAAACCCACAACGGGTGTTCCACAACTTAAACTTTCCTGAACAGTGGTAGGTTGATTATCTGCAACAGAGGGAACAATAAAAACATCTGCTGCATTATATGCCAGTGCTAAAGAATATTCATCTTTTAAATACCCCATAAATTTTGTTTTATATGGTACAGCATCTTCAATCTCTTTATTGCCACTTCCAAAAATTAAAATGGTAATGTTTTTTAACCCTTTATTAAAGTGCAAAATTTCCAATGCTTTTTGCAGATATGCCCAACCTTTACGTAAGGTTTTAACTGAAACTGCACCAAAAGCTATTACAGTTTCTTCTGTTCCAATATTTAATATTTGTTTTGCTGTATTTTTATCTATAGGTTTAAATACTGCACTATCAAGAACGTTGGGGATATAAAAAACTGGTTTATCTTTAGTTAATATTGCTTGCTTTCGCACAATCGTACAGCCATTTGCTTGGTGAAATGAAAAACAAATTTTGATATTTGGAATAAAATTTTATTTTTTTTTCAAACCCCCGCTTAGCAAAGTCATTTTTTTTAACCTTTATAAACATTGGGCATTCTGTGCATCCTTCTATATATTTTTCGCACTCAAAGCTATAATGGCACCCCCCCGTAATAGGCCACATATCATGCATTACAAAAATTATTGGTTTATTAAGTTTTGCAAGCTTTTCAAAAACCTTAAGATTTAAAAAACCATTTAAAACCCAATGCACATATATATAATCGGCATTTTTAAGTTCTTCCATTTTCGAAATATCGGTACCCAATATCGGATAGGAGAAAAGGCCAAGTTCTTTAAGTTTATTCCGTGTTAAATAAAACTGCACTTTATTATCAATCCGTGAAATTAGTTTCGATCCTATTCTTAAGTATTTTATGTTTTCTTTTGGAAACCTATCTCTTTGCATTGAAATAATGTTTGAATCTATACCAGCATCCAAAAAAGCTTTTTGGAGCCTGAGAGCTGAGCTACCTCCAGATTTAGTAGAAAATTGTATTTGAGTAACTTTAATCATTTTATTTTTACAATTATAAACAACTTGCCAAATAGGTGCTCCATATATTAAAAACTATTTGTCGATATAAAATTTACAGATTAAAACGAAAAATTTCACTTTAAAGTATTCTGCCATAAATTTCAATGCTTTATCAAGCACAATTCATAAATTATTTAGAAAAATTATGCTGCAAGTTCAGTTGTAATTGTTTCAGGCAATTTTTATTTATGCAGCAATATCAATTTTACCCGAAATTGAAACATTGTTTTTTAAGGATAATAAATTTCATTTTAAAATCTATCTATCGTAAATTTTAGCTCTGTCCCAATTGATATTCTGTTTTATAACTTTTGCTGGAATTCCTGCTGCAATACAATTACCGGGAATACTTTTAGTTACTATTGAATTAGTACCAATGACACAATTATCTTCAATTTTTACTCCTTTTAATATTATCGAATGCGCCCCAATCCAAACATGATTGCCAACTTCAATATTTTGTGCCCCATTAATTCTTTTGCCTGTATCATTGTCAAAAATACTGTGTGAATCGCCTGTTCTAAATTCAATATCATAAGAAAACATACAATCCTCTCCAATAAAAATACTTTTATTTGGCTCCGTTACGGCTAAATGAGCTCTTTCAATAGTTGTATTACGTCCAATTTTAATTTGGCAGTGATCATCTTCAAACCAAACACTTCCCCCTTTATATTGACAGTTTTCTCCTATTGTTAATACATGATTATTCCCTCTAATAAAAATCTTGATGTCTGACACCACAGCCCCATACATAATTTCAATTCTATTATTATCCCCAATAATATCATACTTTATATTAAGCAAAACCCCTTTGTTACTGATAATATTATTTTTCCCTTTTACAGGCCTTTTATATTTAGTTTGTATCCTCGCAATCTTTCTTGCAATAAAATGCAAAAAAACATTCTTCTTAATAATTGTTTTAATTCGCTGATTCACTTTTATTTATTTTATGATAAGCTTTATAAAAGTTAGCACCCTAATATTTAATTTAGCTTATAGTGTATGTGCATGTTTTTTATTCTGGTTAAAAATATAAACTGCATAAAAATGATTTCCCTAATTATAAATTTATAATAAAAATAGATTTTAAAACAGGCTTTTCTTGTTCCTTAATTTTACAACCACCCAGTTTATTTATAAGCATAAATCGATACTAAATTATCAAAATTATTAATCGTTCTTAGATTTATAAAAGGCTTTTCATTACTTAATGTTACTGATTCGATATAGTACCTGAAATTATTTTTTTTCAGTCCAGATAAGATAGTATCTAATTGTTGTTGTTTATTTATCGTTGAGTGAAATTCAATAAATATTCGCTGTGCATTTAGTAATAAATTTTCACAATCTTCAATTACAACAGCTTCGGCCCCTTCGATATCAATTTTTAAAAAATCAATTTTTTCTGTTAAGTAATTTCTCAGGCTTGTTGTTTCAATATTTACTGTTTTTAAGTTTTGCAAAAAACCATTATTATTATCCAAAACTTGACCGCCATCTGCACCTTCTTCCATAAAAACCATTTCCCCTTCTGTATTCCAGAGGCCTTTATTTATTAATGTAATGTTACTGTTATTGATTTTTTGTACATTTTTTTTTAATATGCTAAAAACATTTTTATCAGGTTCGAAAGCGGTAATTTTTGCTTTAGGGTATTGCCTGATGTAGTATAGAATACTTACCCCAACATTTGCCCCGCAATCAATTATTACTGGTTGCTCATTAGCAGTATTAAACTTATAAGATTGTTTTTCAAAAATATCTGCATACTGCCCAATAAAAGAGGCTGAATCAACAAACGTAAAATCAAATCCAAATATTTTAGTGGTTCCAACCTGATATCTTGGGATTTTTTTAATTCTCCGCAATTCTTTTGCTTCATAGGATATATACCTGGATAATTTACTTACAATTTTATTAAAGTAGTATTTAATCATAATGTCAATTAATATTTATCTATTTATTTTGACCATATCCCTGTAGCTTTATTATTAATAACTTTATTAAACTGAATATATATCCAGCCCATATTTATACTGGCTAAAAATACAGTTGAAAATACCACACCAGCTATACCAAACATTTTACCGAAATATAATGCTAAGGGAATATTTAAAATCGCACCCCAAATACCAGAATAAAGTTGAAGTCTTACTTTACCCACGCCATTTAAAAATTGCGCAAAAATTGTATTCCAGGCTGTAACAATAACATACGCTGCAATTGCTGCAGACAGGCTTAAAGGAACAATTATTTGCTTTCCAACCCATAGTTTATATACAAAGTTTGAAAATATTAACATAATTATGGTTAATATGGTAAAAAAAAGCCATACAATTTGAAGTTTTTTTATTGCATTTTTTATCCAGATAATATCTTTTTCAACCCAAGCTTTAGTAAAAGCACTCCAAAATGGCATCATCAGTATTGCAAAAACCATTGGTATAATACTAAAATATTTATATGCAATATTATAAGTGGTTACTTCGCTTGGTCCAAATAGTTGCGCAATAATAATATTGCTGCTTTCGTATATAAATAAGCTTGTAATTTGTAAAATAAAAAATTTAAGCCCTAAGCTAAAAATATTTCCAACAAATTTAAACCTCACATATTTAAAAGATGGGGCAAAACTTTTGTATGTATTTGCGTAAAACCAAATGCTTGACACTAACAAAACCAAGACAGGCGTAAGAGCCAATACAGTTCCTAAATACAATAAATTCCCGGAAGTTGTTTTTGTTAATATAAATATTACAATTAAGGAAAAAACATTACCCAGAAAAGAAAATAGAGATGCATATCCTGCCTGCTGATTAGCTGTTAAAATTGTAGTGATTAACTGAAGGACGAACTGCAAACAAAAAAAAACAAAAACAATTAAAGCAAGCAAACTTAACTCAGTAGCCATACCCGGAGCTGTGTTAAGTATTTTTGTCCAGTTTACAAAAGGATTAATAATAATAAAAATAACCAATAAAATAGCTACAATAATACACAAAATGGCATAGGTTGTACTTACATATATCCTTGAAAGTTTAAACTGGCCTTTTGAAATAGATTCTGTAAGCTTATTGCGTAACCCGTGGCCAAATCCTACATCAAAAAAACTAAACCACCCAATGATTGAACTTAATGTTAACCATACCCCATATTGGTTTGGATTTACATAATGTATTGTGAGAGGTACTAATATAAGGCTTATTGCAATACTGCAACCTTTAAATATAAATGCAGAAAGTATATTTTTTTTTGCCCTGATACTCCGGTGATGGCCAGTATTAACTTTGTTATTTAGAAATGTGAAAGCCGATAAAATCTTATTTTTCATTCGCCATTTTGTTTAACTATATCATATCTGTTTTATTCAGGCTTCTGATTGAATTAAGACAATGTTAAAACTACTTTTTGCCGGATTTTTTATTTATTTTTTCCAAGTCTGCAACTACCATTTCTTTAACCAATCCTGCAAGATCATATTTGGGTTTCCACTTCAATTTTTCTTTTGCTTTAGTGGCATCCCCAATCAATAATTCTACTTCTGTTGGACGGAAATAAGTTCTGGGTCTACAGCCACAACTTCTTTACCTACAGGTAATTGATATGCTGGATTATTACATGTTAAAACCGTTGCTCTTTCGTCAATTCCTTCTCCTGTAAAATTTAATTCTATACCTACTTCTTCAAATGCCATTTTAATAAAATCTCTTACACTTGTTGTTATACCCGTTGCAATTACATAATCTTCAGGTTGTTCTGTTGCAGTATTAACCACATTGCTTCTACATAATCTTTAGCATGCCCCCAATCTCTTTGTGCATTAAGATTACCTAAATACAAAGTGTTTTGTAAGCCTTTAGCAATAGCCGCTACCGCCATAGTTATTTTTCTTGTTACAAAAGTTTCGCCGCGTAATGGGCTTTCGTGATTAAATAAAATTCCATTGCAGGCATACATATTGTATGCTTCCCGGTAGTTTACAACTATCCAGTAACCATACAATTTTGCAACGGCATAAGGACTTCTTGGATAAAACGGGGTTGTTTCTCTTTGTGGAACTTCCTGTACTAACCCATATAATTCTGATGTTGATGCCTGGTAAATACGTGTTTTTTTCTCCATACCTAAAATACGTAAGGCCTCCATTAAACGTAAGGTTCCAATACCATCGGCATTTGCAGTATATTCTGGTGTATCAAAACTTACTTTAACATGGCTCATTGCAGCAAGGTTATATATTTCATCAGGCTGCGTTTCCTGTACAATGCGAATCAGATTTGTACTGTCCGTCATATCGCCATAATGCAAAGTAAACCTTCCATTGGCTTCATGCCGATCCTGATATAAATGATCAATACGATCGGTATTTATTAAAGACGAACGTCTTTTTATTCCATGTACTTTATAGCCTTTTTCTAAAAGTAATTCGGCCAGGTAAGCACCGTCTTGCCCGGTTATACCAGTAATTAATGCAGTCTTCATTATATATTTATTTGGGATATTTCCTTTATCAGGTTAATAAAGGATGATGCTGTTTGGTTAAAAAATTTTGGTAAGCATTTATTAATCCATCCTTAAGTGTGGTTTTATGTTGCCAGCCTAATTTATGAATTTTAGATACATCAAGTAATTTGCGTGGGGTGCCATCGGGCTTAGATGTATCAAATTTAAGGTCACCATCAAAACCTGTAACTTCTTTTACTATTGCAGCTAATTCTTTAATACTGATATCTTCGCCGCAGCCAATATTTACAATTTCTTTTTCATTATAAGTATCCATTAAAAAAAGGCAGGCTTCTGCCAAATCATCGGCATATAAAAACTCACGCCGTGGGCTACCCGAACCCCATATCACCACTTCTTTATGCCCTGAAACCTTAGCCTCGTGAAACCTGCGTATAAGCGCAGGGAGTACATGTGAATTTTCGGGATGGTAATTGTCATTTATGCCATACAAATTAGTAGGCATTACACTTATGTAATTTGCCCCGTACTGATCCCTGAAACTTTCGCATAATTTAATGCCTGCTATTTTTGCAATAGCATAAGGCTCATTAGTATATTCTAAAGCCCCGGTTAAAAGATATTCTTCTTTAATTGGCTGTGGAGCCAATTTTGGATAGATACACGAACTGCCCAAAAAAAGTAATTTAGTTACATTATTTTGATAAGCAGCATGTACAATATTTGCTACAATTAAAAGATTGTCATACAAAAAATCGGCACGGTAAGTATTATTGGCAACAATACCTCCAACTTTTCCTGCAGCAAGAAATACATAATTTGGTTTCTCCTGAGCAAAAAACTCATCAACCGCTGCCTGATCACGTAAATCCAGCTCTTTAGAAGTCCTGTACAATAAATTCTTAAACCCCTTCTTTTCTAAAGCTCTCGCTATTGCCGAACCTACTAATCCCCTGTGCCCTGCTATATAAATTTTATCTGTTAAATTCATCATGACTGTGCAAATCTATAATTTTGTATCATTGAGCTTTCTCTTCCAAAAACACTCTCTTCTTTCAGTTTAGCAATCAATGCATAACCTAACGATGGAAGGTTTATTTTTATTGTTTTACTCTTTACCGCAAGTAATACATTTCCTTCTATTTCGTAGGTAGAACGGTAAACATTGCGTTCAGTAAAATTGTTATTTACAGTTAATTTTTCCAAATTAATGTCCTGGTAGCCACCTGTAACTGTAAACTCTCTTATTGCATTAATTTCTGTTTCATTAATAACAGCGGGCTTTCCTAACCAATATAAGAGATTAATAACGCCGCCTGTATTTTTAAGTAATGCAGTGCCTCTTGCTCTGTAGTATATACAAAAACATAAGATTTAAACAAGGGCCTGTAAACCAGTTTATGCCTCCACGATCGTAGCGCCTCGGCACTAACCAGTGGGATAAAGTTTTCAATTTTCTTTTTTGTTAATAAGGTTGCTACCTTTTTTTCGCTTTGCGGCTTAGTGTAAATTACGTACCAATTCTTCTGCATAACTATTTTTTAAAAAATTAGAAATGTCAGTTAATCGGGATGTTGGAATGGGATTAGTTAGTCAGATATTTGGAAAAACAGTTAATTGGACGGAAATGGATTAATTCTTATAAGGTATGGCTTCGCCAATCTCAGTCACAGCCTTATATGAATTGAGTTAAATTTATTTTTCATTAGAGTTGGATTTTTTTATTAGGATGCTTTTTTTGTTTTGTTACCTCTTTCTTTATTACCGTAAACATAATCGTACCCGTAACCATAATTATTTTTAAATACCCCTCTGGTTTTAACACCATTAAAAATAATTGCAGGGTTATTAATTGGATTGATCTGATTATTTTCGTCAATGCGCTTTACAAGCATTTTAGGAGTGTAATCATGTCTGATTACATATAAGGTAGCGTCACACATTTCTGATAATATATAGGCATCGGTAACCAATACTGCAGGCGATGTATCAATAATAACCATATCAAAGTTACTTTCTAAATAATCAATTAAAGATTTTACAGTACCATTAGCCAACAATTCAGTTGGGTTTTCCGGCAAACTTCCTGCAGCAACAAAATACATGTTTTCATGGTTATTAAGTTTATTGATAATTTCTGCCGGTTTTTTTTCTCCTTCTAAAAACTCAGTTATACCATGTTCATAATTAACCCCCAATATTTTTGAAAGTGATGGGTTATTTAAATCTAAATCAACCAAAACAACTTTTTTACCGGTTAGAGAAAGGCTAACTGCCAAATTTGCAGCAATAAAACTTTTTCCTTCGCCGGATATGCTGGAAGTTAATAATATTTTTTTATGTGTAGCATCTATTCCTAAAAATGATAAAGATATTCTCAATTTCCTAAACTCTTCGGCCACAAAACTTCTGGTACCTTTTTCAATCACCAGCGGGTTACTTGTTTTTTCAAATGCAATTTCTCCTATTATAGGTATAGAGGTCATTTTTTCTATTTCATTTCTATACTTAATTTTACCGGTAAGAGAATCTTTAATGATAATAGTTCCTGCAAATAAACCAATTGCACCAGCCAGGGCCATCATATAAATCATCTTCTTTTTAGGGCTAACGGGATCTTGACCTGCAAGTGCTTTATCCACAACTTTGTATTAGAAAACACAGAAGCAATTGATAATTCGCTCTCTTGTTTTTTTTGAAGTAAAACTTGATAAAGGTTATTTTTAGTTTGCTGTTCACGGCTAATCTCCACTAACTGCCGCTCCTTTTGCGGTACAGCTTGTAACAAAGAATTATATCCGCTGTTAGTCTTATACAAACTTTGCCTTGCAGCAGTCAAACTTGCTTTCCTACTTTGAATATTAGCTAAAATATTCGGTCTTGTTTTACTAATTTCATCTGCAAGTGCAATCATTTTAGGATTATTTTCTCCCATTGTTTGCTTCAATTTGTCATACTCCAGTTGGGATGTATGAAGTTTGGTCATTAAAGATGTAAGCATTGGATCTTCGCCTGCTCCAATTGTTGAAGGCACAATACTGGTACCATCTTTCCCGCTTTGTGATACCGATTTTTCAATCTCGTTAAGCATAGCCATTTGAGTACTTACTTCGCCTAATTTTTGGTCATTTTCAGCCACACTTCCTAAATAAATACTACTCTGACCGCCAATTTCTACAGCATTATTACTGGTTCTATATTGTTGTACCTTTTTTTCTGTAGAGTCTAAATCCCTCTTTAAAAGATTTAATCTCTCATTAATAAACGAAAGTGTACTAGTTGCTAATGTGTTTTTATCCAGTATTGACTTTTGTTCGTAAATTGTAATGAGTCCATTTATAATATTAATAGCCCTTTGTGGTATTGGATCTTTATAACTTATTTCCACAATCTGAGATTGTTTAGCACTGGCTACTTCAAGCCCCTTTAAAAGATAAGCGGCAACATTACTTGGGTCATCTAAAGCAAACGATAATTGCTTATCAGATTCTAAAGACAGGTTGTAGTAAATATTAGGTTCAAATTTAAGAACTCCATAAGGGGTGTTTACAAACTCATTTAGGGTATATTTATCTTTATCATCTAATAAAACTGTTTTTGTATTCTTATCATATCTAAAATTAACTTTTTCAACTCCAATTATTGAATCTGTATTTCTAACTTCAACGGTTATTGGCGATAAATAATAAGCATCGCTTTCTTTAACCTTTCCTTTTTGAAACAACGGTGCATATAAACGAAGTTTTTTTACAACATCTCTCCATCAACGCCCTTGATTTAAGCACTTCAAGCTCATTCTCCACATCTTTATTTGAGGCAATAATATTTAAGGACTCAATTATATTGGAATCATCGCCGCCTCTTTTATTATCTTTAATAATAATTTTTGCAGCAGCCTCATATAAAGGTGTGGCATAGCGTAAATATCCATAAGCCAATGCTAACGATACCAGCATAAACAGTATAAGCAGTGGCCAGTAAGGCACAAATTTTGAAATGATTTGCTGAATCATATTCGATTCTTTCTCCTCAGTTTCAATAGTATTATTATCTACTTGTCTCATCATTTTTTACAACTGCTGATTATTTAATTACTTTATCTAAAATAAGAAAAAGAAACGATACACTGGTTATAACAATTGGCAAAATTTGCTGAGATCTGCCAGATAATGCAACTTTAGCTTTATTAGGCTCTACATATATAACATCATTGGGTTTTAGATAATAATATTCCGATTGTAAAAATTTACTTGAGCTAATATCAATACGGCGGGTAGTTCTTATACCATCCTCTTCTCTTATTAATAAAATATTATCTCTTTTGCCATAAATTGTAAGATCTCCTGCCAATCCAAGTGCTTTAACTAATGAAATTTGCTCGTTTGCCACATTTATTACTAATGGATGTGCCTACTTCTCCTAAAACTGTAACTTCAAAATTAAGAAGATGTATTTCCACTATTGGGTCTAAAAGCAGCTTTTTTGCATTAATTAATTTTACTATATTTTCAGATAATTGCTTTTTTGTAAACCCAACCGCCTGAACATACCCTAGGGTTGGTAATAAAATATTTCCGTTACTGCTTACTGAATATCCTTTACTTGTAATGCCATCTGTTTATTATATGGTTCGGATGCTTCTTTACTGCGGCTGCTAATGGTTACACTTAAAATATCATTATATTGAATTTTAGCATCTGCCAAACCTAAAAATCTTGAAGAAATACTATCATTTGTATTTTTAAAATAGGTGACTGCACTTGTGGTTGTACATGATGTACTAAACAACGAAAAAGATATAGCAATAAACAAAAGAAACCTAGTTTCCATATGCATGATTTTAGAGTTGAGCCTGTTTTAATGTATTAAATGGGAACGTGATTTTAGCACAAAATATTGAATAGTTGTGGTTTTGACACGGATTATGAATCTCAAATTAAGGTAAGCTGAGTGACAAAGATGTCATTTTCAGAACGTAAAGATACTATAAAATTTATAACCTCAAAATAAAATTAAAGTTATCTTAATTAATTTTAATACACATTAGATAAAAATATATTTTTATCTGCTTGATTCAGCACACAATGATTGAAGCTTAAATAAATACCAATCATTAACTTTACTCTTTTACAGATTTCATGTGCAAGTATTAATACTAAGAATTACTCAAAACTTGATTATGAAAAATTTTGTCTTGCTTTTTATTGCCCTGTATATAAATGTAGCACAGGCCCAGACTATAATTGTAAAAGACCCAGAAATTGAAAGCATGGTTAAGGAAGTTTCGCCAGATTCTTTACAGGCATACATAAAAACTTTAGTTGCTTTTGGTACAAGGAATACACTGAGTACCCAAAGCAGTACTGCAAGAGGCATTGGTGCTGCAAGAAACTGGGTACTTCATAAATTTCAACAAATAGCTAAACACTCAGCCGGACGATTAACTACTTTTATTGATACTACCACTTTACAAGCCGATGGCAGAAGAGTAGACAGGCCAATACTTTTAGGGAATGTTGCGGCTACTCTTAAAGGCACAGACCCGTTGGATAAACGCATATTTATTATAAGTGGGCATTTAGACAATATGCGTACCAGCCCCACCGATAGTGTAGGTGATGCACCAGGTGCAAACGATGATGGAAGCGGTACTGCGGCTGTGATTGAATGTGCAAGGGTTATGAGTAAACATTCTTTTGCCGCTACAATAATTTTTGTGGCTGTTAGCGGCGAAGAACAGGGTTTGTTAGGTGCTGCGTACATGAGCGAAAAAGCCAAAAAAGAAAACTGGAAAATAGAAGCGGTTTTAAATAATGATATTATGGGCAGTAACAACAGTAATGAAACTAACATTATTGACAATACAAGAATCAGGGTATTTAGTGAAGGGCTTCCGGCATTTGAAACAGAAAAAAATGCTGTAATCATCAGAAATCTCGGGTTGGAAAACGATGGTAAATCCCGGCAGTTGGCCCGCTATGTAAAAGAAGTTGGCGAACGCTATGTAGATAACCTGCAAATTGTAATGGTGTACCGTAATGATCGTTTTTTACGGGGTGGCGATCACACACCTTATGTACAGCGTGGTTTTGCAGCCGTTAGGTTTACAGAAATGAATGAAAATTACACAAGGCAGCATCAAAACATACGTACAGAAAACAATATTAAATATGGCGACCTTGAAGAACATATTGATTACGAATACCTGAGAAAAAATACCGCCATGAACCTGGCAAACCTTGCCAATCTTTCAAAAGCTCCGCCAATGCCCGACTCTGTAAAAATGGATGTAAAAAAATTAAGCAATACCACTTTACTTTTTTGGAATAAACCTCAGTTTGGTGCCGTAAAAGGGTATTATATTTTGGTTAGAGAAACCACCAGTGCTGTTTGGCAGAGAAAAATATTTACATCCGCAACAACCATTACTTTACCCTTTAGTAAAGACAATTATTTTTTTGCCGTACAAAGTGTAAATGAAACCGGCAACGAAAGTTTACCGGTAATTCCGGGTATATCCGGACGATAAATAAAATAAAAAAGCCTCCTTTACAGGAGGCTTTAAAACCCAAAACCGTAACAAACTATTTTTTTATTTTTCTTTCTACAGTTATTTCTCCGTAGCTGTTGCATTTAAGCTTTAAAATTTTTTGATTGTTTTCAACAGTTACATAATAATTGGTTTGCCCGTCAAACACTATTTCGCTTAGATTATTTGCAACTGTATAATCTTTATACCTGTTTGCAATGGCCAACGAAACATTAAGAGGTAATTGGCTCGTTTCAATTATTCTTGAAATACCCAGCAGTTCGCCGCTTTCGTTGTAAGCAGCAGAAACTTCTTTTTCATTAAGCTTAAATGAAGCAAAATAAAAATCATCCTTTTTTTCCCAGATAACATTTAATGCACCGGTAAAATTTTTTTCAAATTCTGCTTTCACCCTTTCAGATATTTTTTCGGGGCCGGGAGAAGCAAAAGCGCTTGTGGCAAGCAAAACAGCAACTGCCGCAAACATTGTTTTTAATTTTTTCATAACTATACTTTTTTGGTTTAAAATAACTGCCATGGCTTTAGCAGCGTTTAATACTAAAACAAAAGTAGAAACAGCCTGTATAATATGAAAGGACTACTTTACCAGTAACATTAAACTATGTTAAACAATGTACGAGCGGTAAGGTAATGTGAAAACATTTTTATTCAAATCAGCTAAAACTCTTTACAGTAAAGCCTTTGCTCTTTTTTCTTAATAAAATACTAAAATTTGTTTTTGTTGTGTTAAAAAGTAAATGCGGTTTAGTAAAACCACCGGGCTGATTATAAAAGTTATCTTTACCATTAAATTAATTTTTGTAAATGAATTTTCTGGCCCATGCCCACCTTTCTTTTAACCATCCGCAAATTTTGGTGGGCAACATGATAAGTGATTTTGTAAAAGGTAAAAAGCAATATGAGTATGATGCCGCTATACACAAGGGTATTCAGCTGCACCGGGCTATAGATAATTATACTGATACCCATAAAGCCACTCAAAATATAAAATTATTTTTCAGGCCTCAATACCGTTTATATTCAGGCGCATTTACAGATGTGGTATATGACCATTTTTTAGCAAATGATATTGCAGAATTTTCAACTGATGATGATTTAAAAAAATTCACTGCAAACACCTATCAGGTCTTAGAAACAAATGTTGCCGTATTGCCCGAGGGTTTTAAAAAAATGCTGCCTTATATGATTGAATACAACTGGTTGTATAATTATAAAAATAAGTGGGGGATAGAAAAAAGTTTTAACGGGCTTGTAAAACGTTCTCAGTATCTTAATGAAAGTGCCGTTGCTTTTGATATCTTTAACACACATTACGATACCATAAAATCTCAATACAAAATTTTTTATCCCGATTTAAAAAAATTTGCCGCACATCAATTGCATCAATTATTAAATGCCTGATTGATTTATCTTTGAAAAAATATTTTTATTTTATGAAGAAGTTTTTTTTAACGTTTTCCGCAGTCATATTTTCTGCATCTTTTTTAATTGCGCAAACTAAATTACCTCCGGTAGATAAATCTACTATGGATATGAGTTATTATCCCAATGGTTACCCCGTTTCTAAAATACAGGATAAACCAACCGACCCGTTAGTAGCAAGAGTAATTTACAGCAGGCCGCAAAAAAGCGGCAGAGCAGTTTTTGGAGATTTACTTGAGTATGGAAAAGTGTGGCGCCTTGGAGCTAATGAAGCTACAGAAATTGAGTTTTATCAAAATGTAAAAATAAATACCACAAAAATTAAAAAGGGCCGATATACAATGTATTGTATCCCGTACGCAGATAAATGGACCGTAATTATTAATAAAGAAAACGATACATGGGGTTCGTTTAAATACGATATAAAAAAAGATGTGGCAAGAATGGATGTACCTGTTCAAAAACAAAGTGACATTGTAGAAGCATTTACAATGGCTTTTGAAAAAGCTGCAACAGGTGCCAATTTATTTATTGCCTGGGATGATGTAAAAGTAACTCTGCCAATTATTTTTTAATAGATGCTAAAAATTAGAACATCATTGTTTTTTGCAGCGGCATTATTTGCAGTTTTGTACTTTAATGCCTGTAATACAATTAATTCTAACAATCCCGAAATTCAAAAACCTGTTTTTGAACCTTCCAACCCTTATGCTGCCATTGATAAATCGCCAATGGATATCAGTTATTATCCTGTAGATTTTCCTGCACTTAAAATGAGTGGTAATGACAGCAGCAGTTTAACAGCAAGGGTAATTTACAGCAGGCCACAAAAAAATGGCAGAACAATTTTTGGTAACGAGCCGCCGCCAAAATATGTGCAGCAATATGGTGCTTTATGGCGATTAGGTGCAAACGAAGCAAGTGAAATTGAATTTTTTAAACCGGTAAGTATTAAAGGGCAGCGCATTTCAAAAGGCCGATATATTATTTATTGTATTCCGTTCCAGGATAAATGGGTAATTGTATTTAACACAAATCTTTTTTCGTGGGGGTTGCACCCTGATACTTCTAAAGACATTGCAAGAATTGAAATACCCGTTTATGAGTCTGAAAAAAATATTGAATTTTTTACTATGGTATTTCAACCATCAGCAACCGGTGCCAATTTAATTATGGCGTGGGATAATATGCAGGGTGCCTTGCCCATTTCTTTTTAGTACAAATAATATTTCTTTTCTCTTTACCAGCCCTCAATATTTTTATTGATATTTACATCTATGTGTGCAATTGCAGGAATACTTTCAACATCTTCTGAGACAATACCAATGTTTCACTTAAAAAAAATGATTGATGCAATGGAACACCGTGGGCCTGATGGTGAAGGAGTTTGGAGCAATGAAAAAAGCAATATTGTTTTCGGGCACCGCCGCCTTGCTGTTATTGATTTAAGTGATGCTGCCGCACAACCCATGCATTATTTAAACCGGTATTCCATAGTTTACAATGGCGAAATTTATAATTATGCAGAATTAAAAGAATTATTACTGCAGCATGGTTATTCTTTTAAATCAAAATCGGATACAGAAGTTATTTTAGCTGCTTACGATTTTTGGAAAGCGGACTGCCTTACCCATTTTGAGGGCATGTTTGCCTTTGCTATTTGGGATGAACGGGAACAGCAACTTTTTGCAGCAAGGGACCGCTTTGGAGAAAAACCTTTTTATTATTACGAAGATGATAAATATTTAGTTTTTGCCAGCGAAATGAAAGGGTTATGGGCTGCAGGTGTAAAAAAAGATACTGACGAAAAAATGCTGTTGAATTACCTGGCGCTGGGCAATGTGCAAAGCGCTGCAGATAAAAAGCAAACTTTTTTCAGCAACATTTATTCTTTACTGCCTGCACATTTTTTTCAATACAAACCATCTGCACAAAAACTTGTTATAAAAAGATACTGGCATATTGATAAAGAATTTAAAATTATTATTTCGCCGGGTGATGCCATTGAAAAATTCAACGAATTATTTACAGCATCGGTAAAAAAAAGATTACGCAGCGATGTAGCTTTGGGAACAAGTTTAAGCGGCGGTCTCGACAGTTCAACGATTGTTTGTGCAATACAAAACTTAAAAGTTAATCTTCATCAACTAAAAACTTTTTCCGCTGTTTTCCCCGGGTTTGAAAAAGATGAATCAATTTATATTAACCTGCTTGCAAACAAACTTGATGTTACAAATTTTAAAACACAACCCACTGCCGATGGTTTAATTAAAGATTTTGAAAAACTTTGTTACCACCAGGAAGAACCTTTTCAATCGTCGAGCATTTATGCACAATACAAAGTATTTGAATTAGCCAAACATAACGATGTAAAAGTGTTACTTGATGGGCAGGGTGCCGATGAAATATTAGCAGGTTATTACAAATACATTCACTGGTATTTGCAGGAAGTATTAAGCAGGCATAAACTGGGTGCTGCACAAAAAGAGATACGGGCTTTACAAAAAAATAAAATCCCTTTCCGGTGGAATTTAAAAAATTATTTTGCTGCCTTTTTACCTATGCATGCGGCCATGCAATTAGAAAAAAATGAGTACGAAAAAACAATGCATCAGCCGGATATTAATCCTGAGTTTTTAAAAACGCAAAGAGGCAGGGAATGGGAAGGTATTCACAAACCTGTTGTTACCAAGCTTAATGATATTTTACATTTTAATACTACAGAATCAGGCCTGGAAGAATTATTGCGCTATGCCGACAGAAACAGTATGGCGCATGGCAGAGAAGTTAGGTTACCATTTTTAGATCATAAATTAGTTGAGTTTATTTTTTCTCTGCCTGCTAATTTAAAAATACATGATGGCTGGACAAAATGGTTATTGCGAAAAGCAATGGATAAAAAATTACCCGATGAAATTGTATGGAGAAAAGATAAAGTTGGATACGAGCCTCCCCAACAATTATGGATGGAAAATAAAACCCTGCAGGATTACATGTATGAGGCAAAAAAGAAATTGGTGGCATGCAAATATTCTGCGAAAAAATGTTTTGGATAAAAAAATAGAACCAAAACAGCACATGCCGAAAATAATTATGACTGGAGATATTTATGTGCTGCTAAAATAATTTAGTCATCTTTGCAAAATAAAACTTATATACAACAATGAGACTTGCCACAAAATTAATACATGCCGGTGCAGCACCCGACCCAAGTACCGGAGCTATTATGACACCTATTTATCAAACATCTACTTATGTACAACAGGCACCGGGAGTAAACAAAGGCTACGAATATGCCCGAAGCCAAAACCCTACACGTAAAGCTTTGGAAGATGCTTATGCAATAATTGAAAATGGAAAATTTGGTTTGGCTTTTAGCAGCGGTGTTGCTGCAACCGACAGTGTAATAAAATTATTAAACCCCGGCGATGAAGTAATTGCAGCCAGCGATATGTACGGCGGCAGTTACCGGTTATTTACCAAAGTGTGGGAACGCTACAATATAAAATTTATTTATGTTGATACCAGCAATGTTGAAAATGTAAAAGCTGCTGTAACAGCCAACACCAAATTAATATGGATAGAAACGCCTACCAATCCTTTAATGAATATTACAGATATTGAAGCCATTGCTGCCGTATCAAAAAAAGCAGGTGCTTTGCTTTGTGTTGATAATACTTTTGCATCTCCTTACTTACAAAACCCTTTGGATTTAGGTGCAGATATTGTAATGCACAGTGCTACAAAATATTTAGGCGGCCACAGCGATGTGATACAGGGTTGTTTAATGATGAACGATGCAGCGCTTAGAGAAAAATTATATTTTATACAAAAAAGCTGCGGTGCTGTGCCCGGGCCACAAGATTGTTTTTTAGTATTAAGGGGAATAAAAACTTTAGGGGTGCGCATGAAAGCCCATTGCGAAAATGGCGAAAAAATTGCATACTGGTTACGCAGCAATCCAAAAGTTGCGAAAGTGTACTGGCCCGGTTTTGAAGACAGTGCAGGTTATGCCATTGCAAAAAAACAAATGAATGGCTTTGGCGGTATGATTAGTTTTGAATTAAAAAATGACAGTGATGCAGAAGTAAAAAGAGTTTTATCCTCAACGCATTTATTTTCACTTGCCGAAAGTTTGGGTGGTGTAGAAAGTTTAATTAATCACCCTGCAAGTATGACGCATGCCAGCATACCACGTGAAGAAAGAATTAAAAATGGTTTAAGTGATGGCTTGATAAGATTGAGCGTGGGTATTGAAGATGCTGATGATTTGATTGAAGATTTGAATAAGGCAATTGGGTAATTTAAAATGGATGAAAATAATCTTAAAGAATTTTTAAACAGCAAGGTTGATTTTTACAATCAACCTTCTTTTATTGCAGCCGATCCAATTTGTATTCCCCATCTTTTTACAAAAAAACAAGATATTGAAATAGCCGGTTTTTTTGCCGCCATTTTTGCCTGGGGCAACCGCACTACCATTATCAATAAAAGTAAAGAGCTGCTGCAGTTAATGGATAATGCACCACATCAATTTATACAACAACATCAGCCTAAAGATTTAAAAAAATTAGAAGGTTTTAAACACCGCACTTTCAATACCACCGATCTGCTGTACTGTATCGAATTTTTTAACATGCATTATTCTAAACAATAATTCTCTTGAAAATGCTTTTACAAAAGGGATGCAAAAAAAAGATGCTACAATAGAAAATGGATTGAATGGTTTCTATCATTATTTTTTTTCTCTGCCTTATATTTCTGAAAGAACAAAAAAACATATTGCTTCTCCTGAAAAAAACAGCAGTTGCAAAAGATTGAATATGTATTTACGCTGGATGGTACGCAACGATACAACGGGTGTAGATTTTGGCATCTGGAAAAATATTTCTCCGGCGCAATTAATTATACCCATTGATGTGCATGTGGCAAGAGTTGCCAAAAGATTTAATTTATTGCAGCGCCATCAAACCGACTGGCAATCGGCACTGGAACTAACTAAATTTTTACGAACTTTAGATGCCACCGATCCGGTAAAATATGATTTTGCTTTATTTGGTACCGGCGTAATGGAAAAATTATAATGAATAAAGCTGAGCTTATACAATACATTAATAAAGACATGGCACTGCAACTGCCGGAAAAAATTTCTTTTGCCGAACTGGAAGAAAAATTATCTGCCAGTATTAATCAGCTTATTCAAAACAATTTTGAAAAATTAGTATCGCTGCTGTACAGGATAGATGTAAGTGAAAGAAAATTGAAAAATCTTTTACAGGATCATGCTAATGAAAATGCAGGAAAAATTATTGCACAATTAATTATTGAAAGGCAGCTGGAAAAAATAGCGCTGAGAAAAAAATATAAAAAAGAAAATACAGGCACTTCGGATGAAGAACCCTGGTAAAAATTTATGCTTCCTGCCTGCTTCTGTTTTTACTAAACATCAATTCCTGCACTTTTGTTTTATCTTCTTTTTCCTTACTTAAATCGAACATGGTGCCAAATACATGATCCCACAAAGTGCTGCTAACACCAAAACCCATGTGGTCGTTTTTATAATGATGCAGGTGATGGTTGCGCCATAAAGGTTTCATCCATTTAAATGGCGGGTTCCAGGCATGTATGGCATAATGCATGGTACCGTAAACCAAATAGCCTAAAATAAATCCCGGAAAAAAAGCAAATACATAACCTTTAGCCCCAAATAAATACGCTGCAAAATACATCAACGAAAAAATTGCAGAAGATAAAATTAAACTCGGTACAGGCGGCATAAATAATCTTTCCTTATCTCTGGGGTACTCGTGATGATTACCATGAATAAGATAAACAAATTTTCGTAGCCCTCTCACTTTCGGCAACAAAGTGAAATGCAAAACGGTGGATACAGTATTCAAAAAATGTCCAGAAAAAAATGCCGCATAAAAAAGTAAGAATAACATTTAAAAACTCAATTTGCATTACGGCATTAGTATAATACAGCATAAAGCTTATGATGGGCACATACAATCCCCATATTACCAAAGGGTGTGTTTTGGTGAGGTATTCTAAATACTGATTTTTAAAAAGCTGTGCCTGACCTTTATTATGGATTTTCTCGAATTTCATGGTCGAAGTTTAGTGCTACAAAATTACTACTTCAAAATATAAAACAATAATTCATTTGTTAATTTAATCCTTACTTAATTAGTTATTTTTACCAACAATTTTTTTTATGAAATTAGTTACCTACTTAAAAGATCATCATCCGCAATTAGCCCTTTTAGTAAACGGCAATTTATACGATACCGACAGCCTGCACCCCGATTTACCCAATAGTATGTCGATGTTTTTAAATTATTGGGATGATGTAATTCCCGTTGTAAAAGCCGCAGAGCAACGCATAAAAGATGGCTTGGGCCGAAGTTCGCTTGCCATTCCGTATGCCGGTAGCCAAATTTTGGCACCGGTACCGCATCCCACCAGTTGCAGAGATGGTTACGCTTTTCGCCAGCATGTAGCCGCCGCAAGGCGCAACAGAAAAGTGGAAATGATCCCCGAATTTGATCAGTACCCCATTTTTTATTTTACTAACCACAACAGCATACAAGGGCCCGGCGAAGTAATTTGTATGCCCGATCATTTTAAAAAATTAGATTTTGAACTGGAAGCTGCAATAGTTATTTGTAAACCAGGCCGCAATATCATTGCAGCCGAGGCTGATGAATATATAGGCGGCCTTATGATAATGAATGATATTAGTGCAAGAACCTTACAAATGGAAGAGATGTTGCTGAACCTTGGGCCTGCAAAAGGAAAAGATTTTGCAACAGCTGTTGGCCCCATGCTGGTTACTTTAGATGAGCTGGAAGAATTTGAAGTGCCCTGCAAAGAAAACCATACTGGCAAAGCCTGGAATTTAAATATGAAATGCTGGGTAAACGGTGTGCAGGTTAGCGATGGTAATGTTGCTGACATGGACTGGACCTTTGCAGAAATTATTGAGCGCTGCAGCTACGGCGTACACCTGATGCCCGGCGATATCATTGGCAGCGGCACAGTTGGCACCGGATGTTTTTTAGAATTGAATGGTACCGGAAAATTAAATGATCCCAACTATCAGGAGCAATGGTTACAGGATGGTGATGTGGTAGAAATGGAAATTGATGGGTTGGGCAAATTGAGTAATACTTTTGTAAGGGATGAGAGTAATTTTAGTATTTTAGATTTGAAGAAAATTTAGTTATTAACGTTGAAGTAAGCGTAGTTTTTATCGCAGAGAAAAAGAGAAAATGAGATGACGCAGAAATATTTTTTTCTCAGCGTAAAATTCTGTTTCTCATTTTCCCGTGTAGTTTCTATCGCAGAGAAACTTCGTCATAATTTTTTATTTTCTGAATAAATTTATTACTTCATAATTCGGCGTTAAAAAATATTTTATGACTAATGAAAGATTAAATGAAATTGGTGGAATCATTTTGGATGCAGCAATAACAGTTCATAGAGAATTAGGACCCGGATTATTAGAATCTGCATATCAATTGGCTTTAAAAAGAGAGCTGGAATTAAGAGGGTTAAAAGTAAGGGCTAAAGTACCAGTTGAATTAATTTATAAGGAAATACCCTTAGGAAAGGCATATGAAATTGATTTGCTGGTTGAAGAAGAAATAATTGTTGAAAACAAATCAACAGATGGCATTGCTCCTGTTTTTATTTTTCAGGTTATTACTTATCTTAAACTATACCATCAAAAAAAATTAGGTTATCTCATAAATTTTAATGTGCAATACCTAAAAGATGGATTTAAAAGAATTGTAAATAATTTCTAACTCTCTGCGAAAACTCCTTTTCTCTTTTTCTCTGCGTTAAAATTTTAAAGATGCAACTAAAATTAAAAGACTTATCCACCGCCGACATCCAAAATTATTTGCAGCACGCCATTGCTCCCAGGCCCATATGTTTTGCATCAACTATTAACAAAGCAGGTAACATCAATCTTTCTCCTTTTAGTTTTTTTAATTTATTTTCTTCTAATCCGCCAATAGTAATTTTTTCTCCGGCAAGAAGAGTAAGAGATAACACTACCAAACATACTTTGCAAAATGTACTTGAAGTACCGGAAGTTGTAATAAATATTGTTGATTACGATATGGTACAGCAAACATCGCTGGCCAGTTGTGATTTTGCAAAAGATATAAATGAATTTGAAAAGGCCGGATTTACCATGCAACCGGCAACAATAGTAAAACCACCGATGGTAAAAGAAAGTAAAATAAAATTAGAGTGTAAAGTAACAGAGATAAAACCATTAGGTACCGAAGGTGGCGCAGGTAATTTAATAATTGCCGAAGTTTTAATAATGCATATTGATGAAGGTATTTTAAATGCCGAAGGAAAAATTGATCAAACTAAAATTAACCATGTGGCAAGGCTTGGCGGCGACTGGTATTGCAAAGTAGATGAAAGCAATTTATTTAAAGTAGAAAAACCCAATACACAATTGGGCATTGGGGTAGATATGTTACCGGCTTCAATAAAAAACAGTACCATACTTAGTGGAAACAATTTAGGGCAGTTGGGCAATGTAAAAGAAATACCTTTTGTTGACCCTGCGTTTACTGATGGTAAACTTAAAAATATCATTCAGTATTATTCAATTAATCCCGATGATATGGAAAGTGAACTGCACCGTTATGCAAAGGAATTGTTAGATGCAGGCAAAATAACCGAAGCCTGGCAGGTGCTGTTAGCTTTAAATTAATTTTTGTAAATTTGATTTACGCCAAAAATAATTTATGAAATTAATTACAGCAATAGTTTTCATTTTTGCTTTTTTAAGCCTTTCGTTTTTAATACCCTCCTGCAAAAAAAATACAGGGGCAAACAATACCACTAAAAAAGACAGCTGGGCAATCATTCAGGAAAAAATACTTACGCCATCCTGTGCTTTAAGCGGTTGCCATGCTTCGGCAACAGATGTTACCTATGCACAGCATAATCTTGTACTTTCTGCCAGTGTGGCTTTTGATAATTTAATAAATAAGCCTTCAAAAAATACTGCTGCCAATGCCGATGGTATTGTAAGAGTTATGCCCGGCGATTATTTAAAAAGTTTATTGTATCATAAAGTTGATTGCCAGGCAGGGCATCATGCTGCAAATTACGGTGCAACAATGCCACTAAATGGCACGTATTTAAGTTTAGGCCAAATTGAATTTATTAAACAATGGATTTTTAAAGGTGCCCTGAAAACAGGCAGTGTTGTTGATGAAAGTTTGCTGGATAATACAACCGTTTGCTCACAACCTTTTATCCCTTTAGATCCGCCGCCTGCTGCTAATGGCTTTCAACTAAAATTAGACCCCTTTACTGTAAACCCCAATACCGAAAGAGAAGTTTTTGTAAGAAGAAACACACCAAATACTACTGATGTTTATGTAAATAAATATGTATTGCGTGGCAGGGCCAACAGTCATCATTTTGTTTTATATGGTTTTCAAAACACCACCAATTTACCTGCTGTAAATGCTTTACGGGATTTGTATAATACCGATGGCACCATAAATACCAACACTTTTATACAAATGCAAAATCATATTTTTTTAGGTGGCGGTACCGATGTAAATGCTACATACACTTTCCCCTCAGGCGTGGCTTTAAAAATTCCGGCAAATACTTCTTTAGATTTAAATGCACATTATTTTAATAAACAAACTGCCGGCTTAACCGGCGAAAATTTTATTAATATGTACACAGTGCCGCAGGCTTCGGTTGTTAAAGAAGCTAAAAGCATAAACTTTGCTAACCTTAATTTTTCTATACCTGCCAACCAGCGCAAAACTATCACCACCAATTTTACTTTTGCCAACGCAGTAACTGTAATAATGCTCACTTCGCATTTTCATAAAATGGGAGAAAAATTTGTAATTAAAATTTTAGGTGGCCCAAGAAATGGAGAAACAGTTTATGAAAATACTGATTGGCAGCACCCGCTTGCATTAAACCTTACCACACCCATACTATTAAATGCCGGCGAAGGTTTAACCAGCGTGGTTACTTACAACAATACTTCTAATAAAACTGTAACCTTTGGCTTAACCAGCGAAGATGAGATGAATATAATTTTTGGGTATTATTATTAATTTTTATTGTATAAATTAAGCAGTATTTAACTTTTTGTGTTATTGCAATTTTTTATTTTCGCCAAATGAAAAAACTGTTTGTACTCCTGCTCTTCCCTGTTTTTTGTTTTGCTCAAAAAAAGTATGATTATAAAAATTTAGTGCTGGAAGGTGGTGGTGTACGTGGCCTTGCTTACGCAGGTGTGTTTAGTGTGCTGGAAGAAAAAGGTATTTTACAACAGATAGAAAAAGTGGGTGGCTCATCTGCAGGTTCTATTGCAGGCATGCTGATAAGTATTGGCTATACAGCCGGTGAAATTGACAGCCTGATGACAGAATTGCCCATACAAAAATTTAACGATGGCAAAGGTGGGTTGGTGGGTAAATACAAAAGATTTAAAAATGATTTTGGGATTTATAAAGGGAGCAAATTTGAAAAATGGCTGCAGCAACTAATAGAATTTAAAACAGGTAACCCGTTGCTAACTTTTGAAAAACTGCACCAGCTGCATTTAAATAATAAACTGTATAAAGATTTTTACTGCACCGGCACCAACCTCAGCAAACAGCAATTAGAAATTTTTTCTTACACTCATACACCGCAAATGCCCATTGCACTTGCTGTAAGAATAAGTGGTGGTGTGCCTTTATATTTTGAACCGGTTGCATTAGATAATAACCTGCAAAAAACAAAAAAGCAGGACAGCACTTCTTTCATTAATTATTATGTAGATGGTGGAATGCTTTGCAATTATCCTATAAGTATGTTCGACAGTTGCGAAGAAAATAATGGTAACCCGCTTTTAAGCAGTAAAGTAAAATTTAACCTACAAACTATTGGTATAAAATTAGAGCGGCCGCAACAAATAGATTCTTTAAATAACAACAGCATAAAAATTCCTGCTTATAATATTAATAAACTATCTGATTACATTGCTGCCTTTAGTAATCTTATGATGGAAACCCTCAGCAGAAAATATCCCGGGCTTGAAAATGAAAAAGGCAGAACAATTTATGTTAGCCAGGGCAATATAAGCTCCCGTGTAAAAAAAACAAAGCAGCAGGATAAACTGCTGCTGTATGAAAACGGTGTTAGTGCCGCTAATTATTTTTTTTCAAAACAACCTTAATTCCACTTTTGCCCAAAAACTTTTCGTAAAATATCTGTAGTTCTTGCAGCAATATTAGTACGTATATTTTTTTCTTCCTTAGCCACTAAATCAAATAATGCATCGGTAGCTTTAGCAGTAACAAAACTTGCAAGGTCAGGATTTATTTTTCTGAATGTAGTGGGAAAATTATTGTATTTATTAATAGCATCGCCATAATATTTTGTTGCTTCCACTTTATCTAAAGATGCTTTTATAACCGGTAAAAATGCGGCTATTAATTTATCGGTAGTTTTCTCCCTAAAAAAATGCGTGGCGCTTGTATCACCATTTTTTACTAAGCCAATAGCATCCTGCAAAGTCATATTTCTTATTGCATCTGCAAAAATGGGTTTGGCATAACCTGCTGCATCTTCGGCACCACGGTTAATTTGTAAAATGGCTTTATCTACCATATTATTAAACCCCAGGTCACGTAAAGTATTTTCAACTTTTTTAGCATCGGGTGGTAATAAAATTTTGTAGAAGGCGTCTTTAAAAAATCCATCCTGTTTATTTAATTGCAATACGGCGCCGGCTAACCCCTGGCTTAATGCCTCTTTAATGCCCTGCCCGGCTTCGCCTTCTGTAATACCGCCAATGCCTGTTGTTTGGGGTAATTTATTTAAAACATCGCAACTGCTTAATACTACAATACTGATTAATGCAAGTAATAATTTTTTCATTTTAATTTATTTGATTTATTATAAACAAGTTTCCTGCCAAGTTTCAAATGTAATCTAATACCATCTTTATTTCATAAGTAGTCCGAAGGACTGCGTTGAAATATTAGATGGTATTATGCCGACAGAAAAACTATTGGACTATTTATAGTGTATAGTCGGTATAATAGATTGCAAATATGGATGATTGGGTTGCATAAAGTATCTTTGCCGCCATTATGAGTACACAACATTTATCGGAGCAGGAAATTATCCGCAGAGAAAAATTAACAGAACTTAACAAATTAGGTATAGATGCTTACCCGGCAGCATTGTATCCGGTAAATACTACTTCTGTTTACATAAAAGAAAATTATAAAGGAGATGAGAACAAAGCAGACTTTGCAGAAGTATGTATTGCAGGTAGAATAATGAGTGTACGTGATATGGGTAAAGCTAACTTTGCTGTATTGCAGGATTCAGTTGGTAAAATTCAATTTTATATTAAGCAGGATGATATTTGCCCCGGCGAGGATAAGACGATGTATCAAACTGTTTGGAAAAAATTAATTGATATCGGTGATATCATCGGTATTAAAGGGTATGTGTTTACTACAAAGACTGGTGAAACTTCTATTCATGTAAAAGAGTTTTCTATTCTTACAAAATCATTACGGCCACTCCCAATCGTTAAAGAAAAAGATGGTGAGGCTTTTGATGAAGTTACCGATCCTGAATTTCGTTACCGCCAGCGTTATGCCGATTTAATTGTAAACCCGGCAGTAAAAGAAACTTTTATTAAACGTACCAAAATGGTAAATGCTATTCGTGAATTTTTAAATGAACGTGGTGCTTTGGAAGTTGATACGCCGGTATTGCAATCTATTCCCGGTGGTGCTGCAGCGAGGCCATTTACCACACACCACAATGCACTGGATGTGCCAATGTACATGCGTATTGCAAATGAGTTGTATTTAAAAAGATTAATAGTGGGTGGCTTTGAATGGGTGTACGAGTTTAGCAGAAATTTTAGAAACGAAGGTATGGACCGTACCCATAATCCAGAATTTACAGTGCTGGAATTTTATGTGGCCTATAAAGATTATGAGTGGATGATGGATACCACGGAACAAATGCTGGAGAAAGCGGCCATAGCAACAAATGGTGCTACAAAAGCTTTGGTGGGAGAAAAAGAAATTGATTTTAAAGCGCCGTACAAACGTATTACCATGTACGATGCTATTAAAGAGCATACCGGTTTTGACATCAGCGAAATGGATGAAGCAGCCATAAGAAATGTTTGCCGTGAATTAAAAATTCATGCAGATGAAAAATGGGGTAAAGGAAAATTGATTGACGAAATTTTTGGCGGTAAATGCGAAGGCAATTATATACAACCCACATTTATTACTGATTATCCTGTGGAGATGAGTCCGCTTACAAAAAAACACCGCAGCAAACCTGGCCTGGTAGAGCGTTTTGAACTGATGTGCAATGGTAAAGAAATTGCTAATGCTTACAGCGAATTGAATGACCCAATTGAACAAAGGGAACGTTTTGAAGAGCAGGTAAAACTGATGGAACGTGGCGATGATGAAGCTATGTTTATTGATCATGATTTTTTACGTGCCTTAGAATATGGTATGCCGCCAACAAGTGGTATTGGTTTTGGTATCGACAGGATTGCGATGCTGTTAACCAATCAGCATAGTATTCAGGATGTGTTGTTTTTTCCGATGATGCGGCCTGAGAATGTTTAATGAAAATTAATATGCCAAAAATATTTGAATACCTTTCTTATATTATTCGTTTTTACAGCAATGATCATTTGCCTATTCATGTGCATGTTCAAATAGAACAAAGAGAAAGTAAGGCCGAATTTTTATTTTTGGAAGATGACATAAAAATTGTTTTTAAAAAAGTTAAAGGAAAACAACCATTAACCCTTGCAGAAGCTAAAGAAATTTCAGTATTTTTGAAGAGTAATGCAAATGAAGTAATTGAGAAATGGAACAAAGTATTCATATTAAATCAAAAGGTGGACTGCAAAAAGGTAAAAACAAAAATAAAGCGGTTAAAAAAATAGCCGTTACTGCAGCTGTATATCTTAAAGATTTTGAAATACTTATTTACTTTAATAACGAAGAGCAGCGCATAGTAAACTTTTTGCCCTTATTTTCAAAACTTTCAGGGGTTTATACAAAGTATGTACTTATTGAAAATTTCAAAAAATTTATTGTTAAAAACGGAAATATTTATTGGGGTAAAAATGAAGATGTAATTTTTCCTCCCAATAATCTTTATACTGGCAATTTCTCAAAAAAACCAAAAGAAGAAATTCTTTATGTAATATAGTGCTGCTCCCCCACCCATCAATTTCCTTTCCCCATTTCTCCCAAAAAAACTATCTTGTAATTTAAATTAAATAATTACACATGACTTTTAATGTAAAAAAAGCTTTTGCAACTCTCGCAATTACGGTTTGCTATTTTGCTGCAACGGCACAAAAAAAAGAACTAACCGACGAACAATTTTTTAAAGGCAATTTTAAAGGTATTACTCAGGCTTTACCGCAAGCCGGCCCATGGGTAGATGAAAGCCATGTGGTAATACGAAAAGATGGTAAAACTTTTTTATTGGATTGTAAAAAAGGCACAGAAGTGGAATATACCACACCCGCCGTTACAAAACCTGTTGCTGTAAAACCAACAGTAACCAATAAGAATAACGATCTGTTTGTAAACGATGTACAACTTACCAATGATAAGGATAAAGAAGTAAACCCCATTGTAAGCCCCGATGGTAATTATGTGGCTTACACAAAAAATAATAATCTGTACACAGTAAATATTTCTACAAAAAAAGAAACGGCACTTACTGCTGATGGCAGCAATGTTATTTTAAATGGTTATGCCAGCTGGGTATATATGGAAGAAATTTTAGGCAGGGCAACTGCATACAAAAGTTTTTGGTGGAGCCCCGACAGTAAAAAAATTGCTTACTTCCGCAGTGATGATACAAAAGTGCCGGAGTTTATAATTACCGATGGTACAGGGCAGCACGGATTAGTAGAGAAAACAAGATATCCAAAAGTGGGCGACCCTAACCCGGAGGTAAAAGTGGGCATTGTATCGCCGGATGGTGGCGCAACTGTGTGGAGCGATTTTAATGAAAAAGACGATCAGTATTTTGGTATGCCTTACTGGAAACCCGATGGCAGTACATTATTAGTACAATGGATGAACCGTTTGCAAAACAATCTTATTATTTACGAAGTAAACACTGCTACTGGTGCCAAAAAAGAATTTTATAACGAAACACAAAAAACCTGGATTGATTTAGACGATAACGACCGCATTAGTTTTTTAAAAAATGGTAAAGGTTTTATTTTATCCGCAGATGCAACAGGCTGGAAACATTTGTATTATTACGACATGAATGGCAAATTAATTAATGCCATTACCAGCGGAAAATTTACTGTTACCGATTTAAATTATGTGGATGAAAAAAATGGCATTGTTTATTTTACTGCAAGAAGTAAAGAAAATTCTGCCACAAGAGATTATTACAGGGTAAACCTTGATGGAAAAAAATTGCAACGTTTAACTTTTGGCAATTTCAATCATGCTTTTGTAAATGCTTCTCCCAACAGCGAATATTTTATTACTACTTATGGTAACAGTGCCACACCTAATAAAATGGCATTGGTAAATAATAAAGGAAAAATTATTAAAGATCTTGGTGATGCAAAAGGAGCAGATTTCGATACCTACAGTCTAGCTAAAACAGAATTGATAAGGGTAAAGAGTGATGATGGCCTTTATAATTTACCAATGAAAGTAACCTGGCCTGCAAATATGGAAGCCGGAAAAAAATACCCGGTTTTAATTTCTATTTACGGCGGCCCTAATGCAGGCACAGTAAGCGATGCATTTCAACTTAACGGAACACAGCAATGGTATGCTAAAGAAGGGTTGATACAGGTAGCAATGGACCATCGTGCCAGTGGCCACTTTGGTAAAGAAGGAGTGAATTATATGTATCATAATTTAGGCGATTGGGAGCTGAAAGATTACAGCACCATGGTAAAATGGCTTGTAGCTAACGGCAACGCCGACCCCAAAAAAGTTTGCATTACAGGTTTTAGTTACGGCGGCTATATGAGTTGCCTTGCACTTACAAAATACAGCGATGTATTTACTTATGGTATGGCCGGCGGAAGTGTTACCGACTGGAGCTTATACGACACTCATTATACCGAACGCTTTATGGGTACACCTGCAAACAATGCCGAAGGTTACAAAACCGGCAACGTAATGAACTATACTGACAAATACAAAGGCGGTTTGCAAATAGTACATGGTGTAATTGATGATAATGTACACATGCAAAACAGCCTGCAGCTGATAAGTAAATTACAGGATGCAAAAAAAGATTTTGAATTTATGATTTATCCCGGCGGAAGGCACGGCTGGCCGGGTAATAAGGGTTTGCATTTTCAAAACTTAAAAACAAAATTTATTTACAGATATTTATTAGGTAAGGAAGCTCCGGCAGCTTTAATTAAATAACATTACGTGTATTATTAACCGCAGCATTACAAATAATTATTTGGTGCTGCGGTTTTTTATTTTATTATTCTGTAAACTTGCTAAAACAAATACAGTAAAACACTTGCAAAGCCGGTGTTTAAATATTATTTTTCAACCTAAACCAAAAATTTACTAAAATGAAACAGCTCTTTCCTACACGATTTGCCGAAATTTTATACGCTCTTGTTATGATTATTTTTGGAATAATGCATTTAAAAAGTGGTACAGGAAAACTACCGGACTTTGTACCCGGCAGCCCTGCTATGTGGATGTATATTACCGGCGCAGCATTTTTAGCGGCGGGTATTGCAATTATTTTAAACAAATTTAAAAGGTTGGCATGTTACATGCTGGCATTAATGTTATTTATATTTATTTTAGTTATTCATTTAATGCCGGCTATTGAAAACCCTTACAACATTTACCAGCCATTAAAAGATATGGGGCTTGCAATGTGTGCAATTATGATTGGCAATAATTCATCCAAATAAAATATTTACTAATAAGGTACATTCAAATAATAGTAGTATAATATATTTTTTTAACCGCAGTGTTGCAAGTTTTACGCAATGCTGCGGTTTTTTATTACTGTTTGCGTGTTTACAAAAACAAATTGCTTAAAAGCTTGCAAACACCGTTTTTAAGTATTACTTTAATATACAATTAAAACCAAAATATTATGAAACCGTTACTATCTTCTAAAATTGCAGGCATTATTTATGCCATCGCTATTGGAACTTTTGGGGTTTTACATTTTCGTAATGTTGATGCAATGAAAGCCAGTGTACCCGATTATATGCCGGGAGATGGCAGTATATGGATTTATTTTACAGGTGCCTGTATGATACTTGCAGCAATTGCAATTATCATAGACAAATATGCCCGGCTTGCCTGTTATTTACTGGCAGCAATGTTTTTAATTTTTGTTTTTACACTTCACTTAAAACCTTTATTAAGCGGCGGGTTTACTCACCTGCTTAAAGACATTTCAATGGCAATGGGTGCAATACTTATTGGTAATAACAGCAGCAAATAGGTTTTAAATAAAGCGGCCCGAAAATTTCAGGCCGTTTTATTTATTTCTTTTTTGCAAGTTGCTTTCTTGCGGTTAAATAATCTAAAAAATAAATTATCCGTATTGAAAAACTATTGGCCTGGGGGCCGCTTATAGTTTTATCAAAATTAGAAAAATAATTTTTTTCAAAATCCCTTGTAAAAGATTCAGAAATATCTTTCCATACAATGTTTATAAAACTACCCTGTGCAAACTGCCAGGTGTACACCATATCGGTACTGAAATAATTATAATTTTGATTCCTGTTTTTTGTAAATGCAACCGAAGGGGTTACCACATCGCCATATTTATTTAACTCGTAAAACTGTTGTGGCGCCACTTTACTCCAGTAATGCCTTGCCCGTAAAGTAATACCCATTCTGTTGGTAAAATTGTATTTTACTCCCAGCCTATTTTCAACAGTTCTTATATCTCTTCTTGAAAAATAAATTTCGTAACCATTGGCAAACAGAGCGTTTTGTAAAGTATCTGCAAAACCGGCGTTGTTCTTTTGAAAGTCCATAGTTAAGGAATTATCTATAGAAAATTTACTGCTGAAACGGATTTTACCAAACAACATTGGATTAATATTTTGCCTTTTAAATACGCCACCTTTTCCTCCAAATATTTCTCCGCCCCACGATAATTTTTTTGCCGAATTACTTTCCCACCACACGGCCATGCCAACCCTGCCTTTGTTTTTAAAAACCCGGCCCGGCTCCCTTGCTTCATAAAAATCATTGTAATTATATCCCCAGTTTACATTAACCCCAACAAACCATAATTTTTTTGTTTGTCCGTTCATGTTTACATTTCCACCGCCATTTTGATACATCATTTCTTTTCGTTTCAATACATCTAACGGTGTTACTAAACGGCTGTAAAAGGCATTAAAATTTAAACGAAAATTATTAAAAAACTTTTTTGGCTGCAGCCATTTGTATCCCATCCACAAGCCATTATCAATAGTGTTGTTATTGGTAAAATATCCTAAATCGCTTTTATCATATTTTGCATTGCTCAACTCCTGAAAAATATTGAAATTAAACCTGCCGCTTGTTTTACCAAAATTAAAAGTGTGTGCATAGCCGGTAGTATTTTTGCTGCCCTTGCCTAATAAATTACTTACACTGGCACTGCCGCCAAAATTCCATTTATTTTTTTTGTCGTTAAGGTCAAATAAAAATGAACTTACATTAGCATCATAATCTTTTGCCGAGCGCCATACATTGGTATTTACAAAAGAAACGCTGCTGTTGTACTTCATAGTTTGGTCGAGTACAAAAACATTATAGTTGGTAAGCGGATCAGTTTCTATTTTTCTTTGTATTTTATTATTACTGTTTTCTACTAAAGCAAACTGTGGTTTTGTTACAGCATTCAGTACGCCAATGCCTAACCCTTTTTGTGTACGTCCGCTAATTTTTGTTGCATTTACCAATTTACTTTGCTGCGGATTTTTTAAAACTGTTTCTTCGCTGTTTACCTGGTAATCCACATCATAGTAATGTATGGGTTGCCCGCCAATGCGCCTGCTATAAAATAAATTTCCTTTATTAAACAGTTCAGTACCTTCGGTAAAAAAAGTTCTGTTTTCGTCATACTTTACTTCAAACGGGGTAAGATTTAAAATTCTTCTGTCACTTTGCACTTGTCCAAAATCCGGTATCAAAGTCATATCTAAAGTAAAAGCCTGGTTCAATCCATATTTTACATCCATGCCGCCATTTACCTGGGTATTCCAGTTTTTTAAATCTGTTTGCTTGTAAGGATAATGATTTACATAAGTAGAAAAATAAGGAGAAAACTGCAACCTCATTGGCGGTTTAATATCCTGCAAACCCAGCAGCATTCCTTCCTGTGTTAAAAAACCATTTGCAGTAGGATCAATAGATTGCCAAAATAATTGTTCGCCACTTTTTTGCCTGCGGCGTACAATATTTAATCCCCAGTCCTGTATTTTCTTTTTACCAAAACGAATGGCAGAGTAAGGCAAAAACATTTCAAAACTCCAGCCATCATTATGAATTTTTGCGCTGCTTTGCCAAACAGCATTCCAGCTAAAATCTTCGCTGTCGCCATTAGGATTGGGAGCCTGCTTGGCATCAAACTGTTCGCCAAGCGGCGTAACAAAATATTCAAAGCCATTAATTTTATCATAGTAAGTATCAAAAATTACACCTACAAAATCGTTGTTGCCAAAACCATCCCTGCCTACTAATTCGGATGCAATGCTGTCTTTAAATTTTTCGTGAAAATATCCGCCAATATAAATGCCTTCGTCATTATACAAAAAATACATTTCGCTTCTGTTATCCGGATTTTCAGGTTTAAATGGTGTGGGGCGTAATGCAATAAACTTATCCGCTACCTGTGCAGTTTTCCATTCCGCTTCATCAATAATGCCATCAACTTTTAATGATTTAGTAATGCGTTGTGCAGTAATTTTTTTCTTTTCAGTTTGGCTGAAAGCAGTGAAAGTAAGAAGCATGCAAAAGCATACCGCTATTGGGTTAAAGAATTTCATGGCTATACTTTTTTGGTTTTGATCAGGTATTATTCATGGCGAAATAATACAGGTACGAAATTAAACGTACAGCCAGGTAAAATGTTACCGCTTATCAAAACAAAAAAGTATTAGCCTTTTTTTAACAGCAAATTTTTAAACAAATAAATCGTTATACAATTGTGCGCCGGGTACTACCGAATATTTACTCAGGTCGGTAATGCCTTCTTTAGCTAAAACATCTTCATCAATAAAACTGTTACCGGTGCATGTTGCAGCAGCTTTTCTTAAAATATAATAAGCTGCATCTGCAATAATATCTGTGGTACGGCTCATCTTCATCAGCATTTCGCCACCCAGTAAATTATTTACTGCTGCAGTTGCAATAGTTGTTCGGGGCCACAATGTATTAGCAGCAATATTATATTTTTTTAATTCGGCAGCTAAACCCAATGCAATCATACTCATATTGTATTTACTGATGGTGTAAGCCAAATGATTGGTAAACCATTTCATATCCATATTTATTGGAGGCGATAAATTAAGTATATGTGCATTGGTTGATTTTTTTAATAAAGGGATGCAGGCTTTACTCACCATAAACGTTCCTCTTACATTTATATCGTACATTAAATCAAAACGTTTGGGTTCGGTTTGCTCTGTTGGCGTTAAATTTATTGCTGATGCATTGTTTACTAAAATATCAAGCCCTCCAAATTTTGCCACTGCTTTATCAATTACATTTTGAATTTGATCCTCAAAACGAATATCGCATTGCACAGCTAATGCTTTACCACCTGCTGCTTCCATTTCGGCAGCGGCAGAAAAAATGGTGCCCCCCAGTTTGGGGTTTTCTTCCACACTTTTACTTGCAATTACAATATTTGCACCTTCTGCTGCTAAACGCAAACCAATTGCTTTTCCAATACCACGGCTTGCGCCGGTAATTAAAACTGTTTTGTTTTTAAAAGACATAATTATTTTTTTATCGTACAATCAAATGTAACTTATTTAAACAGTACTTAAAAAGTATGTTGCAATTTTTTTTGAGGGATAAAAATAAAAACCCTTCGGCTTTATAAAATAAAACTGAAGGGTTTTTAATGCTGATAATTTTATTTGCTTAAACTTACTTCATAAGTTTTATCAACATTCAGCAATTTAGATATTAAGCAGTTTGCTTTTACATCTTCCATGCACTCATCAAATTTTTCCTGACTAATGCCCGGCACTGCAGCTTTTACTGTTAAATGAGCATTGGTAATTGCACCAGCATCTAAAGTGATAGTACTGCTAACATCAATTGTATCGGCTGTAAAACCTGCGCCACTTATTACAAAAGTTAATTTCATAGCAAAGCAACCAGAAAGTGCGGCTGCTACTAATTCCTCGGGGTTGGTGCCAATGCCATCGGCAAAACGGGAGTTGAAAGAATATTGTGTTTTGTTTAAAACTGTGCTTTGAGTAGTCAAATGCCCACTGCCTTCTTTACCTGTACCGTTCCAAACGGCTGTTGCGTTACGTTTCATTTTTTTACCCCCATCCCCTAAAGGGGTGTTAATGCCTAAAAGGGGTTAGGCTTTTTGTGAAAAATATAATTTACAAAGTTATTAATTATTAAAATCCTGTTAGTGCTGCGTCAATTAAAAATTCTTTAATGGTGTTTTCATCGGTTTCAAAGCCGGGGATAAAATCTATCTGCTCTTCAAAATTTATTCCTGTAAAATAATTTAATTGCCCCCTGAAAAGTTTTTCGCTAAACAGATCAAAATCAATAGACATGGGGTGTCCAATATGCAAGGCAATTGATGTGCCACCAACCATATAAAATTCTTTTTTGAATTTAGACAGTAAGGGAAGTAATTCTTGCTGATCTTTATTAAAAATGTTGAGGTGCATATTTTTTAAAATAGAGGGAAAAATAGTTTTGCAATTGTGGAATATAATTGCTTCTGACCCCCGTTAATTCAACCTGCTTAAAAAATTCAGCAGCAGCATTATCAATTCCTACTATTTTAAAAAGTTCCTTTATCTGTTCCTTATCAGCATAATTTAAAAAAAACTCCAGCAATACCGGCAATGGCAAATTCTCTTTTTCACTATCTTTTGTGTACCAAAAAAGGTAGGCGTTTTTACGTATCAACTGCTTTAATGCTGAACTATTTTCCATTGCTAAATTTACAAAAAATGTATGTATTTAAGGTTTTATTGCTGTTATTATTTAAAGGCCTTTTCATAAGCGCCTTCATTAAACCCCGCCATTATTTTACCATTGTATTCTATCACCGGCCTTTTTATAATACTGTTATTGGCCAGCATTACTTTTATTGCATCGGTTTGGCCAACAACTTTTTTTTGTTCAGCTTCGGATAATTCTCTCCAGGTGGTGCTGCGTTTATTAAAAATAATTTCCCACCCTTGTTTATTACACCACTGTTCCAATTTTTCTTTACTTATGCCCTGCAGTTTATAATCATGAAAGGTAAAAGCAATATTATTTTTATTTAACCATATCATTGCTTTTTTTGTGGTATCGCAATTGGGAATACCGTAAACAATTATACTTTTCATAATTAAAATTCAGGCAGTACAGGTTTTGTTTTCATAATGCCTTCAATTTTTTCCATTACATCAGGTGTAAGTTTTTCCAATGCATCCAAAGCTTTTAAATTATCGAGCAACTGTACTTTTTTTGTGGCGCCTAAAATTGCTGTGCTTACGTTGGGGTTTTTTATACACCATGCAATACTTAATGCTGCGGTACTAACACCAAGTTTTGCAGCAAGCTCACTCAGTTTTTTTACTTTCTTCACTTTATCATCTATTACCCAGCGTTCTTTTAACCAATTGAAACCTTCTAATGCAAAGCGGCTGTTTTTAGGAATACCATCATTATACTTACCGCTTAAAAGTCCACTTGCTAAAGGGCTCCAAATGGTAGTGCCTAAACCAACCGTTCTAAAAATATCCAAATACTCTTTATCTACTTTTTCTCTTTCAAATAAATTGTATTGTGGTTGCTCCATAGTTGGGCCTATCAACCTTAATTTTTCTGCAATACGATGTGCTTCCATAATTTCTACACCACTCCATTCGCTGGTGCCCCAGTACAACACTTTGCCTTGCTGTATTAAATGGTTCATTGCCCAAACCGTTTCTTCTACCGGCGTATTTTTATCGGGGCGATGGCAAAAAAACATATCCAAATAATCTACCTGTAAACGTTGCAATGCTTCGTTACAGGCTTCCATTAAATGTTTGCGGCTGTTGCCAGTTTGGTTGGGTTTATTTTCTTTACCCCTCCATCCCCAAAATGCTTTTGATGAAACGGTGTATGATGTTCTATCCCATTTTTTCTTCTTAAGCACACGGCCCATCATTTTTTCACTTTCGCCTAATGCATATACTTCAGCATTATCAAAAAAGTTAATGCAGTTATCGTAAGCAATCCCCATTAATTCATCGGCAACCTTATCATTAATTTGTTTGCTAAAACTTACCCAGCTTCCAAAACTAAGTACACTAACCTGTAAACCAGATTTGCCGAGGCGACGGTATTGCATAAATAAAAATTTTGAGTGGTGAAGTTAAGATAAGAGAGGGGAAAAATTCTTTCGAAATTGGTTATAAAATTTTTGGATACTCGTAGTCAAAGAAATATTAAGCAATTTTTACACCAGGTACTTTTAATTTTCCGGAAACTTTGATGAAGGAACTTTTATATAACTGTTGGTAGGATTTTTTACAACCTTGTCTTTAAAATCCTGGCTGGTTTCAAAACCGGTACCGTTTATTACCTGCATTTTTGTTCTTATCTGCACTGGCTTATCGGTGTAAAACTGGTAGGTAGGGCGGTTTCTGTCCCAGTATAATTCATCGCAGTATAAAGTATCGCCGTTTGTTAAACCAATAAAACGTACACTGTCTTTTAATAAAATTTTACTTTGGCTTTCTATGTATTTTGCGTATTTGGCATCCAGTATACTTTCAATTTTTGTACTGTCGTTATAAAAATCAACATGTATTTTTTTGGGGAATTCTACATAAGGCATAGTATCCTGCACCCTAAGCATTAATGGTGCCGTTAATATAGCTTTTGCTTTACCGCCTAATGTGTAATTAATATTTACTTTAACGGCTTCCTCAATGCCTAATTTTTTTTTAGTAAGGTCGTCAATATCTTTATTGCTGTTTTCGCAGGCCAATAAAAAAATACTGGCTACTACAACCGCAGAATAATATTTTATGTACCCGCTTAGTAAAAACATATCAACGGTAACTATTTAAACAGATTATTTTTTCAGGGTGAGTCACCCCCAAAGGGTGACTCACCCTGAAAAAAATGCAGCCTGATAAAAGGACTGCACTAATTTTTTTATAAAAAGTTTTAAAAATCATTTTAGTTGTACTTACGTTTTGCAAACCAACGTGCATTCATAGAAACTCCAATACTAAACCTCACGGTATTTTCTCTTAAATTAGTTTTTTTATCTCCCCGGTTTCCTATTTCCAAAGCTGTGTTTAACATTACAAATTCGCCTGAATAATTAATATATCGTAATGAGGTAAGTGGCATTCCTGTTCCTAAAGTAAAGCCATACTCGGGGCGGCTGTTATTGGTTTTAATATAATCGGGGCCATAATAAAAACCTGCCCTGTATTTTACGTAATTAAAATATTTTTTTACTGGTGTATTAATTTTTGCAGGATAATACTGCCCGCCAACTCTTACTACCCAATTGTTTTGCACCGCATCGGTTTGACCATAGTATCTGTATTTGCTCCAATTAGTAATTTCAAAATCGGCACCATAAGTCCAGTGCTCATCACTATACGTAAAGCCTGCGCCAAAGGAAGAAGGATAGTCAATTTTCCCTTTTGCATCTTTCTGCTCATATACACTGTCAATACGGTAGGTTGAAGTGCTGGCATCGTAGTCAAATGTTTCTCTTACAATATCACGTTTTGCATTTAGCTTCTGCATTAAATTACCGTAAGCGCCTAACCGCAAAGTTTTGGGGTATTCTTTGGTTTTGCTTTTGTTTAAAACTATTTCGTACTGTAAACCACCGGTTAGCAAAAGGCCGTTAAAAGTTGTTTTATCGGCAGAGTTAGATTTATAATATGAAACCGTATCGTTTAAAAGCGTAAGCCTGGTACTGTAATCTTTGTTTCCAAAAATATAACCTGCATTAATACCAAAGCTTATATTTTTTATGCGCATGCCTGTACCAATAAAAACCTGATTGGCACCGCCGCTGCCTTCGTATAAAGTTCGGGCACTGTCAATGCCCGTAATGCGGCCAATTTTTTCAATTTTGTAATTAACTTTTGTTAACGGTCTTAAGCCAAAACTTAACCCCCACGAAATACTGTCTCTTCTCATTTTTTCTGTAGTTAGTGGAAAGCCTAACTGTAAGTAAGAAAATATGGTGTTGGTTGAAGAGAATTTTTTTGCCGGATTAGTGCTTTTTAATGTTCGTATATCAACTTCTGCCCCAATATCAAAAATGGTATTAGTAATACTTGCCAGCGATGCCGGGTTTACAAAATTTAAACTTTGATAATCGATATTAGCTGCAGAAATGCCCCCCATGCCACGGGTAAAAATATTATGATTGGGGGCTAAATCGCCTAAACCATAACGGGAATAAGGTGAGTTTTCCTGTGCAAAAGCCACGGTTTGAAAGCCACATACCACAAAAAATACGGATAAAAATTTAGTCATTGTTAGTTTCGCTGAGTGCATAAAGTCCTTTAAATAAAAAATTACTATCGGCAAATATCTTGTTTTTAAGCCGACGGGCAAAATAGAGTGTATCGCCCCCGGTTAAAACCACGTTAAAGTTGCCATATTTTTCTGCATACTCAGTAATAAATCCGTCCATTTCATAGGCAATTCCGGCTATTACGCCGCTTTGCATATTGGTTTTAGTATCGTAACCAATTATGGGAAAATTCCATTCGGCCTGCACCAGCGGCAGCTTTGCTGTAAAAACCTGCATAGCTTTAAACCGCATTTCCATCCCCGGCGAAATACTGCCGCCAATAAACTGGTGGTACTGGTTAATAAAATTATAAGTTATACAGGTGCCCATACCAATTACTAAATTATTTTTATTGGGATAATAATATATTGCCGCCGCAGAAAGTGCCAGTCTATCGGCACCAATGGTTTCGGGCTTACCTACCGCTGTGGTGAAATTTAATTTAGTAGTGCTGGAGATTTTGTGAAATTTTGTTGCAGAAGCTAAAAAAATTTCAAGCGCCGGGTTATGATTAATAACAGAAGATAAAATTGTTTTATCGGGTTTATAAATTGCAAGCAGCCTTTCAATTGTAAAAATTTCATCGTTGGGCAAAACTATTTCCTCAGTAAAAATATCGTTTTCAAAAACTGCAACTTTTAACCGGGTATTACCAAAATCAAAGCAAAGTGTTTTCATTTTTTTGGTTTTGAGGTTCTTCGTTTTGGGTTAATGTTGAAGTTAAAATTATTTTATCATTAATTTGCGAAAAGAAGATATCTAACAACTAACAACTAACAACTAACAACTAACAACTAACAACTAACAACTAACAACTAACAACTAACAACTAACAACTAACTTATTAACTTTTAACTTTTACAAACTATCCAGGCCTTTTAAGTTTTTAAAATGCCCGTTCATTTGCACTCTTTCTTTTAATGTTTCCATTTCGGCAATTACAGGTATTACTTTTTTTAAATGGCGCTTTAAATATTCCTGACGCTGCAGTTCATGCAACAATTGCAGCAATTCATATTCTTCGGTTAGTGAAAGCCCTGCATGGTGTGCCACATCGTAACTCCATAATTCTTCATCGGGCTTTTTAAAATCTTTATTAATTTTCAGCAATTTATGCAGCTCTCTTATTGCAACAACAATAGTTTGCATTAAAGCCCGGTTACCACTTTCAATATTTGCAGGGTAATTTACAATAGCACCACTGTATAGTTTTTCAGGCAGCTGGTTAATAAATTCTAAAGTTGTAAATACTTCAAGACCTTCTGTTTTTATATCCATTTTTCCATCATCGTACACAGTAGTAATTTCAATTACTTTTACCAATGTACCTGTTTCATTTATTTTATTATCAATTACCGGTGGAATACCAAAAGGTTTTTTAGTTTCAAAACATTCTTTTATCAGTTGCTTATACCTTGGCTCAAAAATATGCAGGTTAAGCTGCTCGCCGGGGTAAACCACAATACCCAATGGAAATATGGGAATAAAATTTGTCAATTAAATATTTTTTAAACTTGTATTTTTACGGCAATCTCATTAAACTAAAAATCAAAGATATAAACAACAAAAATAAATGCCCGAAAATAATACCATTAAAATTTCTGGATTCAGTTATGTAAGAAACGGCTTTACTTACGGCGTACCTTTTATTGAAGCTATAACATCCATTTTGCCCATATGCCACGAAATGATTGTTGCTGTTGGCGACAGTAATGACGGCACCAGGGAAGCAATAGAAAATTTAAACAACGATAAAATAAAAATTATTGATACCGTTTGGGATATGAATTTGAGAGAAGGCGGCAAAATTTTTGCACAGCAAACCAACATTGCTTTAGCCGCTATAACCGGCAACTGGGCTTTTCACATTCAGGCAGATGAAGTGATACATGAAGCAGACTTACCAAAAATTTTAAGCGCTGTTGAAAAGGAAAATAATAATACAGAAATTGATGGCTTTATTTTACCCTTTTTACATTTTTGGGCCGATTATAAACATATAAGAAATACCCGAAGGGTTCATAATAACGAAGTTCGGATTTTTAGAAACGATAAATTAATACAGTCTTATAAAGATTCGCAGGGGTTTAGAAAATATACATCTGTTGAAGGTTATAATAATGGAACCGATGCCGGCAAAAAGCTGATAGTAAAAAAAATTGATGCGCCTGTATATCATTACAACGGCGTACGCAACAGTAAAGTAATGCATACAAAAATTCAAAACTTTCAGTTGCATTACGGCAATATAGTTCCCGATAATAAAGAAGAAGAAAATAATTTTGATTTTAATTGTGTTGACAGAGTAACCACTTTTACAAAAACCCATCCTGCGGTTATGCAGCAAAAAATTAAGGATCATAATTTTACTTTTGTGCATGATGCCTCTAAAGCCATTTGGAAACCTAAAGACAAATGGATACAACCCATTGAAGATATTTTAGGTTTTAAATTTGGGGAGTATAAAAATTATATTTTAAAAAAATAACCCCTCATGTATTTAAGCGGCTGCAGCATTTTAATTTCTACTTACAACTGGCCCGGGGCTTTAGAACTTTGTTTATTAAGTATTTTAAAGCAAACTGTTTTGCCCAACGAAATAATTATTGCTGATGATGGCTCAACCAATGAAACTAAAAATTTAATTGACAGTTTTAGACAAAAAACTTCAACCCCTATAAAGCATATCTGGCATAAAGATGATGGCTTTAGAAAAACTATCATTACCAATGAAGCGGTAAGAAACAGCAATTACCCGTACATTATTCAAACAGACGGCGATATTATTATGCATAAAAAATTTATTGAGGAGCATTTACAAAATGCTTCAGAAGGATTTTTTATAAGGGGCAGCAGGATTTTATTAACCGAAGCCGTTACAAAAAAATACCTGCAAACTAAAAATATAAAAGTTTCATTTTTTTCAAAAGGTGTACAAAACAGATTGAATGCATTGCATTCAGCAGTGTTATCGAAAATAATTTTAGTATTTAGTAAAAAAACAAATTCCGGCAATGTTATTGGCTGCAATATATCTTTTTACAAAAAAGATTTTATTAAAGTAAACGGTTACAATAATGATATTACCGGCTGGGGAAGAGAAGATGGTGAATTAGCAGCAAGATTTATTAACAGCGGTATTTTAAAAAAGCAGGTAAAAAATTTAGCCATTGCCTATCATTTATTTCACAGGCATTTCAGCCGCAGCAGAGATGAAATTAATATAACCATTCTAAACAAAGTAATTAATGAAAAAATTATTACCTGTGCAAATGGCTACAATAATATAAATGAAATTACGGTTTGGAAATAATTATCTTAATTGATAAAACATTTTTATACAGAAAATAACTTTTCGCAACAAGGGCCTTTTTTTAATTGCCAGTAAATATTTGTAGTTATTTAAAAAAATTGCAACCCTGTGTAAGTTATTTTTTAATGAAAATGTTTGGTAACTTTTTACCAATTGCTTTATCAATTCTTTTTCAAACACTAATTTTTCCGGGCATGCCTCATAAAAAACAGCAATTCTTTTTCTTGCTTTACTTCTTTCTTTTATTCTAATAGCTTTTCTGTCTGCCAGGGTTTTGCGTTTCTTATTTATTTTAACTGCCCCAATTACATTATTACTGTGATTGCGGTATTGTACCAACGGTTTATCCAAATATTTAACACCCTTTGTAAAACAAGCTACATACGCTAACCACCAGTCATGCGGTATATCTGCAGGAAAAGGATTTGCACGAAAAAATAATTCTTTTGTAATTAATATTGCATGGCCTGCTACGCAATTATCGGTAGCAAAAACCAAACAGTTATTATATGTATCCAAACATTTTTTTTCGTTTAATTTTCCTACCGGTTTTAAGTTCTCATCAGTTAGTATTGAGTTACAATACAATAAAGGGTAATCATTAATTGCCAAAACCATTTCTTCCACTTTTTTTAAATCCCAAACATCGTCCTGATCGCATGGAGAAAAATATTCCCCATTAGCAAGGCTCATGGCTTTTTCAAAATTCTTTGTATAACCCAGATTTTTTTCATTTTCAAAAATTGTTATAACAGGATAACTGGCTGCGTATTGTTTTAAAACTGCAACTGTATTGTCTATAGAACAATCGTCAACTATAATTATTTCAATATTGGGGTAACTTTGGTTGCAAATACTTTCTAATTGCGGAACTAAAAATTGCCCGCCGTTATAAGTACATAACAAAATAGAAACTAAGGGTGTTGTATGGTTGTCATTCATTCTCATTAATTAATTCAAAAATAAATTAATTAATTTAAGCTAATAAAAAACTATTACTGTCATTTTAAATATATTGCAGCATTATGTGGCAGCAATTGATAACACAGGTACAAAACGGAAATATAAAAGCTTTGTCACGTGCCATTTCTTTTGTAGAAAATGAAGTGGCAGGTTATGATGAATTTTTGCAGCAATTGCCAAAAAACGATATACCGGTAATTGGTATTACCGGGCCGCCGGGTGCAGGCAAAAGCACACTCACAGATGCTTTAATTGAATTGCTTGTTGCTGAGAAAAAAAAAGTTGCTGTACTTTGTGTAGATCCTTCATCGCCATTTAATTTAGGTGCTTTATTAGGCGATCGCATACGCATGAGTGAGTGGTACAATAACCCCAATGTATTTATCCGTTCATTAGCAACAAGGGGTTCCATGGGTGGGTTGCATACAAAAATTATTGAAATAACTGATTTAATTAAAGCCGCATCTTTTGATTATATAATTGTAGAAACAGTTGGTGTGGGGCAAAGTGAAGTTGAAATTGCAGGGCTTGCTGATGTAACTGTAGTGGTAGTGGTACCCGAAGCCGGCGACGAAGTACAAACCATGAAGGCAGGGCTGATGGAGATTGCAGACATTTTTGTGGTAAATAAAGCTGACAGACCCGATGCAGATACTTTTGTAAAAAATTTAAAATTGATGCTTGCGCCTTCGTTCAGCAATCATAACAATTCCGTACCAGTTATTAAAACAATTGCATCGCAAAAAAAAGGGATTAAAGAATTGTTGGTTGCCATACAATTTCATTTGCAACATTCAGCATTAAACACAAAACGCATTTGGCTGCTTACAGAAAAAGCTTTTCATCTTATTGAACAAAAACGGATGAAGGATGTTAACAAAGAAGAATTAAAAAATAAAATAGAAAAAGAAGGAAAGAATTTTAACTTATATAAATTTATTAAAAAATACTACTGATGGAAATGATACCTGATGTAAACCTGCCGCATATTGCAAAAAAAGAACCGGCAATGGTAAGCGTAGTACCCGGAAAAATTTATGCCTGGTGCACCTGCGGCCTCAGCGAAAAACAACCTTTTTGTGATGGTACGCACAAAAGAATTGAACATACTATTAATGAACATGATGAACCTGTAATGCCTTACAAAAGTTTGAAAATAGAATTTGAAAAAGAAGAAGAAGTTTGGTTTTGCCAGTGCAAACAAACCAAAACACCTCCTTACTGCGATGGCAGCCACAATAAACTTTAAGTAAATTAATCCCAATCGCAACCAATGGGTGCGCCGGGTGGTATTGCAGCATGAACAGTTGGTTTTGCTTTTTCTGGTGCCTTCATCCTTTCTAATGCTAAAATAAAATTGCCCGCCAGTAATTTATCTGCTGTATTTTTTTGTTGCAATTCAATATATTTTTTTAAATCGCTCAATGCCTTTTGCACAATTGCTTTGACAGTAAAAGAGGTATTATCATCAACACTTACTGCCAATAAATAAGTTAATACTATTTGTTGTGTTTGCTGCTGAATTAATTTTTTCATTCCTGTTGCTGCAGCAGCTTTCCAGGTTTTATTAATTAAGATATTAATCATTTCATTTAAACCAAGGCTGCCATTTGCCACTTCGTACTGCACCATGCGGTTTATTCTTTCAGTATTAAATAAAAAAGATAAAGGCAGATCGGCAGCAGTTTCTGCAGGCGAAAGTGCATCAAAAGCAAGGCCGGTTCTCTTCTTAAATAATTCTCTTGTAAAATTATAACCTGTTGGCCTTGGTGGAATTAGTTTTACAATATCATCCGGTATTAATAAAAATTTTGGGTCAATGCAATCCATTATTGCATTCAATGCATTTAATTGTTCTTCGTTTGATAATGGTTTTGTTACCAGCTGTCCATCGCCACGCAATGCATAAGTATAGTTTAAGCCGCCCACTAATTTTGTTACTGCTTCTATTTGATAACGATGGTATAAATACACCGGTACCAGCGCATCTTCCAGCATTGCCATGGGCATACCGGGGCGAATATTTTTTTCTCCAAATTGTTGCAATGCTTTTTTTCTCACTTTAATTACTTCATTTAATTCGGCAACTGCATTGCTGCCATTATCCCATAAATGTGCCGTGGGGTGCAAACCGCCTGCAGCCCTTGCATCACGGTCGCTTATAAATTGTAACCCTTTTTTTGTGGCGTCGGTCAACATTTTATTTAATGCTGCTGCTTCATTTGTTGTTGCAGAAAAATCCTGGTAACCCCATGCTATAGCAACTTTATCCCATTCACCAATTTTATCATCATACGCATTGCTCAAATCAATTTCGCCATTTGCATTAAGGCTTGCTAACGGGTGCGGATAGTCCATAACGCTGGCCCTGTTGTTTACACTGCTTGCATAATTATGCACCAGCCCCAATGTGTGGCCTACTTCGTGTGCAGCCAGTTGCTTCAACCTTTCCAAAGCCATTTTCAACATTTTATCATCGGCAGGCATACCATTTTCAAAAGGTGCCAGCAAGCCTTGTGCAATTAAATAATCTTGCCGCACCCTTAGCGAACCGAGGGTTACGTGGCCTTTAATAATTTCGCCGGTACGTGGGTCAACAACCGATGCACCGTAACTCCATCCTCTTGTGGAGCGATGCACCCAATTAATTACATTGTAGCGAACATCCATCGGGTCGGCACTATCCGGTAATATTTTTACCTGAAATGCATTTGTATAACCTGCAGCTTCAAAAGCCTGGTTCCACCAGCCTGCACCCTGCAGCAATGCAGTGCGTATGGGTTCGGGTGTACCATTATCTAAATAATAAATAATTGGTTTAACCGGCTCACTCATTGCAGCATTGGGATTTTGCTTTTTTAAACGATGGCGTATGATAAAACTTTTTTCTACCGGTTCGCTTACCGGTGTACTGTAATCGAAATAAGAAGTATTTATAAAACTGCTTCGGGCATCAAATTTTCTTGGTGTATAATTATTATCGGGCAATTGCACAAAAGAATGGTGCATGCGTAAAGTAATAGCTTCGGCGGCTGGTGTAACTGATTGTACAAAATTACCCACTGTGCCATCCGCATTGGTTAATGTAATCGTGGCTTCAACTTCTGTATTAAGCGTAAAATTTTTTGTACGGTCTAAATAAATGGCCGAACGTATTTTATCAAATACATAACTGCCCTGTTGTGCTGCTTTTATTCTGTTGGCCACCCTCATCGCATCTCTTAAAATAAAATCAGTAGCATCTACCAATACAGTATCGTTAGTTTGTGCTTCTACTGTAAAGCCCCACAATGCAGACTGGGCAAAGGATTGCTCTACTGCCCTTTTTTCGTTAACATCATTTGTAATGGCACGGTAGGTATAGTTGGGTGCAACCATTAAAATTTTTGGGCCTGTTTTAATAAATTTAATAATTTTTGTTTCGCCCAGTAAACCACGGTCTAATCCAATATCGTTTGAGCCAAGGCCGGCGGGTAAAGATTGCTGGTATAAAATTTCTGTATTAAGTTTATTAATCTCCAGCCATATTTTACCCGAAGATTCTTCCCAATAAAAATTTATAAAGCCTGCCTGCTTCTTCATGTTTTTTGTTTTCTCATCAATTGAAGGAAGTTTTTGTGCAAAAGCAGCGAAAGAAAAAAATAACAGGGGTATAAAAAGATATTTCATGTGTAGTAGTTTTGTACACACAAGATAAAGCTTCTGTAATTTATTTTTTCGTAAGATAAAATATGCAGTAATTAAACCGGGCACAAATTTATTTATTGCTTCTCCACCAGCGGTAGCCAATAAAACCAACAATAGCAAACGGTGCAGCCATTAAATATAAAATACCGCTGTTCATCCCCTTTGCAGGCTTTTCGCCCAGTTGAGAAGCTGTTTTGGTACATACAGAACACTGAGCATGTGCTGCTGCACTAAAAAAACTAATGCAAAAAACTACTAATAATATTTTGAAAATGTTTTTCATACACTACCGCAAAGTTAGTAAACAAAACCTCTTTTTAACTTTATTGTTTAACTAAATATTTTAAAAAAAACTGTTGCTGAAAGCAAAACTTGTTTTTACTTTGCCTAATACATATTTACTGCATGTTTAAATATTTTTACATTTTTTCTATTGGCATTTTAATTACTGATTTTACAATGGCTCAACCGCCAAAGCAGGCAATTGCATTGTACAAAAAAGGGGTACTGCTTGAAGAAAAAGGTATGTTTTATGAAGCTATTGCAGCTTATAAAAAAGCAATATCATTAAATAAAAAATACGACTCCGCCTATTTAAGAACCGGAGCTATTTACACAAAAATTAATAAAGCAGACAGTGCAATTATTATTTTAAAAAATGCTTTAAAGTTGATTCCCGGTTTTTCGCAAGGATATATAGCGCTGGGGAATATTTACAGGGATATTAAGAACAACCCAGACGAGGCTATTGTTAATTATAAAAGTGCATTAAAAACAGACAGTACCAATAAAGTGATTTTTTACAGTTTGGCCTGGTGCAATAATGCAAAAAAATATTTTAGAGAAGCCATAAAATATGGTATTAAAGCTCTTGAAATTGACAATGATTACAAACCGGCTTACAACGAGTTAGGGCACGCCTACCATCAGTTAAACGCAAATGAAGAATGTATTGCACAATTTAAAAAAAACCTGGCAGTGTCGGTAAATGATTTGCCGCTGCTGTACACAGGTTATTGTTATACTGAATTAAAGCAGAAAGATGAGGCATTAAAAATTTATGAAGAGTTAAAAAAAATTAATGCCCGTATGGCTGAAGGTTTAAAAAGAAAAATTGACGGTCTTTAATACTTTACCATGCCTGACTTGGTAATGATAAAAAAATAACAATAGATATAAATTGCCTGCTACAATCATAAAGATTATCTTAAAACTTTTAATTTAATAAGTGTAATATCCACTTCCGGAGCATCACTCCTGCAGGCAATTCTTTAAAATAACATCCCCGTTTTTTTCTGTAAAAAAATATAAAAATTTATACAGGCCGCTTAACTTTTTATTTTAAAAAAGCCATTCGTTTTAAATAAATAATTATCCACTAAAAAATATTTTTTTAACTGCAAATTATTTTAAGTGCCATAGCAGCATGGGTATTTAATTTTTAATTTAGTGGGTATCTCAAATAAGTTGGTAAGTAAGGAATGGAAATAATCAACTAAACCACTTAAATTCGCAATGCCGATATTGCATTAACCATACTATATTTATATTTAAAATGTACACCGAAATAAAAAAATGCCGTATTAGCGGCAGTACAAACCTGGTAACGGTATTATCATTAGGGGAGCAATATCTTACTGGTGTATTCCCAAAATCAACCGACGAAATTATTACTAAGGGCCCATTAGATTTGGTTTGGTGCCCCGACAGTGGTTTGCTGCAAATGAAACAGTCGTACAGTTTAGATGAAATGTATGGCGAAAATTATGGTTACAGGTCGGGCTTAAATGCATCCATGGTAAGTCATCTTACATTAAAAATAAAAATGCTGGAGCGGCTTGCAAAACCAACTGGCAGCGATTTAGTAATAGATATCGGAAGTAATGATGCCACATCATTAAAGGCTTATACCGGTAAATTTAGAAAAGTTGGTATAGACCCAACAGGTAAAAAATTTAAAGAACATTATACTGATGATATTTCTTTGATAGCAGATTTTTTTTCAGCAAGTGTTTTTAAAGCAAGCTTTCCAAATGATAAAGCTAAAATCATCACTTCTATTGCCATGTTTTATGATTTAGAAAGCCCGATAGATTTTGTAAAAGACATAGAAGCTGTTTTGGCAGATGAAGGTATCTGGCATTTTGAACAAAGTTATATGCCCAGTATGTTACGTACCAATTCTTACGATACTATCTGCCACGAGCACCTGGAATTTTATTCATTTAAAGTGGTAAAAAGTATTTTGGAAAGCTGTGGATTAAAAGTTGTTGATGTACAGATGAATGCCGTAAATGGCGGAAGTTTTGCTGTAACTGCCTGCAAAAAAAATGCATCATACCTTGCCAATACACCTGTAATTAACTGGATGCTGAAACAGGAAGATGATTTAGGTTTAGACACCCCCAAACCATACCGTGATTTTGAAGAACGTGTTTTCAGGCACAGAAAAAATTTAACTGAACTAATTGAAGCACTGGTGGCTGATGGTAAAAAAATACTGGGTTATGGTGCCAGTACCAAAGGCAATGTGTTGCTGCAATTTTGCGGTTTTACTACAAAGCACATTCCTTTTATAGCGGAGGTAAATGAGGAAAAATTTGGGGCTTTTACACCCGGTACCAATATCCCCATCATATCAGAAAAAGAAGCAAGGGCTATGAAGCCTGATTATTTTTTAGTAATGCCCTGGCATTTTAAAAATAATATTTTACAAAGAGAACAGGAGTATATAGCACAGGGTGGCAAATTTATTTTTCCATTACCCGAAATTGAAATTGTATAAAAATGTTGAAACAACTGCTCTTTAAATTATTTAAGCCCTCGCTGGTAGCCAACTCACACTCACAGGCAGGCGAAGACAGGATACTGGATTTTCTTTTTGCCACAATGGGTATCAAAAAAATATCTTACATAGATATTGGAGCCAACGATCCTAAGTTTTGCAACAATACTTATTTATTTTATTGCAGGGGTGGTAACGGGGTTTTGGTAGAGCCAGATCCGGTATTTAATAAAGTTTTACAAAGTGTGCGCCCAAAAGATAAAATAGTAGAAGCCGCAATAAGCGACAAAGAAAATGGCGAAGCAGATTTTTATATTTTTAATGAGCCTTCTATTAACACGCTGTCTAACGAAGAGGCAGCAATACGGCAGCAATCGGGAAAATATTTTTTAAAAGAAACTAAACGTATCCCTTTACTAACAATAGAAAATATTATTAACAGCCATTTTAATGGCATTACCCCACACCTGGTTTCATTGGATGTGGAAGGGGTGGATTATTTAGTATTACAATCATTTGATTTTATTAAATACCCCGTTCCCGTTTGGATAGTTGAAACCTGCGAATATTCCGAAACGCATATAAAACCAAAAATTACCTCCATCATTGAACTGATGCAAACAAAAGGTTATTTTATTTATGGTGATACTTATGTTAATACCATTTTTGTAAATAAAAACTGGTTTTACAATTATGCAAGCAAAAGTTAAGGCAATAATATTTGGAGCCAGCGGACAAGACGGTTATTATCTTACCCAATTATTGCAACTGCAACAAATAGAAGTAAAAGGTATTTCACGAAGCGGCAATTTTATACATGGCGATGTTAGCGATTATACTTTTGTGGAAGCACAAATAAAACAATATCAGCCCGACTATATTTTTCATTTTGCAGCCAGTTCCACCACACATCACGATGCATTATTTACTAACCACGGAGCAATAAGCACGGGAACCATAAATATTTTGGAAAGTGTAAAATTACACTGCAAACACTCAAGGGTTTTTTTATCGGGCAGCGCCATGCAGTTTAAAAACGAAGGTAAGCCAATCAACGAATCATCGCCTTTTGAAGCAAGCAGCGCTTATTCGGTTGCAAGGATACAATCTGTTTATGCAGCAAGATATTACAGAAGCTCCTTTGGCCTGAAAGTATACACAGGTTATTTATTTAACCACGACAGTTTTTTACGCACTGAAAAACATGTAAATAAAAAAATAACTGCGGCAGTAAATAAAATAAAAAACGGAAGCAGGCAAAAATTAGTTTTAGGAAATATAGATGTTAAAAAGGAATTTAATTTTGCAGGAGATGTTGTTGAAGCGATTTGGATACTGGTAAACCAGGATAAAATTTACGAAGCAATAATAGGCAGTGGCAAAGCATACAGCATTAAAGAATGGCTTACCTGCTGTTTTGAAAAAAACAATTTAAACTGGCAGGATTTTGTAGATATTAAAAAAGATTTTTCACCGGAATACGAAATATTGGTAAGCGACCCGGCATTAATAATGGGCCTTGGCTGGCAACCAAAAACAAGTTTTTTTCAATTGGCAGATAACATGCTTGATAATTAATTAACCTTAATTAAAAGTAGTATGAAGCAAAAAGATGAAATGCTTATTCTTTTCGACGGGCAACACCTGGCTTATTCTCCAACTGTAACGCAATTGTATGATGCGCTGTCGGAAGATTATAATATTACAGTGTTTGCTGAAACTTCAAAAAATTTCATCAGTCAAAAATTACCCGGTTATAATGTTATCTATTATATGCCTGTAAGAAAAAAACCCACATTTTTATACAAGTCCTGGTTTTTTTTATTAGCCCTGGTAAACAAAGAAGCTAAATTTTTAAGGGTAAATAAAATAAAGTTTCCAGAATACTATTACAGGTTCAGGCTGTTAAAAAAAATTATTCAGGCCAGGCCTTACAAAAGAATTATTGCGGTAGATATAAAAAATTTATTTTACTGCTCTTTGCTCAATATAAAAGCAGATTTTCTTTCTTTAGAACTTGGTGCATCAGAAAAATTATTGCCCTTAATTAACACCAGCCTTATTAATTGCATTATTATTCAAACTAAAGAACGGCTGGAGTATTTATTTAAAAGTAATAATTTTAAAACCTTCTTCATACAAAATTCGCCAATATTTAAACAGATAGACCAACCTGCCTTAAAAAAAGGTTTATTGTATGGAGGTACTGCATGGGATCCGTTTGGTTTTTACCATTGCCTAAATTATATAAGGGCATTTAAAGAAGAAATACTAACGGTGCAGGGTGCCGTTCCAAAAGATGATGAAAAAAAAATTAACAGTGCCTACAAAGACCTGCTGAATGAAAAACGTTTAATAATCAGTAATGCTTACATTGAAAATGATAAAGTAGTAAATTACTTTGCTCAATTTGAGATTGGTTTTTGCTTTTACAATTTTGATCTGGAATGGATCAACCACTTCAATTACAAATCGGCACCATCCGGAAAATTGTTTAAATACCTTACTGCAGGTGTGCCTGTAGTAGCTGTAGATATTATTGGTTTTGCTTTTGTAACCGAATTAAAATGCGGGGTGCTTATTAAAGATTTAAGCGTAGAAAATATAAGAGAAGCTGTACAGCAAATAAGAAATGATTATACTTTTTTTGCAGCTAATGCCATTAATGCTGCAAAGCATTTTAGTTTTGATAAAATGGTGCAGCCTTATATCGATTTTGTAAAAGAAGATAAAAAATAAAAACCCGGATGTTTTATTTCCGGGTTAATAAATTTTAAAATATTTTTAAACTGCTTCAGTCTTCATTTGCTTTGAAACCCTTGAGCGTTCATTTTCGTCTAAAATTACTTTACGCATACGAATACTTTTTGGCGTTACTTCAATACACTCATCCTGCTGAATATATTCCATACACTCTTCTAAAGTCATTAAAATTTTAGGAGCGGCACGGCTGGCATCATCACTGCCGCTGGCACGGTGATTGGTTAATTTTTTTGGTTCTGTTGCATTTACATTTAAATCACCTGGCTTAATATGCTCGGCAATTATCTGGCCTGCGTAAACTTCTTCACCCGGGTCAACAAAAAATCTTCCCCTGTCCTGTAATTTATCAATAGAATATCCGGTAGTTTTTTCAGTATTTTTAGATAGTAATACACCATTGCTTCTTCCGGGTATTACACCTTTCCATGGCCGGTACTCGATAAAACGGTGCGCCATAACCGCTTCGCCTGCTGTACCTGTTAACATGGTACTACGCAAACCAATTAACCCTCTTGATGGAATTTCAAATTCTAAATGCTGCATTTCACCTTTGCTTTCCATTATAATCATTTCACCTTTGCGCTGTGTAACCAAATCAATTACCTTACCGCTGTATTCTGCAGGCACATCAACAACTAAATTTTCATAAGGCTCATTTCTTTTACCATCAATTTCTTTTACCAATACCTGCGGATTACCCACTGTTAATTCAAACCCTTCTCTACGCATGGTTTCAATTAATATACCCAAATGTAAAATACCACGGCCAAAAACTAAAAAGCTATCGGCACCATCGGTATCTTCTACACGAAGAGCTAAGTTTTTTTCTGTTTCTTTCATCAGCCTGTCACGCAAATGGCGGCTGGTAACAAACTTACCTTCTTTACCAAAAAATGGTGAGTTGTTAATGCTGAACATCATACTCATGGTAGGTTCATCCACACTTATCACTGCTAATGCTTCAGGAAATTCAGCATCGCAAATGGTATCTCCAATATTAAAATTTTCCAATCCAACTATTGCACAAATATCGCCGGCAAAAACTTCTGTAGCTTTCTTTTTACCTAATGCTTCAAAAGTATATAATTCTCTTACTTTACTTTTTACCAGTTTACCATCGGCCTGTACCATTACAATATTCTGGCCTTCTTTAATACTGCCACGGGCAACTCTGCCAATGGCTATCCTTCCTAAAAAAGCCGAATAATCTAAAGAAGTAATTTGCATTTGCGTGGTGCCTTCATTAACTTTTGGCTCGGGCACATGCTCCAAAATAGCATCCATCAAAGGAAAAATAGTATCGGTTGGTGTAATTGAAGTATTCATCCAGCCCTGTTTGCTGCTACCGTAAATGGTAGGAAAATCCAATTGATCTTCTGTAGCATCTAGGTTGAAAAATAATTCAAACACTGCATCATGTACTTCATCGGGCCTGCAGTTTTCTTTATCTACTTTATTAATAACTACAATTGGTTTTAAACCTAATTGCAAAGCTTTTTGTAATACAAAACGTGTTTGCGGCATTGGGCCTTCAAAAGCATCTACTAATAATAATACGCCGTCGGCCATTTTTAAAACCCTTTCTACCTCTCCTCCAAAATCACTGTGACCAGGGGTATCAATTACGTTAATTTTATAGCCTTTATAAGTTACAGATACGTTCTTGCTAAAAATAGTAATACCTCTTTCTCTTTCCAAATCATTATTATCCATTATCAGTTCGCCAGTTTCCTGGTTGTCTCTAAAAATGTTGGTGCTGTGCAAAATTTTGTCAACAAGGGTGGTTTTACCATGATCTACGTGGGCAATAATGGCGATGTTACGAATATTCATTGTGATGATTGTTGTGGTAAAGTATTGTAAACCAGTGAGGTTATAATCTGTACCCTTTTTTTTTGAGGTGCAAAGGTACGGCAAATAAACCGTCTTTCCTTATTAAATAACAATGAAATTAAGAGGTATTGGGTATTGCAAATGTTTGATGAGTTACATAATTTTAGTGTAAAACTTATTTTATGTTACGATTATTTACAGCTGTTTGCCTTTGGGCTTTTTTTAGTACTGCTGCCACTGCACAGTTAACTGCAAAAGAATGGTTTAATAAAGGAGTAAGTTTAAACGATTTAGCTGATAACGCAACAGCAGTAAAAGCGTTTGAAAAAGCTGTTAAGTTAGATGCACAATATGCAGATGCTTATTACAGGTTAGGGTGGACACATAATGAACTGGGTGATTATGATAAAGCAATTGAACATTTAAAAAAAGCAGTAGAATTAAAAAAAGATTATGCTTTTGCTTTGCAGGAAATGGGTTACTCATACAAGAAAAAAGAAAACTATACTGATGCACTTAATTATTTTAATAAAGCCATTATTGCAAAACCTGATTATGCAACGGCTTATAAACAATTGGGTGATGTGTACATGGCATTGAAAAGAGGAACAGAAGGTGTAACCGCATACGAAAAAACATATAGCCTGGATAATAAAAATGAAAGCGCCTGTTACGAACTGGGTTACTGGTATAACCAAAACAATAATTTTGAAAAAGCTTTGGAGTGGTTAAACAGGGCCGCAGCTATAAAACCAACAGTTAGCACTTATAACGAAATTGGTTTTGCAAAATATAAACTTTTAAAAAATGATGAATCAATTGCTGCATATAAAAGTGCGCTGCTTATTAATGCCGGCAATGGAACGGCCTACAAAGGAATAGGAGATGTATACAGAAAAAATTATACCCCGGCTAAAACAACAGAGGCAATTGAAAATTACAGAAAAGCTATAATTAATAACCCTAAAAGTACAGGCTCTTACTTTGGTTTAGGATGGTGCTTTAACGAATTGGGCAAATACGACAGCTCTATTGTAATGCTGAAAAAAGTTGTTGGGCTGGATGGCACTTTTATAGCTGCTTATAGCGAACTTGGCTATGCACAATACATGAAAGGCTTTTACACCGATGCATTAAATACTTTAAACAAAGCAATTGTTATTGATGCAAAAATAACATTGCCACGTTATTATAAAGGTTTTGTGTATGTTGCCCAAAAAGATAAAGCCAATGCCACAAAAATGCATGAAGAACTTAAACTATTGGATAAAACCCTTGCTGATAAATTATTAATAAAAATAAATGCTTTGTAAAAACAATTTATCTGCTTATTTTTTTATAAACCCTTTTATATATTTTTTATCGCCTGCTGTTAAAGAAAAAATATATTCGCCTGCCGGTAAATCTTTTAAAGAAAGAGAATAATAATTATTTCCCCTTTCAAACAATGGTGGTGCCACAGTTTTTACTACTATGCCTGCCGAATTAATTACTGCTATGTTACAACGGATTTTTTTATCCAGTAAAAAATTTACATTTAAAACATCGGCAACCGGGTTAGGATATAATAAAAGATTTGAAGCTTCTTTTCCAGCGATTATTAAAATTGTTATAGGAATAACTGAAGCTGTTGTCTGCATTTATTATTTTTAAGCGATAGTAATAGTGTGGAGGTGTATTAATGTTTTCATCATAAAATCATAACTATTGCCAATGCTCTGATTTTGCTGGCTACAATAGCAATTACTGCAAATTGCTGCCCGTCACTACTTCTCTCTAATTCGTATTTTTTTATATTAATTTCATTGGTGGTTTTCCATTTTAAAAAATTTAATTGTTGAATTTTCTCGCCATGTAAATGATGTTAATTTTAATGGTAAAGCAGCTGTAAATAATTTTACCCTGTAAGTTTTCATTTCATTTTGTCCAATAACAGCCTGCAAATCTTTACCGCTAAAAGGGTTACTGTTCATATTTGTCTCCACATGAGTGGTACGCATTGCTTCATTTATTGATAAATTAAAAGTAAGGTTGGTGGCCACGTCTGTATTATTTAAATTCCATACCCTGGTTATAGTTCCATTATCGATTCCTTCTTCTGCCAGGTTTTACTGCCCATATTAACGGCTGCCATGCATTATTGACACTGAGAAAGGAATATTGATTGAAAGGTAAAAAGCTGGTTTGGTTATTAATAGTGCCGCAAACCATAAAGTTTTGATGCTCCAGTGCATTTTTCATTTCAGTGGCAGCACTGTAATTTGTATGTGTATGTTATTGCAAAACGCTGGTTAAATAATTGTCTCCACCCTGGTTGTTGAATGCCGATACCATCAATTTTGCCACCGGCTAAAACATTTAATTGTGCACTGCCTTGATCTAGGAAGCTGGTGTTGCTGTTACCCAAATTCATAAAGTAACAATCTTGGTTAGAGAGCGTAACGCCATAATTTGTATATCATTAACACTGGCAAAATGATTAAGCGTATTCCAATCATACCTTGCATTTTGTGTAGCATAATTTCCGGGGTTAGCAGCATTGCTGGTTAGTTTTGCTTTAATAACTGCGCCTGTTTCTTCATGCCAAACTTCGGGTGATGTAATATTAAAAGAATAACTCCAGGTTGTAATGGAATTAAACCCTTCTGTTATCTGGTTATCAATTTCTATACGGGGAACATTTTTAAATAATGTTATTCTGGTACTGTGTGCCAAAGGAGCAGCACTTGTTGTGGTAAGAACAGTAATAGCAACCGGGCCGTTATTTTCAACAACAGCTGTTCCATTATTTGCCGAGCCGGTACCAAGATCATTAATATATTTTGCATTTGTTAACGTAACAATATTTCTGTTGCCGTTTTGTTTATCAATTATGCTGGTTAATACGCCCTGATTAGTATAAGTAATTCTAAAAAAATCGTTTTCAACAACATTGCCGGTGTTAGTACCGGCGTACAGGAAAAATGCTGAACCCGGGCCATTTCGTATCTCAAAAACTTTATAACCTAAAGATGGGATATTGCTGGCTTCAATCCTTACATAATTTATACCCGTTTTTTAGTACCAATTGAAAAGGTACTTCTGAATTGGCACTTACATCTACACATGAATATTTGTACTGCCGCTATAATCATAATCTGCATAATCGGTACGGCTCCAGCCTAATGGGTTAAACGCAAAAAAACGTATGTTAGCCGTGTTGTTGGTTATAAGATTACCAAGTTGTTTTTAGCAAGGTTATACAGTTGATCATATAAGAAGAAAAATTGGTTTCAAGCCTGCGTTGAAAAGCATTGCGTTCTTCCAGGCCAACGTTACCAGCAAAACCAAAACTCGTGTTCCCAAAATAATCCCAATGCATGTCCAGGTTTCTTTTTTTCAATGTCTAACGAAACAGCAAAAGTGGGATTGTAATTAATTACTATTGCAGCCATTGCCTCTGCAGCCCGTAATTTTTCCTAGCGACCTTTTTATTTTTGCGCTCACTTCTGCAATGGATGCACATGCCAGGTCCCATTCATTTCCAAAAGTTTGGGTTACATTCGGCAATGCTGCGCCATAAGTATTTTCAAAATCCCTGAAAAAATCAACCTCATTAGATACAATTATTTGTTGACTTGCATTAGTATTTGCTTGCGCCGCATCCACTAGATAATCATTAGTGTTGCACATCATCCTGGCCAACACCAAAACCTGCAGCAATATTATAAGGGTACAAAGTTGTATTGCATTTTGCTGCCAGGTTACTAATGGCGGTATTGGCAAATCTAGCTTCGCCATAACCCCCAAGGCCATCATTTTGCCCTGCTCCCTGCAAATTGTACCATTTTAATAATATTTTATTGGTATCAATACCTTTATACCAGTATATTTCATTTTGCCTGTTGGTTAAATTTGATAACCAATTTGTTACAATCGCATACGCCATGCCAGCAATATTTTGCACCAGCGCCTTTCCAAAGTGATGAAAGTCCCAATGGCAAGGTTTGGTTTTCCACAGAAATCGCCATATCAAAATCAAGATTATATCTTCGTTCCAAATCGCCGGCGTAATACATGCCACGTAAAGCAGCTTCGGCAGGTACCGCACCATAGGTTACTATTAAAGGGGAGTAAGGAACAGTTATTTGACCGCTTCTGATTTGGTCAATTAGTTTATTAAACTGTGCAGCCGACCTGTTTTTTTCATACACTGGAAACCCAAAAAGATCCATCGCAGTTCCATTTACTGCGGTAGGGTGGATGGAATTGGCGTTGCAGTGGTTTCGTTATAGTTAATCCACCAATCAAGCATATTGTAAAAATGCCGTTTGGTAACCTGTTTCATTAGCACTCCACATGTAATCTGTGTGGTCGTCGTTAGAAACATAAATACGCTTTTGCTGTGCATTTAAAGAAAGTTGCAAAAATAATAATACAATAACCCCTAACTTAGTAGATGTTCTATTCATAATGTTAATTGAAAATGCCTGAACTTAAATTTTTTGAGTATTAACCAAAAAACAAATTGGTTGCTTAAGGGGAAAACGGTTTTATAATAGAATAGGGTGAAGGAACTGCAAACGTATGTTTTTTTTTTGACTAAACCATAGCTGTGTTTATAAAATAGTAATAATGAAAGAAGTAAGAAAAATTGGTACAAGAAAAAGAATTGCTTTAGTGGCACACGATAATAAAAAAGCTGATTTAATTGAATGGGCTGAGCATAATAAGATTGTACTGGCACGGCACGAACTTATTGCAACCGGTACAACAGGTAAATTATTAGAAGAAAAATTGGACCGGCCTGTAAAGAAAGTGCTTAGCGGCCCATTGGGTGGCGACCAGCAAATTGGTGCAATGATTGCCGAAGGTAAAATTGATGTACTGATATTTTTTTGGGATCCAATGGAAGCACAGCCACACGACAGCGATGTAAAAGCTCTATTAAGATTAGGCGTAGCCTGGAATATTTTACTGGCCTGCGGCAGGGCAACAGCCGATTTTATTTTAACCTCTCCATTAATGCACCAGGATTATGAAACACAAATACCAGATTACAGCGGGTATTTAAAAAGAAAAGTGGCAAAGCAGTAAAATAGCTGCAACTTTAATATCATTTTTACTTTTTGCCAGTGAAACCCATCTACAATTTATTTTACAATTTACTTCCTTTAAAAAAAGTTAATGCAGACAGCCAACTTTTTTTATTAGCCGAAGAAGAAATAAAAAACATACGCCGCAAAGAAACTATTGCAGTTTGGCTGGCAGCTTTTATTGGTGCTATGGGTGTGGTATTATTATATGTGCCCCAATATATTTATCCCGGTTTTTTTAATGATACACCCGTAATACTTTTTGGTAAAAAATTTATTTTGCCAGTTACCTTAATTGTTTACACCATCATTTTAGTAATTGCAGAAATTTTACTGCTTACGCTTTTAAATATTTGGTGTGCACATGAAATAGCAGTGGCCACCGGATTTTTAAATTACCAGTTAAAAAAAGAGAAGAGAAATTTACTCATCAGTATCAGCCTTGAAAAAAAGAACAAAGAAATTTTAAAATACGGCATCGATCCTTTGCAGGGCATCAATAAAAAAGCATTACTGGCCTGGAATTTTCTTTTTATTTTAAAAGCTACACTCAGTAATATGCTCTTTAAAATTTTTATACAAAGAGCATTGGGCCGTTATGCAGTAAAAGCGGTACAGGATTTTGCCGGCATCCCCATTTTTGCATTGTGGAATGCTTACGGTACCAAAATAATTTTAAAAGAAGCCCGGGTAATTATTATGGGGCAAAACCTTATTGAAGATATTTGCAAACGTATAAGAAAAGATCAGCGGCCAACAGATGCTTTTAAAATTTTACTGTACGATACGCTGCAATACATCGCTGTTAGCAAAAGAGATTTTCACCAAAATCATTTTTTTCTTACCAAAAATTTATTTGACATTTATAGTATCCTCCCAAAAGAAAAACATTTGCTGGAAGATGATTATTACAAAAAATTACAAGCCGCAGGAAAAGAAGAAAGAGAAGTTTGCCAGTTATTAATTACCGTAGGTTTTTTACTGGATGGCCGTTTATCGTTGCATGAAAAAGGGCAAATAAAAGAGTTGCAGGCAGAAGGGCTTTTAGATATTACCGCTGCTGAAATAAAAAAATACCAGCAAGATTTTTTAAATGGCAAGGGAATTGAGGGATTGATAAAGAAATATATTTGAATGACAACTTTAACTCTTGGAGGGTTTAGCAAGACTCTCCAGGAAATGCAAACTGAAGCAAAACCCTCCAAGAGTTAATTATGAAAGAAGAAAAAATATTTGTACCCAATATTGGCCTTTGCATTTTAATGGATGCTATCGGAATGGCCACGTATGCATTTCCTGTTTTAGCAGAGTTTATTGATATTGTATGGGCACCCATTTCAGCATTAATTTTTTACAGGTTATTTGGCGGTAAGTTTGGGCAAATTGGTGGCGCCTTAAATTTTTTGGAAGAAATAATTCCTTTCACCGATGCCATCCCTTCGTTTACCATTGCATGGTTTATCAGAAAAAATCAGGCAGATAAATTATTGAAATAATTTACATACTGATTTTCCATTTATTTAAAGAGCATTATTTATTTAAAAACTATGCTGCAGGTTGGCAACCCTTCAATAAGCTTTTGTAAATTGCATAATCTATTATCATGCAATTCAAACTTAACTCATCATATTCCCCCGCAGGCGATCAGCCGCAGGCTATTCAGCAACTTACCGAAGGTTTATTAAACGGTGAACGCTATCAAACTTTATTGGGTGTTACCGGCAGTGGTAAAACTTTTACCATGGCCAATGTTATACAAAATGTACAACGGCCTGTGTTGGTATTAACGCATAATAAAACATTGGTGGCACAATTGTATGGCGAATTCAAACAATTTTTTCCGGATAATGCGGTAGGTTATTTTGTTAGTTATTACGATTACTACCAGCCCGAGGCATACATGCCCGTAAGCAATACTTACATTGAAAAAGATTTAAGCATTAATGAAGAGTTAGATAAATTGAGATTGCAGGCAACCGCACAATTATTAAGTGGCAGACGAGATATTATTATTGTGGCCAGTGTAAGTTGCATTTATGGTATGGGCAACCCTACTGATTATGAAAATGGAATTATCCGAATTACACAAGGGCAACAAATTTCCCGGCAGGGATTTTTACATGCCCTGGTAAACAGTTTATACAACAGAAGCGAAGGCGATTTTACAAGAGGAACATTTCGTGTTAAAGGCGATACCATCGATATTAATTTACCTTATGTAGATTTTGGTTACCGCATTACTTTTTTTGGTGATGAAATCGAAACGATTGAAACGCTGGAACTCAGCAGCGGCAAACGCATCAGCAGTGTAGAAAATGCAGCCATCTTTCCTGCCACTTTATATGTGGCACCAAAAGATATGCTGCAGCAGGTGATACATGAAATACAGGATGAAGTGTTAGCGCAGGAAATTTATTATAAAAACTCCGGAAAATATATTGAAGCACAACGGATAAGCGAAAGAGTGAATTACGATTTGGAAATGATACGTGAACTGGGTTATTGCAATGGTATAGAAAATTATTCCCGTTTTTTTGACAGGCGTAAACCCGGCACCCGTCCGTTTTGTTTGTTAGATTATTTTCCAAAAGATTTTATTTTAATGATTGATGAAAGTCATCAAACTATTCCGCAGGTAAGTGGCATGTATGGCGGCGACAGGAGCCGTAAATTAATTTTGGTAGATTATGGTTTTCGTTTACCCATCGCATTAGATAACCGGCCTTTAAATTTTCATGAGTTTGAAGCATTGACCGGGCAAACCATTTTTGTTTCGGCAACACCGGCAGATTATGAGTTGGAAAAAAGTGAAGGCATTGTGGTGGAGCAGGTGGTAAGGCCTACAGGTTTATTAGATCCGCCGATAGAAGTTCGTCCATCAATAAATCAAATTGATGATTTGCTGGATGAGATTGATAAGCGAATAAAAAAAGGTGATCGTGTTTTGGTAACTACATTAACCAAACGCATGGCCGAAGAAATGACAAAATATTTAGAACGCATCAACATAAAATGCAAATACATTCACAGCGAAGTAGATGCTTTGCAAAGAGTGGAAATTTTAAGAGAGTTGCGCCTGGGCATTATTGATGTACTGGTTGGTGTAAATTTATTAAGAGAAGGATTGGATTTACCCGAAGTAAGTTTGGTAGCTATTTTAGATGCTGATAAAGAAGGTTTTTTACGCAACGAAAGAAGCCTTACACAAACTGCAGGCAGGGCTGCCCGTAATGTTGATGGCCTGGTAATTTTTTATGCGGATATTATGACGGAGAGTATGCAAAAAACCATTGACGAAACGTACCGCCGCCGTGAAAAACAAATTGCTTACAATATTGAACACAACATTACCCCTACTACTATTATAAAAAATACGCAGCAAATTATGGCACAGGGTTCGGTGCTGGATGTAAAAGGTTACGACCCTGCCAATCCTTATTCTATTAAACCCGATGAAGATATTATCAGCATTGCTGCCGAAGATGAAGTGGAATACAAAACCATTCCGCAAATGGAAAAAGGTATTGGCAAAATAAAAAAGCAAATGGAAAAAGCGGCTAAAGATTTAGACTTTATGGAAGCGGCAAGGTTAAGGGATGAGATGTTCAGGTTGCAGAAGGAATTGGAAGGGATGAAGAAATAGTTGCAGAAAGTTATCATGGCAAATATACCTATTGCTAATGTTTCCTTTTTATTCAAGCTTATTTTTATTTGAATTCTAACTTATTATTTGTCAAATTGTTTAATGCAAAAAATTGACTTACATTATAAACTGATAAAAGAAACATGGTTTTTTCTAAAAAACGCTATTAGCTATATTATTTAAAAGCAAAATCTTGTGTATTTTAAGACATATTTTTGAATTATTTATAAATAACATTATATTGTGACATAATATATACTTTACCCAAAGCCTGACTAAACCCTTTGCCTGCTTGCATATGAGTATTTCAAACGCCAATTCTCTTACTTTACATATTGTAATTGCTACCGTTCCTCGAAAAGAAGAAATTACTTATCCAGATATTGTAAAAGAAAATTTTTATTCCCAATATATTAAAGACACTACTAATAATTATAAAGAAACAGGCGATTATTATACTAAGCCTGATACGGAAATAGATGAAACTAAAAAAACAAATGTATTATACAATCCTTTAGAGTATTACATTTTTGGTAATTATGATATCGCTTTTATTTCTCTTTCCGATAGTTATAAATTTGCTCAAAAACTTTTTACTCCTAAAACTAAGGGCAATTCTGGTGCATCTAATCCTAATACCTTTCAAATAATTACAGGAATTATTTCTGGTGGTAAAACGGATGACGACTTAAGAGCTTTTTTTTTAGAACGAGTTAAGGAATCAAATATCCAAAAGACAAGTACATTTATAGGTATTTGTAATCTTAAAATAAATAATGGACTACTCGTCGGTAACGGATATAATTTTTATGATAAAGTAATAGAATTAATTGATAAAACTATAAATCCAATAATTAAAAAAGATACACAACCGAATAATAATTATTTATTACTACAATCTTTTTCCTGGTTTGAAACTAGCGTATTAATTTTTGCAGAGAACCCCGGGATTATATCAGAAGCTTTGACAAGCTTACGACGCTTACGATTATCTGATTTAAAAGAAAAAAAGGCCCCTTGGTTTAATGCGGTTATTGAGAATAGTATTTATTACGAAAGTGATATGGATAAAGCTAAGATAGAAAGCTCACACATTTTTGCAGATACTCATAGTTATTTTGGAGTGAATCGAAGAGAGTTTATGAAAAAAGAATTTATGAAACGCTTTAACGGAGAAAATCTTAACATAAGAACTGAATTAGAATGGCAAGTAAAACCCGGACATTTACCTGATTTAATTGCAGAAATTCAAAAGCGCTTGGGTGGGGATGCATCACAAAACCCTTTTAACTTGAATAATCCCTATTTGATAACAGGTAAAACGGATTACTATATCCCTGAAAAAGAATCTCATGACTTTAAAAATACTCATGAATTATATATGTCTTTCTTTCAAAAAATAGAAGGAGAAGAAAATAAAATTTATGATTATGTAAAAAAAATTAAGACTAATGTACAGTTTAGTCACACTGTTAAGCCAAATCCCCGAGAAAATGATTCTTTGACTTTTAAGGGAAATACCATAACAGAAATTCCTAATCAGGAAACGCCTCAAAAAAAATTGAGGTCGTTGTTGAAAAATCAGCTTGCAGTCGCTCCACAAAAAATTGAAGAATTAGGAAGTCATTTAAAATCATTAAAAATTTCCCGGCAGATAAGGGCAAAAATTGCAAAAATTTTTTACAACTTCAATAATGGAATACAGGACTCTATTTTATTTATTTATTTTTTAGATTTCTCTAGCTTTATTCAGAGTCTGGAAGAGTATATTGTTAAATCTCATGAAGAATGGGGGGAAAATTTCGATAATGATACCTTAGATTGTTTAAAAGAAAATGCAGTGGGAGATATGGAGGGCCAATTGATTGAAAAAATAAAAATGTTTGAAGAAGCTTATAGTATCCGGGTTTTAAATTGTTACCAGTTTGAAGATATTAGTGATTTTGATTTGGACTTCAATAGCTCTATTCAGCAATTACTATCAACCTACACAAGTCTTGCATCTTCAGTTGTAAATTTATTTTATAGCGAGAAAGATTCTTATACACCACTCATTCAGTTAAACTATAACGTTACTAACGCAAATTATTATTCAATAAATTATAATGTATATCACTTGCTTTCCCCAGAATTTGTATTCTTTACCATTATAAAAGAAGTGTTAAACCAAGATAACAGAGATGCTGAAGAAGGCGCATTAAATTCTTTCAAAAAATTAAAAATAGAGTTTGACACCATTATTTAGAGCAGCACTGATTACAAATTTATAGCCGATTTATCCGAGCATAAGCAACTTGGTTTAGATTATTTATTTATTGACGGTATTCGTTTTTATTATATAGCTAATTTAGACTTTAAGCTGTTTTCATATTGGTTTTGGATGTACAATTTCCAAAATGCATCGATGTACGAAAAAACAGGAATTATTTCTGAAAGTCATTTTAAAAAAGAACTCTTTCGACTTTATTTTTTAGCTAAACTGTACAATTTTGAAATAAACTATGAGGATTGCCCAATTGCAGAATTACAAAACTACTGGGATAAACATTATTTTCTTATTAAGATAGAATTGTTTAATTTATTTGAAAAACATATTTCCTTTATCAATAGTTTTAAGGAAGAAATACGCAGTAATATCAATAAAATAAATAGTGAAGAAACTAAAGTTTATGATAAGAATGATTCGATTGATATTTTATGGCAAAAGGAATTTAGTATTAATAGTATAAACAATAATAGTTTAGATACCGACATTGAAAATAGTTATATAAATCATTTTAAACATCCTAGGCCAACCTCTTCTAGAGATAAGGAAATAAATCTTGAATATGCTCACCGGTACAAAGCGTTATCGTATTTCTATGAACACCATAAGCAAAATATGTTAAAGGGAATGCCAATATTGTATGATAAGAATAAATACACAAATACTTTTTTATTTACAAATGCCTTAATGTACAGTTACTTAAAAATATTATATGAACAAAATGACCAAAAGGTTCATTTGTTAAAAAGAAATTGGAAAACGGGAGAACCTTTAAAGTCTTTCATTGAATGTGATGACTCAAAATTTTACAGTGTGGATCAAACAGGCGGAACTTTTTTTTATTTACCCAAAGAATTAAATAAATATTTTAAAATGCGAAACGGCATGTTACAAAGCCTCTGGCATTTTGCTTTAATTCAAAAGAAAACACAGTTTGATAATTTAAAAAAGGGATTCCCGGAGGTATAAATACAGAATCTATGAATAAGCTTTATCAAAATATTAATTGCAAATTAGTGTGGGTAAGTGATATTCATCTTAGAGGTATTTACCGAGACAGCAATAATGTCCCAAATAGATTACAAAACTTATACGAAACATTCCTTAATACCATAAAAATTGAGGAAGTGGGGAAGCCAATAGATTATTTTCTTCTAACTGGCGATATTGGATTTGCCGGCAGTGAAGAAGACTACGCTTATTTTTGGGATTGGTTTATAGTACCGTTGCATGAATATTATAACTCTTTAAACAAGGGTAATTCCGAAAGAGGCTACCCAAAGTTTATTGTAATACCTGGTAATCATGATATAAGCTGGGGTGATACCAGTCATTTTAAAGAGTATCTAGAAACTTTTAATTCAAGTGAAAAAAAATTTAAGAAAAAGAATAAAACTCTTTTTGATGATACTAACTCAAAAGAAGGAGGACAACGTTTCTTCAAAGCATTTATATCTTTTACAAATCGATTTGGGTTTTCAGAAGAAAATGAAAAAAATATCATTTGGAACGACTTCTTTAATTTAAAAGATATTATTCTAGAAAATAACGTACCTATTACAAAATATCCGGCAAATAATTACAATACCAATCGGTTATTCGGCTATTTAAAAGATGACAAGAACAAGATAATTTTTGTACTTATAAATACAGCTTGGTATTCTATTGGTGTTCAGTTTAATACATTACTTGCCGCTGGTTTAAAAAAACTGCAAGAACCGTCAGCAGTAACTCCTGAGTCCATCTTTGATTATTATAGTGCCGAATTGGCTAGTATTTTAGAAAAAAAGGAGGCAATAGTTGAATATGGAAATCAGATTATAGGTAGAGATATTTTTCCTATTGTAGACCTTGAAAAAATTATATCTGATAACCCCGAATACGTGGTTATTACCTGTATGCACCACCCCTTAAATTGGCTAAACTGGAATGAACTTTATGATTATAATAATAAAAAATACAAAGATTTTACTTTAAATAAAATTCTCGACAAATCAAATATTTTGCTTACTGGACATGAACACTTACCTATTAGTCAGTGTGCTGATAATATACCCCCCGACAGAAAAGGATGGCATTTTAAGGCAGGAATGTTTATGGAAGATCAAATTGATGTGTCACAAGATGATATTTATTTTGAACATAGCCGATTTTCTATTTTAAGCATAGAAACGGATATTGATAAGGATGAAAGTACTGTAGCAGAAAATAAATACTTATATAATAGAGACGATATGACTTGGGAGTCGAGAGATAAAGACGGAAAAAAGCCTTTATCTGTACAAGGAAAACAGCTAAAAGATGCCAAAATTGAGGAGTTAGTAAAAGAGGTTTCAAAATTTAATATTAAAAAATTTTTAGCAGATAAGTTAGAAGTATACGAACCTGATTGGATATTTGAATCAATTGTTTTATCTGATACTAACTACATTGCCTGGAAGTGTGCTTATGACAAAAAACTAAGGATTTGCATAATACCCACGAAAGAAAGTTTTTCGGATATGTTATTGCCGTCTCCGTTTCCTAAAGATTATTTTTTAGACAAAATATTACTTGATTCAAAACCGGCAGAATATGAAATAGTAACTATTCATTTTATTTGGCTTGATCTATTAGTAAATAAAGAGCTTACAAACGACTATAATAATGGAGGGGTTGTACATTTCGAAAGCTTCACAAAAATTTATAACTATTCCGACTACTATTTTAACAGGTTTAGGCATCATTATTTTGACCGTTTTAAGCCTGATAATAAACAACAGAAAAAAGCTGAAAATCAAGGCAATAACCCTGACTTCAAAAGCGTTAAAGACTTACGTTTTGTAAATCAACCTGTACCCTATTGGGTATTTAAGAAATATTGCGAAACTTAATGGCATAAAAGTTGAATACATTGTAGTAATTTGTTAAAATTCTATTATTAGTATGAATAACCTACTAATAATGGGATTTTAATTTTTTTACTTTAAATGAATATATTTATATATCTTAGCATTTGTTTAAAAAACTAAGTGCTATAATTAAACTCGTAAATATGGATTTAATAATAAAATCGGCAGATAAAACCGGTAATATATTGTTTAATACGATATTGCAATTTTTCAATAGCAGTTATAATTTCAATACATTTTCTCCGTTAGTTTTAGCTAAGCAGTTTTTTGAAGAAAATGATAATATTGACGAGGAACAAATTTTACATGGAATTCCATCTATTTGGGAGGATGACCTAAAAATTGTGAGTAGTAAAGATCCTATAAATGAAATTTATCTTAGATCAGATTTTATTTCGTTTGTACAGGCATTAAAAGGAATAGCCGCAAGCATGTATGTAAAAAATGGTAAGGGGTTTAAAAGAATGAGTATTCCCCCTAAAGAAGCATATAATTATGTAGGACATAATGAATTGGATATTACAGAAAGTAAAGTCGCAGCAGCCCTGCTTTATTAATAGCTAATCCGACACATCCTTCTTTTGCTTTAACTTATTTAAAATAAAAATGTATTTTTATTAACTAAAGTAATTTTAGTTTAATATGGGACATGGTTTACTTAAAAATCAAAATAGTCCTGAATCAATTGAGTTATTAAAAGCATCTTCTATAGCGTACAGCAAGGCAAAATCCAAGGAATTCGTCCTTACATATACCCTTTGTTTTTTGGCAATTGCCTATCCGATTGCCTATTTTTTTCTAAAAAACGAAACTATAAAAGAAATACTCTTTGGTATATCATTTGCCATTACTGCTAGCAGTTGGATGTTGGCCGATTATTTTAAAGGAAATACCAGTAAAGGTGCTCTGTTAAAAGAACTATTCGATACAAAAATATTTCAACTACACTGGAAAATTTTTTTAAACAAGCCTGAAAGTTTTCTAATAATTGAATTAGCCAAAAACTACAAAGGTGCTACTATTAAAGATTGGTATCCCGACAATATTTTAGAATCTATCAATAATAGAACAGCAACCGCTATTTGTCACAGAATAGGCTCCTACTGGGACGTAATATTAAGAGAGAAATATAGAGATACCCTACAAACAATTATAATCATTTACACCATAATTGTTTTTATAGTTTGGGTCGCACTTGCCATTGATGGAAGAACAATTTTCTTTCTCTATTTTTCTACGCTTTCCTTTTATACACATTTTATTACTCTCATACGTGGAAATAATATTACTATAAATAAGAGAAAAGCAATTATATGTAAACTAGATAAACTTATCGAAGAAAAAACTCCCTTTACATATGAGGATTTACGTGACATTCAGGACGAAATTTTATTGCTCCGACAAGAACCTTCAAAAGTCCATAATTTTTTTTATAAAAAATATAACCCAATAATAAGGCAACTTTGTGACGAGTATCTTGAAAGAATTAATTCTATATATTTAAAATGGTAACAACATATCTGCGCTCATGTTACGCAAATGTAATACAACCAATTATTTCAATCTTTTTTCAGCAATTTTATCATTATCGACATAAATAAAAATACCAGAAGGCCTTTAGGCAAACTGCTCAATGGTATCGGTAAACATAATAGCAGCATCCCAATCCGCAGCTCTCCTTGCATAATGGTGCCTAGACGCAGGGAATGATCATTTGCTCTTCAAGCGCCAAAAACACCTTTCTTAAAGGCAATGAATTTATTCCCATCACTCAAAATTAAATAAGACATTAACAGGTTTTGTATTGCTGCGGAATTTTCATAACGGTCTTTTACAAAAGATGCCATTTTCTTAAAAATTTTCCTATCTTACTAATCCGTTATTATAAAACTTAAATTATGACAACAATTGCCCTCTACAACCTTAAAGGCGGCGTAGGTAAAACCGCCAGCTGTGTAAACTTTGCTTACCTGGCCGCTGCCGATGGTTTTAAAACCCTGCTGTGGGATATTGACCCACAGGGTTCCTCATCTTTTTATTATAAAGCAAAACCCAAAACGCATCCCGGCATTAAAAAATTAATTACCAAAGATGCCGATTTGGAAAGTGCCATAATGAGCACCGATTTTGAACTTTTAGATGTAATACCCGCCGACAGCAACACCCGCAGTTTTGATATTATGCTGGAAGAAATGAAAGGCAACAAAAACCGTTTGAAAGGTGTGTTAAAGCAACTGGAAAAAGAATACGATTTTGTTTTTATTGATTGCCACCCCGGCTTTAGTGCCCTTAGCGAAAATATTTTTAATGCAGCCGATATTGTACTGATGCCCGTTATTCCCACTACTTTATCTATACGTACTTACAATATGGTAAAAGATTATTTTAAAGAAAAAGATTTGGATATCAGTAAGATGATGTGCTTTTTTACCATGGCCGACCTGCGTAAAAACATGCATAACGAAATAATGGAAGAGCTGTATAAAGACAAACGCTTTTTCCAAAATTATATTCCCTATTTATCCGATGTAGAAAAAATGGGCGTACACAAAGCACCTATTATGGAATTTGCCAACAGCAGTTATGCTGCAAAATGTTACAGGGAATTGTGGACGGAGATTAAGGAAGGGGTGCTGTAGTAATTAAAAATTGAAAACTCAAGTGTAATAATTTTATGAAAAGAGAACTCACCAGCTGGTTTAGCCCTGCTCTGCAAAAAGAAATGCCCATTGCCACTTATGGCGATTATGGTTTTGCATTATTACTGGTACCTACAGCCGCAGCCGATTATTTGGAGTACGAACGCTTTCAGCTGATGGATACTTTGGCGCCTTACATTAATGGAGGAAAAGTAAAAGTATTTTCTGTAAACAGCATCAATAACGAAAGCTGGTTAAATAACGATATGCAGGGTGAGCATAAGGCCATACGCCACAACCAGTTTAACCACTATATTTATAACGAAGTAATTCCGTTTATAAAAAACAGTACCTCAAACGAAACACCTATTATTACATGCGGTGCATCTTTTGGTGCATTGCACAGCATGAACCTTTTTTTAAAGCGCCCCGATTTAATTAATGGCGTAATTGCCATGAGCGGCGTGTACGATCTTACAGAGTACACCAAAAGTTTTTATGATGAGCAGGTGTATTTTAATTCGCCTTCGCATTACATTCCCAACCTAACCGACCACGGAGTTTTGGAACAGATACGCAGCAGCAATCATATTCATATACTCACCGGCAGCGGCGATTACGAAGACCCTGATGCATCCGGCAAATTTGCCTCGGTTTTATACGATAAAGGCATTAATTACGAACTGGATATGTGGGGCAAGCAGTGGAAACACGACTGGCCAACCTGGCGGGCAATGCTACCGGCTTACCTGGAAACCCGGTTTTAATTTTTCCACACAAACAATAAAAAAGGTCCTTTGTCAGTTATCATATCTGTTAAACCTGATAATAATCCTGATAAATGAAAAAACCTTTACTATTGTTTGCAATAAAATGCTGTGTCATCATTTATTTTGCCGCCTGCACCAGCATCGATAAACTGGCAGTTTCCGAATCAATTTCGCCTTTAGTAACTAAAGGCACCTGGAAGGTAAATTGCTTTAGCAACGCCAATACCGATAATACCTGCGACTTTAAAGATTATACATTTACGTTTAATAACAATGGGCAGGTAACGGCAGTAAAAGATGGTATTAATTTTACCGGCCACTGGATTGAAGATAATATCTCTAAAAAAATAACCATCCATTTTAAAAATTCTAACGCTGTACTAAATGGCTTAAATAAATACTGGGATATTACTTCAGTTACCAGCGACGGTATAAGCTTTGAAAAAACCAGCGACAGAAACACAGACAAATTTTACATCACTGCATTATAAAAATAGTTTTCTTACTAACCCAATGGCCGCTTTGTAATGAGGCGGCTTTTTTTGTTACCAGTCCCGATATTTATCGGGATAATTCTTCCACACATCGTTGTAAATATGATTTTGTTATTAATTGGCTTTTGATAAAAGCCAATTAATAATCTCCCTTGTACTTTTATAGCCCTATTGAACTTTTATTACAGCGAATTATTTAATTAATTTTTGTTGAATTCTGTATAGCTAAAAACCAGTGGGCTAAAGATGGTGTTTAAAAGATAATATCTAATTACCATCAGCGTAGAGAAATTATTATCTTTACCTTATGCAAAAAAAATTATTTTTATTAGATGCGTTTGCACTGGTATTCCGGGCTTATTATGCACTCATTCGTAATCCACGTATTACAAGTAAGGGTCGCAACACCAATGCACAATTTGGTTTTACCAATACATTGATCGATCTTATAAAAAATCAAAACCCTACGCACATGGCCGTATGTTTTGATACACATGCACCCACCGAACGCCATACCGATTTTGCAGATTATAAAGCCAACCGCCAGGAAACCCCTGAAGATATTTTATCGGCGGTGCCGGATATAAAAAAAATTATTGAAGGATTTAATATTCCCGTAATTGCCATTGATGGTTACGAAGCCGATGATGTAATTGGTGCATTGGCAAAGCAGGCAGAAAAAGAAGGTTACGAAGTTTTTATGGTAACGCCTGATAAAGATTATGGACAATTGGTAAGTGAAAATATTAAAATTTATAAACCGCCTTACCAGGGTGGCACTATTGAAATAATGGGCCCAAAAGAAGTTTGTGCAAAATGGGATATTAAAAATGTAGAGCCAGGTAATTGATATTTTAGGGTTGATGGGAGATGCGGTAGATAATATACCCGGCATAAAGGGTGTGGGAGAAAAAACTGCTGCAAAACTTTTAGACGAATACGAAACATTAGAAAATATTTTACACAATGCAGATAAAATAAAAGGCTCGATTGGCGAAAAAGTAAGGGCAGGAAAAGACCTTGCAATAATGAGTAAAAAATTAGCTACTATTATTACTAATGTGCCTACTGCGGAATTTCATGAAGAGAATTTTCGCATAAAAGAAATGAATAAAGAGGCATTGAAAGAAATTTTTGAAGAACTGGAATTTAAAACTTTAGGTAAAAGGGTTTTAGGAGATGATATAAATGTAACTGCCGAAGTTTGGAACCATACCAGTACTGCAACACCAAAAACCAAAACCGCTGCACCAACAGCACAAATGGATTTGTTTGGAAACATTATTGAGCAGCCGCAGCAAACCCCGTCGGCGGCTTTGGACCCCGACGGCGGTTTGGAAGAGGGCTTAACTTAATTGCCGACAAAAACATCAACAATACACCACACAATTACATACTCGTTAACACCGATGAACTAATTAACCAATTAACCAATAAACTAAATAACCAAACAGAAATTTGTTTTGATACCGAAACCACCGGCATTGATGCCAACGATGCAGAGTTAGTAGGTTTAAGTTTTTCGATAAAACCAACCGAAGGTTATTATGTGCCCTGCCCTGCAGATAAAGAAGACTGCATTAAATTGTTAAACAACTTTAAAGAAATATTCAGTAACACAAAAATCACTGGGTTGGCCAAAATTTAAAGTACGATATGCTGATGCTGAAATGGTATGGCTTTGAATTGGCTGGCAATACATTTTTGATACCATGCTGGCACATTATGTAATTGAACCCGATGGCAAAAGAAATATGGATGCATTAAGTGCAAAATATTTAGGTTACGAGCCCGTACATATTGAAGAATTGATTGGCAAAAAAGGCAAAGGGCAGGGAACCATGAGAGATGTGGAAGCTGAAAAAATAAAAGATTACGCTGCCGAAGATGCAGATATTACTTTGCAGTTAAAAAATATTTTTCTTCCGCAGTTAAAAGAAAAAGAAGTAGAAAAAGTTTTTTACGAAGTAGAAAATCCATTGGTAAAAGTATTAACCGCCATGGAGTTTGAAGGCATAAGAATTGATGAAGGTTTTTTAAATGATTACAGTAAAGAACTGGAAAGAGAAGCAAAAACTGCAGAAGAAAGTGTGTACAAACAGGCAGGTGTTCGTTTTAATTTAGCAAGCCCTAAACAATTGGGCGAAGTGTTGTTTGATAAATTACAGTTAGACCCCAAAGCAAAAAAAACAAAAACCGGTCAATATGCAACCGGCGAAGATGTGTTATTAAAACTTGCAGCACAAAATAAAATTGTAGATGATATTTTAATTTTTAGGGAGTACACCAAATTAAAAGTCACTTATGTAGATGCATTGCCGCTGATGATAAATAAAAAAACCGGCAGTGTGCATACTTCATATGCACAGGCAGTTGCGGTAACAGGAAGATTAAGCAGCAATAACCCCAACCTGCAAAATATTCCGGTACGTACCGACAGGGGAAGAGAAATAAGAAAAGCATTTATACCAAGAGATAAAGATCATGTGTTGATTTCGGCCGATTATTCTCAAATTGAATTACGCATTGTGGCTGCCATCAGCGGCGATGTAAATATGTGCGAAGCATTTACAACAGGAAAAGATATTCATACCGCAACTGCTGCAAAAGTTTTTAATGTAGAAGAAAAAGATGTAACCAAAGAAATGCGTTACAAAGCCAAGAGTGTAAACTTTGGTATTATTTACGGGCAGGGTGCATTTGGCCTTGCAGAAAATTTAGGTATCAGCAGAACAGAGGCAAAAGAAATTATTGATAATTACAAAAAGCAATTCCCCAACATTCAAAAGTATATGGATGATACCATCAACTTTGCAAAAGAAAATGGTTATGTAGAAACTTTGATGGGCCGCAAGCGCTGGTTAAAAGATATTAACTCGCGCCAACTTTACCGTACGTGGTTTTGCAGAACGCAATGCCATTAATTCTCCCATACAGGGCAGTGCTGCCGATATGATAAAAATGGCGATGATAAAAATTCATGAAGAATTCAGAAAACAAAATTTTAAAAGTAAAATGCTGTTGCAGGTGCATGATGAATTGGTTTTTGATGCACACCGCAGTGAAATTGAAATTATTAAACCCGTTATTTTAAATTGTATGCAAACGGCTTTGGCATTGCCCAATGGTGTACCTACGGATGCGGAAATTGGAATGGGAGAAAATTGGTTGGAGGCGCATTGATATTTTTTTCATAACTAACACGCCCTTGACAAAATTAGACTGATAGCTTTTCGTAATGTTGAGTTTGTCGAAACATTTACAAAATATGGCTAAAATAAAAGAATAAGATTTAATGAACCCCACACTAATTTACTGTTACGATGCTTACTGCGGCTGGTGCTATGGTTTTAGCCCGGTAATAAAAAAAATTGCAGAAGAATATAAAGACAAATTAGAGTTTGAAGTATTAAGTGGCGGCATGGTTATTAGTGAGGAAGCAAAACCCATAAGCGTTACCGCCGCTTATATACAACAGGCTTATAAAGTGGTGGAAGAGCATACCGGAATAAAATTTGGCAGCGATTATTTATGGCATATCAATAATCCTGATTTAAGCGATTGGTATCCCAGCAGTGAAAAACCTGCCATTGCAATGTGTATTTATAAAGAGTTTTATCCAGAAAGACAAATTGAATTTGCTGCCGATTTACAATACGCCTTGCATTATGAAGGAAGGGATTTATGCGATGATGAAGCATACACCCATTTATTAGAAAAGTATTCTATTGTACCCGAAACATTTTATGCAAAACTAAAAAGCGAGGAGTATAAAGAAATGGCTTATTACGAATTTGCGTTGTGCAAGCAATTAAATGTTGATAGTTTTCCGCAGGTGTTAATTCAACTGAGCGAAAATAAATTTTACCTTTTGGCAAAAGGTTTTACTGCGTATGAAGATTTGAAAGAAAGGATTGAAAGGGTGCTGGCAGAAACTGAAAGTATTTCAGGTTGAATATTAATATACGGTCTGTACTGTTGCCCAATGGTATACGGTACAAGAGCGCGACGCAACGATGATGCTATGAAAATATAAAGTTGGTAACCCAAAAACCATTCATCAATTTTGCTTGCAAAAACAAAAACTAAACTGTATTTTGTTTAACTAAAATTTATAAAACATGAAACGAATTGCCTTAACTATTTGTTCAGCAACTTTATTGCTGCTAAGCTGTAATAACAGCGCCGATGATAAAACAAAAACAGAAACTGCTTCTGCCGACACCACAAATAAAATGGCAGATGTAAAAACAGAAACTGCTGCGCCACCAATGGATGAAGCCGCTATGATGAAAGCATGGCAGGATTTTGCAACACCCGGCGCCATGCACAAATGGATGGAGAAAACTAATGGCACCTGGGTTTCTGATTCTGTAAGCCAATGGATGGCTCCCGGTGCCCCGCCAACAAAAGTTAAAGCTACCAATGTGCAAACTTCTTCAATGGGTGGCAGGTATGTTATTGGTAAATATACTTCAAGTATGATGGGTCAGCCGCATGAAGGTATGAGTACCATGGGGTATGACAATGCTAAAAAAATGTTTGTAAGCACATGGGTAGATAATATGGGAAGCGGTATTGTACACATGAGCGGCACATATGATGAGGGCACTAAAACATTAAATCTTAAAGGCCATCAGACAGATGCTGTAACTGGTAAGGACAGTGATATGAGAGAAGAAATGAAAATGATTGACGACAACACTTACACTATGTCACTATATGGTGCAGGCCCAGATGGCAAAGAAATGAAATTTATGGAAGGCACTTTTAAGAAGAAAAAATAAATGTTTAAATATCTTTTTACAGCCCTGAAAATTTCAGGGTTTTTTTTATGCAATTATTTATTTATTAACTTGCTTTAAAGCTTACTGCATACCTTTCGGTAAATAAATTTCTTTTAAACTAAAGCAAAATATTTATGGATAAAATTGAAGAAATATTTGCCAACAACCAGCAATGGATAACCGAAAAACTGGCTGTTGATGCTGATTATTTTGAGAACCTTGGCAAAGGGCAAAGCCCCGAATTTTTATACATTGGCTGCAGCGACAGCCGTGTTACTGCCGAAGAATTAATGGGTGTGCAGCCTGGTGAAGTTTTTGTACACCGCAATATTGCCAACATGGTTATAAGCATTGATTTAAATGTGATGAGTGTATTAAACTATGCAGTGCGTCATTTAAATGTAAACCACATTATTGTGTGCGGCCACTATGCCTGCGGTGGTGTAAAAGCTGCAATGCAAAGCGCCGATTTAGGAATTTTAAATCCATGGCTTAGAAACATACGTGATGTGTACCGTTTGCATAAAGAAGAATTAAATGGCATTACCAATGAAGAAAAAAGATACGACAGGCTGATAGAATTAAATGTGCAGGAGCAATGTGTTAACCTTATAAAAACTGCTGCAGTACAGCAAGCCCATATCGAAAGAAGATTGATGGTGCATGGTTGGGTATTTGATGTGCACACGGGTAAACTAATCGATTTAAAAATTGATTTCCCTCATATACTGCAGGATATAATGGAGATTTATAAGCTGGTGTAAAATTATTTTTTGTTTATGTGGCAGGCTTCAAGTGAAACCGGGTTTATTTAAAGCGGCATACTTTAAAATTAAAACATCCCTTTCATATTTACTTTAACTAAATAATAGGCTGTGGTACTTTCACAAATTTCGGCTGCAAAAAATTTGCTGGCAGGCAATTATCAAATATCTTGTCAAATACAGGTATGCGCTTTTATTTATACACTGTAAAGTATCAACTTTAATAACCACCGGTTTTATACATTTCGTACATTTTATACACGGCAAATAAAATAAACAAAGCAATTACAACACCAAACACAACAATAACCGGCGAACCCCAGGCACCAGTTACAGTGCTGCGCCGTGGATTAGCAGGTAAATAATAAACATCCAGCATATCTCCAATTTTGTATTTCCCGTATGGCACCATTAATTTGCCGGTGCAGGTTTTTGTGTGGCTTTGTACATTAAACTGGTAGCTTACAAGTTCCGAACCGGCTCTTGACATTCTTCTTACATCATATACAATTGCTGTTGTACATACTCCTGTAGCGAGAATTTTTTTTACCCTGTTTTTTTTAAACAAAATAATGGCTAATGGCAAAAAGCCAAGCAGTGCCACGAAGAAGAGAACTACATTAATACCAGGCATTATATTTTGATTTTATAATAACAAGATAAAGCAATCTTAATGTTACCACGCCGGGTCTCTTGCAGGAGACCCGGCTGCGAAAAGGGGTGAATTAATACAACCCGATTAATTATTCACTGGGGTCATCTGCGGGGCATCAACAGCGGCGTAAATAATTTACAGTAAAGACGGTCTTACTTGATTACTGCTTAAATACCATAAAACTAAAATCAATATCTGCAGTAGATGGCCCCGAATAGGAGTTGGATAATGGTATTATTAAATAGCCGGGATGGTTTGAGCCTAACCCCCCATGTGCTCCAACTCCCCTATAGCCAATTTCATTAATGCTTATCATTATTATATCGTTTGAACTCCTGTTGGGATAATCAAGCACATAATTACCATAAAATGGATGCGTAACAACGGCCTCAGATGAAGAGCAACTGCAAACACCGGCAGCCGTTACCTTACCATAATAAATCGGTACCATATTAGCTGACCCACTTGCTGTATGATTAACCTCTCCATTTATTTCAATATTGGGTGTAACAATAGTTCCGGAATTAGTGGTAAGGTTGCCGCTGGCTTTCAGCAAACCAGCTATGTTGAGTGTATTGGCAAGCTGCACTGCATTGCTGCCAATGCGAACAACGCCGTTGCCATCTACTGTAAAATGGTCTGTTGCCCCGCTTCTGATTACGAACCGGCCATTGGTATTACTGCTGTTTGTGCCGAGGCGAAAGTCGTTTCCTGAAAGCTGTACAAACCCTTTATCTACACCACTATTCTGAAATTGCAACGTACCGTCGGTGGCAGTATAAGTGCTTATCCCATTTGCCTGGATGCTGAAACGATTTAAGCCAATATGAAAATCAATCCTGTTTTCCAATCCATCATCAAATTTTTGGTACTGCAGCAGGCCCCGCTTCAAAGTACCATCGTAAAAATTAATATTGTGGCTATACCCATTTACATTTAACCCGTTGTAATCGCTTATCAATTTGGAAGCTGTGCCGGAGGTTTCTGTAAAAAGTAAATCGCCGTTGTTGGTTTTCACTGTTCCGTTTACATGTAATTTTTCATCGGGAGACGAAGTGCCGATACCGATACTGTCAGCGGTATTAAAAACATTGGTGCCATTCATTCCCCAGAAACTATTATCAAGGAAATAACGCCAGGAAGTACCGTTATGACCGTATAATTCATCTCTTGTACTGTCATATACCAACAATCCTGCAACAGGTGATGGTATAGCCGTACGCTGTACAGACGTCATTCTTGGAATAAGCACCCCTTTATTTGTACTCTTTCTTACTTCTAATATAGCTGTGGCATTGGGTGTGCCTGTGCCAATTAAAACATTTTGTGCATTGACTTTATAAAGGCTCAATACAAGTATTGAAATAATGAGAATTGCTTTCATGTCGCTTTAATTTTATAACTTATAATTTATGTTCACCTCTTACCTTTTATACACTACAAAACTGAATTTACTATCCCTTGCTGCCGGTGGCGCTGTAGCCCGGTCAAGAAAGGTGGTAATTGTCATACCGTTTGTAACTATACTGGAAGCATTTCCCAGGTGCCGTTCCTCTGCTGCTGTTACCAGTACCATGCATGTATTGTCAATTCCCGGGCAGGTTATACTATAAAAACCCTCGCTCCCGGAAATTCTTGATGTGGTAACATTTGGCGTAACGGCTATGGCTGTTCCATCAAAATTGACCGTACCATAACATAAGGGAATGAGTTGCGATGTGCCTGTTGCAGGTTTTGTCAGCTTGCTGCCCACTTCCATATTTTCGGCTGTGGTTCGGCCTCCAATCTCTATACCAGCAGATGTATTGGTTTCGCCATTAATATGCAACGCTTCCGTTGGATTAGTTACACCAATACCCATACGGGCTTCTCCGGATACTTCTGATATAACAATATTATCTGCCCCACCTGTGCGTATAACCACCCGGCCAATACTGTTGCCGCTATTGGTACCCATGCGAAAATCATCTCCTGCAATTTGAAAGAAGCCAAGGTTAAGGTTGTTAGACTGAAATTGAAAAGTGGGCCCACCAACAGCGGCTGAACCGAACCGGTATTCCCCATTGCTGGAAACCTCAAACAAATGGGTATTGCTTACAGATGGATAAAAACGTAATTCATCACTGGCGGATGATGCGCCGGCCACAAAATTGATATAAGCGTTCCGGCCGGCACTATTCGTACGGTAATCTATACCTTGTGCAAAACCTGTGGTGGCGCCACCGGTATAATCAAAATTAATTTGTTGGGATAAACCAGATGAACGGCCAAGCCATAAATTGCCACTGGTAATTTTTATATTGCCATTAAACAAGTGCAGCTTTTCTGCAGGGCTGCTGCTACCCAAACCAATATTGGAGGAGGCGTTATACACCGTTCCGGTAAAACCCTGCCAGTAATCGTTATTGATAAAACTGCGCCAGCCACTACCGGTAACATATTTGTACAACAAGGCGTCTGTATTGTCGTATAGCAGTAATCCATTAGCTGGAGAAGGAAACACCGAGATTCTTTGTAGAGATGTGAGGGAAGGCCATAAAAAACCTTTGGTTGCACTCTTTACTTCCAATGCGGCACTGGCAGCAGGGGTGGTTGAGCCATCATCACTTATCATCACCCTTTGTGCAGAAAGAGTTGAGATATTAACTAATAAAACTATTGAAAACAAAAATCGTAACATGGCTTAAGGTTGAAAAATGATAAAATAAAAATCGGTATCCGTTCTTTCAATGGTTTCATTTCCATCGTACAAGTCTTTGTGGTTGGTTACCCTGCAGGTATTAGTAGTGAAATAAGTAGCGGTAGTAGTTTCACCGCCATAAGCTATAATAGTGCAGGATGAGGTAACGCCACTAACCACAATGTCATACACCCCCTGGCTTACCCTTGTAACTGATACATTGGATGTGGCACTAATAATTGACCCGTCAAAATCAACCCTTCCGTATGCAATTGGTATAAGGCTATAGCTTCCTGTAGTACTGGGCTTTTGAATTTCGTTCTGCACAGTAATATTATTTGTAACCAGTTTGCCGCCACCTGAAAAATTATTGTTACTCAAAATGTTTCCTTCCACATCCAAACGGGCGGTGGGTGTACCACTGCCAATTTTCATAAACCCATTATTGGCAAGCATAACCCTGTTGCCCCCATTTAAGCGGAAATAAAATTCACCTGCTGTGTTTGAGGAGTTAATGCCTACCCTTAAGTCATCACCAGACAGTTGTATGAAGCCTTTTTCAACAACACCAGAACTATTAAGTTGTATGATGGGATTAGACGCTGCATTAAAAATAAAATCTCCGGATGATTTTATTTCACCAAAAGTTCCGTTATAAAAACCAAAACGGAATTTATCTTCACCTGCCACATCTGAATGCCTGAAAGTTAAAAAACTGCGGTTATCACCTCCAATCTTAAAAAGGAAGCCCTGCGTAAGACTATTGGAAGAAGCCCCACTGAAACGAAAATCAATATTATTGGCCGTACCGGAAAAACGGGTAAGCTGTAAATCGCCCCGCAATCTGATATTTCCAAACACATCTAATTTTTCTGATGGTGCGGCAGTACCAAGCCCAACATCATCCAATGTATAAACATAATTACCAGTCCGTGCCCAAAAATCTTGATTCAAAAAATTTTTCCAGGCAGTACCATTGTATTGCTCAAACCTGCTAAAACTGGTATTGAAAATTGTAAGTCCTTCGGGTGGGTTACTGATATTGTTTCTGTTAGTATTTGTCAATCGTGGTAGCAAAAGCCCACCAGCGCTGCTTCTCACTTCAAGTAAGGAACTTGGATGGGGTGTGGTGATACCTATACCAATACCCGCATTTTGTGAATGTACTTTGTTCTTAACATTGAAAATGATAAAAAGAAGTAATAGTAGCTTTTTCATACCTGGTTTAATTTAAAACCAAAGTTGAAAAACTAATAGGAGCAGGACAATAGCGAAAAGGGGTGAATTAGTCAATGGTCAATGGGGAAAGACTGTAGAATTTGCCTGGGAGTTTTTCTGCACACAAAAACGCCGGGTGCCTTGCTAACCCCCGGCTTTGTAAAAACAAATCACCTTAATTTATTTTACCAAATACTACTTTACCCGACGTTACACCATAAAGACTTGCGCCGCATACAAAACGTTTTGTATTGCCTTCAATGGCAGTAGTGTTGCCAAAATTTTCTTGCCCTAAACTACCGGGGTCCACTACTTTTTGTAATAATTGCCAACCAAAGCCTACTCTTAAATAGATATTAGCTGTACCCTGCTGTGTCCCATTTACAACATTCCCATTCCATGCTCCTATAATGGCATAATCTTCTGATATAGCTACGCTGTAGCCAAAAAGGTCTGATGCTTCTCCCGTGGCATCTGTAATTTTTTTCATCAAATCCCAACTGGTTCCATTCCGCTTGTAAATTCTTGCTGAGCCTTGGTCTGGATTTGTATATATATCATCAAAATATGCCCCAATAATAGCATAGCTGCCGGAGATGGCTACGCTATGTCCAAAATTATCAAATGACGCTACGTCGTCATTTGTAATTTTTTCATGTAATACCCAGACACTTCCAAACCTTACATAAATACTAGCGGAGCCCTGGTCTACATTTGAACCAACATTATCCTGAGGGGCCCCCACAATGGCATAGTTACCAGAAATTGCTACGCTGTGTCCAAAAAAATCCTGTGCTTCTCCGCTGGCATCTGTAATTTTCTGCATCAGCACCCAACTGCTGCCATTCCACTGGTATATGCTGGCCGAACCCTGGTTTAAATTTGCACCAACATTACCCTGAGGAGTCCCAACAATAGCATAGTTACCAGAAATTGCTACGCTGTGTCCAAAAAAATCCTGTGCTTCTCCGCTGGCATCTGTAATTTTCTGCATCAGCACCCAACTGCTGCCATTCCACTGGTATATGCTGGCCGAACCCTGGTTTGAATTTGCACCAATATCATCTTCATTTGAGCCGATAATGGCATAGTTGCCGTAGATGGATACACTGGTTCCAAAATTATCATTTGCAGCACCAGTGGCATCTGTAATTTTCTGCATCAACACCCAACTGCCGCCATCCCACTGGTAAATGCTGGCCGAGCCCTGGTCTGTATTTGCACCAACATCATCCTGATAAGCCCCCACAATGGCATAGTTACCAGATATGGATACGCTGATTCCAAACCAGTCCCCTGCGGTACCGGTGGCATCTGCAACAGGCTGATACTCGGATATATTTCCATTGGTAGCACAATCGCCCCATACACCATAACCAATATTACCAGCTGCTGCTAAATTACTGCTTGCCTGCCAGGTGCCAACGCCAGCGGCATCGCTTAATAAAACTTTACCGTTACCAGCATTGGGAGTTAGCTTAACGGCGTTGGGCTTAATGGTATCAGCTTTTATATTTCCGGTTACCTGTAATTTTTCTGTAGGTGTGGTGGTGCCAATGCCTACGTTTTGTGCATTTGTTACCATTGCAAAAATGCAAAGAGTAATTACAGCAGTTGTCTTTTTCATAAACAGGTTGTTTTTATTGCAACCCAAAGATGAAAAAGAAACAAAGGCGGGGCAATAGCGAAAAGGGGTGAAATATTGAATGGTGAAGTAGTCAATGACGGGGCTGCGACTGTATGGGTCTTGTAAAAAGAAAAGATACGATTTCGGACTACACAATCTTATCCCTCAGCGCCAGCGAAACAGCTTCTGTACCGGAATGTACATGCAGCTTGGAATAAATATTTCCCACATGCGATTTTACCGTATCATGCGCTACAAATAATTCAGCTGCAATCATTTTATAACTCTTGCCCTGTACTAACAGTTGCAGCACTTTTTTTTCCTGGGGGGTAAGGTGATAATTTTTTGAAGGAGAAGCTCAGGTGTATATTTTTTTTAAACAGTTCAATAACCCTTGCAGCAATACCGGGTGTAATAGGTGAGCCGCCCGCCTGCACATCTTTAATAGCTTCAGTAAATATCCATCGGGTGTGGTAGACTTTAAAATATAACCTGATGCACCGGCACAAATGGCATTGAAAATATATTCATCTTCAAAAAAAACTGTTTGAATTAATATATTGATACAAGGAAAATGTTCTTTGATAAGCCTTGTGGCTTCAATACCATTCATTCCCGGCATTTCAATATCCATTAATACAATATCGCAGGGCGAAGCAGTTAAGTCATCAACAAGATTGCGACAGTCAGGGTAGGCCCCGGTACAGTCTATACCTTCAGCGTTATTAAGCAGCAGGCTGAAAGTTTCTCTTAAATGTTTATTGTCTTCAAAAATAGCTACCCGTATCAAAATCTTAATTTTTACAAAGTTTCAAAATTTAAAACACAAGGCAATAGCGAAATAGGGTGAATATTATAAAGTCAGGGGCATCGTCAATTTTACCGTTGTGCCGTTGCCGGGAATTGAATCAATAGAAAGTTTACCACCAACACTTGTAGCCCGGGTTTGAATATTATCCAGCCCATTGCCTTTTACCACCGTACCAACATCAAACCCTTTGCCTTAGTCTTTTACAATCATCGTAAGTACCTTATTCCCATTAGCAGCGGATACAGCAATTTTTTCTGTATCGGAATATTTCACTGCATTGTTTAACGCTTCTTTAAAAATGAGATAAATATTTTTCCGTTGCTCCATGTTCAGGTCTTTTGTTTCCAGTTTATCTAATTGTAAGGTAAGGCTCAATATTTTTGGAACTGCATATTTCGTAAGCAAAGCGTTCCATCCGTTGTTTCAAACTGCTTGCTTCTGTTTCGCCTGGTTTTATCATCCATACAATATCACCCATCTTATCCATGGTTTCTTTTGCATTGTTGCTCATTCGAGCCAGTATATTTTTGTGGGTGGCTTCATTACCTTGTTGTATGCCATTTGGCTAAGCATGTGTATACTGCTTAATGAACTGCCCACTTCATCATGCAGATCGGCAGCTATCTGGTTGCGCAGTTCTAATTGCTTCATCCGCTGCCGAAGTTTAAAGCGGTTAAATAAAAGCAAGCCAGACAGCAATAGTAAGCCGAACAGAATTGCTGCACCAAATTGAAACGTTTTCTGCCTTTGCAGGCGGGCCTGATTTAATTCCTGGTCTTTTTTAAACACCGTAATTTCTTTTTCCTTTTTTTCACTATTATACAGTTCTTCCATTTTTTTAACCTGCAGTTGCAGGTCGTTGTTCTCAATACTATCAATAGCCTGGTAATATTTAATGTTGTACTCCAGCGCTTTGTCAAACTCCTTATTGGCAATATAAAAGTCAACCATGTTTTTATAGCCGGTAGCCTGCCGGTTCATATCGCCACGTTCCTGAAACATTTCAATATTCAGTTTCAATTTATTTTCAGCATTGTTTGCAGCATTAGCATTGTTTTGCAAGGTTATCAGCTCTGCTTCTATTGCAGCAACCGAAGGTGTATCTTTTAATTGCACTGCCAGTAATTTGCTTTTATTAAAATAATCAGCAGCCTGTTTAAAATCTTTTTTAGCTTTATAAACTTTTGCAATGCTCTGGTAGTTGCCCATTTCATCAGGAAAACTTTTTACTTCCCGGGCAAAGTTTACACTGGCTGTGTAATGCAGTAATGATTTGTCAAACTGGCCCAGGCCCCAATAAATATCACCCAAATTACTTTGTGCACTTCCCAGGCCTTTGCGGTCGTTTAATGTAGTTTTTATTTTAAGCGATTTGTTTGCGTAAACTAAAGCCTGGCTGTATTGTTTTAGTTTTGTAAATGAGCTGCTTAAACTCTGGTAACAAAAAGAAATGCCTCTTTGGTTATCAATTTCTTCAAATATTCGTAATGATTTAAGGTGCTGCTCGGTTGCTTTTTGATAATTTCCGATTGCCAGGTAAGTATTACCCAAATTTAAAGTTTGCCCTGCCACTGATTGACGGTCTTCCATTTTACTAAACAATTCAATGGCTTTTTCAAAAAAAGGAATGGCTTTTTGATATGCTCCGGTTCTTTTATAATACAAAGCGCCTACTGTGTAATAGTTGGAGCCTACTCCGTTTTTTTCTTGAACACCTGCCTGCTCGTACATTTTTTTTACTTCATTAAGGTAATATTCTGCGCTGTCGGGCTTACCATAATCATGCAGCATATAAACCAACTGCGAATATGAAGCACTGAGCCTTGTAAAATTTCCGATTCTTTTGGCAATGGCAATCGCTTCATTAAGATACCCCCTTGATTTTACAAGATCTTTTCTGGAGTATTCAAATGCCAGGTGATTATAAGCTTTGGCTATATCGCCTTCATTTTTACTTTGGGCAATTATCCTGTTCAGGCTGTCTTCTATTTGTTGCTGTGCCCGAATTAGAGCAGGTTGAAGGCAAAGTATAAAAAGAAAAAAGATAAATGTTTTCATACATCAATTTACAAAATCTTATTGGTTTAACTAGCTAAATCAGATAAGAGTGGTTTATCAATATTTACAAACCTAAACGGGCATCCTTAAAGTTATACTTGTTCCTGCTCCGATTTGCGAATCAATTTCAATTGTTCCTTTTATTTCAGCTGCCCTGTGTTTTATATTGCTTAAGCCATTTCCCTTTGCTGTTGTTGCTACATTAAATCCTTTTCCATAATCTTTTATAAGCAGGGTTAATTCTTTATGCTGTACAGTAGCTTTTATATCTACCTTTTCGGTACCAGAATATTTTACTGCATTATTCAGGCTTTCTTTAAAAATGAGATAAACATTTTTACGTTGCTCCATGTTTAGTTTTATTTTTTCTAATTCATCTATTTGTAATGCTGCTGATATATTTTTGCTGCTGCATATTTCATAAGCAAATCTCTCCATCTTTTGTTTTAAACTAACGCCATCATTTTCGCCAGGTTTTATCATCCACACTATGTCGCCCATTTTATCCATGGTTTCTTTTGCGTTGCCACTCATTCTTATTAGTATCTCGTTGTGTTTGACTTCGTTGCCTTTTTGTGTTGCCATTTGGCTAAGCATGTGTATGCTGCTGAGTGAGCTGCCCACTTCATCATGCAAATCGGCAGCAATCTGGTTACGGAGTTCCAGTTCTTTCATCCTTTGTTTTAATTTATTTCTGTTTATCAAAAGCAAGATGCCAGCCAGCGATAGCAGGAGCAATACTATAGCGCCTGCAAATAGTAAACGCTGTCGAAATAATTTTTGCTGCTGCAATTCTTTGTTTTTTTCCAATAACAGAATTTCTTTATCCTTCTCCTTCAGCTCAAAAGATGATTGAAGGTTGGCCACCTGCCCGTCGTATTGTTGTTTTGCAATACTGTCTTTGAGGCTGGAGCTTACTGTTAAATATTTATAAGCATTTTTTTCATCGCCTAAACCGCTATATGCTTCTGCAAGTAATTTGGCTACAATTTGTTGCGGTGCTATTTGCACTTCATCAATCGCATATTTATAAGCAGTAGTGCCTGCTTTTACAGCATCACTCCATCTTTTTTGTTTCAAATAAATATTACCTAATAAACTGTAAACAGATGCCACCTGGTTATTATTATCCTGCTTTTGGCCATGGTGCAGAGATTTGTCTGCATAGGTTTCTGCCAGTTTATAATTGCCTTGTTGAGTATATAATTGTGCTACACTATAATAGTAATTAGAAAGATTTTTATAATCTTTAAGACGCTCCCCAAATGATATGGCCTGAGTATAAAAATACATGGCTGAATCCGGCTTACCCATCTGCTGGTACAAAAGCCCAAAATCATCATACACTTGTCCTTCCATTATTTCGTTACTGTCTTTTTTGTATAATGCAAGTGCCTTTTTTTGAATATCGAGAGCAGCATAAAACTGTTTTTGCTCAGAATATATACCACTGATTATATCGTATATCCTTGCCTGTCTGTCGGTATTATTAGTTTTTGCGGCATAGGTGCTTGCTGTATCGCAATAAAGGAGTGCTGCTTTAAAATTTGCAAGGTTTCGGTATCCATCGGCTTTGTTTAAATATACAAGGGCAAGCCTATCGGGGTCGCCAATTATTTTGCTGTATTTAATTCCTGAATCGGCATAAATAATTGTTGAATCTATTTTAGATAGAAAAGAGTAACCCGTACCAATGTTTATATAATTTCTTGCAAGACCTTTTATATAATTTAATTTATAACTAAGCGCCACCCCCTGCTGCCAGTAGTTGATAGCAGTTCGAGGTTCCTGATTGGCATATGTAACGCCTATATTTCTTAAAAGATTTACTTTATGTGTATCATCTGCCGATCTGTTTAAAAGTTTAATAAGAGAATCTGTTTCTTTAGTTTGAGCTTTGCCTGGGGGTATGCAGGCTGTCATAAAAATTAAAGAAAGGAAAAAGGTTTTAAGCATTTACTAATTTACAATAAACTTATTGGCTTGAATATTAATTTTAAATAATTCTGCTGGCGGAGAGATCTGCAGATGCCTGCACTGCGATAAGTTTATTTTACTTTGGAAGTAGTTGAAGATTTTTGGATGATATTTGTATAGCTGTATGTTTTAGCATTTGCACATTTATGCTATTACAGCCTGATGCCACAATTAAAAAGATTCTTCAAATGAGATAAACGAAAGGTTATCTAGTTACTTAATTACAAAATTATTGTTTAAAATTTTCCAGTTATTTTACTTTTACAAACACCGGGGACTGTTCAGTTTTCCAGCTATTTGTTACCTTGTTGTTTTTTTGGTTTTATAGTTCATCAGGTAAATATCATACCCCTTTCCGTTATCACTACTTTTGTCCATCACCAGCCATTTACCATCTGCACTCCAACTATGCCAGCCGCTGCTTAAGTTACCGCTGGTTAACTGCCTGGTATAAGTTGCCTGCCAATGCTTTTTAAGATCGGGGAAAACAGCGTAAACTTGTGTTTGATTATTTTGTTTAGAAACGTAACTGATAAACTTGTACTTACTATTCCATTGTGGTGGCCCGGCATGGTATTCGTACCAGGCTGCTGTAGTATCTGCTTTTGGAAAATGGGTAAGCTGTAATTTATCATCTCCTAATTTAATTGTGCCGTCTGCGTTTTCTTTCAGGCTGAATTTCCATAACTCATCGGGTACTGTTTTTCTTAAATTTCTATCGGGCCGGTAAGCCATCACTATTTCTTTTTCGCCGGGCATAAACATTGGGTCTCTTTTTGTTGATACAGTATCATTAGTAATTTGTTTGTACGAACCATCATTAAGATTTATTAAAAACAACTGGCTCCTCAATTTACCAAGCCTGCCCAGCACTATCATTTCGGTGCCTTTTTTTCTGCTGCTCATCCAGCTATCTTCCAATTGCAAATTGCTTAGTTTTTTTACCGCATTTCCTTCGGCATCCATACTGTATAAAAAATAACAGCGGTGGCAGGTATCCCTGTCGCTTATGAAAAAAAGTTTGTCGTCGTAAGCATAATAAATCCATTCTACACCGGGTGTGCTGGTAATATTTTTTTTGCCGCTGCCATCCATATTCATAATATATATATCGTAATTATCTTTAGCAGTATCTTCATAAACATTGTAAGCAATTTTGTATTTACTTTTTTGGGCATAAGCCTTACCAGTAAAAACTATAGCAAAAAAGAGCAGAAAAATATATTTACGCTGAATCATTTTTTAAATTTATTTGCTGAGGTATTTGTTAGGAATATTTTGTTGCCTGTACTCAATATTATTTTTATGTTTTAATAATTTCAGCAACAATATTTGCTGTTGTACTTTCATCCCGGTGCATTTGCGGCAACAAACCCATCATGGCATAACTAAGCGGATTAACAGCGGGTATTAATGTTTCCCACTCATAACCCTGGCCCCATATTAGCCCGGTAACTGTTATTTCCAAATCAGCTTTTAAAGAAAGTAAATATTCCATCATTGCTGCCGATTGATTTCCATTTTGATTAACGGTATGAAATATGGGGGTTTGGCCGCCAAATCCAAATTCATCAATACCAGCTTTGGCATTAACATCTGCACCAAAGTTAACCAGCAGCTTTGCACATTGCAAATGATTAAACTCGGCACAAATATGCAGCAGCGTTACTTTGTGCATCGGTGTATAGGCACACCGTAAAGAATATGTTTTGGAAACAATTGTTTTATCAATGTTGATTTGCTCCTGCAATAATTTATCATCATCCATCAATACCGCCAGCAATGCTTTATCAGAAAATTCCAATCCATAGTTGTTGAAAATTTTTACACATTCTTTAAAATTAGAAGAGCGGGTGTATTCGCTGGTTAATTCGTAAATAAGCGGTTCGTTATTATACAGTCCGTTCGGGCTTATCCCGTTTTCGAAGCAATTTTTTATACCGGCCACATCGTGCAGTTCAATAAATTCAATAATATTTAAACTGCTCATTTAAAAATTAATTTTATGTAAAGAAAATAAATTTATAATGAAGTGCCTTTATCGTTTTAAATTTTTCTCATACACTTCAATCCATTTTTCCACAGTTATTTTTCCACACAGCTCTCCAATTAAATCATAAGGGATGTGCTCTGGCTTTTTAAAGCGCATGCAGCTTTTGCCCATATCAAGTTTTCCCAAACCTGTTTTTGCATATTCATCAGTAAACCACTTTAGCAATTTAGGATCGGCATAAATACCCATGTGGTAAAAGTTAATACTGTTTTTTTGCGAAGCCAAGCCTGCAAAGGGTAACGGATCTTTGGGGTTGCAATGATAACCTGCAGGATAAATGGAATGCGGCACACAATAACCCATCATACCATAGCCCATAACTTCTTTAAAACCTTTGGGCAAATTTTTTAAAATTGCTTTACGGAGTTTGTTTATCGCTTCCTGCCTTTCGTACGGCGCTTCTGAAATGTACTGATCAACAGTTGGTGCTTTTGATTGCATGGTAAAAAATTTAGAAATTTAAAATACGAAAAAACTCCGGCCATGGCCCCATCTCATCTTTATATTGTTTTGCCATTACCCTTGTTATTTGTGCAATATGTGTTAAGTCGTGTACTACCCATGTAGAAAGTAAATGCCGCAATGTTACTTCGCCCAACACAGGGTGCATTCCTTTTTTATCCAAATCAGTTTCTGCTAATTGTAAAGATGTAAACCAATCCATATTCTCTTTTCGTATGGCGGCAAATTCATCTAACAGTTGCTGTAAAGATTTGTTTTTACTTTCTTCGTACATGGCTACACGGTTCCATCGCTCAAAAGTTTTTGTATTGCCAAATTCAAGAATCATTTTTGCCCTTGCTGTCCAATCGGTTTTTTCGCCGTGTATTAAATGGCCAACTACATCGTATGGCGAAAATGTTTCAGGCCCTTCGTTATTCATTACCCAATCATCGGTTAAGCCTGCAAGTAATGCGGTAAGTACAGCGGGTGTACGTTCTAAAATTTCTATAGCCTGTTTTTTACTGTATTTCATTTTGCTATTGCCTTTTAAAATAAAAATTTTGTCGTTTTTTACTTTCGTCATTACCATCATCTATATAAGCATGTAACGAATCGGCAGTTACCAGTTTATAAACAATACGCTTAGGGAAATCGTGTGCCGGATTTTCAAAAACAAAAATATTATTTTCGGCTTTGGTCATTTTAAAAGCAACAGGTTGTTTGTTGTTTTGTTCTTCTACAGTAGAGGTATAAAAAATTCCACCGGCAGTATTTGTTAAGGCTACTCTTTCGTTAATAATGGTATCGGCACCTTTTAATACGTAGCCTTTGTTTTGCAGATAATTTTTATCTACTTTTTTCCATTCTTCATACACAGCGCCCCGTTTAGTTGTCATACTCCATGTACCCTGTAAACCATATAATTTTTTAAATATTTTTTTATTATTTGCACATAAAAAAGCAGATAAACTAAAAATGATAACAACGGCCAATAGCAGCTTATTCATTTTTTTTATTTTTTACTGCCTTTGCCTTCAAGGCACTGCGGGCAATTTTATTATACTCCAACGCCAGTTGAAGCCAGTAATCTAATTTCTTTTTTGTATTTAATGCTGCTATATCCACAAATACGTAGCCCTTCATTATTTTTCCTGTAAAGTCCATTGGCATGCAGCCTTCTTTTTCCATTACTTCATCATACTTTGCAGGGTCAAGCCTTACCATCAATCTTTCTTTTTCTACTCCCACACACATTTTGCTGTTTACCATAAAACATAAACCGCCAAACATTTTTTTCTCTTCGGTTATGTTATGCGTTAAGCAAATAATTTCTCTTACCCGGTCTGCTAATTTTTCGTTGTAAGCCATGGTTAAGCATTTATTACATTTTGCAGTGCTGTATTTTTATTGCGTAAATCAATGCCTCCTTCCAGTAAAGATTTTAAGTTAGTTAAATAAAATGTCCACCCGGTTTTACAACCCAGGTGATAATTTTGTTTTCCCTGTTCATCATCAGGAATATTTTCCTGTACCAGTTCTACAATATTTTCTGTTCCTTCTTTTTTTATTGTAACAGAACAGGTGCCCGCTTTACCAAAACTAAATTTTATAAAATCTTTTCCATTGCAGTCTATTATATCGCCGTACTCCACCGTATCATCGGCCCAGCCATGCCACAGCCATTTATACTTATCGCCTTTTTGTACGGGTTCATTATTTTCTCTTACACTATCATCATTTTTTTTGTATTCGCTCAGGCGTAAAAACCAATACTCCATGCCTTGCCTTGTTGCCCAGCACCAGTACAATTTTTCGGCAGCAGCATTTATATTTATCCTTACAATAAAATTGCTCCAGTTATAACTACTCATAATAGTTTGTTTTAACTTTTATAATTATTGTTTGCTCTCCATAGCAAAAGCTTTATTAAAATTTTCTTCATTCGCATCTTTACCCGTATCAGCATCTACCAGTATTTTCCAGATGCTGTTTTCTTTTTGCAGCACTACAAAAAATCTTCCGTAATAAGTTATTGGTGCTTTTGCCTGCTGCATTACAGTGCCTTTATAATAACCGCTTTCCCATGCCTGTGTTCCATTACTGATGCGTTTATCAAAACGCAATTCGAATAAACGATCGGCATTTTTTTTCGTTTTTACAGCGTTGGTATCTGCAGCCGGAAAATAGTTTTCATAATTCTTTATAATATTACCGTCTATCTCTACCCTTGCTATTTTTTTACTGTGTACACTGCTGAAGCCTGCAGTATTATTTGAAATAAAGTGTTTAATGAAAGGTTTCCAAACCTGTTCATTAATTTCTTTTACCCATTTCAAACTGTCTGCCTGGGCACTGGCATTTAAAAAAAATAAAACGGCAACGGTTAGCAGCTGAATCTTTTTCATTTTAAATATTTTTCCGGAACATTATGCAAAGCAATGCGGTTACCTTCTGTATCTATAAAAACTCCCATGTCGCCATAGTCCGGGCTTATTTCCATCCTTGGTACAATAACTTTACCTCCTGCCGCTTCTACTTTATCCAGCACAATGCGTAAATCGGGGTTGCCGTTTAAATAGATTAATGGCCCGTCGGTTGCAGAAGGTTTATGAAAACCGCCGGTATCTACAATGGCGCCACCAACTCCTTTCATCGGATCATCCAATGGAAACATCCGCATTTTCATATTCGGCATATCAATAGCCGTCATAGTAAAACCAAAAATAGTTTCGTAAAACTTTTGTGCCCTGCTAATGTCTGTTGCCGGTATTTCAAACCAGCTGATTGCGTTATCCATTTTTTTATTTTTAAGTGATGATGAATTTTATTCGGGCATATTTTGTTTTTGCCATTCTGCAAATACATTAATTAAACTGTCGCTTAATGCTGGCTTTTTATTTTTCCATGGCATAAACTTATCATCGGTGTGGGGCAATTTTATCCGGTTAATAATTTCAGCAATATTTGTTTTTACATCAGCATATGTATTTAGTGCCTGCTTTCTTCCTTCGGGAGGAAAATGGCAAGGTGTGCATCTTGCCTGCATTACAGGCAATACATCTTTTCCAAACGAAACTTCAGGTGTTTTTGCTGCTGTGGCTTTTTTACTGCTGCCGCAATTTTGCAAAATCATCAGGCAGCAAAAGCCTGCTGTAATTAAAATTATTTTCTTCATAATTATTGTTTTTAAAATGAAAAATAATTTTTACTGGCTTACATAAAGTTTACTGTTGCAGCTGTCCTTTTTTACTTTATTCTGCCATTCGCTCATGCCAAATTCCATATTGCTTACTTTGATAAAGCCTTTTTGCATTAAAATATAACTTGCCATGGGGCTTCGGTGGCTATGGCTGCAATACACAATTATTTGTTTGTTTTTATAATTGTTTAATTCTGCGGCTCTTTTTTCTAATTCCTGTACTGGGATATTTACAGCACCGTTAAGTTTTCCAAATTTATCTGTAGCTGTACCATTAAATTCTTCGGTTGTACGAACATCTAACAATACAATATTTTCTCTGCCAATACCTGTAATAAAATTACAAAGGGCTGCAGGATTTATATTTTTAATATCCACTGTTTTTTTATCAACCAAATCCATCATACAACTATTACACCTGCCCGGGGCTTTATACATTGCCGTATCACAGTTTCTGCCGCAAGGCATACATACATAGTTTAAATCAGCTGGTGTAATTTGCTTTACATTACTGTTTGCATTACTGCAACCTTCAATAATAAAAACCTGGACTATTAAAACCAGCACTGTGCCCAATAAATTTTTCATTCTTATTGATTGATATCTTTTCCTTCTTTAAGTTTTGCAATTTGCCCTTCCAGTGTTTTTTTAGCAGCATCGTTTGGTGCCTGTGCCATTGCTTTTTCTGCATGTTTCAATGCATTTTTAAAATCGGCTTTAGCCGAATAGCCACTCATTAAACCATTATTTACACCAAACATATCACCATATCTTTTTTTAGAAGCTAAAAATATTTCCATTGCTTTGTCGGCTCTTTTTTGGGTAATTAACTGGCGGCCATATGCAGTATATTGATTGGCTGTTGCAATTAACAGAGCTTCGTTCATGGTAGAGTCTGCCAATGATGTTCTGTTTAATTTATCATAAGCCGTTGCAAGATTTCTAAGGGTAGTAAAACTTTTTTGTCCCTGAAAACCATTGATAGCCCGTATGCTCCAGGCAAGCGCTTCTTCGAGATTAATGTTTTTATTTAAACAATAATTTGCCGCCTGCAGCATATTGGTGCTGTTAAACCCTTTCTGGCTGGTTATCTGTTCCCTCAATCTTGCCAATACAATATTTTCTACGTCTGCCTCTACCTTAAACGGGATGGACAGTTTTTCCCACTGCATAGCAATTACACAATGTTTTTCTTTGTGTTCTACAAATTCATATTTCAACCATTCCACGCTCTTGTCTAATGCAACTGGTTTTACATTCACTCTCAGGGCATCATATTTTTCTTCGTAATAAAAACTGCCCCATGCTTCTGTTTGGGTAGAAAATATAAGCATGGCATTATCTGCAGTCAGGGCCATGTGCAGACCGTAACTGCCTGCCTTAAGTGGCTGGCCTTCTATTGATACATCATGCTCAAATGTAATTACGGTGTTTTCATTTGCACCTGCACGCCACGGGGCTGTGTTTTTATTGGTAATAAAACTATTTGTGGTAAAGCCATAAGGAACCAGGTTGCCATCGCCATAAATTTTTCCTTCCCGTTTGTTTACATCGGGCCTGCTGTATTTAATGGTTATCGATGTTATGCCAACTTCTTCGCTAACGGTGGCCCTCGGGTTACCTCCGCTTGGAGGCACATCCATTTGTGCAAATGAATTGCCTGCAATAAAAATTATTGCAATAAGCAAGTGTAGTTTTTTCATGTTGTGTTATTTGTTTTATCTTACTAAATAAGTTTATAATAGCATTTGAAATATTTTTTACCTTTTCTCTTTTCTTCTGTATTCCAAATCGTATTCAGTACTCCAGCTTACACCGTTATCTTTACTTATTTCTCCGTGCTGCCTTAATTTATTGGCCCCCAAATCAGTAAAAGTCATTTTTCGAATAGCCATGGTATCGTTGCTGAAATTAAATGGTTTAGAAGAGTAAATAATCTGTTTATTTTCAAATTTTCCCAGCAGGTATTCGTTGGTGCCACCTGCATTATCAACCCAGGTTTGCTGCCATTGTTTAGTGGCGGCATTGTAGGTGTTAAAACTTTTTCCTGCATAGCGCAAGCCCCTTTGTACAGATGCGCTTGTCCATTCTTCTAAAATAATACAGCTGTCGAGTATTACAGTAATCTTACTGTCGCCGGCTTTTTTTCCGTTTATGCCAAATGCTTCCCATTCACCAATCCAAAAATCAAACTGGCGGTAAACAGGATTACTGCACGGAAGTTTTTGTGCCTGTAAAATATTGCCATAACAGGCAACAGCAATCATCAGTATAAATTTTTTCATACAGTTATTTTTTTATACTGGACAATTATATAACACCAAATGCTTCTTTACTTATCCGCTAATGCTTCCGTTTATCAATAACTTATTTGGTAACTGCATTCAGCATTTTTTCATACATCTCGTCATTGGCTTCCCACAGCTCTACACGGTTGCCTTCGCCATCCAGTATATGTACAAACTTTCCGTATTCGTAAATTTCCATCTGGTCAACAATGGTTACGCCTTCTTCCTTTAATATTTTAATCAGTGCTTCCAAATCATCTACACGGTAATTTATCATGTACTGCTGGCTGGCATCGCCAAAATAATCGGTCTCTTTTTCAAAAGGGCTCCATGCCGAATAGCCTTTCTTTTCTTTTTCATCACTATGCCGCCATTCAAAACTGGTTCCAAATTTATCCATTACCAAACCTAAATGTTTGGCATACCATTCTTTTTGTGCATCGGGATTATTACATTTAAAAAACACGCCGCCAACTGCAGTAACTCTTTTCATTTTTTATTTTTCAAATTAGGCAACTTATCCCGTGTTTGCAATAAAATTTTTACAGGCGGCGATTCAGCTATTTATTTTTTCCATAAAAATTTATTTTACTGCCATTTACATTTTATTAACAAGATGCTTGTGTAATTCTTTTGGCAAATTCATCTTATCAGCAAATTCAACTGTTATGCTTTTATCAACCCGGCTTAAGGATGCCCGTTATTTTCAAATATTATTTCAAACTATTTTTTTAAGCTATGGCATTTTTTATTTACACTGGAATAATGAGAGCTGGTTATATGCCACTTACTTTATTGCAAGCCTTATTACACAATTGATTGCTGAGTTTTTTTTAGGAAGAAAAAATATACCTTTTCTGCAAAGATTTAAAAATGGCATCCCCTCTGTTTTAATATCATCTTTTGGCTTAAGCCTGTTATTAAAAACTAATTTTTTGTGGGTGGCGGTGTTTGCTGCAGTTGTATCAATCCTTTCAAAATATATTATACGCATTAAGGGTAAACATATTTTTAATCCATCGGCACTGGGTATTGTTGCTGCAATTTTTTTAACCGGTAAAGCATGGATAAGCCCCGGCCAATGGGGAAGCGGAATAGTTTTACTGTTTGCAGTTTGCTGCCTGGGGTTTATTGTAGTTAGCAAAGTACAAAAGCTGGATGTAACACTTGCTTTTCTTATCACATTTGCCGGATTAATTTTTATAAGGCAAATAATTTATCTCGGCTGGCCGGTAGATCATTTCATTCAATCAATAAGTACCGGGAGTTTATTGCTGTTTTCTTTTTTTATGATAACCGATCCTAAAACAACACCTGATCATTCCATTGCAAGAATAGTTTGGTGCATAGCCATTGCAGCAGTTGCTTTTTATTTAACCACATTTAAGTTTATGAATGGTGCACCAGTATTGGTTCTGGTGCTGGCTCAACCGTTAGTGCCGGTAATTGACTGGTTATTTAAAGCAAAAAAGTTTGAATGGATGCCCACTACAAAATATACTTCTCAGGAAAATGATTTTTTAAATATCATTTATTCTAAATCAATCATGTAATTAATCAACGCTAAAAAAATAAATTATGAAAAGTAAATTATTATTTATTGGTGCAGCCATTGTTGCAGCGCCGCTTATAATGTCCTTCTGCGGTTTTTATGTAAGCAAGGCAGATGGTACATTAAAAAATAAAACATCGCAGGTTATTCTTGTACGTGATGGTAACAAAACCGTTATTACCATGTACAACGATTTTAAAGGCGATACCAAAGATTTTGCAATGGTAGTACCGGTGCCGGTAGTATTGAGAAAAGATGATATTAAAGTAGTGGACCAGAGTATTTTTCAAAAACTAAATGATTACAGTGCACCAAGGCTGGTGGAGTACTGGGATGAGAACCCATGCAATAATTATGAAAAGATGGAAGATAAAGCACCAATGGCCAATAAATCTTTGAGCGAAGTTGTTGTAACATCTGGTTTCGGATTAAAAAGATCATCAGTAAAAATAGAAGCCCAATATTTAGTTGGTGAATACGATATTTTAATTTTAAGCTGCCAAAGAAAGTGGCGATCTGAAAAAATGGCTTAATGAAAATGGTTATAAAATTCCTGCCAATGCAGAAGAAGTATTAGAACCATATATAAAAAGCAACCTTAAATTTTTTGTGGTTAAAGTAAATGAAAAAGAAAAGAAAAAATTAAACAATAATTTTCTCCGCCCTATTCAAATAAATTTTAACTCGCCAAAATTTATGCTGCCCATTCGTTTAGGAATGGCCAATGCAGATGGCGACCAGGATTTAATTGTGTATGCCTTTACCCGTAAAGGAAGAATTGAATGTACCAATTACCGCAACACTAATATTACCACCGATAAAAATGTACCCTTGTTTGTACAAAAAAACTTTGGTGCTTTTTATGGCAACCTTTTCACCCATCAATGGAATAACGAAGATAAGAGTGTGGCTTTTTTAGAATATGCCTGGAATGTTACACCCATTAATCAAATGAAATGCGACCCCTGCGTGGGCAACCCGCCAACCGAACAGGATTTAGTGCAGAGCGGCGTTTGGTGGCTTGGCGGTAAAGACTGGAGTGATTACAGTGATGTGGACAATGAAGAAACTGATAATGGCAGTAAAAATGTACATTTTACCCGGATGCATTTTCGGTACAACAGAAAATCGTTTGCACAGGATTTAATGTTTCAGGTTACACCAAACACACAAAATTTTCAGGCAAGATATATTATTACACATCCTGCTACCGGCAATTTTAATTGCGATGCCGGTAAAAAATATTTACAGGATTTAAAGCAAAGAAGAAAAAAAGAATTGGTACAGCTTACTGCATTAACCGGTACCAATATTAATAACTGGCAGGATGATGCAGCGGCAGTAAATGATGAAGAAGATGTGGCAGAAGTACAATACCAAACATTACTGCCGGAAGTAAAAAATGATATGGACAGAGAAAAAAGTTTACCCGGCGGAATGATTTTATTTAGTGCTGTATTATTGGGCGGTGCCGGGTTTATGAGGTGGAAGGGATTTGTGTAACCCCTATCCCCTAAAGGGGTAAAATAGTTGGATATACAGGTTTTGGTTTTAAGCATTTCCGTTTTTACGGAAGTGCTTTTTTATTTTTTTAATTAGAAGAAAAATTTGAATGCTTCACATGGTTCTTATAATATTGCACCTATACACAATTATACTTACAAATGGAAAGGGCATTAATAGAAGAAAAACATTTTGAAGAGATAAACTATTCAGCAACCGAATTTGCTGAAGGCGATTATGAAAACTGTGAATTTATAAATTGCAATTTTTCAAACTGTAATTTATCGGGTACTAATTTTTGGGAATGTACATTTACTGATTGCAATATGAGTATGGCTAAACTTACTAAAACAGCTTTCAGGGATTGTGTATTTACAGGCTGCAAATTATTAGGCCTGCATTTTGATTACTGTAACGATTTTTTATTTGCTGTAAGCTTCGATAATTGCATTTTAAACCTTTCTTCTTTTTATAAATTAAAAATTAAAAAAACTATCTTTCAAAAATTCAATATTGCATGAAGTAGATTTTACAGAAGCAGATTTATCGGCTTCGCATTTTTACTAACTGCGATTTAAGCGGCGCTATATTTGATAATACAATTTTAGAAAAAGCAGATTTTAGTACAGCATATAATTACTCCATTAACCCCGAAATAAATAAAATAAAAAAAGCAAAGTTTTCTGTTGCAGGCATTGCCGGGCTTTTAGACAAATACGACATTACTATTGAATAAATATCATTTATAAAGGGTGTCATTTAAAATTCCGTTAAAGTATCAGGCCAGGCAGCAAATTTAAACGCAGAGAAAATGAGAAAAGGAGTTATCGCAGAGGCTTCTAAGCGTAAACTCTGCCATCTCATTTTCTCTGCTTTGAAAAAAATATTGCAACAATTTGAAATGCCCCATTGATAAAACAGTTGTACTGCTTTTAAATAAAACGGTGTAATTTGCAAATACAAAAAATTAATTACAATGTTAAAAATATACACTGTTGCCCTTATTGCAGCTACTGCATTTTTTTCGTGCGATAATGGAAAAGACAAAGTGGTAACAGATCAATCTTTAGTAATGCCGGCATCCGAAAATAAAACAACACATGTGCAGATACTGGTCTTTTAAAAACAGTTAATGCACAGCAGGTTTCTGCTGCACCCAATACGGCAATATTACCTGCCGCTAATAATATAAATCTTACTACACAAAATACCACACAGGCACAAGCTCCTGTAACTGTAACTGCACCAACTGCTCCGCAAACTGTTGCTGCCGGCATGAATCCTGCACACGGGCAACCAGGCCACCGTTGCGATATTAGTGTTGGCGCACCATTAAACAGTAAACCTGCAGTACAAAATAATGTACCGGCCACCGTTAGTACCGCTCCTGCACAGGCTCCCGCAAATGTAAGTACAGCAACTGCCCAGCAACAAACTGTTGCTCCGGGTATGAACCCAGCTCATGGCCAACCCGGCCACCGCTGCGAAATTGCAGTTGGCGCACCACTTAACAGTAAACCAGTTGTTGCAGCTCCACAGGTAACAACCACACCTGTTAATTTTACACCGGCAAAAACCGACAGCAGTAAAAATTAAAATGCGGGGCAAATAAAATTTGTAAAATAATTTATAAATCATTTTTGCTTTTAAAGCCTGGCCTAATATCGCCATTATCATTTTTGCCACACATACCGCAATAAACTGCTTCGTTATATTGATTACCGCACCATGCACAGCCTTTGGCTTTTTTGTTAGTAAGTATTTCAATAATCCAGTAGCCAATAAAAGGTAAAATGATTAAAATTAATAAGGAGCCGGTAAACCCTGTAGCTTTTTTTCTTCCTTCAAACCAGGCATATAAAATAGAAATTGAAATGTAAATACAGCCAAGCAGAATTATTATCCACGACATATTTAAAAGTTTAGTTTTAAAAGAATGTAATACTGGTAAATATAATCAACAATTATACATGCTGTTTATCGCCTGCATACAAGAATGTACATCTTCTTTGCAATAAATTTGTAGTTTTGATTTAAAAAAATGAGCAAGTATAATACATTCCTCACTTTATTTATTGTTGCAGTTATTGCAGGAATTTTTTTTATGGGATTTTATATAAAAGGGATTTTTTCATTTGTTGCACATGTGCACCAAAACCCCAACCCCGATCCTTTTGAAATGTTAAGCACCATATTTAGCGGGCCAGTTATTATTTCTTTGGCATATAGCATTAGTCAGCAATTAGTCAGTCTCATAGCCGGAATTGTATTGGTTGCAAAAAGCAAAACTATTTCCGATGGCGAAAAAGCCATTTGGATAATTGGTTTTGTAATGATGTAGTTTTATTACTTCAATTGTTTTTTTAATTATGGCAAAAGGTAAAAAATTTGTAGAGTAATTGGTTTTAGCAGGGTTGTTGGGATTTCTGTTTGGCTGCATTGGCATAGTTCACCGAGAACGGGGGCACTCTTGTACTAGATAACTTTATTGAGATTTTATTGTCGAGGAGATTGAAGTGGAAGGTTTGTAAGATGAGCAACAAGACGTAGAAGTTAAACGCTTTCAGAAGTATTATTTGTTACGATAGTGTTATAGTATTTTCTTTTGTGTCAATGCAAAACTTAGTGCCTTCTAAAAAGTCAAGTCCAAGAAGCCCGTTGTAGTCTGAAAAAATGCCGTGAGCTAAAAAATCGTAAACTTGAATTTGAAATTTTTCTTTAGTTAAACCAAGTGAGGCAAAAGTATCAATCTCAAAAATTTCAGTTTCAATAATTCCATTGCAGTTTCAATTTCAACAGTTCCAATATTATCTTTCAAGTCGTGTCCAAGTAAATACAAAGTATTGCTGTCAATAGTTGTATTTGTTGCTCCAGTATCCAAAATCATTTTAAGTTCGTACTTGCCGTCAATTTCAATATTCACAATTATAAGTCCGCTTTCCGGCTCCCGTTTAAATTTATAGGTCATTTTGTAATGCGATTAAAAATGCCTGTAATTTTTCTTGTGGGGCTGAAGGTACCTGTATAAATTAAAGTTATTTTGTCAAAGTTTGAAGTTTTGTCTCTGCCAATGTAACAAACTTCTTTTTTATCCTTGCTATGAAACAAAGGGATACCTGAGAGAACGTCAATTTTGCTATCGTCCATAATTGGATTTCCAATCAAAACCCATTCATCAGGATAAAGCGCTTTTATGTCTGCAATATTTACTACTTGTGCCATTTGCATTATTTGTTTACGATGCAAATTTACGATTTTTCTCTGTTATAGTCAAGCTGGTGAGTGCTGCTTTGGCATAGTTTATCCCGAAAACATTCGAGACACTCTTGTACGACATAACTTTATTAAGCTTTTATTGTGGATGTTGTAAGATTGAAGTAGAAGGTTCGTGGAGACACGAACAAAGGCATAGTACAGGGTTTAATTAGTTAATGTTTCGAAAAGTAATTTAAATGCTTCGTCATTTTGTTTTAGCTTTTCAATATTTATTTTGTCAACAAGATGTTTGATGAAAAGTCCTATTTCTTGTTTTTTTTGACTTGCCATATTTCTAAGTTCCTTTCCACTTTTAATTTGGCTATTTATAAGCCAACTTTCTATTTCAGGTTCTGGAATTATAGTTATTACATTTTTGTTGTCCAAATTTCGTGTCAACAAGTTTAGAGTTTCCTCTTTGTCATAGTCACTGTCTGCAACTAAAACAAGCTTTGTCGTTTCGTCTATTGAATTTTGTATTGAGTTTGCTATTTTAGCAATAGAAAATTTACCCGCTGCGACAATTATATTTATCTCTTTTCTTTTGTTTGTTGTCTCAAATATTTTTTCGGCAAAGGATACAATTATCCTCTGGTCAGAAATGCCCTCAACTATAAAAATCAAATTGTACTTTGTGTTTTTAGGATTACTTGTGTTTAAAAAATTGGAAGTATTTGTTTGAGTAATTGATACCTTAGATTTTTTTCCTGTCTGTTCTGAACTTACCGCCAATGAAGTAACAGGAAAAAATGCAGTTCCCTTTTCGGTTGCAATTCTAATTTTTTTCTGCAAAACTTTAGTAAATCCATTTTCTTCTTTAATACAAGTTGTAAAGTCAGCCTTGTCGAATAAAATAATGTTTATTGATTTTCCATAAGTCAATGCGTCAACCGCTTCACTTGAAAAGCCTGACATTGATATATAAATTCCAATTGTCCCAATTAGCTTGCCATCAACTTTGCCTTTAAATTGATATATTGATGATGCAGGCATTTCTGCTTTATGCCATTTAGCTTCAAAAAGAAATACGGTTTGTCCGACAATGAAAGAACCATCGATTTCTTCGCCATTTGGTCTAAAGCTAGAATTTGGATTTAACTCCTCAAAAGTTAGTAATGAATTAATTAGTCTCTCAAACTCTCTTCCTCTGCTTCTTTTACCAACAGCGTCAGGGAAATTATTGTCATTTGAAAGTCGTGTCAACTCTTGTTTTAAAGATTGTCTTGTCATAAAGATTCTGTTGTACTAAAATGGCACATAACTAGTAAATATATGTTATCAACCATATTTATAAAAATACATGGACACTGAAAGCCAATGTTTTACTATTATACATTTTAGATTGTCATAAAGGCAATCCAAACTTTAATAATTAGTTTTTTTATCAAAAGCTAATTTAGGCTGCAAGAAAAGTTCCGCAATGATTTACTGATTAACGGAGTCCTTCGCTATCCCCAATCCCTACTTCACCTCTTCCACCCATTTATCCCTGTCATCGGGGCTAAATTTCCAGGGGGCAAAATTATTTTCAATGCTGTTGTACATGGCGTTCCATTCCTGTGGTGCATTGCTGTCTTCCATAATAAGGGAGCGGCGCAGTTCTATAATAATATCTAAAGGAGAGATAGAAACAGGGCATTCTTCCACACAGGCATTGCAGGTGGTGCAGGCACGCAATTCTTCGGTGGTAATATAATCGTTAAGCAATTGTTTGCCGTCGGGTTTAAATTCGCCGTTGGTGTTTATGTTTTTTCCAACTTCGTGTAACCGGTCACGGGTGTCCATCATTATTTTTCGTGGGCTAAGCAATTTGCCGGTAAGGTTGGCGGGGCAGGCGGCACTGCAGCGGCCGCATTCGGTACAGCTGTAAGCATCTAATAAATTTTTCCAGCTTAAATCAAAAATATCTTTGGCGCCAAATTTTTGCGGCGGTGCATCGCCGGTGGGGGCAAGCTCGGGCTGCATCATGTACTTTACTTCGTTTTGTACATTTTGCATGTTATCTATTTTACCCTGTACATCCAGTTTTGCATACCAGGCATTGGGAAAAGCCAGCATAATATGCAGGTGTTTGCTGTAAGGCAAATAATTTAAAAAAGCTAAAATGCCAATAATGTGCAGCCACCAGCAACTGCGTTCAAAAATAATTAAACTGCTTTCGCTCATGCCAGCTGAATATTGGCGCTATCATTCCCGAGAAAATAAAATTGCCGGTGTTGTGGTAATGTTCGCCGTTTTGTATTTGTAAAGCCCTGTCGGTACTGTTCATAGTTAGGAACAGTGTCATTAAAATAATTTCGGTTATTAAAATATAGTTGGCATCGCTCCTTGGCCAGCCATTTAAATCTTTACTGATAAAACGTTTTAGCTTAATGATATTTCTTCTTGCTAAAAAAATAACACATACTGCAATTACACCAACTGCCAGTATCTCAAAAAAGTTTATTAAAAAAGTATAAAATCCACCAAGGAAAGGAAAGAACAAACGGTGAGTGCCCAGTATGCCATCTAAAATAATTTCCAATACTTCGGCATTAATGATGATGAAGCCTGCATAAATTACAAAATGCATTACGGCCACCAGCGGGTTACGAAACATTTTTTTTTGGCCAAAGGCAAGGAGCAATAAATTTTTCCAGCGCAGGGGTTTATTATCGGTAAGGTCTTCTTCTTTACCCAATAAAATATTGCGGCGTATCTGCATAATATTTTTTGCAAAAAGCCAAACGGCAAAACCTAAGCAGGCAATAAAAAGTATTTGTAAAACGATAGCCATAAGCAATGATTGTATTTGCTAAGGTAAGATTAATAAAGGATTTTCGCCTTCGGCAAAAGAAGTGCTGCCACAGATTACACAAATTGCACAGATGCAAAACATTTCTGCGAAATCTGCGTGGAACCCTGCTTTTAATTATTTTAATTGTACAATTGTTGGTAATTTTCATTTTTAAAATTATTATAAAGTGAGCGATAACAAAAAATATATTTTAACTGCGGCCGTTGCCGAAAAAAAACTGCGGCGTATGGCGTTGGAAATTGCAGAACGCAATTATAACGAGCCGCAACTTATTTTAATTGGCATTAAAGAACAGGGCAGCGTAATTGCTAAAAAAATAAGCGGTTACCTGAAAGCAAATTTTAAAGGCGAAGTAATTGTAATTGAACTGGGCATTGATAAAAAGAAACCTGCTGCAGTTACTTTAAGTACTGCAATGGATTTTAATGATAAAGCGATAATATTAATTGATGATGTGGCCAACAGCGGCCGTACCATGCTGTATGCTTTAAAACCTTTGCTGGAGCAGTATCCAAAAAAAATACAAACGCTGGCACTGGTGGAGCGTACACACAAAACTTTTCCGGTTAGTGTAGATTATGTGGGCTTTTCTGTTTCTACTACTTTAGATGAACATATTTATGTAGAAGAAAAAGATGGAGAAATTTTAGGTGCATGGATAGAAACTCATTAAAACAAAATTACACCTCATCAATTAAAAAATTATTTCCCCTCATTCACTCACCCAGGTATTGTTTGCAAAATTCATATCCGGAAAAACTTTTGCTTCGTCAATTGTTACGTCTGTCAATTCTTCGGTAGTGGGTAATTTAACTTTAAATACAGCGGTGTTGTTCCAAATTTCAACAGGTAATTTTAATGTTCCTTTTACACCGCTTTTAGTTTGGTAACTTATATTTACAGGCATAGCCATTTCGTCTAAATTAGCAATGGTAACAATAGCACCGTTAGCCGCAATTTCTTTATCGTATTTTACCGAAACAATAGCCTGATCGAGCCGGTAATTTTCTAAAAACCATGCTTTCCAAAACCAGCTTAAGTCTTCTCCGGCTGCATTTTCCATTGTTCTAAAAAAATCCCATGGTGTGGGGTGTTTAAATGCCCAGCGGTTAATGTACGTTTTAAAAGCATAATCAAAACGGTCGGCACCCAGTATTTCATTTCGCAATAACTCCAACCCGTAGCCGGGTTTAAAATATAATGCAATCCCAATATTAGCTTCTTTCATTGCATCGGGTGTTAACATTACGGGTTCGGTTTTTTCGCCAAACATATAAGCGGCCATGCCATCCATTTTTGTGGGCGGGTTTTTATATTCACCATTATTAAAATCATCATCGGCTAAAGAATTAATGAAAGTGTTGAAGCCTTCGTCCATCCAGCCATACCTTCTTTCGTTGCTGCCTACTATCATAGGAAACCAGGTGTGCCCAAACTCATGATCGGTAACACCAAACAAACCTTCGGTAGTTGCTGTGCTGCCGCAAAAAACTATGCCGGGGTACTCCATGCCACCAACATTACTGGCAACATTTGTTGCAACCGGGTACGGGTATTCGTACCAGCGCTTACTGTAATTTTCAATACTGCCTTTTATATATTCTGTCGATCTGCCCCATGCTTTTATACCATTACTCTCGGCGGGGTACACACTCATAGCCAAACATGTTTTACCGCCGGGTAAATTTATTTTAGCCGCATCCCAAATAAAACTTTTTGATGATGCCCAGGCCACATCTCTTGAGTTGGTGATTTTATATTTCCATGTTAACACTGTTGCTGCAGGCCTTGATGAGGCCTTGCCCACTTCTTTTTCAGTTTGTATCATTACAGTTTTATCACTTTTTTTTGCTTCGTTTAACCGTGCCATTTGTGTGGGTGTTAATACTTCTGCTGCATTTTGTAACTCGCCGCTGCAAACTACAATATGGCTTGCAGGTGCAGTAATGGCAATATCAAAATCGCCGTACTCTAAATAAAATTCGCTGGGGCCAAGGTAAGGGTCGGTGTTCCATCCACGTACATCATCAAACACACACATTTTTGGGTACCATTGCGCCACAGTAAAAATATTGCCCTGCTTTGTTTTTAAAATGCCACACCGGTCGGCGCCATACTCCGGCAATGTAAAAGAAAAATCCATTTTTATTTTTATAATATCGCCGCCGGGTTTCATTGCTTTAGGTAAACGAATTTGCATACGGGTATCTGTTATAATATAATCTGCAGCAGTGCCATCTTCATATTTTACGTTAGTAATTTTATCTCCGCCGTTAAAATCGCTTTTACTGTCGCCATAGCGGCTGCGGCTGCCCACAGGCATACGTGCCTGCCCACGGCTTGCTTTATTAAATAAATTTTGCTCCAATTGCAGCCATAAAAAAGGCAAAGCATGCGGACTGTTATTTTTATAAGTAATGATTACACTACCCTGTTATTTCATTGGTTACATCATTTAAGGAAGTGGTAATTTGATAATCGGCTTTGTTTTGCCAGTAACCCACATTGGGTCCGCCGGTTGCAGCCCTGCTGATTGTGCCGCCGGATGGGTAAAATAATGGAGAGAATAAATTATGAGGGTTATATTTTGTCTGGATATTTTCTTCGTTTTGAGAAAACAACTGTACACTTAAAGTAAATAAGCATGTAAATAACAGGAATACTTTTTGCATGAGCTTTATTTTATTGTATGAAGGTAGATAAAACAAGTTTACCGTTAAAACCGCACAAATAAATAAGCGATTACCGGCATTAAATATTTTTATAAAATTGTTATTATAACACTGCTGCAATTTTTATCTTTGAGGCTGAACAATTTTTATCATGTACAATACTGAGCAAACAAAACAACTGCAGGAAAAAACAAAAGATTTATTAAAATCTGAAATCGGCAATCTGAAATCTGATATTGATATACTCCAAAACGTTTTACGATTTCATGAGTACCGCTATTATGTACAAAACGATCCGCTTATAAGCGATTTTGAATACGATACCCTTTATAAACAGTTAGAAAAATTTGAAAAAGAAAACCCATCAGCAATTACAAAAGATTCGCCAACACAAAGGGTAGGCGCAGGCTTGGTAAAAGATTTTCCTAAAGTGCAGCACTTAGTACCCATGCTTAGTTTAGAAAACAGTTATAATGAAGCCGACCTGCTGGATTGGGACAGAAAAGCAAAAGAACTTAGTGGCCTTGATACAATTGAATATTGTGTAGAGCCAAAGTTTGATGGTGCCAGCATCTCTCTTATTTATGAAAATGATTTTTTTACAAGAGGTGCCACAAGAGGTGATGGTGAAGTGGGAGATGAAATTACTATCAATACCAAACAAATAAAATCGGTTCCGCTTTCAGCAAAATTCAGTGAGTATGGCATTCAGCAAATTGAGATACGTGGAGAAGTGCTGATGAATAAAAATAATTTTAAAGCTTATAATGATAAATTAATTGAAGAAGGCATTCCGCCATTGGCAAACCCACGCAATGCAGCGGCAGGAAGTTTGCGAATAAAAGATACAGCAGAAGTGGGCAAGAGAAATTTAGAAGCGTTTTTATACCATGTAAGTTATATAGTTGACCGTTCTCAGTTGGCCGTTGATGGAAAAACCGCAAACGCACAACCATCAACCATCAACCATCAACCATTAACCCACAGCGGTATGCTGGAAATGTTGTGGAACTTGGGTTTTAGAAGCCCGAAAAAAGAAATGAAAGTGGTGCAGGGCATTGAGGAGTAATACAATATGTGGAAGAATTTGAAATTAAAAGAGATAACCTGCCGTATGAAATTGATGGCATGGTTATAAAAGTAAACGATTTGCAATTGCAGGATAAGCTGGGCATGACATCTCATCACCCACGCTGGGCTATTGCTTTTAAATTTAAAGCAAGGCAGGCTACCAGTAAATTAGTTGGTGTAGAGTTTCAGGTGGGGCGAACCGGTGCAGTTACACCTGTTGCAAAATTAGAACCTGTGCAGGTAGGTGGCGTAACGGTTAGCAGCATCTCAATCCATAACGAAGAGTACATTAAAGAAAAAGATTTAATGCTGGGTGATACCATTTTAATTGAACGGAGCTGGTGATGTAATTCCTCAAATTGTAAAATCATTTACCGAGCTGAGAAATGGTAATGAGCAAAAAATTATATTTCCCACCACATGCCCGGTATGTGCATCATACATTATTTAAAACCGAAGATGAAGCGGTATGGCGCTGCACCAATATTAATTGCACGGCACAGGTGGTAGAAAGAATTATACATTTTGTAAGTAAAGATGCCATGGACATCCGCAGTTTTGGCGATGCCAATGTGCGAAAGTTTTATCGAACTGGGTTTTTTAAAAGATGTTCCCGGTGTTTATACTTTGCCTTTTGATGAAATAAGAAAACTGGATGGCTTTGGAGAAAAGTCGATAACCAAATTGCAGGCAGCTATTGAAGCCAGTAAAATGCAGCCACTGCACAGGGTTATATATGCGCTGGGCATACGCTATGTAGGCGAAACTACGGCTAAAACACTTGCCAAAGCAGTTATCACCTTAACGATTTTGCTAATTATACCGAGGAGCAATTGCAGCAACTGGAAGATGTAGGTGTAAAAGTGGCCAAAAGTATTTATGCATTTTTTTCATAACGCAGATAATATAAAATTGATTAAAAAAGCTGGAAGAACTGGGTGTACAATTTAAAAATGAAAAGAAGTGAACTGGCAGCCGATGGCAACTTATCTGGCCAAACATTTTTATTTACAGGCACCTTAAATAAACTTAAAACGAAGCGATGCCGAAGCACTGGTAGAAAAAAATGGCGGCAAAATTGTAAGTGGTGTAAGCAGTAAATTAAATTATCTTGTTGTGGGGGAAGATGCCGGCAGTAAACTTGAAAAAGCAAAAAAGATAACTACCGTTAAAATAATAAGTGAAGAAGATTTTATAAAAATGCTGCCCTGATCACAAAAAGTTTTTTATATTTATAGTCAACTTTATTCATTTGTAAAAACAATTTTTCGGGTAGGCTTAAATACCCGTATCAAACTCTTAAAAATCATAGCTACATGATTAAAAAAATTACCGGTGAAATATGGAAACCAATTCAGTTCACCGGTCACAAATCACTTCGTAAAAAATATGCAGTTTCATCTTTAGGGCGTGCTGCAAGTTTTAGCGAAAATGTTACAGAAGATGGTAAATTATTAACTGGATCTATCACATCAGGTTACCGAACACTTAACCTTCATGTAAATGGCGGCAATGGTACCATTTACATTCATCGTGAAGTTGCCAAGCAGTTTTGTAAAAAAACTTCGCCAAAGTATAAGTATGTTATTCATGTAAACCATAAAAAAAAGGATAACGGTTATAAAAATTTAAAGTGGGCAACGTTGGATGAAGTAAGCAGCCATCAGCAATTCAGCCCGGAAAAAATTGCTTATAAAAAAAGGCAGGCTAACCGAACAGAAGGCTTAAAACTTAATGCTGCACAGGTAAAAGCTATTAAGGAAATGATAAAAAATCCGAAAAGAAAATTAACCTACAAACAAATTGCCGCAAAATATAAAGTAAGCGAAATGACTTTATACCGCATTAAAAGCGGTGAGAACTGGGGCAGGGTGAAATAAAAAAAGTAATCAGTTTAAAAGTAATTGGGAATTGGGTTTAACCCCGGTTCCCTTTTTTATTTTATTATATTCGTTATCCAAAAAATATTTTATGCTGCAAGTCATCTACTTTAAAATTTTTAAAAGATTTACACAAGAATAACAACAAACCCTGGTTTGAAGCACACCGTAAACAATATGAGCTGGCTAAAGAAGATTTTATTTTACTAACAGAAAAACTTATTGCAGGTATTGCAGCATTCGATAAACCGATTGCCCTTTTAAAAGCAAAAGAATGTATGTTTCGTATTAACCGTGATGTGAGGTTTAGTAAAGATAAAAGCCCCTATAAAAATAATATGGCCGGTTACTTTAACGTAGACGGAAAAAAGGGCAACGGTGCAGGTTATTACTTACATATTGAACCGGGTAAAAGTTTTGCTGCTGGTGGTATATGGATGCCCGAGCCTAAAGACTTAATTAAAATAAGACAGGAAATTGATTACAGTTTTGATGACTGGAAAAAAATAATTACTAATACATCTTTTAAAAAAACATTTACCGAAGGTATAAAAGGAGAAGCATTAGTAAGGCCGCCAAAAGGCTACGATGAAGATAATCCGGCCATTCAATTCATAAAGCAAAAGAGTTTTATTGTAACTAAATCATTTACCGATGCACGAGGTGCAAAGCAAAACATTTGTAAAAGATGTAGCCAATACATTTAAAGCGATGAAACCAATGGTTGATTTTATAAATGCAGCTGTGGAATAATTTTGTGGTTGAAAAAAAATGGCCAGAGATAAAAATCTCCGGCCTTGCTTACCTCTGAAACCACAAGAAAAAAAGGTATAATAATATTAGTATGTTTTATTAAACAGTTGATTTTTTAAAAAGTGAATGTAATTGGATGATAACCGGTTTTGTACAATACAAAATTCCGTAAAGCTTTAAATAAGATTGGAGTGGATTAAATAACCTGAGCAGGATGTAAAAGTAAGGATTTTTTTGTACTTAGGTAATTTATTTTATTAAATCTTTCCGGCGGCCTTTAATTCATTGTTGGCCAGGCTAAACAGTTGTCGTCTTTTGCGGTTATACCACCACTTTGGTGCAGTTTTTTTCATTAAAGTATCAATATTTCTCATGCCAAAAAGTTTCCAGAGGCCGGTAAGTTTACCGCCAATACCGCTTTGTAAAGCCCTGAGGCTCATAGCAAAACCGCCTTCTATATACTCCATATGATGAAAATAACCGGCGGGCATAAACAGTGTATCTCCATGTTCCAATATTACTTCGTAACCTTTAGCCAGTTTAACTGCCGGAAAGTTTTCATAATCAAAATCTTTACTGTAATTGGCAAAATTTGCAAGGCTTAGCACTTCCCAGGGTTTGCGGTATAATTTATACTGCTCTTCGTATGGAAATAACAATACTTTTTTCTTACCAATAAACTGTGTATGCAGTATATGGCTCATATCTATATCAAAATGTATATGGGTAACCGAACCCTGACCGCCTACAAAAAGCATGGGATATTTTTTAACAAAGCCTTTCATTAAATCTTCGGGCCATGTAAAATCGCTGACTACCTGCGGCGCATGCTGAAAAATATTGAAAAGAAAAATTCTTAAATCCAAAGGCCCTTCTTTTACTTTTTTAAGATACTCTCCAAACTTCATATAAGCATCGGCTGTATTTATTGGTGTGTAAGCGTCGCTTTTTACATTATTATAAACCCCCACTTCTTTATCCCCAACGGTATCAATAAAATAATCCCAGCTCCATTTTTTATACGCCGGCCATTCTTTAGAAAGGTTTTTTATAACCACAGGACGCATGGTGTTATAATATTTATTCTTAAAATCTGAGGCAGAAATAGTATCCACCGTATCTACAGCCTGTAATTGCATAGTTAAAGTTTTTGCCGTGGCAAAATTAGTAATTTATACCTGCCAAAAATATATAAAAAAGTAGTTACAAAAACTAATATGCGTTAGTTTTGTTAAAAACAAATAATGTCTAAAATTAAGTCGGGTAAAAATACCAGCAAAAAAGATGTCATCATTAAAAAATCCTCTGCTCTTTTTAAAACAAAAGGATTTAATGCAGCATCTATGAGGGAATTGGCAGACGCTGTTGGTGTGGAAGCGCCAAGCCTGTATAATCATATTGGCAGTAAAAGTGAATTGTTACAGACCATTTGCTTTAAAGTAGCTAACGAATTTACCACTCAGCTTACCGACACAGAAAATAAAAAATGCAGCACTACCCATAAGATTGAACTGATCATACGCTTTCATATAACGATGATGCTGGATGAATTTGATGAAGTATTTGTTGCCAACCACGAGTGGAAACATTTGCAGGAACCTTTTTTAAGTAGTTTTTTAAACCAGCGGCGCAGTTACGAAAAAAAATTGGTGGCAATAATAGAAGAAGGCATTGCAAAAAAAGAATTAAAAAATATTAATCCTTATGTGGCTGTACTTACATTACTTTCGGCTGTACGTGGGTTGGAGTTTTGGCAGCGGCATAAAAAAAACATCAGCACTAAAGTTTTAGAAGATGATATGGTAACACATTTATTAAAAGGCATTACTAAATAATTTTAAAACCTGTGAGGTTTATAAAAAAGATTTTAAATTTTAAAAGCCTGCATAAAACCTCACAGGTTTTTTGCAACCATGCTTTGGCAAACTCCCCAAAATAATCGGGACTGACAGCAAACCAAAAAATAAATTTTATGGCAGTTCATTTTCATACTTTAAAAATTAAAGCAGTTAAGAAAGAAACACCCGATTGTGTTTCTATTGCATTTGACATTCCTGAAGAATTAAAAACAACATTTACTTTTGAACAGGGGCAAAATATTACCCTAAAAAAAAATATTGATGGGGAAGAGTTACGCCGCTCTTATTCCATCTGCAGTGCGCCATTTGAAAATGAATTAAAAGTGGCTGTAAAAAAAGTTATTGATGGAAAATTTTCCTGTTATGCTAATGATACATTAAAAGAAGGTGATACAATTGAAGTGTTGCCTCCAACCGGAAAGTTTAACACCCAACTGCAACCCACCAATAATAAACAGTATGCAGCTTTTGCAGCGGGCAGTGGTATTACACCTATTTTGTCTATTATTAAAACCACCTTACAAACCGAACCGCTAAGCAGCTTTACTTTAATATTTGGTAACCGCAGCCGCAGCTCTATTATTTTTTTTGAAGAGCTGGAAGCACTAAAAAATAATTACCTGCAGCGATTTAATTTCATCAATATATTAAGCAGAGAAAAAACAGACACCACAATTAATTACGGAAGAATAGATAAACAAAAATTAACTGACCTGAATAAAATAATTAATTACAACACCATAGATGATTATTTTATTTGCGGACCCGAAGAAATGATTTTTTGTGTTAAAGATTTTTTAGAGGAGATGGGTATTGATAAAAAGAAAATTCATTTTGAATTATTTACTGCACCCGGACAAAATAAAATAAAAGAACAAACAACACCCAACATAAACAGCGGCGCAAAAAGTAAAATAACTGTAATAGCTGATGGCAGAAGTTTTGATTTTGATTTAGCTTTTAACAGCGCTACTATTTTAGATGCGGCATTGCAACAGGGAGCGGATTTGCCCTTTGCCTGCAAAGGTGGCATGTGCTGCACCTGCAAAGCAAAACTTACAGAAGGTAAAGTAGCAATGGATGTAAACTGGGGGTTGGAAGAGGAAGAAGTAAAGCAGGGGTTTATTCTTACCTGCCAAAGCCATCCGCTAACCAACGAAGTAGTGGTTGACTTTGATATTAAATAAATTACTTTTGCTAAAGAGTTTTCTAATCTTTTTATTATGAAAAAAATACAGGGAGAAAAATGGAAAGTAATTACTTTTTATAAAAATGCTTTTGGTAAACACTATGCCATTTCCAGCCACGGCAGATTAGTTTGTTTTGATAAACAACCATATGATGGTACACCAGTAAAAGGATCTTTACAGGAAGGATACCCTATTTGGCGTTTTAGAAAAAAGAGAAAGAATGGCACTTCAGTATATTCCGCATTTTTACTGCATCGTTTAGTAGCGGAAAATTTTCTACCTGCGCCTCAAAAAGGCGAAAAGGTAGTTATCCATTTTAATTATAAAAAAACTGATAACCGGTATACAAACCTTGGCTGGGCAACAATACAAGAAGCATCGGCACATGCACAAGGCAGCCCACTTGTAAAAAAAGCAAGAAAATTAGCCGCCGAGAAAGGGATTGGTGGTAACACCAAACTTACCATTGAAAAAGTAAAAGAAATTAAAGAATTATTATTGAAGGGTAAAACCTTAAAAGAAATTGCTGCAAAATATAAGGTAAGTGATATGCAAATTTATCGCATTAAAATTGGCGAAAACTGGAAACATGTAAAATAAAATCTCCTGGCAAAAAAAGAAATGAAAAAAAATTTTCTTCAACAATTTCAAGCCCAAAATAATTTTATCAACTCTGGTTCTCATTAAATTTTAAGAAAAAATTTTAACTAACACTTGTTAGTTTTTTTATTATTTTTACAATCTAAATTATCTGTTATGTCAGTACAGGATTTTGAAAAAATATTTCAGGATACAATTGATAAAGAAATAAAAATTGAGCCCAAAGACTGGATGCCCGACGCCTACCGCAAAACCAATGTGCGGCAGATAAGCCAGCATGCGCACAGCGAAATTGTAGGCATGTTACCCGAAGGCAACTGGATAAGCAGGGCTCCATCTTTAAAACGAAAAGCTATTTTAATTGCAAAAGTGCAGGATGAAGCAGGCCATGGTTTATATTTATACAGCGCTGCCGAAACATTGGGCACCTCAAGAGATGAAATGATAAATGATTTGAACAGTGGCAAAGCAAAATATTCTTCTATATTTAATTACCCCACATTAACCTGGGCCGATATGGGTGCTGTGGGATGGCTGGTAGATGGTGCCGCCATTTTAAACCAGGTAATGCTTAGCCGTACCAGTTATGGCCCTTATGCAAGAGCAATGGTGCGTATTTGTAAAGAAGAAAGTTTTCATCAGCGCCAGGGTTTTGAAAGTTTATTGGTGTTAAGTAAAGGAACAGATGAACAAAAAGCCATGTGCCAGGATGCGATTAACCGTTGGTGGTGGCCAAGCTTGATGATGTTTGGACCAAAAGACAGCTGAAAGTACCAACAGCGACCAAAGCATGAAATGGAAAATAAAAAGAAAAACCAATGATGAATTGCGCCAGCAATTTGTAGATATGGCTGCAGAACAGGTAAAACTTTTAGGCATGACATTACCTGATGATAAACTAAAATGGAATGAACAAAGAAAGCATTACGATTTTGGAGAAATAAACTGGGATGAATTTTGGAACGTGGTAAAAGGAAATGGCCCCTGTAATAAACAAAGATTAGCAGCAAGAAAAAAAGCACATGATGATGGTGCATGGGTAAGAGAAGCAGCGATGGCGTATAGCAGAAAAAGCAACCCTAAATCCTCCCGAAGAGAGTCTTTAGAAGCAGCATAATAATTTAAAACTCTTTTCAAAAATGAATATTCAAATAAGAAAATTTTATTACGGTGATATTCCTGATGAAAATGCAGGAGGCAATGAATTACAAAGTGCCAAAGTTCCCACTTCAAGGGCGAAGGGAGTTGGCCATTATGGGAAGTTTTTGTAAGAAGCAAACAGGGCCTCGATCATAAACATGTGGGCAGCTTGCATGCAACAGATGCAAAAATGGCCATTGAAAATGCAAGAGATGTTTATACCAGGCGGCAGGAAGGCATAAGTATTTGGGTAGTGGAAAGTAAATACATCACTGCATCAAATCCTGAGCAATCGGGTGAGTTATATGAGCCAGCTATTGATAAAGTTTACCGGCATCCTACTTTTTATAATTTGCCTGATGAAGTAAATCACATGTAGAATTGGTTGATTAGTTTGATTGGTTGATTAATGCAAAGGTTAAATTTCTAAAATAAATTAGTAATGAATAACAATGCCCATCAAAGTTTTACAGATCTTGATGTTTGGAAAAGTGCCCGGAAATTAAAAATAAGAATTTGGAAACTTGTTAAAACTTTCCCACCAGAAGAGAAATTTAGATTAACTGATCAGTTAATTCGTTCCTCCAGAGGCATAGGGTCAGCCATTGCAGAAGGCCATGGAAAATTCCATTATAAAGATCAAATAAACTATTGTGTAATAGCAAGAGGTTCATTAAGCGAAACTTTAAATCATTTAATAGATGCAATGGACTCAGAATATATTTCTAAAGACGAGCTTGCAAATTTTAAAATTGATATTGACGAAACAGGTAAATTACTAAATGGTTATATAAGTTTTTTAAGAATTAATTTAAATAAAGAAAAAAATATACAACAAGATCAAAAATAGTTTCAAATAAATAATGAAAGCTTCAATCAACAAATCAACTAATCAACTAATCGACTATACACTGCATTTAGCAGATACAACATTAATTCTGGCTCAAAGAAATGCAGAATGGTGTGGGCATGGGCCGATACTGGAACAGGATATTGCTATCACCAATATTTCGCTTGACCTTATTGGGCAATCAAGAAATTTTTATCAGTATGCTGCAATACTAATTAACCAATCAATTAATAAACCAATTAACGAATTAACTGACGAAGACAAACTTGCTTATTTAAGAAAAGAAAGAGAATTTAAAAATTTATTATTGGCAGAGCAGCCTAACGGCGATTGGGGGCAAACTATTTTAAGGCAATATTTATTCAGCCAGTTTCAATATTTATTATTTGAAAAATTGCAACATAGTAACGATGAACAGCTGGCAGCTATTACTGCAAAAGCATTAAAAGAAATAAAGTATCATGTACGCTGGAGCAGCGAATGGGTAATACGCTTAGGCGACGGCACTATAGAAAGTAAAACAAGAATGTTGAAAGCCATTGAGGAACTATGGAAATATACAGGAGAAATGTTTATACCTGCTGAGTATGAAATAGAAACTGATGTTACAATATTAAAAGCCGATTGGCTGCAAAAAGTTAAAGCAATTTTTGATGAAGCCACTTTGCCTTTACCTGAAAACATTTTCATGCAAAGCGGTGGTAAAAAAGGTGTTCATACTGAACATCTTGGTTACATTTTAACAGAATTGCAGTACATGCAAAGAACTTACCCTAACAGCCAATGGTAACTGATAAAAAAATAACAGAAAAAAATATCTGGCAAATACTTGAAACCGTTTGCGACCCCGAAGTACCTGTACTTACCATTTTAGATTTAGGCATTGTAAGAGATATAAAAATTAATAACGAAGAAGTTGAAATTATTATTACTCCAACTTACACCGGCTGCCCTGCAATGGATATGATTGCAATGGATATTAAAATGAGGTTACTTGAAAATGGCTATAAAAAAATAAAAGTTACTTCCGTTCTTTCTCCTGCATGGACAACCGACTGGATGAGTGAAGCCGGAAAACAAAAATTAAAAGAATATGGCATTGCACCACCGCATCATTCAACAACACGGTCAGACGGGGCGCCAGACCGTGTGATTGAATGCCCCCAATGTAATTCAACAAATACAAAATTAATAAGCGAATTTGGTAGTACAGCCTGCAAAGCATTATATCAATGTAATGATTGTATGGAGCCGTTTGATTATTTTAAATGTCATTAATGCTTCTATGAATTTTAATGTTAATTACTTACATTTAAGGTATGGATTTATCTATTTATTTTGAAGAAGCCGCCCAGGTATCGGCAGCATTTATTATTGGCGCTATCATTGGTTTAGAGAGAGAATTCCGCAGCAAGCCAGCCGGATTTAGAACAATGATTTTAATTTGTGTAGGCTCCTGCCTTTATACAATCCTTTCCAAAGAAAGCGACAGTACCGACAGGATTGCAAGCAATATTGTAACCGGTATTGGTTTTATTGGTGCCGGTGTAATTTTTAAAGAAGGTATTTCTGTTAACGGATTAACTACTGCGGCATTAATTTGGGTAACTGCTGCATTGGGCATGGCAATTGGTTATCATAATTATCCCATAGCAATTGTGGTATCTGTAATGGTGGTAATTACTTTATTTGTTTTAGAGCCGGTACAAAGATTTATCAATAATTTGCACCGGGTTAAAGATTACAGGATTAAAACTGTGGCGCTGGGCAAAAATTTCAGAGAAGAATTTGAGTCATTTTTTCTATCCAACCGTACTACATTCCGCTGTATGAAAATAGTGAAAGAAGAAAACGATGCTGTTTATTTATACCGCATCAGTTCTCCCGATAGAAATTACGATGCAGTAAATAATTTTCTTTTAAACCATACAGAGGTTAAAAGTTTTGAAGTGTAAGTAAATTAATAAAGAAAAATACTAAAAGCCGTAGTGTAAAAAACATTGCGGTTTTTTATTTGTTTAAATTTTCCGTTAGCAATTCATTCTCAAACTCATTCAATTTTAATATACCTGCTTAGCCGGATATATTACAAATCTTTACAGATAACACACCATTAGCATCAGTTGTGTAATTGGTTTAACAGGGGTAATAATAGTTTCTACTTTAGCTGTATAATTATCAACTCAATTAAAAACAAAAAACCAATTTTTTATGAAATTCAAACCATTTGTCATGGCTGCGCTATGCAGCAGTATTATCTTTTCATCTTGCAAAAAAGGTGACACTCCTTTACCAACACCAGATCCTTTACCCGCAGTTACTGTTATCAGTCCTTCATCGGGGCCAAAAAACACAGTGGTAACTATTTCCGGTACCGATTTTGGAATTAATCTTGCTACATTAAAAGTGTATTTTAATGGAGTACAGGCAACTGTACAAACAGCTACTAATACACAAATAACAGCTGTGGTACCTATAGGTGCTGGTAGCGGCATTGTAAAAATTGAAAAAACACCAACAGTTATTGTAAATGGACCGGTGTTTACTTATCTTAATCCTGGCGCCACTGCAACCTTTGCCGGCAATACTTCCGGCTTTAGAGATTCTACTGGTGTATTAGCATTGTTTGGTAACCCTACAAGTTTAGTTAAAGACGCTAACGGTAATATTTTTGTAACAGACAGAAATAATAACCGTATTAGAAAAATAACTCCGGCAGGCGTTGTTACCACTTTTGCAGGCAGTGGAAGCGGAGGTGCAATTACAAATGGCACGGGTACAGCCGCTGGTTTTTATGCACCATACGGAGTTGCAATTGACCAAACAGGAAATTTATATGTAGGTGAATATGCTAACCAGGGCAATAAGAAAAATTACACCGGCAGCAGTAGTTACCACTTTAGCAGGTAATGGAACTGCAGGCAACCAAAATGGAACAGGCAGTGCAGCCACGTTTAATCAACCGGTAGGTTTAGCTGTTGATGCTTCGGGAAATGTATTTATTGCAGATTATATCAATCATCTTATCCGCAAAATTACACCTGCTGGTGTGGTTACTACTTTTGCAGGTAGTGGTACTCCAGCATTAACAGATGGTACCGGAACAAGTGCTTCTTTAAACGGGCCTATTGCTTTAGCATTTGATGCTGCAGGTAATTTAATTGTTAGTGATTATTTGAATCATGCTATACGTAAAATAACTCCTGCCGGTGTAGTTACCACTATTGCCGGTAATGGTACCGCAGGACATGTTGATGCAACAGGAGCTGCTGCAAGATTTAACAGACCTTCTGGTATAGTTGCTGATGCAACCGGTAACATTTTTATTTGCGATGCACAAAATAACCGCATTAGAAAAATAACTTCAACCGGTGTTGTTACAACACTTGCAGGAAGTGGTAATGCCGGCTCAGCCGAAGGTGTTGGCACAGCCGCGGAATTTAATTATCCGATGGGGCTTTGTGCCGATTTTGCTAATAACACTTTATATATAGCTGATTTTGGAAACCACAGAATACGTAAACTTATTATTGACTAACTTTTTATTAACTGGCTTTTACAAAGGGTAAAAGCCGGTTAATTTTTTATTTAAAAATACTATGTAAAATGAATAAAAAAGAAATATGGCCTAAAGAAGGCAAACTTAAAAAAGGGCTTATGATACTGGCAATAGTAATTATTGGTGCATTATTAATAACACTGCTTGAAGAGAAGACAAACATAAAATTATCAAAAAGAATTCCGTTTGTTATTGCTTTGGCCTGCCTGGGTGTTTGGTTTTATAATCCTCAAAAGCAAAATATAAATACGCCCTAACAATAAAAGATAAAATAATTTTTTATGCCTCCTTTTCGTAAGATTCAAAGCAAGGAAAACAAAAAACTTAACGCAGTTTTTGGCAGCATTGCATTTGGGCTTTTAGTTGCCGCTGCTTACTTAACACTTTCTCACCATAACGTTGCTGTTAAAATAAACCTTTGGCAGGCTAAAGTAATGGGAGATAATAAATATTTTCCTGTGCTTACCATTTTTTTACTGGCGCTTCCGCCGCTATTGTTATTATTGTTAGTTAAAGTATTAGTATTAAAATTTCAAAAAAATAAAATATCATTATGACAAAATTTATTAAATCAGGATTGGCAATTTTAGTTTTTTTAACTCTTTCTTCCATAGCGGTTGCACAACAATTTAAAATGGATAGTAATGGTAAAACATTGAGTACATCCGGTAACAAAACCATTGGTAAAATTGATAGCGATGGCAGAACTATAAGCGATGCCAATAACAGCACACTGGGAAAAGTTGATAGCGATGGCAAAACAATCAGTAATCGTAACAACAGTACAGTGTTGAAAATTTCGGGCAACGATATTATGAATTCAAGCAATAGTAAAGTAGGTACTATGAGTGATGTTACCAGTGCTATAAGTGGTGCAAAACCAGAAGCTGTTTATGTAGCTTTATGGTGGTTTATTGTAAAAGGGAACAAATAAGTTGCCCTTATTCATTTAGCAAAAAGAGCCATTCATAATTTGAATGGCTCTTTTTGTTTTAGTATGTTAGTAAATAACAGCTGTTAATTTGAAAACCACACATCGTTTTTTACAACCGATGCTGCAGTAAGCCCGCCGGGTTTCGAACAATGATATTAATTTGCGTAGGCTCTTGCCTCTATACCATTCTTTCAAAAGAAAGTATTGCCAGCAGCGACAGGATAGCGAGTAACATTGTAACCGGTATTGGTTTTATCGGTGCCGGTGTAATTTTTAAAGAAGGCATTAGTGTAAACGGGCTTACCACTGCCGCATTGATATGGATTACTGCGGCGCTGGGCATGGCCATTGGCTATCACAATTATCCATTGGCAATAGTGGTATCCATAATGGTGGTAATTACGCTATTTGTTTTGGAACCCGTACAACGTTTCATTAACCGTTTACACCGTGTAAAAGATTACAGAATTAAAACTACAGGCTTGGGCCATAATTTTAAAGAAGAGTTTGAATCATTCTTTTTGTCAAACGATATGACATTCAGTTGCATGAAAACAGTGAAGGAAGAAAATGATGCAGTTTATTTATACCGCATCAGCTCTCCCGACAGAAACTATGACGCCGTAAATAATTTTCTGCTGAAAAATGTTGAAGTATAAAGCTTTGAAGTGTAACATGTAATGAACATCTTCTGCAGTATTCATTTTATTTATAAACCGCAGGTATTAAAAACTGCGGTTTATTATTTTAGTCACAACATTGTTATACATTCTCCTCAATCAGTGCTTGTGCAAGTACCCGAATTCATCTAAACCTCTTTTTCGTATATATAACTACGCTGTACAGGTAACAAACAGACTGCATCAGTTATACAATTGATCCAATAAGGGTAAAAATAACTTCTACATTAGCGTTTATTATCACAATCCTTTTAAAAACAAAAAACCAATTTTTTATGAAATTCAAACCATTTGTTACGGCTGCGCTATGCAGTGTACTTCTTCTTGTATCCTGTAAGAAGGATAAAACAGATACTCCGCCGCCACCTGCCCCAGACCTCACACCCAAAATAACAGCGCTCAGTGCAACCTCCGGTCGTTATGGTTCGGTACTAACCATCACAGGTTCTAACTTTAGTACTACTACAGGTAATAACACAGTAAAAATTGCAGGGGTAACCATTCCTGTACAAACGGCTACTGCCACATCACTTAGCATTCAAATCCCTTCGCTATTAGTTACAGGCGGGGGTGCTGTTGAAGTTGCCACGACCAATGGTACAGTGAGTGGCCCTGCATTTACCTATATACCTGATGTATTTATATGTGGTTCGGAAACAGCTAATAATTCATCTGCGGATTTTGCTAAATACTGGAGAAATGATACAGCAGTATCCCTCAACAGTGGCACAAACGAATCATCCGCATCTTCCATATTTGTATCAGGCAATGATGTATTTGTTGGTGGCAACGTTTATGGCAACGCAAGCATTCCTACTTTATGGAGGAATGGTACGGCTTCAACATTACCCGGCCCGGCTATAGGTTCAACAGTAAATGGCGTTACCGTTTCCGGCAATGATGTGTATGCCACCGGCTTTGATAATACCAACACTTTTTCCATTGCAAAATACTGGAGAAACGGAGCCGGTGTTGCACTTAGCAATGGAACATCAAACGCTGTGGGTAATGCCATTGTTACTGCCGGTATAGATGTATTGGCAGCAGGTTATACCGTAAATAATTCCACCGTAAATGCTACCTATTGGAGAAATAATACAGCTGTAATACTTTCAAACGGCTCATCATACGCTCATGCAATTACATTATCAGGCAGCGATGTACTGGTAGCAGGTTATGAAGTTATTGCTAACAGAGACAAAGCCAGGATATGGAGAAATGGTGTTGCCACTACTTTAACAACAGGCAATAATCATGAGAGGGCATTTGCCATTGCTGCTTCAGGAAATGATGTACATGTTGCAGGCACCGAGGTAAATGCTACTACACAAAATTATATGGCTAAATACTGGAAAAATGGTGTGGCTACCGTACTAACAGATGGCTCCCGCTATACACAGGTTACGGGCATTGCTGTATATGGCAATGATGTGTATATAACAGGCAATGAGCAGGTGGGAAGTTTAACTGTAGCTGTTTACTGGAAAAATGGCACACGTACCGCTTTGCCAAGAGTAACGAATAATTCCCAATCATATGCAACAGGAATTTGTTTACGATAAAACAAATAAACGCTTTGCAATTTTGATTTACCTAACGGTTAAAGTCGGCTTCAAAAAAAAGTATATAAAATAATAAAGAACAAGAAATCGCCGCTAAAAATGCTTTAGCGGCGATTTCTTTTAGTGAAAAAGCGATTCCTATTCCCTGGATCGAAATAATCAAACACACAGGTTTGCTAAGTCTCGTTTTATTTTTTTACACTTTGCTTTATAAAATAATCACCATCGTATTTGTAAATTATTGTTTTAGCCATTACTTTTCCGTTGGTACCAACTACAGGAATTGAGATAGTTTGGAGTGCTTTGTTATAGTTTATAAGTTTTACGGGGCGTTCTTTTCTGTCAACCACTGAAAAGAATGGAAAGAAAAACCAAGCTGAATGTGTAATACCTGAGTTTGTTTTTATTTTTTTAAACTTTGGATTGAAATTGTCACGTTCAAAGTCAAATACATGTACTGCCTGGTAACAATCCCTGCCGGATAATATACTGTGATAAACGGCCATGTAAAACGTATTGAGCTCATCCGTTAGTTGAAAAATTTCCGTATAAAATCCACCGAGGGCAACTTCTTCACCGGCAACTGTTGTTGCATACAATTTGCCATACTGCTGATATTGATAAACATTGTCAAAAAAATGCATGGAGCCGCCAGTTTGCAAGTCCCATGAGTAAATACAAAATGTTTTATCAGGTGATGTGGCTTTATAAAAGCTGTATATTTTTAATGCAGGAAAATCATAGGTCATCATTTCGGTACTTTGCAAAGCATATTCGGTGAGCTTTTCTTTGAGCTGTATATTTTCATTGATTAATGAATCGAAAGCTGTTTCATCGGTACGTTTAGATAAATAGGCAAACTCGTCAATCCGCTTCAGACTTTTTAGCAAATCTTGTTCAATTGCTTTAACCGTTTGCGCTGTTGAAAAATACGGGAGGCACAACAAAGAAAAACAGCAAATTTTTAGCGCATGTATTTTATTCTTCATTTACAGTATGCATTTTTAATAATAATCTTTAAACGTTCATACCAAATTTTTTTTTCTTTTGTTGGATATACTATTTCCAATTTTGTTACCTCATCATTTCTTATCCAGGTTACTTCTTCAAATTCAAATTTGCCAATAAAATTGTTGTAATATCCTATTGCATAAAAACATTGCTTGTTTTTTAGCACTTCTTTTTGGGTAATTATCTTTCCGTTTTCTTCATCATGTTCGGTGTAAGATTTGCCAAAAATAATAGCAACATTGCCTGTATAAACATACAAAAATTTATATACTAAAATTGCTTTAGAAAAAGGAAAGTGCAAACCCAGTTTTTCATCTTACCTAAATTATTATGCTATTAAAAATAATTACTTTTTCAGGTTCATCTTCAATAATGCCATCATAATGTCGCAGCCTTTTTTGTCTTTTAATGCGTCAATCATTTTTTGTGCCATAGCCTGCTGGTTTGTTTCTGATGTTTTATATTTTTTATCCAGTGCTTTAATACAATCGTTAATTGCTGAGCCTGTTTTTGCAGTTGCCATTAAAGCGGCATTTACTTTAAGTGCTACTTCGGGTTTAAGTTTTTGCATTTCGGCAGTAAAAGTTTCCTGCGGCTTATCTGATGCAGCAGCTTTTTCAAAAACTATTATCCCATCGGCAGGTAACGAATCTTTAAGCATGTTAAAACAGCCACACATATCGGTAGCAATATCTGATGTTTTTGATTCGCCAGAAAGGCAGCCGGCAATAACTGCAGCAGCAGTAAATAAAACTAATATCCAGTTTTTTTTCATGTTGTAAATTTTAAATAATGGGTTAGTAAATTAAATAATTGATGATAAATTTTAAAGTTTTTTCGTTAGCAGGTTAAAAAATAACCCTTCAACTATGCATAGTTTTCGGGGTTATTGTATTTATTACTGCTCAATGATTTTAATTTAAATAATTGGACTGTAAGTAAAAAATTAGTTGGAAAACCACACATCATTTTTTACAACAGCTGCTGCATCAAACCCGCCGGTAACACAAATTTTATTATTAAATAGTATTGCCTGGTGGCCGCCTCTTGTGCCAAAAGCAGCACTGGTTTGTTTTGTCCAGTCTTTACCGTTAGTACTGCTCCATATTTCATCTGTGGTAACAAAACCAACCACCCCTCCAATTACATACAGGGTATTATTAAAAACAATTGCCTGATGTGAGTATAGCGGTACAAATTTAGAACCTGTGGTAGTTTCCTCCGTCCAGCTTCTTCCATCGGCACTGCTCCACACATCATTTTTAAATCCTGTTGCTGTATAGCCGCCAATAACATAAAGCTTACTGTTGAATACGGCAAGCTGATGACCGGCCCTTGCACTAAACTGAGTACCTGCAACAGTTTCCTGTGTCCATGTAATTCCATCAGCACTACTCCAGATATCATTTTTTGTTCCACCAATGCCATCGCCACCAATCAACCATAATTTGTTATTAAATACAACTACATCATGTAAAGAACGGATACTAAAAGCTTGCATTGGCAGTTACCTGTGTCCATGTAGCACCATCTGTACTGTTCCAGATATCATTTAATCCATTACCATTACTTAAGCCACCAATAACCCAAAGCTTGTTGTTAAACGCAACCACCTGGTGATCGCTTCTTACACTAAAAACCGGGCCGCTTACTGTTGTTTGTGCCCAAGATATACCATCAGTACTGCTCCAGATTTCATTGGTATAAAGTATATCCGTTTTTCTGCCGCCAATAACCCAAAGTTTATTGTTAAACACAACAGCCTGATGATCGAAGAGTGGCGCAAACTGACTACCACTTGTAGTTGTTTTTGTAAAACTTACTGCTGCGGTTGGTGCAGGTGCAGGCGTATCATTTTTTTTGCATGATGTTACTAAAAGCATTGCTGAAAGTACAGCAAGGAAACCAAAAGTTGTCTTTTTCATTTTTTGTTTTTTTGAGGATTAGATTTTATTTATTTGTAAAGATTTTATTTCACATTTTCGCAAAGCATTTCTTCACCATCCAATCCGTTAAATACGGCTCCGGTATTTATAAATGAACTACCTACGTAATCTTCATGTATAAATACATAGTCGGGAAGCAGGTAGCATTTTCCATCAGTACCTTTATAAGCAAGTTTAGCACTACGTTCCCGGCCAATTACAATACCGGTAAGAGAGTTTCGTAAGAATAGTCCAGCCATTTTGAGTAAGCACAGCTTTTAATGCACTAACATTACGGGATGCCCCATACACTTTATTAAATCCATTGGTTAATACTTTTTCCAGGTTGGCATCTTTTACAGCTGCCGCAGGTAATTTGGTATTTTTAATATGCTCAATCCGGTTTACCTCAGCTTTTGCATATAATTGTTCTAAACTACCCATTCCGGTTAATGCTGCTGTTGCTTTTTTGTACATATCGGCATAAGAATTTTCTTCTGGAAATACTTTTTGTGCTGCATCCCAAAATGCCTGGTGATATTGAATCGTATAGTACCGGTATTCCATATTGGATTTATCCCTAGCATCTTTTAATATACCATCAATTTTATCCATTTCCCTTTCTGTACGTGTTTTTAAATCCACTTATATTACCCTTTGCATTCCTGCCGGTTTTTATTAATGCATCGGTATAATCCATCGATAAAAGTTTTTCAAGCTTGGCTTTATAGGCTGCAATTTTAGCTGGTGCTTCGGGTAAATCGCTGGTAGAACCCACGCTGATATTTGTATCAATAAATAATTTTTCCATCAAGACCTCAGGATCAGTTACTTACTTTTTCCTCCTGCGGTTGAGCTTTTCTTCTGTCTCCGCTTGTGTTTCTTACTTCCGCCAGTTTTTTTGCTTTTATATCATCTTTTATTTTTTTTAAAGCAACCTCCATTTCCGAAGCATCATAAGCCGGATCTTTTTCTTTAGTGGCTTTTAAAGCATACTCCATATCACGTATATTTCCGTTCATCTCTCCTTCGCTTAATTTATCAGTTGGTTGTAATGCCCTGTCCCAAAAATATTTTACCTGGTTTTTGGCTACACCTGTATAATCACCGCTTTTTGCATCTGCAGCTTTTTGCTCTGCCGATTTTTCTGCTTCCAGTTTTTTATCTATTTCTGCCTGCCATTTTTTTAATTCGGCTTCCATAGAAGCGATGCGTTTAATGCCGGGTCTTTTTCCTTAGCATTATCCAGGGCTCGTTTCATATTACCCACAGTTGATGCACTGCCTTTACCGTTTTTAAACAGTTCTGCCTGGGTCCAGAAAGATTTTACATACATTTTTCCAGCACCAGTATAATTGGCATCTTGTGCAAAAGATGTAATGGTAAATAAAAATGCTATTGTAATCAGAGAAAGCGTTTTCATAAATAAATTTTACAGGTAAATAATTATTCTTAATAACGTAAAAATAAATACAGTATTTATGAAAAGCAGTGCCGTTTGACAACCGAAGAAACCTGTTTCACATTTGAAAGAACAATGGATAATTAGCAGCTAAGATTTTTAAAAATCACTTATGAAACAACCCGTTCAAATGAAATGTAATAGCTCAACAACAAAACCAGACATATAATTATTGCAGCAAAGTATAGCTTAGCATAACAGGATTAATAAAAGGCCGATTTATACTTGCCCAATGACAATTAATACCATCACTAAAAAAAACTTTGAACTTTTAGATGAAAATAAGATAGCTATTGCCCAGCTTATTTATACAACCAGTGCTTTTGACGATGCTATAATTGAAACAGCTGAAAAGTATTTACTAAATGGTATTGCCATCGGAATTTGGGTAACACATTTGGGTAATGATAACAGCGTAAAAATAAAATCGAAAATAAGAGTGGAAACAGGAGGAATAATATCTATAAGTTTACCAGGAAAAAAAAGAAATATTTTTTTAAAAAATCTAGTGGTTGGAAATTGCGTTTTTACCTCACTAATAAAGATGGCGAAGACCTGCTGACTATAATACCACATGTAAACTGGCAAAAAGAATCACACGATTATATTTTACAGCTGAATGAAGAGTTTGAAAATGAATGTGATTCATTTCTTATCTTACAGGCATTGCATTGCGCCAATTGCAGCCTGAGTATGATGACAGGAGGAAAAGTGCCAGCATTAATTAGTGTATAATATTTTTAACCATTTATAATAATGAAAGCCTTACATGTAAAAGCAATTTTTATAGCACTTATATTAATTACTTCTACAGCATATTCACAAAGCGATTGCAAATGTAATGTGTATGAAGATTTATTAAAAGCCGGAAAATCTAAAACGGAAATTTACACAGAGGTAGTAAAAGAGAAAAGTAAAATATGCCAGGCAAAGGCAGCAGAACTAAATGGCGAGATATCTATTTTTGAAAAAGACGATTTAGACTCAGCAGAAATTTATTTAAAAAAAGCTGAAGAACTATACAAAAAAACAGGGTGTAGCGAAGGCGTTATCTGGAATACATATAAACAACGATTTCAGGTGTATTGGAGTAAATCAGATTTTCCAAATGCACAAGAGTATGCGTTAAAATTTTTGCATAGTGCCGGATTAGAAAAAGATACTTATCAAGAGGCAATGGCAAATACCATGATTGCTATTACTTTTTATAGAACGAATCAATTTGAAAAAGGGGTAAGTTTTGCTGATAAAGCAGCAGAGCTATTACCCGAAATTACAGATGATAAAAAAAAGCAGAAAATACTCTACTTTTTATCAGTTCGATACATGAGTCATTATCTAAGTACAAAATCAAAATCAAGTATTGAAAAATCGTTGAAATATAATTTGCAGCATCTGGCGTTATCAAAACAACTAAAAGATACTATTGAATTTTCCAGAAGTTATTTTAACTTAGCTGGTACAGAAGAGGAAAGTAAAAACTGGAATAAGGCCATGGCTTATTTAGACAGTGGTTATCTTTTTATTGATAAAACCGATTCGATTGATTTATTTGATTACCATGCAAATAAAGCCAGTTTATTTGAGGAGTTAAAAAATTATAAAGAAGCAGCCCTTTATGCAGATTCTTCACTTTTTTTTGCAAAAAAGACAGCACATATACTTACCATATCGCAAAGCTATAATCTTATTTCAAAAATAGCCCAGGCACAAGGAGATTATAAAAAAGCATTGGAATATTCCAATCTTGAAAGAGTTATTAATGACTCTATAAGTAATGTAGATAAAACAGAAGCCGTAGCAGAATTAGAAAAAAAATACAACCAGGCAAAAAATGAAAACACTATTAAAGATTTAGATAAGAAAAAACAGTTGTATCTTTTTCTTGCCATTGCAGGTTTACTTGCGGCATTAGCCATTGCTTTTTTTCTTCGCCAGCAATCTTTAAAACACAAAAAAAATATTTTAGAAACAGAACAACGATTGAACAGGGCAAGAATGAACCCCCATTTCTTTTTTAATGCGTTAACTACCTTACAAAAATTTGCATTAAGAGAAAATGATGGGAAGGCAATGGCAAGCAATCTTTCTAAATTTAGTAATATAATGAGGGAAACTTTAGAAAGCACTTACAAAGAATATGTAACCATTGAGCAGGAAATGGAATTTTTAAATGAATATTTAGAAGTACAAAAAATCCGTTTCCCTCAAACATTCAGTTATGAAGTAAATGCAGATAAAGATTTAGATATTGACGAACTGCAAATACCTGCTATGATAATACAGCCATTTGTAGAAAACAGTATTGAACATGGTTTTGTAGGAGTGGATTATCCCGGAAAAGTAACGGTAAATTTTACATCGGAAAATAAAGAACTGATGATTGAAATAACTGACAATGGCAAAGGTCTTAAATACTACTGCCAAAGAAAATAACGAACACATTAGCCGTGCCAGCCAGATTATAAAAGACAGGATATATTTGCTGAACATTAAATTAAAAACAAAAGCTGGATTTAGCATAGATAACAATTCAACCGGCAATGGTGTAATTGTAAAAATACATTTGCCATTATTGTATAAGAATGAAAAAAATTCTTAGTGCATGAAAATATTACTGGTAGATAACGAAAAAGAAATTAGATTGATATTAAAAGATATGGTTGCTGCATACTGCAATGGCCAGCATTTTATTGAAGAAGCAGATGGTGTAGCAACTGGCATTGCTAAAATAAATTCTTATCAGCCTGATATTGTTTTACTGGATGTAGAAATGAACGACGGCACTGGTTTTGATTTGCTGCAACAATTAACCAATCCCACATTTCAATTAATATTTACAACTGCATATAACCAATACGCCATACAGGCATTTAAATTCAGCGCAATAGATTATTTACTAAAACCTATTGACCCTGTAGAATTAAATAACAGTTTACAAAGAGCAAAAGAAAATATCAACAATCAAACCATGCAAAACCAACTTGCCGTGTTAATGCAGCAGATTGAATAAAAAGCCAGAAACCGAAAGGCAAATTGTAATAAAAGATATTGATAAAACTTATTTTATTAAGATGAACGATATTTTATATTGCGAAGCAGAAGGCTCTTACACCAAATTTTATCTCGCCAACAGCGAACCTGTATTTGTTAGCCGTAACCTGCGCTATTACGAAGAGCTGCTGGAACCTGCAGGTTTTTTTCGTACCCATCATTCTTGCTTAGTTAATCCATCTAAAATAAAAATTTACGATCGTAAAACTGATTGTGGCACCTTGATACTGGAAGGCGGTCACACCGTTCCTGTATCGCAACGCAAAAAAGATTTTGTACTGCAGCTTTTAGAAAACAGGTGATACTTTTTTAAGTATATTTTTTGCTTTTCTATTTTATCCTGCACTTATCAAACAACAGGCAGCGTTTATTTAACTGCCCAATTTTATCTCCTCAAAGGTTATAGTTTTACCTGTAATAAATTTCTTACTTATGAAAAAAATTATCCGCCGTTTGGCAGTATTTCTATTTGCTGTATGTATATTTTTAAGTTGGAATAATCACAAAACAAAAGACAGCACTGCCTCAATTGCATTAAAAAAAATTATGACAGTGAAGGAAGCCACAGTTTTTTTAAACGCTAATAAGGAAAATGAAGGGAGAGAAATAATAATAACAGCTTATAGCAAAGGACTTCTGGAATCTTCCGGCAATTCAACTTCTTTATCTCTGGCAGATTATAGTATTGAAGAAACAACCCAAAAAACTTACTACAATGAATTTTCTGCCTGTTTTGGTAAAGAAGCAGCTGAATATGCAAGAGCTGTTCCAAAAGATGCTACTGTAACCATTTCTGGAAAAATCAGGTATGCTAATGGAAAAGCCAGGTTAGAAGAATGTAAATTAATTGCTCAGAATTAAAGATAGTATATGATTTTTTTTATTACAATTGGCAATACCTTTGAGGAGTAAATTACTTTACTATGTCCTCCATCTTATTCGAAATAAAGAATAACGTTGCTTACATTACTTTAAACCGTCCCGAAAAATTTAATGCCTTTAACAGAGAAATGGCTTTACGCATGCAGGCACACCTGGATGAATGTGCCACTGTGCCCGATGTACGTTGTGTTTATATTACCGGCGCAGGTAAAGCATTTAGTGCAGGGCAGGATATTAGTGAGCTGGTGGGTGAAAATAAAATTGAAATAGCACAAATACTTTCTGAACATTATAACCCCATTGTAAAAAAGATAAGAAATTTACCCAAACCTGTTGTGTGTGCAGTTAATGGCGTTGCGGCTGGTGCAGGTGCAAATATTGCATTGTGTTGCGATGTGGTTGTTGCAACTGCAGCAGCATCTTTTATCCAGGCATTTAGTAAAATTGGGTTAATACCCGACAGCGGCGGTACATTTACTTTACCACGTTTAATTGGCTGGCAAAAAGCAAGTGCATTAATGATGACGGGTGATAAAGTAACTGCAATTGATGCAGAAAAAATGGGTATGATCTACAAAGTTTTTGCTGATGAAAATTTTGAAGCAGAAAGTAAAAAAATTGCAGCAACACTTTCTCAAATGCCTACCAAAGGATTAGCATTTACTAAACATGCGCTGAATAATTCGTTTACTAATTCGTGGGAAGAACAATTAATATTAGAAGATGAATACCAGCAAAAAGCAGCAGCCACTCACGATTATAACGAAGGCATAAATTCTTTTTTAGAAAAACGCATTCCAATATTTAAAGGAGAATAGTTGTATTGCTTAGTTGTGGTATTTTCTTATCACCACTTCCATATCATTGCGGCTCATAAAACCTTCTTGCCTGAAAACATTTACGCCATTTTTATAAATCATTATATAAGGCAGCGAATTAAAATGTAATTCTTTCATCAATCCCAGATTTTCATCGGCATTAATTTTTACTATGTGTGCAGTGTCTTTCATTTGCGTAACCATACTATCTAATGCCGGCACCATTATTTGGCAGGGTGCACACCATGGCGCATAAAAATCTATAAAAACTAAAGGTTTATCTTTTATACTTGTAATAAATTCATCTTTACCCATTCCTTTTCGGCTGTCAAAATCTTTTCCTTTTATTACGGGCAGGCCATCCAGTTTCCAGTTAATAATGCCGCCTTTTAAATCATATACCTCAGTAAAGCCCAGTTTATTCAGCATCACTGCAGCATCATGGCTGCGTACACCAATGGCGCAATACACAAACACCGGCATTTTTTTATCAATGGTGTTTAATCTTTTTTCAAAAATAGAATCATGTATGTCCATAAAAACTGCATTTTTAATATAGCTTCTGCTTACTTCTTTAGGCGTACGTACATCTAATAAAAATGCATTGGTGGTGGCTTGTAATTTTTTATTGAATTTTTTTGGTGCAAGTTTTTCCTGCGCAAAAATATTACTACAGAAAAATATTGCTGCAAAAACAAAACTGATATACTGTATCGAAATCCTCATGTACTAATAAAGGTACAACCTAAATGCAGCAATCTAAATTTGTTTATACCTTTAACACTATAAAACAAAAATATGCCAACAGCAAATGAAGTAGTAACGCACATGATGCAGCATGATTTATTCAGCCAGTGGCTGGGTATAACAGTGCTGGAAATAAAAGAAGGATACAGCAAAATAAAAATGACGGTACGTAAAGAAATGATCAATGGCTTTGGCATTGTACATGGAGGCATTGCTTTTTCTTTAGCAGACAGTGCTTTTGCATTTGCCTGCAACAACCGAAATAATTTATCTGTTGCGTTAGATACTTCTATTAACTTTTTAAAACCTGTGCATGTGGATGATATATTAACTGCCGAAGCAAAAGAATTGCATAACGGAAAAAGTACGGGCTTGTATCACATCACCATTACTAATCAAAAAGAACATGTAGTGGCGGTGTTTAAGGGTACTTGTTACAGAACGGGGAAAGAGTTAATTAGTAAATAAGGTATAAAAAGTAAATAAAGTAATTGTATGAAAGAAGTTGAAAGACTTCTGAATGGCTATCTTATTTTTCTTCGTAAAAAAAGAGACGAAAACAAATAAACCCTGTTTACTTTTTATACCTTATTTACTTTATATACTTGATTTCCCCTTATACTTCATCTATGATTTATCAATTTAAAAATTTTATTCCTGTAGTGCATGAAAGTTCTTTCATTCATCCGCAGGCTGCCGTTACCGGCAATGTAATTATTGGCAAGGATTGTTATATTGGACCTGGTGCCGCTATCCGTGGCGATTGGGGGCAAATAATTATTGAAGATGGTTGTAATGTACAGGAAAATTGTACGGTGCATATGTTTCCGGGTGTAACAGTTTATTTAAAAGCTGGCGCACACATTGGCCATGGCGCAGTAATACATGGTGCCACCATTGGCAAAAATTGTTTGGTAGGTATGAATGCAGTTATAATGGACAATGTTGTTTTAGAAGAGGAATGTATTGTAGGTGCGTTAAGTTTTATAAAAGCTGATGAAAAATTTGAACGCCGCAGTTTAATAGTGGGTAATCCTGCAAAAAAAATTAAAGAGGTGAGTGATGAAATGATGGCATGGAAAACTGAAGGCACAAAATTATACCAGCAACTACCCAAAGATTTATTTGAAAGTTTGAAACTGTGTGAACCATTAAGAGAAATGCCGGAACATTATAAAATTGAAATGCAGAATTATAAAACATGGAATGATACTAAATAATAACGGGTTTTCTAACAGCTCTGTTTGCTATAGCCTCTTTTTTAATCTTCCATTTTCTTTAAATTTTACAGACCTTTGCGCCTTAAATATTTTACGTGTCAGAAAAATCAAACTTTGTAGATCAGATAAGGGTATTTTGCCGCAGCGGCCATGGTGGCGCAGGCAGCAAGCATTTTATGCGTAACAAACTTACGGCAATGGGCGGGCCCGATGGCGGCGATGGCGGCCGTGGTGCACATGTTATTTTAAAAGGTAACAGCCAGTTATGGACATTATTGCACCTTCGTTATTTTAAAAATGTACTGGCCGATGATGGCGAGAATGGCAGCAAAAATAACAGCAGCGGCCTTACCGGTAAAGATATTATTATAGAAGTGCCATTAGGTACAGTTGCTAAAGATGAAGAAACCAATACAGTGGTTGCAGAAATTTTAGAAGACGGTCAGGAAGTTATTTTAGCAAAAGGCGGCCGTGGCGGATTGGGTAACAGCAATTTTAAAACTGCTACCAACCAGTCACCCGAATATGCACAGCCCGGCGAAGAAGGTGAAGAAGGCTGGAAAGTTTTAGAATTAAAAGTTTTAGCCGATGTTGGTTTGGTGGGTTTTCCCAATGCAGGTAAATCTACTTTGTTAAGCCGCATTACTGCTGCCAAACCAAAAATTGCCGATTATGCTTTTACTACCATTGTTCCGCAATTGGGTATGGTGGAATACCGTGATGGTAAAAGTTTTTGCATTGCCGATTTGCCCGGCATTATTGAAGGTGCTGCCGAAGGCAAAGGATTAGGCCATCGTTTTTTGCGCCATATTGAACGCAATTCTATTTTATTATTTTTAATTCCTGCCGACAGTAAAGACCATAAAAAAGAATATGACATTTTATATAATGAGCTGAAAGAGTATAACCCCGAAATGCTGCAAAAAGATTTTGTAATTGCAATAAGCAAAAGCGATATGCTGGATGAAGAATTAAAAACAGCCATTGCAAAAGAATTGCCAAAAAAAATTCCGCATGTTTTTATTTCATCGTTAACCGGCACCGGTTTACAGGAGTTAAAAGATCTGTTATGGAAAACTTTAAACGCTGCAGTAAAATAATAATACCATTACCACTTTATGGTATTGCAAAGCTTTTATTGTTTGAGTATCTTAACTGCTTAAACTTTATGCTATGTCAAGGATATTACACCGGTTTTGGAATTTATTAATTCCCGTATGGCATTTCTTCAGGTTTTTATGGAGGATATTTAAAAGACCTCTGCGGATTTTTACTGCTTTTTTACAAATCACCTGGTTTCTTTTTCCGGCAGTAATTTTTTTAATAGCAACTTTTATTTGCTTTTGGCAATTATCGCAGGGCAGAGATGTTATGATTGATATGCTGGAAAAAAAATTTATGGGAGGTATTGTTTTACTGGCTATTATGTTTTTTACATTGGTATCCTGGTACAGCAGCCGCATTTTAATTTACCGCAAAAAAATACTGTACGAAAAAAATGAACAGCTGGGCTTTCATATGCCAAGGGTTATTGGTTTTTTAGGCTTTAGTGTTATCTGGATTGCATTATTGCGTTTACCAAAAGATGCGTACTTATCGTTTACACTGCCACGATATTTGGACTGGTTGCTATTAATACTGTCTTTTGTGGCGTATACATTTTTATACAAAAAATTTAAAAACCTAAGAGATGGAAAATTAAGAATAAACAAAAATGTAGATACCGAAAGCCAGGAAGTGCTGGAAGAAAAAGAAAAAGAAGAAAAATTAAAGTTCAAAAAAATTTATATCTTAATTGGCTGCTTAACCGGTGGTTTATTAATGCTTAATACAGTAATATTAAACCCATATATAAGTTGCTGGGTACTTGTTTTTTCAATCATAATTTTGCAGGTGCTCTTTTTATTTATTGTAATAATCCGCCGGGGGCGTATGCCATTTAAAGAAAAGGGGAAAGATGTTTTTGAAATGCCGCTTGATTATTCATCTGTAGAACAATGGCAGCAGGCCGAAAAGCATAAAGGCAATGTATTTACTATTGGCATCTGGGAGCGGATTTTATACAATGCCAACATCCCCCAAAAAGAAAAATGGTTTTTTATTGCTTACAATATTATTACCGCACTTTCTCTTGCTGTTTATTTCACTACAATCATCAGTTATAATTTTTCATTACTGCTGGGCAGCTTTGCATCGGTACTTAATTCTTTTGGTGTGCTGATAGGTTTTTTCTGTTTTATAACATTTGCTTCGGTAGTGCTAAAAGTTAATTTGCATATGGCATTATGGGTGGTAATAGTAATTTTTGGAAAAATATTTGAACCCCACTGGGCAAAGTTAGTCAGGTATAAAGAAGAAAATGTACAGGCATTCAGCAGCCGCCCCACATTATATAATTATTTTGATAAATGGGCCGATAAAAGAAAAATTGAAATTGAGCAGGACTCCACCTATCCCGTATTTTTTGTACTCGCCGATGGTGGTGCATCACGTAGCGGCTACTGGACAGCGTCAGTACTCAGTAAATTAGAAGATACTACAAAAGGAAAATTTTCGCAACATCTGTTTTGTTTATCCGGTGCATCCGGTGGCAGCGTGGGCAATGGCACTTTCTTAGCACTTTTAAAATACCGGGAAGCATTGGCAAATTCCGGGCAAACTTTTACTGAGAGTGCACAGGATTACTTGAAGTCGGATTTTTTAACTTACACAGTTGCAAGAACATTGGGGCCCGATTTTTTGCGCCCAATAATTCCATTACCATTTATTAACGACAGGGCCGCGGCACTGGAGCATGCTATGGAAGAGGGAGAAAATTCTTTTCTGCATTCAAAATTTCTTATCAGGCTTTCTGATCTGATTCCTTTTACAACCGGTAACGAAAACCTGCCCATGATTTGTGTTAATGCCACACGTATGCAGGATGGCAGGCCATCAGTAATAAGCAGCATAGCGTTAGATTATAAAACTTTTGGCAGCCGCATTGATATTTTACAAACATTAAAGCCCGGTAAGGATATGAAATTAAGCACTGCGGTAGTTATGGGTGCAAGGTTCCCATACTTAAGCCCGGCAGGCCGTATAGACAGCAGCTATTATGTTGATGGTGGCTACTTCGATAATTCGGGGGCAGGTATTGTAAATGAAATGATTATTGGCTTAAAGGAATATATAAGAACAAATGAAACAGTAAAACCATGGCTGGGTAAAATAAAATTTTATGTTATTCATGCACAAAATGGATGGAGTGGTGGTGGAGAAATAAATAAAATTCATCCTATAATAAATGATTTAGCTGCACCGGTACTTACATTAATTGGCGCTTACGGTACACAAACATCTGTTAACGACTGGAGGCTGATAAAATATTTAGAAGGTGTTTATCAAAACCCAAAAGATACCGGATACATGGCCGTAAATTTATACCGGCCTTTAACCGACAGTACAAAAACAAAAGAAGAGTTTCCGATGAACTGGGTTATCTCTGATTATTATATTAACAAAATGAACCGGCAGTTAAATAATGTTGATATGAAAAGGCTGCTAACCTGGATGCACAGAAAAATGGAATGGTAAAATACCCTGCCCACGGTATTGCATTTGGCAAAATTATTTACTTACTTGCAATAAAATTTATAATGAAAAAATATTTTTTATCCCTCGCTGTTGCCATTTTTTTAAGCCACGCTGTTACAGCGCAAACCATACGTACATTAAAAAAAGTAATGGAGCTTAAAATGCCCAAAACTATAGAAGATGATATGCCAGGTACAAACGGCGCCGCAGTAGTCTGGCATCCTTTACAAAAAAAATATTACTCCTCCATGGCTGGTAATGCTGCTTATCCGTTAGCTGTTTTCGATGTAAAAGGCAAACGTTTATCATCAGATAATTTAAATGCTAAAATTGATGTAAGAGGATTGTGGTACAACCCTGCAAAAAAAACAATTTGTGGTAATGGTTATAATGACAATGGTTGGTTTCATTACAACATCGATCCTAAAGGTGCTGTATCAGGCTTTGATATTGACTCGGCTGCAATGCTGCAACCCAACGAACAATGTGTGGGCACTTATCATCCTGTAAGAAAAGAAGTATTGTTTTTAAATGGCAACCAGGTATCGTTATATATTGCAGATGGCTCTTCGGATGAAGCAATTGGTTTAAAATTTGGCATGACAAAAAAAGATGACATTGGAGAAAAGTTTGAATGGAATGAAAAGACACCAGAAAGTTATAATGGCACTACAGTTGTTTTTACTGCTGTAAAAAATGCCGAGCTGGGTGTTTTAAATATGGAGAAAAAACAAATTGAATTATACGATTTTAAAGACGGCTTTTTAAGCACCGTTTTAAAACTGCCCGATGCTGTTGAAGTATATCCATCTTTTAATTTTTGTTTTACCAATGGTATGTACTGGATGTTTAATAAAGAAACAAGAATATGGACCGCTTATAAATAAACCTTTCCCTTTTTAATATGTAACCCCTGCTGCATACAGGGGTTTTTTTATTTATTAAAACTGCGTAGTTTATCTTTATAAAAAATAAAATAATTGTCATCGGTTTTTAAATACATCAGGGAGTTTTATAATAAGGAGTTTAATCTGTATTATTTTTTGTTGATACTGCTTTTACTGGGCACTGTTATTTATTTAAACTACTGGCACTCTTTAGAAAACCGTTTTTCCGCAGGTGGTAAAACATGGTTCAGCAATTTTGCAGGTTACTGGCTTTTATATTTTATACCTTTTGCCACGGCATTTTTTTTACAACTGTTTTTTTGTAAAGATTGCAGTTACTTTAAAAATTACTGGTTTTGGATAATATTATTTTTAGCACCGGCCTTTTTTTCTTTTCGTGTAAATTTCGATTTTCATCAACCTGTAATAAAAAAAATATGGAGCGGCGATGAGTTGCAGTTTTGGTTACGCTGCATTAACTGGGTAGTCCGTGTATTTATTCTGTTAATCCCTGTATTTATTATTTGGTTTATAAAAGATAAAAACAATCAGCCTTTTTATGGCACAATGGCTTTAGATAGTATTAAGCCTTACCTTATCATGCTGCTTATCATGATTCCGTTGTTAGCACTTGCAAGTACACAAAAAGATTTTTTAAACATGTATCCCAAAGTGAAATTTTTAACCAACCTGCAAATGGGCCATCAAAAATGGCGGTACGTATTGTACGAGTTGTGTTATGGTTTCGATTTTGTGAGTATTGAATTTTTCTTCCGTGGGTTTTTAATTTTATCACTTGTAAAAATTTGCGGCCCTCATTGCATAATACCTGTGGCATGTTTTTACTGCACTATTCACTTAGGTAAACCAATGGCAGAAGCTATCAGCAGTTTTTGGGGCGGCATACTTTTAGGTATTATAAGTTATAATACCGGCAGCATTTGGGGAGGTTTAATAATTCATTTGGGTATTGCCTGGTTTATGGAAGTGGGCGGCTGGCTGGGTGCACTTTTAAAAAATAAATAGATTAGTTTATTGTTGAACAGTGCCTCATCTTTTTACATAATTCCAGTTTTAAAAGCAATTTTCAAAATAAAAAGCGAATTTTGTATAAATTCTGCAACCAACTAACTGTCTTCTGTAAAAAATGAAAACAATATTTTACATAACACTATTGTTTTTTTTAAGTGTGTCGCTTTGTTCCTGCCCTTACAGTTCGCCCTATCAATTAGATGAAAGCCCGTCTATTTATGTAGAAGAGGAAGTATTAGGCAGCTGGGCAACTTTTGTAAAAAAACCTAACGGTAAAGAAGAGCCTGTAAAATTAATTCTCAGTAAAAAAAATGATTCCGAATATAATATTGCCTTTACCGGTTATTTAAATGAGTTAAGGCCGTTTAAAATTTTGGTCAAAGATTCTTTAAGCGGCACCGCTTTTATGAGTACAGCCGCAGGCCGCCAATTTTTAAATATTACCATTAAAGGCACCAACTATATTGCCGAATTAAAATTTAAAGATGGCTTGCTTTCTTTATTGCCATTGGTAGAACATTTTACATCTAAAATGATATTTAATAACAGTGAACTTAGAAACAGTGTAGAGTTTCATTACAAAACCCGTGTACATGCCATGTATGATGATGATTTTTGTTTAAAGGATATGGTTAAAGTAAATTAGTTTTCTTTTTTGAGCCCGGCAATATTTCTTTTTTCAACTTCATTGGCGTCGCACTCTTGTACATTTTTTCTTTATTGACCATAACAGAATTTTTTAATTTTCTTTTTCAATCTTCGCCTATATCTCCATATAGTTCCCCTTCAGGGGGCGGAGGGGGCTTTTGCTTGGTTTTCCGTAAATTGCTCTTCCACAAATAAACGATTGTATGCCACAAAGTAAAATTGCAGGTATTGGTTACTATGTTCCAAAAAATGTTTTTACCAATAACGATCTTAAAAAATATATGGATACCAGCGACGAATGGATCCAGGAACGCACCGGCATACAGGAACGCCGCTATGCACACCGCACCGAAGAAACTACAACAACAATGAGTGTGGAAGCTGCAGCTATTGCAATTGAAAGAGCCGGCATTACACCGCAGGATATTGACTTTATAATTTTTGCCACCATTTGCCCTGATTATTATTTTCCCGGTTGCGGTGTTTTATTGCAACGTGCCATGAAGATGAAAGAGATTGGTGCATTGGATGTACGCAATCAATGCAGTTCTTCTGTTCACCTTTTCCACCATTTGGAGAAAGGTGAGGTGTGGGGAGGTAGGAGAGCGATATTGTAATATTATTGGTTTGAATAATAATCTGTTGCGTAATCAATTCCACAATTGAACGTTTATCTTCAAATGACATTCCATCCCAGTTAGTATAAATGTCTTTCGTCTCCGACAATACCACTTCTGTATTTATTTTCTGAATCTTTAAGAAATCAATTTCAGCCTCTAATTCTGGCAATTGTCTTTCTAGTTGTTTCATTTGTTGTTCAAGCGGGTTATACAATTCTGAAAATCGCTCTTTAGTTAGTTCCCCATCTAACCGCAAGTCAACCATTTCTTTCAACCTTTTCTTTAACTTTTCAAGATCAGCATTCGTATTTTCAAATAAAATGGTTTTTTCATTAATTGTTATTTCTTTTTCGCCTTCAATTTCTTTGTGGTCTGCATCAGTTAAAAGAAACGTTTTTAATTGTTCGTGAAAAATAGCATCGATATCTCCAACTTCAATTTTCTTTTTGCATTTTCTGCATATATACACCGGGGCCGTATGATATACATACATTTTATTACCGCAGTCACAATGCACAAAACCAGCCAGCAGGTAATTGGGCTTTTTACTAATTGGAGATTTTTTCATTTCCTGTTCATCCAAAACATGGTTACACTCATCCCAAAGCGTTTCACTGATAATAGGCTCACAAGGCAATATTATCCATTCAGCCTCTGGCTTAATAAAAGTATTAGTTCCATCACCAGTTGAATAGTTTGCCCGTCGCATTCCCTTTGCGCATGTATCACGAAGGAGCCTCCCGATTGTAGTATGAGAAAACTCTTTACCAGTATTGGTGCGATACCCCATTTTATTGAGTTCTTTAGCTGTTGTTTGCTTTCTCTTGGTTCTTTGGAATATCTCATAAATTAACTTCCGAACCGGAGCATTTTTTTCGTCGATAATAAATTCTTTATTCTTCCACATATATCCAAATGGGGCACTCCCACTTAAGGGTTTTCCTAATCTTGCTCTAATTGGAACTGATGCTTTTACCCGTTCTGCTATTTCTTCTCTTTCCCATTGAGCCATTGCAGCAATCATAGTGTAAAACATTCTTCCTGCCGGTGTTGACGTATCAATAGATTCGCCGAGAGAAATGAGATCAGCACCAGCTAATTTAAAAATATCTGCGAACTCAAGAAGCTCTTTTGTGTTCCGTGCCAACCTCGCCAATTTGGAAAATATTATGCCAGAGATAACTCCATTTTTAATGTCTTTAAGCATCCGTTTTGTTTCTGAATATTCCATTACTGATTTTCCCGACATTGCATCAAGTCGGTAGACAGTTACAATATTCCATTCTTTGGCTTCGGCATATAAGGAAGCTCTTTTTTCGTGATGTTCCGGGCTATCTCCTTGTACCTGCATATCGGTTGAGACCCGAATCCAGATGCCAATATTTTTCTGTTCTTTCATAATAAAACTCTTTCCTTAAAGTTACAAAAAAGAGTGCTTTTGTACTAATGAACTTAGCGCTATTTTTAAGATTAATTTTTGCATTCAACTACTGCTTTTCAATTCCCTTTTACTTAAATATCTTACATACCAAGCTGACAACCCTTGAAGGTTGTCAGCTTTTTTTGCTTTAACAAAATCAGAAGGGCAAGTCATCTATTGCTACTTCTTTTTGTTTTACTTCGGCTTTCACAGCTTCGCCTTTCACCTGTTGATGAATTTTGATTGAATCCACATGACAGTTAAGTGTACCCTTAGCTTCTCCCTGCATATCGGTATATGCATTTACGGTTAGCCTGCCGGTAATCTCAACAAGGCTTCCTTTTTTAAGCCATTCTGAAATCTTGTGGCTAATCCAATACCCGCAGCTTATAAAGGTAGTAACGGTTACTCCTTTGTCGCTGTTCTTTGGTTTGTAATAGTCATTTACGGCAAGGGTAAAGTTTACCACTTTCCTGTCGTCTTTCAGTTGGGCTACAACTGCGTCTTTGCATACTCTTCCAATAAGTACCATACCATTTGTTTTTAGGTGTGAGAAAATAAAAGTTATAAAACTGAACCGATTTCGGCTCATCGCCGGAGTTTGGCCAGCTTAGGCAACCCATAATGGAAGCGTGGAAGGAAGTCAAGGTTTTTGACATAAAAATACAACCCAACTAAACGTGAAAAAAGCTAAAACAAGGGTGGAGATTTTTTTGGCAAAACCGGAGGCAAGCGAAATGCAATGGAGCGAAGACCTTTACTGACGACTGTGATAAGCACATAGCTTTGCCGTATGCTGGCCGAAATAGATAAGATTAATGATTAATTAGGTTTTAACCTCATATAGAAATAGCAGAGATTAGATAAATTTGGATAGGTGTTAAGAATATTAAATTAACTGTCCTTGATTCGTCATAGAACTACGAAATCACAAAGAGCAGATACTTATTTAATTTTCATAAACAGCTGATTGATTGACCATATTAAAATGTATTTTACCCCCATTATTTTGGGCTAAATCACGAAATAGTGAATACCCTGTCAAGATTGCATTCTCCCAATCTTTTTTCGATCTGGCAGTAACTTCAAAAGAAGTAGTCATTTCTTTGATTTGATTAAGCAGCGAAGGGCTGATTTTTGTTACTCCTTTGAAGAAATTTTTCTGTTTAGCCTTATTGAAAATAATTAATGAAATAGATTCTTCTGTAATAGTTGCTCTTGCTCCGTCTTCAATTTCATCCATTGTGGTATTACTTTTTCTCTTCCGCTTCATCATTGATCTTGTACAAGGTGACCATCCCAACATTGTTGCAAATGTGTAGTGAAATACGTCATGAAACCTGTAAGCATCGTTTTCTTTTGAGTTGTCATCAATTATGTCTCCAACTTGAATTTCGTTGACAGAAACTCTGATTTTATTCTTGGTACCAACCATTACCGAATCGAATTCTACAGTAAATTCTCTTAGAAGTTGTTCATTTTCGATAAAGTCCGAATCAAAATATTGTTTAGTGCTTTTCATTTTTTGGTTAATTTATTGCAGATTTTAAATTCTTTTTTATTTTTTCCAAACTGTCAATTTCAATCATCAGATTTTTCTTTTCAATCAATCCTTGATTAATAATTGAATCTGCTCTTACTTCTATTTGCTTAAGTTCCTTACCTTTTTTAAAGCCATTATCATATGCAAACCAATCAAAAGCAAACTTAAATAGAATTACGACACCTAATCCAACTGCTGTTTTTACTAAATAGTCTTTTGCTGTTTGCTCTTTTTCAATCAACCCAATTCGACTATCTAATTCTTTTTGATTGTCGTCAATTCTTTTACTCAATGCATTTGGAGAAGCTAACTCTCCGGCAATTAAAGCATCAATATACTTTGTTGGAATTGTATCTTGATTTTTATGGTCGTGGATCCCCTTGTCATAGCTTGTTACTTCATCTTTTGATAATTCTAATTCTGCAAACCAAATCAAAAAACAAGATTCCCCTTTAAGCAAAGATATTGGACTAGAGCCTGCATTGTAAACAGAAAAAACTAATTTCCCTTTAAAACCAGGATCCACATGAAATCCAGAAACATTGATAAGCCCTTTCAATTTAATTCCAGCCTTAATGGAAATAAAAGCAATTTTGTTCGAAGGTATATTTACAATTTCATACGTTAACAAAAGTGCAAATTGTCCTGGATTTATTGTAATCTGCTCTTTTGGTCGAGTAAGAAATTCTTTCTTTTTATCTTTTGAATCTGTTCTAAAAATTTCATCGCCTAATGAAAGTTCATAAGCACCACAAACAACTCTGTTAAGGTCAGGTTCAGGTTGAATAACCATTTCAGCCTTGATAAGTTGTTTCAATTTTTCTGAGCCTAAATACGACATAATATTTTACCAAATTTACTTTTTTTAAATTAAATATATCCCATTGCTGTATCTACCCACGGTTCATTTGTTCATAACAAAGATAATTAAAAATGTGAGATTGTAAGATTTTCTTACTATATTTGTAAGAAATTATTACATTATGGTATCAAATGATCATAATTCAGTAGAAGAAATAATAGTTAAGGCTATTGGGAATGTCAATAAAATCTTGAAAATTGACGCTATTGTAAATGGGGAGTCTTGCCCAGGAACTTTAATAGCCAGTCAAATACTTATTACAGTAATGGGGAGAATAGGCAAAGAATTGAATGTTGTTATACCTGATAATTGTTACATTTTCCATGATAAAAAAACTCAAGCGCAATTAACAATAAAAGAAGCCGCAATAAAACTTATTAAAGAAGCCAAACCAAAACCTAATAAAGTAACAGAAGATGGAAACTAACAATTTAAATGATGACAGAGAAAAAATTGCTGCCCGGTTAAAAGAAGCCAGAATACTCGCCGGACTCTCACAAGCGCATGCAGCAGATAAATTGGGACTTAAGCGCCCAGCTATTTCCGAAATAGAATCAGGTAACCGAAAAGTGAGCGCTGAAGAATTAATCCAGCTTGCAAATTTGTATAAAGTCGATACATCTTGGCTCCTGCTTCGTGAAAGTGAGAATGAGACATATATGAATGAGCAGTTCAAGTTTGCTGCAAGGGAATTAAGTAAATTAAGCCAAGACGATATGCAAAGGCTATTACAAGTTTTAACTATCCTTCCAAAACATAACAAACATTAATGACCCATCTATATAGAAAAGCTTTATTGAAGGCTGATGAGGTTAGAATGCAATTGGAACTAAATATGTTTCAACCAATAAATATTTTTGATTCAAGTATGAATTTGGGGTTATCGGTAAGGTTTGTAGACATAAACATGGAGGGTTTATATATCAAACAAAATGATGGAATTCAACCAACAATTCTGCTTTCGAATCTACGGCCTCTTCCAAGGCGTTGTTTCACTTGCGCCCATGAACTTGGCCATCATGTTTTTAACCACGGATTTAAATTAGATGCCTTGTCAGATCAAGGAATTCCTTCGTCTTCAAATGACAGTGACGAGTTTTTAGTAGATTCTTTCGCAGGAGCATTGCTAATGCCGGTTTTAGGCATCCAGGCTGAATTTGCAAAAAGAAATTGGATACCTCAAAAAGCTTCTGCTACACAATTTTATACAATTTGTTCAGTTTTTGGAACTGGCTACCAAACATTAGTGGTACACTGCAAGGCGAACGGAATTATTAATGAACAAAAAGCAAACGCCCTACTCAAATTCACACCAGCCAAAATATTTAAAAGCCTGTTTCAATCAAGTACCCATAATTCATATTTCAAAATCATTGATGGTCACTCTCATTTGTCAATTATAGACTTAGAGATATCGAATTACATTATCTTACCAGCGAGTATTCAAATTGAGGGAAATCATTTAAAAAAATCTCAGGAAACTTCTCTTGGAATTAGCTATTTGGCTATAAAGCCGGGAGTTACTCGTGCTATCTCCTCTGATGGAAATTTTGGTTCTTTCATAAGAATACAAAACTCCGGTTATATAGGACTTGCTGAATATCGTCATTTAGAAAACGTAATAGATTAAATTATGAATACGCCTCTATTATTAATAGAAGAAACAAATTTATCAAATGCCTGGCGCAAAGCGTTGGAGAGTATTGTGAAAAGTCCGGGTAACGAAATTACCCCCCTACTAGTGACACTTACAGATTTTGATGAGTCGAGCAAAATAAGACAAGTTTTAGACGCTGACCTAAGATATAATAAAAGAGCCTCTATACAAACTGTTGCTGAAACCATTTTTCCAGATTCTCTTTATCAATATCTTGGACAAGATAGGAATGCACTTTACAGAGAATACATAAACAACTTACCTCGCTTACATAAAATAGACATGAAGAATAGGCGTGGAACATATTTTGAAAGGTTAATAGCATTTGATGGAGAAATTAATCAACTGGACATGATAATTAAATCATATCTAAAAAATAAAAGCGTTAGGCGCTCAAAACTTCAAGCATCTATCTTCGATCCAAGAAAGGATCATACAAATGGACCGTATCAAGGCTTTCCGTGCTTACAACACATAACATTTTTTGCAACCCCAGACGGTGGACTTATTCTAAATAGTTTTTACGCCATACAATATCTTTATGAACGAGCTTATGGAAATTGGTTGGGGCTAATAAATCTCGGGAAGTTTATGGCCAATGAACTTCAACTTAACTTTGTAAAGTTCAATTGTTACATAGGTGTTGAACAACTTGATCATTTAACAAAAGCACAAGCTCAAAATTTATTGGAAATGACTAATTAGTTAGCTAATCCAAGAATAACTAATTTCGCCGCTCATTTATGGATAAAGTAATCAACAAGGTTTCGGTCAAGGGTCAAAATATGCCTTCAAAAAGAAAATCAGACCTAACAATTCATATTCCCTTATCGCCAGCTAAGACAACTGAAGTATACGAAAGCTATTGGAAATTTGCCGTAATTAGACAAGAAGTATTTTTTAACAGATTAGAAGGTAATTCTTTTCCATGGTCGGCCGATCCTATTGTCAATAAATATAAGTTCACAAATGCATATCGTTCATCCGACAGAGTTAGTCAGTATTTAATTAAAAATGTTATTTATAACGATACCTTACCCAATACATCGAAAGAGATTTTATTTCGAATTTTGTTATTTAAATTATTCAATAAGATTGAAACTTGGGAATTGTTTAGTTCTAAAATTGGTCATTTAACTTTCGAAGACTATAATTTTAAACAATATGATGACGTTTTAACAGATGCCATGATAAATGGAAAACGAATCTACTCCGCAGCCTACATCATGCCCTCTGGTAAGTCTTATTTTGGCCATATAAGAAAACATTCTAACCATTTAAAGCTAATAGAACTAATCTTAAAACAGAAAACGCATGAGCGACTAATGTCTGCAAAGTCAATGCAGCATGCATTCGAAATCATAAAGCAATTTCCTGGCTGGGTGATTTCCTTGCCTATCAACTGTTGATAGATATCAATTACTCTCCAATTATAAACTTTTCTGAATCAGAATTTGTTGTTCCTGGGCCGGAGCGAAAGGAGGAATTAGTAAGTGTTTTATGGAAACTGGTGGACTTAGTAATGTAGAGATAATTAAGTTTATGACTGATAATCAAGAAAAAGAATTTGAGCGACTTGGATTATTTTTCAAAAGTTTATGGGGTCGCCCGCTACAACTAATAGACTGTCAAAACTTGTTTTGCGAGGTCGATAAGTATGCCAGAGTAAAACACCCACACATCAAAGGGAATAGCGATAGATTAAGAATAAAACAAGTCTTTAAAACTAATGCTAAACCAATTGACTTTTGGTTTCCGCCAAAATGGAATATTAATAAGAACATTCAGCCGTTGAACAACATTACTCAAGGTTTATTGAACTTAGCAAGTATTAAATGAAGGCTTGTTAAACTTCACGTCGCTCAGCGATCACAAATGCGAAAGAATTGGTTGTTGAATGTGTTATGCTTATATGCCATGAATTGACACCTAATTTATCCGAAATTCTCTTTACCTCATTGATTAGAACTATTTCAGGTTTACCACCTTGTTCTCGTAGTATACTAATATCAGTTAAAGAGATTCCGTCATGCATGCCTGTTCCAAGACATTTTAACACAGCTTCTTTAGCTGCAAACCTTCCTGAAAGAAAATTTACAGTTTTATTAGAACAATACAGCTCAAGTTCTTTCTGTGAAAAAATTCTGTGTAACAGTTCAATGTCAGAGTTCCATTTAAACTTTCCTGTTATGCTATGTTCTACGGCATCATATCCAATTCCTATAATCATTATTGTTTTGATTTTTTATTTGTACTGTTATCAGTTAATGATTTAATCTTTCTATTACTATCAATTGAATGATATACCTACAATTTAAAACAAAATCCAACTAAAGCAGAATTAATAATCTTAAAAATGTTTTTAATCTCTGTAAACACAAATGGTAAAAGAGCCCTCAGCCAAAAGAAACCGAGCTGTGTGGAAAGTTTCAAAATCTTAGGAGAGCTAGCCACTAAAAGGCAATGGAGGAAAAGGTCTCAATAGCTTTTCTGGAATGGACTGAGCGAGCCTTCGCCGATGCTTACATTAGTAGCCTGATAAGCGGATGAAGCTACATAGAAAGGTATGGTCGGCTTTATGTGGGATGCTATACCTCCACTATGTAAGAAGCATCCCGTATATCTTGGCGAAGTATCGGCCATAGAGATACGTGAATAATCGCAGCCGACGGTGAAGAGCACGGCTCCCCCACTACATTGGTAGCGGGTGCATAAAAGATACTAACAGGAACGTACCAGACAAACTGGAGCATGGTTTAATGAAGGCGACGGGGCTGTATCAGGCAGGCAATGGTTGGTCCAGTATCTTATAGTGTATGGGTGGCATTAACCTGTGTAATACAATAGCGTTAGCCCGAATGTAGCAAGCGAAAGTGCAGTATGGAGTTAAGTGAGTGGTCGTTATTTTCAGGCATAGTAGCTACCTTTGAAAAAACATGCTGAGTTGCAAAGTATATGACAAACTTATGTCAACAACCCGAAGGGCAAAGAAGTATTGCGATGCCATCAAAGTGTTCTAAAAGGATATCGCAATTGTTCTTTTCGTTTGGCGGGAGACTTTGCCGAAGATCATTTTGCGAGTCCGATTTACCGGATTTTTTGTGAATATAAATTCATTTAAAAAATAGTCCCTTAAAAAGTTGTTTCAATAAAAAGCTAAGTGGATTACAAACAGTACCCTGTAATCTTTCAATTATTATTAATAGCAGTTTGTATTGTATTAACCATACATAACCATAATTAGTCTGGCGGGATCCTTAAAGGTGCCATCCCAGCCCTTATTTTTGTCTATTTGTTACAAACATATTTGGCCATAGCGGTTAAATACCTGCAAATGAAATGGGTTAATTATCGCCATAGCTGGCTTTGAAGACATCATTTTTTGTATCGCCATTGGGGGTAAAGGAATTGGGTACATACAATTTGCAGACGCCATTGCCAATGGTAATGAAATCGTTTGTTGCACACAGGTATTGGTAGCTGTTAGTCAATATAAACTCCAATGAGTAATTGTATAAGTGGGCTGGTGCTGCCATCCTGCCACAGATAGCTTACTCCTGTTATTGAGGGTTGAGTGTTATAATACTGCCGATACATAACCTGCTATCTGCACCGAGTGAGAATTTTGGTTTTAAGTCATAAGTGATGTGATGTTATCTTTTGCAATACAGCCCTCCCTGTTTACCGTTACAAAATATTTACCTGCGGTTGTTACAAAGTAAGTGGGGTTAGTAGATTATCCTGCCACAGATAAGTGGCGTTGGAATTTGTGGCATCTAATAATAAAGTATTGTATTCGCAAAATGTAATATATTGTTCAGGTTATGACAGGTGCATTGTTATTCATAGCTAATGATTGCTGATTTTGTAACAGCACAGGTATTAGCGTCTTTTATTATTACAGTATATGCGCCTTGTGCCAAACCAGAAATAGAGGATTAGTTTGAAATGAAGTACCATTAATACTGTAGGTAAGCGGTACTGTACCACCCTGAGCAATTTCATTAATTGTACCTGTATTATTAGCACAACTGGTGGCGGTGGGGTCTGCTGCAATAATTTGCGGCCCCACTATATCACTGATAACAACATTTGCAGTTGCCAGATTACCCACTGCATCTCTTATATATACTGTATAATTTTCGGCCAGCAGATTTGTAAAAATATTGTTTGCCGCATAAGTAAATCATCTAAAGAATATTGATAAGGTGCTGTGCCATTATGCTTTGTGCAGTTATTTTTCCATTGCTGTTACCACAGGTACTGCTCGTAGTGTTAGCCATTACTACGGTGAGTTGTTGGGAACATTTATAACTTGAACTGGTAAGGTTATCACCATCTTTAACAGTAACTGTATAAACGCCGGGAGCCAACCTAAACTGATTGCTGGTTTGAAAGTAGCCTCATCTATTGAATACAAATACAGGGCTAACCCGTAGAGGCTGTTACTGTTATTCCACCGTTTACCACCAGACAGTCTGAGCAACAGCTACAACCAAAAAGGGTTGATCGCGATCATCCATTGTTGAAACCGAATATAATAATACTAATCCTGTAGCATCTTTAATCCAAAATGTATTAAACCCCGGGATTAGATTCTCAGTCTATTATTGCTTTGATAATTTATACCATCTTTTGAATAACTCTACGGAGCTGTACCCAAAACAACTGTTCAAGTTGTACTTCCAAAAAATAAGAAGGGAAACATTGGATTTAACGGGAATGCCCATTCAGGATCATAGAACAATTAGCTGAAATGGGTCTTTTATATAATAAATTACTTGGGTAAGAAGAACAACCGTAGCATCTTTTACTGCATATTGATAAAATCCAGCAGTAAGATTAGTAAAATATTACTTATTCGACAAGTGATATTATCCAGTGATATGTTATGGTGGACCCTGCCTGTGCCACCCAAAGCAAGTTTTGCAATCAAAGGTATGCAGCTGAAGGTGGGTTACCGCTTATTACTAATGGAGCAGGGGATAAAAAGGTATTGGTTAACGTAACATTTTGAGTGGCTATTGTGCCAATTGCATCTGTTACTGAATGTATAACTACCGGACGGAAGACCATAAAAGAAGCCAGGTGTGGTGTTGAAAGCCAGAGCATTAATTGCGACAGGTGTATGGAGCAACGCCACCGGATGCATTAACAACAATAAGCCATTTTTAGTTTGGCAGGTAGTGTTAATGGTCTATTGTGAGTGTTGATCACATAAGGCTTATCAGGCACATTATGTACTGCAAAAGGCTGGATACAATAAAGTCCAAAACAAACTATAGTAAAAAGCAGTTTCATGTTTTTATACATAATTCAACTTAGTTATCATTTTTGTTGCCAAAAACGTAGCCAACAGTTATACCATAAGTATAGGTTTTTGAATTGTACTTTGACCTGATTATTAATATTAGACAGCCCTATATTTTAAAACGCAGAAAGGCTGATATTATTTGCCAATCTGTCAGACAGGTTTAAGCCTACCCCTAAGTTCCACTCTTTTTAATGGCAGTCTGTTGGTTGCCAAACTTTATTTTTGCGTTATAATCGTAAACAGGGAGGGAGTTCGTTATGCCACCGCTCGTCGTTTTGTGTGATATCGGTACTTACTGCTCCGCCCACACCAATACCCAAGATGAGGACCAGCGCCAATTACAAAATTGCCATTGCCTGCCGGTGATTTATTTAGATCTACAATTTGTTGTTTTTTTTTTTCAATTCGTTTTTTAATCTAATTAATTCTGCAATTTGCCACTTGAATGTGCCTTTAACAGTAAACCCACCACCACTTGTACGTATTTATATATTGCTTTTTTATTGTGTATGCTTTCGAATTGTAAACCAGTTTGAGACTCAAAAGGTACTATTTTATTGGAATATTTACATCGCCAAAATGATGTCCAGCCTGTACGGCTTTAATGGCAGCATCTTTTTTGCCTTATTCTTGTAACAATGTCCCCATATGTTGGCACCTGCGTTTACGCTAAAATAAACTTGGGCTTTTGAGGTTAAATTAAAAAGGCAGAGAAAGATAATTAAAATTTTAATTTTCATGTTGATTGTTTTAGTTTTAGTGTAATTCTGTTTATTTGTTAGGAAAACCGCCTAATTGAGTAGCCCAGTCATTTTTTTTGTTGCCCTACGCAGTGTTGTTGGTATGCTTTGCTGCTGCACCCGCCCCACATACGCAACAACGGCAAAAAGTGGGCTTCGTATTTTTAAATCAACATACCAACAATGGTAAAAAGTTCTATTTACATATCACTTCATATCTACACTTATTGGTGAAACGTTCTTAAACATGTGTTTTTCCGGATATAAATATTTAACAGGATACATTTCCTTAATAAAAAAAACTCCTGAAAATATTTGAGCCCATTTTGCTTTTATAGCTTTTTGAAATACCACCTTCATGATAAAATTACTATTTATGTCAAATGAGTCCAGGAAATTTGAAAAGAAAAAAGGGTAGTCACTTTTTTTGAAATAGTTTTCTAAACTTTTCTTGGGTGCCCTTATTTTTTTTGTGTCTTCATTTCCAAGAAGATTCAAACCCCATTTTCCTGAAGAAGCGACAAAGCAAATAGAATAAATGCTGTCCGTTAATTTTTTATTCAGAATATCATTAAAAACATGCACCTTTTTTCCGATATATAAATTTTCTATAGGCGAATTATATATAAAATTTCGAAGGGAATGGTAAGCAGAAGTTTTAATTACAGCTTTTACATTTTTATTAGCACTGTAATCATTGATAAAGATGTCTGCCATTATGCTATCTCTAATTGAATTAAAATAACTGATATTTATATTGAAAGTGTTTTTGTAAAGCACTTGATATTCTGTTTCGGGATTTGAAAATTGTCTATGATAAATCCAAAAAAAATAGTTTTCCATTATTGTCCATTGATACAATTTCCGTTCATCTCCAACAGTTTTATAATACTCTTTGGCTACTTTAATAAATGTGTTATGTTTTTTATATTGTTCTTTAGAAAAAGACATTAACTGTACCAACTCATCAAAATTTGAGTACTGTTCTTTTAATTCATCTACACTAACAGAATCCATAAGTCTTTGCTTAATAACATTTGACTGTGCTTCGTCAAAAAGTTCTTTAGTTAGGGTTGTAGAATTGGTTTCAATATCAAAACCAACTAATCTAATTTTTCTCTCAATTATTTTATCTGTAAGGTATTCCCAAAAGTCATTGTCAACCCAATTGATCATCTCACCAGATGTAGCATATTTTTTTGCTTTTACCACTCCAGCTTTTCCTTCTTTTAGTAAAATTGTCATTATTGTTTCGGCATTTAACCAACTTGATTCAGTATAAATAGTATTAATAATACCTGAATCAATAAGTTCCTTCATTATCATGCACTGGGCATCAATGGTGGCTCCATCATAATGTGTTGATTCTGCCAACAGTACTAAATTATACCTTAAAAACAGATCTCTTATTGGTTTTATCGCTTTACTATTATCTTTTTTATAATCTAAATTGTAAAAGGGATATAATTTTAAGCTATTGAAATCCTGCCCATAAGATATATTAATGATAAAAAATGAGTAAATAAAAATGAAAATATGATTTAATTTTAGCATTACCCTTTTCGTTTAAGAAATGGAATTGGAATTCCCAGAAATTTGTATCGAAATATAGGTTTTCGTATTCTTCGAACAGTCTTTATTTTAAACCTGCTTTCAACTTTTGAACGGACATGCCTATCGACAGTTCCTCTATCATTGTTTTGTACAAGCACTGTACCGGTTATCTGGCTAACCGTTATTTGAACAGTAGCACCATTGATAATTCTTCTTACAGTAGGATTTATAGTTGTTGCAAGAGGTGGGATAAAAGGATTTTGTATCATAGACAAAGGTGTGTTAGGCCCCCCTGTAACTGTTGTAATATAAATGGCTCCTGGCGGTGGTGGTGGCAAAAAGATAGTTATATTGTCAATCACCGAATTAACTGAACCTCCAACTACTGTAGACCCTACAGGTCCACTTGGACCAGTGGGAATTGTACCTATAACTGTTGAATTAACTGCCATTGAAATATCACCAGCTATAAATAGGCCACTTGTAGCTGCAAATTGAGTTTGTACCGGTTCTGTTGCGTTTTTAAAATCTTCATACCATTCTCCTAATTTAATATCTGGAACCTCAACTTCTGTACGACGATGAGGCCCACTATTATCGCTTTTTCCTCTTCCAAATCTTGTAGAAACAGTTTCTTTGTTTGTAAAAATTCCAGCATAAAATGCTCTGAAATTTGCCCCAAAACCTCCTCCTGCCCCCTCTGTAAACCACGTCATTTCTGTAGCATATCCCAATCCTGCTCCTAAAAACCCTCCTATGGCCCCCCAAGCTCCTTTATTGTTAATATGTTTGTCTTTACCATTAACCGCATCAATAATATATGGTGTTGCAAAACCAACAGCTGCACCGATTATTGCACCCCAACCACCTGGGCCAACACCCCCACCATCTACATCAACAATGTTGGCAGGATCGTTACCCATACCTACATACCCACTTGCAAATTCATCATAGGGGTCAGTTTGTATCCATCTACCAATTTGAGGGTCGTAAGTTCTTAAATCAAATTCATTCCAGCCAGTTTCCAAATCCTCTTCACTAAAGTCACCCTGATAACCTTGCCTTGTTTGGGTTTTTAACGCAGCTTTTGCACTTATACCCTGTATCTTTAAACCAAATGGGTAATAGGCATTATCCTCAACAATTGGGCCACGGGTATGGGTTACCCTAAAGTCGTCGAAATAAACTGGTATGTTACTGCTTTCGTTGCTGAGGTAAATATACACATAGCCATTTTTAGAAGCCTGAGCATAAAAAGGTGGTAAACTATTTGAAATGGAAGTTTGGCTGCCGGTTAATGCTGCCACAGGCTCTGCACCACTGCATTCAGCCACATACCTGAATTGTTCATCAAAGAAAATATAATTAAGAAAGGCTTTGGGTGTATTATTATTTGTGGGAGCAGGGTTTTTAACTGTTAAAAAAGGCTGCACCGGCCCACCGTTTGAGGATAGAAAGGAATTGGTGATATTATCTTTAATACCGCCGGTAACATTACCTGGAGTTTGCAGAAAACCAAACAGGCTGTTGGCAATATTTGAAATGATAGCACTATTATTGTTATTGCTCGGGCTGGTGCTTTGATTTTGATAAAAATAATTTGCTCTACCCGATAAAAAATCCCCGGCCATTACTTTTAATATTACATTGGGACCTATAGTTGTTGCAGGGGTAATACCCGGGTTTGTAAAAATAAGTTTGCTTACATTAGTATTTGGCTGCCATGGAAAATTAGCCGGTGTTAAATACCTTGTACTTGCAACTTCATTATTGGTGGTATTACCAAATGTAGCTTCTTCTTCTATTTTTACTACTGTGGGCAGCGTTTCCATACTGCATAACATTTGCTGCTCTGTGCTTTTCTTCTGTAAGCACCATACGGGTATTGCTTAAATTATCTTTTATAAAATAATCCCATACGCCCCATTTATGTATGCTGCCATTGTTAACCAGTTCTACATTACCCAATATTTGCAAATAATTTACCTGGCCACTGGGGCCACTCCATGCATCAACAGGTTCTATTATACGCAGTTTACCTTCTTCGTTTAAAATATACTGAAGGTCTGTTGTAGTTGTACCAGCTGCTGGTGTAGTTTCTTCATATACAAAACCGCCAATGTAAAAAGTAGTAACGGGTGCCGGCGCACCTGCTGTTAGTTGCGTTACTTTTTTTGCCAGCTTGCTGCCAGCAGCATCGTAAGTATATTCTGTTATGCTTTTACCTTTAACAGTTACCTGCTGCGGCAGATCGAGAAAATTACTGATGATACCTGCATTGGGATTTGGGTCGGTTTGGTTGGATGCCGCATCAATTATGTTTTTGTTTTTATCGTATTTAAGATTGCCGTTAAAGTCGTAATCGTAATCTGTTGTGGCTGCATAATCTTTAAAGTCGCCCTGTTTACCGCTAATTGCTGTGCTTGCCAAATCAGTTACAGCTGTTAACTTATTGCTTTTGCCATTATTATAATTATATTGGTATTGCAGGTTATCAATAGTTACACCACCGTTAGTACCCGGTACAATCCCTTTTTGCATCATGAATTGTATATTTCCATTGGCATCATAACTGCTTATACTCGTTGATAAATCTACCAAGTTGGCAGACCAGCTAGCTGCTGCCGGGTTATCTTTTTGTGTAAAATTGGCGGCTTTAAACCGGTTGACATTATCATACTCGTAATTGTATTTACGTAATGCATTATCGCCCTGGCTGCGCCAGATAACACCTGTAATGCTTCCATTATATTGTGCAGCAGTAAAATTATTATCACCATTTTCGTACCCCAGGTAAAAACCAAATCTTCTTGTCCATTGATTGTTCATATTACCGTTTGCGTTTGCCAATGCATAATCCTTATTTACTCCTGTTAACCATCCCTGTATATTGTAGCTGTAGTCCATTATTTCTAAAGGCTTACCTGGATTATTTACCTGATCAGGATCATCGCCAATGATTTTGGTTTTGCTTCTTCCAAATTCGTCTAATTTTATTTCGCTTAGTTTTTTGTAGTTACTAAGGTTGCCAATATCGGCTGCATTAAGGGTATATAGTTTTAGTAATTGCTTTGCCCTGCCCAGCAAATCATATTCTGTTTTTGTAACATCAAATGTATTATTAAAAACATTTCCGGGCATACTATGCTTTTCCCATGAACATAATTCCTGCCCAGCAAAATCGTATAACACTGCAGATGCATCTACGCCAGCTTTTATGTTATCTGAATAAGTTTGTATTACCCTTCCTTTAATATCGTAATAAACAGATGAGGTTAAAAATTTCTCATCGTTAATGTTTCCATTATCATATTTATCATCCAGTATCCTAATTTTACTAACAGTTGCTGCCCCTCTTATTCTTGTTAATGAAACCACCGGTTGCTCAACATATTGATTAGTTGGTTGTGCAAAATCGTTTACTGTGAGATTTACTGATTTCTGAGTAATTGGCCTACGGCTGTAATCATCATAATAACTTAAAGAATTAGTAAAACTTGCTGTACATGACTGGCAATGATAGTTACTTGTACCCGGAATTTTTCCTGCTACTGGGTTGTAAGCAGTTATGGTTTCCCAAAATGCGCCTGTATAAATTTCTACTTCCTTATTTTGAGGAGTCCTGCTTAATTGTTCCACCATTAGTTGCATATCGCTCCTGTTTCTTCCATCATCAATTAATCCTGTGGTTAATATCCTGTCGTTTTCATCGTATAAACTATAGCTCCATTGGTTAAGTTTAGCGGGTGTTAAGTTTGTGCGGTTACGCTGGTTTTCATCCTGCGATAAAACCAACCTGTCCCTGTTATCATATACCAACCATACTTCACCGCCATCGGGTGAGTGTTTTACGGTTATCCTTCCACGTTTATCATACTCCTGATAAAAACATAAACCAGCTTTTATACCATTGTCAATAATCCAGTTATTTACAGGTAGTTTAAGTTCCTCAACGGCTTTAGGGGTAATGGTATAACGCAACCTTCCAAAATCGTCGTACACGTAATAAGTGCATAGCCAGCCGTCCCCATCCCCTAAAGGAGGGTTAGAAGCAGTATTTGATTCCTGTACCCTTTTTAAAATGGTATTGCCACTCAAATCGGTGTAGGTTATTACCAGTTTGTCTTTTTCATCTTTTGTAATACTCTTAGTTAATAAATTATCAGCATATACACCTGTATTTATTGGTTTATCACCTCCATTAAAACCAATATCCCATATCCTTATATTTTCTGTTTGCTTATTAAAATCATAATCGCCGGATATGCCTTTATAATTAGCATCGTTGTTTAAAGCAGCACCAGGCAGTTTTACATTGGTAACCCTGTTTAGCGGGGAACCATCGAAAGTAGTTTGGGAATAAGTGTAAATGCTGTTTGCAGGTTCGCCATATTTTTGGTTGGTGAAACTTTGCTGCTCTGCAGCGGCATTGGTTTTAAAGAACCCTAAATTAGTTGTGGTTGTGTAAGGTAAAAATCCTTTATCAGCCCTGCCTAAACCATCGTATTGGATGTGGCTAACTATATCCTGATAATTATTTAAGTTATCAGGATCTAAACCCGTGGCTGATTGCATAAGACTACCCTGTTTTACAACTGACTGTATCCCCCTGCCAAAACCATCCATGTAAGTGGTGGTTTGTAATTTATCGCCTGTTAATAATGCATCTGCCTGCTCCCAACTATGCACACCGGGTATTACAATATCGTTTACACGAACATAATTAAGGTTTTCGGCATTGGGTAAGGTGTAAGGGAGCATGGTAAATATAAGTTCGTTACTGTAGGCATCTTCATATACACAATGCACTTTGCGCCTTATTTTGCATGTACCCACAATACCAGCATTTACTGGATAGTTAACTCCATTACCAAAAGAAGCCCAAGCACCGCCATTTATGGAACGTTCCCAGGTGTAAATATAATCAGGCGGTGTACAAGCGCTACCGGAAGCTGGTGTTTGGGTGACTGATGGAATTGTATTTAAAGAATAGGTACCTCCGCCAGTTATTGTGCCGGGAATAAGTACAGGCGGATTTATGGTGAGTGTATTAGTGTATAGAATTTCGTTTGCGCAAATCACCTTTCGCCTAATGTAGCAAGGCCCTGGTATTTGCAGCCCAGCCGGATAAGTTTCGCCACTGCCAGGCTGAGTCCAATTTATGTTGTCGGTTGAAAACTCCCATGTATATCCGTAATAAAACCCATCGCAAAGTCCGCCTGTTGCAGGTGTTTGTGTTATTACGGGAACTCCATTATTAAATGAAATACCGCCACTTATTGAACCCGGATGCAAATAATTGAATGTACTTATGACTGCCGTAGTTGAATAGAAAACATGAACGTTATTTTGCGCATCTGTAAATGTTGTTTTTCGCCTGTATGCTTTTATACAATCAACATTGTAAGTATTGGGAAGATAGGCAGGATAATGAGCTGCAAAGCCGGGAATGTCTGTAAAACCTGCAGGTGGCACCTGTGGAAATACACCAATTGGCACATCGCCTATTTGCCACTGGTATTGATAAGCTGAAGAATTAATACCATGGCAATATGGAGAACAGGTAATTACCTCAAGTGTTTGCGGCGTTTGCCCCCAATAAATGTTTTGTTTTGCAGGGGTGGCAGTTCTGCAATAGTTAAGGTCGTTAAGAAATGAAAATATAGTATTAGTATATGTTACAGAGTTACCTGAGTATATTTCTGTAATGTTTATAGTACCGGTTGTTAATATAGTACAATCCCACCGTATATCTACATATAAAGGTACAGGGTGGGTTGGTGGAAAAGACGGAATGAGAGATTCCTGTATAACACTACCATTTGTTACTGATGCAACAAATTCGTATTTATCGGGCAACGGCCCAGTAAGTGTAATATTAACAAAATAGTGTTTCAATTCGCCTTCGTAACTGGTATGTGGGTCGGGTATATTATCAGTAGCACTTATGGTAATAGTGAACTGTGCAAAAGCATTTAAGCTAAAGCAAATGAAAATAACCCCTGCCAGAATAATTTTCTTTATCATAATGAAGGTATTGGGATGATTAATTTTTGAAATTGTATTCGTAGGTTTTAATGATGTTACGATTTTCGTCCAGCACTTTGCTTAATCTGCCCAAACCGTCGTATTCGTAATAAGTATTTCGGTTATTTGTATCACAATCCCTTATTTTTTTACCTTCTGTATTATATGTAACAGTTTCCATAAATGCGTTTTTAGGATAAAATCTAAATTCATCCATCTGGCAGCTATTATCATTTCTAACCTCCAAACGATAACCGGCAGCAACATTATATTCATAATAAACCATTCCGTTAATTGCATTTTCTGATACAGTTGGATTAATGTCATTAAAAATCCATGAATTGCCATTCCATTGGCCAACAGCTATTTTTATTTTATTGCCTGAGCTAGCCAAAAATGTTATTTTGGAATCTTTGATAACGGTAGGCATTGAAAAAAACATTGTGTTACCAGTAAAATTTGCTGAAGGAATATATGCACAGTCATCGGAGTTTGCATTTGTTATAATTGCAATTGGCAGACCATCTGAATACCGGTATAAATAAGTTTGGGCTCTATTACCAATTATATCGATAGTTTCTTGTGGCCCTGATGCCCAATATTGATAATTCATTTCCTTAACAGGTTTAATTAAGCTGGCGTCCCTAACCAATTTTGCAGGATCGAAAGTGCCAATAATATTTTGAGCTACTGGCTTATCTGTTTGAAGTCCGTAAAGTTTTACCGGAACAAATCTTCCATTGCCGTAATAAGTAGTTCCGAATTCAGTTGCAGTTGCGCTTAAAAGTTCAGGTTGCTGACCTGCTCTCTTTTGCCATGTTTCTGTTGATACTGGTATATTAATATAATTTTTGTCTCTCATGGTTTTTAATACCATATTAGAGCTGTTATTAAGATCATAATCTTCAACATAGTAGATTTTATTTTCAATCTCCCGCCCTTTATCATCAATGCTTTTAGATGATGCCATTAAATAGTTTTGAGTGTTATAAGTATAATAAGTTGTGCTTGATAAAAAATTGGTTGAAGATTTATACACTTTTTCAGTAGTGTTTAACAGCTCTACCCTGCCTGCAGATTCATTATATGCTTCAACTGAAAGGGATGGAATTGTAGTTCCATCTACACCAGATTTATATAAAGTTGAAGTTGTAAAACTGTTTGTTTCATTTAACCACTCGTCAAATCTTTTAGATTTGAAGTAAGCAGGTGAGCAATTACATGATGAAGTATTGTCACTAGTAAATTTATTTTCTATAAGATGATACGTATTTTCAACACTTTTCAAAATTTGATTATTGTTATCATAAACAGATGTTTTTTTGGGCAGGCCATATATCCAATTATATGCCCTCTGTTTGCTTATGTAGGGAAAATAATTTTTAGGAACTGTTACACTAAAATCATCAGAAGATGTGAATTCATAAATACTTTTACCATTAGTCAGCCCATTTGAATAAGTGCTAACTTCCACACGTTTAAATTGTGCCGGCAGCGTATTTGAATAATTTAAAATACTATTTTGATGTATATAAGATACACCGTTATCATAATTTGCATCGCAGGAATTAATAAAATCTACAATAAATTGAACAATAGCAGTCGATGGCAAGGCAATTCTATTTGGGTCCCTTATGATTGCCAATACATCTTTAATAATACCAGCTGCCTTAGCAATTTTAGTTGCTAAACTTACGACCTGTAAAATTTTATTAGAATTTGAATTTGAAGCAATTTGAGATCGTGTTTTTCCAGAGTATTTATAATGGTAATTACAACCACCGGGTGTTACAAATTTACTAAATGGCTCATAATATTCAGCATACCTTTTTATATTAGTTGGGTACTCCGTTCCCCACATAGAAGATGTGCCATCGGAATTAATATACTTATATTCAATTGTGGACGGTACTATATTTAAGGAACTGGCACTTTCCACTTTCGATACATGAACACCTCCTATAACTTTATCATCAATATTATGTGAAGGAGCATAAAAACAGTCTGCATCGCTTTTATTTTGTTCATAAAAATAATTTAGAGTGCCTCCGTAAGGGTTAGTTATTGATTTTAATAAACCATTACGGGCATAATTTGTTTTAGTATTTGATCTAATATATGTTAAACAATCCTGCTCAAAATTTGCAGCACCCGGGTAATAACTATTAATTTCAGGGCTATTATATAAAGCTAATCTTTGGGCATTTGTATTGAAATTTGCAGGTGGTACAGTTGAAGTTTCGTTTAATTTAGTTTGAGTCATGAATTCATTAACATTTGTACCAGAATAATTTCCATTATAATACCCCCATGGATCTTTAGCATGAAAAAATATGGGAGGCACAAAATTTTCGGTAGCATCTTCTCCCAAATAATAATCAAATAAATAAGAGCCTGTTTTATCATTGTCAGTTTTTCCGAAAGGAATTACTGTTTTTAAACAAAGCCTACTCCATTTGCTATTATTTGCATCTGCTTCTATAATAGAATTTTTTACAAAGTATTTTTGATCAAAAACTACTTTTGATATTCTCTCCTGTGCAGAGTTAAAACTGCTTATATTATTTAGTTTATAAGTTCCTGGACAGTCCAAACGTTCCTGAGAATAATTAAAATCTATATAAGAGTTATCCGGAAAACTTATTTTACTAATTTCAGGTTTTTTAAATGAATTTTTAATTTTAGTGATTATTGTACTTTTTCTAGGATAGTTAAGCCCTGGTACATAATTGCTACTCTGGGGTGCATAACTCCCGTTTTTATATTTATACTGAATATCGAATGCTCCATCCATTTCAGTATTTACAATAGTATAATTAAAATTAATAGCCCGGTTAGTAATTGGGTCAAAAATTTTTGAGAGGTACCAATTTTTAGTTGTATAAGGATTATAGTTACTGGGAATTTCGTGCGGAGTATTAAAAATATTTGAAGCTGTTAAGTAGTTTTGATAGTTATTTTCGTCCTCATAATAATCAAACGTTTTACTAAATTCTTTTTCTGCAAATTCATAGACAATTCCAGATTCATCCGTAAAAATAAATTTGTCGATCATTGTTCTGCAAGCTGTCGCATAGTTTGTCTGAATTGAAGCTTTGAGCCGGCTATCATTTAACATTACAACATTTGAATTTTTATCAATTATAAACCTTCCGGTTCTGCCATTAAATTCATAAACAAAAATATCACGTTCCCTATCTGACATTGTGATATTATGGTCCTTATAAGATTGATCTTTAGTTTCAAAAATTGGATAATAGTTAAGAAGTGTAGGGCAGCCTGCAGATACAGGATTTGAATTATATAGAATACCAGGTGGATATTTATTAAGGTCATTCCAATTTCCATCGATTCCAAATTGATCATCAGGAAGCCCCCTTTCAATACGTGCTATTAATCCCAATCCATTAATGTTCCACCCCTGTCCTAATGAAGAAGGAACTTCATCAACCAAAATACCATTTTTTGAGGAGTAAGAAACGGCTACATTTAATGAAATACCACTATAATTATCTTTATAATTATATATAGGTAAAGAAAATTCAGCAGATCCTGTTTGTAAATTCACTTGCGCTTTTGAACAAAAAGTAGCAACAACAAATAATGATAGTAAGATTTGTTTTTTCATATGCAGATTGTTTAATAAATTTTATTTTAAATTAAATGATGTTCTAAAAACAAATGGTTGCGTAACAGGTGTATGCTGGTTGCATAAAAAATCGTACAAGACCTGTATTTTGGTATTCTTATTCCCTTTTAGTTGTACTTTTTTACTTAACCCCAGTAAACCACTGCTTTGCCAGGCAGAATACCTTTTTAGTTGCTCAATATTTTTAAAACTGCTGTTGTAATTTTGTTCGTATCCGCCGGATATATAAAATCTGCCTTTTAACTTCCAGTCTATGTAAGACCGTAAGCCAAGGCCTTCGTTTGTTAGCTTTATATTATTCCATCCTTTACCCAGGCCCAGTTTGTATGATGCACCAATGCCCAGTGAGCCGTTTGTATGCAGCTTGTAGCCTAACGATAAAGCGATATCGCTTGCTGAGGGTAAAAAATTATTAGCCTTTGCAAACTGGATATTTGCACCATACTCCAGCCGTTTTAAAAAGCTTTTTGTTTTTTGTGTATTGGGTTTAAAGGAGGGTATTTCTGCATCGGCACTGCCATACATGGCAATTTTATCTTTTAGTTTACTTAACTCTGCCTGCCCTGCCTGTATTTGCTGGCGCACCTGGTTAATTGCATTGGGGCCACCTGCGGCGATATTGGTTTGCATTATTTGCTGTACGCTGGCACGGGTTTGTATGCCAGCCAATATATTGCTACTTAAAGGTGAGATTGAAGCAGCAGTATTTGGAATACGAAACAATGATGCTAAAAGAGAATTTTTTTCGACAAACCTTTTAAACAATGGTGTACTGTATAATAATGCCATTGCTTTTTTTTCCAATCGTTTTCTGTCTTTAAGGATGCCTTTATATTCTTTCAGGTATTCGTTATAATAATAAGTAACCTTATCTAATTTTTTTAATTCTTTGGCAATACCCAGTTTTTCAAACTGCTGCCTCAATTGCTGTTTTCTTTCTTTTAAGTATTTTTTTATTTCTTCTGCCTTAAGCATTTTCCCTTCTAATACATTCAGCTTACTGGTAGCACTGCTCAATTTATCCGTTACTGCTTTTGACTGATTAATTACTGTTTGGCTCTTTTGCTGCAGAAATTTAAAAGTTGTTTTTAGTGTATCCAAACAGGCATTGTATTCGCCAGTAAATTTGGTGATTGCCTTATCGGGCATATTAGTAAACTCTGTGGTTAGTTGCTGAATTTTTTGGGTACTGTATTCAAATTGTTCTATTGTACCGGAAGAATCTTTTTTGTTTAGTTTTCTTTTTAGCCGGGCTTCTAATTTTTCAAACTTCTTTAAAGCCTTTAATGTTTGTTTGGATATTTTTTTATCTACAGTACTAATTTTGCCGGTTACCTGATCAATGTATTTTTCGGGAAGGGTCAGTTGCGTATTTTGTACACTATCGGTTTGGGCTCTACTTATATAGGAACTGCAAATAGCGAGGGAGAATATGAAGAGCCGGGATAGACTCATGGTTAGTTAGTTTAATTGTTTACAAAGGTTTCAAAACAACTCTCATTTATCCCGGGGAAAAACAGCAGATTTTTCTGTTGTTTTTCGGGAATAATTTCTTTAACTCAATCTACAATTCAATCGTTGTTATTAAATAGCAAAGTTTGTAACTGTGCTGTTTTGTTTGTAAGTGATGCATAATTGACAATAACTGTACAAACAATTTGGCTGTTTATTTTTTTGGTTTTGTTCAATCACAGTTTTTCAAAGGCAATACAATACCACCTGCATTACTGCACTATTTTTTTAAAGTAATACTTGTATGGATAACAGGGTACGCTATATAGCTTACTGGTTATGCAAACAGTACAATACTCTTACTTAGTCTTAATCTTATGCTTGAACAAAACGGCGATCTTTGAGGTTTAGGATATTGGGGGATGTTAGTTATGAGTTTTATTTTCTCCTGTTTTTCATAACTGTAGAATAAATGTAAATTAAGTTTTCGATAAATACAATATTATTTGTGTTATTATTTAAAAAATAATTATGCGCCGTATTTTTACTGTTTATTTTGTAGTTATTTTACTACAAGCATTTTAGGGTACTATTAGCCGTTATTATAAAGTAATGTATTTACTCTCTATTTAATTCCCTCTTTTATCTGCTTTCTTTCCTTGTTCTGCAACTGTTTTCATTTCTGCCGGATCAATTTGCTGCCAGGCCAAATTCAAGGCTCTTAAATAAAGCTTTTCTAATTCTGATGATAGTGTATTGTACACAAGGTTATCCTGTTTCAATTCATCAGCCATGGAGGGAACTGCATTCCAACGCAATTGACCGGCATAGGAAAATGAAGATGCTTCCAAGGCTATACTCTTTGTCCAGAGCAATTCACCATATTGTGCTGATTTTGCTTTAATAACAAGGTTACCTCCTAATGTTACTTCCCCCGTCATCTTATACGTATAGGTTGTAGGTGCATATTTATCCAGCATCAATTGGGCTAAGCTTGGCGACTGCTTTAATGTCGTATACTTTCTGTTGTACTGCGGATTGAGTTCTATACCTGTTTCTAAGATAAAGCTGGAATTTACTTTTGCTTCATATACCATTTCATCACGGGTACCAAAGGGTCCCCTGATTGTAAATCCTTTTGCAGTTAATAATTCATCAAAATCATTGGCCATACGCTCTGCCATTTCATTAAATGGGTTAACAAGGTATTCAGGGTTTTTACCCACATAGGTTGGTTTAACCATTGCAATGGTGATACCTGTTGCTCCAACCTGTGCCCTTGAAGGAGGACTGAAATCGAATTTTGCCGGTATCCGCTGTGCAGGGGGCGGAGGTGCTGTTGTGGTGGTTTGTTTGGAGGAGGAGCAGGAGGTAAGCAACAGTGTAATTGCTGCATAAAGTAACATAGTTCTCTTTTTCATAAACAGTGATGGTTTAGGTTAAAAAATAAGACAGATGCCCCTGTGAAGAAAAAACATGAAAATCGCTCAGTAGGCTTTCGGAATTAACCTCCTTTAGCCTAAGGGTTATATAAAAGACTTATGCTGTTTTATATCAACGGGTTCCATTTCTGATTCAAATATAAGTAATCATATATGATTACCAAAATTATTTTGCATATCTGAGTTTGCAGGGTGTATTTACGCCATGCAACAAAAAGAATTTCAACTTAAATTAGGAAAGCAAATCGCCAAACTCCGAAAGCAAAAAAAGATTTCGCAGGTGGACTTTGCCTACATGCTGGATAAAGAAAAACAGAATTTTAACCGGATAGAAAAAGGAAAAACTAATCCCACGGTTTGGACATTGCAGCAGATTGCTAAACTTTTGGAAGTACCCATTCAAAAATTGTTTGACTGGGAATAAACTGCATAAAAAAAGCTGGCTCTTTTCAGAACCAACTTATCATACTTGAATCATATTATTATTTACTTCTCGTTTTCTGTTGTGGCGGTTGGTGCGTTCTTTATAACTGAAGCTATACCGTTATCCCGTGCTTTTTCTGATTCATACAGTTCGCTTTTTCCTATTACCCTGGTATTGGCAGCATGCAGTACAAAAAAGCATTTGCCATTCTTTGCTGTTTTCTTTTCAAACTTTGTTTTATCTGTTCCATTCTTCTGTACTGAGGCAATACCCTTCTTACAACCGGTAAGGCCAGAATAGCCTTCACTGGAAAGTATTACTTCTCCGTTACCTGCTTTAAGATTGAAATACTTTTGTCCGTCTTTACCTGTTTTGATGATAAATTTTCCCATAAGTATATTTTTTTAGAAAAGAAAGATACAGCTATTTTAAAACAAACCTGCAGGTGTACCCTTACTTTTTTTGCTTCCGCAAAGAATCCATTACCACCTTTGCTACCGATGCCCGTTTTCTGTCCATTTCCTCCTGTGTCACTGCATCATAGGTGACATTCACCCGGTATCCTTTTATGATTTGTTCTTCCGGCACTTGTGCGGTAGCGGTAGTATCTAAAAAAGCAAACAGTGCATCAGGGGTAAAGAACTGTACTGGCTTGTTTTCAAAATCTTGTATCCCTTCTTTACATTTCTTCTTTATCTTTTCTAATTGTTTAGGGTCACCGGAAAGCGATACAACCGTATCATACTGAGCATTGATACATTTTTGAATATTATGCATTTCCCAATCAGGGTCGGTGGTAACAGAGATTTCAACAGCAATGGTCTTGTCTTCTTTAGAAAGCAGTACATCCACATTGCCACTGCCATCAGGTAATTGTTTTTCTAACACTGCGGTGTACCCCCTGGCTTCTGCCATCTTCTTTATCAAAGTTTGTAAATAGCGATGGGTAGATACATCTTTATCCAATTTGGGTAGAGTTGTTTCTTTAGGTATGGCAGCAGGTTGTATAATTTCTTTAATTGGTTTTGGTAGTTCAACTGGTTTTTCTGGCGGTCGATTTGTTACTTTCTCTGGTGGTGGAACGGACTGTATTTTTTCTTTACTCGTTTTCTTTTGGGGTACTTCCTTTTCAGGATGCAAATTCATGGATTTCATCAGCATTTGTTCCACCGCTTCTTTTGATGCGGCGTAATGTTCCCTGGAATACTCTATTACTGCTGCTTTATTGAATTCTGTTTGTTCTTCCGATACTGTTTCCAGTGCAATGGTATCAAGGGAGCAATCAAACTGTGGTTGTTCTATTCGTACTACAGCTTCGCCTCTGCCTAAATTTTGTAAATCAGTATAATCAAAGCCACTAAATCCATCCTGCAGTTTTTTGGCATCTGGCTCCCCTACCCGAAACACAATCCTGGTATTGATATTACCTAAAACACTGTTCAACAGTTCGCCATCTTCCCGTTGTAATTGCTGTAAATCCTGATGCGAAAGGGTTAACCCCACATTATACTTTCTGATGCCACTCAGCATTTCCTTTATCGAGGGTGTAATAAAATTCTGGAATTCATCTAAGTAAATAAAGATCGGATTTCTGTTCGATTGTTGTTGCCTCCTGAACACTGCCTGGTGAATTTTAGATAACATCAGAGAACCTAAGAGAAAACTATTCTCCACCCCAATCAATCCCTGTGAGAGTTTGAGCAATACAATCTTGTTCTCATTTAAAAGTGATTCAAAATCCAATCCTGTCTTTTGTACCACCATATTTCTTATACTCTTTGGTCGCAGGAAGGTATCAAGCCGGGTGAGTATCGGGCCAATGGAATTGGTTTTTAATAACGGGTATTCTTTTTGCCAATAGTATTGTACGGAGGGGTCGGTTACTTCTTTTAGATAATCACTGCGGAAATCTCTTTCAATCAAAAATCTCCGCAGGTCATTTAATGAGCCGCCATTTTTATTTTCAAGTATAGCCAGTATCGCATTGCCAAACACTGCATTCATCTGGTCACCCCATGATGTGGCGTATCTCCTGAATGCCGCCACTAAATCAGAAGACAATACTTCTTTTTCTATATCGCTATAAGCTTGTAGAATATTTAAGCCTACCGGGTATTCGGCATCTGCCGGGTCTATCAATACTACATCATTGATTCTGTGTTTTGGCATCCGTGCAATAATATCATCCACTAAATCGCCATGTGGATCAAACAGTACTACACCGATTCCCTTTTGTATATCCTGCAATATCAGGTTGGCGATAAGGGTAGATTTTCCGGTGCCGGTTGCGCCAATGATATGGGTATGTTTTAACCGGTCTTCTATACTAAAGGTTACATTGGTAGTTATTCCATTGTGAGTATTCTCCCCTAAGGTGAATGCTTTATTCTTTGCAATCGCCGGTAGCTCTTTAGTTTTACGTGATGTCCCAAATAGTTTTTTAGAAATAATATTCTCCGAGGGGAAATGAAGAAGGGTGGTTAGTTCATCGGCATTGAGTAACATACCCAAGCGGTGTGATTGACGTAAACAGATATCATCAACCCTTGTTTCAAAATCGTACATCTCTGTTGGAAGGGCTATCAGTTGATTAGCCGTTCCTTTTGAACCATTCATTACTGCATAGCCTATTTTTTCTGCGATCTTTGCTGAACTGCTTTGTTCTTCTCCCTGTCCGAAAGCACGGATGGTTACCCCAAATAACGGGCTCTGTATTTTCTCCAGGGCAATTTTTGGAGCATGGGGATCATCAGCAAAAAATGAACTGCCGTCATGCAGTGTAACTGCCCGTATGATACTTTCACTCCACTGATTCACTGCTCCCTTAAAAAGAATTTGAATGCCGCCCTGTTCTTTACCCTGCAGGTGCTCCAGTACACCCAACAATCCTGCTAATGGATCAATGTTGAAATTCTTTGTTATTTGTATGGGTCTCACAAATTCCTGCTGCAGTCCAAAATCAATAACAGAAGTTTGGGTATTTATTTTAATTATATGATCCAGGTATTCGTCAGCATTTATAAGATTACATTCAGGAAAGTATGCCTTACTGTATATTTCTATAGCATGAATATCGCTGTCAGCAGCAACAAACTGAATGATGATTTCTTTTGCATTGCCAATAATCTCAAATGAAATAGCCCTGTCAGATTGTGAAAGCATAATAATCAGTGCCTTCATTTTCTCCGGTATTATCTTCCTGTCTTTGGGTAATTTGACCTGAAGGGTTTTCAGGTTTGCTTCTTCTTCAAAGAATAGTTCTAATGCTTCATAATCCAAAACATCTTCGTCAATAGTGGGTTCCTTCTTTTTTCCTTTAAAACTTTCGATCAATCTGCTGACGATGGTATGCCTTTTACCATCGTCAATAAATTCCGGCTGGAAGCCATGGCGGAAGAAAGGTATAAAAGGTGGCTCTAACTGTACCGGATGCTCTGAAACATACCATCCCAGTCCCCGGTATTCCCAGGAATAATACTGGCAGGTAAAATATTCGGCAGGTGTCATGAATTTCTTACATTCCTCCATCTTTGAGCATCCGCTCTGCGTCTGACAGGGCTCTCATACCTTTGCCTTCTGTCATCTTTTCTGTGGCTTCAATCAGGGCATTATGCACACATGATTTAAACATAGCTTCCTCATCGGCCTGGTAAAAAGTCCTCTTTGCTGCCCGTTCTGAAAGGTATTCTCCGGCCTTCGTAAATTTTAAAAACTGCCGCATGATACCTTCTGTTTCATAAAGCCAGGAGGATACACAAAAGTCTTTGCCAAAAGGCATTGCACATATATCGTAAATTAAATCACCGTGCCTTACCCTCAGGTATTCTCTAGAAGCGGAGAGCAACCCTCCTTCTTTATTTTTTGCCCGTTCAATTTTTACATTCGGAAGCTCGTGTTCTTTAATAAGCTGTTCCACCAGAGAATAAAAATCACTGGAGGACATGGAGAAAAATGGGTAGGCGTGTGCCCAATGGGCCACTACCTGGGTGACAGGGATTGCCATAATATTAGGTTTATCAGGTTAAAAATAATACAAACAAAGTCTGAAATATTTTCTGTCTGTGCAATACCTCAAAGTGGGTATAGCCAAAAGCTATCCCTGCCAATCAAACAGTTGCTGTTCTTTGTTCCCTTCTGCCATTTTTTTATACCTCTCCAATATGCTTTTCTCAATCACTGCTCTTTCCTTTCCATATTTATTTTGTGAAACGGTAATCACTTCTTTCTTAAATGATTGTATTGGTGATTTTGGTTCTAAGGAGAAGGCGCTGAATGGCCTTGATGTTGCCCCGTCAATCATCAGTTTTAAATACATAGAATACCGGGGGAGGTTCACAAAATCAGCGTTTCCAAATTCCGGATGAAATTCTTTGGCCAGATGTTCTGCGTCTTCTGCGCCTATTCTGAAAGAGATAATCGTCCCCACATTCCCGAATATGGCAGAGCGTACTTTTTCATGTAACTGGTCAATGTACTGATGGGTGAGGAATAGAGAAAGCTTATACTTCCGGGCTTCGGCCAGGATATCGGCAAACGAGAGAGAAATAAAAGAATGCATCTCATCGACATAAAGATAGAATGGGATACGTTCCTCTTCACTTTGCGTGGATCGGAATAATGCTGCTAACTGAATGGAAGTTACGAGTATGCTTCCGAGTATAGAAGATGCATCTTCGCCTAATTCCCCTTTGGATAAATTGGTTATTAATATCTTCCCTTCATCGAGTACATTTTGCATCACGAATCCATTGGTGTTTTGTCCAACTATATTCCGTAGTGGGATACTCGTTAAAAACACTCCCGTCTTATTGAGTATCGGTGTTATGGCTTCTGCCCGCAGTGCCGGGCTGTATTTATCAAATTCATTTCTCCAGAAGGAAAGCGTATGCTGATTGGTAACATAGCTGAGTACCTTATTTCTAAAGAGCACATCAGTTAATAATGGTTGTATATCAAGCAAAGTGGCATTGGGGTATTCAAGTAACGTCAGCAATGTAAATCGCAATATATATTCTAATCTCGGCCCCCAGGAATCCATCCATATCTTTTTGAAGGTGGAGATTAACCCTGATGCTACAAGATGGTGATAGTTGGGATGTACTGCCTTTAATGGGTTAAAAGCAATAGGATAGTTAATGTCTTTGGGGTTGAAATAGATAACATCGTCTATTCTATCCTGTGGTATGTAATTTAATATTGCTTCTGCAATGTCCCCGTGGGGATCAATGAGGCATATCCCCTTGCCTTTTTGAATATCGGAAACGGCCATGTTTAATAACAGGGTTGATTTACCTGTTCCGGTTTTTCCAATGACATAAATATGTCCTAACCTGTCTTTATCTTTTATGCCAAATTGCTGCCGCTGGTTGCGCCAGTTGGTAATTCCAATCGGGGTGATGTCTTGCATACAGGATTCATTTTATCTTTTTGCGGATAGGGGTGTAAGGGAGGGTAATTTGTGTTGTATGCAAATTTTTCTGCCTTATGGAATAAACAATAATCTGCAACAATGATATTGTTGTATGCAAATCAAAGAAACACAACTGCAAAGCTTTATCGAACTCTATAAACAAGAGGTGAACATTTCTTTATCTCCTGTTGAGGCACAAGCAAAAGCTTTAAGCCTTTTGAGATTTTTAGCAATATCAGTTATCCCTTTTGACAGTTTTACAGAAGATGATACAATATAGTTGTCAGACTTAAGTAAATAATGCGAAAATATTTATGCTCAAAGAAGGGCAACGATAGCTTAAGTCTGACCACGAAAGCATTTATCGTTGCCCCTTTTTGCATTTTCTTACTATGGAACAAAAACCAAAATATTTTATATATGCCCGAAAATCAAGCGAAGGTGCAGATCGTCAGATACTTTCAATTGATGGCCAGTTAAATGAACTATATAAGATTGTTCAAAGGGATAATCTTACTGTTGTCGGCACTTTTACTGAGAGTAAATCAGCCCATATTCCCAGCAACAGGCCTGAGTTTACTCAAATGATTAAGAAGATTCAAAAGGGTATTGGAAATGGTGTTATTGTTTGGCATACCAACCGGATTACAAGAAACCCAAAGGAAAGTGGCGAGATTCAGCAATTGCTGCAGGATGGAAAAATTGTTTCTATTATAACTCCCTACAGGCATTTCAGAACGGAAGATAATGCGCTGCTTTTTAGTATTGAAGCAAGTGAAGCAAACCAATACAGCCGTGATCTATCGGTTAATGTTAAACGAGGTTTAAAACAAAAATATGAAATTGGTCACCCTCCGAGTTATGCTCAGTTAGGTTATCTAAATACCAAATCCAGTATCCGTGGTTCAAACAAAATTATAGTTGATGAAGAGCGGTGGCATATTGTTCGAAAAGGATTTGAACTGGTACTTTCAGGTGCGTATACAATTTTGCAAGTACTCGATATTTTAAATAATGAATACGGGCTTCGTACCCGCCCAGGAAATATCAAAGGTGGTAAAGCCCTTTCTAAATCAGGTTTTTACCGGATGCTGATAAATCCCTTTTATTATGGCTTCTTTTATCGAAATGGAATTATTTATAAAGGCTCTTACAAGCCGATGATTACAGTTCAGGAGTTTGACCGAATACAATTAATTCTTGGTAGAAAAGGAAAGCCCCGTTCACAAAAACATGTATTTGCCTATACGGGGCTTATAAAATGCGGTGTTTGCGGAAGTGCAATAACTGCATCTGCAAAACAAAAATTTATTAAAAGCACCAATGAGCTGAAAACATATACCCTTTATCATTGCACTCATCGAAAAAAAGGCGCATCAACATGCCCAGAAAAATTTTTTATCCCTGTAAAAATTCTGGAAGAACAGATAATTGAAGAACTGGGCAAATACCAGGTAAAGTCAGTATTTAAAGACTGGGCTCTTTCCATTGCAAAAGAAAACTTTCAGCAGGAAATTGAAAAGTATGACAAGCTACTTGCCGAACAATCAAAACGTGAAAAGCAATTAAACCTGGAACTGAATAATCTGGTGGATTTAAGAATCTCCAACGGTATTAGTGAGGCAGTGTATTTACAAAAGAAAACCGAAAAGGAAGAACAGCTTATCAGGGTTCAATCAGAAAAAGAAGATATAGAACGGTGGTCCCGTAACTGGATTAAAGAAATTGAAGACCGTTTCAACTTTACTATCAATATAGTAGAAAGGTTCAAAAAATCTGATACCAATACAAAAAAAGAGATCTGCCACGATTTTGGTTGGAACTGGACCTTAAAAGCTAAAAAACTCTTTATTTCCAAGTCCGAATGGCTGGAACCCTTCAAAAAATATAAAGATGGTGTAGAACGTGTTTTAAGCAGGTTGGAACTAGATAAAACTATTGTAAATCAAAAGCAAAAAATACCTTTTGAATTCATACGTCCCTTAGTGTGCGGCCTAGTCAACGAAGTTAGAACCGACCTTGATAAAAAGAATGCGAGTGATGAAAATCATATAGAAGATAGTAACACAAATCCTCCATAAATAACAATTTGTGGTTCTATTGGCTTCTGTGATAGAACTGATTGATATGAAAATAACAGAAGATCAAATTATCAGCTTTCAGAAGCTATATAAGGAGGAATTAGGGATTGAGATAACTCAGGTAGAAGCGCAAGAGAAAGCATTGACATTATTACGGTACTTAGCCATCTCCGTTATACCATTAGATGATGAACCTGTATCCCCATAATTTGCGTAATACGCAAATTCCCCTCCCTTATATCTCTTCTTGAATTTAAATATCATATTGATATGAATAAACGAAAAGATGTTATTCCAAATAACCTAAAGGAGTATCGAAAGAAATGTGGATATACGCAAAAACAAGTATCGCAAATGCTGAGTTTTACCAATGAAGTATCTCTGAGTCGTTGGGAAAAGGGAGTAAACATTCCCAATCTAATTAACCTTATTAAACTTGGAATAATATATAATACTTCGATTTCCCAGTTATATATTTCACTAACAGAAAAAATTGAAGCTCAACTTATAGAGGGTAAATAAATATTAGACAGTCAAGGTTCTTCCGGCAGATAGTGTTGAAAAATAAGCTTCGTCAGCAGCAATTTTAGTATCAATATCTACATCAGAGATTATTTCACATTTACGGCCTTTTGAAGTACTGAAGAATAGATCTACCATAGAATCAATAAATTGATTCCTTGCTCGTAAATTACGTAAAATCATGGTCTCATGTTGCCTGTAATGTTCAGTAATTTTTTGAAACTGTATGGCTCGGATAAAACATAACTTGAGTTTTCGCTTTTTTGTAAGAGTTAAGTATTTTGTCACAAATGAAGGAGGAAATTGATTATTACTAATAAATACAAATCCTTTTAGGCCTCCATTATCTTTTATACTCTGATTTGATTTTGCATCATCAATATAAGTCTTATTCTTGCTAAATTTTCCCATTACTAATGTTTTACCTTCACTAAATTTTCCGTCCCATATAAAACACCCCTTATTGGTTTCAAGCATTGGAAAGGCGGTAAAACCATCCGGAACCGATGCTCCACGATGTTTAGCCCCCAACCAAATACAGTTACCAAAAACATAATCAAATAAAATTGAACAATCAGCTTCAAACAGTTCTGCACCTAAGTTTTTAACTTCTTTATTGCGATCTTTATAATATTGAATATCATTTACACGGGCGACAGAAGTTCCACATAGTACTCTCATGTTTGTCAATGATTGAACTTTAGCCTTTCTTATTAGTTGCTTTATCAGTTTAGCATTATTGTTCTTGATACTGTAAACGAACTCCCATAACGGTACCGCCTGACAACCTTTTGCGACTAAATCATCTGTGTCATCATGGGTGGTAACAATAACAGAGTGTGGATAGCGAAACTTTAAAACTTCAATTTGATTATCATTTAATGGTTTGCTAATAGGTATAAAATCGGCTGTATCATTATTAAAAGTAACTTGGGAAACTGTAATCGCTCTGGATAATAGCTTTTTATTTACATTACTTATCGCACCTCCAACAAAGTTGTTTTTTAGAAATCGAGCTACTTGTGTTTCATCAATATTTTTGATTTCAATACCTCTTCCGTTAATTAAGAGCTCCCCACAATTTGCACAATGTTTTTTTGCATCCCAAATTCGTTTAAAGTATTTAGGGCAAACACTATTTACACATACTTTGGAAGTCTCCTCAACAGTATCACCAGGAATAATTAACTTGTCAGCCAACAATGATGTATAAATCGACATAGCCTTTGTTGACCTCAATTCTATTTTAGAGACTCGGGATGAAATTGTTTGCAGGAAATGTTTATAAATAGATTGTTCGGTTAAATCCTCATATTTAAGGAATTCATTTAAAGGTAAACCAAAGTCGCTTTGGAAATCTTTATTGAGCCCTCTACGTTGTTGGCTAGTTAATCTCTTATCATCAAAATTTAGGAGTATAGCTCCAAAAATTCCATCACGGTAAGTTAAGATGGAAATAAATACTGGCTTATTAAGCACTTTATCAATATAAGATATACGTATTTGATTAAGAAATTCTAGCTTCTTAGAAGTAGTAGCAAATTTATTTTTATATGTTGTAAGTGTGGTCAGATTCTCAATCCTATTATTTGATGATCCAATCGACACCCGAAATTCTGAATCCTGATATGTTGCCCCAGTTAAAACAAAATGTGTGGATTTTCCAGTTCGCAAAAAGCCTATAAATTTTCTGAAATCTTTTGTTGACTCAGGTGTGTCTAGGTAAGTGTTAAAAAACTTTTCCAGTTCGTTTTTGACAATGTTGTACTCTATCTTTGAATCCATAGATAAAGAAACACGCAAAATATTACGTTCATGTGAAAGTTTAATGAATTTATTTGTTGTTTTATTTTCAGCTTTTTTTTCGATCCATATGACTCTTTCTTTCCCAAACTGCGCCTCTCCTTTATCATTGTATTTTGCTTTTCCGTCATAATGATTCAATCTTTGACGCAAGTTCCTTGTCTTAAAGTTCTTCAAGTTTAAAGTGGTTTTATATTTTCCACTGAAAATTTGTTTTTCTCCTTTCTTATAGAATTCGAAGATTAATGCCAATTCTGCAAAACGAACTTTTGCGTTTTCTAAGCTATTTCTATGAAATATATTAAATAGCTTCAAATAGGCCGCTGAAGCCGTTTTTGCATTGGTCCAAACTTTTACAGTATCAATATCCTTTTTGAAAAAGCGTGAAAAATTTCTAAAAAGTAAATCATCATTATATTTAAGACATATGTTGTAGACTTTATCAATTGCGATCTGATTAACACCCACGCGCCTTAAGGCGGCCATGTCAGATTTATGTTTATAGTTCCTAAGAACCCGAATACGCTTTGGAGTTACAATTCCAAGGCTTTTCCAAAAAACCGTTAGTTGTTGTACTGGCATGTTAAGCTTTTTAGGTGTTGGCATGTAGGTTGTTAGCTAATCTATATTCAACTATACAACATCCTACAGATTCATCAAGAGCTACAAGCCAGCTTAGCAGTAATATACAAAAAGTTTATCTATTCGAATACCAAAAATGAGGACTCTGGTTCGAGTCTCTTGTTCTGTTTAGACAAATAATGGTATGTGCTTAATACAAGGATATCGAAAATCCATTGATATATAAATGCCATTTAGTTTTTGAACACAAGTTTAGGACAAGTCCTAACATGTGCGGCCTAGTCAACGAAGTTAGAACCGACCTTGATAAAAATAATGCGAGTGATGAAAATCATATTGATGATAGTAACACAGACCCGTCATAAATAACAACTCTTGTGTTTTAAATTAATTATCAGTTTTCAGAAGTTATACAAAAGGAAGAAGGATTGAGATAACGTAAATGCTTACCCTTTATCCTTATGATTTGCTTAATGAGCAAATTACCTTTACCTATTCTAAATCCATGCTAAACTTCCCCCCTATAAAACGATTCCAAAAGTCCCTTAAAAAACCTGTTGATTATTACTCATTGACAAGGTTGATAAGTTGTTTATATACATCTTCGGAAGTCCATATATCATTGTTATAGATGTGGGCAATCCGAGCTTTCTTATCAAATAAATAAAGTTGTATTCCGTGTTGATTTATCGAGCCGGCTCCATAATTTACAGTAACATCGAGTTTATTAAAAAAGTTTCCAAGTTGCTTGTCATCGGAAGTCGTAAGCAATTTTGAGCTATTAAAAAACTGCATGCCGTATGCTTGTCCATATTTTTTGATTACATCTGGTTTATCAAAAAAGGAGTCATAGGTGACAGCGTAAATTCCTATCTTATTAATCGTTTTGTTAGAAATACTCAACTTTTGCAGTTCTGTTAAGCGGGCAATTGTCGCAGCGCATTTCAGGGGGTTAGTACAGCTGGTATAAAAAAAGGTTAAGGCAAATGGCCTCCCTTTTAAATTATTAAATTTAATTGTTTTCCCATCCTGGTCAACAAACTCAGCGTCTGAAGTAACTTTTATTCTTTTCTGAAGGTGGGATAAATTTTTTTTTGATTTTTCATTTTTAGAGTTAAGGGGATTAACTCCTTCGCTGCAGCAGCTGTATTTTTTCTGCTGCTTATAAAGCTCTTCTGGTAATATTTTAGGAACTGTACCCGAATTGCTCCCTTTCATATTTTGCAAAATTTGATTTGCAAGCTTTGAATTTTTTGAAAATTGTTTTAAAGTTGTAATAATTTCATCTTTTAGCGTAGTTGGATTTTCTGCAGGATACCGCAATTCAAAAGTAGTGATATCAACAGTTTCAAAACGTGGGCTTTCTAAAAACGGTGTCAATAAAGGAATTAATTCATCTGCATTCAAGGGGAAATTTACAATGGTATGAGCCGAAGCTGTTAAATTAAACTGCTTGTCTGAAAATAATAGTTCTGCCTTAAGGTATCTTAGCAATTCTGGGTTTGGAATGAATTTTTGCAAACAATAAATTAGAAAGCCCCTAAACTGGTTTACATCCACAGATCCCCTCTCGTTATAGATTGCATGATTTTCCCGAAGCCAGTTAGTTATACCAAAAGAAATATTTAAAGAATTGGGAAACCTGGCTGCACAACAATCAATAATGTAAGCGAGTTCTTTAAAAGAGAAAGTATTGTCTGCCTGTGTAATTAAATTCTGCAGGTAGCTTTCCTTTAAAATTTTAGAAGTATCGATTCGCACAGGTTCGGATAGTAAATTGTAATTGATTACTTCGTGCTGACCATTATTCATTTCTTGTGCTTTCAATAACCAGGGCTGAATAACAAAAAATAAAATAACAGCTGTTTTCATTGTATTATTTTTAGCCTCGTAATAATTCTACTTCGTTTATAATGGAGGTCTAACCAGTAACATATACCTGTTGGCAACCTGGAGTAAATCCTTATCCTTATTTAAACCCTTTCCCTCTACTATTTCACTTATTTGCATGTCAAGCCTGTCTGCCCTTTTTACTTTTTTCCTGTACGCCATATTCTTTCTTGTGTCGGTAGCAATCTGAATAGCTAAAATTTGCAATTCAGCGGATGCATTTTTATCAGCAAGCAGTGATGGAAGCAGGTTTGTGGCTTTGGTTTTATCACCCGAATAAAGCGCCAACAGTGCTGCTTTTCGAAATTCATTTTTTTCGGTTGCAGACTGAACAATTTTTTGCAATTCATTAGTTGCTTCTTTGTATCCGCCTAAAATTTGCACTGCCGCTAACCTGCTCTGGTCATCTTTGGTCTCCAGCATTAATTTATATACAGCAGGATAGTAATCTTTTTTAGGTGAAAAAGAAAGTATACCCATTGCTGTTACAGGGTCTAAAAGCTGGGACTGCGGATTTTCAATTCCCCGGATAAGCAGTTGCTGCGCCCTTGCATCCCCATTTATTACCAGCTTACTGATAGCGAATGTTCTGAATTTTATATCCGGGTCTTCCACCATTTTTGGATATACGCTGAGTATTCCCGGCATTGAAGAAAAAGAAAGGTTACCCACCAGGTTTAGTGTCTCATCGCGCAGTATTTTAGGGGTTATTAGGATTTGCAAACCATTCCAGTATCTGGGCAGAAAAAATTCTCGTTGTTATCCGCTTCCCGGTAAACCTTATTTAATGCCATGGCTCTTATTTCCGCTGTTTCATTATCAGATAACACCGTACTTACAAAGCGATCTTTTTGCTTTTCATCATAAATTACTGCATGTGCTATGATTGCTTTTATTCGCTCATCTGATGAAAGGGATTTATTTAAAAATACCTCCGCATTCTTAAATACTGTTTCCCGGTAATTGCTAATGGCTCTCAAAAGCGAATCTTTTTTTGTCTGCTGCGAAAAAACACTAACGCTAAACAGTATTACAACTAAGGTGATGATTATATTTTTCATTTTAGTTTTTTTAAATTTTAGTAAGGGTAAACATCATCGTACCCAAAATTCATTAACCGGAAATCAACCGTGATTTTTACTGTGGGCATTGCGAATGGGATAAGCCCACCTAAGGTGATGGGAAAAGGTGTAAGTGGTGCCAGTGCCGGCCTTGCCAAAGTGCCTGTTCCCTGCGAAGTTCCAGTTTTATTATCCCAGGGCCATAAAGAATCATCTACATACTGACCTAAGGTTCTGTTTGATGTTATTCTTCCTGAGCATTTTCGGTATAAACAGGAGGGGATGACGGAGATGCTGAATGGCCACCCTGTAAGTCGTAAGTACTTGCCAGCGTTGCATCAAAACGGGTTTCTACCCATTGCCATTTAGCCCATAACCGGTCTACATTACAATGTAAAAAATAAAACAAAGGACCTGAGGAGCATTAGCCGGGCTTCCACCTTCAGGAAACCGGATTAGCTGCTGGCGAATTACCTGAATTATTGTGTGCTCCATTGTGCGTTGTACCCTCCATACCTTTAAAATTTACAAAATTAGTGCCAAGGGAAAGAGTGGCAATTTCAGTTGCTACATTTGTTCCTGTTCCGAGTACACTGCTGGGAATTCCATTATCGCCATAAGGCGTCCTTCTCCTTATTCCAACAGCCTGACCTGTAATTTGCCATGTGCTGATAGGGTTTGTTGGATTAAATTGCCTGGGTACTTGGGGCTGTCGGATTAGAGCCAATAAAATCAGCATTAAACATATTAGGTGATGATTGATCGAAGTGCCAGTATGGAAGGCTTACGCTGGGGTCACTCGCCTGCAAAAGCCTTTCAATATGCAGGATAAACGCCCTGTGCCAGGGTAAAAAAGCCGAACCAACATGCGCCTGCCTGTGCGCTATATTAGCAAAAGTACCACCATCCCTGCTATGTGAATTTCTAAATATTTCATAAAAATTATAGGTTTGGTGAACCTCACGTAAAGCTTCAAGATACCTGTCCCGTTCACCAACTGACAGCGCATTGGCATTTTTTCTTATCCTTACCATCACTCCTTCTCTTGCCAGTAAATTTGCAGATTCTACAACTTCAAATATGGCATCTTTATCTGTATTGCTGGAATTTGCGTTGTTCCCGGCAATATAAAAATTTGACCATCCCCCATTCCCATTTAATGAAAGATTAATAGTTGCATTTGTTGCTGTTGCTCCTGCTGCCGGTTGCGTGGCGGAAAACCTAAGGCGGTCAGTAGTTGCCATATTCCTTAATGTAATATTTAATGCGGATGCTACGTTTGGCGGATTCAACCATTTTACCCTGCAAAAAACAGGGTTCCAGGCAATATAATCATCAATTGTGGATGTACTTGCCACTTCAATTTCCACCTGTGGCAGAGTATTAGGGATGGGCGGAGGTGATGTGGTTACCATCAGCCCTTTGCGTGCAATCACCACTTCATTACAGGTGGCTCCGGCGGTAGCTAATTCAAGAATGTTGGCCTTATCAATTGATGAAGCCACACTTCCCCTGATAAAAAAATCGAACCATGCGCCGCTACCGGGTAATGTGCCGAAAAACGATGTGGTGGTGTTTGCATTATTCGTAGAAACTATTAAATCGGTTGACAGCCGCTTATTGCGGAATTCCACTTCAACTCCTCCTGGAAAATTCAAGCCATTTGGATATTTGCTAAAGTTTGTAATTCTTGCCCTGCAGGGAATATAACTGGTAGTGTTTATGTAATCGTCGTGATTTGATGAGGTATTATTTACCTGCACTTCAACTATTGGCATCATACTATTAGTACATGTTGGTATTACTGCACAACTTGAAAATTCTAAGGTGATGATACTGAGTATGGCCAGTTTTAGTATATTATTCATTTGATTTAAAATTTAGTGTTTATGTTTACTTATTCAGGTAAATATCTTTGTGTGTTAGCAATTAATTTTTACAATTTTCTTTTATTTGATGCAGTCACAGGCTTGTATTTTGCTAACTTAAAATTAGTCTCAGGGTGTAAACGTATAAAAATTTATTTTACTTTCATATACCCTAAAGTGGTACTTTTTAAAGTAGTCTCATACAGTTAAACATCACTTTATTTTGAGTTATCCCCAGTTTTGCTTAAAATGCAAATTGCCCTCCCTTATGCTCCTCTTCATATTTTCATACAATTTACTTTATGGAAATTAGTCGGGTTCCTAACAAGTTAAAAATGTTCAGGCGCAGCTCTGGGTACTCTCAAAAAAAAGTGGCTCGTATGCTTGGGCTCACTGATACCAGTACCCTATCACGATGGGAGCATGGTATTGCTGTGCCAAGCCTTGTGCAAGTGTTCCGTCTTTCACGGATATACAGTACCCTGCCGCATGAACTGTTTACTGAAATCTGGCATCAAACTGATGCAGAGTATTCCTTGTTGATTCAGTCTGCTGAATCCTTTATTCCTAACCAATCTTTTTATTTATGAATACATAATCATTACCTGATGTTGTAATGCAACATCTAAAAAGAAAAGGGCATGGTCATGTCCTTTTCTTTTACCCTCCCCTGTTGGTATTAAAATGAGATTTTTGAAAAGTCTATATAAAAACGAACGATAAACGATAACGAATGATAAAAGAACGTTACGTTCTGATACCACCTGGGGATAATTATCACTAATATCATAATCCATATGAATCAAAACTATGATCCTTATGAAATAAAACTTGCGAATGAAATTGCCGATACCTTAAAAGACAGAGATTCCGTTACCCTTCACCTGCAGTATGTCAGGAAGTATAAAGAAGCTTTTTTGCGAAAAACATTGGCGAAAGTAATGTCCATTGATGAGAGCAAAATCAGGAGAAACCGGGCGGCCTTGTATACCTTCCTTATCAATCAGAGTGGCTCACATGGCGACTCTCGGGATTAGTACGAACACACGGCTCCTGGGTTTGGCAATTATCAAACAAGGGAGATTAGAAGATTATAGAATACATCTTCATAAATCACCTTGGTCGCCTTCGAAAGCAAACAATATGATAACTACCAGCCTGGAGCCGTGTGTGCGCCAATACTGTATTAAAAGAGTTTTTTTGTCAATGCCCTATGAACATCACCAAACTAAAGCCTTTAAGCTCCTTATCACTTCTATCCGGGAATACTTTAAGTCGAAAAGTATCCCCGTCTTTGCGGAAACACCGGAAGCTTTCACTTCATTATATCCACCGGGACAAAAGAAAACCAAAAAGGTTTTCTTGCAAGCCCTTACCCTGCAATATCCACAGCTTTCGCTCTGCTATTACAAAGAGATTCGGAATAAGAAGAGGTATTATATAAAAGTCTTTGAAGCAGTAGCAGTGGCGGCATTGAAGGAACAAGTAAAATAGAAGCAGCAAAAACAGGATATGAATCCTGTTTTTGTTTTCCACAGTATTTGCGTAATACGCAAATTTCCCTCCCTTACGGCATAGCCTGTGTGCAGCTATACTTTATACAAAGAGTATTCTTTCACAATTTAAAAATTAGAATTATGGATTCACAAAACACTTCATCCACTACGCTGGATGTGTATCAAATGGTCACTGACCGTATTGTTGGATTGTTGGAAGCTGGTACTGTTCCCTGGCAAAAGCCATGGACTGAATCTGGGCTTCCGATGAATGTGATTAGTAAACGGCCGTATAGGGGTATTAATCTCTGGCTGTTACTATCGCTTAACTATGAACGCAATTTGTTCCTGACCTGGGATCAGCTCAAAAAGATTGGCGGCTCAGTCCTTCAGGGGCAGCATGGCCACATTGTGGTCTTCTGGAAACAGGTGAAGAAAATGCCAGAAGAATTAGATGGGAATGGAAAGGCAAAGCAAATTCCAATGCTGCGGTATTACAAGGTCTTTAATGTGGAGCAATGCCGGGATGTGCCAAAGGATTTGATTCCTGAATTGGTTAAAACTGCAATTGACCCCATTCTGGAATGCGAAGCGATTATCAACATCATGCCTGACAGTCCTCTGTTAATCTTTACTGGTAAAAAGGCCTTTTACGACATAGAGAAAGATCATGTTGTTTTGCCAAACCTTAAAAGATTTAAAACCAGTGAGAGCTATTACACCGTTCTTTTTCACGAGCTGGTACATAGTACCGGCGCAGAAAAACGTTTGGGTAGGAAAACAATTACTGAAATGTCTGAGTTTGGTTCTGAACCATACAGCATGGAAGAACTGATTGCTGAGTTAGGTGCTTCGTATCTTAATTCCTATACTGGTATTTTGGATAAGCAGATTGAAAGTTCTGCGGCGTATATCGGTGGCTGGTTGGAGAAACTGCGGAATGATAAACGGTTAATCATTGCTGCTTCCGGACAGGCGCAAAGGGCTGTTGATTTTATTCTCGGCAGGCAGGAAGTAGAATCAAAAGATGAAGTTGAAGAATCTATGGGTAGTTAGTATGACAAAGCCTGTCTGGAGAAAGTTTCTCCGGCAGGCTTTATTATTTACATAATTAGCACTAAAGGGTTAATTACTCTGATTAAGGTCATTAAAAAAAAATTTGCAAATCCAAAAAAAAGACCTATTTTTATAATCGTTCTAAAGCTTGAGCAATTTTTTGCTTTGGAAAGATTCGTGTATATTCAAAAAAATCGTAATCTTATATAATGACAGTATTAAAAGTAATAGAAAGGCTATGTACTGTTGAAAGTAGTTTAATGATAAAATAGTTAGCATTAACCCTTTACACCTGAATGTGAAGGGTTTTTTAGTTACTTAAACTTGACAAAAATTATAGACTATCATAAGATTAAAATAAACCAAGATCTTTCGTTTTAAAAGACGAAAATTCAAAACTAAAATCGCCTGGCTTTTTCAAGCCGGGCTCTTTTGTTAAATTTATTTGTGTCGTATTGATTTTTTCATTACTTTCATATTCAATTCTCTAGTTTTGAATTTTTCAACCTTGGTAAGACCTCTCCTTAGGAGAGGTTTCTACCCGGGTGTAGCAAGCGGCACTCGTAAGAGACCATTTCCTGTTTGCAAATATTTGTTTAAAGTCAATTTAGACTTTAGGTGGGTAATCTTTTCTACCTCTTTTCTTGTTAGAGGTATATTTAGTTTAAAATTAAATCTCCACTCCAAAAACTTCTCCACTCCATTTGACATTTTTTCAATTATCTATTATAATACCAAAAAACGAAAGGCAGTACGACCAGAATAATCTAGCTATACTGCCTTTAATAAAATTCCTTAGATTCGGAACTTTTCGTCGGCAAAACAAAAATAAAGTATTTAAGGAATTTTGAAATTAATTTTTTCATCCTTAAATATTTTTTATGAACTTCAATCAAGAAACTTCTTCCCCTTATATCCCTATTAAATTTTTTTGGGGGGCAATCAAATCTATCACTACATCTCTGGCATTCTCTTTTTTACTTTTGTACTTAGATTCCTGTAGTACTCAAACGCAGGCTAAAAGTGTAACAACTGAACCCAGGATACATAAAGAACGCGCTATCGTATTAATAGCAGACCCTACAAAAAGTGCTATTCTAAGATATGCGCAGGAACAAATAACTGTTGAAAAAATCAATTTACTAATCGACAAAACCGCTCTTTACGGTGGTGCTGACATTTATATATATGGAATTGATGAGCAGTGTACTAATAATCAACCTCTCTTTATACAAGTTCCAGGTATAACCAGGTTTTATACTTTAAAAAAAATGAACGTTGGTGATGAGGAGTACGACAACTATAAAAGTAAAACAATAGCGAAATTTAAAATGGATAGTTTAAATGCAGTGGAAATTGTTGAAAAGATTAAAGCTTCATATCAAAAATCCATTAGTGAATTTTTGACCAAAACATACAAAGATTCATTGCAATGGACTGATATCTATGGGGTAATCAATAATGCAAACGCAGTTCTTTCTTCACCTAAATATAAGTCTTACTTATATAGAGAAATTATAGCCTTTGGCGACCTAGAACATAGCTTGCCCGACAAATCAAAATACAAGCCTGAATTGGATTCTCTGTCAAGCGATATTAAAGTAATCCTTGTTTCTGGTACAACAGGGCAAAAACCTTCTGTTAATAAGTATGAGAGAGTTACAAATTTTGAAATGTATTTATCATCTAACTTTTAAATTAATTTTATGACACAAGCACAAACTCAATACGAAAATTCTGAGCCGATTTTAAAAACAATTCACAATATCATTAATTGGTTTTCCGAAGAAAAGGAAATGTTTAAATCGATTTTTACTAATAATAATAAGATTCAAAACTTTTCTATGACTTATGATTTCTCACTGTACAATAAAAAACAAATTTTGGAGCGTAATGTTTTTTTATGGCTAATGATTGCACTTGAAGGATTTTATAGCAAGACCGTAGCTTACTACTTCCTTCATGTTAAAGGCGGTATTCCCTATGACTTAATCCCCCAAATGTGGGCAGTAGATTTTTCAATCGCATTTGTAGTTGCTTTTATCATTACAAAACTTAGCCAAATTGGCGTAAGGCTTGGATTAGAAAAATATAGAGAGCTAGGGGGAGTGGGTACAAAATATCATTTTTTTGGATTTATTATTTTGTCATTAATCCCAATTATTAACATTTGGTATAAGGTAACAACAGATTCCACCAATAGTATAGTTATGGCTATTGTAATTCCACTAATTCTTTTTATTGTAACTTCTTTTGCAGTTTACATTGTCGTTGACAGAAATCTTAAATATGGTGCTCGTGATTTAGAACTAAAGAAATCTATAAAAGAAAAAACAAGATTAGAGATAATGAACGCAAAAATGTATCGCAATTGTAAGGATAGCAAAAAAGATATTGAGCAATCTGCTTCAAAGCTAAGTATTTTGCTTTCGAAAGAATCTGTGGATGCAGTTAATCATTATTTAGGTATGTTTTTAAAAGTAGAAAAGTACATTATCCACGACATTCTCTTTAATAGAAAACCTGTTGATTTAGCAATCGATGGTAAGGGACAAGTCGAAGATTTATCAGAAGATGAATTTTATGTTTTTTTTAAAACCTTATAATTTGATCAAGTATATCTAAAACCAGAAATTGTGAGTTTAAGGGTTACAGATATTTTATGCCGTTGATTTTTCAGTCAACGGCATCTTTTAATCCTATAAGTATTCTACAAGTATCATTGATAGAAGAAAAATCTATGAATTTAACAATTTTGGAATAACAGCTATATAGTAAGCAGATTTTTTCCGTTTGTATCTATATATTTTGATCTTCTGAATCCAGAAATATTACAGGGTGTTTTCAGTCTTTCCATTCTCAAGTAGTTTTTACTAATTGTTTACTTCGGCGAAAAGGCAATACAGGCAAATTGATTCATCCTGTAAGTATGATTAACTCATATTTAAAGCCTGCTTTGTTTTCTTTATGCAGATTCTAAATAGTATATTCGTTATATAAACGATTGCATTATGCCTCACACAAAAATTGCCGGAATAGGAATGTATGTTCCTAAAACTATCGTTACTAACAATGATTTATTAAAATACATGGATACTAGCGATGAGTGGATTCAGGAAAGAACCGGTATTAAAGAAAGAAGGTACGCAAAAAGGACAGATGAAACTACTGCAACAATGGGCATTGAAGCTGCAAAAATAGCGATAGAAAGAGCAGGTATTACAGCACAGGATATCGACTTTATTATTTTTGCAACCATCTGTCCAGACTACTATTTCCCTGGTTGTGGTGTATTGGTACAAAGAGCTTTGAAAATGGGTGAAATAGGAGCTCTTGATGTTCGTAATCAATGTTCTGGATTTATCTATGCTCTCAGTATTGCAGACCAATTTATAAAAACAGAAACGTATAAAAATATACTTGTTATCGGTAGTGAAAAGCATTCATTTGGTTTGGATTTTAGTACCAGAGGAAGGAATGTAAGTGTCATATTTGGTGATGGTGCCGGGGCTGTTGTGCTGCAACCAACAATAAAAGAAGGTCAGGGTATTTTAAGTACCCATTTGCACAGTGATGGCGAAGCAGCTGAAATACTTGCAATGTATAATCCGGGAACACATGCTAATCATTGGATGGAAAATAAGGTTGCCGATTTTGATAGTGCTGAAGTAGGTGAAATGTTTATGAGCCATGCCATGATAGATAACGCACAAAATTTCCCTAACATGGATGGGCAGGCTGTGTTTAAAAAAGCCATTGTAAAATTTCCGGAAGTAATTATGGAAGCATTGACTAAAAATGGATATACTACACAAGACCTTTCTATGCTCATTCCCCACCAGGCTAACCTCCGAATCAGTCAATTTGTACAGAAAAAATTGGGATTAACTGATAATCAGGTATACAACAATATTCAAAAGTATGGGAATACTACCGCTGCAAGTATTCCCATTGCCTTATGCGAAGCATGGCAGGAGGGCAAAATAAAAGACGGGGATTTAGTCTGTCTTGCCGCCTTTGGGAGTGGGTTTACATGGGGAAGTGCTCTTCTTAAATGGTAGGCTTACTCAATAACAATAATCTTCTTTAAAGCTTTAATCGTTTTCTTACTCATCTTCCCTTTATCTAACTCTATCCTATGTATTGTAGCTGAACCAATCCCAATTTTTTTACTCAACGCCTCCTGACTTAATCCATTAAGATACCTGTATTCTTTCAATCGGCCGGGGATGGTTGTTTCAAACTGAAATGGGATATATCCTAAAAAAGCAATAATAGCCGGACAGAATTCAATGGTAGGTTCAGTTATCCCATTTTCCCAATCACATAATCCTGATCGGGCAACCCCAATATTATTAGCTGCTGCTTGTTGGGTTAGTTCTAGCTCTAATCTTTTATTCTTAATTTTATCTCCTAAGTTCTTTGGATTACTAATGTAGTTGATTTTCTTTGGTTTAGGAATTAGCAGCACCTTTTGGGAAAATGTGTACAGTAGCCAGTGGTTTTGTGTATGCGCTTTCTATTGCCGATCAGTTTATAAAAACCGGCATGTACAAAAATATTTTAGTAGTGGGCAGCGAAAAACATTCTTTTGGTTTAGATTTTAGTACAAGAGGAAGAAATATTTCTGTAATTTTTGGCGATGGTGCCGGCGCTGTAGTATTGCAACCCACCACAAAAGAAGGACAGGGAATTTTAAGTACACATTTACACAGCGATGGAGAAAGTGCGGAGATATTAGCCATGTATAATCCCGGTACACACGCCAACCATTGGCTGCCCAATAAAGTAGCCGATTTTGATGATGCAGAAATGGGAGAAATGTTTATGAGCCATGATATGATTGACAATGCACAAAATTTCCCAAACATGGATGGGCCTGCAGTTTTTAAAAAAGCCATTGTAAAGTTTCCTGAAGTAATTATGGAATCGCTTGCAGCAAATGGTTTACAAACTACTGATATAAATTTACTGGTACCCCACCAGGCCAATTTACGCATAGCACAGTATGTACAGCAAAAATTAAAATTAAGTGATGAGCAGGTGCATAATAATATTCAAAAATTTGGCAACACTACCGCAGCATCAATACCAATAGCATTATGCGAAGCATGGGAAATGGGAAAAGTTAAAGAAGGTGATTTAATTTGCCTTGCTGCATTTGGCAGTGGCTTTACCTGGGCTAGTGCGCTGTTGCGCTGGTAACTATTGCTCTATTTTAACTTTCTTAAACACCGGCGGCACGTTAATTGTAATTGCTGTTAAGTAACTTTGTGCAACAAAAAATATTATGAAATTTTTTTTACTTATACCACTCCTATTTATGTTTACCATAGCATATACACAAAGCACTGTTACCGTTAGCATCAACGGAATTAAAAAGGCAGAGTACACCATAAAATCTGATGAAACAACAGCAGCCGGAAGCTCTATAAAAAAAGCAGCTGTAAAAAACATGAACCGCTTAACTGTTTTAATTAATGGCGAACATGTTAATAATGCCATGTATAAAAAAACGCTTGAGGCAACGGGTAACGATGATATAGCTGTTGCAGGTGCGGCGCAAACCGCAGGTATAAAAGGTCAGTTTGTTTTTAAAAATAATATACTTAAATCGCTTTTGTCAAAAGGTAAATCTATAAAATTATATTTGCTGCTGGAACCTGCTGATGATAAAATGATGATGCCCAGCAAAAGAATTTATATGGGAACCATTTCGGTAAAATAATTACATGAACAGAAAATTTATTTATTTTATCAATCCCATATCGGGCACAAAAGGAAAAATAGTGCTTTTAGAGATTATTAAAAAAAGTACTGCCGAAAAAAATATTCCTTTCGAAATTTTGCATACCAACGCCGAAGGCGATTACAGTTTTTTGCAGCAAAAAATTACGGCAGAAAAAATTACAGATATTATTATTTGTGGTGGCGATGGTACAGTAAATCAAATTGCCGGTTCGTTACTGGGTGTTAATGTAAACATTGGCATTATACCCATGGGCAGCGGCAATGGTTTGGCATTTGCCGCAAAAATCCCTAAACAAATTAACAAAGCATTGCAAATTATTTTTAAAGGCCATGCTGTTTTCATTGATAGTTTTTTTATCAATAAAAAATTCAGTTGTATGCTTTGTGGTTTAGGGTTCGATGCTCAGGTAGCACATGATTTTGCCCAACAGCAAAAACGTGGGCTGGCCACTTATGTAAAACAATCCACCAAAAATTTCTTTGCTGCAAAAACTTATCCTTTTGGTTTATCGGTAGATGGTAACCCTTTTACCACCGAAGCATTTTTCATCAGCATTGCCAACAGCAACCAGTTTGGTAATAATTTTACCATTGCGCCACAGGCAAGTTTGCATGATGGTTTGCTGGATATTGTGATTGTAAATAAAATGAGCAAGATGCGGATGCTGTGGAATATTATAAAACAAATACGCAAAGGAGAAGTACGGCCTTATGAAGATAAAAAATACCACCGCACAGATATTGGTTATTTTCAAACCAAAAAATTAATTATACAAAACCCAAAATTAGCACCGCTGCATATTGATGGCGACCCGGCAGCAACTGCCGAAAAATTTGAAATAGAAATTATTGAAAATGCTTTTAGGTTATTGATGCCCGATTGAGATAATAATATTTTTTTAGTTGCACCCGCCTGTGCTTAGTACCCTTATTAAAATAATACCTACCCATATCATCCATGTATAATTACCCGAGCCCACTTTGGCGTTAAATACCGTGTCGTTATTTAAAATAGTTTCTCTTAAATTATTTGATAAGCCCTGTAAGTGTATTAACCCAGAGCTGATTGCTTTACAATCCTGTTTATTTGTTTTTTGAATTTTTACAGTAAGGTTGACCAGATCAAATGCAATGGCATTTTTATAATCGTAAAAATCGTCGGGTAAATTATTTATAAATTCATCCCAGCCAGATGAATACCAGTGTTTAAGTTTAGGCCGAAAACTGTTATAATTTGCAACGCTGATATTTTTAAATATATGAATGTTATCATCTAAAAATATACGGATGGCTTTAAAAGCTTCTTCCCTGTCGGCTGGTTGTAAAAATTCTTCAAATAAAAGTAAGGTTGACAGGTCATATAATTTTCCTTCGTTTAAAAAACCACGGGAAATATGATTGAAGGGTGCAGCAAAATAAGGAGAAAAAAATTCATCAAATATTTTATCGTTTTGAAATTTATCAAAGTCATGTTTAATATCATACAGCGAAACTGTATTGTTTTCTAAAATAGAAAGTATGTTTTTGCTTTGCCAAATGCGTTGATGATATTTTAAACGCTCTGTAAAATCGGGCTGATCAATTTCTTCCAGTACATCGTTTTTATTATACGTGTAACCATCTGCTTCTATAAAGCCGGTTTTTGCAAAACCAAATTCTGCATTCAGCTGTTTTTTTATCCGGGGTAAATTTATTTCGCCTTCGGTATCAATAGAACAATGCTGCAGTAAGCGTACAGGAGATATATATTGTTTATTAGCCAATGCCGGTTCCTTTAAAGTCGATATGGTTATTAAATTTAGCGGTACGCAACAGGCCGGATATACTGAACACGTGCCTGCGGAATTCGGGATAGCGTTCTTTTTCTAATGCGGCATCTGCCATTTTCATTATTGATTTTGCAGCATTGTAGTCTTTAAATTCATCCGCATCGCAACTTTTATATTCTATAAAACGTGTAATTAAAAAACTGGTAGTGTTGCTGAGTGCTTTCCAGTATAATTCAGTAAGCTGCCGTAATTTATTTTCAATTACCGAAACATTTTTAGAGTTGATAAATGAACTTTCTGATTGTTCAATTTTTGAAAATTGTTTTTTTAATTCTTCTTTTTCAAAATCGGCTGTGTTAATTACCTGCAGTATGCCTTCCTTGGCGTGAAAATATTCTTCAATTAATCCAGCTATCCTTTCGTTGCCGCCCAGCTTATCATAATCTTGCGAAGCACGGGTTATTTTTTCGGCAATAATATATTTTTCGTCCGACTTGTCTTTATCTTTTAACTTAAATAATTTTTCTTTTACCGTTTGCAGGTCTTCTAAAAGTGCAGTGGCTTTTATTTCCCACACGGTATCTTCATTATATTGAAATGTTCTTACGGTATCTGTCAATTCATTTTCCAATAACAGGTATTGTTCTTTTAACCGTGCTGTATTTATTTGTTTTTCCGAAATAGAAAAAACATTTTTAAACTCCTGCTGCGTCATTACCAAATACACTACGGTATTTAAAACCCTTGAATCGGTTAAATGAATTTGTATTTCAATATCGGATCCTTTCACTAAATCGGTTTGCAAATCTTTACCCGATATTTCAATGCATCCAATAGTAAGGTTAGAGGATGGCCTTGAGTTTTTATCGCCTTCTAAAATATTAATGATGATGGTATCCTTGCTGCCTTTTTTTATAGTTTTAGAAATTTCCCTGTACAAAGTTCTTTTTTGCGGCAGCAGCGAATTGCGTTCAAAGATGGCTTCCATCTTTGTAGTTTTATTTTCTACATCATCCACTTCAATACAAATATCGTGTGGCAATGGTTGCCCGTCGATATTATACATGCCCTGTGTAATGCTGATCTCTTTTTTAAGACTTATAATTTCATTGCTGTTATTGTCATAAACATTTAAAACAAATAAATTATTCATGCCCGGTATCAGCGGTAAAAATTCTGTCTTTTTCGATTTTAAATTTACAAAGCCGGTATCAAAACCTCCATCGGTCCTGGTAATGCGGCAGGTTTTATTTTCGTAATCACCGTTGCAGGTAATTAATAACACTTCTTCTTTATCTCTGGATGATCTGCTGTAGTTAACTGCAATTTGTAAATCGGTTGTATCAAAATCAATCGTTGCTAACAAATCATCTGCAATTTTTTCTTCGGTAGAAATTATTGTGGCAGCAGGTTCGTAATATTTATTGGCAGCATAATACGCAGCACCAATAGCAACAGATGTTGTTGGATCGATAGCATAATTTAAAGCAATGCCGGTTTGTAAAGTTAATTGCTCCCGTACCTGTGGCAAAAAAGTGCTGCCGCCTACTAAAATTATTTCACTGATAGCTTCAGAGGTAAGCCGGTTTTTTTCTAAAACTTTATGCAGCAATTTTATCGTTTCGTTTACAAGTGGCAAAAATATTTCATCAACCTGTGCTCTTGTAATCTCTATATAAAAATCAACATCTTTATCATCCAGTATGGCAGAAAATTCTATTACAGTTGATGGCGATTGCGATAATTCTTTTTTAGCTTCTTCGGCATAATACATCACCTGGTAATACAGCATTTCGTATTTGCCATATTTTACACGAAACTCTTCTTCAAAATTTTTTATACCTGTTTGTTTAATAATTTGTGGAATAATAATGTGATCAATAATAGCAAAATCAAAATCCATTCCGCCTAAAAAATTATTGCCTTCGTGGTCTGCAATTTTTAATTCATCCTGGTTAGATTTTATTAAGGCCACATCAAAAGTACCCCCGCCTAAATCATACACCAACCTGTAGCCATCCGGTTTTTCTTTTACAGCAGTTTCATTAAAAAAAGCAAGACATGCAGCAATAGGTTCCTGCAATAAAAAAACTTCTTTAAACCCTGCATCCTGCCCCGCTTTTAAAGTGGCGTTGCTTTGCATACTGTCGAACGATGCAGGAATAGTTATTACAGCCGCTTCAATATTTTCTGTTGGCGGAACAAACTTTTTTAATTCTTTAAGTATAAGTGTGGATAGTTCAACCGGTGTAACATTCTCATCAATATTTACAACATAATATTTTTCATCGGTACCCATTTTACGTTTAAAGCCACCAAAAACATTTACGGCATCTTTAGCCAGATATTCTCTTGCTTTATCGCCAATTAAAATTCTGTCGGGGCGGTAGGCCACAACAGATGCCAGTGTTTCCTTTTGGCCCACAGGGTTTTTATAAACATGCACTTTGCTGTTTTCATATTTGGCAATAAGGGAGTTGGTGGTACCTAAATCAATACCGAAGTTTACGGATTTCATTTGCTGATTTAATTTTTTGCTACAAGCACTACAGCTTTTTGTACCAGTTGTACAGTGCTGCCGTCTTTTTTATAAATGATGGGTTTTAGGGTTTTGGTAATTTTCATTTTACTGCTTACGCTGCCAACAATACTGGCTTCACAATCGGTACGGGCATCGTTATACATTTCGTTCGTAGGGTCCTGTATTAAAAAACCTTCTTCTTCAAAGGCCGCATTTAAGCGGTTAAAATTTCTTTCAAATGTTGCTGTTTGCCCCAGGTCTTTTATTTTATACTGCATCTCAAACAGCTGGTTAATAATTTGCAGGGTATTGTTGCTCATGGTTATTTTTTACAGAATAAAAATAATGCATTTACTACACTTTATCTTTTCCGTGCCTGTTCCCCTGATAAAATATTTAGTTACTGTGTAATAACGTAATTAGGCTGCCAACATTGTATTGCCGCTAATTAATGTCTTTTTTAAGTTAGCCATATATATTTCAGGTACAGATAACGGCGCCTATTTCATATCATTTTTTAATATAAAATAATTTCATTTACATCAGCCGCATAATAACGGGTTGCAGCAGCCAGCAAAACAGGGTAATTAAAATAATACAAATGATATTTAAAACAAATCCTGCTTTAATCATGTCTTTTATTTTTATATGGCCACTGGCAAAAACAATGGCATTAGGCGGTGTGCCCATGGGTAACATGCTTGCGCAACTGGCTCCCAGCGTCATGGGTATGCCGAGTAATAAAGGATCTAAATGCAACGCCACAGCAACAGAAGTAATAACCGGCGCCATTACAATTACCTGCGCTACATTACTCATTACTTCGCTTAAAAAAACAGAAATGGTGGTAACAATAAGTATCATTAAAAAAACATTATCCGTTGCATAAGAGGCAATGTATGTACCCAGCTGGTCCATCAGTTTTGCATCTTCCAAAGCTTTTGCCAAAGCAATACCACCACCAAATAATAGCAGGATTCCCCAGGCCATTTTGGTCGTATCTGGCCAATCGAGCAAACGTTCTTCTTTGGTTGTTTTTTTATTTCCCGAAGGAATGATAAATAAACTTATGGCTCCCATCATTGCAATGATGGTATCATCCAGCTCAACAGTTTTTTGTATAGTGTTAATAATATCTTTGGTGATCCATAATATAACTGTAACTATAAAAACAATAAGTACTCGTTTTTCCGGAGCCGATAATTTGCCTAAAGTTTTTAATTCTGATCTGATATAACTTTTCCCTTCCGCACTATGTTTAATACCATTGGGAAAAAGAAATTTTACCATTACCCAGTACAGCATAAATAATAAAACAATGGTTAATGGAGTAAACACAATCATCCAGTCGGTAAAGCCAACGGTGTAGTTAAATTTGTCGTGAATATAATTTACATAAGCTACATTGGGCGGCGTACCAATAATAGTACCCAATGCAAAATTGGATGCATAAGCAATGCACAACATCAACACCAGCGAAAAATTTTTAACCCCTGTACTTTCTTTATTGTGAGAACTTATAACATGAATCACCGACATGGCAATAGGAAACATCATCATGGTAGTGGCCGTATTGCTGAGCCACATACTTAAAAAACCTGTGGCAATAATAAAACCTAAAATAATCCGGTTGCCGTTAGTGCCGGTTATATTTATAATGCCCAGGGCAATACGTTTATGCAAATTCCATTTTTCAATGGCAATGCCAATAAAAAAACCTCCCATAAAAAGAAAGATGATGCTATCGGCATACGATTTTGTTACTTCTTTAAGCGTACTGATATTAAGCAATGGAAATAAAACAATGGGCACCAGGGCTACCACCGGCAGCGGCATAGCATCTAAAACCCACCAGCTTATCATTAATACAGCAATGCACAGCACTAGTTTTGCTTTAAACACCAATGCAAAAGGATTTGCAAAAAAGAAAAACAAACACAGTAAAATGCCTGCAAGCAATGCAGTTTCTTTTCTGTATTTTTTAAAAAAATCAATCATACATTTTTTTATACAATCGCCAAATTAAAACAGTTTAGCAATATCGTAAGCTTGCTTAAAACTAAATTTGCATTTCAACCAATAAAAAATAATTATGAGCAATTTAGTAAATGAATTTAACGACTACCGTACTAAAATGAACGAGGTTATTTTAGCTAAAGATAACCTGGTAATAAAACGCCTTTGGAATTTAGACACCAATACTTATGCCGCCGGTGCACTGGATGTAACCACCAAAGAATTACTGGGCCTTGTTGCCAGCATGGTATTGCGTTGCGATGATTGTATAAAATATCATTTGGGTAAAGCACACGAATTAAATGTAACCACCGAACAAATGTATGAAGTGTTTGCGGTGGCTAATATTGTTGGCGGCACCATTGTAATACCGCATACCCGTAGAGCGGCGGAGTATTGGGAGGAATTGAATACAAATGATTAGCAAAAAATTTTTCATAAAAAATACAACCACATAGATCACATAGATTCAAAATTACACTCAACTATGTCTTCTATGTGCCTATGTGGTGTAAATATTTAGATTCAAAATTATACTCAACGATGTATCCTATGTGCCTATGTGGTGTAACTATTGGGTTTTAGTATGTTCAATACCAATTAAAACTTATGCAATAACCCTGCTCTTACCTTTAACATTCAAAATTGATTATTGAACATTTATTTTAACTAACTTTAGCCCTCAATTCACTATTTTATGCCTGATACAGCAACAGCCCCAACACCGGCTCCATTAACCGCAAAAGATTTTGTAACCGACCAGGAAGTTCGCTGGTGCCCCGGTTGCGGCGACTATTCTATTTTAGCACAAGTACAAAAGGTAATGCCAACACTAGGCATACCAAAAGAAAATATTGTAATTGTAAGCGGCATTGGTTGCAGCAGCCGCTTTCCGTATTATATGAATACCTATGGTATGCACAGTATTCATGGCAGGGCAACAGCAGTTGCCAGTGGTTTAAAAGCAGCCCGGCCCGAGCTTAGTGTATGGGTAGTAACAGGCGATGGCGACAGTTTAAGCATTGGTGGTAACCATACTATTCATTTACTGCGCCGTAATTTCGACATCAATATTTTATTATTCAATAACCAAATTTATGGTTTAACCAAAGGGCAATATTCTCCCACTTCCGAACAAAATAAAATAACTAAATCAACACCATTCGGAAGTATCGATCATCCCTTTAATCCATTAGCATTAGCCATGGGTGCCGATGCAAGTTTTATTGCACGTACAATGGACAGAGACCCTAAACATTTGCAAGCCATGTTGCTGCGTAGCCAGGCACACAAAGGCGCTTCATTTTTAGAGATCTATCAAAACTGTAATATTTTTAATGATGGTGCTTTTGAAACATTTACCGAAAAAAGCAGCAAGGCCGATGAAGTATTATTTTTAGAGCAGGGCAAGCCATTAATTTTTGGCGCCACACAAAATAAAGGCATTAAGTTAGATGGTTTTAAACCCGTGATTGTTAATTTGGCCGAAGGTGCAAGTACAGATGATTTGTGGATACACGATGATAAAGATTTTTACAAAGCACAGATATTGATCCGCATGTTTGACGACCCTAAATTAGCCGGACACCTGCCAAGGCCATTTGGTGTATTTTACGAAACCGACCGGGCTTGTTACGAAGACAGTATGCAAATGCAGATTGAAGATGTGATTGCTAAAAAAGGGAAAGGCGATTTAGATAAATTGCTGAAAGGGAATGAGACGTGGGTGATAAATTAACCCCCCTGTCTCCGCCGCGGCGGAGAACTTAGGTCGTTGTAACATTTTAAAATTGGTAGCGATACTATTAAAGTTGTTTATTTTTTTTGAGCCCGGCATTTTTTCTTTAATTAGCTTCATTGGCGTCGCACTCTTGTACTGAATATCTTTATTGAACTTTTATCTAAGCGGTTAAAATAATTTCAGCGGCAAATAATTTGCCGCTATTTTTTTAAGCAGCGTTTTGCTTCAATTAAGTACCTTCTTAAAAAAGGGCAATATGAATTTGAAAAAGATATTGATTTTACCTGTTGGGTTTTTGTTTACAAACATTATGTACATCGCCTGTTGCGATTGTAAGCCAACAAACAAGCCTTACTATCAGGCTGTAAACCTTTTACTAAAACCTTCAGGTTCTAATAATACTGTTGTTGATAATGGAACGCCGGCTAATATTGATAGTTTGTATCTCGATTGTATGTTTTATACCGATTGTGTAACCTCAAGTAAAAATGATTTTTCTTTTTTGGTTAATACTGCAAGCGCCTGTAAGTGCAATGGATGTGGTACTGAAGGGCTTAAAAGTAAAGTAATTTCAATAGAAATTACCAGCGATAATATTTATAACGGTGTTCCTGCAAATTCACCATTAAACAATCTCTTTAAAACTTATGATAAGTATACTTTACGAAGTAATATAAATATCTCTGTTGATTCAGTGATTAAATTAATCAACAACCACCAAATGAGACTAAGTGATTTGAATCTTTATACTAATACAAAACCCGGCAACTCTCTCGGGCATCAGTTAAATTTAAAAGCAACATTTGCCAACGGCAGTAATTTTTCTTCTAAAACAAATGCTGTTTACTGGCAGT
>CAVUIP010000003.1:0-72722 GCA_963741535.1 uncultured Chitinophagaceae bacterium
AAGCCTCGAAGTAATTTGGGGCTTTTGCATTTTGTTATTAAACATCACAATGCAAAATCTACTTATTCTTTTTATCCCTGAATAAAACAAATTCTCTTGCAATGGTAAAGCCCCAGCGGTACTGCCCTTTGCCCCATGTTGTGTAGGTACGTGGTATAAACCTGTTTTCTAAAATATTAGTGGCGTTGGTAAAATTAAGATGAAACAAATGCCCGGGTGTAATAATTTCGAAACCAATACCAAAAGCATCGTACCGTTTAGCATCGTAATAGTTGGCATATTGTGATGCCAGGGCAGCCTCTGATTCTTTTGAGCGAAATGCATGAAAATAATCAGCAATTAAAATAAACTTTTTACTTAATGGTAAACGAACACCACCACCTAAAGCAAATAAACTTTTCTGATCGTTAAGTACTACATAATTGGTATGCACATAAGTTGGGCTTAATTGCAAACTGAGTTTACCAATTTTTTTTGCTATCATTACTTGTACCACCTGGCTCATCCTGTCGGAAAATTTTGTAAAATGATTTTCTTTTACTTTTAACTGTGCAATACTGGTATCAGTATCTGCCCTCATTGCCGATATTACATTGTTTGCAAATAAAGTTACTGATACCGGATGCTTAGGATCATTTTCAATCTGTTTTAAAAATTGATATTTTATTCCCATTTCAATTAGCTGCGATAGATTTCCGCCTCCCCTTGTTCTTGATAAAAAAACATTTAATTTATCACTAAGCCCGGCCTGAAAAGCAATTTTTACATCTGTTGCATTATCCAAACCATAAAAAGACTTAGCGCCACCGTTATCTCCTGCAATATCTCCAAAATTATGCACCACTTTAAATTCTAAAATACCTTTACTCAATACCTCTACGGTATTTGCGTTAATTAATTTTTGAGAATAGAATACAGGCGTTGCCGCTTGTGCTTTTGGTTTTAGCTCATCCATAGAAGCCATTAATTTTGTTACTGCACTGTCTTCCTGTGCAAAAACACTGCTGCTCATACATACAAAAAGTAATAAACATAATTTTCTCATACAATAATTTTAGGTTTAAGTTAATATCGTAAGGTAAAGCCAATTGGTTGCCGTTGCAATAAAGGAACAAATTTTAAGGGCATAATAAATGCAATTTTTTAAGTTTAGGCTGAAAATATTCCTGAAAAAAATAATTCTTTCAGCTGCTTAACATTTCGTTTAGTAATTCATTAACATCTTATAATGCTTATTTTCAGGCAGAGAAAAAAATATTTTAAGTCTTCTATTCTATATAAAATCAATGCTTTAGGAAGTTCTCAGCCAATTAACTTTTTGCTCTTTTTATTAAATAAAAAAAATTATGGCACGGTTTTGGAAACTATGGCAGCAGATACCAAAAAAATACTGTTATCAATTAGTTTATCAAATTTTTTAATCATAAAATCTATTATCATGAGCACAACAAATTTTCCAACTCCTTCGCAGGAAACACAGGTTGTAACAACCCGTAAAACCAATACTGCAAAAAACGCTGTTATAGGTGTATTAGCAGCAGCAGTTTTAGGCCTTGGTGGTTACATGGTTTACGACAAAAACAAAAATTCAGAAACCATTCAGCAGCAACAAACACAAATTGCAAAAGTTACTGACGAAAAAAGCGATATTCAGGTGAGTTTTGATGCTTCACTTGCAAGGCTTGATTCAATGACTACTGCTAACACAGGTTTAAACAGCCAGTTGAATGATAAGAATTCTGAAATTACAAAAGTAAAAGCAGAAATCCGCAGCATTTTAAATAAGAAGAATGCAACTGCCGGTGAACTGGCAAGAGCTAAAAAGCTTATTGCTTCTTTAAATGATAAAATTTCTGTTTTAGAAGCAGATGTTGCAAGACTTACAGGAGAAAATCAAATATTAACTAACGACAAAGCTGTTTTAACTCAGGAAAAAGAGAAAGTTACTCAGGACCTGGCTGCAACTACAGTAGTTAAAGAAGAATTAGAAAAGAAAGTTGATGTAGCTTCTACATTAAACGCTTCTAACATTGTTATTACTCCGGTAAACATTAAAAGAAACGGAAAAGAAAAAGTATCAAGCACTGCAAAGCGTGTAGATAAGCTTTTAGTAAGCTTTGATGTTACTAACCGTATTGCACAACCGGGAGCTACTGAAGTATATGTAGTGGTTATAGGCCCGGATGGCCAGCCAGTTTCTACAGGAACTGAAACTTTTACCACACGTGAAGACGGTGCTAAAAGTTATACAGCTAAATTACCTGTAGAAATTGAAACCGCTAAAAGGAAAAATGTTGAATTCGCTTTTGCCCCGGGTGCAAATTTTCAACAGGGTAGCTATAAGATAATGATTTATCAAAATGGCTTTTTAATTGGAGAAGGTGTACGTGAATTAAAGAAAGGGGGGTTATTCAGTTAATATAAAAATACTGATAATTTAGTATCTATAAAAAATGGTAAAAAGCCCGGATTTAAAATCCGGGCTTTTTGCTTTTATAAAATCAGTTATAGTTTTAATTGCTGCTGTTTTTTGTTACCCTTACCCAATCCACCATCATTTTACTTTCTTTATTTTTTATTAATTTAAGAGTAGCAGCTGATAGCCCGTAATAAGGTTGTTTTATACCATTTATTTTAAAAGGATAAACACCACCTACGGCAAAATTTAAGAGAAGGAATTTAGGTGTATTAAAAGCCCACTCCCCAAAAAATTGTGCCATTGGTTTTGTAACACGAAACATCGGCACATCATCGTATTTAAATACCATGCTGTCAGGTGTCCACTCTAAAGCATAAACATGCCAGTTAGTTACATCATTTTTTTCAGGAAAATATAAGCGGTTTACCAAACCTGCATCGCCACTATATCCTTTACCATGTACAGCTGCATTAGCCCAATCTTTTTCTCCTATGTTTTCCATAATATCCACTTCGCCTGTTTCTGGCCAGTTACCGGTGCCCAACATCCACCATGCCGGCCAAAGCCCTGCCCCTGCTGTTAGTTTAATTCTTGCCGCAACAGTACCATAAGTAAATTCAACTTTAGTCCGTGTATTTATCCTTGCCGAAATAAAATCAAATTTTTGTCCGTCTTTTGTTACAAACCCCGGTGCAAATTGTGGTTGTAAAACTAAAGCTCCGTTAACAGCACCTTCAGCAGTGCCATTAATAAATGATATAACAGCAGTTGAATCAACATAAGCCTGTAATTCGTTATTAAAATGCATCCCTGTTGTTTCAGTATTCCACTTTGTACTGTCTAAACCAGAATTGGCAAAATCATCAAAAAACACTACAGCTCCATTTGGGCTAACCGTTGCCGGTACATCTGCTTTTGCGCTTTTACATTTAACCAGAATGATGGTACTTACTGATATAAGAATGGTATAAGAAACTAAGTTTCTAAACTTGTTCATAAAAATATTAAATATTAAACGTTAGTTATTGATAGACCCTTACATAGTCCACTTCCATCGCAGCACTGGTAAATGCAGGATCAATTACCCCGCCAAAATTGCCCCCCATTGCTATGTTGAGTATTAAAAAAAAGTTTTGATTAAATGGTAAAGTGGCATTGTTGTTAAATGTGTAAAATAATTGTGTATCTACATAAAATTTAATAGTAGATGCCGACCATTCCATAATATAATTATGAAATGCCGTGGTAGCATCAGGAATTATAACCGTACTGCCATCTCCATTGCCACCTGAGTGGCCGGGATGATGCAGCGTAGCATAAATTTTATTTAACTGGTTACCTACATGCTCCATAATATCAATTTCGCCACAGCCGGGCCAGCTTACCGTATTGATATTACTGCCCAGCATCCATATTGCCGGCCATGTACCGCCGCCTGCAGGAATTTTTGCCCTTACTTCTACTTTACCATACTTAAAAGAAAATTTATCTTTTGTCAAAAGCCTGGCCGATGTATAAGCACTGCCGCTGTAAGATTCTTTGATAGCCGTAATTTTTAATACGCCATTTAATATTACTGCATTTTCGGGCCTGCTGGTATAATACTGTAATTCATTGTTGCCCCAACCACCTGCACCTAAATCGTACCCCCATTTTGTACTGGCAGGTGCACCGTCCACATTAAACTCTTCGGACCATACAAGAGCCAATGGACCAATTACCACATTTACGGTTACACTAATAGATTTACTTACAGTTAATCCAGAACTGCTTTTAGCTGTAACTGTAACTGTATAAGTATTGCTGCCTGCAAGTGTATATTTAAAATTTGTAATACCTGATATAATTGTTGCAACAACGCCGTTTCCAAATTCATAATCGTAAGAAACAGCATTAGTAGCTGCAGCAGTAAATGCTACCATACCGCTGCCATCTGTACTTGGTACAGCAGTAACTGTTAAATTAGATGGTGCTGTTTGTGCTGGTACGTTGCTGCTGCTTTTTTTGCAACTGCCCCCCATAAAAGCTATTGATATAACTGCCAGCAGGATTGATCTGTTAATGTACCTCATGTTGCCGTTATTTATTTTTTAGTTTTTGATACCAGGAATTGCCATCGGCGCCTATGTTACGTAAGTTAATACTTGTTGCGGAAATCGACAAGATTTCGTAAGTAGTACCGCCTGTGCCAAAATTAATTATGCCGTTACCGGGTACAGTAAATTGTATCCTTGTAGAGTTAGCACTTGTTGATGCTGTTGTGGCATCCATAAAAGCTAATTTTTTATTACCGCCGGTATTAATGGGGTAGCAACCATCGCCTCCGCTAAACCCATAAAATCCTGACGATGCCCCAATAGAAAAATTATCGCCTTTGTTATTAACCGCCATAAACACATTGTTATTGGCATCTTTTGAAAAAGTGATCTCATCATCATAAGCACAGGCTTCTCTTGAGTTAGGTGTTGCCGCATACCATATTGGAGCAAACTGATCATTTGGGCCTACACCAAAATGCCCTACAGCATCTTTATCTGTTATCCAAACTTTAGTTGAACCGTTAGTTAAAGATTGCAAAATTGCAGCCGGTATTTCAAAAGCAACAAATACTTTTATTTTTTTGCTGATGGTAGATATAATACCTCCGGTACCAACAGCATTTACATTAATAGTATAATCATAAGTTCCGGGATTAGTGTATTTATAGGTAATTACACCTGATGGTACAACAAGGGTTTTACCATCACCAAAATCAATATTATAGGTTAATGCTTTATCGGCGGTTGAAGTAATTACTACCGTACCGCTTCCGTTTCCGTTTGGATTAGTTGCATCTACACCTGCAATTGCAGCAGTTAATGTAAGATTAGAGGGCGCTTTTAATTCTCCGAATTTATATTCTGTTTTCTTGCAGCCAACAAAGAAAAGGCCCGATGCAAGAAACAAGATGATGAATGATTTTATTTTAGTAATCATAATTTTATTTTTTAAGAATTAATTAAGTGTGATATCGTCGAAGTAAAATGTAAAGTTTGCTGAGCCATCACCCATAGTACCCAAATCAAAAATCAATACAACATTTTGATAGGAAAGGCCTGTGTTGATGGCACTGTAATCAAAAGTTAATTCCTCCCATGCATTAGCGGTGGTGGTAGCTACTTCTTTTTCAAAAGCTGCACCATTAGGACCTTCTACTTTCAACAATACCTTGGCTCCAATTCTTGGAGAATATACTTTCATTTTAAAAGTCTTTTTTACAGAGAAATTAATTGGATTAACTAAACCTATTAAACTGCCGCCCCAAACCTGCCCAGCACTTTTTATCATTCTTCCAACCTTTGTGCTGGTATTAATGCCTGCAGCAAACGGATTATTTATAACTGTTGCATTACCGCCATCAAAGTTTACAAAGTTGTAAGCAATAGTTGCAGATTGAAAATCGAGTGGCAACGCTAAATAAGCAGGCGTTACATTAACCGGTAAAAAACTAACATCATCCCAGTAAAAAACACTTCCTGTACCTGCATTTCCAAAATCGAAGAACACTGAAGCCATATCGTAATTATAAGTAAGGTTCATGGCAGCTGTACCGGCAGATTGATTTGCAAAATCAAAAATCAACGTCTCCCATGTATTTGCTGATAAAGTCATTGCTTCTGTTTCTACCGATCTGGTGTTATTTGTTCTGTCTTCAACTTTTAATCTTACCCGAATACCTGCTGCTGGAGAATATACTCTAACACTCATTTGGGTTGCAGTAGCAGTAAAAGGAATTTTAGAAGTAAAGCCTGCGCCAATAGTTGTACCGGCCCATGTTTGTGCACCACTGGTTTTAGTGGTTTTCTTTACTTTATTTGCAGCATTGCCCGGGTCAACATCGTTTAGCGTTACATTACCACCAAAATCTGCAACGGCATAGTTAACTAAAGGATTATCGAAAGTTACCGGCAAGGTTAATAAACTTGTAGGAAGCTGATTGGTAAGCCTTATATCATCAAAAAGAAAAGTGAAATTAGCAGAGCCATCACCAGCCGTTCCCAAATCAAATATTAAAACAACTTTTTGATAAGAGTTGGCAGTATTAACAGCGCTGTAATCAAAAATTAAATCCTCCCATGCATTAGCAACTGTAGTGGCTGTCTCTTTTTCAAAACTAATTCCACCATTGGTTAAATTTTCAACTTTTAATAAAACCTTAGCGCCAATACGTGGCGAAAAAACTTTCATTCTAAAAACCCTGTTTAAAGTAAAATCAATTGGTGTACCTAATGTAACAACACTGCCGCCCCATACTTCAGGGGCATTTTTTACCATCCTGCCAACTCTGGCACTTGTATTAATACCATTAGCCTGGGGGTTGTTAATTTTTGTAACCACACCTCCGCCAAAATTTACAAAATCATAATTTACAGTTGGTGATTCAAATGTTATTGGTAATAAAACGGGATCAACAATTGTTACTGGTTTAATTAATTGCGTAGTTGCTGCACCACCACTTAAAGCCACTACCCTGATATTGTAAGTGCCTACGGCTGCATAAGTATGGCTTACAATATCTCCTTCTAAAAAAGATACGGGTACTTCATTTGGTACATCACCAAAATATACCCTGAAGAATGTTTCGTAAAAAGCCTTTGCCGTAACTGTTACTTTATAATTATTGTTAGGGTCAATAGTAATGGTAAATTCTAAATTTTCCGGTGCCCTGAATGCTACTGTTAATTGTTTTGTTGTTTCTGTAATTTTTCCTGTTATGCTGTGGCCAACAATTTTTACATTGTATATACCTTCTGCATACACATGTTGTGTACTTTTTCCGGGTAAAACTTTTACAGGTGTTGTAGTAGCATCACCATAATAAATATCGTAAAAGGCAAGGCCCTCGCCATTAGGCGTAATAGTTACCAGGCCGGTATTGTCCTGTGTAATATCGAAAAGAGCTGATAATTTAGCCGGTGCGGCATCACTATCTAAAAAAGAAATATCCTCATTTAATTCTTTTTTACAGCTTATTGAAACTACCAGTAAAAAAGCTATGCTAAAAAAATATTTTAATACTTTCATAATCGTTAAATTTTTATTAGTTAGTAATTAATAACCGGGGTTTTGTTTTAAGCCCGAAATATCAATTTCTGTTTGAGGAATAGGAAATAACTCGTGCTTGCCCGGTACAAAGCCAGTAATTTTTGAAGTTTGCCCTGTTCTAACCAAATCAAAAAAGCGGTCGCCTTCCATGGCAAGCTCTAATCTTCTCTCATCCCAAACAGCTTGCCTTAGTGCGGTACCTGTTGATGTAATGTCCTTACTGGCATCATTAACCGCAAATGCACGGCGGCGTACCTTGTTTAAATACAATTGTGCTTTTGTATCGTTGGCAGTTGTTGACCTGTTAAATGCTTCTGCAGCCAATAACAAAACTTCGGCGTAACGGATAGTTCTGTAATTATTTAAATAATTTAATTCTACCTGGCCAGATGTTTCGCCTTTACGTGGTAAATATTTTTGATTGTATAAACCAGTATTTTTAAATGGCGCTACCTGATAAGTAATATTAAAAGAAGGGTTGGCATTTTTATAAGCTTCAATATCCAGCACCGTTACAGCTTTTCTAATATCGCCGGCTGTGTAAGCATTAGCTAAATTTACGGTAGGTAAATTTGTACTCCAGCCTGCTGCATAAGGCATAGCGCCAGAACCATTTAAACCCCTTACACCACATTGCTGCACCGAATGATTTCCCTGGCCTCTTGTAACACCGCCCCAATTGTAATAAGGAGAAGTATTTGAATATTGAATTTCAAAAACTGATTCCGGTCCGTTTTCTCCAGCTTCCAAAAACATATTACCATAGTTGGCTACTAAACTAAAAGGTCCGTTCACAACATTTTCCAACATCGTTGCAGCAGCATCAAATTTATTTTGATACAATAATACTTTACCCAATAAAGCCTGGGCTGCATATTTTGTAGCTCTGCCTTTTTCAATATTGGTTATGGGTAAAACTGCAATGGCATTTGTTAAGTCCAGTTCAATTTGTTTGTACACTTCTGCTTTGGCAGAGCGTTGCAAAGTTTTAGATTCTGTTAAGCCCAATCTTTTATCAGTAAACAATGGTACATCACCAAAAAATCTAACCAAATGAAAATAATAATAGGCACGCAAAAAATATACTTCGCCATACATCGCTTCTTTACCGGCAAAATTTACTGTTTCACCTGCTTTATTAGTTGCTTTATACTGCGTCATGTAATTAGCCCTGTTAATACCTTCATAGGCTCCCTGCCATAATTCGGTAAGGGTGGAGTTTACAGGTGTTAATGTATAATCGTCTATTTGTTGCAGTGATAATACGTCGGACGCATTTTCGCCACCGCTTACTGCATTATCAGATGCAATATCGCCTACAGGTACAGCCTGGTTTAACCATTGTATTGGAGTATAAACACTAACAGCCATAGTTCTGTAATCACTTTCAGATTTTAAATAATCCAGGTCTGTTATTTTAAATTCGTCATGAGGATTATAATCTACCCATTTTTTACAAGATGCAAGCGAGGCTATTAAAAAAACCAGGCTTACTATTTTAATATTTTTCATTGTAGAATGTTTTTATAAAAATTATAATTTAATATCGATACCTACTGCATAAGTCCTGGCTTGTGGATAAGCACCACGGTCGATACCGGTATCCAAAATGCCACCCGCTATTTCAGGATCGAACCCAGAGTATTTAGTAAATGTGTAAGCATTTTTTACCTGTGCATAAATACGCAGCCTGCTCAATATTTTTTTAGTAACACTTGCCGGGAACGTGTACCCTAATTGTATATTTTTAATTTTTACAAAAGAGCCGTCTTCCACATACCTGTCGGATACACGGATGTTACTGTTAGCATCTGTGAAAGAATAGCGTGGATTTCTTGCATCATAGGTGCTGCCTGCGCCTGTCCATCTTGCTAATACTGATCTGTATTTATTAGAGTAGTTGGCATTTCTTTCGTAAGCCCTGTAAATATCATTACCAACAGAGGCATAAGTAAATGCATTAAAATCGAAGTTTTTATATTCAAGATTTAAATTCCAGCCCATTGTAAAATTAGGGAAGGGGTCACCAATTTTTGTTTGATCAGCAGCGTTGATAACACCATCTGCGTTTACATCAACAAAACGAATATCACCAGGCTGAGCACCCGATTGTGTTGCACCTTTAGTTAAATCGGCAGCAGTTTGAAACAGGCCGTCTGTTTTATAGCCATAAAAATAACCGGGTGTTTGTCCTTTTTCAAAAACAGTTACACTTTGCGATTGTCCATTAAAATAATAACCGCCTAATATCCTTGCAGTACCGTCATTGTTGGTGGCAGTAACTTCATTTTTAGCAGTTGTAAAGGTTAGTGAAGTATTTAGTTTTAATGATTTGCCAATAAATTCATTGTACCCTAAGGTAACATCCATACCGCTGCTTTTAGTACTGCCAATATTTGCAGTAGGGATAGGCACTGTGCCAAGATATAAAGATGCAGAAGGTGTGAATAGCAAACCATCAACTTTTTTCTGAAAATAATCTGCTGATAAAGAGAATTTTCTTTTGTAAAAATTCATATCAAATCCAACATTTGATTGCAATTGTTTTTCCCATCTTAATGCATCATTTGCTGCAGAACCTACAGTTGCGCCGGGATAAAAAACATTATTAAAAGTATAACCGTTACTATTTGCAGTTGGGCCATAGCTTGAGCCGCCGGTAACAATACTTACAAATTGTGGATCTACATTTTCATTTCCAATGGAGCCATAGCTGCCTCTTATTTTCAGGTAGTCGATAAAATCAGAACGAAAGAAACTTTCTTTGGTAACCACCCAGCCTAATGAACCGGATAAGAAGTTAGCATATTTATTTTCGATACCAAATGCATAAGAGCCATCACGGCGTGCAGTAAAAGATGCTAAATACTTTTCCTGGTAATCGTAATTAATTCTTGTAAAGTATGAAAGGTTTCTTCTGAAGTATTGATAATAATAACCGCCGAGTGCATTGGTATTAGTAGCAGTATTACTGCCGGTAGCTGCAGTAAAATCTGCAAACTCCCAGGAGTTAAATGGTACATCCTGGCGGCTGGCACCTGCAGCATTACCCGAAGTTTTAGCTAACGAAAATCCGGCAACAGTTTCAAAATTATGATCTTCTTTTATCTTAAAATTATAGTTGGCAAAGCTTTCCCAGGTATAATTAAAATTACTTGCCTTTTCATGAGATACACTGTTGTGCTTGCCTGTAACGGTTGAACCATCTGCATTCATGGAGTTATCTACATTATTGTTGCCGTAAAATACCAATGGGGTAAAGTTTTTTGAATTACCATCATATTTTGTATAACCAAAACGGGTAGATAATTTTAAGTTCTTCAGCACATCGTATTGAAATTCGAACTTGCCATATAATTTATTACCTGCATTTTTATTATAAGTGTTATCCAGCTTTGTAAGCGGATTAAATATTTCTGACAATAATAAATTACTAAAGCCATATTTGCCTACCGTGTTAGGCACAGTGTTATTAACCGGTACTGTTGGGTCAAAATTTAATGCACTTCCAATAATACTGTTAAATGAATTTTCCTGTAAGCCTTTACCGTTAAGCAAAACACCAGTAGTATTCATTATAAATTTTAACTTAGGAGAAAGGTCGAACGTAAGATTTGCAGTAAAGTTCCCCCTGCTAAAAAATGATTTATCGTTACCGCCAACAATACCGCCCTGGTTTAAATAACCGCCGGATAAAAAGTATAACATTTTATCGCTGCCACCCCTTGCCGTTATAGTATGCGATTGCATGGCTGCGGTTTTAAAAATTTCATTTTGCCAGTTGGTGCCAATACCAATTTTCGACAGGTCCTGAAAAATAACATTGCCGCCTGCAACCGTGCTGCCTTCGTTAATTATTGCTGCATATTCAGAAGCATTCAATACACCAATGGTATTCATTACTTCCTGCATACCATAATTACTGCTTACAGTTATTTCTGTTTTTTGATTCTTTCTGCCAGCTTTAGTTGTAACAACTATAACACCATTACCACCTTTTACGCCATAAATTGCAGTTGTTGCAGCATCTTTAAGTACATTGATAGATTCAATATCGGCGGCATTAATAGAATTAAAGTCGGTTAGTGTTTGTGGCACGCCATCAATAATTACCACAGGATCGGTACCTGAAAAAGAAGGGATACCTCTTATTAAAACTGTAGGTTTTGCACCCGGCGAACCCGGAGATATTACTGTTACACCCGAAGCCCTGCCCTGCAAAGCTTCTTCAGCCCTAACAGGTTTTAATTTTTCGATATCAGCAGCTTTTACAGTTGAAATAGCACCGGATACCTTGGTTATTTTTTGTGTGCCATAACCTACCACCACTACTTCGTTCAGGTTATTGGTGGAAGATTCTCCCATTTGAATATCGACAGGCCCGGCATTATTTACCTTATACCTTACTGCCTCCATTCCGGCATAAGAAATAATAAGGGTGGCGCCTTTTTGTGCAGCGATAGTAAATGTTCCCGTTGCATCTGTCACCGCAGTAGAGGTGGTGCCCTGAACAGAAACTGTTGCACTGACTAATGCTTCACCTGTTGTTTTGTTTTTAACCTTTCCCGTAACGGAAACGGTTTGTGCTGTGGCCTGCTGAAAAAGGCAGCAGAAAATAACGCCAAAACACAATAATGTGAGTTTAAATTTCATAATAGCAGTCGTTTTTGTTTATGTGATAATACAAAGTAAAAATATACTTACACCCTACAAATAAAAAATAAACAGCCACAACATTACTACATCATAAAAGCTAAATCATTGGTTTTAAGTGCATTTATACTACATCATTACTACATCAATCAATTTTATATACCTTCACTGTACAATACTAACTGCAGAAATGAAAAAACTGCTACTGCTAATATTTATACCTCTTAATTTGTGTGGCCAAAATACCATTGGGCTGCCTGATGTAATTAATTACTCCAAACAAACTTACGGCGCAGGGCTGCAAAATTGGGATATTAAGCAGGATAAGAATGGCGTTATTTATGCAGCCAACAACGAAGGGATGCTTACTTACGATGGACGAAAATGGAACCTTTATTCTTTACCAAATAAAACCATTGTACGGTCTGTTGAAATTGCCCCCGATAATAAAATTTATGTGGGTGGGCAGGATGAGCTGGGTTATTTTACCCCGGCTAAAAACGGGCAGTTGCAATATCACTCTTTAACCCAATTTATCTCCGCTAAAGACAAAACCTTTGGCGATGTTTGGGATATCGTATCTTTTAATAAGCAAATTTTTTTTCGCTCTACTAGCAAGATTTTTAAATTTGATAATGAAGCTGTAACTGTATATAATGCACCTGCCGAATGGGCTTATTTGGGGCAGTGTAACGGAAGATTGTATGCACAGGATTATACTGCAGGTTTAATGATTTTGGAAAATAACAGCTGGACACCTTTACTTTTAAAAAATGAACTTAAATACAACGATCCAATTACCGGCATATTACCGGTTCAAAAATACAGTGCTATAATCACCACTTTAAAAAACGGGATGTACATTTTTGATAATACCGGTATTTCAAAATTACAATCTGTCAACAACCCACTGTTTGAAAACGAAAGGATTTACGCAGCCACACCCGTTAATGCGGAGTGGATTGCTTTAGCAACCAACAACAACGGTGTTTATATTATTGATATAAAAGCAAATATTATTCAAAGTTTTTCGGGCAAAGAGGGTTTACAAAATAATAATGTGCTGAGTATTTTTTTAGACAGGCAAAGCAATTTATGGCTCGGTTTAGATAATGGTATTGATATGATTGCTTATAACAGCGCTATAAAACAAATTAATCCTGTTTTACAAAATGGCTCGGGCTATACTGCAATTATACATAATAAAAGTTTGTATGCAGGTACCAGTAATGGGTTGTACAGTGTTGCATTGCAACCGATACAAGATATTAGTTTTAGTAAAGGAAATTTTTTACCTGTAAATAATGGTAAAGCACAAACCTGGGGCCTGGCCGAAATTAACAACCAGTTACTGCTGGGCAACCACGAAGGGGCGTTTGTAATAAAAGATAATATTGCACAGCCCATTTCTCAAAATCCGGGTTTCTGGAATTTTGTACCAATGCCCGGTACAGTACCAACTGCTAAAATGGTTAGTGGTAATTATAAGGGGCTTTTCTTTTTTGATTACAATACAGATAAGTTTACGCTAACTGGCCAGGTACCCGGATTTAACGAATCCTCAAGATTTGTTGCAATTGATAAGGAGAATAATATTTGGGTATCGCATCCTTATCATGGTGTTTTTAAAACAAGTAAAAATGATGATGGTTCTTACACCACCGCTATTTACACAGATAAAAAAGGATTACCATCAATACTGGACAATCATGTATATAAAATAAAAAACGAAGTGGTGGTGGCAACGGTAAAAGGTGTATTTATTTACAACCCATCCAAAGATATTTTTGAGCCTTCGCCATTTTATAATAAAATTTTAGGCAACCAAAGTATCCGTTATTTAAAAGAAGACGTATCGGGCAACATTTGGTTTATTCATGAAAAAACATTGGGTGTTGTTGATTTATCTGGTAAAGAGCCTGTTATTATTTACCTGCCCGAATTAAATAATAAAATGCTTAGTGGTTTTGAATTTATTTATCCTGTTGATGAAAATAATATTTTTTTTGGTGGAGAAAAAGGGTTCTTTCATATCAATTATCAAAAGTATAAAACAACGTTGCCCGATTTGCAGGTGCAAATACGAACAGTGAGAATAATTAATAAAACTGACAGCCTTTTGTTTGGAGGTTATTTTAATGAAGTGAATGAAAAGCAGGTACAGGATGCTGTTGTTGCGCCACAAATAAATGATGCATGGAAAACGATACGTTTTGAATTTTCTGCTGCACTTTTTGGTTACCAGTCCAATTTAGAATACAGCTACCGGTTAAAAGGATTTAATGAAAACTGGAGCGAATGGACAACAAGAACTGAAAAAGAATACACTAATTTACCTTCAGGCGATTTTACATTTGAAGTAATGGTGAGAAGCAATTTAGGCAACGAATCTGCCATTGCCGGATATACATTTAAAATGCTGCCGCCATGGTATAGAACCGTTTGGGCAAACCTGTTTTATTTACTGCTTTTTTGTGCGGCAATACTTGGTATATACAAGTGGCAAAAAATAAAATTTAAAAAGCAACAATTAAAATATGAAGAAGAGCAAAAAAAGCTCCTGTATATTCATGAGCTGGAATTAAATAAAACCGAAAGTGAAATAGTTGCTTTGCGTAACGAAAACCTGGAAGCTGAAATAAATTTTAAAAATTCGGAGCTGGCATCTTCTGCTATGCACCTTGTAAAAAAAGGTGAACTCTTAACAAAAATAAAAGCAGAGTTAACGCATGTAATGAAAGGCTTTGATAACCCACAAGCCATTGCCGAAATAAAAAGAATGATTAAATCATTAGGCGAAGATGATAACATAGATAAAGAATGGGAGAGCTTTACCAAACATTTTGATAAAGTACACAGCGATTTTGTAGCAGGCTTAAAAGAAAAGCACCCGGCTGTTACCAATAATGAATTAAAGCTTTCTGCATATTTAAGAATGAATTTATCTACTAAAGAAATTGCACAGTTAATGAATATATCTGTAAGAGGGGTGGAAATAAGCAGGTACCGCCTGCGCAAAAAATTAGGTATTTCTTCCGAAACAAATTTATTCGATTACCTTATCAGCCTTAACAGTAAAGCCTGATAAATTAAGTTGCCAAATATTTATTTTTCAATAAGCAGTTTATAAAACCTTTTAAGCTCTTCTGTTTCTGTTACAGAAAATGGTTCGTTGTTATCGTATTTGGCTTTAAAAAAAACTACCCGTTTGTGCTGCGGATATTTTTGTAAAATTTCATTTATTAGTTTACCTGCTGTTTCATCTTTAGTAAAAAGTGGCGTGGGTTGGGGCAATGGCGATTTATGTTTCATGGGCTTTTTTAAAATAATCGCTTCAAGCGTTGCCAGTTTACCTGTACTTATGGTGTTTACTTTCGATGCTTTGTGGTGTAAGCCTTCCAGTTGTTTTTTGCTAAGGCCGCCACGTTCCTGGTACTGGTGCAGTAAACTTGCAGTAAATGATGAAGTTGGATTGGCTGCAAGCGTTTCTTTAAGTATATCCAGAACAATATCTACATCTAATTTTTTTCTTTCCATAATATAAAATAAATGTAGGCTAATTATTTTTGTAAAGTCAATAAAAAAGCCTTTTGGGTACCTACCCAAAAGACTAAACTATAGTAAAGTAAAAAAATAAAATTATCCTGCTACACTTTTCTCCGAAAAATTGCTATTGCTAAGTTCAATAACTTTTGCTCTTGGCATATTTTCCTGGGTTTGCTTTAAAAGCTGCTCTTTTACTGCGGGGTCATTAACACCGGCAATACTGCAGGCTTTATCAAAATTGGTATGCATACCGTAAGATTCTAAAACCGGCGATACATTTTTAAATTCGGGGAAGGCGCTGAATTTTTTTATAAAATAATACATTTTATAATCCAGCATTTTAGTGTAAGCAGTGTACAAAGTTTCCATATTGTATGTTTTTGGTGAGGTAATTTCTGTTGTCATTTTTTATGTTTAATTTATTGTACACAGCATACGCAAAAATTAACCATAAGATTTTTTATAGGACAACACAATACAAAATGGATTTTTAAATTGCACCCCGGTATATAATGTAAAAATTATATCCTGAGAAACAGAAGCTATTCAGAGGGTTGGATAGTTAATCTAAATTTTTTGACTTTGAAAATTGGATACGGTTTAATCAGAAGGTATTGGTGGTTGGGTAGGTAAGTGAATGTAAAAGTACAACTGCTTTTTTATATTTACAAAATTTGTGGAGAACTATTTTAATAAAAAGCGTAGCGTAAATCCACTTGGTACAATTACAAAAAAGGAAAGAATTTTTAATTTTAAGCTGCAATTTTTTCAAAAACTCCTCATTATCATACCAGTAAAAATAGTTTTCTTTGCAATGCAATGTCATTATTCATCACATCATTAAACTCGGGCAGCAATGGTAACTGCTATTATATTGGCAACAGCAACGAAGCAGTGCTGATAGATGTGGGTATTTCCTGCAGGGAAACAGAAAAACGTATGAAGCAACTGGGGCTTTCGATGAAAACAGTAAAAGCCATTTTTGTTTCTCACGAGCATGGCGATCATATAAAAGGTGTTTCTGTTTTAGCCAATAAATATCATTTACCCGTTTATATTACCAACATAACGGCTAAGCATGGCCCAATATTAATAAAACATCTTGCAAAAGAATTTAAAGCAAATGAGGCTGTTATAATTGGAGAATTATCAGTTACACCTTTTACAAAAAAACATGATGCTGCCGATCCTCATAGCTTTATAATTACATGCAACAATGTAACCGCAGGTGTATTTACAGATATTGGTATTGCATGCCCCGAGGTTATACATTATTTTAAACAATGCCATGCTGTTTTCTTAGAATCTAATTATGACGAAGAACTTTTGGAAAATGGAAGGTACCCATTGCATTTAAAAAACCGTATCCGTGGTGGACAGGGACATTTATCCAACAGGCAGGCACTTGAATTATTTACAGCACACCGGCCACCTTTTATGACGCACATTTTATTATCTCATTTATCTAAAGAAAATAATACTCCGGAGATTGCAGCGCAATTATTTAATGGCCATGCTAATAATGTTGCAATAATTATTGCTTCACGTTATGAAGCAACTCCTGTTTACACAATTGCTTCATACGGAGTGAAAACTACAGTTACGGGTTTTGTAAAGCCGTTGCAGCTGGCTTTGTTTACTGCAGAGTAATTACTTTTTCGATTTTGCATTTTTATTATTTAAAGATTTTAAAACCATTGCACCATTATAATAAAATTATCTTTTTCTGGACATCAGTAATTTTTTCAACAGGCAATAGTATTAAACACTTCTCTTTTTCTCCGTCTTGATATGATAAGCTTTGAACCATCTGTAAGCCAAAGCATTCCGCTGCGGCTAATATTAGCTATACAATTTTTATTAATCATTTCTCCTCTGTGTATGCGGATAAAATCTGCAGTGGCAAGTTGCTCTTCAAAATAGCGGAGGGTGCGGCACACAACCATTGGCCTATCATCGGTAAAATAAAACCGGGTGTAGTTATTCAATGCTTCGCAGCGGATAATGGTATTTGCCATTACAAATACCATCCCATCCGCAGTAGATAAACCCACCCTGAATGGTTTCTCATCAACTACCATTTTATTTTTTGTTACAGGTATCATTGTTTAATTTTTTTCTTTTCTAAAATTTTTCTTTTTTCTCCAATGCTTCAATTCTTTTTTCTAATAACAGTATCAGTGCATTTTGTTTTTCAATAATTTTTTGCTGTTCCTGAATTGCTGCCAATGCAACGCCTGCAGGGTCAACGGTACTTATGCCTTTATCATCGGTGCCTAAACCAAACAGCTTATGAAAGTCTTGTGCCATCGGGCCGATATGATATTCTTCTGACCCTTTGTATCTCCATTTGGTGATGGGAAGGGAAGTTATTTTTTGGAGAAGGTCAGCTCCATTCAGTATGGTAAAATCTTCTTTTTTATTCATGTCGGATGCATTTGTCCATGCACCTCCCTGCGTTAGGTAAGCACCGTTGCCATCACCTACTATTTCTCCCACTTCAAGTGCATGATTAGCATTGGTGGTAGAAAGGCCAAAAGCCCATCGGTTAATCCGTTCATCACCAAAAGTCATGGTATTACTGGTTGTTACATAAGATTCATATCCAATACTGGTTGTATTGGATAAGCCAGGATACAAAAATAAAGGGCCTGCCCGAACACCGATGGCCGTATTATCATTCCCGGTTTCATTTTCATCCAAAGCCGAATTTCCAACAGCCACATTGTTATCACCATTTATATTACTGAAAAGGGAATATTTTCCAATAGCAGTATTTCCATTTCCAGTTGTATTAGTATGAATTGCATCTCTTCCTACTGCTGTATTGTTAGCTCCATTAGTATTACTGTATAATGATCCTGCTCCAACAACAGTATTTTCACTTCCGGTGATGTTATTCTTAAGCGCTTCAAACCCCACTGCCGAATTATAATCACCGCCAGTATTACTAAAAAGGGAAGAATTACCAAGTGCAATGTTTCTGATACCATCTGTATTACTGATAAGAGCAGAATTGCCAAATGCAACGTTTTCTAAACCAGATGTGTTACTGAAAAGAGCACCATAGCCAAAAGCAGCATTTCCGGCACCACTTATATTTCTGTACAGCGCAAAGTGGCCAAAAGCAGCGTTTTCGGAACCATTTGTATTACTGAAAAGTGCAGAATTGCCGAAGGCTGCATTTTTGTTTCCATCTGTATTACTTAAAAGCGCACTATTGCCAAACGCAGCATTATCGGAACCACCTGTGTTACTTAAAAGTGCAGAATAACCGAAGGCTGAACTTCCGTTTCCATTTACATTACTTAAAAGCGCACTATGGCCAAAAGCAGAATTATCGCTGCCAGTTAAATTATTGCTGAGTGCAGAATTTCCCAAGGCAGCATTATAGTTACCACTGCGGTTATTTCTCCCCGCTCCATTGCCTATAAATACATTCTGATCTCCAAAAGCGTTTTCTATACCTGCATCTTCACCCACAAATGTGTTTAGATTTCCAGTTGTATTATTTCTCCCTGCATCCTGTCCTAGAAATACATTTTCAGCTCCACTTGTATTGGCGTTTCCTGCAAAATGCCCGGCAAAAAGATTATTGGAACCGGATGAATTTGCAGCACCGGCTATATGCCCGATAAAGGTATTATTTACACCCGATGTAATTGCCACACCTGCCGATTGACCAAAGAAAACATTATTAGGCCCGGGGTCTATTTTGGCCGATAAAATATTATTGGTTTTAAATACCAGTGGCTTGTTATCAGTGGTGCCGATAAAATCGGTTGTTGTGTTTGTGCCACTGTTACCGCTAACGCCCCAGGCAAGGTTGGAAACATTGGCCCTGGTCATTAATTTACTCCACTTTGTTCCATTCCAGAAATAAAAACCTTCGCCATCTGTTAAGGTATTATTGGTATTGTACACTAACAAAGAGACTGCCGGGGAAGTAATGGTTACCACATCTGTTTCATCCACCAAATTTATACGTGGTACCAGCATGCCTTTGTTATTACTTTTTATATCCAGCAAAGAACTGCTGTGTGGGGTGCTGGTGCCAATGCCAACATTTTGCTGGGCGTTTGTGTTTAAACAAAAAAAACAGGTTGTAAAAAATGTTACTGCAATGATATTTCTCATAAAAGAATTTTTAAAAAATAAGTTGTATTAGTTTTTCTCTGCAATAAAATGAATTAAATATTTAGTGTTGTATTAATATTAATTAGCCGCTGGTTTTAATAATCATCTTAAAAAAAATCCGTTATATTGGCTTGTATCGCTTATAATTCCATACTATTGTATCTGTGGCTGCTTTTTTCGGAGTTATAGTATCGGCAGGAATGTACGTTAAGGGCTCAAGCGAATATTTTATTCCAGCCCTTACTTTTGGAGGATAAACCACTATTTCATGCATAATAAGTACAATGGTATCTTTCGCTATTGTTTTACCTCCCTGCTGAAATATTGTTCTCACAGCATAAAAAGTATCAAAGCTTATTGTTTGTTTTTTTAGCACCTGGAGTATTGGCTGTAACAGTTTGCTGTTTTTATTTGCTCCGGTAATTTGCCAGGTAAACATCACCAGTATTATTATTGCCCAGGCCGATAAGAATGTTTTCAATTTTTACAATTTTTATTTTTATAAAAAAATTGGTTAACCCGTTTTTATTTTTTGGTAAAAGAAAAAATCAGCGTTTTATTTTTAAATCTTCAACGGCCTGTTTTATTTGCTGCAGTTCTGTTTTTAATAAGTCATTTTCTTTTATTAATTCCTGTATAGCAGCCAGCGCAATACCCGATGGATCTACCGTGCTGATTCCTTTATCATCTGTGCCTACATTAAACAGTTTGTAAAAATCCTGTGCCATAGGGCCGATATGATATTCTTCTGAGCCTTTGTATTTCCATCTGGTAATTGGAAGAGAGGAAATTTTTTGCAACAACTCCCCACCATTTAACACAGAAAAATCTTCTTTTTTGTTTGCATCTGAGGCGTTTGTCCAGGTGCCACCCTGTGTTAGATATGCGCCATTACCATCGCCTACTATTTTGCCAACTTCAAGCGCATGATTGGCATTGGTGGTAGAAAGGCCAAAAGCCCAACGGTTAACCCGGTCATCACCAAAAGTCATGGTATTACTGGTTGTTACATAACTTAAGTATCCAAGGCTGGTTGTGTTACTTAAAGAACCGGAAGGGCCGGCTCCCCACCCGATGCCGGTATTGGCGGCACCGGTTATATTAAGGAGAAGTGAACGGCCTCCTACTGCAACATTAGCGTTACCTGAGATATTGTTAAAGAGGCTTTTTTCGCCAATAGCGACATTTTCTTCGCCTATTGTATTTGACAATAATGTGTTTGCACCAAGAGAATTGTTTGCATAGCCAGTTGTGTTATTATTCAGCGAATTGGATCCGACAGCAGTATTAAGATTGCCAGTTGTGTTATTAACTAACACATTTGATCCAAATGCAGAATTGTAACTTGCTGTTGTATTACTGAAAAGGGTTGAATTACCAACAGCAGTATTATCACTTCCGCTGAGGTTTTCATGAAGCGCTGCGGAACCCACTGCCGAATTATAATTTCCTGTAGTATTTCTGAAAAGCGCACTATGGCCAACAGCAGCATTTTTGGCACCAACTATATTACTACTGAGTGCATCATTTCCCAAAACAGCATTAAAGTTACCAAATGTGTTATTTCTCCCTGTTCCATTGCCCATAAATACATTCTCATATCCAGTAGTGTTTTCTACACCTGCATCTTCGCCTACAAATGTGTTTAGATTTCCAGATGTATTATTTCTACCTGCATCCTGCCCGAGGAAAACATTTTCTGCTCCACTTGTATTGGCGTTTCCTGCAAAATGCCCGGCAAACAGGTTATTGGAAGCCGTGGTATTTGCGCTGCCCGCAATATGCCCTATAAAAGTATTGTTAACACCGGATGTTATAGCTGCCCCTGCCGATTGCCCGAAGAAAACATTATTGGGGCCAGGGTCTATCTTACCCGATAAAATATTATTGGTTTTAAAAACCAGCGGCTTGTTATCAATAGTTCCAATAAAATCGGTGGCTGCACTTGTGCCACTGTTACCGGTAACGCCCCATGCAAGATTGGAAACATTGGCCCTGGTCATTAATTTGCTCCATTTTATTCCGTTCCAGAAATAAAAACCTTCGCCATCTGTTAAGGTATTATTGGTATTGTACACTAACAAAGAGACTGCCGGGGTAAGTAATGGTTACCACATCTGTTTCATCCACCAAATTTATACGTGGTACCAGCATGCCTTTGTTATTACTCTTTACATCCAATAAAGAACTGCTGTGTGGTGTGCCGGTGCCAATGCCAATGTTTTGCTGTGCATTTATTTTTAGAGAACAGATAAATAATATTAATAAAAAAAAATTGTACTTTTTCATTTTTACAAGTTTAAAAGCTAATTAAATAATTTCTTCACAAAATTCTTTCTTTGTAAAAAGGCAGCAGTTACCCTTTTGGGTGAAATTTAAAAAATACTACTAAGTGGTAATGTGAGTGCGTTTGATTTCTGTTGAAGTGAGGTATCTGAAAAATTTGCAAAATACCGTGAAGGATAAAGTTATTTCAACATCATCTCACGCAGGCGGGCAATGGCAGTAGAACGGGAGTTTACATCGAGTTTAATATAGGCGTTGTTGATATGTTTTTTTACAGTATTGGCAGAAACAAATAAACCTTCGGCAATTTGCCGGTTTGGTTTTCCTTCGTAAATAAGCTGCAGTACATCAAACTCCCTTTCGCTAACCTGATTAATCAGGTGCTTATTTATTTTTTCAAAATTTATTTTAGGAATTTGCTGGTTGCTGCGCTGTGCAAAATTGGAGATGGCAATTTCGAGTGTAGCCACCAAAGATTTTTCATTAAAAGGTTTTACCACATAGCCCCAGGGTTCTACTTTTTTTGCCCTTTCCAGCGTATCCTTATCAGCATGCGAAGTAAGAAATAAAAAGGGCATGGGAACATGATTATTTATGTATGTTGCAATGTGTATACCGTCAGTTTCACAATCTAAATTAATATCCAATATAGCAGCATCAGGCGTATTTTGTTTTAGCTGCAGCATTGCTTCTTCATCATCGTAAGCAATGCCGCTTACAATAAAGTCGCTGTTATTTAAATACACAGCTATGTTTTGTGCTATAATCGCCTCATCTTCTACTATCAGTATTTTAAATTCGCTCATAAAAAAATTATGCAAGTTTATACCTTGATATATTCATTGAAATGCAGGCACCGTTATCATTGAATATATCCAGTTTTGCTTTTAATTTTTGTGCAAAGGCATTTATAAGGTTGTATCCAAATGAATTACTTTGTATCTTACTCCAATTAGGGGGGAAGCCACAACCATTATCTTTTATTTTTAATTCCAGGTGGTTATTGTTTTCTTTTAAAGCGACGTAAATTTCACCCTGTACAGTTTCTTTAAATGCATATTTGAGTGAATTACTGATTAGTTCATTTATAATTAATCCAAGCGGAATTACTGTATCAACATCAAGGTTTAAATGAGCAATATCTGTAACCAGCTTTATTTTATCTTTTTGAATATTATAGGAATTAAATAAATTTTCGACAAGATTTTTTATGTAATCTTCCATTAATATCCCTTTTATATTTCCTTCGCTATACAAATTTTGGTGGATAAGCGCCATTGATTGCACCCTTATTTTACCTTCCCTAACTGCACCGGCTGCATGCTTATCTTTTATAGAAAGCGATTGCAGATCGAGCAGGCTGGATATAACCTGCAGGTTATTTTTTACCCGGTGATGGATTTCCTTCATCAGCACCTGCAAATCATCTGATTGCTTTTGAATAAGCCTGTTTTTCGACCTTTGCTTACGGTACATAAAAAAAATGGTTACGCCGCTCAGCAATAATAATGCTGCACCTGTAATTAATTGCCGCCGGACTTTTGTTTCTTTTACAAGTTGTTGCCCTTTTAATATGTTTTCGCCGGATAAAGCAAATTTTAATGCCTGTTCATTAACCAGTTGAGATTTTCTCAATTCATTTTCAATACCTAATAATTTATTGTACTGCTGTTCCCTGCTTACTACTGTGTCTTTCAATAAATTTTCCCTTAACAATACTTCTTTTAAATATCTCTCCCTGGCCAACAACTCTCTTTCCTTATCCAACTTTAGTGTAGTTAACTGATTTTGCGAATTAAGCAATGCGATATCTTTTTCTTTTTTTTCTGTTTCGTATTTTGTGGTTATATCCTGCATGGTTTCCCTTTGCTGTAATTTTAAAATGCTGTCTTTAAGTGCAAATATTTTATCAGCTTCTGCAACAGCTTCGGGTATTTTACCTGCTTTTTTTAACAGCCTGTACAATTGTTTTGTATTAATGTACACTTTAATAATATCCTTTTCCTGCTCCAGTAAACGTTTATTTTCCATTACATATTCCAGTGCAGTTTCAAACTGTTTATTTTCTTCATAAAATGCAGCAAGGTGCAGGTTTGCCAGTGCTGCATTTGACGCTGAACCATTTTTTAAAAACTGTTCTTTTACATTTTTCATAAATGCCAGCTTTTTTTCAAAGGGTTCTTTTTTCCAGTCTACAAAAAGCATCCTGTGCTCCGGATCTTTTGAATAATCTTTTTTTACCGATTGCATAAAAATTTGCTGTTCATTAATGATGGTTGCAAATTTTTCGGTTTTACCCCACTGATAGTACAGGTTTCCCAAATCGTATAAAACTATTCCAAAATCAATTCTTATGCCTTTGGTCTTTGTAATTTCATAAGCCTTTATAAAATAATTTTCTGCTTTTTCAAAATCATCCGCTCTAAAAAATATAAATCCCGTATGCGAATAAATCCGCCAGTTTTCATAAGGGTGTGCCTGGTTATTCAGCAGTTCGCATTCATGATAGTAGTAGAGAGCGGAGTCTATTTTGTGCAACCTTTCAAACCCCATAGCATTTAATAATAAAAAACGCTGCTGCAAATGATATGAAGGAATATGGGTAATAAACGGGCGTATCTTATGCAGTAACTGCAATCCTTCTGCTGCATCATTTTTTAATATCAGGGCATTGCATTGTGCCAGGTAAAATTTAGCCAGCAGGCTGTCGTTACCCATTTTTTGGGCAAATACTGCTGCGCTTTTAAAATAAACCCCAGCGCTGTCATACCTTGCCTTAATAAAATGTTTCATCCCTAAAGCATATAAAGTATCGGCTTTTCCCTTGTCGGTTTTTAAAGTATTTAAAGCCGTTTCAATAGTTTGTGCAGCTAAAGTATTAAGCAGTAATACCAATGATAATAAACTAATTAGTTTCATAAAAATCTAATTTCGCAGGCTTAATATAATTTCGCTTTTCTCCTATTGGTAAATTACAAAAATTTTAAGCGAAAGGCAAATTGGGGTTTAAATGCTAAAGTTCAGCTACGGCTGCCAAAAGCAAATTACCCTTTGGGGTAATATTTTATAGAAAAACCTATTTTGCTGCAGTACATCAGGGCAAAATAACTTCGCCAATAATTAATATAGGGGCCGCAACCATGGTTTCGCCGAGGCGGAATTAACTGAGTAAATATTTGAAGATGAAGGTATGATTTCTCCATTTTTATTGGGGGTAAAATAAAATATCCTGGCAAATTATTAAGCCCTCAAAAAGGTATTTTAATGTTCTGGTAATTATTACTGTTTTCCCCAATAAAAGCAAGATAAATTTTGGTACTAAAAAATGACTTATATTTGATACTGGTAAATACTACACACTCATTAACATTCTAAAATTTAAAAAATGGCAACAAAGAAAAAGGTAAAAAAAGCTGCACCAAAAAAGGCAGCTCCTAAAAAAGCTGCAGCAAAAAAAGCGGCTCCAAAAAAAGCGGCTAAAAAGGCAGCACCAAAAAAAGCAGTAAAAAAAGCAGCACCAAAAAAAGTTGCTAAAAAGAAATCTGCACGCAAGCCATCTGCAGCATTTATGAAACCACTTACACCAAGTGCTGATTTAGCAGCGGTAGTAGGCAGCAAAGGATTACCACGTACAGAAGTGGTAAAAAAACTTTGGGTTTACATTAAAGCAAACAAATTGCAGGATCCTAAAAACAGGCGTATGATTAATGCTGATGCTAAATTAAAACCAATTTTTGGTGGTAAAGCTCAGGTATCAATGTTTGATATGGCTAAGCTTATTTCAAACCATTTGAAATAATAAAATTTTCGAAAAAATTAAGGGGCATCATTTTGATGCCCCTTTTTTATTAATTAATATCCTGACCTTTCTCCAGCATAGGAATGTATTTTTCCAATGCATCTTTATTGGCTTTATCAGTTGCCTGCACACGTGCAAGCTTTGCATATTTTAATGCATTTTTAAAATCGCCATTGGCAGCGTAACCTCTCATTAATCCCATATTGGCAGTAAATATATTCGGATTTTTTTGTGCGTTTAGTTTAAAAGCCACCAACGCTTCTTTTACTTTTTTCTGCTGCAGTAATTGCCTGGCATAATTGTGCAGCTCCTGCATGTTTGCTAACGGCATCGCCTGTTGCATAATAGTATCTGCTTCGGCCTGCCTGTTTAGTTTGCTTAATACACCGGCTTTACTGCTTAGTGTTTTAAAATTTTTCTGCCCAATAAAATTTCCATTAACAGCATAATTGCTCCACTCAAGAGCTTCTTCCAGATTGGTGTTATAATTCACACAAAAATTTGCTGCCTGTACCCATGCATCAGGTTCAAACCCTTCATCATTTCTTAACTGCCTTCTAAAACTTTCAATTTGAGTTTTTACATAATCAACAGATATAGTAAATGGAATTTTTAATTTTTCCCATGTTAAAGCCACAACAGCACTGTTATCTTTTTCATCCATAAACTGGTACTGCAATCTTTCTGCACTTTCATTTAAAGGAATGGTTTTTACAACAACTCTTAATGCATCTTCTTTATCATTATAAAAATAAGATCCCCACGAAGTGGAATTATTACTAAAAATCAATGTAGCATCGCCTGTACCCATTGCAATAAAAAAACCGTAAGTTCCTTTAGCTAAAGCTTTGCCTTCTATCATTACATCGGTACTAAAAGTAAATATGGTATTTTCGTTTGCGCCTGCACGCCATGGTGCAGCTTTACTGGTACCAAATCCTAAATCGCTGAATCCTGTATGCACAAGATCGCCCCAAATTTTTCCTTCTCTTCCTTTTACTGCAGGCCTGTCGTAATTTACAGTTACATCAGTAATACCAATGCGTTCGCTTACCAAAGCTTTTTTATTACCGCCATCTGCCGGAGTTAAAAGTTTTTGTGCCGTAGAAAAATTAAAGATGGATAAGGCAAGGATAGTTGCAAAGAATTTATTTTTTTTCATAACAGTTATTTTAATAAAAATAAAAAAATACCCGTCACATTTTTATTAAAACAGGATGAATGGACATAAAAGATGATTACGAACAATTTGAAAAGCCGATGGGTTATAAAAAAATTTATGCAAGGCAGAGTAATTGGTAAGTGTTCTTAAAAAATATTATTACCTGCTTCTTTATAAAGAGAAGCTTTTATTTATTAGACAGTTTAAAAAATCGCTTGCAACTCTCCTTAAAATTTATTAAATTTATTACAGCTCTTATTCCTTCAGCTTTAAATTATAATAATATGAACCTCTTACAAAAATTTGAGTATTGGGGCGACAGGCATCACCCAAAATGGCTGGATATTATTCGTATAGCATTAGGTATTTTTCTTTTATACAAAGGCGTCGATTTTCTGCGTAACACCAGTGATCTGGTAAGCCTTATGTCGCTCAGATCGCCGTTTGGTTCTTTCTTAATTATTTTATTAGGACACTATGTTACGTTTGCCCATATTTTAGGGGGATTTTTTTTAACCATCGGCATGTTTACCCGTGCAGCCTGTTTAATACAAATACCTATACTTATTGGTGCTATTATTTTTGTAAACGCTTCGCAGGATGTATTAAGACCATATTCCGAATTATTTTTATCTATTTTAATTTTGCTGTTGCTTATTTATTTCCTCATTGTGGGTAACGGGCCGCTTTCTGTTAAGTTTCCTGAAGAGGAAAAAAAGAGAAACCAGAAATAATTTTTTTTATTCCATGCATTGCTTTAAAGTTAATGCTATGCCCCAACAATTTAAGCAATAAAAAAATGGGCATTAATATTGCAGCCTAACAGTTAGGAATGCCGCTTTATATCAGGCTGCCTTTACCAGCAATAAAAAAATAATTTGAAAGTAAGAGGAATATCTAAACAATCGTATGTATTATTACTGGCACTATGTTTTTGTTTTGTAAGCCGTAGTATTGCAAACCCTAAATACCAGCCTGGTAAAGATTCGCTATCACCCAGTACCCAAGATCAAGCCATTGCATTTATTGACAGTATTAAAATTTTAACATCCAGCTCATTTTGGCCCAATATTAAACCTGCATTGTTTCTGCAAAATTTAAAAATAAATATTCACAACCCTATAAGTATTTACCCCGGTAATGGTACTAACTTTTGCGGCTACGGAGCATTAGTTTATTTATTATTAAAAGACGATCCGCTGGGTTATGCAAAATTATTATTACAATTATATAAAGAAGGAAAGGCTCAATTTGGCAACAGTGTTTTCAATCCTTCGACTGCAGTAAAAAAAGAAGCAGGCCTGCTGAAGTTTAAAGGAATATTAGATATTCATCCTGCAGAACAAATGATTTTTTTAGCACTGGCCGATCATTATAAAGGCTACATTAATTTATTTAACCGAAAATATAATTCCGGCGATGAAGATACACGGTGGGCATCGGTAAATTATGCTAAGTTTAACCGAATGGTAAAAAATTTACTGAGGTATAAAGTAAAAGCAAAGGGTTCCGATTTAATCCGTCCGCATACAGGAGATTTATACCAGTACATCATTAAAAGATTAGCAACTGGTATGGTGGTGTTATATATTAATAACCGTATAGTACATAAAAAAAATCATGTACAAATTAAAGTAAGTTTTCCAACACATTTTGTAGTTGCAGAAAGTGTGAAAGAAGAATATGGAATTATTACACTGGTGTACTGGGATTATGGTGGCCGAACGCAAATGCAATTATCGCCGGCATTTTTTAAACGAATAATTTTTGGTATTACTTACTGTACAAAAAAACAAGTTGATGTTAACTAATTTAATACGCACCATATTAATAACATTACCGGCAATTTTTATTTTTTCGTGTTCCCCAAAAAATATTTCTACAAAATATTATTATCAAAACGAAAAAGTGCTGGATAAAATTGAAGAAAACTATAAAAGTTTGTCCCGGCAATCGCCTTTTACTATTGGGTTTACTTCCAGAGATTTTAAAACTGTATCGTTTGAGTTTATTACTGATACCCTGAGTTACGTGTATGAATTTGCTGCCGGGGAAACAAGGTTAAATGACACACTTAAAAAATTTAATTTAGATGCACCAAAAGTTAATGAGCTCATCAATCAAATGCAAACTATACGATGTACCTGGATTAAAAATTTTGATTATTATGTGGATGAGAAAAAGAATACACTCATTTTTATGTCGATAAAACCGGTAGCATTAAAAGCGCCATTGGCCTATCATAAATATTATGTGCTTACTTATTTTAACCTGCCGCAATATTTTGATAGTGAGGGCAGATTACTGGATAAAAGAAAAACAAGGAGGCTGCGTAAAATAAACGGACAGATTTTTAACAGGATTAATGATAAAGTGTGTTATACCATTTCAGGTAAATTCAGGTAATATTCTTGTATTGAGAAAGCAAAAAATAAACGGGTTATCTTTTTTTTGATAACCCGTTTGTATTAATAATTAATTGGCTGCTTTTTTAGGATAAGGCGGCCGTTTAAGTTCTGGGGCAGGATTTTTTTCTAATTCTTTTAAAGCAATTTCAATGGCTTTTTCTAATTGCGGATCTCGTCCTTTAATTATTTCGGCAGGCCATTGTTCTACTTCTACATCAGGCGCAACGCCTTCGTTTTCTACAATAAAACCGTCCTTTGTCCAGATAGCCACATTGGGTGCAGTAACTCCACCTCCATCAATAAATTCAGGAAATCCTAAAATACCTACAAGCCCTCCCCAAGTGCGTTTACCCACCAGCGTGCCTACTTTAAATTTACGAAACATCCATGGCAGCATATCACCACCTGAACCTGCTGTTTCATCAATTATCATAACTTTAGGCCCCTGTATAGATGCACTGGGAGATTTTAGATCTTTGCCATAACGCATGTTCCAGTGTGCCTGGTAAGGCCGTTGTAAAATATCAATATAATAATCGGCCAGTTGCCCGCCGCCATTAAATCTTTCATCAATGATAATTGCTTTTTTATTGGCTTGCGGAAAGAAATATCGTTTAAAATATTCGTGCCCTAATCCGGCAGTGTTGGGTACATATACATAAGCTACCTGCCCGTTAGTAGCATCATTCACTTTTTTCAAATTGCCTTCTACCCAACTACGGTTACGCAATGCAAATTCATTTGCAACCGGAACAACTTTTACCACTCTCGATCCTTTATAATCAGTGTTGCTGCTAACAGTCAATTCTACAATTTTACCTGCAGTGTTTTCAAAAAAACGATACAGTTCATCTGATGCTGAAACATCTGCACCGTTAACTGCAAGTAAATAATCTCCTTCTTTTACATTTACACCAGGTTCGGTTAAGGGTGACCGTAAATTTGGATTCCAGTTTAGACCGCCATAAATTTTCTTAATGCGGTAACGGTTTTTATCCACTGTATAATCAGCACCCAATAAACCACCGCCAACTTTTTCAGGTGTATTCAACAAATCACCTTCGCCGGTTAAACGATGATGCCCTACAGCAAGTTCGCTGCACATCCACTGTATCAATACATTTAAATCTCTGCGGCAGGCAAGGTGAGGTAAAAAAATTTCATACTTTTTTTTCATCGCTAACCAGTTGGCCCCATGCATACCGGGGTCGTAAAAATAATCTCTGTTAACTCTCCAGGCTTCATCAAAAATTTGCGGCCACTCTGCTTCGGGTTCAATCTTTACCTGTACTTCTGCCATGTTCAGCATGCCTTTTCCAGGTTCATTTTTTTCTCCTGAGTTACTTATAGCCCAGGCAGGTCCATTATTATACAACATTTTTTTTCCGTCGGCAGAAAGAGTATAGCCATTCATTGCTGTTACCTCGGCATCTTTACGTTTTTTTATATCGTATTTATGTAACATGCCGGTTTCAGGGTTATCGTTGCTGTAAGCAACATATAATAACTCATCTTCTTTTCCCATTGCCAGTTGTTCATAATTTCCCGGCTTAATGGGTAAATCGATAATGCGGTTTTGGATACCTTCCCAATCAATACTTAGCAATGCCGGTTTTTTATCAGCAGCATCTTTTTTTACTTTGGCAGTATCTGCTGGTTCTTTTATTTTTTCTTCATCATTTTCTTTTGAAAAAGGGGAAATAGTTTCTTTTTGCAATGTAACCAGGTAGATAGAACTGCTGCTTTGCATATCTGCATTTGATTGATCGAACCAGTTAAGCACGGGCCCTGCATTGGTAGATGCAAAAAAGTACAGGTATTTATTGCCCCTGTCAAAAATTGGTTCTGCGGCGTCACTTAATCCATCGGTAAGTGCAAATGATTTTTGCTGATCAACTGAATATAAAAAAATACGTTTAAATTGTGTTGCAGTTACTTTAGTGTAGGCTATCCATTTAGAATCTGCTGACCAGTCGCCAAATAAATTACGAAAAGGGCCGGGCACATATAATTCATCGGCATCAATTTTATCTGTTGCACCTGTAGCCACATCCAGTACATAGAGGTTTCGTCCGTTATCAACAAAGCTAATCTTCTTTCCATCCGGCGACCATTTTGTAAATGCATAAAAGCCGGTTCCGTTAAGTTTAAATTTTTTTGATTCGCCTTTGCCATCCTGCGATTTTATTTGCAACTGGTATTCGCCGCCGGCATCCGAAAAATAAGCAATGCTTTTTGCATCCGGCGACCATGCAGGATATTTTTCGTGAGCCGAAACAGTTTGTGTAAGATTACGGGCATCCCCTTTTTCCGCAGGCACAGAAATTATATCTCCTCTAAAATCAAAAACAGCCCGTTGGCCCGAAGGAGAAATTGCTGCACTTCTTATATACTTTGCACCTTTTACAAAACGTGGCCGCAGCTCCAGCAAATCTGCAGCTATGCCAATTTTTAATCTGTTAGTATTTGTTTGCCCGGGAGAAAAAGTATGCAAATAACCAGCTTGCTCAAACACAATCATTCCATTACCGGCAGAAGCATTTACAACCGGAAAATCTTTAAAACTTGTATGCTGTTCTATTTTTTTAGATGCAGTATTGTAAGAAAATAAATTAAATTCTCCGTTACGGTCGCTTCTAAAATAAATAATATTTCCCATCCACATGGGGTTAACATCGTTACAGCCACCTTCGGGCTGCGGAATTTTTATGGTGTTATGATCTGCAAAAGTATATATCCAAATATTAGAGATGGAGCCGCCGCGGTAATGTTTCCATTGGCGAAATGCATCGTTAATAGGATTGTAAGCCATTTGCTTTCCATCAGGCGAATAGTTAGCCCAGGCGGCATTGGGAATATCTAATTGAACCGACATACCGCCGCTGAGCGGAACGGTAAATAATTGAGCATACCTGTTAGAAAATGTTGCCCTTTGAGAAGCAAATAAAATCGATTTACCATCGCTTGAAAAACCACGGACAATATCAGGTGATGGATGCCAGGTTAGCCTTGTGGGTATGCCGCCTTCTGCAGGTACTATAAAAACATCTACGTTTCCATCATACTCTGCATTAAATGCAATTATTTTTCCATCGCTGGAAAATACTGGGTTAGATTCGATGCCCCTGTCTACCGTAATGCGCCGTGGCTGGCTGCCATCTTTATTAGCCACCCATAAATCTTCGGCATAAATAAATGCAATATTAGCTGCACTTATTGCAGGCTGTGCCAGCATACGGGTATCTTTTGTATCAATGGCAAATAAAGTTGCAGGAAAAAATACAGCAAACAATAATGCTGTAAGTACTGCCGGTTTATTTTTTTTCATAAAAAGGTTAAAGGGGGTTTAGTGTTAAGTATTAAAAAAAGATAAAAATATTTCAGCGTTAAATAATAAACAAAGGATAAATAAAAATACTATTTCGAAGTTACTTTAATAACTTAAACAATGCAAGGTTTTTAAAGCTGGCAATTTTTAAAAAATATCAAAACAAAAAAAGTGGTTGTATTAAATGCGCTGTTGTACTTTTAACCATGCAAACAAATACCTTTCTGCTTTATGGTGCCAACGGCTACACCGGCCAACTGATTGCCCGCTATGCAAAACAATATAATTTACAACCCATACTTGCCGGCAGAAAAAAAGAATTGATAGAACCACTTGCAACCAAACTTAATCTGCCATTTAAAATTTTTAGTTTAGATGATACAGATGCATTGCATGCTGCATTAAAGGAAGTGAAAGTGGTTATACATGCGGCGGGGCCTTTTCAATTTACTGCAAAGCAAATGATAAAAGCCTGTTTACTAACCGGTACACATTATTTAGATATTAACGGAGATATTGCTGTTTTTGAATTGATAAAAACTTACGATGCTGCAGCAAAAAAAGCTGGTATAATGCTGTTACCCGGTGCCGGTTTTGATGTGGTGCCCACCGATTGTATTGCGCTGCAATTAAAAAAATTATTACCAGATGCAATTACTTTGCAATTAGCTTTTGCAAGTGTGGGTGGCGGTCTTTCTCATGGTACAGCAATTACTATGGCTACTAAAGCCGGCGAAGGAGGTTGTGCCAGAAAAGATGGAAAAATAATCCGTACTCCATTGGGCCAAAAAGGAATGTGGGTTGATTTTGGTTTAAAGCGGTTGTTTGTTATGAGTATTCCATGGGGCGATATTTCTACTGCATATTTTACTACAGGCATTCCGGATATAGAAACCTATACCGGTATTTCTAAAAAGATGTATAATATTTTAAAACTGCAACCTTTATTTAACTGGCTGTTACGAACAAATGTGGTACGTAACTACATTAAAAGTAAAATTAAACAAAAACCTGCCGGGCCAGGTGATGAGCAAAGAGAAAAAGCTATTGGTTTTGTTTGGGGGCAGGCAGTAAATGCTGCCGGTAAAAAAGCAACAGTGCGGCTAAGCGGCCCCGAAGGCTATACTTTAACCACACACAGTTCATTAATTATTACACAAAAAGTGCTCACCGGAAATTTTACACCCGGTTACCAAACACCAGCCATTGCTTATGGCGAAAATTTAGTAATGGAAATACCGGGTGTGCAAAGGGAAATTGTTGAGGAATGATTTTTTATTTTACAAAATCTGTTCTTGAAAAAATGCCGGGTTGTGCATGATCACCTTCTTTAAACGTAATAGCAACAAAATTTATTCCTGCAATTTCTGTAAGGTTGTAGGTTACATCTGCCATGTAAACTTCGGGGCCGCTGGAGCCCATTTGCTGGGTTAGATATTTACTGTTACCTATTTTTACAAACAGGGTATCGTTGGATATTTTTGAAAATTGCAAGGGAATTTCAGGATAAGTTTCGTTAAGCATTTGAATAATACTGTTTGTGTTTATGGAGTCTGGCGATAAAGGTTTTGTTCTTTTCATTATTACCCCGGTTGTTGGTGCAAGCTCCGCCGACCAATAATAATGGCCATCAATTTTTATATTGCTGCTGTCGGTAACAGTATTTACAACAACAGTATCGCTGTCCGCAATTTTTTGTTCAGATTTTTTTGTGTTGCAGGAAAAAGTTGCAATAATTATTATAATTAATAAAAGATAAGTTTTCATTGTTTATAATTTTATAGTACTTGTATAATATTTTCTTCCCCTGGTTTTGGGTATGCCTGTACAAAAATAAAAATACTATTTCGAATCTTTCGCCAGTTTTCTCAATACCACCCATTGCTTTAATGCTTCCCTTGCCTCTACTGCAGGGTAACCCAATATTTTTTTGCCGTCTTCCCAATTACTTAAAACACCGGAGCCGCCGCCAACCTGTACACCATTACCCAATACTACATGATCAGATATACTTGCACTGCCACCAACAACAACACCATCACCCAATGTAACGGAGCCGGCTAATCCGCTGCTGCCCGCCATTATGCAGCAACGGCCCATTTTGCTGTTGTGGCCAATTTGTACAAGATTATCAATTTTACACCCATCGCCAATTACTGTTGCACTAAACTTTCCTCTGTCAACACAACTGTTGGCGCCAATTTCTACACCGTTGCCAATTATTACATTGCCAATATGAGGAATTTTTAAAAGCCCTTTCCCATCTGGCGAAGGCCTGAAACCAAAACCATCTGCACCAATGGAAGCGTTAGGATGAATGATACAATAGCTTCCAATAACACATCTTTCCCTTACCACTGCGCCGCTCCAGATTGTGGTGTTGTTGCCGATTGTTGTATAATCTAAAACAGTGGTGTTGGCATATAAAATTACATTGTTGCCCAGCGTTACATTTTTGCCAACATAACAGCCTGCACCAATTTTGCAACCGCTACCCATTGTTACAGTTTCATGTACTACTGCTTTTGGGTGAATGTCTTCGTCAAATGCAGGCGTATCTGGAATAAAAAGTTCCAGCAATTCTGCCATAGCAATATCTGCATTTTTTACTTTTATAAAAGCCCTGTTTGCTCCCGGTTCCAAATCAATATCTGCATTAATAATTGCAGCGCATGCTTTTGAAGTTTCCCAAAGTTTTATATATTTTCTGTTGCCAATAAAAGTAATTTGATTATTGTTTGCCTGCTCCAGTTGTTCGGGGCCGGTTATGGTTTGTGCAGTGCTGCCCACTATAACACCTTTAAGTTTTTCATTTATCTGTTCAATACTAAAAGATTTCATCAGTTTGTTTTTGGTTAAAGTATGAATGTACAATTTATTCTTGGCAAAATATTTTTGCTGATGAATGTTTAGCAAAGGCAGGGCAAAAATTAATCAGTAACTTTCCTTTCTAAAAAAATAAAATTGAAAATACTTTTTATAATTCCGTTGCTGTTCATCAGTAACTGTATTTTTTGCCAGGATACCATTTCTATAAAAGATATTCCGGCTGCCGAAAGAATAATAGGGCTGCAATTTAAACAAACAGAAAGAGATTCGCTTTTTGATGATGTTAAAAACACCCTAAAGGAATTTAATAAAATGCGGCAGCATACATTAGATAACAGTGTACCGTTAAGCACCTGGCAAACTCCTGTATTACCGGGTATGAGTTTTAATAATAAACAAAACGCTGTTAACTGGACAATTCCTGCAAACGTTAGTTTGCCAAAAAATAAAAATGAACTGGCATTTTATTCTGTATTACAATTAGCCTCTTTAATTAAAAATAAAAAAATAAGTTCTGCTGAACTCACCCAATTTTTTATTGCCCGTATAAAAAAATATGGCGACACCCTGCAATGCGTTATTTCAATAACTGAAAACATTGCTATGCAGCAGGCACTGCAGGCCGATAAAGAAATTGCTGCCGGAAAATACCGTGGGCCATTGCATGGTATTCCTTATGGTTTAAAAGATTTATTTGCAGTAAAGGAAACCAAAACAACCTGGGGTGCGGCGCCTTATAAAAATCAAACTATTGAGGAAGATGCTTATGTGTACACTAAATTAAAAGAAGCCGGTGCTGTATTGATTGCAAAATTCACTTTGGGTGCATTGGCCATGGGTGATTACTGGTATGGCGGCCGCACAAAAAATCCGTGGAATTTAAAAAGAGGCTCCAGCGGTTCGTCAGCAGGATCAACTGCGGCTACTGTTGCAGGTTTGGTACCCTTTGCTATTGGTACCGAAACATGGGGTTCTATTATTTCTCCGGCTACCAATTGCGGCGCTACAGGTTTGCGGCCAACTTTTGGCAGCATCAGCCGCAGCGGCGCCATGGCATTAAGTTACAGCCTCGACAAAGTTGGCCCTATTTGCAGAAGTGCTGAAGATGCAGCAATTGTTTTTAATTTTTTACACGGCACCGATGGTAAAGACCAGGCTGCCGTAAACATGCCTTTTAATTACACAGGCAAAACCAATTTTACAAAACTTAAAATTGCCTATGCAAAAAATTATTTTGATAAAGGCGATACATTAGGTAATGAATTAAAAGTTTTGGAAGTGTACCGTAAACTCGGCGCTACACTAATACCTGTTGATTTCCCGGATTCAACAGTGTATAATTTTGATATTATGAGCATCATCATCAGTGCAGAGTGTGCCGCACAGTTTGATGATTTTACAAGAAGTGAAATGGATGATATGATGACGAGGCAGGGAAAAAATGACTGGCCCAATCAATTTCGTTCGGCACGTTTTATACCGGCAGTAGAATATATAAATGCGTACCGCCACCGTTATTTATTAATGCAAAAAGTAAATGCCGTCATCAATCAATACGACATTTTTATTTGCCCCACTTATGGCGGCAATCAGTTAGCCATTACCAACCTTACCGGCCATCCGGCACTTTGTTTCCCTACAGGTTATAATAAAAATAATTTACCTACTAACATTACGCTGGTGGGCAAATTGTACAGCGAAGCCACTTTGTTAGCAGCAGCAAAAGCCTACCAGGATGCAACGGAATTTAATAAACAACATCCTGAATTTTTTAAGTAGCTAACGCATTTTAAGTTATAGGTGGTTACCGATTATAATTATTCAACCAAATGTTTCTTCCTGAATGCAGAAGGATTTTCACCAGTAACTTTTTTAAAAATTTTATTAAAGTAAGAAATGTTTGCAAAGCCGCTTTCGTAACATGCCTCGGTAACATTTTTGTTTTGCAGTAATAATTTTTTTGATTGATTTATCCTGAATTGGTTTAAAAAATGAGTAAAAGTATAATGAGTTGATTTTTTAAAATACCTGCAAAATGCTGCGGTGGTAAGGTTACACATTTTTGCAACAGCATTCACATCAATTTCATTTTGATAATTGGCTTCAATAAAATGATACACTTTTTGTAAACGTTGCTGTTCTTTTAAAACAGATGCACTTGCAATTGGTCTTGCTTTAAGCAGTTCTACTTCTTTACTGTTAGCCAGTAAATTAAAAACCTGTAATAAAGTAACGAGTTGTTCAAAATGCGGTTGCGCTGTTAATTGTTTTAATTTTTCTCCTGCCAATTGTTTTGTTGCTCCATAAAATGCCAAACCAGTTTTTGCTTTTTCAAACAAACTTTTTATTGCTGCTATTTCGGGCAATGAAAAAAAATCGGGCCCTAAAAAATTTTCTTTCATTTGAACCACAACAGTGTTTACGGTTGTTTTTACGCCATAGTCAAAATTTAAATGTGGAATGTTGGGGCCAATTAACGCAATATCACTTCCCTGGTATTTAGAAATATGATCGCCGATGTGGCGAAAGCCACTTGCCGCTTCTACATAAACAATTTCATATTCCGGATGAAAATGCCAATAAAATAATTCATTCAAATTGGGTGTAAGCAGTATCCTGAACGAGCTGTCGCTATCACTTGTTATGGTTTCTAATTTTGCTTTCATTTGCGCCAATTTTGCAAAGCTGCTCTTAAAAATACCAAAATATATCAATACAGTACAAATAGCTGCCATTGCAGATGTTGAATGCAGCGTTGTTACCAAACTATTTTTGTATCAACGGTTACAAATTCATTTTTTAAAAAATTAAATATTGTTATATGGAACAAAAAACTATGGTGCCCACAATGGCTCCTTCAATGCAACCGGGCAATGCTCATAAAGATATTCCCGGCAATCCATCTACTGCAAAAAGCAGTGCTACTAAATTAAACGACCTCAGCAATGGTAAACCACTTAGGGTATTAACTGAAGCTGATTGGAATTTTTGGATTAATAACGGATATATTGTAATTAAAAATGCAGTACCTAAAGAACAGGCGCTGGCAACTGCAAATTTTTTATGGGAGTTTGAAGAGAAAGATCCTGACAATGCGGACACCTGGTATGCACCACCACGGGCAGAAATGAAAATGAAAGAACTGACCAATACAGGTATGGTTGAGGTTTATAACAATCAGCATTTATGGAACAACCGCACCACACAAAAAGTGTATGATGCATTTGCAGATATTTGGGGAACAGAAAAATTATGGGTTACCATCGACAGGGCTAATCTTAATTTTCCCATAAAACCCGGGTTTGAGCAGAAAGGATTTATTCATTGGGATTACGATCCCGAAACAAAACCTGTTAATGTACAGGGTGTTCTTGCACTGGCAGATCAAACAGATGAAAATATGGGTGGCTTTCAATGTTTACCTGATTTGTTTCGTAATTATGATACATGGAAATTAACACAGCCCGAAGACCGGGACCGTTTTAAACCAGATACAACTGGTTTTGATTTTGTAAAAGTAAAAATGGAAGCAGGTGATCTTTTAATTTTTAACAGCCTTCAGCCGCATGGCATACGCCCAAACAAAAGTTTAGATAAAGTTCGTGTGGCACAATATATTTCTATGATGCCTGCAGAAGAAAATAATGAAGCGTTACGTCAATGGAGAATTAATTCGTGGAAAAATAGTGTTGCGCCTGAAGGTTACGCTTTTCCCGGCGACCCACGTAATTGGGAACAAACAAAATATGGCACTGCACAATTAAATGAATTGGGAAAAAAATTATTAGGATTAGAAAAATGGTAGTACAATAATTTTAGTGAATAGAAATTTTTTGTACCATTTATTTTTTATTACTGTAACTGGTGCAGCCATTTCAATAGTGTAATTATACTTTGCTGTAGCTGCGCCAGTAAAAAATTAAATTTCTTTTTCAGGAGTTAGCACCAACTGTGCATGCAGCTTTGTAAGCGTTTCTTTTGCATTGCTGCACAAACCCGGGTGTGTTTTTGAAGTTTGCACAATGGTACTTCTGGTAGCGGTAAGCCAGCGAAAGCGTGAGGCCATATCTAACTTTGCAATTTCGCCTGCAGCAATATCGCCATTACAAATCTTTTCAAAAACATTCAGGTGTTCACATAATGCCGCCATATCTAAATAGCCTGCAAAAATTTTCAACCTTTCTTCATCCACAGTAAACATGGTTTGCAAAAACTGTAATGGCTTGCAATACAATATCACTCCCACATTTAGAAATTCTTCCCTTTCTACACGTGGTACAATGCGTATTACTGCGTATTCAAATAAGTGATGCTCTTGCATGTTGTGCTTCTTTTACAAATATATCCGACGATTGAATTCTGGTTACTAAAAACTGTACATAAATATTTTTCATTTCCTCACCCGTTGCATTAAATGTATTTTCTGCAAGCCATTCGTTGGGTATTAATTCCATTACAGCCTGTATCCGTTCTTTAGTAAGTAATGTTTTAAATGTTGTATCAACAGTATCAAGTTCGCCTGCAATTGAAAGTAATACATGATCTTTTATGGGCACAAAAGGCCGCATTGCCTGCTCCTTCCAATTGCCACCGCTGTGGTGAAAATATAAAGCTGCACCATGGTCTATCAGCCATAATTCTTTTTTCCACATCAGCATATTGGTGTTTCGGGCAGTACGATCTACATTGGTCAGCAATGCATCGAGCCATACAATTTGCGAAGCCATTAACGGATCAATAGTAACCACTGCAGCATCAAAACTAATAGCCCCTGCCAAATAATGAATGCCTAAATTTAATCCTTCGCTTTTGCGCAGCAGTTCCTGAATTTCTTCATCCGCTTCTGTTCTGCCAAAGGCGCTGTCTAAATTCGCTAATACAATTTCGGGAACTTTAAATCCTAATATACGGGCAATCTCTCCACCAATTAAATCGGCAATCAACGCTCTAACGCCCTGGCCTGCACCGCTAAATTTTAATACGTATAAAAAATCATCATCTGCTTCGGCAATTGCCGGCAGGGATCCGCCTTCACGTAAGGGCATTACATAACGGGTAACATTTACTCTTCTTAATGGTGGTTGTATATCACCCATATACTAATTTAAAAAATTATTTTATTTGCCCAAGGTAAAAAGAAAATTAAAATATTATTTTACGTATCGTAGTTAATTACTAAAAAAATCATTCCTCTTCCTCCTCATCAGTATAAATTTCATAACCCGTTCCTGCTTTCCACTCTTCTTTAGGCACTTCTTTACCACCAATTAAATCTGCTACAAGTGATGTCCACCCGGTTTGATGGCAGGCGCCTAATCCAGCGCCGGTATCACCATGAAAATATTCGTAAAACAGTACTAAATTTTCGTTACCGGGCTTTTTGTAAAACCAGTTATAATCGCCGTAAGATTTTCTGCTGCCTTTTTCATCTTTGGCAAACAGGCTGATCACTCTTCGTGTAAGCAGTTCCGAAACTTCTATCAAATTCAACCTATTGCCCGAGCCAACAGGGCACTCCACTTTTAAATGATCGCCATAAAATTCGCCATACTTTCTAATTGACCGGATGATGAGATAATTAATAGGCATCCACACAGGGCCACGCCAGTTGCTGTTGCCGCCAAAAAGATTACTGGTAGAGTCGCCGGGGTCGTACTGAATGCTGTACACTTCTCCATCAACAGTTACCGAGTAAGGATTGGCTTCGTGGTATTTTGATAAAGCCCTGATGCCGCCGCCTGATAAAAATTCATCTTCATGCAGTAAGCGGTTTAATAAAAATATCAGCCGGTCTTTTTGTACTAATGAAATTAAAATTTCATCACTGTCGCCACGTTCTTCGTTGGGCCAAAAGCGGTTATTTTTTTTACGGTAATTTTCAAACCAGTCAATGCGTTTTTTAAAATCGGGCAGCTTGTCAAAAATATCTTTATCGATAGTACTTACTGCAAACAAACTGGTAAGCCCCACAATACTTTGTATCCGCAAAGGCAACGGATCGGCTCCGGCAATACATAAAATATCGTAAAAAAATTTGTCTTCGTTGTTCCACATGGCGTGGCTGTTAAGCGATTCAGAAATAAATACAAAGTGTTCAAAAAACTTTGTAGCCGAATCTTCAAATGCAATATCATGGCGTGAAATTTCTATGGCCATATCCATCATGTTCAATGCATACATGCCCATCCAGCTGGTACCATCGGCCTGCTCTAATTGCATTTCGTTGGCAAAATGATGGCTGCGGTTAAACACACCAATATTATCAAGCCCTAAAAACCCACCTTCAAAAATATTATTGCCGTTACGGTCTTTACGGTTTATCCACCAGGTAAAATTGATGAGCAGTTTTTGAAAAACCCTTTTTAAAAAAATCACGTCACCCTCACCGTAAGTTTCTTTTTCTATGCGGTAAATTTCCATGGCGGCCCATGCCTGCACCGGCGGGTTTACATCACTAAAATTCCATTCGTATGCCGGTAATTGTCCATCGGGTTTCATATACCACTCCCTCATTATTAACTGCAGCTGGTGTTTTGCAAAAACTACATCTACCATAGCAAGAGAAATACAATGAAAAGCCAGGTCCCATGCGGCATACCAGGGATATTCCCATTTATCGGGCATTGCAATTACATCCTGGTTTTTAAGATGTGTCCAGTCTCTGTTTCTGCCCATTAATTTACTGCTGTTAACAGGGGTAATACCATCGGTACCGGTAAGCCAGCTCTCCACATCAAAATGATAATACTGTTTGCTCCACAATAAACCTGCAAGGGCTTTGCGTTGTATATTTTTTAAATCATCCGAAATATCGTTAGGTAAAATCGCTTTGTAAAAATCATCTGCTTCTTCTTTTCTTACTGTAAATATTTTTTCAAACCCTAAAGAAAAGGGTTTTTCATCGGCGGTGTTGGTAAGCCTGCAGTAAATAGTTTTTTTTGCCCCTGCTGCAACATTTAATTCGTACACCGGCGAAAATTTAGTGCCATCTTTTTTTGAACTGAGTTTTGTTTTATTCGTACCATTTATTACAGCATCATGAAAAGCATCTTTTGTAAATGGTGTTGTATTTTCTTCGCCATTTAATTTATTTAAGTTGGTTTCGTTTTCTGTAAATAAACAATCGTCGGGTTTTTGAAAATAAAAAAAATAATTACCCAGCCTGTGATGTTTTATTGCCACCGAAGTTTTATTTATTAAACTCATTACAGGCTTGGGTTCATCTGGTGTAAAAACCCAGCGGTTGTAAAACCATAATGTGGGCAACAGCGTTACCGGTGAATCTTTGGTACTGCGGTTGGTAATATCAATTTTAATATAAATGTCGGTGGGGCTTTGTTTGGCATAAGTAATTTTTACATCAAAGTATTCATCATTTTTAAAAACGCCGGTATCTAAAATTTCATACTCCGGCTCCAGTTTACTTCTGTTGCGGTTGGTATTTATAAGATCGCTGTACGGAAATTCATTTTGCGGATATTTATACAAATACTCCATGTAATAATGTGTGGGAATATTATCCAGATAATAATATAATTCCTTTACATCTTCGCCATGGTTGCCATCATAATTGCCTACACCAAAAAGGCGCTCTTTTAAAATTTTATCTTTTCCATTCCATAATGTTATAGCAAAACAAAGGTTTTGAAAATAGTCGGATATTCCGGCAATGCCATCTTCGCCCCAGCGGTAAGCCCTGTAGTGCGACTGATCAAAAGGAAGATAGCCCCATGCATCGCCATACACGCCATAATCTTCCCTTACTGTACCCCATTGCCTTTCACTAAGGTAAGGCCCCCATTGTTCCAGGGGTACCGGCTTTTCGTTATTTACTTTTAAGCGTTGGTGTTCTGCTGTCATTATTATAATTTAAAAATACTGATGCCACAGTTGCTAAACAACCGTACAACATTTTACAGCAGGCAATCGTTGAATAACTGAAGTATAAAAATAAACAATTTACAAGAAGCAGTAATGGCTTATGATAAAATAGGGCTGCAATCGTTTGTTGAATAGCTTAAAAACCACACGTATTAATTAAAAATCTTTTACCCGGCACCGCCATTTTAACAGTTTTTGGTAAAGAAATTGAATAGTACAGCAAAAAGCAATGCCTGTAAAATACTTTACTGCTGTAGGTATTTCGTTTACCCTGTTAATTTTTAGCTGCGGTAAAAAAAATGTGCCGCAATCTTCAGCCAATACAGCAACAGTAAGCAATACCAGTAAACCCGTAATAAAAAAACCGGTTGTAAAAAAACCACCGGCCACACCCATTGCCAAAGTAATTATTGTAAATGACAGTGTGGCTAAAAAAAGTTTTGATGGCAGATTATATTATGATGTGGATGGCCACCGCTACTGGCGCAATTATAAAGATGGTAAATATTACCTGTTTAATAAAAGTATGTACAGCGATCCAGCATTTAAACCTCAATAAGCCGGTAAGCTGCTAAAAAAATAATACAATAATCTAAACCAATAAATATGAAAAAAATCTTCTTAATTGCCGGAGTAATTTTATACACCCAACTTGCAGTTGCCCAATTAAAAACAACTACTGCATGCCCTGTTTTTAAAGTAGATGTATTAGAAGGAAAATTAAATGATGATTTAAGTGCCAAATCTACCATGGGTGAAATAAAAACATTTTTTCCCTGCTACAGTGAAATAGCAGAAACTGATGCCGGTAAAAAATGTGCCGGTATTTTTTATAAAGACAAGGGCATTGATTTTTATACCGAAAGAGATTATATTGAAATAACACAAAACTTTAAAGGTAAACTTTCGTTACCGCTGATGGGTGCAGGCCGCAACACTTTATTTAAATGGCTGGGCTACCCTAAAATAAAAGATGCTGCATGGGATGCTTTTCAAACAAAGTACGGTACGCTTATTTTATATTACAATAAAGCCAACAAAATTATAAAGCTGCAGCTAAGCAGTAAAAGTACCGACACAATTAAATTGTGCGAATAGCGTTTAATAAACCAGTATTTAAAACTGGATAATTTAAAGGCACAAAATTCTCTTGTAAACAGTAATGTTTACAATCTATTTTCCCTTTACTAAGTAAAACCAGCCGTTTACTAATTTTTTAATTATATGCTGCTGCATGTATATAGATTTACATTATTAAACAGGCAAATAAATACTTTAATACAAATAATAATTCCTTAATTGGATGTACATAATTGATTAGCTGTTAACCACAGCTTTTCGCAACTCGGTTTTTCATAGGATATTGGATTTAAACGGGGCAGGATTTCTATCCAGCCCCTTTTTATTTTGATTTAACCAGGCTGCTGATAAATTATGAAGTGTATTAAATTTCTCCACAGAAAAAAGTAAAGAAAATAAAAAAAACTCCGGGGCTGTTAAACCCGGAGTTTTGAAAAATAATTTTTAAAAATGAATAAAAGAAAAATGGGAACTGAAAAAATGATGCCAGCATGTGTTTTTAAGTGGGGAAATTATTGCCCTTGTGCAGGATTAACATTTCATTTAGCAATGAAAGTTTCGTCTCTATAAATTAAGAAGTTGTTTATTTATTTTTTCGTTTTACATACAAATACAAACTCTCAACTTTTGCACGTGCCCACGGTGTTTTGCGTAAAAATGTTAAACTCGATTTTATGGTAGGGTTATTTTGAAAACAATTAATATTGATTTGTTCTGCTAAATATTGCCAGCCACAGGTTTCTACCAAATAATTCATTATTTGCTCCAGCGTAATATTGTGTAAAGGATTATTTTTTTGTGGCAGCATAAAATTATTGCTATGATTTTTTAGTAACCGCAAATGTGGTACAAAAAATATTTTTTTAGCAGATTAATTTTATTTGACTAAAAAAATTAATCGTACAAAAGCTCAATAGTAAATTCTGTAAATTCTCCTTCTGCAGAATCTACTTTTATTTCGCCCTGATGGGCTTTAATAATATCGTAACTTAAAGATAAGCCCAAGCCGGTGCCTGTGCCGGTAGGCTTGGTGGTAAAAAAGGGCTGATAAATTTTATCTGCATATTTTTTTGCAATGCCCATGCCATTATCCCTGATGATGATTTGTATTTTATTGCCTTCGCTTTTTGTTGTTAAAGTTATAGTGGGGTCGTAACCGGGTACATTTTTTTTACTCTTTTCGCTAACTGCATAAAAAGCATTATCATAAATATTCATCAGCACACGGCCAATATCTTCGGGTATAATATTTATTTTTTCCAGTGCAGGTTCTAATGCAGTATTTATTACCGCATGAAACGATTTGTCTTTTATTTTAAAAGCATGATAGGCCAGGTTAATATATTCGTTGGCGAGATAATTTATATCGGTAAGTATAATTTCGTTGCCGCTGCTGCGACCGTGCTGCAACATATTTTTTACAATATTATCGGCACGCCTGCCATGATGATTTATTTTTTTAAGATTTTGAACAATATCTTCTACCAGCAAATCAATTTGCTCAGTAGTTTTTGCTGTACCATTTTCTGCCGCAATCAAATCTTTCATTTCCAGTAAAAGCTCTTCGGTAATTTCTGAAAAATTATTTACAAAATTTAAAGGGTTTTGTATTTCGTGTGCAATGCCCGAAGCTACCTGCCCAAGCGAAGCCATCTTTTCTTTTTGTATTAATTGCAGCTGGCTGGCTTTAAGGTTAGTTAAAGCAATTTGCAAATTTTCTTTTTGTTCCAGCAGTGCAGTTGTTCTTTCTTTTACCCTGTCTTCCAGTTTAAGGTTTTGTTCAATTAATTGTTGCTGTTGCTGCTGATGAATAGCCTGCAAATTTTTATGGTACTGCAATTTTTTTCGCTGGTTGGTAATAAACACAATAAGAAAGCTGCCAAACAGCAGCACCATTGCCGATATGCCAATGATAACCCTAGATTGTAAGCTGATGTCGAGCAGGTGCATAAAAAGCTTTGGTTATAAAAATGCAAAATATAATATACGCAATATTATGTACGTTCCAGATATTTTCTGCCAATGCAGGGTTTTGGTTTATCATGGGTACATAAAATAAAAACACAAAAAAATTAATTACTACATAAATACTAAGCCCGGTTACAATCCAAAAATCGGGGCCGCTGCTAAAGCTGCTTTCTTCCTCTCTTAATTTAGCAAGATAATACAGCATGCAATATATCAGTAACAAATACGCTTCTGCAGCCAGTAAATTACCACTTAAATGATCGGGGTTGCCAAAATTTTCAACCGTACTAAAATTAATTATTATTATTAACAGAGAGAGATTAGGCAAAATATATAACCACTTTCTAAATGCCTGTTGCTTTAACGCTATAAAAAAATAACTGAAACAGATAAAACGAATAACAGAATGCAGATTGTATAATGGGTTATTGCTTTGCAGCCACCAGGGAAGATAAGTTTTATAATCCGCAATAATATTACCTGTTAAATTTAGCAGCAATGCAGCAAAAAGATAAATAATTACCGGCTTTAAATAACCCGGTTGCCTGCGGTTGAACAAAAAATAAATGACGGGTATAAGCAATGCCCACACTTCCGACCAATCCAGTATTAAACTTAACAGTGCCTTCATTTATTATCAAATAATTTACCCGGGGTAAAAAATATTTTATTAAAAAAATACGGGTACTTATAAAAAACTCTGCATAAAGCTTGATATTAAGAAAATTACAGTTTATCTTTTACATACTCAAATATTCTTCCTTCTTTATTCTTTAACCATTAAACCATCATTATGAAAAAGATTTTTTTATTGACAAGTGCATTTTTATTTTTTATTGTACTGGTGCTGTTATTACCTTCCTGCAATAATAATGATGCTGCAGCACCAAAAACCGAAGCCACAGTTGCCGAAGCTAACACGCCACCAGCAACGGTTACAGTACAGGCCAATCTTTTAAGCGATCATTTAGATACCTTATGGATAACAGCTGCCGCCTTTAATGCCTTAGGCCCGGGCACAAGAATAACGTTTAGATTTTATGATACCCTTGATGCTTTTACCCTGCGTGGGTGGACGGGTAACAGTAACAGTTGGAATGACCGTTTGCCCGATGTTAAACTTTTAATTGGAAGGGAAAGCCCCGTTACGTTTGGGCAGGGCAGTTATTTCGGCAACTTACAAATAGCGCCTGCCCAATACAATACCATCAGGCAAAAGTTAACTGCTACCGGTGCAACCTATGTTGTATTTGGCCCGGTTAATCCTACTATTCCTCCCACTGCCGGGCAAATAAGTTATAATGTTTTTGTAACCAGCGACGACCCCGGCGATATTACACCAACTTTCAGTTATAAGTTTTTAGTGGAGTCTACAGGAGTAAGTACTAATCCATCGCCTCCAAGAAACAGCAATTAATTTTTTTTACCGCTTTGCTTTTATGCTAAGAGGCTGTTTCAAAAGCAAAAAAATCTGTCACATTGAGTTTATCGAAATGGTTACAGATTGTTTGCCAGCGGATGTAATATTTCGATAAACTCAGTGTAACAATCGCTAAGTACTTTTAAGACAGCCTGTTGTTATTTAATTCTATAATTATAAAAAGCTACAAAACAGAAATTAAACTATTCATAAGATTTTTTTAAGGATCTGGAATAAATAGAACTAATTGCAATCGTTCTTTTCGTCAAGCCAATTATTCCCCTTAGTGTAAATATTTTTTATTCCTGTTTTTGTTGATACAAATTTGTACTGTAAAAATAAAACCATGAAAATTTACATTATCATACTTTCAGTGCTTAGCCTTTTCAGCCTTTAGTGCCTGTTCTCAAAACACAGCACAAAAACAAAACCCTTCCGGTAAAACCACACCACATATTGGTGGCCCTTGCGAAGGTTGCGAAGCCATTTATGAAAGTGCCATTCCGTTGGAGCAATTGAATGAAACAGACACCCTGCCCGACTTTAGCGAACCCGGCCCAAAAATAGAAATAAGCGGAATAATTTACCATGCCGATGGTAAAACACCTGCTGCCGGAGTGGTTTTGTATGTATATCATACCAATCAAAAAGGCATTTACCCAAATAAAGGCGATGAAAAAGGTTGGGCTAAGCAGCATGGTTATATCCGTGGCTGGGTTAAAACAGATAACAATGGTTTTTATCAATTCTTTACACTTCGCCCTGCCCATTATCCCGAACAAAATGCAATGGAGCATATTCATGTTACTGTAAAAGAGCCGGGTAAAAATGAATACTGGTTAAGTGAATATATGTTTGATGATGATCCGCTGTTAACGGCAGCAAAAAGAAAATTAAATCAACACCGTGGTGGAAATGGGATTATAAAACTTGTACCGCAGGCAAACGGGATATTGCATGGCACACGCCATATCATACTGGGGTTAAATGTTCCCGATTATCCCTACGCCGGTCTTGCAAAAATAAAATCAGGTTTAGCTGTAGGTGCCAACTGTCCTGCTTTCGATCCGGTGCATCTATCAGGAGCGGATAGTGGAAAAACAGTTTGCCCTATGTGTAAATACGGGTATGGCCAGGGTGTGATGGTGTGGTTCAATCATGCTAACCTTGACCAGTTGAGTGGATTTGCAAAAAAACTGGAGCAGGAAATGGAAAAACGTGGTGAAAAAAAATTTCGTGTTTTTTTGGTGTACATGAACCCATTTTATAAACAAACCAGCAGCAAGGAAGAAGAAATATTGGGAAGAAAGATAAGGAAATGGTGTGATGAACAGGGGCTAAAACGTGTAGCCATGGTATGGGTACCCTCGCCAACAGATGCAGAAACATGCGGCCTGTATAAAATAAATCCTGATGCAAAAAACACCATGTTTGTTTATAAAAAAAGAACCATCGTTGATAAATGGGTTAATACATCCTATGATGATGAAATGGTAAATGCAATATTGAAAAAAATAGATTCGCCTGCATTATAAAAGTATAGTCATGAAATATTTACTTATCTATTATTTTTTACAGCAACAACGGCAATGCTTATTGTTGATGCGTTCGCCACCATCCGGCATACACTAAAATTTTTCTATCATTTATTTTGTAACAAAAAAATTAAAGTCATGAAATCAATTATCAGTAAATCACTAATGCTGGTTGCCATAGCGGCAACTACGCTTTCTTTTTCCTCCAATTTTGGCGGCGAAGGATTTGAAATTTCTCTTAACGGTAAAATTGTATTGCAGCAATTTGGTAAAGACATGGATAATGTAAAAACCCTGCAGCTCAGTTCCGCATCTGCCAACGACAAACTAACCATCCGCTATCATCATTGCGGCAAAGTAGGCAAAAACAGAATTGTTAGCGTTAAAGACGGGCAAAACAAATTAATAAAAGAATGGCGGTTTAATGATGCTTCAACTGCCCTTGGCGAAATGAGCTGCAGTGTGCAGGAAATTATCAGCCTTAAAAAAGGTAGTAACAATGTTTTTAATATCTACTATTCTTCCAGCGAACTGCCCAATGGCCGCCAGCTTGCTTCAGTTATTGTAGCCAACACTAATAAAGTACAGCCATAAATAGTACACCTGTAAAAATGCCCCGGCTGTTTTTATAGTTGGGGTATTTTTTACAGCAGTAAAAGTAAATATTGAATGGTGGTGGTTTATGTTATGGCGCAATATTTCCCTTTTCTGTAAATCCTTTTCCTTATTTCGTGGGCAATGTTTTTTTGTTTCCTTTTCTTTGCAGCAAATTAAAAAAATAATGAGCAGCAGGGCAACCGTACATAATACCATGCGTATCTATCACCGCTACCTCGGCTTTTTTTTGGCGGGCATTATGGCAGTGTATGCCCTCAGCGGTATTGTGCTAATTTTCAGGGATACCAATTTTTTAAAACAAACCAAACAGGTACAGCAGCAATTGCAACCGGGGCTTACTGTAGATGCATTAGGCAAAGCCATTAAAATACGTGATTTAAAAATAGAATCGGTAAATGGCGATGTGCAAACTTTTAAAACCGGCACGTATAATAACGCCACCGGCGCAGTAAGTTACACCACCAAAAATTTACCCTGGCTGATAGAAAAATTAACCCACTTACATAAAGCAGATACCAGGCACCCGCTGTTTTACCTTAATATATTTTTTGGTGTATCGCTGTTGTTTTTTGTTATCTCCAGCTTTTGGATGTTTATGCCCCAAACGAGTATTTTTAAAAAGGGATTGTATTTTACGCTGGCGGGTGTGGTGTTGGCGGTGGTGCTGCTGTTATTGTAAGGATAATTGTGAGCAAATTTTTATTCTTCTTTATCAAACTCATTCCAGTAAAACATGGCGCCTTTCATATTTATAGTTTTATAATAATCCAGCAGTTGGATAAATAGATCTTTGCCAATATTATGCATGCCTAAATCTAAAAGAGTATCCAGGTGCCTTTCTATTATATTGTGGTTTGTACAATTTTGTTGTATAATATTATTTACTTCTTGCTGCAAATAAGGCATTTGCATGGCAAGGTTTTTATGAAAAATTTCAATGGCACTTTTTAGATCGCTCAGTAGTTTATCCATGGTAGTGTGAATGTAGTGTTTGTTTTTAATTGTCGCGACAGTGTTGCGACAATTGAATTTTTGGAACTGTTTTGCAAATTGCCTTCCCAATTTTACCGGCAGTGTCGGCAAAATTCGGTTGCCATAATCTAAACTTTTATAGTTGCAGGTTTTGTATAAAGCTGTTGTTATTCCGATAACTTATTTCGCTCTATTCTTTCTTTGGCTTCTATTAAAATGCTGTGTATCTTTTTTTCTAATTGTTTTTTGGGTGGTAGTTCCGTCCAGTATTCGGCTACCATTATGCCGTCTTTGTGCATCTCCAGCAATTCTATTTTTCCCTGCTGCTTTCGGCACAAAGTATTAAGCCTACCGGTGGCAATTCACCAGCTGCCTTTTCGTATTTATCCAGCCATTTTAAATACAATTCCATTTGGCCTTTATGTTCTGCTTCAAACTTACCCAGCTTTAATTCTACAGCTACTAAACGTTTTAAATTCCGGTGATAAAAAAGCAGGTCTAAATGAAAATCTTCGCCATCAATTATCATCCGCTTTTAGCGTTCTACAAAGGCAAAGCCTTTGCCCAATTCTAAAATAAAGGCTTCCAGTTCCCGTAAAATCGCCTGTTCCAAATCCTTTTCTAAATAGGTATTTTGCAGTCCTAAGAAATCTAAAAAATAGGGGTCTTTAAAACTGTTGTGGATGGCAGGATGGTTACTGGTATTTTGTAAATTGGCTATGCTGCTTCGTTCAAAGGTTTTGGTGCTAATTTGTTTGCGTAATTCTCTTACACCTAATGTTTGTGTGGCAGATGCATGGGCATAAAACAGTTTTGCTTCCTGATTTTTTAAAGGTAATACTTCTACAAAATGTGACCAGCTTAATTGTCGTGACAGTGTAACGACAATTGAGTTATCGGTAAACTGCTCGGCAAATTTTATCATCCGCCTTACATTTTTCTCCGTAAAGTTCCTTCCAAACCGTTCTTCCAATTGTGCCGACACTGTCGGCACAATTCGTTTTCCATAGTCTGCCCGTTTATTTTGAAGATTTCTTTATTGATGCGGTTGCCAATATGCCAAAAAAGCATGGTAAGGGTGCTATTGGCTTGCGAAACTACCTGCTGCTGACTTTGCTCAATAAGTTGCGACAGCTCATTGAATAAATCTTTTTCGGCGGCTTTTGTAATTGTATTTATTTTTATCATTAAATTATTTTTTAAAATACCTCAATAAGTAAACTTCATACCAACCGGTAAGCTTGCCTTTTAAAAAAGTTGAGCGTTTTTTTATAGCATGATGGGTTTGCTAACATTAGCTAATATAAATTTCATTGTTTGTATTCTTATAAAACAAGATCACCAAGTTTTGTATGCGCCGTTTAAATACTAAAAATACATGCTAAAAAGCAAGGATTTGCTGCTCCGCTTTTCTTATACCGATAGCAGTTTTTTAAATTACTATGCAGCGTTAGGAGGTTTATAACCTTGCCAACCCAAGGTAAGAAAATTGGATAAATTATTTTGAGAATGATCACTGGCTTGCAGGCAAGCTCTGGTTGATTACGGTCGTTCTTTTTTGGAGAAGTGATGACGAAGCTGCTGGGGTGGATTGTGAAAGAGGAATAAGAATTACACAATGCCGCCTCTTTATAAATAAGTTGCATTATGCTGCGGTGAAAAACCGCTGGAACTGTTAGATCACAAGTAACCCGCTAAAGCGGAGACCACTAATGCTTCGCATTATTTTTATCTTTTTTACTAGGCTGTAAAATTCTTCTTTACTAAACATAATTTATTTTTTTACGCCACCCCTTCCTCTCCCCACCATTCTTTATACCTTGCCTCTGCCTGTTCCATAATTTCTTCCAGTATATCTTTCAGCTCATCGGTAATGCCTTTTTTGGTTAAAACACGGCGAACGGCCAGCATAATCTGTGCACGGGCATCCGGTTTTTTAAACCAGTCTATTTGCAAATTCTTTTTTATTGAGGATGTAATTTCCTTTACCACTTCTTTTATCAATTCAAAATCGGCAATGGCGGTTTTATGTTTGGCCAGTATTTCATAAAAGGCTTCCTCCTCATCACTTAATCCTAATTGTACCCTTCTTGTATCTTCTTCCTGCATTTGCCTGGCTACTTCACGTAATTTTTCTAAAGCAATTAAGGAATCAAAAAAATGACTGTGGTATTCGTTAATAATTTTATCTACTTCATCTTTAAGGTTACGGTATTTAATTAAGTTCTTCGGATGCCGCAGTTTTATTTCATCGTTTAATATTTGCCTGATCAGTTCCAGCTTTAATTCGTTACCCGTTTTCTTTTCTTTGGCCGATGCCAAAAAATCGTCGTTAATAATAGAAATATCAAACCTTGCTATGCCCGCCATTTGAAATACATCAATCACTTCTTCACTTTCAATACTGCGATGAATTAGTTCTTTTACCTGCTGCTCTTTTTTACGGATATTGGTTTGAGGATATTTTACTTTTCTCACTGCTGCGCCTAATTGCTGCAGGAAAATAATATCCAGTGCAATGCTTTGTATATCCGGGTGACTTTTTACAATCGTACTCAGTCCTGTCATTCTTTTTTCTAATAATAAAAAATCTTTGCTTCTTTCTTCTTCGGCTACAATATGATTTACGGCTTCCTGCATCAGTTTTAATTTATCTCCGGTGCTTAATGTTGGCCAGTTAGCATAGAAATCAATCCGGGGCATAAATGTTCTTAAAGAATTAATTTCTTCCAATATCATTTCCATCGCTTCTTCAATATCAATCGCCACTTCACCTTTACCTCCACTGCCGGTATATTTTTTTGTAGCATCTCTCAGCCTGTCGCCAATGCCAATATAATCTACAATTAATCCGCTGGGCTTGTCTTTAAAAACTGTTGCAACACGGTTGATAGCCTGTATTAAATTATGCCCCGTCATTATTTTATCTACATACAAAGTATGCAATGGCGGATTATCAAAACCCGTTAACCACATATCCCTTACAATCACAATTTTTAAAACATCATCCGGATCTTTAAACCTTGCTTTTACCGCTTCCATCTGATCTTTGGTACGAATATGCGGACTCCATGCCTTGGGGTCTTTGGCAATATTACTCGTCATAATTACCGCTACTTCGGGGCAGCCTTCCAGTTGTGTTAATGCATTGTACATCTTTACACAATTGCGGCGGCTCATGCATACTATCATCGCCTTGCCATCTAAACTTTCGTTGCGTTTTAAATAATGCTTCAAAATATCTTTCGATACTTCTGCCACTCTTTCGTCACTGCCTGCAGCATCTTCCACCGCCGCCCACATTATTTTATTTTTTTCACTATCATTTAAGCCGTCTGTAATTTCATCGGCCTCTTCTTCAATGGCTTCGTTGGCCAAATGCAGTTTTGCCAAACGGGGTTCGTAAAAAATGGGCACGACTGCTTTATCTTCTGTGGCCTGTTTTATATCGTACACATGCAGTATTTCTCCAAACACACCAACGGTATCAGCATCTTTACTGTCTACCGGTGTGCCGGTAAAACCAATGTAAGACGCATTGGGTAATGCCAACCTTAAATTGCTGGCAAAGCCTTTTATTAATCCATATTGTGTGCGGTGACATTCATCTGCAATTACAATGATATTATCTCTTGTACTTAAAACGGGATGTTCAATTTCTTTTCCTGTTGCTGTATCTTTTAAACGAAACTTTTCAATGGTGCTAAAAATTACACCGCCACCATCGCCACTTATTAAATTGCGGAGTTCTTCGGTGGTTTGTGCCAACTGTACATCACCCACTAAATCTTTAGCTCCTACAAAATCTTCGTACAGTTGTTTGTTTAAATCAAAGCGATCTACCTGTACAATGATGGTAGGATTTTTTAATGCGGCCATTTGCCGCAGTATGCCGGTATAAATGGCCATGGTAATACTTTTGCCGCTACGGGTGGTATGCCATATTACACCAATGCGGCCATCGCCAATGGGGCGGATTGATTTAAGCGTTTGCTCCAGCGCAAACTGTATCCCAAAAAACTGGTGGTACTTGGCACCCTTTTTTACAAGTACGCCTTTGTCGGGCTCATGAAAAATATAATAACGGATATACGCCAGCAAACGCTCCGGCGTAAGCAAACCTTTAATGAGTGTTTCTAATGCAAAATCATTCTCTACTATTTTTACACCGTCAATACTTTTCCAGGCGGCATACCATTCCATACCGCTGCTGTACATGCCATGTAAAGTATTTTGCCCATCACTAACTACGGTAAGGCAATTGGTTTCAAATACCTGCGGAATATCTTCGGTGTAATGTTGTATTTGATTAAAGGCAGTATCAACAGTTGCTTCGGGATCGAACCAGTTTTTAAACTCAAACAATACCAGTGGTAAACCGTTTACAAAAATGATGAGATCGGGGCGGCGGTTATTACGGCCTTCAATTGAAAATTGATTGACTACCCAAAATTCGTTCTGGCTTACGTCATCATAGTTTACTGCATAAAAATGTTCGAAGCAGTCTTTACCGTTGGCATCTTTCCAGGCTTTATCAATACCCTTGCTGAGTTTTAAATGAAAGTTGTGATTACGTAAATGCAGGTCGGCACCGGCCTGGTATAAAAACTCCTGCTGCACTTCGGCTAATATTTTTGCAGGTACATGCTGGTATCTTTTGTGTAAGTAATTGGCAAATACATCTTCCAGCACCGTCTTTTTTAAATTGCGATGAATATCCTGCCCGTGATGATACTGAAAACGCTTGTCTTCCAACAGCCATTCAATGGCGGCGGTTTCTATATCACTTTCTGCAAGGTATTTGTGCATGGGTTTATATTTCAGCTAACTCTTTTTCTAAAACGTTTACTTCTATTTCTCCGGACATTAGTTTAGGTAGAAGTGAATCTCTAGTTTTTTCTAAACTTCTACTTTCTATCCGATTTAAAATTATCTTATTTAATAATGGCGCAATCAAATTATCATGTTGTTCCAACACATTTTCAGGAGGAATTAATACTTCTGCTTCTGCTAAATGATGCCTTTGTATGTGCCCCATGGTTGTGGCTTTTGACGCAGCCGTATTCTTAAAATCTTGTAAATGTTGCTTTGTCCAATAATAGTAAAACCATTTTGGATAAACTTTGGAAGAAACCTTAAATAAATGTTGATTTAATGCGCCTTTGCCATTGCACCAAATTTCAACTTCTAATGAACCTGACCAACTAAATAAAATATCTCCGTCTACAATTATATATTGCTTTGGAATTTCAGTTGATGCTTTTTCTGTTGAAGGGGAAATGCCATTTTTCATTTCCTTAATTTTTATAACTGGCAAATAATCACATTCATCTTTAGGTCGGTGTTTTTGCAAAGCAATTCCATTCAAATAATCAGCTACTTTATCGAGTGAAGATAATCTCCACCCTTCCGGTAAATTTTCCGGATCAATATCATCTACAAAATATTTTTTAAACAGGGTTTGTGCAATTTGTTCCAGGGTTTGGTTAGTGCGGCGGTTGAGTTCTATTTTATCATCGAGGGAGGAGAGGATGGAGGCGATGAGGGTTTGGGTGGGAAGATCTTTGGGAATAAATACGCCCATTTCATGCAAATGATTTCTATTCAAACCCGGCACACTTGTTTTATCATTTTGGTTATTGAAACCAAGTGTCTGTAAAAAATAATAGATGAACTTAGGATAATTTCCTTTAAAGTCTTTTACATACAAAGTTGTGTTATGAGGCCAATAGTCTTTCTCTGTATAAAACAGTTCTCCCAAAGTTCCGTATCGTCCAGTGATTACTCCTGGGCCTTTAGCTTTTGCTTCACTATGAAAACCAGATAGGCCAGCAGATGAATAAATTGGAACTTTACCAGTTTTACGATGCTGTTGAGGTAAATCGTATCCACGTTTAAGATTATTACATCACCGAGTTTATGTTTTTTGAATTGGGGCATTAAAATATATTTCAAGTGTTTAAATTATCCCTAAACATTTGCACCGCAGTCACAATTTGGGATAAATCTTTATCCGTATTTTTTTGCGGAAAATTAAACTTCACCTTTTCTATATTTTCTACCGTTTTAAGATTATGAAACCAATTAAAAATATTCTCATAGTTAATGATTCCACTATAAGACCGTAATTGCCAATTATTAAAATCTTCTTTTGTAACATTATCGAATGAAAAATTAGCTTCAAAATCCTCAAATTGAGATTTTAAAATATATTGCTTTAGTTCAGTAAAAATTAGATTAAAAATTTTGTCTTCTGTTTTAGAATTAAAAATTTTGAAGTCTTCAGAAAAATATACCCAAAAAAAAGTCCTAAGCGCTCTATCTTCAGTTTCTTTGATAAGATCCCCAAGTTCAACAAGATGATTTAAATAATTAAAGAATCCATTCACAACATACCCCTCAATATCCTGGTTACTATAGGGAGATAAATAGTAAGTTAATTGTTCTTTACTTTTAAAAATTTCCACTATTGTGCTTCTAAAATCCTTACTGGCATGGCCGGAAACAGTAATGGAAAATTTTATTCGATTTAAAAATATCTGTAAATCGCTATCCTTATTGTAATTATTACAAAGCATTGAAAAACGCTCAAATTGTTTAAAGTCACTCACCTGAACAATGTAACCATACCCTAAACCAGAAGAGACGATTTCCTGTAGCGAAAGAATTCTCCCATCCTTATACCTAAGTAAATATTTTAGTAAATATTTACATTCACCTCTTTTCATTATCACCTCTTGTTTCGATATCATTTCTACTTCACTAAACATTTCACTTCTATCTCCCAAAATTATATACCGGATGTTATCAGCCATTACTAAAGCATAATAATACTGAAGCACATTTTTTACTTTTTTTAAATCTTCCGAAGACAGTTTTTTTGTATTAATATCTTTAATAAGAGACCTTACCTCTGGTAAATTAAATTTTCTACCGAGTATGTTTATATAAATTAATTTCTGCCTTATTATATTTTCTTCCATTTTAGCTATCAGATTAATTGATTAATTAACAGATTATATGGCGCAGTATAATCAATTGCATCCGGTTTGCAAACAGACTTATGATCATGACCTTTCATTATAATTGGAACCGGATCATTATTAAACTGATCATTAAAAACGACCTTTTCAAATTCAGCCCATATAACATTTGCCGGAATTGATATATTTTGACTTGATGGAATCAAATTTTTAGTTTCTTCAGCCAAATTTTTCAGCGCTAATGATTCTGGCATTAAATCCACAATAGACGGTACATAAACTTTAGTGAACCCTGCAATAAATTGAAAAGGGTCTGGTATGCAATCCAAAAGTGTTTGCAATCTTGCTCCATAATGTGCCGGCGCAAACAAAATCATTTTACAAAGCTTTACCCATGTACAATTATCGGAATTTCCAAACAAAAGGGCTTTTCTTACCACAAAAGCACCAGCAGAATGGGCCAAAAAAATAATTCTTTCGTATTTATCTATTTTTCTACTTAGACCAATATCAAGTTCATCTACCTGTATTTGTAAATCAGAAAGAAATCTATACAATAACAAAGCATTTGTGGTTAGCTGTTTTTTCTTGTTGTCATAGTCATAAAAAATAATGTCTGAATCTTTTAGCCTTGTATCATTTTTTGCCAATACCTCAAAATATCCCCAGGTACTTTCTTTACCACTTCCTCCAAACCCATGAACAAAAACAATTAAATTTTTTGGATTGGGATCAAATGATAAATATCCAAATGATTTATCATTCAAACTTACAGTTACATGATTTTCTAACATAAATGTTCATTTATTTAAATTTGAACCCTTGTTTACAAATGCCAAATTATACTGGTTGCCTACATATGCAAAGCCACAGCCCAGTTCCAGCAGCATTTTAGTAATGTGTTGTATCAGTGCATTTTCAAGGTCTCTTTCTTTTGCTTCTTCACCTATTTGTAAAAAATCAAAATTGTAAGGGTCTTTAAAAAGTTGCAATGCTAATTCAGAGTCGTAGGCAGGCAAGGTTACCCCAAAATTATTAGAGAGTGCCCCTATCTGTTTATGTAATCCATTTTCTATCTGGTTTACCAGCATGTCTCGGGTCCAGCCATTTTGTATTGTTTTACTGGCGTAAAATAGCTTTTGTGCAGGTAGTTTTAATTTATCTAACAAAGTACAATTATGCCCCCAGGGTAATTTTGCAACGGAGCGTTGCAAAATTGCAGCGTCTTCATTTTCAGTATCTTCTAATTTTGCAATACCGTCTTGCAAAATTAAAAATTGTGGATAGGCTATAGCAAATTCCCTCATATACCGCAGGTTCCTGGGCGAAAGCCCTTTCATATCAGGGAACTCAGCTTTTAAATCGGCAGCCAGTTGGTCTACTATTTTTTTGCCCCAGCCAGCTTGTTGTTCCTGTTCATTTATTGCATTGCCTATTTCCCAATAGGTGGAGAGTAATTGAGTATTGACTAATACCGCAGCTTTAATTCTTGCGTTCCTTATCTTCTCTTTAAGGCTGGTTAATATGAAATAATAGGTTGCTTCAAGCCCAGCCATAACCAATGCTTTTTAAATTATCTTTTATTTGCTGCTCCAGTTGTTCGCCTTCTTTAAATTGCTCCGCCAATTGTTCAGTTAACTGTTTCATTTTTTCTTCAAAGGGTATTCCATCATCTTCTTCGGCTTCGGTACCTACATAACGGCCGGGAGAGAGTACATTGTTATTGGCTTTTACTTCTTCTAATGTGGCGGCTTTACAAAAGCCTTCTACATCGCTGTATTTGCCGCCTTTATTTCTCCAATGGTGATAAGCGTCTGTAATTTTTTTTAAATCTTCATCTTCAAAAACCCTCAGCCTCCTGGTTAACCATTGGCCCCAGTTTACGGGCATCTATAAACAGTATTTCATTTTTACGTTCCCGGTGTTCGCCATCTTTACCATCCCGGTTTTTGCTGAGTATAAATATGCAGGCCGGTATGCCTGTAGTTAAAAATAGTTTATCGGGCATTTGTACAATACAGTCCACCATGTGGTTTTCAATCATGTATTCCCTTACATTCTTTTCGCCTGCATTGCCTGTCGTCATGGCACCGTTTGCCATTACCACGCCGGCTGTTCCTTTTGCACTTAAGTGATGCCAGATAGTTTGAAACCACATGTAGTTAGCATTGCCATCGGTGGCAAATAATTCTTTAGCGCCAAATAAACGGGGATCATTATCGGGTAAATCTTCGGGATGCCATTTGCTGATATTGAATGGGGGATTCATCATCAGGTAATCTGCTTTGTCTTTTGCAAACTTATCCTGTAATAAAGAGTCGCCGAGTTTTACATCAAAACTTAAATTGCGTAACAGCAAATTCATTTTGCATAAACGCAATGTGCCTTCGTAACGTTCCTGCCCGTAAATGGAAATATCTGTTCTGTCGCCACCATGCGCTTTTGCAAATTTTAAACTCTGTACAAACATACCGCCGCTGCCACAAGCCAGGTCCATAATTTTTCCATGCAAGGGTTCCAGCATTTCTACCAATAATCTTACTACCGAACCTGGTGTAAAGAATTGCCCGGCACCGCTACCTTCGGCCATGGCAAACTTGCCAATATAATATTCATACACCCTTCCATATACATCCGCTTCGGGGTTGGTAGCTTCAGAAAAATCGGGTTTGGAAAAAAGGTTGATCAATCCTGCTACTTGTGATGGAGATAGCTGGCTTTTTACAAAGATGGGTTGCAACACGCCTTTAAAATCTTCATTGCGTTCGCCCAATATTTCATCAATCAATACAAAGGCTTTATCGGTCTTTACTTTTATATCATCCTGTTCGGCATTGGCACGCAGGTAATCCCAGGTGGCTTCTTCAGGAAGTTTATACACGTTCTTCACCTGGTATTCCAGTTCATCATCCAGTAACAGGTTTAACTGTTTGGCATTGGTGGTATAGTAATCAGAAGTTTTATCGGCGGCCAGTTGTTGCAGTTCATTTTTTCTTTCGGCGTAGCGTTCGCTTAAATGTCGTGCAAATAATAGAGAGAGTACATAATCTTTATATTGATTTTCTGCAACTGCGCCACGCAGTTCGTTGGCAGCATCCCAAAGCTGTTGTTCAAAGTCGATATCAGCTTTAGCAGTTGTTATTTTAGATTTGGCCATAAGTATAGTGTACAAAATATAACAAACGAATATAAAGTATAATACTGAAGAAAGCTGCTTACCTTAAAATTCTGCAGCGATTATTTATTCTTGAAGGAGATACAACATAACCCATAATTGTCACTTTTTGGGTTATATTAAAAAAATACCACCCAATTTCTGCATATTATTACCAGCTATTTATAATTGTGCTGACAGTGGCAAGCCATTCGCTCCTTATACAAAAGCACAAAACTATATGGTACATCACCAAACGCCAACCCCACCAATTTTTGTATCTTTCTAAAAACTTTCACCATGCGTTTATTCTCACTGCTTATTATGCTGGCGTGTTTGCAAACATCCACTGCACAGGTACTCATTAAAAACATCACTGTAATAGATGTAGAAAAGAAAAAACTTTTAACGGGTTACAATGTAGTGGCATTAAATGGAAAAATAATTTCGGTAGATAATAACAAAACCTATAAACTGCCCGAAGGCACTGCAGTAATTGATGGCACGGGCAAATATTTAGTGCCGGGCTTTACGGATGCCCATGTGCATTTTTTTCAGAGCGGCGGTTTATTTACCCGGCCCGATGTAATTGATTTACGGAGTTACCAGCCGCATGCAAAAGAATTAAACTGGGTGCATAATAACATGGATGATTTTTTGCGCCGCTACAGCAGCCTGGGCATTACGCAGGTAATTGATGTAGGGGCCTCGTACAATTTTTTAACGCAACGGGATAGTTTTACTAATAAAAATTATACACCACTCATTAGTATGACGGGGCCATTGCTCACCACTTATGTACCCGAGGCCTATAAAAAATTGGGTAAAGAAGCGCCTTTTGAAATGATGCTTACCGAAGAAGGTGTTCGGCAATCGGTACGCAACCAGTTGCCGCTGCATACCGATTTTATAAAGATATGGTACATTGTTACCGATGCAGATGTAGAAAAAGGGGCACGTAAAAACTTGCCGCTGGTTATAGCCGCCATCGACGAAGCCCATAAAAATAATTTACGGGTAGCCGTACATGCTACCGAGCGTATTACCGCACAACTGGCTGTAGAAGCCGGTGCCGATTTTTTAGTACACAGTGTAGATGATGAAATAATAAACGATGCCTTTGTACAACTGTTACTGAAAAATAAAACAGTGCTTTGTCCTACCCTGGTGGTAATGGGTAATTATGGCAAGGTACTCGGCCATCAGTATCATTTTACAACAAATGAACTGGCTGTTGCCAATCCAACCACCATTGCAAGTGTATTAAATTATCCGCAGCCAGATACGGCCATTGCTGTCCGTTATATTAATGCTATGAGTAGTGCCATGCAAAAAGCAAGAGAAGAAAAGGAAAATGCTACCATGCAGGCAAATCTTAAAAAATTAGTGGCTGCCGGTGTTACCATTGCTACGGGTACCGATGCCGGTAATATTGGTACGCAACATGCCGGCTCGTATTTTCAGGAACTGAAAGCAATGCAGGCTGCCGGTATGAGCAATTGGCAATTGCTTGAAGCCAGTACCATCAACGGTGCTAAAGCCGTGGGCAAACAAAACGAATGGGGCAGCATTGCAAAAAATAAATGGGCCAATATGCTGGTGCTTACTGCAAACCCGTTAGATGATATTGCCAACTGGCAAAAGATAGATTGGGTAATTAGCAAAGGCATTCCTTTTAAACCGGATTCGTTGGTTACTGCTACTCCCGAAATGCTGGCGCAGCAGCAACTGAATGCCTACAATGCTCATGACCTTGAAGCTTTTTTAGCGCCTTATGCTGAAGAGGTAGAGCTGTATATGTTTCCTGATAAACTGCTGATGAAAGGCAAAACTGCAATGCGTAAAGATTACCAGTTTGTTACACAAACACCTAAATTATATTGCCGTCTCGTCAACCGTATTGTGGAAGGTAATACCGTAATTGACCAGGAAGAGGTATGGGGCTTTGGCGAAAAACCGCTTACTGCTATTGCAATGTATGTGGTGGAAGGAGGAAAGATTACTAAGGTTTATTTTAAGCAGTAAATTATTTTTACAACATGAAATTTTTTTATTCAATTGTCTTTTTTTTATTTGTAACAGCAGGGTTTTCCATTGCGCAAATACCCACATCCGGCAACCCCATTATTAAAGGCTGGTATGCCGACCCCGAAGCAGCTATTTTTAAAGATCGATACTGGATCTATCCCACTTATTCTGATAAATATGAAAAGCAGGTTTTCTTTGATGCTTTTTCTTCAAAAAATTTAGTGCAATGGAAAACGCATCATAAAATTTTAGACACTGCGGCAGTTAAATGGGCACGCCGTGCCATGTGGGCACCTGCCATTGTACAAAAAGATAAAAAGTATTTTTTATTTTTTGCTGCCAACGATATACAAAGCAACAACGAATATGGCGGCATTGGTGTGGCCGTGGCCAATAAACCCGAAGGCCCTTTTAAAGATTACCTCGGCAAACCTTTAATTGATAAATTTTATAATGGTGCACAGCCAATAGATCAGTTTGTATTTAAAGATACAAATGGCCAGTACTATATTATTTATGGCGGGTGGCAGCATTGCAATATTGCTAAACTAAAAAATGATTTTACGGGCATCGTTCCTTTTAGTGACAGTACTTTATTTAAAGAGATTACACCCAAAGGTTATGTAGAAGGGCCGTTTATGTTTATGCGTAACAACAAATATTATTTTATGTGGAGCGAAGGCGGCTGGACCGGACCGGATTATTCTGTAGCGTATGCCATAGCCGATAATCCTTTTGGGCCTTTTGAAAGAGTGGGCAAAATTTTACAGCAGGATTCAGCCATTGCTACCGGTGCCGGCCACCACTCTGTAATGCACAATGCTAAAAAAGATCTTTGGTATATAGTGTATCACCGCAGGCCGCTTGGCGAAAAGGCTGCCAACAACAGGGCTACCTGCATTGAGCAATTATTTTTTGATGACAAAGGTTTTATTCTGCCGGTTAAACTCAGCTTTACCGGCGTGCCGGCGGTTAAAATGTAATGCCGGTGTGGCTGATATGAATAAGACAGGAACATGATAAATATAAAAATGAAAAAAATATTTTTGTTGTGATGGATGTAAAGTAAGATGGATGGAAAATAAAAATGGATTTTTAAAAAATGAAAGAACTCCTTCAAATAATAAAAGCATATGATACTGCACTGCATGCCGGAAAAAAATCGGCCCTGGCGGCAGTGGTGCATGTTGATGGTTCATCTTACCGGCGCCCCGGTGCAAGAATGATGGTTACGGATGATGGCGAACTTACCGGTGCCATAAGCGGCGGCTGTTTAGAAGGCGATGCTTTGCGAAAAGCCATGCTGGTGTTATCGCAGCAGCAATCTAAATTAATTACTTACGATACCAGCGACGAAGGCGATGCTGCCATCGGTATTCAATTAGGTTGCGAAGGTGTGATACAGGTTTTGTTTGAACCAATCAATCCCAACAATAAAAATAATCCCATTCAATTATTACGTAAGGCGGTGGCATTGCGGCAGCAATCGGTACTGGTAACTTTATTTTCTTTACAGGATAAAAAAAACAAACAGTCCGGTACCTGTTTACTGATGGAAGCCAATGGAAATATTTCGGGAGAAATTCCTTTTGCCGAATTACAGGATGCGGTAATGGAAGATGTGCATTTGGCCATGCAGCAACAATCATCTTTATTTAAAAATTATCAGCACAAAAATATTGCTGTTACTGCGTTCATCGAATTTTTGCAGCCGCCGGTTTCTTTAGTTATTGTTGGCGCCGGTAACGATGCTGTACCGATGATGCAAATTGCAGATACATTGGGTTGGAAAGTTACGGTAGTTGACGGACGTGGCACCCATGCAAAACCCGAACGCTTTACTGCTGCCTGCCAGGTGCTGGTAAGTAAGCCCGAAAAAGTTGTAGAACAAATTGCCATTGACAGTCAAACTGTTTTTGTAATGATGACACACAACTATAATTACGACCTGGCCATGCTTAAAGTTTTGCTGCAGCGCAAGGTTATTTATATTGGTATGCTGGGCCCAAAAAAGAAATTAGAAAGAATGCTGGATGAATTGCGTGATAACGGTATTGTATTAACAGACGAACAATTGAATTCTATTTATGGCCCTGTTGGTTTAGAGATTGGAGCAGAAACTGCAGAAGAAATTGCTTTAAGTATTATTGCAGAAATTAAAGCTGTACTCAGTAATAAAACCGGCGGTTTGTTACGCAACAAGCAGGATGTAATACACTCCCGAACGGATACACAGATAGCAGAAAAAAAATTACAATGAGCAAACTGCAATATCAAATTAAACATTGCGCCATTGTAATTCTTGCAGCGGGTGCAAGTAAACGTTTAGGCAGCCCTAAACAATTACTGGCTTACAAAGGAAAAAATTTATTAAGGCATGCGGTTGATACTGCTTTGCAAACTGGCTACCCATCTGTTTTTGTAGTGCTGGGTGCAAATATGGAATTGCTGAAAAAAGAATTGAAAGATAAACCTGTCACCATCATTGAAAATAAAAGTTGGCAGGAAGGGATGGCTTCTTCCATCTGCTGTGCACTTAAAAATATAACAGATACAAATCTAAGGGCCGACAGTGTTATCTTTATGGTATGCGATCAGCCTTTTGTAAACAGTTCTTTATTATTAAATTTATTAGAGAAAAAAAATAAAACCGGTTTGCCTATTGTTGCCAGCAGTTATGCTGGGACATTGGGTACACCGGCATTGTTTGATAAAAGTTTTTTTGAGGCCCTGATGGAATTGAAAGGAGACAAAGGCGCAGGAAAACTGATAAGAGATAATGCCAATAAAGTGGCAGCAGTAGATTTTCCAGAAGGCAAAACAGATATTGATACCGCAGCAGATTATGAATTATTAAAAAAAGAAAATGATTATTGACAATTATAACCGTGTACATAATTACCTGCGCATTTCGCTTACTGATAATTGTAACCTGCGTTGCTTTTACTGTATGCCTGAAGAAGATTATGTTTTTACACCGGCATCGCAATTAATGCAGGTGGATGAAATTGAAAAGCTGGCAAAAATATTTGTAGCAAATGGGGTAAATAAAATACGGCTTACCGGTGGCGAACCGTTAGTGCGTAAAGATGCTGCAGAAATTATTCTGGCTTTATCAAAATTACCTGTTACCCTTACACTTACTACCAACGGTACACGACTGCATGAATTTGTTGATGTGCTGGAGCAGGCCAATGTGCGTTCGCTCAACATTAGCCTGGATACTTTGCAGGCAGAAAAATTTCAATTAGTTACCCGGCGCAACCAGTTTGATGTGGTGATGAAAAACATTGAGTTGCTGTTACACAAAAACTTTCATGTAAAAATAAATGTGGTGGCCATGAAGGGTTTTAATGATAATGAGATCAACGATTTTATTGCATGGACAAAACATACACCGGTACATGTCCGCTTTATTGAGTTTATGCCTTTTAGCGGCAACCGGTGGACGAGTAATAAAGTTTTTACACTTCAGGAAATATTAAATGTAATAGAAAAAAAATATGCTTACATCCGTTTAAAAGATGAAAAGCACGATACTGCAAAAAAATATATGGTGCCCGGCCATGCAGGAACATTTGCTATCATCAGTACCATGAGCGAAAATTTTTGCGGCGATTGTAACCGCATGCGTTTAACCGCTGATGGTAAAATGAAGAACTGTTTATTTTCAAAAGAAGAAACAGATTTATTATCGGCATTAAGAAAAGATGAAGAAATACTGCCATTGATACAACAAAGTATTTACGCTAAAGCAAAAGAATTAGGCGGACAGTTTACACCGGACTTTGAGCATATACATGCAGAAGATATTAATAACAGGAGTATGATTACGATTGGAGGGTGAAACCCCCAAACCCCCTGAAGGGGGCTTAGCAACACTCTGACTAATACAAATAGAAATTTAATAGTTACCGATACAGTAAAAATTTAAATACACTTTCGATATACGAGCATGATATCAGTAACAGAGGCAAAAAAAATAATTGAACAAAATACAATTGCATTGCAGCCGGTGCAAATGCCATTACTGCAAGCAGCAGGAAAAATTTTGGCAGAAGATGTTTATTCAATTGTTGACATCCCTGCATTTCCGCAATCTTCCATGGATGGTTATGCATTTTTATTCAGCCAGTGGCAGCAGCATAAAAAATTAATGATTGATGGAGAAATTGCTGCAGGAAGTGAAAAAGAGATATTGCTTGAGGAAGGAAAAGCCGTCCGCATTTTTACCGGTGCCCAGTGCCTCCCGGTGCTGATACTGTTGTAATGCAGGAAAAAGTTACGGTACAAAATTCAACATTAATTATAGAAGACGAAGCGATAACACAGGGTACAAATGTGCGGCCAAAAGGTTCTGAAATGAAAGCCGGGGAACTTGCTTTGGAAAAAGGAATTGTATTATCGCCTGCCGCAATTGGGTTTTTTGCTGGCATTGGTATTACTGAAATAAAAGTTTTTCCCAATCCATCCATCAGTATAATTATTACAGGTAAAGAGTTGCAGCAACCGGGCAAGCCATTACAATACGGCCAGGTGTACGAATCAAATTCTTTTACACTTTCATCCGCATTGCAACAATTGCATTTTGAAAATATAAAAATTTTCAGGGCCGATGATGATTTAGAAATATTAACCGGCATTTTACAACAGGCGTTACTGCAAAGTGATATGGTGTTGCTTACCGGCGGCATCAGCGCAGGCGATTATGATTTTGTATTACGGGCTGCAACTGATTGCGGCGTAACAACTTTGTTTCATAAAATAAAACAACGGCCGGGCAAACCATTATTCTTTGGTAAAAAAGAAAATAAAATAGTGTTTGGTTTACCCGGTAATCCATCATCGGTACTTACTTGTTTTTATGAGTATGTGCTTGAGGCATTGGCCAAGTTAACCAGACAAAAATTAAATTTGCAAATCATTAATGCACCCATAGAAAAGTCATTCAGCAAAACAAATACACTCACCCATTTTTTAAAAGGATTTTATAATGGCGAAACTGTAAGAGCGCTGGACGCACAGGAATCTTACCGCCTCAGTTCTTTTGCCAAAGCCAACTGCTTAATAAAAATAAATGAAGAAGTAAAGCAATGTGCAGTTGGAGAAATGGTGGAAGTACATTTATTGCCTCAGTAGTTTTATGGAAAATATTTATCTGTTTTATGGGTTATTATTTTTAGTGGCGTTTTTATATGCCTCAGTAGGGCATGGTGGTGCCAGTGGTTACCTGGCATTGATGGCCATTTTTAGTTTTACACCCGATGTAATGAAACCAACAGCGCTGTTATTAAATCTTTTTGTATCGCTTACATCCTTCATTCAGTTTTACAGGGGCAAACATTTTGACTGGAATATATTTTTACCCTTCGCCATCGCATCTGTACCCATGGCTTTCGCTGGAGGATTAATTTCTATGGACACTTTTGTTTATAAAAAAATATTAGGTGTGTTATTGTTCATACCCATCATTCGGTTTTTATTTTTTAATACAGTTACTGTTGATGATATAAAAAAATCAAACACTGTTTTATCAATAGTAATTGGTGCAGGCATCGGTCTTCTTTCGGGAATGATTGGTATTGGTGGGGGCATTATTTTAACTCCTGTATTGTTATTATTAAAATGGACAAATATGAAAATGGCGGCTGGCATCAGTGCGCTGTTCATCTTTGTAAATTCTATTGCAGGTTTAGCAGGGCAACTCACTAAAGGCATACAGTTTAGTGCAGATATGTATGCATACGTTGCCATTGCTTTTGCAGGTGGTGTTTGCGGCGCTTATTTTGGTTCTTTAAAATTTAATCAAACCATTTTAAAATATTTGCTGGCGGTGGTACTGATGCTGGCAGCTTATAAATTGTTATTTACTACTGCCTGATTATTATTTATCAGGATGAAATATTTTTTCCTGTGCTATTAATTGAGAAGGGGGTTCAAAAAATATTACTTTTCTGGTTAGATAAACCTTAGTAGAAATCAACTATAATCAAGTGTCAACCTTATTACCTTATTCGAAAATAAAACCCTTCCGCGACAAACTGCTTATTACCCGGTATTAATAAGGTAATAAGGTTGAACAAATTTGACGAAACATTTTTCTACTAAGGTTATAAAGGCTTAAAAATATTTAGTGGTAATAAACTGAGAAAAAATATTTTGAGTAATTATGTTATACTCCCCATGATAAACTACAAATGAAGTGTATTTTTACACAGCAATTCAACCATGCAATAAGCAATGAAAATTAACATCATCATATTTGGTCAGCTTTGTGAAGTGCTGGGAGAAAAACTGGTAATGGAAAATATTGCAGATACAGAAAGTTTGCAACAAACCCTGCATAAGAAATTTCCGGCACTGGTAAATTATAAATATGTAATAGCAGTAAATAAAAAGCAGGTTATAACTAATACAGCATTAAACGAAGATTGTATTGTTGCATTACTGCCACCTTTTTCCGGGGGATAAACATGGATAAAAATATTTCATATCAACGTTACCAGCGCCAGATTATTTTAAAAAATTTCGGCGAAGCCGCACAGCAAAAACTATTGCAGGCAAAAGTATTGGTAGTGGGTGCCGGTGGTTTAGGTTGCCCGGCTTTACAATATTTAGCTGCTGCCGGTATTGGTACCATTGGCGTTATTGATGATGATGTGGTGGCATTATCAAACCTGCACCGGCAAATTTTATTTGCAGTAAATGATATTGGCTTGCCCAAAGCAACAACCGCTGTAACTGTTTTACAAAAAAATAATCCTGAAATAAAAATTATTGCTAACGCAGAAAGGTTAACCACACAAAATGCATTTTCAATAATTGAGAACTATGATATTGTTATTGACGGTACCGATAATTTTGCAAGCCGGTACATGATTAATGATGCCTGTGTATTGCTTGAATAAAACATTAGTTTATGGTGCCGTATCGCAGTACGAAGGGCAGGTGGCAATATTTAATTACCCCGGCAAAAATGCTGTTAACTACCGTGATTTATTTCCTCATCCACCAAAAGAAAATGAAGTACTCAATTGTGCAGAAGCTGGTGTGCTGGGAGTTTTGCCCGGTATAATTGGTACCATGCAGGCGAACGAAACTATAAAATTAATAACTGGTATTGGTAAGCCACTTATAAATCGTTTGTTAACTTATAATGCGCTGAATAATCAAATGTATGAATTGGAATTATCGTGCAATACTGAAACACGTGCATTGATACCGAAAGATAAAACCGCTTTTGAACAAACTGATTACGACTGGTTATGCAGTGCAACTATTGATCCGCAGGAAATTGATGCTGTTTTTTTTAATGAGTTATTATTATCAGGCAGTTTAAATATTATTGATGTAAGAGAATTAAATGAATTGCCGGTTATAGAAGAATTTGCTCACCAAAAAATTCCTTTACAACTGTTATCAGAAAATTTATCTTTAATTAATGCAGATGTGGCCGTTACTATTTGCCAATCGGGTAAAAGAAGTTTACATGCGGCAAAACAATTAGCAGCAGTTTTCGGCACAGCAAAAAAAATATACAGTTTGCATGGCGGCATTATATTATGGAAACAGCAACATGCAAAACAATTATTATAATGGAAAGAAAACCAAAAAATATTTTTGTGCAGGGGCCAATAGCTGCATCTTTTATTGGAGAAAGTATTGCAAAGCACAGTACCCAAACAACTATTGGTGGCCATAGTATTTTTTTAGGACAGGTAAGGGCCGATATTATTAATGAGAAAAAAGTAACAGCAATTGAATACACTGCATACGATGAAATGGCTTTGGAAAAAATGCATGAAATAAGAGAGGCCATATTTGCAAAATATCCGCTTACCTGTATGCATGTATACCACAGCCTGGGTAAAATAGCTGCCGGAGAAATTTGTTTATTTGTATTTACATCATCGGCACACCGAAAAGCGGCTATTGATGCCTGTAATGAAACGGTAGAAAGAATAAAAGCAGAATTGCCGGTTTGGGGTAAGGAAATATTTGAAGACGAAACACATCAATGGAAAAGCCCCCTAAATCCCCCGAAGGGGGACTTGTAACCTCTTTTTAGTTTGTAAGTTTTTAAAATTACTTTATAATGGTAAACATCACACATAAATCAAACAGCTTACGTGAGGCAATTGCATCTGCAACAGTCACAGTTTCCAAACAGGCAACAATTGATGCTGTAAAAAATAAAACTGTACCAAAAGGCGATGTGTTTGAATTTTCGAGGGCGGCGGGTTTGCTGGCAATAAAAAAAACCAGTGATGTAATTCCCGATTGTCATCCGCTGCCCATTGAATTTGCAACAATTAAACATGCGATTGACGGTTTAAAAATTATCATCACCGTGGAAGTGCATACCATTTATAAAACCGGTGTAGAAGTTGAGGCCATGCATGGTGCTGCTATTACCGCCTTAACCATGTACGATATGCTGAAACCTTTAGATAAAGGCGTGGAGATATCTAACATTAAATTAGAAAATAAAAAAGGCGGCAAAACAGATTTTATGCAGCAGGCAGCCAATTTAAAAGCGGTGGTAATTGTATGTTCAGACAGTGTTTCAAAAAAAGAAAAACAAGATACTGCAGGAAAAAAAGTAGCAGAAAAATTAACGGCTCATAAAATGGAAGTAATGGCAACCGAAACCATTGCAGATGATTTTGATTTAATTCAGCAAAAAGCAAAACAATATGCCGCAAGTGAATGTAACCTGCTGGTATTTACAGGCGGCACCGGTGTTTCGCCAATGGATGTTACGCCTGATGCCATTAAGCCTATGCTTACCCGTGAGATTGATGGTATAATGGAAACAGCAAGAAACTATGGTCAGCAGCGTATGCCTTACGCCATGTTATCAAGAGGAGTTTGCGGTTTTATTAATAAAACATTGGTGCTTACTTTACCAGGCTCGCCCAAAGGCGCTGCAGAAACAATTGATGCCCTCTTCCCTTATATTTTACATGTATTTAAAATTGCAGATGGTATGCGGCATGATTAGCAGTGATTCTTTTTACTGTGTAAAAGAACTGTAATTTTAAATTTAGCCTGATAAAGAAAACAAAATTGAAAACTAGCCATGCAAATTATACAAAGCATACAAAACAGGATTTACGAAATACGGGGCGAAAGAGTAATGCTGGATTTTGATTTAGCTGCCCTTTACTAAGTGCCTACTAAAGCATTGAACCAGGCTGTAAAGCGCAATCAAAAAAGGTTTCCAGCCGATTTTATGTTTAGGCTTACTCTTATCGAGTGGCAAGTTATCCGGTCACAATCTGTTACCGCATGGGAAAGTATGGCAGTAGAGGGGTCACAAAATGTTACCGCATACCAAAGTAAAAGAAATACAAGCCTGATGCCCTATGCTTTTACCGAACAGGGTGTTGCTATGTTAAGCGGCGTACTAAACAGTGATAAGGCAATTG
>CAVUIP010000004.1:0-385798 GCA_963741535.1 uncultured Chitinophagaceae bacterium
AGCAGAAATTGAAGCTATAACTGCTCCTAAAAAAGAAATTGTGCTGCAGGCAAAGGGCATATTGGTGTTGTAAAAAATTTTATTGAAGATTATATTATTGCATCCCGGCTTTTTGCCGGGATTTTTTTTACTCTGTTGTAGGGGCCTGCTTTTGTAAGTATCAACTGAGTTTACCCACCGGCTTATGGCGCAAATGTTCTGCTTTAGCTGTATTTATAAGCCAATGGATGAAAATAATGTTTAGCAATTGAGATGATAAGAAAAAATACTTTTGGTGCTAAACTATTATTAAGCTTTTTTTGAATGCGATAGTGCCTTCGTGGCAAGCAGTTTTCGCAGCGAAGCTGAGAATTTTTTTTCTTACTGTCATCTGCAAAGAGCTTAAATTTTTCTTTTATTAGTATCTAAGGCTGACAGTATACTTGAATGATTAATTAACAGAAAAAAATCTCTGTGAAAACTCTTTTCTTCTTTTCTCTGCGTTGAAATTTATTTAACCAAATCACCTTTCAACCGCATCAATTCTATTTCTGCAAGTTTGGTATTGTAACGGGCAAGCAGTAAACGGTTATAGCCATCTTCTAAACTTTTTTGTGTTTCTCTTAATTCTAGATAAGTGGAGATGCCAAGGCGGTAACGCTCCAGCGAAATCATTACATTTTCTTTGGCGAGTAAAATATTTTCTTCTTCTAAAGCCAATGTTTGCTTTTGTAATTCGTAATCTTTAAAAGCATTGGTAATGCCTAATTCAATTTGCGATTTTTGATTTTGATAGGAGAGCTTGAGGTAATCAATATCTAATTGTGTTTGCTGTATCAGCCGTTTGGTATTAAAGCCATTTAAAATAGGGATGGTTACGCCAAGGCCATAATTAAATCCATTGTTGCGGTTGAACAAAGGTGTAAAAGGATTTACAACTGTTTTGTTATCTGTTTTAGAATAGTTGTAAGCCGAGTTAAATGACACTATCGGAAAACGTTCTGCTTTTCTTTCTTTTAAAGTAAGATAATTAATATCAATATTTTTTTTGGTAACCAGCAATTGCGGATTATTTGTTTCGGCAGCCATCATTACATCGGGCAGTAAAATATTATTGTTAATAAGAATAGTGTCGGTTACTTCGTAAGGTGTATTTAATGCCACATTCATTAACTGGTTCAATTGTTCTTTATACTGCACTATTAAAGTTTGCTCTTTTAAACGGGCCGCTTTTTGTGCATTTAAATCTAATTTTGCCTGCAGCAATTCCGGCTTGGCACCAAGGCCCACACTTAATTTTTTATCAGCCTGCTTTACCCGTTCTTCATTAATACTCATCTGCTCTTCCATGGCTTTTATCTGTTGCTTTTGATGCACAATATTGTAATAATTTTTAAAACATCCGACACCGTTATTACCATTTGGTTTTTAATATTCAGTTCGCCCAAGTTTTACAAACTCATTTAATTTATCTCTTGTGGCAAACATTTTAAAGCCATCAAACAGTGTCCAGTTTAATTGTACAGCACCGGCTAAATTATTGGAGCGTATACCATTTCTTTCTCTTGTTGTGCCATCGGAAAATTTTTGCAGTTGATTGTTGTTATTATAAACCAAGCCGGTGCTTGCATTTAACGCTGGGTAAAAATGCCGCCTTTGCATAAGATTTATCTAATGCATAAGCTGCAGAATCGTTTCTTAATAATTGTATATCGTAATTATTTTTAAGTGCGGTGGCTACGGCCTCTTCGGCAGTTAATATATTTTGTGCAGTAATATTTTGCGGTGTTGCTAAAACAAAAGTAAAAACTACTGCGGTAAAAAAAATCTTCTTCATCAAAACAACATATTTTAAACTGATAAACTGATTGGTTCCAAATCGTCGAGTTCACTTCTTTTCTTTTTACTGGAAAGAAAAGCATACATGGCAGGTATAACCAATAACGTAAGAATTAAAGAGAACATAATACCTCCTACAATTACAATGCCCAATGGAATGCGGCTGGTGGAGGCATCGCCTAATGATAAAGCTAATGGTAATGCACCTAAACTCATTGCAAGGCTCGTCATTAAAATGGGGCGGAACCTTGCCACTGCAGCTTCAATAACGGCCGGGCTTTTTTTAGCACCGGCTAATTGTTTTTGATTGGCAAACTCCACAATTAAAATACCGTTTTTTGTTACAAGGCCAATCAGCATTATCATGCCTATTTGCGAAAAAATATTTAATGTTTGCCCAAATATACTTAAGGATAATAATGCACCTGCAATGGCAAGTGGCACTGTAATCATAATAATTAAAGGATCGATAAAACTTTCAAACTGTGCCGCCAGCACTAAAAAAATTAATATCAATGCAAGGATAAATGCAAAACTGGTATTGCTGCCGCTTTCAGCATAATCTCTTGATGAGCCGGTAAGCGAAGTGCTGAAAGAATCGTCGAGTAATTTTTTAGAAATTTCTTCCATGGCTTTAATACCATCGCCCACAGTTTTGCCAGGCGCAAGCCCCGCAGAAATTGTTGCAGATTTATACCGGTTAAAATGATAAATAGTTGGTGGTGTACTTTCTTCTTCAATAGTAACTAAGTTATCTAACGGTACTGACTGGCCGACTGTATTTCTTACATAAATACCTTTTAAATCTGCAGGATCGTCACGGTCATCTCTTGCCACCTGGCCAATTACCTGGTATTGTTTTCCATCTTTTGTAAAATAACCAAGGCGGCGGTTGCTTAATGCCAGTTGCAATGCTTCAGAAATATCTTGCAACACTTATACCAAGGTCGCTGGCTTTTAAGCGGTCAATTACAATTCTTATTTCGGGTTTATTAAATTTTAAATCTGCATCTGCACCCTGAAAAACCGGGTTTTTAGAAGCTTCTTCCATAAATTTTGGCAACACTTCTTTTAATCTTATCAAAATTTATATTTTGTAAAACAAACTGTACCGGCTGGCCGCCACGCCTGTTTACCGAAATGGTTTGTTCCTGTATAGCAAAAATTCTTCCTTCATTAAATTTAGGAGCATTTTTGTTTATCATGTTCACAATTTCCTGCTGCGATCTTTTTCTGTCTTTAGGATCGGTAAGTGCAGCCCTGTACCAAGCCTGTATTTACAGAACCAGAACCTGTAAAGCCCGGTGCCGTGATGCTTATTAAAACTGTTTTTTCGGGTACAGAATCCATAACAAATTGCGATACCTTATTAACATAGTTATCCATGTAATCGTAAGAAGTTCCTTCGGGTGCAGTTACCTGAAAGGCGGAACTGGCTGCGGTCTTCCATCGGCGCCAGCTCAGAATGGATATCTTTACCAATAAAATAAATGATTGCAAAACAGGCGAGGATTAAAATGACAGCAATCCATTTTAATTTCATAAAACCCTGCAGCAATTTGCGGTAGCCATTTTCCATACCACGAAAGAAGGGTTCGGTAACATTATAAAATCGGGAATGCTTATGCACTTTACGTGCAAGCTAAACATTTAGTACCGGTGTAAGTGTAAGCGAAACAAATGCCGAAATTAAAACAGCACCTGCCACAACAATACCAAACTCACGGAAAAGCCTGCCCACAAATCCTTCTAAAAATATTATTGGAAGAAATACTATTGCCAGTGTTATTGATGTGGCAATTACTGCAAAATAAATTTCTTTGGAACCTTCTTTGGCAGCCTGCCATTTGCTCATGCCCTGCTCCATTTTTTTAAAAATATTTTCTGTTACCACAATACCATCATCAACCACCAAACCTGTTGCCAGTACAATGGCTAAAAGTGTTAATACATTTATGGTAAAACCGCACAGGTACATAATAAAGAATGCGCCAATTAATGAAACAGGAATATCTATTAATGGCCGTATGGCAATAATCCAGTCTCTGAAAAAAAGATAAATAATCAGTACCACCAGTATAATGGCAATCATTAAAGTTTCTTTAACTTCCGAAATAGATTTTTTAATAAACTTGGTTTGATCTAATGCTATGTTTAAAGCAAATATCAGCCGGCACTTCTTTTTTAATTTGCTCGTAACGGTTATAAAATTCATTGGAAATGGCAACATAGTTAGAGCCGGGTTGCGGCACAATGGCCAGCGCAATCATGGGTACACCACTTTCTTTTAAAACCGATTCTTCATTTTCGGGGCCCAGTACAGCTTCACCAACATCTTTTATTTTAATATCTGAGCCGTTTACATTTTTTACAATTACATTATTAAATTCTTCTTCGGTATTGATGTTGCCAAATGTTCTTACCGATAATTCAGTAGCATCGCCTGCAATTTTTCCTGATGGTAATTCTACATTTTGCTGCTGTAATGCAGTTTGAATATCGCCGGGTGTTAAACCGTAGGCACTTAGTTTAGCTGGATCAAACCATATACGCATGGCATATTTTTTTTCGCCCCAAATATTGTATGCCGCTTACACCGGGTATAGTTTGCAGGCGTTCTAATAAATTATTTGTAGCATACTCTGTTACCTCTAACTGGTTTTTGGTATTGCTTTGCACCGTCATGGAAATGATGGCATCGCTGCTGGCATCTGCTTTGCTAACAACTGGTGGTGCATCCAGATCGGATGGTAACGAGCGAACGGCCTGCGATACTTTATCACGAACATCATTAGCCGCACTTTCTAATCCACTGCCCAGTTCAAACTCAACATTAATATTGCTGCTGCCCTGGCTGCTGCTGCTGGTAATATTTTTTACGCCGGCAATACCATTGATGGCCTTTTCCAATGGCTCAGTAATTTGCGATTCTATAATATCTGCATTGGCACCAGGGTAGGATGTACGTACAGAAATATTGGGCGGATCAATAGCGGGATAATCCCGTACGCCTAAAAATTTGAACCCAATCACACCAAATAAAATGATGACGATGCTGAGCACAATTGCCATTACAGGCCGGCGTAAACTAAGTTCGGATATATTCACTTTTGCAGTACTGTTTAATTTTTAGTTATTTTATTTATCTGCACTTTACTGCCTGGTTTAGTAGAAAGCAAGCCTGTAATTAAAACGGTATCGCCTGCTTTTAAGCCGGTAGTAATTTCTACCATTGCAGAATCTCTTATGCCTGTGGTTACTGTTTCCATTGATGCAATTCCATTTCTTACTGCCATTACTTTTTTATTTCTGTGCCTGGGGTATAATGGCCTGTGTGGGTATCATTAATGCTGCATTATTTTCACCCAATGGTATCTGCACTTTTGCAAACGAACCTGCAATTAATTGTGCATTGGCTTTATTTACCAGTGCAATTACTTTTAGGCTCCTGGTTTCTGCAGTTATATTATTTTCTGTTGCTGTAATTTTTGCACCATAAGAAGTATTATTATTTTCAATTGTAAAATGGATAAGGCTGCCCGGCTTCATTTGGGTACTGTATTTTTCCGGTACTGTAAATTCTAATTTAAGCTGGCTTACTTTACGCAATGTGGTAATAATTGTTGTGGGAGAAATATAAGCACCAGGTGTAATGGTGCTGGTACCCATTTTACCACTAAACGGCGCTCTTAACGATGTTCGGGCAATATTGGTACGAATGATATTGATATCGGCCTTTATATTATTTACAGCCAGTACATTTAAATCATATTCCTGCTGGCTTACACCATTTATTTTTAATAATGCGGCATAGCGCTCAGCAGTTTGCTCAGCAGTTTTTAACTGCACTAAAAGTTTTTGTAATTGTGCCTGCAAATCGCCATCATAAATTTTTAAAATCATACTGCCCTGTACCACATTACTGCCTTCTCTAAAATAAACTCCTGTTACCCTTCCGGCAACTTCGGGGTGCAATTCTACTTCCTGGTAAGCGGCTAAACTTCCCGGAACTTCTATATCCTGAGCTAATAATTGTGGCGTAACAATATATCCATCCACTTTTGCAGCCGGAGGTGCAGCTGGTTTTGAAGCCATTTTATTTTCTTCTTTTGAAGAAGACTGGCAGCTTGATAACACTAAAAGGCCTGAAAAGGCAGTAATCAATTTTATTTTTTCCAACACTTGGTTCAATTTTTATATTAGACTACAATTTATAAAAAAACTGTCGTTTACGAATAAGCTATTTGCTAAAAGGTATATTTCGATTTTTTTTGGCAGCTACTTCGCAGTTTCTATGAATTATGTAACATTATTAATTAAAAAATTGAGCAATAATAAATATTGAATAATTTATTTACTTTAAAATGTTTGTGCGAAATATTTTGGGTATTGCAGGCTGTAAATTTACATTTTCGAAATAACTTTTAAAGTATGCTTTATCCTGTTGGCCTGGTGAATAAGTTCCTGCTTTTCTTTACTTAAAATAGTTACATGCCCCATTTTTCGGCCAGGCTTGGTTTCTTTTTTTCCGTAGATATGTACAAACACATTGTCTATTTGTAAAATTTCGTTTAACCCTTCGTAATATGCCTCGCCGCTAAATCCTTCTGCACCCAATAAATTTACAATGGCTGCCGGCAAAATATGTTCTGTATTGCCTAAAGGATAATTAAGCATAATGCGCCACAGCATATCAAACTGTGAGGAATAATTAGCTTCAATAGTATGGTGGCCGCTGTTGTGTACCCTTGGCGCAGTTTCATTTACTAAAACATTATCATCAATGTCAACAAATAATTCCACCGCAAAAATGCCGGGGCTTTTTAAATCTTTAACCACTTTTAAGGCAATGGCTTCTGCTTTCCATAAAACTTTTTCGGGTAAATCGGCAGGGCTTATTTGGAACTCCAGTAAATTTAAACGCTGGTCAAATACCATATCCACTGCTGGGTACAAAGCATTTTCACCTTTATCGTTTACAGCAATTATTACAGCAATTTCTTTTTTTATATGCACTAATTTTTCCAGAACAGAAGGGGCATCAAAACCTTTTGCAAAATCGGCATTTGTTTTCATCAGTTCTACACCACGGCCATCATAACCACCCATACCAAGTTTATGTGCAGCAGGTAAAAAGTTTTGGTGCTGATTTAATTCATTTTTATTTTGAGTAATTACAAAATCGCTGGTAGGTATTTGATTGTCTTTATAAAATTGTTTTTGTAAAATTTTGTTTTTAATAATTTTTAATGCAGATGGTTTAGGATAAACTCTTACACCTTCATTTTCTAATTTTTCAAGTGCATCTTCATTTACACTTTCTATTTCAATGGTAATGGCATCTAAACCTTTTCCAAAATTGTAAACGTCATCAAAATTTTTAATATCGCCTTTTATAAAATGATGGCATAGATGAGCAGCAGGGCACTCGGCATCATTTTCCATTACATAAGTTTGCACCGGATAATTTGCTGCGGCCTGTAATAGCATTCGGCCGAGTTGGCCGCCGCCGAGTATTCCTATTTTTTGCATGGTGGCAAAGATATAATCTACAGCATTAAGTGCTTTAAGTTTTGCTATATTTGTATTAAGAAATGCAACCCGATTATCCACATAAAATATTTACCGACAAGCGCAACAATTATTCTTTATTGATGCTGGCGCTTGCTATGGATACGGCAGTTTAATTTGATTTTCTTCCGCAGATAACGCTAATGCAGCAGAAAATATGATCTGCGAATTTTGCGAAATCAGCAGGCAAAAATTCTTCACTGAAAATTAATTACAATGCAAACAACAACAGCACAAACCATAACTGACAATAATACTGCAACAGATTTTTTACCATTGCAGGGCACCGATTATGTAGAATTTTATGTAGGCAATGCCAAGCAGGCGGCACATTTTTATAAAACCGCTTTTGGGTTTCAAAGCCTGGCTTATGCCGGGCCCGAAACTGGCGTAAAAGATAAAGTGAGTTATGTTATACGCCAGAATAAATTAACTTTTGTTTTAACCACACCTTTAAGAACGGATAATGAAATTGCCGAACATATTTACAAACATGGCGATGGTGTAAAAGTATTGGCTTTAAAAGTTGATGATGCCACAAGTGCATGGGAAGAAACAACCAAACGTGGCGGCAAATCTTATTTGAACCCCCAGCACTTTAAAAGATAATAATGGCGAAGTGGTACTAAGCGGCATTCATACTTATGGCGAAACAGTGCATCTTTTTGTAGAAAGAAAAAATTATACGGGCCCTTTTATGCCGGGCTTTAGGGAATGGAAATCAAATTACAATCCCACTTCAACAGGGTTATTATATGTAGATCATTGCGTGGGCAATGTGGGCTGGAACCAGATGAACCCATGGGTAAAATTTTATGAAGAAGTAATGGGCTTTAAAAATATTTTAAGTTTTGATGATAAAGATATTTCTACAGAATACTCTGCTTTAATGAGTAAAGTAATGAGTAATGGAAATGGTTTTGTAAAATTCCCCATTAACGAACCTGCCGAAGGAAAAAAGAAAAGCCAGGTAGAAGAGTATCTTAGATTTTTATAATGGAGAAGGGGTACAGCATGTGGCCATTGCAACTGCAAATATTATTGAAACAGTAACCGAATTACAAAAGCGTGGTATTGAATTTTTAAAAATCCCCGACAGTTATTACGAAACAGTTTTAGACCGTGTGGGTAAAATTGACGAAGATCTAAAACCATTGCAGGAACTGGGCATTTTAATTGACCGTGATGAGGAAGGTTACCTGTTGCAAATTTTCAGCAAACCTTTGGAAGACAGGCCTACATTATTTTTTGAAATAATTCAGCGTAAGGGTGCCAAAAGTTTTGGTAAAGGAAATTTTAAAGCTTTATTTGAGGCATTGGAAAGGGAACAGGATGTAAGGGGAAATTTGTAATTACACTTGGGAAAAACCCTTGTTTTTTGACGATTTTTCTAAACTGTTATTTTTTTAACAAATAGAATTTCAATTTTATTTTTATTTTTACGTTCTTTAAGTGGTAACCCCAATATTTCTAATGAAGTCTTTCTTAATAAAAACTTTTCTTATTACCGTACCTGTTTTTTTAGCAGTAGTAATGGTATTCTCTCAAACTTCATTTGTAGATTTTCAAAAAGGCTCAGGTAAAGTTTCGGGCATCTTCAACAGCATGGAAGATTCGGTAAGAAAACAGTTTGAAGAAAAAAAATTAACCTGGCCGCCACAGGCAATGTATATGCGTTCGTTTAAATACGACAGACAACTGGAAGTTTGGGTAAAAGGCAATGCAAAAGAACCTTTCAAACTTTTTAAAACTTACAAAGTGTGCATGCAAAGTGGCACAATGGGGCCAAAGCGTATGGAGGGAGATTACCAGGTACCCGAAGGTTTTTATTATATCAATGAATTTAATCCCAACAGCAATTATCATTTGGCATTAGGTTTAAATTATCCCAATGCATCGGATAAAATATTAAGCGATTCTCTTCGCCCCGGTAATGCCATTTATATTCATGGCAATTGCGTTTCTACAGGCTGCATACCCATCAGCGATATACCGATGGAAGAAGTGTACATTATTGCAACCCATGTAAAAACCAATGGGCAGGATTTTATTCCCGTACATGTTTTTCCTGTAAAATATAATGTAAAAAAATCTGCAGATTATCTTACTCAAACCTTAAAGATAAAACCTGCATTAGTTGGTTTTACCACACAGCTAAAAGAAGCTTTTAATTTTTTTGAAGAGAAAAAACAACTGCCTGTTATTATGGTGAATAAGAAAGGGGAGTATATTCTAAATTAATACATCAACACCTGTACCGTTTCTGTTGTTCTTTGCGTTAGCAAAATATTTTTATCTTTTGTAAGTTCATCAAATTTTTCTCTGGTATAATGCCGGATGGTTAAAAGCGTTAAATCTTTTTTTACCTGCACATCAAATAATTCACTGGCGGCTAATGCCAGTTTTTCAATTTTATCAGGCTGGTCATCTAAACAGCATAAAATACTTATTGCACCGTTTTGTGTAAGATTGGGTTTAATTTTTACAGTTGCAAAAAGTTCATACAAATCACTTATCCCATTTTCTCCTACAAAAGAAAAATCTTTGCTGCTCAATTCCATCAACACCTGTTTATCTTTTACAACAATTATCGGCGGAAGTTTATGAACGGTTTTGTTGCTGATAATTGTTCCTGCAAGTTCAGGCTGTAAAAAACATCTTACATGCAAAGGGATGTTTTTATTTTGTAAAGGCTTTATTGTTTTAGGGTGAATAACCTGTGCACCATAATACGCCATTTCAATTACTTCGGTATAACTTAATGCATCAATAAATGTTGCATCGGCAAATTGTTTGGGGTCGGCATTCATCACGCCTTCCACATCTTTCCAAATGGTTTGGCTTTCGGCATTTAACAGATTGGCAAAAATAGCGGCACTGTAATCACTGCCTTCTCTGCCCAAAGTAGTGCTTTCATTTTCATCGGTAGCGCCAATAAATCCCTGCGTAATTACAATATCAGTAGTATTAAAAAGTGGTTCAATAGTATCGTTAATTTTTTGTTGGGTGTAAGTCCAGTCAATAACTGCATCTCTGAAATTATCATCGGTTCTTATAATATCCCTTACATCAACCCATTTATTTTTTATATTAATTTCATTTAGATAATCACTCATCATTGCTGTACTTAATAATTCGCCGCTGCAAACTATCTGATCGTAATAATAATCGTATTCCCTTACCGGCTTTATCATGCAGCAGCCATTCTATTTCTGTAAAAAAATCTTTTAAATGATTTTCGGCCTGCTGCCAGTTTAATGGGGTAAGGTATTTAAGTGCAGTAAGATGTTGTTCTTTAACCTGCTCAAATAATTTAAGGGCATCGTCATTTCTGCCTTCAAAAAAAGCATCCACCACTTTTTCCAGTGCATTGGTGGTTTTGCCCATGGCAGAAATAATTATTAAAATTTTTTCTCCGTTGAAAGACTGTAAAATTTTACCAACATTTTGTATTCTTTCTATGCTGTTGATGCTGGCGCCTCCAAATTTAAAAACCTTCATAATAATGTATTAATATGCAAATGTGCAAATATGCAGATGTGCAAAGTTTAAGAACCGATAATAAATGTAAGAATCCTAGCATTTACATTTGCATACTGGCACATTTGCCCATTGGCTAATTAATTTATTCTTACTTTTGAAATGCAAATCTAATCCCGATTTGTATCGATACAAAATATACAACCAGAAATAAATATATGGTACCAAACAGACGGATACAAACACTGGACGAATTTACTATTCAGCAGTTACGTGATTTTCCAAAAGCTACCGGCGAATTATCTAATTTATTAAGAGATATTGGCCTGGCAGCAAAACGGGTAAATGTAGAAGTAAATAAAGCCGGGCTGGTAGATATTTTAGGCGATGCAGGCGAAATGAATGTGCAGGGAGAAGAAGTAAAAAAATTGGACATTTTTGCCAACAACCAGTTTGTAGGTGTATTGCGCCATGGTATTAGTTGCGCCGGTATTGGCAGCGAAGAAATGGATGATATTGTAATTTTTGATGATGAAGTAAGTAACAACAGTAAATATGTTTGTCTGTTTGATCCGCTGGATGGCAGCAGCAATATTGATGTAAATGTTTCTATCGGTACCATTTTTAGTGTGTATCGGCGTGTGAGCGAATTGGGTAAACCTGCAACTGAGGCAGATTTTTTACAGCAGGGTGTAAAGCAGGTTGCTGCAGGTTATATCATTTATGGTTCATCCACCATGATGGTGTATGCAACAAGGAGGGGCGTAAATGGTTTTACATTAGATCAGTCTATTGGAGAATTTACTTTAAGTCATCCCAATATTAAATGCCCCGAAACGGGAAAATTTTATTCTGTAAACCATGGTAATTTTTTTCAGTACGAAGAACCGGTAAAAAAATACATTACCGAATGCCAGAAAAAAAACAAAACATAATGGCGGACCTTACACCCAACGTTATATTGGCAGTATGGTTGCTGATATACACCGTAATTTAATTAAAGGCGGCATTTTTATGTATCCTGCAGTACTAGATAAACCAAAAGGAAAATTACGGTTAATGTATGAGTGTAACCCCTGTGCATTTATTATTGAAGTGGCAGGTGGCAAAGCAACAAATGGAAAACAACGCATACTGGAAGTGCAGCCCACAGGCTTGCACCAGCGTACACCATTTTTTGCTGGCAGTAAATTAATGATGGAAGAATTGGAAGGTTTTATGAAAGAACAATAAAATCAATTGATGAAAATTATTATCTCAGTAAAAAATTTAAAAAAGAATTATGGCAATTTTGCAGCCGTAAAAGATATTTCCTTTGATGTATATGAAGGAGAAATTTTTGGTTTGCTGGGCCCCAATGGTGCAGGTAAATCTACCACACTGGAAATTATTGAAACCTTAAGGGATAAAACCAGCGGCGAAATAATTGTTGATGGAATAAATTTGGATAAAAGCCCCAACGATATAAAAAAAATAATTGGTGTGCAATTGCAAACATCAGGTTTTTATCCGGGCCTTACTTTAATTGAATTCATTCATTTATTTGGCGGCTTATACAATCAGCCTGTAAACCCAATGGAATTATTAAAACTGGTTAATTTAGAAGATAAGGCAAAAAATAAATTTAAAGAATTGAGTGGCGGACAAAAACAACGCTTTTCAATTGCCACTACATTAATTAATAAGCCTAAAATTATTTTTTTGGATGAACCTACAACTGGTTTAGATCCACAGGCAAGAAGAAATTTATGGGATTTAATTAAAAATATTCGGGCTCAGGGTACAACCGTTATCATTACCACACATTATATGGATGAAGCCGAACAGCTTTGCGACCGGATTGCCATTATGGATGAAGGCAAAATAATTTCATTGGATTCGCCTGATAAAATGATTGATGATTTGGTGGCCAGTGGTTTTGAAAAACCCAAACAGGTTAAAGCCGCCAATCTGGAAGATGTTTTTATACATTTAACAGGAAAAGAAATGAGGGATGAATAAAATGTTGTTTATTTGCACAATTAATTTATAAATAAAAAATAAAAGTAAATGAAGAAGGCATTAGTAAGTATGATTTTGACGGCATCATTTTTTTATGCAGCAGCACAAAAGCCTGCAAAAGTAGTGGCGAAACCGGCCGCAACAAAGCCTGTAGCAGCAAAATCAATATTTAAAAATTTATCTGATAGTTTTAGTTATGCTGCCGGGTATGCTGTTGCTACCAATATGCGGTCGCAAAATATTAAAAGAGTTAATGCGGCCATGATGCAAAGGGCAATTGATGATGTGTATAAAAATAAGCAACCATTAATTGAGCCTGCTAAAATGAATGAATGTTTGCAAAGGCAATCGCAGGTTTTTAGCGAAGAAAAAATGAAAGATGATAAATTGAATGAAGGTAAGGCGAAGGAAGCAGCCACTGCAGAAATTGCGAAAGGCGTTGCTTTTTTAGAAGCTAATAAAAAACGCACAGGTGTTATTACATTGCCTAATGGCCTGCAATACGAAGTGCTGAAAAGTGCAGACAGCGTAACTGCCAAACCAACAATTAACGATGTAGTAGTTGTAAACTATATTGGAACCACTGTTGATGGAGTTGAATTTGACAATTCGTATAAACGTGGCCAGCCACTAACCAGGGCCGTTACTGGTGTAATAAAAGGGTGGACAGAAATTTTGCAATTAATGAGCATTGGCGATAAATGGAAAGTATATATTCCTACTGAGCTTGCTTATTATTTAAATTCTCCTGATCCAAATGCGATACCCCCCGGTGCTGCTTTAGTTTTTGAAATGTCTCTGGAAGGAATTAAACCCGCCGGAAGTAATTAAAATTAATAATTAACAATGAGCGAAGATTTAAGATACCCCATTGGTAAATACGAAGCACAATCATTTTCTGATAAACAATTACAGCAATGGTTACTTGATATAAAAAATTTACCACAGCATTTAGAAAATGCTATTTTAAATTTAGATGCGGCCCAGCTCAATACCGTTTATCGTGAAGGTGGCTGGATGGTAAAACAGGTGGTGCATCATGTTGCAGATAGCCACATGAATGCATACATGCGTATTAAGCTTGGGATTACAGAAAATAATCCCACCATCAGGCCTTACGATGAAGTGGCGTGGGCTGAGTTAAAAGATTCGTTGGAGTTGCCGGTAAATATTTCACTTACATTAATTCATGCATTACACAGCCGCTGGTATCATATCCTTAAAAATTTATCTGAAGCAGATTTACAAAAAACTGTTTTTCATCCCGAACATAAAAAAGAAATGACCTTGTGGTTTTTGCTCGGCATGTATGCATGGCATGGGCGGCATCATGTAGCGCATATTACCAATTTAAGAGAAAGAATGAAATGGAATTAGTTGATTAGTTTATTGGTTAATTAGGTAATAATGTCTAAACTAATCAACCAGTTAACTAATTAACCAATAAACTAATAAACAAACAATGAACTGGAAAAAACTCTCCTCAAAATATTTAAGTAACCACATTTATTTTACTGCAAGAGAAGACCGTTGCGAAAGGCCCGATGGACAAATTGTGGACCCCTATTTTGTGGTGGAAATGCCGCCGAGTGTTTGTGCTGTACCTGTTACAGAAAATAATGAAGTGGTGCTCGTAAGGCAATACCGCCACGCCATTGGCGAAACAATTTTAGAAATTCCCGGTGGATTTATTGATGCAGGCGAAGATGTACAAAAAGCTATTGCAAGGGAATTGCTTGAAGAAACCGGGTATGAATTTACAAGCTACGATTATTTAGGAAAAATCGCTTCTAACCCCGGCATGATTGACAACTTCACTTATTTATATTTGGCAAGGGGAGGGAAAAAAATAGCAGCGCAACAATTAGATCATAACGAAGAAATAGAATTATTAACGGTATCTTTAGAAAAGTTCAGGAAAATGCTGCAGCAAAATGAAATTGTACAATCGCTGCACATGGCCTGTGCATATTATGCTTTTAAAAAAATAGATGGGGAAAAATAAAATAATGGTAAACAGAAAACAATTTGGCATTTGGATGGATGGCCATAATGCCACAGTAATAGGAAGCGATAACAATGAGACCGAAAATCTTGTAGTGCTGGCGCACATTAAAGGAGAAGCAGCAGCACAAAACTCTAACGAAAAAAATGAGCATAACCACAAACAATCGTTGCAGGCAAAATTTTTTAAAGAAATAACTGCCGCTATACAAAACGCCACTCACCTGCATGTAACGGGTACAGGCCAGGCGCAGGAACAGTTTATTCATTACCTGGCAGAAACGCCGCAGTTTAAAAACACAAAAACAGAAGAATCAACCTCTAACAAAATGAGTGATGAAAATTTAATAGAATTTATTTCTAATAAATTGAATTAGAATTTTTGTTTAGTAAATAGTTATCCCCGGTTTATATAAGCAGGGGATTTTTATTGGAGTTTAAAACTTAAGATTAACCTGGAATACTGTCAGCTTGAGACACTAATAAAAAGAATTTTAAGCTCTTTGCAAATGACAGTAAGAAAAAATTCTCAGCTTCGCTGCGAAAAAAGGTTTGCCACCAAGGCTCAAAGGCACGAAGTAGAAAAAAGCAAAGCTTTTTCCTTTGTGCCTTCGGGTCTTTGTGGCTAAATCAATTTTTGTAAAAAATTGTTCATCAACCTTTTAAAATTCATGTCATTAGCAGCTTGTCGAAAGCGTTGCAATAATCAACCCGCCTTCGACAAGCTGCTAATGACACATTACGCACACTTTTGTATTTCAGTTAGTTGCATATCATGTTTTTTAGCCAGCTTTTTTAATAATGTTATTTCTTTTTGTTTTTTTTGTTCTTCATATTTTTTAATTCCGTACTCTACATATTCATTTCCTTTAGTTATGCTATCGTAAAAAGCCTCTGCCACTTTTCTTGCTCCTGCTTTATAGGCTACCGATGCGCCTCTTTTAATTTTTAAGTTTCTTATAAACTGTCCTATCGCTATAAATTTACTATTCTCCAATGATTGTGCTACCTCTTTAAAAATCTGTCCTGCTTTATTACAAGGTGCTCTTTTTACAAACTTATTCAACTTACCGCTTTGATTACGACCAGGTGATAAACCACACCAGCTTACAAAATGTTTTCTTGTTTCAAAACGGCTCATATCTATTCCTGTTTCTCCCAGCAGGCGCAACAATGTATAATTATTTATACCCGATATTCTTGATACATCCACACCATACAGTTTTACCAGCATATCTTGTAACCCGTCTATTTTTGGCTTATGATGACGTATCTTTTTTTGTGAGTTTGGTTTATAATCTACCAATTCTTTTTCTTTTGTCAATTCATTAAGCAATGTGCTTATTCTTTCATCTATTTGTGCTATTCGTTTTTCATGTTCCTCCCACAGCTCTATATTTTTGCTTAGCATAAATAACCAGGTATCATTATAATTTGCTTCTAAAGATTTTTTTACAGCATCTCCTTTATTTTTTACTATTTTTTTATCGCACAGGGCTAATAATTTTTCTGTATCTCTTTCCCCACCTATAATTGCTTTGAGCATTTTTATGCCACTGGCTCCGTGTATCTGGCTTATCGCATGACCTATTTTTACATTCATCAATTCTAAACATTTATGCATTTTGTTTACATAAGTGGCTCCCATATCAATTATATCTAATCGCTCTCTTACCAAAAAACGCACTTCGTATAATTTCCCCTCGGGTATAAAACTTTCTTTTGTTAGACCTGCAGAAAATATTTTTTGTATCCACTTACAATCACTTACATCCGTTTTCTTTCCCTTGCGCTGTTTTATCTCTGTAGGGTTTATTAGCGATACTTTAATCCCAGATGCTTCCAGCATATTGTAAAATGCAATCCAATAAACACCGGTAGCTTCCATGGCTACTCTGCTTACTTTTTTATTAAGTAAATACTCAATGCACTTCCTGTAATCAGAGGTACAAGTGCCAAAACTTTCTACCTCAATGCCATCCACAGATACATAAATCATTTCGCTGCCAATATCAATACCTGCGGCTGATTCATAAATCTGTTCAAAAATGATTTCCTTTTTCATAATTTTACATTTAATGATTATAAAAAAGTAATCTGTGGCTCAAAGAACTAAATAGTCTATAAGCTGCTATACAGGAATCACTACTTGTAAACAAATAGCTTATCACTAAAATGAACTACAATAATTCTTTGAAACAAAGCTCAGGCGCAGGGATAGCACCACTAATTTGAGTACTGTTACGCTGCCGCAGATTACTTATTCTAAAAGTAAATGTATTGCTTCGCTTTAGTGTCATTATCAAAGAACTTAAAATTTTCTTTTATTAGTGCCTCAGGCTGACACTCTAATAGAATTGAACTTTTGTCATTTCCAAAGAAAGTAAACAGCATTATATTTTTTTAAAAACCAGTACCAATATTCTTGGTATTGTTGCAGTATCTCCTTCATCAAAATATTCATTAACGTTTTCAATAACAAGGTTATACTTTTTTGCAGTTTGTATAAATTCCGAAAGGTGGTGCGTAAAACATTCTACCACCTGTGTTCCGCTGGTAGTTTCAAACCTGGCTTTACTGCCTGCATATTGTTTAAAGGGATGTAACTCTCCAATATAAACATGTCCGCCTTGCACTAAACATTTACTAACTTCATTAAAAATATGATCTAGGTTTTGGATATGCTCCAGCACCAAACTAAAAGTTATCAAATTGTATTTTGTATCTGCAAATGTCCAGCTGCCGGTAATGTTGGCCTGAATAAATTGTACACCATCATTTTTAATTTTTTCCTTTGCTTTGGCAAGCATTTCTTCTGAAAGATCAACTGCTGTAATCTTTTTTGCTTTTGAAATTAACCATGCAGTATTTTTTCCTGTACCGCAGCCAATTTCCAAACAGGTTTCAAAATTTATATTTTGTAAAGTTTCTTGTAATGCCTTCGCCTCAAGGTCACGGGTTTTGTTAATGTTGGTATCGTATTGCTGCGACCATATATTATAGGCTTGTTGTGTGTTCATCATTTTAATATTGCTTTTGCAATCAAATTTTTAAGGATAATACAATTAATTAAACTCTCCAAAATGCCACAATATTCCTGAAGGGTCATGCAAAAAACATTCTTTGCCCCAATCATTTACTTTGATGGGGGTTAACTTTACATTTTTATATTTTTCAGGTAATCCAAGAGCCTGCAGTTCTTTAAAATATTCATCCACATTGTCCACTTCTACAAATATCATGGTATTATCTACCCAATCTTTAACATAGGCGTTTTGCAAATAAAATCCTAGTGCCGGCGAAATACTGAAGTAAGACATGTTATCAAATATCCTCGACTCCTCAAATCCCAATGCCTTGTAAAAAAGCCTGGATTCATCAAAATTTATTGCGCCAATAAAAGCCCTTATTGATTTTGCATTATTTTTCATGAGTGATGAATGTTTTAATGAGATTGAATAATTTATTAAGGGTATAAATTTATGAATTTTTGCAGTGGCAGGTATGCAACTCCCAAATTTAAAAAACACTTCACTTTTTAAATACCCTCATCTTTGTTAATGTTGGTATCGTATTGCTGCGACCATATATTGTAGGCTTGTTGTGTGTTCATCATTTTAATATTGCTTTTGCAATCAAATTTTTAAGGATAATCCAATTAATTAAACTCACCAAAATGCCACAATATTCCTGAAGGGTCATGCAAAAAACATTCTTTGCCCCAATCATTTACTTTGATGGGGGTTAACCTTACATTTTTATATTTTTCAGGTAACCCAAGTGCTTGCAGTTCTTTAAAATATTCATCCACATTCTCCACTTCTACAAATAGCATGGTATTATCTACCCAATCTTTTACGTACGCATTTTGTAAATAAAATCCTAATGCCGGCGAAATACTGAAGTAAGACATGTTATCAAATATCCTTGACTCCTCAAATCCCAATGCCTTGTAAAAAAGCCTGGATTCATCAAAATTTATTGCGCCAATAAAAGCCCTTATTGATTTTGCGTTATGTTTCATGTGCGGTGAGTGTTTAATTAGATTGAATGATTTATTCAGCGTATAAATTTATGAATTTTTGGAGTGTAAGTTATCCAACTTTCAAATTTAAAAACATTTCACTTTTTGAATGCCCTCGTCTGGTCTTCGACCAACGAGAACCACCAGCCCGCTGTATCCAAGATAAAATTATTTTGGAGATTTCAGAATGAGTATTGTCGTTGGTCTAATACCGGACGACGGCGGATTGGTAGATTACCAGTTGTTGCTTTTGACTTAGGGGAATTTATTTTAATACCTGGTAGGGCAGAAGTACTTTTAGTTGTCATTGTAGAAACAACTCAATACATCTTCTTTAAAATAGGGTTCTTGATTTGCCCAAAACATATAGTTTATCTTTAGAAAGTCTTTGGCGAAATTATACAATAATGGAACAAGGTTATTATGCCCTTTTTTTTTTTTCTCCTCATCTGTATCGCCTGTTTCGCCAATGTAATTACCGTCTTGTACAGCAATGCCGAGCGGAACAGTGAAATGCCCCTCATGCATCATGGCAAGAATATGATTTAGTTGTCCTTTTCTTTTTACCATTAAATCAGGACCACCAAGACCAACACCGATTTTCTCACCATATTGATAAATGCTACGGAGATAACCTTTGTCATTTCCGGGTAACCATTCTCCCGGGATGAAATTGGCATATATCATAGTAGTTGAGGTTGGAAACGCCTTTTTTAAAGCAAGCATGTTTTCTTTTAAACCGATAATATAATCCAACTCCAAAAAACTTGAATCCTTTACCCCAATTGATGTTTCTTGAAGGTTAATACCTTCTATTTTTCCGTCAAACGCTTTTCCCAGCGCTTGTAGTAGTAGTGAAAATCGTTCCCTAACTTTTTTATTCCAACGTTTTGCTACCCATCCTCCAGCACTTTTATCGTCATTGTATTGCATTACAGCACCACCATCGTATTCTGCAGTCAATAAATAGTCTGGCACTGCTTTATATTGGGGATTGAATGTTACGTCTTGTAACTGAATAAATAGTTTCTTACTATAGTTTTTGAGGTATTTATAATCATGTTTCAAAATAGAAAAATCATATTTTCCTTTTTCAGGCTCAAAGTCCCGCCATGAGTACATAATTTGTGCTCCTTTAAACATTGAATGTGAAAGGAAAGGGTGGCCTTTTATCAATTCCCTGTCCCTGGCAAAATACACGAAATGCTGGATGCTGTCTTTTTTGATTGGACAGGTAGCGTTTAGATATTTTTTATAAGCATCTGCATACCTTTCGCCATTACGTTTTTCTTGTGCTTTTAAAGTTGTCCAAAATGCGGAAAGCAAAAAAAATAAAATAAGCAGGTTGAAATTCTTAAATTTTTTGAATACGAAGTTCACGGTCGTTTTTTTAGTATTGCACACAACATAAGAGCCCTACGCTAAAATACGCTCCTTTTTGCATAAAACAATTTTGCATTTTACTTCTTTGCAGTGGAAGGTATTCAACTTTCAAATTTAAAAAATACTTCACTTTTTGAATGCCCTCGTTTGGTCTTCGGCCAACGAGAACCACCAGCCCGCTGTATCTAAAGTAAAAAGATTTTGTGGATTTTAGAATGAAAATCGTCGTTGGTCGAAGACCAGACGACGGCGGATTGGTAGATTACAAATTGTTGCAGTTGGCTTGCGAAAATTTATTTTAATACCCACGGCGGCATAGCCCACTGTATCCAAAACAAAATGATTTTGGAGATTAGAATGAAAATCGTCGTTGGTCGAAGATTAGACTACGGCGTATTGGTAACTGTTAAAAATTCAGATGTCTTTAAAATAGAATGTTATTCCTGATACTGTTTTATCTTTTGTGTTGTAACCAAAATTGATTGAAAGCCAAAATTCTTTATTGCATTTACAATTATTAATAGTGCAACTACAGGTTAATGAAGTAGAAATGCCTTTTTCAATTTTAACAGATCCGCCAGATTTTAAAATCCCTTTTTTATTTGCGTTTTGATGCGTCCAATTTTTTATAATCATTTTAATTTAGTTTTATTATTATTTAAAGGGATTAACAAATCTCTAATAAAAGTAAAACCTTAGTTTGTAAATCAACAAAGAATATGTCTATAAAATTTGCAATCGTCGTTAGTCGAAGACCAGACGACGGCGGATTGGTAGATCACAAGTTGTTGCAGTTGGTTTGCGAAAATTTATTTTGATAACCACAGCGGCAGAAGATCACAAATTTTTGCAGTGAACCTTGTAAAATTTATTTTTTTACCCATGCCAGCAAACGGGGGCTTCGGGCTGCGTTGTTGGTACGCTCGGCACATTGCTTACGCTGCATACCAACAACGGCGAAATTAACTCAGTAAATGGGATCTGGATGTAAACGATATATGCTATCAATTATTCTCAGTTGATCCTTTGTTAATTTATATCCATTAGGTTCAGAAACCTTCGATGTAACAAGATTTACAAGATTCCAAACTACAGTTTCTTCCATTCCAGAGCATCCAGAAAATGAATTTATTCGCATTGTATCAGTCATGTGATTAAGAAGAATTGAAAAAACTTTTTTATCACTACGGCTTGTTAAAGCTCGGAATGCATAATATCTTACTGCTGGAACCTGATGATCTGTCAAACAAATTAGCTCACTCTGAGTTGCTATTTTATTCAGCCGATTAAATAAATCCAAGCGACTAGTAGAACCTGCAACGCCAATATGGTCACCAATTATATTTTCACTTGCTAAACTTGTAACAATCTGATAAAGTGTATCTGTTCTAAAAGCTTCCCTATTTGGCACACTACTATCTCTAGTCGAACAGTTAAACGATGCCATCGTAAAAAAAAGCAATACAAAATGATGAAGTCTCATAGTGTTGTACAAAACCTTTTGTTGGGTGCTGTACTACTTTAATAGAAGCTCCCCGAGTATAAGATCTTTCCTAATGCTTTTTGTATTTGCTTTGTCTTTATAATAAACAAATTCCGCATTTTCATAAATAATTGTCAAAGTATCTGACCTTAACAAGCTATCTGTTTTAATTAAATTGTCCTGCTTTTTTTCAAGAACTATTACTTTCTGATAGCTTTTTCCGCCGCCAAAATTTGACTTAATTTCTTTAAAATATATCCCAAAAGCTGTCAAGGAAATTAAGACGATTGAAAAAAATAATAATGGTGATTCTGACAAATCAAATATTTTGGCTTTCTTTTCATCAGAAAATTTTCTCCAAATTATAAATGATACTGAATTTAAGACAAGTACAACTAAACAGGCTTTCCAAACATAGTTTAGGTCTTGTGAACCGAGTATAGAATTAAAAAAGAAAAAGGCGAATAGTGCGGTAAAGATAGACCCAAAATAGCCTAGATTTCTGTTTGTGACTAGAGGAGTAGTCAATATAAATGGGGCAATAATTAAATAAAAGATTCCAGCCTCTATATATCTCACGTTGAGAATTTCTGTTTCTACAATTCCGTTATGCAACAAAAAAGATTTATAAATAACAAAGCCACATATATAGCACATGACTGTCAATGCAGGAAAATACTTTATTATTTGTTCGAGTTTATCTTTCATTACTTTGGTTATAAATGCTGTTGAAAAGTATAGCACCCAACATGTGTATTTACGCTAAAATACGCTCCTTTTTGCATAAAACAATTTTTGCATGTGGCATGTACAATAATCCTTTACAAAAACATACGCTACTGATAAAAGTAACGCAAATACATTAAAGTTTTTGGGCTACTTACGCTTCAATAAAAGTTCCCCAATGGTATGCGGCACAAGTGAGTGACACAACGATTTTGAGTAAAGAAATCCAGCTTGTCCCGCCGAAATAATCGGGGCAAGCAAAAAAAAAATCACATTTCCTTATGCCCAATATATTTTCTCCATTTTTCAATCACTGCTTTCATATCTTCTGGTAGTTCACTTTCAAAAAACATTTCTTTTTTAGTAACCGGATGAATAAAGCCCAGTTCTTTTGCATGCAATGCCTGGCGCCTGCATAGAGCAAAACAATTATCTACAAACTGTTTGTATTTGGTAAACACGGTCCCTCTAACAATTCTGTCGCCGCCATAAAAATCATCGTTAAACAATGGGTGGCCTATCAGCTGCATGTGTACACGAATTTGGTGGGTGCGGCCGGTTTCTAATCGGCATTCTACCAGCGTTACATAATTAAAACGTTCTAAAACTTTGTAATGTGTAATGGCATCTTTGCCATGGTCGCCATCGGGGTAAGCAGTAAATAATTTTCTAAAACGCAGGTGGCGGCCCACATGTGCAGTAATGGTGCCTTCGTCTTGTTCAAAATCGCCCCATACCAATGCAATATAACGGCGGTGTACGGTATGGTTAAAAAATTGTTTGGCTAAGAGCGCTCATGGCGTTTTTATTTTTTGCCATTACTAATAAACCGGTGGTGTTTTTATCAATGCGGTGTACCAAACCAAAACGGTTGAGTTCAGTTTCATCCAGTTTGGGATTTTGCTGCAGTAAATAATACGCTACACCATTTACCAAAGTGCCATTGGGGTTGCCGCTGCCGGGGTGCACCACCATGCCTGCAGGTTTATTAATGATCATTAAATCATCATCTTCATATTGAATATTCAGCGGAATATTTTCAGGAACAATTTCGGATGATTTCGGGAGAACGGTCATCGTACACCACAATTTTATCATAAGGCTTTTACCTTATAATTATTTTTTACAGGCTTATCATTTACCAACACCATTTCATCATCAATGCCCTGCTGAATTTTATTTCGGGTGGCACCTTCAATGCGGCTCATTAAAAATTTATCAATGCGTAAGGGTTCCTGGCCTTTATCAATGGTGATAACGAGTTTTTCGTACAGCTCATCGGAGTTCGCTGGTTTCTATTTCTTCTTCATTCATAATGGTTGGTAGTTGATGTTGGTCGATTTGGTGTGAGGAGAGCTTTATTTATGTGCCAACAACCAACATTCAACGAACAACGCTTTCATTTATCTTTGCAAATTAAAACATTGCAGTGGATAACGAAAGTGATATTTAAAGATTTGGGAATTATTGATTATAAAAAGGCCTGGGATTACCAGGAAGAACTGCTGCAGCAGAATGTGGCCATTAAATCTGCACGCCGAAAATTGAATCGGTTGATAATGTGCAACCGACCAACTATCAACTATCAACCACTCAACCATCAACCACCAACTATTTTCTTTTCTGCGAACACCCTGCTGTTTATACTTTAGGTAAAAGTGGCAATATCGATAATGTTTTAATGAGTGAAAAGGAACTTGCAGCAAACGATATTCAATTTTTTAATACCAACAGGGGAGGAGATATTACTTTTCATGGCCTGCAGCAAATTGTGGGTTATCCTATTTTAGATTTAGAAAAATTTTATACCGATATTGGTAAATACCTGCGGAATTTAGAGGAAGTGATTATTTTAACCATTGCCGAATATGGTATTAAAGGCGAAAGAAGCAGTGGCGAAACAGGCGTATGGATACAGCCGGGAGTGTTAGGTAAAGAAAGAAAAATTTGTGCTATTGGTGTACGCTGCAGCCGGTGGATAACCATGCATGGCTTTGCATTAAATGTAAATACCGATTTAAGTTATTTCAACAATATTATTCCCTGCGGCATACAAAACAAACAGGTTACTTCTATTGAAAAAGAAATGGGTAAAAAAATAGATTATGAGGAAGTGAAGCGAAAATTAAAAATAATTTTGAAAAAGTTTTTGAAGCGGAAGGTGAGTGGTGAGTGGTGAATGGTCAATGGCGAAAAGATGGTTGAACATTTTGAGATGAATGTCAGTAACAATTTATCTCAAAGCAGAAGCAATTAAGTTTAAAATAATAAAGCCTTAATTACTATCCTATTTTTGCGATGATGCATTTTTGCCATCTTTAGAAATAAAAAATTTATTTCTTTCAACCAGTTTGCCGCTTTCGTACACTTCAAAATTAAACCAGCCTGCATGTACAAAGTTTACTTTTTCAATTAGCAAAAATTCTTCGTTTAATTTATTCAATTCAAAAAGGGGCTGGTTATTTTCGTCGAAAAATTTAACGGTGTATTTTTTTGTTTGGGCACCGGGCAAATAAATTACCACATTATAATCTTTATTAGAAAAAATGCGGCGGCTTGGGTAAGTTATAATTTCTTCGTTACTGTTTATTGGCGGCAAAATTGTTTTGGGCTGAATTTTAAAATTAGGATTTCCGGGTTGGCTAGGGGGCAGCTTTGTCCAGTTGTCTTTAACCAAAAATGGATGCAGCGTATCTGCATCACTGTATTGCGGCGCTTCTTTTACCGGCCTTGTAATTTTACTAAACAAATAAGCGCCACCTTCAAAAGAAATAAAAACACGGTAGTACATTTTTGTGTAAGGAGGTTTTACATCGGCATAACCATTTTCTGCATTTTGTGGGCTTAGTACCGATCCGATGGTAGTATAATTTTTAAGACTGTCGTAAGAGCGCTGAATATTAATGGTAGCTATTGGGGCTTTGTAATTATTTACCCAGCTCACTACAATTTGGCCACTGTAATTTTTAACGGTAATTGCGGGCAAAGTATCCTGTGCAGTAAGGGAGACTGCAATAGCGGAAAAAAGTATAATTAGTAAAAGTGAAACCCTTTGCATATTTGATTAACGTGGTAAGCGCCTAAAAATTTTATCAGCAAATATAAAGCGATGTTGCAAATTAGAATAATAAAGTACCGGCAGGCAGTGAGCTGTTGCCCTGCAAACCACCTGTATGCAGGCAAAGTATGTTGCTGTGTTCTTCAAAATGATTATTTTTTATTTTATCGAAAACGGCATAAAATAATTTTGCGGTATATACAAAATCGGTAGGTAATTGATGCTGTTGCCACAGGTAATTCATAAAATCAGTTAACGTTTCAGTTTTTTTTGCATAGCCTCCAAAATTATAGTCGTCAAAAATTTGCAGCTTACCTTTTTTAAAATTATTACCTAATAAAAAGTTAATTCTTTCTTCAATATCATTTAGGCCTTTTAAAACAGGTACGCTAATTATGTTTTTATCGCCACTGTTAAGTAACAATCCTGCAAGTGTAGTAGCAGTGCCGGTGGCGGTACAAATATGGGTGTAGCTGTTATCTTTTATCAAATCATAAATAAGTGCTGCACCTTTTGCGCCTGAAGGATGATAACCACCTTCGGGGATAATTATGCATTCGTCAAATTCATTTTTTAATTGGGTAAGAAAATCATTTTCTTCTTTTTTACTGTATGCTTGTCTTGAAATAAATTTTAACTGCATACCATAATTACTGCACTGCTGCAGTGTGGTGGATAATTGCACCGGTTTTTCTCCTCTTACAATACCAATGCTTTTTATGCCCGATGCCTGGCAGGCAAATGCTGTTGCAACTAAATGATTGGAGTATGCACCACCAAAAGTTACTATGGTTTTATGTGTTGATGCAATGGCCTGCTGTAAAAAATAATGCAGTTTAAATAATTTATTGCCCGATACAATGGGATGTATTTGATCTAACCTTAACACCGAAACCGATACTTTTTTTTGCTGAAATAATTCATCATGCAATATTTCAACAGGGGCATTTAAAATATTCAAAAGCATTTTTGATTATAACTTATCGGTTTATACTAATTTCGCTGTACAAAAATCAGGTATTAATTTTTCATTTATCAACTTAAATTATTAATGCAACCAACTCTTTTAATTTTAGCAGCCGGTATGGCAAGCCGCTATGGAAGTATGAAACAAACCGAAGGTTTTGGCCCCAGCGGCGAAACTATTATGGATTATTCTATTTATGATGCTATACGTGCCGGTTTTGGCAAAGTGGTATTTATTATTCGTAAAGATTTTGCAGAAGGGTTTAAAAATACTTTTGAACCAAAGTTAAAAGGAAAGATAAAAACGGAATATGTTTACCAGGAGATGGATTATTTTTTAAACGGCTTACCCGTGCCCGAAGGCAGAACAAAACCCTGGGGTACCGGCCATGCCGTTTTATGTGCAATGGATGTAATTGACGAACCATTTGCTGTTATTAATGCAGATGACTTTTATGGCAGCGATGCTTTTGTAAAAGCGGCGGCTTTTTTAAATACCGGTTGTACACCAAAAAAGTATTCCATAATAGGGTACGAGCTGTCAAAAACTTTAAGCGATCATGGTACGGTAAGCCGTGGCGTTTGCCAGGTAGATGCTGATAATAATTTGGTAAGCATTAAAGAGAGAACAAAAATTTACAGGGAAGACGATACAATTGTTTACGAAGATGAAGCAGGTAAACATCAAGTGCCTTTTAACTCCAGCGTATCAATGAATTTTTGGTGCTTTCATCAATCTTTATTTGCTGCTACCGAAAAATTATTTCACCAGTTTGTAAAAGATAACAGCCACAATCTTAAATCAGAATTTTTTATCCCTATAATTGCTGAAGATTTTATGGAGCATCATGGCGGCAGTGTAAAAGTTATTCCATGTTCTTCGCAATGGTTTGGGGTTACTTATAAAGAAGATGCGCCGGTGGTAAAAGCCAGCATTGATAAACTGGTGGCAGATGGGGAATACCCAACATCACTCTGGTAAAAAAATAGTAGTGCAAATAAAAACGGCTTCAAAAAAAATTGAAGCCGTTTTTTAATATCGAAATTTGCTATGCTTAGTTGTAACTTTTTATTAAGAATACACAGTTATTTATTTTTTCAACCTGCTGCACCCTGTCTAAATTTTTAATGGAATTTGTATTACTTAATTTAATGTTTGCAAATGCAGAATCTTTTTTAAGGTTTTCAACCGTTTTAAAAATGTATAAAGATTTTACTGCAAACACAGCACCATCATTTGCTTTATCAGTTAAAATGCCAATGATGTCACCGTTTTTATTCAGTACAGGACTGCCACTGTTACCTCGGTGGGCAGCAATTGAAATTTGATAAGTAAGTGTATCGCTTTTATCACCTGTTTCGCTGCTCAGGTACCCTTCGCCGTAAACAATTTCATCTTTAGGATAGCCCATTGTATAAATAGGTTCTGCAAGGTTTACCGATTTTTTAATACTGTACGGCAACGATTTGTAAGGAATAAAATCTTTATCATCTATTTTTAAAACGGCAATATCACGGGTGTTATCCATCATACAAACAGTGGCTAAAAATTGCTGGCCTTTTTGGTTAGTAGCCACAATAGTTTTTCCTTTAAGTACATGGGCATTGGTAATTAAGTAACCCTGTGCATCAATAAGAAAACCGGTACCACCTGATATCGGTGTTGCTTTAGGATCAATTTTACTTTTTAAAGCATTCAATTCTTTATTTGCAATTGTTTGATCTTGCTTAATCTTATTTAACTCCCTGCTAAGTTTTTCTGTTTCAGGGTTTGTTTTGTTATTAATAACTGAAGTTAACCCTGCAGTTAAAATAGAAACAATACCTGCAATACTTGCAGCCACTGCAGCAATACGCTTGTATTTTTTCCACATAAAAACTACTTTGGTTTTACCCTGCAATTTAGAGGGGTTAATGGCGCCTTCGTCCGTTAACTTAATTTCAGTTTCGTTAAGGGAATGCTTAAAGCTTTTTATGCTGCTGTAATTTTCAACTTCGTTAAGAAAAAAGGTATGCTCTACCACCATTTGGTCCACCTCAGGGTTTGTTTTGCGTAACTCTTCTAAAAAAGTTCTTTCTTCGGCAGACATTTCTCCCTTCAGGTATCTTTCTACAGCGTCTAATAGTAAAGTGTCGTCCATATTATTGTACATTTTTATATTGTGCAAAAAATAATTTCTTCAACCGCATCAGGCATTTATATTTTTGGGTTTTTGCATTATCGGCATTGGTATATCCAAAATCGGCAGCAATTTCCTGCATGTGCTTCTTTTGAATATAATAAGCATCTAACAAACTTTTGCAGGGTTCCCCAATTTTACTCATGGCATTTTCCATTAATGTAAAATCGGTATTTTTCTTTTCATGGATTTCTAAATCTTCTTCTACCTGCACTGTTTCTTCTGCATTTTCTAAACTGCCGCTGTACCGCTGCATTTGATTAAGCCTTTTTAACCAAAGCCGCCTGCAAACTGAATAGATGTACGTTTTTAACAGGCTGCTCAGTTCAAAACTTTCCGACCGGGCCTTTTCAAATAATACAATCATTGCCTCCTGAAAAATATCCCTTGCATCGTCCTGACTGCCGCTGTTATTCAGTATAAAAGACTGAATCATAGCGAAATTGGCCCTGTAAATGGTTTCTATGGCCTGTTTATTGTTAGCTGCCAGTCCTTTTAATATCAATTTTTCTTCTTCTAAAGTACTCACCCGGTTTATATTAATACGGTTAACTATTATTTGTAACCCAAAAAAACGAAAAAATATTTATTAAATGATGGGTTACCTTTTTTAAAATCCAGTATAAATATCAAATTATAATTTTAAAAATTAAAAAAACAAAAATGAAAAAAGTATTTTTAGCAATCGCAGTAGCATCATTTTTCGTAGCTTGTAATTCAGGTGAAACAGCTGCTACAGAAGCAACTAAAGCAGCAGAAACAGTTACAAATGCAGTAGATTCAACTGTAAAAGCAGCAGATTCAACCATGAAAACTGCAGTAGATTCTACAGTTAAAGCTGTGGTTGATACTCTTAAGAAGTAATTCTTAAGCCGGCACCCGTTGCTTGTTTTAACAGCCGGTTCAACATAAAATTTTTACATGACAAGCAATCTTTAAGTCCCCCTTATTTTTAAGGGGGATTTTTATTTCTTAAATTGGCATAAGCCTTTAATCTTTTTTAAGAAACTATCTAAAATATTATTTAAACTACTTTGTAGTTTTTAGTAGCCACTAATTACACTAATAAGCACAAATAATAATACCCCATTCGTGTAAATTCGTGTAATTAGTGGTAAAGAAAATTCACTGGGTGAATTTTAAAACCGTTTTTGGACAGCTTCTAATATATTAATTTTAAATGCAGCCGTTTTTTTTTGTTATTACAAACATCTTTCCCTATTTTTGAAATTCAATGACAAACAACAACAATTTTAGCTTCTTCTATTTTACCTATTACTTTAGTAACAGGTCGGGAAGCTTTTGTTAAAAACTGAATAAATAAACAGACTAACATAAAAAGAATCCCGGCTAAAAAGGCCGGGATTTTTGTTTGCCCCAAACCCCTAAAGGGGCTTAATGCAGTATGAGGGTGGAAATTATTTTAAATATAGAAACAATAAAATACGAGGAGTGAACAAAAAAATTTCCATACAGGGTTTCGAAGGCAGCTTTCATCAGGTGGCAGCCCAACAGTTTTATGGTAAAGAAACTGAAGTAATTTGTTGCGCCACTTTTAAAGAGGTAGTAAAAATTGCTGCCGATAAAAAGCAAAGCGATGGTGGTATAATGGCCATAGAAAATTCTATTGCAGGCAGTATTTTGCCCAATTATAATTTACTCTTAAAAAGTAATTTAAAAATTGTAGGAGAAGTGTACCTGCAGATAAATCAAAACCTTTTAGTAAACCCCGGTGTTAAGTTAGAAGATATAAAAGAAGTGCATTCTCACCCGATGGCCATACAGCAATGCTTTGGCTTTTTAGATAAATACAACTGGAAGTTAATAGAAACTGAAGACACAGCCTTAAGTGCAAAACATATTCATCAGCATAAAAATAAACATGCGGCAGCTATTGCCAGTAAGCTGGCGGCGGACTTATACAGTTTGGATGTAATTGCTCCCAACATTCATACTTTAAAAAATAATTACACCCGCTTTTTAGCATTGCAAAGGCAGGATGAGGCAAAAGAAATTATTGATGCCGATAAGGCCTCTATTAATTTTTTTACCGATCACTCTAAAGGCAGTTTGGCAAAAGTGCTTACAAAAATTGCAGAAGCAGGAATCAATCTTTCCAAGTTGCAAAGCATGCCCATACCCGGCAGCGATTTTAAATATTCTTTTCATGCTGATATGGAATTTGATAATGCAGAACAATTGAAAAGTGTAATTAAAAAAATTGAAACAATAACAAATGGATTAAGTGTGCTGGGGGTTTACAAAAACGGTAAGATTAATAACACGAATTAAAAACACGAATTACACGAATTTAATGCAACTGATAGAAAAATGAGTTATACCGATAAAATTAATTCGTGTAATTCGTGCATTAAATTCGTATAATAATAAAAAACATGGACACAGCAAAAAGATTAGATGGTATTGGCGAATATTATTTTTCTCAAAAACTGAGAGAGATAGATGCTATGAATGCAGCCGGAAAGAATGTGATAAGCCTTGGTATTGGCAGCCCCGATTTACCGCCACACCCCGAAGTAATTAAGGTGTTGCAGGAAGAAAGTGCCAAGCCAAATACACATGCTTATCAAAGTTATAAAGGGAGCCCTGTGTTAAGAAACGCCATTGCCGACTGGTATAAAAAATGGTACAAAGTTAATTTAAATGCTGATACAGAAATATTGCCTTTGATTGGCAGCAAAGAAGGCATTATGCATATATGTATGACTTATTTAAATGAAGGCGATTTTGTTTTAATTCCTAACCCCGGTTACCCTACTTACAAAAGCGCCGCAACAATTGCCGGTGCAAAATGTATGGAGTATAATTTAACGGAAGAGAATAATTGGTTGCCCGACTTTAATGAGATAGAAAATAATTTGTACGTTAACAGGGTAAAACTAATGTTTGTTAATTATCCGCATATGCCAACAGGGCAATTAGCCAGTTCATCCATGTTCAATCAACTTGTAATATTTGCAAAAAAGTATAATATTCTTATTGTGCATGATAACCCGTACAGTTTTATTTTAAATGATGAGCCAGTAAGTTTGTTAAGTATAGAAGGTGCAAAAGATTGTGTGATAGAATTAAACTCCTTAAGCAAAAGCCATAACATGGCAGGCTGGAGAATTGGAATGTTGTGTGGTGCAAAAGAAAAAATTGATGAAGTGTTGCGTTTTAAAAGCAATATGGACAGCGGCATGTTTTTACCCTTACAATTAGCAGCAGCAAAAGCATTAACATTAGAAAGCGACTGGCATGAATCAATCAATAAAATTTACAAAGCAAGAAGAGAAAAAGTTTTTGAACTGCTGGATTTATTGCAATGTAAATATTCAAAAAATCAGGCAGGCATGTTTGTTTGGGCTGCCATACCGGTAAATTATAAAGATGGATATGAGTTAAGCGATAAAGTTTTGTATGGCTCAAATGTTTTTATAACACCCGGCGGAATTTTTGGCAGCGCCGGTAATAAATATGTAAGGGTAAGTTTATGCTGTAAAGAAGAAAATATTGATGCGGCGATAGGGAGAATAAAGGAATTGGGAATTAGTAATTTGTAATTAGGTTTTCCGTCAGTGTAAAATAAATAGTTGCTTTTTTTAGAATTAAAGAAAAGCTGTTCAAAAAATAAAAATGGTTAAAGAAAAAATAGAAACGTTGAATAACTCCCTTTTAGGGGATGGGGGCATTGTTGCGATAGTTGGCGTGGGCTTAATTGGCGGCTCAATGGCATTGGCTTTAAAAGAAAAAGGCATTGCAAAAAAAGTAATTGGTGTGGGCCGTTCTGCTGCCAGTATTGCCAAAGCAATAGAGTTAGGAATTATTGACGAAGCATTGCCATTGCAAGAAGCAGTGAAGCAAAGCGATTTTATTTATGTATCTATTCCTGTTGATGCCACAATAGCTGTGGTGCTGCAGATTATGGATTTAATAACTGATAAACAAATTGTAGTTGATGCAGGCTCTACAAAATTTGCTTTGTGCGATGCTTTGAAAGATCACCCGATGCGTAAACAATTTGTTGCCACACATCCCATGTGGGGAACAGAATACAGCGGACCGGAAGCTGCGGTAAAAGGAGCTTTTGCCGGAAGGGCTTGTGTGATTTGTGAAAAAGAAAAAAGTGACGCAAGTGCTTTGCAAACTGTTGAAAATATTTATGAAGCGGTAAACATGCATTTAGTTTATATGGATGCGGCTAACCATGACATTCATGCGGCTTACATCAGTCACATATCTCACATTACTTCTTTTGCATTGGCCAATACTGTTTTGGAAAAAGAAAAAGAAGAGGATGCAATTTTTGAAATGGCCGGTGGTGGTTTTGAAAGTACAGTACGTTTGGCAAAAAGTAATCCTGCAATGTGGGCACCTATTTTTATGCAAAACAAAGAAAATGTTTTAGATGTTTTAAATGAACATATTTCTCAGTTAAGAAAATTTAAAGCCAGTTTGGAAAAAGAGAATATGGAATATTTGATAGAGTTGATGGAGAATGCCAATAAGATAAAAAGAATTTTGAAATGATGTATCTGGAAGCTCCAGCTTCCAGCCAAATAAGATTAGGGTGAGTCACTCCTTAAGAGTGGCTCACCCGGCAAAGAGAAAAGAAGTAAAATAAATTGATATGATTTTTAGAGAAGCAGAAACAAACGACATTAAACAAATACAGATAGTAAGAAATGCTGTAAAAGAAAATACTTTATCTAATCCCGGGTTGGTTACAGATAAAGATTGCGTAGAGTATTTAACTTTAAGAGGCAAGGGCTGGGTTTGCGAAATTGATAATACTATTGTTGGTTTTGCCATTGCCGATTTAATTGATAATAATATTTGGGCATTATTTGTGCACCCGGATGTTGAAGGAAAAGGCATTGGAAAAACTTTGCATGATATGATGCTGCACTGGTATTTTGCCCAGCAAAAAGAAATGGTTTGGTTAAGTACAACTGCCAATACAAGAGCAGAAAAATTTTACCGGATGCAGGGTTGGAAAGAAGTGGGTTTGTATGGAAAGGATGAAATTAAATTTGAAATGAAAGCTGATGAATGGGAGAAGAGTAGCGGCGAATTAAAGGGGTTGAATAAAGCTGAAAATGTACAAGAGTGCGACGCCAATGAAGCAAAATAGAAAACAAATGATCGGAAAAAAAATAAAAAAAAATCTTCTCCATTTCCCCCTTTAGGGGATAGGGGCAAAATATTTAATAATTAAAATCAAAATCCCCAAAGTGTAAACAGGGGTTTACAATTATGCAAACACAAACTCAATCAATGAAAGACTTGATGCAAACAAAATGGAACAAGCGTCCGCTAATCATCAGCGGCCCTTGCAGTGCCGAAACAGAAGAGCAGGTACTCGACACCGCTACCCGTTTGGCTAAAACCGGTAAGATAGATATTTTACGTGCCGGTATTTGGAAACCCCGTACCAAACCCGGTTTATTTGAAGGCATTGGTACAAAAGGTTTACCCTGGCTGGCGCAGGCAAAAAAAATTACGGGGCTACCCATAACCGTTGAGGTGGCAACAGCTAAACATGTACAGGATGCATTGCAGTTTGATGTGGACATGCTTTGGATTGGTGCAAGAACAACTGTAAATCCTTTTAGTGTGCAGGAAGTTGCGGATGCATTACGTGGTGTTGATGTGCCGGTGCTTATAAAAAATCCTATTAATCCCGATTTGGAATTATGGACGGGTGGTATTGAACGCCTGCAAAAAGTAGGCATTAAACAAGTGGGCATGATCCATCGTGGATTTTCTTCTTACGGCAATACCGAATTTAGAAACGCACCTATGTGGCATTTGCCTATTGAAATGAAACGCAGGTTTCCGGAAATGCCATTGATCTGCGATCCTTCTCATATTTGCGGTAACAGAACGTTGTTACAATCAGTTGCACAAAAAAGTATTGATCTGGATTTTGATGGTGTGATGATTGAAAGTCATATTGATCCGGATAATGCCTGGAGCGATGCTAAACAGCAAATAACACCCGAACGCTTAGCCGAAATGCTGGATGCATTAATATGGCGCAGTGAAAACACCGATGAAAAAGAATTTGTAACTGCACTGGCAACTTTAAGAGAGCAAATTAACCAGCTTGATGATGAACTGATGACGATTTTAGGACAGCGTATGCAGATAGCTGATAAAATTGGTACGTATAAAAAGAATAACAACATTACTATTTTACAAACCAACCGCTGGAACGAAATTTTAGAAAAAGCCTATCAAAAAGGCGATAAGCTGGGGTTAAGCAAAGAATTTATTACTAAATATTTTGATGCTATACACCTGGAAAGTATCAATCATCAGAATAACATTATGAACAGCTAAAACTTATTTTTAATGACTGTAGTTGAAAATACTTTTTCTGAAAAAAATGTAGCTTATTATTTTGATGCATCGTTTTCTTATTTAGATGAAATAGTGGAAAGAGACAATACTATTTTAATTACTGATGAAAATGTTTTTGAATTACATCAGCAAAAATTTGAAGACTGGAAAACAATTGTAATAAAAGCCGGAGAAGAGCATAAGCACCAGGCAACTGTAGATTTTATTATTAACCGCCTGATTGAACTGGAGGCAGACCGCAAAACTTTTATTGTTGGTGTGGGCGGCGGAGTGGTTACAGATATTACAGGTTACGCCGCCAGTGTGTACATGAGGGGATTAAAATTTGGTTTTGTGCCCACTACAATTTTAGCAATGGTAGATGCGGCCATTGGAGGAAAAAATGGAGTAGATGTTGGCGTGTATAAAAATTTAGTGGGGCTGATAAAACAACCGGAGTTTATTCTTTTCGATTATTCGTTGCTGCAAACTTTACCAAACGAACAATGGGTAAATGGTTTTGCCGAAGTAATAAAACATGCCTGTATAAAAGATGCCATGTTGTTTTCGGTGTTAGAAAAATATTCGCTGAACGATTTTAAGAAAGATGCTTTGTTACTTGCAGAGTTAATTGAAATAAATGTAACATATTAAAACAGCTATTGTTGTTATTGATGAGTTTGAACAGGCCGATAGAAAACTGTTGAACTTTGGCCACACCATTGGGCATGCAGTAGAAAACCTGCATCATATATTGCATGGCCATGCGGTAAGTATTGGTATGGTGGCAGCCTGTAATTTATCTGAACAGATTAATGGTTTTCATTTTGAGGAAGCCATACGAATTGTAAAATTGCTGGCTAAATATCATTTGCCGGTTGATATTGAAACAGACTACGAAAAAGTATTTGAGGTTTTAAAGATGGATAAAAAAAGAATTAAAAACGAAGTGAATTTTATCCTGCTGAATAAAATTGGCGAAGCGGCAATTAAATCGGTTAAGCTGGATGATTTGCATAAGCATTTAAAAGAAATATTATAGTGAACGTAACAATAAAACCCTCGGTTATAAACGGAACAATTGCAGCACCTACCAGTAAAAGTTCTATGCAGCGGGCTTGTGCAGCAGCATTGTTACATAGCGGAGAAACAACAATAAATAATCCCGGAAAAAGTAATGATGATTTGGCAGCGCTGGATATTATACAAAAATTGGGAGCAGCTATAATGCAACAAAAAGATGGAAATTTAATAATTAACTCTTCCGGCTTTATCTCCCCTTCAGGGGATGGGGGCATTAATTGTGGAGAAAGCGGACTGTCTATAAGAATGTTTGCCCCTATTGCCGCATTAAGCAATACATCAATAAACATAACAGGAACCGGAAGTTTATTGAAACGTCCTATGGATTTTTTTGATGAAATATTTCCGCAGCTTGGTATAGAAGTAACATCAAATAATGGTATGCTGCCCATAAAAATTAAAGGACCGTTGCAGCCAAAAGATATTACTATTGACGGATCATTAAGTTCGCAATTTTTAACCGGGTTACTATTTGCTTATGTAAAAGCGGCTACACACACCGTTACTATCACTGTAAATAATTTAAAAAGTAAACCTTACATTGATTTAACCTTGCAGGTGATGAAACATTTTGGTTACGATGTAGAAAACAATAATTACGAATCCTTCACTATTCATCCTGTCAACTATCAACCATCAACTATCAACTATACGGTAGAAGGCGATTGGAGCGGCGCCGCATTTTTATTAGTGGCGGGTGCAGTTGCCGGAAATATTACTGTAAAAGGATTAGATGTTTTTTCTACCCAGGCTGATAGAAAGATTTTAGAAGCATTAAGAGATTGCGGATGCAAACTTTCCATTGAAGAAGATAAAATAGAATGTGCTTATCCGCCTTTAGGGGTTAGGGGCTTTCATTTCAATGCAACTGATTGTCCTGATTTATTTCCTCCTCTTGTTGCATTAGCTTCATACTGTAATGGTACAACAGTTATTGAAGGCGTTAGCCGTTTAGCGCATAAAGAAAGTAACCGGGCATTAACTTTACAACAGGAGTTTGCAAAAATGGGAGTGGAAATAATTTTGCAGGACGATTTGATGATGATAAAAGGAGGCGGAGGAGTAAAAGGTGCAACAGTTCATTCGCATCACGATCATAGAATTGCAATGGCCTGTGCAGTTGCTGCATTAAAGGCCAATGGAGAAACTGTTATTGAAGAAGCAGAAGCTATTAATAAATCGTATCCTGATTTTTATGAGCATTTAAAAAAATTAGATGTAATTTTAGAAGACAATTTTAACGATTATGAAAATAAATAAAGAAGAAAAAATACTCATCAAAATTGGTAAAATGGTGGGCAAAAAAGCACAGGAAGAAAATTTTGCACTGGGTCTTCCTATTGTAATAGAAGATGATGGTTATGTGGTGGAACTTGATAAAAATGGCAAGAAAAAAAGAATAAAAAAAATAGCTAAAATAAATTTTGAGGATGCCATTTAAAAGAGTTAGAGTAATTGCCGGCCCTAACAAAAACTTGTACTTTCTAATTCTTCTAAATTGTTTTTTATTCATTAAAGGAACAATTTTTTTCTAACGAAATAATTGATAAAATTTTTGAACCTAAAATGCCGGAATGGTTAAGTGTTTTGGCAATAAATAAAAAAGATGAATAGTTTTGGCCGCATATTCCGTGTACATATTTTTGGCGAATCGCATGGCGATTGTGTAGGACTTACCATTGATGGCTGCCCGGCAGGATTGGATTTATCTGCGGAAGATTTTTTTATTGATATAGAAAGAAGAAAGGGTGGTACCAAAGGCACTACACCCCGTAAAGAAGATGACATTCCTAAAATTATTACCGGATGGTTTAATGGAAAAACAACAGGTGCTCCATTAACTATTTTGTTTGAAAATAAAAATACAAGGAGCGGCGATTATGAAAAGCAACGGGCTTTTCCCCGGCCTGGCCATGCCGATTTTACAGCACATAAAAAATTTGGCGGCTACGAAGATTTTAGGGGCAGCGGGCATTTCAGCGGCAGGTTAACCGTATCGTTAGTAGCAGCAGGTGTTGTTGCAAAAAAACTTTTACAGCAAATAAAAATTGAATCAAGTATTGTTGAAATTGGTGGAGAAAGTGATATTGATAAAGGCTTAAAAAAAGCCATTGATGAAAAGGATAGCATTGGTGGTATTGTAGAATGCCGTGTAAGTAATTTGCCAGTTGGTTTGGGCGAACCATTTTTTGATTCTGCAGAGTCGGTAATTAGTCATGCCGTTTTTGCAATACCTGCAGTACGTGGTATTGAATTTGGAACTGGCTTTGCCGCAGCAAAAATGTTTGGCAGCAAACATAACGATGCAATTGCTGATGAAACCGGAAAAACTGTAACCAATCATGCAGGTGGTATTGTTGGCGGTATAACCAATGGAAACGAATTTGTTTTTCGTATTGCCATAAAACCAACTTCATCTACACCTAAAGAACAGGAATCTTTAAACTGGGAAACCAACACGGTAGAAAATTTTTCAATTAAAGGAAGGCATGACCTGTGTATTGCATTACGTGTGCCTGTAATACTGGAAGCCGTAACCGCTTTTGTACTGGCAGATTTAATGATGCTGGAAAATAAGATTAAAAGAATTTTATGATCAGGCTAACAGCCTGCGGTGATAATTTATCTGCCCCAAATGATACGTTAAATGTGTTGTTAAATGCAGCAGCATAAATCCTGCAGTAATAGGCTTGCCAAAAACTTCCAGCGGAAAAATCTTTTCAAAATCTGTTGCAGTTAATTTAGATAAACTTTCTTTTACAACCGAAATAGTGTTTTCAATACTTTGTATTAAATCTTTACGGGGAATATTTTTTAAACTGAATTCTTTTTCTCTTTCCCTTATATAACCGGTGTTGCCTAAAATTGCACCAATAAAATGATTTAAGTTTCCAATTAAATGCAGGCAAAGATTTCCTGCAGAATTACTGATGCCGTCTTGTACAACCCACAAGCTTTCTTCATTTTTAAATAAATTAATTTCGGCTATTAATTTATTCAGGTCTCTGTTAAAAATTTCAATTAAATCTTCTTTTATCATTGCGTTTTTTGTTTTTTTTTCTTGCTAAAAATTTAAAATCAATATCCAGCAATTCAAAATCTTTTGCATTGGGTAAACTGTAATGCCACCACTCAGTATCCAATGCTTTAAAACCATGCTGCTCCATTATTTTTTTTAGTAACAAACGGTTTTGTAAAACATCTTCGGGCAAATTGGTAAAAGCATGATGGGCAGTATCGCTGAAATTATCAAAAGCGGTACCCATATTTAATTCGTTGCCGGTTTGTAAATTTATAATAGTAAGGTCAACCGCAACACCACGGTTATGGCCACTGCCTTTTTTGGGGTCGGCAGCATAGCGGTCGTCCTGCACCGGCAGCCACATTTTTTCGGTAACCGAATAAGGCCGGTAAGCATCAAAAATTTTTAAACCCAATCCCATTGCTTTTAATTCACCCTGTATTTTGTATAATGAATCTGTTGCAGGCTTTCTTAAATAAGTAGTGGTAATTGCCGGGTATAACTTTTCTTTCATAAAATTATTGGAGCCGGCATAGCGTAAATCTAAAATAATGCCGGGCATACTTTGTTTTAAATCAACCATTTGTTTACCCGGATTTTTTACTACTGTTCTTTTATATTCCGGTAACGAATGTATTACCCAAAGGCCATATTTATTTAAAACAGTATCCTGTGCAACTGTAGCCACTGATGTTAATAAAAAAACAACAGCAAAAATTGCCTGCATTTCAAACCTATGTATTATCTTGTTCATGTTATTTCTTCTAACCAATCCACGAGAAAGCTAAAGTACCCATTAAGTTACAACTTTTTAACCCCTGTATGCAGCACATTAAAAATCCTTATTTACAAATTACGGTTATTATTTTATGCCTGTTCATTATTTCGTGCAATAATACCAGTGCACCAAAAGATAAACAAATAGTTACCGACCCCGAACAAATGGATACTAAAGCCAGCGAAAATATTAAAGAGATTTTAGAATTTGCTTTAAAAAATAATGGTAAAGTTGATGACAGTATCAGTTTAAACCTTGCTGCGGTTGTGGATAATTTTTATGCTTCGGCAAATTACGAACCTGTGTGGAGCACTAAAGAAACCTGGCAACCCCTTGCAGATACATTGTTTGATTTTATTACCCATGCTGAACTTGAAGGATTATTTCCAAAAGATTATCATTTTAAAAATTTGCAAAAATTAAAAAATAAATTAGATACTGATTCGCTTAAAAGAATGGACGCCGCATTATGGACAAGGGCCGACCTGATGTTTACCGATGCATTCATGCACATTATCAAAGATTTAAAACATGGCAGGTTGCAGGCCGACAGTGTGAGTATTATTAAAGACTCGGCACTGGCAAACGATTTTTTTGTAAAAAATCTTAGTAGTTTAATAGAGAAAAAAGAATTTACTCCCTTGTTAAATTCTTTGCAGCCTGTAAACAAAGGTTACTGGGATCTAAAAAAAGGTATTAAAATGTTTTTAGACAGTATGGACAGGCGCACCTATACTTATGTTACTTATCCTTATAAAAAAGGCGACGTAAAAGATTCTTTGTATTTTATTAAGATGCTGCAAAAAAGATTAATTGAAAGTGGCGTAATAAACTTTGCAGATAAAATTTCCGATTCTGCAAATTTAAGCAACGCGGTAAAAAAATACCAGAAGCAAAAAGGGTTTAAACAGGATGGAAAGATTTCATCATCTTTAGTACGGGCAATGAATGTGAGCGATGCAGAACGCTTTAAAAGAATTGCCATTACATTAGACAGATACAAGCAATTGCCTGTAAAAATGCCTGAAAAATACATTTGGGTAAATTTGCCTGGTTACTATTTATGGGTAATACAAAGCGATACTGTTGTTTTAGAATCTAAAGTAATTTGTGGTAAGCCAGAAACAAGAACGCCTTTGTTAAACAGTGCCATAACGGATATGGTTACCTATCCTACATGGACGGTGCCCAACAGTATAATTACAAAGCAATATTTGCCTAAATTAAAAAACAACCCGGGTTACCTGGCACGGATTGGTTTAAAACTCGTAAACGGTAAAGGCGAAACTATAGATGCATACAGTGTTAACTGGAGCAAGTACACTAAAGGTATTCCTTATAAAGTAATGCAAAACAGCGGCGATAATAATGCGCTGGGTATTTTTAAATTTAATTTTAATAATCCTTATGCAGTTTATTTGCATGATACTAATCAACGGTATCTGTTTAAAAATTCTTCAAGGGCATTAAGCCATGGTTGTGTAAGGGTGCAGGAGTGGGAAAAATTAGCATTTTACATTGCCCGAAACGACAGTATGAACATCAGCAGCTCAGATACTTTAAGATACAACACCGATTCTATAAAAAACTGGATAGCACATAAAGAAAAACGCCGCATAGATGTAAGAAATAAAATTCCCATTTTTATTCGTTACTTTAGCTGTGAGGGAAAAAACGGGAAAATTAAATTTTATGATGATATTTATGGAGAAGATAAAGTGCTGAGAGAAAAATACTTTGCCAATAAATAAATAGTTACTTCAGAAATCCACTTTCTTAATTTTACAGCTGCTGCATGAAATTATTTTTACCAAAGAAAAAAAGTTTTTTACAATTGCTGTTGGTTCTTGCTTCAGTAATTTTTTTTAATCATCCATTATATGCCCAGGATACCGTTAAACCGGCAAAAGCAAAAACTGCCAGTACAAAACGTGTTTTATATGGCCTCGCCAGTTTTTATCATAACAAATTTATTGGCCGTAAAACAGCTAACGGAGAAATATTCAGCCAAAATAAATTAACATGTGCCTGTAATGTATTGCCTTTAGGTACGTGGATAAAGGTTACCAATATGCGTAATGGACGTACTGTGGTTGTTAAAACTAACGACAGATTGCATCCCAGAATGAAGAGGATCATAGATCTTACAAAAGCTGCAGCAATTAAATTAGGTTATGTTTCGGCGGGGCTGACCCGTGTAAAAGTAGAAGTTATAGGTAAAAAGGCACCTAAACCCTGAGCAATGCAACAGATTAAGCCTAATAGCTGTCTGCCAGTAAACACTTCATTTTAATAATGTGGGTAAATTATTTTACGTTTTGAATGTAAGCCAGTATTTTTGTCGCAATTAAGTAAACTAACAAATATGAAGAAAATCTTATTACCGTTACTAACCATCGGTATGTTTATCACAAGCTTTGGTCAAAATGATTACAAAAAACGTCCGGCATTAGGCGTACATTTTATACTAAACGATTTTAAAACTGCTGCGGCCATACGGTCAACCAGTTTATCAAGTGTATTGCAGGGTAAGCAATGGAAGCAAACAAAAAACATGGCATCTGGCCTTGGTTTAAGTTATATACAGGGTTTAAGCAATAATATTGATTTTGCAGGTACACTTTCCGGTTCTTTTTTAGATTACCCTGTTCCGGGTAAAATATCATCGGGCTCCAGCGAACTTTTATTAGAAGGTGTTGCAACAGCAAATTTTAAATTACTATCCGATAAATATTATGTAGTACCATTTATTACTGCAGGTTTGGGCGCTTCTAAATTTAAAGGCTACTATTCGGCAATTGCTCCAGTTGGCCTGGGCATTCAGGTAAACCTGTTTGACGAGGCATTTATTTTGTTTAACTCTCAATACCGTATTCCTGTATCAGAAAATGCAGCTTACCATTTGTACCACAGTGTTGGTATTGCCGGCAATATTGGCAAACCAAAAGCTGAGCCTGTGCCAGTAGTTGTTTTGCCACCGGTAGTGGAAGCGCCAAAAGACAGGGATGGTGATGGTGTTTTAGATACTGATGATAAATGCCCGGATGTAGCCGGTTTAGCTTCTTTAATGGGTTGCCCCGATAAAGATGGCGACGGAATTACTGATGCAGATGATAAATGCCCGGATGTAGCTGGCTTATCAAAATACCAGGGTTGCCCGATACCAGATACTGATGGCGATGGTATTAATGATGAAATGGATAAATGCATAACTGTAAAAGGTGTGGCACGTTACCAGGGCTGCCCGGTACCAGATACCGATAATGATGGTGTAAACGATGAAGAAGATAAATGCCCTAACGAAGCAGGGCCTGCAACTAATTTTGGTTGCCCTGTAATTGCCCAGGCAGTAATTGATAAAATTAATTATGCGGCTAAAAATATTTTCTTTGCAACAGGCAGTGCTAAGTTGTTAGCTAAATCTTATAAGTCATTAAACGAAGTGGCCACAATTATGGCTGCCGATAAAACTTTAATGCTGGATATTGATGGCCATACCGACAGCCAGGGTAAGCCTGATAAAAACCAAACTTTAAGCGAAAACAGGGCTAATGCTGTTAAAGCATATTTAGCCAGGCAAAGGTGTTGATGAAAGCAAAATGGTATCTGCAGGCCACGGACAGGATATGCCCGTTGCTGATAATAAAACTGCTGCAGGCCGTGCTAAAAACCGCCGTGTGGAATTAAAGGCAAGAAATTATTAATTTATTTTATTAAAAATAGTAAAGCAGGGTTCTATTAATTTGAACCCTGCTTTTTTATTGGTTATTTGTATAAATGTTTTTAAAGAAAACAATAATACCCGCCATTAATGTTTAAAAATTGATCAATGACAAATGACTGTTTAAATATTGACGATTGACCATTCACCATTGCCCATTCACAACCCACAACCAACTACATGAATTTTTCAACAGCAATAAGCACCGATAGAAAAATATTTAAGCAAAATCATTTACTTAAAATTTACTTAGCTATCTTTTTTATTTGCTGGATAGTTACTTTTATAAATACCACTAACCGCTCCAACTGGTACACCGAAAATGTACTTACTGTTATTTTTATTTTAAGTATGATTTTTACGTACAAAAAATTTAAGTTTAGTGATTTGAGTTACACACTTTTTTTTGTTTATATCTTATTACACATTTACGGTGCCGAATATACTTATGCCGAAAACCCTTTTGGTTACTGGTTAAAAGAAACTTTCCATTTAAACCGCAATTATTACGACCGTATTGTGCATTTTAGTTTTGGCTTTATGCTGGCATATCCTATGAGGGATTATTTTAAAAATTATATGCAATGGCCCGATTGGGTTTGCTGGGTTTTACCTGTAGAGATTACGATGTCGTTTAGTGCGGCATACGAATTAATTGAATGGCTGGTTGCTGATGTTTTTTACCCCGAAGAAGGCGCCGCATACCTTGGCAGCCAGGGAGATATTTGGGATGCACAAAAAGATATGGGTATTGCTTTTGGCGGAGCAATACTTTGTATGCTGTTGTTCAGGATGATAAAGGGGGTGAGGAAGAAGTAGAAGTAGAGATATTAACTGACTTGGAAAATTAGATATTGTAGTAAGAAACAAATTAATCTATAATTTTTGAAATGTACTTATTGTTTGATATACAAAGCGGTATTAAATAAAAGCATCTTCTTCCACCCTTGTATCGTTTTCTATACAACCTGCCATGGGTACGGAATTATTGTTTTGATAGTGGAATGAGAATGCGGTGGCATTACCAACAGCATTGCCCGATGTAGCCAACTGTTCCAATAGTAAGTATTGTGTATGTAACAAAAGAAAAACAGATTTGTATTTATAGTATCCAGATGAGCATAATAGTGAAGCCGCCATTTCGGCCCATTAGTATAGGTACCACATTGCTTCCCATTTAAAGTTTTGTCCTTTAAACAAGATTACTAAATGCCGCAAGTTGCCGTATTAACAGCAATATCCTTTTTTTCCAAAAATATCGAAAAAATTTATGGATAATTGATTTATCCACCAACTGATAAAATTGCCTAAAAATATTATATCTGATCTTGTGAGTAGCTTCTTCAATTGCTGGCACCTTCAACAGTATATTAAAAGATGAGGAATAAAAAATCCTATTATGATAAGTACTAAAAGAATGAAAACAAATTATCAAAGTTTATTTTCTGTTTAGGCGATGCCATAAAATATTGGTAAGATTATTATATTATTCAATTTTGCAATCAAAATTAATCTCATTATCAATACTCATTTCCGCCACTTGTCTTTTCTTTTTCTTTCTTAAGCATTTTCTTTTCTTTTTCATCAAGCGGCCTTATGGCTGATGGCAATACTGCTTTAGGTGGCGTTTTTTCATCGGGTTTACTTTTAGCCTTTGTATTGGTATCCACAACTGCAGGTTTTTGTATTTCGCTTTCTATGGGGATATTATTTTCAACAGGGGTTTCTTCTTTTATTGGGTCATTAATAAAATCGCCTGCATCGCCATTGCCCTGGTCAACTGTGGTGCTGTCGCCCTGCCTGAATATATCACCCCAGCCTCCGGCATCGCCGGATAATTCGCCGTTAGAAAACGAAGCAGGTTTTTCAAATGTTTTCAGTTTACCATAGCCTAATTTTTTATCTCCATAAACCTTACTCATAAAAATGCCCCACTTGGGTGCAGCCATTTCATTACCGCCTGATGTACCTGCATAAATCCTTAAAAAAGGATCTTCGCAGCCCACCCATGTACCGGCTAAAAGTTCGGGTGTGTAACCAATAAACCAGCCATCGGCATTATCGTTTGTAGTACCGGTTTTTCCTGCCATTTCAACAGGTATGTTATAACTGTTAAGTGCACGTGCCGTACCAAATTTTACCACACCCTGCATTAACTGCACCATGGTAAAAGCCGATGCTTCACTCATCACCTGCTTCGACTCAGGAATAAATTCTTTTAAAATATTTCCGCTTTTATCTTCAATACGGGTTACTAAAATGGGTTCGGTAGTTAAACTTTTATTAGGGAACATGGTGTAAGCCTGCAGCATTTCCAGCATAGGAATTTCAGCGGCACCTAATGCAAGTGAAGTATAAGGCGGAAGTTTTGATTTTATCCCTGCACTTGTTGCAAATTCAATTACTCTTTTTACACCCACCAGGTTGGTTATTCTTACTGCAGCTGCATTTTTTGAAAATGCAAGGCAGTTAGCCATTGTGCCACCACCACCAAAATATTTCATCTCGCCACCATACTGTACCGATCCGCCGGGAATTTCTGTTGCCGGCGTGTAGCCTGCATCTTGTACCGCTAAAGAATAAATTAGTGGTTTAATGGTTGATCCTACCTGCCTTTTGGCGATGATGTGATCGAACTTAAACCATTTATAATCTATACCGCCAACCCAGCATTTTACTTCGCCGGTTTTAGGGTCCATGGCTGCAAAGGAAGTTTGTAATAATTGCTTATGGTATTTTATAGAATCATAAGGCGTCATGGTGGTATCCTTTTCCCTTTTTGCATTCCATGCAAATACTTTCATCTTAACAGGAACAAAAAACGTTTTCTTTATGTCGGCCTCTTTCATTTTTTCATCCGATAAATTTTTCCAGCGGTCGGTATATTTCATTGCTGATTCGATAGTAGCTTCGTGGCCTTTCCACATTTTTGCACCATTGGTCTTCATAATCCAGTCTAACTTTTTTTGTATTACCGGCATGTGTTGTACCACTGCTTCCTCAGCATATTGCTGCATTTTACTGTTGATAGTAGTATATATTTTTAAACCATCACGGTGCAAATTATAAGGTTCGCCTGTTTTGGGATTTACGTTGGCAAGGCACCAGTCTTTTAATTTATCTTTTAATACATCTCTAAAGTAAGGGGCAATACCTACATTCTCATCTATTTTTTTAAAATTAGTAATAAGTGGTTTGGCTTTTAATTTTGCAGCTTCAGCTTCGGTTAAATATTTTTCTTTACAAACCACCATTTGGTTTATTACTGTATTTCTTCTGTCCATCGACTCTTTAGGACGTGTTATGGGATTATAATAATAACTTTTTAACATGCCTATTAATACAGCAGCTTCTTCAATTTTTAAATCTTTAGGTTCTTTTTGAAAATACATTCTTGATGCATTGCGGATGCCAAATACATTACCCCACGGAGCCCTGTTTAAATAGAGTGTAATGATTTCTTCTTTGGTAAAATTGCGTTCTAATTTTACAGCAACAATCCACTCCTTTATTTTTTGAATACCTCTTTTAAGAATATTACCTCGCCCCTGACCCAGCATCAGTTTGGCTACTTGTTGTGTAATTGTACTACCACCACCTTGCGTACCCGCAGTAAATACTACTCTTCCTATAGCCTGTGCGTCAATGCCAGAGTGATCGTAAAAGCGTTCATCTTCTGTTGCTACTAAAGCATGAATGACGTTGGGTGATATTTCGCTGTACTTTACTTCACTTCTGTTTTCTGAATAATATTTACCCATTAAAAGACCATCGCTGCTTAAAATTTCTGTTGCTAAATCTGCTTCAGGATTTTGTAATTGTTTTATAGAAGGCATTTTGCCAAGCAATCCAAAGTTGGCACCTACAAACAGCAGTACCACAAAAATTAATCCACCAAAAAATATCCGCCAAAAAATTTTTACAGAACGTTTCATACAATATAAAGAGTTAAGGGGGTTAATTTAAATGAGCAACACAAAAATAGTTTTCGGGTTTATTTTTTATTAATACAACCTGTTAAAACTTTCCCGGATATTGTTTATTTAACAGGGCCTTGTACCCGGTAATATCTTTGTTTAATTTTAATACCTGCATATTTTCGGCTGTAATAATAAAAAATGAATATTTATTTGCCGGCAACCACGATACTTCTCTTGCCGCAGCTTTTTTTATCTTATCGTAATACTGCAATGCCGTGGCGCCGTCGGTAAAAGAAGAAATAATTAAAACGCTGCGTTCGCCATCAATTACATCTTTTACAATATCAATTTTTTGGCCGTAATAATTTTCTTTATTGTAACGTGTAAAAGCATTCTTTGCTTCGTTAATATAAACACCATCTACTTTTTCTAAAAGCATTATTACTGTATGGGGCGAATCGGGTTTTATTACAAATGTACCATTGGTTAATAATGGAGGCGCTTTTGCAACAGTATCTTTTATTACCGGTGCCGCAACAGCAGGCTTTTGTATAGCCGCCGGTACGTTTACAATTTTTACGGGTTGCTTTACCGCCGGTTGGTTATCATTTGCCATTAAAACAACATCTTCTTCGGCACGGGTTACCTGTAAATTAGTAAGATAAGTTTCAATTTCTTTTCTTCTCTTAATTACATCAATCATAGTTTCGGCCTTTGCTTTTAAAGGCGAAGTGGGATTGTTTTGTATCAATGCATTTAAACCATCTATTGCAACACTGTCGTTACACATCCTTACATTGTACAATGCTTCAATGTAAAGCAGTTGGGGTGTCCAGTAATTAACACCATATACAGAATCTGCTTTTTTCTTTTCACTTATTGCTTTGTCAAATTTCCCTTCTATAAAAAGATCATAAATGTTTTCGTATGTTTTTGTTGCTTCAGGGTTTTTTGTTTTGGGGTTTAATGCCGCCGGGGTATTTGCCATCTTCCACGATTTGGAGCTTGCAAATTTAGTGTTCAGTAAATTTTTATAATAATTAGCCCTTTCGGTATTACCCAATTTGTTGTAGCAATAATATAAACCTAAATAAATTTCTCCATCAGCTAATTTATCAGGAAAGCGCTGTAAACTTTCTTCGTAAGTTTTTATCGCTTCTTCATAATCTTCTAATTCATTTTGATAAAGTTTTGCAAGGCTTAATAAATTGGCAGAAAGAATGCTGTTGCTGGAATCAATCTTTTCCGGTGTAAGCGGCAGCGTTTGCATAAGGCCATCATAAGTAATTTCTGTTGGCTGTGTTGAGGCAGCAGCAACTCCATCTTTACCGGGTACTGCGGCAATATTTCCTGCGTTGATTTGTAAAGTTTGATCAATTGCTGATTTTCTGCGCCAGTTATCTACATTAATCCTTGTACCCCATTTACTTTTAAAATCGCTAAAGCCCCTTGTTTTTAAAGTACTATTGTAAAAATACCATTCTCCTTTAGCAGTATTGGCTGCAAAAATATCAGCAGGCGGATTATTTGCACTACCGAAGGTGAGCGGATCAGATCCGGTATTACTGCCATCATCTTTTAACCCATTTTCTTTACGCAATTTTTTTACTAATTTTTTTACAAAAGCTTCTCTTTCGGCTGGCGAAAGTGCGGCTATGCGTTGCAGACTGTCCTCTCTTTCTATATTGGTAATATGATCAATAATTTTTGATAATGCGGCTTTTCTTATTTGTACCTGTGCAAGGTTATCGGTAAAAGTGGTATCGCTCATTTGCAGGCTGTCGTACATATTGGCAGCCATTTTATACATTTTACGTTTGTAAGCAATATCGCCTAATTGTAAAAACGCTTTGTTTTTATAAGTGATATTGTTTTCGTTATACTTAACACTTTTATCAAAATTAATTATGGCAGCATTGGTGTCGGGTCTTTGTAATAATAGTTGTGCGGCAGAGTAATAAACAATATCACGATAGGCTTCAAACTTATCTTTTTTTGCCATTTTTAAAAGCGTGGCAATGCTGTTATCTAATTCTTTTATATTATCGCCGGTGCGATACATTTTAGCATCATTCAAACGGGCATAAATATCTAACAACGGATCTACAGTATGCTTTGATGCTTTTACATAATACTCCGAAGCCTTTTCAGTTTGGCCGTTCATTTCGTACAGCTGTGCCAGTAAAAATTCTCTACGTGATTTATCCTGTTTATCATCGGCATTGGTTAATGCTTTTTCTAAATGAGCAGCGGCGCTGTCGTATCCCGATTGTTTAAAATACCAGTAAGCATTTACTTCATCTAAATCGTTTTGTAAACGTTTAGGAAGGTTGGCATCGTTTTGTAAAGTATTGATGAGGCCACCACTTTCGCCAAATTCGTTTTGCTCAATTAAAGTACGGGCAAGCCACAGTAATGCATCGTTGCGGCTGGGCGGAAGCGATGCAACTTTTTGTAAAAAATTTCTTTTTTCTGTATTAGCTATAGAAATATTGCTGCCGCTTGCCGATTCGTTGCCACCCACTACACGGTTATCATCTTCCTTTTTTTTGCGTGGAAATAAATTGTAGTTTATAAACTGAAACGTCATTGCTGCCGAATCAAAATCTTTTCGGTAATAATAAGATTTGCCAATAAGCAGGTACATATTATCTACCCAGTCGTTTCTTAAATCATGCAATAAAATTCCGGCGGTACTTTTATAAATAACAGAATCAAGTTCTTGTTTTTGCGATGCTGTACTTTCTAATGAATAAGGATAGAAGGAAAGCAGTTTACTGTAATCGTCTTTGTTACTTAGTTTGGCCCTTTCCACCACGGCGTTAACTTTATTATTGGCATTAAAATAATAATTGTAATGGGTTACTGTATTTTGTATAAGATGCCGGGAAGTGGAAAATTTTTTATCAGCAGTTTTTTCTGATCCCAGTTTTCTGTTCTCGTATTTCTCTGGTTTTTTTTCTTTGCCAAAAGGGTCAATGGTCCAGGTGGGCTGTGCCATTAAAGTATAAAAACAGTGGTTAACTGCAAAAAATAAAAAAATAAAAGCAATGGATCTTTTCAGCATGTATTAATAGGTTAGAAAACAAGCATAAATATCGGTTATTTTTAGCAATTGTTCTTAGAAAGATTGCGGCTAATTACACTTTAATCTTTTTTTAAGATGTGGTGCAATTGCTTCGCATATTACGGTTGCTTTTACCGAGTAGTATTACTCTTTTTTGCACATTTATTGCTTTTTCAGCAGGCTTTAATTATTTTTATCCTCCACAAAAAAAAATATGTCAAAATTTGACGCTAACAACACATTAAAAAGGCTGCGGAACCGTTACAGATTAGTGGTGATGAATGAAGACACTTACGAAGAAGTGGTAAAATTTAAATTAAACAGGCTGAGTGTATATATTGCTTTAAGTACCCTTTTTGTTTTGTTAGTGGGATTAACCGTTGCTTTAATAGTTTTTACACCGCTAAAATATTATTTACCGGGTGTGGGTTACGGCAACTCTAAACAGGCAAAAGAGTACAGGATACTTAAAGTACGAACAGATTCAATTGAAAAAGCGCTGGAGTACAAGCAGCAATATTTTAACGATTTACAAAAAGTATTGCAGGGCAGTGTTCCAAAATTAGATACCAACAAACTGGATTTACCCAAATTAGAAAATAGCGACGATTGAACTGAAAATTTTTCAACCTCAAAAACTACAGAATATGTTTAAATCCAAATCTAAATCATCTTTTGATGAATCAACTGCCACATCCACCACCATTATTGGTGCAGGCACTACTATTAGTGGCAACATACAAAGTAATGGTGATATACGCATTGATGGTGTATTAAAAGGTAACCTTACTTCTAAAGCAAAAATTTTAATTGGTGCCGATGGTGTTGTTGAAGGCGATATTGATGGTAAGCAGGCCGATGTTTTAGGTAAAGTAACCGGTAAAGTAAAAGTTGCCGAACTGCTGTACCTGCATGGCAATGCAGTAGTTGATGGTGATTTGTATGCCGGAAAATTACAAATTGAACCTACAGCTTCATTTAATGGTCAGTGCCATATGGGTGCGAATGTGGTGGAGTTTGTTACCGAAAGGGCCAGTGCGGTTAACGAATAAAATTATCCGGCACAGGGTTAATCAAATTCATTTTATAACACGGTTATCTTACAAAATATAGCTGCAAGATTATATTGTTTAAAAAGTTCAGGGGTAATACCATGAACTTTTTTGTTTTAGTTTAGCAGTTATCTTTGTGCAGTTTAACTTTTTATTTTCACTAATTCAACTACATAACAAACAGCAATGAAAGACAGGCGCAAACAGGTTTTACCGTTGATATTTATTTTTATTTTTCTAAATACCTTTTTTTTAACGGGTAAATCTATTTTTGAAAAATATGGTGTGGACAGAAATGTTTTAATTGCTGCCAATGCTTTATTTTTTTTAACCAACTTTATTGCTTTTCTTTTACAGCGCAGGGCATTGCAAAATACAAACCCCAATGTTTTTGTACGCAGCATGATGGGGGCCATGATGATAAAAATGTTTGTGGTGCTGGGGGCATTTTTAGCGTATGTAATTATTATCGGCAAGTCGGTTAATAAACCGGCAATATACATTTCCATTTTTCTGTACTTTCTTTATCTTGCTGTGGAAGTTGCCATTGTTATGAAGCTGAACAAACAAAAAAATGCCTAAACAGGAAGCGCCGCTTTTACAGTTACAAACCTATTTACCCGCCGGCAGTTTTGAAGAAGTGCTGTATTATCTGCGGCATTATAAAGTACACCTTACCGTTAGCCGACAACGCCAAAGTATTTTAGGCGATTACCGCCATGCCCATGCAGGCCAAACACACCGCATAAGTGTAAATGGTAATCTAAATAAGTATGCATTTTTAATTACACTTTTGCATGAGCTGGCGCATTTGTTTACGTACGAGCAATTTGGCCACCGTGTAATGGCACATGGTAAAGAATGGAAAAATGAATTTGGAAAAATACTGGCCAAGTTTTTATTAAAGAAAATTTTTCCGGCAGATATTGAAAAGGCTTTAATGCAAACTTTACAAAACCCTGCTGCCAGCAGTTGCGGCGATGAAAAATTATTAAGGGTTTTAAATAATTATGATGAAAAAAAATCGGGAATTTACCTGGTAGAAAATATTGCTGAAGGCAGCCTGTTTAAAATTAAAGGCGGCAGAATTTTTAAAAAAGGGGAGAAGATTCGAAAGCGGTATAAATGCGTAGAAGTACAAACAGGAAAATTATACTTGTTTAGTGCGGTGTACGAAGTGGAGATTTTAACGGGCAACAATTGACCATTCACTATTCACCATTCACAATCCATCTTTCTAAAACATTTTCATCGGCACTTATTTTACCCAGCACTTTATATTTACTTTGCTGTAAAACCCAACTTGCTGCTGCTTTTTCTTTTTGTACATTTCTTGTACCCACAACTGTAGAGTGAATAAAATAAATTTCCGCACCATCATTATAAATAAAACCGGTATGGTTATCTAAACCAACAATAAATAATCCATAACCCTGCTGGTGTATATTTTTTATAAAATTATCCATTGCAATATTGCTAAAACGCTGTACATATTTTGGCTGAATTAGCGAAAGCATCATTTGCTCCGATGCACATTGCGCCAGCTTTACTCTTGCAATATTTAAGCCTGCATCCCGTAAAACTGTAGTAACAAAATAGCCACAGGCAATAGTTCCTTTTTGCGGCGTTTGGGTAACGCCATTAAAATCCCAGACGGTACCAATCCAATTGGGGATAATGGTTTCTGTAATGGCTCTTGTAAAAATTTTTTCTTTTTGCTGCTTAGGTAGTTTACTCCAGGCAGCTTTGTTTTTTTGTTTAGTGAGAAGAATATCTTTTTTGCAGGAATCGTAATTTAATTTTATTGGGGTAATTGCTGCAGGCGGATTAAATAAAGTTACTGGCTGCCTGGCTTTTTTACCGCAGCCAAAAAATAAACTTAAAGAAAGAAGGGAGAATAATATTTTCATTTTGTAATGCTGCCATAGGATTCATGCTGCAGCTAATTCCACAAAATTTATTGTTATAAATCTTTTATCATCCAGATATCGCACCCGCCATGGCCACTATTGCCCTGCGGCGCTTGTAAATAAGTAAATCCCAGTTTTTCATACATGGGTACAGCAATATTTAATTCGGGCATAGTTTCTAAATACATTTTTTTGTAACCCAAATCTTTGGCAGCAGTAAAACATTTTTCCATTAATAATTTTCCAATGCCTTTGCCCCTGGCAGCGTTACTTAAATATAATTTTACTAATTCGCAGGTGCCGGCCGGCAAGTTTTGGGTGGGGTAAATGCCGCCTCCGCCCAATAATACGCCATCTGCATGGGCAACAAAATAAATACTGTTGGGGGTTTTAAAAACTTCTGCTAGATTATCGGTGGTATCATCAAAATAAACTGTACCAGGTTTATTGGCCTTAAACTCCTCCAGCGAATTACGGATAATTCTTGCCAGGGCTTTGTTATCTTCTGGCTGTATTGTTCTTACAATAATATTATTCATAAATTTATTTCCAGGTATCTTCTCCAAATTTTAATAAGTTGCCATTGTTATCCAGTATACAAAATTCTTTTACTCCCCGGCTTTTATCGGCCAGTTTGCCTGTTGGATAAATGATGTTTAATGCTGATAATTCGATATAAAGATCTTGAATATTACTCACACGAAGGTAAGTACGTGAGTTTTCGCAAAGTTGTTTATCGGCACATAAAAAAAAGTGCAGTTCGGCGTCATCTTTTTTCATTACCACATAGCCACCGTGGTTAAAAGCTGTAAAACCTAATTTACTTTCGTAAAACATTATGGTGTCTTTTATGTTAACAGCAGGCAGAACTGGTATGGTTTTTTGTATCATTCTTATATTATTACGGGTTAAGGTACTAAGTTTTAAAAAAATAATCTACTTTCGATTTTAAATAAATCAATTAACCCCTTGCAGGAGATAACAAAATACAGCGAAGAAGAACTGGTGTTGCAACTGCAAAACAGAAACCAGCATGCGTTTTCGTATTTATATGATAATTACGCAGCAGCGCTTAACGGTATTATTTACAGGTTGGTAGAAGACAAAGAACTTAGTGAAGATATACTGCAGGAAGTGTTTGTAAAAATCTGGAATAATTTTTCTAATTACGATACTACCAAAGGGAGATTGTTTACCTGGATGCTTAACCTTACCCGAAATCTTACTATTGATACATTACGCAGTAAAGGGTATAAAAAACAAAGTAAAATCTCTAGCGATGAAAATTCCGTAAGTAATTACGCTGATAATAATGCAACAGTTGAAAGATTTGATGCGATAGGAATAAGAAAACAGCTAAGTAATTTAAAACCAGAGCAGAGAAGTATTATTGATATGGCTTATTTTAACGGATACACACAAGATGAAATTTCGAAAGAAATGGGCATACCGTTGGGTACGGTAAAAACAAGAATGCGATCGGCAATATTAGAGTTAAGAAAAATGTTACAATAAAAATAAAAGTGCAGGTACAAGATATCATATCATCCGGTTTGCTGGAGCTTTACGCTACAGGCCTTGCCTCTTCAACAGAGCGGCAGCAGGTAGAGGATTGGATAAAACAATATCCAGAAGTTGCTGCAGAATTACAGGAGATAGAAAATGGTTTGGAAGATTATGCACAGGCAGCAGGAATTGCACAGGGAAAAGAAATAAAAGAAAAAATTTTTAGCAGGATAAATGTTTTAAGGCTGGTTAGTGATACAGATAATGGATCAACTGCCAAAGTAGTTACCTTTAAAAATTATTGGAAATTTGCAGCTGCGGCATCTGTTGCTTTACTTATTGCAAGTGCGGTAATGAATGTAATGTTTTATAACAAATATGATACTGCAACTAAAGATTTAAAAGATACACAGCAACAGCTTGCACAGGTTCAACAGCAAACTGATGACATGAAAACTGATTTAGGAATTGTACAGAGTAAATACAGTATTCCTGTTGCGTTACAAGGCCAACCAACTTTACCTGAAGCTACAGCAAAAATTTACTGGATGAAAAATACCGGTGATGTAATGGTTGATGCCAGTAACTTGCCCGATGCACCTGCCGGGAAGCAATACCAGTTTTGGGCTATTGTAGATGGTGTACCTGTTGATGGCGGCTTAATAATTACCAATGATAAGGGCAAAAAATTCCGCATGCAACCAATGAAAGCATTTGGCAGAGCCGAAGCTTTTGCTATCTCTTTAGAAAATGAAGGCGGTAACCCTACACCTACTGATGTAGTAAGTATGGGCAAAATCTAATGCTCATTTTTTAATCTCTCATAAAATTCTTACTTTTTATTTTCAATTGCAATAATGTTTTATTGCTGCATCACTATTGTATAAAATCCTTCAACAAAATATATTTTTTATAAAAAAACAATCCATTCTTTTTCATCTGCCGTAAATGATGCTGTAAATAAATAATTAAAACAAACTTAAAAACACATTTATGAAACAGGTAAAAAAAATTCTTTTTGGAGCAATAGCAATGTTATTTGTTAATGCATCATTTGCTCAAATGGAAAAAACAGTTATGGTTGGTGGTGCTGCAATGTATCCATCTAAAAATATTGTAGAAAATGCAGTTAACAGTAAAGACCACACTACATTAGTTGCCGCTGTAAAAGCTGCAGGCCTTGTAGAAACATTACAAAGTGCAGGACCGTTTACCGTATTTGCACCAACGAACGAAGCGTTTAATTTGTTACCTGCAGGTACTGTAGATAATTTATTAAAACCAGAAAGCAAAGCAGCTTTAACAGGTGTATTAACTTACCATGTGGTTTCAGGTAAATACACTTCAAAAGATTTAGCAAAGTTAATTAAGGATGGTAATGGCACCGCTACAGTAAAAACTGTTGCAGGCGGAAATTTAATAATTATGATGAAAGGAAATAAAATTGCTATTAAAGATGAAAGTGGTGGTGTGGCTTACGTAACTATTAAAGATGTAAATCAAAGTAATGGTGTAATACACGTGGTAGATCATGTGTTGTTACCAAAAATGTAAACTAGTAGTGTCTTGTAAATTTTAAAGCAACGCATAAACCTCACAGGTTTTATAAAGCTTTTGATTAGACAAACTATTTTTTAATAAACCTGTGAGGTTTGGCAGTTTGGCTTGATATAACACTAATAAACTAAAACGCAAATAAGCCCGTTCCTAATTGAACGGGCTTTATTTTTTGTTTAATAAAGAATAAATAGCACTGTCTAAAAATTTACCTCTAAAAAAATAATCTTCTTTAAAATATGCTTCTCTTACGAAACATAGTTTTTCTAAAAGTGCTGCCGATGCTGCATTGCCGGGGTTAATATGCGCTTCTATACTGTGCAAACAAATTGTGTTAAATCCAAAATCAATAACTGCCTGTAAAGCTTCTTTCATTAAACCCTTTGCCCAAAAATTTGGGTGCAGCATATAACCCACTTCGGCCCGGTGGTGTGGTTTTATTATTCTCCAAAAACCAATAGTGCCAATTAATTTTTCTGGATTTTCTTTCATACTTATTTTCCAGGTAATGCCTTCATTATTTAGGGCATCTTCAGTAATACGTTTTATCAAAGTTGCTGTTTCTTCTACGGTTTTCGTTCTTTCCTTATCAATATACTCCATAACTTTTTCGCTGCTGCGTAACAGTAATAATTCTGGGGCGTCTTCTTTTTTTATGCTGCTTAGCAATAATCTTTCGGTAGTAATTTCAGGAAATGTAGAAAAGTTGGGTTCAAGCATTTGTTGTAATTTATTTTATCAATAATGATTTGTATTTTTAAGTTATGATAAAAGTAAAACTTATTACTGCTGCGGTTATCTTTTTTTTACTGCCATTTTTTTGCATGGCACAAAATTTTGGTGGTAACGCCCCATCTGTTAAATGGAAACAAATAAATACTTCCAAAGCAAAAATTATTTTTCCGCTGGGGTTAGACAGTCAGGCTAACCGCATTGCCAATGTGGTACAGTTAATGGATAGTGCTACATCAAAAACTATTGGTGGCAGCCAGCGCAAATGGAATATTATTTTACAAAATCAAACCACTATTCCAAACGCCTACGTTCGTATGGCGCCAATAATGAGTGAATTATTTATGACACCCGGCCAGGATAATTTTAATACCGGAAGTGTAAGATGGGATGATAATTTAATTACCCACGAAAACCGGCACATGCAGCAGTTCAGCAATTTTAATAAAGGGCTTACCAAATTATTTTCGTTTTTTTTGGGGCAGGAAGGACAGTTGTTTGCCAACGGGCTTTTTTTACCCGATTATTTTTTTGAAGGTGATGCGGTATGGCAGGAAACTTTAGTAAGTGCACAGGGCAGGGGAAGGATGCCTGCTTTTTACAATGGCTTTAAATCGCTTTGGGTAGAAAATAAAAAATACAGCTGGATGAAATACCGCAGCGGTTCTTTAAAAGATTTTGTGCCCGATCATTATCCGTTGGGATATATTTTGGTGGCGTATGGCTATGAAAAATATGGAGAAAATTTTTGGAATAATGTTACCAATGATGCGATAAGGTTTAAAAGTATTTTTAATAAGGCGGTTGAAAAACATTCGGGGGTGCCGTTTAAAAAATTCAGGGAGGATGCTATAAATTATTTTAGAGAGCAAACGTTTGAGGGTTTAAAAAATTCGGAAATGCATCTATTTGGTTATACTACGCCGGTTAAAAAAAATAACGTTATAGATTATCTCTTCCCCAATTTTATTGGAGATGACAGTATTTTGGTTACTAAAAAATCTTATAAAGAAATAGAAGCCTTTTATTTATTATCAAATGGTAAAGAAGAAAAGATAAGAGTAAAAAATTTTGCGATAGATGATTATTATTCTTACAAAAATGGTAAAGTGGTTTACGCATCTTACCAATCCGACCCACGATGGGGCAACAGGGATTACAGTGTACTTCAATTGCTGGATATAAAATCTAAACAACAAAAGCAATTAACTTTTAAATCAAAATATTTTTCGCCTGATATAAACGCTGACGGCAACGAAATACTTGCAGTAAGCGTAAATACTAACGGTACCAATAATTTACACAGAATAAATGCAGCTACCGGTGGGGTAATATTAAAAGTGCCCAACCCACAGAATTATTTTTTTACACAAACAAAATATATCGATAATAATACGGCAGTGTCTGCAGTAAGAACACCCGATGGAACAATGGCATTAGTAAAAGTAGATATTACAACTGGCACAACTAAATTTATTACTGCACCTTCTTTTAATGTTTTGGGTTATCCATTTGTAAAAGGCGATACTGTTTATTTCACCATGATGAATAATAATGCAGATAAAATTTTTGCTGTTACGCTATCAGATGAAAAAATATTCAGCATCACTAAAAACATCAATGGTGTGTATCATCCATCTGTAAATTCAAAAGGCAAAATGGTATTTTCTGCTTTTACTGCCAAAGGATCAAGGTTAACAACAATGGATGTTAATGTGTTTGATTGGGATAGGATTGATACAAGCTCAATCACCTATTCTACTACTGGTAATCTTTATACCAAAACAGCATTAAGTAAAAGTGGCGCAGGTTCTTTATATACTTTAGCAGATAAACAAAACCCTGTTACAAAATATAAAAAATCATTTCATCTTTTTAATTTCCACAGCCGCAGGCCGGTAATTGCCGATCCAGAGTTTGGATACAGTTTGTACAGCGATAATGTACTCAGCAGCTTTAGTAATATTTTAAGTTACATTTACAACCGAAACGATAAAAGCCACACTGTTGGCATCAGCAGTGCATATGCCGGTTGGTTTCCGGTAATAAGTGTTGGCGCAGAGGAAAGTTTTAACCGTACCATCGATACTGCATTGGGCAAGTCGTTAATATTTAATTCTGCAACATTAAAAACAGGGTTTTCAATTCCTTTAAATTTTATTGGCGGACGAACGAATAAGTTTTTAAATTTTGGTGCCGGGTATAATATTGAGCAATATGTCTATATCAGGTGTAAGCAAAAATATTTTTAATAATAAAGCTATAAATTATGCCAATGGATTTTTATCTTTTAGTAATGTAAGCCGCAGGGCAAGGCAGCATATTAATCCTCGTTGGGCACAGAGTATTGCAGCTACTTACAGGGACGCATTTAATTTTAGAAACAGCCATAAATTGGTGTGCCAACGCAGCATTGTATTTTCCGGGTTTCGCAGTTAACCATAGTTTGGTAATAAATGGGGCTTATCAAAAAAGAGATAGTTTACCAGATTTATTCAGCAATACTTTTTCTTTTGCAAGAGGGTACGAAGCATTAAGTACAAGACGGATGTATAAGTTAGGGTTTAATTATCATTTTCCATTGTGTTATCCCGATTGGGGTGTTGGCGGTGTAATTTATTTTCAGCGCATCAGGGCCAATGCTTTTTATGATTATAATAATGCATTAGCAAGATTTAGCAATGGTAAACTAACTGAAATCATTAACCGCAGTACAGGTGCAGAATTATATTTTGATACTAAAGTTTGGAATTCGTTACCCGTAAGCATTGGTGTAAGGTTTGCACATTTGCTGGATAATGATCTTTTAAATCAGGGAGTAAAAAACAGGTGGGAGATAATTGTACCCATCGGGTTAATACCCAATTAGTTTTTTAAGATTTATTGCGCCTGCTCCACAATATCATCCATTATAATACCGCTGTGGCTTTCATCATACACACATGCGCCATTTTTAATCAGCAGCACCTGCGGCGACTCGTGAAATACAGAAAAATTTTCGGCTACTTTGTTAGATAACTGGCGGTTTTTTATCAGGTCGAGGTAATAGAAATCTATATTATCGGGCTGGATACTTCTTTCTAAACGGCCTTTAGCCATGCTGCTGATATTGCAGCGGGTGCTGTGTTTAAAAATTAATTGAGGCTTATTTTTTGATAATTCTTTTATGGTGTTCAACTGCCCTTCATCATTTAACTCAATCCACTTCATAAAAAAATTAATTAATGAATAATACCTTCAGTTCCCGGGCATCCTGCTTTGCGGCTGGTGGTACAACTGTTAAAAACTACTGCCATTAAAAGTAATGCAGCAAAAACAAAAAATAATTTTTTCATCATTTAAAATTTCAGGTTAAAAAACTATTATTGCACCTATTGGTTGGCGCAAAGATAAATTACCAAGGCTAAACGGCGAAATTAGCTATTTTATTACCTCACTTCTTTAATAAGTGTAAAAACTACCCTATTTTTAACCTTATTTTTCAATAATTTATGATTTAAAACCTCAAACAAACATGTTACAACTTACAAGGCCTATTGCATTTATCGATCTGGAAACAACAGGAGTAAGCCTTTCAACCGACCGTATTGTGGAAATTGCAGTAATTAAACTACTGCCCGATGGCAGCCGCCAGGTAAAACGCAAATTGATTAATCCGCAAATGCCCATTCCAAAAGTAACCAGCGATATACATGGCATTACCGACGAAATGGTAAAAGATGCACCTACTTTTAAACAGGCAGCAAACGAAATAAAAGTATTTATTGAAGGATGCGATTTAGGAGGCTACAACAGTAACCGTTTTGATATTCCTATTTTAATGGAAGAGTTTTTAAGGGTAGGCATCGACGTTGATTTAAGCAAAAGAAAAATGGTAGATGTGCAGCATATTTTTTATACCATGGAACCACGTACATTAACGGCGGCCTATAAATTCTTTTGCGAAAAAGAATTGGTAGATGCACACAGTGCCGAAGCCGATGTTAGCGCAACGATAGATGTTTTTTTAGCACAGCTTAAAAAGTATGAAAACTTAGGTAATACTGTAGAATCTGTTTTAGGCGCCATAGGCGAAGAAAAAATTGTGGATTATGCACGCCGCTTTAGCTTTGATGATAAGGGAACGGAAATTTTTAATTTTGGAAAATATAAAGGCAGATCGGTTGCCGAAGTATTAAAGGCTGAACCTCAGTATTATGACTGGATGATGAGAGGAGATTTTCCACTGCACACCAAACAAAAATTAACTGAAATATTCAACAGAACCCTGTTAAAAAACAATTAATTATCCACGCTAACCAATATGTAAACAGTACATTAAGTTATTTTTTGTAAATTTGAGACAGCAAAAAGCATGCGTTGGAAAAATTAGTCATCATACCTACATACAACGAAAAAGAAAATATCCAAAATATTATTGGTGCTGTAATTGGTTTGGGCCAGCATTACCATGTTTTAATTATTGATGATAACTCACCCGACGGTACTGCCACTATTGTAAAAACTTTATTTGCAAAATATCCCGGGCAATTATTTTTAGAAGAACGCAGTGGTAAATTAGGTTTAGGTACTGCATATATTTTTGGTTTTAAATGGGCCATCGATAAAGGGTATCGTTTTATTTTTGAAATGGATGCCGATTTTTCTCACAACCCCAAAGATTTAGAAAGATTGTACGATGCCTGCAAAGATGGCGCCGGTGTAGCTATAGGATCGAGATATGTAAAAGGCGGTGCAGTACAAAACTGGCCGGCCAACAGGATACTTTTATCAAAAGGCGCTTCGCTATACACACAAATTATTACCTGGATGCCTGTTAAAGACCCCACTGCCGGTTTTGTTTGTTATAAAAGGGAAGTTTTAGAAACCATTAATTTAGATGGTATTTCTTTTGTAGGCTACGCCTTTCAGATAGAAATGAAATTTGCCGCCTGGAAATTGGGTTTTAAAATTACTGAAGTACCCATCACTTTTATCGACAGGGAACTGGGTGCCAGCAAAATGAACAAAGGCATAATAAAAGAAGGCGTTTTAGGCGTATTGCAATTACGCTGGCAAAGCATCTTTAAAAATTACCGTAAAAAGGTTACCAATACCGTTTACACCAACTCCGTTTCGTTTCAGCAGCATGAAGTATTGCTGGGAAGAAAATAATTTTTTTGTCCCCGGCAACTGGTTTTCTATTTAGCTTCATTGGCAGAGTTTATCCTGAGGAACGAAGGGTACTCTTCAACCGTAATTCACTATTCAGCACTGAGCAAAGTCGAAGTGTTATCTAAGCGTAAAAAAGATTTTTTTTTATTTCTTTTATGTAATCCTAAAAATGTCTGCATCAGTATAACAAACCTGACTGTTATGCAAAAAATTCAACTCTCTATCCCCGAGCCCTGCCATCAAAACTGGAACGAAATGACACCCACACAGCAAGGCCGCTTTTGCAACAGTTGCGCCAAGCAGGTAATTGATTTCAGCAACATGAGCGACACACAGGTGCTTAATTATTTCTCCACCATAAAAAACGAAAATGTTTGTGGCCGGGCTTATCCCGATCAATTGGAAAGAGCTATAAGTATACCCAAAGAACCAAAGAAGAAATTGTTTTGGTACTGGAATTATATAACCATGTTGTTTTTATTTTTTTCAAAAACCAATACTGCAAAGGCGCAGGGAGGAATGAAAGTTGTTGTGGAATCTAAAGTTGATACCAAACAATCACTTCATGTAAAGGATATGTCTGAAAGATTAGCACCTAAAATAAATGGAATACAAGCTAGTCTTTATAACGATACTGGTACAATTGATAAACGTGTTATCAGAATAGGTACAGTTCGTACTTATAGTGAAAGTAACGAAGTACTGTTAGTAGTAGACGGCATAATTCAGCCTTTAAAAAGAATTGAAAAATTAAATCCTAATGATATTAAAGCAGTAAAAATTTTAAAAAATGCAGAGGCAATGGCCTTGTATGGTTCAGCAGCATCTAGCGGAGTAATTTTAGTTACAACAAAAACAAAAGATTCTTTACCAGAGTATAAAAAATTAGATACAGTTGTTGTTACTCAACCCAATGCACAAAAAGAAGAAAATCACCTGCATAGTTTCAGTAATGGGAGTAGATATCGGAGTTACATGTTAGAAACAACTTTTACAGATCAATAAAATCAATAACCACAAAAATTACCGGTGCAATAAAAATTTTTCCCAACCCAATACAAAGAGGTAATTCATTTACACTTTCTCTTAAATTAAAACAAGCCGGCATATACAATATTCAAATTGTTGATGCTGCAGGCAGGATAGTTTTACAAAAACAAACTATTGCCACTGCAAAAGCACATACCGAGCAAATGCAAACCAAAAGCATTTGGAGCAGCGGTATTTATTACGTTAGGATATTTAATGATAAAAATAATTTTATAAGTACCCATAGTTTTAGTCTTCAGTAGTAATGGTTGTTTACACCGGTCATGATGCCTGCCTCACTTAGTAATCAAATTGGCGGCATCGGGCCGGTTTTTTTACATGGTCTGACGTCCCGTCTGACCATGTAAAAAACCTACTTAAAAGCCGGGTGAAATTGTTGTAATGTATCTCTTAAATATTCCCTGTCTAAGTGCGTATAAATTTCTGTAGTGGTTATACTTTCGTGGCCCAGCATTTCCTGCACGGCACGTAAATCGGCCCCACCTTCCACCAAATGTGTTGCAAAAGAATGGCGAAAGGTATGCGGAGAAATACTTTTAGTTATACCCGCTTTTTTTGCCAGTTCTTTTAAAATTAAAAACACCATCACACGGCTTAGCTTACTGCCCCTGCGGTTTAAAAATAAAATATCTTCCTGGTCTTTTTTTATGCTGATGTGTACCCTTATATCATCTTTATAAATTTTTATAAATTTTACAGCATCGCTGCCAATAGGTACTAATCTTTCTTTATCGCCTTTGCCAATCACTCTTATAAAGCCCACATCTAAATACAAACAACTTATTTTTAAATTCACCAGTTCGCTTACACGTAAACCACAGCTGTACAAAGTTTCAAGCATAGCTTTATTGCGGCCACCTTCTGCAGTGCTTAAATCAATCTTGCCAATTATTTTTTCTATTTCATCAAAACTTAGTGTGTCGGGTAAAATGCGTTTTAATTTTGGTGCTTCTAATAAAACAGTAGGGTCGGTGCTGGTAATTTGTTCCAGCAAACAATATTTATAAAAACTGCGTAAGCCCGAAATTATTCTTGCCTGCGATGATGCCGTCATTCCTAACTCTGCCACCCATTTTACAAAATGCTCCAGGTCCTTAAGCGTAACTTTATCCGGCGATTTTATTTCCCGGGTTAATAAAAAAGTAGTGAGCTTATCAATATCATGCAGGTATGCTTCCACAGAATTATCTGCTAAAGATTTTTCTAATTGCAACCAGGCTTTATAGCCTTTTTTATAAGCGTCCCACATAATGCCCCTATCCCCTAAAGGGGGACCGCAGTTTTATAGTTATACTTTTATGCACAATGCCAGCTTTTCAAAAATGTCTATTTAAAACAATTATACACTATTTTCGCTGCTTAAATTTCATTTACAGTATTTAAAATTTATTATGCAGCCAGTAAATCTCCCTTCCTTTAAGCGAAAAATGAAGCTTAATAAAAGAAGAATGAAAACTTTTCTTACCAAAACAGAAAATAATCCGCCCAAAGGTTTGGATAAATTAACTGCCGCTTTAGAACCCGAAGTGTGGAAAGAGATTGATTGCCTTACCTGCGCCAACTGCTGCAAAACTATGACGCCTACTTACACCAAGGAAGATATAAAAAGAATTTCGGCTCACTTTAACCAAACGCCACAGCAGTTTAGCGATAAATGGTTAATTTATGAAAAGCGTGATAAAGACTGGCAAAATAAAAAACAACCCTGTCAGTTTTTAAATTTAAAAGACAACAAGTGTTCTATTTACGAAATACGGCCGGTAGATTGTTCCGGCTTTCCGCATTTGCCTAAAAAGAAAATGGTAGATTATATGCATGTGCACAAACAAAATATTGAGTACTGCCCGGCAACTTATAAGCTGGTAGAGAAAATGATGGAAGCAGCGGGGAAATTTTAGATTGCAGATTTACGATTGTAGATTTTCTTTGATTTACAAAGGTCTTTTGTAAATGGCAGGGTACTTAAAATTTAAGGAAATCCGAAATCTAAAATCGAAATCCGAAATCAAAGAAACACGTCCTCAATAAAAAAATACTCCACCGGTTCGTTTTTTAAAATGGTAATGGAAAGGATATCAAACTGAATCCTTTTCCATTGAGGGAACTGGTATAAAAATTCTTCTGAAGCATTTATTAAATTCTGAATTTTCTTTTTTGAAACGGCTTCTTCCGGATGGCCGAATTTTTTGGTACGCCGTGTTTTTACTTCTATAAAATGAAGCACATTTTCTTTAGATGCAATAATATCCACTTCCCAATGGCTATGCCGCCAGTTTTGATGCAATAGCATAAACCCATTATCAGTAAAATATTTTACTGCCATTGCTTCGCCTGTGCTGCCGGTTTGGTTATGCTGTGCCATTTTTCAAAGATAATTTAAAACTGCACCTCATAAAACTCTTGCCGGGTTCTTATAAAACTCTTGGAGGTTTAAAACTTTGAAGGTTCTTTGAATTTAAAAGCTAATAACCCTCCAAGAGTTAGACTCCAAGAGTTAGACTCAAGATTGCATAGCCATAAAAAAGAGTAATTAACAGGCTGAGGATAATTGCAGTTACAAAATGATGGAGGGGAAATATTATTGCTTATTTTTGCCGAAAGATTAAATAATGCAGACACATAACAAAACATCTATTTTAATTGCAGTATTGCTGGTTGTATTAGCCGCTATTTCAAGAGTTGCACTTTACCCAAATAATTTTAGCCCGATGGTGGGCATGGCTTTATTTGCCGGAGCAATTTTTACAGATAAAAGACTGGCCTTTGCTTTACCCTTATTTGCTATGCTGTTATCCGATATTATGTTTGAGGTATTTAATATTGCCGATGGTTTTTGGGGTTGGGGACAATTAGCAGGCTATGGTATTTTTGCATTAATTACTATTTTTGCTTTTACACTTAAGAAAGTTAATGTGGTAAATGTTATTGGTTATTCAATAGCATCTTCAGTAATATTTTTCTTACTGTCTAACTTATCATTCTTTTTAATTGATAATCCTGTTTATCATACATACACTCAGGATTTTAATGGCTTTATTAATTGTTATGTTGGTGCTTTACCATTTTTTAGAACAAGTTTAATTGCTGATTTGGTGTACAGCGGCATTTTATTTGGTACTTATTATGCTATTCAAAATTTTGCTATAAAAAAATCAATAGCTTAAGAATAAAATTATTTTTACTAAAAGCCATCTTATAAAAAGGATGGCTTTGTTGTTTTAATGAGGTTAAACGCAGAGAAAAGGAGATATGGAGTTTACCCAGAGTTACTGCAATAATTATTTTTTTATGTTTTTGCAATGAGATGGAAAAAAATTAATTGTCTTTATTCTCTTCGTACCATTCATCAATAAGTAAATCTTTTCCATCCGCTGCTGCTGTCGCCAGTTCATCGCAACGGTTGTTGAAAGGATTTGCAGCATGGCCTTTTACCCAATGCATGGTAATTTTAAATTGTCTTGATATTTCGTAATAGTGTTTCCACAGATCGCTGTTTTTTTTGCCGCCTTTAAAATTAGTTTTTATCCAGGTGTTAAGCCATCCTTCGCTAATGGCCTTTACCACATACTGACTGTCGGAATAAATATGTACAGGATGCTCTGCTTTTTTTAAAGCTTCCAATGCAGTAATAACAGCAAGTAACTCCATACGGTTATTAGTAGTAAGCCTGTAACCTTTCGATAATTCTTTACGGTGGTTATTCCACATAAGTATAACCCCGTAACCGCCGGGGCCGGGGTTGCCTCTTGCAGCACCATCGGTGTAAATATTTATTGTACTCAAATGTTGTATAATTATTTCAGTGCTAAGTTAACTGTACTGGTAAAGGGGAAAAAATAATTTTGGTATTACTCAAAGGTTATTTAAAACCAAAATTAAACAAACAGTAAACTATTAACGCAGATAAGACCAAAAATAAAGCAAGAATCATAATGTATAAAACAGGGTTTTCTTTTTTTGTATTGTCAATAAAATATTTCGCTTTAGGAGACAGGCGCACTAAAAAAAGCGATATAAAGAAAATAATAACCACAGGAATGAGAAACAGAGATAAAATAAGTGCAACAGCACCATCATTCCATTCTGATAGAAAAATCATATTGTTTTTTGTTTGATTTTGTAATAATATAATACAATTATTCCGGCGTTAGAATTAATTATGAATTTTTATTTAACACAAAAAATCATTTACTATTTACAGGATACAAAATTCTCAGTGCATTAAAAATAGCCTGGTGTGTAACAGTAGCATGATCTTCCTGTGGTAAATAATCAAAATAAACAGTTACACTTTTGCTTTTTGTATGCTTAATTTTTTCTGCTAACACATTTGCTTCTACTTCCATTACGTGTGGTATTTCGGTTGGCGCAAGGCCTTCTTTTCCCACGCCAATATAAATATCAGTTTGTTGGGAGAAATTTTCTTTTAAAATTTCAGGAGTATGATTTAACAGGGAGCCATTATTCCACCAAAGGCTGGGGCTTATAATAATATATTTGTTAAACAGGGCTGGTTTTGTAAATAAAATTTCGGTTGCTAAAAGGCCGCCTAAAGATTGGCCGATAATTGTTTTTGAAGCATTGGTTTTATATTTTTTTTCGATAAAGGGTTGTAATTCTTTTTCTATAAAAGCAATAAACTTATCGGAATGGCCTGTGGTTGGAAATTTTTTTTTGTCGGCCTCAACTGTAGTGGGGAAAGTAAAATCTCTCCTTCTGTCTGTATTGGCAATACCCACCACAATTGATTTGGGCACACGGTTAATCCACGAAAAATTATTAAACTGAATTAACCCCACCACATGTATAAAATCTTCATCAGCCGAACCATCTAATAAATAAATAACAGGGTAGGGGGCAGTATCGTTTTTATTATAACCTTGAGGAAGATAAATATTTAAAATTCTTTTTTCTGCTAACTGAACAGATTGAATTTCGTCAATAACACCTAACACAAATGGTTTACTGTTATCTGTTACTGCTGGTTTATTATTTTGGCTAAAGCATAAAGTTGTAAAGAAAATAAATATAAGAAAGGCAAAAGCAATTTTCATTATTTTGTTTTATGTGTAAGTTCACATTTTGTACTTATATCAATTAGACATTGAAAGAATACTGTCTCCGCCACGGCGGATGTTGAAAGCGGCTTTAAATAAGGACACCGGCTTCGACAGGCTCAGCCTGACACTCCGCCGTAATCGAAATTTTGTCATTAACAAAGAGCTTATTTTTTTTTATCCGCAGCATGCTGCGCATGAGTGCCTCAACCTGACAGTTTTTTAATCGGATAGATTCAATGTCTAATTGGTATTACACATAAATTTACTGCAAAACAGTTAAAATTTTTAATACAGAAGATTTAAATATTTTTATTTTCAAACTTTTATTTGTAAACTATTTATTTAATTAAAATAGGGTTTGTTAAATACAAACCCCATAGTATAAGTATGAATTAGACGTTCTGTTTACAGGATAATTTTATTGTTTATTAAATTTGGTTGTGGTAACAATCTTCAAATTATCAATAAGGCAAATCAGGTAGAGGCCTACTGGCAATGATGAAATATTAATTCTTTTTCCATTTACTGCATCTGCAGGCGCAATATCAATGATTTTAATCTGTTGCCCTTTATCATTATAAATTGCGGCTTTATACGAAATGTATTTTTCTGCAACTATCTTCAAAATGATATTATCATGTGCAGGGTTTGGTACAACCTGTAAGGCCGCTGCAGTAACTTCAGTATTCTTAATCAGAATTATATTGCTGTATGCATGGTTACCGTTTTTATCAACTGTTTTAAGCCGGTAATAAATAGTAGCTGCTGATTCTGTATCAGTATAAAAATAACTGTTGCCTGTTAAAAGATTTGCCGAACCTGTCTTTCCAACAAAATTATATTCAACTGCATTGATACTTTTTTCCAATTCAAAATGACTTACATCCTGTTCGTTTTCAGTAACCCAGCTAAGCTGTACATTATTATATGCAATACGTTTGCCATTAAGTTTTAGTTTATTTACAGGGAGTACCACAAAATTGCAGGGGTTGTTAAAAATAATTGTAGTTGTTGCAGTTGGATAGTAGCAATCGTAAATATTCACGTCAACGCTTATAATATCTCCAGTAAGGCCAACAATTGTAATAAAAGATAAATTATATCCCTGTTCAATGATGATGCCATTTTTTCTCCAGGTATAATATGCTCCCATTATTGCCGAAGTACCAATTCTTACATGAAAAGGATTATTTATACAATCTACCGGGTATTGATAAATATATATATTGCCTGTAAAACTGGCAACACTCACTTTTGTTGTGGAAGTTTGGCCACAGGCATCTGTAACCCTTAAATCGTATATAGTACCTGCTGCAGGAGCAGGGGTAATTACAACCAAACTATCTGCTCCTCCGTTACCTGTAGGTACGAAGTTTGCATCAGTAGCTAATTTATATTCATAAGTCATGGGCCTTAAACCACCAATGGATATTAAATTTATTTTTACATCACTGCCATTACAGGTAAGTGCATTAGAATATTTTAAATCGGGATAGTAGGGAGTGCTGGGTGTTGTTGTCGCCACGGTAATATTCCTGGTAATGGTTTCGATAATGGTACCGTTGGAGCAAACAATATCTATTGCAAAACTGTATGTTCCTTCCTGCCCGGTATTAATTTTAATTCCTGAGTAACCGGGATAAATGGTTAATGTATTTCCGTTTAGTGTTGTAAAAAAATAAATATTCGTTCCCAATGAGTTTATAGCATTATTGAAAAGATCATTTAATGGAAACACATTATTGTTAGGCGTTGCAACCAACCTTAAATTATTGAAGGAATAATTGGTGTTAATATTTTCAAGGTATCCATCAATTGTTATTGCCTTGTATCCGTCTGTCCAGCATGCTGTAGCTGACGAATCAAGTGATAATATAAAATCTCTGTTGTACAATGGCTGGCTGCCTGCTGGCGCAATGGTAATATCCTGTATAATATCTCCCGATTGACAACCATTTAACCACGTTAATGTATAAGTATATGTACCAGGGGGCAGTAGCTGATCAATTAAATATGCAGTGTTTCCACTGTTATTCCAATTTGAAATGGGGAAATAATTTAAGTTGCCATATCCGGCTAAGTTTATTTTAGTAATGAAATATCCTGCAGGCAATGGTTTAATAATTATATTATACATTGTATCGTACGGATTAACAGGGCAGTTATAATTTACCTTTACAGTATCGTTTATTAAAGGAGGCGGTACCACCCCACCCCCGGGGTTATACACTACGTTCATAGAATCCTTTCTGCCACAGGTATCCTCAAAAATCACCCTGTAAGTTTCACCGGGTATTAAGGGGGTATAAGTAATTGTTGCAGTAGATTGAGTGCCTGTATAAATTGTATTAGAAGTTAATACAGTATAAACAGGATTTAGTTTTGCCAGCTTTAATTTACCATATAAATAATTTCTATTAAAATCAACCCTGAAATAACTGCCGGTACCGGCAGTGCAGTTTGTAGTAATTGCTGTAATAAGCGGGGGAGTTGTATTTGTTGTGCCCGTAGTAAAATTAAACGACCTTGAATATGCCGGTACAATAGTGCCGCAATGATCCCCACCCGGAAAATAGATTGTTGTTTTTAAAGTGGTGCCCGGAGGAAATTCGCCATTTGGATATACCCTTGGCATAGTATTAGGCAAGGGGGTTAATGAAAAGATATACATACCTGCTCCGGGTGCCGGCAGGCCGGTTTGACCGTTAATTGATGTATTGGTATTAAGTTCATAAATATTTCCTCCATAAGTGGTTAAAGATAAATTTCTGTCGGCATATACAACTCCCGTTGCGGCATTTTCAATCCTCATTCTTATACCCGGATCTGGCTGGGTTCCCCAATAAACTTTATTACTAAAGGTATTTGCTATACTGTAAGGGCTTCCTGTAGCAGAATCGGTAATACTGATATATACAGTTTCGCTGCCATTACATGAAGTGTAGTAATAAGCCCTTTGAAATGATAAAGCAGGTACAGAAAGAGGAACAATACCTGTTGCAGCTGCAGTAGTAAAATTAAAGGTAACAAAGTTATTACAGGCGTCGGTTATACGAATATAATAAATGGTGGAACCTGTAAGGCCGGTAAATAATGCAGAATCAAAACCTGGCTGATACGGTACGGAAGTAAAGTTGTTTGAAGTTGAAATTTGTATCCTGTATGGGGCTCTTCCACGGGGGGAAGATGGTGTAGAAAGTTTATAAACACCGTTGTTATTATTTCCACAGGTGAGCCCGCTTTGATATTGCATTTGGTGCTTCCATAAAAAAGCATTCATGTTATTGTATGTACCCACCACTGTTAGCAGTGTGTCTTTAAATTTGCCATTACAACCTGTTACCCTTACCCAGTATTCGCCTTCGGGAAGGGCATTAAATATATTCTGCGACTGAACAATACGGATTACCGGCCCTGCTAAAATTTCATACATGTAGGTACCGCCACCACCTGTAACATTTAATATTGAAATAGCACCGCCTGAGGGGCAAAAAGCGGTATCAGTAATGGCCTGCCCGATAGCTACCGGGCTGGTATTCCCTAAAGTACACTGTGCATTAATTTTTTTTGTTGTAAATAATATACAAACAAAGCCAAATAAAAGTAACCTTATTTTCATGAGATTGGTGTTTATAGGGATACTAACTTAAATGCTGTAAAAACATCAACATTCTTTGATACTCTTACAAATTTTTTAATGCCTGATTTTTATGCATTAATCATTAGCATCAGGTATAATTTGGCTAAGGGAAAATATACCTGTAAAGCTTTTAATAATACTATAAAACGCTGGTTTGGTGATTTTTATTGTGGTTATTATACTACAAAAGCTGGTATGCAATAGTAGTTTTACGTGTAAGCAATCAGGGTATTAAAGTAAAAATGAAATTGTTTTTACAGGTAGGCCGCCATGTTGTAAAGGTAATAGTGATTATACCACATTAAAAGTAACTGTCAAAATCGATGCGGTATAAGGCAATACTTTGTAACCTGTAGTATTTTTTGAGTCTAAATAAAAATTAGAGTATGGCAATGATATTTATGAAATTGATCTAAGATTTGATGAGTATAGCCGATAGCAAAGATCATTGATTGGTATGGATGCTAACAAAGAAAAGCTGAGAGCGGGTTTTGAGGCTTATACAAAAGGCATGGTAGTAATATATAAATGGTTTAGAGAAGCAAATTTTTTTATAACCCCTGAAGAGTGGCATTAGATTTTACTGCAACTATGTTTCCCTCCATCATAGCTGCTTAAAAAGCAAGCGACGGAGTTGAACCAAGCGAAGTGCTTGCACCAGCAAAAAATGATTAATATTGTATTATTCAATATCACAATAAAAACATCACAAAATCAAAAAAATATTTTATAAATTTTGAACCATATATTGGTAACTACAAAATAATTATTACCCAAATCTAATCATGGCAAATCCAATTTTTATTCTCTTCGCAGGTATTGTAATCGTTGTTGGAGGTATCATCGGCTTTAAGCTGCATCCATTTTTAGCATTGTTGCTGGCAGCTTTGGCTGTGGCTTTGCTTACACCGCTGGCATCGGTAGAACAATTTTTTTTATCAAAAGGCATTGCTGCTGATGAGGCGTTAAAGTTGTCGCACAAAAGTATTGGCGAAAGGATTGCCACAGAGTTTGGGAATACCTGCGCTAAAGTGGGTATTCTGATAGCAATGGCGGCTATCATTGGTAAATCTATGCTGGATAGTGGTGCTGCCGAAAAGATTATCAGGGCCATGCTGAAAGTAACAGGAGAAAAAAATGCGCCGGTTGGTTTTATGCTGAGTAGTTTTTTTCTTACCATTCCAGTATTTGTGGATACCGTTATTTTTTTAATGATGCCGTTAGCAAAATCAATGGGAATGAAATTGGGCAAAAATTATTTGCTATTGGCCCTGTCGGTAATTGCAGGAGCGGTAATGGCAAATTCTTATGTGCCACCTTCGCCGGGGCCCTTGTTTTTAGTAGCTGCAATGAATGTGCCCATTGGTTTGATGATGGCTTGCGGAGCTATGCTTGGGCTTTGTACCATTACCGTTGGATATTTTGTTGCCCGATGGTTAAATAAAAAAATGCCCATTCCACTTCGGGACTCACCCGATGCCCGGCTAGAAGACATTGCCGCCATTGCAAATAAAACCGATAAAGAATTGCCTTCTTTGGGTTGGGCATTGCTGCCTGCGGTTTTTCCATTGGTTACCATTTGTATTCGTTCTGCCGTGGAAGCTTTTGCAAAACCCAATACAGCTGTAACCGATTCTCTTTTTCTCAATAAAATTTTAGATGTTGTTTTATTTTTTGGCGATAAAAATATTGCTATGCTGATGGGGGCAATTTTTGCCCTGTTGGTTTTAGCAAAGCAAACAAAAACAACCAAGGGTAAACTAACCGCTTTTGTTCAAACTGCATTAATGACCGGCGGCGGCATTATTTTAATTACTGCCGCCGGTGGTGCATTTGGCGGTATGCTGCAACAATCGGGCATTAGCCAAAGCATTGCAAATGCAACCAAAGATTACCAGATGGCATTGATTCCATTGGCGTTTTTAATTACGGCAATTGTGCGTACAGCACAGGGCTCGGCAACGGTGGCGCTCATTACTGCTTCGGGTATTTTAGCAGGCATGGCGCAAAATGCCAACTTAGGTTTTCATCCGGTATATTTGTGTTTGGCTATTGGCAGCGGTGCAAAACTAATTCCCTGGATGAACGACGCCGGTTTTTGGATTGCCTGTAAAACAACTAACCTTACCGAAAGGGAAGCCCTTAAAACTATTGCTCCCATGCAAAGTATAATGGGTATAACTGGTTTAATTTTGACAATGATAGCAGCAAAAATTTTTCCAATGATCTAAATTGAATTTGGAGAAACTAAAAATCAATTCACAAATTTTTAAATGGAAAATATAGTAATACAAACTACTCCACAAGACAATGTAGCAATTGTTGCCAATCCATCCGGATTAAAAAAGGGTGCAGTTGTTTTAGGCGAAATTATTTTGCAGGACGATATACCAATGGGGCATAAAGTGGCCTTACAAAATTTTGATAAAGATGATGCCGTTGTCCGTTACGGACAAACCATAGGCTATGCAAAAATTGCAATTGCAAAAGGAAGCTGGATCAACGAAAGCAATATTAATCTGCCACAGCCTCCCGATTTAAATGAAATTCCATACACACAAAAATCAGTATCTGCTCCAGAGCCATTAGCAGGGTATACTTTTCAGGGGTATAAAAATAAAGATGGTAGTGCAGGTACAAAAAATGTTTTGGGCATTACCACCAGTGTGCAGTGTGTTGCAGGCATTACTGATTTTATTTGTGCAAAAATTAAAAAAGAATTGTTGCCGTTTATCCCAATGTAGATGATGTGGTGGCATTCAACCATAGTTATGGTTGCGGCATTGCAATAGATGCTCCCGGCGCTATCATTCCAATCAGAACTATTCAGCACATTGCACAAAACCCCAACTTTGGTGGAGAAATTATGATCATTGGTTTGGGCTGTGAGAAATTACGACCTGAAAGATTATTGCCTGATGGACAGCTGTCATCTGAAAGTTCGATACTGTATTTACAAGACGAAGCATTTGCAGGTTTTGGTGATATGGTAAATGGAATTATGCTGATGGCAGATAAACATTTGCAAAAACTAAATGAACGTAAACGCACTACCTGCCCTGCATCCGATTTGGTGGTGGGTATGCAATGCGGTGGAAGCGATGCATTTTCCGGATTGACAGGTAATCCTGCTTCGGGCTTTGCGTCAGATTTAATTGTTAGGGCAGGCGGCACCGTATTTTTTTCGGAAGTTACCGAAGTAAGAGATGCTATACATTTATTGGTGCCAAGAGCCATTGATGAAACCGTTGCACAAAAATTAAAAGATGAAATGGCCTGGTACGATAATTATTTACAACGGGGCAGTGCCGACCGCAGTGCCAATACCACACCGGGTAATAAAGGGGGTGGCCTGAGCAATATTGTAGAGAAAGCATTGGGTTCAGTTGTAAAATCAGGTACAAGCCCTATTGTGGATGTAATTTCTCCGGGAGAAAAAATCCGTAAAAAGGGATTGAATTTTGTTGCCACTCCTGCCAGCGATTTTGTTTGCGGTACTTTACAATTAGCTGCCGGAATGAACATACATGTTTTTATAACCGGCAGAGGTACACCTTATGGATTAAACATGGTGCCGGTAATAAAAGTCAGTTCAAATTCAAAACTAAGTAACCGCTGGCACGATTTAATTGATTTTGATGCAGGCCCTATTGCTTTTGGCGCAAAAACTATTGAAGAAATGGGTTGGGAATTATTTCACCTGATATTGGAAGTAGCCAGTGGCAATAAAAAAGTAGCAACAGATAAATTGGGTATTTATAATGATCTTGTTTTGTTTAACCCCGGGCCACTTACTTAATGCCTAAATAGGTTTTGAAAACCTGTTTTATGCGACAGAATTGAAATAAATTTTAATTAACAACATTCATAAATAATAAATACGAAAATGGAACTGTCAAAAATAAAATCATCGCTGGAAGATGGCCTTCTTTCTTTTCCAATTACTGACTTTAACGAGAAAGGTGAATTTAATGCTGCTACATATACCGACCGTATAGAATGGTTTGTCGGGCATAATGTATCTTCTGTTTTTGTAGCAGGAGGAACAGGTGAATTTTTTTCACTTTCTGTAAATGAGTATGAGCAAATAATTACAATCGCTGCAAAAACAGTTGCCGGTCGTGTACCGGTAATTTCCAGTGTGGGCAGAAGTATTCCCGAAGCAATTGCTTTTGCAAAAATGGCGGAACAGGCAGGCATTGACGCATTGTTACTTTTTCCACCTTACCTAACCGAGTGTCCGCAGGATGGAGTGTATGAATATGCTAAAACTATTATTCAAAATACTTCATTGCCTGTTATTTATTATAACCGTGGCAATGGAGTTTTATCAACAGACTACATTAAAAAATTAGCGGATGCCTGCCCCAATTTAATTGGATTGAAAGATGGTACTGGCAATATGCAGGACTTAAACGACACTATTAAAACCATTGGTAATAGGCTTTCTTATATTGGTGGTGTGCCTACTGCTGAAATTATTGCAGAAGCATATCTATCTATTGGCGTTAATACTTATTCATCTGCAGCATTTAATTTTGTGCCCGAATTAGCTAACCTGTTTTATAAAAGCCTGAGAGCTGGCGATAGTGCAACGGTTGCTAAAATCACCCAGCAGTTTTACATTCCATTTGTAAGATTGCGGAGCAAAAAAAATGGTTATGCAGTAAGTTTAATTAAAGCAGGCGCAAAACTAATTGGTAAAAGTGCAGGCGATGTGCGGCCGCCATTAACAATGCCAACCGATGCAGAAGTGATGGAATTAGAAAAAATAATTTTACAGAGTAAATAATTGATTTTTGTAAGGGTTAAACTTACGCTTGGTTATTAAAGGTAAACAATTTGGGTAAAGCAAATTTGAGATTGATTTTAGATTTGGATTCGTGTATGCGTTGCTGGTTAAAAACCAAGCAACGGCGAAGATTGAAGCGGAATACCTGCAGCGGAAAAAGCGGCAACGGATGGACTTTCGGATACCAACGAAGGCTAACCTTTTTTGTCAGGTAATCCAAAAATTCCTGGGAAATGATACCATGAGCGACTGATAATATAAGAAATAACCTTACAATTTTTAACGGTCAGACCAGCATTAATTTCTTCCACAACTTTATCTAAATTCCCTGTTTGACAGGATAAAATTATTTTATCAGGCATCAGATTGTTTCCTGCCCAAATGATATTTTTCTTCACTTTACTCTTGAAATCACTTGAATCACTCTTAGCTTCTCCTATTATCAGGCTGCCATTTTGAATAGCAACGATATCCAAGTCGCTTACTAAACTATTTTCTCCTTCTTTTCCGTAAAAGTCCAAGCAAGGTGCCCAAAGAAAGCTATTGCCTGAAAGTCTGGAGTCATTCTTTAGATGTAAAAGTGTTTTTAATACCACATAATTACCATCAAATTGTTTGTGATTCTTGGATTGATCACTTAATAAATTATTGATAATAGTATCGCTTAGTTTGTAATATATTTTGCTTTCAAGATTAGGTATGATTTCACTATTGCACCCCTTACAGGGAAGCTTATCCTGTAATTCTGTTAGAGAATACCATTTGTTAGAGCCGCATTGCCAACATTTCACCTTCATGCCAACAAATAGTGCACTTCTGGCTATTAGATAATTCAGATTATCGTAAATATGGTATCTGAATGTATCTTTTTTATTGCGTTCTACTACTCTTGTAATGAATTCGTCATCGATATTCTCGTTAGGTACTCTTCGCATTTTCTCACCAATTTGAGGAAGATACTTCTTAAATAATGCATCAATTTCATTTTTAAGGTCTATATAACTAAAAACACCCCGTCCAGAAGGAATAGCACTATCCCTAACTTCAGTATCGTATCTAAATAATTGTATCCAGAACTTTTCTTCAAGAAATTGCTCAATTATTGACCAGTCCGTATTAAATAAATTGATAAAAGCAGAAAGTTTTTGACCTGCATTACTCGGGGTAATATCACTTACCGGAAGAGTGATCAGTTCTTTGTGTTTTTTTCTGAATAATAAAACTGACCTTATAAGTTCAGCATCGGTAGGAATAGAAAAGTCGGTGCCTTGCTTTTCCCGATTTGTAAATATTGTTACCTGGTGTTGTTTGTTTACACGACATGATTCTGTACATACAATAAAATGAAGTTCTGTACCGTAGGGAAACTTGATTTCATTTTGTTCATCTTTTTTATCTTTTTCAATCACAATATCTATCGCATAAGAACCTTTATCTATAACACTTCCATTTTCAAAAGATACGGTTGGGAACTTTAGAAAATCTCTTTTTCCTAGAATCAAATTATTAATGGGTTTAAACAGAGTTGAGTTCGTGTATTGAACTCTTCTTGGTGTAGATGGAAATGAATGAGGCTCTTTAGTTTCAATCCTAACGCTACTACATTTTGATTGTACCTTCTTCTGTATTGTATTCAGCGTAGAGTAATCAATACTTTGCGAAATCAAACAGATTTGATTATTGATACTAAGATTTCTTAACAGCCCCTCTATCCAGTTGTCCTTTAATAATTCTTCAATTTCATCTATAGTTGAAACAACCTGACTTAGTATATTTCTGGGTTCAAAATATAACTGTCTATTCCAGAAATAAAGAAGATCGTTTAAATAATTCTCCTTTTTATAAACTATCCATTCGAATTGTTGACTATCCCAACTGGCACCTCCATTAAGGCAAACCGAACTTACATGCAGAGCAGATAAAAGGGATTTAAAGTAAGGCCTTTGTTCATAAATATGCTTATTAATTTCACCTACATTATCCTGATTAATTCCGATAGAATTAAGTTTGCTGGTCCATTTATTTTCTCCTTCATATAATTGCCTAAAGCCAAGATTTAGCTGATAAAAAGCTTTTGCCATCACTTGCATATCCCAATTTCCTTCATAATCCAATAAGACAGACCTATTTGTTAAAAAGAAATTATGAACATGTTCATGTAATAAGCAATGAATATTCACTCCGTTGAAATAATACCTGGGGTCATCGTCGTTCATTTCGATATACTCTTTGGGATGAAATAAATTAAGAGTCTCTAAAAACTGAAAATTGATTTTATTTGAGTAATAAATAAAATCAGGATCGAAATGGCTAATGACATCTAACCACTCTTTTGAAATAGTATCATTATAAACAGGTACAATCGGGTTATAGCGACCACCCCAAATATGTAGATTTGCTTCCATCATATTTCTTAATGCCAATTCACTTATAGTACTATCAACAAACAGCATTATCCGATTATGGCGGGGGGAAGTTTTTATATATGTTTTGAGAGTATCTGACATTTTCTTTTCGCTAATATTTTGAATTGAAGATACTTCAAAAGATGGAAGAAAATCTTCACACTGCCCATCCGTGTTATCCGCCTCGTGTATTGATCAAGCTTTCGCATCAATCTACGCTTTCATAAAAGTTCCCCATTGGTATGCCGTATAAGTGAGTGACACAACGATGATGACCAAAGAACAAATGCCGGTAACAAAAAATTGCCAACGGCAATTCTGCAAGAATTCGCCACAGGAGTGTTCCTACACCTGAAAAACCCCCGTCTTAAACTCTGCCATCTCATTATTATTATTTGCTGCTGCAATGCCTTCGGCAATAACTTTTCTTGTTGCGGCGGGGTCAATAATTTCGTCTACCCACAGGCGTGCAGCGGCGTAGTAAGGGCTGGTTTGTTTATTGTAGCGGTCAATAATGTCGTTCAATATTTTTTGTTCATCTTCGGGAGTTATTTCCTGCCCTTTACTTTTTAATGCGGCCACTTGAATTTGCAAAATAGTTTTAGCGGCCTGCTCGCCACCCATTACGGCAATTTTTGCAGTGGGCCAGGCATAAATAAAACGGGGGTCGTAAGCTTTGCCGCACATGGCGTAATTGCCGGCACCATAACTGTTGCCAATGATGATGGTAATTTTTGGCACTACTGAATTAGCCACTGCATTTACTAATTTAGCACCGTCTTTAATAATGCCGCTGTGTTCGCTTCGGCTGCCCACCATAAAGCCGGTAACATCCTGTAAAAAAACTAAAGGAATTTTTTTCTGGTTGCAGTTCATAATAAACCTGGCGGCTTTATCGGCACTGTCGTTATAAATTACGCCGCCCAATTGCATTTCGCCTTTTTTACTTTTTACAATAAGGCGTTGGTTGGCAACAATGCCCACAGCCCAGCCATCAATGCGGCCATAACCGCACACAATTGTTTTGCCGTACTCCTGTTTAAATTCATCAAAGCTATCCGCATCCGTTATGCACTCAATAATTTTCACCATGTCGTAAGGTTTGGTGTTGCCTTCGCTCATGATGCCGTAAATTTCTCCGGCTGCAGGTTTGGGTGCAATGCTTTTTATTCTGTCGAAACCAGCGGTTTGTGGTTGGCCTAATTTGCTGAATATTTTTTTTATGTAATCCAAACATTCATGTTCGGTAGCAAATTTATAATCGGCAATGCCGCTGATGGCATTGTGCGTTTCTGCACCGCCGAGAGTTTCGTTATCAATATCTTCTCCAATGGCGGCTTTAACCAAATACGGACCGGCCAAATAAATAGAACCATTGCCTTCTACCATTAAAGTTTCGTCGCTCATAATGGGCAGGTAAGCGCCACCTGCAACACAGGCACCCATTACCGCTGCAATTTGTGTAATGCCCATAGCACTCATTTTAGCATTGTTTCTAAACACTCTTCCAAAATGTTCTTTGTCGGGAAAAATTTCATCCTGCATGGGTAAAAAAACTCCGGCACTGTCTACTAAATAAATTATCGGCAATTTATTTTCCATCGAAATTTCCTGCATGCGTAAATTCTTTTTGCCGGTAATGGGGAACCAGGCGCCTGCTTTTACTGTTTGGTCGTTGGCAACAATTATACATTGCCTGCCGCTTACATAACCAATACCGCTTACGGTGCCACCTGCAGGGCAGCCGCCCTGTTCTTCATACATTTCAAAACCGGCAAAGGCACCAAGCTCTGTAAAAGATTTATCTGCATCGCAGAGGTATGCAATGCGTTCCCTTGCAGTAAGTTTATTTCTTTCCTTTTGTTTGGCTGCTGCTTTTTTGCCGCCGCCTTCGTATATTTTTTCAAGATGCTGTTTAGTGCGGCTCCAGGCCATTTTAAGTGCGTCTTCGTTTTTGTTGAATTGTATGTCCATAGTTGATGGTTGATGGTTGATAGTTGATGGTTGATAGCTAGTACATGTTGTTTGTAATTACCACTACGAACAATGAGCTATCAACAATAATCCAATAAACAAAAATATGGGTATTGAAATTAACCGCATAGTAAAACTGCCGGAAGATTTATAAACGAAACAATATTGTTACACGGTAAATGAACTAAAAATTGAAAATAAAAAAGAGTGGGCACTAACCCACTCTTTACTTTAATAGTATGTTTAACTTATTTTATAAAAATACTATACGCAGATGCATCCTGTGTATTAGTAAAACCAGTTAAAGGTACTGCTATATTATTTTGAAAATATAAAGGAGAAGTATTGCCACCGCCATTAGTTTGATAAGTATCACCTACAGTATAAACAATACCGGCTTTTACAAAAATATCATACAAATCGGCACTGGTGGAGCCGGCAGCATAATTTGTTAAAAGGGTTATGTTGTTATTTTTCCAATAGGTTGCATTTGATAAATAATTACCCTGATTTTGCTGTCCCTGTGATCCTGCAACATAAACATCGTTATTATCTACAAAAATACAAGTAGTATACGCAGATGTGTAAGGTGCAGAAAATGCCATTGTTGTTTTAACACCGTTTTTCCAATATACACCTACATCTACACTTTGGGCATTAACCGTTTCAGTACCAACAATGTATAAATCTCCATTATTTACAAAAATCCCTGAAGCATACCCATATATTGTACTTGCATTTAAAAGAGAATTGATTACACCATTTTTCCAATAAATAGCTTTACCAGTACCTGATAAAGTACGAACGCTGCCACTAACATAAACATCCCCATTAACAACTTTTATGCCTGTAGGCTCTGCATAGTCAAAAGTATCTTTAGACAAAATAGTAGCTACGCCATTTTTCCAAACTTTGGGTACATTGCTATTATTTCCAATTGTTTCTGTACCACATATATAAACGTCCCCGTTATACACATCCATACTATAAGCTTCTGCATCTGTTGTACCATTGGTTATATTGGTGAGCACTCCATTTTTCCATAGTTTAATAGTGCTGACATTACCGTTAATTGTTGAGTCATATTCATCACCTAAAACATATACATCATTATTATACACCAGTGTTTTATAGGCGTAAGCATATTTATTTCCATTTGCTGCATTATTTGTTAAAAAAGTTGCAACACCATCTTTCCATAACACTGCGTTATTATCTATACCACCTGCAATATAAACACCATTAGTATTTAAACTGTTACCGCAGGCTGCAATAGTATTTAAGTTTACATTGTTGCTGGTAGCTGTGCCGTTGGCTGTACTGCTGTAAGTACCATTACTAAGGTCAACAGCATTGTAGGAGTAAGCAATATTACTGCCACCGCAATGTATTATGCTAAAGTTTACTAAACCACTGGCATTGGTATAAGCTATGGTGCTTGTACCATTGGCAAGGCTAAGGCTTACATAACCATTAGTTACTGGTTGATTGTTACAGTTTCTTACCGATCCGGTAAAAGTTATTACCAGGTTGGCAGGGATGGTTACACTAATATTTCCCAGTGATGTATTAGTGGTATAAGGGCCCACGTTTTGGGTGTACACCACAGTGTTAGTATTACAGGCACTACCAGTTATTACTTCCAGCTTTAGGTTTTCATTTTTTGGTACATAACCAGATACATAGCCGCTGTCGTTAGTATGGTCGTAAGCAGATGTGTTGGTGGTTAAACTGGTAATTTTTACCATTGTATTAGCTAATGGCAAATTATTAGCGCTGTTAACTAAACGCATATCTAAATTTATAAAATTACCCGGTACATCTACATTCCAAAAAGAAAACTTATTTACCTGTGCGGTATAAGTATTGCCAGTTTTTGTTGCAGTGCCTTCTTCTTTCCAACGAGCTGCTGCTTCATCAAAATGCCATAATGGGATAGTTGCCGGTGCAGTACTTTGTAATGAGGCTGGAATAGGGAAACTAATTGCGGCTGTTTTACCCGGCGCAATTTTTAAAGTATTGCCATTATCATCCTTAAGCTCGGCGCCTACCATGCCATAGCTTTTTAATAAATACTCACCATTGCTGCTGTTTATTCCCCTTAAATCTCCGGGTACCACCAATGGTAAATTAGGAGCGGTAGGGTCTATCCATGTGGAATATACTTTTACATTACCAGTGTATGCGGCACCGCTGGCAGTTACAAAAGCATTAACCGGAAAAGTAATAACTGCCCCATTGGTAGTTACAGCACCACCTGCTGCTGCAGTAATGGTGGCGGTTATAGTTTGTTTAATCAACTGAATTTTTACAAAATTAGTTTTACCTGCTTCGGTTACAAAACTGCGGGTGCCTTTAAAATACCCTGCCTTGGTTACACTAACATGCCCGTTAGCAGCAGAAATATTTACATTTCTAAAGGTAAAATTACCCATGGCATCGGTATTGGCAGTGTATGTATCTGCTGTTACAGCGGCGTTGGCAACGGGCTGGTTGTTTTCGTCTATTACCGAGCCGGTAATAGTTGCGGCAACTTTTATAGCATCATTGGCAATTATTGGTGTTTCTAAACCCGGTGTGGGGTTCACCATTACATCATTGTCTCTTTTACAGCCAATCTGTATTAAAATAATAAAAGAAAGAAAAAAGCCTGCAAATTTAAAGCGGTTGTTTTTTTGTAACATACTTTAGGGTTTTATGTTTTAGAATGATCTATAATTTATGGAGATGTTAGTTTTGTAATTTTATCAGGATACAGAAGTGATTTTTTTTGCAAAATTTAATATTTAAGTGAACGGATTTAAATATGTTTTATTGTTTGGAGCTTTAAATATAAAAAATATTAGTAACATTACAGGGAAAATAAATGTGGGTTATGAGAAAACAAATAATAAAGTTATAATAACCATCTTTTACAAAGCACTTACAAAACGCAGGCCGTAACTTTATAAACAGTAAGTTGAACCTTTTCTTCAAACCCTGTAATATAAAAATATGACTGTTGAAATTAACCGCATAGTAAAATTATTTGAAAACCTGCAGCATGGCGATTGCTGGATTGGTAATAATTTTAAAACAACTTTGCACGGCGTGGATGCTGTAACGGCGGCGCATATTATTACTCCAAACGGTAACAGCATCTGGCATTTAACAGCGCATATTATTTATTGGCGTACTACTGTGGTAAACCGCTTAAGTGGCAGCAGTAACCCACCGCCATTTGCAGATTTTTTATTGCCAGAAAAAATTACTGCTGCTAACTGGAAACAAACCCTGCATGATTTTGAAGCGGCTTATCATTTACTGCGTTCTGCATTACATAATATAAAAGATGATCAGTTAGATAAACCTGCTGTACAAAAAGATCAAACTTATTACGAATTAATTATGGGCTGCCTGCAACACGATGCTTATCATTTAGGGCAAATGATGTTGCTGAAGAAAAATATTTAATGCAAAATTGTATAGGGAAAAAGATTTTGAAGATGATATTTATTTAAAAGAAAATAATATTATTTTCACCATACCAAAATGGAGCAAGCTACACTAAAACAACTGTCGGAGATTTTAAAAATAAGTGTGTCAACGGTATCAAGGGCACTAAAAAATCATCCTGATATTTCAGAAGAAACAAAACGAAAAGTAAAAGAACTTGCCGAAACTCTGGACTATGAGCCTAACCGTAATGCTATTTACCTGCGTAATAATACCACTAATATTATAGGTATAATGGTGCCTGCTTTAGATAATTTTTTTTACGATTCATTTACTGTGGCTGTAGAAGAGGAGGCGAGGATTATGGGTTACTCGGTGCTTATTATGCAATCCGGCGAAAGTAAAGATATTGAGCTGGCAAACCTTAAGCTTTTAAAGAATAACAGAATAGCCGGTGTGTTTGTTTCTATCACCGGCGAAACAGAAGATATTGCTGCTTTTATAAAATTGCAGGAAAAGAAAATTCCGGTTATTTTTTTTGACAGGGTACCCGACTTTGAGCAATGCAATAAAGTTTGCCTTGCCGATAAAGTTGCTGCAACAATGGCGGCAGATGTTTTAATAGAGAAGAAAAAGAAACGGGTGCTGGCACTTTTCGGTCATCCTAAATTAACCATCTCTCAAAAAAGATTTGTGGCATTTAATGAAGCATTTAAAAATAATGCAAAGCATGCAGTAATTGATAATCAGTTTCCATTAACCATAGCCGAGGCAAAAGCTATTACGTTAGCTGCATTTGAAAATAAAGAAAAGCCGGATGCTATTTTTTGCATGGGCGACTTAATACTTATTGGTGTAATGCAGGCAGTGCATCAAAAAGGGTTGAGGGTTCCTGAAGACGTTGGGATAATATCTATCAGCAACGGGTTGATACCTACTATGTACAACCCTAAAATTACTTTTGTAGAAACCAGTGGTTACAAATTAGGCAAGCTGGCATTTAAAAGAATGACAGATTGTTTTTCGGGCAGCAGCTTTATGCAGGAAGTTACTGTTGATTCTGTTTTTGTAGAGGGAGGGTCGTTGTAGGCAGTAAACAAATTATTATTATCTTACCTTTTATTAACTCTTTTTTATTATTTATCTCAAGCTTGCTGTATGACGAATTTGAAAATTAAAATTTCGCTGTTCTTTAATTATTTTGTTTTTGCCATATTGCTTAACAGCTCGGGCATTGCTATTAACCAGGTTCAAAATAATTTTGGGGTAAGCAGTAAAGCAGCATCATGGATTGATCCCTGCAAAGACCTGAGTATTGCCATCATGTCTTTTTTAGTGGCATCTTTTATTGTTAGGTTAGGCTACAAAAGGGCTATGCTTATTGCTTTGGGTGTGGTATCTGCAACCTGTTTTATTATTCCTAACGTACCAAGTTTTTTGGCGATAAAATTATTGTTTGTAATTGTAGGGGCTAGTTTTGCTTTAATTAAAATGTCGGTGTACAGTACTATCGGAGTAATAACAAAAGATTCAAAAGAGCATATAAGATTTATGAATTTTATAGAATCTTTTTTTACTGTAGGTAACTTTGCTTTGTATTTTATTTTTAGTTATTTTATTGATGATGCACACCCCGAATCAACCGCATGGCTGAAGTCATATTATTTAATTGGCGGTATTTCTATTGTAGCTTTCCTTTTACTGTTAACATCAAATTTAGATGAATCAGGTGTGCAGAAAAATGAAACTGAAGGATCGGTTAACTTTTTTGAAATGTTTACTTTAATGGCCAAACCTATAATAGTTGTTTTTCTTTGTGCTGCATTTTTTTATGTGTTGATTGAACAAAGCATTCAGAATTTTTTACCCACATTTAATCAAAAGGTATTGCAACTCCCCAATGCGCTTAGTGTTCAGATGGCCAGTATTTTGGCAGGCTCGTATGCCTTAGGCCGTTTTTTAGCGGGGGTGGTGTTAAAAAAAATTCCCTGGTTTTATGTTTTAATAAGTTGCCTGCTTTTAGCTGCAGCTTTGGTATTAATTGCAATGCCTTTGGCAAAAAATGTAAATGTAAGTGCAGCAACGGGCTGGTTTGATGCACCATTGGCAGCTTATATTTTTCCGCTGATAGGTTTATTTCTTGCTCCAATTTATCCTTCAATTAATTCTGCTATTTTAAGTTCGCTGCCCAAATCAAAGCATGCATTAATGTCGGGGCTTATTATTGTTTTTTCAGCAATTGGAGGCAGCTGCGGCTCATTAATTACAGGTTTTATTTTTGATTTGTACGATGGTACAACAGCATTTTATTTTACCCTTGTACCCATTGCAATTTTAATTATCAGTTTATTTATTTTTAACCGGCTGCATAATAAATCAAAAGAAACAGCTTTAACTGCATAATTCAATTGTGTATGCCAAACCAACCAGTTATTTTTTATTGAATCGCTGGGTTCTCTTTATAAAGATGTGCAGACAAAAAGAATTTTTGCCGACAGTAAATTTTTTGTGGATTGCATACCAAAATATCCTGCTGAAGAAATGCTGCAACAAGTACAATGATAAAAAAAATACCACTGAATTTAATTTGAAAAATTTTGTTGAGCGAAAATTTTATTTTACCTGAAGAAAAAATTTCTGCTTATTCTTCTGCAAAAAAAACAATTGATACCCATTTAAACGATTTGTGGGAAGAATTAAAAAGAATACCCGGCGAAAGTGGCGGCACACTTATTCCGCTTCCACAGCAGTACATTGTTCCCGGTGGAAGGTTTAGAGAAATTTATTACTGGGATAGCTATTTTACCATGCTGGGTTTGCAGGTAAGTAAGCGAACGGATATTATTGAAAATATGGCTGGATAATTTTGCTTATCTCATCAACGAGTTTGGTTTTATACCCAATGGCAACCGTACTTATTATTTAGGCCGCTCTCAGCCGCCTTTTTTTGCATTGATGATACATTTACTGAGTGAAGAAAAAGGCGAAAATGTTTTTACAAAATATCAAACTGCTTTAGAAAAAGAATATAATTTTTGGATGCAGGGAGAGGAGCAATTAATTGATGAGCAACAATCAGTAAATCATGTAGTGCTTCTGAAAGATAAAATGATAATGAACCGTTACTGGGATAGTAAAGATGAACCAAGGCCCGAAGCTTATGATGAAGACAAACATGTTGCAGACAATGCTTTAGATACACCTTCAAAAACTTATCGTGATATAAGAGCTGCGGCAGAGTCGGGCTGGGATTTTAGCAGCCGTTGGTTTGCCGATAAAAAAGAAATGAATACCATACAGACAACTGATATAATTCCGGTTGATTTAAATTGTTTGTTATTTTTTATGGAGGAAACTTTATTAAAGATATACAAACAGCAACAGCACAAAATAAAAATTCAACAATTTCAATTAAAAGTTGAAAACCGTTATAAGGCAATTCAAGCGTTTTGCTGGAATGAAAAGGAAGGATGTTATTTTGATTTTAATTTTATTGAAAATAAACAGCAGGAGCATTTTAATTTGGCAACTGTATTTCCTTTGTTTTTTAAAATTGCTAACGGCAGAACAGGCGCAAAAAATTGCAACATTAATAAAAGAAAAATTTCTTTATCCCGGAGGTGTTGTAACTACTATTTATAAAACCGGCCAGCAATGGGATGCGCCAAATGGCTGGGCACCTTTGCAATGGATGACTTATAAAGGATTAATGAATTATGGATTTACTGATTTGGCAACAACATTAAAAAATAACTGGCTTTCTAACTGCGAAAAAGTTTTTGCCGAAACGGGTAAAATGATGGAGAAGTACAACGTAATGGATACAACCGTTACTGCCGGTGGCGGCGAATACCCCAACCAGGATGGTTTTGGCTGGACGAATGGGGTGTATTTAAAAATGAAAAGCGAATAAAAAAAGGTGAAGCTGGAGCTTCAACTTGCTGTAATGCTTTGGTAGACGGAGTACAACTTTTTACTGGGGGATTTAACAAATATATTTGCGTTTGTAAATGGTTATATTACATAATTCAAATATTGCCAATCTTTGATCTTGAGATCAACTTTTAATTATAAATTTAGGCAGTAGTTCACGGCTAATGCTATTTAAAACATCTACAAACCTAAGCCCTGCTCAGTAACAGTGATATTATGAAAATAAATTTTTTAATTATTTTATTACTCTACTCTCTAAATTCTTTTTCTCAAAGCTTATTTGATGAAAGAAAAGTTGATAGCATCGATAGCAAATTAGACAGTATTCTGATTATAGGCGTAGGTTCATCTATCTCTGAACTGTTTTTAGAGAACATTAGCAGATTTACTATTCAAGGCCTTAATAAAAGGAATGTTATAGCTAAGTATAAGTATCTCGGACAAAATATTGAAGATGCGAAAGTTCAACTTGATTCTATAAATAAGGCAGGCTACAAAGCAATTTTGCTGTTCTTGCCAAAAAGCGCTCCTTCATTTAATGTTCAAAACATGCAGTATAAAAATACACCACTAATACAAACTGGGCTAATAAAGACAACCAATTATATATCAACTGCTGCTTATCTTGAGGAATTCGACTTTCAACTTTGCATGACACAAAATAATATGAAAAAGGTATGGAATGCCAGAGTTGGTGTAGGTAGTGACTTAATAAAAGTAAAAAATGTAAAAAAAATTGCAAAAAAAATAATTAGCTGTTTTAAAACTAACAAGTATATTAACTAATACAGTAGCCAATTTATGTTTTTTGGCAAGCATAGCCTTATTTTTATATTACGGCAACTACTAAATACAAAAGCCGGAGAACTAACTCCGGCCTTTTGGTGCCCACGAAAGGAATCGAACCTTCACACCCTTGCGAATGGCAGATTTTGAGTCTGCTGCGTCTACCAATTCCGCCACATGGGCAACTTTGTTTATTAGTTAATTTGTTAAATGGTTTATTAGTAATCTTAAAATTGAATACTCCCCTTATTAACCAAGTAAACTAATTAACCAATCAGGGCTGCAATATTACGCTATCCGTCTATTCTGTCCAAAATACGTTGCAGGTATTTTTTTTTGTAATAGTATTCCTTTACTTTAAGCAGTTCTTCGTCAGAAGTAGTTTCGGCACTAAAATTTTCTATAATATTTTTTACAGGTTCGTAAATTTCTGTTTCAAAATTATTTATCTGTTGCTGCGAATTTGCCGAAAGTTCCTCATTCAGTTCCATTACTTCCATTAAAAAATCCGGTGGCAGCTGGTATTTTTCTTCTTCTTCCAAAAGGCCTTTTAACTGCAGCACATATTTTATAGTTTCGTTTTGGTTTTTTAAAACTTTTAAGGCTTTATTAATTTGAGAAGATTTTTCCAGCGCTTCGCTTTGTTCATGCTCTGTAGCCTGTGTAAAAAAGTCGGGGTGAAATTGCTTTTGCAATTCAAAATATTTTTTGGCAAGTGTATTTTTATCAACTTGTAAACTTACCGGTATATCAAACAGTTCAAAATAATTCATAAGGCAAATTTCAAATTAAAGACATTTTTAAGTTTTTTATTTAATTAGTAAATTTAAAATTACGGTTTAATACTAAAATTCAATTCTAAAATTGTAATTCCCCTTCTCCGCAGGATGCTGTGAAGGGGATAGGGGCAAATTAATTAACTTGCTGCCTAAACAGTACGATTGATGCTAACAATTGGTTTAATAAGAGAAGGTAAAATACCTGCAGATAACAGGGTGGCACTTACACCGGCACAATGCAAATGGCTGCATAAAAATTTTGATACCATACGTGTGGTAGCACAGCACAGCGATACAAGATGCTTTACAGATAAAGAATACACCATGGCAGGGGTGGAAGTTAGAGAAGATATTTCGGGTTGCGATGTGCTGATGGGTATTAAAGAAGTGCCGGTTGAGCAACTGATACCCGGTAAAACTTATTTGCTTTTTTCTCATACAAAAAAAGAACAGGAGCACAATCGAAAATTATTTCAGGCCATTATTAAAAACAACATTACGCTGATAGATTACGAGTGTTTAACGCATGAAGATGGCCAGCGAATTTTGGGCTTTGGTTTTTTTGCAGGTATTGTTGGCGCACACAATGGTATGATGGCTTATGGAAAAAGAACAGGGTTATTTAATTTAAACAGGGTGTACCAGCAAAAAGATTACCGTAATTTAATTCATACTTATTTTGGATTAAAATTACCGAAGCTAAAAATTGCTGTAACAGGCAGTGGCCGTGTGGCGCATGGCGTTTTAGAAGTGATGAATTTAATGGGCATACACGAAGTAGAGCCGTTTGAATATTTGCACAAACAATTTGATTACCCGGTGTATGTAGATTTAAAAGGCCGTGATTTGTACGAACGTAAAGATGATGGTACTTATAACCGTGATGATTTTCATTTGCACCCCGAAAAATATAAATGTTCTTTTAGCCCGTTTGCAAAACAGACAGACATTTTAATGAACGGTATTTACTGGGATAAAAATATTGTACCACTTTTTTCTGTGGAAGAATTTCAATCGGATGAATTCAGCATAAAAACGATTGCAGATATTACCAATGATTACCACGGTTCTATTGCCATAAATATTGGCGACAGCACTATTGAAGATCCTATTTATGGCGTTGATAAAAAAACACTTTTAAAAACTGCCCCTTATCAAAACGGCTCGGTAGATATTATGGCGGTGGGCAATTTACCTAATGAATTGCCAAGGGATGCTTCAAGGTATTTTGGTGAGCAGTTAATAAAATTTGTACTGGAAGATTTGGTTAAGGGCAGTTCATCAACTATTGAAAGGGCAACCATGGTTAAGCAGGGCGTGTTAACGGGGGCGTATGAGTATTTGAAAGAGTATGCCGAGAGAAGTTGATAGTTGATAGTTGATAGTTGATAGTTGATAGTTGATAGTTGATAGTTATGATTTTTACAGGTAAAGATAGTAGTCTTTTAGTAGTCTGGTGAATGCAGGTGTGTAATTCCCATCTTCATTTTTTATAATTATTTCTTCTTGTATTGGCTCCAATTTTTTTCTTGAAAAAATAAGTATTGATCTGAAGTGATTATGCTTGGGCGTTTGCTTTATCAATATTTTTTTGGTGAGATTGAAATTTATTTTTGCAGCTTCTTCTTCGAAATAATTACTTCGGTGAAAGGGTAGCAACACAGCAAAAAATCCATCAGCCGATAAATTTGCATCAACAGCATTCAGTAATTCAGTAAAAGTTAATGAGGTGTCATGCTTTGCAAAATTTTTCTTTTCATCATCTGATTTTAAATCATCTTCAAAAAAAGGCGGGTTGCTGATAATGCAATCGTATTTTTTATTGGGTTGAAATTTTAAAATATCGGCATTGTAAATTGCAACCTTTTCTTTCCATGGCGATTGTTCAATATTTTGTTTTGCCTGTGTAAAAGCTGCGGCATCAATTTCCACCGCATCAATTGTTGCGGATGTTTTTTGTGCCAGCATTAAAGTTAGTAAACCTGTGCCTGTACCAATATCTAAAATGTTTTTTACTGGCAATTGCAATATTTCATTAGCAATGTATGCGCCAAACAAACAGGCATCGGTGCAAACTTTCATTGCACATTTATCCTGGTGGATGGTGAATTGTTTAAATTGAAAATAGTTGTTGGCCACGGATTACACAGTTTTATTTTGCCACAGATTGCACAGATTACACAAATTAAATACAATTGTTAAAAGAGTTAAATTATGCATTTGGTAATTTTTTCTGTGTAATCTGTGCAATCTGTGGCTAACTCCATTCCGCTTTAGCGGAAGGGCTAACACTTAAATCCGTAAAATCTTTTTCTAAAAATTTATAATAGCCTGTTATGGCAATCATAGCTGCATTATCGGTGCAGTATTCAAATGCAGGAATAAAAGTTTGCCATCCCATTTTTTGGCCCAGCTCAGTAAATGCTTTTCTTAAGCCGCTGTTGGCACTAACGCCACCGGCTAAACAAATATTGGTAACACCGGTTTCAGTTGCCGCTTTTTTTAATTTATTTAGTAAGATGCTGACGATCCTGTTTTGTACTGCTGCACAAATATCATTGAGGTTTTCGCTGATGAATTTTTTCTGCATGGCTTCATCCGCCAAAAATTCTTCTTTATAAACATTGCTGGTGCCGGCATTTTTTAAAAAATAAAGTATAGAGGTTTTTAAGCCGCTGAAACTAAAATTTAATCCCGGTATTTGCGGCTCAGGAAATTTAAACCGTTCTCCATTTCCTGTGGCTGCATATTTATCTATTAATGGTCCGCCGGGGTAGGGCAGCCCTAAAAGTTTTGCAGTTTTATCAAAAGCTTCGCCTGCTGCATCATCAATAGTTTCGCCAATTACTTTTAGTTTAGATGGAGATTCACACAATACAATTTGTGTATGCCCCCCACTAACCGTTAAACATAAAAAAGGGAAGGCAGGTTTTTTTTCTGCAATTAAATTGGCCAGCACATGTGCCTGCATGTGGTGCACTGCAATTAATGGTTTATCCAAAGCCAGTGCTAATGATTTTGCAAACTGTGCACCTACCAGTAAAGAACCAATTAAACCGGGAGCCTGTGTAAATGCAATAGCATCAATAGTTGACAGTTGACAATTAGCAGTTGCCAGTGCAGCATCAACAACGGGTACAATATTTTGCAGGTGTGCCCTGCTGGCCAGTTCGGGTACAACGCCGCCATATTTTTCATGCACCGATTGATTAGCAATATGGTTGGATAAAATTTTTCCATCCACACATACCGATGCCGATGTATCATCGCAACTGGATTCGATAGCTAAAACAGTAATGCTCATTAATAAAAAATTCAGTAATGTTCAGCAAAGGTATGCCGTACAAGAGTGCGACGCAACGATGTTGGATAGAATTAATGAAGCTGGTAACAAAAAATTATAACATCACCTTCTCCATAATTCAAGTTCTCCGCCGCGGCGGAGCGGAGGGGGTTCCTTAACTCCTTATCGCCACCACCGGATCCATTTTTGCGGCTCTCCGTGCAGGTATGATGCCAGCTAAAATGCCCACCACAATACAAATAATAACTGTGGTAACAAGCATAGGTACAGAAATATATACGGGAAATTTTAATGGCCCCGAAAGTATTAAAGTAAGAATGTAAACAAAGAATAAACCAAAGGCGCCGCCAATAATACAAAGCAATGCAGCCTCCATTAAAAACTCAAATAAAATGCTGGCTTTTTTTGCACCAATAGCTTTTTTTAATCCAATTACCGGAGTACGTTCTTTAACTGTTACAAACATAATGTTAGCAATACCAAACATGCCCACAATTAAACTGATACCGCCAATTACTGCACCTACTACATTCAGCATTACAAAAGATTCGGAGATAGCTTTGCTGAACGCTTCCACACTGTTTAAAGAAAAATTGTCTTCCTGTTTTGGCGCAATCCTTCTTATCTGCCGCATAATTCCTGTAAGTTCATTTATTAATGCAGTAGGTGTTACACCTTCTTTACCTTTTGCAATTAATACCGGGTTGCTCCATTCTATCGGAAAAATTTGTTTGCAATATTTATAGGGCAGCATAATGCAGTTATCGTAATCCCAGCCAATAAAATTTTTACCTTCTTTTCTTATTACACCAACAACGGTGGTCTTTCTCCCTTTTACGTCAATTTGTTTTCCTAATGCCCTTTCGGTATTGCCAAATAAAGCTTCGGCATTGGCAAAGCCAATTAAACAAACATTGCTGCCCGAATTAAATTCGCTGTTGGAAAAAAAACGGCCGTACTCAAAATTTATCGGTTGCACCGTCATTTGTGCTTCGGTTATTCCGTACACACTGGAGTTACTTATTACATCATCTTTATACTCAATACTGCCACCGGTGCGTAACAGCATAGAAATATCATCTAACAACCCCGAACGTTGTTTAATCATATCCGCTTCCTCAATTTTCATATTGGGCCTGGCCCTGTATTTCCATTGCGGTTTATCAGGACCACCGCTGTATTCCCATTTATCAATATAAATGGTATTGCTGCCCAGGCTTTTTACTTCGTTCTGAATATTTCTTTCTAAACTGTTAACCGTTGCCAGTACGCCAATAATGCAAAATATACCAAACGCAACACCGGTAAGGCTTAGCGCCGTACGCAGTTTATTAACTTTTAATTCCTGCAGGGTTAACCGCAGCGAATTGGCCATTATGTTGAGCGATTTACTCATGTATCAAAAGTACGTTATGACAAATGAATTGAAAAGAGGAAATGTATGAACGGGAATACAGCCCCTGTACCCTAAAGGAGAACTTGGTCCGGATCATTATTAGTTAAACGATAACTTACAAAATTTGCTATTCTCTTTTTTGGGGAACAATCATTTGTTTTTCATGGCATCATCGTTGCCACGCTCGGTTCAAAGACATACCATTGGGCAGCTTTAATAGTAGCGTATGGGCAGTATTTTGTACAGAACTTTTTTTACTTCTCAAACCTTACCTTTGCGCCTTAAAAAAAGCTCATAGCTCATGGCTAACGGCTCTCAGCTTATTCAACATGAAATACATCAACGAAATAAACAAGCGCAAAACATTCGCTATCATCTCTCACCCCGATGCCGGTAAAACTACTTTAACAGAAAAGTTTTTGTTATTTGGTGGCGCCATACAAACTGCCGGTGCGGTAAAAAGTAACAAAATAAAAAAACATGCCACCAGCGATTTTATGGAAATAGAAAAGCAGCGTGGTATTAGTGTGGCTACAAGTGTAATGACGTTTGAGTACGATGGGCATTTAATTAATTTATTGGATACTCCCGGCCATAAAGATTTTGCCGAAGATACTTACCGCACTTTAACCGCAGTGGATAGTGTGGTGCTGGTAATTGACAGTGTAAATGGTGTGGAAGCACAAACAAGAAGATTGATGGAAGTAATTGCCATGCGTAACACACCGGTAATTGTTTTTATAAATAAAATGGACAGGGATGGTAAAAACCGTTTTGATCTTTTAGAAGAAATAGAAAATGAATTAAAGATAAATCTGCACCCGATGACGGTGCCCATTAACAGCGGTAAAGATTTTAAAGGGGTGTACGATCTGCATAAAAAAAGTTTAATATTATTTGCAGCAGGTACAAAAGCCAATGACGAAGATGTAGTGGAAATTAAAGATTTAAACGATAAAATATTAGATGCAAAAATAGGAGATAGGGATGCTGCCACTTTACGTGAAGATGTAGAATTAATCGATGGCGTGTATGGCGAATTAAGTGATGCCGACTATTTATCGGGCAAAACTGCACCCGTATTTTTTGGCAGCGCCGTAAATAATTTTGGTGTAAAAGAAATGCTGGATACTTTTATCCGCATTGCACCAACGCCAAGGCCACGCCATACCACCACAAGAGATATTAAACCCGAAGAAGATAAATTCAGCGGATTTATTTTTAAGATACATGCCAACCTGGACCCAAAGCACAGAGACAGAATTGCATTTTTAAGGGTGTGCAGCGGCAGGTTTGAGCGTAACACCTATTACCATCATGTGCGTATGAACAGGGATTTTCGTTTCAACAATCCTTACAGTTTTTTGGCCCGCCAAAAAGAAGTTATAGAAGATGCTTACCCCGGCGATGTGGTGGGTTTATTTGATACCGGCAATTTTAAAATTGGCGATACCATGACGGAAGGTGAGGATTTTTATTTTACCGGCATACCCAGTTTTAGCCCCGAGATATTTAAAGAGGTGGTGAACAAAGACCCAATGAAAACAAAACAATTGGAAAAAGGGTTGATACAATTAACTGATGAAGGCGTGGCACAATTGTTTACCCAATTTGGCGGCAATAAAAAAATTATTGGTTGCGTGGGTGAGTTGCAGTTTGAAGTTATTCAATACCGTTTATTACAGGAGTATGGGGCATCGGTACAAATGAACAGCCTGCCATTTTTTAAAGCCTGCTGGCTTACCAGTAAAGACCCTAAAAAGTTAGAAGATTTTATCCGCTATAAACAAGCCAATATTGCTGCCGATAAAGACGGGCACATTGTTTACCTGGCACAAAGCGAATGGTTTTTAAATACCGAAAGGCAGAATAACCCGGATATTGAATTTCATTTTACGAGTGAGATACATAAGTAAAGGAATTACCTTATCAAAATTACATTTCCTTTTTTCTCTACATTGCCACAAGCCGTTTTGGCTTTTATGTAATACACATAATTACCCGGCTCCGGTCTTTTACTTTTGTATAAGCCATCCCAGCATTTATTAGGGTCGTTGGTATAAAATACTTTTTCACCATAGCGGTTGTAAATAAAAAATTCTAACTGCTCAATAATGCCCCAGTATTTTATTCCAAAGCAATCATTTTTTCCATCGCCATTGGGTGTAAAACTGTTGGGCATAAAATAACTGCTTGCACCTGTTTTGTTTACAGCAACTGTAACAGTATCCGAATCTGAACATCCAAATGAGTTATTACCTGTTACTGTGTATTGGGTGGTAGCCGTTGGTTTTGCAACAGGATTATAAATACTGTTACTGCTTAATCCTGTTGCAGGGCTCCAGGTATATTGTGTTGCACCGCTTGCCAGTAAATTAGCAAATTCTATGGAGCAATCAATGTCGTTTGATCTGGATGCATTAACAACAGGTAAAGGGTTTACTGTTACTGTAGTAAAAAGTGTTGCAGATACATTGCAGTTGCTTTCTGTAATGGTTACTGAATAATTGGTTGTTGATGTTGCAGTTGACGATGGATTAGGAATTGCAGCATTGCTTACTAAATTTGCCGGATTCCATAAATAGGTATCGCCGCCAGCAGCACTAAGTTGTACAGCTGTACCCAGGCAGGTTGATTTAGGTGGTGAAACAGTAAATACTGGTGCAGGCCGTAAAGTAATTTTTACCGAATCGGTATTGCTGCAGGTATTTACATTATTATTAGTAACGGTAACAATGTATTTTGTTACCTGTGCAGTTGGTGTAGCTACAGGGTTGGCAATAGTTGCATTGTTTAATGTGGCTGCTGGCGACCATGCATAACTGGTACCACCAGACGCATTTAACTGAATTGAAGAATTGTTACAAATAGTTGTATCAGCAGTTTTTGTAATTACAGGTTTAGGTAAAACAGTAATATCAACAAAATCTGAAGCAACACAACCATTTACTGTTGTGCCATTAACAGTATAACGTGTACTCACTTGTGGAGTTGCCAACGGGTTTGCAATATTGGGGTTAGATAATCCGGTTGCCGGTGTCCAAACATAAGTTGAAGCACCGTTTGCATTTAACTGAACGGGAACACCAGCGCATACACTAACATCTGCAATGGTGTTTACAACCGGCGTATCTACGGTAATTTTTACACTGTCTCTTTTAATAGAAACTGCAGCAAATGAAATATCATCTAATGCAAAATCGTTACCCCCGGCAACGTATGTAAAATTTACTAATTGAAATTATTGCTGTTGTATTACTGCCCGCATTCCAGTTAGAAAAAAATCTTTGCCAATTACAGGTTGTAGAACCTGGTGAAAATACTGGCCCGATTAAAATATTATTAATCGAAAATTGCAATTGTGCCGGCTCGGCAAAATAAATTGATTGTACCCAGACAGGCAAAATTATAGTTTGTATTTGCAGTTACATTTATCGTTTCTCTCCAAACAATTGTACCCGGAGTGGTTGCTCCATTCACCAGCATCATATTTCCACCACTAGAGGTATGGTCAACACATGGAGCTGCACCGGGGTTCCATGCTATCGTGCATTTGTGCCAACAAAATACTCGCCTTATACTGTATTGGTGGATGCATAAGTATATGCAGATGTAAACCCAGTATTTCCTGCAGTAAAATCTCCATTTACAGATTAAATTATTGCCCAAAACTTCTGCAGTATAAAAATAAGTGATATTGGTCAGGGTGGAAGTGGTTGGATTGTTTAATATAGGGTTACTTAAATAAGTGGTTGGGCTCCAGCAAAAATTTGTTGATGGCTGTGCCCTTAATAATTTGGTGCTGCCGTAGCAAATAGTAGTATCTGGTGTAAGTACTATATCAGCATTGGCTAACTGAAGTGATATAACTTTTGTAATTGTATCAGGGCATGTAGCATTATCAATATGATATTTTACTGTATAATTTCCTAAAGTTGAATAAACATGAGTTGGATTGTTTGCAAGCAAAGTGTTTCCGTCACCAAAAGACCAGTATGGATTTATGGGGTTTGATCCGGCACTAAAAAATTGAACAGACAAAGGATTACATGCATTTTGCTGATAAGAAAAATCGAAATTTGACAAAGCGGAAACTGTAATTATCACCGTGTCTTTACCTGTACAACCAGAAGGCTTTGTACCTGTAACTATATATTGTGTAGTAACTGATGGCGTAGCTATGGGGTTAGCAATAGCAGCATTAGAAAGCCCTGTAGCCGGCGACCAGCTGTAGCTTGCCGCACCAGTTGCATTTAGTTGAATTGAGCTGCCGTTACAAATTGTGCTGTTATTGTTAGTTGTAACAATGGTATTATCAAAAGTTATCAAAATAGAATCAGTTACAATACCGCAGGTGGGATCGGTAATAACCACTTTGTAATATCCATTATCATTAATAGAATTAATAAATTTTTTAGGGTTTGAAGCCGTACTTACAAAACCATTTGGCCCTGTCCATTGAATGATTGTATTACTGATAGAATCTGCATGTAAGCGAAGTGTATCGGGTGTACAGAAAAGCGGCTTATTGGCAGACATGTTTGCTTTAAAAGTATTGTAATCGGAAAAGTAGCCGAAGCGGCAACCAGATGCCTGTTGCCCATGTATCACTCCCATTTGAAACCTTTTGTCTGTATTAGATATAGAAAAATTGTTACCCGCTGATGTGGTTCCTGTTGGAATATTTTTACTGGCGTAATAATATTGCCCCAATGTCCCAGGCACAACGGAAAAATCTGCACCAGTAATAATTCCTGTAAGCCCATTATACTTAAATGAATTTTGTCCTCCGGCTGGCACTAACAAATTAATAAATAGAGGGTCAGACGCAGATCTTGTAACACTTAGATTTGAAGAACCTGTACATTCAATTGCTGGTAATACATCAAGTCCGGCTTCGCAGCCAAAACCACTCATATGGAGTACATATACTGGTAAAGAAGTTTCAATATATGCTACAGGATTACTCAATGTAAGCATATAGCTGTTGCCTGCATTTAAAGTACTTACTGCAATTCCATCTATATTTAATACTGTGTTATTTGTAACTGCCATTACAAATACTTTATCAAAAGGAGAAGTTAGATAGCCTCTTATTGGTATATATTTTGTACCAAGCAAGGAAATAGGAATAATTTGATCTCCACCAAGATCTGAACAAAGGCCGTAAGTAGCATTTGACATCAAGTCATCTTTAATTGTTACAGCAATTTTTTTGTTAGACATTACGGTAGAGCCCATTAAGTGTTCAGAAGCCAGTTCGCTTATTGCTGTGGAAGAAAAAGTTTGTCCTTTGTTTAGCGTGATAGTAAATAATATGCCTGCCGTATGCCCTACTATATCTTTAGCTGGTGTAATCGAAATTAAAGTATTATCCTCAGTGGCCACAATATCAAAAGAAGATTTAGGAGGAGGGTTATAATTAGAATTTGTACTATTAAACATTATATATTGTGCAGGAATAAAAAAATTTGTTCCTAATGCATTGCTTCCCTTTAAGGTAAAAATTTCCGGATTACAAAAGTTACAACCTGCACTGCTGACCTCGTAATATGCTGTTATTTTATTTGTTGATTTTATTAAAATGCCAGAATTTAATATTTGATTTGCAGGCTTTGTTTCAATTTGATCAATCCAAGGAGTAAGATTTATTAGTGAATTAGAATTAGCAGGTAATGTTTGTGTAATGGGGATAAAGCCTGGATAAGCTGGCATGGAAATGGTAACTGTGCTTACACTGGTACCTGAAGTAATATGCAATTCAATAGGCCTGTCCAAACCAGAAATTGAACCTCCATCGAAGGTAACTTCTGGTGCCGCAAACCAAAATGTAGTATCAGATTGTGAAAATAAACTGTTAAACAGAAAAGTGAAGATCAAGCAGGAGATTAGCTTTTTTATTTTCATGGAAGAGATTTTAATCACGGCAACAGGTTTAGATTTGGAAAAAGAAATCCCTGATTATTAAAGCCAGCAGGTAGTTTTCTTTTAAAAATTTTATAATTAATTTTAGGGACTTATATAAATATGAAATAAAGATATTATTTATTCAGTAAAGATTACACTAAATTCTAAATAACTTAAATTTACGTTTTTGGCAGTGCAAGCCTTTTATAGTATCACCCTTAAACTAGTTTTTTACTATGGAGAAAACAATTTTTACTCCTTTAGCGTAAACGCCACAACTCCATTACTATTCTTTGTACTGCTGATATTTAATTCATAACGTTTCTTGCCATCATAAATTATCATCAACGCAGTGTTGGGAGGAATGCTGCCTAAGTTCTCTGCATACATTATTAGTTCATTGCGGCTTTTACCGGGTTCAACCTTAAGTGTAAAGGTTACCGGCTTATCCGAAAGACGCTGGTGTGTGGTGATTATTTTATCATTGTAAATCAGTGTTACGCTGTCGCCATCAATATCTCCGTTATCGTAAAGGGTAACCGAAATGGAATCATGCTCCACGGCAATTTGTTTAACTAATTGGTTGTTTCTTTTTTCAAGGGGAGTTTCTTTTACTGCATCAGCCGGTTTAAGAGTATCTTTTTTTATTTCTTCTTTGCAAAGCGCAACTATTTCTTTTTCGTTTACAGCCCTGTCGTAAATTCTTATATCATCAATATCTGCATTCGTCCAAAAAGGAAAAAAGGAATCGTTTGTTCTCCCAAAAAATAAATCATCTTTATTGGTAAATGTTTCTTTAAAATTTACAGCATATTTTAATTCGCAATCAACATACAATCTTGCCGTAGTACCATCATTGGTGTAAATAACCGAATACCATTGATTTTTTTTTATGTAAGGTGTATATATTTTTTGTGTGGTGCCTGTGCCCCTGAAATTCAAATGCAAAGAATCTTTTAAAAGGTCACCACTGCAGCCTTTGCCATCAGTAAACAAAGCATCATCATATCTTAATGCATAGTTGCCGGGATAATAATCGGCAGTGCCTTTTGATATAATGGAGTTAGCATGGCATATATCATAATAAAAACCCGTTGGCCTCACCCAAACAGCAAGCGTTATTTGATTGGCAAAATTTAATGAAGGGCTGTTGGGTATTTGTATATAATTATCGGTGCCATCAAAATGGTAAGCACTGTTGGCATTGCCAAATCTGTCTTTGGTTAGTGTGGCATTATTAAAAGAGGGATTGTTATTATTGCCGCTGGCATCATTGGCATTGCCTGTAAAAGGATAATAAGCTTTAAGGCCGTTACTCAAATTAACTTGAGCTGTACCTTCAATTGAAAAAAATAATAAAATAAAAAAAATGTTTTTCATAATAATAACGGCCTTAATTAAGCTCACCAAAACCTGTGAGGTTTAAGGCGGGTGATAAAATTTTTAATATAATACAACACCCAAAAAAACTTTTCAGGTTTTGATACTTTGCTAAAACCTCACAGGTTTTTATTACTTCGCCAAAACCTGTGAGGTTTACTGCGGCTGATAAATTTTTTAATATCATGCACCATCCAAAAAACTTTTTAGGTTTTGATACTTTGCTAAAACCTCACAGGTTTTTATTACTTCGCCAAAACCTGTGAGGTTTACGGCGGGTGATATAATTTTTAATATCATTCACCACCAAAAAATCTTTTCAACTTTTAATACTTTGCTTAAACCTCACAGGTTTTTAACTTTATACACCGGTATAATTATGCGGTGTAATAGCTTTTAATTCTTTTTTTAATGTGGCCGAAATTTTTAAACCGCTGATAAATTGATGTATCGCTTTTTTGTCAATGGCTGTTTTTCCCCTCGTTAATTCTTTTAATGCTTCGTAGGGGTTGGGGTAATTTTCTCTGCGTAAAATTGTTTGGATAGCTTCGGCAACTACAGCCCAGTTATTTTCCAGGTCTTCTTTTAATTTATTGTCGTTTAAAACTAATTTGCTCAAACCTTTTTCAGTTGATTTAATGGATAAAATAGTATGTGCAACCGGCGTTCCAATATTTCTTAACACTGTACTGTCTGTTAAATCTCTTTGTAAACGGCTGATGGGCAGTTTGGCTGAAAGGTGCTCCAGCAAAGCGTTTGCAATACCCAAATTACCCTCTGCATTTTCAAAATCAATAGGGTTTACTTTATGCGGCATGGCACTGCTGCCAATTTCTCCCTTAATAGTTTTTTGTTTAAAATAATCTATGCTGATGTAATTCCAAATATCCCTGCAAAAATCTATAAGGATGGTATTTATCCTTTTTATGGCATCAAAATGTGCTGCAAGCACATCGTAATGTTCTATTTGTGTAGTGTATTGCTGGCGCTGAAGGCCTAATTTATTTTCTACAAAATCGTTGGCAAATTTTATCCAGTTATATTTTGGGTACGCCACATAGTGAGCATTAAAATTTCCGGTAGCCCCTCCAAATTTTGCCGTAAAAGGAATGTAACTGAATAACTGAATTTGATTTTCTAATCTTTCTACATATACCATTAATTCTTTTCCCAGCCGTGTAGGCGAAGCCGGTTGCCCGTGTGTACGTGCCAGCATAGGAACATTTTTAAACTGCAATGCTAATTTACCAATGGAGAGTTGTAAATTAATTAACGACGGTAAATACTCCCGTTCAATACTGTTTTTCCAAATTAAAGGAATGGCAGTGTTATTAATATCCTGTGAGGTTAATCCAAAATGCACCCATTCTTTTAAATCAGCAGCGCCAAATTTTTCTAATTGTGCTTTTAAAAAGTATTCTACTGCTTTTACATCGTGGTTGGTAATGGTTTCTGTTTTTTTTATTTCTGCTGCATCGGATAGAGAAAAATTATTAACCACATCATGCAATTGTTTTTTTAATGTGGCATCTGCTTTAAAAAATTTCTTTTCTGCTAAAAATAAAAAATATTCCACCTCCACTAAAACCCTGTATTTAATTAAAGCGTATTCGCTGTAATATTCATCTAAATGCTGCAGTTGTTTACGATAGCGGCCATCAATAGGAGAGATGGCTGTTAATGCTGATAGTTCCATAAAAAAATTAATTGCAGCAAAGATATTGCTACAGCCGCAAATAATTAGATGAAATATGCATTAAGGTTTTTTCAAGTTATGCAACTAAGTTACTTTTGTAAAATGGTATATACTTCGAATAACTCCCCGGAATTTATCCCGATCATTTCGGGAGGGGATGGGGGCAAGATTAAAGTTGGGGCGGTAAGTTATTTAAATACAAAGCCCCTGATTTACGGATTTGAAAATGGAATGATGGCTGATGAGATTGAATTGTTATTTTATTTTCCTGCTAATATTGCCCGGCAATTATTAAATAATCAAATTGATGTTGGCCTTGTGCCGGTTGCTGCATTGCCTGCTATGCAGGAGTTTCATATTATAAGTGATTACTGTATTGGTTGCGATGGAGCTGTGGGCAGCGTTTGTCTTTTTAGTGATGTGCCATTGCAGGATATAAAAACTATTTTATTAGATTACCAGAGCAGAACTTCGGTAGCACTGCTGAAAATTTTAATAAAAGAGCATTGGAAAATAACCCCGGAATTTATTGCAGCAGAAAAGGGTTTTGAACAAAACATTAAAGGCACCACCGCCGGGCTGGTAATTGGAGACAGGGCCTTTAAACAAATTCCTGTTTCAAAATATCATTACGATTTAGGTTTGGCATGGAAAGAAATGACTGGATTGCCTTTTGTATTTGCTGCATGGGTGAGCAATAAAAAAATGGAGAACGCATTTACCAAAGCATTTAATAAAGCAACATCAGCAGGATTAAACAATATTGATACAATTGTTACAGCAATTAATTATAAAGAAGCCGACCTGAACGATTATTACAAAAACAAGATTAGTTTTTTGCTGGATGATAAGAAGAAAGTGGCGCTGCAATTATTTCTTTCTAAACTGAATGATGCCAATTAGACATTGAATCTATTCGATTAAAAAAGTGTCAGGTTGAGCTTGTCGAAACCGGTGCAAGAGTCAACCCGCCTTCGACAAGCTGCTAATGACATGTATTTTAAAAGGTTGATTAACAATTTTTTACAAAAATTGAATTTAGCCACAAAGACTCGAAGTCACAAAGGAAAAAAGCTTTGCTTTTTTTCTACTTCGTGCCTTTGAGCCTTGGTGGCAAACCTTTTTCGCAGCGAAGCTGAGAATTATTATTCTTACTGTCATTGACAAAGAGCTTAAATTTTTTCTTTTATGAGAGCCTCAGGCTGACAGTATGTTTTCAATGTCTAATTAGTGTTAGATTTTATACCCAGTCTTTTTTTAATTGAATTTAAAACCGGTTCTAAGTCGGGAGTTAATTTTAAATAAAACACACATGCAATAAACAGTAAAGAAAATAAAACCGACTTTATAAGCATGCCCGTTACTCCGGAAATATTTTTAGTAATAAAAAATATTGCAAAATAAATTGCAGCAGCTGTTACAACCGCTTTTAAAGAATTAATAGTGAAAGGCTGCATTTTAAATTTGTAATAAATAAATCCCATGCGGATAGCATTGTACACTGTAAGGCTGATAAAGCCTGCAATGCCAGCACCCACCATACCATATTTTTGCGTGAGCCAGTAATTTAGCGGTATAGTTAAAAACAATAGCACCACTCCGGTTAAAAATTCAAATTTCCAAAAATTACTGGTGTATAACATCTGGCTGTTTACGCCGGTACCCATATCAATAATAAATTTTAATCCCAGCACCAGTACTACATATTTACCTGCGGTAAAAGTGGGGTTGATATTAAAAGCTGTATAAGCATCATCTATATTTAACCAGATATTTAAAAAGATAAACAGCGAAATAATGAGCATGTTGATGGAACTGCGATTGTAAATTCGGCTGATCTCTGTTAAGTTTTTTTCTTTCCATGCCTGTGCAATGTAAGGGCTGGTAATAGCCACTATACTACGTTGCGGCACCGCAATAATACTTGCAATATAGTTAGAAAATGTAAAGATGGCTGCCGGCGCCAAGCCTTCCTGACGGGTTAAATTGATGCTGTCGAAATTTAACCCAAGGTAATACACAATACCGCCTGCATAAACAAACAGCATCATTTTTAAAATTTCTTTATAATGGGTTTTTGTTACGGGGCTAATGGTAACTGTTAGCGAAAGCAAATTTCTTTTATATAAAAACGCCCCTAAAAAAATAATTAAGAGCACATAAGAAAAAACATACGACTTAACAAACTGGTCGAAGTTGATCACTTTAAGCATGAAAAGCACAATTAAAAAAGTTACAATCAGCCTGTTAACGGTTTCTTTTAAAAAGCTGGGGGCTACTCCCTTTTTACTGATGTAACTTTGCACTTCAAGAATATAAAAAACAGTATAAAAAAGTGTGTAAGGTAATATCCAGTAATAATAATTGATCAACAATGCTGATGTGGTTTGAAACTTACGAACCACCAATGGTTGAAAAAAATAAGCCAGTAAACAAAGAATGGTAAAGCCGGCAAAGGAAGCCAATAAAACAAAAGAAAAAAGATCATTTTGTTTTTTTGGGAGATCCTGGTAGTAAGGAAAAAAGCGGCTCATCATTGCCGGGCCACCTAAAGTACAAATGGAAAAAAATACCAGGTTCACATTCAGTATTACCTGTATCAATCCATATTCTTCGGGTTTAAAAAGCCCCTGTTTTGTAAATAAATAAGTATTGAGGGCGCCAAAAATAAAACCAACATAAATTAATAAGGAAGAAAATATACTCTGGCGCCTGATACTCATTGGGCTTTAGTTGTAATTTTATTATTTGTCGAATAATTGAATAAATTGCTCTGCAAATTGCTTTTGTAATGCAGTATAATTTATTGAAGTTATTGTTTTTTCGTTTTGCAACATTAAAAGCATTTTTTTAGCTAAATCATACTCGTCTTCGGGGTTAAAAAATAAGCAATTTTCTTGTACCTGTTCTTTATGAAGGGGAATGTTCGAAATTAAAATAAACTGATTCAATGCTTTAGCATCTTCAGCAACGGTACCCCAGCCTTCAAATAAAGAAGGCTGAATAATAGCAACAGCATTTGCCATTAATTGCAATTGTTCGTTGCGGTCAATAAAACCTAAAGATAAAACCTGGTCTTGCAAACTGTTTTCTTCAATGTACTTTTTTATACTACTAAAAAAACCTGGATTCCTGTAATCTGATTCTTTACCGGTAAAAACCAATTGAAAATTTGGGAAATATTCTTTAAGTAATAATAATGCCTTTAATACAATAAAATGGTTCTTATGTTTCCAAAACTGGTTAGCAACAATAAAGTATGGTTTTGTAATAGTGAACTTTTGGTGCAAAGTTTCTAACCTAATCTGTTTGTACCTGTTGTCAATAAAACTCGTAAAACTCAGTATACGCTTTTTGTTTTTATTACCCGGATAAAATTTATCAAAATCAGCCGCTGCGGTTTTGCTGCTAAAAACAATAGGATAGTTGGCATTTGCCATTTCTTTGTTAATGGCTTTTCTTGTGTACACTTCCAGTTTAGAAAAAAAATGAGGCAGGTAATACTCCTGAAAGTCAGGTATCCAGTAGTAACCATTACTAATATTTTTATTACTCATACTGCTTGCCAGAGGATATACATTTTTGCCGGCAGCATCAGGCAATTTTAGCTTAAACATTTTTTTACCAATGATAAAACGGGAAAATTTATTCAGTAATTTTTTGTATGGTTCCAGCCTAAAACTAATAGGAAGAAAAGAGATATAGGGGTAGCCAAAATTTTTTATAACGTCCACAGAAGAGTTCAAATCATGTAAAATCAGCAACACAGGTTTGGTGTCATCTGCCAGTAAATTTAAAGCCCTTATTATATTTTGGATATAATATGTGCCGCCAATCCAATCATCATTATACTGGTAAACTAATGTTATATGTTTTCTTTCAGCCATTTGCCGGTACTTTTTAAACCAGTTTCTATTGAAGTGGTAGTTTTAAATCCTAAATTAGTTAATAACCCTATGTCCGCTTTCCAATTTAATGGATCACCCTGTTTAGTTATTTTATTAAAGGTTACCGTGGCCTCGTTGCTTAAAGAAGTGCAGAATATTTCCGCAGCATCTTTTATGGTAGTTTCAATACCAGATGAAACATTTATAGCTTCGCCATTAAACAATCCTTTATCAATAATGCAGTTAATTGCCTGCATAAGATCTTGTATGTAAATAAAATCCCTGGTTTCGAAACCTGTGCCAAAAAGTTCAATATTTTTTGATTGTAATGTTTTTTGATAAATATCCCAAAATAATTGCTTTTTTAAATTTTCACCATAAACAGAAAATATCCGGAGCATAATTGAAGCAGTATTATAAAGGCTGAAATATTCTTTACAAATTTGCTCTGCATATAATTTATGCCAGCCGTATGGAGATAATGGTTTTAATGCCATATTTTCTGTAACTGGTAAACTTACCGGGTTACCATATACAGCCGCTGAGGATAAATGGATGTATTTGCATTGGGGATTATGTATGCGAATGGCATCCAGAATTTTAATGGTATTACTCACATTCAATTCAAAATCGAGCAGGGGATTATTTATAGAAACGGGTACACTGCCATTACCACTTGCATTTAAACACAAGTGAAATTTTTCGGTTTCAAAAATTTGATTAAAATCAGTATTCAGCCTGTCTAGTAAAAAAAAATTTGTATCGCCGGAAGTTAAAACATCTGCTCCCCAAACCTGGTGATCTTTAGAAAAAAAATGATATGCATGTGATCCTATAAAACCTCTTGCACCTATTATTAATATTTTCATTTTTGTTTAACTGGTATTAATGTTGCAAATAAATAATTGGGGAATACGCTGGTGTCATGCAAGCCTAAACTGTCAAACCTCACAGGGTTAGCAAAACCAGTTTGTATAATGAAAACCGTTATAAAACCTGTGAGGTTTATGCGTTGCTTTAAAGTTGATATAATACTATCTATCATATAATTTCTATAGTATTTGTTCTGGTATTGAAAACCTGCATACCTTTTAATAATTTAAGCCGGTCGCTACCTCTTAAAAAAGTAAGTTCTTTTGCCGGAGAACGACTTTCGGCAAACTGTGCATCAGCAAAGCCTTCTTCTGCCGACTTTATTTTTAAATTTTTCACTTTATCATTTCTTACAAAATAGGCATTATTTCCGTTGCTGTTACAACCAATAAAACTGTACCCTTTTTCTGCAGCTAAATCACATACCGAAAGTAAAGATGTACCATAATATAAGTTTGAATAATGGGCATTGGTTCTGTAAAAAGAGGCGTTCATAAGGGATTGTCAACGGGTTAGCGGCTCCAAAAACACTATTATACTCAATGATAACAACTACGGGGTTAATAACATTAATTTCTTTCCAAATCCAGTAATCATTACCATCAATAATCAACATGAAGTAAGCCTGTTTCGCCGGTAAAATTATTTAGTGCTAATAAACTGTTGATGTTTTCTTTGGTAACAAAAATATCAAGTGCGGTTAAATTATAGCGCCAATACATATCTTCCTGCCTTACTTTATCCATATTTCTTTTACTGCCATCTATTATTAAGCCCCGCCAGTTATTATTTATTAATAGAAAACGGGTATTGCATTCTGTGTAATCTTCCACCCCAAATTCAATAAAAGTTTTACTTGAAATATCCAGGTAATTGCATAAGAAATTTATTATTCCATCATCTCCCCATTGCGAAAAAATTTTAAATTCAGCTTTCTGTATATCACCAAGTATTTGTTCAGCTTTAGCATTGTTTAATTCACTTAGTATTTTGCCACTGTTTAATTTAATTGATCAATATCCTTGGTTTGTTTTTTAACCTGTACTCGTAAAGGGTTTAAAAGATTTAATATTTTAGTTAGCATGATAGATTTAGAATTGAGTTGTTGTGTACAACAAATTAGTATTTATTTTTTTATCCATTCAAAACAAACAAAAAGATGTTGTTGGGGATTAAGAAAATGGGTGAACTTACCTTTAAAAGAAAGCTTATCAAACCAGCAGGCCAATGGAATCAGAATTCCCGAAAACAAAAATCCCGGTTTATCTATTCCATTCATGGTTAAGTTTTGTGCAATATCTAAATCGGTTTTGTTAACAATGTATTTGTTTTGTAAAGTACAATGCGGCAAAAAATAATTCTCCAGTTCGTCAGGCGCGAAAGGGACTTCTTTCGTCGAAATGTACCAGCCGTTTTGTTCTGCATCACTATTTATTTTATCCATAGCATAAACTAAAGCAGTATTTTTTTTACCTGTTATACTTGCCAGTTTAAAAGAAAGCGTTCTTACTGTTTTAGCAGATATATTCAGCAGCTTGTCCATTAAAGATGTTTTTCCTTGCTGCCTTGCAAAAAAGAGGGGCTCGTAAACAAAAACTTTTGTACCTGTTTTTAACTGCAAACTGGGTAAAAAATTTTTTCAATTCATTTGCAGATAGATGATGCAATAATGCATGAATAACAACACCATCTACTTCTTTTTTAAAGGATGAAGCATCAGCCAATTCATAAGCACAGTATTTTTCCTTATTAAATTGTTTAGCCATATTGTTAGCAATAGCAACTGTGCCCTTCCGAAATCGGTACCAATAACATGAAAATTTTCATCGGCTACCAATCTGCACACCCAGCCGGAACCGAATTCTTATCTCTAAAACTTTAACAGGCGTTGAACTGGTGTTTTTAAGAATAAAAGCTTTCATTTTTTTTAAATAAGGCAGCCGGATGATATGTTGCATGTCAATACCCTGAGCCCAAATTTTTTCAATTATTCCGGCATTGGTATTCCACCATATTCTTTCAGCTTCATCTGTTTTAAAATCAGACTCAATTATTCTTTTTGTTCGCATTTTTATTTGTTTACTATAATCGCTAACTTTTCAAGTATCATTCAACTCCTGTTAAAAATATGGGCAATTTATTTTTACCATTGTTATCCGTGTTTGAAAATTAATTTTTTTATTATTTTTTTTAACCTGTAAGTAATTCCTCTTTTATATACTTTCTTAAACACGTAATTATCTAATTTGGTATTTTGCCCAATTGCTTCAGGTGATATTATATTGTTTAGGTCATATACTTTTTCGCTGTACCATTTAGGTATTTTACTTAAATGGCTGCCGCTGTTTTCATTATAACCTAAATTAGTTACCATACTTAAATAGGGTAATATGCTCAGGCCTTTATTTATCAGCATTGTGTAAACCCATTGAGCATCCCAGGTATCTAAAGATTTATTTTTTGTATTGATAAAAACTTCGTCGTTATAATATTGTTGAAATTCGGGTAAATTTATAAATTCATCAAACCTTTTCATTTCAAAATCATATTTACGCCATGCCCTGCGCCAGCTTGCCCAACCCCAAATATGCGGATAGATAGAGAAGTAATAGGTTTCATTATTAACTTTCATTTCGGGCTCAACAAAATTGCTGCCACCAATATGCATGATGCGGTCATTATCTTTATATTGATACAACAGTGTGGTTTCACAAAAAGTAAAAAAGGATTTATTAGGTAAACAATCATCTTCTAAAATAATTCCCATTTCTTCATTAGAAAAAAACCAATTGATAGCTCTGCTGACACCAACACCGCAACCTAAATTATTTTGTTGATAAAGTTTATTAACGGTGACCGAAGGATTATTTATTTGCCATTTATCTATTAATTCATGTACCGCTTTACATGATATTCGCTTTCATTATTTTTTTTTGCACCATCTGTAGCAATATATAAAACAGGCGGCTGATATAACGCAATAGCATCAAGCACCTGTTGTGTGGTGGCAGGCCGGTTAAACGCAATTAATAAAACAGGGACTTTTAACATTTTTTATAAATGTAAGAGAAGTAAGTTTTTCCAACAAGTTGATAATTTAAATTTTCCATAAATAGATTTATTTCGGAAGAAAAATGTTTTTTTACTTCAATAGTATGTGCCTCAAGTATAACGAAAGCAGGTTTATATTTTTCCCAGTTATTAGATTGTAAAACTTCCATTTCCAATCCTTCGGTATCTATGGTTAAAAAATCAATTGTAGTACCTGCAGGTAAGTTAGCATCAAGTATTATATGCAAAGGAACTGTTTCAATGGGAGATTTTTTTACCAAACGTAAACCTGCTTTTATATATTCATTGGCTTTATCTTCACTAAAAGTATTTAAGGCGGTTTCTTCAAAAACATAATATAATAATTGTTCTTCCTTTAACGAAACACCTTTCTGAATATTAATATCTTTTTGTCTGTATCGCCTGAATAGATGGGCAGTCTCAGGCATAGGTTCAATATTGATTCCCGTCCAGCCCTTTCTGTAAAAAAAATTGGTATTAGAAAACCTAAAGGGGTGATGTGCTCCTACATCAACATAGATACCTTTTTTTTGATGTTCAAAAAAACGATTCAAAATCATGTCCTCGCCTTCTTGTGAATAAGAAATATTAGAATGCCTGTAAACCGGCAACAGTCTTTTTATTATTTTTTCGATAAAAACTAAAATCATCTTTATATTTTTATTTTATTTTTTTTGCCAGTACCCAATAATATCCGCTAAACTTTGTTCCAGTGGTATTTCCGGCTGCCAGCCAAAATCTGTTTTCATTTTTTGGTACGAGCCGGTAATTTTCCTGTTTTCGTCGGGGCGTATAAGTTGCGGATTCACTTCTGTTTCAATAGCAATATTCAACTGCCTGCTCATTATAGCGATAATATCTTTTAATACTGTGCCCTTGCCCGAACAAATATTGTATACCGAATTTTTTTTGCCCTGCTTTAATAAAATATAATACGCTTTTGCTACATCACGTACATCTAAAAAATCACGGGTAATAGATAAGTCGCCGGTAATTATTTTCTTTTCTTTTTTATCATCATTAGCTATTGCCACCAATTGTTTTGCAAAAGAAGAAATAACAAATTTATCCAATTGCCCCGGGCCAATATGGTTGAACGAACGGGTAATAATAATGTCAACATTAAATCCTTCGGCATAAATAGCAGAAAGCATTTCCTGCGCTACCCTGGCCACGGCATAAGGGCTAACAGGTTTTAACTGGTGAGCTTCTGTTAATGGTAATTCTGCTTCGGTAACCTCGCCATATTCTTCGGATGAACCAACGGATAAAATGCGGCATTTAATTTTATATGCCCTTACCTGCTCCACTACATTTAAAAAAATGTTGGTGTTGTTTACAAAACTTTCTAAAGGCGTTTGCCAGCTTAGTGCCACACTGCTTACCGATGCAAGGTGTAAAATATATTCCGGCTCAAAATCGCTTATAATAATTCCTACGGCATCTTTATTTAAAAGATCAATAAGTTTAAGGGTGATTTTTAAATTAGGGTAACGGCTTTTATCAAAGGCATCCATATTACGGGCAATACCCATCACTTCAGAACCTGGTTCTACCACATTTAAATAATCCAAAAAATGCGAACTTACAAAACCTGTTATACCTGTTATTAATATTCTCATTAGTAATTATTTTTTTGCAGGATGCCTGCTGCTTTTGCTGCAATTTTACCCCAGTAAAAATGATTAAAAAATGCTTCGGGTATTACAAATGTGGTATTGCTGCTTATTACTTCACTTACAAAATTACTCCAGTTATCGTCAGCAATTATTTTCATTTTTTCTCCGGTAATAGCAAGTGGTACACCAATAGCGCCGCTGGCAGTAGTTACCACATTCATATTGTGTCCCAGTGCTTCTACTAATTTAGTTTTTATTCCGCCACCATCCATTACCGGGTTTATCAGCATATCGGCACCTTTATAAAACAAAGTTATGTCATCAACAAAGCCAGCATAAATAATATTTTTATCAGCATACTCTTTTAAACTGTTGTAAGATGCGGCAAGGTTACTGCCGCAAATAATTATTTTATATTTAAAATTGTTACTGCCCAGCAGCAAAGGATTTATTTTGGTAAGAATAGTATCCAGTGCATCTGTATTTGGTTTATAATTTAAAGAACCATTGAACAAAATAATTTTTTCATCTGCTGCAATGTTGTACAAAGATGAAATGGTTTCTTTAGCCGCAACTCTTTCAGCAGCCGTTGGCGGACCGGTAAGCTCAAACCCATAAGTGATGATGAAACATTTTTCCTGCGCTAATTTATATTTTTCAATCCCGTATTTTTCATCATCCTGCTGAATAAAAAAATTATAATCGGCAAAGCGGTGGGTTATTCTTTCGTAATGCCATAAAATGCCCCACCACCATTTACCAATACTTTTAAAGCGCTCGGCTTCTATATTTTGAGAACGCATGACCAGCTTTACACCGCAAAACATTTTTAATAAAATCCCCAGCCATCCGTAATAAGGATGCTCCACCATCAGGTGCGTTATTTTTTTTTCTTTAATTATCTTTTTTAATTTGAAAAAATAAATTGGATTGGCATAACGAAATTGGCTATCCTCAATAATATTCAGCACTTCATATTCTTTTACACAGGTAACATCATTATCTTTTACAGTAACACAGGTGGTGTGTATCAACTGCGAAAAAAACTTAAAAAACAACGCAATGTTTTTTTGCCCGCCCAATTTTGCAGGTAAAAATTTATAAGAGATAAGTGTTAAAACTTTTATTTCGCTGGTACTATCCATCAGTTTTAACGGGCTTGTTTCCTAATGATTTTTTTATTTCCCACGCAATGGTTCCAATTAAAAGTGCAATCAGCAACCATTTAAAGAATATTGAAATTTTTACACCGGTGATGTAAACAGCCGGCTCCAGTTTAAATACAATAGTATGTTTGCCTGCAGGCAGCATTACTGCCCTTAAAACATAGTTGGCTTTAATAATGTCCACTTTTTTACCATCAATATAAGCATTCCAGTCTTTATAAAACACTTCGCTGAATACGGCCAGCTGCGGTGCGGCAGTATTGCTTTCGTAAGCCACTTCATCATTATCAAACGCCGTTTGTTTTATGTAAGCCGCACTGTCTGGTGCAGTAAAATTGCCAATTTTAGACTGGTACATTTTATCCACTATGGCAGTATCCCGGGGGTTAAAATCATTTAGCGCTTTCATTTCTGCCACAGCACCATCAACATAAGTAACCGCTTTTACCAACCAGCAATTGCCCAATGCGCCGGGGTTAGGTATGGCCGTTTCTTCTCCGGCTTTTTGCCCGGGCTGAATAATGTATTTAGCATTCAGCATATTTAATACATTGCTGTTAGGTGTACCCGATAACTGGTAAGTAATTAAATCATCGAAAATAGCCAGCTTGGCCGCAGAATAACCACCAATGGTTTTATGGTGGTAAGATGATTTGGATTGCTGAAACGGATCTCCTTTGCTCATATCATACACACGGTAATTGGGGTCTTTATCCTGCAGTATCTGCTGATCGGCTTTTGAAATGGGGAATTCAGTTGTTTCAAAATCGGCTTTATTGGCAAAACTTTTTGCATTAAGAAATTTGGTATCAAAACTAAACAACTCAATAAATGCTGCAACTGTTACACCTGCTATTAATACGGTTGCATTTAATTTCTTTTTTAAAAACAACACAATAAATGCTGCTGCAATTAAAACATAAACTAAAGAGGCCGCAATATCTTTTATTAAAAAAGATGCCCGGTCTTTTCTCAGTGCAGTTAAAATGCCTTTTGCTTTTGTTTCGTCACTTAATCCTACTCTAAATAAAAGGTCTTCATAAAAACTATTATCAACCAATGGCTGCATATTTTTATCGTTATTTATTTCACCATATTTTACCTGCATTTGTTCCTGCGGCGCTTTGCTTTGCAGCATAGCATTAATGGCTTTTGTGCGGTTTTTATTTTCTGCACTAAAATCGCTGGTAAAATAAACACCTGTAACTATTATAAACAGTGCAGCAGTTGCAATGGCACCCCATTTAAATTTTTTCCAGGTTTCGGCGTCCTGATGATGGGTAATAATATGGTCTAAACTTAATGCTGCCAGTATGGGTACTACTATTTGCGGAATTACCAGCGTCATTGTCGGCACCCGAAATTTATTATACAGCGGTAAATTATCAAACAGAAAATAATTAAAGCCCGGCAAATTTTTTCCCATTGCCATCAGTATCGCTAAAATGGTACAGGTAAGTATCCACCATTTATGTTTACCATCTAACAAAAACAAACCTAAAATACCCAGGAAACAAATGATGGCCCCTAAATAAATGGGGCCCACTGTAAATGGCTGATCGCCCCAGTAAATACGTTGCGAAAAATTGCTGGTTAAATTTTCAGCATCCGTTTCGGGTACGCTTAGTGTTTCGGTTAAGTTTTTATATACATTCGATTTATCATCCAGCTTGGGAAAAATTTCCTGCTCGCCATCACGTTCGGCATAGTGGCTGCCATAACCCCTTATGCCGGGAAACATTAAACTAAAACTTTCCATTCTGCCATAACTCCATTGAAAAGCATAATCTTTTTGCAGGCCGGTGGTTTTAGAGTCTTTAGTAATTTTATCTTTTGTTACATCTTTAGTATCCATTATTAACATGCCGCCACGCTTACTGCTTTTTGTATAATCGGCATTTACCCATAAGTTTAAAACATTAACACCAATACCAATTACTGCGGCAACTAATAAAAGGCCCAATGCCTTACCTGCCTGCGCCAGTTGTTTTTGTTTTATCCAGTGTATAAAATACGCCACCGTCATAATTGCGGCAATAATAAAAAAGTAATAATTTATTTGCTGGTGGTTCATGCCCAACTGCATCATGGTAAACAATGCCGTTAAGGTAAAGCCCCATAAATATTTTTTTTCAAAAAGCAAGATCATGGCGCCAAGTGTTGCCGGTATATAAGCCCAGTGTAAGCATCTGTGTATCGTGGCCTGCAGTAATGGCAATGGGTGTAAAACTGCTGAAGGCAAAAGCTAATGCACCCAACACCGACGTCCACGGCCGCAATTTTAAAACTGATAAAAGAAAATACATGCTGATGCACATTAAAAAGAAAAAGTTAATGGGCTTGGGTAACCAAAGCGTAAAAAGGTCATGTAAAAAAACTACAGGGCTCCATGGAGTAGGGTAAGTAATTTGATAACTCGGCATGCCCGAAAACATATTGCTGGCCCATAAAGCGCCCCGGCCTTTTTCATTGGTTCTTTCTATTAACTGGTGGCTCATGCCCTGCCATTGTGTAATATCGCTTTGCTGCAAAGTAAGACTGCTGTCTAATGCCGGTTTACAAAAAATAACAGATACTATTAAAAAAATACCAATTGCAATTAAATGGGGCATTGCTTTTTTAAACCAGGCTTGCTTCATCGTATAGATTTTTTAAGGCGCTAAGATAATTTAATTTTTTAAGTGAAAATGTTTAAGTGGATAAGGGTAATATCATTATCTTAATAATCTTTGTATCCAACTAATATCACCCATTCGGGGTTGTGGTTTTAATTGGGCGTTTTGATTATTATATTAATACCATCCCTTCGGGATTTTTAAAGCCTGAAAGGCTGACATTACTATAGTAACCAAATTAATAAATGCGGCAAAACCCCGAAGGGGTGATATTAGAAAGTGTAGCGTTAGGCTTAAATTAATGAGATTTGCAGGAGGATACAGGTTCGTGAAATTGGATTTTTGCTACAATTACATATTTTCCAGCTTTAACCCTTTTTTAATTTTGTATAAAAAATTACCGGCAGGGGAGCGGAGCAGGTAAAATAAAATTTTTAACCTTAATTGCCACAGGTTGAGCAAAACACTTTTGCCAAAATGTTTTTCGTAAACTTTTTTACTTTCGGTAAGCGATAAAAAATAACCACTGTTGCTTATGCCTGCCGGGGCAAAGTTTACCAATGGTGTTTGTAAAAAAATAAATTTTTCATTGGCAATGCGGCACAAAAAATCGTAATCGGCGGCAATTTTTTCGGTGGTGCTGTACAGCCCGTATTTATTATGCAGCTCTTTTTTTACAAACATGGTTTGATGGCAGATACTCCGCATGCCACGGTACAGTTTACTTTTTTCAAAAGGTTTGCCAATAATTACCCATTGGTTACCCCTTAATAATTTGTATTTGCTGTGCAGCCATTGCAGCATTTCATCTTTATCAAATGCATTTTGTGCATGGGCAATAGCTTGTGCATTGTAAAAGGTATCGCCGGAGTTTAACATTACAACAATATTGCCACCGGCATTTTTTATGCCTTTGTTTATGGCATCGTAAATACCTTTATCGGCTTCGCAAATCCAGCGGCGGTAAGGCGGTTGAGGGTTATTTTGTAAATAATTTTTTATATCGTGTGTGGATGACCCATCAATAATTAAATGCTCAAAAGGTGGCCGCTCCTGCATATTTACCGATTGGCAGGTTTCCATAACATCCTGCAGGTTGTTAAAGCAAATGGTAATAACGGTAATAGTGTTGGGTTCCATGTAGCGGCAAATTTATTTAATATGGGGCATTAAATAAATAAAAAGAACAGCCACTTTTGAAAGGTATATTTTCTATTTGCAAAATTGGGTTTTAAATGTGGAAAATATTGTTGCTTATATCGCCGGTACTTTGCAGCGTTTTTAAGTTTTAACGTATCTTGCCATGGTTAGTTACAATAACTGCTCAATCCCTCACCCTTTAAAAATAAACGGTTTTCTAAAACCGTGGTATTTTATTTTCTCCGTAATCATTAATAATAATTTGTAGTTATGAAAAAAAATTACTTTGTGTTAAATCAATCTCTTTCTTTTTTTAAGAATAGTAATATGCGTTTGGCATTTATTACTTTATTCTTGGTACTAAGTTCAAATTATATTTTAGGACAAAAAACTTGGACAGGTTTAGGCGGCGATGGTTTATGGGCTACTGCGACAAACTGGAGTGGCGGCACAGTTCCTATTTCTACTGATCAAGTTTTACTTGATAACTCTGGAGTTGCAGGAACTTTCAACATAACTCTTCCATCAACAGCAGTTACGATAACACGGTTAACAATTACGCCAACAAATCCGAATTTAATAACACTGCTACTACCTAGTACTAATACCACCGTACCAGGGTTATTAGTTGGTGATGTTACCGCTGCGACGGATGATATTATTATAAATGATGGAGGCATTTTAAAAAATTCCTCTGGTGCAGCAAGTGGAAATGGGATACAGGTTGATTTGGCAAATGGTATTTTACGAATTAATAATGGCGGCAAGTACATTCATAATACAGCAAGAAGTACGGCTGGAACTGTCCCCTTGCTTTCCACAGTTGCAGGAACAGAAACAGGAATTTACGAATATGATTCCCCTGGTACAGGTGCAACTGCAATAAGTGCTTCTGGTAGAAATTATGGAAGCTTAATGCTTACAAGAACATTAGGCCCCACAGGTATATATACTTCAGCAGGTGGCTCTGCTTTAACAGTAAGAGGTAATTTTACAATTAATGCAGGGGTGACATATAACACCACAATGACTGGCGCCTTTAACCTTGGAGGAAATTTAACAAATCTTGGCGTAGCACTTACACTTCCTGCTTCTCAGGCAATTAATTTTAATGGGAGCACTGTGCAGACAATTAGCGGCGGAAGTGGAATTACAATTTCCGGAATTACAACAATTGCTGTTACAAGTACAACTGCAATTTCGCAAAATGTAACTTTCAACGGAGTAGTTAATGAGAATGGAATTTTTCAAATAAATCAGGGAGGCGTAGCAAGTGGCTCTGGAGTTTGGACTTACACCAATGCTACATTAAAGTTTAATAATTCAGTAAGTTCTTATGATGTAAGTGTTGCAAATAATGTAAATGTTTGGTGGCCTGTTGTTAATGGACCTACGAATTTGATTCTTGATGGCCTAGGTGGTGTAACGATGAATGACGTTTCTCGTACAATTACTGGCACATTAACTTTTACTAACGGCAAATTAACCTTAGGTAACAATACATTAACCATAGCTAATACAGCCACAGGTGCAATTGTTGGCCATGATGCTACCAAGTATGTAATTACTAATGGAACAGGCACTCTAACCAGGAATATTGCTGCGGCAATTAGTTCATACGATTTTCCTGTGGGCAGCATTGCTAATTATAAGCCTGCAACTATAAATTATACAATAGCCCCTTCAGCACCCGGTTCATTAGCTGCAAGGTTTAGTACAGCTTATCCCGGTTTTTTCAATGCGGTGCCATTTAATGATGGAGCAATTACAAATATAAACGGGGTATCGTTCCAGGGTTCGTGGTTTGTTGATGCAGCAGGCGGGCTTACTGGAGGAAATTATACAGGTACATTCACTGGTAATGGCGCCGGCGATGTTATTGATTATACCAAAACAGTTTTACTTAAACGTCCGTCCGCACCTGCAGATTGGGTTGTAGATGGAACACATGTAACAACAACCGGATCAAATACACAACCTGTTGTAAGCAGGACAGGGATGACTGGTTTTTCTGAATTTGGCATTGGCGGAGAATTACTCGTTGCACTCCCCATCAACCTCAACTACCTAAACGGAATAAAACAAGGCAACAATAATATATTAAACTGGAAGGTAACCTGCACCAATAACCCCAATGCAACCATGAGTGTACAACGCAGTACAGATGGAAGAAACTACAACAGCATAACAACCATATTTGCCGATGCATTGCGCTGCCAGCAACCATTTGATTTTACAGATAATAATCCACCGGCGGGGTTAAATTATTACCGCTTAAAAATGGTTGATGCAAATGGTAAAATAACTTACAGCTGCACCCATTGCTATTTTAAATAAAGAAACTGGTGTTGATATCGTTAGCCTTTCGCCAACATTGGTAAACACAAAAACAGAATTAAATGTAACGGCTGCACAAAAAACAACAATGACAGTGGTTATAACAGATGTTGCCGGTAAGCAGGTACAAAAAATGTTGTACAATTTAATTGCAGGCAGTAATAAATTTACTGTAAATGCTGCCGGGCTTAGTGCAGGCACTTATCAAATTACGGGATACACGGCAGATGGTAAATCGAGAACCATACGTTTTGTAAAACAATAAGTACATAAAAAATATTTTATAATCCTGCCCAAAGCGGCAGGATTTTTTTATTATACCAATCAGACATTAAATCTACCCTAATAATAGCTGTCAGGTTGAGCTTGTCGAAACCGGGCCCATTTGGAAAGGAGCCTCTTTTATTTGTGAACCCGCCTTCGACAAGCTGCTAATGACATGAATTTTAAAAGGTTGATGAACAATTTTTTACAAAAATTGATTTAGCCACAAAGACCCGAAGGCACAAAGGAAAAAGCTTTGCTTTTTTCTACTTCGTGCCTTTGAGCCTTTGTGGCAAACCTTTTTTCGCAGCGAAGCTGAGAATTTTTTCTTACTGTCATTTGCAAAGAGCTTAAAATTCTTTTTATTAGTGTCTCAGGCTGACAGTATAATTTTAATGTCTAATCGGTATTATTTATAAGCTACATAATCTTCTCCATTTCCTTCCGTTCAAGGGAGATAGAGGGTTTTCTCCCCACTTATAATATAATATCCAAAATGTTTACGGTACAATCCCAAAAACATACCCAGCACGGGAGCAATTACATTATTCCATCTTTCTTTTTTTAGGCGCAGGGTTTTATGTTTCCAGATTTGGGTAATAAAAAATTTTACTGAGGTATAAGGCACGTATGCAACAGAAGGTGCAATGCGCAGGCTTATTTCTTCAATCTTAATTTCTGATAAGCCGTGTTTTTTTAGCGCTGCAGTAAATTCGTTAATGTTGCCAAAGCAGGGGAGTGCCCAGCAGTTAAGTATTTTTTTATAAATTTTATTAAAAAGCCAGGGTAATTTTTTATCGTGTTTTATAAAGCCATCGGCAATGCAAAATTTGCCACCGGTTTTTAATATCCTTGCCATTTCTGCAACAAATAATTCTTTGTTGCCGCCGTTGGCATGGCACATACTTTCTACTGCATAAGCCCTGTGGAAACTTTCAGTTGCAAAACTGCTGTTTTCAAAATTATCTTTTACCAGACTAACTTGTTTAGATAAGCCATCTTTATTAATCAATGCATTTCCTGTAGTAATTTGGGCATCAACAATTGTAACACCAGTAATTGTTGTAAGAGGATATTTTTTAGCTGCATATCTTGCCACTGTGCCTACACCGCATCCTAAATCAACTACTGCCATTTTTTTATCAGCGGGTATTTGCAAACGTGCCAGCACTTCATCGTTCATTCGGTACAGCATCTTTTCTAAATAAAATATATCAGTAAATTTTTTGCAGTAGCCAAAGTGCATGTTAAAATTTTTGCTCCAGGCGGCATAATCAGGTCCGGCAATAGTGTAATAGTCTTTTATACTGCTGTAGCCGGGTTGCAGGGTTTCTTTTAAAGTGGCTGTTGTGCCGGGGTGGTTAAGTGTTATCGTTTTCATCACCGTTAGTTTATAACACAAAAGTACTAAAATATTCTGTATTTTCAAATAATACTGAAAATAAAATAAATTCTATTCTGCAAAATACCTTGCGTTGGGTATATAAGGAAGATAGTTTAGTTTTATTATTGTAAAAAGATAACCAACTATGTCAGCAATATTTAGAATACTATTCTGTTTACAGGGATTTATTTTTTTTGATTTTTCATCATTTGCCCAAACAAAAGACAGCATAAATATTTATGCAGAAACACTCAATGATACCGCCGGGATTAACCGGTTAATTAATTATTGTTTTGAACATAAAAACGGGCAAACTGAAAAGTGTATCCGGTTTTCAAAACTGGCACTTGAGTATTCAACTAAAATTAATTTTAAAGAAGGAGAGGCAAAAAGTTTAACCAATCTTGGAGCTATGGAATCCATAGCTGGAAATTATTCTGCAGCATTGCAGTATTATTTTGAAGGGTTAAAAATTTGGGAGCAAATAAATAATAAGAGGGGCATGATGATGAATAAGAACAACATTGGAGAAGTGTACGGCTATCTTAGAAAAAATCAATTGCAATATCAATATCTGACGGAAGCGTTACATATTGCCAATGAAAATAAATTTGGAGACGGGGAAGCACTAATAAAAAATAACCTGAGTATTTATTACTCTTCTAAAAATGATTTTAAAAATGCATTTGCCACCCAAATAGATGCAGTGCTCTTATTTGAACAGCAAAATAAAAGGAGCGAAGCAGCTCTGGGCTACAGTAATGCAGGTGCCTATAAATTTCTTTCGGGTAATTTAGACAGTGCATTATTTTATTATTTTAAAGCCAAAGCTATTGGGGAAAAACTAAATGACCCAAGAGTGCTGAGCATGTGTTATGGGAATATTGCAGAAGTTTACGAAAATCAAAATAATTCTGTTGCCGCAATTGATAATTATAATAAATGTATTGAGCTTTCTAAAACTAATAAGCTGAAAGAGCAGTTACTTTTTTGTTATGGACAATTAGCGGGCATTTATCAAAAAAAAGCTGATTACCCATCGGCTATTCAATTTATTAAATTGCAACAGGTGGTAAAAGATTCTCTCTTAAACATAGCATCTTCTAAACAAATAAATGAATTGCAAACCAAATACGAAACTGAGAAAAAAGAAAATACTATTCAGCAGCAGCAATTTCAACTTACAAAAAAGAATTACTGGATTGGTGGCGCAGCCGGATTGTTGTTGTTAGGCGGTTTGCTGGGTTTTTCATTTTACCGCAGCAATAAATTAAAGCAGGCAAAAAAATTACAGTCACAAATTATGCTGCAGCAGGATATAGCTACCAAAGCTGTAATAGAGGCAGAAGAAAACGAGCGCAAACGTATAGCCGGTGATTTGCATGATGGAGTGGGGCAAACTATGAGTGCTGCAAAAATGAATTTATCAAGCATTGAAAGCCGCCTTAATTTTGGTAACAACGAAGATAAAATTGCTTTTGAAAAAATTGTAAACCTGGTGGATGAAAGTTGTAAAGAAGTAAGAACGGTAAGCCACAATATGATGCCCAACGCTTTATTAAAAAGCGGCTTAAGCAGTGCCGTAAAAGAATTTATTGATAAAATAGATAACCGTGTTTTAAAAGTAAATTTATACAGCGAAGGGTTGAACGAAAGATTAGACAGTAATGTTGAAACCGTTTTGTACCGTGTTATTCAGGAATGTGTAAACAATGTAATTAAACACAGCGGCGCCAACGAACTGGATATTTCTTTAATAAAAGATGCCGATGGTATTGCTGCAACTATTGAAGATAATGGTAAAGGTTTTGATGTTGCAGAAAAAGTAAAAGCCGATGGCATAGGGTTAAAAAATATTAAATCAAGAATTGAATATTTAAAAGGGACGGTTGATTTTGATTCGTTTCCGGGTAAGGGGACGCTGGTGGCTATTCATGTGCCGTTGGGGGCTTAGTTTATTTTAGTTTGCAAGGTGTATTTTTTTAACCGTAAGCAATAATGTTCAATAGTCAATGCTCAACTTTGCAGCATTTGGTATAAGTGCAGATACTGTTTTTACAGCAGGTACTTTATTATCCATGTTTTTTTTAATAATTACATAACAAATGATAGTAAGTATCAGCAAAAGTATTATGGTAAAATAAACCCAGGTCTGGTCCTTAATTTTACGTTTCTCTTTACGGTTTTTCTTTTTAGCTATTTGTTTTTGCAGCTCCCGGTTTAATTGCTCTACCGAAAGCGGCAGTTTTTTTACATTGCTGAATTGTTCCAACCCTTCCACGGCATCATTCATAAATTCATCATCTGCCATCATTTTTTCCAAATCATGGTTATCCTGTTTTGATAATTGTTTGCTGAGGTAATCCATCAACTTTTGGTTATCAATATCTTTATTGCTGTTGTTTAATATGTTTTTTAAATCATCGCTCATGTATAAATGTCATTGGTCATTAAGTCATTTGCTTTTTTAAATTATTCATTAATTATTATTCATTACTATTTTCTCTCCATCAATAGTTTTAAATTCCGTTTACCGTTTTGTATATGGCTTTTTACCTGCAGCAGCGAAAAATTTGTTTGCTCTGTAATTTCGTGGTAACTTTTTTTCTCTAAGTAAAACAAAGTTACACATAGTTGCTGCTCTTTGTTCAAGTTGGGTTAAAGCCTGTGCCATGGCAGTAAGGGCTTTATCTTTTTCAATATAATTATTTTTATCAACAGTTTCATCAGGCGTAGCCATTAACTGTTCGTTTATTTCGGCGGTGTATTTGCCTTTATCCCTCAGCTTCATCAGGCAGTGGTTTTTTGCCACCATGTACACCCAGCTTTTAAAATAATCTACTTTGTATTTGTGCAGTTCGTTAATGGCTTTTAAAAAAACCTGCTGCACGGCATCTTTTGCTTCCTCTTCATTTTTTAAATATTTCATACAAACACCCAGCAGCAGCATGGTGTAGCGTTGCAGTAAAATGCCCAGCCATTCATTATCCTTATCTGCATAAAACCGCTGCAGCAATTCGGTATCATCAATATGTTGGTATTTGCCGTGGCTCAAAATTGGTTACGGTAAGTTTTGTGTTATTAAGATGTAAACATAAATGAAATTCCATAATTTAGATAAATTTAAAATTGATTTATGAATTATGCAGTTTGTTGTGTGCCGGTGGCACCCATTCGTATTGATGCCGATCATAAAAGCGAAATGGTAAGTCAGTTATTATTTGGCGAATGCTGTATAATAAATGATGCAGATACAAAAGGATGGGTGAGTATTAGTTGCAAAGCCGATGGCTACGGGGGTTACTGCCAGGCCGTACATGTACAGCAAATTACTATGGAAGATTATTACAGCGGGGATATTATTTTAACTGGCGATTGGATTAACGAAATAAGTTTTAATAACAACTCCATGCAAATTCCATTGGGCAGTTTAATAAATTTAAAAAATGATGCAATAAAGTTTACGGGCAATACAATAATTGCCGGAGAGATACAACATGATGCAGCATCCATACAAAAAATTGCTTTTAAATTTTTAAACACAGCGTATTTATGGGGTGGCCGTTCGGTTTTTGGAATTGATTGCAGTGGCTTTGCACAGGCCGTATATAAATTTTTAAACATTGCCTTATTACGTGATGCAGATTTGCAGGTAACACAGGGTGAGGCAGTAGATTTTTTACAGGAGGGCCAATGCGGTGACCTTGCTTTTTTTGATGATGAAGAAGGCAAAATTGTTCATGTAGGTATTTTGTTAAACAGCCACGAAATTATTCATGCATCGGGTAAAGTACGGATTGATAAAATAGATAACGAGGGAATTGTACATACAGAAACAGGCGAAAGAACACACCAGTTGCGGATAATAAAAAGATTTTTTTAAAGAGATTGATAAATATTTTTTTCAACTGTCGTTGCCTGCAACAGTATTTTCTACAAAACTTTGGTTGCTGCCGGAATGATTATTTTCTTTTTTTTCTTTATCAAAAAATAACATTTTTACTGCTATTACAATCATAAGGCCTGCAAATATTTTTTTAACTGTTTCCTGCGACAGGCTTAATGCAAATTTACTGCCAAAATAACTGCCTGCTAAAAAGCCAATTGCCAGCATGCCCACCACTTTAAAATCTACATGGCCCTGTTTGTAATATTGCAGCACTCCAAAAATACCCACGGGCAGCATTATTAAACCAAGCGAAGTGCCCTGTGCCGTTTTTTGACTAAAGCCAATAAAATAAACCAATGCAGGCACTATAATAATGCCACCACCAACACCCACAAGCCCGCCTAAAATACCGGCGGCTATCCCTACCAGTATAATGATTAGAATAGTTTGTATATCCATTTCTTTCTTTTTAATAATCATTTTGGAAAACTGTTTTTATAAAGAACAATTGCTTCTTCAATAACTTTGTATGCGGCATTTTTATTTTGAAACTCATCTATTTCTACCACTTTATTTTCAAGCACTTTGTAATTTTCAAAATAATTTCTAAGTACAGCAATAAAATGTTTGGGCAATTCATGCACATCGGTAATATAATTTACGCCGGGGTCTTTAGTAGCCACAGCAATTATCTTATCATCTTTTTCGCCGTTATCAATCATTTGCATATTGCCAATAACAGTTGCTTCTACCAAACAAAGCGATTGAATACTTTCGCTGCACATTACTAAAATATCCAGCGGATCGCCATCTTCTCCCAATGTTTGCGGAATAAAACCATAATTAACAGGGTAGTGGAAAGAGGAATAAATTACCCTGTCGAGTTTTAGTAGTCCTGTTTTTTTATCTATCTCGTATTTTGCACGGCTGCCCTGCGGAATTTCGATTAAGCCGTTTACAATTTTCGGAGCAGTTATCGCCGTAATGGGCACCATGCCATGGATGAAGTACATACATATTTTAGATTTTAGGTTTCCGATTTGGGATTTATGATCTCAATTATTTATTTAGTTTGTTTATTTACTGCCTGCTGCAATAAAACCAAACCATGCTGCAGCAATACCCAGCACAATGCTTGAAATAATATAAAGTAATGCTGTAAAATACTTTTCGTTTTGTAACAGTGTAATATTCTCCAGCGAAAATGCAGAGAAAGTTGTAAAGCCGCCGCAAATACCTGTTGCTAAAAATAATTTCCAGTTGTTTAAAATTAAATCATCTTTTAAACTTAAAGCTATTACCACACCAATAATAAAACTGCCAATTATATTTACTGCAAAAGTGGCCAAAGGAAATTGTTTTACAGTTATGGTAAGATAAAAAGCATAGCGAAGCACAGAACCAATAGCACCACCCAAACCCACTAAAAGAAAATTTTTAAACATTATTGATTATTGATTTTCTGCAAAAGTATATTTTAAATCAACGAGCCATTTACCGGTGCTGCGTACAAGTTTAAGTTTATTTTTCATTTCTTTTTTATAACTGTTGCTGTAGTCAACAATTGTGGTAGTATCGTTCTGCGGCTCTAAGGAATTAATGATGATGTCTGCATTTTTATATTCTGAAAGTTCAGTTTCGTTTTTTAACTGGTACTGGTGCCGGAATGTTTCAAAATACTGTTGGTTAGTTTCATCATTAAGCAGGTACAGCTTAGCTGTTTTAAAATCATTATCCAGTACGGCCCTTATAAAAGTAGTGGCTACTTCCGAATTGGTAACCGGATTTTTTTTAACCGCGTTGGTACATGCAAAAATTGTTATAGCAAGCGATATTGTATAAAAGAGTTTTTTAATCATAATTAAAGTTAAACATCTTTGCGTTATACAAAATAAAAAAGCACCCTGAATTTTCAGGATGCTTTTCAGAGTTATTTCGAGTTATTTAATACTGTCAGTCATTTTTTTCATAGCCTCTTCTAATTTTTTCATGCCCTCGGGATTATTTTTCTGTATCTCTTTTAATTTGTCCATGCCTTCATTCATTTTATCTTGTAATGAGTCCATGTTTAAATCTTTCAATTTATCTAATCCGGTGTTAAGGCTGTCTAAAGCACCTGTCATTCCTTTTTCTTTCATTTTTTCAGCAGCCATTTGTGTCATCCATCCTTTATCAAATGCCACTTTCCAGTCGCCACTTTCTTTTCTTAAAACAAAATTAACAGCTTCACCTTTTTCTTTATCTTTTACTTCTATTGTTGCTTTATCGCCTTCAATTTTAGCATCACCAATTACCATTTTATCTTTTTCAAAATTCATATCATCGGCACCGCCTTTTTTATCTTTTGCCATATTCATACCCATTTCCATCAGGCTGAACATTGATTCACTTTCTTTTGTGGCTAATTTTTTTGCAGCTGCAATATCTTTTTTACTCATAGCATCAAAAAAAGCCATCAATACAGTTTTTGGGTCGCCACCACCTGCACCATTGCAGCCTGCAAATAATAAAGCTGCAACTACTGTTACGGCTACTAACATTTTTTTCATAAATAATAATTTAGTTGGTTTTAGGCTCAAAATGTAATTTTAATTTTCTGTTTTCAAACTATTATTGGTATAATATATTTTTTTTGGGGCTGCATAAATCCTGCATAAATAAATCATCCACACCAATAAAACTAAATTTTTCAATGTGGCTGGTATTAAATTTTAGTTTGCCATCAGTACCCATTACATAAGCTTTGTACACAAACTCGGCGCAATACATACGGTCGTTGGTTTGCAGGTCAAACTTCATGTCGAACATAATACCCATTTCATACAATCTTTTTACTGTTATCATCAAATTTTTTATTTCGTTGGATGAAAGCTGGTAACGATAAATACCAATACCCCGGTTACTGTAAGGTTCTGTAAAATCTGCAAAAATATCACGGCGTATTTTTTGGTCGGGGTTCCATTCTCCTCCCAGTGCATGATAAACAAAAACGGTATCGTTTTCAATGCTGGCAATGCCGCAGTGAGAATATGTTTTATCCCGCTGGTTAAGGCTGCGTAAACTTTCACTGGTAAAATCGTTACCGGTTCTTACAATTAAATCACCAGTTGTAATTAGTTTTTTTGCTGAATCAATTTGTATAAATGCCCTTTCTATTTTCTGTAATTCTTTTAAAGAATCTTCTTTACTAACTGGCGATGTGTTTTGAGTAGTTGTGTTATTGCAGGCATTGCAAAAAAAAATGAGGCAGCAAATAAGCCACCCCATTATATAGGTAGGGTTAGTATTTGTTAAAAAAGTCATTTAGCCAAAGCTACTAACTACTTTTTATTTTCATCGGTTATTCTTACATCATCTTTATTATACGCCTTAATAATTGATTTAACCAAACGGTGCCTTACCACATCTTCTTCATCCAGTTCAATATGTGCAATGCCTTCTATATTTTTTAAAATACGGGTGGCTTTAAACAAACCGCTCTGCTGGTTTTTTGGTAAATCAATTTGTGTAGGGTCGCCGGTAATAATTGCTTTTGCATTGGGGCCAATACGTGGTTAAAAACATTTTTATCTGCAGGTCGTTGGTATTTTGTGCTTCATCCAAAATAATAAAAGCATTATCTAATGTACGCCCTCTCATATAAGCCAGTGGTGCAATTTCAATGGTACGTGTAGTCATATAATAACCCAATTTGTCTGCAGGTATCATATCATCCAGTGCATCGTACAGCGGCCTTAAATACGGATCAATTTTTTCTTTTAAATCGCCGGGTAAAAAACCAAGGCTTTCGCCAGCTTCAACCGCAGGCCTTGTTAAAATAATTTTTTTAACTGTTTTATTTTTTAATGCCCTTACTGCTAAAGCAACAGCAGTATAAGTTTTACCTGTACCGGCGGGGCCAATCGCAAATAAAATATCATTTTTATCGCAGGCTTCCACCATTCGTTTTTGGTTGGCTGTACGTGCCCTTACCGTTTTACCATTGGGGCCAAACACCAATACATCATTGGGGTTGCGGTCCATAAAATTATCAATGACTTTTTCATCATCGCCGCCTAAAATTTGCTCAAAATAATTAGCGCTCATGTGGCCGTTACGTTCCAGGTACTGCAGTACCAGATCAATTTTTTCTTTTGCTCCTTCAATTTGTTCGGGGGCGCCGCTTAATTTAATTTGTGTGCCACGGCTGAGAATTTTTACGAGAGGGAATTTCTTTTTTAAGATGTCTAACTTTCCGTTGTTTACGCCAAAGAATTCAATGGGGTTAACGGTTTCAAGGTTGATGATCGTTTCTGTCAATGGTTTTCAGTTTTACGCACTGTTTCTGTTGTTGTAAAAAAACTCAATCAAACATAGCAGCACTTTGTTAACAAAAATTTTTGCGTTGGTACTTCTAAACTTGCTTTTCAAATTTAGCGAATAACAATCGATAGATACCAATTTAATTTATCAACAGTATGTTAATTAATAACGTAAAAGAAAATGATTTCGTATTTGAAAATTGAAATTTATTGATGAGTTTTTTACGAAACGATAAGAACAACTGTTTTGGAAAGCCGTAATATTTTTTAAGAAAACATTTATTTAATGCAAGTGGTGCAAAGGAAGAGTTTATACTGAATAACGAAAAACTCCCTGAAGGATAAAATGTTTGTTCATCTTTTTATAATACAGAAATTTGTTTTGATACAATGCAAAGGCATAAGCTATGCTAAAGAAAATTTTGCAATACATATTTTTAAATTAGTCTTCAGCATTAGGCACATCTTCAATCCGGGAATAAATTTTTAGTCCTCTTTCTTTTGCAATCCTTACATCTTCATCTGCGCCTTTAGAGGCACCTTGTAATTGCATCACCGCATCGCATTTTAAAAGTAAACGGTGAGCAACGGGGTGCAGTATTTCTTCGTAAGCAGCATCACCGGGTTTTGTTGATCCTGCAATATGCAATAATGGCAATGCAACTCATTCGCCAATCATGGGTATATACCTCAGCAGAAAAAGTGGCAGCGCTGCCGCTTTTAATTTGTTTAGGTTTTGCAGCATTAGTTGTGGATTGTCGTTTGTGCCGCTGCGGTAGTGCTGTTTGTAAGCTGAGTTTTGCACAAACTAATAAAAATGTGCATAATCTTCCGAACACTTATGGTGAGACACGAAATCCAAGGCGGAGGCGGAAACTTATTGTCCGAAAGCCTCTTCAAATGTCTTACCTGAATTTATGTCTTTGATTAATTTGTCTAATTTTTCTTTTGTGTACCAATTTTTAACTTCATGTTTTGCAGTCATGATAATTTAGCATGATTTGTTCATGAGAACCTTCTTCATTAAACTGTTTGCCTGATTTAAGTTTTTTAACGTCAGGTAAGTTTTTATAATTGTTTGATTTTAATTTAAGAGTGTCCTCCGAATAGTAATTTCTATTGTCGTTCTGCATAGCTAATCCTTCGTCAAACCACCGTGGGATTTTAAAGGACCAATTATAAAATCCTATTCGTTCATAAAATTCTGCATGAGAAATTTCATGAGCTATAATGTCTAAGTCAACACCTTCATTACTGATAACAATGTAAGAGCCAAATTTTATGTATGTCAGTGCTGGAATTTGGTATAGGACTTCCATATTTTTTAAAGTCTTCTTCAGTTTCACAATAAATAAATTTCGGGTTGCATGTTTTTTGTCCCCAAAACTCAGCAACTCGATTTGATGCAAGCCCCATGAGAAGTTTTACTGTGTCAACCTTATTTTGGGGAATGTTATTGTTGAAATATAATCTGCCGTCTTTTTTAAAGTCGGAGTAGTCAATTAATATACATCGTGTCTGCTGGGGAAAAAAAATGAAATGAGCAAATGCAGAAATCGGAATAACAATAAGAAAAATCAAAACAGTCCTTCTGATTATTTTTTTAAGCTTTGTCATACTGTGAGGTTTTTAAAGTTTGCTGCTAATGGGCAGGGCTTACAGAAGGTTTGGCATTAATATTCCGTCCGCCCGGTACGGCTGCTGATTTTTTTGTTTAGATGAAGTTAAGAACAAATGCCCAAAATTGCTTGTCCAGCCCGGAACCAAAGTTGAGCTGCAACTGCTGAAGATTTGCTTGTCCAGCCAAACTTTATGTAAACCCTATGTTGGGCGCATGGGCAATATGAACTACTTCTTTTTAGAAGTAGCTTTAACTTTATATGTTACCCACTTTAATGAGTATAAAGATTCTCCAAAAAAAATCATTTAATTCATTGTGCTATAATCGCAACAGTTTGATCTATTGTTCTGTTTAGTAATCATACGGATCATGCCAGTATGATTTTGGTCATTTGCTTTTATTTAATTTTTTTCTGTTTGTTCTACATTGGGGTTAATTTACCAACAGACTTTAGTCTTTCTAACCATATCCGCCACTTGAGGTAATTTTAAAAAACGGATGAAATTATTTCTGACCCTCTTTATTTTTAAAGTCAGTAACAGTCTTTCCATCATAACGATACACTCCACCACCAGAACCAAACCAAATATTTCCTTTCATATCTTCCAAAATCCCCAAAAAGCATTCCTGCTTGACGACTTAATTTCGGTTACAGTGGGATTTTATTGTACAAGGACTTTGCATCATAACGTGAAAGTGCCCAGACGTTCCCATTCGGATTTACTTCACCGGTAGTCCAGATGTTTCCTTTTTTATCTTCGATGATAGCATAAGCCCCCCTCTGCGATACCTTAGTATAGGCACTGGGGCCTGTCCTGAGCTCAGCCGAAGGATCATAGCGCCAAAGACCCTGCGAAACGAACGATGTATCGCCTCTTTTATCTTCTATTATCGTTGCACCAAACCAAATATTTCCTTTTTTATCTTCGATTATTGACCAAACGTTGTTAAACGCTTTGCCATCTTTGTTTTTTAAAACGGTAAATGTTTTTCCATCATAAACGAACATATTTTCTCCTTGTGCACCAAACCAAAGCTTGCCGGTTTTGTCTTCAAGAAGTAAACGAATGTTGTTGCTGGGAAATCCATCTTTTGTAGTAAAAGTTCGAAAAGATTTTCCATCGTAACGGCTTGCTCCAAACCAAATATAACCAGCTCTGTCTTCATAAATATGCAAGGCCATATTACTGGCAAGCCCATTCTTTGTTGTAAAATGTTGAAAGCCTGCCTGTCCGGTAGGCAGGGATTTACCGCCTGCCCTGAGCGAAGCCGAAGGGTAATAATAAACACCTGAATCTTTGGAAGCGAACCAAAGATTTCCTTTTCGATCTTCCAGCACATCCCAAAAGCTGGAGAAGCGGGGCGAAATTATTTTACTTGTAAGATTGGTAAAAGATGTTCCATCGTATCGAAAAACGCCTAAGTAAGAAGCAATCAAAATGTCTCCGTTGCTGGCTTGCTTTACATGCCGAACCATACTCATAGGCACTTTGGAGCTGTCTGCGTCTTTAAGTTGAGACTCGGTGTATCCTGCTCTATTGGGCTTGATATTTTCTTTCGGTGAGTTTGTTTGGTTTTGTACACAGGAGCTGTGAAAAACAAATACCAGCAACAAAGCATATACGTGTGTGTATTTCATAATTTTTTTACTCAGCAACCGCCTTTGCTGGGGACACGTTTATAAATTATTTTACCATCCCGTTCTACATAGTCGGCCGATACTATTGGATATGCATACTTGGGCGCATGCGATACGCCACGGCTTCTTATAATTATTTTGTCGTTAACTTTCAGGCTTTGCAATTGCTCCAATTGAGACTTTTCCGGCGCAAAGTTGAGAATATAATCGTCACCATTAATCCTCACCATCACTCCGAAACCTAATTGCGAGCCTGGCGGAAGAGAAAGAGCCGTTACAACTCCCTCCATATTGGTAGAATCTGTAAGGTGCTTCCTTATTTTAGCTTCGGCGGCATACACTTTTTTACCTGCGGGAGACGCTTCCCATTTTTTGTACATTATACCAGCTGGGGTAGCCTCCCATTCTTTCAATGCAGCATTCCTTTCAGCAGCAGAGGGCGGCTTTGGGGTTGATTTTTCAGCAATTTCATTTTTAGATTTGCGATTAGCAAGTACTAGTCCGCTTACCACAACCAGCAGTAAGATCAGCGCATAAATAACTTTTTTCATATTTTTTGTAGTTTTAATTAACATATATTCTATCTCCTGATAAGTCAGATCCGTTTAAGGCATTTCTTTTATTTTTCATATCCTTTTAAATTGGTGCAACAAAAACTTCAACATCCACCCTTGCTGGGTATGGCATAAATCACGTTGCCTGAACCAAATAAATTGAAGACCTTACCTTCTATAGAAGAAAGTAATAATTTCCATGTTTTTCCCTTGTCTGATGATTTGAAAATGCCGGCAGGATGACTACAAAAGAAGTATTCACCAACCTGGGTAATTGAAGTCGGGAAGGCTTGCACACTGGGGCGATCATTCCAGGTCCGCCCTATTGAATCACTAAAAACTTTATCGCCTGCATCAATGGGCTGCCAGGTTTTACCGGCATCGTAAGATGTCCTTAAACTCCTTTTACCCGATTCTGAACTGGAAGTGATAGCAACGAATCCGCCTCTGATCTGTTTTACATCCCAGGCCACACCGCCCTCACCATTTACCAGCGCCCAGGTTTCGCCATCATCGGTCGATCTTATTATCTTTCTCATACCGCCGATCGCCAGCAGTACGCCATTCAACTCTGCCAAATGCCCTACATAGCTTCCGGCATAGACATGTTTCCAGGTTTTTCCACTGTCAGTAGTTTTAAAAAAGCCCCTGTCGGTGCCGATGAAAATTGTACCTCCTGCAGTTTCAAAAACGCTGCGCATTCGTGGCTCTGAATTTTCGAATATCGGCGACCATACACTCGTTCCGTTTGTTGTTTTCAAATTTACACCCCAGTAATTGTTGGCAGCTATTCCGGACTTACCGGGGGCAATGCTGCTGTTTTCGCCAGGTAAATTCTCTTTGGTCCAAAAAGGAGCTGTGGCATTTGCTGTACTGTGATAAAGTTCATTTCCAACCTTTAAAAACAACCCTTTATCATTTGCAAAGATGCTATTTCCCCGGATACTATCTTTCCGCAAATTTTCTGGCAGCCCTTTGCTGATGTCCTGCCAGTTTTGTCCGTCATCTGTAGATTTAAAAACGATGTTTGCAGTTCCAGTCTTATCTCTTTTTTTATTTTGCAGACTATCTTGTAGCTGAGATGCCTTTGGAAATTCTGGCGCCCGGTTACAGGAAAGTAATTGAAAAAGGAGCCCCGAAATAATCGGGATACACCACAAAAAAGAAAGGTTATATATTTTCATGGCTATACTTTATTTATTGAAATAATACAGTAAAGGTATCGGGAGTCAACTATCGGGAAGCTTTTTAGTAGTAAAAAATTGTAAACGATATGTAAAACGTTTGTAAAACTACCGAAAACCGGGGTTTAATAGGTTATTTTGCACACATGAAGCGATTTATTCTGTTCGGATCTTCAATTATAGTAACTGGTATTTTAATTGCTGCTGTTGCATTTAACAATACAAAAAATGAAATTCCTGCAAATCATCTGGAAGTTGTATTACGTGATATAGGGCACCAGTTGTTGCTTTCAGCTAAAGATTCTACATCCCGGGTGCTGCCGGTTAAGAAATTAAATGAAACTACATCCCAGGTTTCTTTTCAAAATAACTTTAGTTTTATTTCAGATTCACTGATTAATATAGTTGAACGGCAATTTAAAAAAAATGCTTTGGCAAAAGATTATATAGTGAATTTAAGGAATTGTAAAAAAAACGAAACTGTATTTGCATTCGAAATAAATAACAACACAGGCAATTTAACACCCTGCAGGGGGCGTAAGCTGGAGGTTGGTTGTTACGTTATTGAAATTCATCTTTTGAAGACCAATACCTTTAATTTCTTTTGGTTGTTGCTGTTAATCATTCCTTTCGGGTTGGTTGGTTTTTATGTGAAAGATACCTTTCGGAAAAAAGAAGAAAAAGAAGAAAAAGAAGAAAAAGAAGAGAATGACGAGAATGAATCAATCTCCGACAGTAATGATTATATACAATTAGGAAGCTTTCAATTTTATACAGCTGATAATGTTCTTAAAAGTGAGCATAAAAGTATTACGCTTTCGGAAAAAGAAACAAAAGCACTAATAATATTTGCAGAAAATATAAATCAAATCGTAGATAGGGAAAAACTGATGAAAGAAATTTGGGAAGATGAAGGGATAGTTGTGATCAGTAGAAATGTTGATGTATTGGTGAGTAAATTACGTAAGAAATTAAGTGAAGATAACTCCATTAAATTTATTAACGTACATGGCAGAGGGTACAAATTTATTATTGAGTAGATAGCAATTAAAAATCAAGTGGAGTGTAAAACAAATTGGGATGTGATTAATATTTTGTTAATCGTAACGTGTTTTCTGATTTAGATTTACACGATTTGTTTCAACCTATTTCAGGACGAGACAAACAACAGCCGAAGTTTGAACGTCCAGCCCTGCATAAAACCCAATGTTGTGCGTTCGTTTATTCAACAAACTTATTCTTTAAAGGTTTACAAATTTCTTTCAACAAAGAATATTCTTTGTCTGTCAAAATGGAAATAAATACTCCGTCATACGAAGTTATTTGAAAAACCTTTTCTTGCTTTTTTGATTCTTTTAAAGCCTTATTTGTCAATTCAATTAACTTTTTAATGTAAACCTCGTGAAGATTATTGTCCTTTAGATTGCCCTGAAAAATTATTTCTTTTTTGCCGTTGAACTCTATCCAATGTATGTCTTTACAATTTTCAACTTGGGAATTCATTTCCGAATTCCACGATTGATATTCTTTACCAATCAACGCCTTGCAACCTCTTTTTGTTAAGCCATTTGAAATTTCGGTTAGGTATGATTTGAAACCATCTCTTACAAGGTAGCCGATTTCAATGTCATAAAAAATATTTACTTCTGGTGGGTAAAAATAGCCGTCTTTTAAATGCCTTTTAATTTGGTCAATCTCTTCTTTTTGTTTTTCAGCATCTTTAGAGAATTTCAGCAACTTGCTTTTTAAAAGCTTTGTATAAATTTCGTCAAATATTATGCTGGTATTTTCTATTACAAAGAAGTCAACAACTGCGGTTTTTGTATTGGTAAAAATGGAATAGTTAATTGCATTTCGACCTGGGAATAATTTTAGTTTATAAGTAAATTCGTTTTGTTTGTTTAGTTTCGGATTGTCTTGGTTTAACTCAAACGATTTTATTTCACCATTGGCTATTATTTTACCAACTAATTCTATTTCCAAATTTTCAGTTGTGTCTGTAAAATTCTGCCATTCAATTCTTGGTGGCGGAATTTCGTAGTCGTCTAAGTTTCCCACCGCACTTTTTGCCAGAACAGAATATTTGTCTTCATACCCATCAATTTTAAGAACTACTAATCTAAATCCATCAGGGTGGTCAAATTCCATGTCAATAGTCCCTATATCCCCATTTTTTACTCTTGGATATAATTTTTCTATTTGAGTCCAATATTTGACTGGTAGTTTGTCTGTATGATTTATTTCGTATGCTTGAAAACTATATGATTCACATGCATTGATTACTTTATATTTTTTAAATTGGCTACTGTCTTGTCCAAGTAAGGTTTGCATAAATAATGAAAAAATAAAAATTAAAAAGAAAATTCTGCTCATTTGATGTAATTGATGTGTCGGAAAAATGACGCACAACGTCGAGTATTTGCGCTGGCAGGGGATTTTTTAACGTCCTGCCCGGTACAAATGCCCAGCAGAATTACTAAACTTTAAATTACAAATAAAAGATCAATATTGAACGTCCAGCTGGAACTAAAGCCCAGCCTTATTTACAGCTGATGTTTCAACGTCCAGCCCTGATTGCGCAAATACTTTTGTTGTGTGCTGTGTTTTCGTCTGTCAAAGCCGATTAATTTTTAGTAAATTTCTTTTGCCCTTAACTATTTTAACTACTAATAGTTTTTCTTTCCCAATTTAAATTAAGGAATTCAAATAGAGGATTTTTCAGTTTTATCGTCTTTCAATTTGTTGTTCTTTTTTGCTTAAGTTAAATATTGAAACCGCAAACAAAACTAAAATAATAAAATTTATAATTCCTAGTCTATTAAAAAAATTCATTGTAATTGAAAAATGCCATACAAAAAAGGCTGACAAAAACAGGATTCCAATTAAAATATAATTTATAAATTTTGACGCTCGTTTTCTTGTCAAATAAATTATGCCAAATATTATGAAAATAATAAAACATATTATGAAAACGTATGCATAACCCACATAAAATCCCATATTCGACCCTTTTAAAAAATACTGCGTTTCTTCTGGTATATTTGAATACCACACAGCCATATAATTGTATATCCAATGAAAAACAAGTAATAAATATGCAAAAAGAGGGAATAAAAATTTGAACAAGTTAGAAGAAAAAAACGTTTTCATAATTTAGTAGTAAATTTTTCAGGGTGATTGTAATCTCGAAACAAACATAGCACACAACTCAAATATATGCGAATGTTTCAACCTTTCAAAATTTCCAAATCTGCAAAATTTATAGCTTTCAAATTCTTACATAAAAAAACAATAAATACGAAACTACTAAACTTTTGTTTTTTAAATTGTTTTGCAGTGACAATTGAAAAAACGAAAGTTTTTTCTCCTTATTTCCTGTTACAAAACATTCGCTTCTATCTCCGCTTAAATAAAATTTCCACAATGGTATGCGGTAGAAGTTGCAGAATTACAAAGGTTAGTTCAAACAAAAATCCCGGGCTTAAGCCGGGATTGAAAATTATTATTTTATAAAATTTATTTATTGGCTGCTGCAAATTCTCGTCTTATAATATTTAACGCACCGCCGGCTTTAAACCACTCAATTTGCTGTTCGTTGTAAGTATGGTTTACATTTATAGTTTCGCTGCTGCCATCGGCATGGTTTAATACTAATTGTAAAGATTTGTTTGGGGCAAAAGTTAATAAGCCCTCAATATCAACAGTATCATCTTCTAAAATTTTATCGTAATCTTCTTTATTTGCAAAAGTTAAACCCAGCATACCCTGCTTTTTTAAATTGGTTTCGTGAATACGGGCAAAAGATTTTACCAATACTGCTCTTACACCTAAGTGACGGGGCTCCATAGCCGCATGTTCTCTCGAACTTCCTTCGCCATAATTTTCATCTCCCACTACAATTGTACCAATGCCTGCAGCTTTGTAAGCTCTTTGTGTATTGGGTACTGTGCCATAGTCGCCGGTTAATTGATTTTTTACACTGTCTGTTTTTTCGTTAAAGAAATTTACTGCACCAATTAACATGTTGTTGCTGATATTATCTAAATGCCCACGGAATTTTAACCATGGCCCCGCCATACTTATATGATCGGTGGTACATTTTCCTTTTGCTTTTATCAATAATTTCAATCCTTTTAAATCAACACCTTCCCATGCAGCAAAAGGATCGAGCAATTGCAAACGCTTACTGTCGGGAGAAACTTTTACGGTAACACCGCTGCCATCTTCTGCAGGTTTTTGATAACCGGCATCTTCTACAGCAAAACCTTTTGGAGGCAGTTCGTAACCACTTGGCGGATCCAGTTTTACCTGCTCGCCTTTATCATTGGTTAATGTATCTGTTAATGGATTAAAATCTAATCGAACCTGCAATAGCCATTGCGGTAACAAGTTCTGGCGAACCCACAAATGCAAAAGTATTGGGGTTGCCATCGGCACGTTTTGCAAAGTTTCTGTTGAAGCTGTGAACGATTGTATTTTTTTCTGCCTTCTCTGCACCAACCCTTGCCCACATACCAATGCATGGGCCGCATGCATTGGCAAAAACATTAGCACCAATTTTATCAAACACTCCTAAAAAACCATCTCTTTCAATAGTATAGCGAATTTGTTCGCTACCCGGGTTAATATTAAATTCTGCTTTTAAGTTTTAAGCCTTTATCAGTTACCTGTTTTGCTAAACTTACTGCACGGCTAATATCTTCGTAACTGGAATTGGTACAGCTACCTATTAAACCCACTTCAATTTTTGTAGGCCAGCCATTGGCTAAAGCAGCTTCTTTCATTTTACTAATTGGCGTAGCCAAATCGGGAGTGAAGGGGCCATTTAAATGTGGCTCCAAAGTATTTAAATCAATTTCAATTACCTGGTCAAAATATTTTTCGGGGTTGGCATATACTTCTGCATCGCCGGTTAAGTGTGCAGCAATGGCATCAGCAGCAGCAGCTATATCTTCTCTGCCGGTGGCTTTTAAATAACGGCTCATACTTTCATCGTATCCAAATGTAGAAGTAGTGGCACCAATTTCGGCACCCATATTACAAATGGTTCCTTTACCTGTGCAACTCATGCTGGTTGCGCCTTCGCCAAAATATTCCACTACTGCACCAGTTCCACCTTTTACAGTAAGGATACCGGCAACTTTTAAAATAACATCTTTAGGTGCGGTCCAGCCGCTTAATTTACCGGTTAATTTTACTCCAATCAATTTAGGCATTTTTAATTCCCATGGTAAACCTGCCATTACATCACAGGCATCGGCACCACCCACACCAATGGCAATCATTCCTAAGCCACCGGCATTTACAGTATGGCTGTCGGTACCAATCATCATACCACCAGGGAATGCATAATTTTCTAATACTACCTGGTGAATAATACCTGCACCGGGTTTCCAAAAACCAATACCATATTTATTACTAACGCTGGCTAAAAAATCAAACACTTCACTGCTTTCTGTTACGGCCCTGCTTAAATCTGTTTTGCTGTTAACTTTCGCTTCAATTAAATGATCGCAATGTACGGTACTTGGTACTGCAACTTTTGTACGGCCGCTTTGCATAAATTGTAACAAAGCCATTTGTGCCGTTGCATCCTGCATGGCAACCCTGTCTGGTGCAAAATCTACATAAGCATTGCCTCTTTCGTAAGCCTTTGTGGCATTACCTTCGGTAAGATGTGCATATAAAATTTTTTCGGTAAGGGTTAAGGGTTTGCCTGTTGCTTTACGTGCTGCTTCAATTCTGGTTGCAAAATTGGCGTACACTTTTTTAATCATTTCAATGTCGAAAGCCATGGTATAATTTTAGATTTATGATTTTATATTTATGATTTGTTTGTGGAGAAAAATAATTTTTTTTCTGCAAACTGCTGTTTGTAAATAAATATTTTGCAAATTTACTGAAACTCAGTCACTATTTAAAGTGCTTGTTTTAGAAAAAAAAGTAGCTTAAATTAGCAGCATGAACCGGTTTAAATATTTTATTGAATGGCATGTTTTTGGCGTATGTACCGCCATTGGCGAAAAAATGGGTATTGCCACATCAACCATCAGAAAATATTTTATCTACATCTCTTTTATGACAATGGGGTCTCCCGTAATTGTTTATTTTTTTATAGCATTCTGGATGAATATAAAGCGGTATATATTTAATGCCAGGCGTAATCCTGTAAGATATCTGTAATAAACCTTTTTTTGCCTCCTCATTTTTATTGAATGATTGTACTGAACCCTAATTATAATAATTATAAAATGTTGTTGCAGCAAATTGCAACTGCTTTAAATATCCCCTATCAACCCGGGGCCGATTTTCTTATTATTACACCGCCGGCCGGAAACGGTATTTACAAAACAATAGATTTATTTGATGAGCTGCAGGTATTGCTGATAGATGTTGCCATAAGCCAGCCGGTAATTATTAAAAGGGAACGTACTGATAACCCTTATTTTTTATTACATTTTGATGATGTTTATATTGGTGAAACAACAACGTTAAGGGTAGATGATGAAGTGCTGCAGAAAACCAATACGCATCATGCCTTTGCAAGGCTTACCAGTAATATTTTTAATAATGTGGAAGAGGGACCGGCTAACCTGCACCTTAAATCTGTAAAAATATTATTTAATGAAAAATGGTTGAAAAAATATTTAGGTTTAAGTGCCGATGATGATGTGCTTCAAAAATATTTAGCACTTAAAACCGAAAGTTTTGATATTGAACCTTTAGATGAGGAGTATCTTAAACTGATGCAGGAATTATGGAATGCCAAAAAAGAAGACCCGTTGCAAAACATTTTTTTACAAAACAGGGTTACATTATTAATTGAACGTTTTTTTACAAGGCTGTACAGCAAAATAAATTTACTGGAAGGCAAGTTTGATCTTTCATCAGAAGTTATAAAAAGATTGCTTAAAGTTGAGCAATTGCTGGTGGATGATTTTAGTAAGATGCCTCCCGCTATTGATGAATTATCGAAACTGTTTTCTATGAGCAGTACCAAATTAAAAAAGAGTTTTAAAAGTATGTACGGCGATAGTATTTACGCTTACTATCAAAAGCAGCGGTTAAAAAAAGCCAACGAATTACTGCAGAGTGGTGAGCTAAATGTTAAGCAGACTGCCGAAGCGGTGGGTTTTAATAATATTTCTAATTTTACACTTGCCTATAAAAAGCAGTACAAAAAAGAGCCTGCTGTTGTTGTAGCCAACAGGTAATAATTTACCCAATTGATTAACCTTAATCCAATGTTTAAATTTTCTTACAAATATTGCAATCATATTGATTACCTCAGGGATTTAGCAAATTTTGCAGGAGTACCCATTGTTGATGGCGTTTTACATTTGCCACCTGCCATTGGCTCGGGCTACATAAAAGCGGTTGAACTAACCAATGGTTTACAGGTATTGATTAATGAATGTGTTATAAATGAAGAGGTAAATTTTTGCAGACAACCTGCAGTTGACGAATCTTATACCCTGCGATTTGACGAAGTGAAAAATTTAAAATCATTAACTATACAAATAGATGAGGATAAACTAAATGAAGAAGAGCAGGTTTATTCAGGGGCTTTTTTAACCAACTCCCTCTCTGATTTTTCTTATGTTGCCAATGCCGGTATACAAGACCGCTGTGTTAATATTTATTTTACAGCTAATTGGCTAAAAACACATGCCGGAATTGAAAGTGCTGACGAAGCATTTAAAGAATACCTTTCTTTAAAAACTGCCACCTTTAATTTTGAAGTACTGAATTTAGAGTATCGGGAATTAATGGAAGATATTTTTGAAATTAAAGACAATCACCCTATGCAAAAAGTAATACTGCAAAACAGGGTAATGCTTTTAATAGAAAAATTTTTTCGCAGCTTGTACAACCGTATGGGGCAAAATAAAAAAACTGCTGCCACCATTAAGGATACTACCATAAAAAGAATGATGCAGATAGAATCTATATTGGTAAGTAACCTTTCGGTAGCACCGCCTGCAATACCATTGCTTGCACGTACTGCAATGATGAGTGAGACCAAGCTGAAAAATCTTTTTAAAACTGTTTACGGGGTGGGCCTTTACGAATATTATCAAAAAAACCGTATGCTAAAAGCCAGGCAGCTTTTACGCTCTAAAAAATACTCGGTTAAGGAAACCGGGCTGGCATTGGGTTTTAAAAACCTAAGCAACTTTACCATTGCTTATAAAAAAGAGTTTAAAATATTACCAAGCGAAATGTAAGTTTTGCAATCGGCAATCGGGCTTTATGCCTTTTGCAGTTATTAGTGTGTCTGAATTACACTAAAATTTTGCAAATCGTAGCATTATTTTTGTTATAGTATTATTGCCCCCGTTTTAATATCTAATATTCAATTTGTAGCTGGTTACAAATTTTGGTTGCTGATCTATCCTACATTATTAAGCCCCAATTATTTTGGGGCTTTTTTTATATCAATAGCCTGCCGTATCACGGATCAATTTTTCCAATAAAGGTTCCAGCAAATCTAATTTAAGCATATTGGCGCCATCGCTTTTGGCAACAGCAGGGTTGGGGTGTGTTTCTATAAATAATCCATCGGCACCGGTTGCTATTGCTGCTTTTGCAATGGTTTCAATTAGTTGAGGGTTGCCACCAGTTACACCGCTTGTTTGGTTGGGTTGCTGCAGGCTGTGCGTACAATCCATTATTACCGGCACTTCAATTTCTTTCATCCATGTAATATTTCTATAGTCAACCACTAAATCCTGGTAGCCAAATGTGTTGCCTCTCTCAATTAGTCCTACTTTATCATTCCCTGCATTTTTAATTTTTTCCACTGCAAATTTCATAGAAGGGCCGCTGAGGAACTGTCCTTTTTTTACGTTTACAATTTTGCCGGTTGCAGCAGCGGCTAATAATAAATCTGTTTGGCGGCAGAGGAAAGCCGGTATTTGCAAAACATCTACATACTTTGCAGCTTCTGCAGCTTCATCATGTGCATGTATGTCGGACGTGGTGGGTATGTGATATGTTGACCCCACCTTTTTTATCAGCGATAAACCATTTTCATCTCCCAGCCCTGTAAAAGAAGCTGCCGATGTTCTGTTGGCCTTACGGTACGATGCTTTAAATACGTAGGCAATTTCTAATCTTTTGCAAATGCCCGAAACTTTATCTGCAATTTCCATTATTATTTCTTCACTCTCTACCACACATGGCCCGGCAATTAAAAAAAAATTATTTTTATTGTATTGCTGGTTGATGAATAAATCCTGTAAATATTTTTCCATGGGGCAAAGATAAGCCCGCTATAATAATTAATCTAATACCCTATAGCTTTTAAAAACTCACTCTTTTTTCTTTTAGCAACATCTAAAGTAACGCCATTGCTCAGTACTACCTGCCCACCTTCGCCACGAATATATTTTTCAGCAAAATTTTTATTAATGATGTAGGAATTATGGATACGAAGAAAAATTTCTGCAGGCAGCATATCTTCAAAATCTTTTAAAGTATGGCTGGCAATGTATTTCTTTTTTTCGCTGGTAAAGATGTGGGTATAATTACTGCTTGCTTCTAAATAAATAATATCTTCTACTTTAATAAAATGCAACCCTTCCATAGTAGGTATGGCAATACGGGTAAAAGAATTTTTTTTATTAATGAGTTGCTCCACAAGTAATTCAATTTGTGGGTTAGGAAAAGCATGATTGCGTTTTTCCTCAGCTTTTAGTACAGCTGCTTTTAAATCTGCTACTTCAATAGGTTTTACTAAATAATCTAATGCACTGTAGCGAATAGCTTTTATTGCGTAATGATCGTAAGCAGTTGTAAAAATAAGTTCGAAATTTTTGTAAGTTAACTGCTGCAGCATTATAAATCCATTCATCACCGGCATTTCAATATCCAAAAAAACAATATCGGGCTGCAGGCTGTCAATAGCTTCAATACCATTTGCAGCATTATTGCAGCAGGCAATAATTTTTACCTGCGTACAGTGTGCCAGCAACTTTTCTTTCAGGGAACTGATGCTGTTTTCTTCATCGTCTATCAGTATTGCTTTAATCATACAAATATTTAATTGGTTTCAAAAACTTTTAAGCTTATTTCTACTTTAGTACCGGCGGGTTTATTATCAATAAAAAGATCGGTAATTGTTACATGGTTATATTCTCCGCTTTTGTTGTACAGGTGAATACGCTCTGTGGTAATATTTATTCCGTAGGATTGATGTTCGGGTTTATTAATTTCTTTTAACTGCTGTGCTTTACCTCTGCCCACACCATTATCTTCAATAATATATTTTATAAAATCATTTTCCAGTGTGGCAACAACCGTTAGTGTTTTGTTTCCATCCTGTTTATTTAATAATCCATGATGGATGGCATTTTCTACAAAAGGCTGCACAATCAGCGGTGGTACTTTATAATCGCTGTGCAGCAATTCCTCATCTGCCTGCAGCTGAAAAGAAAATTTATCGCTGCACCTGAACTGTTCCATCTGCAGGTACAACTGCAGTGTTTCAAAATCTTTTTGAAAAGAAACCACATCGTTTTTTGAACTGTCGAGCACATTACGGATAAGTTTTGCAAAACGGGCAAGATAGGTAGTGGCTTTATCTTTTTGATTGGTTTGAATAAGATTGTCGATGGCGTTTAACGAATTAAAAATAAAATGTGGATTCATCTGGCTTTGTAATGCTTCTAATTTTGCTTTTGAAAGCTGTTCATTCATAGCGTACATTTCAATTTGCTTTTGCTGCAGCGATTGCTCGGCCTCGATAGATTTTATTTTATCGGCCATAAGCGTAGCAATGGTATTTAATATTTGCAGTTGCTGCTGAGTAAAATAATTTTTTTCATGATGCTCACAATCTATCACCCCTACCAAATCATTATTATAAATTACCGGTACTGCTATTTCACTTAATCTTGTCATTTCATCGGGCCGGTAACGGCTGTCTTTACTGGTGTCGGCAATCAGCACTGCTTCTTTTGTTTGCATTACATAACCCACCACTCCCTGGCCCGGCAATACATCAAAAGGCTGGCTTTTTATTTCCTCTATTGACCCTTTGGGGCCAAAACCTGCCCGTTGTATCATTTTAGTTTTATCAGCGTTCCATAAATAAATCATGCAATCCACAAAGCCCAACCTGCCAATAAGATTTTTCGCAACATCCCACAATACATCATCCTCTGTATTTTTTCCTAATAAAGAAGAAGAAAAATAATTGATGATCAACTCCATCTCCAGTTTACTTTTATATTGCCCTGCATCCAGCTGCTGCACTTTCAGCTTTTCTTCTGCTATTATTTTTATATTTTTTTCACGCCATTTTACAAATAAAAAAGTGAGTAACAGAATAGCAAATACTGCAAGCGATATAAACCACCATGTTTGCCAGAACGGTGGTGTAATAATAAATTCAAAGCTTGCAGGGGTTCCCCATTTACCATTCCATCCGAGTGATTGTACTTCAAAATTATAATGACCAGGCTGAAGACTTGCATAAGAAACAATATTTTGATTGACTGGCTTCGTCCATGCTGTATCAGCGCTTCCTGATAAACGGTAACTGTACAATAATTGTTTTTCGTTAATAAATCCGGGTGACGAAAATTCAAACTGTAACTGGTTTTGCCGGTAATTTAATTGTATTTTTTTTGCGTTTATGGCATAGGTAGAATCATGTGAAAATATTTTTGTTATGTAAACTGGCAAAGGCGGAAGTTTTTCCATTTCTCCATCTGTAATTTTTACCAGGCCATCGTTTGTGGCAACCCATAATAAATGATCTTCGTCTGTTTCCATTCCAATTATGCTTGTAAAATAATTGTTGACACGGCTAAAATTAAAAATGCGGTAACTGCTGCCTGTTGTTATTATTTTATCAAGGCCCTGGTAAAAAGCAATCCAGTAATTTCCGTTTGCATCTTCTCTTATACTTTTTACAAAATTTGAAGTGAGGCCCATTTTCTGATCAAAATTAACAATGGCAAAACTGTCATTTTCTTTTTTTGTAAATTGATAAACCCCCTGGTACCTTGTGCCTGCCCAAATATTTCCTTTTGAATCTTCAAATAAGGGACGGATATTTTCTGCAGGCAAAAAATGGTTGATTGCAATTATTGTAAACCTGTTATTACTAAAGTTGTACTTTATACGAAACAGACCGTTCTGCCAGGTGCCTGCCCATAAATCTCCGCTCTTATCAATGTGCAATGCAGTGATGCGGTAATCAAGAATGGCTTGCTTAATTTTTCCAGAAATAAAATACAATTGACCTTCTTCCTGAACAAATAAATTACCCTGTTTATCGCTGATAAGCCTGGAGGCCAATTTTAGTGGAAGCGGAATAATTTTTTCATATTTTATTCCGGCACTATCAAATGTTGCCATGTTTTGATGGCCAAGTAACAGGGTTGGTTTGCTGTTTTTAACAACATCAAAATATTTTTGAGTATTAGCATTTCCAACAGCCGTAAATATTCCGGTAAGGTTATTAAAAACCCTGCTGCCTTTATGTGTACCAACCAATAAATAATTTTTTTTAAAAGGGTGTAATAGATAAGAATAATCACTTTCAACAAATCCATCTTTTATGGGGAATAAATGGATGCTTTGACGGGTGACCAATTTACTAAGGCCTGCAGCAGTGCCAAACCATAAATTTTTTTCTTTATCCTGAAATATGGTGTTAATAATATTGGAAGGCAGGCCATCCTTTACTGTGATGGTTTGATGCATTCCATCAGGGCTGATTTTTATAACACCCCCGGTAGTGGCAAACCACATGGAGCCGTCTGCAACTTCCAGCATCCCTGTTATTGTTACCAGGTTTAATAATGGAAGAGTAAAAGGGGCTGGCAATGGAGTAAAAGAAATAGGCTGGTTTTTTTGCAGAGGAACTTTAAGTAATTTAATACCCTTTAGTGTACCGGCCCATATTCTTTTTTTTGAATCCTGGTAAATTATTGCATCCTGGCGTATAATATTTTTGTCAATTATTTCCGTGAATAATTCATACTTTCTGTTAAATACTTTGATGGAAGTTTCTTCCACTGTCATAAAAAGTGAATCATTAAGCCATATAATATCCAGAAAAGTTTGATTAGGAAAAAGTTGTTTCGGCTGAGTGAGTTTGTTTTCACTAAATTGCTGTAACCCTTTCCTGTCTGTGGATACAATAACCTGCCCGGTTGAATGATGCAGAAAACGGTTTACGACAGCACCGGACGAACCCACTTTAGAAACAATTTTATTTTCACTAACCATATCTATGGCTCCATTATTTAATGCTACATACAATCGTCCATCTTTTGCTTCGTAAAAATCGTTTACCATATTATGCGAAAGGCCATTGACCGTGCTGTAACTGGTAAATGTATGACCATCATATTTGCTTAGCCCTTCCATAGTACCTATCCATAAAAAGCCTTTGGCGTCCTGGTGCACCCGGCGGATGGTATTGGAAACCAGCCCGTCATTAACAGTGTAGTTTTTAAATATTTGTTGCTGTGCTGCCAGCGGATTTATTAAACCGATAACGATGCAAACAAATACTGTTACTAAACCATACCGCATAGTTTAAAGTTAAGGTATATTAAGGAGGGGTGATAGCCTAGTCAATTTTTAATGTTGGGCCAACCACCTGCATTTCGTTATCAGCAAAAATTTGTTTCATTTCCTCAGGGGTAGGGTCATGATTTAAAGCTGCTACGGTAATAAAAAAATTTTCCAGTTTTCCGGCAGGCTGCAGTATTACGGTAAGCTTTCCTGTTTGGGAAACCTGTGTCCAGGCATGAGGAACTTTTCTTGGCAAGAAAATGCTGTCACCTACGGTAAGACGAAATTTATCTTCTCCCACCTGAAAATAGTATTCACCCTGCAGCACATAAAATATTTCATCCTGTAAGGGATGCACATGCAGTGGCACGCCTTTGCCCTGCGTTAATGATGTTTGCTCAAACACCAGCAAATGTCCATCAGTATCTTTGCCCGATATTTTTATATCTATTGTATTTTGATTAACCCCTTTTAATTTTATATGGCCATGTATTCGGCCTTCGCCGGCATTTACTTTAAAGCCTTTTACAGCTCTGTCATTACTCTTTTTATTTTGTGAGTATCCGGATAAAGGAACTGCTGCTACCGCAGTTATTACTGTTGTAATAAATTTATTTCTCTTCATACTGCTTATTTTTTTTATTATTTAAAATTGTATTTATAAAGGAACAGGTGTAAGAACGGTTTTTTCCCAATCAGAAAATTTTTGTTTTAATCTTTCAAAAATTACTTTTTCTTTTTCTATAAGATTATCTTTTTCACCGGGGTCTTTTGTAAGGTTAAATAAGTATTCTCCTTTTTCATCTTTTAAATATTTAAAGTCACCGTCTCTTATTGCCTTTTGCTGATTGCGCTGAAATATCCGCCAGTAAAGTGTTCTTTTTACTTCTTTAGTTTTTTCCATGCAAACCGGCATCAGGTTAATGCCATCTAACGGAAATTTTTGATCAGCTTTTACTTTTGCCAAAGCTAATATTGTAGCCATCCAATCCATAGTAATGGCAACCTGCTGTGTACTTGAGTTGGCAGGAATTTTTCCGGGCCACCGAATAAATGCGGCAGTTCTAATACCTCCTTCCCACAAATGAAATTTACCCTTCTGATAAATTCCGTTATTACCAAACCGTTCGCCTCCGTTATCACTTGTAAAAATAATGACAGTATTTTTCGAAAGATTTTCTTTTTCTAAAGTTTGGATGATATTACCAATGGCATCATCAAGACTTTTCATCATGGCTGCATATTTTTCGGCAGAGCCGCCTTCCTGCCACTTCTCTCTGCCCAATGTATAAGCTGTATCACCCGGTGCCTGCAATGGCCAGTGCGGTGCACTAAACATGAGGCTGATAAAAAATGGTTTTGTATGGTGCCGCCGGATAATGTCAATAGTTCTCTCAGCAAAAAGTTCAGTGAGATAACCCTTCTTTACTACAGGTGTTTCATTTTCATATAAATCTTTTTGACCTAAAACATTAGTATGAGAAATATGATCAATACCACCGCTGTTGTAACCAAAAAATTCGTCGAACCCGTTTTTTACAGGGCTCATAGCAGGTAAAAAACCTAAATGCCATTTGCCAACAAGATGAGTAGTATAACCACTTTTTTTCATGAAGGTGGCTATGGAAGGATAATTGGATGTTAATCCTGCGAGGCTGTCTTTTTGCACAAGCGGCTCATGCAAACCTATTGGTGTACGGGCAGGGTAACGGCCCGTCATAAACGATGTACGGGTGGGTGTACACATGGGGCCACCAGTATATGCATTCATAAACTTTACGCCCTGCGATGCCAGTTTATCTAAATGAGGTGTGGTATAATCTTTACGGCCGTAACAACTTAAATCTCCATAACCCATATCATCTGTCATTATGTAAATGATATTGGGCCGTAGAGATTGTGCATTTGTATAAAATGGAAATAGTAAGGGGAGTAGCAAGGCTACATAAATTATTTTTCTATTTAAGTAACTAAACATAAGAGCTTATTTTAAAGAAAGATTTTTTATTGAAATTGGCGGAAAAATTTTATCAATGAATGTTTACGTTTGTTCCAAACTGATTTATACTTTATGTATTATATCCCATTTTCTGGCAACGGCTTTTCTTTCTTCAATAGTCTTTTTTACAAACGGCTGTTTTTGTTATGTACCTACTTTCATAAAAGTAAATTGAGTATAATATTTTTAATACTTATTTACATATTTCATTGGCATGCCTTGCAATCAATATCCATTGGTCATTTTCTTTTTTGTAGATATTGGTGTACCGCCGTTTAATGGTTTGCCCGCCATTTGGGTTACCCATTACCGGTACTACCGTTTCACTCCCCATAGAAATTACGATATCACCATTAACAAGAATTTTTTCAAGATCATGTTTATAAGTGGTATAACTTATTATTCCAGCCATCACCATCTCTACCTGCCCACCAGTTACTACTGTATTTCTGGGAGAATTTACTACAAAGCCCGGAGCCCATCTTTTTCGTAATGTGGCCGAATCTTTTTGCAGTATTGCCTGTGCCTGTGTTTCTTCCAGGTTTCGGATTTCTTTTTCAATGGTTTCATTTTGTGCATAAGCGCAAAATAAAATAAGCAGCAATGATATTAGAGAGATTAATTTTTTCATTTTTTTTATTTTGATTTATAATAATTTCAATCAACTGAAATAATTGTAGCCTGCCTTGCTACCAATTGCCAGGTACCGTTTGTCTTCATCCAAATGTTGGTATATCTTCTTTTTACAGTTTTACCTGCATTGGGCATTTTGCCCGATGGGTGTAATATTTCATTATCCATGGCAATGGCGGATGTTGTTGTTGAAAGTTACTCTTTCTGTTACTCTTTCAAAAACTTCCATGTCAAATTCTCCGCTTTGTATTAAATGTTTTAGTTGTTGCAGGGTGGTAATTTTATTGGTTGGGGCATTCACTACAAAATCGGGAGAGAAAATTTTGTACAATGCAGTGGTATCTTTTTTTATGATGGCTTCGCTTTGTGCATCTTCAAGTTTTCTTATTGTTGTTTCTTCGGGGTTTTGTGAAAACGCAGAACCCAAAAATGAGAAGAATGTGATGACATTTTTTTTCATGATCGAATTGTTTTGATTGATTTTGTAAATGCTGCCGTATCACTAAATAAATTATCCTGGCAGATAAAAAATAGAAATGCTTTTAAAATATTTGTATATTAATACTTTTTCAAAGAAATTTGCTTTTGTTACCGGCAATTTTTAAAATACTAATTTGCTATTACGATAGAAGTCGCTACAGCAATTTTTGAACCATCAGTAAGACTTACTGCTGTTCCGTTTTTCCAGTATTTAGCAATGTTTAAAAACCCTGTACTTAGTTCATAGCCTGCTACATACACATCGTTGCCAGATATCGCAATTGAATTTGCAGAAGCGTTTCTGGTACCGTCTGTAAGAGGCACTACTGTTGCGTTTTTCCAGTATTTTGCAACGGTATTACCAGCTGCATTTTTTTCAATGCCGGCAACATATACAGTCACTGTTTACTATTGCAATTGAGTTTGCCTCTGCTTCATAAGTTAAGCCATTGGTAAGTTTAAAAGTAACACCGTTTTTCCAGTATTTCGCTATTTTATAGATCCCGCCGGTAACCCCACCCATTGCATAGCCCGCCACATATACATCACTGCCCACCACTGTTATTGAACTTGCATAGGAGGTAGTAAAGTCCTCGGTGTCATTTAATTTTATATCCACTCCGTTTTTCCAATACTTAGCTACCAGCACAGCATAGGTACCACTCAAATCCGTTCGTAAAACAAATTCATACCCTGCAGCATATACATCATTACCTATTACCGTAATACCATTTATTCTTGCATTTCTTGAATTTGCAGAACTACCTGTAAGGCTTACTGCCGTTCCGTTTTTCCAGTATTTTGCAACCTCTGTGTTATTTGCATTTCGTTCATATCCTGCTGCATATACATCGCTGCCGGAAACTGCCATAGAAGTTATCTCAGGAGAGTTTGTAATACTTGCCGGATTGGTAAGGTTTGCCTCTATGCCGTTTTTCCAGTATTTAGCTATTGTAACAGGGCTAGGATTATTATTTATTTCATACCCTCCGGCATATACATCATTGCCTGTTATTACCATTGAGTTTACAGCTGCGTTAAATGAGGGATTAGAAAGAATTACAGCTGTTCCGTTTTTCCAGTATTTGGCCACTTTGTTTTCATAACCTGCAACGTATATGTTGTTGCCTGCAGGTACAGGCGCCGGTGTTGTACTCGTTTTTTTGCATCCTGCTATACAAAATGCCAGTGCTATAATAATAGTTCTCATGATTTTTTTATTACTAGAATTTAATTTAAAATATTTTAACACTATCGAAGTATAAATAAAATATAATACCCTTTGGTATCATTTTTTCAAGCTCTCCAATTTCATTTTACTCCGCCACATCCTTCGATGTATGCATTAAATTTTGAACCAGTCATAACCCTAAATCCCGGTAATAATCTAACCTTGGTTCCTGCATCATATTTTATAAATGAATTGTTTTGTATAAGTACAGAAGATGTAATTGTATTGTTGGCTTCATATTTCTGCATTACATTGTTATTACCCCCGGTTAATGAAAAGTCATTTGTACAGAAGCCGGGACAAATCTTAGCCCACCAGGTACCCCAAAAGCTGACGCCAAAAGCCCTTGGCCTTGCATACTCCTGAATTGTCCATGCGGTAATATCGTCTTCCGGGTCGATAAATGTGGCTGAATAATCACCCCATCGGTTACGATTCAGGGGATCGGTGGGGGAAATTTTTACATACCAGTCCTCTCCGGCTTTATAATGATAAAAAAAGAATCCTTCACCAGAACGGCGGTAGGAAACAGAGGCCCTTACATAATTGGTACTGCTAAAAGCAGAGTAACCAAAAAATAAATCATTACGCTGGTTTACTGCAACGCTTGGATAAGCCGTCATGTTATTGGCATCTGCAGCAGTTCGTATATTTTCTATTGCCGTTTGTGTTACAGGATTAATAGCTACAATTTGAGAAGCACAGGTAGTAGGTGCAGCAGCTGGCAAAAAAACATTATTGCCAAACCATAATACCCCATTTCTAAAAACAGTTTGTAATATACGGTCGTCTCCCAGGTCTAGCCCTGTATTTGAATTTAATTGTGGGCCATTTACTCCTGCGGTGTTCCATGATGGCCCAACATTTATTGTATTGAGTAGATTAAATACTGGAGCAGCTGCTGTTCCTGTAATTGAAAATAACCTTACAAAGCCACTGTTTTGAAAATTGCTATTAAACTTACTTACACAAAAAATTGTATTTTCTGTTGGGCTATAAGTAATAGCTGGAGCAATATGAAAATAATCCGTACGATCAAAAAGAGAAATACTCGTATTCAGACCTGCATATACATCACTTTTATTAATAACCCATACACGGCTTCGCTGGGCATTATTTTGCCCTGGCAAATTAAACATATAACCACCAACTGTTATCCAGTTTCGGTTAAAACCAATGCTTGGATAATCGAACCAAAACTGATTTCCGGGATCTGCATCAATATTATAGGTAGTCCAGTTGCCGGTAGGATCAGAAGTTTGAGAAACAGCCAATAGTAATGCAGAGTTGGCAGAATTAATAGTAGTATTATCGGCGCAACAAATAAATATCCAGCGCTTTTCGTATGGGTCATAGGTAACCTTAGGATCAAAAATAAAAGAGTAGCCTCCTATCCCATTCCAAAAACCATTTAAAGAAACGGTGCTTATAATACCTCCTTGTTTGTTTTGTATCCGTATCTGTGTATTTAATGTTGTCATTATATGATCAAACCCTACGGCACCATTTACATCCGGCGGAGAAGAATTGCCATCATCATCAAGTGCATTAAAATTATTACAGGGAAATTCCAAAGGGCTTTGTCTACTCTTGGCCAGATCATCTAATGCAACAGAAGTTAGCTTGCCAGTAAAAGGAGCTACCAGTCCTGGGGTCACAAAATTCGCAATAACAGGCTTTATTTTTGCATGATTTGGTGATTTCCTTTTCCCGGGTTTGGGCGGATTTTTTAATTCGTACTGAGCTATAGCTGTAAAATTTATTATTGTTCCCGAACTTGTAGTTGTACCCATAATAGTTTCCTGGGCATACAGCCATCCCGGGCATAGCAGCAGCAGCAGTTGCAAGGATGATTTTATTTTTTTATGAAGAGTCATAGTCTTTTTTTTATAAAATATTAATAATTCCCATTTTCATTATTTCTTTTGTTGAAGTTTTTCTATTTTCTTATTAAGCTCAATCACATATAACGTTAGCTCTTCAATTTTCTCCATCATCCTTTTTTGGGTATCACCCAAATGCAATCCATTTTTCTCAATTTCGGCAGCAGAGGGAATATTGGGCAGGTGTTTGTTTTGAAGGATAAATTTTTCAACATCACTTAATAATGGCAGCTGATAATTTTTTTCAAAAACATAATCTGCCCATCCGGTTTCTACCACAGCTTCTGTGCATCTTATATTACCAAGTACTGATAGTTTATAAGTTGGATTATCCGTTCCTATCCCCACATTGCCAGTTGCTTCAGAAATTAATATTCTGCTGAAGCCACCGCTAAAAATCCGCATATTAGTAGGAGAGAAAGTACCGATGCCTGCAGAAGTACCACCCATTCTTGTTTTTAAAATGTTACCGCCATCTCCTATATGCGATATACCATCAGCATTGTTTGTTGTTTTAACTGTAAGCCTTCCAATCGATCCTACATTATTATCTCCCACTACAACATCACCTGTTGGGTAAACCTGCAGCCTGCCTAATGCACCGGCAGTAAGGCGCAAAGCATGTTCAGTAGAAGTACCAATGGCAGCAGACACTCCGCCGATACCTTCGCCAACCACAATAGAATCGGTACCATTTCTGCCAATATGATACCAGCCTGATGTGTTATAGGGTGATTCTATTGTAAGCCTTGTATATGGATTATTTGTACCTATTCCTACATTTCCTGTATTAGTATTAAAAATATTATTGCCATTAGCATCCCAAAAACCACCACCGCCGGCAATAGCGCCCTTGCTGCTGCTTTTTACAATCCATTTTTGTTCTGTGGCATCGTACTGAAGATTTACTATGCCTTTGTTTATTATAGTTATGTCTGCATTGGTTCCGGTTATTATCATATCGGTAACAGCAGCAGTTGCATCTTCATTATTTATCTGCATAGTAAAACCGGTACGGTTAAACAGGGTGAGCAGCCTGCCATCGTTACCTGCTGTAATACCGGCAATAATAAAATCTGCGGTGGGGCCTGTTAACCTGTAATAACTAAACCGGGGGTTATTTACATCTAATGCAATAGTAATTCCATCGGCTACAGTAACTTCGGCTGTACGAAAAATAACATCTCCGTTTACATCTAAAGTTGCTTCGGGTGTGGGTGTATTTACACCAACATTTTGTGCAGTACCGTTTGCAACAAAAAATAAAATGCCTGCAATAAAAAAAAGTAACGATTTCATAATGAAATATTTTTTGGGTGGAAGTTTATTAAATTATTGCACCAAATTATTTTTATTTGGGCCAGATAAGAAGCTGTAAAAAATAAGCGGGGGTGTTTTATGATTAGGCGGGCATTTTTTAGTTTCCTTTTTGCCCGTTACTTTTGATGATTAATTGATAACTTATGATTAAAGACAAAATTTTAGTGATTGGTGCAAGTGGCCAGATAGGAGTGGAGTTAACATTAGCGTTGCGTAAAATTTATGGCAATGCCAATGTGGTAGCCAGCGATTTAAGGGAACAAAACCCTTTGCTGGAAGGCACCGGGCCCTATGTAAGTTTGGATGTGATGAATAAAGAAATGCTGCATGTGCAGGTGATACGCCAAAATTTTACACAGATATATTTACTGGCAGCCATACTTTCTGCCACAGGCGAAAAAAATCCTAACCTTGCCTGGAACTTAAATATGACAGGCTTATTAAACGTACTGGATATTGCAAGAGAAGAAAAAATAAGTAAAGTGTACTGGCCATCATCCATTGCAGTATTTGGGCCAACCTCACCTAAACAAAATTGTCCGCAGCAAACTATTATAGAACCGAGTACGGTGTATGGCATAAGTAAATATGCAGGAGAGTTTTGGTGCAATTATTATTTTCATCGCTTTGGGGTAGATGTAAGAAGTTTGCGCTATCCCGGTTTAATAAGTTATAAAAGTGCACCCGGCGGCGGCACTACAGATTATGCTATCGAAATTTTTCATGAAGCGCTGGAAGAAAAAAAATACGAATGTTTTTTAAAAGAAGATACGTACCTGCCTATGATGTATATGCCCGATGCTATACGGGCAACTATTGAATTGATGGAAGCGCCGGCAGAAAAAATTGCAGTGCGTACTTCTTACAATATTTCGGGCATGAGTTTTTCGCCAAAAGAAATTGCTGCCGAAATAAAAAAACATATTCCTGAGTTTGAAATGATTTATAAACCCGATTACCGCCAAACTATCGCCGACAGCTGGCCGCAGAGTATTGATGATACTGTTGCAAGAAAAAACTGGGGATGGAAAGAAGATTATAATTTACCGGCGATGGTAAAAGACATGCTGGATAATTTATAAACTTATTTTTTTGTTTTAACTATGCGTTTACCAACTAAATATAATTGTTTAACCCACACTCCTTAAATTTGTGTTTAAAAATTTACTTTTATGAAAAAGATTTTTGCAATTATTGCCATTACCGCAATTTGTTCATCCGCCCATGCCCAGAAAGATGATAAAAAATTCCATTTTAGTGTTGGGCCAGAAGTTGGTTTTGCAACCGGCGATTTTAATATTACCCACTCTGTTGGCATTGGCGCCACAATACAGGCCGAAAATAATATTGGTGGTACTACAAGCATTACACTTACTACTGGTTATATGTCCTATGCAGGTAAATCTGCCGGAGCAGGAATTAAATATAAAGCTGCCGGTATTATTCCGCTTAAAGCCGGTATAAAATATTTTTTATCGGGTGGCTTTTATGGCTTGGCACAGTTAGGTGCCGGCTTTTTTAATAACAATGGCGGTACTGCTTTTGCTTACTCCCCTGTAGTTGGTTACGAATTTAATACCAATTCGGGCAAAGCCATTGACGCCAGTTTAAAATACGACGGGTATTCAAAAAACAATGCCAACCTTGGTTCGGTAGGGGTAAGATTGGCGTATAAATTTTAATTTTCTCGATAATCATCTTTAGAAAAATCCTGCTGAAAAGCAGGATTTTTTTTGTTTGAATTATTATAGGCGAATGTTTGTAACTGTGCATTTAATTCGGTTAAGTGTGTAGTATTTTCAGATAACCGTGTTTTTTTAAATATACCTCATTAAAAATTAGCATTTATATAATGTACTAATTACAGATTGGTTTTACATACTAATTTTTAAATATTTTGGAGATTATTAATTTTGTAAGATATTTGCACTATATTTTTAACCAAAAATTACGTAACATGAAAAAAACAATCTTAATTGTTGCCTTATCAGCAGCAGCATTTGCCGTACAGGCACAAACTACATTTGGCGCACACGCCGGTATTAATGGAGCTATCCATGACCAACAAGAGTACACCTCTGGGCGGGCAAACAACAACTGCAAATCTGAAGTACAAAAGTTGGGTTTACATTGGTGTAAATGCAGAAATACCCATTGCCAGTCCTCATTAGTTTTTAGTCCTGAATTAAATTTTATTCAAAAGGGAGGGAAATAAATGAAAGAGGAACAATAGCAGGTGTAACATATGCCGATGAAAGCAAAATAACTAATGAATTATCTTGAGCTTCCTTTGAATGTGGTTTACAAATTTGAGGGAGGCAGTGGAAACTTTTTTGCTGGTGCAGGCCCTTCACTTAGGTTATGGCTATATCGGGTAAAGAATTCAAGAATACAAGTACTGCAGGTAATCAAACATCGGAAGGTACCATAACAGATATTAAATTTGATGGTGAAAAAAACGCTACGATGGCAAGATATCCATTTAAAAGCTTTAGATTTTGGCGCTAATTTTTTAGTGGGTTATCAGTTTAGTAACAACTTAGTTTTAAAAGCAAATTATACTCTTGGGATTATCAAATATTGACTCCGGAGGATAATGAATCATTTAAAAATACAGGATTGGGTTTTACAATCGGGTATAGATTTGGTGGTGCTTCAGAAGAGTAAATTATTTAAACAATGTATAAATAGTAAAAGCGGCATTTGCCGCTTTTATTATTTATTTATACTTCTCGGTTTTATAAAGATTAAGAAAATTGCAGCGGGTTAAATTAACTTATGCTCGTAAGAATATTTAATTAGCCCAATAACACCCGAAGTTTTTGTTTTTCTGAATATATTTTTGCGATGGGTTTCTACAGTGCGTTCGCTTAAAAAAAGTTGTTCAGCAATTTGCTTATTATTATTTTCTTTTTCAATCAATTTAATAATTTCTATTTCTCTTGCGGTAAGGTGTGCACCATCGCTTTCTTTTTTAAGTTCACTTGCTTTTGTCATTTCATTCAGCACTTCATCACTAAAATAAATGCCGCCACCCGAAATTTTTTCTAATGCAGTAATCAATTCCTGCTTACCAATATTTTTTAAAACATAACCGGCAATATCTGCATCGTCAATCATCTGGTTTACTAAATCGCCCTGGCCACTCATGCTTAAGGCTAATATTTTTATTGCTGGAAATTTTTGGTGTACAGCTTTAGAAAGTTCGGCACCATTCATACCGGGCATCATTACATCGGTTAATAAAATATCCACTTTTGTTTGTGCCAGCAACTGCAGCATTTGCAAAGGTTGTGTACATTCAATTACCACTTTAAACTGGTCGTACCCCTGTAGTAAAGATTTTAATCCATCAATTACTATCTGGTGATCATCAACTATGGCTAAAGAGATTTTTGCACTTTTCATTCCGGTATAACTGCTTATTATAAAGATATGATAAGAAAATACAAACGCATTTTTAAAGACGAAATTGCGTGGATATAGATTATAAGCCTAATACTTCCTTCATAGAAAAAATTCCTTTTTTATTGAGTAAAAATTCGGCAGCTAATACAGCGCCTGTTGCAAAGCCCGTGCGGCTGTGTGCGGTATGTATAATTTCTATATCATCAATAGCACTGCTGTATTTTACAGTATGTGTGCCGGGTGCAGGGTCAATGCGTTTACTTATAATAGAAAGTTCGTTGGGGTATTTTGCAATATCATTCAGCCACTTTTTTTTAATGGGATTACTTTCCAAAATTTGTTCGGCTAAAGTTATTGCTGTACCACTTGGGGCATCTTTTTTTTGTGTGTGATGAATTTCTTCCATGCTCACATCATAATCGGGTTGCCTGCTCATGAGTTGTGCCAGTTTTTTATTCAGTTCAAAAAAAATATTTACACCAACACTAAAATTGCTGGCATATAAAAGTGCACCATTCAATGTTTCGCATTTATTTTTTATAAGTTCCCATTGCTCCAGCCAGCCGGTGCTGCCGCTTACAACAGGTATGCCGGCATCAAGGCATTTTGAAATATTTTCTACAGCACTGTGTGGGCCGGTAAACTCAATGGCCACATCGCATTGCCGTAAATTTTCTTTAGTAAAACTATCGGTGTTGTTAATATCAATTTTTAAAACAGCGGTATGGTTTCTTTGTAAGGCAATAGCTTCAATAGCTTTACCCATTTTACCATAACCAATTAATGCAATCTTTAAGCCTGTATTACTCATTAAAAAAGTGTTGATTTTTTATAAAACAAATATAATCATTTAGAACCCTTAGCAGTTTTTGAGTGAATATCTAAAACCAAACTTATGCCGTTGGTATTTGCCATAGGGCTGTAGCCGGGTTTTATTTGCAGACTGAGGTTATCGCTTACGTCAAAAGTTTTAAGGTGAGCATCTACTGTTGCATCAACTACATTTAACCCCCAAAAAGCAATAAAAAATAAAACGGAGTAATCAACATTTTGCCGCACTTCGTTTCTGAAGTTTTTTATACGTTCTGGGTTGCTGCGTACGCTGTAATAAGGTTCGGGAATTAATTTATCGTTGGAGGTATCACCATCAATAGCATTTTTGTAAGAGTTGTTGGCCTCTCTAAACTGTTTTATATTTCTAACAAAAATATAAGCAGTGGTACCCAATGCGCCATATACTATGGGCATTTTCCAGTATTTTTTATTGGTAAACTGTCCCCAGCCGGGTAAAATTGCAGAACGCAAAATTGCTACCCGTGGATTGTATGGCTTAGAAGTATCAATCGAGAAAATTTTTGTTCTTTCTTTTTTTACGCCTGCTTTTTTATTTTTTTGAAATACACCGGTGTCTTTTAAAATCAAAGTGTCTTTTTGTGCATACAAATTACTTCCGGTTATTAAGAAGAACAATACAATTACTATTGATTTGATAATAGTCATTTAAGTAATATGCCAATAAGGCTTTGCTAAATGGCGGATTTGGGGTTTAACTAACCGTTATTTTAAATTTATCCAGCAGCGCATTTAATTCTTCTAACGAATAATATTCAAATAACACGGAGCCGTAGCCTTTTTTGTTGTGCGTTAATTTTACTTTAGTATTAAAGTTAGATGCTAAATTATCTTCAATCTTTTTAAATGCAGGCGGCATCTCAGTTTTTACAGCAACTTTAACACCGTGTGGGGTGTACATCTGCCTTACCAAATCTTCTGTTTGCCGTACCGATAAACTGCGTTTTTTTATCTCGTTAAAAATATACAATTGTTTATCTATTACATCTACATTTATCAATGCTCTTGCATGGCCCATAGTTAATAGCACCATTGCGTACTGCAATTTGAATGTCGGGTGGTAGCTTTAATAATCTTATATAATTGGTAACAGTGCTTCTGTCTTTACCCATACGTTCGGCCACTTGTTCCTGTGTATAATCCAGTTCATCCATCAGGCGTTTATAACTTAATGCAATTTCAATAGCATTTAAATTTTCTCTTTGTAAATTTTCTAACAAAGATAATTCCAGCAACTGCACATCATTAGCCTGCCTTACATACACCGGCACATCTTTTAAACCTGCAATTTTTGCGGCCCTGAATCTTCTTTCGCCTGCTATTAACCTGTATTTGCCATTGGGTAATTTACTTACGGTAAGCGGCTGAATAATATCATGCAATTTTAATGAAGCCGCTAATTCACTCAACGCCACTTCATCAAAATCTTTACGGGGCTGTTTGGGGTTTACTTCAATTTGTTCTAAAGCAACACGTGATGAGGTGGTGGATTGCTCTACAACATCGGTTCTTAAACTGCCTGCAGTATTTTTTAAATCGGAATCTATATTCTGTAATAAACTGCGTATTCCTTTTCCGAGAGCGTCTTTTTTATTTGGTTGGGTCATAAGTAATGTGCCAATGAGACAATGTGCAAATTTGCAAATGTGTTATTGAAATTTATTTTTATTTTTTTGAAATGTATCCGAAGAATGATAATGCTGTTCGATTGTCAATTTGCAAATTTGCATATTGCACAATTTGCCCATTATTGTATTATCCTGTCTTCTTCTTTTATTTTAGTAAGATTATTTTTTTGTAAAATTTCTTTTGCCAAATTTAAATAGTTGATAGAGCCTTTACTATCGGCATCGTATAAAATTACCGGCTTGCCAAAACTTGGGGCTTCGCTTAATCTTGTATTACGGTGTATAATGCTGCTGAAAACAATATCTTCAAAATGACGGCGCACTTCGCTAACCACCTGGTTGCATAAACGTAAACGGCCATCGTACATCGTCATTAAAATACCTTCAATTTTTAAATCGGGGTTTAGCCTGTTTTGTACAATTTTTATAGTATTTAATAATTTACCCAAACCTTCCAATGCAAAAAATTCTGTTTGTACCGGCACTACCACACTGTCGGCAGCGGTTAATGCATTTACTGTTATTAACCCTAAAGAAGGAGAGCAGTCGATAACAATAAAATCGTACTCATCTCTTATTGGCGCTAAAATATTTTTTAAAACACTTTCCCGGTTAGGATAATTAATCATTTCAATTTCGGCACCCACCAAATCAATATGCGATGGCACTAAATCTAAATAAGGAATTTCAGATTTTAGAATTACATCTTTAACCTTGGCTTCGTTTACCATACAATCGTAAAGGCTGAGGGTAATATTATGTAAATCAAATCCTGTACCGGTGGTACTGTTTGCCTGCGGATCGGCATCTACCAGCAGGGTTTTATATTCCAGCACAGCTAAACTGGCAGCTAAATTAATAGCCGTGGTTGTTTTGCCCACACCGCCTTTTTGATTTGCTACTCCTATTATTCTTGCCATATATTCTAGGTTGTTAGTATTAAGTTGACAGTTGACCGTAGTGTTCGATTTCAAAATACTTCTCATGCTAACTAACTGTCAACGTTTTTCGCGTCAGGTTGGCAAATTTAACTATTCGGCATAATATTGGGCAACAAAGAATCAACATCTTTGTTATAGTTATAAACAATATATATAAATAATGCTTACAATAGTTTCGGGAACCAACAGAACAGGAAGTAATACGCTTAAAGTGGCAACAGAATACCAGCGAATTTTAATGGAAAAGGGCATTGATGCAAATTTATTTTCGCTGGAAGGAATAAATGTAATGCAAAGAGAGGCCATATTTGAAAAAATAGAAAAGGAGATCATCATACCCACTTCATCTTTTATTTTTATTGTGCCGGAGTACAACGGCAGTTTTCCGGGTGTTTTAAAAATGCTTTTCGATACCGGCAGCTCACACAATATCTGGTTTAATAAAGAAGCATTGATAACAGGAAATTCTACAGGCCGTGCCGGTAATTTACGGGGCATGGATCATTTGGCCGACATTCTTAATTACTTAAGAATTACTGTGCATCCCAATAAATTACCTTTATCATCAGTAAATACTTTAATGGATAAAGATGGAAAATTTACAGATGCCGGAACATTGAACGCCATCAATTATCAGCTGGATGAATTTTTAAAATGGAGGCGCTGATAATTTTTACCATTTTGTTAAAACATTATTGCTGCTCAAACGTCTAATTTCATAATTATAAATAATTAACAACAAACAAAATCATGCGTACACCTTTAGGCGTAATTATTTTTATCTCTATAATGTTATTGCTGGATACTTATGTTTTCCAGGCGGTAAAATCGGTAAGTCAGGCAGTATCACCAAAGGCAAAAACAATTATTTATACTGTTTACTGGGGGCTTACCGCCATTGCCATCATCAGCTTTTTATTATTTGTTTATACCGGTCAGGATTTTTTGGGCAAGAAGGTAAGAACTTATTTATTTGCTACTGTAATTGGTTTGTTTTTAGCAAAAATTACCGCAGGGGTTTTCTTTTTAATTGATGATATAAGAAGAGGTGTGCAGTGGGGAGCATTAAAATTATTCAGCAGCAGCGGCGGAGGTGCAGTCAGCGATTTTGGTGGCGAAGGCATTAGCCGGTCTGCATTTTTAAACTGGCTGGGTTTAGCTGCAGGCACTACATTGTTTGGCAGTTTGCTTTATGGTTTTGGCAATAAATATAAATACGATATAAAAAGATTGCAATTGAGTTTTGAAAATTTGCCCAATGCATTTAAAGGTTTAAAAATTGTACACATCAGCGATATACACAGCGGCAGTTTTATGGATAAAAAAGCCGTGTTACAAGGGGTAGAAAAAATAATGAACGAAAAGCCCGACATTATTTTATTTACCGGCGATTTGGTTAACGACAGGGCAAGCGAAATGGAAAACTATATGGATGTTTTTAGTTTGCTAAAAGCACCAATGGGTGTGTACAGTACTTTTGGCAACCACGATTATGGCGATTATGTAAGCTGGCCATTTAACGGTATTACTAAAGAACAAAATTTAGAAAACCTTAAAAAAGTACATGCCGATTTGGGTTGGCGCTTATTAATGAATGAGCATGTGGCATTGCAAAAAGATGGGGAACATATTGCATTGCTGGGTATAGAAAACTGGGGTGCCAAAGCAAGATTTCCCAAACATGGCCGCATGGATCTGGCGCATGCCGGCACAGAAAAATATCCTTTTAAAATATTATTAAGCCACGACCCCAGCCATTGGGATGCACAGGTAAAAGAAAAATATCCTGATATTGATTTAATGCTGAGCGGCCATACACATGGTATGCAGTTTGGTGTAGAAATACCCGGTTTTAAATGGAGCCCTGTACAATATATGTATAAGCAATGGGCCGGTGTGTATGAAGATGGCAAACAAAAATTAAATGTAAACCGTGGCTTTGGTTTTATTGGTTATCCCGGCAGAGTGGGGATGCTGGCGGAGATAAGTGTGATTGAGTTGGGGTAGGAGAAGGTAATTGCCCTTTAACTTTATAAACTTTCAAAATTAATTTCTTGTTCTTGTTCATTTTCAATTTCAATTTGATTTTCGATTTTAATTAAATCGTAGATATCTACTTCGACTTCGAGATCTAATATTTCAAAACTAACTACAATTGAATAAGGTATTTCCTTATCTAAATCCTTCTCCCAGCCTTTATGGCCTTTTACTGCAATTAAAAATTCCTCAGGTAATTGGTTTGATTTTTCTATACACCAATCTTTTTGAATAGAACTATCTTGCCTTTTTACACCACTTATCTCTCCATCATTTCCCTTCGAAGCAATAGCCCATTTAAATGATTCAGGTTTCGATTCCAATAAGTTTGATTCTTCAATATTCTCTGCCTCATCTTCTTCGTCCTCGTCGCTTATTTTAGATGATAATATTCTGTCAGAAAAACTCTTTTGAGTTTCACCTTTTCTTGAAGTTTCCCAATCAAGCCACGCTGATAAATATGAATGTGTCTTGCGCCTGGTTATTCTTGGTTCAGCCTTAAATGATAGTGTTATTTCTATTAACACATCAAAGTCCAAACCTGTTCTCCGTATCTCATTAGGTATTTTGATCAAATAAATATTCGAATTTTTTGGGTTGATTTCACCAGAGTTGTATAATGTTACTCTTTTTGATGAATTTCTAGTGGCATCAATGATATCTGGAACACCATACCCATAATGGTGTAAAAAATCCGGAATATTTACAACAGCAGATGGAAGTTTTGCAGAATGAACAATTAAAGCTCGGTATAACATACATGGCTCAGCAGGATATAAATTTTGTAAAGTAGCAACAATGTGACTGATTTTTGGAGTGGTGAAAGAAGTTCCTACCACATCTCTGCCAATAGCTGGCCCATTATCTCTTGTTGACCTTATTAAATTCGGTGATGATTCTTTATGTGTCGTGACATCTGATGAAGTTTTATTGAAAACAAAATCTCCACCATATTCCACGACATCAGGCTTGATCATTCCCCATAAACCAAATCCTGATCGAGAAAACGAGGAGGGGTAATCCTTATCAGCAAAACATTTAAAAGTATCATCTTCAAATTCTGAATCGCAAATTGATCCAACAGTTAATGCGAAGCAACTATAGGCAGGATTTGTAATCGAGCTTTTTGGATCCTTTAAAAAGGTAGGGTAGTTTATTCCCTGAGAAATGAAATTCGCAATACCGGGTATATCTACATCATTTGAATCCCGAGGGATATTGCCCGCAGCGATACAAAAAAGAATGTCGTTTTCCCAAATAATCTTATCAATCTTTGCTGACCAAATGGGCATATGAACATGAGCTTCCGGCCTTCCATTCGAAACAGATAAGTTAAATATTTTAGTTGGGTAAAACCTATCAACAATTTCGCTCATGAGGTCGGATTCATTTAAATCGCTACTTAACTTATTTTCATCATTTAAAATTCTTGCATTTTGAATCCAGAAAGGTGCCTTTATGTTTGCTACATTTGAATTAATTCCATTAGGAAACAATACAGCCCCGGCTACCCTAGTTCCATGTCCTCCGTTTGGAACTTTATCAAAAGTATCAGTGTCATTGGGTACATAAGATATTGACAACTCTTCATCAATTGCAGGGGATAATAATCTGTGACCTTCTTGAATACCGCTATCAATAATACATATTTTAGGACTTTCTTTGTCCGGAGCTTGTATTTCAATTTCAAGAAGATTTTCTAATTCACGACTCCCTTCAAAACTATACAAAGTATCATGTTCTTCTATATTGAATACATATGCAAACCTTAAAGCCAATTCTCTTAAACCCACACCACTTATTCTGATCTTACAACCAAATCCATCATCAAATTCGGAATACTGACCTAATCTGCCAACGAACTCAGCATTATATATCTCAATAAAATTTTCAAAAGCAGTTTGTCGTTCTCTGGCTAAATCATCTTTTGCAATTTGCCATTGGTTATAACGGATTCGCCAACGTTCAACTGAAGAATCATATGATTCATCTGACTGATCTTCCTTTTTGGTCGGATAGTCTGGTATTTTTAAATAACTTGAAATTGCTACATAGACTACGATTTCGTTTATCTGATCTATTCCTTCCCATTTGTCCAATAGATTTTTTGAAAGTATTCGTTTTAATCTTTCGGTGGGCTCAGGAATTACTTCGAGTACTGAGGCAGCGGAGTCTTTGAATTTTTTATTACTTTGATTTAAGAATTGTTCAAGACGATCAGCGAAAACTTTAAATTCATCGCTATTTGCGCCTATGATATAGCCATCTTCTTCTTCCGAAATAATTTCGATTCCAAAGCTTTTTAAGGATTCGAGATCTTTTGCTAAATCAATATGCAGAAAAAGAGGAATTACATCTTTGATGGGAAGTTCTGGCAAATTTTTTTCTTCCCTTGCTGTATTATCATTTTCCCAATTTTCTTTAATGAATTTTATCTGCGCTGTAAGGTTGTCAAAATGTTCTCTCCTGTGTTCAAGATTATACTTTGCAGCTTCTCCTTTTTTTGGGCCACCACCATGTCCTATGAAAGGCTTTCGCTGTACAACTTGAACTAGGGTTAAATGCTGAAAGTCAGCCATATTATTTTTTGATTAGTATTAGATTTTCTTGCAATGCTGTTTGTAAATGTTCCTCATTTATTATTTTTTCTCCTGAAAGAACTGTAAGCTTTGCAGCATCATTAGCAATTTTTACAACAGTTGCTGAAGAAACTCCTACCATAGAATCAATAACTTTATTCCAATTAATTTTTTTGGAAATTGAAATGGAAGAAAGTGTCTGTTTAAATATTTGTAGAATTTGTGCTTTCTGTGGTTTGGGCATTTCAATTATTTCATCAAAGCGACGAAATAAAGCATGATCAATAATACCTTCAAAATTAGTCGTTGCGACTAAAATTCCCGGAGCCTGATAATCTTCTAGAAGATTTAATAGCAGGTTTACCAAACGGTGCATTTCTCCCACATCCTGTCCAGTAGAGGAACGTGATTTAGCAATAAAATCAAATTCGTCTAAAAGCAATACGCATGGAAAAGACTTAATTGATTCGAATAGTCTTTTTAAGTTTGAGGCTGATTCACCTAAATATGAAGATATGATAGCTTCGAAACGCACTTTTAAGAATGGCAAACCAATAGTCCATGCAATTCGTTCGGCTGCCATACTTTTTCCACAACCAGGGGCACCATATAATAATATCTTCTGTTTAGGGAAAAGGCCATAGTGGCCTAATCTTTCCTTCGCTACAAACTCCTTTTCGATTCTTTGAATTTTACTTTCAATTTCTTCGGGCAAGATCATATAGTGTCTCAATAATTCACGTTCTACATGAGTAGCCAAAGGAATATTATACCTTTTGTCTTTTGGTATTGAGACACCTTGAGGTAATAATGATTTTAATTCTCCTCTAAATGAAGAATAGTTATGAATATTTTTCTTAAGTATTTCACTTAATTTATTTGCAAGTTTTGTGTGCCCCTTTTTAGTCTCATCTTCAATAATTCTTTCTGCCACAAGAATAATATCTTCTGCAGGATCTCCTTCAATAGATCGGAAAAGTCTTACTAATAGTTCTTGATTCATGTCAAAATTTACTAAAAAAAACTAAAAGTAGTATAAAATTAAGTTAAGATTTTAAAAAGATTGAATTTTTATAATTAAATTATTAAAATATACAATCAAGTCAAATAATTCCATGATGAAGTTTAAAAAGCCTTAAAGTTGGTTAATGAATTTAGTTTTTACTAAATAGAAGTATTAGATTTTTTAAAGCAACTTTTCAATTCGATAAGCCTTTCTCCTCACACCAACCTTATCCCCGTCCCCTCCAAACTAATTTTCTTTTGTTTATACAAATTACCCACGGTCATTTTAAAAGTTTTTTTACTCATACCAAAAAAAGAATAAATTTCTTCAGGGTCGCTTTTATCGTGATAAGGTAAGTAACCATCATTTTCTTTAACAGGCGCAGTAATTTTTTCGTGTTTCATCTTCTACACGGTTGTAGCCGGATTTGCCTGCGGACACATCAATTTTATTATCAGGGTAAATCTTTTTTATAAAACCTTTAAATTTGTCGCCGGCGGTAATGTCCCTGTAAATTTCGTTGTGGTGCAAAACGCCGGTGTGTATGTTATTGATGATAACCACATAACCAATATCTGTACGGCGGTAAACGGTAAGGTCCACTTCATCCAAAACTTTTACTGTTAAGTCATCATTGCTTAAAAAAGGTTCAATTTTTTCAGTAGCGGCTAAGCGGCCTGTTTGTTCATCTAAATAAATTTTTACTAAATATTCTCCATTGGGTATCATGCCCCGTTGCTGTTTGCTTTTGGGCACAAAAAGATCTTTCATCAGGCCATTATCTAAAAAAGCACCTTGCGGTGTTACACTTATCGTCCTGCAGTTTTACAATATCACCTAAAATACCTTTTGGTTTTTGTGTGGTGGCAATCAGGCGGTCTTCGCCATCATGGTATAAAAAAACATTTATTTCATCACCAATTTTTATGTTTTCGGGCATAAACCGTTTGGGTAATAAAATACCTTCTGCGCCATCATCTAAATAAACCCCAAAAGCCACTTCACGTATTACTTTTAAATGTATTGTATTCGCCAACTTTTATCATAATAATTTTGTATTGCGTAAAGGTAAGTTTTTTTAACCCCGTCAGAGTTTGAAAACTCTGACGGCGGTTAAAAATGAGGCTTTAATCAACCGCCGTCGGGGCTAATAGCCGCCGACGGGGTTGCAACACAAAATGCGTTATCTTCACCAAAATAAAAACACACTTTGAAGTTTACCGAATTTGGATTTGACGAAAGATTGATGGAAGGTATTGATGCATCCGGCTATGAAAATGCCACACCTGTACAGGAGCAGGTAATACCATTAATTCTACAGGGCAAAGATATTATTGCATCGGCCCAAACCGGCACCGGCAAAACAGCCGCATTTTTATTGCCGCTTATCAACAAAATTATTACCGATCCACATGGTTAGATCATACCAACACAGCATTGGTTATTGTACCCACACGTGAGCTGGCCATTCAAATTGCACAGCACATGGAAGGACTTTCTTATTTTACTTCGGTAAGTTCTATTGCTGTATATGGTGGTGGCGATGGTAATGCATTTGTGCAGGAGAAAAAAGCATTAAGTCATGGTGCCGATGTGGTGGTTTGCACACCCGGCAAAATGATGGCGCATATAAAAATGGGCTATGTAAAATTAGACGGCTTAAAATATTTGGTATTGGATGAAGCCGACAGAATGCTGGACATGGGATTTTATGATGACATCATGTTCATCATAAATCACCTGCCTAAAAAAAGGCAGAATCTTTTATTCTCTGCCACCATGCCGCATAAAATAAGGGAGATGGCAAGAAAAATTTTACATCAACCTGCAGAAATAAATATCTCTATAAGTAAACCCAACGAAAAAATTGTGCAGGAAGCATTTGTGGTTTATGAAGAACAAAAAATTCCTTTAGTAAAATATTTGCTTAAGAAAAAAGATTTTGCCATGGTGCTAATTTTTTGCAGCAGCAAACAAAGTGTAAAGCAACTTACCCGTGATTTGCAAAAAGCAAATATTAAAGCAGATGAAATTCACAGCGATCTTAGACCAGGAAAAAAGGGAAGATGTGCTGATGCAGTTTAAAAGCCGCCGCTTACCCATTTTAATTGCCACCGATATTTTAAGCCGTGGTATTGATATTGATAATATTGATTTGGTTATCAATTACGATGTACCCCATGATGGCGAAGATTATGTACACCGTATAGGCCGTACTGCAAGAGCTGCTGCCGAAGGCACCGCTTATACTTTCATCAGCCCAAGAGAACAACGCAAATTTGTAGCTATAGAAAAATTATTGGGCAAGCAGGTAACCAAAGCCATCGTGCCCGAGGAGTTTGGCGAAGCGCCTGCTTATAACACAGCACCGCAAAGAAGCAGTGGCGGGGGCAACAGAAATTTCAGCAAACCAAGACGGTTTAATAATAATTTTTCCGAAGGAAGGAATAAATAATGTTTTTTGTTCCAAACTTTGGTAATTCTATTAATCTTCATTGGCACAGTTTACACTGAGGAACGAAGTGAACTCTTGTACATCATATCAATACTGAACTTTAATTATGTTGTATAATAAAATTGTTATGGCCTTAGAATTTTAAGATCTTTACTCTTTTTTCAGCTAAAAGATCGTCCCTCAAAAGCTTATTTTTTTACATTATCTCTTTGTTAACAGGCGATCCTCCAAAAAATATTATTAAATAATCTTCGCAATGTTCTTTTTCCTTTCCCCCTTTAGGGGATAGGGGTTTATATTTGCATATCAGCTTTTCATCAGCCATATTAAATAATCCCATCGAATACATTCATGGCGTAAGCACATTACGTGGCGACATGCTGCGTAAAGAATTACAAATTTTTACTTTTAATGATCTGCTGAATTATTTTCCATTGCGCCATGTAGATAAAACAAAGTAGATAAAATTGAAGACCTCAATTATAATACCGAATATGCACAGGTAGCCGGAAAGATAACAGATATGGAAATTATGGGGGAGAAAAGAGGAAGGCGTTTAGTAGCACATTTGCAGGATGATGCAGGAGGAGAAATTGAACTGGTATGGTTCCAGGGAATAAACTGGATACAAAAAGCATTGCATGTGGGCCACCAGTATTTAGTTTTTGGCAAGCTAAGTTTTTTTATGAACAAACCGCAAATTGCCCATCCCGAAATAGAAACTTTTACCGACACAAAAAGCAACAGGCAAAAATTTTTTAGAACCCATTTATTCATCTACCGAAAAATTAAAAGCAAGAGGATTAAACGGAAGGGCGATTGGCAAATTTACTTATGCGCTGCTGCAATTAGTTACCGAAAAAGACCTTCCCGAAAATTTACCTGAATCAATTATTACAAAATATAAATTTATCAGCCGCTTTGATGCGTACCGGCAAATACATTTTCCTGCAACAGAAAAACATTTTCTGCATGCAGTACGTCGCCTTAAAATTTGAAGAATTATTTTTTGCACAACTGCGTTTGGGTTTAATTAAAAGTGCAAGGCATCGCTTTAGTAAAGGCTGGGTGTTTGATAAAGTGGGTGATTTGTTCAATACTTTTTACAATAATTATTTACCTTTTCAATTAACCGGTGCACAAAAAAGAGTGTTGAAAGAGATTAGAAAAGATGCAGGCAGCGGTAAACAAATGAACCGCCTCTTACAGGGAGATGTGGGTAGCGGAAAAACCATTGTGGCATTAATGATGATGCTGATTGCTGCCGATAATGGTTTTCAGAGTGTGCTGATGGCGCCAACAGAAATTTTAGCACAGCAGCATTACAACAGCATTACCGATTTATTAAAAGATATGCCGGTTTGTGTAAAAATGCTTTCCGGCTCATCTAAAACAAAACAACGCAGAGAAGTGCTTAAACTTTGCGAAGAAGGCACATTGAATATTTTGATTGGTACACATGCAGTAATTGAAGATAAAGTGATGTTTAAAAATCTGGGGTTTGCTGTAATAGATGAGCAGCACAAATTTGGTGTGGCACAGCGGGCACAATTATGGAAAAAAAATACTATTCCGCCGCATGTACTCGTTATGACGGCAACACCCATACCCCGTACATTGGCTTTAACGGCTTACGGCGATTTGGATTACAGTGTAATGGATGAATTGCCTCCGGGAAGGCAACCTATCAACACTGTACACCGTTTTGAAAACAAACGTCCGCAGGTAATGGATTTTATAAAAGAAGAGATAGCCAATGGACGACAGGCTTATATCATTTATCCGTTAATTGAAGAAAGCAGTAAGATGGATTATGAAAATCTGATGAAAGGGTTATGAGGAAGTGAAATCTTTTTTTCCGGAACCAAAATACTGGATAAGTATGGTGCATGGAAAGATGGATGCGGCACAAAAAGAAACCAACATGCAGCGTTTTGTAAATGAAGAAACGCAAATTATGGTAAGCACCACCGTTATTGAAGTAGGAGTGAATGTACCCAACGCCACCGTAATGGTAATTGAAAGTGCAGAAAAATTTGGTTTATCGCAATTGCACCAGTTAAGAGGAAGAGTGGGAAGAGGTGCCGAAAAAAGTTTTTGCATATTATTAACAGGTTCAAAAATATCAAATGATGCAAGGGAACGTTTAAAGATAATGGTGGCCACCAACGATGGGTTTAAGATAGCAGAAAAAGATCTGGAGATACGTGGCCCCGGCGATATTGAAGGCACACAAGCAAAGCGGCTTATTAAACTTTAAGCTGGCAAACATAGTCCATGATAAAGTAATACTGGAAGCAGCAAGAGAAGTGGCACGAAAATATTTTAGAAAACGATCCCGACATGAATGTGGCAGAGAATTTGCCTGTTAAAAATTACCTTCATCAGCAAAAGGGCAAAACAGCATGGAGTAAAATATCGTAATTCTTTTTATAAAAATTTTATTGGGTGAAAAACAGTTGTTAAAGAGGATAAATCAGATTGACGGTATCATATAATTTCTGTACATTGTAAAAAATATAGTTGATTGTTTTGAATAAGATAACCAGGCTTTTTTTAACGATTGTTTCAACATTTTTTGTTGCATTATCTGTTAATGCCCAAATGGAATTTGTTGAGAATAAAGGACAGTGGGATAATAAAGTAAATTTTCGTGGCGACTTTACCACAGGCTCCTTCTTTTTAGAAAACAGGGGTTTTACTGTAATGCTGCATAAGCCCGAAGATTTACAAAAGCTTTCTGAAAGAATGCACGGCCATTCACACAACAGTGCTGGCGACAGTGCTTCACCTGCAACATCATCTAAAATACCGTCACCAAAAGATTTGCTCCCCTGGTTGTTCGTTCTCATGCATACAAAGTAGACTTTTTAGGCAGCAGTAATAATGTACAGGCAGTGCCGGATAAAGTTTTACCTACTTATAATAATTACTTTACCGGGAATGATGCAGCTAAATGGGCATCTGATTGTAAAGTATACGAGGCTGTTACTTACAAAAATATCTATCCCAATATTGATGTACGATATTATACCGAATCGGGTAATTTAAAATACGATTTAATTGTACATCCCGGCGGTAACCCCAATGCTATTGCAATGCGGTACGAAGGCGGTGTTAAATTGGAAGTTAAAAACAAAGAATTAATTATAGGTACATCTGTAGGCAGTATAAAAGAATTATATCCCTACAGTTACCAACCGCACTATGGGTAAAAGGCAAACGGTAGATTGTAAATATGTAGTTACAGATAATGTGGTGCGGTTTAAAGTGCAATAACTATTCTTCAAAAGAAACATTAGTAATTGACCCATCATTAATTTTTTCTACGTTTACCGGCAGCACTGCCGACAACTGGGGTTACACAGCAACACCTGGCCCCGATGGCAGTTTTTTTGCAGGAGGTATTGTTTTCGGTGCAGGTTACCCGGTATCTCCAGGGGCATTTCAAAATACTTTTGGCGGCGGTGTTGATGAAGATAATAACGGGGCTTATGATATTGGCTATCTTTAAATTTTCAGCAAATGGTAGCGCAGCGGTTATATGCTACTTATATAGGAGGCAGCCGCAATGAGCAACCTCATAGTATGATTGCTGATGCACAGGGTAATTTAATAATTGCAGGTAGAACTAAATCCCAAAATTATCCTGTTACTGTTCCATTAATTGGTAATGGCGGAGGCTATGATATAATAATTACAAAATTAAATGTAACTGGTACAGCACTGCTGGGCTCGGTTAGAATTGGGGGCACTGCAGATGATGGTGTAAACATAAGGCCCAAGTACAATGCACCACTCGGTACTGATGTTACCAGAAGAAATTATGGCGATGATGCAAGAAGCGAAGTTATACTAGATGCAGCAGGAAATATTTATCTGGCATCCTGCACCCAATCAGCCAATTTCCCTGCTTACTCCGGACTCCATTTCAAACTAGTATTAGGTGGCGGCAGGCAGGATGGTGTAATCCTTAAATTTAATCCAAATCTTACCGCCGTTTTATTCAGTACTTATTTTGGAGGCAATGGCGATGATGCCTGTTTTGTAATATCACAAAACCCGGTAACAGGCAATTTATATGTAGCAGGCGGTACTACAAGTACTGATTTACCAGGAGATAAATCGGGTGTTATTACAAGTACATACCAGGGTGGCGAAACCGATGGTTTTGTGACAGAAATAACTAATGACTGGTTCGGCAATTATTAAAACAACTTATCAGGGAACATAGGTAACGATTTGGTTTATGGCCTCAAGTTTGATAGGCTTGGCTTTCCGTACATAATGGGAACTACCACTGGGCTGGCCGGTTATTAAATGCAGTATACAGCAATACAGGTGGTAAACAATTCATCAGCAAACTGCAACCCGATTTGTCAGCTTATGTTTACTCAACAGTATTTGGCACCAATTCAGCAGGTGCCTAATTTTCCCCTATTGCTTTTTTAGTTGACCGCTGCCAGAATGTTTATGTTTCCGGTTGGGGTGGCGGAATAAATGTTCAGCAAGGATATCCTTCTGCAGGTACCAATGGCTTGCCATTAAAAGATCAGTTACCCGGGTTACCTCCTCCTGATGGATCAGATTTTTACTTTTTTGTTCTTAGAAAAAAATGCCGAAAGCCATACTTTTTGGTTCTTTCTATGGACAAAATGGAGGCTTTGGAGATCATGTAGATGGGGGTACCAGTCGTTTTGATGCTAATGGAATAATTTACCAGGCTATTTGTGCCAACTGCAGTGGTGGTGCAATCTTTCCAACCACACCAGGTGTATGGTCAATTAATAATCGTTCTTCCAGTTGTAATGAGGCAGCGGTAAAAATAGAAATGAATTTTGCAGGTGTTGGTGCAAGTGTAAAAGCAACTATTGATGGGGTGGTTGATACTATTGGCTGCGTACCTTTAAACATAAGGTTTACCGATACACTGGCAAAAGGTAAAATGTATATTTGGGATTATGGTGATCCGGCAAGCCCTAAAAAAGATACCACATTTGCACCAAATAATTCCACTTCTCATACTTACAATCATGTAGGCACTTACAGGCTAACTTTAATTTCAATTGATTCTGCAACCTGTAATATTTCTGATACCGCTTATACTAACAGTAAGAGTTGGTAACAACGAGGTAACACCTGATTTTTCTTTTATTAAATTAGACAGTTGTGCAAGTTTAAGATTCCGTTTCGATAATCTTACCACTGCACCATTGCCCGTTTACACCAACCAAACTTTTATATGGGATTTTGGTGACGGCTCACCAAGAATAAGAAGCGGTTTTGTTTCGCAAATACATACTTTTCCCTCTATTGGGTCTTATAATGTTCGGTTAATTGTTGATGATTCTGTTTTTTGTAATTCACCGGATACTATTGAAAAACAAGTTGAGGATAAATCCAAATGTAAAAGCAATATTCAGTACCAGCACAAGGGGATGTGTGCCCTATACGCCTGTGTTTAAAAATAATTCTCTGGGTGGTACCGATTGGATATGGGAGTTTGGTGATGGCACTACTTCAACCGATTTTGAACCAACACATATTTACAATCTTGTAGGGTCTTACAATGTACGTTTAATAGCTATTCGATTCAACTACCTGTAACAGAGTAGATACCTCTGGCTATTTTACCATTACAGTTTATCCCATACCTACAGCAAATTTTACATGGAGCCCTAATCCGCCAATAGAAAATACTAAAACTGTTTTTACTAATCTTTCTGTTGGGGCTACAAGATATTTATGGGATTTTGGTGATGGAGAAACATCAACTGAAGTAAACCCCATTCATCAGTTTAACAGAACAGATACTTTTAAAGTAATGTTGTTAGCCTTTAATGATGCCGATTGTGTGGATACTATACAACAACCGGTTCCTATAATAATTCTGCCGTTGCTTGATGTGCCTAATGCATTTACTCCCGGCAGATTTTCGGGCAACAGTTATAATAATGGTGTAGTAAAAGTAGAAGGCTTTGGCATTGGTAAAATGAACTGGAAAATATATAACCGCTGGGGACAGTTAGTATTTGCCACCTCAACTTTAAAGCAAGGCTGGGATGGTACATTTAAAGGCGTATTACAACCAATGGATGTATATACTTATACCTTAGATGTAGAATTTACTGATGGGCAGAGATTGAGGAAAACAGGAGATATAACTTTATTGCGGTAATGACTAATTATAAAATTGATAATGAATAATTTTGTTGGAAAGATACACCATATTAAAATCATGCAACCTGATTTATAAAAACTATCTTAGTAAAAAGGTTTTAGTTTTTGCTTATTCCCTGTTCCCCATTGCTTTTTTACAGGCACAGGATCTTGCATTTTTCTCAATTTTTTAATTCACCATTAACTACTAATCCTGCAAACACAGGTTTTATACCCGATGCAGATTACAGATTAGGTGCTCAATACAGAAACCAGTGGAGTGCAGTAATGACAGTGCCTTACAAAACCACCAGTATTTTTGGCGATGCACAATTGTTTAGAGATAAATTGGAAACTGGCTGGCTGGGTATTGGCGGTGTTTTATTAAGCGATGTTGCAGGCAGCGGAAGTTTACGCAGTACAAAAGTATATGGTTCAATAGCCTATCATCAGCAATGTGGGCAGCAGCAGTTTAGTAAGTGCAGGGTTTAATATTGGCTGGGCAAATAAACGAATTGATCTTATCAAAATTAAAATTCCCCGATCAGTTTGATGGTAAATTTTTTGATAACCCTGTAACAGCGGTAAGTTTAACCAATACAAGTGTGAGTTATGTGGATGTGCAGGCTGGTATGAATTATGCTTATTTCCCTCAGGAAAATGTGTATATCAATGCCGGGTATTCTATTCATCACGTAAACAGGCCAAAAGAAACTTTTTTTGATGACCAGACAAATGCAGGAAGAATACCCATGCGGCATATTGGTTTTTTAAATGCCATTTTAAAAGTAAACGAAAGGGTGATTATTAATCCCAATGCGTATTTTACCACACAGGCAAAAGCAACGGAGTTGGTTGTTGGAATGAATGGAAATTATAATCTTACTGAAACAGGCGAAAAACAATTTGTGGCAGGATTATATTATCGCCTTGGCGATGCTATTGCACCAATGGTTGGGTTTGAACTGAATAATATAAAATTTACTTTTAGTTACGATGCCACTTTATCTTCCTTAAATAAATTTAATAATTACCGTGGCGCAAGCGAATTTAGTATTGTAAAAAAAGGTTTTTATCCGCAGCGGCAAGACCGCGCAAACCATGTGCCTAACTTTTTATTAATAATCATTTTATAGTATAAAAAAACTGCCTCCAAATATTTTGGGGCAGTTGTAGTTTTACATGGCTGTATTAAACGGAAACTGTCTTTTTTGTTTTCTTTAATTCTTCTTTGGTTCTTTCTAATTCCTCTTTTACTTTTTCCAATTCTTTTTTAATTTCATCGGTATTAATATTTTTCAACTCTATTTTTAAATCCTTTAAAGATTCCTGTATTTCTTTATTTAATTTATTCATGTCCACTTCTTTCAAAGCATTTTGAACTTCCTTATTTATTTGCTCAACATTTACTTCTTTTAAAGATGCATTTACCTCTTCCATAATTTTTTTCATATCCACTTCTTTCAAGGCATTTTGAACTTCCTTATTTATTTGCTCAACATTTACTTCTTTTAAAGATGCATTTACCTCTTCCATAATTTTTTTCATGTCTACTTCTTTAAGGCTTTGCTGCACTTCGGCCATAATTTTTTGCATATCCACTTCTTTTAATGCATTGGTTACTGCCAAATTTACCTGGCTCATATCCAGTTGCTTTAATTGTTCTTTTAATTGCAGCATTGCATTTTCTACTTCCTTCATAGTTCTGTCAACTTCTGCCTGGTTTATTTTTTTTGCTTGGCGGCGAATCAATAACAATGGGGTTTACTGTAAAATCTTTTACCGGGCTAAACGGTGTGTCTTGAAATGACATGGTGATAACACCAATTACCAATGCAGCACTAATACCTGCTATGGCTTTTTTGTTTTTTAAAATAAATTGTTTCATGGCTTTACTTTAAGTTGGTTAATGATTAAATACGAATAATTTCGTAACAAATATAGTCAGCTATTTTAATTTTTGCAATCAGTTAATAAAATTTAACATTTTAAAATACAGTTACTCAATAAATCTCATCAATCTTCGCTTGTATTTTATTGAACATTGAAAATTGAGTGTTGAATATTGAATATTTTATTGATTGAATATTTTAAACACATGGATAATGTATAAAGAAGAAACATCATTTTATCAACTCAGTATTTTATACGATTTTTACATAAATAATGTTACATGGTAACTGCGAAGAAACAAAAGTAGCAGCAGTTAATAAATATATTGATCAATTTAAAAAAATTGCAGGAGATGCTTTTGTAATGGTAGATGAAGAAAGTTTAAACCATTATGCCCATGACGAAACAGAAAACCTTCATTTTTTACCCGATGTTGTTATAAAACCCACGAACTGCTGAAGAGATCAGTGCCATAATGCAAATTTGTAATGCACAAAAAATTGCAGTTACACCACGTGGTGCAGGCACAGGTTTAGCGGTGGTGCATTGCCTCATTTAGGCGGTGTTTTAATTTCTATGGAAAGATTAAATACCATTGTAGAAATTGATGAACGCAATTTACAGGTTACAACAGAGCCGGGAGTAATTACAGAAGTTTTACAAAATGCCGTAAAAGAAAAAGGATTGTTTTATCCACCCGACCCAAGCAGCCGCGGCAGTTGTTTTATTGGTGGCAATATTTCTGCCAACAGCGGTGGTCCCAAAGCTGTAAAATATGGTGTGGTAAAAGATTATGTATTGAATTTGCAGGTGGTGTTACCTACGGGTGAAATTATTTGGACAGGTGCCAATGTTTTAAAAAATTCCACAGGTTATAATCTTACACAATTAATGGTAGGCAGCGAAGGCACATTGGGCATTGTAACAAAAATTGTATTAAAATTATTACCGCATCCTAAATATGATTTACTGATGCTGGTGCCTTTTAATAATTTAGAAAAAGCTGGCGAAGCAGTAAGTGCAATATTCAGGGCGGGCTTTACACCAAGCGCTTTGGAGTTAGTAGAGATTGATGCATTAAAGATTGTGAGTAAAATGATGGATAGTGTTGCAGTGCCGGTTACTGATGATATTGCCGCACATTTAATTATTGAAGTGGATGGCAACCATATGGAAACACTGATGAGTGAAATGGAAGCCATTGCAGCATTGCTAACGCAGTTTGATTGCGGCGAAATATTTTTTGCCGATGATGCACAGCAAAAAGCAGAGTTGTGGAAATTGCGCCGTCGTGTAGCCGAAGCTGTAAAACTGGATGGTTATACTATTGAAGAAGATACTGTAGTGCCCAGGGCATCGTTACCTGCATTAATACATGGCGTAAAAGAATTGGGAAAGCAATATAATTTTAAAGCAGTTTGTTATGGCCATGCAGGCGATGGTAACTTGCACATCCGCATAAAAAAAGAAGGCAGTATTTACAGTTTAAATAATCCTGAAATAATTCCCGGCCTTAAAAGCCATGTTTACATTGGTAAAATCTTTAGGCGGCACCATCAGCGGCGAGCATGGTATTGGGCTAATTCAAAAAGAATACATGGATATTGTTTTTGATAAAGCCAACCTTTCTTTAATGAAAGGCATCAAAAAAGTATTTGATCCCAACAATATATTAAACAGTGGAAAAATTTTCGACATGGTCTGACGTCTTCGTCTGACCATGTCGAAAAAACGCTGATACATCATTCAGCATAATATAAACACATAAAAAGTATATCATGAAGAAATTAGTTTTAACAGCCATTGTTTTTGCAATGTCGCTTACAATATTTGCTCAATACGAAAAAGACAAAGATGAAACAAAAGAAAAAGGTTTTAAGAAAGAAAATTTTTTTACAGGAGGAAGCATAACTGCATCATTTTTTAGTGGAGGAACTGTATTGGGGATAACCCCTTATTTTGGCTACAGCATAAATAGATTTGTAGATGTTGCCGTATCAGCAAATTTTAATTATACCTCACAAAGAGATTACCAGGTGTATGGCGATAAAGTAAGGCAAACAGTGTACGGCCCCGGTGCATTTGTTCGCCTGTTCCCGGTAAAATTTCTTTTTGCACAGGCACAGTACGAACATAATTTTATTAAGTTTAAATATATACCTGCACAGAATAGCGGTTTCATCTGAATCAACAGAAAAAATTGATGCTAACAGTATATTAGTAGGTGGTGGATATTGCAGTGGAAGAGAAGGAGTGGGAGATATGAATTATTACTTTTCCATTTTGTGGGATGTATCAAAAGTAGCAGAGTCGCCTTATGTAGATGGGTTAGGAAGAAATTTTCCGGTAATAAGAGCAGGTTTACAAATCCCTTTATTCCAGGGCAATGGCCGCAACCGTGACTAAAGAAATTTTTCTATTTCATCCGGAGAAGAAAGAATAGTTGTACGGTCTTCAAAACTGTCGTACAAAAAATTTTCTGTCTGCATTGTTTTTGCATGTGCCAACAGGTTATCGTAAAATCCTGCAGTATTTAAAATAAAAATTTCTTTATTGTGAATACTCAATTGGTTCCAGGTAAGCATTTCAAACAGCTCATCCAATGTACCAAAACCACCCGGTAAAATTATTGCAGCGTCACATTTTTCGTACAGCATTTTTTTTCGGATGTGCATATTTTCTACAATAATTAATTCGGTTAATCCATGGTGGCTGTGCTCCCTGTCGGTTAACAACTGAGGAATAATGCCGGTAACATTTCCGCCTTTTTCCAAAACAGCATTAGCCACTGCACCCATAATTCCTTTATTGCCGCCGCCATAAATTAAGGTTACTATTTTTTTTTGCCAAAATATAGCCTAATTGTTTTGCATGATTTTCGAATAAAGGATTGTTGCCACTTTTACTGCCACAAAAAACTGCTAATGATGTAATTGCCATAAATTAATTAACTTGGTTTCTAATTATCCTGCAAGCTAATTATTCGTTGCCGGATTATTCATTTTTCATTATCAATTATTCATTATTAATTTATGTCGCCATTAATTTTATTTTCTTTTGTAATAGGGTATTTTGTACTGTTGCTAACTGTTGCATATTTTACATCGAGGGGCAGCAACAACGAATCTTTTTTTATTGGCAACCGTAACAGCAACTGGATGCTGGTGGCATTTGGTATGATTGGCACAAGCCTTAGCGGCGTAACTTTTGTAAGTGTGCCGGGTGGTGTGGGCACGGGTAATTTTTTTTATTATCAAATAGTGCTGGGGTATTTAATTGGCTATATGGTTATTGCATTTGTGCTGATACCGTTGTATTATAAAATGAACCTCACCTCCATTTACACTTATTTAGAAAAACGTTTTGGCATAAATGCACATAAAGCAGGCGCTTTCTTTTTTATACTCAGCAGGGTAGTGGGTGCCACAGCACGTTTGTATTTGGTGATAAGCATTCTGCAACTTTTTATTTTTGATAAATTGCATATACCTTTTATTGTAACTACGTTAATTATTTTACTGCTGATTTTATTATACACTTTTGAAGGCGGCGTAAAAACAATTATTTATACAGATACTTTGCAAACTACAGGTATGCTGCTGGGTTTGGTGGTGTGTATTTTTGTTATTATAAAAGCCATGGGTATGGATTTTGGAAGTACCTTATCACTGATGAATGAAAAAGGGTACACCAAAGTATTTAACATGGATGTAAAAGCCGGCTCTTTCTTTTTAAAACATATTATTGGCGGTATGTTTATTGCCATTGCCATGACGGGGCTTGACCAGGAGATGATGCAAAAAAATATCAGTGTAAAAAATATAAAGGATTCACAAAAAAATATAATGACGTTTACTGCTGTGTTGATGGTTGTAAACTTTTTGTTTTTATTTTTAGGAGGTATCCTTTATCTATATGCAAGTACAAATAATATTACTGTAGCGCCGGATGATCTGTTTCCCACCATTGCATTGAGTGATGCATTCAGCGGTACTATCGGCATCATTTTTATCATTGCATTAATATCTGCTTTATTCCCCAGTGTAGATGGCGCAATAACATCCCTTACTTCCTGTTTTTGTATAGATATTTTAGGGATAAATAAAAAAGAAGGAACAGAAAAAGAAAAGAAACGCACAAGATTAAAAGTGCATTTTACTTTTGCAATTGTATTTTTTTTAATGGTACTTATTTTTAAAGCCATCAACGATAAATTAATTATCGATTTTATTTTAAAATTTGCAGGCATTACTTATGGGCCGCTGTTAGGTTTATTTTCCTTTGGTATTTTAACCAAGCGACACTTTGAACGATAAATTAATTTGGACGGTTTGTATTATAGCACCATTGCTGGCTTTGGGTTTAGATGTACTCAGCAGCCCCGAATGGTACGAGAAGAAACTGCATGTTAGTTTAGGGTTTAAAAAATATTTCGGAAAATATTTTCAGCGGTTATAAAATTGGTAACGAATTAATTTTAATAAACGGCATATTTACTTTTTTAGGGTTATGGTTTATTTCTAAAAAAGGAATGGATAAATCGTTAGAAACAGAGGTTATTAATTTAGGAAAATAAACAGCCGTTTTAGTGTAATAATTTGTAAAAATATTATTATACCTTTACACAGTTAGTAAGTGCCATTCCACACAATAAAAAGTGTAGAATGGCATTCTATTTATACCATCAAAACAAAAAATAACATAAACCTGTTAGGTTTACGCAGGGTAGTTAGTAAGAGCATCTTTTTAATTATTAAAGAGTTTTTAAAAATTTACCCTGCTTAAAAACCTAACAGGTTTTTCAAACCAAAAAAATGAACGGATCAATTAACACATTAAAACAACGCAGCTGGAAAGAAAGCCAGGCACACAGCAGCTGGCAAATATTTAAAATAATGGCCGAATTTGTTGATGGCTTTGAAGCACTAAGCAGGATTGGTCCATGCATTTCTATTTTTGGAAGTGCAAGAACAAAACCCGGCAATAAATATTATGAGCTGGCAGTAGAGATAAGTAAACGCCTTGCCGAAGAAGGTTTTGGTATTATTAGTGGCGGTGGCCCTGGTATTATGGAAGCTGCAAATAAAGGCGCTTCAATTGCAGGTGGTAAATCTGTTGGTATTAATATTGATTTGCCTTTTGAACAACATCCCAATCCATTTATCGACAGGGATAAATCTTTAAACTTCGATTTTTTCTTTGTACGTAAAGTGATGTTTGTAAAATACTCACAGGGTTTTATTATGATGCCTGGCGGCTTTGGTACTATGGATGAATTTTTTGAAGTGGCTACTTTAATTCAAACAGGAAAATTTAAACAATCTCCCATGATACTGGTGGGCAAAAGTTATTGGGGTGGATTAATAAAATGGATAAAAGAAACCATGGGAGAAGAAGAACACAACATTAATCCCGAAGATTTAAATTTAATTCACCTGTTTGATACCGCAGACGAAGTGGTGGATTTTATGCTGGATTATTATAAAACAAAACCATTAGCGCCAAATTTTTAATGGAGATTATAAATCGATATTGCTGAAGATTATGCCAAACAATTTTCATCGCCGTTAGATGCAATATTGCAGGAGATAGAAGATTACACATTGCAGCATCACCCTCATGCACAAATGCTGAGCGGCCATGTGCAGGGCAAAGTTTTAGAAATGATAAGCTGCATGATTAAGCCGCAGCAAATTTTAGAAATAGGAACGTTTACAGGCTTTAGTGCTTTGTGTTTATCAAAAGGTTTGCAACAGCATGGCCAATTGCATACAATAGAAATAAGGGAAGAAGATGCTGCTACGGCAAAAAAATATTTTGAAAAAGCAAACGTTAAGGATACCATAATTTTACATTTGGGAGATGCCCGGCAGATAATTTCAACACTTAAACAGCAATGGGATTTAGTTTTTATTGATGCTGATAAAGTGAGTTATATTGAGTATTACGAATTAACTTTGCCGAATGTAAAACATGGGGGATTTATCGTGGCAGACAATGTATTATTTCATGGCGAAGTTTTACAACCAGAATTGAAAGGTAAAAATGCAAAAGCAATCCAGGCTTTTAATGAGCATGTGGCAAAAGATAAAAGGGTAGAAAATGTACTGCTTACCGTAAGAGATGGATTATTGCTGATAAAAAAATTATAAGAAATGAAAAGCTATTTATCGTATCAATTTTATTTTTAAGCACAGCAACAGTTTTTGCGCAGGATATGCTTACGCCTGTGCAGTATATTGAATTGTATAAAGATATTGCCATAAGAGAAATGAAAAGAATGGGTGTGCCTGCAGCTATTACATTGGCGCAAGGTTTGTTGGAAACAGAAAGTGGCAACAGCCCTTTAGTAAAAAAATCTAACAACCATTTTGGTATAAAATGTAAAAGCAACTGGACGGCAGGTGGTGTTACTCATGATGATGATGCTATTGGAGAATGTTTTCGTCTCTACAAAACTGCTGATGAAAGTTATCGTGACCACAGCAATTTTTTAAGGGCCGGAGAACGTTATGCTTTTCTTTTTAAACTGGATGTAAAAGATTACAAAGCCTGGGCTTACGGATTAAAAAAAGCAGGCTACGCTACCAATCCAAAATACCCAATGATACTTATTAAACATATTGAACAATATAATTTACAGCAATACACTTTATCTGCAGCTGATGAAGCGCCAAAATTTGATGCCGGTAAATACCAGGATGATGCAGAAGAAAAAATAGTTGAAGAAAAAATTTTGCAGGAAGAAAAAATTGCAGATGAAGCCAGCATGCTTGATGCAGGCGATAAAGTAATTACAGTTAATGGCAGTAAATGTGTGTATGCAGGTAAAGGCACATCGTTGCTGGTGGTAGCAACAAAAAATAATATTGCATTAAGTAAAATGCTTGGCTTTAACGAACTTGCCGAAGATGGGCTGCTTATAAAAAATCAAAATATTTTTTTAGAAAAAAAACCAAAAACAGGCGATAAAGATTTTTATGAAGCAAAGGCAGGGGAGTCGCTTTATGACATTGCACAAAAAAATGGCATACAATTACAATACATGCTGGATTATAATAAGCTTTGGGGCAACGAACAAATTAAAGCCGGCACTAAAATTTATTTAAAGCCAAATATTAAACCTGCAAAAGAAATTACAAATACACCTGAACAGGTTATTGCAAAAACACATATTGTACAGCCAAAAGAAGGGTTGTATTCAATTTCTAAAAAGTACAATATTAGTGTGCAGCAAATAAAAGAATGGAATAAACTTCAAACCGATTCGCTAAGCATCGGGCAGGAGTTAATTATATCAAATTAAATACAGCAAGAATATTTACCAAAACATCAGGCGCTCCAAAGCAAACCTGCAAACTACAATCACCAATGAACATCGAGGTAAACAAAAAAAAATTTACTCCATTTATAACTGCACAGCAAATAAATGAACAAATTAATATTCTGGCGGCTGAGCTTAACCGTGACTATGAAGGAAAACGTCCGCTGTTTATTGCCATATTAAATGGCTCTTTTATGTTTGCTGCCGACTTATTTAAGGCAGTTACTATTGAAGCAGAAATTTGTTTTATAAAACTGGCATCTTACAAAGGCACCACTTCTACAGGCAATGTAATTACCTCTATTGGTCTTGATGAGCCTTTAAACGGCAGGCATGTAATAATTATAGAAGATATAGTTGACACAGGCAAAACGCTGAACGAATTTTTGCCGCAACTTATTTAACCAGCAGCCGGCATCTTTAAAAATTGCAGCGCTGCTTCACAAGCCCGATGCATTAGTATTTCCGGTAAAAATTGATTATCTTGGCTTTAACGTACCCAATAAGTTTTTGCTGGGCTATGGCCTCGATTTTGACGGCTTAGGAAGAAATTTAAAAGAAATTTACCAGCTTATAGAGGAATAGCAGGCAACACAAAGGGGAAAAAAATTGTCTTTAACCTAAATATTTTAACGCAATTAATCTTCTTGTGGTAAAACGGTTGCTTTATATTACTTTTCTTTTTCTAATTGCATTACATGCCGGTGCACAGTATTATATACGTGGGGAGGTAAAGAATGAAAAAAATCAACCTCTTGCCAACGTAAAAATAATTGTACACTCTAATCATTTATTATATTATTCCGGTGCTTCCGGCGATTTTGGAATTACTACAAAATCTCTTGCCGATTCACTTTCTTTTACCCTTGATGGATACGAAACAAAAACTATAAAAATAAATGCAGAACAGTGGCAGGCCGTAAATTTAAAAATTTTACCAAGTAATGTTAACCGTAACCGGCCCAAACTAATTTCTGTTACAAAAAATTTTAATCAAACTTCAAAGTACCGCTGGTTTGTAAATAACGAAACTTATTTTCAGCTGGTAGAAAATGAGTATGTAAATGCAGATAAATTTCCTAATACAGGCTTTTCATTAAATGTAAACAAGGCATCGTACAGCAATATACGAAGATTTATAAACATGGGCAGCACTGTGCCGCCTGATGCTGTACGTACCGAAGAACTGCTGAATTATTTTAACCTGCACCGCAGGGAGCCAGAAAATAATGAAGTGTTTAAAATAGAATCACAGCTTAGCTCTTGCCCCTGGGATGAAGAAAAAGCATTATTGTTTTTAAATATCAATGCAAAAAAATTAGACCTCAATAAAATCCCTCCAAGCAATTTTGTTTTTTTAATTGATGTATCGGGCAGTATGGATATGCCTAACCGCCTGCCGTTATTAAAAGCGGCTTTTCAAATGTTTGTAAAAAATTTACGAACTATTGATACCATATCAATTGTTACTTACGGCGGTACTGTTGGTATTTGGCTGCAACCCACAGGCGGTGCACGAAAAAGAAAAAATAATTAAATCAATTGAAGAACTTGAAGCAAGAGGCGATACACCCGGCGAAGCTGCGATAATGACGGCATATCAATTAGCAAGAAGTACGTATAATAAAAAGGGCAGCAACCGTGTAATACTTGCAACTGATGGCGATTTTAATGTGGGGCTTACATCAGAAAAAGCAATGGATGAACTTATAACAAAAGAAAGACAGTCGGGAGTTTTTTTAACCTGCCTTGGTGTGGGTATGGGCAATTTTAAGGATTCTAAATTAGAAACGCTTGCAAAAAGGGGCAATGGTAATTATGCTTATTTAGATGATATTAACGAAGCCGAAAAAGTTTTAGTAAAAGAATTAACGCAAACTTTTTATGCTGTGGCAGATGATGTGTATATGAATTTGCAGTTCAACTCAAAATTAGTAAAACAATACCGCCTGATAGGTTTTGATAATAAACGTGATGCTGTACAAGACAGTACGATTGATATGGAAGGCGGCGAAATAGGCAGCGGCAGCAGTGTGCTGGCAGTATTTGAAATTGTGCCCGAAGATGCAAAACTTTTAACAGCAGATTTTGCAGATAAGAACGGCATTGCAAAACTTTCTATGCGGTACAGTTTGTGTAATGATACTACTCATAAAGTAATGGAATACATTTGTTCGCCGGCAGCAATTGAGTTTAATGATTTAGATAAAGAATTGCAGTTTGCCACCGCCGTTACCATGTTTGGGCTTAAAAGTAAAACAATCAAAATATATAAAGGATGCAGATTGGCTGCAAATAGAAACTATTGCTACAGCTGCCCACAATCAAAATGATTATTTACAAACAGAGTTTTTACAAATGATTGATAAGGCAAAAAAAATTTATAAATCTAAAAAAGGAAAAAAACGAAAAGATGAATAGTTGGATGTCGGATGTTATCGGATGTCGGATGTCGGATGTCGGATGTCGGATGTCGGATGTCGGATGTCGGATGTCGGATGTCGGATGTCGGATGTCGAATGCAACTTGTAAAAATAAGCTATCTAAATTTTACTCCTGTAAAAATTCACTATTCACCATTGACCATTCACCACCCACCATTCACACCCCCTAACTAAACATCTCCCTCACTTTATCAAAAAATGATTTATCATTTTTATCGGGCTTAGGCACAAAGTTTTGGCTGTGCTGTAATTTTTCCAGCATTTGTTTTTCTTCGCTGCTAACATGTTGCGGTGTCCATACATTTACCTGAATAAGCTGGTCACCTTTTTCGTAACTGTTTACATTAGGAAATCCTTTGCCTTTTAAACGGAAGATTTTTCCACTTTGTGTGCCCGGTGGAATTTTTATTTTAGCCCTGCCATCAATAGTAGGCACTTCTGCCTGTGTACCAAAAACTGCATCAGGTATAGAGATGTGTAAATCAAAGGCCACATTCAATCCATCACGGTGCAATTGAGGATGTGCTTCTTCTTCAATTAAAACAATTAAGTCGCCATTGCTGCCGCCACGTTCGCCTGCATTGCCTTTACCACCCACACTCAGTTGCATGCCTTCCTGTACGCCAGCCGGAATATCAATGGTTACCGTTTCTTCACCATACACTCTTCCCTCACCTTTACAGGCAGTACATTTATTAGTAACCGTAGTGCCTTCGCCATTACAGGTAGGGCAGGTAGTTACAGTTTGCATCTGGCCCAAAAAAGTATTTTGTACCCTGCGTACCTGGCCGCTGCCACCACATGTACCGCAGGTGCTTACACTATTTTTATCTTTAGCACCATTGCCACCGCAGGTATTGCACAGCACATATTTTTTTACCTTAATAGTTTTAGTAGTGCCTTTTGCAATCTCTTCGTAATTCAGTTTTATTTTTACCCTAAGGTTGCTTCCTCTTACACCACGGCTTCGTCCGCCACTGCTTCTTCTTCCGCCGCCACCAAAAAAACTTCCAAACGGGCTTTCATCACCAAAAATATCTCCAAACTGGCTGAAGATATCATCCATATTCATGCCGCCGCCACTAACCTCCACCGCCACCACGGCCCGGGCTAAACGCCTGGTGACCAAACCTGTCGTATTGCGCCCTTTTATCAGCATCGCTTAAAATTTCATAAGCCTCAGCAGCTTCTTTAAATTTTTCTTCGGCAGCTTTATCACCGGGGTTACTGTCGGGGTGAAATTGCATAGCCACTTTACGGTATGCTTTTTTTATCTCATCCTGAGATGCAGATTTCGATACTCCTAAAATTTCGTAAAAATCTTTTTTCATAAATGTGCTAATATGCAGATATGCCAATTTGCAAAACTTAAAGCGTCGCTTTTTTTATTTGCACAATTGCACATTGGTTAATTTGCTAATTACTTCCCCACCACCACTTTTGCAAACCTTATAATCTTATCATTTAAATAATATCCTTTCTCCACTTCATCCACCACTTTGCCTTTCATATCATCTGCTGCAGGCACTTCGGTAATAGCTTCATGTTTTTCCACATCAAATTCGGTATTGATGCTTTCCATGGCTTTAAGGCCTTTGTTAGCTAAAGTGTTTCTTAATTTATTAAACACTAAACTAATGCCTTCTTTTATAACAGCCACATCATTGCTGGTTTGCAATTGTTTTTCGGCACGGTCGCAATCATCCATCACTTCCAGCATCGAAATCATCACATCTTTACCGGCGGTTTGTATCAGTTCCATTCTTTCTTTTGCACTGCGTCTTTTAAAATTATCAAACTCGGCAAAAAGGCGCAGGTATTTATCTTTTTGTTCTTCAAGATCAGTCTTTAATTTTTCCAATTCTTCTTCGGCACCTTCGTTACTTAAATGGGTATTGCCTGGTACATCGGCATCGGCATTAATATTCATGCTCTCGTTCTCGGGTGTTATAACTTCTTTTTCTTTCATACTAATTTTAAAAATTGGTTGCGAAGGTACAACAGTCAAACATTTTGCCAAGCGTTGTTTTGCAGCCAAATTGGCAAAATTAATGCGCTGGTGTGGACAATTTGAATGCCCTGACAGCTAAATGGGTAACTTTACGCCATGAAGAGCATTGTTTTAAACAAAAATATAAGCCGCAGGGTAGAGCTGGGGCATCCGTGGATTTTTGCCAACGAGGTAAATACCGGCAAGGAAAAAGACACTAATGCAAAACCCGGTGAAATTGTTGAGGTGTACAGTTTCGACAAAAAATTTATTGGCCGTGGCTATTATAATCCGCAATCGCAAATATCGGTACGGTTACTTACCAGGAATAAAAACGAAAATATTGATGATGCCTTTTTTTACAACCGCATTTTACAGGCTTGGCAATACCGGCAAAAAATTGGCTACAGCGAAAACTGCAGGCTTATTTTTGGAGAAGCAGATGATATGCCGCAATTAATTATTGATAAATTCAACGATTATTTTGTGATACAAACTTTAGCATTGGGTATAGATATATGGAAACCTGCAATTGTAAAAGCGTTGGAAAAAATATTTTCTCCCAAAGGTATTTACGAACGCAATGATGTGCCCGTTCGTGAGCTGGAAGGAATGGAACAGCATAAAGGTTTTCTTTCAGCCGAATTTGATACCAACATTATTATAAATGAAAACGGAATAAAATTTTATATTGATATTGCCAACGGACAAAAAACCGGATACTTTTTAGATCAGCAGGATAACCGCCGTGCCATACAGCATATTGTAAAAGATGCTGATGTACTCGGCGCTTTTTGTTACACCGGTTCTTTTGAAATAAGTGCCGCACATTATGGAGCCAAATCTGTTTTGGGGTTAGATATTTCTCAAAATGCCATTGACATGTGCAATAAAAATGCAGCATTAAATGGGCTTGGAAAAAATTTGCCGCTTTGAATGTGTAAATGCATTTGATGTATTAAAAAACTGGACCAAAGAGGATAAACGCTGGGATGTAGTAATGCTGGATCCGCCATCGTTTACAAAAAGCCGCAGTACCATTGATAAAGCAGTTGCAGGCTATAAAGAAATTAATTTGCGAGGCATGAAATTAGTAAAGCCCGGCGGGTTTTTTAGTAACTTCCAGTTGTACCAATTTAGTACAACCCGAATTATTTTTAGACATTATACAAATGGCCGCCAAAGATGCCAAACGAAAAATACGCCAGGTGGTTTTTAATGCGCAAAGCGCCGACCACCCCATAATAAGAGGGCAGGAGAATACACATTATTTAAAGTTTTTGATTGTGCAGGTGTTGTGATAAATCTCAAGAGACTATTAATTTCAAGCTGTACTGTAAAAATAATTAATACATCACGGGGCTTAAGTAAGTTGTATTTAAGAGGTTGTAAAAATAATTTGTTTACGCCGCTTTAACAATGCAAAATTTATTATCAACATACAAAGCATAGGTAATAACAGAATTGTAAAAAAAATAAAATAAGAAACTGTTACTTCCAGCCTTGGCAATACCTCAATAAAAAGTTGGTTGCCAATTGGCCCACTCGAAAAAATAAATTGCTGCGTTAAATTCCAGCCTAAGTGAATGGCAATTGGAATATATAAAGAAAATGTTTTTGAGTAACCATAAGCCAGCAATAAGCCCATTGCGCCGGTAACAAAAAATGTAATTGCCATTTGCACAGGGTTGCCAAAAGCATTTTGAGAAAACCAGTGATAAATTCCAAAAGCAACAGCAGAAATAATAATGGCTTTTGTATGCCCCAATTTTTTTATCAAGATATAAAAAAGCACACCCCGGAAAATCAGCTCTTCAAACAAAACAGATTTTATATTCCACCAAATACCATTAAAAATTAATGCAGGTGTGATATTAGGATTTAATTGCCATTGCTGTTTTGCAAAATACATCTTTAAAAAAAAGCCAAATGCACAACAGATGGAAGTGGTAATAAAAAATAAAGCAAAGTCGGGCAATCTTTTTTTAGAAGGATAAAAGCCCAGGAAACCTAAGTTGCCTTTTTCAAAAAACCATATTATCAACCACGAGATTGCTAATTGTATAATTATACCTGCCATATCTTACAAAGCTGATTTAATATTTTTTGCTGAAAGTAGTTTTTTATTGCAATATAAAAAAACTGCACAGAATGGTTTTCCTGTGCAGTTTTTATGGTTTAATTTTAACGCAATAATAATTACCCCTTTCTTTTAATACTGCAACCTACACTTCTGCTTTCTTTTATACTAATATCTTTACCTGCAGTTAATTCATTAATAGCTTCTTTTAAATGATGGCGTTTTATGCTGGCAGCATCAGATGGGTTATCATCAATAGCACCATGATACACCAGTTTTAAATCCTTATTAAATAAAAAACATTCCGGCGTTCTGTTGGCACCAAAGGCATCGGCTATTTCATTATTCTTATCTACCACATAATTCCAATTGTAATTTTGTTCTTTAGCGTAAGTTTTCATTGCCGCATAACTGTCATCATCATTACGCTGACCTTCATTACTGTTTAAAATAATTATGCCTACATTATTTTTTTGTGCATAAGCTGCAATATCAACAGTACGTTGCTGATTTTTAATTACGTAAGGGCAGGTGTTGCAGCTAAACATTACCAGTACCCCGTTTTGTTTTGCAACTTCTTTAATAGAAATTTCGGCACCGGAAATATCTTTTAGTTTAACATCGGCTTTAGGCATTGCACTGCCAATGGGTAATACTTCACTAATGCTAAATGCCATTACTGCTATTGATGCAAAAGCAAGTAAGGATAAAAATATTTTTTTCATAAAATTTAATTTTATTAAAGTTAATAAATCTAAAATAAAAATAAAAACCGCTTATGTAATTTGCCTTACTATTGCTTTTGCTTTTTCTTCGGCATCCCTGTGCTCTGCAAGCGACTTTAAAGTTTTTATACTTACATTCAATTCAAAACCAACCAGCAAAACCAGCGAATTAATAAAGATAAGTGCCATCAGCATTATTATGGTACCAATTGAGCCATACAGGGCATTGTATTTCCCAAAATTATTAACAAAAGAAGAAAAAGCTAATGTAGCCAGGATGCATAAAAAAGCAGCCAGTATAGTTCCCGGAGAAACCAATTTCCATCGTTTATGAACAGATGGGGCGTATTTATAAATGAAGGCTATAGAATAAAATACAAGCAAAGCAATAACTATCCATCTAACATAATAAATAAAATCTTGCCAAAAACTGCTTTTTACGCCTATCCATTTTAAAACTGCACCTTGTGTTATTAATAAAATAAGGCATGCCAGCACTAAACCAAAAATTAATGCCGTAAGCCTGATTGCAATCCAACGGGTGTGTAAACCTTTTCTTTTTGCAAAGCCAATATAATTTTTGTTGAAAGACCGCATTAAACCCATCATGGCGTTTGATGCAAAGAACAATGCTAAAATTAAACCAAATGAAATCAATCCAATTTTATTGCCATCAATAAAAGAGTCTACAAAATTTATAATATTGAGATTATATCCTCTTGCCGGTACTATATCTGTAATTAAAGAATGGAGTTGAAATTTTAAACTTTTTTTTGAAATAAAAGGAAGGTTAGGAATTAAAGTAAACAAAAATAAAAACGATGGCGGTATGGCCATTATAAAATTATAAGAAATTGCCGATGCTCTTTCTGTAAGCCCTACTGTTTTAACTTGTTTGTAAAAAAACTTAAGTACATCATAAAGCGGCACGCCTTCAAAACCCGGTAAATACCAGTGTTTGCTTTTACGTAAAATAAAAGCAAGCGGTGTTTTGGTTACCAATATGCGTTCCAGCTTAATCATTATGCTAAGGTAATTTTTTTTGGCAGAGTTAATTACAAACGCACCAATTGTATTCTTTAGAACAATTAATTATTTTTATTGAGTAGCAGCCTTTGCTGCTTTTGCTTTTATTGCACTGTCTAATGCATTTTGATATGCTTTTGCAAAAACTAAATGTTCTGCATACGTTGTTGCAAAATTCGAATAGCCATTAAAGTCGGGTTTTGCAACAAAGAAAATATAATTGGTTTGGGGCGCATTTAAAACAGCATCAATTGTTTTTGATGATGGCGTGCAAATAGGACCGGGTGGCAAACCGGTTTGCCGGTAAGTGTTATACGGCGATGGATACTCCAGGTGTTTGTGTAAAATTCTTTTTAAACCAAAATCTTTCATGGCAAATTTCACGGTAGGGTCAGCTTCTAATTTCATCCCTGTTTCTATCCGGTTGATGTAAACGCTGGCAATTTTTCCTTTATCATCCTCTTTATTAGTTTCTTCTTCTACAATACTTGCCATGGTATAAACCTGCTTTGGCGTCATGTTTATTGCATCAGCTTTACTTCTTCTTTCATTATTCCAAAATTTTTCCTGGTCGTTGTATAATTTTTTAAAAATTTTTGCAGGAGATGTATTCCATAAAATACTGTAAGTGTTGGGTATTACCGCCGTCATTAAAGTGTTGCTGTCTAAATTATATTTTGTTATAGAATCATTATTATTTAAAAAAGAAATTACACTAATCGAATCGCATTCAAAGCTGGCTGCAATTTTTTCTGCAAGGTCTTCTTTAGTTCTTATTTTATTTATTACCAGGTTTACCGGCACCTGGTTGCCAGAACGCAGCATGCGTATTAAACTAAAAAGGCTCATGCCATTTTTAATTTCGTAACGGCCGGCTTTTACAGTTTTAGGATAATTTAATTTTTTTGCAACCTGGCTAAACCAAAATTCACTTTGTATAATTTTTAAGTCGTGCAAATCTGCTTTTACACCTGCGTAATTATCACCGGTTTTTATGTAGAAATATTTTTTTTCAGGGGCATTTACTGTTGGGCCAAAAATTTTCCAGCCAATAAAACCACCGCCAGCTAAAAGTATAAGTAAAGAGAGGTAAATTATTTTTTTTATCATGATTGATTTATGTAAGGCAAAGTAAAATAAAAAACCCCGGTGTTACCATCGGGGCTATTAAATATTTTATAAATTTTATAGCTTATTTAGGGGTATCAGTTTTTGGCTGTACCGTGCCTGGCATTGGAACCGTTGGCGCTGGAACAGCAGATCCTTTTGCCGGAGAGGTTGAAGTTTCTTTTAATAAATCGTTTGGTTTTGCATTACCGGCACCAGATTTTGGTATAAATGCAGGCGAAACAATGCAAAGAACACCAACAATAGCAGCAAATACCCAGGTGCCTTTTTCCAGTACATCGGTTGTTTGTTTTACACCCATTAACTGGTTGCTGAAGCCACCCAAACTGGCTGATAAACCGCCACCCTTGGGGTTTTGAATCAATACTATCAATCCTAATATAACTGAGGCAATAATTACTAAAATACCAAATAACACTAACATAATCTATCCTTTTAATTGTTCAATTTTGGCTGCAAAGTAAGCGATTTTAGAGGGATTGAGCAAACTTAATTTTTTATACAAATCTGCAGCTTTTTCCGTTTTTCCCTGTTGCAGCAATACTTCGGCCATGGCTTCGGTAAGCACTTCGCCTTCGGTATTGCTTTTTGCAGCCAGTGTTTGTATTACCATATCGGCAATTCCGGCGCTGGCCTGTGTATCGGCAACATGTATTTTCTTCATGGTTTTAAGCCAGCCGGTAAAACTTTTTAATTGCATTCCTAACTTATCCGTCGGTTGCACTTCTTCACTAAGTTTAATACCCTGCGATGCAAAATAATCTACCAAATGCATGGGTTCAAAAGTAAGGGCATCTGCATTGCCGGTATTTGTTTCGGGGATGTTGATATTTATTTTTATGGGAGCAATTTCTTTTTCTGTTATCGTTTCATCATCATCGTTGTCCGCATTTTCTGCCAGCATCAATTGTTCGGCTGTTGAGCTTACAGTTTCGTGGTGTTCAACACTTTTTTCCTGGGTAGAAGAAATTGTTATTGCAGTTACTGCATTATCATCATCGTTGCCTTCATTTTCTGCAGGCAGTATTTCAGTTATCATTTCCTCAGAAACAGATGCTGGTTTTTGCAATTGAAAGTTTAACCAATGCGGATTATTAAAAAGTACGGCGGTTTTTGCTGCCTGCAAATCATACCCTGTATCACCCGGTTTTATTTGTTGTAATAAATAAAAATGTGCCGGCGTAAAATAGGGGTGTTGTTTTGTTATGGTTGCTAAAAAATCTTTAGCGGATACACCGGTATGGTTCTCTTTTGTTATAAAATTAAATAGAGGAGAAGGCTGCTGCATATTTCAAAGCTAAACTACAAACTACAAATGGCAAACTGTTTTTTACCAGTTGGAAAAAATTTTATTAAAAACGGCATCTACAATATTGCCAATAATTTTTGTACTGTTGGCCGATTCGGCCTGTGCAAGGCTTTGAGTTGCAGGAAAATCTACATAAGTGCTTACATCAGTTTCAAAATTTTTCTTCTCGTCGAGTACATTTTTAAAAACAAGGTGAAAAGAAATATTGAGCCGGTTTAAACTGGCGTTTGTACCGGTAATACCTGTTGTGCTTGTATAATATTGGGTAACACTTCCGTTGATATCGTAATGGGCATCGTCGCTGTTGGTTTGGCGCAGCCTTGTGGTATTAATTATTTTTTGCTTTAATTTTTCGGTTAACTGCGGCGCCAACTGCACATTTATATATTGTGCTTTATTGCTTAAAGGATTAACCCGGAATGTTTTTACTTCTTCAGGGATTGGGGCAGTATCTTTAAAACCATATTTGCAGGTGGAGTAGGAGAAAACTACAATAAGCAATATGCAAATTGGCAATAAAAATATTTTATCCGTAAGTGTTTGCTTATTGCCCATTGCCCATTGCACATTGCCAATTTTTTTACTCTTCAATATCATATTCCTTCAATTTTCTGTACAACGTCCGCTCACTAATACCCAAGTCAAGCGACGCATCTTTGCGTTTACCCTTATGTTTTTTCAAAGCTTTTATTATCAATTCTTTTTCTTTATCCATAATGCTTAACGATTCTTCCACATCTTCGTGGTGGTGAATATCGTTATTGCCGCCCTGGTGTAAAATTACCGGTTGCGATGAAGTGCCGGGTAATACATTTCCATTATTGCTGCTGTATTCCTTTATGTCATCTGCAAAAACCGGCGCATGATTGTGGGCAATGTTGGGGTTTTGCAGCAGATCGTAAAACATCTTCTTCAGTTCGTTCACATCTTTCTTCATGTCGAAAAAGAGTTTGTATAAAATTTCTCTTTCGTTGGCAAATTCCGTTTGGCTTACTACACCTGCACCACCCGATAATACAGGCAACCTTGAATAATTATGTTCGGGCAAAAAACTTTTTAACTGAGTAGCATTAATATTTTTATTCTGGCTCAGTACCGAAATTTGTTCTGCAATATTCTTCAATTCCCTCACATTACCCGGCCAGCTGTAGTTAATTAACACATTTTTTGCCTCTTCATCCAATTGTACCGGCGGTGCTTTGTATTTATCTGCAAAGTCGGCCACAAACTTTCTGAACAGTAAAGGGATATCATCTTTTCTGTCTCTTAACGATGGCACTCTTATCGGTACAGTATTTAATCTGTAGTATAAATCTTCTCTAAACCTTCCGTTGTGTGTAAATTCGATTAATTCTTTGTTGGTAGCGGCAATAACACGTACATCAGTTTTTTGTACTTTGCTTGACCCTACACGGATATACTCACCGGCTTCCAGTACACGAAGTAAACGAGCCTGTGTGCCCAAAGGCATTTCACCAATTTCGTCTAAGAAAATAGTACCGCCGTTAACCGTTTCAAAATAACCCTTACGGCTGTCGAGGGCACCTGTAAAACTTCCTTTTTCATGGCCAAATAATTCACTGTCGATAGTGCCTTCGGGAATAGCGCCGCAGTTAACTGCAATAAAAGGGTTGTGTTTTCTGGCAGATAAGGCATGGATGATTTGTGAGAATACTTCTTTACCCACACCACTTTCGCCATTAATTAAAACAGACAGATCGGTATTGGCCACCTGTGTGGCAATATTTAACGCATGGTTTAATGCCGGGGCATTACCAATTATTGCGAAACGATTTTTTATGCATTGTAAATCCATTTAAGTTTGTTTTGCAAAGAACTTAAATATGTTTCTTTTGCTTAATTAATTTCTACATGGCTATTTCCCAAAAGTGTTCCTGGCTGTACACCGTCAACTTTACATGTGTACATAATCCCCTTTCTTTAAATTCCCTTTTTCAAAAATCACTACTTTATTATGATCGGTTCTTCCCTGTAATTCATTATCATTTTTCTTACTCGTGCCTTCAATCAATACTTTAAATGTTTTGCCCACGTCACGTTGCATACTGTGTAAAGATTGTATGCGGTGCAGGTCTATCATTTCCTGCAATCTTCTTTTCTTTACTTCCTCAGGTATATCATCTTTAAATCTTCTTGCAGCTAAAGTGCCGGGGCGTTCGCTGTAAAAATACATGTAGGCCAGATCGTACTGGCAATACCGCATCAGGCTTAATGATTCCTGGTGATCTTCTTCAGTTTCGGTACAAAAACCGGTTATCATATCGGTGCTTAATCCGCAATCGGGTATAATTTCTTTAATACGGTTTACTTTAGCAATATACCACTCACGGCTGTACGTTCTGTTCATCAATTGTAAAACCCTGCTGCTGCCGCTTTGTACCGGCAGGTGAATATAATTGCAAATGTTATCATACTTAGCAATGGTAAATAATACATCATCCGTAATATCTTTTGGATGAGAAGTGGAAAAACGAACACGGAGTAATGGAGAAATCAACGCTACTTTTTCTAGTAATAGTGCAAAGGTTATTGCCTTTTCGCTAAGGTCATCTCCATTTCCTCCCCCTTCGGGGGAGATAGAGGGGGCTTGATAATAACTATCCACATTCTGCCCCAGCAATGTAACTTCTCTGTATCCCTGCTCAAACAAATCTCTGCATTCATTAATTATACTTGCAGCATCACGGCTTCTTTCACGCCCTCTTGTAAATGGCACTACACAAAAGCTGCACATATTGTTACAGCCTCTCATTATACTTACAAAAGCATTTACGCCATTGCTGTTTAAACGTATGGGAGAAATATCAGCATAAGTTTCATCACGGCTTAATAAAACATTTACAGCTTTCTGCCCGGTTTCGGCTTCTTCAATTAAACCGGGTAATGTGCGGTAAGCATCGGGGCCAACCACTAAATCAACCAATTTTTCTTCTTCTATAAATTGCGCTTTCAATCTTTCGGCCATGCAACCCAGCACACCCACCAATAAACCGGGGTTACTTTTTTTATATTTTCTAAATTCAGTTAATCTTTTTCTAACGGTTTGCTCGGCCTTATCCCTTATGCTGCAGGTATTGATGAAAATTAAATCAGCTTCATCCACATTTTTTGTAGCACCAAAACCATTGTTTTGTAAAATAGAAGCCACCACTTCACTATCGGCAAAATTCATGGCGCAGCCATAACTCTCTATATAAAAATGTTTTTTATAAGTGTTGATATCGTTAGCAAAAGGGGCATAAGCTTCTCCCTGCCTTACTTCATCATGTTCTTTATTTGTAAGTAACTCCAGCATTTTGCTCCATATTTTTTAAGATGGCAAAGATAAATGAAATGATGCAGATTATGACAGGATGGCAGTAGCTGATTTATATAAAATTATAAGACCGCTGATAACAAAAATGTCGTCTAATTAAGCTATTAAGATAAATTTGTTAACCAAAACCTTACTTTAATTGAAATTTCTTTTCTTCTTTATTTTTTCTGTACTTTTTTTAGATGCCCTTGCACAAAAGGATTCTGCCAAACTTATTGCAAACCCCGGTATTATTATTGGCAATGTGCTGGATAACGAAAACTCCAAAGCCATTGCAGCTGCAACTGTTACGCTTAGTAAAATTGCAGACAGTTTATTTACAACAACTTTAATTACTGCTAAAGACGGATCGTTTTTATTTGAGCAATTGCCTTACGGTTATTACCGCTTACAAATTAGCATGGTGGGCTACAGTAATTTAAGGTTAGACAGTATTTACTTAAGGGCCGAACGTTACGATTTTGATTTGAATGATATTAAACTGAATAAAAAAACTACCGATTTAGAAGAAGTAATTATTTATACAGAAAAACCACTTATTGAAAATAAAGATGGAAAAATAATTTTTAATGCAGGCGAATCTGCATTAAGCTCCGGCGCTTCCACCACCGAATTATTAAAACAAACGCCGCTGGTAAATGTAGATAACGATGGCAAAGTACAACTGCGTGGTAAAGATGTAAAAATATTAATTGATGATAAACCGGTAGAATTAAATGCCAAGCAATTGCAGGATCTTTTAGAGAGTATGCCCGGCAGTATGATAGATAAAATAGAAGTGATGACCACACCACCACCGCAATATGCCAGCGAAAGAGGCGGCGTAATAAATATTGTAACTAAAAAAGGAAGAGTAGGTATGAGTGGCCGCTTAAATGTAAGTTATGGTACCCGTGGCGAAAATGGTATCAACGGTAACTTTGCTTACCGTAAAAATAAAATTGCATTAAACGTTAGCGCAGGTTTTGGGTACAACGAATTTGAAGGCAGCAGCTACAGCAACAGGCAAAATATTTATACTGATTCGGTAAATTATTTTAACACTACCGGCATTAACAGCAATAACAGTTTGCGGCCCAATGCAAGAGTTAGTTTTGATTACGATTTAAACAAACGTAATGCCTTTAATTTTACTGCATTTTATAACAGCAGTACTGCAGCAAGTAATAACAGCAACCAATACACCAATATTAACAGCAGCAATTTAATTTACAGGCTGAGTAACCGTTTTACTGCAACCAACAGTACCAGTGCATCGCCAAATTTTAATGCCACCTATACCAATAAAGGCAAAAAGCCAGGTGTGGTTTTTAAACTTATTACCGGTGTAAATTTTGGTATTAATAATAATGAAAGAGATTATTACCAGCAATTTTTAAATCCTGATTATACATTTACCGGCACCGACAGCAGCCAGCAGCAGGATACTAAAATAAAAAGTACCACCATAAGCATTCGGTTTAATTACGACAGGCCGCTGAAGAGTAATAAATTTTACCTTAATCTGGGCAATGGTTTAATAAGAACCAGCAGCCATAATATTTTAAATACGGTGTTTTTAAAAAAGCCGGATAATTTTTTTGTAAAGAATGATTTGCTGAGCAATGACATTGAGTTTCACCAGAACATATTTTTTTACAGGGCCGCATTGCGCTATACCATACAACCCGATTTTAATATTACTGCCGGTACACAAATAGAACAAACCAACACCAATTTTGAAATTGTAAACAAGACAGACGATTATGCCAACAATTACTGGAGTTCATTACCTTTTGTAACTGCAATAAAAAAATGGGAGAATGATGTTACCATTACTTTAAGTTACAAACGTACTATACAACGGCCGGGCTTAGCCCAGCTTAACCCCAGTGTAGATTATGGCGACCCTTACAATACACGTTTTGGCAACCCTTACCTGCAACCATATTTTGCCGATAATTTTGATTTTATTATTGGTAAATGGAATAAAAAATATTACATCAATGCATCAACGGGTTATAATGCGTTGCAAAATATTTACAGCTCCATACGTACCCGCCAGCCCGATGGCAGCACTACCACCACCTGGCAAAACCTTAGTGGCCGCAAAGAATACGAAGCCAATACCTGGGGCGGATACACGGTAAGTAAAAAAACAAAACTGAATTTGAGTTTAGGTTACAGTTATAATGTGTACAGCAACCACGACAGAACGGTAAACCGTTACCGTAATGGCGGCTCCATTTTTTCAACTTTTAACGGCAGCTACCAGTTTAACGATTTACTCAACAGTAATGCAAGCATTACTTACAACCGCTTTGCCAATCCGCAGGGCACTATTAGAAGCACATTAAGTATGAGTATGGGAGTACAGCAAAAATTATTTAAAAAGAAAATGGTGCTGGCAGTAAGTGTTATCGATCCCTTTCGCCAGCAGCAAAATAAAAATTTTACTTATGCCAGTAATTTTAATTTAGAAAGTTACAGTATTACCAACACAAAGAATTTTAGAATTGCGTTGAGTTATATTTTTAGTAAGAAGGTGAAGAAGAAAATTTTGCAAAAATCTATTACTCCTAGTAGCAAAAAGTAAATTATATAAATTTTTATTTTTGAAAGTTGTATTTTTTATATGTCGAATTTTGAATATTTTTAATTGTTGTTTCAATATTTTCTTTGTCAAGAATTTTGGTTATTAATTCATGATTAGTGTTAAGAAATTCAATTTGTTCTTCTGCTGTAAGAGTCTTTGCAACAAGCATCTTTAAATCCCAAGCGTTTGTTTTTTTTGAACTCGATACTTTAGTGTAAATATTAAGATCATTAATGTAAAGAAACTTTTCTTTATTATACAGTGAAGCTATTTCTGCTTCAATTATTTGCTGATCGCATGTGAGTTTTAAAATATAATATTTACTCGTAAATATATTAAACGAAAAATTGCTATTAGTTTTACTTTCCGTTAGCTTAAAGTTTTTATCTATAAGAATTTTCGAATAGTATGTATCAATGCAGTAATTAAGATATGCTTCGCAGGTCATAGTATCCTTTTATGTTGATTACTCTCATTCGGAAGTTATTTTTTTTCTAAAATTACCTTTTTATTCAACCAGCTCTCCTTAACCGGCACAATCCATTTTTCCAGTAATTCTTTTTTAGAAAGTACAGTATTATTAAAATAGAAAGTATCACCGTTAATAAAATTATTTTCCACTGCATAATTTAATTGCGATAAGGGCAATAATTGTATTTTATCTTTTACAATAAAAGCTAAGTTTTGCCGGTTAAATAAATCCACATTAAATTTTTGCTCAATTTCTTTAATCAATCGTACCGAACTATCGGTGCTGCAACCGCTAACACCGCTTTGCGTTTCATCTGCCATTAAAATTATAAACTGCCCAAAAAATAAATTAGCAAAACCTTTTACTGTATCGCCATGGCTTTTCCAATTGGCAACAAAACTTTTAAGCATGTCTTCCATTTCAAAAGCTTCGCTCATTAAAAATAGACGGCTGCTCTGGTAAATCCATACTTTGGAGTTATCATCAAAATCAGAAGGAATATGTTCTGTTATAGCTGTATTCATTTCAAAAATATTTTATTCAAGCTCCAATCTCAAATTTAATCTTCTCCATTTGCTCCCCCTTCAGGGGTTCTCTGATAGGAGAACGAACGAAGTTCAAGGAGGGGGTTACATCGACGCAGCCACCAACTCCGCAATATCCAGCACCTGCACATCACCTTCCTTCTCATTGCTTTTTACACCATCGGTCATCATAGTATTGCAAAATGGGCAGGCCGCAGCAATAACAGTTGCACCTGTAGCCAATGCTTCATTTGTTCTTTCTAAATTAATTCTTGTAGTTCCTTTTTCTTCTTCTTTCCACATTTGTGCACCACCGGCACCGCAGCATAAACCATTGCTTTTGCAGCGTTTCATTTCCACCAGTTCGGCATCCAATGCTTCTAGAACTTTTCGTGGCGCTTCGTAAATATTATTGGCACGGCCCAAATAACAACTATCGTGGTAAGTAATTTTTTTTCCTTTAAAAGTACCTCCTTCGCTCATTTTAATTTTGCCTTCATCAATCAGTTGCTGTATAAATGTGGCGTGGTGAATTACTTCGTAAGTGCCTCCCAGTTCGGGGTATTCATTCTTTAAAGTATTAAAACAATGTGGACAGGCGGTTACAATTTTTTTTATTCCATAGCCATTCAATATCTGGATATTTTGATAGGCCATCATCTGAAACATAAATTCGTTGCCGCTGCGCCTTGCTGGATCGCCGGTACACATTTCTTCTTTACCCAAAATAGCATATTTGGTACCCACCTTATCTAAAATGGTAACAAATGCTTTGGTTATTTTTTGAGCCCTCTGATCAAAACTTCCGGCGCAACCTACCCAAAATAATATTTCGGGGTTTTCGCCATTGGCCGTCATTTCGGCCATTGTTGGTACATGCATAAGTAATTATTTCTATCAGCAAATGTAATTAATAGTTTTACGATTGCGGTTTGATGTTTAGGGTTTATTTTTGACGATCATAAACAATCATTTGAAAAATATCTTACACAAAATAACCAATTGGGAAGCATGGCCGTTTAAATTGCTGTATGCACCCATTACCCCGGTTTGGCTTTGGTACATCATAAAATCAAATGCAGTTTGGTTTTTTACAAGCAGCAACCCTAAACTTACTTTTGGGGGTATGGAAGGCGAGCCAAAAAAAGAAATGTACGATCTGCTGCCGCAGGAATTGTATCCCACAACTTTTAATGTGTTGCCTTCAGAAGATTTTACAACTGTACTGCAGCGGTTAGCAACCACTGATATTAATTATCCATTAATTGTAAAACCCGAAGTAGGCGGGCAGGGGGTTTTATTTAGAAAAATTGATACCGAAGAAGAATTTAGCACTTATCATAAAAAAGTACCGGTAGAATATATTGTGCAAAAGATGGTGCATTATCCAATGGAAGTAAGTGTTTTTTATATTCGTCATCCCAAAGAAAATAAAGGAAGAGTGACTGGTTTTTTACATAAAATACCTTTACAAATTACTGGTGATGGAAAACTTACTGTAGAGGAATTAATACTGCAGCATCCTAAAGGCAATAAAAGAATTGGAGAATTGCACAGCAAGCATAAAGAAAAATGGCATGATGTATTACCTGCCGGAGAAAAATATATGCTGAGTTATGCGGCCAACCACAACCGTGGTGCCCACTTTGTTGATTTAAAAGAACATATTGACGAAAAATTAGTTTCGCTTTTCAACAGTATAAGTTTAAGGGTGAATGATTTTTTTTATGGCCGTTACGATATTATGTGCAGCAATGTAGAAGATTTAAAAAACGGCAAAAATTTTACCATACTGGAGTATAATGGCTGCGGTGCCGAGCCCAATCATTTTTACGATACCGGTTACACGTTAACGGGTGCATATAAAGAAATACTGATGCACTGGAAAGCGCTGTACGAAATTAGTAAATACAACCGTGAGAAGGGAGTTGCGCCCTGGCCTTTTTTAAAAGGCAGAAAATTTTTAAAAGAAGCTAATGCAAACTTTAAAATGATGAAAGCCGCTGATGAACAAATGGGGTGAAATGCAAAATAGCAAATGGTGAATGTGCGAATATCGAATGTCTGCTGAAGTTTAAAAATATTCGCTATTCTATTTTGTTCGACATTTCTCAATTCGATTTTTTCAATTCGATATTATCTAAATGCAGAAATTAATAAAGATTTTTTGTTGGGGATTGATGATAAGCTTTTTGGGAAGCCTGCCTTTAGGTACACTCAACATTGCCGCCATGCAAATTGGCATACAGGAAAGTATTAAAGATGCGATGTATTTTTCATTGGGAAGTTTGCTGGTAGAAATGATTTATGTAAGAATTTCGCTGGTGGGTATTGATTGGGTGCGTAAGCAGGAGAAATTAATGAAAGCAATGGAATGGGTTACGCTTCTCATTATTATTGCGCTGGCGGTGGGCAGTTTTATTGCTGCAGCCGGTAGTGATGCAAACGAAAAAAATGTGCTGCTGCAAAATAATATGCATCGCTTTTTACTGGGTATGTTTATGTGTGCTATTAACCCGGTGCAAATTCCTTTTTGGTTTGGTTGGAGTACTGTTTTATTTACAAAAAAAATATTGGAACCGAAAAGAAGCCAGTACAACAGTTATATTGTTGGCATAGGCGTTGGTACATTGCTCGGCAACTGCGTTTTTATTTTTGGCGGCAAATGGATGGTAAACAGAATAGCCAACAGCCAGCAATATTTAAACTGGATTATAGGAACCATATTTGCAATTACTGCAATAATACAGCTTGTAAAAATATTGATGAAAAAAGATGCAGTTACCAAATTTAAAGAAAACAAAATTGGTTAATCAACAATAAGCAGTTTGCATCCGTTTACTGATGACGAACGGTGTGCTTCGCAATCGTCGCCGACATGATATGTCATGCCTTTTGAAAAAATAAAACTCCTGCCATCTTCCAGTTTGGTTTCCATTTCGCCATCAATACAATAAATAACATGGCCTTTGTGGCACCAGTGATCGGCAAGATACCCGGCGGTGTATTCCACCATCCGCACCCTGATATCTCCCATAAAGAAAATTTTAGAAATAGTTTTACCGGTAACGCCATCACGTTCGGTTACATCCATATTGCCCCAGTCTAATATTGTGAAAGGGAATTTAGCTATTTGCATAGTTTTAAATTTAGTAGTTTAAAATTACGGTTTATACCAATTAAAAGTTGAAAAGAATACTGTCTCCGCCACGGCGGATGTCGAAGGCGGGTTAAATATAGCGCCGGTTTCGACAGGCTGCTAATGACATGTATTTTAAAAGTTTGATGAACAATTTTTTACAAAAATTGATTTAGCCACAAAGACCCGAAGGCACAAAGGAAAAAGCTTTGCTTTTTTCTACTTCGTGCCTTTGAGCCTTGGTGGCAAACCTTTTTTCGCAGCGAAGCTGAGAATTTTTTCTTACTGTCATTTGCAAAGGACATAAAATTCTTTTTATTAGTGTCTCAACCTGACATTTTTTTAATTCGATAGATTCAATGTCTAATTTGTATAAATTAACCGTGTACAGAATGATTACATTTGCAATGTCGTTAAAAAATAAATTCATGCAACATAATCTGCAATTTTTTCTTCAAAATATTTCTGCAAGTTTTGCCGGGCAGCAACTTATTAAAATTACATTGGGCAATAAAAGAGAAAAATCTGCGGAGCTTAAAAATATTTTTGTAAAACCGGTAACCATAAAAAATACTGCTAAACTTTCTTTTACTTACCGCAATAACACCAACGATACTTTTAAAAACTACGATATAAAAGAAAGCCTTATCCTGATAGAGAAAATGCTGCAAACCGATTTTTATAATGCAGATCTTTTTACTGCTGCTAATGATTTTCATTTATCTGCTGATAAAAACGGCACTGTAAAAATAATTACAAAGCCTGCCAGTTTAGCAATTAAAGAAGATGCCGGGCAACATGATAAACAAAAAAATCGGGTTATCAATTCTGCTACGGCTTTGTATCTACATCAACTGGGTATTACAACCGCAGAAGGTGTGGTGAAAAAAGATATGCAGGATAAGTTTAAACAAATAAACCGCTATGTAGAAATTATTGAAGGCATTATTAAAGATATTGATTTTGAAAAAAATATTACTGTTGCAGATATGGGAAGCGGCAAAGGCTATTTAACTTTTGCGTTGTACGATTTTTTAACTGCCAATTTAAAGTTGGCTGCAAGTGTTACAGGTATTGAAATGAGGGAAGACCTTGTAAATAAATGTAACAACATTGCGGCAACGGTAAATTATAAAAACTTAATTTTTAAAAAAGGAACTATACAGGATGCAGAATTAAAATCAATTGATATGCTTATTGCATTGCATGCCTGCGATACCGCTACCGACGATGCTATTTACAAAGGCATACAGGCTAATGCAAAAGTTATTATTTGTGCACCTTGTTGCCACAAACAAATTCGTAAACAAATGGCACCGCAAAATGAATTGAAGAACATCACCAAACATGGTATTTTATTAGAGCGCCAGGCCGAAATTGTTACGGACACTATTCGTTCACTAATTTTAGAAGCACATGGTTACAAAACAAAAGTGTTTGAATTTATTGCTACTGAACATACACCAAAAAATGTTTTAATTGTAGGCACAAAATCTGAAAAAACCGAAGCAGCAAAAAAAGAAAGCCTTGATAAAGTTACCGGCTTAAAAAATCTTTTTAATATTAAAACACATTATTTAGAAACGCTTTTGTAGGAATTCGCCTGTGGCGAATTCTTTTTGAACACGCCGCAGGCATGTTCAAACATTTCTTTATGCCACAACTAAAATAATTAGTAAATTACATTCCCAACAACAAACCACCACCAACCATTTTGTACGCAATCGTAGATATAGAAACCACCGGCGGTTATGCAGCATCTCACGGCATTACCGAAATTGCTGTGTTTATACATGATGGTACCAAAGTGATAAAACGTTTTGAAACACTTATAAATCCGCAGCAAAATATTCCACGCTACATTACTGCATTAACAGGTATTGATAATTATATGGTGAGTGATGCACCAGCTTTTGAAGACATTGCCGATGTGTTGTTTGATTTGCTGAACGATAAAATTTTTGTAGCACACAATGTAAATTTCGATTACAGTTTTGTTAAGCATCAATTAAAAAATTCAGGTTACGATCTTACAGCAAAAAAATTATGTACCGTACGCCTGGGAAGAAAAATTTTTCCTGGACTGGCTTCTTACAGTTTAGGAAATCTTTGCCGCTCTTTACAAATAAATATTGATAACCGCCACCGTGCCGGCGGAGATGCAAAAGCCACTGTGGAATTATTTGATTATTACCTCGCTAATAACGGCGAAGTTTTTATCAACGATATGCTTAAAAAATTATCTAAAGAGCAATGGCTGCCATTGCATTTGGATAAAACAGCAATTGATAAACTGCCCGGCAAACCCGGCGTATATTATTTTCACAACAGTAAAGATAAAATTGTGTATGTGGGTAAAGCTATCAACATTAAAAAAAGGGTAAGCAGCCATTTTACACATAACGACCCCGACAGAAAACGGCAGAATTTTTTACGCAACATTCATAAAATAAGCCATAAAGAATGCGCTACTGAATTAGAAGCATTGGTTTTAGAAAGTACCGAAATAAAAAAACTTTGGCCATTGTACAACCGCAGCCAAAAACAACCGCTGCAAAAGTATGCGCTGTATTTATTTGAAGATGCAAGAGGTTATATGCGGTTGGCTGTTGATAAAAAGAAAAAAAATGTGCAGGCGCTTTATGTATTTAATTTACTGCACGAAGGGTTGGTGCTGTTAAAAAATATGGTGGACGAATTTGAATTAAATGCCAAACTTTGTTTTTTAGATAAAACACCTTTCACCATAACGGATTACGAATTTTTAGAACCTCCGGCAATTTACAACGGCAAAATAAACAAAGCATTAGAAGCATTGAATGAGCAACTGCCCACATTTGTTGTGGTGGATGAAGGTATTAAAGCCGAAGAAAAATTATGTTTATTAATTGAACGGGGAAGTTTTTGGGGCATGGGCTATATTCCAAAAAAATTAAAACTGCAATCTTCGGTAGAGTTAAAAAATTATTTAAACCCTTATGCCGATAATGATTATATCCGTAACAGTATTTATTCTTTTGCCGAAGCTAATCCGCATAAAAAAATATTGCTTTAATTAATTGCCACCACTATTCCAATTTTTTGTTTCAGTGTACAGCATTATTTTCGCCACCCGGAAATTAGTTGATAGTTAAGTAAACGAAATATAATTTTAAAAATGTCAGATTTTATTCAACCAATAGCACAAAAATTTAATTTTAAAATACAACAGGTAGAAGCCGTTTTGGCTTTGCTGGAAGAAGGCGCTTCCATTCCCTTTATTGCCCGTTACCGTAAAGATAAAACTGGTGCACTGGACGAAGTACAAATTCAGCAGATACAGGAAGAAGCAAAATTTTTAAAGGAATTTACAGAGCGTAAAACTTTTATAGAAAAAGCTATAACCGAGCAGGAAAAAATGACGGATGTGTTGCAGGAAAAATTAAACAAAGCAACCACCCTTGCAGAGCTGGAAGATATTTACCTTCCCTTTAAACCAAAAAGAAAAACAAAAGCACAAACGGCAAGAGAAAATGGATTGGAACCTTTGGCAAATTTTATTTTAGCACAATATGATGGTGATTTAATTGCAGAAGCTGCAAAATTTATAAATGAAAAAATAATTGATACAGATGCTGCATTGCAGGGTGCAAGGGATATTATTGCAGAAACAGTGAATGAAGATGCAGCGGTAAGGGCAAAGCTGCGAAAACTTTTTGAAAACACTGCCACATTACAAAGTAAAGTTGTTACCGAAAAAGAAACCGAAGGCATTAAGTACAAAGATTATTTTGAGTTTAGTGAATTGATTGCAAAAGTTCCGTCGCACAGAATATTGGCAGTGCTCCGGGGATTTTTAGAAGGATTTTTACGCATCGAAATTTCGCCGCTGGAAGAGGAGGCTTTAGAAATGATAGAAAATTTGTACATCAAAGGAATGAACAATTGCAGCGATCAAATTCGTAAAGCAATAAAAGATGCTTACAGAAGATTGCTGCAGCCCAGTTTGGAAACTGAATTTCGTACCGCATTAAAAACAAAAGCAGATGAAGATGCGATAAATGTTTTTGCAGAAAATTTGCGCCAGTTATTATTAAGTTCGCCATTGGGAAGCAAAAGAATTTTAGCCATCGATCCAGGTTACCGCACCGGTTGTAAAGTAGTTTGCTTAGATGAAAAAGGGGAGTTGCAAAAAACGGATTTAATTTTTCCTCATGAAAATAACCGTGTTGCAACCGAAGAAATAAAAATTAAAAATTTAGTACAGCAATACGGCATTGAAGTTTTTGCCATTGGTGATGGCACTGCCGGAAGAGAAACGGAGCAGTTTATAAAAAAATTAAACTTAAACCTGCCGGTGTTTTTAGTAAATGAAGATGGTGCTTCTATTTATTCTGCATCTGCTATTGCAAGAGAAGAATTTCCTGATGAAGATATTACCGTACGTGGTGCAGTAAGTATTGGCAGAAGGTTGATGGATCCGCTGGCAGAATTGGTAAAGCTTGACCCAAAAAGTATCGGCGTAGGGCAGTACCAGCATGATGTAAACCAGTTTAGATTAAAAGAACGGCTGGACGCTACCGTTATAAGCTGCGTAAATAATGTGGGTGTTAATTTAAATACAGCCAGTAAACATTTGTTAAGTTATGTAAGTGGTATTGGCAGCACACTTGCTGATAATATTGTAAAGTACAGAAACGAAATTGGTAAATTCAGCAACCGTAAACAATTATTAAAAGTACCACGGTTGGGCGGCAAAGCATTTGAACAATGCGCCGGTTTTTTACGCATAAAAGATGGCGAAGATGTATTAGATGCCAGTGCGGTGCATCCCGAAGCATATACTGTTGTGCAAAACATGGCAAAAGACTTAGGCGTTGCTGTAAATGCAATAATTGGTAAAGAAGATTTATTAAAAACTGTTGATGCAAAAAAATATGCCACCGAACAAATTGGCGAACTTACCATAAAAGATATTTTAAACGAATTAAAAAAGCCCGGCCTCGACCCACGTAGTGAAGTGCAGCAATTTGAGTTTGCTAATATTTACAGTATTGATGATGTAAAAGTTGGAATGGAAGTGCCGGGTGTGGTAACCAACATCACAAGGTTTGGTGCTTTTATAGATATTGGTGTAAAGCAGGACGGGTTGGTGCATGTGTCCGAAATTTCTCACACTTATATTACCGACCCAAATGAAGTGCTGAAACTAAATCAAAAAGTAAACGTAAAAATTTTGGAAGTGGATACGGTACGTAAAAGAATTGCTTTATCCATTAAACAAACATTACCTGCGCCGGAAAGAAAACAATTTACGGGAGTTAAAAAACCATTTACTAATCCGGTAAAAACGGAAGTAAAAGAAGTGCCTTTGACAGATGCACTGGCTGCATTGAAACAAAAGTTTAAAAGATAGGAGCCACAGATGACACGGATTACACGAATTATTTTTCTTTCTGTTTAACCATTGTAATTTGTGGATACATTTTATTCTTTTGTATTTTAAAATTATTTTTCTTTCTGTGTAATTTGTGTAATCTGTGGCTAAATTTTATTCGCTTACATTTTAAAAATTAGTTTTCGTTTCTGTGTAATTTGTGCAATCTGTGGCTAAACTTCTTTGTTTAATATTTCACAAAATAATTTTCTGTCAATCATTTTTGCGCCAAGGCTTTCTAAATGTGCCGTGTACACCTGGCAGTCTATCAATTTTATTTGTTGCTTTTGTAAATGCTTTACAAAATTGATGAAGGCAAATTTGCTGGCATTATTTTTTGTGCTAAACATACTCTCGCCAAAAAAAATATTGCCCAGCAATACACCATACAATCCACCCACTAATACTCCATCTTGCCATGCCTCTGCACTAATGGCAAAACCCAAGCTGATGCAGTTTGGTATAAGCATCAATTATTTCCTGCTGTATCCATGTGCCTTCTTCATGTTTTCTTTTTGTGGTGCTGCAATTTGCAATTACTTTTTCAAAAGCTTTGTTGATGGTAAAACGAAAACTGCCATTATTTAAAACCGTTTGCATGCTCTTACTCACTTTTAATGCATGCAGGAAATAAAACAAATCTTGGGTTGGGGCTCCACCAGCAAATGGGTTCTCCTTCGCTGTACCAGGGAAAGATGCCGCTTTTATACGCCAGCAATAAACGTTCGGTACTTAAATCGCCGCCAATGGCTAAAAGCCCATCATCGCCGGCAGTATGTACGGGAGGAAAAATAATTTCTTCGGTTAAAACAAACATTATTAAAAGTAAGAAAAGTTATTTTGATGTGCGGAGGAAGCCAGCCTTTGCCTGGTAAGTGTAAGATCTTAGCAGAAGAATACAAAGCTGTAAAATTATTTTACAACTCCTTTATTAATTATTTCTTTTAAAACATCCATATCCACTTCTTCCAGTTTATTAATATACAAACAACCTTTTCCCGTTTTATGTTTGCCTAATTTTTTCAGCAGGGGCTGTTGCTTTTCTACTGCTCCGCTAATATAGAAAACCAGGTTTTGTTTGCGTGGCGAAAATCCCATTACAAACCAATCCAGTTCACGGCCACTTTCATATTTTAAAAGCTTGTCGCCAAAACCAATAATGGAAGTGCCCCACATTTTAGCTTTTGCTTTGGTAGCTTTTTCCATTAGTTGAATAATAGTAAAAGCATCTTTTTGCTTTTGTGGTTCAGCAATTTTTTTTATAAAAGTATCTACACTAAGTTCTGTTTTTTTTGTTTTTAATTCTGCCATAGTAATAAAATTATTTGCGATGAGTTATAAAGTTATTAATATTTTCTACAAAATTAAAACAGGTGGCGGTGGGGAAAATGTAGCGCCATTTTTTGTGGAGTGGGTTACTGCAAGTCGGGCAGCTTTTCAACGCCTGGGGTCTCACGCCACGCTTTTAGCCCGGCTGTGAAGACCCCGGCGGAACGAGACTTCTATCAAAACGCAGAACAAAGCACAATGCGTTCCTAAGGAACGCTGTAACCACTCTGCTAAATGTGCTACCCATAAGATGTTCCGCTGGAACAAAAAACAAATGCTTGCAAATCTCATTTGCTTGAGGGTATTAAAATTTCTTTGTTCCAGCGGAACATTTTATAGGTAGCAAAAATGTATGGTGTTGTTTTAACGTTCCATCGGAACGTATTATGCTGTTAGGCAGCAATTAAATTATTATTGATACATACAGCAACAGGCTAAATTTATTTTGTACCGCTGTAATTCGCCGTTTGTCAGGAGACAAGACGGCGGCGAAGATTAATGCGGCGATAGAAGCGGAATACCTAATTCGTCATTTGTTTGGAGGCATGATGGCAAATATTTGTGTGGCTATTGAATTGGAATATCTGCTGCAACTGAGAATATCCACAACGGCTGAAGTTAATAAAAGTTGATGATAAGAACTAATGTTGAATGTTGTTTGTCTAGCCCGAACAAAAGTAGAGTAGTGCTGGAAAAGTTGATTGTTATTCCTTCTGCCCAACTTGCACAAAACCCAATGTTGTGGGAAGTTTTAGTAATACTGTATGTTTCTTTTTCGTAAATAAAGTGGCTTGCCATCTACACTTTTCAATTGCTCAATCCAATTCATTTTTTTGTCAAATTTATAGCTAAATGTAATTGAACTTGTTCTGCCCTCACCTTTGTAAATTACTTTTTCTATGTTTTTATTTCGGTCGTAGAAATATTCTATTTCAGTAAGTACTGTGTTGTTTTTTGCTTGAATAAAACTTTCCTGTTTAAGCAAACTATTTTCATTGTATTGATATTCTCTAAAAGCATTAACTGTGTCACTCGACATTGCATAATACTCACCAACTTTTCGGTTTTTGTAGTCGTATCGATAGGAGGTACTTCGATTTAATACTGCTTTATTTCGGTCATAGAAGTCGTCAATATAATTTTCTACTCTTCGTAAATTATCTATACTATCATAAATTCTTTTTTCCTGAATTTGGTCACTACCATTTTTGTCACGCCTTTGTCCTGTTGATTTTTCATTAATCTTTACCCATACGAATGGGGAATGACTAATTTTTTCTTTTAGCTTTCCTGAATTTGTGTATTTAAATTTACTTCCATAACTTTCTCCATACTCGTCATAAGTTCTTTCTTCAATAAGGTTTTTATTATCATCGTATATATAATTTTCATATTCATATCTAAGTGGTCTAAATGTCGAATAGGAAATTGAAGAAAGAAGTAGATTTGAATCGTTGTAGTAAAAGTTTTTTACAAAAAATGTGGTGTCGTCAAATGCAGTTTTTTTCTGTACTAGATTGTTACGTTCATCATATTCGTAAATGATTTTTTCTAAAGTCCTATTATTTTTGTAGTACCAAGTTTCTTCTAACAAATTTTTTGCTGTGTCATAATTTCTTAAATAATTAAGTAGTGCACCCAAGGTGTATTAAACCACCAACTGTTAAATCTTGAAAATGTAAACTCAGGGCTTGAAAAACCATAATGTCCATAGTCTCCTTCTGAACTAAAGAGTTTCATATTTTGTTTAGTGCTGTCCAAAAAAATAAGTTTTTCTCTTATAGACTTTATATCTCCTTTTGGGCTGTCACTTTGAGCAGATAAAAGAAATGGAAGAAAAAGCAGAATGGTAAAGAATCTTTTTTTCATTTAGAGTGCTTAAAAAATTACCGCTGCTGATTGCTCCAATGTCCAGCCCCACTATTGGCAATACCAATGTTAGCGGCTGTGTTGACGAGATTTGTACACTACAACTCCAATTGCTGTCAACCCTAAAAGTCCTAAAAGCCAATAGATATTTTTTGATTTTGGTTTTTCTTCAACAATTTCCTTCGGCTTAGATTCATTTTGTTTGTCGATAATTTTATTTATAGCAAAAGTGTCAAGTGTCAAAAGTGAAACATACCAACCGTTTGTATTGTACCTTACTGTGTCGCTCTTTTGAGAAGATTTTATTACCTCAACATTTTTTGAAGCGTAAACAATTGCCTTTATGATGTCTGTCCAATTTGGTTTACCAATTCTATAATCTCTGTCGTAAATAATTTTAATTCCAACAACCTTATTTGCTTTTTTATTATTCGTTGAATTTATGTCTAATGGTGCTTCCCGACTTCGGAAGGTATTTAATCCATTGTTTTTCTCCGATGCAATAGTTTCTTGATTCCAATAATAGTCAAAAATATAGTCATTATCAATTTGTCTTAATGTGTCATAACCAATAGAAAAGAAATTTGAAAAATTATTATCAGGAAAACTCAACTGATATTGACCAATTAAAACCCAAATTTTTAAACTGGTGTCCTGCCGATTTATTAATGAAATTACTTTATCAAGAATGCTGTCAAGCGAAGATTGATTTTTAAAATCACAAGGTGCTACATATCGTATTGTCACTCCTGCTTTACTACTTGTCCATATACAATCCTGATTCCCTTTCGCATAGAAAGAAATTGTCAAAGTAAAAATTATTATAAGGAACGTAATTTTCATAACATAGCCGCTAACGGGCAGGTATTGCTGCAGGTGGGATATTTTATAACGTCCAGCCCGGAACCGCTGCCCAATTGAAAATATAAAGTTGAAGTTAACAACAAAAAGCCAAATTGAAACTCGTCTGCCGGAACAAAAGTACAGCGATGCAAACAGCCGAAGATAACAACGTCCAGCCCCACTTGCAGCAATACCAATGTTGTATGCAGGCCTTTAATTCCAGTCTGTTGTAAATTCAACTTTAACTGTATTCTCATCAATTAAATTTGCTCTTATTCCAAGAATATCTCCTGTGGTTGACTTGCATGCAAATTCGGCCGGAAACTTGGTGATTAAGCTATCTGGTATTTTTGCATATTCACTATAGATATAAGTCCCAGTCAACATGTCCTTGCTTGTTTCAATTCTTATTAGATAACGGTATTGCTGCGTTCTTAAAAAGTTGAAATAATCATCTTTGTGCATTTGGCATACATTAATTGCATCATCATCAACTAAATTTGGAAAAGCTGGGTAGTAAGTAAATTTAATATTACGAGTGCTTGTAGGTAGCCAAAGTCCATGATGATGGTATACAGTGAATCTATTATTACTCGTATGCAAAATTTATAATAAAAAAGTACTACTAGAATAAATAAAACATATTTAAAATTTTTTTAGATAAGGGTTTGTTTAGACTAGCATACAACTCAAATATATACGAATGTTTCACTTTATCAAAATTAGCTAATACAATTTTGTTATCTATAATTTATTTGTAGAGTTCATATTTCGCCGTTTGTCAGGAGAGAAGACGGTGGCGAAGATTAATGCGGCGATTGAAGTGGAATACCTATTGGGGCGAAAACCAATTTAATTGTCGTTAAAACAATGCACTAAACTAAAACTAACAATTTTATTTTTTATAAACTCGTTCTACGCTATCATAAAAGCTCAATAAAGGTATGTCGTACAAGTGAGTGACACAACGATGCCGATAGCATTGCAAATGCCCGTAACAAAAAAAATCCCACTCTCAAAAAAGCAGGATTTAAAAAATATTTACAAAAACAAAAATTATTTATTCTTCGTCTTCACCTTCATGTATTCAAAACGCTTGCCGCTGTATTCGGCCATGTCGGGTATTTGCTCGGATTTATATTGGCCGGCAACTAATTTTTTCTTGGTTTCGCTAAAGGCATTTAAGGTTAATTCAATGTCTTCGTCGGTATGTACTGCTGAGGGAATTAAGCGGTAAATAATATGCCCTTTTGGTATAACCGGGTACACCACAATAGAAGCAAAAATGCTGAAATTTTCTCTAAGGTCCATGGCCATTGCAGTAGCTTCTTCCACACCGCCTTTCATGTACACGGGTGTAACCACCGAATCTGTTTTACCAATATCAAAACCTCTTTCGGTTAAACCTTTTTGCAATTTCATGGCATTGCTCCACAATTTTTCTTTAAGCTCGGGGTGGTTGCGTAATAATTCCAGCCGTTTTAAATTACCCACTACTAACGGCATGGGTAAACTCTTTGCAAATATTTGTGAGCGGATGTTGTAACGGATATAATCTACAATTTTTCTGTCGCCTGCAATAAACGCACCAATGGAGGCCATTGATTTTGCAAAAGTGGAAAAGTACAGATCAATTTTATCCTGTATGCCCTGCTCTTCGCCGGCACCTGCGCCGGTTGCGCCTAAGGTACCAAAGCCATGTGCATCATCTACCAATAAACGAAAATCGTATTTATCTTTTAAGGCAGCAATTTCGGTAAGTTTACCCTGGTCGCCGGCCATACCAAAAACGCCTTCGGTAATTAATAAAATACCACCGGCGCCTTGTTTTTCAATTAAGGCACTGGAGCGTTGTAATTGTTTTTCTAAATCGGCAAGGTCGTTATGTTTAAAAACGTAGCGGTGGCCGGCATGCAAACGAAGGCCATCAATAATGCAGGCATGGCTTTCGGCATCATATACAATAATATCGTGGCGGCTGCATAATACATCTATAATACTCACCATGCCCTGGTAACCAAAATTTAAAAGTGCGGCATCTTCTTTTTGTACAAAAGCGGCCAGTTCACTTTCTAATTGTTCGTGTAAATTACTGTTGCCACTCATCATTCTTGCACCCATGGGGGCGGCAAGTCCGTAATCGGCTGCACCTTCGGCATCTGCTTTACGCACTTCGGGGTGGTTAGCCAGGCCTAAATAATTATTCAGGCTCCAAACAATTACATCTTTACCTCTAAACTGCATGCGGCTGCCAATTTCTCCTTCTAATTTTGGAAAGGCAAAATAACCGTGTGCCCTTTCCCTGTGCTGGCCAATGGGGCCGTAATTGTTGAGTAGTCTTTCAAAAATGTCTGCCATTATGTTGTTTTATTTGTGGCGCAAAAATACAGTAATTAAATGTTTGTACAAAACGGGGTAAAATAGCGGGTGCATTTCAAATTGTCGCTAAAGCATCAGACCCGGCAGAAAATTTTAACGCAGAGAAAATGAGAAAAGGAGGTATCGCAGAGTGAATCCTGAGCAAAGTCGAAGGGCTCAGCGTAAACTCTGCCATCTTATTTTCTCAGCTTTGAAAAAAATATTGCCACAATTTGAAATCTATTCAATAACAGCAGTGTTTACAACTTTTTAGTGTGTAAAAAATAAACCACACTTTAAGTTTTTTTGGTTAACAAAAATGTAATACACCCATTGTATCTTCGCCAAAAATATTTTCATGGTACGTAAGCTGGTATTTAGTATTGCTTTTTTATTTGCAGCACTCTTTAGTTTTTCTCAAACCAAAAAACCTAAATTAATTGTGGGGCTTGTAATTGACCAAATGCGTTGGGATTATTTATACCGCTACAGCGATTTGTACAGCACCGGTGGTTTTAAAAGATTGATAAAAGATGGTTTTACTGCCGAAAATACTTTTATACCCTATGTACCCACCTATACCGCACCCGGCCACACGTGTATTTACACCGGCAGTGTGCCTGCAATACATGGTATAGTTGGCAATAACTGGTACGATAAAACTGCTGATAAATTTGTGTATTGTACCGATGACTCTACTGTAAATACTGTGGGTAATATGGGAAGGGCAGGTAAAATGAGTCCGGCAAATATGTGGACCACCACCATTACCGATGAACTGCGATTGAATACCAATTTTAAAAGTAAAGTAATTGGTATTGCTTTAAAAGACCGTGGCGCAATTTTACCTGCAGGGCACAGCGCTAATGCGGCTTACTGGTACGATGCCGGTAAATGGATAACGAGTACACATTACATGAATGCATTACCGGCATGGGTTACTGCTTACAATGATAAAGATATGCCTGGTAAATACATGAACACCGACTGGAATACTTTATTACCCATAAACAGATATGATTTAAGCACTGCTGATGAAAATATTTATGAAAATACAATCAGGGGAGAAAAAACAGTTGTGTTTCCGCATAAACTTTCTGCCATTGGTGCAAACGATAAATACGAAGCTTTTAGAACTACACCATTTGCCAATACTTACACTTTAGATTTTGCAAAAGCTGCAATAGAAAGTGAAGGCCTGGGAAAAAATACGGTAACCGATTTTTTAGCGGTAAGTATTTCTTCTACCGATTATATTGGCCATGCCTTTGGGCCAAACAGTATAGAAATAGAAGACACTTATCTGCGTTTGGATAAAGACATAGAAAGTTTTTTAAATTATTTAGATGCTAAAATGGGTAGAGGAAATTACCTGTTGTTTTTATCTGCAGACCATGGCGTGGCGCACATCCCCTCTTTTTTAGCCGATCATAAAATACCTGCCGGTACTTTTGATGATGCGGATATTGTAAATGATTTAAATAAACAACTTGAAGAAAAGTTTGCTGTAAAAAGCGCTATAAAAACGGTAATGAATTACCAGGTGTATTTGAATAAAAAAAATATTATTGCGGCTAATAAAGATATTAATGAAGTAAAGCAATTTGTAATTGATATTTTAAAAGCAAAAGATTTTATTATTAATGCTTTTGAATTAGATGGTGTAATGCAGGCTTCGCTGCCTGTACCGCAAAAAGAAATGATTGCCAATGGTTATAACCCCAAACGCAGCGGCGATATACAATTTACTTTTAAACCCGGTTATTTTGATGGATGGAAAAAAGGTACAACCCACGGTTTATGGAACCCTTATGATGCCCATATACCCTGTGTGTTTTTTGGATGGGGTGTAAAGCCCGGCAAAACCAACCGGGAAACGTATATGACGGACATAGCACCAACAATTGCTGCAATGCTGCAGATACAAATGCCTAATGGATGTGTGGGGAGGGTGATAACTGAATTAATTAAATGAAAGTAGAAAATTGAAAATTGTTTGATGAGAATACTCAAAGTCCCCGTAATTTATCCCGATTTTTTCGGGAGGGGATTTAGGGGCTCTTAATCCTCGGCTTCCACGCAATTTCTGCAACACCCAGCAAATGCCCGATATATCTTGCTAACACAAAAAGATAATCGCTTAAACGGTTAAGGTATTTTATTACAAGAGGTTCAACAAATATTTCGTGCTGCTGCATGTTAACACACAATCTTTCGGCACGGCGGCAAACACAACGGGCTACATGAGCCGTAGATACAGACACATGCCCGCCGGGTAAAATAAAAGATTTCATTGCCGGTAATGTTTCGTTCATAAAATCAATTTCTTTTTCCAGCAACACAATATCTTCTTCTTTTAAATCGGGTATTTTCATCAACGGTTCCTTATCGGGGTCGCAGGCTAAAGATGAGCCAATGGTAAAAAGCCTGTCCTGTATTTCTTTTAAAATAATTTTTGTGTGCTCATCATTAATGTTATCGCTTACTAAACCCACATAACTGTTTAATTCATCTACCGTGCCATAGCTTTCAATACGTATATGGCTTTTAGCAACTTTTGTTCCGCCAATTAAACTTGTTTTACCAAGATCGCCTGTTTTTGTATAAATTTTAAATGCCATACTGTTATTCTCCTAAAGGAGAATTTAATATTTTATAAATAATTTTTCAAGATTGAAAGTAAATAAATAATGTAACAAAGAATAATACTGTTTAGTTCTCCGCCGCGGCGGAGCGGAGGGACTTCTACACCGGCTGTGCAATAGTTGCAGGGTTTGCATTTTGTTTATCAGTTTCAATAACGCCATCTCTTAGCCGTATTACCCTGTGGGCAAACATAGAAATATCTTCTTCGTGTGTAACTAAAATAACAGTGTTGCCTTCGGTATGTATCTTACCTAAAATATCCATTATTTCGTAACTGGTTTTACTGTCTAAATTACCGGTAGGTTCATCAGCTAAAATTATAGAAGGGTTATTGATTAATGCACGGGCAATAGCAACACGTTGGCACTGGCCCCCACTCAGTTCGTTAGGTTTATGATGGCTGCGGTCGTCTAATTTTACTTTTACCATTACTTCCATCGCTCTTTCTGTTCTTTCTTTTTTGCTAATGCCGCTGTACACTAATGGCAATGCTACATTTTCCAATGCCGTTAACCTTGGCAATAAATTAAATTGCTGAAACACAAATCCAATTTCCTGGTTGCGTACTTCTGCAAGGTCGTTATCGGGCATGCGGCTTACATCTTTGCCATTTAAAATGTATTTGCCACCGCTGGGGCTATCCAGGCAACCCAAAATATTCATTAAGGTAGATTTGCCACTGCCGCTGGGGCCCATTAAAGCCACGTACTCATTTTTAAAAACATCAATAGCTAATACCTTTAAGTACCTGCAGTTCCTGCTTGCCAAGGTAATAACTTTTGCGAATGTTTTCTAAATGAATAATTCCCTGCATAAATGGTTAATTGGTTAATTTGTTTATTGGTTGATTGGGATGTTGAATTAGTTAAAGGCTTTACTAATTAACTGGTAAACTAATTAACCAATTAACGTTTTATTACTTTCGGTACTTTAAAAAACTCCCCATCATGCACCGGCGCATTTTGTAATCCTTCGGCCCGGCTTATGCTTCCTTTTACTTCATCATCTCTTAAAATATTTACCTGCTCACTCATGTGCAGTAAAGGCTCCACACCGGTAGTATCTAGTTCATTTAATTTTTCTACAAATTTAATCATTCGCTGCAGGTCGTTTTTAATACTTTCTTTTTCAGTATCGTTAAACTGCAGCCTTGCCAGGTTGGCCAATTTATCTACCAATGCATCATTTACTTCCATAAAACAAATATAGTTCAGTTTTGTATTTGCTCATTGACGATTTTATTTGAGCGGCAGTTAATTTTTTTATTACATATTGTCAATTGCCTGTTGGCTTTTATTATCTTCGCCAATTATGGCAGCAACAAAAGAAATAGTAATGAGTGGCATCCGGCCCACGGGTTTTTTGCATTTGGGCAATTATTTTGGGGCCATCCGCAATTATGTAAAAATGCAGGAGCAGTTTAACTGTTATTTTATGGTGGCCGATCTGCATTCGCTTAACCACACATCCCGATACAAAAGAACTAAAAGAAAATGTAGAAAGGGTTTTGGCCGAAAATATTGCCTGCGGATTAGACCCTGATAAAGTAGCACTGTATTGCCAGAGCCATGTACACGAAACGGCTGAATTGTATTTGTATTTGAATATGCTGGCCTACAAAGGGGAGCTGGAAAAAACTGCCACTTTTAAAGATAAGGTGAGATTAAATCCTGAAAATGTAAATGCCGGTTTGCTTACTTACCCGGTGTTGCAAACAGCAGATATTATTTTGCACCGTGCTAAATATGTGCCTGTGGGTAAAGATCAGGAGCAGCATTTAGAAATGGCCCGAACTTTTGCCAACCGTTTTAATCACCGCTATGGCGAAATTTTTCCCGAACCCGTTGCTTATAATAATAATGAAGATTTGGTAAAAGTGCCAAGTCTAGATGGCAGCTGGTAAAATGAGCAAAAGCGAAAACCAAATGGCTACTTTGTATTTGGCAGATGAAGATGATGTAATTAGAAAAAAAGTGATGAAAGCAAAAACGGATAATGGCCCAACAGAAATGAATGCAGCCAAACCCGATTATATTGAAAATATTTTTGGGCTGATGAAATTGGTTTGTACCGAAGATGTTATTGCTAAATATGAAAGCGACTTTAATAATTGCACCATACGTTACGGCGATTTAAAAAAGCAATTGGCAGAAGATATGGTGCATTTTATTGCACCCATCAGGGAAAAAATAAACGCAATTTTGCCCGATAAAAAATATTTACAGCAGGTAATGGAGCAGGGAGCAGCAAAAGCTAATAAAAGCGCCGGTGAAACGATGAAACTGGTTAGAGAAGCGATAGGATTAAAATATTTCTGATTTTAGATTTTAGATTTCAGATTTTGTTTACTTTAGATGTTCCGCTTGTCATAAAAATCTAAAATCGGCAATCGAAAATCGACAATTGTGTATTATGGCTAAAACTAAAAAACCAAAACATATTGCAGTAGCCGGAAATATTGGTGCTGGTAAAACTACATTAACCGAAATGCTGAGTAAGCATTACAAATGGATTCCGCAGTTTGAAGATGTGGACCATAACCCTTACCTGAACGATTTTTACGAAGACATGCCGAGGTGGAGTTTTAACCTGCAGATATATTTTTTAAACAGCCGCCTTAACCAGATTTTGGAAATACACCGTGGCACCGAAACCGTAATACAGGACAGAACGATTTATGAAGATGCCAATATTTTTGCACCCAACCTGCATGATATGGGCCTGATGGGCAAACGTGATTTTGATAATTACTATAAATTTTTTGAAACACTTAAAACGCATGGTGCAGCCACCCGACCTGCTTATTTATTTAAAAGCATCGGTACCTACATTGGTAGCGCAAATACAAAAGCGGGGCAGGGAGTACGAAGAAAATATCCGCCTTGATTATCTTAAAAAATTAAATGAATTTTACAATAATTTTATTGATAATTACAAAGAAGGCCCGTTATTAATTATTGATGCCGATAAAAATAAATTTGCCGAAAACGAAGAACACCTGGGGCAAATTATTACAAGTATAGACAGTAAGTTGTTTGGACTTTTTTAGTGCCGCCAGCCAATGTTCGTGTCTCACATTAATTATAGTATTCTCATACGGTAAGCATTCATTGCAGTAATACCCAGTTTTTTTATTAAGCGGTAATTTACCAGTACGCCAACCGGTGCACCAATTACAGGAACCAGCTGCGCCATTTTTGCCAGATCAATATAATCCCGGTATTCCTGTTGAAAATTTCTCCAGTCAAACTGGTTAATATCTTCAGGTAAATTTTTTCGCTTTTCTTCCCAGTCAATCATTTTTGTATAAATATTTTTTCGGTGTGCATCGCTTGAAAAAGAGAGTTCAAAAATATGCAGCAGGTACACCCGTTCTTTATAATCGTTTACATCAAAACCATAAATGGCAGCAATATCGAAAAGCAACTTTATTTTCAATCCAATTAAAATAGGAAAATCGGCCAGGCCCAATAATATGCCACCGGCACCGGTTATGCCGCCTTCTACTGCTGCAGTATTTCTGTACCAGTCTATTTTTTTTTGTACGGCTTCTTCACGCTGTTGCAGGTTGCCGGTTACTAAAGATTGAGCAGTGGTATGTGTGGCACCAAACAAAACGCCCCGTATCATTTGTTTAATGGCCACGGTTATGGCATTATGTATTTTTTCGGGTATCCAGGTATTTATTTTAGTTTGAATTTTTTTAGACAAATTATTTAACAGCGAAGGTTTACTAAGCATTTTTTTTTGCCATGCAGTTAATTCTTTTTGGGCTTGTTGGTTGTAGGTATTCATGATTGAATATTGATGCAAGTATTAAGCCAGAAGGTTGAAGGTTGAAGGTTGATGGTTGATGGCTGAATGTTGAATGTTGAATGTTGAATGTTGAATGTTGAATGTTGAATGTGAGTTGGTAAAGTTATGGATTAGAGGTGAAAATTTTGAGTGAAGAGATAACGGATGCATTTCATATTGTCGCAATATTTTTTTCAACGCTGAGAAAATGAGATGGCAGAGTTTACGCTGAGCCCTTCGACTTTGCTCAGGATTCACTCTGCGATAACTCCTTTTCTCCTTTTCTCTGCGTTAAAATTTGCTGCTGGCCTGATGCTGTAGACGAGATAATTGCTTTAAACAAATCTGCTTCACCACCTCTTGCTGTAAAAATAAATTACAGCTTAAGATGTAGTGAAGCAGAAAAAATAATTTTTATAAATTATAAAGTGGCCATTAATTCAGTAGCCATTTTTACATAATCATCATTTTTAGCTGCAGTAGCTAAATCTTTAGTCATGATTGCAGCGGCTTTACTGCCTGCTTTATCACCAGTTTTTTTAAGGATACGTGCCTTTAACAGGTACATCCAAAAAGCTTCTTTGTTAGTTTCTAAAGCTTTGTTTACCCATCCTAATGCCTGGTTTAAATCTTTACCATTATCATAGTAGTAAGATGCTGCATTAAAATAGGGTTTGTTATCCTTATTCATTAAATTATCTATCTGCCCCATTACTTTTTTATCGGTGCCGGTAGTAACAGGAAAATTTAAATAAGTATTCTCCCACATTAATTCCACATTACAACTGCTGCCGGTAATATCAGAAAAACCGATGGTAAAGTTTTCTACAGTAAAAGGAGTGGTAACTGTTTTTGCTTCCACCCGTACCACGTCATTTTCCTGTTTGTATGCAGAGGGTTGATTTACGGTAACATCTTTACTGATAATGATAGTCCATTTGCCTGCATCGGGTATAGTAAGCAAACCATATTTACCTGCTTTTACTTCCTTTCCTCCAATAGTTACATCTTCGCTAAAAGTAAGTGTGGTGGCAGCGTTGGCACCTGTGCGCCATACTTTTCCAAAAGGTACAAGGTCACCCATAACCTTCCTGTCTTTTTTTGCAGGACGGCTGTAGTTTAATTCAATAAAACCTACACCAAAATTTTGCTTTACCACTTGCGTTGGCGAAGGTTGCGGTGTAGTTAATTGCTGTGCATTGGCAAAAGTTAGTGCAACAGCAGCAGTTACAAATAGTGCTATTTTTTTCATAATAATTATTTTTAAGCAGCAAATGTAAGTAATATGGAAATGTGATGTTAGTTTTAAAATTTATTTCTGTGTAACCGGCAGATTATTCTTTTTTAATGGTAGTACTGAAATATTTTTTCTTGAAAAATACTGTCAATCATTTTATTGTATAATTTTATAGCAAAACATAAACCATGAAGCAGAAAGACTACTTATTTGTTTTATCTAACGGCAGGGTTGCCGCCATTAATAAAAAAGACGGCGCTATTGTATGGGAAGTAAAATTAAAGCAATACCTCACCAGCTCAATGACGCTTACTTACGGGCAAATAACCGTAGAAGGCGACAAACTTTTTATTGGCTCTACCGGCATGTTGCTTTGCCTTAGTGCAAAAGATGGTTCTTTAATTTGGAAAAACGAATTAAAAGGCTGGGGCTATAGTTTTGTAAGCATGTCGAATGCAAATAACGAAGCAGCAGGTGCAGCAGCAGCAAGTGCAGCAGCAGCTGCAGCAATTGTTGCCGCTACTGCCTAAAATATATTTAGCAAAAACATTTTTTATTTGAAACTTTCAGTTGGTTACAATTTGTAGCCAACTGTTGACTTAATAAAAAAAAATTTATTGCAGTAAATTAAAAAACACTTTGCTCAGCAACATCAGCAATTATCCAACTGCCTTCTGCCACTTCTTCTTCAAGCTGATTAAAATCCCAGCCGCAATAGCCAATAAATATTTTTATATCTTTTGCATTTATAGTGTTGTTATTAAGATTATCAACAGCCTGTTTAAAATTGCCACCGAGGTAAATGGAGTGGGCGATAAGTGTGCCGCCTTCTATTACATCTGGCCGGCGATGAATAAAGTAAAGATGTTCTCTGTCCATAGGGCCGCCTTCATATAAGGGAAACGCAATGCTTTGTTTAAATTCTTCCAGCTCATTAAGTGCCCTTGCATTTTTTTTATTTATTACAAAACCCATGGCGCCTTTTTCGTTGTGCTCTGCAATAAAAATAATGGCCTGTTCAAAGTTGGTATCATTTGTTGATGGGGTGCTTTTTAATATAGTGCCGGTGGTGATTTGCATTGTTGGGGAAAATAAAAACTGAGAATGTTTGAAATTAATACTTTTACAGAAAGTATTTTTGGAGTTACAAACGTTTGAGTTTAATACGGAGACTAAGATGCGGCGTTGGTACGCTATGCTGCAATGCTTACGCTGCATACCAGACGCTGGCGGCAATGGGCTTATGGTTCAAAATTAATACCAAAGGCGGCGAAAGCAACAAGAAATATTAGTATTGTTTGAAAATTGTTACTGGATCCATAGATTTCAAACGGCCATAAAATTCAATTGCATATCTATCTGTCATTCCGGAAACAAAATCACATATTATTCTTTTCTGTGCACTTTCTATCGTTTCGATTTTATATAGTGAATAATAGTCAGAAGGAAGTAGTCGAGGGTTTTTTATAATAGCACTAAAAATTTCTTTCACTATATCTTGGCCTCGTAATTCACTTATTAGTAGTCTTGGAGAACTTACAATAAATTCATAAACAAATTGTTTTAATGTTTCGACTTGTAAAAGCGTAGTAGTGTTAAATTGTACAGATGATAATTGCGGAAAAGCACTATTCGGTACGTAGTCTATTCCACGGATAAATTTACCAACTAGAAAACTGCTGGTTTGGGTACGTAAAGCGCCATTTTTACCATAGGCCAAGTTTAACGAGTAGTAATAACTATTTAGGAATTTAATCCAACTTTCAACTTGTGATAAACCTTTTGACGAGATATCGTTTAAGATATCTTGTGTTGAAAAAAACTTATCTCTACCTAATAAAGAATACAATTCAGTTTCCATAGTTTTTAAAACTGAATCTGTGGTTATTCCTGGGATTCCCTTTTTCGTCAATTTCTTAGTGACCTTTTCTAGCACATTATTTGGATCTTTAAAGTCATGGCTGTATAATAAATCAAAGAAAGTGTAAAATCCGGCTTTTAACCCATCTTCAAAATCAAAAACAGAATATGCAATATCATCAGCTAAATCCATAATACAACATTCAATTGTTCTGAAATCTTCAGGAACACTCGTAACACTTAATACATTCTTTTTTACATTTTCAACTAAATCCTTATCCTCATCATAATAACCTTTTTGTATAGGATCGGAGGGAGCTCGTTCTTTTGTTATAATGTTGTTGTATTTTAATATCGACGCTAAAGACCGGGATGTTAAGTTTAAACCTACCCTATGTCCATGAATTTTCTTTTCTAGTTTACTTAATACTCGGAGTGTTTGGGCATTACCTTCAAACCCGCCATAAGCTTTCATTAAGTCATCTAATGCATACTCTCCTTTATGGCCAAAGGGTGGGTGACCGATATCATGAGCTGTGCCAGCCACTTCTAATAAGTCGCAATCAATATTTAGTTTATACTCACTATTTAAACGTATTCCAATAGCCTTAGCAATTTGTGCTACCTCTAATGAATGAGTTAATCTGCTTCTAAAAAAATCGGATTCGAGACCGGGATATAGCTGCTGCTTGCCTTGTAGTCTTCTAAAACTGTGACTATGAATAATCCGAGCATAGTCTCTTCTAAATTCGGACCTATACTTTTCCTCCGGTAAAGTAGATAAAGATTCTGTATGTAATCTGATTAAATCCCCTGAATGGTACATTCTTTATCAGATTTACCACTATTGTCGTTGCTGGATTTGGTATAGTGGGATGCTACCAAATTTTGTATTGAACTAGGGACATCACTTGAGTAAATTACAATGTTTTCAATAATATCTTTTTTGACATTGTCAATAACCGGGTCGTTAAAATAATCGTTTTCTGATATTTTACTATCTAGTGACATAATGATTATAATTTGATTTTGGACGGCAAAGGTAGAGTTTATATATGTTCTTTCTTTGCTTTTATTTAAAAAATAATGATATAAATCTAATGATACTTTTTTATTTAAGCTAAATAAGTTTGTCATATTTTCATGACTATTACTTGTAAGGGCTTGTTTTAAATATCAATATAAAATGTTTGTATGTAGAAATTACTGTTCTTTATCGTGGTTTTACTTAAAAATAAATGAGCCATCAATAGAAATTATTAAATAATTTTTTTAAAATAAATTAAGGTAATAATGAATTTTTTGAAATGTAAAGATTGTTTGAGAAAATCATTACTTCCTTACCAGTATTAGCTTGACCTGCACTATAGTTAAGAGAATATTCCTTTTGCCTGTATTGGGGATATAGATTTTTAATTTGATCTACATTGTCATAAGTGACAATCCATTTTTGTGAAGATACTTTATTAATTTGTTCTGCAATTTCTTTGTGGTCTTTGTCGCCGTAAAAATTAAGATATAAGTCTTTTCCTTTTACATAATATGGGGGATCAAAATAAAATAGCGACTTTTTGGGTAATTCCTTACGAAGTAATTTTACTAATTCAACAGCGTCAGAGTTATGTAGTTCTATCTTATCTGTTAATTGGGCAATTCGTTCAATTCGCTTAATTAAATCTTTCTTGTTAAATCTTGCATCTATTTTCCAAGTGCCAGCCTGTTCTTTGCCTCCAATAATTCCTGCATTCAATATTCCTGATCGATTAGTTCTATTCAAAAAAAAAGTTGAGAAACCAACTTTAATTAAGCTGTTTTTTTGTTTATTTTTTTGAATATCTTTTTGCAGATTCCAATTTTCAACTGTTACAGAAGTATCATTTATTAATTTGCATAATTCGTCTGTTTTATTAAGAACTGAATGCCAAAATGAATATATTGATCGGTCAATATCATTAATAACAATTTTGGAAGCATATTGATCAATAAGTAAAGATAAAGCTACAGAAGCACCTCCTGCATACGGTTCTGCATATACGCCATCATATAGATGGTTTTCTTTAAAAATTTGTTTGAAATATCCTGAAACCTTGCCTTTACCACCGGGGTAGCGAAGTGGAGAATAAAAGTCCATAGTTTATTTTATATTATTCCACAATATTATAACAAACTCTTGCATATTATCCCAAGTAATACTTAAATTATTTGCTTTTGGAGCAAATCTGTTGTTGTGGACATAGGCATGCCATGTATCTATTCCTAATATGTCGTTTTTATCTTTGATTGCTGCTTTTATTCCTTTGCATATTGCAGCATCAGCAAATTTCTTATTGTCCATATGATTTGCAACGACATTAATTTTTTGTTGAAAATCAACTCCGGATTTTGCAGCAGATGGTGTTTGTACTAAGCCATGTTCTTCAATATAAGTGTCAACACTTAACTCTATAAAAACTCTATAAAGAACGGCAACGGCATTTGTGAATTTGGCGATGTCAATACTTTGTAATTCATGGTAAATTGAGTTTACTTTTGCATTACTAATTTTAAGTGAACAAGTTTTCGGTATTAATCGATTCCTATCTTTTGGATTTGGCTTAGCTTTAGGGTAATTAGTGCCGCTTGTGGGATTTGAAGTCTTTGTAAGTGTCCATGGCTTTGAAGCTTTTTTTGAAATAGATGGAATCTTGTCTTTTGGAAATTTGTTTATATAAATTTCCCTATCTTTTTTATAATAGATATCATTTACTGTGAAAGACGGCTTAAGCAAATCCTTCGCAACTTGTGTTAAACCCTTTACTACTTCAATTTCATCGATATCAGATTGCAAAACACCATTGTTATTGTCAAGGCATAAAAATTCCCTAACATCTGGATCAGATAAAAGACGATCAAAGTTTGTAATGGGCAATTTTAGTAAGTTATCTTTTATTGATTGTGGCACAGACGAATGAGACTTAAGAAGATTAATGGCTTGCAAAGCAATTGAAGACTTCCCTTCTACCTTTTCTTCAAACCGTTGAATCTGCTGTGAATTCCAGTCTACAGTGCCAACGCCATCTAATTGTCCTGCATGCTTTCTTTTGATCCATTTATCAGCCTCAGCGGGAGTTTTAAAAACAGTACAATCAAGTATTTTAGGAATTTTTGTTTTATTTTCTTCGTGTGTTTTTTTGAATTTTTTCTTAAGAGATAAATACTTGGGGTTATCAATTAAATTGGGGTTGTCAAGTAATTTTAATGCTGTTATCCTTCTATTTCCTTCGAGAACGATATACTTAGTTTTATCTTCTTTTGATTGCGTTACTTGAATTAAATCTACTGGGCTTAAGCCATTAACAAGAATATCCAAAACAAGACTATGCAGCTTATCATTTTGATTCTCAATCATGCTATCAATAGCCTCTTTTTGCCCTGTTGCAATTTCAAATCTATAGTTTTCTGTATTAATCAATAAGTTTCCAAGTTTTATGTTTTCCGCTTGTGCCATTTTATATATTTTTAAAATTATGCCCTTAAGTGTGCTAATATAGAAGCATTTTTCCATATCTCCCAAATATTCATTAAACACCAATTTAATATTACTCTCACTTAAACGTTTGTTAATATACCAAAAATCCTTACCTTTGCGGCGCTAAAAAGTACAGCAATATAGGATGGCGCCGTACTTATTTAGCATAATATGAGAGTACAATAACACATATAGCACCCCAACCCCTAAAGGGGCTTTCCTACAGGGGTATGCTATATTAGCAAAATTTAATAAGTATTTAACAATAAATAATTCAATTAATAACATCCTTATATCCGCCATTTAGCGGAGATAGGGGTCAAATAAAAAAAAATGGCAGATTTACGTTATCAACGAAACTTTGGTATTGCCGCTCATATTGATGCCGGTAAAACCACTACCACCGAACGTATATTATATTATACCGGTGTAAATCATAAAATTGGTGAGGTACATGATGGTGCCGCCACTATGGACTGGATGGCACAGGAACAGGAAAGAGGTATCACTATTACCAGTGCTGCTACTACCTGCTTTTGGAACTTTCCGATGGTGCAAAGACAAAAAAACACCGGATACCAAACAATACAAATTCAACATTATTGATACCCCGGGTCACGTGGATTTTACTGTAGAGGTAGAACGTTATTTACGTGTACTGGATGGTTTATTGGCTTTGTTTTGTGCAGTATCTGGTGTAGAGCCACAGAGCTGAAACTGTTTGGCGCCAGGCTAACCGATACAAAGTACCACGTATTGGTTTTGTAAATAAAATGGACCGTAGCGGTGCCGATTTCTTAAATGTTGTAAAACAGATTAAAGAAATGCTGGGTGCTAAAGCTGTGCCCTTACAATTACCAATTGGTGCCGAAGATAATTTTAAAGGTGTGGTAGATTTAATTACCATGAAGGGAATGGTTTGGGATGAAGCAGGACAGGGTATGACTTTTAACGAAGTGCCTATTCCGGAAGATATGATGGAAGAAGTGAACGAATGGAGACAGCATTTGATTGAAGCAGTTGCTGATTACGATGAAAAATTATTGGAAAAATTCTTTGATGATCCTAACACGATCACCGAAGATGAAATTCATGAAGCTATCCGTAAAGCAACGATCGATATTTCTATCATCCCGATGATGTGTGGTTCTTCTTTTAAAAATAAAGGTGTACAAACTGCATTGGATGCTATTGTACGTTACTTACCTGGTCCTATGGATATTGAAGCGGTTAAAGGAACTAATCCTGATACCGGTGAAGAATTATTGCGTCATGCAGATCCTAAAGAACCATTCAGTGCATTGGCATTTAAGATCATGACCGATCCTTTTGTGGGTCGTTTGGCTTTCTTCCGGGCTTATAGTGGCCGTTTGGATTCTGGTACTTATGTTTTGAATACCCGTACAGGTAAAAAAGAGCGTATCAGCCGTATCATGCAGATGCATGCCAACAAACAAAACCCGGTTGATTTTATTGAAGCTGGTGATATTGGTGCAGCGGTAGGTTTTAAAGATATTAAAACAGGTGATACATTTTGTAACGAAGATAATCCGATCGTACTGGAAGCAATGACTTTCCCTGAACCGGTTATCTCGTATTGCGGTTGAGCCAAAAACACAGGCCGACGTTGATAAAATGGGTATGGCAATTGCCAAACTGGTAGAAGAAGATCCTACATTACGTGTAAGTACAGACGAAGAAACCGGCCAAACCATTTTGAGTGGTATGGGTGAGTTACATTTGGAGATCATTGTCGACAGGATGCAGTCGTGAGTTTAAAGTTGAAATTAACCAGGGTGCTCCACAGGTTGCTTATAAAGAAGCATTCCATAATACTATTGAGCACAGGGAAACCTTGAAAAAGCAAACGGGTGGCCGTGGTAAATTTGCCGATATCATTTTTGAGATCGGCCCTGCTGATGAAGAATTTTTGAAAGTAAGGCCAAAGGTCGATTTCCAGTTTGTAAACGAGATTGTTTGGTGGTAGTATTCCAAAAGAATTTGTACCTGCCATTCAAAAAGGTTTTGAAACTGCTATGACAACTGGTGTATTGGCCGGTTACCCGATGGAGAGTATGAAAGTGAGATGTTTATGATGGTAGTTTCCACCAGGTGGATAGTGATGCGATGAGTTTTGAACTTTGTGCCAAGCAAGGTTACCGTGAAGCTGGCCGTAAAGCAAAACCAGTTTTACTTGAACCAATCATGAAAGTGGAAGTGTTAACACCTGATCAATACATGGGTGATGTAACGGGTGATCTAAACCGCCGCCGTGGTATGCTGGAAGGTATGGATAGCAAACATGGTGTACAGGTTATTAAAGCCAAAGTGCCATTGAGCGAAATGTTTGGTTATGTAACGCAGTTGCGTTCATTATCAAGCGGCCGTGCAACTTCAACCATGGAGTTCAGTCATTACTACTCCTGCACCAAATAATATTGCAGAAGAGGTGATGGCAAAGCAAAAAGGTAAGAGGATAGGAGAGGAAGGATAAAGCCTCTGCCCATAAAACGGAGATTGATTTTATATGTTGGCCCCATTCTGAAAAGAGTGGGGCTTTTTTTTGGGGATGGTATTATGGTTGGAGTTTCTGATTTCAAATGTTCAATATTCAACTTTCAATGTTCAATGAAAATGCAGGGAATTGGAATTTGAACAGCATTTGTTTATCGGAATTTTATTGGACTGTAATTCGGGTAATATTTATTTCGATATCAAAGCGTATTATTCCTTTTACAAGTAGCAATACTTTTGGCAATGATGGCAATTAATTCTTCGGTTTCTTTAAATATGCCATCTAATTTTTTTGTGGGTTTTATTAATTCTTTTTTAATAATAACTTTTAACGCAGTTCTGCATTCTTTTAATTCCTTTAAAATAATTCCCATTTTATGTATGAAATCTTTGGGAGATTCTGCCGCCTGTGCTTCGCCGTAATTGAAAGTGGGAGAGTGACATGATCTTATTAATTGACCGGCAATATAATTTCCTGCCCTTGTATTGGGCAATGCTTCCACAACATCAATCATTCTGCAGGTATAATCTACAAGTCTGTCTTCAAGATCAAATTTTCTACTTTGCATAAATAAAATTTAAAGTACAAAGTATAAAAAAATGCTCAATTACAAAAGCTGCAAAGTTGAATATTGAGTATTGAACATTGATCATTGAATATTTTCCTGCGTATCGAATAAAGCATCCTGTAATTAAAATCTGTTCATTTTTTCATACTGCAAAGTTGAATATTGAGTATTTGCCTTTTCCACTTCCAAATCTAATTATCTTATTTTTGTAAATAAAACATTCCCATTGAGCGCTTCTATCTTTTTATTTACGCCGCCGTTTACGCAGTTGAATACTCCGTACCCGGCAACCGCTTATTTAAAAGGATTTTTAAATACAAAAAGGATAAGTGCATTTCAGGCCGATTTAGGAATAGAAGTAACCATTGCATTATTTTGTAAAGAAGGGTTGCAAAAATTATTTTCTTCCGTTGATACAGTAAAAGAAATATCTGCCAATGCAAAACGCATTATTGCTTTGCAGCAAGATTATATAAATACAATTGATGCGGTAATTTATTTTTTGCAAGGGAAAAATCCTGAGCTCTCTGCATTAATTAGTAAAAGAAATTTTTTACCCGAAGCCAGCCGCTTTGCACAAACCGATGATTTGATATGGGCTTTTGGCAGTATGGGCAACCAGGATAAAGCCAAACATTTAGCAACATTATATTTAGAAGATTTAAGCGACCTGATAAAAGAATGTGTGGATGAACATTTTGGCTTTAGCCGCTATGCAGAAAAATTAGGCAGAAGTGCCAACAGCTTTGATGAATTGTATAATGAGTTACAAAAAGACTATACTTATTTAGATAAAATATTAATTGATATTTTAGAAAAGCGGATGGTAATGGTGCAACCAAAATTAGTTTGTATTTCAGTTCCGTTCCCCGGCAATTTATATACTTCCTTACGCTGCGGCCAATGGATAAAACAATATTATCCAAATGTAAAAGTTTGCATGGGCGGCGGATTTGCCAATACAGAATTACGTTCGCTGAGTGATAAAAGGGTTTTTGAGTTTTATGATTTTATTACATTGGATGATGGCGAAGCACCGGTAGAAAATTTATTTCATTTTATTAATGGAGAAAAAACTATTGCTGATTTAAAAAGAACTTTTACTTTAATTGACGGAGAAGTAAAATATATCAACAACACTGCATGCACCGATTATAAACAAGGGCAGGTGGGTACACCGGATTACAGCGATTTTTTATTAGACAAATATATTTCGGCAATAGAAGTGGTAAACCCCATGCACAGTTTATGGAGCGATGGCAGATGGAATAAACTAACGATGGCACATGGTTGCTATTGGGGCAAATGTACTTTTTGCGATATCAGTTTAGATTATATAAAATTATACGAACCCATCACGGCAGAATTACTCTGCAACCGAATGGAAGAAATTATTGCACAAACGGGGCAAAATGGTTTTCACTTTGTAGATGAAGCAGCACCACCTGCATTAATGAGGGCATTATCTTTAGAAATTATAAAAAGAAAATTAGTAGTAAGCTGGTGGGCCAATATACGTTTTGAAAAAAGCTTTACCCGTGATCTGTGTTTGTTGTTGAAAGCAGCAGGATGTATTGCAGTTTCTGGCGGATTGGAAGTTGCCTCAGACCGTTTGCTGCAATTAATTGATAAAGGTATTACTGTTGCCCAGGTTGCTAAAGTAAATAAACATTTTACTGAAGCCGGTATAATGGTACATGCGTATTTAATGTACGGCTTTCCCACACAAACTGCACAGGAAACAATTGACTCTTTAGAAATGGTGCGGCAGTTATTTGAAGCCGGTGTTTTACAATCTGCCTTTTGGCATTTGTTTACCATGACGGCACACAGCCCGGTAGGATTACATCCTGAAAAATATAAAGTACAGAAACTAACGGAAGCGGTTGGCAGCTTTGCCAATAATGATATTGTACATCTTGACCCTACCGGCGCCGATCACGAAAGTTTTAGTTTCGGCTTAAAAAAATCTTTATTAAATTATATGCATGGTGCTTGCTTTGATGTGCCGCTGCATAAATGGTTTGATTTTAAAACACCTAAAACATACCATTGCTTCTGATTATATTTCCAAAGTTTTAATGGAAGAAGAATATGCAGGCGCAAAGCCTAATACAAAAGTGGTTTGGCTGGGTAATAAACCAGTTGTTGAAATTTTTACCAAATCAAAAAAAGGGAATCAATGGGAAGTTTGTTTGTTAACTTTTGAAACAAAAAAGGAAACACTTGAAATAAAAACAGATAAGGAGCAGGGGTTGTGGTTAGCCGCAATACTGGAAAAATTATCGGTAAAAAATATTAAAACTTTTAGTTTGCAGGAAGTAAAAGAATCTTACGAAACTGCAGGGCTTGATGACTTTGAATTATTTTGGGATAATAAGCCGGTTAATACTTTGTATAAGGCAGGGTTGCTGCAGTTGTAATTTTTATCGCAGAGAAAAGAAGAAGCAGAGATTAACGCAGGTATTCTCTGCGATAAATACAAAATCTAAATAAAAATTTCCTTTTGGTTTAATATTTTTATCTCATCTCCCACACTAATAAATCCATTTTGCTGCTGCAAAACATTTTGTCCAAAATAAATTTTATTATTTTTCATGCGGTAAGTGGCCAATGTTGTTAAAGGTTCTTTTCCTTTTTCGGCATTGTGCTGGTTAATAGTTGTCATTACGCAACGGGAGCAGGGCTTTACGCCGAGAAATTTATTTTCATTAATAGTAAAGGCCGCCATCTCATCTTCAATATGTGCATGACCACCTGTAAAAACTATGTTTGGCCTAAAGCGGTTCATTGGCAATGGTTCTAATAGTTTTTCATTTAAATTATCCAGCGAAGATTGACCTATCATTAATATAGGATAGCCATCTGAAAAAGAAGTGATCTCTTCGTTGCCTGCATATCTTTTATCTACTAATCGTTTTGTTTCATCGGGCATGTACACTAATTTGCAATTTATTTGCAGCATATCGCTAAACCATTCATTGCATAAATTACTTACTACAACTGCATCACAAATATCATCCCATACTTGTTACTTTAATTGTTTCATCGGTTTCATTTATAAAAGGAATGGTAATGGAAAGTGCAGGATTAATTTTATGAAATACTTTAATGCCTGTAGTAGTTTGTGCAGTTTGCAGTAAAGCCATTTGCGGATGGCTGCGTTGCGATAAAAATAAATTGTTTTCATCCACCAGCATCCATCTTCTGTCGTGTTTAAAACCTGTGCTGGTTATTTCTGCCGTTTGAAGGCTAAAACCTCCCAGCGATTTTACGGGATAGACGAATAAATGAGTTACCTGTAATCATTACGCAAATTTATATTTTTTTATATTGATTTAGTTTTATTGTAATTTTAAAATTAAAAAATGAAACCAACTGTAACCATTGAGTATTGCCCAAAATGCCATTGGCTTTTACGTGCCGCTTACATGGCGCAGGAAATTTTAACCACTTTTGCCGATGAGGTTGGAGCAGTTACATTGCAGCCCAGTGAAGTAAATGGCCGCTACAATATTTATGTTGGCGGCAAAAAAATATTCGACAGAAAAGAATATGGCGGTTTTGCCGAAATAAAAGAAATAAAGCAAATGGTAAGAGATGTAGTTGCACCGGGAAAAAATTTAGGGCATACTGATACACCTGCTCATCATCAAAGCTGAAGAAAGGAATTAGTAATTTAGCTAGATAGGTAATTTGGAATTAGGTTACATTGCCAAAAAGTTCATCCCAATTCTAACAATCTAATCAACTAATAAACCAGTTAACCAATTAACTAATCACTAACTCATGCTCGGAATAATTCTTTGCGGCGGACAAAGCAGCCGGATGGGCAGCGATAAAGGCCTGTTAGTGCATGAAGCAAAAACATGGGCACAAACTGCTTTTGATAAACTGAGTGCAATAAATATTCCCATAAAATTTTCGGTAAATGAAAAACAGCAGCATGATTATGCAAAAGTTTTTGCAAACGATGTATTGATTGTTGATAATGCTGCTCTTGATATTCACGGCCCATTGCTTGGCGTACTATCTGCACATTTACAAAATCCTGATGATGATTTATTTTTGCTGGCCTGCGATTTACCTTTAATGGAAACCAATCTTTTAAAAGAATTATTTGCCCTGTACCAGCAAAGTAAAAAATACGAGGCGTATATTTTTACCAATAACAAAGAGCAGGAGCCGTTGTGTGGCATTTATACTGCTGCTGCTTTAAAAAAAATTACCGCTGCTGCAGAAAAAAAATAAGTTAACAAGGCACAGCATGAAATTTTTTTTAAGCAAACTAATTGTTTGCGAAATTACATTGCTCGATAATCAAAAGGTATATTTCCGAAATTTTAATGCACATGCGGATATGAATGGTTTATAAACCTAGTTCCGATTTTTTTATTTTAGTGTATTTGTCTTTTCCTGCTTCGCACAAGCTGCAAACATAAGTTGCAGGTAAATTTTCAAATGTTGTTCCGGCTGGTATTGCTTTTTCCGGTTCTCCAATAAGTGGATCATACACTGTTTTACAATTGCTGCATTGATAAATATATTCTTCGGCAATCTTTTCTTTAACTTGTTTTACAATTACATTACCAGCAGATTTATTTTTATTTAGCCCCGCCCGGTAATTATAAAATTTTAAAACACTTCTGCGAAGTTGCTCGGGTAAAACTATTTTAGGGTTACCACTGCTGAAAATTTCTTCTGTTCTTTCGTTGGGATTAAAATCTTTTGCACATAAAATATCATACACTTTAAAAAGTTTTATACCCAAAACATCAATTAAATACCTTTTGCGTACCAATATACTGCTGAATATTTCACTTTTTTTTCTTGTTTTTATTCCAATACAAATACCAAATGTACGGGTGTCATCAATACTTAAATGTTTAACAAGATAATTTTTTAATTCAAGTCCTTCTAAGCAATTATCTTCTACCTGAAAATTTAATTCATTGGCTGCATGCCGCATGTTAATTTGAAATTTTTCCAGCAAGGAATTCCACAGCCTTTATCTTTTTCTTCAATACCTTTTATCATTATTGTTTTCCAGGCGGTGCAGCAAAGCTGCCCCAGCTTGGTTTCTAAGCAAAGTTTGCAAACGCTTTTTAAAAATTCAACATTAAATAATTCATCCCTGCGGTAAATGCCCAGCCAGTATTTATTATCGTAGCGGTTAAGCCCTTCGTAATAAGGTAAATTAAATTGCGGCAGGTCAGCTTTTTTTTCTGCAGGTTTAATGTTTAAATTTTCTGTTGATATTGATGAAAATAAAATGTTACCATCAGCATTAACATTATCAATATAGGCTGATGGATTAGCAGTAATAATTTGCTCTATTGATTTTGTTAATTTAGGAATATCGTTGGTATAACACAACTGATCCCACTCATAAATAATATTTGTTTTAGGAAAACGGATGATTAAATGCCAGTAATGCTGCGATTCGGATGCGGCTATCCAGTTGATATTACCGGTAAGCATAGGTGTAAAACTCTGGTTGCTGTCGCAGATATTTACTTTTAATGTGGGTGTATAATCAATGGCATCAAAAATATCTTTGTAAACACCTTCGCTAAGCCAGGTGTTGCGGATAAAAATATCTTCGGCAGGGTAGGAGCTGATGATGTTAGGGAATTTACTGCTGTCAGTTTCAAAAGAAATATTTAGTTTTTCCAGCTCTGCTGTAAAATCAGGAATGCTGTAGCTTTCTAAATCTATTAATAATTGCTGGCGTAAACCAAAGCGTACATACTGCACTTTAATTTTTTCTGCGGCAAGTAAAATATTATATAAATCTCCGGGAGAAATTATGCCGCCACGAAAATTGATAGAAACAATGTTGGCCATGTTGGTGAGTTGTTTGTAGTAAAAGGTGAATTGTCAATCGTTAATGGTGAAACAGATATCGTTTTGTAAAATGAATTTACTGCTTTTAAAAATATTTCATCAAATATTTACAAACCAAACTCATAAATGGCTTTGATGAAATTTTTATTTTCATGCCCGGGCCTGCACAATTTTAATAACGTATAGCGTTGCAGGTTGGTAAGGGTTTTCCATTTATCTGTTGAAATAATTACATCAAACTCTTTTGCTTTATCTGCAAGTATTACAGGAACAATGGAAAGGTTTGCCCAATCTGGTTTCTTGTCTATTATTAATACTGTTGGTTTGTTGCCTGTATATTTTTCTATTAATTGCGATAAATGGTTATGATACAATTTTATTTCTTCATTTGTTGATGCAGGAAGCAATGCAAGCTGCAGTCTTTCTTCTGTTTTAAATTTACTCCACTCAGTTAATTTTAATTTTATGCCAGCTGCATCCATTTTAAAACGAACAATCATAGGAATGCAGCGAACATTTTCCTCTACAAAATCTTCTTCAAAATTAAAAAAACCTTTTTCTCCCGAAGCTGGATTAAGAAACTTATGATACAAGTCTGTTTCATTGATACTTCCCGAATGTAAAAACGAAGCATCGTTTTGAAATTCACCTTTAGGGGACAGGGGCTTCTTCATACAAACACTTTCTTCCAGTCCTTCATACTGATCGTAGTTAGGAATAATTTTGTAACCGGCATTTTTATACAATGTTGTTGCAGGTATAAAGTGAATGCTTGTTTCTAAAATGGCATTTTCAAAACCTTCTTCTGTTGCCCAGTTTTCTAATGCGGTTAAGATATTTTTTGATAAACCTTTACCCCGGTGTTCTTTTACCACAAACATTCTTTTAATTTCAACAGTATCTGCATTATACTTTTTAAAACAACCGCTTGCTGCCGGTTGATTATTTACATACAGTACAATTACTGTTTCTAAATCGGGTACTTTGTTATATTGATCATACTTTGTCTGGTCTTCATTTAATTCATTCCATAATTCATTATCCAATTCCTTAATGAGATATTGAAAATCTTTGTCGTTTGAAGTAGTTCGTTTTATAGTTTGCTGCTGCATCATTTTGTTCAATAGAATTAATATAGTTGAACGGAGTCCTTCCTTTGTCAGGATAAACTCATGCAATGAAGATTAATCAAGGCTTAGCTGCCTATCACAAAATATATTACTAAATTGCTTCAACAGTTTTTCTTTTTTTATCACATTTACATAACTATCCAAAATAGTTTTTACCTCCGGCCTGCAACTGCCGCAACCCATGCCTGCGCCGGTAAGCTGGCATAATTGTAAATGATCTTTACAGCCTTCTTTTATTTTGTTGATGAGATTTCCTTCGCCAACATTATTGCAACTGCAAATTAATTTGCCAATTACTGGCTCGGGTGCTTTGCCGCTGCGTAACAATTGCAAACGTTTTTCACTCAGCTCCAGTTTATTTTCAATCAAATTCCGGTATTCTAAAAATTCATTTTTATCACCAATTAAAATGGCGCCAACTAATTTATCGTTGTGTACAATACATTTTTTATAATAGCGCTTTGCCCTGTCTAAAAAAATAATTTCTTCATAAGCCGGATCATTGTTGGGTATTTCGGCAAGGCCCAGCGAACATAAATCGGTACCATGCATTTTTAAAATATTCATCAGCAAACTGCCACTGTAATATTTAGAAATATCACCGCATAAAAAACGGGCAACAATTTCGGCCTGCTGTTCTGCTGCTGCAGTAATACCATATAAAAATCCTTTAAACTCTGCAATTTCTCCAATGGCAAAAATATCTTTTTCACCGGTACGTAAATATTCATCCACCACAACACCTCTTTTACAATCTATGCCAGCTTCTTTTGCCACTTCAATATTGGGCACTGTGCCAATAGCAATTACCAATGCCTGGCAATTAATATGCAAACCACTTTTTAAGCGTACTCCCGAAATATTTTTTTCTCCCAAAAAACGATCTATCTCATCGTTGTAAAAAATTTCGATGCCTTTGCTGATTAATTCTTCATGCAATAGTTGACTGCCCAATGGATCCAACTGCCGGTCCATTAAACGGGAGATACGTTGAATGATGGTAACTTTTACACCAACTTCAATAAGTGATGCTGCCAGTTCAATCCCCAACAAACCACCACCAACAATAATTACTTTTTCTTTAGCAGCGGTCAATATGATTTTTAAAATCATCGGCATCATTGCGGCTACGCATGGTAAAAATTCCTTTAAGCTTTGGCACATCTTTAAGCATAAAAGCCCTGCTGCCAGTGGCTAACAGCAATACATCATAAAAGTGAGTAATGCCATTGCTGTCGGTAACGGTTTTATTTTCTTTGTCAATTTTTTCTATGCTTACACCACGATGCAATTTTATCCTGTAATCATTTTCTTCATCATCACTCATCTTTATTAAATTATGCCAGGGCAAAACGCCGCTGATATAATCTGGGAGGAGAACCCTGTTATAAAACGGAAAATCTTCTTTGCTGAACACCTCAATATCATCTTCGCTATTTAATGCACGGTAACTTTTTACAAAACCGCATGCCCCTGCACCGGCACCCACTACAATTATTTTTTGTTTTGCTTTTTTGTACAACTGAACCTGTACGGCACTAAATTTAAAATCGGGTTCTTTGCTTTTTGGGTCAACTAAATTGTTGGTAAGATTATTGGCCCTGTTTAAATCGCTGTTTAAAATTTTGCCCCAATGCATCGGCATAAAAACAACACCGGGTTTTATATCATCAGAATATTTTGCTTTTACACGAACATTACCACGCCGGTTAAATATTTCTATAACATCGTTATCTTTAATTTTTCTATTTGCTGCATCCGCAGGATTAATTTCTAAAAAAGATTCGCTGATATGCTGATTGAGTTTATTTACTTTACCAGTCTTACTCATCGTATGCCATTGATCCCGTATGCGGCCGGTAGTCAATATCAGCGGATGTTCAGGTGTTAATGCTTCCGATTTATTTTCATCGCTAAAAGAATGAATGTTTGCTTTTTTATCAGCAGTAAAAAATTTATGATCAGTAAATAATCTTGGTGTACCAAAATACTCATTTGCATTTCTGTCAACTGTCAACTTATGACTATCAACTTTTCTGTACGGCCATTGCACCGCTCTTTTCTCTTTCAATATTTCATAACTCAATCCGCTGATGTCAATATTGGTTCCTTCTGTTAATGCTGCATGCTCTGCATATATTTCTCGAAAAGTTTTTATAATCAAAACCATGATAGCCCATTTTTTTTGCAAAGCGGCAAATAATTTCTGCATCGGGCAAAGCTTCGCCGGGTGCATCAGTAATTTTATTTAAGTAAGAAATATAACGTGCCGCATTCGTCATCGTACCTTCTTTTTCTGCCCACGAAGCGGCGGGTAAAACCACATCGGCATATTGTAATGTTTCTACTTTATTGCTCACATCCTGCACCACTACAAATTTTGCTTTTTTCAATCCTGCTTCTGCTATACGTACATCGGGTAAACTTGTTAATGGATTGGTACATAAAATCCAGATGGCTTTTAATTTACCATCATTCAGTGCATCAAACATCTCGGTGGCGGTTAGCCCAGGTTTTGGCTGAATAGTACCCAACGGAATTTGCCAGAATTTTTCTACATCATTGCGATGTGTTTCATTTAATAAATCACGGTGTGCAGGTAAGAGGTTACTCAAGCCGCCCACTTCTCTGCCGCCCATTGCATTGGGTTGGCCTGTTAATGAAAACGGCCCTGCGCCTGGCTTTCCTATTTGCCCGGTTATTAAATTTAAATTGATGAGAGATAAATTTTTATTAGTGCCCACCACACTTTGGTTAAGCCCCATGGTCCACATGGTAATAAAACCTTTAGCATTACCAATGTATAAAGCCGCTAAACGAATATCATTTTCGCTAACACCACAAATGGCTGCAGCTTCTTCAACAGTTCTTGCAAAAACAGTTTCTTTGTATTGTACAAAACCATTGGTGTTATCATTAACAAAATCAAAATCAATTTTTCCTTCTTCTATTAAACATCTGCCAATGGCATGATGCAAAGTAATATCGGTACCGGGGTTTAATTGTAAATGCACATTGGCCAAAGAACAGGTTTGTGTTTTGCGTGGGTCGCTTACAATAATTTTTAGGTCAGGATTTTTTTCTCTTGCAGCTTCCACCCTGCGCCATAAAACAGGATGGCACCAGGCAGGGTTTGCACCTGCAACAAAAATTACATCACACAATTCCAGATCATCGTAACTCACCGGCACACTGTCTTCGCCCAAACTCATTTTATAACCTACCACTGCACTACTCATGCACAGGCGGCTGTTAGTATCAATATTATTGCTGCCAATAAAACCTTTTATCAATTTATTTACTACATAATATTCCTCTGTTAAGCATTGGCCGCTTGCATAAAATGCAACACTATCCGGCCCATATTTATTTATAAAAGTTTTAAAAACTGCTGCAGTTCTTTCCAATGCTGCATCCCAGCTTACTCTCTGCAAAGGCATATTTTTATTGTACCGCATTTGCGGATAAAAGTAACCTATCGCTTTTATCATTTACAGTGTGATGTAAATTCATTCCTTTACTGCAGAGCATGCCTTTATTTACAGGATGGCTTTCGTCACCTTTTACTGTAATGCTGTTATGTGCATCTTTACTTACTACAATGCCACAGCCTACACCGCAGTAGCAGCAGGTAGTAGCACCCCCTGCCCCCCAAGGGGGGAATTAAGCAAGCCTCTTTTATATTTTTGAATCCATCAAAATTTTTACCTTTTATTTTTTTGCCTGTCCCGATTTTTTCGGGGAACTAAGCTAAAGTTCCTTGATTGATCTTCAGTGGCGACGCTCCGTTCAACATTTTATCTTCTATCATCTTTAATTATGTTTTATTATAAGCAAAATAAAAAAAGATATTTATGCCAACGCCGCAATGGGTTGAATTTCCTCAACTTCCGCTGGTTTTGTAAATCTTGTTACGAGCACAACCAGGGAAACAGCAATAGCAATATAGCCGATATAACTAAAGGCATCTAAGTAAGTAATGTTTTTGCTTTTGAATAAAAAGCCAAACATCATACCACCTAAATTACCACCGGCTCCAACTATGCCTGCAACAAGGCCACCATTTTTTTCGTTGATAAAAGGTGTAATGGCATACGTGGCACCATTAGCCATTTTTAAAAACAACGCAAAAGATATCATTGAAAAAATCGCCATTCCAAAAGAACCTGATTGAGCAAACATCAGCAATCCTAAACCTTCTAATAATAAAACACTTGCCAGTAAAACGCCTTTGCCTCTCATGCCAAATTTCTTTCCTACTTTATCTGCAAATATGCCCCCGAGTGCACGGGCAAAAATATTCATAAAGCCAAACATGCCTGCCCAAAAACCTGCGCTGCTCTGGCTAAGTTTATACTCCTGTACAAAATGTAATGCTGCAACATTATCAAATGTAATTTCCATACCAAAGCAAACAGCGTATGCTAAAGACAATGCCCATATTCTCCAGTCTTTTAAAACACTGTAATCTGTTTTTCCTTTTACTGCTTTTAATTTATTTATCTCATCATAATTACCGGCGGGTGTATCTTTTGTAAAACGGTAATAAAAAAATGCCATCACCAGCATCATTACACCTGGTACAATCATGGCGTAACGCCATGCATCATGTTTGGTATAACCAAAGCCAACAATAGCTGCAAAAATTAAAGGCATAATCATATTGGTTATACCGCCACCTAAATTGCCCCAGCCACCGGCTACTGCATTGGCTGTGCCTTTTATATTTGCTGCAAACATTTGAGAGGTATGAAATTGTGTAATTACAAACGATGCTCCAATAATGCTGATAGCTAATCGGAATAATAAAAATGAAGTATAATCTTTTGCAAGGCCCACACACATTACCGGTAGCGCACCAATCAATAGTAATACGGTATATGTTTTACGTGGTCCCCAGGTATCGCATAACCTACCAATTAATAAACGGGCAATAATTGTTGCCGAAACTGAGGCAATAATAATATTGCCAATCTGCCCTTTATCTAAATGCAAATCTTCTTTAATGGTGGGCATTAGCGGCGCCAGACCAAACCAGCCAAAGAAACAAACAAAAAATGTTAACCAGGTAATATGAAAGGTTTTCATCTGGATGCCTTTGCCAGAAAAGATATTGAGCTTGGTGAGTGGTTGATTATTTATTATTTCAGACATAATATTTTATTTTTTTTGTTGATAAATGATAGCAGGCAATCGTTGGTTTTAAAATTTGTAGCCTATCCCCAATCCTACATTCCATTTACCGTTAGCCGTTGCTGTTTTGCTGTTGTAATAAAATGGAACCTGTGTAACAAAATGTTTGTACACTACTGTAAAACCAAAACCTGCCGTAGGCATTACCATAGAATTTTTTGATGCCCCTTTTGCTACTTTATCTTCTTTAATACGCATAGTAGGTAAAATGCCAAAGCCAAATACCCACGGTTTTTTAATGAGCTTTACTGTGGGCCCGCCAAAATTTACAAAGCCGCCATCATTTACATAACCGGCTATGGCCATGCCATCCCAAACCGTTACTGAAGGTTTGTTATTTTGTGACTGTACTGCACTAAAAGCAATTACAGATAAAAAAGTGTACATGATTTTTCTTCTGATTTCTAACATATTTTTTTTTGTTTTGTCAATAATTTAAAATTCGGCTACTATTGATTGCAATTTCCCCTGGTCTTTTTTTCTCCCCTTTAGTGGCTGGGGGCTTTTACACCCCGATAAATACTTTCCCGTCTTCAACTTTTACAGGATAAGTTTTTAAAGCACACTCATCTCCACTTAAACATTCGCCTGTTTTTAAAGAGAATGTTTTTTTATGAAACGGGCAGGCTACTTTTGGATCTTCACCTTGTGAGCCAATCATACCACGGCTTAGCGCCATTTGTTTACGGTGTGGGCATTCGTTTTGTGTAGCATACCATTCGTTTCTACGGCTAAAATGAAATAAGGCAATTTGTGAGTCGTTGTATTTAACACACACGCCGCCGTTTTCAGGAACTTCAGTTACGGAGCAGGCGTACAGCCAATTGCCAGCAAAGAGTTTGCCCTCCTCCACGTGCGGTTGCACCTGGGGGACGTTATTTAAGGTATGTCCTGTTTCTCTATTCATTTTTTAATTGTTACATTTGATTATTAAAATAATTGTTATGGTTAGGGAAATAATAAAAAATTCGGATGCACAATTATCAATCACATTACCTACGGAAATGGTTGGTAAAACCATTGAGGTATTAGCATTTGAAATTGATCCTTCTGAAATAAATACTGAAATTCTGTTAAAGGGAAATCGTTTATCTGTTATTCAGAAAATTTCAAACAGTTCGTTAATCGATTTGTCCACCTTTGTTTTTAACAGGGATCAAGCCAATAATTATAATGACTAAGATTTCAGTTGATACGAATATTCTGATTTTTATCCACGATAAATTGAATATTGAAAAACGGGAAATAGCTCAGCAAATTCTTTCCGAAAACCCTCTTATATCTACGCAGGTAATTTCTGAATATATAAACACCACCCGTAGGCTATTACCCGATTTTAAGAAAGAGGATTTACTTTTACAAACTGCTGAATTATTTTCTGAATGTCCAGTTGCAAAAGTTACTTCAGCAACGCTTGTGATAGCGGCAGAGCTGATAAAAAAGTATCAATTTCAAATATTTGATGCCATAATTGTAGCATCAGGTATTGAAAGCGGTTGCAACGTTTTATACTCAGAAGATATGCATCATGGTTTAGTGGTAAATAAAACACTTACTGTTATTAACCCTTTTAATAAATAAAACAGGTTATCAATTTCATCCCCAACAATTACAAAGAACTATTTTTTATTTATTCGTTATTTCCAGTCTGTAGATTTCTTCATTTCCCTCATCACATCAAATTTTACACTCGGGTCTTTTTCTTCAGGTGCATTTACAAAATGAGAAAAACGTTTGCGTAACTCTGGTGTTTCAATGGCTGCTTTCCATTCGCATTCGTAAGTGTTTACATGATTAGCCATATCCGCTTCCCATTGTGCATTCATACCTAGGGCATCATCAATCACTACCGTTTTTAAATAAGCAATACCGCCTTCCATTTTATTTAACCAGGTTGCAGTACGGGTAAGTGGGTCCGCAGTTTTTACATAGAACATTAAAAAACGATCAAGATATTTTATACAGGTTTCTTCATCAATATCAGTAGCGAGTAATAAGGCATGTTGAGGTTTGCTGCCGCCATTGCCGCATACATAAAGGTTCCAGCCTTTTTCGGTAGCGATAATGCCAAAGTCTTTGCTTTGTGCTTCGGCACATTCTCTTATGCAACCGCTAACACCGCCTTTTAATTTGTGGGGAGACCGCAGGCCACGGTATCTTTCTTCAACCTTTATGGCAAAACTAACACTGTCGTGTAGCCCAAACCTGCACCAGGTGCTGCCTACGCAACTTTTTACAGTACGCAAACTTTTTCCGTAAGCATGGCCGCTTTCAAATCCGGCATCAATCAGTTCTTCCCAAATATTTGGAAGATCAGATAAATGTGCGCCAAATAAATCAATGCGCTGGCCACCCGTAATTTTTGTGTAGAGGTTATATTTTTTTGCAACCTGCCCAATTACAATTAATTTATCAGGCGTAATTTCTCCACCCGGAATGCGGGGCACAACAGAATACGTACCGCCTTTTTGTATGTTGGCAAGAAAACGATCGTTACTATCCTGTGCCGTATCGTTACCTTTCTTTAAAATAATTTCGTTCCATAAACTTGCAAGGATAGAAGCAACCGGAGGTTTACATAATTCGCAACCATCACCTTTGCCAAACATATTTAATACCTCATCGTAAGTTTTTAATTTATTTATTTTTACCAAATCAAATAACTCCTGCCGGCTGTAATTAAAATGCTCACACAATACATTGTGTACAATTTTGCCTGATGCTTTCAGTGTATAAGTCACCAGATCTTTTATCATTGGCACACAACCACCACAACCCGTACCCGCTTTTGTACATTTTTTTATGGCATCAACTGTTTCACAGTTATTTTCTGTAACGCTGCTGCATATCATTCCTTTTGTAACTGCTTCGCAACTGCATATCAATGCATCTTCGGGTAAGCTGGTAACGCCTGCTCCTGCTTCTTCTCCGCCACGGCTTCCTAAAATAACATCTTCGGGATTTGGAGGAAGCACTACTTTATTTTTTACTGTTTGTAACAGCATATTGTACTGCTCTGCATCGCCTACTAATATTCCGCCTAATAAAGTTTTACCATCAGCGCTAATATTTATTCTTTTATAAACTCCTTTGTTGGTATCATTAATTGCAATAGAAGTAATGCCATTGCCACTGGCAAACGGATCACCAAAGCTGGCCACATCTACACCAATTAATTTTAGTTTGGTGCTCATGTCGTATGCTTTAAAGATCTCACCCCCCGCCCTCTCCAAAGGATAGGGAGCTTTGGACTCTGCTGATTCAGCAAACTCATTCAAAGTATTGGAAGCTGAGAAAGTCCCTCTTCGGGAGGGATTTAGGGAGGCCAGGTTTGTAGCCACCACATTCGCCATCTCATAACCCGGTGCAACCAGGCCATAAATCATGCCTTCAAACAACGCACATTCGCCAATGGCATAAATATTTTCATCGCTGGTTTGTAATTTTTCGTTTACCACAATGCCACCTCTTGTACCCACTTCCAATCCGCAAAGTTTTGCCAGTTCATCACGGGGTTTAATACCTGCAGAAATTACCAGCATGTCCACATCAATTTTGCTGTCGTTTGCAAACTGCATTCCTGTTATACAATCATCTCCTAAAATTTGTGAAGTATTGGTGTTGGTTAAAATTTTTAAACCCAGTATTTCTAATTTTGCTTTTAACACATTGCTGCCCACTTCATCAATTTGCCTTGGCATAAGGCGAGGGGCAAACTCTATTACAGAAGTATCGGCAACACCCAAATCTATCATTGCTTTTGCTGCTTCCAGTCCTAAAAGTCCGCCACCAATAACAGCACCTTTGGTTGCTTTTTTAGCCCAGGCGGTCATCATTTCTAAATCCTCAATAGTTCTATATATAAATACACCATTTTTTTCCGTACCGGGAATTGGGGGAACGAATGCTGCAGAACCGGTGGCAAGAATTAATATATCGTAAGGAACCGTAAGTCCTTTATGAGAGTCAACTGTTTTTTCTTTTCTGTTAATTTGTGCAATGGGGTCGCCAAGGTGGAGTGTGATATTATTTTCGGCGTACCAACTGGCCGGTGCCATAGTTAAATCTTCGGCAGATTTTCCGGCGAAGTATTCACTTAGGTGAACCCTGTCGTAAGCCGGACGAATTTCTTCGCCAAAAACAGTGATGTTAAATTGAGTAGCGGTAGATTTGGCTATGAGTTTTTCACAAAACTTGTAGCTTACCATGCCGTTGCCGATTATTAGTATATTCATGCTGCAATTTTAAAGGTTGTAAAATGCAGCAAGCAATCGAATTATAAATAAATATATTTAACTTATTTTATTAATTTTTTGTATAAAATTGAACTAAAATATATTTTACATCATAAAAGTAGATGTTTTATTTTATAAAATAAAGTAATTATCAATAAATTTTAAACATGTTAATTATTTTAATATTTTAAAAATAACACTCACATACACTGTAAGGTGCTGACTGTAAATATTTTATTATAAATTTGGACTTAATAGCTTAAAAAAATTAAAATGGTATTAAAAAAACATAAATGTGATTTAAAAAGCTGTACCCTGTGTTTATCATGCAATAAGGAGTGGTTGCCGGCAATTGATGCCAACAGAAAGGTGTTTCACTTAAAGAAAGGAGACCTGCTGTTTAAAGAAGGTGATGAAGTGAAAGGAATGTTCTTTATTCATTCGGGATTGGTTAAAGTGCATAAACGATGGGATGAAGAAAAAGAAATGATACTGCGTTTTGCAAATAAAGGTGCTATTGTGGGGCACCGTGGGTTAGGCAGTGATACTGTTTATCCGGTATCGGGTTCTGCACTGGCAAGCACTGAAGTTTGTTTTATTGATATGGACTTTTTTACTGCTACACTAAAAGTGAACCCTGAGTATATGTATAAGCTCCTGATGTTTTTTGCAGCAGAATTAAAAGAATCGGAAAAGCGTATGCGAAACCTTGCACACATGAGTACAAAAGGCCGCATTGCTTATGCTTTAATTTCTTTACAGGAAAAATTTGGTAAAGATGAAAATGGGTATTTAAATATTGTTTTATCCCGCCAGGATTTAGCGTCATATACCGGTACTACTTATGAAACTCTATTTAAGATGATGAATGAATTTTCTGCAGAAAATATTTTACGTTTTTCTGAAAAGAAAATTGAAATAGTAAATGCAAAAAAACTGGCCCTTGTAATTGAAGGGCAGCAATAAAAAAATCCACAGTTCTAACTGTGGATTTTAATAATAAAAAACTTCAACAACTTAGGCTTTTTCGTTGCAGCTAAACATCCATTGTACACCAAATTTATCGGTTAGGCTGCCAAAATAATCTCCCCAAAACATATCCTGCAATTCCATTTCAATTTTGCCACCGGATGAAAGGCCATTAAATAATTTTTTAGTTTCTGCTCTTGTATCGGGTTGTATGTTTATGTAAATATTGTTTCCAAAATTTACTTTAAATCCCATTTGTTCCGGTGCATCGGTACCCATAAGTTTATGGCCGCCCGTTATGAGTAACTCTACATGCATCACCAGGTTTTTTATGTCGTCACCTGCAGGTGGCATTCCCTCCATTGGTGGCATATCACCCATACGCCTTATGCCCGGCTCAGTAAATTCTCCACCAAATACTGTTTTGTAAAAATTAAATGCTTCCTCTGTGTGGGTAGCAAAATTTAAATAAGTGCTTACGCTTGCCATAATTTTTATTTTTTAAGATTCAACAAATTGTTTTAAAGATGTACCGGTAATATAATTCCAGCCTTCGGTAAAACTTTCTTTTGCAAAATCGGGGTTATTTACCGGGAAGGTTTCTAACCCAATATGTGTTAATATTAATTTTGTTTTTTCGCCTTCGGCAGATAACTCAAATGTAACAAATGAATTTCCTTCAAGGCCATCGTAACGCCAACTGTAAGTTAATTTTTTTTTGGGAATTATTTCTGTCACTTTACAAAGATGCAAATATTTTTCTCCTTCTTTTCCTTCGCCGCTAAATTCAAATTCAAAACCCACTTCAGGTTTAAAATCTGTAATATTAAAATACCATTTTTTCATTTCGGTATTATCGGTTATTGCTTTCCAAACTTTTTCAATGGGGGCATTGTATATTCTTTCTATTACTAAAGGTTTACTGCTAACCATTGTTAATTATTTATTAAATGGATAATTATTTTTTTTTATTCTTACCTGCTTCAGATTTAGTTTTTGCTTTTTCCAGATTTTCTGCAACCCTGTACTTTACGATTTTGCTTATTAAACTTAACGGCAGAGGTTTATCAATTGGAAACTGTACCGATCCTTTACCGCTTTTGTAAATAGATAATTCTTTTTCAAAAGCCTGGTGACCAGAAGGTGTGCCATAAAAACCGATATGATTTTTATAACCTGCAAAATAAACAAGTACACCATGGTATTTATATGCAGGCATGGCGTAGCTGATGATTTCTTCTGCTTTGGGTGCAGCAGCTTTTATAGTTTTACGTAGTTTTTCTAATGCTTCTTTTACATTTTCAGGAAACTGAAGCATGTATTCATCTACAGTATTTGCTACAACTTCTTTATTAATTGCCATAATAACAATTTATAAATTAAAAAATAAATTTACTGTTTTTCAATATTGGCTTTCATATTTACCAGGTTTTGCTGCATATCTTTCCCAACCAGTTTATCCATAAATAAATTCATTACATTCATCGGAAATTTTTGTTTCCCCATAAATGTCAAACTTACATTTGTTTCAGAATTTGTTACAGCAGTGACAATAGTTTTAGCATAATTAGTTGCCTCAAAAGGTTTTTTAAAACGTATTTCCACTTCCATACTTTCGTTCTCATTAATTTTAATAATTTCCTGTGCGCCAATACCAACATTTTTATCATTACTTGTCCATGAGGAAGTAAAACCAACGGTACCATCTTCGCCTGTGTAAATAATATTTATGTTTGGGTCTTTCATAACCCATACACTGTATTTTTCCTGGTTCTTTATCAGTTTAAGATAATTGAATACTTCTGTTTTAGGTTTATTAATTGTAATCTGTTTCTGCAACACAAAATCTTTTTTAATTATAATTGCAAGTAATAAAAAAAGTAAAACAATACCTGCCAGTACCTCTGCAATTGAAATAAAAATACTCATACCGCTTTATTTAATTTGTGATAACTAAAGTAAGAAGCCATTAAAATTACCAGTATAATTAAAGGAAAAAAAGCAAAGAAACCAACGCCATCTACTACAAAATAACTTATGCTGGCACATAAAAAATCGAAAGTAAAACCTGCATACGCCCATTCTTTAATGCGCATGGGTACCTGCGGAATTATTAGAGCCAATGCTCCTAAAACTTTAAAAACTGTAAGTACTGCTACAAAGTAAACCGGGTATCCCAAATGGGTAAACCCTTCAATTGATTCTTTTTGTTGAGAGAATAATGCAGGCATTACGCCTTCAAATAAAAAAATAATAATGGTGGAAATCCAGAAAATGATTTTTGCTGCTTTCATGATGATTTATTTTTAATTTTTATCAGTTACAATACAATAAGAAGTAATTTCTTTTAATTTGCCATTTTCAAACCTGTACACATCACAGGAAGAAACATGGGTGGTTTTATTTTCTTTATTGATAAATTCTGCGGTGCCATCAATAGCAACACAATTATTATTGGCAATTAAATTGCTTGTGGTAAACTTTGTAGTTATTGATGCAAAGTATGCGGCAGTACTATCACAAAATGCAATAACATTTTCTTTACCTTTTAATATTTTATCAGCAATAATATTCCATACAATATCATCGGCTAAATAATCGTAAGTAATTTTAAAATTACCTCCGGAAAATTGCTGGCTTAGTAGTGTGTTAGTTGGTTTCATAATTAATTAAATTTTATTCTTTCTTTCCATTAAAAGCTGCATAAATTGCCATTGCATGGCCATGCCCTAAATCGAAATCTTTTTTTAGCCAGCCAACAATTTCTCCTGCCTTTACACCTGGCTTTAACAGCCCTTTCTTTTCGGCAATTTTTTTAAAATCTTCAGGCGATTTACCTGTCTTTGTTTTTATATTATCAATATAGGCTCTAAATGACATAGTGTTTATTGGTTTTGTTTTTTATCAAAATGTAATAACCAGTTATTGCCAAATTTATCGGTAATGCCACCAAATAAAGCTCCCCTAAAAGTATTTTCGAAAGGGTGAACAGATGCTCTGCCACTGGCAAGCTTTGAATAAAATGTTTGCATTTCTTTTTCGCTGCTGCAATTAAGCATTAAAGAAACGGAATTTCCTTTTATTAACCCATTTTCGCCTACCATATCCGATGCCAGTATTACCAGGCTGTCTTTTTTTAATTCGGCATGCAGTATGCAGTCTTTCATTTTCGCCGGCATTTTATCAGATAGAGGAGATTCGCCAATAGTTTGAAATGTAAATTCTCCTCCAAGACATTTATTATAAAACATCATCGCTTACCGGCAATTGCCGCTAAAAGTTAAGTAACAATTAATTAGTATTTAAAACATATAAAATTATTTTAAGTATATTTTGTGTATATAAATACATAATCATCTGTATTTATTAAATATCAGAAATAGATATCAATAATTCAATTTTTTTAAATAAAATAGCTATCTTTTCCGCCTACCTTTCTTATCTAAAGCACTTTTATCCATATCACTGGCAAACTTATTTTCAAACCACACATTAATTTAAACCACATGAAAAATTTTACTTTGACGTTATTGTTTTCTGTATGCCTTATGGCCATGTATGCTCAACCGGTGGTAAGCCTTGTGCATAACGATTTAAACACATTAGACCGTACTATACCTAATTTGGTTTCAAACGGTAGTTTTGAAACAGGCAGACCGTCTACAGGCAACCAGGTTTCGTACTTTTGGACAAGACAATGTAATACTAACGTACCTGTGGGATGGACAGCTGATGGTGATCAAAACAGTTATGGTTTTTGGGGTTATTTTCAAAGTACTGATGCGTCTCAGTATAACCAGGCACTAAATACACCTGCCTGTGATAATACTTTGCAAACTATATTCACAGATGCAATGATGAGCCCGGCTGGTGACGGTAACAACCTTATGTATTTTGGAAATTATGAAGTTACTATTAATGCGCCTGCACCAAGTTACAATGCAGCAACCGGTGAATATATCCCAAGGGCACAAGTTGCAGCGGCAGAAGCAGCAATTGGATGGACAAATTATGGCAGCGGTGCTATAGTTAAGCCTATAAAATTAAGCCAAACTGTTACTGGTTTAACTGCTGGTAATTACTATGAACTTGAGTTTTGGATAACCTCAGAATTTTATGGAGGGGCAGGTGGTATATTTCAACTGGATTTGGGGAGTAAAAAGTTTTGGCTTAGTACACCCGGCCCTGAAAATTTAAATGGTTACGGAAATTCTGAAAGATACCATCTGGTATTTCAGGCAACCGGCGCAAGCACAGTTTTAACTTTTACAAATTTTGGCCATTTCAATTCTACCTTAAACCCAACTATGGCTCCGTGGTTTGTTGGCGCTGCCAGTAATTTTACCGGAGAATTGGCTGTTGATGATGTAATAATCAATCAGAGAACAATTAACGTTTCAGGTAAAATATTTATTGATGTTAATGGAGACGGGAATTCTGGCGGGGATGCCAACTATACAGCAGCTAACCATTATGTAAATTTGGTTGGGCCGGATGGAAAAATTTTATATTCTGCCCTTGTAGATGCAACAGGAAATTACAGCTTTCCTGCACCAATGAATACTGCCGGCATGAGTATTCAAATATCTAAAACATCAGCTGCTTTGGAGGCAAACCCTAATGCTGCAGAAGCGCCTACTGGTTATAGTAACACTACACCTGTTTCTATACCATTAACTACAGTAGCAGCAAATATCGTTAACCAGGATTTTGGTGTGCAATTTGTAGTTTTACCTGTTTCATTTGGTGAATTTAATGCCGTAAATAAAGATGATAACTCAGTACTTAGCTGGGTTACTTACAGTGAGCAGGATGCATCTCATTTTGAAATTGAAAAAAGTATTGATGGTTTTGCCTCAAGTAAGAATACAGTTGGAAAGGTACAGGCAACTGGCAACAGCTCAGTTAAAAAATCGTATTCATTTGCTGAGAAAAACAATAACAGCCCTGTTAATTATTACCGCATAAAAATGGTGGATAAAAACGGCAGCTTTGTTTACAGTAATACAGTATCCGTTAAGGGCAATAAAAACATTTTTGTTCAGGTACGTTCAAACCCGTTTACCAATAAAGTAAACCTTATTGTACAAGCCAATGCAAAATATAATGCTATTTTAAGCATTACAGATTTAAGTGGCCGTAAGGTTGTTACTTCTTCTGCAAGATTAGTACAGGGTATAAATAATGTAGAAATAAGCAATCTTAGTAATTTGCCTAAAGGTATTTACATACTTGAAGTATCGGGATCAACAGAAAACTTTAAGTTTAAATTGTTAAAGAATTAACCTTTAAATAAAAGAGGTATCTGAAATAATATTTTGAACAGGTTCGTTAAATACGAACCTGTTTTTTAATTTATAGTATTCATTTTGATTTTTTATATTGAATACATTTTGTTTCCCTTGTGGAAGGAATGATGATTTTAGTATTTAATTCTTAATAAAAATATTGTATTGATTTGCTTTAAAGGTTACAGAAATTTTTTGTTACCCCGAACCTGTTATTTTACACAAAGCCAGAATCTAATTGAACCTGCCCAGTTTATAAAAAATAAATGATCAGCTAATAATGCCAAAAAAATCCCATTTTTTAAATGGGATTTTTTTTGTCTGATAATATATTTTCTATTTTATGCCATACTTATATTTATACCTTTCAAACAATTGTATTTGTTTATTATTTAAATCAATCTGCCGGCCTTGTATAAACGCATAAGAAATGGTATTAGATTTCATATCCAAAATATCGCCATCGCTTACTACAACATTAGCATCTTTACCAATTTCTACAGAGCCTGTTTTATCAGCAATGCCTAAAATTTTTGCAGCGTTTAAAGTTATGGCTGTTAACGCTTCTTCTTTTGTTAAACCATAAGCAACTGAAGTACCTGCATTAAAAGCAAGGTTGCGGTTGCGGCTATTACCATCATCATCGTTTAATGCAAACAATACCCCGGCTTTTTGTAAAAGATAAGGGGTTTTAAAAGGTTGGTCAATATCATCATCTACCATTGCAGGCAAATCGTGTAACTGGCCCAGCACTACTGCAATATTATTTTGTTTTAAAAGATCGGCAATCTGCCAACTGTCTGCGCCGCCATAAATAACCACATCAAAACCAAACTCTTTTACAAAATCCACCGCTATCAGCATTTCTTTTACAATGTTGCAATGGATAAACAGTTTTTGTTTTTTTGTAAACAGATTTTTTACTGCATCAAATTTTAAATTATTGTTGTCGTGATTTGCTTCTGCTGCATACGCTTTAGCTTCTCTAAAAAAGTTTTTTACATTTTCAATTTGATCCAATCCTCTTTTTACAGGATCAACAGCAGGTGTTTGTGCGCCGCCAAAATTAAAACGGTTGCGTGGGCGTGCTAATAAAGAAGGCATACGAAAATGTATGGCACCATCTTTTTGATACGCTGCATCTTCCCAGTTCCATCCATCTAATTGTACTACCGAAGATGAGCCTGAAATAATACCGCCATCTGGAACAGTGTTGGCTAACAGAATACCGTTGGTACGTAAAGTATTAATGACTTTACTATCGGTATTGTAAGCAACAATACTGCGGATACTTGGATTTATTTCTCCAATTTCGCTGGCATCAACCGTTGCCCTTACTGTTGGTACTTCTACCAAACCTAATTGTGTAGAACTTAAAATTAATCCGGGGTATATATGTTTGCCTTTGCAATCAATAATTTTTCCAGCGGTTGAAGTGTTTGCCCCAACTTCGGTTATTTTACCGTTAGTAAACACTACGTTGCCATTGTTAATTACCTGACCATTACCCACATGAATAGTGGCGTTGGTTAAAGTGATGGTTTCTTTTTGCTGCGGTGCAGGATAAACAGTTTCCTGTGCAGTTGCAGAAAGAAAACCAAAGATGGTTAAAGTATATAAAAATATTTTTTTCATTGCTGAATAGTTTAAAGATTAATTAGTGTTTTCCAAATCATCGGCATCAATGCTTAACAAACCATGGCTGTGGTAATGATCCATACAGTTATGAATGATTTCATACCTTGGCCTTGGCCTTTGAAAATTACCCGGTGCAGCACCCGGAGCGCCGGCTGCTTTTTTTGCAGCAGCTAATTTTTGTACCAGCCTGGCTTTTTCTGCCTGGTTTTGTTTACGCATTTCCATATCTTTTTCCCTGTCGAAATAAATAATTCCATCCACAATTGTTTTTTCTGCTTTGGCATAAATGCTTAAAGGGTTATCGCTCCATAAAACTAAGTCAGCATCTTTACCCACTTTTATACTGCCCACTTTATTATCTACATGCATCATTTTTGCTGGGTTAATGGTTACCATATTCAATGCATCTATTTCATTCATACCGCCATACTTTATACTTTTAGCAGCTTCCTGGTTTAAGCGGCGTGCCATTTCTGCATCATCAGAATTAATGGCAACGTTTAAGCCAGCCTGTTGCATAATATAAGCATTGTAGGGAATAGCATCCACCACTTCCATTTTATAATTCCACCAATCGCTGAAGGTAGATGCGTTGGCACCATGTGCTTTCATTTTATCAGCTACTTTATAACCTTCTAAAATATGAGTGAAAGTGTTTACAGGAAAACCAAATTTTTCTGCCACTTTCATCGTTGCATTTATTTCGCTTTGCACATACGAGTGGCAGGTGATAAATCTTTTTTTATTCATTATTTCTACCAGCGCATCTAACTCTAAATCTCTTCTTACAACCATTGGTGCAGCGCCTTTCTTTTTGTTATTTTCTTCGGCAGCTTTCCACATTTTTTGATAGTCGCTTGCTCTTGTAAAAGCATCTGTCATCACCTGCTCTACACCCATTCTGCTATCTGGAAAACGTATATTGCCCTGTGTGCTGGAGCTGCGTTTTACATTTTCGCCCAGGGCAAATTTTATAAACGGATCGGCACCTGCAAATTTCAACTCTTCGGCATTGGCACCCCAGCGTAATTTTATTAATTGTGTTTGTCCGCCAATAGTATTTGCTGAGCCATGCAAAATATGTGATGTGGTAACGCCGCCGCTTAACTGCCTGTAAATATTTATATCATCAGGCGCAATATTATCTGCAATTCTTACTTCGGATGTTACACTTTGCCCGCCCTCGTTAATTGATGCAGCTGCAATGTGTGAGTGCTCATCAATAATGCCGGCAGTTAAATGTTTGCCTTTGCCATCAATAATTTTTGATGTGGCGTCGGTTAAGTTTTTTCCTACCGCTGATATTTTTCCGTTCTTAACTAATACATCTGTTTCTTCTAATTTACCTGCTGCATCACTTGTCCAAACTGTAGTGTTTTTTATAAGGATATTTTCCTGCTTTGGCATTTCTTCGGTACCAAAACTTAAAAAAGGATAAGTAACTTTTCCTAAAACTAAAGGGGTTTTTGGTTTTGCACTATCAGGTTTTTGTTCTAAAGAGTGATCGAAATTTGCAGACCATGTAAAAGTGTTTCCGGCAACATCTCTGCCGGTACCATTCCATACATTACCATTTGCAATACCACTTAAAATAGTTTCTTTAGCATCTCTGCCACGGCCTTCTGTGTAACTTAGTTTTACTAATTTACCATCGTAACTGTATTTGCCGGTAAGTGTATCTTTACTGATAAAACTTGCCACACCAGCATCTTTTAAATCGAGTGTAAAAGATTTTGCATTGCTTGCTGTAAATTTATAAGAGCCTTTTACATCGTACCAGCTTTCTTCTTTAACTGCATTTTTAATTCCCTGTGTCCAGTTTTGCAGCACCAAAGTTTTTTCGGCAAATATTGGCCCTGATGTAATAATGAAATTGGCTAATTTTCCATTATCCAAACTGCCCACTTTATCATACATACTTAATAAAGTTGCAGGTGTTTTTGTTAAAGCTTCTAATGCTTTTGTTTCTGTTAAACCATATTCAATAGCTTTACGCAGGTTGGGCATAAAATCGGTTGGGTTAGTTAAATCAGCAGCCGAAATAGAAAAATTAATGCCGGCTTTTTCAAATGCGGCAGCATTGCCCGGTGCCAGTTCCCAATGTTTTAAATCATCCAAACCAACAAAGCGTAAATCGTTGGGGTCATCCACATCCATTGCCGCAGGGTAATTTAATGTAAGAATATAAGATGCTTTTGTAGCAGCAATTTCTTTTATGCGCTGGTACTCGTTACCGCCACCTTTAATAATATATTGCACACCAAATTCATCGCCAATTTTATCGGCACGCAAATCATTCCATTTATCGCTGGCATCAAAAATTTGCGGCAGCGTTTGGTTATCGTTCCAGCTTTTTAAACTAAGGTTGGTACCTTCTTTAGCCGGGGCAGATTTATACCATTGTGCATCTAAATAAGTTTGACGCAGCAATGCAATTACACCCATAATAGAGTTAGGATAACTTTGTGTAGATACGCCTTTGGTAAAAGAATAAAAAGCTGCAGCTTTTTCTTTTAGCATACTAAAATTATCGGGTTGGGTTGCCAAAGAAACAAAAGCACCACTTCCCCGTGCAATACCATCTTTTTGATGCGTAAGTACGGCACCAAAACCAATATCCCGTAAAGTTTTTGCTTTAGCATCATCGCCGGTAAAAATTTTAAAGCCATCTGTTTCACTTTTTATCGCCTGATTCCATCCATAAGCACCTTTGGTATTGGAGGTAATTTGCTGTGGGCCAAAAAAGCCACCGCCGGCAGTTGGTGTACGCTGTGGTGTTGTAATGCCGTAATCGCTGAATATATCTATAAAAGAAGGATAGATATATTTTCCTTTGCAATCAATAACAACAGCATCTTTAGGCAGGGTAATATTTATGCCGGCATTTTCTATTTTTCCCTGCCGGATAACCAATGTTGCATTTTGCAAAGTATTTTGTGCATCTTTTACAATGGTGGCATTGGTAAATGCATAACTGCCATCTTTAGGGCTGGCTACATCATTAACAGGAAATGTGGATTGTGCTTGTATTTGTAAGGCCATAAGTACAAATAAAAACAGCAATGCCGGAAATTTTATTTTTTGCATACTAAATAGTTTTGGTAAATGAAGTTATGAAAACTAAAAATAACGATTCTATTTATTGTAACAGTCACCATTGATGGAATTTTGTTTGCGGTTAATATGTATTTTTGCTGCCTGTTATGAATATTGCCTCTTATATAGACCATACGGTTTTAAAACCAACTACAACAATTGCAGATGTAGAAAAGCTATGTGCAGAAGCTAAGGAATATAATTTTGCTGCTGTTTGTGTACCGCCCTTGTTTGTAAAAAAAGCAAAAGAACTTATTGGTGGCAGCAATGTAAAAGTGGCTACTGTTATTGGTTTCCCTTTCGGCTACTCGGCCATAGAAGCTAAGGTGGCAGAAATAATTTTAGCTATTTTAGACGGTGCTGACGAACTTGATATGGTAATAAACATAAGTGCCATAAAAAATAAAGACTGGCAGTTTTTAGCCAGCGAAATAAGTAAAGTAATGCCTATTGTTAGAGGCAAAGGAAAGATTATTAAAGTAATTATTGAAAGCGGTATTTTAACCGACGAAGAAATTATTACCTGCTGCGATATTTATGGCGCCGCCGGTGTTGATTTTATGAAAACCAGCACAGGTTATGCAGAAAAAGGGGCAACTGTACATGCGGTGCAACTAATGAGAACACATTTAGCGTCTTTCATAAAAATTAAGGCAAGTGGTGGTATTAAAGAATATAATTTTGCTTTAGAATTAATTAATGCCGGCGCCAGCAGAATTGGTTGCAGCAGCAGTGTTAAAATTGCAGAAGAAGCTGCCCTGCAAAATTGATGGAACAATTTTTGTAAATAAAATGATTATGAAAAGAACAGGAATACTTTTTTTTGTGGCGATATTTTTTATTACTGCCAGTGCACAAACTGTAAAACCGAACGATACCGTGAGCGGTAAAGTAACAGTAAATAAAGACCCACGCCTTGATATTTTAGCTAAGCAGCAGGCCGAATTTAATAAAGCTACAGTGGGCCTTGGTGCTAAGGCTGCAAAGGGGTACCGCTTATTAGTTGTTAGCAGCAACGATAGAAATTTTGCCATGAAGGTAAGAACGCAGTTGCTGCAAAGATATCCAGAGCAAAAAGTATATATGAGTTACCAGGCGCCATTTATTAAATTAAAATTTGGCGATTTTGTTGAACGGTCTGATGCAGAAAAATACCGAAAGATGATTACCAGTTCTAAAATTGTAACTAACAATGTTTACTTAGTGGCTGAAATTGTAGAAGTAAAAGTGGATAAGAACAAAGAGAATGATGATAATTAGTTTAATAGTTGATTAGTTAACTGCAATTATGGTATTCAAAATAAAATGATGTAATTTGAATGGAGTTTCAGTAATGAAACTCTTTTTTGTTTTTAAATTTTGATGAATTGATTTTATGCTGAAAGAAAAAATACAACTGCTGGCCAAAAAATATGCTGATGAATTTATTGCTGTGCGCCACCATATTCATGCACATCCTGAGTTGAGTTATAAAGAATTTGAAACCAGTAAATTTGTACAGCAAAAGTTACAAAGCTGGAACATCCCTTTTGAAATAAAAGCAACAACTGGTGTTGTGGGATTAATAAAAGGAAAAAATCCTGATAAAAAAGTAATTGCACTCCGTGCCGATATGGATGCTTTGCCCATTACAGAACAAAATGATGTGCCTTACAAATCATTATACCAAGGTGTAATGCATGCCTGCGGCCATGATGTACACACTACCTGTTTATTAGGTGCTGCAAAAATTTTAAATGAGTTAAAGGAAGAGTGGGAGGGAACAGTAAAATTAATTTTTCAACCGGGAGAAGAAAAAAACCCCGGTGGTGCAAGTCTTATGATTAAAGATGGTGTACTGGAAAACCCAAGGCCCGAAAAAATATTTGCCCTGCATGTACATCCGGGTATGGAAGTGGGGCAATTGAGTTTTAGAGGAGGTATGATAATGGCAAGTGCCGATGAAATTTATATTACTGTCATAGCAAAAGGCGGCCATGCTGCATCACCGCATTTAACGGCTGATACTATTTTAATTGCATCGCATTTGGTAGTTAGCCTGCAGCAAATTGTAAGCCGCAATAATAATCCTTTTAACCCTTCGGTATTATCCATTACTTCTTTTAATGGCGGTAATACTACCAATGTTATTCCCGGCGAAGTAAAATTAATGGGAACATTCAGGGCTATGAATGAAGAGTGGCGCTTTAAAGCACATGAACTGATAAAAACACAAACAATTGAACTTGCAAAGATGATGGGAGCGGAGGCAGATATTACTATTGATGTGGGTTATCCTTTTGTATTAAATGATGAAGAACTAAATGTTGTTGCCAGAAAAAAGGCAGAAGAATTTATTGGAGCAGCAAATGTTTTTGAAACAGAATTGAGAATGGGCGCAGAAGATTTTGCTTACTACTCTCACCAAATTCCGGCATGTTTTTTTAGATTGGGTGCAGGCAATAAAGCTAAAGGAATTACCAGCGGTGTGCATACACCTATATTTAATATTGATGAAGGAGCGATTGAAGTGGGGATGGGTGTGATGGCGTGGTTGGGAGCGGAGCCCCTGTCCCCTGAAGGGGAACTAAGGTAGGATCAGCATTATTTATCGGAATAGTTTTATTATTGTTATTATCAGTTAAATTTATTTTGTAAAACATAATTAAAGTTCAATAAAGAGTTACAGCACAAGAGTGCGACGCCAATGAAGATTGGGTTTAGATCTACAGCTTGGGTCACAAAAAAATAAAACACTACATATGAAAATTGCATTTCACGGAGCAGCAAGAACCGTTACAGGAAGTAAACATTTACTTACTTTAAAAAACGGCAATAAATATTTACTGGATTGCGGTATGTTTCAGGGCATGGGTAAAGAAACGAATGCCATGAACCGGCAGTTTGGTTTTGATGCTGCTACAGTAACAGCGTTGATACTTTCGCATGCGCATATTGATCATTGCGGATTAATACCAAAATTAGTGGCTGATGGTTTTAATGGAAAAATTTATTGTACGCCTGCCACAAAAGAATTAGCTGCAGTGTTAATGGAAGACAGTGCAGGCATTCAGGAAAATGATATTAAGTACGAAAATAAAAGAAGGGCACAGGAAGGCTTACCCTATTTAAAACCATTGTACACAACCGAACAGGCACTTGAAGCAGCGGAGTATTTTGTACCTGTGGAGTATGATAAATGGTTTACAGTTGATGAAAATATTGAAGTGCTGTACACTGATGCAGGCCATATTATTGGCAGTGCTGCAGTGCATTTAAAAATTAAAGAAGATGGTAAAATAACAAGACTTACTTTTAGTGGCGATGTGGGCAGATACCGGGATGTAATTTTAAAATCGCCTGCCGAATTTGAACAGGCCGATTATATTTTATTAGAATCTACTTATGGTAACAGCCTGCATAATAATGCGCTTACCACTCCCGATCAAATTTTAGAATGGATTGAAAAAGCCTGCATACAAAAAAAAGGAAAATTAATTATTGCTGCGTTTAGCGTAGGCCGTACGCAGGAAATATTGTTTGCACTAAATCAATTGGAACTGGAAAGGCAGATTGCCGGATGTGCCTTATTTTGTTGACAGTCCGCTGAGTGTAAAAGCAACAGAAATTGTAAAACACTATCCTGATTATTTTAACAGCACTATTCAAAAAATTTTAAAAAGCGATAACGATCCTTTTGGATTTAAAGGGTTGAAGTTTGTAAAATCGGTTGATGAATCGAAGATGCTGAATTTTAAAAACGGGCCATTGGTAATTATTTCTGCAAGTGGTATGGCCGAGGCCGGAAGGGTGAAACATCACATCAGTAATAATATTGAAAGCAGCCGTAACACTATTTTAATGACCGGTTATTGCGAACCCAATTCGCTGGGTGCAAAATTGCAGGACGGACAGGAAAGAAGTAAATATTTTTGGTGTATTGCACGAAGTAAATGCAGAAATTGGAAGTATAAGAAGTATGAGCGCCCATGGCGATTATGATGATTTGTGCCAGTTTTTAGCCTGCCAGGATGCTAAACAGGTAAAGAAATTATTTTTAGTACATGGTGAGTATAATGTACAGTTAGATTTTAAAGAACGGCTGATGAAAAAAGGGTTTGAAGTAGAAGTGCCGGAGATGCATAGTGAAGTTGGGTTGCAATAAACCTCACAGGGTTTTTAAAAAGAAAATATTAGTTGAAAAATAATTGCCTTACAACAGAAGTTTAAATTTTTATGCGATGCCCAAACCGGTGAGGTTTTGCAATTAAAACCGCTCCACTCTAAATGCACTGATATCAATAGAAGTTGTTTTACGTTTAATAAGTTCGCTCACAATTTTTCCTGTGCCGGTGGCTTCGGAAATGCCCAGCATGGCGTGGCCGCCGGCAATAACTAAATTATCGTACATAGAATGTTTGCCTATAAAAGGTAAGCCATCCGGAGTAACCGGCCTTAAGCCATTCCATATTTTATCTTTAGGAGGAAAATCAATTTTTAATCCCGGATAAAAATCTTTTGCAGAGTTATAAATACCTTCCATTCTTTTTACCAATACTTTATTATTAATACCGCTCAGTTCCATGGTACCACCAATTCTTAATTGATTTCCCCATGGCGTAACTGCACATCTGCCATCAACTAAAATAGCAGGGTATTTAATATTTTTTTCAATAGAGGGGTAAGTATAACTGTAACCTTTACCCGGTTGCAATAATAATTTTATATCCAGCATTTTGGTAATTACAGGCAGCCAGCTTCCGGTGGCAACAACAACCTGGTCGAAATTAAATTTTCCTTTATCGGTGATAACAGCAGTAATTGTTTTACCGTTTTTTTCAAAGCCTGTAACGGTGGTGTTAAGCTGCAGTTTAACACCCTTCTCCACCAAATAATTTTTTAATGTCAGCATCATTTTGCCGGGATTAAAATGACAGTCATCTTTAAATAAAACTGCACCTGCAACATTTACTTCTACATTGGGTTCTAATTTTTGTACATCGGCTTTTAGTAACCGTTCTACTTTTAAACCAAACTGCTCCGCTTCATCTGCCAAATGAAATTCGTGGTCTAATGTTTTTTGCTGTTTGCACATCATCAGGCAGCCAATGGTTTCCATTTCAAAATTATCTCCAATATCTGTACGCAAATCGTTTATAAGCCTGCGGCTTAATTGTAAAATGTTATTTAAATGTGGTGCATTTTTTTGTACCGTAGCTGCATTACTGCTTTTCCAAAAATGATATCCCCATTCCATTAACTCTATGCTCAACCTTGGCTTAATATAAAATGGCGATGATGGACTGAGCATCCATTTTAAACCCTGGCTAATAATGCCGGGGCTGGCCAGTGGTACAAAATGGCTGGGAGAAATATAGCCCATATTGCCAAACGAACAGCCATCAGTAATACCCCCACGTTCTATAACTGTTACATTATACCCTGCTTTGTTTAAATAATACGCACTGGACAATCCAATTACGCCCCCTCCAATAATTGCTACATCATTCATTGTTTAAATTTTACATTTTGCAACAGGCAAATTACTAACTAAAATGTTTATATATCGTTGTTTTATCTTAAAAATTTTGCGCTGTTAAAATGGTGTTACTTTATTAGGATGAAATTTTTTTATGTGCAACGGTTTAATTTTTTTTGTAGATTTTCTTATTGTTAAAACAGAAGGGATAACCATGTTTTCGATGGGCATTTTGAAATCCTTTTTTTCCAGGGCCTTTACCAATGTGCCTGCAGCAGTTTGCCCAATTTCGTATGCAGGTTGATTAATAGTGGTTAGCGGGGGGTTTAAAAAAGCAGCCGTATCCAGGTTGGAAAAACTGATGAGCTGTAAATCTGCAGGTATCTTAATTTTTAAATCCTGGCAAACCTTATAAATAATAATAGATAAATTTTCTAAAGAACATAAAATACCATCGGGTTTTTTTGTTGATCGCAATCTTTTTAAAATGGTGCTATAATTAAATTCCCAGTTGGTGGTGCAGTTGATGATATTGTCGGCAGTAAATTTTATATTATGCGCTTCCAATGCTTTTTTATACCCTTCCATACGGCAACTTATAATATCCAGGTTACTCTGCAGGGATAAAAAATGGGGGTTATTGCATCCGCTGTTTATTAAATGGCTTGTGGCAGTATAAGCACTTTCAAAATCGTTGGTGGTTACTTTTACAGTTTCTACTTCATTAAAAACCCTGTCGAAAAAAATTACAGGTACTTCTTTGTTTATTAACCCGGTAATATGGCTGCAATCGGTGGTTTCTCTTGAAACTGATAATAATACACCATCTACACGGCCACTTTCAAAATCTTTTAAAATGGCTTTTTCGTTTTCAAAATTTTCATGTGTTAAATAAATGAGTACATGATAACCCTTTTCTTTTGCAACCGATTCAATGCCATTGATAGATTGCGAAAAAAAACTGTTTACCACTTCGGGTATAACCACACCTATGGTTTTACTTATTCTTTTTCGTAAACCGCTGGCGTAAGGATTGGTTGTATAATTAAGCTGTGCAGCTAATGCTAAAACTTTTTTCTTTGTTGCTTCGCTTATCTCATGGCTGTCCCCCAAAGCTTTTGATATAGTGGAAACAGAAAGCTGTAATTCCCTGGCTAACGTCCTTATAGTTGGTTTATCCATTTTATTTTTTTTCTTCAGCAGTTTTATTTGTTCTAAGCTACATAAATTTTAACATTTTTAACGAAAACGGTTGCGTAAATAAAAGTGAATAAATGTTTAGTTAATACAATTTAAAACTTCAAATTCGCTAAACGATTTTTTAGATAAGTCACTTAAACTATTGCACTATATGGCGTCCACCGCAAATCAGTTGCTCCCCGGAGAAGTAAATCCCCTGCATAATTTAGATGAATGGGAAGATGATGTACTGGAGCGTTATCCCGATCCAAATGCTATTGCAAAAGATAAATCAATAGAAGCTTACCGGAATTATGAATCCCCAGCCAAGGATACCGTAAAAGAATTTTACCGGCTTAACCACACTTATCAAACATTTGATTTTGTAAACGAAAAGCGTAATAATTTTTTAAAATTTGATAAAAAAGAAATGCCCGTTTGGGATGCCTTTCAATTTTTAAATCAACTGGTTGATGACAGTGACCCCGATACCGATTTAGACCAGTTTCAGCATTTGCTGCAAACATCTGAAGCCATACGCAGAGATGGCCACCCCGATTGGATGGTGATGGTGGGGCTGATGCATGATATGGGTAAAGTGCTTTGCCTTTTTGACGAACCGCAGTGGGCTGTAGTCGGTGATACATTCCCAGTGGGCTGTGCTTATTCTGATAAAATTGTGTATCCGGAATTTTTTAAAAACAACCCTGATTACAACAACAAAAAGTACAATACAAAATATGGTGTGTACCAACCCAACTGTGGTTTGCGCAATGTAAATATGAGCTGGGGCCATGATGAATATGTGTACCAGATAATGAAAGATAGTTTACCCGAAGAAGGATTGTATATGCTGCGCTACCATTCTTTTTACAGCTGGCACCGGGAGGGGGAGTACAGCCATTTATTAGATGAGCATGATAAAGAAATGCTGAAATGGGTTTGTCTTTTTAACCCTTACGATTTGTATTCAAAAAATCCAACACCACCCAATTGGGAGGAATTGAAACCATATTATCAAAATTTAGTAGCAAAATATTTACCCCCTACTTTAAAATTTTAATATCTCACACAAACAATTTTATCACTTAACTAACCAAAACAACTAATTATGATATTGCTGCTCTCCCAAAAAATAAAACGCAGTTTTACTTTACTGTGGTTTTTGCTGCCGCTTTCTTTATTGGCACAAACAAAATCTGTTACAGGAGTTGTAAAAGATACTAAAGGTAACCCTGTACCTAATGTTACAGTTGCAATAAGAGGCACTAAAACAGCAGTGGCCAGTAATGCCAGTGGTATATTTGCCATTAATGCCGATGCTGGGGCAACACTTTTATTTACTTCGGTAAATTTTGAACCGGCAACAGTAAAAATTGGTGCCGAAAATAATTATACAATTGTTCTTACAGAAAAGCAAACCATTTTAACTGATGTTGTTGTTGTGGGGTATGGCAAAAATTCACGCCGCAACCTTTCCAGCTCAGTAACATCTTTAAAACCAGAAGACCTTAACAGAGGCGCCATAAGTGATGTGGGGCAACTGTTGCAGGGAAAAGTTGCAGGTGTAAATATTACCGCCAGCGGAGACCCTAACCGGCCTGCGGCAGTTATACTTAGAGGGGCATCAACCGTTAACAGCCCCGGTGCCCCTTTTTATGTAATTGATGGTGTACCTGGTGCAGATTTGGCGGTAGTTGCACCAGATGATATTGTGTCAATTGATGTTTTAAAAGATGCTGCTGCAACTGCTATTTATGGTAACAGGGCTGCAAACGGAGTAATAATTATAACTACACGCCGGGGAAAAAAAGGCCAGGCTATAGCAACTTATAGTGGTTATGTAGGTTCAGAAACGGTTAGCAGTAAATTAGATTTAATGAGTGCAGACGAACTGCGTAGCTATATAACTGCAAATGGCTCTGGCTTTTCGCCCAATGATGATAAAGGTGAAAAAACAGACTGGATGGCTGCAATACAACGTTCAAAAGCACTGTCGCATAATCATAACCTATCTTTAAGTGGCGGTACAGAAAAAAGTACTTACAGTGCAAGCCTTAACTATTTTGATAAAGAAGGTATTTTAAACCGAAGCAAGCTTCGCCGTATTATTGGCCGCCTTAGTTTAGAGCAGTTTGCTTTAAATGATAAAGTAAAGTTTGGTTTAACAATTTCAAATTCAAACAGTAATGCAAATTATGTTCCGTTGCAAAATGTAGTTTTGTTACAGGCGGCCAAGCATATGCCAGTTTCACCGGTTCGTAATGCAGACGGTACTTATTTTGAAAACCTGGGTACCACCGGATATTTTAACCCGGTTGCATTAGTAGATAATGCACAAGACGATACAAAGTATAATATACTGGTTGGCAATTTTACAACCGAAGTAAAACTGCCGTTGGGGTTAACTTATAATGTAAACCTGTCTTACCAAAACACCACATCTTTGCATGGGGAGTATTACGGCAGCTATTATGGCAGATATCCAACTTCTAATTTTTATAACAATCCGGACCCCGGTATCGGTATAGCACATACGCTTATTGGTGGTTTGTTTGGCGTAAATGGTTCTGCTTTCAGAAGTTCATTTCAAAATACTTTTAAGGCTGCAGAATCTTTTCTTACCTGGAATAAGAAATTTGCAAACCATAATTTAACTGCTGTGGTTGGTTATTCCTGGCAGGAAACAAAATATGGCGAAGGGCTTCAGGTATCAAGCACCAATTTTCCCTCTGATAATCTGGGTTACACAAACTTAGTATTAGGAAACCCATACGGCATTTCCAAGTACAGAATAAACTTAGGTAATGATCTTACCTATGGGCAGGTACGATTGATTTCAGATTTTGGCCGCTTAAACTATAATTATAATGACAGATATCTTCTGCAGGCATCGCTTCGCAGAGATGGCAGTTCTGTTTTTGGCGAAAATAATGCCTGGGGCCTTTTTCCATCAGTAGGCGCAGCATGGAGAATTTCAAACGAGGCCTTTATGAAGAACCAAAAATTATTTAGCGACCTTAAACTGCGATTAAGCTATGGTGTTACCGGTAACTCTGGAGGTATTGGAGCTTATACAGGTAAGTTAATTTATGGTATTACAGGTACCTATTTTAATAACGGTATTCAGGAAAATGCTTATGGCCCAATACAAGGCTCAAACCCCAACTTACAGTGGGAGGAAGTGGCCACCACAAATATTGGTTTAGACTTTTCTATATTAAATAATAAAATTACCGGTACACTTGACTGGTATAATAAAAACACTACCGATATGTTGTTTAATTACCGGGTATCTGCATCATTAGTACCCGGTGGTAATCTTTGGGCCAATGGCGGCAGTATTAATAACAAAGGGATAGAATTAAGCCTTTCTGCAACACCAGTAAGCAGCGGCCAGTTTAGCTGGAGTACCACATTTAACATGGCAACAAACAAAAATGAAATTACCAGCCTGCAGGGACCATATGCAAATGGAGATTCTATACGATACTCCGACCCCGAAGGACCCGGCCAAACAGGCGCCACACTGCAGCTATTAAAAGTTGGTAAGCCAATTGGCCAGTTTTTCTCTCTGCAATATGCTGGTAAAGATGCAGCAGGTGTTTCTCAATTTTTAAAAAAAGATGGTACACTTACAACAAACCCAGCAATTGGTACCGACTATTATTATGTTGGCAATGCACAACCTAAATTAATGATGGGATGGAACAATAATTTTAAATATGGAAAATGGGACCTCAATTTTTTCTTTAGAGGTGTATTTGGCAACCAAATTTTTAATGCCACAAGGGCCGACCTTTCTTATGTAGTTGCCGCCGCACAAAATAATATTTTGGCAAGTGCAAAAGACGATAAATTTACCGATAACAGAAACTCATTTTATTCAACCCGTTATATTGAAAAAGGGAATTACATCCGGCTGGACAATGCCACATTATCTTATAATTTTGGTAATTTAGCTAAAGGTATTTCTAATATGAGGCTTTATATAACAGGAAATAATTTAGTTACAATAACCAAATATTCCGGAATTGACCCAGAAATAAATCAGGGTGGTGTTTCGCCAGGAATTGATTATAATAATTTTTTCCCAAAAACAAGAACGGTAATGTTTGGAGTAAACCTTTCTTTTTAAAATATTTAAATATAAGTTATGAAAAAGATAAAAAATATTTTGGCTTTATTAACGCTGATTTCAATTGTATTTCCATCTTGCCATAAAGTAAGTGTTGATGTAGTTTCCGAACTAACGCCAGAAACTTTTCCAAAAACAGAAGCACAATATAATGCTGTAATGGGGCCAATATATACAACATTGCGTGGAGCATATACAACAGATATATTTTTTCTTCAAAGCCAGTCTACCGACGAATCTGCATTGTTAACCTACGGTGCAGATTGGGTGGATGGTAATCGTTATCTTGACCTTCACCGGCACACCTGGACAAAAGACCATCCTAATGTAGGGGGAATGTGGGGGTTTTGGAGTAATCTCATTGGTATGTCTAACCAAACTATTTTCATTGTAGGCCAGTCTGACCCTGGAGCAGTTAAAAATACCAGCCTTGCAGAGCTGCGTACAATGCGGGCATTATTTTATTTTAACATGATGGATCTTTTTGGAGGTGTACCATTAGATACTGTTTATGGCAGCACCGAATTAAAACCCAGGGCATCAAGAAATGAAGTTTTTAATTTTGTAGAAGCAGAATTAAAAAATGCCATACCATTTTTAAAATCGGCATCGGGTTCAGTTACTTATGGCAAACCTACCAGATACATGGCCTATGCATTATTGGCAAAAATGTATCTTAACGCACAAGTTTATACAGGCACTGCTAAAAATAATGAGTGTATTGCAGCTTGCGATAGTGTAATGAACGCTGGTGGAGGTACCCAATATGTTTTAGAGCCAAGGGCATCTTACTTCAATATGTTTAGCCCTTCAAATGGCCCCAGTTTTAAAGAATTTATTTATGCAATTCCTTTTGATCCTTCAACATCTAACGGATACATGTTTTTTGCCCGTTATGATTTAAACAGAAATTTAGGGATTAAATATCGTTATTCAGGGTCAACTCCCGGTAGCTATTCTTTTAATCAAATAATTTTGAACACAACATCTGGTAATGGACTTACAAATAACAGGCCCAGTGGCCCACGGTGTACCACAAACGAATTTTATGCTAACTTTAATGATGCAAATGATATAAGAAACAATCAATGGCTTACAGGATTGCAATATTGGCCTGATGGCAGCCCAATTATGGTTAGCACTACAAACTTAGGTTATAACCAGTTTTATACTGGTGCCGCCCCTGCAGGAGCGTTTACTTATCATTTAAATATTTCTCCACTGGGAAATGTTAGCAGGTTAAGTGCATCTGCATACGATGTTGGCCGTGATGAACTGGCATGGAATACAGGATACAGAAACAACAAATTTTTACCAGACCCCAATTCTATAACCAGAAATCAGAATAATGATTTTCCTGTTTTTCGTTTATCAGATGTAGTGTTAATGAAGTCTGAAGCAATTTTAAGGGGTGGAGCTGCAACAGCAGGCCATACAGCTCTTTCATTAGTTAATTCGGTAAGGGCAGTACGTACCACCAGTGCAGCATGGACAAGCGTAACTTTAGACGACTTATATGCAGAACGAAGCCGTGAATTGAGTTGGGAAAGCTGGCACCGAAATGATATGATACGTTTTGGTAAATTTGAAAATACATATGGTTTGGGCAAAACAAATGCCGATACTTATCGCCGTGTTTTTCCAATTCCAACTTCTGCAATAGCTACAAACTCAAAACTTGTTCAAAATACAGGGTATTAATATTTTTTTTAAGCAACAGTGTTTTAAATGCCCGGGGTTTATTAATCCCGGGATTTTTTTGAGGTATAATTTTTTTGAAATGAAATTTTTTTATTCAGGGATTAATTTGGCAGTAGCTTTTTTTTTGCAATTGTCAGTTGCAAAAGGGCAAGTTTATATTAGAGATACAGCAGCCATTATTTTTTTAGATACAATAACTAAAAAAACTAATGCCCTGCACTTTATTGCAATGGGCGACTGGGGGCGTAATGGTGCCGACCATCAAAAACAAGTGGCAGCACAAATGGGTAAAACCGCAACCGAAGTAAAATCTGCATTTACAATTTCAACCGGCGATAATTTTTACCCCAGCGGTGTTATAAGCGAATGGGATCCTTTATGGAAATATTCATTTGAAGATATTTATACTGATTTTAATTTGCAATGGGATTGGTACCCCGTGTTGGGCAACCATGATTATAAAAGCAATCCTGATGCACAAGTGGCTTACACAAAAATAAGCCGCAGATGGAAAATGCCGTCACGTTATTATTCTAAATTAATTGCCATGCCCGGTGATACCGCCAGTAAGATTTTAATTATATTTATTGATACCAATCCTTTTATTCCTGAGTTTTATAAAAATGCAGAATACGGCCCAAATGTAAAAACGCAGGACAGTACCAAACAAAAAAAATGGATTATAAAAGAGTTAAGCAATTCATCTCCCAATATTAAATGGAAAATTGTAGTTGGTCATCACCCTATGTTTACCGGCGGCGGCAGAACAGAAGGGTATGACACCAAAGCCATCCGCCACAGCCTAAAACCTTTGTTTGACAAATATGGTGTAGATGTATATTTAGCAGGGCATGAACACAGCTTGCAGCATTTAGTGGCCGATACAAAAACACAGCATTTTATTTCTGGTGCCGCATCGGAAAAAACGACAGCCCGTTTAATTCCTGCAAAGTAAAATGGCCGCATCGGAATATGGCTTTATGCTTTTTTCTGTTACAGCAAGGCAAATTTTTGTGCAAACCATTAACCATACTGGCAATATTATTTATCATACAATTATTGAAAAATAAAAATTAGCATAAATTTTTTATATGCATAATATTAAACGGAAACATTTTTTAAAAACTGGCGCACTGGTATTGCTGGCACCATTGCTTAACAATGCTTTGGTTAAAGCCACCAGTAAGCCTTTTTTTTTAAAAGATGAAAATTTGCTTAAACGCATTAATACAGCAAATGATATACAAGTTGCAGCATTGCTGCAAAGTGTAAAAGAAGAGGCAATTAATTTTTCGAGAAAAACAGGCTATGATTTTGCTGCACTTGCGGCAGCCTATTGCTCGCCAGGCTCGGCGTATTATCATAACAATTTGCTGGTAGAAAAAATGCAAATTATTAACCATGCGCTTGCAAGCCAGCAATCTGCAGATGGTACGGTAAATAGTGGCAATTTAGAGTCGCCACCCGACACTGCTTTTTTGGTGGAAATACTTTCCGCTGCGGCACACATTTTGGCAAAAGATAATGCAGCGCAATTAAATACTGTAAACGCAGCCATCAGGCAATTTTTAATTAATGCAGGAAATGCATTAACAACCGGTGGCGTACACACGCCTAACCACCGTTGGGTAATTTGCGCTGCACTGGCCAGGTTAAATGCACTCTATCCCAGTAAAAAATATGTTGCCAGAATTAACGATTGGTTGAGCGAAGGTGTTTTTATAGATGCCGATGGGCATTACCCCGAACGCAGCGCAGGTATTTATGCCGGCGTGGAAAACAGTGCTTTAATTACCGTTGCAAGGCTTTTGCAAAAACCACATTTGTTGCAATATGTAAGAAAAAATTTAGATAATACTTTGTATTACATAGAGCCTAATGGCGATGTGGTTACAGTTGATTCAAGAAGGCAGGACCAGTATATGAAGTGCAGCGTTGTTACCTACAATTATCTTAACTACCGCTATATGGCCATTAATGACAGTAATAAACAATTTGCTGCTATTGCTGCACAAATGGAGAGCATGCCTGCTTTTGAAAAAGATATTTTAAATAAAAGTTTTTTTCATTTTTTAGATGATGAGTTGCTGCAAAACACTTTGCCACAGCAGGCAACAGTAAATGCTGATTACGAAAAATTATTTACAACATCGCATTTACTCCGCATACGCAGGGAAAACACCACAGCAACATTATTTGGTGGGGTTGACTGGCCGCTGATAATAGCATCGGGGAGAAGCTGCAGCCCCAATTTTTTTGCTTACCGAAAAGGAAAGGCTGTTTTAAAATACATGCGCTTGTCCACTTCTTTTTTTAGCATGGGATATTTTTACAGCGATGGAATAAAAAAAGCAGGCAATAAATATATATTGCATAAAAAATTAACCGCACCTTATTATCAACCCATACCTAAAAATTTACGCAACAGTAAAGGCGATTATAAACTTACGCCAAGCACAGATGGCCGTTTTTGGAATAAAATGGATTTTGAAAACCGCCCAGTCAGCAATGTAAAATCGCAGGACACTACTGTAACTTTTACTGAAACAAATGGAAAGGTTGAATTAAATATAAATGTACTTGGCCCGGCAGGCGTACCCGTTACCCTTGAACTTTGTTTTGCAGAAGGAGGAAAGTTGAGTGGTGTTACGGCAGCAGATAGCGGCAACAATTTTTTAGCAAAAGATTTCGGCACTTACCAAATGGGAGAAGATGCGATAAGCTTTGGCCCCGGGCTTGCAACACATAAAAACATTACCAATTTGGAGGGAGAAAAATACAGCACTCATTTCGGCAGCTTAAAAACTGATGGAATGTATGTGTACATTACAGGGGTAACACCGTTTAATCATACACTTTTGTTCAGTTAATATTTTTTTACTTTTTATACTACTCATTATTTAATAAAACTATTAAAATGAATAAACTGCAGCCTGCTGATTACATTGTTTTTTTTATTTATTTTATTGCCATATCTGCTTATGGGTATTATATATATCAGAAAAAGAAAACCGCAGTAACAAGTGCAAAAGAATTTTTTCTTGCAGAAGGTTCTTTAACCTGGTGGGCAATTGGAGCTTCTTTAATTGCAAGTAATATTTCTGCAGAACATTTTATTGGTATGAGCGGCTCTGGCTTTGCGTTAGGTCTTGCAATTTCTACTTACGAGTGGATGGCAGCGGCCACATTAATTATTGTGGCTATTTTTATTTTGCCCATGTATCTTAAAAATAAAATATTTACCATGCCGCAATTTTTGGCTATGCGGTATAATGGTTTGGTAAGTACAATTATGGCGGTAATTTGGTTATTGGTTTATGTTTTTGTAAACCTTACATCAATAATTTATCTGGGGGCTTTAGCCATATCATCAATATCGGGTATTGGTTTTGAGTGGTGCATTGCAGGGTTAACCTTGTTTTCTATTATTGTTACATTGGGCGGTATGAAGGTAATTGGATACACCGATGTATTTCAGGTATTGGTTTTAATTATTGGTGGTTTGGTTACTACTTATTTGGCACTCACTTTGTTATCGGAGCAGTTTGGTTTTGGTAAAGATATTTTTAAAGGGCTTTCTGTTTTACGTACCGAAGCCCCAGGACATTTTCACATGATATTTGATAAATCTAATCCGCATTATAAAGAATTGCCTGGCATGTCTGTATTAATTGGCGGCATGTTAATTAACAACCTTGCCTATTGGGGATGCAATCAATACATTGTGCAACGGGCATTAGGAGCCGATTTAAAAACTGCCCGTAAAGGAATTTTGTTTGCAGCTTTTTTAAAAATGCTTGTTCCCGTTATTGCAGTGCTGCCGGGCATTGCCATGTATGTAATGCACAGCAAAGGTATGTTTCAAAAAGAAATGATTGATGCAGCTGGTGTAATAAAACCAGACAATGCTTATCCAACTTTAATGAATTTATTGCCAGCCGGATTAAAAGGTGTTGCGTTTGCAGCTTTAACAGCCGCCATTGTTGCATCGCTGGCCGGTAAAGCCAACAGTATTTCAACTATTTTTTCTTTAGATATTTATAAAAAATATTTTAATAAAAATGCTACCGAAAGAAAATTAGTTTTAACAGGCAGATGGGCAGTAATTATTGCCATGATGATTGGTGCTGTTGTAGCACCTGCATTAAAATCGTTAGATCAGGCTTATCAGTTTATTCAGGAGTATGCTGGCTTTTTTTCACCGGGGGTGCTGGCTATTTTTTTATTGGGTATGTTTTGGAAAAAAACTACCGCAGAGGCAGGTTTGGCAGGGGCATTACTAACAGTACCTATTTCAACGGTGTTAAAATTTTTACCATCATGGAGTGGTGGTGCTTTTCCCGATTATCCTTTTTTAGACAGGATGGCAATTACTTTTGTAGCCATTGTTTTAATAATGGCGGCCATCAGTTTGCTAAAACCAAAACCTGTCAACTGATACGCATGTAATTGAAATGGACACTTCATTATTTAAAGTATCTCCAGGGTTTATTATTGGTTCATTTATTATTTGTGGAATGTTGGCAGCGTTATATACCGTGTTTTGGTAAATGCAAACAGTTCCTCATAACACTTGAAAACCCAGCGCATACGGGTCATCATCAGTATCGATGGTGATAATATTTTGTCCATAAATTTTTGCCCAGCCTTCAATACCTGGTCTAATGGCTGGCTTATTATTTACAAATGTTTCTTCTTCAATTGTGCCAATAAATTTACTGCCTATAATACTTTCATGAATAAATTTATCTCCTTTTTTTAATTTTCCTTTGGCGTACCACTGCGCCATACGTGCCGATGTGCCTGTACCGCAAGGGCTGCGGTCGATGGCTTTATCGCCATAAAAAACTGCATTACGTGCAGTGGAAGTTTTATCCAGCACTGCACCCGTCCATAAAATATGACTGCAACCTTTTATAGTTTCATTTTCCGGATGTACAAATTCATATTTATCATTAATGTTTTTTCTTAATTCTCTTGCCCAGCTTATTAATTTATCGGCAGTATAATTTTCTAATCCTTTAAAATTTTTCTGTACATCAACAATGGCATAAAAATTTCCACCATAACTCACATCAATAATTAATTCCCCTAATTCAGGACAATCAACTGTTAATTCTGTTGCTGCTAAATAAGAGGGTACATTGGTAAGTTTTACAGATTTCACTTTGCCTTGCTGTTCTGTATAAGAGATGTTTACCAATCCAGCCGGCGCTTCCATTTTTACAATACCATTTACTTTGGGTTGTATCAATCCTTCTTCAATAGCAATAGTAATAGTGCCAATAGTACCATGGCCGCACATGGGTAAGCAACCGCTTGTTTCAATAAACAAAACAGCCACATCATTTTCAGGGTTATGCGGTGCATATAAAATACTGCCGCTCATCATATCGTGCCCACGGGGTTCATACATTAATCCTTTTCTTATCCAGTCGTATTCTTTTAAAAAATGCTGGCGTTTTTCGCTCATATTATTACCATGCAATACAGGGCCGCCTTCTTTTACAAGGCGTACAGGATTGCCGCAGGTGTGGGCATCAATGCAGGTAAATGTTTGTATCATTTTACTAAACTTAAAAATTATTTTATTTTTTTATAGCCACACCCACCATACTATCTGCAGTGCCGTAATATAAAAAATATTGATTTTTAAAATACACCAATCCTTCAATAAATGTTGTGCCAGAAGTATATTGTCCTTTTATTTCGTGGGGTAAATCAGGTTTAATAAAATACGTAGTACAGCGCTCTAATAATTTTTCAGGATGTTTTGCATCAAACAAAGCCTGGCCGCCGCAATAAATTCCTTTAGCAAGCAAAGGGTCAGCGTCATCATTTTCTGCATTCTTTCCATTGTATAATAAAACAATTCCTTTATTGGTTAGAATTGCCGGTGGGCCGGGTTCTACCACATGGCTGTCGAACATTTTTTTTCTTGCAGTAAGTATGGGTGCTAATCCTTTTTTCAAATCAATCACCGGCCTCCAGTTAATTAAATCGGTTGATGTTGCTAAATAAACCGGACCTTCTCCCCAATACATCCAGTATTTGCCATTAATTTTTGCGGCAATAAATTTTCCATTTTTTAATTTAGTTACTACCGATCCCGATTTACTCCAGGTGTTTACATATTTTCCGTTGAAAGCTTTTAAAAAAGCAGGGCCTTGTTTTTTCCAATGTAATAAATCGTTGCTGGTAGCTACACTCAGCCTTGCCACATCACGGTTCCAGCTGGTATATAGTAAAACATAACCGCCATTTTCGTTTTCAACAATCCTTGGGTCTTCGCAACCGCCGGGATAATCGTATTTGCTAAATTTACTGTTGTCGGGATACAATACCGGTTCAGGATTTTTTTTAAAATGTATACCATCATCACTCACTGCTATTCCAATTCTGGATGTACGCATACCTATACCAACTCCGGGTAAGTCCTCGGCCCTGAACAATATATATACTTTATTATCTTTTACTATTGCTGCCGGATTAAACACATCTGCTTTTTGCCATTGCACTTCCTGTTTTTTTACAGGGCAATTAAAAAGAAAGCTGCTGTCTGCCTGCATAATTGGATTGGTAGCAGGTTTTACAAATTCTCCTATTTGCCAGTTGCTGACTGCAGTTTGGCTAAAAGCACGGCAACTAAAAAGTGTTGCAAGGATTAAAATATTTTTCATAAATTGTATTTTTTTAAGTTGAAAATTCCGGTGATTGCTGCACACTACATAAGCCGGATATGCGTTTAACATTGTATAGTTACGAAAAGATTCATTAAACTATGGAACAATACGGAAAGATTTTGTTGATTGCCATGCCGGCATTTTTGCTGCTGGTATTATTTGAAAAATGGTATGGCTGGCGCAAAGGAAAAGATACGGTAAATAACATGGATATGATTTCCAGTTTAAGCTCCGGCGTTACTAATGTAACCAAGGATGTTATTGGAATATATTTCGTTATCCTTTCTTACCCATTTTTTTTACGCATGCTGGCACTTACGCATGTATCCAACACTATTGCTGTGTATATCATTGCTTTTTTTGCACTTGATTTTGCAGGCTATTGGGTACATCGTTTGCAACACAGTGCAAATTTTTTCTGGAACGGCCATATCGTTCATCACAGCAGCGAAGAGTTTAACCTGGCTTGCGCATTGAGGCAAAGTATATCTGCTATTATAAAAACTTTTGCTATTTTTCTTTTACCTGCTGCTTTACTGGGTGTGCCGGCAGAAGTAATTACAATTGTAGCACCACTGCATTTGTTTGCACAGTTCTGGTACCACACACAACATATAAACCGAATGGGATTTTTAGAAAAAATAATTGTTACTCCTTCCCATCACAGGGTGCATCACGCTATTAACCCGGAGTATATTGATAAAAATTACGGACAGATTTTTATTTTTTGGGACAAGTTATTTGGCACTTTTCAGGAAGAGAAAAAAGAAATACCGGCAGTTTATGGTATTACAAGGCCAGTACAAACCTGGAACCCTATAAAAATAAATTTTCAGCATGTATGGTTGCTCGTTAAAGATGCCTGGAGAACTAAAAGCTGGATAGATAAATTTACTTTATGGTTCAGGCATACGGGTTACCGCCCTGCGGATGTTGCTGCAAAATATCCTGTGTATAAAATTGAAAATGTTTATGATTTTAAAAAATATGCATCACCGGAGTCTAAACCTTTATTAATTTGGGTTTGGATACAGTTAATAATACTGCTCTTATTTGTTAGTTACCTTTTTGCAAATATTGCCAGCATTGGTACACCGGGTATTTTTATTTACGGCGCTTTTATATTTTTATTTGTGTATGCTTTTACCGAGTTGATGGATGGCAGCAAAGGCGCTATTTTTTGGGAGATACTAAAAAACACCATCGCCGTAAGCTTAATTTTTTTGATGCAGGATTGGTTTGGTGTAAATAAATTTTCTACTGTAATTCCTTATATATTGATTGAGTACTTTGCCATTTCAACTTTTGTAACTATTTGGCTGGCGCAGAAAAATGGTAAAACGAATAAAGTACAGGCAACAGTGTAATTAAAATTCAAAGCTTGCTTTATCTGCAGGGTTATCCAATTTTGTACTTTTTCTGTTACCATCAACCGTTACATGTATAATACCTATCTGTTCTTTTTTATACTCGTATAAAATGTTGTTGGTAATATCTATTTTTTGCAGCGATGCAATATTGTTTACCTGGTAAAAACTTACAATGCCTTCTTCCTGCTGCTCGTACCCAATAAATTGTAAACTCACTTTTTTACCATTTGCAGTAAGCAATAAATGTTTCTGTACATAACCACTCACTAATTTTTCCATGGCTGCTTTATCTTTTGGTTTTAAAAGATCCACAGTGGTTTTATAATTCTGGCGTAATGTTTTTTCAAAATCGTCGGTAAAAATTTTGCAGCTTATCTCCAGTGTTTTATCTTTTGCATTCAATTCAATTTCGGTAACACTTACAAAAAGAGGATGGTTAACAGGTTTGGCAGCCGGGATTGTATTAACCAAAGCAAAAACTGTTAACCACTTAAATAAAATAGATACCATTTAGCACAGATATTAGTTAATAAAAATTAGTTTAAAGATATTTGAACAGCAAAACTAACACAAACATTCAAGCAACAGGCACTTCATGCAGGATTTTGCATTTTATTTTAAATTAGGCTGGCAGCATATTATAAGCCTGGATGCTTTGGATCACCTGTTATTTATACTGGCATTAAGCGCTATTTATTTGTTAAGCAACTGGCGGCAGGTTTTAGTTTTAGTAACGGCTTTCACCATTGGTCATTCGCTTACGCTGGCTTTAAGTGTGTTTGAGATAATTGCTGTAAAAGACAGTTTAGTGGAGTTTTTAATTCCCTGTACCATTATTGTAACGGCGGTATTTAATTTTTTTCAAAAAGATTTTACACCCAAATCTTTACGGTTAAATTATTTTTTAGCTTTGTTTTTTGGGTTGATACACGGCCTGGGATTTGCCAATACCATCCGTTTTATGCTGGCAAAAAACCAGGTTATTGGTTGGAGTTTATTTAGTTTTAATGTGGGGTTGGAGGCAGGGCAAATAGTTGTGGTGATGTGTATTCTGTTATTAAGTTTTTTAGTAGTAAATAAATGGCAGATGAAAAGAAAATGGTGGGTGTGGGCATTGTCGGGTGTGGCTTTTTGCATAGCTTTAAAAATGGTAGTGGAAACCCCTATCCCCTAAAGGGGGAAATTGCGAAGATTGAAGTAGGTGGTATTAGAAGAATAAAAAATTCTGTAATGCTCAATAAAGAAAAAAATGTAGAAGAGTGCGACGCCAATGAAGTTGAACAAAGAAATATAGTTGGGAACAAAAAAATTAAACTACAATAATCACTATAAGCATGAAACAATTAACAGCCTTAGCTATTTTATTTTCATTTTGTATTTCAGTTGCTGCACAGGATATTAAAAATAATCCGGGCAGTAATCATGGAAACAGGTTTGAACAGTTGGGAACTATTTTGCCAACTCCCAACGAGTATCGTACTGCAAGTGGTGCACCAGGGCCAAAGTACTGGCAGCAGCGTTGCGATTATGATATTGTGTGCGAACTGGATGAACCCAACCGCCGATTAACAGGCAAGGAAACACTAACTTATTACAACAACTCTCCGGATGTGTTAACTTATTTGTGGATTCAGTTAGATGAAAATGAACACAGTACTATAAATAATTCAGGGTATCAAAACAGTAACATGATGCCAACCAGAATTAATGAAGCGGATATACAACGCTTTACCGGTAAGGTTGATAAAGACAAAGAGTATGGTGATAATATTACCCGTGTAGCCGACGCCGCTGGTAAGCTTTTAAAATATACCATTAATAAAACCATGATGAGGATTGAATTGCCTCAACCACTAAAACCCGGCCAGCAATTTATTTTTAAAATAGACTGGAATTATAATATTAGCTGAAAGTACGAAATTTGGTGGCCGTGGCGGGTACGAAAATTTTCCCGAAGATGGAAATGATCTGTTATACCATGACACAATGGTTTCCACGCCTGTGTGTGTACAGCGATTTTCAGGGATGGCAAAACCACCAGTTTGTGGGCAGCGGCGAGTTTGCATTAACTTTTGGTAATTATAAAGTAGCCATGACGGTTCCTGCAGATCATGTGGTAATGTCAACAGGCCAGGGGCAAAATTATCAGCAGGTTTTAACGCCTGCACAATTTGCACGCTGGCAAAAAGCACAAACTGCAACCGATGTTACCGAAATTGTAACATTAGATGAAGCCGTTGCAAGAGAAAAACAAAAACTAAAAGAAAAGAAAACCTGGATTTTTAAAGCCGATATGGTACGTGATTTTGCCTGGGGCTCATCACGAAAATTTGTTTGGGATGCCATGCCTGCAATGGTGGAAGGAAAAAAAGTAATGTGCATGAGTGCGTTATGGAAAAGAAGCGTACAGCCTTTACCGCAAATTCAGCACCAAAGCAGTGGCGCATACCATTAAAACCTATTCAAAATTCACCATTCCTTACCCATACCCTGTTGCACAAAGTTTAGAGGCTGCTAACGGAATGGAATACCCCATGATATGCTTCAACTTTGGCCGTACCGAAAAAGATGCCAATGGTGAGTACAGTGCCAACAGCACTTACAGCGAAGGTACAAAAAATGGAATGCTGGGTGTGGTGATACATGAAGTGGGCCATAACTTTTTCCCTATGATCATCAACAGCGATGAAAGGCAATGGACATGGATGGATGAAGGATTAAATTCTTTTGTGTGAATATTTAACCGAAGAATTGTGGGATAATAAATTTCCGGTAAGCAAAGGCCCTGCATATAAAATTGTTGATTACATGAAGTTGCCCAAAGACCAACTGGAACCAATTATGACCAACAGCGAAAACATTATTCAGTTTGGCCCCAATGCGTACAGCAAACCCTGCAACCGGTTTAAATATTTTAAGAGAAACAATTATGGGCAGTGAACTTTTTGATTATGCATTTAAAGAATATGCAAGGCGCTGGGCATTTAAACATCCCACACCTGCCGATCTTTTTAGAACAATGGAAGATGCCAGTGGCGAAGATTTGGATTGGTACTGGAGAGGATGGTTTTATGGCACAGAGCCCTGCGATATTTCTTTAGATACAGTGAAGTGGGCAGTATTAAATACAGAGAGTGTTACAAGGCCAGCAGGCGGAGGCGTTACAAAAATGCCGGTGGCAAAACCTATATTAAATACATTTGATGATATTTCTAAAATAAGAAACAGGGAAGATAAAAAAATTGTGTTTGCAACTGATGCAGATGAAAGTTTAAGGGATTTTTACTGGAGGTACGACCGTGGACTTGCAAAAGTGGATAACACGCCTTTTGAAATTACTGCACCTGCACCCAGCACTGATACATTAACAGAAGCAGAACGTTTTTTTATTGCAGGAAAGAAAAATATGTACGAACTAACGTTTACCAATAAAGGCGGTTTGGTAATGCCTATAATTATTGAGTGGACGTTTAAAGATGGCACCAAAGAAGTAGACCGGATACCGGTACAGGTATGGCGCAAAAACGAAAATAAAGTGGTGAAAACATTTATGAAAGATAAAGAAGTAGCATCAATTAAATTAGACCCGATGAGAGAAACGGCTGATATTAACGAAGGCAACAACAGCTGGCCGGCAATTACAACAGCCAGCAAGTTTCAGTTATTTAAAGGCGCTGGCGGCCGTGGGGCACGTGGTGCTGGTGGCGGCGGTAACCCAATGCAGAAAGAGATTAAAAACTAAAAGCTGAGATAATAAAACTTAAAAAATCTGTAAGTAATAAAATGCTTACAGATTTTTATTTTGTAAGAAGCTGTTTAAAAACGATTCTATGAATTTCTTATTTGGCCAAAAGTGGCCAGTGGAGACACCGGCCACGGCGGATCGCCGCCGTTCGTGTCCCACTCGAACGGCTTACATGGCGAATGAAAATTCTATTTTTAAAGAGCTTCTAAGATGGATAAACATAAAATTATTCTTCAGATACCTGAAACGTTATGGGCTGTCTTCTGTATGCACTAACTTTTCTGTTGTATTGAATTGCAGGTATCCATTTAGGGCTGTTCTCAATAATTTTTATAGCCAATTCATCTACTTTTTCATTACGTGGATTTTCTACATTGATCTCTGTAGTATTCCCTTCTTTATCCACCACAAATTTTACAATTGCAGTATATGCTTCTCCTTTTTTTAAATGTTTGGTATAAATTTTCGACTTATCGGTTAATTTTTTAATCAGGTATTTAATCCATCCTGCATCACCACTTGCAAAAACTGCTTCTCTTTCAAAAAAACAATCTTTAGTTTGTACTTCTCCGGTTTCGGTATAGCAGGTGTAGCTCATTGCCGAATCCATTTCATAATTTACTTCAATACTTTTTTTATTTTTTGCGGTACGGTAATAATATATCCATAATCCATTTTTATCACCGGCGGTATAATTGCCTTCACCTTCTTTTGCACCATCCTGGTAAAACCCAAAACTTTTACCATTGCCATTATCATCAAGCATAGTAGAGTCATATGCTGAGCCATTGCTAAACCAACGTATATTTTTGCCCACCATTTTATTCTTCTTAAAATGATTAAGCACACTTAATTTTCCTTCCTCATTCCATTCTTTCCATTCGCCTTCCTTCAGGTTATTAATATACTTTCCTTCTTTTTCTTTTAGCCCATTTTTATAATAGTATACAAACGCACCTTCTTTTGTTAATCCCTCAGCATCTTTACTTTTACCTGTTGCAGCAAGTGCAGCAGGAACAATATCGTTATAATATTTTTTCCATTGCCAGTAAATATCAGTTTCATTTGTTTTAAATGTTTCAATATAAAAACTGGCTGTACTGCGGTCTGCAGGTTTGTCATAATAATCAACAAAAGTTTTTGTAACAGTTTGGGCAATTGTTGTAAAAGTAATTGCAGAAAGTAAAGCAAACAGAAAATGTTTTTTAAGTATCATAGCAGTGGTGAATAATTTACAAAGTAAATTTAAAATTGTATAAATATACAATCTCTTATACCAATTAGACCTTGAATCTATCCGATTAAAAGCTGTCAGGAGCCTGTCGAAACCGGTGCGATACTCAACCAGCCTTCGACAAGCTCAGGCTGAAAGTATTCTTTCAATGTCTAATTGGTATTACAATTAAAATTTTGCAATAAAAAAAGGCTTTACTAATAAAACCTTTTAAATAACTTAATGACTAATAATCTACTCTTACGTTCCCGTCCTTCCATCCCGTACCACTTTTTTCTTGCCTCTATTTTTCTTTTCCCACTCCAGCATTTGAGGGGTTTTTTCTACTTTTTTTGGTTTGGCATCTACAGCAGCAGCAGTTATTGCTTTGGCACCCGGTTTTTCTAAAAGCCCACGGTCGTATTTTTCACTTTTTACCAAACGGCCGCTGCCCGGTTCGTAATACCGCCATTCGCCGTGCCGTACACTATATTGCTCGGCCTTTACAATTTTGTAATCTACAATTTCATTGCTGCCTGTACCGTAAACGGCAATGGTGTCGTATGGTGCTTCAGGGTCGTAGCCACGCCAGCTTTCTTCCCGGTACAAATCTCCCAGGTATGTATAATATTGCTGTATGCCATCTTTACCTCCCAGTTTATAATTTTCTACACCAATAATATCGCCGGTTAAATTATACATGCGCCAAATGCCTTCCTTCTTATCATTTTTAAAAATACCCTCTTCTTCGTAACCCGGTTCGCCACGCAATTCATCAATATGTATCACCCATTTGCCCTGTTTTAAATTATTTTTATCAACAGCATTTATGGTATCTCTCTTATCATTTAATTTATACGATTTATATTGTGCAGCACCATTCATCAAAAACAAAAATTGAATGATGATCAATAGAAACAATTGCCGTACTTTTAATAATCTCATTTTTATAAAATTTAATTTTTATTTATGTTACCAGCATTTTTTACACTGTTGAGCTGCATTGGCGTCGCACTCTTGTACCGCATTAATTCTATTCAGCATGAGCACTTCAAAATTTCAAAACTTCTTTTCAACAAATTTACAGTATTACTTCTTTTTATAAGTGTTAATTCTGTACATGCACAAATCAAGCCAACACCTGCTGCTGAAAGATTAAACGGTTTGCAAAAAAGAAAATTGCTGGAAGAAAAATCTTTGTTAAAAAATATTTCCTTTCGCAATATTGGCCCGGTGCAAATGAGCGGAAGGGTAGTGGATATTGAAGCCAACCCTAATGACCCCACAGAATTTTATGTGGCTTATGCCAGTGGCGGATTGTGGTACACCAATACCAATGGCCTTAGCCTTACACCAGTTTTTGATAATGAAGATGCTTTTAGTATTGGTGATATTGCGGTTAAATGGAACAAGACAATCCAAAAAGGCTTGCTTGGTAATAATGAAAATCTTAAAAGTAATAATGAAATTTGGGTAGGTACCGGCGAAGTTAACAGCAGCCGTTCTTCTTACAGCGGTACAGGCGTTTATAAAAGCAGCGACAATGGAAAAAGCTGGCAATGGTTTGGCCTGCCCGAAAGCCATCATATTGGTAAAATAGTGTTGCATCCCACCAATAATAATATTGCATGGGTAGCGGCTCTCGGTCATTTATATTCTGCCAATAAAGAGCGTGGTGTTTATAAAACTATTGATGGTGGCAAAACATGGAAACAAACTTTATTTGTAGATGATAACACCGGCGCAGTAGAAATGGATATCAATCCAATAATAATCCTAACGAAATTTATGCGGCAACATGGTACAGAGAACGCAGGGCATGGGACTTGGAAAGAAAGTGGAAAAACATCTGCCATTTATAAAAGTACCGATGGTGGCGACACCTGGAAATCTGTTACACTACCCGGCAGCGGTTTTGCCACCGGCGAAAAATTAGGAAGGATTGGGGTGGCCGTTTTTCAAAAAAATCCAAACATAGTTTATGCCGTAATTGATAACAACAATTTAAAACCAGATACAGCAAAGAAAAAAATTGACAGTACAAAATATAATTTAGACGATTTTAAAAATATCAGCAAAGAAAAATTTGCAGAGCTGAATGATAAAAAATTAGACAGCTTTTTAATGAGAAATAATTTTGATGCAAAATACACGTTCAGCATCAGTAAAAGAATTAATAAAAAATGATAAAGTAAAACCAACAGCCGTGTACGAATGGCTGGTAGCTGATGATGGCTTTCAAAACGCAGGCATTATTGGTTGCGAAGTGTACCGCAGTGATGATGCAGGAGTAACGTGGAAAAAAGCCAATACAAAAGAGATAACAACTTTTAATACGTACGGTTATTATTTTGCAAAGCTCAGCTTGTCTGCCACCGACGAAAACAAAGTGGTGATGCTGGGTTTTAATTGTATTTACAGCAGCGATGGCGGTAAAACTTTTAAAGTAACAGATAAAAATGCAACACATGCCGATTGGCATGCCTGCTGGATAAACCCTAACCGTGATGGCCACTGGATTGCAGGCAATGATGGCGGCTGTAATATTACTTACGATTATGGCAAACATTGGTTTAAAGTAAATACACCATGCAGTAGGTCAGTTTTATGGCATTACTACCGACGATGCTAAGCCGTATAACGTTTATGGTGGCCTGCAGGATAATGGTACCTGGTTTGGCAGCAGTAAATTAAATAATAATTTTGGTGGGGATGATGATGAAGATGGAGAAAAAGAAGATGGACCCGATGCTTATGCATGGAAAGGTATTGGCGGCGGCGATGGTATGCAGGTGCAGGTAGATACAAGAGATAACAAAACAGTTTACGCCGGGTTTCAATTTGGGTATTACGGCAGAAGAAATACAGAAATAGGCGGCAGGGGATTAAGCATACACCCCATGCATGATTTGGGCGAACAAAAACTAAGGTACAACTGGCAAACACCTATTTGGTTAAGCAAACATGCACCCGATGTTTTTTATTATGGTACCAATAAATTTCACCGCAGTTTAAATAAAGGCGAAAAGATGGAAGCCATAAGTGGCGATTTAACTAACGGAAAACGTGAGGGCAAAATTCCTTTTGGTACATTAACCACCATTGTAGAATCGCCAATGAAATTTGGATTAATTTATGTGGGCAGCGATGATGGCAATATACAGGTAACAAAAGATGGCGGCTATAATTTTACAAAAATAAATGTAAACATAAAAAGTGTGCCGCAGGGTTTGTATGTAAGCCGTGTTACGCCATCGATGTATAAAGAATCGAGGGTGTATGCAACATTAAATGGTTACCGCAACGATAATTTTACAGCATATTTATTTGTTAGCGAAGATTACGGTACTACCTGGACACAACTGGGTAATGATTTGCCTGCTGAACCTTTAAACGTAATTAAAGAAGATCCTAAAAAAGAAAACATTATTTATGTGGGCAGCGATAACGGTTTATATGCATCATTTGATATGGGTAAAACATTTATGACAATGGGGAATAATTTACCCCGTGTGCCTGTGCATGATATTGCTATACAGCAAAGAGATAACGAATTGATATTGGGCACACATGGCCGCAGTATTTACATTGCTAAGTTAGACGCAGTGCAGGCTGCTTATGAAAAGGCGAAGAAATAAGTTTTATTATGCAGAAACTAATTAGTCTATTTTTTTATTTGGCTAAAGCCAGCAACTATGGTTTGCATTACCAGCCTTTAAAAGTCTGGTAATGCAACAAAAATATAATGGGATTTAGCTAAACTATATCAGCTTAAATTTACCTAAGGCAGTTACTTAAGCTACAGTTTTACGGTGGCCGGGTTTTTACCGGCCATTTTTTATTTTACTCATGTTGGTGCAGTAGTACAAAATTGCTTATATGCAAACGCATTTGTGTTATTCTTAATGGCATTGTTTTTGCCGATTTTTTATAAATGATATCAATCATTTTGCATGTTGCTGCAAATCATATAAAATGCTTTGCAGCAATTGTAATTTTATAACAAGTAATAAAATTTATCAGTTATGAAAAAGATAATCATTGCATTAGACGGCGAGCATTTTCCAAAAGGCGCATTCGAATTTGCCAAATACGTCAACAATCAAAAAGAAATATTACTTGCCGGTGTTTTTTTAAGCCCGGTAGATTATTCTAAACTAATGGCTTACTCAAGCGGTATGGATGGTATTGCTATGATGCCGGAATTGCTTACAAAAAATGATGACGATGATATAGTAAACCGCAATATACATTTGTTTGAAGAGGCATGTATAAGGGATGGTATGCATTACAGGGTGCATAAAGATGTAGATATGATGGCGCTTTCTTCTTTGGTGGAAGAAACCCGGTTTGCAGATGTGCTTTTAGTAAGCAGCGAATTATTTTTTAAAAATGTTGAAACAACCCAACCCAATTATTACCTGGAAGAATTACTGAAAAAATCAGAATGCCCGGTAATGCTGATACCGGAAAATTTTAAAGAGCCGGATCAAATTTTACTGAGTTATGATGGCGGACAATCCAGCATTTTTGCAATTAAACAGTTTGCTTATCTTTTTCCGGAGCTCACAAATAAGAAAAGTACAGTGGTAACTGTTACAGAAGATGATAAAGAAGAATTACCGGAATATGTGATGATGAATGAATTGGTGGCAAGCCATTACCCTGCATTAGAATTACAGAATTTAAAAATGGATAATAAAAAACATTTTGTTGACTGGCTGGCAGAGCAACCCAACAGTTTTATTGTAATGGGCGCTTTTTCAAGAAGTATGTTTTCTGAATTATTTAAAAAAAGTTTTGCAAAAGATATCATACGTGAAATAAAAATGCCGCTTTTTATTTCTCATAAATAAAAAATTAAACATGCTGAAAACAGAAAAGCACCAGTATTTTTTTGAAGTGCAGCTAAACTGGCAGGAAGGCCGCAAAGGCATATTAACTGCTAACGATGTAAAGGATACTATTAAAGTTGCCACGCCGCCGCAGTTTGCCGGCGGTGTGCCGGATATGTGGAGCCCCGAACATTTATTTTTAAGTTCGTTAAGCAGTTGTTTTATGACAACTTACCTCGCCATTGCAGAAAAAAGAAAATTTGCTATTGCTCATTTTGAATGCAGTGCCATAGGGCAAATTAATTTGGTAGATGGCCATTTGGAATTTACAACTGTAAATCTTTTTCCAAAAATATTTGTAGAAAAAGAAGTAGATATTGCTGTTGCTAACGACTTACTTACTAAAACTTATAAGCACTGCATTATTGCCAACTCCATCAAACCACAGCTTATTCATCACGGCGAAGTGGTTGTAGATAAACATATTTTAAAAGGAGTTTAATAAAAATCAGAAAAATTATATTAGGTTTAGGTAGAAATAGCCCCAATGATAAATTCCGAAACCAAACCTGCAGTAAAAGAAGAAATAAAATTTTTAGAAGGCCCCCAAAGCCGCTGGGAAGAATTTAAGTTTGCCATTAAAGTGTTGTTTGAATTTATAAAAGGCTTCAGGGCTTTGCATTTTGTTGGGCCATGCGTTACCGTATTTGGTTCGGCACGGTTTAAAGATGGTCATCCTTATTATGAAATGGCTGAAACACTTTCCGGTAAAATTGCACAATTAGGTTTTACGATAATGACTGGCGGAGGCCCCGGCATAATGGAAGCGGCAAACAAAGGAGCAAAAGCAGTGGGTGGAAGAAGTGTAGGCTGCAATATAGTTTTACCAATAGAACAGCACCCCAATCCCTACCTCGATAAATGGGTAAACATCCGCTACTTTTTTGTACGCAAAACATTGCTGCTGAAATATTCTTACGCTTTTGTGGTAATGCCCGGTGGCTTTGGTACATTAGATGAATATTTTGAAGCCCTTACTTTAATTCAAACAAAAAAGATAAGTGAGTTTCCTATAGTAATTTTTGATACTGCTTTTCATAAAGAATTAATTGAACATATTGCTTTAATGAAAAATAAATCTACCATCTCTGAAAGCGATACCCATCTTTTTTTAGTTACCGATTCTATTGATGAAGCAGTGGAATATATCAAACAAAACAGTGTGGTAAAATTTAATCTTAAAACTAAAATGCCTTATAAACCTTTTAGCTGGCTGTTTGAAAAATAAATTAAAGCATGAGCTATTTTTTTTTGCTTTAGTATGTAAAATACTGGGTACAATTGGAGGATTTGGGTCGTCTGTTTTATTTGTTCCGCTTTTAAACTTTTTTCATTCCTGATTTATATCATAAAAAATTTCGACTTCTGTCATTTTAATTTTTCTTTCTGCACAGCATCTTTGTGTAACAAACAGCGTGATGAAAAATAGATTATTGTTGGATGAAACTAGATGCAGGTTATTTATAAATGAAAATGCCGGTTGGCAAAGTACCATAAAAGCTCAGGTAAAAGAAATTCCGCAATTAAAAACAATGCTTGCGGTTTTCCAAAGTGCCGATAGCCTGAACGGGCCGGCCGACAAAATCGGCACCGATATTTTCTTTAACAGCGAATTAATGATTCATCAAACTGAAATGAAAAAATTAGATGATGCTATTGAAGAGCAGCAAAAAAGACTTAAACAGGATTGTGATATAAAAAATCAACAGGATATTGATGCGTTTTGTAACCAGGATATTTTGAGGCAACGAATTATGGCAATAGAAAAAGCTTATATCGAACTTAAATGCAATTTCATTAATTATTTATCAACCATAAATTAAATCAATTTTTATGCAATGTAATGTTGGAAATACAGATAGATCAGTCAGATATACTTTGGCTATTTTAATTGGTGCAATTGGTCTTTATTATTCAAGTTGGTGGGGTTTACTTGCAATAGTGCCGTTGCTTACAGGTGTAATTTCTTTTTGCCCTGTTTATAAAATGTTGGGTATAAATACCTGTACTAAAAAAAGTGTTCAATAGTTTCTGTCTTTAAAGCCGCTGTGTAATACTATACGGCGGTTTTTTATTTTTTAAAATTCCGATTAATTAAAACAATATCATCCATACAAACTAAATGCTATCATTGCGGTGAAAGCTGCGATGATGACAATATAACTATTGAAGAAAAAAATTTTTGTTGCCAGGGATGTAAGCAGGTTTTTTTGCTCCTTAGTCAAAACGATTTGTGCGTATATTATAATTTTTATAAAAATCCCGGCATAAAAGCAAAAGGTAAATTTGTAAGTGAACGTTTTGCTTATCTTGATGATGAGATTATTAAAAATAAATTGGTGCAGTTCAGCAGCCCCACACAAATTAATGTAACTTTTTCGTTGCCGCAAATGCATTGCTCTTCCTGTATTTTTTTGCTGGAGAACCTGAATCGTATTGATGCCGGCATAACAAAATCGCAAACTAACTTTCAGCGTAAAGAAGTTTTTATCATTTTCGATCCGCAAAAAATATCCCTGCGTAAAGTGGTAGAGCTGCTGGCCTTTATTGGTTACGAACCCAACATAAGTTTAAAAGACACCGTAACAAAAAAATCAACCCAATTTAGTAAAAAACAAATTTATAAAATTGGAGTGGCTGGTTTTTGTTTTGCTAATATTATGATGCTGAGTTTCCCCGAATATTTTTCCAGCGGCAATATAGAACAGAATGGATTGAAAGACACTTTTACCTGGCTCAACTTTTTTTTGTCAATACCAGTTTTATTTTTCAGTGCTTCTGGGTTTTTTATTTCGGCAGTAAATGGTTTGCGTCAGCGGTTTATAAATATTGATACTCCCATTGCTTTAGCCATTGCCGTTACTTACGCAAGAAGTTATTACGAAATTATCAGCGGCCACGGTGCAGGTTATTTAGATTCGGGTACTGGTATTGTTTTTTTTATGCTCATCGGCAGATGGTTCCAGGATAAAACGTACGACTCTTTTTCTTTCGACAGGGATTACCGCTCTTATTTTCCCCTGGGAGTAACAGTAATTAAAGATGGTATCGAAAAAAATATTCCTGTTACACAATTACAAAAAGGCAATAGAATTATTATCCGTAACGAGGAAATGATTCCGGCGGATGCCATCTTGGTAAGTGGCGATGCCAATGTAGATTATAGTTTTGTAAGCGGAGAAAATACTCCTGTACAAAAAAGTAATGGCGAGCTGATATATGCCGGAGGTAAACAACTGGGCACTGCGATAGAGCTTGAAGTGGCAGGTGATGTTTCGCAGAGCTATATTACACAACTATGGAACAATGATATTTTCGCCAATAAAAAAAATACAGAAAAATCTTTCATTCATCCGTGGAGCAGGTATTTTACTTTGGCTTTATTTAGTATAGCAATTATAACTTTAATTTTTTGGTGGATAAATGATCCTTCAAAAATATTACCTGCAGTATCATCCGTATTAATTGTTGCCTGCCCCTGTTCTTTGCTGCTCTCTGCAACATTTACTTACGGTAATATGCTTCGCATTTTTGGTAAAAATAAATTGTACTTAAAGAATGCTGGTGTTATAGAAGAGCTTGCAAAAATTAAAGCTGTTGTTTTTGATAAAACAGGAACACTTACTCAAAATAAATCGTCGCTGGTAAGTTATGAAGGCACGCCATTAACAGAAAAGGAATTGATTGCAGTAAAAAATATTACCCGGCAATCGGCTCATCCTTTAAGTAAAATAATTACATCGTGGGTAAAAATTGGCTCAATGAAAATAGAGCCGGTTGAGCATTTTAAAGAGTATGCAGGAAAAGGAATGGAGGCAACGGTAAATAATGTAAATGTAAAGCTGGGGTCAGCAAGTTTTATAAACCAGTTTAACAATGGCTTTGTTACTTATGATACAGGTACACATGTGCATGTGATGATGAATAATGTACACATGGGGAGGTTTAATGTAAGCAATCAGTACCGTAGCGGAATAAATGAATTGGTAAAGCAATTAGGGGATAAAAAATTTATTTGCTATGTTTTATCAGGAGATAATGATTCGGAAAAAGAAAATCTTCAAAATATATTTGGTAAAAATGCTAAGTCTGCAATTTTATCAATCGCCACAACAAAAACTGGAATTTATAAAAAAACTCCAATCACAATTTTTTTCCACTTCAGGCAATAGGGGCGTTTTAATGCTGGGCGATGGTTTAAACGATGCCGGTGCTTTAATGCAAAGTAATGTGGGCATTGCTGTAAGCGACAATACTACACAATTTTCTCCGGCATGCGATGCTATCTTAGACGGCACTAATGTAAAACTGCTGTATAAATTTATTGCTTTTGCAAAATCGGGTAAAAATATTGTTACTGCAAGTTTCATTCTTTCTGTTTTGTATAATATAGCAGGATTGTCTTTTGCAGTACAGGGCATTTTATCTCCAATGGTAGCTGCAATTCTTATGCCTGCAAGCAGTATCAGTATTGTTGCATTAGTTACTGTTTTAACTTCCATTAGTGCAAAACTAAAAAGCCTGTAATAATTTACTGTTACAGGCTCAAGTATTTAAAAATCCTTTTAATATCAATTTACTAAAATTGAGTGACTAATTTTTCTGCAAGCGGAAATAATAAATTATTTTCCAGATGTACGTGTTTGTGCAGGTCTTCTTCAAACTCTTTTAATTCTGCAAGGCAAACTTTAAATGTTGTACAGGCATCTTCTGGTGCTTTGTAATTGCCGGTTAATGTTCTTATTTCATACAGTAATGTCCCTGCATGGTCGTGTTCCATCTCTAAAACATTTACCGGGGCGCTAATGTATTCGGCTCCGGGTTTTGTTACTTGTTCTTTTTTTATCTGTAGCTCTAAATCTTTTATTCTTGGAAATAAAACTACTTCTTCTTTTTGCATGTGCAGGGTCATTTCTTCTTTTATTGCAGTAAATATTTCCAACACTTTAATCATGTATGGAAAACGGTCGCCATGTTTTGCTACCACTTTTTCTATATGGGATAAAATGCCGGGCATACTTTGTTTTACATAAAAATGATGATGGATTAAAATATAGCTGATGAGCTGTTCTGCATTCATTTCTGTAAAAGGCAAGTGTATTTTTTTTTCTGTATCAGTTGCACCTTCTAATTCTTTTAAAAGATCTTCAACTGATAAACCTTTTTCATTGCAGGCTTCTGCAAGTGTCCTTTTGCCTTTACAACAAAAATCGAGGTGGTGTTTTTCCAAAACCGCCACTGCCTGGTGGTTAAGGGTTACAATGGATGCTAATGTTTGATTCGCTAAGTTCATCATAATATATAATTTTTACAAAGGTGTTTATCTTTATTAAAATCAATTATGATTAAAATCATTTTCTTTTTTTATTTTTTTAGCAGTTACTAAAATTAACAATCCTGTAAACATAATTATTGCTGCAATTAATAAAGCTTCATTAATAAAGGGGATATTAATATAGTATAATGAAGCAACTCCCTGCGTCATTAAAAAAACTTCGTTAATAATTATGCCTGCTGCAAAAATACCTCCGCCGGCATTGGTTTTTTTATTTATTACAATAGCGCCTGTTGCAAACATGTATCCTAAAATAAATAACGTAATAATACCCAATAATACCAAATGTAAATATCCAATAACAATTGGCCTGAAACCAAATGCAAGATCGCTGAGCGATGGAATGGTAGAACCCAGCTGCAACAATAATTTAATGCTTAAGGCAATAGCCGAAAAAACCAACAGCCATTTGGCAATTGCAGGTATCATTTTGTTTAATACAAAAGCTTGTTTTTTTATGCTGCCCAGCATATATATCCAGCCCAAAATTTGTGCTAAGGCAGATGCAATAACTAAAATATAAACCCATAATGGAATGGGCATCCATAATGTTGACAAAAAATATGCTGGCAAAACTGCCGCTGCAAATAAAATAAAAATTCGTTTTAAAATAACTGACGGGGCATTGGCAGATACTATTGTATTGATTAGGCCCATGCATGCAAAAAAGAACCAGCCATTGTATTGAAAGTGCAAATAAAAATATTCTGCAGCCAGATACCAGTTTTGATGTATAATTTTTGAGAACATCATAAAAGCCAAAGCAAAAGCACCTGCAGAAGACAAAGCATTAAAAGCAACCGCAGCCTTAAACCAATAAGCACTGATATTTTTTTCAGTAAGTCTGTTTAAATCTTTCCAGTACATTATTGCAAAAGCATAAGAAACAAAAATGGAAAGTGTGGAAAAAATTATAGAATACAAACCATATCCCTCAATTGGAAAAGCTATTAACATAGCGTATGCTGTTACCAGGTTGGCATTTAAAATGAGGCGGTATTTTTTAAAAATATTTTCGCCCTGTTTTTTTGCAAGGTAAGCTACAAGGAACACCATTAAGGCCTGCGTTATCCATCCGGCAAAAGCAAAATGAGAGTGGCCATGCAATAAATGTTTTTGATCTATAAATGGAAGCGAAAAACCAATCTTGTATCTTAGTATCACACCAATGGTTGCAACAATCAGTAAATTAAATAAACAAATTTTTAGCCAGCGTTGTAAATAAAAAACCATAATAAAATTTTAATCAAAAAACTATCACCATTTTTTTTGGTAAGATGCTGTTTATAACTAGCAATACACTTTTCCTTTATCAATTACCAGCCTGCCTTTAGTTTGTAAACTTTTAATGGTACGTATTACTGTTTCTACTCTTAGTCCCGTCATATCTGCAATTTGCTGCCGTGTTAAATTAATACGGTTACACTTAGGGCAAATATTTTTTTTGGTTTTTTTAAAATAACTCAATAAGGTAGATATACTGTGCTCGGGGTTGTGGTTGGCCATCTCCCTTAATATAAAAAATTTAAATCGTAAACGCTGGGTTAACTGTTTGCTGAAGGCAAGATGTATTTCTGGGCTTTCTTTTATTAACTCATGAAAGACGGAGCGGTGCAAGCGGATAATAACAGAGTCTTCGTTTGCAATTGCGGTTGCTGCAAAAGGTTCGTCATCAAACAGAGGGAGTTCACCAAAACTTTCACCCGGGTCAATAATGATTTGTAAAAATTCTTTTCCATCATCATTAATATTTACCCAGCGTACACTACCGCTTACCAACTGGTAATAAAATTGCGATGCCCCACCTTCCTGAAAAATTATTTCGTTGGCAGTTACTTTTTTAAACGCTGCTCCCCATGCCAGCAATGTGTCAATATCAATCATCTTTAATAAAAATTTAGGTTTGCTTAATTTGACCCAATATCAGTGTATCGGGCTTTGGAGAAAATGACAGGTATTATAACAGTATGTGATTATAATCATATACTATTTACCCCGAAATATTTTTTTTTGATTAATAAATGTTAGCAGAATTGCTTGATGCATTTAAGTAACCGGGAAGAGAATTTTAGAGAAGGAAATTTTTATTGTTATGATTCAACGCATAAAGTAAAACTATAGTAAGCGTAATCTTGTAAAATCAATTTTTACAAACAAAACATAATTATCATGAAAAAATTAGCAATTATTTTTAGTGCAGCATTTTTTATAGTTGCCTGTGGTACAGGCGCAGGTGCTGATACTAAAGCAAATACCGATGCAACTGATACAAAAACGACCACTGCAGATAATGGGAACCCCTCTTACGATCCTAAAAGGGGAGAGGGAAAATTTAGTAAGGTAGAATTGGGTGCAACCTTAGATGCAGCCATGGTTACCGCCGGCGAAAAAGTGTACGGCGTTAAATGCAGCAGCTGCCACAAACTAACCGAAGAAAAATTAGTAGGCCCGGGATGGAAAGGTGTTACCACACGCCGCACCCCGGAGTGGATCATGAATTTTGTAACCAATACCGATGAGATGCTGAACAAAGATCCGGCAGCACAGGCGCAATTGGAAATTTGTTTGGTACGTATGCCCAATCAAAATATAGCCGATGACGATGCAAGGGCTTTGTATGAGTTTATGCGTAAGAATGATGGCGTAAAATAATAAAACATAAAAAAGCTTTAACTGGCAATTTTAAAACAAGCAATATGAAAAATTAGTAAACAGTTTAGCAGCAGCAATTTTTGGCATTAGGCTTGCTGTTGGGTATTAATGCCTGTAAACCAAAAAATGCCGGCAATGCCGTAAGTTCCGATGCAGCCTCAAAAGCGTATGTGCCACCGGGAAAATATGATGAATTTTACAATTTTGTTTCGGGTGGTTTTAGTGGCCAAATGAGTGCCTATGGTTTGCCATCGGGCCGTTTGCTAAGGGTAATTCCTGTTTTTTCTGTTGATCCTGAAAAAGGATATGGTTACAGCGAAGAAACAAAACCCATGCTGAACACCTCACATGGTTTTGTACCCTGGGATGATTTGCACCACGTACAACTTTCGAAAACCAATGGCGATTATGATGGCACGATGGGCTTTTGGCAATGCCAATAATACACCACGTGTGGCAAGAATTGATTTAAAAACTTTTCGAACAGCAGAAATAATTGAATTGCCCAACAGTGGTGGCAACCACTCCTCTCCTTTTATAACTGAAAATACAGAGTATGTGGTAGCGGGTACACGTTTTAGTGTGCCACCAGATGATGCCAATGGCGATGTACCCATCAATACTTATAAACAGAATTTTAAAGGCACTTTAAGTTTTATCAGTGTGGCAAAGGAAGATGGTAAAATGGATATTGCTTTTCAAATACAATGCCCTGGTGTAAATTTCGATTTAAGCCGTGCAGGTAAAGGCGTATCGCATGGTTGGTTTTTCTTTTCTTGTTATAATACCGAGCAGGCCAATACTTTGCTTGAGGTAAATGCTTCGCAAAAAGATAAGGATTTTATTATGGCGGTAAACTGGAAAAAAGCAGAAGAATATTTGAAAGCAGGTAAAGGCAGAAAACAAACTGTAAGATATGCATCCAACAGGTACAGTGATATTACCCATTCTGCAACATCCGAAATTAAAACAGAAGTTACTGTATTGGATGCAAAAGAACTGAAAGATATCTGTTACTTTTTTCCCTGCCCAAAATCACCGCATGGTTGCGATGTTAGCCCAACCGGCGAATACATTGTAGGCAGTGGAAAGTTGGCTGCATTAATTCCGGTTTTTAGTTTTGATAAATTGCAAAAAGCCATTGCTGCAAAAGATTTTATTGGCGAATTTGATGGCATCCCCATTTTAAAATACGAATCTGTTTTATACGGAGAAGTTAAAAAACCCGGCCTTGGCCCTTTGCATACCGAGTTTGATAATAAAGGCAATGCTTATACATCCATGTTTGTTTCATCCGAAGTGGTAAAGTGGAATATAAAAGATTTGAAAGTGCTGGACAGGGTGCCTACTTATTATTCTGTTGGCCATTTAACAGTTGCCGGTGGCGATACCAAAACACCCAATGCAAAATATTTAGTTGCCTATAATAAAATTACCAAAGACAGGTATTTGCCAACCGGTCCCGAGATTATCGCAAAGTGCACAGTTGTATGATATCAGTGGCGATAAGATGCAGTTGATTCTGGACTTTCCCACTATTGGTGAGCCGCACTATGCACAAATAGCTCCGGCAGATCTTATTAAAAATAATTCGCAGAAGTTTTTTAAAATGGAAGAAAATAAGAATCCCTATTTCTCCAATGGTGAAGCCGCAACAAAAGTTGTACGGGAAGGAAATAAAGTGCATGTGTATATGACGGCCATCCGCTCTCACCTTACACCCGATAATATTGAAGGTATAAAAATGGGTGATGAAGTTTATTTTCATGTAACCAACCTGGAGCAGGATTGGGATGTGCCGCATGGCTTTGCAGTAAAAGGTGCTGCCAATGCAGAGTTGCTGATTATGCCCGGCGAAACACAAACCTTAAAATGGAACCCTGACAGGGTAGGCATATTCCCAATGTATTGCACCGATTTTTGCAGTGCGTTGCACCAGGAAATGACTGGTTATATTAGGGTATCGCCTGCTGGTAGTAGTGTGCCATTGTTGTTCAGTACCGGTAAAAATTACCCTGTTGCTGATACCGCAGCAAAAAAATAATGGTTAAGCATGAACAACCGGGGAACAGGTAAGCCCTGTTCCTTTTTTAACATCAGTAATATAAATAAAAGATATGCCAACAACCCGTTTACAAGTTTGGATAAGATTGGTATTGATATTTTGCGGTGCAGGCATTAATTGCGGTATTATTTGTGCCCATGTGGCGGATTGATTTGGTGGCGCCGCAATATCCTGAAGGATTGATGCTTTTAATTTATCCCGATAAATTGGCAGGTAATGTGGATATCATTAATGGGTTAAACCATTATATTGGTATGAAAACTTTGCATACAGAAGATTTTATTGAGTTTACCATATTGCCTTACATCATTATTTTTTTTGCAATTGCATTTATTTTTATGGCAATATAGTAACAGCAAAAAATCGCTGTACATATATTTGTTTGCTATTTGTATGCTTTGGCATTTTGGCCATGTACGATTTTTGGCGATGGGAATATAATTATGGGCATAACTTAAATCCTGAAGCCGCAATCATTGTGCCGGGTATGGCTTATCAACCACCGCTAATCGGGTTTAAGCAATTGCTAAATTTTGGAGCATATTCCATGCCCGATATTGGCGGATGGATTTTTATTGGTGTTGGCGTACTGTTGGTTTTTGCTGCAGTTATGGCCTGGCGAAAAAGTAAAAGTAATGTTACCGCAAATAAATTAGTAACAGCAGCAACAATATTTTTTTTGATGCTAAGTTTATCCTCCTGTACTGCAGGTCCGGAGCCAATTAAAATCGGGTGATAGATAATTGTTATTTCTGTAAAATGACAATTAGCGATGAACGTTTTGGTGCAGAACTGCTGACAAAAAAGGGAAAAGTGTATAAGTTTGATGATGTGCATTGTGTTGTTATCTTATTTAAAAACAAAAGATGTGGCACTTGAAAATATAAAAGATATTTACTTCACTAATTTTTGCAGTAACCATCAATTGGTTAATGTAAAGCAATCTTTGCTTTTAAAAAGTGATGCACTTAAGAAGCCCTATGAGTGGCAATATTGCGGCATTTGATAACAGAGACAGTTTGATAAAAATGCAACAGCAATTTTTCGGGTAATACCATTACCTGGAATGAAATAACGCCACAGTGAAAAAAAATATAATTATATATTATGTCTTTCTTTTTACTATCGCTTTCTGCCAATGCAAAAACTATACTTACAGGTAAGTCACAGTGCTGTAACTACTATACAGCAGGCATTACGCATTGCCGCAAATGGAGATACCGTTTTGGTGGATGCCGGAGATTATCATGAAAAAAATATCCTGATTAATAAAACTATTTTCTTAATTGGCATCAATCACCCTGTTTTAGATGGCGACAATAAATATGAAATTATTTCTGTAAAAGCAAATGGTGTAGTGGTTGATGGTTTTACAATTATCACACTCGGGATTTCCAGTATTGAAGATTTTGCCGGTATAAAAATTTACAACAGCCGGGATGTGATTGTGACGAAATAATATCCTGGAAGATACTTTCTTTGGCATCTATTCGCAATACGGCACCAACTGTACCATTGAAAAAAATACACTTACGGCATACAGCCAGCAGGAGCAGCAAAGCGGTAACGGTATCCATTGCTGGAAAAGCGACAGCATGCGAATCATTGCCAATACTGTTTCCGGCCACAGGGATGGAATTTATTTTGAGTTTGTTACCAACTCCATTATCTGGCGTAATACTTCTGATAAAAATATGCGTTATGGTTTGCATTTTATGTTCAGTAATAACGATGCTTACATCACCAATATTTTTAAAAATAACGGCGCAGGTGTAGCAGTAATGTTTAGCCACCATGTAAAAATGATTAAAAATTATTTTGAAGAAAACTGGGGCGATGCCGCTTATGGTTTATTGCTAAAAGAAATATCAGACAGTTATATTGAGAATAATTATTTTACAAAAAATACAGCAGGTATACATATGGAAGGTGCCAGCCGCATTGCCATGCAAAAAAATATTTTTGAAAACAATGGCTGGGCAATGAAAATACAGGCAAGCTGTATGGATATTACTTTAAGTAATAATAATTTTATCAGCAATACATTTGATGTGGGCACTAATGGCAGTTTGGTATTAAATACTTTCAATAATAATTACTGGGATAAATATGAAGGATATGATTTAAATAGGGATAAATTGGCGATATTCCATACCGTCCGGTAAGTATGTATTCGATGATTATTGAACAAAATCCGCCGGCCATGATGCTGTTCAGGAGTTTTATGACAACATTGCTGGATAAAACAGAAAAAATCATTGCCAACACTTACACCAGAAAATTTAAAAGATGATCATCCATTAATGAAACCTTTACCACTATGATAATTGCAAGTAATGTTTCAAAAAAGTTTGGAAAGCTGAAAGCACTGGATAATGTTTCTGTAACCTGTAACAAAGGCGAATGCATTGCATTAATTGGCCCAAATGGCAGCGGAAAAACTACATTGATAAAAAGTATTTTGGGTATGGTGGTTTGCAACAGCGGCTTTATTACTTTTAACGGAAAAAATATTTTACACGACTGGCAATACCGTGAGCCATATTGGTTATATGCCGCAGATTGGCCGCTACCCCGATAATATGACGATTGGGCAAATGCTGGATATGATGAAAGATATACGGAGACAAAAAGATATGGTACTGGATGAAGAACTGATGCAGCAATTTAAATTAAATGAATTGCTGAATAAACGTATGCGAACTTTATCGGGTGGCACCCGGCAAAAAGTAAGTGCGGCACTGGCGTTTTTATTTAATCCCGATGTGTTGATACTGGATGAACCAACAGCAGGACTTGACCCGGTTGCTTCAGAAATATTGAAAGAAAAAATTATTACAGAAAAAAAAAAAGGAAAATTGGTTTTAATAACTTCACATATTTTAAGCGAACTGGATGACCTGGTAACACAGGTGATTTATATGCAGGAAGGAAAATTGATGTTTTCATAAAACCATTGAAGATTTAAGGGCAGACACCGGGGAGGAAAAATTATCAAAGGCAATTGCCAATGTAATGGTAAAAATAAACGGATGAAAAAAATTATTAAATATGTAATCATTGATATACTGCGTAATAAAATTATGCTGGCTTATACTTTATTTCTGTTGGTAATTTCATTAACTGTTTTTAACCTGGAAGATAATTCTGCAAAGGGGTTACTGAGTTTGCTAAATATTATTTTAATTGTTGTACCGCTGGTAAGTATTTTATTTTCTGCCATTTATGTTTACAACAGTGCCGAGTTTTTAGAACTGCTGGTAAGCCAGCCACTAAAAAGAAAAACTATCTGGTTAAGTCTTTTTACCGGGCTTGCCTGTTCTCTTGCCCTGGCATTTTTTATTGGTGCAGGCATTCCCATTTTATTGTATGAGGCTACAGCTACCGGGTTTATGATGCTCGGCACAGGCTTATTACTATCTGTAATTTTTGTAGCCATAGCCATGCTGGCAGCTGTAAAAACAAGGGATAAGGCAAAAGGAATTGGGGTAGCTATTTTATTGTGGTTATATTTTTCTTTGCTGTTTGATGGATTGGTATTGTTTTTATTATTTCAGTTTGCCGATTACCCTTTGGAAAAAGCAATGGTTGGGGTGAGTGCTTTAAACCCAATTGATCTGAGCCGGATATTAATTTTACTAAAAATGGATGTATCGGCACTGATGGGTTATACAGGCGCTATATTTAAAGATTTTTTGGTACACAAACAGGTGTGATCTTATCTTTTTTAGTATTGATAATCTGGATAGTATTGCCCACCTGGTTATCGCTACGAAAATTTAACCGTAAAGATTTGTAATTATGAAAAGACATGAAGCATTGGCGCCATTATCAAGAGAGCATCATGGCGCTTTATTGCTGGCGCAATTGCTTAAAAAAGATGCGCCTGCTTATAAGGGTTTGCCTACTTTGCCCAGCGACAAATTAATTTATGTTGTAAATTTCTATAAAGCTAATTTACAAACTCATTTTATCAAAGAAGAAGAGCTGCTGGCAAAAGTTAAACAATATCATCCAGAAATAGAAAAATTATCTGCCGAAATAAATAATGAACACCGGCAACTAACCAATCTTTTTAATACTCTTGATAAAGAAAATAACTTAATAGATTCTCTTGATGCGTTGGGTAAGGCATTAGAAAATCATATACGAAAAGAGGAGAGGGTTTTATTTCCTTTGATACAGCAATACTGCCCGGAAAATGTTTTGAATACCGTTGAACTGTGATAGTATAAAATGCAGCAGCATGAAAAAGGATATTGAAACAAAGGAAGACATAAAATTATTGATTGATAGTTTTTACCAAAAGGTAAATGCTGATGATACCCTTAATTACATTTTTACGGATATGGCCAAAATAAACTGGCAAAAGCATTTACCCATAATGTACAATTTTTGGGAGAACACTTTATTTTACACAGGCACTTACGAGGGCAACCCAATGGAGTTGCATAAACATCTCCATCATTTAATACCCTTAACTGCGGAGCATTTTAAACACTGGCTTGCCCATTTTACCAATACAGTTGATGAATTGTTTACTGGGAGGAATGCCAGTTTGGCCAAGCAGAGGGCAATCAGCATTGCCACAGTAATGCAAATAAAAATCCTTTCAGAAGATTCTGCTGCGAAAAATATATTTTAAACATCCCCGGAATTAATTGTTGAACATCCACACTATAATTGAGAATAACTCTAGTGAATAGCGCTATTTCTCTAAACCTCTTGTTTAAAACTTATCTCCTGATAGCTATCAAAAGTTGGAGAGATACTTTTAATACAAACAAATTATTAATTCAAAAGCTGCAATAACTTGTTGCTGCTTTTTTCATATGTTGCCATTTCGTTTTCCATTCTTATTTTGCAGCAGGAGGTAACAGCACTGCATCAATTACATACACAATACCGTTGGAGGCTGGCACCGTTGCAATCACATTTGCCACACCATTTATCATCAGCTTGCCATCTTTTTTACTAATGGTAATGTTGCCACCATTTACCTGGCCAATGCTTTGCCCGTCCTGCAGCATATCTTCTTTAAATACGCCAACCGAAACATGGTATTGCAATATGTCGGTTAGGTCATCTTTTTTCTCTGGCTTTAATAAGCCATCCACTGTACCAGCCGGTAATTTTTCAAAAGCAGCATTGGTAGGTGCAAAAACGGTGAACGGCCCGGCATTGCTTAATGAATTTACTAAGTCGGCCGCTTTTACTGCAGCCACTAAAGTACTATGGTCTTTACTGCCTATGGCAACCTGCACCACATTTTTTGCCGACTGATCATCCTGCACGGCAGATTGGCCACCACCAGCAGTAGTGTTTTCAGTTGATGTTGCAGGAGTAGAAGTTTCAGTTGTGCCTGTATTATTACAGGCCAGGAAAAAACTAAACGAAGTAATTGCAGCGATAGTTTTTATTGTTCTTTTCATATCATCTTTTTTAGGGTTAAATAATGCCTAAATATAGTTTGCACTTATTTTTTTAAATATGATTGTAATCACAATTATAAAACAACAGGTTTAACCTTAATAAAAGAAGCAGTTCTTTTGGGTTCTTCAAAAATGTATCAAACAAAACCTGATTAAGATCACATTTTTGCTTGATTATCGTCAGCAGAGCAAATAGTTACTCCAATTAATTTTGAATTTAACAAAAAATAAAATCCTTGAGTGTATTATTCATTCTTATTGGCGTAAGCATTTTAGTAGCAATATGTTTTTTAACAGCCTTTTTGTGGAGCGTACAATCCGGCCAGTACGACGATGATTACACACCATCGGTACGTATGCTTTTTGATGATACAAAACCAACTTCTTCACCAACAGTCAGCGACTCAATAAAAATAAAAAAATAAATATGCAGGTAGAAAAATTTTATTACGATAATAAGATCGTTAAAAACTTTGCTTACGCCACCGTGTTGTGGGGCGCTGTGGGTATGCTGGTTGGGCTTTGGGTTGCATTACAATTAGTTTTTCCATCTTTAAACATTACACAATATTTTTCTTTTGGAAGGTTGAGGCCTTTACATACCAATGCTGTAATTTTTGCATTTGTGGGCAATGGTATTTTTATGGGTGTTTATTATTCCCTGCAACGCTTATGTAAAGCAAGAATGTTTAGCGATAAACTAAGTAACATACATTTTTGGGGATGGCAATTAATAATAGTTGCGGCAGCAATTACTTTACCTGTCGGCTTAACACAGGGCGCCGAATATGCAGAATTAATTTGGCCGATAGATTTAGCCATCACGGTTATTTGGGTAGTATTTGGCTGGAACATGTTTGCCACCATTATTAAAAGAAGAGAAAAACATTTGTATGTAGCTATCTGGTTTTACATAGCCACATTTGTTACGGTTGCGGTGTTACATTTAGTACGCAGCGGCGAATTACCTTATACCTGGCTTAAAAGTTACAGTTGGTATTCGGGTGTGCAGGATGCTTTGGTGCAATGGTGGTACGGTCATAATGCGGTGGCTTTCTTTTTAACCACTCCGTATTTGGGGTTGATGTATTACTTTTTACCAAAAGCGGCTAACCGGCCTGTTTATTCGTATCGGCTTTCCATCATACATTTCTGGTCGTTAATATTTTTATACATCTGGGCAGGGCCTCACCATTTATTATATACGGCATTACCAAATTGGGCACAATCGCTGGGTATTGTATTTTCTGTAATGCTCATCTTTCCCAGCTGGGGCGGTATGATAAATGGATTACTCACTCTACGTGGTGCATGGGACAGGGTACGGGATGATGTGATTTTAAAATTTATGGTAGTGGCAGTCACCTCTTATGGCATGGCAACTTTTGAAGGACCGATGCTTTCTTTAAAAAGTGTAAGTGCTATTGCGCATTACACCGATTGGATTGTTGCACATGTACACGTTGGTGCATTGGGTTGGAATGGGATGCTCACTTTTGGGGTACTCTACTGGATAATTCCACGCATTTTTAAAACCACTTTGTATTCGAAAAAATTAGCAAGCAATCATTTTTGGTTAGCCACACTGGGCATTTTATTTTATGCAATACCCATGTACTGGGCGGGTATACAGCAAAGTTTAATGTGGAAACAATTTACTGAAGCTGGCCAGTTGAAATATACATTTTTAGAAACAGTTACCTATATGAAACCATTCTATGCCATGCGTTCATTAGGCGGTTTGCTGTATTTGGCTGGTGTTTTATTTATGGTATATAATTTATACAAAACTGTAAAAGCAGGAAAATTAGTTGCCAACGAAGAAGCCGAAGCTGCACCCCTGCAAAAAGATTATGCCGCACATAAAGGCGAACACTGGCACCGCTGGGTAGAAAGGAAACCTGTGCAGCTAATGCTTTTAAGTTTAGTAGTAATATTAATTGGAGGTATTATAGAGTTGGTACCCACATTTTTAATAAAAGAAAATGTACCTACTATCAGCAGTGTAAAACCATACACGCCATTAGAGCTTGAGGGAAGAGATATTTATGTAAGAGAAGGATGCTATACCTGCCACTCCCAGATGATACGGCCCTTCCGGAGCGAAACAGAACGCTATGGAGAATATTCAAAAGCGGGAGAATTTATTTACGATCACCCTTTTCAATGGGGAAGTAAACGTACCGGGCCGGATTTGGCAAGAGAAGGCGTGGGGAATTTAAAAAAATCAGACGGCTGGCACTTCCGGCATTTTCGTGAGCCTTCGTCTATGAGTGAGGGTTCAGTAATGCCTCCTTATGCATTTATGATTGATAAGGTTTTGGATACTTCAACAATAGCAGCAAAAATAAAAGCAATGCAAACATTAGGTGTGCCGTATCCAAAAGGGTACGAGTACCAGGCCATCAGCGATTTAAAAGCACAGGCAAATGGCATCCGTATCAATTTAAAAATTGAAGGCATACAGGTGCCGGCCAACAGAGAAGTAATTGCATTGATTGCTTACATGCAAAGATTGGGTACCGATATCAGTAAAAATAAAACCGCCACTACAAACAAATAAAGCCATGTTTAAATTTATAAAACAGTATGCCGAAACCATGAACAATGCCAATATCTACCCTATGATATCATTGTTTATTTTCCTAATCTTTTTTATTGTGCTTTTAGTACTGGTAAAAAAAATGGGTAAAGAAAGAGTATCTCAATTATCAAATCTTCCTTTTGATGAAGAAGAAATTAATAACACCACCAAATCAATTAAATCAGTATGAAGTATATTAATTTAATGAAGAAAAAATTTATAATGGCTGCAGTATTGATGTTACTGTTAACCACAATTATGGCGCAGGATAAAGTCGCCGCTGCTGTAAAAACAGCAGACACAGGTTATAATCAACTGGCTGTTCTGTTAATAATAATGACAATAGTATTGGCTTTTGTAATTTATGGATTAGGCCAGGTGCTGCTTGTATTAAGCAGGCAAATGCTGGATAAAAATAAAAGTGAAAATAAAAATATTACCGCTCTGCTGATGGTTGCCTTATTATTTATTTCACCGGCAAGTTTTGCCAATGGCGATATTGCAACCGATGCAGTAAAAGCCTTGCCTAATTACGGGGGATTATCTGCAACAAATTTTTACATGTTTGTTGTGGTTATTGCGGTAGAAGTTATTGCCATTTTATTTTTGGTATTTTCTATACGAAGGGTGTATGCCGAATTGTTGCCACAAAAAGAAATAGCACTTGCAAAAAAACATGTATTAAAAAAATGGTGGTCAAATATTGATAAAAAAATATTTACCAAAGCAATACCTGTAGAGAAGGAAGCCGATGTAATGCTCGATCATAATTATGATGGCATACAGGAGCTGGATAACGCTTTACCGCCATGGTGGAAGTATGGTTTTATTATTACAATTGTAATAGCTTTTGTGTATCTTTTAAATTTTCATGTTTTGGGTACGGGCAAAAGTCCCTCAGAGGAATATATTGCAGAAATGCAAAAAGCAAAACAAGAAATTGAAATCTTCGAAGCAAAAAATAAAGATAAGATCGATGAGAACAAAGTGCCTATGGCAGATGCGGCAGGCATAGCTGTTGGGCTGCAATTATTTGAAGCCAATTGCGTAGCATGCCACACAAAAAGCGGTGCCGGCAGCCAGGAACCATCTAGTGTGGGACCTAATTTGGTTGACGACTATTGGTTGCACAAAGGTTCGCTTAATGATATTTATTTGACTATAAAAAATGGTTACCCCGACAAAGGGATGCAGGCATGGAGTACAAAATTTAATCCCAAAGAAATGAGCCAGCTGGCCAGTTATATAAAATCATTACGTGGTACAAAAGTTCCCAATGCCAAATTACCACAGGGAGAAATGTATACCGAGGCAGTTGCAGCAGATTCCGCCGCAACAGTTGCAACTGGCGCAGTTGTGCCTAAACAATCAACAGGTGTAAATGTAAAAGATACTGTAAAGCAATAATTAACAGCAGCAATAAATGTGGGTTAGATATTATGGAAGAAACTATTGTACAGGATAAAAAAGGAAGTTTCAGGGATTCTGTTGCCACCATCACTAAAGAAGGCGGACGAAATTTTATTACACCAAAAAAACCAAAAGGTAAATTATATAATTTAAGAACATGGTTCAGTATTTTTTATTTGATAATTTTTTTTACACTTCCATTTATAAAAGTAAATGATGCACCGCTGTTAATGCTGAATATACTGGAAAGGAAATTTATCATTTTTGGTATGATTTTTTGGCCGCAGGATTTTTTCATTTTTGGTATTGCCATGCTTACGTTTGTAGTATTTGTTATTTTATTTACCGTAGTTTTTGGCAGAATATTTTGCGGCTGGGCCTGCCCTCAAACTATTTTTATGGAAATGGTTTTTCGAAAAATTGAATACTGGATAGATGGCGATTCAACACAGCAAAAGCAATTAAAAGCAATGCCCTGGAATGCAGAAAAAACTAAGAAAACGGGTAGTAAAATTTATAATCTTTTTTAGTATCTCTTTTATAATTGCTAATTTTTTTCTGGCCTACCTTATAAGTATGGATGAGCTGCTGGGCTATTTGCAAAATCCTTCGGTACACATTGGTACACTTATTTCTTTATTAATTTTTACCACTGTTTTTTTCTTTGTGTATTGGTGGTTTAGAGAGCAGGCATGCATTGTAGTTTGCCCGTATGGCAGATTGCAGGGCGTATTACTTGATAAAAATTCTATAGTAGTTGCCTACGATTACCGGCGTGGCGAGCCAAGAGGCAAATTTAAAAAAGCAGACGGCCACGATTGTAAATGTACAGATTGCAAAGAAGAAGGGGCTTGTAAAAGTATAGCCAAAAAATTTGAAGCAATTATTCCAAAAGGTGATTGCATTGATTGCTTTGCCTGTGTACGTGTTTGCCCCACCGGTATTGATATAAGAAATGGTACACAGCTGGAGTGTGTGAATTGCACTGCCTGTATTGATGCCTGCGATACAATAATGACCAGTATTGAAAAGCCAAAAGGTTTAATACGTTATGCATCGGAAAACAGTATTCTCAATAAAGTAAAACTAAAATTTACGCCACGGATAAAAGCTATACAGTGGTGTACTTGCTTTGCTGTTATCGTTGCTTGTTTTTCTTTTAGTAAGCCGTACCGACCTGGATGCAAGATTAATGCGTACCGCCGGAATGACATACACTACTTTGCCCGACGGAAGAATCAGTAATCTTTATAATTTGAAACTTACCAATAAAACACATAAGAATATTCCGTTTACTTTAAAACTTGAAAATATTAGGGGTGAAATTGAGTATGTTGGCAGCAGCAGCCTGACGGTAAAAAAAGAAGATTATGCACAACTGCAGTTTTTTGTAAAAGTAAACAGCAATGATGTTAAGGGATGGAAAACTGAATTGCAAATTGGTATGTATCAAAATGGTGAAAAAATAAAAACTATTACAGCCAAATTTATTGGGCCTGAAATTTATAACTGATAAAACAATTAATATGAACTGGGGATATAAAATACTTTTTGGTTACGTAATATTTATTGCAGGTATTTTGTTCATGGTGTTTAAATCATCTACCCAAAAAATAGACCTGGTAACTGCCGATTACTATGCCAAAGAATTAAAATATCAGGAAAAGATTGATGAAGGCAATCGTGTGAGTGCCTTATCAGAAGAAATACGTTATCAAATAAAAGATAAAGAGATAGCAATATATTTTCCAAAAGATTTTGCAGAGAAAAAAATTACCGGTACTGCAAATATTTATTGCCCGTCGGACGAACAAAAAGATTTAACGCAAAACTTTTTGTTACAGGATGAAACGTTAATAATACCAATTATTAACAAAGGACAGTTTGAATTGCACATTAGCTGGCAGGTAAATAGTATTACTTATTATTTTGAAAAGAAAATATTTATTCAATAAAAGGTATGGTTCAATTAATAATTGTTGCATTTACAATGGGGTTGCTGGGCAGCTTTCACTGCGTGGGCATGTGTGGGCCGTTGGCATTATCGCTGCCATTAAACAGCGATAGTTTTTGGAGTAAGTTTTCAGGCTCTTTATTTTACAATGCCGGCCGCATTGTTACCTATTCGATATTTGGATTAATATTTGGTGCCATTGGTACAACTGTAGCATTATTTGGTTACCAACAGTGGTTATCTGTACTGTTGGGTGTACTCATTATTTTTTTTATTATCCTGCCCAAACGCATAGCTGTATTTAATGAAAATAATGCTGTAATTAAACTTTTGGAAAAATTACGAACATTGATAGGGCTACTTTTTTTAAAAAAAAATTACAGTTCTTTATTTTCGATAGGATTATTAAATGGTTTGCTGCCATGCGGATTAGTGTATATGGCAGCAGCCGGCGCAGTAGCTACCGGCGATATTGTAAAGAGTATTTTATTTATGGCATTTTTTGGATTGGGTACATTACCTATGATGTGGAGCGTTGCTTTTTTTGGCAATTATGTAAGCATTGGTATAAGGCAAAGAATAAGAAAAGCTTATCCATATATGATGATGCTGATGGCTTGTTTACTCATTTTAAGAGGGATGGGATTGGGTATTCCATATATCAGTCCTAAAGTGAATGTTGAAAAAAAAGAAGTAATACGCTGTTGTACAATACCTGATTAAATTCAGCTAATGGTATGACGGTTGTTTGAAAAAAACAGGTAAAGTGAAGGTATATTTATATTATTAGAATTATTGTAAAGCAAGAGCAAACCATTTATTGTTAGTTAAATGACCAATAGTTATATATCAAAGTTAGATCAGTACCATCACGAACATCTTACGTGGGAGAGGATGCTTGATTTTTTTAAGCAGGAGAATGCATTTTTAAAAACACGTTTGTCGCAGGTGTTAGACCGTAGAATTGATAAAGAATTCTTAGCCCTGGCAGAACATTTTCAAAATGAGTTTATTATAAAAGATGATTTTATTGATGAATTAAAACACGATATTAGTGAAATGGAAAGAACTGTAAAAGAAAGTACCCTTGCAATGAAAATTATACCTGATATAAAGGCAGAAGCAAAACATAATAAATTACGCAACGAAATGGAATACTTAGAAAAGAATTTTACCCAGTTAAAAAATGAATTTAATAAATACCTGGTTTCGGTGTTATAACAAAGTTTTAATTTAACAGGGCAACTAATTTTTTTTCATTTACAATAGAAATATTGCCATCTTTAATTTCTATTAATTTTTCAACTTTAAAATCGCTGAGTGTGCGTATTAGCGATTCTGTAGCTGTGCCGGCAATATTTGCCAAATCTTCACGGGAAATATGCATTGAAAAAACAGTATCACCTTCTTTCTTATATTTTCTCTGTAAAGTAATCAGTGCATCAGCTACTCTTTTTCTTAAAGAATTATAAGCAATGCTTAGTAACTGCTCTTCCTTTTCAGAAACATTTTTTGCCAGTAACTGTATAAATTTTTTCTGCACCCCGGTATTGGAATGCATCAGTTTTTCAAAATCTTCTTTTGATATAACTGTAATTTCAGCATCTTCAATAGCTTCTGCATTTTCTTTATAAACCGATTCTTCCAACAGAGCAGTATAGCCCAAAAAATCACCTTCGTTAAAAAGTCCAACAGTTAATTCTTTTCCATCATCATTGGTTTTATAAGTTTTTACTTTACCTTTTTCAATGTAAAACAACCGCACTGGATGGTTCCCTTCGGTATAAATAAGTTGTTTCTTTTTATAATGGTTTATATTGCCACTTTCAGTAAGCTGTTGAAGTGCATTTTTTCCCCCAAACTCATTCAGCATTTGCTGTATGCCATTTACATTGGATTGGTATTCTTTTTTTAATAGCTCGGCTTTACTAAGGCGGTTTTCAACAGCATTCAACAATTCTATATCGCTGAATGGTTTTGTTATATAATCATCTGCGCCCATTTCCATTCCTTTTCTAAAATCGCTTCGTTCGGCTTTTGCAGTTAAAAAAATAAAAGGTATGCCTGTTAGTTCCGGGTTTTTATTAATAAGGTGCAAAACACCATAACCATCCAGTACCGGCATCATTACATCACAAATAATCAGGTCAACTTTTTTTTGAAGGGCAATCTCAATGCCTTTTTTTCCGTTTTCGGCAGTAACAACAGTGTAACCTGCCAGCTGTAATATCTCTGCTGTATTTTCTCTTAACTCATCATTATCTTCAATAAGCAGTAAGTGTTTCATAAAAAAATTGTTGGGTTAATAAAAATTATGGTAACGTAAATTTAATTATAAATTCTGTTCCTTTTTCCAATTCACTGTTATAAGAAATCTGTCCATCCATCAACTCGATATATTTACTTACAATGTGTAGCCCTAGACCGGTGCCTTGTATATTAGTGGCATTAGTACCTCTGAAAAAGCGTTCAAATAAATGTTCCTGGTCTTCTTTAGAAATTCCCAAACCACTATCTTTTACAGAAATAATAATTTCCTTTTCATTAGCAGTGGTTGTTATTATAATAGTTCCATTTTCGGGAGTAAATTTTATTGCGTTAGACAGCAGGTTAAGAATTATGTTTCTTAATAAAGAAGGATCAAGGTAAATCACTTCGTTACCACGATGTGTATATTTGATCTGCTGACCGCTTTTTACCAAATTCTGCATTTCGGCACAAACTGTTTCCAGTAATTCTTTAATATTAAAATGCGAATAGTGTGCAATAATTTTTCCATCTTCAATTTTCCCGATAGATAAAAATTCGTTGAGTAAATCGGTAAGATTGCTTACAGATGTTTTTATGCGGTTAATATGTTTATCCCTGTTTTCCTGCTGAGCCGTTTCGGTATATTTTGCAACTAAAGATGCCGAGGAAAGTATAGTGCTTAAAGGTGTTCTGAATTCATGCGAAGCCATTGAAACAAAACGGCTTTTTAAATCGCTCAATTCTTTTTCTTTACTTAATGCTTTGGTAAGTTCTTCTTTTGAATTTTGTAATTGTAATAAAGTTTCCTGTAACTGCTCTGTACGTAATTCTACTTTTTGTTCAAGATCATTATTCAGCTCTTCTATCTTTAAATTAATATCTGCCAGTTGCTCTTTTTGCTGAATAACAGCATTTTCAATTTCCTTTCGTTTGGTGATATCGCTTACAAATGCAATGGCAAAATTACCTTCGCCGGTAGTATAGTTGCTTAAACTTATCTCAACGGAAAATTCAGTACCATCTTTTCTCAGCGCAAATAAATCTTTACCAATACCCATTGGTCTGCGTTCGGGCTTTTTATTGTATTTAGTTCTGTGCTGTACGTGTTTGGGATGGTAACGTTGTGGAATTAAAGTTTCAATTTTTTTACCTGCAAGCTCTTCCTGGTTTTCATATCCAAACTGCGATAATAAAAAGTTATTGGCCAGGATAATTTCACCTTTATCGTTGGCAACAATAATACCCATTGAAGCATACTGAAATAGTGCTTCAAATTTTTCTTTTTCGTTTACAGAATTATTTGATAACCTGCTATTGTATTTTTCCATTGTGTAAATTACAGAAATGTAAATTTACAATAGAATGAGCGATAAAACTATAACCCACCATAATAATCATAACCCCTTTCGTACCAGTAGTCGGGTGGCCGTTCGTTACTGAAGAAAATTGTGCCAATGCGTTTAAGATGTTTTACACCATACTTAACAGGAATGATGAGCCGTAATGGATAACCCTGGTTCAAAGGCAGCGGTTTACCATTCATTTCGTAACAAAGTATGGTTTGCGGATGTAAAATACTTTTGCTGTCGATGCCTACATAATATTTTTTATCAGGCGTATTCATACCAACATACCCAAGATGTATTTGGCTGTTAAGGTTATACCTTGCAGCAAAGTCGCTGAATTTTACACCAGCCCAGTGTGTAACCTGGCTCCAGCCTTCAATACATTTAAAATCAAAAATAATTTCAGTTTTAGGTAATGCTTTTATTTCATCTAAAGAAATGGGGATGGTATCGCCTGCATTGCGAACAACCTGCAACTTCCATTTGACAGCATCAAAGTCTGCACTCATACCTTCATCACCATTTTTTCTTACTTTAACTGCCGCCGCAGAAAGGGGATAGATTTTTGTTAAATGATTATCACTGAAAACAGAAGAGAATATTTTTTCATTGGCATTTAAAACAGTCCGCAATGGCTTAGGCGTACCGTTATCTGCAGGTTGTTTGTAAATCCATTTCCATAAAGCAATACTGGAGGCAATAAATAAAAAGAAAAATAAAAAAGAGATCAGTGTTTTATTTCTGATTGCCTTTTGTGAAATTATTCGTTCTTTATTATCAGCCATAACTTTAATTTAATGAAGGTGAAATTTCTTTAGCAGGGTCTGCCAAAATTCCCTCTTTAGGGGGCGGAGGGGGCTTCTTCGTTTCAAACCCTCTTATCATTCCTGCAAAATTATTCCATCCGGCAAATATTACCTGAATTACATGCACTAAAAAGAAAAGGCAAAATAAAACAGTTAAAATAAAATGTTCCGCCCTTGCCCATTCATAACCACCTAATGCTGCACACAACCAGTATAATTGTACAGGTTTAAAAATAGCAAGGCCGGTTAATAAAGAACCGAGCCCCATAAAAATTACACCAGTATAAGCAATACGTTGTGCGGCGTTGTATTTTTTTTGTGGCGGCAATCCTTTTTTTATATGCAGGTCGTGCAATAAAACTAACCAGGCTTCTCTTAAAGATTTTTTATTTGGAAAGATAAGTTTATACTCTTTTGAAAATAATAAATACAAAACATATAATAATCCATTGATGGCAAAGAGCCACATAAATACAAAATGCAAATTCATTCCTTCGGCCAGGCGAAAAGGGATGTTCAATGCCTTATTAAAAGTATCAGGAAAAAATTTTAAAATTGTTTTATCGCCCCAACCTAAACGGTACACATCGTTGGCCCAGTAAATTAACATGCCGCTCCAAATCATTACACCCAGCACCGGAAAATTTATCCAGTGAAACCACCGTATGGCCAGCGGATGTTTTTCTATAATTTTTTTCTCGGCCATTAAATTGGGTATTTGAAATTCCGAATTTAAGTTTTTACAGGGTTAAGTTTTAAAATTTCAAATCCATAATTAAAATTTCAATTATTTTTTTGGATAAAATACTAAACTGGCCGAGTTCATACAGTATCTTAAGCCGGTGGGTTTTGGACCGTCTTCAAAAACATGGCCTAAATGTGCGCCACACCTGCTGCAGTTTACTTCGGTGCGTTGCATACCATAGCTGTTATCAGTTACATCTTCTACATTAGCATTTACAATGGGCTGCCAAAAACTTGGCCAACCTGTGCCGCTGTCAAATTTTGTGGCAGAGCTAAACAATTCCTGATCGCAGCAAATGCATTTGTAAATACCTGTTTTATGATTATCCCAATATTTGCCGGTGTACGCAGCCTCTGTACCTTTTTTACGGGTAACCTGAAATTGCTCAGCAGTTAACTGTTTACGCCACTCTGCATCCGTTTTTTTTACGGCATAAGTTTTTGTTTGGGCAGATGAGCAGCCTGACACAATCATAAATACTGCCACCAGTATATTTTTCATAAATTTTATTTTAAACAGATACGCAAGATGAACAAATTTAGTTTTAACAGCGCCAAACTTTTAACAAACTTCCGTGTTAACAAATTTAAACTTTAAATTTATAAAGAAATAACTTTTTACACCAATGGGAATATTAAATCAGATTGCAGAATACCTGTATTTAAAAAAGAAAGATCCCAATGCGCCACGTACGCAATGGATGAAATATATGCATGGCATTAACCGGCTTTCTCTTTTACTTTTTTTGCTGGCCATGATAATACTGGCAATAAAATTACTGCGTTGAAGAAGTAAGAAAATTGTAAATACTTTTAGCTGCATTAGCAGATGCATGTCCGCCCTGGCTTAATAATTTTTTTAATGCAGCGTAATCTTTTTTAAGCTGCTCCAGTTTTTCTTTGCTGTTTAATAAGGTATCCAATTCTTTTGTAAGATTTTCAACTGTAAGATCGTCCTGTATTAATTCTTTCACCACTTCTTTATCCATTATTAAATTTACTAAGCCAATATATTTTATTTTAACCAGGCGCTTTGCAATTTGATAAGAAATAGAACTGCCTTTGTAACAAATTACTTCGGGTACCGCAAATAATGCAGTTTCTAAAGTTGCAGTGCCACTGGTTACCAATGCAGCTTTTGATTGTGCTAATAAATCGTACGTTTTATTTACAACAGATGATACATTGCTGTACGGTGCCAGTAATTCGGTGTAAAAATTTTCATCCAGCCCCGGTGCTTTTGCAACTACAAATTGATAATGCGGAAAATGTTTTGCCACTTCCAGCATTAGGGGCAGCTTTTTTAAAATTTCCTGCTGGCGGCTGCCGGGAAGCAATGCAATGATGTTAGTTGTTAGTTGACCGTTGTTAGTTACAAGGGGTTTGCTGCCGTCATCTGTCATCAACCAACTGTCAACTACTTCCACCAGCGGGTGCCCTACATATTCCACTTCATAATGCCATTTTTTATAAAAATCTTTTTCAAAAGGTAAGATGACAAGCATTTTATCCACGCTTTCTTTAATGCCCTTTACCCTGTTCTCTTTCCATGCCCAAACCTGCGGCGAAATATAATAGATGATTTTTATGCCCTGCTGCTTTGCCCATTTTGCAATGCGTAAATTAAAACCGGGGTAATCAATCAGTATCAATACATCAGGCTTATGCGCCAAAATATCTTGCCTGCAAAAATTAATATTACGAAAAATAGTACGCAGGTTTTTTATCACTTCAATAAAACCCATAAAAGCCAGATCCCTGTAATGCTTTACCAGTGTGGCACCTGCGGCTTCCATTTTATCGCCGCCCCAGCAACGGATGCCTGCAGCAGCATCCAGTTTACGCAACTCTTTAATAAGATTACTCCCATGTAAATCGCCGCTTGCCTCACCTGCTATAATATAATACTGCATAAATAATAGTTACCGGTGCAATTTACTGCATTGTTTATTTAAATATACTTTGTTTAAAAAAGATTCTGTTTTTATCCGGTGTTGCATGCAGCTGCTTTTAAACTATTGCTTTTATTAAAGCTGCAACTGTTTTATCTTAAGCCAAAACTATAAAAAAAATGGAGTTTTGGCTCAAAATTATTTAAACATCCTGAGCCAAAACCATAAAAAAAATGTACATTTGGCTTAAGATAATTTTAAGTAATGGAAGTAAATATAATAGGCAGAGAAGAAGAAAAGCTTTTACTGGACAGTATTATAGCTAATAAAAAAGCAGATTTAGCAGCCGTATACGGCCGCCGCAGAATAGGTAAAACCTATCTTATCCGCACCTATTTAAAAAAACATATTGCACTGGAGTATTCTGGTATTCATAACGTAGAAACTGCGGTGCAGTTAGACGGTTACTGCAGGGCAGTAGCCAAACAACTGAATAATAATATTGCCCTGCCCGAAGTAACCGATTGGTTTGCTGCATTTGATTTAACAGCCCGGCTGCTGCAAAAAAAAATGCGCCGCAAAAAAGTAGTTTTATTTTTAGATGAGTTTCCGTGGATGCAAACACCTAAATCAAATTTTTTAGCAGCTTTTGAACAATTTTGGAACACCTGGGCCAGTAAACAAAATAACCTTGCTGTTATACTTTGCGGCTCTGCTGCCAGCTGGATGATACAAAACGTAGTACGCAATAAAGGCGGCCTGCATAACCGTATTACCCAAAAAATTGCATTGCAGCCTTTTACCTTACACGAAACAGAATTGTTTTTAAAAAGCCGTAATGTACAATTAAACCGTTATCAAATTACACAATTGTATATGGCATTTGGTGGAGTGCCGCATTATTTAGAGCAGGCAGCACCCGGCTTAAGCGCTGCACAAATTATTGACAAAACATGCTTTACTAAAAATGGTTTTTTGTACAACGAGTTTACCGATTTATACAAAGCATTATTCGACAGCGCCGACAGGCATTTTAAAGTAATAAGGGCATTGGCTGCAAAACCCATGGGGCTCAGCCGCAATCGAAATTATTAAAGTATGCAAATTGCAAAGCGGCGGCAGCACTACAGCTTTGCTGGAAGAATTGGCGGCATCGGGGTTTATTACACCTTATATACCTTTTGGTAAAAAAAGTAAAGACAGTATTTATAAATTAACCGACGAGTACTCTTTATTTTATTTAAAATTTATGGAAGCCAACCGCAGCGGCAGTAAAGGCACATGGGTACGCCTTAGCGATACACCCACGTGGAAAAGCTGGAGTGGACTTGCTTTTGAAAGTATATGCATGAAACATATACCTGCAATAAAAAAAGTTTTGGGTATTACAGGTATTTACAGCGAAACCGCCATTTGGAAAAGCCGTGGCAACAGCAGCAAAGGTGCCGCACAAATAGATTTAGTAATCAGCAGGCGTGATAACTGCATTAACCTTTGCGAAATAAAATTTTATGAAAACCAGTTTACCATTGATAAAAAATATGCGGCTTCGCTGCAGCAAAAAAAATATATTTTTCAGCAGGAAACCAAAACCCGTAAGCATCTTTTTATTACCCTCGTCAGCAGTGTGGGTTTGCAGGCCAACGAACACAGTATTGGATTGATTGACCAGCAAATTACTTTAGATAATTTATTTGTTCCTTTGCAAAAAGAAGGATAACATCCTGAGCCAAAACCCTGTTTTTTTATAAGTTTTGGCTCAGGATTTTTTGCTGCAAAATTAATAGTTGATACTAATTGTTTGAAAATATTACGCTTTCACCGCTTCAATAATTACACTTTCCATTGTTACCATTTTGCCATTTAACTCAAAATCGGGCTCCTGTTTTTCTATGGCTTTTGCAATAGTAAAACCATTTTGTGCAAGCAGTTGCGTTGCATCCTGTTTACTAAACATATTAAAACCGTATTTTGTAAACGGGTAATTTATCATTTGCCGCTTTGGCCTGAGGGTAATGATAAGTTTTCCTTTGGGTTGTAACACTCTTTTTATTTCATCAAGAATTTTAATGCTGTCATCCCAAAAATAAATGGTGTTGATGGTAAATATTTTATTAAAACTTTCATTAGCAAAAGGAAGGGTGATACCGTTTGTTAAAACAAATTTTGCCTGCCCGTTTTTTATCCATGCTGCATTTATTCTTTCCGCCCCGGCAACCATTACAGCCGAAAAATCGGCGCCGGTGTATTGTATGCTGTTATGTTGCTGTAAAATTTTGTTTACAAAAAAACCATTGCCCATTCCAATTTCTAAAACAGTATCGCCTGCTGCTGCATTTACTATTTCAAGCGTATCTAAGTTAATGTGTACATTACCACGGTTCATCCATTCACCGGTTTTTATTCCTTCTTCACCAGTGGGCTGGCGGAGTTGAGCGGCAAGTTGTTGAAGGGATTGTTCGTCCATTTTTATGGAAATTTATTTTTAAGAATATCTTAAAGATAATCCAGGCTTAGATAACACTTCGACATTGCTCAGTGCTCAATAAAGATTTTCTGTACAAGAGTGCTTCGTAAACTGTGCCACCGCAGCCAAATAGAATTAATAAAGCCCGGCTCAAAAAAATAAAAAACATTATCTTCTCCATTTTCTCCGCCGCGGCGGAGATAGGGGCATTATTTCTCAAACACTTCAATCGTTGCATTAATTCCTCTTTCGGTAATGGCATCGCATTGCGGTTTTAATATTTCGTAGCTGCCTTCTTTTACGGCGTATTTGCCTTTGGTGTGGATGATCATGCTGCATTGTTCGGCCTGCTCTTCGGTGTGGCCGCAAACTTCCATCAGGGTTTCTATCACCCATTCAAAAGTATTCACTTCATCGTTCCATACAATTAGCGAACTGGTTTCGTCGGCTGTGGTTAGTACATCGGTGTACTCCCAGCTTTTTATTTCGGTATGTGTTTTTACTGCGGCCATGCTAACACAAAAATAATATCATTTTTTTATAAAACAGCGCAATGCAACATTTGGGGCACAATAATTGTCTGATTATGCAGTTACATTACAATATAAAAAAAATCTTCCAAAGCAATGCTGCGGCTAACCAGGCGAAAAAAAGAAGGCACCGAACCCCCTGCAAAAAAACAGGCTGTGGTATTGCCTTTGCATACAGCCAACCGCAGTTTAGATTTTTTGGTGGAGCTGATAAAAAAAATACGCCCCGATAACCCCCGGAAAATTGCAGAAGCCGAATTAAAATTTAAAGCGGTAATGTATCAGGTAGGGCAGGAGCGTACTTCCTTATTTTCGTTACGAAAAGCATTGCTGAGCCAGTTTTTAAAAACCAATATTGTAACCGCACTTACCGAAAGTGGTATTGTTAGCAGCCGTGGTTTTGTACAGGAGCTGCAGGGTAAACTAAAACATAAAATATTACCGGCATTGCAAAGCCCCGATAATTTTTTATACGTCATCAATAAAATATTTTATAAAAAAAGTGATCATATTTGGGTAGAAGGTATGGACCCTGAGTTGTGGAAACAGTTTTTTGAAATGCTGGGCATACAAATAAACCTTACCGAACCGGCGCTGATAAAACAATTACAGCAATCGCTGCAATTATTAAGTTACCGCATTACCACGCTGGGTTTAGAAAAAGAAATGACACACCGTTACGAAAATATTGACGATGCCATTTATCCTTTTTTAGAACAGAACCGTTTGGTGAATGATTATTTAAAAATTTACCAGGCTGGCGGTAACGCAGAGTCGCAGCGGATATTGCTGGGCAATATTACCGAGGCATTGCACAACTGCAACCAGAGCATTCAGTGGATAAGGGAGCAGCGCAAAACTTATGGCACCAGCCTTGCACAAACTTATATACTTACCAGGCTGCAGCAGCAAATTAACCGCCTGTTTATAATTATAGATGTGCTGGACAGTGATAACGCATTAAACACCGAACGCTTTGCCGATTATTTTAAAACAGTAGTGCATAACGAGAACAGAAAAAATTCGGTAAAAGAATTTTTAAGTGAAAATACCGGGTACCTGGCCTACCAAATTGCCGAACATGGCGGCAGAACAGGAGAAAGATATATTACCACTACCCGAAAAGAATTTTGGAAAATGTTTTGGAGTGCTGCAGGCGGTGGTGTAATTATTTCTTTTATTGGCATAATAAAAAACCTGTTGGGTAAAATGAAGCTGGCTCCTTTTTGGCAGGGCTTTTTATACAGCACCAATTATTCGCTGGGGTTTATTTTAATACAGGATACCAACAGTACACTGGCTACTAAACAGCCGGCATACACGGCAAATAATGTGGCCAGCTCTTTTGATGTAGAAAAAATTGGCGAACAGCCCGACTTACGTAACCTTGCCATAACTGTTGCAAGAGTAAGCCGTACGCAGATAGCATCTTTTGCAGGTAATTTAATAGTAGTTTTTCCGCTTACATATTTACTGGCATTTTTATTTTTTGAAATTACCGGAACAAAAATTGCCGAAGGCGCAGCGGCACATAAATTACTGGTAGATCAGCAGCCCTTTCACAGCCTGGCATTATTGTATGCCTGCTTTACCGGATTTTTTTTATTTGCCAGCGGTTTAATTGCCGGCTATGTAGAAAATTATGTGGTGTACGGCAAAGTTGGCGACCGCCTCCGCAGCCTGTCTTCTTTTAAAAATACTTTTAGCGAAAAGCGGCGCTATAAAATTATCCACTACATCGAAAATAATTTGGGTGCACTAACGGGCAACATTGCCCTTGGTTTCTTTTTGGGTATGGCAGGTTTTTTCGGTTATATTTTTGGCATCCATTTCGATATCCGCCACATTACCATTTCTGCTGCCAACACCGCCATTGGTTTTTTTGGTATGAACAATATTATATCTGCCAAAGAATTGTGGTACACACTTGCCGGGGTGTTTAGCATTGGCTTTTTAAACTTTGCAGTAAGTTTTAGCCTTGCATTTTTTGTGGCAGTAAAAAGCCGTGGCATCCATTTAAAAAATTACCCCGAGTTTATTGGTATTATGTGGCGCTACTTTAAAAAATACCCCCGAGATTTTATAAAAGCACCTGCGGTGCGTACGGCTAATCAATTAAAATAATTTTTTTGGGCCGGGCTTTATGGCTTTGTGCAGCTGCGGTGGCGTCGCACTCTTGTACATTATATCTTTATTGAACTTCTTTTAAGTGGAGAAAAAAAAAAAATGCGGTTCGTATTATTGTATTTAGTTTCTCTGCCTCGTTTCGTGTCTCACGAAACATACGCTGCAATCTTCGTTTCCGTTAGCTTGTAATGCTATTTAGCAATCAAATAAACACACTTTAATTATTTGAAATTGGGTTATGAATTTGCATTGCTTTTATATTTTCTAGGCAAAGTACGGAAGCGAATGGTTCGTGAGACACGAACTCAGGCTGGTAAAAAAACTTAGCGAATTATTTCATCAATGCTAAACACTTTTCCAAGCTTTCCTTCCACTCAGGAATAGTAATACCAAAAGTATTTTTTATTAAACCATTATCTATAACGGAATACTGTGGCCGCTTTGCCGGTGTGGGATACTGCGATGTTGAGATGGGATTTATTATGCAGGTACTTCCGGTTAACTCTTTTATGGCCAAAGCAAACTGGTACCAGCTTATTATACCGTGGTTGCAATAATTAAAAATGGAATAATGCGGAACAATGGGTGAATGAGGAATAACAGCAACAGGATTTTTTTGAACGATGATCATTATTGCATTTGCTAAATCGGCTGCGTATGTAGGGCTACCCAACTGATCGTTTACCACATTAATACTTTCTCTTTCCTTCATTAACCGCAACATGGTTTTTACAAAATTATTGCCGTAAGAAGAATATACCCACGACGTTCTTATAATTATTACTGATGGATTATTTTGTAATGCAAGTTCTTCGCCTTTTAATTTAGACTGGCCGTAAATACTCACCGGGTTAGTAGCATCGGTTTCGGTATATGGCTGTTGTGCGGTGCCATCAAAAACATAATCCGTGGAAATATGAATGAGCTGCACATTAAAAGTTTTGCAAACAAAAGCCAGGTCTGCAACGGCACCGGCATTTATTGCAAAGGCTTTTTCTTTTTCGGTTTCTGCTTTATCTACTGCCGTGTATGCGGCACAGTTTATACAAAAATTTATCTGGTGATTGGTAAAATAATTTTTTACTGCTTCGCTATCGTTTACCTGCAACTCTTCTTTACCTGCAAATAAAAAATTGTATTGCGGATAATTTACTGCCAATGCCCGAAACTCTTTCCCCAGCTGGCCGTTGGCACCGGTTACTAATATTGTTTTATCAGCTGCCATTTTAATTTTAGAAAGTAAAATTATTAATACAATTATCCAATGACGGATGCTTCAAATCTTTTTCGGAAACAATAGCTTTGGCAGCAGGTATTTGCCAGTTAATATTTAATGCGGCATCGTTATACATTATGCCGCCTTCTGTTTCTTTGTGATAAAATTCATCGCATTTATAAAACACTTCGGCAGTTGGGCTAATCACTGAATAGCCGTGTGCAAAGCCCTGCGGTATCAATAATTGTTTTTTATTTACTGCCGAAAGTTCCAGTTCAAATACTTTGCCGTAAGTGGGAGAGCCTTTGCGTATGTCAACTGCCACATCTATAATAGCACCGCTTAAAACCCTTATTAATTTTGTTTGAGAGTGTGGGTTTAGCTGATAATGCAAACCACGTATTACACCATAAGATGATTGCGCCTGGTTATCCTGTACAAATTTTATTGCTATGCCTTCGGCAGAAAAAACTTTTTCGTTATAGCTTTCAAAAAAATAACCACGGCTGTCTTCAAATACTTTGGGTTCAAAAACCATAAGGCCGGGAAAATCTGTTTTAACGAAAGGCATTTTTTTAATTTATAATGGATAATTTATTAATGGATAATTTTTTGCACCTCATGTTTTTTTAGTTACTTAAATAGAGTTTGAAACTAAAAAATTATGAATTATTCATTTTACAATTATCCATTTCTATTTGCTGTACAATTGTTTAAAATACTGAATAGTTTCAATCAACCCGTCTTCAAATTTTTTGGTGGGCTGGTAGTTCAATAATTTTTGTGCTAACGAAATATCGGCTAAAGAATCTCTTATATCCCCGGCTCTTGGTTCCCGGTAAGTTGCTGCAAAATCACTGTTCAGTTGCTGCTGGCATAATTTGTACAATTGGTTTACCGTAAATCTTTCACCAACGGCAACATTGTAGGCTTTGTTAAATGCTTCGTTATTATCTGTAAGCATCCCTTTTATATTTATCTGCACGGCATTTTCCACAAAAGTAAAATCCCTTGTTTGTTCTCCATCACCATTAATATAAACCGGTGTACGGTTAATAATGCCTTTTACAAACAAAGGTATAACGGCAGCGTATGCCCCATCAGGATCCTGCCTTGGCCCAAAAATATTAAAATACCTGAAGCCCATTATGTTTAACCCGTATGCCTCGGCTAAAAACTTTCGCATACAATTCATTAGTTCTTTTTGTAATGGCATAAGGCGATAAGGCATTACCAATTTTATCTTCCTGCTTGGGTAAAGTTTGCTCATCGCCATACACACTTGATGAAGAAGCGTACACCATTTGTTTTACACCTTTATCTACTGCTGCCTTCATAATATTTACAGTGCCGGTAATATTTACTTCGCTAAAATAAACAGGTTCTTTCATACTGCGTGGTACACTGCCTAATGCGGCCTGGTGGCTGATGTAATCAATACCCTCGCAGGCTTGCAAACAAATTTCGGTATTGCGTATGTCGCCATTAATAAATTCAAATGCAGGATACTCTTTTAAAACAGCTAAATTACTTTCAAAACCATTTGCCAGGTTATCCAGCACCCTTACTTTTTTAGCACCATGCTTTAATAAATATTCTGCAATGTGGCTGCCAATAAAACCTGCGCCACCCGTTACTAAAAATGTTGAGGCAGTTAAATCTTGTGTATGAAAATTATTCATTATAAATTATTAATTATTCATCCCTATTTACAGGCTCCAATACTTTCTGCTGTTTATCTTATTCCTGTAAATACCTTTTAAGTCTGCAATCATTGCATGCGGTTTTGTGATAGAACTAAAATACGCATCATCTAATTTTTTATAATCGTTATGCGGTACAGTTACAATAACTGCATCATAATCGTTGCTCAGCTGAGGCGTTAATTCAAAACCGTATTCATGTTTAAGTTCTTTACTTTCTGCATGGGGATCAGTAACATCAACATTAAGCGAAAATGATTTTAATTCTTTTATAACATCAGCTACTTTGCTGTTTCTTATATCACTAACATTTTCTTTAAAAGTGGCACCCATTACTAAAACTTTAGCGGCTTTAATATTGCTGTTGTTTTGAATAATATGCTGCAGTATTTTTTTTGCCACATACCCAGCCATACCATCATTAATAACACGGCCTGCCAATATCACCTGGCTGTCGTAACCCAATTCTTTTGATTTATGGGTAAGATAATAAGGGTCCACACCAATGCAATGGCCACCCACAAGCCCGGGTTGAAATTTTAAAAAATTCCATTTTGTACCAGCAGCTTCTAAAACTTCAAACGTGTTAATATTCATGCGGTCGAAGATGATACTGAGTTCATTCATCAACGCAATATTTAAATCACGTTGGGTATTTTCAATAATTTTTGCAGCTTCGGCAACTTTTATTGACGAAGCTTTGTGTACACCAGCCGCAACCACTAACTCATAAACTTTTGCAATTACATCAAGGCTTTCAGCATCGCAACCACTCACTACTTTTACAATACTTGATAATGTATGTTCCTTATCTCCCGGGTTAATTCTTTCAGGCGAATAACCTAATTTAAAATCAATAATATTTTTTAAGCCACTTAATTTTTCAAATATGGGTAAGCAATCTTCTTCGGTACAACCTGGGTAAACTGTACTTTCAAAAACAACATAGTCTCCTTTTTTTATTACTTTGCCAATGGTTTCGCTGGCTCTTTGCACAGGTATTAGATCAGGAACATTATGTTCATCAACCGGAGTAGGTACTGCAACTATAAAAAAATTAGCTTGTCTTAGTACATCCAGATCATTGGTAAATTCAATATCGCAGCCATCAAATGCACTGCTCTCCAACTCCTGGCTGGGGTCAATTTTATTCCGCATCATCTCTACCCGCTTTGCATTAATATCAAAGCCAATTACTTTTATTTTTTTTGCAAACTCCAGTGCTATGGGCAAGCCTACATAACCTAAACCTATTACGGCTAGTTTCTTTTCTTTATTTAATAACGATTGATACATTTATAATGAATAAAATTAAGAATGAAATAATGATAATTAATTTTTGCTCTCAAATTGTTTGGGCAATTTATATAATTCTTCTGTTGGTAAATTTTTAAAGTAATTGTAAGTAATCTTTAATCCTTCTGCCCTTGCAACTTTTGGTTGCCAGCCTAATAATTCTTTTGCTTTTGTAATATCCGGTTGTCTTTGTTTAGGATCGTCGGTAGGTAATTCTTTAAAAACAATTTTTTGTTTTGTGCCGGTGAGTTTTATAATTTCTTCTGCAAAATCTTTCAAAGAAATTTCATCGGGGTTACCAATATTTACGGGCTGTGCATAATCACTCATCAGTAATTTATAAATGCCTTCTACCAAATCATCTACATAACAAAAACTTCTTGTTTGGCTGCCATCGCCAAATACAGTTAAATCTTCGCCACGTAATGCCTGCCCAATAAATGCAGGCAATGCCCTGCCATCATTTAACCTCATGCGTGGGCCATAGGTGTTAAATATCCTTATTATCCTTGTTTGTACATTATGAAAAGTATGATAGGCCATGGTGATGGCTTCCTGAAAACGTTTAGCTTCATCGTAAACCCCCCTTGGCCCAACAGGATTTACATTGCCCCAGTAATCTTCCGTTTGCGGATGTACTAACGGATCGCCATAGACTTCGCTTGTACTTGCCACTAATATCCTTGCATTTTTTGCCAATGCCAATCCTAAACAATTATGTGTACCTAAAGAACCTACTTTTAAAGTTTGAATGGGAATTTTTAAATAATCTATCGGGCTTGCAGGAGATGCAAAGTGTAAAATATAATCCAGCTTGCCGGTTACATGAATAAATTTAGAAACATCGTGATGATAAAATTCAAACTCTTTTAACTTAAAAAGATGTTCAATATTTTTAAGGTCGCCGGTAATTAAATTATCCATACCAATAACATGGCATCCTTCTTTAATAAACCTGTCGCAAAGATGGCTGCCTAAAAAACCCGCTGCACCTGTTATTAATACTCTTTTTTGCATGATTTTTTTACAACTCGGTTATTTAAAATAGGTGTAAGTACCTTTAATTATTAACTTTTAAGCTCCAACTGTTTTTCTTCCCACACTAACATAGTGAAATCCTAATTCTTCCATATGTTTTAAATCAAATAAATTTCTGCCATCAAAAATTACTTTATTTTTTAAAAGCGAAACTATTTTTTCAAAATCAGGCGTTCTGAATTCACTCCATTCTGTTGCAATTACTAAAATATCTGCATCTGCAAGTGCATCATATTGCCTTTCAGAAAAAGTTATAGTTGTATCCTAAAAGTTCTTTCACATTTTTCATCGCTTCGGGGTCGTAAGCATTTACTTCAGCACCTTCTTTTAAAAGTTGCTTCAATTATGTATAATGCCGGCGCTTCTCTTATATCATCTGTATTTGGTTTAAATGCCAAACCCCACAAAGCAATTTTTTTTCCTTTTAAATTATTATTAAAGTAGGCTTTTATTTTTGGCAGCAAATGTAATTTTTGTTTTTCATTTACTTCCATCACAGCATTCAATATTTTAAAATCGTAATCAATTTCATTTGCCGATTGAACCAGTGCCTGCACATCTTTAGGAAAACAACTGCCACCATAGCCAATACCGGGAAATAAAAAACGTTTTCCAATCCTTTCATCACTGCCAATACCTTTACGAACCATATCCACATCTGCACCCAACCGTTCACACAGATGTGCAATCTCATTCATAAAAGTTATTTTAGTTGCCAAAAAAGAATTGGCTGCATATTTGGTAAGCTCCGCACTTTTTTCATCCATAAAAATTATTGGATTGCCCTGGCGTACAAACGGGGCATACAGATCAAGCAATATTTTTTTTGCTTTTTCAGCTTTCGGTACCAATAACCACTCGGTCAGGTTTCATAAAATCATCTACCGCCACACCTTCTCTTAAAAATTCTGGATTGGAAACAACATCAAAAGAAGCCCCTTCCAAACCTCCTCCCGAAGGGGAGGCTTCTGAGGCATTTTTTAAAATGGCTGCTTTTACTTTATCGGCTGTGCCAACTGGCACAGTACTTTTATCAATAATTATTTTATAATCGCCTGGCTTAATTAATTTGCCCAAATCATCTGCAACACCTAAAATATATTTTAAATCGGCACTCCCATCTTCACCTGGTGGTGTGGGTAATGCTAAAAAAATCACTTTAGCATCTTTTACTGCATCTTCAAGGGATGTTGTAAAATGTAAACGGCCTTCTTTTTGATTGCGTAAAAATAATTTTTCTAACCCCGGTTCATAAATAGTTATTTCACCTGCCGATAGTTTATCTACTTTGGCTTTATCAATATCAACACAAATAACATGGTTGCCTGTTTCTGCAAAGCATGTGCCTGTAACTAAACCAACATATCCTGTTCCTACAACTGCAATTTTCATATCCTTACTTTCGCTGATTAATTATTAAAAAATTATCTATTTACAAACTCTAAAACTTTTCTTACTATAAAACTTTGTTGTTCTTCATCAAGCTCGGTATGTATAGGCAGGCTTATTACTCTTTCGGTAAGCCAGTCTGTTATGGGTAAAATAAAATTACTGCCACCAAATGCATCAAACATTTTTTGGCTGTGTGCAGGCACCGGATAATAAATCATTGAGGGTACACCGTTATCTGCCAGGTATTGGTGTAATGCATCCCTGTTAACATCTTCTACCAGTAAAGTGTATTGATGAAATACATGTTTATTATTTGGGTCTCTAAACGGTACAGTGATCTTTTTATTATTTGCAAAAGCACTGTCATAAAAATCTGCGGCTTTTCTTCTTGCAGCAATATATTCATCTAAATGTTTCAGTTTAATATCTAATATAGCCGCCTGCAATGTATCTAGCCTGGAGTTGCAACCTACTACATCATGATAATAGCGTTTGCTTTGCCCGTGAGAAGCTATCATTTTTAATTTTGCAGCCAGTTCATCATCATCCGTAAACATTGCACCACCATCGCCATAGGCACCAAGGTTTTTGCTGGGATAAAAAGAAGTGCACCCAATATGACCAATGCTGCCGGTTTTTTTAATGGTGCCGTCGCTAAAAATATAATCGTTGCCAATACCCTGTGCATTATCTTCAATTACAAATAAATTATGTGCATTGGCAATTTTCATTATCGCTTCCATATTGGCAGCATGGCCATATAAATGCACCGGAACAATTGCTTTTGTTTTTGGAGTAATGGCTTTTTCAATGGCAGCAGGATCAATACAAAATGTTTTGGCATCTACCTCAACAAAAACGGGTTTCAAGTTTAGTAATGCAGCAACTTCTACTGTTGCTATATAAGTAAACGAAGGTGTAATAACTTCATCGCCGGGTTGCAAACCCAGTGCCATCATGGCAATTTGCAATGCATCGGTTCCATTACCACAGGGAATACAGTGTTTGCTGCCATTGTATTTTGCAAGATTATCAGCAAAATCGCTTACCACTTTGCCCCCAATAAACACCGAGCTTTCTAAAACATTTATGACAGCTGCATCTACTTCTGTTTTTATTTTATGATACTGTGTTTTAGTATCTACCATTTGTAAGGGCCTCATATTGCTTTTTTTAACGTGGGCAAAGATAGTATTCGGCAGGCAGTTGGCAAAGCTTAATTGGCAATTTGCAACAGGCAATTGGTAAAAGCTAAACGCAATCTTTTTTTGTATAGATTTGTTGCAAAATAACTTTTGAGTAAAATCTTTTATAATCTTTTTCTTTTTTTGTATTCGGCAGGTATCCGCATTGCAGCTTTATGGAACCCTAAAGCAAAAAAATGGGTGGATGGGAGGCGGCAAATTTTTAGAGAAATCAATGATAAATTAATGGGCAATGGGCAATGGGCAATTGCCCATTGCCCATTGATATGGATGCATTGTGCCAGCCTGGGCGAATTTGAACAGGGCAGGCCTTTATTGGAAGCATTAAAATATAAAAATCCTTCACAAAAAATTGTACTTACTTTTTTTTCTCCAAGCGGTTACGAAGTAATGAAGGATTATAAAGGCGTAGATTATATTTTTTATCTGCCCATGGATAATATTTTTACAGCAAAAAAATTTATTGATGCCATCAACCCATCATTAGTATTGTGGGTAAAATATGAATATTGGTTTTATTATTTGCAGGAATTAAAACAGCGTAATATTCCGGTGTTGTTAGTATCTGGGGTGTTTAGAAAAAGCCAGCCTTTTTTTAAATGGTATGGCGGCATCTGGAAAAAAATGCTGCAAAATTTTGATCATTTTTTTGTGCAGAACGAAGCATCAAAACAATTGCTGCAAACAATTGGCATTAACCCAAATGTTACAATAAGCGGCGATACCCGGTTTGACAGAGTGATTGAAATTGCAACGCAACAATTACATGATGATATTATAAAAACCTTTTGCCAAAATAAAAAAGTAATTGTTGCCGGCAGTACCTGGGAAGATGATGAAATTATATTAGCCGCTTATGGCGACGAAACCAACCATGAGCTAAAAATAATAATTGTGCCGCATGAACTGGATAAATCACATCTTGATATGGTGAAAAAAATGTTTAAAAAATCCGTTTGTTATACTGATGTTCAAAATAATCCTTCTTTAATAAATTCAATCAGTAATTACAATACTTTAATAATTGATACGGTTGGTATGCTCAGCCGGCTCTACAATTATGGCCACATTAATTATATTGGTGGCGGATTTACCAACGATGGCATACATAATATTTTGGAAGCTGCAGTTTGGGGCAAGCCCATAATTATTGGGGAGAATTACGAAAAATATTTTGAAGCAGTAGATTTAATTGAATGTGCCGCTGCAGAAAGCATCAGTGATGTAAACGAATTAAAAGAAGTAATGGATAACTGGCTTACTGATGAAATTGCTTATAATGAAAGTAGTAAAGCAGCAAAAGAATATGTGTATGCAAAAGCAGGGGCAGCAAATAAAGTAATGGAGTATATTTATGTAAACCGCCTCCTCACTAATTGAATAAACTGTTTTACTGTTTCGTTGCCATCGCTCCAGCCAATTTTAGTTTTTAATTCTCTTTGTATCCAGTATTCTGCCTCGGGTAAAATAGAAAAACTGTTAATCGTTTTTATACTGCGTTCGTACATATTTTCATCGCCGCGGAACAATTCATTAATGTACAAAAAACGATCGTTAATACCAATCGCTTTTTTCAAATCCCTTATCGGTGCTTCGGTCAACGAATCACCTAAATCAATTTTAGATTGTTTTAATTTATCGTTTATAGATGCATTATTGCCACCGGCAATTTCATTTATTTCTTTTTGCAAAACTGTTTTTGGAGGTAAGTAATGTGCCAGCGTAGGTATATCCTGTTCCTCTTCCTCAAAAACTATCGATGGTTTATTATGTACACTAATTTTTTGCATAGCTTCCGCATTGCGTTTTATTTCTTCCAGTTCGGCTTCTATTGCAGCTTCATCCACCTGCAATACTTCCACGTTTTTTCTTCTTCTTGCTTCGCAGCAGGGGTAATTGTTTGAGGAATATCAACACTGATACCACCATTGTTTTCAGCAGCACCATTAGCCTGAGCATGCGAAAGCTCTGCCTGCAGCATTTGTACGGTTAACAATAACTGGCCTGCAGTTGCATTGGCTGCAAACTGTTCCTGTAATTTTTTTATGAGTGTGTCCACTCTTTCCATTTATAATTATATTTTTGATGCCCTGTGAGTAAAGACGGCTAAAAATTTAGTGGCCTAAGTTACAAACACAATTTTAAAAAAATATATAAATGTTTATAGAACCAAATTTTGGTGGCGAAAGAAGGGGCTGGATTGAAGTGATTTGCGGCAGCATGTTCAGTGGTAAAACCGAAGAATTGATAAGAAGATTAAAGCGGGTAAAAATTGCCAATTTAAAAGTAGAAATTTTTAAACCCGCCATGGATGTACGTTACGACGCCGAAAAAATTGTAAGTCACGATACCAACGCCATACTTTCCACACCGGTAGAAAGTTCTCAAACCATTTTATTGCTGGCGCAGGATGTAGATGTGGTGGGCATTGATGAAGCCCAGTTTTTTGATGCTGAAATAGGCAATGTTTGCGAATTGCTGGCACTAAAAGGCATTCGTGTAATTGTTGCCGGCCTGGATATGGATTACATCGGCAAGCCATTTGGCCAAATGCCCGGCCTTTTGGCCAAGGCCGATTACATTACCAAACTGCACGCCATTTGCGTAAAGTGCGGCAATATTGCCAACATCAGCTACCGTAAATCTGCCGAAGGCCCACAGGTTTTATTGGGCGAAATGGATATTTACGAACCCCGTTGCAGGCATTGTGCACAGCTGGCATAAGTGCAATGAATAATTAATAATGTTTTAAACTTTTACCACTTTCGATCATTCAAAATAAGTTAGTAATCGAATAAATTATCCATTAATTCATTACCAATTATTCATTATCAGTAACTCCTTCCTACAGTATCACACACCGCTTTTAATAAGGAATTATTATCATGTGCATCATGGCTTTTTTCCCAAATCATAATGCCGTTGGCAGTTTGTTTGGCAAGAATGGCTTTCTTTTTTACAGTAGCCATACCATTATAATAAATGGTATAATTAGTAAAGCCACCATTGGTAACTACTGCAGAATCAGATTGTGGATTGCCGCCTCTTAATAAAATATCGCTGTAACTAAGTACAGTATTGGTTTGTGTAATGCCGCTTGGTCTGCCATAACCTGCAATACCTAACACTGCTTTTGCAGCAGGCATTCCTCTTGTAGTTAACCAGTAGTTTAAACTTACTGTTGCCAAAGTATAATCGCAATGTTGTTTGTATGGACAGTGGTACTAAAATCATCGTAACTCATAATATTAAACCAATCTACATAATTACCCTGCCACAATTCACTTTTAATGGCATCACGAATACCGCCGGCATATTTTCCTGCGGTGATGGCTGCAGTTAAATAATATTTACTTCCCGTGTGGCAGCTGTCACTTAACTGTTTCATTAAAGCAGTGTAAGTTACATCGGTACCATCGCTGGTAGAGGGAAATTCCCAATCCATATCCACACCATCCAAACCATAAGTCCTTACTAAATTCATGGTTTGGGTTATTAAAGAAGTTCTTCCTGTTGCAGTAGATGCCAGTGTTTTAAAATCTGCTGCCGCACCATTGATGCTTAAAAATATTTTTGCGTTATTAGCTTTGGCTTTTGTTTTTACTTCCAGTAAATGACTGCTGCTGCCTAATACCAAACTGCCGGCACTGTTAACAGTAGCAAAAGCATAATTAATAACATTGCACATCCTGAATTTAATATCAGGCACAGCCGCTACCGTTCTGTAAGATGGAAAATATCCCACTACATAAAAACCAAATGCCGGTGGCGGAGCAATAACAGTATTAACAGGAGGTGGTGGCGGGGTTATGTCAGATTTTTTACAAGAGTAGGCAAGTGTAATTAACATACTTGCAAAAAAAAGATAGCGCAGTTGTTTGGTCATAGTTTTAGAATAAGGCTATGAAGATAATAAAAAAAATAAAAGCTACGCTGAATTCATTGTAAAGTATGGAGTTGAAATTTTATACAACTTTTTATTTTATCTTAGTAATTTGCATTGTGGTTAAACGCATTTATGCTTTATTGCAAAAAGATGTACTGCTTGAGTTCAGGCAGAAGCATACTTTTTATGGTATAATTTTATACATCGCTTCTACAGTTTTTGTAATTTATTTATCTTTTCCCGATAAACCCGATGGCGCAACCTGGAACAGTTTGTTCTGGATAATTCAATTGTTTATTTGTGTAAATGCTGTGGCTAAAAGTTTTTTGCAGGAAGGTAAGGGCAGGATGCTGTATTTTTATTCTATCGCATCACCGGTAGAATTTATCATCAGCAAAATAATTTACAATGTTTTATTAATGGTGCTTATGAGCGGCATCAGTTTAGCTTTATTCTTTTTCTTTTTAACCAACCCTGTAAATAATACGTTACAATTTACCGGTATTGTAATTTTAGGCGGAATAAGTATTAGTTTGGTTTTTACATTAATGAGTGCCATTGCAGCAAAGGCGCAGCAGAATGCCGCATTAATTGCCATTATGGGTTTCCCTATTATTTTACCACAATTATTAATGCTGATGAAATTAAGTAAAGTTGCTTTTGCAGAAGTATTCAGGGCAGGGGCAGTTATGCAATTAAGTGCTGTTAATAGTTGGGTTAGATGTGTTGGTAATTGCTATGGCGGTGGTGCTTTTTCCGTATTTGTGGAAAGATTAGTGTAAAACTTGTGAGGTTTATGCAGCTACTTTAAATCTACATACTTTTTTATAGACTAATACCATTTAAAATATTTATACTCTTCTATAACCTTACAAGTTTATAAACGTAATAAAATCTAAAAAACAACAAACTGTAAACAACAAACTCAAAACTCTGCCTTATCTTTGCGCCACTAAAAAATTATCTTCCTGTTGAAGAAAAGTTGGTGGAAAATATTATCCTTTGCTTTATTAATCTACACTGTAGTTGCAGGTTTTTTAGTAAGCGTTCCCGATCTGCCCATCATTCACCAGTCTATCCGCAATTTATATTTTCATGTGTGCATGTGGTTTGCCATGATGATATTGTTTATCATAAGTTTTGTGTACAGCATTAAATATTTAAGTAACTCCAATTACCGCAACGATATTTTTGCCCGTCATTTTGCAGCAGTAGGTGCTTTTATGGGCATACTGGGTTATGCCACAGGGGCCATTTGGGCAAACTATACATGGCTTACCGATCAAAGCCAAAGCCTGGGCAGTGTACTAAAAGAACCTAAATTGCTGGGTGCTGCTATTGCATTATTAATTTATGGGGCTTACTTTGTGTTAAGAGGAAGTTTTACTGATATGGATAAAAGGGCAAGGGTAAGTGCAGTGTATAATATTTTTGCTTTTGTAATGCTGTTCCCCAGTATTTGGATTATACCAAGAATGGTGGGAAGTTTACACCCCGGTGCACCGGGCAGCGATACCGGCAACCCGGCATTAAATGCACAAAATGATTTGGATGCAGGCATGCGCATGATTTTTTACCCTGCAGTTATTGGCTGGACTTTATTAGGGTGTGTGGATCACCACTTTAAAAATACGCATTCAATTATTAAAAGATAAAACATTGCTGAATGAAATATAGTCACAGGTTATTAGGCATTAAAAAAATGTTGCTGGTATTTATTTTTTTATTCAGCAGCATCATTTCATTTGCACAAAACAATTCTTCCTCAGAAGAACTGATGCGTAGCAACGGAAAAATTTATGTGGTTGTAGCAGTTTGCTTAACAATTTTAACCGGCTTATTCATTTACGTTTTTTTAATAGACAGAAAAATTAGTAAAATTGAAAAAGAAAACTAATTTATCAAGTATAGATTTCTTTGATTTTAAAAGATATGCTCCCCTTCAGGGGATGGGGGCAAAAGATAATTAACCTGACTTGCCAGCCAGGTTTCTGAAATAAAAAATTTAAAACAACGATTGCAAAAATTAAACTAAACATTTTATGTCAGCAGAAACGCACTACAGTTTTTTTCAGAGCGTAGAAAAAAGCTTTGATAAAGCAGCAAAATTTACCACCTGGGATACAGGATTGTTAGAACAGATTAAACAATGTAATTCTGTATTACGGATGCATTTTCCTGTAAAAGTTAATGATAAGATTGAAGTAATAAAAGCTTACCGTGTACAGCACAGCCACCATAAGGCACCGTGTAAAGGCGGTATCCGCTACAGCCCCGAAGTAAATTTGGATGAAGTAATGGCGCTTGCTGCACTAATGACTTTTAAATGTGCTATCGTAAACGTTCCGTTTGGCGGAGCAAAAGGTGGTATTACCATCGACCCTAAAAAATACAGCGTGTACGATCTGGAAAAAATTACCCGCCGCTACACAGCAGAGTTAGTAAAGAAAAATTTTATTGGCCCGGGTATTGATGTGCCTGCACCGGATTATGGAACAGGCGAAAGAGAAATGGCATGGATAGTGGATACTTACACTTCTTTAAAACCCGGCGAAATTGATGCTGCAGGTTGTGTTACCGGTAAGCCTGTTACGCAAGGCGGTGTACGTGGCCGTAAGGAAGCTACAGGCCTTGGTGTATTTTATGGCATTCGTGAAGTGTGCAATATGGAAGACCAAATGAAAAAATTAGGATTATCTGTTGGCATACAAAATAAAAGAGTAGTGGTACAGGGATTGGGTAATGTGGGTTACCACAGTGCAAAATTTTTCCGTGAGGCTGGTGCAAAAGTAATTGGGCTGGCAGAATATGAAGGTGCAATAATGAATGCTGACGGATTGAATGAAGAAGAAGTTTTTCAGCACAGAAAAAAAACAGGTTCTATTTTAAATTTCCCCGGTGCAACCAACCTTGCAAAAAATACAGATGCATTGGAACTGGAATGCGATATTTTAATTCCGGCTGCATTAGAAAATGTTATTAATGGCGAAAATGCACCAAGAGTAAAAGCAAAAATTATTGGAGAAGCGGCTAACGGGCCCTGTACGCCGGAGGCTGATGAAGAATTTACAAGACGTGGCCTTTTATGTGTGCCGGATATGTATTTAAATGCAGGTGGTGTTACCGTTAGTTATTTTGAATGGTTGAAAAATTTAAGCCATGTACGTTACGGCCGTTTGGAAAAACGCTTTGCCGAAAATTTAAATGGACATATACTTGGGCAAATTGAAGAACTGAGTGGTAAAAAAGTAAGCCAGAAAGAAAGAGATTTTATTATGCATGGCCCCGAAGAACAGGATTTGGTACACAGCGGCCTGGAAGAAACCATGATTACTGCAACAAGAGAAATTATGCAGATATGGAAAGATAATCCTACGATTCCTGATATGCGTACGGCAGCTTATGTAAGCGCCATTAATAAAGTGGCCAACAGTTATAATGAGTTAGGTATATTTCCTTAAAAATTTAAAATGGTTCATAAAGCCAAGGTTCGTGTCTCACGAACCTTTTTGCGTTACATAAGTTTGGTTTGTGAGACACGAACTACGGCGGAGATATTGCTTTATTTTTCTTCCTCAATTTTCATTTATCTTTTTTAAAAAGATTGCAATAGATTTGTTTATATTTTTAAACTGAAAAAAATTTACCTCAAAATAAATTAGATATGAAAAATAAATTTTTAATGCTTTTTGTTATTGCAATATTTTGTACCTGCTTTTCTTTTGCCCAGGGCGATCCCAAGCTTACCGAAGTATGGACACCAGAACCTGCAAAAGTACAACCCGGAAAAATCAACAGCGATGCTCCTTCGGATGCCATAATTTTATTTGATGGTAAAAATTTAGACGAATGGGCGTCTACAAAAGATACCACAAAACCTGCGATGTGGACGGTTGCAAAAAAATCCATTACTGTAAAAAAAGGCACGGGCAATATTCAAACTAAAAAAATGTTTACCGATTACCAGTTGCATATTGAATGGCGCATACCTGCAAACATTACCGGCAGCGGACAGGCCCGTGGCAACAGCGGTGTTTTTTTAGCGGCTACAGGCCCGGGTGATGAAGGCTACGAAATACAGGTACTGGATAATTACGAAAACAAAACTTATGTAAACGGGCAGGCAGCCAGCATTTACAAACAATCTATCCCTTTGGCCAATGCCTGTAAAAAGCCCGGCGAATGGCAATCGTATGATATTGTATGGACGGCGCCACGATTTAATGATGACGGCACTATAAAAACTAACGGCCGCATTACGGCTTTGCAAAATGGTGTGCTGGTGCAAAATAATGTGGAAGTAAAAGGTGTAACCGTTTACATTGGTAAACCTTATTATAAAAAACATGGCCCGGCACCAATAAAATTACAAGATCACGGTGACCCGAGTGAGCCGATTAGTTACAGAAATATTTGGGTGAGGGAGTTGTGAGAAGAAAATGCTTTCATTTCTTTCGCCTTGATCTGTGCAGACAACAGTAATTCTGACGAACATTTGGTTTATGAAAAACGAAGACTTAAGTGTAGTTGAAGCAGCATACGCCACTGATTGAAAACTACAACAGTTCGGAAGAGTTATTAGCCGGCAAAGAAACATTTTATAAGCGGTGCCAATTTTAAATCTTAGCTTTTTTTGTTCCGTTAGGAACATTTTATAGGTAGCAAAAATTTATACAATTGTTTTCACGTTCCAGCGGAACGTATTATGCCCTTCGCCTTTGCAGTTATAATCGCTTCATTCGCCGCTTCGATGACTCGCCGTCGTCTCGCCGCCGTCGGGTTTTTAACCCACGGCGTATGTTATGCAAAATAGTGGAGTAGCAAAATGACAATAGTAAAACTTTAGCATTTAAAAAAGCTTCAATAATTTTTTAGCACCAAAAGTGTTTTACTAAATCTCCCAATTTGCTTACCATTATTTTCATAAATTAGCCTATGAAACAAACTTACCCCGTTTACTATCCGCAGTTTTTTACCGCCACCGTTTTAGAGTGGAAACATTTATTAGCAGATGATAAACACAAAGACATCATCATCAACAGCCTTAAGTTTTTAGTAGCAGAAAAGTGAATTATATTCAATGCCTTTGTCGTCATGAGTAATCATATGCACTTGATATGGCAACCCACATTTGAGTTTACACCTTCCGGTATCCAGGCCTCATTTATGAAGCAAACAGCTAAACAATTAAAGCTTGCACTTACTAAAAACGATGCCCCAACCCTTGATAATTTTAAAGTAAATAAATACGACCGTAATTATCAAATATGGAAACGGGATTCGCTAAGCATTGAATTAAGAACCCATGCAGTATTCATGCAAAAGCTGGAGTACATACATTACAATCCCGTTAAAGCAGGGCTATGTATTAATCCCGAAGATTACTATTATTCTTCTGCAAGATTTTATATGGACGGCATTGATAGTTTTGGAATACTTACTCATTATGCCGGAGATTAAATTAATTCCGGTATTTTAATGCATAAATTTTTATAATTGTTGTGTAGTAATGAAGTTGTGTCATGTGCTTCGGGCTACCAGTACCGGCTAAGGAAATATTTGGGTGAGGGAGTTGTGAGGAAAAAATGGTTTCATTTCTTTCGCCTAGGTTAGTGTTTCACGAACCAAACTGATGGCAATGCAAAAAGATTCGTGAGACACGAACCAAGGCTTTGGAACCGCTGCTGATTAAAGATATAAAAGTACAAGTTAACAAACAAAAGCTCAACAATGTACGTCCAGCCCAGATGAAGCACAACAGCGATAAAATGCCCGATTGCTCCAATGTCCAACCAGCCTTGCAGCAAACCCAATGTTAGCTGAAGTTTTTACATCCAATCTTTGGCATGTAACCAATATTGACATTTTTGAATCCCTTCTTGTATTAAAGGATCATTGTCTTTAGATTTTTCTAAGATTATTTTTTTAACAGAATCTAGTCCGTGCGCTACAATAGCAGGCCTAAGAAAAATCCGATTAAAACTTGGGTCTTTATCCGCAATTGCACAATTAATCAACGGTTCTAGTAAATCTTCGCTAAACGTGTCATACAAGTATAAAAGATCTGCAACAAAATATTTATCGTTAATTGAACCACTACTTTGAAGAATATTTTTCAAGTCTTGAGTATGTATTTCAGATAATGTGGGATGTATATGTTTGAATCTTGCCAATACCTCGTTTTCTTGCTCATAATCTGGAGCGAAGTAAACACCAAGGTCTTTATATTCTTTAAAGTAATTAGAGACTTCCATAAAATTTCAGCTAACTCAAATATATGCGAAAGTTTCAACCTTTCAAAATTTGCCAAATCTGCAGAATTTATGGCTTTCAAATTCTTTTTTAAAAAATAATATTAAATATCAAACCCGGTAACTTTCTTTTTTTTAATTGTTTTTTGCGGCAATTGAAAAACAAAAGTTTTTCAATTATTCTATAATGTAAAAATTGCCCTGGTGTTGTTGGGGACGCTAAAACTTCAATTTACCCATAAATAAAATCCCCAATGGAATGCTATACTCCGATGCATCGGAGTATAGCAGCATTAAAAAGATTAGTACCAAAAAAATCCCGGTATTTAACCAGGATTTTTTTTATCAATGCTATAATTACAACTTCTTAATCTTTATATTTCTGTACCAAACCATATTGCCATGGTCCTGCAAAGCAATTCTTCCTTTTTTATAAGTACCAAAATCGGGCATGTCTTTAAACTTACTGCCAGCTACCATTTTTTTCCAGCTATCATCCCACATAGTAGTGCTAACTACATTGGTGCCGTTTAAATACAAATCTAATTTACCGTTATTGCTTTTTATTTCCACTTCATTCCATTCGCCAACAGGTTTTACTGTTTCGGTACTGCAACTAATTAAATCGTAAAGGTCTCCGGCTTTATGTTTAATTATTTTTCCATCAGGGTGTCCTTCATTGTCCACCACCTGCATTTCGGGGCCGGTTTGCCAGCAGTATTTATATTTAACGGTGTCTTCGTTAATATAAAAAATTATACCACTGTTACCCTTGGCCGCAATTTTCCATTCTAATTTTAAATGAAAGTTATCGTATTCATCAGCAGTGCAAATATCGCCGCCGGTGGTTTGCCAGCCTTCTTTTTTTGTGGTGTCTAAATATATAGCACCATCGGCAACTTTCCATGCATCACCGGCTGTGGCTTTGCCGTAGCTGTGCCAGCCGGCAGTAGTTTTGCCATCAAATAAAGAAACCCAGCCGCTGTCATTGTCAGTTGTTTTCATTTCTGCAGAAGTTGTGGAGTTACTTTCGGTTTTAGTATCGGCGCTATTATTGCAGGCTGTTAAAATTGAAAGTGCAGCAACAGCAACGATAAATTTATTTTTCATCAGTATAATTTAAAATGTAAAAAATTGTTTTGCTAAATTTATTTTTCATCTTTCAGCAGCATAATATATTTTGCCATGGCAATAGCATCTTCTTTAGATAAACTGCTGTGTGCCGCCATGGGTACCGATCCCCAAACACCTGAACCACCATTTTGAATTTTTTCTGCCAGTAAATTAATATTGGCTTCTGTATTTTCATACTTTTTACCTATTAAATTATACGACGGCCCAATGGAAACCTCACTTATTTTATGGCATCCCCAGCAATCTGATTGTGTAGTTAAGGATAATCCTTTTTCATAGTCAGGATTGTCTGCCACAGATTTTGTTTCACCGGTTTTTTCAGTACTGCTGCTTCCACTGTTGCATGCAAAACAAAAAACAGCCATCGAAATAATTAAAATGTTTTTTTTCATTGTTAAAGTTTAAATTATTGTAATCCTAAAATAGTTTTATTAAAATCGGCATTGTTACCTGTTTCTGCAAAATCATCAAATGCTTTTTCTGTAACTCTTATAATGTGATTTTTTATAAATGCTGCACCTTCTTTTGCGCCATCTTCCGGGTGTTTAATGCAGCATTCCCATTCCATTACAGCCCAGCCATTGTAACCATATTGCGTTAATTTGCTAAAGATAGTTTTAAAATCAATTTGTCCATCACCGGGGCTGCGGTATCTTCCGGCACGGTTAAGCCAGCTTTGGTAGCCGCCAAAAGTGCCCTGCTTTCCGGTAGCATTAAATTCGGCATCTTTTACATGAAAAGCCCTTATTCTTTCGTGATAAAAATCAATGTATTGTTTATAATCCAATTGCTGCAATACAAAATGCGATGGATCGTACAGCAAACATGCACGTGCATGATTGTTTACTTTTTCTAAAAACATTTCGTAAGTAATGCCATCAAAAAGATCTTCGCCGGGATGTATTTCGTAACAAACATCCACACCGCATTGGTCAAAATAATTTAAAATGGGCATCCAGCGTTTAGCTAATTCAGTAAAGCCATCATCTACTAAACCTGCAGGGCGCTGCGGCCATGGATGAAAAGTGTGCCACAATAAAGATCCGCTAAAAGTTGCGTGGGCATTCAATCCTAAATTTTGAGATGCCTTGGCACCGTATTTTAATTGCTGCACAGCCCATTCAGTTCTTGCTTTATAATTACCGTGTAATTCTTTTGGTGCAAAGCCATCAAACAAAGTATCGTAAGCAGGGTTTACTGCAACCAATTGTCCCTGCAAATGTGTACTCAGTTCGGTAATCTCCAGTCCGCATTCATTTACCAAACCTTTTATTTCATCTGCATAAGTTTTACTTTCGGCAGCTTTTTGTAAATCAATACATCTTGCATCCCATGTAGGAATTTGCACTCCCACAAAACCTAAACTTTTTGCCCATGTACAAATGCTTTTTAAAGTATTGAATGGTGGCTTATCATCCAGAAATTGTGCTAAGAAAATTGCGGGGCCTTTTATTGTTTGCATAATGAAGTTTGTTTTGTTTAATGCTGTAATGTGGAGAGTGCTGAATTTAATTTGTGATTTAATTTTTTTTTTAATTGATTTTGATTCGTCTTTAATAATTCTCAACTTTTCAAATTCAATAAACTACTTCCAATAAAATACACTGCATTTACATTGAATATTGAGTGTTGAAAATTGAATATTGAATATTTTTTTTATTCTCTACACCACAAATTCTTTCCACTTTTCCTCACTCTCCGATGAAGCCACCACATTATCTACAAAAGCCATTCCTCTTATCCCTTCTTCCACTCCCGGAAAATCGAGCCATTCTTCTTTTGGTTTTTCGCCATCAATTTTTGCTCTTACCGTTAATGCAAAATTGCGGTATAAATTTCCAAAAGCTTCTAAATATCCTTCGGGGTGCCCGGCAGGAATTCTGGTGTTATGTGCAGCAAAAGAAGAATTATATGCACCACCGGTTCTGTAAATTTCAGTTGGTTTATCCAACCATTTTACAAATAAAGTATTGGCATCTTCCTGTTTCCATTCCAGTCCGCCTTTTTCGCAATACACTCTTATCTTAACATTATTTTCTTCGCCTGCAGCAATTTGCGTAGCCATTAAAACTCCGGTGGCACCATTATTAAATTTTAAAAATGCAGCACCATCATCATCCAGCATTCTGCCTTCTACAACAATATTTAAGTTGGAACAAATTTTTGTTACCTGCAAACCGGTAACATATTCTGCCATATTAAATGCATGCGTTCCAATATCACCCATGCAACCGGCCTTACCGCTTTTTTTAGGATCGGTGCGCCAGCTTGCCTGTGCCTGACCGGTACCTTCTAAAAAAGTACTTAACCATCCCTGCGGATATTCTACATACACTTTTCTTATTTTGCCCAACGAGCCTGCTTTTAATAATTGTTTAGCCTGTTTTACCATTGGGTAACCAGTGTAGGTGTGGCATAATAATAAAGTTAAACCGGTAGCATCTAATTTTTCTTTTATTTGCTTTGCCTGTTCTAATGTAAAAGTGATGGGTTTTTCAATCACTACATTAAAACCTTTATCCAATGCCATCATTGCCGGATCGAAGTGTACAAAGTTGGGAGTAACAATGGTAACAAAATCAATTTTTTTATCAGCAGGCATGGTAGCTTCTTTTTCCAGCATCACTTTATAATCAGTATAAATCCGGCTCTGTTCTAAAAACAAAGACTTGCCAGAGTCTAAAGCAATTTCCGGGTTTACACTTAATGCACCGGCAACCAATTCTACCTGGCCATCCATATTCATGGCAAGGCGGTGTACTGCACCAATAAAAGCATCTTTGCCGCCACCAATCATTGCCATTCTTAATTTTCTCTGCATAATATTATTTTAATTTAAAGTGATACTATTTTAATGAAGAGGGTTTTCCTGAACATTAAAAATAAAAAATTTATTAAAGTTATTGCCATAAATTTTTAAAAAACTCAACCGCAAACGGTTGCGATAAAACATTTTTTTTATTATTTGATTTTTTGATTAGTATAAAAATTATATTTACGAAGTAATTATTTACCGTTTTAAAAATCGATATGCAAGCTATAAACCAAAACAAACTATTTGTTGCCAGCCGTATTGCACTAATTGTAACAGCAATAACATTTGCTTACCGGGCTGCATTGGAAGGTACATGGGAAAAAGAATTTCAGCTTACCAAAGAACAAATTGGCTGGATATTCAGCCCGGCTTTTTGGGGCTTTACTTTAGCCATGATTTTTGGCGGGCCGCTTTGCGATATTTTAGGAATGAAAAAATTAATTGGCCTTGCATTTGTTGGCCATGTTGCAGGTATTATTACTTACCTTATTGCAAAAGATGCCACCATGTTATTTATTGGTACTGTTTTTATTGGTGTAGGAAATGGAATGGTGGAAGCAGCATGTAATCCGTTGGTAGTTTCGCTTTTTCCGGATAATAAAACCACCATGCTTAATAAATTTCATGTTTGGTTTCCGGGGGGTATTGTTATTGGAGGATTAATATCTTATTTATTTTTAGAGCAATTGCACCTAGACTGGAGAATTATGGTGGGGTTATTAATTATACCGGCAATTATTTATGGGCTTATGTTTTGGAAATTAGATTTTCCTAAAACCGAAAGAGTTACAAAAGGCATAAGCACCAAAGCAATGTTTGCCAGCTGCCTTAATCCTTTGTATTTGGTAATGATAATTTGTATGTTCTTAACTGCCGCAACAGAATTGGGCACAGGCACATGGATTGGGGCATTGTTAAGCGGCGCTGGCGTATCAGGCATTTTAATATTAGTATTTATAAATGGTATTATGGCAGTGGGCCGTTCTTTTGCCGGAACAATGGTTCATAAATTTAATCCAAATGGCATGCTGATTTTTTCTGCACTTTTTGCAGCTATCGGTTTATTTCTGTTAAGTAAATCAAGTGGATATGCGGCCATTGCTTCTGCCGCAGTTTTTGCTGTAGGTATTTGTTTCTTTTGGCCAACAATGCTGGGGTTTGTATCGGAGTACTTACCAAAAACAGGTGCATTGGGTTTATCATTAATGGGAGGTGCCGGAATGTTTTCCGTTTCGTTAGTATTGCCAATTATGGGTAAGTGGTTTGATAAAGCAAAAGATGCTGCAGTTGCCGCAGGCAGCGATGTGGCAAAAGCAGAAGCTGTTGCAGGAACAGATACGCTTTTAAAAGTTGCCATAATGCCGGTAATTGTACTGGTTATATTTATAATAATATATTTTGTAAGAAAAAATAAAACTCTTGCGGTAAGTGCTGCTCATTAAATAATAAATGAAATCAACCATCCGCATACAACTGTCCACAATGATGTTCCTGGAATTTTTTATCTGGGGATCGTGGTTTGTTACATTAGGAACTTTTTTATCTACTAATTTAAATGCATCAGGTGGCAAAATTGGCGAAGTATTTTCAACACAGTCGTGGGGCGCTATTATTGCTCCGTTTATTATCGGATTAATTGCAGACAGGTATATTAATGCTGAAAAAATATTGGGCTTTTTGCATATTGCCGGTGCGGTACTCATGTATCAAATGTATAATGCTGCTGACATAACTGTTTTTTATCCTTATGTTTTAGTGTATATGATTTTATACATGCCAACCCTGGCATTAGTAAACTCTGTTTCATTTAATCAAATGAAAAATCCTGAAAAAGATTTTTCCAGCATTCGTGTTTGGGGCACACTTGGATGGATAATTGCCGGCTTACTTATCAGCTATCTTTTTCATTGGGATAGTGCTGACAATACAGCAAATGGGTTATTGAAAAATACTTTTCTTATGGCTGGCATTGCTTCTGCTGTATTGGGGCTATTCAGTTTTACTTTACCTAAAACACCGCCAACAAAAAGTACTGGCGAAAAAGTGAGCATCAGCCAGATAATTGGGTTAGATGCATTGAAGTTGCTTAGGGATAAAAATTTTGCAATATTTTTTATTGCATCAATTTGTATTTGTATTCCTTTGGCTTTTTATTATCAAAATGCACATCCATTTCTTTCTAATATTGGCGTAGAAAACCCAACAGGTAAAATGACGATCGGTCAAATATCCGAAGTGCTTTTCTTATTATTGCTTCCGGTTTTCTTTACAAAATTTGGATTTAAAAAAACAATTTTAGTTGGCATGCTTGCATGGGCATTGCGTTATGCATTGTTTGCTTATGGTAATGCAGGCGAATTGAGTTTTATGCTGATTATAGGAATTGCACTGCATGGTATTTGTTACGATTTCTTTTTTGTATCAGGCCAAATATATACCAACTCCAAAGCAGGAGAAAAATATAAGAGTGCCGCACAAGGTTTAATAACTTTGGCTACTTATGGTGTTGGTATGTTGATTGGTTTTGCAATAGCAGGTAAAATAACAGATGCGTATAAAATTTCTGAAAAGATTTTTGATTATAAAATGATCTGGTTAATCCCCGCTGCCATTGCTGCCGGAGTATTTTTGCTATTTGCTGTTTTTTTTAAAGACGAAAAAAAAGAAAATATTATTTAACAAATGGAAAATAAATCATCAAGACGAAAATTATTAAAGCAATTGGCTGTAAGTTCAATTGCAGTTGCTGCCAGCCCAATTGCATCTTTAGCGGTTAATAATAATGATGAAATGTATAAACTTAAAGGCAACATCAACCACTCCGTTTGCAGGTGGACATACAATTTTTTATCACTTGATGAATTGTGTATTGTTGCAAAAAAAATCGGTATTAAAGCCATTGATTTAATTGGCCCTAAAGAATGGAATGTTTTAAAAAAGCACGGTCTCGATTCATCCATGTGCAATGGTGCCGAAATTAGTTTAACCGAAGGATGGAACGACAAGCAGTATCATACTACATTAATAAAAAATTATACCGACCATATAAATTTGGTTGCTGATGCCGGATATAAAAACTTAATTTGCTTTAGCGGTAATAAAAAAGGAATGGATGATGAAACAGGATTAAAAAACTGTGTGGATGGATTAAAGCAAATTATGGCGCTTGCAGAAAAACGTGGCGTAATAATTCAGATAGAGGTTTTTAACAGCAAAGTAAACCATCCGGATTATATGGCCGATAATACAAAATGGACGATTGAACTTTGCAAAAGATTAGGTTCTGCTAATTTTAAAATTTTGTACGATATTTATCACATGCAAATAAGCGAAGGCGATATCATTGCAACCATTAAAAAAAATCATGAATACTTTGGACACTACCACACAGCAGGTGTACCGGGCAGGCACGAGATAGATGAAACACAGGAATTGTTTTATCCTGCTATAATAAAAGCAGTGGCAGATACAGGCTTTAAAGGATATTTAGCTCAGGAGTTTATGCCAACAGCAACAACAAATGAAGATAAAATAAAAGCATTAAAAAAAGCAGTACGGCTTTGCGATGTATAATGGAAAACTAATTAACAAATAAACTAATCAACCAATAAACTTTAAAAAATGGCAGACAATACTTACGACGCAATTGTAGTGGGCTCCGGCATCAGTGGCGGATGGGCCGCTAAAGAACTTACCGAAAAAGGACTTAAAGTTTTAATGCTGGAAAGAGGGCCGGATATTGAGCATATAAAAGGTTATGTAAATGCTCAAAAAGAAAGTTGGGAATTTCCTCATCGTGACAGCCGCACACAACAGATGATAAAAGATTTTCCTGTTATAAAAAGAGATTATCCTTTAAACGAATCTACCATGGGTATGTGGGCAAGCGATAAAGACAATCCCTATGTAGAAACAAAACGTATGGACTGGTTCAGGGGGTATCATGTTGGCGGACGTTCATTAATGTGGGGTCGCCAGAGTTACCGCTGGAATAAAATGGATTTTGAAGCCAATGGAAAAGAAGGTATTGCTATCGACTGGCCAATTCGTTACGATGATTTAGCACCATGGTACAGCTACGCAGAAAAATTTGCCGGCATACAGGGCAGTAAAGAAGGGTTGGATGTATTGCCCGATGGCGAATTTATGCCGGCAATGGAAATGAATGTGGTAGAAAAAGATATTGCAGGAAAAATAAAGGCTCACTATAACGGTAAGCGGCACATGTTTATTGGCCGCAGTGCAAATATTACCGAACCGCACAACGACAGAACCAATTGCCAGTACCGTGACCGTTGCTGGAGAGGCTGCCCGTTTGGTGCCTACTTCAGTACACAATCTGCAACACTGCCTGCAGCAAAAAAAACCGGTAACCTTACTATGGAAGTAAATAAAATTGTTACCAAACTTATTTACGATAAAAATTCAAAGAAGGCAACAGGTGTAGAAGTGATTGATGCAGTAAATAACCAAACCTATACTTACAATGCAAAAGTTATTTTTCTATGTGCATCAAGTTTTAACAGTACATGGATTTTAATGAACAGTGCTACAGATGTTTGGCCAGAAGGTTTAGGCAGCAGCAGCGGAGAGTTGGGGCATAATATAATGGACCATCATTTTAGATTGGGGGCAGGTGGAAGAGTAGAAGGGTTTGAAGATAAATATATTTTCGGCCGCAGGCCAACGGGTATTTATATTCCAAGATTTAGAAATGTAGATGGCGATAAGAGAGATTACCTCCGAGGTTTTGGTTACCAGGGTAATGCTCACCGTGGCAGGGGAATTGATGTGGCAGAGTTTACACTTGGTGCCGAATTAAAAGATGCATTATCTGAACCCGGTAATTGGGAAATGGGCATAACAGCCTTTGGAGAAATGCTGCCGGACCACAGTAACAAAATGACATTAAGCAAAACTAAAAAAGATAAATGGGGATTAGCTGTGCTTGATTTTGATGTAGAAATAAAAGAGAATGAAAAAAAGATGCGTATAGATATGATGAACGACGCAAAAGAAATGCTGGAAGCATCAGGATTAAAAGATGTAAATACTTACGATGCAGGTTATGCGGTGGGGCAGGGTATTCATGAAATGGGTACAGCACGTATGGGAAGAGATGCAAAAACATCGGTGCTTAATGGTAACAACCAGGTATGGGATGCCATGAATGTTTTTGTAACTGATGGCGCCTGCATGACGAGTGCAAGCTGTGTAAATCCATCGCTTACTTATATGGCATTAACAGCAAGAGCAGCAGATTATGCAGTAAAAGAATTAAAGAAAGGAAATATTTAGTTATTAATCATTATTAATTAACCATTATTAATTGACATGGCAGACAATATTTACGACGCAATTGTAGTTGGCTCCGGCATTAGTGGCGGCTGGGCGGCAAAAGAACTTTGCGAAAAAGGCTTGAAAGTGTTATTGCTGGAACGAGGTGGCCCACACGAACATATTAAAGATTATAAAAACGCCAGCAAGGAATTATGGGAGTTTGAACACAGAGGGAAAACTACCGAACAGCAAAAAAAAGATTATCCTGTTATTCACCGTGGTTGGGCTGCAGCAGAGCAGGTAATGGATGCATGGGCAAATGAAAAAGATGCACCATATACCGAAGTAAAACCTTTTACATGGTGGCGCAGTTACCGTTTTGGTGGACGTTCGGTTTTATGGGGCAGGCATAGTTACCGATGGAGCCAAATGGATTTTGAAGCTAATGCAAAAGATGGCATTGCAATACCCTGGCCGGTAAATTATAGTGAAATTGCTCCATGGTATGATTATGTAGAAAAATTTGCAGGTATCAGCGGCTCGATAGAAGGCATACCCAATTTGCCCGATGGACAATTCTTACCAGCAGTGCCATTAAATTTTGTTGAAAAAGATGTTGCAGCAAGAATAAAAGAAAAGTTTAAAGGGCAAAGGCATCTTATTAATTCAAGAGTTGCAAATATTACAGTACCACATAACGAAAGACCCGGTTGCCAGTTTAGAAACCGTTGCTGGGAAGGCTGTATGTTTGGCGGATATTTTAGTACACAATCGTCCACTTATCCGGCAGCATTAAAAACAGGTAATCTTACAGTTCGCCCTTTTTCATTAGTAACACAAGTGTTGTACGATAAGGATAAAAAGAAAGCAACAGGAGTAGAAGTTTTAGATACGGAAGATAACAAAACATACCAGTTCAACTCTAAAATAGTTTTCCTTTGTGCTTCAGCATTAAATTCTGCATGGATATTAATGCGTTCTGCAAATAATGTTTGGGCAGACGGATTGGGCAGCAGCAGCGGTGAGTTAGGGCATAACATTATGGATCATCATTACAATTTAGGTGCATCAGGAACTATTGAAGGTTACGAGGATAAATATTATTCAGGAAGAAGGCCTGCAGGTTTTTATATTCCAAGATTTGCAAATATAGGAGCTGATAAAAGAGATTATTTACGGGGCTTTGGGTACCAGGGGGCCGCAAGCCGCAGCGGATGGAGCAGGGAAATTGCGGAAATGAATATTGGAAAAGATTTTAAAGAAGCATTGACCGAACCAGGCCCATGGCAAATGGGTGCAACAGGTTTTGGAGAAATTCTTCCTTATCATGAAAATAAAATAACACTCGATAAAACTAAAAAAGATAAATGGGGCTTACCGGTATTATCAATGGATGCAGAGATAAAAGAAAATGAAATGAAGATGCGAAAAGATATCCTGTCAGAGATGGTGGCCATGCTTGAAGCTGGCGGTGTAAAAAATATAAATACTTACGATAGCGGTCATGCAATGGGGCATGGCATTCACGAAATGGGTACAGCACGTATGGGCAGCGATGCTAAAACATCTGTGCTTAATAAAAATAACCAGGTGTGGGATGCACCCAATGTGTTTGTAACCGACGGAGCATTTATGACCTCTTCGGCATGTCAAAATCCATCCTTAACTTACATGGCCTTTACTGCAAGGGCAGCAAACTATGCAGTTGAACAATTAAAAAAACAAAATTTATAATACTCCTAAAATAAAAATTATGGAACGCAGGGAACTTTTAAAAATGATTGCCGTATTAACCGGCGGTGTTGTAATCGGTGGCGATGTATTCTTATCGGGATGTACATCTAAAACAGCAGATGCTTCAACTTTTTCTGTTGATAATATTGCATTGCTGGATGAAGTGGGAGAAACAATTATTCCTACAACAGCAACACCAGGCGCCAAAGCCACAAAGATTGGCGAGTTTATGAAAACAATTGTTACTGACTGTTACACCGAAGCCCAGCAAAAAGTTTTTGGTGATGGCCTTGCCGGTTTAAATGCCGCATGCGAAAAAGTAAATGGTAAATCATTTATGGACAGCACGCCGGATCAACGCAAATCTTTTTTGATTGCTTTAGAAAAAGAAGCGAAGGAATATAATAAGCAGCGTGATGAAAAAGAAAAAGATGCAAAAGAAAAAGCAAAAAAAGATATGGATCCAAATTTTGTAGGGGCTCCATCACACCATTACACCATGATGAAGCAATTAACTTTATGGGGTTACTTCAGTTCCGAAATTGGAAGCAAGCAGGCCTTGCGCTGGGTACCCATTCCAGGTAAATACGATGGCAACCTGCCGTACAAAAAAGGCGATAAGGCCTGGGCTATTTAAAATATTTTTTTGTTATAAAGAAATGCCGTTCAATTTTTGAGCGGCATTTTTATTTTTGAAATTTCAGTATTGAATTATACAGAGGGCTATTGCTATTTATAAATGTTGAAATACAGTCTGCAAGATAATATGCATAGCAGAAAAGTCCCATCAGATAATCATCTTAAAAAACAGTAGTAATCTTTTTTGGGTGGCTGTCTTTTCTTTTTTAAAACGAAATAAAGAAAAATCTTTCTTTTTTTTATTTAAAATGCTCCCGGAAATTATAAATGTTGAAGTACAGTAGCAGAAAAGCCAAATCAGGGAACCATCCCGAAAAAGGGATGTAATCTTTTTCGGGTGGCTTTTTTGTTTCTTTTTTTCCACAAAAAAAGAAAAGAAAAAAGACAGCAGCAATATAAAAAGAGAAAATAAATTAACAATACCCCATTTAATTCTCCTTCAATAATTTATCAACCATACCCTCAAATTCTTTTTTATAAATAAGATAATGATTGCCTGTTGCAGGTCCATTAAAACCTGTATCTAATTTCCTTATCTTACCCGTTTTATCAATAATTACCGAAGAAGGGAAAAATTTGATCGGGGTTAATTCAGGTAAAGTTTTTTCGGTACGTAAACTATCGCCAACGCTTACGCCGGTATTTAAAATGGTGTATTGTACATTAAATCTTTCCTGAAATTTTTTAAGGCTTTTTACAGAGCGTTCCCAATCGGCAGTGTATTCATAAGCCAATGCAATAACTTCCACACCACGGTTGTTGTTTTTATTGTAGTACTCACTTAAAAAAGCAGTTTCATCCATACAGTTGGGGCACCAGCTGCCCATTAATTGTATCACCACTACTTTGTTTTTAAATTTATCATCGTTTATCGAAACGGTTTTACCTTCCAGATTTTTAAAAGTAAAATGCAATTTCTCTTCGCCGGGTTTTACATACATGGCTACCGATTCTTCCGAAACTTTTGCTGCAGCATTTTTTTCAGCCCTCCAGTCTTCTTTATAAGTTGCACCAGAAAAAAAGGTGCCGCCAGTAATTTTTTTATTTCTTTCAATCTTTGCTGTAAATAAAAATGCATGTCCGCCGTCAAAGCAACTGAGCAATAAAGAGTCTTTAGTAACAATGCCTTCTAAATAGCGGTAGTCGCCGGTTGGGTTTAAAAATGTACCCGTTACTTTATTGCCCGTTTGTTTAAATTCTGCTACGGATAATTCTTTGGCCTTTGCGCTTGCAAATGCAGCAGCCCATCTTCCCGAAATATTTTTATTGCTTTTAGTTAATCCATCAAATCTTTTATTACCCGGCACAGCAGTAAAAGGCATCAACTGTGTTTTTACACTGCCACCTTTTACCCAAACACCAGTTATTTTTTTATTGTGGTACACTACTCTAAACTGCGATTCAAATACAGGCATTTGCACAATTAAAGAATCGCCTGCTGCAATTATATTATCTACCCTAATTTTTTCTGCTGCATTATGAATATACCAAACAGGTTTGCCTTTTTCGGTTTTCCATTCAAATGTAAAAGTAATGGCGTTACCATCGTTGCGCTGCAGCTTTGCACTCCACCAACCCTGTTGTGCAAATATTGAAGTACTTGCAGCCAGTAATATTGTAACCAGTAAAAATTTCATGCTGCAGGTTTGTTTAAAAAACAAAGATACCGTTACACCCACTAAATAAACAAAAGGCATTTGTTAAAAACCTACTATTTATATAGACTGTTTTATTTTATTGGACGGAATGATTTTATTTGTCTATAATTTTGTACCAATAAAAATAAATTTATGGCCGACATATTAGATTTGGTAGGCAATACCCCGTTGGTAGAAATAAAAAAACTCAATCCCAATAAAAACGTAACTATTTACGGCAAACTGGAAGGTAACAACCCCGGCGGCAGTGTAAAAGACCGTGCCGCATACGGCATGATAAAGGGCGCTGTTGATCGTGGAGAAATAAAGCCGGGCATAACATTAGTTGAAGCCACCAGTGGTAATACCGGTATTGCATTAGCCATGATTGCAAGTTTATTTAATGTGCCGATAGAATTAGTAATGCCCGAAGATGCTACAAGAGAAAGGGTTTTAACGATGGAAGCTTTTGGTGCCACGGTAACACTTACGCCAAAAGAAAAATCGATGGAAGGCGCCATTGATTATGCCAATGCACAAGTGGCAAAAGGCGGTTACCACATGCTTAATCAATTTGGTAATGAAGATAACCCCAACATGCATTACAAAACTACCGGCCCTGAAATTTGGAAAGATACTAACGGGCAGATAACTCATTTTGTTTCGGCCATGGGCACTACAGGAACAATAATGGGGGTATCAAAATATTTAAAACAACAAAACCCTGCCATACAAATTGTGGGTTGCCAGCCAATGGATGGTGCTAAAATCCCCGGCATACGTAAATGGCCCGAAGCTTATTTGCCTAAAATATTCAACCGCAGCCGTGTGGACCGTGTTTTTGAAATTGCTGAAAAAGATGCCCGTATTATGGCAAAAAAATTAGCCCGTGAAGAAGCCATATTTAGTGGCATGAGCAGCGGCGGTGCAGCACATGCAGCCATTGAATTAGCCAAAGAATTAACAGCAGGTGTAATTGTTTTTATTGTTTGTGACAGGGGAGACAGGTATTTAAGCAGTGATTTGTTTGATTGATTAAAAATAATTTTGCGATGACGGGTTTATGTTCCGACGGGCAATGTTGTTAAGCTGTGGGGCGTTCGCCTTATTGTTAAACGAGTTGTAAGTATTGTTTTTCAATTGTTACATTGAAATGAATATCTGCTTTCAACGCCTTGAAAACTTTTAATACAGTGTCAATTGTTGCACTGTTAGCACTGCTTTCTAATTTTGAGATTTGTGCTTTTTGTACACCAACAAGTTCGCCTAGTTGTTGTTGTGTCAATTTACGTTGCTGCCTTGCAGTTTTAATCATTTGTCCCAAAACATCCATACGAAGTTCGTATTCATATTGGTCTCTGTCTTTTGTACCTTTCTTACCGATGTATTTATCTTTCATTTCGGCAAGTGAGTATGATTTCATTGCTGTCTTTGCCATAATGTTATTTTTTAAGTTTGCTTTCAAAATATTTTTTTCTGATGTTAATCGCTCTTTCAATTTCGTTTGCAGGCACCTTGTCCACCTTTTTAATAAAACCGTGAGTTGCAAAAACTAATGTTTCAGTTTCTTTGTCTTTGTCCCAAAATGCAAGTAGCCTAATTTGCACACCGCCGAACTTAGTTCTAAATTCCCAAATGTCTTTTTGAAGTTTCTTGAAAAGTTTCGGGTCATTACTTTGTTCTGCAAGGTCAATATTGTAGAACACTTTTCTAGTGGCTTTGGCATCAAGTCCGGCAATGAATTTGTCTGCTTCTTCTAAAAATCGTGTCTGAAAGTATTGCAAGTAAAAGTGTTTTGGCAAAGATAGGGGTTGTTTCCATAAATAGAAACTTTGTTTTTTGTTAATTTGAAACGGAGAGGTTGAAAAATGTGACGCACAACTTATAAATATCCGAAACTCTGCTACTTTGAAGAAATCATCCTGGTACTTTTTGTTTATAAATGCGAAGAGTTAGTTATTCAATTTAAAATTCCCTTTTATGTCCCGACATGGATTTTCATCGCATTGGTCCTGTGGGTATCCATAAAACCCCGGCGTATGAAAACTCTTCAAAATCTTTTACGCTGAATTCTTTATTCAGAAAATTGTAATAATTATTTGCAGTGTGGCTTTCTATAACTTTAAAGATCTTTTAAACGTTGGGGTCTCACGTTGCGCTCATTGCCTGGCTGTGAAGACCCCGGCGGAACGGAAATGGGCAGGTTTGCTCACGGAAAGCCTCGTGACAGTCGCATTTTATTATTATCTAACTGAATTATTAAGAAGCTATGTCCGTAAATAAATTCTTCTCCGTTTTGATATGCGTCTAATTGAAGGAATGTATTTAGTCCGCTGAATTGAAAGTTATAATTATAATAAACGGTTCGATTTTTTCTATGAAGCACAAGTTTGGTAAGACTAATAAATTCGATGTAGTCGTTTGTAACTGTATCATGGATTATTTTAGTCAAGTCACACTCCGATGTCAAAGATAATTTGTCTAATGGAGTACTCTCTTTCCATTTCCCTTTAAAGATTTGAAAATATTCTGCACTTTTAGTTGCTTTCTTTATTTCAAGCAACTTTAAGTAAGTCCCAAAAATTTGTTGCTTTATTTTAAAAAATGTCAAGTTTTGCCAGTCGCAAAATCGATATATTTTTATTGTGTCTCTATCCTTGATTACAGTATAGTATTGAACATATGAGCTTACATTTTTTTCTTTGCAAGGTGTCGTGTTGTATTTTTCTGTTAGTGATAAAAAGGAGTCTATGGTTTTTGTTTGAGAGATATTTAACTTGACATCAGATAAAAGTACTTTGTCTGTATTAGGATGAGAAATGCTTGCGATAATTTTGTCACCAATTTTCTTGAAGTGAAGTTCTTCGTAGGACATTGCTTCATCGCCATATTGAAATCCAATTGTCAAAGTCCGGAAAGAACTTTTCGGGCTTTGACATTTAGCCAATAAAACCGTTGTCAAGAGAATTAATGTGAGAAAGTGTCTTAACATTCGTGAGGTCTTTTAAACTTGCCCATAACTCATAAATATACGAAACTCTTATGTCCCGACAGGGTTTTCATCGCCTTGCTCCTGTGAGTATGAATGAAACCCCGGCGTATGAAAACTCTTCAAAATTTTTTACGCTGAATTCTTCATTTACAAAATTGTAATAATTATTTGCAGTGTGGCTTTCTAAAACTTTAAAGCTCTTTTAAACGCCGGGGTCTCACGCTGCGCTCATTGCCTGGCTGTGATGAACTCGGCGGAACGAAAGATGAAAAAGTTGAGAATTTATTCATTGCCCGGCTAAGATTGCTAAACCCAATTGTACATATAGCCGATTTACCTAAGTATTTTTAATAGTAAGTTCTTTAAATCCTCACCATAAATATCTTGGGCTATAATTGTTCCTGTTTTGTCAATTAAGAAGTTTGTCGGGTAGCCAGTAACACCATAAATTAATGCTGCTTTATTGTTGCCGCCTTTTAAGTAAGATATATTCGTCCAGGTTAAACTGTCTGTTTTAATAGCTTTAAGCCATTGTGTTTTGTCGGTTTCTGATGCTACACCTAAAATTTCAAAACCTTTTAACTTGAACTCATTGTAAATTTTGACTAATGCAGGATTTTCCTCTCTACAACGACCACACCAAGACCCCCAAAAATCTAACAACACAATATTATTTTTAAAGTCGGATAGCTTAACAATTTTGTTTGAAATATCTTTTTGTGAGAAGTCAATAAATTTGTCACCAATTTTAATATTTCTGTATAAAGAAATGAAGCCGCTTATTTTTTTACCAAAGTCCGTTTGCTTAACATCGCTAGAAAACACTTTGTACAATGTTGATATACTGTCTTTACTCCAAGTTTTAAGGTTATTGCTCAAAGCGTAAGCTGCAATAATTGAGTTAGGGTTTTCTTTGATAAACATAAATTCAGCTTGTTCAGCATTTTTGGCTGCGTCAAGCAAGTAGATAAACTCACTCCATTTTTTTTGAATTGTTGAACCAATTATTTGGGCTTTGGCAAAGTTTCCTATTTCTGCTTCAAACGAAGTAAAACCTTTTTCAAGCCAAAATGTTACTCTGTCATTGTAATCAGCCGATGTTATACTGGACTTTAAATATTTTGTTTTGATTTGTCCAACAAAACTGAATTTGCTATCTATTACAAATGCCGAGTCAATTTTCTTATAATTTCCATCAGTAACATCATTCAAATAAATGATTGAACCATTCTCGAAACCTTGAACTTGTCCTTTAATTGTGAATTTCGAGTTCGGTGGCTGCCCACAAAGGCTGGTTATAATAAACATAGTTCCTAATAATAAACATATCTTAATTTTCATTGTCAATTTGTATGTTGATGCCGCTTACTGCTTGCGCAACTCATAAATATACGAAACTCTGCTACTCTGAAGAAACCATCTTGGTATTTTTTGTTTATAAATACGAAGAGTTAGTTATTGAATTTAAAATTCCATTTTATGTCCCGACAGGATTTTCATCGCATTGCTAATGTGGGTATGCATTAAACCACGGCGGAACGAAAGCCACACTTGGACAAAGGAACCCAATCTTAGCGGTTCGGCTTTTCGTCTGCCGGTTTGTACAAGTCATTTTTTGTAATCCAAAGTTCGTGTCCTGTTGTGTCGCTTAAGTTTTTGTACCGTATCAAGTCAAAATGGTCATTGTCCTTATTAAATTTCGAAGGTCGAATAATCGCAAACTTGTAGAATTCGTCTTCGCCTCTGCCAAGTTTTACATTTTCAAAAAAAATTGTATCGTTTTTAAGTATGTAATCACCTTTAATTTCTGTCATTCCAAAACATACACTTTTCTCAGTGAATTTGTTGTTTTCTTTAAGTTTAAAAATTGTCATGCAGTTTGCTGCACCCTCTCGCAGAGCAATTAAAATATCATTTTCCTCAAGCCTATTAAAGTTTATAAGGCCCTCAGGTTTAAAAAACGCCAATGCTAATACTGTTGTCAAAACGCCGATAATTAAAAGTCGTTGCCTGTCGTTAAACTTTTCTTTGATGGCCAAAAAAAATTGTCGGAAAAGCACAATAACAAGTATAAAAAAAAGCCCAATTAAAAAAAGAAAAGCAGGAAATGCAAGAAGTCCAAACTTGCTTTCCCAGTAGTAAGTAGTATTTACCAATAGAAAGAAAATAATTGTCGCTATGATTAGTACTCTATGCTTCAATGTTGTTTGTGATGTCGTTTAAGCTGACCGCTAACTAATAAATATACGAAACTCTTTTGTTCCGACGGGATTTTCATCGCATAGCTCATGTGGTTATTCATAAAACCCCGTCGTATGAAAACTCTTCAAATTTTTTTACGCTGAATTCCTTAATTAAAAAATTGTAATAATTATTGCAGTGTGGCTTTCTAAAACTTTAAAGCTCTTTTAAACGCCGGGGTCTCACGCTACGCTCATTGCCTGGCTGTAAAGAACTCGGCGGAACGGTAAAAGTTCAGATACAAATTTCAATACTATGGAAACATTTATTTAGGCTAAAAGTCCTTCAAAATTATCTCTATCCACTTTAAACTATCGGGATACATAAGACCATATTCCTTAAAGTCTGCGGACGTAATGAGAATTTTGCTGTACTTTGTTGGGTCGTTTTTGCTGAAGAAAACTGGAAAGGATTTTCCTTTTATTTTAGGATATAATCTATTGTATGAACCTTCAAAAGTTCTCAAGCCAAAATCGCTGCAACTTGAAGAAGCATAAAACATTTTATCGCCAAATTTAAACTCAAATTCTAATTTTTCACCTTGTTTACGATGATTCTTATATCCATACACCTTTCCTATTGCTAGTGACGAGTTAGTTCTGATTGCCTGGTCAAATTTTCTGTTACTATAATATCCTGAAAAAAAAGGTATGCCAATCCCCAAAACACATACTAACAAAATCATCGGAGGTTTGAGTTTTTTGTCAAATTTCATGATGGTTATACTTCGAATTTTGCATTACACACAACTCATAAATATACGAAACTCTGCTACTCTGAAGAAATCATCCTGGTGTTTTTTGTTTATAAATACGAAGAGTTAGTTATTCAATTTAAAATTTCCTTTATGTCCCGACGTGGTTTTCATCGCATCACTCATGTGGGTATGCATTAAACCCCGGCGTATGAAAACTCTTTAAATTTTTTTACGCTGAACTCTTCATTTACAAAATTGTAGTAATTATTTGCAGTGTGGGTTTCTAAAACTTTAAAGCTCTTTTAAACGCCGGGGTTCATGCTACGCTCATTGCCTGGCTGTAAAGAACTCGGCGGAACAGGAGATTTCGAATTAATTTTTATCCCTCAAAGTATTGTATAATTTTCTATTTATTAGTCTGAGAAAAATACCTTAATAATTAATTTTCCAAACTGTGGCAGCTTTATTTGCCATATCAGATTGTCTAGCTTGTATGCTTGAAACATTCCAAATTGAATAATTTATTTGCTCTTTTGAGACTTTAAAATTGCTTGTTAAATAAATTACTTGTTTCTCTTCAAAAGGTTTTCTATCAGCTTCTTTATTTTTTGCAGATTCCAAAAGAGTTAGGTTACCTATTCTAAAAATATATTCTTGCACATCTGCATTTTGAAAATTACTTACCCATTCATCAGTTGGATTTTCAGGCAAAATATGCTCAATAGTTAAATTTTTATTTGTAAGAACAAATTCTGTTCCGCCATACTGAACTTCAAGTTTAGCTAAAATGTATTTTACCAAAACATTGTATTTATTAGTATTTAATTGTTTGTTTTTAAAATCATTTTTAAAACTATTATCATCCATATAGACGTCTTTTAAATGTTTTGAAAAAACATCCTTGGATGAAATTATTTCGCCTTTAAATATTGCTACTGACGCTTTTCCATAAACCCTCTCTAATTCATTTGGATTTTGTCCCCCAATTGTATTATATCTAAATGAAAGTGCTACTATATCCCTTAATAGTTTTGTAAATTCTTTTTCTGTAAATTTTTGTTTAGCAATCATTAATAATGGAAAGCACTGCGAAACATCCAGTATATTTATTTCTCCAATATACTTTGTTTGCTCTCCAACCCATATCTCGCTATCCGGATTCGTTAAAGCCGAATATATTAAAACACTTTCGTCTAAAGAATTAATTAAATCAATAGAGAGTTCATAACTCTCAACTTTTTTCTTTATAGTTTTAAATAGTGTAGCTTTTCTTTCTGCTGGATAATTCTAGAATTCCAAAAGTGTCTTATATAATTTGTAATATCTGTTTTACCTAAAAGATCATTTATCCTGTACCATTTTTTTCAAGGCTTTCAACTTCACCTTCTGCTCTTGAAAAGACCTTTGAAAATAAATAATTTTTTAATAAATCTGCTGTAGATAATTTCACGCCTCTTGCATTTAAAGTTTCAAAAACTTTGTATGCGTCAATGTCATCGCCTACTGTTATAGAAGTAAAAAATAACTTTTCATCTACTTTTTTACTTACAAATGCAGTAATGGATTCAGTCTTTTTGTCAAATATTTTGTTAATTCGGTATTGAAATATTTAAATGCATTAATTAATCTTTTTTCAGATGGTTTTAAACCAGCTGTATACTGAGGTATTTGCAGCTGTAATAATTGAGAAGTGTAAACGTAATCATTATTTCTGTTGAGCTTTAATTTTGTTTTATAAATTAGAGAGGTCGGTTCCTTATAGCTCAAATAAGTATTTCTTAATAACTCCGACCTCTCAATATCCCCTCTATCTTGCAGAATCTTTACTGCGGCTATAATTAATATACTTATTGTCGTAATGCGTTGTTGCCCGTCAATAATTAAAAAATTTTTACTTTCTTTGGTCTCTTGCAAAACTACATATCCCATATAGTGGTCACCTTCTTCATCGATACCAATAAGATCTAACCAAAGATCTTCCCACTCTTCTTTATCCCAGCTATAATCTCTTTGAAAAGGAGGTACTTCAAAAGTGCGCCCATTTCCAGCTAAACTACCAAACGTGGGTTGTTCTTGTTTTAATAAAGTAGACATATTGCTACAAATTTAATGATTTATTATTTTTATTTGGTAAGAATAAGTTCAAATATATAAAAGCGCCAAATTATTCGAAAATAATATCAGGAATTGAGTTTTTCATACCTTACATAAATATAAACAATCAGTCGAATAGAATTTTCAGATTGGTTATAATTCAGGTAAAATAAAGTAAGTAAAACATAATAAAAGCTCAATAAAGATCTTATGCACAAGTGTGCGACGCCACCGCAGCCAAATAGCATTCCACAGCCAGGCCCAAAATTGCCTTTTGTATTTTCCTTTAAACAACCTATTTTCAGTTTTAAACTAAACTGCTTATGAGAAGGATGTTCTTTTGCGCCATTATTTTTTTTACTGCATTGCAAACTGCTGCACAGGATTTAAATTATTATTTGCCGGATGATGTTAGCTACAACACTGCTATTCCAAAACCAAAAGATATTATTTATCACGAAGTGGGAGAGTGGCATGTAACACACGACAGGCTGGTGAATTATATGAAAGCCATTGCGGCGGCTGCACCCAATAGAGTGAAATTAGAAACGATGGGTTTTACTTACGAAGGCAGGCCACAGGTTTTATTAATCATTACATCGCCAAAAAATCAACAGCGTTTAGAAGAGATACGGCAACAGCATTTATTATTAAGTGATCCGGCAAAGTCTGCTTCGGTAAATATGGAGAATATGCCCATTGTAGTTTGGATCGGCCATTCCATACATGGCAATGAACCCAGTGGTGCCAACGCATCTTTATTAACAGCTTATTATTTAGCTGCAGCACAGGGAAAAAATATTGATGAACTTTTAGACAATACGGTGATACTTTTCGATCCTTCGTTTAACCCTGATGGTTTGCAGCGTTTTTCTACCTGGGCCAACCAGCATAAAAGTGAAAATTTAGTTACCGACCCTAACAGCAGGGAGTTTAACGAAGTATGGCCCGGCGGCAGATTTAATCATTACTGGTTTGATTTAAACCGGGATTGGTTGCCGGCAGTGCATGTAGAAAGCCAGAACAGGTTGCAGTGGTTTCATAAATGGAAGCCGAATATTTTAACCGATCATCACGAGCAGGGAAGCAATGCCACTTTCTTTTTTCAGCCGGGTGTACCATCGAGGGTAAATCCTTTAACGCCTGAAAAAAACCAGGAGCTTACTGCTAAATTGGGTAAGTATCATGCAAAGGCATTGGATAAAATTGGGTCGCTGTATTTTACCAAAGAAAATTACGATGATTTTTATTATGGCAAAGGCTCTACTTACCCGGATATAAATGGCGCCATAGGTATTTTGTTTGAGCAGGCCAGCAGCCGTGGCCATGCGCAGGAAACTGTGAATGGCATTTTAAAATTTCCGGCAACAATAAAAAACCAGTTTGTAACGGCACTCTCTACACTGGAAGGTGCAAAAAATTTACGTAAAGAATTTTTAAACTGGCAGAAAACCTTTTATGCCGATGCCATGCAGCAGGCTGCTAAGGCAAACGTACAGGCTTATGTTTTTGGCAGTAGCGATGATAAAAATAAAACACAGCAATTTGTTACCATGTTGCTGCGCCACCAAATTGAAATTTTTAAACTAAAAAATGCTATAACTGCAAATGGAAAAATATTTAAAACAGATGAAGCATTTATAGTACCGATGAATCAACCGCAGTATAAATTATTGCAAACTATTTTTGAAAAAACTATTAAATTATAAAGACAGCTTGTTTTATGATATTACTGCATGGACAATGCCTTTGGCTTTTGGTTTGCGATACAGCGAATTAAATACAGCACAATACAATAATAATTTATTGGGAGAAAAAATTACAGCTGCAAATACAATAACCGGTTTTATAAATGGCGAAAAATCTAATTACGGTTATTTAATGGAATGGAAAGAACTGCTTGCTCCTGCTGCATTATACGAATTGCAAAAAAATAATTTAATTACAAAAGCAGCTGCGGCAAAATTTGAAATACCCATTGGCGGTACCAATAAAAATTTTAATGCCGGCACAATTTTAATTCCGGTACAGAATCAACCAATGGATGCAGCTGCATTATTTTCTTTTTTAGAAGGCATAGCAAAAAAATACAGCATTAGCATTAATGCATTACAAACTGGTAATGCTGTAAGTGGTAGTGATATGGGCAGCAGAAAATTTATTGCCTTAACAAAACCCGGCATTGCCATGATAACCGGCGCTGGTGTTAGTGCCACCGATGCAGGGGAAATTTGGCATTTGCTGGATCAGCGAATGAATATACCGGCAACACATTTGGAGCCTGCAATATTTAATCGTGTAGATTTAAACAAATACAATACACTGATAATGGCAGCCGGATCTTACAATGATTTAAATAAAGAAAAATTAAAAACATGGGTAAGCAATGGCGGCAATTTAATTTTACTGGAAGAAGCGGTGCAGTGGGCATCGGTTAACGGTATTAACAACGTTACATTAAAAAAAGTAAAACCACCTGTTGACAGCGCCAAAAGAATGGCTTATGCCGAAGGTGAAGAAATTGATGGTGCACAACAAATGAACGGTGCAATTTTTGGTGCAGATGCCGACCTGACACATCCGCTGGCATTTGGTTATACCGAAAGCACGGTAAGTTTATTTAAAGCCAACCGGGTGTATATGGAAAAAAGTAAAAACCCCTACGCTTCGCCGTTTTATTATAAAGAAAATGCTTTGCAAAGTGGCTGGCTGAGTAAAGAAAATAAAGAAGCATTAAAAAATTCGGCTGCTGTTATTGTAAATACTTTGGGCAGTGGCAGAATAATTAATATTGATAACAATCCCAACTTTCGTGCATTTTGGCTGGGTGGAACAAAACTGATGATGAATGCAATTTTTTTTGGAAAAATAATTGAAGCCGAAAGAGGAAGAGCAGAGGAATAAAAATAATTATTTAATCCTTGAAACTTATCAGCAACAGAAATAAACCAAAAAAATCGTGGTGCTTTTTGCGCCACGATTTTTTTATGCAAATTATAATACTAATCTAAATCCTATTCCTAAAGAATTAAGCGGTGAAGAACTTAAGCTTGTATTAAATGAAAATTGGTTTTGCTTTGAAGTAGAATTTTGAGATGTTGTTTTTAAAGTATTGTATTGCAAGGCTGCAATTTCAGGAATTAAAATTTCTAACTGCAATTTTTTAAGTACCTGGTAAGAGATGCCGGGTGTTAAAGATAATTGCACACCAGAACCTTTACGGGTTACAGGATTGTTTACCGGAAAACTGTTATCTTTTTGTGTGGAGCCAATATAATCTGCGCCGCCTTCGCCAAAAAAGTAAAAATTACCACCTATCTTTTTATATTGCCTGTAAAAAATTCCAACACTGTATTGTTTAAAATCAGAACTGAAATTTAAGGTGTTGTTATTAAAAATTTCGTTTTTACTGCTGCCGTATCCTGCATTTATGCCAACAACAGTATTTTCTTTTATGGCTTTACCCACTGAAATTCTAAATAAGGCATTGTTATTTTTTTGAGTTTGCTGCTGGTTGTTAGTGTTTTCAGATTCTGCATCTGAAAAAGCAATTTGGCCGCCTAAAAGTACAGCACCTTTTTTAATTTGTGCGGTAGCTAAAAATCCGCAGCAAATAAATAGTAATGATAAACTTAAGATTTTCTTCATAATGTTATGGTTTTTTACCAATGACAATTATAATTTGGTAAATGATGTTAAAAAAGACTTAATACTAAAATTTGATGATGATTGTTTTATTAGTGGTTGCAAATAGAAAAGCAAAGGTTAAATCCAAACAACTCAAAAACAATTAACCCCAAAAAAATTATTAGCCAGTATTTTACAGCCTCCTTTTTGCAGGGTTTTCATTTACCACCCACCACCATAAACACAAAATTTAAAAGCCCTTCCTTACTAAAAACTTTCCTTTTACAGCAAAAGCAGGTGAGTACAAATAGCTTATAAACAATAACTATCATAAACCGGTATAGAAAAAATGAATGGCAAAATATCCACCTAAAATCCCCTCTTAAAATTAAAAAAGCCCTGATAGTTAACACTATCAAGGCTTTTGTTTTTAAATCTGTACCACGTACGGGAATCGAACCCGTGACTCCTCCGTGAAAGGGAGGCGTCTTAACCCCTTGACCAACGCGGCATCTTTTAATAAAGGACGGCAAAGATAACATACAGCAGTTTTTTAGCCAAATATTTTAAGGATTTAGTCAGTAAATATTTTTAAAACGTTTGCGGTGCGTAAATCAACACTTATTACCAATAGCCAAATCTTTAAAATAATACTGTTTTATATGTAGTACAAACAGTAATTTTGCATTCTCAAATTAAAAATTCAAATTTTAAATTACAGTTATGAGTACAGTTAAAGTTGCAATTAATGGTTTTGGACGTATTGGCCGTTTGGTATTTCGCCAAATTTATAACATGAAGGGTATTGATGTAGTGGCAATAAACGATTTAACCAGTCCCCAAGTGCTGGCACATTTATTAAAGTATGATAGTGCACAGGGCCGTTTCGACCAAACTGTAAACCACACCGAAAATGCCATTGTAGTTAACGGACACGAAGTAAAAATATACGCACAAAAAGATCCGGCACAAATTCCATGGGGAGCACACGATGTGGATGTGGTAATTGAAAGCACTGGTTTTTTTACCGATGCAGCAAAAGCAGCGGCACATATTACAGCAGGAGCAAAACGTGTGGTAATTTCTGCACCGGCAACCGGCGATTTAAAAACTGTAGTGTTTAATGTTAATCATGCTATTTTAGATGGCAGCGAAACTATTATCAGTTGCGCCAGTTGCACTACCAACTGTTTGGCTCCAATGGCAAAAGTGCTTGATGAAAAATATGGTATCATCACCGGTTTAATGAGTACCATTCATGCTTACACCAACGATCAAAATACACTGGATGCACCACACCCTAAAGGCGATTTACGCAGGGCACGTGCCGCTGCACAAAATATTGTACCCAACAGCACCGGCGCTGCAAAAGCAATAGGTTTAGTGTTACCTAATTTAAAAGGCAAATTAGATGGTGGCGCACAAAGGGTGCCGGTAATTACAGGAAGCGTAACAGAGTTATACAGTGTGTTAGGCAAAGATGTAACTGCAGATGAAGTTAATGCCGCCATGAAAGCTGCCAGCAACGAAAGTTTTGGTTACAACGAAGATGAAATTGTTAGCAGCGATGTTATAGGAATTACGTTTGGCAGTTTATTTGATGCTACACAAACCCGTGTTATTAAAACCGGCGACAAACAATTGGTAAAAACCGTTAGCTGGTACGATAATGAAATGAGTTATGTATCGCAGTTAGTGCGTACAGTGCATCATTTTGCAGGGTTGATAAAATAAACCCCTATCCCCTAAAGGGAAAAATGGAGAAGATAAAAGTAAAGATTAAATGTTTAAATTATAAAAACTGCATTCTTCCAGTTCCTTCTCGTTTGTAGAGGGGTTGGGTGAGGTTTTTTTGGACCGGACTTAAAATCTTTATTCAACTTCATTGGCGTCGCACTCTTCAACATTAGCTCTTTGTTCAACGCATTAAATTGAAGGCTTTCTGATTATTAGAAAGCCTTCAATTTTAAAAAATCCCCTTCCAGTTCCCTCTCTTTGGGAGAGGGTTGGGGTGAGGCTTTTTAAATTGTATCTTTATAATCTCAAATAAAGGTTATGGAAACAGAATTATTAAAACGGATTACTATCATTCCGGGGTTAATGGGTGGTAAACCCACCATCCGTGGAATGAGATTTAAAGTTTCTGATGTTCTGGATTATCTTTCAAGTGGAATGACAGCAGAAGAGTTACTGGAAGATTTCTCTTATCTTGAAATGGATGATATTAAAGCGGCATTATTATATGCAGCTAAAAAATTAAATCACCCGGTAATTTCTATAAATCTTGATGCAGCCTGAAAATATTGAGTTTTGGATTGACCTCAACCTTCCAAAAAATTTGTATTTCATGCAGGTAATATTTCTAACAAACAACTTAAAGAAATTATCAGCAAACATTTTAAAGAAGCCCTTAAATTATTTATCACCACCAGTAATATTTTAGTAGAAATTTCATTGTAACTATTATGAGTAAATTTTCCAACCACAACTTCGCCGGCCAAAAAGTTTTAGTACGTGTAGACTTCAACGTTCCATTAGATGAAAAATTCAACATTACCGACGATACAAGGATGTCGGCAACCATCCCTACTATAAAAAAAATATTGGCCGATGGTGGTAAAGTAATTTTAATGAGCCACTTCGGCAGGCCAAAAGGCGGCCCCGAAGAAAAATATTCTTTAAAGCATTTGGTAAAACATTTGTACCAGCTCCTCAATTCAAATGCTGCTAACTCCCCTTTAGGGGATGGGGGTACAAAAGTTTTCTTTGCCGATGATTGCATTGGCACACAAGCCGGCATGACGGCCACGATGCTTCGCCCCGGCGAAGTGCTGTTATTAGAAAACCTTCGTTTTTATGCAGAAGAAGAAAAAGGAGACGAAGCCTTTGCAGAAAAATTAAGTAAGCTGGGAGATGTGTATGTAAATGATGCATTTGGTACAGCACACCGGGCACATGCAACCACTGCTGTAATTGCAAAGTTTTTTGCTGCCGATAAAAAAATGTTTGGCCTGTTAATGGAAAGCGAAGTGTTGAGTGCAGAAAAAGTATTGCACCAGGCAGAGAAACCATTTACTGCAATTATTGGTGGTGCAAAAGTGAGCGACAAAATTTTAATTATAGAAAATTTATTAGAGCGAGCAACCGATATTATTATAGGTGGCGGTATGGCGTATACTTTTTTAAAAGCCCGTGGCGGTAAAATAGGCGGCTCACTTTGCGAAGACGACCGTTTGCAAACCGCACTGGATATTTTAGAAAAAGCCAAACAAAAAAATGTAAGCATTCATTTGCCCGAAGATTCAGTTATTGCAGATAAGTTTGATGCCAATGCCAACACCGATGTGCGGCCAAGCGATGCCGTACCCGATGGCTGGATGGGATTGATATTGGCCCCAAAGCTGTTGGTATTTTCAGCGAAGTAATAAAAAACTCCAAAACCATTTTATGGAACGGCCCCATGGGGGTTTTTGAAATGGAAAAATTTCAAAACGGTACCAAATCAATTGCGTTGGCTGTTGCTGATGCTACGGCAAATGGTGCTTTTAGTTTGGTGGGTGGCGGCGATAGTGTTGCTGCAGTAAATCAATTTAACCTTGCAGATAAAGTAAGTTACGTAAGCACTGGCGGCGGTGCCATGCTGGAATATTTTGAAGGAAAAGTTTTGCCGGGCATTGCGGCGATAAAAGATTAACTAAATTTAACGGTTACCTTTTTCCTTGTAAAGAATTAATCTTTGAATTTTAAAATAAATATTACTTTTAACATCTTAACTTTTAAAAAATTAAAACATGAAACGTTCAGGATTATTAATCTTAGTTGGAATACTTGTTATCCTTGGCTTTTGGGGATGCAACGGATATAATGGTTTGGTAACTGCCGACCAGGATGTAAAGAAAGTATGGAGTAATGTAGAAACCAATTACCAGAGAAGAACAGATCTTTACAGCAGCATTATTAAAACTGTTGAAGCATCTGCAAATTTTGAAAAATCTACATTGCAGGCTGTGGTTGAAGCAAGAGCAAAAGCTACTGCTATTAATGTAGATATTAATGACCCGGCTTCGCTGGAAGCTTATCAAAAAGCACAGGCAAACCTTCAGGGTTCGTTTAGCAGGTTGATTGCATCTTTTGAGGCATACCCCGACCTTAAAACCACGGCTGCGTTTCGTGATTTTCAAACACAAATAGAAGGTACAGAAAACCGCATCAATATTGCCCGCCAGGATTATAACAAATCCATTGAAGGGTATAATTTAAAAGTAAAACGTTTTCCAAAAAGCATCCTGGCTGGTTTGTTTGGGTTTAAAGAAAAACCTTTTTATAAAGCAGATGCCGGCACTGAAAAAAATCCTGACATTAAGTTTGATATTAAATAAATTCAACTTTATAGATAATGCTTCTTAAATAAAGAAGCATTATCTATTTAATAAAATCACCTGCATGTTTTCTTTATTTAAAAAGAAAGAATTTTTTTCTGCAAAAGATAAAGAGCAGATTGTTGAGGCTATCCGTATGGCCGAAAAAGAAACCAGTGGCGAAATCAGGATTTATGTAGAAAGTAAAAATTCTTATGTAGATCCTATTGACAGGGCCGCTGAAGTTTTCTTTAAATTAAAAATGCAGGATACAGATCATCGCAATGCAGTGCTTTTATATATTGCTATGGATCATCATGAACTGGCCCTGTTTGCCGATGAAGGCATTTATCAAAAAGCTGGTAAAGCCTATTGGGATGAAGAAGTAAAAAAAATGCTGGCACAGTTTACAAAGCATAATATCAGCAATGGTATTGCACAATGTGTAAAAGAAATTGGCGAAACATTAAAAGAAAAATTTCCCTACATACCAACCGAAGATAAAAATGAATTGCCCGACGAAATTGTTTTTGGTAAATAATAAAATTTTTAAAAAGCACCATTGTTTTTTTTGAACTCATTAATGAAAAAAATCTTCTCCATATATATATTGTTGCTGGTTGGTATTGTTGCTTTCTCTCAAAATTCTTTTGATCCTGAAAGTTTACTTAAACAAAAACCATCAACTCAGCAATTGGTAAATGATTTTACTAATACGCTAACCTCAGAGCAAAAACAAACTTTAGAAAATAAGCTGGTTGCATTTGATGACAGTACCTCTACGCAAATAGCAGTGGTAATAATTCCATCTTTAAACGGAAGAGATATTGCTGATTATAATGTAAAGTTGGGCAGGGCATGGGGTGTTGGTGGAAAAGAGTTTAGTAATGGAGTTGTTTTACTAATTGCTAAAGACGACAGGAAGTTAAATATTGCAACAGGTTATGGAGTAGAAGGTGCTTTACCAGATATAACCAGCAAACATATTATTGATGATGTAATTGTTCCCAATTTTAAAGGGAATGATTATTACAGGGGGATTGAAGAAGGAACTGATGCAATAATTAAGGCCGTAAAAGGAGAATATAAAGCTCCTGCTAATAAAAGAAAGAAAGGAACTTCGGGTACAAGAATGATTTTTATAATTGTAATGATAATTGTTTTTCTTGCGATTTCTTCAGGTGGCGGTCGGGGTGGCGGTTCATTTATGAGCAGGCGTGGTTTTGCAGCCTGGACACTTGCTAATATGATTGGCGGTAGCGGTGGCCGTGGCGGCGGTGGATGGAGTGGTGGTGGTGGAAGTTCCGGCGGTTTCGGTGGCTTTGGCGGCGGAAGTTTTGGTGGTGGTGGAGCAAGCGGAAGTTGGTAATTTCAGTCATTCCTTTTTATCTATATGCTTCGTTTTTACAAAATAATTTTTGCTGCTCTATTTTTTTGCCAACTAATTTTTATTTCCTGCAAAACAAAATCACAATCCTCAACTAATGCTATTGCTGTCCATTCGCATGAGGCTGATTCAGCTTTATACCATTTCAAACATCATTTTAATGATACACTTCCCTCTCCAAAAAATTATGTAAACGATTACGAAAACCTGTTTACACCACCACAGGAAGATTCATTAAATCAGCTTATTAATTTATTTGAAAAGCTAACCAGCAATCAAATAGCAATAGTGAGTTTTGACAGCACAATGGTTTCCAAACAAAATTTTGATGAATTAACTTTACGATTAGCCAACGCCTGGGGCGTAGGCGACAAGGATAAAAATAATGGTATTTTAATTGGCATTTGTGCAGGCTATAAAAAAATACGCATTCAAAATGGTAAAGGAATTGAAAAAATATTATCCAATTCGACAACCCAAAATATTATCGACAGCAGTTTTATCCCTTATTTTAAACAGGCGGATTATTTTTCAGGTGCTTTGAATGGTGTTAAAACTATCATGCAAAAACTAACTCAGTAAATACAAGTGTAATTATAAAACCAATCACTTATCGCATGCCTATCCCTTTGGCGTTAACCCTTTCCTAAAACTTTGGCTGCAGGTATTGTAAAATCTTGTTTTGTACCTATCTTGCCACTATAAAAGACCAGTGAAATGAATAAATTATCTGTTGCGTTAAATATCATCTTGTTAGCTGCGGTTGGTTATTTGTATTATTATAATTTTTCAGCAAAAAAAAGCGACAGTAAAGTTGTTAGTACAGGTGTGGCATCAAAAACAAATGAAAACAATTTAAATACCCAGCGAATTGCTTTTGTAGATTTAGACTCATTAAACGAAAACATTACTTATTTTAAGCAACGCAGAAAAGAACTGGAGCAGCAGCAAAAACAGGCCGAAACAAAAATTGGCAACGACATAAAATCGCTTGAAGCAAAACAAAATAATTTTGTAAAAAATAATCCCAATGCCACTCCTGAGCAAATACAAAATATAAGGGTGCAGCTTGCACAGGGGCAGCAGGATATCGAAATGGAAAAGCAAAAGCAATCGCAGGAGCTTAATCAAAAAAGTTTTGAATTGATGGAAGGCATCCAAAAAAATTTAAAAGAATTTTTGGCAGAGTATAATAAAGAAAAAAAATTCCAGTACATACTCACCACCGGTAGCGGTATAGATTATCTTATTTATAAAGACAGCACACTCGACATAACTAAAGATGTAATAAAAGGGATGAATGAAAAAATGAAACCTGCAGCCAAACAGTAATTCAATCCAATAAATTTATTTATCTTGTTCCGGTATAATAAACCGGAATTTTTTATGACAGAACAAACCAACTCCTTTAAACCCACACTTGGGTTATTTGATGCCACAATGATAGTAGCCGGAAGCATGATAGGCTCCGGTATTTTTATTGTAAGTGCCGATATTACCCGTAACGTGGGCAGTGCCGGATGGCTGATTGCAGTATGGTTAATTACAGGCTTTATGACATTGACTGCTGCAATGAGTTATGGCGAATTAAGTGCTATGTATCCTAAAGCTGGAGGCCAGTATGTTTATTTAAAAGAAGCATTTAATCCTTTAGCTAGGTTTTTTATATGGCTGGAGTTTTTTTGCTGTAATACAAACAGCAACTATTGCAGCAGTGGGTGTGGCGTTTGAAAATTTGCTGCTTATCTTATTTCCGGTATTGAGCGAAGAAAATTTATTACTGGCCATTCAAAATGGCGTTGATACCTGCGGTAAACCCACCTATTCATTTACCATAAGTGCTGCACAGGTAACATCTATTTTTATTATTGTATTACTTACATTGATAAATACAAAAGGAGTTAAAAGGAGGAAAACTAATTCAAACAATTTTTACTTCTGCAAAATTATTGGCACTTATTTGGTTAATAATTTTTGGATTTATTTATGGAATGGATAAAGGAATTTTTGGTGCAAACTGGCAACATGCATGGGATGCAGGCAAGCTTAAAATTAAAAGACGCCTGCGATACAGCTGCAGGATGTTACCACCAGCCTAATAAGCGGCACTATATTCTGGGTGCAATAGCTGCTGCAATGGTAGGTTCTATATTCAGCAGCGATGCATGGAACAATGTAACTTTTATTGCAGGGGAAATAAAAAATCCTAAAAAAAATATTGGCCTCAGTTTATTTTTAGGAACATTGATTGTTACAGTAATTTATGTATTGCAAATTTAATGTACTACATGTATTGCCATTAGATGAAATTGCATTTGCTGCAAAAGACAGGGTGGCGGTAGCAGCATGCAAAGAAATTTTTGGCGATACCGGTACTTATGTAATTGCGTTGCTGATAATGGTATCTACGTTTGGTTGTAATAATGGATTAATATTGGCAGGTGCAAGAGTATATTATACCATGGCAAAAGATAGATTATTTTTTAAACAGGCAGGCGAGTTGAATAAAAATGCAGTTCCTGCAATTTGCCTTATGGGTACAATGTATTGTTGCCTGCGCCTGTGCCTGAGTGGCAAATATGGCGATTGCTGGATATGATTTCTTTTGTAGCAGTTATGTTTTATGTACTCACCATTGCAGGTATTTTTATCTTAAGAAAAAAACAACCGAATGTTGAAAGGCCATACAAAGCATTTGGATATCCCATTTTGCCAGCATTATATATTGTAATGGGATTAGCTTTTTGTATTCTGTTAATCATTTATAAACCTGAATATACCTGGCCTGGTTTAATAATTACTTTAATTGGTGTACCCATTTATTACATTGCTGTTGCAAACATAAATTAAAATTTAAAATCCCAAATCTAAAATTGCAAATGGATTTCGAAAAATTATTTCATCAGTTTACCCAATTAAAAGTAGCCGTAATTGGCGATGTAATGCTGGATACTTACTGGTGGGGAAAGGTTGAACGAATTTCTCCGGAAGCACCTGTGCCGGTGGTGGCTGTAAGTAAAAAAGAACAACGCATTGGTGGTGCAGGTAATGTAGCGCTCAATTTACATTCGCTTGGTGCAGCAGTAAGTGTGTTAAGTGTACTGGGTAAAGATGATGATGGGGAACAATTAACTAAGTTGTTTGCAGAAAATAATATCAACACAAAATATTTAGTATACAGCAGCCAAAGAATTACCACCAATAAAATACGTATCATCAGCCGCAACCAGCATATGATGCGTTTGGATGCTGAACTTACGAATGATATAACAATTGCAGACGAAGAAAAATTATTATATGCTTTCGAAAATTATATTGCAGCAGAAAACCCCGGTGTGGTAGTGCTGGAAGACTACAACAAAGGTGTTTTAACAGAAAATGTAATTGCAAAAATTATCAGTCTCTGCAAAAAAAATAATATTTTAACCACAGTTGATCCTAAACGAAAAAACTTTTTTTCTTATAAAGGGGTAGATATTTTTAAACCCAATTTAAAAGAAGTAAAAGAAGGGTTAAATCTTTTATCGGATGCAGTAAGTGAAAATATTTTAAGAGATATTCATTTGCAGTTGCAGCAAAAACTGCAGCACAAAATATCTTTTATCACTTTATCCGAAAAAGGTGTTTTTTATAATGACGAAAAATCTGCAGCTGTTATCCCGACACATATCCGCAATGTAGCAGATGTAAGCGGCGCAGGCGATACTGTAATAGCAGTAGCTTCTTTAGTATATGCAGCTACAAAAAATGTAACACTTATGGCAGAAATGGCCAACATTGCAGGTGGTTTAGTTTGCGAAGAAGTAGGTACTGTTGCTATTGATAAAGAAAAACTGCTGGACGAGTGTAAAAAATTACTGAGTTAAATTTTATGTTCACTTTCTTGCTTTAACTGCTGTCTTTTTCTGCAACAGCTAACAGCCAGTAGCAATTTACAAACAATTCAAAAAATAATTTCATTTTTAACACGACGGCTATTTCAATTAATCACCGTCTCCATACTGTACACAATAAATATCGGTTTGGTATCCCGGCCCTCAAACCAAATGCCATACAATGGAATACAATTAACAACTATTAAAAGATAATCGCTTATTGTTAGCTTACGTTTAAACATTGGCTTAAAATTGTAGAATTTTTATGGCAGTAAATTAAATACTTTTGAGCAAACATTTAATACCACTAACACGTATGCAAAAACTATCTATTGCTATTCATGGCGGAGCAGGAACTATTTTAAAAGAAGATATGACACCCGAACTGGAGGCGGCTTATTTAAAAGGATTGAACGAATCTTTAAATGCAGGCTATGCTGTTTTAGAAGAAGGCGGCACTGCAATAAATGCTGTAAAAGCAGCAATAGTAATTTTAGAAGATAACCTGATGTTTAATGCAGGCCGTGGTGCTGTGTTTACAAAAAAGGGTGTGCAGGAAATGGATGCTGCTATTATGAATGGAAAAGATTTAGCTGCAGGTGCGGTTGCCGCTGTACGTAATGTACGTAACCCGATAGAATTAGCGGCTGAGGTAATGCTTAACAGCAACCATGTTTTTTTAAGTGGCAAAGGCGCAAATGATTTTGCTATTAAGCAGGGGATAAAATTAGAACCCGATGAATTTTTCTTTTCACAATTTCGTTACGATCAATGGAAAGCAATAAGAGACAGCGATAATTATTCACTCGATCATACTCACCAGGGATTAGAAGAATTATTTAAAGATAAAAAATTTGGTACCGTTGGTGCAGTGGCATGCGATGTGGATGGCAACATTGCTGCGGCTACCAGTACCGGTGGTATGACGAATAAAAAGTATGGCCGCATTGGCGACAGCCCGTTAATTGGCTGCGGCACTTACGCCAATAATAAAACCTGCGCTATAAGTTGTACCGGTCACGGTGAGCCGTTTATACGTGCCGTTGCTGCGTACGACGTAAGTTGTTTAATGGAATACAAAGGCATGAGTTTGCAGCAGGCTATGCATGAAGTAGTGATGAATAAATTACCACAGATGGATGGCGAAGGCGGAATGATTGGTGTTGATGCTGCAGGTAATGTAGCCATGGTGTTAAACAGCGCAGGTATGTACCGTGGCATGAGAAACAGTGATGATGAAAATTATGTAAAAATATATCACGATTAATTTTTTGAGCCCAGCTATATTTCTTTACTCATCTTCATTGGCGTCGCACTCTTGTACAGTAAATCTTTATTGAGCACTGAGCGAAATTGAAGTGCTACCAAAGCCCTTAACCATATCAATTCTTACAACAGTATTTTGTTTTTGATTTAACTCCTTCCGTATCGTAATTTAGCAGAATAATAAATTTAAAGTATTTATTTTTTAAGATGGAAGATAAATTGGCGCTTAAAAAAATTGCTGTAATTGTAGCCGGAGGAACCGGAACCAGAATGAATAACGCTGTTCCCAAACAATTTTTATTATTAAAAGGTAAACCGGTTTTATATTATACTATTGATACATTTTTAAAATCGTATGAGGATATGCAAATTATTTTGGTACTGCCCGAAGAGCATGTAGCCGCAGGCCAGGAAATTATTGATGCTTTTTTTGATTACAGCCGCATTACAATAACAGTTGGAGGAAGAACAAGATTTCACTCTGTGCAAAATGGTTTAAGTTTAATTGAAGAGGAGAGTATTGTTTTTGTACATGATGCAGTACGCTGCCTGTTAACGGTAGATTTAATTAAGCGTTGTTACAAAGCTGCTATTGAAAAGGGCACTGCAATACCTGTAACAGATTGTAAGGACAGTGTACGCCTCATTAGTGATGACCATAGCACAGCACTTGAACGTACACATGTTAAACTGGTTCAAACGCCGCAAACATTTCATAGTAAAATTTTACTGCCGGCATTCAATATCGATTATAAAGAAAAATTTACCGATGAAGCCACAGTGGTTGAAGCTTTTGGTTTAAAAGTAAATTTGATAGAAGGAGAGGAGAATAATATAAAAATTACCCGGCCAATTGATTTAATTGTTGCTGAATCCTTACTTGCTCAATAATAATTTTCATTGAAAGAAAATCTGAAAAATATTTTAAAAAAACTTGGTCTGTATTATTTTTTGCAGGGCAACTATCGAAATATTTTGTCGAAGGCAAAAAGGATAAATTATAAAATTCAGTATGCAAAATATAAAGGCAAAGGCTTTGAATGTAATTGCTGCGGCGCAACTTACAGTAAATTTGTTCCCGATTACCCATCTGCTGAAAATGCCAATGCCATAAATGCAAATGAAGTAATTGCCGGTTACGGCGAAAATATTTTATGTCCGGCCTGTTTAAGCACTGCAAGAGAAAGACTGATCATTGCATTGCTGAAGAGTGAAATTAAAATATCTAAAAAAAAAATACTCCACTTTTCTCCCGAAAAAAATATTTACAATTTCATAAAGCAGCATAACGGTGTAGTTACAGCAGATATTGAACCTTTATTTTATAAAATTATTGATGGCAAAATAAAAAATGAGGATGCTACCCGTTTATCTTTTGCTGATGATAATTTTGATGTAATTATTGGTAATCATATCCTGGAGCATATTCCTGATGATAAAAAAGCTATACAGGAAATGTATCGTGTTTTAAAACCCGGGGGCATAGCAATTTTGCAAGTACCATACTCAACAAAAATTTTAAACACCTTAGAAACTCCGGAAATTAACGATCCTGAAAAACAATCTGCATTGTACGGACAAAAAGATCATGTGAGAATTTATCAACTGCAGGATTACATAAACCGGTTACAAAGGGCAGGCTTTAAAGTGGAAGTAATTGATTACAGTAATATGAATGCGTATTATAAAAACGCTATCCAGCCCAATGAAGTTTTTCTCTCTATTTTGAAATAAGTAATTTGTAATGCTGCGGCAAAGGTTTTACCAAACTAAAAGGAAAAGGCAATTTGTTTATATACAAAGTGGTATAAGGTTCTGCAACTGCTCCAAATTTTTTATAAAAATCAGCAACGCTTTCTGTATCGCTGCCTTCAAAATCCAGCAGTAAATTTTTGCCAGCATGCTCTTGTATAAAACTATCTACCAATAAAGCTGATGCACCGTATTGTTTACTTTCCGGCGTATTGCCTACTAACCAGTAATAACTCCTGTTCTTATAAAATAAAAAAATGCAGGATGCCAGTAAGCTGCCTTCTTTTGTAAAAACGCCGAAAGTCGCTGTATTTTTTTTATAAGCTTTATACACTTCATGCAGTTTTTCAAACAAACCATTTTCTACATTTGTAAATTTTGGAAATTCTTTTTTGCAAATAGCAGCCACCTCTTCAAACGAAATTTCTTTTTTTACAACACAGCCACTTTTAAGTGCTTTAGTAATATTGCGGTTAATATTTTCAGAGTAGGTTTGCTGCAACTGGTTGTAAGAGCGGTTAAGATCTAAAACATAATTATTTCTTGCAACAACAGTTCCTTCCTTAAATAAAATTTTATTGCTGCTGTTAAAACTTACATCCCACACTTTAAATTTTTTAGGTATTGCATCTAGAAATGCCGTTACAATTTCGGCAGTAACACCATTGCCAATAACTCCCAATGCAGGGGTAATAGAAGGTTGAAATAAATAATTAATGCCGTATTTTTTTCTGCAGGGAAGTGGCATTACCATTTCGTAATCATTTAACACCAATGCATCCCATTGTACAGCCATACAATCTAAATAAGTGCTGGTAGCATATAACAAGCCATTGGCTGCATTATCGATACAGCCATCCCATTTTTTTTTATTTATTTGCGGATGTAAAAGGTATTGTATGCTTTCCATCAAAAGGGGATTTGGGGAATTATTTTACGCAACGATAAATTTTGAATATCAATACTGAAAGTAATTTTTTTAATTAGCCTGTTGGCTTCTTTGTCTGTTTGTAATTGCTCCTTAAATATTTTGCTGTAGAGAAGCGGCACATAAATATTCAACACATTTTTTAACAGCGATACCTGCAAACCAGCAGTGTATAAAAACTTTGGAGTAAATGCATTTTTACGCCATGCTTCTGCATAAGTGCCCCCATCAAAAAATATTTTTACCGGCAACTTTACAGGAAATAATTTTTCCGGTAATGTACTGCTTACATTAAAAGCCGCCACCCAATTTTCCGAATATCCCTGCACACTGCTGTATTGATCCAGCCGAAGTTTTAGGCCTCCGGTATTTTGTATCATTACCTGCTGTGCAGCGATGCCGCCATTTTCAATGGCAATTTTGTCATAGGCTGTCGAGGCAGTACGGCCTAAAAAATAATTACTGTAAGTATAATCTTCTTGGCCGTTACCAGCCAATAATTTTGGTTGATATAAATACGCACTGTTATTTCTGGAACCGGTGTAACCAAATTTTGCAGCAAAAATCCGTGCCTGTAAACCACCACCTTTTGAATAATTGAAAAAATAATTTCCCGTTGCATTAAACCTGTAAAAACCTTCGCCCTGTTGTAACTGCAACTGAAAATTGTATGGATACAATACACGGTTATTATCCAGGTTAAATGCAAGCTGGTTAACGTAACGTGTAGCCGATTTTAAAGTTGTTGGGTATATAACAGTACTGTCGCTGCCCGTTTTGTATTCAAAATTATCAAACTGTTTTTCACCAATTGCAAATAAACGCACATCTAACCAGCTTGATACACTGCTCCGGAAACCATGTTTAAAATACAGTCGTACATGTGGCACTATCTTATAAAAATTTTCAAAAATCTTTTTGCCTGCAGTATCTAAACTGTGGTTGCTCGAAAAACGGGAGCCGTTTAAACCAACTTCAATTTTTTGAAAACTGTTATCAGGATACCAACTGTAACTAACCCTGCCAATTCCGTTAATTTTTTTACTGCCGGTAGCAAATAGCGGCACTGCAACAAACTGCAATTTGGTTGTTGGTAAAGTGTAATTATGTAACACCACTCCAAGCATTAATTTATCGTAAAGATTTGCGCCAAACCCAGGGGCAGCAAAAATATAATTATGTTTATCGGTTTCTTTTAAACTAAAGAAAGATGCAAAGCGTAAATCTTTTTTTGCAGCAGTATTAGCAACTGTGCCTTTTTTATTTAGTAAAGAAAAAGTGGCATCCAAATTTTTTCCACTCACTTCTTCCATCACTTTTTTAAAATCTTCGGGGTATGGGTGTTTAAAACTCCAGCGGCGGTAATATTCCTTCATACAACTGTCGAATACATTTTTGCCTAATTCATTTTCTAAGAGCTGCATCCATTGCCCGGTTTTTATATAAGCAATCATGCCGTAATTAAGTTCATTAAATTTTTCCGAAACCGTTTCAATAGGTTGGTCTCTTTTTACATTGATAATGGTTTGTAAAATGTTTTGTTGCAAATCATCCGGCAGTCTCTTTTTTAAAAAAGGAGAGTTAGATGTAAGGTAGTAAGAAGTGTTTTTGTAATACTGCATTGCATAGCGGCTATCATAATGCGTATTCATGCCTTCATCCATCCAGGGATGTGTGCGTTCGTTGCTGGCTAAAATTCCATAAAACCAATTGTGCCCCACTTCATGATTAATAACAAAGTCAAGCAATTTTTCACTTCCGCCAGATGATAAAAATGTTATGGTGGGATATTCCATTCCGCCTCCTTCTTTTTCATCTTCTACCACACTAACTACATTGTAAGGATACTCACCAATCCATTTACTTTTAGTAAGAATGGCTTGCTTAATCATCATAATGCTTGTTTTCCAAACATCATTTTTAGCAGGTAAAAAATAAGCGTATAAGTTAATTATTCTTCCTGAATTTAATTGCAACGTGTCTTGACGTATATTAAATCGTTTATCAGCAAACCATGCAAAGTCATGAACATTATCTTGTTTAAATAATAATGTTTTATTTTCTTTTGAAGAAGGCGGATATTCTAAATATTCTTTTTTGGAAACTTTGGATTTATATTCCCATCCATCGGGCCTGAAGGAAAGTTTGTTATAGTATTTTTCATTTAATAATTTAATCTCATCATCAGATTGCAATTCTCCTGTTGCAGCCACCACATAATTTTTTGGCAATGTTATCTGTACTTCATAATTGCCAAACTCACTGTAAAATTCTCCCTGGTCTAAATAAGGAATGGGATG
>CAVUIP010000005.1:0-26923 GCA_963741535.1 uncultured Chitinophagaceae bacterium
ATTGCTGGCACCACCGCAGGGCTGGTTATTGGCGACAGGGCTTTTATACAAATGCCGGTTTCAAAATTCAGTTACGACCTGGGTGCTGCATGGAAGGAAATGACGGGATTACCCTTTGTATTTGCAGCATGGGTAAGCAATAAAAAATTACCAGATGCTTTTGTAAAAGATTTTAATACAGCTACTCAACAAGGGCTTTTGCATTTAACAGCAATTGCAAAAAATAATCCTGTAAACGGGTTTGATATGTATGCGTATTATACTCATTTTATTTCTTACCATCTTGATGAAAAAAAACAGGAAGCCCTTCAACAATTTTTAAAATTATTACACCTTATACCGGTTAATACCTGATTTCTTTTTTAATGTATTTACTACCGGTAAGGCATCAGGCGTAAGTTTTAAATACCAGGCTGCTGCTATAAACATACTGCTGTAAAGAAAACCCTTGCAAATAATTCCCGGCCAGCCATGCAGTTGTTGCAAAATAAAATATGCAATGCCATACAATGCCGGAGCCATAAGTATTGCCCAAAGTGTTTTTATAGAAAAGGGTTGCATTTTAAATTTTTTCCATAAAAAAATAAGCCGGATAATATTGTATACGGTGTAGGCTATAAAATTTGAAATGCCGGCGCCAACAATACCAATTTGCGGAATTAAAAAATAGTTTAAGGGCACAATTAATAAAAGTAAAATAAGGCCTGTTAAAAACTCAAACCGCCAAAAGTTAGATGTGCCAATAATTTGCCCGTTAACGCCTGTACCCATATCTACAATTAATTTAAGGCCAAAAAATAAAACCACATACTTACCCTGCAAATACAGGGGGTTTATTTGTAAAACTTTTATAGCATCATCGTAACACAACCAAATATTGCCAAACAAAAACAGGCATATAAGTAAAAGATTAATACTGCTTCGTTTGTAAATTTTATTTATAACATCATATTTTTTTTCTCTCCAGGCTTCGGCAAGCACTGGTATGGTGATGGCTACAATGCTTCTTTGCGGCACCTGAATGATATTGCTGATATAAGTTGAAAATGCAAAAATGCCCATGGCCACCTGCCCGTTAGGTATTTTACTGGAGATGGTAAAACTGTCGAAAAGTGCGGCTGTGGTAGAGATTGCTACACCTGCAAATATGAACATCGCAAATACTACTATTTTTTTACCAAACCTGCGGCTTACTTTGCTTACTTTAAACGTTAGGTGCAATTGTTTTTTTTGGTGTAAATAGATAAATAACATTATAACCAAAACACCGTACAGGCAAGCAAATAATTTTATAAAAGTATCGTAACTGATAACCCTGAAAATAAATAAAAGTATCAATACAGTAGTTAGTAAGCGCAATGCAGTCTCTCTTAAAAAACTTGATATTACTGATCGCTTTAAACTCCAGCAATAACTTTCTAAAATGGTAAAAATCAACAGCGAAAAACCAAAGGGATAAATCCAGTAATAATAATCTACCAGTATTTTTGAATTAGCCGAAAATTTTAGTTCAAAAAACGATTTAAAAATAATGCCTCCGGTTAAAAAAATTACAAACCCAATTACTGAAAATAACAGCGCCCAGGTCAGCAAATCATTTTCCTCATCTTTTAAATGGGCTTTATAATAAGGCGAAAATTTATAAATAACTGCTGATAATCCTAAAAAAGAATAGGCATAGATGATTTGGCTGAAATCGAAGAAGCTCCTGGTTAATCCATACTGGTCGGGACTGAACCAATCTGTTTTTGTAAAAAAAAGGTTGTTAAAAAAACCTATGGAAAAGCCAATGAAAATAATAATTGAAGAAATAATGCTTTGCCGCCTGATTTGACTCATACGCTAAAGTAAGTTTTTTGAAAATAAAGCAATAAATTTACTTTTTTATAAAGCTATATAATAAATGAAAGTAGTAATTTTTGCCGGCGGCCTTGGTACCAGGATAAGCGAAGAAACAGATATACGGCCCAAGCCGATGGTAGAGATTGGTGGCAAACCCATTTTATGGCATATCATGAAAAGTTATAGTCATTATGGGTTCAACGATTTTATTATTTGCTTAGGATACAAAGGCTATGTTATAAAGGAATATTTTATGAACTACTTTTTGCATAATTCCGATATCACTATTGATTTAAAAAACAACACTACGGAAATCCATGGCAGTAGCGGAGAAAATTTTAAAGTAACCCTTGTAGAAACCGGCCCTGCTACTAAAACTGCAGGCCGTTTAAAGCAGGTGCAAAAATATACCGGCAATCAGGATTTTATGCTTACCTATGGGGATGGCGTTTGCGATGTTGACCTTAAAGCATTGGTTCAATTTCACCAGCAACAAAATAAAATTGCTACTGTAACGGCCATTCAAATGGATGCCCGATTTGGTGGCATGGATCTGGATGCTGCAGGCAAAGTTGTTTCTTTTAAAGAAAAAGCAAAAGACGAAAGCAAATGGATAAACGGGGGATTTTTTGTTTTAAAACCCGAGGTGTTTAATTATTTAGAAGGCGATATGAATAATATGATGTGGGAAGACGAACCATTGGAAAAATTAACCAACGATAAGGAATTAGTAGCCTTTAAACATGCGGGGTTTTGGAAATGCATGGATGCCTTACGGGATAAAATAGAATTGGAAGAACTCTGGAAAAACGAACAAGCAAAATGGAAAGTGTGGTAAATCAATCAATGGCCGCTTTTTATAAAAGCAAAAAAATTTTTGTTACAGGCCATACGGGTTTTAAAGGCACCTGGTTTATAACCTGGTTACATTTGTTGGGTGCAAAAATTAAAGGGTATGCATTACCGCCACAGGCCGATAATACTTTCTTTAACACCATTGCTGCTTCAATTGAATTTGAAAATGTATTTGCCGACATCAGGGATAAAGAAAAATTAAATGCCGAAATATTAAATTTTAATCCCGATTTTGTTTTTCACCTGGCAGCACAGGCTTTAGTAAGGCGCAGCTACCAAATACCTGCCGAAACCTTTGAAGTAAATGCTGTGGGTACTGCCAATGTGCTGGAAGCTGTAAGTAAATTAACCGGTAAATGCACTGTTGTAATTATAACTACCGATAAAGTTTACGAAAACAAAGAAATAGATTATCATTATAAAGAAGATGATGTTTTAGGAGGGTATGATCCTTACAGTGCCAGTAAAGCTGCTGCAGAAATTGTAGTCAACTCTTTTAGAAATTCTTTTTTTAATACTCAAAAAATTGCTGTTCATCAAAAAGCAATTGTAAGCGCAAGAGCAGGTAATGTAATTGGCGGTGGCGATAGAAGTGCCGACAGGATTATTCCGGATATTGTTCGCTCGTTAGAAAATAATGAGCCTGTTGAAATAAGAAATCCGGCAGCGGTAAGACCATGGCAACATGTTTTAGAACCCTTAAGCGGCTATCTTACTGCAGCTATGTTGTTAGATGCTGATGCCGAAAAATTTTCGGGGGCCTATAATTTTGGTCCAATGCCCAACGATCATTTGCCTGTACAAAAATTAGTGGAAGCGGCTATACATTACTGGGGCAATGGAAGCTGGGTAGATATTTCGGATGCTGCACAGCCACACGAAGCTGGTTTGCTGCAGCTGGATATTAGCAAGGCGAAAAAAATACTGAACTGGCAACCTAAGCTGGATAGTGCAGCCGCTATTGAGTGGACGATTGACTGGTACAGGCAACAGCCCACCAATGTTTTTAATTTTACCCTGCAACAAATTAAAAACTATCAGCAAAAATGATTTTTAACGAAACCGTTTTGAAAGGCAGCTATATTATCGGGTTAAATCCTTTAGCAGATGAGAGAGGTTGGTTTGCACGTACCTATTGTAAAAAAGAATTTAGTGCCATTGGTCATCAAATGGAATGGGTACAAATGAATCATTCTTTTACAAATAATAAAGGAACCGTTCGGGGTATGCATTTTCAATTGCACCCATTCAGCGAAATTAAATTAGTGCGTTGCATTGCAGGAGCAGTGTATGATGTAATTATTGACCTGAGAAAAAATTCACCAACTTTTTTACAATGGTTTGGAACAGAACTTTCTGCAGCAAACAAAAAAATGATTTACATACCAGAAGGTTTTGCGCATGGTTTTCAAACTTTAAGTGATGGCTGCGAGTTAATTTATAACCATACTCAGTTTTATGCAGCAGGTGCAGAAGGTGGTATAAAATACAACGATCCAAAAATATATATCAACTGGCCTTTGCCTGTAAACAATATTTCACAACGCGACAATCAGCATAATTTGCTGGATGAAAATTTTAAAGGACTATAACTATGCAATGCAGATTTTGTAAAACCGTATTAGAAAATGTGTTTATTGATTTGATCAATTCACCGGCATCAAATTCTTTTTTAACGGCCCAGCAATTGAATGAACCGGAAACCTTTTATCCGCTTAAAGTATATACCTGCCATAAATGTTTTTTGGTACAGGTAGATGAGTATAAAAAATCAGATGCTATTTTTGACAGTAATTATTTATACTTTTCATCATACAGTACCAGTTGGTTAAAACATGCCAGCGATTATGCTGATAAGATGACTGCACGCTTTGGGTTTAATGCAACATCGCAGGTTATTGAAATTGCCAGTAACGACGGTTACCTGCTGCAATATTTTTTACATAAAGGCATTAAAGTAACCGGTATTGAACCTACCGCAAATACAGCGGCCGTGGCTATGGGTAAAGGCATAAATACAGTGGTAGATTTTTTTGGTGTAAAGCTCGCCGGTAAGCTTACCCGTGAGACAGGCATTAAAGCCGATTTACTATTAGGCAATAATGTTTTGGCACATGTACCCGATATTATCAATTTTGTTGGTGGTATGAAAATAATACTTGCAGCAAAAGGAGTAATCACCATGGAGTTTCCGCATTTAATGCAATTGGTAGATAATAACCAGTTTGATACTATTTATCATGAACATTTTTCTTACTTATCTTTTTATACAGTCAAACAAATTTTTGAATCTCAGGGGTTGGAAATGTTTGATGTTGAAGAAATAAGTACACATGGCGGTTCTTTACGTATTTATGCTAAGCATAAAGAAGATGCATCCAAAGTAATTTCAGATAATGTTTTGGATCTTATAAAAAAAGAAACAGACAAAGGGTTAAATGGATTAACCTACTACGATAATTTTCAGCAAAAAGCATTAAAAGTAAAATTAGATTTGATTGAATTTTTGATTGCTCAAAAAAAAGCAGGCAAAAAGGTTGCCGCATACGGCGCTGCGGCAAAAGGTAATACGCTGTTAAATTATTGTGGCATTAAGAATGACCTGATTGATTTTGTGGTGGATGCTAATCCGCATAAGCAGGATAAATTTTTACCGGCAAGCCATATACCTGTGGTAAAAGAAGATTTTTTAAAAGAAGCCAAACCAGATTTTGTAATTATTTTTCCGTGGAATTTAAAAGATGAAATAACACAACAGCTTTCTTATATAAAAGATTGGGGTGGCCATTTTGTAATTCCCATTCCCTCTTTACAAATTATTTAGTTCACTATTAAATTTTATCGTCAGCATGGATGATACTGGTATAACGCTGCACAAGCCTCCGTTGGGAGAAAATTTAAAAGTGCCAAAAAAAATTTTGGTAACCGGCGCAACCGGATTTATCGGAAACTTTGTAATTGAAGCATTAATTAAACAGGGCTTGCACATTATTGCCACCTCTGTTAATAAAACAAAAGCAACAGCAAAACCATGGTATCATCTGGTAAATTATATTTCTTTTAATTTAAACGATTTTAATCCGCAGGTTAATTATCAAAATTATTTTAATAACCCGGATGCGGTAATTCATTTAGCCTGGGAAGGCTTACCCAATTATAAATCGTCATTTCATACAGCGCAAAACTTACCCTTGCATTTTAAATTTATTAAAAATTTAGTGGAGCACGGGCAAAAAGATATTACTGTTACCGGCACTTGTTTTGAATACGGTATGCAGCAGGGATGTTTAACAGAAACAATGGAAGCAATGCCTGCGAATGCATATGCTGTAGCAAAAGATAGTTTGCGCAGGCAAGTACAGCAGTTACAGCAACAATTTGAATTTTCGTTTAAGTGGGTGCGTTTATTTTACATGTTTGGTGCAGGGCAAAACGCAAATTCCTTACTTTCGCAGTTAGATAGGGCGCTTCAAAATGGCGATGCTGTTTTTAATATGAGCGGGGGAGAGCAGGTAAGAGATTATTTACCCGTAGAAAAAGTTGCAGCTTATTTAGCAGCCATTGCATTGCAGACAAAAGTAACGGATATAATTAATTGCAGCAGTGGCAAAGGAATTACTGTAAAAGATTTTGTACAAAATTATTTAAAACAAAAAAATAAACACATTGCCCTTAACCCTGGTTTTTATCCTTATACGGATTACGAGCCTATGAGTTTTTGGGGAGATGATGAGAAACTTAAAAAAATTTTGAATCCGGTAAAAAAGGCGGATATTAATCAAAAATAAAAATTTACTATGCATATTCGTAAACGAACAACCTGCAGGGTTTGTGGTTCTGCATCTTTAACGCCGGTAATAGATTTAGGCCCGCAATATTTGCAGGGTTCATTTGTAAAGCCGGGTAAAGAAATGCCCTCTCAACGTAAAATAAATTGTTCATTAGTTAGGTGCAATCCCCAGGTTGATGAAAATGCATGCGGATTATTACAAATGGAACACAGTGTGCCGCCTGAAATTTTATATGCTGCTTATTGGTACAGAAGTGGCACTAACGCCACCATGCGTAACCATCTTAAAGATATTGTAACTACTACTCTGGCTTTGCTTAATAAAGATAATTGCAATGTGCTGGACATTGGATGTAATGACGGTACTCTCTTTAATTATTACCCTGAAAGTTTTATAAAATTTGGATGCGACCCCAGTGATGTGGCGCAGGAAGTAAAAGGGGCAAAAGTGGTGCAGGATATTTTTCCTTCGGCAGAATTGAAAAATGTTATAGGTACAAAAAAAATGGACATCATCACTTCTATCGCCATGTTCTATGATTTAGAAAGCCCTGTGGAGGTGGTACAAAACATAAAACATTTTCTTTCTCCTGAGGGAATATGGGTTTTTGAAATGAGCTACATGCCGCATATGCTGGAACTGGATAGCTACGATACTATTTGCCATGAACATTTAGAATTTTACAGCCTTGCTGTGCTTGAAAAAATTGCAGCTATGGCCAACATGAAAATTTTCAAGATTTCCTTTAGTGACATAAACGGGGGTAGTATTCGCTGTTACGCCACTCATAAAGAAAGCAGCCTGTATTACAATAAGGAAGATCATCAATATATGAATGAGGTGCGGCAAAAAGAATTTGACCTGGAGTTAGATACTGATAAACCTTATGTAGCCTTTCAGTACAGGATAGAAAAAGTAAAAAATGATTTGCACGATTTACTGGTAAAATTTAAAAAGGAAGGAAAAAAAGTACACGTGTATGGGGCCTCCACAAAAGGCAATACAATTTTGCAATGGTGCGATATTAATAACATGCTGGTAGAATATGCTGCAGAAAGAAATCCCGATAAATATGGCGCCTCTACATTGGGTACCAACATTCCTATCATCAGTGAAGCAGAAAGCCGGGCAATGAACCCGGATTATTACCTGGTGCTGCCATGGCACTTTAAACAGGAGTTTTTAGAAAGAGAAAAAGATGCATTGGATAAGGGTACCGGTTTTATATTTCCAATACCAACAATTGACATTTACAAAAAGCATTAATGTCTTAACAATAGTATTTGTATCAGCAAAAATTAGTTGGTTATATTAATATTTGAGCTAAATGGATTTAATAAGATTTTTAGGGAAATGCAAAAAAGCCTGGCATGTAATAACGCTTAAAGCAAAAACTACCTATTCGCAATCGGGGGAGGATATAATTATACAGTACCTTTTTGAAAGTTTAAAAATAGATAAACCCACCTATCTGGAAATTGGCACCAACCAACCACTGGTATGCAACAATACTTACGGATTTTATGCAAAAGGATGTTATGGCGTATGTATTGAGCCAGATAAAAATATGGTTGATGTTATAAAAAGAAAAAGACCTGATGATGTTGTTTTAAATATTGGTATTGGATTAACCGATAAAGATGATGCAACTTTTTATTTGTTTCCTGCTGCAGTAAATGGATGGAGTACATTTTCTGAAGAAGAGGCCAATATCAGGGAAAAAGAAACAGGTATTTCTTTTTCAACTGTACAGGTAGGGTTAAAGCGGGTTAATGCTGTTATGGAGCAGTATTTTAAACCATGGCCCAATTTTATTTCAATAGATGTAGAGGGACTTGACCTGGATATTTTACATTCTATAGATTTTGAAAAATTTAAGCCAGAAGTAATTTGTGTAGAAACGATAACATTTGGATATTTGAATAACACTGCAGAAAAAATAGAAAGTATAAGTGAGTTTATGCATTCCAAAGGTTATTTTACTTATGCAGATACTTTTATTAATACTATCTATTGCAGAAAAGAGGTGTTTAAATAAATTGAAAAAATGACTGCAATTATTTTTGGAGCAAATGGCCAGGATGGTAGGTATTTAACCGAATTACTGCAAGCAAAGCAATGTAAAGTAATTGCTGTTAATCGAGAGGCCGCACCGTCTATATTTTTACTGAGTAATTTCGATAAGATTGGTAATTTAGTAAAACAATATTTGCCTGATTTTATTTTTCATTTTGCGGCTATCTCTTCTACCAGCCATGCGGTATGGCAGCAAAATCATGAGGCCATCAGTACGGGCTCTTTACATATTCTTGAAGCTGTAAAATTATATTCTCCCCAAACAAAAATTTTTCTTTCCGGCAGCGGCCTTCAATTTAAAAATGAAGGAAAGCCCATTAAAGAAACTGCTGAATTTTATGCAGGCAGTATGTATGCGGTTAGCAGGATACATACCGTATATGCAGCCAGGTATTACCGCACTATTGGTTTAAAAGTTTATGTTGGTTATTTTTTTAACCACGACAGTGTATACCGTACAGAGCGCCACATCAATAAAAAAATTATCGAAACAGTAAAGCGTATAGCTAAAGGCAGTATAGAAAAATTAGCGGTAGGTGATTTAACTGTTAAAAAAGAATTTGGTTTTGCCGGCGATGTGGTAAAAGCAATAATGCAACTGGTAGAGCAGGATAATGTTTACGAAGCCGTGATTGGAACAGGAGAGGCGTATGCTATTGAGGAATGGGTTGAGATTTGTTTTTCGCTATTTAACCTCAATTGGAAAGAGCATGTAGAACTAATTCCTGGTTTTATTTCAGAGTATAAGACACTCGTTTCATATCCTGCCACAATTTTTTCTTTAGGATGGAAACCAGGTACGGATGTACATTCACTGGCCAAAATGATGAGTATATAATATGAAAAAGAAAATCCTGATTCTTACTTTGAATGATTACATCATCTATCAGCCCTCTGTGTTAAATCTTTACGACCATCTTTCACCGCATTTTGATGTAACTGTGGTTTCATTTAAACCCGAAGGCGATAGTTTTAAAAATGATACCAGCAGGAATATCATTTACTTAAAAACTAATTATTTTTTAAAACATTTTTTTCAAAAAACCGATTTTATATTTTCTGTTGCAGTTAAGCGTTTAAAAAAAATATTTCCTTCGGCAGCATACAATTATTTATACTATAATAAATATTTACCCCAGGTTTTAAAAGCAGCAGTAAAAAGGAGGCAGCTAACGGGTGATATTATTATTGCTGCCGATTTTCCGGCGCTGCATGTGGCACAACAAATTTATGGCAGTGTGCATTTAATATCACTGGAAATTGAAAATAACACTAACCCAATACATAAAAAAGTTGACAGAAATAAAGTAACGTCTGTTTTTATACAAAGTAAAGAGCGCTACGATTATTTATTTCCGGATGTACAACTTCCTGTATTTTTTGTACAAAATGCACCTGTGTTTAATGCAGCCACTATTACGCATCATAAAAGAAAAGATTTTATCTGGTCCGGCGCAATGGACAGGCGAATGGCTATGTTTGATTGTTTGAATTTTTTTGATGCTTACCCCCAATACAAGTTGGTAATAAAGGGATCAGCAGAAAAAAAAGTACTGGATAAAATTACAGGGGATTATGCACATCTAATAGCAGCTAACCGGGTAATGATAGATCAAACCTATTTACCTGCTACCGCCTTTCTCGATTTTCTGTCGCACTTTAAATTTGGTTTTGCATTTTACTCCTGGGATATTGTGAGGGATAGTTTTAATTATGCCACTGCACCATCAGGCAAATTATTTATGAATATGGCTGCAGGGGTGCCGGTAATAGCCTGTAATATCCCCGGCTTTAAGTTAATTGAAACATTTGGTGCAGGGGTTTTAATTAATGATTTTAAAGCCGAAACAATTTATGCTGCAATGCATACAATTGAAAAGGATTATGAAAAATACCAGCAGGGTTGTTATAAAGCTGCTGCATATTTTAGTTTTGATAAAACTGTGGCGCCTTATATAAATTTTTTATTGGAGCAAACTATGGTGTAATTTTCCTCACCAGTCAGATAATTTATAATCTTATACATGCAGCAAAAAAAATATTCTATAATATTACCTGTACGCAATGGCGGGCATCATGTAAAAGAATGCATCAATAGTTTGCTGTCGCAAACCTATACGGCTTTTAATTTAATTGTACTGGATAATTGCAGTACCGATGGTACAAGGGAATGGATAAGTAATTTAAAAGAAGAGCGCATACAAATTATACCGGCACTTACTCCATTATCTATTGAAGAAAACTGGGGCAGGATTAAGGAGGTGCACAAAAATGAATTTATTACGCTAATAGGACATGATGATATTTTAGCGCCGCATTATTTGCAAGTAATGGATGATTTGATTATGCAACATCCGCAGGCAAGCCTTTATCAAACCCATTTTACTTATATCAATGCTTCAGGAAATTTTTTAAGGCAATGCAAGCCTATGCCGGCTCACCAAACAGCAAACCAGTTTTTAAAAAGTTTTTTAATCAACAGCATTGATATTATGGGCACAGGCTTTATGATGCGTTCTAAAGATTATGATGCCGTGGGTGGCATACCTCCCTATTCTAATTTATTATTTGCCGATTTAGAATTGTGGTATAAACTAACTCAAATAAGTTTTATGATAACTGCACCTGAGGTTTGCTTTTCTTTCAGGCTGCATCAAAGCACAACCCGTACAACCTCCGACGAAAAATTATTGAATGCATTGGAGCGAATGATTTTTTTTCTTGAAATTTTAAAAAAAGATAATAACGAAGTTGCAATAATCATCAATGAAGAGGCAATAACTTTTATACACTATTATTGCAGGTCTATATCGCACCGCCTGTTGCGTACACCAAAAAATATGCGAAAAGAAATTACAGTTGCCAGCGTAATAAAAAAATGTAAAACTTATGCTGATATATTACTACCGGGTAATAGTTATCAACCTTTGGCAGATAGTAAAGTAAAGCTGGCCTTATACATAGATTCTAATTTATTTTTACGGCAACTTTTTTTACTGTTTAAAAAATTATACAATAAACCGGTATACCGCTAATTTTTTTTTTGCCAGTACGCAATAATATCTGCTAAACTTTGCTCCAGCGATATTTGGGGCTGCCAGCCAAAATCGGTTTTCATTTTTTGGTAAGATCCTGTTATTTTTCTGTTTTCGTTAGGGCGGATGAGCTGCGGATTTACTTCCGTTTCAATGGCTATATTTAACTGCTTACTCATGATAGTGATGATATCTTTTAATACCGTTCCCCTGCCCGAACAAATATTATATACCGAATTTCTTTTGCCTTGTTTTAATAAAATATAATAAGCTTTAGCTACATCACGTACATCTAAAAAATCACGGGTGATGGAAAGGTCGCCGGTTATAATTTTCTTTTCTTTGGTGTCATCGTTGGCAATGGCCACCAATTGTTTGGCAAAAGAAGAGATTACAAATTTATCCATTTGCCCCGGTCCAATATGATTAAAGGATCGGGTAATAATAATGTCAACATTAAATCCTTCGGCATATATAGCAGAAAGCATTTCCTGCGCCACCCTGGCCACCGCATAAGGGCTGACGGGTTTTAACTGATGAGCTTCTGTTAATGGTAATTCTGCTTCGGTAACCTCGCCATATTCTTCGGATGAACCAATAGATAAAATGCGGCATTTAATTTTATAAGCCCTTACCTGCTCCACTACATTTAAAAAAATGTTGGTATTGTTTACAAAACTTTCTAAAGGGGTTTGCCAGCTTAATGCTACACTGCTTACCGATGCAAGGTGTAAAATATATTCCGGCTCAAAATCGCTTATAATAATTCCTACGGCATCTTTATTTAAAAGATCAATGAGCTTAATGGTAATTTTTAAATTAGGGTAACGGCTTTTATCAAAGGCATCCATATTTCGGGCAATACCCATTACTTCTGCGCCAGGTTCTACTTCATTTAAATAATTTAAAAAATGTGAACTGACAAAACCTGTTATACCTGTTATTAATATTCTCATTATTTATTTTTTTTTTGCAGAATGCCTGCTGCTTTTGCTGCAATTTTACCCCAGTAAAAATGATTAAAAAATGCTTCGGGTATTACCGAAGTGGTATTGCTGCTTATTACTTCACTTACAAAATTACTCCAGTTATCGTCAGCAATTATTTTCATTTTCTCCCCGGTAATTTCCGGAGGTACACCAATGGCGCCGCTGGTGGTAGTTACTACATTCATATTGTGCCCCAGTGCTTCTACTAATTTTGTTTTTATTCCGCCGCCATCCATTACCGGGTTTATAAGCATATCAGCACCTTTATAAAACAAAGTTATGTCATCAACAAAGCCTGCATAAATAATATTTTTATCTGCGTACCCTTTTAAATTGTTGTAAGATGCGGCAAGGTTACTGCCGCAAATAATTATTTTGTATTTAAAATTATTACTGGTCAGCAGCAAAGGATTTATTTTGGTTAGAATGGTATCCAATGCATCTGTATTGGGTTTATAATTTAAAGAACCATTGAACAAAATAATTTTTTCATCTGCTGCAATATTGTATAAAGATGAAATGGTTTGTTTAGCGGCAACTCTTTCGGCTGCAGTTGGCGGGCCGGTAAGCTCAAACCCATAAGTAATGATGAAACATTTTTCCGGCGCTAATTTATATTTTTCAATCCCATATTTTTCATCATCCTGCTGAATAAAAAAATTATAATCGGCAAAGCGGTGCGTTATTCTTTCGTAATGCCATAAAATGCCCCACCACCATTTACCAATACTTTTAAAACGCTCTGCTTCTATATTTTGAGAACGCATCACCAGCTTTACACCGCAAAATAATTTTAATAAAATCCCCAGCCATCCGTAATAAGGATGCTCCACCATCAGGTGCGTTATTTTCTTTTCTTTAATTATTTTTTTTAATTTGAAAAAATAAATGGGATTGGCATAACGAAATTGCCCGTCCTCAATAATATTCAGTACTTCATATTCTTTTACGCAGGTAATATCATTATCTTTTACAGTAACGCAGGTGGTATATATCAACTGCGAAAAAAACTTAAAAAACAACGCAATGTTTTTTTGCCCGCCCAACTTTGCCGGTAAAAATTTATAAGAGATAAGTGTTAAAACTTTTATTTCGCTGGTATTATCCATCAGTTTTAACGTGCTTGTTTCCAAATGATTTTTTTATTTCCCAGGCAATAGTGCCCACCAAAAGAGCAATCATTACCCAAACAAAAAACACTGTTATTTTAGAGCCGGTGATATAGGCAACGGGTTCTAACTTAAAAACAATGGTATGTTTGCCGGCAGGCAGCATTAATGCTCTTAAAACATAGTTGGCTTTAATGATGTCTGTTTTTTTGCCATCAACATACGCATTCCAGTCTTTATAAAATACTTCGCTGAAAACGGCAAGCTGCGGTGCTGCAGTATTACTTTCATAACTCACTTCATCATTATCAAATCCAGTTTGTTTAATGTAAGCGGTACTGTCGGGGGCAGTAAAATTGCCAATTTTGGATTGATACATTTTATCAATAATGGCAGTGTCGGCAGGATTGAAATTATTTAAAGCTTTCATTTCCTCCACTGCGCCATCTACGTAAGTGATACCTTTTACCAGCCAGCAATTGCCCAGTGCTCCCGGGTTTTGAACAGCCATCTCTTCACCTTGCTTTTGCCCGGGTTGTATAATATACTTTGCGTTAAGCATATTTAATACACTGCTGTTAGGTGTACCCGATAACTGGTAAGTAATCAGGTCATCATAAATGCCCAGCTTGGCAGCAGAATAACCACCAATTGTTTTGTGATGGTAAGATGATTTGGATTGCTGAAACGGATCGCTTTTGCTCATATCATACACACGGTAATTTGGATCTTTATCCTGCAATATCTGCTGATCGGCTTTTGAAAGAGGAAATTCAGTTGTTTCAAAATCGGCTTTACTTGCAAAACTTTTTGCGTTAAGAAATTTGGTATCAAAACTAAACAACTCAATAAATGCTGCAACTGTTACACCTGCTATTAATACGGTTGCGTTTAATTTCTTTTTTAAAAACAGCACTATAAGAGCGGCTGCAATTAAAACATAAACTAAAGAGGCACCAATATCTTTTATTAAAAATGATGCCCTGTCTTTTCTCAGTGCAGTTAAAATACCTTTTGCTTTTGTCTCGTCACTCAGCCCTACCCTAAACAACAGGTCTTCATAAAAACTATTATCAACCAAAGGCTGCATATTTTTATCATTATTTATTTCACCATATTTAGCCTGCATTTGTTCCTGCGGAGCTTTGCTTTGCAGCATAGCATTAATGGCTTTGGTGCGGTTTTTATTTTCTGCACTAAAATCGCTGGTAAAATAAACGCCTGTAACAATTACAAATAACACAGCAGTTGCAATGGCACCCCATTTAAATTTTTTCCAGGTTTCGGCTTCCTGCTGATGGGTAATAATATGGTCTAAACTTAATGCTGCCAGTATGGGTACCACTATTTGTGGAATTACCAGCGTCATTGTCGGCACCCGAAATTTATTATACAGCGGTAAATTATCAAACAGAAAATAATTAAAACCCGGCAAATTTTTTCCCATGGCCATCAGTATGGCTAAAATGGTACAGGTAAGTATCCACCATTTATGTTTACCATCTAACAAAAACAAACCTAAAATACCGAGGAAACAAATGATGGCACCTAAATAAATAGACCCAACAGTAAATGGCTGATCGCCCCAGTAAATACGTTGCGAAAAATTGCTGGTTAAATTTTCAGCATCCGTTTCGGGTACGCTTAGTGTTTCGGTTAAGTTTTTATATACATTCGATTTATCATTCAGCTTAGGAAAAATTTCCTGCTCGCCATCACGTTCGGCATAGTGGCTGCCATAACCTCTTATGCCGGCAAACATTAAACTAAAACTTTCCATTTTGCCATAACTCCATTGAAAAGCATAATCTTTTTGCAGGCCGGTGGTTTTAGAGTCTTTGGTAATTTTATCTTTTACCCCTGTTTTATCTATAACCAGCATGCCACCACGTTTACTGCTTTTGGTATAATCGGCATTTACCCATAAATTTAAAATATTGGTGCCAATACCTATGGCAGCAGCAATCAATAAAAGCCCCACAGCTTTAGCGGCATGCGGCAATTGTTTTTGTTTTATCCAGTTAAGGAAGTAGGCCACCGTCATTACTGCGGCAATTATAAAAAAATAATAGTTTATCTGCTGGTGGTTCATCCCCAGCTGCATCATGGTAAATAATGCTGTTAAGGTAAAGCCCCATAAATATTTTTTTTCAAAGAGCAATATCATTCCTGCAAGTGTAGCCGGAATATAGGCCAGCGTAAATATCTGTGTATCGTGCCCAGCTGTAATAGCAATGGCAGTAAAACTGCTGAAGGCAAATGCTAATGCACCCAGCACTGCGACCCACGGCCTTAATTTTATTACCAGCAGTAAAAAATACATGCTGATGCACATTAAAAAGAAAAAATTAATGGGCTTGGGTAACCAAAGTGTAAACATATTATGCAATGCCGCTGTTGGCCCCCATGGATAAGGGTAAGTAACCTGGTAACTTGGCATTCCCGAAAACATATTGGTCATCCATAAAGCACCTTCACCTTTTTCTTTTTCTCTTTCTAATAATTGGTGGCTCATGCCCTGCCATTGTGTAATATCGCTTTGCTGCAAAGTAAGACTGCTGTCTAACGCCGGTTTACAAAAAATAACAGATACTATTAAAAAAATACCAATTGCAATTAAATGTGGCATTGCTTTTTTAAACCAGGCTTGCTTCATCGTATAGATTTTTTTAAGGCGCTAAGATAATTTAATTTTTTAAGTGAAAATGTTTAAGTGGATAAGGGCAATATCATTATTTTATTAATCGTTGTTTTCAACTAATATCACCCCTTCGTACAATGTTGTTAAGTTAAGCGTTTTGTAAAGACCTCACCCCAACCCCTCTCCAAAGGAGAGGGAACTGGAATTGGGAGTTTTATAATTTAAACACCCTTAACTTAATGACATTGCCCTTCCGGATTTTAAAGCCTGAAAGGCTGACATTACTATAGTAACCAAATTAATAAATGCGGCAAAACCCCGAAGGGGTGATATTAGAAAGTGTAGCGTTAGGCTTAAATTAATGAGATTTGCAGGAGGATACAGGTTCGTGAAATTGGATTTTTGCTACAATTACATATTTTCCAGCTTTAACCCTTTTTTAATTTTGTATAAAAAATTACCGGCAGGGGAGCGGAGCAGGTAAAATAAAATTTTTAACCTTAATTGCCACAGGTTGAGCAAAACACTTTTGCCAAAATGTTTTTCGTGAACTTTTTTACTTTCGGCAAGCGATAAAAAATAACTACTGCTGCTTATGCCTGCCGGTGCAAAGTTTACCAACGGTGTTTGTAAAAAAATAAATTTTTCATTGGCAATGCGGCACAAAAAATCGTAATCGGCGGCAATTTTTTCGGTGGTGCTGTACAGCCCGTATTTATTATGCAGCTCTTTTTTTACAAACATGGTTTGATGGCAGATACTCCTCATGCCACGGTATAATTTACTTTTTTCAAAAGGCTTACCAATAATTACCCATTGGTTACCCCTTAATAATTTGTATTTGCTGTGCAGCCATTGCAGCATTTCATCTTTATCAAATGCATTTTGTGCATGGGCTATGGCTTGTGCATTGTAAAAGGTATCGCCGGAGTTTAACATTACAACAATATTGCCACCGGCATTTTTTATGCCTTTGTTTATAGCATCGTAAATACCTTTATCGGGTTCGCAAATCCAGCGGCGGTAAGGCGGTTGTGGGTTATTTTGTAAATAATTTTTTATATCAGGTGTGGATGATCCATCAATAATTAAATGCTCAAAAGGTGGCTGTTCTTGTACATTTACCGATTGGCAGGTGTCAATAACATCCTGCAGGTTGTTAAAGCAAATGGTAATAACGGTAATGGTGCTGGGCTGCATGTAGCGGCAAATTTATTTAATATGGGGCATATTGAATAACTAATATGAGCCCATCCGGTTCAAAAATCACATTTCAATTTAAATAACACAAAAAAAACATTGATTTTGCTATTTTTTTTTGAGTTTAATCTTTAACCTCCTATCTTGCGCTTTGTTGAGAATATCTTTTCCCAATTCTTTTCTAAACTAACACTTTATCCCTTTTAAATTTCCCCAACATTAATTTGTGATTATTATAAATTACAAAGTGAAGTCTATTAAATACTTTTAAAAATAAAATATAATCAAATGAAAAAAATCTACCTTTTTACATTGCTCACATTAGTTTTTGGAGCAGCAGTAGCTCAATCTATTTTTGATAATCCAATTAGCACTAATAATCCAAACACTGCAAATCCTTACACAACAGGGCAAACTGTTAATACAAATATTACAGTTTCAGGTATTGGCAGAGGCGCAGGAATTACGGGAAATAATGCCAACAACAGGTATAACGCAACTACCTGGAATACCGCCGCATTGGATGTTAATGATTATTTTGAATTTACGCTTACACCAAATGCAAGTTTTAAAATTAATTTTATAAGTTTTGTTTATACTGGTCAGGCATCTCCTACCGGGCCGACCAACTTTGCTTTCCGTTCTAGTATTGACGGATATACAGCAGATATTGGTACACCAGTACTAGCAGGCGCAACAATAGATTTATCTGCCCCGGCTTATCAAAATTTAAGTTCAGCAATTACCTTCCGTTACTACGCATGGGGCGGTACCGGAGGAACTTACAGTATTAATGATTTTACCTTTAACGGCGTAACAGGTGTATTACCCATAACTATAGAATACTTAAATGGTATAAAACAAAATAACACTAATATTTTAAGCTGGAAAGTAAACTGCACCAGCTCGGCAACTGCAATACTTAGTATTGAACGTGGTAATGATGGCAGAAATTACAATACCGTTAATACCATTGCTGCTACAGCATTACGCTGCCTGCAGCCATTTGATTTTACAGATAATAATCCTTTAGCCGGTTATAATTATTACCGCCTTAAAATGACTGATGAAGATGGAAGAATTACTTACAGCAATAAAATTGCTTTGCTTAATAAGGATAAAGGTTTTGATATTGTAAATCTGGCACCAACCATAATACGCAATACTGCCATTTTAAATGTTACCGCTGCACAAAAAACACAAATGACTGTGGTAATTACAGATTTTGCAGGCCGCCAGGTACAAAAAAAGGTTTACAACCTTATTGCAGGCAGCAGCCAGCTACAAATAAATGTGGCTAATTTTTCAGCAGGCGCCTATCTTATAGCTGCTTACACCACACAAGCCGATACTAAAACAGTACGGTTTTTAAAGCAATAACATTACCTTAAAATACATCGTAAGCCCCGCCATTTGCAGCGGGGCTTTTTATCTGCACAATTTATTTATGGATGTGGAAAATATTATAGCTTATACCGATTACACATAGCAGCATTTTTAAGTTTTATCGTATCTTGTTATAAGTTAGTTACCACAACTGCTCAATCCTGCTCCCTTTTAAAATTATAAGCTGTTCTGGCTTATGTAATTTTTAAATCCCAAATAATTTACTTTTCAATTTGTAGTTATGAGAAAAATTTACTCCGGTTTTACACCAGTTTTTTCTTTTTTTGGTAAGAGGGTTATGCGGTTTGTGATTATCTTATCAATGCTTTTGTTATTAAAAAATGAGCAAACTTTCGCACAATTATATTGGAATGGAACTGGTTCATGGACTTCTGCTAATGCTTGGAGTAACGTAAGCGGCGGACCTTATAATCAAACATGGACTACAAACACAGCAGTTTTCGATGTAGCTACAAACACTATTACTGGAGCAACTATCATTTGTAATGGAATTACTGCAACAGGAGATGTTACTTTTACTCCAACGGGCACTTTTGGTACCGGAGGAACTGTTATTACAATCGATGTTGCTAATGGTAAAACTTTTGATTTTGGAGGTCAGGCAATCTCTGTAGCAGCTGGCACTGGGTTTGTAAAATCAAATACTGGTGTAATAGCTATTACAGGTAGTACTTATAATGGTGGTTTTACTCTCAATGGAGGAACGTTAGTTATAAGAGGTGTAAATGCCATCGGAACTGGAGTTTTTACGATAAATGGGGGAACTACAATTTGTTCAAATGCGAATAGAGACCTTTCAGGAAAGCCATCATCCATTTTAGTTGGCGGCGATTTTACAATTGGTGCTTCTACGGGTTTGGCAAGTAATACAGCAACCCTCAAATTTGATGCTCCCATTTCGTTAGGTACTGGCACAACCCGTAAAATTACTTTGAATAATTTTGCAACACATACGTTAAATGGAGTAATAAGTGGAGTCGGATCTAATCTTATTTTAGATGCTACTAATGGTGCTACCGCACTAAGTTTAGGTGGGGCAAATACTTATAATGGGTTAACTACAATTTCTGGTGGAGTACTGCAATTAAATAAAACTGGAGGAGGAACATTGCCCGCTACTAATGATGTTTTAATTAATAATGCAGGCCCTTTTTTTGGCCAGTTACAAGTAAGTAGTAATCAAATATTAAATAACTTAACTCTTGAATCTGGGTGTAACCTTATAGTAGATAATGGAGTAGTATTAACTATCAACGGGACTTTCAATCATAATGGAGGGAATATTATTTTAAATGGAACTGGAAGTATTTCATATGGTGCAGGTGCAACCCTGTCTTATGGAGGATCAGTTGCACAAATAACTGGTACTGCACCTGCAGAATGGCCAACTTTAAACGGGCCAGCATCATTAATAATTAATAATACAAATGGTGTTACATTAAATGCAACAGGAGGAAGAGCAATTGGTGGTGCATTAACATTAACCAACGGAATACTTAAAACAACTACATTACTAACAATGAATGCAGGCTCTAATGTTGCTGCTGTTTCAAATACAAGTTTTGTAGATAGCGCTATGAGAAAAATTGGCAATACAGACTTTACTTTTCCAGTAGGTAGAGCTGGTATTGGATATGTTCCAATACAAATCGTCACTTTTGGAAGCGGCGCTGTTACAGATGAGTTTACCGCAGCGTATAGTCGTTCAAGTGCGGAAGCACTTGGGTCTATAACTGTTCCTGCTCAAGTTGGATTAAATCATGTAAGCAGAGTTGATTACTGGAAATTGGATCATATAGGTACAGTAACTGCCGACGTGATTTTATACTGGACAGCAGGAAGCAGTAGTAATGGTTCGGCAAGTTATATTGATATTTTATCAGAATTAGCAATAGCTCGTTTTAATGGAACTCAATGGGATTCTTATGCAATACCAGCTATAGTAACACCATTGAGTACTGTTACAGCAGGTTCAATAAAATGGCAACTTGCTTCATCTTTTGGTTCTTTTTCTTTAGCATCATCAACCATCAGCAATCCCCTCCCCATCAACCTCAACTACCTAAACGGAATAAAACAAGGCAACAATAATATATTAAACTGGAAGGTAACCTGCACCAATAATCCCAATGCAACCATGAGTGTACAACACAGTACAGATGGAAGAAACTACAACAGCATAACAACCATATTTGCCGATGCATTGCGCTGCCTGCAACCATTTGATTTTACAGATAATAATCCACAGGCGGGGTTAAATTATTACCGCTTAAAAATGGTTGATGCAAATGGTAAAATAACTTACAGCGCACCCATTGCTATTTTAAATAAAGAAACTGGTGTTGATATCGTTAGCCTTTCGCCAACATTGGTAAACACAAAAACAGAATTAAATGTAACGGCTGCACAAAAAACAATAATGACAGTGGTTATTACAGATGTTGCCGGCAAGCAGGTACAAAAAATGTTGTACAATTTAATTGCAGGCAGTAATAAATTTACAGTAAATGCCGCCGGGCTTAGTGCAGGCACTTATCAAATTACGGGTTATACAGCAGATGGTAAATCGAGAACCATACGTTTTGTAAAACAATAAGTACATAAAAAATATTTTATAATCCTGCCCAAAGCGGCAGGATTTTTTTATTATACCAATCAGACATTAAACCCAGATTCCGCAATAGCCACAAATCATTAATTTAGCTATTTACTTTCTAATGCGTAGCATTAGACAAAATACAGAGATGGAATTTGATATAAGCTATACCAGTAAAGAGATTACGCCATGGGGCGGAATGGTTTTTTTGAAACAAATGCTTCAAAAAACAGGTTTTAGGCAGATTGTTGAGCAAAATACAGATTTACCTCAATCAGGTTCTAACCGTGGTTATAAAACTTCTACAATTATTGAAGGCTTTATAACCAGTATTTGGTGTGGTGCAAACCGGTTTTTGCATACCGAAGTAACCCGGCATGATAGTGCATTGGGCAAAATATTTGATTGGAAAAACACTCCCGGCCAAGATACTTACAAACGGTTTTTCAGCAAATTTACTCAGGCAAAAAACCATCATGTGAGCCAATATTTTTACTCCTGGATTTTTGATAACTTCAAGTTTGACAATTTTACTTTGGATATAGATTCCTCTGTAATGACCCGGTATGGCACCCAGGATGGTGCAAAAAAAGGATACAATCCAAACAAAAAAGGAAGGCCATCCCATCATCCATTAATTGCCTTTATAGCCGATGTAAAATTGGTGGCAAATATGTGGCTTCGAAGTGGCGACACTTCTTCGGCTAATAATTTTCTTGGTTTTTTAGAAGATACCTTATCCAAATTAAAAAATAAAACGGTTAGTTTAATAAGATTAGACAGTGGCTTTTTTCAGTCAGATATTTTAGATTACATAGAATCCAAAACCATGGATTATATAGTAGCAGCAAAGTTTTCACAGCCAATACAAAGGCTTATAGCTGCCAGTAATAATTGGATTTTGTTAGATACGGGAATAGAAATTTGTGAACACCTGTACCAAAGCGATTCCTGGACAAAACTAAGGCGGCTGGTTATTGTAAGGCAAACAATAAAAGACAGGCCCAAAGCTACAGGCAAGCAATTGAAACTGTTTGCAGAAGAAGAAATCTATAAAAATTATCGTTACTCGGCCTACGTAACCAACCTGAAACTTGCACCAACAGAAATTTGGAGACTCTACAGAGGAAGAGCTGATGCAGAAAACAGGATCAAAGAATTAAAATATGATTTTGGTTTTGACAGCTTTAATCTTAAAGATTTTTATGCCACCGAAGCTGCTTTAACTTTTGCCATGATTGCCTATAATTTAATGGCACTCTTCAGAACATTTGTGCTGCAGCAAAAAACACAAAAAACATTAGCAACATTGCGATACAGAACTTTTGCAATAGGCGCTTACTTCGAAAAAGTAAACGATAAACTCGTACTAAAAATAGCACTCAGTAAAAAAAGAAGAGCTTGGTTTAGCGGACTTTGGAACTACTCAAAAGTCTTTGAGTATCCTTTTGTGCTTGCTATTGCGTAATCTGGGTTAAATCTATCCTAATAAAAGCTGTCAGGTTTAGGCACTCATAAAAAAAATTTAAGCTCTTTAAAATGACAAAGAGGAAAGCTTTTTTCTCAGCTTCGCTGCGAAAAGAGGTTTGCCACGAAGGCTCAAAGGCACGAAGTAGAAAAATGCTACGCATTTTCCTTTGTGTCTTCGAGTCTTTGTGGCTAAATTCAATTTTGCAAAAAATTGATTATTAACCTTTAAAAATACTTGTCATTAGCAGCTTGTCGAAACCGGAGCCCATTTAGAAAAGAGCCTCTTTTATTTGTGAACCCGCCTTCGACAAGCTGCTAATGACACATTACGCACACTTTTGTATTTCAGTTAGTTGCATATCATGTTTTTTAGCCAGCTTTTTTAATAATGTTATTTCTTTTTGTTTTTTTTGTTCTTCATATTTTTTAATTCCGTACTCTACATATTCATTTCCTTTAGTTATGCTATCGTAAAAAGCCTCTGCCACTTTTCTTGCTCCTGCTTTATAGGCTACCGATGCGCCTCTTTTAATTTTTAAGTTTCTTATAAACTGTCCTATCGCTATAAATTTACTATTCTCCAATGATTGTGCTACCTCTTTAAAAATCTGTCCTGCTTTATTACAAGGTGCTCTTTTTACAAACTTATTCAACTTACCGCTTTGATTACGACCAGGTGATAAACCACACCAGCTTACAAAATGTTTTCTTGTTTCAAAACGGCTCATATCTATTCCTGTTTCTCCCAGCAGGCGCAACAATGTATAATTATTTATACCCGATATTCTTGATACATCCACACCATACAGTTTTACCAGCATATCTTGTAACCCGTCTATTTTTGGCTTATGATGACGTATCTTTTTTTGTGAGTTTGGTTTATAATCTACCAATTCTTTTTCTTTTGTCAATTCATTAAGCAATGTGCTTATTCTTTCATCTATTTGTGCTATTCGTTTTTCATGTTCCTCCCACAGCTCTATATTTTTGCTTAGCATAAATAACCAGGTATCATTATAATTTGCTTCTAAAGATTTTTTTACAGCATCTCCTTTATTTTTTACTATTTTTTTATCGCACAGGGCTAATAATTTTTCTGTATCTCTTTCCCCACCTATAATTGCTTTGAGCATTTTTATGCCACTGGCTCCGTGTATCTGGCTTATCGCATGACCTATTTTTACATTCATCAATTCTAAACATTTATGCATTTTGTTTACATAAGTGGCTCCCATATCAATTATATCTAATCGCTCTCTTACCAAAAAACGCACTTCGTATAATTTCCCCTCGGGTATAAAACTTTCTTTTGTTAGACCTGCAGAAAATATTTTTTGTATCCACTTACAATCACTTACATCCGTTTTCTTTCCCTTGCGCTGTTTTATCTCTGTAGGGTTTATTAGCGATACTTTAATCCCAGATGCTTCCAGCATATTGTAAAATGCAATCCAATAAACACCGGTAGCTTCCATGGCTACTCTGCTTACTTTTTTATTAAGTAAATACTCAATGCACTTCCTGTAATCAGAGGTACAAGTGCCAAAACTTTCTACCTCAATGCCATCCACAGATACATAAATCATTTCGCTGCCAATATCAATACCTGCGGCTGATTCATAAATCTGTTCAAAAATGATTTCCTTTTTCATAATTTTACATTTAATGATTATAAAAAAGTAATCTGTGGCTCAAAGAACTAAATAGTCTATAAGCTGCTATACAGGAATCACTACTTGTAAACAAATAGCTTATCACTAAAATGAACTACAATAATTCTTTGAAACAAAGCTCAGGCGCAGGGATAGCACCACTAATTTGAGTACTGTTACGCTGCCGCAGATTACTTATTCTAAAAGTAAATGTATTGCTTCGCTTTAGTGTCATTATCAAAGAACTTAAAATTTTCTTTTATTAGTGCCTCAGGCTGACAGTATAATTTTAATGTCTAATCGGTATTATTTATAAGCTACATAATCTTCTCCATTTCCTTCCGTTCAAGGGAGATAGAGGGTTTTCTCCCCACTTATAATATAGTATCCAAAATGTTTACGGTACAATCCCAAAAACATACCCAGCACGGGAGCAATTACATTATTCCATCTTTCTTTTTTTAGGCGCAGGGTTTTATGTTTCCAGATTTGGGTAATAAAAAATTTTACTGAGGTATAAGGCACGTATGCAACAGAAGGTGCAATGCGCAGGCTTATTTCTTCAATCTTAATTTCTGATAAGCCGTGTTTTTTTAGCGCTGCAGTAAATTCGTTAATGTTGCCAAAGCAGGGGAGTGCCCAGCAGTTAAGTATTTTTTTATAAATTTTATTAAAAAGCCAGGGTAATTTTTTATCGTGTTTTATAAAGCCATCGGCAATGCAAAATTTGCCACCGGTTTTTAATATCCTTGCCATTTCTGCAACAAATAATTCTTTGTTGCCGCCGTTGGCATGGCACATACTTTCTACTGCATAAGCCCTGTGGAAACTTTCAGTTGCAAAACTGCTGTTTTCAAAATTATCTTTTACCAGACTAACTTGTTTAGATAAGCCATCTTTATTAATCAATGCATTTCCTGTAGTAATTTGGGCATCAACAATTGTAACACCAGTAATTGTTGTAAGAGGATATTTTTTAGCTGCATATCTTGCCACTGTGCCTACACCGCATCCTAAATCAACTATTGCCATTTTTTTATCAGCGGGTATTTGCAAACGTGCCAGCACTTCATCGTTCATTCGGTACAGCATCTTTTCTAAATAAAATATATCAGTAAATTTTTTGCAGTAGCCAAAGTGCATGTTAAAATTTTTGCTCCAGGCGGCATAATCAGGTCCGGCAATAGTGTAATAACCTGAGTTCGGGATAAAAAATAGTAGAAATTTATTTGTACAAAAGAAGAAAAGCGGAATATTTTTTGCTTAGTAAATAGTTGACAATCAATTTAATAAGTCAATTATGAACACTCCACTTTTCTCCCACAAAGTTGCAGAAATTTTTGTAAAAGTTGATGATTTTTGCAATGAATTTGAACATGAGTTTAAAAAACAATCATTGCCTGCTCCTGCCGGGGTTAAAAAACGCAATCGTAAACCAACTTTAACCGACTCTGAAATAATCACCATTTTAATTGCCTTTCATGGAGGACAGTTCAGAAACTTCAAACATTTTTATTGCCACTATGTTTGCCATCATTTAAGAGATTGTTTCCCCGACGTTGTTTCTTATAACCGGTTTATAGAATTAAGCCATCGTTGTGCAATACCCTTTATGCTGTTTCTGCATTACTGCTGCCGGGGTGAATGCACCGGTATCAGCTTTATTGATTCTACTGTTCTTCGGGTATGCCATAACAAAAGAATTAAACGAAATAAAGTTTTTAAGGGAATGGCAAAAGTCGGTAAATCAACGGTAGGCTGGTTCTTTGGTTTTAAGCTGCATTTAATAATAAATGATAAAGGTGAAATCCTCTCTTTCTACCTCTCACAGGGCAATACACACGATAGCAGTGCAAAAATAATTACCCGGATGACCAAGGAAATATTTGGAAAAGTATTTGGCGATAAAGGATATATCAATAAAGCATTGGCAGATTTATTATTTGATGATGGCATACAATTAATAACTGCTGTAAGAAGAAATATGAAACAAAAAGCATTAAGCAATGAAGAAAAATTATTGCTCCGCAAACGTTCTGTAATTGAAACAGTAAATGATGAATTGAAAAACATTTGCCAGGTCGAACACACCAGGCATCGCAGTGTGGCAGGATTTATTTTAAACATTATGGGAGCTATCGCCGCTTATCATCTTCCCTAAAAAACCTTCCATTAAAAAAGATATTGAAGAAACTAATCCTATACTTATTGCACAGCTTAATCAGCAAAAACTAATAGCTGCTTAAACCGAACTCAGGTT
>CAVUIP010000006.1:0-28615 GCA_963741535.1 uncultured Chitinophagaceae bacterium
CGGCATAACACCTGCCCGCCGCATGATAACAAAAGCAAGAGAACTGAACATGGAAGTAATGATAGGTTGTATGAATGAAAGCAGTGTGGGTACAGCCGCTATTGCCCAACTGGCACCACTTTTAGATAAAGTTGATATGGACGGGCCATTGTTATTAAGTGAAGATATTGCCGAAGGAGTGGGGTTTGATTTTGGAAAAATTATTTATAACGATAAGGCAGGGTTGGGAATTACGCTAAAAGAATTTTAAGAGTTTGCGTAGCCCCGCCTTAGCAATGTCATTAAGTTAAGAGTATTTAAATTATAAAACTTCCAATTCCAGTTCCCTCTCTCTTGGAGAGGGGTTGGGGTGAGGTCTTTGCAAAATGCTTAACTTAACGACATTGCCCGTCAGCGGTTGAACACTTCCGATAAATCCTAAATGTTATATCAAGCGTCTTCAATTAACCGCTGACCGGGCTTGAAGCCGCCGTCAGGGTTTTAAATTTCTTTTAAATAAGAAATAAATATTTTACATGAGCGTAGAAAACAAATCCGTAACGTTGGGTATTAAACCGGAAGAAGAAGGGTTTAAAAAAACTTCTTTATCAAGAACATTGATAAGTCTTGCTTTATTTATTGCATTGGATTACTGGATATTTAAAAGCTGGTTTGCAGTGTTGCTATTAGTAACAGTAATATTTATTCACGAAGCCGGGCATTTTATTGCTATGAAAATTTTTGGTTACAAGGGGGTTAACATGACTTTTGTTCCTTTCGTTGGCGCCTACGTTAGCGGTACTGCAACTAATTTATCAAGAAAAAATAAACTAATTGTTTTACTGGCCGGGCCAATACCCGGAATTATTATTGGGTGCATACTTTTATTATTATACCAAAATAATTATAACGAAACCTTCAGGCAGCTATCTGTACTTTTTTTATTGCTGAACGTTTTTAACCTGCTACCTGTATTTCCTTTAGACGGCGGCCAATTTTTTCAGGCATTATTTTTTAATGGAAGCAGAATAGTACAACTTATTTTTCTCTCCATTTCTTTATTTTCCTTAATTTATTTTTTCTTTAGTTTAAATTACGCATGGCCATTTATAATATTTGCTTTTTTTATTTTATTAAGGATGTGGCAAATCAATTCTATTTATAAGGCAAGAAAAAAAATGGATGAAGAAGGGATTGATTATGCCTGCAGTTACGATGATTTAAGCGACGAAGAATATTGGGCAATACGAAATGTGGTAATTAGCCAAAGCAGGTTATTGAGCAAGAAATATTCCACAACCGAACAATCTAATGATGAACAGGAAATAATAAAGCATGTTGAAAATGTACTGGTACCGGCTTACCAGGATGATCTTTCAGTAAAGCACAAAATTGTATTTACTTTTATATGGACTGCCGGATTTGTATTGCCGGTATTGCTGTGGCTGCAATACAAAGGATACTTTTAGAAATTTTATTTGGCTGTTTAAACAATCCGTCTTTACTTTGTGCAACAAATGAAACAAATCGTTCACATACATCATCACCATACATTACTCAACGGGTAAGCGTGCTGATTGTATGTAACTGAACATAATTTTAATCAAGGGCTTACTGAAAAGTGAGCCCTTTTTTATTTAACCACGAATTACACAAATTAAAGCAAAGTCAATTTGCCATAAAATGATTCGTGTAAAAAAGTGCATTTAATAAGTGTAATAAGAAAAAATAAAACATGTTAAAAATAGCAATTCAAAAATCGGGCAGGCTGTACGAAGATTCGATAAAACTTTTAAAAGAATGCGGCATTCAATTGAACAATGGAAATAAGCAGTTAAAAACTATAGCAGAAAATTTTCCGCTTGAAGTATATTTTTTAAGGGATGATGATATTCCGCAGTATGTATTTGATGGTGTAGCCGATATTGGTATAGTTGGCGAAAATGTTTTGCTCGAAAAAAATAAAGATATTGATTTGGTGTACCGCCTTGGTTTTGGTAAATGTAAATTAAGCATTGCGGTGCCAAAAAGCATGCACTACAAATCTATAGATGATTTAAAAGGATTAAAAATTGCCACTACTTATTCTACTATTCTGCAAAAATATTTAAACGAAAAAAACAGCGATGCAGAAATACATGAGATCAGCGGATCGGTAGAAATTGCGCCAGGGATAGGTTTAGCAGATGCCATCTGTGATTTGGTGAGCAGCGGCAGTACACTTTTTACTAACGGCTTAAAGGAAGTAGAAGTAATTTTAAAATCAGAAGCGGTATTGGCAGCCAACAGAAATCTTAGTGAAGAAAATAAAAATATTTTAGAAAAATTATTATTACGAATTAATGCGGTAAAAACTGCAAAAAATAATAAGTACATTATTTTAAATGCGCCTAATCATCAATTACAAAATATAGAAAATGTTTTGCCGGGTATGAAAAGCCCGACAGTAACACCATTGGCAACTGAGGGCTGGAGCAGTGTACAAAGCGTAGTAAACGAAAATGATTTTTGGGAAGTGATAGAAAAATTAAAACAATTTGAAGCAGAAGGGATATTGGTGATACCGATTGAAAAGATGATTGTATAACCCCCTCCGCCCCCTAAAGGGGAAACTGGGAGTAAGGTAATGAGTAGCTGTATTCACTTTTCATTCGGTTCAAATAAAATACTATTTTAATAAATTATAAACTTTAAAACTAAGTTCCCCGCCGCGGCGGAGACAGGAGCATGCAAATTTATATAAATCCCGAAAAAAATAAATGGCCGCAATTGTTGCAGCGCCCTGTTTTTGATACAAAGAAACTGGAAAGTGCTGTTGGTGCAATTTTAGATGATGTAAAACTAAACGGTGATGCTGCAATAAAAAAATATGCATTACAATTTGATGGGGTAGAATTAATTAATTTAAAAGTTAGCGAAAAAGAAATTGAGGAAGCTGTTGCATTGGTTGATGATAATTTAAAATCGGCAATAGCAATTGCAAAAAGGAATATCATCAATTTTCACGAAGCACAGAGAGAAACTGTTAAACAAATTGAAACAACAGCCGGTGTAATGTGCTGGCGAAAATCTGTTGCAATAGAAAAGGTAGGTTTATATATTCCCGGTGGTACTGCGCCATTGTTTTCTACTTTATTAATGCTGGGCATACCGGCATTGCTGGCAGGCTGTAAAGAAATTGTGGTTTGTACACCATCAGATAAAAACGGTACTGTAAATGAAGTTATTTTATATGTTGCCAATTTAATTGGGATAAAAAATATTTATAAAATTGGTGGTGTACAGGCTATTGGTGCCATGGCATATGGTACAGCAAGTATTTCGAAAGTGTATAAAATATTCGGACCGGGCAATCAATATGTAACCTGTGCCAAGCAATTAATTAACAAAGAAGGTACAGCCATTGATATGCCCGCCGGTCCAAGCGAAGTGGCTGTGTACGCAGATGAAAGCAGCAATGCAGCATTTGTTGCAGCGGATTTATTAAGCCAGGCAGAACACGGAGCTGATAGCCAGGTAATTTTAGTGGCAACAACAATTGGAATAGTTGATGCAGTAAAAATTGAAGTAGAAAAGCAATTATCTTTTTTATCAAGAAAAGAAATAGCTGCAAAAGCTTTGGCCAACAGCCGTTTTATTGTAATGGAAAATGTTGATGACGCATTTGAATTGCTAAATGAATATGCGGCAGAGCATTTAATTATAGCTTCAGATAATGCAGTTGCACTTTCAGAAAAAATAATTAATGCCGGCAGTGTTTTTCTTGGGCATTATTCGCCGGAGAGTGCAGGGGATTATGCGTCGGGTACTAATCATACATTACCTACTAACGGTTACGCAAAGGCTTACAGCGGCGTTTCGTTGGATAGCTTTGTTAAAAAAATTACTTTTCAGGAAATAACTAAAGAAGGGATAAATAATATTGGCAACGCCATTGAGTTAATGGCAGCTGCAGAAGGGTTAGATGCACATAAAAATGCAGTAACAGTAAGAAAGTAAACCCCCAAACACCCTGAAGGGGGCTTTAAGCACTTCAATATTTTAAAGATGCTTTTAATTTGGAAATAGCAAAATGACTAAATCATGAATGAAAGTGAAAATTATACAAACTCTTCCAAAGCCCCCTTCAGGGGGTTGGGGGCTCTTGTACGTAATAATATTAAAACATTAAAACCTTATTCATCGGCCCGTCACGAATTTACAGGCAAGGCTTCGGTATTTTTAGACGCAAACGAAAACGCCTATGGCTCACCGGTAGCAGAAAATTACAACCGATACCCCGATCCTTTGCAATGGCAATTAAAATTTCAACTGGCAAAAATAAAAGGCGTGCCTGCAGAAAATATTTTTATTGGTAATGGCAGCGATGAAGTGATTGATTTGGCTTATCGAATTTTTTGTGAGCCGAAAAAAGATAATGTAATTATTTGTCCGCCTACTTACGGCATGTACCAGGTAAGCGCCAATATTAATGATGTTGAAATTAGAAAAGTAAATCTTACCAAAGATTTTGAACTGGATGTAGAAGGAATTTTGAATGCAACAGACAGTAATACTAAATTATTATTTATCTGTTCGCCGAATAACCCTACGGGTAATAATATGAACCGGACTGATGTGGAAATAGTATTGAATAATTTTCCGGGTATCGTTATTATTGACGAAGCCTATATTAATTTCAGTAAACAAAAAACATTTATACAGGAGCTTACGGAGTATCCTAACTTAATTGTAATGCAAACTTTATCAAAAGCTTGGGGTTTAGCGGCATTGCGTTTAGGGCTTTGTTTTGCATCAATGGATATAATTGATTTATTTAACAAAGTAAAACCGCCGTATAATATTAACGAAGCATCGCAGCAAATTGCGATGGATGCTTTGCAGGAAACTGCTATGATAAATAAATGGATTAAAGAAGTGGTGCACCAAAAAGAAGAAATGGCAGCAGCATTAGTAAGATTACATTTTGTAAAAAAAGTTTATCCAACAGATGCTAATTTTATTTTAGTAAAGGCAGATGATGCTGATGCATTGTATGATTACCTTGCAGCCAACGAAATAGTAGTACGTAACAGAAGTAAAGAAATATTGTGTGAGAATTGTTTGCGAATTACAATTGGAACTCCGGAAGAAAATAAAAATTTACTATCAACTTTAAAAAATTATAGAGGGTGAAAAAAATATTATTTATTGACAGAGACGGTACATTGATAAAAGAAGCACCGCCAACCTACCAGTTAGATTCTTTTAGTAAACTGGAGTTTTATCCTGATATGTTTTTATACATGAGAAAGATTGCAGCAGAGCTGGATTACGAATTGGTAATGGTTACCAACCAGGATGGATTGGGTACATCAATTTTTCCGGAAGACACATTTTGGCCCGTACATAATTTGGTAATGACGAGTTTAGAGAATGAGGCTATTCATTTTAGCGAAGTGTTTATAGACAAAACGTTTGCAAAAGATAATACACCAACAAGAAAACCTGCAACAGGTATGCTCACAAAATATCTCAATAACCCAGCGTACGATATTGCAAATTCTTTTGTAATTGGCGACAGGATTACGGATATGCAACTTGCAAAAAATTTAGGCTGCAAAGGTTTTTGGTTGAATATTGATTCAAGCCTTGGTGCAGCAGAAATAAAAGATACCATCAACGAATTAAAAAAAGAAGTGATTGCTTTAGAAACACCAAATTGGGCAGACATTTATAATTATTTAAAGTTGCCGCCACGAAAAGTTGTTCATCAGCGTAATACCAACGAAACAAAAATTACCGTAGAAGTAAATTTAGATGGTACGGGGCAATCGAAAATTGAAACGGGCATTGCTTTTTTTAATCACATGCTGGAGCAAATTGCAAGGCATGGTAATATTGATTTGAATATTGACTGCAAAGGCGATTTGCATATTGACGAACACCATAGCATTGAAGATACCGGCATTGCATTAGGAGAAGCGATTGCAAAAGCATTGGGAGATAAAAGAGGCATTGAACGCTATGGTTTTTTGTTACCGATGGATGATTGCCTTAGCACAGGTAGCTATTGATTTTGGTGGAAGAAACTGGATTGTTTGGGATGCAGCATTTAAAAGAGAAAAAATAGGGGAGATGCCCACCGAAATGTTTTTCCATTTTTTTAAATCTTTCAGCGATGCATCAAAATGTAATTTAAATATTAAAGCCGAAGGTGATAACGAACATCATAAAATAGAATCTATTTTTAAAGCATTTGCAAAAGCAATAAAGATGGCGGCTAAAAGAGATGTAAATAATAATACATTGCCGAGTACGAAGGGGGTGTTGTAAAACCCCTAAATCCCCTAAAGGGGACTTTGCAGATTTCAAAAATTTGTATATTTTTTTATTAGCCAATGAGCATAAAAGAAAAATTAGATAACATAGAGAGTAACAATCTAAGTTCCCCTTCAGGGGACAGGGGCTCTGTTGCCATCATAAAATATAATGCAGGTAATGTGCAAAGTGTGCAATACGCTTTACAAAGAGTAGGCGTTGAATCTGTAGTTACAGATGATGAAACAATTATTCGCAACGCATCAAAAGTTATTTTTCCCGGTGTGGGGCATGCTAATGCTGCCATGCAATATTTAAGAGAAAGGGAATTAGATAAAATAATTATTTCTTTGCAACAACCCGTTTTAGGAATTTGCTTAGGGTTGCAATTATTATGCAATCATTCCGAAGAAGGCGATACAAAATGTATGGGCATTTTTAATACAGAAGTAAAACTGTTTGAATCAACTACTTTAAAAATTCCTCAAATTGGATGGAATAATATTTATGATTACAGATCTGTTTTGTTTAACGGAATAAAAGAGAATGAATTTGTTTATACGGTACACAGTTATTATGCAGCAGCAAATAAAGAAACTACCGCAAAAACAGATTATATTTTACCTTACAGTGCCGCATTGCAAAAAGATAATTTTTATGCTGTACAGTTTCATCCGGAAAAATCAGGAAAAATTGGGGAAATGATTTTAAGAAATTTTATAAAAATTTAGAGCTCCTAAATCCCCTGAAGGGGGCTTTTGAGCAGTCCAATTATACAATTAGCAATTTGAAATTGAATTGCATAAAATTGATTTTTATGAGTAAAGAAGAGGGCGGTCTTAACACAGGTAGTAACAATCTAAGTTCCCCTTCAGGGGACAGGGGCTTTTCTGTCATTCCCGCCATCGACATTATTGATGGCAACTGCGTACGGCTTACCAAAGGCGATTATGCACAGCAAAAAATTTATAATGAAAATCCTGTTGAAGTTGCAAAGCAATTTGCAGGTGCCGGAATTAAAAGATTACACATTGTAGATTTGGATGGTGCAAAGGCAGGAAAGATTATTAATTTAAAAGTGCTGGAAGAAATTGCATCAGCAACGGATTTGATAATTGATTTTGGTGGAGGAGTTAAAAACATAACCGATGTTGGAAATATTTTTAATGCAGGTGCTGCAATGGTTACCATTGGCAGCCTTGCAGTAAAACATCCTGAATTACTGGAAGAATGGTTGATGGAATTTGGCGAAGAAAAATTTTTAATTGGCGCCGATGTGCTGGAGGAGAAAATAAAGATCAGTGGCTGGTTAGAAGATGGGGGCATAAATATTTTTGATTTTATTGGTAAGATGATAGCATTGGGAGCTAATAATATTTTTTGTACAGATATTTCAAAAGATGGTATAATGGAAGGCCCTTCAATTGAATTGTATAAAAAAATTATGGTAGAACATCCCGAAATAAATTTAATTGCCAGCGGAGGCGTAAGTAATATTGAAGATGTAAAACAATTACAAGCCATTGGATGCAGCGGTGTAATAATTGGTAAGGCCATTTACGAAGGTTTAGTACCCCTAAATCCCCTGAAGGGGACTTTGGAAGAGTATAAATATTTTAACTGATTTTAAAAGGGGTAACCATTTATTTTTAAAATGAACAAAGACTCAATAAAAGGCGAACTGTTGCCAGGCTCCTCTTCAGTGGCGGAGGGGCATCGTGGTTTATGCAAACGTATCATTCCCTGCCTCGACATAAAAGATGGAAGAACCGTAAAAGGAATAAATTTTGAAAGCATACGTGATGCCGGCGACCCTGTGGAGCTGGCCATTATTTACAGCGAACAGGGAGCAGATGAATTGGTTTTTTTAGACATTACCGCAACAGTTGAAAAAAGAAAAACTCTGGTGGAGCTGGTAAAAAGAATTGCAGCCAATATTAATATCCCTTTTACTGTGGGCGGCGGAATAAGTTCTGTGGAAGATGTGGCATTGCTGTTACAAAACGGTGCAGATAAAATTTCTGTAAACACAGCGGCGTTTAAAAATCCGCAACTGATAAAAGATTTGAGTGATGCTTTTGGCAGCCAGTGTGTGGTGCTGGCCATCGATACAAAAAAAGAGGCCGATGGCGAATGGTATGTGTATTTAAATGGTGGCAGAACAAAAACTGAAACAAAAACAATAGAATGGGCAAGGCAGGCCGTTAGTTTAGGCGCAGGCGAAATTTTATTAACCAGTATGAATAATGACGGTACTAAAAATGGTTTTGCATTGGATATTACTGCAACATTATCAAATGAATTACCAGTGCCTGTAATTGCAAGCGGCGGAGCAGGAACGATGGGGCATTTTAAAAGGGTTTTTGAAAATGCCCATGCCGACGCAGCACTTGCAGCAAGTATTTTTCATTATAAAGAAATTGAAATACCAGACTTGAAAAAATATTTACACGAACAAAAAATTGCTGTTCGTTTATAATGGAACGCTATTTATACATATCACCTGCAATAGTTGCATTACTTATTTTTGTTTATATGCGTAATGTGCAGGCAAAACGAAATGATAAATTACGGCAACGCTTTTGGAAACGGGAAGAAGAATTAATACAAATGCTGGAAGCAAAAAAAGATAAAACTGAAAATATTAATAATGAACAACACCATTCAAACTCCCCTTCAGAAGGTGAGTCCAATTGATTTTACAAAATATGCAGATGGACTTGTGCCTGCAATAATACAGGATGATACAACAGGTAAAGTATTGATGCTGGGTTTTATGAACGAAGAAGCTGTTGCAAAAACCCAGGAATTGCAAAAAGTAACTTTCTTCAGCCGCAGCAAAAACCGGTTGTGGACAAAAGGCGAGGAGAGCGGCAATTATTTATTATTAAAAGAAATTAAAGTGGATTGTGATAATGATACCTTGCTAATTAAAGCAATACCCGAAGGCCCCACCTGCCACACAGGTGCGGATACCTGCTGGAATGAAAAAAATGTAACTGATAATTTTTTACCAGAGCTGGAACAAATTATTATTGACAGAAAAAATAATCCCACTGATGAATCTTACACCAGTTCTTTATTTGCAAAAGGCATAAATAAAATTGCACAAAAAGTTGGGGAAGAAGCCGTGGAAATAATTATTGAAGCAAAGGACGATAATAGGGAATTGTTTTTAGGCGAAGCTGCCGATCTGTTATTTCACTACATGATTTTACTACAGGCAAAAGATTTTTCGTTGAATGATGTTGTTGAAGTGTTGAAGGCGAGGCATAAAAAATAGGCAGCGTAAAACACTGCCATAATAAAAAATATAATACTAAAATTTACAGAAACATTATTTAATCATTGGTAAATATTTGGCCCTGTTTTCTATTATTATCCATAGATTAATAGCAAAAAGCACCAACGCTATTACCAGGCCAGACGGGGCATTTATAATATGCGTTAAAACAATGCCCACCATTACAGGAAAAATAATTATGGCACCCAATGCCCTGTACTTATTGGTAATAACAAGTATGCCACCCACAATTTCGGCAACTGCAATAAGCGGCATAAGCCAGGTAATTTGCATAAATGCCTGCATTAACTTCAACAAGCTTTCGGGCATATCTTTTGGCATGGGCATATAATTAAAAAATTTATTTAATCCAGAATTAATAAACATTAAGCCAAACAACAGGCTAACAACAAACAGAATTTTATTTTTCATAAATTTTATTTTAAATGTATATTTTATTTTGGATTGAAAGTAATCCGTTTTTCCCAATTAATGAGAAGCAAAAAATTAAGTAAAAATTTCAACATCTGCACAAAGCCAAATGTTTGGGCAGGCGTTGGAGTTATTTATTTCATTCTTCCACCAACAATTTAATAATACGCTACTCTTTAGGCTCCCACAATTGAATTTTATTTCCTTCAATATCTATAATATGAAGAAATTTACCATAATCAGTATTCTCAATCTTGTCTGCAATTGTTACGCCTTCATTTTTAAGTTGCTCTGCAAGTGCTTCCAAATTCTCTACCCTGTAGTTTATCATAAAGTCTTTTGTTGAAGGCGCAAAATATTTTGTGTTTTCTGCAAAAGGATTCCATTGTGTAAGCCCTTTTTTTGTACTGTCATCAATATCCCGCCATTCAAAGCTTGTTCCATATGGGCTTGTATCAAACCCAAGGTGTGTTTTATACCATTCGTTAATTGCTTTCGGGTCTTTGCATTTAAAGAAAATTCCCCCTATTCCTGTTACTTTTTTCATTTTTGTATTTTTTTTGTCAGATAATATTGTTTTAAAAGCGAAACCTAATAGAAAGGAAGCAGCAATTACTGTTATAGTTAACCACATTTTTTTCATTGTGTGTAAAATTAAATTTTTAATGTAAACTTTTTTATCGTTAAGATATGAGGTTTGTCCTTGACTGATCGTTAACGTGCAGGCGCATATTGGTACGCTTGGCAAATTGTTAACGCTGCACACCAGCAACGGCAAAAGAAAACCTTATGTTAGCTGCTGCATTTTAATCATTCAAATTTCCGTTTTTGAAAAACTCTCTCGCTGTCAAATATCCATCTCTCTTTAATATAAATAATTCGTCAACATAGTTACCATAAACTGCAATAGCTTTTTCACCAATAATTTTGAAATATGGTTTAGAATAATTGATTGTCACAACTTGGCTATCCGTTCTCAAAATTTTTGTCGGGTAAGAAACTTCTTTAGCAAAATCAATTATGACAGGTTTCACTTTTGTTTTTTTATTGTAGTTGTGCCTATAATCTTCTTCAGCATAAGTTCCTGCCCATTTTGCTTGTTTAGTCTGATAAACATCATTATACATATACTTTTGATGATAGTAAGTCCCGCTGTCAGATGATACGAACAATAAAACATTGTCAAACTTGGAAAAAGCTGGTATGCCATAATGGTCGTAGGCTACGAATTCAATTGTGTCGTATGAAAAATTTCCAAACACCTTTTGCAGTACTATATATTTTGCTTTAAAACCACCATCCATTGAACCTTCTCTATTTGGTAAATTGTCTACCGAATTTTTTTGTCCAACGAAAACAAATAGTTTATTGTTTTCACCATTGTAATTTTTTACATAACCTATAGGATTGTTTTTAACACTTGAAAATTTATTTTGGTTAAGAGTGTCGTGTCCTAATGCCGTTGGTTTGTTAGAATTAGTATGTCCGTTGCAACTTAATAGTAAAGTTGTCAATGTTAATGTCAATATGTAAATGTAGGTTATCATAATATAGCCTCCAACGGGAGGTTGTGAAAAACTCCTGTTCCCTATAAATATACACACAATGTTATTTAGAAACAAGGCTGTAATTTTTTGTTTTAAAATGATTCACTGCAAAATCAATCCGGATGTTTTGTGTAGCCAACTAAAGAACAAATTGGAAAATTAAAATTTAGTTTGATTTGAGTGATTTTAAAATAGAATAACTACTCATTTCTTTTTAGGGTTTAGTTTTTTTGCAGTGCTTTCTATTTGTTTTACAAAGTGTTTTTCTGCTTCGGACAGTTCGTTTTTTGTTTGCTCTTTGTATTTTTCATACTCCGCATTTGCCTTTTGTAAGGCTTGCTGATGGCTTATTGTCCCTGCATTTTGTAAAATATTATTCCCTGTCATTCTTACAAAATCATCTAAGCGTTCAATCCAATCTTTCATATACATTGGGTTACGGTTTAAAGCCTGTATTTCGGCCATTTCTAAATACGCAGATACCATTCTGTTTAGTACATTTAGTTCTTCTTCATTCAAATAATTTTTAGCTATTTCGGTTTCCTGCTTTGTGGGTTTGCTTCCTTTAACATGTGTTAAACCAAGATTTGCCTTTTTTGCATCAATACGTTGATAAATAATTTCGGCTGCTGTGTGGCCGTGTGCTGCCCAATGCATTTTGTTTTGCACCGTTTGAAAAAACTGAATTGATATTTCTAATTTGGCATCGTAGTCAATACTGGTGGCATAAATATCAAGCACTTTTCGCCAAAACACTTTTTCAGAAGAACGTATATCACGGATACGTGCCAATAATTCTGCAAAATAATTACCGCCCCCTGCTTGTTTCAGCAAATCATCATTCATTGTAAATCCTTTTACAATGTACTCTCTTAATCGGGCAGTAGCCCATTGGCGAAATTTTGTTCCTTGCTGGCTTTTTACCCGGTAACCTACAGAAATAATTACATCAAGATTGTAGTAATTGGTGGGTTTGGTAGAAAAATCGGAATTTCCGATTTTTCTCATAGAAAGCTCATTATTAAGTTCGTTCTCCTCGTAAATATTTAAAATATGTTCATTGATGGTTGAACGTGATTTTTGAAATAATTCAGCCATTTGGTCAATGGTTAGCCAAACGTTTTCATCTTCTAAACGGGTTTCAATTTTTGTATTACCGTCTTCGGTTTGGTAAATGATGATATTAGTATTTTCCATTCTTACTTTTCTGTGTTATTAATACTGGGATTAAAATTTGCCAATTCAATTTTTATTTCGGCTGTTGTATAAAAATAAATGTTTAAGTTTTGTTCTTCTTAAAACCTCATCAACTTTTTTTATACGTCCTTTTCAATTAGGACAATGGTATTTTAACTTACCATTAGTTTTGTTGCTAAGTTAAGTTTTTTGTGGCTGCAATCTTTATAGGATTTTCTGTCTTCCCAAAAATTCGGTTCAATAAAAGCCCAGTAAAGTTATGTGGTACAAGTGTGCGACGCCACCGCAGCCCAACAGCATTCCCAAACTCTGGCCCACAAAAAAACATCCGCCAACTGGCGGATGTTTTTAAAAATATTTTAAAATAAATTTATCGTTCTTCGGAACGACAAAACAATTTTACGCCACCGCCTTATTCACCAAACTTGCAGCCTCACTTAATAAAATAGCGCTTTGTACTTTTAATCCACTTTCGTCAATTAATTTTTTTGCAACGTCGGCATTAGTGCCCTGTAAGCGAACAATAATGGGGATGCTGATGTTACCAATGCTTTGGTAGGCATCAATAACGCCTTGCGCTACACGGTCGCAGCGCACAATGCCGCCAAAAATATTTATTAAAATAGCTTTTACTTTCGGGTCTTTTAAAATAATTCTAAAACCGGCTTCTACAGTTTGTGCATTAGCGGTACCGCCTACATCTAAAAAATTAGCAGGTTCGCCGCCGCTCAGTTTAATCATATCCATAGTAGCCATGGCAAGGCCGGCGCCATTAACCATACAACCCACGTTGCCATCTAATTTCACAAAGTTTAAATTAAATTTTCCGGCTTCCACTTCAGTGGGGTCTTCTTCGCTTACATCACGTAATGCAGTAACATCTGCATGGCGCATTAAAGCGTTATCATCCACATTCATTTTACAATCCACTGCAATTATTTTATCGTCGCTGGTTTTAAACAAAGGATTTATTTCCAGCATGGCGCAGTCTAAACCTACATAAGCGTTGTATAAATTGGTAACAAACTTTACGCAGTTTTTAAATGCTTCGCCGCTAAGGCCTAAATTAAAAGCAATTTTACGTGCCTGAAAACCCAGCAAACTACCGCCGGGGTGTACCCATTCTTTAAATATTTTTTCGGGGGTGTCATGCGCCACATCTTCAATATTCATACCGCCTTCGGTGCTGTACATAATTACGTTTTGGCCTTTGGCTCTGTCTAACAAAATAGATAAATAAAATTCTTTAACCGGGTTGGCACCGTCATAATAAACATCTTGTGCCACCAAAACTTTATTTACCACTTTACCAGCTTCGCCGGTTTGTATGGTAACTAAAGTACCGCCTAAAATATTTCGGGCAATATTTTTTACATCTTCAGCATTTTTGCCCACGGCCACACCACGCTGTTCGGTACCGGCAATTTTTCCTTTGCCACGTCCGCCTGCATGTATTTGTGCTTTTACCACGGCAAACTTGCTGCCGTACTGTGTATGAATTTGGCGGTATGCTTCTTCCGCTTCGTTAGCGGTGTTGCAGGCAATGCCTTCCTGCACCGGAACATTGTATTTTTTTAGTAATTCTTTAGCCTGGTATTCGTGAAGATTCATAAATAAAAAAGTTTTGGCGAAGATAATTAAAAAGTCAATAGATAAAAGTTACAAATTGACAGTTGACGGGGCTTATATAAATTAGTAAAATAAAAGCTACTATTTCACCTTTCATTACCGTTGGCAAATGCCAGAGTGTTTTTTGTTACCAACATTTTATCTTTGGGCATCATCGTTGTGTCACTCCCTTGTACGGCATACCCTTATTGAGCTTTTACCGAAGCGTATGGGCATCTTTTAAATTTAAAATTCTTTTCAATAAACCTCACAGGTTTTATAACATTTTTTATAATACAAACTGGTTTTCATTAAACCTGTGAGGTTTTATAAATACCTTAAACCTAACCTCCCAACTCTAAACATCTCCTTAACAGTACCTTTCCTTACCTTTGGCGCACAAAAAAACTAATTATACTTTATGATGCAAAAAATTAATGAGGCAACAGCTTTTATACGGTCGCAATTTAATGCCGAACCTGTGGTGGGCATTGTACTCGGCAGCGGCTTGGGAAGTTTTATCAACGAGATGGAAGTAGAAAAAGAAATTCCTTACGATCATATTCCGCATTTTCCGGTAAGCACTGTAGAAGGGCACAGCGGTAAATTAATATTTGGTAAACTGGGCGGCAAAAATGTGGTGGCTATGGCGGGTCGGTTCCATTATTACGAAGGGTACGATACAACAGAAGTAGTTTTTCCTATAAGGGTTATGAAATTTTTAGGCATTCAAACTTTATTAGTGAGCAATGCAGCAGGCGGTACCAACCAAAGCTTTAAAGTAGGCGATTTAATGATTATTAAAGACCACATCAGTTTTTTTACACACAACCCATTAATAGGAAAAAACGTAGATGAATTTGGGCCACGCTTTCCTGATATGAGCGAACCATATAAAAAAGAATTTATAGAAAAAGCAAAAGCAATTGCTGCTGCAAAAAATATTGATTTAAAAGAGGGGGTGTATTGTGGTGTAACCGGCCCCACTTTTGAAACCAGAGCAGAATATAAATTGCTTTGCCAGGTTGGCGGCGATGCTGTGGGCATGAGTACAGTACAGGAAGTTATTGCAGCCGTACACATGGGCTTACCCGTTTTTGCAATGAGTGTAATAACAGATATTGGCATAAGGGAAGAAGAAAATACTATTACCCATGCAGAAGTATTGCAGGCCGCAAAAGATGCCGAGCCTAAACTCACTTATCTTTTTAAAGAAATGATTGCACAACTGTAAGATAAAAATTGATGAAGTATTTTTTTATTCTTTTAATATCGGTTTTTATTAAGCAGGCTGCTGTGGCACAACTGCCCAAAGTAAATTTGCCAAAATTGGGTGGTAAAACGGAAAAAAATAAATCGGATACCAGCAAATCGGATAAGGATAATGCCCTGGGTTTTGAGCACCGTGATGATAAAAAAGATTCAATAACCATCTCTTATAAATTTTTAGATTCAGTAAGAATAAACCGGTTAGATTCTTCTATCAACGATTTTGATAAATATTTTTCTGTTCCTTCTGCCTATCAGTATTTGGGTAACCATGGCGCTGCAGCCTACTCATTAATTTATCAGCCTAACCTTAAGCCCGGTTGGGATGCAGGCTTTCATGCATTTGATGTGTACCGTTATAAATTAGAAGAAACAAAATTTTATAAAACCACTAAACCTTTAACGCAGTTAGGATATCAATTAGCATCGGGTAAGGAGCAAATGATAAAGGCATTGCATACACAAAACCCCAGGCAAAACTGGAATTTTGGTTTTGATTACCGGTTAATAAGTGCACCGGGTTTTTTTGTTACACAAAATACCAATCATAAAAGTTACCGCCTCTTCAGCAATTACCAGGGCAAACGAAAAAGATATGCAGCGTACATTGTTTTAGTGGGCAACACCATAAAAAATTCGGAGAATGGCGGCATTGTAAACGACAGCTCACTGGCCGACCCTAATAAAAAGAAACGATTTAGTGTACCTGTAAATTTAGGCGGCGCTAACTTGTTTCAGCCCAATCCTTTTAATGCATCGGTAAACACCGGTAATATCAATAAAGATTTTACTTTCTTTTTGCGGCAAACTTATGATATTGGAAAAAACGATTCCATTGCTGTTAACGATTCTACCACCGAATATTTATTTTATCCTAAGCTGAGGGCTCAGTACAGTTTTACGTACAGCAATTATAATTATTTGTATAAAGATGTTTCTGCTGATTCTTTAATTTATAAAAGCTGGTACGATACCACACTGAAGAAAAAAATTGATACACTTAATGTTCAGGAAAAATGGAAAGTTATCAGCAACGATTTTTCTTTACTGCAATTTCCCGATACAAAAAATGCAGCCCAGTTTTTGCTGGCAGGTGCCCGGCTGGAAAATATTAAAGCAGAATTTTACAGGGCAACCGGCATACAAACAAAAAATTATTACAACATTGTTTTACATGGCGAGTACCGCAATAAAACCAAAAATAAATTGTGGGATGTTTTGCTGAAAGGCGAATTTTATTTAAACGGCCTCAACAGTGGCGATTACAGCGCTTATGCAACTATCGACCGTTATTTAAATAAAAAGCTGGGTGATGTACGTTTGTTTTTTAATAACGTAAACCGCAGCCCCAGTTTTATCTACAATAGTTTATCGGCTTTTAATTTTAAAAATGCCACTATCAGCAAAAAAGAAAATATCATAAGTTTTGGTGCCGAAGCTAAAAACCCATTTGTAAATCTTGGGTTTAAAAATTATATCATTACCAACCTGGCTTATTTTTCTGATTATTACCGCACTGCACAAAGCAGTAAAGTAATTAACCTGCTGCAATTATCTGCATCAAAAAAAATTAAAATTTCAAAAAAATTAAACTGGTATGTTGATGTAGTGGCGCAGCAAACCGATGGCAGTGCCCCGGTAAAAGTGCCTTTACTTTTTACCCGTAACCGTTTTGCTTTTGAAGGCACGTTTTATAAAAATTTAAATTTAAGTACAGGGCTGGAAGTAAGGTATTATACGCCTTATGAAGCCTATAATTATTCGCCGGTTATGGGTAAGTTTACACCGCAGGATACTTTTAAATTAAAAAACCTTCCCGACATTACTGCCTTTTTTCATTTCAGGATAAAATCTTTTACGGCTTACATACGGGCCGAAAATTTAAATACGGTTAGCTTTTTAAATGGCTTTGGCTTTATCAATAATAATTACGCAGCGCCGCATTATCCCACACAGGGGCTCAATATACGCTTTGGTATTCACTGGAATTTTGTGAATTAATCAAAATAACAGCAAACTTTAACACCCGGATTGCAACAATATTTTTATCTTTGTAATTGAATGAAAAAAATCTTTTTAGCCATATTAACAATAGTGTACATGACAGCTGCTTCGGGCATTGCCATGGAAATACATTATTGTATGGGCAAAAAGGCAGGCATGGAGTTTTATGGCTCAAACGAAGATAAGTGTGGTAAATGCGGCATGATAGAAAAGAAAGGGGGTGCTGCAGCGATGAGCATAAGTTTGTTAAGTTAGAAGACTCTCATAAAAACGTTTACAATAATTTAGATTTTACTTCAAAGTTTGTTACCATTGTAACAGAACTCCCCTCTTACGATTGGCAATTACCTGCAGCACCTTCAATTGCTGTTGTAAACAATCATTCTCCACCCAATTATAATTGGCCCCCTGCCAGTATAATGAACTGTGTTTTCAGAATTTAAAATGAAGTATTGATTTTTTCATCAGCAGCGATAGCAGTTGATGAACTGTGTTATATACACACGTTACATTATTAATTAATAATTAAATTTTAAATAAAATGAAAACATTAAATATTTGTGCTGCACTGTTGTTCAGCACCTTCGCCATAAATACTTCCATTGCACAAACTGCTGTAAAAAAAGAAACCATTAAAGTATGGGGCAATTGCGGCATGTGCAAAACCACTATTGAAAAAGCGGCAAAAAAAGCTGGGGCAGCTTCTGCAAACTGGAACGAAGAAAGTAAAGAGTTAAAAGTTTCTTATGCAGCGGATAAAACTTCTTCTGATAAAATTCAGCAAAGTATAGCAAAAGCGGGTTACGATACTCAGGGCTTTACTGCCGATGATAAAGTGTATAATAAATTACATGGCTGTTGCCAGTACGATAGAAAAGCTGCATCCGCTGCTGTTGAAAATGAAAAAGCAATGTATTGCTGCAGTATGCATACTGAAATAAAAAGCGATGCTCCGGGTAAATGCAGCAAATGTGGTATGGATCTGACAAAATCTAAAAAAGAACAAATGAAAATGGAAGTGATGAAAATATACAGTTGCCCTATGCATACCGATGTTACAAGTAATAACCCCGGCAAATGCAGTAAGTGCGGTATGGATTTAAAAGCAAAAGAATAAGGTTATATTCTTTCAGCATTAATCATTAAGTAACAGGTGGTCTTAACAGTTGCAGGTAGTATAAAAACCTGCAGCTGTATTTTGTTGTTCCGGATTTATATCCAACTTTTAAAAAATACCGTGGACGTAATTGAGGATCAGTGTTATTTATTAAACACTTCAATTTTTATGAAAACGATAAAATATTTTTTACTGCTATACCTGGTTTTTACAGGTATGGCAACTTACTCACAAAATAAAAAACCGCCATCTGCCGATACTGCAATAGTCTTTAAAGTTTTTGGCGCATGCGATCAATGTAAACAACGTATTGAAAATGCAGTAAAAGGTAAAGGTGTAAAAAATGCAAACTGGGATGCAGATTCCAAACAACTTTCGTTAGTGTATAATCCTTCGCAGGTTACTTTAGAAAAAATACAAAACAAAATCGTATCTGCTGGTCATGACCTGGAAAATAAGAAAGCAAAAAATGTAGTGTACAATGCTTTGCCGCAATGTTGCCATTACAGGGAAATGGAAACCATGATGAATGAAATAAAAAACGATACTGTTGCTTTGCAACTGCAGCAAATAAAAACTGCAATGGATACTTCTTTAAAAACAATTCCGGAAACTAATTCAATGCCACCTTCACACACTATTAAAGGCATTGTACTGGAAGATGATAATAAAGGAAAATTTAAACCACTTTCTGGTGCAAGTGTATTTTGGATAAGTACAGTTAAGGGGGTAACTACCGACAGTACAGGTATATTTAGTATAAAGCATGATGGTATAAACACCAGATTAGTGGTAAGCTATGCAGGTTACAAACCAGATACCATAACCGTTACCGAAATAGACGAATTAAAAATTATACTGGCAGCTAAAAAAGAATTAAAAGAAGTAACTGTTACATCAAAACAACGCTCCACTTATATAAATAATTTCAGCCCAATACGTACACAAACCATGACGGGTAATGAGTTATTGAAAGCGGCTTGCTGTAACCTCAGCGAAAGTTTTGAAACCAATCCTTCTGTTGATGTTTCTTATAATGATGCGGTAACAGGCTCAAAACAAATTCAGTTGTTAGGCTTGAGCGGCAACTACACACAACTTACCGTAGAAAATTTACCAGGCCCAAGGGGTATTGCAACTCCGCTGGGTTTAAATTCTATTGCGGGCCCCTGGATAGAATCGATACAATTAACCAAGGGTGTTGGTTCGGTTGCCAATGGTTACGAAAGTATTGCAGGGCAAATAAATGTGGAATTAAAGAAACCGGAAAACAGTGAAAGGTTATTGGCAAATATTTACGTAAACGATTATGGCAAAACAGACCTTAATTTAAATCTCTCCAAAAAAATAAGCAAAAAATGGTCGGCAGTTTTATTATTGCATGATGATTTTTTTTATAACAAACAATTGGATTTTAATAAGGATGGTTTTAGGGATTTGCCAACAGGTAATACTTTTAGTATGGTAAATCGGTATAAGTTTGATAACAGTAAAGGCACACTGGTACAGTTTGGCATAAAATTTTTAAATGATAAAAGAACAGGCGGTAATGTTAATTTTGATCCTGCATCAGATAAAAATACCACTAACAAATACGGCCTTGCAATAAATACGGAACGGTACGAAGGATTTGCAAAAATTGGTTATGTATTCCCTGAAAAAAAATATAAAAGTATTGGCTTGCAGATAGCGGCTATTAATCACCGGCAGGGTTCTTATTTTGGTTTAACCACTTACAATGCAAAGCAGCAAACCTTTTACAGTAATTTAATTTATCAATCCATTATTAAAACAACAGTACATAAATTCAGAACAGGGTTAAGTTTTTTGTATGATAAGTACAATGAAAATTTTAAAATTGATAATTATAAACGAACAGAAACAGTGCCTGGCGCTTTTGTTGAATATACTTTTACACCCAATGAAAAATTTAGTGCTGTGGCAGGTTTACGGGCAGACCATAACAGTTTGTTTGGCTTTTTTGTAACCCCACGTTTAAATATCCGCTACGAGCCAGTTAAAGGAACCACCATTCGTGCAAGTGCAGGGCGTGGGCAACGTACAGCAAACATTTTTGCCGAAAATACCAGCGTATTTGTAAGTGCAAGGCAGGTAAATATTATTGGTGCCGGTGCAGGTAAAGCATATGGATTACATCCTGAAGTGGCCTGGAACAAAGGTATAAGCATTGACCAGAAATTTAAATTGTTTAGCAATGATGCTTTATTTGGTGTAGATTATTTTAGAAATGATTTTACCAACCAGGTAGTGGTGGATGTAGAAAATGGAAGAGCAGTAAAATTTTATAATTTGCAGGGAACATCTTATTCCAATAGTTTTCAGGCAGAGTTAAGTATGGAGCCGGTGAAAAAATTTGATATACGTTTAGCATACAGGTATTTTGATGTTAAGACAACTTACAGCGGACAATTGAATGAACGTCCTTTGATTGCAAAAAACCGGGCCTTTGCAAATCTTGCATACGCAATACATGGATTTAAGTTCGATTACACTATTACTTATAACGGTAAAAAAAGATTACCTGAACACTATGGCAAACCCGCCGGCTTATCAATTACCTGGATATTCGCCACAATTTATGTTGATGAATGCACAGGTATCAAAAACAGTAGGCAAGAAATACCCTGTTGACTTTTATATTGGAGCAGAGAATTTAACCAACTATTTTCAAAAGGATGTAATTTTAGCTGCTGATAAACCGTTTAGTGATTATTTTGATGCGTCAATGGTTTGGGGACCGGTAAATGGACGCATGTTTTATGCCGGATTGAAAATTAAAATAAAATAAAAAATGAAGATCATGAAAAATATATTTTTAATTATTGCAGTACTTTTTTCTTTTACTTTAAACGCACAGGTTACAAAAGTAAGTTTGCAGGCCAGTGGCTTAACCTGCAGTATGTGCAGTAATGCCATTAACAAGGCCTTAAAATCTTTAGACTTTGTTGATAAGGTGGACGCTAATATTAAAAATTCCACGTTTGATGTTGTGATTAAACCCAACACCAATGTTGATTTTGATAAACTAAAAAAGAAAGTGGAGGATGCAGGTTTTTTTGTAGCCAGCTTTACAGCAACAATTCAGTTTGATAATGTTGCTATTGCAAATGATGCTTACATAAATGTTGGGGCAAACGATTTTCATTTTCTTAATGTAAAGGATCAAACATTATCCGGTAATAAAACAATTAAAATACTGGATAAAGGGTTTGTATCTGCAAAAGAATATAAAAAGAATAACAGCTTTACAAAAATGCCCTGTTATAAAACAGGTGAAGAAAACGGAAAGAGGATTTTTCATGTAACTATTTAATAAAAAGCAGTAACCCTGGCAGTGGTTAACAACCCTGCCGGCGGTTATTTTAAAGGGACATTAATTTTATGAAATCTTTTTTTACAGTTATACTGATGATTTTATTAAACCAAGCCGCTGCACAGGAGCTTTATGTGTTTACTGAGCCTGCCAGTAATATGGCTGCAAAAAGTATTGGCGCCAGGCTATTGTACAAGCAATTTAAGATGACGCATAATAATAAATTCAGCACCTACCGTGTAGAACCTGAAATTATGTTTGGGCTAAGCAAAAACCTTATGGTGCATTTAAATGGGTATGCATCTACTATGTTTCAAAGTAATTTAAAAGCAGAAGGTGCAAGTTTGTATGCCAAGTACCGGTTTTTTTCTAAAGATGAAGTACACTCACACTTTCGGCTGGCCGCTTTTGGTAAAATTGCTGTTATTGATAATCCTGTTGTATTTAATTATACCGAAAAACATACATTTCCGGATGGCAACGGCGGAACTGTTACACACGACATACTCAATTACAAAGTGAATAACGAAATTGATATCGACGGCGCTAACGCAGGTTTTGCCGGTGGTTTTATTGCTACAAAATTGGTAAACAAACTGGCAGTTTCCGGCTCGGTTGGTTATTTACACCGGTTGAATAATTTGAATAATAAAAAAGAGTTTATTACTCCATGGAAAGCCGTTACATACAGTTTTTCTGCAGGTTATTTATTATTGCCCAAAGAATATACCAGCTACAAACAAACTAATGTAAATCTTTATGCAGAATTTTTAGGTAACAGCTTTTTGGGTAACCATGCCTGGGATAATAAAAAATATTTTGTTGATATTGCACCCGCCATTCAATTTATAATAAACAGTATTGCCAGGGTAGATTTAGGTTACCGCACACAACTCAGCGGCAATACACAGCGCATGTCCAACAGTTCTTTTTTAGTAAGGGTAGAATATAATTTTTTAAATGCCTTTTCAAAAAAATGAATATGCAGCAAAATATAGCAGTAACTTTTTTAAAATGGATCGCTTCATTATTTCAGAAAAAAAATTGTTGTAAATGAAAAAAGTATTCTTTGTTTCTATTGTTTTAATTATGTGTTTAACAGGTGCTGCACAGATAAAAGTTGGTGCTGCTGTTCCCGAAATTTCTTTACCGGATGTAAAAGACAGTGTAATAAATCTTTCTTCTTACAAAGGAAAAGTAGTGCTGATAGATTTTTGGGCAAGCTGGTGTGGGCCCTGCAGGCAGGCTAACCCTTCGGTAGTAAGGCTGTATAAAAAGTATAAAGGCCAGGGTTTTGAAGTGTTTGGTGTTTCGTTAGACAATAAAAAAGCGGCCTGGGTAAAAGCCATTAAACAGGATAAAATAAAATATGTACAGGTAATTGATACCGGCGGATGGAACAGTACGGTTGCAGCAACTTATGGAGTAGAACAAATACCCACTAATTTTTTATTAGATAGAAATGGCAATGTAGTTGCCATTGATGCAGAAGGGAAGGAGCTGGATAAATTGGTAAAGGATTTATTGAAATAAATTATTTATTCATAGTTTTAAAACGAATTGAAGCACCAAGGGCAAAATAATTGTCGGGTGCATCTTTGCTCAAGCCAAATCCCCCAGAAGCGTCAATTTTAAAATTATCGTTAATGTAATATGCAAAACCAGCACCAAAACTATTCTCTGGATTATACTCCTTTGGTCTTTTAAAAGACCCAAACACTTCGATATAGGCAAACCATTCTTCATTAATATTAAACCTTGGTGAAAATGTATATATATAAGCTGGAGGAGAACCAAACCTATTCCAATTCATGCCAATATTATAACCAATTAATATGGTTTTAGATAAAGTATGCAGCATAGCAAACCTGAAATTTGCCCCATCTATTGAGTCTTTATATAGTGTACGCAAGCGGCGAAAATTGTAATGAGCAATCAATGATGTTTTTGGCCTCAATCCTTTCTCTTGTAAAAAATTAACCTTGCCGCCTAACTGTACATTAGTAATACCTGTATGTGATGTAGTATCATTTGCAAATTGTTCTTTTATTGTACCCAATTCCGTTAGTAATCTTAATTCAATCCTGTTCCCGATTCCATATTTTGACAATAATGAGGGGTGTTGTATAAAATGATCTTTCAACTTGGGATAATGCTTTTCAATTTGCATTAACAATCCCGTCTCAATTTGCACCCATTTCTTTGGAACTGTGGCGGGGGAATTTGTTTCACCAGGTCGATCTGTTTCTATTTTTTCAACTTGTGCGAATACATTAAGAGAAAAAAGAGTAATATAAATACTACATATTAGCTTTGCCATTTCTATACGAATTTACAAGTAAAATTAAACCTTTCTTTTATGCTAATATCATTTTATCTTATCTTATAAGTGATACATTACCATAAGGATTATTAGTACCATTACTATTAAATATGTTACTAGGGCATCCTGGTACAGTTATCCTCCATGTATAAGTACCAATTTCACAAGGTTGCCCGTTAGAATATTTACCATCTCATAAGTAATTAGATAATGTTGTAATTACAGAATAACTTTTATAATATTACTACCAGCACATTTTTTACTACATCTTTACTCAACAGCTTACGTTCTTTTTTATTTATTTTTACCTGAAAAGAATTATCGAATTCTTCAATTGCTTCTACAACTAATTCATCGCCGAGATTAATATTGCTTTTGGTAAGGTATTGTAAAAAACTGTTGCTGTGTTCTGCCACACCGGTAAATTTTACTTTATCACCTTTTATACAATCCAGTAAAGGCTTGCTGCTGTTCTTAATAAACCGCCCTTTTGCATCCGGTATAAGGTCGCCATGCGGATCGGCTTTAGGGTAGCCTAAATGTTTATCCAGGTTTTCAATCAACTCATCACTTATCACATGTTCCAGCTGTTCGGCAATTTCATGCACCTGGTCCCACTTAAATCCCAGGTTGTTAACCAGCCATACTTCCCAAAGGCGGTGCTTGCGTATAATATTCAGTGCAATCAGCCGTCCATTCTCTGTAAGGCTTACTCCTTTTGACTTTTGGTAGCTGATCAATTTTTTGGCCGCCATCTTTTTAATAAAATCTGTAACCGAAGCGGCATTTATCTGCAGGTTTTCTGCAAGGGCAGAGGTGCTTACCATGTTGCCATTTTTTTCCTGCAGTTTGTAAATAGTTTTCAGGTAATTCTCTTCTGCTAAAGACGTCATGTAAAAATAATTTTGACAAAAATGGACTTTTTTTCCGAAAAATAAAATTAGGTGAGCCTAAATATGTATTTTTGCTAATCGAAATAATATTGAGGTTATGAAAAAGAGTATAGTTATTTTATTGGCTTTAGTTTTTTTAGCGTTCCACGGCTATGCACAATCTTTAAAAGTGAGCGGCTATATACAGGATAAAGATGGGCCGGTTGCTGCTGCAACCATAAATATTGCAAGCCTTAAAAAAAGTACCGTAAGCGATTCGCTGGGATATTTTCAGTTTACTTCACTACCTGTTGGGAATTATAGATTTACTGTTTCTGCAATTAATTACAACCGGCTGGAAAAGAGTGTTACTGTAAATTCAGCTACTTCCGGTTTAAATTTTTTACTTACAGAAAATAAATCTGTGATGGATGAAGTGGTAATATCCGGCACCATGAGGGCAGTAAGTAAAATGGCTTCTCCTATTCCTGTTGAAGTGTATTCTCCGGCATTTTTTAAAAAGAATCCTACACCAAATATTTTTGAAAGCCTTCAAATGGTAAACGGTATTCAGCCACAACTAAATTGCAACGTTTGCAATACCGGCGACATACATATTAATGGTATGGAAGGGCCGTACACTATGATATTAATTGACGGCATGCCCATTGTAAGCAGTTTATCTACAGTTTACGGACTGGCGGGTATCCCTAACAGTATGGTTAAGCGTATAGAAATTGTAAAAGGCCCGGCCTCTACTTTATATGGCAGCGAAGCTGTTGGAGGATTAATAAATATTATTACTAAAGATGCCGCAGTAAGCGAAAAATTAAAGATAGATGTATCGGCTACCAGCACTGGCGAGTATAATACTGATATAACAGCAGCAATTAAAACTAAAAAAACAGCAGTATTGCTGGGAATTAATTATTTTAATTACCAGCAACGCAGGGATATTAACCACGATAATTTTACTGACATTACTTTACAAAATCGGATTTCTATTTTTAATAAATGGAATTTTAAAAGAAAAAATAATCTATCAGCATCATTAGCCTTAAGGTATATTAATGAAGACAGGTGGGGCGGAGAAATGCAATGGCAACCGGCTTTTAGAGGTACAGACAGTGTTTATGGAGAAAGTATTAATACCAACAGGGCTGAAGTTATTGGTACAATAGAACTGACAAAAAATTTTAATGCCGATGTTTCATATAATTATCATTTGCAGGATAGTTATTATGGTACAATAAAATATTATGCCAATCAGCAGATTGCATTTGCACAGCTGCGCTGGAATAAAAATTTTAATTCCCATAGTTTATTAGTTGGTGTTCCATTTCGCTATACTTATTACGATGATAACTCACCCGCCACTGCTAAAACAAATGGCGAAAATAAAGCTGCACAATCAATTTTGCCGGGCATATTCGTGCAGGACGAAATTAAATTAAATGAAAAGCTTTACCACATTGGCAGGTTTACGTTACGATTATAATAATGAGCATGGTAAAATTTTTACACCCCGTTTAAGTTTTAAATATGCACAAGATGCAAATAATACATTAAGGATTAGTGGCGGTAATGGTTACAGGGTGGTTAATCTTTTTACCGAAGACCATGCTGCATTAACAGGAGCAAGGGAAGTAGTAATTGCTGCAGCTTTACAACCCGAAAAATCGTGGAACGGCAATATAAATTATACAAAAATTTTGAGGCATAGCAGTGGTTTTATAAATTTAGATGGTAGTGTTTTTTATACTTATTTTACCAATAAAATTATTGCAGACTTTATTACCGATCCCAATAAAATAATTTATGATAACTTAAGTGGTTATGCCATATCAAAAGGTATTACTCTTAATACCGATTTTAATTTTACCAACGGATTAAAAATAATTGCAGGTACTACACTAATGGATGTGTTTGATATAGACAAAGATGCCAATGGAAAAAAAATTAAAACACCGCAGTTGTTTGCTCCCAAATTTTCAGGAACATTTGCCGTAAGTTATACTTTACCAGTAAGCAAAATAGTATTTGATTTTACAGGTAAAGTAACCGGACCAATGAATTTGCCGGTAGTGCCCAACGATTTCAGGCCGGCACAATCCCCATTGTATACTATTGCCAATTTACAAATAACAAAAAGTTTTACAAATGGGTTGGAGTTTTATGGTGGAGTAAAAAATATTTTTAACTTTTTGCCTAAAAACCCTTTGTTGCACCCTGATGATCCTTTTGATAAAAAGGGCGGAAAATATTTTGATATTAATGGTGTTGCAAGGCCTGATACCAATCCGTATGGATATGTATTTGATCCATCGTATAATTATGCAGCTGTACAGGGAGCAAAACTCTTTTTTGGAATGCGGTGGCAAATTAAATAACAGCTATTTAGTTTTAGCAGCTGCCAATTACCAAATGCTCCAGATTGTGTTCACTAAAATATATTTTGCAAATTTTTTCTGCATCATCTAACAGTTGCTGCAATTTAGGTTGCTTTTTATCTAACAATTGGTAAGCTTTTTTAAAGGCTTCTTCCTCGGTTAAAGCGCCAGTTTGCTGCAGGGCTTCTTTTACAGCAACAATTTTTAGCCCGCTGTCTTTTAATTTGCCCAGTTCGGCAATTAGCCAGCTTAAAGAATAAAAATAATTTTTATCAAGTAAAAGAAAATATGCAGCATCGCCGGCTTCGGGCATTTTATTATAGGGAGAAGTAATAATTTCTTTGGTAAGATATTTAGATAAATGTTTTGCAGCAGTTTTTGATTTACTCAATTGAATGCAACCACGAAATGCCTGTGGATAAATACTAAGCCATCTTAATTTTCTTCTCAGTTCATGCACATCGGCTTCCACATTATCAAAATGAAATTTGGTTTTAGCTGTAAACTCCACAATTCCGTAGATAGCCTCTCCATAAAAATCTTTTATGGCTTCAATCTCTTTTTCTTCTTTAAGCCAATCAGCCTCTTCCAGTTTTTTTTGTATCTTTTTTATCCGGCCAGCATTTTCTCCCAACCATTCTTTTTCTGTAAGCAATTCATTCATGCTCTGTATTTTTTCTCTTGCCTGCGCCTGTAAATAATTAGTAACTGCTGCAGGTATGGCTTTATTTTTGCTGAATTCTTTTGCAAAAGAATCGTAATAATCTATCGCTCCCAGCCCATCTTCTAAAAATTTAAAATGTTCTTTTAATTTAGCAAACTTTTTTTTATTGTGGATGCTGCTGTACATTTTTGCCAAAGCCTCCAGCATAAACAATGGCGTACGCACATTATTTTGGTATAACCATAATGCCGGATTTTTTTGTTTGGCAGATTGGGTTAATAAAGTTTGCAGTTGAG
>CAVUIP010000007.1:0-451717 GCA_963741535.1 uncultured Chitinophagaceae bacterium
TTTATTTATCATAGCAGTTTCCTGCAAAGCATCCATCGCAATTTGTTGCGATGCTTCGTTAATATTATACGGCGGTTTTACTTTGTTAAATAAATCAATTATATCCATTGATGCAAAACAAAGCCCTAAACGCAATGCCGCTAAACCCCAAGCTTTCGATAAAGTTTGCATTACAATTAAGTTAGGATATTCTGTAAGCTCCTGTATAAATGTTTTTTGTTTACTGAAATTAATATAGGCTTCGTCAATAATAACGATACCCGGAAAATTATTCAATACTATTTCAACATCAGTTCTGTTCATATTATTACCCGTAGGATTATTAGGCGAACAGATAAATAATAATTTAGTATTACTGTCTGTTGCATTCAAAATACCTTCCACATCCAGTTCAAAATCATTGGTAAGGTTTACTTTTCTAATTTGAACATCATTAATATTGGCACTTACCTGGTACATGCCGTAAGTAGGCGGACAAATAATTACATTATCTTTTTTCGGCTCACAAAAAATTCGATAAGCCAAATCAATCACTTCATCGCTGCCATTACCAATAAAAATATTTTCTGCTGGCACGCCTTTTATTTTTGCCAGTTGAAATTTTAATTGCCATTGCAAAGGATCGGGGTATCGGTTGTAATTTTCAGCTACCGGTGAGCCATAGGCGTTTTCGTTTGCGTCTAAAAATACCGAAGCCTTGCCTGTAAATTCGTGACGGGCCGATGAATAAGGTTTTAATGTTTTAATATTATTACGTACAAGAGCCCCCAACCCCCTGAAGGGGGCTTTGGAAGAGTTTGTATAATTTTCACTTTCATTCATGATTTAGTCATTTTGCTATTTCCAAATTAAAAGCATCTTTAAAATATTGAAGTGCTTAAAGCCCCCTTCAGGGTGTTTGGGGGTTTACTTTCTTACTGTTACTGCATTTTTATGTGCATCTAACCCTTCTGCAGCTGCCATTAACTCAATGGCGTTGCCAATATTATTTATCCCTTCTTTAGTTATTTCCTGAAAAGTAATTTTTTTAACAAAGCTATCCAGCGATACGCCACTGTAAGCCTTTGCGTAACCGTTAGTAGGTAATGTATGATTAGTGCCCGACGCATAATCCCCTGCACTCTCCGGCGAGTAATGCCCCAGAAAAACACTGCCGGCATTAATTATTTTTTCTGAAAGTGCAACAGCATTATCTGCAGCTATAATTAAATGCTCTGCCGCATATTCGTTTAGCAATTCAAATGCGTCATCAACATTTTCCATTACAATAAAACGGCTGTTGGCCAAAGCTTTTGCAGCTATTTCTTTTCTTGACAAAAAAGATAATTGCTTTTCTACTTCAATTTTTACTGCATCAACTATTCCAATTGTTGTTGCCACTAAAATTACCTGGCTATCAGCTCCGTGTTCTGCCTGGCTTAATAAATCCGCTGCAACAAATGTTGCATTGCTGCTTTCATCTGCGTACACAGCCACTTCGCTTGGACCGGCGGGCATATCAATGGCTGTACCTTCTTTGTTAATTAATTGCTTGGCACAGGTTACATATTGATTGCCCGGTCCGAATATTTTATACACTTTCGAAATACTTGCTGTACCGTATGCCATGGCACCAATAGCCTGTACACCACCAATTTTATAAATATTTTTTATCCCAATTAAATTGGCAACATATAAAATAACTTCATTTACAGTACCGTTTTTATCTGATGGTGTACAAACCACAATTTCTTTACAGCCTGCCAGCAATGCCGGTATGCCCAGCATTAATAAAGTAGAAAACAATGGCGCAGTACCACCGGGAATATATAAACCTACCTTTTCTGTTGCAACAGATTTTCGCCAGCACATTACACCGGCTGTTGTTTCAATTTGTTTAACAGTTTCTCTCTGTGCTTCGTGAAAATTGATGATATTCCTTTTTGCAATTGCTATTGCCGATTTTAAATTATCATCAACCAATGCAACAGCTTCCTCAATTTCTTTTTCGCTAACTTTTAAATTAATTAATTCTACCCCATCAAATTGTAATGCATATTTTTTTATTGCAGCATCACCGTTTAGTTTTACATCATCTAAAATTGCACCAACAACACTTTCCAGTTTCTTTGTATCAAAAACATGGCGCTGCAACAATTGCGGCCATTTATTTTTTTCGGGATTTATATAAATTTGCATGCTCCTGTCTCCGCCGCGGCGGGGAACTTAGTTTTAAAGTTTATAATTTATTAAAATAGTATTTTATTTGAACCGAATGAAAAGTGAATACAGCTACTCATTACCTTACTCCCAGTTTCCCCTTTAGGGGGCGGAGGGGGTTATACAATCATCTTTTCAATCGGTATCACCAATATCCCTTCTGCTTCAAATTGTTTTAATTTTTCTATCACTTCCCAAAAATCATTTTCGTTTACTACGCTTTGTACACTGCTCCAGCCCTCAGTTGCCAATGGTGTTACTGTCGGGCTTTTCATACCCGGCAAAACATTTTCTATATTTTGTAATTGATGATTAGGCGCATTTAAAATAATGTACTTATTATTTTTTGCAGTTTTTACCGCATTAATTCGTAATAATAATTTTTCTAAAATATTTTTATTTTCTTCACTAAGATTTCTGTTGGCTGCCAATACCGCTTCTGATTTTAAAATTACTTCTACTTCCTTTAAGCCGTTAGTAAAAAGTGTACTGCCGCTGCTCACCAAATCACAGATGGCATCTGCTAAACCTATCCCTGGCGCAATTTCTACCGATCCGCTGATCTCATGTATTTCTGCATCGCTGTTTTTTTCGTTTAAATATTTTTGCAGAATAGTAGAATAAGTAGTGGCAATTTTTAATCCTTTTAAATCATCTATAGATTTGTAGTGCATGCTTTTTGGCACCGCAATGCTTAATTTACATTTACCAAAACCAAGGCGGTACACCAAATCAATATCTTTATTTTTTTCGAGCAAAACATTTTCACCAACTATACCAATATCGGCTACACCATCAAATACATACTGCGGAATATCATCATCCCTTAAAAAATATACTTCAAGCGGAAAATTTTCTGCTATAGTTTTTAACTGCTTATTTCCATTGTTCAATTGAATGCCGCATTCTTTTAAAAGTTTTATCGAATCTTCGTACAGCCTGCCCGATTTTTGAATTGCTATTTTTAACATGTTTTATTTTTTCTTATTACACTTATTAAATGCACTTTTTTACACGAATCATTTTATGGCAAATTGACTTTGCTTTAATTTGTGTAATTCATGGTTAAATAAAAAAGGGCTCACTTTTCAGTAAGCCCTTGATTAAAATTATGTTCAGTTACATACAATCAGCACGCTTACCCGTTGAGTAATGTATGGTGATGATGTATGTGAACGATTTGTTTCATTTGTTGCACAAAGTAAAGACGGATTGTTTAAACAGCCAAATAAAATTTCTAAAAGTATCCTTTGTATTGCAGCCACAGCAATACCGGCAATACAAATCCGGCAGTCCATATAAAAGTAAATACAATTTTGTGCTTTACTGAAAGATCATCCTGGTAAGCCGGTACCAGTACATTTTCAACATGCTTTATTATTTCCTGTTCATCATTAGATTGTTCGGTTGTGGAATATTTCTTGCTCAATAACCTGCTTTGGCTAATCACCACATTTCGTATTGCCCAATATTCTTCGTCGCTTAAATCATCGTAACTGCAGGCATAATCAATCCCTTCTTCATCCATTTTTTTTCTTGCCTTATAAATAGAATTGATTTGCCACATCCTTAATAAAATAAAAAAAGCAAATATTATAAATGGCCATGCGTAATTTAAACTAAAGAAAAAATAAATTAAGGAAAATAAAGAAATGGAGAGAAAAATAAGTTGTACTATTCTGCTTCCATTAAAAAATAATGCCTGAAAAAATTGGCCGCCGTCTAAAGGAAATACAGGTAGCAGGTTAAAAACGTTCAGCAATAAAAAAAGTACAGATAGCTGCCTGAAGGTTTCGTTATAATTATTTTGGTATAATAATAAAAGTATGCACCCAATAATAATTCCGGGTATTGGCCCGGCCAGTAAAACAATTAGTTTATTTTTTCTTGATAAATTAGTTGCAGTACCGCTAACGTAGGCGCCAACGAAAGGAACAAAAGTCATGTTAACCCCCTTGTAACCAAAAATTTTCATAGCAATAAAATGCCCGGCTTCGTGAATAAATATTACTGTTACTAATAGCAACACTGCAAACCAGCTTTTAAATATCCAGTAATCCAATGCAATAAATAAAGCAAGACTTATCAATGTTCTTGATAAAGAAGTTTTTTTAAACCCTTCTTCTTCCGGTTTAATACCCAACGTTACGGATTTGTTTTCTACGCTCATGTAAAATATTTTATTTCTTATTTAAAAGAAATTTAAAACCCTGACGGCGGCTTCAAGCCCGGTCAGCGGTTAATTGAAGACGCTTGATATAACATTTAGGATTTATCGGAAGTGTTCAACCGCTGACGGGCAATGTCGTTAAGTTAAGCATTTTGCAAAGACCTCACCCCAACCCCTCTCCAAGAGAGAGGGAACTGGAATTGGAAGTTTTATAATTTAAATACTCTTAACTTAATGACATTGCTAAGGCGGGGCTACGCAAACTCTTAAAATTCTTTTAGCGTAATTCCCAACCCTGCCTTATCGTTATAAATAATTTTTCCAAAATCAAACCCCACTCCTTCAGCAATATCTTCACTTAATAACAATGGCCCGTCCATATCAACTTTATCTAAAAGTGGTGCCAGTTGGGCAATAGCGGCTGTACCCACACTGCTTTCATTCATACAACCTATCATTACTTCCATGTTCAGTTCTCTTGCTTTTGTTATCATGCGGCGGGCAGGTGTTATGCCGCTGCATTTGGTTAGTTTAATATTAATACCATGAAAATGCTGATAGCATTTTTCTACATCCATTTCAAAAACACAGGCCTCATCTGCGTATAACGGCAACGCAGACTCTCCGTACAATACTTTCATACCCTCCCAATTATCTTTTGTTAATGGCTGCTCCACCATCTCTACACCCAAATTTTTTAACAAAGGGATTTTTTGCAGCGCCTGTTCTAATGTCCAGCCGGCATTAGCATCCACTCTAAAAACGGCATCGGTATGCTTTCGTAAAGCAGCTACCATTTCAATATCATTTTCTACGCCTACTTTTATTTTATAAATTGGCCATGGTTTTTCTTTCATCTTACTCACCATATTTTCTATGGTATCTATGCCAATGGTAAAATCGGTAGCTGGGCTTTTAGTAATATCTAAATTCCATAATTCATGCAATGGTTTACGTTTTAATTTACCGTACAAATCCCACCCCGCCATATCTAATGCACAAACTAAAAATGGATTGGCCGGAAAAAGATGGTGTAAATAATGCCAGTACCTTTCCGGATCGCTGAAAGCAAATTTTTCTACAAACATTTTTTTTCTTTCCAGGTCCTCCACCATTTTTTCAACCGGAATATTGTAATAACTGATGGCCGGCGCTTCGCCATAACCTTTAATACCCATAAACTCCAGCTCAACAATTAATGTGGGCTGATGCGTTTTTGTTCCCTTAGAAATTGTGAACGGATGCTTAAACGGTAGGTTGTATGTTTTAAAGTTTACTTTCATGCCCTGTTACTTCTTAAATTAAAAATTACAAATAAAACAAAATGATGGTGAAGTTAGTTGAAAAAATAAATGAAAAATTTCTTTATCATTTTTATAAAAGAGAATTTTTAACGCAGGAGAAAATTATTATTTAACAGTTTACATATTTTCTGAAACCATAGTTCGTAACAGGGATCTATAAATTCAATTTTTCAGCTTACCAAATAGTAACTTACCTAATAGCAACTTACCAAATGGTAAGCTATAAAAATATACCCTCTTGTAAAAAGTTACAGGCTTTTAAATCACAAGTTTCTCATCCCTAATCGTTACCTTTCTTATAAAACACCGCTAATTTTCTTATCAATTACAATTTGAAAGATTATCTTTACAAAAAAATCTAATACCCCCTTAAAATGAAGAAAATATTATTACTGCAGGCCACGATAATATTATCGGCAGCCACTGTTACTTTAAGTTGCAATAATACTGATACAGAAAAAAAAGTTGCTGCTGCTTCAAAAACAACAGCAACCAGCACAACTGCTTCCACAACAACACAAGCAACTTCCATCGATACCGTTTTATACAACAAAAAAATGATGGAGCTGGCCAATGGCGACACCACCGGTTTGTGGCCGCAAAAATTTACATATCCCCTGCCTGGCGCAATTTTACCCAATAACAGGATTGTGGCATTTTACGGCAACCTCTACTCAAAAAGAATGGGTATTTTAGGCGAACTGCCTAAAGAAGAAATGCTTAAAAAATTACAGGAAGAAGTTGATAAATGGAAAGTGGCCGACCCGTCAACCCCGGTAATACAAGCCTTGCATTATATTGCCATGACGGCACAAAGCCTGCCTGGCAAAGATGGTAAACACCGCATGCGCATGCCTTTTCATCAGATAGACACCATAATGAAATGGGCCAACGAAAGTAACAGCATTGTATTTTTAGATATACAGGTTGGCGGAAGCACCGTAAAAGAAGAAATTGTTTTACTGGAACCTTATTTAAAATTACCTAACGTTCATTTTGGATTAGACCCTGAATTTTCTTTAAAAAATGGCGAAACCCCCGGAACAAAAATTGGCAGTTTTAATGCAGATGATATTAATGTTGCTGTTGATTATTTAGCGGAGCTGGTACAAAAAAATAATTTGCCTCCCAAACTTTTAATGGTACACCGTTTTACACAAGGCATGGTAAGCGATTATACCAGGATAAAAAAACTTCCCGAAGTACAGATTATTATGGATATGGATGGATGGGGCGATAAGATTTTAAAAAACTCTACGTACTTAAGATATATTTATAAAGAACCCGTAATGTTTACCGGTTTTAAAATATTTTACAAAAACGATACCCGAAAAGATAAAAACGGCCTGTTTACTCCCGATGAATTAATGAAATTAATACCCAGGCCCAGTTATATTCAGTTTCAATAATGCTTATTTAATTTTTAAATGAAAAATTACTTTTTGGTTTTAGTACTGCTCACTTTATTTAGCTGTAACAATACAAAAGAAAAGATAACCAGCACCACTACCCCCACATCAGCACAGCAAAAGGATACTGCTGTGCCCATTGCAAATGCAGCAACTATTTTATCACGTACACAGGTACCCGTTTTATGTTATCATCATATACAAAACACCAGGCTTAGTGAGTACATGGTATTGCCTGCAAAGTTTGCCCAGCAAATGCAGGCGTTTGCCGACAGTGGTTATCAAACTATTTTACCCGATCAATTGTACAATTATTTGGCTTACGGCAAACCCCTGCCGCCTAAACCATTTATGATAACTTTTGATGATACCGACGCCGAACAATTTACCATTGGTTATACCGAAATGAAAAAACATAATTTTAAAGGTGTATTTTTTATTATGAATATTTCCATAGGGCGTAAAAGATACATGAGCAAAGAACAGTTGAAACAATTATCGGATGAAGGCCATGTAATTGCCGGCCATACCTGGGACCATCATATGGTTACTAAATACAACGACAGCGATTGGAATATACAACTTACCGAAGCCAAACAAAAATTACAAAGCATTACAGGCAAACCCGTTGATTATTTTGCCTACCCTTTTGGTTTATGGAATGCTGCTGCCATACCGGCGCTGCAGCAACGCAATATAAAAATGGCCTTTCAATTATCTACAAAGCAAGACAGTACCCAACCACTTTACACCGTACGCCGCATGATTGTACCCGGCACCTGGAGTACACCGGGATTATTTAAAGCCATGAAGAAGACGTTTGGTTTGTGAGTTGATGGTGAGGATAATCCTGAGCAAAGTCGAAGGGTTTTGTTACGAACTTCATTAATCCTGTTGAGCATCGTTGTGTCACTCACTTTTACCGCATACCCTTATTGAGCTTTTATCTAAGCGTAGAATTGGTTTTATATAATATCATCTTTTATAAAAGTTTTCAAAAAATAAAACTTTCGTTTTTTCAATTGTTGCTGCAAAAAAAATTAAAAAGCTAAAGCTAATAAGTTTCGCATTTAACATTGTTTTCTAAATAAGAATTTGAAAGCAAAAAAATTTAGCTGATTTGGAAATTTTTAAAAGATGAAACTTTCGCATATATTTGAGTTGTGTGCCATTATTCGACGCCCCGTATTTATTGTAGTAAATAAGATTGCTTATAATATACCTCGAAAGTTTACTTATTTTCATAGCACTTAAATTTTAAATTATCAAAATGGGAAAAGACGCCGTACTTAGACTAAAAAATACTATTTTATTTAAAACTCTTCTCTTAAAAGAAACCGAAGAAAATGATGACAATTTCCTTTCATCTAAAGTTGTCAATATTGTTTCTGTAGTTTCTAGTCTTCTAGATAGAATTCCTGAAAATCTTCCTGAATATACTTTACATGATCCAAATCATAGCGCTAAAGTTGTCGAAAATATGGGTAAGTTGATTCCAGAAGAGTGCTTAGGTAATCTCAACTCTATAGAATTATCCCTTTTAATTTTAAGTGGATATTTACACGATATTGGTATGACATGTTCCCCAGATGAAAAAGAAATAATTATTACAACCTCGGAGGATTTTGAGATTCTATTTAAATCAGATAATGATAAATATGAAAAGTTTAAATCTTTTAAAGATTTATCTGATCATCGTTCTGCAACTTTTTTAGAAGACCAGGTATTCACAGAGTATTTAAGGAGAAAACATGTAAACAGGTCGGCTGAATACATAAAATCAAATTTAAGTGTAGGAGAATTAATTCTTTCATTTCAGGAAATTCCTTTTTGGAAACATTTAGTAACGGTTTGCAATGGCCATGGAGAACCTGTAAGTTCATTGTACAACACTTCAATTTATCCAAGACACACCTTAATAGCAGATAGAATAATTAATGTTCAATATTTGTCATTAATACTTCGGCTCGCCGATATTCTAGATTTAGATCCTGAACGAACTCCTAAAGTCATTTATGAATTCGTAAATCCTAAAAACCCAATTAGTATTTTAGAATGGAAAAAACATAGATCATTAATTGGTTATAGTATTAAAAGTGATAAAGTCTTATTTGAGGCAGAATGTTCAAGCCCCGAAGTACAAAGAGCTTTGGAAGAGTTTATGGATTGGATTGAACTAGAAAGAAGAGAAACAATTGCTCTTTTAAAAAGCTATAATGATGATATTTCTAAGAAATATTATCTCAATCTTAATGACTCAATCGTTAAGGACAGGATTAGATCTGACGGCTCATACATTTCTAATGATTTGAAATTTCAAATAGACTATAAGAAAGTAATGGATTTGTTAATGGGGGAAAAGCTTTATAAAAATTCAACAGTTGCACTACGAGAATTGCTTCAAAATTCTAATGACGCTATAAAGATTCGAGAATCTATATATAAGAAGAAGGGTGATTTTTTTAAGCCAATAATTACTTTAAAATTAATTGATGACATATTATCAATAACAGATAATGGTGTGGGAATGGATATAGATGTATTTAAGGGTTATTTTCTCCAAATTGGTAAAAGCTTCTATTCAAGTTCTGCATTTTATGCAAAATTTTCCGATGTTGATGTAACTAGCGAATTTGGAATAGGGGTTTTATCTACATTCATGGTAGCTAATTCAATAAGTGTAGAAAGTCGACGAGAACCAGATAATCCACTGCAACCGCCTGAACCAATACTTTTTGAAATTCCAACTGCTTTCAGTTATACTACTCAACGAAAATCTGCAAGAATGGAAGTAGGAACGACAGTCACACTAAAACTAAAAAGCAATAACCCTTTTAAAAATAAAGACTTTAGAAGCATCATCGAACAAATAATACCAAATCCTCCTTACACCATAGAAATTCATGATTCCAATGGTAGTTATCAATATAATGGCATTGTCGAAACTGAAATACCGCTAATGGTTTTTAGTAATATTGATTTGAATGATTCACTTGAAAAATATTTAGTAAAGGAATTCTCATCGAATTATACTGCTTTTACACATAAAATTCTGGACATTTCCTTTAAAAATAATAATGATGACATATCTACATTAAATGACATTGAAGGAACTTTGAGTATAACGAATACTGCCGTGATGAACTATTATTCCCAACTTAATGGTTACCTAGCTCAAAGAAATTTTAAGATTGGAATTCCAGAAATACAGCCAATTGACAATAAATTCTCTATAAGAGTTAGTGACACTTTAAAGACACTTTTTCCAGATTGGTCAAGTTATTATTCAAATATTAATTTGACGAAAAGTGCTTGTTTGTCCCTTACCCCTGACCGAACAGATGTTATAGTAGACGAAAGGTTTAAGCGTTTAAAAAGAGAAATTGAAATTAAGATAATTAAAGAACTTCAAAATCATTTCAATGAAATTATTGATCGCCATTCGAAAGAAACATTTTATGCTTACTCGGACTTTTTGATAGCAACAGGGTATATTGGTATGGATCTAAATCAAAAGAATTCGATATTTTCTAAAGAATCTGCTTCCTTTTTTTCTGAGTATTTATATCTCCCAATACTTTCTGACAAAGGTAAAATTGAAAGAATTAAAATTTCAGAAATTGCTCTATCTCCTACAATTGGATATGTCAATAGCAGTTGGAATGAAACGTACATTCAAGAGACTTTAGAAATTATTAGAACCCAAAACATAAAATTGATACTTTTACCAAAGCTACAATTCGGCATTTCAGAACATAGAATTGAAAGATTTATTTCTGCCTTACTAGGAAATCAAGGGAAATTACTTGAACCTCATACAATGCTAATAAATTGCATGCCTTCTTTCGAAATAGAACTATTCAAAGTAAATAATGTTTATAAACTTAAAGGAAATCATGGTGATTACGACAATATTTCAAAGAGCATTTTAGAATCGGGAAATCAAATTCTTTTAATGCCGAGACAATCAATAGAGATATATCCTACATTTAATGCTTCCCACCCACTAATTTCTGTTTTACTTGATGATACTGGAAAATATAAAAATGGCGACGCGGCTGATTTGCGTACTAAACTTGCTTCATCTGTTTCAGATGAACTTTCTTCAAGTCTGAATAAATTAGCTAAAGTAGATCAAGACTTTCTAAACAAAGCTGTTTCATATGGTGTAACATCTTGGAATTATAAAAATTATTTCGATTTGACTACTTCTATATTTATTAAGGATCCAGAGTTATTAGTTTCCTTAAATAAAATTTTTGAATCCTATTGGAATGAAGCGAAGCAATTAAATCTAATCGAAAAAGAAGCCGAAATACCTAAAATAACAACATCAGATTTTCTTAATTATTGGAGTACTTGAAACGGCGCACAACATCAGATTTTGTGCAATTGGGGCATGACGTTGCAGCAATCATCAGCAGTGTGTCTCGTCCTGAAATAGGTTGATTATAAAATCAGCCAAAATAGAATTAAAAGACCAAATTATTAATGAGGTATTTAAACGTTAAAGTTTTCAATATAAATCTACACTTATTAGTTATTTATCTTCTTATACTTCTTTTTACTTCGTGTAAAGGCGGGCATAATAAACAATTCTATGGGACTTATGAATACGCTGATAGCAATAATTTTGCTTTTTCTAAAATTACTTTTTATGAAAATAATCAATACTCATTCTACAGATCAAATTGCTTTGTTGAGGCTAAAGACAGCGGAAATTTTAGTTTAACAAATGGCACGATTTCATTTCACTCTTTTGATTTGCCATTGCTTGATACAAACGACCGGGCTGACAAAAATTTAAACAAAGTCAATTTCATGTATCAATCGGACAAAATATTGTACATACAACATATAACTCCATTAAACAGGCCTTCTTATTTCGAGACAATTATTATAGGGAAAAAGAAAATTTAACGTTTTTACCTGCTTACCGCTACCATTGTTTTTTTTAACTATGCAGGTATGTTTCCTTTCAATCCGCACTAATCTTCGCCGCCGTCTTGCATTATCCTCACTAAGGAAGAGAAGATTCAAAATTGTTTCACTGTTTTTTTTCGACACCTCAAACTTAACTAGTGCCTTTTATATACCAACGGTGCAATGCAGCCAATAATATAAAACCCATTGTTGCGCTAAACTTAGCTGCAGCGATAATTGGAGGATTATCAAAATCATCCACACAAAAACTTTTATTACAAACTAAATATTTACTTACATTGCATTGATGCTATAAACAATACAAAAGTTATAATGTCAAAATTTTGATACCCAATATAATTTTATTTTTGCTTATTACTTTTTATTACATCAATACAAACGTTTGGTGCGATTTTAGAACGACACGGTAAAACGAAATGAAGACAATATCGGAAATTAAATTTGACAAAATAATTAAGGACGGTTTTCACGAAATATTGAAACCATTAGGCTTTAAGAAAAAGGCGAATAACTTTTACTTAAAACTTGACACTATCGGACAAATCATTAATGTTCAGAAAAGTGCATTTGGAAATAAAGACAGTATTAGTTTTACTATAAACACAGGAATTTATGTCCCTGAGTATTGGATTACTTTTTACAATTACAGCCACAAAGGACTTCCAGACTATCCGACTGAACCAGAATGTTTGATTAGAAAAAGAATTGGAGACCTGCGAAACCAACACGACACTTGGTATGACATTAAAGAGCGAACAGACGAGCAACAACTAATTGACGAAATGAAAAAAAATTTAACCGATTTCATTTTGCCATATTTTGACCGACTGAATAGCACAGAAAAAATGCTTCAAGAATTAGATAAAGCAGATATGATGATGACACCTTTGGGAAAACTAATTGTTTATGGAGAATTTAAGCAGTTTGACAAAGCTAAACGAGAATACGAAGAACTTCTGAACAGCAAAATAAACCCTCATTTTTTAATGACAGTAAAAAAATATGGACAGAAATATGGGCTTGACAAATAGAAAAACCAGAGCTAACATCGGTTTGGCAATATGGCGGCTGAAGTGCTTCTATGCAACATTTGTGCAAGGTTCAACAGCAGTAATTCTATTGAACTTTTGTGCTAAAAATCCGCCACATCCCCAAGCCGAAAAAAGCTGTCAGTAATTTTAGACAGACATCACCAATGACAATTGAGGAATTACATAGCAAACTTGCGGAACTGCAAATTCCAGAAGACAGATATTATCTGCATGGGCTTTACGGTTCAACAGATGACAATGATAAAATTGCTTTGACAATTAGGAAAGGTAAGTACAAGATTGAGTATGAAACTTATTTTAAAGAGCGAGGTGAAAAGCATTCTGTTAGAATATTTACAAACGAAGATGAAGTTTCAAATTGGCTTTTAAAAAAATTGGTTGACGAACAAGAATTTTGGAAATCACAAAGACTAAAATAAATTGACACAAGACTTTGACTTTTTTAAAACCCAAATGCCTGACACAAGAAAAGCAGACTTTTATTTAGGCTGTCTTGACAGTTCAGTTTTTATAGATTTCAACTTAACGAGTGACAACCTGATTTCGTTATGTAGAATTTCATTTGACGGTTATGGTTGTTGCAATATAACAGACACAAAGAACTTATTAAATTTTGAGTTGTCAAAAAAGTTCCTTGAAGAAATTAAGAAGGACAAATTAGATCAAGAAAAATTGACACCATTAGTTAAGGAAATAATCAAAGTTAACCGAGAGCACATTTGGACAGACGCACTTGAAGAATACAATTTAATTGACAAACCATAATAACAAAACTTCTTTGCCGCTGCAGATATGTTTCGTTTCAATCCGCACAAATCTTCGCCGCCGTCTTCTCTTTGCCGATGTAAGTATGTTTCCTTTTAATCCGCAAACCAATCTTCGCCGCCGTCTTGTCTCCTGACAAACGGAGAATTTTGGAGTCTTAAAAATGTCAGCTCTCTACATCTAATGTAATGTCTGCAAGAATCAATGCTTGCGAACACCACCATACGTTCCGATGGAACGTGAGAACAATACTATCTTTTTTTGGGCTACCTATAAAATGTTCCTACGGAACAAGACAACACTTTGATATTGTAAAATGAAAAAAAGCGGAAGAAGCTCTTTTTGTTCCAGCGGAACAACTTATGGGCCGCACATTTTACAGCGTGGTTGCAGCGTTTCGTAGGAACGCATTGTGCTTCTATTTACGCTTAGATAACACTTCAACTTCGCTCAGTGCTCAGTAAAGATATATCGTACAAGAGTACCCTTCTTTCCTCAGGATAAACTGTGCCACAGGAGTTGAGCAAAGATTTTTAGTTCGGCCCAAAAAGCCTTTCAACTCAATTCTTCTTCATCTCCCACTCGCCACAACATAACCTTTCACTTCTTCATTAAAAGCATCTTCTTTCAGCAATTCTTCCAGTGTAAAATGCATGCGGTAGCGCCAGTAATGGTTGGGGTTGGCGGGGATATTTATCCTTTCTTCATCGGGGCTGGCACGGCGTAATATTTCATTTATACCCAACAGATCCTGCAATTGAAAAATACTCCACATGGCGGGAGAGTAAAAATGCTGCAAAACAATTTCTTTATTTACCCATGCTTCGCAAAAATAAGGTGCTTCGCCATAGCGGCCCATAACGGTGTTGTAAAAACGCTGCGTTTTTGCGGCATCTTCCTGCCACCAGCCACGTATGGTACTCATGTCGTGAGTGCTGGGTGTAACCACACTCATGTAAGGTGCATCGTTAGGGTGAAAAAATTCGGCATTGCTTTGCTTGGGCATACGCTGAATTTCTAAACTTAAAATGCCCAGCTGCTGCATTACATCGGGTACACAATGCGGCACCATGCCCAGGTCTTCGCCGCAAATAAGCATGTTGGTACTGCGTTTTAAGCCGGGTAATTTATTCATGGCTTCTTTTTTCCAAAACTCATCCTGCCTGCGGAAAAAATAATTTACGGCCAGTTCTTTTAATGCATTTTGAGAATGCATATCCAGGTTTTGAAAAGATAGCGTTTGCTCCATACCGATACGAAAATGGAATTGTTGCCCCTGCGATGCTTCTTCTTCAAATAAAATTATATTACTTAGTACATTAAAGAGGCCGTACTTAATTTTATTCTCACTGTCGTTTAAAGCTGCAAAATAATTTTCTACTTTGCGCTGCGTATTAAATGCTTCTTTTAATTCGTTGTTGAGTAAAAAGTTTTCTTTTACTGCAGTCGTATCTTCACCAAACAACTGATACAATACATCATCGTTAATAAAAGGTTTGGTATAGCGGTACCAATCGTAAGAAATATTTCTTTCGAAAAATTCGTTGATGTGTACGGGAATAGCAGGCACAAACCTGCCCATTATACCTTCTACTGCATGTAAAGGAATACTCCAGATGCGAAAGAAACCTAAAATATGATCAATACGAAAGGCATCAAAATAAGTACTCATTTGCTCAAAACGCTGGCGCCACCAGGTAAAATTATCTTCCTGCATTGCCTTCCAGTTATAAGTGGGAAAGCCCCAGTTTTGTCCCTTTACAGCAAAATCATCAGGCGGTGCACCGGCCTGTGCATCCATATTGTATAATTCTGGTGCCATCCATGCATCTACACTGTTGCGATAAATACCAATGGGGATATCGCCTTTTACCACAATACCATTTTTGTGTGCGTAGGCTGTGGCTTCTTTTAATTGCAAATGCAAATGATATTGCGTAAAATAATGCACCGCAATATCATCATAATGTTTTTGCGATGGGCTTACTAAACGCTGTATGGCATTTTCATCGTATGCACTGTTACTTTTCCACTTGCTGAAATTCTGAAGTATTGTATTTATCCCTTAAAAAACAAAAGGCTGCATAAGGTACCAGCCAGTGGCGGTTCAGTTCAAAAAAATCGAAGTATGCAGTATCGTTTCTAAAAATATCTTTTTGATGGATATAAATTTCTTTTATTGCAGACAGCTTAAATTTGATTACGTTATCATAATCAACATCTGGCAATGCATTTAATTGCTGCTGCTTTTTCTTAAGCGGTTTTATAATTGCTGCTGATATTACAGCTGCTGTTTTTTCTAAATTTAAAAACAATGGGTGCAGTGCAAAAGCAGAAATGGCGGAGTAAGGATAAGAGTCCTTCCAGGTATGTGTAGCCGTAGTATCGTTAAGAGGCAACACCTGTATCAGTTTTAATCCGGTTTTTTTTGCCCAGTCAACCAGTAATTTTAAATCGGTAAATTCTCCGGTGCCAAAACTGTTTTTACTGCGTAAACTAAACACCGGTATGGCAACTCCTGCGCCTTTCCATGGTTTATAAGTTGTATTTATAAAACCATCGTGGCTGATGGTAATTTTTTTCTTTGTCGCATCGCCGTTTAAGGTTCTGTTATTACCTGTTTCAAAGGCAACAAATTTTTTATCTTTTACATTATAAATACCATATTTATACGCAAGCGGAAAAGTTTCTTTTGCAAGATTTAGTTTTACCTTCCACCAGGTTTTATTTTTTTTAAGCAGTACTGGTTTTTCGGTACTCCAGTTATTTAAATCCACAGCTGCACCTGTAATGCATACCGCTTCGTCTTCATTTAGTATGGGAGCTTTTACCCTAAACTCATGCGTATAAATTTTTGGAGGCTTTGCTGCAACTTTGGCAACAGCTTCTGGTGTTTTCAATAATACATCCTGAAAGGCCTGGGTAAAATATGCATTCTCAGTTTCGCCGGAGTAATTCCAGGTATCAATAAGATTTATCTCATCTGCTGCAATTGTATCCAGTTCTACAATTCTGTCGTCGCCAAATTCAACCGTATCTTCTACCCCATTTTCTTTTAAAATATATTTATACTTAAGTGTGTTGATGTCTTTTACAGTATCAATTTTAATTGTTCCATGCCATAATTGATCATTAAGATATTCAATAGCTAAAGCCTTGCTTAAATCATCATTACCCAGCACATCTGTATTACCACTTACAAAAATTGTTTGGCCAAAATGGGTGGTAAACCGTAAATAAAAGTGGATAGTCATTAGCAAAACCGTGTATTAAGGGACGGCAATATAAAACCTTTATTTCAAAATGTAAAAAATACACATTAAAAAATGGGTAAATAACCAATATATCTTTATAAAGTACCAATATTTTTATGGTAAAATGTAACAGTATAAAATCTTCTGCCCTATATTTGCAAAAAAAAATTACAAATGAGTACAACTAAAAAGAACACATTGCTGTATTGGGTATTATTTTTACTTTCCGTTGCAGGTTTTTTTATAGTATATTTTTCACCCATTGGCTCTTACTGTTCGATGGTACTTCCATTTAATGTAACTTTTTTTGCCAAGGCTTTGGATTTGATGTAAATATTAACTTTAAGATATTTTAAACACCTGCTTAGAGGTGTTTTTTTTTGCCTGTTAATAATTGGCATTTACAAAATCGGGGCGTTTAATAAAAGTGCTGTTGTATTTAAAGCGGATGTTAGTATTCAATTCTATTCTCCAAAAATTCATATCGCCATTTGTACGGGGAAAATAGTATGCTTTTAACTCCATTGTGCCAAACACCAGGTTTTCGTTACGGGTACGTACACCCCCGCCAACAGCGCTAAACACATCACTCTTATTAAAATTTTGTTTAGTAGGTTTAAGTAAACTAAAGTCGGAAAATACAAATGGTGCAAAACGGAAACCTAATAACTTTTTTAAATTGTAAAACACCGATTCTAATTTTATGGTTGATCTAAAATCTGAATTAATATTTTCGGGATTAAAATAAGGCAACCCATAAATGCTGTTTAAAAATAAAGGGGCATTAAATACCGGGTTTATCTGTGTGGCAATACCTGTTGTAATAAATGTACGCTGATACCAATTACTGTTTATTTTTTTTAAACTCGTAAAATGTTCTACGTTAAATAACAGGTCCATATCTTCAAATCTTTTTTTATTAAAGAAACTGCCTGCCCTCAATGTAAAATTGCTGTGAAAGCCACGCTTTTTAAAATTGGCTAAATTAAAATCCAACCCGGCATAAGGTCTTTTAATATTTTGCTTAATAAAAAAACCGGCACTTTTTTGTACTACATAGCCGCCGGTAAATACTGCCGAAAACCCTTCGGGCACATCTTCGTTACGGCCAAAGCCATAAATAAAATTGGTTTTGTAAAAACTTTGTTTAAAAACATTTATAGATGCAAGAAAGCCGGTAGAGTTGGTAAACCTGTAATCGAATGTGTCTTTAGCTTTAGCAGGTGTATTTAAAAAATGAAGGTTGTAAGATCTTAATGCCACAAATTTGTGTACCCGTATTTCTTTATTGGCATAAATGGCACGTTTACTGTCTAAACTGTACCCCAGCCAACCATCAATATTATAGTAGCCATATCTAAAATCGGTTTTATAAAGCGAATCGGAAATATATTGATTACTACTTTGATTAAAATAAGCTTCGATAGTACCGGTACTTGGAATGTAAGGTGTTACCAAAGGCTTTTCCAATCGTGTGTACAGTGTAGTTACCTCTCTTCTGCCACTGGTAAATGATTGAGCAAAGTTAGAGAACCCTGTTGTCCAGTCTAAAAACGAACCTTTAATATTTCTTTTAGTTAACTCTGCACTGTAACCTGTTTTCGAATGCCTTGGTTCGTCATAAAATCCGCTGAGAAAAATTTTAGTTGCACTGCCGCCAATGTTTTCATCTTGTACTTCTACCCTGCCTTTGGTACGGCTGTCTATTTTTAGTTTTCCCCCCAATGAAAAAACATCTTTTGTTAATACAAAAATATCTACAGAGTCTATACTTCTTTCTGCAAATTCAATTATAATTCTTGCATCCTGTATATAAGATAAGTCACGTAAATACCTTTCGTTATCTGCAATTAAATAAGGATAAACCCTGCCTCCTTCTTCAAAAAAAAGATTATTGCTTATTACTTTAGCTCTTGAATTTTTATGGAATGTATTGGCAAGTCTTATCCCTAAATTATCTCTTACTTCGCAGGTATCATAAATATTACATTCAAAACCCAAACGTACCAGCTCAATTTTTCTAATAATTTTTCCTTTGTATTTTAAAAAAGGGTTAACTACTTTTTGTGGTACTTCATCCGGCACAAATGTAGATATGCTTTTACCCAGCCGGCCCAGCAAACCTTTTTTCTTTGCTAAAAAAAAAGTATCCTGCTTATTATCAATTTGCTGGGCAACTGTTTGCTTTTGTATTGCAAAGAGAAAAAAAATAAATAAACACGTAAATGGTACGCTTTTGTACATGCAGCAATAGCTTTTTTAAAATTTGTTATTGGGATAAAGGTATTGATTTGAAAAGAAACAAGGATAAAAGTGAGGTTACGAAAAAGAAATTATATTGAAATATGTAAATATAAAATAGCAAAAATTTTAGTATTTACAATATATTAAAAAAAGACTTTCTGTTATGCCTGATAAAAATTTAATACCGGTGAAGCAAAAAATAAAAAAGGGCCAGGATAGAAATCCAGCCCCGTTTAAATCCAATATCCTATGAAAAACCAATAGTTAGACGCCGAAAGGCTGCGAAATGTTGCAAATGAATTGTTAACAGCTGTATTTATTTTTTGCACATTGGTAAATAAATGAATAAAAAAGGGAATGGTATTGTAACCAACGTACAAAACCATTCCCTATATTTTAAAATAAATTGTTACAATCCAAACAAACCCTCGTTCAGTAATTGCAAAGTCTGATCTTTATAATTTCGTGCAATTAACAAAGATACATTGTGCTTGCTGCCGCCATAACTTACCATACGTACCGGTATAGGTTCAATGGCATCAAATAATTTTTTCATTACATCTTTTGTTTCGGCAATTTCGTTGCCCACAATAGAAACTATGGTATGATTGGTATCAATTTCCACCGTACCAAATGGCTCAAGCTCTTTAATAATATCAGGCAGGTTTACATCATTATCAATAGTAACTGATACAGCAACTTCCGATGTAGTGATCATATCAATTGAAGTGCGGTATTTTTCAAACACTTCAAAAACTTTACGCAAAAAACCATACGCCAAAAGCATTCGGCTGCTTTTAACACGTATTGCTGTAATACCATCTTTTGCGGCCACAGCTTTTACACCAACGCTGCCTGCTTTTTCTGCGATAAGTGTTCCTTTTGCAGATGGATCCATGGTGTTTAATAATTTAACCGGCACATTATAATATTGCGCCGGCCATATACTGGCAGGGTGCAAAATTTTTGCACCAAAATAAGCCAGCTCTGCAGCTTCTTCAAAACTTAATTGCTCAATAGCAAAAGTTTTATTTACAATGCGGGGGTCGTTGTTGTGCATACCATCAATGTCAGTCCATATTTCGCAAACACTTGCGTTGATAGCTGCTGCAATCAACGAGGCGCTGTAATCGCTGCCGCCTCTTTTTAAATTATCCACTTCACCTTTTGCATTGCGGCAAATATATCCCTGTGTGATAAATATTTTTTTATCGCTGTTTTGTTTTATTTGCTGCGCCAGCTTTACTTTAATAGCACCAATCTGCGGTTCGTCATAAGCATCAATGGTCATAAACTCCAGCGCCGGTAAAAATGCATGGTCAACTTTTTGCTCTGTTAAATAGATTGAAAATAATTTTGTACTCAGCAACTCTCCCTGCGCCAAAATATCTTTATTTAATGCTTCACTGAAGGAAATTCTTAAAATAATGTATAAAAATTCAAAATGCTCCTGTAATACTTTTGATGCAGCATTAAGGCATTCATCTGTTTTTAATAGTTGGCGTATAAAATCTTTATAATGATTTTCTAATTTTTCAATCAGCAATTTTGCTTCAGCTTTATTATTACCAGCCATGGCATTACTTATTTCTACCAAATTGTTGGTAGTACCGCTTAAAGCAGATAATACCACAATTTTACTTTCTTCATCTGCAGTTATCAGTTGCATTACCTGTTGCATTCTTTCGGGCTTACCAACACTGGTACCGCCAAATTTCATTATTTTCATAATCCCCCCGTTTGCCGCAGCTGCAGCATTTTTTAGTGAATAATTTTTTTGCAAAAGTATTTTATGTAAGGGGCTATTCCAAATGCATTTAAGCAAATGGCAAAGAAAAATTTTCACCCAATACTTTCAAATCCTCTACTACTGCATTTACCAGAGGAATTCCATCTTTCATTCTCACTGCTTGCATTTCTCTTTCCGGATCGCCGGGGATAATTACTTTCGCTTCGCCTGCAACAGTTTTTGCACTTCTAAAACGGGTTATCCAGTTATCCATGTGTTGTTTAAATTCTTCTGCAGTTCTAAAGGCATCAATACGCATAGCACCAAAAAAATGTCCAATGCCTTCGCCGGGTAAGTTTTCGGGCATGGGCACATAAGCAGGAAAAGGTGGCACCCATGGCCCGTAATTAGCACCGCTTAAAACGGCTGAAAAAATATCTACTATTGCACCCAATGCATAACCTTTGTGGCTGCTGTGCTCCCTGTCGCCACCTAACGGCAATAAGGAGCCGCCGTTTTTTAATTCGTTGGCATCAATGCTTGGTTCACCATCTTTTGTTTGTATCCATCCTGTTGGTGCAGCTCCATTTTTTCTTTGTAAGATTTCTAATTTTCCGTTTGCCGCAGTTGTTGTGGCAAAGTCGGCAACAAATGCAGGCTCGGCTCCTGCCGGTATGGCTACAGCAATTGGGTTGGTACCCAGCATCCTTTCTACAGAAAATGTTGGTGCTACCAATGCGCTGGCATTCGTCATGGCAATACCAATCATATCATGTGGTAAAGCCATCATGGCATGATAACCTGCAATACCAAAATGATTACTGTTTTTTACACTTACCCAACCGGTGCCACATGTTGCCGCTTTATCAATTGCTACCTGCATGGCATAAGGCGCTACTACCAAGCCTAACCCTGCATCACCAGTTACAACAGCGGTAGAAGGTGTTTGATGTGTAATTTTTATTTGCGGCTTTGCATTTACACGCTGTACTTGCCACAAACGTACATAACCACTCAGCCTTGCAATGCCATGGCTGTCGATGCCACGTAAATCGGCTGCCAGCAAAGCTTTTGCTGCAATATCAGCATCTGTATCACTGCATCCAATTTTATTAAAAATGGCAATGCAAAAAGAATACAGTTGCTGGTAATCATATATTTTATCCATCAAACAAAAATAGCTTAAATATTATTTTTATTAATTAGAAGTGAGAACAAAGTATATAAAAAGAAAAGCTGCTCAAATTAATGAACAGCTTTTCCTTTTTCTTAACCTCAAAACTACCTGTTGAAAAATTATTTATTTTGTGCCTCTTCCATTTTCTTTCCTTTTTTTTCTTTACGCATTTTTTTCATCTTTTCTTTTTGCTCCTCATTTAAAATGCCCATGGTACTTTTTGCCTGCTCTTTTTGTAACTCTTTTAGTTTAGCTTCTTTTTGTTCTGCCGATAATGACTCGTTGTTTTGAATGGCTGCTTTTTTATCTTTTGCTGCCCGCCTTTGCTCCTTAAGTTTTCCTTTTTGTTCTTTAGTAAGATTGAGTTCTCTTATCATTTGTTTTTTATTTGCTCCATTACCCTTTATTCTTTCGCCTGTTTTTGTTGTTGAATCAGGTGTGTTTTCAGTTTTTACTTTTCTCTGCACCTGTGCAAAAGAAAGTGAAATAATGAATGTTAAAACAATTAATGCACTTATTTTTTTCATGAGTTTATTTTTCTCTAAAATAGATATAAAAAAACAACCAAAGTTTAATGAGTGGTAAAATAATACCAAACTGAATTTCATTTAAGGCCAATGTGCGTTGGCTGAAATTCAAGCAAAGGCTTTGTGGGAAAGCCTTTGGTAAATACCGATTGAACCAACTTAAAAGTTAAATCGGTATAAAATGAAAACCCCATCTTTTAAGGACGGGGTTAACAACGATTGTGTCCCGTCAAAAAAGGCGGAACAGATTTGCTTGCCAGCTTTATTATCTTAAGAAAAGAATTTCTCTGTACTTTGGCAATAACCAATAAGCATCATCCACCATTAACTCTAATTTATCTACACTGTAACGGATAACATCAAAGTATTTGCCTTTTACATTTTCGCAATAAGCTATTGCCTTATCTCTTGAATTGGTTAATTCATTGGCCTTTTTTCTTTCAGCAATCATTTTTTCAACACTGTCGCTCATAATTGAAAGGTGGTTACTGATAGCTTCTAACAATTGTAATTGGTTGGCATAAGCACTTTCTTTTAATCCTGCTTCTTTTAAACCTTTAATATTGCTTATTAAAACATTCTGGTATTTTACTGCAGAAGGTAAAATATAAGTAGTTGCCAATTCACCCATTATCCTTGCTTCAATCTGTACTTTTTTTACATAATCTTCCAGCATTATTTCGTGCCTTGCTTCTAATTCTGAATGGCTGTAAATATCATTACTTTCAAAAAGTTTTTTAGATTTTTCGGTAATGTATGCATCCAATGCAAGTGGTGTAGTTTTTACATTGGGCAACCCACGCTTTTCTGCTTCGTTAGCCCATGCTTCGCTGTAACCATCACCTTCAAACAAAACTTTTTTACTGCTTACTACATACTTCTGCAAAATTTGCATGATAGCTACTTCTTTCTTCTCTCCTTTATCAATTAAAGCATCAACATCTTTCTTAAAAGTTTTTAATGTTTCTGCAACAATAGTGTTTAGCACCGTCATGTTGTTGGCACAGTTGGCAGATGAACCCACAGCACGGAACTCAAATTTATTTCCGGTAAATGCAAATGGCGATGTTCTGTTTCTGTCGGTGTTATCCAGCATTAATTCAGGAATGCTTTTGTGAATATCCAGTTTAAGCATTGCTTCGTCCTGCTCATCAAATTTGCCGCCAACCCTTGTTTCTACCTGCTCTAATACAGTGGTTAAATATTTACCGATGAATGCAGAAATAATTGCCGGAGGTGCTTCGTTTGCGCCCAGGCGGTGGTCGTTTCCTGCACTGGCAATTGATGCCCTTAATAAATCGGAGTAATCGTGTACTGCTTTAATGGTGTTAACAAAAAATGTTAAGAACATTAAATTAGTTTTTGGCGTTTTACCCGGTGCTAATAAATTAACGCCGGTATCAGTTGCCATACTCCAGTTATTGTGCTTACCACTTCCGTTTATGCCTGCAAATGGTTTTTCGTGTAATAAAACTTTTAAATCGTGGCGCTTTGCAACCCTTGTCATAATATCCATAAGCAAAGTGTTGTGATCAACCGCAATATTCACTTCTTCAAAAATTGGCGCACACTCAAATTGTGCAGGTGCCACTTCATTATGCCTTGTACGTAAAGGAATGCCCAGCTTATAGGATTCTTCTTCAAAATCTCTCATAAAAGCGTACACCCTTTCCGGTATAGTTCCAAAATAATGATCTTCTAATTGCTGGCCTTTGGCAGGTGAATGGCCATATACTGTACGGCCTGTTAATACTAAATCGGGCCTTGCATTTGCCAGGCCGGCATCAACTACAAAATATTCCTGCTCCCAACCCAATGTTGGTGTTACTTTAGTTACATTTTTATCAAAATACTGGCATACTTCAACAGCAGCTTTGTCTAAAGCTACCAATGCTTTTAACAAAGGTGTTTTAGCATCCAGCGATTCGCCGGTGTAAGAAACAAAAATGGTAGGGATACATAAAGTTTTTCCCTGGCCAATTTCCATAATAAATGCCGGCGAAGATGGATCCCATGCAGTGTATCCACGGGCTTCAAAAGTTGCTCTTAATCCACCACTGGGAAAAGAAGATGCATCCGGCTCCTGCTGAATTAAAGCGCCGCCTTCAAATTCTTCAATGGGTGTACCGTCGCCTTTTAATGTAAAAAACGAATCATGTTTTTCGGCAGATAAACCAGTTAATGGCTGAAACCAGTGTGTATAATGTGTTACACCTTTACTTTCGGCCCAGGCTTTTAACCCGTTGGCTACCTGTGCCCCCATTGAACGTTCAATTTTTTTACCGCTTTTTACTGATGCTACTAAACTTTTGTAAGCATCGTCGCTTAAAAACTGGCGGGCTACTTTAAGTGTAAATACATTCTCATTAAAAATTGCTGTAATTTTTGATGAGCCTGATACTTTAACTTCTACTGGATTGCTGGTTAAGTTTTCCAGCGCATGAGAGCGTAAAGATTGCATATTTTTATGTTTTGAACAACAAAAAAACACCAAAATTCGTTATAAACCAATTTTTTTATACAATTTGTGATAAAATTTACCTATTTGTGGAAAATAAATAAATATTACATTATTTTTTAATTTTAAGAAAGGTCTTGATTTTATCCCACTCAATATTACAAATAACAGGCGTTATTAAAAAGGGTAAATACACACTCCGGTATCTTACAATGGACCCTAAATTGGGCATAATGTAGCCAATAAACAAAAACATAGTAAGTGTAAAAAATATGCCGAAAAGTATAAACGGATTGCTTTCTTCCCTCTCATTTTTCCTCTTAAAAAAAATAAAAAGAATAAAAAGTATTTGGTAAAAAGCTAACTCGATAATAATTGGTAAAAGGCTTTTTGAAGGCAACTCAATAAGATAAGGCCTTAGCAAAAGATGGTTATAAGCCTGCGGTGCATTGTATAAAAAACTTTTAAAGTTAGGGTACAGCGTATCCAATTTTATTTGTGTAGATGCAGCAGGAAGTGTAAAAAAATCGGCCTGTTTTTGAGTAACCAATTTAAGTGGGTTAAGGGTTTTTATAATGCTGTTGAAATTAAAAAATATCAGCCCGAGAAATATATAACCAATCGCAAAACTTTTAAAAGCCGGCCATTTATATTTAGCTACCAGTATCCAAATGATAAGTGCAGGTAAAACATTTAACAGCACATAACTTCTTATTAAAAATAATACCGTAAGGGCAAGTAAAATAATCAGCAGGCTTTTTTTTCTAAAATAATTTTGCTGTAAAGATTTAAATACCGTGTAACATAAAAAACCCAGTGTTGTAAAAACAATCCCATCTTTTTGCACACCCGAAGTAAAATAAAGCATCGATGGCAATAAAAAACAGCAAACAATAACTGCCAGTTGTTGCTTTTTATAAATCTGAATAAAAACCCTGTAAAAAGCTACATGTCCTAAAAAACAAAAAAAGTTAAAGAATAAACTGTTGATATAATAATTACCCCGGCTGAAAATATTGCACAACGAAAGAAATTTGATAATAATGTTATTCCTTAAATCGTTCCAAAAAGATTGAAAAGAATCGAACATGCCTCCATAACCCTGTGAATATTGCGATTTAAATATATTGGTGAAATATTCTTTGGGATTGGATAAAAGTAATTGGTACTCCTTCCACCCTTCCCGGTTTACATCCCAGTAATCGTTGCCGGTACTGTACAAATTATACGATATCCAGCCAATGGCTAAGCCGGCAATTATTTTTGCCAAAAAAAGAAGCAATATGTATTTATTGTTAAGCCCTGCGTTTTTTACAAACGAAAATTTTGTAATTAGCCAGCAAAATACGCAGAGGTAAATCGTAAAAAGAATATAATCCAAAGCAGTAAATTTTCAATGTGGGAAGATAGTTAAAATAGTTTATACCATTCAAAATAAAAAATATAATGGAAAATAGTTAAAATAATTACTTTCCTTATATCTTAATAAAGTTTTACCGTGTTACCTTTGCACTTTCTAACACTTTCTTCTAACTATTTATGGAAATAACAGTAAAAACAGCAGAGCAATTACGCATTACAGCAGATGAATTTGAATTGATAAAACAAAAACTGGGGCGTACCCCCAACTTTACAGAGCTCTGTTGTTTCAGCGCCATGTGGAGTGAACATTGCAGCTATAAAAATTCTATTAAATGGTTAAAAACCTTACCCCGTGATGGAAAAAAAATGCTGGTAAAAGCCGGAGAAGAAAATGCAGGGTTGATGGATATTGGTGATGGCTACGGTGTAGTTTTTAAAATTGAAAGTCATAATCACCCTTCTGCAATTGAACCTTTTCAAGGTGCGGCTACGGGTGTTGGTGGTATTAACAGGGATATTTTTACAATGGGTGCAAGACCAATTGCATCGTTAAACAGTTTACGTTTTGGTAATTTAAAAGAAGCAAAAACACAGCATTTATTAGCAGGTGTTGTACATGGCATTGGCCATTATGGTAATTGTTTTGGTGTACCAACAGTTGGTGGCGAAATTTATTTTGAAGACTGTTATCATACCAATCCATTGGTAAATGCCATGAGCGTGGGAATTTTAAAAAATGGAGAAACTATTTCTGCAACATCTGGCAATGTAAAAGGTAACCCTGTTTTTTTTGTAGGCAGTGCAACAGGTAAAGATGGCATTGGTGGTGCAAGTTTTGCCAGTGCAGATATTACTGCCGACAGTGCAGAAGATTTACCGGCTGTACAGGTGGGTGATCCCTTTCAGGAAAAAAAATTATTAGAAGCCTGTTTAGAAGTGATGAATACCGGTGCCGTTATTGGTATGCAGGATATGGGTGCTGCAGGAATTATTTGCAGCACCAGCGAAATGAGTGCGAAAGGCGAAGCAGGGATGAGAATTGATTTAGATAAAGTGCCTACACGCCAAAAAGATATGAAAGCTTGGGAATTGTTATTAAGCGAAAGCCAGGAAAGGATGTTGCTGGTGGCAGAAAAAGGAAAAGAACAATTAATAATTGATGTATTTGAAAAATGGGATTTACCCTGCAGCGAAATTGGAGAAGTTACCAATGATGGTATGCTTAATTTTTACATGCATGGAAATTTAGAAGCAACATTACCTGCATACGAATTAGTGTTAGGCGGTGGTGCACCACAAAACGACAGACCTTATACCGAACCAAAATATTTTGAAAAAATAAAAGCATTTAATGCAGATACTATTGCTGTGCCAGAAAATTTAAAAACTGTTGCAGAGCAATTAATTCAAATACCCAACATTGCCAGCAAGCGCTGGATATATGTGCAATACGACAGCATGGTGGGTGCAGGTAATGCAAGTACAAATGCGCCAAGCGATGCAGCAATTGTAATTGGCAAAGCCAACTAATAAAGCATTGGCACTTACAACAGATTGCAACAGCCGTTATGTTTTTGCCGATCCGTACAAAGGTGCAATGATTGCGGTTGCTGAAGCTGCAAGAAATATTGTTTGCAGCGGCGGGCAGCCATTAGGTGTTACCAACTGTCTGAATTTTGGCAACCCTTACGATCCCGAAGTGTATTATCAATTTGTAAATGCCATAAAAGGAATGGGTGAAGCCTGTATAAAATTTGATACGCCGGTTACCGGTGGCAATGTAAGTTTTTATAATCAGGGGCCTGATGGTGCGGTATATCCAACACCAACAATTGGTATGGTGGGATTGTTAGATTCTCCGGCTGATAAAATGACCATGGATTTTAAACAGGAAGATGATGAAATATATTTGGTAGGTACGCAGCGTAATGATATAAATTCATCGGAGTATTTACATAAAATTTGTGGCGTAGAATTTTCGCCTGTACCATATTTTGATTTAAGTGAAGAGTTTGAAGTGCAGCATGAAATAAAAAAAATGATCCATAAAAAATTAATCAACTCCGCACACGATGTAAGCGAAGGTGGATTATTTATTACCCTGATAGAAAGTTGCTTTAACAGAAACCTTGGTTTTAAAGTTGTAACAACTGATACTGCAATTAGAAAAGATGCCTATTGGTTTGGCGAGGCTCAAAGCCGTGTGGTGGTTACTGTTAGCAAAGAAAACAGGAATGATTTTATTATGTTGTTGGAAAAAATGGAAATGACAGTAACTTATTTAGGAACAGTTACGAGTGGTGCTATTACTATTGACAATGAAAGTTGGGATAATGTAAATGTATGGAAAGCGAAATATGATAATGCTATTGGAAACCTGATGAAATAAAAAACAGTAACTTTAGAAAAAACTATTTATCATGCTAATAGAACTACCAGATGCAGTTTTGCAAAACCCCTTAGACAGGAATAAAATGCTTTTGGAAATTGCTATTTATCTTTTTGAAAAAGATAAATTAACATTAGGCAAGGCAGCAGAATTTGCCGGCATCCCTAAAATGCAAATGCAAAATGAAATTGGCGGCCGGGGAATAAATATGCACTATGATGAAGAAATGCTGGAGAATGATTTAAAGGCAATAGAAATTTATAATTCAAAATATGATAGTAGTAAGTGATACATCGTGTATAACAAATCTCATACAAATAAATCAACTCGACTTATTACGAAAATTATATAATACAATAATTATTACGCCCATTGTAAAGCATGAATTGCAGCAATTTCATTCCTTAACAGAGGTTAATTTTTCTTCATTAGGTTTAGTAATACAAATACCCAAAAACACTACTGCTGTTAATTTATTAATGAAAGATTTAGACGCCGGAGAATCGGAATCAATTATTTTAGCCCTGGAAATAAATGCTGATTTTTTGTTAGTAGATGAAAGGCAGGCAACAAAAATTGCAAAAGAAAGAGGGCTTACAACAATTGGAATTTTAGGCATTATTTTACTGGCAAAACAAAAAAAACACATTGATTTTGTAAAGCCTCTGCTTGATGATTTAAAAAACAAAACGAGCTTTAGATTTTCCAATAATTTATACCATCAATTATTACAATTAGCCAATGAACAATAAAACCATAATCATCACCGGCGCTTACGGCTTTATCGGCAGCTGCATGGTTAGTTATTTAAACCACCTTGGGTTTGAAAATTTAATTTTAGTAGATGAATTTGATGATGAGGATAAAGAATTAAACCTGCTGCATAAAAAATATATTGTACGGGTTGAAAGAGAAAATTTATTCGATTGGTTGCTGAAAGAAATGCCTGTTGTAGATTTTGTTTTTCATTTAGGTGCCCGAACAGATACTACAGAATTTGATTACAGCATTCATCAAAAATTAAATGTTGAATACTCTCAGCATATTTGGAATTATTGCACAATCAATAATATTCCTTTGGTGTATGCATCTTCTGCAGCTACTTATGGCGAGGGTGAGTTCGGTTACGATGATAGCCACGACATTGTTGAACAACTGCAGCCTTTAAACCCTTACGGCATCAGTAAAAATGAATTTGACAAATGGGTATTGCATCAAAAAGATCATCCTCCATTTTGGGCTGGTTTAAAATTCTTTAATGTTTACGGTCCCAACGAATATCACAAAGCAAGAATGGCAAGTGTAATCTTTCATTCTTATAACCAGATAAAACAAAACGGCAGTGTAAAATTATTTAAATCGCATAAAGATGGCTTTGAAGATGGTGAACAGCTCCGTGATTTTGTTTATGTAAAAGATGTTGTAAATGTTTGTTACTGGATGATGCAGCAAACTCCTGGAGGGTTTAAAACCCTCCAAGAGTTGCAGCCGGGCCTTTACAACCTCGGGACCGGCACTGCCCGTAGTTTTAACGATTTAGTAAAAGCTACTTTTGCAGGATTAGATATGCAACCGCAAATTAATTTTATCGATATGCCCGAAGACATCCGTGATAAATATCAATATTTTACTGAAGCCAAAATGGAAAAATTAAAAAATGCTGGTTATCCTAATGAATTCTATTCTTTAGAAAAAGGCGTAGATGATTATGTGCGTAATTATTTAAACAAAAACTTATTCTATTAAAATGAAGATTGCAATTATTGGCGGTGGAAACCTAGGTTCTGCAATTGCAGAAGGGTTATTAAAAAGTAAATTCTGCAAAGCGGCAGATATAACTATTACAAAAAGAAATATTGCCCCGTTAAAATCTTTAAGCGACAGAGGTGTAAATGTAACCACCAACAATAATGAAGCTCTTAAAAAAAGCGATTTAATAATATTAGCTGTTAAGCCTTTTCAGGTAGCAGAAGTAATTGCCGGTTTAAAAAAAGATATTTCAGCAAAACATGTTTTAGTTTCTGTAATAACCGGTGTTTCTTTAAATGATCTTAATGAAATGGTGAAAAAGAAAAACCCTCTTTTTCGAGCCATGCCCAATACTGCTATTGCCATTCAGGAAAGTATGACCTGCATCAGCCACTCCAATGCTACTCCCCATCAAATTCAATTTGTAAAAAAACTTTTTGAAACATTGGGTAAGGTTACTGTTATTGAAGATAAACTGATGGATGCTGCAACGGTTTTAGGCGCCTGCGGTACCGCTTATGCCATGCGTTACATACGTGCCAACATACAGGGCGGTATCGAAATTGGTTTCGACAGTGTGACCGCTAATTTAATTGCAGCACAAACTGTAAAAGGCGCAGCAGAATTATTATTGCAAAAAGGCACTCACCCCGAGCAGGAGATTGATAAAGTTACCACACCCAAAGGATGCACCATTGCCGGGCTTAATGAAATGGAACACCAGGGTTTTAGTTCATCATTGATAAAAGGCATTGCTACAAGTTATAATAAAATTGTGAAGGGTTAATAAATATTCCCCGTTTCCATATCAATTTGATAAGGTATCCAAACTTCTCTATCAGCATATGAATTAACGCCTGAAATGTTGATGTTTTCCATTTGATACTGGTGTTTCAAAAAGAATTCAAACGTATTGTTTTTCCTGTGCAATTTATCATTTTCATACTTACCAATTCGTAATTCATCGCCGGTAAAATAACCCCAATAATTTACAATTCTATTTCCTTTATCATCTTCTATATAATGTTCGTACTTATTACTACCAACACGTATTTTCTTTTCTTTAAAATTTATTATTGATGGACTATTACTTTTAAATTCAATAAAGTTCTTAAAAACACCCTTCTTAAAAACACTGTCTTTTAAAACCGGAATATCAAATAAAGATGCATTATAAAGTTTTATTTGCTCCCATGTTTTAACCGTAAGTCTATCAATTTTATCAACTGCATTTTTAAAATCATATACTTCAATTAATCCATTCAAAATAAGCTTTAAAATCTCATTCTCAGTCTTATAATCATCCATTTCGTTTTTTTCAGATTTAAATAACACGCCATTAACCACTGTGTCTATTCTTTGAATTGGCATGTATGCGTTTCCCTTAGTTAAGTAATATTCCCACTTGCAATATAAAAAACTTCTCGACTTTGGATTTTTTGAAATATCCATTGCTTTATTTTTTTTGTCATCTATTCCCGACAACCAAAATTTTCTCAATACAATTAATAACTTGATATTATTTTTTTCAAATGAATGCTGATAAAATTCATTATAATAATTCTCCAGCGACTTCGCTACGCCTTCGTTGAAAGTAACTTTTCTTCCTACTCTTTTTTTATCAGCAATAAACTGAAATGCCGGAACAAAACCCAACTTTGAAGTATCAAATCGGTTATCAATAATTTCAATTGAAGAAAAAGGTAGTTTTATTTCTGCTGGAGCAATTTTTGAAAAGCTAAGATCAAATTTTTTTTCTCTAAGTCCGTCAGGATTTGTTGCATCAGTTTTTATTTTTTGGCAGAACCCCAAAAAAGGTATTAAAATAACAACTAAAAGGAAAATTTTCTGCATATAAACTTATTTATACTTCATAAAAAATTACAACGTGTTAGTAAATTTCACCTGTATCCATATCAACCTGGTAATATTTTTCAACTGCCTTAAATGAGGTCTTTTTTCTCCCAGTGTTTGTTGCAAGATTAAACAGAGAAGTATACATTAATTCGTGCTTTACATTTCTGCCTATGCTTTTGATTCCAGCAAAGTAAAAAGTATTTTGGTGTCTTATTAGTTTTGAATATTTATCTCCGGAATTAATAAAAAGATTAACCCCATCGCAGAAGCCCCAGGCATTTCTTTCAGGGTATTCTTTTTTATCCACACTTACATACAAAACATCACCTAACTTACCTTCCCTTAATTCATATTCAATTACTGATGGTGAATTGTTTTTAAATTCTTCAAAATTTTTATACACCCCTTTCTTATATGTAATAGAAGTCAATATTGGCAAGCCTGATTTTTTAGCATTGCTCATTACAATTTCATCAAATGACAGTTTTCTCCTTTTAGCAATTACTTCGTCTAAATTAATTTGATACAGTTTAGTTAAAGAATTCTTTAATGCAACTTTTATAAATTCTCCAGCAGAACCGGGTAATTGTTCTTTAAAAGTAAAGATCGAGTCCACACGAAATAATGGATAATAAGCACTCCCGTTATTCAAATAAAATTCTAACTTACTAATAATTCCAGCATCCCATCCATTTTTAGGCTGCCCCTGTTTCTCATTACTATAATGCACAGGCGCTATTTCTTGAGAAATCCAAAGTTTTTTGATAACAATAACTATTTTATTCAAGAGAGAGGTATCATTGCTTAACTGCAGATAACTTGAAACCCATTTTTCAATACTGGTATTAACGGAAGATGAAGGATTAAAATAATAAGTTTTGGGCCATCCCTTCTTGAAATTTGTAAAGCCTTCTAATGAATAATATCCAAGTGCACTTGTATCATCTCTGGCATCAATAACATTAACCGAACTAATTTTATTTGCCATACCAGGAGTTCCAATTTCATTTTGTAATACAGTTTCTACTTTGTTATTATAATTAACTGGTTTTGTATCTATTTGAGCATTTGATACAAAACAGTTTAATACAATAAAAAATAAAACAAAGATTACTTTTAATAAATTTAGCAGGGTATTCATCATAAACAGGATTTACTACTTTATTTTTTATTTGCATTTATTAGCAATTATACCATTTTTCCACAATCTTTCCCTCAAATTTCCCTCTCCCAAATAATCATCCTATCTTTACACGACCTCTAAGATTTTTCTTTCATAAATCTCCTGCTGGTCGCAATAGTTTGGGTAAACAAAATCGGTAATTTTTATTTGAATACAGCATTAACCTGCCTCACGGCAAACAGGTGTTGAAGTATTAAAATCAACGCTGGTAATTCTTATTTTTTGTTTTGTTAACCAATATAGTACAAATTATAAACTTATTATTATGGCAAAATATATTTTTGTAACCGGTGGTGTTACATCATCTTTAGGTAAAGGCATTATTGCAGCATCGCTGGCAAAGTTGCTGCAGGCAAGGGGTTTAAAAGTTACCATTCAAAAATTCGATCCGTACATTAATGTTGATCCTGGTACTTTAAATCCTTACGAACATGGCGAATGTTTTGTAACAGACGATGGTGCCGAAACAGATTTGGACCTTGGCCACTACGAACGTTTTTTAAATATCCCCACATCGCAGGCAAGCAATGTTACCACCGGCCGTATTTATCAAACCGTAATTAATAAAGAAAGAGAAGGCGCTTATTTGGGTAAAACCGTACAGGTAATTCCGCATATTACGGATGAGATAAAACGCCGCATGCTTTTACTGGGCAAAACCGGTAAATATGATATTATTATTACAGAATTAGGTGGTACAGTTGGCGATATTGAAAGTTTACCTTTTGTAGAAGCCGTACGTCAGCTCCAATGGGAAATGCCCGAGGAAGATTGCATGGTAGTGCATCTTACTTTAATACCTTATTTAAGTGCTGCAAAAGAATTAAAAACAAAACCTACGCAGCACAGTGTTCGTTTACTTAGCCAGGAAGGTGTACACCCCGATGTAATTGTTTGCCGTACAGAGCAGCCGCTAAACAATGAAATAAAAAAGAAAATCGCACTTTTCTGCAATGTAAAAACCAATGCGGTTATTGAAGCAATGGATGCCAGCAGCATTTACGAAGTGCCTTTAATGATGCTGCAGGAAGGGTTGGATATAATTGTGTTGAAAAAATTACAAATTAACGGGTATGCCGCACCGGAACTTACCAAATGGCGTGCCTTTTTAGATAAATTAAAATATCCAAAAACAAAAGTTACCATTGGTTTAATAGGAAAATATATTGAGTTGCAGGATGCCTACAAATCAATTTTAGAAAGTTTTGTACATGCAGGCGCTATGAACGAGTGTAAAGTAAAAATTGTAGATGTACACAGCGAAACTATTACTGAAGATAATGTAGCAGAAAAATTAAGCAAGCTGGATGGATTACTTGTTGCGCCGGGTTTTGGTAACCGTGGTGTAGAAGGTAAAATTACAGCCGTAAAATATGCAAGAGAAAACGACTTGCCATTTTTTGGTATTTGCCTGGGTATGCAAATGGCCGTAATTGAATACGCCAGAAATATTTTAGGCTGGGCCGATGCTAACTCTACCGAAATGGAAAAAGCAACGCAGCATCCGGTTATAGATTTAATGGATGAGCAAAAAGATATTACTGCCAAAGGTGGTACCATGCGCCTTGGCGCTTATCCCTGCCAAATTAAAGAAGGAACTTTGGCACATACAATTTATGGCACTACCGAAATTAGTGAGCGCCACCGCCATCGCTGGGAGTTTAATAATAAATACATTACCGATTTTGAAAAAGCCGGTTTAATACCAAGCGGTAAAAATCCTGCAACCGGTTTGGTGGAAATTGTGGAGTTACCCAATCATCCGTTTTTTATTGGTGTGCAATATCACCCCGAATTAAAAAGTACGGTAGAAAATCCACAACCCATTTTTGTACATTTTGTAAAAGCTGCAAAAGCCTTTGCCGAAAAAAGAGATGCAGTAAAAAATCCTTTGTTGCAGAGTGAGATGATATAAATAAAGCCCCCTCCGCCCCCTGAAGGGGGAACTAATTATGGAGAGGATTGATGCGAATATTTTTTTGGGACAAACATTTGTACTTTGTGGGACATCGTTGTGTCACTCACTTGTACGGCATACCTTTATTGAACGCTTTAACGTTAACTTACTTTTAGTAAAAAGTAAATGTATTTTTTCTGTGCTTCCGTGCCTCTGTGGCAATAAAAATAATCTGTGGCAACAAACCAAAAACTATCAATGGACGATCTCAACCGTAAATCGGTAGAGGAATTTAAGCGTTCCGAAAAAACTCCTGTGATTGCGGTGCTGGAAAATATACGCAGTGCTTATAATGTGGGCAGTGTATTTCGTACAGCCGATGCTTTTTTATTAGAAGCTATTTACATAACCGGTTACACCTGTATTCCTCCTCACAAAGAAATAAAAAAAACTGCTTTAGGCGCAGAGGAAACTGTAGACATGGAAACATTTTGATAAATGCAACAGAAGCAATTACAATATTAAAAGAAAACGGCTACAAAGTTTATGCGGTAGAGCAGGCCATCAACAGTATCTCGTTAGAAAAAATTGCTTTAGCAAACAATGAAAAAGTAGCTTTTATTTTTGGTAACGAAGTTACCGGAGTAGAACAAACTACCATTGAACAATGCGATGGCTGTATAGAAATTCCTCAACTGGGCATGAAGCATTCTTTAAACATTGCCACTGCTGCAGGCGTGGTACTTTGGGAAATTATTAGAGGAAGAATATCCGCTGCCCCGACATCGGCTGAACAGTAAGCTTACTAAATTGAACCTATACTTCTTAACTTTGCCAATGCTTTCTATAAAAAAATATCTCTCTCTCGTAAAATTTTCTCACACCATTTTTGCAATGCCGTTTGCGTTGATTGGATTTTTTATTCCAGCATCGGCTTTAATTAAAGCTTTTACAAGTTATGATGATAAAAAATTTCCTTGTTTCCCATCTGAATCAGTAAATTTAAAAAGGATAGTAGTTTTTGATATAAACAGTCCTCATAGTTTTACTGAACTTTTCTTAAGATTGGGCTTAATCCTCCTCTGCATGATATTTGCCCGTTCCGCAGCAATGGCTTTTAACCGCTGGCTCGATGCAAAATATGATGCCATTAATCCAAGAACAGCAGTAAGAGAAATACCTGCAGGAATTATAAAACCCACCAACGCTTTACTATTCACTGTTGTCAATTGCCTGTTGTTTATTGTCTGTTGCTTTTTTATTAACTCACTTTGTTTTTACTTATCTCCTGTTGCCTTATTTGTAATATTATTTTACAGTTATACCAAACGTTTTACTGCATTATGCCATTTGGTTTTGGGGGTAGGTTTAAGTCTTGCCCCAATTGGTGCATACATTGCCGTTACGGGGCAGTTCAATTTATTGCCTGTACTTTTTTCTTTTACCGTTTTATTCTGGGTTAGCGGTTTCGATATTATTTATGCTTTGCAGGATGAAGATTTTGATAGACAAAATCAACTGCATTCTATTCCTTCTGCCGTAGGCAAAGTAAAAGCATTGCGTATTTCCGAAATGCTGCATGTACTTTCTGCAGCCTGTGTTATTGCCGCAGGCTTTTACGGGCATTTTGGTGTATGGTACTGGGCCGGCGTTTTATTTTACATCGGTTTACTTATTTACCAGCATGTATTGGTAAAACCAAATGATTTAAGCAAAGTAAATCTGGCTTTCTTTACCACCAATGGCATTGCATCGGTGGTATTTGCAATCTTTGTAATTCTTGATTTATTTATTTCATAAAACATAATAGTCCCCCTTTAGGGGATAGGGGTATGGCACGAATTTTAGCAATAGACTACGGCGGTAAACGAACCGGCCTTGCAGTAACAGATCCGTTGCAAATTATTGCAACGGGACTGGAAACTATTGAGTCGAAAGAACTCATTCCATTTTTAAAAAAATATTTAAGCACCGAGCAGGTTGAATTAATCATTATTGGGCTGCCCAAAAACTGGGACGAAACCGATACACACGGCACGCCATTAGTGGAAGCTGCGATAAAAAAATTGAAAAAAGAATTTCCTTCAATTCCATTAAAAACTGTTGACGAACGTTATACTTCTAAAATGGCTAAAGATGCCATGCTAGAAATGGGCATGAAGAAAAAAGACAGGCGCATAAAAGGCAATGTTGATGTAATTGCCGCAACTATAATTCTGCAGGAATATTTACAATCTGTACAATAATGTGCTTTTGCTAATGGTTACGTTGTTGTTTTGGGTTAATTTTGCAAAAAATAAATAACTAACCTATTCAGCGTTTAATATGATTCTTCCGATAGTAGCATACGGCTCCCCGATTTTAAGGAAAATTTGCAGCGATATTACACCAGACTATCCCGGGTTGGAAAAACTGATTACAGATATGTGGGAAACCATGTACAACAGCAATGGTGTAGGTTTAGCTGCTCCTCAAATTAATGCAGGAATCCGGCTTTTTGTAATGGACAGTGAACAAATTTTTGCCAACCAGGAAGATGATGAAAAAGGCGAATTTCCGGATGAACCCGGTTATAAAGGCGTTTTTATAAATGCACATATAAAAGAACTTAATGGCAAAGAATGGAGTTATAACGAAGGTTGCCTGAGCATTCCAAAAATAAGAGAAGATATTTACCGCAACGAAACAGTTACATTAGAATTTATGGACGAAAGTTTTGTACAGCAAACAAAAACTTTTAATGGTATTACTGCAAGGGTTATTCTGCATGAATATGACCATACAGAAGGTAAATTATTTATTGACTACATCAAACCTTTAAAGCGCAAACTCTTATTAAGAAAGCTTACCGATATTACCAAAGGAAAAATAAATGTTGATTACAGGATGGTTTTTCCTAAATAAAAATGGTTTTGTTTTAGTTGAACTGAAAAATAATATTTTTATTCTGCAGTTATGAAAACCTTCATATTTTTCTTTACCTGTTTTCTATTCCATTTTGCTGTTGTTGCCCAACAAAATAATGATACTGCTGTAACTGTAGGCAAAAAAGTTATTACGCTAAGCGAAGTTGTTCTTAATAACAAATTAAACATCCCGGTTTTTATTGAACGCATAAAAAACGACACCAGTTTTTATAAAGCCTTCCGCAACTTACGGATACTTAATTTTAGTGCCATTAATGATATCCGAATGAATAAAAGTGATGGTGAAGCTAAAGCAACATTGCACAGCAAAACAAAACAAATACGTACTGCCAATTGCCGTAAAATGGAAACGATTGAAGAGCGGGTTACAGGGAATTTTTACGATGATAACCGTAATTATAATTATTATACAGCACAAATGTATGCGTCACTTTTTTTTACAAAAGATTCTGTTTGCGGAGAAGATAATATTGTTTCAGGAAGAGGTTTCAGCACACAGGGAAAAACAGGTATGGAAAAACATAAAGAGCAGTTGAAAATGCTTTTCTTCAATCCCGGAAAAAAAATAAATGGCATCCCTTTCATCAGCAATAAAACTGCAATTTTTGATGATGACATGGCTGATAAATACGACATGAGTATTGATATGGAAGTTTATAATAACATTAATTGCTACACATTTAAACAAACCGTAAAGCAGGATTATAAAGGTGCAGTAGTAGTTGATGAAATGACTACCTGGTTTGATGAAAAAACTTACGAAGTGCTGGCAAGAAACTACAACCTGAGTTACGATGCCGGCGTTTATGATTTTAAAGTGCAGATGGAAGTGGTAATGACAAAATTTGGCGAATACTTAGTACCCTCATTAATACGTTATACAGGAAATTGGAAAGCAATTTTTAAACCAAGAGAAAGAGGTGTATTTACCGCCACCCTTTTCGATTTTAAATAGGCTATTTTCAGATATTGTTAACTTTTACATGCTTAATTTTATTATATGATAAATTTTTCTAAAAAAATATTTACGCTTTTATTTATTGGTATCAGTATTACGTGTGTTGCTCAAAAAGAAGGAAGGGATTTTAAGGAGATAGATGAATATGTAAAAAAACTGGGTACTTTAGACAGTTTGAATATGGGTACCATAAGCAATTTATTAACCAAAAAATACGAGAACAAAACTGATAAAGCCCGTGCCATTTACGATTGGATTGCTTACAACATCAGCTACGATTTTAAAACTGCAAGAAACGGAGGAACCGAAAAAAATTCTTCTGCAGAAGTACTGTTGTTTCGTAAGGCTACGGGTGCAGGTTATGCCAACCTTTTTCAGGATATGTGCAGCAGTGCCGGTATAAGATGCCTTACTGCAGATGGCTTTATAAAATTTGGGGCAGAACAAATTAATGAACTTAAAACAGAAATAAATCACAGCTGGGCTGTGGTGCAATTGGGGCAAAGCCCCGAAGCATGGTACTATGCTGACCCCTGTATGGGCAGCGGCTACACCGATCCCGAATTTAAAAGTTTTACAAAAGCATTTAACCCCGATTATTTTTTTGCCGATCTTACCATTTTTAATTTGCAGCATTACCCAGATAATTCGGCCTGGCAATTAGGGCAAGGCCCAAAAAACAAAAAAGATTTTTTTGCTTACCCGGTAATAAAATCTGCAGCATACGAATTTGGTTTAAAAAAATTTACCCCAAACGATGGTGCTGTTAAAATAAAAGTAGATAAACCATTGCTTTTTACTTATCTGCTCAGCGACAGAAGCAACATAGAAAAAGTTGCTCTTGCCTATGGCGATGGCAAAAAAAAGCGAATAAAGGACATACCTTTTACTTTTAACAATGGCTTTTTAAGTTTTAATAATAAATTTAAAGAAGAAGACAGCTTTCCGGTAACTGTTTTAATAAATGGAAAAGAGTTTATACAATATATGGTGGAAGTGGACTAAGCGTTTTTTAATTTAAGCAGCCGCTCTTTGTAATATTACTTTGCAGGGAATTGAAGAAGTTACTTTTACAAAATGATTTTTATATAATGGAATACTAAGCATATCACCGGCTTTAAGGTGATGAATTTTTTCTTCTATTACAATATCACAAGTGCCTTCCACAATTAAAAATTTTTCTATTTGGTTATCATGCACTTCCTGCGGAGCCATCTCTTTTATCCAAACTATAGCGGTGATCATTTCTGGTGTATAGCCGATAATTTTTGCAGAAACGTCAGTTAGTTGTTGAGGCAAAACCATATCATTCCTGCTGAGCCATTCCGTAAAATCTGATATTTTAGACTTGGAAGTTAAACTTGGTGGAAAAGACATTTCCTCCCCATTTTTTAATCTTTCAGTGTAATCGATGGTGGCCATTAAAAAAGGCTTAATGATTGGATCAGGTTCTTTAGCTGTAAGATGGGCATACCTGTTTAATGAGCTGGTTATCAAATCAATTTCAGCTGCAATTTCAGGATGATCAGATGCCATTACCTCAACACTGGTTGTTTCTAATGGTGTAGTATTGCCTGATACATATAATTCCAGTATTCCAGATTCTATATATTCCTTAATACTATTCATCCCTTTTTTACTTAAACTGCTTTATTTTACTGCAAATTACATTGTTTATTCCTTAATGCGGCGTTTGGAGTATTTTATTACGTGTATGGGTGCGTTTTATGACCCTAAAATGTGTTAATAAGCTGATATTTTCGTCGAAAATATTAATAAAACCTTTGGTAAATCCAATAATATTTCTATTTTTGTACTGTCAATCCACTCCCTGTAATAAGCTAACTCCCCTAAAAGTAAATTTTTAAGCATTTTTCTTTCATCTTCTGTATCCCCGGAAACGCAGTTATTTTAATCTTTTTAAAAAAATTAAAACCGTAAGAAATGAAAAAAAATTACTCACCGGTTGTTGCAGATGCGTTTGCAGCAGTAGGAATTATTGCAGCATTTTATGGAGTGATGGCGATTATTGCTTTTATTGCCTGGTAACACAAGCTGGCTATCAAAATTATTTGGGGATTTCTACAAAGAAATCCCATTTTTTATTTTAAGGCATTAATAATAGCAGCAAACTCTGCAGCAATTAAAGATGCTCCTCCTACCAATCCGCCATCAACATCGGGCTTGCCAAAAATTTCTTTTGCGTTATTTGCTTTTACACTGCCGCCATATAAAATAGAAATAGTTTCTGCCACATCAGTTACCATATTGTTTAGCCATTACGCTGCGTATATGTGCATGCATTTCCTGCGCCTGTTCGCTGCTGGCAGTTTTACCGGTACCAATTGCCCAAATGGGTTCGTAAGCAATTACAAAGCCTGTTAGCTGCGCTGCCGTTAAATGAAATAAACTTTCTTTCAATTGAGTTTCTACAAAGCTGTTTTGCATACCTGCTTCTCTTATTGCTAATGGTTCGCCACAACAAAAAATGGGTTTTAATCCATTGTCAAAACAAATATTTACTTTTTCTGCAAGCACGGCGTTGGCTTTCATTAAAATATTCACGGCGTTCGCTGTGGCCAATTATTACATACTCAACCCAATACTTTTAATCATTTCGGCACTTACTTCTCCGGTATAAGCTCCGCTTTTTTTATTACTAGCAATTTTGTGCTGCAACAAAAACATTTTTTTTTCCCGCTAATTTATTATTAATACTGATAAGATAAGGAAAAGGAACTGCAAAAACAGCCAGTTGGTTTTCGTTTAATTCATGTCTGTGTACTTAATAATTCATCAATTAAATTTTCGCCCTGCTGAAGTGTTAAATTCATTTTCCAGTTAGCGGCTGCTATTTGTTTACGCATTGGTATGTTGGTTTAAAATTTTTTGCAAATATCTGTAAAATTTGTTTTTCTCTTTCAGTAATTGCAAAGCCTTTTAATTGTTTCCAGTTATCAATATCTTCCAGCGCATTGCTTAGTTTATATTTTGTAATACCGTCGCACCCCCAGGAAAAATGCGGAATGTATTTTGGTGTAAGCCCCTGTGCAAAAACATTACAGCAAACGCCAACTACGGTTCCGGTATTAAAAGAAGTGTTGATAGCATGCTTTTGAATAATCACCCATTAATAACCCTCCTTTATTACCGGCACTTATTTCTTTTTTATCTCCATCTACCCAATATTTAACATCGCCGCAATTATTTTTAAGGTTACTGTTACTGGTGCCTGCACCCAAATTACACCATTCTCCTATTACACTATCTCCTAAATAACCATCATGTGCTTTATTGCTGTAGCCCATTAAAACAGAATTTTTTATTTCTCCTCCTGCCAGGCAATAAGGACCAATTGTTGTGGCACCATAAATTTTACTGCCCATTTTTACCAGGCTTCCTTCGCACAAAGCAAACGGCCCTCTTATCATACAACCTTCCATCAACTCTGCATTTTTACCAATATAAATTGGACCTGTAGAAGCATTTAAAATACAATGTTCCACTTTTGCCCCTGGCTCTAAAAATATCTGCGATGCATTAATTACTTTATTTGTTTTGGAGATGGGCTTAGTTTTTCTTTTAGCAGTTATCAATTCAAAATCTTCCCTTATTGCCCAATCGTTCAGTTGAAATATTTGCCATGGATACTGAAGAATTTTTAAGCCTTCTTTAAACTCAACCGAACGTGTAATTTTTATTTTATGTAACCCATTACTTCTTTTGAAGAAAACTTGTAAGCAATTCCGCCTTCATTTACTACTGATAAAAATTCGCCGTGTTGTAATTTTTTTATTTTACTGATGATATGTTTTGGTAGGCAAAACATTGGCATGAACCATTAAAAAATTATCGTCGCCAATATTCTTATCAATTTTTATGGAGTTTTCATCATCCAGGTAATAGTCTTCCCATTTATCAAAAGAAGGCAGCTTTAAAAACCTCTCCCATTTTTCCCTGATAGTTAATATGCCTACCCGTATATCCTGTATATGGCGTATCAATGTAAATGGATGAAGATTTTTCGGGTTGCAATATTCTTCTGTAAAAATTATTTTTTGCATAATCATAAAATTACAGAAAATAAAAATCCCCCCGGAGAACCGAAGGGACTTAAAGTATAGCCATGAAAAACAAACTTGAGATAAAGATAATGATCTATACCAATTATTTTGCCTTTTTTTCGTAACGTTTTTTGAACTTATCAATACGGCCTGCAGTATCTACCAGTACATTTTTACCGGTATAAAAAGGATGAGAAGTATTTGAAATCTCCAGTTTAATTACAGGGTATTCGTTTCCATCTTCCCAATTTAACTGTTTCTTTGCTGTAAGCTGTTGAGCGGCTTAAAAATGAGTCCCGTTACTCATATCTTTAAAAACTACCGTTTTGTAAGCTTCCGGGTGAATTCCTTTTTTCATAATTTTTTGTTTTTGCATACGGATTTTGCCGTATAATTATTATAAGTTGCAAATTTAATAAAAAAATCTGGGTTTTTAGTATAATGTTTAATTTTGCAGCAAAAAAATACTGGGTTTTTGCTATTTATCTATAGATTTAAATGATAAGCATAGCCGTAAATCTCAACTCTTCATATTAACCACCTGCAAAGCAATGCCTAAATTCCAGCTTTTACTTGCTTGAATAACCTCCTGCAAATCATCAATTTTTTTACCGGTAACCCTTATAATATCATCCATAATTGCGGCCTGAACTTTATAACCACTATCTTTTATCAGTTTTACTATTTTTTTGGCATCTTCCTGTTTTATACCATTTCTTACAAGTACTTCCTGTTTTGCAACTTTTCCACTTTGATATGGTTCTTTAGCTAAAATCATAAATTTCGGCAGCAAGGCCCTGTTTCATACTCCTTGCTAATCATAACATCTCTTATTTGCCCAAGTTTCATTTCACTATCTGCTTCCAGGTTTACTTTAAACTCTTTTTTATTAAGATCAATAACTACATGGCTGCCCTTAAAATCAAAACGGTTGGTAATTTCTTTACTAACGGTGTTAATGCATTGTCAAGCGTTTGCAGGTCAACTTTACTGCTAAAATCAAATGATGGCATATCGGTAAGTTTTTCTCAAAAGTATTAATTAATACGTACAATTTATCTAAGTATCTGTTTAAAATATTCAGGGCAAAAAAATTGCCGGTAAAACCGGCAGTATGTTATTAAAATATTTATCTAAAATTAGAATATAACAACGTTTTGAGAAGAAGTGCTAACTACAATACTATTATCGGTAGTAACTACACGGTATTCAATTGTACCACTTACGCCATTTAATTTATCTTTAAAAGTATAAGAAGGGTTGCTTTCGCCCATTAATATAGCAATGGTCTTAAACTCAGCACCATTTACACTTTTCTGAATTTTATATACAGTAGTTGTAGATTCTTCAACTGCTGTCCAGGCTATATTAACCTTACCAGCTGCTTGCAATGATACCTTTAAAGAAGTATTTTCAGACTTAATTTTTAGAGAAGTTTTGTAAGGTTTAACATCTGCAAAAGAAACTGCTACGATGAATAAAGCTGCAACAAGAGTGATAATGTGTTTCATATTTCTGGGTTTGAGATTAAAACAATCTTTGTTTACCGCCGATTGTGATACAAATGTACATGCAGTATTTTTACTGTGCAAGTATTTTTGCAAGTTTTTTCGTAAAATTACTGTCCATTCGTCGAAAATCCGAAGCAGAAATTACTATATATTACAAAATACATTGGTTATCAATATTTTATAAAAAATATTTTTAGCCCAGTTTTTTAAAAAATAATTTATTTAAAAGAAGAAATTAGTAACCAAACTGGAAATTTTACTACTTTTTACCATCCAAACCAGTAAAATTACCGGTTAATAGCACGCCATTTTTATAGTTTTGGACACATTTTTAAAAGCAAAACCTGCCTTGATACCGTATTTTAACGATACTCAAAGGCAGGTTTCTGCAAATTTACTGTTAGCCTGGGTTTAATTGGCTCCTTTCACCCTGTTCTGCTCATCTCCGGCACCGCCGCTTTTTCTATTTTTAACTCCCTTAATGGGTTTACCAAAGCGGTAGATTAAACTTAAAGTAACCACACGGCTATCTCTTTGCTGCCTGAAACTTGCTTCGGTACTTTGTATGTTTACTTCTCCTTTTGGCCGCATGGTTCTAAAAGCATCTCTAATATTTAACTTAACGGTGCCTTTCTTTTTTAATACCTGCTTTTGCACCCCGCCACTTAATTGCCCCAACGGAAAAATAAGTATTTGCCCTTCTATACCTTTTGTACGGTAAAAACCTGATAACTCAGCACTCCACCCTTTTTTAAATGTAAACTGGTTGGTTACATTTAGCATAAAATAGGTGGCATTTATATTAATATTACCCGATGCAAAAGCCCCTTTATAACTGGTGTAATTAAACTCAGCGTAAGGTATTGCCATCCACCATTTGGTAACCGGTATTTGTGCGTTTACAGATAAACTGGCATTATCGGTACTTCCAAAATTTCTTCTGTGTTACTACAATGGCATTGCCGTTTGGTTCAAATACTTCGATGCAAATAAACCTTTGGTATGTGTATAATTAACAGAGGTGGTTAAAAAATCTTTGTAGGTATGTGATGCTTCCAGCGTATTTGCGATTGAAGGTTGCAAAAATGGGTTACCCTGCTCGTAAGTATAATTATCTATAAAGAAAAGAAATGGGTTTAAATCTTCATAATCGGGCCTGCGTATTCTGCGGCCATACGAAAAGGTTAATTGATTTTTATCATTGGCTTTATAACTTACAAATACATTGGGAAATAATCCTGTATAGCTATTTTTAAAAGAAGAATCACCCTTTTGCGGATTGCCAAACTGATGGCCGCTGTTATTGGTATTTTCTACCCTTAAGCCGCCCTGCAGCCCCCATTTTTTAATTTCTTTAGACAGGTTAATGTATGCCGCATTAATGTTTTCTTTATATTGAAATCGGTTTGTTTTTGTATAATCTACATTTTTAACTCCGCCTATTACATTAAAATATCCGGCAGTATTATCAGTATTAACATAACCGGCTTTAATACCTGTTTCTAATTTAATGCCCTTTTTTAATGGGTGTGTATAATCCATTTTAAAGGTGTATATATTTACGCCTGTTGGCAAGTCGCCTACTAAATTATCGCCCCCTGTTTGCAGCCCGTTATATGCGTAATACTTATTTAAGAGCCCCATCGATCTGTCCGATTTGTATTTTACATAATCCGCATCCATGGTTAATTCTTTACCTGTGGAATCGAACATATGGCGAAAGTTAAAATTGATTGACCCGTTTTTCCATGGGCTTTGTTCATTATTTTTTGCTACCGCAACAGAATCTAAAGATTGTATGCCGTCGTAAAAATAAGTAGTGTTTAAACCGTTTTGCTGGTGCAGGGCTGAAGAACCGTTAACTACAAACCCAATAGTTGTTTTTTTAGACGCATAATAATCTAACCCAATTTTTGAATTTTTATTACGGTTTTTACGGCCCATAAATGCGTTTTGCTCAAAAATTCTGTCAATCACTGCACTGCTGTTTTTAAACTTTCTTAAAATGTACAACTCTTGAAAATTGTTATCCCAACTGGCACCAAAGTTTGAAAACAAATTAAATTTTCCGTTACGGTAATTAAGGTTAAGGCTATTATTGTTTCTTGCATAAATACCCTGACCGTAAGATGTATTGGCACTACCATTAAAACCTTTTTGCTTATTTTTTTTAGTTTTTATATTGATGATACCAGCAGTACCCGATGCATCGTACTTTGCAGAAGGGTTGGTCATTATTTCAATCTGATCCAAATTGCCGGATGGCATTGTTCTGAGTAAATTAGTAAGCTCCTGCCCCGATAAATAGGCCGGTTTGCCATCAAGCATAATTGTAACACCTGCTTTTCCTTTAAGGCTTATATTACCATCTTTATCAACGGTAACACCGGGGCTTTTTTCCAAAACTTCTAAAGCCGTAGTACCGGCATTAGAAATTGCGGCATCTACGTTTACAATAGTGCGGTCAATTTTTCTCTCGATAAAAGGTTTTTTTGCAACTACGGTAACACCTGCAAGGCTCTTATCTTGAGGAATTAACTGCAGCACACCAATATTTACATTTAATTGTTCAGAAGAAACAGAAAAAACTTTGCTGTAAGTTTTTGAATGGCCGATTGAAGTAGCCAAAACTAAGTAAGCACCATCTTTTACATTTTCTACAACAAAGTTTCCGGCTGAATCAGTAATGGCAACTTTTACAAGGCTGGAATCTTTTGCTTTTAAGAGGGAAACTGAGGCGGCGTCAATAATTTTTTGTTGTCCGCCGTCTTTAATACTTCCGGTTACTTTACCGGCTGTGTTTGTTTGGGCATGGCTGCACATAACGATAGTGGTTGCAACCAAAAGGTTGAAAAATTTTTTCATGGCTATACTTTTTTTGTTTTAATCCTGGTGGCTAAGGCCAGAATGGCTATTAATAAAAGCAGTTATATACTTTGATAACTACTTCACAAAAGTAGGTACTTTGTTTTGCATAGTACATTGTTTTATACTGAACGGTAAAATAAATGGATAACCGGTTAAAAAAAATATAAAATGCAGGGAAAGTTCTACAGAGATTTATACGTTGGATGGATTATAATAGTTACAAGGAAGGGTATTATTATATAAAACAAAGTTATAAATAATAATACCCAGTCTATTTCAATTCTATAAATATATTAAACAGACCCTTTTGCCCTTTGCCTTTGTATAATAATAAGGCAAGCACCAGCAAGGAATAACAAAGTTGAAATTATTTCGGCTTGTGTAGGATGAAACCCAGCTATTGAATAAGTAGTGTTTACCCGAATTTTTTCTACTAAAAATCTTTCGGCCCCATTTAAAATAAGATAAATACCAAAAATTACTCCCGGTGTTTTTATACGCTTTCTTATCCCCCATAAAAAAAGAAAAAGTAAGGTGCAGGCAATGGTTTCGTAAAAAGGGGTAGGGAAAACCGGTGAGGGCAGCATGCGATTGTGTTCATCTTTATCGCCTCCAATTAAAATTCCGTCGCTGTTTACATTTTTAGGGTAGGCATAACCAAACATCCAGTTGGGTAAAAAAGAAGGGCCTTTAAAATTTTTATGCGCTACTTCGTCAAGGCTGCCATGCTTTCTATCTGTAACATAAATTAATCTACCGGAAGTATCTGGTGCTTTTCCATCTAAAAAATATGCAGTGTTGCCTGTTAATACGTTTTTAAAATCATCAGGTTTAGCAACAATAGTTTTTCCTTTACTATCTGTAACATAAGCACTGTTATAAATTCCCCAATCACCGTCACCGGCAACCTGGCAACCAATTCTGCCCACTGCATAAGCAATCATTAATGCAGGTGCAGCACTATCAACCAAATGCATAATTTTTATACCTCTCTTAGAAGCATACCAGCAAATGGCTACTGCTGCCAATATTAATCCACCATAAAAAGTAAGGCCGCTTGCCGAAAATAATCTTCCAATGGGGTCTTTAATAAAATCATCCCAGTTTTCGAGATTATCAAATAATTTGGCACCCAAAATTCCAAATATCAACCCAAGAATTATTATGTCTCCTACCCTGTCATGTGGCCATATGCGTACGTTACGGCGTTCGGGTTCTTTAAGTTTTTGTTTGTTTCTATCGTACCATTTTAATCCGCCTAAAAGTAAGGCCACTGCCAAGCCTCCCAATATATTACCCTGGCTTGAAAAAATATATTCCTGCGGATTCATATCCCCGGGCCGGTTAAAAATTAATCCTAAAACTTTGAAGCCAAAAACAAAACCGATCAATGCATTTATTATTAACTCCATTAAAGAAGCAGGTTTACCAACCGTTATCATTTCTTCTCGTGGAAATAATAAACCCAGTTTTTCTTTTCGCTTTAATTCGCTTGTAAGTACAATGGCTGCAACAATAAATGCAACAGCAACCATTAAGCCAAATGTATTTAAAATACTAAGCCCTTTCCACTCTACTCCAAACCAGTCTTTAAAAACATAATATAAATTGGGATACATTAGTTAGTTAATTTGTTTATTAATTAATTGGTTATTAATTGCCTGTTGTAATTTATATTTTTTTTGGCTGCAAGATATTGAATAAAGCGAAGAAAAAATTAAAGGCTTAATCAAGATGAAGGCGATAAAAAATCCCCCTGAATAAACAGGAGGACGTATTTACTAACCCATCTTTTTTTAATTAATTACAATGCTGCTCAAAAGCGCCAATTAAATTTTCGGCAATCATTTGTGCACTTCTGCCTTCAATCATGTGCCTTTCTATAAAATGTACCAGCTGGCCATTTTTAAAAAGTGCAATTGATGGAGATGATGGAGGATAAGGCAATAAATGCTCCCTTATTTTTTTTACTGCATCAACATCAAAGCCTGCAAAACTGGTGGTAAGATGATTGGGTTTTTTTGTACTGTTATTAACAGCCATTAAAACACCAGGCCTTGCGGTACCTGCACTGCAACCGCAAACCGAATTTATCACCACTAAAGTAGTGCCTTCGTCATTAATATTTTGCTCAACATCGGCAGAGGTAAGCATTTCGGAAAAGCCATTTTCAGTTAGCTCCTCCTTCATTGGTATTACAATTTCTTCTGGATACATGTGTAGTAGATTTTTATTTAGAGGGCAAAATTATGCACTTATTCTGTTTAAACCACTATAAAATTAAAATGCACCTTACCATATTTGGAATATTATTTATGAAGAAAATAGGAATTTTTGTCAGACGGCATTGCCAAAATCAGACATTGTGTCTATAAAATCGGTTCGAAAACGCAAGAAAGACGTAAAAATTCAATTGGAATACTGTTTGAAGAACCTTGTATGTAAAACAAATTTTTAAAATTAAAATTATACAACCATGACTTTTGTAAAAACAAACAACCCACTTGTAAAATCTTTCGACGGATTAATGAACGAACTTTTTAATGAATTACCTGCAACATTTGGTAAAACAATGAGAGAAGATGTTTTAGGCTTTCCGCCTGTAAACATTGTAGAAAAAAATGACTTTTATCATTTACAGGTTTCGGCACCGGGTTTTGAAAAAGCTGATTTTAATGTAAAATTAGATGACAAAATTTTAACGGTGAGTGCTGAGAAAAAAGAAGAAGCCAAAACTGAAACAGACAAAGTAATCCGCAAGGAATTTAGTGCAAAATCTTTTAAACGCACATTTACTTTAGATGAAAAAATTGATGCAGCAAACATAAGTGCCAAATACGAAAACGGTATTTTACATGTAGGCCTGCCTAAAAAAGAAGAAGTAAAAGCTGCAACTAAAGACATTACTATTCAATAAGAAAATGTTTTCATAAGCATACAGTTGGTTTTGATTATTCCCCGTTAGTCTTAGCGGGGAATTTTTATTTGGAAATTTGCCTGCTGATTTCGGTAATTACGCAGAAAAGGAAAATTACTCCTGCATTTTTTTTCTTTTCTCTAACCAATCTTCTTCTTTATTTGTGGTGAATGCCTGCAGTATGGCAATTATAAAAAGTGCTGCAACATTACCAGCCAAAAAGATTAAACCAAAACCCCAATAACCTTCTGTATCGGAAACTTGTTTAGTAAAAAACCTGGTGTAGTCTTTCCCCAGCACAACAATGCAACTGGAAAAACCAACTATAAAAAATAAAAAGGAAATGGCTCTTATTACAGGTTTAGGATGCTTTTTTGTACGCTTAAAAAAAATAAAATAAACTGTTGCAAAAACAGAAGGCGCAAGAGTAATAATTAATAACTCGTAAAGCATATCTATTGGCTTTGAAGATACAAGCGTGGACAGACCATACATTAATGCTACAAACAAGCCAATAATTACAGGCACAGAAAGAAATAATAAAAATATAAGAAAGTATAATTTTGAATATTTTGTAAACCTGTCGTCCATTATTTTACTGGTTTATACTTTGTAATAAAGAATCATGCAAAATTTTATTTGCTGAATCTATTACAGTATTTGATTGTTTTAAACTTTCGTCAACTTTTTTAAACTCTTCCAAAATTCTATTAGATTCTTTTTTGCCTTTAACTGCTGATTGCTTCATAAAAATAATTGCAAAAGCAGCCAGGCTTATGCAAGCAACTGCAATAAATGCTGTTAACCCTTTATGCATCGGTATTGTTTAAAAATAACTCAAATTAGTTTTTGGAGTTAGTGATAATAAAGTTTCATACATAAGCTTAATGGTATTTTCAACATCGTTTTTATGCAGCATTTCTACAGTGGTATGCATATAACGCAGCGGAATAGAAATTAAAACTGAAGGGCAACCATCATTAGCATACGCAAACGAATCTGTATCGGTACCTGTGCTTCGGCTAACAGTACGCAACTGTACCGGTATTTTATTTTTAGCAGCAGTATTTTGCACCACATCTAACAATTTATTATGCACCGCAGGGCCAAAAGCAAGCGATGGCCCTTTACCACAACTGCATTCTCCTTCTATCATTTTATTAATCATTGGTGTAGATGTATCGTGTGTTACATCGGTAATAATGGCAACGTTGGGTTTTATTCTTCGTGCAATCATTTCGGCACCACGTAAACCAATTTCTTCCTGTACTGCATTTACAATGTATAAACCAAAGGGCAGTTTTTTCTTATTTTGTTTTAATAACCTTGCTACTTCTGCAATCATAAAACCGCCAATGCGGTTATCAAATGCACGGCCTATTAAATAATCGTAGGCTAACTCTTCGTAACCTTCTTCATAAGTAGCAACAGCGCCAATGTGTATGCCCAGTTCTTCCACTTCTTTTTTATTTCTTGCGCCACAATCTAAAAATAAATTATCCACTTTTGGCTGTGTTTCTTTGCCATCATTATTGCTCATACGGGTATGTATAGCCGGCCAGCCAAATACAGCTTTTACCGGGCCTTTTTTGCCATGAATAAAAACCCTCATCGATGGTGCAATCTGATGATCTACACCGCCATTTCTTTTTAAATAAATTAATCCTTCAGCAGAAACATAATTTACAAACCAGCTTATTTCATCGGCATGCGCTTCAATAACTACTTTAAATGGTGCATCAGGATTTATTATTCCAACAGCAGTACCGTATGGATCTGTAAAGTGAGTATCCACATAAGGCTTTAAATATTCCAGCCAAATTTTTTGCCCGCTGGTTTCAAAACCGGTTGGCGAAGGGTTGTTGATATAATTTTTTAAAAATGTATAAGACTGATCGTTTAAAATACTTTTTACTTTTTTTACTTTTTTTGCTTTTGCCATCTTTATTTATTTATTTATAATGGCAAAATAACTAAATACTTATCATATTAGCAGCTTGCATTTAATAATCCTGTAATTGATTTACCTCAAAAGGGTTTGACTTTATTAAAAATTTCAATTCCAAAAGATGCAGTTTCCCATTAGGGTATAGGGGCAATACTTGCCACATAAGCAGCCAATGCCGAAAACAACATCAGCCCATCTACCAAAAAATAATAAAAAAAATAGCCTTGCTTTTTTTGTGAGAAAAAATAAACCATTGCTGTAATTAACCCGGTTAGCAATAATGCAATTATTTGTTCGGGTTCATTGTAACAAACCCTCAGCCCAATACCATTAACAATATAAGTTACAAAAATTGCAATCATTATGTATTTAACAGTTGTGGGTTTTAAAATTGTGGTAAGGCTTTGCAAGCCCCGTATTTTATCAATGTTGGTATCTCTTGCATCAAAAATTATACAAAGCATCAGCATAAATAAAAACCGGTTTACAAAAAGCAGTAGTAATGTACTTAAAGGTACAGATGGTGCAAAATAGTAAGGGATATAAACTGTTACAAACGTCCAGGTAAAAGCCAGTAAAAAAGTTTTTAACAGCCCTGCTTTTCTTGCACCATGAAATATCTTAAAAGGCAGCAAAGGCATTGCATACAATAAAGTTAAAGCCAGACCTATGATAATTACAGGCAATAATTGTGGAATTCTGACAAGAGAAAAAAGCAACCCTGCGGCAGCTAATACCAACACAATAAAATTAGTGTGATACTGTTTTAAAACCTGCTTTAATGATTGGCCTGCAAAAGCATAGCCACTTAACAGCCAGTAAAAATTATAACTGCAGAGTGTAGAGAAAAAAATAAATGCAACTAAATAAACCGGTAAATTAATATGCAGCAACAAAGCTGTTTGAAAACAAAGTGCCACAGCACAAATTGCAATAAAGACAGAATGAGAAAGGATGAAATAAAGCAGCCGCATTACTGTACAATATAAAAAACAGGGTCGCTGGTTTTAATAACGTTGCTTTTGTTTTTTGCAAAATCTTTTATATATACTTCAAAATATAAAGTATCAACCCTTGGCCTTGTAGTAACACCCGGCTTGCCACCCATTACCGAAAATAAATTTATTGCAATATCTGCTTGGAAATCTGGTTTAGCTGAAGTACCAATATCAGGAAGTAGTTGTGAAGAATCTATTGCGTTGCTAACAAGATTTTTTACATATACAAGCGAAGTGTCTTTACCAACTTTTAATCCCAGATCTCCTTCTGCATCGGTAACCCTAATGGTAAGCACAGGTGCAAAATCTTTTTGAAAGGCGGTATTAGTAGATAACCATGCATTTGGTATTACAGATTTAAAAGTGATTTGCGGAACAGTTGTAAATTTATCTTTTTTACAACCAAAAAAAAGAATAGCAACCGTAAATATTGAAAGTATGTAACGCATCATGTAATTTTAATAATTCAAATTTACAAATACAAATTGAAACAACCCGTTAAAAATACAGACCTTGAAAAAAGAATTTTTGCTGCCTCTGCCGGTAATTTTACCGAACTGGCTGTGGAGTTATTCCATTTCCAGTACGGGTATAACGAAGTTTACCGCAATTATTGTAATACGCTCAACATTTTACCCGACAAAATTGATACTATTACAAAAATCCCTTTTCTACCCATTCAATTTTTTAAATCTCACGAAATTAAAACCACTTTTTTTGAACATGAAGCTTTTTTTGAAAGCAGCGGCACCACATCATCGGTTAACAGCCGGCATTTTGTAAAAGATATTGCTGTTTACAAAAAAAGTTTTACAGCCTGTTTTGAAAAATTTTATGGACAGGCAAAAAACAAATGCATACTTGGTTTATTACCATCTTATTTAGAGCGCAATAATTCTTCGTTAGTATTTATGGTGGAAGAACTGATTAAGCAAAGCAATAATAATTTAAGCGGTTTTTATTTATCCAACTACGATAAATTAAGAAGCACCATTTTACATAACGAAATTTTAAAACAACCCACGCTTTTAATTGGTGTTACTTATGCCTTGCTCGATTTTGCCGAAAAACATCCCATGCAATTACGCAATACTATTGTTATGGAAACTGGGGGAATGAAGGGCAGACGGGAAGAAATGACAAGACAGCAGGTACACAGCCAACTGCAAAATAATTTAGGTATAAGCCTTATACATTCCGAATATGGGATGACGGAATTATTATCGCAGGCATATTCAAAAGGCGATGGTATTTTTCATTGCCCGCCTTGGATGAAAGTTTTAATAAGAGAAGAAGATGACCCTTTTGCTATATATACAGCACATGCTTTACAGGAAAAACCAATAACTGGCGCTATTAATATTATTGACCTTGCCAATATTTACAGTTGCAGTTTTATAGCTACTGCAGATGTAGGCCGTTTATACAGCAACGAAAGTTTTGAAGTACTGGGCCGAATGGATAACAGTGATATAAGAGGATGCAGTTTGATGGCTATTTGATTATATAAAAATTGCAGCAGGGCTAAAATAAATAAAAAACCTCAGACTTTACTGAGGTTTTTTGTGAACTGGCTGGGACTCGAACCCAGGGCCCATACATTAAAAGTGTATTGCTCTACCAACTGAGCTACCAATTCAACTCACACGTTTTTTAAACGGGAGTGCAAAAATAGGGTAAAATCATATTGCATCAAATTTTTTAAGCAAAGTTTTTCAACATTTAAATCTGATTTTCAACATTTTGTTTGCTTACAGCCATCTAACTCACTTATTTTTGCCAATAATAATTTTATATGAACACATATTTTAAAAATAAAGTGGTGGCCATTACCGGTGGCAGTGATGGTATTGGAAAAGCCTTAGTAGATTCATTAATTAACTTGGGGGCAAAAGTTGCTACCTGTGGCCGCAACCAGGATAAGTTGTACGATTTACAGGTTAAACATTCCGGCATGCCCTTACACACACTTGTGGCAGATGTAAGCAATTTAAATGATTGTAAAAATTTTATAAACTCCACCATCAGCACTTTTGGTGGCATTGATATTTTAATAAACAATGCCGGCATTTCGATGAGGGCATTATTAAAAGATGCAGAGATTGATGTGTTTAAAAAAGTAATGGATATAAATTATTACGGTATGGTGTATTGCACTAAACTGGCATTGAATTCTATTATTGAAAGAAAAGGAACCATTGTAGGAGTTTCTTCCATTGCCGGTTACCGTGGTTTGCCCGGCAGAAGCGGCTACTCAGCAAGTAAGTTTGCTGTTAACGGCTGGCTGGAAGCAGTACGAACAGAATTATTGGATGATGGCGTTAATGTAATGTGGGTTTGCCCGGGTTTTACATCATCTAACATTCGCAATGCGGCATTAAATAATAAAGGACAAATGCATGGCGAAAGCCCGATGGATGAAGGCGATATGATGAGTTCGGAAGAATGTGCTGCACATATTTTAAAAGCTATTGAAAAACGTAAAAGAACTTTGGTACTTACATTTACCGGAAAGAGAACTGTTTTTATGAATAAGTTTTTCCCATCATGGACTGATAAATTAACTAAAAAATTCTTTTTTAAAAATGGCGAACTGGTACGGTAACCCGTTTATTGGTTAACTGGTTAATTTGTATTGCCAGTTAATAAATTATTTAATAACCAAATCAACCAATAAACAAATTAACCGATTAACTATCACAAATGCCTTTACTAACCCTTACATCTGATATTGGCCAGCACGACTTTTTAGTTGGTGCTTTAAAAGGGCAGTTGTTGCAGGCAAATGGAAATTTTAATATTGTTGATGTTACCCATCAATTATCTCCTTTTAATTATCCGCAGGCGGCGTATGTATGCCGCAATGCAATCAAAAATTTTCCTGCCGGTACATTTCATTTGGTATGGTAAATTTATTTGATGAAAAACCCGAACACATGTTGCTGGCAGAACATAATGGCCATTTTATTGGCTGCGCCGATAATGGTTTACTCACCATGATTTTAGAAGAAGTGCCACAAAAAGTTGTAGCGCTTGCATTGGATAAAACACAACAAAAAAATACCCTTTACTGTACCAGCATTTTTGCAAAAGCAATCAATCAGCTACTTGATGGCAAAGCAATTGAAGCAATTGGTGATACAACAGTTTCTATACAGGTAAAAAATCCGTTAAAACCCATGTTGGGTAATAACTGGATAGAAGGGCAGATTATTTTTATTGATAATTTTGAAAACGTAATTGTAAATATTACCAAAGAAGATTTTGAAGAACAGCGTAAAGGAAGAAGTTTTAAAATTGTTTTTAAAAGAGATGAAGTAATAGACAGGGTTAGCGAAACTTATGCTGATGTTAATGAGGGAGAAAAATTGGCTTTATTTAATTCGGCGGGTTATTTAGAAATTGCTATTAACAAAGGCAATGCTGCAGGCTTATTTGGCTTGCAGGGTTATTCCGAAAAACAACAGCAGCACCAGTATATGAGCAATAGAATTTTTTATCAAACGGTAAAGGTTTATTTTGAGTAAGTGCCGCTACAGCCCATCCTATCCTTCCCAAAGGGAAGGGAAATGGAGAAGAACATAGCGGATATTTATTAAGTAACCTTTTGAATGAATACAAACAATAAGCCGATAAATTTTAAAACGCAACAACTAATAATTTACATCCAAAATATTTTTTCATCATAACACAATCTTCTCCTTTTCTTACCCTTCGGGGAGATAGAGGGGCTTTCAGAAATTGGGCTTGCCTTTTTTAAAAAACATATCAACCACAGAAACCGATAAAGAGTTGGTGGCTGCTTTTAAAGAAAGCGGCGACAATAACTATTTAAGCAAATTGTACCAGCGCTATATGGACCTGGTATTTGGTGTGTGCCTTAAATATTTTAAAGATGCTGAAAAAAGTAAGGATGCGGTGATGGAAATTTACCTGGAATTAAACACTAAGTTAAAAAATCATGAAGTAGATAATTTTAAGGGCTGGCTGCATGTTTTGGCCCGTAATTACTGCCTTATGCAACTGCGGAGCCCGAGAAACATGAAAACCACAGAATTTAATGCAGATTTTATGCAATCGGCAGAAAATACGCATCTGAATGGCGAAGTGTTGGAAAAAGAGGAGAACTTTGTTAAATTGGAACAATGTTTGGACACTTTACAGGAGGAACAGAAGCAAAGTGTGAGGTTATTTTATTTAGACAATAAATGTTACAACGAAATTGCCGCAATTACAGGTTACGATTGGAATAAAGTAAGAAGCTATATACAAAATGGGAGAAGGAATTTGAAGTTGTGTATGGATGGAAAGGAAGGGAATTAGTAATTGGAATTAGGGTTTATGAGTTTAATTATTTAATTTGATTGTAAGTGAATGATTAAAAATTACTATTCACCATTGACAATTGACCATTGACAATAATGAACAATAAAGAAAACGATATTATTTACAACGCACAGGATATTGAACAATATTTTGCCGGCAAGCTTTCGCCATTGCAAATGCATGCTATGGAAAAAGCAGCGCTGGACGATTCGTTTTTAGCTGAAGCAATGGAAGGTTATGGCGAGATGAAGAATGGTGAATGGAAAAATGATTTGGCGGCTTTAAAAACTAAATTTGAAACCAATGGCAATACTGCTAAAGTTATTGCTATGCCCAAACGCAATAATAATTGGTTAAAAATTGCAGCGGCAGTTTTATTAATTGGTGGTGCTGCAACTATATCTTACTTGCTGGTTAATAAAAAAGATAATCAACAAATTGCCAAACGGTAAAAAAAAAAATATCACCTGATACGGTTTTTGAAATACAGCTAAAACAAGAAACAATTACAGAAACGGCTACTCAAAAAACTTCAATACCAGTAACAATAACTTCTACCAATACACAAACCAATAAACTAAATACAGAAGATAAAATTATTAATAATGATGTTGATGATAAATATATTGCTGCAAAAACAGAATCGAAAAAAGCAGACAGTAGCTTTAGCAATTTTGTTTACAGGCCAGATATTAAATCTGCTGCGCCTGCAGCAGAAAAATATTTCAATAAATCAACTGATTATGCAGCCAGGAAAAATTCAAATGCTGACTTAAGTAATAACGCTGCTCCCACAGTTGCTTCTGAAAATAATTTTGGTTTAAAAGGAGAAGCGAATAAATCCAATGCTAACATTGCAGCAAATGGTGTTTTTAATAATACAGAAGCAGTAAGATCAAAAGCTGCAACCGAGGCTGAAAATTATAAAATACCCAATGATAAAAAAGGCCTTGGTGATGTTGCAAAAGATAAACAACTTAATAAAAATTTTATTGCCCAGGTAGTTGCAGCAGATAATACACCACTGCCTTTTGCCAACATCAGTATTAAAAGTGAAAACTTTGGTACTTATGCTGATGTTAACGGAAACTTCAGGTTAGTAGCAGCAGATTCTTTGTTAACGGTGGAAATAAAATCTGCAGGTTATCAAACAAAATTTTACACGTTACAAAGTAATATGCAGCAAAATAAAATTGTACTTACAGAAGATGCTTTAGCATTTAAAGAAAAAACTGTAGTAGGCCATGGCATAGAAACAAAAGGCAGGTTATCGAGAAGGGCAACACTTTTAAAAGATTCGGTTGTTAATGTAGAGCCTGCCGATGGTTGGGACAATTACAATACTTACGTTAATAATAATATTGAAATACCTGATGACATTTTAAAAAACAATATTCACGGGCAGGTAGAAATTTCTTTTGAAGTAAGACCCAATGGCAGCATTACAAATATTAAAGTTGATAAATCGCTTTGCGATAATTGCGATGAAGCAGCAAAACGCCTTATTGAACAAGGCCCGCAATGGAAAACTAAAACCGGTAAAAAAGGTAAAGGAAAAGTTACTGTACAATTTTAAATTTTATAAAGTTTCAACATGGTCAGACGGGGCGCCAGACCATGTTGAAACTTTTACTTTCTAAAAATAATGTATGAAAAAAATACTGCCAATACTTATTGCGTTTGTTTTACACACCGCTACTGCTACCGCACAGGTAAAAATGCCTGCACCATCGCCAACACAAACAGTTAAGCAGGATTTTGGTATGGGCTCTATTGAAATTATTTACAGCAGGCCCAATGCAAAAGGCCGTAAAGTTTTTGGCGACCTTGTTCCTTATAATAAATTGTGGCGTACCGGCGCTAATGCTGCAACAAAAATAACTTTTACTGATGCCGTTGAATTAGGTGGAAAAAAAATTGATACAGGTACTTATGTTTTATACACTATCCCAGGCTTTGATATTTGGGAAATAATTTTGAATAAAGGAATAGCTAACTGGGGCATTGATGGCTACAAAGAAGGACAGGATGTTATCCGTTTTAAAACAGTACCACAAAAAATGCGGCCTAACTATGAAACTTTCACTATAGCGTTTGCCAATATTAAACCAGAAAGCTGCGACCTGCAAATTATGTGGGAGAAAACGGTAGTAACTATTGCTGTTACTTCAAATATAAAAGACCGTTTAAAAGCACAAATTGATAAAGCCATGCAAACAGATAAAAAACCATACTGGCAGGCTGCACAATTTTATAAAGAGTATGATGATAATTTAAATAAAGCATTAGAAAATTGTACTAAAGCATTAGAAGAAGATAAAAAAGCATTTTGGATTTATTTATACAAAGCAAAAATTCAGCAGGAAATGGGTGATAAAGCTGGCGCAAAAATCAGTGCACAAAAATCTTTAGAGCTGGCTAAAGAAGCCAACAATGATGATTATATAAAAATGAATGAACAGTTGCTAAAAAAGTTAAGATAATTGCAGTGCAATTTATAATAACAAAGCACTTGCATTATTGCGGTGCTTTTTCTTTTACCAGCGGTTGCAGCAACATACTAAAGAAAATTACCAGCAACGCCCCAATAACATTCAGCCATAAAAAAGAAATAACATCCATGCGGTAAATTACAATTACCAGCAATTCCGAAATGAGGCTGCATAAAAAACAGCATTACCTTTTACAAATTTCAACCAGAAGGCAACTAAAAAAACACCAAGAATTACACCATAAAATAAAGACCCGATGATATTAACGGCTTCAATTAAACTGTTGCCAATATTATAGGCAAACATACGATGATAATAGAAAAAATACCCCAGCCCAATGTGTACCATTGCGAAATTTTATAATCTTCAACTTCGGTTTCTTTTTTTACAAAGAATTTTTTATGAAAATCAATAACGGTACATGCTGCCAGAGAATTAAGTGCTGCAGCAATACTGCCCCAGGCTGCTAAAAAAATAATGGCAAAAATTAATCCTATCAACCCAACCGGTAAATTTTCTTTTACAAACCATAGAAAAATAAAGTTGGTATCTTTGGTATCATTATCGTTCAAGGCTCTTTTCATTACGCCTTCATAAGTTTTTCTTATGGCATTTGCCTCAGTTTTATCAGGCAATGCAAAAGCGGCATTGTATTGCGCCTCCAGCATATTCAACGAATCTTTTTTAACAGTTTGCTTTGCCTGCTCTTGCGTTACTTTATCAAAATACACTGGCCCTTTAGTTATATTGATAAAAAGAAAAAATCAATATCCCAATAAGCAAAATAAAAAATTGCATCGGCACTTTTACCAGGCCATTAATCAATAAACCTTTCCTGCTTTCTTTAATATTTTTTGCTGTTAAGTAACGGCCCACCTGGCTGTGATCGGTACCAAAATAACTGAGTGCTAAAAAAAATCCGCCAATTAAACCACTCCAGATATTGTATTTATCTTTCCAGTCGAAACCCTTATCAGTAAAGCCCGTGGTAATAATATTCATCTTACCATTTTGTCCGCCAACTTTTAATGCATCGGTAAAGCCAACAGCTTCGGGCAATAATTTTACAGCTAGGTATCCTGTTAAAAATAATGCTACAAATACAATTATCATTTGCAGCTTTTGTGTATGTGCTACCGCTTTGGCACCACCACTCATGGTATAAATGATAAGCAAGCCACCCATTACCAGGTTGGTGTAATAAATATTCCAGCCCATTAAAGAACTCAAAACCAGCGATGGCGCAAAAATACTAACGCCGGTGCTTAGCCCACGGGATAATAAAAATAATGCCGAAGTAAAAGTTCTTGTCTTTACATCAAACCTGTTCTCTAAAAATTCATAAGCAGTATAAACTTTTAATTTACTAAATACGGGTACAAAAAAAATGCTGATAACAATCATGGCTAATGGCAATCCAAAATAATATTGCACAAAACGCATTCCATCGCTGTACGCCTGACCCGGTCCGGTTAAAAAAGTTATGGCGCTTGCCTGTGTACCCATTATGCTTAATAAAACCAAATACCATGGCAGGCTGCGGTTGCTTAAAAAATAACCTTCTAAATTTTTTGTTGTACGGCTTTTATAAATGCCATAAATAATTATGGAAGTAAGTGTGGTAATTAATATCGTCCAGTCAATGGTACTCATGCTGCAGGCAGTATAATAATTTTATGTTCTTTTCTCTTATTCAAAATAATTAACTAAAATACCGGGTAATCAAATAAAACAAAATTATTTGTACCATTAAAAACAGCAGTACACCAATGTACCATTTATTCCAATATGATTTTTCGTTTTGCATTTTTTGTAACAAGCATTTGAATTTCTATCTACATCGTTGTGTCACTCACTTATACTAAATACCTTTATTGAGCTTTTATTATGTTTTGCAAAAGCACCTGCCGTCCCTACGGGACGATGACAAACATAAAACTCATTTTCTACCCACCTTAAGCTCCTACGGAGCTGTTTTATTCCATAATTCTCTTTTCGTTCTTCGCTAAGTTCTTCTCCATTTCCCCCTTTTCCGCAGGATGCAGTGCAAGGGATTAGGGGCTCCTTACTTTATATACTTCACCCTCTTATTAGCAATTAAATTTGCAAACAATCTGTATGCCCCGGGTACACCCGCAGGTAATTCCCTAAAGAAAACCAACCCGGTGTACACAAATCTTCCTTTACCATAATTAGCAATTATTAAACTTCCCTCCTGCTCTTTTTCGCCAGGGTCTTTCATACTTAAAATTTTTCTGTATGCAGTGTCAGCATTTTCTGCATTGATAAATACTGCGTTCCTGTATCCATCCTTCAAAATCTTTTTCTGTTATTTTATTTGGATAATTTAATGCCTTATGATCTGGTATTAAAAAATTTACTTTAGCTTCTTCATCAGTAATTCTGTTGCGGCTGATGGTAAAAGGATAAGGCGCAATTTTGCTTTTTACACTGCTGATGAAATTATTAGTATTGTATTGAGTAAATAATACGCCGCCTTCTTTTACATACAACATTAAGGCATCGTAAACATTTGTCATCCAGTCGTTGGTGTTGTAGGCTCTAACACCGGTAACAATTACATCAAACTGTCGTAAATTATTTGGAGTGATATCGCTTTCTTTTAGTGTTACTACTTTGTATCCCATTTGTTCTAATGCTTCAGGAATTTTATCGCCGGCACCGGGAATGTATCCGGCATAGTTACCTTCAGTTTTTAAATCTCCATTAAAATCAACAATTTTTATTTTTGCTTTCGAAAAATAATTTATTAATGGAATATGATCATATTGAATAGTACGTAATTGCTGAACTGAATCATTAAACTGCAAAGAATTGCTTGGCAGAGGGTAATTAATAATTTCATGTTGCAGAGATAAATTTGATTCAACTTTACTGTTAGAAATAGGCCACTTTAATTTTTCATGTTTAGGTTCAAAGTAAGCATTTACATCAGTATTATTAATATATCTTGAAGTTTTAAAAGTGACGGCTGGTCTGATACTGTAATCTTTTACTCCATTTTTTTTCTTAAAAATAATTTTTGAGTAATTTGAAATATAAATTGAAGGAATTAAATTCACCGGCTCATAAATCTCTCCTTTAACCGGATCAGTGTATTTATAACGAATGGGTTTAGTAAATATAAATTCTTTTCCTTCAATCATCACACTAAAATTTACACTCAAGGGATCATTTTCTGCTTTACTAATCAGTTGCTGATCGGTAACATTAAAACTTCCTTTATCCATTTCGTTTTCTAACCAGTAAGGCTGAGTTAATTTTGTATTGGGTTGTATAAACCAGCTATAAGTTTTTACAGCGTTTTATTTTTTTTTAGCTGATCAAAAATTAAATAAGTAGTATCTATTTGTGCATCGGCATTTAAAATATTTGCTCCGCTTCTGTTATTTACTGTTAAGTGTAACTTTTAAACTATCGCCCTGTACAGCATATTGAGTATTGGCAGTTGCTTCCATAAATAAGCCACTGCAGTTTTCAATTATTTTTTTTATTTCAGTTTGCTTTTTTTCTCTCCAGTAAAGTATCAGTAATTCTGTCAATGTCATTATATAGTTTTACTAATTCTGGAAGAGATTTTTCAGGATGTTCAACTGAAAAAACTGAAATAATTTTTTGAACAGAATTTACAAACATGCCTTGTGGCAATAATGACGCAATACCGGTTCTATTCCAGCTTAAGTCAACACCATCCATCAAATCATTTACTGGTGCTTCCCCTTTTATGGTTTTAAAATATTCTAAAATACTGTCCTCTTTGCCCAGGTACACCAAAGCCCTGGCTCTTATGCATACTCCGACTGGTAGCAGCAATCTCTCCATAACTTTTTCCAAGTATCGCATTATAATCGCCGCAATCTAATTTAAACTGATCTTCACTTTGTGTATTATTACCACCAAAATTAAAAGTGTTCCAAAGCAAACGTTTGGCCTGCCATACAGAAACATATTTTAACTGTTCAGGAAATTTTGTTGCATCTGCTGCTGCATCAAATGCTTCTTCGGCTAATATTGCAGAAGCAGTATGGTGCCCGTGTCCGCCTTCGCCTGTTGTTGGAAACCTCGTAATAATTACATCAGGTTTAAACTTTCGTATCACCCAAACCACATCACTTAAAATTTTATCGTGTCCCCAAATACTTAAGGCTTCTTCGGGGCTTTTGCTAAAACCAAAATCAAATGCACGGGTAAAAAATTGTTCGGCACCATCAACTCTTCTTGCTGCTAATAATTCCTGTGTTCTTATCAATCCTAAATCAACACCTTGTTCATCACCAATTAAATTTTGTCCGCCATCGCCCCTTGTTAAACTTAAATAACCGGTGCGGTATAATTTTTCATTAGCCAGATAAGCTAACAGCCTTGTGTTCTCATCATCGGGGTGTGCGGCGATATATAAAACCGAGCCGAGTACATTGAGTTTTTTTAATTGTAATAATATTTCGGAGGAGGTGTAGGATTTTGGTGTTTGTGCTTTTGCTTCGCAAAAAAAGCCACAAAAAATAAGAATAGAATTTGCTTACGCAAATTGAATTTGCCACAGAGGCACAGAAACACAGAAATGATTTGCTTGCGCAAATGATTTTTGCCACACTTGTCCCGGTCATTTCGGGAGAGGCACGGAAGCACAGAAGAGAAGAATTTAATATAATTTACTTTTGACTGTGACTTTTTTTTCGTTCCATTTTTTATATTTTTTCTGTGTTTCTGTGGCAATTGATTTTGTTGCGAAGCAACAACTTAAAATACTACTCTTTTTATTTGAAGTTTTGATCCGGCAAAGTTTAATATTAATCCAACTTTACAACCTGAAACTTTTAAATAATTAATTGTTTGTGCCAAATCCTCTTGTGCAATACCTCCCTGTTTTGCTTTAATTTCTACAATCACCGAATTGAAAATTACAAAATCAGCAAAGAATTTATGTTTTAAAATAGCTTTCTTATAACGTACTTTGTATTCCTCTTCTCGTTTATAGTAATGATCATTTTCAGATAACTCATATTCTAATGCATCTTTATAAACAATTTCTAAAAATCCCGGACCAAGCACTTTATGTACTTCAATTGCAAGGCCAATTATTTTATCAGTTTCATCTTTAAAGGATACTCATTTTGTTCAAGTAAATCTGTCATAAATTTAATTTTTGTGATTAGATAAACTGCAAAAAAATAAAAATGTATTTTCTGTGCTTCCGTGCCTCTGTGGCAACCCATTTATTGCGAAGCAACAAATAATTTTGCAGCTCTCTACTGCCCTACCAAAAACACCGCATTTGCAAACATCAACTTCCCATTCTCCCAAAAACATCTGAATATTGGGTCATCGGCAAAATAAACAATACTTCCTCTTCCTAAATCCTGTACGCCAATTACAGTACCATCTTTTATTTTTTCTTTTAAACGGTTACCCACAAATCCTGCCACCTGATTTTCTTTTTTAATCACACCTACATTCCAGCCATCTTTCATAAACTCGTACAAGTCGCCATTTTGTTTTAATGTAAAATAGTTAGCAGTATAACCAAATGCCAAAGGATGAGAATCATCCATCAATACTTTATAAATAGAACCAGGAATATAATCTGCAATACTTTCTCTTTCCCTGTCTTCAAAACGTTTTATATCATTGTATAAATTTTTGTCGTCCTTCTTATCATCCTTTTTATCATCATCGTCATCTTTTTTTAATTTAAATCCCCATTCTGCTTTTGCAATTTGTGCAGCCGCATTTTCAATGGCGATTATTTTTCCGCCCTGCTGTACCCATTGCTTAATTTCAGCAGAGGCATCTTTATCATTAAAAAATTTATAATTACCATCAGGTAAAATTAAAACGTCTATATTTTTTAAAGCCGCTCCATCTATTTCATCCGCATTAATTAATGTAATGGGATAATTCAGTTGCTGCTCAAACAAATGCCAAACTTCTCCTGCAGCATCGGAACTAACACCTTTACCTGTTAGCATAGCAACGTTTGGTTGCTTTATAAAATGTACTTTTTCACTTCCAAAATCAAAACCAGTTTCCATAAAACCGCCGGCAACTGGAGTAACAGCAGCATTGTATTTATTTACAGCATTTATAAATGCATTCATCTTTTCTTCATTACTTTTTCTCAAAACAATTAAAGTGCCTTTTTTAAAAGCTTTGCCACCATAAGTAAAATCTTTTTCAGCAAAACGTGTTTTAATTTTTGCGTTTAACAACAGCAGCTAAAAATTTTGCATCGTTAAAGGAATTGTAATTGATAAGATAACCATATGCATTTAAAGGAATATTATTTTCAGATTTTGCTGCTGCAAAATTTCCGGTAACAATTTTTTCTTTTACAGCATATGCCTGCACACCATACACATAAGGCAAGCTCCATGCGGTAATGTCGTAAGTAACCGAATCGCTTAATTTTGATTTAGGTTCAAATAATACTTTTATCAGTGCAGACTTGGGTTGATAAGCACTTACCGCTAAACTGTTGTTTGCAGCAAATGCTTCATCTTTACCTGTAAAATAATTATATCCCTTTATCGAAGAGCTATTAACTGTTCCATATTTTATTCCATTAACGTCAAAAAAGTTTTGCAGCGCTTTTAATTTGCCTGCATTGTTATCTGTAACAACATATGTTTTATATTCTCCTATGCCGGTATTTTTTGCATCATCAAAATATTTTTTAAACTCACCAATTAAACGGATATTATTTACCGATGCAATTTCTACAGTGCTCATGCTTGTAGTAAAATGATGTGCAATCCTGTCTTTTAAAGTAAGTGTATCGCCATCTGCTGTTAAAGCTGCCGCACCACCCTCGGGACCACCTGCCTGTTCATACGTCATACCAATGGCGCCATTATAAATAGGATAAGTATCACCGTAAGCAGGATAAAATAAATCAAAAACTTCTTTTGTAAAATACAGCCAGCCATTGGCATCAAAATATTTTGCATTGTTTTTACCAATAGTAGTTTGAAAATCTCTTTGCCATTTTGTTATCACTTCATGAAAAGGTTCTGCCGCAGGCGCAAAATAATAAGGGTTGTTAATACCCTGTTCATGATAATCGCAATGTATTTGCGGCATCCATTCATTATATTTTTTTAAACGGCCCTGTGTTTCTATTTGTGTTTGCCATGCCCAGTCTCGGTTTAAATCAAAATTATAATGATTAGTTCTGCCACCGGGCCAGGGTTCGCTGTGTTCTCTAGCATCTAAATTGGCATTGGCATTTTTTCCCACTACCTGTGTAAACCAGTTTACATAACGGTCACGTCCATCCGGATTTAAGCATGGATCGATAATTACCACTGTATTTTTCAACCATTCTTTAGTTTGGGTATTGTTTGCATTTAATAATTCAAATAAAGTCTTCATGGCCACTTCGGAGGAGCTGGTTTCGTTGCCATGTACATTATAACTTAGCCAAACAACAGAAGGTGCATTTACATCTGCAGGTTTGTCATTCAGCATTCCTGCAAGGCGTAAATTATTTTTTCTGTATCTCTTCTAAGTTTATAAAATTTTCTTCCGATGCTACAAAAGCCAGTAACAGCGGACGGCCTTCATTAGTTGTACCGTATTGCTCCAGCTTCATCATTTTAGGCATGGCTGCAGCAGCCTGCTGAAAATAATTTACAATTTTGTAATGCGGTGTATATTTACTGCCCAATGCGTACCCTAAAAAATTATCAGGGCTTTTTAGGGGTTGCGAAAAAGAAATGTAACTTGAAATTAAAAAAGTAAAAAAAACAAAAAAAATCTTCTTCATAAAATATAAACTTTTGCCTGGCTAAAGTGAAAAATAATTATTAAGTATGAAACAAAAAAAAACAGTACTGTTAATATTACATTGTTTTTTAGTGCTGCAATGTACGGCACAAATTAATCCTTATAACTACCACTCACAAAAAAAAGTGGTTTGTACAAATGGAGCGGTGGTTTCTGCCCATCCATTAGCAAGTAAAGCAGGATTGCAAATTTTAAAACAGGGCGGCAATGCTTTTGATGCAGCCATTGCCACACAATTAGCGTTAGCCGTAGTTTATCCCGGTGCAGGCAATATTGGTGGTGGTGGCTTTTTGGTGGCTCATTTAAAAAATGGAAAAAATATTGCTATTGATTACAGGGAAAAAGCGCCTGCAAAAGCAACCAGAGATATGTATTTAGATTCGATTGGTAATCCAAAAATGCATTTATCGCAGGATGGACATTTGGCAGCAGGCGTACCCGGCACTGTTGCAGGATTATTTGCATCTCATAAATATGCAAAATTACCATTTGCAAAATTAATTCAGCCAGCAATTGATTTAGCAGAAAATGGATTTGCAATTACAGCAGCAGAAGCTTCATCGCTTAATGCACACAGAGAAGAATTTTTAAAACTAAATAATTCGCAAACGGCATTTACAAAAAACGTGGCATGGAAAGCAGGGGATACATTAATACAAAAAGATTTGGCTAATACTTTAAAAGAATAAGAGATAACGGGCAAAAGGGTTTTTACAGTGGTGAAACCGCATGCGAGGAACTGATATCTGTTGCGGCGGAGGAAATGGAGAAGAAAGAAGCGAAGAATGAAGATTAGTACAAGGCATTATTAGTTTGGAAGATTTAGAAAATTATCAGGCAAAAGAAAGAATACCGGATGTATTTAATTATAAAGGCAATACAATTGTTACTATGCCATTACCCAGCAGCGGCGGCATAATTTTGCAACAGATGATGAAGATGATTGCTAAAAGAAATATTAGTAAAATGAAATTTCAAACTGCTGCAAGTGTACAATTAATGACGGAGGTAGAACGCAGGGCCTATGCCGACCGTGCCGAATTTTTAGGCGATCCGGATTTTGTAAAAGTGCCTGTAAAAAAATTAAACAGCGATGCTTATTTAGTTGAAAGAATGAAAGATTATGACTGCTGGTAAAGCAGGCAGCAGCGACATTACCAAAGCAGGCATGATTAGAGAAAGTGAAGAAACCACACATGTTAGCATTGCAGATAATAAAGGAAATGTTGTTGCAGTTACCACTACATTAAATGGAGGCTATGGCAGCCGCACTGTTGTTAGCGGTGCAGGTTTTATTTTAAATAACGAAATGGATGATTTTAGTGTAAAGCCCGGCGTACCTAATATGTATGGCGCAGTAGGCAACGAAAAAAATGCCATTGCTCCAGGTAAAAGAATGCTGAGCAGTATGACACCGACTATTGTTTTAAAAAACAACAAACCGTATTTAGTGGTAGGCACACCCGGCGGCACCACCATCCCTACAAGTGTTTATCAAACGCTGGTAAATATTTTAGAGTTTGGTATGAGTGCAGAAGATGCAGTAAACAAACCAAAATTTCATCACCAATGGTTACCCGATAAATTGTATATAGAAAAAGATTTTGACGAAGCTGTAAAAAAACAACTGGAGGCAATGGGATATAAAATAATTACAAGAGGGCAGATTGGAAGAACAGAAGTGATACAAATAAAAGGCAAACAAATTATTGCTGTGGGTGATAAGAGGGGTGATGATGCGGCGGAGGGGTACTAGCAGCCCCTCCTATCCTCCCCGGAGGGGAGAGAAATGGAGGAGATATAAGAGAAGACTATTTTTTATTAGAATATACTTATAAATGAGTGAAGATTTAATTTCCAATAATTTTGTGGATACTATTGATAAACGTGTTATTAAAAAATATCTGCTTGTTTTAAAAATACTTTTATCATTGGCGGTTATTTATTCTTGTTTAGAATTAGCACAATGGTATTTTTTTCTTGATAAAAAATTACCTGGTAATATAAGATTTGTAGATTTTTACAACTACAGGATATTACCATACGTTGGATTAGCCTTGCTTATTTTAAATGTAATTAGCTGGCTATTTTATTTCAGGGGTAATAAACTGCTTTATAAAGCCTTTGAAAATAATGAAGCGTTAAGCTTAAATGAAGGATACAAGGATTTTTACAGGAGCGCCTTAATAACAATTACTGCTTTTATAATTGGAATTTGTAATCTGGTAATACGTTTTACACTTTAAATAAAAAAAATGAACTTAGCATCCACCTTCCTCCACTCCGCCATTAAACGCCTTAACTATTACAAAGATTTAGGCGATAAAACATTTACACAATTAACCGATGATGATTTTCATTATCAACCCAATGAAGCCAGTAACAGTATTGCAATAATCATTCAGCATACTGCCGGTAATATGCTAAGCCGCTGGACGGATTTTTTAACCAGCGATGGCGAAAAAGAATGGCGCAACCGGGATACCGAATTTGAGGAACAGCATTTATCCAAACAACAATTAATTGAGCTTTGGGATAAAGGATGGCACTGTTTACTGGATGCCCTAAACGCTTTAACCGAAGATGATCTTTTAAAAACTATACATATCCGCAGCGAAGGTTTGCTGGTGGTGGATGCTATTAACCGCCAACTGGCTCATTATCCATATCATGTGGGGCAAATAATTTATGTTGCTAAAATAATAACCAATAACAATTGGCAAAATCTTTCAATTGCAAAAGGCAATTCTGCTCAATTCAATAAGCAGATGAATACGAAAAAATAAAAGCTGAAATTCATTTTTAAAAACCACTCCTTATTATTAAAGAATTAGTTATCCGAAATATTTAGCTCTGTTATTAAAACTGTACATTTGCCGCAATTATTTACGTTATGAAAAGATGTATTGCCGTACTGGCTGCTTTATTGCTGATAAAAAATGTTGGCGCACAGGTAAAAGTTGCAGTAAAAGGAGGCTGGAATTATTCGACAACAAAAGCAGTTTATAGTGGCATAAAACAGCCCAACGAATTTACTTTTGGGTACGGCATTGGGGTACTTGCAAAAGTGCCTTTTGAAGGTGTATTGCATTTTTCGCCTTCGGTAATGATAAACAAAAGAGGTTTTATTGTTAAGCCTTTAACCGGCACCAATAAAACGGAACAATACTCTATAACTTATCTTGATTTAATTCCTTCTTTAAGTGTAGATTTTCCTAATAAAGATAAATCCTTAGCCATAAGCCTGGGGCCCGTATTTGGTTTTACCAATTTTGGAAAAATTAAGGCCACCACCACGGGCAATGTTACAACCACCCAAAAATTAAAATTTGGTTTTGGGGAGTTTGGTTGGTTTGATGCAGGCCTTAATGCAAGTGTGGGTTACCATATGAAAAAAGTTTTTGTAGAAGTTGGCTATATGCACGGGTTAGCCAGCATTAATAACAATGAAGAAATTGACCAGCGCAACATCCGCAACCGCATGCTCAGCCTTAATATTGGGTATTATTTCAAATAAATTTTTTGTGCAGCAAGTGTTGTTTTTAGCTTATTAAATAATGGCTGAAAAATAATTTTACTGAAATAATGCGCTGGCATTCTCTTATCTAAATAAATTGTAAAGTTTGGTATTGAATTTGCCTTTAACAGGCGAAACATTAATTTTACATTAATTACATATTTTCCTGAGCAAAAGCCTTAACATATTAAAATGGATTACGCTTACCCTGCTTTTTTGGTTGGTGCTTGGCGCTATGGTCGTTTTTTTATACACCGATTACAAATGGCTTTTTTATATTTTACTCGCTGCCTGGCTAATTGGCTGGCTGTTTGTTTTTAAAAAACTTAAACAAAAGCTTTCTTTTTTTATTTTTATTATCCTGTTGTTCTCCTTTTTATGGGGCATCATTAACCTAACACCATTTCAAAATTTTTTAGTAAATAAGGTTACGGCAAGTCTTTCAAAAAAATTACAAACTAAGGTTTCAATAAAGCATGTGGATATTGCACTTTTTAATACCTTAATTGTTGATGGTGTTTTGGTAGAAGATAAAAAGAAAGACACTTTAATATACGCTGCATCTGCCAAAGTAAATATTACCGACTGGTTTTTTTTAAAAGAAAATGCAACTCTAAAATATATCGGCCTTCAAAATGCAAAAGTAAATATTAACCGTACCGATTCGGTTTGGAATTACCAGTTCCTGGTTGATTATTTTTCGAGCCCTAAAAAAACTAATTCATCAGGTGGCGGAATTGAATTTGACCTGCAGGTAATTCAATTAGAGAATGTTTATTTTAATAAAGAAGATAAATGGGTGGGCCAGGATATGAAGGTGGCAATAAAAAAACTTGATTTAAAAGCTGATACCCTTAATTTCAACAGAAGGCATATTTATATTTCTGATTTAAAATTAGATGCACCCTATTTTTCGCAATCGAATTATACGGGTAATAAACCAAAGGTTGATAATGCTAACCTGAGAAGTTTTGTGCCAAAAATACCTGTGCTGTCTGCCCTGCAGTGGAATACAGGAGGCTGGATGGTAAGTATAAAAAATATTGACCTTACCAATGCCAGTTTTGTAAATGAAAAAGAAACCATACGGCAAGCTTACACCGACAGGTTCGACGGGCAGCATCTTGCATTTACCGGCATTACAGGTAATCTTAAAAATGCAATATTTCTTAATGATACTTTAACCACCGATATTAAATTAAAAGCTAAAGAAAAAAGTGGCTTTGAATTAAAAAATCTGCAGGCCAGCATGAAGTTTACGCCTGACATAATGGAATTTAAAAACCTGCTTTTAGAAACTAATAAAAGCAAACTGGGTAATTATTTTTCTATGCGGTATAAAGATTTTAATGACGACCTCAGCAGTTTTTTACACAACGTTACCCTTGAAGGAAATTTTGAAAACAGTTATATCAACAGTGATGATATTGCTTTTTTTGCGCCTGCATTAAAAACATGGAAACGTACTTTTAATATAGAAGGCGTTGCAAAAGGTCCGGTTGATAATCTTACTGCAAAAAAAATGATTATTAAAACAGGTAATTCATCTGTTGATGGCGATATTGCATTAAGAGGTTTACCCGATATCAATACTACTTTTATCGATTTTAAATCGAATAATCTCGTAACAAATTACAACGATCTTTCTGCAATTATTCCCTCATTAAAAAATATAACAAAGCCTGCTTTAAGCAAATTGGGCAATATTAATTTTAAAGGAAATTATACCGGCTTTATAAACGATTTTGTAACCTACGGAAACATTAGTACCAACCTTGGTAATATTGTTGCAGATATAAACATGAAACTACCGGAGAATAAACCTGCTACCTATTCGGGTAAAATATCTTCTGCAGGTTTTAAATTGGGGCAATTTATTAATAGTAATGCCATTGGCAATATTGCTTTAGATGGAAATATTATTGGCAGCGGTTTTGCACTTAAAAATTTAAACGCAACTTTTAAAGGAAATATCCACCAGTTAGAAGCTAATAATTATAATTACACTAATATTATTATTGATGGCAAGTTTGATAAACAAATTTTTACCGGGCATGGCAAAGTAGATGACCCCAATTTAAAAATTGAGGAGTTTGATGGTTCGGTAAGTTTTGCCGGTAAAGAATCGGTATTTAATTTTGATGCTGTTTTAGCAAAGTCTGATTTAAAGAAACTTCGCCTTACTAAAGACGATGTTGCATTAGATGGCCGTTTTAAATTAAATTTTACTGGTAATACCATCGATAATTTTTTGGGCACTGCTTCGGTCTATGGCGCCACGCTGCTGCATAACGGCAACAAGTTATCTTTCGATTCTCTTACATTAAATTCTTATATAACAGATAATAAAAAATATCTCTCTTTTCAATCAAACGAAGTGGAAGGTAATGTAACCGGTAAGTTTAAAATATTAGAATTGCCCGATGCTTTTAAAGTTTTTTTAAACCGCTACTACCCTGCCTATATACCCAAACCCAATTACAATGTAAGCGATCAGGATTTTAGTTTTTTTATTAAAACTAAAGAGGTAGATGAATATGTACAGCTTATTGATAAAAAACTAAAAGGCTTTAATAACTCCACCTTTAGTGGTAACCTTAACCTTGCAAAAAACGAACTGAACGTAAATGTAATTGTACCTCAGTTTGAGTACGATAAAAAAGTATTTAATACGGTTAACCTTGTAAGCATTGGAAATTTAGATACACTGAACACAAAAATTACCACCGGCGATATTGTAATAAACGACAGCCTGCATTTTCCCGGCACCGATCTGTCTATAAAATCGCACAATGATGCTTCTGTTATAGCATTAAAAACAAGTGCCAGCAAAACCCTGAGCGAAGCAGAATTAAATGCCACCGTTCAAACTTTAAAAGATGGTGTAAGAATAAATTTTGCCCCTTCTTCTTTTATAATAAATGATAAAAAATGGCAGCTTGAAAAAGATGGCGAGCTCACTATTCGTAAAGCTTACATCGATGCCAGCGAAGTAAAATTTATACAGGGCAACCAGGAAATAGTTTTATCTACAGAACCTGCTGAAGATGGCACCGACAACACTAACGTGGTAGCCAAACTTAAAAAAGTAAACATAGATGATTTTACACCTTTCTTTTTAAAAAAGCCAAGGCTTGAAGGTACATTAACTGGTACCATTACCCTTAAAGACCCTTTTGGAAAACAAATTATTGAATATGATGCAGTAGCAGAAAATTTTAAACTTGATGATAAAGAAATTGGTAACACTACATTAAAAGGTGATGTAAATACTGCTACAGGATTAGTACAAATTTAAAGCCGGTGCAGATAATAAATTGTACAAATTTAATGTTGATGGCAGCATTAATTATAAAGACACTGTAGATAACCGGATGAATTTTGATTTTTTAGCTGAGCATTTTGATATTGGTTTATTAGATAATTATCTCGGCAGTATTTTTAGTAATATGCAGGGGGAGCTGCATGGTAATTTAAATATTAGTGGCAGCGGCGATAATAAATCTATTACAGGAAGTGTAACCATAACCGACGGTTCGTTAAAAGTAAAATACACCCAATGTAAATACCTGTTTAGTAACGAAACCATTATTTTTAACCCCGGCGAAATTGATTTTGGAACACTGCAGTTAAAAGATACCCTTGGTAATACCGGTACTGTAAGTGGAAAAATGTACCACAAATTTTTTCAGGATTTTGCATTTGATAATGTAAATGTAGAAACCGGTAAAATGTTATTGCTGAATACAACGCAAAAAGATAATACACAGTTTTACGGAAAAGTTATTGGTAAAGCAACCATGAGTTTAAATGGGGATATTACTGATATGCGGATGAAAATTAATGGAGAACCATCTATATTAGACAGCAGCCATATTTTTTTACCTACAGGTTCCGGCAGAGAAACTGGCGTAATTGACTATATTGATTTTATACAGTTTGGTACAAAAATGGAGGATGTTACCAGCAAACAGGCCAGTAATATTTTTGTTGATATGGATTTAAAGGCTAACCCTGCCTGTAAGATAGATGTAATATTAGATGAAGCAACAGGTGATATTATAAAAGGCCAGGGAAATGGAGATTTAAAAATACTGGCAGGCACTACAACTCCATTTAGTATTAGAGGCAGGTACGATATTACAAAAGGAGATTACACTTTTAATTTTCAAACATTTTTAAAAAAACCTTTTACCCTTAACAAGGGTTCTTCCATTACGTGGAGTGGCGATCCTTATCTTGCCAACATAAATATAGAGGCAGAATATTTAGCAGAAAATGTTGACTTCAGCAGTATCTCTTCTTCAAATGGTTATAAACAAAGGGGTGATATTAGAATTATAGCATCTTTAACCGGTATCTTAAATAAACCCGACATTCAATTTAGTTTTGCACTGCCCGATCAAAGCCCTTACAAAGGTGATTACTTTGTTCAAAATAAATTAGATGGTTTTAAAAAAGAGTCGAGTGAAATGAATAAACAGGTGGCAAGTTTATTGCTGATTAATTCATTTATTTCGGGCCAGCAAAATGTATTATCCGGCAATACTCCGTTTACACTTGCCGCCAATTCAATTGGTGGTGTTGTTTCGGGCTGGCTTACCGGTATATTTAATAAAGGATTAGAAAAAGCTACTAAGGGGGTCGCATCGGTTTATCTCGATTTTAATTCCAGTTTCGATTTACAAAGTACAGCCGCTTTACTGCAGGCAAATGTAAAAACAGGTTTACGGTTGCTTTTAAATAACAGGCTGGTTATTTTAATTGGCGGTAATATTGATATAAACAGTCCGAATGTATTGCTGGCCAATAGAAGTTTAATTACCCCGGATATTACTATTGAGTATATGCTTACTAAAGATGGCAGATGGAGAGCAGTAGTTTTTAACCGCAGCAGTATTGTGGCTACAGATTTAACCGGAACACAAAGAAATAAAACGGGTGTAAAAATAACTAACCGTAAAGATTACGACAGGCTTACCAAAGCTGAAAGAATGCTACGCAGGGAACAACGCAGAAAAACAAAAAATATACCTGCTCCCGAAAAACAACCTATAACCAAAACCAATTAGCCATTTAAAATATCGTGGCCCAGTTTGTCTTTTTTTGTTTGTAAATATTTTTCGTTGTGCGGATTGCTTTTTATTTCGATAGGTACAGTTTCAACTACCTGTAACCCATAGCCCAAAAGCCCGGCACGTTTGCGTGGGTTGTTGCTCATCAGTTTCATTTTACTTACACCCAGGTGCCTTAAAATTTGTGCGCCAACACCATAATCCCTTTCATCCATACCAAAGCCCAGTTCTAAATTTGCCTCTACGGTATCCATGCCCTGCTCCTGCAGTTTGTAGGCTTTTAATTTATTTAATAACCCAATGCCACGGCCTTCCTGGTTCATGTATAATATTAATCCTTTACCTTCTTTTTCAATCATCTTCATGGCGTGGTGCAACTGGTCGCCACAATCACATCTTAACGAACCTAAAATATCACCCGTCATACAACTGCTGTGCACCCTTACTAAAACGGGTTCATCTTTTTTCCATTCTCCTTTTTTTAAAGCCATATGAATTTCGCCGCTATTTAATTGTTTAAAGGCAAAAAGTTCAAAAGCTCCGTATTTGGTTGGTAATTGCACACTTACTTCTTCTTCAATAAGTGTTTCGGTTTTTAGCCTGTATTCAATTAAATCTTTAATAGAAATTAATTTCAGGTTGAATTTTTTTGCAATTTCTTTTAACTCCGGAAGTCTCGCCATCGAGCCATCTTCATTCATAATTTCTACTAAAACACCAGCCGGGTAAAATCCTGCTAACTGGGCCATATCAATAGTGGCTTCGGTATGGCCGGTGCGGCGCAGCACACCACCTTTTTTTGCTCTTAACGGAAAAATATGTCCGGGCCTTCCCAAATCTTCGGGTTTTGTTGCCGGGTTAATTAATGCCTGTACCGTTTTTGCCCTGTCGTGTGCCGAAATTCCGGTGGTACAGCCCTGCCCCAGTAAATCTACACTTACTGTAAAAGCGGTTTCATGCAGAGAAGTATTATCGACCACCATCGGGGGCAAATTCAATTCATTACAGCGTTCTTCAATTAATGGGGCACAAATAAGCCCACGGCCGTGGGTGCTCATAAAATTTATAATCTCCGGCGTTACACTTTCGGCTGCCGCAATAAAATCCCCTTCATTTTCCCTGTCTTCGTCATCTACCACAATTATCATTTTCCCCTTTTTAATATCCTCAATAGCACTTTCAATACTGTCTAACATATATTTTATTTATCGGGCAAAGGTAACAAGGTTTACCTTTTTATGTTGCCTGTTGTTTTTTGAAATGGGGAATATTTTGTTTTAGAATAACGGTAAACATTGTAAAGCTTAATACTGAATCATTGTTTCAAATTCAGCTTTTGTCAATATTTTTAATTTCTTATACTTCTTTTCTAAATTATGTTTTTGAGACAGTATATGCCTATCACCACTTGTTACAAATCCTGCATTTACCTGCAGTGCAAGAGCTATTATGTAGTTAGCCGCTATATAAAATCGATTATCTTTCAAATTTATCGCAGAAGAGAAAACATTATCTTTATACAGATAATTGATAAGAATGATACTTGACCGATACGAACTAAAAGCAGGAAAAAATTTAACCACTTTTGAATTTTTAAGTGAGGGTAGAAAAGGAAAGATTTCGAAAATTATTCAGTTCCAACAAATGAACCACGAAAATCTTTACAACCTTGCGTTTGGTGACAAGCACACCGAAACAGGAGAGCTTGATGACAAAGTAATTACAGATAATGACGACTCAGAAAAAGTACTTGCAACTGTTGTTTCTGCAATATATGCTTTTGCAGACCGTTATCCGGAAAGTTGGATTTATGCTACAGGCAGCACTACTGCAAGAACAAGGCTTTATAGAATGGGAATAAATAAATATTTTAAAATAGTTTCTTATGACTTTGATATTATGGGAGAGCATAAAAACGAATGGGAATGGTATGAATTTGGAAAAGATTATCAGGCTTTTGCGGTACACAGAAAAAGTAGTAAATTTGAATTATGAAAACAATGCTTGAAATAAATGAAAAGAAGGTTCCTGCAGTACGCATTGACCCTTCATTGGACAAGTATGACAACGTTGTGCTATTCCCGAAAAAACTTGCTAAGGCAAATGAGCAGCTAAAAAAAACAGGCTTTCCCAAGCTGGCAGACAAGAAGTAGAGCCAATAATATTTAGGTTAGCCTTATCGTATTCATCATCAGTTGATAATTAATGTTTGATGGCATAAGTTATCAGGATTGGTGTGCCTATACTCTTAATAAAATCTAAAGATTTTTTTACATTAATATTTCTTTTTTTAAATGCGGATACCGTAATACTCTCTCCACTTCCTGCAACAGTTCTATTGAGTACAATAATTGGATTCTTTTTAAAGAAACAAATTGAATTAGTATTAAAAAATTATTACTCACAAAATAACTAACCCAAATATTTGCATCAAGTACAAATTTCTTATTTCGCATACTGCTTTCTTACTTTATGCTTAATACTATCAATTTGCGCCATTGTTAATGGTTTTAAGCCTTTTGGGGTATTAGAAATTTTTGGCAGCCCTTTTTTAAGCATAAGCGTTGCGTTAATTTGCGCTAAAATTGCCCCTTGTTCCTGTTCGGTCAATCCTTCCAACCCATTAATTATCTTTTCAATTGTACCGCTATATGTAATTATAATTGCCATGATTTTATTTTTTATACAAATTTAAAGATTTTTACAACTTGTTTCGTAATAAAATATGGTTTAAAATCATCATTTAAATTGCAGTCTTACTATAAAGCAACCTTGTTTAATAAAGCAGCGATTGTTATCCTATTGTTGCCTTTTAATTTGTTAATAATAGTTGGCGATAGTTCGCCAATTATTTAGTTTCTTTGCCACCGAATAAAACAAAACTATTATGAGAATTAAAAAAATTGTACGATTAATAACAGTACTATTAATTTTTCCTTTTGCGCTAAGTGCCCAGGTTACTACCAGCAGTATTAGCGGAATTATAAAAAGTAAAAGTGGCAGCCCACTTCCCGGAGCATCAATTACTGCTACCCATATTCCAACAGGTACTGTTTACACTTCAGTTGCCCGTACCGGCGGACGTTTTGATATTAATAATATGAATCCCGGAGGGCCATATACTATCACGTCTACTTTTGTTGGTTTTGAAATCAACAAAAAAGAAGACATATTCTTAGTGTTAGGTGATGTTTTGGCGGTTGACTTTGAGCTTACTGATAAGACTACTCAATTAGAAACCGTAGTTGTTGCAAGTGTTAGAGGGGCAGGCAAAACAGGAAATGAAACACAAATAGGCAGAGATAAGCTTGCGCTTTTACCAACAATCGGAAGAAACCTGAATGACTTTGTAAGGTTTACGCCTCAAACAAAAATTACTTCTACAGGAGGTATTTCAATTGCAGGGCAGAATAACCGCTACAACGGCTTTCTTATAGATGGTGCAGTTAATAATGATGTATTTGGATTAAGTGATCAGGGTACCAACGGTGGCCGTGCCGGTACACCTCCAATCAGTATTGATGCAGTTGATCAAATTGTGGTGCAATTATCACCTTATGATGCCGCATTGGGAAATTTTACCGGTGGTGCAATTAATGCAATTACCAAATCTGGTACTAATGCTTTCCATGGCTCTGCTTATTATATTTTCCGTAATCAGGATATGGCAGGTAAAACTCCCGGTAAATTAGCTGATGACCAACGAAAAAAATTAACCGATTTTAAAAACCAAACTTATGGATTTACTATTGGTGGCCCAATCATTAAAAACAAAGCTTTCTTTTTTATAAATGCAGAAATGCAAAAAGATAGCCGTCCACAACCATACACTCCTCAAAATGTATTAAATCCTGATAATTCAATAAGATATAATATCAGAGACTCAGTTGCAAAACTTGTAAACTATTTACAAACTAAATATGGCTATGCTACCGGCGATTATTTAAATAACCCTGATGACATTGACCGTGTAAATCTTAATTCTCGTTTCGATTTTAATTTAAACAGTAAAAATAAACTTACTGTAAGTTATCGTTATACCAACACAGAGAGAACAAATCCCGGCAGAAGTACAAATAATGCTATCAATTTTGTTAGTGGTGCAGAGTTTTTTCCTTCAACTACCCACTCGGGAAATGTTGAACTAAATTCTAAATTCAGTAATAAAGTAAATAACAAATTCAGGGTTTCGTTTACAGATGTAGTTGATGACCGTGGCCCGACAGGCAGTCCATTCCCTGCAGTTTCACTTCAATCATTTAATGGCGGCCCTACTATTAATTTTGGTACTGAAGCTGCTTCATCTGCCAACCTTTTAAAACAAAGGATTATTAATTTTTACGATGCTTTTAAATACTATACAGGTAAGAATGCCATTACTGTTGGTGCAGATTTCGATTTGAATAAGTCTTATAATCTTTTCATGAACCGTGCCCTTAGTTTATATGGCTATAACAATCTTGGCGCTGCAGGCCCTTCTCAAATTGGCTCATTACAGGCATTTATGGAAGATCGTGGCCCTAATCGTTTAAGAAGAGGATATTCGCTTGTTGATGCCAATGATAAAGGAGGAGATTTGGCTGTAAATGCTGCTGCCAATTTCAATTCTGTTCGCTTAGGATTTTTTGTTAATGATGACATTAAAGTATCTAATAAACTTACCATCACTATCGGCCTTCGTGCAGATAGAAATGCTTTCACTACAGCTGCTCCAACAGATCAATTTTTTAATGACTCTGCCAGACCCGTTATCTCTTCAGTTTACAATATTGAAGGGGCAGTTTCTGGTGGCAAATTCCAACCAAAATGGCAGTTTTCTCCTCGTATTGGTTTTAAAGCAAATTTTGATGAGGAACAGCTTACTCTGCGTGGCGGTATTGGAGTTTTTGGAGGAAGAACCCCGCTGGTATGGCCAGGTGGTGTTTACCAAAATAATGGTGTTACCATAGGTGCATTGGATGTGAGTGGTGCTGCTGGCACATCTCCTGCGTTATTGAATGGCTTGCCTATCCCTTTCAGACCTAATGTAAATAATCAATACACCCAATCAGATTTTGGCCTGGCTCCCAGCCAAATTAAACCTCAGGGTGATATGAATATTGTTGCTAAAAACTTTCATCTGCCCGCCGTTTTCAGAGGATCATTTGGAGCCGATAAAAAACTAGGAAAAGGATGGACTTATAATTTTGATCTGATGTTTACAAAAAATATTTATGAAGTTGATTGGGTAAATGTAAATTTTGCACCTCCTGCAATAACTTCAACCGGGCCAGACAGCAGGTTAATTTATTCTACAAATAATGCCCCTGTTAAATTGGTTTACAGGCCCAGTGGCACTACTGCTGCGGCACGTAATCCTTATGCAAATGTTATTCTCATAAGAAATACAAGTGGCCCAAAAGGTTTTTCATATAACTTTTCAACTGGTTTAGAAAAACAAACTAAAAATGGTTTCACATTTAATGCGAATTATACCTTCGGTAATTCAGTAGTACACAATGAAGCTACAAGTTCCGTTAATACTTCTAACTGGTTAAATATGGAAGCTGTTAGTTCAAGAAACTATATTGGCCGTTCTACTTCTGATTTTGATATGGGACACAGAGTATTTGCCCTGTTATCTAAAAAGTTCTCTTATCTTAAAAACAGGATGTCTACCACTTTCAGTTTCGTATATAACGGGCAATCGGGTAGCCCTTACAGCTATACTATGAGTGGCAATGGTTTTATAGGGGATGGTGCAACATTTAATGACTTGATGTACATTCCTGCAAGCAGGGCTGAAATGGATCTGATGTCATTTCCAACGAATGGTGCTTTAACAGAAACTATTCAGAAAGATCAGTTTGAAGAATTTATACAATCTGATAAATATATGAGAAAAAATCGTGGCAAATTTGCAGAGCGTAATGGTGCAAGATCTCCTTTTACTCATATTCTTGATGCAAATGTTCAACAGGATTTTTCAATTAACGTTAGCAAAGTGCAGCATACATTATCTTTAAGATTCGACATTTTTAACCTTACTAATTTGATTGATAAAAATGCCGGTCGCCAATATTTCTTTAATTTCGATCAGGCGCAGGTGGTACAGGTAGTTAGTTTTACGGGCACTAAGCCAAACTACAGGTTTAATAAGCCAGTTGACAATAAAGTTGGCGCAATTAGTGATGGTATTTCTGCCTTTAACAGCAGCCGCTGGAACGGACAGGTTACTTTAAGATATTCTTTCTAATACAATACTTTATTTAATAAAAGAGACTGCCTCAAAAGGGCAGTCTCTTTTTATTTGCTATTTCAAAAATTCAATTCCTTCGCCTTAAGCTTTGCCCTATTTTTTTGTTACATAACTTGTTAATAATTTCTTAAAGCAATTTTATTTTTTTATCATCACCTTTGCACTTAATTAAAGCTAATTTTTATGAGAGTTAAAAACATGGTACGTTTATTAACCGTACTGCTTATTTTTCCATTTGCCTTAACCGCACAGGTTACCACAGGCAGCATTAGCGGAAATGTAAAAGATGCCAAAGGAACCGATCTTACCGGATCAACCATTGAAGTATTGCACGAGCCTTCGGGTTCGGTTTACAGGGCATCATCGGGTAAAAACGGTGTTTTTAATATACCAAGTTTACGTGTAGGCGGCCCATATAAAGTAACCATAAGTTTTGTTGGTTTTAGGCCTGAAGTAATTACAGATGTTTATGTGCAGCTGGGAGAAGCTTCAAAAATAAATGTGGTACTTACCGATGCAAATGCAAGCCTTACCGAAGTGGTAGTTACCGGTGCTGTAAGAAAAGGCTCCCTTATTTCTAAAGACAGAAAAGGAACTTCTACCAATATCAACAGAAGGTTAATTGCAGCTTTGCCCACACTTTCGAGAAATATAACTGACTTGACTAAACTAACCCCACAATCAAGTGGCACTTCGTTTGCCGGACAGGATAACCGTTTTATCAACCTCACTGTTGATGGTTCTATCTTTAATAACTCTTTTGGTTTACAGGCATTACCCGGCAGCCAAACCAGTGCTTCACCTATTTCTATTGATGCTATTGAAGAAATTCAAATAAACGTTTCGCCATACAGTGTAAAAGATGCAGGGTTTACCGGTGCCAGTATTAATGCGGTTACCCGTAGCGGTACCAACACCTTTCACGGTTCTGGCTTTTTTAATAACCGCAATCAAAAATTGGTAGGTACTAAGGCAGGGCCCGATGGTAAAACACCCGTTACTATTTCTAATTTTGATGTAAAGCAGTATGGCTTTAGCCTTGGCGGTCCCATCATTAAAAATAAATTATTCTTTTTTGCTAATTACGAAAATGAAAAAAGAACAGATCCGGGTACAGCTTTTGCATCCGACAATGGTTCCAACACAGGTCAAACAAATGTGTCAAGAGTTAAAAAAACAGATCTTGAAACACTATCTGCTTTCTTAAAAAATAGTTTAGGTTACGATCCGGGTAAATATGAGGGTTACGATTTTCTTACTACCAGTTATAAAATTTTAGCAAAAATTGACTGGAATATGAGCAGTAAAAATAAATTCAGTGTACGTTTTAACTCATTAAGGTCATTTAAAGATATTGGTGCAAGTTCATCAGGCGTGCTGGGAGGCTCGAGGGTAAGTAATTTAAATACCATGAACTTCTCTAACAATAATTATGAAATTAACAATGACATTTATTCCGTAATTGGCCAGTTAAATACACGTATCAGCAACAAAATATCTAACGAATTAATTTTTGGCTGGACGGCAAACAGGGATTACAGGGCAATTAAAGGAGGAAGTATTTTTCCGATTGTAGATATTTTAGACGGCTCAAATAGCGACAGAAATTATATTTCTTTCGGTGCTGAACCATTTACACCCAACAATAAATTGTTTACCGATACATGGCAGGCATCTGATAACATTACTTTTTACAATGGTAAACATACTACTTCGGCTGGTGCAAATTTTGAATCATTTAAATTCTTTAACCAGTTTACACCGCAAATTCAGGGGCAATATACTTTTAACAATCTTGCTGATTTTTATACTTCTGCCAATGCTTACCTGGCTAATAACAATATGGCTACTAATCCAACTTCATTAAGAAGATACATTTTAGGTTACAGTAATTTAACCGGCAACCAATTATGGAATGCTGTTACAAAAGCAAAAAATATTGGTGCTTATGTGCAGGACGAATGGCAGCTGCAGGATAATTTAAATATTACTTACGGTATCCGTTTTGATGTGCCGTTCTTTACATCAAATGCGGTAAACAATCCACAGGTTGACGGCTACAGTTTTGTAGATGAAAATGGTAACTCATCTAAATTAAGCACTTCGCAATTACCCTCTGCTAAACTAATGATAAACCCAAGATTTGGTTTTAACTACGATGTTAATGGAAATAAAAAAACTCAACTGCGTGGAGGTTTAGGTTTATTCTCTGGCCGTCCGGCATTTGTATTTGTTAGTAATGCTGTTGGTAACAATGGTATGCAGGCAGGGCAAATAAGCAGAGACCAGGTAATTACTGGCGGCGTAATTACTACTCCGGTTACGCAATACCCTTTTAGCCCCAATGTTTCCCGTAATATCCCTGCAACAACACCCGGCTCACCTGCGGCAAGTTATAATATTGCCCCTATTGAAAAAAACTTCCGCTTTCCCCAGGTATTTCGTACAAACCTTGCTGTTGATCAAAAATTATTTGCAGGCATAGTTGGTTCGGCTGAGTTTTTATTTACACAAAGCATCAGTAATATTTTTTACTACAATGCCAACCAAAAAGTTGCTGTAGCAAACTTTACAGGGCCGGATAAACGCCCCAGGTTTGCAGGTGGTGCTACTGCTGTAAGAATTAATCCTAATGTAAACGATGCTACAGTATTATCCAGCCGCCCTTACGGCTCTAATACAAGCGTTACACTAAAATTAGAAAAGCCTTTACAAAAAGGGCTTAGCTGGATGCTTGCTTATAATTTTGGACGTACAAAAGATTATTCAAGTTCCAGCACAATTGCATTCAGCAGTTTTACATCTACCAGAACAGTTAATGGAAACAACCTTCCTGATAATTCTTTTAGTGATAATGATACCCGCCACCGCATAATTGGTAATATTACTTACCGTAAAGAAATTGCTAAAACAGTTGCATTGCAGGTTTCTTTATTTGGCCAATCGCAAAGCATGGGCAGATTTTCTTATGGCTACTCAAACGATATGAACTTAGATGGCATCAGCGGAAACGATTTGTTATACATTCCAAAAGACCAGAGCGAAATGAATTTTGATGCTATTACCGGAGCAACCCCATTTACTGTACAGCAACAAAAAGATGCATTTGAAGCATACATTCAGCAAAATGCTTACTTAAAAAATAACCGTGGCAAAGTTAGCCAACGCAATGGTGTGCTAATGCCCATGTTAACAAGATTAGATTTATCTACAATGGTAGAAGTATTTAGAAACTTTGGTAAGCAACGGCACACTATACAGTTTAGGGCAGATATTTTTAACATAGGCAATATGATAGACCACCAATGGGGAGTAGCGCATGTTATAAATACCACTTCGCCATTAGCCTATTCAAGAGTAGATGCTAACGGTGTACCATATTTTAGAATGAATAATGTAAACGGCAGTTTAAATTATTCTACATACAGAAAAGGTACTTCTATTGCCGATGTATGGCAGGGACAGTTAGGCGTACGTTACATTTTTTAAGCAGTAATAAAACTTATAATAAAGATGCCCCGAAAAATTTCGGGGCATCTTTATTTTTACTCTGAGTTGGGGTTAAGCAGCAATTAATTTTGGTTGATTTAATTGAGCAATAAACGAAGGATTAGTTTATTCAACATCTTTTTTAACAGAAGGTTTCTTAGGTAAGAAAGAGGAAGCGTCGATAGCTCCCACACTGTTTAAAATAAACCCAGCTATACTTCTGTGTCTGGTATGTTCTGCCTGGCAAATATTTTTTAATTCATCATTTACTGTTTCAATTACACAAGGCTTACGAAGTAATATTTTTTTATCATTGCTCAGTGCTTTTTGTTTCATGTTTCTTATTTCGGCAATAATCAATAGTATTCCATCGTCAAATAATAAATCAGCCAAAGCTTTATTGATATATCCTTTATCAACAAGCACATTCCAAATATTTCTTTGGTGATATGTGTAATTATTCCGGCACTGCTATCATGTGTATTGCCCTGTGAGAGATAGAATGAGAGAATTTCACCTTTATCATTAATGATTAAATAAAGCTTTAATCTGAAGAACCAACTCATTGTAGATTTGTCAACTTTAGCTATATCTTTTAATCGTTTATTACGTTTAATTATTTTGATATGGCAAACTCGTAATACAGCAGAATCAATAAAACTGATACCAGTACACACCCCCTCGGCAACAGTAATGTAGAAACATCATAAAAGGAATTGTACTGCGGACTCAGAACCAGTATGAAATTATATATCCGCAATATTGCTTGCGAAAGCTGCAAAGTATTGGTAAAAGAAGAACTTGAAAAAATAGGTGCTCACCCTTTAAAGGTAGAGTTGGGTGAAGCTGATTTAAAAGTAAAACTTTCTGAAAAAAAACAGGAGCAATTTGCTGTTGCCATAAAAAAAACCGGGCTGGAGCTGGTAAAAAGTAAAGAAGGTGTTCTTGCCGATCAGATAAAAGCTTCAATTGCAGAATATATAGATAATAATAGCCGCATTAAAATCAATTTGTCCGATTACCTCAGTAAAAGGTTAAATTACGATTACGCTTATCTTTCCAGTTATTTTTCTGCAATGCAGGCAAATACCATCAAGCAATACACCATAGCATTAAAAATTAAAAAAGTAAAAGAAATGCTGGTGCTGGAAGATTTAACGCTCACACAAATTGCCGACAAATTAAACTACAGCAGTGTATCTCACATTTCAACTCAGTTTAAAAAAGTTACAGGCTTGCCAGCATCTCATTTTAAAAAGTTAAGAACCATACGGAGAAAAACTATCCAGGATTTGTAAATAATTTTTTAATTTCCAGCACCAACTCTTTGCTGCTCTTCCTCTGTTGCCGATGATCTTCTTCGGCTCTGCTGCTGCCCCTGCTGTTTTCCAAAACGGTAAGTAAAGTTTACACCGTATTGCCTGTTATCCCAACGGTTTCTTATATCAATATCAATAGTGCCATATTTTGTAAGGCCGCTGTAGCGCTGCCAGTTAAAAGGGTCACGGGCATTTAGCCGCAGGCTGCCTTTACCTTTAAGCAAATTATTTTTTGCAAGCCCAAAACTCATTTGTCCCATCGGATAAGAGAGTGATAATTGTTCAATGGTTTTGTAACGATACCAGCCACTAAGTTCTGCACTCCAGCCTTTACCAATGGTAAAATTGTTGTTAACATTAATGGTGAAAGAAGTAAAAGCAAGATCAAGATCTACCGCTACCGGCTGCCCTGTTTCGTTACTTACATAAGTGCCAATATAATGATTACGGTAAACGTTTCCATAAAGATTTGAAGTCCACCATTTGGCAAATTTTACAGGTGCACTAACAGCAATGCCAGTGTTGGTATATTTTGCAATATTATCGGAGGTAAGAAAACCAATAATCTCACCGCTGTTTCCTTTTTTTCTTTTTATTATTTGAGAAATTACATCTGTAGTGCTGGTATAATTTATTGTGGTGGTTATTTTTCCATTATAAGTATGTATCAACTCATAGTTATTAGAAAATTGTGGTGTAAGATATGGGTTGCCCTGGCGATAACTTAAAGAATCAAGAAAGAAAGTAAATGGATTAAGATCCTGGTAGTTGGGGCGTTGCAATCTTCTTCCGGCCGATACTGTAAACATATTTTTTTCGCTAAGCGTATAGCTTACATATGCAGTAGGAAACAAACTTACATAATTGCGTTTTACTGTTGAATTATCCGACACCTGCACACCTTTTGTATTAGTATTTTCTGCCCTTAAACCCGTTTGCACATTCCATTTTTTAAATTGCTTATTCAAATTAACATAAGCGGCATTAATATTTTCTTTATAAATAAAATGATTATTTCTGGAGTCTGCCACCCAGTTTCCTCCATTGCTTCTTAAATAATCCACCAGGTTATCAGAAGTTACATAACTCGATTTAATACCGGTTTCAAAACGTAAACCGTTTTTATAAGTATGTACAAAATCTGATTTTAAAGAAAAGATATTTATTGCTGAAGGAAGATGGCCTTTTAAAAACATAGAGTCGGCAGTTTTATTAAAATTGCCATCAAAAAAACCAGTACTTAAAAACTGGTCGGATACATTATTGTAACGGGAATAATCAAGATCTAGTGTAAACTCTGTACCCGTGGTATCAAAAGTATGTTTGTAATTAAAGTTGGCGCCAAAATTATTCCAGCTTAATTCATTTTTGATATTAGTATGAAGCCTTGAAAAAATTTGTCCGTTTAAGTTGGAAAAAGTGGTGTAAGTAGTGGGCTGCGGCCGTCCGGCAAAAAGAAAACCATTTAATACCACGCCATAAGTATTTTTTTTATTGGGCGAATAATCAAACCCTGTTTTTAAAGTATAGTTATTATTACGAAAACGAAAATAAGTATTTACGTGATTAATACTGTCAATTGGTTTATCATTTCGGTAATACCGGCTTACAATATCTAATGCGGCTCTTCCTTCACGGTAGTTGTACACTCCATTGGTAAAAAAATTAATTTTATTTTTACGGTAATTATAATTTACAGAAACCGAAGGCTTCCAGGTCATTTCTTCGTTACCATTTTTTCTAAAAAGTGCATTGGTAGTACCCACTGCAATACTTCCGTTAGAACCTTTGCCTTTATTTTTTTTTGTTTTGATGTTGATAAGCCCCGAATTGCCTGAAGCATCATATTTAGAGGATGGATTGGTCATTATCTCAATTTGATCCAATGCTGATGCAGGAAGATTACGCAATATATTTGCCAGATCGGCGCCGGAAAGATAAGTAGGTTTTCCATCCATCATAACAATAACTCCCTGCTTTCCTTTAAGGCTGATGTTACCATCATTATCTACAGTTACACCGGTAGATTTTTCAAGCACTTCTAATGCAGTTGCACCGGCATTGGATGGTGATGCTTCTACATTAACAATAGTACGATCAGGTTTTTGCTCAATAAAAGGTTTAGCCGCAATTACAGTTACTTCGCTCAACCCTTTTGCCTGTGCAGCTAATTGCATTTGAGCTACATCAATTTTTACATTAGTGGATGTTATTTCAACAATATCAGAAATTCTTTTTACAAAGTTAACAGCAGTGATGCTGATAAGATATTTTCCTTCCGCTATTTTGTCAATCAAAAAAATACCGGCCTTATCTGTTATTGCAACTTTTACCAGGCTTTTATCTGATGCATTTAATAATTGTACTGTTGCAGCTTCTACAGGCTTATTTTCATTGCTGATAATTGACCCCGAAATAGAACCGGCTTTGTTTTGGGCATGCGTTGCTGCTGTTATTATAACAGTGGCAAGCATGAAGATTATTTTTTTCATGACTATTTATTTTGGTATGCTATACTTTAATAATGGCGCAACGAAAATGTAATATTGAGCAGGTATAGAAAACCTAAAACAGTATAAAGGGTAATAATTATTTACAGTAGGAAAGTAAAAAAATAAAAAAAGCAGTTTTGGTTTATATTGCTGATGAGTGGCAGGCTCTGAATATCTGTCAAGATAAGTTGAGCAAATTTTTATTATTTGCTTACTGTTACTCCAATCATTACCCCAAAATTTCCATCAGTTTGTATCCAGTTTTGCTCGGGTAAATAAGTTCGGGAAACAAAGCCATCTAAATACAAAGCATTTTTACAGCCCATACTTTTAAAATAGTTTGCAAAATCATAAAAGTTGATTCCGTTTTTCGACATGGCAAAAACAATAGTGTTATCTGGTAAAATACCCACCCCATTTCTTATATTTATATTGGCAGAGCCTTTTGTAAAAGCATTATGTATTTTTCCATCAATTACAAGCATTGGCCCCGATTGTGTGGCATATTTTATTTTACCATTGTTTAAGAATTTACCGGTAGCACAAATAAAAGGAACATTAGCATCCGTAATATAAAAAACGCCATTAGGCATAAGATAAAAGTTACCGGTTGCATTGGCTTTGTTTAAACGGGAGATTATTTTTTTATCTTCTATAAAAAGTCCAAGGGGAGAATTATCCGTTTTATACATGCCTGCATTTGCAGCAAACAACAATTTTTTATTTTTTTTCTCTACCCATAATTTAAGATTTTGAATGCTTTTTAAATTTTCATCAGTATCATTTTTCCAATACAATTTTACTTCCTGTTTTTTACTATCAACGATATACGTTACAAAACGGTCATCGCCATTTTTTTTGTTTTGGGAAAATAAAAATATCCCTGCCAAAACAAAAAGCAGCAATGTAAAAATATTTTTTTTACTTAACAGCATATAAATAATTTTTCTGCTACAATTTTATCAGGTTCTATTTCTTACCAAAGCAAAAAGCCCAACTGCCGGCCCAATAGCCAATACTAAATAAAGATACTGAGGATTTATTTTTTGCGACAGCAGTTGTAAAATTTGAATACTGATAATTGTAATTGAAAAACCTATGCATGTTACCATTGTTAGCGATGTACCTCTTGACTGCTGGGTAACATTTTGAGCCACTAATGCAGAAAAAAGTGGAGAGTCGGCAATAACTACCAGGCCCCAAAAAAATAAAAAGCCAATAAGTATTGGTGCCGAACTGCTGAATAAAAAAAACGGAGAAAGCAGGCAACAGCAAAAGGATAAAAACAAAGCGATGGCAGCTACTTTTTTTGTGCCAAAATATTGCGACAGTAAACCACCTGCAACACAGGCAAAAGCGCCGCATGCAATTATTAAAAAAGAAAAAAGAGAAACATTTATATCGTTGTGAAAATAGTTTTTATTGGCAGCTAACATTACCGGTACAAATGCCCAAAAAGTGTACAGCTCCCACATGTGGCCAAAATATCCAACAGCAGCCGCCCTGAAATTTTTGTTACTGAAACCTGAAACTAATGTTGAAAATTTCAGTTGCTGCCCCTGCTTTCTAAACGGGCCATCGGTAACTAAAACTAACATCAGTAATCCGCCAAGTACTGAGAGTGCAGAGATGGAATAGATAACATACTTCCAGGAAAATTGCACGGTAATGCTTTTTAATAAATGAGGAAAGGCTGTTCCTAAAACTAAAGCACCTACTAAAAAGCTTAACGATTTACCCAGGCCTTTTTCGTAATAATCTGATGCTATCTTCATACCAACTGGATAAATGCCTGCAAGAAAAAAACCTGTAAAAAATCTGAAGACTAATAATTCTGCGGTAGAAATACCCTGTATAATTAATGCAAGATTAAACAACGCAGCAATAACAGCACATGCAAAAAAAACTTTTGAAGGAGAAAAACGATCGGCGACAGTAAATAATGCAAAAACAAAAGTGCCTGTAATAAAACCAAATTGTACAGCACTGGTAAGGTTGGCTAAAAAAGCCGGAGCAGTTGCAAAATTTTTTATAATGTCGGACATTACAGCATTACCGGCAAACCATAATGAGGTACAAAAAAATTGCGAAACAACAATTACAGGCAATATCCATTTACTAGTGCTGCTGTCTTTCATAATCTATCTTTACCCATTCGATTTTAGTTAAAGAAACGAACTTTTCTTTAAATCACAATTTTGGCAGGCAATCATTTATTTAACAGTTTGCGCTAAGTAAAATAATAATTAATTTGTACTCTATATTTGAATAATACAGAATTATAAACAGAAATTAAAATGGCAAAAGCAATTAAACTTTCGGATAAGGAACAGGTAACGCAACATATAAAAAAACTTAACCCCGATTTTGGTAAAATTATTGAAGCTATACGAAAAATAATTTTAAGCGCCGATGCATCGGTTGGTGAACGTATAAAATGGAACAATCCAAGTTTTTATTACACAGGAGAAATGAAGCCTTTTGATCCTAAAGAATATAAAAGAGAGATAGTGGTGTTTAATCTTTTTAAAGAAAGAATAATGCTGGTTTTTCCCAGCGGCGCAAAAGTAAATGATACATCAGGCTTATTAACCGGCGATTATAAAGACGGAAGAAGAATTGTGGTATTAAAAGATATGGCGGATGTTAAAACAAAAGAAAAGGCTTTACAAAAAATTATAAAAGAATGGCTGAAACTTATAGATAAATAAATGTTTACAAAATTTCTCAACCTTGATAAGCATAGCAACATTCAAAAAAAATGCGTTGTCATTTTCCGAAACAAATGAACAGCCGCATTTTGAAAAAACATCTTTTAGGGTGGGCAAAAAAATATTTGCTACTTACGACAGTAAAAATAACAGGGCATGTATTAAATTATCAATAGCCGATCAGGATATTTTTTGCCTTTATGATAAATCTATAATTTATCCCGTGCCCAACAAATGGGGTAAACAGGGCTGGACATTTATTGATCTTTCAAAAATTAAAAAGCAACTGTTTGCAGACGCATTAACAGTAGCTTATGGTGAAGCAGCACCAAAAAAAATATCAAGAATAATAAAATCAAAAGAAAAAAAATAATAACCTGTTTATTTTTTTGACTTACTCCATTCAAACGCAATGCCTGCGTAATAATTTCTTGCAGGAGCAGCATTATAATACCTTCCACCTGCAGCATTTATATCATTACCCAAACTGTACTTTTCGTTAAGCAGGTTATCAACACCAAAATAAAAACTCAATTTATTTCTTGCTTTCAAATTAACTTTCCATCCAATGCGGCAGCCCAATAAATTATAAGCCTCTGCAGATAATGCATTGGCATCATCTAAAAATATTTTATCAGCATAATAATATGTACTGTTAAAATAAATTCCTTTTTTAAATTGTACATCAGCCAAAACTGAAACTATATTTTTGGGAACGCTGGGTAAATATTTTCCAGATAAACTTACAGTGCCTTTTTTAAAATCGCCGTATTTAAAATTGCTTTGTGTGTAAGAAGATTTAAACATCAGGTATTCGAGAAAAGTATTTTTAAATACAATGGAATAGTCAGCACTTATTTCAATTCCTTTTTGCTGCGTATTGCCTGCGTTTACAAAATAATCAGCGTTGGTGCTGTCTTTTCTTGTTACCAATGCATTGTTAAGTTTAAAATAAAAACCTGTTGCTTCTACACGTAATTTATTTTTAAATAAAGAAAATTTACCTCCGGCTTCATAATTAATACCTTCCTCCGCTTCTAAAAAAGTGCTGATAACCCCGGTGGATGGAAGCAATTCCGAAACAGTTGGCGGCGAAAATCCTTTTGAAATACTTACAAATACCGCATGATTGTTTATTTTTTTTTGAAGTGCAAGCCTTGGAGACAATTGATTTTTATAAATGCGGTTCTGCTCCAAAACCGGGTAACTGCTTAGCCTTGTAAAATCTACTTTAGATTTATTGATACTTGCACCGGCAGTAATAATCCAGTTTTCTTTTATGCTAACATCAGCCTGTGCAAAAATGCTGTAGGTGCTATACCGGATATCATCATTAGTTTGTAAAGTATCGGGATTGCCATTTTTATTTTTACTAACCTGTGTATTAAAAAAACCTTCCTGCAATTCTCCTCCTGCAACTAATTGTATTGCAGTTTCATTTATTTTTTTATCATAAATAAAAGATGTTCTGCCGCCAAAGCCCGGTTCGTTTCTGCGTTCGTAATTACGAAATGCAGGGTTTTTAATTTGTGCAAATGCGCCGTAAAGTATTAGAATATTTTTAAAATCGCTATTGAAATTGTATTGATGATTTAATCCTGCTGTAAAGCTTTTTTGACAGATGGCTGCTTTTGCAGCAGCAGCAGAAGGAAAGCCGCCAGCAGCCGGCCGTGCCTGTTTTGGATTGGCAGTAAACTCTGCTTTAGTTAAGCCACCCGGTGTTTCATAAAATAAATTGTTATACAAAATATTTGCTGTTAACTGCTGCTTATCCGAAATTTTAAATTGAGAAATAAAACTTGCATTATCTCTTTTACTTTTTGCATTACTCCGGTAACCATCACTTTCATTATGAGCATAACTTATAAGACTGTGATTATTTTTTTCGCCAAAACTTATGGAAGATAAAATATTTTGCAGGCCATTGCTGCCAAAAATATATTCGGCTTTTACTGATGGCGCAAAAGAATTTTCAAAACTGTGCATCAGTAATACACCACCTGTACCTGCGCCGTACATGCTTCCCGCCGGGCCTTTAATAATTTCTATTGAAGAAAAATTATTAAAAGCAAACTGGTTAAAATAAGTATTGCCTCCTGCATCAGTAACAGGAATACCGTTCCAGTAAACTTTTGCATTTCTTACCCCAAAGGGAGAACGCAGCGAACTGCCCCTGATATTGATACGGTAACTGCCCGGCGAACGCTCCTCCATTCTTACACCGGCTATTGTATTAAAGCCATTCACCAAAGAAGTTTTATTAAATCTGTCGGCATTATTATTGCTTAACACTTTTACAATGGTGCCGCTGTTGATGATCCTGTTTTGCTCAAAGGCGGTAACAACAATTTCATTAATTGTAATAGTTGAATCAGCAGCAACCTTTTCCTGTGCAGCAGCTTTCATTTGCAGCGATAAGGCAATTAGTAAACAAAGAATATATTTTTTCATCAAAATCATTATTTCGCAAAGCTATACCGTAATTTTATAAAAATAACAACTGATGAAATTTATAATTACCTGCTTAACTTTTTTATGCCTGATTATTTTTACGGCATGCCATAATACAAAAAACATTAAAACAAATTCTAAAAATGCCAATAGGAGTGAAGGATTTGCTGATACAGTTCAACTTCCTGCGCCGTTTGCAACGCCTGCAGTTAGAAATAATTCAAAAACGATTGGCTGGCCGCTGGATAAAACCCCCATTGCACCCAAAGGATTTTCTGTAACAAGGTTTGCAGAAGGGTTGGATAACCCACGCTGGATTTATGTGGCACCCAACGGCGATATTTTTGTTGCGATGGCTAATACTGTCAGCGATGGATTTACAAAAAACACCGGTGATAAAAAGCTGGGCAAAAGCAGCAACACCATTTTATTTTTAAGAGATAAAGATGGTGATGGCGTTGCAGAAATTAAAAAAGTATTTCTATCCGGGTTAAACCGTCCGCTGGGGATGCTTATTTTAAATAACAAATTTTATGTTGGTAATACTGATGCGTTATGGATGTATCCTTACGAAACCGGGCAAACAGAAATGACAGTTGCAGGAACAAAAATTTTAGATTTACCTGCAGGTGGTTATAATAATCACTGGACAAGAAATTTACTTGCCAACAGAGATGGTACAAAAATTTATGTGTCGGTTGGATCGGGCAGCAATGTTGCAGAGCATGGTATTGATAATGAAATACGCAGGGCAAATATTTTAGAGATAAATCCTGATGGCAGCGGCGAAAGAATTTATGCCAGTGGTTTACGCAACCCTGTTGGAATGGGTTGGGCAACAGGTACAAATATTTTATGGACAGCAGTAAATGAAAGAGATAATTTAGGGGATGACCTGGTACCGGATTATGCAACCAGTGTAAAAGAGAATGGTTTTTACGGATGGCCTTATGCCTACTATGGAAAAAATGCTGACCCAAGAATGAAAGGCGAAAGAATGGATTTGGTTAACACAACTATTACTCCTGATGTTTCAATGGGAGCACACACGGCATCGTTAGGTTTAGTTTTTAATGAGAATAATTATTTAACCAGCACTTATTTTGGCGGCATGTTTATTGGCCAGCATGGCTCATGGAACCGCAGCGTACTGTCTGGTTATAAAGTGGTGTTTGTTCCGTTTGCCAATGGAAAACCATCAGGGCCGGTACAAGATTTTTTAACAGGCTTTATTGCTGATAGCGATAAAAGCACTGTGTATGGAAGGCCGGTTGGTGTGGCATTTACACAAAACGGATCTTTGCTGGTGGCAGATGACAGGGGAAACACTATTTGGAGAGTTGCAAAAAAATAATAGAAAAAAATTACAGCATCTTTTTTAATCCTTCCCATTTTACTTTCCATTTACCATTTTTTGGTATGCCGGGATTTGCGATGTTATCGCCATCATAACCTGCACACATCATTGCAATGGCAGTAAGTAAGCCGCCGTTGCCGGGAAGATAAATCGTTAAGCGGCCATCCTGGTAGTTATGTCCATTGTTTAAATAAGTATTGGTAGTAATGGCCATCAGCAATGCATCAATCGCTTTTTCGGGTTGGCCTAATCGTGTGGCCGTCATTGCTGTCATCGGAAAATCCCATCCCCATGTTTCGTTCCAGCTCCAGTTATCCCATATCCAGTTAAAAGTATTTTGCATGATGGTTTTATTTACCATTGGCGTTTCGGGTGCCATGCCCAATGCTCCCAAAACAGAAGGATGATCTGTTTTAAATTCTGGATTGGTGTAAGAGTCCGTTGCACTTTCGGTAAATAAATATTTATCTCCCTGTATGGGTAATAGCGATAAATTATTTATTACCTCATCCCATTTTTTATTGCGTGGCAATTGTAAACGCTCTTTCCATTTTTGTGCAGCAGATAATGCCCAATGCCAGTACGCCAATTCGTAAGCAGGATTAAAAGTTGTATCAGCTTTAAATCTTTCCTGCGCTGCAATTACGCCTTTGCCTAAAACATATTTTTTTGTTATCGAATCATATCGTGCAAATGATGCCATAAAATCGGCAGTAGCAAAAACTAAATCTTTATATTTATTTAAAGTTTGCAAATTTGTTTTTTGGCGATACACCAACTCGGTAAAATAAATATAATGCGGTTGCTGCCAAATTAAAAATGCACCAATGGAAGAAGGCACTTCCCTCCCATCATTGTCAGTCATTTTTTGCCAGCGTACACCATCGTAACCCTGGCGTTGTGCAATGGCTTTTGCAGTGGGCGTCGCTTTATCGTACCAGCCTAAAGTATTTTCTAAAAGATCTAACCTTCCCCACAATGCAAAATGAACGGCATGCCACCAATGCATTTCAATATGTGGTTTTCCATACCAGCTGTTGTAAGTTAAACCAGTTTCCTGCGGTGGGTTGCTGCCTTCGCATTGTATTTTAGTAAGGTATTGAGAGAGCACAATTCTTCTTTCTAATTCTGTTGCTCTTGTATCGGTGCTGCCGGTAAAATCAACTGCGGCACCACGTTGCCAGAATAATTGCCATGAAATAATATTGTTAATTTTTATTTTTTCAAAAGAAGGAAGATTAATATTTTTTGAATCTGTTGCAAATTGGCAACTGAATTCAAACATAGCAGCGTTATTTGGTTTTAACATAAAATAATGCCTTTGTTTTGTAGAAATGTTTGCCCTGCCTTTCCAGTTTAATACCAATTTATAATTTGTAGTATCAAGTTGATGATTAATTACAGCGTCATTATGCGATGTTTCTTTTAATGTTGACTGATGCTTATCATCTTCTTTAAAATTATTGTTCATATCGCTCCAGCCACCAGTAGGATAAGGCAATCGGATACGTACACTAATTTTTTCTTTTTGTATTAAAGAAGAGATAATTTTTACTCCAATAATATCCTGTTGCTGATGGCAAAAAGTAATTACCTCCACAGGCACTTCATCCACTGTAAATTTTGAATGCAGTTTCCCGGTAAACATGTTTAATGTCTGATGAATATTTTTTACATCTCCCGCTTTAAAAATGCTGCCATCTTTTTTTATTATTTCTAACCCAATATTGGCAAGATGCAGGCGGTGTAAATTTTGCCGGAAATAATTGGAAGCATTTTTATTTTGCTCTGGACTATTCCATTGCACCATGTATTTTACATCATGTCCGTTTAGGTGATACGTTTTTAATGCTTCTTCTTCTTTATAATTATTTGTATTGAGAAAACTGTGCCAGCCCCATTCGCTTTGTGTACCCAGCGGAACCCCTTTTGCATAAGCATCGGGGAAAGATTGTAAACCTGTTGCATCAACAGTGAATGCGAATTTGCCATTGCCAACTGATAAGGAGGAAAGTGTATCCATTGTTTTGTTGATGACGGTGTGTCTTTCAACAAGGGCTTTTCTGTTGATGGGCTGGGCTGTTAGTTGTTGGAAACAAAACAGGATTATCAAAGTAATACTGGATAATATTTTTTTCATATAAAGTATTGTTGAATTTTATATCCTGTTAATTGCACAGGCGGTAATAAAAGTTTTTATGTATGCTGGCTTTAGTTCAAAAACTATTTGGGCTAAAGCTTATTTCTTATATTTATTTATGCCTGTTCTAAAGGGAATGTTATTTTATTTAGGGCCTAACTCCATACTTCCTAATGTCACCCCTTCGGGGTTTTGCAACATTTAATTTATTTGTGAGCTATATTAATGTCAGCCTTTCAGGCTTTAAAAATCCCAAAGGGATGATATTACTATAGATATTGTTACAAAATTAAAGACCCAACCCCGAAGGGGTGACATTAGTTGAGAATTACAATCCTTAGCAAGACGACATTGATTATTTATTAGTCAATTACCTCACCAGCGTTACACTCATCAATCCTACAACCACTTCATTAGCTAAAGTAACCAATTGCATACTTTTTAATTCTTTATTTTTATTTAAAGACATCTCCAATACTGTTGCAGCACCACCATCAATGGCACGGTTACTAAAACCTTTTATTGAAATATATTTATTGAATGATTTAGTAAACTCTCCTGTTTTTAAAATTAAACGATATGGTTTTTGTGCACCTGTGGTAAATGCAAATCCATCTTCTAAATAATCCTGTTCTATTGGCCACCAGTTTACAGGATTGATCAATGGTAATTCATCAGTTGTTCCATCAGCATAAGTAACAATAATTTTTGCATTGGTAAATTGACTTTGCTGGTGATTGGTACTTCCTGCCATTAAAAGATATGCATATTGTGCTTTGCCAGCCAAAGGTATTGTTACCAACTTTGGATAATTATACCATTGCGAAGTATAAATAATATTTGTTGCTTCCATTGCAGATGGTGTGGCAAAAGGAATTTTATCTAAATAGATTTTATTTTCAATACCAGCCTTCGCTCTTGTACCACTATCATTAATATTAGCCTCCGTTAATGGATAACACCAGTTGCCAATACCCTGCCATGGAATTTGCAAAGTGGGTGATTGTGGCCGTGGAGAAAGATATTTGTTTTTGAAAATTTGTGTTAGTTTATCATTGAAGTAAGGTTGCAGATCTACCGTAGAAAATTCAGTACTGTCTCCCGGAATAAAATCCATGTAAAATTTTTCTATAGAAGAAACAGTTCTAAAATTTACTGGTTCAAACCAAATGGCATCTCCCTGTTTCAATTGCAGAAATGCAGAATGAAAACTTCCATCGCTTATAGTTTTAAAATCAATTTCGCCTTTTGCAATATTAATTTTTGTAAAAACCTGTTGCGGATCATCCACAGAAATACAAACTGCTTTAGACAAAGTTACACTTCCATTTACATCATCCAGACTAAGTGTTTTGCTGCTTAAATTTTCAAAATCATTGCCTGCCCAAATTATTTTAACTGCAATAGTTTCTTCCTTTCCTGCTATTACTTCAATCATTGTTTGCCCCACAATATTTTGAAGCCATTGCCATTTTGCAGCTTTGCCATTTACTGTTACAGCAACTACTTTATCTTTTAGCGCTTTTAATTGCAGTGTAACATTCAATAATTTATTGTAGGATTGTTTGATGCTGTAAGTAGAAATATTTCTGTCTTCTTTAAAATCAATACTAATATCCGGTACAGATAATTTTGCAAATTTCCAATTTGAAGGAAAGCCTGGCTTAATCACTAATTTATCATTTAATGCATCAGGCAAAATACCAAATAAACCTTCAGTTAACGCTCTTGCAGCTATACCTATGCCATCAGCAAAATCCCTGTACAATTCGCCACGTACAGCATCGTAAAAACTGAGTTGCTGAAAACCACCCGGGCTTGCACTGGCATACATACTTTCTACCAATGTACTTTTAAATAATTTGTAAGCGTTATCATTTTCGCCACTTTGCCAATAAGCTAATGCGGTATGAATATTTTCTCCCAACGCTACATTATTAATGCTCCAGGTGTAAGGCTGCCAGTTAGTGGTGGATAGTAAATAATATCCTTCGTCTTTTAATCCATTTATTTTTACCGGGATATGGGGAATGTAATTATCTATATAACGCAGCATTTGGTATTGTTGTTTCGCATCTGCTGCACCTTCGTCAATAGCATGATACACCGTCCACAAGGCTGCGGATGGATGCACCAGTTGCAAACCCATCAAATCTTTATTTTCGGCAAACCAACCCTTGTCTTTTAACCATAAATTTTTATTCATGGCTAATAAAATTTTATTGGCTTCTGCTTCATACATGGTTCCGTCTTCGCCAATTAATTTGGCCAACTGTGCTGCGGATTTATTAGACCGATAATTATAAGCAGAAGAATGTGTAACACCTCCGCCACTATATTGCAAGGCATCGCTAGCCCAAATAGCTGCATACGCATCATACAAACCATCGCCATCAGCATCGTAATTTCTTTTTTCCCATTGCAGGTGTAAAGTAATGAGCGGCCACATTTTTTTAACATAGTCAATATCACCGGTATAATTAAAATGGTTTAACAGTTGATCTATAAAAACCAAATTCATATCGTAATGGTGTGGACGAATATCGCCACCGGGATTGCGGCTGATATAACCATTACTAAACATGGCTGTACCCATTTTTTCCTGCTGCCTTGCAATGTGCAAAGCGGTATCAAACACCACAGGCCCTGCAGCAATTTTTGTTACCTGCGATAAAGCATAACTGCTGAAATGCTGTCTTGCCCTGTCGTGCCAACCCAAAGGATCTGCAACGTAAGCTCCACGCCATGCAGGCAAACGCATGCGCCATGCAATAGCGCCATGCATGTAAGAAGGATCCTCCCAAATACCATCTGCTGCAATGGCTAATGCACTGGCCAATGGATTAATGTATTCGTCCGGTGTTTGTAAAACAATTCTATCAGCAATTTTTTTTCTTGCGACTTCTGCATTTAAAAACTGTTTTGATAAATCATCATAACTGGCTGCAGTTGTATTTGGCTTTTGTACGGAGAAATAAATCGTATTGTTTTTTTGCAATAAAATTTTTCCCGCTACAACCGGTAATGCGGCAGTGGCAGACGAAGCAAATAATTCATCAGGCATTTGTTGTTTTTCAGCATCGGCAATTTTAATTATTGCATCTGGTGGAAAAATACCTGCAAGTACTTTTGGCTTTTCTTTTGCTGTGGTATCTGGATGTTTATTGCCGTATTGAATTTCGTAGCGCTCCTCTTCTGTTAATGCTTTTGATAAACCATAGAACAATTGAAAATTATTTTTTTCAATTTTGTAACTGTTGTCTTTGCAATAAACGGGTTGTAAATAAAAAGATGATTCGGGGTCGGCACCAATATCTCCATCACGGTTGAATTTTTTTCCGGTGGCTCCGCCGTAAACAATTATTAAAGATGTGTTAGCAGCAACATTGCCGTTCTCTATTTTCAAAATCATTCCTTCGGCATCTGCCATTGCCAGTACAGAAACATTGATAACGCCTTTGCCCAACAAACTGTCTTTAATTTGATACAGCATTGTGCCGGGGCGGTAAATAGTTTTTATTTGAGTTGGCAACAGTAATCCATTTGCTTTTTCCATTTACACTTATCCCAATTTTACAATTGCCGCCCATGCCCGGCATGTACAAAGCAAATTCAGGCAAATCACCAGCCTCTACTCTAAAACCAGTATTGGTGCCGTACAATGCCCGGTTAAATTTTCGGGTGCCTTTGTATAAAACAAAGTCGTTGCCTTGTGGCTGGTAATGTATAATGCGTTGTTTATTGTGCCATAGTTCACCAACCACCGAAGTTTGAGCCGAAGCGTTTAGTATAAAAGAAAGGAAGAGAGCAGCCCCTCCTATCCTCCCCCAAGGGGAGGGAAATGGAGAAGATATAAGCGAATATTTTTGCGAAGATTTGTGCAAAACAAAATTAAAGCTGAATAAAGATTTACTGTATCCCGAAAAAATCGGGACGACGCCAATGAAGTTGAACATTGTTATTTAGCTGGGTTCAAAAAAAATAAAAATTAATGAATAAGATATTTTTTCAATTTACATTTTTTCAATTGCGTTATTCCTTTTACAACACTTGCTGCATTTAATGCTGCGCCTGCTTTTGAAGTATGTGTATGCTCATTGGGAAAAAACGGTTTTACTTTTTCTGCTCCCATAGCATCGTATTCATCAGCGGTTAAACTGTTGAGGTCGATAAAAAATGCGCCGGTGGTTTCTGCAGTTTGTTTTGCCCACAAACCATAGCCTGTGCCGTTATACCGAATTAGTTTTCCATCTTTCCAATCGTTACGTGGAATGGGCGAACAAATAAAAACAGTGGCGTCTTTTGCTTTTGCATCGTTGGTAAATTTAGTAAGATACCAACCGTAAGTATGCACTACTTCCTGCTGTTTGGTGATAGGATTATAAATTTGTTTTGCTGAATCTCCCACACCTTTTATCGTTCCTCTTGCTCTTGAAGTATCATCCAGAGGGCTGCTGTCGTTATGCCCAAATTGCATAATTATATAATCGCCTTTTTGAATTTTTAAAAGCACTTTATCCCACAATCCTTTGGTTAAAAAAGTGCGGCTGCTGGTGCCCCCCAACGCATGGTTTTCTATTCTTATTTTTGTGGTGTCGAATAACGGCGCCATCAAATCGCCCCAGCCCCACATGTTGCCACTGCCATCGCCACGGCCATTTTTTACCGTGCTGTCGCCAATAAAAAAAAGTGTGGGTTTCTTTTTTTCTTTATTAAAAATAATAAATGAAGAAAACAATATTAATACCGTTGCTAAAAATAAATTTATTTTTTTATAAAAAACCATACACTTAATTTTTATTAAGTAAAAAATTATTCAATCCTGATTGCTGCAAAAGTTTTATCCCTTCAGTAACCGAAGCGGCATTAACTGTTGCTCCTGCTTCGTTGGTATGCGTATGATCGCCGGGGAAAAATTCTTTTACTTTATCAGGGCCGAGTGCGTCATATTTATCAGCAGAAATTTTATTTAAATCGATAAAAAAAATATTTTCGCTTGCAGCAACCTCAGCGGCCCATTTACCAAAATCGTTATTGGCACGTTTTACTTTTCCATCTGCAAATTGATTGCGGGGTATCATAGATGCAATAATTGGTATTGCCCCTTTTACTTTTGCATCGTTTACAAATTTGCGTAAATACCAGCCGTAAGTATGTACAATTTCTTTGGTGCTGTCGGGCCAGGTTAGCTCTAGGGTTTCTTCACCAACGCCTCTTAACACACCACGGTAACCGGCTTTGCTGGTGTCGGGCCTGCTACCTTCGTTGTGGCCAAATTGGATGATGATGTAATCGCCTTTTTTTAAAGTGCCCATTACTTTTTCCCAACGTTTTTCTTTTATAAAAGTTCGGGTGCTTCTGCCGGCCATGGCCTGGTTGGAAATTTTTAATTGAGCAGTGTCAAAAAAATCTGCAATTTTTTCGCCCCAGCCGCATTGCGGTCTGTTGGTGTTTCTTACGGTAGAATCGCCGATGATATATAAAGTTGGCTTTTCTTTTTGCAGTAATACAAAAGATGTGAGCGTTGCAAACGCAATACAATAAATAAGTTTTTTTATCATCGTAAATTCTTTTTTTCTTTTCTTTTTTTCTTTTCCTTGATGAAAAGAAAAAAAAATCAAGGGCTGCGAAAAAAAGCTACGCAATTTTTTTCGAGGCCATACTTCAAAACACTTTCCTTAATTCAGTGAGTGGGACTTTTAAAATTTATACATCTTTTCCCTCCTTCTTTTAAAATTAGCAAAGCAGAAAATATTCATTATACATTATTTATCGTTTCTTCATCACAACAATATTCGGCTTCGATGGCTGCGGCATATCCTTTCCCATAAAAAAACTGGTATGCGGCGGCTGGTTGTAGGCTACGTTTTGCCAAACAATACTCAACCGGTATTGAGGATCCTGCATCAGCGTATAAAATTTTTTTTCTGTTGGTATTGTTGTGGTAAAAATGCGTAACTCCTTACTGTCTTTAGTACGTGCAATAATTTCTTCACGCCAGTCTCCAAATAAATCTGCAGATAAACAAGGGTTATTTTTTGTACCGTTATTGCTTACACAATCAAAATTTCTGGCATCAAAAATAGTTTTGGTATTACTGCTGTCGTACATCCATTTGCTTACGTTAACTCCATTTAATATTTCGCTCAGTGCATCGCCATCCCAAAAGATACCCATATTGCAGGGAGGTGTTTTTTCTGCAATTTTATTTCCTTTATTATCAAACATACCGGTAATGCCTGCCCCGGCAACCCAGCATTCAAAACCGGGATAGCGTGGATCCACATCCAATGATAAACCTCTGCCCGGCCCTTCGCCATCTCCACCAGCTTTTACCGAAGCTTTTTTCCAAATTACTTCCCCAGTTTTTGCATCTCTGAAATTTGCACCGGCATCATCAAAACGTTCCTGTATGCTAAACACTTCCAAACCTGGTCGAAGTGGATCAAGATCTGATACATGCAACGCATCGGCATGACCAATGCCGGTTGAATATAATCCTTTGCCATTGTCATCAACCGTCATTTGCCCGTACACAATTTCATCTTTGCCATCGCCATCAACATCGGCAACACTTAAATTATGGTTACCCTGCCCGGCGTAATTTTTATTGCCATCATCATTACTGTCGAACACCCAGCGTTTTTTTAGTTTACCATCTTTTAAATCCCACGCTGCTAAAATTGTTCTGGTATAATAGCCACGGCACATTACCAAACTCGGATGCACTCCATCAAGATAAGCCACACATGCTAAAAATCTATCCATGCGGTTTCCATAACCATCACCCCAACCCGCTTTTAATTCTTCTGTTGTGGGATTTAATTTTTCACTGCGTGGCGGTGTATAATCTGTTGTGTTTATCACTTCGCCTGTTAAACCGTTAAATACCGATAAGTATTCGGGGCCTGATAAAATATAGCCCCTTTCATTTCTCCAGTCTTTGGAAGAATCGCCAATGATATTTCCTTTGCTGTCCATAGATCCATCTGCCGTCTTCATAGCAATTTCTGCTTTACCATCGCCATCTAAATCGTACACCATAAATTGAGTGTAATGAGCGCCTTCTCTTATATTTTTTCCTAAATTAATTTGCCATAAAAAAGTACCGTTCATTTTATATGCCTGAAAAATGGGTGGATCGGTAATACCCGCCTGCGAATTATCTTTTCCCCTTCCTGCTAAGTGAATAATAATTTCATATTCGCCATCGCCATCCATATCTCCCACCGATGCATCATTGGCAGCATAACCTTCGGGTGTTTTTAAAGGAATAGATAAATATGTTTTTGCCAATGCCGGTACTGTAAATTTTTCGGATGCGGTTTGTTCTTTTGATTTTACTACTGGAGATACATAATAAGTATAAGCTTTGGTGCTGTCAATTTTTTCATCAAGATAATGTGTAACTGATGCAACAGGATTTTTATTTATTTTAATTGCTTTTGCATTATTTACGGCACGGTAAATATTAAAAGCTTTTTTATCATCATCGGTAACCAATAAGCGCCAGCTTACAAAAACATTTCCTTTACCATCGGGTACTGCAACTATACCACGGTTTAAATATTCCATCTGGCGTTGGGCCATTGCAGTGCAACAAAAAATTAATGCAATAAATAATAATACATTTTGTTTGTTCATATTTTTTCTGCTTGATAATTTATTTTTAATGCGCTGATACTTCTTTGCAATAAGTTATTACCGTATAATGTTTCGTAAATTTTTAGCTGTGCAGTATCCTGAAGCTCCGGCTTAATGCCCATAATTTTATTTTTAACAGCAATGCTGCTAAAAGCCAATGCAGCAACAAATAATTTGGTAATAATAGATAAGGCCATGCAGTACAATCGTTTTACCTGCACAATTTAATGCATCTGCAACGGGCTGCATCCTGCTGCATCCTGAAAGAAAGCTGTTGCTAAAATACGCTCTTACAGCGACGGTTTTTATTTGAGAGAGCATTGCAGAGTTGGTTTCGTTTATCAATTGTTGCTATAAACAATTTAGAAAACGAAAGTTATCAAGTTTTTTTTTAAGATTATTTTTTTATACACTAAATTCAAAAGAAAATTTTTAGTTGGTTTTGAAATTTTGAAAGGGTGAAAATTTCGCATAAATTTGATTTGGCTGCTATGTTGACAAAAACTCTCTAAAATTTTAAGATTATGAGACGACTTATAATTTTCACTCTATTTGTTTCAATTGTTAGTTGCTCCATGACTACCAACAAAGAGAAAGGAAAAGAAAATATTTATGCAAAACTTATGGTGGCTTTAGGCGAGGACATTACAAACGAAATGCAATGTGTAGCAGAATTTTTGAAAGACCCAGGCGATTTAAAAAAAATAGCATTGAAGCAAGGCTCCAAAGTAATCCTTGACAATCAAGAATTAAAGTATGACGACTCCTATTATCCAAACTATGGCATGGAACGAAAAGCATCGGATTTTTCAGGAAAGCATAAATGGACAATAAACATAGGCTCCGAAACAAAAAAAGAATATGATTTTGAAGTATTTCCTTTTAATATTACTTCCTCTATCCCAGATAAAATTGGACAAGGTGACTTGAAAGTTGTATGTGAAAATCTTAAAAGTACTGACAAGGTTTTTTTAATGTTAACTGCCGATTTTAGTGAAAATAGTGAAACCTCATTGGACATTAAGCCACAAGAAGGTTTTTTTATAATCCCTAAAGATTTTTTAAAAAAGGTTGACCCGATTCAACTTGAAATGCATTTTAATATTTCAAGAGTTCGTTCAATCACAGATGACGATTATTTTAGTAAAGGAGTAGATATTGAGTGGACAAAAATCACTAAAAAATATAAAACAACTGTTGTAAGATAAAGCGTATAAAAACACAGCACACAACTTGGTATTGCCAATAGCGGGGCTGGACATTTGAACAATCAGCAGCGGTAGTTTGCAGACAACTTGCAGTTCTGCCCCATAGGTATTCAAACTAAACTTCTAAATAAATGAAGAGAAATAATATTCAACAAGACCTGGTAACTTTTGTATTTGCAGTAGTGGCTTCTTGTATGTCTTCTGTTTGCCATGGGCAAAGCAAAACTGAGATTGTTGCCCCCCAAACGAAAGTTAAAGAAGTGTTTGCCGGTGGAGAGGGGTTACTACTTGAAGGTCCGACAATGGCACCAGACGGGACTTTGTATTTTACCGACATTACATTTACCCATGTTGAAGGGATGAAGGCGGGAATAATTTGGAATTACAATCCGCAAACAGGCGAAACAAAAGTCTTTCGTTCCCCAAGCGGCATGGCAAATGGGCTATCATTTGACGGCTATGGAAATTTAATAGCCTGTGAAGGGGCGGACTTTGGGGGACGCCGAATAATTAAAACTGAGATGAAAAGCGGAAAAAGTACAATAATCGCTGGTCTTTTTAATAACAAGCCATTTAATGCACCTAATGACCTGGTCATTGATAACATCGGAAGAATTTATTTTACCGACCCCAGATATTTTGGAAAAGAGCCAATTGACCAACCAGTAAACGGTGTTTACAGGATTGATACGATAGGTACAGTTCATTTATTAATTGCCAACGCAACCAGACCTAATGGAATTGCAATTTCGCCTGACTATAACACTCTTTATATTGCTGACTATGATTATAACGGAACATCTGGAGCTTTGCCTGAAAATTTCAAAGGGCCAGTTAAGGAAACAAAAGGGGCGATACTTGAATATGCAATACTTCCTGACGGAAATATTCAGTTTAAGAGAACATTGATTAACCTGATGAATGATAACCCCGATGGAATTAAAGTAGATGTTGAGGGCAATATTTATATAGCAACGGGAGAAAAGATAGGTGTATACTCATCTAAAGGAGAGAAACTGACTGAAATCGACATTCCAAATAAGTCAGCTACAAATTTGTGTTTTGGCAGAGGTAAGTGGAGTAAAACTCTTTTTATTACAACAAGTAAAAAACTATACACTATCGAAGTTAAAAAAGAAGGCTTTCATACTCCGTTTAAATGATAAATTTAAAAAATCTTCATAGCGACTTGAAAGCACGGCTGCTTACATGGGGTTTGCTGCTATGCTGGCTGACAAATATATTCTCAGCAAAATGCCAGGCAGCAGTTACGGCGGACGAATATAAATTCCCCACCTGCGGCAATGCAAAACGTTGCAATTGGGCCACACCCTAAACTTTAAAAGTAAGAATGCTACAAATAATTGGACTACTTGCAATTTCTTGGTTAATTGTTTGGCTATTTGACAAACACAATTTATCTGTCTTGGGACTAATGCCAACAAAAGACAGAATGAAACTTTGCTTATATCTTTTTATAGTTACAGCCATTTGTTGCTCGACAGCATTCGTTTTGAAAATGTATTTTGCAAAAGAACAGTATGTAATAAATTCAAAGCTGACTGCATCCTTGATTTTTTCAGAACTATGGGACAACATCAGAGGCGTATTGACCGAGGAATTACTTTGCAGAGGAGTTGTATTGTATATTTTAATAAAAAAATTGGGCAGTAAGTGGGCAATAATTACTTCCTCCATTATTTTTGGACTTCTTCATTGGCTTAACAACGGAGTTTTTGGAAATGCAATACAAATGAGTATTGTATTTTTATTCACCTTTTGTATGGGGCTTCTTCTTGCTTTTTCTTACGCAAAGACATTTTCAATTTTAATACCATTCGCAATACACTTAGGTTGGAACCTGACACAAAACTTCATCTTCCCAGACAAACCAGAAGGAAATCATTTATTCATTTTAGCAGCACCACCACCAACTGTAACTGTTTCATATTTTGTTTTTTTTGTTATGCTATTATTTCCAAAAATCTCTGCAATTGGACTTGATTATTTAATTGTGAGGAGACAAAAGCAAAATGAAATCCCCGAATGAGAACGCCAGAACACAACATTCGGTTTGTCTATATGGCGGGCAGAAGGAATAACAATGAGCATTTGTAATTCTATTTAGCAGTGACCGGGCAGAAGAATATCTATTTAGCTTTAGTTCTTATCATCAACTTTTTGTAACCATACTCAGCTTAAGTTACGGGAAGACGAGTTTAAAATCCGCCACATCGCCAAGCCGTAGCCTTTGTAAGTAGTTTGTTAAACGGGCATCAACACAATTTATTGGCATATGACAGCATAAATCTTTTCAGCAACCATTTAACTAGATTGCTTTTCCGCTCGACATTTTTCATTTTATGCAACACAAGATGCTTTGTATGTTTGGTTACAACAAAGTGAATTAACTAAAATAACAGATTCTGAATATTATTTTATAAAATCAATTAGGAATATAAAAAGAAAAGCGATGAAAAAAGAAGAACTATTTAAATCAAAAGCATTCAAAATATTGCTTCCGCTAATTGTACTTATAATTGCAGTGGCGCTATGGCGCAATGGTTACCAGTTTGGGCAATGGCTAAATAAAGTACTAAATTAGTATCATTATAAATTTGGAATCTAAACCTTAAATAATATCTGCCTCTTGAAGAATGTACAAATTCAGACTTTACACCCTCAGCCCGGAAAAATTAATAAAAAAATCTCGCTGAATAAATACAACATAATAAAAGAAAATATTCTTGCAATACTTGCAATAAAAGAGTTGACCCACACCGAACTTATGGAAGAATTATATAGTAAAGTAAAGGATACATTTGAAGGAGGTGTGCAATGGTACGGAGAAACAGTAAAACTTGATCTTGAAGCAAGAAAAATCATCGACCGAACAGCCAGCAAACCAGAAAAATATAGATTAAAAACAACTAACCGCTAACAAAAGGTTTTGTGTAATTGAGGCTTGACGGAAGTACAATCAAGTGCATATCCCAGCTTCAAATTCGGCGGACGGAATTCTGCTGGGCAGTAGTGCCAACAATCAACTTTTAATTATAAATTTAGTTTCTGTTACGGGGTGGACAATTGGTCAATTCTCCAACTGCACAAGGCTCCGAACGTTTTCTACACTTCATACCCACTTCAAATTTAAAATCACCTCTCACATCTGCCCGCTACCTTTTACCGTACATCTCTCTGTGAAAAAAATACTTTTAAATATTGCTGTTATTTTTTTATTAGTTAACTATGCTGCCATTGCAAAAGCACAATTAATTGATAACAGTTCTACCTTTAGAAAAATAAATCACAACAGTTATTTCCGTTTTCATTACGATAACGATTACTTTACCAAAACAGATGAATATTACACCCAGGGCATTACACTGGATTATTCGCATCCTTCAATAAAAAAATTTCCGCTGGTAAAATTATTATGGAAGCCTTACAAAACTGTACCACAGTATGGTGTTACATTAAATTTATTTGGCTACACCCCCACCAGTATTTTAAGCGACAGTATTTTGTATAGCGACAGGCCATTTAACGCCAGCATATCTTTAAAAACATTTTTAATTCAGGTGGATGATGTGCATCAGCAGCAAATATCTACGGCATTTAGTATTGGTATAATGGGGCCTTATGCATTGGGTTATCAAATTCAGGATAATATTCACCGGTGGTTAAAAAATCCTTTGCCGCATGGCTGGCAATACCAAACAAAAAACGACATCATCATTAATTATCAAATTAATTATGAGAAACAATTGGTGAGTGCCGGTAATAATTTTTTACTTAATGCAACTGCAGAAGGAAGGGCAGGCACACTGAATAATAAACTTAGTGGTGGTTTTAATTTTATGGCCGGCCGGTTTAATAAAAGATTTTTACCGGTAAGTTATAAAAAAAGAAAAGCGGAATATTATTTTTACGCACAAAACCGGGTAAACTTTATTGGTTACGATGCCAGTATGCAGGGTGGATTATTTACACGAAAAAATCCTTACACCATTGCAGCCAGCGATGTTAAAAGAATTACTTTTCAGGCAGATGCCGGTATTATTGTAAATTTTAAAAAGTTATACCTCTCCTATACACAATCTATTCTTACAAAAGAATTCCGTACCGGCAAATACCACCGCTGGGGCGGTGTAAGTGTTGGCTTTGCCCTGTAAAAACTATTTAACCAATTTACTATTTACCTTTGCCAAAAATAAATAGCATTGGAAATAAGTAACCGCAAGGCATATCACGAATATTTTTTTGAAACAACTTATATTGCCGGTCTTGTACTGGGCGGCACCGAAATAAAAAGTTTACGGGCAGGCAAAGCAAGCTTTAACGACAGCTACTGCATTTTTCATAATGGCGAACTGTTTGTAAAAAGCCTGCACATTTCCGAATATTCATTTGGCACATACACCAACCACGAGCCTATGCAGGAAAGAAAACTGCTTTTAAACAAACGGGAACTGCAAAAATTAGAAAGCAAAATAAAAGAGAAAGGCTATTCTATTATTCCCTTAAAAATATTTTTAACCGAAAAAGGTTTTTTTAAAATGGAGATAGGCCTGGGTAAAGGCAAAAAGTTATACGACAAGAGGGAAAGTATTAAAGAAAGAGAAAACGACCGGGATATAAAGCGTAAATACGGCATATAAAAAATTACTCCACAAACTTTACAATCACAGCCCCGGGGCCTTATTTTTGCACCAAACTAAAACGACTGCATATGGATTTTCAATTTACAGAAGAACAATTAATGATAAAACAGGCGGCAAAAGATTTTGCCGTAAACGAATGCCTGCCTGGTGTGATTGAACGGGATGATTTACAAAAATTTCCAAAAGAACAAATAGAAAAACTGGCCGATTTAGGTTTTATGGGTATGATGGTAAAACCTGAATATGGGGGCAGCGGCATGGATACAGTAAGCTATGTTTTAGCTATGGAAGAAATTAGTAAAGTAGATGCCAGCGTTAGTGTTTGCATGAGTGTAAATAACAGTTTGGTTTGCTATGGCCTGCAGGAATATGGCAACGAAGCTCAAAAGAAAAAATATTTAACACCACTGGCGCAGGGAAAAAAAGATGGCGAATTGCACATTGGAGCTTTTTTGCTGAGCGAACCTGAAGCTGGCAGCGACGCTACATCGCAACAAACTACTGCCGAAGACAAAGGCGATTATTATTTATTGAATGGTACTAAAAACTGGATCACCAATGGCAGCACCGCTTCGGTGTATTTGGTTATTGCACAAACCGATATCAGCAAAGGCAGCCGTGGCATAAATGCTTTTATTGTAGAAAAAAACTGGCCAGGCGTAACCGTTGGTGCTAAAGAAAATAAATTAGGCATAAGAGGAAGTGATACCCACAGTATTTTATTTAACGATGTAAAAGTGCCTAAAGAAAACCGTATTGGCGAAGATGGATTTGGTTTTAAATTCGCCATGAAAACTTTAGCAGGCGGAAGAATTGGAATTGCATCGCAGGCATTGGGTATAGCCAGCGGCGCATACGAAAGATCTGTAGCTTACAGCAAACAGCGTAAAGCATTTGGTAAAGAAATTATGCACCACCAGATTATTCAATTTAAACTGGCCGATATGGCTACTAAAATTGAATGTGCAAGGATGCTTTGCTTAAAAGCTGCCTGGGAAAAAGATGAACACTTAGATTATACTTTAAGCGGCAGCATGGCAAAAGTTTTTGCCAGCGAAACTGCTATGTGGACTGCAACCGAAGCTGTACAAATACACGGTGGCTACGGTTTTGTAAAAGAATACCATGTAGAGCGTATGATGAGGGATGCAAAAATTACACAGATATATGAAGGCACCAGCGAAGTACAGAGGATTGTGATAAGCAGGAGTATATTGAAGTAGCCCCTCCTATCCTCCCCTGAAAGGAGGGAAATGGAGAAGGTGTGTTTAAGTATAGAATTTATAAATGTGCAAATGAGCTATTGTTTGCACATTTTTTATTTAGATTGTTGGTGGTATATTACATAGAATTTTTACAAAAAATTTATTATGAGTATTATTCAAATTGCATACTTGAAAAAACAATACAATGGCCGGTATGTTTTAAAGGGCATTCATCTTAATATTGATGCTGGGCAAATAGTGGGATACATCGGGCCCAATGGCGCCGGAAAAAGCACTACTATAAAAATATTGACTGGTATTATTGGAGATTTTGATGGCGATGTTTCAGTACTTGGTATGGATGTAAGAAAAAACCCTGTTGAAATTAAACAAAAAATTGGTTATATACCCGAGCAGGCTGCATTGTATGATGTGCTTACACCAATGGAATATTTACGGTTTGTGGGGAAACTTTACCAAATGGAAGATGTTGCTATAGAAAAAAAATCGATGGAGTTGTTGCGCCTTTTTGAGTTAAGTGATAAAGCCAATACCCGTATGAATGGTTACAGTAAAGGCATGAAACAAAAAGTTTTATTAATAAGCGGATTAATACATAATCCCGAAATAATTTTTTTAGACGAACCATTGAGTGGCCTTGATGCCAATGCAGTAATTTTAGTAAAAGAAATACTGTCGCAATTAAAACAAAATGGTAAAACTATTTTTTATTCTTCGCATATTATGGATGTGGTAGAAAAAATAAGCGACCGCATTATTATTATTGATAAAGGGGAAGTGATTGCAGATGGCAGTTTTGAAACACTAAAAAGCACTGCCCACCAGGGTTCTTTAGAAAATATTTTCACTTCCTTAACCGGTGGAACAGAGCAACATCAAAATACTGCAGGGCAATTTATTGATATTTTAAAAAGTTAATGATGGACAAATTAATTTTAAGGTTTGTATTATTCTGTTCCAAAATTTTAGTTAAGCAGGGAGTAGATTTTGAACGCTTAAAAATAATTGCTGAAACAAAAGTAATGATGGACAGGCGCCGTGTGTATATGAACTGGAAACAGGGGCAGCAAAAGGAAAACAGCAACCCACTTTTAATAACACTAATTATTTACACATTTTTGGGATTACTTATAGGAGGTATTGTGTTTGCGTTTCAATCAATAGTTTTAAGCATGATTTTTATACATGCGTATGTTTTGTTTATGATGTGCATGACGATGATTACAGATTTCAGTTCGGTATTATTAGACACTGCAGATAACCAAATAATTTTACCCAAACCGGTAAACAGTAAAACATTATTTATAGCAAGGCTGGTACACATACTGGTATACCTTTTGCAATTCACAATTGCACTTGCAGCATTTCCAATAATTTTTATTTTTATAAAATTTGGATTTTTGACAGGCATTGCCAGTATTGTTACCATACTGTTAACTGTTGCATTTGCAGTTTTCATCACTTATCTTTTATATGCTTTAATATTAAGATTTAGCAATGAGCAAAAAGTAAAAGACATTATTGGCTATTTTCAAATATTTATGACGGTATTTTTTGCTGTTGGATTTCAAATTTTACCAAGGTTAATAAATTTTAATCAGATTGAAATATCGTTTCAGTTACATTCTTATTCGTATTTTTTGCCTCCTGTGTGGATGGCAATGAGTTTAGATGCAATATATTATTTTAATTTTGACAGCATTCATTTATTGATGTTATTCTGTTCTGTTTCCGTACCGATATTTACTTTTTGGCTTATGATAAAATACCTTGCACCTTCATTTGCAAAAAAATTATCGGTACTAAACAACGATGCCGGCAATAAAAAATACACCAGTCCGGCTACTCAACAATCTAAAAGTTTATCTGAAAATATTTCTCCTGTTATTTGTGCCTCAAAAACAGAAAGCAGCAGTTTTGAAATGGTTTGGAAAATAACAGGTAGAGATAAAAATTTTAAACTGCAGTTTTACCCCACCCTGGCGTACATACTGGTATTTATTTTTATTTTTGTTTTTAAAAGCGGGCAAAATGCAGAGACAATATGGAAAAACTTACCTGCTTCCAAAATGTTTTTATTTTTTATTTATCTACCCATGTTTTCACTTGCCGGCAGTTTTGCATTTATTACCACTCACGAAAATTTTCTGGCATCGTGGGTTTATCAATCTACACCAATTGCAAAACCGGGATATTTAATTAGTGGTGGTATAAAAGCAATTCTTACCAAATTCTTTGCACTCATATACCTGCTTATGTTTTGTTTTGCTTTTTATGTATGGGGCAGTACAATTATCGATGATTTTATTTTAGGGTTTTTTAATAATATTTTTTTGTTTTTATTGATCATCAATTTACAGGATCATTACCTCCCCTTTTCCCGCCAATTAAATACCAAACAGCAAAGCGGCAAATTTGTACAGGCTATTTTGCAAATGATAATAATTGCTGCAATTGTAGGTTTGCATTATTTAATAATTACTATTTCCTGGTTAACTTACTGTTTAATGCCAGTATCTATTTTTGGCTGTTATTGTTTATTAAAAAGAATTCAAAATTTAAATTGGTTAAAAATTTCGTTTTAAAATGGCTGTAAATATTCCTGTATATCAACAAATAAAAACTGAGCTGGATAATAAAAATGTTGCTTTAATTGCTGTAAGCAAAACTAAACCCATTGAAGATATACAAGCCTTATACAATTTAGGCCAAAGAGATTTTGGAGAAAACTATGTACAGGAACTTGCTGAAAAATACGAACAGTTGCCCAAAGATATCCGCTGGCATTTTATTGGCCATCTGCAGAGTAATAAAGTAAAATATATTGCGCCGTTTGTGCATTTAATACATGGTGTTGACAGTTATAATTTATTGAAAGAAATAAATAAACAGGGTGTAAAAAACGGCCGTGTTATAAACTGTTTATTGCAAATACATATTGCAAAAGAAGAAACTAAATTTGGTTTAGATGAACACGAATTGAGCCAAATACACGACACTTCGGCAAGCTCAGTACACGAATTAAAAAATATAAATATTATTGGGTTGATGGGCATGGCTTCTTTTTCGGATGACAGCAATTTGATTAAAACAGAGTTTCGTAATTTAAAAAAGATATACGATTCAAATGCAGCACTATCAACTATCAACCATTCCGCAGGATCCTTTGGGCAACTATCAACCTTAAGCATGGGCATGAGCAGCGATTATAAAATTGCAATTGAAGAAGGCAGTAACATGGTACGCATTGGCAGTTTATTATTTGGCGAAAGAAATTACCCGGCCAAATGACCAGCGAAATAATTATTCTTTGCATTGCTGCATTTGCTGCAGGTTTTATTGATGCCATTGTTGGTGGTGGCGGATTAGTGCAAACACCGGCAACCTTAGTTACATTACCGCAATATCCTTTAGCAACCCTTTTGGGTACAACAAAAATCCCATCGTTTTTTGGTGCAGCTATTGCTGCTGTACAATACAGTTTAAAAGTAAAAATTAACTGGAAGTTATTGTTGATAATGTGCAGCATTGCATTGGCAGCTGCTTATGCAGGTTCTAAAACAGTAGCAATTGTCAGCAATACTTTTATGAAACCCATTTTGTTTGTGGTACTGATACTGGTAGCCATTTACACGTACACCAAAAAAGATTTCGGACAATCGGTAAAAACATCTCTTAGTAAAAAAAATAAAATTGTTTATTGCTTATTATTTGCTTTAGTTATTGGTTTTTACGATGGCTTTATTGGCCCCGGTGCTGGCAGTTTTATGGTGTTGTTTTTTATAAGTGTTTTAGGCTTCGATTTTTTAAGAGCCAGCGCACACTCTAAATTATTAAATGTATCAACTAATATTGGTTCTATATTATACTTTAGTGGCAGTGCAAATATTTTGTATCATTATGCCATCCCCATGGCGGTTTTTAATTTTGCAGGTTCGCTGCTGGGTGCAAGGCTGGCCATTTTAAAAGGCAATAAATTCATTCGCATCTTTTTTCTTATTGTTGTTGCAGGCACCATTATCCGTTTTGGGTACGATATATTTTTCAAAATAATAAAAAAAGCACGCTTTTAGCACCTGATATTTTTCAATATTTACCTATAATAGTTGTACCTCTGCCGGTTATGCACTTTCCCATCAACATCAATTGCTTCAATCACCCAAACAACAGTTTGAATTTCCTGAGGTAGATTATTTATTTTACCATCCCAGCCAGGCAAATCACTTTTCATCTCAAATAAGCACCTGCCCCCAGCGGTTATAAATTCTAAAATAATTCACTTTAACAAACCCATCAATACAGGTCGCAAATAATCATTCTAAACCATCACCATCGGGTGTAAAAGCAGTAGGTACAAAATCGTCAATCTTTTTATGTGTCTTTACCAATTGTGTATCTACGGTAAAACAACCGGCAGCGGTTTTAATTTCAATAGTATATAATTGCGGTCGTAATACCTTTAAACACTAGGTGTAAAACTAAAGCGGTTGCTCTAAACTTATGCCGCTGGTGTCCATAAAACGCTCGTTACCAAAGTGTCTGGCCTGCAATGGTTCAGGGAAATTAAATGCTGCATCCTTATCAGGATATATTATTCCCGGCAACGGATCTTCAATAGTTACATCTAATTGCTTTTGTATTAAAAGCAACGGGGCATTGAGCTGTACTAACCGTTAATTTAATGGTATAAGCTCCCGGTGCAGGGTAACTGTACACTGGTGTTTTAACATTATCAACATGCCCATTGCCAAAATCCCAAAAATAATTTATGGTTGATGTGGTGTTATTAATAGTAGTATTAAATAAAGGTACATGGTAAATTTTCGCAAACTGGTTGCACAGTAAAATCTGCCGATGGAGTTTGAATAACTACCACATCTCTGCTGATACTGTCTTTACATCCGCCTAAACCATCTTGCCAACAATTTTACTGTATAATTACCTGCTGCCGCATAATTATGCGTAATATCTGTTGTTGTATATTTAGTACCTTCTCCTAAATTCCAAAAATATTGTAATGCTACCCGAAGTTATTGTACTGCTATTGGTAAATATAAATTGATTACCTTGAAAACATTGAGCTGGGTGTATTAACAGTAAAATCTGCTACAGGCGAATCGTAAATATCTATTTGCTTTACGGCAGTGGTAAGTGAACAGCCGGTAGTATTAAATAGTACTGCATAATAAGCACCTGTTTGAGTAATATTCAATATGTGTTTGATTGGCTCCGGCAATGGCAATATTATCTTTAAACCATTGAATACTGTCGGCAGGTAATACTTTTAACGTTGCAAATTGCCCGCTGCCTCTGCAAATTGATGCTGCACCAATAAGCTCAATAAATCACTTATTATTTTTGTGTTTACATTTACCGTATCAGTAGCAATACAACCACCTCCAATACTTGATACAGTTAAAGTATATTGGTATTTACCAAAGGAGATGCAAAGGATTAGAAATATCAGGGTTACTTAAACCGGTTGCAGGGATCCATTTATATATCAAGGCCAGGTTGAGGCGGTTCGCCTATTTGAACAGGAAACACATCACAATTATCTGGTCCGGCATTTGCTTTTACAGTTAGTGTATCCCATAATTTTGCAAGTAAGGTATCTTACACATCCATATCCATCATATGGGAGTTAATTCAACCGAAACTGTTGAACCTGATGTTGGCGGTGGATTTAAAGTAAGTGTTTGCATGTGTACCTAACAACTGGATTATTGCTGCTAAGCCATTTATAGGTTTGATACCCAAAAGGTGCAGTTATACTTACTGCTGTATCATTGGGACAAAACGTTGCTCCAATAAAAGAACTGCCGCATTGTGCATTAATATCAATATAAGCATAACCAAAATGTGCTCCCTGAGAGCAATCAGTAGTTGTAAAAGATATTTGAATTGTTTTGCCGGCTTTACCATCTAAATTAATTGAGGCTGCAGACCAATTTTTACATCTTACAGGAAGCGTCGGCGGACTTTCAGGCGAATAAAAAAAACCCGGCAAATTTGCATCTACTACAAAATCAAAAGAAGAACATGGATCTGTAATATTATCAGTTAAATTTAATACTTCAATAGTTAACCTTGGTTGCTGGGAAGCGTATGACCAAAATCCTGAAAAACAATAGCATAATTATAAATTAAACTAAAAGTATTTTGTGTAGCAGGAATTGTAAAGGTATAAGAAACCCTTTCTGCCCCTCTTACCACTTAAACCATTACCCAGCCTAATAGAATTCCCACTTCCATTGGGACAGTTTTGAGGAAATCCACCCCAATAGTCAACAGCCATTTCCAGATAAAGCAGATAACATGGTGTGCCTGTTAGCAACAGGTAGCAGAAGGATTCAATGAAATAACGCCAGTATTAAGTTCTACTGAACCTGTCGAGCATTGCCATCCAGTTAAAATTACCCTGCTCAAAATCTATATTATCAGGGCATTGAGCAACTGAGCTTTTTGAGATTCAGTTATTAAAATTACAGCAATAAAAAAATTTAAATTAAAGCAAGTACTGAATCTCTTACATTTAAAAAATATTTTTTTTCTTTTCTTCATCTTCTGTGCAATTGTCAAATCAAATTTCTACTGCAATTATTTACCGTATCACCACCGTTGATCCCTGCCGGTTATGCACTTTGCCATCTACATCCACAGCTTCAATCATCCATACTACCGCTTGCATTTCTGCCGGTTTATTATTTATTTTTCCATCCCATCCCGGCTGATCGCTGTTCATACTAAATAATAATTTGCCCCAGCGGTTATAAATTCTAAAGTAATTTACTTTACTAAAGCCAACTAATACCGGCCTCAACCTGTCATTTACTCCATTACCATTGGGTGTAAAGCCTGTAGGTACATAAATATTAATCTTCTTGTGCGTTTTTACAAATTGTGTATCTACCGTTAAGCATCCATTAGCTGTTTTAATTTGTATGGTATATAGTTGTGGTGTAATACCATTAAAAATTGGTGTAAAGCTAAAGCGGTTATTTAAATTAGTTGCCGGCGTCCATGTAACACTGTTACCAAACTGTCTTGCCTGCAATTGTTCAGGGTAATTAAATGCAGCATCTCTGTCAGGATAAACAATACCTGGCTTTACAACCTCAATATCAACATCAATTGATTTTGTATTGAATGATACCGGGCATTGCACTGTGCTTACAGTTAACCTTACAGTATATTTTCCACCAACAGGGTAAGTGTAATTTGGAGTCGTCACATTATCTAAATGGCCATTACCAAAATCCCACAAATAATTTATGGTGGATGCGGTGTTGTTAAATGTTCGGTTAATTACCGGTACACGTAAATTTTCGCAAACGGGCTGTATAGAAAAATCGGCTGTTGGTGTAGGGTGCACTGTTACGTTCCTTACAGCACTGTCCTTACATCCAAAAACTGTGCTTGCAATTAACTGTATAGTGTAGCCGCCATCTTTAACATAGCTGTAAGTAAAATCTCTTGCAGTGTTAACTATTCCATCTCCCATCTTCCAGGTGTACAGCAGCGTATCAGATAAAATGGTAGTGCCGTTTGCTAATACAAACTGATGACCGGGAAAACATTGTGTATCGTTATCAATTGTAAAATTGGTAACCGGGCTTTGGTGTGCTATTACTGTAAAAGAACTGTCATAACTGCATCCGCCATTTGTTTCTCTTGCAGTAAGTTTTACAGTAAATGTATCTGGCGTGGCGTAACGGTGGGCAATATCGTTGGAATTATCAAAGCTGCCATCTCCAAAATCCCAGGTATAAGTTAATATGCCTGATGATACTGTACTTTTATTAGTAAATACAAACCAGTTATTTTTAAAACACTGCTCCGGCACATCCACTGCAAAAGCAGCTGTGGGGCTTGCATTTACCACTACATCAAAGCTGGTACTGTCTGCACATCCACCCGGTGCGGTTGCTAAAAGTTTTACTTTATAAGTTCCTTCTTTGCCATAACTGTGTGTAACATTGCTTGTATTAGTGATGGTGCCATCACCTAAATCCCAGGTATATTGTAAAAAGCCTGTGGTTAATGTGCTGTTGTTGGTAAAAATAAATTGGTTGCCTGTAAAACATTGCACCGTTGAATTAGGTGTAAAATTTGCAACCGGTGTTTCCCAAATATCAATCTGCTTTACAACCGTTGTGCGGTTGCAGCCTGCTGTACTGGAAACAACAGCATAATACGCCCCTGTTTGTGTAATATTTAAAAGAGCTTGTGTGGCACCGGGTATAGCCACACTATTTCTGTACCACTGTATATTATCATGCGGTAAAACTTTTAATGCTGCCGACTGGCCGCTGCCGGTACAATAACTGGCAGCACCTATTAATTCAATTGAATCGCTTAAAATATCCACATCAACATTTACTGCATCTGCAGTGGCACAACCACCTCCACTATTGGTTACCGTTAGTGTATATGGTGTGGTTACAGTTGGCGTAGCAATCGGGTTAGAAATATTTGGGTCGCTGAGTCCCGTTGCAGGTGCCCATCTGTACACCAGGCCCGGTATTGGCGGGCCGCCTAACTGTACCGGGTTATTATCGCAGGTTGCTCTGTCGGGCCCGGCATTGGCATTAACAGTTAAAGTATCCCATAAAATTGCAGTTAAAGTAGTTGCACAACCATAGCCAACAAATGGTGTTAGTACAACATTTACCGAGTCGCCTGCTAAAGGCGGAGGATTAAGTGTTAATGTTTGGCCTGTACCAATTACACCTGCCATTAATCCATCGTACCAGGTGTAAGTTTCGTAACCCGGGGGAGCACTTATAATTACTGCAGTATCATCGGGGCAAAATGTGGCACCAACAAATGAGCTGCTGCATTGCGGATTTACATCCACATAAGCATATCCAAAATGCCCGCCGAGTGAACAATCGGCAGTAATAAAAGCAATCCTGATTGTCTTTCCGGCTAAATTATCTAGGTTAATTGACGAAGACACCCAGTTTCTATATAAGACTGGTGAGTTGCCCGGACCCAAGGTTCCCGAAGTTAAAAAACCCTGTAAGCTGCTGCCTACTACAAAAGGATCTAAAGGACAAGGCAAAGGTGTACCATCAGTAATATTATCAATAGTTACCTGCATCCGTGGCTGGCTGCTATTATCGTGGCCAGATCCTCCATCATTCAGTACCATTGCATAACTGTAAATTAAATTAAACCTGCTTTGAGTAGCCGGTATTGTAAAAGTATAAGAAACTGCTTCCGCCCCCCTGCCAGTTTGGTTGTTTCCAAGTTTAATTGAATAGCCGCTGCCATTGGGACAATTTTGAGGAAAATTACCATATGGATCACGGCCACTACCCGGAACAGCAGCTAACATTTGATGCCGTGTTGCTGTTGGTGGAGATGGTGTAAGAGATGTTAAAGGGATAATTGTTCCGCCATTAAATTGGCCAACATAACATTGCCATCCTGTAAAATCCCCCATTTCAAAATCAATATTTGGCGGGCATTGTGCAGAAGTAGAAAAACTTTGTAAACAAATAAGCAAACAGACTATTATGGAACGGAAAATATTTTTAACTGCTGATAAACAGTTATGCTGGTAGAAGTGCTTCATGCGTAGTTATGGTTGGTACAATTGGGTATGAAGATAAGTTAAAAAAACAATAAATTAAACTGCCTTAATACATATTCTGTTGAGTATTGGCCTTCAAAGCCTTATGGCGCTAATAATACTATATCTGCAGTGTTTTTGAGTGATAAATAAATTAATTTAGTAGACTGAAAAAAGGCCGTAAAGCCTTAACACTACTGCGAAAAAATGCTGTTATTATCTTAGCAGTAAAGTTTGTAAAAGGTATAATTTAAACTAAGTTATTATATGGGTACAGATTTAAAAGCAATACAAAAAGTACTTAAAGATAAAAGTAACCCCGAAGCTTTGGCTGCCTGCAAAAAATTTGTTCCTGGCATCACGAAAATTTATGGTGTTCGTAACCCGGTACTTAATCAACTATCAAAACAATATAAAGGCTGTGGTTTTAATTTAGTAAAAGAATTGTGGGATGCAGGTGCTTTTGAAGAAAAACTTTTAGCTGCAAAAATTTTACAACAAATTGCAAAAAAAGATGCCGAGCAATCTTTACAACTAATACAATATTTCGCTCCCGGTATTGATAACTGGGCTGTTTGCGATACTGTTGGTATGCAAGGTTTACAAACCATTTTAAAAACCCATCAAAAAGAAATTTTTGCGCTGGCAAAAAAATATAACCGCTCCGCCAATTTTTGGGAACGCAGGCTAAGCCTTGTGTTGGTAGAATGGTACACCCGTGATAAAACATTGCACGAAGAAATAAAAAAATTAATTAAGCCACTGGAAAATGATGAAGAATATTATGTAAAAAAAGCAGTGGTGTGGATCAATAAAAATTTTGCAAAAGGAAAATGATAGAGCTCTGGGGTTTTATAAACTAATTCAGGTCGCTCACAAATTTGAAATCTGAAAGGTTTAGGAATTTGTAATTTGTGATGGAGAGTTCATTGCAGCATCTTTCATTTCTCCGGCAAGTTTTTTACCCAGATATTTTTCTATCCAGCCATGTATAAGATAGATTACCGGTGTTAAAACAATCGCCACTACAAATTTGTAAATATAATTACCTGTACCGGTTACTAAAACCTGGTGTAAACTCCACGGCTCTCCCTGACTTGTTTGAATACGTTTACCAATATAAAATGCTATAAACAACACTACAAAACTATCTACCAGTTGAGAAACTAATGTAGAGCCGGTTGCCCTGAGCCAAATATTTTTTTCGCCGGTTAGTTTTTTTATGCGGTGAAAAACCAATACATCTAAAATCTGCCCAATTAAAAATGCTGCCATCGAACCAATAATGATCCATAAACCCTGGCCAAAAATGCCACGAAACGCATTATCGGGTTTATCAATACCATTACCAACAGAAAAATATTCGGATGGTGCTAAATTAATGGCCCCTGTAAAAATTAAAAATGCATAACTTATTAAACCAATGGTGAGGTACGATAAAAACTTTACGCCCCGCCTGCCATAATATTCATTGATAATATCTGTCATTATAAAAACTACAGGCCACAGTAACACACCGGCGGTAAGATGAAAACTAAATGGGCTGCCAAACAAATTAATATTGGCCCGTTTAATACCCAGTGTATCTTCCAGCGAAAATATTTTTACACCAATTACTTCGGCTATTAAGGCACTGGCAATAAAAATACCGCCCAGTATAATAAAGAGTTTGGTGCTTTTGTCTTTAAGTATGTTATGTATCATTTGCTGTTATCTATAAAAAACCAATATACCTGTGCCAGTAAGATAATAAAATTAAAAACAACAATCCATAAAGGAATTTGTTTTATTTTTTTCATTAATAGTAAAATTAGTGCAATGGCGCAGAAGAATATATTGATTACCATAGCCAGTTCTCCCAGCACTGCAATGGTACCTTCCAAAAATGGTAAGGGTATGGCATGATCTGTAATGCCTTTTGATTTATTACTTTTTTCAACAAAACGTAAAATTACCGATGCAATAAAACAGCAGTTACAAATAAAAACAATTTTTGAAAAAATACGCATAAGCAAATATATTGTTTTGGAAGTAAGTGATTAACGCAGCTAATTGACATTAATTTTTATCCGTTCCTTCCACTGAGCATCGGCACAAAAGAAAAATTTTGAAACACTTCTTCTTCATAACTGCCGTCAGCATTTTTTGTTAACCTTAGCATTCGCTGATGTGGCCCTTCATCAACAGGTATTATCATTTTGCCGCCGGTTTTTAACTGCTCAATTAATTTGGGTGGCACAAAAGGTGCAGCAGCAGTAATAATCACTTTATCAAATGGTGCATAGGTGGGCAAACCTTCAAAACCATCGCCATAAAAAAATTTAAGGTTTGGATATTTGGCTTTAAAAATAAACTGCTTTGTTTTTTCAAAAAGATTTTTTTGCCTTTCGATAGTAAAAACTTTTGCTCCCATTTCGGCCAGTACAGATGCCTGGTAAATACTTCCGGTGCCTATCTCTAAAATTTTATCGTTGGGTTTTACCTGCAGCAATTGTGTTTGATAAGCAACTGTATAAGGTTGCGAAATGGTTTGCCCGTCGCTGATAGGAAAAGCCCTGTCTTCGTAAGCAATTTCATCAAAGGCACTGTCTAAAAAAAAGTGGCGGGGAATATTGTTCATGGCATCCAGCACATTATTATCTGTTATGCCTTTATCCCTGAGTATATCAATTAATTTTTTTCGCAGGCCTTTATGGCGGTAAGTGTCTTCGTATTTTCTCATAAGTGGGTTAGGTGTCAAGACGGTTTAAAACCGTTTGACACCTGTATATTTTTATTTCAACTCCATCTTCTTCACAATTCTTGCTATTTTATCATCCAGTGATTTTTCTGTTGCTTCAAATTCAGCAGCATTTTTTAATGCTCCCTTCACACTAAAATAAAATTTTATTTTAGGCTCGGTACCGCTTGGTCTTGCGGAAATTTTACTGCCATCGGCCAAAACAAATTGCAATACATTGCTTTTTGGTAAATCAATTGCCCAGCTTTTGCCGGTTGTTAAATTTTTACCAGTCTGCATTTCGTAATCTAATAATTCATTTACTGCAACGCCATCTAAAATTGTTGGCGGGTTATCCCTGTAGCCTTTCATCATCTCCGCAATTTCTGCTGCGCCATTCATGCCTTTTTTAGTAATGCTTACCAAATCTTCTTTATACAATCCATACTGCAGGTACATGTCAATCATCTTATCGTACAAACTGCGGCCCTTATTTTTTTCATAAGCTGCCATTTCGCAAAGCAATGCTACAGCACTTATCGCATCTTTATCCCTTACCTGATCACCAATCATCAAACCAAAACTTTCTTCGCCGCCAATTACATAATTTTCTTTGCCTTCTTTTTCTTTTATCATTGCAGCAATCCATTTAAAACCGGTAAGCACATTGTAGCAGGCAATATTATTTTCTTTAGCAATGCCATCAATCATATCGGTGGTAACAATTGTTTTTATTACCATATCATTGGGCTGTGCAATGCCTTTTGCTTTTCTTGCTTCAATCATATAATTAAAAGCAAGCACTGCAGTTTGGTTACCGTTCATTAATATCCACTCACCTTTATTATTTTTTACGCCAATGGCTACACGATCACTATCAGGGTCGGTGCCTAATAAAATATCAGCATCTAATTCTTTTGCTTTTTTTAGCCCAATACCCATGGTTTCTTTTTCTTCGGGGTTAGGATAAACCACCGTGGGGAAATTGCCATCAGGCGTAGCTTGTTCTGTTACAATATTTACATTGGTAAAACCAAAACGCTTCAATACATCAGGCACCAACGTAATACCCGTACCATGTATTGGCGTGTAAACAATTTTTAAATCGTGTTGCGCTGCACATACATCCGGATAAACCGATAATGTTTTCACCATATCCAGATAAGCATTATCCAAATCTTTGCCTAATGCAAAAATATTTTCTTCTCCCCCACTCCATTTCACTTCATCCACACTTAATATTTTTTCTACTTCGGTAATTACATTTTTATCATGCGGTGGCACTAACTGTGCGCCATCATCCCAATACGCTTTATAACCGTTATATTCTTTTGGGTTATGCGATGCCGTAAGTACCACACCTGCCTGGCAACCCAATTTTCTTATAGCAAAACTTAATTCCGGTGTAGGCCGCAAGGCTTCAAACAAATACACTTTTATGCCATTGGCAGCAAAAATATTTGCGGTGGTTTCGGCAAAAAAACGACCGTTATTTCTGCAATCATGTGCAATAGCCACACTTACTTCCCCGCTAAAAGATTTTTTTAAATAGTTAGCAAAGCCCTGCGTAGCCATGCCACGGTATATTTATTCATACGGTTGGTGCCAATGCCCATAATGCCACGAAGGCCGCCTGTACCAAACTCTAAATTTCTGTAAAACGATCTTCTAACTCAGCAGGGTTATCTTTTTGCAATGCAGTAATTTCGTCCTTTACCGATTGTTCGTAATTGCCATTTAGCCAATCGCTGATTCTTTTAAGAGTAGTTGCTTCCATATATTTTTAGTTTACATCCTCAAAAATAAATGTTTCGTATATCATTAACATCATATTGGGTTATTTTTGTTTTTTTATGTACCAAACTTTAGAATATAAATCAGCTGCGGTGGCACAGTTTATCCCGAGGAACGAGGGACACTCTTGTGCATATAAAGCTTTATTGAGCTTTTGCCTTCTGTTTGCTACTTCTTTTCATTTAATGGCTCAGGATTCTACCCAAAAAGTCAAACCAGTTTTTACAGCCGGTACTTTCTCTGACCACGGAGATATAATAACATTCAATACAAAAAAAAATAAGTTTAACAACAACAAATTAGCCCTACAACAAATAAAAAAACGCACAAAAATTATCGCCGCCACTAACATTATTGGTTACAGCGGAGCCATGGTGGGCCTTTACGCAGCATGGTATAAAAATTATCCGCAAAGTAATTTTCATTCGTTCAACGATATTGGAGAGTGGAAAGGGATTGATAAAATTGGCCATGCCTACAGCGCATATGCCGAAAGTAAAGCCAGTATGGAATTGTGGCGGTGGACGGGTATTGAACGCAAAAAAAGAATCTGGATTGGTGGTATGAGCGGTGCATTTTATCAAACAGTAATTGAAACTTTAGATGGCTTTAGCAAAGAATGGGGATGGAGCTGGGGCGATTTTGGCGCCAACATTTTAGGCAGCGGCATGTTAGTAGCGCAGGAACTTGCATGGGACGAACAACGCATTCAATTTAAATTTTCTTTTCATCATAAAACTTACAACGATCCATCACTTATACAACGCAGCAATAAAATTTTTGGCACCAGCACCGCCGAACGTTTTTTAAAAGACTATAACGGGCAAACCTACTGGCTAAGTGCTAACTTAAAATCGTTTTTTCCAAAAAGCAATTTACCGGCATGGCTGCAAATTTCTGTTGGCACAGGTGCCGAAGGTTTGTTTGGCGCCAATGAAAATATTGGTAAAGATGATAATGGCAATATGAATTTTAACCGCACCGATATTAAACGTTACCGCCAATGGTATTTAGCACCCGATATTGATCTTACCAAAATTAAAACCAATAAAAAAGGAATTAAAGTGGCGTTGAATATTTTAAACATTGTAAAATTCCCGATGCCTTCGCTGGAATATGGCAATGGCAAGTTTAAATTGAATGCGATTACATTTTAGTTTTTTGGCCACGAATTACACAAATTGCCACAAAAAATAAAATAGATCATATGAAAGGCATAATAACTCTTATTGCAAGTTTGTTGTTATTAGGTTGTGGGAAAACACATCATCGGACAGATAAAATATGTGAAGGAAAATTTTATGTAGAGTTTTACTCAGACTGGTCTGATATGGGGGTATGTTATCTAACTGATTCTGTCAACTTTAGAGTGAAAGTTGTGAGATTTAATCAAGTAGGCGAATATTTTAGATACCGGTGCAAGCCAGATAGTTTAATTATTGAGCTTTGGTCTGGTATTCCATTGCCGGAACACACATTAACAACAAAGGCATTTAATATTAAAAAAATAATGGAAGATGGTAAATTTGATAATTAAACCCTTCAATACAATTCGTGTAATAAATGCCTGAATTTAATTTAAGAGAACAAATTTTAAAAGAACATTCCAAAGCACAATGCACCACAATTGTAAATTGGGTGGGTGCATCACAACAACGCTTTGATGAACTGTTCCATTTATTTTTAAATGACGAATACCGGGTGGTGCAACGCTCTGCCTGGCCGGTAAGTTATTGTGTAATTGCTCATCCTGATTTTATAAAAACACATTGGCCTGCTTTAATTAAAAATTTACAAAAACCTAATTTGCATAATGCAGTAAAACGCAATAGTATTCGATTATTGCAGGATATTCCCATTCCCAAAAAATATCAGGGGCAAATAATGGATATTTGTTTTAAGTATGTTGAAAGCCCCACAGAAGCCGTTGCAGTAAAAGCATTTTCGCTAACGGTGTTAGGCAATCTTGCTAAACAATACCCCGAAATTATTCCTGAAATAAAATTGTTAATTGAAGAACAGTTGCCACACCAAACAGCAGCTTTTAAAAGCAGGGCTAAAGTATTTTTAAAAGTATAAAAAAATTATTAAGCGCTGCAACAAATAAATTAAAACACATTATCCACTGCCGGCCTGCTGTAAGTTTCTTTACCTATCATTTGTTTTAGGCATACCAAAATAAAAATACAAAGTTCTTTTTTTACTGCCGCTTACATGATTCAATTCGCTTTGGGGCCCAAGGTTTTTTGTATTGGTACTTAAGCCTGTTGCCAGCTTAGTGCCTATTGGTGGAATGCAATCTAAAAAAGAAATATTACCCACAGGTATTTCCGGATGTGGCTTTGCCGCTGCACTCAAAGCATAAAAATCGAAAAGGCGAACAAACAAACCACTGTCTTTACTGGCAATGTAAAATTTACCTTCTACTGTACTTAACTCCATCCAGTTTACTTCGCCATAATAACCTTTAAATTCAGGATACACCACCGGCGAATATCCTGTATGGGTATTGTTATAAATATTTTGCCACACATTTACAGGTGTGCCCTGCATGCGGTTTTTCCATTGGCGGCTGGGGCCTTTGCCTAACCAGCGGCTGGATAAAACATAATTCTCCGGATAATTAAAAGTGATACCTGCAAAAGGCAGGTCACCATCGGCGTTATACTCATATTCCAATGTTACCCATCCGCTGCTGTTTATTTTCCATTTGGTATATTTCATACTGCCGCTGTAAGCAAACTCCACCACCTGCTCATTATTTTCTTTATAAGTTTTACTGCTTTCTACTGCTGCATTCCCTTTTACTAAAACCGGCCCGTTGTTAAATGATAACACATAATCATTACTCGTATTTTTTGTTGTAACAAGATTTCCAGATTTTTTATCCAGTGTAATACTCACTTCTCCTCCACGTATTGTGTACACCGTATCAGTTTCTTTTACAAAAACTGAATCTGTTTTTGCAGTTACAAAATTGTTTACGATTGATTGATTAGTTTTTATTTTGCTTGTCCATTTGTATAATTCTTTTCCATAATTATCTTTTACCACAATAACCAATGCATCAAACTCTTTAAAGTTGCCGGGTAAATTTAATTGTAAAATCCCTTGTTTTGTTGCAGCAATATCCGGTGCAGTAATTATTCCTTTTTGCTGTACCACATACCCATCAAACCTGTCGAATGGTTTACTGTAATTTACCAATGCCCAGTAAAATGTACATTGATTAGCATTGAGAAAATGAAAGCGGTTATCCAATTCTATTTGTCCTTTGAAATTTGCAGGCAACTCTACCGGCATATTTAATTTTATGGGAGAAAAAATTTCACGGAGTGCATAAAAACTTCCCTCCTTTTCCCTGTGCGGCCCAAGTATACCATCGTTGGCATTCAGTCCGTTTGCATCTAATGCATTGTTCAGGTCAGTTCTTACTACGGCTTCATCTGTAAAGGCCCAAATAAAAACACCACCGCTCTTCTGCGATTTCCAATGCAGGTTCCAAAAATCTTCCATAGCCGCACCTGCACCACCATCATCTTGCGCATGCAGCATTTCTGTCGGCATGTATATTAATGAATCGTTCAATATTTTTTGTGTGCTGTAATAATCTTCGTAATGGTTACAATCGATACCATTAAACTGGTTGCCGGGGCGGTGATGCGGATGAATAACCGGACGTTTTTGAAAATCCCATTTCACAAAATCATCATCCAGTTCTTTATTGGTACCACCTTCGTTTCCATTATCCCAAAAAATTATTGATGGATGATTCAGATCTCTTAACACCAATTCTTTTACTAATGGTTCACCAGCTTTGGCAGAATAAAACTTTTGCCAACCTGCTAATTCATTCAATACATAAATACCCAGGCTGTCGCATAGTTGCAAAAAATATTTATCCGGCGGATAGTGGCTGCAACGAACAGCATTCATGTTCATTTCCTTTATCAGCAGTGCATCTTGCAATTCCTGCTCCTTACTCAATGCTCTCGCAGTTTCCGGCCACCAGCAGTGGCGGTTGGCACCTTTCATTTTTACCTGTGTGCCGTTGATGTAAATACCTTGCCCGTATTTTATTTCTATGGTACGGAAGCCGAATTTTTCATTTAGCTCATATAGCTTTTTGCCCGAAGCATCCTGTAAAACCACATTTGCATTGTAAAGATTGGGCGTTTCTGAATTCCATGTTTTTATGTTTGCAATATTTGTATTCACCACAATGTTATCGGCATTCTTATCAACCGGAGCTTTAATAGTACCGATGATTTTTTTATTGGCATCAGTAATGGTCGTTACAACAGTTGCATTCGCCGATAAGTTTTTTGCCCAAACCTGCAAAGCAAATTTCCCGTCAGCCTTTGCATCTATACCAACATAATCTATATATTGTTTGGGCAACGCTTCTAAAAACACCGGACGAAAAATGCCGCCAAACACCCAGTAATCTGCCAGTCGCTCTGCATTGTTTACACTTGCATCGGCACTCATTTTACTTACAGTAACTTCTAAAGTATTTGGTTTATCAAAAAATAATAAGGAAGTAATATCATATTTAAAACGATAAAAAGCACCTTGATGTATTGCGCCTGCAAGCTTGCCATTTATTTTTACTTCGGTATCGGTCATGCTGCCATCAAAAACAATATTTATATTTTTTCCTTTCCACGAAGGAGCAACTTTGAAACTGTATTTATATATTCCTTTCTCATCATAAAAGCGAAAATTTTTTCCATTGGTTTTATAATCTCTGCCATAATTATAATTACCAAAACCCTGCTGCTCCCAGCAACTGGGTACTTCAATTTTTTTCCATACGCCGCTGTTTCTTCCGGCGGTGCACATAAAATTCCATTGCACAGCATGTTTGGTATCGGTACCGGAGAGGTATTGAATTTGTTTAGTTTGTGAGAAGGATAATAATACATTTAAGAGGGCAATGATTATCAATGATATTTTTTTCATTTAAATAGTTAAGTACTTTATAAAATTTGTGGCTATGTTTTATTTTTTGCCGAATTATTAATTACGATACAACAGAACAGTTTTATTTTATAAGAGGTTACAATCGGTTAAAGCAGATGTAAAATATGCTAATAACAACATTTATCTATCCTGTTGCATCCTGCGAATTAAAGGTGCTATTTACGCTTAGGTAAAAGTTGAACAATGGTATGCGGTACAAGTGAGTACAACACAATGATGCCATGAAAAACAAATGCCCGTAACAAAAAATTATTGCAATATATTTTCAATAGCTGCTAACTCCTCATTTGAAAACTGTATATTACTTACTGCTTCTATAGAATTCAATAACTGTGCAGATGAACTTGCGCCAACCAAAACCGATGTTATACGATTATCTTTTAACAACCAGGCTATTGCCATTTGTGCTAATGTTTGATTGCGTTGCAATGCAATAACATTTAATGCTGCTACTTTTTTTAATGTAGTTTTATCAAGACTATTTTCGGTAATGGCACCATTAGGTAACTGGCGGCCTACTCTTGAATGGGAAGGAATGCCGTTTAAGTATTTATCGGATAACAAGCCTTGTGCTAATGGAGAAAATGCAATACCACCAACACCGTTTTCATCAATAACCTGCAATAAATTTTTATTTATGTTATCGTTATTTTTTTCTACCCATCTATCTAACATTGAATATTTGGGCTGATGAATTAAGCAGGGTGTGCCTAACTGCTGTAAAATTTTAAATGCTTTTGCTGCAACATCCGCAGGATAATTTGAAATACCGGCATACAATGCTTTTCCCTGCCGCACTATTAAATCTAAAGCCATCATCGATTCTTCCAATGGTGTATTTGGGTCGGGACGGTGATGATAAAAAATGTCAACATAATCAAGCTGCATTCTTTTTAAACTTTGGTCTAAGCTTGATACCAAATATTTTTTACTGCCCCACTCGCCATAAGGGCCGGGCCACATATAATAACCAGCTTTGGTGGCAATAAACATTTCATCCCGGTATGCGGTAAAATCCTGTTTAAATATTTTACCAAAATTTATTTCAGCTTCGCCACCCGGAGGGCCGTAGTTGTTGGCTAAATCAAAATGAGTAATGCCATTATCAAAGGCGGTGTGCAGTGTTTGGCGAAACACATTCATATCATCTCTTTCGCCAAAATTTTGCCATAAGCCCAATGAAATAACTGGCAACAGTACACCGCTTTTTCCGCTGCGGCGGTATTGCATTTTGGTGTAACGGTTTTCTGCGGCGGTGTAAGACATAACTATTTTTTATTTTTCTGCAATTTAATATTTACTTGCTCATCTCTGTCGCAAATAATTTCTCCGTTTACATATTTTAATTCTCCTAGTTGAATCACACTGCGTTTGTCATGAAAACTTCCTCTGGCTGCAGGGTTTATTTTATTTCTGCCGGGATGAGTGAAATAATAAACATATGCCTTACCATTATTCACCACCACATCACAATGCCCGCCAATGGCCTTATCGTCTTTTCCTTTGCCAGGGTTTTCTAAAATACGTTGCGGTTGTTTTTTCCAGTTTAATAAATCGGTGCTGCTAAATATTTCCATGCCCTTCCAGGCATCTACAATCATAAAATATTTTTGCTGTCCACTGGATCCTCCGGGCCAGTAAAAAACTTTTGGCCCCTCACCCCTTGTGGCAATGGATTTGCCTTTGTCTGTCCAGTTAAATAAATCACTGCTTTCTGCATAGTAAATACTCTTGCCGTCTTTTTCATTGTTGTACCACATACGCCATAGACTATCATTTACTTTATAAACGGATGCATCAATTACTTTTTCGTTTACCAGTTTTAATGTGCTTTGGTAATTCCAGTTTTTTAAATCGGTGCTGATTAAGTGTACAATTACTCTTGGATGGTTCCAATCTTTAAACGTGCCGGGCACATAAGTTAAGTACATGTGATAAGTACCGTTGTGTTCTATAACATCCGGCGCCCAGTGGGTATATCCTTCATCGGGCCGGTAGTTAATATTTGCTGTATCAATATATTTCCAGTTGCGGCCATCTTTACTTTCGGCAATGCCAATTCTTGTTCCATGCACCCATTGGACCGTGGAATCATTTATTGATGCCCTGCGATTGGTGTACAACATCCACCATTTCTTTTTTTGTTTATTGTATATAATTACCGGGTCGGCTGCACCGTGATAAACGGGATCGTCGAAGAGTGGTTTGGGTGCTGTTTTTTGTGCAAAGGAAGATTGCACAAAAAAGATACAAAAGAAAAGCCCCCATCCCCTTCCCGAAAATATCGGGATGTTCCAAAAGGGGGGCAAGAATCGAAAAGTCTTTTTCTTATCAAACATTCTTTTTCAGGTTACCTTTTTAATAATCACTTTATGATTTCAACAGTACTATTATTTTTAAAAGCTTTGCAAACCCCGACGGCGGCTTTAAGCCCCGTCGGCGGTTGGTGAATGATAGTAACCGCCGTCAGGGTTTTTAACCGCTGACGGGGTTTTGTTACTCTATTACTAACACAAAACCATCGTTTGCCTTTATGGTGATGGTTTCTGTTTTGTTGGCGTACACCGTTTTCTTTTCTGTAACAATTTCACGGGCATTGTTTGTTGTAAACAATGTACCTGTTTTAAATGGTTTAATAAAAGGCAATGTTTGCAGATTGATTTGTTTAGATGTGGTGTCTCCATTAATAGCAGCTACATACCATTTGCTGCCGCTTCGTCTTGCCACTGCATAAAATTTTCCCGGGTAGCCGTCAATAAACTTTACTTCATCCCAATGCGAAGGAATGTTTTGCATATAATTTTTTACCGGCTCCGGCATCTTCGCCATTCCTTCGGGGCTTTCGGCAAAATGCTGTATGCCCGATAAAAATATTACAGCGGTTGCCATTTCAAAAGCTGCGCTTGTTCTTCTTTCAATACGTGGAATTTTATACAGGTTAACCGGTGTAAAATCCATTGGGTCAAATGCATTTCGTGCAAAGGCACTCATTACCATGTGCGGTGCAGCAGTATCAGCATCTTTTTGGTTAAAGGTGATCATTTCATATCCGTACACTGCTTCGGTTGTCATTAAGTTGGGGTAAGTGCGCTGCCATCCTCTTGGCAATGTGGCACCATGAAAATTTATCAAGTAAATGATAAGTGTGCGGCATCTTCTAAAATATCCTGATAATAATTTATCATCGATTGTCCATCGCCGGAAAAAAAATCTGCTTTAATGCCTTTAATACCCATTTGCTGCAGTTTTGCAAATTCTGCTACACGGCTTTCATGCGTTAAGCAATTTATCTTTTGGGTGATACTTTACCGTATTCCAGTCGCCGGCGGAGTTGTACCACAAAATCAATCCTACTTTTTTTGCAGCGGCATAGTCTGCCAGTTCTTTTATTTTATCGTAGCCAATTTTTGTATCCCAGTTTACATCTATCAAACAATATTCCCAGCGCATATCAGCTGCATAGTCAATGTATTTTTTTTGTTCGGCATAAACAATATTATCATCCTTGCTCATTATCCAGCTCCAGGAGGAGCGGCCGGGTTTTATAAAACTGCTGTCCATTTTTATTGCAGGCAATGCAAGGTCGGTGCCTAAAGTAGATTCAGTAATTGTTTTTAAACTGCCTAATGCAATTATGCGCCAGGGTGTTTGCCAGGGCAATTTCGATTCAGGGTATAACACTCCGCTGGTAAATTTTTCTGCTTCCTGCGGAAAATTAATTTTGTATTCATTGTCAGGAGAAAACTGTTGCAATGCAGTGCCGCAGTAAGTTCTGCTCAATGCAGCTTCTGTTATCAGCATCCACACATCATCATACTTAAACATAGCAGGATACACCCAGCCATTGGGTCCCGGCGCTGCTGTGCCGGTGGCAATATCCATTTTGTAATGTGCTTCGTAAGAGGGGTTGGTATGCTCCCATCCGCTTTGCGATTCTGTTTTTGGCTGCAGCCATGCACGGGTGCCCTGGTTAAATTTAAAACTGGTAAGCTCCTGTTTTATTTTTTTTATTTCGGTTGATATTTGTGGAAACTCATAACGAAAAGCCACGCCATCATTCGATACCTGAAAAACAATATTAACAGCATCGCCAGTTTTATTGAGCAGGCTGATAGTTCTTTTATTGGCTGCATATTTTATGAACGATTTTTTTGCCGTAAGCATTTTGTATTCATCCTTTACCATTTTCTGTTCGCTGCTGCTAAGCCATTGCATGTTGTTAGCAAAGTCTGCATCTTCTCTTAGTATGCCCAAGGCTGAGTTTTGCAAAATTGTTTTACCGGAATATTTAATGTTGTAAACGGCAGTGTTGTTATTGGAGAGCAATACCTCTGCAATTATTTTTTTATCGGGGCTGGTTATTAGAGTACGTTTTACAACATTTCTTTTTTGCTGTGCAGCAGCGCTGCCTAAAAACAAAATTACCGTTACTGACAAAAAAAATCTTTTCATGAATAGTATAGTTCTTTATTAATACGCTTTGATAAAAGTTGAATAAGGATATTACTGTTGAACGGAGCGTCGCCACTGAAGTTCAATCAAGGCTATACGGCTTGTCAACAAAATGATTTTTTTTTAATCATTATACTTCCGTTTTAACCATTCTTCCGGCACAGGAATAATACAAATATTCATACTGCGGTTATCGGCAGATAACATGGCAGATTGTATTTGTATTTTTGTACCATCGGGGCTCATGGTGGGATGCGGATGGTCTGCCGCTGTTGCTTTATGCCCTGCAGATAGCAATATCATTTCTTTTGTATGCCTGTCAATGAGATAAATATTTCTTGCAAAATCATCTCCCACTGCCCAGCGTCCATCTGGCGAAGCACTTACATGCCACAAACCACTGCCGCTTTTTGTTTGGCCAACTATCAGCATTTCTCTTGTACGCAAATTTACAATTCCTAAGCCTGTTGGTTTTTCTCTTGTGCCGCTTGGGCCCCATGCAGCATCTTGTCCCGGATTGGCACCACCAACACCAGTGGCAGCTTCCATCACTTTATTTGTACCCGGTATTTTTCTGTGCCCCATAATGGCAATAGCCACTTCATCTTTACCTGTTACTGCTTCGTGTGTTACCCATTCGTATTCACTCTCGGGATAGAGTGGCCGCAGACCTGTGCCATCTTTCAATACCGTCCAAGTCCTTTGCAGCGATTTACCACCGGTTTCCCAGCAAAAAACAATTTCGCCGGCCACCCAGGGATTGGTTTGTATGTGGCCAATTTGAAAAGGCACACTCACCACATATTTTATTTCGCCTGTTTTAATGTTCATAGATGAAATGCCTGAAGGGCCTGCACCCATATTACGTGGGCCAAAATTCTTTTCCAGTTTTGTATCTGCTGATAAATGTTTTGTTGCTTCCTGTGTATTTACTCTAAAGTAAGCCCACTCTTCATCACCATCCAAAGCCATATCTCCACCGGCACCAATTTCTTTTGGAGTGGTGCCACAAATGCGTTGATAATAATTCGCATTTTTTAAAGTGCCGGCTTTACTGTCGGTAAACAATTTTTCTAAGTCCACTTCTATAATTTGTACAGGGCGTTGTACTCTTCTTCTTGCGGTATCGCCGGGTGTGGCAGGTATGGTATCTGTTTTTTCGTTCCGCATAAAATACAACTTCATACGTTTTTCTTGCCACGTTCAGCATACCGGTGTAGCCGCCTTCTGTTACTTGCACAATATCTCCAGTGTTTTCATTCACTGCCATTGCTTCGCCTTTTACACGGTTGCTGCGGAAGATTAGCCATTGCCCATCACTCGTCCATTGATTATGGGTTTGATAAATTTTACTATCGCCGCTTTGTGTGCTGGTTAAAAAACTGAGCATGGTTCCTGTAACAGGGTCTTTAACTATTTTTTTTTCTGAAGGAAAGCGTTTGCCTATTTGTGCGGAGAGGTGGCACGCAGAGATGCAGAGGACGCTGAGGAGAAAAAGAAATTTTGCACTTGCATTAAGTTGCATGATTTTTTATTTAAATTTTAAACTTTAGGTACAAGTACAGTTTAAAAAAATTATTTAAGCGGAATTAATTTTACAGCTCCATTCAAACCCGAAGGCTGCACCTTCCAGTTTGATGCATCAAAATTTTTATAGTTGATATTCACAAAATTTATTTCATGGTAATTGCGCCACAGTTCTCCATTCCTGTCCATATTACGCATGCGGTTAGCCATTAAGTTGCATACTTCAATACTGATTGTATTCTTTCCTTGTTTTAAAAATTTGCCCACTTTTAATTCGTACGGCAGGCTCCATATTAATCCGGCATCTTTTCCGTTGATGATTATTCTGGCAGATTCGTACAGCTTATCTAATTGTAATAGATAATCGGCGGCTTTATTTTTTATTGTAAAAGTGGTGGAATAAACTGCAGTACCGCTAAAGTTTTGTGTAGTAGCTATCATCTGTAAAGTTTGTCCATGGTTGCAATTTATTCATTACTTTATCTTTTGGCAGTAAAGGGCCGCCTTCAGTAAAATGCAAATTCCATTTATTATTTTCTAAGTTAATTGGCGTGCCAACCGGTTCGGTGTATTTCCATGTGGTTGCTCTTTAGCAACTACATGATAATTGTGAACGCACAATAATTGATTGCCCAGATTTTAACTGCATCCTTACTTTAACTGCATTATCAGTTTTTTCAAAAGGTACACTACCTGTTTCTCCATTTAAAGGATTAGTAAAAACCACATTGATTTGCATTTGTACTAAGTTCAATTTTTTCATCAATATCTTTTGCAGTGTTGTTAGAAATAAAATAAATAAAGAATCTCCCTGCCTTCTTTTAATAAATTTTAACCCTAAGTCTGTAAAGGTTTCTCTTTTATTCCATTTAATATAATCCAATGCCTTATTCTACATCTTTGCAAATATAATTTTCCACTTAAGCTGTACTTTGCTAATTCCATCATCTACTTTTTAAATTTAATGCTGTCTATCAATTGCTTTAAAGCTAGCTCTTTCTTTATCTAGATTATTAAATCCCGGTACATCAGTTGGTAAAGCCTGAATATAACATAGTCTGACATTTCTGCCAAGCGTAATAATATTTTTAAAAGTTTTTACAGGCATTAATTTACATTCCGGAACAATAATTACTTCTCGTTAGTTTTGTTTACAAATGGTGCAATATCTGCTCTCTTTGCTATCATCTTATCACTCACAAAATCCACTTCATACCCTTTCTCCTGCAATTGTTTTACATTTTTATAAAAAGGTGTTGGGTGCAGCCAGTTATCAATACTGTGCACCTGCAATGGCATATCTAATCCTTTTGCATTGTGCCATACATCATATACAGGCCAATACATTTTTAATGGTGCCATAATCTGGAATAGCCGCCTTGCAAAACAGTTTGGCAGCGGGCAATATATTCGTTCAATCCTTTTAAATGTTTCCACATGCTGTTGTGGGGTACAAAATTTACTGAAGCATAAAATAACCATCCGGGAAATTTTGCATCGGCAGGTGTGTATGTTGTACCGTGATAAAAGACATGGTTAACTCCCGATAAAAAAACCTGGTCTAACTCCGGTTTGCATTGGCTCCACGCTGTTTTAAAATGTTCGCCAAGCCAGGTAAATGTTTCGGAGCTGGTAAGTGGTTTATTATATTCATGTGCAGCGCTGCTGGCAAATTTCAGCATTACAGGGTCTGGGTCTACGTTACGAATATCGGCACTGTCTCTTCTTAAACCCCTTACATCAAAAGCACTGCTGCCAAAAGTTTCGCATTCGGGAATATCAAATGCACCATACAAATCCAGTAAATTTCCCGGCGAGCCATGCGCCTGGTTTACAGATTGTGTATTTCGTTTATTTGTCCAGGATGTAAACACTGTTGAAAAATTTTGCAGCATTAAATCAGAAATGGTTTCCCTGTAATCACTCTTTAATCTTGCAACCGTATCGCTTAAAGAGTTGCTTGTAAAAATGTTTAAATACTTTTTTAAATCGTAGCCTCTTCTTTTTTCAAACTCATTAAAAAAATTGGGCGTCCAGTCGGCATTGTACACTTCGTAACTGTCGTTAAAAAATGCTTTTACCCCATGCGAAGAATTTCCAAAAGCAGTATCAAATATTTTAAAATAATTTGCTGTGGCTGCTGCACTAAAATGATCAATGGTATATCCCTCGCCGCCGGGTGCAGCTCTTTTTACTGCCTGTTTTGTTTTGCCGGTAAACATAGCAACCAGGTCCACATCTTCATTGCTGATATAATTTAATGTACCATCGGCTAGCAACTTTATTGGTTACCTCAATGGCATTCGCCATTTTTATAGTATGCCATTACTGCACTTAATGCAGCAACATCTTTTTGTTTGGCATCTTTTATAATTATTTTTTCGCTTAAATTTTCATTAGCTCTTAATAAATATTTTTGAACTATTAATTTGCTCGCTGCATCCTGTATGGTTACATTGCTGCCACCAATTGGCCAGCCGGTACCTACAGAAATATACACACCCATCTTTAGCATCTTTGCCTGCTGCACTGTATAATCCAGCATCTGCCATCCACTGCGGCGATAAATATTTTATGTATTTATTTTCAAACCCTTTTGCCCCATAAATTGGCACAATTTCCACACCACCAAAACCTGCAGCAGCTAATTGTGTTAATTGTTTTTTTATGCCTGCTTCATCTACCGCACTGCCCATCCACCACCATCTTGTCCATGGTTTAGTTTGATTATTTACAACCTGAGATTTTATTTGTGCCGAAGCGGAAAAAGCAATTACAACAATTAAAAGAGAAAGAAATAATTTACGCATAATAAAAACTTTTACAAAACCAGGGAATTCAATTTTAGATTTTAGATTGTCGATTTTAGATTTTAAAAAACATGTTAGCACTTACCAATTAACTAATTAACAAATAAACTAATTAACTTTTTTTCACTTCCACCGCATATACATTCGCTTCGCCTTCAAAATTAGCCCTGAAAATAATCCATTTACCATCAGGACTAAAATGCACATTGGGTTCTAATTTATATTGATGGTGCTTCATATTCACTAACTTTTCTGTATCAAATTTTTCTCCATTTGGTGTAAATAAATTAATCCATTGCCCATCGGGTGCTTTTGCTACAGCGCCAGGGTCGCCACCATCACCTGCAAATAAAGTTTCGGTGGCATTGCTGTTATAATGTACACTCCAATCGTTGCGCTGCAGTTCGTATTTTATTTCTTTGCCGGTAACCACATCATAACCTGCCACAAAAAAAGTTTTACCTCTTGGTTGCTGCAGATCAAACCACATTGTTTTACCGCTTTTACCAAACCATTCGTGTCCCCAAATTTCCATATCCATAGTTCTATGATGGACTTGAGTTATTTTTTTTGTATTGACATTAATATGCCATATACGGTTTACTTTATGCCATGGCCCTTCGTGGCAAAAAGATAACAGCTCCGGATCGGTAGAAGAAAATTGCACATGATTAAGCCAGGCACTGTCGGTAAAAATTTTATTGAGTTGCCCTGTTTTTACATTTATGGTAAATAAAGTTTTGGGCAGATGAGCATCATAAATTAAATTAAAAAAACTGCTTTTGTTGGGGTTATTTTTTAAGATTTCCTTTTCCGCATCCGTTGCTCTTGATCCGCCGAGTAAAGTACCATCTGCATTTACGGCACTTATACCCGATTTAAAATCTTCGGGAAAAACAAATACCAGTCTTGTTTTTTTAGATACAAAATCAAGCGCAAAAATACTGTCCTTAATTTGGTAGAAAATAGTTTTTGTTTTTGCTGATACCACTTCTCCATTCATAGCGGCGGCACAATGAGTAAGCTGGGTTGTTTTTTTAGTATCGAAATTATAACTGAATATTTGCCTGTTATTTTCATTTGCAGTTTTCACCTCTTCTCTTTTCATATCAGTAACATCAGCAGCAGCCTGTTTACTGTTGTTATAAAAAATCATGTTGTTATCAATAAAAGGATTGTTGTGAAAATAAAAACTTAAACTGTTGCCGGGTAAACCTGCGGAAAGCCTGACTACTTTATGCCGGGTGTCTTTATCAATCCATTCGGCGGGCATTTTTTTGCCACCGGTTTCTAAAACTTCCTGGGCATTAATTTTAGGTAATAAAAAACTAAATAGAAATCCGTTAAAAATAATTTCATTATTGTAAAAAGTTAAGGGTAATCTACAATCGTTGTTAAAGATGAGCTGTGATTACAAGCACAACTTATTTATTAAAGTTGTTGCAGCTGTCCTGTAGTTACATGACAAAAGACTAAAGCCTGTTACAGTAAATGCTGATAGAAATTATACCGCTGAAAATCTACACCCGATTGCAGCGAAAAGCCCGCAGTACCGCCATTAGCGGTACGAGGACTTGCAGCGAAAAGCGGGGCCGAAGTTTAGCTTTGTTCAATTGCCAGTGTTCAAAAAAAAATTATTTTACCTCCTCGGGCAGTAATGGCCAGGCGGTATTAGATGTATGAGCTTGTTTTATAAATGCTTCCATTATTTTAATTGTTCCGGGAAATTTTTTGGCTATATTATTTTTTTCGGCAGCATCTTTTTCCAAATCATATAATTCAACCAAGACTTTGTCCGTTGTATTCACATTTAATTTTATCAGTTTCCAGTTCTTCCATCTTACTGCCTGCCTGCCATTATTTTCATGAAACTCCCAATACAAATATTCATGCTGTGCCTGTTTGCCTTTTTTAAACAAAGTAGGCAAAATAGAAATGCCATCTGTTTTAATTGTTGTTTGCACCGATGCTGCCTGCAAAAATGTTGGAAACATATCCCACAATACAACCGGCAAATTACTAACTGCAGGTTTTATTTTTCCTTTCCAGTATGCAATAAATGGTACCCTAATACCTCCTTCATACAAATCTCTTTTTATACCTCTGAAAATACCGTTGCTGTTAAAAAAATCAGGGTCGCCGCCGTTTTCTTTGTGAGGCCCGTTATCGCTTGTAAAAATCACTAAAGTATTTTCTAATATTTTTTTTTCGGCTAAGGTTTTAATAATTTCACCTACATACATATCCAGCCTGCCTACCATTGCAGCGTATTGTGCATGTGGTAATGCTTCGGGTTTTATGTTGTGCTCTCTTGTTTTTAGTTTATCGCCGGTTAAAGGTGCTTCATTAAATTTTACTTTGTAAAAATTATACAAACTGTCGTGAGGGCCAATTACATCACCATGTGGTAAGGTGTATGGCAGGTACATAAAAAAGGGTTTACTGCCTGCATGTTTAATATAGTCAATTGCATTTTGCTGAATAAGCGATGCAGAATAAACAGAGTCGTAGGTTTTATTAATGGCTAAATCAACTTTTGTATGATTGTTCCATAAATACGGCGGATAATAATCATGCGCAAGGCTTTGGCAGTTGTAACCATAAAAATCTATCAAATCCTTTTTTGTTGGGATCGCCGCTGTTTTGATTAAAGCCTAAACCCCATTTGCCAAATGCGGCAGTGGCGTAGCCATTTTGCTGTAAAATATTGGCCAGTGTTATTACCGAATCGGGCAATGGCGTTTGCCCCTCTGGCGCAAAAGATTTATTACCACGTATAACAGTATGGCCTGTATGCAGACCGGTAAAAAAACTGCAGCGTGCCGGGCCACAAACAGTGGAGCCGGAATAGAATTGTGTAAATTTCAATCCCTCTTTTGCCAGTTTATCAATATTAGGTGTTTCTATTTTTTGCTGGCCATAGCAACCTATATCGCCGTAGCCTAAATCATCCGCAAAAATAAAAATGATGTTGGGTGGAGGAGTTTTTTTTGTTTGCTGAGCATGAGCTCTCCAGAAAATTAATAATAAAAATAAAATAATAATTTTTTTAAGAATAACCATTGTTAATTATTTTATCTTGTCAATTAAATAATACATCAACTATCAACTATACATACTATCAACTATCAACTATCTTAACTTCTCATATACTTCCACCTCAATAATACTCAGCGTTCCCTTTGCATTAGCATCATTCCTTGCCACACCATCATCTAATTTTTTTCCATTTACTTCCACACCGGCATCTGCATTTTTATTTTGCGACACATCAGATAATTGTATCCTTAATTTTTTTCCTGTTTGAGGTTTGCATTGAATTGTGTGATAGCCTAACGATGTTTTTGTATTGCCATTAAAAATTTCTTTGCCATCCAATGTAATTATCAGCGGATAAATTCTGCTGCGAAAATTATTCAGCTTTAAAGTTATTTCGCTTACAGCAGCTTCTCTTTCCAAATCATATTCAATCCAGGCAGTATTCAGTTTACCATCATTTACCCAATCGCTCAATTCATTATCATCATAGCTTGCAAAAGCACTATCGGCATTGGCACCAGCAGTGGCTTTTACAATTGCAATTGGGGTACGGGTAATATTATAAGATGGTGTTGCAGGTGTTGGCCCTCTTTTTAAAACCAACGGCAAACCTGCTGATGGTAATATTTTTGACAACCCATTTTCAATTATAAAAGGTTTTGTATTTAAAGTTAAAGTTGCAGGTTTTAACCCATCTGCTGTTGCTGTAATATTTATTGTTCCTGCATTGGTAGTTGAACGAATTAAAAACCGATTCACCCCACCTTCTACCGGAAAACTTTTTGCTAAAATATAATTATCCGGTCCTATGGCCATGCCGCCACGCCATTCTGCAGGGCCATCTACTGTATAGTTAATCATGTTTAATGCTGTTGTGCAGCGGTTACCTTTTGCATCAATCACTTCCACTTCTACCAACGCCAGGTCGTGACCATTGGCAATAAAATCAACAGGGCGTTTAATATTTTTCAATCGTAATGCCACAGGTTCACCAACAGTAATGAGTTGATCGGCACATATAGGATTATTTTTTTCATCAAATCCCACAGCACTTATACTGCCCGGTTTCCATCGCACATTTTTAAACGTAAATAAAAAGCCATCACTCTTTGCACCAAAGCCCTGTGATATGCCATTTACTTTCAACTCTACTTTTGCTGCGCTGCTAATAACAAAAATATCTTTAGTAATACGCACTATATAATTCCAATGGCCCACAATATGTATATGTTGTTTTTCGGGGTTTACCCAACCATCCCACATTACTTCGTGAGCATAAAAATTTTCTTTCTTTATTCTTAAGGCATCTACTTCCCCACTCCTCCTGTAATTGTTGGCACCCCGGTGATGTGTATTGGTTTCGCTCCAAACTATATTTACACCGCCAGCGCTTACCCGCTTTCCGGTGCCCGGCCTTTCGTTCCAAAATTCAAACCAGCGTTTTACATTTTCCACCGCATGGCTTTCCATATTGCGGTTATAGGCTGCTGCATTTTGCCCGTTGTGCAATGGTCCATCGCCATCTTTATGAAACGGAGTTGTGTAATCATCCCAAAATTTTCTTGATCCTTCATCACGTGAATATTCCATGGCCCACATAGGTATGTTGGCGCTTTTGTTGGTGTATAACATTTCGCCGCCATACTCTGCTGCTTTACTATTCAGCATTTCCCTGCTGCCAATAGCACGGCCGCCAAAAGCATCATATTTATTTCGGATGTCTTTCATTTCATGCATGTGTGCTTCGCTGATATTTTCGTTACCACATTCATAAAAAATTATGCTGGGATTGTTGCGGTTATAAATTATTGCATCGGTCATTACGTTTTTGCGCTGTTGCCATCTTACACCTTCTACATCTCTTTCTGCATCACCGGCCTGCATGGCCTGTAATAAACCTACACGATCGCAACTTTCAATATCCTGTTTCCAGGGTGTAATGTGCATCCATCGTACCAAATTACCACCGCTTTCCACCATCAGACCATTGCTGTAATCGCTTAGCCATGGCGGAACAGAAAGGCCTATCGCCGGCCATTCGTTACTTGTTCTTTGTGCATAGCCATGAATCATTATCACCCGGTCGTTTAAATAAATCATGCCGTTTTTAAATTCAGTTTTTCTAAAGCCGGTGGTAGTGGTTACAATATCTGTTGGTTTATTATTGATGAGCAAACTGGTTTGCACATTATACAAATAACCATAACCCCAACTCCAAAAATTCAATCCGTTAATTACTGACGATGCAGTTATAATTTTTGTTTCGCCGGGTTCAAGTATTATTTTATCGCCGGTAAATGCTTTCACTAACTTGCTGTCTTTATCTTTTACTAACACCTGGTAAACTACCTGCTGCGATTGGCCGCTTTCGTTTCTCACTTCGCTTTCGGCATGTACAGTGGCAGATTTTTCTTTAATGTTATATTTATCAGCATAAATATAAACACCTGTTGTTTGTAAGCCCGAAAATAAAGGCAGTGTTTGATAAACCTTTGGCGTTACATGCAAAAAAACATTTTTACTGATACCACCATAGTTGGCATTAAAGTTTTTATCTTCCCATTGAAACTTTGTATTGGTGGATTTTTCTCTGTAATCCCAGCTATTATCAATGCGTACGGCAATTACATTTTCTGCATCATCAAAGTGCACGGCATCGGTAATGTCAAAACCAAAAGCCATTACGCCGTTTTCGTGAAGGCCTATATATTTTCCGTTTACATAAAATTGGCCGGCTTGTCTTATCCCTTCAAATTCTAAAAATATTTTTTGTTTTTTTGCAGTTGCAGGAAGTTTAAAATGTTTACGGTACCAGGCAATGCCGGTGCGTAAGTCCACAATATCTTTTTTAAAAGCATCGTCTTCGTTCCAGGCGTATGGGAGCGTTACGTTTTTCCAACTGGCATCGTTGTAGTTGTTGTTGATGGCGGTGGAGTCGTCGCCGATTAATACTTTCCAGTTGCTGTTGAAATTATATTTTTGGCGTTGCGCATTTGCAATTTGTAAAGAAGAAACCGAGAGGAGAAAGAAGTAAAAAAAATTTATCATAAGTATATTTTGAAAACTGCTTTAAACTAAAACTTAGCGCTTTTTTGATACTCAAAAAAATATTAGTCACAAAGGCACTAAGGCACAAAAGGAAAAACTTCGTTTTTAAATTCACTTTGTGAATTGTTTTTGCCACGGATTACACAGATTAACACGGATTTTTTTGCATGTATTTGTATTCATCCGTGCAAATTCGTGTAATCCGTGGCAAAAACTTTGCTTCAAAGCAGCAATGCATTTGTATTCATCTGAGCAATCAGTGTAATCTGTGGCAACCCCTTTGCTGCGAAGCAGCAACCGCTTATCTCTTAATCTTGTATACCTCACTCCCCGCCAGTAAAAAACAACCCAATCCAAAGTCCTCAAAGTCAGGCTCACGGTCATAAGTAACCGGTTGCGATTCTTTAGGTTCTTTACCTGTGCCCTGCACCCAACCTAAAAACCCATTTGCATGTACACTTTCTTTTGCCATTGCGTTCCATGCTTTGGTAACAATGGGCAGGTAAGTTTTTTTATCCAGTATTTTATTGTTGATGCCCCATGCCATACCATATACAAATAAACTGGTGCCGGTTAATTCTTTGCCGCCAAAATTGGTACTGTCGTGCAGGCTGGCATTCCAGTAACCATCATTGCGCTGTATGGAAATTAATGCCGCCATCATTGCTTTATAATCTGCTAAATATTCTGCACGGTGCGTTTCGTTTTTAGGAATAGTATTTAAAATTCGTACCAATGCCGCCACTACCCAGCCATTGCCACGGCTCCAGTAACAATCTTCGCCATTGGGTTCTTTGTAGGGCGGGTCAAAATCTTTATCCCGCCACCACAAACCTTCTGCAGCGTTAAACAAACCATTATCGCCATGTTTGTATTTTGTAAATGCATACATCTGATACATGCGGTTAAAATAATTAGTGTCTTTATACATTACTCCCAGCTTTGCAAACACTGGCATCGCCATTTGTATGGCGTCCACCCAATGCCAGTCGTCAATTTTATCGCTTGCCATCATTTTATCTATCGATGCTTTAATGCTGTCAATGCGTTCGGGTTTTTTATCAATCAAATACAGGTCAATATAAGTTTGGCCGCAGGCCTGGTTATCGCCATTACGGGTTTTGGTACCGTCACGTAAATTCCATTGATGTTTGGTGCCCCAGTCAACTGCATAATTGTAATAAGCTTTTTGTTTATCTACACTGTACAATGCCATCAGCCCTTCGTAATACACAGCCCTTGTCCAGATATGGCTGGGCCATGTTCTGTTACGGCTTGGCACAAAGATGGGTTTGGCTGCATCGGGCCATTTATCCATAAAATATTTATTGGCAGGGTAATTGTTTGGAGGACTTGTTTTTTTGCGGGGAGTTTTTGTGCGGTAGTACTTTGTGCTAATAACAAACCAGAACTAATAAACAAAAAGGTTTTGATGAATTTCATATATGCAAGTTAAGGTGCTAATTATTATGCAGTTTAGGACGATTTTGGGGGATGATTGTCATGTGGTATCCTGTATGGGGAGGGAATTAGAATGTAAAGAAGATTTTAATACCAGCTTCATATTTCCATGGCATCATCGTTGCGTCGCAATCCTTTCAACGGCATATTATTGGGGGGCTTTTATTGAAGCGAAGAATAAAAACTTGAAAATTAAAAAGGCACTCGGGTTAGCAGTCCAAATTGAAAAATGCAGTAAAATCAACTAATTGAACTTTTAATGGAAAAACCAAGACTTTAAAAGAACATTTTTATAAAAAATTGGGGAAAAGTGAGCAAACCCAATACAGGCTTGTCTCTGTTAAAATATCCACCAATTTTTTTCACAAGTGTTGATATAACAGAGTTTGTATGTTCGTATGTAACAAATAAATTTGCAATAGTTCTTAAAAAAAACCGCTTGTTGTAACCAAGCGGAAAATTTTGCAATAGTCTCGTAGTTCAATGGATAGAATCACACCAACTAAGGTGTAGATGTGAGTTCGACCCTCACCGAGATATTTTTTATTGAATGCAATTTATATATTCCAACTTAAATTTTCCAATTTTTAGTTATTCAACTACTGTTAATAAGGTAGTATAAACTTGTGAATCCATTATCTGCAAAGAATCCTATAGTTTATAAACGATTTCTTCACACCATAATTTTCCGCCTTGGATCGTGGCAGGGGTCTCCTTTCACATTGTAGTATGTGGGGCTTTAATAGAAGCGGAGAATAAAGCCAGACAGATTAAATATTTTATTAAATTGCATTGACGCTATAAACAACCTGCCTGCCAGTAGGCAGGCACAAAACGTGTAACATTAAATGATTGAAAATCAATAGGCGCAAAAAAATGAAGTAGCGTCTTATAGCATCAATACACATGTTAGCGGTTATTTTATGGACGACCAGTTAAAAAATAAAATTATAGACGACATAAACAAGACCGGTTACTTGCTGGAGTTATTTATTGCACGAAAAATTTATGCAAGAAACTGGAGAACATTTGTCAATCGAAGTTATATAGACCCAGAGACTAATAAAATTAGAGAGACAGATGTGTTTGCCTTTAACAGCTACGACTTCGAAAATGTTACTTTTAAAGTTCATCTTGTTATTGAGACTAAAAAACATAACAAACCTTGGGTTGTATTTGTAAATCATTATGATGCCGAAATAACAAAAGACATTAGAAGTTTTGAAACACATTTGTTTTTGGATAATTTTTCGTTCGACATTATTGACACTTTGGCTTTCTCCGACAAACTACCTCGAATGCAAGTTGACTTTATTGGTCGAAATTTTTATGAAGCCTTTAAGTCGCCAAATGAACCTTCTAAAATTTATGAATCAATTCTTTCAGTTGGCAAAGCTGCTTTATATCATCGGGACAAAGACCACAAAGATTACAAAGACTTTAATGACGGGATGATTGAAGATTCGGAACTGTATGACAAAAACAAACGAACATATTTTTCAATTTATCTGCCAGTAATTATTCTTGAAGGAGTGCTTGGAATTGCGACAGTTAATGAAACTCTCGATTTAGATTTTAATGAAGCAAACTATTGTCCTGTTGACTTGGACTTTAGCGATAATGACATGGAGGACAGCACATATTTAGTTGATATAATTACCAAAGACTACATAGACGAATATCTTGACAAAATTGAAGATTGGGCAAAATCATTGGTTGAACAAATACGACAAAACAACCGCTAACATTGGTATTGCCAATAGTTTTCGTTCGCCGTCGCAGGTATTTCCTACTCAGCAAGCCCCCGTCTGGTCTGCGACCAACGGGCAACACTAGCCCACTGCTGCATTAATAAAAAACATTTACAATTAACGTCATTGGTAAAACCCCATAAAGAAATCCTTAAGAAAGATACATACCATTCCTCACCTTGGTTCGTGTCTCACGAACCGTTCACTGCACTCAAGCTCTACAATCGCAAACTATTACTTAAAAAAACAACTCCCCATGCTACACTCTTGGCTTGTGTAAAATAATAAATCCTAAACCCAAAAACTAAGTGGAGATAATAGCGAAGACTTTAGCGAATGGTTCGTGAGACACGAACCGAGGCTAATTGTTATTTTAAAAATTGATACGAACCATTCACCTTGGTTCGTTTCGCCGCCGCAGGTATTCCCCACCCAGCAAGCCCCTTCGCCGTCGCAGGTATTCCCCAACTCAGCATGCCCCCGTCTTCGCCAGCGCAGGTATTCCCTACTCAGCACGCCCCCGTCTGGTCTTCGACCAACGGGCAGCATAAACCCACTGCTTCATTTCCAAAATACATTTCCAAATAACGACTATTGTTGCAGTATTTAATTGCAACGCCATTGGTAAAAGACCAGATGGCGGCGCTTACGGATTGTTACTTTTCAGTCTTATTTTTTCGCCGCCGCAGGTATTCCCCACCCAGCAAGCCCCCGTCTGGTTTTCAACCAACGGGCACCACGGCCCACTGTTGTATTTACAAAAAAGCATTTGTTCACCTTGGTTCGTGTCTCACGAACCGTTCACTGCAATCCTCAAGCTCTACAATCGCAAACTATTACTTAAAAAAACAACTCCCCATGCTACACTCTTGGCTTGAGTAAAATAATAAATCCTAAACCCAAAAACTAAGTGGAGATAATAGCGAAGACTTTAGCGAATGGTTCGTGAGACACGAACCGAGGCTAAGTTGAAATTAAATTTTGCATCATCATATAAAATAAAAAGGGCCAGTATAAAAATACAGCCCTGGTTTAAATCCAATATCCTATGAAAAACATTTACTAATCAACAAAGTGCAAGCCAGAGTTTATCAGGTATAAAAAACTGTTTTCTAATTTTTTTTGTAGAAACTAATCATCAACCAGCAGCATAATGTGGAATATATGACGCTACTAAATCATCAGACTTAATTTATACAAGGAAATTGTTATACTATTTGAGTATAATATTTTTAAAGCAGTACAGAAAAATATTTTTCGCTAAACTGTATTTTAAATACGGTTAGATGAAAGTTGAATATAGGTATTCAGTACAAGTGAGTGAACGACAACGATAGTCCAAATAGAATTAATAAAGCTTGTCCCAAAAAAATTATTATTGCTTTTTTAAAATAGCAACTGTTAACCTGCTGATGCAAATTAGTTTTTCTTTATCGTCGGTAATTTTTATATCCCATACATGTGTGGAGGCGCCAATGTGCAGCGGCGTGCAGGTTGCGGTAACATATCCGCCTCTTGCGCTGCGTACATGATTGGCATTTATCTCAAGGCCAACACAAATAAATTTTTCGGGATCAATTATAAAGTGAGAGGCAAGGCTGCCCACCGTTTCGGCCAATGCACAACTGGCGCCACCATGCAGTAAACCATAAGGTTGTTTCGTTCTTTCATCAACCGGCATACGCATTTTTAAAAAATCATTTCCTACTGCAACCCATTCCATACCCAAATGTTCTCCCATTGTATTTGGGCCAAGCGGTTTTATATCTGGCAGCGAAAGATTTTTATTAAACCAGATAGACATTACTGCTTATTATTTTTTATAAAATTATTTACGGCAGGGGGTAAAAATTGTGATACATCGCCGCCATTGCGTAACACATCACGTACCAATGTAGATGCTACCGAAGTAAATTGAGGAAGGCAGGTTAAAAAAATTGTTTCTACATGGCCGTCTAAACTTCTGTTCATATCTGCAATGGCTTTTTCATATTCAAAATCGTTTACGTAACGTATCCCTCTTAAAATAAAATTGGCACCAACATTTTTACAGCACTCTACAGTTAATCCATTATACACCACGGCTTCTACTTTATTATTATCCTTATAAATTTCTCTTATCCATTGCAATCTTTGCTCATCGCTAAACATAGGCACTTTATTTACATTGCTGCCAATACCAATTACCAATTTATCAAACAAAGGCAATGCCCTGTCTATAATATCAATGTGGCCAAGTGTAACAGGATCGAATGTGCCGGGGAATAAACAGATGCGTTGCATGATTTTAGATTTATGATTGTTAATGATTTATAGATTTTTTTAAATTGATATTGCTACAGTTTATTTAAATCTGCAATCGTCAATCTAAAATCATAACAATATATTTAAGCTTTGCTTCCTGACAACAGATACATCACCGCCATTCTTACTGCCACACCATTTTCTACCTGTTGTAAAATTATAGATTGATTGCCGTCTGCCACATCACTGTCAATTTCTACACCACGGTTTATTGGTCCGGGATGCATAATTACAATTTGTTTTTTTAACCCGTCTAATAATTTTTTACTTACACCATAAGCCAAATTATATTCTCTTAATGAAGAAAATAAAACCTGGTTTTGCCGCTCTAACTGTATGCGTAATACATTGGCCACATCGCACCACTCCAATGCTTTTTTTAAATTATATTCAACTTTTACATCTAGTGCTTCGCTGATATATTTTGGAATAAGTGTTGGCGGCCCTGCCACCATTACTTCTGCACCCATTTTTTTTAATAAATAAATATTGCTGAGTGCCACACGGGAATGCATGATATCGCCAATCAACACCACTTTTTTTCCTTCAAGTGTTCCTAATTTTTCCTGTATAGAAAATGCATCAAGCAAGGCCTGTGTGGGATGTTCGTTAATACCATCACCAGCATTTATTATTGCTGCAGGTATATGCTTTGCTAAAAAATGAGGTGCTCCGCTGGCACTATGGCGCATTACCACCATATCCACCTTCATACTTAAAATATTATTTACAGTATCTAAAAGTGTTTCGCCTTTTGCGGCAGATGAGCCAGACATAGTGAAATTAATCGTATCGGCGCTTAATCTTTTTTCGGCCAGCTCAAAAGATATCCTGGTACGGGTGCTGTTTTCGTAAAATAAATTTACAATGGTTACATCACGTAGCGAAGGCACTTTTTTAATTGACCGTTGTAAAACTTCTTTAAACTGTGTGGCGGTGGATAGAATTAAGGAAATATCCTGCGGAATGAGATCTTTAATGCCCAATAAATGTTTGGTAGATAGTTGCATTAAGCAGCGAAGTTATAAGAAAAAGTTGAAAGTTATAAGTTGATAGTTGAATGTTAGAGAATTCTAATACAAAACCACCTCTTCTCTCTCCCATTCTACTTTTACTTTTTGAGAAATTAGTGTATCAATTGATTTACCGCAATAATCTGGTTGAATCGGTAATTCCCGGTTAAATCTTCTGTCAACCAGTACACAAAGCTCCACTTTTTGCGGCCTGCCAAAATCCTGCAGGGCATCTAATGCGGCACGAATGGTTCTGCCGGTGTACAGTACATCATCAATTAAAATAACTTTTTTACCTTCTATAGAAAAGGGTATTTCTGTTTTATTAGCCACATGTAATTCTTCCCGAATATCATCACGGTAAAAAGTAATATCTAAAATTCCATACTGCACTTTTTCATCAGGAGATAATATTTTTACTGCTTCCACTATCCTTTCACTAACTTTTACCCCACGGGGCTGCAGGCCAATAAATACCACCTCACTTAAATTCAAATGATTTTCTAATAACTGGTTGGCCAGTCTTAAAATAGTAAGATGTAATTGTTGTTTATCAAGGATTGTTTTCAATACTATAAATTTATAAAGCGAATTTATCTTATCCTTATCGTATTTAAAAATTATATTTAAAATGACCAAACGGTATAAAAAAAGCTCCGGAGATACGGAGCTTTTTTAAGTGCTTTTGAAAAATTTAAACCAAGCATTTAAATTTTCATTAGGATTTTGGATAGTAAAACGGAACCATTTAATTTAACACTTCACATAGTTTAAATAGGATTGGATAAATTAGTAATAATCTTTAAAAAACTATTTTAAAAAGGTATTACATTTTAATAAGTTGTACTACCAAACTAATGAGTTGCACTGTTTATATTATTTTTTTTAATTTACCGTAAATTCCGAATTATATGTTTTTTTACCAGTAATTATACAAAAAAACTAACAGTATAAATACGATAAAGGCATCAGTATTGGCGTCCTTATTGGATTATGTTGAATTTAGAATTCTATTTTTCCTGTAAAAACGGATAACGGTAATCGGTAGGTGGATTAAAAGTTTCTTTAATTGTTCTGGCACTTAACCAGCGGTACAAGATTTAATATAGAACCTGCTTTATCATTTGTGCCACTGCCTCTTGCACCACCAAATGGCTGCTGGCCAACAACGGCTCCAGTTGGTTTATCGTTTATATAAAAATTTCCGGCACTGTTACGTAATTTATTTGTAGCCAATTCTACGGCATAGCGGTCTTGTGCAATTACGGCACCTGTTAATGCATAAGCAGATGTGCTGTCAACAATTTTTAATGTTTCTTCAAATTTATTTTCATCATATACATATACAGTAAGTACAGGGCCAAACAATTCTTCGCACATGGTTACGTAATACGGATCGGTGGTTTCAATTACTGTTGGTTCTATAAAAAAGCCTTCTGTTTTATCGCATTTTCCGCCAACCCAAATTTTTGCTTTACTGTCTTTTTTTCTTGCACCTTTAATATATCCTTCTAATTTATCAAAACTTTTTTCATCAATTACTGCGTTTACAAAATTGGTAAAGTCTTCCACCGTTCCCATCTTCATAGTTTTAATTTCTGCCACCAATTTCTTTTTTACTTCGGCAGCTAAGTTAGATGGGATGTATGCTCTTGATGCCGCACTGCATTTTTGCCCCTGGTATTCGAATGCGCCACGGGCCAGTGCTGCAACCACTACATCTGCATTGGCAGATTTATGTGCAATTACAAAATCCTTACCACCTGTTTCGCCAACAATACGTGGATACGATTTATACTTACTCATATTTTCTCCAATCGTTTTCCACATAAAATTAAAAACACCTGTGCTGCCGGTAAAATGCAGGCCTGCAAAATCTGGATGATTAAAAATTACTTCCCCAATAGTTGGTCCATCAATAAAAACTAAATTGATAACGCCATCGGGTAACCCGGCTTCTTTTAAAATACGCATAAACATTTGTGCACTGTACACTTGTGTGTTAGCACATTTCCAAATTACTACGTTACCGCACATGGCTGCGGATGTAGGAAGATTGCCCCCGATTGCTGTAAAATTAAATGGCGTTAATGCAAACACAAATCCCTCCAGCGGCCGGTACTCCATCCTGTTATTCATACCTGCACCGCTTATGGGTTGCTGGCGGTAAATATCACTTAAAAAATGAACGTTGAAACGCAAAAAATCTATCAGCTCACATGCTGCATCAATTTCTGCCTGAAAAGCATTTTTGCTTTGTCCCAGCATTGTGGTAGCATTTATATACGGACGATATTTTGTAGCCAGCAAATCAGCCGCTTTTAAAAATATATTGGCCCTGTTCTCCCAGCTCATGCCGGCCCATTTATCTTTTACTTTTAATGCAGCATTAATGGCTTTTGTTACATGCTTTGCTTCGCCAATATGAAATTGCCCCAGCAAATGTTTACGTTCATGCGGCGGACGAATTTCCATTGTTTTTCCGGTACGCACTTCTTCGCTGCCAATGTACATGGGTACATCAATAGTTGTACTTTTTAATTCTTTTATAGCTGCTTTAAGTGCTGCTTTTTCTTTTGAACCGGGAGCATAATTTAGCACTGGTTCGTTAACTGGTGCAGGGTAATAAAAATCTCCGTATTGCATTTTATTTGATTTAATTTTTAAAGAAATCGTCTATTTTTTTGTTGATATTTTTTTTAACTGTACTCCATGTAAGATTATTGAGGCAAACGGGGTCATCATCTCCATCAACTAAATGATATTTAACGATTGCTTCAGCTAAAGGAATAAGCATTGTGTTGTTTGGATACTTTTCTAAATAAAAATCAATTATTTCATCAAATGAAAAACGATATAACAGCTCGTTCAAATCCCAATAGTCTTTCTTTTTTGCCCTTTGAATTATTGCAAAAATTTTCATTGCAGCAATGTCTTCATCGCTATAAAAACGGATACCTTCTATTGTTTCAAAATCTTTTATCATCTTAAATTGAAAATGAGGAATACAGTCAATTTTTAAATCGCCGATAAATCCAAACACCCCCATTTTTACTGATCGCCTTAACTCAAAGGAAGGAAAATGATTTTGTAATATTGATATTAAATCGTTGTTATCAAATAATTTTAATGAAAATAAATCTATATCAATAGAAACCCTGTGCCCTTTTTTTAATGCCAGTGCAGTGCCACCCGCCAAAGCAAAATCTTTCAGTTCCGGCAACTGAAAGATTTTTTTTAGTATGCTGAGAGTTGCTGGTTCGACCGTCTGAGTATAAAGCATAAAAAGTCTTTTGGTTCAAGATTAAATATTGCACAACACAAATAAACAGTTTCTTCAGACAACCATTGAACCTGCGTTATTTCTTTTTTTATTAGTTCATCACCATAAAAACTTCTTATTTCTCTCACTTCAGCAACATCGCCCCGTTCAAAAACCCTTTCAATAACAAATCGTTTACTTTTTTGATAATCAATTTTATCAAAATTAACATCCCAAAAAATTCTTTTAGCCAATATGGGTTTAAAATTTTGCATACTTTAAAGTTACACATAATACCATTTAATAAAAGCTAAATTGAAATACAATTAATATAAAAGCATCTTCTGTTTCGATAGATAAGCTTAAAGTAAAATATCCTTCATTTTACCAGTTTAAAGATAAGGAGCAATTACTGCATTATATAATTGCTGCAATACATTGCAACCGTTTCATCACCAGCATTCGTTTTTTCTTCCCCCCAAACGATAGCTTCATCCACCTTTTAAAATATACCTGCCACATCACCATATACCTTACAGGAGAATTATTTTTTAAAAATATCAAAATAAAATTATGAAACATATTACTTCAGCACTCCTTTTATCTGTTTTTATAATTACCAATACAGGTTGTGTAAAAGAACTTCTAAAAAAGAAAGACGAAGTGGTTATTGTTCCTGAAGCAAGATATTATGGTAACTGGAAAGCAACTCAGATTGCCAGCGACCTTAATGGAAATAGAGTAATTGATGCTAATGAAATTTATGCTTTTTCCGGTAACTCAGAGCTTAGATTAAATGATACAAAAACTTTTACTTTTTTATTAACCACTTCTACCGGCAGTACTAACATGAGCGGTAATTGGGTAATGGCAACAGACCAAAAAGCTGTGACAATAACTGACCAGGCACAAGGCAATTTGCGCTTTGATTACAGAACAGATACTGAAATACAAACCGAGCCAATAGCTATTACCAACGGTACGGCCTGGATAATTTATAAAAAACAATAACTATTTTTTTAACAATTAAAATTTACAGGTATGAAGACTTTACTTATTATTATGACTTTTCTTACAATTATTAACAAAACTGCCACAGCTGCTTTATCACCATCATCAACGCCAAAGCCCAGGCCGGCAGTAAGTTTTGTAACACTTAAAGATTATGAAATTATGACTGCAGATGGAACTACACTAACTTTAAGGGCAGGTACGCCAATAGTTGTAGAAGCATCACAAACTTACAATTCCAAAAATTTATCAGAAGGGCAAACAGTAAACGTTAGGGTTAAGTACAATGTTATTGTAAACAAACAAACTTTGGTGGCCGCAGGCGCTTTAGGTACTGCCAATATATCCGACCTTACCAAGCCTGGCGCATTTGGCAAAGCCGGAAGGATGGAGTTGCAAATGCAAAGCGTACAGTCAGTAGATGGACAACAGATTCTTTTAAGCGGAACGCCAATGATTGCAGAAGGCCAAAATAAAAAAGGGTTGGCCTGGGGTTTATCTATTGGCCTTTTTTTATTAACCATTATTGGGGGTATTGCCGGTATATTTATTAAAGGGAAACCTGCAGAAGTAAAAGCAGGTACTACTACCAATACTTCTGTTGCTTCAGATGCACAGGTAGAAGTTGAAGTACAACAGCAGGGAGCTTTAAATAACAGTACAGAAAGAAGTATGAAAAAAAGAGATGTAGTAAAACAACTGTAACAGCATTTGTTTTTGGGTAAACAAAACCCGTACCCGTATTTAATTTATGCCAGAATGAATTTTACAAAAAAAGGGGATTACGAATAATACAACTTAGATAGCCTGGATTTCTTTATAAGTAAAGTCATATATAAGTTGTACGTAAACCCTTTTCTATTAGAGTATATTAAAATTTTCTAAAAACCCCTGTTTATAATTATTACCAATAGGTATAGCAGTAATACCGATATAAACTAAGTGCTCCTGCTCATCTACTTTAGTTACTGCCTGCAGGTTAATAATATATTCTTTATGTACCCGGTAAAAATATTTAGGGTTTAACAGTGTTAACAATGAAGACAGTGATTTTTTTACAGTGTAACTTTCTTTTTCCGCAGCATGTATTTTACAGTAATTTTTTTCGGCAGTTTCAATAAAAGTAATGTGCTTTTTGTTTACAGCTTTTAAATTTTTACCAATACGTATCAGTAACTGATCCGGTGTATCATTAATATCGTACAAATTATTTACTGGTACTGCAAAAGATGTTTTTACTTTAATTAATGCAGCTTTTAAATCACCGTCATTTACGGGTTTGGTAAGATATGCAACAGGATTTGTGTGTAGCCCCTGTTCTATTACATCATCATCAATAACTGAAGTAATAAAAATAAATGGCTTTTTTATTTCTTTATTAATATGAGTGGCAATAGCAATACCGGATAATGCGCCGTGAAGCATCATATCGATCAATATTACATCTGGCTGCAGCTCATTAATCTTATTTATTGCATCAAAACCTTCACTGCTGTAACCCATCCATTCAAAACCCAAATTTTCAATACTAATGCGTATATCCTCCGCATGAACCCATTCATCTTCCACCAAAAATACTTTCATACCACTTATTTTTTAAACGAAATGATAATGGTTGTACCCGATAGCAATTTAGTTTTTATTTGTAAAGTTGCACCAAGTGCTTCTGCCATTTTTTGCACTACTACCAGCCCGAGACCCGATCCTGTTTCACCCTGGGTACCGCTACCTGATATTTTTTCACCCATAGCAAATATACGTTGCACCTGCTCATTTGTCATCCCTGTACCATTGTCTGTAATGCTGAGTATATAATCCTTTTCTGTTTGCTGCGATGAAAATTTTACACTGTTATTTTCTGTAAACTTAAGCGCATTTGATAAAACGTTACGAATGATTATTTGAAAAGCTTCTTTATCTGTTACTATTATTTCTGTTGCAGGCACCTCAATTTTTATAATAATATTTTTCAGGCGGATTACATCGGCATAATGATTAACCACATGATTGATAGTTTCATAAACCGGCACTACCTGTTTTTGAATATGCAGCCCTTTCATTTGCTGCAGCGACCAGTGTAATAAGTTATTCAATGTTTCAGAAAGCCTGCCTGCATTTTCTTCTAACTTAACTGAAAATTTTTCTGCATCCTGCAAATTATTCTTATTAATGTAGTTGCTCATTATTTTTCCAGCCTTGGAAAATGGTGCTACCATACCTTTTAAATCGTGGCCAATAATACCAAACAAGCGGTTTTGTGTAGCAGTTGCAATATTAAGCAAGGTGTTGGTCTGCTGCAATACCTTCTTCTGATGATTTAATTTTCTATTAAAAAAATAAAATAATCCTGAAAGTAAAAGCAGCACACCCAAACCTGCAATGAGGATATTAGTCTGCTGTTGTTTTTTCGATTTCTCTTTTTCTAATGTTTCGATAGCCACTTGTTTTTTCTGGCTCTCATATTTTTCCTGAATGTCGGATAATGCATAGTGCATTTCTTTACCGCTGCTGCTGTCACGCAATTGTATAAACAGTTTATAATACTGCAGTGCAAGTGCAGGGTTATTCTTTTTTTCGTAAAGCTGGTGCAGCAGATTGAGGCTTGTCGCTGCAATTTCTTTATCGTTATAGGCAATACTTTCCTTATAACTGGAAAGGGCATATTGAAGTGATTTTTCGTAATTGCCTGTTTTAAAATAATAACTGGCCAGTGTATTATTTATGAAATATAAAAAACTGTTATCGCCAATTGCTGCTGCATAATAGGCGCTGCTGTCAATAAACAATTTACCCTCTGCCAGGTTATTAGTATTTACAATATACATATTGGCCAGTTTACGCATACTGTAACACAAATCTGCTTTGTTATCAGTGGAGTGGCTTAAAGTTATACTTTGTTGCAGTACTTTTTCTGCTTCATTATAATTGCCTTCGTCAATAAAAACCGAAGCATATTGCGATAATACACGGCATAAATTTTTAGTAAGGTTAAGCCGCCTTGCTATTTCAATAGCCTCTAATGAATATTTTCGGGCTACATCAAAACGTTTTATCATTCTAAAGCTGTAAGTAATATTGCTGAGTGTATTAATTGCAGCATACTCTTCATTATTTTTTTTATTTTTTTCTACTGCTGCTAAAAAATACTCTACTGCAAGGGTGTGCCTGCCGGCATTTTGATAGAGCAACCCTAAATTATTTAAGGATACAGATTCATTATCGTCGCCGGGATTATTGCGGTCGAAAAAAAGTGCCAGCTTTAAATTATTTTCTGCCGTAACAGCAGCTGTTGAATAAATCAAAGCACTTCCTTTCAATTCATAATATTGCCGCCACAGGGCTTTATCTCCGTTATTCATATCATTTATCAAAGCTGGAGAAAGTGCATTAATTTCTGAGGCCGAAAAAGAGGCCGGTGTGGCACCAGCAGGAAGACTGCTTAAAAAAGCTGCATAACGGAATTTATTTTTTTGTGCATAAGCCAGTAATTTATTGTACACTAAATTGCTGTACACTGCAAAGCTGTCGGGTTGCACATTATTTAAAAATCGGGCATAGTCGATGGCAGCAAAAATTTTTGCAGTATCACTGCTACATAAATTACTGTAATCAATTGCTTTTCTAAAATATAAATCTGCCGAATCCATAGATGCGGCTATGGCTGAGAAATTAGCAAGCAGACTGTACATCCTGCGGCTGCAATCTGCTGTTAACAGTGGCAGGTTCTTATTTAAATATTTACGGTATTGGGTAACAGATTCCTGTGCGTCAGTAAACTTTAGTTGTACTACTTCAAAATCTAATATTTCCTTATCGCATAAATTTACCTGGCAAAAAAACTGCTTGTAAAAAAACAGCAATAAAATAATCAACCCCTTACGCATATGCGAATATAAAGAATAAAATTTATGCCTCTGCTTCCTTCTCACTCATCAAATATGCTTTTATAAATCCATCCAGCTCGCCATCCATTACAGGGCCAACATTACCTACCTCATAATCGGTACGGTGGTCTTTAATCATTTTGTAAGGATGAAAAACATAACTGCGTATCTGGCTGCCCCATTCTATCTTTTTCTTTTTGCTGTTGGCGGCATCTTTTATTTCGTTGCGGCGTTGCAATTCTATTTCGTACAGACGGCTCTTCAGCATTTGCATGGCAAGCTCCCGGTTGCCAAGCTGGCTCCTGTCTTGCTGGCAAACCACCACAATACCTGTAGGAATATGCGTTAACTGTACTTTAGTTTCTACTTTGTTTACGTTTTGTCCGCCTGCACCACCACTTCGGCTGGTTTCCATTTTTACATCGGCAGGGTTTATTTCAATATTAATGGTATCATCCACTAACGGATAAACATTTACAGATACAAATGATGTGTGCCTTCTTGCATTACTGTCAAAAGGAGAAATACGTACCAGGCGATGTACACCACTTTCCGATTTTAAAAAGCCGTAAGCAAAGGCACCTTCAAATTTATAGGTACAAGTTTTTATGCCGGCGCCATCGCCCCATTGCCAGTCCATTTCTGTAACTGTCCAGCCCTGCTTTTCGCCATACATCCTAAACATTCGGGCAAGCATTTCGGCCCAGTCCTGACTTTCGGTTCCGCCTGCACCGCTGTTAATTTGTAACATGGCAGGCAGTTCATCTTCGGGTTCGTTGAGAGTACTTTTAAATTCTGCTTCTTCAATTTTATTTACTGCATCATTAAATGCTTCTTTAACTTCTTCTTCGGTAGTATCACCTGCTTTCCAAAATTCAAATAACACCACAAAATCTTCCACAGCATTATTAACCGAATAAAAAAGATTTATCCAGTACTCGTTAACTTTTGTTTCTTTTAAAATGGCGGTGGCCCTGGCGTTATCATCCCAAAAGCCCGGCGAAAGAGAAAGTTGTTTGTCGTTGGCTGTTTTAGCTTCCCTGTTTTCTACGTCAAAGAAATCTCTTCAAAACCACTGTACGGTCTCTCAGAGCCTTTATCTGTTCTATTGTCATGCTGCAAAAATAAGAAAATTAATTTTAGGAGTTTAGGGTTTATGCACAGCATCCTGCGGAGAAGTTTAAAGAATTATTTTGATTTTTTTGTGACAAGCATTTGTAACACTGTTTAGCATCGTTGCAAGTTTATCCTGAGGAACGAAGGACACTCTTCAACCATATACCTTTATTCAACTTTTATTATGCAGTAGATTAAACTTGCAAAATAAAAAATCCCGTAAACAAAATAAAAATTTTGCCTACGGGAAAGTATTTTTTTTAAAATTTATTTAAACTCTGCTACAACAGAAATTTTAGGATCTGTTGCAACTTTGCCTGCACCAATTGCAGCGCCTTTAACATCATAATCAGCCAATGCAACTGTAAAGTCGGAAGTAGTAGTGATTGTTTTGCCACTTACAACAACTGAAGCTTTGGTGGTAACAGGTTTTGTAACACCATGCATTGTTAAGTTGCCGGTTACATCAGCGCTGTAAGTACCATCTGCTTTAAAATTTACTGCAGAAAGATTAGTGATCTTTCCTTTAAAAGTTGCTTTAGGAAATTTATCCGAATCCATCCAGCCTGCAGTATTAAAATGCTCCTGAATTTTTGGATTAGAAAATGCAAAGTTTTTAACAATCGCTTCAAAAGCTACATCACCAGATTTTGTATTAAGGCTTGCAACTGCTGTTTTATTTTCAGCTTTTGGTAATGCATCTAATTTAGTTGTAGCATCAAAATTAATTGTAGCAGAAGTAGTGGTTCTTTTCTTTTGACCAAAAGAAACAGCCGTAAAAGCTACTAATGCAAAAAGGAGAATTGTTTTTTTCATGTGTTTGATTTTTATTTGTTTTAAAAAGTTTATTTATTAATTGCACATCTTTTAAAGGTTATAAATTCCGTTTCTAAAATTTCGCTGTAAGAACCACCACTGCAGGAACCTTTAATAGAAACACTGTCGCCTTCCTTTAATGATTTAGCCTCGTTTAAATGCTGCTGCTGAAATGCAAAAATTATATAAGCATCAGTTGCGGTATCAATCATTTTTATATTAATGGTGGTATCAGCTGCTTCAGTTTCACTAACTCTGCCATTAACTGTAATTATTTTTTCGGCATATTTAATATTTGCCAGACTGTCATTCTTTTCAAACTCATCAATAAAATCCATTGCATTTACTGTAAAGGCAGCCTTACGCTCTTTAGTATCACTAAACTTTTCAGTAAAAATAAACCATACAGCAATGGCACCGGCCAGCAATAATGTAAATCCACCAATAAGTATTCTTTTAATCCAGGGGGTTTTCTTTTTTACAGGAATCATATTATTTAAAAAAGTAAAAATAAAGGAAAATATACAATGTTTAAACATTATTTATTAAAAATAACTTTGCTCCGGCTGTAAAACACCTATTGAACTTCTTTTTTTAACTTAACGCCAACTGTATTCGCCTGATAATAGTAAATTTAAAAAAAGTAAAATGTGCATAAACAAGTGCAAAACGGGTGCATAAAACCACCTGCAAAAGTTTGGAAACTGGTATTGTAATGTTGTACTTTTAATTAACAATTGAGAAGCGAAATACCATAAAAAGTACAGAGTTACTCAAACGAAAGCATCGGGTTAGTAAGATACAGGTTTAAGCAATTAAACAGGTAGCAACAAAACTTGATGCTTTTTTATTTTTATTAGTTCAGCATAAATTACTACAATTGCACTTATAAATAATTTATGCCCTCATCACCTCACCGTTACTTTATTCTTTACAAGCCTTTTAATATGGTATCGCAATTTGTAAGCTCACACAAAGTGGGTTTGCTGGGCGACTTAAATTATAATTTTCCAGAAGGTACCCACGCAATCGGCAGATTAGACAATCACTCCGAAGGATTATTACTTTTAACTACTAATAAAAAAATTACCCGTTTATTATTTTTAAGTGATACGCCCCACAAAAGAACTTACTTAGTTCAAATAAATAACAAGCTGAGTGAAGAAAATTTACAACGCCTGAGAACCGGAGTTAGTTTTAAAATAAAAACAGGCGTTGTATACACCACTGCACCTTGCAAAGTGATTGTAGCAGAAAAGCCGGAAGATTTTTGCATTATGGAGCCAAGGCTTACAGGTTATCCTCCTTTTACCTGGCTTTTAATAACTATTACCGAAGGCAAATACCACCAGGTTAGAAAAATGATTGGCGCAATAAAACACCGCTGCAAAAGATTGATACGTGTGGGCATTGAAGACCTCAACCTGGGTAATTTAAAATCAGGAGAAATTAGAGAAGTAAATGAGGAAGATTTTTTTACGGGTTTGAAGATTAATTAATTAACAGAAAATTATTTTTTTCAGAACCGGTATATTAAAATTTTTGCACAATTTCGTTACAATGGTTGTTTTAAAAGGAAATGGCATTGAAATTGTGAATTCAAAAAAGACGATACGTCTTACAAACCTAAATCTTATCAAATGAAACTGGAGTTTTTTAAAAATATACAATTTACCAAATTGATTAAAGCCGAGGGACGGTTGAGGGAATTTAATTTCAGAAATCATTTGAGCCCTGTAAATAAAGACATTTGCTCCATTAATGTAACCGACGACAGGGGCAACAGGATTATTTTTGAAATGCAAAAACAGGAAAGCGGCTGGAAAATAACCCAAAGCAAACTTCCTGTATGGATAATGGAAAACGAAAATAATTTTCAGGAAGTTATTGAAGAAGAATTAAAATAAAAATTAAGGAAAAACTGGAATAAAAACGGGTGCAGTATTTAGCTGCACCCGTTTTGTTTAACCCAAAAATTTTATTTGAAAATTTTTGCAAAAAAATCTTTCATATCATTCCACGAAGTTGAATCTGCCGCTGCATTGTAAGCAATGGGTATTTTAAACTTTTGCCCCATTTCTGTTGCTGCCGGATTTGAGAATGCATGAGTTGCGCCAGCATATTGTTTAAAGGCATAGTCGGCACCAATTGAATCCATTTGCTTTTTAAAAGTTGCCACTTCTTCGGGTTTTACAAACTGGTCATCGGAACCATGGCAAACTAAAATTTTTGCTTTTAATAAATTTTTATCCGCCGGTGTACTTACCAACCCTCCATGAAAACTAACTACCCCGTTTAAATTTTCTCCCAGCCTTGCAACATTTAAAACCATGGCGCCACCAAAGCAATAACCAATGGCTGCAATTTTAGCAGTATCTGCCTGTGTGTAGGTTTTTATTTTTGCCAAAGCTGCATCAAAACGACTTTTTGCCATAGCAGGATTTGTATAAAACGGCATCGCCAATTTTCCAGCCTCATCGGGATTGTTACCCATTTTTCCATCGCCATACATATCTACTGCCATCGCCAGATACCCCAAATCTGCCAATTGTTTTGCACGGTTTTTTACATAATCATTTAAGTCCCCACCACTCATGTACAATTAAAACTACGGGGCGTTTTTTTGTTGAAGCAGAGTCATAAGCTACAAAACCTGTAAGCTTTGCGCTATCTGTGCCATAGCTTACACTTTCTTCTTTAATCACAGGTGTGTTTACCTTTTCTTTTTCTGATGAGGCGGTATTGCCGTTACAGGCTACAAAAATTAAAGAGGCGGCAAAAAAAATTGATTGATAATATTTCATGAATTGAAATTTAAGGATTGAAAAAAAACAGGCAATGAAGTTCGTAAAAGAAATTAATCTTATGAAAATAAAATGAAAGGGAAATTTAAAAATTCTGATTAGTTGAAAGTCATTTTTTTCAATGGCTTTTGTTCGGCTTTAGTTTTTACCGGGTCGAGAATTATCGTGTGTACAAAAAGTATCCTTTCTTCTTCAATCGCTTCGTCCGAATTGATAACAGCTTTTTTATAAAATGCTGCATCATTACAATTCATGCAGCCCAAAATAATATTTTCTTTCTTAAAATTTATTTTGCCGGTACTGTCAGTAGATACCATACCGGTAGTTGGGGAATTACCTGCATTAAAATTAAATGCAGCATCGTTTAATATTCTTAATTGATATAAGCTCATGCCAGCTCTTACCCCACTTTTTAAACGCCACAGGTTTTCAGCTACGTTTTGATCATATTCCATAGAACTCTCCGCCATCAACTGCCCGCCAATGTACATTTTTAAAAGATTGCAGTTATTCACTTCATCGGCCCACAAAAAAACCACCTGCCTGCTGGTATTAGGAAATATGATAGAGCATTTCCCAATCTTTTTTTCGGATAAATAATAAATATCCTTCTTTACGTTTTTATCGCCAAAATAAAACCTCAGGTATTCATGCGAATTGAAAACTGATAAATCTTCTGCAAAAGAAATTTCTTTTGGCTTTGGCAAAATTTGTTTGCGGATGAGGAAAGAATATTCTGTTAATGTATCAACAGTTTTTGAAGATATTTTAACGGTTAAATCATTATTTTGATACAATAAAGAATTACCGGCATTTAAAGTAGCTTCTTCGTTATTACAATAAAAACCTTCATCCTTTATATCGTTTTTTATTTTTTCAAATTCTTTGGATGAGCAGGTGCGGTAAGTAAAACAAAAATCTTCTTTGGTTGTAAATATGGTTACAGCCCTTTGTACCGAATCGGTTTTTTTCTTTTTTCCCACACCCCTAAAATTAAAATCCCTTGCAACGGTATCGCTTTTGTAAGAAGAACCTAAATAAGCAAACCCTTTTTTAGAAACGTAACTTTCAAATTTTTGTTTAGGTACCGATGAAGATTCTAACAAATTTAATGCACAATACACCTGCGCCAGCGATGCATTCATGATCATAAACCATAAAAAAGAGAAAAGTAGCAGTTTTTTCAAAATAAAAATATTTAACAATTGAAAACTCCCGGCAGTTTTTCAATTCATTTACCTAAACCTGATTATTTTGTTTTTTTGAGAGGTGTCTTCGGTGGGATACAGACCTTTAGTCCTTTATAAGCAAAGTTGTATAGCGAAAATAAGGAATTCTGTTAAAATAATCATATTTCATTTTAACAAGTTTTAAAATTTTAAAGCCGGTAAGATTGATACAGTATTTAATATTGAAAATAAATTTCAGTTGCGCCATAGCCATACTGAGGATTGTACTGGTTTACAAAAGATTTTACTTCCTTTTTTAAGCGCAAAATGTCGTGTATTTCATCTTTTAATTTGCCGGTGCCTACACCATGAATTATGGTAAAATTGGGTTGCCGGTGGGCTACTGCAAGTTCATAATATTTTTCAAAAGCTTTTAACTGCAGGGTCAGCATTTCAAAATTGGTAAGATGTTTCCAGCTATCAGTCAGTTTTTCTATATGTAGATCAACCACAGTTCGGGCAGGTTCTAAGTTTTCTCTAACTTTCGATGCATCGTAAACCCTGTAAGCCGGCATTACCCAACCTGCTGAGGTCAACTTTTTCTTCGTCAACTTTATCGGGATAATTATCAAATAACAAATATCCAAAAGTGGGTTCATTTTTTAACTGTATCTCTTCTATTTTTTTAAATATTTGTTTGCCTTTTAGTTTTAATGATACTTCATAAAAAGGCGCTTTTCTTTTATCGGGTTCTTTTAAAGTAAATTCAAAATCAAAACGTGGGCTGTCGCTCAGTTCTTCAAAATCAACATCGTGCAAATAAAAATCTGCCAGCGGTTCAATGGTATTTTTTAATTGAAAATTACTTTCGCCACCAATCATTAAATTGTAAGTAAAAGTATATGCAGTTTCGTGTTTGATTAACCAGATGAATTTTAAATTTTTCTACCACATCATCATCAAAAACATCTTTACTAAAAACCGGTAGAAACGATAACACAATCCCCTCGCCTTCTTTTGCTTTTACTGTTGCTTTTTCTTTTTGCACCTGATCGATAAAAACTTTCTTTTTTTCGGCTACCCTTTTTTCGGTAAACATTTTAAAGTAAGGAAAATCTATCTGATCCATATATGCAGGGAAACGAACACCCTTTACTTCAATCATTACCATTTTTTCATTCATAATCTCCACTACTTTACCTTCTTCATTGGTAAGCAGTACGGTAATTTTATCGCCAACTTCGTATTTCATGGCACAAAAATACGGAAGGTTTTGGCTTCCGTATTTTAAAAGATTTTTGATTTATTTATTCGCTAAAAATTAGTTCTTTGCCAGTTTACTTTTTTTATACCCGTATAAAAAATAAATTATCAAGCCAATGCCTAACCAGCCAAGAAACCATGCCCAGTTACTTTTTGTCATGCCGGTAAGCAAATACATACAGGTAATAAGCCCCATTAATGGTATAAGAGAATATTTTTTTACAATGTTATCACGGCGAGTATTACAGCACTCAGCCAAAAAATAATTAAAGAAATATTTGGTGTAGCTGCATCCATAAAACTTATTTTTCCGCTGGTATAATCTTCATTACCACTAAAATCAAAATTAAACATATCGGTAAAATAGGTTTTAGAAAGTGAAGCTGCCATTACAATTGCACCGGCAACTATCAATGGAAAAATAAATTGCCCGTTTATAAATGGTATATGAAAACGGCCCTGCTGTTTTTCCCTCCGTGGAATTAATAATACACCACCACACACCAAAACAAAAGCAAACAGAGTAGCAATACTTGTAAAATCTAGTACAAAAGTTTTATCTGTAAATAAAATAGGCAACCCAACAACAAGGCCTGTAATAATTGTAGCAAAAGAAGGTGTTTTAAATTTTGGATGAATTTTTTGAAACACCGGTGGCATTAATCCATCACGGCTCATGCTCATCCATATACGTGGCTGGCCCATTTGAAAAACAAGCAATACACTCGTCATAGCCACCACCGCAGCAATAGATACAAAAAATTGCATCCATCCTACATTTAAATTATGTTTTTCAAAAATAAATGCCAGCGGATCGCCAACACCATCAAATTTTCTGTAGTTAACAGCACCGGTTAATACAAGCGTTAATAAAATATAAACAACAGTACAGATTACCAATGAAAGAATCATCCCTTTCGGTAAATCTCTTTGCGGATTTTTACTTTCTTCTGCCAGCACACTCACTGCATCAAAACCGATATAGGCAAAAAACACACTGGCTAACGGCGGCCATTACACCACTAAATCCATTGGGCATAAAAGATTTTATTCCTGCATCATCGGGTGGTGTCCAGTTAAAAGTAAGCCCGTTTGCAAAAACTAAATATCCACCCACAACAATAATCAGCAGCACCACTAAAAGTTTAAGAACAACCATTAGGTTACTAAAGTTGCGGCTTTCTTTTATGCCACGGTAAACCAGGTAAGTGATCAATAAATTTATTACTAATGCCGGTATATCCAGTATCATTCTCAAGCCACCAATTACCGGTGCATTATTCCAGGCGTATAACATTCCTGAGTTAGTAGTTCCTTCTTTAATAGCATTTCTCACTTCGGAATAACTGTTGCTGAAATAATCAGGGATATGAAGATTAGTATGCATTAACTCTCCCAGCTTATCTAAAAAAGAAGTAAAATAATCGCTCCAGCTAAATGCTACATAAATATTTCCGATAGAATATTCCATTATTAATGCCCATCCTATTATCCAGGCAAATAATTCGCCAAAGCTTGCATAGGCATAAGTATAAGCACTGCCGGCAACAGGAATGCGGCTGGCAAATTCGCTGTAACAAAATGCCGTAAATGCACAGGCAATTGCAGTGATGATAAATAATATAACAACACCCGGGCCGCCATGAAAAACAGCACCACCAAGACTGCTGAAACTTCCGGCACCCAAAATTGCAGCAATGCCAAAAAAAGTAAGGTCACGTAAAGAGAGTACCCTTTTTAATCCGCCACCTCCATGCGTATCGTCGCTGCCTTCGGCTAAAATATTTTCTATTTTTTTTCTGCGGAATAAAGAATTACTCATGTTAGTTTTGGTTTTAACAAAAAGTAAATTAAGAAAATATTTTTACTTGGCAGAATTAGAAAAAATACTGGTGCATTTCAAATTGCCGCAATAATTTTTTCAACGCAGAGAAAAGGAGATGGCAGAGATTACGCTGAGAACCTCTGCGACACCTCCTTTTCTCATTTTCTCTGCGTTAAAATTTACTGCCTTGCAAGATACTTTATCAATTATTTTAAATGCCCCCAAAATAATTTGTAAAGAAAATATTTATTTGTCTGAAAAAATATCTGTGGGTTTTATGAAAGAGAAGAATTAAAGTTGGAGTAACCAGTTACCGTAACAGCACCGTTGTTCCCTTTTGCTCCACCCTGTTGCCTGTATCAATGTGAGTGTATTGCAATATCCAAACATAAGTACCGGCATCGGCACCCTGCCCTTTAAATGTACCATCCCATTTATTTGTCCAGTTGGTTGTTTGAAAAAGAACCTGACCAAAACGGTTATACACCCTAAAAATTAAATCTTTTGCTTTGTAAGCATTTAACGGGTAGAGATAATCATTAAGCCCATCGTTATTGGGCGTAAATGCATTGGGTACAGCAATATAACAATTGCCTACTACTGTTATTTTTTGTGTAGCCGTATCGCTGCAGCCAATATTATTGGTAACAATTAACTGCACAGGTACATCACGAATAATATTTGAATACGGGTAAACCTGGCCGGGAGGCAATTGCAAATTACTGGTATTATTATTTCCAAAATCCCAGTTCCATGCAAGTATATTACCAATACTGTTATCTTTAAAACTTGCTACATCGCCGGGGCAAACAACTGCTGTTGCTTCAAATGCAGCTTTTAAATCATTATCTAACAAAATATTTTTTATTGCAGAAGTATCCCTGCACACACCGTTGGATACAATTAACTGCGCCGTTTTTTGGCCAAATACTGCATACACCATCGAAGGGTTTTGCAAAGTGCTGCTTCGAAGATTATCAAAATTCCATTTCCATAAATTCACTTCGTTTCTTCCATCATGAAAATAATTGATGGTATCTCTTTTACAACCAAACAGAATATTGTAAGTAAAATCGGCATTAACCGTATCTTTTGTAGAAAAATTTATGGTAGCCCCCGGAGCAGTTACCTGTCCGCACTCATCAATTATAGGATTGATATCGCTGCCCGATATTAATTCAATTTGATAAACACCTTTTGTTTGAATGGGTGCTGCTAATTTTACTTTAATTACTGATGTTAATCCATCTGTATTGCAAACACCTGTAGCCCCAATAACTGTAACAGGTGCAGTACCCGAAATCATGTTCACCCTAAAATCACTTCCATCGGCAGCAATACTGCTGCAACGGATATTTTTTCTAAACACTAATTGCAATTCATCGGGTGCACATAAAACTTTTGTAAGGCTGTCCATCGGTGTAGGAAAAACCGGAAAAACGGTAACAGAAATATTTTCTCCAACCGGAATTAATCTGTCGCAGTTATCTCTAATAGTATTACCATCGCTGCCATTTTTTATAGTTATGGTGTAAGTGCCCGGTGGCAATGGCGCATCAAGCGTAAGCAAAACCGAATCCATATCAAACCCCGAAGTACAACCAAGCGCTGTTGCCGAAATAATATTAGCAACATTAGGTGTAAGAAAAAATTCGGTGCCGTTTGCCGAAAGTGAATTGCACTTCATTCTTTTATTTAGTTTGATGGTAGTTTGTGTACCATCGCATGCGGCTCTTGCACTTTGCAAATGCGGTTCTTTAGGATCGGTGATGCTTGCAGTGCCGCCGCCAAAAGATAAATCGTAACCTGCGTTACTTCCGCCCTGAGAATTTGTCCAGTTGGTGACCATCAATAAATAATCATGCCCAACTGTAATAGTAGGCATTGCATTAAAAGGAGTGTTACCAGCTGCATCACCTGCACAATGCACATTACCTGTAGCACCGAAGCTTTACAACCTGTTGGAGAATTGGGAAATGGGGCCCGAACTACTGTTTAAAGTACCATAAAGATTAACAGAAATTTCCAATGAAGCATCAGTAAATACATCCAATGGGTTACGCCCAGTAACATCATACAAACCCCAATCGTAATCATCATCTGCATTGAATACCACTTATTAAAAAACCCAATGTGCCTGTTTGGTAACAGGTAAATTTATACCAAATAGAACTGCTGGATGTAACACCAACACTTGCGCAACCTGTAGTGGCAACATTATTTCCTGTGCATTTTGAAATAACGGTTTCCCTAAAAACCGAAGTGCCACAAACGGGGTATGCCTTGTCAGGCGTTTGACCAGGTAAACTACAGGTTTGTGCATCCGATGTGTTAGCATTAAATGCAATAGCCAACATAATAAAAAAGACAGTAAATAAATTTTTAACCATACCAGTTGCAAAAGTATTATAAAGATGCCTTAGACGGAAATTTTGCTGCAAGTGTTAATAAGTTTTAACATTTTAGGATGATGAAAACAATTTGATTACATAAACAAGTCAAAAAAAACCTTGCTATTTTACTTTACTTTTTATCTCCTGTAATTTCAATAATGCTTCTACAGGTGTTAAGCCGGTTTATATCAACAGCTTCCAGTAATTTTCTAATCTCGGCAAAAGTATCTGAGTGTGCATCAAAAATACTGAGTTGCATTTTAGGGGTGCTTAATTGTTTTACAGTTTCATCGGTATTAGTATTGCGGCTTTCTTCCAGCTGTACTAAAATTTCGTTGGCCCTGTTTATTAATGAAGGCGGCATGCCGGCCATACGTGCCACATGAATACCAAAACTGTGTGTGCTGCCACCGGGTGCTAATTTACGCAGGAAAATAATTTTATTCCCTACTTCTTTATTGGTAACATGATAATTTTTTACAGTGGCCAATTTATTTTCCAGTTCGTTTAACTCGTGGTAGTGTGTGGCAAATAATGTTTTGGGAGAAGAAGCACTGTTGTATAAATGTTCTACAATACTCCAGGCAATAGAAATACCATCGTAGGTAGAAGTACCTCTTCCAATTTCATCTAATAAAATTAAACTGCGGCTGGTAATATTGTTGATGATGCTGGCGGTTTCATTCATCTCCACCATAAATGTACTTTCGCCGCCGCTTAAATTATCGCTGGCGCCTACCCTTGTAAAAATTTTATCAGTCAATGGAATTTTTGCATCTGCCGCAGGCACAAAACTGCCCATGTGTGCCATTAAAGTAATAAGCGCTGTTTGCCTCAGTATCGCACTTTTACCACTCATGTTGGGGCCGGTTAAAATAATTATTTGTTGTGCAGATGGATCTAATAAAATATCGTTGGCAATATATTGTTCACCCACCGGTAAATATCTTTCAATTACGGGGTGGCGGCTGTCTTTTAAATCTAAAATATTGCCTTCGTTTAAAATTGGTTTTTTATAATTAAACTGCAATGCATTGTTGGCAAAACAACTTAAGCAATCCAGTACAGCCATTACATGCCCATTCACCTGCATTGGCGCAATATAATCCTGCAGTTCGTTTAATAATTTTTCGAAGAGCTGCATTTCAATGGCAAGAATTTTATCTTCGGCACCAACAATTTTTTCTTCGTATTCTTTTAATTCAGGAGTAATATAACGCTCAGCATTTACTAAAGTTTGTTTACGTATCCATGTTTCGGGCACTTTGGTTTTGTGTGCATGTGTAACTTCTAAATAATAACCAAATACATTATTGAAACTAATTTTTAAAGAAGATATGCCCGTTGCCAATGCTTCTTTTTGTTGCAGTTGAATTAAATAATCTTTTCCACCGCTGGCAATTTTTCTAAGGTCATCCAGTTCTGCATTAATGCCCTGTGCAATTACGCCACCTTTTGCTGCAGCCACCGGCGGATTTTCATTCAGCTCTTTTAAAATCTTATCTAAAATATATTTACAGGGATTTAAAGAATCGCCTAATCTTTTTAAATAATCATTAGCTAGCATGTTTCGCAAATAATTTTTATTGCTTCGGTTTGCTGCAGGCCCTTTGCAATTTGCAACACCTCTCTTGGATTAACTTTTTTCAACGGCACTTTACTCACTAATCTTTCTACATCACCGGCTTGTTTTATGTGTTGTGTAATTTTATTTCTTATATCAATTTCTTTAATAAAAAATTCTACAGTATTTAGGCGTTCATTTATTTTGCTGATATTATTTAACGGCATAATGATCCAGCGTTTAAGCAATCTTGCACCCATTGCGCTAACGGTATTGTCCATTACTTTTAATAAAGTATTTTGCCCATCGCCGCCAAACAATTCTAAATTTCTTATGGTAAAACGGTCCATCCACAAATGATCGTCCTTATCAATTCTTTGTATAGAAGTAATATGACCGAGATTGGGATGCTCTGTATCTTTTAAATAATGTAAAACAGCACCTGCTGCAATTATTGCTGTTGAAAGCGATTCAATACCAAAACCTTTTAAGCTGTGTGTACCAAAATGTTTTAATAAACTTTCATTGGCGTATGCTTCTGCAAAAATCCATTCATCCAAAGTGTAAGTAAAAAATTTAGTGCCAAATAATTCCTTAAATTGTTTTTGCCTGTTGCGCTGAAAAATTACTTCGGCAGGTTTTAAGCTTTGTAATAATTTATCGGCATAAGCGGCATCGCCTTCGGCTAAAAAAAATTCGCCGGTGCTGATGTCTAAAAATGCAATGCCAATTTTATCTTCATTAAAATGTAAAGCAGCTAAAAAATTATTGCTGTTATGTTCTAGTAATTTATCACTGGTGGCCACACCGGGAGTAACCAGTTCTGTTACGCCACGTTTTACAATGCCTTTGGCTTGTTTGGGATCTTCCAGCTGATCGCAGATGGCCACACGATAACCGGCTTTTACTAATTTGTGTAAATAAGTATCGAGAGCATGATGAGGAAATCCTGCTAACTGCGAAGATTTTTCATCGCCATTATTTCTTTTAGTAAGTGTAATGCCTAATACAGTAGAAGTTTTTACCGCATCATCACCAAAAGTTTCATAAAAATCCCCCACCCTAAAAAGTAAAATTGCATCAGGGTATTTAGCCTTGATAGCATTGTGTTGCTGCATTAAGGGAGTTTCGCCAACTGCTTTAGCCATAGTTGGCAAATATAGGCTCAAACAAGCAATGATTATTATTGCACAAGCCGGGATTTTATTTACAAATTTTACAGATAAAACAAGCTATTTTTATACTAATGAAAATAGTATCAATACTTTTTTGTTTAATTTTTTGGGCTTGCTCGGGCACAAAACAAAATTTTGACAGTATTGATTTTAAAACCGCCGACAAGGTTTCACTTATTACAACAGATATAGACAATTTTTGGAAAGCATTTGAAGCATGCCAAAATATGCCTGCAATTGTTCAGGAAAAAATATTCGATAGTGTCTATATAAAAAATGCAAGTAAATGCCTAAAAGAAATTATAACGATAAATAATTTGACAGCCCGGGGGTTTGTAAACCAAATAAACAGCGAAAGAGAATATTTTTTAAAATGCAGATCAGTAACAAAAAAAATAAGAAGCTACGAAGATGAAATAATAAGATACCTCAAAAAACTTAAAACAATATACCCGGCAGCTAAGTATTGTGATATTTATTTTATGTTCACACAATTTTATACTGGCGGGCAATCTAAAAATTCCGGAATAGCAATTGGTATGGACTTTTGGAGCCTCCCGGATTCTACAGCAATAGAATTTAAAAACCCATTATTTTCTGAGCTGATAAGAAGAATTGATGTAATACCTGTAACAATATTGCATGAATTGATACATAGAAATCAAAGCATTAAAAACTCTGGCAGCTTACTTGATAAATGCCTGATTGAAGGCGGCGCAGATTTTATTGCGTACCTGGTTACAAAAAAATTAAATAACCCAACGATGCATGCAATTGCAAATGCCCGTGAGCATGATCTTTGGGTGCGCTTTAAAAAAGATATGATGGAAAATAATTCAACCTACTGGCTGTATAATAATTATGATAGCAGCCGGCCAAGAGACCTTGGTTACTGGATGGGTTTTAAAATTTGTGAAAACTATTATAACACTGCTCACGACAAAACGAGAGCAGTGTATGAAATTATAAATATTGACAATTCAAGTGTATTTTTAGCCGCAAGTAATTACGGCTTATAAATCACACTCCAATATTTTTTTAAAAGTGAAACCCATAGCCAAAAAAAGTAGATTGCATACCGGCGAGGTCTAACGTTGCTAACAGCAAACCAACTATTATAAGCACAAAAGGTACATATACCAGTACTTTAATTATTTTGTTCTCCCACCCCAACTTATGCATTAATGGTAAAATTATAAAGGCGCAGCATAAACCTAAAAACGAAACCTGAAACATTATAATGCTTATTACACCAAACAAAATGCCTGTAAATATTTCAAAATACCGTACTGCCTTTTGATCAGGATGGCTATTGTTAAAAAACTTTGTGATTGATCCTTTAAACGGAATACCGCCAAACTGGTTTTTTAAAACCGTTGCCGGTTGCAAACTATTTTTCTTTTCGCCAGTTACTAAAAAAGAAGCCTTACCTGTAACAAAATATCCTATCACACCTAAAGAAGAAAGCGGGCTAAGTGCTGCATACAAAGCAGTGCTGTGCGATAAAAATTTAAACAGCTTAACCGGTTTATTTGCCAATGCAATTATAAAGCATAGCACCGGCGATAAAAATGTAAGCAATGTGATAACATAAAAATCCAGACTATTGATAACCCCAAACCCATTATCTAACCGTACAATATTTGCAACAACCTCATTACTTCCGCTTACAAACGTAATTGGTTGCCTCATTCCAAACAGATAAGGTAATACCAGGTTTGCATTTATCATAAAGCAAAAGAAAAGCAATGTAAGAGGAAGGTTTAATGTTGGAAACAGGATGTCCATCTTTTCCTGCCAGGTCATTTTTTTTGCTTTAATTAGCCGCTTAAATTCTTTGCTTAAAAACTCGCTTGTGCCTCTTGTCCATTTCATGTGCCTTACTCTGAAGGCCCTTACTGTTTCAGGAAAATCTTCATAACAAATTACATCTTCCAGAAAAAAACCGCGGTAGCCCAGTTCTCTTGCACGAATGGCAAAGCCTAAATCTTCGCTTACAATTTCCGGAAAACCGCCAATTTTATCCCAGCATTCTTTACGCAGTAATGCACCATGGCCTAAAAACATTACAAAGCCATACTCGTTACGTAACGGTTGGTACCACTCCCAATGTATATCAATGCCAACACCTAAGGCTTTTGCCAAACTACTTTTTGCATTGGGGTTAGCACGATGGTTGGCTTGTATAAAAGCACAACTGTCGTCTGCTTCCATTACGGCTACAGTTTTTGATAAAAAGTTAACAGGTAAAATTTCATCAGCATCTGCAATAGCAAAATATTTTTCTGTTAAAAAACTTAATGCATTGTTCAGGTTGCCTGCTTTATAAGCATGCCGGTTAGCACGGCGGATTACTTTAACTAAGCCAGTATGCTGTGCTGCAAAATCATCCACTTGTTTTTTACTTTCTTCCTGGCTGCTATCGTCTAAAATATACAAGGTGTAATTTTTATAATCCTGGTTAATACAGGAGACCACACTGGCTTCTTCAAAATCGTTACAGGTAGTGTAAAGCAGTGCAACCTGTGGCGTGGTAGTTAGCGGTATGCTGTTCACATTTTTCTTTTTAAAATGTTTGTAATAAACGGCAAACAGTACTATACTCAGGTTATATAAACCATACAACCAGGCAATATTTATAAATACTATAAAAAGCAATATAGCCCACCAGCCGCCTGTGGTGCTGGCAATTGGTAATAGTTGTAACAACCTTGGCTCAAACCAAAGAATACAAAAAAACCATGCGGAAAAAATAAAAACATACAGGCTTTTACGGGGCTGCTTAATTACTGCGCCACTGTTTGCAGTTGTTTTAACAGCAGAAATTACAGTACTATTGTTTTGCTGCGATTGTAAAGCAGGCTCATTATTTATTTGTTGGGTGAAGCTCATAGCATTGAATTTTACAGGTGAGATTTTTTAGTGTTGATCCTTAATTTTAAGCCGGCAGCTGTTATAAAAGCATTTCTGCCGCCAGCGGCATCTTTTTCGTAGCGGATAAGTGCCGTTCCGTACAATGGGCCTTTTATATAAAAATTTGAATAGGCAAAACCTCCGGCTACTGTATTTCGTGTATCCAGTATTGTATTCCTTTCTGTGCCAATAAACATTCCGAAAGAGATATCATTTTTAGGATTAAACTGGTAGCTTGTATTTAATACTACCCGGTGTTCGGTTGACTGGCGCTTAATAAAATAATAATGCGGCTCTACTTTTATTTTTTCTGTTACCGGCAGCGAAACACTCGTCATCACCATCCATTCGTTGCTAAAAAGATTGGAGGTAACAATAGAGCCGCCAAGTTTTAAAACATAATTACGGGGCAGAAAAATAACCTGTTCTGTTTGCCACAGGTTTTGTGTAATACCTTCTGGTAAATTTCTGTGGCCGTATTCAATCTTTGATCCAATGTATTTATGCCATTTTGAATACATCCCGGCACTAAGTGCATTTACGTTATAATTGTTTTTTAGTAAAAAGTAATTATCAAGAGAAAGAGAATTATCGTAACGCAGGTACAACAAGTTTTCCGGATTAAGCTGGTACCCCAGTTGCAGTTGGCGCAGGCCAAATTTGCTTTGTTCGCCGGAACCGCTTAAACCTGCCATTGAAGCCACTTCCAGTATGCCTGTATTAGTTTTTATTTCAGTTAAATACTGCCTGGCCTCTTCATTGCTGTTATTAACCTTTAATACTTGTTTAAAATGATCTGCAGCTTTATTTCTTTTTTGCATATTCAAATATGCTAGGCCTGCTGCAATATGAAATTCTTCAGACTTGGGTTGCGTTTGAATTAGTTTTTCAAAAAGTGATGCTGCTTTTAAAAAATTTCCCTCGTACAAATAAGTATATGCTAACCCCTTTGCAGCATCGGCGTTACCCGGCTCAAGCTCCTGCGCTTTTAAAAATCGTTGTTTTGCTGCTGCATAATCTTTATTCCACGCATTATTAAATCCGCTTGCAATTAACAGCCCGGTATTTTTTGTATCGGCAGCAATTAATTTTACAAATATTTTTTCTGCTGCAGCGTATTTTCCTGCATGAGATAATGCCATTGCATCTTCTGTATTTTGTGCCTGCAAAAACAGTTGAACAAGTACAAGCAATACGGTGCCTGTAAGCCTGGTGAAGCTCTTTTTCATAATTTATTTTTTTTAAATGATTACCAGCAAAGGGAACGGGGGGAATAAACTAACATCACAAAAATGCTGCAAACCCCGGTACAACAAAAGCAAATATTACTGAACAGGAAAAACTAATACCTGAACCGGTGTTTAAACGCTAAAAGAAATTACTAACACACACGAAAAGCCGTAATAAAAAAACCGGCCATAAAAGCCGGCATAACCTGTAACAAGTGTTATTATTTTAATTCTCCTGCTTCGTCAATATCTCTTTCTTCATCTTCTCCCAAAGCCCGTCAAAGGTTTGATGGTTTTCTTCTTTCCATTTTTTACTGAACGATCTTATTTTTTCATCCCTGTCATCTTTAGTAAGCCTGAAAAATGCAGTGATGGCTTCGCCATCATATTCATGCGCCATTTGATTGTACATTTCTTTTAGCTGCTGTTCTTTACGCATATTGCTGTGGGCAATTTCAATTTCCATTTCTTCACGTAACATCACTTTTTCGTCGTAACTGCCGCTGGGCAAAAGTGTTTTTGCAATTACCGGCATCAGTTCTATCAGCATTAAAATAAAAACAATTAAATAATAACGGAATTGCAATGGCGGATTATTTTTTAATAAATTACTCAACGCTTCCACCCTTGTTAAAAAACCATTGTTGAGGTATTGCGTAAAAGCAGTTTCTTCGGTTTTTATTTTTCCTTCTATTTCATTTAATTCTTTTTCTGTTGCTGTTAGTTTAACCTGCTCTGCTTTTAATAAAGTTTGATAATCGGCATCTAATTTTTGATATTCATTTCGTTTTGCAATGGCAATATCTTTAATGCCAATTTTTCCGGTGCCACCGCTGCCATCTGTTTCGGATAAAAAATTGGCCCTTGCTTTATCTACATCAGCATATTTATTTTCGAGTTCAGTTTTAATTTTTTCTTTTTGTGCCAGCAATTCATTTTTACGGTTGCTGTATAAACTATCCAGCTCCTGCCGCTTTACCATTTTACGTTTTTCATTATCCAGCGATGTTTGCATTTTTATTTCTTTATCAAACATATACAGCACTGCAGGCTGTGCCATAAATGTACCAATGGTAATTGCCAGCAATGCCCTGAATAAAAGTGGTGTAAATTTTTTCTTATTAAATTTTGTAATGCCTTTTATTAAAGCCCTGTCGATGGTGAGAATGATAAAACCCATAAATATGCCCAGGGCAATGGCTATTACAAGCGAATCTACAATGGTATTAAAAAAATACGTCCAGGTAAAAGTGGCGAACAGCCAGGTGGCTAAAACTGTCATCCCGATTATGCGGTAACGGTTTCTGTCGACAACTGAATCCACTAAAATTTCTCTTTCGGCGGTGGAAAGCCACCATAAAAATTCTGTTAATTGTGATGGCTCATAGGTTTCTCTTTGAGAAATTGGAACATTTCTTTCTGTCATTTTAAATAATTAAATGAATTAATAAATGAATCGAAAGTTGAGTTGAACCAGGTGGTTGAGTTGAAGTGTTTGCAAAATAGAGAATCTTAACGGGATTAACGGCATGTTGTTTTTTTTATTTTAAAGTGCCGGGTACATTAACAGTTTGTTAGATTTTGCACTTTAAACCCGGCTTGCGTAAAACCATCTATTCACATATCTTTGCAACCTCTTAATAAAGAGATGTTTATTTTAAATAATACCTATAACATGAAAAAATTCTTTACTGGTTTTGTTTTGATGATGATAAGTGTAACTGCAGTAAACGCACAGGCTCCAAAAGGTATGGGGCAAAACGACCCTGCTGCTAAAAAAGTTTTAGATGCGGTGAGTACCAAGTTTAAATCTTTTAAAAGTGTGGTAGCAAAGTTTGCTTTAAAAATGGAAAATGGTGCAGGCAAAAATTTAGGATCTAAAAACGGAACTGTTTATATGAAAGGCACAAAATACCGTGTAAGTGTTAGTGGCCAGGAAATTTTTTGCGATGGCAGCAATGTATGGACTTATGACAAAGCCAGCAACGAAGTTACCATCAGCAGACTTGACCCCACAAACAATACCATTACCCCACAAAAATTATTTACCAATTTTTACGATAAAGATTTTTTATATAAACTTAATGGCGAGGTAAAAGGAGTGCAGGAAGTAGAATTAACACCGATTGATAAAAGCAAACCTTTTCATAAAGTATTAGTGAACATTAATAAAAAATTACAAACTATTGCCTCTACAAAAGTTTTTGAAAAAACGGGTAACCGTTATACTTATGCTGTTAGCAGTATGAATACAACAAGTGCAGTTGCAGATGGTCAATTTGTATTTGATCAAAAGAAATATCCTGGAGTTGAGGTGGTGGATTTGAGGTAAAATATACCACAGAGGCACTGAAGCACAGAAAAAAAAATAATTTAAAAAGAGGTTGTCAATTGATAATCTCTTTTTAAGTTTATAATAAACTTAAAGCAAACAATTGTCTTTGCTTCAATCTACTTATTTTCCCTGCCCTTGGGTGAGGATAGGAGGGCGGTTCCCCACCGGTAAGTTTTAATATCTATACCAGCTAAATCCAGCACCCGGTCTACAACTGTGGCGGCAACATCTTCAATAGTTTTTGGTTTACTGTAAAAAGATGGTGTGGCCGGGCAAATAATTCCACCGGCAAGTGTAACAGTTTCCATATTGCGGATGTGAATGAGGTTGTAAGGCATATCTCTTGCCACACAAATTAATTTGCGCCGTTCTTTTAAAATTACATCGGCTGCCCTTGTAATTAAATCGTTTGATACGCCTGTTGCAATTCTTCCTAAAGTACCCATGCTGCAGGGTATGATTATCATGGTATTAAACTGCCCCGAACCGGATGCGAACGGCGCATTAAAATCTTGCTGACTGTAAAATTTTACGGGCAAATCTTTATAACTTTCATTATCCAGTTCGGTAAGCCAAACCTGTTTGGCATTCTCCGTCATTACCACAGCCAAATCTGTCCACTGATCTTTTACGTTCATTAACTTATTCAGCAACAATTGTGGGTAAACCGAGCCGCTTGCGCCGGTAATAGCCACTACAATTTTATTCATGTATTTACGTTTACTTTCTATCTAAGCTACAAAACAATTATTTCATGCAAAAGGTTAAATATTTTTTTATTTTAATTGCTGTTTCGGCGTTTTTATTTTCATTTAATCCTCCTAAAAAAGAAAAGGTAAAATGGCTAAGTTTAACTGAGCTTGCCGCTGCGTACCAAAAGCAACCTAAACCAATTATTATAGATGTTTATACCAACTGGTGCGGCTGGTGCAAAGTAATGGATAAAGAAACCTATGGCAACGATAAAGTTGCTGCCTATATTAATGAAAATTATTACGCTGTAAAATTTAATGCCGAATCGAAAGACTCTGCAGTTTTAGGTACAAAAAAATATGGTTACAACCCGGCATACAAAGCCAATGACTTAGCAGTATATCTTTTATTTGGCCGCATGGGCTATCCCACTACAGTATTATTATCAAGTATAGATGCACAACCTGCACCGCTTTCCGGATATCTTAAACCATCGGAGCTGGAACCACCACTCAAATTTTTTGGTGATGGTGTATATAAAAATAAAAACTTTCCGGATTTTATGAAAGAGTTTGCTGCCGCCTGGTAACTAACTTATCAACCACAATCGTTTGCATAAAAAATTATTGAGAAAAATATTATTCCTTGCAACCTTTCCCTTATGTACACCGACTTAAAGATGGTTTTTCATAGGATAAGGTTTAATGGTTAATGGTTTCGATTAGTGCCGGATCTCTGCAAAGAGGTCCGGTTTTTTTTTATAATGCTGTATAATGTAATTTCCATTTTCAAATCTTTTAATGCCGGCACTACAACTATAAAGCCGGCCTGGCCCTTTTCAATTTACCGTTTTAAATAGGAGATATGAGTGGGCACTGCCCCCTTTATTTGCAGCAATGCCGGGTTACTCTTGTGTGCCTTAGGTTGCTGCTGTTGATGATGCATTTTTAAAAATAAACAGTTTACATTGTTATATGCTTTTTAATAACTGCAATTGCAATATCCACTGCACCCAACAACCACTTTTTACCTGATTTTATATTCACTTTTGTTTAACAGTACTTCTTCCCTGTTCAAATAATATTTTTCAAATTAAACTGTTAGATACATAAGCACTAAAAATCTCTCTATCGAAGTACAGACTTTTACATTTACCATTTTTTTAATCTTTAAATGTAAATCCAATGATGTCTGCACTAAAAAAATCTGTACTTGCAGTTGTATTTTTTTCCGGTAACATTTATTTCCTCCATGCACAAATTGATCTTAGTAAATACGAGGTGGGTTTAAGTGGCGGCGTTTTTGTTTACCAGGGAGATTTGACACCGCAAAGGTTAGGCTCTTACAAAACAATGAAGCCGCAACTGGCATTACACATTTACAGAATTATCAGCCCGTCATTTTCTGTACGCTTAAATGTAAACCGTGGAAAATTGTATGGCGACGATGCAAAATATAATAATCCCGATTGGAGAAAACAAAGAAATTTTAATTTTACCACACCGGTAACAGAAATAAGTGCACAGGGCGTTTGGAATTTTTTAGCGCCAAGGTCGCCACGCTTTTCTCCTTATGTTTTTGCCGGTGCAGGTTTTTCTTTTTTAAAAATAAAAAGAGATTGGAGTAATATAAATCCCACAGTGTTTGGAGATGGGTCGGATGTGCAGGCCGGCCTTGCCACTGATGCAGCAAAAAGTTTGCCCCGTATAATTCCTGTTTTACCTGTTGGTGCAGGCGTACGATATTCGCTTAGCGACAGGTTTAGTTTAATTGGCGAAACCAGTTACCGCTTAAGTTTTACAGATTATTTAGATGGCTTTAGTAAAGCGGCAAACCCTGATAAAAATGATCATTACTTAAGCCACAGCATTGGAGTTATTTATTCTTTTAAGAAAAAAAATGATAAAGAGCTGGGTTGCCCTAAATGGTAATAAGAGGTAATTAGGAATTGGGAGATTGGGAATTAGGTTTTAAACCTAAAGTTTTTAAAAACCTATAGGTTTGTATCAGGCAGTTCAACTAAATCTTTCAATTTATTATTTATACATTGAAAAGCCATGCAGTAGCTGCCATTGGTAATAACTAAATACGGCACCTGCATGGTTATGTTGTACCGTAATACCTGATCTAAAACTTGCCTGTTTAAATCAACAGTCATTTCTTTACATTCAATAATCATCCAGGGTTTGGAGTTAGCGTTATACACTACAATATCAAAACGCTTTTTTAAATCGCCTAATTTTATTTCTTTTTCTATTGCAATTAAGGGTGCAGGGTATTTTTTTATTTGGATAAGATATTGCAAAAAATTTTGCCTCACCCACTCTTCGGGTGTAAGTATTACCCAGCGTTTACGCACTTCATCAAAAATAAATTCTTTATCTTTTTCTTTTTTAATTTTGGGTTGATATGCAGGATAATTAATTTTTATCATTGAAGCTGAGTGGAATTTTGTAATTTTAAATGATGCAGCAATTTGAAGGCTTTGTTGAACAAAGGTATGACGTACAAGTGAGTGACACAACGATGATGCCATGAAAAACAAAAGTTTGTAACAAAATTATTTAACAATAAAATTTATTCCCCTTTAGGGGATAGGGGTATGAAGACAAAAGAAGAAATTGTAAACAACTGGTTGCCGAGATATACCGGTGAGGCATTAGAAAATTTTGGTGAGTATATTTTATTAACCAACTTTAGTAATTATGTATCCATGTTTGCGGAGTGGAATAATGTAAAAGTAATTGGGCTGGACAGGCCGATGCAATGTGCCACAGCTAATAATATTACAATTATAAATTTTGGTATGGGCAGTCCCGGTGCCGCAACGGTAATGGATTTACTGAGTGCCATACACCCTAAAGCAGTTTTATTTTTAGGTAAATGCGGCGGATTAAAAAAACGGCACAGCATAGGCGATTTAATTTTACCCATTGCAGCCATGAGAGGCGAAGGAACGAGTAATGATTATTTTCCACCGATTGTACCGGCATTGCCTTCTTTTAGTTTGCAAAAAGCAATTTCTACTACCATAAGAGATTATGAAACTGATTACTGGACCGGTACAGTGTACACTACCAACCGCCGTGTGTGGGAGCATGATGAAGAATTTAAAATGTACTTAGAAAAAGTAAGGGCTTATGCTATTGATATGGAAACGGCTACAATTTTTTCTGTAGGGTTCTATAATAAAATTCCCACAGGTGCATTGTTATTAGTAAGCGATCAGCCAATGGTACCCGAAGGTGTTAAAACAGAAGCCAGTGATAAAAATGTTACCGCCGGTTTTGTAGAGCGGCATTTAAAAATTGGTATTGATTCTTTAAAACAATTAATTAATGACGGATTAACAGTAAGGCATTTGAAATTTTAGACTTGAATGGTGAGTCGTCAGCCGGGAGTGAACACTCGGTTTGATGATTCATCACTCACGTTTCACCACTCACTACTCACCCCATTGCCATCTCTCCTCTCCATACAAAACCTTTCTATACAATTCAGCAATGAAGGCGAAAAAACTATTGCTGTAAAAAATATTTCCCTCGAAATAAAAAAAGGAGAACTGACAGCAATTGTTGGCGAAAGCGGATCGGGAAAATCTGTAACAGCATTATCGTTATTACAATTGTTACCTGCGCAGGCAACTGTTACCGGTAAAACTTTATTTTACAGAAGAGATAAACAACCTGCCGAACTTATAAAATTAACCGATGCCGGCATAAATGAAATAAGAGGCAAGGATGTTGCCATGATATTTCAGGAACCGATGACATCTTTAAACCCGGTATTTACCTGCGGCAGCCAGGTAATGGAAGTAATACAACTGCATGAAAAGGTAAGCCGAAAAATTGCTAAACAAAAAACCATTGCACTTTTTGAAAAAGTAAAACTGCCCGACCCTGCGGCCATCATTAACCGTTATCCTCACGAATTAAGCGGCGGGCAAAAGCAACGGGTAATGATTGCTATGGCCATTAGTTGCAACCCTTCTTTATTAATTGCGGATGAACCGACCACCGCATTAGATGTAACCGTACAAAAAACAATATTGCAACTGATAAAGGAATTACAGGAGCAAAATAATATGGGGGTTATTTTAATTACGCATGATTTAGGTGTAGTGGCTGACATTGCCGATAAAATTGTGGTGATGTACAAAGGAGAAATGGTGGAGCAGGGTACGGCAAAAGAAGTTTTACAATCGCCGCAGCACCCTTACACCAAAGCACTTTTAGCCTGCAGGCCTTCGGGCAAATTAAAAGGAGAAAGATTACCGGTGGTGAGTGATTTTATTAGTGAAAGGCAGATAATAGATAACAGAGGACAGATGACAGAGGACAGCAAACAGGTGACAGATTATGTACAACTAACAACTGACAACTATCAACCATCAACTGTACTAAAAATTGAAAATTTAAAAGTTTATTTTCCTGTTAAGAAAAAATTATTTGGCAAAACCACACAATTTTTTAAAGCAGTTGATGATGTAAGTTTTGAAGTGCAACAGGGAGAAACAGTTGGCCTTGTTGGCGAAAGCGGTTGTGGCAAAACAACATTGGGCAGAACCATTTTACATTTAATACAGCCCACTGAAGGTAAAATTTATTTAGAAGGAAAAGATATTACGCAAATAAAATCAGCTGCACTCCGCAACATGCGTAAAGACTTGCAAATTGTTTTTCAGGATCCTTATGGTTCTTTAAACCCCCGTATTACTATTGGCAACGCTATACTGGAGCCTTTAAAAGTGCATCGTGTTTTAGATAATACCCATCAGCGAAAAGAAAAAGTAATGGAGCTGCTGGAAAAAGTAAGTTTACTGCCCGATCATTTTAACCGCTACCCTCACCAGTTTAGCGGTGGCCAGCGCCAGCGCATTTGTATTGCCAGGGCATTGGCATTAAATCCTTCTTTTTTAATTTTTGATGAAAGCGTTTCTGCATTAGATGTAAGTGTGCAGGCGCAGGTACTTAATCTTTTAAATGATTTAAAAAGAGAATTTGGTTTTACCTCCATCTTTATATCTCATGATCTTTCTGTAGTAAGATATGTAAGCGACAGGATTTTAGTAATGCATAAAGGAAAAATTGTAGAGCAGGGCAATGCCGAACAAATTTATCATCATCCGCAAAACGAGTACACACAAAAATTAATTGATGCTATTCCCGGAAGGCAGTTGCTTACCAGTCAATAACGGTTTGTCTTAATTCTTTCAGTAATTATATCGCTGTAATCACTATCATAACCGGCATTATAAAATTCCGAAGCACTGCTGTGCATTTTGTACAACATTGTTTTCAGCAATTTTTGCAACTGCTCTTTCACCGGTTTGTCTTCATCTAATTTATTATCATCGCCCCGGCCGTAACTGTAAGAACTTACCGAAGTAAAATCATCGTTATCATCATCAAATTCTTTAGTATTTTCCGGCTGCAGGCCGTAAGAAACTATCTTCCATTTTTTTTCTTCTTTCTTATTTTTATATTTGAAGAAATACACCACACCTTTTTTATTTTTAAAAGTCACCGGCATTTTATCCATCAAGGCAAGTGTATCATACTTTTGGTAAGATGACCTGTTTACCAAAACACTTTTAACCAAATCTAACTGGTTGTTGTATTTAGCAGGAAACTTATCCAGCATTTTTGCTTTTTTCAATTGTCGGTATAAATCAATCCTGTATTCCTCATTTGCTGCATAAAAATTTAATAAAGTATCAGGAATATTTTTTTTGTTTCGCAACAGCAGCAGCATGGTATTAAACCTTATCTGTTTGTTTTTTAATTTCATTACATCATCAAAAAAAGTTGGCACACCGGGGTTTTTATCCCAATAAGGCAGTAACAGCACTGCATAACTTTGCAGCAATTCGTTGCCGCTGTCGCCATCGCTGTTGCGGTTATACGATATTTCATCGTCGTCATCTGCTTTGTTGGCTTTTTCTGCTTTGGCAATTGCTTTTTGGCTTTCGCTGGCTCTTTCTTTCTTTAATTCCTGCTTTGCTTCGGTATAAAATTTTGTAAAATATTGCTCGTAATCTTTTGCTACAGCATAACCACTGTCAACCATTGCTGTAAGCAGTTCCATCACATTGCCTTTGTAATCATCCAAATTTATTAACTGCAATATTTCAGGAAAAGTAACTTTAGCAAGCGAAAGCGTATCGTAAAGCGGATACCAGCTTCCACCATAATCATTATAGCTGCTTTTTGTTTTAGCTAACAGTTTAGTGAGGCTGCCCATTTTACTAAGCACATCACCATAATCGTAATTGCCCGAACTGTTAACAGATGTTACCACCGGCGGTTCATTAATTATTAAATCTTTAAAGGCAATAAAAGATTTTTTTGTTTGCATACCCAGTAAAGTACTCAGCACTGTGTTTTGCAAATCGGCAGTATCGCCTGCGGCAACGTATAATTGTTTTAAATACATTACCAGTGTACTGTCTTTTGTTTCCTGCAGCCTGCCAATAAAATCTTGTTTTAACTGCAGGTAATCTTTGGTTTTCCAGCTAAGGGTATCAATTATTTTTTTAAGAGAAGGTACATCGGCCGAATCAAATTCAATAGTTTTAAAACGCTTCATGGCTTTGGCATGGGTGGCACTGTCTTTACTGGCAAAGTCTTTAAAAAACTCGGCATTACGTTTTGCAAAAGGCGATTCGCCTTTTACTGTATCGGATGGTGTAAAAGTTTCAATAAAATTATACAGAAAACTGCTTCTTGGGGTAAGGGTATCCGTTAAAGCAATCACTGCAAAATAATTGCCCGATTTATAAAATGCTTTTGAAATAATGGTGCGGCTGCTGTTGGTATCTGTGGCCTGCTGAAATAAATAACGCATGCCGCCGGCAGTAATGCCACTGTCTTTTTTTAAATATAAATAACTTTTATTTTTATTGTCCGATCCTGCAAAATTGTAATCGCTGTTGGTAAATAATTTTGCAGAGTCTTTTTCAAAAGTATTTTTTGGTGCTTTAGCCCAGGCCACAAATATTTTTTCGCCAATGGTATCGGTGCCAATTGTTTTAATACCAAACTCCGGCATGCTTTCATCATCATCGGCGCCATAAGCACCCATCATATTTTTTATCGATTCCATTAAATCGTTTTGCTTTTTGGCATCCGGAAAAATGGGCGACTGCACTGTAAAATGCATTGCGGTATCTACCCTTAATTTTACTTCGGGATAAATAAATGGTACAATTTTAAACGAATCAAAATATTGCAATACATTTTTTGTTTCGGTATTGTAATGTGCTATTTGTGCAAAATAATTTGGCCCCTGTAATAAATATCTTACAGCACTCTGGCTGCCATCTTTATGTTTGTATTTGCAATATAATGCAGGGTAGCCCTGCCATTTACCCTGCTGACGAAAAATTTGTTTTTCAATAATGTCCGACGATGCAAAACTCTCCTCCATTAAATTTAAATCAAAAGTATCTTCTTCAATAAAACCATAATTGTGTATGTTGGCTTTCATTAAAGTGTAAGTAGTTTTTTCTTTATTATCTGCAGCAGTATATTCCAATCTGTCGCTGCCTTCATCTTTTTGCAGTAAGGGTGTATGCGGTAATTTAATTTCAAACCCGCCGGTTGCAGGTTTAAAGTTTACCCAGTTAGTTTCGGTAAGCGGTGTAATATTTATGGATGTAAAAAAACGATTGGCTTCGTCGCCTTCGGTTACATAATCTCCAATGCCACTCACTTTAAAAAATAAAATTTCAAAAGGTGTAACAAAAATATTGTGGCGCTGAATATCGCCCCGCCTTGTGCGGTTGGTAATATCAAACCCCCGGTACCCGTTTTTTGTAATGGCCAATCTTTTCAAAATTTTTCCGGGTATATTTTCATACAATAAACTGTCTACTTTTTTATACACTGTATTTTCATTATCTCCCAAAAGCAATCCATTTGTTTTTACACGGCTTACCACATAATAAGCGCCGTTGCCCATATCGGCATATTGCTTTGTGTTTAAATCTCCAAACCTGCTGAAGGTGTAAAATTTATTACCGGGTATCTCTACAGAAAAAACGCCATCGTCACTTTGTACATTTTTAAAACTTACGGGTACACGAATTTTATCAATCACATCTTTTTGCTGGCCATCCCTCTCCCCCATTTTTACTGCACGTAATTTATAGCCTTTACTCCGCAGCATTTCAATTACGCCACGCTTGCCGGGTAAATGTGCGCTGCCCACACCAACAAACAAACTTGTTTTACTTTTTATAATCGAGTCAATTGAGTTAGCCTGAATTTCGTTTCGTTTGTATAAAAATTTTTCTAAAAAAGCTTTGCTGTTAAACTGTTTCATTTCTAAACTGTCCAGCATATCCAAATCGCCTTTGCGGTAAGCATCTTCTAACGAGTAAGGGCTTTTTATATAATCATCATAATTATAATCGGCATCATAATTTTTAGTGCGCTTTTCTTTTGCTGCATCTTTATAGGCTTCGGCCACTAATTTTTCGCTCTCTTCAAAATTTTCTACCCCGGTTAATTTTTTGCCCAGCTTACTGCCGGTTTGAAAAATGTACATGTCCAGGTAAGTGTCTTCTTCAAAATCGGCACCGTTTTTATAAGTGCGGTACAGCATACCGTTTATCATTGCAGGTTCGGTAGCCAGTGCAAGTTTTATATTGTTTTCGTATTTATCAACTGCAAAAGTATTTTTATGAATGTAATCGTTGGGGATATCTAAAAATTTATAAGCATTGGCACCGCCTTCGCCATAAGCACTTTTATCAAAAATATTTGGTTTGCTGTAATCATCCTGCCAGTTGGCGGGGTTACTTTCCAGCGCCACCACATCTACATTTTTTATGGCGTTGTAAAAAGAATCGGCCAAATGAAAAGCCAGTTTATTGCTTACATGCATGGTACCAAAAAGATAGCTGGGCCGGGTTAATCCGTTGCCGCTTATCTCCCACAAAAGGCCCTGGTATTTTTTTTCGGATTTTTTTATTTGCTGGCTGTTTGCGGATAGTACAGAAAATACCAACAGTAAAAGGGTAGTTATCAGTTTCATTTATAGTTGCCGTTATTTTAACTAAAGATAACACAAAGATTAAATACGCTGTTTGATTCCATACGGGAATGGGGCTTTTTGGGGTAATTGTAACAAATTTGGTTAGGATTTGTCTTTTATAATTTAATGCAGCTATTTCAACACTTGTTTACGAAATTAAATAACCAGTAAGGGGTGCCTTTTAAATTGTTGCTAAAGTATCACACCAGGCAGCAAATTTAACGCTGAGAAAAAGAGAAAAGGAGTTATCGCAGAGTTCCTCAGCGTAAACTTTGCTATCGCATTTTCTCTGCGTTGAAAAAAACATTGCCACAATTTGAAATAAAACCGCAAAACATAAAAATTCAAAACAACTGATTGCATTTTTAATAAATAAAATGTAACAACCGGTGCCAATACCAATCTCTTTTAACCAATTGTACACAATACTTAAAATTGCTTAATAATTTCAACCGCATTTCCTTATCTTTGCGCCTTCAAAATCATGCCGTAACATGATAAGTGCCTCCGCAAAGGCTACGCTCCTTAAAGTTTCATTACACGGCATGTAACCATTTAAAAATATTGATTACATGAAATTATCCCAGTTCCGTTTCGATCTTCCACTAAATTTAATTGCCCAAAACCCCACCAAAAAACGTGAAGACAGCCGTATGATGGTGATTGACCGCAAAACCGGTACAATCGAAAACAAACATTTTAAAGAAATTATTGATTACTTCGATGATAAAGATGTGTTTGTGGTAAACAACACCAAGGTTTTTCCTGCCCGTATGTATGGCCGCAAAGAAAAAACAGGTGCCAAAATTGAAGTGTTTTTATTAAGAGAATTAAACAAGCCCAATAAATTGTGGGATGTAATTGTTGACCCTGCCCGTAAAATTCGTGTGGGTAATAAATTATATTTTGGCGAAAGTGATGAACTGGTTGCCGAAGTTATTGACAACACCACCAGCCGTGGCCGTACCATCCGTTTTTTATGGGATGGCACCGATGATGAGTTTAGAGGTATGCTGGAAATTTTAGGCGAAACACCTTTACCAAAATATATTAAGCGCAAGCCCGATGAAGAAGATAAAGAGCGTTACCAAACAGTATATGCAAAACACGAAGGCGCTGTGGCAGCACCCACTGCAGGCTTGCATTTTAGTAAAGAATTAATTAAGCGTTTAGAAATAAAAGGTATCCGTTTTGCAGAAACTACTTTGCACACAGGCCTGGGTACTTTTCGCCCTATTGAGGTAGAAGATTTGAGCAAACATAAAATGGATGCCGAATATTACAGGGTAGAAGAAACTGCCTGCGAAATTGTAAACAAAGCAAAAGAAAAAGGCCACCGCATTTGTTCTATCGGTACCACTACTATGCGTAGTATGGAAAGTTCTTTTACGGCACAAAAATTATTAAAACCATCCGAAGGCTGGACGAATCATTTTATTCACCCGCCTTACAATTTTAATATTGCCGATGCACTGGTAACCAATTTTCATTTACCCAAAACCAGCCTTTTAATTATGGCCTGTGCATTTGCCGGTTACGATTTAATGATGGAAGCCTACAAAAAAGCTATTAAAGATAAATACCGCTTTTTCAGTTATGGCGATGCCATGCTGATTAAATAATTACTGCTATATGAATTGTAAAACTCCTCAAAAATTTTGAGGAGTTTTTTTTGGATACCAGCTTTAGTTTTTTATCCCGTACGTACGGGACGTTGCGAACTTGTTTATGTTCATCGTTCTTTTAGTAAAAAGAGGGAAGAATCAATCCTTTCAATGGCATACCATTGGGGAACTTTTATTAAAGCGTATTTTTTATCCCCAATAAAAAAGAAAAATATTTTAATAAATTTTCGTTTTTCAATTGCAACTGTAAAAAAAATTAAAAGCGAAAGTTACCGGGTTTTGTATTTAATATTGTTCTTTATATAAGAATTTGAAAGCTAAAAATTTTGCAGGTTTGGGAATTTTGAAAGGTTGAAATTTTCGTATATATTTGAGTTGTGCGTCATGTTTAGGCAACAGTCCGTGATTTGAAAATAAATTTTATTTCACTTGCGAAAATCATCTCTTTTACTGACTACCATCATTTTTTTTAAATGATAAAATTCTTTTCTTGCCGGGTATTTCTTGTTAATAAATGAAATATTAAAATGACCACCTCAAAGAAAATCGCCGGATTGGTTGGCCCGACTATTATTATACTCACTATATCCGAAGCGATGAATTTTCATATCTGGGCCGGAAATATCGCTCCTGTTACTTTTCTCAATGGTACTTTATTATTTATTGCAGGTATTTCCATCATCCGGGTTCACAACTATTGGCGGGGTTGGCCAGTATTGGTTACGCTTACAGGTTGGTTTTGTACTCTTGGTGGCATATACCGGATGCTTGTTCCGGAAGCACCTCAAGCGCCACAAAATACGTCAACATATGTGGGATTGGGAATTCTTTTTGCCATTGGAGTTTTTTTGACATTCAAAGCCTACGGCAGAAAAGAAAGCTACAGCGGAACTTCAAAAATCAGGTATGCTGTTGTCTCTTGCTTAATGTTACTAACTGTTTTTCAAGTACTGTTATTGACCATTCACTTGCGTGTGCCAAGAACAGTACAGTTTGATTCTTCGCTCCCATCTGTAGAAATCAACGGTTATAAGTACCATATGGAAATCTTTGTTTCTGCAGACTCTACGCCGCTTATTGTAGTACACGGTGGTCCTGGGCTTGATTACGAATATTTGAAACCTTTAAAGGAACTTTCAAATGATTACCGGGTTATTTTTTATGACCAGAGAGGCACCGGTTTATCACCACGGGTAGATAAAAAATTTCTTACCATAGAACAAAACTTAGATGACCTGCATTCAATAGTTGAGCATTTTTCCAATGGCAAAAAAGTAAAACTCATCGGGCATTCATGGGGAGCTACTTTGGTTGTTGGGTATTTATCAAGGCATCCTGAAATGGTTTCGCAGGCAGTGATTGTTGAACCTTTTATTCTTTATCCCGGCGCCCCTGTAAAAGAATGGGTGGAAAAATCTAAAAGCATGATGTCTAATATGGCATCTACTTGGCAAATTGCTAAGAGCATGGCTTATTACCCCTTTGTGTTTAAAGAAGATGGACAGGAAGGTTACGAATATATTGGAACAAAATTAGCTGGCAAGAATTTGCCTGGGCCACCCTATAATTGCCCAAGGCAGGACTTACCGCCGAATTCATTTAAGCGAATGGGATACGAGGCATATAACACAATTATAAAACCAGTGATGGATAACCCTTCTTCTATGAGATATGATTTCACCGATGGAATTACTGCATACCATAGTGATTTAATGTTGATGAGTGGCGAATGCAGTATCCTTGGGCCTGGATACCAAGAAAAATATGCTATCCCAAAATTGCCGCCACAAACGATTCATGTAAAAGCAGCAAATATGGGACATCACATGATTACACTTAATACAGACTGGACGCTGCAAACTATCAGGAAATTTTTAAATCATAATAACAACGACTGGAAAAGTAGCAATGAAAATAAATAGCCGATAAAATTTATTGAATTCAGTAACACAAACGCCAACAAAAGGTTTGCTGCAAGGCTGGCGGACGGTATAACAATCATCAGTTGTACTACTATCAGCTAATATCGGGCATGACCGAATCAATTTGACTTTTAGTTGTTAACTTCATCATCAGTTTTTCAATCGGCTTCAGTAGCCGGGACACAGCAACAATTCCAGCCCTGCGGAAAGCCCCGGGCGTTGTGTGTAATGCTACTGCGACACTACCTATGGGCTTGACAGACTTTACAAGTACAAGTATTCGCAGTAAAATGACGGACACCTACTACACGACCGTCTTTTTTATCTGCTGTTTTAAAAACTTCATCAAACAAATAGTCCTCTTTCTTTTCTAAGTATCTTCTTATTGCATAACTACAGACATCAGCTATTTGAATCATACTTGTTAATTGTGAATCAACAAACATCGGAGTTTCAATGATATTATTAATTGTAGTCCAAAGAGTACCGCTTCTATGGAAACCTTTCATTATTTCTGTATGCTTTTTCTTTACTGTATCATTATTGTCGTGAATTAGCAATCCATATTTTTTATCATTACTTGTCTTGCTATATATTTTTAGGTACTGTTCAAATCTTGACACAACTTGTTCAAATGCTTGTTCGTCAACTGTAAGAGGTGTGACGGCTGGATTAAAATGGATTTTATCAATACATTCAGCAAATAATCTGCAAAAACTCCAACTCCCAATTAGTGTTGCAATTTCCTTAACGAATTGCTTACGTTCATTAAATGTTAAATGGATATAGCTGCTTGTTGCTTTGTAATTCTTTTTTGTTTTATGGTATTGCTTTTGTGTTTTTGGAGCCTGTAATCTTAATAGTTCAGTGTTGCGATATTTCTCTACTTCATACTTTCTTGCAGCATAGTTCATGGATTCAAATTCAGCAATTTTAGATTGTTCAAGATATGGCCACAATAGCCACCCAGTATGAATCTCTGCATGGTCTAAATTGTACTTATTTTTAAGCCTTTGAATTTCTATTTCGCAATTCTTCCATTTATGAATTGGAATTGCTAAACCTGCTAAAACGTAATGAGATGTGTTTCCGGGAATATCAGGAGTGCCTGATTCATCAATGTAACAAAAAATCATTTTAGTGAGTTTTGGGCATAAAAAAAGCGACTGGATTTGGAGAAGTATCTCCGTATTGAGACGCTTAGCGACTCTTACCAGACGCAGAACAAATTTACAACTCAACTTTGAATAAACAAATGTTTTTTCAAAGTTTAACAAGACACCAAAAGCACTACACACAACAAGGGTATCCAATAGTGGGGCAGACAATTGTTAACTTGTTCATTTTCAGCTATTTTGTACTTCGGGTCCGGGCTTGACAAATAAAGCCCAGCTTTAGTTCTTAATATTTAACTTTATCAAAAAGCCAGGCAGCAGTTCCGATGGACGAAATTCTATTTCCCCACCATCGGCAACACCTGCATGTAGGCAGCCAAATAATAACGACACCTCATTAACTATGGAGCTTGAACAATTAAGACTTGAATATTTAAGACTGTCCCGCTGTCCAAATATGGAAGACAGCTATGATTTGCTGAATATTTACGCAGACTACTTTTTGCAGACTGTTAGAAATCACCACACAGAACCCGTTACAACTGTTGCAGCAAGAGATGCAAGAATGGTGAATCAAATGATGCTTACCAAAGTCTTGCTTTTTTCATCAATACACCAACTGATGCGTCTGCTTAATAACCCCCATCACAAACACACTCTGCACATGCCCCATGTTTTCTATGTTACTTAGTTTATTTACATGAAAATCATGATACGCATTCATATCCTCCGTCATCACCTTAAGCATAAAATCAAATTCGCCGCTAATGGTATAGCACTCCACTACATCGGGCATTTGCATAATTGATTTTACAAATTTTGTTCCGGCAGTTTTACTATGTTCTTTTAAACTCACATAACAAATAGCAATAAGGCCTTTTTTCACTTTAGTATGATCCACCAAAGTGGCGTATTGTTTTATCACACCGCTGGCTTCCATGCGCTTGATGCGTTCATGTACAGGCGTGGTGCTCAGATGAATTTTATCTGCAATTTCTTTCACCGTCATCCTTGCATTTTGCTGCAGCAAACTCAATATCGCAAGGTCTTTAGCATCCAATGCAATATTGCCGGTAGCTGTATTTTCTGTTTTTGTAGCTTTTGCCATAGTTAAAAAGTATTATACTCCTGTTAAATAACGTATAAAAAGGATTATCCCCCAAATTTACACAAACTTGTAGAATATTATCCTATAAGTTTTACTTTTGTGTTCTAAAAAATATAAATATGTCAACATTAACAAAAACCTCCATCGACTTCAGCCTTAAAAATAAGGTTGCAGATATGAGCCTTGCAGAATGGGGCCGTAAAGAAATTAGATTAGCCGAAGCAGAAATGCCGGGCTTAATGGCCATCCGTGAAGAGTACGGACCAAGCCAACCATTAAAAGGTGCAAGAATTGCAGGTTGCCTGCACATGACCATTCAAACTGCTGTATTAATTGAAACATTAATTGCATTAGGTGCAGAAGTTAAATGGAGCTCTTGTAATATTTTCTCTACACAAGACCAGGCTGCTGCTGCAATTGCCGCTGCAGGTATTGGTGTTTTTGCATGGAAAGGACAAACACAAGCCGAAGCAGATTGGTGTATTGAACAAACCTTATGGTTTGGTGGTGCAGACCGTCCTTTAAATATGATTTTGGATGATGGTGGTGATTTAACCAATATGGTTTTTGATACTTACCCTGAATTGATACAACACGTTAAAGGTTTATAGTGAAGAAACTACAACCGGTGTTCACCGTTTAGTACGAAAGAATGGAAAAAGGTACTTTACCTATTCCTGCATTCAATGTAAATGACTCTGTTACCAAAAGTAAATTTGATAACAAATACGGTTGTAAAGAAAGTTTGGTAGATGCTATTCGCCGTGCTACTGATGTAATGATGGCTGGTAAAGTTGCTGTTGTAGGTAGTTATGGTGATGTGGGTAAAGGTTCTGCTGCTTCATTAAAAGGTGCAGGTTGCCGTGTAATCGTTACCGAAATTGATCCTATCTGTGCTTTACAGGCTGCAATGGATGGTTTTGAAGTAAAGAAAATGATTGATGCCGTTAAAGAAGCTGATATTATTGTTACTGCAAGTGGTTGCCGTGATTTGATCACCGAAGAACATTTCCGTGTAATGAAAGATAAAGCTATCGTTTGTAACATTGGCCACTTTGATATTGAAATTGATATGGCATGGTTAAATGCAAACTATGGTGATACAAAAAATACCATCAAACCACAGGTTGATATGTACACTATCGATGGTAAAGATGTAATTGTGTTGGCAGAAGGCCGTTTGGTAAACTTAGGTTGTGCAACAGGCCACCCAAGTTTTGTAATGAGCAACATCTTTCAGCAACCAAACTTTAGCACAAATTGAATTGTGGACCAAAGGCGACAAATACGAAAACAAAGTGTATGTGTTACCAAAAGTATTGGACGAAAAAGTTGCCCGTTTGCACCTTGCAAAAATTGGTGTGGTGTTAGATGAATTAACCACTGCACAATCTGCTTATTTAGGTTTACCTAAAGAAGGACCATTTAAGCCTGAAGCTTATCGTTATTAATATTTTTTTTAAAAAGATAATCATTACAGCCCCGGATCATTTTTTGATTCGGGGCTTTTTTATGTTCGAACTTTAATACTGTCAGCCAGTGCTTGTCGAAGGTGGGTTAAAACGTAGGTTGGTAAAAGTGTTCCACTTTTTTTAAAGTATTTTGTATCCGGCAATATTTCTTTGTTCATCTTCATTGGCACAGTTTATCCCGAAAGCATTCGGGGCACTCTTGTTCTGTGAAACTTTATTGAACTTTTATTATGTAGGAGATTTAAGCGAATGGTTCGTGGAGACACGAACCAAGGCAACGTTAAGTTTGAACATTTATGTGTTGCTGCAAAAATACTTTCAAGTTATCGAGTGTTGCGCTTTTAAGATCCCAAAAAATAGGATCAGCAAAATTAACTTTTTCCATTTTCTGAGGTTGTCCTGTAGCTTCTATATAGGCGAAGAACGCTGATTTAGGGGAGAAAATTACTTTAGGGTTTATTTGTCTTACACTGTCACAATATTGATGAAAACAATTAATGAAAGGATGATTTTCATGAGGAATGGTTGTAATTAATAAATCTTCAACAATACCGTTAGAAGCATTATTGGGAAATAAGAAAAGTTCAAAATTTATACCTAATTTCCCAGCGATTTGCGTTAATTCAACTCTCCGATCGGTATAGTTTCCGTTACCGTCAAAAATTACTAAATTCTTTACGCCTTTATCGGTAGCCTCCTCAAACTTTCTTTTTACTAAAGGCAAATTTGTCCAGCCCTCTGTTTTAACTGAATGTAATTTAGTTACTGGTAAATTTAAAAATTTAATGTAATCTTGAATGAATTTTAAGTCTTGTCCTTCGGCAAAAATTTGGATTTCCATAATTTATATTTCTCCTCTTATTTCCACATCATTTTCAATTGCATATTCAAATGAAGGATAATCATAAGAGTATGCTTTCAAGATATCCCCAGATAACTTACTAATTGTAAAATTCACAACGCTATTTCTGTATTCGCTCATATCTTCAGCCTCTAAAACTTCTTTCAAGTTAATCAGAGCCTCTTTACTATGAGTAGTTACAAAGATTTGAATATTCAATGCTTTCGAATAAATTAGAATTAATCTCCATAATTTTTTTAATGAGGAAAAATGAAGGCCGTTCTCAATTTCATCAAGCAACAAAACGCCATTTTCTATTGCGTTTAATTTAGTAATTATATTTATAAATTTATGAAACCCATCTCCCATTAAGTTAGTCGGCAACATCTTTTCAGCCGACACATCGACATAAATCATCGCTAATTTTGCTGTAATTATGTCTTTCACTTTATCGTCTATTAATTGTAAGCCACGAATTAGCTGATCTTTCTTTTTAGCAATTATCATATCCTCTACTCGCTTTACCAAATCACCTTGACTATTGATGTTATTACCATGATAATGAGCTCCAAAAACCTCAGATTCAAAAATATCTTTACCAACATTCTCAACTGTAAACTCTAATCCAGTCAAAAGAGTTTTAGTAACTTTTAAGGTTGATGAAAAATGTTTGGTTTGGGAGTGCCTTTTTTTAATCTCAGATTTAAATTGAAGTGAATCGATGGTAGGTTGTGGTAAATCCAATCTACTTGATGCTATCCCCAGTTCATTTTTAGCATTTTCCGCCGTTGAAGAGCTGCTAACATCTGTTCTATTAATAATTGGCGATTTATTAGAGGATTTCGGAATAATCTCTAATCTTCTATTTTCATCATCTGCAAACAGGTCCGTACTTAAAAGTATCTGATTATTGTAATCCAAGTTGTAAAATATAAATCTAAAATCCTCCAACTCATTATGCAGTAAATTTCTGAATGAGTCAACATTCATCGAATTTTGCGGATTTCGAAAACCTGTAAGTAAAAAAATAGCTTCAAGTATACTTGATTTCCCGACATTATTTTGTCCTAAAATTAAGTTTACATTACCAAGCCCATTTAATTCTAGTTCTTTTATCCCTCTATATCCTTTAATACTAATATTCTTATATTTCATGACACAAATTTAGGTTTTCTATACGTTTTTTTTTACATTTTCTTCATATCAATTCCCCCACTGTCTTAAGTGTTCGCATTCCTTGGTGCCAGTCTTCTTGCGCAGCAAGGCGACCGGTGCCTAACCGTCTTAGAGGTTTCGGCTGATTTTAAAAAAATATTTTAACCTAACAGTACAATACCTAAATTCCTTCAATTCATTCCAAAAGTTCCAGGTATATAATTTAGCAAGCGTCCGTTAAAAAACAGACTAAAAAAGGTAAAATCACTGTTAGAGAAAACTGAAGCACCCAATACCTTTATTACAGCTAAAATTTGTCCCTTAATCCTTAGAAACTGATAGGTTGACTATTAATTCTTAAATTAATTTTATGGGTGATATAAAACTATTTGATATACTACAGACCTTATGCATCGGTGTATTTTGTTTGGCATTAATCATATTCTTCTATTTTTTTTATAACAAATGCTTTATAAAGAAAAAATTTAATGAAAAAAATTTCTTTGTCTGGCTAAAAGACGATGTCTTAAAAGGAAAAATCCAGGAATCAGGTTACTTATCCTTGGCAGTAATCATGGTATATTTCCTGGGAATAATAGCAAGTGACTTGACAGAAAGAATGACTGACAGCAACAATAACAAGGAGAGAAGTCTTGCACTAAAGGAGCTAAATTATATTTCAGTAATGCCAACTGTTGGAAAAATCAGAAAGTTAGCACTTATCGACAGCGACGATTCGCTAACAACACTGGGAAACTCTGTTTTTGGTTCATATCCATTAATTAAAGAAGCTAACAGGATTAATAAAACATTCTATTTTCTCAGAGAAGCTGACACTTCTTTAATTAATGAAAAAAGCGATTCTTTAGCAAGGGTGTATATAAAAGATAGCAAGTTTGACAGGTTTATTTCTCTTTTGTACTATACATCAAAAAACTGGTGTTATTCAAAAGATCATGAACCTTTAAGTGAGCTAAAATCTATTCAAAACAGAGTTGATCTATCCAGAAGTATTGTTCTATTAACAACAACTGCCTTACAATTACTAATACTATTTTATTTATTTTACATTTTTCTGAATTTAAAATCAATTTATCAATGGATTATCGAACCCAAAAATAATTTATCGCATTTGCCAAGAAGTATAAGCTCGCTATTCATAAAATTTCTGGTTATTTTTTTTATTATTACTGTTCTTTGTCGTGAATGTTTTCAAATTTGCCTGCTTAGTTACAACAAAAGGGCATTTGGATATTATGTGAGTCATTTAGCTAAATATGAGGTTGATAGCGAAAACAAAGATGCTAAGGTTGGTAAATGATAAAGATTCCGATGCAAGCATATTTTGACACGTGTTCTCCCCCACTGGCTTAAGTGTTCGCATCTTGGCGCTAGTCTTCTTGCGCTGCAAGGCGACTGGTGCCTACAAATTCTGCCGGACTGTATCCGGAATTAGGATTACAAATGCTCAACTTTTAGCAATCCCTGTTCAGTAGAGTAATAATCGACAGCGCTGCTGCACTTGTAATACCCTACTCCACCTTTGTTGGTGTTCTGCACCAGTCTTCGCTCCCTTCTTCGCCGTTGTTGCGTCTTATTGACCAACAACGAATGGCACCTTTGCCTTTGTTGGTTTTTTGCACCAATCTCAGCTCTCCTCCTCGCCGTTGGTGCGTCTTATTGACCAACAACGAATGGGGGACTTAAACTATCTGAATAAAAGATAAAACAATTATAGCAGTTATTTTGTTTTTTGTTGAATAGATAAATGCTGCAAATGGCAATTAATAAGAAATTGGGCATTCTTTACCAAAAACTACTGTCGGAAGAAACCAAAAGAATAAGTGAATCAATTATTCTTACCATCGCCATTGCAAGTTTCCTTATTCACCTCTGCATAATATACCTGGTAGATTTCGGTATTATTTCTTTAAATACTACTTCTGACTTACTTAAAAATCCTATAGCTGCCATATATACGCCTTTTTCATTTATCCTGGTGTATGAAGTATACCTGTTGATTCACTACCTCCCGAAATCTATTACCACTTATATCAGCAAGCAATATGAAATTATTACGCTTATTATTATCCGGCGTTTGTTTAAAGATCTTTCCACTTTGACTCTTTCTGATGATTGGTTCAAAATTAAATATGACCTGCAGTTCACCTATGACCTGGTAGCATCAATACTCCTTTTTTTTCTTATTTACCTGTTCTTAAAACAGAGTAAAAAAATATACAGAACCAGCGACATGGATGAACACCATATTAAAGGCATATCAAACTTTATACAATTAAAAAAAATATTGTCTGTTTTTTTAGTGCTGGTAATAATTTTTGTTGCAGTTTATTCATTTCAGCATTGGCTTGCAGGCGTTATCAGCCCATCTGCAAATACAGATGTTTCTTTTAAAAATATTAATAATATTTTTTTTGAACAGTTTTTCACTATTTTAATTATTGCAGATGTTATTTTGCTATTATTTTCTTTTTTTCATACTGATGAATTTCACAAGGTTATCAGGAATTCAGGCTTCATTATTTCTACTATCTTAATCAGGTTATCGTTTTCTGTAAGCGGCTTGCTAAATACTGTGCTGATTGTTGCTGCTATTATTTTTGGGCTTTTAATACTTGTTATTCATAATAAATTTGAAGCGTATATTGCATTGAATAAAAACAATACTTAAACTGCTAATAAATTTTAAGCAATTAGTTATATAACGCTGTAAAAAAATTAAAACAAAAACAAATGAATAACTATTCCATCGCCGCTCAGTTGATAGTTGCTTTATCCGTGGCATATGTTTGGATATTTCGCTTTGATAATATTGTAAAAGAGTTTAAGCAATATGGCTTGAATAACTTAACCCGTAACATAGTTGGTTCAGTTAAAATAGCTTTATCAACATTGCTGATTGCCGGCATTTGGTATCCGGGCTTAATACTTGTTCCGGCCCTGCTTATGGCTTTTCTTATGTTATCAGCACAATATTTTCACTTTAAAACCGGTAATCCCTGGCAAAAACATATGCCCTCTTTGTTGCTGCTGATACTTTGTCTTTTAATTGCAGCTGTCTCTCTAAAATTAATATAATAATGAATTTACTGAATGCCCTGATTTTAATTTCAAGTCTGTCTTTTTTGAGCTATGGAGTTGCCTATTTTAAATCAGCAAAAATGAAAAGTGAATTCAAACGCTTTGGACTTGAGAAAGCAGGAACACTTACTGCATTTTTAGAAATTTTTGGGGCATTAGGCCTGCTGGTGGGTTTTAAGCTCCATGCTATTTTACTGATTTCTGCAGGTGGACTTGCAATATTAATGCTACTGGGTGTTGCAGTCAGGATAAAAATTAAGGATAGTTTTTGGGTTTCACTACCCGCCTTGTTTTTTATGCTGCTAAATGGATATATTTTTTTTATGTCGCTGTGCTCATAGTATATAACCTATTCACTCAATTATATGGTTAGTTAATTTAAAAAATGGTTGGGTGTAAACAAAACTCACATTCTTCTGTTAATGATATATTGTTCATTAGGTTTAAACAAAATTTAAAATATACACAATCATGCTAAAAAAGTTTTCAACAACAGATAAATTATTGTTTATCTCGGCATTTCTTTCGCTTATTTTCTCCGAAATATTGTATTTCAAAGGAGAAGCAAACGCTGCCATATTTATTGGTATTTGGGTGCCATCTATACTGGCTTTCGGAATTTATTTAAAACTGGTAAACAACAACAAAAATGACTGATCTCATACCATATTTCGCAGGGCTGATTACTCTATTATTCGGAACAGGCTTTTTTCTTGCATTACAAGAAATGAAGAAAAAAAAACTCTGAACATTGTTTCTCAGCCTCGTTTCCTCTCTTCATTAACCTTCCCTATAATTTCCGCTCCTGTCCAATTATTGTGACGTTAAAGTAATTCAGGTTAGATTTTGTTGCTGATCTCCACCAACTTTTACTACTACCTCACTGAAGTTATTTCTAATAAAGAATGGCATCTGGATACCGTATGCGAAGTAAGCATTTCCACTTTCTTCTTTTTTGCCTTTGCTGGTGTTCACGTTGGTGTTCCACACCTATCTCCGCTACCTTCCCCGCCGTTGTTGTGTCTTATTGACCAACAACATGCGGAATGCAAAAGTGCTGCACTATACCGTGCCTTGGGCATAATATTGCATTAATGTACCACAAACGCAGGCGAAGGTGAGCGTATTTGAAATTCACCATTTCAAAAAAAAATCAATTCCCTCCCACCCTGTTTATTTCATCTGCTGCACCACCTTCGGAGCGGCTAACGGCTTTCATCGTTTTGCCAAAGCGCCAGCTAAAACTCATCCTCACTACCCGGCTATCCCATTTTATGGTAAAAGGCTCCACCGAATTTTGAAAAGTTGAATAGCCGGAATAATTTTGAAAATAGGTAAGATCACGTATGCTCAATCTCAGGGTGCCTTTCTTTTGCAGTATTTGTTTGGCCACACCTATATTCATTTCGCCTTGCGGCTCAAGCCATTCCTGCAGGTCTATCTGGCTACGGGTTTGGTAATATCCACTCAGCTCAAAGCTCCATCCTTTTTTAAACTGAAACTGGTTATTGATGCTCATATTCAACTGGCTGATTCTGGCTTCCAGCGGAGCCCATACCACCCCCTTAATAATTTTGTAATTGTACACTGCCACTGCGGTAATGTTCCACCATTTGGCAAGGGGGTATTGAAAGGTTTCTGTAATGCCAAAATTTTGAAATGAACCAACATTGCCTCTTGTGTAAATGATTATGTTCTTGTTTACATTACTGCTGTTGGAATCTATGATGAATATCTGCGAAAAATAATCCTTCAGGTAACTGTAAGAAAACTCCGTAGTAAGCATTTGTTTATAGGTATGCGCTACTGCAATATTCCAGGTATACTGCGGCCTTATAAACGGATTACCTCCTTCAAAAGTGTATTTGTTCAATATGGTAAGAAAAGGATTTAACTGTTGAAACGGAGGCCTGTCTATTCTTCGTCCTGCCCGGAAGGTGATGCTGTTGTTACTGTCAACCTGATAAGATGCAAAGGCTGTAGGAAACAAACTGCCATAGTTATTTGTAAAAGCAGAGTCTTTCACCAAAGCATTACCCAACTGGCGGGCTTTGTAAAAAGTGTATTCATACCGCAGCCCGGCCTGCCAATGCCATTTGCCTTTATCTGCATCCACACTTGCATAAGCGGCGCTGATGCTTTCATTGTATAAAAAGTGATTGCTGCGGCTCAGGTCGGGCTGCCATCCGTTGCTGTTAGTTTGCAAATAATATTCGGCCAGGTTATCTGTTTTGTTGTAAGCAGTTTTTAAACCGGTTTCAAGTACTAATTTTTTGTAGCGTTTGGTATAGTCGAACTTTGCCGTAAATATTTTTAGCCGGGAAGGGATGTTTCCTTTGGTAAACAGTACATCGCTGCCCGGGGCTATTAACTGAGTTTGGTATTGCTGATCGCCATTGATATTAAAACTTACATAATCAAGGTCAGCAGCCAGTTCGCTGCTTTCATTGAGTTTAAACTTGCCGTTTATATTCACACCACCTCTGTTAAATTTCCGGTTATTTTCACCCGAGGTACTGATGGTGGAATCCAGTTTATAATTTGGGTCCATCCATTTAATATCGCTGTAACTTTTTGCCCTGCGGTTAAAAATGCCGCCGGTAAATACCAAACCAAGGGTGGTTTTTTTATTGAGAAAAAGATCAAAGCCAGTTTTAATATTCTGCCCCACCTGCAAATTTTTTCCAAAATTGGGTTGTTCCAATAAAGCAGAATCCTGATTGTTGCGGTTCACATATCTTCTCAGCGTCCATATTTCCTGAAACTCGTTGCTGGCCCTTTGTCCATAATTCAGAAACCAGTTCAGTTTTCCATTGCGGTAATTCAGGTTGAGCGAATTGCCCGTTTTGTTATACACGCCCTTTCCTGCACTCAGATTCAGTGAGCCATTAAAACCCTTTACTTTATTGGCCTTCATTTTTATATTAATAATACCGGCATTGCCCGATGCATCATATTTGGCGCCGGGGTTTTCAATCAGTTCCACCACATCTATCTGCGAAGCAGGAATACCCGAAAGATAAGCCTGCAAATCGGCACCGCTTAGTTGGGTAAGCTTTCCATCTATCAAAACAGTTACCGAAGGTTTGCCCTTCATAATTATACTGCCATCTTTATTTACAGTAATGCCCGGCGATTTTTCCAGCACATCCATTACCGTAGCGCCTGCATTGGAAATAGTAGCTTCCGGATTTATCACTGTTTTATCGGCCAGAAACTGGATGGCTGGTTTTTTTGATACAACGGTTACTTCATTCAGCTGGTTGTTTTTTGCGGTTAGTGTGATGATAGTGGAAAAAGAAACATTCTTTTCCATATCAATCAAAGCACTGTATCCATTATTATATCCTGCCTGGCTGGCTTTAATCAGGTATTTACCGGCATTAACATCAGTAAATTCAAACACTCCGGATAAACCGGCAGCGGCCGAACGAATGGCCACCGAATCGGCACCCAACAAATACACCGTGGAGCCGGGCAGTGTATTTTTTTGTTCGTTCAATACGGTAATACGAATGGTTCGTTTATCCTGTGCAATTACCTGGCAGTAAAAAACTGTTAAGAGCAATAATAAAATGGCTGTACGCATGGTGATGGCTATAAAACGAAAATATTGAAGACAGGCAAAATAAGTGAGGGTTTTTATTTTAGTGGTAATAAGATTATATGAGTTTTTGCCTTCGTGGGTGCCCTCAATCGCCGCCGCTTGGTTTTCAACCTGCGGCGTATGGTATGTAAGGTAATGGAATAGCAAATTTAAAAGCTGTAAAATTATTGCATTTAAAAAAAGCGCCCATGCCATTGTTGGTATTATGCAGCGTCACCATTTCGCCATGCCTAACAACATCAGCCCGAAGCCCACTGCAACCCAATACAATCCAAGCTTTAGGTTTGTTATACTCTTCGTTACCCATCGTTGTTGGTACGCTCACGCTCATTTGCTTTGCTTCGATACCAGACAACGGCGTACGGCCCAAGGCCGAGATATAAACAGTATAGTAACGTTACGGAGACTTCATGTTAACGCCATAGTGAATACATCAAACCATACCCAAACTGGAATTGTTTGGAATAACTTAGCCATTAGTGCATAAAACAGATTTACAAAGCCTGTACTTTTGTACAGTGAAACATCTATTACACAATCCAGTTTTTAATGCATTACTTTCAGGCGATAAGCACCTTAGTTTTGGAATTGATGCGGTGAAATATTTTGATGAAACGGTTTCACCGTTTGTTGGTTTTGAAGAAAGTTATACCAAAGGTTTTGCCGACCTGCATGAAATGCTTCCATTGGGCCGCAGAATTCTGTACGCCATCCCATCTGCAATTGCTGCACCCAAAGGCTGGCAGGTACAGCATGATATTCCTGGATTACAATTTGTTTATGAAGGCAATAATGATATCAAAAAAGAATTCGATGAGGTGAAGCCGTTAGGCGAAACACATATCAACGAGATGGTGCAATTGGCAGCACTCACCAAACCCGGGCCATTTGGAAAAGGCACCATTAATTTCGGGCACTACCATGGCATATTTGAAAATGAAAAACTGGTAGCCATGACAGGGCAGCGCCTGCATGTACAAAATTATACAGAGATAAGTGCGGTATGCACACACCCTGATTATACCGGCAAAGGCTACGCTAATACTTTAATGCAGCATCAGTTACAACTTATACTGCAACAGGCGCAACAGCCATTTTTACATGTAAGAGAAGATAATGAAAGAGCAATAGCACTTTATAAAAGGCTGGGGTTTACCATTAGCCGCCCAATGAATTTTTATTTTATGAAGCGGTTGTGAGTAAATTGTAAATTTGCCTAAGAATAAATCAACAATGACCAAACTTTCCGTAAACATAAACAAGCTGGCTACATTGCGTAACAGCCGTGGTGGTAACAATCCTGATTTAATACAATCGGCAAAAGATATAGAGCGCTTTGGCGCCGATGGCATTACCATACACCCGAGACCCGATGAAAGACATATACGCTATGCAGATGTGTACGACTTAAAAAAAATAGTAACTACCGAATTTAATATTGAAGGCAACTGCACCGAGCAAAGTTTTGTAGATTTAGTTTTGGCAAACAAACCCACACAGGTAACATTGGTACCCGACAGTAAAAATCAACTCACCAGCAACCACGGCTGGAATACATTAGAACACAAAGACTATTTAACCGGTATTATTTCTGTTTTTAAAAATGCAGGCATACGTGTTTCTATTTTTGTTGACCCAGTTATTGAAATGATAGAAGGCGCTAAAGCCACCGGCACAGACCGCATTGAATTGTACACCGAATCGTATGCAAAGGAATTTGGGATTGGGAATAAGGAATTGGGAATTAAGCCATATATAACTGCCTCACAAAAAGCAAAAGAGTTGGGGTTGGGCATTAATGCCGGCCACGATTTAGATTTAAACAACTTAAAATATTTTGCCGAAAACATACCCGGGCTTTTAGAAGTTTCTATTGGCCATGCATTAATATGCGATGCTATTTATTTGGGATTGGAGAATACGGTGCAGTTGTATAAGAGGTGTTTGAAATAAATTATTCCAAACTAGAAATAAATGACTAAATGCAGCCTTTGCAAAACAAAAAATGCCACACAAAAAAATTCACATATAATTCCGTGGGCATTAATTAAAGATTCTTTAAATCAGCCGGGATTTAAAGAACGTGATTATGATGTTACATATGCCATTTCAACATTAGATATTCCTAAATCCTATTTTGGGAGAAATGTTTCACCTGACCATATTGAGAAATTAAAAGGTAGAGTCCTAACTGAAGATGAAATAAAAAAAAACAAGAACCCTCTAAGTTTTGATGATATTTTTTGTCCTAATTGTGAAGAATTAATAAGTAAATTAGAAAATGAATTTGTAAAAGAAGTTTATTCAAAATTACACAACCCCCTTAACCGAAACAAAAATCTCCATAATAAAGGGAATAAAACTTTAACTATTACAAATTATAAAAGCAAAGTAACTTACTTACTTGCATATTCAATATTTTTCAGAACAAGTATTATTAATTTAAATAACCATTCACTTTCGCTGAATATAAAAGAAAAAATTAGAGCTCTTTTACTAAATAGTTTATCTATCGATTATAGTGTATTAATTAAAAATATCAACCAATTAGATGATAGTAATTTTCCATTCCCAATTATACTATTTTATTTAGAAAACGAAAATATAACAGACGTTGGAAATAATATAATTACTCAAAATAAATCAAATAAACCTTACTTTATTTGGGCTAATAAAGTAATATTTCAGTTATTTGAAAAGGAAAAACATATTAACTCTTCTATTGAATATTTCTTCGGACTTTCGCAAATGCTTAAGCTGAATGATTACAGACAGCAAATTTCAGAAGGGATGAAAATTTGCTTTATTTCAAATAAAAGCCGAATTGTATTAGTTCAAAATGTAATAGAGTATTTAGCAATACAGAATATGAAAAATGGAAAATTATTCTTAAACGAAGCTTGTAAAAAACTCTTTAATCGAAGAGCTACACTACAGGAGAAAAATATTTTTGGCTACCATTATTCAATTATTATTACAGATCATTAGCGTCCCGTTTAAACTAAAAGATTTTCAATTGGTTATATAAAAGTTCTTTGACATCTTGATTGTTATTCTTCTGAAGTAGCTGATTTAACTGGGTTTTGTCGAATAAGGATGCTCCCAAAATCTGTAGAACTTCATAGGTTGAATAGCTGGTATTGAGTTGCTGTTTTATAATTGACACCAGGCTGTATGTTATTACAGCGATGTACACTTGTGTCTTTACAGCGTTGATGCTTCTGCCCCAAAAGGCAGTAATTTTCAGGTGCTGCTTCATCCATTTAAAGAACAATTCAATCTTCCAGCGGTATTTGTAAAGCGTTGCAATTTCTGTTGCACCCAACTGCATATTGTTGGTAAGAAAAACAAATAACCGCTTTTGTTCTTTGTCATAAAATTTAATGCGCCGGATTTTTTCAGGATAACCCTTGTGTGAGTAATACCCCTTGAGTATTCCGGTTTGGTCGCAACGAATACCCGTGTTTTTATCAACAACAGTTGAGTACATCCGCTTAAACTGAAGGTTATGTTTTGCCCTGATGACAAAGAATGATTTGGACTGGTGAATAAAATACATGCGTTCAAAATCAAGGTAACCCCTGTCGAAAATATAAAAACTGCCAGGCTCATATTGGATATTATCCATTGCATTCACATCATGTGTGCTGGCGGCTGTAACATCGATGAATACAGGGATTGACGTTCTTACATCATACTGTGTATGCAGCTTAATTGCCCCTTTATGTTTTCTGAAAGCAGCCCAGCTAAAAATATTCAGGCACAAATCAATGGTGGTTGAATCAAACGCATATACTGCATTGGCAAATGAAAACGCATTGTCGTTATCAGGCAGGCATACCCTTCTTGCTTCGGCAATCAGCAGCTTGGCAAACTCTTCATAAATAAGATAATTGCGCTGCTCATTGGCTCTTGCAAGATTTGTTTTAGAAACACTTTTGCCAAAACCAAGGTGGTACAATTTGCCGGGGTGTGCATTAATAGTAAGCACTAAATCACTAAGGCTTTCCCTACTGCTCAATTGCCCGAACATCATGCAGAGCATCTGGTTCCAGCAACTGAAATGGCGGATTTTATAATTGCCATTGTGCTTTGAAACAATTGTGTCGAACTGCCGCTGCGGAAGAAACAAAGCGATTTGTGCGAATACATATTTTCCTGTGTTCATGGCTTAAATAAAAGCCATAAAATGCAAAACTGCTTCAAATCGTCACGGTGCTAAAAACCCCTGAAACCCAATACAATCAAGAATTTCAAAGAACTAAACTATTTTTAAACGGGACATTAATGATTACAGATAAAAACCCTAAAAGTATAAATGAAAGTTTTAAGATGGCTTTTAAACTAACTTTTAATATTGCTGATTAATATTTTTTATCGCTTCAATAAAAGTTGCCCAATGGTATGCTGTAAAAGTGAGCCCCGCTACTGCGGGGACGATGTACCACAAATAACAAATGCCTGTTCCCAAAAAAATATAAGGCGATTACCAATTACAACCAATAATTCTTATTTTTATACCTTACAACTTTTTAAGTTTAAACATTTTCACCATGCCAAAGCCATCACCAACAAGCCACTCTGCTTATTTTCAAAAATATATTGATCTTGTGCCGGAAGAAGACTTAACCACCGCATTTCAAAAACAATACCCCATAATATCAGCGTTTTTACACAGCATCAACGAAGAAAAATCTGCCTACGCTTATGCACCCGGTAAATGGACCATTAAAGAATTGCTGCAGCACTTGACGGATACCGAACGCATTTTTGCTTACCGCAGTTTATGCTTTGCCCGTAAAGAAAAAAATAATTTGCCCGGCTTTGATGAAAATGATTATGCCGCAGCCAGCAATGCTAACGAACGCACCTGGAAAGAGCTGGCTGATGAATTTTTATTTGTAAGAAAATCGACTGAAATATTATTTAACAGTTTTTCAGAAGGTGCTTTAAGCAACAGCGGCAGCGCCAATAACAATCCTGCAACTGCTGCCAGCATGGGTTTTACTGCCATAGGGCATGTGTATCACCACATCAATGTTATAAAAGAAAGATATTTGTAAGCCGCAAGAAAAATCCCGTTAAGCTTTATGCAAAACGGGATTTTTTTATTGAACTACTTTTTTTTAATTATTCTTTGCAGTTGCTTTTTGCATTATCATAGTGTTTACCACTTTTAATGTTTCGTCAATATAAATATCGCCGCTTAATCTTTTAAGCCATGCCTTATTTCTTTCTGCCCTGTCTTTTGCAGCGTTAATATTTACGGTATCGGCAGCCAGGTTTTTAACCATCAGTTCTTTTGGAAGTTTAAATAAAGTATCCAGCTCTTTGTAAGCTGCTTTAACCTGCTTTTGTTCTTCCTTATATTTTACAATGTTTAACGAACTTTCTTTTTCGCTATTGGTGCTTAACCAGTTGATGTTGCTTTTTATCTTACTAAAAACTGAACCCTTATTAATTTTATCGTAAGTAATATTTACAACGGCATCGTTAGTGGTTGAAGTGGTCCAGGGCTGGTAATCTGCTTTTGCAATTTCATCCCACGAAAGTGAAGAGGTATTATCTTTTTCACGAAACTTTAAATGCTCGTACCTGTCGGCCAAAACCACGTCGGGGGTTACACCTTTTAATTGTGTAGCGCCACCATTAATGCGGTAAAACTTTTGCAGCGTTAATTTTAATGCGCCTAAATCTTCGGTATTTTTATTGGCAAATAAAGGGTTTTCGCTTTCAGGTGATAACGGGATATTGCGTTGCACAGTTCCTTTACCATAAGTAGAAGTGCTGCCAATAATAATTCCACGTTTATAATCCTGTATTGCCGCAGCAAAAATTTCGGAAGCTGATGCACTAAACTCATCTACCATTACAGTAAGCGGCCCGGTGTATAAAATATTTTTATCCCGGTCTCTTAAAACAGTAGCTTTTTCATCTCTGCCTTTTACCTGCACAATTGGGCCATCTTCAATAAACAAACCTGCCATTTTCACCACTTCGGATAAAGATCCGCCGCCATTACTCCTTAAATCTATAATAATACCTTCTACATTTTCGGCTTTTAATTTGGTTACTTCTTTGGCTACATCGTTCGAACACCTTGGGCCGTTAGGATCCTGAAAATCCTGGTAAAACTCCGGCAAATAAATATAACCTATTTTATGTTCGCCATTTATTACTGCACTTTTTGCAAAAGTATCTTCTAATTTTATTTTATCTCTTAATAAAGAAATTACTTTTATAGTACCGTCGGCTTTTTTAAAAGTCAATTTTACTTCCGATCCTTTCTCCGCTCCTCTTATTAATTTAACGGCATCGGTTACGGAATATCCTGTTACGTCAACAGGCTCGGCATTGCCCTGGGCAATTTTAATTATTTCATCATCAATTTTTACATCCCCATTTCTTTCGGCAGGCATACCTGCAATAAGGCTGGCAATTTTAATTTTACCGTCTTCTTCTTTTAACTGTGCGCCAATACCATAAAATCCACCGCTCATACTCTCGTCAAAAGAACGTTTGTCAACCGGTGGAAAATAATCGGTATGAGGATCCATACTTTGAGAAATAGCATTTACAAAAGTGCTGAAATTTTCATCTGTAGTTTCATGCGTTTTTTTAGTGGTCATCGATCTTTCCATTCTCTTTTTCACATAATCCCGTGCCTCTCTTTCTAATGTGCTGTCTGCCTTTTGCACAAAATCTTTTTTTGCTTTATTTTTTTCTCTGTCTTCCTGCAGCTCTACAAATTTGCCCAGCACAATATACTTAAGAGATTTTCTCCATACTTCTTTACGCTCTGCATCGGTTTTAGGAAAACTTAGTTTATCCCTGTTCATTTGTATGGTTTCATCTTTTGTAAAATCAAAAGGTTTTGCCAAAACTTCATTTATCAATAAAAAACTTTCATCACGCCTTTTCATATACACTTCGTTAATGGCAAAAAAAGATTGCAGGTCGCTGCCGTGTATTTCGTCATCTATCCTTGCATCAAACTTTTTAAACGATTCTATATCGCTTTGAAGAAATACACTTTTTTCATTATCTAATTCTTCAGTAAATTTTTTCAATACTTCTTTTGAAAAATTATCATCTATTTTTTTAGGACTGTAATGACCTTCTTCCAGCAAAATGCCCACATTACGTAATACTTTAGTGTATTTCGATTTTGGATTGTCGTCATTCTCGTTTTTTCCCTGCGATTGAAACGCAACAAAAAGGCTTGCCCCGGTAAGCACCAGTATAACCGGAATAAATTTTTTACTCATCATAAAGTGTGCAATTTTTTGCATGATGTAAAATTAACGTAAAACCGTTGTTTTTATTTACAGTTTAACGCACTTATACGAATAATGTTTTGTTAAAGGCTTTTTGTGGAAAAATATGCTGATAAATGGCCGATACAAAGAAAGGCCCTTTTATTTTGTTTATATTGAAAATTCGGTAACTTATTTTTAAGTAGTTAGTATTACGGAAAGTATATCTAAATTGATATGAATTTATTTTCGTTTAAATATCTTTCTTTTATTCACTGAATTTGTAAAATAATGGCTGGTATATGTACCAGCCATTGCTTATAAATCTGTTTAAATTCTATTTCCCCCTATTTTTTTATTAATTTTTTTGCCTGCACAAATTGGCTGCCCGTTAGTATTACAGAATAAATGCCACTGGGCAATCCGCTAATATCCAGCTTTATTAAATGTGTGCCTTTAATTAACCGGGTTGATTTTACAACTTGCCCCAACTGATTGGTTACTTTCAATTGTAAATCTTCCTTAGTGGATTCGTTTAAGGCAACACTCACATCCGAAATAGCCGGGTTAGGATATAATAAGAATCCCTGATTTTTACCACCAGATACTGCAACTTTTATAGTCGGGCTAAATATGTAACTGGCATTAGCATCTACCATTTTTAAACGATAAAAATGCAGCGACTTTACAACGTTAGCATCGGTAAACTGGTAATGTTGTACGTTAGTGCTGTACCCAGCTGCCTGCACCTGACCGATTTTTATAAAATCAATGCCATTGTAACTTCTTTCTATATCAAACCAGGCACTGTTTTGTTCCGACTGTGTGCTCCAGCTTACCAATACATTTGCGCCCTGGCGTTTTGCCGTTATCTCAATACCATTTATTGGCAAAGCTATACCGGCGGTGGTAAATGTTTGTGTAGCACCATAACCTGATGGCCCGATAGTGCCAATTGCCTGACAGGAAAAATTATAAAAAGTGGTGGAAGAAAGAGCTGGTACGGTGATTGAAGTAACATTAACAGGAGCAATCGTCCAGGTAGTTTCAGTGGTCTTTTTATATCGTAAATGATACGAAGCGGCACTCACTTCCGGTGTCCAGGTAAATGTTGCGCTTGAACTGGTAATATTGGAAACATTTAAACCTGCAGGTATTGGCGGCGGTGTTGTACTGTTGTCATTAATAAGAACAGTATAGTCTTGTGTTTCGCCTCTTGCATAAACACCGCAGGGAGTTGGTGGATTATCGTGGCTCATAATTACCCTCATTCTGGTTGGGCCTAACGGGGCAGCTGAAGGAACATGTAAAATTAAATGAAATGAGCCCCGAAAAATCAGTATAAAGGGTTACAACCTCTTCGCCTGCATCGGTAAAATCATTATCATGATTATAATCAATCCAAATACTGTAATATTCATATTCGGGGTAAGGCACCAAACCGGATAAATAACCTTGTACGTTTTGATTCTGGGTAAAAGACATGACTATATTGGTAAAATCTCCGTAACCATTATCCCTTCCTGAAATATGATTTATACCACCAACCCATACCTGACTCAAATATTCCTGCACCTGGCTTTGCCCTACAGAAGAACAAATGGCTGTTCCGGTTGTAGTAAATGTTTGCGTTGCACTATAGCCCGATGGCCCGTTGGCGCAAATTGCTTCAACCGCATACTCGTAAGTTGTACCGGGGTAAAGGCCAAAAATATTCAACGTAGTAAGGTTATAGGAAACCACTGTCCAGCCAGTTGCAGTAGTTGGTTTGTATCGTATATGATATGCTGTAGCACCGGCAACAGGTGCCCAGGAAAATGTAGCAAATGTATTGTTGATATTGGTAACATTTGCACCGGTTGGGATATTGCAGGATCCCGTTCCGGTATGATCAAAAAAATGAAAAACCGTCATAGCTGGTACCACTTAAAACGTACAAACTGTTGTCGCTGGCCAGTGTACATCCATAACCCCATCCACTATAAAAATTGGTTGAGTCAACCCATTTTATCATACCGGTATTATCGTATTTTAATGTGATCATCCGTAAACTGGGTACATTGTTAGGGTCTACATTGGGACCTCCCATACCTGTAACAAATACCTCTCCGTTTGCTTTGGCAGCAATAAAATAGGGTGCTTCATCATAGCCTGGTGCTCCATTATATGCTGTATTCCATAACATAGTGCCATCTGTATCCACCTGGAATGTAATCCAGGATCCGAGGCCTTGACTTTGACCAATAATACTCAATTTGCCTGCTACATAAGTGAATCTGGTTGAGAAATCAGGCCCACCACCAAAATCAAAATCCTTTTTCCATAGCTGTGTGCCAGTAGGATCAAATTTGTAAATCTCAATATCGCCTTGACTGGTTGCTGTAACCTGGTTCTCGTATGACGAAAGCAAATACACATTGCCGGCATCATCTATTTCTACATCTCTTCCACCACGGCCCAGTACGCCGGCAGTCCATAATAAAGCTCCCGTATTATCCCATACCGCTACTGCTGCATTGCTTGGGTTACCACAGGATGCACTCAGCACAATTTTATTGCCTTTTACCCGCATGGAGTTAAAATAATTAGGCGCATTTGCACTACTGTGTTGTTCAAACAGTATGTTACCATTCGTATCAAATTTAATTAAAGCAAATCCCGGAAGTGTGCCAACACCACATGCGCCCACATACAGGTTTCCGCTATTGTCCGTTTCGCATCTCAGGCTCATGCCTGCCAGGAAAATAACCGGGCTGATCACCTGTTTCCATAACTGAACACCATCAGGACTGTATTTTAAAACAATGACAGCAATGGGACTGCTGGTGCCTGCATAGCGGTAACCTGCCACAAACACATTATTGTTGTTATCGGTAGTTACCCAAAGCGGTCCTTTCATATGTGCTTGCTATACCTGATGCCGATATAGCTTCCCACTGCAACACACCAAACTTGTTGTACTTGCGGGTATAGGCAGTGTTGCTGTTGCGTAGCCAGTTGCAATTACATTGTCCTGGTTGTCCCGGGCAATCATAGCCCGGTTTTCGCATGGCATCTGCCGGCCTTATCCAGTCGGTAGAGTATTGGGCAAACAGATTTGCCGAAAGCAGCATTAAAAAAATTGCTATTTTAAATATCTTTTTCATAATTGTAATTTTATTAAATGGTAATCTGAAAAACTACGTGTAGTGTTTATTATATTTTTATAAGTTTAAAATTGATTTTCTTTATGCCCTGTGTTAGTTCTGCAAAGTATACACCCTTCTGATAATTTTGTCCAAGCTGTATGGTTTGTCCTTTAGACATAAAATTTCTCTTTTCAATTACCGTTCCGTTTATATCAGTTATTACCAATTGTGTAATAACATTATTATCTCCTGCAGGTAAAATAATAGTAAACGAATTTTGTACCGGATTGGAAACCAGTTTTGCCAGTAAAGGATCTGCTTCAGGTTCTTTTACATTAAATGCACTAACCACTTCCGATTGTCTGTCCATATCTTTTTCATTATCTTCAAAAAAAGCAACTTTTACGCCAGATGGCACTCTTTTAGGAATCAGTTTTTTCATTTTTTCAGGCGATGCATTATCATCATACAATCCATTCCTTACAAAATTGTATAAGTCATCAATTTCCTTTTCAGATAGTCTGATACCGTTTCTTAATGCCGGATCAATAGTAGCCATAACATTAGGCATATCTGATGCCCTGTATTTTAAATCAGCAGGCACGCCGTTACTGCTAGGAGAATAGGTACTGATATTTTTTTTAGGGTCAAGATGATATTTAATTGCTTTTTTCAGGTCTTTAAAACTTCCATTATGAAAATAGGAAGATTGCAAAATGGCATTCCGTAAAGGAGAACTTCTAAATTTATACCGGTCGGCAATATTTCCTGTAAATTCCTCTCTTCCATAATCCAATGTACCAGTTGCCGTTTTACTTGGGCAATTAACATCAGAGAAAGGGACATTACCTGTACCAAACCAAAAACAGGATATACCTGCGGCGTTCCTGCATTATGATCTGTAAAATCACTGAACATCTGATTGGATGAACCTGAAACAGCATGGCAGGAAACACAGTTACCTTTTCCGAAGAAAATCAATGCACCTCTTTTTTCAGATTCGCTCATGGCATTTTTCTTTCCCACTGCAAATTTATCTAATGGTGCAGTAGCAAACGTGAGGAAGAACTCAAACTCTGCCACTACTTCACCCACCATTATAAAATCAATTGGCCTGTTGGCCACTACTGGATAAATAGCTTTAAACAACCGCTTATACTCTGTATTATTGTTTAATAAATTCAGCACTTCGGCCCTAATGCCAAAATTGGATGTATTTGCATAATGCGGATCAGCAGGTGGTACAGGTAAACCATGGCCATCATCAAAAACAGAAAAATCCGGATCGACACAGGTAACTGAATTTATATTACCCATCGTTTTTTTGTTATTAAATACCAATGGACTGTTTTTATCATTTTTATTTAACCCTGAAAAACGGGAGAAAGAAATGGGTTTATTTGCGGTACTTGTAAAACCGGCCATTTCAGGAAGTTCAGTAAACGGAATGTGTGCCTGTGCGACCAAAAGGTGCTTATTCTTATTTACATAATTAAAGGCAATATTAAACAGGCTGTCGCCTTCCGGGGCAGGGAATTCATAGCCCAGTGAATTATTAAACGGGTCATTTGATAATGATTTAAAGCGGTTATTCCACATCAGGGCTGGGATAAAAAGCGGTATTGATTACAGAAGGGGTTCTTCGCTGGTTTCTTGGGCCTTTTCTATGTACACCAACTGTATCATTATTATCAACACCAATGGCAATGGGTTGGGAATCGCCAAATCCAAATGCAGGAGCATGGCAACCGGCGCAGGTATTATCCTGGTGCAACCCCAGGCCTTTATCAAAAAATATTAATCGACCCAGATCAATTTTTCGTTTATCCAGTTTGCGGCCAAGCTTGATTTCAAGTTGTTTCTGAATTTCGCCGGTAAAGCCCTGGTTGCGTAAAACTGCATACAATTGATTATCTATATCTCCACTGTTACCGGGGTTTGAAAACGACAGTATTGTAATTACTAATAAAGACAATACAGAAATCACATAAATTTTTTTCATAGCACTGTGTTTTGATGTCAGGATAAATAATCCCCTGTTAGTATCCGCAAACAGGCAGAATGTAATCAGAGTAATTAATTAAAAACAGGTGGCTGAGAGGCAGGCTATGAGTATTTGGGCGGGTGCCAAACAAGGGCTTGGTAATTGGGAAGAGTAAATGAATCTCTTTTTGTAATAAAGCTCTTTTTATTTAGGGGGACTGTACAAGAAGTCAATAGCTGTATATTCTTACAAGGCATGTACGAAGCGATGCTGTTTGAAATACATGTTTCAGTTGATTTAAAAGGCAACTGCTTATCCCGGTCGTTATCTTTATCGTTTAAATCATCGGTGATGTAATGCATTGTAAGAAAATGTAAAAAAGTGACTGTTTTATCATTTTTCTGCGTTTCATAAAAATGCTGAACAAGTATATTTATCTTAAACAATTCGTTGATTCCTGTTGCAGAAAACAGGTATACGGAAAGTAATAATATCGCAGCTATTTTTTTCACAATACTAATATAATTCTCATTTGATTTTCAAAATCATAAACTATGCTGAATGGGTAAAATTTGCTATTGAATATGCCAGATTCAGCATAGCTGGTTTACATTGAGTTATTATTGTTACCAAAAAGTTATCGCATAATCAATAACACTGAAAGTATAATTGATTTCAATCTTCACATTTTCTTCAATTGCCTTGTACAAATTTATTGCAATATTAAATGAGATGTGGTGACCAAAGTCACCACATCAGCATATTTCTATAGTATCGTGATATTGTTTAACCTTATTTTGGTGCTCCAGTTTTTTAATAAGCCTGCTTACAACTTCTCTTGCTGTACCCAGGTCATTTGCTATTTCCTTATGAGAGATCTTTACCGGGTTTTTGCCGGTTAAAGCCATTTTTTCTTTTAGATAATTCAAAAGCCGTTTGTCTAATTTGTCAAAAAGAAGGCGGTGAATAATATCAACCAGTTCTGTGTACCGCAGATCGTATTGCTGATAGAATAACTGATTTATGGTTGGATATTCAAATACCCATTTTGACAGTTTATCTGCTGGGATAAGGATGGCGGTTGTTTCCTGCTGTGTTATGGCAAAAATTTTACTTGTTTCATTTTTGAGGCAGGCTGAAAAAGACATAATGCAACTCTCCCCAGGCTTAAGGTAATAAAGTAATAACTCCTTATCTTTTTCTCCGGCAAAAACTTTTACAAGCCCTTTTAAAATTATAGGTACCACTTTCACATATTGCCCTTCTCTTATTAGTTCTGTGTTTTTAGGAAACCCGGTAACAACAGATCCTTCAAGAATTTTACTGATCAACTCCTGTCCAAAATGGCTAATAAGTTTTTCCAATTCTATATTATCTGTCATTATTTATTTTTTTCTCCTCCTTTTTTAAGTATCTAAATAAAATAGAAAATGCTGATTGTATAAATGATTAATATCAGGTTATTGATTGATTGATATATCACATAACTCAGATGATTGTGCCTTAATATATTTTGACTAAACTAACCATGACAAATGCCTGCAGGCAGATTTTATTTAATTGTAGTCCAATAACAGTTTTGTGATATTTTGATATTTCTTGCCGTATTGCTTGCTAATTCTGTCAAGGCAATAGTCTATGATATATTGTTGTTGCAGATTGTGGTACTTTACAATCTCAACCTTTTCAAAATATTTTTCGTCCGCTTTTGAAAATAAGGCAGAATTTATAATGTGAAGTTCATCTAATTTAACTGAGTTCATGTTTCCTGTTGGGATAATGGTTAAACCATATTTTGAAGTAATATTCTTACCAACTGTTGCAAAACTTTTAATTGAACCAGGGAAAGTGCGATTGTAAGTGTCCATAACTGCTGCCAATTCAAATTCATTTATGCCGTTTTGTAAAAGCACACCAATTCGTTTGTTTTTCCTGAAAATCACTTTATTTCCGATGGTCAATTTATTGCTGAAATTGAGGGCTATACTTTGGTGTTCAATTTTAGGCAAAGCATGCGGATAGTTAATATTTTCTTTAACCTTCATCATTGTTTCTTTACCAAATACCTGGTTTATTACTGTAAGACAACCTTCTACTGCATTTGAAACACCACCTGTGCTAAATAAGTTTTCGCTGTTGGTTACGCTTACATTTTTTACCCACAAAGGTTTTGGGTATTGCTTTTTTATGCCGGCATAGTCCGATGCGTGGGTTGTTATTGGCTTACCATCAAAAATGCCTGTTGCAGCTGCCGTGATAGATCCATCGCAAACAGAAAGTATTTTAGTAGTGGGTAAATACTGCTTTTTTATCCAATTTATTATTACGGGGTTTTGGTGCTTTGCATCCATTGCCGATAAGTTTGGAATTACAATTATATCGGGCTTTATGGCTGATAAGTCAAACTCGGTAAATGAGTAATGCGGCAGCAGGTAGCAACCTTTTATTAAGGTAACAGGATATTTATTTTGAGCTACAATGTACACATTGGCTTTGCCGGTAGCGGTAAAAAGATAAAATGGCGTAATCATATCAAAAATTTCTGTGCCATCATTATCGGCAATAATGATAACTGTTTTTTTTGCAGTATCAAATTCTGGTGCTGTATAAATAAAGTCGCTATTTCCTGTGTATTTTTTCCAGGTCATAAATTCACGAACCGGGCTGCAAGCTTCAAAAAGCCATACTATAAGCAGGTTTATTATAATAAGGCTTGCATAAAACATTTTTCTATTTTTCATTTTTTACTGCTGGTTTTAATATCCTTTGTAATTGCCTTGCCGATTTAAAACCACACTGAGCAGCGATATAATCAATAGTAAATTCCGGGTTATTTTTAAGTGTTGTTGCTTTTTCAAAACGCAGTTTGGTAAGATATTCCACTATAGTAGTTTCAGTAACCTCCTTAAAAATTCTGCTCAGATTTCTTGGGCTCATACAAACAAGTGCTGCTAATTTTTCAACCGAAATTTCACTTGCCATATTTTCAATTAAAAAATCCTGAACCTGGTGAATTTTTGGATTGATGTGATTTCTGCAATCAAGATAAATACTTTGCTGGGTGTGTTTAGAACTTCTGCGGTGATAAACAACAAGGCCACGGGCTACTTTATTTACAAATTGCGGATCAGTTATTTCTTCAAGTATGGATAAGGCTAAATCTATTCCTGCACTAATACCTGCGCTGGTATAAATATTTTCACTCTTTACAAATAAAACATCGGTTAAAACTTTTGCCCTGGGGAATAATGTCTGCAATAATTCAACTTTTCGCCAATGGGTAGTACATTCTTTATTATCTAACAAACCTGCCTGGCCTAAAACAAAAGCTGCATTGCATACAGAACAAATATTTATATTTTTTTTGGAACATTCGGCAAGCCATTTGAAAAATGCTTTTTCTGTTAATACCTGTCTTTCTAAACTCTCAAAATGTATTCCCGGAATAAATACAAAATCGCCTTTTTGAAGTTTAGCTTTTTTATAAGATTCTATTTTGCCAAAAGGTAACCGGGCAGCACTTACCAAATTGGGCTGAAAGGAATAGAATTCAAGACTGATTTCAAAGCCATAAAATTTGGCTTCCATAAAAACCTGTACAGGTCCTGCCAGGTCTAATAATTCAACTGACGGGGGTATTACAAAAACTATTTTTTTCATACTAATTGTATAAAGGTAGAGTTAGTTTTTTTAGAAAGGAAGGACAAAGGGGCGTCATAAAGAGACAGGGATTAATGAACTCTGGGAAAGTTTTTGCGAATTGTAGTGTATTAGATATGCTTGCAGTCAATGCTTTTGCAGGTGTGGCTGCTGTAATTTCGCTAGTAACCTTTCCTTTTCTACATTTCCGGCTTCGTACGGTTATTACATTTAAAAATCGGTGTGTCTCCTCCGGAAGCTTATGGTCAATACATTTATTTCAAAGAAAACAAGTCCACATACTACAATAATTTCAAGCAAGAAATAGGTTACTCCTAAAACGGTCAGTAGTGGATAATTATAAATTACAAGTCCTAATGTTAAACAATTATAAACCAGATTGGCAATAATTATCGCTTGAAGAAAAGGTTGCCAATTTTTATTTACTAAAAAAAAGCAACAAAAGGAATAAACACAAAATACCAGTGCTATTAGCGAAAGAATGTTAAGTGTCGTCTTTGGCATTCCAAAGTATTCATTGAAAGTTTTTAAAATTGTAAATAAAAGAAATGCTGTTAAAAATGCTCCTAAACCGTCAATAAGAAATATTCTTTTAGGAGTTAACGCCAATTTGTTAAAAAACCGCTGCATAGCATATTATTTATCTTTTTTTTATTGTTTGTAAATTGTTTGAAGGCTGTTACAATTGCCGCCAATGTTAGGGCCTGGCGTATATGCCTTTTGCTTGTCTATTTTTCTATTATTTTGATTTCTCCTGACTTGTATAAATTAATTGCCTTTTGTAAAATGTTTTCTATTGTTTGCATTGGTAAATCTTTGTTTGGGTCAAACAACATTATTTTCATTCTGCTTCGGTCTTCTTGAATTAAAAACGGTTCGTCAAAACCGTTTCCCTTCTACAATGCCAATGTAAGGTTGTTTGTGTTTTTTATGAATCCATAAATAGCAAAACATTTTTCCTTTGTAGCAGAAAAAGGGCATACCATATTTCCAGGCGTTACTAACATCTTTGTCTTGTTGCAAAATAATTTCTCTCAAAGCAAGTAGTGTCCCTTTTATGGGTTCGTCTTGTTGCAGGTAAAAATTATCTAATTCTCTCATTATTATTTTATGGCTACAAATATATCAACTTCTGCGTTTTCTGGGTTTAGTGCTTTTTCGTCATACACTTCAAAGTCGGCTGTAAAAGTTCTGTCTAAATCTGAATTCCAAATTTTTGTCCACTCGCCAAAAACCATTCCCTTCAAAATATTTCCTTTGGCTACAAATTTTTCATACTCTGCTTCATTAAAAGTTTTACCCACCATTCCGTTCGGAATTGTGTCTAAATTCTCAACTTTACACCCCAAAATAGTTGTGTACGGTTTTGTGTGATCTTTTTCGTATTCGGTGTAAATGCAATAAATTGAATTGTCAATTTTGTTAGGAATTTGTTCTGCAATTCCTTCGGTCATAAATTTATTCCATAACGCTGGAATGTCTTGACTTGCTTGTCCGTTTTCGTTTGTTGTCCGTACCGAAATACCGATAATGCTAAATGATTTGACTTTTTGAATACCCATTTTATAATTTTTTATTGTTAAGCCACAAAACTAAAATAGGCTTGCGACAACCCTATGTCAAGGGTTGAGAAAAATATTTTGCCTTGCAAATTTGAAAATATTCTTGTAGAGTAATTTTATGCGGCTCAAAATTGTCATTGAGTATACTTAAACTCTGAATTCTGTCAAGCCGAAATGCTCTGAAATTTTTTCGCAACCTGCAAAATGCAATGAGTAACCAATTTTCTTGTGTGCTATAAATTGCAAATGGCTCAATTGTTCTTTCAGTTGTTTGTTCTGTATCTGTTGAATGGTATTTTATTTTTACGGGATTAAAGTTTGTTAATGCTAATAGCAAAGTGGATAAATAATTACTTGTTCTGTCGTTGCCTGCATTTTGTCTAAATACAATGCGTTTAGAAAGTAAGTTTGCTTTATCTTTTGTATTGTTGCGTAAAACAGATTTTATTTTGTTTATTGCTTCTGTATATTCTTTCACAAATGAAGCGTCTTTGTTTTTTAAAATAAGTTGTTCTGCTGTAATTAATGCGTTGGCTTCACTTTCGGTAAACATTACTGGTGGAATTCTGTAACCTTACATAATTGTATAACCTTTTCCGTCTTCTGTCAAAATGGGAACACCTGCTTGTTCCAATGCTTTTATGTCCCTGTAAATTGTTCTGTTACTTACTGAAAATTTATTTGCTAATTCCGTGGCAGTCAAAAGTCGTTTCGTTTGCAATTGTGTCAAAATTGCTGTCAGTCGTGAAAGTCGTTTTGTATCGTTATCGTTCATTTTTCTGTCGGGCTGTTATTTGTTGTACGGTCTATCGTTGCATTACGTTAAGCAATGTTGTGCGTTCTTTTTTATTTCATTTTTGGTTTCATGATTTTTCTTAATGTCTTAACCCACCAACTCCAATCGCTACTTTCTTTGTCCTTTGAAAAGTAATTTTCCACTTTGTCAAATGCATCTTCAATATAAGCATCGTGTAGCCAACGAATTGCCAAAACCCATTTTAATGTCGCTGAACCTGTTGTTGTCATATCAATAATGTGTGAAAGTTCTGTTTTACCGGTTTCTAACTGCGTTAACTCAAACTTGTGAAAACCATTAAAACCTGCCAAGTCAAACTGAAATGTTATTGAGTTGTCTTCCTTATAATCTGTCACAAAATATTTTATAGGTCCGTGTCCACCTTTTGAACCAACTTGCAAACCTTTGTCTAATTTCATTGGTGACCATTTATCTGTCGCCAACATTAAGTCATTTTCTGTTGCCAATGTTTTAAATAATTTGGCAACTTCGTATTTTGGCTGATTAATTTCTCTTTTGTGAATATTTAGTACTTTCATTTTGTATTCTGGTAAATAGTTATAATAGAACTATTTTTTCTTCTTTATTTGAAAAACATTTCCCTCTGGGTCTTCTCCATCACAAAGCCAATAGTCATAATTTTCCCAAGTCATTATCTCTTTTATCTTTACATCTTTGGAAAGTAACTCTTGTCTTAGTGTATGAATATCGTCTTCTGTTTCAAATACAATTTTAGTGTTATTGTCAAATTTAAACGCTGCTTGATTTTCTTCTAAATATTCCTGGCTTATTTTATGAAGACCGATATTACAGTTTCCTGCTTTTAACAGTAACCATTGAGATGGGGTTTCTTCTATTATTTTAAACCCGAAAATATCAACATAGAACTTTTTTAGTTTGTCAACATTCTGCACAAAAATTATAATTGTTTCTAACTTTAATACCATATAAAATCCTTTTTGTTATTTAAGTTTAATAAATGTTTCTGTTAAACCAAGTTTTTGTAAATGCTTCAATAGTTTCTCAGATTCTTTTCCACCTTTTTCGGCATGATGCAACAAAGTGAAGCCGTGTGGGCCTTTTGAGTTTAGAAGGCTTGGAAAGGCTTTAAGCGTTGCTTTTACAATATCTGTTTTACCAAGCATTGTTAAAACAAAAATATCCGTTCTTGCACCAAGTGAAATTAGAAAGTTGGCTGTTTCTTTTAATCCCATATGGCCTGCCGCACCAAGGGCAGTTTCAAAATCACCGTCTCCCCAATCCCAGGCAGAGTTTAGAAGTAATGGCTGTTCCTTTATCATTTCTTTCACTCTGTCAAAATCTGAGTGAGCTATTTTTACAAATTCATTTACAATTTTTGGGTCGATAGCGTCTGCTGTTTTTTTATTTTGTGAAAATACTAAACCCGGTGTAATGGAAATGCCAGTTGTGAAAAGAAGCCCTTTTTTTAAAAACTCTTTTCTTGATGTTAAATTATTCATTTTATTAGTTTTATAAATTATTTTAGGTTATTTATGGCATGTTGTAATGTTTGCAAAGGCAGGGTTAGAAATACAAATACTCATTTCAACACAAATGTTCAATAAAATTTCGAATGTTCAAATATATTACTTCATCCATGCTTTCTCAAATCAGTGCATCTCTTAACAACAACCTGTTCCGTTTGAGTTTCCTAGCGAACCACAACAGGAAATTTTTTTTGTTGTGTTATCAATTTTCGCTGTTTCATTTCCACAACAACCATTTTCAGTTGTGTCGCAACAACTACCTTCTTCTAATTTGTCGGCATAAAGTGTGATGCTGTAAATGCCTGAATTTGATTTTTTGAATTCAGCAATATCTTCGGCACTTACATACTTTAAAAGTAAGTCGTCTGGTAGTTCAATTAATCGTTCCTTTTTAATTTGGATGTTTTTGAAGCCCACTGATTTTATAATTCCTAAGTAAGCACCTTTTTCACTTGCCCCTGCAATGCAACCTGCATACATTTCGGCAGCTTCTAAAATTCCGTTCGGAAGTGTTCCGCTATACACAATGTCTGAAATGCTAAAATGTCCGCCAATTTTTAAAACTCTGTGAACTTCTTTAAATGCTTTTTCTTTGTCAGGTACAAGGTTCATAACGCAATTGCTAATCACAACGTCTGCCGTATTTGCAGGAATAGTTTGCATATTTTCAATCTCTCCCAATGCAAACTCAACATTTTGGTAACCCAATTTTTGATTGTTCTGTAAGGCACGGATTACCATTTCTGGTGTCATATCAATGCCAATTACTTTGCCTTTATCACCTACAATTCTACGGGCAATAAATACATCATTACCTGCACCCGAACCAAGGTCAATAACTGTGTCGGCTTCGTTGATATTTGCAATTTCTGTTGGAAGCCCACAACCCAAGGAAAGGTCTGCATCTTTTTGATAACCGTCTACTTTTGAATAATCTTCTGTCATTGAAGTGCTAAACTCGTCTGTTGTGCAACATCCTGTGTCTGATGAGCAACAGCCTATTTGAATATTTCCTTTTGCAATATCACCGTAGGATTTTTTAATTTCTGCTTTAATTGTTTCAGTGTTCATTTTTATTTTTTTTGAAAATTAATAAGCTCTGTTATTGAAGAAAGCTCTTTGCTGAATTGTTCATTTGCCAATTCAAAATGCGTTTTGTTCCCAATTCTCTCAATTACATTGGTAGTTTTTACCATCTCTTGATAGGTATCGTAACAGAGCAATGCCTGTTTCATTGCGTCTATATCCTCGTCATTTAAAGTTGTCGTTACTGCAATATTTTCTTTTTTTGTTTGAGTAACTCTTGGAATGCCGCCGTCTAAAAACATGGGTTTTTCGGTGTCGATAACAGTAAAAAATGCCAACCTTTTCCAAAAAGCCAGTTCGGGCAATTGACTATAAAAAAGCCGTTTAACCGCATGATGTAGTGCAATATGGTCATGATGGCCGCTTCCGCCGTGTACTGGATAAGTAATTACAATTGTCGGCTGATAGTGCTTAATCCATTTCATTGTTTCATTTTCAAGCAATAAGGGATTTACTGTTGATAGTCCGCCATCTTCATAATCAAGAATTGTCATTTCTGAAATACCCAATGTTTTTTGAACCTGGTGCATTTCTTTTTCTCTCACCAATCCCATTTCCTCAACTGATAAACCAAACTGATGCCTTACTTTGGTAGCACCACCTTTAGTAAATGTTAACAGAATAATTTCGTTGCCTTCTTTAATTTGTTGGTGGATAACACCTGCTGGTCCAAATGATTCGTCATCTGGATGCGGAAAGATGTACATTATTTTCATTTTACTGCTTTATTATTTGTGGCAACATTGCCATTTGATAGTAACACTTTAAAACAATTAAAAGGACGCAAAAAAAGAAGTGAGCCTTTTTAGCTCACTTCTAAAAAAGAACTTAATCGCATTTTTTGTCGCAGCATTTTGGCGTTGCTGTTCCAGCCGGACAGCAGGTTGCTTTTTTTACACAACATTCTGTCTTTGCTTTGTTTTTTGCTTTGTTTTTTTTCTTTCCGCCTTCGGCATAAACAGCTACGGATGTTGCCAAAGCAATTAAAGCAATGATTGCACCTTTTTTCATTGGTAAAATACATTTAGTTACAGACAATAGCATCTGCAACTTACAAGACAGCAATAAATTTGAAAAGACGCAAAAAATTACGAACAACCACAGTTTTTATTTCCCGTATCAATAAGATTTCCGTAAACATCGCTTTGGTAAGAACAACAATTTAAAATAAGCTCTTTTAATTTTTCCTTTCCTCGTTGCACTCTTGACTTTGCACCTGAATAGGAAATATTCAATTTTTCAGCCAATTGCTTTTGAGAAACTTCTTGAAACTCTGTAATTAATAAAGCTTCTCGATAGTTAGCAGGTAATTTATTTATAAAAGGTTTTATGCAACAATCGGCAATTGTGGCGTTTAAAGTTTGGGCTTCTTCTTCGGTAATTGTTTCTATAGTTTGTGTATTGCCAACTATATGTTTACTTTTTTTAAAATAGTCGTTAACCGCATTCCTAACAATACCATACAAGTAATGTTTTAAATTCTCGGCTTGATTTACTTTGTCAATATTGCGAAAGATTTTAATAAATACTTCCTGTAAAATGTCGTCCGTGTCAGTCGAATTTCTGGTTTTATTTAAAATAAAGGCTTTCAATTCTTTGTGAAAATCAGTCCATATAGTAGTTACGTCGCTTGCCATAGTTTGTCCTGTTTTATAATTATCCTACTGTATGACGGTGAAATGTTCAAATGGACGCAAATGATTTTCTCAGTCGCACAACGTTGCCAATAATAATTATTAATAAATTTACGAATGAATTCTTTTGCAAAGGATTCATTCTAATATTTTAGTCTTTCAATATGTTATTCTTATAGTCTAAGCTATAAGTCAAATATTAGCCGGAATTATAAGAGGGTTCATTTATTTAAATCTGGCAAAATGGTGTTTGCAAGAAATGAGCAAAATTCTTTTGGCTCTTCTAATTGTGGAAAGTGAGCAGAATTTTCGAACCATTTCCATTTCTTTATTGGTGCGTCAAGACTGTCTAAATATTTAAGTACAAGTTCAGCCGGTGTTCTAAAATCGAACTTTCCCAACGCAAAATAAACAGGAACCTGAACTTTTTTAACCTGATTAAAAAGATTCACACTCATTAAATCCGGGTAAAGAATTTTAAATGATTTTTTTGATGCCGCCGGAAAACGAAATTTTTCGCAGTATGAATATTCAATTGATTTCAACATCATTTTTACACGGGGCAATGGCTCTTGCGGATGCCAATCAGCCCCAAGTTTCCCCATCCACTTATTATATATTTCTATTTTGTCCGCTCGGTTTTCCCCATCAAATGGTGGTTCTCCAATTGTCGCAATTTCATTTATTGCAGTAATATTATTTGCTTTTTTGGCACTATCTATTAAATACTGGTAGGATATTTTGGCCCCCTGTTGCGTATTTACAATTTGCCCGGTACTTACAAAAGCACTAAATAAATACGGATATTTTTGAACCGTCAACATCCCCATTATGCTTCCCCAGGAATGGCCAACAAGTATCAGTTTTTTTTGATTAAATTTTTTCAATAAGTATTCACTAATCTCTTTTGTATCTTCAACCAACTGGTTTAAAGTCATTGATGAAATTGGATTAATGGCTTTGTATGATTTGCCGGAACCCCTCTGGTCCCATTCCACTACGATAAAGTGCTCTTCCAAATCATAATTATAACTTACCGTTGCCATTTCTGCCTGCCCGGGCCCACCATGTAATTTTAATAAAATTGGATTGTTTATATTTTTCCCTCTTATAAGTATCCACTGGTAAGCCCCGCCAATTTTTATTTTTTCCAAAATGGCAATGCTGTTTAGGAGAACAGTTCCATCCGCTGATTTGAATGAATGAGTTTTTGTAGATGAACAAGAACAGGCCAACAGAATAAAGAGAAATATTGTGATACTTGCCAGAGTAAATATTTTGAGAAATTTCTTTTTTGAAGCCTTCATTTAAAATACAAATTTATGATTCTGTAAAAATCAGCAATAAAAATCATTCCTCATTTGATTTAAATCAAATTCTATTTTTTTAATGCTCTGAGCCTACTAAGTGTTTCCGGAGTAATTCCTAAAAAAGAAGCGATATGCCCTAACGCAAATTTATTTTCTATTGAAGGATATTGTAAGATGAGGTTATTGTATCGTTGATGTGGGGTTTCAAACTGAATGGAAACAATTCTTTGCTGGAGCCTTAGCATTTGTTTTGTAACAATAATTCTTAAAAGCCTTTCAAAATCATGGTGTTTATTACAGAGTAAATCAATGGATTCTTTTGAAATTGATAAAACGGTAGATTCTTCTGTAAATTGAATATAGTCGGGGCTTGGCACACTTAGAAACAAACTGTTTACAGCACAAATAAAATCATCGTCAAAAACAAGCCAGTCAGTTATTTCTTTGCCATTCTTTATATAATATGCCCTTGCACTTCCGGTAATAATAAAATAAGCAACAGAAGAGTACTGCCCTTCTTTTACAGCAATTGTATTCTTATTAAAAAATTCGATTTTTGCGAATTTTTCTACATCTGCTTTACAAGCCTCAGAAAAAGGGGTGTATTGCAAGGCAATTTGAGCCAGCCCTTTGTTTAAAATATCGGTAATTGTATCCATTATATAAAAATACAACAAATGAGAAATGAGTTACGATTGGATGCTAATTTCTCTAATGCACAGCCTAAAAAATGATTAGTAAGTTTTTCTAATACTGTATTATCTGTAATTATTTATTTTTTCTCCCCCTTGTTTTAGTACGTAAAAAATTAAAAATGCTGATTGTTTAAATGATTAATATCAAATATACAGTATGAGTAAGATTTTCAACCCAAAAAAAAGAGGACAAAACAGGAATTTTCTGCTTTGTCCCCTAGCTGGGTAATCGAGGGGGCTCGAACCCCCGACCCTCAGAATCACAATCTGATGCTCTAACCAACTGAGCTACGACTACCGTTTTATTTTATTTAAACTCAGAATCATCCCGTACATACGGGACTCTAACCAACTGAGCTACGACTACCGTTTTTTATTATGCTGCAAAAGTAAAGAAAAACTTTTCTCCTTCAAAATTACATTTTGCCTAAGGAGTATAATACGTTTTCTTTGCAATCGAAAATTGAATGTAATGCAGTGGACAAATTATATAATTCCTGTTTTGTTATCAACCTTTACCGGCTGGGTTACTACATGGATAGCCATAAAAATGTTATTCCATCCCCGTAACCCTGTAAATATTTTGGGGTTTAAGCTACAGGGTATCTTTCCAAAAAATCAACAATTAATTGCCCAAAAACTGGGGCAGGTGGTTAGTAAAGAGTTTTTATCTTTTGCCGAAATTGAAGCAAAAGTTACCAACCCCGGTAATTTACAAATGCTGAAGCCAGAAATTGAAAAGCATATTGATAAATTTTTACGGGAAAAACTTACCGATCTTTTTCCGATGCTGTCGATGTTTATTGGCGATAAAACTATTAACCAGTTAAAAGCAGCTTTTTTAATGGAGTTGGAAAGCCTCTTCCCTATCCTGATGAAAAGTTATATGACTAAACTGGAGAAAGACCTTGACCTGGAAAAAATTGTAACAGAAAAAGTAGCCAGCTTTTCATCAGAGAAATTAGAAGATATTTTAAACCAAATTACCAAAAGGGAATTTAAATTTTTAGAAGTAATTGGCGGGGTATTTGGTTTTTTAATTGGGTTGGTGCAGGTACTTATACAGGTTATGAGTAATTAAATAAAATGCATGATATAAAAGTTGTGAGACAGGGATTGTAGAAGGTGGGTTGATTAAAAATTGTGTTTCAAAAATCATAGCCTTCTACAAGATGAATGATGACAGAAAAATAAAACACAAAAGTGACCATCTATTTTCTTAGTGGCTTGGGTGCCGATAGCAGGGCATTTAAATATTTAACATTTCCGGCCAGTACCGAAATTGTATTTATTGATTGGCTAATACCCGAAAAAAATGAACCGCTCCGCAGTTATGCAAAAAGAATTGCCGAAAAAATTGATCATTCAAAACCATTTATATTAGTAGGGCTTTCGTTTGGCGGCATACTTGCTACCGAAATTTTAGAATTTATAACTCCGCAAAAAACAATTCTTGTATCAAGCGTTAGCAGGCGGCAGGAGCTTCCTTTTTATTACAGGTTTGCCGGATTTTTAAAGCTTAATAAAATAATTCCTTTAAAATCTACCAATAAAATTAATTTTTTAACCAACTGGGTATTTGGTATTTCTGCACCAAAAGATAAATTGCTTTTGGCCGAAATTCTTGCAGCAACCAATTCGGAATTTTCCAGGTGGGCAGTTAACGAAATTTTAAACTGGAAAAGGACCGTTACACCTTCAAACTTAATTCGTATACACGGCAATAAAGACAGGGTGTTGCCCATGTTTAAGTTTAAGCCTGATTATTTAATAAAAGATGGGGGACATTTAATAGTAGTTACACAGGCAAAAGAAATATCCAGAATTCTGGAAGCTGCAATACTTGAAGTTTGATAAAAATGTATCAAGCCGCATCTCTACAAGTTATACTACCACTCATCATCTAACCATCATTCAATTGAACTTTTGAAGCCACCTTTGGTTATTATTTTCTTAAATACGACAGTTTTTCTGTACAAAAACGTCTAACAATAAAACTAACATTAAAAATAAATTATGAATTTTTTTAGAGTTTTCTTCAGCATTCTTTTTCTTTCTGTTTCAATTACCTTAAATGCACAGATGCCCGGCGGTGGCCGTGGACAAATGGGTGGTGGCCAAAACATGAACCTGGGCCATTTTTATGGTAAACTTGTTGACAGCGCTACCAACAAACCGGTTGAAGCTGCTTCGGTACAGCTCATTCAAAATAAGTTAGACACGGTTACCAAAAAGAGGAAAGACGTAGTAGTTAGCGGTATGCTTACCACAAAAAAAGGGGAATTCAGCCTTGAAAACCTGGCCATAATGGCGCAGTATAAATTAAAAATTTCCGCCATTGGTTATAAACCACTGGAAAGAAAAGTTGCCTTTGAATTAAATATGGCAGGCATGAAACCCGGCGATATGAGCGGTATGCTTAGCGCTGTAGATAAGGATCTGGGCAATATAAAACTTACTGTAGATGCTCAGCAACTGGAAGGTGTAACTGTAATTGCTAACAAGCCATTGCTTACCATGGGCATCGATCGTAAAATTTTTAATGTAGAAAGGAATCTTACCAGTGTTGGTGGTACTGCAGTAGATGTAATGAAAAATGTACCAAGCCTTAGTGTAGATATTGATGGAAATGTTACCATGCGTAATGCTGCGCCGCAAATTTTTGTTGATGGCAGGCCAACTACTATGACATTGGACCAGATACCTGCGGATGCAATTGCAACCGTAGAATTAATTACCAACCCCAGTGCAAAATACGATGCCAGTGGCGGCGGTGCAGGTATTTTAAATATTGTATTAAAGAAAAACCGAAAGGCCGGGTATAACGGTAACGTTAGGGCCAGTATCGACAGTCGTGGAAGGCCCGGCTTTGGCGGCGATATAAATATTAAGCAGCAGAAAGTGAATTTATTTGCATCGGGTATGCTGGGCATTCGCAAATCTAAAAGCGAAGTAACAACAGAACGAACTGATTTTTTTACCAACAGTGTTGCACATTCCTTACAAAATAATAACCCCGTTAACACAGGTTTTTTTAGTTTTGGCCGCATGGGTATGGACTATTTTTTAAACAACAGAAATACATTTTCCATTGGAGGTAATATTGTAAGAGGACAGTTTAAAACTAAAGATTTTCTTACAAGTTATAATGATACCAGTTACACATTTACCACTATTAGCGAAATGGCCAACCGTACATCAAACAGCATTGGTAATTTTAGAAATTACGGCAGTACGTTAAGTTACAAACACAATTATGCAAAAGCCGGTAAAGAACTTACTGCCGATGCAAATTTTAATTACAGTAAAAACGATAACGAATCGGATAACGATCAAAAACAATTTAGCAGTAACAGCACACCAAAGGGATTCAATCTTTTTCAAAATACTGCCGGCGGTGGTACCACAAAATTTTACACCCTGCAAACAGATTACAGTAACCCTATTACCGAAAAAATGAAAATTGAATTTGGTGTAAGGGCTGCGTTCAGGGATTTTAGAAGTTCTAATACCATCACTAATATTACTAAAGATTACAATGGTCAAACTTTTTTTGGCAATAAAATTATTACTGATTATAAATTTACTGATGCTGTATATGCAGGGTACACTACTTTTTCTCAACAACTTAAAAATTTAACTTACCAGTTGGGGCTTAGGTTAGAGAGCAGCAAGTATGATGGCAATCTTATTACAAAAAATCAACTGTTCAGCAACAGCTATCCTTTTAGTTTATTTCCCAGCGCTTTCTTTACTTACAAATTAACCGAGAAGCAGGATATGCAGCTGAATTATTCCAGAAAGATAAACAGGCCCAACTTTTTTCAGCTGATACCTTTTATTGATGTAAGCGATCCTTTAAACATTTCTAAAGGTAATCCTGATTTGATACCTGAGTTTACCAATCTTGCAGAATTATCTTATCAAAATCAATTTAATAATAAGCATTCTTTTTTTACTACTGTGTACTTTAGAAATACCAACGATTTAATTACACGTTACCAGTACCGTGATGTAAATCCCAATACTTCTATATCCGACAGTGCAACGTTTAATACTTATGCCAATGCCAACAGCAGTTTTACTTATGGGCTTGAGTTAACAGTAAGGGATAAATTCATAAGCTGGTGGGACCTGTCAACCAATTTTAATTTGTATAAAACAGATTTAAAAGCAGGTAATATACCCGGCAGTATTAATCAATCGCTGGTAAGCTGGTTTGCAAAAATTAATAACAGTTTTAAGTTACCTAAAAATTATTCTATACAGGTAAGCGGCGATTACCAGGCAAAAACTTTACAACCTGCAAGCAGCAGCGGCGGTGGCGGTGGCGGACGAGGCGGTGGCGGCGGAATGTTTGGTGGTGGTGGCGGTTTTGGCCAAAGCCAGCCGGGTGCACAAGGTTATATAAAACCAAACTACGGTGTAGAAATTGCCATTAGAAAAGATTTTTTAAAAAATAATGCTGCATCAATAACCCTGCAAATGAATGATGTGTTCAGAACAAAATTAAACGCAACACATGCCGAAAGTTCTTTTTTAATTTATGATACCCAGCGCCGAAGAGATCCGCAGGTTGCACGTTTAAGCTTTAACTGGCGCTTTGGAAAATTTGATATAAACTTATTAAAGCGTAAAAACATGAGAGGCGAAATGGATAACATGCAAAATGCACAACAGGGAATGGGAAATTAGGAGTGTTAATTATTTTGATATAGTAATAAATAGATTTAGACTAAAAAAGGTTGCCCAAAAATGGCAACCTTTTTTTATTTGAGAGTATTAATTTTTTGATGATTACCGATTTTATAATTTTAGTATTTAATTGTTTAAAAATACAATGGATAATTGAACCCATACAATCATCAGCATATTTTTTTCAGTTTAAGCAAATTTTATTTTTTGAATAAGGTCATTAAAATATTGAGGAGACCATATTTCAATCACTTTATCGTCTGGTATAAAACGAACCACATCTTCCCGAATGCTATTAAAGGAAACCGATTGAATTTTATTTTGTAATAAGGTCATGAATTGTTCTTGTGTCATCAATTTTTCTTTCAAGTCACCGCTATCCAGAGAACGTATTAGCAGGTGATCAAGATTTAATGGAATACCCTTTCGTATATACCATTCCATATCAAACCAATCTCTGCCTTTAACCCTTCCCTTCCACTTACGAAAAAGTAATGCATGCATTTTGCCAGCAAAAAGATCCTGCAGTGTAAAACATTTTACATAGAATGAAAATGGATTTAATAATAATTTTTCTTCTGTAGTAAAGCCCAGCGGCGGTTTTGTATCTACTTCAATCTTTATTTTTATCAATGGCCGCATTTTTACTGATTCATGGGGCAGTATTTCTTTAATGATCAATTCTTTCCAGGTAGTATCAGGTTTAAGAAAGGCTGAATCAACATCTGTTGTTGCAGTTTTGCTTTTTTCTTCAATACTAACTGTTACGCCTAATGCACTAAACTCAGTTTCAATTCCACTCAGGTAAGGTTTCAGAGAAAACTCCGGATTTACCGCCAGCAATGAAAAATCAAGGTCTTCGGAAAACCGTTGAAGCCCATGAAATATACGCAAGGCAGTGCCGCCATAAAATGCTGCTTTTTCAAAAAAACCACTGCGTTGTAACCCTGCCAATGCAATTTCCTGCATAATTTCACGCAGTGCCTGTTCCGCTGCTTCCTGATTACCGGGTTTATATTTTTCAAGCCATTCTTTAATCATAAACTTTTCAATGTTTTTACAAGTATCACCAAACTGTTTGCCTTTGGTGCGTCTTTTAACCAGCCACTGATAGCTGTTGCGTCTAAATTGTGAAGCATTTCCTTATCAATCCTAAAATCTTCCGTCAATAATTCTACAGTTTGCTTTACACTTCGGAGCAATACCCCTGAAGTGGTAATGATCTTATCGCACAATGCTTTTTCTGGTGATGCAATCAATACTGTTTGTTTTTTTGTGAGCGCTACTTGTTTTATGCCAAAACTGTAGTAAGGTAATGGCATGTATTTGTAGCTAAATCTACCGACGGCTGTTTTGTATGTTTTTGACTTGCTGGTAGTAATAGAGCTGATTTCATATACTCTTTCGGGAATAAGCCCCCAATGTGACAAAGCTGTGTCTAATGATACGTAACTTGGGCCGTAAAGGTGATTGGCAATTAAAAACGGTTCTGGTAATGCAATGCTTAACCTTGCCCCAGCTATGTAAAGCCCTCTTTTTACTTGCAGCAGCATCTCTTGCCTTACCAACTCATCAATCTTATCATGTGGCCTTTTGTATTCTTTCAGTATATCCAAAAGAAGCTGTTTGGTTATTGGCTGTTCAGCGTAAGATTGTATTGCTTCCTGAAAACTCATGGTTGTATGTAATTATTTATGCCATTATTCGGATATTTTCCGAATTAGTGTTACAAATTTAGCAATTATATGTAAATATTAAAGCATTAATTCGGAAAATATCCGAATTAATTACAAATATCTTACACCATTGAGTAGAAAAATCTGGATACCAGATCTTTTTTATAATCCCTTAAGAAAAAATGGGTGTAGATATAAAATCGAAGTTCTTAATAATGTTATTGAAATAAAGTTTAGTTTCTGTCGAAATAGAAACAAAGAAACCCTTGAAAATCAAGGGTTCAAAAAGAGGCGGAGAGAAAGGGATTCGAACCCCTGGACCTGTAACAGTCAACGGTTTTTCCACAGGATCCTTCGGGCAAGACCGCCGCATTAGACCGCTTTGCCATCTCTAAATTATAAGATTCCTTTTTCCTTCAAATATGTTTTTCCTTCGGCAGATTTAAAAAATAATTCTTGCCGATAGGCTTCTGACTTTGTTTGAAAGGTTTCAAAATAATGCAGTACAAAGGGTACTCTTGATTTTGTACTCTTCACCTTTTTTGAATTGTGTTTTTGCAAACGGTTTTCAATATCAGCTGTATGCCCATAATAATACCCTCTATCTTTTTGGCTTTTTAATATGTAAGTGTAAAATGACATAAATAAAAAATCCCGATAAAAACCGGGATTGAGCGGAGAGAAAGGGATTCGAACCCCTGGACCTGTAACAGTCAACGGTTTTCAAGACCGCCGCATTAGACCGCTCTGCCATCTCTCCGCGGCAAAAATACGGTTTGAAATAGTTCAACCCAAAAGTTTTACTAAACTATTTCAGTTGGCGTTTTATCTTTTACCACCACAAGGTCTTTTAAATCAACAGTAATGGGCATTACACCTACCTGCAGCACCGCTTTTTTTCCTCTTATTTCTTTTACAATACCTACCTGACGGTTCTGTTTCATCTTTACTTTGGCGCCAATTACAATATCGCCGCCAATTTCTTCAAACTTTTCATTTAATTTTTTTTGCTGCTTTTCTACCGTAAATTTTTCTTTTTGGTTAAATAACAGAGCATGTATCATTTTTACCACTTTATCTTTATTTTCTGCTTTGCGCCATTCAATCACCATAGCTTTTAACCGCCGCTCCATATCTTTTAAATAAGCAAATTTTTCTTCCGATATTTTATTTTGATGCATTAATCTTTCTACTTCCTGCTGGTGCTTTTCTTTATGCAAAACCTGGTTCATTTCTTTTTTCAGGCGTTCATTTTCTTTCAGCAGTTTTTGCAATTCTATTTTTTCAATATCAATTTTTTGCAGGTCCTGTTCGGTGCGGTTTAGTAATTTATCTAAAGTAAAATGATCTTCGTCCACCAGTGTCCTTGCTTTTTCAATCAATCTTTTCTCCAAACCAATTCGTTCAGCAATAGAAAAAGTGTAAGAGCTGCCCGGCTTGCCCACAATCAATTTATACATCGGCAGCAAATTCTTTTCATCAAACTGCATGGCGCCGTTAATAATGCCCGGCACTTTATTGGCCATTACTTTTAAATTAAGATAATGGGTAGTTACAATACCAAAACTATGTTTATGTGCCAGCTCTTCCATTATCACTTCTGCAAAAGCGCCGCCTAAATTAGGGTCACTCCCACTGCCCAGCTCATCAATAAAAAAAAGTGTTTTTCCATTAGCATTTTCCATAAAATGCTTCATATTTTTTAGGTGAGATGAGTAAGTGCTCAGCTCAAATTCTAAACTCTGCGTATCCCCAATATGAATCATCAGTTGTTTAAAAATGCCCATCTCACTATCGGGATGCATGGGCACTAACAAACCGCTTTGCATCATCAGTTGCAATAAGCCAACAGTTTTTAAGGTAACCGTTTTACCGCCGGCGTTAGGACCGCTGATAACTAAAATGCGTTGCTTATCATTAAGTGTAAGATTAACCGGAATAGTGGGCTTATTATTTTTTGCATTGTACAAAAGCAATAATGGATGATACGCATTGATAAAATGCAGATGCGCTTTATCGTTCACCATCGGGTAATTACCACCATATTCTATTGCAAATTTTGCTTTAGCCCGTATAAAATCATATTCTCCTGCAACATCATGATAAATTTTTAAAAGACCTGCATACGCACTTAGTTTTTGAGTAAGCAATCTTAAAATCCTGTACACTTCCCTGCTCTCGTCATGCTCTAAAGAAAATATATCGTTATTCAGTTGTGTAGTTTCTTCCGGTTCAATAAAAGTAGTTTTCCGGCTGTCGCTTTCGCCATGCAATACACCTTTTATCATGCGCTTTTGTTCGGCAAAAACTGCCAGCACCCTGCGGCCATTCATAAAGCTTTCTTCAATATCTGCCAGGTAACCACTCTTATTTAATTTGGTTACAATTTTATCAAACAGGCGGCGCAGTTCGTTACGCTTGCGGTACAAATTCATCCTTATTTTTTCTAAATCTTCGCTGGCAGTATCTTTTACACTTCCGGTTTCATCTAATATTTCATCAATCAGTTCTATTATAGTTTTCTCATAGTAAGTATGCTCAATAACTTTTGCTAATGCCGGAATAGCCAATTCTTTTTTCATTATCAAACCATCTGAAAATATCAGCTGTATTTATGGCCAGTTTTTTTATATGTAAAAAATGTTCGCCGGTTAATACTGCACCGGGAATGCTGAGTAACTTTAATTCTTTTTGCAAATTCAGCACAAACTCATTGGGAAAATACAAACCTGTTTGCGAAATTGATTTAAACTCGTTGCTCTGCTGCAGTTCGGTTTGTATAAATTCTTTTTTGGTATGTATGCGGAGTGCAGTTGCTTTAGCCTTGGCATATTCGGTACGGCAATGCAATGCCAAAAAGGTTTTTACCTTTTCAAATTCTAACTGCACTAAGGCGGATTCGGGAAAAAATTTCAATTACTTATTATTTTAAAACTGCTAATTTCGGTTATTAATATATTTTAATGAAAACTTTATTGCCCTTAGTGCTTTTAATACTCCTTTTGCACAATTGCACACCTGCTGTTAAAATAACAGATGCCGGTAAACAAAGATTAACTACCCACAAAACAATTGCCATTTTACCATTTGAAGTTAAGTTCGATTTGAGAAAAGTTAACCAAAGGCAGTTTACTGAAACTGATTTAGGGAAGGTAAAACAATTTATGTCTCTGGGTTTACAGGGTTATTTGTATCACTGGTTACAAAATTACGGTATTAAACATCCTTTTACAGTTGAAATTCAGCATTGCGATTCAACCCTAAGAATGCTATCTGAAAATAAAATACGATTTATGGATTTATATGCCATGAACAGACAGGAGCTTGCAAAATTATTACATGTAGATGCAATATTGACACCACAAGTTTTATTTTCTCAGCCCAACAACGAAATAGTATCCAGTTTATTAAGTTTTCCATTAAATCCGGCTCCGTTTACCGGTTTTTTTAGTGCAGCAAGATTACCTACTCAAGAAATGAGTATGGAAGTTTTAATAAATAACAGCAGCAGCGATACTACAATATGGAAATTTGAAAGTAAGCTGCAAAATGATCAAACAACCCAATACTCAAGAAAAAAGAGAAAGGAAAATATTTTATATCCTATGTTTGATATTATTGATGATATCTAAACAGTTTCATAAAAAAATTCCCTTACAAAAAATAAAAAATTAGACGTAATGCCATTTTATTTTTCTTGACAATAAGCATTACTACGGTGTAAGCTATAAACAATAATTGAAGAACTATAAATGCAAAAATTGCTGTTGATAAATAATAACTGAGCCCGCCAAATTGCCCATACGATTCCCAGCTTGAAAAATCATAATAGCGACGTGGCATTATTTGATTTGTTGAACTGTTGATGAAAAATATAGAAAAATAAAAAACCAAAATCAGTAAAACAGTTATCACAACATGGCCCAAAAGTATCTTTCTGTTCCCCATTTTTTTTGTTCGCAGTAAAAAATGACATAAAAATGGAATCAAAGCAAGAATAAAAATCAGGATGCCTAAATAAATATTTGCTATTACAAAATAAGTGTCATGCAGGTGAACATCAAAGGATGATACACCAAAAAATATTTTTTCAATAGCAATAAAAATAATGGGAATTATCAGTAACCAATTCTCTATTCTTAATAATATTTTTTTCATTCTTTGTTATTGAATATTTTTTTATACCAGTAATCAATAAAAAAATAAATAAGCAGGTATAATAAAAGTAAAGGCAAATATTTTATACAACCCATAAAAATAAATGGTGTTACCAGCATTAAATCCCTGTTTTTGATACTTACAAAAACAAGGAACACATCTGCAAGCAATGGAATTAAAATTGTACAACAAAGCAATGCAAGCATTCCTTTGTTAGTTGGTTTTATGCTTTTTAAAAATATTTTAAAAGCTTCAGTCATTTTGTTTTTTTATTTCTTGCACCTGTAATTCCTCCCAGGGTGTTGTGCCATCTTTTTCTCTTTTAAAAATAAAGTCGTTGCTGGTAAGTATAACTATTTCTGCAGTGGTATAAATTTTACACCCATCCATTAAATGCCCGCCAATAGTTTTGCCGGTACTGTCGCTGATGCTGATATGAATGTGAGAACCATTTACCGAAACCGTACCTGTTAAACTCACTATTTCAAAATGGCCACTATCACTGTTGCCATTGGGTTGGTTGGCAAAACGGATGGTGTAATTTGTAAGACTGCCGACACAAGTGCCGATCCAACCGGATTTAATTTGTTTTTCGGTTACTAATTTTTGTATTTCCTGTTTTAAATCCTGCCCCGGTTTTAAACGGAAGGCGTGGGCTTTTATGTTTTCCATTGGTGGTTTAGCTTATGCTCACATGAAGATAATGCATACAGTAACAACCCAAAAGCCCAAAGCTGAATAAAGATTTGCCGTATCCCGAAAGCATTCGGGATGCGACGCAAGGATGCCTGATATTGGACAAATGCCTGTAACATAAAAATAAAAAATGTATTTGTTAAACTTACTTAAACAAAAATTGTTTTGCAAACTAAGTAAAATAACTTTGCGTAAATAGATAAAAAATTAAAATGCTTAAGTCCATCCTTTTATCGGTTATTAGTTTTGCAGGTTTAACTTCCTGTGCACAAAAAGATAATGCGGTAAAAATAAAAAGCGATAATAAAGTTATGACAACTTCAAATGTAAAATTAGATACAGCCACTTTTGGCACAGGATGTTTTTGGTGTACCGAAGCTATTTTTCAGCAATTAGAAGGCGTAGAAAAAGTAGTGAGTGGGTACAGCGGCGGGCATGTTGTAAACCCCACTTACGAAGAAGTTTGCAGTAAAACTACCGGCCATGCTGAATGTTTACAGATTGCTTACGACCCTGCAAAAATTACTTACGATGAATTGCTTAAAGTTTTTTGGGAAGTGCATGACCCAACAACGCTTAACCGCCAGGGTGCCGATGCCGGGCCGCAATACCGCAGCGTAATTTTTTATAAAACCGATGCAGAAAAAGCTTTAGCAGAAAAGTATAAAGCGGAGCTGGATAAAAGTGGCGCATGGGATAACCCGATTGTTACCACACTGGAGCCTATGACGGTTTTTTATCCTGCAGAGGCTTATCATCAAAATTACTACAACAACAATACCAGCCAGGGTTATTGCCAGTTTGTGATACGGCCTAAGTTAGAAAAATTTGAGAAAGTGTTTAAAGATAAATTGAAAAAAAATTAAGCAAGAGAGAAATTATAAATTGATTTATGAATTAATCAAGCCTTCAAAATTTTCCATTTCAACCGCATCATCAACTTTAAATTCTCCAATTCTTGTGCGGCGCAAGCTGCTTAAGTAACCGCCGCAACCTAATGCTGCGCCATAATCGTTGGCAAGGCTGCGGATATAAGTACCCGTGCTGCAGATTACTTTAAAATGTATAACAGGCAATTCAATTGCGGTTAACTCAAACAATTTAATATTAATGTTTCTTAGTTTTAATTCCACTTCCACTCCTCGCCTTGCCAGTTCGTATAAAGCAACGCCATCTTTTTTAATGGCAGAATAAATTGGAGGGAACTGTTGAATGTCGCCAATAAATTGTTTTGTTTTTTCCTGCAATAACTCTATTGTAACAAATGAATAATCTTTTTGCTGTTCAGGTGTACTTTCTAAATCGTAAGTAGGTGTAACTGCGCCAAGTGTTATTGTGCCGGTATACTCTTTTTCGGCAGCCATGTATTCATTTATTTTTTTGGTGAATTTGCCTGTACAAACAATTAATAAACCTGTGGCTAAAGGATCGAGTGTTCCTGCATGGCCAATCTTTTTTATTTGCAGGATATGCCGCATTTTTCGTACTACATCAAACGATGTCCAGTGCAGTGGTTTATCAATTAATATTGCTTTGCCTTCTAAATAAGTTTGCTGAATTTCCGGCTTGATAGGTGGCCTTTTTTCCAGTTCTTTTTTTATGGGCACTTCGCCACCAGCTTCAATTAATTGATTGGTATATCGTAAGCGGTATGTTTGTTTTTTTGCCATAATTTAATTGCAAAGCTATTAACTATAAACCATCAACTGTACTTAAATTGCCTGCCTTGCTTTTAGTTCTAAATATTTATTTACTGCATTAACGGTAAGCATTTCGGGAGTGGTGAGCACAGAAAGTATGCCATGCTTTTGCAATTCTTTTACAATTAATCTTTTTTCAAACTCAAATTTTTCTGCAATAGTTTTTATATACACTTCTTCAATGTTTGTGGCATTTAAATGAGAAAGCTGGTGCAATTCTGTATTTTCAAAAAACACTACCATTAATAAATGATGCCTGTGCAATGCTGCGTAAATAATTTAACTGCCGCGGTAGGCCCGATAATGATTCAAAGTTGGTATATAAAATTAATAAGCTGCGGTGCTTTATACGGTTGCGTATTTGCATGTACAGCATTTCATAATCGCTTTCTAAAAAAGCAGTTTCCTGGTTGTACAGTAACTGTAAAATATTTTCTCGTTGTATTGGTTTTCTATCGGCAGCAATTAACGAACCCATTTTATTTGCAAAAGTCATCACTCCTACCCTGTCTTGTTTTTGCAGACAAACATTACTTAAAACCAATGTGCTGTTAATGGCATAATCTAAAAGCGTTAATTCGTTAAAAGGCATTTTCATTAAGCGGCCTTTATCAATTATACAATACACCTGCTGCGATTTTTCGTCGGTATAATTATTGACCATCAAACTTCCTTTACGGGCAGTTGCCTTCCAGTTAATGGTTCGTCATATCATCGCCACGTACATATTCTTTTATTTGCTCAAACTCCATACTGTGGCCAATTTTACGCATGCGCTTATTACCATGTTCAGTTTGTATAGTGGTTTGAGAAAGTAATTCGTATTTACGCAATTGCAAAAAAGAAGGATAAACAGGAATAGTTTCTGTCGGCTTCAATATCATGCCGGCGCATTAAGTAAACCCAATAAAGATTTTACATATAAAATAATATTACCAAAATGATATTCGCCCCTTTCAACGGGCCGTAATTTATAAATAATATTTTTTTGTTCGTTTGCGGCAAAGCGGTAGTTTAATTTCCAGTCACGTTTTTGAAACTGCACAGGAAGTTCATCAATAATTTCCATGGTTACGGTAAAGGGCATACGGTTAATTACCTGCAGTTCTATTTTATTTTCATCACCATTACTTAAGCGGTCGGCTGTTAAGCGTTTGGCAGTTGGGCTTTTGCTAACGATAAATAAAAACAGGTAATCAATTAAAATTAAAACTGTAGAAACTGCTAAAAGTGTTTTAGGCAGTTGCATAAATGGCTTATAAAAAAAAGAAACGATAAATAATACAATGCACAAGCCTATGGCAAGATAAAATCTTGAGGTAAGAAATAAATTGCCGATATATTTTTTTACAGGACTCATGAGAAGTCTTTTTACTATACTTCAATCGCCTCCATAGTTCCCCCTTCAGGGGGCGGAGGGGTTCTTTACCTTGGCACTTCAATCGCTTTTAAAATATTATCAATTAAATCATCTGCTGTAATGCCTTCCATTTCTTTTTCGGCGGTAAGAATAATGCGGTGGCGCAATACATGCGGTGCCATTTCAACAATATCTTCCGGGGTAACAAAATCTCTTCCTTTAATGGCGGCATTGGCTTTGGCCGATTTTAAAATTGCCAACGATGCTCTTGGCGATGCACCAAGATACAAGGCAGGATTGTTACGGGTTTCGTTTACGATACGTGCAATAAACTCGATCAGCTTTGGTTCTACAATGACCGATTGTATCTGGCTGCGGAAATGCTGAATATCTGCCGGTGATAATAATTTTTTTACATCTTCCAGCATCTGATTCTGCGATTTACCCTGCTGGTTAGTTAATATATTTATTTCTTCGGCAAGTGATGGATACTTTACTTCTATCTTAAAAAGAAAACGGTCAAGCTGTGCTTCGGGCAAGCGGTAAGTTCCTTCCTGTTCAATGGGGTTTTGCGTTGCTAAAACAATAAAGGGCATACGCATCATGTGTGTATAACCATCAACCGTAACCTGGCGCTCTTCCATTACTTCAAACAAAGCAGCTTGTGTTTTTGCAGGTGCTCTGTTAATTTCATCAATTAAAATAATGTTGCTGAAGATGGGGCCCGATTTAAAACGGAACTCTCCTTCTTTAGGATTAAATACTGATGTGCCCACTACATCACTCGGCATTAAATCGGGTGTAAACTGCAAGCGTGAAAAATCAACATCAATAATTTTTGCAATCAGTTTTGCGGTTAATGTTTTTGCAACGCCGGGTACACCTTCAATTAAAATATGCCCATCGCAAAGCAAACCAATCATCAGCAGGTCAACCATTTTATACTGGCCTACTATTACCTGGCTTATTTCGTTTCGTATTTCATGTACGGCTTTGTTAAGGCCGCTTAAATCAATCCGTTGCTGAAAAAGATTTTCTTCCATTATTTTTTAATTACTGTTTTTTATAAAAATTTTGTATTTGTTCGTTTAAAGATAATAATTGATAATCATCTACCGCTTCATTAGTTGTGTGCATGATGAATTGCCCTGTACAAAGCTTCTACTCTTTCTCTTGCTACACCACTTTTTCTGCTGAGTGTGGTAATAAAGTCGGCATTGATATTACTGGTGTTTAAAAAATAATTATTGCTTACATACTCATTAAAATAAGTGATCATTTTTTCTGCAATATTTTTATTGTCTTTTTTCTGCAGGTACAACCGGCCAATGGTTTCGGTAAAAGTTACTGTGGTATTTTCGTTTGATTTTACTTTTTTCTATAATGCGTTGCCTGCGTTTTACCGCCAAATAAAATATACAGTAACAGTAGATAATAAACTTAACCAAAAAGCTGCAGCCAATGGCGGATGTTTCATTATTTCACTTAATGAAGAAAAACCTTTTCTATCACTATTATTGCCGCTGCTTCTTTTTGATCGGAGTTTAAAATAATAATCATCCCAGTACAAATGATCGGGATTGTTTGCAGTATAGGCAAAAGTATTTTCCAAATACTGGTAATTTTATTCTTTAGTAAAAAATAATTACTGAAAGCTTTAGGGTCGCAATGCAAAAACAATTTTCCTTTGCCATGAAAATAATACAATGTAATTGGGTTTTTTATTTTCATTTACACCCAGCACTTTTGTAAATAGCATTATCATAATTATAAAAAGAATTTTTAAAAGGATGATAATAATAAGAAAAGGAAGAATCGCTGAAATTAGTATTGGTGTTGCGTATGGAATCGAAAAAATTATAGTATTCACGGAATGGGTTTATAATCTTCTTTACATTTAATTTCTTTCAGCAAGCATTCATCAATATAATTGGCTGCAATAAAAAGACTGTTGCCTGCATATACATAATTCATCATTGCTTTTACTTCTTCTTCATTAACATATAATGCCGGTGCAATGCAAAATATAAAGAAGCTGTGTCATGAAATTTCGTTCCAGGTTTTTGTAAAGCCTGTTTTTTATCCCTGATAGTATTGTGGCTGTACATATTTTCCATTTGGCCGGTAGGCAATATAAGCACCAAAAGGCTTTTTATCCATTTTAGAAAATGTTTCAGTTAACGATGGCAGTCTTTTTAGGCGTCACATCTGCACAGCTTGCAAATGACACTGCAGCCAGCACAAATAAAAAGATATGTAGATATTTTTTATTCAACTTAATAATTACAGCTTACTGTTAAATTGTGAAAAGCCGGTTTCTAAACGTGCGGTAAATATTTTCTTCAATAGCAAACTCACCATACCACACATACTCGTAATTTAAAGTAAGTGCTGCAAAATCGTTTTGATAATTTTGATTTGTAATTTCTCTTACATAATTGTTATTGGTTTTATCTGCTGCAAGCTCAATTAAATTTTTAGCGGCAAGTTTATGCAGTGTTTGCAAATACTGGTAGCGTACCGCAAGCCTGTAATTACCGCTTTGTATAGCCAGGCTTATCAACCTTTCAAAATCACTTTCGCTGGTTATTACTTCTTCTTCAACTTCCGGCGAAGTAGTTTTTAATGAAGCAGTTTTTTTACGAAAAGCCCCTTCTGTTAAAAATAATTTATAAAGAATAAATAATACAAAACATGCAGCCAGCATCCATAAAAAAAACTGTAACCCGCTGGATGACAAAAATCTTTCTAAAGCACTTGGACCAGACGGTGCCGTATAAGTCTTTTCTTCTTTTTATTCTTTCCTTTTTCCTTTTCTGCTTTTAATAAACTGTCTAAATGTTTTACATAAGCAAAAGCTTGTAAATTTTTCCAGGCCTGTATTGTATCGGGAGAAATGGTAAGCCTGTTGTAATACATAGTTGTATCAACAAATAATGTATCGGCTACCTGCTCCGCAACGGTTACTGTTTCTTCATCAGAAGCATTGTCATATGAATCTTCTGACTGATTTAAAGTAGAATCTTCATAAACATATTTTTTATCCTGTGCTTTTGGTACAGTACAAAAAATGAAAGTACAAATTGATATGAAAATAATTTTACGCATTGTCTTTCTTCAACCGGTTGATGATACCATCGGGTTGAATATAATAACCTTTTTTATGTAAACGGATGGGAAGGATAACAAAATACCAGATAATAAAAGACAGTGAAGCAGCTAAGTATAGTAACGCTTGCCCAAACCGGTAAGCCCGGCGTTAGTTTCTTTATCAAATGTCTGGCTCATTAAATGTGTAACATAACTTTCAAAAAAAGCAGCTACAATAAAAATGGGTATTAAACATATCAGCACTTTGGCGGCATCTTTTATACCCTGTTTAAAAGAAATCATTCTGGAATAAGTGCCCGGAAATAAAATACCGCTTGCTAAAATAAACCCTGCGGTAGCAGCAATTACAATAGCAGAAATTTCCAGAGTACCATGTATCCAAATTACCATTATCGATTTTATGCCCAGCCCTTTTGAAAAAAACATGTATTGAAAACAGCCCAGCATAATTCCATTTTGCCACATCACCCAAACCGTTAAAATACCCAATGTAAAACCACCAATAAAACTAAGAAAAGCAACTCTTATATTATTAAACCCAATTCGTACAAACATAGAAAATGGGTTGTCATCTTTATATACACCAAAGGGATCGCCTTTTGCAATGTTCTCTTCTGTCATGTTTACATAATCGTCACCTAATACCCCCCTTACAAATTCTTCATTGTACATCGATGAAAAAACACCTATTGCCATAAAGAGTAAAAAAACAAAGGTGGTGAATAAAAATATACGGTGGTATTTTTTAAACAGCAGTGGCAACTCAAATTTCCAGAACTGAAAAATGCGGCTGTATTTTTCTTTTTTATTTTGATAAATGCTTTGATAAATACCGGCCGCTATCCCGTTTATCCAACGGGTAACTTTACTTTTGGGATAAAATGTTTTGGCATAAGAGAGGTCGTCGATAAGTGTAATAAAACGTTCAGCCGTTTCATCAGGGTTATCGGTGGGTGAATGCTGGTACTCCTTCCATTTATCCGCATTCTTTTTAATAAACATTGCTTCTCTCATTCCTTAAAATTAGCCCCTATCCCCTAAAGGGGAACAGCACTTTTTAAATTAAATATTATAATTTATTCAATCTTTATAAAATTAAAAAGACAATATACCTTTAAATCAACTTTTTTCAACCTACAAGTTGATGAATTTTTCATAAATAAAAAAATTGATGTTTAAGCCCATCTGTTAAAAGCAATTTGTATTTTGCATGTACATGTCCATAATTCAAATAAATACTGCATTTAATATAGATTTAGAGTTTGATATAGCCGAATTTCATAAACGGCTGCTGGCTTATATTATTGACTATATTTTAATGGTAATTTATATGTGGAGTATGAAATCGCTTATGTATTATGGTTTCCGGCTCGATTTTGAAACTAATATGGGTATGGATATTTTACTCATTTCTCTGCCCTTACTATTATACTCCTTACTTACCGAGCTGTGGATGAATGGCCAAACCATTGGAAAAAAAATAATGGGCATACGTGTTATAAGCCTCGAAGGTGGCGAACCAACTTTTGGCCAGTACATTTTAAGATGGATAACCAAATTTTTTGAATGGCCTTTCTTATTTGGTTATATTTTTTACTCTTCGGGAGCGCTGTTTGCTTATACATTTTTTACGGGTCTTTTTGGAATTGCAGTGGTTATTATAATTGCAGTTACTCCAAAAAATCAACGCCTTGGCGATTTGGCAGCCGGCACCGTTGTGGTTAATACCAAAACAAATCTTACTATTGATGACACTATTTTTAAAGAGATAAACAGTAATGATTACAAGGTAACTTTCCCTGCGGTAATGCGGCTAAGCGACAGGGATATAAACACCATTAAAGGAGTAGTAACGCAAGCCGGTAAAAATGGTAATTACGAAATGTGCAACCGTGTTGCCATGAAGGTAAAGGATGTTTTAAAAATACAATCTGATTTATATCCTGATCAGTTTTTGGAAAAATTGCTTGAAGATTATAATTATTTAGCTACAAGAGAATAAATTCCTTATTCCATTACCTTCAATTCATTTATTACAATTTTAAGAATCATTTTTATTTCAGCATATATATTTTTTGTTGAAGATGAATATTATTTCCTTCAATCTGGATTATATACATACCATCTGCAAGTGCATCAAGACCGTCTAATATAATTGAATTTATACCTTTAATAACACTCTTATTCCATTCTTTAATTTTTCTGCCTTCGGAATTGTAAAGGATTATATGTACCGCTTCGTTTAAAGGCGAATAAAATTTTGCTTTAACAGATGCATTTGCAGCATTAAGTGATATAGTTAAACCATGTGCAATATCATTTACATTTATACTGTTAATGTCACTAAATTTTATATTGCCATTGGGTTCAGTAATTTTTAACCTGTAGAATAGTTTATTACTATTAGAAGGTAATTGATTATCGATGATAGCATAATCGCCATTTGCAGGCAGCATTACATTTATTTCTTTGATCGGTTCAAAAGTAATTCCATCAGTTCCTCTTTCAATTTCATATTTTATACCTGCAGATTCATCTGCAACCTTCCAGATAATATTTACTCTTCCGGCAGATGATGCAGCTTTAAAATTAAGGAGCTTTACAGGTAACACCACTGCTGTAATTACATAGCTTTCATCACAAAGGCATTGCGCTGCCGGAGCTGGTAAAGTTGCATTGCGCCTGATTTTTGCCATTAGTGAATTGCCGCCCGAACAACCGGCAGGGATAGTTATACTTTGATTTACTGTTACAATCTGATTAATTACTGTTGCAGGTAATGGAATTGATGCAAACGGATTAGCGTCTCCTATACAAAATATTTCTGCAACATATCCTGCTGTTGTATTAATTACCCCAAAGTTTTGCACTTTAATACTGGAATTGTAAGTACGGCCGGGGTAATATGCAGCAGCACCTAAAAGTTTATACTCCAAAACCTGCAGCGATGCTTTTTTTACTGTTATTGTATTAGAAGCAGCACTTAAAACTACAGGTGTAGCACTGCTGCAAACAGTACTGCCACAACTTAATAATACACCTGTACGTATGGTTTGTACATCTACTGTATATTGTTTGCATTCTGCATCGGCAGATGCATTTACATTGATTGAAAAATTTATTGGCGTGTTGGCGGGTGCATTATTCGGCAATTTTATTTTTAAGATTGAAGCGCCGCCGGCTCCAGGCGTTACAGTTAAATTACAAGTGCCACACCCGGTAAAAGAACCTGTAACATAATTAATTCCTGCCGGTAATGTTATGGCAGATGTATCGCTGTTTGTAGTTGGCGAAATTAATGGTGTAATGGAAATATTTACAGCAGTTACGGCTTCGCATTGTATATCGGCATTTGAAACGGAAATATTTGTTCCGGCACTGCCGGCAGCATTTGCACCTGTAATATTTATAGGGTTACTTCTTATTTCATCATTGTTGCCAATTGCCGGTATGCCACATGGCCTTGCGCCTAATACTATAAAATTTAATTTTGTACCATTGGTAAATCCACAGTTGGTTTCATAAATAATATCAACTTTTATTTGCCTGTCTGCAGCCAAAGGTTTTTTTATAGTTCCTTTCAGCCCATTTAATCCAACACCACTATGGCTTTCTAAATTCAAAATATATTCCCCGCTTACAAGTGCAGGTGTAATATTTTGCCAAATGCCACTGCCCAATGGATATTCTACTCTTATAGGTGTTGCAATTTGTAAACCTGAAGGAGGAATAATTTTTAAAAGAGGATTGTTTACATCGCCAGCCTGTGCACTATTTACAATTACAGAAACTGTATCTGTTGTGCATAGAGAAGATGATGGAAAATCAGGTTGTTTAGTAATGGAGATTTGTACCTGGCTTGGTAATGGATTTACCTTTAGCCACTGCGATAAAGCCTGGCATGTATAAACTGATGGATCAACGGGATAACCACTGCAATTCCATCCGGCTGTCATTTTCACACTATCGGCACTACACTTTAAATACTTAAAATAAACACGTACCTGCTGATTGGAGCCTCCAGTAAAACCAGCAGCATTTAATTTATACCATTTGTTTACACCAGAATAGGAAATAGGTGCTACTATAACATTTGAAGGTTTTAAAACAACACTGTCAATTGTAATATCACTTGTTCCTTTTTCTAAAGCCATCCATATATTGGGTGCAGTTACAGTTCCCGGGTTACTTATCTGCACATCCCAATAATGCTGTTCCGATATACCATCAACAGTACCGGTGTTATTTTGTAAAGAAATTACAGGCTTGTTAATGCTGTTTAAATTTAATGGTGTAGTAAAATCAGTTGGGTAAAGTTTTTGGTATGTTTCCCCTATCTTATCTGCATAAAAGTAATTTTTGGTATAATATTCTGTACCTCCCTGTATTTCACCAATTGCAGTTTGGCAGGTAGGCCTAACAGGTATATGATAGCGATTATGGTTATAGTTGGTACTTTTAGAAAAATCAGTTAAATTCCAACTGCCATTTTTAGGATTTTTAAAAATTACTTTGTTACCCCTGATTTCCGGGGTAACTATAACATCAGTGTAATGCCCTATAGTAATTACTGAAGCCCAGTAAGAATTTTGTATATAACTGATGCCAGAGTTATCGTATTCGTACCCCGCTGGTAAAATGGTAACTATAGAATCTACTTCTGCTGCCGGCCTGTACTCATTGGGGAAAAGATCGCTGGCATCTTCGCAGTATGGCCTGATGTCGCCACTTAAATAACTTTGCCCACACCCTGTAATATTATTGCTGCCGTAGTAATCTTCTGAAACATATATGCCGGATAATAAAAAATCAGTAGCCCAGTTATCACAATAGACCTGGTTATTACCTGCATTTAAATTAAACAGATAACTTAATGTATTAGGTACGGGAGTTAGTTTAGTGCCAAATAGTTTGCCATTATTTGCTTTGGTAACAGCATATTTAATATCAACCCATACACTATCCTTATCTCTTATTGTACTACCAGGGAGGCAACTGGTAAAATTGTATGTAAATTTTGTAAGGCTGCCGGTACTGCTCATTACGGGTGCTGCAATTGCACAGCTTGATGTTGTACCCGATATAAATGCACTGTGATAAAAAGTACCGCTTATAAATTGCAGTACATCTTCACCATTAGCCTTTTCCAATTGATAATAGTAGTGGAGATTATTAAATGTTGTGTTTTGCTTACCCTTTATTGTAATAACAACGGTATCTTTTGGCAGTGCAGTTTTTAATGCTATTCCTGTTACGGCAGCTGGAGCAACTTTGGTGGTAAGTGTTTTATCGGTATAACCCAAAGATGTTCTTTTTACAACTGGCTGATAATTTAAAATGCCAGTTGCACAGGGAGGAAAACATTTAAGATTTATCGTCTTATTTATACAAGCTATTTTTTCCTGGCAACTGCAACTGTTATCGCCAACGTATCGAAGCGTATAATTAATATTTGCATCACCGCTTACACCGCATGTATATACCAAATCGTAAGAATAACAAATTACTTCTGCAAACCCTTTTTTATAAATGGTTAATTTATTGGCAGCAAACGAATATTGGCTTGCAGCAATACCAACACCATTTATTTTTATGTTACCTGTTCCAGCCAATGAAAAACCCGGAGGAAGTGTAACATCAAGGTACAAACTGTCGGTAGGCCTGTAAGCTGGTGTATTCCATTGGCCGTCCATACATACCTGAGTTGTAAAGGGTACACCGCCCTGCGTTTGCACAGGTGCTATAACATTCATAGTTTGCAATGAATAGTTATAATAGGGGTTACTTAGTATAAGATTAGGAGTAGTTTCTGCCGCCCCACACATGGTATTGTAATTTATTGCACTGCGCTGCGTAAATGAGTATTCAGCAATGGGGCAGTTATTATCACAATTCCATTTCTCTTCAAAACGAACAGTAATAGTTTTTCCGGGTGCCAAATCATCAAATTGCCCATCCCCGTCTAAATCGGCCAGCCCAATTCCGGCCCCATCCGGGTCTGCAGTTAAAGTGGTAAAATTTAATTGGTAAACCTGATCGCCTGATATTAATGGCGAAGCTATAACTACAGCAGCTAAAGCTGTTCCATTAATGGAGACATTTTTAATATCAACTTTAAAATATTTCCTTGGTAAAAACACTTCTGTATAACCATAGTTATGCCCCAGATAAGCTTTTACATTATACATGGCACCAGCATTTGCACCTGTACCATTATTGGAATAAGCAATGGTATAAATTCCATCACGGCAATAAGATAAAGATTGAAGGGTAGTAATATTTGCTGCTGGTGCAGCATTTCCATTAGCTGTAGTAACTGTACTAAATGAGGTAGCCGACTGGCACAGGCTGCTTACATTTTTACCCCATCCTGCATTATATATTGTGTTAGATGGATTACATTTTTTAATTTTTATATTTTCGATAAAGGAAACACTCTGCCCGTTGCAAAGTAATTTTGTTGCACCAAAAAAAGTGCTGCCAAATATTTTGAAGAATAAAGTATCTCCGTTTGTACGGTAAGGCAAAACATTACTGCCGCTTACCACCAATTGATTACTGGTTAACTCAACTCCTGCAGCAGGGTAAACAATATAAATCCTAAGGGTATCTAAACATCCATTACCGCCATTTGTAATGGTACCAGTTCTGCTGAAAGTGCTATTGATGAAAGAATTACTTATTGCAACAGGTGCAGTGATACTTATTGCAGGAGCAAATAAATTATAAGAGTTTACATTAGCGCCGTCTTCTGTAAAACTGCCACAACTGCCGCTAACACTTATAGTATCTTTTCCGGCTGCACCAGCACCACACCCTGCTTTTCGTTTTATTGTAAAAGTAATATCACCTGCTGCAGTAATGCCACTTAAATTAAAAATGGGTTTTCGTAAATTAGAAATATTACTTTCAGTAATCGATATACTGCTTCCGCTTCCCGCAGTTTTTAAAACGGAACCTGCGATGTATTCCACACCAGCCGGAAGCTTTACTGTAACAGTTGTTGCATTACACACCGCACCAAATGCTATTTGAACTCTAAGTAAAGTACTATCTAAGCTACGGGTTATACTTTGTGCTGCTGTTGGGTAGGCTATAGTTATTTGAGAATACCCGTTAGCCATAAAACAAAAAGCAATAAAAAGAGCGGGTAAATTTTTTTTCATTAAAAATAGTAATTGGGTAATCAGTATTAAATGGCAAATTGAGTAGTAAATACCCCTTTTGATATTTTAATTTAACGTAATTGTACTACATATATTGTAGTTTGATATAAAATTTACATGTAAACGTTCGTGATAGGGATTTACTTCTGTAAAATTTAACTGACCCAGATAATACTTTAGCTAATTTTTAAAGCCGCAAGCGTTTGCAGCATTAATAATGCAAGAAATTTAGCCAACACTATGTATAGTTTAGGTAATGAGAATTTGGATATAGGTATCACTCCCAGTCTTTCAATAATTTTTTTGCAGTTTCTTTAATGCCTGGGTCATCTTCTGTATGGTTGGAAATTTTCATCATTTCTGTAAGTAATGCTTTTGCCTTATCTTTTTGATTGTTACGACGGTATGCTTTTGCCAGCTCTAAATAATTTAAAATAAAGCCGGGTGTTAAGGCTTTAACTTTTTCAAAAGCAGCAATACCGGTTTTTAATGATGATGCAGGAAAACCTCCATATAAAACTTTAACGGCAGATCTTTCAACAAAGTTTAAATTACTTATTTCGTAATGCCAGCGGCCCAATACATGCCACGCTAAAAAATTATTAGGATCACTTTTTAAAGCTGCTTCCACATATTTTTTTAAATCTTTTGCCGATGCAACTTTTTCTTTCCCGGATTTAGTCATTGTGCTGCGGCCAAGCATAATCGCCATTGATGTATTAGCTTCTGAACTGGTAGAATCTATTTTTAATGCCGTTTGTGCATAAATTTTAGCAGCTGCATAATAATCATCACGAAGTTTAGTATTTTTTTGCCGTTGTGCAATACGGCTGCAGAGTTCACTGCTTTTACTTAACGCATGTATGTGTGTAGGTTTTATTTTTAATGCTTCTTTAAATTTTACCAGTGCCGCTTTTTCGTCCGGCAAATTTTCAAGTCTTTCTGCTTCTTTAACAATAGCATTAATATCCTGCGCTGCAGGTTTCAAAAAAGTAAGGGTCGAAATAATAAGTATTAAAAACAACTTCATTCTAAAAATCTTTTTTGTAAGTAACCCCAACACTGCCCTCGAATGCTTCAATGGGCGGGTGTAATTTTTTTATACTGATATGAATTGAGGTAATCCTGTTATCTGCTTTGTAAATCAGTTGTGCCAAATCCTGTGCCACAGTTTCTAAAAGATGTGTTGGTACATTCATACGCTGCCTGATAATATCATAAATTTTTACATAATCAATTGTTTGATTTAACCTGTTTACCAAACCATTTTCTTCAAATGTTACATCTGCATTTACATCGTATTCTTTACCTAAAACTTTTTCTTCTTCATGCAAACCATGAAAAGAAAAGAATTTTAAATTATGAAGATGTATGGTAAACATTAATGGATAATTATTAATAGATAATGAAATAAAGAATAATTAATAATTTATTCGTTTCGAAAATATCTTACTACAAAAAATGTACTTACTGGTTAAAAATATTATCCATTATAAATTAACAAATTATCCATTATCACAGCCCTTTCTCACTCAAATACCTTTCTGCATCCAATGCAGCCATACAGCCACTGCCTGCAGCGGTTACTGCCTGCCTGTAAATTTTATCCTGCACATCGCCGCTGGCAAACACACCTTCTATATTTGTTTTAGATGTACCCGGAATAGTTTTTAAATATCCTGCATCATCCATATCTAAAAAGCCTTTAAAAATATCACTGTTAGGCTGATGGCCGATGGCTACAAAAAATGCACTCACCGGAATTTCCTGCTTCTCTCCTGTTTGATTATTTTTTATTCTAACCGCTTCTACTTTTTTATCGCCTAAAATTTCATCAGTTTCGCTATGCCAGTACATTTTAATATTGGATGTTTTTATAACTCTTTCCTGCATTACTTTACTTGCCCTCATTTCTCCTTTGCGTACAATCATGTGTACTACCGAGCAAATTTTAGAAAGATATAAAGCTTCTTCGGCCGCTGTATCACCAGCACCAACAATAGCCACTTCTTTTCCTTTAAAGAAAAAACCATCACATACTGCACAGGCGCTAACACCGTAGCCATTTAATCTTTGTTCACTTTCAAGCCCCAGCCATTTTGCGCTGGCACCGGTTGATATAATTACTGCATCCGCTTCAATCCATTTTTCTTCATCTATTTCCACTTTAAATGGATGTATCTTAAAATCAACTTTAGTTGCTAACCCATAACGTATATCTGCACCCATACGCTTAGCCTGGTTTTCAAAATGTACCATCATATCGGGCCCCTGAATGCCATCAGGATAACCTGGATAATTTTCCACTTCTGTAGTAATAGTTAACTGGCCTCCGGGTTGAATACCCTGATATAAAACCGGGTTTAATCCTGCCCTTGATGCATAAATTGCGGCAGTATAACCTGCCGGCCCCGACCCAATAATTAAACAATGTACTTTTTCTGTATCCATAAATTTTATTAAAGTGCTAATCCACGAATTTACAGGATTATTTTATTGTGCTAAATTCTTTCCAAAAAATAAAGAAGGAAATTTTTAGGCCCTGAAAGTAATGTACGTTTATTTTACAATGAGCGTTTTGTACCATGCTGCATAGCCACAAAACGCACCTAAGGCACCATTACTTATATTACCAATTACTTTATTGGGTTGTGCAAAAGGGTTACCAATACTTTGTTGCGAAAACTCCCAGGTATTCCAGAAAGTATAAGTGGCTTTATCAATATTGCAAAGTTTAACTGTAACGGTATCCCCTCTTTTAAAAAAATTACTGTCGGAGGATATCCTGTTATTTCTGTCAACACCCTGTTCTACCTGTATTTCATAAGTAGTGCCATCAATTACGGCATCATCAAAAACAGAATTTTCTCCGGGTAAAAAATTACCACGGTTCTTTTTTGTAAAATAACGAATGTAGTTTCCTAATCCCGGCGGGTCGGTAGTACGGGTAACTAAAACTCTTTTATTGGTATCAGGATTTTGCGGTGCCCTTTTAAACCATAACGAATCGGGCAATTTTGTTAACAATGGAATATTTGTTGTAGCTGTAAATTCTTTACTTTCTGCTTTAATACTAATGAATATTTTTTATTGAACTGGCCTAAAAATGCTGTAGCAAGATTTGCAGAATCAATACTGTAATAACTAAAGGTATACCCACCACCCAAAGGAACCGTATATTCTTTAAACTTATGAGTAAGTGTTCCGTTGGATATGGTTACATCTGCATTATGTACAAACGAATTGGCTAAAATTTGTGGGCTTATAGTGCTGAAATAATCAAAACTTTTAGTAAGCACAACTGTGGGTGCAACATCGTTTTCTATTTGTGCATCCACCACTAATACATCATCTGCATTTTTTAAATTAAAATCAATATTTTTTTCGCAGGATGAAAGAAAAAGTATCGTAAGTAAAAGTAGAAAAACATTTTTCATATTGATACAAAATTACAACTACAAAAGTTTATTTAAATGATTATTGTGTTAATCTTAATAAACAAAATTGCAGGTAGAATAGTTCAAAAAAAATCCTCCTGCTTTTGGCAGAAGGATCTTTTATGAATAACCCATCAAAAATATTATTAACCTAAATAGGCTTTTAATGCGCCGCTGTAACGGGCTTTTTGCAAACGTTTAATAGCTCTTTCTTTAATTTGGCGAATACGTTCTTTAGTCAAATCATATTTCTGACCAATTTGCTCAATGGTTACACCATTTTCTCCATCCAAACCAAAGTAAGCATTAACAATTTCTGCTTCCCGTGGACTTAATGATTTTAATACCCTGCGGATTTCATTTTTCAATGAATCATGCATTACATCTTCATCAGTTTCATCACCACCTTTCAATAAATCACCCATGGCTACATCTTCTGCTTCATGCACGGGTGCATCAAGGGAAGTATGACGGGTGTTGCTTTGAAAAATGTTGTTGATCTCTGTTTCACTCATCTCCAGTAATTCTGCTAACTCTTCTGTTGATGGCTCTCTCTCATGTTCCTGTTCAAAAGCCATGTAAGCTTTGTTAGCTTTGTTGTACGTGCCAATTTTGTTTTGAGGCAGGCGGACTAATCTGCCCTGCTCTGCCAACGCCTGTAGTATAGATTGGCGAATCCACCACACAGCGTAAGAAATAAATTTGAAACCTTTTGTTTCGTCAAAGCGTTGTGCTGCTTTGATTAAGCCGAGGTTACCCTCGTTAATTAAATCACTAAGAGAAAGGCCCTGGTGCTGGTACTGCTTAGCCACAGATACCACAAAACGTAAGTTGGCCTGCACCAATTTGTCCAATGCCCGCTGATCTCCCATTTTGATCTTTTGAGCCAAAATGGTCTCCTCTTCAGGAGTAATCATCGAAATTTTCGAAATTTCCTGCAAATACTTCTCAACTGCCTGTGAATCACGGTTGGTAATTTGCGTTGCGATCTTAAGTTGCCTCATTGTAATGTATTAATTCTATAATATGTAACACTTGTAAGACATATTTGTTGGGGAAAATGTTGCAAATGAATAGTTAATGCTCAAAATCCTTAAAAATAGTGTGCAAAACTACGTTAAAAAGGCCGCATTTCATAGCGTTTGTTAAAAAAAGGGGCTTTAAGTGGATAAAATGAAATTATATATTACAGACTGAATATTATTTTTTAATTTACTGCTTCATTTTAAATTAACTATCATGAAAACAATGAAATTCTATTTTATACCAATTTTATTACTATTTAGCTGTACTTTGTTTGCACAATTAGAACGTTCTTATAATCCTCTGCTGACTATCAATTACTCAGATAACACCCAGGGGCAAACAAACCGGCAGATAGGTAATTATAAAGTAAAAGGTTCGTCTTATTTATTTAATGATACTTTTATAACCACAGTTTTTTACAATGGTGTTTTTTTTACAGGAAATAAAGCCACTTACGATACCTATTTTCAAAAAATTGAAAATATTGATAATGCCAGCCAAATGAGTGTTTTCAATCTTGCTGATGTTGATTCATTTAAGGTTTTTTATACAGATAAGGAAACAGGTATTATTTACAATAAAATATTTATCAATTCTAAAATGGTAGATTCTTCAAAAAATACATTTTTAGAAAAAGTGGCCACAGGGGCAAAATTTTCACTTTACAAAATTTATACTTCTACTCTGGAGGATTATGTTGCTACTTATGCACAAACAACAGGTTACAAGCAATTTAAGCAGTCTACTGAATATTATTATATGACACCAGAAGTAAAAAAATTAATTAAAATAAAACTCACAGAAAAGGATCTAAGGAAGGCACTAGGGAGTCAGGCTAATTCTCTTTTTAATGACTCCTTTAGTGAAAATCCTGAATACAGTGCTTTAAACATTATCAATACACTTAATGCAAAAAACTGATTTACGTTCCGATACTTTTACCAAACCCTCACCGGCAATGCTGGAAGCAATGTTTAAAGCCGAAGTTGGCGACGATGTTTTTGGTGAAGACCCCATCTGTAAACCAACTGGAAGCAATAACCGCTGAAATGTTTGGAATGGAAGCATGCTTTATTTTGCCCAAGCGGTACCATGACCAATCAAATTGGTATTAAATGCCATACCCAACCCGGTGATGAAGTGATTTGCGAAAAGATGAGCCATGTATATATTTATGAAGGTGGAGGAATTGCATTTAACAGTGGCAGCCAGGTAAAAGCTTTAGAAGGCGACAGGGGCAGATTGACAGCAGATCAAATTGCAGAAGTCATAAATCCAGATGATGTTCATAAAGCAAAAACCAGCTTGGTAAGCCTGGAAAATACTTCAAATAGAGGTGGTGGTAGTTGTTATAATTTTACTGATTTTCAAAAAATTAAAGAAGTTTGCCTGCAAAATAATTTAAATTTGCATTTGGATGGTGCAAGGCTATGGAATGCGCTTGTAGCAAATGAAGAATCTCCTAAACAATACGGCCAAATATTCGACAGCATTTCTGTGTGCCTCAGCAAGGGATTAGGTACACCAATTGGCAGTTTACTTTTGGGCAAAAGGGATTATATAAAAAAAGCCCGGCGTGTAAGAAAAGTTTTTGGTGGCGGAATGCGGCAGGCCGGCTACATGGCTGCGGCAGGCATTTATGCTCTAGAAAATAATATTCAAAGATTACAGGAAGATCATTTGCATGCCCGCCAAATAGCAGAGGCTTTAATTAAAAAAGATTTTATTGGCAAGATAATGCCAGTGGAAACTAACATCATCATCTTTGAAGTTAGCGGCTCTTATACTGCAAAAGAATTTTGCGAAAGATTACAACTGGATGATATTTTGTGTCTTTCTATTTCAGCTACGCAGGTAAGAATGGTTACTCACATGGACGTTACAAATGAGATGGTAAAAAAATTAATTGAGGTTATTGAGACGATGTAAGATTAAAATATTATTTTAAATAAAGCGTTATTTTGCAAATAATATCAACTCTATCCAAACTTCTTCCACCATAATAATTTTACGGGAAAGGCAACTTTTACTGAGGATTTTAAAATTATACATTGTTATAAACGATACCATCTTTACCAGTTAAAAGAACAGGAGCCGCTGGTAATTGAAGAACAATATTTACCCATAAAAATTATGGCAGAAAACGGGTTTCATTTTTCAAAACCACTGCATATTTCAAAACCTAAAACAGAGCCTGTATTAATTGGTATTGGTTGTGGGGCAGATAATGGAACACTTTGGGGCGGCATTATATTCAGTGCACTTTTCTTTATGATATTTTTTGTTACCCATTTTTATGCTGTTTTAATATTGGCTAACCTGCCTTTATTTTATTTGATGTACAAAATTTTCTGGAAGCCAAAAGAATTTATTACAATAGAAATATTGAAGAAATAGAAACTCCATCTATTTTAAATAACTTCGCTGCAAATAAAATAATATAACAGTGAGTTTTCCAAAAATTAACCCCACTTCCACCCCATCGTGGCATGCATTGCAAAACCATTTCAGCCAAATGAAAACAGTACAAATGAAAGAACTGTTTAAGGCTGATACCGACAGGTTCGGCAAATTCTCTTTACAATTCAATGATATTTTATTTGATTTTTCTAAAAATATAATTACTGCAGAAACTATATCGCTTATTACTGCAATTAGCCAATGAATGTAAACTGAACGATGCTGTTGAAGCCATGTTTACAGGCGAAAAAATTAATGGTACTGAAAACCGGGCTGTTTTGCACACAGCATTAAGAAATTTTTCAAACCAACCTGTTTTTGCTGACGAAATTGATGTATTACCCGAAGTAAAAAAGGTTTTAGAGCAGATGAAAAAATTTTGCAAAAAAATACATAACGGCGAATGGAAAGGGTACAGCGGTAAAAAAATAAAGTACATCGTAAACATTGGCATTGGTGGCAGCGACCTTGGGCCGGTAATGGTTACTGAAGCTTTGAAACCTTATTGGGTAGATGGAATACAAACTTATTTTGTAAGTAATGTTGATGGTACACATATTGCCGAAACTTTAAAAAAAGTAACGGCTGATGAAACCTTATTTTTAATTGCAAGCAAAACTTTTACCACCCAGGAAACCATGACCAATGCCCACAGCGCAAGAACATGGTTTTTACAACATGCAAAAGACGAAGCATTGATAGCAAAACATTTTGTTGCATTATCTACCAACGAAAAAGAAGTTACCAAATTTGGTATTGCACCCGAAAATATGTTTGTGTTTTGGGATTGGGTAGGTGGCCGTTACAGTTTGTGGAGTGCTATTGGTTTATCCATTGCATTAACTGTTGGTTATAATAATTTTGAGGAATTATTAAAAGGTGCCCACGAAGCAGACAATCATTTTCGTACCACCGCTTTTGAAAAAAACATTCCGGTGCTGATGGCATTGATTGGCATTTGGTACAGTAATTTTTATGGCACTACCACCGAAGCTATTTTACCATACGACCAATACATGCATCGTTTTGCCGCATACTTTCAGCAGGGTAATATGGAAAGTAATGGAAAATATATTGACAGAAACGGTGAAAAAGTAACTTACTCCACCGGGCCGGTAATTTGGGGAGAGCCTGGTACAAACGGTCAGCATGCTTTTTATCAACTCATTCACCAGGGTACACAAATTATTCCCTGCGATTTTATTGCGCCTGCAATAAGCCATAATGTAATTGCAGACCATCATCAAAAATTGCTGAGTAATTTTTTTGCACAAACCGAAGCATTGATGAACGGAACCGGAAACGACGATGTTTACCGTGTTTTTGAAGGCAACCGCCCCACCAATTCTTTTTTAGTAAAACAAATTACGCCATTTAGTTTGGGCGAATTAATTGCTTTGTACGAACATAAAATTTTTGTACAGGGTGTTATCTGGAATATTTACAGCTTTGATCAATGGGGAGTAGAATTGGGGAAAGTTTTAGCAGGAAAAATTTTACCGGAGCTGTTAAATGATGAAGAGGTAAGCTCACACGATTCATCAACTAATAACCTGATAAATGCTTATAAAAAAATGAAATGAAGCAAATATTTTAATTAACTTTAAGAAAACAAATTTTATGAAAGCATTTTTTGTTTCAGGTTTTTTTATTTTTATTGCAGCATTTGCATTTGCCCAGGTTACCATTACAAGCCCTGAATTTCTTTTGCCTGAAATAGTAAAACCAAAAATTATTGGGCAATCACTGTATGGTAAAATTTATACATTGCCGCTTGATAATATGCCCTGTGTTGTTGCGCCAAATGCAAATGCGGCTTTAATGCCGGTTGCTGCAAAACATTTTCTTATAAACAACATTCCTAACGGCATCAATAAATTTCTTTTTATGCCACCAATAAAATCTGTAAAAACCAGGCCCAATAACAGCAAACGTAAAACCGCTATTACAGATTATAAACCGGTTGCCTCAGAAAATTTAATACTGGAGCTGATTAAAAAAAAGTGACCCCTAATTATGATTCGTAATTAGCAACATGTGTATTATGTTAGCTTCAACAAAAAAATTAGGCCATCCGCTTTTTATTGCTGCTGTTTTATTGCTGATTATTAACGATTGGATTTTAAAAACAACCTTTCATAATTTTATTACTGGCAAACTTTCTGACTTTGCCGGCTTATTTACATTTCCCTTTTTTCTCAGTACACTTTTTCCCAATTTTAAAAAACAACTGCACCTGCTTACTGCAGCACTGTTTATTTTTTGGAAATCAGATTTATCGCAACCCATAATTAACCTGGCTAATTCTATCAACATTCCAATTAACAGAACAATTGATTTTAGCGATAATATTGCACTGGTAAGTGTTTTTTTCTCTTATGAATTTTTCAATAATTGTAAGCAGGTTTATATTACAAAACCAGTTTTTATTAAAGCTATTGCTGCAGTTTCCTATATTGCATTTATAGCAACGAGTGCGCCTCCACGTGATTTAAGGAAATTTGTTGCAATTGATAAAGAGTATTTCTTTAATTTTTCAAAAAGAGAACTGGTTTCAAGACTGAACAGCGTTCAGATAAAAGAAATTAATCAAATAAATAAAATTAGCGGACAAGTTGATTTTAACAGTGAAACAAATGTTTTTCATTATCATGATAAAACAGATACCCTTGCATTGATTTTAGATTATGAAAAGATTAAGGATACCGATACAATAAGGTATAAAACTTCTTTTGCCGAAATTATGATTACAGGAAATGACAGCAGTTCTATGTTGAAATTAGTAAGTATTTATTTTTATGTGCCTAAACATAAGGAAAAAGATTTCAGGGATAAGGCTATAACAATATTTGAAAAATGGGTGGTAAAGAAAATTAAGAAAAGTGTTCGTAAAAATTAGCAGGGCAAAATTCAAGCCCTGTCAGGAGTGGCAAGTTGTGTTTCTGAATAAATTGTAAAAATAAATTTTGTTTTATCCAGCTTTCCTTTAATCATAATTTTTTTAACTGCTTCATGTGGTAATGTATTACCATCGGCCTGTGTTAAATAAACCTTCCAAACTTTATTGCCTTTTTTAGGAGTAAACTTTACCGGTTTTCTATTTTCGCTTTTTATGCCAACAGTTACAGCAGTTTCGGCTTTATCTGCAACAGCAGCAGTAAATAAAATACCATTATAAAAAACGGAATCAATTTTTGGTTTACCATTAAACCTGCATTCTACATAAATAAACCTGTCAATTATTAGTGCCGGATTTATTGTATTACCATTTTCATCCTTCATTGCCATACCCGGAAATGATACTGTATAAAAAGCCTGCGCTTTTTGTATGCGGTACATTTGTGCAGTGCAACTGCTGCATAAAATAACTGCTGCAAGCAAACTCAAAATTTTTTTCATCAACAATGATTTAAACAAAAGTAGTATTTAATGATGGGTTTAATTATTGAGTCAAGTTAAATGATTCATTTCAAATTTTCAGTTTCATGGTATAGGTAATTTTATTTGGGTGAGTCACCCTGCGGGGGTGACTCACCCAAATAAAAAACCCTCTCAAAAATGAAAGGGTTTATGCAATTAGGTTTGGTGTTGGTTTACCACTTATCTACTTCCTCAGTGCTGCCATTATCAACTGGTGTTGTTGCGGCAGGAGCTTCAGCTTTTTCTTCAACAGTTATTTCTGGTGTTTCGGTTGATGCTGTTTCTGCACTTGCAGTTGCCTGTGGTGCGCCACCTTCTCCTTCGTAAGGAGTATCGTGGTTAAAAGCATCAAAATCAAAATCGGGCATTAATTCTGTTTTTACATAATCAATGGCTTCGCCCAATCCTTTAATAAATTTATTGAAATCTTCTTTATACAAAAAGATTTTATGTCTTTCGTATCCATCACTGTCAAACTTTTTACGGCTTTCGGTAATGGTTAAATAAAAGTCGTTACCCCGGGTTTCTCTTACATCAAAAAAGTAAGTTCTGCGTTTTCCTGCACTGATGCGTTGACTATAAACGCTTTCCATTTTTTTGTCGTTGTTCTCGTACGCCACTGTTATATTGTTTTTAGTTTTTTAACGATTGCCCATTTTTAGGACTTCGCAAAGATAAAATTGTTTTTGAAACCACAAAATATAAATCCCCCATCCCCTGAAGGGGAGTTATTCAACGATACTAATTCTTACAAATCTTATAATAATAGAAAGATCAATCTTTTTATACAGTTCAAATAACTACCCTTCAGGGTATGGGGGTTTCCTGCTGCCGGTTATACATTTCTGTATAAATGCCATTGTTTTGGATAAGCTCATCATGTGTACCTTGCTCTGCAATCCTACCTTCATCAAGCACTACAATTTTATCAAACTTAAACAAAGAAAATATGCGGTGGGTAATAATTAATGCCGTTTTATCTTTTAGATAGTTGTACAGGTTTTCAATAATCTCCTTCTCTGTACGGGCATCCACAGCACTCAGGCAGTCATCAAAAATTACAATTTCGGGGTCTTTAATTAATGCTCTTGCAATGGATATGCGTTGCTTTTGCCCGCCACTGAGTGTTACCCCTCTTTCCCCAATTATAGTCTTATAATTATGCTGAAATTTTTCAATCTCGGTGTGTACACTGGCTTGCCTGGCAGCAGTAATTATTTTTTCCTGCGATGCATTTTCTAATCCAAAACTTATATTGTTGCTTACCGTTTCGCTAAATAAAAAAACATCCTGCGGTACATAGCTTATCTGTTCCCGTAAGGTATTAATATCAATTTTATTTATGGGGATACCATCGTAAGTTATCAATCCCTTTTGCGGATTGTACATGTGCAGCAGCAATTGTGCAATGGTGGACTTACCTGAGCCAGTACGGCCGATGATAGCTACTTTTTCGCCTTTATTAATTTGTAAAGAGAAATTTTTTATTGCATTAATACCGGTGTGAGGATAGGTGAAATCTATATTGGCAAAAGTAATATTGCCTTGTAATACAGCCCCACCTATCCTCCCCGGAGGGGAGGGAAATGGAGAAGATTGATTTTTTATTTTATCATTTTGTTGAATTTCATTTTTTATTTCGGGCTCAGTGTGTAAAAATTCATTTATTCTTTTTTGAGATGCTGCAGCTCTTTGTGTCATACTTGCCGTCCACCCAATAGCGCTTACCGGAAACGTAAGCATCTGAATGTACAACACAAATTCTGCAATGGTGCCAACTGTTGTACCGTTAACATTATTTATCACATCCAGGCAGCCAACCATAATCGTTACAATGGTGCTTAAGCCAATTAACAATGCCATACTGGGAAAATAAATGGCTTCTGTTTTTGCAAGGCTCAATGCATTGCTACGGTATGCTTCGCTGTTATTTCTAAAAAAGATAAGCTGGGCTTTTTCCTGCACATAAGATTTTATAACCCTTATGCCAGAATAAGATTCCTGTGCGTTGGTGGTAAGATCGCTTAATAAAGATTGAATCCTTTCGCTTTTTTTATTGATGATGGTGTTTACAAAATAAATAGTGATGGCTAATAATGGTAATGGTGCCAATGCCACTAAGGTAAGTTTAGGGCTTTCCTTAAGCATAAAAAAAACACTGAAGCCAATTACAGCCGCAAGGTTTATAAAATACATAATGGCCGGGCCGGTGTACATTCTCACACGGCTCACATCTTCCGAAATGCGGTTCATTAAATCGCCGGTGCTGTGTGTTTTGTAAAAGTTGGTATCTAATTTTTGGTAATGAGAAAATATTTCATTCTTTTGATCGTACTCAATATGGCGGCTCATTACAATAATGGTTTGCCGCATTAAAAACATAAATATACCGCTGATGACAGCAAGAATGAGTAAAGCAATGCCTGCCAGTAAAATTTTATTATCCTGATGGTTTTCAAAAAATACAATTACTTCTCTTACAATAAAATCGTAGTTTTTTTCGGCTTCTCCCTCATTTGCAGCAGCATCATTTTCGCCTTTTACTGTATGCACCACGGTATTAACTACATACCTGGTTATTTGCGGCGCTAAAATTCTAAAGTAATTGGTTAATACAACAAACACAATACCCAGCATAAAAAGCCAGCGGTATTTCCAAAAATATTTGTTTAGGGATTTGAGGTGCTTCATTGAGGGCAAAGGTAAGTTCAAAAAACTAATATGAAATAGCTACATAATTATTTCACCTTGACCATCTTGCTTCGTAACCCCTGCAATCAATATGTATCATTTGTTTGTTAATAAAATTATTTTCATTTTTATAAACACCAATACCGCCACCATCTTTAATTATATCGTTATCTAAAATATTGAATACAATATCCACATCTTTGCTATCAGAATTTCCATCGTTGTTGATATCAAAAACTATAAAATCAATTGCATCGCCAATTAAATGCCTGCTTTCCTTTGCTGCTCCTGAAAATTTGGCTTGAATATCGTTATGCCATTTAAACCTTTTAGTGCTAATAACTAAAAGATTTACAGAAAAATCTCTCTGCCTTAAAGTATCTTTAAGAGCATTATAAAAGGCAGTGGTTTTTGGGTTAACCCGCCTTGTATTATTAAAATATAATAAGAAAATGCCTGAACAAATAATTATGAGTATCAGGAGATATTTAAGAATTTTCTTCTTCACAAATCAAAATTGAATATAGCGAAGTTTAATAACAAAGAAATTAATATGAGTTAAGGTTAATTAAATTTTTTATGTCAAAAATGCAGTTCTTAATTGTAACTTAAGAATGTATATAATTCTGCAAATGCTCAATGGTTTCTTCCTGTGTAAGAATAGTTTCTTTAATAACATCATTAATAGAAATGATACCGCAGAGCTGGTCGTTTTCAAAAACAGGTAAGTAGCGGATATTATTTTCGCTCATTATTTGCATACAGGTATCAACAGAATTGTCGGGTGTAATTCGTGGCAGGCCTGTGGTCATAATTTCTTTAACCAAAGTAGTGGTAGATGATTTTCCTTTAAGGATAACTTTACGGGCATAATCCCTTTCGGTTAAAAGCCCGATGTAATTTCCATTTTCTTCCACCACTATAGAACCAATATTTTTTTCTGCCATTTGCTTTAAGGCATCCAGCACTGTAATATCCTGGGTAATGGTAATTACGTTACTGCCTTTTCTTTTTAAAATGTTTGATACTTTTTTCATTTTGGCTGTTTAGCGTTACAAATTATTTATGCAAATGCATTTGTAAGTTATTGTTTTTTTACTGACTTTAAAAACATTTACTTTAATTTTTATTCATACTGCTATTATTTAAATGGGTAAAAATTAATTGGTTACCACAATTTTGTAATCAATTTTAGCATTAACTTCAACCCCTGTAAAACCGGTTGCAAATATGGGTGCCTCTTCCATGATTATTTTAATTCTTGCTGCATTGGCCTTTTCGGGCATTGCATTAATGGTATCAAAAATAGTTACCCGTTCTACTTTTAACAAAAGCAAAGGCGAGCCTTACGAATGCGGCATACCCACCACCGGGCAAACCTGGGTACAATTAAATGTGGGCTATTATTTATTTGCTATTATATTTTTAATTTTTGATGTGGAGCTGGTGTTTTTGTATCCCTGGGCAGTAGTAGCAAAAAAAGTTGGCTGGCTGGCATTAGTTGAAATTGTAATTTTCTTTTTTATTTTATTTATGGGATTTTTATATGCACATAAGAAGGGGGCGTTGAAGTGGATGTAAGCCCCCTCCGCCCCCTGAAGGGGGAACCATGGAGAAGATTATGTAGTATAAGAATCTAAAAAATAACATCATTTATAAATGAGCGATGAAATAAAAAATGTAACGGTTAAAGTTCCCCCGCCAGTTGGCGGAGGACAGGGGGCTTTTCCAGGAGAGGTCCACGACTTACCCGGCGGCGGTATTGTGCTTAGTAAATTAGATGATGTTATTAACTGGGCAAGATCAAATTCGTTATGGCCATTAACTTTTGCAACCAGTTGCTGCGGTATTGAAATGATGGCTACTGCTTCGGCTAAATATGATTTTTCGAGATTTGGTTTTGAAGTGGCAAGAGCTTCCCCCCGCCAGGCTGATGTAATTATTATTGCAGGAACAATTGTAAATAAAATGGCACCGGTTTTAAAAAGATTGTACGACCAGATGGCCGAACCAAAATATGTAATTGCCATGGGTGCCTGTGCTATAAGCGGCGGGCCGTTTTTTTACAACACGTATTCAGTTGTAAAAGGTGCCGATCATATTATACCAGTGGATGTTTACGTGGCCGGCTGCCCGCCAAGGCCGGAAGCATTGCTGCATGCACTAATTAAATTACAGGAAAAAATAAAAAGTGGAATGACGAGGGAACAGCAGCCCCCAAAAGCCCCCATCCCCTAAAGGGGAGTTATTCAACCAGTATTTTTTATTACAAAAGAGTTAAAAGCAAATTGTTTGTAGATGAATGTTGAAGAGCTGAAAATAAAATTAACGTGAATTGCTTCCTGCAGCTGCTTACGAAGAAGGCGGGCAATGGCTTACTATAAATATTGAGCCTGCTGAATGGTTGGCTTTTGCAAAACAATTGCGAAATGATATTTCATTTACATTTTGATTTTCTTTTTTGCATTACTTGTATAGATTACAAAACACATTTAACGATGGTGTATCATCTTACATCAACAACCTGCAGGCACAATATAGTGGTGAAAGCAAAATTAAATTTTGCTACTCCCGAAATAGCATCTGTTACATCCATTTGGAAAACAGCTGACTTTCATGAAAGAGAAACGTATGAAATGTTTGGGGTGAATTTTTTAAATCATCCCGATTTAAGGTTATTGATTTTACCTGACGGATGGGAAGGAAAAAATCCGATGCGGAAAGATTTTGAAGACGCGGTTAATATGATAAAGTTGTAAAAGCCCCTCCTATCCTCCCCGGAGGGGAGGGAAATGGAGAAGATTATGTTAGAGATTAATGTGATTAAAATATTTTTTATAACTCTCGACAAATGATTGAAGTTGAAAATAATGTGGAGTCTTTAAAAGTCCCCTCTTCGGGAGGGGATTTAGGAGAGGCAGGTGATTTAATTATTAATGTAGGGCCACAGCATCCTGCAACGCATGGCGTATTGCATTTGGTTATTACTTTAAATGGCGAAACGATAAAAAAAGTAGAGCCGCATTTGGGTTATATCCACCGCAGCATAGAAAAAATGTGTGAGAGTTTAAGCTATCGCCAATTTATTTATGTTACCAGCCGCATGGATTATTTATCGAGCCACATCAATAATAACGCCTGCGCTTTGTGTGTAGAAAATGCAATGCAAATTGAAATTCCGGAACGGGCAAAATACATTCGGGTTTTGGTAGATGAACTGACAAGAATTGCATCGCATGAATTGTGGTGGGGTGCTATGGCAATGGATTTGGGTGCCTTTACTCCTTTCTTTCATGCTTTTAGAGAAAGAGAAAACATCAATGATATTATGGAAGAAACCTGCGGCGCCAGGTTAACCATGAACTATATTGTACCCGGTGGCGTAATGCAGGATATTCATCCCAACTTTCAGCAAAGGGTAAAAAATTTTATTGCCTTGTATAAATCTAAAGTAGATGAGTATAATGAAATGCTTACGGGTAATATTATTTTTCAAAACCGAATGAAAGGTGTGGGAGTATTAAGTAAAGAAGATGCTATTTCATTTGGTTGTACCGGTCCGGTTGCAAGAGGCAGCGGTGTTACCTGCGATATCAGAAAATTATATCCATACGAAGTATATGATAAAGTACAGTTTGATGAAATTTTAGAAACCGATGGAGATTCTTTGTCAAGGTATTTAGTGAGATTAAGAGAAATAAATGAATCGGTAAAAATTATTGAACAGTTAATTGACAATATTCCTGAAGGCGATTTTCAGGCAAAAACAAAAGCCGTATTAAAATTACCAAAAGGAGAATTTTATCAACGTGTAGAAACAGCAAGAGGAGAATTTGGTGTGTACATTGTTAGCGAGGGCGGCACCACACCTTACAGAATTAAATTTCGTTCGCCGGGATTTTCTAATCTTTCTGCATTAGATCATATGGCAAGAGGCAGTAAGCTGGGTGATTTAGTAGCGATGATGGGTACACTGGATTTGGTGATACCGGATATAGATCGGTAAAAACCCCCTCCGCCCCCTAAAGGGGGAACTGTGGAGGAGATACCCCTATGATGGTAGTGAAGGTTTACGTAGGGTGAGTCACTCCTTTAAGAGTGGCTCACCCGGTTAAGAAAAAAGAAGGTTGAATTTTAAAAAAGACGGTGGGCAGCTTGTGCAAAACATAATTAAAGTTCAGTAAAGATATATTGTTGAAGAGTGCGACGCCAATGAAGATGATTAAAGAAATTTAGCTGGGTCCAAAAAAAAATAATTTTCCTTAATGTGGAGCTTATCTAACATAACAAACAACATTCACCAATGGTTGAACGAACGATTCAGCTCTACCTGGGCATTGGTATTTGAAATGGTGATTGCAGGAATTGCTGTAATAAGCCTGTTTGCAATTTTAGGATTGGTGCTGGTAATTATGGAAAGAAAAGTGAGTGCATGGATGCAAATAAGGTTAGGGCCAAACCGTGTGGGGCCAAAAGGTTTGTTACAATCGTTTGCGGATACACTAAAATTATTAACCAAAGAAGGATTGACACCCAACGGCGCAGATAAATTTTTATTTAACCTGGCACCATTTATTGCAATGATAGTTGCCATGTTATTAATGGCGCCCATTGCATTTGCAAGTAACTTTCAATTGTGGGATTTAAATATTGGGGTGTTGTATGTATCGGCGGTGTCTTCTATTTCTGTAATAAGTATTTTAATGGCGGGCTGGGCAAGCAATAATAAATATTCGCTGATGGGTGCTATGCGTAGCGGTGCACAAATTGTAAGTTACGAATTGAGTGCAGGGCTTTCTATTTTATCAATTGTTGTTTTAACCGGCAGTTTGAACTTAACTGATATTATTGCTTCGCAACAAAATGGCTGGTGGTTATTTAAAGGACATATCCCGGTAATAATTGCTTTTGTAATTTTTTTAATTGCAGTAACGGCAGAGACTAACCGGGCTCCCTTTGATTTAGCTGAAGCCGAAAGTGAATTAACTGCTGGGTTTCATACCGAATACAGCGGGATGAAGTTTGCCTTGTTTTTTTTAGCAGAGTATGTAAACGTATTTATAGTGTGTGCCATTGGTGCTACCTTATTTTTAGGCGGCTGGATGCCGTTTCATATTGGCAACTGGCAGGGTTTTAATAATGTAATGGATTATATACCATCGAGCATTTGGTTTATGGGCAAAACATTTTTTTTAATTTTTGTTATCATGTGGTTCCGCTGGACTTTTCCGAGATTACGTATTGATCAATTATTAAATTTAGAATGGAAGTATTTGCTACCAATCAGTATGTTCAATATTTTGTTGATAACAGTGATGGCGATATTGGGGTGGCATTTCTGATTTGGGATTTTGGATTGCCGATTTCAGATTTAAAAGCCTGAAATTCCGGAAAGTTTGCAAAAAAATTAAAGTAGCAAATTTAAAAAAATCTAAAATCGGCAATCTAAAATCTAAAATAGCATTTATGTTTATCGTAAAATATATAAAAGAAGTGTACGGTGCAGTAAAATCTATGCTGATTGGTATGCGGCGTACGGGTTATTATTTTACGCATCACAAAGAAATTATAACAGAACAATATCCTGATAACAGGGGCACACTGAATTTACCCGAACGTTTTAAAGGCGAAGTGGTAATGCCGCATGATGAAAAAAATGAACACCGCTGCACCGGCTGCCAGGCTTGCGAACTGGCTTGCCCTAATGGCACTATTAAAGTAATTTTTAAAAATGAATTAACGCCGGAAGGCAAAAAGAAAAAAGCAATTGATAAATTAGTGTATCACTTAGAATTGTGTACGATGTGTAATTTGTGTGTGGTGGCTTGCCCCAGTGATGCGATTGTGATGGCGCAAACTTTTGAACACAGTGTTTTTGACAGAGCGGAGCTGACGAAGATTTTGAATAACCCGGGATCGAAGATTATGGATGGAGTGGAATAAGACAAGTTGTTGGTTGATAGTTGGCAGTTGATAAATTTGAAGAACATTATGACTGAACTAATTTTTAGAAAATAAAAAACAGCTTGCAGTTTTCAATTGCATATTGCACATTGCTAATTGCCCATTGCTTATGGAAGGATCTACAATAATATTTTATTTACTTGCAGCACTAACTTTAGGTAGTGCATTGCTTGCCGTTACTACAAGGCAAATTTTCCGAGCGGCTATTTATTTATTATTTTCTTTAATTGGTATTGCAGGTTTTTACTTTTGGTTACAGTACGAATTTATTGCGGCAGTGCAAATTGTAGTGTATGTAGGAGGCATTGTGGTGCTTATTATCTTCTCCATTTTTTTAACGCAGCAGGCGGGAGAAAAAATGCCGCAACAAAAATTAAGCAGGCAATTGTTTGCAGCTTTAGCTGCTTTTTGCGGATTGGCATTAATATTAGTACAGTTATATCAGCATAAATTTATTAGTACTTCCGCAACAGCAATAGAACCAAGTGTAGAAAATATTGGTAACCAAATGCTGGGTACCGAAGTTGGCGGGTATGCATTGCCTTTTGAAGTAGTAAGTATTTTATTGTTGGCTGCTTTAATTGGATCAATAGTTATTGCATTACGAACTAAAACTGAAACCAACTGATGCATCCCGGATTAAACGAAATATTATTCATCAGCACTGCACTATTTTTTATTGGTGTATATGGTTTTTTTACAAGAAGAAATTTAGTAACGATGTTAATGAGTATTGAACTTATTTTAAATAGTGTGAACCTGAATTTTATTGCCTTCAATAAATATTTGTGGCCCAATAAAATGGATGGTTTATTTTTTACCATTTTTATTATTGCTATTGCTGCAGCCGAAGCAGCTGTTGCTATTGCTATTATTATAAATTTATACCGAAGTCATAAATCGATTGATGTGGAGGGTGCAGAGGAGATGAAGTATTAATCCCTATCCCCTAAGGGGGAAAAGGAGAAAAAGCCCCATCCTATCCTTCCCCAAAGGGGAAGAGAAAAGGAGGAGATTGAAGCGAAGATGATTTTATAAAACCAAAATAAAATAAACCGCATACTGAAGTTGATGCCAAACAATTTTTACATAGCACTTATTCCATTACTGCCACTGGCAGGTTTTTTATTGCTTGGATTATTTGGACGAAAATATTTTAAAAATACTTCGGGAATTATTGCTACGGCATTAATGTTAGCATCAACGGTATTGGCAATTTATGTGGCTTATGAATATTTTTCAAATTACGGTGTGGGCAATTATCCCAGGCTAATTGCATTTAAATATACATGGTTACAATTTTCGGAAAATTTATCAATTGATATGGGCATAATGTTAGATCCCATTTCGATGATGATGATTGTGGTAGTTACTTTTATTTCATTGATGGTGCATATCTACAGTTTGGGGTATATGAAAGGTGATGAACGTTTTGCCACCTATTATGCATTTTTAGGATTGTTTACTTTTTCTATGTTAGGATTAGTGGTGGCTTCCAACATTTTTCAAATGTATATTTTTTGGGAGTTGGTGGGCTTGTCTTCTTTTTTATTAATTGGTTATTATTATGATAAACCTGCTGCTGTTGCCGCCTGCAAAAAAGCGTTTATTGTTACACGTTTTGCAGATGTTGGTTTTTTAATCGGGATATTAATATTGTCTTTCTATTCAGGCACATTAGATTTTAATACAATGATAGCAGATCTAACATCACCTGAATCTGCCCCTTTAAAAAATATTTTATCCGCATCATTCATTGGCGTGTCAGCATTAACCTGGGGGCTGGTGTTAGTTTTTGTTGGAGGTGCTGGCAAAAGTGCAATGTTTCCTTTACACATTTGGTTACCCGACGCCATGGAAGGCCCTACCCCTGTTTCGGCATTAATACATGCGGCAACAATGGTTGTAGCAGGAGTTTTTTTAGTGGCAAGATTATTTCCTGTGTTTGCCATTTCTGCTCCGGATGCATTAGAGATTGTTGGTTATGTGGGTGCATTTTCTGCATTGTTTGCAGCAATAATTGCCTGCACACAAACTGATATAAAAAGAGTGCTTGCCTACTCCACCATGAGCCAGATAGGTTATATGATGTTTGCTTTAGGCGTTTCAAAATATGGTGGCGAAGATGGACTGGGTTACACTGCGTCTATGTTTCATTTGTTTACACACGCCATGTTTAAAGCATTATTGTTTTTAGGTGCCGGTGCAGTTATACATTATGTGCACAGCAACGAAATAAAAGATATGGGTGGCCTGCGAAAATATTTGCCCGTTACGCATATCACTTTTTTAATCGCCTGTTTAGCCATTGCAGGTGTGCCGCCTTTTGCAGGTTTTTTTAGTAAAGAAGAAATTTTGCTGGCTGCATATCAAAACAACACTTCCATTTATTATGTTGCTTTAATTACTTCGGGGCTTACAGCTTTTTATATGTTTAGATTATACTTTTCTATTTTCTGGAATAAAGACGCACACTTACACGGCGAACATAAAGGCGAAGGCGGTTTTGCCATGATGCTGCCATTACTTTTATTATCCGTTGGTGCAGCCGCAGCAGGATTTATCCCTTTTGGAAATTTTGTTAGTTCGGATGGAAAAGCTTTACCATCTGAATTTCATCTTTCCTTTTCAATTGCGCCGGTTATATTGGGATTGATTGGAATTTTTACTGCCATGTGGTTGTATAAAAAAGAAAATAACAAGCCGGATAAAATTGCTGCATCATTAAATGCTTTATATAAATCAGCTTATCACAAATTTTACATTGATGAAATATATGTATTCATCACTCAGAAAATAATTTTTAATTTAATAGGAAGACCGGCTGCATGGTTTGATAAAAATATTGTGGATGGGTTAATGAATGCGACAGGAAATACCACTCAATTGATTTCAGAAAAAATAAAAAAAATACAATCGGGTAAAGTACAGCAATACGGTATTTATTTTTTGGCAAGTGTAATTGGGTTAGCGGTATTGTTTATTTATTTATGGAAGTAGGCAAAGGAAGTCAAGCTTTTAAAGCTTGACTTCCTTGTTAAAAAAATTAAGAAAACACCAGTATGAATTTATTGTTATTATTAGCAGTTCCATTACTCACAGCTTTAGTTGTTTTATTATTAAACAATAAGCAACAAATAAGGTGGACTGCTTTTATTGGTGCAGGCATACAGTTGGCGCTGTCGGTTGGTTTGTTTGCTGCTTACAACACCGCAAGAAGCAATGGTGAGCAAGCTAACTTTATTTTTGAGCAGCAATACAATTGGTTTCCCAGTTGGAATATTAGTTTACATTTTGGTGTAGATGGTATTGCTGTAGCAATGATATTATTAACGGCTTTTGTTGTAATTGCCGGCGTACTAGTTTCATGGAATGTAGAAAAAATGACTAAGGAATTTTATTTTCTGTTACTATTATTAAGTTTTGGCGCTTATGGTTTTTTTATTTCTTTAGATTTATTCATCTTGTTTTTCTTTTTAGAAATTGCAGTTATACCCAAATATTTATTAATTGGCATTTGGGGAAGCGGAAAAAAAGAATACAGTGCTAACAAACTGGCATTACTTTTAATGTTTGGTTCTGCATTGGTATTGGTAGGTTTATTAGGAATGTATTTTGGCGGCGGCGGAAAAACTTTTGATTTATTGCAACTGGCTGCAATAAATATTCCTGTACAAACTCAATTGATCTGTTTTCCATTATTGTTTGTGGGCTTTGGTGTATTCACCGCATTATTCCCTTTTCATACATGGGTACCCGACGGGCATTCTTCCGCTCCTACAGCAGGTTCAATGTTTCTTGCAGGTATTTCAATGAAGTTGGGCGGCTATGGTTGTTTACGTGTAGCCACTTACATTATGCCCGATGGTGCAAAAGAATATGCCAACATAATTATTGTATTAGCATCAATTGCCATTTTGTATGGCGCCTTTGCTACTATGATGCAAAAGGATTTAAAATATATCAATGCTTATTCTTCGGTTAGCCATTGTGGTTTTGTTTTGCTGGGTATTGGTATGTTAACTAAAACTGCAATAACCGGTTCGGTAATGCAAATGGTGAGTCATGGTTTAATGACAGCATTATTTTTTGCAGTTATAGGAATGATTTATGAACGTACACACACCAGGCAAGTAAATGAAATGGGCGGACTTTTAAAAACCATGCCTTTTATTTCAACCGTTTTATTTATTGTTGGATTATGTTCTTTGGGTTTACCCGGCCTTAGTGGTTTTGTTGCAGAGATGACCATTTTTGTTGGCTCGTGGCAACATGCAGATAATTTTCACCGCATTGCAACTATTGCTGCCTGCTTAAGTATTGTTGTAACTGCAGTGTATATTTTAAGAGCAGTAGGTAAAACAGCCATGGGGCCAATAAAAGAAAGCTTTAGTAATTTAACTGATGCCAGATGGAATGAAAAATTAGCAGCCATAATCTTAATTGCAGGAATTTTAGCTATTGGCATTGCACCATTTTGGCTGAATGATTTAATTAAACCTGGTGCAACAATAATTATGCAAAAGATTGAGGCTGTAAAGTAAAAATATAAATACCCTTATAAAGTTTTTAAAAGTAAAGAATGAATGAATTTATTACAATAATGAAAAGCGAACTGATACTTACCGTCATCATATTCTTTTTACTTTTTGTTAAGTTGAGTAAGGGCATAAAAAATGATACACTATTACTAATTATTCAGTTGCTGTTATTATTGAATTTTATTTTTGGATTGTTTATGAATGTGGATGGCAGCCTGTTTGATAATATGTATCAAACGAATACTTTGATTGCCTTTGAAAAAAGTATTTTGAATTTAGGCGTGTATTTAATTTCGTTATTATTTACAGATTGGTTAAAAAAGACAGAACATTTGGCGGAATTTTTTATTTTACTGCTCTCCGCTTTACTGGGAATGTTTCTTCTGTTATCAAGCGGTAATTTTTTAATGTTCTATTTATCATTAGAACTGGCAACTATACCTGTTGCTGCTTTAGCCAATTTCGATCTGCAAAAAAAGATATCTTCCGAAGCGGCAATGAAGATGATCTTATCTTCTGCATTTTCATCAGGCATTTTGCTGTTTGGCATTTCATTAGTGTATGGTGCAACGGGTACAATAAGTTTTTCAGAATTACCTGCGTTACTCACCGGAAGTTCATTACAAATATTGGCATTTGTTTTTTTAATAAGTGCTTTTGCTTTTAAATTATCTATCGTACCATTTCATTTATGGACGGCTGATGTGTACGAAGGTTCGCCGTTTGCAGTTACTGCTTTTCTTTCGGTAATATCAAAAGGCGCTATTGCGTTTGTTTTTATTGCAACATTGTACAAAGTATTTCAACCCATGGAGGCGGTTTGGTACAATATGGTAATGCTGTTATCCATTATCACCATGATCATTGGAAATTTATTTGCACTGCGCCAGCAAAACATCAAACGCTTTTTGGCTTTTTCTTCTATTGCACAGGTTGGTTTTATTTTAGTGGGTATTAGCAGTAATTTTATTGAAGGTACTTCATCAGTTATTTATTTTATTTTGATTTATGTATTTAGTAACCTGGCAGCATTTGGTGTAGCTGCAACAATTGCAGCGAAAACAGGTAAGGAAAATATTGCAGATTATAAAGGCTTTTATCAAAATAATAAATTTTTAAGCTGGGTACTTGCACTGGCACTTTTTTCATTAGCTGGCATACCACCAACAGCAGGTTTTTTTGGTAAATTGTTTTTATTAACAGCTGGTGCTGCAAAGGCCAATTATGCATTTATTATTATTGCAGCATTAAACATGATTGTTTCTTTGTATTATTATTTAAGAGTTATACGATCTGTATTTATGGATAAAAATGAAATGCCTGTTGAAAAAATTGTTTTACAGCCGTCGGTAAAGTTTGGGTTATTAATTTGCGGGGCTGGAATTATTGCAGTTGGGTTAATGAGTTGGGTGTATGATTATATTGTTTCGCTCAATTGAGCCCCCATCCCCTAAAGGGGAGTTATTCGCACTGTAGTGTAAAATTGAACTTAACTTTATGCAAACTGATTGATAAAATTATAAACTTTAAATAACTCTCCTTCAGGGGATGGGGGCAATTATGGCAATAAATAAAAATCACGAGTTTGAAGAATTAGATGGCGTTAAATGCGGCATCGTAGAAAAAAGTGTTGCACTGGAAAGGGTACAATTTTTAAAAAATCTGCTGGAGCAAAATGGTTTTACAGTTGTTGTAGTGCCCTCTCCTCCCCCTAAGGCTGCTGCACCCGCAGCAGAACTGTTAGAGGGTTTGGAACCCTCCAACAGTTTAGTAACGCCTGAAACATTTACAGTTGGTGTAACAGATTATACCTTTAATGCCATCAATGCAATTTTTGGAAGATTACTGAAAACTAAAAGCGGCCAAGTGGTTACGTTAGCTTATTGGCAGCAGCAAGAAAACATAAGTAATGATGAAGTACCATATTTTGAAAGTATAGGCAGCTAATATTAAATTTTTACTCCATGAAAAAAATCTTACCAATAATTGTTTATATTTCTTTAAATATATCCCCTTGTTTTTCTCAGGACTATCCGGATTTTGGAATTCCTACAAAAGAAGAAATAGAGTTAAAAGAATGCCCTTTTGAAAAAGAAGCTGGTGCGGTTGTTTTAATTCATGAAGCTTTTTCTTATCAGGGCAACTATACTGAACTCGTCACAACTCATCACATTCGAATAAAAATTTTAAATGACAAGGGCATTAGTGCTGCAAATATTGCAATTCCTTTTTACAGTGAGAATAACTTTGAGCATATTGATAATATTGAAGCAATGACGATTAATGTTGAAAGTGAAGGCCTTCTTAAAAAACAAAAAATCGAAAAAAAATTTTTTTACAAAATTAAAAAGACAAAAAGTATTGGTGAAATAACATTTGCATTCCCATCAGTAAAAAAAGGAAGTATAATTGAATACCAGTACAGAAGTGTAATGCAAAATTACTGGGGCTTGAAAGACTGGTATTTCCAGGATGATATACCAATAATGATAAGCAGGTACCACCTTAAAATGATACAGGATAAACAATTTGTTTATCGGGTAAATAAAAGGCCCGAATTGGAAATAACTGTTTTGAATGAACCGGGGAAGCTTTTTTTTGAAATGCGAAATATTCCGTCTTTAACGGATGAGCCATATATGGATTCCAGAAAAGATAATATCCAAAATATTAATTTTCAGTTTGGCAAGTATAACTCCAGGTGGGGATCATACAATACCCAGACAACTTTATCTGGGTGGCAGGAGGTATATCAAATGATGCTTAACGCAGAAAGTTTTTGGCCCCAACTTGAAAATAAAATTAAAGGAACCAATGATTTTGTAAAACAAATAAATCCTGAATTATCTCAGGAGCAAAAAATAAATACGGTTTATAATTATGTAAGGGATAATATAGACTGGGATAACTGGTATAGCAAATCATCTGCGAATGGTGTTAATGAAGCATGGCAAAACAAAAGTGGAACAAGCGGAGATATAAACTTAATTCTTATAAATCTTTTGAGAAAAGCAGGAGTTGAGGCTTATCCAATATTAGTTAGCCAAAGATTTCATGGGAAGGTAGATACGGCTTATCCATATATCGATCAGTTTAATTCGGTTTTTGCTTTTGTTAATATAAATTCCAAAAAATATTTTTTAGATGCAACTGATAAACACACGCCGGTATATATTACTCCGAGTAGCATATTAAATACAATTGGGTTTATTGTCTCTGAAAAAAAGGCTGGATTAATATTCATTAGTAACGACTCTTTATCTTACAAAGAAGGAATTTACCTTGACATGAAGATATCTGAAGATGGAATCTTAAATGGTAAGGCATTAATAAGAAGCAAAGATTATGCAAGGATAAAAAAAAGTCGGGAATATGCGAAAGATAAAGAACATTTTAAAGAAAATTATTTAAAACTCAATGACCTAGTAGCTAATTTTGAAAAATTCGAAATTGAGAATACTGAAAACGATTCTGTGTCATTAAATCAAAAATTTGATTTTAGTTTTGCTTTAACAGAAAGCGGTAATTATAAACTTATCCCTCTAAATTTATTTGCAGGTTTTGATAAAAACCCATTTTTGAATGATATCCGTTTCTCCAATATTAATTTTGGTTATAGAAGAAATATAAATCTTAATACCGCAATTGAGCTTCCTGCTAACTACACAGTTGATGAATTACCTAAATCAATTGTTATGGAAACACCTGAAAAAGATATTATCTACAGCAGGCAGGTTTCTTTCAATAAAGAAACGAATTATGTTTATTGCAATATTAAATTTGAATTTAATAAAACTTACTATGAAACTGACTTTTATCCCATTGTAAAAGAGGCATATAAAAAGCTATTTAATTTTTTAAAAGAGCAGATAGTGATCAAAAAAAAATAAAATTAACTTAACAAATACTGCTGCAATAAAAATACTCCTATCCCCACCACAAAAGCCACCAATGCTATCCAGCTTATTTTTTTAAGGTACCATATAAAATCAATTTGCTCTATGCCCATAACGGCAACACCTGCTGCCGAACCAATAATGATGGCGCTGCCGCCACTACCGGTGGTGAGTGCTAAAAATTCCCAAAACGGATGATCGGTGGGATAAGTATTTAAATCGTACATGCCCTGTGCTGCGGCTACCAATGGTACATTATCCACTACTGAAGAAAGCAAGCCTAAAAATGTTCCGATCAAATAATCATTTTTAAAAATAGTGCTTAAAGTACCGGCTAAGATTTTTAAGTAAGCCTGTTGATTGTAATGCAGCAACGGCTAATAATATGCCGAGGAAAAATAAAATACTTGGCGTATCAATTTTTTGTAAGGCACGGGCTACAGTATATTTTTCAGCATAATCCGCAATCTTTATTTTTATGAATAATGGTGGTGATTACCCACATTAAACCCAATGCCAGCAGCATTCCCATAAAAGGCGGCAAGTGTGTAATCGATTTAAATAAAGGCACAAAAAGTAAAAATCCAAGTCCGCTGATTAAAATAATTTTGCCATCTGTTTTTTGCCGGGTAGTAGTTTCGATAACGGGTAATGGCTGATAGGATTTACCTTTAAATTTTTTTGCTACAATAATAACTGGAACAATGCAGGCAATCAGGCAGGGAATAAAAAGGGTGTAAATAATATTAAGTGCCGTTACCTGTCCGCCTATCCACAGCATGGTGGTAGTTACATCACCCAATGGCGACCATACACCCCCCAAGTTTGCTGCAATAATTATAATAGCGGCAAACCACAACCTGTCTTCTTTTTCGTTTAATAATTTTATGCAAAGCGATGTCATTACAATTGCCGTAGTTAAATTATCTAACAAGGCAGAAAGAAAAAAAGTGATTATGGCAATGATGAATAATAATTTCTTTTTGCTGGTGGTAGTTATTTTACGGGTTATAATATCAAAGCCATTGTGAGAATCAATTAATTCAACAATCGTCATAGCGCCTAAAAGAAAAAATAAGATTGAAGCGATATCACCAAAGCCGTGCAATAAAGACTCACTCACTGCATGTACATCATTGCTGCTGAGTATATAAACGGTCCAGCACAATACACCTGTTATTAAAGCTGAAGCTGCTTTGTTTACTCTTAATGGCTGTTCAAACGCAATAGCTATGTAACCGGTGATGAAGATGATAAGAATAATGATGGCATATAATGGCATAATGCAAAATAAATTATTAACCCCAAAATGTTGAATAGATTATTTATTGTACACAAAACCTGCTTCTTTAACCTGTGCGGAATTTGTGCCAATAAATATTTTAAAATCTCCCGACTCTGCCGCATATTTCAATTCATAATCATAAAACTTTAAATCATCAACAGTAATTATAAATTTCACTACTTTACTTTCTCCCTTCTTTAAAAATATTTTTTGAAAATCTTTTAATTCTTTTATTGGCCGCACAACTGATGCTACCATATCTCTAATATATAACTGTACTACTTCTTCGCCATCGTAATTACCGGTGTTGGTGATGGTTATTGTTGCTTCCAATTTTTCGTTTACTTTAAATTGTGTTTTATTTAAAGTGATGCCGCTGTAATTAAAACTGGTATAACTCAACCCATAACCAAAGCAAAATTTAGGACTGTTAGGCAAATCAATATAAGCCGATACATAATTTACATCACTGTCATTAGCAGCAGGCCTGCCGGTGTTATAATGATTGTAGTAAATAGGAATTTGTCCTTCCGTTCTGGGAAAACTCATGGGTAATTTTGCAGCAGGATTATAATCTCCGAATAAAACATTTGCAATGGCGTCACCGGCTTTTGTACCCAGCCACCATGTGTATAAAATAGCAGTAACATTATCTGCCGTCCAGTTAAAAATTAAAGGGCGGCCAGCATTTATTAAAACTACAACTGGCTTACCAGTTGCCTGCATTGCTTTTATCAATTCTTCCTGCACGCCGGGTAAATTAATATTGCTGCGGCTTTTAGCTTCGCCACTCCAGTTGCTTGCTTCACCCATGCTCATAATAATTACATCTGCATCTTTAGCAGCTGCAATCGCTTCTTCAAAACCACTTTTATTTTGATCATCAATATCACAGCCTTTTGCGTATAATAATTTTGTATTGCTGCTTACTTTATTTTGAATGCCTTGATACAACGTAACAACTCTTGCAGTATCATCCGGCCAGCTGTAACTCCAAAAACCTAAATTATCCCTTACCGATTTTACAAACGGGCCAATTAATGCAATGTTTTTTATTTGTTTGGATAAGGGCAATAATTGATTTTTATTTTTCAGCAGCACAATGCTTTTTTCGGCTATTGATTGCGAAGCCTGCAAATGTGCAGCGTTATTAAATTGCTCCTGTTCTCTTGCGGCATTGCTGAATCTAAAAGGATCGTCAAATAATCCCATTTCGAATTTCTTTTTTAAAATTCTTTTTACCGCATCATCAATTACTGCAACTGTAACTTTTTTATCTTTTACTAATTGTTTCAAATTTTGAATATAGCTCCTGCTTTCCATATCCATATCGCTGCCGGCATTGGTGGCATGCATAGCTGCTTCGTAATTATTTTTCGAATAACCGTGATTGATCATTTCTCCCACACTGCCCCAATCGCTTACCACAAAGCCTTTAAATTTCCACTGATTTTTTAATAAATCTCTTTGCAAATATTTATTGCCTGTTGCAGGCACACCATTTAAATCGTTGAACGAATTCATAAATGTTGCGGCTCCTGCATCAAGTGCTGCTTTAAAAGGTGGTAAATAAATTTCGTGTAACTGACGCAGGCTCATGTCTACAGCATTGTAATCACGGCCACCCACAGCCGCACCATATGCTGCAAAATGTTTGGCGCAGGCCATTACTGCATCGGTGTTACCCAAGCCATTTCCCTGAAAACCCTGTACCCTTGCTTTAGCAATAGCACTTCCTAAAAAAGGATCTTCGCCTGCACCTTCCATAACCCTGCCCCAGCGTGGGTCACGGGAAATATCCACCATGGGTGCAAAGCTCCAGTGCACACCAACAGCACTTGCTTCAATCGCTGCAATTCTTGCACTTTTTTCAATCGCAAATAAATCCCAACTTGCCGCTTCGGCTAACGGAATAGGAAAAATGGTACGATAGCCATGTATAATATCCTGGCCAAATAACAATGGAATTTTCATTCGTGACTGCATGGCAATTTGCTGCAATGCAGTAGTATGCTTAACTCCGGTAACATTCAGCATAGAACCAACCATGCCTTTACGAATTTGATTTTGTTTATCGCCATCGCTGGTTATTGGGCCGGTGGCTTCCCAATCGCCATTATACTGATTCATCTGGCCAATCTTTTCATCCAGCGTCATCAGTTTTAAAACCGAGTCTACTTTTGCATCAATTGATTTTTTTTGTGCAATGGCAAATGAAAATATATTTGTTGTAAAGCTTACTATAAAAACAACCGGAACAATTTTTTTAAATTTCATAATTATTTTTTGTTAGAGAATAACCATTGTAATAAAGCAGGCTCTGCAAATGCATTATCCCAACTGTTGTGATTGGCTTCGGGATACAAGGTAAATTTTACTTTAGCATTTATTTGTTGTAATGCATTTACAATACGTTCAGAAAATACAGGTAATACCACATCATCTTTTGCACCATGAAAAACCCACCAGTTTACTTTTTTTAAATTTGGCGCTGCACTGCTGTCTGCCCCACCACAAATAGGAAACGCTGCAGCAAATAATTTCGGGTTTCGGTTTACAATTTCAAAAGTGCCCATGCCACCCATAGAAAGTCCGCCAACATAAATTTGTTTTTTGTTGACCTTATATTTTTTTATGGTTTCAAAAAGTAATTGCTGCAATAAATTCATTGCAATAGTTGGTGCGCCACCAGTTTGAAAGGTAAATTCTCTTTCGCCTGCGCCATTATTTTTTATGCCTACATTACTCCAGAAACTTTTGGCCGGGCATTGCGGAAAAAGAATAATGGCAGGATATTTTTTTCGGATACTGTCACGTAAAAACAAATTGCTTCCATGCATTAGTTGTGCTTCGTTATCATTACCCCTTTCACCGGCACCATGTAAAAAAAGTATCAGGGGATATTTTTTTGATGCATCATAATTTTCGGGCAACAATAAACGGTAAGGCAAAGTATCGTTGCCTTTTATGAAACTATATTTTTGATAGAGTGATTTATCCTGTGAGTGAACAATACTAATGGCAGAAAAAAAGATAATTGAGAGGAAGATAATTTTTTTCATGATTTATTTATTTTGAAATAATAAATATTGTATTCTATACATTGCGATTCCTTTACTAAAAGTTGTCAGCCTGAGTTTGTCGAAGGCGGGTTAATGCCAGCGCAGTTTCTTTTATGTGCAGCCCGCCTTCGATAAACTCAGGCTGACAGTATAATAAATCAAAAGCAAAACATCATTAAAGCTCAATAAAGTTATACCGCACAAGAGTGCGACGCCACCGCAGCCCGATAGCATTCCTGCCGCCTGGCCCAAAAAATTATTTACTCCAGTTTACTTTTCCTTTTTTCACATCGCTTGAATTTCCACCAATCATTATTTCAAAATCTCCGGCTTCCCAATCGTATTTTAAATCATAGTTATAAAATTTTAAATCGTTGGGTGTAATACTAAATGTAACGGTTTTTGTTTCTCCTGCCTTCAGCATAATTTTTTGAAAACCTTTTAATTCTTTTACAGGCCGGGTTACACTGCCCACCACATCACGAATGTATAACTGCACCACTTCTGCCCCATCGTATTTTCCTGCATTGGTTAATGTAACGGAGGCGGTTAATGTTTGATTAGCCTTTTAATGAAGTATTGCTCAATTTTATATCACTGTAATTAAAATTGGTATAACTTAATCCAAAACCAAAAGGATAAACAGGATCATTACTTACATCTAAATAATTACTGCGGAATTTTTGAAACCATTTACCTTCTTCTAAGGGACGGCCAGTATTTTTATGATTGTAAAACAATGGCACTTGCCCCATATTTTGCGGCCATGTAGTAGTTAATTTTCCTGAAGGAACAGCATCGCCAAATAAAGCATCTGCAATGGCATCGCCTGCTTCGGTACCGGCAAACCATACATTTAAAATAGCAGGCACATTTTCACTTTCCCATTTAATGGTCATTGGCCGTCCGGCAAACAGAACCAACACCACAGGCTTACCGGTTTTTAATAATGCTTTCAATAAATCCTGTTGTGTCTTTGGTATACTGATATCGCTGCGGCTGCTGCTTTCGCCAGTCATTTCTGCACTTTCGCCCAATGCTGCAACAATTACATCCGCTTTACTTGCTGCTTCCAAAGCTTCGGCTAAAATAATTTCGGTACTGCGTTTATCCCTGTACGTTTCTTTACCAAACATACCGGCACGTTCTTCAAAAACACTGTCTTCATCTAAATTACTTCCCTTTGCATAGATTATATTGGCGTTGGTGCCCAGCTTATTTTTTAATCCTGCCAATAACGAAATGGGTGTTGAATAATCCGTGGCCACAGCCCATGTGCCCGGCATATTTTCTTTAGTGTTTGCCAATGGCCCAATTAATGCAATAGTAGATGATTTATTAAGCGGTAATAAATTATTTTGATTTTTAAGCAACACAAAACTTTCTGTTGCAATTTCTCTTGCAATTTTTCTGTTAGCGGCTGTAAAAATTTCCGTCTTCGCCCTGTTCTCATCACAATATTTGTAAGGGTCATCAAACAATCCCAATTTATATTTTGCTTCCAGCACTAACCTGCAGGCATTATCAATTTGCTGCAGTGTAACTTTTTTTTCTTTTAAAGATTTTTCTAAAGTAGTTAATAACCCTTCGCCTACCATATCCATATGAATGCCTGCATTTAATGCTAATGCCGAAACCGTTTGCAAATCTCCCATACCATGATCAATCATTTCATTTATACCGGTGTAATCTGTAACCACAAAACCTTTAAAGCCCCATTGCTTGCGCAACACATCCGTCATTAAAAATTTACTGGCTGTTGCCGGTATGCCATCCACTTCATTAAAACTTGCCATCACACTTCCTGCACCTGCATCAACAGCTGCTTTGTAGGGCGGCAGGTATTCGTTGTACATACGCTGACGGCTCATGTCGGTAGTGTTGTAATCTCTTCCGGCTTCTGCAGCGCCATACATCGCATAATGTTTTACACAAGCCATAATGGTATTATTTTTTGTAAGATCATTACCCTGGTAACCTTTTACCATTGCTTTTGCAATTTGGCTTCCGAGATAAACATCTTCGCCATTGCCTTCTGCAATGCGGCCCCAGCGTGGGTCACGGGCAATATCCACCATGGGGGAAAATGTCCAGTTAATGCCATCGGCACTTGCTTCAATTGCGGCTATCCGTGCACTTTGTTCTATCGCCTGCATATTCCAGGTGCATGATAATGCCAAAGGAATGGGAAATGTAGTTTGATACCCATGAATAACATCCATACCAAATATCATCGGAATTTTTAAACGGCTTTCTTCTACTGCTACTTTTTGTACGGCTTTAATTTTTGCAACAGATTTAATATTGAAAAGCCCTCCCACTTTTCCTTCTTTAATTTTTTTACCAATATCGCTGTTGCTGGCCTGGCCGGTAACAATATCGCCACTGCCCGGCAAATTCAACTGGCCTATTTTTTCTGTTAGTGTCATTTTTTTCATCAATGCGTCAATGAAGGGTTTCATTTTTGCATCGTTGTTTTGTGCGGTTGCAAATTGTGTAACAAAAATTAGCACAACCAGCATGTATTTACTTTTCATATTCCTGTTTTTATTTTTTAAACTTTTTCAATATTACAATATTACCACCACCTGTGGTTAATGATATGGGTATAATTTTATTTTTATCTACAATTATATTTTTTTTTGTAAGATGATTGGCATTTTCATTAACATCAGCAGCATCACTGTAAATGGTGGCTGTATATTTTCCTGCAGTTAAAAATTTAAGGTGGATGTTTATTTTTCTTGCACTGCTGTCAGTGATAGTTCCAATATACCAACTGTCATTTTTTCTTCTTGCAATAGAAATATATTTTCCCACTTCTGCCTCAAGCACTTTTGTTTCGTCCCAAATAACGGGCATGTTTTGTAAAACTTCAAATCCCGGTTGCGCAATATAAGCATCAGGATAATCGCAAACCATACCCTGGTAATTTTCCAGCACCACATACATGGCCAGCATGTGGCAGCGTGTGCCCATTACAAATGGCTTACTATTTTGTGCAATAAATTTTTCAACAGGCAAAGCGTTGAAGCCGCCCAGGTGATAATCGGTACTGCCAGCAAGCATTCTTGTAAATGGAATTTCAATATCCATATTTGGCGTTACCAGTTTATCCCACTTATCATACTCATAATTCATCACGCCTTCTCTTGTAAATTCATTAGGGTAAGTACGGTGAAGCCCGGTAGGTTTGTATGCTCCATGAAACTGGATATGCAAATGATGCTTTGCTGCTTTTTGTAAAATTTCTGTTTGAATGTTTACCATTTCCTGGTCGTCTCTATCCATAAAATCTACCATCATCCCTTTCAATCCCCATTGTTCAAAAATTTTAAAAGCTTCGTCGAGTTTAGGGTACAAAGCTTTCCAGTGTGTCCACACTCTTACACCAACATTTTTTGATTTAGCATAATCACAAATTTGTTTCATATCTAAACCATCAACAGGTTTGGTAATGTCGAAATTTTTTCCGGGTTGATAACCTTCGCCATCATTGGTGTACCATTCGTGCCCGCCATATTCTACCACCGTGTGGTATTTAATATTATTTGCTGCACAAAAATCAATATAATATTTATTGGTTTCAAAATTATTGCCGCCTTTGATACTGTCGGGAATTATGGTGCCATTCCACCACGGAAAAGTGGTAGTGCCGGGTTGTAACCAGCTTGTATTTTTTATTTTTGAAGGCTCGTTTAAACTGGTGATGATATTGGATTCTATCAACGCACCAATCCTGTCACTAATTAAAAATACCCGCCACGGACTTTTATGCGGCAACGTAGCTTTTACTTTTATGGCCGTTTGATTGGGCAATGGCGAAAGCCGGCTTGTTAATATTCCATTTCTTTTTATCAAATACATTCCTGCATAATCCAACAATGCAGCTTCTGTAATGGCCATAAATATTTTATTAGGAAATTGAAACAGGGCAGGCATATCCAGCAAAGTATCTTCAAAAAGTTTACTTAAGGGTGTGGTAATATAAAACCCTTCATGTGAGGATGTGAAGTTGGGAAGTGGCAATGCTTTTATAACAGGATCGGCTTAAAAATTTGAATTGTGTTTTTTCATCCAGCAATACAAAAGATGTTTTATCATGTTGTTTTGGAAAGAGATACCGGAATGCAAGGCCATCATTAAAAACTTTTATTTCGATATTAATTTTATAAGCTGGATTTATTTTATCCTGTAAAGAAATGATGGTTTGACGGTAATGATTATTTACTAGACTTGCTTTACCAACGGCCAGTGTATAATTTTCATTTATTTCTTTAACAGGAGATGATGTAGTGATGAAAGCTTTTTGCAGTAATCCCATTTCTTCAATATCAAGATAGAGTGATGAATTTTGTATGAGTATATTTTTTTTATAGCTTATAGAATATGCAGGAACAGCTTCGTTTGCACTTACTGTAAAAACAATATTACCATCAGGCGATGCTAACTGAATTTTATTTTGAGCAATAGTATGGGTAGATAAAAATAAAAAGCAAACGCAGATTATTATTTTAACAGCCATCAGCAATCATCATTTTTTTAAATATGGAGCAATAATTTTTTGCCAAATGGCATAACCCTTTGCATTCATGTGTAACTCATCTTCTATAAAAATTTCTTTTATGGGTGCACCATCCGCACCAAGCATTTTATGATATACATCAATAAAATTAGTTTTCTTTTTTTTGCGGAGGTATTTTTTTATCATTTCATTTGCCTCAATCATTTTATTGTTCAACTGCCAGCGGCTGGGGCTGGGTTTTAAAGAAATAAAAGCTACCGGCACAGCCAGGCATTTTATTTCTTATTAAATTAAATAGTTGCACAAATCGCTGGTACACCATTTTACCTGTAACCGTATCTGCACCTGCCAAATCATTTTCTCCGCAATAAATTACAATTTGTTTGGGTTGATAAGGAAAAATAATATCATCCGCATATCTAATTACATCAGAGATAGATGAGCCCCCAAATCCCCTATTCACAATAGTAAAATGTGGAAAATAATTTTGTACATCTTTCCAGTTGGTAAATGAAGAACTGCCCACAAATAAAATGGCATGTTTTGGAGGAGCAGCAATGGAATCTTGCTTTTTAAATGCCTGTATATCGTCGTAAAATGGCTGTGCTTTTAAAGTGAGGAAACCCCAGAGTGACAGGATTAGAAAAAGGCTGTATTGGAATATTTTTTTCATGGCTCAAAAGGTATAAAAAATTAAGCATAACAACTTAAATCAGGCTGACTATTTTTTAAGTTTCTATTTACAAAAAAATAAAATGCATCAATTAAAAAGTATATTTACCAAAGCAAAAATATCTACATGAAGCATTTGGAAATTGCCGCATTACTTAACAGGCATCAACCAGGGTTTAGTTTGGAACAACCTTTTTATACCAACGATGATTTTTTAAATTTTGAATGGCAGCATATCTGGCAAAAGAACTGGCTGTTTGCCGGCAACACTGCACAAATACCAAAGCCCGGCGATTATTTTATTTACAACCTGCAAAAAGATGCCATCATTATTATCCGTGGCAATAAAGGCGAAGTATTTGCACATTACAATACCTGTGCCCACCGGGGTTCTGCTATTTGTTTGGAACAAAAAGGGAATGCAGCAAAATTAATTTGCCCTTATCACCAATGGGTGTATGATAAAGATGGTACTTTATTAAATGCACGGATGATGCCCGATGATTTTTGTAAAGACGAATTTAATTTGCGATCGGTGCATGTGAAATTGGTTGAAGGTATTGATTTTTATTTGCCTTGCAGAAGATGCTCCTGATTTTTCTTCTATTAAAAAAAGTTTAGCGCCTTACTTATTGCCTTTTAAAATTAATGAAGGCAAAGTAGCCGCCATAAAAAATTATACCTTAAAAGCCAACTGGAAATTAGTAGCAGAGAATTTTAGAGAATGCTACCATTGCGGTGGCGCACATCCTGAATATTGCAGTGCAGTTATTGGCGCCAACCTTAGAGAAGATGCCGATGTGTTAACCGCAACAAAACAAAAAGTGTGGAGAGAAAAAGATTTAGCTACCGAATTGGTAGAAGTTGCAGCAGGTACTACAACTTACGCTGTTCGTTATCCATTGCGGCCTGGAGTGGAAAGTTATAGTGTTGATGGAAAAAAAATAAGCATACCGATGGGTATGCATAAAGATTATGATGCAGGAGTTATTGGCCTGGTAAATTATCCCAACTTTTGGATGGATGCGGTGAGTGATTATATATGGACAATGAGAGTAACTGCGGTTACTGCTGCAACAACCGATGTGGAATTTTGCTGGCTGGTAGATGCAGCAGCAATTGAAGGAAAAGATTATGAATTAAAAAGGCTTACTGAGTTTTGGGAAATTACCGGAGAACAGGACGGGCAACTTTGTGAAAATAATTTTAGAGGAATAGAAACTAATGGCTACCGCCCCGGCCCATACGCACCTGCAGAAGACCAGGTGATAAATTTTGTAGAGTGGTGTGTGGATGAGATGAGGAAAGGGTTGAAAAATGATTAAGCTAAAATAAATTTTTTACTCCCTGTTTTCTTTCTTCGTCCTCCTCAACTCCAGTAAATTTAAACTGTTGGCCGGAAAGTTTTTAATATTGGTATGTACTAAATGAATAGCCATATCGTACCAAAGCGGAACTACTGGTGCATCTGCAATAATTATTTTATCCATTTGCTGATATAATTTGTAACGAAGGCTGTCATTTTTTTCTGATAAAGATCTTTCATACAACAAATCGTAGGTTGCATTTTTATAACGGGTGTAATTAGGTGGCGCAGGATTTTTACTGTAAAAAACACTAAGATAATTTTCTGCATCGGGGTAATCGGCTATCCAGCTGCCACGAAAAAATAAGGCTTGCGATTTTGATGTTTGCTCCAGCAATAAACTTTTTTGTATTACTTCTACCTGTATATTAATGCCGATTTGCCTTAACTCGTTAGCAATATAATTTCCTAAATCGCCATAAATGGGAATGGTGAGTAATTTTATTTCTGGCAAATTTTTTCCATCGGCATAACCGGCTTCGGCCAATAATTGTTTTGCTTTGGCAACATTGTATTGATAGCCTTTTACATTAACAGAATCAAAAGAAGGCAGACCGCAGGGAACAAAACCACTTTCGGCAGCAATACCAATGGAGTTGCGTAAATACAGCATCATCTTTCTTCTGTCGAAACCATAATTAATGGCCTGCCTTATTTTTTGTAACCGCAATGGAGAATTTTTTACCAGTTCATTTTGTTCATCTACCAAAATACCCAAATATTCGATATTGAGATAGGGTTGTTTTTGCAATTCAATTTTACCTTCCCATATTTTTTTAAGGTTACCGGTTTTGGTAAGTATTTCATCTTTAAAAGAAGGATCAATATCATCAATAAAATCTAACCGGTTTTGCTGAAACTCTAAAAACTCAGTTGCCTTACTGTCGTAAAAAGAAACTTTTATACCATCAAGATATGGCAAACGTTTTCCTGCTGTATCTTTCTCAAAATAATTTTCATTCTTTTTCAACACTAATGCCTGCCCTTCTTCCCAAGCCACAAAACTAAAAGGCCCGCTGCCTACCGGGTGGCGCCTAAAATCATTTTTATATTTTTCCACAGCTTCTTTAGCAACAACCGAACAATATTGCATACTCAATATGCCGAGTATAGATTGAAATGGCCGAATTAATTTTAATTGAAAAACAGAATCGTTAATGGCAGTAAATCCGTTTACACTATCCACACGGTTATTAAAAATCCATGCGCCGGGGCTGGCGGTATTTTTATCAACAATTCTTTTAAAACTGTATGCCACATCATGCGCTGTAAGCTTTCTGCCTTTATTATTTGCAAAGCATTCATCATCTGCAAAAAAAACATCGTTGCGTAAATAAAAAGTAAACACTAAATTATCTTTGCTGATATTCCATCGTTTAGCAAGTGATGGCGCCATTTGCATATTACTGTCAATTTCAATTAAAGTATTGTACAGTTGATGTACGCTCCACATTACCTGTTTGTTTTTTGCAAATGCAGGATCCAGAGAAGCAAGGCCACTGCTTTCGTTGTAACGAAATATTTTTTTATCCGCATGTTCATGAGCATTGCAGGAAAAAAGTATAATGGATAATGTGATAATGGATAATGGATATTTCTTTAGCACTGCAATTGTATTTTTCTGTGTAAATCTGTGTTCTCTGTGGCAAAAACCAATTTTGCCGAAGGCAAATATTTTTAATTTTGGGAGTATCCCATTTAATGATGAATGGAAATGTTTTACAGGCATAGTTCAATATATTCGTCATAAATTTATGCAATCAAAAACAAACCCACTAAAAAGATGTTGAATTTAGAAAGAGCTGTTAAAATTTTTCAGCATTATTAATTATCCATTTTTCAATTATCCATTCATCGGCTCAGCCATTAAAAAAGCAAAAAGCTTTACCCACGCCGATACTTTACGTGGCACTTACGGCCCCACAAGAGATTGGTGGGATGTATTGAAATATGATTTGCATGTGAAGTTTAATACTGCGGATAGTACAATTAGTGGGTACAATGTAATTCAGTTTAAAGTCATTAAAAAAAGGAGGTAATGATTGCAAATTGATTTACAGGAACCGATGGTTTTGGATAGCATTAAATTTAGTTTTACTGAGCCTAATCCCTTCGATGAGAATGACCCTCGAGATATAGGATTTAAGCTTTATAAAAAAGATTTTACAAAAGATGGCAATGCTTATTTCTTTCACTACACTTAACCATGCCATTAAAAGCTGAATTCCTATTTAATAACTGTTTACTACCACGGCAAACCCACCATTGCCCGCCGTCCGCCATGGGATGGTGGATTGATCTGGAAAAAAAGTGCAGATGGCAGCCCCTGGGTAAGTGTTGCCTGCCAGGGTTTGGGTGCAAGTGTTTGGTATCCTTGTAAAGATCACCAGGCGATGAACCCGACAGTGCAGCAATGCATATAACAGTGCCGGATACATTAATGTGTGTTGGTAATGGCCGTTACCGGGGTAAAATAAATAATAGCGATGGCACTGCCACTTACAATTGGGCAGTTACCAACCCCATCAACAGTTATAATATTGTACCCTACATTGGTAAGTATGCTCACTTTAACGAAATATATAAAGGAGAAAATGGAGATCTAGATATGGATTACTGGGTGCTGGAAGAAAATTTAGAAAAAGCAAAAACACATTTTGCCGATGCACCCAAAATGATGAAAGCATTTGAGTATTGGTTTGGCCCTTACCCATTTTATAAAGATGGTTATAAATTAGTTGATGCTCCGCATTTGGGCATGGAGCACCAAAGTGCTACTGCTTATGGCAACAAATATCAAAATGGTTATTTGGGCAGAGATTTAAGCGGCACCGGCTGGGGATTAAAATGGGATTTTATAATTGTTCACGAAAGTGGCCACGAATGGTTTGCCAACAACATCACCACTAAAGATATTGCCGATATGTGGGTGCATGAAGGTTTTACCAATTACAGCGAAACTTTATTTACCGATTATTTTTATGGTAAACAAGCCGGTAATGAATATTGCATTGGTACCAGAAAAGGTATTCAAAACGATATACCAATTATTGGCCCCTACAATGTAAACCAGGAAGGCAGCGGCGATATGTATCCCAAAGCCGGTAATATGTTACATACCATTCGCCAGGTAATAGATAATGATGAAGAATTCAGGATGATATTAAGGGGATTAAACAAAACTTTTTATCATCAAACAGTAACCACAAAACAAATTGAAAATTATATCAGCAAAGAAAGCTAAGATTAATTTTAGCAAAGTTTTTGATCAGTATTTAAGAACCATACAAATACCGGTATTGCAATACAAAATAAAAGGAAAGAATATTTCTTTTAAATACGATAGCTGTGTTAAAGGTTTTAATTTACCATTAAAAATATCTTTAGGTGAAGCGGATAAAAGCGAACAATGGATTAAACCCACCGACAAATGGCAGGAATTAAAATTAGCTGATTGGTATGATGGAAAAACTTTTGTAGTGAATGCAAATTTTTATGTAAAGACAAAGAGGGTAAATTAGCCGTTTACTCTTGATTGTTATACTGTCAGCCTGAGCTTGTCGAAGGCGGGTTATCAAGAAAAGAAGCAGCATTTAATTTAAGCCCGGCTTCGACAAGCTCAGACTGACAAGCTTTATTGCAAAATAAAAAAGGGAGCCTTTCAGCTCCCTTTAAATTTCATTAGCAAATAATTTACTCTGCACTTATTCTTCCGCCACCAATATATTTTCTGCTGTAATATGCATCATTTAAACTGTTAATGGTAACACCGGCATGTACACTGGCATGTACAAAATAACCATTACCTAAATAAACGCCTGCATGGCTTACACCACCTCTGGTATTAAAAAACACTAAATCACCTTCCAGTAAATCTGTCTTTTTTAATTTTTTCACTTTTTGCATACTGGTCTCTTGCAGTACGTGGTAATACAATACCATACGCTTCACTTAATATTACTCCTGTTAATGCACTGCAGTCAATTCCTTTTTTTGTAGTACCTCCATACCGGTAACGTGTAGCCCACCAATTATCAATAGCAGTATATAATTTTGTGTTGGTTAAAGTTTCCACATCAGTATCCATCATTTGTGCAAACTTAAATTGTAAAGGCGAGCAGGCTTCAATACCCAATCCGCTTTTTACAACCGCCTCGTTGTTGATAACTTTTGCAGTTTCCGGCGCCGCATTTTTTTTAACGTTCACTGCCCATACATCCACTTCTGCAGCTGTGGCCAGTGCATCACGTTTTATTTCAATGCCTTCAATAAATTGAATTGATTTTTTTTGTGGTGCGCCAAACTTAACCGTGTTAACGGAATTTTGTGCTTTTACGGATATTGATGTTCCTGAAAAGATGCCAGCGGCAACAGAAACAAAAAATAAATTTTTCATACGTAAACTTTTGGTTTAAGCGTATGTACAACTTAATCTTGTGTTCTTTGGTCGTCTGATTGTTCTTAAATTACGCTGTTTATCTACTCTGTTCTTTAAACCTTGTCCTACAAACTGGTTAATAAATAGTATTTTTTCTAATGCCCGGCGAAGGTACGCCCCATAGCCGGCAAATGCAAGCTTTTACCAAATTTAGTTGTTAAAGTATTCATTTACAGTAAACTAAATTTTGTATCGCTTGTGGATAAAACGGCCCATCAGTCATTTTATTGTAACCGATATTTGTGCCCCAACCCCTAAAGGGCAATGTCATTTATTAAGGATTATTATTCCCAACTAATGTCACCCCTTCGGGGTTGGGTCTTTAATTTTGTAACAATATCTATAGTAATGTCATCCCTTCGGGATTTAAAAGCCTGAAAGGCTGACATTAATATAGCTAACAAACAAATAAAAGTAGTAAACCCCCGAAGGGATGATATTAGGTAGTGTGGAGTTTGGCTTACCTAAATGACATTGCCTAAAGGGGCTTACGAAGGGCAAGCTTTATTAAACCTCTTTTCTATTATCGGGTTTAATGTTGTAAAATATTTAAATAATCTTTAAAACTAAGTTCTCCGCCGCGGCGGAGACAGGGGCATGAAATTTTCTCACTTACACGTACACACACAATTTTCATTATTAGATGGCGCAGCTTCTATAAAAAATTTATATAAAAAAGCCATTGCAGATGGTATGCCTGCCCTCGCCATCAGCGACCATGGCAATATGTTTGGCGTTTTTGAATTTGTAAAAGAAGCTTACAACCATAAAAATGCTGATGGTACATTAAAAGTAAAACCTGTAGTAGGTTGTGAGTTTTACATTACTACCGACAGGCACCGTAAAACATTCAGTAAAGAAGAAAAAGATCCCCGCAATCATCAAATACTTTTAGCAAAAAATGATATTGGCTATAAAAATTTAGTGAAGCTAACTTCATTAGGTTATATAGAGGGGATGTATTCCAAATATCCACGTATTGATAAAGAACTCATTCATAAATACCACGAAGGATTAATTGCAACCACCTGTTGCCTGGGTGCATTAGTTCCTCAAACCATTTTAAAAAAAGGAGAGGAAGAAGGCGAGAATGAATTTAAATGGTGGCTTAATATTTTTCAGCAGGATTATTATGTGGAGCTACAACGCCATGGCATACCCGACCAGGAAAAAGTAAATGCGGTATTATTAAAATTTGCAAAAAAGTACAATGTAAAAGTTATTGCAAGCAACGATTCAGCATTATGTAGATCAATCAGATTTTAATGCACACGATATTTTACTCTGCATCAACACCGGCGAAAAGCAGGCCACTCCTGCCCTGCGTGAGTTTAGCGATGATGATGTAATGGTAAAAAACAAACGCTTTGCTTTCCCCAACGACCAGTTTTTTTTAAAGAACACGGTGGAGATGACCAAAGTGTTTGAAGATTTACCCGAAGCTATTGATAACACCAACGAAATAGTAGATAAAATAGATGTACTGGATTTAAAGAAAGAAATTTTGTTACCATTTTTTGAAGTCCCTCCTACTTACAAATCGCAGGATGATTATTTAGAACATTTAACCTGGAGCGGTGCAAAAGAACGCTATAAAATTTTAACACCAGAAAGTGAAGAACGTTTACAATTTGAATTGGGTGTGATAAGAAAAATGGGCTTTGCCGGTTATTTTTTAATTGTAAGCGATTTTATAAAACATGGCCGTGATATCGGTGTATTTATTGGCCCGGGCCGTGGCTCTGCTGCAGGCAGTGCAGTGGCGTATTGTATAGGCATTACCAATATCGATCCTATAAAATATAATTTACTTTTTGAAAGATTTTTAAATCCGGAGCGTAAAAGTATGCCGGATATAGATACCGATTTTGATGATGATGGCCGGCAAAAAGTTATTGATTACGTAGTGCAGAAATATGGTAAAAATCAGGTGGCACAAATTATTACTTATGGTACCATGGCAGCAAAAAGCAGTATTGCCGATGTGGCCAGAGTTATGGATTTGCCCTTAACAGAAAGCAGGCTTTTATCAAAATTAGTTCCGGAGCGGCCGGGCATTAATTTAAAAAGATTACTGCATGCGCCTTTCACAATTAAGGAATCGAAGGGAGGTGAAAAATCTTTAGAAGAAAAAGAAGCGTTGCAGGCAGATGATTTAGAAAACGTAAAACAATTAAGGGCTATTTATGCTGGCAATGATTTACGCAGCACCATTTTGCATGAAGCAGAAATTTTAGAAGGCTCGGTACGCAACACCGGCATTCATGCATCTGCCATCATTATTGCACCAAAAGATCTTACAGAATTATTACCTGTTGCCACATCAAAAGAAAGTGAATTGTGGTTAACGCAAATTGAAGGCAATTCTATTGAAGAAGCCGGTGTAATTAAAATGGACTTTCTGGGTTTAAAAACTTTAAGCATTTTAAAAACAGCATTATCTCTTATCAAAAGAAATCATGGTGTAAGCATTGACATAGATTTTATTCCATTAGATGATGAAAAAGCATACCAGCTTTATCAGCGTGGCGATACCAACGGAACCTTTCAGTTTGAAAGTGCCGGGATGCAAAAATATTTACGGGAATTAAAGCCGGATAAGTTTGATGATTTAATTGCAATGAATGCGCTGTATCGTCCGGGACCGATGAGTTACATTCCCGAATATATTGACCGTAAGCATGGCAAAAAACAGGTGGAATACGATTTGCCCGATATGGAAGAGCACCTGAAAGAAACTTACGGCATTACAGTTTACCAGGAGCAGGTGATGTTGCTATCGCAAAAATTAGCAGGCTTTAGCAAAGGTGATGCGGATGTATTGCGTAAGGCAATGGGTAAAAAACAAATTGCGGTGCTTAATAAAATGAAAGCACAGTTTATTGAAGGTGCTGCAGCAAAAAATCATCCTGCAGAAAAATTAGAAAAGATATGGGTAGATTGGGAAGCTTTTGCACAATACGCTTTCAATAAATCGCACAGTACCTGTTATGCTTTTGTGGCATATCAAACAGCGTATTTAAAAGCACACTACCCCAGCGAATACATGGCTGCAGTTTTAAATCATGCCGGCAGTATTGATAAGATAACTTTTTTTATGGAAGAGTGTAAGCGTATGGGCCTAACCGTTTTGGGACCGGATATTAATGAAAGCCAGAATGGTTTTGCAGTAAATAAAAAAGGAGAAATTCGTTTTGGTTTCAGCGGCTTAAAAGGTGTGGGAGAAAAAGCTATTGAAGATATTATTATTGAAAGAGATAAACACGGCGCATTTAAAACCATTTTTGATCTGGCAAAAAGATGCAACCAAAAATCGGTAAATAAAAAATCGATGGAGAGTTTGGCATACAGCGGTGCCTTTGATTGCTTTACCGATATTATAAGGGCGCAATATTTTTACCAGGCACCGGGTGATGTTTCGGGGCTGGAAAAAATTATTAAGTTTGGCAATGTTTTTCAATCGCAAACTGCTAATACTTCCAATACCTTATTTGGCGATTTGGCCATGCCCGAAATATCTACACCAAAATTATCTGTTTGCGAACCATGGCCTTTAGTGCAGCAATTAGATTACGAGAAAGATGTTACCGGTATGTACATCAGCGGGCATCCGCTAGATAATTATAAGTTTGAATTAAAACATTACAATATTACTTCGCTGGCAGATTATGTAGAGTTTAAAAACACTGTAAACAGCAATCCTAATCCTGCAAAACAATTCAGAGTGGCGGGTTTGGTAATTGATGCAGCACACCGGTTAACTAAAACCGGTAAAAATTTCGGCATCTTAACTATAGAAGATTTTACAGGCAAAGCCGAATTTATGTTGTGGAGTGAAGACTATGTAAAATATCAGAATTATTTAGAAAAGGGAATGATAGTTTTGGTAGAAGGTGGTTTTAAACAACGCTACAACAGCACCGAATATCAATTTAATTTAAGCAGGATACATTTGTTAGAAACTGTAAAACCAAACCTTACTAAACAGGTAGTAATTGATGTGCAGCCGCAATTTATAAATGAAGACCATGATAAACTTTATTGATAAAAATGTAAAGAGCAACCCAGGTAAAACATCGTTAAAATTTAATGTTAAAGATGTACGTAATAATTATAAAATAGGCATGTACAGTTTAGAAAAAGGTTTTACCATGAACGATGAAATGGCCTTGTTTTTAAATGATAATTTAGATGTGGAAGTGAGTGTGGTAACGGCGTAATAAGGCAATGGGCAAAATGGCAAATGTGCAAAATTAGGGTCGGCATATATAATAGCTTCTGGCACTATGTCACATTTTCACATTGGCACATTTGCAAATTGTCTCATTAACACAGTGTGGATATGTCATTACAGCACAATAGAAAGTTTGGGCTTAAATTTGTCCTCTTTCTAAAAAAATAAAAACAAAATATATTATGGCACACGAATTCACAGATGCAAATTTTAAAACAGATGTTTTAGACAGCGATAAATTAACCGTTATTGATTTTTGGGCAGAGTGGTGTGGCCCATGCCGTGCAATAGGCCCTGTAATTGAAGAATTATCAAAAGAGTATGAAGGCAAGGTTAACATTGGTAAAGTAAACGTAGATCATAACCCACAGGTTTCTATGAACTATGGTATCACCAGCATACCTGCAATACTTTTTGTAAAAGGCGGGCAAGTGGTTGATAAATTAGTAGGCGCACAACCAAAAGCAAACTTTGTAAAAAAGATAGAAGCGTTAAAATAATTTGTAACTTTTATTAAAAGAAAAATCCTCTGTGTAATGCAGAGGATTTTTTATTAATGGGCTACAGAAGCAACATCTTTGGGGTTGTGTTTATATTTAAAAGAAATTAAAAAAAGTAAAGCAATTAGAAAAGCATACACTGCAAATGAGAACCATATATTTTGCCAATTTTTTAAGCCATTATCATCAGTGAAATAGTCGACGACTTTACCTGCAAACAACCCTCCAAGAATAGCACCCAGCCCGTTAGTCATTAACATAAATAGGCCTTGTGCGCTTGACCTAATACTGGGTTTAGCTTCCTTGTCAACAAAAAGTGAACCGGAAATATTAAAGAAGTCGAAAGCCATGCCATAAACAATCATTGATAATAATAAGAGCCACAATCCTGAACCTGGATTACCAACACCAAACAGCCCAAATCTAAGCACCCATGCAACCATGCTAATGAACATTACTTGTTTAATACCAAAACGACGTAATACAAATGGTATTGCAAGAATAAACAAGGTTTCAGATATTTGTGAAAGTGAAATAAGAATATTGCTATGTTTTACTGCAAAACTTTCGGCATACTCAGGTATTTTTCCAAAATCACCCAAAAAAGGGTTGCCAAACATATTTGTTATTTGTAGTGCCGCTCCTAAAAACATGGCAAACAAAAAGAATTTTGCCATTATAGGGCTTTTAAACAACTGAAAGGCGTCTAAACCTAAACGGCTTCCAAAAGATTTTTTCTCTGTTGATCTGTTTACTTCTACATGGGGTAAGCTAAAGCAATATAAACCTGTACATATTCCGGCAGCTGCTGCAAAATAAAACTGGTTGTTATTTTTAGTCCAGCCAAGTAAATCTACAGCCCACTCTGCAACAATAAAACCTACTGTTCCCCAAACACGGATAGGCGCAAATGATTTTTGTATATCAAAATTATTTTTGCTCAACAAACTATAAGAAACAGAATTGCTTAAGGCAATTGTAGGCATGTAAAAACTGCTTACTAAAAAAATTGCCCAATACATATCTCCAGCATTGCTAACTGAGCTTGCATAATACAATGCTGCACCGCCAAGTATATGACAAATGCCCAAAACAATTTCGGCCCTCATATACTTATCAGCAAGAATACCCATTAAAGCTGGCATGAATAAAGATGCCCACCCCATTGTGCCATAAGTATTGCCAATTTTTGACCCAATATTTGGTTCGGCACCAAAATTCACAAACATATATCCCCCTAATGAAATAAGCCAAATACCCCATACAAAAAATTGCAAAAAACTCATTATTGTAAGACGTAACTTAATACTCATGCTGCATAGTTTAGACTTGGAAGATATACATTTATTCTGAAATGAAAATGTAATACCGCTTTGATTTTAAAGGGCTAAATATAGTTATAAAAGTATCCAGATGCATCGGGAAGTGACACAACAATGTTGAAAATAATTACAAATGCTTACCTCAAAAAAAGAATGTTACAACACTTTTTCCCGCCGTAAATTTGTAAAAAATTTCCATGATTACTTCAATAGATATTTTAATAAATAATACCGCAGCTACCGATTTAAAAAACATTGCCCAAAAAGTAAAAGCCGGTACAAGAATTACTGATGATGAATGTTTAGTGCTGTTTGAAAAAGGCAGCCTTGCTTTTGTAGGTGCTTTGGCAAATTTTATAAGAGAAAAATTGCATGGCGATAAAACTTATTTCAACCGCAATTTTCATATTGAGCCAACCAATGTTTGTGTATTCAGTTGTAAATTTTGCAGCTACAGCCGCCTGTATGCACATAAAGAAGATGGGTGGGAATTAAGTATTGATCAAATGCTGGACATTGTAAAAACTTACGATGGCAAACCCATTACCGAAGTGCATATTGTAGGTGGTGTTCATCCAAAAATGAATATGGATTATTTTATTGAACTGATGCAAAAAATAAAAGCCCACCGGCCAACCTTACATGTAAAAGCATTTACTGCGGTTGAATTAGATTATATGTTTAGAAAAGCAAAACTTTCTACTGCAGAAGGTATGAAAAAATTACATGAAGCCGGTTTGGATAGTTTACCCGGTGGCGGTGCCGAAATTTTTCATCCGGAAATTAGGGAAGCCATTGCAGGCGATAAAGTGGATGCAAACGGCTGGCTTAACATTCATGAAGAAGCACACAAATTAGGTATGCACAGCAATGCAACAATGCTTTACGGCCATGTAGAAAAATACGAACACCGCATTGACCACATGCGTAGATTACGGGAGCTGCAGGATAAAACAAAAGGCTTTAATACTTTTATCCCCTTAAAATTCCGTAACCACGATAATGATATGAGTAATGTACCCGAAAGTACTATTACCGAGGATATGCGGTTGTATGCTATTGCAAGAATTTACTTAGATAATTTTCCGCACCTTAAAGCCTACTGGCCTATGCTGGGCAGGCAGAATGCTCAACTGAGTTTAAGCTTTGGTGTAAATGATATTGATGGTACCATTGATGACAGTACAAAAATTTACAGCATGGCCGGCAGCGAAGAACAAACGCCTAAAATGAGTACGCAGGAATTGGTTACACTAATAAAACAGGTAAAACGTAAACCTGTTGAAAGAGATACTTTATATAATGTTGTAAAAGATTTTAGCGAAGTAGTATTTACTGATGCAGAAAATGCGGCATCGCTAAATTAAATTTAAGAAAATTGATATGATGTAGAGAATAAGTATGTTAAATTATTTTTTCTAAAAAAAGTATTATTCATTTACAGGAAGACTCTAATACAATCTACAATTTTTGTAACTGTTCATTACTATCCACATCAATATAAGCCCATGGATACACCGTCATTTTGCCAGGTATTTTTTTAATCAATTCTCTTGCAAGTTCTTTATTACCTGTTTTCCAAAAAAGAAAAGCAAAGTAATTATAAACATAAGGAATCAGCAATACACCATCTTCTTCTTCATGGTAATTATTGTACAGGTTATCAATGGTAGCTTTTACAGTTTCATCGTTAAAAAATGCGCTATGTTTTTTCGATTCACCCGTCATGCTGTAGTTTAACCATTCTTCTGTAATGGCAAATAACTTAAGTGTAACTAAAAGGCTGCTACCGGTATCTTCCATACGCTGGTCGGCAAAATCATGCATCGCTTCCAGGCTTCCCATCCATTTTGGGTTCAGGTAATTTATCATCATTAAATGCGCCATTAAATGATTGGGTACTAAACCAGCAGCAGCATTAAAATAACTCAGCACACTTTCTTCCTCCACTCCCATACCCATATACACCCGTATTGTTCTGGCGCAAGTTTCTGCATCATCGGGGTTTATTTCGTCGGCACGGGTAAAGTAAGCAGCGGCCCCTTCCAGCAACTCTAAAAATTTATTGGCATTTTTTTCTGATACCGAACTGCCTGTTGCTGCAGTACGTGCAATCCATGCCAGGCATGTTTTAGAAACACCTGCAAATAAATTTGCGATATACGAATCGGGGCATTGCTGCACCCAGCGTTCTATAATTGCTGCACAATCTTTATTTAAACCAATGCCTTCGTTTAAAAGAGTTTGAGCATCCCATGTTAATTGTTTGTATTCACTTTCAAATTGAGGATAGTTACCAGTGGTAAGGTAATTTTTAAATTCATCAAGACGTATATAATCCAATGAGAGATCAATATCATCTTTTTTTGTGCGGCCAAATAATTTACTGAACATAAATATTGTGTTTGATTATGATTACGAAAATAAATTAATTACTGATGTAATTGTTGGGGCGGTAACAATAATATAATTAACATAGTGACTTAGAAAATTTCTTTAGTCAATATTAAAAATTTATTCCTGCGCCTAAAAAAGTATTTACACTTGATACATTGTAATTTTTTTTTGCCTTTGCAGTAGCTGGCCCTGGATTGGGAAAGTTAGGATTGTAATTAAATTTTATTACCGGTGAACTGTAAAAATAATTGGCATCCAGCAATAAATATATTTTTTTAGAAAGCGTATATTTTAATGCAGCGCCTGCCTGGTAACAAAATGCCCCTTTAGGATCTTCTTGAGCTAGTGAAAGATTATCAGGCAGCAGATTACCATTTTGATCGAACCCCAAATAACGGTAATCAGGAATTTTAATTTTACAGAAACCAGCCAGCAATTTTGGTTGTAAAAATAATTTGCCTTGTTTTAAAAGGGGCAAAGTAAGTAGTGCACCGGTCATTATTTTTCTAACTTTCCAATTATTGGTTGTAACAAACGTGGTAATATTGTTACCATATTTTTGTTTTAAATAATTTTCGTAAGCTTTTTTATCCTGCATATTCTCGCTGCTGCCAAACAATAGTAAAACACTTAGCTTTTTGTTAATTTGATAACCCCCTGTTACACTTATACCAAATCCTGTTTTTGCAAGGCCAGAGGGATCACTCTTTAAAAAATCGGAACTGTAAGTTTTATCTGCAAATTTACCCACAGGAATGGAAGCACCTGCTGCAGCCTCCACAAAAAAATAACTATTTGCTGACTGGCCTGATGCTGATAAAAAAATACAAAATAAAATAGTGGTGGTGATGCAATGTTTTCTCATAAGAATAAAATTACAGAAAGATGATTTATTACAATCGTTTTTATAAAGCTGTTGCAAGATACAAGTTTGAAGGAAGTTTACAGCTCTTGAGAGTAAATGCAGAGCAGGTAAGCAGCTGCTAAAATCCAAACAATTTATCAATTTCTTTTTCCGACCAGTTAGCATAGCCATCTTTGGTATAAAACATAATACCACGGCCGGTAATTAAACGCCTGTGCGATACATTAACGCTGCCATTGCCCAAATCGAATGTTCGTGAATAATCTTTATTTTTTTTATTCTCCGGAAGAAAAAAGCTTTTTAAAATGGTATAAAGCCTGCCGTAAGTGTTATCGGTATTTTTAAACTTAATGCTGAAATAATTATCTTTTGGCTGTTCCCCGAAATCTTTTACAAACAACAGGTAAGTTGTATCGTTACCTGTATTTTTATACTCCATCGATGCTTTAGTTATACCACCAAATTTCAGTTTGCCTGTCAATTGCCAGTCGCCGTTTTCTTTTTCTGTAAGTTGTGCAACAGCAGCAGTGGTAATAAAAAATGCGGTTATAAAAAATTTTGCCTGCAGCATTTATTTTTGGTTATTCTCATTTTTATTGCTGGAGCTTGGTGAAATTGCTTCGCCTGTTACATGCGCTAATACCGTAAGTGTGTCGGCATTGCTGCCATCGCTTCCTGGTACTGTGGCGTGTTGTGAATCCATCCACACGCCGATTTTTTTTTGATTGCTCATATTGTTTTATTTAGTGTACGGTATATAATCAATAACCATACCTCAAATACCAGCAAGCAATACTAATGAAGAATTATTACACAATTCCTGATTGCAGATTGCAGATTGTTGTATTTGATTTACATCATAATGGAAGAAAAAAAGTTTGAGACAATTAATGATGCCCGTTGCTGATACCTGTGATTAAGATTATATTCAACACAGCGCAACTCTGGTAGCTTATTCTTGATATATCAATATAAAAGGAGTAGAAAATTCGTTTGCGTGTAATTAACAACTCTTAAAAAATTTCCCCGGCACTTCTTCCAGCATGGCTTCAATTTTTTTGGCAGCATTGGTAATGGAGAGTCCGCCGAGATTGGTGCAGCGTAATGTATGATGAATTTGATCGCCAACTGCTTTCATAGTTTCTATTACTTCATCCAAAGGAATCAGTTGTTCATAATTTGATAAGGCCATGTTGGCGCAGGATACTGCATTGGTTGCAGCCATTACATTTCTTCCCAAACAAGGTGCTTCTACCCGGTTGCCAATGGGATCGCAAATAATGCCTAATGAATTTTGCAAAGCCAGTGACGAAGCTGCAATGGATTGTTGCAATGTTCCGCCTTTCATTTCTACAATAGCTGCTGCTGCCATGCCTCCACCAGATCCGGTTTCGGCCATACAGCCACCAACCTCTGCAGCAAAAGTTGCATGTGCTGCAATGAATACACCTATCAACCCGGCAGATAACATGGCTTTCACCAATTCGTCTTCGTGCAATTGCATAGAGTGTGCTGTACCAAACAAAGCGCCAGGCAAAGCGCCGCAGCTTCCGGCTGTGGGTGCGGCAACTATAACACCCATCGAACTTTTTACTTCCATCATTGCACTTACATACATGATGATGCGGTTGTTGGTTTCACCACCAATTAATTTATTGGCTAAAAGTTTTTCTTTAAACTGCAAAGACTGGCTTCCCAGAATACGGTCTTCATAATGTGTGCCTTTTAATCCCAACTCAATGGCATTACCCATTATATGAATGATGCCACGCATTTTTTCAAAAACTTCTGGTGCAGATAATATTTCCTCTTGCCATTTCGTAATCAACTGCCAATTCCCACAGGACTTTATTTTTTCCGGCATTGTATTCCATCATTTCATTGCAGGTAATAAAAGGAACCTGTAAATTTTTACGAGCCATTACAGGCAAAACAGGTTGTAGCTGTTTGATGAAAGAAACACTTTCCATAGCCTGCAATTCTTTACAAATTCCTTCATCTAAAAAAGCCTGCGATTTAATTTCAATAAAAGATATTTCGCCTTTGTGAAATTCTATATCATCATATTGTATGGATGCTTTTAAAAAGGCAATGATGTTTTCGGGCTCTTTACAATAGATTAATGTTTCAAAATAATCTCCTGCCATGCAAACCGGTACCTCATCAATTGCAATCACTTCAATCATGCCCCCGCCGGTGGAGATGGCGGTGAGCTTTCTTGTTTCTTTATTATTGTGTAGCGTTATTTTATACAGATTGGGATGGCCGTTGCCAATATCAACAATATCAATTTTTACATTTATTCCTGCAGTTACAATATGTTTATCAGATTGTGGCAATCGTTCATCATGGGCTTCCCATCCTAAAAAACCGCCAAACAATCCCATATCCGATCCCTGACTTTTGTGTGTGGTTGCCAATGAACCGTTTGGATCAAACTCAATTAAAATGTCTTTGATGTTTTCATCCATCAGGTCTCTGCACAAACGGGCAATACGTAAAGATGCGGCGCAATGAGAACTTGATGGGCCACGCATTACGGGTCCGATGACATCATTGAATATGCTGGGATATGTGCTCATATTGTTTGTTAAGTTACTAAATATTCTTTGGGTTAACTACAAATTATCCTTCCAGAATTTTTCCATACTTCTCCGCATATGCAGTGTTGTGTTTTTTCCCTGGCTGATGCCATGATCCCTCATGGGGTAAGATAACATGGTAAACAACTTATTGTTTTTGATCAACTCATTTGCCAGCATTTCAAAATTCTGGTAATGCACATTGTCATCGCCGGTGCCATGAATAATCATGAGGTTGCCTTCTAATTTAGAGGCATGAGTTAAAGGAGAGCCATCTCTATAACCTGCTACATTATCGTTTGGTAAACCCATGTAGCGTTCCTGGTAAATATTATCATACAATGTTTGCAATGCAACAAATGAAACAGCAATTGCGGTTTTATAAACATCGGCATGGCGGAACATACAATGCAAACTCATTTGTCCACCACCGCTCCAACCCCAGATGCCGATTCGTTTTTCATCAACAAAAGAATAAGTTGCAACAATTTTTTTAGCAGCCTTGGCCTGGTCATCAGCAGCCATTAAACCGATCTGTCGGTAAATACTTTTTCTAAAATCACGGCCACGGGGTACACGGGTACCCCGGTTATCAATGCTAACAACAATATAACCCAATTGATTGCTGAGGTATTGGTGCCAGAGGTTATCGCCGGTGCCCCAGTTATCCTGAACGGTAGAACCGGCGGGCTCGCCGTACACATGAACTAAAAGCGGGTATTTTTTTTGCGGATCAAAATTAATGGGCTTTATCATCCAGGCATCCAATACCACATCACCAATATCTACTTTAAAAAATTCTTTATTACGCAAACCCAGCTCATTCAGTTTTGCTTTTAATGCGGTATTGTCTTCAAGTAATTTTATTTGCTGGTGTGTATTAAGATTGATCAAAGAGATACGTCTTGGTGTTGTTGCATTTTCAAAACTATGGATGGCATATTTTGCATCAGCAGATATCTGGTAAGAATGCTGACCCGCCAAATTCGTTGGTGAAACTCTTTCCGCTTCCCCATTTCCATCCAGCCTGCTGCGATATAAATAACGTTGTGTAAAATTTTCAGGCGAAGCAATATAATATACAAAGCCACCAACCGGATCAATACAATTGATGTTAACCACATCAAAATTTCCTTTGGTAATGAGTTTCATTTCTTTTCCATCACGGGAAACTTTATACAAATGCATCCAACCATCTTTTTCGCTGGTCCAGGTAAATGCTTTTGTATTATCCAGCCATACAATATTATCATGTACATCTAAAAAAGCTTCGTCTTTATCTGTTAAGATATTTTTTAAGGCCATGGTTTTTGTGTTGCCTATCCAAACAGTGTTTGTGTTTTGCAACCGGTTAAGTTGTTGTATCATCACTTCATCAGATCCAGGTATATACTCCATCCTGGCCAGGTAATTATTGCGGGAATCGCCGGGCACAGCAAACCATTTTGTTTTTCCGCCAGCGGCGGAGATTACACCTACTTTAACAGCAGAATTAGCCGTGCCCACTTTTGGATAAGGCAAAGGAATTGGTTTTGAATAATTAGAATCAACATTGTTGATCATGTAAAATGTACCAACACCTTTTGTATCCGATTGCCAGTAAGCAATATTTTTACCGTCGGGGCTCCAGCGAAAACCATCCAGACAATCCAGCTCTTCTTCATACACCCAATCAAATGTTCCGTTAATAATATTGTCGCCGCCATCTTTTGTCAATTTAGTAATTACACCGGTCGCAATATCTTCTGCATAAATATTCAACTTGCTTACATACGCCACTCTTCCACCATCGGGAGAAAATTTTGCAAACATGAGTGTAGCTTCTTCAAGCCCTTTGCCCAGTTGTGTCAGTTTGCCATTGGCAAGATTCAACACCCAATAATCGCCTCTTGAATTTTGCCGCCACACTTTACGGGTATTGGTAAAAATCAAAAGCTTGCTGTTATCATTACTCCAAATATAATTATCAATGGATAAAGGTTTGTTTACCCCTGATGGTATCAGTTGTTTGGCATTTACCAAAACTTTTCTTACTCCGCTTTCTGCATCATACGCAACAATGTCATTTCCTTTTGCATCTGCATTATTCTCAAGCGTAAAGTAGCCTTTGTTGTCTTTCATCCACCTTACCTGGCCAATTCCTTTTGCTCGGTAAACACCGTTGGTATAAATATCTTCGAGGGTTAATTTTTTTGTTTGAGCAAAGCTGTTATTAAAACAAAATACAGCGATGATAAAAACCAACCCGAATGAGAATTTGCGATTCATATTGTAGATTTTATAAAATATTAAATAAAGTTATTCAGGCGCATTTCAAAATGTAGTTAATTTTTAAGCATCGCAGAGAAAAGGAGAAGCAGAGTTTACGCTGAGCCCTTCGACTTTGCTCAGGATTCACTCTGCGATAGCTCCTTATCTCATTTTCTCTGCGTTAAATTTTGTAACTATTGCCTATTAATATAACGACAATTAGAAATCCACCCAGTTATTCAACCACAAATAAACAGCACCTTTCGCTGTTTTAAATTCAACATTGCCATCGGGCAGTTTTTTAAAACTTATTTTTTTACCATTATTGCTGATCTTCATGCCCGGCTTCCATTCAATCCTGCAAACTTCCCCCGCCTTTGATAATATTTTAAGTTGTGTTATCATTTTATTTTTCCATACAAAATCCAGTTCAAAACCACCTCTTGCAACCAATCCTTTAAATTCACCATCACTCCATTCATCTGGCAATGCAGGTAATAATTTTATAAATCCATCGTGCGATTGCATCAACATTTCTGTAACTGCAGCAGTAACGCCAAAACTGCCATCAACCTGTAATGACCTTCCACACAAAGCAAATAAGGATGTGCAGCATTGCTCTTTTAAATAACCCTTGTAAATTTTATTGGAGCGGTTGCCATCACCCAACCTTGCCCATAAAGCCATCTTCCATGCCCGGGAAAAACCTGTTGATGCATCGCCTCTTTCTTCCAACACTTTTTTATAGGCTTCAATCAGCGCCGGTGTTCTTTTTTCGTACAATACTTTACCAGGGTACAGGCCATACATGTGTGAAAAGTGGCGGTGATTTTTTTCCAGCGATTTCCAGTCATCGGCCCATTCCTGTAAAGAACCATCCTTGCCGATTTGCGGCGGCACTAATTTTTCTCTGGCTGCTTTTACACTTTGAACAAAAGCATCATCTTTCCCTAATATTTTTGCAGCTTCAATATAATAGCCAAACATGTCGTACAAAATTTGCATATCGATCGATGAGCCTGCACAAATTGTTGTGCCTTCACGGAAACCTGCGGTTACTTCATCAAAATAGGGTTTGTTACCACCACCATCCGGAAAATTTTCGGGAGATGTGGAAGGATTGGTCACCAGCCATTTTCCATTGGGATGCGGCACTAAAAAATCCATAAAGAATTGCACCGATCCTTCTATCAATGGATAAGTTTCTTTTAAAAAATCTTTATCCATCGTGTATTGATAATGCTCCCAAATATGTGTGCATAGCCAGGCGCCGCCTACGGTAAATGTTCCCCAGGTGGGGCCGTCCATCGGCGCAGCCACCCTCCATATGTCGGTGTTTTGATGCAGCACCCATCCTTTTGCACCATAATGTTCACGGGCCACTTGTGCGCCCTGGTCGGTAATTTCTTTTATCAATTGCACTAACGGTTGGGCACATTCACTAAGGTTGCCGCTTTCTACCGGCCAGTAATTCATTTGTGTATTGATGTTGGTGGTATATTTTGAATCCCATGAGGGATTCATATTGTCGTTCCAGATGCCCTGCAGGTTGGCGGGCTGTGTACCCGGCCTTGATGAAGCGATCATAAGGTACCTGCCAAATTGATAACTTAGTGCAGCCATTGAAGGGTCAGGCGCTGATTGAATTTTTTGGACCCGTTCTGTAGTTGGTAAAAAAGAATTTTTTGTATTGGGCAATTGCAGCGACACCCTATCGAAATAATTTTGATGATCTGCAAGAGCTGCTGCATGAATTGTATGATAACTTTTATTTTCAATGCCTTTAAAATAATCATCTACCCGTTGGTGTTGATCTGCACTTACATCTTTGTAATTCACAAAATTGGTGGCTGCTGCAAAATAGAGGGTTACAGAATTTGCATTTTCTATAATGAGATTCACATCATCCGTCTTCATAGTACCACCTTCGGGTATGGCTTTTATTCTTGCTTCATATCTCATCTTTCCTTCTACACCCATATAGTCGGCCGATTTACCGGTAAGTATTAATCCATCATTACCATAAGGATCCATTTTAAAATAATCGGTTGCATAATTAGAATGTACCTGATTTCTTTCTCCTCGTAGATTTGCAGTAAAAGAAATGCTGCCTGGTTTATTAGCCGTAATGCGAACAACAATAACCTGATCGGGTGCAGATGCCAATACTTCCCTTTTATAAGAAATTCCATCAGCAGTATATGAAACACCGGAAATTCCTGTTTCCATATCAAGCCATCTTTTATAATCAGTAACACTGTCCTGGTTTTTAAAAAATAAATGGAGGTTTGCCAGGCATTGGTATTTCATTTGCTCTACCGGGTAGCCCATCAAATTGCGGCCAAATAAATTATGAGCGGCTAAATATTTTTCTTCAAAAACTTTTTTTTGTATTTCCGGTAAAACCTTAGCCCCTCCTTTTACTACGGTTGAATAAGGCCCGCCAGACCAATAGGTTTCTTCATTTAACTGAATCCGTTCTTCGCCGTTCTTTCCAAATACCATGGCGCCCAGGCGGCCGTTGCCAACCGGCAAGGCTTCATCCCATTTTTTTGCAGGCATGTCATACCACATGAGCAAAGCTGGGTCAAATGTTTTAGTATTAATTTTTTCAATTATGTTTTTTTGTTGTGCAAAAATATTTATGCCTGATAAAAAAAGCATGTGTACTATTAGCAGTGCAAAATATTTCATACCGAATATTTTTTTGAATATGTAAAAATACAAGAGGACATAGAATTACTAATACAGGTTAACCTCTTTAAAAATAGTGAAAAAAATTGACCGCATTGGCTTATGGCGCTTTTTTGGAGCAACATAATTGTCACAGATACGCTAACGCACATTTGCTGCCCGGCATATCTGCGTCAGTGGGGGGCAGTGGACGAAAAGGTAAATAATTGCAACCCGGTTTTTTTCTTTTTAGCGTTATCATTTAATAATGCTGCCAGCGATTGGTTAGAAAAAAAACAAACTGCCCAAAGCTACCGCACCTGATTTTTTTATAAAACCTCTTCTTTTTTGCATGATGTTTTTTTATAAAATTATTGAACAATAATATTATGCATATTTTGTTACACCAGGTTTTGCAATAGCATAATAACCATCTGCGCCGGGAGCCACTGGTGGTGGCGCATTAAAATCGTAAATTTTAGGCTGCAGGTTTAACCCACTGTTAATAGCTTTATCCCACTCAACCATTTGTCCGCTATAGGTGGCAAGCCGGCCCAGTATAGATGTCATGGTACTTTTGGCGCCATTTTCTGTATCGGCAAATTTGTACTGGCCTTTGGCTATGGCCGCAAACAATTCATCATGCTCGGTTTGATAAGGATTATTTTCTAATTTCATATCATATTGATACAAAATTTTTCCTTTGGTATCAACGATGTTTGCATCGCCGCATTGTATTTTTCCTTTAGTCCCAATTAGTAACTCATCCACACGGCTCATAGTGCCCGGTATATGGCGGCACTGGCTGTTTAAAATGCTGCCATCTGCATAATGAAACTCCACATAATGATGATCGAATATTTCACCATGCTCTTTTCCTTTACGCACTTCACGTCCACCCATACCCTGTGCTTTTACCGGGTAAGCTCCCTTAAACCAGTTTACCACATCTATATTATGAATATGCTGTTCGGTTATATGGTCTCCGCAAAGCCAGTTAAAATAATACCAGTTACGCATTTGATATTCCATTTCGGTTTGCGCTGGTTTACGTTCCCGTACCCATACACCATCATTGTTCCACCAGGCCTGTGCGCTGGTAATATCTCCAATTAAATTTTTGCGTTTAAATAATTCCCGGTAAGAGTTTTGATAATGCCTTTGTAAACCAACCACCACATTTAATTTTTTTTGTTTGGCAATGGCTGCCGTTGCCAGTACTTTTTGTATACCAGCAGGGTCCGTGGCCAGCGGCTTTTCCATAAACACATGTTTACCCTGTTTAATGGCTTCTTCAAAATGGATGGGTCTAAAACCGGGAGGCGTAGTAAGTATCACTACATCTGCCAGCGGAATTGCTTTTAAGTAGGCATCAAAACCAGTAAATTTTCTTTCTTCGGGCACTTCAATTTTACTTTTCAAATTTCCTTTTACACCCGACCAGTCTTCAATATTGTCTGCAGTTAATGATGTGTAGCATTTGTCAATATTATCTTTAAAGGCATCGGCCATAGCAACCAATTTCACATTCTGTTTACTAAGTAATGCCTGTGCAACTGCGCCGGTACCGCGGCCACCACAACCAATTAAAACTACTTTTATGGTATCATCGGCACCAGAAAAATAATTGGCCTGCGATAAAAGCGGTGCAGCTATTAACCCGCCCGCCAGCAGGCTGGTTTGTTTTACAAATTCCCTGCGGCTGTTTGTTTTAGAAAAATCGTTATGCATAATAAATAATTTAAGAAGTGATATTATTGAATAGCCTGTCATAAAATTATTTAAAATATTTTATAACTCCTGCTATTTATTTATGGCCATTTACAAACAATTCAAAATTTCTATTTACCCAGGTATTTTTTAAAAAACTCTTCTATAGCTGCTGCAGAAGGCTGTTGCAATGGGCGCATAATACGAAAGCCGATAAAGCTCCCCTCGGTAAGCCACCATTTACTTTTTGGTATTTGCGGATCTCGGCGGTTCCATACGGCTTCTGATTTAATGCGGTTGGCACTACGCAATTGCACCCCATAATCAGCAAAACTTCCGCCACGTAATGTTTTAGGATATCTGGCTGTGTTAGGTGTTGTAAAAGGATCCCTGCAGGTATCTGGCAGTTTTTCCAATGCTTTTTCTTCATAGTGATCAAGCGTCCATTCGCTTACATTACCCAGCATATCGTACAAGCCCCAGGCATTGGGTAATTTTAAACCTGCTTTTTTAAATTTATTGTTGCTGTTTTTTTTATACCATGCATACTTAACAAGCTGTGCCGTGTCGTTGCCAAAATAATAGGTTGTGGTTGAACCTGCACGGCAGGCATACTCCCATTCTGCTTCAGTAGGCAACCGGTAAAAAATACCCGTTTTATCATACAACCACCTGCAATACATTAATGCAGCATATTGCGATAAGCTGTTTACAGGGTAGCCGCCCTCTTTACCCATACCCAAACTAAAATCTATATACTGTGAGCTTGGCCGGGTTATGGCATCTAAATCAGAGTTTTGGGCAATGGTTTCATCTTTATAAAAAATATCAAAAGCATCACGGCTTACTTCATATGCCGCCATCCAAAAAGGCGAAATGATAATTTTGCGTTGCGGAGTTTCATCGGTGTCTTTCTTTTTTTCTTTTGCAGGGCTGCCCATTAAAAAGCTACCGCCCGATATGGGCACCATTTTAAATTGCATTGCCGAGTTGGGTAAAGCCTGTTCATACACTTTAAAAGTGCCGCTGTCTTTTTGTGCTGCTAAGAATAGAAAACAAAAAATGCCAACCGCAGTTGCTATTATTTTTTTAGCCATGCTTTTATTTGTTACACGCAGTTTAAAAGTAAAACCACATCATATTTATTTAGCCACTATTATTTTTTATTTGTTAAACTTAAAGTATTTCGCGGCAGCAAAAATAAATACACTGAATTTAAGTAACATTTTTATACAATTACTCAGTTATTATTTTTTCCAGTATGCTTCAAAACCTTTTGTAGCATAAAAAACCAATCTGTCTTTTTTTATTTCTGCAATTAAAAATTCGGCATGTAATTGTTTTGCCAGTTTTTTTGCCTTGTAAAGTGGCAACAGGCTGCAGGCCTTTGTAAGCCAGTCTGCCGTGGTGGCATCATTGGCAATTACGGTTACATTGCGGCGTAATGTAATACCGTAACCGGTTTTAGTATCAATAATATGAGAATATCTTTTTCCTTTATGCTCCATATATTGATACACATCGCCGGATGTTGTTACTGCTTTATTGGTTATTAATAATTTCTGGTTTAATAATTCTTTATTGTTTTGCGGTACATTAATGCCAACTGTCCAGCCTTTTGTATTGGGTGGCGCACCAATGGCTGCAATATCGCCGCTTACATTTACCAGCGCATTGGTAATGTTATTTTGTTTTAAATAATCAATTACTTTTTGTGCAATATATCCCTGTGCAATGCCACCCAAATCAAGCAACATCCCTTTTTGAGTTAAAGTAATAGTTTGATGTAAACTGTCTATTATTATTTTATTAAACCCGGTTAATGATAATTTTTCTTTTACCATTTTGTTACCAGGAAAAATTTTTTCCTTTCTTGCTTTTCGCCAAAGACGGGTTAGCGGGCCAAGGGTAATATCAAAATTGCCGCCACTTTTTTTAAAAGCCGTTTTAGATTGCTGCATAATATCCATTAATGCGGGAGAAACAGGAACTGCAATACCAGTACCCGATTTTGCACATAATAAATTCAACTCGTTGCTGTCTGTATAATCGCTGTACACTAAAACGTATTTATCCACCAATGCAAAACATTGCTGTGCTGTTACTGCAGCTTTTGCCGCATCATCATCATAAAAAGTAATAGTAAATAACGACCCCATTTTGGGTTGCGAAAAACTAAACCGTTGTAATTGCGCCCTGCTCTGCAAAGCTGCAAATAAAATAAATACAGAAAAAAATATACGGTTAAACAATATTTTATTTTTTGAACTTTAATTTTGGTAAATTTATGTAAACAATAAATACCATGGAAAGAAGAAAATTTATGCAGCAAAGTTTTTTAGCTAGTGGTGCCTTGCTTGCAGCGGCTACTGTATCTGGCAATAATAAAAAAGAAACTTTAACAGAGGATACAAAACCGTTTAATTTAAACTACGGGATACACGACGGCATGTTTAAAAACCATGCTGGCGCCGATTTTATTGAGCAAATAAAATTTGCTTACAGTCTGGGTTTTAGAAGTATTGAAGATAACGGCATGATGGCAAGGCCGGTGGAACAACAAAAAAAGATTGGTGATACATTGGCAAAACTGGGTATGACGATGGGGGTATTTGTAATTACCTCACAAAACTGGCATTGGAAAACATCGTTAACCACCGGCAGACAAGAGTGGACAGATTTAATGATAAAAGATTGCAAAGAAGCCGTGGAAGTGGCTAAAAGGTGCAATGCCAAATGGATGACCGTTGTGCCTGGTAATTATGAAAGAAGTTTGTCGCATGAATTTCAAACGGCCAATGTAATAACTGCTTTAAAAAAAGCATCGGATATATTGGCTCCACAGGGTTTGGTAATGGTGCTGGAATCTCTGAGTGATAACCCGGATTTATTTCTTCGCCACACCGATCAAGCTTTTATGATTTGTAAAGCGGTGGGCAGCACAGCCTGTAAATTTTTGTTTGATATGTACCACATGCAGCGCAATGAAGGCGACATTATAAAAAATATTGACAAGGTATGGGAGGAGACCCCTTACTTTCAAATTGGTGATAACCCAGGCCGTAATGAACCGGGTACCGGCGAAATGAATTATAAAAATATTTTTAAACATATTTATAATAAGGGGTTTAAAGGTGTACTGGGAATGGAACATGGTAATGCATTGCCGGGTAAAGAAGGCGAGCTGGCCTTAATTAAGGCTTATCGTGATACAGATAGTTTTTTGTAAGTTTTGTTTTTATTGCATTTTTATAATACAACCAACCTCTTCGCCCCGGTTTGTGTCTTCACAAACTGTTCGCTTTCATTTACGCTACAATAAAAGTTCAATAGAGATATGTAGTACAAGAGTGCACTTCGTTCCTCAGTGTAAACTGTGCCAATGAAGCCAAAGAGAAATACCAAAGCTGGTATCAAAAAAATCATTCCCTACAAACCTAAAACCCAATTACAAATCCCTCCACTACCCCATCTTCACCCTCGGGTCCACCACGCCATACAATACATCGGCTAAGATATTGATGAAAATAAAAATGCAGGCGCTTAATAATACGGAACCCATTACAACAGGGTAATCTAATTTTTCCAGTGCATCAACAGTTATTTTGCCAATGCCTTTCCAGCCAAAAATATATTCTACAAAAAAAGCACCTGCTAACAGTTCGGCAAACCAGCCGGTAATGGCGGTAATAACGGGGTTAAGGGCATTGTGTAAAGCATGCCGGAAAATAACTGTACGTTTAGGCAGGCCTTTGGCATAAGCAGTGCGTATATAATCCTGCCCCAGCACATCCAGCATGGCGCTACGGGTGAGCTGGGTGATGATGGCCAGCGGCCTAATGCCTAATGTAAATGCAGGGAGTATTAAATTTTTTAGTGTAAGATATTTTTCGCCGGTTACTTCGTCAATATTGAACCAACTACCGGTTAGGTTTAGCCCGGTAAACGGATGCAGCACCACACCAAAAAAATACGCAATGATGATGGCCATAAAAAATGAGGGTGCCGATATGCCGGCAATACTGGCGAACACAGCGCTGCTGTCTAACCAGGTGCCACGTTTTACTGCGGCTAACACTCCCAGTAAGATGCCAATGATGGTAGCGAACAACATTGCGGAAAAGGCTAATAATAATGTGCCGGGCAATGCTTCCATCAGCAATTGCCCCACTGCTTTTTTAGTTTGATAACTGCGGCGCAGGTAAGGTGTTTTTAAACCCATTTTAGTTTCGCCGCCAATAAAAAAACCTTTCAGTTCTTTTTTTTCAATGTCGGCCTGGGTATGAATACTTAATGGAGAAACATCGTTGAGGTATAAAATTAATTGTTTCCATTTCGGTTGATCGAGATATAAATCTTTACGGATATTGTCCATCGTTTTTTTATCGCCGGTTTGGCCAACTATCATTCTTGCAGGGTCGCCAAAACCCTGGAACATAACGAATACCAAAACGGTTACGCCGAGGAGGACGAGTAATGAATAGAATATTTTTTTTAGAATGAAAGACATTAGTTAGGTGTTCAACATTTTAAATTTGATGTGGCGTTTAGTACTTGTTAGGTACTTAAAGTTGTTTTAAGAAATGCTCAATATTCAATTTTCAATAATCAATGTTCAACTTGTTTAATTTGAAGTGGTGTTTGTTTTTCGTAATCTTTTTAAAGTTGTTTTAAGAAATGATCAATATTCAATTTTCAATAATCAATGTTCAACTTGTTTAATTCAGAGCAGTATTTGTTTTGCTGCAAGTATTTTTATTTTAGGTTATAAAGATTTTATGTTTGGGTTATTTATATTTCTTACCAAATTTTTTGCATCCATAAAGCTCCACTTATTTTGTATTACCGGGCCTTTCATTAAAAATAATGTTGGGTTTACTCTTGCGGCTGTTTTAATGGCAGTAGCATCGCAAGAAAAAATGTGCAGCTTAAAATCACCGGAGATGTCAAAAATTTCATGCGCCGTTTTTACATCTGAAGTAATAAGATATACTGCTGGTATTTTATTAGCATAAAAAGTTTTAAAATCAGCATACCATTTATCCTTAGTTGTGTTAAAGTCTTTGGCAAATAATAAATAATATTCTCCGGGTTGGTTTAAAATAGCTTCTGTGGTATCTGTTCCGGTTTCGGTAGTAAAAGAAAAATCATTTATCAGCGCTACTTTTCCATTTCCTTTTTCCAATAATTTTTTGTTGGCTTGTTTTACAAATGTCCAGGTGCTGTCGGGCAGCTTGTCCATACCAAATTCTTTTTCTTCGAGGCCTTTTTTATAAAAATAAGAGTAAAAGAATTTGTCGTAAGTAGCATCGGCCGGTGTTTTGCGGAGTTCTAAAATATTGTTGCCAATTTTATACGGCAGGCAATCTTTAATAGGTAAATGGTTGAGCACATAAAATTGTAATGACAAAACTGCTATTAATGCAATTAAAATAATTACTCCGCCAATCATTTTTTTAAATAAAGGCTGAATATATTTTTGCCCGATAAGAATGGCAATGATAAGAACTGTGAGAATTATATCTTTTGTAAATGTTTGTATGGGTGTTAGCGGAATACAATCGCCAAAGCAACCGCAGGCCCTTATTTTGCCGCTGAATAAAACAAAGGCGGTTAAGAAAGTAAAAAACAAAGTGAGTAAAAATAATAACCAGGCAGTAAGTTTTTTTTGCCAGCCTATTAAAAGGGCAACGCCTAACACTACTTCTAAAGTAATCATAAAAATAGAAAAGCCTGTTGCATAATTGTTGAGCCAGTGCATTAAATTTTTAAAGTAACCTTCGGCTGCCCATACTTCAAAAAACTCCTGCATTTTGTAGGCAAGGCCTAATGGGTCGATGGCTTTTACCAGGCCGGAAAAAATGAAGAGTGCGCCTACTATAATTCTTGATATGGTTACAAATAGTTTCATAAATTCTTAGAAGCTTTTGTTTGTTGTAAGATTATTAAATTCATTTCTTCTTTACTTTTTGCCCTGACGCAAAAAGTAACAAAAAAGTCAAGGCAGGAAAGAATACAGCCTCCCGATAAAATCGGAACCAAGTAGCTATGTTCAACTTTTGTACTTCTGTGGTTTCAACATTGGTTCTCTATTCTTAAATTCAATACACTTTAATAAACTTGTTGCACTTTTAAATCTGTTACTTCAAAAAAATACACTTCAAGCTTCATACATCAGAAATCAAACATCATACATCATACATCAGAGATCGAACATCAATACATCAGCGATCAAAAAAACTATGCACTATGCACTTCCTCTTCTATCAAAATCAACCCAAACACTGCATAATTAATAATATCATAAAAGTTAGCATCAATACCTTCGCTGACGATGGTTTGGCCTTTGTTGGCAATAATTTGTTTGATTCGTAAAATTTTTGCAAGTATTAAATCTACAAAACTTTCCTGGCTCATCTCCCGCCATGCTTCGCCGTAATCGTGGTTTTTATCCAGCATTAATTTTTTTGCAATAGCAATTTTTTCGTTGTATAAATACTCCACTGTGTCTACAGGTAATTCTTCCAGTTCATCATCTTTAATATCTAATTGTATTAAACCAATAATGCCGTAATTTAAAATGCCCTTAAATTCGCTGATAATGTCGTCGCCAATTTTTTGTTCGCCTTTTTCCTGTATGGTGCGTATGCGTTTTGCTTTAATATAAATTTGATCGGCAACAGAAATGATGCGGTACACCCGCCAGGAAGTTCCATAATCTTTTGTCTTACTTAAAAAAATTTCTTTAGAGGTTTGTACTGCGGTGTCGTATTGTTGGTTGGTTGTCATTGATGAAATGTCATTTGTCATTAATTCATTAGTCATTTACCGGCACTTGTATTTTACATTCGATATTTATACATTGCCAATTGTCTGTTGTAATTGTATCTTAGCCCAAAAATAATTGAATTACACCAATGTTTACATTAAACTGCAAGGGTAAATTATTAGCGTTTGAAACCCCCATAATTATGGGCATCATTAATGCCACGCCGGATTCTTTTTATAAAGGCAATATTGATGAGGATATACTGGCTTTAGCAAAAAAAATGATTGCTGATGGCGCCACCATTTTAGACGTTGGCGGCCAAAGCACCCGGCCTGGCAGCAACCGCATTACTGCAGATGAAGAATTGCAAAGAGTATTACCGGTTATAAAAGCCATTCATAAAAATTTTCCAGAAACTATTATTTCAATTGATACTTACAGCAGCAAAGTTGCCGCAGCTGCAGTAGATGCAGGCGCTTCAATTGTAAACGATATCAGCGCAGGTAATATGGATGAACAAATGATTGCAACAGTTGCCCAACTAAAATTACCTTATGTGTGTATGCACATGCAGGGCACACCTGCAAGCATGCATAAAAATCCGCAGTATGTTGATGTGGCGAAAGAAGTATTAGATTTTTTTATTGCAAAAATTGAACAATGCAGCAATGCAGGCATTATTGATATTATTATTGACCCCGGTTTTGGTTTTGGTAAAACTATTGAACACAATTTTTCTTTATTAAAAAAATTAGAAGTTTTACAAATGCTGGATAAACCAATACTGGCAGGCCTTAGCAGAAAAAGCAGTATTTATAAAACTTTAGGCACCACTGCCGAAAATGCATTAAATGGTACAACGGTTTTAAATACTGTTGCTTTAATGAATGGCGCATTTATATTAAGAGTGCATGATGTAAAAGAAGCTGAAGAGGCAATACAATTATTTACTGCATACAAAAAAGCACCCTGATTTTGCAGGGTGCTTTTTATTATAATTAGTTTACTTTATTTATTACCAGTTTGTGGCTGCTGTTGTTGAGGCTGTTGCTGTTGTTGCTGCTGCATCTGTTGTTGCATCTGCTGCATCATTCTTTGTTGCGCCATTTGTGCTTCCTGTTTCTTTTTTAAAATTACTGCATATTGTGTTGGGGTAATTATGTCCACCACTGCAATATCAAAAACCAGGTTTTCATTGGGCTTTATTTTATCGCCATTACCTGTTTTGCGATAACCTAAGCTTGAAGGAACATAAAACTTTGCTTTACCACCTTTTTTCAACAATTTTAAACCATCAACCCAACCCGTTATTACCTCAGGGTTTCTCATATCAATAGGATAAGGCTCTACATGCTGAAAAGATGAATCTGTATTAGAATCAAAAGCTACTCCTGCCATTGATTTACCGGTGTAGTTAACCAGCAATATGCTGCTGTCTGTTAATGTACCTGTACCTGGTTCTAAAATTTGCACATACGTACCTTTCTCCGCTTTTACAAATGTTATTTTATCTTTTGCCAAAAATTCTTCAATCGTTTTACTGTCTTTTGCTAATTGTGATATGGCAGCAATAGAATCTCTTTTTTGTGCACCAGTCATAAATATTTTTTGAGAACTGTCTGCCTGTTCTTTTGTGGTATAACTGTTTAAAATTGTAAAAGACTGTATGATAAACTGGCCTTTTTTCATAAACGGAGGTGCCTGGCCCTGTGATTTTGCAATTATACTGTCGGTAGAAATTTTAATAGTAATACTATCGCCTACATGAATATTTTGGAATATTTCTTTAAACGGCTCAGGAAAATTAGTAGTATCATACATCGCATATTGCGGCATTCCATCTTCTACTGAGTTGGATAAAACACTGTCCTTATACTTAGCAAAAGAATTCATTTCAATAAAATTTCCTTTTAGCACTTTAGGGCCTTTTTTATTGCTGATTATTTTATACTGAGAGCCATCTTTAGCTTTTTTAAACGGCGTAGTGCAGGCCGATAATGCTACTAAGCAAATAACCGCTGCATTAAAAATTTGTTTCATTGTTTACTTTTATATGTTTTTAAAATTGATAACTGCTTAATTGGGCCACATTTTCCTGCATGGCCTGTTTAAATTTTTCTACCACTTCTTCCAATGGTTCTTTATTAAAACCTCCGGCGGCATTAAAATGGCCACCGCCATTAAAATTTTTTCTTGCAAATGTATTTACATCAAAACCGCCTTTGCTTCTAAAAGAACTTTTGCGCTCTTCTCCCCTGTCTATAATTACTGCTGCCAGCTTTATCCCTTTTATGCTTAGCGGATAATTTACAATGCCTTCTGTATCACCGGTCCTCATATCGTACTTAACCAAATCGGTTTGCGGTATTGCAATTAGTGCAGCATTATATTCATAAAATATTTCCATGCGGTTAAGCAAAACATTTCCTATAAATCTAAAACGGTTCTCCAAAAAATTATCAAATAATTCTTCATGCACATGGCTGTGCTCTAATCCCCTGTCTTTAAGTTTTGCCACCATTTTGTGTACACTTGCTGTGGTGGATGGAAAACGGAATGAACCGGTATCCGTCATTACACCTGCGTAAACACATTCAGCAATTTCCGGTGTAATCTTATCTTCATTTCCAGAATCCACAATAAAATCATAAATCATTTCGGCGGTAGAACTTTTGCCGGTATCACTTATCCCGTAAGCAAACACTTCGGTTTGCGGTTCCCGGTGGTGGTCTATTAAAATCTTTTCTGCCTTTGCTGCCATCAATTTTTCTTCCATTCTTTTAGTACGGCTTAGTGTATTAAAATCAAGGCAAAAAATCCAGTCGGCTTCTGCAATGGCAATATTCGATTTTTCGTTGGGAGATTCAAAATCCAGCACCGTTTTACAACCCGGCATCCAGTTTAAAAATGTAGCCCAATTGGTAGGCGATACCACTGTTACACTGTGGCCAAATCCTTTTAAAAAATGATATAATGCCAAAGAAGAACCCATAGCATCTGCATCGGGTTTTTGGTGGGTAGTAATTACCACTTTTTTAGGCTGGCTCAGTAAAGGAAAGATATCTTGAATTGGCTTCATAAATGAGGCGCAAAAGTAGGGGAAAACAGCCGATTTTAGATTGCCGATTTTAGATTTTAGATTTTTTCAGCTTTGTAATGGTCTAATCGTTATACAAACTTTCACATAAATCTGCAATCTAAAATCTAAAATCTCCAATCCCTTCCTATCTTTGCGGCCTAAAAAAACGAACCAATGAGTAACAGAACATTTACAATGATTAAGCCCGACGCTACAGTTAAAGGAAACACCGGTGCTATTTTACAAATGATAAATGCAGCAGGTTTTAGAATAGTGGCTATGAAAATGACACAGCTTAGCATAGAAAAAGCAGGCGAATTTTATGCAGTACATGCCGAAAGGCCTTTTTATGGCGAACTGGTGGAGTTTATGAGCCGTGGCCCAATTACCGCAGCTATTCTTGAAAAAGAAAATGCCGTAGAAGATTTTAGAAAATTAATTGGTGCTACTAACCCTGCCAATGCAGAAGAGGGCACCATCCGTAAATTATATGCTGCATCTAGTTGGCGAAAACGCAGTACATGGCAGCGACAGTGATGAAAATGCAGCGATTGAAGGTGATTTCTTTTTCAGTAAGCTGGAGCAGTTTTAAAACCATTAATATTTTATTGAGAATGGCCGTTGAACTTTCAACGGCTTTTTTTAGCCTTAAATAAAAAGCCCCCCGAAAAAATCGGCGGGCTGTTTCTTAACTAAAAGCACAAACAAACTAAGGTTATGGTAAAAACTGTGTTGATCTGTTTTATTAACGATAAACTTTGCGCTATATTGCGTTTCTAATTTTTATATGACTGCTACACTTACCATTATTCGTTACCGAAAACGCTTTATTCCTTTTGCCTTTTTAGCAATGGCTTTATTCAGAATTCCGCTTTGGTTTAATAAAAGATGCGGCTTTTGGAAATTGATGGGCAGTGGCAAAAATGGCACTTTTGATAAAACCCCCGACCTGCAGCAATGGGCAATTTTAAGTGTATCTAATTTACAATTTAAAGAAGTGCAGCTAAAACATTTTGCCGAAAAACTTTTACTGCAAAAATTATATGGCAATTTTATAAGAAACTGGATTGATCTTTTTAATTGCGAAACGGTAACCTATTTACTGGAACCAATTGAAGGACATGGTTTGTGGGATAGAAAAAAAGTTTTTGGCGAACTGCCCACTAAATCTGATTACGAAGGACAAATTGCAGTATTAACCAGGGCAACAATACGTTTATCAAAACTAAAACAGTTTTGGAAAAATGTAGATGGTGTAGCATCAAAAATGGCAGGTTCCGAAGGATTTATTAACTCTTATGGCATTGGCGAAATACCATGGATAAAGCAGGCCACCTTCAGCATTTGGCAAAACAAACAAGCCATGAAAAATTTTGCTTACCAAATGAAAGACCACCAGGAAGTAATACAAAAAACAAGAAAAGAAAACTGGTACAGCGAAGATATGTTTGTACGTTTTAAAATAACTGGCTGTACCGGAACGGTTAACGGGGTAAACCCCTTAAAAGTAAAGTTGTAACTTTAACTATCACTAAACAACATCAGCTTGCCAGCTGATTAGTTATATGAAAAATATAAAACTAATTGAAGTGCCTTCTGAAATTGGTGCAGGTACACGTGGCGCCAGCCTGGGTATAGATGCTATAAAAATTGCCGCCCTGGATTTTATGAGTAATTTTTTTGTTCACTTTCCTTCGGAGAAAATTGAAGCAGAAAACCAACTGCTTTTTGAACCCATACAATCGCCTTATGCCAAAAGAATAAATGGCGTGGTTAGTATTTGCGAAAAAATAAGTAAGGCAGTAAATGATGCAGTAAAAAATAATTTTTTTCCGGTGGTAATAAGCGGCGACCACAGTAATGCTGCGGGCACTATTGCCGGATTAAAAATGGCCAAACCAAAAAGTAAATTAGGTGTGGTGTGGATTGATGCACATGCCGACCTGCATACACCTTACACCACACCAAGTGGTAATATGCATGGCATGCCATTATCGGCAAGTATTGCAGAAGATAATAAAGATTTTAAAGTACACGATCTTGATGAAAAAACAGAAAAGTTGTGGAACCAGCTAAAAAATATTGGCAAAATTTGCCCTAAGATTTTACCTGAAGATATAGTCTATATTTCCTTAAGAGATTTTGAAAAAGAAGAAAAACATGTAATAGAAAAACATGGCATTAAAGTTTTTAGTACCAGTGAAGTAAGGCGTAATGGTGTTGAAATTATTTACCGTAAAGCCATCCGTTACTTAAGCGACTGCACCGATATTTATGTAAGTTTTGATGTGGACAGTTTAGATTCTTCTATAAGCCGTGGTACCGGTACACCCGTTAGCAATGGCCTGCGTGAAAGAGAAGCCGAAGATTTAATAAGTAAATTTATGCAGCACCGCAAAATTTGCTGCTTCGAAATTACTGAGGTAAACCCTACTCTTGATAAAGAAAACCTTATGGCAGAAATTGCTTTTAATATTTTACAACGAAGTGTAAATACGTTAATGATGAACTAAAATTTAATCCGCTATGAAAAAATATATCTTTTTAATTGTTGCCCTTTTTTGTTTGCAAATTTCTTTTGCACAAAAAAGTAAAACTTACAGCGATACCATAAAAGCTTTTCAAAAAAATTATGTAACCACACACGAAGTAGTAAAGGCTGCCGACAGAAAATTTTTTCGTTTTTATGATGCTGATAAAATGTATGCGGTACAATGTACTTTCGAAATATCAACTGATACTGCTGTTGTTGTTATGAAAACTTCCGGTAAAAAAATTCCTCAAAAAGATTTTATCCGTTACGGAAAATTATTATTTACTATTCATGATACTGCACTGCAGTTAACTGTTTATCAATCTAAATTGCAAACGCCCCTTACAAAAGATTATTTATTTATTCCCTTTGCAGATGTAACCAGCGGCGATGAAACTTATGGCAGCGGCCGCTATATCGATTTGCTGATTACTGATATAAAAAATAATACAGCCCTTATTGATTTTAATAAAGCTTATAATCCTTATTGTGTGTACAGCGATGGTTACAACTGTCCTATTCCTCCAAGAGAAAATTTATTGCCTGTGGCAGTAAAAGCTGGTGAAAAAGAATTTGCCAAAATGCCAGGGGCAAAACACTAAATCGACATTAATTTTTTTTAGCACAATACGGTATCGTAAAAAATAATTTCATTAACTTTAATAAGATTATAAATACATGTAACCCTTACTAAAATTAACATTATGAGAAAACAAAGCATCCGCAGGCTTGTTATGGGCCTGTTGCTGTTGTTACCACTTGCAGCAATAAGCCAAACAAGGCTTATAAGCGGCACGGTAACCAACAGCCGTAACGAGGCTGTAGCACTTGCCACCGTACAGCAAAAAGGCACCACTATTTATGTAACAGCATCAGAAACCGGGCAGTTTACTATTAAAGTAAATGGCAGCAGCCCTGTGCTGGTAATTTCTGCTTCTGGCTACAACAATGCGGAAGTAAGCGTTGGTGCAGCCGCCGTTTACGATGTGCAGCTGAAAGACGGCAACTCCTTAAGAGAAGTAATTGTAACCACAGCTTTTGGTGTAAAGCAAAAGAAAAAATCGCTGGGGTATAATGTGCAGGAGCTTTCAGCTTCGCAACTGGACAAAGGAAAAGAAAACAATTTTATAAATGCCCTGCAGGGTAAAATAAGTAACGTAAACATTACACCTTCTGGTGGTGCACCAGGTGCAGGTACAGATATATTAATAAGAGGTATGTCATCCCTAAATCCTGCTGCCAATAACCAGCCATTAATAATTATTGATGGACTGCCGGTAAACAACAGCACATTACCTGCAAGTGTAATACCCAGTGCAGGCAGCAACAGTTTGCAGGCACGCAGTAATGATCAATTTGCTTATGCCAACCGTGGGCTTGATATTAACCCGGATGATATAGAATCTATCTCCGTATTAAAAGGCGCAGGTGCTACAGCTTTGTATGGCCTGCAGGCTGCCAATGGTGTACTCATCATCACTACAAAAAAAGGCAGCGCAGGTAAAATGAATATCAGTTTCAATACCTCGGCAAGCTTCGATTATCTTACAAAATATCCCGAAATACAAACTACTTACCGGGAAGGTGCCAATGGAAGAATACCCGTAAATTCAGACGGTTCATTAGGATTAAAATTTCAAAGCTTTGGCCCATTGCGCCAGGCCACCGACCCTGCTAATAATAATTTTAAAAATGCTTTTACTACCGGGCACCGTTATAATAATTCTTTAACCATGCAGGGCGGCAATAATAAAGCAACTTACTACAGTTCTTTTTCTGCCTTAAACCAGGATGGTATTTTAGACTATACCAAGTTTAACCGTTATACTTTTAAACTGGCAGGCACTTATCAGGCATCGCCAAAATTAATGGTAAGCAGTGCAGCAACACTTACCTCTTCTAAAAATACACAACCATCTGCCGGAGATAAAGGCGTAATGACAGCACTGTCTTACTACACTCCCACTTTTGATGTAAGGGATTATATTTACCCCGATGGAAGTATGAAAGTATATTCTCCTACTATTATTGATAACCCTTTGTATGTGGCCCGTTTCAGCCAAATGAAAAGTAACCTGGCACGTATAGTTGGTAATGTTGGTTTTAATTACACTATTATTCCAAAACTAAAATTTGATTATAAAATTGGTGGCGATTTTTATAATGATGAAAGAACCCGTATAGTACCAGGCCCCCGTTATGCAGGCGACCCCACCACTTTTGATATGGCCATTGCCAATGGCGGTTTCATGGTGGAAGAAAGAGTAACTTTTAGAAATATTACCAGTAATGCATTGCTTACATGGCAGGATAAAATAAACAGCGATATTGATTACACACTGCTTGCAGGCACAAACATTGAAGTAACGCACAGTGATATTGTTAATACAAGGGGCGAACGTTTTGCATTACCCGGCTTTTTCGATTTAAGTAACACTACTACATTATACTCCTTCCGGAGTACCAGCAACAGAAAATACGGTGGTATTTTTGGAAGCGCCAAATTTGGATATAAAAATGCGGTGTACCTGGAAGTAACGGGAAGAAACGACTGGAGTTCTACCTTGCCAACAGCTAATAACTCCTTCTTTTATCCCTCTGCAAGTTTGAGTTATATTTTTACCGACCTGCATAAATTAAGTAACGATGTTTTAAATTTTGGTAAACTGCGTTTATCCTATGCAGGTGTGGGTAAAGATGCGCCTGTGTACAGTGTGGGTTCTTATTTTTCGTCTGTTGCCGGCTTTCCATTTACAAGCGGTGCCAACAACATACCCGGTTTTTTACGCAGCTCTTCTTATGGCGACCCTAACCTGAAACCGGAGAAACAAACTTCGTTTGAAGTGGGTGCCGAACTGCGTTTTTTAAAAAATAAATTTGGGATAGATGTTTCTTATTACACCAGTAAAAACGAAGACCAGATTATTCCTGTACCACTCTCTTATACCAGTGGCTACAGCCGTTTTGTTACCAATGCCGGCACTATACAAAACAGTGGTGTGGAGCTTGAGATAAGCGGTGCACCAATTAAAACAAAAAACTTTAGCTGGAATTTTATGATTAACTGGGCTAAAAATAAAAGCGATGTAGTGGCCATTAAAGAAGGCATAAGCGAAATTGCTTTTTACGACGAAGGAAGGATTGTAAACAAACTGGTGGTTGGTGGCAGTGCCGGAGATTTGTATGGTACTTCGTACAGAAGAGATGCCAATGGCAAGCTGTTAATTTTAGCATCGGGTTTTCCTGACTATACACCCACATTTGTAAAAGCCGGTAATGCATTGCCAGACTGGCTGGGCAGTATCAACAACACTTTTACTTACAAAGATTTTTCATTATCGTTTTTAGTAGAGTATAAAAAAGGTGGTGATATGTTTGATGTAACCATGCGTAACTCCATACGCAACGGGGTATTAAAAATTACAGAACAAAGATACCAGCAGGTTATATTTGATGGTATTAAAATTGCCGATGGCAAACCCAACGATATACCCGTAATACTGGATCATAATTACTACCGCAACACCAACTTTTTTAACAATATTACAGATGTAATACTGCAGGATGCAAGCTGGCTTCGTTTAAGAAACGTAACCATCAGTTACAGCCTGCCTAAGAAAATTACCGACCGTACAAAAGTTATAAAAGGTATGCAGCTTGGGCTTACTGCCAGCAACTTTATATTGTGGACACCTTACTCCGGTTACGACCCCGGAAGCACCGCCTTTTCTGCCGGGTACAATGTGTATGGTTTTACCGGAAGTAATATACCCAACTTCAGCTCCGTAATTGTAAACCTTAATGTTAACTTTTAAAACCACTTATATGAAACAGTATAAAATAAAAATAACGGCGCTTATAATAAGCGTACTACTATTTGGTGGTTGTAAAAAATTTGTAGAAAGTGGTAATGTAAATATTAATCCCAATCAGCCTGCAGATGTAACATTAAATACATTGCTGCCTGCAGTGCAATTTGTAACAGCCAATAACCAAACATCAGTAGCATACATTACCAGTATGTTTACCCAGCAAATGGCAGCGTACAGCAGCGGGCCTATTAATGATGATCAGCACCGTGATGTAAGAATTTCATCAGCCTATTTTGGATTGTACCAAAATGGTATGACCAACAGTAAACTGCTGATTGAAAAAGCAGCAGTTTTGGGAGCACCACATTATGCCGCCATTGGCCGCATTTTATTTGTAACAAATATGCAGCTGGCTACAGATACTTATGGCGATGTGCCTTTAAGCGATGCCTTTAAAGCCCCCGAAGTGCTGCAACCTAAGTATGATAAGCAGCAGGATATTTACACCTACATGCTTGCAGAGCTTGACAAAGCCATTGCAGAAATTGCACTTACTAATCCTGCAACCCTAAGACCGTTGATTGATGATTTATTTTATGGAGGTAATATGACAAGATGGAGAGAAGCTGCACATTTCTTAAAAGCAAGGCTATACCTGCATCAAACAAAAAAGGGCGTTGCCGCTGCCGCAAGTAATGCACTTACGGCACTTGCTAATGGATTTACCGCTAATGCCAGCGATTTTCAAATGATATTTAGTGATAAAAATCCTAACCCCTGGCATGTGGCAGTATCTGGCCGTATTTCGGGCAGTGCTGTGTTTACCATTGCACCATCGCAGCGATTATTAAATAATTTAACGGGTGTTACCTATCCAGGATTGTTTGACCCACGTGTAAATAAATTGATTTCAAAAAGCGGCAGCAACCCACAATACCTTGGTTTAAACAATGGCTTTGGTAATACAGGTGGCAATAATTGCGATTTAAGAGACACCAGTTTTTATGCTCAAAAAATATCACCATTGGTTATTGGAAGTTATGCAGAGCAAAAAATGATTGAAGCAGAAGCAAGATTTTTAGCAAACGGTGGTACTGCTTCTTCAGTGGGTACAGTACAGGCCGCATACGATGCGTATAAAGCTGCAATAGCTGCCAACCTTTCTAAAATGGGTTTACCTGCAGCATATAGTGCATTACCACTGGTAGATGTTGGTACAGCCAACCTTACCATGGAGCATATTATGAGAGAGAAACAGGTAATACTGTTTTTAAACCCCGAGGCATGGACAGATATGCGGCGTTATGATTACAATACAAATTTGTTCAGGGGTATTGCATTGCCGCTAAATCAAAATGCAGAAATGGGCGGGCAGCAAATACGCAGGGTCATGTATCCGCTGGAGGAAGTTACACGTAACCCCAATGCACAGGCCGTATTTAAACCAATGACTGATAAAGTTTGGTGGGATCAATAAAATTATTCACTATTAATAATTGAAACATGAAAGCAATAATAAAAACAGTATTTACTTTAACTGCAGCAGCGTTACTATACGGCTGCGAAAAAAGTAAAGATTTTATAGAGGAGAGTGCCATACCTACTGGTGTTGGATATGCCCCCATTTCAAACAATACCATACAGGATTTTAATATTACACCGGCACGTACTCTCTCCACTTCTTCTTCGGCAACAAGTGCCACTTCGTATGCAGGTGGTGCCACCATTAAGGCAGAGGTAACTTTTTTTTCGCAAAGCCCGGTAAAAGAAACGGTATTGTATAATACTATTGGCACTGGCACAAAAACAGCTGTAACCACCATACCATATGCTCCGGCTTTTTCTGCATTAAAAGGAGTAGATACTTTAATGATAAACTACGCAGTACCTACTGCACCGGCTGCAAATACTGTAATACGGCTCGATTTTGAAGTGGTGAATGTAAATGCGTTAAAAGTGGTTAGAACGGTTTACATAAAAAAGACCTGATTATTTTTTGAACTTATATAAAATACAAAAGGGCTTTTAACTAAGCCCTTTTGTAATTATGTCTTTACAACCCCCCGGGCATCTCTTGTTTTCTTCTCATTTTAGCAAGGGAAGGATCTATCTGGATAGCTTTATCACACATGGCCTGGCCCCTGTCTTTTTGCCCCTTCTTTTGAAAACACATGCCTGCCTGGTATAATGCTTTAGCATCATTGGCATCCAGTTCCAATAATTTTTGGCAAAACTCCAATGATTTATCGTAGAGTTTACGATCGTAGTAAGCCTGTGTAATATCTCTTAAAATATCTTTGTTACCGGGCTTTTTTGCCATTATATCTAATAATATTTTTTCGCCTTTTTCAAACTCGCCTGAGTAAATGTAAGCGTAACCCAGGTTTTCGTTAAAATCGTTGCTTTGTGCAAACCCGTTGTTAGCAGCTTTATTATAATAAATAACGGCGTTTTTAAAATTATTCGAATTGTAGTTCATAAATCCAAGCTCAAACAACCAGGCACTTCTGGTGGTATCAATCTGCACCGCTTTTTCGTAATACAACATGCCTTTCTTTTCCTGTTCCATTTCCACATAGCTGCGTCCTAAATTATAATGAGCTTCTGCATCATTGGGGTTTTTAGCAATTAAAGCCAATAATGCTTTTTCTGCTTTGCCATAATCTTCCTGGTGGTAATAACTCATAGCAATAACTTTTTCGGCGTTGGCGCAGTTGGTACATTTTTGTGCAAACGAAACTGCTTTGGCATATTGCCTGTAAGTAAAATACAAATTCATCAGCTCATTTATAGCGGCATTATTAGCGGGCTCCAGTTCATTTGCTTTTGTAAAATTGGCTATGGCGGCATCGTTTTTACGCATCTCCAGGTTTACATAACCGTTTTCAACATAAGCAGCAGTATTTGCCGGGTTAAGTTTTATGGCTTTATCAAAATTTTTAGATGCTACTAAATATCTTTTAGCCGTTTTTTCTTCCATTCCTTTTTGAAAATAAAAAACCGAGCTGTCGCTTTGCGAAAACGACGTTGCTGAAAGTGAAATTAAAATTGCTGTGAGGGAGTTTTTCATAGTGTTGTTTGTGCAAAAATTGTTCCTTTATTTAAGTATTACTGCTGCTAACGCAGGAAGATGAACATTTATTTCGTAAAGGCCTGTCTTTTTATCAACCAAATGCAAACCAATATTGGGGTTATGCACATCGCCTGTTCCCCAATACTTTTTACTGTCGCTGTTAAAAATTTCTTTCCATTCAGCCTTACCATACACATTAATTTTCCAGTTGTTGCGTACCACCGGTGTCATGTTTAAAATTATCAGCACATCATCTTTTTTCTTTTTGCCTTTGCGGCGATACACTATTACCGATTCTTGCCGGTGGTCTAAATCAACCCATTCAAAACCTTCGCTGTCAAATTGCAGTTCATGCAAAGCTTTTTCATCTTTATATAAATGGCAAAGATCTTTTACACATTCCTTCATCATTTTATGGCAATCAAACTGCAACAGTTCCCAGCTTAATTCGCTTTTATAATTCCATTCGGTAGTTTGTGCAAACTCGTTACCCATAAATAACAGCTTTGCACCGGGGTGCGTAAACATGTAAGCGTATAACAAACGCAGGTTTGCAAATTTCTGCCATTCATCTCCCGGCATTTTATAAATCATGGGGCTTTTTCCATGCACCACTTCATCGTGGCTCAGCGGCAGCATAAAATTTTCGTCCGGAAAATACAGCCATGCTAAAACTAAATTTATTTTGATTAGCTCCCCGGAACAAAGGATCCATCTTAAAATAATCCAGTGTATCATGCATCCATCCCATCATCCATTTCATCCCAAAACCTAATCCGCCTTCGGTGGTGGGCTTACTTATTTTTGGCCAGTCGGTAGCTTCTTCGGCAATGGTTTGCACATCCGGAAAATCACGGTAAATAGTTTCGTTTAAATGTTTTACAAATTCGATAGCTTCTAAATTGCCGTTGCTGCCTAAATATTGGCTTCCCACTCGCCTTCTTTTCTAGAATAATCTAACCGCAGAATTGAACTTACTGCATCTACCCTTATCCCATCAATATGAAATTTATCAAACCAATACCTTGCATTGCTTATTAAAAAAGATTTTACTTCTCCCCTGCTGTAATTAAAAATATAGCTGTTCCAGTCGGGGTGAAAACCCTTACGCATATCCGCATACTCATACGTATGTGTGCCATCAAACATAAACAAACCATGTGCATCGTAAGGAAAATGCGAAGGCACCCAATCCAGCACCACACCAATATCATTTTGATGAAAGGCATCAATCATAGCCATAAAATCTTCGGGTGTACCAAATCGTGATGTGGGTGCAAAATAGCCAGTGCCCTGGTAACCCCAGCTGCCATCGAACGGATGTTCCATCACCGGCATTAACTCCACATGTGTAAATCCCATTTCTTTTACATAAGGCACCAACCGTTCGGTAATTTGCTGGTAACTGTTTAAACTTTCCTCATCATTTTTAACAGGCCGCATCCAGCTTGCCAAGATTTACTTCATACACACTCCATGGCGCTTTAAGCGAATTATGTTTTTTTCTTTTTGCCATCCACTCCTCATCTTTCCATTTATTACTGGTATGCCATGCAATAGAAGCGGTGTTAGGTCTTACTTCCCAGTAATTAGCAAAAGGGTCACCTTTATCAATTTGCACACCTTTGTATCCTGTTATATGATATTTATAGGCTTCGCCTTTTTGTAAATGCGGAATAAAGCCTTCCCATATCCCTGAGCTGTCTTCTCTTACCAATAAATTATGCGCTACAGGGTTCCATGCATTAAAATCTCCCACCACACTTAATGCCGTAGCATTAGGTGCCCACACAGCAAAATAAAAACCTTCGGTATCCAGTACTTTAATGCGGTGGCTGCCAAATTTTGTGTAGGCGTTGTATAATGTTCCGTTTTGGTAATTGCGAATGTCTTCATCGGTAAATAAAGAATAATTCCATACTGCTTTAGTACTGTCAACAAAATATTGTTCCTCGTATTTAATTGCTTTACCCAATTTTTTTTTGGTTTTACTTTTTGCCACTGATGATTGTGAAGTTGCCATTTATGGAAATGAGTTTATTATTAATCTTTATTAAACCGATTTTTGCTTTAACGTAAATTTAAGATTAGTTATTTAGGATTTGATAATTATTAAATATATTTTTAACTAAGATTTTAGTTACTGCCATAAAAACAAAACCAAACCCCTGATTATGCATAAACTTTCTGCAATGCTCATTAGCATGCTCTGCCTTTCCCTATCAGCATTTAGCCAAAACATAACCGTAACAGGAAATTTAAAAGATACTACAGAAAAGAAACCGGTAAAAAACGCCGTGGTGGCATTATTAACTGTAAAAGATTCTATATTGTACAAGTTTACCCGGTCTAATAACGACGGCGATTTTGCATTGAAAGATGTAAAACCAGGTAATTATATTTTAATGACTACCCACCCTTTTTATGCAGATCTTTTAGATAATTTAGAACTGAAAGATGCTGAAACAAAGCTGGGCAATGTATCGCTTACCAGCAAAAGCAAACTGATGCAGGAAGTAATTGTAAAAAGTGGCAGCGCTATTAAAATAAAAGGCGATACTACTATTTATACCGCCGATAGTTTTAAAGTAAGCGCCAATGCCAATGTAGAGGAACTTTTAAAAAAATTACCCGGCATACAGGTAGATAAAAATGGCGAAATAAAAGCTATGGGGGAAAAAGTAGAAAAAGTTTTGGTAGATGGAGAAGAATTTTTTGGTGATGACCCTGGTATGGCCGTAAAAAATTTACGTGCCGATGCTGTTAAAGAAGTACAGGTATTTGATAAAAAAAGTGAACAGGCAGAGTTTACGGGTATTGATGATGGCAATACAAAAAAAACCATCAACCTAAAATTAAAAGATGATAAAAAGCATGGCTACTTTGGAAAGATAGATGCGGCTGGTGGTTTATTAGATACACTTGATAACCGCCACAACACTAATTTATTATTCAGCTCATTTAAAGGCAAAAGAAAATTAACTGCGTTTTTATTAAATGGTAATACCGGGCAGGATGGGCTTAGCTGGCAGGATAATGAAAAATTTGGCGGTGAGAGTGACAATTATACAATGAGTATAGATGAAGATGGCGGCATGATGTTTATGTACCGTGGCGGCAGCGGCGGCGATGATGAACCAAATGTAGATACAGAAAATGGTTTTATTAAAAATACAAATGCAGGCCTGCAATACAGTAATAAATGGAATGATAAACAAACGTTGAACATATCGCCTAAATACAACAGCCAGATTTATACTAACAACAAAACTGGCTTTACACAACAGCAGGTTGGCGACTCTGCACTTAATACAAACGAAACAGTTGCCACCAATGTTAACAGAAGTAATTTTAAAACCAGCTCTTCTTATGATATAAAATTAGATTCTAACAATACCATTAAATTTACTGCCAAAGCAAATTTTTATCATACCGAAAGTGATGAAATGCGAAATGCAGCTGCCACAGGTGGAACCGGCACTTTAAAAAATAGCAGCAATTCAATAAAACAAACTAACTCTGATAAACATTCGTTGTATGGTGGTGTAATATTTAAACACAGGTTTAAAAAAGCACGCCGCACTTTTTCTTTAAATACTGATTGGAATTTACTGGAAACCAATGGTAACAGTTTTTTAAAATCAGTAAACCAAAGTTATTTTAATGGTGCCCCTTCCAACATACAAAACCTTAATCAGCTAAGAGCAAGTGATAAAAGCACTCAAAACATTTCGGCAAATTTTGTTTACACCGAGCCGCTTAATAAAAAATATTCTTTAGAACTTTCTCATTCAATAACCTATAATAATGGCACTAACAATCAGCTTACCTACAGCTACTCAAATGTAACGGGTAAATACGATTTAACGGTTGATTCTTTATCTAACCAGTTTAAACAGATTATAACCATTAATAAACCTGGCGCTAAAATCAGCTACAGTTATAAAAAGATAAAATTTAATTTTGGCAGTGGTTTTGGCCTAACACATTTTGATTTGGCTGATAATACTTTTAATAAAGAGTATATAAGAAATTACACCAACTTTTTTCCATCGGCCAACTTTACCTACAGTTATAAAAGCAACTACAGCATAAGATTTAATTACACTGGCAATACCAGGCAGCCTACCCTTAACCAACTGCAACCATTACGTGACAATAACGATTATTTTAACCAGTATATTGGTAACCCTGATTTAAAACCATCTTTTACCAACAACTTTAATCTTTCTCACAACACGTATAATTTTCTTAAAGAAATATGGTCCTATCAATCGCTTAACTTAAGAACCATAAGCAACTCAATAACCAACAACCGCACTATTAATTTAGATAGTGGCAAAACCACCACCCAACCAATAAACACCAACGGCAACATATCGCTTAATTTTTATGGTGGCATTGGTATAAAGTTAAAAAAACTGGATGTACGTGTGGGCTTAAACCCCAACATCAGCTACAGTAAATTTGCTGATGTTATTAACAGTAAAACAAGTTTTTCTCAAACTTTAAATTCAGGGCTGTCTGTTTATCTTTCAAAATCAAAAGATAAAAAGTATGATTTTTCTTTGAGTGAAAATTTTAATCATAACAGAAATACCACTTCTCAAAACAATACCATAAAAAAATTCAACACCAATAATGTTCGGTTAGATGGCACCGTGTATTATAAAAAGATATGGTCGGTAAGTACTGATTATAATTTTTTTAGCCGCCAGAAAACTGTTGACTTTCAAAATAACCTTACCAACCAAATATGGAATGCCAGGATGCAACGCACCTTTAAAAAAGATGAGTTTACTGCATATATCCTTGTAAGGGATATTTTAAACCAAAATGTAGGGATTGAAAGGAGTTTTTATGGCAACACATTATCCGAAGAAAGAAATGACCGGCTTAAAAGGTACTGGATGATTGGTTTTACCTGGAACTTTAAAAACAAAGCAGCAAAAGCAACAAAATAATTATCAATCTTAATAATTAAATAATAAAGATGAAACGCATTATATTTTTATCCGCAATACTTTTTACAGCAATAAAAGCCAATGCCCAGCAATTTATTGATAAAGCTGTAATTGAATACGAAGTAAAAACCAACATTAAAAAAACAATGGGTAATAACAGCTGGGAAGAAATGCTTAAAGAAAATATGCCCGATTTTAAAATTGGTTATTTCAACTACACTTTTGCCGATAATAAAAGTGTGTACAAGTTTGACCACTGGGGCGAAAAAAAGCTACCCGAATTTATGCGCCGTGGCGATGAAGAGAATATTTGGTTTTTTGATTTTACTGCAGATAAATTTAATATGCAAAAAGATGTGGTAGGCTCTAAATTTAATGTGGCAGACAGTATCCCTGCTATTGAATGGAAACTGAGTAATGAAAACAGGGAAATTGCAGGCTTTAACTGCCGCAAAGCAGTTGGTAAAATAATGGACAGCGTTTATATTTTTGCTTTTTACACCGATGAAATTACCATTTCCGGCGGCCCCTGCTCTGTAAGTGGATTGCCCGGTATGATTTTGGGATTGACAATACCGAGAATGTACACTTCTTACATTGCCACCAAAGTAATAGTAAACGGGGTAAATACTGCAAGTATAAAACCTGTTGAAGCAAAAAAATATTATACCAACAATACTCTAAAATCTACCATTAAAGAAAGAATAAAAGAATGGGTTAGTGAAGATGATGATGAAGAAGGCAGAAAATGGATGAATCAATTCATCTGGAATATTTTATTATGAAATATTTTTTGTACTTTCATGCAGCCTGTCCAACATCCTCTATTTTATGTTTTTGGTTAAAATATCCCCTATTTAGGGTATATGCAATTTGCTGACAGTGTTTTACTTTTACAACCGAAAGCATCCATTTACTAAGCGGAAAGTACCGTTTACTAAATACACTAATAAACAATGGGTAAGTTACTATTAACTTGCCTGCATAATTTAAGTAAACTAAACTGCCGGCTGATCTGTTAACAATTGAAATTTTTTTTATGAAAAGAATATTATTTTCAATACTCTCTTTCTCCCTTGCAGCAACTGCTACTGCACAACTCAAAATCGACAATGCTATTTTTTTTATTCAGCCGGGTGCCACGGTAACGGTACAGGGTGATGTAACCAGCAATGTGGATATACAGGGAACCGGCCTGTTACTTTTAAAAGGCAGTACGTTACAAAATGTGGATATGGGAGGATTTACCATTCCTAATTTAGAATTAGATAATGCAGCTAACGCAACATTATTAAATACCAATACCCGTATTGGAAACAGCATGGTTCTTACTACCGGTAAATTTCAAACCGGCAATTTAAATCTTACCCTTAGCCCAACTGCAAATATTACCGGTGCAAGTGCTGCAAAATTTATATGGACAAATGGAACAGGCCAACTTAAAAAAGAATTAACAGCTGATGTTGCTGCTTATGAATTACCTGTAGGCGAAAACACCAATTACCGCCCTGCTTATTTAACTACAGCGGGCAGCAGTTTTGCAAGTGCCAATTTTGGTGTAAGGGTTTTGGGTACACCCGACCCTGCTAAACCGCCAATGACAGCATCTCATCTTAACACAGCATGGCCAATAACAAGAACTGGTATTACAGGCGGAACAATTACTTTAGAAGGACAATATATAGACCCGACCGATGTAACAGGTACTGAAGCAAATGTTGTTGGATATTTTAATAATGGTACCGACTGGAGCTCAGTTGGTGAGGGACATAGCGCAGGCACTAACAGGGTTTCGGCGCCGGTTACTGCAAATGCAGGATCGCTATCTGGTATAAATAAATTTTTAACGTTGGGGTCTAGGGCTTTTTTACAGGGAGCTTATGATGCAACAACTGGTTTAATGTTTGATAATCTCCGCACTTTACCTTTTGGTTCATCTGCAAGTACCGCTAATTTCCCGAGCACAGATCCATACAGAGTGGCACCTTACAACACTGCTTTTACGCATGTTAATAATACCGGTGTAGAAACAATTACCAGCAGCACTGTTGTTACAGCACAGGCCATAGCAGCAGATAATATTGTTGACTGGGTTTATTTAGAGTTACGAAACCTTAATGCTTCCCCCGGTAATGTAATTTTACAAACAAGAAGTGCCTTAATACAAAGAGATGGCGATATTGTTGATGTGGATGGTGTTAGCCCTGTAACATTTAATAATTTACCGGATGGTAATTATATTGTTGCAGTTCGTCATCGTAATCATCTTGGATTAAGTACAGATCAGGTTAATTTTCCTAAAGCAGTAAATGAAACGAAGTCAACTGCATTTACAACAAATGTAATTGATGTAAGAACTGCAACTGAGCCGCAGCTATTTGGTACTGCTGCTGCATACACAACTGCAACGCATCCTGTTATTTTGACTGGGGTTAATTTGTTGTGGGGAGGGAATGTAACTGGCAATGCATTCGTAAGATATCAGGGTAATAACGGCCCCGGCCCTGCTAACATTAATGACAGGCAGGCTTTGTTAACCGATTTAGGTAACAATGAGTTGGGTGTTCTTAATACCGGATATTTCAGGGCAGATTTGAATTTAAACAGATTTGCAAGATACCAGGGAAATAATGGTCCCGGTACTTTTAACCAAAGTGACCGACAATTTCTTCTTGGATTTATTTTATTAAATGGTGAGTTAACTATACGGCAGCAATCTTTACCAAATTAATTAATAAGCTAAAATTATATCTATAAATAATTCATTTAATAAACAACTTTATGAGACATAGGATTACATTACTGCTTGCATTGTGCCTTTCTTTAAGTTCAGGCATTACTGCACAACGAATGAGGGCAAGTGTTAGGGCTGGTAACGCTGTAAACAGTGTTATAATAACCCTGCAACCCAATTTTAATTTTAATAATAAATTAAATGAGTTGGGTTTTGTTATTATGGTGCCTAAAGAAAGCCCTCCGGGTACGCCTATTAGCATGCCTACTGTTCAGGTACTAAGCACTTGTGCCACCTGTCTTAACACAACTTTTCCTGCCGCTACCTGGGCACAAATTAATGATGCTGTTTCTGATCCGAATTTTTACTTATTTAGATTTGGATGTGTTTCTAATCTGGGAACATCTCCAGTATTAGTTATTAATAATGGGGTGCAGCAGGATGCAATGGAAATTCAGTTTACCAATTCTACAATTACACCTACACAAATTAGATTGGCACACCTTGCCGCTGGAGGCCCAGGTACGGCTTATGGTTTTAATGTAGTTGATGGTGGTTCTATTGATCTTACCAATTATGTTCAGATGTTTTACGGTACAGGTGTTGTGCCAGCAGCTCCGCATCCTGATGAAACAATCGGGTATAATAATACTCAATTCGTTTCAATTGCAAATATTGTTCTCCCCGTAAACTGGCTTTCATTTGATGTAATTAAACAAGGCAATGATGGATTATTAAACTGGGCAGTTGCTAACGAAGATGCAAACCATCATTACGAATTACAACGCAGCACCAACAATACAAGTTTTACCACTATTGCTACTGTAAATAAATCTACTAACGGCAGCACAAGTTATAATTATACAGATGCAGGAATAAATAATTTAAGTGCTTCGGTTTTGTATTACAGGATAAAACAAGTGGATATAAACGGACGCATAAGCTACAGCGATACCAGAACTTTAAGGCTTGATATAAAAGGCGGGCAAATTAATATTTTCCCTAACCCTGTTAAAGATGGTTTTTATGTAAATATCCCTTTTACCAACCCCGACAGCAGGAAATTAAAATTGAATTTAGTAAGTTCTAACGGGCAGTTAATAACCTCAAAACAAATAACAACAGCACAGGCATCAAATTATTATTTTGATATAAAAGATAAAAATCTGGCAGCAGGTAATTATAACTTACAAATAATTTTTGAAGAAAAAATTATGGATACTAAAAAACTCTTTGTTAGTCAATAACACAAGCACAAATAGGTTTTGCATTTGCCCCGGGTTTTAATTACCGGGGTTTTTTATTTCAGCAATTCCAGCACAGCAGTTTCATAGCTGCCTAACGTAATTTCTTTTATACTGCCTTCTGTTTGCGTAACCGCATTTTTATATTTGCTAAAACCTTTTGTTCTTTCACTAAATCTTTCAAAAGAAATTTTCTTTTCTTCTTTTGCAGTATTGGCAATTACCATAATGGTTTGTTTGGTGTTGTACCTGAAATAAACATACACACCATCCTGCGGCACATACTGCATTAATTTGCCGGTGGTAATGGCAGAAGATGTTTTACGAAAGTTGGCCAGCTTTTTTACAAAATCAAATGCTTCATTCTCGGCATTAGTTCTGCTGGCGGCAATAAATTTATTTTCTTTATCGGCAGCCCAGCCACCCGGAAAATCTTTACGCACTTCTGCATCGGTGGGATCTTTAAAATTCTTCATCAATATTTCTGTACCATAATACATTTGTGGAATGCCACGTAAAGTAAGCAGCCAGGTTAAACCGGTTTTATATTTATTAATATCCTCTCCTATTTCAGAAAAATAACGGTTCATATCGTGGTTATCAAAAAATATGCAATTATTCATCGGGTTTTCGTACACTGCATCAGTTGCAAGAGCAGTATATAATTTACTTGCACCTTCGCTCCAGCCAAAATTTTGTTTTAAGGCATCCAGCATGGCATTGCTTACTGTAAAATCTAAAGCACCGGGTGCATTGTGTTTGAAAGGAAAATTAATTTTACTTTTTGTAAAGAAGGCACCATTAACAATATTGCTTACGGTAGATTCTCCTAAAACGCTTATTGCCGGAAAATCTTTTACCAACGCATCATTCACTTTATTTAAAAAATCTTTATCGCTGTAAAAATAAGTATCCACTCTCCAGCCATCAATACCAAACTCTTCCACACTCCAGATAATATTTTGAATTAGAAAATTAGAAACGTATAAATTACTCTGATTTAAATCGGGCATAAAAGGCGTAAACCATCCATCCGTAACAATTTTTTTATCAATAGCCGAAGCGTAAGGGTCTACCATTGGCTGATCTTTATAAGTGGTGTTGGTGTATTGGGGCCATTGGTGTACCCAATCTTTCATGGGCATATCTTTAATAAAAAAATGATCGTTGCCCACATGATTGTACACAGCATCCTGTATAATTTTTAATCCTTTTTTATGAGCTGCATCAATCATGCTTTTATAAGCCTGGTTACCGCCAAAGCGTTTATCTACCTGGTAGTGGTTGGTAAATGCGTATCCGTGATAAGTGCTGCGTTTGGTGCCACCTTCATCGGTAAGGTGCATGTCGTTTTCAATAACCGGCGTTAGCCACAATGCTGTTACACCTAAATCCTTTAAATAATCCAAATGATTTTCTACGCCTTTTAAATCGCCGCCATGGCGCAGAAAAGGATTGTTTCTATCCGCCTGCGGATCATTCATATCTGCAAACCTGTCGTTGCTTTCATCACCATTGCTAAACCTGTCGGGCATTATTAAATAAATAAAATCTTTTGCAGTTACACCCTGTGCATAGGTTGTTCCCAGATTTTTTCTTCTGGGTTTAATTTCAAATTGGAATTTTCTCCATTCATTTTTAATTATGCCGCCAAATGAAATGGTAACAGTTTGTGGTTTTGCGTTGGGTAATATTTCAATATCAACAAACAAGTATCTTTTATTTTCAACAGTATTTACTTTTGTAATTTTTACATCTGGTGAAGATGATTGTACCACTAATTTTGCTACAGCCAAAATAACAGCACTGTCTTTTTCATGAATCATCAGTTGCACTTTATTCATCTTCATGCCGGCCCACCAGTTAGCCGGAAAAACTTCCAGTTGTTTTTGTGCTGTAAGAGAAAAAGAAATACAAAAAAGAAAAAAAGAAAGGATTATTTTTTTCACAGTAAAAATTTTAGGGGTGATAATTATTTGTTTAATACTTAACTCCAATTTTTGCAGATGCCTAATCAGCAACAAACATCAAAAACAATTTTCCAGCTTTCTTGTTTACAATTTTGTAATTTACAACACTAAACTAAAACATCATGCAACGCAGATCCTTCCTTCGCAATACCGGCTTTACAATTGCAGGCCTAGCCTTATTCAATAAACAAATGGCAGCAGCATTTTTTGCTCAGCCGGCATGGAAAATTAAAATGCTTACCAAAGATATTGGTGTTTTTACCGAAAAAGGCGGCACCATCTTGTTTTATATTTCCAAAAAAGGAATGGTAGTGGTAGATTCACAATTTCCGGAGCAGAGCCAGCATTTAATTGATGAACTGAAAAAGAAAAGTGAAAGACCTTTTAAATTATTAATCAATACCCATCACCATGGCGATCATTCTTCGGGCAATATTGCTTTTAAAGGAATGGTAGAGCATGTACTGGCACATTCCAACTCCTTAACCAATCAAAAAAACAACGCCGTAAAAAATAAAACCGAAGACAAACAATTATACCCCGATCAAACTTATACCGATACCTGGAGCCAAAAAGTGGGCAAAGAAAAAATAACGCTCCATTATTTTGGCGCCGGCCATACTAACGGCGACAGCCTGGTGCATTTTGAACATGCCAACATTGTACACATGGGAGATTTAATGTTTAACCGCCGCCATCCTTATGTAGATAAAAGTACCGGCGCCAATATGGGCAACTGGATAAAAGTTTTGGATAAAGCCATTGCCACTTTCGATAATAAAACAAAGATAGTATGCGGCCATGCTGCCGAAGGGTTTGATATACTGGCCAACACTTCAGACTTAAAAGCCTTTGGCGATTATTTAGGCAATGCATTAAAATTTGTTGATGGAGAAATTAAAGCCGGCAAAACAAAAGAAGAAATTTTAAAAGCAACAACTTTTGCAGGTATTGGCGAGTGGAAAGGCGACGGCTTAACAAGACCGTTAGAAGCTGCTTACGCTGAGCTAATGATTAAGTAAGTGTACGTATTTACAATTTTGCTGCACTTAATTTCTCCAGTACAAAATAAACAATCGGGCAAAAGCTGGAATTTTTTAAAGTAAGTGGTTGTCTTTTCAACAGCACATCTTCATCGGTATAAGGAAAACGCTGGCAATCGCTGGGGCGTACATCATAAATGCTGCAGTAATTATCAGTGCCCAAAAATGCACAGGGTTTTGTTCTCATAACATAATCACCATCACTATCTACAAAAAGATACCTATTAATTAAATCGCCTTCTTTAATTTTAAGGTGCTTGCTTATACGTTTAATATCCGGTGCTTTAAAACGTGGCGAATAACTTTTGCAGCAGTTACCGCATTGCAGGCAGTCAATTTTTTCAAAAGCTTCTTCATGTAAATCTGGCAATGCTTTCAGCACCTTATTTTTATCGGCACGGTGCAAAAATTGCTTGTACACTTTTTGGTGATCGGCCGATTTTTTTTCCCAGTTTTCCAGTAAATCCTCTTCCATAATACAAATATCGTTTTTTTAAAGCAGCGCTGCAATGACAAGTTTATTAATACTAAAGAAATTTACTGGGGCATTTCTGTATAATTTCAGTTATTTTGTAAAAAAATATTACATGTTACAAGTTATCGTTCCCCTCGATTTTTCTGAAACCTCATTTAATGCGGCGCACTATGCCTGCAATATGTACGCAAAAAGAAATGATGTAAACATTATTTTATACCATTATTATTCAGGTACGGAGGACGTAAACGCTGCACATAATTATTTGGACAGCCTTAAAAAAGAATTGCTGGCCTGTGCAGCACAAATTGAAACTTACACCGAGTCTGGGGATAATTTTATTGACAGCCTTAACGCTTATGCCCATGTAAAATCGGCGTATATGATTGTGATGGGCTTAACAGGCAAATCGGGTTTGGCGCAACGTTTATACGGTACCAACACTTTAAAAATGGCAGAAAAAAATGTATGCCCCGTTTTAATTGTACCCGAAGATGCCAGTTTTAGCCAAATTGAAAATGTGGTGATTACATCCGAAATGAAATATGTGGAGGAAAGCCCTACCCTGCTAACGATAAAAAGGGTGCTGCAGGATTTTAAGCCATCCGTGCATGTATTAAATGTTGATGACAGTCATTATATTTCTCTAACAGATGCCTTTAAAGATGAAAGGGATAAAATGGAAGTGTTGTTAAAGGATTTTAACCCGGAATTTTATTTTATGAGGTTATACGATTTTCATGAAGCCGTTAATTTATTTACTGCAGATAAAGAAATAGATATGATTATTACTGCGCCAAAGCACCATAGTTTTTACGAAAGATTGTTTAAAACCCAGCACACAAAAAAAATGATTTATCAAAGCAAAGTGCCGGTACTTGCTGTGTATGAATAATATTGGGTAGCAATACTGCTTAATTTCTGCCATTGTAAACTTTTATTGTTTAAAATTGTTTAGTGCCATTGTTGACAGTGGCACTTTTTGTTACGGTTATACAGCAGTTTTCCACAGTAATAAATCAATCATTTTATTGGTGTGTAATCTTGTTATGTTATTGTAATTTTGCGGCGGCATAAAACCTTTTATCTACGCTTAGATAAAAGGTGAATAAAGATATACCGTTGAAGAGTGCGACGCCACCGCAGCCAAACAGGATTAATAAAGTCCGGTACAAAAAAATATATATTATTTATGAATCTTTTCGAACAACAGCAACACGAATTTACAGCAAGGCATATTGGCCCAAACGAACAGGAAACTAAAGCCATGTTAGAAACCATTGGCGTTAATTCAATTGATGAATTAATTGATAAAACAGTGCCGGCCTCTATCCGTTTGCAAAGCCCTTTACAAACTGCCGGCCCGGTTAGTGAATATCAATACTTAACCGATTTAAAGAAAACCGCATCGTTAAATAAAGTATGTAAATCTTATATTGGCCAGGGTTATTACAATACCATTGTACCCAGCGTAATTTTGCGTACCGTTTTTGAAAACCCCGGATGGTACACCCAGTACACGCCTTACCAGGCCGAAATTGCACAGGGCCGTTTGGAAAGTTTATTGAATTATCAAACCATGGTAAGCGACTTAACGGGGCTCCCTATTGCCAATGCCAGTTTGCTTGATGAAGGCACTGCTGCTGCGGAAGCAATGGCCATGTTGTTTAATAATAAAAATAAAGATCACGACCATATTACTGCGCCAAAGTTTTTTGTAGATGAAAATGTTTTTGCACAAACAAAAGATGTTTTAATTACAAGGGCTACACCTATTAATGTAGAATTAGTTTTTGGTGATTACAAAACAGCCCGGTTAGATGAATTATTTTTTGGAGCAATTGTGCAATATCCCAATGCCAATGGTGCAGTGGAAGATTACCGGAATTTTATTGACAAAGCACATGCTGTAAATGCACAGGTGGTAATGGCAACCGATTTATTGTCGCTTACCTTATTAACGCCACCCGGCGAATTAGGTGCCGATGTTGCCATTGGAAATTCGCAAAGGCTTGGTGTGCCCATGGGTTTTGGCGGACCGCATGCTGCTTTTTTTGCAACTAAAGATGAGTTTAAAAGAAATATACCGGGCCGTATTATTGGTGTAAGTATTGATGCACAGGGCAACCGTTGTTTACGCATGGCATTGCAAACAAGGGAGCAGCACATACGCCGTGAAAAAGCCACCAGCAACATTTGTACAGCACAGGCATTACTGGCAAATATGGCGGCTATGTATGCGGTTTATCATGGTGCAGATGGATTAACCAATATTGGAAAAAGAGTAAGCCTGTTAGCATTAACCTTAAGTGATGAATTGGCAGAATTAGGTTTTACCAATGTGAATGAATATTATTTTGACACTTTAAAAATACAGGTTAAAGATGTTGCTGCTATACGCAAACTGGCAGAGCAGCAGGAAATTAATTTTAATTATGCTAATGAAAATTATATTGGAATTTCGTTAGATGAAACTACTTCTCAAAATGACATTTTAAACATACTGCATGTTTTTGCTTCATCGCAAAATAATGATACTGCTGTTGCTAATTTTGATGCAGATGTTTTGTTAGAAAACATTCCTGCATCGTTAACCCGTACTTCCCAATTTTTATTGCACCCGGTTTTTAATACACACCACAGCGAAACTGAAATGATGCGTTATATAAAATCTTTAGAAAATAAAGATTTAAGTTTAAACACATCAATGATAAGTTTGGGAAGCTGCACTATGAAGTTAAATGCAGCAACACAATTGATTCCTGTTAGCTGGCCCGAGTTTGGAGGCATACATCCTTTTGCGCCTGCATATCAATGGAAGGGTTACCAGCAAATTGTTACCGAACTGGAAAACTGGTTGAGTAATATCACAGGTTTTGCCGCAACATCTTTACAGCCTAACAGTGGCGCACAGGGTGAGTACGCAGGTTTACTAACCATAAGGGCTTATCATGCACACCGCAACGAAACAAACAGAAAGGTAATTCTAATCCCGATATCTGCACACGGCACCAACCCTGCAAGTGCTGTAATGGCGGGCTTTAAAGTAGTGGTTACTAAATGTGATGAGGCCGGAAATATTGATGTGGCTGATTTAAGGATGAATGCAGAAAAATATAAAGATACCTTAGCAGGCTTAATGGTTACTTACCCCAGTACGCATGGCGTGTTTGAAGAAAGCATAAAAGAAATTTGCACACTTATACATGATAATGGCGGATTGGTTTATATGGATGGCGCTAATATGAATGCACAGGTTGGTTTAACATCTCCCGGAAATATTGGTGCAGATGTTTGCCATTTAAATTTGCATAAAACATTTGCGATACCTCACGGTGGCGGTGGGCCGGGCATGGGGCCAATTTGTGTAAATGAGAAGCTGGCGCCTTTTCTTCCAGGTCACTCCGCACTCGTGAATGGTGAATCGTCAATCGTGAAAGGTAGCGACTTATTACTCACGACTCACCACTCACTTCTCACGACAGCAGTAAGTGCTGCACCTTATGGAAGTACATCCATTCTCTTAATAAGTTATGCTTACATAAAATTATTAGGCCCCGATGGTTTAAGAAAGAGTACCGAATATGCTATTTTAAATGCCAACTACATGAAGGCACGTTTACAAGATGAATATAAAATTTTATACAGTGGTAAGAATGGCACCTGTGCACACGAATTTATTGTTGATCTTCGTCCGTTTAAACAAAGCGCAGGTATAGAGGCCGAAGATGTTGCTAAAAGATTGATGGATTATAATTTTCATGCGCCAACATTAAGTTTTCCTGTTGCTGGCACTATTATGATTGAGCCAACAGAAAGCGAAGACAAAGCCGAACTTGATCGCTTTTGTGACGCATTATTAAGCATCCGTGATGAAATAAGAGCCGTGGAAAATGGCACTGCTGATAAAGCTGACAATCCTTTAAAGCATGCGCCGCATACTCAAATGGTTATTTGTGCCAATGAATGGAAACATAATTACAGCAGAGAAACTGCCGCCTTTCCTTTAGAATTTGTGAAGCAAAATAAGTTTTGGCCAAGTATTAGCAGGGTCAACAACACTTATGGCGACAGAAATTTAATTTGCACCTGCGAACCTGTGAGTGCTTATGCAGAAGAAGTGGTATAAAAATTAAAAGCCTAATATTTAAAAAGCCATCCGAAAATTAACGGATGGCTTTTGTTATTTTGCCGGAATAAATAGTGGCGGAGTTATTTTAGTAATCTCAACTGAATTAAGTAGTAACAGGTTTTTCTTTTGCCTGCGTTAGCCTTGTAAATTCGGAACCGCTGAAAATTTTAGATAACTGGTTGTTATTTGTTTTTTTCCATTCGGGTATGCTTGCTTCGGTAACAATGCGCCAAAAATTTTTGGCTTTTAAATCTTCGTAGTCGTTGGTTTTTACAAACACCCCAACAATTGTGTTGCGTTTTTTAAATTCAATCTTAACTGCATTTTTTGCAAGATGAGCTGGCTCTAAAAACTTAATAATAAGATCATTATTCATGTTGTAATTTTTTGCAAATGTAGGCTAATTAAGGCTTTCAGCCGAATCTATTTGCTGCAGGTGCTTTATACCGTTAATTATCAGCTGTTTAGACTTGAGCTCAAAATATTTTAAGGAATTTTAAACGCTAATTTTCTTGCAATAAAAAAAATAGAAACAACCTTTTTATATTGAAATTTTTTGCTTTTAAACCCGGTAGCAAACTGCATTAATATTCATTCCGGCACCAACAGACGCAAATAAAATAATATCGCCGTCATTAAGTTGATGATCTGCCATATTATTTTTTCTTACCAAATCCAGCAATGTGGGGATAGTGGCAACAGAGCTGTTACCTAATTTATGTATGCTCATGGGCATTATATGTTCGGGCACATTTTTTATACCATATAATTTATACATCGCTTTAATAATGCCTTCATCCATTTTTTCGTTGGCCTGGTGTATAAAAACTTTTTTTAATTCACTGATATCAACGCCTGCTTTATCCAAACACTCCTTCATTGCCAGCGGCACATATCTCATAGCATATTCATACACTTTTCTGCCTTTCATTTTTATGTAACGTACACGAGGATCCGAATCTGGAAAGTTTGACTTACCCATATTTAAATAATCTACTTCATCTATACAATGCGATTGAACACTGCTGGCTAAAATACCGCTTTGGCTTGTGGTTGATTCCTTTGCTTCCAAAACAGTGGCACCTGCCCCATCCGAAAAAATCATACTGTCACGGTCGTACAAATCCAATACCCTCGATAAAGTTTCGGTACCAATTACCAAACATTTTTTTGCAATGCCTGCCTTAAAAAAAGCATCTGCCTGTATTACCCCCTGCAACCAGCCGGGGCATCCAAACAAAATATCGTAGGCTACACAGTTAGGGTTTTTAATTTTTAGTGCATGCTTAACCCTTGATGCTAATGCAGGCAACACATCTGTTTGTATTGTGTTTGAAATAACGTTTCCAAAATTATGGGCTACAATAATCTGGTCTAAAGTTTCAGGATCGCATTGTGCATCGTCGATGGCATTTTGTGCAGCAATGGCCGCCATGTCGGACGAATCCATATCGCTATCGGCATACCGGCGCTCCTCTATACCTGTTATCTGTTGAAATTTATCTACAATTTCCTGCGGATCGGCAGCAATTTTTTGATTGTCTTCTCCATAAAAACTAAGGCCTGCAAATTCTTTGTTGGTTTTTATATTAGCCGGTATAAAACTTCCTGTTCCGGTAATTACTGTTTTAATTGTACTCATGCATCAATAATTAAAAATAATAAAACTGGTAATGGCTGTAAAGTTATAGAATAAAAAGACAATGCTGTGTTGCAGGATTATAGCATTTTCCTGTTTTAAACCAGCAGTAAGGTTACTGATAATAATATTGAATGAACCATATTTTTATTCCTCAGTTCTTTTTTATTTATAAGGTTTGATTCAACATTGCCGGGCTTTTTTTCCGGAGCAACATTAAATTAGAAACCCATACAAACCATTTTCTCAGATTTAATATAAAAGGCAGGCAGTGTAGAAAAATACAATTGATAATACCTTCATCATTAGCATAAAGTAGTATTAATGCTGCCACAAAACCCGCCAAGTCTATATTAATTTTTGAGGCTGAAATGCTGGGGATTAAGACCGATAAGCTTTCTTGAAAAAATTTTATCCTCATTTTATTAATAAAAAACTATATTTGCACCTTATTAAATAATACAATACAATTTAAAATGGACAAACAACAAGGCACCGTAAAGTTTTTCAATGCAGAAAAAGGATTCGGTTTCATCAAACACAACGACTCTAACAAAGAAACTTTTGTACACGTAAGTGGATTAAAAAGCCAAAATATTAAAGAAGGCGACAGTGTTGAGTTTGATTTGCAAGAAGGCAAAAAAGGAATGAACGCAGTTAATGTGGAAGTAGTAGGATAACACCTCGCTTTTAAAAAACCTTTCAGGGCTGTACCAAAAGTGCAGCCCTTATTTTTTGCCCCAACTCTTTTGAAGACCATTAAAACCAAAAGCTGTAACAATACAAATCAACCCCAGTATCCACCATAAATAATTAAAGCCTAAAGCATGTGCAATTTGTGTACCCGTTAAGCTGCCAATTACCTGGGCACTGCTCCAGGCCATGGTGTACAGTGCTGCATAACTTCCCCGGTTTGCAGTGGTAGTTCGGGCAATGTAAAAACTATTCATAAACGGCATGCCAATAATTTCGGCAATGGTTACCATTAATATAACTGAAGATGCCAGTACAAAACCGTTTGCCAATGGCATATTCAACATAAAATAAGAAAGTCCCATTATCAGCGTTCCATACATCATCAATTTTGTGTAGGCTATTCTACCTTCTAACTTAAATACTATTACCATTTCAAAAAAAGCAATTACAATTCCATTCATTGCCATTATTATTCCAATCCAAAACTCATTTAAATGCAGCCCTTCTTTAAAGTATAAAGGCACTGTTGTAAATAATTGAAAAAAACAGGTAGCAAACAGTAACACCAAAAAAGTAAATACCATAAATATTTTATCCTGATAAGGACTATTACTTTTATTAGCATGAACATGGATTGTTTGGTGCTGTTGCATTACTGTAACTTTTGGCAGAATGAGCAACAACATAAAACCTGCGGCAATATTTGTAACCCCATCTACCCAAAATAATAACTGATAACTTATTGAAGCCAGTATGCCCGCCATTGCGCCACCAATACCCCAACCTAAATTAATGGCCAGGCGAATTAATGAAAAAGATTGCGTTAGGTTTTCTGGTTTACTGTAATGTGCAATTGCGGTGGAGTTTGCAGGACGAAAAGATTCGTTAACCAAACTTGTAAAAAATATGCAGATACAAATACTGAGGTAAGAATCCATTTGGCCCAGAACGATAAACATAATACCACCGCCAAATAATGCGGCAAACTGCAAATAATAAAATCCAAATTTATCGCTGAGCCTGCCGCCAATATATGCACCAACCAAAGAACCAATACCGTAAATTGCTACTGCTAAACCTCCCTGCGTTTCTGTATAACCACGGTGGTTACAATACAATGTCATAAAGGCCAGTACCATTGTACCACTGCGGTTAATAAGCATTACTATTGCAAGTAACCAAATGCGGCGTGATAAACCGCTGTAAGCATTTTTGTATAAATTAATAGTGGTTGATAACATAAAAAAGCGCTGCAAAGATATTTAATTGCAACGCTTAAAAATATTTTATCAAAATTATAAATGCTCTAGAATTTCTTTTACCGAAGGCCGTTGCCTGTAATCGGGATTAAAGAAAGCGTATTTTATTTTACCATCTTTACCAATTATATATGTGGCCGGTACTGGTAAATTTGCACCATTAGCTCCATTGGCTTTATCAAAATCAATTCCGTAAGTTTTATATTTTTCAATAGTTTTTTCATCTACAGCAAAATTTACTTTGTAGCTTTTCATTATACTCATACTTTTATCCTCTAGTATTGCGTATGTTACTTTTGTTTTTTCAACTGTTTTCTTAATATTTTCTGGTGTTTCGGGAGTAACAGCAATTACACTTGCACCTTTGTCGCCTACAAAAGACAAAGAATCATTTACTTTACTTAAATGTTTACTGCAAAACGGGCACCACTGGCCACGGTAAAATACTACCACCACATCACCTTTTTTTAATAACTCTTTTAACTGCACTTTTTTTCCATCCTGATCCATTGCATTAATATCAGGAGCAGTATCTCCAAGTTTTAATCCTTCAGGTTTCATCATTTCCGTTTGTGCAAAAATTGACACTGCAAAAAAGCAGACGCTAATCACTGTAATTAATTTTTTCATTGACTTTGTTTTATTAAAATAGATTTACTGCCTGCTTTAACTTTTAAAAAAGCAGGCATTTAGCAAACTATATACAGGTTTTTATTGATTATAGTTTTCTGCTTTGGGCATTTGTGCAAAAGCATTTTTAAATTTTTCTGAAGGGATGGCCAATTTTCTTTTTACAGTATCTAACCAGGCGCCATCAACTGTAACTATTGCTGCAAGCGTATCGTTGTTTTTCCAAATTTCGCTGGCAAAACTCCAGCGGCTAAAATCTTCGGTAGATTTTAAAAGTTTTATTTTTATTTCAATTTCGTCACCAAATTTTAATTCTTTTTTAAACACCGCTTCTTCTCTAAATAAAATGGGGCCAATACGTTCTTCCTGCAGCACCTGCATAGTGATGCCGTATTGCGCCATAATAAGCAAACGGGCATTGGCGCAGTAATCGTAATATTTGCTGTGCAGTACATGAAAATTAGGGTCAATATCCGACCAGCGAATTTCTGTTTTAACTGTAAAGGTTGACATTATTAAAAAATTATTTATCAAGATATTTTAAAATTGATACGCCTGCTGCATCATTACTAACACCTGTATTTGCTAATATAATAACTGCGTTTTTTGTTTTTTTGTTAAAAGCTAAAAAACTTTTATACCCGCCGGTTTGTCCGCCGTGAAATAATATATCGCCCCAACCCCAATTTTGTATAAACCAGTTTAATGCAATTTTTTGCTGACCAGCACTAAAGGTGGGCTGATGCGATAACTCAATAGCTTCATTTAATTTTCCGTTGGTTGTAGCCAAATTTAGTGCCGTATATTTTAGCATATCTTCTGTGTTACTTCTCAAGCAACCGGCTGCAGCTAAGGCTTTAAAATCCCACTGGCTTTGTGGAATAATATTTTCTGTATAGCCTTTCATAAATATTGCACTGTCTGCTTTTGTGAGAAATTGTTTTGTTGAAGTAATTGCAGCGGGAGAACAAATAAAGTCGGTTACCATTTTTTCATAGGACATTTTATTTACCTTCTCTAAAATATTACCGAGCAAACCAACTGCTAAATTACAATACTCAAATTTTTCACCGGGCTTTCTGCTAAGTGTTGCATGTTTAAGATATTCCACTAATTTCTTATCGTCATAATCTTTGTATGGATTTACCAAATCAGTCGCTCCAAAATTATCAGGCAGTGGTGGCAGTCCCGATGTATGATTGGCAAGATGAACAATTTTCAATGTATCATTTCCAAACTTAATTACAGGAACATTTTTTGGCAAAAATTTATTTACAGGATCATTTAAAGCAATCTTCTTTTCTACCACAGCTTTAGCCAAAAGCAAACCCGTAAATGTTTTGGTAACAGAACCTATTTCGTATAAATTTTTAGATGATGGTAAAATACCGTTTCCATTCTTTGTTTCTCCGTAATTATAAAAAAAAGTTTTACCGTCTTTTAAAACCCCAATGCTTAAGCCTACTGTTTTACTTTCAAACATAAATTTTTGCAGTACAGAATCAACTTTTTTATCTAAAGTATTAGCTAGCTTATTATCTGTTGTAGTTTTTTTAAACTCCCCTGTTACTTCTTTTTTATACGGTTGAAATAAAAAGGTTTCTATCATGTCAAGCGAATCAAGGCTTAAATACATAGACAGAATTGCAGCGTCCGCAGTTACTTTATACTTACTTATGCCCTTTTCAAATTTTTCAAATTCGCATAATTTAATTTCTCCTAAAGGGAATAAATTATTTTCTGCCACATTCTTAAAGCTTTCTTCGCTTAATTGTTTTTTAAACCCTGTGCCTGTTAAAGCATACAAACCATCCGCATTTTTTTCATTAAATAATTTTACCACTTTTTTTTGCACCGCATCAATTTTTTCCTGCTGCGAATTCTGAGAATTTGTAGTACAGGAAAACAAACTGAACAGACAAATGACTAAAAATATTTTTTTCATTTTTTTTAAATTTTATTAATGTTGAAAAATTGCAGGCAAAGCTTGTTGAACGGGCAATATTTTAAAACAACCCGGCTTCGACAGGCTCAGCCTGACAGCTTTTATAATTGTTACCTTGCATTCTTTCAATTATCGAAATCAGAAATCAGAAATCAGAAATCAGAAATCAGAAATCAGATAGAAATCAGAAATCAGAAATCAGAAATCAGAATATCAGAAATCAGAAATTTATTTCTTCGCTTCCTCATTTCTCTTAGCAACTTCTTCAAGTAATTTCAATCCAAGCAAACCACTTATTCCACCGTTTGCAGTATCGCCGCCGCCATTAATTAAAATGTCGGGCATTATTTTTACATTCTGCATACCGATAGATTCCATCACTTTTAATTGTGTAAAGTTATTGCCGCCCATTGCCTCTACAGAAAGCTTGTACGATTCTGCATTTGATTTACCAATTGCCAAAATCTTTTCTGCTTCTGCATTACCGGTTAAAGAAATTTGTTCAGCATTTGCTTTTGCCAACAATTCAATTTGCTCGGCATTTGCTTTTGCCAGTACACGTATTTTTTCTGCATCACCATTTGCCAGAAGTTTTAAACTGTCAGCTTCGGCGGTAGATTGTAAACGTACACTGTTAGCTTCACCAGTTGCTTTTTTTACAGATGCATCCGCAACTCTCTCGGCAATCAACACACCCTGATCGGCTTTTACAATTTCTTTTTGTATATCAGCAATGGCAGTTTCTTTTTCCAAACTCTGCCTGGTTTCCTGTGCTTTCATTTCTGTTTCGTAAGTAACTTTTTGTTCTTCCGCAATTTTTCTGTCGGTTAAGGTTTTCATCAAACTTTCGGGTGGCACAATATCTCCTATCAAAGTATCTACTCCGTAAACATTATACTGATCCAGCACTTTGCCAATATGCATTTTTGCACTCTCCTGCCGCTCCTTACGGGTACCCAGAAACGCAATTACGTCACTGTCTTGTGCACTGTTTCTAAAATAGTTACCAATAGTAGGTTCCAGCACCTGGCTTACCAAATTGTTCATGTTACCAAAACGTGCAATTACTTTTGGTGCTTCAGTTGTGGGGATGTGAATGATCTGTGATACATCCAGGTTAAAAGGGAAACCATCTTTACTACGCACAGTAATAGTAGATAAATGTTTATCTAATTGATGACTTTCGCTTCTGGCATTGGCCCAATTTAATACTAAGTTAGTTGTAGGCACTAATTCCACTTTCATAATAAATGGATTGATAGGATATTTACCTGGGCCTAGCGGCTCGGCCCACACTCCTTTTTGCCCTTTGCTTACAATATTACCATGTTTAAATTCTGCACCACTTAAGTCAACGCCTTCTGCACCTACATAACTAATTACCACGCCTACATGCCCAATTGGTATTTCCATCATATTTACCATATCCACTTTTGCAAACCATGGATTCAAAAAATAAGTACCTGCAAGCACTACCTGCTCCTGCAAACCTTTATAACCGCCGCTTTGCATAAATACATCCACATCCTGAAATTTATTATGCCCTTCTACAATGCGGCCTGCAATTTGTCCTTCATCCAATGGTTTACCTTCCTGCGTTGTAACTACACCTACAGCATTATCAGGTATCGATGTCATATCAGTCATCATTACTTCAAACAAAAAAGTATTAATACGATAACTACCCGGCGTAATGATTGCAGTTTGACGGCCTTTGCGTCCTCCATTTTTTAAAAAATCTACAGCACTTTGAAAACTGTCGCACTCCACTTTTCTACCGAGGATAGAACCAGTTTCCAGTTCGGCTCCATCTTTTGCCAACACCAATCCTAACTGACCAGTAGGAATGATAGTGAAAGATTGAAACGTAATATCGAACTGCCAGATCCATTTAGCAAAATAAATACCCGGAGGTAAAGTTTGCGCTTGAAAACCTGCCTCGCCATCAATAGCCACAATCCGGCCTTCGGGCAATTGCTGTTTACCAAAAAGCACAAACTTTTTAGTTACTAATCCAATTTTATCTTCGGGCACTATTACAACGCCAAAAAATACACGAAGAATAAATTTGTAAAACAATAAGATAAATAAAGGGATACCGATTATCAATCCCCATTTGATGAGTTCATGATTGTTCATGTTATGTAGGGTTTTAGTTGATGAAAGTAAGAAATGTTTTTGTAACATGGCTGACGTCCCGTCTGACCATGTTTTTAAAGCTGCCAACCTGTGTAAGTAAATATGAATTTTATTTGCTAAAAATAACGCAATTAGAAAATGCAGATTTAATTTAATTTGGCTTCAGGTTATTTACATGGTCAGACGGGACGTTAGACCATGTGCTTATCTGCCCGGAGGAGAAGTATTAAAATTGCTGAGAATAAAATTACACAGAAAGAAAAGAATAAAAGCACTAAGTAGTTTCATTGTAAATAAATTACCACACAAAGATGCAATGGTTTATAATGCGCTTTACATAAATTAGGGAAGAATGGTAGAGTATGCATTAAGATTGGTATAAAAACACTAAGGAATGGAATTACACTTAGTTTTTTACAAAGCTGCTTTAATAACAGGTGCAAGCATTACTGCCCACTTCTTGTATTCTTTACCGGACGGATGCAAACCATCGCTTGCTACTAATGCAGGATCGGTTGCGGCCATACGTGATGAAGGGGTAATATCTATATACTTTACATCTTTGCCTAAAGTAATTTGTTTATTAATTGCATTAAACTCATCAATCTGTTTTGCAATTTCATTTCTATCTCTGCCATTTGCAAAAGGTGTAACACCCCAATCGGGTATAGAAAGTACTGCAACTCTGCCTGGCCGGTTACCTGCAAACTGTATGGCCTTGTTTAATAATTCGGTAAACTCTGCTGCATATTCGGTTTGGCTGCGGCCCTGGTATTGATTATTTACACCAATTAATAAGGTAACAAAATCGTAAGTTGGTTTTGAAGGTGGTGTGGAGGCAATAGCGTTTAATAAATTACGTGTTGTCCAGCCAGTTACAGCAATGTATTCAGGGGCATTAAAATTAATACTGTCTAATTTTAGTAAGCTTACCGTTTGTGCCGGAAAACGTTCGCTCTCATTTACCGATTGACCAATAGTGTAAGAATCGCCAAGTGCCAAATAAGTTTTAAACGAACCGGTATTTATAATTGCAGGCATTACTTCAGTTTTAGTTTGTTTATTGCAGGCAATTAGCAAATATAGAGCAGCAAAATAAAAACTGATTAAAAAAAAACGTTTCATAAAGATGATTAACGAATTTTTGAAAGAAATGGTTCAAAAAAAAGGCCCCATTTTTTGGGGCCCTTACATTTATTTGTACAGAATTTCGTAATACTCTTTAGCCATACGGTTACTGTCGAATTGAAATCTTACATCTCTCATTCCATTATGAATGATCTTGCGCCATACTTCATGGTTGTCGTAATACAAAGGCAATACCTGGTTTTCTAAAATTTCATACAATTTATTCAGATCGTATTCGTCCTGCTCATGCACACTTACGTTTTCGTAATCAATTGGCGGCACCACAAAACCATTATTGCCATGATTGATAAATTCACAGATCCATCCATCGTTTGTACTGCAGTTTACCGAGCCATTCATTGCTGCAGTCATACCGCTGGTACCACTTGCTTCTCGTGGTACACGTGGGTTGTTTAACCAAAGATCTGATGCCTGTTTTAAACGTTTGCTCAAGCCCAGTTCGTAGCCGGTGCAAACCGCAACATTGTTATATTTTTTACTAAGATGAACAAGATTATTAAAATCGCTGATGGCAGGATAATCAACAGGGTAAGGTTTACCTGCCCAAATTATTTGTACAGGATATTTTTTATTGCTCAATAATTTTTCAAACCTTTCTGTATCTCTTGTTAAAAGTTCTGCTCTTTTATATCCTGCAAACCGGCGGGCCCAAACAATGGTAAAAATATTTTTATCCATCAGCTTACCTGTTTGGTCGGCAACAATTTCAAAAGCCCTTTTCTTTAAATAAGTTTTTCTGTCATCAAAAGCAATATCATTTTTATGTTCTAAATAATGATACAATTGTTTATCGGCCCAGTAGTTCCAGTTTTGTGCATTGGTGATGGCTTTTATTTCGCAAATATCTTTATACTTGCTCCACATTTTTCTGCTTACTTCGCCATGCAACTGGCTAACACCGTTTGCTAATTTTGCAAAACGCAATGCGGCTAAAGAATGATTGAACTGATCGCCTTCCATCCCGGTAAGTTTTCTTACATCATCCAATTTCATTCCGCAGAAATAACTCATTTTTTCGCAAAGATAAATATCGTGTTTTTCATTACCTGCTTCTTCGGGAGTATGTGTGGTAAACACCATTCTCTTTTTAACTTCTTCTGCACTGCCATATTTTTTATACAAATAAAAAGCCGAGCTTATGGCATGCGCTTCGTTTAAATGATACAACTCCGGATTAAAATTCAATTCATCAATTAATTTTGCACCGCCTACGCCCAATAAAATAAACTGTGCCACTTTGGTAGCCACATTAGCATCATATAAACGGTGAGTAATAGTTTGAGAAACGTAATCATTCTCCGGCAAATCGGTACTTAATAAAAATAGCGGCGCACTTTTAAATGTTTCAGGATTTAAATACCAGGCCTTAACCCAAACCGGGTGCTCATGAATATCAATTTGAAATTTAATGCCGGTATCTTCTAAAAAATTATAAATTTTTTCGTTCCATTGCACCTGCAGTGTTTGATCCTGGTTACGGGCCTGGTCGTAATAGCCATACTTCCACAAAATACCAATACCAATTAAATTTTGGCGCAACTCGTATGCACTACGCATGTGTGAGCCGCTTAAAAAACCCAATCCACCACTGTAAATTTTTAAGGGCTGGTGTACCGCAAACTCCATGGAGAAGTAAGCAATTTTTTTCTTGTAAGTTTCATCAACGGAATACGGAACAGCAAAATTCTTAAAGCTCATTAGTTTTTCTTTTTTGAGGACGCAATATAAATGGAAATTTGATTAAAACCGAACGGTTTTAAAAAATACTGTGTAAAATTTACACTCAGCGTTTCAATTTTACACCTGCTTTAATTTGCTGGTAATTTTGTTACGGTTAAAAACGGGCTTTGTATATTCAATAATCGTACAGCAAACTCGTTTTACTATAGGGTAATTTTATAGAATTACGCAATAACAAATATTTATACCCAAAAGAAAATTAAGTAACCCTGATAACATTTTTTCGCAGAGAATAGATATGCACATTCCGCTTGAATTTGTTGATAAAAATCAGTTTGCAGGGAACAAACGTTTGCAGTAATTTTTAGTATTTATTATAGCAGGCCTCTATTTCTTCTCCAAAATCAAATCGCTGTAAGAATGTGCAATATAATCTTCAGGTTTTATTGTTAAAAAGTCAGCATAAAAATTACATTGTTCCGTAAGTTTTTCAATTCCAATATCGCCTTTACGGTCAATGGCTTCAACTTCAACAAAAGTTCCTAAACCTTCTACAAAATCAAAATGAAATTTAACATTATCAATAAAATAAATTTTTCTTTTTTTATCAACTACTACTTTAATTCCATTAACTTTTATTAAAATTTCTTTTAGGGTTTCATCCGGATGATGCTGGTACAATAAAATATTGGATTGCTTTGCTCCGGCAGTATTAATACGTTCGTAATAAATTAAAGAGTTTTCAATATTGCCCTCTCTTAATTTTAAACGGCCAGAAGCAACATTAAAATACGTGTCCGTCTGGTTATCTTCTCCAATATATTCTGGATGGAGAGTAAGTAGTTTTTTCTCTAAGCCAATAATATCTTTAGCCTTAGCTTTAAATTCAAAATTGATTGTTGCCATATTTTTTTATTTGTCTTCAATTATTGCGGTTACTTCAATTTCAATTAATAAATCATCGTTAATTAAACGGCTTACCTCCACCATGGTGGAAACCGGTTTAATATTTTTAAATATTTCCCCATGCGCTTTACCCACTTCTTCCCATTGCGAAATATCAGTTACAAACATCCTTGTTCGTACCACATCATTTAAAGTGGCTCCGGCTTCAGTTAAAGCCTTTTCAATTTTTTTAAAAATAAAAGCTGTTTGCCTGTAAATATCGCCTTTGCCAATTAATACATCTCCATCCATTGCTGTAGTGCCTGCCACTTCAACAATATTGCCCACACGTATTGCCCTGCTGTAGCCTACAATATCTTCCCATGGCGAGCCCGAGTTTATTTTAATTTTCATAACCGCAGTTAATTTACTTTAAAAAATATTTTAAAATGCTAAAGTATCAATTTTTATTTTTAGATTTGTCTAAATTTTATTTTCATAAAAATGAACTTTACAGTAAGCGAAGAGAATTACATTAAAAGTATTTACCACCTGCAGCAGCATGCAGGCATTGTAAATACTAATGCACTTGCTGCAGAAATGCAGACCAAAGCTGCATCTGTAACGGATATGCTTAAAAAATTATCGGCAAAAAAAATATTACAATACGAAAAATATAAAGGTTTTAAACTTACCGACAGCGGAAAAAAAGTTGCATTATCTGTTGTACGCAGGCACAGGCTGTGGGAATATTTTTTAGTGGAAAAATTAGGTTTTGAATGGGATAAAGTACATGACATTGCTGAAGAATTGGAACACATCAGCAGCACTGAGTTAATTGAAAAGCTGCAACATTTTTTAGGAAACCCGTCTTTTGATCCGCATGGCGACCCAATACCGGACAGTAATGGAAAAATACCCAAACTAAATCAGCAGAATTTAACAGGATTACCATTAAATAAAACCGCTGTTGTAAGTTCGGTAAGTAACCAATCGCCGCAGATGCTGGAAATGCTTAAACATTATTCTATTGCTATTGGCACTTCAATAAAATTAATAAAGCGTTTTGAGTTTGACGGCTCATTAGAAATAAAAGTTTTAAAACATCCTGCCTGCATTATTAGTGAGCAGATAGCAAAAAATATTTTTGTTCATTATGAATAATATAAAACATACCGACACTTCATTAAGCGAAGTACATGAAACAATTGATACCACTAAAAAGAAAATAGGCTGGAGAAAGATTTTTTCTTTTTTAGGGCCGGCTTATTTGGTAAGTGTAGGTTATATGGACCCCGGTAACTGGGCTACTGATCTTGCCGGAGGCAGTAAATTTGGCTACTCATTAGTTTGGGTTTTATTAATGAGCAATTTAATGGCTTTACTATTACAGGGTTTATCTGCAAGGTTAGGCATTGTAAGAAGAAGGGATTTGGCACAGGCTAACAGAGAGGCTTACCCCAAATTAGTAAACTACGCTTTATGGATTTTAGCGGAAATTGCTATAGCAGCAACCGATCTTGCAGAAGTGTTAGGAATGGCGATAGGCTTGCAACTACTTACTGGCCTTCCATTAATATGGGGTGTTTCGTTAACAGTGCTGGATACATTTCTTTTATTATACCTGCAAAGGCTGGGCATGCGTAAAATGGAAGCATTTATTATTGCGTTAGTAGCTGTAGTTGCCATATCTTTTTTAATTGAAATCCTTTTGGCAAAACCTGTTCTTGCAGAAGTTGCAAAAGGATTTATTCCCAGTTTTCCTTCGGAAGAAGCGCTTTATATTGCTATAGGAATTATTGGTGCTACTGTAATGCCGCATAATTTATACCTCCATTCAGCTTTAGTGCAAACCAGGAAAATTGACCGTACAGATGATGGCATAAGGCAGGCCTTAAAGTTTAACCGTATTGACAGTACTATTGCATTAAACATTGCTTTTTTGGTAAATGCTGCAATTTTAATTTTGGCAGCAACGGTATTTTTTAAAACAGGTAATTCAGATGTTGCAGAAATAAAAGAAGCACACCGTTTGTTACCCGGTTTTTTAGGAAATACTGCTCCAATTCTTTTTGCTGTTGCATTAATTGCAGCCGGGCAAAGCAGCACTGTTACCGGTACTTTAGCAGGGCAAATTATTATGGAAGGATACTTAAGCCTTAGAATTAATCCTATACTCCGCAGGTTAATAACCAGATTGCTGGCTATAATTCCTGCGCTAATTGTAATTGCTATTTATGGAGAAAATAATGTAGATGCTTTATTGGTACTGAGCCAGGTAATATTGAGTTTGCAATTAGGCTTTGCCATTATTCCATTAATACATTTTACCAGCGATAAAAAAACGATGGGCATTTTTGTAATTAAACCCATTACAAAAATTGCGGCGTGGCTTATTGCATCAGTACTTATTTTTCTTAATTTAAAAATGCTGGTAAATGAAGCTTCGGGTGTATTTGCAGGAGATAATACGCTGGCAAAAATTGCTTTACTGTTAATTGGTGTAATTTTTTTGGTGCTGTTAGTTTATATTATACTTCAGCCGCTGATAACAAAAAATAAAAAGAAACTGTCTATACAAATGCATCCTGAAGCTAACACCATACAAAATCTTGCCATCCCTGCATTTACAAAAATTGCAGTGGCATTAGATTACACTGCAAATGATGAAAGGTTGTTAGCTTACGCCATTGGCCAGGGAAAAGAAAATAGCACCTATTTGTTGTTGCATATTGTTGAAAGCGCCTCTGCAAAATTATTAGGAAAAGACAGCGATGATTTTGAAACGGTAAAAGACAAAGAGCAAATGGAATTATATGTGCGGCAGCTAAAAGAAAGAGGTTATACTGCAGAAGGGAAAATTGGTTTTAGAAACAGGGTTAAAGAGATTGCACGAATTGTAAATGAAAACAATGCCGATATGCTGGTAATTGGCGCACATGGACACACCGGTTTAAAAGATTTTATTTACGGCGAAACGGTTAATGCGGTAAGGCATGAGTTGAAGATACCGGTGCTGGTTGTAAATTTATAGAAATTAGTAATTGGGAGTTAGTAATTAGGTTTTGTTATCCGTTAACTATTTTAAATTTAAGGCCTAATTACAAATTCCTAATTACTTTACTAAAGCCAATTTCTTTTCAATCTTTTCATTCCAATCGGCCTGTATACTTTTTAGCCTGCCGTTTCTTGTTTGCCCATCATATTCGTTTTGCATAAGCTCTAATTCTTTACAACTTTCCATATAAATTTTATCAATCAGCGCATCGTAATTGTTACGTGTAAACTTTGCGTCTTTTAATTTTTGGATAAACAGGTTGGTAACAATGTATGTAACATCAAAGTGATGCTGCTCATGATTTAGAGCGTAATCAGATTGGCCGCCAGCCCTAACCCACGAATTTAGTTTACTGAAATAACAATACACAGCAATTGTAATTGTTGTTTTTTCATTCTTATAATGCACCCCAGCTTCGTAACCAAAGCCAGATGAAGTGATAGCGGTTGCATCGCTTTGAGGATCTGTTTTCCCTTTAAAATTTGACCAGTCCAATTTTTTATCGGCATTATAATAAATGGTATCGCTTTTGGTGGCGGGTTTATTTTGCGCCCATTTAACGGTAACAGAAATTTGTGAAAAAACAGGTACGTTTATAAATAGAAAAAATATAATTGTAAGCGGCTTCATAATATGTTGTATCAATAAAACTCAAATCAACAACATTTATTATTTGCCCAACTGCTTGTTAACGATATTTACAATTTCGTTAACAGCAATTAATTCCATGCATTTAAAATGGCCTTTGGGGCATTTATCGTAACCAATTTTACTGCAGGGCCTGCACCAGAGTTTATTTATTTCAATTACATCATAATTCTGTGCAGATGATTTGCCATAGTAAGGATACATACCAAAAGCAGGAACAGTATTGCCCCAAACTGAAATAATAGGTTTTTGCAAAGCTGCTGCAATATGCATCAGGCCTGTATCGTGGGTGATAACCAATTTGGCGCCACGTAAAATATCTGCCGATTCGTTTAAATTAAATTTACCACAGGCATTGTAAATTTTTATTTCATCGGCAGCAGCAATTATTTTGCCGTCTATATAATCATCTTTATCACCTAATAAAATCAACGGATGTTTTATAGCAGCACACAACTCTTTTAATTTGTGCAGCGGCAATTTTTTTGTTGCCAGTGCAGCGCCAATTACGATAGCAATATAACCCAGTGAGTGAGCCGCAGGCAAGTCTTTAATTTTAATTTTATCTTCTTCAGGAATAAAATAATCCAACCCCAACCCGTCATCAGTAATTCCTAATGAAGTAACGGTTTCTAAATTTCTGTCAACAATATGTTTTTTAGGGAGAGTATTTATTTTAAAATTGGTGTAGATAAATTTTTCTACATTCAATTTATTAAACGAAAATACTTTTACACTTTTTAAAAATCTTTTTATACGCAGCGTACGGAGGTTGTGGTGTAAGTCAATAATACAATCGTACTCTTCTGTTTTTAATTCATGCAGCATCAGTTCAAAACTATCACCAAGTGTGTGTATCTTATCAATGTAAGGATTGGAAGCAACAATAGTTTTATAAGCCTGTTTGGTAAGAAAATGAATTTCTGCATCGGGTAGTTGTTTGCGCAGGCAACGGATAACCGGCGTAGTTAAAACTATATCGCCGATGGAAGAGAAACGTATGATTAGAATTTTTTTTGCCACAGATTACACAAATTTACACAGGTGATTATTATTTTTCACCTGAGGTGAAAAGGTTTGCCACGCAATTATTCTTCTATATAATTTAAATCTTTGTGAAAAGTTTCTTCTGTAAAATAAAATGCTATAAAAGTTATAACAAGTACAACTACTCCGGTAACAATACCACTTTTTACCAATGACCAATCCCAACTTTTTTGAAAAAGGTTTAGAAACATTAAATTAATTAAGGGTAAAGCCCCTCTAACCATATTTGGAATTGTTGTTGCAGCAGTTGCCCTTAGATTTGTACCAAATTGCTCGGCCCCCATGGTTACAAAAATTGCCCAAAAACCAGTGCTAAAACCTAACAGACCGCAAATAATATACATCCTTATGTCAGAATTATTTACGGCACTGAAAAAGATTACTAATGATATAACGCTAAGAAAATAAAATAACAACAAAGCATTCTTTCTGCTTTTAAAATATTGGCTGACCAACCCAATTAAAATATCGCCAATTGCTATGCCTGTATATGCAAACATAATTGAACGTCCAGAGTCAATAGTTGTACTTCCGAACATTATTTTACCAAACCTGTCGCTTTGATTTACTAAAATACCAATCACATACCAGGTTGGCAATCCAATTAAAATGGCCAATATATATTTCTTAAACCGTTTTGTATTATTAAAAAACATTAAAAAATTGCCCCGTTGCACATTAGATTCTTTTACCTGTTTAAACATACCAGACTCGGCTACACTAATACGCAGAAATAGAAGCATTATACCAAGTCCACCGCCAATTTTATAACAAAGCCTCCAGTCTTCATTAGTATATTGATAGGTGAAATAGGCTGCAACTGCACCAAACAATCCAATGCCAGCAACTAATGATGTCCCTATTCCCCTTTTATTTTTTGGCAAAAGTTCGCTAACCAATGTAATGCCGGCTCCTAATTCTCCGGCTAAACCAAGGCCGGCAACAAAACGGCACATTGCATACTGATCTACAGTTTGTATAAAGCCTGTTATAAAATTTGCAGCGGAATATAAAATGATGGAGCCAAATAAAACTGATAGCCGCCCTTTTTTATCACCTAAAACGCCCCAAATAATTCCGCCCAATAGCAAACCAATCATTTGCCAGTTTATTATTTTAGTACTGTCCACCAGCAAAGTTGCATCGGTAGCACCAACTGCTAATACGCTTGATTTTTTCACTATCGTAAACAACAGCAAATCATAGATATCTACAAAGTAACCCAGTGCAGCAACAACAACAGCAATATTAAAAATAGAATGGTTAGTTTTTTGTGACAACATCTTCTGATTTTTTCTTACCAAAAAATAATTTTATAAATATTGGTGCGGTTGTTACTAAAACAATACCGATAACAATAACTTCCAGATGCTCTTTCAAATCAAAATTAAATTGTTTCAATATCCATTTTTGTAAGAAATAACCTCCAAGTATCATACTGGTAACCCAGGCAATAGAGCCGATGATATTAAAAAAATGAAATTTCTTTTTATCCATATCTACAATGCCTGCAACTATTGGAGCAAACGTTCTTACAATAGGAATAAAACGGGCTGCAACAATGGCGCCACCACCATGTTTTTCGTAAAAATCATGTGCCTCCTGCAAATATTTTCTTTTAAAAAACCACCTGTCTTTCCAACTGTACATGGTATGCCCAAATTTTCTTCCCGTCCAATAACCCAAAGCGTTACCTAAAATTCCGGCAAGAGAAATTAAAACTACCAGCACAAACAAATCAAGCCAGTAGCTGTATTGAAAAGCTTCTAACCCAAAATGATTGAGTACCTGGTATCCTAACCCTGGTTTTATTATCCCATTTTCTGCTTTTATTTCGTGGGCATAAATACCAGCAACAAATAAGAGCGAATCTCCGGGAAGAAAAAAACCGGCAAACAAACCGGTTTCGGCAAATACAACAAAGAGCAGTAACCACAGTCCGCCATTTTCTATATACCATTGCGGTTGTAATAATTGTGTCCAGTGAAAATCGAGAAAGATAAAGTCTAACATAAGTATTTTTAAATTATTTTTTTTATTCTGAATTCTACTAATTTTTCATTGCAATCAATTACAGCTCCTGCATATCTTAAAGCAGCTAATATTTCTTCACTTTTTAAATGAGGGTAATCGTTCAAAAGATATTCAATTGTTGCTCCTTCTCCAATATTTCTTACAATTAATTCAACAGATATTCTGGTGCCTTTAATAATTGGCTTACCGCACAAAATTGCAGGGTCAGTGGTTATATGCGTTTTATAATCATCCATAAAATCAGATTATTAAAAAAAGGTTTCTACTTTTACGGATGCTCCAATTGTCCTTCCCATTTGCTAACTGCTGCTGTTGCCAATGCATTGCCTAAAACGTTGGTCATTGTTCTGCCCATATCGCAAAATACATCAATGGCTAAAATTAAACCCACACCTTCTGGCGGTAAACCAAACATGGCACCTGTTGCAAGCACCACCACTAAAGATGCCCTTGGCACACCTGCAATACCTTTGCTGGTAACTAAAAAAACCAGCAGCATAATTATTTGCTGCCACACATCGCCGGTTATTGATGTTATATTAAATGCCTGTGCAATAAACATACTGGCAAAGGTCATGTACATCATACTGCCATCTAAATTAAAAGAATAACCCAGGGGCAGCACAAAACTTACAATTTTATTATTGCAACCAAAGCGTTCCATCTCTTCTACCAGTTTGGGATACACGGCTTCGCTGCTGGCAGTACTAAATGCAATCGACATGGGTGTGCTTATCCTGCGAAGTAAAACCGGTAAACGGTTTTTTAAAAAAAGATAGCCTACAAATAACAGCAGTACCCAAAGAATTACAAGGCCCAAATAAAATTCGCCAACATATTTACCAAAGGTTACTAAAATGCCCAACCCGTTTTTTGCAATAGCAGCAGCCATTGCACCAAACACACCCAGCGGCGCTATATACATTACATAAGTAACCATTTTAAGTACCACATGTGCCAGCGAATCCAATGCATTTACAATGGGTTCGCCTTTTTTACCTATGGCTGTAAGTGCTACGCCAAATAAAACGGAAAACACTACCAATTGTAAAATTTCATTGGTGGCCATTGCTTCCACAACACTTCGTGGCACTACATGCTCTACAAATTTTGATAAGGAAAAGCCTTTTGATTTTTCCAGTAAATCGTTAACCCCGGCCATATCTGTATTAGAAATATCGGCACCAACACCCGGCTTAAAAATATTTACTAAAACTAAACCCAGCCCCAACGAAATTAAAGATGCTGTAATAAACCACAGCATGGCTTTGCCCCCCACTCTGCCCACAGTTTTCATATCGCCTAACTTAGCAATACCCACAACCAAAGTGGCAAAAACAATTGGCGCAATAATCATTTGCACCATACGGAGAAAAATGGTTGTGAGCAGTTTAATATTGTCTGAAAAAGTTTTTATAGTGGCACCATCGTAATTTTCATGCACATAATACCCTACTACAATACCTAACACCATTGCCACCAGAATATATAATGTAAGCCTGCTTTTTTTTGTTTGTTGCTGCGTTATTTCCATTGCATAACATTTAGTTACGCAATATAATATTAAAACCTGTTATCCACCTATTGCTTATAAAAAAGTATAGTTGGTGATGTTTTTAAAAATTTATTGCTTATTTTTCCAATTCATTCTAAACTAAAACCAACTAACTATATGAGTTTATTTGTAAAAAAGCCAATGGCCGACCTGTTGGCCGAAAGTGGTGATTCGGAAAAAGGTCTCAAACGCACACTAGGTTCCGGAGCTCTTGTTGCACTTGGCATCGGTGCTATAATTGGAGCAGGATTATTTGTAAGAACTGCTGCAGCTGCTGCACAAAATGCTGGCCCATCCGTTACAATAGGATTTATAGTAGCAGCAATAGGTTGTGCATTAGCGGGACTTTGCTATGCTGAACTTTCTTCTTCAATTCCAATTTCAGGTAGTGCATATACTTACACTTATGCTACTATGGGAGAGTTTATGGCGTGGATAATTGGATGGGACTTGATGCTGGAATATGCAGTTGGTGCTGCTACAGTTGGCATAGCATGGAGCGAATATTTAAATAATCTACTCACAAATGTTTTACATTGGAAAGCTATTCCTTATGAATGGTGCCACTCACCTTTCGAACACTCAGTTGATGGTATTAGCGGCATAATGAATATACCTGCATTTGGTATCATTGCTTTACTTAGTTTACTTTTAATAAAAGGAACAAAAGAATCTGCGTTTGTAAATGGAATAATTGTAATTGCTAAAGTTGCAATAGTTGTATTGATTATTATACTTGGCTGGGGTTTTATAAATGGTGAAAATCATGCTAATTACATTCCGGAATCCAGCACTTATACAGATCATCAGGGAATATCGCACACATATGGAGGAATAATGGGAATACTTGGTGCCGCTGGTGTTGTATTTTTTGCTTTCATTGGATTTGATGCAGTAAGTACAGCTGCACAAGAAACAAAAAATCCAAAAAAATCAATGCCGATTGGCATCTTGGGTTCGCTTGCAATTTGTACAGTTCTTTATATTTTATTTGCACATGTTTTAACTGGGATTGCCCCTGTAGAATTTTTCAGAACTACTGGAAAAGAAGCTTCTGTAGCGCAGGCAATTAATACTTATATGCCAGGCTATAAATGGCTTGGACAATTGGTTACAGTTGCAATACTTGCAGGTTTCTCCTCAGTAATATTAGTAATGCTCCTCGGGCAAAGCCGTGTTTTTTATTCAATGAGCCGTGATGGATTGGTACCAAAAATATTCAGCGATGTACATCCTAAATTTAAAACTCCTTACAAGGCTAACTTGATATTCTTAGGAGTTGTTGGTGCTTTCGCTGCATTTGTGCCTGGAGATATTGTTGGCGATATGACAAGCATAGGAACCCTATTTGCTTTTATGCTGGTATGTGCTGCTGTTATGATACTTAGAAAAACTGACCCAAATATGCCCAGAGCATTTAAAACGCCTCTTGTTCCTCTTGTTCCAATATTGGGTATTATTGTTTGTGGAGCAATGATTATTGGTTTGGGCTGGACAAACTGGTTAAGACTTGGCGGCTGGTTGCTGATTGGTGTAATTATATACTTCTTGTATAGCAAAAATCATAGCAAACTCCGGAACCCAGGTAAAGATTAATCATAAGAATTTTTATATCAACGCCCCGAAATTTTCGGGGCGTTTTGTATTATAATTTTTTCTCACAGAAAAATATAAATAAAAAAACGGCGCAAAAAATTGCGCCGTTATAGAAGCTCATTGAAAAAAATTAAAATGGTAAGTCATCTGTTGCCGGTACATTATCCGGTGCAGTTCTTACAACTGGTTGTACTGTTGTTGGTGCTGCTGTAGCATGACTAACGTTGCCGGTATTTGCACCCTGGCTTTCGCTGTTGCCGCCTAAAAGCTGCACAGTTTGTACCCTCATGCGTAAAGTTGCTGCAGCCTGTCCTTCTTTGTTGGTGTAAGCATCTGCTTCGGGTGAACCCTCTGCAAAAACTGTTCTTCCTTTGGTAAGATATTGCGCCACTGCAGTCTTATCTGTCCAGTAAGCACATTCTACCCAGGTGGTTCTTTCTTTTTGGTTGCCCTGTGCATCTTTGTAACGCTCCGAATGGGCAACACTGAAATTGATAACGTTTTTGCCGTTGATTTCTTTAACGATACAATCTTTACCAAGATTGCCGATAACCTGTAATTTGATCATAATTGTGTTTTTTAAATGTTAACCGATGTATCTGTGTTGTATAAAATTATGAATTTAAAAGAAACCGTTATTCCCAAGTTTCAAACATTATGTTTATTTTTTTATAAAATTATATTTTTTGAAATTTTTAATCACTAATCCCAAATTTTTGGCCTTACTGTTTTAGCTGTTCTTAAATAATCCAATAACTGGCCGGTATGCACTGCTTCGTGATAGGCAATGCGTAATAAATAATCTCCCAACTTACGGTGCTGCCCTAATTGCTTACGGGTAATATAAATTTCATCTAATTCTTTTGTTGTAAAGCCATGAATCATTTTTAAAAATTTCTCTCTGTAAGGTTGGGCATTTTTTAATTCATCATCAATTGAATTAAAGGGATTGGTTTTTAAGGGGCTTTCAAAATCCCCCAAATCGCCGCCATGCAAAATAATATGATGATAAATATTTTCTCCTTCCAGCACATGCCTTATCATTTCAATACAATTCATAGCATCTGCATCTGGCCTCCAGAATAAATAGTCATCCGAAATGTTTTTCCAAACTTTTATGCTGCGGCGCCTTACTTCTTCAAAATTTAAAATCAATAATTCTTTTGCATTCATGGCCTGCCTGTTATTTTATTTATTAAAAAAAGAATTGCTCCAGTATTATTTTACCCTCTTTTACTTCGTAAACTGCCACTTCATCAAACTTCGTTCTTGCCTGGCCTTTAAACGTAACATCCATGCCCATTGTACAGCTAAAAAAATTGCCTGCAACTATTGGGGCAGAAGTATAACCGCCATGCATTTCGGCTATAGTTTCATTAAATTGTTTCCCTTTTTGAATTATAGCATCAATACCTTCTACATTGATAAAAGGCCCATTGGCCGGTTCAATACTTTTTGCATCCTTGCTGTATAACTCAGTTTGAATAGTATCGAAAGCACCCTGCTGCGATAATTCGTAAAACCTGTCGGCTACCTGTTGTGTTGTCATTTTTTTAAAATTTAAAAGCTTATTAATTTTTTTGCAAAATACTGCATCCCTGCAATTTAAAGTGCAGTTGCATGTAAACAAAAAATTACATTTTTAATTCATCTTCTTCTTTAAAGTACTTACCTGATCTTGTAAATTATTTACAAGATTAGCCAAAGCATTTACATCCCAGCGCTGCTGCACTGTTACTTTGCTAATTACAGATTGTGCCATCCATAATTCCACCACATCATCAGCATTTACCTGGTAAGGCTGGTATTGCGGATTATCGCTTACTAAAGTGAGTTTATTTTTTGCCTTATTATTTTTTACCACTCTTTTATATACAATGCCTTCGTTGCGGCTAACCACAATATAAGCCATGTTATTTTTTATATCTTCCAGCGAATCTACTTTTTCGCCAACAATAATACTGCCGCTTGGTGTGGGCATCATACTATCGCCAATAATTTCAAATGCCCTGTAATTGCCACCACTCAGCATAGGCAAAGTGAAAGTATTTAATTCATCTATAAACTCTGTATCGGCATAACCGGCCAAATAACCTGCTGCTGCTTTTACAGGTACAAAATGAATTATATTCCTGTCGGCACTCATCATTTTTTGCTGTCGGCGTTTGGCAAGGTAGCTGCTGCCCGTATTGCTTAAATCTTTTAAAAACAATTCATCCAAACTAAGTTTAAACATATCGGCAATAATTTCCAATACATCTAAACGTGGATCGGCACGTTCTTCTTCGTAAGCTCCAATTAAAGAACGTTTAATACCGAGTTTGTTGGCAAATTCCTCCTGTGTCCATCCACGGAGTTTGCGTAAGTATTTTAGGTTTTGACCGGCTACTGACATAATGCAACTAATTTGATTAGTACAAATATACTAACTATTTTAGTTTGAACAAATTTATTTTTGGGGATTGCCACACTTGTCCCGATTTTTTCGGGAGAGGCACGGAAGCACAGAATGTTTTGCTAATGATATGAGGAGAGAATATGTTTTAGTTAAAGCATGTTATGCTGTGAGAAATTGTGATGTTGTAATCCAAAATAATGGAGATTAATTCAGGCTTAGATAACACTTCGGCTTCGTTCAGTGCTGAATAAAGATTTACAGTTGAAGAGTGCGACGCCACCGCAGCTGCACAAATAACAAAATGGCGGGTTCAAAAAAAAAAATGAAAATAAGTTTAGCAGCAGTTACCTTATTTTTGTAACAAATAATTTTTTATGAACTATTTTTTAATAGCACACAACATTTTAAGATGGGCTGTTTTATTATTTGGTTTATGGACATTGCTTAATGCCCTAACCGGCGTGTTTAGTAAAAGAAGTTTTACTGCCGGCGATAACAGAACCAATTTATTATTTATGACGTTTTGCGATATTCAATTACTGATTGGATTGGTTTTATATTTTAATGGCATGTGGTTCGACAGGGTAAAAAGCAGTATGGGAGAAGTAATGAAAAACCCTGTAGAACGTTTTTTTGCAGTAGAGCATGCATTGATGATGATTATTGCATGGTTGCTGGTACATATTGGCCGCAGCATGGTAAAAAGAAGTGCTGTTGATGCACAAAAACATAAACGCAGTTTAATTTATTTTGGCTTAGCCATTGTAATTATTATTGCCATGATACCGTGGCCTTTTAAAGCAGGCGGGTATTGCAAGGCAATGGTTTCCGCAGTTTTAAAGAATGGAATTTGAAATTTCTGATGTCGGATATCGGATTTAAATGCAAACCAGTATTTATTATTGTAAAAGCAAAAAAATATTTTACCGCAAAATCATAAATCTTAAATTAATTAATGCCAGCAAAAAAAACACACCCTGTTATTTTAATTACCAACGATGATGGAATTACTGCGCCGGGCATAAAAAATTTAGTAGAAGCTGTAAAAGGCCTGGGCAAAGTGGTGGTGGTGGCACCCGATAAACCACAAAGCGGTATGGGCCATGCCATAACCATTGGCACACCATTGCGGTTGAATAAAGTAGATAATATGTTTGGCGAAGTGGAGGCATGGCAAACCAGCGGTACACCCGTAGATTGTGTTAAACTTGCAGTTGATAAAGTGCTGCACCGCAAACCCGATTTATGCCTCAGCGGCATTAACCACGGTGCCAATCACTCTATAAATGTATTGTACAGCGGCACCATGAGTGCTGCTATGGAAGCTGCTATTGAAAGCATACCCAGCATTGGTTTTTCTTTATTAGATTACAGTTTTGAAGCTGATTTTTCTGCGGCGAGGGAACATGTTTTTAATATTGCCAAATGGGTACTTAACAATAATAAAGAAAAGCGTTTACTGCTGAATGTTAACATCCCTCAATTACCGGCTGCTAAAATTAAAGGTATAAAAGTTTGCCGCCAGGCAGATGCTAAATACAAAGAAGATTTTAATGAACGTAAAGACCCTCACGGAAAAAATTACTATTGGCTTACCGGCGAATTTTTAAATTTTGATAAAGGAAAAGATACCGATGTTTGGGCTTTAAAAAATGGTTACGTAAGCGTAGTACCTGTACAGTTTGATCTTACCAATTACACTTTAAAAAAACAATTAGAAAAAAATAAATTTTTAAAATGATATTTAAAAAAGACAATTTTATTTTTGGATTTGTGATGGGGCTTATTGCACCTTTTATAGGATTTGCCGTTTTTAAATATAAAAAACTGGGGCCGTTAAATTATGGCGAAGCGCTGCAATATATAATAATGGAACCCGGCCACCGCATGCTTACTATTGCCATTAGCCTTTGTTTACTGGCCAATGCAATTTTATTTACTATTTATATTAATTCAAACATTGATAAAACAGCCAAAGGCATTTTTGCTGCTACTATTATTTATGCATTAACAGCATTGAGTTTAAAAACATTTGGATAGCATTTTACATTTTTATTTATTGAGCAATGGTTCAATTAAATTTTTCGCCTTTTCCGTATTTAACAACTGAACGTTTAGTTTTAAGGCAATTAACTATTGCCGATGCTGATGCAATAGCTGCACTCCGAAGCAACGAAACAGTAAACAAATACCTGGACAGAGCAAAAACAACTACTGCAGAAGAAGCCCTGCCGTTTATAGAAAAAATAAATGACAGCATAAGCAATAATAAAAGTATTTATTGGGTAATTGCTTTAAAAGAGACAGACCAGTTAATTGGCACTATTTGTTTTTGGAATATTGTTACCGGTGAAGACACTGCAGAAATTGGATATGAACTTTTACCCGACTATCATGGTAAGGGAATAATGCAGGAAGCAATAAGTGCTGTAATTAATTTTGGTTTTACAACAATGAAAGTTAAAACCATTACCGCCTTTCTGCTGGCAAAAAATATTGCGTCGATAAAATTACTGGAGAAAAATAATTTTAAAATTGATACTTCTGAAAAATATAAAGAAGAGAAGGATGAGGCAATGAAGGGATATGTGGTTTATGTGTTGGTAAAAAAATGAGCAAAACCTCACAGGTTTGTGCAAACAAAACTTCTCCAAAAAAAACCTGTGAGGTTTATGCTGGGTATTAAAAATTTAAAAACTTTTACAGCAACAAATACCATTAGTATTGTGCAGTGTTACAAAACCTCACAGGTTTACCGGCAACTCCACATAAAACACAGAACCCCTGTCTGTAATAGTTTGAAACCAAATTTCACCTTTGCATTGCTCAACAATTCCTTTACACATGGCAAGGCCAAGGCCGGTGCCGGAAGTTTTGGTAGTAAAGTTGGGTGTAAATATTTTCGACCGCATATCTTCGGCTATGCCCAAACCGTTATCTTTTACTTTTACTAAAATTTTATTGCCCCGCAATTCTTCTTCTACTTCAATCACTGCAATTTTATCTTCGGGCACTGCCTGTATGGCGTTTTGAATAAGATTGGTAAATAAGCGGTTGATATGTGTACGGTCGGCATTAATTAAAACGGGATGCGGCAATGGCGTACAGTCTAAATGCACCCTGTCGTTTACGCCATACAGTTGTGTAACAGCATACAGCACTTCATGCAAATCAAAAACTTCGTTACGTGGGTTACCAATATTTGCAAACTGGCTAAACTCACCGGCTATCTGATTTAAGTGATCAATTTGTTCTACCAAAGTTTGTGCAACACTTTTAGTAAGGTCTTTTACATTATCAGTATCGTTACTTATTGCTTTTTGCAGGTATTGCAAACTAAGCTTCATTGGCGTTAGCGGATTTTTTATTTCATGCGCCACCTGCCTTGCCATCTCACGCCATGCCCCTTCTCTTTCGCTTTTTGCAAGTGCGTTGGCACTGGCATCTAGTTTACCTACCATCTTGTTATATTCTTTTACCAGTTCGCCAATTTCGTCATTACGTTTCCAGTTAATCATTTCATTCATCTTACCCAAATTAACTTCTTTCATTTTATTGCTTATAAAAGAAAAAGAACGGGTAATACGGTTGGTAATAAACAATGCCACAATACCTGCAATTAAAAATATAAATGCATTAAGGTTGATGATGGTTACTAAAAAGTTAGCAATCTCTAATTTTAATTTACTCTGCGATGTAAAATAAGGAATGTTGAGATAAGCATATTCCCTTCCGGCTTCATCAATTACAGGTACATAATTACTTACAAATTTTAGTGTGCCTATTTTTTCTTCTTTAAAATACTGCACTTCTTTTTTTTCATTTAGATGGTAATAAGCAACAGGGTCCATCTTTGTACTTACTATACTTTTATTATAAAGCAATGGTATAGAGGAAACCCTGAGGTTACCTTCCAGATCGTAAAGATTTATATCAGCATCATGAATTTCAGAAATTTTCACAATCGTTTGCTCCAGTTCTTTTTTAAACCCTTCGTCATAAATTTTTATAACATCATCAAACACCGATAATTCAGAAAGCGAAGTACGTACTTCATTTTCCATTACTTTAATAGTTCGGCTCAGGCGCTCCCGGTTATTATTTTCGTAACGTTTTATAAAAAATAAAATGGTAGCAATACCAATTACTATAAATGAAAGTATGCTTATAAAAATTACCGTGCCGTGTATCTGGTTACGGATACTAAGCTGCCACGATGTTTTTAATTGTTCTTTATTTAAACGTGACCGTATGAAAACATTTATGAGCCAGAAAATGGCCGTTACCAATAAAAAAGCACAAAATAAATAAGAGAACAAAGTTATGGCTTCAATTAAAAAATTATCCTGCTTTGCAATAATTACTACATTACCAGGGCCTGCTTTATACCATAATTCGTCGTAACCATTTTTTCTTTTTATTTCAAATTCTTCTTTAGGCACCTGTTGCTTTACAAGTTTAGTTGCAAACGCATAATCGTTATGATTGCTTATTAACTGCAAATTATTATACACTGCAAATGCATAAACAGATGAATTTTCAATAGCATATGCATTGCCACGGGAAAACAACTCGGGATATAACGCATCAGATTTATACTTTTTTGATCTTGCTAAAATAAATATATAGCCCAATGTTTTGCCGCCGGTATCTATTACATTTTTGCGGCTGATATAAGTATAGCGGTCGTAAGATTCGTCGTAATAATATAAATCGGGGATATTAGTTGGCCTGCCCTGTGTATTTAAAATAGTATTTAATTGATTAAAGCCGGATGAATCTGTATTAAACAAAGGTTTTTCATTTGCATCAAAAGAGTAAATTTTTGTTTCGTATTTATTATTGTAGCTGGAAAAATTTCCGCTAACCAAACTGTCTTTAAATAACTGGTTGGTGGAATCGTTTTTTAGCCGGTAAAAATTATTTGCCAGCACTTCGTTTCTAAAACTGGTAAGCAGGGTATTCATAAGCGTTTCGCTTGCCGGGTCGGCCTTGGTAGAAAGTGTTTCGGCATAATGCTTTCGGTTACTAAGTTCCTTTATATTATTATGGTGTACTATTACTGCCATAATGGATAAAGAAAAAAAGAATAACCAAAAAACCAAACGTGATGAGGAAAGACCAGTGGTTAAAAAAGCAAGATAATTACTGCTGAGTAAAATTAAAAACACCAATAACCATATTAACAGGTACAGTTCAAAAGTAACAATGGCAATATTAAACCCAATCGTTAAAAAAGTTAACCCTGCAACTGCTACAATAATATAAAGAGCAATAAAATTTTGAGGAAACATTGGCCGCAGCAGGTACAATAAAATTTGCCCCAGTACAAAATAGCCAATGGCAATACAGCACAACACCACAAAACCAATGATGCTGTAAATATTAAGTGTAAAAAAATTAATTACATCAAAAGAAATTTGCGAATCGGCAACCATGCTGCGGATAATATGGCCGCAAACATAGGTGGCCGTAATAAGCAGCATGGCTACAATTGCAAGCAACAACCATTTTACCACATGAAATCTTAGGGCAATAGTATATTTTTTTTCCTGCAGTTGCTGGCGGATAAATAATATTATCCACACAAAAAACAAAGCATTAATTAATAAATCTCCCAACGAACGAAGCACAAAACTGGAACCATACACCGACGGATCAAATAATTCGAACTGCCGGAAATTTAATGGCAGCGGAAAATAATAACTTATAATACGAAGCCCAACAACAAGTATAATTAAAAACAAAGAAGCCTTCCACAAACGGCTGTGCATAGAAATATACACTGCACAAAAATGGATAAACAGTAATATAAAAAATGTTCCTAAAATACGCAGCCAAACAGAAATGATATTATTTTTAGGAATGATAGTACCCGGTTTTTTTATAAGATAAAATAATTCTTCGCCATTTAAAGATTTTACCGATACAGCACCTGAATCGAGATTAATGTCGTAATTATTTTCTATTTCTTCGCCAATGGCAAAAGTATTTTTAAGGTATTCGTTGGTTATTACATAATTCCACTTTACGGGTATTAAAGCTACCACCAAACCCTGCCCTATATTTACTTTGCGCCATACGTAATAACCATTGGCCAACTGTACAAAGCCCGAGCTGTCGGCACTGTACAATATTGCATCGCCTGGTTGCACAGCCTGGGTGTTCCAAAAAAGTGCTTCGTACTCGGCTGCATCAGTTAGTTGGTACAGGTAAAAAAAATATTTTTTCTGGGTAAAGGTTTGTAAAAAATCTTCGTCGTAATTATTTACAGAAAGTTTAGTAAGCAGTATTGTATCGTTGCTGAGTTGCTTAAAATCTTTTTCCTGCTGGTGAATATAATTTTCAATTTTATTTTGTACCGAATTAACAGAAGAATTATCGCTCCAGTAATTATCAATAATAAAAGATATGGTAATAAGCCATGCTGCAATTACCAGCAGGTAACTGTTTTTGTATAAAAAGTGCCAAATGGTTTTAATTTTTTGCAGAAAAGTGGTGGTTGGTTTATTAGTTAATTAGTTTATTGGTTTACTGGTTGATTAGTATTTAAATTGCCAACCAAATTTTATTCAAAGCTCAAAGCTCAAAGCTCAAAGCTCAAAGCTCAAAGCTCAAAGCTCAAAGCTCAAAGCTCAAAGTTGCTCATTCATTTTTTTTATCCTGTTCCAAATTGCATCCATTTCTTCTAAACTCATATCGTGTAACTGCTTACCATCTTTTAACGCTTCAGCTTCCATTTTAGTGAACCGGCTTATAAATTTTTTATTAGTGCGTTCCAAAGCGTTTTCAGCATCTACCTGCAAAAACCTTGCAAAGTTTACTAAAGAGAAAAAAACATCGCCTAATTCATCTTCAACTGATGACTGACAAGCTGACAACTGACGACGGATTATTACTCACTGCCGCTTGTAAATTGCCAATCGCCTCCTGCAACTCTCCCATTTCTTCTTCTACTTTTTCCCAAACCTGTTCTTTATTATCCCATTCAAAGCCAACTTGTTTTGCTTTTTCCTGCAGCCGCATGGCTTTTACCATCGATGGTAAAGCTTTAGGCACTCCGCCCAAAACGGATTTCTTGCCCTCTTTTAATTTTAACTTTTCCCAGTTTCTTTTCACTTCTTCATCATCAGCTACTTTTACATCGCCGTAAATATGCGGATGGCGGTGAATTAGTTTTTCGCAAACTCCATTTATAACTTCATCCAGAGTAAATTCATTTTTTTCGGCTCCAATTTTTGCATAAAAAACAATGTGGAGTAACATATCTCCCAATTCTTCTTTAATACTTTTGTAATCACCGGCCGAAATTGCATCAGCCAGTTCGTAAGTTTCTTCAATGGTTAACTGCCGCAGGGTTTCAATAGTTTGTTTTTTATCCCAGGGGCATTTTTCCCTCAGGTCGTTCATTATTGCTACTAATCTTATAAAACTTTCGCCTGTTGTGTTCATGAAAAATTATATTTTAAAAAGCGATAAAAAAGTAAATGCTGTAAAAAGAATAATTGCAATAATAAGGTTTGCAAATTGAAGAATAAAAAATTTTAAAATCGTTTTACCTCTTCCCTGCTGATAAAAATTACGCATTGCTTTATAATTATAAAAAAATACCAGTACAATTAATATGCCCGACAGGTACTGCAACCAGTTTGCACCCGTGGCTTCTGCAATTTTATTTATACCAAAAATTACCAGCAATGCTATAAATATAAATACAAAAAGATGTATAGTAAATATGGCATGGTTTACATAGTAATATTGTTTGCGCCTTATGTACAGCAACTTAAGCAAAAATGCAAATAGTGGCAATGTAATAAAAAGTATTTGCGGTATAGAATGAAGCAAATTATTTATAACTGCTGCAACAGCTGCTTTAGGTTGACCATTATACTTTTCATTTATCTCAATTTGTTTGTACACCATCTGCCGTTGTATCCAGTTATGATCTTTGCCATGCGCCAGTGCACTATCGTACTCGGTACGGGTTTTAAATTTTGAAGGAGTCATTTTAAATGTAGCAGCAGCCATTGCAATACTATCCAGGTACTTTAAATATTGCTGCCTGTTGTAAGCAAATTTTAAATCAGGGTCATCCATAACTAGTGTATCAACAAATTTTTTATACTTTTCCGGTTCCATTGTTCTTATTTGCGAAATGGGAACTTTATTTACATCCCCGGTTATTGTAATGCCTTTTGAAGCGTCGAATTTGTAGAGCGAAAAGAAAATTAAAAAAAATAATGCAGATGTAAACACATAAAACCTGATGGGGTTTAAATAACTTGCACGCCTGCCCACCATATATTCTCTTGGTAAAAACCCTGGCTTAATAATTAATAATTTAAGCGAACTGAAAAATTTACCATCAAAATGTGTAATATCCTGAAAAAAATGTGATATTAAATGCCCTGTGGTTTCTTTGGGTTCAATATTTTCCTGGCCGCATATATGGCAATATGTACCATATACCTGTGCGTTACAGTTTAAACAATTCTTTTCTTTTCGCTCTTTAAGATGACTCAATTGCTGATTAATTTTGTTAAAAATAATAAAGTTTAACTGTATGTTCAGGAATGGTACTATTTAAGTTAATAAAAGATAGTTTACTTTTGCCAGGAAATAAATTACCTATGATAAAAAGAGTTTTTGTAACAGTATTAATTGTGGCAGTATCAGTGGTTTTAAAAGCCCAGTATTATTATAACGATATCGTTAATAACAAGGCTGTGCTGGCCGAGTTAGCCATGCTAAAAGAGAAAAAGATAAAAGGCGTTAAGGTCTTGTCACTGGAATCAACCGGTGTGGAGAGTGAAGGGTTTGCCTGCCAGAAAAAAATAAACAGGGATTTTACAGAAGTGAAGATTTATACCGAAACAAATGAATCTTATCCAAACACTTTCATTTCTTCCTTTGATAAAACAGGGCTTTTGCAAAAGACAATTGACTCATCCGAAGCTGGTGCCACTACCACTGATTACCGCTATGATGGAGCAGGAAGGCTTGTGTCCATCATTTCTTCCAAACATTTTTCTGATGATGAAGCAGGTTTTTCCAATGAACAACACCTGTATCAATATAGCAGCGCCGGCATCCTGCAGCAAATGAAACTTATTAAGAATAACCGGGACAGTACCCTGTACGTTTTTGAAGCTGATGAAGCCGGTAATATCATTATTGAAAAGAATGCAAAGACAGGTGAACTTTATTATTATTACTACGATCAGAAGAACCGGCTTACCGATGTTGTTCATAGTTATAATGTTCAGAAGAGCTTATTTTCAGAATTTACATTCGAATACAATTCAGAAGGTCAGCTTACTAAAATGGTGACGTCAGAAAAGGAAGGTGCATACTTTTTTACCTGGCGGTATAACTATGAAGATGGCATGCGCAGGAATGAAAAATGTTACTCAAAAGAAGGACGTTTGATGGGTTCAATTGAGTATGAATATAAATAGACCCCTGCTTTTTCAATTTTTATCCTTTTCATTTTATCCTCTTCTATTAATTCTGTTACCCTGAGGTTGACTGGCAGGTCTAACACTATTGCGTTCGGCCCTTCCATTTCCGCCACCCCCAAATTTTCTTGGAAAATAAGAAAGTGTTATCATAAAATATTGCTGTAAGCCATTGCTTACGCTGCTGGTTACCCCATCAGGATTGGCAAAATAACTTATGTTGCTGAACTGTTTTAAAATATCTGTTGCAGTAAATTTCAATTCGGCCTGTTTGCTTTTTAAAAAACGGTACGATGCATTACCATTCCAGATGGTTATAGGTTTTACGATGCCATTATTTTTTGAATAAGTAAGATTACTGGAAATGCTGGCATCTTTATTTACGTTTACAGTAACGTTAAATTCGCCTGACAATGTACGGGTATTAAAGCGGCTGTTTCTATACCCGGTTTGCCTGCTGTTGTTTACCCCGGTGTTAGCACCCACACCAGTAATTAAGAATGGTTTTGTAATAATAATTAAACCGCAGGCTCTGTGTAAAATTAGCAGTGTTGATTATGGTATATATATTATCGATGTAACTGGGTGTCATCCCCATGCTGATACTACCGTTATACTGTACCTGCACCTGGTTGCCTTTTATTTTTCTGCTGAAAGAAGTATTGTAACCAAAATATGAATTATAGCGCCTGTTTCCATTGATGGTGTACCGTACTTGTTTGCCGTTTAAATATGCCGAGTCGAGCCCATTTATATCCTTGGTGGTATCACGAAGATTAAGGGTACTATCTGCAAATGGTTTTAAAACGTTGCTGAAATTGCCATTAATATTTACCGAGAACTGAGAAGGTTTTTTAGGGCTGATAGTGGAGAAATTGAGATTAGCATTCAGGTTATGGTTTTTACTGTTAACCAGGTTAAGCCCGCCTTTATACAGCGAGTAAAGATTGATACTGTCCACTACCGGGGCAACTTGATTGATTGACGGATAGCCATAACCGTTTTCATAATTCAGGTTTCCATTTAAACGAAAGCCATCCGTAACCTGGCGGGAATAATTGGCACCGGCATTAAAACGTAAAAACGAAAATGTGCGGTTAATATTTCTGTTGGTACGGGAAGAAATATTTTCTTCTTCAATAAACTGTTTGTTTACAGATGTACGGAAACTGTAAAATCTTGACTTGCGTGAAGACCATTTATTGAAATTTTTATTTAAAGATAATGAAGGCACATATTGAAAGGTAGAAGCTGTTTCATTATAGGTAAGATTGTTGTTACGCTCTTCTTTTTGGGTAGCATCAATATCAAATACTTTATTAACCTCTTCATTCTTTTGATAATTGATATTATGGCTGGTGGAAATATCTATACCAAAAAGGTTGAACCTGCCGAGTAATAAACGCTTAAGCCCATTGTAGTTGAGTGTACTGTTAAAACTGGTAATGCCAGTTTGTTTTACAGAATGCCGTTTAATATTTGTGTTTTGTGTGCCGTTGGCATTATAAAAATTATACACCGTGTTTTCATTTCTGTCCGAAGTGTTTTCACTCCGGGAAAAAAAAGCATTGGCATCAATAGCCTTCAGCGGATTTTCTGAATCGAAATTTGTATAGTTTACTGATGTATTAAACGACTTAGAATCTGCATTGGTTTGTGAGTTGCCTTTGCGGTCGCTTACAGCAATCCCCTCACGTGTATTAATAACTGAGCCGCTGGTATTTTCAGAAAAAGAATTACCTGTTGTACCTGTAGCGTTTATGCCGAAACGTTTGTTATAATCCAGGCTTTTATTGTAATTCATCCTTACAGCATGCTTCTGGCTTTGGCTGTTACTTTCAGCAAATGAATTAATAATCTGGTCTCCGTCTTTAAGGTACCGCTCCTGGTAGGTTTGTGTAATTGCATTGCCGGCATTATTATCATAATCGTAGCCACCGGTTATCCTGTTTGCCTTGCGTTCGTTCTCGGTTGAAGAAAGAGAATGGGTGAACTGAATACCGGGTGATATTACCCTGTTAACACCATTGCGGCCAAAGTTGCTGCGGTTACGGTAAGTGGCAAAATTATTTCTAAAAGTGCTTTCCCTTTGTATATCGTTTAAGCCTGCAATTTCTGCATTAATATTGTTGGCACCGCCGCCAACTGCCAATGTGGATTGTTTATTATAAAATTGCAGTGCAATATCTGCTGTGTATCTTTTATCGGTACCATACACCGGCTCCATACTTTCCAAAATAGCCATTCTTTTTATCTGCCTTTAATTTAATATCCATTGTAAGCAGCGAATCTTTAGGCGCTTGCCCATCTGTTATTTGAGATCGGCTGGCTTCGGTGCTCATGTCCACTTCGTTGTACAATTGAATTTTATCGATGATATTTTTAGGCAGATTTTGTGTGGCAATGCGATGGTCGCTGTTACCCAAAAATGGTTTACCATCCACCAGCACTTTTGGAATAGTTTTTCCATTCATAGTTATTGAACCATCGGCCCAAATTACAATACCGGGCACTTTATTCAACAGGTCTTCCGCCACTGCATCGTTTGCCATTTTAAATGCTGCCGGATTTATTTCAAGCGTATCACCGTTCATACGTATGGGGGCAATTGAAGTAACCACCACTTCGTCGCTGCTTTTTATTTGCATAAAAATGGTATCCATCTTTTTTACTGCAGCATCCATTGTAAACGTCATCCTCAATTCCTGGTATCCTGCAAAAGATGCAGCCAGCACATATTTTGCCTGCATCGGCAAACCTGTTATTTCGTAGCGGCCAGCCTTATCCGTTATTTTAAATTGAACAACTGTAGAGTCGGGTTTATAAACAATAACGGTAGCCGATTCCATCGTGGTGCCGGTTACTGTGTCTTTTATAATACCTGATATACGCCCCGTGCCCGGTTGCGCCTGCACAACTGTACAAATTGAAAAAAATATAAAAAGTGTTAAGGTGATGTATTTCATTAATCAGTTTCTATAATTAAAATTGATAAATACCGGGTTACTGTCTGCCGTGGCTGTTTTAAAATAAGCTTCCAGTAAAGATGGGTATTTGATGTTATCTTTTTTATGTTCTTCAAATATTTTTAAAGCATCTTCAGCAGCTATCCTGGCATATTGTTGTGAGCCATCATTAAAACTTAAGTTTTTACACAGCGGTAAATAATAAGTGAGGCTGTCTGTATTTATTTTATCGTAGTTATAAAATATTTTAGTCTTTGTATCATATACAAACTGCTGCTGCTCGTACAGCATACTTTGCAGGGTAAAATTTATATAACGGGGTGAAAGATTATACACATAAAATTGCTTTACCAGTTTCCTGTTCTGCCTTAAGTAATTGTCTTTTTCTGTTTTATTTTGAAATTCTTTTGCAAAAAAATCTGCAGGAATAGCCCTGTCTATCGGCAATACAAAGTCGAAGGCTTTATATAAACTGTCTTTTTGTAAAGCATAAACGGTATAATCATACGGATGCGTCACCCATCTTTCATCAGCCTTTGCAGCAGCAGTAACGGAAACACTTGCCCCGTCAAAAATATAGCGGCTGTCGTTTTTCTTATCGTATTTAAAGTATTGCTTAAGTAATGAATCTCCCAGGTATATCTTCAGTTCATAGTCTTCATTTTTTGCAAAATTCTTATCTACAGTTACCTTATTTACAAAATGCATCCCGTTTATATAGGGCAGTGGATTGAGTATATCTGAATGGTCAATTTTTTGTTTATGCACAGAAAAGTTGAGGGTGTCTTTAAAATCAATAAAGTATTTACGGTAGTATTTAAGATTTTTGGGGTTTTGATAGTCTTCCAATATTTGAGCATTGTCTTTGTTTGTTAAACGGTACATTTTATTTTGGCTTACCATTTCCAACCCGTCTTTTTCTTCGTTATAGGTAAGCCGGCCAAAATCCAGCTTGTTGCCAAACTTTTTTATAAAGCGTCCGTTCTTATCAAAAACCAATATTTTTTTTGCGCTGTAATCGCATACCACAAAGAACTTTTTGGTGGGAATGATTCGGCTGAATTTATCGAACTTACTTTGGGGAGTTGTTTCAAAAACAACAATTCCGTTATAAGTAATAAAATCTGATTGCTTAGCCCCGGAAGTAAACTTAGGCTCAAAGTAAATTTTCTCCTGTGCAATACACTTAAGAGTACAGAAAAGGCTTGTAAAGAGAATAAATAAAGCGGGCAGTAGTTTGGGTAACATACAGAAAATTTATACATGCGGCAATTAGACGACACAGGTGTCTGATTACCGTCGCAAAATACCTGAATGTTTTATCAATAATAGATTAATTGTTACAAACGGTTAATGTTTACAGCGATAACTCACCCTTTAAATAAAAAACACAGTTGCCACTCATAGTAACTCTGTCTGCATTGAGCTGCTCACACCAAATTTCGCCGCCACGTTTGCTTAGCTGTAAAGCATGCATTTTGTTTTTGGATAATTTTTCACTCCAAAAAGGAATGAGTTGAGAATGGGCAGAGCCAGTTACAGGGTCTTCATCCACGCCTGCACCAGGTGCAAAAAAACGGGAGACAAAATCAACACGATCTGACGCCACGTCTGACCGTGTACTGCCCGGCGCAGTAATAATCATTTTATCAATATGCTTTTTCATTAAAGAAAAATCGGGCACGCAATTTTTTACAGCCTCTTCATTTAGTAATTCAACTAAAATATCTCTGTGCTGATAAACACCCACAATTTCCACATCACCTAATATCTTAGCTAAATCATTAGGGTAAATATCTAACCGCTCAGGTTTCCAGCTGGGAAAATCCATTCGCCCCCTAAATCCACCTGAAGGAAGACTTTGAACTTCTTTTAAAACTTTTAATACACCACTTTTACTGCTGAACTTAATTTCTTCTTTTTTAAAATCTAATAGTTCAAACAATACATACGCACTGGCCAAAGTTGCATGGCCGCATAAATTAATTTCAATTTCGGGTGTAAACCATCTTATTTCATAATCAGTTGCGCCATCAGAGTCAGGCACAAAAAATACTGTTTCGCTAAGATTATTTTCTAAAGCAATTTTTTGCATCAAATCTGTATCAAGCCATTTTTGTAATGGAATAACAGCGGCAGGGTTGCCACCAAAGAGTTTGTTGGTGAATGCATCAATTTGATAGAGGGTAAGTTTCATATTTTTTGTTATTGGATATACTGAATATTTATTTTGGCATTTTCGTTAAAATCTGCCGACGTTCTTACTTCATATCTTTTATCACCACATAAAATTATCATTAACGCAGTATTAGGCGGAATGCTTCCTAAATTATTTGCCATTAATTCAATCGAACTAAAATTAGCAGTTTTATTCACACTAACAGTGGCTTCGTATGGTTTTAATGCTAATGGCAGTTTATTAATAATTATTTCCCCATTATAAAATACAGTAACAGTATCTCCATCAATTTCGCCATTATCATATAAAATAATTTTTATGCTATCGGTATTGGTTTCAATAGTTTTTATAAGTTTCGATATTCTTCTCTCCTTGGCTATTTTTAAATCTTTAACCGGGGAAGTTACAATGTTAACAGGCGAATCAGCAGCAGGCCGTAATTCTTTTACAACCGAAGGTTCATCAATTTTATTTTCGGTACTCCTATCTTTATAAAAAGTAATCTTGTCTGCAATTAATTTAGTTGTATCTATTTCATCACTTATTTTTTTATATCTAACAGGTATAGGAATACCAAATGAAAGTATTTTTGCTCCTGCTGATTTTGGAGCAGCCCTTCCTTTTAAATATTCTTCATTATTTTTTTTGGAATAATTAAGATGATAAGTGCTTAGAGTATGCAAAGGTGTTTTTTCAATAAAACTATTGTTCTTGCCGGTTAATTTTTTTGATGACTGTTTATATACACCTAAAAAATTGGCTTTACAGTACCCTAACCCTGTATCGTAGGTATACCCAAAACAGGAATCTTTGATTTGAAAGATGACAATTTTACAATAATTTCCTGCGCTGTTTCCTTCCCATGTGCCGGTAAGATTTTGAGCAAAAGTAACCGCATGTATAAACAACAATACAACAACTAAATTGCATTTCGATTTCATAATAATTATTATTCCGCCATCATTTCCTTCACTACCGCAACCACATCTTCTGCATTAGGTTTACTGAAATAATCACCATCGCTGCCATAACTGGGGCGGTGAGCCTTACCAGTAATTGTTCTTGGTGCTGTATCTAAATGCCGGTAACCTTTTTGCTCTTCCATTACTTTATTAAACATATATGCTGCTGCACCCCCGGGTACATCTTCATCAATAAAAATAATACGGCTTGTTTTTTTAAGCGACTCTACTATGTTGTGATTAATATCAAAAGGTAATAAAGTTTGTACATCTATTACTTCGCAACTTATATTTAATTTTTCCAGGCGGTCTGCTGCATCCATTACAATACGCAATGTAGAGCCATAACTTACAAGCGTAATATCTTCCCCTTCTTTTATAATTTCAGGAATACCTAACGGTACGGCACAGGCCAATAAATTAGAAGGCATTTTTTCTTTAAGGCGGTATCCGTTTAAACATTCAATCATTAAAGCCGGGTCGTTAGCCTGCAGCAGTGTATTGTACATACCTACTGCCTGCACCATATTACGTGGCACACAAATGTACATACCACGCAATGCATTAATCAGCATTCCCATTGGCGAACCGCTGTGCCAGATACCTTCTAAGCGGTGGCCTCTTGTGCGTACTATCAGCGGACAACTTTGCTGACCTACGGTTCTAAAATGAGTGGTGCTTAAATCATCGCTTAAAGGCTGCAGGCCATACAATAAATAATCAAGATATTGTATTTCGGCAATGGGCCTTAAACCTCTTAAAGCTAAACCAATGCCCTGACCCATGATGGTAAGTTCTCTAATACCGGTATCAAAAATTCTTTCTTCTCCATACTTAACCTGCAAGCCGCTGAAGCCCTGGTTTACATCTCCAATATATCCGACATCTTCGCCAAAGGCAATTACTTTTTTGTTGGTTGCAAACAGTTCATCAAAATATTTATTCAATACTTCGTAACCATTTACAGTTTTTGCATCATCATCATACCATGCTTTTATTGGTGTAACTTTTAAAGCCGATTTAAGGCCCTGGTTATACAAAAAAGTATTGTACAATCCTGCATTTAAATCTTTTAACTGCTGGTAATAATTTTTAATTGCTCCTGTTTTTTCATCATCAATAAAATCAATTGATTTTGATAATGCCTTTAACACATCCCGGCGCATCGGCTCCCTGTTAATGGTTAATTCATGAATTATTTTTTTCAGATCGGAATTATTAGCATTGTCAGTTTGATTAAGTAATTCAATTGTTTTGTTTACCTGTTCCTTAATTGGCGAAATGTACTTTTCCCATGCACTTTGTTTACCGGCTTTTACATATTCTTTAGCCTCATCCTGTATGGCACTAAGTTCCTCCATTGTGGCTAAAGTATTTTCCACAATCCATTCTTTCATTTGCTTAATACAATCCCATTCTTTTTCCCATTCTAATCTTTCGGGGGTTTTATACCGTTCGTGGCTGCCCGATGTGGAGTGGCCCTGAGGTTGTGTAATTTCTTCCACATGAAATAATGCAGGCGTATGTGTTTCTCTTATTCGTTGCAATGCAGGCTCCAGCACTTCGCACATACCTGCATAATCCCATCCTTTTAAATTATAAATATCAATACCATTGGTTTCTTCAGTTTTTTGCATCCCAGAAAGTGCCTCAGATATTGATGCTTTTGTAGTTTGATATTTTTTAGGAACAGAGATACCATACCCATCATCCCAAACAAAAACTGCCAATGGAATTTGTAAAACACCTGCTGCGTTTATGGTTTCCCAAAAATGCCCTTCGCTTGTAGAGGCATCGCCAATGGTGCAAAAACAAATTTCGTTTCCGTTATTACTAAGATTTTTAAATTCCTGTAACCCCTCTGTTTTTCTAAATAATTTTGAAGCAAGTGCCAAACCCAAAGCCCTGGGCATTTGGCTGGCAGTTGGCGCCATATCGCTGCTGGTATTTTTTTGATTGGCAAGATTTAGCCACTCCCCGTTTTCATCTACATTCTTTGTTACAAAGTGTGCGTTCATTTGCCTGCCTGCACTAAATGGGTCATTTTCTAAATACGGATCGGAATAGAGTTGTGCAAAATATTGTTCTACATTGGTAATACCGCTTGCCAGCATAAAAGTTTGGTCACGGTAATATCCTGAGCGAAAATCTCCGGGTTTAAAAAATTTCGCTGCGGCCACTTGTGCTACTTCTTTTCCATCTCCAAATATGCCAAACTTGGCTTTACCTGTTAAAACTTCTTTACGGCCGAGTAAACTTATTTCTCTGCTTACGCATGCAAAACGGTAATCTTTTAATACTTCGTTTCTAAAGTTATCGAAACTTAATTTTTCGTCTAAAGCAGTTTCATTAATGGCTGTATTTTGCATATGGATGGTATATGAGAAGACAAAAATATAAATTATAGTGCAGCTTTGTTAATAATCTGCTAACAGGTTAACAATTTACAACCGATTTATCCGTTTTAGTATCTTTGGAATAGAAATTGAAAATAAAATATCATGAAAAAAATAATTACACTAATCTTTATTTGCTTTTTAGCTGCTGCAGTAAATGCCCAGCAAACTACAGCAGCTGTTACAGGAGCTTCCGCTGATGTTAAACTTGTTGCTCAGGCAAAACCAGCAGCGCCTGCGGTTGAGGCAATGATTGTAAAAGAATCAGAGTTTAATTTTGGTAAAATCCCACAGGGCAAGCCTGTTACCCATGTTTTTGAAATCATCAACGGCGGTAAAGATTCACTTAAAATTGTAAATGTTCAGGCAAGCTGCGGTTGCACTACTCCTGAATGGGAAAAAGATAAAGCTATTGCGCCGGGTGCTACTGCTAAAATAACTGTAGGTTATAATGCTGCTGCGGAAGGGGCATTTAATAAGCCTGTTACAATTACCTATAATGGTACAGAAAACAAACAATTATTTATAAAAGGTGAAGTATGGAAAACACCTGCTGCATCTGCACCAGAAAATAAAAGCTTAAGCGATTTAAAAAATTAAACCACCATAAATTAAACAATAATGAAAAGAATTATTTTATCTCTAACAGCACTGGTAATCACTGCTACTTTATTTGCACAAAAAAAGGTTGCTGATGTTGCCAAATTTGCAAGCGAAACAATTGATTTAGGAAAAATTAAACAAAGCGTTCCTGCAACTGCTACGTTTACTGTTACTAATATCGGTAACGAACCTTTAATTATTGAACAGGCCACTCCCGGTTGCGGATGTACAATTGGCGATTATACTAAAGAGCCAATAGCACCAGGCAAAACAGGCAGCATAACTGCTACCTTTAATGCTGCAGCTTTAAATCACTTCACAAAAAGTTTAACTGTAAAATTTGCTGGTGTTGATGAAGCAAAAAGCATAATTATTACAGGTGATGTTTTATCTGCAGAAGATTATGCTAAACTAAAAGGTGAAACACCTGCGGCTCCGGCTGCAATGGTAAAATCTCAGCCAGCTGCGCCTGCTGTAAAAGCAACAACTTCTTTAAGGAATGCGTCTGGTAAGGCTGCGGCTCCTGTAAAAGCAAAAAAAATGGCTACAACAGCTGTAAAAGGCTAAACAAATTCACTTAATAAATTTAAAACCTTCTTTTTAGAAGGTTTTTTTGTTTTTTAATACATCTTAAAGAATATTTTTGCTATAACAAACGTTTTGCTCCACAAGAGGGTCTTAATTAAAAGCAATATGTTAAAACGGAACAGTTTTTGGTAAATGTATTATCTCTGCTTATAAATACTTAATGAAACTACAAACATTCAATACCTGCCACAATTTGAAATTATTCATACCCATTATATTTATTTTATCAAGTTCGTTTGCATTAGCTCAGCCGGCAGCCAATTTTTCTGCAAGTCCGGTTAGTGGCTGTGCACCCTTAGTAGTAACTTTTACAGATATGAGTACTGGCGGCCCCACATCCTGGCAATGGGATTTGGGTAATGGTACTTTATCTACCCAACAAAATCCTACAACCACTTATTTTAACTCGGGATTATACACTATTTCTCTTACTGCCACTAATGCATCCGGCAGTAATACGTTTACCCGTACGCAATACATTAAGGTAGATGATAAACCTACAGTTGATTTTAGCGCTTCAAACACATCAGGCTGTTTTCCTTTAAGGGTAAATTTTACAGATTTATCTGTTGGAGGTTCGGCTGCCATAACCGGTTATGAATGGGATTTTGGAGACGGTGGATTATCAACTGCACAAAATCCTTTTCATATTTATACCACAGCCGGCAATTACACAGTTACTTTAAAAGTTACCAATGCCGGTGGATGTTCGAAAGTGGTAAGCAGGCCAAATTATATTCAGGTTTCCCAAGGTGTTACTGTAGATTTTAGTTTTACTGCACCGCAACTTTGCAAGCCCCCCGAAACAATTAATTTTACAAACCTCTCATCAGGTCCGGGAATATTATCATACGAATGGCAATTTGGAGATGGTGGAACTTCAACGGCAGCAAACCCAAGTTATACTTATTTAACCGGTGGCAGTTTTAATGTTACATTAATTACTCAAAGCAGTTCGGGCTGTGTTGATACTTTAATTAAGCCAGCCGCAATTGTTATAAAAAATGTGGTTTCTGATTTTACCGGACCAACTTCAATTTGTCAGGGAGTTACAGCAACATTTACAAATACTTCGGTTCCGGTTTCTGCAGGCTCGTCATGGGATTTTGGAGATGCTACTTTTTCCAATGTAACCAACCCTGCAAAAATTTATTCTGCACCAGGCATATATTCTATTAAGTTAGTAAACAGTTATGGCAGTTGTGCAGATTCTGTTACCAAACAAATTACAGTTTTAGGTTTACCCACTCCCGATTTTAATGCCGCAGATGTTACTGACTGTAAAGTTCCTTTTACTGTTAACTTTTCTGATTTATCAACCGGGGCAACAGGGTGGAGCTGGAATTTTGGCGATGGCGGAACTTCAACTTTACAAAACCCATCTCATACTTATACATCACTTGGAAATTATAATGTAACACTTATTGCTACCGGTGCAAATGGCTGCAGCGACAGTATAACAAAAAATCAATTTGTAAGGGTACTGGCACCTGTTGTAGCAATTAATGGATTACCATTAGAAGGTTGTGTGCCTTTTACCATCAACCCAACTCCGAATGTTGCGACTACTGATGGTATTGCATCTTACCTGTGGGATTTTGGGGATGGAGGAACATCAACATTTGCAAACCCATCGCATACTTATGTGTTGCAGGGTACTTATACCGTAAAATTATTTATCACTACTAACGACGGCTGTACCGACTCTTCAATTTTTGTAAATGCGGTAAGAGCAGGTAATAAATCCTTAGCAAATTTTAGCGCTTCTCCATTAGCACAATGTGTTGGGCAGGCTGTTCAATTTACCGATTTAACTGTACCATCAGACAGATGGAGCTGGGATTTTGGTGATGGTATTGGTACATCAACCGTTAAAAACCCTTCCTATATTTATACTGATACAGGTGTATTTACAATTCGTTTAATTGCATGGAATAATGGCTGCGCCGATACTTTAACCAGGGTAAGATATATTACCGCATTACCGCCTGTTGCAAGATTTACAAGTACTTTCAATTGTAATAATAAACTGCAGGTAGCCTTTACAGATCAATCTGTTTTACCACAAACATGGGCCTGGAATTTTGGTGACGGGTTTACATCGAATTTGCAAAACCCGGTACACTACTTACGCAACATTTGGCACGTACAATGTATCGCTAACGGTAACTAATGGCAGGCTGCAGCAATACCAGGATTAATAGTATTGTTTTATTTAATGAAGTAGCAAATTTTACTGTTGTGGATGATACTATTTGTACAAGCCAGGTGGCTGTATTTCAAACAACGGGAATAAACACTGCAAATATTGCAAGCTTATTTTTGGGATTATGGCGATGGCTAATTCTGGTTTTGATTTTGCATCTGCCAATCACACTTATGCTGCGCCGGGGTTATATACAGTTTCTTTAACCATTACTGATACAAGAGGATGTGTTTCCACTATTACAAAACCCAATATTATAAGAGTATGGGGGCCAAGTGCAAATTTTTCTTTTACCCCACTGCAGGCTGCAAACCTTTAAGTGTAAATTTTACTGATCTTACTGTTACAGATGGTGCACACCCCAGTAACAACTGGGTATGGAATTTTGGTGACGGTATTATCACAAACTTATACAGCTCCTCCTTTTAGCACATATTTACGATACAACCGGTTATTTTAATCCACGGCTTAACCGTAACAGACAGTTATGGTTGCAGTAATAGTTTATCAAACACAAGTTCACTGTATTTATAACAAATCCTAAAGCAATTTTTTCTACTCCGGATACTTTAACCTGTGCAGGTAAAAATGTAACATTTTCAATACTTCAACAGGTGTATGGGCTTACTTATAACTGGAATTTTGGCGATGCCACTACATCAACAGTAAAAAATCCAGTAAAATTATATACCAGCAGATGGCGATTACACGTGTAAAGTTAATTAGTAACAGATGTAAATGGTTGTACTGATACTGCTACCAAAATAAATTATGTAAAAGTGCATACTGTAAGGGCATGCATTTACAGTAAATGATTCAATAAGTTCATGCTCTCCTTTTGAAGTAATTTTTACCAATACTTCTTTATATTGCACCAGTGCAACATGGATTTTTGGAGATGGTACAACATCTACTTTAGCAGAACCAACACACTATTACTCCACACCAGGAACTTATCTTGCAAGATTAGTTGTAGCTGGCCCCGGTGGATGTATTGATACCGTCTAATAAAACAATAATTTTATATCCTTCTACAGCAACATTAACTTACTCGCCACTGGCAGGTTGCTCTCCTTTACCGGTTACTTTTCATGTTTCCACCCCCGGGCCAGTTACTTATTTATGGGATTTTAGTGATGGCAATACTTTAGCAACAACAGATTCTAATCTTATTTATAATTATTTATTACCTGGTCAGTTTTTACCAAAAGTAATTTTAGAAGATCAAACCGGTTGCCAGATTCCTGTTACGGGAGTTGATACTATTTATGTAACTAAAAGTGATGTGAATTTTGCTGCAGATGATACGCTGCTTTGTGATGGCGGTATTATTAATTTTACTGACTCAACCATAAGTAACGGTGTAATAAATGGCTATCAATGGAGTTTTGGGGATGGTGGTACATCCACATTACAAAACCCATCGCATAATTATACAGCACCGGGTTTTTATACCGTTCGTTTAATTGTAACAACTGCCAATGGCTGTTCCGATACAGCAATTAAAACTAATTATATTAAAGTAGTGGCCTCGCCAGTAATTGATATTACGGGTAATGTTCCTATTTGTATGCAGCAGCGGCTTACTTTCAGGGGCATTGTGCTTCAACCGGATACTTCACAAATATCATGGTTCTGGAATTTTGGAAACGGCAGCACTTCTATATCACAAAATCCTTTGCCGGTGCGTTACGATACTGCCGGCAATTACCCACTGCGTTTAATTGTAACCAACAGCACAGGCTGTGCCGATACTGTTGATCAAACAGTTGTGGTTTATCCTTTGCCATTAATAGAAGCAGGCCCAACCAAAATTATTGGGGCAGGCTCTTCGTTTGCAATAAATCCAACTGGCTCGCCGGTAATAGATTATTTATGGTCTCCAGCAATAGGGCTATCCTGTATTAATTGTTACAATACAGTAACCACTCCAAAAAACACCACTACTTATACCATTAAAGTAACCGATGCCAATGGTTGTATTAATACAGATAACATAACTATTGTTGTAATTTGCAACGATAAAAATGTATTTATCCCTAATACTTTTTCGCCTAATAATGATGGTGTGAATGATTGGTTTTTTCCAAGGGGTACCGGCTTATTTGCAATACAAAGTATGCGGATATTTAACCGCTGGGGAGAAATGGTTTTTCAAAAGGTAAATCTTTTTCCAAACGATCAGTTTGCAGGGTGGAATGGCAGGTACAACGGCAAAACTTTAAACGCCGATGTTTATACCTACGTTATAGAAATTGTATGTGAAAACAGCCAAATACTTTCTTACAAAGGAAATATTACATTGATCCAATAATAATAATGCGAATTATACGTTTGAAATATTACAAATTGGCACTAACAACAAAAAACTGCACCATGAAAAAAGGTTTAGTTAAACCTTTATTGATTTTTTTTACACTGATTGCCATTGGCAGCCAAGCCTATACACAAGACATTCACTTTTCGCAATTTTTTGAAACCCCCTTACTCAGAAATCCTGCACTTGCTGGAATTTTTAATGGCGATGTAAGGATACAGGCTGTTTACCGCAATCAATGGAACAGTGTTACTGTACCTTATCAAACCGGCTCTGTAAATGGAGAATATAAAAAACCTGTTGGCAAAGGAGATGATTTTTTGACCATTGGCGGGCAAATTTTATACGACAAAGCCGGAACTGTTGCTTTACAATCAACACATATTTTACCGGCAATAAATTATCATAAATCTTTAAGCGGAGAAAAAAACATGTACCTCTCTTTAGGATTCATGGGTGGTTGGGTGCAACGCAGTATCGACAGAAGTAAAATTACCACCAACAGCCAGTATGATGGTACTGGTTTTAACCCCGGTTTGGCAAGTGGCGAAACTTTTCCAAGAAATTCTTACTCTTATTTAGATGGCAGTGTAGGCATGAGCTTTAATACACAAGTGGGAGAAAATGCTGATAACAATATTTACATTGGAGCCGCCTATCATCATTTTAATAAAGCCACTAAAGTATCTTTTTATGGCAACCCCAATTACGAAATGATTCCCAAATGGGTAGGATCGTTAGGAGTAAGGATGAACATTAACGAATACTCTTTCTTTACTTTATTAGGCGATTATTCTAAACAGGGAACTTTTACAGAAACAATGGCCGGTGCACTATACTCCTGGAGATTAGATGATATTGAAGACCCCAAATACATTTTACACGGCGGCGCTTTTTTACGCTGGAAAGATGCCATAATACCAGTTGTTAAACTAGAATTTAAGCCACTGTCCGTTTCCGTTAGTTACGATGCAAACCTATCGCAGTTAAAAACGGCAAGCAGTGGCCGTGGCGGATTTGAATTAGCTTTAACCTATCAAAAACATTTAGACAGGTACAACACCAGCTCCGATGCAGTACGCTGCCCTAAGTTTTAATTACTGCAAAGCCCCAAATCTTTTATCGTTACAGTTAATGTTCCCCCCTGTCTTTAGCAGCTACTTTACCTCAATATAAAATTCGGCAGCCAGAGCTTTCTGCTCACTAATATTTTTCGCTAAAGTGAGTAGAATTTTTATTTAATACAAGTTATACATTAAAATCACACCTTCTCCGCCACTGCGGATGCTGTTGGCGGTTTGGTGCATCAGCGCTTTAGCCAAGTTAACCTCACATTTTTTTTATTGTATAGATGCAATTTCTAATTGGTATAAAATGTAATTTTTATCAAGTTTATTTAAAAAAGTATAACAAAATAAATTTAGTGAACGTTAAATTTAGTGCAGCATTAAGGTTATATCTTTCATTCTTTCTGCAGGTATCACCCTAAGCGTTACCAAATTTCCATTTATTATTTCAGCTTCTACAGTTGTATTGTAAGGTGCATGTAATTTAAAATGTACATCTATATTTTTTGGCCATGCTGGAAATAAAAATATTTTTCCGCCATCTGTTTGCAATAACATTTCCTGCAGGCCGATCATGCCGCTGCCGCCCCAGTTATGGTCGGGTACCCAATCAAAACCCGGGCCCCAAAATGCAGGAAATCTTCTTTCAGAATTTTGGAGTTTTAAACTGGTTAGCTTCCATGCTTCGTCAGTTAATCCTAATCTTGCAGCAAAAATATTATCCTGCTTCCATCCAACATGGCTTTTAAATTTTACCACATTGGTATCATACTTAAAAGTATTTATTGCAGTATCTAATCCGGGTTTACCTACACCATAAATGCCCCAAGGATATACGGGGTACAATTGTGGCGACTCAACGTTGTTGATTCGTTCCCAACTTTTTGCTGGTGAAATTGTTATATGTCCGTTAATTGATTGATAACTAATATCGGGAATTCTTGATAATATACCAACAAGTTTTATCATTCTGTTAGAAAGTGTTGTATCAAAATTATGCCCATAGAATTTACCAGTCATAAAAGTAATAGTACGTTCTGCAATAGTCTTCAAAGCCACAATAGTACTGGTTGAATTATACGCCATCTTAAATGTTTCGGCTCCACTGCCGGGATATAAAATTAATTTTCCATTTTCATCCAAAGCTTTAATGCCACGCTGTTTTGCCAGGTATTGATAATGCTCATCAAAAAATTGTAAACAACTTTCAATAAAAGGAATTTTATCGCTGATATCTTTTCCTGTGTATTCATTTTCCTGCAGCATCATCAAACAAAATTCCAACACCGTATCCCATTCATATTCAAGCCATGCATTGTACTCAACACCTTTATCAAAATTGGCAGGCCGCTTTTGCCCATACTCAGCAAAATTGGGCAAGCCAAAATTTTCCATTTGCTCTGTAAAGCAGGCGCCGCCGTGGTTCCAATACATTTTACTTCTTAATTCAGCATTCTTTAGTATCCTTAAATAAAAATTTAATTGAGGCTGCAAGCAAATCCCAATCGCCGTTTTTTATCATGGGGAAATAAACTAAGCGCTGGTTTTGCATCGTATGCAAACCGCCACCCCAATTGCGGTAATCGGGTGTTAGTTTATTTGAGGTATCGGTATAAACCGGATCTACAGTAAGTAAGCCGCCGTTAAATTTTGTGGGCCATTCTCCTTTAGCATTTATGGCCAGCATATACCGGAACAATTGAAAATTTCTTCCCACTTCCCATGCTTTTGAATTTATATTGGTATTATCAAGTTGTATAAAACTTCTTTGCCAAAATTGTTTCCACCATTCAATTGTTTTTCCAAAAGCATTTTTTCTATTGCCGGACAAGAGTACTGATTTTAATGCTTGGTGCCACTCTCCAAAATATGCTACCTGCCTATTGAGTAACGTAAGTACTAACGAATGCTTACTTGCTGCCTTCTTAGTTTTTAACTTCCATCCTTTAAAATCGGTGTTTACATAAATGCCATCGTACACTCCGGCATCAATAAAATTATCGCCTTGTAACAACCCTCCAAAAGCCAGCTTCTTTAATGGATTATACATCTGCTCTTTTACGCCATCCATTCCCTGTTGTGCTACAGTTACATCAAAAATGGTTGCTTCGCTATTATGATGAAAAAACAAAACACCCCCACTGCTAAAACTAATGTCATCTTTTTTGTACACATTATTTTTAGGCCCGGCCCATTTCCAGGAGTTGCCAAAATTTTCTCTCGCTTTAATTACCCTATCCTGGTAGCGCCAGTTTTCATAAGCGGCTGTGGCATTTATTTTTTTGCTAGCAGCAATATCAATATGCGCAACAGGATTAAACACATCGGCCCAAATTTTTACTGTTGCTTTTACGCCATTACTTTCTCCTTCAACAGTTACATATCCCTTTTGCATATGCAATTCCTGTTTAAAAACTTTTCCATCAAAAGGGTTGGGAAATAATTTTACTCTAATTCTTCCGGCTTTCATCAACGCATTGTCTTCGTTAAAACTGCCGCTTTTGGCAACATAAATCAACAGTTCACCATTTTCTACCCACACATTCATACCAATATCGCCACCACCGCAAGGCATAGACTCCGAAGCATTTTTGCTTTGCGAATTCCATACAATATTATACTTACTGTTTTGTGCCTTTGTATTTATTGTAACACTAACAAAAAGTAAAATGTAAAAAATAATTGTATTCTTCATTATTTATTTTGTGATAAGCAGAAAAATTATTCGCTCTTTTTTAATGCCCGGTATTTTTTTGGGGATACGCCAATGATTGTTTTAAATCGTTTTGAAAAATAATATGGATCATCAAAGCCCATATCAAAAGCAATTGCTTTTACTGCATGGTTTGTAAAATCTAATTGCTGACAGGCTTTTTGCATTTTCATTTGCAAAAAATAATCTATCGGGGCATAGCCGGTTTTGTGTTTAAATAAATTAGAAAAACGGGACACCGAATAATTGTAATGAAGACTCAGCTCACTTAATGAAATATTCTCGTCTATATGTTCCTGCATATACAGGATGGCACTATCCACACAATCGGGTTTATCATTTTCAACTGATTCGTAATGCCGGGTATTATAAATAAATAACGTAAGGAAATGCGTGAGGCACATGTTGGCAAATAATAAATTATCGATACTGTAACCTAACTGCAATGCTTTATAAATTTTGGTGAATATGGCAATGGTTTGTGCATTGTTTTTTATTAAGAAAGGTTTAAAATGTTTTTGCACCGCCATTGTTTTATTTAATGCCGGTAAGCCTTCGCCACCAAAATGAATCCAGTAAATACTCCAGGGGTGATCGGCATCTGCGCCATAAGCATGTTCTTTATTTTGTGGGAGAATAAAAAATTCATTAGGCCCCACGTTGTACCGCTGGCTTTCAATCTGATACCAGCCATGTCCATCCACACAATAAAAAATAAAATTTTCGGGCAGGCCTTTTTTTCTGAAAGTATAATGATCTTTTGCTTTGGGATAAAAACCAATTGAACAAATATGCAAATGCTTTAACAGCAAATTATTTTGCACCCGGGATTTTAATATGGTTTTTGGAATTTCGATACGCTGACGCCCCAGGCCGTACCAGATATTTTTATGAGACCCCTCTTTATTGTCTTTAATTTCTTTCATGCTTAAAACATACCCGTTTTAGAATTGAAAATTACTGAATTATTTTTTAGCATTAACAATCTTATTAAAACAGTGGGCTTAAAATTATCGCTTCGGACACACTTCGCCTTCGCTCGGTGCTGAATAAAGATTTACAGCTGAAGAGTGCGACGCCAATGCCGCTGCCAATAGCTTCTTAGTTTGGTAAAAAATAATTTTATAGCAAAGCTATAAATCAACAAGTCAACAGTACCAGATGCCAATAGAAAATTTTTACTCTATATTCGCAGCTCACAGAAAACCACCCACAATGATTGTTTTTAAAAAAACTATAACTACAGCTATTGCAGTGTTTTTATTGTTGCCATTTTTTCTTTCGGCCAAAGTACAACTGCCGTCATTTTTTAGTAATGGTATGGTATTGCAACAACAAACTATTGCCAATATTTGGGGTTGGGCAAAACAAGGTGCTGCTGTTAAAATAATTACATCGTGGAATAAAAAAAGTTATTCAACCATTACTGATGGCAATGGAAAATGGTTGATGAAGATTAGTACACCGGTTGCAGGCGGCCCCTACAGTATTTCTATTTCGGATGGCGAACCTGTGATAATAAAAAATATTTTAATTGGCGAAGTGTGGCTGTGCAGCGGCCAAAGTAATATGGAAATGCCGATGAAAGGTTTTAGAGATCAGCCCATTATTGGCAGTAACGATGCTGTTTTTAATTCGACCAATGATCAAATAAGAATTTATACTGTGCCCCGAGCCGTGGAAAGATTTGCAAAAGATACCAGTAAATCTTCTTCATGGAAAAATGTAAACCCCGAAAACATCAGCAACTTTTCTGCAACAGCTTATTATTTTGGCAAATTATTGCAGCAACAATTAAAAGTGCCTGTTGCGTTAATTAATGTAAGTTATGGTGGTTCGCCTGCCGAGGCATTCATGAATGGTGAATCGTTAAAATTATTTCGTGAAATTATTGTTCCTTCTGCAACAGGTACAGAAAAATTAAGTAATAAAAACGCCACTACTTTATACAATGGCATGGTACATCCTGTAATTGGCTTTACTATTAAAGGTTGCATTTGGTACCAGGGCGAAAGTAATTATGAGCGGCCCGATCAATACGAAAAATTATTTGCTGCAATGGTGCAGTTGTGGCGGAATGAATGGGGACAGGGGAATTTTCCTTTTTATTTTGCACAGATTGCACCTTACACTTATAATTATACCGGCAACAAAACAGAAAAAATGAATTCGGCTTATTTACGTGATGCACAAAGAAAAGCAGCAGCGGCTATACCTAACAGTGGCATTGTTGTTTTAATGGATGCCGGTGAAGAAAAAAGTATTCATCCTGCAAATAAAGAAATTGTGGGCAAGCGTTTTGCTTATTTGGCTTTAGGTGATGCTTATGCATTAAAAGGTTTTGCATTTCAAAGCCCTGCTTACGATTCTTTAATTGCAAAAGACAGCGTGGCCACCATCAAATTTAAATTTGCACCTAATGGTTTAACCAGTTTTGGTAAACCAATTACACAATTTGAAATTGCAGGTGCTGATAAAATATTTTATCCTGCACAAGCTCTCATCAAAAACGGTACCATTCAGTTAACCTCGCCGCAAGTTTTAAAACCTGTTGCAGTGCGGTATGCTTTTAAAGATTTTGTGAATGGAGAATTGTTTAGTGTAGAGGGTTATCCGGTGAGTAGTTTTAGAACGGATGAGTGAACCCCTGTCCCCTAAGGGGAACTTAGATCAAACTTCATTAGAAAACTGCCCTACTATAATTGACAAAGTTTTACCGAATAATAATTTTCACGTTGCCTGTTATTCCTGCAGGGAGTAGCGGTTTGTCTTTTATTTTATAAGGTGAATTTAACCATGTTTGTCTTTTCTCCTGCATTAATTCATCCCCAATCAGGCGATTGCGCCAGGTGTTGGTTACTTCGATTTCTATTTTGTTTTCTCCAGGTTTAATTGCATTTGAAATATCCAATTTGTAAGGATATGTCCAGAGTGTTCCGCAATTTTCGCCATTAATATTTACTGTAGCAATATTTTGAATTTGGTCAAATACCAGGTAGCCATATTTTGTAAAACTAATACTATCAAGCTTAAAAACTGAAGTGTACTTTACAGTTCCACTAAAATATTTCAATGATGGTTCTTCAAATTCTGTCCAGCTTTTTAATTCTGCATTATCTGTTTTTTTTGTTATTGCTAAGTCTGTAAAATTCAATTCCCAGTTATTCAGTTCTTGTTCTTTTAAGTTATAATCTGCATAAGCTGATGCATCTTTTTTTGAAAATGGTTTAAATACTACAAAGAAAGATTGATTGGCATAAAAGTCAATACCAATCTCAGTCTTACCGCCTGATTCGGCATAAACTTTATTAAAATAACCGCTGCTTCCGCTCACAGCGTCATACATAATAAAATCTTTTTTAACAAAAGGAAAAATAAATTTTGCATTAGTGTAATATTTTTTTTGATTGGAAAAATAATAAATATCCATATCCCCCAATTTTCTATGGCTCCATGCAATTTTATCGTAACAAATTATCTCCACATCTTTTTTAGCCCCGGCTTTTTCAAATGAGTTTTCGTAATATGGAACCTGAATAAATTTATTATTTTCAATACCGGACAATTTATTATTCATTAAAATTTTAGCCCCTGCGTTAGCCAATTGCAATAACTTATTTTTTATCAAAGTGGATAGTTTACTATTTGGATTCATTGAAAGAGAAACAGGCACTACTAATATTTTGTAACTTGCTCCACCCGGTGTTACTACTCTCCCGTTCACTACTTTCATTTGCATCAACACATCCGGATTAAAACAATCATATTTATACCCGTTCAATGCATCAACATAATTTTCAGGGTCGGCCATGTTGGCCGAATGGGTTACTCCATCGGGTATCGTTCGCTGTGGTTGTCCTTCATTCTGCAATCGTTTTTTTTCTGCTTCCACTTTTTCTTTACTAAATAAACCGGGTAATGTATTAATTAATCTATCGGGCAATACAGAACGGCTGGGTATTTCTTCACCAGTAAACACAGCAATATCAACAACCGGTTTTCCCAATTGCAATAATGCCTGGCATCTTGTTAAATACTCAATCCATGCCTTGCTTTGTTTAAACCATGTCTGGTCTCTTTGATAAAACAATCCGATGCCATCTAATGTCATTCCCGGTTTTTTATCTACCCACGGGTTATGCATCATTACATGCAGCGATAATTTATTAATGCCTGATGCAAATGCACGGTCGCCCAATGCTTTTAAACTGCCGGGGTGTTCACTCCAATCACTACGTAAAGTAGTAAAGGCTTCTGCCTGCACAATATTTTTTCCGTAAATATGTGCACCGCTTATGGCATCCAGCATATCGTTTGGTTTATCATGGGTTGGACTGTTGAGCCAGAACTCACCCATAGGTATATCAACATGTTTGTAATGCAGCAATCCATCACTTACAAAAGTGGGTGCAATACTTTCTGCACTAAACTGTACTCCTTTTGCACGTGCAAGTTTTTTTAGTGTAGCATAAAATTTATCATTCACCAGTTCTGCAATTGTTTTTCTTACATCATGCAAAATTTTTTCAGATGTAGAAGCATCCGTAACTGGTGTGCCAGTCATCACCAACAAATACGTTAATAAATCATACCCCCGTTTCTTTTTAAACTCTGCTGCAAAATTTTTACTCCAGTTCTGGCTGCCGCATTCCCAACTATCTACATGAAAAACTTTGATTACTTCTTTAGCAACCGTTGCATCTGTTTCCGTAAAAAATTTTCCAAACCAGTTATTGAATTGTAATGTTGTTGCTTCAGTACTGAATTTATCACATTCCAATCCTTTACCACCGCCACCAGTACTGTTTACTGCACCGGTTGATGTATGACCGATTCTTACAATTACCCAATCACCGTTTGGTGGTGTCCAGTTTAATTTTCCCTCAGCCGTTAATTTACCAGTGAGGTTAATAATTTTATTCAAAGGCACTGCATCTGCATCTGCTTTTGAAACTTCTTCATTGGTTGTGTTTGCTGCAATGCGCCATACACTTCCGTTTTTTGTCTCATAATTATTTACCACCGGTTCGTCACTTATATAAATGCCCTGCACTCTTAATGCCGGCTTCCATTTAGCTGCATCTAAATCTTCACTGCCTGGTTCGGTGCCTTCCTTCTGCCAAACAAAGCGGATGTATTTAGATGAAAATGTTTTTACCGCATGTGTGTAAGGTTCATCCCAATCCTGCCAGCCGTGGCGTGGCGGTTGCAATGTATCAACAGCTGTAAAATTTATACCATCGTTGCTTTGCTGAATAATAAAGCGCTGCGACTGATAAGCATTGTTTTGTTTTTTTATTTTTATTTGCCGAACAGTTACAGGTTGAGTGTATGTATACTGTATCCAGCAATTGCTGTCGCTTCTAAAAGTTTGCTTACTGTTTATATCAGTTAAAAATGAAGCATCGTTTGCATTGCTGCTTGTAACAGTTGGTTTTAAATCATTAATGATGAATTCGTTTTTATAATTTGCCGGGTAAGCATATACAGCAATATCCTTGTAATAATTTTCTTTTTTTTCTGGTTGTGGTAAAAAAATTTCACCAGTATTTCCATTCTTAATAAAAGTTTTAGTCCACACCAGTTTCTGCATACTCATTTCCGGCTTTATCCATGGGCCACCGGCCAATGCAAAACCATCGCTTACATGTATTCCTATTTCTAATTTCAAACGCTTTGCTTCTTGTAATGCAAATTTTACCATAGCCCACCATTCAGGAGTTAGTTGTCTTACTTGTGGTTGAAAGGGGATTTTTGAATTGGTATCTTTTATTGGCATTAAGTAAGCGCCGCCGATGCCTACTTCTTTCATCGCTTCTAAATCTGCAGTAATACCTTCTTTACTAACAGCACCATGCAGCCAGTACCAGAATACCCAGGGCTTTGCAGATTGTGGGGGATTTTTAAAAACATTTTCTATATCAACTTTTTGCGCAATGCCGTAATTGCTCAAAAAAATAAACAGTATGATTGAGAATATTTTTTTCATTTTTTTGTTGACGGGCTTTTGTGCTACTATCAACATAGTTGTGTCACTCACTTCATCGTTCAGTTCTTTATTGAACATTTGCGAAGCTGTTGAATATTTTTGAAGCTTCCTTCTAAAATCAGCTTTTCATATTGAACCCCTCTGGGGTTCTGTAATACTCTTCCTATATTTTTCTCTGGATATCACCCAGAGCTATTTATATTAACCCCCTTCGGGGTAAGTACTATTTTTTAATATTTTAGGTATTGCTACCTAAGTTCCCCGTTAGGGGACAGGGGCTTACTCGTTGCCACCGCAATCCCTCTTGTATCTTTTTTATCTACCGCACAATAAAAATGATACACCACTCCTTTCCATTTTACCACAAAAGGTTTGTGTGCATACTTTGCATCGTATGGTTCAGATGATTTTATTAAGTCTTCGCCATTCCAGTCAGTCCAGTTTACCAAATCATAACTGCAGGCAAAGCGGTTGAAGGTTTCATTTTTTCTTTTTTCCCAGAAAGCACCGAAGTAAAACATCACCCATACATCGTTTATCTTTTGTATTACTCCATCACCGGTAATACCAATTTTATGATGCACAACCGGGTCTGTTTGATAACGTTCCCAGTTAATCATGTCATCGCTCACGGCCATTCCTATTCTTTCAAACCAACGCCACTTGGGTGTGTTGTTACTGGTATCGCCATTGGCATTATAATACATTACAAATGGTTTGCCCAGTGTATTGTTTTTATCCCAGATGATGCTGCTCTTAAATAATTTTTTATTCTCCCACCAACGAACATCAATATCAGTCATGGATAAAACCGGGTCGCCAATGTTTTCCATTCATGCGGTTTTGTAATATTTTTATTAGTGTTGCAATGCCAATACTTAGTTTACCGGTTTCATAACCTTTTTCTTTTCCACCAATATAACTCATCCAGTATTTTTTATTATACTTTTGCAATTGATAAGAGCCGTCCCAGTTATGAATCCTGCAAGGCAATATATCCGGCTTTTTGATTGGCATCCCATTCCGTTACATCCACTTGTAGCAGCAGTATCGCCAAAGCTCAATATTTTTCCCAGTGTTTTCCATTGCAATAAGTTTTTACTTTTTGCCAGCCATGTTTCATAACCACTTCCATCAAAAACAATATAGGTCATGTACCAGTTTTTGCCTTTACGAAAAACAGAAGGGCAATCTATTTTTTTGGTACTGTCTGCCGGGGTAATGACCATGCCGTATTTATAAGGTGTTTTTACTTCCTCATAAATTTGTTGCATTACTGATTGCGGAACTTCTTTTTGCTGCGCATTAAGTGATTAACCGCAAAGAACGCACAAAGAACACAAACGCAAATTCACAAAGAATTGCTTTGTGACCTTTGCGAAACACTTAGCGGTCTTTGCGGTTAAATTTAAAACCTAATTTCTTTTGCTCTTGCACTGGCTGTTTTATTTTTTGCATTAAACGGAACAATATAAAAACTGTATTGATAATCTTTTGCTTTGATTTGATATTTCTCCAATGGCGCAGCCACTTCACTCCAGCTATCATTACCACCCACACCCATTTGTATTAAATCAATATTCAAAGTTATAAAACCAGCATCTTTTAATTTATTGGTGTGTTTGGCATTTTGAATATTTTCTTCTGTGTAAGGCCATGCACTCATGCTTAATAAACTGTCTGCTACAATTAATAAACCATCTTTTGATTTTGGATTGTTTAAATACATCCAGCGTACATCGGTGCGGTTTCCATTTTCCTGTGGCACTACATAATTTTCCATAAAATCTTTTATTGGCAAATTGTATAAGCCAACATCGGCAGCATAGTTTTTATCAATGTAGTTTTCAAAAGGGCCTTTGCCATACCATAAAACATTATCATAGTTTTTTAGTATCCCCATTTGCATACCTACTTTAGGGATGTTGGGCAGACCTTGCTTTACTGATAATTGATAATCCACTTTAATAACACCATCATATCTAACATGATAAATTATTTTTACTGCTGCACTGTCGTTAATGAGTGAATACTGACTTGTAACAGAAACGCCATCCTTTTCATTGGACGGGGTGGTGCTTATAAGTTTCATCCTATTCTCATACCATTGCCTTAATTTCCGCTGAGGTTTCCAGCCACGGCGGTCATTATCTGTTAATGGCCTTGTAAAATGAGGCAATAACGGCTGTATGATTAACTCTTTATTGTTAATACTGATACTTGACAGCCCGCCCATATCAGCAGAACTAATTTTTACTTTGATTTCTTTGTTATTAATTTCAATTCCAGAGAGTCCATAACGAACTATCAGTCCACCATTCTTTTCTATTGTTTTTTTTCTGATAGCTTTTTTTATTAAAAACTGATTAGTGGCAACCGGATAATCTTTATTAGCCCACAACTCATCCTTGCGAAGATTAAACCATATTGCAGCATGGTATTCTGCCTCAGTTTTCATTTGCGGCAGGTATGAAGAAATATCTATAATACTGTCTTTGCCAGGCTCAATACTTATTTCAGGTAAATCTGTTGCAAGTATTGTAGCTCCATCTTCTTTAATTAATAAAATGGCTTTGTATGCATGTGTATTTTTAATTAAACTTTTATTGCTCAATTTAACCAAACCCTTTGCTGCATCTGCTAACTCACACTGTATCGGCTGAAAAATACGTTTGCATTCCTCCATCACCCCTTTAGGTTTTCCATCGGCATTTACAATTCCTTTAATGGTAAAATTGTCGAAATACTTTTCGCCATAGTCACCTCCGTATGCATAGTACTCTACTCCAGCTGAATCTTTTTTTAATAATCCCTGGTCTTTAAATTCCCAAATACAGCCGCCAATTATTCTTGGAGTAATTCTCCACTGGTCCCAAAACTCTTTTAAGTTGCCGGCACTGTTGCCCATGGCATGTGCATACTCACAAAAGAAAATCGGCCGTGTATCACCGTTAGGTTGATTAACTAATAAAGGCGCTGTATAATCAGATGGATACATTCTGCTAATCACATCAACATAATACTGGTCGAGCGGATTTTGAATGCGATGACTATGGTCGTTGCTTTTTAAATAGTTTGGATTGCTGGGGTCAATATATCCATCTTCCTTCGGGCTGCCCATTGCAGGTTCATAATGCAGTGGCCTTGTCATATCAAAATCTTTTACCCATGCTGCCATAGCTGCATGATTGGGGCCGCTGCCTGCTTCATTGCCGAGGCTCCACATAATTATTGACGGATGATTTTTATCTCTCAATAACATACGGCTTACTCTTTCAATATAGGCACCTGCCCATGTTGCATCATGACTTAATTTTCCGCCTAGTCCATGTGTTTCTAAATTGGCTTCGTCAATCACCATCATACCAAATTCATCACACAAGTCTAACAAATAAGGGTCGCTGGGATAATGCGATAAACGAACGCAGTTAAAATTAAACTGCTTCATCGTTTTTATATCCTGCAAAATATCTTCCCTTGTTAATGCTTTTCCTTTTGTGGGATGATGGTCGGGACGGTTAACACCATATAAATAAGTGAGCTTGCCGTTGATTAATAATTTGCTGTCGCTCTTTCTGAATTCGATAGAACGAAAACCGAGATTACAAGTTTTTACTTCTACAATATTTCCAACACTATCTTCAAACTCAAAACTAATTTATAAAGATTAGGTTCTTCTGTACTCCATTTATTTGGATTGATAATGTTTGTTTCCAGCAAACCAAATTTTACCCTGTCGAGCCGTGGATGAATTTCATTGATGATGTCATCTGCTTTTTTTGTAAGCGGTGTTTGTAATACCGGCTGATTGTTTGCATCAAACAATTGTGCTTTTAAAATATATCCCGGCATTTCATGCCCTGTTAAATTTTCAATCCGTGGACGAATACTTAGTACTGCATCTTTATAATCTTTATCCAGTTTAGTTTGATAAAAGAAATCGGCTATCCGCATTTTGGGCTCTGCCATTAAATACACTTCCCGGTGAATACCACTCATGCGCCACTGGTCCTGGTCTTCTAAAAAACTGCCATCGCTCCAGCGGATTACCCAAACAGAAATAATATTTTCTCCTTCCTGCAAATATGGTGTGATGTTGAATTCGCTTGGTAAAAAACTATCTTCGGCATAGCCAACAAATTTTCCGTTAATCCATAATTTATAGGCAGAACTTACACCACCAAAATGCAGGGTAATGTTTTTATTTTTCCAATCAGCCGGTACAGTAAATGATTTTTGATAACAACCCACACCATTATAATCTTTCGGCACATACGGTGGGTTCACCGGACGGAAAGGATATACCGCACTTTTATAAATGGGTTTATCGTAGCCCTGCATTTCCCAATTAGATGGCACAGGAATTTTCTTCCAGCCATTTACTTTGCTCTTATAAAAATCTTTTGGTTCATCACCAGGTTTTAGTGCAAAGGCAAAATCCCATTCGCCATTTAATGAAATATATCGTCCGCATTTTTCCCTGTCGTTTTTTAATGCATCATTGATTGTTGCGTAGGAATAAGCTGTTACTCTTGATAGCGTCTCTGTTGATGCCGCTGATGTTTGGGTCTTCGTAAGGTTCTCTGTTGTAGATAGATGGAGCAACAGGAACTGCAGCGGGGGTTTTATCTACCAATTGTGCATGAGGTAAATTCAAAATTCAAAGATAAAAAGTAAAAAAACAGCAGCCTTTTGAATTTTGAATTTTGACTTTTGATTTGCTGAATAGAATATCCGGACGTACAAGAGTGCGACGCAACGATGATGATAGTAGTATTACCGCTGGTCCCAAAATAAAAACTTTATATTTAATACTTTTACAAATAACTTTTGAAGCTACTGCTTAAGTCCCCCTTTAGGGGACAGGGGCTTCAACAACTCCATTTCAATACAAGCCTGAATGAATGGCCCGATGGCTTTTAAATCATCATCCCTCCTCGGTTCGTTTACATAATATTCATACGTACCATCACGGTAAGGAATGCCGCCCAAGCCTGCGCCAGCAACCGCCTGCATATAATGATACTGACCGTTGGCATCTTCTTTTACAAATTCTTTTATCATGCCGTTGTATGCTTTTTGCAATGCAGCATTAAATGTTGCAGGTAAATATTTCATACGAATGCCTTTTGCAATGGAAAACACAAACATGGCCGTGCCGGATGATTCTAAATAATTTTTATCCTGATTGGCTTTGTTGGTTACCTGCCACCATACACCACTTTTTGCATCCTGAAATTTTATTAATGCAGTAGTGGTGCGGTTTAATATTTTTATCAATTCATTCCGGCGTGGATGATTGGCAGGAATAAAATCCAGCACATCCACCAATGCCATCATGTACCAACCCATGCTGCGGCTCCAGAACTCAGGCGATTGCCCTGTTTTTTTATTGGCCCAGCCTTGCAGTTTACTTTCATCCCAACCATGATAGAGCAAACCAGTTTTTGCATCACGGCCATATTTTTCCATCCATACAAACTGGTTGATGATATCGTTGAAATATTCCGGTTGATTGTTTACTAAAGAATACTCTGCATAAAAAGGGCTTACCATATATAAACCATCTAACCACATTTGAGTTGGATATTTTAATTTATGCCAGAAGCCGCCTATTTTATTTCGTGGCTGCCAGCTTATTTGATTGCGTAATGTTTGTGCAGCAATTTTGTATTTATCTTCTTTATACATTTCATGCAGGCGCAACAACTGGCGGCCCGGCGGAACCATATCACTATTGTATTCATCCATTATATAAGTACGGATGTTGCCATCATCTTTAATAAAATGGTCTATGATATGTTTGGTATAATCCATGTAGGTGTTATCACCGGTATGTTTTGCCAATCGTTCAAAACCCATCAGCACTACACCAATTTCATAATTCCAATTGGCAGGTCGGTTACCAGCAGGTAGTTTATCCTGTTCCAAATGGCTGGCATATTTTTTTACCACCATCGAATCTCTATATTGCTTCATGATGGTGGCAGCCATTTGTTTGGCGTAGTTGATTTGTGCGTTTGCATTATTGCAAACAATGAGTGAAACAACAATTAAGATTTTATTCATACTGCTTTATTTTTCGTTAACAGGTTTTCTTCTCCAATAATTTGCTAAGATACTACCGCTGATATTCATCCACGGACTAAACACTGCCGCGGCCAAACCCACCGTACCCAACTTGCCCATGCTACCTGCAATGCCACTGGCCATGCCACCATTTTGCAAGCCCACTTCAAATGCAATAGTGCGGCTTGAATTTTTATCCATGCCAAACAAACGGCTGAGCCAGTAACCGAAAAAATAACCGGCTGCATTATGAATAACCGATGCGATGAATAATAGCACACCTACTTTCATTAAATTTTCTCTGCCGGCAGCAGTGGTAACGGTGGTAAAATAAATAATACCGAACATGGAAATGAGCGGCATTATTTTATCAAGCGATGGAAACCGGCTATGTAAAAGATTATACAAAACACCGGCGATTATTGCTCCTGCAAAAAATTGAGAGAGGGTTAATGATTGCTGTAAACTTTTTTGCGTAACCGTATTTTGTAAAAATAAAATGGAAATCAGCAACCATACAATTGCTAACACACATACCACATAAATATTTTTCTTTTGAATTGCTGTTGCTCTTTTAAGATAGTCGTGCAATAGCGCCGCTCCAATTGGTACCAGCACAATTTTAATAATTTCAATCATCATATCTATAAAATTGATTTGTATTAAAGTGCCTGCCAATGTTTTCATTAACAACGGAGTAAGCAACGGTGCAACCAATGTTGCCATGGCTGTTACAATTACACTCAATACCAAATTTGCTTTTGCCAGGTATACCATTACATTACTTGCCAGTCCGCTGCTGCAACTACCAATTAAAATTATACCTGCTGCAATTTCCGGTTCAAAATCAAAAACTTTGGTGAGTAATAAACCCATCAGCGGCATTATTGAAAAATGACAGAATAATCCTACTAAAACTCCTTTACCTGTTGATGCCAGTCCGCTGAAATCTTTTAGGCTCATGTGTGTGCCCATACCAAACATCACCAGTTGAACGATGACAAGTATCAATGTTTTGTCACGCAGATTTACACCACCCCAGTTTTTAAATGCTTCGGGAAAAATCATTCCGGCCACTACAGCACTTATTATCCATGCGGTGTATTGGTAGCCTTTTAATGATGGTACTGAACCAAGTCCTATCGCTAAACTGATGGCAGTTGCTAATGCACAAGGTTTGTATAGCGATGGTTGTTGCATGATAATGCCAATCACCAAAGCGATGGCGAACAATGCGGATGCGTATAAAAAATATTTTTTCATTTATTTGTTCAAGATTGTAGCAAGTATTCCATTGCTATAGGCGGACTTGCCAGTATCGGCACTTTCTTTTCTGTATCACTTAATGTATCCACCACTCTTGCCATTGACGCTTGTGCTAAAACAATTACATCAACTTCATTTACCAATTGCTTTAATGCATCGCCAACTTTTTTATCATGTGTAATAGCATCGCCACTCATCAATGCATCAAATGCTCCTTCGCACAATACTGCTTTTAATTCAATTTCTTTTCCTGCAACAACCGCTCTTCTTCTTACCAAATCACTTGTAGGTTCAAGTGTTGTAGAGAGTGTTGCAATTACACCAATGCGTTTACCAGTTTGCACGGCTTTGTCTGCCATGGGTTGATCTACCCGTAACACAGGAACACCGGTTACTGTAGCTGCAGTTTCCACTGCCGGCCCAATTGATGAACAGGTAAACAAAATATAATCTGCGCCGGCTTCTTCTGCAGATGCGGCGTAGTTCACCACTCGTTTACTTGTTGATGCAGTTAACTCACCGCAGGCAATAGTATTTTTAATTAAGCTGTCGTCAACAATGTTGAAGACTTTAATGCCGGGCAAATATTTACTGCACAGTTCTGCAAATACCGGAACTAATGTGGCAGATGTGTGAATGAGTCCTAAAGTTTTTTGTGACATATTTTTTGTTTACGTTTTTTATTTTTTTGAACCAAGCTAGATTTCTTTTTTCATCTTCATTGGCGTCGCACTCTTGTACGATATTAATTCTATTGAGCTTTTTATTATGTTTTATTTATTATGCTATATTTCAAAGCACCTTTCGTTCCTACTATGATGCAATTATGTTGCTTCATAAAAATAAATATTTTTAGTTCTTGTTAAGCCATATTTCAGTTTATAAAGATTCTGCAAAATATATAAGCATCCTACAATTAACAGTCTTCCGATTTTTTTTAATTCGGTGCTGCAAGGTTTCTTTTAATTTTATAAAATGGGTGCCGGTAACCTACGGCAAGAACAGTCTTCTTCAGTTTTACCCGAAGTGCTGCAGGAACGACTTAACGGTTGGACACCCAAAGAACTTATATTTCTGAATCATCTTTTTTTATAATTTTGGTTGTCTGTGTTAAACAGCGTTGAGCTCTGCTGGCGAGCAACTCAACAAGGGATAGCCAGACCGACGGAGATTTACAATGCTGGTTTCGTTTACAGCGAGACTGGCATTTTTATTGTAAATCTTCTGAGCTTATGCCTTAAAAAACGCAAAACAACTTAAGCTACAATTCCTCTTACATATACACCCCCGGTTTTCCACAGATGCCTTATTCTTGATAATAAATGTTTGCCTATTCTGATGATGGCCTTATTGGCATTCATCCTGCTTCTGTATTCATTATACTTCATCAGCATTGCCGGGTCTTTGCGTATCAGCACCCAACTGCTTTCTATAACCGTTTCTCTTAAAAATTCATTTGCCCTTGGGCTAATACCCCGTATTATCATTTTATCATTGCTGCTGTAAATATCAGGTACAAATCCTGCATAATCACAAAGGCTATCTAATGTTTTAAAACGGTTAATATCCATTATCTCGGTTTGAATAACCATTGCGCTTATCAATCCTATACCATCAATGCTTTGTAAAGTCTTTTGTATCCCTGCAAAAGACGCCTGTTTTGATAATTCAAGTATGGAGCCGGTTATCTTTTTTTGTATATTTCTTATTTGTAAATATTGATCAACAGCATAAGTTAATGTAAGTTTTAATGTTGCTGACCCACATTCCAATTGCTGTAGTTTTTTAATAAACTGCATACTCCACCGTTCTTTTTTATCAGCTGTATTTATTCCCTGGTTCATTAATAAATGTTTTATCCGGTTAGCGCAACGGGTTTGATCCTGAACTAAACGATGCCGCTGCCTTACTAAGGACCGGGCATTTTCCATTTGTTTGTCTGGCACATAAATCCCTTTCAAATTTTCTTTACTTAACTCCATGCTTAATTTACGGGCATCACGTTTATCATCTTTTCGTTTACGATCTTTATCGCTGGAAGGAACATCAGCCGCATTCACTACTATACATCCAATGTTCATTGCTGTCAATGATCTTTGTATTCCAAACCCACAAAAGCCAGCTTCGTACACCACCTTAAGCGCTGCGCCAGGATAATTGGTTTCAAAATGTTTTTTCAATGCCGCCGGGTTTGGGTTTTGACTGAATGCAGCTATTTCCAAATTATTCATTCTTGCGTTTACTTTCCAGTTTGTTTTATGTACATCAAGTCCGCAATAAATTGTTTCTCCCGAAAAATTGACTTGCTTAACTTTACTCATGGTTCTTGTTTTTAAGTGTGATTGATTTTTTGTCACTTCAAATTTCACTTATTTCAAGAACCAAGTTTTATTTTTAAACAACCTTTTGCATACATAAGACCTACGGAACTTAAATACAACAACATTATTTTTTCTACCAACGTTATGCCCCGCTGGGGGAGCAAGAATTTTACAGCACGCCGATTCTTAGCAATTAAAAATAATCTTCTCCACCAACCTGCCCGCCTTTAAAATTCACTTCCAGTCCGTTAATGCTTTTACTAGTTGAATAGGCTTTACACAACGGTGCACCACTCACTACGGGAGCAATCATTTCCACTGCATCAATTTCCATGGCTCTTGCGGCATAACTGCTGGTATCACCACCTGCAATCACTACCCGTTTCAAGTTGTTTTTTTCTACCGCCTGTTTTGCAATTGTACCTAAAGCTGTTCCCAACTTTTCAGAGGAAAGATTATCTGTTTGCTTAGTGCCCGTATGTACTATTACATTTTTTTGCTGTTGCAATAATTCATTAACAGTATTTATTACTTCATCATTAATTACATTCTCATTACATACCGATACTGCATCAATCACCACTTCTTCAAAACCATTTGCTTTAGCAAAAGCTATTTGTGCTGCCGTAACCGGTGAGCAACTGCCGGATATAACCAGCAATGGATTTGCTTTTTCAATTTTGGGCCATGCTTGTTTTTGTTTAAGCAAACCTTTTTCATTCCAGTAATTTCCTAAAGCTGCTTCAATGCCTGAACCGCCAACAGAAAATTGCGTACCATTGTTAAGTCCATGAATCCATTCTCCAATTTTTATCAATTGAGATTCATACAATGCATCAATCAATACTACTTCTTCGTTTTCTGCTAAAGCAATACCCCATTCATTAACCGGTTTATCTAATTGCAGTACATCTATCAACCCCAATTTTTTATTTGTTTGTTTCCCCAGGTGCAAACGCAAATCGCTTTCATCCGCAGGTGTAACAGGATGTTTGCTCATACTTGGATGCCTGTCTAAGCGATAAATCTTTCCATTGCTGCCAATACCCATCCTTGCAAACAAATTGCCGTACAAACAATATCTGCCCAACGAAGGCGACCCACCCAGCACAGGAATTATTTTGTTTTGAAAAACGGTTGCACCACAATCAATGGCTTTGCCAATGCTTCCCACAGTAACAGAAGAATCAAAAGTTGAACATACTTTATAATGCACCTGTTTTACACCACTTGCTTTCATCTGTTCAAATGCAGGCAGCAAAATCATTTCCATTTCATTTGGTGATAATGCTCTTGTCTTTCCTGCTACGCCGTACGCATCCAAATCAGGAAATGTTTTTAATTGCTCCGCAGTTGGTGGTTCGGTAAACAAAATAGTTTTTGCACCCGCCCTGCTGATGAATTCCAATGCATCAGTGGAACCAGTGAAATCATCGCCGTAAAAGGCCAGTAATATTTTTTTATTTGCTGCCAAATTTTTCTACTGATTTTTTAAATTCCGGATATTGATTCGCCGCTTCTTCCAAACTCAATCCATCTACCGCAGCTTTCCAAGCTTGCTGCAATGCTTTTACACCTGCTGCTGCTCCCATCGGATGCGCCATGATGCCGCCGCCTGCCATGTATAATAAATCAACGGTCTTTGTTCTTCTGTATGTTTCAAAAGCCTGTCCGCCCCACTGACCGGATGATACTACGGGCAACACTGTTTTATGATTGTACATCAGTTTCAAGCAAGCCTCAATCGAATTCACCACACTATCATCACTCTCCCAAAATTTATTTTGAATACCATTTACATGTAATTGGTCAACACCAGCCAGCCGCCATATTTTTTGATAGGCTTTGAAATCAATTCCCAGTAATGGATGCCTTGTCAACATACCCCAGCCATTGCGGTGTGCATGAATGGCCAGTTGTTTTTGGTCGCAGATTTTTTTTGTGGCGGATAAACCCACACTGTTAATACTTACCATGGCGCAGGTGCCACCACTGTTTACAATTTTTTCATAGCGCTGCAACATTTCATCCATTTCACCAGTGATGTTGAAAGCATACATAACTTTCTTTCCAGTTTTATCAGCATGTGTATTTATCATATTCATTACAGCATCAACCCTGTCGTTAAAATTTGAATTGGCAGATGAAGAAAGCAGCTCATCATCTTTTATAAAATCAATACCTGCTTCGGATAAAGTTTTTACAATGTCTGCTGTCTGTTGTACAGTAAGACCGATTGATGGTTTTATAATTGTTCCAATCAATGGCCTGTTATTTACTCCGGTTAATTTTCTGCAACCGTCAATACCAAATGCAGGGCCGCTGTAATGACTACCAAACGATGCAGGCAGTTCAATATCCATCAGCTTCAACCCGGTGAACTGTGTTATCTCGTACAAGTTGCCCTGCAATGTAGAAACCATCACGGGCAGGTTGTAGCCGAAATTTTCTATACTCCAACTAACTTTTACTATTGCCCGGTGGTATTTTCCTGTAGCACTTGTTGCACCCGGAATTGCAGGTTCATTTACGGTTTCCAAAACTTCCACCGATTCTACTCTCGCCGCAAAACGTTGTTTCAGTTCTTCCGTTTCGCCGGGCACGGCTACAAATGTGCCTGATGATTGCTCGCCTGCTAAAACAGCTGCTGCCTTTTCGGGAGCGAAAGGTGTCTCGATAAAATATGTAGCTGTTATTCTTTCCATCTCTTTTGTTCAACCACTTCGTGGTTGTTGTTTATGTTTTATTTCTTCTCCACGGATTGCATCCGTGGCTATTCATGTTTAACCCCTTCGGGGTTTGCTCAATAGAATTCCAACAGTACAAGAGTGCGACGCAACCAAAGCTTATAGTAGCACTGAAGCTGGTTACAAAAAAATCAGCGCATCAAATTCATCCATACTGTCATATCAGTTCTACCCCTGTTGGCCCATGCATAATATGGAATGAGTTTTATTTTTACCGGTTTATAATTTGTATTTACTTCTTTGTACAAAGTATTTTTCCAGCTGCCGTTTTGCAACAGTTTTGCTTCGCCGGTTAAGGCCATTATATTTCCGTTATCAATTTTCATAGCCACGGGTTGAAATTTAATAGTTGAAGGAATCACTACATCAAACACATTTGCATTGGGCAAATCGCTGCTCTCTATACAATATACCACAGGGCCTCTCTTTACCGTTACCTGGTTTTTTGTTTCTTCCACCAGCGGATTGCTTTCTAATAAAGTAGCAGGCATATCTAATGTGAGTTCAATTTTATCGCCTGCCTTCCATGTTCTGCCAGCAATTACAAAACCGCCATCCATGTCTCTTACTTTTGGATAAGCATTATTTATTTTCAATGAATAATTTTTACACCATCCTGGAATGCGAAGAAAAATATTTACTGGATTGGCAGTGGTTTCTTTGATAGTTATCACAATTTTTCCATCCCAGGGATAATTGGTGGTTTGTTCCAGTTTTAATTTTGTGCCGTCATGCAGTTCTGTGTTCAATATATTGCCGCCATACATATTGATGTACAAACCTTTTTCACCAATGCTGTACATGTAATCGTTTACTTCCGCAATGGTGCGTATCGTGTTAGGCGGACAGCAATTGCTCTTGTTGATATATTTTGAACGACCGCCACTCCACCGCAGATCATAAGGATAATCTTTTGCTGCCGCCAGCGGATTGGTATAAAAGAATTTATTACCATCCATACTAATACCACTTAATACACTGTTGTATAAAGACAGCTCCATCACATCAGCATATTTTGCTTCGCCGGTTAATTGCAGCATGCGCCAGTTCCATAGTACATTGCCAATATTGGCGCAGGTTTCGTTGTGCGCTGTTTTATTGGGCAACTGGTAATCCTTACCATAAGCCTGCTGTATCTTTTGTATAGAATCTGGTTTGTAAGAAAGCCCTTCCAGTGATAAGCCATCATACAATGCACCGCAACCACCGGTTACGTACATTTTATGATTTACCACATCATCCCACATCAGGTCTAATGTCTGTAATAAAGTTTCATCACCTGTTTCGGCATATACATCCGCCACTCCTGCAAATAAGTAATTGGCTCTTACTGCATGGCCGTTCACTTCTTTCATCTGCCGGAAGGGCAAACGATCGCTATTATCATCACTGCCTTCGCTCATGCCCCGGATATCAATTAATTTTTTTACCAGGCCTAAATATTTTTTATCTCTTGTGGTACGGTACATTTCGGTAATGCCCATGTAGTGTGAAGGACAGATAGCATTTCGTGCCTGCTCGGGTGTAGCGGTGTTATAAAAATGAATTAAAAAATCAGTTGCTTTCTTCGCCACATCCAATAAAGAAGTTTTTCCTGTTGCCCTATAATGCAAACAGGCAGCCGTCATTAAATGTCCGAAATTGTACGCTTCAAAACTGAGCTTATCATCAAACATTTCTTTCTTGCCCGTTTTCTTTTGTTCAATGATTGACTTGGTATAAATATAGCCATCTTCTTTCTGCGCTTTTGCAATTACTGCAATGGCATCATCCATCATGGCATCTAATTTTTTATCTTTTGTGGATGCATACAAAGCAGCTACCGCTTCTAAAGTTTTATAAAAATCTCCGTCATGAAAAGATGGTCCACGGAACCTGCCGGTATCTAAACCTGCAGCTACCCTGAAATTTTGAAACGCATAACACATGTCTTTGCTGGTATAGGTTGCCCACAAATGCGGCACCATCGAATCTTTGCATACCTGGAAGCGCTCTGCCCAAAAACCTTTTGTCCATTGCACATCGCTCATGCCAACGCTGTTGAGTTTGGCGTGGGGACTTTGCATGGTGTTGACCAGGCCGTTTTGTGCCGTCACATTTTGTGAAAGCAGGATGGTTGTTATGATTATTATTTTTTTCATGTTAAAATTCTCACAGATTTCTCTGATTAACACGGATAAGAATTAATCTGTTAATATCTGTGTAATCTGTGAGCTAATTTTATTTATAATTTATTGTATATTTTTTCCCCTTCTCTATTATCAATTCATAATTCCCATTTCCTTTATCAGTAAAATTGCCATCCACTGTCGTCGGTTTGCTTTTACTTTTAAATTTCAATATACCTGTGCCACAAGCACCGGTGATTTTTATTTCGCTTTCACTCATATACACTTCAATATCGCCATCCGGTGTGGGCACTTTGCCCTGCATCCATTGCAAACCGCCTAATTGTGGTTGTACAGTGTAAGTTTCATAACCAGCCTTTGCAGGACTAACACCTAAATAATATTTGCCCAACAAATAAATTGGACTGGCGCCCCATGCATGACACAAACTCTTTCCAAATTTACGCCCATACATGGCTAAATGTTCTGTACCGGTTTTAGTTGGATTGTACTCTTCCCAAAAACTGGTAGCTCCTAAATTGAGCATACCACCCCAATACGATTTCATTTCTTTTAATACAAAAGCCTGCTCGCCCATTGCACTTAATGCTTCCAGTTCGTAAAACCGCATATAAGGCGTGGTAATTTTTTGAATGTTATCATTGAGTAGCACCGATTTTTTCACCTGCTGCTTTTGAGCTTCAGTAAAATAATTAAAGAAGATGCCAAACATATTGGCATACCTCGTTACATTTTCTGTTTGTTTGCCATTTACCCGGCTGTGTACCAATGCCTGTTTCTGACTGTTCCAATACAAGGAGAATACTTTTGCTTTTAAATCTGTTGCCAGTTTTTTATAAGAGGCCGCATTGGCTTTATCATTTACAATATTTGCACAAAGACTCATAGACTCCAGACTTCTTGCAAATAACATTTGCTCAAAACTTATTTCACCTTTTTTACTAAGGCCTGCAGCCCAGTCAATAAATGTCCAGTCGCCGCTTAACCCTTCAATCAATCCGTTCTTGTTGCGGCGGCTCAGGCAATAGTCCATCATCGTCTGCATTTTGGGATAAATCTGTTCGATGAATTTTTTATCCCCGGTAAAAAGATAATAATCGTACACACTGATGAACCAGTAAAAGGTATAATCAACAATAGTGTTGATGTGAGCCGTAACAGGGTCTTTGCCTCGCAATGCCTGTATGGTTCTTGTTACCGTAGGGTTATCAAAATAAGAGTAATAATTCATCAGGTAGCTTTGCAATGCATCACCACTCCATACCCAGCGGTCTCTTTTGATACCGTCAATAAAAAATTCTCTTGTGTTTAACTCCAATGTATATTTGGCCACTTCCAGAATTTTATTAATTTCTTCATCACTGCATTTAAAGCTGCCTCTTTGTTTTGCATCAGCATATTCGTACAACATACTCACCTCATCAAAAGAAACAGCATCGCTTTCCCGTACAATATTTACATAGCGAAATGCTTTTGATAAAGGCATCACTGAATCTACCGGTATTACCCTTTTAATCGTTAACCTATCAAGCGTCATTGCTTCGGCTGCATCCAATGCTTCTTCTTTGCTTTCGCCATAGTAAATGGAAATTTTTCCATTGCCTTTAAGATTGTGCAGCTTTAAGAAGCCAAAAGTTTCTTTACCAAAATCTACCAGCATTGAATTGTTGCTAACAGTTTTTGTAATAGCAGGCAATGGCCTTGTTGGCAATTTGAATTGCGAGGGCAGTTGTGATGGCGCATTAAAATTCCAGCTACCGGCATTGAGCCATTTGGTGGCAGAGATATCGGATGTTTTACCGCTTTCATCAATCCACTCTTTATCTTCAAATGTTACCAGCCAGCTATTATCGCTTACAATTGTTTTGCCCTGTACATAAATGGCCGGAGCACTTGCTTCGTTCCAAACCTTTACATTTATTTTGTGCTTGCCTGCTGGCACCATTATTTTATTTACTCCGTTTTCAAAAGCATTACCATCTAATTTCAAATTGAATGTTCCTTCTGCATACACGGTAATTTCTTCCGGGGTTTTCAAATCAAACACTTTATGAAAATCCATCAGCACATAATGTGCATCCATTTTCCAGAATGGTGGAAAGAAAGTATTTCTGTCTGTACGGCGGTTTTGCATTTTGTTGGCAAGATTGATCTCAAAATCACCGGGGTACCATATCCAGGTTTGTGCGAAAGCAAAGTCAAAAGTCAAAAGTAAAAAGGCAAAAACAGTTACATGCTTTCCAATTCGAAATCTTTTGATTTTTAATTTTTTACTTTTGATTTTTTTTGTGTTCATATTAATGAAAATTGAAAATGAGGTATAATGATAAGATGACTAAACCCAACAATGCAAATAATATTTTTACTTGTTTATCTGTTTTAGGAAGAACAAATTCACTGTTATTTTCTGTCTTTTCAACAAAATCAGAAATCGCATCTAAATCATTTTGATTTTTGTCACTATCGAAAGACTCTTTCTTAGAGTTCATTGAACTTGTAGTAGGATTTGGGTCAAGTAATGAAATAATTACAGCGGCCACAAACAAAAAAGCAAATAAATAAAAAGACACTAAAAAATAATGCGGCCACCATAAGTTTTCGCCGGTGGTTGTGTTGGGCGGCATGATCCATAAATTAAGCATGCCCACAAAAAGGCTGACAGCAGAACCTGCTGATAAAATTAAATTAACAGCCAGCTTTGTTGTACGTTTCCAAAATACACTCAGTAAAAATGTTACTGCCAGCGGCGGCGCTAAATAGCCGAGTATGGATTGAAAAATATCAAACAATGTTTTTCCTTCTATATTATCTAATGCAATGGCCATTAATACCGCCAATGCACAACCAACAATTACCACCACACGGCCAACATTTATCTGCTGTTTTACCGTAGCGTTTTTATTAATGTTGTTTACATAAATATCTTTTGTAAAAACAGTGCTTAATGCATTTAAAGACGAGCCGATAGTGGCAACCAATACTGCAATCAACACACAAATAACCAACCCATTTAATCCAGCTGGAAATAAATTGGTAACCATCGTCATGTAAGCCAATTTATCATCACCGATGTTGGGATATAACACATAACAAATAATACCCGGTAAAATAAACATGGGCAATGCCAGCACTTTCAACCAGCCAATGAAATTTACACCGAGCTGCCCTTGCTTTAAATTTTTTGCACCGAGTACACTCTGCACCATACTTTGGTCGGTACAGAAAAATGCCACCGCAGAAACAGGATAACCCAACAGCAATGCATGCCATGGATAGCCCGGGTCAGATGCTGGTCTTGTTAAGTTCCAAAAGTTGGCTGGTGTTTTATCAATCAATGCACTGATGCCGCCGATTTCTCTTAATCCTAAAAAAGTTAAGGTGAGTGAAACAACAATCAGCAATATCATTTGAAAAACATTCACTCTTGCAATGGCTTTTAATCCGCCCATAAAAGTGAACAGCCCTGCAAAGGCAACTAATACAATGGTGGATTGCCACATAGGAATGTCTAAAATTTGCCGCACTAAAATACCGCCGCTGAATAATCCAAGCGACAACCAGCTGATTAAAATTTTGATGAGTGCATAGCCTGCTAAAATATCCTGTGTGCTTTTTCCATAACGCTTACCCATAAACTCGGGCATGGTGCTTACTTTGCTTGCAATGTATCGTGGTGCAAATACCATTGCCAGCAGCAGTAAAAAAATAAAAGCATACCATTCAAAATTTCCACCCACAATACCTGCGGTATAACCAATGCTTGCAAATGCTAATAAAGACGAAGGGCCAACATTTGTTCCCCACATATTGAAACCGATATTATACCAGTTGAGTGAGTTACCCGCCATGAACAATGTTTCGTCTTTCTTTTTGTTTTTAAAACTGGCGATGTAACCAATGATTAATAACGCAACAAGATATATTGCAACGATGGCGAAATCGAGACCTGTTAGTTTATCGTAAATTTTGTTCATTGCAATTGTTGTAATTTTTTGTTACCAGTCCCGATAGCTATCGGGATAATTCTATTTAACATTGTTGCGTCGCATCCCGAAAGCTTTCGGGATACATTCTGTAATTCTATTCAGCGTTTGCGACGTTTCTATCTGTTTTCAAACTTCTTTTAAATGCGACATTTCACATTGAACCCCTTCGGGGTTCTGAAAACCCCCATTTTATTTCCCCGGATTTCATCCGGGGCTATTAACATTGAACCCCTTCGGGGTTCGGCATTGTTCTTCATTATTTTTCTCCGGGTTTCACCGGAGCTATTCACATTTAATCCCTTCGGGATTTTAAATTTCAAGAACAAAATGAATTACCAAATTATCAGACTCTCAAAAGTCCTCCGCCGACTGGTGGAGAATTTAGGGGGCCAAGTCATACTCACTCAATATATCCTTCACCCTCACCGGCATTCCCGTTTGCAAACTTTTATCCATTGCCTGTAACAATGCCACCGTTCCTATTCCTTCTTTCATATCCGGATAAGCGGTGAACCCTTGCTCAATGCTATCCACAAAATATTCTAAGTAATTCTGGTATTCCCCCGCATGATGGCTTTGCCCTTCGAACCGGAAATAATGTTTTAAATACTTATCGCCCCAGGTAATAATTTTTTCTTCACCGGTTTTATCTGTAACTGCATACCGCAGTTCATGATAATCTGCCTGCGATGCACCTTCGGTGCCACGCAAAATACAAGTCATGCCACTGTCTCTTTGCACTGGTTGCGCAGGACTGGTATATGTGCCGCTCACTCTTGCAATGCGTCCGTCAGTTGCTTTAAAGATGAAGTGCATGGTATCTTCATTTTTCAATCCTGCATTTTTGCCGTTGCTGCTTATCATACCATAGCCCATTACTTCTTCTATATTGGGTAAATAGTATCGTATAAAATCAACGGGATGGCTCAGGCCACCATACAACCATTTAAATGATTCTTCCAATGCCCATTTTTTTTCTAAGAACCAGCGATGGTCTGCGTTGTAATGACTCTCCACCGTAATCAATTCTCCGATTACTCCTTCTTCAAAATCTTTCCGCTGTCTTTTGTATGGTTCAAAGAACCGGGAGCTTTGTCCTACAAAAACTCTTTTGCCTGTTTTCTTTTGCAGGTCGAGTAATTCTTTTGCGTTGCTTAAATCATCAATGAATGGTTTGGTACATATTACATGCTTTCCATGCTGTAATGCAAGTTTAATATGTTCGGCATGTAAATGGTCGGGAGTATAAATGGCAATGATGTCAATTTCATCATCCTTGAGCATGTCTTCATACTCGGTGGTGTAATCGTACATTTTAAATTCATCGGCTCTCTGGCGGCAAGTTTCTAAACTTTGGTCGCAAATCATTTTGAGATGCACCTTGTTGCTGTTAATTGCTGCACTCATAGTGCTGCGGCCTTCGCCTAAACCTAATATTCCTATGTTAAGCATCGTTATTTCTCTGTTTATATTTTATCGTATTTTTTTGATTTGGCTATAACTGCTAAAAAATACATAGTTATAGCCAAGTCAAATCTTTTGTATTATTTCCTAATCAACCCGTTTAAACAATGCATCCATCCGCAAATCGTTTTGCACCAGACCGGTTGAGTACGCATTTTGTTTCAATCCAAAAGTGGTTATCATAGTAAGAAACAAGGCTTTTCTGCTGCCGGTTTCTTTTCTAAAAGTGCCAATTTTATTCCTCAGCTCCATTGCATATTTTTTTTCAATAACAAATGGATTAACTGAAAATTTCATTTCGCACAAATTAACCACCATATCTTTTCTGTCAATCACTAAATCAATTTGTGCGCCGCCATCCTTTACCATACTTCTCCATGAAGAACTGTATGTTTCAACGCCGCCAATGCCCAGTGCCTTTTTCAACTGTTCCGTATGGCAAAGACAAACCTGTTCAAACGCATAACCACTCCATGCCCTGTGCCTGGGAGTGTCAATACTGTTAAGCCAGTTGTTTTTATTATCTGTTTGTACATCTTTTAAAAACCGTATGTAAAAAAGCGTATAAAAATCTACCAACTGGTAAAGGCTGTTACGCAACTTTTTACCAAACGGAACATACTTTTTTATAAATCCACTTTCTTCCAGTTCATTCAGTATTCTTGTGGTGCTGCCCGCATTTGGCAGTTTTGCACCATTCACAATTTCATCTCTTGTAAGCCCGGTCGCTTTTTTTGCAAGCACCTGTACAATACTTATATGCTTATCCCAATTTGTAAATAATGAACTGAATAAATTATTAAATTCCGTACGCAGTAGTCCGTTTTCCGAAAAGCAAATACGTTCAATATTTTGTGCAGCACTTAGGCGCCGCTGTACCTGTTCCCAGTAAAATGGTATGCCGCCAAACACCATATACAGTTGTATTATTTGATACCTGTCCAGCACCGAACCCTTTGCTTTTAAAAACAATTCACATTCATACAATGTAAATGGTATAATTTTTAGCCGGTAAGTAACCCTGTTATGCAACCCTCCTTTATTATTGATGAGTTTATTAATCATCCACGAAGCAGCAGAGCCACAAACAATTAATACCACATCTTTTCTTGCCGATGCCCAATGATTCCAAAAATGTTCCAGCGCCGGAATGAAACCAGCATTGGTAGTATCAAACCAGGGCAGCTCATCAATAAAAATCACTTTCCGTTTTTGCTTCGATCTTTCCACCAGGCTTATCAATAATTGAAAAGCAGCCTTCCAGTTTGCCGGTTTGTCAATTTTTGTTTTGCCGGCTAGTTTTTTATAGCAATCCGTAAAATTTTGCAATTGCTGCGCCGTGCCGGCATTGGCCAAGCCTGTAATGTGAAAACTAAACTTATCTTCAAAGAAACTTCTTATTAAAAATGTTTTACCCACCCGCCGCCTGCCATATACCGCTACAAACTCCGACTTATTGCTTTCCATTACCGAGTGAAAGAAATCCATTTCACCCTCCCTACCGATGATATTTTGCATTGCTATATTTTTTTGGTTTGGCTATAAACCTACAAAATATACCACTTATAGCCAAACCGAAAATTACAGTTTTTTACAATGGCTTTAAAAACACCCAGCTCTCCCCCTTCTTTGTCCCCTCAATCCCTTCCTGGTATTTACCCATTATTGTATTCCATTCATTCATCTTTGGATTATGCTCCGTTGTTTTCGGATTTAACTCATCCAGTGTTTTCCCTTTTGGAATACTGATAATTAAAACCAACTGTCTGCCATTCTTAAAAATCAGCAATTGCTGAAAGTCAGCATTGCAAAATCCTTTGGCAATGTCCGGCCATTTTTCAAATTGTGTGTTGTGGTAATCTAGGTATTCCTGTTGCAATTTTTTATCTGCCACCAAATTAGCGGTGAGTAAAATATGTGTCCATTCTTTTGCAGTTGTTTTATCAGCACAATGTTTCTTCTTGCTGTACTCATAAAACATATTGTGATAAGCTTTCACCGTTGCTTCGGGAAAATTATTCTGCAGCCTTCCTTCCATCACACCTAAATCCTGCACCTTACCAAAAATTACATAATGGTTTTGCCAGTGGTAAATGGCGCTGCTATCCATATTGTTGTTGGCCAATAACAATTTTAGTTTTTGTAAGTCCAGTTGCTGGCCTTCTTTCACTACCAGTTCAATTATTTCGTTGTGTTCTTCGTTAATAGATTGATTGGCTTTTGCTGTTTTATTCGCTGTTAAATATCGAAACTCCTTTTCCAATCCGGCTTTTTGCTTTACACTGTCATGCACCTGCGGGCCGTTATTGCTCCACACATTACCGGGACCATTGGCGTTCTGTAAATATTTTGTTGAAGGTGTCCAGTTATTTCTTACTGTAAAATGAGACGAGCCTTCATCCGTATAAATATAAAACCAGTGCGAAGGCAGGTGTGCAATGGGAGATTTATAAATGCTGTCAATGTAATTGTCTTCAATCGATTGAATTGGGCTGAGCACTCAAGGTATAAATACCGCTGCAATCGTAATTCCATTTACCGTAGTGATGAATTTTATTGGCAACAATCCGGTTATCCTTCATCATATTTGGTTCGGGTGTCCATCCCCAACCTAAACTAATGCCGCTGTACGATACATTTTCAATTTCATTATGCCGGATAATTGTTCTGCTCACAAATCCACAGCCAATACCCACCGCACCCCAATCTTCGTTAGTGGCATTGGTAATAAAATTATTTTCAATTAAAATAACATCGCATTTTTCTCTTTCATCTTTCGGGTTAAAAGGCAAATGAATTTCCCTTCCTTCATCAGCATAATTGCCCGCCAGTATTGCTGTGCCGCCAATATCGCTGAACAAATTTTTCTTCGTCATATTATCCTTCACCCCTTTTTTTAAATCAATGCCGGTAGCAGCTAAATGTTTAAAAGAACAATCTTTAACTCTTGTCCGCACGGCATAACTCAACTCCACCGCAGCAGCCTGCCTGCCCACCCATGCCTGGTTATCCAATCCTGGTTTTGCAATAGTGCCTGCAGGTTTCAACCGGTAGGCTTCCGTCATGTACAATCCCACCTGGTGCGGCACATGGCCTTGCAGCGATGGACGCAACCAACCCGTATGCTGAAAAGAAATGCCTTCAATCACCAGATTGGTAACCGGTGCATCAATCGTTCCCTGCACACTGATTAATGTTTCAGTAAACGGTGCCAGCACTTTTGCAGTTGCTAAATTTTCACCCACCCGTGGCCAGTAGTATAATTTTTTATTCGCTGCATCTAAATACCATTCTCCCGGTTCATCTAAAAACTGGATGGCATTGGTTAAATAAAAAGCAGAGTTGCCGGTTGCCGCACTCAGCCACGGCGCAGGCCAGGGATGTTCGTTTTGTATTTTACTTTCCGGTTGTTCAAAAAAGACTTTGGTGCTGTCACCCATTACCTGCATTTTTTTAATGCGCAGGTTGGCAATCTCCCACCATTGATGAATGAAGAATTCAACACCTTTTGTTTTATCCAGGTTTTGAAATGCCGGGGTTGGTATCACACAGGCTGCTTCCTGCTTATTCCAATTTAAAATACGATGCATGGTTTCGCCATTGGCAGATTTTGCCCTTGTGGCTTTAGTATCATTCACCCAAAGTTGACGAAAATTAAAAAGACCGCCATTCACCAGCGGCACATCTGCCACCCAGATTTTTGACTGTATATTTTTTTGCAGGCCATTTACAGCCGCCGTCATTTTTTTCCAATTGCTTATTGGCACGCCACCGCTTAAAACAGGTTGTTCATTTTCAGCGGCTTCAATATAAGTAACGCTTTCCCGGGTACCGCCATCTTCCGGTTTTATAACAATGGTCTCTAAAACCTGGTAATTACCCCCCCGTAAAATTATATGGATACCGTTTTTGATACTTTCATCATTCAGCCGGCGTAAATTTCTTGCTTTGCGTAATGCAGCCGCAACGGTGGCCAGGGGTTTTTCTTTCGATCCGTCGTTTAAATCCGACCCATTGGTGGCTACAAAAATATCCACCGCCCATGCAGGAAAATTCATCAGCAATAACAATACCAGCAGGTATTGGGGCAATCGTTTCATCGTTACTAATTAGTGCGCTAAAAAATAGTGAGCAAAGCTATTACAATGTACAATTTACCTACAACTACGCCGCCAGACAAGGTATGTATTTACTAAAAAGATGGAAAATATTACTATTTGCAGAGCAGCAATTCCATAACTAATAACGAGGGTAAGCCACGCCCTCGTTTTTTGGACGAGGGCGAAAACTTGTCTTTTTCGCCCTCGTTCGAAAAATACATTTTTAATACCATCTTCTGTTTTTCATGGCAGCATCGTTGCGTCGCAATCCTTTCAAAGGCATACCATTGGGGAACTCTTATTGAAGCGGAGAATGGAGCTAATGTTTTGTTGTGAGAGTAATAAATTTTAAATATCAAAGTTAAATAATATCTTTAAGAACCTAATAAGACCTCCTGCCTTGAAAATAAGCGTAGAGAAGTTTTGTTGAAGATTGATTGTATAAACTATACAAGATGTCTAACGTTTGTTCATTTGCAATCAACACTCATTTGAAATTTAAGTGTGTATTATAGCATAAATGCTGTTTCTATGCGTCACTCTGCTAATAATTCAGCATCTAAATACAGACAATAAAACAAGACAAATAGTATGGAGAAAATAAATGTAATTAAAGAAATAAGAGAAATTAAAACTCATTTGTCTTATTCGAAAAATATAGGTTTCTTTTTTGGTGCCGGGACATCTTGTGCTTTAGGGATTCCAAATGTTGAACAATTAACAAAGGGAATAGAAGCCAAATTAAAAGGTGAAAATTTGGCAAACTTTAAACTAGTTAAAAAAGACATTGAATCAATTATCAAAACACGTGCTGTAAACATTGAAGATATTTTAAATCAAATAAGGCGAATAAGAGAACTTACAGGCGAATCTGCAAAAAAGTATGAGGGCGTAAGTGGAGAAAAAGCCAAAATTTTAGACAAAGAGATTTGCACAATAATTTATGACATTATCGTGGAAAAAGAAAAAGCAGCAACCATTGATATTACAAAAAAGTTTTTTGCTTGGCTTAGTTTACTGAATCGAGAATTTTCAAAAGAAGTTTTTACAACTAACTATGATTTAATTATCGAAAAGGCGTTAGAAGCTAGTCATATTCCCTATTTTGATGGTTTTGTTGGTTCATACGAACCATTTTTTTGGCAGGAAAGTATTGACCAATTTGTTTCTAAAAATGACTTAACCCAAAATTGGATAAGGTTATGGAAAATTCATGGCTCTTTAAGTTGGTTTTGGAAGCAAGACATAAAAACAAATGCTCAGAAAATTATTAGAGTTGGGAAAGTTGAAAATGTAGCTGATGATGATAATGAGTTAGTGATATATCCATCAAAGGAAAAGTATGATTCTTCAAAAAAGCAACCATTTATTGCTTATTTCGATAGACTAAAGAATTATTTATTAAGTGGCGAACTATTATTTGTATTTACAGGGTACTCGTTTTCAGACCAGCACATTAATGAAATTATTTTTAATTGCTTAAGGCAAAATAATAGATTAACCGCTTTAGTTTTTTTCTATCAAGATGCAGAAGTAGAGAACCTGCACAAACAAACATCTTCTTATATGAACCTTAATGTTTTTGGCCCAACTAAAGCAATCATTAATGGCAATCTTTGCGAATGGGAATATGTTGCGGCCAATTTAAAACCTAACGAAACAGCAGAATCTTATTGGGATGCAAAAGGGAAGAAGTTTAAACTCGGAGATTTCAATGAACTTGTAAATTTCTTTATCGCTAACTCAGGGAAAAAGGATGCCATAGAATCAATTGTAAAATGAAAACTGAAATAACTTATCTAGGACATATAATTCGTGTTGATTCAGGAACTGTAGAAGTTGAGGTTTCTAACGACATCCCATCATCTGCGCCAATTATCAATGGAAGACTTTATAAAATTGGCCAAATTGGAACTTTTGTTAAAATACCAATTGGGAATATTACAATTTATGGTATTGTTTCTTCTGTGAGTAATACTCCCAACAAATCAGACGAAATAAATTTAAAGTATTCTTTTGGCTCACGATTTTTAAGTGTTCAACTTGTTGGCGAAAAAATTGGAGATGATGATTTTGAAAAGGGTGTAGGAACATATCCTACCATTAACGATGAAGTACACATTGTAATCGAAAAAGACCTTTTTGATATTTATGGAAAAAAAGATTCAGGCTCTATAGAAATTGGTAAACATTCATCATCCGAAAATTTAAGTGTGTATGCAGATTTACATAAACTTGTTTTAAGACATTGTGCAATTTTAGGTTCAACAGGAAGTGGCAAGTCAAATACAACAGTAAGTATTTTAAAAGCAATTCTTAATGACTACCAAGGTTCAAGAATTATTTTAGTTGACCCTCACGGAGAATATCCGAGTGCTTTCCCTGATGCGAAAGTATTCAAAATTAATGACCTTGCAAATCCTCTATTTATTCCATTTTGGTTAATGAGTTTTGATGAATTAGCTTACTTTTTAGTTGGAGCAAAACCTGCTGATGACCAAAAGCCAGATTACCGGTTATTTCGTGAGTTAGTAACAAATTTTAAAAAGCAAAACTGTACTTTAAAATCAGGTGTTGTAAATCCTCATTTTGTTACAGCCGATTCTCCAATTCCATTTAGTGCAAGACAGTTATGGCACGAAATGAATTGGTGGTTAAATGCAACTTTTAACCTATCAAATAAAGACGACCAAACAAGAGCATCATGTGTACAAACAGATGCTGGTGATTATAATACTTTAACACCTGCTCAATTTACCCCTTACCAATTAAACAATAATCCACCTCATAAATCTAAACATCAGGAATTCTATTCCTACGAAAAGAAAATATTATCAAGGCTAAGGGATTCAAGGTTTGATTTTTTATTTAATCCAGGCGACTACAAAGATTCAACTTCACTTAAAGATTTACATAATTTATTAAACGAATGGATTGGCAGCGACAAAAAACTTGCAATTCTAGATTTAAGCGGTGTTCCATTCGAGGTGTTGGATATTACAGTGGGGTTAATTACTCGATTTGTATATGACAGCATGTTCTGGGGCAGACACGAAACATATACAGGAAAGAACAGGCCTTTACTGCTCGCCTATGAAGAAGCACATAATTATTTAAATAAAAGCGACAACAATAGTTACTCAAAGGAAGCAGTTGAAAAAGTATTTAAAGAAGGGAGAAAATTTGGTTTAGGAGCTTTAGTTATATCGCAAAGGCCATCTGAAATTTCAGAAACAATACTTGCTCAAGTGGGTACATTTATTGCTTTAAGGCTTACAAATTCAAGTGACCAATCAATCGTAAAAAATTCTGCTCCTGATAATTTAAATAGTTTAATTGATTTATTACCATCTTTAAGAACTGGTGAGGCAATTATTGTCGGCGAGGCAATAAAAATACCTTCGAGAGTAAGGTTAAAACTTAATGTACCAAGACCAACAAGCGATGATCCTAAATTAGTTGAAAAATGGTTGGCAGCACATCCCGAGAATGATGAAAATTACAAAGTAGTAGTAACAAGAATAAGGCAGCAAAAATTTTAATTATGGATAGAGAATACGTAGAATCATCAAACATCAGAAGTGTAGGCTATGATTCAAATACTTCAACCCTTGAAGTAGAATTTAATAATGGAGCAATATGGCAATACTTTGACGTTCTAGAAAGTTCTTTTTATGAGATGAAATCAGCCTCATCTATGGGAAAGTATTTTAATGCAAATATCAAAGGACAACATTCAGAATCAAAAGTTGGTTAATTAATAGGGTTCAACCGAAGGCAAATTCGGAATTGTAAACGAATATTATAGGCTTGGCAATATGGTAATTGGCCGGAAGTACTATCCACAATTTGCATAGCCCAAGCGTTGTGCGTAATTTATTCAAAATTCCCTTAAAAGAAAGAAATGCCACAATACACTGACTCAATTTTAAAAGCTTTAGATAATTTTGAAAACCTCTATTCTCAAATTAGGGACATTTCAATATCCTCCAATGATGATGACGATGGCAATCAAGATGATGATATTTATCAATACGAACTAGCAAATGAAGAAGAAAAAGAAGAAGAAGAAGGTGAAAGTAATCTCAATAAAGAAACAAATAGCGATGAAACAACAGAAGAGTTTAATAACATTCAGGAAGATGAAAGTGAAGACACGATTTATTATGATGAATCTACTCGATTCAGTCCGTTGGTAAATGATTGGGTAACTGAAAGTGAATATGAAAGCGATTGTTACGAAATTGTAGATTATTTCTTGGTTCTACTAATAGAACTTTGGCAAAGTATAAAACATGGCCAAATAAAAAATTTTAACCAGAAAGCTATCGAAGTCAAAGATTTGCTTAACAACGATTTTCTATCAGAGGTGTTACTTAGAAATCTTGGGAAAGATAGTGATGATATAAATAACATTCTATTTTCAATAATAGATAATATTAATTTTAATGAATTCTTTGAAAATGAAATCTATTCTTTACCAAACAATATTTCTGAATTGACCGAAGAAATTCTTCTTTGTATATCACAAAATCCTGAATTGATGCATAAGCTTGAGCCTAGGTTATTTGAGGAATTAATAAGAAGAATATTTACTAAGTTTAAAATTGAAGCCAAATTAACAAAACAAACTAGAGATGGAGGATTCGATATAATTGCATTTGAAGATAAAATATATTCTCAAAATAGCTACATAATTGAGTGTAAAAGATTTTCGCCAACACGAAAAGTTAGTATTGATGTAGTTCAAAGGTTATATGGCATTAAACAAAGTAATAAACTAACAAAGGCGTTTTTAGTTACGAGTTCTTCATTTACAAAGCCTGCAATTAATTGGGCAAAACAGCACTGCTGGGAACTTGAGTTAAAAGATCATAAAGATATTGCCCAATGGCTAAATTTATTTTGGCATTAACAAATTACCCTTCACTGGCGCCAGGTTCAACCGAAGGTTGGCCACTGGTGTCTAAAAGTTCAGGCGGTCTTATTTTTTACTGAAACACCTTCTTCAAATACGCCGCATTAGCCCCATAATTATATTTTGTATCCGAAGGTTTTTTAGCATCCCGGCTCCCCTCAATAACCAGCCAGCCGGTATAGCCCATTTCATTATATGCCACTAATAAATTCCTCAATATTTTCCTGTGCAATAACTGCTGCTTTTACACCGGGGTAGTTTGTTGTAAACGTTAATGGCAGCCGGGCTTTTGCGTTCTTCCATTTTATTTCATACGCCGCTAATTCATTTCCGGTTTCTTCAATCAAATCAATTTCCTGTTGCTGTGTGGTACGCCAAAAATAAAATTTGGTATCAGCAGCGTTGTACTTCAGGTACTTCATCCGCTCTGTAATAACAAAATTTTCCCACAGGGCACCGGTATCTGTCCGGTTACTTAAGGGGTTAAAGTTGTTTAGTATGGCGTTACGTACACCACAATCATAAAAGTATATTTTTCTTCCTTTTTTTATTTCGTTACGCACATTGCGGCTGAATGCCGGCACCTGAAAAAGTACAAAGGCTTTTTGCAGCAGGTCAATATATTTCTCTACCGTTTTTTGGTCGCTGCCAATTGTTTGCGCCACTTCGTTAAACCTTACTTCGCTGCCAATTTGCAAGGCCAGTGCTTTTAATAATTTTTCCAGCAGAGCCGGCTTTTTAATCTGCTCCAGCATCAGCAGATCTTTATACAGGTAACTATCTGTTAGCAGTTGCAGGCGTTCTTTTTCTTCGCCGGGGTGCATTACAATTTCGGGGTAATATCCAAAGATCATTCTTTGCTCCAGTTGCCTTTTTTCCTCCAGCAATCCATGGTGCTGTACCATTTCCTGAAAGCTTAATGGAAAAAGCATAAACTCATACTTGCGGCCGGTAAGCGGCTCATTTACCTTACCCGATAATTCAAATGAAGAAGAACCGGTGGCAATAACCTGTACATTTTTTATCTGGTCGGTAATAATTTTTATCGTAAGCCCGATATTTTCAATCCGCTGGGCTTCATCAATCAGCAGTATTTCATTTTTGCCAATCAGGGCTTTTAATTTGCCTGCAGTTGTTGAAGAAAGCATTGCTCTAACATCCGCATCATCGCCATTCAATACCATCCAGGCTTTTTCCTGTTTTTTCAGCATTTCTTCGGCCAGTGTTGATTTACCTGTTTGCCTGGCACCAAACAAAAGCAGTGCTTTTCCCTTAAACAACCGCTCTTTAATTGCTTTTTGCAGTACTCTTTCTATCATATTGCTGGATTATAATCCAACAAAAGTATAATATTATTGGATTTCAATCCTAAAATATTATGTTTTTTTAGGCTGAAAAAAGGGTTTTTTACGCTACTATTGCATAAGTAATTGAAAATCAATTAACAAATAATTCACTGAAATACCTTCTTCAAATAGGCCGCATTAGCCCCATAATTATATTTTGTATCGGATGGCTTCTTTGCATCCCGGCTGCGTTCAATAACCAGCCAGCCGGTATAGCCCATTTCATCAAGGGTCTTTTTTACTTTGTACAGGTCAATCTGTGCGTCGTTCTGCAACCAAACGCTGTCTTTATTGGTAGCATGTATCATGCAAATCCTGTCCTTGCCTAAAATCTTTAATTCACTAATCAAATCCCGCCCTTCTTTTAATGGATTGGAAAAATTGAAATAAATTTTTATTGCCGGCGAATTGATGGCTTTTAATAATTGTACCTCTTCTTTTGCAGACAGTGCTGTTTCAATACCAATTACCACACCGGCATCCTGCGCCATTTTACCGGCCACTTTTAATCTTGCAATTACGGAATCTCTTACAGCAGGATTCTTCTTCAGATCGCATTGCACACCCAATGGCAGAAAAGCTGTTTTTACATTCATCAGCTTCATGGTGGTTATACAATCTTCAATAGATCTTTTGTATTCTGCCCTGCCGCAAAAACTTTGTGCATAATAACCCGTCATCGCCAAACTAAATATTTCTACATTATTTTCTTTAGCGGTTTTTAAAAACTGGTTGCGTACAGAATCAATCAGCAACTGGTTATCGAATGTTGGCCTTGTACCCAGGCCACCCATATCCACTTCTACCCCATCGGCTTTTAGTTGTGCGGTTAAAGTAATGGCGCCCAGTTTTTGCCGCTTTAATAACATCAGGTCTATCAGTCCTATTTTATAGCGCTGGTTTTGTTTGGCTTTAATAATTTCTTCATTGAATAATTTATCAATGTTATCAAAACCTTTAACCGCATGTGCCGGTAATTTTTCTCCTTTATCACCAAAAACATAAAATGCATTTAAGGGCTCAAGCGTTATAGCCGTATCAACAATATTGCCTTCGGTGTTTTGTATGGCTTTTACATTCAGGTTAAACTGCTTTGCCATAAACTCGTACAAAGGCTTTCTTTTATTAAAGCCAAAATCGTGTTTATCATTGGGCAAATGCACATTGCTTACATTTTCGGGTTTGCCATACCAGCTGTACATTTTTTGCAGGTATAAAAAATCATGCTCGGGCATGCGGTCTGTCCAGTCGCCGCCATCACTAACTACCAGCATTGGCCGCGGCGCTGCCATGGCGGCCAGTTCTACATTATCCGTTCTTCCACCGCAGCTGTGAATATCCATACCGCTTTCGCAGGGGCAGCCGCCATAGAAATAAGAAGAAAGATTTACAATGGGTGCCGATACTTTTATCCTGTCATCGATCGCCGTCATTAACACGGCATAAGTGCCGCCGCCGCTGCCGCCGGTAATGGCCACACGGTTGGTGTCTGCATTTTTTAATGCTAACAAATAATCCAGTATGCGGATGCTGCTTAATATTTGTAAACTCATGGCACGGCTGGTACGGTGGTCTTCAAATTTAAACTGCAACTGGCTTTCGCCATAACCAAACATATCAAAGCTGAAGATCATGGCGCCCATTTTTGCCAATGCGGCACTGGTGTACTGGCAATCGGCACGGTAGCGGTGATTATCCCAATGGCCCTGCGGATGCAATATCACCGGTATCTTCCCTTTTATTTTTTCGGGTTTGTACAAAGAGCCATTTACCCAAAAGCCGGGCATTACTTCAAGGGCAATATTTTCAATACTGTAGCCTGCAAATTTTCTTTCGGGTGTAATAATGGGTTTTGTATTGGGCAATGCCGGCAGGTGCGATAGCTGCATCGCTTCCAGCAACTGCGGCTTCATCATCGCTTTTCTTTTTTCCCATTCCTCCAGTGTTTTGTATTGTGCGGCAATACGGTCAAGCTCGGCCCAGCCTTCATTTACCGGCCAGCGGTAATATTCGTACACACTTAGTTTATATTGTTTGTCTTTTTCTTTTTTAACTTTTAGTTCCAGGGGTTTTAAAATATTATCTAAGGTCACTTCTACATCGGGCCGGTACTTCCAGTCGGCATAAGTAACTTTTTTATTGGCCACCATGCTATCCACAAACTTTATGGTAACGCCGTATTTTTTTTGAATATCGTTGAGTACTTCTTTAAGTGGTTTGGCAAACTGGTTATCGGAGCTGGGTTGTGCCTGGGCATGGAACCACAAAGACAGAAAGGCACAAAGGAGCACAAAAAATTTCACGCCAAGGCGCAAAGCGGCAAAGCTGCTAAGAAAATACAACTGAACTTTGCGCCTTATTTCCTTAGCGTCTTTGCGTGAAAAATTGCGTGGAGAAAAAATATTTTCGTTTTCCATAATGTTCAATTTTTATAAATGCCTGTTGGCTTTCCAACTGCTGTATAATAAATTATCGGGCAGCACCGGTTTGGGAAAAAATAAACTGGCGATATAGCCTACAATGATCACCACCAAATGACTGTACACCCCCAGCATTAATTTATGATGCGTAAAATTAAAATTACCTAAATCCAGCAGTAGTTTGGGATCTTTTATTCCAATGGGTGTGCTGGTTAAAAAAGCCCAGGTGGTAAATAAAATGCAGGCAACGATAGCAATGTTCATGCCCTGCCGGTTTGCCCTGGCACTAAAAACACCTAATAAAAATATACCTACAATGCCGCCGGAAAAAATGGCGTACACGGTAAAGATGAGATCGATGATTCCTCCACTGCTGAACTTTAAATAAAAATACCCCATGCCGATGGCGAAAAAGCAGGATAACAACACCATCATTTTACTGGCGTATAAATTTTGCTTATCCGTTTTACCGGGCCGGAATTTTTTATAATAATCTTCCATGCCCACTGCTGCATTGGAATTGATATCGGCACTTAAACTGCAGATAGCGGCGCTTATTAAAGCCGCCACAATAAAACCAATTACACCGGTGGGTAAATTGGTCATCATAAAATAAGGGAACACCGTTTTGGCGCTAACATCGGCGGGCAATGGATTTTGCTTATAGTAAACAAACAAGGCTGTACCAATAAACATAAAGATCGTCCAGATGGGAACGGTTAGAAAAATACCCATTAACGATGCTTTGATGGCCGACTTATCAGACTTGGCAGTAAGATAACGTTGCACTACGGTTTGATCGGTGGCATATTTTTGAATGGCATAAAATGCACCGTTGATCACCAGCACCCAAAAACTCAGTTTATCTAATTTAAAATCGTAAGGGCCAAAACCGGTTCGGTTATTTTCGCCGGCAATTTTTAAAGCTTCTGGTATGCCGCCTTTTATGGAGAATATTAATATGCCCAAACAAATAAACCCACTGGCAAATAACATGAATCCCTGGAATACATCCAGCCATATTACGGCCTGCATGCCGCCTTTTAAATTTAAGACGATGAGCACCAGTCCCACGCATAATAAAATAATATACAGGATCAATATTGGTTAATTTATAAATGGCCAGTGCCACTAACGTTAACACAGAGCCCATACCGGCAAACTGCCGGATGATAAATGAAGAGGAGGAATAATAACGGGCAAATTTTCCAAAACGTTTTTCAAAATATTCGTAGGTACTTAAGCCGATCACTTTACGAAACAGCGGTACAATAAACCATATGGAACCCATCAGCACAATGGGCACCATGTAGCCTTGCAATAAATATATCCAGTTGGATTGGAAACCCTTGTTCGGGATAGCCTAAAAAAGTATTGCTGCTTATTAGTGTAGATAATAATGATAAGCCCAATGCCCAGGAAGGAAAATTTCCTTTAGACAAAAAATAATTTTCGGTGGTCTTTTGTTTGTTGGCAAAACGGAAGCCGAGGTAGAGGGTGATGCCGAGAACAAAAAGTATGATGCTGTAATCTATAAAGTGAAGATGGTTCATAACAAGCAGCCTCCCTAAATCCCTCCCAAGGAGGGACTTTAGACCCTGTGATTACAGAATCGTTTTTTAATTTTTAAATATATAAGTCCAGAATCTCTATTGGTAATTGGTAACTTCCGGGTTTTACGGTGATAAATAAATTTCCGGCTTTCATTCTTACCACTCCCCTGCTTAATTCATTTACCGGTATTAGTTTTTTAATGTTTAATTCTTCCAGCACAGCGGCGGCTGTTGAGCCGCCTTCAATAAAAATTTCTTTTATATTTTCTCTTGACTACAATTTCTTTTACTGCTTTTGCCATTGTTGTTCGTAATGTTAAAGCTGATTCGTTTGATTCATCAATCGCAATTACTGCTTTGCCTTTTTCTTTAATGATATTGCCCGTTTGTTGTAACCATTCTTCATCAATTATTTCGGGCAGGTAAGCAGTGCAATCTAATTTTTTAATAAATGCTTTTCTTTCTTCAAAGGCGGTACCGCATACATACAAGTGCGGTGACTGCAATTGAAATTTTTGTTGTGGCTTTGCTGTATATTTTTTTTCCAGCAAGGCGGTATAAAAATCTCCGGCACCCACCAGCATCCAGGTTTCATCTATTGCTGCGGCCCATGCTTTTATATCTTCATTGCTTTCTGCTTCTCCTATTACAATTCCTTCAACAGGTAACCAGTCATTATGCTTTAATACCTGTACTGTTTCATCATTTACCATTGCAGTAACCTTTGCACTGCTTATCGGAAATTCAGGATCATTTATAAAACCCGTCTCCGTTATTTTTTTTCCATTAATAAAATATTCGCCGTTGCTGATGGTTCTTTGCAAGGATGGATTAGCAGGACAAATGAATACTTTATTTTTTTCGCTCAGCTCCATTTGCACTTTTACTTCATCAATTACATAGCCACGTAAAACAGAATCAATTTTTTTATAGACAAATGAAGGCTCAAATTTTAATACTGCTTCCACTGCATCGGCAGTGCAATAAATGGCTGCTGCTTTTTGCATGGAGCGGCTATCGGTAGAAATAATAACCACATCTGCATTGGCATCAATTGCATTATCCAAGATGAACTGAAACCGATAATCCATACCGCAGACTGATACCAGCCAATTCTGCTGCGCCGGTAAAATCATCTGCGATAACTGCGACCATATTCGTGAGTTGTGAGTAGTGAATGGTGAGTTGTGAGCAATCGATTACTCACGACTCACCATTCACGATTGACTTGTTTTATATTTACTTAACTGCACCGCACTTTCAATAGCTAATACCATTGCATCTGCACTGGCAATGCCTTTACCTGCAATTTCAAATGCAGTACCATGATCCACCGATGTGCGGATGATGGGTAAGCCCATGGTAATATTCACTCCTTTCACACTATCCATTTGATTTTTTTCGGAGTTCCATTTAAAGCCGGTTAGTTTAAAAGGGATATGTCCCTGGTCGTGGTACATGGCTACTACACCACCATAATAACCGGTTGCTGCTTTTGCAAACATCGTATCGGGTGGCACGGGGCCTTCCACATCATAACCCAATCTTTTTAATTCTTCTACAGCAGGTAAAATTTCCAGATCATCTTCTGTACCAAACAAACCACTATCGCCTGCATGCGGATTTAATCCTGCAATACCGATCTTTAAATTGGTTTCGCCTAAACTTATCATGCCGTTGCGTAATAATTCTGTTACTTCTAATATCCTGTCTTTCTTCACTAAGTCACATGCCTGGCGTAATGATACATGTGTTGATACATGTATCACTTTCATTTTATCTTCCACCAACAACATGGCATATTTTTTTGTATTGGTAAAGTGGGCATAAATTTCTGTATGTCCTGCAAAATGATGACCGGCTTCGTTGATAGATTTTTTATTGATAGGGCCGGTTACCGTAGCATCTACTTCTTTTGCCAATGCCAGTTCAATTACTTTTTTTACGGATTGAAAAGATGCTTCGCCACACATGGCAGCAATTTCTCCAAAGACCAGTTTATCAATGTCAACATTTTTAAGATCAAATACATCAATTGTTCCGAATTCAAATTTTGCATCCGCTAACTTTATCAATGGCATTTATTTTTGCATTTAGTTTTAATAATGCAATGATCTGTTCAAATACTTTTGCATCACCAACTAAAAATGGTTTGCATATTGCATGAATACTTTTTTTCAAGTAATGCTTTCACGGCAATCTCGGGGCCAATACTGGCCGGGTCGCCCATGGTAATTGCTATGATTGGTTTGTCGTTCTATATGAGAGTCTTGCATCACTCATTTTATCTGTAGCATTACGTAAATGTTAGTCTTATTAAATATCGATGTTTTGTTTTAATTTATTTTCTTCTTCAGCATTACATTGGTTGCAAAGGTGGCATTACCACTGCTTCGCACAAATCCTTTTCTTGCATCAATACTTTTAATGCCCATAAACTTTCGCCTAATGTTTTACCTTCCTGGTATAAGTTGCCATACTTATCACTTAACTTTTGCATGGCATATACTTCTTTATAATCTTCTTGCATTAAATGCATTCCACATGTCTGAATAAATTTCCGGTGACAGATTTCCCGTGCTGGGTATCAATCCATCGCTGCCGCCAATTAATAAAGCCATGCTGATTTTGCTGCCCATCCTAAAAAATGCCGAAGTCTCTTCTGTCTTTCCACAACTCCAATGATTTCATTAATCTTTCTTCACTGCGTTCTGAATCTTTTACCGCAACAATATTTTGATGCATGCTTAATTCATCAATCACTTCCAGCGGAATACTCATGTGCGTGGTAGCAGGAATATTATAGATGAACAAGGGCAATGAAATAGCATCAGCCAGGTCTTCAAAATATTTCAGCATCTGTTCATCTGTTCAATGCATAGTAAGATGGCAGAGTTGCCAGCAACTGCATCAACAGCATTATCTGCACATAATTTTGCAAACTCAATGACTTCTGTCAAATACATTGGAAGATATACCGGCATACAAAACAGTGCCTGCTTTTTTATTTTTTGCTGCAGCTTTTAAATAATCCGTTTTTACCTGCAGTGGATAAAGATGCTGATTCGCCGGTTGTGCCTAATATAAATGGTGAAATATTATGCTGGTAAAATTAGCGAATATTTTTTCTACTGCTTTTTCATCCAATTGAAATGTAGCTGTAAGTGGCGTTACTGCCGGAACAATATCCCTTTATATTTTTTTTCTGTACTACATTAATATGCTGCTTTATAAATATGCTAATTGCATCCTGTTCTGTAATTTCTCTTGGATTATTTTTTAATAAGCGCTGTATCTTCATCGCATCAATCGCCATTTGTGGAATGGCTGATTCCGGCACATTCACTTCTTTTAATGTTGCAGGAATGCCACAGGCTTTGATCAATTCTCTTATTTTTTGCACGCCTGCATAAGCTGTTGCTGTATCGTTTTCTTTTCTTTCGCAACCTAATGCAATAGCTACATCTGCATATCGTTTTGGTGCGGCAGGAATATTAAATTCCATCACATAAGGCAATAACAATGCATTGGATAAGCCATGTGCTAAATGAAACATACTTCCCAACGGATAAGATAATGCATGCACGCCTGCTGTATTCACCGGGCCTAAACAAAAACCACCGAGCAAACTTCCCATCGCTACTTTTTCTCTTGCTTCAATATTGCTGCCGTCTTTTACAGCAGTTTCAATATGTGCTGCTATCAACCGCATACCTTCATACGCATACATATCAATAAACGGTTGTGCAAATTTATTGGTGTAAGCTTCCAGGCAATGTGTTAATGCATCTAAACCTGTTGCTGCAGTAATTGCAGGCGGAACGCTTACGGTTAACAAAGGATCCACATAAACAATATCGGGAACTAAGATACGGACTGATGATTCCTTTCTTCTGATTTTCATCATCAACTAAAATAGCATTGGGAGAAACTTCGCTGCCGGTACCTGAAGTGGCAGGCACACAGATCAATTTCTTTTTTCTGCCTTTTAATAAGCCAATACCCACATAATCTTTTAACTGTTGTTCATTTTCTAATTGTGCGGCTACTAATTTGGCAATATCCAACACACTTCCACCACCAATACCAATCACCACATCAGGATTGAAAGGTGCAACTGTTTGCATCAGTTTTTCAAAATCTGCAAAAGAAGGTTCTGCAACAATAGATGTATCGGTTAAAATTTCAATACCGTTTTTTTGTAAGTGCTAGTAATAAAATCAGCAAGCGCATTTTTTAATGGCGCTATCGTGGCTATAAAAACTTTGGTTGGTTTTAATGCAATTACATCATCAACTAATTGTGGCAAAGTACCATTACCAAAAACTAATTTG
>CAVUIP010000008.1:0-67992 GCA_963741535.1 uncultured Chitinophagaceae bacterium
AAAATCCTGCAGGTGTGCATTTAAACCCAGATTCCGCAATAGCCACAAATCATTAATTTAGCTATTTACTTTCTAATGCGTAGCATTAGACAAAATACAGAGATGGAATTTGATATAAGCTATACCAGTAAAGAGATTACGCCATGGGGCGGAATGGTTTTTTTGAAACAAATGCTTCAAAAAACAGGTTTTAGGCAGATTGTTGAGCAAAATACAGATTTACCTCAATCAGGTTCTAACCGTGGTTATAAAACTTCTACAATTATTGAAGGCTTTATAACCAGTATTTGGTGTGGTGCAAACCGGTTTTTGCATACCGAAGTAACCCGGCATGATAGTGCATTGGGCAAAATATTTGATTGGAAAAACACTCCCGGCCAAGATACTTACAAACGGTTTTTCAGCAAATTTACTCAGGCAAAAAACCATCATGTGAGCCAATATTTTTACTCCTGGATTTTTGATAACTTCAAGTTTGACAATTTTACTTTGGATATAGATTCCTCTGTAATGACCCGGTATGGCACCCAGGATGGTGCAAAAAAAGGATACAATCCAAACAAAAAAGGAAGGCCATCCCATCATCCATTAATTGCCTTTATAGCCGATGTAAAATTGGTGGCAAATATGTGGCTTCGAAGTGGCGACACTTCTTCGGCTAATAATTTTCTTGGTTTTTTAGAAGATACCTTATCCAAATTAAAAAATAAAACGGTTAGTTTAATAAGATTAGACAGTGGCTTTTTTCAGTCAGATATTTTAGATTACATAGAATCCAAAACCATGGATTATATAGTAGCAGCAAAGTTTTCACAGCCAATACAAAGGCTTATAGCTGCCAGTAATAATTGGATTTTGTTAGATACGGGAATAGAAATTTGTGAACACCTGTACCAAAGCGATTCCTGGACAAAACTAAGGCGGCTGGTTATTGTAAGGCAAACAATAAAAGACAGGCCCAAAGCTACAGGCAAGCAATTGAAACTGTTTGCAGAAGAAGAAATCTATAAAAATTATCGTTACTCGGCCTACGTAACCAACCTGAAACTTGCACCAACAGAAATTTGGAGACTCTACAGAGGAAGAGCTGATGCAGAAAACAGGATCAAAGAATTAAAATATGATTTTGGTTTTGACAGCTTTAATCTTAAAGATTTTTATGCCACCGAAGCTGCTTTAACTTTTGCCATGATTGCCTATAATTTAATGGCACTCTTCAGAACATTTGTGCTGCAGCAAAAAACACAAAAAACATTAGCAACATTGCGATACAGAACTTTTGCAATAGGCGCTTACTTCGAAAAAGTAAACGATAAACTCGTACTAAAAATAGCACTCAGTAAAAAAAGAAGAGCTTGGTTTAGCGGACTTTGGAACTACTCAAAAGTCTTTGAGTATCCTTTTGTGCTTGCTATTGCGTAATCTGGGTTAAAATTGCTGCAGAGGTTTCTGCTGCCTATCTTTTGTTATACCTGCTTTGCTAAAGAGTTTTTCGCCTGCATATCTCATTCCATAATGGGTGTTGCCAGTACTGGCACGGGGGCAAAAAGATTTTTTAGTTTTTTATTTTAACTTCTTAATTGTGGTATTTTGTAACAACGATTTAATTTGCGTAATGGCCATTTGATTGAGCTGTGTTAATCTTTCCGGCTGGCTTAAACCGTTGTGTATAAGTACCGCATTAATACTTTCCATATTTGACAAAACCACTAATTGTTCAATGCTTGCTTCGTCCCTTACATTGCCTTTTGCATGGGGATTTTCTGTGCGCCATTGCTGGGCAGTTTTGCCAAACAGTGCCATATTTAACAGGTCGGCTTCATTGGCATAAACTAAAGCGGTTTCTTTTTGGCCAACTAATTGTGGAATAATATTTTCCTTAATGGCATCGGTATGTATGCGGTAATTTATTTTAGATAGTGTTCTTTGAAGATTCCATTCTAATTTGAAGCGGTCGTTTTCATCGGCTTTCAAGCGTTGAAATTCCTTGATAAAATAGAATTTGAATTCGGCACTTATCCATGTTGCAAATTCAAAAGCGATATCACGATGGGCAAATGTTCCACCGTATCGTCCTGACTTTGAAATGATGCCTTTGGCGTTAGTGTTATCAATCCACTTTTGTGGTGTAAGTGCAAAACTGTTTGACCCGGACTCATTTTTAAAGGCATCGAATTCGATGCTTTTAAAATCAGGGTTGTTAAGTTGTTCCCAAAGTCCGCAAAACTCTATGGCACTCCTCGTTCTCATCCAGTTTTGAATGATATAATTTGTTCTTTCAGGGTCTCTGTAACGAGCCATGTCGGTAATCGAAATGTAGTCATTTACTTTGTCGGAAATCAAAGTAATCTCTCTTCCCTGAACATATATTATTTTACTTTTTGCCATACTATTATTTTTTACGGTGCCTGATTCGATGTTTTTAATTCACCTGAATTCAGTATAATTAAAATTACGCTTTACTTTACTAAAGGTTACAAACATGTAATATTTAATTCACTCAAATTTGATGGAATTAATAGTAGAAACTCATCAATAATAAAAGAATTGACCCCTAAAATTAAAAACCCTCATAATTTATTAAATTACAAGGGATTTCGTTTTACTCTGGTAGTCCCGGCAAGAATCGAACTTGCATCTAAAGTTTAGGAAACTTCTATTCTATCCATTGAACTACGGGACCAAAAAATTGGATGGCAAAAGTAATTATTTAAACCTTCCACTTTATAAAATCAACCATTAATTTAATTACATTTATGCTTTAACAGCATAAATATGAAAAAAATTAAGGCAATTGGTGTACTGTATGTGTTGTGTTTACTGCAATATTCTTCTTTTGCACAAATAAAGGCAAGGCTTAACCATACCGCCATCTACGTGGTAGATTTAAAAAAGTCAGGCGATTTTTATATAAATATTGTTGGCTTAGATACCATTGCCGAACCTTTTAAAGATGGTAAACACATTTGGTTGCAAACTGCTCCTAATATTCAAATGCATATAATACAGGGCGCTGCCGAAACAAAAACCTATTATAAAAATCAGCACAGTTGCTTTAGTGTACCATCGGTTGAAGCATTTACAAAAATGCTTACAAAGAAAAATATTTTGTTTGAAGACAGGGATGGTAAACAAAATGCCATCACTACAAGGGTTGATGGTGTAAAACAAATTTGGCTGCAGGATCCCGATGGTTATTGGGTGGAAATAAACGATGCTAAAGACTAATGGTCTTTTTTAAACACAAGCCTTATCTTTGCCCTCCAAAAATTTTATAGCATATGAAGTGGTTGAATGTAATAATTAAGTACCGGTTGTGGATGGGCATTGTAATTTTAGCCCTGGCCATTTTTACCAATATACAGGCCGGTTTTTGGCCATCATTTATTTTATATTTGATTGGAGTGGTATTAATTGTAGGCCATTTTATTATTGGCCCTTTGCGCCTTTTGCAGGAGCCAATGGAAAACGGCGATATGGAAAAAGCTAAAAAAGTGCTTGACAGTATTTGGTTTCCGCAGTTGCTTATAAAGCCTGTACGTTCGCAATATTATGCAGTTAAAAGTAATTTGGCTATGGTGGGGCAAGATTATGATGGCGCAGAAACGCTGATGAAAAAAAGCCTTTCGCTTGGCGGTACCATGACCAAGCAAACCGAAGGCCCCAACAAATTACAACTGGGTATGCTGTGTATACAAAAAGGCGATATGAAGCAGGGCGAAAGTTATATCCGCCAGGCCATTCGTGCTGGTTTGCCCGATAATGAAAATAATGCCGCAGCTTATTTGCAATTATGTTCCATAATGATGAACAAAAGAGAATTCAGGGCGGCAAAAGATTTTTTTAGAAAAGCAAAAAGCTTTAAACCCACCACACCGCAAATTGTTGACCAGATAAAACAAATTGAAAAATACATTGGGCGTATGCCGGGATAATATCAAATAAATCTATTTTAAAAAGGCTGATAAGTAAAACTTGTTGGCCTTTTTTTGTTTAGGGTTACTGTCAATTAATTAACTTGTGTTACAAATATGTTTGAGTATGAAAAATAAATTACTGTTAAGCCTGCTGATCTTTATAAATACCATTGCAGTTGCACAAAACACTGCTGCTAATCTGCAAAATATACTTATACCAAAACCTGTTTCATTAATTGCGGGGGATGGAAATTTTATTTTACCCAATAATTTATCTGTCATCTTTACAAAAAATGAAGAGCTTAAAAAGATTGCCGGCTCATTGGCGAACAAGCTTACTGCTGCCGGTAATGTTGTAACTGTTGCAGAAGGCAATACTGCTGCTGCCAACTCCATTTTTTTAAGCCTGTCAGCTGATAAATCAATTTCATCAGAAAGCTACCGCTTACAGGTAGCCGCAAATGGTGTTACTATTGCTGCCCCAACACCTGCTGGTATTTTTTATGGGGTGCAAACTTTATTGCAATTATTGCCGCCGCAAATTGAAAGCAATCAAAATAATAAACTGGTTAATAGTTGGTCAATTCCTTTTGTTACCATTGAAGATAATCCAAGATTTGGATGGAGGGGTTTAATGCTGGATGTATCCCGCCATTTTTTTACAGTAGGAGAGGTAAAGGATTATATTGATCAGATGGCTAAGTATAAATTTAATTTACTGCACCTGCATTTAACGGACGACCAGGGCTGGCGCATACAAATAAAATCTTTACCAAAACTAACGGAAGTGGGTGCATGGAGAGTTGATAAAACAGGAACCTTTGGTAAATTTTCGAAACCGGAAGCTAATGAACCAAAAACTTACGGAGGTTTTTATACGCATGAAGACATTAAAGAACTGGTACAATATGCCAAAGAAAAATTTATAAATATTCTGCCCGAAATTGATATACCCGGCCACAGTTTAGCAGCTATTGCTGCATACCCAGATTTAACCTGCACTCCCGGAACTTACAGCGTAAACTCAGGAGAACAGTTTATGATATGGCCCACAGATGGCAAGCATTTTTATGGCACCCTGGATAATACACTGTGCCCCGCCAACGAAAAAGTATTTGATTTTATTGATAAAGTTTTTACCGAAGTGGCGCAGCTTTTTCCCTTCGATTACATTCACATGGGAGGCGATGAAACGGCACGGAATTTTTGGGAAAAAAGTGCAGCAGTAAAAGCATTGATGAAAAAAGAAAATTTAAAAAATCTGGATGAAGTACAGAGTTATTTTGTAAAACGTGTAGAAAAAATAATTGCATCTAAAGGAAAAAAAACGATTGGCTGGGATGAAATTTTACAGGGCGGATTAGCGCCTAATGCTGCTGTAATGAGCTGGCGTGGTATGAGAGGTGGAATAGAAGCAGCTAAAATGGGACATGAAGTAGTAATGAGCCCTGCCGAATTTGCATACATTGATTATATGCAGGGTGATGCCATTATGGAACCGCCGGTGTACTCTACCTTACTGTTAAAAAAAGCATACCAGTTTGAACCTGTACCCGATGGTACCAATGCAAAATTAATTAAGGGTGGCCAGGCAAATTTATGGACGGAGCAAGTGTATAATATGCGCCATGCACAATACATGACCTGGCCCCGTGCTTTTGCCATTGCAGAAGTATTATGGAGCCCTAAAGAAAAGAGGAACTGGAATAATTTTGTTAGCCGTGTAGAAAATCATATGGAAAGATTTGATGAAGCGGCTATAAAATATGCTCCCAGTATGTATGACGCCATTTTTGAAGTAAGAAAAAAAGATGCCGGTATTGCGGTTACCCTTAGTACACAGGTAGAAGGTTTAAATATTCATTACAGTTTTGATAATTCCTTCCCTGATAATTTTTACCCTGCATATACAGCACCGGTAACTGTTCCTAAAGATGCAGTAGTTATGAAAGTAATTACTTACAGAAATAATAAACCTGTTGGAAGATTAATGGTAATGCCGGTTACAGAATTGAAAAAAAGAGCAGGGGTAAAGTAGCTTATTTATTTTTTTAGTAAAATTTCAGCTCGGGAGTTTGCAGCAATCTCTCTGGGGTTTTTGCCTGCATTGTAAGGCCGGTTAATGCCGGTACTTTTTATTGTAACAATACGTTTGTACGAAATATTTCGGCTGATTAAATAATTTTTTACTATTGAAGCTCTTTCCATTGACAATCTTTCGCAAACTGAATGTATGCCTTCGGTTTTGTAAGCATGCCCTTCAATGGCTACTGTGTATGCTGCATTTTCTTTTAGCTCCGTCACCACACTGTCTAACGCTTTATAAGTAAATGGCGATAAAGAAGATTGCTGATTTTCGAAAGGGATCACAATGGTGTTGGAATCTTTACAACCATTATTTTCTTTGTACCCATAATCATCGGGGCAACTATCTTCAATATCAACAACGCCATCTTCGTCCCTGTCGGCTTTTCTTAAAATTTCCGGCGGTATCGGAAAATTTAACCGCAGCTCTGCTTTGCAATTACGGGTATGCCCGTCTTTATCAATATCGCTGTTTACCGATTTTGTTTTACTCAATCCTCTTACCAAAATTATTCGGCTGCTGTCGATACCACGGCCCAATACATAATCTCTCACAAACAAAGCCCTGTTCAATGCTAAATATTTACAAATGGTATCGTTGCCTTCATCGGGGTGTGCATAGCCATCAATAGAAAGTGTAACATCATTTTTTTTCAACAGCATTGTAACTACGCTGTCAATTACTTCGTAAGTATAGGGCTGGTATAATGCAGATTGTTTATAATCGAAAGGGATAAGCACCAAGGTAGTATCTCTGTAATAAGCAGTACTGATGAGTGGCGTTTTGTGCTTTACCGCTGTATCCTTGTAATTTTTTTGGGCATACACTAAAGTAGTAGTGGTAAAAAAAAACAGTATAAAAATTAACGTTGCATACTTCATTCGGGATACAATATATTGCTAAGATATTGCTACACTGCAATAATGATACCGATTAATAACAATTGTTTTTGTTAATGTTATTTTACGCAGCGCCAAATTTTTTTTCTACAATTTTAAAGCGGTAATCAAAAATGGTTTTCAGTTGCTGCTTAACAAATAACATATTAGCAATATCTCCCAAAAACCAAAAAGGTAATTTATAATGTACAATATCCGTCATCTCCACACCGTTTGCTGTGGCTTTAAAATGATGCTGGTGGTGCCACATGCTGTATGGCCCAAACCGCTGTTCATCCACAAAATATTTTTTATCTTCTACATGTGTTATTTCCGTCATCCAGTACATCGGTATGCCTAAAACGGGGCTAACCGTATATTCAATTACCTGCCCCGCATACATTTTATCGCCATGATGCTGGGAGTTTATTTTAAACCCCAAATTATCCGGTGTAATTTCTTTTAAGTTGGCAGGGCTGCTGAAAAAATCCCAGGCCTGCTCTAAAGTTATTGGTAATTGCTGAACGGTTTTTAAAGAATATACTTTGCTCATCTTTTATTATATTATTTACTTTGCTGTAATAACATAAAAGCATTCGCTTTGTTTAACAACATTTGTTTAAAATATTTTAAGGGTTAAAGCCTCTTTAGGGGTTTGGGGTTTATCTTTGATGTATGATGAACTACCGCAACATCTTACAAAATAAATTTACAGAAGAATATAAAAAACTAAATGACACAGCAACGCAAAGCTGTTGATACCATTGAAGGCCCGGTAATGGTTATTGCTGGCCCCGGCACAGGCAAAACACAAATATTAGCAGCACGTATTGGAAAAATTTTATTAGATACCGATGTACTGCCAGAAAATATTTTATGCCTTACCTATACTGATGCAGGTACTATTGCCATGCGTAAAAGATTGGTGCAATTTATTGGCGCCGATGCTTACAAAGTAAACATTTATACCTTTCATGCTTTTTGTAACGATGTAATACAGGATAATTTATCGTTGTTTGAAAAAACTTCTTTGGATGCTGTTTCGGAATTGGAAAGCATTCAACTTTTTAAAACGCTTATTGATGCTTTTCCCAAAAATCATTTATTAAAAAGATACCGTGGCGATGTGTATTACGAAATAAATAATCTTAAAAATTTATTCAGTGCCATGAAACGGGAAGGATGGACACCAACTTTTATCAACCAAAAAATTGATGAGTACATTGCCGACTTACCCAACCGTGATGAATACATTGCCAAACGTGCCGTAAAAGATTTTAAAAAAGGCGATGTACGTATTGATAAAATTGAAGAAGAAAATGAAAAAGTTGAAAAACTGAGGGCAGCCGTAAATGAATTTGATAATTATCAAAACCTGATGCGTAAAAAAAACCGTTACGATTTTGATGATATGATAAACTGGGTGATAAAAGTTTTTGAAGAAAATGCCAGTGTATTATCTAACTACCAGGAAAAATTTCAATACATTTTGGTAGATGAATACCAGGATACCAGTGGCATACAAAACAGGCTGGTGCAGCTTTTAATCAGTTACTGGGATAAGCCCAATGTTTTTGTGGTAGGTGACGATGACCAGAGTATTTACCGTTTTCAGGGTGCCAATGTTGAAAATATGCTGGGCTTTGCCAATGCGTACACAAAAGAATTATTAACTGTTGTACTCACCAATAATTACCGCAGCACTCAGCCAATTCTTGATATTTCTAAAACACTTATCAATAAAAACGAAGAACGTTTAGTAAAAAAAATAGATGGTTTAAGTAAAGAATTAATTTCTTCTAATATAAAAATAAAAGAATTAAAAAATCAACCGGTAATAAACGAGTACAATTCTGTTAAAGAAGAAATGGCTGGCATTACTCAACAGGTTTTTAGTTTGGTAAATAACAAAGTTGAGCCAGGTAAAATTGCCGTTATCTATAAAGAAAATAAATATGGCGAAGAGCTGGCGAAATATTTTCGGTTAAAAGGAATTGCTGTTTACAGTAAGCGGAGTGTAAACATTTTAGAAAATGCTTTTATAAAAAAACTGTTACAAATATTACGCTATTTAAATGCCGAGCATGATATTCCCTATGGTGGCGATGAAATGCTGTTTGAAATATTGCATTACGATTTTTACAACATCCCCCCAATAGAAATTGCAAAACTCACGGTTGAAGTAAATCAAAAAAGGTATAACAGCGAAGCAACATCCATACGTAAATTATTATTTGATAAAGCCAATACACCGGCAAAAGATTTGTTTGATACCGGCATAAATGAAAATTTAAAAACCGTAAGTAAAATTATTGAGCAATTAATTGCAGATGTAAGCAATTTTACTTTGCAGCAGCTATTTGCAAACATTATTCAGCATGCAGGTGTACTCCCGTACATAATGAAGAACAAAGAAAAAATTGCTTTAATGCAATTGCTTACAGCCCTGTTCGATTTTATTAAAGATGAAACCAGCCGTAATCCGTTAATGGGTTTAGAAGGATTTATTTCCATTATAGAGTTAATGGAAAAAGAAAACCTGCCGTTGCCTATGATACAGGTAGCCGGCAGCGATAAAGGCGTTAACCTGCTTACCGCACATGGCAGCAAAGGTTTAGAGTTTGAGTATGTTTTTTTTGCAGGAGTAAATGCATCCAGCTGGGAAAAGAAACGTAAGCCCGGTGGCGGTTATAAATTTCCGGATACTATGTTTTCTTCTCAACCCGTATCATCAGACGGGGAAGAATTAAGGCGCTTATTTTATGTTGCACTAACAAGAGCAGAGCAACATTTATTTATCTCTTATGCAAAATTTAAAAATGATGGCAAAGAAATAGAACCTTCCATGTTTATTGCCGAAATTTTAGAACAGCATTCCATTTCAATTGATAAAATAAATGTATCTGCCGAAGAAATGGTAGCGTTTGAATTATTGCAATTTAATGCTCAGGCTCCAGAAATAGAAGAAGGAGAAGACAATTTTATAACAGCATTGCTGGATAAATTTGTTATGAATGTAACGGCATTGAATAATTATTTAAAATGTCCACTGCAATTTTATTATCAAAATTTAATTAGAATACCCAGCGGTAAAAGCGAAGCAACAGAATTTGGCAGTGCTATACATTATGCATTGGAAAAATTATTTAGAAAAATGCAGGATGGTAAACAGGAAAAATTTCCATCGAAAGAAGAAATGATTGCAGATTTTAAATGGTACATCAATAGGCACAGAGAAAATTTTACAAAAGAAGCATTTGAAAGAAGGATTGAATACGGCGATGAAGTATTGCGAAATTATTACGATAAATATATTAACAACTGGAATAAGGTAGTGGCTGTGGAAAGAAATATCCGTGGCGTAGTGGTAAACAGCGTTCCGCTAAAAGGTAAATTAGATAAGCTGGAGTTTGATGGCAAAAATGTAAACGTTGTAGATTATAAAAGTGGCGATATTGATAAAGCTATCCCTAAATTAAAAGCCCCCAACGATAAAGAACCCAACGGTGGCGATTACTGGAGGCAGGCTGTGTTTTATAAAATATTAGTGGATAATTATGAGCAAAAAGATTGGAAAGTGATAAGCACCGAATTTGATTTTGTAGAACCCGATAAGAAAAAAGAATACCGCAAAGAAAAAATTGTAATTACTCCGCAGGATATTGAAACTGTAAAGCAGCAACTAACCCAAGTTTGGGATAAAATACAACACCATGATTTTTATACCGGCTGCGGAAAAGAAGATTGCCATTGGTGCAATTTTGTAAAAGATAACCAGCTGGCGGTGGCCCTGCATGATTTGGAGGAAGAAGAAATTACAGATTAAGGGTTTTTTATGATTTTAAAAAATGGTAAACAATGTAAACCCTTTAAGTTTGCAGTTCAAAATATTTTAATGAGGCTATCTTACCTTTTATATTTCATTCTTATTTTTTCGTTTGGTGCAATTACAATTATTGGCAATAACGGTTGTGCACAAATAGGTTCTATATCCGGCGGCCTTAAAGATTCGCTGCCGCCAAAATTATTATCTGCCGACCCAAAATTATTAAGCACCAATTTTACCGGCAATAAAATCACTTTTACTTTTGATGAATATATTGATGAGCTGCAGGAAGTGCAGGCCAATGTACTGGTATCGCCCTATCCAAAAGTTAATCCCGAATTCAGGAGCAAACTAAAAACAGTAACTGTAAAAATAAAAGATACTTTATTAGCCAACACCACTTATTCTATAAATTTTGGCAATAGTATTAAAGATGTAAACGAAGGAAATATTTTTAAAGATTTTACGTATGTTTTTTCAACAGGCGATATCATTGATACATTAATGGTGTTGGGTAAAGTAGAGCTTGCCGAAACCGGTAAACCCGACAGCACTTTAATTGTAATGCTGTACCGTAATGCCAACGATTCGTCTGTACAACAAATAAAACCCAACTATATTGCCAATGTAAAAGGCGATGGCAGTTTTGCCTTTGCCAATTTACCTGCTGGCAATTATGATATTTATGCTTTAAAAGATGGCGATGGTGGCAAAACTTATAATTCAAAAACAGAATTATTTGCATTTAACAATACCCCAATTACAGTAAGCGACAGCACACCACCTGTAAATTTATTTGCTTACGCCGAAGAAAAAATAAGCAAAATTCCTGCAACTACCACAGCAAAAACAAAAACTGCTGCACAAAAAAAATTACGATATACTTTAGCCGCTTCAGGTGCAAAGCAAGATTTAAAAGACAGCCTTACAATCGAATTTAATAACCCCATAAAAAAATTCGATAGCACAAAAATTATTTTAACCGATACCAATTATGTTGCGTTTACTGCTGTTTCTTTTTTAGCAGACAGTAATAAACTTAAACTTTTTACTAAATGGACAGAGGATTTTGATTACCGTTTAATTATACAAAAAGATGCTGTAACCGATAAAACCGACAGCACCATTACTAAAACTGATACGCTTCGTTTTAAAAGCAAAAAAGAAAGTGACTATGGTAATGTAGTATTCCGTTTTAATAATATTGATTTTACCAAACACCCGGTATTACAATTTGTACAAACTGATGAGGTAAAAGCAAGTTTTGCCTTAACTGCAAAAGAATGGCGCAATAAATTATTTAACCCCGGCGAGTACGAAATAAGGGTTTTATACGATGATAATAATAATGGCAAGTGGGATCCCGGCAGTTATGCCAAAAAAATTCAACCCGAAAAAGTAATTACTATCCCTAAAAAAATATCCATCAGGGAAAATTGGGATAATGAAAGTGATATCAATTTGTAATGAATAATGAGTTAATGGATAATGAATAATTTTTTCAATTTACAGCTTCCGCATTTCAGCCTTTTCTATGCAATAAATACATTATCCATTATAAATTATTCCATTATCCATTAACTTTACACAATGATTTTTTCTTCTTCTCTTTTAGAAAATGCGGTTAACGAATTTGCCAAACTGCCCGGCATAGGAAAAAAAACTGCACTGCGTTTGGTATTGCATCTTATTAAACAGGATGTGCATGATGTAAATAATTTCAGCAGTGCGGTGGCAACTTTAAGAAGCGAAATAAAATTCTGCAGCCGCTGCCATAATATTTCTGATAAATCCTTATGTAATATTTGCAGTAATAACCTGCGCAGGCAGGAAATGATTTGTGTGGTGGAAAATATACGTGATGTAATTGCAATTGAAAGCACCCAGCAATTTAATGGTGTGTATCATGTACTCGGCGGTATTATTTCTCCATTGGATGGTATGGGGCCAGAGCAATTACAAATTGAATCATTAATTAACCGCATTGCAGAGGGAGAAATTACTGAAATAATTTTTGCACTTAAACCCCAATATACAAGGCGATACTACTATTTATTATATTGGCAAAAAGTTAAAAAACTATCCTGTAAAAATTACTACCATTGCCCGTGGCATTGCATTTGGCGGCGAGCTGGAGTATGCCGATGAAATGACACTTGCAAAAAGTATCAGCAACCGCATCCCGGTGGAGAACTATATTACTTCAAGCAACTAAGCGCTTAATATTCCCGTTCAGTAGCTGTAAATACCCGTTGGGTAAAATAGCAACTGCTTAAAGGCAACCTATCTTTAATTTTAACGACAGAAATATTTATGCCGGCAAAAACAAAAAAAATAATACTCCTCGCAATTGCGGGTGCAGCTTTAGCAGCCTCAGTTATTGGCTACAAAATTTATAATAAAAAACATTTTAGTGTAGAAAGTGCAGCTCCTGCGTCCGAAATTTCGGCAATTGATTTACATCAAACATTTGTAACAGATTCTTCTCTTGCTAAAAATAAATTTATTGGCGACGAAACCAACCAAAAAGTTACAAAAGTAAATGGCGAAATTGCTGCCATTAAAGAAGACCAGCAGGGAAATACTATAATACTTTTAAAAACAAATACAGATGGTGCTTTTATTAATTGTACCATGGAAAAAAAAATACAAAATATTAGCGCAGGCAGCACAATTGCTGTAAAAGGTATTTGTACAGGGTATAACTTTGATGCTGAAATGGGGATTCCCGGAGATGTAATTTTAATAAGAGGTTTTGTTATCAAATAATTATTATCGCCAATGAAAAAAATATTTTTAACCCTTACAATAATTAGTGCTGTGCTTTTTGCATTTAACTCCTGCAAACACGAAGCGCCGGTGCTTAATGTAAACATTGCGCCACTGCCCGGCCCTGTTGCAAATAATGGTGTATGTTTTGAAAGTGAGATATTACCATTGTTTCAAAGCAATTGTGCAAAATCGGGTTGCCACGATGCAGCTACACACCAGGAAGACCTGGTTTTGGACAGTTATGCAAACATTATGCGTAAAGATATTGTGCCAGGCAACGCAGATAACAGTAAAATTTACAGGGTATTGTTTGAAACCGGTAAAGATAAAATGCCGCAGCCGCCCAATGCAGATTTAACCCTTGCTCAAAAAGCATTAATTGCAAAATGGATAAACGAAGGCGCAAAAAATACTGTTAACTGCAACACATCCTGCGATAGCAGCCAGTTTAAATATTCGGCCAATGTTAGTATAATAATAAATACTTTTTGCACAGGTTGCCACAGCGGTACTGTTCCATCAGGCAATATTGATTTAAGTAATTACAACGCAGTAAAAGTGCAGGCATTAAATGGAAGATTAGTGGGTGCAGTAACGCATACTGCAGGTTACTCGGCAATGCCAAAAGATGCAAATAAATTAACTGATTGCCAGATTACACAAATAAAAAAATGGGTGGCGGCTGGGGCATTAAATAACTAAACAGGCTAAACGATAATGAAAACCTTTGTGTTTACAGCAGCAAAAAATATAATTACCCTTTTAGTAATTGGTTTGTTTTTATTATTGATATCAACAACGGGTTGCTATTACGATAAAGAAGAAGTTTTGTATCCCGATACAGTTTGCGATACCGCCAATGTTACTTACAGCCGTTCTGTTGTACCTATATTAAGTTCAAATTGTATTACATGCCATGGTGGCAACACACCATCGGCAGGTATAAAATTAGATGCTTATGCCGATGTAAAAATACAGGCCACTAACGGAAGGCTTTGGGGTGCTGTTTCTCATGCCGGCAATTATTCACCCATGCCAAAAAATGCTGCCAAAATGAGTACCTGCAATCTTGCCAAAATAAAAAAATGGCTTGATGCAGGGGCGTTAAATAATTAAAATGACTATTAAAAAAATTGAAAGTATGAAATGTTTTATTTTTGCAGTTGCTGTAATAATATTTTGTAACTCCGCAGCCATTGCACAAAAAGTATTTACAAAAAATGGTTTGGTATCCTTCTTCTCCACCACAAAAATGGAAGATATTAAAGCAGATAATAATCAGGTGCTGTGTGTACTGAATACCCAAACCGGTGATTTGCAATTTTCTTTATTAACTAAAGGTTTTCGTTTTGCCAAAGCATTAATGGAAGAACATTTTAATGAGAATTATATAGAGAGTTCAAAATTTCCAAAAGCAACTTTTAAAGGCGTTGTAGGCGATATTGGCAAAATAGATTTTACAAAAGATGGCAACTACACTATCTCTGTAAAAGGCGATCTTACCATGCATGGCATTACAAAAAACATTACCGCACCGGGTACCATTACTGTTAAAGGAGGAAAAATAATTGCGGCATCAAAATTTATGGCAAAGCTTGCCGATTATAAAATTTCAATTCCCGGCGCAGTAAAAAATAATATTTCGGAGAGTATTGAAATAACAGTAAACTGCAATCTCGATCAAAAAATGTAATTCACTTTTGTAAAATAAAATTATGCTGTTTTCAAAAAAAATAATTTGCGCCGGTTTTATTTTGTTTGCATTTTGCAGTACTGCAAACGCACAGGATACAACAGATATTATGAGCCAGCTGGAAAGTGAAACTGAAAGCACTACAGATTATACTGCAGCAACTTTTAAAACTACCCGTTTAATAAACGGGCATACGGTAGAAAATGTTGGAAAAAGGGTTTTAGATGTAAAAATTTCTCACCGTTTTGGAAAAGTAAATGGCGGCGGCTATGAATTATTTGGCCTGGATAATGCCACCATGCGTATGGGATTTGATTATGGCATTACCAATTATTTAATGGTAGGCATTGGCCGCAGTACGTATCAAAAAACTTACGATGCATTTTTTAAAGTAAAAATATTAAGGCAATCAAAAGGTAAACGTAACATGCCCATTACTTTAAGTTATGTACCCACTATTGCATTAAAAACTATAAGGTTCGAAGACACATCCAGAACAAATTATTTTACCTCCCGTTTATTTTTTACACACCAGTTAGTTATTGGCCGTAAATTTTCTGAAAGCACTTCATTACAACTGATGCCAACTTATACGCACCGCAATTTAGTACAGTTAGCCACCGAGCCTAATGATTTAATTGCCATTGGAATTGGCGGACGCCAAAAATTAAGTAAACGTGTAAGTTTAAATTTTGAATATTATTATCAGCTGCCCGATTATAAATTATCAAACACCACTAACTCACTCTCTTTAGGGTTTGATATTGAAACGGGCGGCCATGTATTTCAGTTACACTTTACCAACTCTCAGGGTATGAGTGAGCGTACTTTTATTACAGAAACATCAGGCCTTTGGGAAAAAGGAGATATATTTTTTGGTTTCAATATTTCCCGTGTATTTACCATTGGTAAAAACCGTTAGTATAAAAAGAGTTTAACAGCTCCATAGCAAAGTATTGTATAAATTACACCATGCTTAAAAAGCTTGCCATATTTTTTTCAGTTTTATTACTCCTGTCATTTTATAAAAATGAGCAGGCCCCGGATTATAAAGTAAATACAGGAAGCATTGCATTTAGGTCAGAAGCTTCGCTTGAATTAATTAAAGCCATGAGTAACGAACTTAAAGGCATAATAATTCCGGAAAAAAAACAATTTGCCTTCAGGGTAAATGTAAAATCTTTTAAAGGTTTTAACAGTCCGCTGCAGCAGGAACATTTTAATGAAAATTATTTAGAGAGCAACAAATATCCGGCAGCATCTTTTGAAGGAAAAATAATTGAAGATATAGATTTTACAAAAGATGGGGTTTATTCTATAAGAACAAAAGGCAATCTAACTATACATGGTGTGGTACAGGAACGGATTATTAAAACTGAACTTACCATAAAAAATTCCAACATCAGTATTAAATCAAATTTTACTGTTTTACTGGCCGATCATAATATTCCCATTCCTAAAGTGGTGCATGAAAACCTTGCTTCGGAAATTAAAGTAGAAGTAAAAGCAGATTTAGTAAAAAAATAACCGGCTTATAATGCTGCTGCTTAAAAAAATAATAATTTTTATTGTAGTTTTTACATGGGTACAAAAAAGTACAGCGCAGGTGTTTGGGTATAAATCATTTAAACTTTTAGAAGATAATCAGCCCTTTAAAATAAATACTTTATATAAAAACGCCGAAGGTTTTATTTATGCCGGTACCACAAATGGTTTATATACATTTGATGGTAAAAAATTTAATAAAGTGCACTTTTCTGTGCCAACAGCAAAAGATACGGTTACTGCAGTTTTTGAAGATGATAAAAAACAAATTTGGGCTGGATTTAAAAATGGAAAAATTGCAAAAAAAATAAACGGCAAATTACAATATTTTGAGCCCGAAGAAGGAACACCAAAAGTTGCCATCACAGCATTTTTACAGGATAAAAAAAACAATATTTGGTTTGCCACCAATGGCGAAGGCATTTATTACTTCAGCAATAATCATTTGTATTTAATAAACGAAGCCGAAGGCTTAAGCGATAAATATATACATGCTTTAGCGCTTACAGATAATGGTGATGTTCTTGCTGCTACCGACCAGGGCATAAATATTTGCAAAGTTAATGGCGCAAAAAAAACTATAGAAATAATTGGCCCCAAAAATGGGTTACCCGATTATTACATTACTGCTATTACACCGGCAGGCAATAATACTTTTTGGATTGGCATGCAGGAAAAAGGGTTTTGCCTTTATAATCACACCACCAAACAAATTACAGTGCCCACTGCGGCCCGTAACTGGAATTACGGGCAGGTAAACTCCATACTTGCCACACCAAATAATTTATGGATTGCTACGCAGGAAAATAGTTTATTTAAATTATCAGATACCGCCAAGTCTGTAATAAATGTGTTTGCTCAAGCATCTGATAAAAATAATATCAGTAATTTACTAACCGATAACGAAGGTAATATATGGATGAAAGGCACTGCAGAATTAATTTGCTCTTCTGCAGATAAATTAGCGCTGTTACCCTTATACGATAAAGCAGTGTATGCAACTATTCACACTATTCTTTCAGATTATGAAAATAATATTTGGGCAGGTACCGATGGTGGATTAATAAAATATATTTTATCAGGTAAAAAAATTGAAAGTAAAAATTACCGCATAAAAGAATTAACTGCTAAAACAGATATTACCGGTTTATACCAGGATATGTTTCACAACATTTGGATAAGCGTAATGGGAGAAGGCATTTTTGTTTTAAATCCTGCCACCGGCAGTTACAGAAATATTAATGAAAACCCTTTGCTAAAAAAAGCAAGTGTACTATCTATTACGGGTACAGGCAATACCATTTGCGCAGGCGGGCTGGAAGGCGTAGCAACTATTTTTGAACTTACCGAAGCAAATAAAAATATTACAGCCAATTACAATTACACCAACTATAACGATATACCCAACATTGGTAACAATTATATTCATTCTGTTTATAAAGATAAAATGGGCAGGCTTTGGTTTGGTACCGATGGAAAAGGTGTTACAGTTTTACAAAATGGCAATTTTGTAAATTATAATAAAAGCAATGGCTTAAAAGATGATCATATCTATTCTTTTACTGAGGACGCAAAAGGCAGCATTTGGTTTAACACAAAAGATGCCGGCATTTATTGTTATAATGGCGCCACATTTAAAAACTATTCGCTTAAAGATGGTATAAGTGATTTAAAAATTACCAGCATTAAAACTGATAAGAAAGATAATATTATTATTGTAAACGAAAAAGGTATTGATATTTTAAATCCTTCAACCGGCTCTGTTTCTTATTTAAATAATGCACAGGGCATAGCAGAAGTAAATACGGGTTTACAAAGTGTTACAACCGATTCATCAGGAAATATTTTGTTAAGTACATTAAATGGCATTGTAGTGTATTCGCCGGTTGCTAAAACAGTACATCAGCCCCAAACTGTTATTACCAGCATACAATTATTTTTGCAAACAATTGATAAAGATGCGCCACATCTTTTTAATCATAACGAAAATGGTTTTACATTTAATTTTACAGGGCTTTACTACACCAATCCAGATGAGGTTAATTACCAGTATAAATTAGAAAGCCGGGATACAGCATGGATTGCAACAAAAGATCAAAGCATTCCATTTCCTAATTTACGGCCGGGTAAATATATATTTCATGTCCGCTCTTCGGTTAACGAAAATTTTGAAAACGCAATTGAAGCAAGTTATGCTTTCACTATATCAAGCCCGTTTTGGAAACGGTGGTGGTTTATTTTTCTTTGTATTGCAACCGGGGCATTGCTGATGTTTTTGTACATGCGGTGGAGAGAAAATAATATAAAAAAATTGCAGCAATTACAAAACGAAAAAATACAGTTCCAGTTCCAGGTATTACGCAACCAGATAAATCCGCATTTTTTATTTAACAGTTTTAATACACTTATTTCCACCATTGAGGAAAACCCTAAAAATGCAGTTGGGTATGTGGAGCAGCTTTCAGAATTTTTTCGCAATATTGTAAACTACCGTGATAAGGACATTATTTCCCTTGGCGAAGAAATTAATTTACTCAACACTTATTTTTACCTGCAGCAAAAAAGATATGGCAATAATTTAAAGCTGAATATCAATATCAGCGAAGCAGAAAAAAAACAAACATTTATTCCACCGCTTACTTTACAGTTGCTTTTAGAAAATGCAATAAAACACAATGCTGTTTCAAAAGAAACCATTTTAATAATAGATTTGTTTATGCAAAATGAACACCATTTAGTTATGCGTAACAATATTAATCCAAAACTATCTGCAGAAGCAGGAACTGGCATGGGCCTGCAGAATATTATTAACCGTTATGCCATTTTAAGTAACCAGGGTGTTGCTGTAACCAACGAAAATAACTATTTTACCGTTTCATTACCTGCATTAAAACATCAGTAAAATGAAAATTTTAATTATTGAAGATGAAGATCCGGCAGCAAAGCGCTTACAAAAAATGCTTAAGGAAATTGAGCCCGATGCCGAAGTATCCGACAATATTGTAAGTGTATCTTCCTCCATAAAATGGTTTAAGGAAAACAAACTGCCCGATTTAATTATTGCAGATATTCAATTATCGGATGGTTTAAGCTTTGAAATATTTAAAGCTGTAGAAATATTGTGCCCGGTAATTTTTACAACTGCTTACGATCAATATGCAATAGAAGCCTTTAAAGTAAACAGTATTGATTATCTTTTAAAACCAATAAAAAAAGAAGAGCTGGCTAATGCCATAACAAAATATAAAAAACTAACTGCCGCCGCACCGGCAATAGATATTAACCAGTTATTAAAAACTTTTACTGCCGGCACGGAGTTTAAAAAACGTTTTGTAGTTCGCTATGGCGAGCATATTAAAACAATTACCATTGAAGAAGTGGCTTTTTTTTATACCGAAGACAAAGTAAATTTTTTAACAACCAAAGAAGGCCGTCGTTTTACTATAGATTTTAACCTCGATGCATTAGAAGCTATGCTTGACCCTAAAACTTTTTTCCGCATCAACCGGCAGTACATCATCAGCATACAATCCATTGCCGAAATGTTTTCTTACTCCAAAAGCCGTGTACTTATAAAATTAAACCCGCCTGCAAAACACGAAACTGTTGTTAGCACCGAACGCTCTGCCGATTTTAAACTCTGGCTCGGCGATGAAAAATGATTATTTACCCGTTCGGCATAATAAAATACCTGCTCAGTAATAATAAGTTTTAAGCAAGCCATAGTTGTTGCACTTTTACTGCATAATCATTCACAGTAAAATTTATAATTATGAAAAGCGCAGTAAAAACCAAAAGCATTAATCTTTTAGCGGCCTTAGCAATGGTAACATTGTTTACCACTTTACAATCATCTTCCTGCTCTAAAAGCGATGATGTGGCAGCTATTAATAACACCACACCTATTGCCGGCACATGGCGTGTAAGTTTTTACTGGGATAAAAAAGACGAAACCAGTAACCTTAACAGTTACTCATTTGCATTCAATTCGGGCGGGCAGGTTATTGCAACAAAAGCAGGCAGCACTGTTACCGGCACATGGAGCGAAAGCAGCAGCAAGTTCAACATAAATTTTGGCGCCGACCCTGTACTTAGCGATATCAATGATGATTGGCAAATTGTACAAAAAACTGCAACAACCATTAAATTAAAAGACGACAATCCTGTGCAGGATGACCAGTTAACTTTTACAAAAAATTAAAATTGCCTGTTCCGTTTATTATCCAGATCCATCAATCTAAAACCTAAAAATAAATATCCTTTTAAAAAACTAAGTATTGGTAAATATTGATGCTGACAGCATCTCTTAAAGAAAAGCCGTAACATTTTGTGTTACGGCTTTTGTATTGTACATTTGCCATCAAACACAGGCAGATTTGTTTATTGTTCAGCCTACAACAGAACTAATAAACGTCCAAAAAAACTCCACTAAGTTTTTCCAACGTTTATAAGTTTTATTTTTTTTGAACCGGACAATATACCATTGTGCAACTTCATTGGCGTCGCACTCTTGTACAGTTGTTCTTTATTCATCACCTTAAAATTATAACACTATGCATTCAATAGAAAAAGCATTAAAAGAAAAAATATTGATTATTGATGGCGCCATGGGCACCATGATACAGCGCCATAAACTGGAAGAAGCAGATTACCGTGGCCAACGTTTTAAAGACTGGCATACCGATGTAAAAGGCAATAACGATTTGCTGAGTATAACACAGCCCGAAATTATCATTGGCATACACAAACAATATTTAGATGCCGGCGCCGATATTATTGAAACCAATACTTTCAGCAGCACCGTAATTGCACAGGCCGATTACGATATGCAAACCATTGCCTACGAAATGAATGTTGCCAGTGCAAAATGTGCACGGGAAGCCATAAAACAATCGGGTAAAGTTGCCTGGGTTGCCGGTGCAATTGGGCCATTAAATAAAACATTATCATTATCACCAGATGTAAATAATCCCGGCTTTAGAGCCGTAACTTTTGATGAAGTAGCCGCAGCCTACACCGAACAAATAAAAGCATTGGTAGAAGGTGGTGTAGATGTATTATTAATTGAAACTATTTTTGATACACTAAATGCAAAAGCGGCTATATATGCAGCAAAAAATTTCTTTAGAAAAAATAATTTGCCAGAGTTGCCCATCATGATTAGCGGAACAATTACCGATGCATCGGGCAGAACATTAAGCGGACAAACTTTAGAAGCATTTTATACTTCTGTTGCACATGCCAATCCATTAAGTGTGGGTTTAAATTGTGCTTTGGGTGCACAAGAAATGCGGCCGCATATTGAAGAGCTTTCACAAATTGCCGGTTGCTTTACATCTGCTTATCCTAATGCCGGTTTACCCAATGCATTTGGTGAGTATGATGAGCAACCTCATGAAACTGCACATATTATTGAAGAGTGGGCGGCAAATGGCTGGTTGAATATTGTTGGTGGTTGCTGCGGCACCACACCCGATCATATAAAGCATATTGCAGATGAAGTGAGGAAGTTTAAGCCAAGGGAATTGCCGGTGATGGAAGAAGCGTTGTAAAACATAATAAAAGCCAAATAGAAAATTAAAAGTTGAATGGAGCGTCGCCAATAAAGTTCAATCATGGCAATGCGGCTGGTAAACAAAAAATAAGATGAATACGATAAAACCATATTTACGCCTTAGCGGATTAGAGCCTTTGGTAATTCGCCCCGAAACTAATTTTGTAAACGTTGGCGAACGTACTAACGTAACCGGTAGTAAAAAATTTGCAAGGTTAATTAAAGATAACCTTTACGAAGAAGCTTTATCTGTTGCCCGCCAGCAGGTAGAAAGTGGCGCACAGGTAATTGATATTAATATGGATGATGCCATGCTGGAAGGTGTGGAAGCGATGACCACTTTTTTAAATCTGGTACAGGCCGAGCCGGATATTGCCAAGATACCCATCATGATTGACTCCAGTAAATTTGAAATTATTGAAGCCGGATTAAAATGTGTGCAGGGAAAATGTATTGTGAATTCTATTTCGATGAAGGAAGGCGAAGCTAAATTTATTGAGCAGGCGTATATTTGTAAAAGTTATGGTGCGGCAGTTATTGTAATGGCTTTTGATGAAGTGGGGCAAGCCGATACCAAAGAACGTAAAATAGAAATTTGCCATCGGGCATATAAAATATTAACGGAGCAGGTAGGTTTTGCACCACAGGAAATTATTTTTGACCCCAACATTTTTGCAATAGCTACCGGTATTGAAGAGCACAGTAATTATGCCGTAGATTTTATTGAAGCAACCAGAGAAATAAAAAAATTAATGCCGCTTACCAAAGTAAGTGGTGGTGTAAGTAATGTATCTTTTTCTTTTAGAGGAAACGATCATGTACGGGAAGCGATACACAGTGTGTTTTTGTACCACGCCATTAAAGCCGGTATGGATATGGGTATTGTAAACGCAGGGCAGTTGGTGGTGTACGATGAAATTGAACCCACATTAAAAAAATTATGTGAAGATGTTATCCTGAATATCAACAACGATAACAACGAAGCTACCGAAGCATTAATTGTTTTTGCAGAAACGGTAAAAGCAAAAGGAAAAGAAATTGTAAAAGATGAAAAGTGGAGAGATGAACCGGTAGAAAAAAGATTGTCGCACTCTTTAGTAAATGGCATTACCGATTATATCGATGCCGATACTGAAGAGGCCAGGCTAAAATATCCTAAACCATTGGATGTAATTGAAGGGCCGCTGATGGATGGCATGAATGTAGTAGGCGATTTATTTGGCGCCGGAAAAATGTTTTTACCGCAGGTAGTAAAAAGCGCCAGGGTAATGAAAAAAGCGGTGGCGGTATTAACGCCTTTTATTGAGCAGGAAAAAGAAGATAGAAAAAATGCACACATTGCTGCAGGTACTATTAACGAAGAAACTGCCGGGGCTGCAAAAATATTATTGGCTACTGTAAAAGGCGATGTGCATGATATTGGAAAAAATATTGTGGGTGTAGTACTGGGTTGCAATGGTTACGATATTATTGACCTTGGTGTGATGGTAGCAACAGATAAAATTTTAGAAACCGCCATTAAAGAAAAGGTGGACATTATTGGTTTGAGTGGATTAATTACACCATCATTGGATGAAATGGTGCATGTGGCACATGAAATGAAACGCAGGGGTATGAATTTACCGTTGATGATTGGTGGTGCCACTACCAGCCGTATGCACACTGCTGTAAAAATTGCACCGCAATATGATGAAGGTGTGATACATGTACTGGATGCCAGCCGCAGTGTAACTGTTGCCGGTAGTTTATTAAGCAAAGAGCAAAAGCCTGACTTTTTAAGTGGTATAAAAAAAGAGTACGATAAACTGGTGGTTGATTTTGGCAATAAAAAATCAACCAAACAATATTTAACTTTTGATCAGGCACAAAAAAATCCGGCAGTAATTAACTGGGATAACTTTACTCCTGTAGCACCCACATTTACCGGAACAAAAACTTTTAATAATTACGATTTAAAAGAAATAGCCGAATACATCGACTGGCAGCCATTTTTTATAGCCTGGGAAATGCATGGAAAATTTCCTGCAATATTAACCGACAGTATTATTGGTGTGGAAGCTACCAAACTATACCATGATGCTAAAAAATTATTGCAACAAATAATTGACGAAAAATGGTTGAATGCAAGGGGTGCCATTGGTTTTTGGCCTGCCAATAAAGTGGCGCCGGATTCGGTAGATGTATTAGCTGATAAAGAAGTGGTGCAATTGCAGTTTCTGCGCCAGCAAATAAAAAAAGCGGAGGGTCAACCTAATTTGTCATTGGCAGATTTTATAAAACCATCAAGCCCATCCCCAACAACCAATTCATTAATCGTAGCTTCAACTAAAGCCCCTTCCCAAGGGGAAGGGGAAGGGGAAGGAAAAGTGGGCTTCGGATACGAATGGGCTGACCCAATTACTTATCCGCTATTGAAAGAGTTTGCTTTAAATAACAGGAATCAACCTACGGAAGCCGAAGCTGCATTGTGGGAAATTGTAAAATCAAAAAAGTTAGAAGGTTTTAAATTTAGAAGGCAACACATCATTGGTAGCTACATTACCGATTTAGTTTGTTTAGATAGAAGATTAATTATTGAAATTGATGGATTAATTCATCAGTTACCTGAAAATAATGAAAACGATAAAGTAAGAACAAAATGGCTTGAAGAAAAAGGATTTAAAGTAATTCGCTTTACCAACGAAGAAGTATTAAAAACTACAAATGAAGTAACAAATACTATACTAACAAAATTAAATAAACAACCAAGTATCAAAGAGAGTAACAATCTTAGTTCCCCCTTCGGGGGACAGGGGGCAGACTATATTGGCGCATTTGCTGTAACTATTGAAGGTATTGAACCCCACATTAAAAAGTTTGAAGCTGCTTTTGACGATTACAATAAAATTATTTTACAGGCTTTAGCCGACAGGTTAGCAGAAGCATTTGCAGAATTGCTGCACAAAAAAACACGGCAGCAATACTGGGGCTATGCCACCGATGAACACCTGAGTAACGAAGAATTAATTAAAGAAGAATATCTCGGCATTCGTCCGGCACCGGGTTACCCTGCCTGCCCCGACCATACAGAAAAATATAAATTGTTTGAGTTGCTGGGTGGTAAAGAGGCCACTGGTATTGAACTTACCGAATCATTAGCTATGTATCCTGCATCATCAGTTAGCGGCTGGTATTTTGCCCATCCAGATAGTAAATATTTTGGAGTGGGTAAAATAGAAAAAGATCAGTTGGAAGATTATGCTAAACGAAAGGGGATGAGTTTGGATGAGGCAACGAGATGGTTGAGGCCGATACTGGAGTAAATTATCTTAAAAAAAACTGTACATGCTGATAAAAATACTTTAAGCAAGTCAGTAGTTTGTAATATTTTAGCCGGGTTTTAATATTTTGCCTACTTCATGCCGGTACATTCTGCTAACCGGAAGCTCATGCTTTGCAATTTCTATAAGTTCATTTGTATAGGATTCAATCTTATTCAACGCAATAATATATGAACGATGGATACGTAAAAAATCTTTTTCCGGCAGCATTTCCTCAATAGAAGAAATAGATTGCTTGGTGATAATTGTTTTACCTGTAGTTACGACTTTGATATAATCCTTTAAGCTTTCGATATATAAAATATCTTCAAGTGATATTTTTAAATTTTTCCTGTCTGCCCTTAGTGTAATGAAAGCATCTCTGAGATTATTTTTATTTTCCGGAGTGTATAAGTTATTTTCTAATGTATGAAGGTTAGTCTCCATCACTTTGTTTACTGCTTTTAAAAAACGTTCAAAAGATATTGGTTTCAATAAATAATCTACTGCATCCAGTTCAAAACCTTCCACTGCAAATTTGCGAAAGGCTGTAGTAAAAATTACTTTGGGCGGGTTCTTTAGAGTACGCATTAAGTCAGTGCCGAGTAATTGCGGCATTTGTATATCGAGAAATAAAAGGTCAATGCTATTTTGCTGCAGCATAGTGAGTGCTTCCAGCGCATCGGCGCAGGTGCCTGCCAGTTGAAGTGTTGGCACTGCTGCAATATATTTTTTCAGCACTTCAAGTGCAGGCGGTTCATCATCCACAGCAAGGCAAATAATTCTCTTATCATTCATGCAGCCTGTTTTTATTTCATCAATAAATATTTTATAGTTTAAAACTTATGCCCACCATCAGCAAATAGTCTGGTGAACCGCCGAGGCCAACAGTGTTTACCCCTGTAAGTTCAGTCATTTTTTTATCAGGAACATTTTGTTTTATTCTGCGGTCAATAATAATGGGGGCGTAGAAATAAATTACTGTGTTTTTCATTTTGTAAATAACACCTGGTTCAAGGGATAAATTATAACCAGCCCTTCTTAATCCATTACTGCCGCCAATAAAATCATTCACTGGCGAGCCTTCATCTCTTATACCGGCTGAAAAAGAAATTTTCTTCAGATTGATGAAAGCGCCTGCCCTTAAAGAATAAACATCGGGCACACTGTTTTCTGTTGCACCGGATTTTACCTGGTTAGCGGTGGGTGTTTTTCCAAACGTGTAACTGGTGCCATTTTGTTCTCTCGGGCTGAGCATGTAATAAACATTTCCATAGAGCGTAACAGTTTTGTTTATAACATAAAATATATTCAATCCAGTAATGATTCCAGTACCTCCATCTCCCAACTGTATGCCCGGGTTTACTGCAGATAAAAAATTAGTGGTATCATTCCTGTAAAAATAATCCTGGTATTTATAATCACCGGTTGCAAACTTAATGCCCAAGCCCGCCTGCAAATTCCATTTTTGGTTCACATCAGGTTTCAGCAGCCATTTATAAACTGTAAAACGCAAATCACCGGCACCAAATGAATGAGTGCTGCGCCTTATTGTGTTGGGACCGCCATGCTCAAACGAGGTTGTCCTTGTGTTTGCATTTATTGGCAGGCTGAGATTAACAGACCATCCATTGGCAAATAGCTTGCTAAGCGATATGTCAAGAGTGTAAGTGTCGTTCTCAGATTTATTTTGTGCAGCCGTTTTCTGGTCAACAGTTTCTTTAAAATCACGGGACGACTGAAAATAACGGTTGGCCAGGTTCAGTTGCCATGCAGAACCTGAAAAGGAATTGTCAGTAAGATTGTACTGCCCAAATCCATTAATGCTTCTTACGGGTATGCACCCTTGTGCATACCCTGTAAGGCTGTATAAAAAAAATAAAACTGCGATGATAATAAGCTTTTTCATTTTTGTAAAATTTAGTATTGTGTAAATTTATTTTATGAGTATGTTTATAAAGTAGTGATGTTTATTTAGTTTCCAGTTCTATCTGCATTTTCACAGTGTACACTCCTTCGGCTGCATTTATTTCAAGGTGATGTTTGCCAGGATATAAAAGCAGTAACCGCTTCTTTACATTTTCCAGGCCAATTCCATTTTTACTTTTTTTACTTACTGGTTCTGCTGGTTTGCTGTTACTGAGGTTGAAATTTAGTACAGCATTATTCACTTTTATGTTTAGCCGTATCCATTGTTTCCCCCTGGTTACACTGCTGCCATGTTTGAAACAGTTTTCTACAAACGGAATCATTAGCAAAGGGGCAATCATCTTTTTTTGGTACTCATTGCTGATGTCAATAAAAAGCTCAAGCCGGTCGCCATATCTTATTTTTTCCAAGCCAATATAATCTTCCAGCATTTTTATTTCTTTACCCAATGGCACCAAATCTGCCTTGCAATCTGTAATCATATAGTGAATGGTGTCTGATAATTTAGAAACCAGTCCGGATGCTTCAGGCGATTTGCTAAGTGTGAAAGAATAAATATTATTCAACGTGTTGAACAGGAAATGCGGATGAATCTGCGCCTTAAGCAATTGCAGTTCTGCGTTGGCATTTTCCCTTGTCAGCAACTGGTTTTCTTTTTGTTTAAGATAAAAATTTTTAAGTTCTTTAATAGTAATAACCAATGCAGTGCTTATAGGGAAATAAGTAAAGAAACTGATTAAAGTAAACCAGTAAACTATCTCAGGGGGCCTGAACTTCATACCGGCATTGAAATGGATTGCCCTAAAAATAAAAGTATGCTCCAAATAATAAATCCAGTAAACTACAGCACTCAGGACAATAACCCCGGTGGCAAAAGCCAGATTCTTTTTTTTGTTGAGGAATTTTGGTGTCAGTAAATAAAGAACGGTATAACAAAATATCATTTGGGTTATTATATGAAAAAATGTTTCTGATATCGTAATTGCCATCCATTTTGCAAAACCGACTTTTTCTAAACCATCATGAAACAACGTTAATACACTAAACATGTAGTAAATCAGCCAGAATGCAACATGCCTGTAAAGCTGCTGTGGAAATTTTTTGGTGAATATGAAATCCTCTCTCGTCATAATTACAATTTTCAAATATTGTTATTAAGTACAACCGACAAGGAAATAGTTATTGCGTTGGTATCAGTTTCAATTTTGAAATCATGCTTATCGGCATAAAGCGCCTGCAACCTTTTCTTAACCTGAATCAGCTCCATATTTTCTGTAAATGAATTGCCGATATTCTCCTCATAACCGCTCATGCTAAGCACAAACCCAAATGTGTTTTCCTTAATCAGCATATTCATGTTGAACAAAAAATGCTGCTGCCTGTTTTTATCAGCCTGCTCAAAAACAGATTCTGCAAGTGGCAGCAAAAGCAAGGGTGCAATAAACTTTTCCCCTGTATTTATTTCGTTGCCGTTATGCACACTTAGTTTGTTTCCCCGGCTTGCCTTTTCCAGGTCAATATAATTTTGCAGCAGGACAAGTTCTTTTTCAAGTGGCACCAGTTTTTCATCGCTTTCATACAAAATATAACTCAGCAGATCTGAAAGCTTAAGCAGCATGGCTGGCGATTGTTCGGAGCCATTAAGCATGTCATGATAAATGCTGTTTAGTGAGTGAAATAAAAATCTTGGGTGCACCTGGCTTTTCAGCATTTGAACTTCAGCTTTTATTTTTTGTTTGGCAAGTTGTTCATTTTGTTTTTGCTGCAGGTAAAAAATTTTTGCCATTTTGATGCCAATGGCAAAAGCGCTTACTGTAAGCGGATACACCAGGCCATTACTTACAGTAAAATCAACTTGCCTTACAATGGTGGATCGGCTTAGGGGCATATCAAAGGCAAGCCTGATATTGAATTGTGTACTTATAAAATACGAAAATAGCACCAGCAACATACTAAGCACTACAATTATGATAACTAAGATCGCATACCTGTCTTTTAATAAGAAACGGGGCAACAGGAAGTAAATAGCGAAGTAGGCGTAAAAGATGGATACTGGCAAAAATAGCAAAAGATTCTGTAGCCTGATAAGATATGTGCTTGCATAAGAAAGGTATTTGAGGTCGTACACATAATACCTGAAAAGAAAAATATGGATAGAAAAAACCAGCCAGAACGCTACATGCCTTGTGAAGCGGTGAGAAAGTTGTTCAGAAAAAATAAAATCATATCGATTCATGGAAAGGGTTTTATTAATCCAAAAAGACTACTACTCTCTTAAGCTGCTATTATACTTTAAAATTACGCCTGCCTAATTTTTATTCAATATTACTCTCTTAAAGTTACCCTTCCGTTTACAAATTTCAAAGCATAATCGATGTATAAAATACCAATGCCAGTTTTTTGTCGCTGAATGGCATTCGTCTTCAACCAATAAACAATATTGCTGAAACAAGTGTGAATAACAACATAATTGTTCCTTTAAGCTAAAATAAAACCAGGAGCCTTTTTGGCAATATATTTTTGTTCCAGATATTTAATTTCTTAAACTATTAAACCTTAAAAAATGAAAAAGCTATTTTCCGCCATTATAATTATGGCTATTGTAAACAACAGTGCCCGGGCACAAAATACCACTGCTGCAATTGACAGTAACGAAAACCAGCAAATACTGGCCTTTCAAAAAAATCCGTTAGCAGGCAGTAATAAAAATACCGGTACCGTAATACATGTAAACTCAAAAGCAACAAAGGATTTTTTAAAATTTCGCAAAAATGCCAATGAAGTGTATTGGGAGATAATAGCCGATGGTACTGTTGCTGCTTATAAAATTAATAATCATAAGGCAAGGCGGTTTTATAATGATAAAGGCCATTTGATTTGCGATATTCTGTATTGCCAGGAAGCAGATTTGCCTGCTGACATAAAGCAGGCAGTAAGAAATACTTATAGCATGGAATATACTATTACTTCGGCAGAAGAAATTAAAACAACCGCAAAAAAATACTATTTCATCTATATAGAAAATAAAAGCAGCTTTAAAAAGCTACGGGTGTATGATGGTGAAATTGAAGTGGTGCAGGAATGTTTTAATTAAGCAGCCCATAGTTTTAATGAGGTATCAAATTTGTGGCAATATTATTTTCAAACCATTAAACCTTAAAAAATGAAAAAGCTAACTTCCCTTGCAGTATTTATTACTGTACTGCTTCTTTTAGGCAGTTGTAATAAAACCGATTTGCCTGATTTAAAAAAACAGGATGCATCAGATTCAAAAAACTCCGGCCTTGCTGATAAAGATGATAACGATAATGCCAATAAAAAAGCCAACGCACAGGTAGCGCTTGACTGGTACAAATTACAACTCCGTATTTTGCTGGAGCGTAACTCCGCATTAAACGGAGCCTATTTTGGTTATATCGGTATTGGTTTGTACGAGTCGGTAAGGTATGGCACCGAACATTCGGTAAGCCTTTCTACAAAATTGTATCAAATGCCTGCCATGCCCGCCAAAGAAAATAATAAAAGATACAACTGGTTGGTAAGTGCCAATGCTTCACTGGCCAAAATGGTACGCTCGTTTTATACAGGGTTAACTGTTGCCAACAATGTAAGTATAGATTCTTTGGAGAATGCTTATAATGAAAAATTAAAACCTAAAGAAAGTGCCGAAACTTTTAACCGTTCGCAGGCATTTGGCCGTAGTATTGCAACAGCAGTGTACAACTGGTCGCTAACAGATAATTTTAATCCTGGTAATGCAGGATATATACCTCCCATTTTTCCCGGTGCATGGGTATCCACACCGCCGGCTTTTGCAAATGGCGTACAACCCTATTTATCGCTTGCCAGGCCTTTGCTGGCTTCTAACTTAACCAATTTGGCGCCTGCATTTCCTACTGCCTATTCCGAAGTACCTAACTCTGACTTTTATAAAATAGTAAAAAATGTTTACGATGTTTCGTTAACGTTAACCACTGACCAAAAGAACATTGCTTTATTTTGGGTAGATCAGGGTAATGGAATTGGATATACACCAGCAGGGCATGATATGTCGATTGTAACCCAGGCATTAGAACTAAGGCACGCAAACCTTAGTGTTGCAGCCGAAACTTATGCCAAAGCAGGCATTGCAGAAAGAGATGCGGTTATTGTTTGCTTTAAATCAAAATATAAATATAATTTACTCAGGCCGGTATCGTATATACGCAAAATAATAGATCCTAACTGGTTGCCACTTATAGTTACACCACCCCATCCTGAATATCCGGCTGCACATGCATTTGTAACTGGTGCAGTTATGCAGGCTGCCTCGAGAGTACTGGGTGATCATTTTACAATAACCGATCACACTTACGATTTTAGAGGCTGGCAGGCCAGAACATACGGTAATTTATTTAAAGCAGCAGAGGAAGCCGGAATCTCCCGCTTGTATGGCGGTATCCATTACTTACCTTCAATTAAGATGGGTTTACTTTTAGGAAAAAATCTTGGTAATAAAGCTGGTGGTATAAAATTAAATAAAGAAGACGATGATCATGATGATGATTAAAAATTTTGAATTAGAGTAAACAACAATTCATATTTTAAATCCGTGTATTTTCTTTTAAAAGAAAATATACGGATTTTTTAATTTTAAAAAGCCTAAGAGATTATACCTAAAGAAAGGGAATGAGTTTAGATGAGGTGACAAGGTGGTTAAGGCCGATACTGGAATAAATTAATTTCTTATTAGTAAGTTTGCCTTCAAAATAAACTTCCCATGCGTATCATCTCTTACAACGTAAACGGCATACGTGCCGCTTTAAAAAAAGGTTTTATCGATTGGTTAAAAACCAACCCAGCCGATATTATTTGTTTACAGGAAACTAAAGCCACACAAGGCGATGTAGATGTAAAACAACTGGAAGCATTGGGTTTTCATCACCATTGGTTTAGTGCACAAAAAAAAGGCTATAGTGGCGTAGCTGTTTTTACAAAAATAAAACCTGATAACATTTGTATCGGCTGCGGAATTGAAAGAAGCGATAACGAAGGCCGTGTAATTCAATTAGATTTTGGCGACATCCGTTTAATCAACGCCTATTTCCCAAGTGGTACCAGCGGCGATGAGCGGCAGGCATTTAAATATGTTTGGCTCGATGAATTTCATACTTATCTTACCAAATTAAAAAAGAAATTTCCAAAAATAATTTTAGTGGGAGATTATAATATTGCCCATAACGAAATTGATATTCATGATCCTAAAGGCAATAAAAATTCATCGGGTTTTTTACCCCAGGAAAGAGAATGGATGACAAAATTTTTAGGCAGTGGCTGGATAGACACTTTTAGGGAGTTTCATAAAGAACCGCACCGTTACAGCTGGTGGAGCCAGCGTTTTCCTACTGTACGTTTAAATAATAAAGGCTGGCGTATTGATTATATCACCGTTACCGAACCGCTGAAAAAACAATTGAAAGATGCTGATATATTTCATGATGTAAAGCACAGTGACCATTGCCCGATATATGTTGAAATAAAAATTTGACAGCAGCATTAAAAAGTTATTTGTTAAAATTTAATTTTCTTTACAAGCAATAATTGTTAAACGAAAGTCTTCCTAAATATTCCTTTAACAAATTTTATCAACAGTGTATCAAACATCGTTGTATCTTGGTTTGCAGTAACTAACTAATACACTGCTATGGAAGTTTTAATTTTTCTTGCAATTGCTGTAATCTTTTTCATTGTTTTAAATATCCAGAGTAACCAACGCAATAATGCGGATAATCTTAAAAAAGATCTATCTATTCTTAATAAACAATTGCAGGATTTAAAAAATCAATTATTTAATCTGCCGCATAATGCTCCAGTAATTACTACCACCGAACAACAGCAAAAAGAAAAAGAAGCTGCCGAATTAAAAGCACAGGAAGAATACAAACAAAAAATTGCAGCTATTGAAAGCTTACGCCTTCATAGAGAAGCAAAGAAAAAAATTGAAGAAGAAAATTTATTACAGCAGCATCCTGTAGTTACTGTTGAAGTAAACGAAACTATTGATACCCCGAAAATAAAAATACAACCCCCGCCAGCAGTACCACTCGAAAGCTGGAGTGAAAAATGGGTAAGAAACAATCCTGATCTTGAAAAATTTATTGGTGAAAATTTAGTTAGCAAAATTGGTATTGCCATCCTGGTATTAGCTATTGGTTTTTTTGTAAAATATGCCATCGATAAAGAATGGATTGGCGAAGTTGGCCGTGTAGCCATTGGTATTTTATGTGGCGGTATTCTTATTGCATTGGCACACCGCCTGCGTAACTCATACAAAAATTTTAGCTCTATCCTTGCAGGCGGCGGCCTGGCAGTTTTTTATTTTACTATCACCCTGGCGTTTCAGCAATTTGAATTATTTAGCCAAACCACTGCATTTATTATAATGATTGTAATTACGGCATTTGCTGTTGCACTTGCATTACTGTATAACAAACAGGAGCTGGCCATAATTGCTTTAATTGGCGGCTTTGCTGCACCGTTTTTAGTAAGCACCGGCAGTGGTAATTATAAAGTGCTGTTTACTTATCTTATAATTTTAAACAGCGGGCTTTTATTTATGGCTTACTATAAAAGCTGGCGCCTGCTTAATATTTTAAATTTTATTTTTACAGTAATGCTGTTTGGCAGCTGGCTTGTGTTTTTACGGTATGATGAGCCGGAACTAACATTTAAAAATGGTTTTTTATTCAGTACCATTTTTTATCTTATGTTCTTTATAATAAACATTGCACATAATATTAAAGAAAAAAAGAAATTTATTGCATCGGATTTTGGGATACTGTTACTCAACACCTCTTTATATTTTGCAGCAGGTATTTATTGCTTAACAAAAATGCATGCCACTGATTTCAGGGGATTATTCAGTGCATCAATGGGTATTTTTAATTTGGCGGCTTCGTACTTTTTATTTCGCAAACAAAAAGTGGATACCAATATTTTATACCTGCTTATAGGCATAACACTCACTTTTATTTCAGTTACTGCGCCTATACAATTGAATGGCAATTACATTACTTTATTTTGGGCAAGCGAAACGGTATTGTTATACTGGTTATTTTCAAAATCTAAAATCAAAATCATTCAATACTCATCAGGCCTTGTTTGGGTTTTAATGCTGATTAGTTTGCTGATGGACTGGGTGCAATTGTATGATGTTTACAATAACAAAATGGCAATAATTGCCAATAAAGGTTTTATCACTACACTGTTTGCAGCTATTGCTACTTATTTATTATTTGTATTGCGCCATAAAGAAACTGAGGATACTAAAGCAATTACATCAGCCATAATACCCAATAAAAATGTTTTTAGGATTATTGCCATCATTTTATTATTTGCTGCCGGGGCATTTGAAATAAATTACCAGTTTAATTATTACTACCCGGGCACAAAAATAAATATGCTGTACCTGGTATTGTACAGCGTTGCATTTATGAGCATATTAACTGTAGTAGCGCAAAAAGTAAAACAACTGCAACTTCAATGGTATGTTACTGCCACAATGCTGGCAGCCTGTATAGTTTTTTATTTTATGAGTTTACCACAAACCATGCATATTCAAAAAGGAATTTTAGAAAGCCATAAAAACAACAATCATTTTATTGCACACTGGGCAGGTGCTTTACTGGTGGGTGTATTATTTTACAGGCTTATACAATTAATAAGAAATAACAAAGCTTTGCTTAAAAATAATTTTGATTTAATTACCTGGCTGCTGTGTACTGCGGTAGTTATTTATTTAAGTGTTGAAATATTTTTATTTTCTAACAGCATTTTTTATGCTGCCAACAATTCTCTCGAAAATATACAAAGGATTTATATTAAAACAGGTTTGCCCATTTTGTGGGGTCTTTGTTCGTTTGCATTTATGTGGCTGGGTATGCATTTTAAACACCGCACCTTACGCATTATTTCGCTCAGCTTATTTACGCTTACCCTGCTAAAATTATTTATATTCGATATCAGGAATATTCCGGCAGGTGGTAAAATTGCTGCGTTCTTTTGTTTAGGAGTTTTACTTTTGGTAGTTTCATTTATGTACCAGCGTTTGAAAAAAATAATTATTGATGATGAAAAAAAGATGGAGTAGTATTATTTTATTTTGTTGGATAACTGTTAGCAGTGCAGCACAAACAGCAGGCTATAAATATTTTAGTTTGCTGGACAGTGTAAAAACATCGGGTTTTTATACTGTTGAGTTAACCCCTGAAATAACCGCTCATTTAAAAACTGATTACAGTGATTTACGGATTGTGAATGATTCGGGTAAATGGGTACCGCATGTAATGTATTCCAACAACAGTAAGGCATTTGATGTTGCCTTTATGGGTTTAAAGTTTATTAAAACCGAGAATGGCAAATTAAAAACTACGCTATTAATTGAAAATAGTTTTGATGTAATTTCAAATATTGGCCTTACTGTCAGAAACACTACCGCAGAAAGATTTTGTACATTAAGTGGTAGTGATGATAAAATAAACTGGTTTGTAATAAACGATAGTATTCTTATCAATCCGTCATTCGATAATATCAATACGAGCAATACATTTATGTTGAATTTTCCATCGAGTAATTATAAATATTTTAAGTTAATAATTTACAACAACAATAAAGACCCATTTGATATTAAGGATGTTATAACCAAAACACCTCCAGTTCTTGAATTATATTCTCTGCATGAATCAATGCAAAATCCTATATCAAAAATTCAGCAAAAAGACAGTGGTAAAATTTCATACATCAAAATTATTCAGGGGCAAACTTATCATTTTGATCATATAAGTTTTAAATTAAGTGGCGTAAAATATTTCTCCCGTAAGGCTGATTTATATATACCTGAAAATAATACTCATTCCTTTTCAAGCCCAGGACGATTATTACAATCATTTACTCTTTCTAATAACAGTACTTTACAGTTTAAAGTACCACTTAGTAATGTTCCAATATTTTATTTATTGATTAATAATGAAGATAACTTACCGCTTAGAGTTACTGAAGTTAAAACAAGTAATAGTTATCATTCCATTACAGGTTATATGGAAAAGGGTAATAATTACAAATTGATTTTGGATAATTTATCTGCAACAACTCCTAATTATGATTTAGTGAAATTAGCTAAAGAGATGCCTGCTAAAATTTTAAAATCAGAAAAAATAATTGCAATTGAAAACAAGTTGCCGGAATTATCTCCTGCAAAAAATAACAAATGGATATTATGGACAGCAATAACTGCAGCGTTATTAATTTTATTGTTGTTTACAAAAAAAATGATAACAGAGGTTAATAAAAGCAAACAAGATGATAGTGTATAATGTTACTACAAAAGTTGCAGCTGCAATTGCCAGCAACTGGCTGCAATGGATAAACGAAGAACATATACCCGATATTATTAACACTGGTTGTTTTACACACGCCACCGTTTTACAATTATTAGAAACCGACAACAGCGAAGGCCCTACTTTTACCGTACAATATTTTACAGAAAGTAAATCGAACTACAATATTTACATGGAAAAATTTGCGGCAACCATGCGGCAAAAAGCATTTAATAAATGGGGTGATAAATTTATTGCCTTTCGCTCTCTGATGCAGGTTGTAGCCCCAATCTCCTGATAGAGAGTTATTCAACGTTTCTGTATTTTTTGTTACTTGTCTGATTTAAAAAAACAAATAAATAAATTTCTTTCAATCGCCTCCAAAACGCTTTTGTAAAGGATTATAGCAACATAAGGCTGTAACCCTTTACAGCAAAGGCTTTTAGGAAAACCACACCAATCTGAAATCTAAAATCTAAAATCCAAAATCTGCCCAAATCCTTATTCCATGCGGTTTACAGCCCTTCTTTACAAAAAAATAATTTAATAAAAAATTTTGTTGCAATTAAAAAGCCTATATATTTGTCGCATAATAAAATTCAAAAAAAATAAACATGAACAAAGCTGAATTAATTTCGAAACTTGCTGATGATGCAGGCATTACAAAAACACAGGCAAATGCTTCTTTAGATTCTTTTGTAGAAGCAGTTACTGTTACTTTAAAAAAAGGTGGTAAAGTTACTTTAGTTGGTTTTGGTACTTTCTCTGTATCAAAAAGAGCTGCCCGTAATGGCCGCAACCCTCAAACAGGTGCTGTTATTAAAATTAAAGCAAAAAAAGTTGCTAAGTTTAAAGCCGGTAAAGAGTTATCTGCTAAAATGTAATGTTGCAGTAAAAACGTTAAAAAGCAAGGCGCCATTGCACCTTGCTTTTTTTATAACAATTCAATTTATTACTTAAAAAATAAAATCTATCAATTATGGGACGTGGAGATATAAAAACAAAAAAAGGAAAAATTACTAAAGGTTCTTTTGGTAAAACAAGGCCTGCAAAACCTGCAAAGAAGAATGTTGCAGCTGCAAAAAAAGCATAATAAAAAGTAATTTGTAATTAGGAATTTGTAATTAGGTTTTATTTACTGGTTCACTGTTTTAATTTGTTATTCATTAATTAGAATTTGCAGGAATAGTGTACTGTTTGATGCAAACACCCAATTCCTAATTACAAATTCCCAATTACTTTTTTAAGGAGCAAGGCGTTCAATACTCCAGCTGCCTTTGTGCAAACTGTATTGAATACGATCGTGTAAACGGCTGGGGCGGCCCTGCCAAAATTCTACTTGTACCGGCTTTACAATATAGCCGCCCCAATGCTGTGGCCTTGGTATATTACCATCGCTGAATTGGTCTTCAAATTCTTTAGAGCGCTCTTCAATAAATTCTCTGTTTGCAATAACAGTACTTTGCGGCGATGCCCAGGCACCAATACGGCTGCCAACAGGCCTCGATATAAAATAAGCATCACTTTCTGCGGCACTCACCTTTTCAACACTTCCTGTAATTCTTATTTGCCTTTCCAGCTCCTTCCAAAAAAACACTAAACAAACGTTAGCATTTAGTTCCATCTCATTTCCTTTATGGCTTTTGTAATTGGTAAAAAAGATAAATCCATTTTTATCATAGCCTTTTAGTAAAACTATTCTTGCTGATGGAATTCCATCTGCACTTGCAGTAGCAAGCGTCATTGCATTTATTTCGGTTATTTCGCTTTTTACGGCATCACCCCACCATTTATCAAATTGCTCAATGGGGTTTGCTGCAACATCAGTTTCTAAAAGTGTTTGCAGTTTGTAATCTTTGCGTATATCGGCTATGTTATGCATTTAATTTTATCTGCAAAAGTCCATCAATTAGGGCAAATAAAAAAGGCTGTTTTTTATACAGCCATTTAAAAATTATCTTCTGAATTTTTATTTAAATAAATTATCGAGACCGCCTAAAGCATAAGGGTTACCAAAAATTGACCACATTACTCTTTCTAAAATCATCCCTACAACGATACTTACAACAATAATAACTACTGCACTCACTATCATATAAACCACTACCTGATCTTCGGGGGTCTTCTTTAATTTGGGGAGGCCAATATAAAAAAGATAAATGCTGTAAAGACCAAGAATAAGCAGAAATGAAAGCGCTGGCAAAATATAGAATATCCCGGCTACAGCACTTGCCGTAGTTGCATAAGCTACCAATTGTGCAGATTTGCCAAGATTCTTTTCAGATTTAAAATTTGGAGCCAAGGCATCAATTACGTAAGTGCAAACGAAATAACTGATAATACTGGACAAGAATAATTTTATTGCCATAGATAACCCCCACTTTGCCCCAGCAATTTTAAACCCCAGTACACTAACACCTATTAAACCGTAGCCAATAAATGCGGCTATTGCAGGTATTAATGCCATTATCACAACATACCTGGGTAATAAACTCATTGGGGTTTCAGTTTCTCCATTAATAACATCCCATTCCGTTTTGGGAGTAATTAAAATGTTTTTTACTCTGTCAATTAAATTCATAAGTTTTAAGTTTTAGAGTAGTAAAGTAGATAAAGGATTGCAGCTTTGCAATAATTAAACCTGTTTTTTATAAACAGTAAATGAACAAATGTATTTTAAAGGAGAATAACTTATGTTATGAGGCCTGCAGTTTTTCCAATAATGCAACTTTATTTTTCAAATGATCCCTTTCATCTGTAAGTATTTCAATACTGCTTTCCATTTCGCCAATTTTTACAGCAATTTGCTGCAGCATATTATTGCGTTTTTTAACTTTGGCAAGCTCCTGTTGTATATCTTCCAATTGAGCAGAAGTATAAGTGTATTGCTGAAAAAGTTCGGTGTATTGCTGTTGTACCCTTGCAGCCCCTGTTAATTCCTGATGCAGTTCCAGTTCTCTTTCTTCGGCACCGGCAGCTTTTTGCTGGTGCTTGCCAATGCGGTTTTGCATAAACTGTAATTCTTCTAAATGTATATCCACCATACTGCGTAAGGCAGTGGTTTCGGATGCTATTTTTCTCAGTTCAATAATTTCTTCTTCCTTAATTGCCAATATTTCATTCAGTTCATTTACCTCTGCCTGCAGGCTGTTGTTTTCTGATATTATTTGCTGTGCTTGTTCGGGTGTTAACATGGCGGTATTTCAATTACATTTTCAAATTATACGATTTGCAGCCCAAAAACAAAAAAACCGTCTCTTTTTTGTATCTTATGTACAATAAAAGCCTTTGAGCAGCGTAATCAACTGTAAGGGTATCTTTAAAAAAACACCCCGTGTAAAGCTGAAAATAATTTGACGGAAGAAGAACTGATACGAGGATGCATAAGGGAAGAAGCCGCCTGCCAAAAGGAGGTTTTTAACCGGTACGCCAGCCGTATGCTTGGGGTTTGCAACCGCTATGCCCGTAATGCAGCCGATGCCGAAGATATTTTGCAGGATGCATTTATTAAGATTTTTGACAAAATGCACCAGTTTAAATTTGAAGGCAGTTTTGAAGGTTGGATAAGAAGGATAATGGTAAACACGGCCTTAAAAAAATACAGCTTGCGCCGGTACGAAAAAGAAGTGGTGGGTTATGAAATAAAAGATAAAGATGAAAGCAGCATTGACCCTTCGGCCTACGGGCACCTTAACCAAAAAGAAATATTGGATTTAATAAATAATTTGCCCGATGGCTACAGGCTTATTTTTAATTTATATGTGATAGAGGGTTTTCAGCACGAAGAAATTGCAGCAATGCTGAACATTCAGCCGGGTACAAGCCGTAGCCAGTTAGTAAAAGCCAGGACCATGTTGCAGAAACAAATTTTACAATTACAAAAAGTTGCGGTATGAGCAATAATAAGTTGTTTGATGACAACATAAAAGATCAATTCAGCGACTATACGCCATCTGTGCATCCACGCATTTGGGAAAATATAGTTGCCGAAAGAAAAAAAAGAAGACCTGCCGGTTTTTGGTTTACCTTTTTTAATGGCCGTAATATTTTACTGCTAACTGCTTTGCTTATTGCCGGGGCAAGCGGTGCATATTTATTATCAAAAAAGGCTGAAGTTAAACAACAGGATAGTGTTGCAATTGCTGCTGGCGAAAAAACACCTGTCGGCACAACTGATGCAAATGCGGATAATAAAAATATAAAATCAAATGAAGAAGTAATAAATAATACTGATGATAAAAAAACAATGGTGCCGGTAAATAATACTGCCGTTGATGCAACAATAAATACCAATAGCAATGTAGCATTAGCAACAACATCTGCATCAGCCAAAATAAAAATGTCTTCCATTCTTGCTCAACCGGCAGAAAAATATTTTTCTTCAAAAAGTAAAAAAAAGAAACCCACTTTTGCAATTAATGATTACGATATTACTGATGCTGATTTAAATTATACTGATAAAACCCTGGAAGAATTTTATTTAAAAAGATTACAGTTTGCAAATTTGCAAAAAGAAGAAGCCGAAAAAAATGCATTAACATTAAAGAAAAGATTTTTACCAAATGTATTTTTACCCGATTGCCCTGCCATAGAAAAAGATGCAGCAGGTAATAAAACTTATGTTGAAGTTTATGCCGGCCCCGATATTGCCTTCAGCAACATAAGCGATACGGGCAACTCTGCTTATCTGCAAAAAAGAAAAGAGAGCACAAAGTTTTCATCGGCATACAGCGCAGGCTTACGCTATACCAAAGTATTTAACAATGGCATTAGTGTACGAACCGGAGTAAACTACAGCCAGATAAATGAAAAATTTACTTTTGTGCAGGGCAACTTAGTGCAGATAACTTATATAATTGATGCCAATGGCGATACTACCGGAAGTTATATTACCACCGGCACCAGGTATAAAACAACTTACAATAAATTTAAAACAATTGATGTGCCTTTATTAATTGGTTACGAAATGGGCAATGGAAAATTACATGCCAACATCAATGCTGGTGTTATTGTAAATATATACAGCTGGCAAAAAGGAGAAGTGCTGGATGCATCTTACCAGCCTGTAAATATTACCACAGGAAAAACAAATTCCCCTTATCAGTACAAAACAAATATTGGTATGGGTTTTATGGCAGCAGCATCTTTTTATTATAAGCTTAATGAAAAATTACATGTGCTGGCCGAACCATATTTCCGCTACAGCCTTTCGCCAATGAGTAAAGAAAATTTAACTTTTAAACAAAAATATAATACAGCAGGCTTACGGTTAGGCTTAAGGGTTGATTTGAGGTAAACAATACAAAGTCATTAAGTCATTGGTCATTAAAAAGAATTTCAGGTTGAATAATAATGCTGAAAAAATGGCATAGGTTTTAAGCACAGGCAGCGCAAATAAAATTCAAAGTATCTTAATAGAACTAACCACAATTAAATAAAAAATGAATAAAAAAATAGTAACCATATTAATAATCGGCACAACATTATTTTTAAATGCCTGCAAAAAAAATACCGATGTTTTTGTGCCAGATGCCGGGCAGCTAAATGCTGCCGATACTGTATGGAGCAATTCAATTGCGGCTACTGCACCGGTTTATGCTTTACAAAATGCTTTAGTATTACAAACAGTAAAAGACAGTATTGAAGTAAATGCAAATGTTGCTTTACTAACAGCATTAAATGGTGTACAGGTTACATTTCCCCCGCTTTGCTGTGTAAGTACCGCAGGGCAAATAATAACAGGTAAAGTATATGTAGAATTATTGCTGATAAAAAAGAAAGGTGATATGGTGCTGATGAATAAGCCCACTATAAGCAATGGAAATGTATTAGTAAGTGGCGGCGAAATTTTTATAAGCTTAAAAAAAGATGGTAAGGAATTACAGCTGGCGCCTAATGTTAAAATTTATATCCGCTATGCTGATGCACCAACTAATCAGCAAATGAAATTATTTTTGGGAGATGAATCTAACCCGGCACAATTTAACTGGATACCTAACACCAATTTATCCGATTCACTTCGCATAGGGCCGCAAACTTACGACATTGCTATCAGCCACCTGCGCTGGATAAATTGTGATTATTTTTATGATACTGCCGGTATTACACGTTCGACAGTTAGTGCACATCTTCCGGCTAATTATACCAATGCCAATACCACAACGTTTTTAGTTTTTAAAGATTTTCGTTCGGTATTAGGTATGTATCCAGATGTGCCTTTAAAAAGATTCAGCAGTGGCAAAGTGCCCAATGGCAAAGCGGCAACTGTTGTAGCAATATCAAAACAGGGCAACGATTATTTTTTAGGAAAAGAAACTATTACAACAGGTGTAAATGCTACAACAGGCAATCAAAAAATATTAATAAATCCGGTAAAGGCTTCGTTAGCTGATATAAAATTATTTTTGAGTACTTTATAAACTCTATTGAAACTGCAAATAAAAAAATTGTCCCGAATTTTATTCGGGACAATTTTTTTATTTTTATGGTAAGAATCAATATAAGTTTTCGAGAATAAAAACTCTATTGACCATTGACAATTCGCCATTCACCATTCACCATTCGCCTAACTCACCAATGTGCCTACCTGCTCTCCATTAATCACTTTTAAAAGATTACCCGGTTTATTCATATCAAAAACAATGATGGGTAATTTATTTTCCATACAAAGTGTAAAGGCCGTCATATCCATCACCTTTAAATTTTTTTGTATGCAGTCGGCAAAAGAAATGGTTTCGTATTTGGTAGCTGTTTTATCTTTTTCAGGATCGGCAGTATAAATGCCATCCACCCTTGTTCCTTTTAAAATAACTTCTGCTTTAATTTCTATAGCCCTTAATGATCCTGCGGTATCAGTGGTAAAATATGGATTACCGGTGCCTGCGCCAAAAATTACTACTCTCCCTTTTTCTAAATGCCTCATTGCCCTGCGGCGAATATAAGGTTCTGCAATCTGTTCCATTTTTATAGCACTCTGCAGCCGGGTATAAACGCCTGCTTTTTCTAAGCCCGCCTGCAATGCCATACCATTTATTACAGTAGCCAGCATGCCCATATAATCTCCATGAGCCCTTTCAATACCGGTTTCTGCTTCGTTCATACCCCTGTAAATATTACCGCCACCAATTACAATCGCCACTTCGGCCCCGGCTGCAATAATTTCTTTTACATCTTTTGCATATTGCGCAATAATGCTGGTATCTAAAGGCTCGTAAGCATCATTGCTTTTTCCCATCAGCGCTTCGCCGGAAAGTTTCAGCAATATACGTTTGTACTTTAAGCTCATTAATTAAATTTTTGCGAAGATATATTTTTATACCTGTTTTGCCATTCTTATTTCAATAACAAAAAAAGTATTTGTCATATTTTTTAGTCAATACTTTTTAAAGCAAGCAAAAAACCGATATCCATTTTTACAATCATAGGATTTTGTATATCATTTAAAATCCATAATTGCCTGCTGCCAGCGGCATTTTTAATATGAAATGTGTTCAGGTATTTTGCATCTCCGTTTATTGGTATTTTTAAGTCAAAAGATTCTTCATCCCTTTTACCTGCAACATCAGTTACTGCAGTAAAAATTTCTTCGCCTGCTCCCACATCAATTTTGCAACTCCCTTTTTTTGTAAGTTCATTAAATACCGCCTGGCTTATCCATACTGTAGTTTTATCGGTAAGTGTGACATTTTTTAAATCGGGGCCAAAATTATTATTTTGAATTGTAGCTTTTTCAAGAGCATCTTTTGTAATAATAATATGTCCATTCATATTTGGTCCGTTGGTCATTAACCAGTCAAAAGATAAACTGTCCACTGCATTTCCCGTAAGGTTGGTTACTTTAAAATTATAGTTTCCTCCATAAGAATTTACGCTCCATGTAATAGTTTTTATATCCTTAATTGCAGGTGCTGCAAAATATGCCGGGCATTTATACCGGTACCTCATAAAATCATACCCATTATCTTTTGCAATTAATAATTCCGCTGCGGTACAGGCTTCTGTGGTTTTGCCCCAGGCATCATAAGCTGTAACTCTATCGTATTGAAATTCTAACTCTTCAGGAAACAAAGTAATTAATTCGTCATACTTTTCAATAGCTTTATCATACTGGTTATTTTTATTGTAAATAAATGCATAAGTATAAATAATTTCTTTTTCTTTTGGATAGTTTACGTACAAATCATGTACTGTTGTTATTGCTTTAGTTGATTGTTTATTAAAAGCTAATTCCTTTGGATAAAAATAGCCCAATATTTTTTTCTCCTCATCGTTGCGGCAAAGGGTAAACATTTTTTCCATAAAGGGCAAAGCTTTTTCATGTAAGCCACTATCAGAATAAATACCTCCTTTTACAAAATAACCATAAGGCCCGTTTGCATTTATTTTTATGGCTTCGTTAGCACAGGCAATGCCCGATGTTAAAATATCTTTTACCGGAACAGAAAAACCGGTAAGTGCAATATACTTTGCTGCAGTATCGGTATTGTTATACAATTTTTTCAGTAAACTAAACCCTTGCTGATATTGCTTTAACGTAATATGGCTGATGGCTTTTTGATAAGTAATCGCCGTATCTTTTGGAAATTTAAGCAGGTACGGTGTTGCTTTTGTAATTACGGCTGCATACTTTTCGGCACGGTAAAGATTAGTGATGTCTTCTTTTATTTTTTGATAATTAATTTTTGCAACCGTAACAGACTTAGATGGTTTTGTTTTTACCTGCTGCGAAAAACAAACGGCAAATAAAAAAAAGCAACTGCCTGTTAAAAACAATTTAATAAGTTTCATTCTATTTTTATTTTAAGTGCTGTAAATATGCAGCGTAATTTTTATAATTAATCCAGCATTTTATTTTTTTGCCGCCTTTATTGAATACATCATTGGAAATTTATCATCCATTCCTTTAAACCTCCACATGCCATCTTTACCCTGCTCTGTATTTGCAAAACAGTTGTAAGGCGAATAAGAAAATTCGTGTAAAAATTCAATTTGCAGCCCGGCAGTAATAAGGGCTTCAAATATTTCTGCAAAGGGATGGTTCCAGCCATACTCGGTATATTTTATTGGTGCAGCTCTGTCGGTGTAAGTACCTTTCTGTTCAGTAACAATTACTGCATCATTAAAATAACTGTAGGTTAATTTTTCCATCGCATCATCCAGCATCCATAAGGTGGGATGAAAATCGGCAATATAAAAAAAGCCGCCTGGTTTTAATTTTTCTGCAATCATTTTTGCCCAGGGTTTTAAATCGGGCAGCCAGCCAATGGTGCCGTAACTGGTAAATATAATATCAAAAGCTTTCATAAATCCCTCCCGGGGAGATACTTTTGAAGCGTTTGCTAAATCATAAACATTGGCGCAAATAAAAGTGGCGTTCAATTTTAATTCGTTTTTTATTTCATTGGCCAGTTTAATCGCTTCGTCACTAATATCAACTCCGGTAACAATTGCACCTTCTCTTTCCCAACTCATAGTATCCATACCAAAATGGCATTGCAGGTGTAATAAAGATTTACCTTTTACATTACCTACTTCTTCCAGTTCAATTGTATTTAAAGAAGATTGGCCTTTTTTAAAATCGGCCACATTATAAAATGCAGATTCCTTATGAACAGCAGTTCTTTTATTCCAGCCATCTTTATTGGATTCAAAATATTTTTGATAATCATTCATCAGTGTATAACTGTATTTTATAAAGATAAATTTATTTTTTTATGCTGAATTAGAGCGCAAGTTTTATTTATGCTTAAACTATATTTGCCAGCTCTCTTAACTTTTATAATGACAGCAGCCTTAAAGCAACTATCCACACAATTAAACGGCGATCTGTTTTTTGATAAAACCATGCGTACCCTTTACGCAACAGATGCCAGTGCCTACAGGGAAATGCCGTTAGCTGTTGCCATCCCAAAAAATACAGAAGATCTAAAAAAATTAATTGCATTTGCACATCAAAATAAAACTGCTGTAATTCCACGTACCGCAGGTACTTCATTGGCCGGCCAGGTAGTGGGCAATGGTATTGTGGTGGATGTATCAAAACATTTTACTTCAATTATCGAATTAAATACAACAGAAAATTGGGTGAGGGTACAGCCCGGCGTAATACGTGACGAGTTGAATATGTTTTTAAAACCTCATGGTTTATTTTTTGGCCCCGAAACTTCTACTGCTAACCGGGCAATGATTGGTGGCATGGTAGGTAATAATTCTTGCGGATCAAATTCGGTTGTGTACAGAAGTACGAGAGAACATTTATTATCGGTAAAAGCTTTGTTAAGTGATGGCAGCGAAGCTGAATTTAAAAGTGTAAGCCTTGATGAGTTTCATAATAAATGCGAAGGCGAAACTTTAGAAGCAGCTATTTATAAAAAAGTAAGAAGTTTACTCAGCAATTACGATAACCAGGTTGAAATAAAAAAAGAGTTTCCAAAAAAATCGGTAGAAAGAAGAAACACCGGTTATGCAGTGGATATATTAACTGAAGCTGCTCCTTTTACTGCAGGTGGCGACAATTTTAATTTTTGTAAACTAATTGCAGGCAGCGAAGGCACACTTGCTTTTCTTACAGAAATAAAATTAAACGTAGTTCCTCTGCCACCAAAAGAAACAGGTTTGCTTTGCGTACATTTTAATTCTATAGATGAAAGCTTAAGAGCTAATTTAATCGCTTTAAAATATAAACCCAGTGCCAGCGAATTAATTGATCATTATATTTTAGAATGTACAAAAGATAATATTGAGCAAAGCAAGAACCGTTTTTTTGTGCAGGGTGAACCCGGTGCTATTTTAGTGATTGAATTTTGCAGAGAAAATAAGGAAGAGATAATTGCGATTGCCCAACAGGTGGAAGCGGATATGCGTTCGGCAAATTTAGGCTATCACTTTCCGTTACTGTTTGGTGCCGACAGTAAAAAAATATGGACACTGCGTAAAGCAGGTTTAGGATTACTGAGCAATTTACCCGGCGATGCTAAAGCGGTGCCGGTAATTGAAGATACTGCAGTTGATGTAAATGATCTGCCTGCATACATCCGTGATTTTAATGAGATATTGAAGAAGCACAATTTATATTCCGTGCATTATGCACATGCAGGCAGCGGCGAAATTCATTTACGCCCCATCATCAATTTAAAAACTGTAGAAGGCAATAATTTATTCAGAACAATTGCAGAAGAAATTGCAACGCTGGTAAAAAAATACAATGGCTCTTTAAGCGGCGAACATGGCGATGGCAGATTGCGTGGAGAATTTATTAAACAAATGGTAGGCGAAAAAAATTATGCTCTTTTAAAAGAAATAAAAAAAGCCTGGGACCCCAATAATATTTTCAACCCTAATAAAATTGTAGATACGCCGGGCATGAATACTATGCTGCGGTATATACCCGGGCAGCAGACTCCTGAGTTTAAAACACACTTCCGTTTCAACAATCAAAATGTATTGCAGCATGCTGAGCAATGCAATGGCAGTGGCGATTGCAGAAAGACGGCATTAAGTGGTGGCACCATGTGTCCATCATTTATGGCTACAAAAAATGAAAAAGATACTACAAGGGCAAGAGCAAATATTTTACGGGAGTTTTTAACCAACAGCGATAAGCTAAATCGTTTTGATCATAAAGAAATTTATGAAGTAATGGATTTATGTTTAAGCTGCAAAGGTTGTAAAAGCGAATGCCCCAGCAATGTAGATGTGGCAAAATTAAAAGCAGAATTTTTACAGCATTATTACGATGCCAATGGTGTGCCTTTTAGAAGTAAATTGATTGCCAACTTTACAGCATCTGCAAAATTAGGTGCTCTTGTTCCAGGCTTGTACAATTTTGCCGTTACCAATAAATTAATTGGTGGCGCAATAAAAAAACTGAGCGGCTTTGCAGGCAAACGCAGTATGCCAACGATGTATAAAACAACGTTACAAAAATGGTTTGCGAATAGAGAACGGCCAACTATCAACCATTCCACAGGATCCTTCGGGCAACTATCAACTATCAACTTCTTCTGCGATGAATTCACCAACTACAACGATACCGAAATTGGCATTAAAGCAATTCAACTTTTAGAGAAATTGGGATACGAAGTAATTATTCCAACACATTTAGAAAGCAGCCGTACCTGGTTAAGCAAAGGTTTAGTACGTAAGGCAAAAGAAATTATTAATAAGAATATTGAATTGCTTCATCCAATTATTACTGATGATACACCAATGATTGGTATTGAGCCTTCGGCTATTCTAACTTTTAGAGATGAGTATATTGATTTAGCAACAGATGAAAATCTTATAAAAGCAAAAGCATTAAGTAAAAATGTTTTTTACATCGATGAATTTATTGCCCGTGAATTTGCTGCAGGTAAAATTGATGCGTCATTATTTTCATCTGCAACAAAAAAAATAAAATTGCATGGGCATTGCCAGCAAAAATCATTGAGTGCATTAAGTGATACTGCTGCAATTTTATCAATTCCACAAAATTATTCAGTAGAAACTATACCCAGCGGTTGTTGCGGTATGGCTGGTAGTTTTGGTTACGAAAAAGAACATTACGAATTGAGCATGCAGATTGGCGAATTGGTTTTATTTCCTGCGGTACGCAATGCAGATAGAGGAAACTATTATTGCTGCACCGGGTACCAGTTGCAGGCATCAAATAAAAGATGGTACTGGGGCTAAAAGCAAAACATCCGGTGGAGATTTTGTGGGAGGCGTTATTGAATATTAAACAAAAAAGGACGGATTAAAACAACCTCCTGTTTTAAATTCATAAAAAAGCAGTTCTTAAAACTTAAATCCTTCAATTTTATCATCATCCGAATGTTAGTAAAATTACTTTTCCCAGATCATCTAATATTATAATCGGGGCTGGTTTTATCACCCAACAACATATCTGAATGTGCGTTTACCCGTGGCTTTACTTACAATAGTTACACCAGAATTTTTTGCCATTTGTTGTTCGCCGAAATGTGGTCATCACGTCATAAAATCGTTGGCCTGCTATGGTGGCTTTAAATCTTTTACTGATTGATGCAAAACTGCTTGCCGCAGCTCCGGCAAAACTAGAAGCATTGGCCTGTGCATTTTTTAATTTCGCATCTAAAGCAGGGTCGGTGCTGCCATAATAACCTTTTGCATAACTTAATTGTGCACTGCGGCTTGCTTCGCCTGCTGCAACCATAGCACATGCTCAGCACCCCAAGGCCGACTTAATAATTTTCCCATTCATGTTCTGCCCGGTGCTTTATTGTAAGATGCCAAACTACTTTTCCATCATTGTTGTATAATGTTGCATTTTGATCGGAAGTTAGCAGCACTCCATTATCTCATACTTGTAAAGAAGTGGGGTCTTCCTTACCATTAAAATCAATTCCTTTTACCCATTCGTTTAAATCACCCGTGGTAAAATCTACCTTGTAAATAATATCGTTGGCATAAACAAAACCAGTTTTGTTGCCGGTCATTATCACCCACACAATTTTTTACTTTAAATCCTTTCTTCCATGTTTTATCACCACTTTCTAAATCTAAAATATTTATTTCGTCGGAGGTGCGGTAGTATAAACCCTGTGGCACCATCTGCAAATCCCTAATCTCTCCTTTAATGGATAAGGGTTTTTTAGTTACTGATTTACCTGCATCCAAATCAATAATGCTGATGTAATTATCGCCATCATCTTTTGCAGTGGCCAAAATTAATTTGTTGCCAACTAATTTATAAGCACTAACATCTCCTTTTAAATCTATTTCATCACCCCATTTATTTTCGCCTGTTGCAGGATCAATACATAAAATAGAAGCCCTGTTTTTACCCGATGCCGATTTACGTTTTATTTTTCCCATCAATCCGCCACCACTGCCGCCTTGTGTTGCCTGGTCTTTTTGTGTTTTCTCAGTTGTGGTAACCAGCATTCCGTGTGTATCGTATAAAATATAAGCTACCGGCGATTGCAGTTCCACTTCTTTAGTAAGCGGCTTACCATCGGCGTTATTATAAGCCAGCAGCACATCCTGGTTCCAGAAATACACTTTGTCTTTATTATTATCTTTTAAAAAAAACTGTGCACTGGTTGATGTTGCACTGGCACTTAAATCAATGTGCTTGCCTTTACCACCCATAAGTTTTCCAAAGCCGCCTTTTTTATTGTCTTCCATTTCCACCACAGGTTTTTCAGTTTTCATATCCACACTCCAAAGCACTTCGCCTGTTTGCTGGTTAAGTTTATAAATATTTTTTGTGGTAGCAATATAAATACCATCATTTGTTGCTAACCCGTTTGATACTACTTCCTCGCTGTTTTTATCAAACAGTTTTAATTGCTCCCATACTTTGCGGCCATCGGCAAGCGATACCATCACCATTTCAAATTTTCCTTTACTGCGTGACGTACCATAAAACATCATGCTGTTTAATTCTGGTACATGTATGCGCTTTACTACATTGGCCAAATCCAATTCTTTTGTATCAGCTACAACTTTGCCGGTAACCACATCAATAAGGGTGTGCTCGGCGCCTCTCATAAATTTATTTTTAATTAAGGCAGCATAAGGTGTGCCTTCAATGGGATCGTAGTTTTCTTCTTTTACATCATCAAGGTTTTCTACTTTCCATGTTTCTGTTCCTGTATCGGGGTTCAGGCCATACAATGCATCACCGGTACATACAACTAAAATACCGGCATCAGATATTTGATACCATTTTACATTACCGGCAAATTTTTTTGTCCATTCTTTTGCTGGTTGCTGGGCAAAAATTGCGGTAGCCATAATAAAAGTTACTGCAAGGGTTAACAATTTTTTCATTCTTAAAAGTTTAGGCTGTAAATGTGCAAAAAATAAAACCCTGCCCAATACCCTGTGGTGGGTATTTTAAAAAAAATGGCATTTAACTGAGTTGATTGTACGAAGAGCCGTTACAGACAAAAAATTCTGCTTACTTAATATATTATGTCTTAAAGACAAAAGGCGTTAAAAAAAAAGTTAATCGTTCCTTCACTGTAAGACCAGGCAAATACTTTAATATTATTGCAGATTCCACCCGCCATCTTATGCATTAATTTTTCCCAATTGTATATAAATGCAAAAGGGTTGTTTCAAATAAATGAAACAACCCTTTTTATAAAGTTTGAATAATTGTATTAACCTAATGCTACTCTTTTAAATTCTACCAATTTTAAATCGGCATCTACGCTCTTTAAATAATCAGCAACAGTTTTGCCGTTATCTTTTACAAATGGCTGGTGCAATAAAGTATTATCTTTTAAAAATTTATTTACTTTACCTACTGCAATTTTTTCAGCCATTTCGGCAGGTTTGCCTTCGGCTTTAATTTGATCAATGGCAATTGCTCTTTCACGTGCAATAGTTTCTGCAGGTATTGATGTTTCGTCAATTGCCAGCGGATTCATTGCTGCAATTTGCATAGCAATATCTTTACCGGCATCTGCAGCTACTTTATTAAACCCTGCTAACACACCCATACGGTTTGCACCGTGTATGTAAGAAGCCACATATCCTGCATTCACTCTTTCAAAACGTGTGATGGCTATTTTTTCGCCAATGGCTGCTAATTTATCGTTTACCATGTCAGCTACCGTTTGGTTACCAATGGTTACTGCATTTAATTCTTCTACAGTATTTACATTGCTGTTAATAGCGGCATCTGCAATAGCTTTTACAAAAGCTACAAATTCTGCATTAAGGCTTACAAAATCTGTTTCGGCACTTACACATAATACAATACCGCTTTTATTATCGGCTGTGGTTTGTGCAATTACCACACCTTCTTTAGCTTCACGGTCGCTGCGTTTAGCCGCCACCTTTTGGCCCTGTTTACGCAACCAGTCGATAGCTGCTTCAAAATCGCCGTTGCTTTCAGTTAATGCTTTACGGCAGTCTAACATACCGGCTCCGGTTGTTTGACGTAGTTTGTTAATGTCTGCTGCTGTTATAGTCATATTGCCCCTGTCCCCTAAAGGGGAACTAAATTTTAAAGTTTATAATATTATTTTAAGAACTTTTAAACTTGTTACAGTAAACTACTGCTTCTTGTTTAAGGTGTTGAATAATGAAATAATGTACAAGAGTGCACTTCGTTCCTCAGTGTAAACTGTGCCAATGAAGCTGATTAAAGATTAAATGTTCGGTTCAAAAAAATTCAAACATAATCTTTGCTTCAATCTTCTCCGTGGTTCCCCTTTAGGGGCGGAGGGGCTGCATTCTACCTTGCTCCACCTGGCCCACCGGCTGGCCTTCTGCCACCCTGGCCCGGACCAGCTATTCTGCGTTTTGGTTGAGAAGCTACGCCTCTGCCGCCGCCACGTTTGTTTCTGTCATCACCACCATCTTGTTTCTTTTCAAACCTGGCTGCCTTTGCTTCTGCTGATTCTTCCACATCGCTGTGTTCATCTTCATTATCTTTATCGCTCTGGCGCTCCTGCAAACCCTCAGCAATAGCCGCAGTTAAATAATTTACAATTATAGAAATTGATTTTGTAGCATCGTCATTTGCAGGGATGGCAAAATCAACTTTATTAGGATCGCAGTTGGTATCTACCATACCAAAAGTGCTGATGCCTAATTTTTTTGCTTCGGCCATTGCAATGTGCTCGTGCCCAATATCTACTAAAAATAAAGCAGAAGGTACACGGCTTATTGCAGCAATACCACCTAAAACTTTTTCCAGTTTTTCTTTATCACGGCTTAATGTTAAGCGTTCTTTTTTAGTAAGGTTTTCTGCGCTGCCGTCGTTAAGCATTTTTTCGATGCTCTGCATTTTTTTAACGCTTTTACGAATAGTGTTGAAGTTAGTTAACATACCACCCAACCAACGTTCGGTTACGTAAGGCATATTTACTCTTCTTGCACATTCGCTTGCAATTTCTTTAGCCTGCTTTTTTGTGGCAACAAACATTATTTTTTTACCGCTACGTGCAATAGCTTTTAATGCTGCTGCAGATTCCTGTAAACCTTCAACAGTTTTGTTAAGGTCTATAATGTGAATACCTTTCTTTTCGGCAAAGATGAAAGGCAACATTTTTGGATTCCATTTCTTTTTTAAATGGCCAAAGTGCACACCTGCTTCGAGTAACTGTTGTTGTAAGGAAGTATTTTCCATTATTTATTGTTTAAGCCATTAGCCGTAAGCATTGAGCTGTGAGCCAGGGCAGTTTTAATTATTAAATTTATTGTATCAGCTATCAGCTCAAAGCTAATAGCCAACAGCTTTTTTTAACGTTTAGAGAACTGGAAGCTTCTTCTTGCTTTTTTGCGACCTGGTTTTTTACGCTCAACAGAACGTGGGTCACGCTTTAGCAAACCGGCTGCTTTTAATGCCGGACGAAAATCGGCACTTACTTCAAGCAATGCACGGCTAATGCCCAGCTTTGCAGCTTCGGCCTGGCCTTTAACACCACCACCGGTAGCATTAATTACCACATCGTACTTATCACTTGCTTCAATAGTTTTTAAAGGCGCTTCTACCTGGTTTTGTAAATACACCAGCGGGAAGTAGGCTTTATAGTCTTTACCGTTAACTGTAATTTTGCCTTCTCCTTTACTAAGGAAAACACGTGTTACAGCTTCTTTTCTGCGGCCGACTGCGTTTTTTTGCTTTTCCATTTTTGTTATTAGCTGTGAGCTTTTAGCTGTGAGCTGTGAGCATGCAGCGATTTTTAAATTATTGATTAAAATGTATTGGCTCACAGCTCACCGCTATCAGCCAATAGCTTTTTAGAATTTAAGTTCTTTTGGTTGTTGTGCACTATGCGGATGATCGGCACCCTGGTAAACAAATAATTTTTTGTACATCTGGCGGCCTAAACGATTTTTAGGCAACATACCTTTTACCGCTCTTTCGATAAGTACTTCGGGCCTGCGCTTTTGCAAATCCTTAGCTACTTCTTCTTTACGTCCGCCGGGGTAACCGGTGTAGTGATCATATAATTTTTCATCCATTTTGTTACCGGAAAGTTTTACTTTTTCGCAGTTGGTAACAATGATAAAATCGCCACAGTCAACGTGTGGGGTGTAATAGGCTTTGTTCTTACCTCTAAGCACAGCCGCAATTCTGGCACACATACGACCAACGGTTTGATTAGTACCATCCACAACGTACCAATTGTGTTTTACGGTAGCCTCGTTCGCATGCTTTGTTGTAAAATGTAATTTGCTCATCTTTTTCTTTTTTTGCTTCTGGCTGATATTTTTTATTCAGGGGCAGCAGCGATTTTTAATAATCAGGGTTTCCGCCATCCCGGTGGCCCTGCCCTTAAAACTGCAGCAAAATTGCTGTTGCTTTTTTAGGACGGCGAAGGTAAGCCTGTTTAGGTTTCATTTCCAAACAAATGGGGAAGTATTTTTTACAGGAGCTTTGTAAAGTGTTGGTTTACAGTAAAATTTTTGACTGATAAAATTAATTGATGGTGTGGGATGTTGGTAACACCTCACCCCAACCCCTCTCCAAAGGAGAGGGAACTGGGATTGGTAGTATTATAATTTAAATATTCCTCATTAAATATTATAGGTTCGCAGGTTGTCTTGCTATAATAATACCAAGTACTGATGCCAATGATTTTACACAATATCATTTTCTAAAGCAGGGTTGGTTTAACGGAGCAGAGGACTATCAATTTTTGACTTGTAAATACTTATATTAGCCATAAAATTTATAAATTCAGTCAGTTAAATGACTGAATTTACGTAAATTCGGCTAATTAAATGACTGTTTTTATGGATATTGGACGAATACAGGAAAGCCATATTGTAAATAATATCACCAAACAAAAGGTAACTATTTTACTAGGTGCCAGGCGAGTTGGTAAAACAAGCCTGTTAAAGAAAATTTTCAGCAATTACAATGATCAAAAATTATGGTTGAACGGGGAAGATAATGATGTAAAAAAGATATTGGAAAACCGAACCATTGCCAATTATAAAAACCTGCTGGGCAACACCGCACTGCTTATAATTGATGAAGCACAACATATTGCCGAAATTGGCAAAGTGGTTAAGCTGATGATTGATGAACTGGTACCGCTGCATATAATTATTACCGGTTCATCTGCATTTGATATTGCACAAAGCGGCTACCCTTTAGTTGGCAGAAGCATTACAAATTATTTATACCCCATTGCACAGGCCGAATTAAATACCCATGAAAATATACTGCAAACACAGCAACAATTAGAAAATAAAATTATCTACGGCAGCTACCCCGAAATTTTTTCTCTGTCCACCAATGAAGCAAAACAATTGTATTTAAGCGAACTGATCAATACCTATTTATTAAAAGATATTTTAGAATTTGACAACATCAGGAATGCCGCAACAATAAAAAAGCTGCTGGAGTTAATTGCTTTTCAAATTGGACATGAAGTATCAGAAACAGAACTGGCCCGATCATTAGGGATAAGCAAAAATACGGTAGCAAAATATCTCGATCTGTTAGAAAAAGTTTTTGTGATTTATCCGCTTTCGGGCTACAGCAATAATTTACGCAAGGAAGTTAGTAAAACAAAAAAATGGTTTTTTTACGATACAGGTGTACGCAATGCCATTATAAAAAATTATGCCCCCTTAGCAACAAGGCAGAATGTAGGCCAGCTTTGGGAAAACTATTTATTAACCGAACGTAAAAAAATAAACGAATACCATAACAGTAACACCCAATCTTTTTTTTGGCGCACTTACGACAGACAGGAAATTGATTTAATAGAAACACAAAATAATAAACTGCAGGCTTTTGAAATTAAATGGAACAGCAGTAAAGCTAAAATACCCATTGCATTTACTACAGCCTATCCCGATGCAGGCTTTACAATAATTAATAAAGACAATTTTTTGGATTGGATAAAATAAATACGCTGTATTTAACTTTTGCTTTGTATAAACTAATCCATTTCATTATGCAGAGATGTATCTTTTAAGCATTCTCTCTTGCACAAAGTGAGACGACCTTTTAAACACCGTTTAATTACTATATTTGAAAAACACTTATTTCACTGCATGATTAGTAAAGACGCTTCCTATAAAATTATTGAAGAGCTTGTTACAAGGTTTGAAGAACAAATTGTTTCTTATAAAAAAGCCGAGTACAACGAAACACAAACCCGCCGTGATTTTATTGATCCATTTTTTAAAGCCCTTGGCTGGGATATGGATAACAGCCAGGGTAATGCCGAAGCTTACCGTGAAGTGATACATGAAGACAAAGTAAAAGTAGGCGCTGCCACCAAAGCCCCCGATTACTCATTTAAATTAGCTGGCGGCAAAAGATTGTTTTTTGTAGAAGCAAAAAAGCCAAGTGTAGCAGTAAAGGAAGAAATAATGCCTGCTTACCAAATACGCCGCTATGCATGGAGTGCCAAATTGCCCATTAGTATTTTAACCGACTTTGAAGAGTTTGCCATTTACGATTGTAATAAAAAACCCAACGCAACAGACAAGCCTTCTGTTGGCAGAATAAAATATTTTACTTTTCGGGAGTATTTAAAAGAGTTTGATTTTATTTGGGATACATTTTCGAAAGAACGTGTGCTTAAAGGCAGCTTTGATAAATTTATTGCCGCCGATAAAAACAAAAAAGGCACCGCCACAGTTGACAAAGAATTTTTAATCAGTCTTGATGAATGGAGAAAACAATTAGCACTAAACATTGCCCTACGCAATGAAACACTAAATGAAGATGAACTGAATTTTGTAGTGCAGCAAACCCTCGACCGCTTAATATTTTTACGTATTGCCGAAGACCGTGGTGTTGAAGAATACGGAAGGTTAAAGGCATTACTTTCCTCTCCGCCAGCTGGCGGAGGAGGCCAGGAGGGGGCTTTTTACCAAAACCTGTTTACTTATTTTAAAGAAGCCGACAGTAAATACAACAGTGGCCTGTTTGATTTTAAAAAAGATACCATCAGTTTTAATGTGGCTATGGATAATAAAACCATCAAAAGCATTATTAACGAACTGTATTACCCAATAAGCCCTTACGAGTTTAGTGTGCTTAGTGTGGAAATTTTGGGTAGTGCTTACGAACAATTTTTAGGCAAACAAATAAAACTAACTGCAGGCCACCGTGCCATTATTGAAGAAAAACCCGAAGTACGCAAAGCTGGCGGCGTGTACTATACACCGCAATACATTGTGGAATATATTGTAGAAAATACTGTAGGGAAATTAACCGAAGGCAAAAAACCTATTGATGTTGCCAAACTAAAAATTGTGGACCCGGCCTGTGGCAGCGGCAGTTTTTTAATTGGTGCTTACCAGTATTTATTAAACTGGCATTTGCAATTTTATATGCCCGAGTTTGAAAAGCAAACCGCCATTGCACAAAACAGCAAAGAGTATAACGAGAAGCAACGCAACGATGCCCTTAAAGAACGCAACAAATTGCCGTTAACCCCCACCGGTAATTTAACCACCGCATTAAAAAAACAAATTTTACTGAATAATATTTATGGTGTTGATATAGATACACAGGCCGTGGAAGTAACCAAGCTGAGTTTGTTATTAAAATGCATGGAAGGCGAAACCGGCAGCAGCATTACTGCCGAAATGCGATTTGGAGAAAGGATATTACCAACTTTGGAGAATAATATTAAAAGCGGCAATAGTTTAATTGATATAGATTTTTACGATGGGCAAATAGATTTTGAACCAGAATTAGAAAAGAAAGTAAAGCCGTTTAGTTGGGAGAAAGGATTTCCAGAAGTATTTAAGCAGGGAGAATTAAAATAGCGAATGACGAGTTAAGATGGCATGCAAAAAAAATTATAGATCAAACCGAAAAGTCAGACGAATAACACCACTGAGTTAATGAATAAACTTGGCATTACACTTAACGAGCCAGAAGTTCTATACGGAAAACAAGTGGATTTGAATAATTGGAAATCCTCCTTATGTAAGGCAGGAATTGATGCTTAGAAAAATTATTTTCAGAAGAAATACAAAGTGTACCACGGTATGGCCGATTTGTACAGCTATTTTTTTGAAAGAGGGATTGATTTCTAAACCCAAGGGGTTGTTTGGAATTATTGTAGCCAATAAGTGGATGAGGGCAAACTATGGTGAGCCATTCACGCAAATGGTTTAAAAGGAAGCCTATTAAACAAATTATTGACTTTGGAGATTTACAAGTTTTTCATGGGGCGACAACTTACCCTTGTATTATTATTGCAGGAAAAGAAAGTACCAATAAGCGCCATAGAAGTTACCAATGTAAAAACGCTTGACTTTAGCAGCCTTGCAGAATATGTACAGCAAAATAAAATTGCTACCAATAAAACTATTTGGAAGATGCTGGCTGGAATTTAGGGAGTGAAACAGAACAATTACTATTAAAGAAATTACAAGTGTTGGAATACCATTGGGTGAATATGTAAAAGGGAAAGTTTATCGTGGGGTTGTTACGGGATTGAATGAAGCATTTGTAATTGATGAAAAACAAAAAAAAGATAATCCTATAGAATGAGCCTGAAAGTGATAAATACATAAAACCTTACTTGAGGGGAAGAGATTTAAACAGATACATTGTACCAAAGTCAAATTTATTTCTTCTTTATATTCCTTGGGAGTTTATACCTGATAAACATCCAGCAATATTTAATCATCTGAAAAAGTTTCAAAGAGAGTTATCAAAGCGACCAGAAGTTAATGGAAGGTAGATTTCCATGGTATACATTAAGTAGATATGCATCAGATTATGTTCAGGAGTTTGAAAAACCAAAAATTGTATATCAAGCAATGCAAGTAAAGCCATGTTTTACCTTGGATGATGAAAATTTTTTTTGCAATAATTCGATTTGGTTTTTTCCAAATGGAAGTAAATTTCTTTTAGCTATTTTAAATTCCAAAATTGGATGGTACTTTCAAATCACAAAGTATTGTACTAAAATTCAAAATGGATATCAATTAATATATAAGTATTTTAGAAAATCTCTCTATCAAAAAAATTGACGAGAAAAATAAATCCGAAAAATTCCTCCACGATGAAATTGTTAAGTTGGTAGAAACCATGCTGCAACTGCAGCAGCAAAAACAAAACGCCACATTACCCGAACAACAGCAGCAGTTAGAGCAACGCATTGCTTATACCGATGATAAAATAAATGAAAAGGTGTATGCGCTGTATGGGTTAAGTGAGGAGGAGATAAAAATTGTTGAGGGCAATTAATATTTTAATAAAATGAAAGATGCAGTTAACGGCACAAAACAAAATAAGCCCACAAATACACTAAGATTTACTTTTGCAAACCAACGACCTGGAGTCGACTTTCATGTAATGCAAGCTTAATAACAAAAGTAGTAACTTTTTTTTACTAAACAAATAGAGTGTCAATTGGGTATGTAGATAATTTGAAAACCTATTACAGGGCTGAGTGATTTGGGTATTATTATTAAAAATAAAAATTAATGCGCCATGACAAAATATTTTAACGAAGGTTCAAAAGAATTTGCTGAAGTATTGAAAAAGTTGGAAAACAGTAAAGTTGATAATGTACAGGCAATGATTAAACTTTCATTTGATAAATTAGATGAGCTTAAAAAATATTATTCCGATTGGGCTGATAGCGCAGAGGAATTAGGCTATAAAGAAAGTGCAGCCATCAATAAGGAAAAATGGTTGCAGATAACTGAAGCAATAGAAGTGAAAAAGGGCAATGAAGAACAGGCATGGGATTATTTGACTTAATTTCAATAATGTATAGGCTATATGGATATATATAAAGAAAAGGTTTATGGGTGGTGTATGGAGGAAGTGAGTTTGGTAGAGGGAAAGTAAACAAGTGATGATATCTTGTAAATAGATATCATCACTGAAAATTTTACATTCTCTATATTATTAATTAGTCAGCAGAGTTAAAATTTGTTTTTAACAGAACCAAATCCTTTTATAAAATTTATTGCTGCAATCAGGTTCCCATCTCTTGATACTGTTCCATCAAAATTTCTTCCCAGTGCCAATGTTATTTTCTGGTTTCGAATACCAATATCATATTCTACATTAAAGACAAGCCTCCATGAAGGGTCAATAACATTTTTATTTAACACACTTCGATAGATAGCTTCTGCACTCATCGAAAATTTTCCCTGTAGCCCATTTATCACTAACCTGCCGCCTGCATCAATGGTGGAAATATTAGTTGATTTTATATTGCTGCTGTCGTCTGCAAAAATCTTATCTGGCTGGTACAGGTATCGTCCTATACCCAATATAGAAACCCCCTTATTACCATTCTGATAGCCTCCTGTTATCCAGGCACCCACTTTACTAACAAGCGAATTATTAAACTTGTTATCGGGGAAATCAGTTACCATACCCGCTGCAAAATTCAGAAAAGGGCCAGCACGTTCTATTTTTAATCCTTTTGCATATTTTTTCAATCCTGCTGCCGCCGCTGCAAAAGATTCATCTTTTATAAATTTTAAACTATCTATCAGTTGTTGCCTTTTTTCCTTTAATTGCACGTTTAATGTAATAGCGTTTTCAGGGTGCAGCGCCATTTGCTGCTGGATTTCCTTTATTGCCGGGTTATTATCAATAAATAATGAGGCTCTGTTGTTATGTATTGAATCCTCTACGCTCAGGTAATAATAAAAACTGTCAATTTTTTTAGCAACATCATCAGTCCATCGGGGCCGTATAAAAGAAAACTTTATTCCAAAACCAAGCTTTGTAAAATCAGTTGAATCTTTTGTGTCACCTTCATCCGAATTTGATTGCGCCAAACCCAGCGAAACACTAAAACTTTGCCAAAAAACATCATTGAACTTTGTTGAATTGAATTGCTGCAATGTTTGGCTTCTTTTACCAGATATCAGTGCTGGCGAAAATTCTACGGCATAATTAGAGGGAAGTTTACTGAAATTATTTGTAGCATTTTGTATAGATAGCCGAAAAGCATTCAGGTCTGTTGGTTTGTCAATTGAACTTGGAGAAATACCCATAAGATTGAAAGCAGGATTTGATGGGGCATTCAAGACATTAATATCAATTGTGGAATCAGCCGGTGCTTCCTGGCACCATACTGATTTAGATAGCCAAATCGATATAAATATGATAATAATTTTTTTCATTACAATAAGTTTTATTAAAAAAAGAAGATAGAGATATCAAGAATAATCTGGTCGCCAACTTCTTTAAAGGCGGAAGCTGGTATTGGGAATTCTTTGTCTTCTACCCCACCCGAAATAGAAAACTCAACAGATAAATCCGTCGGCACAGGTGTCAGGTCTGATGCAGCAACAGTAGATCTTATTTCGAGAAATTGTTTATTGGCAGCAGTATCAACTGCAATGCTATGGTTAATTAAAGAGTCTCTTTCTTTATTAACAATAATGATGTTGTTTGATGTTAAAGGGTTATGCAGCTTCCCATTGCTTATCGCACCAACACCAGGATTTCTGTAACGCAATGTAAAAGCGAGCGGGCTTCCATTATTTTTTATTCTGTATGTTTCGGTAATATTCAAAATATCCTGCAAAGGAGAATCAGACAAATCTTTTTCTGCAGATGAAGAAGAAAAATTTTCAATGATATCTGCCGCTTTAATAAGATTTAGCTTTGCTGTTTTTGTAAGCTTCTTTTTAGCTGCCATAAAATAATTTTTAATCGCCTACTCTTTAATCCCGTTTTCGGCTACCCGGTTTTTTAATTTGATATACCATTAATTATGAGGCGGTATTTTAGGTATAACGTTTGCAAACCCCTTTAATGTTAAAGGTGCGGCTATCCCAACCTGAACCCCCAGCATTGTTGTAAAACTTGAACTGTTATCATGAAAAGAAAGATACCCTGCAAAACCACCAACCAAAGGGCCGATTATGTAGGGCAACCAATAAACCCAATCTTTAAAATTTGGCCTCCTTGCTGGTTCTAATTTTGCTATCTCAAGCAGATTAAGCAATTGAGCTACAAAACCTGCAATACATGGTATCAAAATATATTGTTGCATAGCTTATAATTTTACAGTTAATCAATACGATTTTTAAATGCCCCTAAAACCCTGCTGGCAAATGATCCATTTTCTTTAAATTCGTCTCTTGTTGAAAATAAATTTTCCCCTTCACTTGTTACGGATGATGATTGTACAAAAAGGTTTGATTTTTTTATTACTTTTTGCAATTCTGATTCCTGCATTTTAGTTTTTGCAGATAGTTTACTTAAGGTAAACCAGGTCTGATCCTCCTGAAACATTAATTTTTTTAACTCATCTTCGTTCATGGTTTATTATTTTTTGCCTACTCTGAATCCCGTTTTCAGCTAACCGGTTTTAGTTAAAAAGTATATCAAATAAAGATTTTATAAAGGTTACAAGTAAAGGAGATGTTGCAACTAAAACATCTTTAATTTTTCCGAAAGGGTCTTTTAATAAATCTTGCCATTTTGCATTCTCAGTTGTCGATGCTCCTTTGTTACCCCATACATCTGCATCAACTTCCTTAAAGCGCATTTTTGCAGGTACATATACAAGCAGTAATATAACTGTGTACAATCCACCATATAAATAAATGTAATCATTGCGTACCGGGCTGTAGCCCCAATCATCAGCAAGCAGTTTTACAAAGTCAAGCGAATTTATTGTAGTAAATAAAGCACCCGTGCACAAAACCATAAGGGATAAAATTGTTGCAGCTAGCAAGAAATAATTTTGAAAAATATTTGTAAGTTTTTTGAAGTCGCTTTCCTGGGTAGAAAGTTTTTTATTTGCTGCTTCAAGTAAATTCTGTTTACTCGCAATCGCTTGTTTCCTTTCCTCTGTTTCCGGTATAATAGCTTTAAGATTTGCTAAGTCAACCTTTAGAGTTTCAATATTATTTCTTTCTTCAACAACAGGGTCAGCAAAAAACTTTACCATTGAGGCAGAGTATATAAATCCTGATAAACAAAAAGCACCAGTTAATGAACCTAAAATAATAACCCATGTCATAGAAACATTCAAATGTTTCATAAAGAATAAATTTTTTACAATGTCATCATCATAAAATGTTCTATTCCATATAAATGCCATAAATCCAAATACAATTGCAGTAATTAAAGTAATTATGTAATATTTTCCATTTAATTCAATCTGATTTTCATTAGAAAAAATCATTGAAATTTTTCTTTTATAATGTATACATGTGGGAATAGAAATAAAGCAAAAGCTGCAAAAAATAAGTACAAGTATTAACCAAATTCCTGCAGAAGTGTATTTAGTAATGAAATCTATATCAGAACCAAATTTTTTCGCCTCTATTTTCACCATCCTTTCCATTTTGAATCGTAACAAAGGGTCCTTTAAATAACATTTAACCGAATCAATAATTATCTTGTCAATTAAGATAACAGTTTCCTTTTTTCCATTTTTTATTTTAATCTTAAATTCCTTTTTACTAAATGATTCATCCCAACGTTTAATTGAATCTGGAGTTATTTGAAAATGCAACACTTTATTTAATTCGATAAACCCACCCGAATCTACTATTGAAAGGTTCTCATAATGTTTATTGTAAGTAGAAATTTTAGTAATAAGTATAGTATCGGAAGATACTTTTTTGCTTAAAGAATCAATTTCTCCTTTTATTTTTTTGGAAGTATCAGAATGCGGGTATTCATTCAACTTATTTTTTGTTTTAATTATTTCTTCCGAAAGGGAATCAATTGTAGCACTGACTATTGAATCAACATATACTCTGGGTTGATATGATATTTCATGAAATACTGAATCCCTTTTACCAATTGTAAGTAAGTCGTCATAAAAAATAAATAAACAACCAATAATAAATCCAATAATACCAAAACCCGATAATTTAGCAATTTGGAAATCTGGTTCAAATTTTTTTTCCGATGTTGTATCTGTAGACATTTTATTAGGTTTAAGGATTTATGATTAAAACCATGCCTTTTGTAACACAAATATTGCAAAATGCATTACAGCATTACAAGGGTATATTAACGGAAAGTGCAGGGTGTAATAACGGATGAATAAAATTATACAGATTGCATACTTATTTAGACATGTTTCATCTTTTTTGACACCTTTGAATCTTTTAAATTGCTTTAGCAGCTATAGCAATTTTAAAGTTGTATTTTGTAAGCAGGCATAAAATAAATGTAAGAGTGTATAGATTGCGGGGGAAGTGAGGTGGTTGGGTTGCATGAGAAAACAGCAGGCATCTTTTAAAAATGCCTGCTATTGGAAGGTAGAAAAAATAGAAACAAAATCAATGGCAAAAAATTCCCCTTCAAAAAAGGCGGTTAAAAAAAATTGCAAAATTGGAGGTTTATTTTAGGCTATCCAGTGCTTGTATTGGCCCGCTGAATTCCAGTACAACTTCATATCCCATAACTGAATCAGGGATTTTACCGCCCATTTCTTTTTTAGGCCTGGACACAATTACAACAATGCAATCTTTCCCTTTACTCTTACCCTGTGCTACGCCCTGCACATCTTCAACAGTCATCAATTTTTCAGCTTCGTGTAAGGCATTTTTTATGTTTTGTTTATTCTTTGGCATACAATTAAAATTTATACAAAGAAAAAAAATAATTAAATAACGCATAATGTAAGTTACAAATAATAATACTTAAATAAGCCCGGAATAATTTTTTAAAAAATTATTCCGGGCTTATTAATAATCAAAGGAATTTAATCCCTAAACCTCCCATTACTGGCCCAATAGGACAGGCAATTGTAATAGTTCCTGATCCTGCAAATAAAAGACCAACAGCCCTGTTTTGCATGTCAACCATTAAACTTCCTGAATCGCCTCCCTGTCCCATAACTGGTGTTATGATTTGATTAATAAATTTTGCTACTCTTCCTGCACCATAATTTACATTCACTGTACCATTTATAGCTGTTATCCTTTGGGTTGTGTGCCCGGTCGTTCTGCCTGTTTTTTGTAATTGCATCCCAACAACAGGATTTATCATTCCGTTTACATACCCAATCCAGTAAACTTCCCGGTTCAAGTCATCAAAATTTCCTTCGGCAATAGCACAATCAACCAAATTATTTCCCCCAGCAAAATTAAGAGGCACAAACCGGCTTAGCCGGGCTATAATATCGGCAGGATTGGTACCTCCATCTGCAGGGCCGGGTTGAAGTATTGGATCATTAATGAGGGCGTTATTTGAATTAGCCAATACATGGTTGTTGCTCAAAATATAATATCGTGAAGTAATTCCAAGCGGTGGATTTACATCTTTTACACATGTACCAATCGTACCCGCTGTAATCCTGAAATGCCCCACGCTGTATCCTCCCTCTGCCGGCCTAACACGGTTCCGCAGGGTAATATCGCTTCCTGCATAAATAGAACCCGATTCCACAACATCAGTTTTATACTTTCCAATTTTAATTGGAATCTTTTCGTCTTCAGAAAGCAGATCCTTATCCATTTTAGATTCTACAAAAACGGTCATGCATACATCGCCTGTTTCTTTACCGTCTTTTAATTTGTGGCCTACTGCTACGCCTGTTACATTTTGTTTGGTTAGCAGGTTATCTTCCGATTTGGCCTGTTCTTTTGAAACTTCAAGGTATTCACCTTTTAAATCTGAGATGTTCATAAAATAAAATTTAAAAATTAAGCCTACTCTATACAGTTTTCGGCAACCCTGTTACGTACTTACCTAAATAATGTTTTTTACTTGGTAAACAGAGGTTCTCTTTTTTTCTTGCTTTGATGGATTTGAACTGCTTCTTGAAATCCCATCGTTGGGTACAAAATTTTAAAATTTAATTTGCCTTTTTTATAGTGCATTCAATCAGTATAAGCAATGCTTTTCTCTTTCCGTAATAATCTTTTTAGGCATCAAAGAAAAAAATGATGCTGGATTTATTAATACAAGTATTTACTGTTCTGTTTTAAACAATTGTTCCGAAACAATATCCCTGGTATTAATAAATCCAGCATCGTACATGCAAACCTGTTACTATTTTTTTCCACTTGCATCGTTCTTGCTACCAACACGTTCTTCGTTAAATGCAGTTGGCACACCCGATTGCAGCATATAAAAGGAGCCATTCAATCCGGTAAACGTTGTAGAAATACCGGTAATAGACTTGCTTGCCCAATTGCCTGCATAAGTTGTTTCCGATCCGTTAAAGGTGAACATAAACATGCCTGCAATTTGCACCCAAAGTCCTGAAGCCCCTTCCCCATTTGTCCAGGTGCCGCCCACTTTTACATTCATGGATGTTTTACTATAACTGCCATCGCTGTTCCAGTCATAAAACAGTGTCCAGTTTCCTGTAATAGCCATAGTTTTAAATTTTATTTTGCCTACTCTTTGATAGGATTTTCGGCATTACTCCTTAAATTTTCCACTATAAATTTTCCAAAATGTTTTATAGGGTTGCAAGAGGGTATTAACCTGAAATTGTTGGGTGTAAAAACGGTAAAAGAAAAGTGAAAAGCCTATTGCATATATGAGAAGGATTATAGACTTTAGTGGTGTAATAAAATTATTAACCCTAAAATTATTTTTATGCCAGTAAAAATTATTGATAATGCCGGTATTACAAGGGTACTTAGCGGTGAAATAAAAAAGGAAGATTTAGAAAAAATGAAAAATGATTTTAAATCGAAAGTTAACGTAAGCTTTGCTTTATCGGAGCAAGTTTTACAAAAAAAACTTGCTTTCTTTTTCTCAAAAGATCAATTTCTTGAACTTTTTGCCTCTGCGCCAAATGCTGCATTAGTAATAGTAAATATTTCTGTTCAGTCTCCTGGAATAACGGATATATGCGGAAATGATATGTCAAATTCTTTAGCCGCTGTTATTGAAATGGTGACACTAGACAGTGCTACGGGGTTAAAAAAAACAGTTAATGAAATAGGTAATTTTGTACTTATTAATGGTTATCAAAATAATGGCGCACAACAATTAGAAGCAGGTGGTGGCGGTTGTTGCCCATCAACCTATCCATAAAATAGAGATTAAAAGATATGTTTGGGGTTCATCTTATTTTAATAGGGGTTTGTTTTTTGGTAAGCCTGCTTTTTATTAACAAACCGACATGGGCTGATAAGTCTATGCCGGTTTTTCTGTTGCTTCTGCTTTCCCTTGAATGTTTTTGTTATTACCTGAAAGTTAATCACAAAGCTAATTACTTTGAATATAACATTTGGTTTCCTTTGGAATTTTTATATTATTCG
>CAVUIP010000009.1:0-419165 GCA_963741535.1 uncultured Chitinophagaceae bacterium
GATATGCATGTTGCTATAATGAGGGCTTTTGTAGAAATAAAAAAGATTGTATTACGCCAAACCGACCTAAAAGAACAAATGAAAGAAATAAAGGAAAGGCTGGGTGAACATGACGCTCAGCTTAACCAAATTTACGATGCTATGGAAAATTTGCTGGATGAAAAAGCAGCACAACGTAAATGGGAGGATAGGGAGAGGATTGGGTTTAAAAAATAAATACACTAAATGAAAAACGAAAGTAAAATAATTGCTGAAAATGGCCTGATAGATAATAACATTAATCTTTTTAAAAATGCAAAACAAATATTTTTAGGTGCTTTAGAAGTACCAGAATATGCAAGAGCAGAATATTACGCCAAGAAACAAATTGAAAGTGGTTGGGGGAAAAATGTCTTTTTCACAACATTACATGAAATTTATCACTATTACATTGAACGCATAAGAATAGAAAGCATTCGCTTAACAGCTAAAACCAAAAATAAAGAAATTAAAATTGATGATATAAATATTTCTTTGGAAAATGAGATTGAAGGAAGAAAGCATGGTAAAATAAACAAAGAAGTATTAGACAACCTTTTTGATATTATTGTAATAGCTCCTGAATGGTTAACGCCAAAGCCAGAATACTCACCAATGCAAATATTTTCATTTGTAGAAAGAGCAATTAGGTTTATCCGTGATGAATTTAATACTCAAACAACTCTTAAAAAAATACCGCATGCCAATGGAAAAAAAACTATCTACTCAATCGCCGAAGGAGACTTCATAGAGGCCTATTGTTTTACTCTATCCTATTTTATTAAAAATTCAACCCCATTTTTTGACTTTGAACGATTTAAAACTGAGGTTAGAAACTTACTACTTTATTCTACACATCCTGAGAATCTTCAAAAAATCCTTATACCTTTTTATGATGTATCAAGAAAAAACTTGACCCTATGGAATAAGGAAATCCACTTATTAGACCGTGACGAAAAATATAATGGTAAACAGATTATTAAAGAAAACCAGCAATTGAAATTTGAGATAGAAGGATTAAAAGTTTGAACTAACCTGGAAGATTTACAAAGGTTTACAAAATATAATGTAGAGAGGTATTCTAACTATGATTTTGCAATATTTTGTAACAAAGTAGCAGGATTTATCGGTTCAGAGGTACTGAAAAAGTATAAAGCTGTTCCTGAAGCTAAACAATCTAAAAACGAGATGGAAAGCTTAACCGATATTTTCTCAGAAGATAGAGCGAAGATCTTAGCCATAACGGAGGCAATCAAAGAATTGTCAAGTACAAAACATTGTAGTGATAGAACTATTTCGGGTTTTGTTGATGGCTGCAAAAGTGCAAATGCTTTACCCGGTATTGCTTCAACACATTTAATGAAAGTTATTTATAAAGAAATAAGCAAACCAATTGGTGAAAATATTAGACATCATACAGATCAACCAGCTTATAACAAATCATGGAAAGCAACTAAAAAATATTTTGGTATAAAATAGGTATAATTAGGGTATGCCCTAAAAATCCCTGCTTAATTCTTTTTTTTCGCTGCATTGTCTAATCAAATTAAATAACAATGCAGAAACAAAGTCGTAAAAAAATACTTTCCAAGAATCAATGGATAAAAAAATGGGGAAAATCAATAATAGAGCTAATTATTCATGCTATTAAATTGATTACAGCATTACTATAATGAAATATATCTGAACCGTATAAAAAAGGGCTTCAATTTCTTGAAACCCTTTACTTTTCTGCTCCCCCTGCCCGACTTGAACGGGCGACCCTCTGATTAACAGTCAGATGCTCTAACCAACTGAGCTAAGGAGGAGTGTTTTATCACTCGATAAAAATTGATATCTCATCGACCCCTATTTGATTAATCCCGTAGTTACGGGACTCTAACCAATGAGCTAAGGAGGAATTAATACTTCCCTTTTAAGGGAGGGCAAAAGTAAGGCTTTTTAGCTTTTGGAAAAAAAATAAAGCCAACTATTTAAGTTAGCCAAAAAGGTTATTTTTTTCCAGGCCCACAAATATGCCCTCCTGCCGTATTTCTACAGGGAAAGTTTTTAAAAAATAGCCCTCGCCGCTGGTATTGCGGCCATTATTGAGGTTGTACTTGTAGCGGTGCAGCGGGCAAACAATATTCCCAATGGCATCTATATGCCCGCCGGCCATAATGCCCCCGGCGTGCGGACATTTTTGGGTGCAGGCAAACAATTCATTTTGGTGCAGGGTAATACAAATGGTTTTATTACCGGCAGTTACTTCTGCTAATCCATTTGCAGAAAAATTAATTTCGTCAACGCTTTCGGCAATTTTATGCCAGATGTATTTTTTGTTGGTAGCCACTGAATGATTTGCCTGTGGTAAATTGGTGTTGCCACAGATTGCACAAATTACACCGGGAAAACAATTTATTTCGTTTTATACTACATAATTAGTCGCCTTTTAGGAGATAGGGATTAATAAAAAAATTCTGCTTTATAAGGATAACGGATGCGGTAAGTATCTCTAACAGCATTTAAAATAGTTTGCCGAAGCAAATCGATATTTGTTTTTTCGATGGCCGATACAAAAACACAATTGCCTTTTGTTTCAGTTTGCCAGCGTTGTTTTAAATCGTTGAGTATTTCTTTTTTTACATCTGCTTCCAGCCATTGGTCAAATGCTTCTGCTTCGTACTTATCCATTTTATTAAAAATAGTAATGGTGGGTTTTTCATCAATTTTTAATTCTGCCAATGTTTTATTTACCACCTGTATCTGCTCTTCATACTGCGGATGAGAAATATCTACCACATGCAATAATACATCTGCTTCCCTTACTTCATCTAATGTACTTTTAAAACTTTCTACTAAATGATGCGGCAGCTTTCTTATAAAACCAACGGTATCGCTTAATAAAAAAGGCGTTTGCTCAAACACTACTTTACGGGTAGTGGTATCTAATGTTGCAAATAATTTATTTTCGGCAAACACTTCGCTTTTGCTTAGTAAATTCATTAAGGTAGATTTACCCACGTTGGTGTAACCGACTAATGCTACTCTTATAAATTCCCCCCTGTCTTTTCGCTGGGTAAAAGATTGCTTGTCTATTTCGGCCAGCCGTTTACGTAACAAACCTATTTTATCTTTTACAATACGCCTGTCGGTTTCAATTTCAGTTTCACCGGGGCCTCTTGTTCCTACACCGCCGCCCTGGCGTTCCAAATGCTTCCACATTCCTTTAAGCCGGGGTAATATATATTGATATTGTGCCAGCTCTACCTGTGTTTTTGCCTGTGCAGTTTTTGCACGGCTGGCAAATATGTCTAAAATTAAATCGCTGCGGTCGATGGTTTTTACGTTCAGTTCTTTTTCTATATTCTGAATTTGTGAACCGGTTAGTTCATCATCAAAAATTACAATATGGATATTGCCTTTTAATAAAATAAATTGTTTTATCTCTTCTAATTTTCCTTTGCCAACAAATGTTTTACTATCGGGGTGAGGAAGTTTTTGTGTAAACCGTTTTATTGTTTGTGCCCCTGCCGTTTCGGCAAGAAAAGTAAGTTCATCCAGGTATTCGTTAACCTGTATTTCTGTTTGTTCTTTATACACAAGACCAACCAAAATGCAATTTTCTTCTTTTGTAAAGAGTTGTTTTTTTTCTATCAATGTTATTTATTTTAATTGCGAATTTTATAAATACAATTATCTGCCTGCGGCAGAAAACTTTTGCCACGGAGGGACGGAAGCACAGAAAATACAGATGTGTTTATTGCTGAAATAAAAAAATTATCTTCTATTTTTTTCTGTACCTCAGTGGCAATTACCTACAAAAGTAAAGCGTTCCGGCAGTACCGGAACGCTTTTTATTTTATCAATACAGTAAATTAATTTTTTAAAGCCGTATTAGATGATGCTGTCCATTTTTTCATTTCAGGGCAACTTTTAAATTCTTCATCCACCATTATAAAATAAGTAGGTATTTTTTTAATAAACCAGGTGTCTAATGCATCATTCTTTTTTTCTTCCAGTGCCCTTTGAGAAATACGGTTGTAATCGTCTTTTAAATTTTCACGGTGGGGTTCTGTTTTAGTTTTTAAATAAACAATGCGTACACCTTTCTTACCGGTTTGGTCTGCATATTCTACGGGTTGAGAGTATTGGCCTATTTTTAAATCTTTCAGCATCACCACCATATCTTTATCTAACTGATCAATAGTTAAAAAACTTCCATCCCTGCCCTGCAGCATACCTGCTGTAAATTTACTTTCCTCATCGTTGCTGTATTTATTAACTGCTTCGCCAAACTGAATATTTCCTGTAATTAATTTTGCCCTTACAGAATCTAATCTTTCCATGGCTTGTTTAATTTCTATTTTTGTAACCTGTGGTATTTTAAGTATATGCCTTACTGTTGCATCATCGCCGGCGCGGCTTACCAATTGCATAATATGATAGCCAAAACGTGTTTTAAAAGGAGTTGAAATTTGGCCTTCTTTTAATGAAAATGCTTTAGTCAACCAGGTTTGATCGTAAGATTTCTGGCTGCGGTTAACTTCGTACTGGCCGCATTTATCTTTACTTCCGGGATCGTCGGTATTATTATTTGCAACTGTACAAAAATCTTTTTTACCTGTTTCTATTTGTTCTTTATATTCTTTTAATTGCAGTACGGCGTATTCCTCTGCATCACGGCTGGCTTTAGGAAAAATAACAATCTGGCCAATTTCTACTTCGCTTTCGTATAAAAACAAACTGTCGGTGGGTATTTTATTAAAATATTCCTGTACTTCTTTTGGTGTAATACGGATATCTCCCACCACTTTATTACGCATGGCCTGCGATAATTTTTGATCCCTTATCCCTTCTTTAAAATCTTCTTTTAACTGGTAAACCGATTTGCCTGCTATTTTCTCTAATTCGTCTTTTGAACCGAACTGCGTAATATAATTGCGGATACGGTTATCAATATCTACTTCTATTTCTTCATCGGTAACGGGCAGCGAATCTTTTTCGGCCTGCAATACTAAAGCTTTAATACCCATTGCCTGCTCCAGTGTTAAGCATTTTGCATTTTCGGGTATTTCAATTCCCTGGCGCTGCATATCGGAAAGGCTGTTGTCGATATCGCTTTTTAAAACAATTTTATCGCCAACTACTGCAATAATTTTATCGGCCACTACTCTTTTGGTTTGCGAGGTACCGGCGGTTGTGCTTTAACTGCAAATGCAAAAAAGAATATCGCAATAAAAAATAGGAAATGTTTTTTCATTTAAAAATTATTTTTAGTAACCGCACCTGCTGAATAATGGTATACAGTAAAAGAGTGCGACGCCAATGAAGCTAAATAGTATTGATAAAGCCGGGTTCAAAAAAATATTTAAGTAAAAATAAAACGAAGTTTTACTTTTTGCTTTTATTAAAACCCAATTAACAAAATATTATACCGATTGTACTTTTGCGTTAGTTCAACCGGTATTTACCAAAGGCCAGCGCACAAAAACTTGCTTGAATTTCAGCCCTTCTCATTGGCCTAAAATGAAATTCAGTTTGGTATTACAGGGTTCTCTTAACTTCCACTTCTTCAAATGCCTCTACTATATCGCCTGTTTTAATATCGTTGTAATTTTTTATAGTTAATCCGCACTCCATACTGCTGGTTACTTCTTTTGCATCGTCTCTAAAACGTTTTAAACTTTGCAGCTCGCCTGTAAATATTACAATACCGTCACGTACCAAACGTATTCGGTTGTTACGGGCAATTTTTCCATCCAGTACAAAACATCCTGCCACTGTTGCTTTATCAAATTTATACGTTTCTCTTATCTCTACATTACCCAGTATTTTTTCTTCTACGCCTGGCTCAAGCATACCCTTCCATGGCGCTCTTTATTTCCTCGATGGCATTGTAAATAATGGAGTACAGTTTAATTTGAATGGCTTCGTTTTCGGCAAGTCTTGCTGCCTGTATTGAAGGACGTACATTAAAGCCTATAATAATTGCATCGGATGCATTAGCTAAGGTTACATCACTTTCGCTTATGGCACCTACCGCTTTATGAATTACACGAATTACAATTTCTTCGGTACTTAATTTTTGTAAACTATCACTTAATGCTTCTACCGATCCATCCACATCACCTTTAATAATTACATTCAATTCTTTAAAGTTGCCTAATGCCAAACGACGTCCAATTTCATCAAGCGTAATATGTTTTTTAGCCCTCATGCCCTGCTCACGCAAAATTTGTCCACGTTTATAAGCGGTTTCTCTTGCTTCGGCTTCGTTGGCAAAAACTTTAAAAGTTTCACCAGCTTGTGGTGCACCATTTAATCCTAAAATTAATACTGGTGTTGATGGTGGTGCTTTTTCACTTCGTTGGTTACGTTCGTTGTACATGGCTTTTACCTTACCAAAGTTTTGGCCAGATACAATCATGTCGCCCTGGTTTAATGTGCCGTTTTGTACCAATATTGTTGCAACATAACCACGGCCTTTATCTAAAGAAGCTTCTATAATTGTTCCATTAGCAACTTTTTCCGGGTTAGCTTTTAGTTCTAAAATATCTGTTTCCAGCAATATTTTTTCAAGTAATAAATCAATATTCAAGCCTTGTCTTGCGCTTATTTCCTGGCTTTGAAATTTACCACCCCAGCTTTCTACCAAAATATTCATTGAGGCTAACTGCTCTTTAATTTTTTCGGGGTTGGCACCATCTTTATCAATTTTATTAATGGCAAATATCATGGGCACATTTGCGGCCTGTGCATGAGAAATGGCTTCTTTAGTTTGTGGCATTACTGCATCATCTGCAGCTACTACTATTACTGCAATATCTGTAACTTTTGCTCCACGTGCCCTCATGGCGGTAAACGCTTCGTGACCCGGAGTATCAAGGAAAGTAATATGGCGGCCATTGGCCAGCGTTACTTCATACGCCCCAATATGCTGTGTAATACCTCCGGCCTCGCCGGCAATTACATTGGTATTTCTTATATAATCCAGCAGCGAAGTTTTACCATGATCTACGTGACCCATGATTGTTACAATGGGAGCCCTTGGTTTTAAATCTTCTTCGTTATCGTCTTCATCATCTGCTTCCAGTTCGGCTGCATCATCTACACCGATAAATTCCACATCATATCCAAATTCGCTTGCTACCAGTTCTATAACGTCTGCTTCTAAACGCTGATTGATAGATACCATTATTCCCAAACTCATACACTTACTGATAACATCGGCAAAACTTACGTCCATTAAATTAGCCAATTCACTTACCGAAATAAATTCTGTTACCTGTAATTTGTTAGTTTCGTCAGGTGATCCGGTTTGTTCTGCCTGCTCGTCTCTTTTTGCTTTGCGGTACTTTGCTTTTAAACTTTTTCCCCTGCCGCCTGCGCCTGCAAGTTTGGCCTGTGTTTCTCTTAATTTATCCTGAATTTCTTTTGCATCAATTACTTTATCTTCTCTGCGGCCCCCTTGTGCTGCGCCGGTATTTCCGCCACGGTTAAATCTTCCGCCGCCGGTATTATTAGTGCCGCCGCCCTGTTGTGGTGGTCTTCTGTTTTGTGCATTTTGCCCGGTACCGCCACCTTGTTGCTGCCCCTGGCCCGGTCCGCCTTGTGGACGCTGTTGCTGTCCGCCGCCCTGGTGTGGACGCTGTTGTTGATTACCACCGCCACCTTGCTGTTGCTGGCCACCTTTTTTATCCATAGGAATGCGCTTGCGTTTACGCTTATCCTCACTTTCTCTTTTTGGCCTGGTATCATTATCAACCGGCAAATCAATCTTTCCTAAAATTTTAGGGCCGGTTAATTTATCTGCCTGAATATTCTCAATTACTGGTGGAAGATTTTCCTGTGGTTCTTCTGCAACGGGTGGTTGTACCGGTACAACTGGTATTTCTTTTTTAGTTTCCGGCTTTACATCTTCTGTTGCTGGCTTCTTTCCTTTTTTTGTTTCTTTAGATTTAGCTTCTTCAACTTTTGGGGCTTCAGTTTCAACTTCTTTTTTCTTTGTTGATTTTTTAGGCCTTGTAGAAGAGTCTATTGCATCCAGGTCTATTTTGTCAAGTACTTTAGGCGATTCAATTTCGGGTGCGTCAATTTTTGTTACTGCTGGTTTTGCAGTTTCTGCTTTTACCGATTCTGTCTTTTTTTCTTCCGCCTTTTCTACTTCAGCAGGTTTTACAACTTCAGCAGGTTTTTCTTCTTTAGGTTTTGCCGCTTCTTTTTTCTTTATTGACAGATCTTCTTCGTCTTTTTTCTTTTTAAGTTCGGCTGAGCCTTTGGATAATTCTACCTGTTCTGCTTTTTGCTTTGCAGCCTTATCCTGCTGAAACTCCGACTGCAACACACGGTACATCGATTCCGTTAGTTTTGAAGTAGGTTTCAACTCATCATTACTAAATCCTTTGGACACAAGAAAATCTACCAGGGTAGAAGTACCTATGTTAAATTCTTTGGCCGCAGCCATCAACCTTGGTGTATTTACTTCTGACATTCGTTTGTTTTAATCTACTTTTTTCTGTTTAAGTTAATCATAGGACATAGTTCGTTATTAGCCATTAAGACATTGGCTGCTGAGTTTGCACTCCACTATTTATTATTGACCAATGCAATTATTAACGTGCCCTGCCTGTTATTCTTTACTAAATTCTTCCTTCAATATTCTTCTTACATCTTCAATAGTCTCTTTTTCTAAATCGGTTCTTCTTTCTAATTCTTCGGCGCTAAGGTCTAATACTGAACGTCCGGTATCGCAACCAACTTTTTTCAAAGCTTCAATTACCCATGGTTCAATTTCATCTGTAAATTCATCCAGGTCTATATCAAACTCTTCTACTTCGCCTTCGTTATCACGGAACACATCAATTTCAAAACCTGTTAATTCGCAGGCCAATTTTATATTTACACCTCTTCTGCCAATTGCTAACGAAACCTGGTCGGGTTTTAAATACACATTGGCATGTTTGGTTTCCATATCAATATCCATGCTGGTAATTTTAGCAGGAGTTAAAGAACGCTGAATTAATAACTGCGTATTAGCCGTCCAGTTAATTACATCAATATTTTCATTCTTCAATTCTCTTACAATACCATGGATACGGCTTCCTTTCATACCCACACATGCACCTACCGGATCAATCCTGTCATCATAACTTTCAACAGCCACTTTTGCTCTTTCTCCCGGATCTCTTACTATTTTTTTAACAACAATCAGGCCGTCAAAAATTTCCGGCACTTCAATCTCCAGTAATTTTTCTAAAAAAGAAGGGCTTGTTCTTGATATAATAATTACTGCCTGATTATTTTTTAATTCTACTTTTCTTACAACACCCCTTACTGTTTCGCCTTTTTTAAAATAATCAGTTGGTATTTGTTCTGATTTTGGTAATAACATTTCGTTACCTTCTTCATCCAGCAGCAACACTTCTTTTTTCCAAACCTGGTACACTTCGCCACTTACAATATCACCTACACGGTCTTCGTATTTTTTAATAAGAATGTTCTTTTTTAAATCATTGATACGTGCTGCTAAGGTTTGCTTGCCTGCTAAAATTGCACGGCGGCCAAATTCTTTTTGTATATCCACTTCTTCATACAACTCTTCTCCCACCTGGTAATCGGGTTCTATTTTAATGGCATCTTTATACTCAATTTCGGTAAGGGTATTATACAGATCATCATCATCAACAATGGTACGGCGGCGGAAAATTTCCAAATCCCCTTTTTGATCGTTTACAATAACATCAAAACATTCATCGCTGCCATATTTTTTTCTGATGAGTGTTTTAAACACATCTTCCATTACTTTCATCAACGTAGGACGATCAATATTTTCTGCTTCTTTAAACTCCTGGAATGAGTCGATTAAGTTAATACTTGCCATAATCCTCGCCAGCTCAATATCCCAGCCGGTATGGGGGTTTTGTTATGTAATTAAAATTTTATCAGCACTTTAGTTTGTTTTATATCAGCAAAGCTGATAATTGTATTTACTGTTATTGCTTTTTTCCCTTTGCCTTCTGTTTGTTCTATTGTTATCGAATCGTCGGTTACTTCTTTTAACAGCCCTTCTTTTTTTTCATCGCTATTAGTAGTTACTTCTACACTTCTTCCAATATTTTTTTTATACTGCCGTAATAATTTCAGCGGCTCATCAATACCGGGGCTTGATACTTCCAGAGAAAAATCTCCTTCGGGATACATGCCCATTTCTTCCATTATTTTATACAATGCCCGGTTAATTTTTATACATTTTTCAATACCCAGGCCACCATCAGCATCTAAATAAATTTTATAATTATTGATGGGTTTTACTTTAACTGATACCAGAAAAATATCATCCACCAGTAATGGTGCAATCAGTTTTTCAATGGTTTGTATTTGTGTTTGCTCAATCATAGTAAAAGAAGAAGGGAACGACCCCGTTCCCTTCATTTGCTTCATTTTCCGCTGCAAATATATGCAAATGCCGTATAACTGCCAAAATGATAGTATTAAATTATCGTTTTTAACCGGGTATAAAATTTAACAGGCAGGCATTACTGGGTTTTATAACTTTGTGCCATGTTAAAAGTATTATTTGAGCTGTTTTTATTGTACATGCTCTACAAACTTATATTCGACTTTATTATTCCCATTTACAACACCACCAAACAGGTGAAGCAAAAGGTGAATGAAATGCAGCGCAACGTTAATGAGCAGATGAACCGCCAGGAACGTAATAAATTTAACACCACTACAAAAGAACCTGCTACTAAGCCCAAAGGTGATGATTATATTGAGTTTGAGGAAGTGAAGTAGTGAATGGTCAATTGTGAATGGTGAATATAAGAGGGCATTATAAGAGAAGTTGTTGAACCCTTTCGTTTGGTAACAACAAATGTGTTTGTATGCCAAGGGCTTTTGCACCCTCAGTATTAATTTCCAAATCATCTATAAATAAAGTTTCTCCGGCAATAATACCAGCATCGTTTAATACAAATGAATAAGCCGCAGCATCAGGTTTTCTGTACCCAATAATGTTAGAATAATATGCTTTGGTGAAATATGCATCCAGGCTGGGTTTGCCGGTATCTCTTGTAAATATTTCTTCAAATTTTACAAGATGAATACTATTGGTATTACTGAATAAATAGAGCTTGTACTGTAAAGATATTTTTTCTAAAAAAGAAAGGCTTTCTGTTCTAAAATTCAGCAGCAACGCATTCCAGGCGTTTTTTATTTGTTCAGTAGTAACGGGAATTTCACTTTGTGCTTTTATTGCCTGATAAAATACTTCTTCCTCAATTTTACCAGTTTCTATTTGTTGAAATAATATACCCATTGCCTGTGGGGCAAAATCGGTTTTAAAATTTTTAAAACCCAATTCTTCAAATGCTGTAATGGTTTTACTGTAATCAATATCCAGTAACACATTACCTAAATCGAAGATGATATTTTTAACGTTGGTCATTGCTTTAAATAAAAACGCCCCGAAATTTTCGAGGCGTTTTGTGGGCCCACCTGGGCTCGAACCAGGGACCCCCTGATTATGAGTCAGGTGCTCTAACCAGCTGAGCTATAGGCCCTCAAAATTTCTTTTGAGGCTGCAAATATAATCAAAGCTGTTTAATTAAAAACTATCTGCAGTAATTTATTGCCCCCAGTAGCCATGAGCAGGAAATTTACAGGCAGTTTCTGCGGCATTTACCGTTTTAAATTAATAATGTACGTACAATCAAAAACATTTATAAAACAATAGATAAAAATACTGATGCATGTTGTTTACATAAGCCGGCGCAATTGTGGCGGCTTATTTTTTACCCGTCTTATTGATGATACAATAGTAAATATTTAACGCTTCATTAAATTATTTGACGTTATTTTGCAGCTTCAAAATTAATTATGAAGAAAATAATACTTGTTTTTATTGCTGCTGTATCTGTAGTTACCCTTTTTGCCCAGGATAAAAAAGCTAAGACTAAGGCTTATTTAGCCAACCGTGCCGGAGATCATATCATGTTACAACTTAGCAGCGACCATTGGAGTGGCATACCCGACAGTATTAAAGATCATCAAAAATCACTTTCAAGAGGCGGAAATATTTATGTAATGATGAATAAGCCCTTTAAAAATAACCCACGTTTTAGTGCCGCTTTTGGGGTGGGTGTTGGAACAAGCAGTATGTATTTTAAAAATTACAGTATTGATATAAAATCTACCAAAGCAACACTTCCGTTTAATGCTTTAGACACTTTAGATCGTTTTAAAAAATATAAACTAACCACTGCTTTTTTAGAAATACCTGTGGAGTTAAGGTTTACTGATAACCCTGCCAAAAGCAACAAGAGTATTAAAGCTGCCATTGGCGTTAAAGTAGGTACATTATTAAATGCACATACTAAAGGTAAAACTTTATTAAACAGAAGTGGCGGCACTGTTAATTCTTATACCGAAAAAGAAAACAGTAAACGTTTTTTCAACAGCACCCGTTTATCTGTTACCGGCCGTATTGGCTTGGGTAACTTTTCTTTATTTGGCAGTTACCAGATAAATAATTTATTAAAAGATGGCGTGGGGCCACAGATAAAACCATTTCAGGTAGGTATTAGTTTGAGCGGTTTGTAGATAAAGTTGTTTTAATTTTCAAGCAGGTATTGAATAATTTTTAGCGACTCTTTTTTACTAAACTGATTTGTATTTCTTTATTCATCTTCTAAATTACCTGCAGCATTTATATCTTTGCGCCCCATGGCTCAAAAAAAATTACAACGTTTTGCAGATATAAAAACCTTTGCCAATGTGCTGGAATATCCTGAGCACATGCCCGGCAAATGGCATGCTTTTTTTAAAAATGAAAATAAAATTATTTTAGAATTAGCCTGCGGCCGTGGCGAATATACTGTTGGCCTTGCAAAACTATTTCCCCATCAAAATTTTATTGGTGTTGATGTAAAAGGTAACCGCATGTATATTGGTGCCAAAAAATGTTTGACAGAAAAAATAAACAATGCTGCTTTTTTAAGAACACAAATTGAAAAACTTACCACTTATTTTGCCTGCGGCGAAGTTGATGAAATATGGATCACTTTCCCCGATCCGCAATTACGAATTTCAAAAGCAAAAAAAAGATTAACACACCCACGTTTTTTAAGATTGTACCAGCAAATTTTAAAACCATCAGGATTTATTCATTTAAAAACAGATTCGCCAGACCTTTATCTTTTTACAAAAAAAGTAATTGAACTTTACGATTTAATTATTGTTGAAGATTGCAGTGATGTGTACAAGCAAACAGTAGTAAAAGAAGAATTGAAAATTAAAACACATTACGAAAGTTTAGATATTGCGCAGAGTAACAAAATACATTATCTTAAATTTACTTTGCCGGCAACTATAAAAAATATTGATGAACAATTACAGGAGCAATTAAAAAATGAACAACCTGATTGAAGGAGAAGATTTTTACTATAACGAACAGGGTTATATTGTTCTTACAGAAAAATACCATATGCAAAAAGGATTTTGTTGTGGTAATGGTTGCAGGCACTGCCCTTATAATTATATAAATGTTCCTGAACCAAAACGCAGCGAATTAGCAGCCTCCAAACCCCTAAAGGAGTTTTAAGAGCCAAATAATTGATGTATCTTTTCTTAAATGAAAAAGAATAAACCTGCTGCAGAAAAACCTAAGAGTACTGTAAAAGAATACAGTTTTTTTCAGGATGTTTATGATGTAGTAAGGCAAATACCTAAAGGAAGAGTAACTTCTTACGGTGCTGTTGCTGCATACCTTGGCACAAAACTTTCGGCACGTATGGTGGGCTGGGCAATGAATGCAGCACATACTGCCAAACCAAAAGTGCCGGCACAGCGTGTGGTTAACAGAAACGGAATATTAAGCGGCAAACACCATTTTGGTACCCCCACCTTAATGGAAGAATTATTAAAGAAAGATGGGGTTGCAGTAAAAAACGATGCCGTGGTAGATTTTAAAAAAATATTTTGGGACCCAATAACTGAATTAAGTTTATGAGCAATACAATTGTACAAGGCAAAGTTTCTTTTGTTAATCACGAAAAACAATACGTGATGATTGAATACGAAGTAAACGGAAAAAAGAAAACTATTAATGGTATTGTTGATGATAAAACACAACAGCAATTAAAAAAAGAAGGCGTAATAAAAAAGGCACATGTTTTTCATATTGGTGATTTAGTAAATTTTACTGTGCAGCTTTCGGGCAGAGGCGATAAAATGATAGCCACTAATATTCAGTATTTATACAACACAGCATTAGATGTTCTTTTAAATAAAGCCAAAACCGAAAACAGTTTTATAGGTTATTTAAAAATGGCTGATGATAAAATTTTTGTAAAAGAGATTGACAGTTATCTTTTTTTTCCGGTGGCCTATTCGCCATGGCGCATACAACCAACGGAGCAGGAATTAAATGAAGCCGTAACATTTTCGCTGGAAAATATGGAAAAGAAAGACAAGGTAACTGCTAAACTTTTTAATAATAATTATATACCGGAGTTTTATGCTGCAGTAAAATTACATAAAGCCAAAACGCCGTTTGATGCTGAGGTATCTAAAATTACCGAACATGGTATTTACCTGAACATTATTGGAGATAAGATACAGGCAAAAATTCCTTTATCAAAAAATGCAGCAGCAAGCGCTTTATCAAAAGATTTAAAAATTGGAGATAAAATAAAAGTAGTTATCGTCTATTTAAGCCCTGCAAAAATAATTGTGGAGCAAATTACTTAGCGCTCACTTATAATAAGGGCTAATCATAAAATAAATAATAACGCCTGTAATTGCCACGTACAACCACACCGGGTAAATAATACGAACAATTTTTTTATGCTTTTCATAATCGCCGGTTAAGGCACGGTAGGCTGCAAACAAAATAAATGGCAGCGCTAAACCTGCAAGAGGAATATGTGTAATTAGAATAGCAAGGTAAACCTTACGCATACTGCCAACTGCAGCATTTTCTGCATCGCTTAAGCCTTTTACACCATCAGTATCGCCATAAACAGCTTCGCCAGCAAACAGGTGATGGCAGATATATGAAAGTAAAAACAATACCGATAATGCCATTGCAAACAGCATAATTTTTTTGTGCAGCCCGTAATTTTTATTTTTTACGGTTATTAATCCTGCCACAAGTAAAACAGTTACCAAAGAATTAATAATTGCATTTATCAAAGCAAAAACATGCACATCAAAAGGTAAACTAACTTTGCCTGCTAAATTATACTTACCCAATACCGTTACAGCAGCAAAAACAATTACCGAAAAAATTGTAATAAGCCATTTTGCTTTTTTATCATTTTTTTTAAGTGAGGCCTGTAACATATTAATGCTGTTGATTCTTTTTTCGGTTTAGTAAAATGGTTATTATAAAAACAATGGCTATTGCAATAAATATTAGCGGCAGTATGGGTATAAAATCTCTAAATACCGATGGTGCAGTTTTATCTCTTTCCAGCATTAATAATGGAATGTCTCTTACTAAATTTGCCTGCCTTATGGTATCGAACCCGTTATAAAAGCCACGTACAATTCTGTTGCTGTCTAATACAAAGAAATTTTCGGTATGTATAAATGCCGTATCTACACCAGGGTCGGCAACATTTGCTTTAATTTCATTTATAGCAAAATCATAAATTTCTTTTTTATTGCCTGTTACCAACCACCATGTGTCATGATTGATATTGTAACGGTCGGCAAATTTTCTTAATTGCGGTACACTGTCATGTTCAGGATCAATACTTATAGAAATAAATTGAACAATGCTGTCGTTTTTTACAAAAGAATCCTGCAGCCGCTTCATGCTTTTTGCAAGGCCCGGGCAAATAGAAGGGCAACGTGTAAAAAAGAAATCCAGCACAATTATTTTTCCATGCAAATCATCTAAACTAACTTTTTTGCCTAACTGATTGGTAAATTGAATATTTTTTACTTTATGCCAAATGGTATCAGTAACTTTTTTCCCATTTCTTTCTCTTACAACCACACTATCCGGCAAATAATATTTACCGGGCATGTGCACCGCCTGTTTGCTGTAATACTTAACCAGAAAATATCCGGTTAACGGCATCAGTATTGCAAGCATTAAAGCAAGTATGGCTTTTTTATTCATAAGCCCCTCCTAAATCCTCCCCGAAAGAAAGGATTTTTAAAAGCCTGATAATTTGTTTCTCTTTCATCTTTTCTAGTTTAAACAATATGCAAATTTACATCAACCAAAATCAAAAGAATCTTTTAAAGCAATTATAAATTTAAAAAGCAGCAATTTTATTAAAACAAAAAGCCACCGCTTTTGTGCGATGGCTGTAAATTATTTTTATAAAAATTATTCTTTCGATCCTTTTTCTATTGCAGCAGGTTTTTGCACTTGCTCTGTTCTGTCGGGATGGCTGCCTGCATCGGTATTACGCATCGTTTTCCAACTGTTACCGTCCCATAAAAATGCAATAATAAACCAGATGAATAAACATAAAGGCACAACAATGGTCATTATCATATTTCTTATTTCATCACCCAAATGCATAAAAATTGAAACAATATAATACGCTTTTGCAATAGTTAAAATACATACCACACCTTTAAACATTAATACCAGTGTATGATTAGGGTGTGCGCCTTTATGAATAGTATATATAGCTATACCAATGGCCAATTCTATAACAGTTATAAAAGAAAGCAACCAAAAGGTTCTCCATATTTTTTTGGTGCCGCCGGTATGCTCGGGGTGAAAAGTTATTTCCGGTGATGCTGAATGTGCTGACATAATTCTTTTTAAATCGTTTATAAAGAGTTTAGATGTTTAGGGTTTAGATGTTTAGAAAGGGTAAACTAAACCCCTAAACTTCTAATCCTCTAAACTTAAATAAGATAAAAACAAAGGAATACAAATACCCACACTAAATCTACAAAGTGCCAGTACAGTCCTGCTTTTTCAATCATTTCGTAATGCCCACGCTGATCAAAATGACCCATTTTAGTTTTAGCATACATTACCACATTAATAACTACGCCGCTAAATACGTGAAAACCGTGAAAGCCCGTTATGCCAAAAAAGTAACTTCCAAATGCAGGCCTGCCTACATGGCTTACTTCAATATTTGCTGCTTTAATTGTATTAATTAATTCTGCATTTGATATTGTTGACAAATCGTGGTGTACTCCTGCTTCTGCACTATGATGTAATGTTGATGCTATAGAAACCAATTGGTCGTGTGGGGTTGTTTGCAATGCAGCAAGCATGGCATCATGTGCAACTGGTAATCCCCACGGATTTGATTTTACAGTTGTTGGTAATACAGAAAGTGTTCCGTCTTTTAATAAAGCAACATGTTCGCCGGTTAATAAATGCGTCCACTCCCAAGCCTGGCAACCCAAAAATGCAAGCCCGCCCAAAATGGTAAGAATCATATATTTCTCCACTCCTTTTCTGTTCATATTATGGCCTTCATGCACTGCCAATACCATGGTAACAGAACTAAAAATTAAAATAAACGTCATTAAACTTACAAATGCCAAAGGCAAATTAGCATGCCCTGCCAGCGGAAAAGAATTAAACACATGGTTAGGATCGGCCCAATCGTTTACACTAAACCTGATAGTACCATAGCTGATTAAAAATGCACCAAATGTAAATGCATCACTCATTAAAAAGTACCACATCATCACTTTACCGTAGCTGGCATTAAACGGGCTTCTTCCCCCGTTCCACCACTTGGTATTTGTTGGTATTGCTGTTGTTGACATAATAGCCTCACCCCAACCCCTCTCCAAAAGAGAGGGAACTGCTATGGGGCAGTTTTTAAATTAAAAAATTATTTTCTATTCTTCTCTTATTAATCTTCGCTTAGTTCTCCTTTATTTTCCTTTCCGCCGCTGGCGGAAGGATAGGAGGGGCTCTCTATTTTATCATCCACAAAAAAAACAATAAATACAACCAAAGTACATCTACAAAATGCCAGTAAGTACTTATAACTTCTACCGGCACCGTATTATAATTTCTTGTTTTTGTACTAAATGCTTTTGCAAAAAGAAACAATAATGCAATTACACCTCCAATAACATGTGCTGCATGCAAACCCACAATAACATACAAAAAAGAAAACGAAACATTTGCCTGTAATGTTATTCCAATACTCCACAATTGCTTAAACCCAATTATCTGCAAAACTATAAAAAGAACTCCCAGCACAATAGTTGCCGTCATAAGGCTGCGGTACTTTTGCATTTCTCTTTGCTTAAAACTACGGCCTGCTAAAAATAATGTTATACTGCTTAACACCATTATTGCAGTGCTGTACCAAAATGCTAAAGGCAATTCAAAACTTATCCAGTTTGCCTGGTTACGTTTAACAATGTATGCACTGGTTAAACCGGCAAACATCATCAATATACTTGCCAATGCCTATCCACAAAGTAAACTTATGCGGATGTATTTTTTTTCGTTGTTCCATTGCCACTGTATTCATAACCTCAACCCCAAAAGGGAATTTTATTAAAAATATTTTGTACCCGGCTTTATTAATTCTTATCATCTTCATTGGCACAGTTTACACTGAGGAACGAAGTGCACTCTTCAACAGTATCTCTTTGTTCATCTTTAATTGTGTTTTGCAAATTTCCGCAACAATCTTAGCTTCCATCTCCGCAAGTTCCCCCTTCAGGGGGCGGAGGGGGCTTGGGGTTTTACATCTTATTTGCAAACAAAGCCAGCAACACAATCATCAAATAAAAATAAGAACTGAACATTACTTTTCTTGCACTTTTTGCATCCATTTTAATAAATAACAGAATACTCACATAAACCATCCAAAGGTTACAGGCCAGCAAAATCCACATACTCATTATTCCACTCATGCCTGTATAATAAGGCAACAAACCCATTGGTATCATCAATGCACTGTAAATAACACTTTGCATTGCAGTAAACTTTGTCGGGCCTTTATCTCCCGGCAATAATTTAAACCCTGCCGCAGTGTAATCTTTATGTGCCAGCCAGGCAATTGCCCAAAAATGAGGAAACTGCCATAAAAACTGAATGCCAAATAAAATCCATCCGCCGGTGCTAAAAGTCATCAGTAGCTGCAACCCATCCAATTAAACAGGGTAAGGCTCCCGGTATGGCCCCCACCAAAACAGAAATAGAATTAATTTTTTTTAGTGGTGTATAAACAAACCCATACAAAAATAAACTAAATAAACCCACCATGGCACTTTGAAAATTAAAGCACTTCCACATCATAAGAACACCCAGGATCCCTGCAATTACTGCAAATACTGTTGCTTCATTAACACTCATTCTGCCACTTGCAACCGGCCTTTTGGCTGTACGCATCATCAATGCATCAGATTTTTTTTCCAATACCTGGTTAATGGCATTTGCCGAACCTGTAATTAACATCCCTGCCACAAAAAGTAAAAGAACTGATATTATTTTATTCCTGATAAATAAATTCCTGCTCATTGTATCCAATTAAAAAACTAACCACTGTACTAAACACTACCATAAAACTTAAAGTGAATTTGATCAACTGAAAGTAATCTTTCACTTTACTTGCCAAACCAAACGAAGTTGATTTGGTAATAGCCTCTCCCTCATTCCCTCTCCCAGAGAGAGGGAGGCCGGGCTGTTCTTTATCTTTCAACATTTGTAATTAAGCATTTCAACATTTTCTCTTTATTCTTCTTTAATTACGTTTTACAAAACTTCGCTTCCATCTCCGCAAGTTCCCCCTTCAGGGGGCGGAGGGGGTTAATGCTTCGTTTCATCATCTCCAACCGGTACATTCTGTGGAATAAACTCTTGACCATCTTTTGCATAATCATAAGCGCCACGATATACTTCAGGTATTTCGCCGGGCCAGTTACCATGCCCAGGATTAATTGGTGTTGTCCACTCCAAAGTATTTGAACCCCATGGATTTTCTGTAGTAACTTTTCTTCCTTTATACATACTGTAAAAGAAATTAAATACAAATAACAACTGCACTGCAAAAACAATCATTGCCACAAAACTTATAAATTCATTTAAGCCGCCAAACATTTTAAATGATTCCCATTGAGAAAAATCATAATAACGGCGTGGCATACCGGCCAAGTCCTTCGTAATGCATTGGCCAGAAAATTAAATAAGCACCCACAATAGTTACCCAAAAATGGATATACGCCATAGTATTGTTTAAATAACGGCCAAACATTTTAGGAAACCAGTGATACACACCGGCAAACATACCAAAGAAAGATGCCACACCCATTACAATATGAAAGTGAGCAACAACAAAATAAGTATCATGTAAATGAAGATCTAATGCAGAGTTACCTAAGAAGATACCTGTTAAACCTCCACTGATAAATAAACTTACAAAGCCAATAGCGAATAACATGCCCGGTGTAAAACGGATGTTGCCTCTCCATAAAGTAGTAAGCCAGTTAAATACTTTAATGGCCGATGGTACTGCAATTAATAAAGTAAGTAATACAAACACAGAACCAAGGAAAGGATTAAGCCCAGTTACAAACATATGATGTGCCCAAACCAAAAACGCCAATATCGCAATTGCAAATAAAGAACCTACCATTGCCATATAACCAAATATTGGTTTGCGGCTGTTTACTGCTAATAATTTCCGAACTCATACCCATTGCAGGTAATAATATGATATACACTTCGGGGTGACCAAGGAACCAGAATAAATGCTGGAACAAAATAGCACTACCCCCTTCGTTAGGTAAAATTTTACCTGCAATATACAATATCACTTAAGAAAAAACTGGTGCCTAAATTTCTGTCGAACAATAATAAAATAGCGCCTGATAATAAAACCGGGAAACTTAATACACCCAGAACTGCTGTAAAGAATAAAGCCCAGATGGTTAATGGCAACCTTGTCATGCTCATTCCTTTGGTACGCATGTTTAAAATGGTACTAATATAATTAAGACCTCCCAATAAAGAACTTACAATAAACATAGCCATACTTACCAGCCACAAATCCATTCCTATTTTACTGCCCGATGCTGCATCACCCAATGCACTTAATGGCGGATAAATCGTCCAGCCGCCACTTGCAGGACCCGTTTGTACAAATAATGAAGAGAACATGATAATTGATGCTAGTAAAGAAAAACCAGTAACTCAGCATATTTAAAAATGGCGAAGCCATATCTCTTGCACCAATTTGCAATGGAATTAAAAAGTTGGCAAAAGTTCCGCTTAAGCCTGCTGTTAATACAAAGAAAACCAATATGGTTCCGTGCATGGTAACCAATGCATAATAAAATTCAGGATCTAATTTGCCGCCTTTCGCCCAATGGCCTAAAAAATCTTCCAGCCATGGAAAAGTAGATTCGGGATAACCCAATTGTAAACGGAAGATTACAGAAAACAAACCGCCTATAATAGCCCATATCATACCTGTTACCAAAAATTGTTTGGCAATCATTTTATGATCCTGGCTAAAAACGTATTTAGTTATAAACGTTTCATGATGATGATGTTCGTGATGTGCATCATGCCCTGCATGAACATCTGCTCCGTGTAATGTGGCTACGCTACTCATATTCTATAGTTTTTTCAAGAATCTTTTTAATTATTTATTTTGAACTGATGCCAGTGGTGCTTGTTTTACCGCAGTATCAATTACATTTATTTTTTTGTTTGGATCTTTGTCTGGATAGATTGTATAGTATTCAGATTTTTGTGTGGCTAACCATTTTCTATATTCTGCTTCGCTTTCTACAATTATTATTCCCCTCATAGAAAAATGGCCTTTACCGCACATTTGATCGCAACTTATTTCGTAAGTAAAATTAGGATTGTGCGTTTTTGTCTTCATCTCTTCTGTTGTGTACTTTGGCGTAAACCATTGTGTGGTAGGAATGCCAGGTACCGCATCCATCTTTAAACGAAAGTGTGGTAACCCTACATCATGAATTACATCCTGTGCATTAATTACCATTTTTACAGGTTTGCCCACAGGAATGTGCATGGTGGTTGAAACATGTATATCATCCCAACTTGCAGGATCTTCAAAATCAACACCCAAACTATTTGCCGCCTTTTGTTAATTTATAATTCTTTTTCCCTAAAACTTTATCGACACCGGGGTAACGAAACTCCCAGCCAAACTGGTGACCGGTAACTTCTACAACTATAGCATTTTTTGGTGCATCTCCTGTAATTTTAAACCATGCTTTTAAACCAAAAACAACCAGTACACAAAGTACAATAGCAGGAATGGTTGTCCATATTAATTCCAGTTTTGTATTGTGTGCAAAGTAGTACGCTTTTCTATCATCTTTTTCCTGGTATTTAAAAGCAAACCAAAATAATAATATTTGAGTAAGAACAAAAACAACACCTGTTACAGCGGTTGTTATCATAAACATGCTGTCAAACTTTCTCCTTCAACAGATGCAGAGCCTTGCGGAAACAATGTTTTCCTATAATAATATATCATTGCAATACCACACGCCAATTAATCCAAACACCAAAAAGCCTAACAGCAAAAAAGCATTGATCTTATTATTTTGCCTGCGGGTTTTTTCTTCGCCTTTTAAAACACTTACGTATTCACTTGCTTTTGCAATTTGAAATACGACAACAAAAACCAAAGCACCCAATGCAATTAATAAAAACTCTTTCATATAATTTATTTATGGCCCCAAACCCCTGAAGGGGCTTTTGCACCCTAATCAAGGCAAGGAACTTTTTAATTCTTTAACTTCTTTTTAATTAATACAAACAACTTTTGTCTTCGCTTCAATCTACTCCTTTTCCCCTTTAGGGGATAGGGGCTTACGTATGATGTATCATACTCTCTTTTAAGAAAGGATGATTTTTTGCCAGTAATGAATGGCTGCTTAAATACCTGCCGGTTCCCCACATAATTAATCCCACAAATAAACAACCAATACCAAATTCAAAAGGCATTAAATCAGCATTTTCATGCAATGTGCCCGGCATTACCATTTGATAAAAATCTATCCAGTGACCAAATATGATCAGTACTGCCATAATAGTAACCGATGTCCAGTTTCTTTTAGTACCACTTTTCATTAATATTAATAACGGGCAAAGAAAATTTACAATAAGATTAAAAAAGAAAATGCCATTATAAGCGCCTCTTTTTTCAGCTGTGCCAATTCTTTCTACAAAATATTTTGTTTCTTCCGGCTGGTTACTGTACCAGATCAGCATGTACTGAGAGAACCATAAATAAGTCCAGAAAACAGAGAAAGCAAACATAAATTTACCCAGATCATGTAAATGCTCTTCTGTAACATATTCCAACTGGCCACGGTTTTTTAAATAAATTACAAATAATGCTATTAACGACATACCCGAAACAAATGTGCTTGCAAAAGTGTACCAGCTATACATGGTACTGTACCAATGTGCATCAATACTCATTAACCAAAGCCATGGAATAGTTGAAGCCACAGTTAACGTAAACACCACAGAAAATAAAGAAGCCCAAACGGTATTTTTCCAAATCCATTTTTTGCCGGTTTCATAATCCATGTTGCCGTCTTTATCACTTTCCAAACTCATGCTACGCATTTTCTTTCCTAAAACCACCATAAGAAAATTGTAATGACCGACCATATTGTAAAAAACATGGGATTTAAAAAACCATGTTTCCCATTCAAGTATTTTATCAATGATGGCAGAGCTTTACATATAACTAGGTCTAACCAATGATAAATATCTGTACTTCCCCCCCAAACAATTGCCATTAAAATTACAAAGGTGAAAATGCCTAAAATGGGTACAACACTTGAAATAGCTTCGGATACCCTGCGGAAAGCCACTACCCAGCCAGCCATTGCCATTGTGGTAACACATATAAAGAACATAGCTGCATTTACTACCAGTAAAAAGAATACACTGTTTTGTAACAATACTGCCCAAAAACGGGTGCTGTTAACATTAGCGTGAGCATCGTGCCCTGCTGCATGAGATACAGGAGCAAAAGGATGAAATCAATCAACCCATAGAACAATGCAATTACACCGGCACCAATCAGGCCATACGTCCACTTTTTATAACTGCCCGGTAATTCAAATTGATGGTTCATCTAAACTTTATTTTGTGCCTGCCTACCGGCAGAAGGTTAATACTTTTATTTTTTTGCTACAGCACTGTCTGGCTTAGCCGCAGTTGCAGTTGCATCTGTTTTTGGTTCCAGTGTTCTTATATACTGTACTATCATCCAGCGTTGTTTTCTGTCTAACTGCGATGCATAACTTCCCATATTACCCTGCCCATAAGCCATTACATGAAAAATTCTGCCATCGCTGTAAGTAGGTGACAAGGCAATAATACTTTTTACACCACCAATTTTAGCTGCCACCGGTCCATTAGCCTCACCTTTTGCACCATGACAAACTCCACAATTAATATTAAATAATCTTCCTGCTTCTGCGCTGTCTGCTTTAGATAGTGAGGTAAAGGGTTTTTCACCAGGTTACTTAAATTTAATAAACCATTACTATCGTTTGGAACTGTGTAAGGAAAAAGTTCTCCTCTTTTTACAGTGCCATTTACAGGCTGGCTGTTATAATATATTTTATGCCCTGCATCTGCCATATCTGTTGTAAATTTTGCAGAATCACTGATCCGCATAAGTTTCATAGGCCCTGCTGTAAGCCATATCAGGCATATATACTTTGCCGGGCTCACGTTTACTATCGCAACTGCTTGCTGTTACAATAATTGTTGCAATTATAATTGCAGTTAAAAAAGTAATTCGTTTCATTTATCAATTATCAATTAAATAATTATCAATTTCCTATCACTTCTATCTTCTCCATTTCCCACTTTAGGGGATAGGGGCTAATATCCTTTTTCTTCTTTATACAATTTTTGTTCTTTATCATACCTTCCTATCCACCAGCCTGTTTCTGCTACCTGTACATTTACTTCTTTTGCACCTGCATTTTGTAAAAAAGCACTGCACTTCTGCATCATTGGTTTTATCGGTACATTCAATAGCCATTACAAAAAGATCATCGGTAGCTCTTGGATGAAAATGATGTTTTTTTACAAAAGGCGCCAGATTACAAAGTAACAAAATGTAAGTACCATACCCACAGCCGCAAATAAAACAGTTAATTCAAATGTAATAGGTATCCAGGCCGGTAATGCAAAATGTGGTTTACCACCAATATTTAAAGGCCAGTCTTTGGTAAAAATCCAGCTCATAAACGTAATGCAGTGGTGGTACCTGTAATGGCATAAATAAATCCGGCAGTATGCAGACTGGTTTCCCTTAAACCCATGGCATGATCTAAACCATGTACAGGAAAAGGTGTAAACACATCGTGTATTTTATATCCTGCTTTGCGAACATTTTTCACCGCAGGGAACAATACCTCTTCATCATCAAAACTGACCTACAACAAATTTTTTAATTCCTCCAGCCATAATTTTTAAGCTTTGAGCTGATAGCCATTAACTATGAGCTTATTTATTATTATATTTCTTGCTAATAGCTCATGGCTATTAGCTGATTGCTTTAATGAGCATGCTCCACTTCTGCTATATAAAATTTCTCTGCATCTGCTTTTTCCATATCTGTCATTTTTACTTTATAATTTTCGCCACTTGTTTTTAATACTGCTTTAATTTCGGCAATAGCAATAACAGGGAAGTATTTTGCAAACAGGAAGAAACAGGTAAAGAACAATCCGAATGTACCGAGATAAAAACCTATCTCCCAGATACTCGGGCTGTAATAAGTACTCCAGCTGATGGCAGATAATCCCTGTAAACAGAAGTAACAATAATTACAAAACGCTCAAACCACATACCTATATTTACAATGATACTCATGAAGAAAGTAACAGTAATATTCCTTCTTAATTTACGGCTCCAGAACAATTGCGGCGATACCACATTACAGAACATCATTAACCAGTAACTCCAGCCATAAGGGCTGAAAAGGTTGGCCCTGTTTTCTTTAAATGCATACCACTCGTATGGGTTTTGTCCGTACCATGCAATAAATAATTCGGTTAAATAAGCACAACCCACAATACTGCCCGTTAATACAATTACTTTATTCATTGCTTCAATATGGCCAAGGGTAATATAATCCTGCAGGTTCAACACTTTACGTACAACAATCATCAATGTTTGCACCATGGCAAAGCCCGAGAAGATAGCTCCTGCCACAAAGTATGGAGGGAAGATGGTGGTATGCCATCCCGGAACAATGGAAGTAGCAAAGTCAAAAGATACAATGGTATGTACAGAAATACAAGCGGTGTACTTAAACCTGCCAGTACTAATGATAAAGATTCGTGACGCTGCCAGTGTTTGGTACTGCCGCTCCAGCCAAATGCCGCAACACCATAAAACATTTTACGGAATTTTGTTTTTGCCCTGTCACGTACAGTTGCCAAATCGGGTAATAAACCCGAATACCAGAATAATAATGAAACGGTAAAATAAGTTGATATCGCAAATACATCCCACAATAAGCGGAGAGTTAAAGTTAACCCATAAAGGACCACGGCTGTTTGGATAAGGCAATACAAAGAATGCCATCCATACACGGCCCATATGCCAGATAGGAAACTGGCCTGCACACATTACCGCAAAAATTGTCATCGCTTCGGCAGCACGGTTTACACCCGTTCTCCATCCCTGGCGGAATAATAATAAGATAGCAGAAATTAACGTACCGGCATGACCAATACCTACCCACCAAACAAAGTTGGTAATATCCCAACCCCAGCCAATGGTTTTATTTACATTCCACTGACCAATACCATAAGTAACCTCACGATAAACACTGTACACACCAAATAATAAGCAATGCCACACTGATGTAAAAACCAATATACCAAAGGCGGCTTGGTTTCATCTCAATGGGGCGTACTAATATCTTCCGTTACCTGGTGATAATCTTTATTACCATCTACCAGCGGTTCCCTTAGTTGCGATTCGTATTTTAGTAATGACATATAGTTTCTATTCTTTTGACTGTACCTTCCTGTATTTTAACAGGTGCCAGTTTTTGTTTTGTTTTATGTCGAATTTGCGAATGTTAAATATCGAATGTTGTTTAAACTAAAGCATATTCTACATTCGCCATTTCATATTAATTTAAGCATGTGCCTTCTCTTCCTTCTTTGCTTCGCCTTTCTTTTCACCATGTCCTTCTTCCTCCACTCCAATATGCCTGTCGGTATTTCTTACTTTAGCCAGATAACTTACGTTAGGCAAAACGTGCAATTGCTCCAATACATAAAAAGCTACGGTGCTTTTGATCTACATTTCTAATCTTATACACATCACTTTCTTTATCATTAACATTACCAAAGCTGATGGCGTTGTGTAGGGCAAGCCTGCATACAGGCTATTTTTACATTACGTACCAATGATGGGTCCTGTTGTTTTTTTAGCTTCTAGTTTGCTTTCCTGTAAACGTTGTACACAGAAAGAACATTTTTCAATAACACCTCGGCTACGTACAGTAACATCAGGGTTCAACACCATTCTGGTTAAATCATCATTCATCTGCATTACAGATTCATCCATGTAAGTACCAAGCATTGGCTTTTGGTTATCAGGGAAGCTATCTGCTCCAGTATAATCTAACCAGTTAAAACGGCGTACTTTATAAGGACAGTTGTTGGCGCAATATCTTGTACCAATACAACGGTTATAAGTCATTTGATTTAAACCTTCGCTGCTGTGGTTGGTTGCTGCAACCGGGCAAACATTTTCGCAAGGTGCATTATCGCAATGCTGGCAAAGCATAGGTTGAAAAACCACATCCGGGTTTTCTAAATCGCCGGTAAAATATCTGTCAATACGTAACCAATGCATTTCATGTGCCCTTTGTACCTGCATTTTACCCACTACACTCACATTATTTTCGGCAGTACAGGCAACCACACAGGCACTGCAACCGGTACAGGTATTTAAGTCAATGCTCATTCCCCATTTAATACCCGGCTTATCAAAAGTCGGGATACATGGTGGCATCTTTCACAAAATCTTTACTGTCGTTTGCAGTAGTTATTTAAACGCTCTTTTGTAATTTCTTCTAATACAGCTTCGCTGGATTTGCTGTAAAACTTTTAAGGTTGGTTTCATAAATAACCGGACGGCTTTCTGTAAAACCATGCACCTGTGTTTGTGCTAACGGATAAGTTTTATCTGCTACTTTTTCAATTTTGGCAACTGATGAATATGAATTTGTTCCGTTAAATGCCAACCAACGGATAAGCATTTTTACCTGCACCATACTGCAGACTTTCCTATATTTTCAGAAATTTTTTCTTTAGTTGCACCTTCGCTTCCTCTTCCGTAACCAACAGCAATTGCTACTACTGCAGCATGCATACCGGGTATTACAATTACAGGCAATTCAACTGATTTGCCATTAGCTGTAATTTTTACAACTGGTTTTTCAGGATGCACTTCGTAATCACTTTGTTTACCGCCTTCCTGATTCATTACATCCAAATTCAATAATGATTTTGCCATGGCCGGGCTCATCATTGCATAATTATCCCAGGTTACTTTTGTAATCGGATCAGGCAATTCCTGCAACCAGGGGTTATTGGCCTGGCTGCCATTACCAACAGATACTTTTTGATACAATACAATTTCATATTGCTCCGCCTTTTACAGCAGCAATTTTTGAAGTTGCTTCTGCTACTTATGCACCATTAAATGCCCCGCCGCCAACTAGGCATCGAAGCAGGTTCAACAACACCATCCTGTAATGCTTTATTATAATTATCTGCACTACCTAATTTGGTAGTCCAGTAATTTTTAAAATATGTTTCGTAATCTGCTGCGTCACTTCCACTCCATTTTAATAAAGAAGTTTGAAAAGCCCTTGTTTTAAATAATGGATTAATGGTGGGCTGTATAAACTTATATAACCTGATTTAGGTTCAGCATCGCCCCAGCTTTCTAACCAATGGTGAGAAGGAATAAATATTTACAATGCTCTGTTGTTTCATCCATTGTTCCATTAAATGAAACACCAACTACTTTTTTTAACCCATCAGTAAATTTTTTGCTGTCGCTGTAAGAATAAGCAGGGTTTACACCATTAATTAAAACTGCACCAACTGCACCGCTGTTCATATCATCTACCAGCTTAACCATATCAGCATCTATACCTTTGCGGTAGTTAGATGTTACAGCCCAGTTGATGGTTTTGCCATTTGCACCAATAGCTTCGTTAATAGCATTTACAATTACCTGCACATTTACATCGTTGCTGCCACAAACTACCAATGCATTACCACCAGCTGCTTTTAATTTTTCGGCTGCTAATTTCAATACCGTCATTTAATTTTTCATCAGCAATAAGTTGCTGCTGCACCAGTTTAATGCATTTAAAATTGCTAGTGCAACAGCACCGGTTTCAGAAGGTTTGTGTGTATAGCGGTCATCTGCATTACTGCCGGTCATACTCATCATACTTTCAAAATGAATATGTCGGCTTAGTTCAGGTTTATCTCCTGTTATTTTTCTGTTTACAGAATATTGTTTGCTAAATTCTGTTGGGCTTAGCCATGTACCAAAAAATCGGCACCAAGGCTAACAATTACTTTTGCATTTATCAAAATGATAAGAAGGAATTGCTTTTTTTCCGTAGCAAGCTTCATTTGCCAGCAACATTCCACTGTAACTTACAGCATCATATTGTACATGGCGGCTGCCGGGATATTTTGCTAAAAATTCGTTTATAATATCTTGTGTAGAAGGAGAGTTAATGGTAGAAGTTAATACCACAATGGTTTTGCCGGTAATAGCAGCACCCACCATTTTATCAAAAGCATCAAAAGTGGTAACTTCTTTAAAATCGCTACCTCTTTTTGCATCGGGTAACGCAGGCGGGTATTATCATATAAATCTAAAACAGAAGCCTGTGCCTGTGCACTTGTACCACCCTTTGTTATGCTCGATAATTCGTTTCCTTCTATTTTAATTGGCCTGCCATCTCTTTGCTTTACCACCACCGAAATTACATCGCCGCCATTTACATAAGTAGATGCATAATAATTAGCAACACCTGGTATAACATTATCGGGCCTTTGTAAATAAGGTACCGCTTTGCGTACCGGCATTTCGCAACTGGCAGCTAATGTTGCCGCAGCAGTGCTAAAACCTAGATATTTAAGAAAATCTCTGCGTGGGCGTTTTTGCATCTAAAATACCTTTATCATCCAAATCTGCCAATGGCAACAACTCTTCTTTAAATTCATTTTCTGGCAGATTGCTGAAAGCTTTCTGTTTGATTGAGTTCTCCGAAACTTTGCCAGTACTTTTTATTACTCATAGTATGCTAATGTGCTAATGATAATTAATTCCAAATTACTCCTGATTCCCTTTTAAGGCAACAGGGTTTAATAGTGACATTTTTGACACTCTGTTCCACCAATCTTTTCTACTGTTACACTATCCATTTTATGGTTCTTCAGATCTTTATGGAATTTTTCGTAAATGCTGTAAAATTTATTGCCGGTACTGTCTGCTTTGTTATAAAAATCTACTTTACTTTCTCTGTGGCAGTTAACACACCAGCCCATGCTTAATTCTGCAAACTGGTACACTTCGGGCATTTCCTGAATATTGCCATGGCAGGTTTGGCATTGCTGTTTACCTACTTTTATATGCTGGCTGTGGTTAAAATAAACATGATCGGGCAGGTTATGAATTTTTACCCATTCAATTGGTTTAGCGCCATCTGGTATACCATCGCCATTTTTATCGGGGTTGTATGCTTTTGGTAGCTGCGGTTCCAGCCTGCGTAAGCATATAATTTTTGAATTTCGGCAGTACCATTTACAGCAGTACCATCTTCTCTTACTAATTTATCGGGCCCTTCATATTTTTTAATTCCTTTATGGCAGTTCATACAAACATTTACCGAAGGAATGCTTGCCTGCTTACTATCCTGTGCACCGCCATGGCAATATAAACAACTGATTTGGTTAGTGCCTGCATGTACCTGGTGAGAGTAATATATAGGTTGCTCGGGCTGGTAATTTTTCTGGCGGCCAAGGCCAATAGCTGCATTGTAATAGTATAATATCCTGCCAACACAAAACAGTACCAAAATGCCTGCCATTAAATAGGTTTTGTTTTTGTAAGCCGGTACAGGTTCGCTGCGTTCAATACCTTCTTTTTCGTCGGATAATTTGCGAAGGTTACTGTTTACCTGTAATAATATAAATGCAATGAGTGCTAAAACTAAAGTAAGAATGCCGAAGAGAAGGGAATTGTCGTCTGTACTTGTTGGTGTTCCTAGAGGAGGGGCTGGAGGTCCAGTGTATGCATCTGCCCAATCTAATATCGCTTCAATATCATCTTTCGTAAGATTAAACTGAGTCATGGGTGAGCCCCATTTTGCTTTCAAAGCCTTAGCATAAGGATCTGATTCCAGCATTGTGTTTACATTATTCACCCATTTATAAACCCAATCTGGATTCGGCTCTCTTTCTCTTCGCCTTTTAACATCGGACCTGTAAAATCCTTATCTGCTTTATGGCAACTGGCACAATTGGCTTTAAAAAGTGCTTCGCCATCGGCAGCAAAAACATTATTGGTAATTGAAAGCAATGCAAAAAGAAATAGGAATGCAAATACTCTGTTAAAGATTTTTCTATACCGACTCATACAGTTATTACGGGGCTAATGTGGAAAAATATCCTGTTTCGGGTGCAAATTTAAGTCAGGATGTTGACATAATACTCAACATTGTTAAAATTTTTTTTCTCTTAGTCGGGCGTGGGTTTCAGCGTTTTGTGTTAGTTTTTATAATGTTATTGTCACATATTTGTAAACAAGATTTGAATAGCAATTTTTTTATGCGGTTCTTCTATTTCACAAATTTTTACTTCACATTTGCCAAATGTTTGAAAAACTTAAACAGCACTGGAAGGTAAATGGGCTTAGTCTTATATTAATAATTACAACATTTGCCCTGGGTGGAAGTTTGTGCGGTTATGCAGGCCGAAAATTAATGACCTTAACTTCTATTGATAAAGGAGTTTTATGGGTTGTACTATATATATTACTGGTTACATTGCTTTGGCCCCTCTGCGGTTTTATTGGTAAGTATTCCTTTAGGGCAATTTAATTTTTTTAAAAAATATATTGGTAAGATATTAGGGCGGTTTTCCAGTAAGCAGAAGAAGCCCCTCCTATCCTCTCCGCCAACTGGCGGAAGGGAAATGGAGAAGAATAATGCGGATCAGTTTGAAACCAGTATCGCCATTTTTGCAAGCGGTGCCGGCAGCAATGCAGCACAAATTATACAGCACTTCTCTTCCTCCACAAAAATTAAAATTGCATTAATTATTTGCAATAAACCCGGTGCCGGTGTTTTAAATATTGCTGCAAATGCTGGCATCCCTTCTTTATTAATTGAAAAAGAACAATTTTTTAAAGGTGATAATTATTTACCCGAATTAAAAAAGCATGCTATTGATTTTATAGTGCTGGCTGGTTTTTTATGGAAAATTCCGGAAGGGTTAATAAAGGAATATCCAAAAAAGATAATTAATATACATCCGGCACTGTTGCCAAAATATGGCGGTAAAGGCATGTTTGGCCATTATGTGCATGAGGCTGTAATCAACAATAAAGAAACAGAAAGCGGTATCACTATTCATTATGTGGATGAATTGTATGATCATGGTGCTGTAATTTTTCAGGCAAAATGCTCCGTTGATGAAAATGATAACGCTGAAAGCCTTGCAAAAAAAATTCATTTGCTGGAGCATGCCCACTATCCTAAAGTAATTGCGGAAACTTTACAAACGGTGTGGTTGTGTAATAAACTTCAATCTTAAAAACTGTAATTCCCCTTTAGGGGATAGGGGCAAAAAGTAAAATCGCCGTTAAAAAGCAGTTTGTATAAAGATGTATTAATTTGTTGGCGTAATATTATGCCGCTAAACTTTTTGCTGTTGCGTTTATTTACAAAAATATTTTTACTGGCAGTTTTTTTTATGGTTACCGCCAATACTTTAAAGGCGCAGTTTGTATTAAGCGGTACGGTTTACGATTCTTCTAAAATAAATTTTGTACCCAACGTTAAAGTAACCAACACCAAAGGGAATTTTACCTTTACCGATTCCATGGGCAGGTACAGCCTTGCAGTTACAGAAAAAGATTCTGTTACGTTTACATTCCGCAATAAATCCACTCAAAAATTTGCAGTGCAAACTGTTGCTGATCCTTCGCATTTTGATATTTCATTACGGGTAAATTATAAAGCTAAATACAGCACTATGAAGGAGGTGGTGGTGTTTACAAAATCTTACAAAGAAGATTCAATAGAAAACAGGGAAACTTACGCCAGCATTTATAATTATCAAAAGCCGGGGATTAAAACTTCTGTTTCGCCAACCGGAGGTGTAGGTGCCGATGTGAATGAGCTGATAAATATTTTCAGGTTTAAAAGAAATAAACGGCTTAAAACTTTTCAGATAAGATTAGAGCAGCAGGAACAGGAAAAATATATCACCTACCGCTTTAATAAAGTGCTTGTAAAAAGGCTTACGCATTTAGAAGGTGAGCAATTGGATATGTTTTTAATACAGTACCGGCCCGATTATGAATTTGCAAGCCTTGCAGATGAGCTTACTTTTAACCAGTATATTTTAAATGCTCCTTATAAATTTAAAATTGAATTGTTACAAAAAGGTGCTTCAAAATAAATAATATAAAAAAGAGCGTAATTTTCATTTCTAAATTATTGTTATGAAAAAGCTCTTCTTATTTTTCTTTCTCTTTATTTCTATAAAAAATTTTTCTCAAACCGACAGTCTTCCTGCTTTTGTAAAAGACAGTTTGGATAATTATGTAAACAAAGCGCTTGCCGACTGGCAAATACCCGGCGCAGCAGTTTGCATTGTAAAGAATGGTAAAATTATTGTAATGAAAGGATATGGTGTAAAAGAAATAAATAGCACCGATAAGGTAGATGAAAATACTTTATTTATGATTGGCAGCAACAGCAAAGCTTTTACTGCAACAGCTTTGGCTATGCTTGATGCTGATAAAAAAATTTCTTTAGATGATAAAGTAACCAAATGGTTACCGCAATTTAAGTTAGATAATAAAGCAGCTGGCGAGCAGGCCATTATAAGAGATTTATTGTGCCACCGGCTGGGTTTTCAAACTTTTCAGGGAGATTTTACTTACTGGACGAGTAACCTTACCCGAAGTGAAGTAATTGAAAAGATGAGCCACATTAAAGCGGAATATCCTTTCAGAACAAAATGGGGATATACCAATGCTGCATTTGTAGTGGCCGGAGAAATTATACCCAAAGCTGCTGAAATGAAATGGGAAGATTTTCTTACTAAAAAAATATTCACGCCACTTGGTATGAAAAATACTTTGGCATTAAGCAAAGATTTTCCCAATGCTGCAAACAAATGTAGTGCACACACCATGGCAGATGGCAAACTTATAAAAATTCCTTTTTGCAGTATTGACAATTTAGCCGCAGCAGGCAGTATTGGCTCATCTGTAAATGATATGAGCCATTGGATAATTGCGCAATTAGACAATGGTAAATATAATGGCACACAGGTTATACCTGCAGGCGCTGTTGCACAAACAAGGTTACCGCATTCTATTTTAGGCAATGGCGGGCACTTGTATAATACCGGCCACTTTAATTTATACGGGTTGGGTTGGTTTTTAGAAGAGTACTGTGGTAAAAAAATTGTGTCGCATACAGGTGGTGTAAATGGTTTTGTAACCAGCGTTACATTATTACCCGAAGAAAAATTAGGCATTATTGTTTTTACAAATACCGATCAAAATAGTTTTTACGAAGCGCTGAAATGGGAAATTACAGATGCCTATCTTAATAAACCTTACAGAGATTACAGCAAAGCATATCTTGGTTTTTACAATCAGCAAAAAAATGAAGAAGAAAAGAATAATAATAAAATGCAAGATTCTGTTGCGTTACAATTAAAACCTGCGCTTGCAATAAACAATTACAGCGGCACTTACTTTAATGATGTGTATGGCAATATGAGTGTAATACAGGAAGGTGGTGAATTAAAAATGAAATTCTCCCATCACCCCAACATGTATGCAAAATTAGAAGCCATAGGCGGCAACAGGTTTTACGCTACTTTTAGTGATCCTGAATTTAGTAAAGCAGCTTTTCCTTTTACTGTTGAAAATGGAAAAGTAACCGGGGTAACAGTTAAGGTGGCTGATTTTATTGAGTATAATACTTATGAATTCAAAAAAAGAACCCCCTAACCCCCTGAAGGGGGAACCAGGCCTCATAGCCTTAAATTTCTTTTACTATTTTAAACCGTTTAATTTTTTATGGACGAACAGCAATTACATTTAGGTATTGGTACCAGGTTACAACACACACAATTTGGGCCAGGCGTAATAGTTGGTGTACGCTACGCCACTTATTTAATTTCTTTTATCCATCATGGTATAAAAGAAATAGATAAAACAGAAGATAAGCTGGAAGAAATTATTGCAGAAAATGTAACCGTAGAAGTAGAAACAGTTTCGGCAGTAGAAAAATCTTTATTAAAAATTTTACGGCAATGGAGCGATGTGAATGAAGTTGTTGCACTGGGAGATAAATGGCTGGGCGGCACCATGCTGTTACAAACTGCCGATAAAACTTTAAAGCCCAAAGAAATTCCGATAGAAGATTTTTTTCATAAAATTGTAATGTTACGGGACCGCTTACGTGTGCTGGAACAAAACATAAACAGTAATAAAAAATTAAGCGACGAAGAAAAAGTAAATATTCAGCAATACATAACAAGATGTTATGGCTCTCTTACTACATTCAATGTCTTGTTTAAAAATAAAGAGCATTGGTTTGTGGGAGAAAAAGGTAATAAAGAAGAATAAATTAATAACCAACCCGTTTTTTATTTTTTGTATATAACACCAACGCTTAAGTTTACCTGATTTACAATATGGACAGAATTTTAAAAAGTATTTCTTTTTTAAGAAATATCTTTTATATTTACTTTTACTAACCATTGTTTTCTTTAGCCTCAGGCAAACCTCATCCTCTAAGTTTTATTTTTTTTAACCTTTAAACGAATTGCGTATGCGATTATCAAAACCGTTGTTTTGGTTGCTTACCCTGTTGTGGTTTGCTGCCGGTACGTGGTGGTACGGTGGTTGCAGTAAATGTGCTACCTGCACTACTGCAGCTGCTGCTGTTTCACAAAAAATAATGCTGCCGGGTTTTAATGTATCCGACAGCAACTGGAGCGTTTCCTCTGCCGACAATCTACGATTTGGCCAATCGGATAATGTGCCGGTATTAAGTGCAGGCATTATTAAAATTTTAGACAGCCTTGTTCTTTACACAAAAAATCATCCACGCAAAAACATTACTGTAACGGGGTATTACAAATCAGATGAAAAAAATAATACCAGTTTTGAAAATCTTGGATTTGCAAGGGCTGATGAACTAAAAAAATGGTTACTGAATAAAGGTGTGCCCGACAGAGATATTTTTACAAGAAGCCAGTTGGATGAAGCATTAGTATTTAACCCATCCGATACACTCATTGGTGGAATTTCGATGAAGCTGAGCAATGCAATTGAAGATGATTTATTTGAGCCACGTACAGTTTATTTTAACACCGGAAAAAATACATTACCGGTGGATACAGCTTTTACAAATTATATTGAAAGGGTAAAAATCTGGCTGCAAAACCATGCTGATAAAAAATTAACAGTAACCGGTTATACAGATAATGTTGGGGATGCTGATAAAAACATGCAGCTATCCGTAAACAGGGCTGCTTTTGTAAAAAACGAATTAGCAGCAATGGGTATCTCCTCCCTGCAAATAGAAAGTAGTGGCAAAGGGATGAATGAACCTGCGGCAGATAATAATACCAATGAAGGAAGGGCAAAAAACAGGAGAGTGAGTATTCAATTACAATAATTATTACACTATAAATTTTAATACAATGAAACTATTACATATTTTTTTAGATATTAACTGGATGTGCTGGTTACCCATTTTAGGCTGGATGCTGGGTGCATTTATTTTAGGTTGGTTACTGCGTCATTTATTTGGCGGCAATAGCAAATTTAATTTACTTACAGAGGAGAATAATAATTTAAAAGTAACCCACGAAGCCGCTCTGTCGGATTACAGCAACCGTTACAGTTCTTTAGAAACAAAACATAAAACTTTACAAACAAGTTACGCAACTGCCAGTGCCGATGCAGGTAAACTAAGTGGCGCATTACTGCAAATAGATGAATTAACAAAAGCATTAAACATTGCTTATAACAAACCTCCTGTAGAAAAAATTGTTGAAAAAAGAGTGGAAGTACCGGTAGAGAAAATTGTTGAAAAAATAATAGAGAAAAGGGTTGAGGTACCCATGGAAGACTTAACAAGAATTAAAGGATTACAAATTGAAATTACACAGCTTAAAACTTTACTTGAAACTGAAAAAAATAAACCTGCTAAAGAAGTAATTGTTGAGAAGAGAGTGGAAGTACCGGTAGAGAAGATAGTTGAAAAACGTGTAGAAGTGCCTGTTGACAGAATTGTTGAGAAGAGAGTGGAAGTGCCGGTAGAAAAAATAGTGGAGAAGATTGTAGAAAAGCGTGTGGAGGTACCGGTTGAAAAAATAGTAGAAAAGATAGTTGAAAAGCCTGTAGAAGATTTAGTAAGAATAACTGCATTACAAACTGAGCTTTCTCAATTTAAATTACTGCTTGAAACTGAAAAAAATAAACCTGCAAAAGAAGTAGTAGTAGAAAAAATAGTGGAAGTACCTGTAGAAAAAATTGTTGAAAAACGTGTAGAGGTGCCTGTTGACAGAATTATTGAAAAGATTATTGAAAAACGTGTAGAAGTGCCGGTAGAAAAAATAGTAGAGAAGATAGTTGAAAAACGTATTGAAATTCCAATGGCTGCTCCAGCGCCTGTAAAAGATTATAAAGCCATCAGCGGATTTTTTGGAGCAAAAATAATAGCAGACGATTTAAAATTAGTAGAAGGCATTGGGCCAAAAATTGAAGAGCTGTTTCATAATGCCGGTTTAAAAACATGGGCAGCTGTTGCTAAAAGCAGCCCGGCTCATTTAAAAGAAATTTTAGCGGCTGCGGGGGAGCGTTATCAAATGCATAACCCCGGCACATGGCCCAAACAATGCCAGATGATGGTAGATGATAAATGGGCAGAGCTAAAAGCATACCACGAAATACTTGATGCCGGTGTAGAAGTAGAAGGGGGCAAACCAAAAACTGAAAAGGTAAAAGTAGCAGCACCTAAAGATTATACTGCTATCAGTGCTTTTTACGGCACCAAAATTATTGCTGATGATTTAAAGTTAGTTGAAGGCATTGGGCCAAAAATTGAAGAGTTGTTTCATGCAGCAGGTTTAAAAACATGGGTAGCTGTTGCAAAAAGTAATCCTGCAAAATTAAAAGAAATATTAGTTGCTGCCGGTGAACGCTATCAAATGCACGACCCAACTACCTGGCCAAAGCAATGCCAGATGATGGTAGATGATAAATGGGCAGCACTTAAAAGAGTACCAGGATAAATTAGATGGGGGAAAAGAACCTGCATAATATTTAAAAGATTAATTTAAAACTGCTGCAAAATTTCGCGGCAGTTTTTTAACTATATTAAAGTTATCCTCAGAGTTCTTTAAATTAAGTATTTCTGAATAACACTGATGTTTATCTTTTTATGATACACATTTCATTTTGTAAGAAGAAAAATAAACTTCCTCAAAAAGTAAAAGATAACCTTAAAATACTTAAATTTAGATTTTTAACAGCATTATTCACCCGCCACTCCTGCGGTGTTACACCACACTCCTGTTTAAATACTCTTGCAAAATAACCGGGGTCGCTATAACCGCAATCTAATGCAATAAATGCAATGCTGTTAACAGGATGCTTTCAACAGTTCTTTTGCTTTGTTTAAACGGATGATACGAATAAATTTATTGGGAGAGCAGCCTGTTAGCGCATCTAATTTACGGTGCAGTTGAGAGTGGCTCATAAAAACCAGTTTGCACAATTGCTCCACAGTAAAGTTGGTGTCTTTTAAATGTTGTTCTATTACTTCTCTTACTTTTTTTACAAATATATCTTCACTTTTATTTTCTGTAATTATTTCTTCGGTATTTACTTCCGTTGGTGATGCAAAATTATTTAGTCCTGCTTTTTTAAGATAATACTGTTGCAGATTTTTCCGCAGCTCCAGTAATTTTTTTATTCTCATTAATAATTCTTCTCTGTTAAAAGGTTTTTGCAGGTACACATCGGCACCTTGCTGCAAGCCTTCTATTTTGCTTTCTATATCCGCTTTTGCAGTAAGCATAATAATGGGGATATGACTTGTATATTCATCATTACGAAGTTGACGGCACAATTCAAAGCCATCCACAAAAGGCATCATCACATCGGTAATAATTAAATCAGGGATTATTTCTGCCGCTATTTCAAAACCTTCTCTTCCATCTTTACCTACAGCAAGGCGGTAATCGGGCAGGCACGATGCCGTGTAGGCCACAACGTCAGCATTATCTTCTACCAATAAAATTAATGGCTTTTGTTTGCTTTCATTTTCATCAGCAAACGCTGTACTGTTCGTTCTATCTGTAATTATCTTTTGCGGATAAACATCTTTTAAATTGGGATGAGCAACTGCATCTTCTCCTGCCGGTATTTTTTTCAGCGGCAGTGCCACAGTAAATTCGCTTCCCTTATTAGCCCCTGTTGGCGGGCTCTTCACTGTTATTTCTCCTTCCATTAATTTTACCAGCTCTTTAGTAAGTGCCAGGCCAATACCGGTGCCTTCGGTTTTACGGGTATGGCTGTTATCTAATTGATAAAACCTGTCGAAGATATGCTGCTGCTGGCTTTCCGGAATACCAATGCCGGTATCTTTTACTTTAATAACCAGTACAGCTTCATCTGTATCATGATGAATCATACTTTCGCTAACACGTATGTATATATTCCCTTTTTCGGGTGTAAATTTTAATGCGTTAGATAATAAGTTGGCAACTATCTGTCTTATTTTTTCGGGATCGTACGCCATATGCAAAGCATCCATTTCAGCTAAAAAATGTAATTGTTTTTTCTGACTTTCTGCAAGCGAATGAAAAGACTCTACAACATAACGCAGAAAATTAATTATATCGCCATTTACCAGCTGCAACTGCATTTTGCCCGTTTCCAGTTTAGACAGGTCCAGCATTTCGTTTACCAGGTTTAATAAACTTTGCCCGTTACGAATAATCATATCTACACCATTTTGCAAATGCACACCCGGGTTGCTTTTAATCTGCTGCGCCATACCCAGTATAACAGTTAGCGGGGTACGAAATTCGTGTGTGATATTTGTATAGAGTTGAGTTTTTACAGTATCCAGTTCTTTTACTCTTTTAGCTTCCCGCTGTTCAAAATTTAATTGCGATTTTAATTTGGCCCTGTTTACCGTAAATTTAAAGTAAGCCCTTATGGCCAAAGCCAATAGCGATATATAAAAAAGATAAGCCCACCAACTGCGCCACCAGGGCGGCAATACAGTAATTTGCAGTTCTGCAATTTTTTCGCTCCATATACCCTGGCTATTACTGCCCTGTACTTTAAAAATATATTTGCCCGATGGCAAGTGCAAATAAGTAGCGATACGGCGGGTGCCACTTTCCACCCAATCTTTATCTACCCCTACCAATTGATAACGGTATTTATTTTGAGCCGATGCGGTAAGATCAAGCGATGAAAATTCAAGCGTAAGAATATCCTGCAGGTGCGTAAGCGAAATCTCTTTCGATTGTTCAATGGTATTTTGCAGTACTGCTGTTTTATCGCCTGGTGCAATGGATTGGTTGTTGATGAGGATATCGGTGATAAAAACATTGGGCATAAAACCCGGCACAAGTATTTCTTTAGGATTAAAAATATTTACCCCGTTAACCCCGCCAAAGGCAAGATGGCCATTGGGCAATTTTGCATAGGCCCCGGTGTTAAATTCATCATCCTGCAACCCATTTGCTTTAGTGAAATTGTGAAATACCCAATTATTACTGCTGCTATTTTTTGTTGCAATAAGACAAAAAACACCTTTGTTGGTACTGCCCCATATATTACCGGAACTATCTGGTAATATGCCATACACCACATCATCGGGCAAGCCATCTTTTGTTGTAAGATGAAAAAAATCACCGGTGCTTTTATCCAACCTGTTTAAACCACCTCCCTTAGTTGCTATCCATAAATATTTATTTGGTTCATTCGGATCATCTAAAAAACAGGACACATGATTGTAATTGAGCGAATTTCGGTTACTGCTGTTATTGTAAAACCATTTTATTTGCGGGGATGATTTTTGGCCCTTGTTGAAAATAGCTTCAACAAAACCTTCGGCAGTACCAATCCAGCATACTCCCTGTTTATCTTCATATAATGCTGTGCAGGTTGATTTGGGCGGTATTGGTTTGGCAGCCATATTATTAATGGTAAAACTATCTATATAGCCTGTGGTAGTATGGATACGGGTGAATTCACCTCCAAGCCCTGCAAGCCATATATTGCCTTTACTGTCTTCCAGCATGGGTTGCTTATACCCATGCCCTTCATAATAATTTAGTTGTGGGTATGATATTAATTTATCCGATGAAGGATTGTATTTAAAATATCCTTTGTCATCGCTTTTAATCCAGTAATCACCCGATTTAGCTATAATGAAATTATCTATTTGTGTGAGACCGGGAATATTGCCGAATGCATTTTTTTGTATAGAGCCATTAATTAACCTGTTCCACCCGTAGCCAAAATCTCCCAAAAAAATATCATCTGCTTTAACAGGAATAATCCACTTTACACTGGTACCTGAAGAGGGGGTCCATGTTCTGAACTTGATTGCCTGCGAATTGTATTTTCGAAGCCCATATCCCACCGAACCAGACCAGAGTATTCCGGACCGGTCGATAATAAAGGGATAGCATATTCTTATTTTAGTTCCGGGTAGTGGGTTGTTCCAGTTTATTGCCTTGCCCGGTTCATGTTTATATACATCATAAAAATACTCTTCCCTGTGGTGGTTCTCCCAAAGTTGTTCTTTGGGTTTAAAGATGATATTGCCTGCAGGTGTTTTACTGTTGTTGAATAATGGAAAAATATCATTTCCGTCGGAGAGGTAAAGATTGCCATTGATTAATTTACTGCTGTCCGGGTTCATATAACCATCATTTAGCAATATGCCATTGTTCAGTTTTATAAAATTATTCTTTAACGGATCAAACCTGTACACTGCTCCATCCATACCACCAATCCAGATGATTCCGTTTGTATCTTTTCCCATACCGTAAACCTGTGCGTTGTTGGGCAATGTAAGCCTGGTAACAACAGGTGCAGCATCTTTTGCAAAAAAAGCTGCCCCCGGTTCTACAATATTTAATCCTGCAACATCTGTTGCTACCAGCATTCTGCCATCCGGCATTTCTATTATCGATCGTATACCATTACCCGAAAGGCTGGCCGGGTTTGAATTACTGTGTGCTATGCGGTAAAATTTTCCACTCTGCTTATCGTAAATATTTACCCCGGCATTTTCCGTTGCTGCCCATATCCTGCCTTTTGAATCTTCAAAAAGTTTTACAATGGTGTTACTGCTGAGCGAATGTGCGTTGTAGGGATCGTTGGCAAAAATTTTAAAACTGTAACCATCATAACGGTTGAGCCCATTTTTAGTAGCCACCCAAATAAAGCCTTCTTTATCCTGTAAAATATCGAATACCATGCCCTGTGATAAGCCTTCTGCTGTGGAAATAGATTCGTAATCAGGCTTATTTTGTGCAGTTGCACCCGGCCCCAGCCAAATAAAGGCTAATGTACATATTGCTTTTAGGTAGATAAGGGGTTTGTGCATTTACTTATAAAGATAATAGGAAAGGCATTTTTTATTGCATGGTTTAAAAAGAAAATAGCTCCTGTTTTTATAAAATGACGAATTAATCCTGTTGTTGCGCAATTTGTCCGGTAGTTTGGCGTGAATGTTCGGCAGGTTGGTTGGTTTGTCCTAACACGTAATTGTACCTGAACAGACCTTTACAGTAATTACTTTATCCCGCCCTTTACAAAGCAGCATCCAACATTCTTTCTTAAGCCTTGCTAGTTACAATTAACCACTCTCAATACTAAACCTGGTTAAAAAACAGTTTTAGTACATTTTTTAACGATTTAACCTTATTTATTTATGAAAGAGAAAATTTCCATTGTATTTATCATTATCCTCCGGGAAAATTTTGATGGAATTCATCAAAATCGAAAAGCTGAACAAAACATACTTTCGAGCTTATCGGAAAAGCCTGGAAGGTTTTATTTTAAATACTTCCAGAAGATGGTTAATAAAATAGTTTTTTCAGGCCTTTTTATTTTTTTAATCTTTTGCAACGGTTTGAACGCTCAAGTTTCGGGACAATCAATACATGAGCAACAACCCAATACTGTAAAAGACGAAATTAGGAAAAGAGTTGCATCTGCAAAAAGTACCGGTAAATTTTTTCAGCAGGTTAAACTTTTTGATGATAACAGCAAATCCGGTGTTCAAAACTTTTCGGCACAGGTTAGCAAAGGAGTTACTTTTGACATTAATACCCAATTATCTGCTGCCTTTCTCAAAAATAAATATGAGCATGTAGAATTGGAAATACCTGTTGGCGCAGGAAGATGATCCAATGAAATTGGAATTGGTAAAATCGAAAGTGCTTGCCGGAGATTTTAATTTATTCACCAGCAGCAGCACCTAAAGTGCCTGTTAAATATGATGGGGGCTTACATTATCAGGGTGTTGTAGCCGGACATCCGGAAACTTTAGTAGCTATAAGTGTTTTCAACGATATGGTGATGGGTATCATTGTTACAAAAAAAGGTACCTATAATTTAGGTAAAGTAGAAGGGCAGAATAAAAAACATATTCTGTTTTTAAATGCCGACCTAAAAAAAAATGAACAATTGAATTGTGGAACGCTGGATGATGGAATAAGTTATAAACCATCTCAATTAGCAAAAAGCCAGTCATCGGTTGGTATTTCATGTGCAGTAAGGGTATATGTAGAAGTTGACAAATCGGTTTACGATGGATTTAGTGGCAACCTTACTAATACTACGAATTTTGTAACGGGCCTTTTTAATCAGAGTTTTGTTCTTTATACCAATGAAGAAATTGATATGGTTATTTCAGAATTGGTAATCTGGACAACCCCGGATCCATATCCGGGTGGTTCCTCTAGCTCATTCCTCTCTCAATTTAAGGCGAATACCGGAGCATTTAATGGAGATATAGGCCATTTAATAGCGTTGGACAATGTAGGAGGAGTTGCTGCCGGTTTTGCAGGGCTTTGTAACCCTAATACCGACCTGAGTCTGTGCTTCAGCGGTTTATCTGGTTTAGGGTATGATATCGTACCTAATTTTTCTTTTAATGTTTATTTACTTACCCACGAAATGGGGCACCTGTTAGGGTCACGTCATACACATGCCTGTGTTTGGAACGGCAACAGTACCGCAATAGATGGTTGTTCCGGCTTTACAGAAGGTGGTTGTGCGCTGCCTCCCAGCCCGGCAGGAGGAGGTACAATAATGAGTTATTGCAATAGTGATTTTGTAGGTATCAACTTTAACCTTGGCTTTGGCCCGCAGCCCGGAAATGTTATACGAAACAACGTTAACAATGCAACTTGCTTAACCAATTGTTGCGTTGCTCCAATTATAACCTGCCCGGCTAACGTCATAGTAAATAATACTCCTGGCTTATGCGGTGCAAATGTTACCTATCCTGCTGCAACTGCAACCGGAGATCCGGCGCCAACGATTACATACTCTATAGCTTCGGGAAGTTTTTTTGCTTTAGGTACCACCACGGTTACGGCTATTGCAACAAATAATTGTGCAACGAGAATATGCACATTTACGGTAACTGTAAAAGATGCTCAATCGCCAACAATTACCTGCCCGGCAAATAGTACCACCAGTAATGCTGCTAACCTGTGTAATGCTGTTGTAACCTATCCATTTCCTACTGTTTCAGATAACTGTCCCAATCAGTATACCCTTAATACTTCCAGTGGTTCCATAGTTACCTTTCATGGAATTACTTTTGATGTAACCAATAACTCAACATTTCCTTTAACCATATCCGGGTTTACAGCACCCATCGGCAGTGGTATTCACCCGGTAGCAGTTTATTATACAACAACAGCATCTACAGCTGTAGGTAACGAACAAAATGCAGCTAACTGGACCCTCCTTGGTACAACAACAGTAAATAGTTCCTCCAATTTAAGTTTAATAGAAATTCCTGTTGGAGGGTTGGCACTTGCTGCTGGTCAATCAAAAGGTATTTATATCGCTGTAACCGATGGAAGCACATTTGGATATGCCACTGGTAATAGTACAGGTACCAATGGGGTTTTAACAATTACCAACAATAACCATAGGGGCGGCCAATATCCATTTATTAATAATAATGTTCCAAGAAGATTTATTGGTTCTGTCTCCTATACTCAACCAATAGTAATTACACAGACAACAGGTTTACCAAGCGGAAGTGTTTTCCCTGTTGGCACAACTACCAATACTTTTACAGCTACTGATTTTGCCGGTAATACAGGAAGCTGTTCATTTACAGTAACAGTAACGGATAACCAGGCTCCAACAATAACCTGCCCTGAAAATATTGCCGTAAATAATACACCAGGCACTTGCGGAGCAACGGTTAATTATACTGTAGGCTCAACTGATAATTGCCCGGGACAAATGGTAACGCAAACCGCCGGCTTTGCCAGTGGCGAAGTTTTCCCCGTTGGAGTTACTACCAATGTATTTCTTGTTACAGATGCAGCAGGCAATACTGCCACTTGCAGCTTTACAGTAACAGTAACAGATAACCAGCTACCCACAATAACCTGCCCTGCAAATATTGCTGTAAATAATACAACAGGCACTTGCGGAGCTATGGTTAACTATATTGTAGGCTCGTCTGATAATTGCCCAGGACAAATAGTAACACAAACAGGAGGTCTTGCTAGTGGTGCAGTTTTCCCTGTTGGCATTACGACTAATACATTCATCGTAACAGATGCAGCAGGCCTTACTGCTAACTGCAGCTTTACGGTAACGGTAACCGATAGTGAGTTACCTGCAATAACCTGCCCTTCAAATATTTCAGTAAACAATACGGCCGGCATCTGCGGAGCTACAGTTAATTACATTGTAGGCTCGTCTGATAATTGCCCGGGACAAACAGTTTCACAAACAGCAGGTCTTGCCAGTGGTGCAGTTTTTCCTTTAGGTGTTACCACTAATACATTTCGTGTAACAGATGCGTCTGGTAATACGGCCACATGCAGCTTTACAGTAACTGTAACAGATAACCAGTTACCCACAATAACATACCCTTCAAATGTAACAGTAAACAATACGTCAGGGCAATGCGGTGCTAAAGTATGTTATCCCAGCCCTGTAGTTACTGATAATTGCAAGCCTGCCACACCTGCCGGTTACACCCTTGTTGCAAATTTTGGTAACAGTTATTATTACAGGTCAAACTCTTCAACAAATTATACAACTGCACAAAACAATGCATTATCTGCCGGAGGTCACCTTGCAGTGATTACTTCACTAGCGGAAAGGAATGCAATTGTAGCCGGTGGTGGTCACGGATGGCTTGGCGGTAATGACCTGACAACTGAGGGAATTTTTAAATGGGCAACTTGTGAGCCATTTACATATTCTTTGTGGTGTGGTGGAGAACCTAATGGAGGTACCTCCGAAAATCATTTAGAATTAGAACCCCCGTCATTTGGTGGTTGTTTTAATGACCTTAGTGCAGGAAGTTTGCGTTTTTCTATTCTTGAAATAGAAGGAGCCAAAATAGTTCAGACTGCAGGCCTTCCACAAAATGCATTTTTCCCCATAGGCACAACTATCAATACATTTGTGGCTACCGATGCTGCCGGTAACTCAGCAACCTGTTCGTTTACTGTAACAGTAGTAGACAACCAGCCGCCAGTACTTACAACTGCAGCCAACAGTAACATCAATCTTAATAGCTCATGTTTGGTGCTTATTCCGGATGTGAGAGGTACTGCAACGGATAATTGCCCGGGTGTTACCATAACACAGATTCCTGTAGTGGGAGCTATAGTACCCTCTTCTCATAATGGTATCATTAACGTAGTGGTAACTGCAACTGATGCAAATGGCTTAACAGATGTTGAAACAGTTGTATTAACAGCAAAGGATGTAACAGCGCCGGTAATTACAACATGCGCTGCAAATAAAGTTGCTGCAACGGATGCAGGATTATGCACAAAAACGTTTACCGCAGCTCAAATTGGGTTAACGGCTGCAACAGATAATTGTACTGCAACAGTTACCTGGAGCAGGAGTGATGGATCGTTAAACCTAACCGATCCGTTTGCGTTTGGCATTACCACAATTACCTGGACGGCAACCGACGGAGCAGGATTAACTGCGGCTTGCAGCCAAACAATTGATATTAATATAGTAACTGCCACTACCACGGTTACGGTTACACCAAATATGCAGCAGTATAGTGATAAGGTAACTTTTGTGGCCACCGTTACGCCAAACAATTGTGCTGGTGCAGGCGGAATTGGTGGTACGGTTACATTTAAAATTGGCAGCCTCGTTATGGGAACAGCTCCGGTGCTGAGCGACGGCACCGCTACACTTGCAAATGTTGCTTTAGTAGAACCAACGCTTAATGGCAGCAATCCAACAAATGGCCCATTAAAGCCTGGTGCTAAAACTGTAACCGCAGTATATAACGCTACCGACGCAGATTATACAGTTACTAATCCAACAGCATCACTTACCATTAATTGCGAAGATGCCCGTGCTTATTATACCGGTGCTTTGTATACTTCTACAACAAGTGCTACCAGCAGCAGTGCTACAATAACGCTAAGCGCAACCGTTAGAGATATAACAGCAGAACTGGGAAATCCTGCTTACGATGCAAATGCAGGTGACATCAGAAACGCAACGGTAACCTTTATAAACCGGGATAACAATACAGTTATTGCAACAGTGCCGGTTGGCCTGGCAAACCCCGGCGACTTTACAACAGGTACGGCAACCTATAACTATCCTGTAACCATTAGTGGTGATGCACAGCAATTTACCATTGGCATTATTGTTAACAATTATTATTGCCGCAACAGTTCGGATGATAATACGGTTGTAACAGTAGCTAAACCATTAGGTGAATTATTCATCACCGGTGGCGGATACCTTGTACTTACCAGTTCGGCTGGTATTAAAGCAGGCACAGCAGGTACTAAAAATAATTTTGGTTTCAATGTAAAATACAATAAAGCCAGAACCAACCTGCAGGGTAGTATCAATACCATTGTAAGAAAAATGGAAGCAGGTGTAATGCGTGTGTACCAGGTAAAAGGAAATGCCATGACTTCGCTTGCAGTAAATGAAAATTGTCCTAAAACAGCCACGTTTAACGGAAAGGCAAATATTACAGACATTACCAATCCCTTGGCTCCTGTTTCAGTAGCAGGCAATGCACTGCTGCAGGTAACCATGACGGATATGTGATAACCCGGCATCATCTGTTAAATCCATTATACTGTTTGGGATAAAGACGGCGGCTTATGGTTTGCCAGTAACTGGAATGGAACAGCCACTATTGAACAAATACTGGATGGCGGTAATTTGAAAGTGCATGGTGGTGCGGCATGTATTACAAACGCTGCATCAACAAGCGGGCCTGTAATAACAAAGGCTGCAACTAATGATTTTAAAGTAATTGCAAGCCCCAATCCATCCATAACCGATTTCAGAATACAGGTAACAAGCAACAGCGTTGAACCTATTACAGTTAGGTTAATGGATGTGAATGGAGTAGTGAAAGAACAAAGACGGGTATTTTCAAAAACTTCAAGCATTACTGTAGGGGCTAACCTGGTTAGTGGAACCTATTTTGCCGAAGTTATTCAGGGTACCAACAGGCAGGTAGTAAAATTGATAAAACTCAATTAGAATGCCTGTATCAGTTTAAAAATTTCCGGGGGCTGTTTAATACAGCTTCCGGTTTTTAAATCGTGTAATTAAATCAGGATTGTTTGCATCTCCCACAGGGTATATTTTTTACTCACTAATAAAACAATTAAAAATGAAAAAAATGAATTCTTTTAAAATTCGCAACGCTTTGTTTTGCCCTGTCTTTTTTAACTGTTGGGTGTAATAACGCTGCAGAAGACAAAGCAGCTGCCACCACAGCAACAGAGGCTGCTCCACCTGCTGCAGTTACTACGGATATGGCAAAATTAAAAGCAACTGTACAAGCTTTAGAAAGCAGTTGGGCTGCTGCAGATAATGCCCGTGACACCAACGCAATAGCGGCGTTTTATGCCGACGATGCCATAAGCCTTTCTAACAATAAACCCATGGTAAAAGGTAAAGCTGCTATACTTATTGATATTAAAGAAGGCCTTGCAAAAAGACCTAAAGGCTCTGTAGTAAGTTATGATGTTATGGATGTATTTGGCAATGAGCAAACCGTTACAGAAACAGGAACATCCACACAAAAAGATGCCACCGGAAAAATACTTAATACAGGCAAGTATATGGCCATTTGGGAAAACCGTGGCGGAAAATATGTTTGCGTAAGAGATATTTATAATGATGATGTAAAACAAAAATGAGCTGCTTTACTACTTGAAAAAAATAAAAAGTAACTGAAAACTTTAAATGAATCAGAATTTTATTCCATTAACCATTAAACTATATCAACATGAACAAGAATTTCTGTTTTAATGCAAAGATGATTTTTTTTCTTTGTATGCTTATTCCTATTGCAGGCATAAGCCAAACCAAAAATGTAATCTCTACCCACCGGGTATTTCCTAAAATGGACAAAGCACTTGAATTTGAAAAAGCCATTGCCGCACATGCACAAAAGTACCATACCGGCGATGCCCACTGGCGGGTGTTTGCCATACAATCGGGGCCGGATATGGGAGGTTTTCATGTTACCGAAGGACCTACAAGTTGGGAAGGGGAAGATAAGAGAGGAGATTTAGGAGCAGAGCACAAATTAGACTGGAATAAAAATGTGGCTGTACATTTAACCGACAGGCAATCGGGGGGTTATTCTGTTTATATCGATTCATTAAGTACAATTGCACTGGGTGATTTTTCTGATAAAATTCAAATTACACATTGGTATCCAAAACTTGGTTGGGGTAATAAAGCAGTATCAATGATAAAAAAACTGAAAGCAGCATGGGTGGCTGATGGTTCAACAGTTGCCGTGTATGCAGCCAATGGCTCGGGCCCTGCACAATATACTCTTGTAGCAAGATACAAGCAAGGTTTAAAAGAAAAAGCCACCGGCTTTCGCAAACCTTTCAGAACTACTTACGATGAAGTACATGGTGCAGGTGCTTACGAAGATTATCTCGATAACCTGCGTCAGTATGTCAACGAGGTATGGAGTGAATTACTTTTTTTACGTAAAGATTTAAGTTCGAAATAAGTATAACCAACAGCATGCTTGTAAAACAGGAGAATTCAACAAAATAATTTTATACATTTTAACCAGCAACCATTAAACCTAAAGAGGGGTGATTAATTCACTCCTCTTCTTTTGAAAAACTTATGATGAAGAATACCATTCCATAAAATGAATCAGGTTGGAAATAAAAAAAAATAACCCGGCGCATTTTTTAAACTAAAAATATTTTTATGCAAAGAAGAAATTTTATAAGAAACACTGCACTTTTTGCTGTAGCAGTAAGTTCCAGCGGTTTTATACGCTTTAATGGTAAAAATTTTGAAGGCAACACACCAACTACAACTGATATACTTGGCCCTTTTTACAGGCCAGGAGCACCATTAAGAAACAATTTAAGGCTACCTGCTTCTCATGGCACCCCAATTATTTTGAAAGGAAATATTTTTAAAGAAGATGGCAAAACCCCTGTTAATAATGCGTTGGTTGAAATTTGGCATTGCGATGAAAATGAAGTGTATGATAATGCCTCTGATGAATACAAATATCGTGGCGGGCAAAAAACAAAAGCGGATGGAAAATATTCGTTTAAATCTATTTTACCAGTTCCATATAAAGCCAACCCAACCGATGAATCATCCTGGCGGCCTGCACACATACACATGCGGGTGTCTGTGCCTAATCAACAAGACTTAATAACCCAGATCTATTTTAAAGGAGGTAAATATGTTGAAACCGACCAATGGGCTTCTTCTACTAAGGCTGTAAACAGAATACTTAATGTACCCGAAAATAAATCTGGCGAAAGCGAAATTGTCTTTAATGTTATTATGGGTAAAGAGATTCCGCTTGATGAAAAAGTTTATGATACCGTTACCGGACTTTTTGATGTGGGGGATAATAATTTTATTGAGTTTATTAAAAATGATGATTTGCTTTTTATGAAGCAAAATGGACAGCTCAGGGCAAGTTTAAAATACATTGGCAATAACAGTTTTGAGGGTGGCATTGGTTATCCCATTGCCACTTTTGAATTACAAAAAGATGGAGCCGTAAAAGTAGTTGTACAAAGAACAGCTGATAAAAAGCTTTATGGTACAAAGGTTTTAAAATACAAGTAATAATAATGGGCTTAGCCTGTGTTCGTGTCTCACGAATGCATTGTATGGTTCGTGAGACACAAACCAGGGCACATATAAACAAGATTATAAAACAACAATACACAATTAAACATAAAAAATAAAAAAATGAAAAAGCTATTATTTTCAATCGTTTTCTTTTCAGCATTTATTACAAATGCACAGGTAGGTATTGGTACTCCAACTCCAAGTGCCAATGCGGTGTTGGATTTAACCAGCACATCGAAAGGGTTGCTGCTGCCCCGGGTAGATGATACTACCAATGTACCTAATCCAAGTGCAGGGCTTGTGGTATTTAACAAAAACACCAATACTCCAGCGGTACACAATGGCGTAAAGTGGGGTTCATTTATTACCAATTTAACAGCAAGTGCGGTTGCAGCAGGCGATTCAATAACATACAGCATTTCAGGCCCAGGCACTAACGATTTTACAGCAGGAGAATTTCCTATTAGTTCAATGAGCCATGGCTTATCTAATTCGGGTACACAAGTTAATTATCAAGATGTGTTCTTTGCTAAATTGCCAGATGTTAATTCAATAGCATTCATAAAAAAAACAAGCAATAGTTCACTAAGTGGCTTAATGGAAATTAAATTTTATAAGCATGGAACCACCACATTATTATTTTCAGTAAAACTTACCAACTGGAAATGCAGCAGTGTGTCGTTTGGTTCAAGTGTAAATGATACCAGAACAGAGCAGATAAGTTTTACCTTCCAAATTATTGGTTTTAGAGATTGGACAAACAATAAAAGTTTTGCATGGAATATAACAACCAATCTGGAAACAACCTATTAAGGTGCAGAATAATGGTTTCAATTTGTGGCACACCCGAAACAGGAAAAGAAGATAATAAAACACAACCTTAAAACTCAAAAATGATGAGCAATATAAAACAGGCACCAGCAGTTCCACTCCGGGGGTTACTGAAATTGCTGCCCCCTAATAAAAAAACGCAATGGAAAAAATTAGCTGTTGCAAATCTTGATGAAACAAGGTTTATCCCTTTTGATGAAATTATGTATTGCAAATCCATAAACAATTACACCACCGTTTTTGTGCAAAACGGCAAGTCATATTTGTGTTGCAAAACTTTAAAAGAAATAGCATCCAATTTGCCCGAAGAGCAGTTTGTAAGGATACATCGTTCTTATTTAGTAAACATACAATGTATTACTGCTTTAAAAAAACACGATAACGAATTGGAATTAAATAATGCAATATCATTACCCATTTCTAAAACACAAAAAACTTCTTTGTATTATTTATTGGGAGTGTAAAAAATCTTTTTTATACATTAGTGATATTTTTAAAAATATATTTTGTATAATGTAAAATAAAAACGGAAAAGTCTCGCTAAGGTCGGTGTTTTCATGAAACACAGGTTGGACGTTAATAGTGTTAATCAAAAATTAAAAACAGGTAAGCTGAAAACTGATTAGAGTAGGTAATAACTATAATTGACAATACCAATGGAAAAATTAAATCTTTGTACGCAGCTTAATCCAAAATCATATTTAAGATTTGGCCTTACAATATTGCTTATCCTATACGCAGGGAAATTTATCATAAATGATGCATTACCCTATTTTGGATTTGATAAAGAAACATTTGGAAGATATTGGAATTTTAAGTGGTCACTCATTGGGCATATTGCAGGTGGTATTTTAGCCTTGGCAATTGGCTATTCAGTTTTCAAAAACATTTCGAAACAAATTTATGACTACCCACAGGTGGTTGGGACGAATTTATTTAACTGCAATTCTAATCGGTACTATAAGTGCAACATATTTAGCATGGACAACTGCAATCAAAGTAAATTTTTACTGGGTTTTTGCCTTGCAAATGTTAGCATTTGCGTGGATTGCGATAGCAGCTATGGCTTATATCTCAGTAATGAGAGGTCGAATTCTTCAACACAAGGAATGGATGATACGAAGCTATGTGGTGACTTTTGCTTTTGTTAATTTTAGATGGCTTGTAGATTTACCAATAGCAAATCAATTGATGGAAAAATTTACAGAAAGAGGTCCAACAATGGGCTGGCTATACTGGACAATAAAATTGCTGATAACTGAAATTGTTTTAAGTTGGAAGAAGAAATAATTATCAAATCAGTATTTTATAAATTTTTAATAAAAAAAATTAATTGTAAAAACAAAAACAAGAACAATTTTAATTGTGCTATAGATAATATTAATTATTAATTTTGATGGTAATTAGCAAAATGTAAAAAAAAAATAAAAAAAAATTAAAAAAAATAAATATTTGTAAATGAAAAAAAGAAGATTTTTTTATTTTTAAGAAAAAGAGAAAAAAAAAATAATTTAGTACTGTTTGAGATTAAATAATGTATCTTTTTGAAAAGAAACATACTCAGTACTAAAATTAAAATTATGAGAAAAAAAATCTTTATCCTTTTTGTAAGTCTGTTTGCCATTACTGCTTATGCACAGCAGCCTTATTTTCCCGGTGCCGACTGGCAGATGAAAAAACCTGAAGAGTTGAAGATGAATAAAAAATGGCTCGACAGTGCGGTAACCCTTGCATTAAATAATGAAAATAAAGTTGAAAGGGATTTGCGGATAGCAAACACAAAATCGTACGCCAGAGAACCGGGTTACAAAATCATTGGCCCCATGAAACAGCGTGGTGGTCCTGCCGGGTTGGTTATTAAAAATGGTTATATCGTGGCGCAATGGGGCGATGTAAATCGTGTTGATATGACCTTTAGTACCACCAAAAGTTATTTAAGCACTGTTGCAGGTTTAGCCATAGATAATGGATTAATTAAAAATGTGACCGATAAAGTGAACCAGTATGTGTGGGATGAATCTTTTGAAGGCGAACACAATTCAAAAGTTACCTGGAATCATTTGTTAACCCAATCATCCGATTGGAGTGGCAGTTTGTTTGGCTTACATGATTGGGCCGACAGGCCGCCAAAAGAAGGAGCCATTGATGATTGGAAAAACCGCAAGCTGTTTGAACCGGGAACTAATTATGAATACAATGATGTACGTGTAAACCTGCTTGCATATTCTCTATTACAGGTTTGGCGCAAACCATTACCTGTTGTGCTTAAAGAAAAAATTATGGATCCCATTGGTGCATCTACTACCTGGCGCTGGTTTGGTTACGAAAATTCCTTTGTAAATGTAGATGGCTTAATGATGCAATCAGTTAGTGGCGGCGGCCATCATGGCGGCGGCATCTTTATCAATACATCAGATCATGCAAGATTTGGTTTACTTTTTTTAAGAAATGGTAAATGGAAAGATCAGCAACTGTTATCTGAAAAATGGATCAATGCTGTGCAACAACCATCTGCTGCCAATAAAAATTATGGTTACCTCTGGTGGTTAAATACCGACCAGGGATGGAAAGGTATTTCACCTAAAGTATATTATGCAGCAGGTTATGGTGGCAATTATATTATAGTTGATAAAGAACACGACCTGGTTGTTGTTACCCGTTGGATGGATGATAGCAAAATAGCAGATGTACTGCGTTTGATTATACAATCTATTGAAGGGAAGTGATTCTATAAATAAAAATGAATATTATTTAAAATGGGTAGCATGAAAAAAATATTAGTAATCATCAGCATGATATTGTCGCAACAAATTATTGCGCAATCGTACAAAAAAATTCATGCCAAAGCCATTGTTGTTGATACACACAATGATATACTGATGCAGGCTGCAGATATTGGAATTGTATTTGACCAGGACCTTACCGGAAAAACCCATAGCGACCTGGCCCGCTGGAAAAAAGGTGGCCTGGATGTACAGATTTTTTCGGTGTACAGTGATGGCGGACTTAAAAATTCCTTTGCTTTTGCCAACAGGGAAATGGACAGCCTGGATGCGGTGGTGTTACGCAACCCCGATAAAATTGTAAAAGTTGCCAATTATGCCGAACTGCTGCAGGCGGTAAAGCAACACAAAATTGCCGCTATGTTTGGTGTAGAAGGCGGGCACATGATAGAAGATGATCTTACTAAATTAGAAGCGCTTTATAAACGTGGGGCAAGGTATTTGACCTTAACACATAATATAGCACCATCCTGGGCCACCAGTGCAGCCGATGAAACCACAAACCCAAACCTGCCGCACAAGGGCCTTACAGAATTTGGCAGGCAGGTAGTGCAGCGTATGAACCAGCTTGGCATGATGATAGATGTGAGCCATGCCGGTGACCAGACTTTTTGGGATATCATCAAAATAACCACCAAACCCATTATTGCTTCACACAGTTCGGTGTATAGCCTTGTGGCCACCCGCCGTAATTTAAAAGATGACCAGATAAAAGCGATAGCAAAAAACGAAGGTGTTGTACAGGTAAATTTTAATCCGGGATTTATAGACAGCAGTTTTGGAAAGAAAGAAACTGCCTTTTTTAAAAAGCATGCTGCAGAATATGATTCGCTGATAAAATCCGGTAAGGATGAATGGTACACCATGAATATGTTGTATCACAAATATGCGGTAGAAGCAAATCCGATGAGGCCACCTTTATCCTTACTTATTGATCATATTGATTACATCGTGAAATTAGTTGGAGTTGATTATGTTGGCCTGGGCTCCGACTTTGATGGCATCAACTTAACACCACAACAATTAGATGATGTTACCACTTACCCTTTAATTACAAAAGCATTGGTACAAAAAGGCTACAGCAAAAAAGATATCAATAAAATTTTAGGAGGCAATTTTTTACGGGTTTTAAAAGCTAATGAAATAAAATAAAAAACAAATTTTATAACATACAGCAACGAAACATGACAATTGAAAAAACGGATGAAGGATTAAAACGTGTGGTTGGTGTACCGGGTTTAGCATTGGCAATTGTAAACGGTATAATTGGCGCAGGCATATTTGCACTGCCTGCAATTATTGGTATGGCATTGGGTGCATTTGCAATATTTGGTTATATTTTCTGCAGCATTATGCTGGCAGCTATTATGCTTTGTTATGCCGAAATAGGCAGCAAGGTTACCAGCAGTGGTGGCTCCTACGCTTATGTGGAAGCAGCATTTGGCAGCTTTGCCGGTTACATCATTAACTGGTTATTCTTTTTTGGGTGGAACGTTTTGGGCAGTGCTGCACTGATGAATATTATTGCCGATTCCCTGGCTGCAATATTTCCTGCTTTTTCAAATCCGTTTATTCGTGGTATTTTATTTTTTGTACTCATTGGTTTTATGGTGCTTATAAATATCCGTGGTGCAAAGCAGGGTATTGGTTTGGTAAAACTCATTACCATTATAAAATTATTGCCGCTTTTAGGTATTATCATTTTTGGTTTTAGCCAGGTAAAAGCGGCCAACCTGCATTGGGAGCATGCACCTTCTTTAAAAACATTTAGTGATACTGCATTGGTTTTATTTTTTGCCTTCGCCGGGTTTGAAACATCGCTTGGGGTTAGTGGCGAATTTAAAAACCCTAAACGTACTGTACCGCTGGGTATTTGCGTGGGCGGCATTGCAGTGCTGATTGTTTATATGCTGCTGCAAACCGTAACACAGGGTGTGCTTGGCTCCGCCATGGCGGGGTTTAAAGATGCACCACTGGCAGCCGTAGCCGAAAAAATTATAGGCCCTTCAGGAGCAACAATATTGTTGTTTACTGCAGCTATCTCCTGTTTTGGTTGCGTAAGTGCCGATGTAATGGGTACACCAAGATCTTTATTTGCTGGTGCCAATAATGGAATGTTTCCAAAGTTTCTCAGCAAGGTTCACCCAAGGTATGCCACACCGTATTTGGCTGTAATATCATATGGCTTACTCATTTTTATTTTTTCTATTTCCGGCGGCTTTAAACAACTGGCAGTACTGGCCAGTGCAGCTATATTGCTGGTGTACCTTGCTGTTATATTAGCTACCATAAAGTTGAGAAAACAAAAACAGCAAGCTTCCGAAAAAACATTCAGGGCACCCGGTGGTTTAGTAACACCTTTAATTGGCATTGCAGCAATTGTATGGCTGCTTAGCAGTTTAAGCAAATGGGAGAAATTGTCCGCTATAATTTTTATTGCAGTTGTATGTGTAATGTATTTTATAACAAAGCAATTTAAAAAAGATAAAACAATAACATTTCCGGCAAGTGAATAATATCAGCAAATAAAAAAATCAACACATGAAAAAAAGAATATCACCTGGACTAAATAATTTATGAAAGCACATACACACACTGTCTCAAAAAAATGGCGCCATTATTTCTGGCACATTTTTATGCTTTGCATTTGCTTAAACGCAACAGCACAATCAACTATTGAATATGACATTGTACTCTCAGGCGGCCGGGTGGTTGACCCGGAAACAAAACTGGATGCAATCAGAAATGTAGGCATCATCAATAACCGCATTGCACAAATTTCATCGGAGCCATTAAAAGGAAAAGAAATCATCAATGTAAGCGGATTGGTTGTTGCTCCCGGTTTTATTGATATGCATATACATGGCCGCAGCAATGCAGAGCAGGAATACCAATTACATGATGGCGTTACAACAGCATTGGAGTTAGAATGGGGAATTGAGCATTTAGGTAAATGGTATGAATCCAGAAAAGGAAAAGCACTCATTAATTACGGTGCCAGTGTAAACTGGCCTTTTGAACGGTTTAAAGCATTAGGTAAATACCAAAACGCTGTAGATAGTTTAATGCAAATGACATTAAAGGGAGAAGCAAATATTGGAGCAACGACGAACACTATTTTACGGGCCGCTAACGAAACTATTTCTCCTGCTGAAATAAATCAAACATTGGCAAACATTAAAGCTTCTTTGAGTGAAGGCGGCATTGGCATTGGCGTACCGATAGGTTATTTGCCCAAAACAAATCCGAATGAAATGTACAGGGTTTTTCAATTAGCAGGAGAATTGAATACATTAGTATATACACATGTAAGAAACCCCGATATTATTTCTATACAGGAAGTGATAACCGATGCTGTGCTCACAAATGCACCGCTGCACATTGTCCATATTAATAGTATGTCGCTGGGTAATATTCAGCTATCAATCGATATGGTAACAGCTGCAAAAAACAAAGGCTTTGATATTACTACCGAACTGTACCCTTATACTGCAGGTTCTACAGGTTTGCAAAGTGCCATGTTTTCTGATGGATGGCAGGAACGGTTAGGTATTAGTTATGGCGACTTGCAATGGGTGGCTACAGGTGAAAGATTAACAAAAGAAACCTTTGAAGCTTACAGAAAAACCGGCGGCGTAGTAATCATCCATGTAATGAAACCCGAATGGATTAAAACAGGTATTGCCGCTCCCGGCGTTATGATTGCATCGGATGGTATGACTTATGCAAAATTGGCTCATCCCCGTACAGCAGGAACTTTTTCAAGAGTGTTGGGAAAATATGTGAGAGAAGACAAAGTGATTGACTTAATGACTGCTCTTGAAAAAATGACATTGCTACCTGCAAAGCGTTTAGAAAACATTGCTCCATCCATGCGTTTCAAAGGAAGAATACAGGTTGGTGCAGATGCTGACATTACCATTTTTAATCCCAACACAATTATTGACAAAGCAACTTTTGAAAAAGGGTTGGAGTTTTCTGCAGGTGTTGAATATGTGATAGTGAATGGCAATTTTATTTTGAAAAATGGCAAAACAGTAAACAATGTTTTCCCGGGACAGGCAGTGTATGGGAAGTTTAAAAAATAAATTAAATTTTTATAAAATGAAAAAATTAACTCTCCTGTTTATCGCACTGATAAATCTTTTTTCCTTTCAGCTTTCCGCACAAAAGAAATTTGAGTTAGCAGACATGGATAAACTCTATACATTAACCGACCCTCAACTATCACCCGACGGCCAATCAGTTTTGATAGTAGTATCAAAACCTGATACCACAAGCAATAAAAACAAGTCTTCTATTTATAAAGTAGATGTTGAAAGCGGAGCTGCCCAACAATTAACTTTTGAAAGAACTTTGGTTAGTTATCCAAGATGGTCTCCATCCGGTAATGCTATTGCATTTATAGCTGCTGATGCAACTGCAAAGGCACAAGTATTTTTATTATCAATGAACGGTGGGGAAGCAAAGAAGATTACTAATTCTGCCGCAGGCGTAACGCAATTTGAGTGGAGCCCTGATGGTACTGCATTTGCTTTTGTACAGCAAGACGAGATACCGAATAAAAAACAAATAGATAAAGGTTATGATGGCTTTGAAATAAAATACAACAGTATGTTTATGAATGCCAGGCCAACTCCATCTCATCTCTGGCTTATTTCAATTGATAGTGGTGAAGCCAAAAGGCTTACGGCTGGCAACTGGACAGTTCCTGCTGGTGCACCTAATTCCTTTTCCTGGTCACCCGATGGAAAAAATATCATATTTCAAAGTAATGAATCACCCTACTCTGGCGAACTTATTTTTACCATTAAAACAGTAGAAATAGCCACCGGAAAAATTAATAGAATCACCAGCAGCCAGATAGCTCCTGATGCGATGCATAAAGAGAGACAACCTTTATTTTCTCCCGATGGTAAGTCAATTGCCTATCAACTAAATTTAAAAAATGCAGGTTATGCCTATGATATTTTTGTTACCTCACCCAGCGGTGGCAATGGTATGAATGTAACAGCTAAATTAGACCGTTGTTTCTTTCGGTCAGCATGGAGTATAAATAGTAAAGCCCTTTTTGTAGCGGCCAATGATTTCAATACCGTTTCGTTATGGATGTTACCTGTCAACGGTGCAGCAAAAAAAATACATCTCAGCAACGTATGCATTACCGGAGCCTATTGGTACAATTATACTGTTGGAAAAAATAATGCCATCGCAATGATTGCAAGTACCGCTCAATCCCCACAGGAGCTTTACTTTATGGCCAATCCTGAATCGGCACCAAAACAACTAACCAATTTTCATCAGGAAATAAAGTTGGTGCAATTAGGTAAAGTGGAAACCTTTAGTTGGAAATCGGATGAATTTACACCCAATGGCATTCTTACGTTCCCGCCTGATTTTGACCCTGCTAAAAAATATCCATTGGTGGTAGAACCACACGGCGGCCCAAGGTCAACATCAAAAGAATCATTCAATTCATCCACACAATTAAAAGCGGCTCATGGGTATATTGTTTTTCAACCCAACTATCGTGGCAGCGATAATATGGGCTACAAATTTTCGGAATCCATTAATGGCGATGCTGGTGAAGGACCGGGAAGAGATGTAATGAGAGGTTTAGCAGCATTAAAAAAACGAAACTATATTGACACAACTAAAATTGCAGTTACGGGCTGGAGTTATGGTGGGTTTATGACTACCTGGCTTATTGGAAATTATCAAGGTTGGAAATGTTCCGTAGCAGGTGCCGCTGTAACAGACTGGCTGGCTCAGTATTCACAAAATGATGTGGGAAGTATGTCCCGGTTTGAAGTTGGTAAAGGCATCTCGCCATTTACTGATAAGAAAGTAAAAGCAAACTGGATAAAAAATTCTCCCATTACTTATGTTGAAAATGTAAAAACGCCTACGTTGATTTTATCTAATACAGGCGATGAAAGAGTTCCCATTTCTCAATCATATACTTATTTCAGAGCATTGCAAGACATTGGTATAGAATCAAAGTTTATCGCTTTCCCCATTACAGGCCATGTACCAACTGACCCGATAAGAATTAAAGAAATGAACAGGTATATATTGGATTGGTTGGATAAATATTTGAAGTAAATGATGATGAAAAAATCGGCAGTAAAAAATTAAATAACAATACATGCTAAAAAAAAATTCCATTGCCTTTTTTTGGCTCGCCTTCTTCGGCTTTTTTTTATACAAACTGATTCCTAAATACAAATACCTCGTCAATGACACTTTAAAACACTGGGGAAACAACACTACAATTGACAATAGTATTTTTGCACTGCATATTTTTGCCGGTATCGTTGTTTATTGTACTGCCATATTGCAATTCACACCGGCAATCCGCAACAAATACATTTCCTTTCATCGCAAAACGGGCAAGCTTTATATTCTTTCCTCCTTGCTCTGTATTACTACGCTGTATGTAATGATACCCAGAACCTGGTGCATTGCCTGCAGGCCATCACAATTGATTGTAACCAGTTTATGGCTGTTGTTTGTCGTACTTGCCTTTTATTTTATTAAGCAACGAAAAATAGTGCTACATAAACGAATGATGATAAGCAGTTTTATTTGTGCGGCTTATTTTGTTACCATAAGAGTAATTGATGCTTACGCTATGAACATATTCTATTATTTATTCCCCAATGAATCAACAGCATTTCTGGCTTCGGATGTGTTTGTGTGGTTGGTTCCGTTGCTGTTGTTTAACATGTATTGGTTGATGAAAGACAAAACAAAATTATTTTCGCCTTAGTTTATTATCTTACAAATTCTTATCTAATTCCCTGCAAATCTGCTTTAGTCTGCCCGCCACTTTTTCCTTAATAACTGTTTAACCCAAACAACATGCAAACCTTAGCTCCAGTTAAAACAAACGAAAGAGAAATTTTTATGGATGTGCTGCGTGGCTTTGCCATACTCGGTATTTTTATTGCCAACCTGGGCAGTGGCTTTACCTGGTACAGCGAAAGTGCACACCTAACAGGCCCAATGCTGCTGCCCGAATTAGATCATAAAGTAAAGTACCTGCACCAAATGTTTATTGAAGGAAAATTTTATTCCATCTTTAGTTTATTGTTTGGCTGGGGTATTGCTTTGCAGGTAAAAAGAGGTATTGCAAAAGGTGTTGATGCTGTACCAACCATAAAAAGAAGATTGGTATTTATGCTGTTGCTGGGTGCCATTCATTTACTAATATGGCCCGGCGATATTGTTTTTTTTTATGCCCTGTTAGGTTTTTTATTATTGCCTTTTAGAAAATTATCAAACAAAACATTATTAATAACAGGCGCTGTTTTTCTTTTACTGCCTTTACTTTTGTACGCTGCAAAAATGCAGTGGCCAATGTTAAATGCACCGGCCGGAATTTTATTTGATACAGGTGGCGCTGTTGATCATGCATTAAACAATACCAACTCCGAAGAAGATTTTAAAAATTTATTGCGCCATGGTAACTGGTGGGATGTTTTTAAAGGGCATGTAGCCGGGTTCTTTTTTCGCTACGGATATTTAATTTTTGTAAGCCGCATACCAAAAGTACTGGGCATGTTTTTAATTGGCTATGTTGTTGGCCGGTCTGATTTTTATAAAAACATTATACAGCATAAAAAAATATTGTACGCTGTTATTGCTGTTGGCTTTGTTGTTGGCCTGCCTGCAAATTATTATTTAGCTTATTATATGTCCTGGCACGAAGGCGATTATTTTAATTTAAAAACAAATGGCTTTTATCAAACTGTTGCTTATGCATTGGGTGTGGTACCATTGGCAATGGCTTATGTAGCGTTGTTAATGTTAGGTTTTCAAACTGCCGCCGGTAAAAAAATATTATCTGTATTTGCACCGGTAGGCAAAATGGCTTTTAGCAATTATATCATGCAATCACTAATTGGCAACTTTGTTTTTTTAGGTGCCGGTTTAGGTTATTTAGAAATAGTTGGGCCGTTTTATTATACTCTTTTTGGTATAGCGGTATTTATTGTGCAAATAATTTTAAGTACTACTTGGCTAAAATATTTTAACTACGGCCCGGTAGAATGGTTATGGCGAAGTGCTACGTATAAAAAGTGGCAGGCAATGAAAAAAAATCAAACAACATAAATCATCAATCTTTAAACTTATTATTTATTATGAAAAGAATTATCCTGCTTCTTTTATTACCATTGGCAATAACTGCTCAAAAAAATTATCCAAAATTGCTTGATGAATATGCACAGGCAGAATTTAAAGTAAAAGAATTTAATGGCACTGTGCTGGTAATGCAAAAAGGAAAAGCCATTTACAAAAAAGCATTTGGCATGGCCGACAGGGAGTGGAATGTTGCCAACACAGTTAACACAAAATTCCGCATTGGCTCTGTTACCAAACAATTTACTGCGGCATGTATTCTGCAACTGGCGGAGCAGGGCAAACTAAACACCGATGATAAACTCAGTAAATACATTGCTGATTATCCTAAAGGCGACAGCATTACTGTACACATGCTGCTTAATCATACATCGGGTATTACCAACTATACCAACCTGCCCGAGTTTTGGCCAAAAGCAATATTGCCGCTTACAACCGATTCGATGATTGCACTGTTTAAAAATAAACCGCTTGATTTTTCTCCCGGCACAAAATGGAACTACAGCAACTCGGGTTATTTTTTATTGGGAGTAATTGTTGAAAAAGCATCCGGCAAAACATTCAATAACTATTTACTGGAAAACATCATTAAAAAAATGGGGTTAAAAAATACATTGATGGATAATCTTGATTCTGTTTTGGCTTTCCGTGCAAAAGGCTATAGCAAAAACGATGCAGGATGTTTGGCAGCATGCTATGCAAATTTCAATGGAAGGCCCGTACAGTGCAGGTGCCATGGTATCTACTGTTGATGATTTATATTTTTGGACAAAAGCATTGCATAATAACCAGGTAATTTCTGCAGCATCAAAACAAAAAATGCTAACGCCTTATAAAGAAAATTATGGTTATGGTATTGGTATCGACAGTTTAAAAACACACAAACGGGTATCGCACAATGGCGGCATACCGGGTTTTGCATCTTACCTCGGTTATTTTCCTGATGATGATATTTGTGTTGTGGTTATTTCAAACAACGGATCAAATTCAACCGCATTGGGTATTGCATTATCATCAATAATGTTTAACCTGCCGGTACAAATACCTTACACACCAAAAGAAATAAAAATAGATACGGCCATACTTAGATAATTATGTGGGTAAATATATTGCCACCGGCCCTATTGAACTTAATTAAAAAAGAAGGCAAATTATACCGCCACCGGGATGGCGCACCCGATATTGAATTAAAGCCCGAATCGAAAACCCGTTTCTTTTATGCCGATAAATCGGGCCGCTTTATTGAATTTGAAATTGATAAAACAGGAAAGATGATAAAAGCATGGTTTATTGGTAACGGCGAAAAAATTGAAATGAAAAAACAATAACTGAAGATGAAACATCACATAACCAGGTTTATCATTTATGTAATTGTTGCCTTTGCTGCCGCATTTTTATACAGGTACCTGAAAAATTAAATTAGTACAAAAACATGAGTGAAGAAGAAAACATAAAACGGCAACAGGCAACAGACGACCCACCGGTCACTGAGGGTGAACAACAGCCAGAAGAAATAATTACTGCTGAAGAAACTATTGCAACTGCTGAAACATCAGACATCATAAATCAAACATCAGACATTAAAAATATGGAAGTACATCATCATGCCCACGACCCAGCGGCACCACATCACAAAAAAAACTGGAAATCTTATTTCTGGGAATTTTTAATGTTATTCCTGGCAGTGTCATTGGGAGCTTATGTAGAAAACACCCGGGAAAGTATGCTGCATAAAAAAGAAATGAAGACACAGTTGAACTCGATGTTATCCGACCTTCAATCAGATATCAGTCTTTTTGATTCGGTAACAATCCGCAATACTTATGGTGCACTGATGGCCGATTCACTGGTGGAGATGTTACACTCCGATATTACAAACACCACCGAGATTTATTTTGCCGCCAGAACTGTTACAGCCAATCTTGGGTATTACTATACCAATTCAAAGTCTTTTGAGCAGCTTAAGACTGCAGGACTGCTCCGTTATATAAAAAACAAAGAATTGCTGGATAGTATCGGCTCCTATTATGCATCCTTTCAGTGGCTGGCCAATCAGATAGACCTGCTGCGTTTGAAAATGGATGAAATTCACAAAGGAAATACCCGGTTATTTGACAGTTATGTTTTTCAGCAAATGACTACGAGTATAAAAATTATGGCTATTAGTGGTTTGGGTGGCCAAAGAACAACTATCAGCAAACCTTTGGTAAAGCCATTGCTGCTTTCTGCTGATGTAAAGGATATAAACACCGTATCGCTTAACTATCATTACTATTCCACTACCATTAAGTTTTATATACGTAATGCCATTGCCCTTCAAAACCGGGCAAAGGGGCTTATTGAAATGATAAAAACAGAATATTCCCTAAAATAAATCATGGAAGAAAATAAAGCTATCAACAACGAGGAGGAAGCAAAGCCGCCAAACAATGAGCAACCGTTGAACAACCCTTCAACAGATGAAACTATTGTACCTGCTGAAACAACTGATGAAGCTGAACAACCACAAAACAACAAACCCCACACCACAAACCGAAGATATGGAAGTACATCATCACACTCACGCCGGCCACGGAAAGAAAAACTGGAAGTCTTACTTCTGGGAATTTTTAATGCTATTCCTCGCTGTGTTCTGCGGATTTTTGGCAGAGTATCAGTTGGAGCATAAAATTGAAAAGGACCGGGAGAAACAATATATGGCCTCCTTGTACCAGGATTTAAAAACTGATACTTTAAACATGAGTAATTTACTAAAAGGTACAACGGAAGACATTGCCAATTATGATTCTCTGTTTGATACTTTTAAGAACAAAAAGTATTTGCAAGAAACATCCAACACTTATTACTACGGTAGAAAAATAGTGACCGCAAGGCGTTTTTATGCTACTGACGGTACTATCACTCAACTGGAAAATTCAGGTGGTTTAAGACTTATAAGAAACAGGTCTGTTGTTGACAGTTTACAATCTTATAAACTGTCAATTTCATATTTAAAAACCATACAGGATTTTGAAAAAGAGCATTTTGATCTTGCAAGAAGCTTAATAGGAAAAATTTTTGATGCTAATGTGTTTGATATAATGATGGGTGACGGCAGCAATCCGGTTAGCAGACCAGATAAAAATTATCCACTGATGCCTTTTACTGCAGCTGATTTAAACGATTTTCATGTTCCAATGGGTTTTATCAAAAGAAATAAAATCACACAAATCGTTTTTATTAAACGTTTACAAAAAAAAGCAGCTGAGTTAATGAAATTGCTCCAGGAAAAATATAAGATTGGCCAGGAATAAAAAAGCAGAATACCTAAACTAAATTATGGAAGAAAATAAAAACAAATCTGCAATCAAATCAAAAGCAATTCGGTTTTTAATTTATATAGTAATAGGCTTTGCAGTTGCATTTATTTATCGTCAATTAAAAAGTTAGCAATGGATGAAAATCAAAAAATAGAACCAACGCAAGCAACAGAAAATATTCCTGAAGAAATTATTTCTTCTGAAGAAAATATTTTATCCCAATCAGAAAAAATTGAAACAACAAAAACAGAAAACCAAAACCAAATGGAAGTACATCATCATGCCCACAACCCTGCAGCGCCACATCATAAAAAAAATTGGAAAGCATATTTCTGGGAGTTTTTAATGTTATTCCTTGCGGTGTTCTGTGGATTTTTTGCAGAGTACCAATTGGAGCATAAGATTGAGAATGACAGAGGAAAACAATACACCTATTCTTTTTATGAAGACTTGATGACTGATTCAACTCATTTTAACGACCTTATTAGTAGGTTTCAGAAAAAGCTCAATGTTTTGCAAAATATGTCGCCCTGTTACGACTCTCTATTAAATAATCGCCCCCAAAAAAGCTGTTTAACAGCTATTATAAGGAATTCCATAGATTTTCCAGACTTGATAAATGCTGACCGTACCTTACAGCAACTGAAAAATTCAGGAGGGCTCCGCTTATTAAAAAAAGAAGATGCAGACAGTATTTTGTTGTATGACAATCTGCTCCAGAAAATATAAAGCAGCTGAAACAAGTGGGTTCCAGGAAGTTCAAACGGAAGTAAGAAATACATTTTACTCTCTGGTTAATTATGAAGGTTGGAAAGATACGCTTACCTCTTCGACGGTTTTTACTTTACAGGATAACAACAAGCAATTGTTAAATCGGTATTTCAACCAGTTGAAAATGTATACGGGGTGGAGTCGGGCTAGAATGAAAGACTTACTAAATCTGAAAAAAAGAAATGCAGAACTGATAGCATATTTTAAAGCTAAATATCATTATGAATAAATAATACCTACAGAAGTTTATATCAATTCACTAAATATTATTGTTTTTAGTGAATATAATCGCCAAAAATCAATAAACTGAATTATGAAAAAAATAATAACCCTCCTTTGCTTTATTGCAGCTATGCAAACAGCCCTTGCACAAAGTAATAATACCGTAATTACAAAAGCCGAATTAGCAACCATTAAAAAACCCTTAGAGCGGTTTACTGCCACCATTAAATTTTTAGAAAATGCAGATACCGGAGAAGGCGATGTAATAGACAGCACCTTGTGTATTGACTTACAGAAAATGGCAACGCAGTTAAAAAACGATAGTTTACTTGCCATAAGCTATAATTGGATATACGCCTATTTTAATGCAAAGGGAAGAACAAATGAAGCAATAGAGTACCTCTACAAAGCTTTGCCCTTAGCCGAAAAGTATAACGATAAAAGAAGAATTAGTTCTATTTATTTTGATTTGGCGAGTTCATATGGTGCTTTGGATAAAAAGACAGAGTCATACAATTTTCTTAAAAAAGGCGGGGAAAATTTGCCAGATAAAACATCGCCAATGTACGATTATATGCTGGTACAATACCAACGAAGCATGGCTGGTATGTTTTTAGAAAAAAAGCAACTTGACTCTGCATTGTATTATGCACAACTCAGCAATCAAACAGCCGAAAGGTTAAATGTTAATTTATACAAGTTCCAATCATTAGGGGTACTTGCAAGAGTATATGAAGCAAAAAAAGAACCTGAAATTGCCAATGTATATAGGCAAAAGAGGATGGCAGTAGCACAACTTTTTAAAGGCAATATAAGAAAATGTGAAGCCTACTTTACTTATGTTGGATACTTAATTAGAAAGGACAGCTTAAAAGAAGCCACAGTACTGGCAGATAAAATATGGTCTATAGCACAGCAAGAACAAAACCAGGGTTTAATATTAGGTGCCGCTACGACAAAAAGAATTTTGTACGATAAATTAAACAAAATGGATAGTGCTTTTTATTATGCCAAATTAGAAATAGAAACCAGAAAATTGGTTTTTGATGAGGAAAAATTATCTGGCATACAGGCTATGGGGCTTAAAGAGCAGTTGCGTAAAATGGATGAAGCTGCAATAGAAGAAGCAGCAAAGCAGCAACGCAAACAAAATATTCAATACATAATTTTAGCCATTGGTATTGTAACATTTCTCATTCTTTTTTTCTTACTCAGCCGCAGCATAATAGTCAACGAAAAGTGGATTTCCTTCTTTGGCATTTTAGGTTTATTAATTGTGTTTGAATTTATCAACCTGCTCATACATCCTTTTTTAGAACGGGTAACACATCACAACCCAATGTTGATGTTATTGGCATTGGTTGCATTGGCATCATTGCTTATTCCATTACACCACCGTGTAGAAAAATGGATAAAAGAAAAAATGACAGAGAAGAATAAAAAGATACGATTGGCGAGTGCCAAGAAGACTATTGAGGAGTTGGAAAAGAAATAATATCTTGTATCGCATATTGCGATTTGCAATATTTTACTTACTTTAGCAGTATGAGAAAACATAATGGTATGCGGCCGCAGGATATTGTTATTCTGCTAAAAATAACAACATTCTCAAAAAATGCAAACTGGAAGATGTTGGATTTGGTTAAGTCGTTACATATAAGCCAATCGGAAATATCTGAGTCATTAAACCGTAGCAGCCTAGCAGGTTTAATTGATTTTAGCAAAAAAAAGGTAATGAGGCTATCGCTTATGGAATTTTTGGAGTATGGTATTCATTACGTATTTCCTCAACATCCGGGGGCAATAGTAAGGGGTATAGCCACTGCACACTCTCATCCATTTATGAAAGAGAAAATTATTAGTAGTGAAAACTATGTGTGGGCTGATGTGGATGGTAATATAAGAGGACAAGCAATAGAACCGCTATTAAATTCGGTGGTAAAGGCTGTAAAAGATGATGAAGAATTATATAAATTATTAGCAATGGTAGATGTAATAAGAGTGGGAAAAACAAGAGAATTGAAAATTGCTATTGCTGAATTAAAAAAGACTTTATTAAATGAGTCATAGCGTAAATATCACAAGAATAAAGGCAATAAGTAATGCACTTTCTAATTTACAAATACAAGTGGTTTTTGTTGGAGGTGCAACAGTTTCGTTATATGCTGATATAGATTTTAGAGAAGAAGCAAGACCAACCGATGATGTAGATGTTGTTGTAGAAATTGCTACTTACCAAAACTTTGCGGTTATTGAAAATAAACTAAGAGAACTTGGTTTTGAAAACGATAATCATTCAAAAGTAATTTGCAGATATAAGTATCAGGGTCTGATTGTAGATATTATGTCAACCGACGAAAAGGTATTAGGCTTTAGCAATAAATGGTATGCAGATGGTTTTAAAAATGCAATAGATTTTGAAATTGATAAACAACATAAAGTAAAATATTTACAGCAGTTTATTTTATTGCAAGCAAATTAGAAGCCTTTAAAAGCCGGGGTAAAAACGATGGCAGGTTTAGTACCGATTTTGAGGATATTTTTTTTGTACTAAATACAAGAAATACCATTTGGCAAAATTTACAAGATGCACCTAAAGCAATAAATGAATATTTAAAAAATGAATTTACTCAACTGCTTGCACACCCATATATTGATGAATGGATAAGTGCTCATTTAAATTACAATGAACAACGCAGAGTAAATTTTATTATTGGCAGCCTTACCGAATTTGTAAATGATAAAAACCAACTAACTGATTTATGAAAAAAATAATAACCCTCCTTTGTTTTATTGCAAGTATGCAAACTGCATTTGCACAAGCTAATAGAATTGATGTTAAACTGCAACAAATTGTTGAAGAAAAAAATTGGGAAACCAAATTTAAATTAGTTGTTGGTATAACTTCAGCAATAGAGGGTAATCCTAATTTAATGATTACTAAAGGGATAAAATTTTTACAACAATCTAAATCAAAAAGTAGCTTATTTGATGAGTTAATAGCCTATCATATTTTAAGTTACAGTTATCGTTTGGCTGGCAACAAAGTAAATGCACTCGACTATAATTTTAAGGGAATAGCGTTGGCTGAAAAATTAGGAATAGAATCTTTTTTAATTATTCTATCTAATAATCTAGGCAACATATATAAAAACGCTGGAGAAAATGAACGGGCAATGGCTGCTTATTTTAAGGGAATTGAATACTCTAATAATGCAAAACTTGATACACTTAAAATTATGGTAGTTGCAAATCTTGGTTTCATTTATTTAGAAACTGATAAACTAGATTCAGCTTTAATATTCACTCAAAATGCGTATGAACTTAATTTGAAAAACGGGTCTAAAGTTATGGAACAGGACATTTTAAGACATTTTGGTACTATTCACAGCAAAATGGGCAATGAACTACTTGCAAAAAGCTATTTTGTAATGGCTATTAATGGACGTGGAGGCGGCCGTTCTTTAAGTTTGACTTATTTTGAATTTGCCGAACATTTTAACAGGTTCAATCAAAAAGATTCAAGTATTTTATATGCCAAAAAAGCCATTGAAGTAGTTAATAATAAGGCTACATTTTATTTGGGGATGCAACCAGCAAAACTTCTTTCCACGATATACGAAGCAACAAATAGTGATAGTGCTTTAAAGTATATTAAATTGTATCAAATAGCCAACGATAGTATTTATAGTATGAAAGCAAACCAGCAGTTGCAACAGCTTAGTTTTGCCGAAGATTTACGCCAACAAGAAGTTGCAGCAGAAAAAATAAAAGCCGAAGACCAACGCAAACAAAACATTCAATACGCTTTAATAGCCATCGGCATCATCTTTTTACTCACCCTTTATTTACTCCTAAGCCGCAGCTTTATTACCAATACAAAACTGATAGAGTTTTTTGGCGTAGTAGCTTTATTAATTGTGTTTGAATTTTTAAATTTATTGCTGCATCCTTTTTTAGAAAGAGTAACACACCACTCACCAGTGTTAATGCTGCTGGCATTGGTTGCAATTGCAGCATTGCTTGTACCGCTGCATCACAAAGTAGAAAAATGGGCTACGGCTAAATTGGTGGAAAAGAATAAACAGATACGATTGGCAGCAGCGAAGAAAACGATTGAGGAGTTGGAGAAAGGCAATTAATTATACATCTACTTCACCCTGCTTTTTTCCATATCACTTGCACCTGTTTGCCGGGCTTGCAGGCTTTTACCTTTGTTAAAACGGTAGCTAAGTTGCACTACAAACACTCTGGTATCCAAATAGCTTTTCCATCTGGCTGTAGAATTAGCTATTGCTTTTATGTTACCGCCTGGTTGATTGGTGTATAAGGCATCATTTAATGCGGCTCTGAGAGTTCCTTTTTCTTTCCATATTTTTTTACTTACTGCTGTACGCATTGTAAATACCGGCACAGTTACAAATTGCCCGATATAAATACTTGTTTGGTAAGTGGCACTCAGCTCTGCTGTCCAGGTTTTGCTTAATTGAAACATATTAGTAGGTGCCGAAACCCAATAAGTCCCCTTATTGTTCAATGTTTGATTATATATGCTTCCGGTAAAGCTGTTGTATTGCACTTCGTTATACCATTGCAGTGTCCACCATTTTCTTATTTTATAATTAATATTTACAGAAGAGCCGTAGCTTATTCGTTTTCCAAAATTGCCCGGGCGGCTGTAAAATATATTAGTGCCCTGCTCTATTGTTTCGTTTATCTCATTTTCGGTAAAGCTGTACTTCAGGCTTGTGGTAAGCCAGTTTTTGTAAGTATGCGTTAGCTCAAAATTATAAGAGAAAGTAGGCTCTAAAAAAGGATTGCCGCCATATAAAGTATAGCGGTCCAGCGGATAAGTAAACGGATTTAGCGATTGATAATCGGGGCGGTTGATGCGCCTGCCAAAATTAAAACCAAGTACGTTTTTGCCGGCACTATCAAGATTGTATTGTAAAAATACAGTGGGAAATAAATTGGTATAGGTTCTTTTAAAAGAAGAATCGTTTCGCACCGGGTTTCCTGTTTGATTGCCCTGCATTATCGTATTTTCTAATCGTAGTCCTAATTGATAACCAAACCGTTTCTTTTGTTGTGAATAGTTAAGATAAACGGCGTTGATGTTTTCGTTATACTTAAAATTATTAGAGAAGTCGTAGTTGGGTGTTAGTACATTATTGTTTTCATCAAAGAAGTTGGCAATATTATCCGTATTGACCTTACTTGTTTTTACACCTGCTTCTGCTTTGGCATTGTTTTTCAGCGGCAACGTATAATCAGCCTTAAAAGAATAGATGGCTATATCTGCAGGTAAATTACTTACCAGGTTTGTTTTACTGTCAAATGTACCGTTGGGTAAATAAAGTGTATTCAATAAATTTTGATTCAGCTCTGAACGGTACTTTATATAATCAGCATTTACTAAAACCTCTGCCCCTTTTTTATTGAGTTTATAATTGTAGTTCAGGTTTATGCTACCATTTTTAAAATTTCGCTTATTGGGATTGTAGGCCGCTACATTATTTTGTAACCCCCCGTTCGCATCATAAATCTGTGCGGTGTTGGTGGTGGAGTTGTTATTTATATTTTTAAACCCACTCAGTACAAAACCCAGAGTAGATTTTTTATTGATGTAATAGTCCAGCCCAATTTTTGCATTATAGCCCTGTATTTGTTTTTTGATATAACTATTCTGGTTAAACGCACTGTTTAAACTGCCATCAGGTTTTAAGTATGTTCTGTAAATAAATAAATCCTGGTAAGTGCCGGTGTAAGATTGGCTGATATTGGCAGAAATATTTACTTTATTAACCCGGTAGTTAATATTTGCACTGTTATTACTTCTTGCATAAGTGCCCTGGCCCTGTGCTAAAGTAATATTGCCATTCCATCCTTTTACAGTAGTTCGTTTTAGTTTTATATTAATAATACCGGCATTGCCTGCAGCGTCATATTTTGCCGGTGGGTTCGTCATTAATTCAATAGTGGCAATGCTGCTGCTTGGTAAGCCACGCAAATAATTTGACAAGTCGGCGCTGCTCATATACGTAGGCTTATCATCAATAAACACAATAACGCCACCTTTTCCATGCAGACTAATATTGCCATTGGCATCTACTAATACCCCGGGTGATTTTTCCAATACTTCTAATGCTGTAGTGCCGGCATTACTAATAAGTGCATCGGGGCTGATAATCGTTCTGTCTATTTTTCGCTGTACAAAAGGTTGTTTGGCAGCTACTGTTACTTCATCCATTTGTGTAACCGCTTCTTCTATAGAAATAAATTGTGATAGGGAAGTGTCTGATAAGCTAATATAAAAAGCCTCAGACCTGTATTTTTTATATCCCTGCAGTGAAGCTTCAAAGTAAAATGAATCTTTTTTAGAAATAATAAATTGAAAAAGACCGAGACTGTCGGTAATGGCAGTTTTGTATGGGCTGTTATTTTTTGCATGTAGTAATAAGACCAATACATCCTGTATTGGCTTATTGGCAGCTTGTACTGTGCCGCTGTATTTGGTCTGTTGTGTAAAAGCCGTAGTAGAAAAAAGAAACAAAGCCAGGGTTAAAAATGTAAAATTGCGCATTTACAAATATAAATGCCATTCCATAATAATAAAATGGATTGGGACGAGCGGTTAAGGCTTAAATAAATTCAATATTAATTTTTTAATCTTGTCGGGTTTTCGGCACAGATATTTTGTTATTAGTATTTTTGTTATTTTTTTGACCGCATCATCCCGGGTGCTTATATTACTGGTGCCACTGCATCATAAAGTAGAAAAATGGGCTACGGCTAAATTAGCGGAGAAGAATAAACAGATACGATTGGCAAATGCTAAAAAACGATTGAGGAGTTGGAGAAGGGCAATTTAAATATTGCAGGTTAAAATTTTATTCCTGGAGAAATGTACCTTTTTTTACCACATTTCTCCAAACAATAATTTACCCCTCTATAAAAAAACCTGTATTTTTTAGCAGAAATAGATAATGAAATAACCATGGATAAATTATTTGAACCAGCATATGCAACTAAAAAATGATGCAGATAAAAAAATTGCAGCTTTATAAAAACCAAAAGACTATCTTAACTTACAAACTAAAATAAAAGCAACCTTATTATAATGAAATCGAAATACAAAAGCGATGCTGTAGATTGGAAAAAAGTTTGGAGCCCCAATAATTTATTACTTATCTTATTTGGCACCGGCCTGGCTGTACTGGCCATGAAGGGTTTTATGATACCCAACAAATTTATGGATGGTGGCATAACTGGTATCTCCATCTTATTGCACGAAATATTTCATATCAACATCAGTTATTTAGTAATCATTCTTAATGTGCTGTTTATTTACCTTGGCTATAAAAGAATAGGCAAAACTTTTGCCGTACAAACCACTATTGCGGTACTATTACTTTCTATTGGTTTACTTTTTATAGAAATAAAACCCATTACCCACGATAAATTATTAATTGCCATTTTTGGCGGCATTTTAATGGGCACTGGTGTAGGCCTGGTAATACGTGGCGGTGGTGTTATTGATGGTGCCGAAGTAATAGCCGTTTTCACCGGCAGAAAAACAGGTTTTTCCAACAGCGAAATTATTTTGCTCATTAATACCGTAATTTTTGCGGTTGCTGCTTTTCAGTTTGGTATAGAAACCGCCATGTATTCCATCATTACCTATTTTACGGCTACCCGTGCAATTAATTATGTGGTGGATGGTATTGAAGAATTTACTGCCATGAACATCATCTCCTCTCAACCCGAAGAAATAAAAAATTTTTTGGTTAACGAACTGGGCAAAGGTATTACAGTATATAAAGGCGAAAGAGGTTACCTGCCCGGCAGCTTTGAAGTAAAAACTGATACCGATATTATTGTAACCATTGTAACCCGGCTGGAGATAAAACAAATACATGAATCCTTAATGTTAATTGACCCAAAAGCTTTTATTTATGTACAAAGTATTAAAGAAGCAGCCGGGGGTATTTTAAAACATAAGGCACATGCAAAGTAATTTACCCATGATGAATTTTGTAGTTGATTTATTAAAAAATAAACTCAACAAATTTTACTATTATCATAATGTGGATCATGCCTTATATGTAATGGCAAAGGCAATTGAAATTGGGCACCACCAAAAATGTACAGCCGAAGAAATTGAATTATTAGCCGTAGCCGGCCTTTGGCACGATACCGGCTTTATTGATAGATACGATGGCCACGAAGAAGCAGGTTGTACGCTGGCACAAAAATACTTACCAAAGTATGGTTATACTGCCGGTGCAATTAAAAAAATATGTGGAATGATAATGGCCACTAAAATACCGCAGCACCCAAAAAATAAATTAGAAGAAATAATTGCCGATGCCGACCTGGAATATCTGGGTACTGCAGCCGCAGCAGAAAAAGCAAATGAATTATTTAAAGAGTGGCAACACATCAACCCATTATTAACAAAACAGCAATGGAACAAAAAGCAAATTAAATTTTTAAAACAGCACCATTATTTTACACCGTATTGCAGGCAAAATACCGAACCGGCAAAACAAGCTTATCTAAACCAGTTAATACAAACTGAAGGGTAATATTTTTTTGCAAATAATAGTCTTCAACCCAAACTATAGAAAGCAGCAACCTTCGTAACCGCTCACACTCATTTTAATTTTCTGATAACACTGTAAAACCTATTAAACAAAAAACTGGTGTACAGTATTATTTTAAATTTTTTTTCCTGATAAAGATTGGTGAACAAAAAAATATATGTACAACCCCAAAAGGCATTAAATGAAACTTACAAAAAAATTAGAAACAGAAATTTTAGATGTATATGAGGCCTATTGGGGTGGATTGCTAAATGTAGACATGGAAACCTATGCAGTGGTGCTGGATAAAGAATTCAAACTGTTAGGCACCACAGAAGCAGAAGTGTTTTTTAAAAAGATGGAAGCAGTCCGATTTTTAAAAGATACTGCAGACCAGGTAGCAGGAAATATAGAATTACGAAACAGGAAGATTAAAGTTGAACCTGTTGATAAAATCATACTTATTACCGAGCAGAACGACACCTATGTTAATATTGATAATGTGTGGAGCTTTTATGCAAAAACAAGAATATCAACCATACTGCAGAAAAAAGATAATACCTGGAAACTTGTGCAGATGCATTTATCGCATCCCGATATGAAGGCAGCAGAAGGCCAAACGATTGGCCTTGAAAAAATTTCAAAAGAAAATATTGAACTGCGGGAAGCAGTAAAAAGAAGAACAATAGAGCTGGAAAATAAGAGCAGGGAGTTGCAAATTGAAGCCGCATTAGAAAGAGTACGAGCCAGAACAATGGCGATGCAAAAAAGTGAAGAACTTCCCGAAGCTGCTACTATATTATTTCAGCAAGTGCAGGCATTGGGTATGCCAGCATGGAGTGCAGGCTATTGCATCTGGAATGATGATAAATCTTCTGTTACCTTATGGATGAGCAGCGAAGGAGTGCTGCAACAAGCTTTTACAGCACCTACCACAAAAGATGAATTGTTCATTCAAATGCGAAAGGGACAGGAAGATGGTAAAACATTTCATGTAGTAGAAATGGGTGGTAAGAAATTAGTCAAGCACTACCAGTATATGCGTACACTACCGGTAGTGGGTGATATTCTTGATTCGATAATTAATGCAGGGCATCCCTTGCCCACTTTTCAGATCATGCATCATGCCTATTTCTCAAAAGGATTTCTTTTGTTTATTACTTATGAACCTGTTCCCGATGCACATGATATTTTCAAACGCTTTGGAAAAGTTTTTGACCAGACTTACACAAGGTTTCTCGATTTGCAAAAAGCAGAGGCGCAGGCACTACGGGCAGAACAGGATTTAATGGCGATTAAAGAAGCCAAACAAAAAGCAGAAGAAGCCTTAACAGAGTTGCAGGCTACACAAAAACAATTGATACAATCAGAAAAAATGGCTTCGCTGGGAGAGCTCACGGCAGGCATTGCACATGAAATACAAAACCCGTTAAACTTCGTCAACAACTTTAGCGAAGTAAGTAAAGAACTATTAGATGAAATGAAAGAAGCAATAGAAAAAGGAGATACTGAAGAAGCAAAAGAAATTATGAATGATGTGATTCAGAATTTGGAAAAGATAAATCATCATGGCAAAAGAGCGGATGGTATAGTAAAAGGTATGTTGCAGCACAGCCGCAGCAGTAGCAATCAAAAAGAAGCTACTGATATTAATGCATTAGCTGATGAATATTTAAGATTAGCTTATCATGGTCTTCGGGCCAAAGACAAATCGTTTAACGCTACAACGAAAACTGAGTTTGATGAATCGATTGGCAATATCAACATCATTCCGCAGGATATTGGGAGAGTGATACTGAATTTAATTACCAATGCATTTTTATGTAGGATGAATGAAAAAGCAAGCAACAGAGGTACACCTTTTCAAAAGGTGCCACCTCTATACGAACCAACTGTTTCAGTAAGCACAAAAAAAGATGGCGACAAAGTTGAAATAAAAGTAAATGATAATGGCAACGGCATCCCTCAAAAAATACTCGATAAAATATTTCAACCCTTCTTTACCACCAAACCAACCGGACAGGGAACAGGATTGGGATTGAGTTTGAGTTATGATATTGTAAAAGCACATGGTGGGGAATTGAAAGTAGAGACAAAAGAAAATGAAGGAACGGAGTTCACTATTCAATTACCGGTTTAAATCAGATTATGATGCAAATTAAAATGTATTTAAAAATTGTAGTGTTAGCAGCAATTTCTTTAATCAGCAACAAGTTGCATAGCCAGCAAACAAGGGTTGATTCTGTCATTGCTTTGTTTAATAAGAGCAATACACCAAAGGGGATTGATACAGCTACATTCAGGGCTGCAAATCAATTAATCGCAAATACAGTATTATCTTCTGACCAGGTTAACCAACTGGAAAAAGCCATAGCCCAATTTAAAAAAGGTTCAGATGAACAACTTTGCTATCAGGTTAGACGTAATATCCTGAGTAGTCTGTCAAAATCTGATAAATACAGGGCGATTGATTATGGGAGGTTGACTATTGAAAAATTAGAAAAAATAAATACACCACTAAGTAAAGGAACTGTGTTGGATTTTCTTTCAAGCTTAAGAATACCTTATCGAAGTTCAGATAAATTGCCAGAAGGTGTACAATTCATTACAGAGAAGTTGAGAGAATATAAAAGTAGCAATGATTCTAGTGGAATTCGTATTTGCCATTGGATTCTTGGAGGATTTTACAGTACAATTGGTTTGAATGAGTCGGCTATTTATCACCTAAAAAAATCCATCAGTTATAACGATACCAGTGATAGGCGGAAGCAGCTTCCGGGCTTTAATTTCGAGGGAAAAATTTTCACGTTAAACAATACGGGAGTATTAATTCCTATCTATTTAAAAATGGGGCTTTACGATAAGGCTATCGAGTATGGGAATAAATTGCTACGGGAGGCTCTCTATTATTATAGTCCGGCTGGTGGAGGAGATTCTACAAAGGGGGGAGTCAATGCCCTGAATAATATAACACATCTTGCTCATGCCAAAATTCTTGCTAATCAGTTAGACAGTGTTGATTATTTATTGCGGATTTCTGAATCAATTCGTTTTGATGGAGCCTACAAATCATTTACGTTACAGATACGCTCCTTATATGATATGAAGCGGGGAGCATTCAAAGAAGCGGATTCGCTTTTGAGAAAATGTTGGCAATTGGTTAATCAATACCAGATTAATGAAAACTCGGGAGCTGGCACTGTTCAACCAGATTATTACCTGGCACTGCTTCGTATTGAGCAAAAGAAATACAACGAAGCCATTGCATTCTTATTAAAAGATGTGATAAGGGTAAAACCACTTCGTGAATCTGTATTGATGGATTATAAACTGCTGGCAGAGTTATATGAAAGAACAGGAGATAATGAAAAAGCAAAAGAATACTACAAATATTTCATCAACCTGAAAGATAGTATACTAACTGACCAGTCGAAATACCGGAACATTAGTTTTGAAACAGAGCAACAAATTACAGATAATGAAATTGCCATTTCAAAATTGGAGAGTAAAAATAAATTATCTGCTCAATCAAGAAACTTTACCATTGGTATTGCGGCCTTGTTATTGATACTTGCAGGAAGCATCTATTATCGCTTTCAATCTAAAAAGAAAGCCAACCAGGTTTTAGAAAAAACCTTATCTGAATTAAAATCCACCCAAAGCCAACTCATCCAATCAGAAAAAATGGCTATCGCTTGGAGAACTCACCGCAGGCATTGCCCATGAAATTCAAAACCCATTGAACTTCGTTAATAATTTTTCAGAAGTGAATAAGGAGTTGATAGATGAAATGAAACAGGAATTTAAAAAAGGCGAAATTGAAGAATGCTATTGCAATTGCAGATGATATCAAACAAAATGAAGAAAAGATTATCCACCACGGCAAAAGAGCCGATGCAATAGTAAAAGGAATGTTGCAACACTCCAGTAGCGGCAGTGGTAAAAAAGAACCCACTAATATTAATGCATTGGCTGATGAATATTTAAGATTGGCTTATCATGGCCTGCGGGCAAAAGACAAATCGTTTAATGCAACCATGAAAACAGATTTTGATGAAACTATTGGTAACATCAATATCATTCCGCAGGATATTGGAAGAGTGATTTTGAATTTAATTACCAATGCATTTTATGTGGTAAACGAAAAAGCCCTGTCGGCGGTTGCAACCCCGACAGCGGCTAAGTACGAACCAACTGTTTCAGTAAGTACAAAAAAAGTTGGCGACAAAGTAGAAATAAAAGTTGCAGACAACGGCAACGGTATTCCTCAAAAAGTATTAGATAAAATATTTCAACCCTTTTTTACCACCAAACCAACGGGTCAGGGAACAGGATTAGGATTGAGTTTGAGTTATGATATTGTGAAGGCGCATGGTGGAGAGTTGAAAGTGGAAACGAAAGAAGGAGAGGGAAGTGTGTTTATTATTCAATTACCGATATAGTTATTAGTGTGCAAAACCATCTGAATAAAGGGAGCAAAGAAAGTAAAACCAAAATTGAGTTGTGAGTTAACTGAAAACTAACTTACCAGTTAAAAAATAAAGCATTTTATGAACAACAAAATAAAACTGTTTGAACAGCAAAAAGTAAGAACACATTGGGATGAAAAGGAACAGAAATGGTTTTTCTCCATCATTGATGTAATAGAAATACTAACCGGGACAGACCGTGGTAGAAAATATTGGAATGACCTGAAGAGCAAACTTAAAAAAGAAGGAAGTGAGTTGTCCGAAAAAATCGGACAACTGAAGATGCAATCGGCAGATGGCAAATTTTATAAAACCGATGTGGCAGATACCGAACAGCTCCTTCGCCTTATCCAATCAATCCCATCTCCCAAAGCAGAACCTTTTAAACAATGGTTGGCAAAAACCGGCTATGAAAGAATGAAAGAAATAGCCGACCCGGAGCAAAGCCTTGAAAGGGCAAGAGAGAACTGGCAAAAACTTGGCCGCAGCGAAAAATGGATACAACAAAGAATGACCGGGCAGGAAACAAGAAACAAACTCACTGATTACTGGAAAGAAAGTGGCGTGGAGAAATCAGATGAGTTTGCTTTTCTCACTAACATTATTCATACCGAATGGGCTGGTCTTTCTGTAAAACAACATAAAAACCTGAAGGGGTTAAAACAACAAAACCTCCGTGACCACATGAGTGAAGCGGAATTAATATTCACCGCTCTTGCCGAACTATCCACCCGTCAAATTGCAGAAACCGATAAAGCAAAAGGATTAAAACAAAATGCAACAGCCGGGAAAAAAGGTGGTCGTATTGCAAAAGATGCAAGGCAGGCTTTGGAAAATAAAACCGGAAGAAAAGTTATAACAGGTGAGAACTTTTTACCGCCGCCAAAACAAAACAAGAAATTAAAATGAAATCTGTGAAATCAATAAATCTGTGATTCAGACAATTTATGATATTGTAAAAGCACATGGCGGGGAGTTGAAGGTGTAAACAAAGGAAAACGAAGGCTCATCATTTATCATTCAATTACCCACAAAATAAAATTGAGTATGAAAAAAGTTTTATTACTGTTTTTAATAGCAGCCGTCTGTAGTAAGTATGCATTGGCACAACAACCCCAATTTAATTTGCAGGTAAGCGAAAAAATGCAACACTTTGGGCCGGCTTATGGATTTATACAGGATCAGCAGGGTTATATCTGGTTTAGCAGTTTTACAAAGGGGTTGATACGATATGATGGCAAAACGTTTAAATCTTTCAGGCATGAGCCTGAAAAACCAAACTCACCTGCCAGCAATTTCATCATTTCAATGGCGATAGATTCCTCTGGCAATATTTGGATAGCTCACTTTGGCAGTGGGCTCGACAGGTTTGACCCGGTTACCAATACTTTTACACATTTCAAAAACAATAAAGCTGATTTCAACAGTCTTATTTCCGACTCTGTTTTCAGCATTATGGTTGATCATACCGGTAAACCCTGGATCGGTACAAATAAAGGACTGGAGTTCTTCGATACAAAAACCCGGAAGTTCACCCACATTCAAAAAAAAATAAATGATAAACCAACTGATATCAGCCCCGCTGTTTTTGCATTGTACGAAGATAAAAAAGGTATTATCTGGTACACTACCGGTGATTTTTTAACTGGTAAAACAGGTGATTTTGACGGGCTCTTCAGGCTTGATCCATCTACAGGCAAACAAATATTTTACAAAGCAGACCCATTAAACCCAGAGAGCCTGATCAATTCTGCCGTTTCTGCAATTTTTGAAGATAGCAAGGGCAATTTTTGGGTGGGCACCAAAGGAAATGGCTTGCATACACTCGACAGGAAAACCGGGAAGTTTACAAGGCATTTATACAATCCTTCCCGGGCCGGAAAACTGAGCAGGCCGCCAATTAGTAAAACGGACACTACAGATGCCATCAGTTTTATACAGGAAGACCATGCCGGCAAGATATGGATCGGATCTTTTGAAAACGGCATCAACTGGTATGACCCTGCAACCAAACAATTGTTTCACTACGGATTAGTAAAAGACAAAAAAAATGATGCTGCATTTGCAAAAGATACACTTACGGGTTTTAAAGATGCAGGTGCTGTACGTTTTATGGTTGCAGCCGATAGTTCAACATGGATCTCTACCCAGTCTGGCGATATTTATTCCGTATCTTATGGCATAAAAACAATACCCTATTTCTCAAACAAAAAGTTTGTGAATTCATTCCACCTGGAGCCCAATGGCAATATACTTTGGTTTGGTACCGACTCTGGGCTTGTACGAAAAGACCTTTCTGCAAATTCATTTAAAGTGTGGGTACATGACCCGAAGGATCCCAACAGCCTAAACAATAATAGTGTAGTGCATATAAAGCCTGATGAAAATGGCAAGCTATACATTGCTACACATGTTGGCGGGCTTGATTTGTTTGATCCGGTAACGGGAAAGTTTGCACATATAAAACCAGGCAATGCAACCCCTGGCAATACCATGGATTCATTGCACCATATTTTTATTGAGAACGACCGCTACCTGTGGCTGGGTGGTGAAATTGGTTTAGCAAGGGTTGACCGTTCCACTAACAATTTCAATGTTTATCGTTTCAACAAAGAAAATGCAAAGGGTATAAGCGGCAGTACCATATATAGTATAGCCAAAGACAAAAAGAACAATATGTGGTTTGCCAATGTTGGCGGCCTTGATAAATTTATAAGCGACAGCAATGCTTTCAAGCACTATTTAAAAGGCTATAGCGTAAGAGCGGTATTGGCTGATGCAAAAGGAATATTATGGGCAGGAACTGATGTAGGGTTGTATCAATACGATGAAGTTATAGATCAGTTTGTTCAATTTAATTCACCCATTTTTTCTACGGGTATAGATATGATATTAAATATTCTGGAAGACGAGCAGCATAATCTTTGGGTGACTACGTCTAATGTCATTCTCAAGATAAGTGCCAACCGGGAACGCATTCAGATGTTTAATGCCGACTATGGCATTCTCTCCTCCAACTGGAACTGGCTAAATAATTACAAGGCAACCGATGGCCGTTTGTTTATTGGTGGACAAAATGGTTACTACATGTTTAAACCCGAAGAAATTAATGTAAGTAATGCGGCGCCGGTGTTAAATTTTTCGCAACTTATTATAGGAAGTAAAGAGATATTTCCCGGCGACGACGGAATTCTTTCAGCCCCCATTTGGAAAACAGAAAAAATAAACCTTACCTACAATCAAAATACATTTTCTGTTGATTTTATTGCCCTCAATTATAATTCTTCCGAAGCAATCAAATACCTCTATCAACTGGAAAATTTTGACCATGCCTGGAATAATTTAGGAACCGATCACAAAGCATCCTTTTTCAATGTTCCCCCCGGCCGGTACAAGCTTCGTGTAAGAGCTATCAACGGTGAAGGTACGATAACAGAAAAAACGCTATCCATCATTATATCCCCACCCTGGTGGAAGACATGGTGGGCTTACAGTATTTATGCATTATTAGTAATAATTGCCGGGTATTTAATATACAAATACCAAAAATCTTACATCATAAAAAGAGAAAGGGAAAGAACACAGCAAAAAGAATTAGAACAGGCAAAAGAAATTGAGAAAGCATACAAAACACTTCAAGCTACACAAGCTCAATTGGTACAATCCGAAAAAATGGCCAGCCTCGGTGAACTCACTGCTGGCATTGCCCATGAAATTCAAAACCCGTTAAACTTCGTTAATAATTTTTCGGAAGTAAATAAAGAATTATGGTTGAGTTAAAGGATGAAATTGAAAAAGGAAATATGGATGAAGTAAATGCTATTGCAGATGATGTGATTAGCAACGAAGAAAAAATAAACCACCACGGCAAACGTGCCGATGCCATTGTAAAAGGAATGCTGCAGCACAGCCGTAGTACAAGCAATGGCAACCAAAGAACCAACTAGATATTAATGCATTGGCAGATGAATACTTAAGGTTAGCCTATCATGGGCTTCGGGCAAAAGACAAATCGTTTAATGCAACAATGAAAACAGATTTTGATGAAACGATTGGTAACATCAACATCATTCCGCAGGATATTGGAAGAGTGATTTTGAATTTAATTACCAATGCTTTTTATGTGGTGGATGAAAAGAAAAAAGCTTCTCCAGAGAAGTCAAGTTTTGAAAACTTGACTTCTCTTTACGAACCAACTGTTTCTATAAGCACCAAAAAAGTTGGTGACAAAATAGAAATAAAGGTTGCAGACAATGGCAACGGCATACCTCAAAAAATTCTCGATAAAATTTTTCAACCCTTCTTCACCACCAAACCCACCGGGCAGGGAACAGGTTTGGGATTGAGTTTGAGTTATGATATTGTAAAAGCGCATGGTGGAGAGTTGAAGGTGGAAACGAAGGAAGGGGAGGGAACTGAGTTTATTATTTTATTACCTATATAGTTTTTAACTTTATACGCAACTAACTGCTGTACAAAATTATTTATGTTTTTAGAACCTATACTTATATTAATACTTGTACGCTACCTGCGTAAAAAAATACTTACACAAAAACAGCAGCCCCAGTTAGACAAGGTGCTTGTAATTGTTATGGTCGCTGCTATTGTGCTGCTTGTAGCGGGCACAACCATAAAGCAAACCAGGCAAGCAGTAATGTGGCTGAATCATGCGCTGGTGTTGGCATTTATTTACTGGGTGTTAAGTAAAAAAGAATTTCAGCAGGTAAAACCGGTAGTATATTCTGTAGTGCCTTTAATCATTATTTCTTTTATTGAAAGTGTAACCAAAGCAATAAACAAAACATTTTACAGCCAATGGGATAATGTTTTTGATGCTGCTACCCTATTTGCATTTTTATGGATACTGGCCATGTGGCTTATAACAAAAAAACAAAGAAAAGCGCTGGAAGAAGAAAGAAAGAAAACACTGGAGATAGAAAAAGAAATACAGATTAACGAAAAAATAAAAGAAGCACTGGAAATACAGGTAACCGAACGCACTGCCGCACTTACTTTACAAAAAGAAGAACTGGAGCATACACTTAACGAATTAAAATCTACACAGGCATTATTAATACAGGCCGAAAAAATGGCCAGCCTTGGAGAACTTACCGCAGGCATTGCCCACGAAATTCAAAACCCTTTAAACTTTGTAAATAATTTTAGCGAAGTAAATAAAGAGTTGCTGGCAGAGATGAAAGAAGAAATTGACAAAGGAAATTTTGAGGAGGTAAAAGCCATTGCAACAGATGTAATAGATAATCAGGAAAAAATAAATCATCATGGCAAACGTGCCGATGCTATTGTAAAAGGTATGCTGCAGCACAGCCGTAAAAGCAGCGGGCAAAAAGAACCAACAGATATTAATGCACTGGCCGATGAATATTTACGCTTAGCGTATCATGGTTTAAGAGCAAAAGATAAATCTTTTAACGCCAGTTTAAAAACAGATTATGATGAAAGCATTGGCAATATCAATATTATTCCCCAAGATATTGGCAGGGTAATTTTAAATTTAATTACCAATGCATTTTATGTGGTGGGTGAAAAGAAAAAACAAATTGGCGAAGGTTACGAACCAGCTGTTACCGTTAGCACAAGCCGCTCCCCCTCCTTTGGAGAGAGCCGGGGTGAGGTTTGCATAAGTGTAAAAGATAACGGCAACGGCATTCCACAAAAAATATTAGATAAAATTTTTCAACCTTTTTTTACTACCAAACCTACGGGTGAAGGAACAGGCCTTGGCTTAAGCATCAGTTACGATATTATTAAAGCACATGGCGGAGAATTAAAAGTGGAAACTAAGGAAAACGAAGGCACTAAATTTACCATTCATTTACCAGCATAAACCTTAAATAAATCAAATGAAAATTTTAGTAGTTGATGACGAAAAAGATGTACAGACACTTTTTGAACAGCGCTTTAGAAAGGAAATAAAAAGCTGTGAAATGGATTTTATTTTTGCTTTTTCCGGCGAAGATGCACTTGCTTATTTAAACCAGCACGAGCATGAAGCGGTGTTAATTTTATCCGATATAAACATGCCGGGCATGAGCGGACTTGAATTGCTGAAACACATCAAACAAAAATACCACAAGCCGCCGCCGGTAGTAATGATGATAACAGCTTATGGCGATGCCGAAAATTTTAACATAGCAAAAGAACTGGGTGCCGATGATTTTTTAACCAAGCCTGTGGATTTTACTGCATTAAAACAAAAACTTAAACCTACCAACTAATGGCAAAAATATTAGTAGCCGATGATGAGGCCGATTTGGAAATGCTCATCAAACAAAAATTTCGCCAAAAAATACGGGAGCAGCAATACGAATTTGTTTTTGCTGTAAATGGTAACGATGCGCTGGCTAAAATTCAGCAGCACCCAGATATTGATATTTTATTAAGCGATATTAATATGCCCGAAATGGATGGGCTAACATTACTGAGCCGCATGAGCGAATGCAGCCCGTTAATAAAATCGGTAATTGTTTCTGCCTACGGCGATATGGAAAACATTCGCACTGCCATGAACCGTGGTGCATTCGATTTTATTACCAAGCCTATAAATTTTGAAGACCTTTCTGTAACCATGGAAAAAACAATTCATCATGTTTTACAGGTAAAAGAAACTTTAAAAGCAATAAAAGAAAATAATATTTTAAGAATGTATGTAGATGAAACAGTGCTGAATTTTATGGGCAGCCGTGAATTTGAATCATCATTAGTGGCTAACGAAATAGTAGAAGCTACAGTAGTTTTTATTGATATCTGCAGCTTTACATCTATAAGCGAAAACGAAACACCCGATACCGTTGTAAAATTATTGAATACCTATTTTGATGTAATGGTAAAAGAAATTATTGCACAGGGCGGTTATATTGATAAATTTATAGGCGATGCAGTAATGGCGGTTTTTCGTGGCGATTTTCATTTAGATAAAGCAATTGATGCCTGCCTTGCTGTAAGATCGCAAATTGAAAAATTGCCTCTATTAGAAAACCATATTTCTTTTACACCAAAAGTTTCTATTGGTATTAACAGCGGCGAAATGATTTCGGGAAATATTGGCGCCGCCAGCCTGCGCCGTTTAGATTACACCGTTATAGGCGATACCGTAAACATTGCACAACGTTTACAATCTGTAGCAAAAGAAAACCAGATCATTATTACTGAATCAGCTTATCAAAAAGTAAAAGAATCTTTTAATTGTAAAAAGGTTGGTGAAGTAAGTTTAAAAAACAAATCAGGATTGATGAATGTGTATGAAGTGATGGATTAACCCGTCTCCGACGGGAATGCAATGGTTTTTAGACTTTGTCTCATGAAGATTGATAAATAAATTCTATTGTATCTTTATTATATGTCAGAAAAACAAAAACCAATATTTAACAGGCGTATTTTTTGGGATGTAGTTTTTGAAAACATTGACTACGATACTAAAGCTAATTTTGTAATAGAACGTGTTTTTGAGCGTGGCGATGTGGAGGATATTAGAAATTGCCGCCGCTATTATGGTGATGAAATAGTTACAGAAGCATTGCTGAATGCAAAATTTTTACCGGAGCATACTATGTATTTGGCAAGCGCTGTAATTGATAAACCGTTAAACGAATTTAGATGTTACAAGTTGAGACAGTTGAACCCCACACTTTTTCCGTACTAAAACAACTGATGGAAATGCCGGAGCTAAAGGATTTTTCTTTGGTTGGTGGCACAGCTTTATCACTCTTATATGGTCACCGCATGTCAGTAGATTTAGATCTTTTTTCTAATAAATTATTTGAGAATGAAGTAATTGTTGATGCGCTTGAAAAAAAATTTAAACAATCTTTTGCAAACAGATCAACCAATCCACGTTTTGGTATTTTCTGTTTTGTGGATGCAGTAAAAATTGACATCATTCACCATCCCCATACTTTAATAAGACCAGCAAAAAATATAGATGGTATTAGAATGTTTTCTACCGAAGATATAATTGCCATGAAAGTGCAGGCAATATTGGGCAGAGGTAAGAAAAAAGATTTTTGGGATATTGCAGAATTACTCCAGCATTTTTCCATTGCAGATTTTATACAATTTCATAAAGAAAAATATACCACCCAAAATTTATTAATTACGGTACCGCAAGCCATCACCTATTTTTCAGATGCTGATGAAAGTGAAGACCCGATAAGTTTAAAAAATCAAACCTGGGAAAAGGTAAAAGCATTTATTAATAAAAAAGTTAGCGACTATTTAAAATAAAAATAAATGAATTTAAAAACTCCATCTTTAAAAAAAATAAAAATTCTTTTATTTTTTTTCATAGCCTGCCAGCAAATTTTTGCCCAGCCTTTTTCATTTACTCAGCCTTTTTCAATTGCCGAAATTAAAAAATGGCAAACACAAGCACAAAACGTTACCATCATCCGTGATAATTACGGCATACCGCATATTTATGGTAAAACAGATGCGGATGCAGTTTTTGGTTTACTGTATGCCCAATGCGAAGATGATTTTAAAAGAGTAGAATTAAATTATATTGAAAAACTGGGCCGCATGGCCGAAGTAAAAGGCGAAAGTGAATTATATAACGATCTTTTAATAAAAATGATCATCGACAGTGCCGATGCTGTTAAAGATTATAACAATGCCCCGGCCTGGTTACAAAAATTATGCAATGCCTTTGCAGATGGCATTAATTATTATCTCTACAAAAACCCTTCAACAAAACCTGCTTTGCTCACCAGATTTAAACCCTGGTATCCTTTACTATGGACGGATGGCAGCATTGGCGCCATCAGCACTGCAGATATTACAGTGGATGAATTGAAAAATTTTTATTCAAGCGAAGCGCCTGTTGCCATTATAAAAAAACAGGAAGAAGAAACTGTAACAGGCTCTAATGGTTTTGCTTTTGCACCAAAAATTACCGAATCAAAAAATGCAATTCTCTATATTAATCCGCATGTAACATTTTATTTTCGGCCCGAAGTGCATATAGTTAGCGAAGAAGGATTAAATGCTTACGGTGCAGTTACCTGGGGGCAGTTTTTTGTGTACCAGGGTTTTAATGAACACTGCGGATGGATGCATACTTCCAGTGCTGTAGATGCCGCCGATACATACATAGAAAAAATATCTAAAAAAAGTAACGGTTATGTTTATGAATACAACAATGCAGAAAAAAAGGTGATAGAAAAAAAGATAACACTGCATTATAAAGTTGCTGATAATATTGAAACAAAAAACATTACTGCACTCTACACTCATCACGGCCCTATAATGGCAAAACGAAATGGCCAAATACTTAGCCTTAGGGCCGACAACAGAATTATGAATGGCTTGATACAATGCTGGCAAAGAAATAAAGCCACCAGTTTTGTGGCCTTTAAAAAAACATTAGACCTTAAAGGAAACATTAGTAACAACACCGTGTACGCCGATGCAGAAGGTAATATTGCTTACTGGCATGGCAACCGCATTCCGGTAAAAGATAAAAAATACAATTGGAACAAAGCGGTAGATGGCTCAACAGGCGCAACTGAATGGAAAGGTTTACATCCCATAAATAAAATTGTACAAAGTATAAATCCTGTAAATGGCTGGGTACAAAATTGTAATTCCACGCCATATACAGTTGCAGGCAATAACAGTCCTAAAAGAAAAAACTACCCTTTTTATATGGCGCCTGATGGTGAAAACTACCGTGGTATAAACGCCGTACGTGTTTTAGATAAAGAAAAAAATTACAATCTTGATAAAATAATTGCTGCCGGTTACGACACTTATCTGGCCGCATTTGAAAAATTAATTCCTGCTTTAATAAATGCTTTTGAAAAAAATATTGCTCCTAATGATAGTTTGTACACAAAATTAAAAGAGCCCATAACAATTTTAAAAAATTGGGATATGCGTTGCGGTGTAAATTCCATTGCAACAACTTTAGCAGTTGAATGGGGGCAAAAATTAATTCCTGAAATTATAAAAAGTAATGATGAAGACGAATTTCAGTTTGTGGACCAGGTTACTAAAACCAACCGCTTTATTACAAAAGCTTCTGCACAAGATTTACTTGTACCACTTGCCGCAGTAATAAATGAATTGCAAAATAAATTTGGTAAATGGCAATTGCCATGGGGAGATATTAATCGCTTTCAAAGAATATCCTCTGATGTAGAAAATAAATTTGACGACAGTAAAGAAAGTATTCCGGTTGCCTTCGCTTCATCAACATGGGGCATGCTTCCCTCTTACACCAGCCGCAATTTTACCGGCACTAAAAAAAGATACGGTGTACATGGCAACAGTTTTATTTGTGCTGTAGAGTTTGGTAAAAAAATAAAAGCCAAATCTTTATTAGCCGGTGGCAACAGCGGCAATGAAAACTCTCCCCATTTTTTCGATCAGGGCTTAATGTACAGCCAGGGAAAATTTAAAGACGTATTATTTTATAAAGATGATGTTTTACAACATGCAGAAAAAAAATATCATCCGGGAGAATAATTTTTTAAAAGAAATTGATTTGTCTTTAAAAGAAATGAAAATAAAATTATTCTCTGCAATACTAATAGTAGAATTACAAATGCTCAAGTCACAGTCCGCAGGATGCTGTGCATAGTACAAAAGCCCCACATAGCTGCTTCCCGAAATCGGGCTGTATTCGATTTCGGGCGGCTTTTTTGGTTACTTTTTTTCCGAAAAAAAAGTAATACCAATTAGACATTGAAACTATACAATAAAAAAATGTCAGGTTGAGCTTGTCGAAACCGGTGCTGAATTAAACCCGCCTTCGACAAGCTCAGGCTGACAGTGTGATTTTAATGTCTAACTGGTATAACACAAAAACTTAGGCCCTTTGTAAAGAGTAATACTGCCTAAAGGAAAAATTGCAAACAATTATCTTACAAAATTATCCTCCACATTTATTTTACTATAAGCAAGAATCAAAAAATAATTTTATCTTACCATCATGAAATTATTATTGGCACTGTTACTTCCTTTTTCTCTTTTATCCCAAACACCGCAATACGATGTATTGATCCGCAACGGAAAAATATTTGATGGCACAGGCAATAATTGGTATTATGCAGATATTGCCATCACCAAAGGCAAAATAATTACTATACAAAAGAACATTACCGCCACAGCAGCAAAAACTATTGATGCAAAAGGTTTAATTGTTGCACCTGGTTTTATTGATGTGCATACTCATATTGAAGGCGACGAAGCTAAAACACCAACAGCAGACAATTTTATTTACGATGGTGTTACCACAGTAATTGCCGGCAATTGCGGCGCATCCAATATTGACATAGGAAAATATTTACAGTGGATAGATTCGTTACAGTTATCCATAAACGTAGCCACATTAGTTGGCCACAACGATGTAAGAAAAGCAGTGATGGGCCGTGCCAACCGCAATGCTACCGAAGCAGAATTAGTACAAATGGAAATGATTGTTGATAAGGCTATGAAAGATGGCGCAGTGGGTTTATCCACCGGGTTAATTTATATACCCGGCACCTATACCAAAACACCAGAAATAATCCGCCTTGCAAAAGTGGCTTCAAAATACAATGGGGTTTATGCAACGCATATGAGAGATGAAGGGGATAGTGTAACACAAGCCATTGATGAAGCTTTAGCCATTGCAAGAGGCGCAAATATTCCTGTAGAAATTTCGCACTTTAAATTAAGCGGACAACAAAACTGGGGCCGCAGCAACCAAACGCTGCCCATGATAATTGCTGCAAGAAAAGAAGGATTGGATGTAACCATCGATCAGTATCCTTACACCGCCAGCAGCACATCACTCAGTACTTTATTGCCCGATGAAATTTTAGCCGATGGGCAAGATTCTATTGCTGCAAGATTAATCAGGCCCGAAATAAAAAAACAGGTAACGGCTTATATCACCAAAAAATTAAAGAACCGAAAGCTCAAGCATTTAAGTTATGCTGTGGTAGCTTACTACAAGGCAGACACTACCTTAAATGGAAAAAGTATTGAAGCCATTAATTTATTAAAAGGAAGAAAACATAAAGTAAGTGAAGAAGCTGCAACGGTTATGGAAATGATGATTAATGGTGGCGCCGGTATGGTTTTTCATGGTATGAGCGAAAAAGATGTGCAGCACATTATGCAATATCCGTTTAACATGTTTGCAAGCGATGCCAGCATAAGGGCCTTTGGTGCAGGAGCGCCACACCCACGTGGTTATGGTACCAATGCAAGGGTGCTGGGTAAATATGTACGGCAGCAAAAAGTAATTTCGTTAGAAGAAGCGATAAGAAGAATGACCAGTTTACCGGCACAAAAATTTCAATTAAAAAATATTGGTTTATTAAAAGAAGGCATGAATGCCGACATCGTTATTTTTAATGAGGCGGAGGTAAATGATGTTAGCACTTTTGAAAAACCGCATGCCTATTCAAAAGGTTTTTATTTTGTAATGGTGAATGGTGTGGTAACTGTTGAAAACGAAAAACATTTAGGGTTAAGGGCAGGTAAGGCGCTGATGGGGCTGGGGCTTCAATAATATTTTTCCGCCGCCTTATTTCGTGTTCGCCGCCATGTTTCGTGTCTCACGAAACATTTTAATTTTTTTTGATCACAATAATAACTTATAAAATAAATCTCTCAACTCAATACGTTTTCACCTCATAAAAATTTATTATGAAAAAGATTTTCCTTCTTGCCACCATCATCATCCTGCAAATACAATTTGCAACCGCACAAAAAATAATACCGCTTACCACTCCCCAAGCCGCAGGCTTTTCTACAGAAAGATTGCAACGCTTAGACAGGGAAATGAATGACTGGGCAAAAAAAGAATGGATGCAGGGCGGAGTAGCACTCATAATCCGCAATGGAAAAATTGCATACCACAAAGCAGTCGGTGTAAATGATCTGGATACTAAATCACCGTTACAAAAAGAGGCCATTTTCCGCATTGCATCGCAAACAAAAGCCATTACCAGCGTAGCTATGATGATGTTGTTTGAAGAAGGAAAATTTCAATTAGATGATGCGGTGTCAAAATATATTCCTGCATTTAAAAAACAACAGGTGCTTGATAAATATGTGCCAGCCGACACTTCTTACTCCACTATTCCTGCCAAAGGCGAAATTACTATTCGCCAATTATTTACGCATACATCAGGATTGGGCTATGCACAAATAGGCAGTAAAGAAGCTAATGCCATTTATGCAAAAAGTAAAATAACTGCAGGTATTGGCGTACAGGATGATAAATTATTAGATGCGATGAACCGCCTTGCAAAATTACCTTTGATGCACCAGCCCGGCGAAAAATGGACCTATGGTTTAAACAGCGATTTGTTAGGTTGTTTGGTAGAAGTAATTTCAGGTATGTCGTTAAATGATTTTTTCCGCACCAAAATTTTTCAACCATTAGGGATGATCGATACGTATTTTTTTATTCCGCAAGAAAAAGCATCACGCCTTGTAAATTTATATCGGGAAGATTCTACCGGCCATTTGGTAAAAGCCGAAGGTAACATGCTTAACGGCCCAACAGTTTCTAATTATCCATTAGTTAACAGCACCTATTATTCCGGTGGCGCAGGATTATCATCTACCATTTACGATTATGGTATTTTTTTACAAATGCTTTTAAACAATGGTGTGTACAATGGTAAAAGATTACTCAGCAGAAATAGTGTACGCATTATGACGATGAACCAAATGGGTGAAGTACCTTATCGTGGCGATGATAAATTTGGCCTTGGCTTTCAAATTGTAACTGATAAAAGCAGTGGCCGCACACCTGCGCAATCGGGTACCTACAGCTGGGGCGGCGCATTTGCCACCAGTTACTGGGTAGATCCTAAAGAAAAAATGGTGTTACTTTTTTACCGCCAGTTACAGGGAAGCACACACGGCGATGTGGTAGAAAAATTCAGGGCATTGGTGTATGGTGCAATTAATGATTAGTGATAAATATTTTTTGTTACTGATTATTTTAATTTTTTTTGGCAAACATTTGTATTTCTATCAGCATCGTTGTGTCACTCACTTGTACGGCTTACCATTATTGAACTTTTATTTAAGCGTAGATTGAAAAGTTAGCTTTGTATTAAAGTAAAAAGTTTTTTTAAAGATGAAAATAAAAAAATGGATGAAATAAAAATAGCTTGCCCTAAATGCAACTGGGAGCCTGATGGGCAACCTTACTGGCAATGCTCCTGCGGTTATAATTGGGATACTTTTTCTACCGGTGGCCGCTGCCCGGCTTGCAAAAAAGTGTGGGAGCAAACGCAATGTATCGATTATGCCGGTGGTTGCCCTGCATGGAGCCCACATCTGGATTGGTATAAAGGATTAGATACTATTATTGAAAAATTAAAAGAAGAAATTAAAAAGAGCTGGGGGGTGCCGGTATAAAAAATTATCACTGATAAAAAAGAATTTATGCCAACAGAATGCCGTGTAGAAAACCAAACAACTACCGAAATGACAACAGAACAACTCACCAAAGAATTTGAACAGTGTGGTGCACAATTAAAATCTTATATTTTGCGGATAACCGCAAGTGTTGCAGATGCGGAGGATATTGTACACGACAGCTTTATTAAAGCGGCCGAAAAACTGGATACCTTCAAAGGGCAATCTTCTTTAAAGACCTGGATATTTGCAATTGCCTCCAATTTGGCAAAAGATAATGCAAGGGCAAAAAAACGCTGGGTAGAAAATGTGACAGACATAGCAAGAGAAGCTGCGCTTACCAATCCGGAATTTTTTAAAGGGGCCATGCATATCCACACTACTTCGCCACAGGCACAATTTGAAATAAAGGAACATATCGCTTTTTGTTTTAGCTGCATTGCCAAATCGTTACCATTAGAACAGCAAATCTGCATATTGTTAAAAGAAGTGTATGAATTTAAAGTAAATGAAATCACCCAAATTATTGATACCACGGAAGCTATGGTAAAATATTATCTGCATACCGGCAGAAGTAAAATGATAACTGTTTTTGATGGCAGGTGTGCGCTGATAAATAAACAGGGCGTTTGCCATCAATGCTCCGAACTGAATGGTATATTTAATCCCAAACAAAAATTTCAGGAAGAGGTAATAAAAATTGACATGGCAAGAGAAGCAGAAAATGCCAGCAAAGAACATTTATTTGATTTGCGGATGAAAGTGGTAAAAGGCATTGACCCTTTTGCATCAAATGCTGCAGCATTACAACTGCATCATTTAGATCATAACCGAAAGGTTATGGAAAAATATACAGAAAAAAATACCGATTAGCCTATCGTTTTTTTTTGCCCAAACGTCAAAGAGTTGAAATAAATATTTAAAACACTTGATCAACTTAAACGATTATGGCAACTACAGCAGTTATGGCACAAAATGGCAAAGCCAGCACCCTGAAAAAAACATTCAGCCGTCAAACTTCAGTAAGCATCCAAATTAAAGCTGACCCATCTATCATCTGGACACTCTTAACAAACGCTTCCGACTTTGCCCGATGGAATTCTACCGTTATTTCTATTGAAGGAAATATTGCAGCAGGAGAAAAAATAAATCTTAAATCAACACTCGATCATAAACGGATATTTAAATTAAAGGTGAAAGAATGTAAACCTGAAACCAAGCTTATATGGGGCGATGCCATGGGCAACAGGATTTACACACTTGATAAAAAAGAAAATGGTGTAACTCTTTTTTCCATGACAGAAAAAATAGGCGGCCCTCTTTTTCCCTTGTTTGCTAAAATGATCCCACCCTTTGATAAATCGTTTGAGCAGTTTTCTGCCGATCTTAAAAAAGAAGCAGAAAGTATTATGAACACTAAATAATATCTACATGAAAATTGTAAAAGTAACTTATACCACAACGCCTGAATTTGCAGAACAAAATAAAAACAATATTAAAAATGTAATGACCGATTTGCAAAAGCTGCAGCACAAGGGCATTAACTACAACGCCTGTTTATCTGCCGACAATAAAACATTTATCCATACAGCATTCTTCAACTCAGATGAAGACCAAAAATTGCTGAATGAGTTGCCCTCGTTCAAATATTTTCAGGAACAACTAAAAGCAAGCGGATTAGAAGTTGCGCCAAAACAGGAATTATTATCTTTAGTAGGTTCATCAAATAATATTTTTTAACGCTTAAATAAATTTTACAATGAAGTACAAAATCGGTACAAAAGAAAAACCATTGGTTTTAAAAACGCCACCACTATCATCAGAATATACCATGCATGTAGATGAAAAAGATGGCAAAGAAATTTTAGTATGCACTGTGGGAAAAACGGTGCTGCATTACAATATGGATTGCCTGGATGATTTGCATGCAATGCTGAAAAAGCATGGCGACTGGATGGAACTGGGCAGTGCCGACGAACAGAAACCGGCAAAGGATGGAACAGTAGAAGCCTGGGGCCGCTCGCCCAAAAACCCAGCTGGTGGCTGGTATGGATTAAAGAAGGGATTGCGTGGCCGTTTTGGTATGTACATTCCTCCACTGATGGAAGCACTGGGCCTTGCAGAAGTTACCCATGATGCAAAAGGAAATAAGATGAAAGCGAAATAATTTTTACAAAATGTCCGGTTTTTAATTCGCCATTCGTCATTAATATACATCATAAAAATTTATCATCATGGCAAAATCTATTTATCAATCAGAAATTATCTTTAACATGAACACCCGCCTTTTTCTAAGTGCACTGGAAGGGGTTACAGAAGAGCAGGCAAAGGAAAGAATCAGCGGGCACAATAATCCGCTTAACTGGCTGGCAGCACATACGGTGTGGGCACGCTACAACTCCTGCGCAATGCTGGGCAAACCAGTAGCAAAAAATCCTTACGACGGCCTGTTCGAAAATTTTAAACCATTTGATGCTGCTGCCAATTATGGCACACTGGCCAATACAAAAGCAGAATGGCAAAAAGCCAGTGACTTATTAAAGGAAGCTTTTGCCGCTGTAACAGAAGAACATCTTGCTGCAGAATGCCCGTTAAAAAGTCCGATAGGCGATTTTACTTTTGGCGGAACCGTTGCTTTTTTAGCACAGCATGAAAGTTATGATATTGGGCAAATTGCTTTTTTAAAAAAATATTTTACTAAAGAAGCGATGAGGTATGATTAAAGAGAGAGATGAATGGTCAATCAATGTCGTTTAGTTAAGAATTATATTTCTCAACTAATGTCACCCATTCGGGGTTGGGTCTTCAATTTTGCAAAAATATCTATAGTAATATCATCCCTTCGGGATTTTAAAGCCTGAAAGCCCGCCTGAACGGAACGGGCAGTGCTGACATTAATATAGCTAAGAAAATAATAGTTATCGCAAAACCCCGAAGGGCAATGTCGTTAAGTTAAGGATATTTTAAACTATAAAATACCCAATTCCAGTTCCCTCTCCTTTGGAGAGGGGTTGGGGTGAGGTCTTACAAATGCTTAACTTAATGACATTGCCCGAAGGGGTGATATTAGGTATTGATACTTACTTGGCTAAACGACATTGAAGGTTCAATGATAATGCCTGTCCCTACATTTTACAGAATCAATCGTCAATGATGAATAAATTCCCGGTATCATAAAATCAATTATCATGTTTGTAATAAAACATTTATTTCACATCAATGCTTCAAAAGAAACAGTATTTGAAGCACTCACAACCATTGATGGACTTTCAAACTGGTGGACTAATAAAGTAGGCGGCGATACTGCTGTTGGAGGTATCATAGAATTTCGCTTTGGAGATTTTGGCGGGCCGGATATGAAAGTAAAAGAAATAAAACCCAACGAATCTGTTACCTGGGAATGTGCCGGCGGCCCGGAAGACTGGCTGGGGCATATTTTTAGTTTTTATCTTGACAGCAACGAAAATAAAACCCGTGTCCGTTTTAAACAATCGGGCTGGAAAGAAACCGGCGACTTTTATGCTTCCTGCAATTTTAGCTGGGGAAGGTATATGGAAAGCCTGCGCCAGTTTTGCCAAACCGGTAAGGGAGAAGCGTTTGGAAGTGAGGGTTACAGGAAATAATATTAAAGCCGCTAAATAAAAAACGGTTTCCTCAATACTGTTTTTTATTTTTAACCCACTAATATTTTTTCCATGGCCAATGTTGCAATACCCAAATCATCACTCAATTTTCTTAAAGACATTTCAAAAAACAATAACCGGGAATGGTTTGCAAAAAATAAAGACCGCTACCTTATTGAATATGAAAACATGATCTGTTTTACAGATGCTTTGCTGAATGAAATGAAAAAGCATGACAACATTGAAACGCTGTCAGGCAAAAATTCTTTATTCCGCATTTATAGAGATACCAGGTTTTCAAAAGATAAAACTCCTTATAAAACCTACTGGGCCGGGGGTTTTAAAAGAGCCACCAAAAAATTAAGGGGCGGATATTATTTTCAGATTGAACCCGGTGCATCGCTGGCAGCCGGTGGTTTTTTTAGCCCTAATGCTGCAGATTTACTCAGGATAAGACAGGATATTGATTTAAACTATTCCGCCTGGAAAAAAATAGTTTCAGGCAAAACAATTACCAGCCTGTTTGGTGCATTAAAGGGCGAAAAAGTTGCTACATCGCCAAAGGGATTTTCAAAAGAAAATCCTGCCATAGGGCTGCTGAAACATAAACAGTTTTATTTTGAACGGAAGTTTACAGACAAAGAAGTTCTGGCCCCGGGTTTCTTAAAACAATTGAATCAAACTTTTAAACGCCTGCGGCCCTGGTTTGATTTTATGAGTGATGTGCTCACAACAGATTTAAACGGGGTATCAACAATTTAATAAACAACTGATAACATCTAAAAACAAGTGAACATAGAAGCGATCAGAAATATTTGTACAGAACTTCCTTCGGTAACAGAAGGCATCAAGTGGGATAACGATCTTTGTTTTATGATTGGCGAAAAAATGTTTTGCGTTATCTTACTCAATACCCCTTTGAAAGTTTCCTTTAGAGTAACAGACGAAGAATTTGAGGAAATAACAAACACACCCGGAATTATTCCTTCTCCTTATGCTGCCAGGTACAAATGGATATTGGTAGAGGATGTAAACATATTCAATAAAAAAAAATGGGCGCTGTATATTACTCAATCCTACAACCTGGTAAGAGTAAAACTTTCCAAAAAGAAATTAAGCCAGCTGAAATAAAGCAACCATAAAATTCCTTTAAAATAAAATTATGCCGGGCAAAATCCCTAACCTCTCTCCGGTTTAAAAAAATTACTTCAGAAAAAACTGATGTGTTGATAAAAATGGAAAATAGAGATATACAATTTCGTTTTTGCAGGCTTAATAATTGCTGCTCACAGGCCCGTTTAAATAAAAAAAGTTCCTGTCAAATTTATAAATAACACCGCCCCTGCATTTTATTGGCGCATTTATTGAGACAGATTCGTAAAATCAAATCTGTGAAAAAAATAACTTTACTCTGCATATTGCTGCTGCCACTAACTGCCCTGGCTTTTACCTGGCAGGTTGGCCCATCCAGAACGTTTACCAAACCCAGTGATGTAGCCCTGCTTGTAAATAACGGAGATACTGTGGAAATTGATGCAGCCGTTTATTTGGGTGATGTATCTGTGTGGACAAAAAACAACCTCCTCTTAAAAGGCATTGGCGGCAGACCACATTTGCGGGCAAACGGAAATAATGCCATCGGAAAAGGAACCTGGGTGCTGGCCGGTAATAATATCCATGTAGACAACATAGAATTTTCTGAAAGTACGGTACCGGATATGAATGGCGCAGGCATACGGTTAGATGGTGTAGGCATAACCGTTACAAACTGTTATTTTCATAATAATGAAAACGGAATTTTAACCGGCAACAACGGGGGCAATATTATTATTGAGCAATCAGAGTTTGGTTTTAATGGATTTGGTGATGGGTTTTCGCATAATATTTATATCGGCAGTGCAGATACTGCCATCATTCGTTTCAGTTATTTTCATCATGCAAATATTGGGCACGAGCTAAAATCAAGGGCAAGGGTAAATTATATTTCATACAACCGTTTTTCAAATGAAGCAACAGGAAATGCAAGCCGGGAAATAGATTTACCTTCCGGAGGGCTGTCTGTTTTAATTGGCAATATTATACAGCAGGGCCCCAACTCCAGTAATGGAAATATGGTGGGTTATGGGTTGGAAGGATTGGTTAATACTGCACCACACGAAATTTATTTAATTAATAATACCCTGGTAAATGAACGATTTGCCGGCAGTTTTTTACATGCAGCTGCCGGTGCAACTTATCTAAAAGTATATAATAATATTTTTGCCGGGCCCGGTACGGGTATAAGTTATAGCGGACCGGCTGCTGCGGTAGACTCTCTCACTAATAAAGTAGTAAATGATATATTGCAGGTGGGTTTTACAAATCCTGCTACATATAACTATCAACTCAGCAGCAGTTCTGTTGCCATTAATAGCGGCAGCAACCCGGGTGTAGCCAGCAATGGTCAAAATCTTTTACCGGTTTTTGAATACCTGCATCCCACTTCATTTATCAGCAGAACAGTACAGGGTAATATAGATGTGGGTAGTTTCGAACTGCTAAATGTAGTACCCGTAAATTTTTTAAAATTTGATGCATTTGTGCAGCAGGAACAAACCATTCTTCAATGGCAGACAGCGGAGGAAACCAGCCTCCGGTTTTATGAAGTAATGCGAAGTGCAAATGGAACAGATTTTAAAACTGCTGCACAGCTGCTACCCAAATACGGAGTGCTTAATAATTATAAATGGGCAGATGATACCAACATTAGTACTGCTTACTACCGCATTAAAATTACAGATCAGGATGGCCAGTACCGGTTTTCAAAAACTATAGTGGTTAATAAAAGCCGGCAAAATACAATTACACCCAAAGCATTTTTTTCCGGAGAAAATTTATACCTGCATAACCTGCCGGATAATTTTAAAAATACTGCTGCACAATTACAAATAATAAATGCACAGGGTATGTTGCTGTTTAATCAATCCATTTTTTTGCAGCCCCTCAATAATATGATGCTGCGTTATTCAACATTTTCTACCCTTAAGAATTATTGTATTGTAGTTATCCGTAAAAAAGATGAGCAGATAGCGATACCTGTATTTGTTTATCATTAATAAATATTTTTTCGTCAATGTTGACGTATCCTGCAATAATACGTAAGGCAATTCGTCTCGCCGTTAGCGTCACCTGCTTTGTCTTTGCACAGCAGGAAAGTTTCTCCTGCAGGCTGGCTGCAGCATTTATAATTTAATTGTATCAACTTAATATCTTCACAAAAAACAGACTTAATTATTTAAGAATTGATGTTGATTTTTTCCGGAATTTCGGCACCGCTGCCCTTTCAAACCCTGTCTGCCGGACAGGCAGGCATTTATTGTGCACCAGCCAAAAAAGATTTGCCGGTGATGGGTGCAGAAAGTATGAGGATAAATTTATTTTATATAGTTAGGATTCCTTACTACATTTGAAAGGCAATATTGCAGTGAATCAAAAAATAATTTTTATGGGTAAATCAATTTTTTATCATGCAGGCTGCCCTGTATGCGTTAGTGCAGAGCACGACATTCTGAGCCTCATGAACCCTTCTGCGGTAGAAGTGGTACACCTGGGCGAGGACAAATCAAAAATTGCGGAAGCAGAACGGGCAGGTGTAAAATCTGTTCCTGCACTGGTTACTCCTAATGGCAATGTGCTGCACATTAACTATGGTGCAAGCATGGCAGATGTAAAGGGTTAAGCTTTGCCCGGCAATATAGTAAACTGTATTGCCGGGCATTTTTTAATTGCAGCAGTGAATAAAAATGAACCTTTAAAAAATTATTTTCGTAATCTAAAATTATACAAAATGAAAGTAGCAGTTTGGGATACTTATGTTACAAAAAAAGACGGCACCATTATGCACTTTGATATTATTGCACCTGCGGAAATAAAAGATGAAAAAACAATTCATACTTTTGGTAAGGATTACTTACTATCCAAAAATCAGGAGGGGCAATCGCTGGCAGCAAAGGAATGCAGCTTTTGCCATACAGAAGCAGCCACTGCACCAATGGAAGCTGCTATTGAAGCTAAAGGATATTATATTATTGAAATGCAAAACTGTACTTAATGACTGTATTTAATGTAGCGCAGCAAAATGCCAGCCTCGATTATAAAATAGTGGCTGGGTTGGAACGCCTCTCTCAGGTGTTCCGTATTTTACTTTGGGAAAAAGCAAAACAATTTGGATTGAGCCCAATTCAAATTCAATTGCTCATTTTTATTAAGCACCACATTGCAGATAAATGTACCATAAGCTACCTGGCACAGGAATTTAATTTTACAAAACCTACCATCAGCGATGCCATAAAAGTTTTGGAACAAAAGAAAATGGTAAAGAAAATTACAGACCCATCGGATACAAGAAGTTATTCTATTCAATTATTGGCAAACGGAAAAAAAGTTGTGGCTGCCTCAGAAGATTTTGCAAATCCGCTTACAGCATTCATTGCACAAACCGGCCGCAACAGTAAATTAATATTATGGCAAAACATAGTAACCCTGATAAAGGAATTGAATAATACAGGAATCATCAGTGTACAGCGAACCTGTTATAACTGCACCAATTTTTCATCTAAAAACAACATACCTTTTTGTAATTTGCTGCAGCAAAAACTGCTGCTGCCAGATATAAGAATTGATTGTGCCGAATTTGAAAGGGCTTAATAAAATTTTGCATAAACCTCTTAGATTTTACACCTGATTAAATCCATATTGCTTCAACCGCTTTCATCAAACCTTAATCATACCCAATTCTGGCCATATTTGTATTTAATCCTGTACTTCAGGCAGCCACCTGCACCTGGGTTTATTTAATTATGAAATTTTGTAACTAAGTATTATTTTTATAAGCTTCAAAACCATTTTAAACTTTATTCCAATGCCAAAAACTTCATTGCTGGAGTTTGAGCAGGATTTGCACCTCCTGCATTTTTCGCTGGAGAATCTTCATGAAGCAGTTTTTTGGATAAATGCTAAAGGCAATATTTTCCAGGTAAATGAAATGGCCTGCCAAATGACGGGTTACTCCAAAACTGCATTAACCCATAAGCATATTACCGATATTAATCCTACACCGGTTGCAGCCGATTTTGCCAAATACTGGGAACGGTTAAAAAAAGAAAAAAAGATTATTACAGAAACCAGCCACAAACATAAAAACGGTATGGTGTATGATGTAGAAGTAACAGGAAATTTTATTGAATTTAATGGACAGGAATTTTCCTGCAGCATTGTTCGTGATATACGCAGAAAAAAAATGGCAGAAGAATTATTGCTCACCATTTCTGAGGCCACATCTGCAGTGGTGGGCCAGGATTTTTTTGAAGCCTTAACTGAGTATGTTACCGTTTCGCTTGGCGTTAAAACCTGTATTGTTACGGAGTGTACCGATATACATAAAACCCGTGTACGCACATTAGCCTATACCAAAAATAAAAAATTAGAAGAAAATATTGAGTACGATGTTGAAGGTACCCCCTGCAAACTGGTAATGGAAGGAAGCGGATCAGCAATTTTTATTTCAACGGGTTGCGATAAAACTTATGCCAAAGAAGCTGGTTACGATTCATACGTTGCAGTACCCATTTACAGCCCCTCTACCGGAAATGTTATTGGCCATATTGCTGCACTGGATGATGCCCCGATGAGTAATGAAATGAATCAAACTGCTATTCTTAAAATTTTTGCTGCACGTGCCGGGTCAGAAATTGAGAGAATAAAATCGGAAGAAAAATTAAAAATTGCGAATAAAGAGTTAGAGCTCCGTTTAAAAGAGAGCGATAAAAAATTTCAGGATTTATTTGAAGAGGCACCGATTGCTTATGTGCATGAAGGGCTGGATTCTAAATTTATAAAAGCCAACCGGGCGGCTTTAAAAATGCTGGGAGTAAAACCCGAAGAAGTACCTTTTTTATATGGAAAGACATTGGTGGTTGATAACGCTGATAATCAGAGAAAATTAAAAGAGGCATTTGATGCCATAGAGCAGGGAGCGGATAAGGGTGGTGTTATCCTTGAGCTCCGCCGCAAAGATAATGGCAAACCATTGTGGATACAATGGTGGTCGAAACCAGATACCGGAGGGCAATTTACAAGAACCATGATGATTGATATTACGGAGCAGGTTTTGATGGAACAGGAACAGGCAAGGTTGCAGGCACAAAATAAATATCTGCAGGAAGAAATAAAACTCAGTTCTAATTTTGAAGATATTATCAGCCAGAGTGCAGGCTTTCATAAAATATTACAACAGATAGAGCAGGTAGCCAGTACCGATGCTACCGTTTTAATTTTAGGAGAGAGTGGTACCGGCAAAGAATTACTGGCAAGGGCGGTACACAATATCAGCAATAGAAATAAAAGGCCGCTAATAAAAATTAATTGTGCCACACTGCCTGCAAATTTAATAGAGAGTGAATTATTTGGGCACGAACGTGGTGCTTTTACCGGTGCTATGGAAAGAAAAATTGGCCGCTTTGAACTGGCAGATGGCGGCACCATTTTTTTAGATGAAATTGGAGAATTGCCCGTAGAACTACAGGCAAAATTATTAAGGGTTTTACAGGAAGGCGAATTTGAAAGACTGGGCAATCCTAAAACCATAAAAGTAAATGTTAGGGTAATAGCTGCTACCAACCGCAACCTGCAGCAGGCAATAGAAAAAAAAGAATTCAGGGAAGATTTGTTTTACCGCCTAAATGTTTTCCCGATTATATCTCCGCCATTACGCAACCGCAAAGAAGATATTCCTTTGCTGGTAAAACATTTTGTAAAAAAGTATGAAGGCAAAATGGGTAAAGAAATAAAAAACATTCCCGATAAAGTTATTGATGCATTAATGCTGTACGACTGGCCGGGCAATATACGGGAACTGGAAAACCTTATTGAAAGGGCATTAATATTAACTACCGGCAAAACATTGGAATACGGCGACTGGGTTCCTTCTGCAAAAAATATAAACAGCAATGGCAAAGCAACATTGCAAAAAATGGATGAGGTTGAAAAAGAACATATCATAAATATATTGGAAAAAACCAACTGGAAAGTAAGCGGCGAAAAAGGTGCAGCAAAAATATTGGGCCTTAATGCAACAACGCTGGAAGCAAGAATGAAAAAATTGGGGATAGAAAGGGGGAAATAAAAAACGTTATTTTATACAAGATGCAATTTCATTTTGTGATTTATACAAACTAACTGCAGATATGCGGTGTATTTTTTTATCCTTTACATAAAGAATTATCCAGTCATCCTGCTGTACTGCTCTTGCTTCTATCTCTATGGGTTCTGCCACAAAATCCTGTACAGCTTCGTTCATAGATTCTCCGTTAGGGCCAACAATTAAATAATAATTTTTTTCTCCGTTTTCATTCATCACTTTTAAAACAGGCGGTATGCCACCGAGAATACAACGTATGGCACAATCCCGGTGTACTTTTCCTTCACCTGGTTTCATTACTCCAAAATAACATTTGGGATCAATAATTTCTCCTTTAATTTTTTGTATGCCTAAATCTTTTTGTGTTGATAGTAATGAAAGCCCTGCAACATTACCCACAGCAATTACAGGGTTATCGTCTTTATTAATTTGCAACATTGTTTTTCCATCGCTGTATAATAGTAGTTCCTTTTATAGTAAGTTCTTTATTGTGGAATGAAATATTTTTTTCTTTTTCCAGTTGCATGATGGCAGTAGCGGCGCCATGTTTGCCGTAACCCACTAATGGAATAGTGATGTAAACTGTATTGCCCCAGATATCTTTTGCTGCAATAACTTTTAACACCGGCAAAGGGCTGCTAAAATAAATTCCTTTCACTTCGGTAAGTTTACCAAACTCAAAATTGGCGGTGGAAAATTTTTTTTGAAAAGAAGCCAGCGCCAACCCAACAATTATTGCAGCCGGAAAAAGAATAAGCAATACTGTTTTCATTTGCTTTGCAAAAGATGCAGGGGCTTTGGCTTGCCAGCCGATATAAAAAGCCTCTCCCTCCGGCTCCCTCTCCAAAAGAGAGGGAGGGCCCGGCTGTATATCTATATTTATCTTTTGTTCAGCCATATCATCTTCATTATATTATTTAACATTAATCAATTCATTAATCGCTACGCCGGGCTTCTCTGTTCCTTCAGCAAATGGTTTTGGGTTTAACCAAACTTTTGTTCCTTCAATTTTTACATCATAAGTATTTACTTTTTCTGTAAATGGCGGTGGCGATTGCCCGTTATGCGGCAAATACTGGTACCCATGCCAGGGGCATGTAATGCACCCATCAATTATTTTTCCTTCGCCCAGGGGCCCGCCCTGGTGCTTGCACACATTATGTATGGCATATAATTTATTTTCGTGTTTGTATACAGCAATTCGTTCTGTATCAATACAAAATATTTTGGCACGGCCTTCTTCAAAATCATTTACACTGCATACTTCTACAAAAGCATCTTTTTCTGCACTAAATTTTTCATTGTCTTTTGTAACTTCCTTTTTTGCAGCAAAAAGATGAAGCCCGGTTAACCACAAAGCTCCTGCTGCAATCAGCAATACAAATACCGGGTGCGTTTCGTATTGAATTACGCCCAGCATAATATGCATCACCATTAAAAAATAAGCTGCATACACAAACATGTGCAACGTTTTCCATAATTTGGGTGTAAGGTTGTGCAGCCAAAAATCGTGACTGGTTATTGCCATTAAAAAGAAAATAATCAATGCAAAAAAACCTAAGGCCTGAAAAGGAAAACCACTTAAAGAGAAAAAATTAGTATTGGAAGTAAAGAGCGAAACAAAAGGGTTTACATTACTTAATGCATGAAACTGAATAATACTGAACACGCCATGCACTGCAGCTATGCAAAACATGGTTACACCCAAATGCCGGCGGTTGTATAAGAGTGGCAGCATTTTTTTATTAATTCGTGTAAGGGGGCCAATGCTTAAAATTATATGCAGCAGTAATACTGCCAAAGTAGAGGTGGAGCGGATCAATACCGTTTCAAAAGTATAATCCGGATTTATAAATGCGGTGATTACCACAAAAGTTGATAAATACAAAACACAAAAACTAAAAATTATCCGGTCGTATATTTTCTTTTGCCTGTTCCAGCCTACTGCGGTATAGCCTGCGCTCATTGCTAAAAATTTATGCTGTCAATTATTTGCTGATGAATAATATCGTACAAAATAAAATGGTACCGGGCTGTGGTATCTTTTGGTAATGAAAAAAAATAATTCCCTTCTCCTGCAATTCTTCCTATCAATTCTTTTTCGCCATTGCCTGTTTTATAAACTAGCGAAGAAGGGTGTGCAGCAATATTTTTATTCATCCACTGCAGCTGATAATTTTTTTTATCATTACTGCTTCGCAGATAAATAGTATATTCTTTTTTTTCGACTTTATTTATCAGCACCGGTAAGGCTTCACTTTTATTTTGCTGTAATAATATATTAAATACTTGCTTTGGCACCGATATATAAGCACTGACAATTCCTGCCGGTATTAAAAAAGCCAGCAATACCCATATTTGCAAATGCTTCTTACGCAGCGGCTTTATCATCAGCTCTCTTTTTTACTTTTATTAATTTGTTTAATAATACCGGCCAAAAAACGATTACACCCGGCAATATAATAAGTCTAAAGCCCCAGCCGGAGCCATGTGCAGCAGTATCCATTTTTTGCAGGCCCTTATTTAAAAAGAAAACAGCAAATAAAACTCCTGCTGCCAGGTATAGTGCTGCCATGATGAAAATTATCTTTACAGCTATAATCATGTTATCAGTTTTCCACCATTAAAATACTGTTGAAACCATTTAACCCATCGGGCTGCCTGTAAGAATTATCAATATCTTCTGTCCAGATTTTATCATCTATAAAAAATTTATATTGGTAAGTGCCTTTCGGCAGCATAGGAATTTCAATTTTCCACAAACCATTTTTTGTAGGTTCCATCAATAATGAATCGTGTGACCAGTGATTAAAACTGCCGGCCAGCGAAATGTGTGAAGCGCATGGATTTTTAATGTAAAACTCAATAGCTTTTTTACGTTTGTTGATAAACGGAGATGTGTGATGCTTCATAGTAAATAAATTTTGTAAGGTTTTTATAATTGCCATTCCCGGATGTATAACACCATAGCCTTGCTGCTCCACAGGTAAAAAGGGTAAACGTTTTGCGGTACTGAATAAAATGCTGCGAATTTGTGCCGGGGTTAAACTGGGGTTTATTTCAAGTAGTTGTGCAGCTACAGCAGTTACTATAGGTGCGGCAAATGATGTACCGTCTACATGCATATAGAAAGGCGAAATATATTTGCATTGCTGTATGCTGCTAACGATTTTTTCTTTAATAAAAGGTACATCGTTTTTTTCTATATCGCCAAGGCTTAAAGCGGTTTTATTTTTTAATGTTAATATCTTTTCGGGCAGTTCTTCATTGGGGGTTTGCTGCAATTCGTATAATGCTTTTGCATTTTCCTGCTCCGGCGTTTGCGGTAAAATGGGTGCAGCAATCCATATCGCATTGGCAATCAATTCGGGCTTATAAAATTCATCGGCTGTTTTGCCAAAACTGGAGTGGTATAATTTGTTTTCTTCTTCATCTAAACTGTTATTATCATCCCAACCGCCAACCGCAATTACATTGGGGCTGCTGGCCGGAGATTTAATGCTGGCCCCCACATCGTTGCCCACTGCCGCAATTATGATAATACCTTCTTCAATTAATCGTTCTGCCAATATATCTACTTCGCTATTTTTCCAGCTGCCTGTTTCATCATCTGCCAGCGATATGTTTATTAAACGGATATTATATTTTACCTGATTTTTTTGCACCCACTGCAATGCTTTAGCAATATTTTCTGTTGTAATTTTTCCCCCGCTGTCCATTACTTTTAGCAAAACCAATTCGGCATCGCTTGCAATGCCCTTGTATAAACCATTGCTTAGGTAACCGTCCCCGGCGCATACCACACTCGTCATGGTGCCATGCCATGCTTCTTTATGAGGTTGCGAAAAATAGTTTTCTTTAGTTTGCGGATCAGTAATGTCAATAATTTTTTTAACTCTATTTCTGTTTTTTATTAAATCGGGATGCAGGTAAAATCCACTATCAATAAAACAAATGGTTACACCCCTGCCGGTATATTTCGGGTTGGCATTTACCCTTAAGGCTGTGGGAAGAATAATAAAATCATCGGCACTTTTTACAGAAAAATACGGGCCAATCTCCGGCAGTATTTTTTGCTGCATAATAATTTCTACCGTATAATAATCAATACAGCGGCTGCAAATACCATCCTGCTCTGCCCAGGAAGGATTTTGTGTTTTTATTTTTTCAATTACCGCCTGTTCGCTGCTGATGTGAAAACGGTAAAGTAATTTATCTACAGCATCATTGCATAAAGGGCAGGTAATTTTTTCTCCGTTCATTTTAGTGATTGATTTGATATTGTAAAAAAAATAAAAAAACGCAGGAGCCTTTGTCGGTTAAATGACTGTAAGTAAACAATAGTATAAATAAATATTTTAAGTATTGCAGCCGACAATAAAGTTTTTAAGGCTGCGGTAGCTTTATAAAATAAAATCTATTAAAAATGATTCACAAATATTATGACTGCAGGAGGCAGCTTCGCTGGGTGGCTGCATTTTTAATTTTCTTTTTACCATCGCAGGTATCTTTAAAAAAAGTAAAGGAAAATAATGGTACTCCGCTTGTAAATGTGAGTGAGCAAAATAATTCAACATTACTCAATGAAAACATGATGAGCTTAAATAAGGATGCCAGGTTTATAAGAATAGTAAATTATATAAAATAAAGCAGGCTTATTTTTTTATTGCACCAGTTCTTTTATCCTGATGGCATGCCCATCAGGGTCTTTTACAATAAATGATTTTGTATGAATGCCGTTTGAATGGAGATGCACCAGCTCTTTTGAAACAAATGTATAACCCGAATTTTTTAATTTATTATACAATGCAGCAGCATCGTTAGTAAATAGAGTGGTTTGCCAAAACCAAATATCATCAGCTCTTGTATCAGCTGGATAATTTTTTCCAGGCCCGGGTTTTAAGTATTGTAAAAATTCCACGCCGGGGCCTTCATTGGCCCGAAAGCCGGTAATGTGCAGGCTGGCACCTTCTATATTATTTAAATGTTCCTGTTCGGTTCCTAAATTCCAGCTCTCCCCTTTTCTTTCGATGCCTAAAATATCCTGGTAAAATTTTTGACTGTTTGCTGTGCTGCTCACCCCAATGGCTGTATGATCAATACCCAAAAATATTGTATTGCCGGATGATTGCCATTTAGGATTTCCTTTTCCCTTCGGGAAATAAATCAATTCCAGGTTATGGTTATCTATATCATGAAAATAAAATGCCTTAATACCTGCAGCGGCAATATTGCTTACAGGAAGTGTTTGCGGTGCAGTAGAAACAAATTCTACATTATACTTTTTTAATTGCTCAAATGCCTTTTCCATATCGCTTACCACAATGGCAATATGCTGAAAAAATAAATCGTTACTCTTTTGGTCTTCGGGGATGCTTCTGCCACCGGCGGTTAAATAATCAGTGAGCTCTATACTTTCCTCTCCCAACTGCATACGCACCACACGGATGTTTAAACCAAAAACTCCATTTAACTTTTCATAATCTGCTCCGCTGTATTCATTATCTGAAAGTATTTTAAATCCCAAAACATCCTGGTAAAATTTTACAGAGCGATCCATATCTTTTACAGTAATTCCAATAGCATCTACTTTTTTTATTTGTGCAAATAAGTTGTTGCCACAGTAAATAAACAATCCGCTAATAAGTAAAATCTTTAAATACTTTTTCATTATGCCTGTTTTTTAAATTTAAATTTTTATGAACGATCCTTAATTTACATTTTCGTTTTACAGCTTTAATGCGGATAAAACATTCTGCGGCTGTAACCATGCCGGCAAATGGAATAAATAAATAAATCCAGAAAGATGTATAAGTGTTTGCCGCAAAGGCTGAGGCAAAACTCCTTGCCGGGTTCATACCAAAACCACTAACAGGGCCGACAAAAATTACAAAGATGCAAACCAGGCACGCAACAATTATCCTGCTGTATTTTTTTAACCGCTTACTGGCCGAGGTAAACAATACCATTGTTATCATTAAAAAAGCAATAACAAATTCTGTAAGGGCGGCAGCCAGTACGCCATCTTTTCCCGGAACAGTTACTACACTTTTTACAGGAGCATCGGTAAGTATGTTACCCATCAGCGTCTGCATAATAAATACAGCAATCGTTCCACCTGCAAATTGAAACAGGATGTAAAAAAATGCGTCAGCACTTTTTAGTTTTTTTATATCTTAAAAAAGTAATGGTTACGGCGGGGTTAATATGTGCACCGCTTGGTGAAGTGAACGGTGAGTAGAAAATAAATAAAGCAGTAAATCCCATGGCCACACCCATCAAAATATTTCTTGCCATATCATTTGGCAAGAGCTGGTACCATCCACTTTTTTGAGAAAATAACATGGCGCCAAAAAAACAGGCCGATACCATAAAGATGGCGAGGCCAAGGGCTTCCATCAAATACAATTTCCAATTGTTTTTAAATGCGGCTAACATAATACAAAGTGAAAACAATTGCCGGGCTTCAGCTGTCGTTTAGTTGACGAAAAAGAAGAGTTATTGCCAGGAGCAGATAAAATAAAAATACTTATTTTGATTACCTGTAAAATAAAACGGCTCGCTTTTTTTTATTCTTTGGTGATCGCTGGCTGCTAACCTTGGTAATGGCATTTGAACCTTAGTATAAATTTGTATTACAAATTTCGTTAACCTTAGTAGCTTATTTTAAATTAACCAGTAAGAATACCAAAGACATTTTTAAACCCAATAATGTAATAAGGTTTATTAATTGATTATATCAATTTTCTACTAAGGTTTAACAAAGCGTATTTTAAAATAGATGCTGCTCATTTTTTTGCAGGTGAAAGACCTGATGTGATTATTCTGAATACTTCCCGTAACATTCTTATTCATTTTTAATTTAAACCACAATTAAAGTTCCCCAATGTTATAATAGTACAAGTGAGTCCCGAGGCAGCACACAAAAATCTCTCTCAGGATTTGTAATAACACATCCCTGCCTGACTGCCTCAAGCAGACAGGGATGTTCCTCATTGCTTCTTAGCCCAGACAAAAAAATACGACACATTATATTATTCTTTACATACTATTTGCAACAAGCTTTTTTATTTGATGCGTATGTTTTAATTCTCTCTCTAAAAAATAATTTAGAACAGTACGGATAGTGGCAATGGCTGCCAGTTTGCCAATATCATCCCAGCTTGGTGCCACGGCAGTTGCCAGCACATCCGCACCCAGTAAAAGTTCTAATGCTACTGCAACGGCACTTCCAAATTTTATCCTGGCCTGCTCTGCCGTTAAATTTATTTTTTCTTTTGACAGTGAATTAAAATAATTAAATATCAACTGCAGCAATCCTGTTGCAATTACTAAAGCCGAAATAATTTCGAGGGTATGGCTTACATAAATGGTTATTGTTTTTGCAATGGCTTCCATGTAAATTATTATTTAAAAATTAATGCAAACGACAATAGTGCTCCAATAATATTTAACAGGCTGTGTGTGTAAATACCCACCCTTAAATCTTTTGTTTTCCATACCAAAAACGTCATGGGCAATAATGAAATCATTAGCGTTAGCCAGATGTAGGGTTGCCAAAAATGATACAAAGAAAAAAGAAGGGCATTTACAACAAATGCCCATTTACCCCAGGCTGCCATCCTTGGTAACAAATAGCCACGAAAATAAAATTCTTCAATAACCGGGGCTAAAAAACCATTCAATATTAAATTGAGTATTAAAGTTATTAGAATAATTTGTTTGCTATAACCCTTAAAATCCTGTGTGGTGTACCAATGAGGAAGCCAGCTAAAAAAATTTTGCGTAATTATTTCATTTAAGGGTTGTGTGATGCCCCAAACTAAAAAAGAAAAAATCACCAGGCCGGAAATATACAATACTAACTTTGCTGCCGGAAGTTTTTTGTTGTAATCATTCAGCTCTGTAATGGTTGAATAATTTTCTTTTTTTCTTGCTTTGTTTAAATGTACTATCAATATGGGAATGGCCGCAATTACAATAACAAGCAATAAACTAAATTGCGGCGGATACTGGTTTTTTAATAAAACAGGAGCCAGTAAAATAAAACATAAACTAATAAATACTCCTGGATAAAGGTGATATAAAACTGACGTTGGTTTGCTTAGCTGTTTCATACTAAACTATTGAATCTGCATTAATTTTTCTGCCTTGGTTGAATTTGTTTTTAAAACATTATTAATGATGTGCTCTCCCACACGCAATGCATTTGCTGCAATGGTTAATGCCGGATTAAATGCCCCGCAGCTTGGGAAAAAACTTGCATCAACCACATACACATTTTCCAGGTCGTGTGTTTTGCAATGTAAATCCAGTACCGATGTGGAAGGATTTTTTCCAAACCGTAATGTGCCGTTTTGATGGCTCATGCCGCTTACATCCAAATCGTAACCACCCCATTGTACTTCTTTATAATCATCATCAAATTCTCCAAGTTTTTCAAAAACCTGTTTCAGTTTATCTTTTAGTTTTTCAAATGCTGTGTAATTTGTTCTTGTGTAATCAACTTTAATTGAACCATCATTTTTTAAGGTAACCCTGTTTTCAGGCGAGGGTAAATCTTCTGCCGTTAACCAAAAATCTATCGTCATTTCTTTTAATTGGGCGTAAGTTTTTCCGGGAGCAATTTTTTGGGCCATCCATAAAATGGTATCGGGATCGTTGCGGCCCATCAATTGAATTTCTCCTAATGGAAATTCGCTGTCATCAGCCTCATGATAAAAATCGGCGAGACCCAAACTTTTTTGAAACACACAATCGTTTTTCTTTTTTGTAAATGCCACCAGGCAGCCATTGTGATGCAGCATTAAATTTCTGCCCACCTGGCCGGATGAATTGGCAAGACCACCCGGATGTATATCATTGGCGCTGCGTAAAAACAAAGCCGCACTGTTTACGGCACCACAGGCAACAATAATTATATCTGCACTAAAAATAATTTCTTCGCCTTCTACTATGGCAACCACTGCAATTATTTTTTTCCCGTTTTTATCTGTTATTAATTTTTCGGCATAAGCATGTGTAAGCATTGTTACATTTTCATTCCTTAGTGCATTATTTAATGCGGAGGTTTGTGCATCTGCTTTGGAGTCTGTTGGATCTGGGAAGCCATCAAAATTTTCCAGTAAAACAGGGGATGCGTTTTTATTATAATCCTGCGGAAGGTTTACACCCATAGGAAGGGGAAAAGGTTGTAACCCAATTTGCATGAGCTTACTGTTTAAATCTTTTATCAATGGTTCGTAAGGCAATGCCGGCAATGGATAGGGCATGGATGCTGGTGGTTCTGTTGGGTCGGCACCACGCCTGCCATGTACATGATACATTTTTTCTGCAACATCATAATAGGGTGATAAGGTTTCGTATCCAAAAGGCCATGCCGGGCTTATGCCTCCATAATGTTTTACTTCTGCAAAATCACTTTCTCTAAAACGAAACATGGCAGCACCATACACTTTACTGTTGCCGCCTACGTTGTAATGTATAAAAGGCAAAAATGGTTTATCATCTTTATCGTACCAGTTTTCTTTGGGCCGGTAACGGCCATTTACCACCACTTCTTTTGCATCCCAGTTTTCTTTTTCTTTAGGAATAAATCCACCTCTTTCCAATATCAATATTTTTTTTCCGCTTGCTGCCAATGATTTTGCAATGGTGCCACCGCCGCTGCCGGTACCGATAATAATGATGTCGTAATTATTTTTCATAAAAAATATTTCAGGTACAAAATGAAGCATTTTGTAATAATCAGTTTGTCATTTATCTGACTAATGGATGAAGAAAAATGATGGGAAACATTGATGAAATGCTGTGACGATGACGGCAGAAATTATGATGGCATAGACAGGCTTAGTTAAAAAAATTTTTACAGACTAAATGGAGATAATAAACTGTATCAGTACAAATCAGCAATACAACAAAGTGAATAAATTAAGAAAGTGAAAATTTCAGGTTCAAGGTATTACTTTAATCCTTCCTAAATTTAATTCACATTCATGTAAACATTAAACTTCACTCATTGCGCTTACTTTTTTTTTCTTCTTCACACCATACAATTCATATTCTTTCATCACCCTCAGCACTTCTGCCACGCCCCATGCCTGGGCTATACATCCCCGTGGGTGATGTGGTGCAGCTGCATCAAATATTTCTGACACAGAACCAATGCAGCCTTCATTGAGATGATATTTAAAATCTTCCATCACTTTTTTGACTTTTGACTTTTGACTTTTCACTTTAATCAGCGCATCAACATAAGCACCCAGCAGCCAACTCCACACTGTACCTTCATGATATGAGGAATCCCTGTGCCATTGGTCGCCACCATATTTTTGTATATAATGTTCATCATCTGCAGGCAAACTCCGCAGGCCAACGGGTGTATATAATTTTTCTTCCACAATTTTTAAAATGGCTGCTGCTTTTTCTCCTTCTACTAATGCATGCGGCAGGCTTATGGCAAACAATTGATTTGGCCTTAACGAACTGTCAGGCTTACCATTCTCATCTATCACGTCATACAAATAATTTCCTGCTGAGTACCAAAATGTTTTATCAAAACTTTGTTTTGCTTTTGTTGCAGCAGCTTCAATTATTGCTGCATCCTGTTTTTGTTTATTTAGTATTAGCAGTTCAGCAAATATTTTTAATACATTATACCAAAGTGCCTGTATCTCTACCGGCTTGCCCCTTCTTGGTGTTACTACCCAGGTGCCAATCCTTGCATCCATCCAGGTTAATTGCTGGCCTTCTTCTCCTGCATACAACAACCCATCTTCATCTGCATGTATATTGTATCTTGTTCCTTTAAAATGCCAGTCTATTATTTCTTTAAGCACCGGAAGAATTTCTTTCAACACAAATTTTTTATCATTAGTGCTTTGCAAATATTTATACACCGCAATAAAATACCACAGCGTTCCATCCACATTATTATATTCCGGTGGTTCATTATTATCCTGGAAACGGTTGGGCAGCATACCCATGCTTACACTTTGTGCAAAGGCTGCGATAATTTTTTTTGCATCTTCAAAACGGCCTGTACTTAATGTTAAGCCTGGTAATGAAATCATGGTATCTCTTCCCCAATCGGTAAACCAATGATAACCTGCGATAACAGTTTTTAAATTTTCTCCCCTTTTTACAATAAACTGGTCGGCTGCTAAAATTAATTGCTGCACTGTTTCATCATCTGGCTGTTCTTTTAGCAGAGCATTCCTTCTTTTCTCTTCTTTAACTAATAATTCTTTTGCATTTCTGCCTTCGGGGTTTTCTGTTGAAATGATAATGCCCAATGAACCGCCTTCTTTTAATTCAACCGAGAACACACCATGATTAAATAAATCTTCGGTAAAATCCAATCCACGATATTCTTCCACACTGTACTTAAAATTATTAAACCACCTGGGCGTGTGTTCATAAGATGAACCGGGAACATTAATAAACAGATTTAATTCACCATCAGGTTTGTTATGAAAAATACCATTCTCAAAATCAGTATCCCAATGCATTTGCGGCCTGGCGTGCTGCAGGCTATGATAAAATCTTGCTGCCATTAAAGGCAATAGTTCCAGCGTAAACGGCTTTTCTGCTTTTATTACATCATATAATATCACCACGGTATTTTCGTCATGCAGCATGGCAATGGCCTTTTTAATTTGCACCCCTTCTGCTTCATACATCCATTCGGGAAATAATTCTTTAGTAAAACTTTTTAAATATTTATTCCCGTTGGGAGAAACAATATCGCCGTTATACAAATTGCATCCCAATTCCATTCTCTTTTCATCCACAATAATTGTTTCATCCAGTTTAGATAACAGCACTGTTCTTTGTGCCGGAGGATCTGTAGCCGCAACCAGCAAACCATGATAGCGCCTGGTATGTGCATGTATGATGGAAGAGCTGCTCCAGCCACCAAGACCGTTTGTTTCAAGCCATTCGGCTCCACCCAAACCCTCTCCAAAAGGGAGGGCTTTTTGAGCATCATTGTATATGAACTTCATTCTTCTTTTTTAAGATGATAAGATTAGTTATGCTGATTCGTTTATTCTACTGTTGATATTTGTAATGCTGCCTGGCCTCCCTCTCTTTTGGAGAGGGTTTGGGTGTGAGGCCTGCTTATCCGGTTTATCAATTCTGCTACAACACCCGTCCACCCTGTTTGATGCGATGCACCAACACCCCTTGCCGTATCGCCATGAAAATATTCGTAAAATAAAACCAGGTCTTTAAAATTAGGATCGTCACGGTAAATAGCGTAGTTGTCATTTACCGGTCTGTGCCCGTCTTTGTTTAATTGAAATGTTGATACCAATCGTTTGGCTATTTCAACAGATATATCACCCAACAACATTTCATTACCTGATCCGGATGGAAATGCTGCTTTGAAATCTTCTTTATAATAATCACAATATTGCTGCAATGCATTTACCAGTAAATAATTCATCGGCATCCATACAGGGCCACGCCAGTTGCTGTTACCGCCAAATAAAGAACTGGTGCCTTCTGCCGGCTGGTAATCCAATCCAAAATTTTGCCCACCAATATTTACAGCGTAACCTTGCTCATGTATTTTTGAAATGGACCGGATACCGCCAGGTGATAAAAATTCTTTTTCATCCAGCAATGCTTTTAATAATTTTTGCAACCGCTGCTTGGGCACCAACGATAATAAAATATCATCATGCTCTTTCAGTTCTTCTATTACTAAATATTCATTATTTTTTTCCCTGTATTTCTGAAACCATTTTAAGCGGTTATAAAAATCGGGTAGTTTACCAAGTGTTTCTTTTTTTATAACCAGCACTGCAAACAGTGTGCTCAAACCCACAAGGCTACGCACTTTTACCGGAATATATTTTCCACCGGGCAAGGATAACACATCATAAAAAAAACCTTCTTCATCATTCCAGCTTCCCGTCCAGTCTTCACCAATTCTGTTTAACGATTCGGCGATATAGGTAAAGTGTTCAAAAAATTTTGTGGTTACATCTTCATAGCTATCGTCGTATTGCGCTATCTCCAAACTCATTTCTAACATATTCAAACAATACATCGCCATCCAGCTTGTGCCATCGGCCTGTTCCAAAACGCCACCACCCGGTATAGCACTGCTTCTGTCAAACACACCAATATTATCAAGGCCTAAAAACCCCCCTTCAAAAACATTATTGCCTTTATTATCTTTTCGGTTAACCCACCACGTAAAATTGATGAGCAGTTTTTTAAACACTCTTTTTAAAAACTTTATATCTCCCTTTCCTGTTTTTGTTTTATCAATTTTATACACCTGCATACAGCTCCATGCATGCACCGGCGGGTTTACATCACCAAATGCCCATTCGTATGCAGGCAACTGCCCGTTAGGATGCATGTACCATTCCCGTAAAAATAAAATCAGCTGGCCTTTTGCAAAATCAGCATCAATCATTGATAAAGGCACACAATGAAAAGCCATATCCCATGCGGCATACCAGGGATACTCCCATTTATCGGGCATAGAAATAATGTCTTCATTATTCAGGGTATTCCAATGTGCATTGCGTCCATGTTTTCTTGCTTCTGGCGGTGCCGGTTGCCCGGGGTCGCCATTTAGCCAGCGTGGAATATCAATATTAAAATATTGTTTACTCCACAACATGCCTGCAAAAGCCTGCCGCTGAATATTTATTAAATCTTTATTATTGCTTTCAGTTATGGCTGCATAAAAATCATCTGCTTCTTTAATCCTGTTTTCAAACACTTCCTCAAAACTTTTATCAAAAGGATCTTTTGGCAAATGATGTTTGCTCAACCTTAATTTAACTGTTACTGAAGATTGTGCTTCTATATTAAATTCATACATCGGCGAAAACTTAGTGCCTTCTTTTTTTTCTTCCAGCCATTCAAAACGGTTTTCAATAACTGCTGTATGAAAAGCATCTTTTACATAAGACGAAGGATTGGGTTGTTCATACAAACGCTGGGTATTGGTTTCATTTTCTGTAAATAAAGTACGCACAGGTTTTTCAAAATAAAAATGATAATCCCCCACCCAGTAATGATCTACTTTTACTTCGCCATAATTACTGCCTCCTTCTTTTAAATACATTGCTGGCTTTTCATGCATCAAGCCAAAACTCCATAAATTTCTTAACCATAATGTTGGCAATAAAGCCAAATATGCTGCATCGTTACCCCGGTTGTGTGCCGTTATTTTTATACACAAATCTTCGGTATCATTTTTTGCATACTCAGTAAATACATCAAAATATTTTCCCTCATTAAATAAATCCGTATCTAATAATTCAAATTCTTTTTCAAATTTATTTCTGTTGCGGTTGGTATTTATTAATTTGGCATAAGGATATGCTGCCTGCGGATATTTATACAAATGTTTCATGTAAGCGTGTGTGGGCGTGTTATCCAGGTAGTAATACAACTCCTTCACATCCTCACCATGATTGCCTTCATTGCCTGTTAAGCCAAACAATCTTTCTTTAAGAATCGGATCTTTTCCGTTCCACAAAGCCACTGCAAAACAAATGCGTTGCATGTCATCACTAATGCCTGCAATGCCATCTTCGCCCCAGCGATAGACTTTGCTTCTTGCATGGTCGTGCGGAAAAAAATCCCAGGCTTCGCCATGCTCACTGTAATCTTCACGTACCGTTCCCCACTGGCGTTCGCTTAAGTATGGGCCCCATTTTTTCCACAAAGGATTTTGTAATCTTTTTTCTTCAGCGTTCATGTTGTAATATTTTTTTTGTACCGGCTTTTGTAATGCTATTTTGCTTTATTGGCGTCGCACTCTTGTACATTTTTTCTTTATTCAGAAGACCTCACCTCCCTTCCTCCTCTCCTAAGGTAGAGGAGGCGGTGCTTTATACCATTAATAAATATTTGTTCTTCCACATCAACATTATATCTTTATTCATCATTAACTTAAATAGATTTCATTTTTTCAAAACAAAGTCTTCTCTTAGTTCTCCTCCACAGTTCCCCCTTCAGGGGGCGGAGGGGGCTTCTTACCCATTCCCCTCAAACCCCGGGTACAAAGTCATTCCACCATCCACAAACAATGTAGTACCATTTACATAATCGCTGTCATCGCTGGCAAGCCATACCGCTGCTTTGCCAATATCATCAGGCTTGCCTACCCGCTTTTGTGGAATAAGTTTTAATAACTCCTGCAAATGTGCCTGCGTATCCCATGCATCATGATTGATAGGCGTGGCTATTGCACCCGGCGCAATAGAATTAACCCTGATTTTTTTTGGTGCAAATTCCTGTGCGATGGTTTTCATCATCAGCATTACACCACCTTTGCTTGCAGCATAGTTGGCATGCCCGGCCCAGGGAATCACTTCATGCACACTGCTCATACAAATAATTTTACCGGCACTTTTTGATTTACCATTTACTCCACGGCGCAAAAATTCTTTAACCGCTTCTCTTGCACACAAAAATTGGCCGGTAAGATTTACGCCCAATACATAATTCCACTGGTCCAATGTCATCTCCGTAAAGGGTGCATCTTTTTGCAGGCCTGCATTATTTACCAAAATATCTACGGTACCAAATTGTTTTACTACATCAGCAAACATTTTTTGCACTTCATCTTCTTTGCTTACATCGCATTTATAAGTAATGGCTGTGCCGCCGTCTGCAATAATTTCGTCCACTACTTTTTGTGCCATTTCTTTTGCCTGTGGCACAGGATAGTTTACCACTACAGCAGCACCTGCCATAGCCATTTCTTGTGCACATCCTGCTCCAATGCCACTGCCTGCACCGGTAATAATGGCCACTTGTTTTTCTAATTTTTTTTCCATGTTGCTTTTATTAAAAAATTGAATAGGTTCTGTTTAAGAATTTAAATGGGTTTGCTTCTAAACCGGATTTTATTACAGAAATTTCAAAATCAGTTAAAATATTACGGTATGTTTTAAATGCCTCCTGCGAATATTTAAAGTGGCTTAATAAATGGCAATCATCTCCATCGCAACGCTGCGGCTCCTGCACAAAATAAAAATAATCTGCCGCCTGTAATTTTCGCCAGGTATCAATGGTTTTATCGTTACCGCTTTTTAATACCATATTTTCAAGGCTGTAAATTTTCCTGATAATGTTATGCTGCATTACGTTGTCTGTACATAAACAGCCATCATTAGTTCTATCATTCCAGGAAATGGTTTTTGGTACATCATAAATATCTTTTGGGTAACAATTTTCCAAAGCTTCAGTGGGGGTATTGAATTTAAATTCGGGGTTAGCTAAAACTGCCCGGGGCAAATGCCTTAAAAATTCAAAAATGCCTGCCCCCTTTTTTTTATGAATACCAAATGTTTCATAGTCGAAAAACAGATTAATATTACAGGTATTATTTGATGGATGTGCATGAACCCATCCCGCAAATTTTTCTGCCGTTAACGGATGCTGGTTCCAGCCGGTTTCACCAAATCTAAATGCAATATCATCCGACAATGCTGCATTACGCAGCAACACACCAAAATCTCCATTGCCCGGTGCCGCATAAGTTTGATTAGCCGTTCTTCCTTTTAGAATATTTTCAAGTCCTTCGCAAAGAATGCCTTTAAATCCTGCATCAGCAATAAATTTTGCAAGCCCGTTATTATAAATTAATTCAGTGTTTCTAAAAACAACCGGTGCTGCATTAAACAATTTTTTTACCAGCAACCGGTGTTTTTCTATCTGAACACTAAATTCTTTTTTGCTGTGCAGCCAGGCTAGCGAACTGTTATAAGTTTCTGCCAGCAGCTCCACACAACCGGTTTGCAGTAATAGTTTAAAAGAATCAATTACATCGGGCCGGTATTGCTGCAATAATTCCAGCACCAAACCGCTTATAGAAAAAGCTACCTTAAATTTTCCGTTAGTGGCTTTTATCTGCGATAAAATAATTTCGTTAGCAGGCAGATAACAATTATCAGCTGCTTCATTTATGGCTGCTGCATTTGCTTCTGCATCATCATAATTATGCAGTAAACCAATATCTTTAAAATCGTATTGTTTAAGCCGGTATGGCTGATGCACCCGGAAACAAAAACTTACAGATGGCATAATTTTATGTTAAGCAATCACAAAAAATAATTTTTTCTATAAGTACGGGATAAGAAAACGAAAATATATACAATACACGGGAGCAATTGTAAAGTAGTTTACAAAAGAACTAATTTGCCAGGTAGCGGCTGTTAATTTCTATGTGTTTGCGGTCGTAAAATAACAGGCCGGTATCTTTTAATTCATTCAGCAGCGTAGTAACACTCTGGCGTGAGGTAGAAATAATACCTGCAATATCATGGTGCGTTAAATAATTATTCAGTTTTATTTTATCGCCATCCCTGCTGCCTTCACGGTTTGCCCAGTCTTTAAAAAAACTAATTAAGCGGCTCCTGGCATCTTTAAATACCAGGTTGCTGTGGCGGTTTTCCAGGCGGCGGAATTTTGTGCTGATATGCTGTACAAAATTCATGGCCAGCAAAGGATTGGCTTGCATCAGCATTTTAAAATCGCATGATTTAAAAGAGCAGATCACCGTATTATCTGTAAAGGATTCTGCAAATTCATCATCAGAAATTCCGCCGTTTAGTGCTACATCACCAAATATATCGGTAGCGGTTAACACTTCTTTAATCAGTTCATCGCCCCGGTCGTCTATTTCCGAAATTTTAATTTTTCCTTTTACTAAAAGATATATCCTGCTTTCAAAACCATCGTCCATATAAACACTTTCGCCTTTGTTTATATTTTTTACTTTAGCAGTTGCTGTCATTGCCATAATTTGAGCATCAGTTAATCCATTGGTTACTTCATGCTGCTTTAAATACAAATACATAATTTCTGTGTACATGGCTGTAATTTTAGTTAGTTAGATAAATGATTTTATTTTTGTATTATTATGTTTTCCATTTTTTGGAAGAGCGCATTTTTAGAGATCATTCCATTTACAAAATCTATTATTGCCCCGTTTTTATAAAATAGTATTGTTGGCAAATCGTTAACACCTAATTCCTTTTTTAATAAAGGTGCCGCTTCCACATCCACTGCAAAAAAGTTAGCAGCATTATTATAACAAAGTGATAATTCTTTATAAATGGGTATCATCATCTGGCAGGTGCCACTCCAGTCGGCATAAAATTCAACAACCTGTATGCCGGATTTATTCAAAACTTTTTCTGCAAATTCTTTTTTATCTGTTACCATATTCATACTGTTTATTTGTTTGGCACAATTAGTATAGCCAAACCGGATGCCAAAATTTATTTTTACTGTTTTATACGCCACAACCCTTTACAGTAAAGGGTTTTATTAATTTACTAAAAATAACCGGCTCTTTATTTTGGCTCTTCTTTTCCTGATATATTGGGAGCTTCACAATATATTGGGAACAGCTTTTACTCTTTTTTTAATGCTTCTGAGAACATACAACCAGGTTTTTCTCCATCTTAAATTTTATAGTTTGTAAAAAAATATTAAAACCACTTTCCTGTCATGTAACTGACAGCCGCCGGGTTAATTGCTATTTAGATTTGTGGTATAAAAAATTATTAAAATGAAATCAATAGTATTATTTACAGTTCTTTTTTTTAGTACAGGCATGGCCGGTTTTGCACAGGATGCAACTGCCCTGCACAAAAAACATTTTAACCTGGATAATGGTGTAGCCATAAAAGGTTACGACCCTGTTGCTTATTTTACCGCAGGTGAAGCCGTAAAGGGAAATAAAGAAATTGCACTGTATACCTCAGGTGCAACTTATTATTTTTCTTCTGCAGCCAATAAAGAATTATTTAAAAACAATACAGCAAAGTACCAACCGGAATATGGCGGCTGGTGTGCTTATGCAATGGGTGCAAATGGAGAGAAGGTAAATATTGACCCTGGGACTTTTAAAATTGTAAATGGTAAACTGTTTCTTTTTTATAATAAATTTTTTAACAACACACTTAAATACTGGAATAAAGACGAAGTCAATTTGAAAAAGAATGCGGATATAAACTGGAAAAAAATATTTAAATAAACAAAACTAAAAAAAGGTATGTCGTTTTCAAACATAAGTATCTGGATATTGCGGCTGCTGGCTGCTATAATTTTATTGCAAACTTTATTTTTTAAATTTACTGCCGCCGAAGAATCAATTTATATTTTTACTCAAATTGGTATGGAACCCTGGGGTAGAATAGGCATTGGCGTTATGGAACTCATTGCTGCTTTACTTATCCTTTATCCTAAAACAACGCCGTTTGGGGCTTTACTGGCCATTGGTTTAATGGCAGGCGCAATATTTTTTCATCTTACAAAATTAGGTATAGTTGTAAAAAACGATGGAGGCCAATTATTTGTATATGCTGTAATGGTTTTAACAGCCTCTGCAGTATTACTGGTTATTTACCGCCAGGAATTTTTTAAAACACTAAAATCAATTTTAAACTAACTCAACAAAATTAATGCTATGCAACTGCAGCAATCTATTAAAAATGTTTTTGCTCAAATAAGCGAATTGCTGGAGCAATTATCGTGTGAACAATACAGTAAGCCAGGTAAAATTTTATTTGGTGCCACTATTGGCCAGCATGTACGGCATATTATTGAACTGTTTATCTGCCTGCAAAACGGTTACGATACCGGCCTGGTAAATTATGAAAAAAGAAAAAGGGATTATGCCATTGAAACCGACAAAGATTTTGCAGCATCATTATTACAATCTATTTATCTAACCTTAGATAAAGCAAATAAAGATTTAGTTTTAGAAACAACCGGTGATGGACATTCAGCAGAAAATATTGCAATACAAACCAATTATTACAGGGAAATTGCTTACAATCTGGAACATACAGTCCATCACATGGCATTAATAAGAGTGGGCATTACCGAAGTATCAAACATTGAAGTACCCAACAGTTTTGGTGTGGCATCATCTACCATTAAATACCGCCAGGCATGTGCACAGTAACTTTTATACCGGCAAAAGATAAATTTTTTCTCACCTCCAACCGGGATGAAAAAATATTACGCCAGCCGGCATTCCCGCCTGCCGTTTACCCGGTAACGGGAGGTGGATTGCTTTATCCAAAAGATGCCGCAGCAGGTGGCAGCTGGATAGGCTTAAATGAAAATGGCAATGCTGCAGTATTGCTAAACGGTGCTTTTAAAAAACATATCACTCAGCCTGCTTACCGCCTAAGCCGGGGAATTATTTTTTTAGAAATTATTGCTGATGAAAAACCTGCGATTGCTTTTACAAAAATTAATCTGGAAAATATTGAACCTTTCACCATCATCATTTTTGAAAATAAATGTTTGTATGAATGCCGCTGGGATGGGCATCATAAGTATTGTGTGCAGTTAAAAAATTACCGGCCTTATATCTGGAGTTCGGCAACACTGTATCAGCCTGAAGTGGTAAAGAAAAGAGAAAACTGGTTTATGCAGTGGCTTAACAAAAGCCCCTGTCCATCGCAGGAAGATATTTTACAGTTTCACCAGTTTACCGGTGATGGCGATATTACCAACGGCCTTTTGATGAACCGTAATGGGAAAATGCTTACCGTTAGTGTTACCGGCATTGAAGTGGGAGAATATTCAGGTAAGATGCAATACATTGATCTGATGAATAACCATATTTACCGCCAGCAATTTTCTTTCGGGCTTTTAAAAAAGTTGCGTAAAAATTAAAGTTATGAACAGCTTTAAAAAATTATTACAGCACCGCGTTTTTATAAAATTATTTAACTGGGAATACTGGCCCTTTGCTGTAGTATATACACCGGTGTATTTTTACTGGATATTATTGGGCCTTCGCAATAAAAGTTTTTTCTTTTTCAATGCTGCTAACCCTACTATAAAAAATGGCGGCTTTTTAATGGAATCTAAAAAAGAAATTTACGACCTGCTGCCTGCGGCATATTATCCCCGTACTTTATTATTTACAGCAACGAAAGTGTTGCAAATATTCTGGAGCAGGTAAAACAAAATAATTTCAGTTATCCTTTAATTGGCAAGCCCGATATTGGTATGCAGGGCATTGCAGTAAAGAAATTAGAGCATGAAAGAGATGTTATGGCATATGCGCATTCCTGCAAAATAAATTTTTTGATCCAGGAATTTATTCCTTTAGAAAATGAAGTGGGGATATTTTATTACCGTTATCCCGGTGAAGCAAAAGGACATATTTCCGGTATTGTAAGTAAAGAATTTTTAACCGTAACCGGTGATGGCATTGCAAGTATTGAAGCATTATTACAAAAAGATTCCCGTTTTATTTTACAAATACCCTTTCTTAAAAAATGCAGCGGCAATTTACTGCAGCAGGTTTTACCCAAAGGCGAAATAAAATTATTAGTGCCTTACGGCAATCATGCAAGAGGTGCAAAGTTTATAGATATAAGTCATCTTATAAATAAAAAATTAGAAACTACGATTGATACCATTTGCCAGCAGGTAAACGGATTTTATTTTGGCCGTATAGATCTGCGTTATAATACATGGGAAGAACTGGAGCAGGGAAAAAATATTTCTATCATTGAACTGAATGGTGCAGGCAGCGAGCCTACGCATATGTATGATCCAAAGCATTCTGTTTTTTTTGCCTGGAAAGAAATTATCCGGCACCTGAATATTTTGACAAAAATAAGCCGCATTAATCACCAGCAACAACAAATGGCCTACATGTCTTTTAGTGAAGGCATAAAAATGTTTAAAGAAAACAGCCAGTATGTTAAGCTGATAAAAAAGCAACATTATGCCAAACAAATAGAAATTGCTGCTGTTGAAAATACCGTGCCTTATCCTGATTTTTTATTCTCATAATACTGATGCAATCATCAACAGTTATACAGCAACAAAAAGAAACCATCCACATTGAAACTTTCAGCGATGGTATTTTTTGCATTGCCATTACTTTACTATCTATAGAAATTGGTGTAGAAGTAAAACAAGGAGTAACCAATAATGAGCTGCAGCATGAACTGGTAAATAAATGGCCCATCCTACTGGCCTATGTTATCAGTTTTATTAATGTTTTGCTGGCCTGGATAGGGCATCACAGTCTTTTTAAAAAAATACATACCAGCGATAATTTTGTTATGATAGCCAATGGCCTGTTGTTAATGCTGGTGGCATTGGTTCCTTTTCCTACAAAAACACTGGGTTTGTTTTTACTTACCGGTGCTTTTAAAACTGCAGTAATTTTTTATACTGGCTATTTTGTTTTAATAAGCCTGGCATTCAGATTACTTTGGCATGCAGCTTCAAAAAAAAGAAATTTACTGCTGCAGGATATTACCGAAAAAGAAATAAGGGCATTTACAAAAAACGAAAATATTGGATTGATTTGTAACTGCCTTATAATGGCAACGGCCTTTGTTAGTCCATGGGCAGCACTTATATTTAGTTTTATAATGTGGGTTTACTGGATTGCATCAGGTTTATAATTTTGAAGAGCAAATTCATTAAACAAAACAGTTATCACTGCTGTAAATTAAGCGGTACTTATATTTAAGCGTTGTTGTATATTTTAATCACCGTTTCTCTCAGTGCAGCAGCTTCATCTGTACAGTGATAATAAATAACCGCAGCAATATCTTCGGGCTTTACCCAATCATTAAAATTTTTGTCCGGCATCGCTTTGCGGTTCTGCGGCGTATCAATGGTACTGGGCACCACCACACTGGTTACCACATTAGTTGCTTTGGCTTCTTCATTCATCAATTCGGCTAACCTGAAAATTAAAGATTTAGCCAAACCGTATGCTATCATTCCTTTTCCATTTGCAGCATCCATGCCCGGCCTGGAGCCAATTAAAAATATCCTGCCGCTATTCTGCTGCAGCATTTGTATAAAAGCATGACGGGCAATATTATAAGCTGTTTCAAAATTTAATTTGTATTGCTTATGGATATCCGCTGTTTTTGTATTGGTAATAGTGCCAATGGCAAAACCGCCTACGGTTAATACCACTGCATCAATACTTCCATATTTTGCAATAACAGTTTGCATAAATTTTTCTGCAGCTTCTTCTTTCATCAAATCCACCACTATTTTTTCCAGCTTTGCATCATCTATTTCAAGCGCAACTGGGTCGTTGGGAATTATTGTTCCCACCACATTATATCCTGCTGCCAAAAATTTTTTTATTACGGCCTGGCCCATATTGCCCGATGCTCCGGTGATGATAGCTGTTTTATTTTTCATAAATTTTATTTACTGCAACCATGCCCAGCCAAACAAATGATTGTACTGCCGGCAATGTATTAGTGCGTATTTATATTGTGTAAAATCAATCATAGTTGAAATTTCATAAAGCTGGTTTCCGCCGGTAGCTTTTAAAGCGCCCAGGTCAATAAAATTTACCGGGTTCATTTCTTTAGATAAATATACCCTTAAATCAGGGCCGTTGCTGCCACTAAAATTCATAAGTTTTAAATCGTACCGGTTACCGGTTTTAAATATTTTTGCCTCGCCGCTAACAGTTCCATAAGGCCCGTTGGTAAAATTGCCACTGTATTTTAATACTGCAGTACTATCGGCCATTTCATTTAAAACTATTTGGGGTGTATTATTTTTTTTACAGGCTGCAAATAAAATAATACAAATTAATAAGAAGATGGGATTCAATTTTTTCATAAAAAAGATTTTGTTTCTCCATTATATACACATCTGCTCCAGCAAAAGTTTACAGAAGAACTTTGAGGTACATTTCAAATTGTCGCTTAAAAAAGAGTTGTCAACTTTCGGAACGGATACTGCCAATGCATTTGGATAAAAAAGTTGACAACCCTCTGCGACAGTTTGAAATACACCCGAACTTTGAAACAAGATTTATTAAATTAATTTACGCTCATCCTTGTGCCTAAAAACAGCGACAGCCCATTTAGTTTATAACCCTGCACCTGTAGCGGCGATGTAAACCAGGAAGCATCAAAATAAACCGTTTGCAACAATTTTATTTTTGTTTTATAACCCAGCCTTGTACCGGCTTTACCAAATACACCCGGCATACGATGCACCTCCTGTTTAAAAACATTTTCTTCCTGTTTCACTAATCTTGGTTCTCCAATATTAAGATAGCCAGCACCTGCATAAGGAGAAGCAAACCATTTACTGTTGCCAAAATAAAAGTTTCTCCCAATACTTAATGCAGCCATAAATAATGAACTGTTTGTGTTTTGAAAAAGATACGGCGAACCATCTTCCTTTATTCTTTGGTTATACTTTAGCGTATTAAAATCCAATGTACCCTGTGCAAACAAGTTTTTTTTACTGGTGATCTCAATACCTGAATTAAAAGCTACAGAAGGATGAAATATTTTACTCAATTTACCCGGGGTTTTTATTAAGCCCACTCCCGTTAAAAAAAATAATCTGCTGCTGTCCTGTGCCATGGTATCTAAAGAAATATTTAACAAGGTGATGGCAAAAATTAATTTCATGTTTATCATTATTATTATTTTTGTTTGAATAATTTTACTCAGTTATTGCCATGAAAATTTACCTCCTGTATTTGTTTTAATTTTATACAAACTGGTATGTGCCGTGAGGTATAAAGTTTTACTATCCTCATCGCCCCAGGCCATATTAGCAGGCCGTTCGGGTGTTACAATTTTACCCAGCAATTTCCCTTCTGCAGATAAAATCCATAACCCTCCCGGTGCACTTACAAAAAGATTTCCTGCCCTGTCCACTTTTATTCCATCCAATGCTTCATCATCTTCTGTAAAATTAAAATCGAAAAATATTTTTGCGTTTTTTAAAGTTCCATCGGTATTTACTTCGTAACGCCATAAAGTTTTGGTGTGATGAATATCCCGTATATCCCAGTTGCTTACATAAAAATATTTTTCGTCTGGAGAAAAGGCCAACCCGTTTGGCCCGCCCAAATCTTTTGATACCACTGTAACTTTTCCGTTCTTTATCATAAACACCCCGCTGTAATCCAGTTCTTTTTTTACATCATTAAAAGCATTGGGCAGGCCATAAGGAGGATCGGTAAAATAAATACTACCATCACTTTTTATTATTACATCATTGGGACTGTTGAATTTTTTTCCATCAATATTATCTGCCAAAACTGTTACCGGGCCTTTCTTTTCGTAGCGTATCACCCTTCTGTTTCCATGCTGATCTACAATTAATCTGCCTTCTTTATCAATAGTTAATCCATTACTTCCGGGTTGGTGATAGTCACCAATATCTGCACCGCTATAACCACTATGACTGATGTAAACGGTTACATTTTTATTTGCAGGATTATAACGGTAAATGGTATTCGTATTGGGGTCGCTGAATAATAAATATCCATCCGGATGCCATACCGGCCCTTCGGTAAAAGAAAATCCATCAGCTATTTTTTCAATGGTTGTTCCGGGAGAAATTATGGAATGTAATTTTTCATCAATGGTAAATATTTTTCCAACAGACTTCCATGCTTCATTTGATGGTAAGCCATCTTTATAAAAATCAATGACTGCATTACGCACCCAAATATAATTTTCGGGAATTTTTCCAATGGGCCCATTAATACCCAATATTGCAATAGAGAATTTATCACCGGCGTTTGCATTGTTGGTTAAGATGATTCTGTTACGGGTATTGTAACCTGCAATTACACCGTTGCCGCTTTGGCCAAAGCCCTGCATTTGTTTTCCATTAACCCAAACTTCGCTGTAATCATCTACAACAATTTCAAACACCGCAGTTGTACCGGCAGTATTTATTTTACCAATGGTTGCAGGGATGGTTACATCAACTTTGTACCACACAAAAGAAAACAAACCGCTTCCCTGCCTGCTCTCCAGCTGGGCAGGTTCAATTTCTTTAAACCTATTTTCAAAATCAGTATCTGTAATTTGCGGATGCAGGGTATGTGTTTTTACTGCTTCGCCGGTTGGATAAAGCGGTAATGCATCGCCACCTCCTTTTTGCAGACCGGGTAAATTAAAATCTTTATTATGTACATGTGCAGGTTGTACAAACCATTTTGCATTTACTAACGCCGCTCCTGCTGTGGTTTTTAAATCGGCTATAGCCTGCGGTTTATCTACAGCTAACTGTCTTGTTTCCTGCGCAAATAATTTAAATGATATTAATGAAAGCAAAAGCACAATCAAAATAATCATGTAAATTTTTAAGATGGAATATATTTTTATCATACAATTTATTTTAATGGTTCATCAGTTTGTAATGGTTGCTTTACTTCCTGCAATGGCAATCTCTTCATCCTGCAATGCACTGGCACTGCCGCTAACACCAATGGCTCCTAATACCTGGCCATCTACCATTATTGGAATACCGCCCTGCAAAAAAGTATGGCCCACAGTAATTAATGCCTGCCTGCCGCCATTGATGGCATTTTCTAATTTTGCTGACGGAGCTTTAAACAATGCAGAGGTATTTGCTTTTTTAATGGCTACTTCGGCAGATGCTGCAAAGGTTCCGTCTAAGCGTTCCAGGTAAATTAAATTGCCGCCATTATCTACAATGGCGATAGCAGCCGCCGGGTGCCGCTTTTTCTTTGGCATACGCAACTGCGGCTGCAGTAATTTTTTTTGCAGCTTCCAGCGATAACGATTTTTGTGTTATTATTTGTGCTTTTGCTGGAATCGAAAAAATAACTGCTGCAATTAGTAACAAATAAAAATGTTGTTTTAAAAATTTCATGGCTATACTTTTTTGTGAGGAGAAAATTGTTTTTAATTATCCATTGGCTTTGCAGATTCGTCAAATTCTACAGCCTTACCTGCTTTTTTTGCAACAACTTTTGGCCAGTATTCATCTGCCTTGTCTATGCTTCCTTTTACATCTTTATTAAATCTTTTATATGCATCCTGCGAATGCTGCAAAATAAGTTTACCATTTTTTACCTGAAAAATGGTGGGATCAATGGGTCTTAATTTTCCAAGGCTCATGGCGTAGCCGCAAAATGCGCCGTATTGCGGGGCAAACATTTGGGGATGATCTTTAAACATATTGGCATTTGCTTCCGGATGCAAACCAGTAAGTGGCGCCGTTATAACGGGCAAAATATTTTTCGCTGCCCCTTACCGCTTTGTTTTCGGTAAAGTACGCTACTGCATCATATCCCTGCAGCGTTAATCCATCTTTATCAATATTATTTAAATAATTTTTTTCTTCATCGGTGGTAATTTGTTTGCCGTGTTTACCGGAAACTTTTGGCCAGTATTTATCTGCCTTCATCAAATTACCAGTAACATCTTTATTCCATCCTTTAACTGCCCTTTCATTATGCTGAATAACCAGGCGGCCATCAACTATTGAAAAAGTATTAATAATAATTGGGGCTACACGGCCCAGTGAAACGGCGTAAGCACACCAGCCGCCAAACTGTGGCTTGTATTTTTCGGGAGTAGCTTTAAATAAATCCAGGTGTTGCTGCGAAGCAAAATAATAAATGGCATCCTGGTAATTGTACTGCAGTTTTTCATCACCCAATACCGGTTTGTTATCGGTATAAAATGCTACGGGGTCGTAGCCATCTAATATCACCCCTTTATCATTAAGGTTGTTAAAATATTTACCGCTATTATTTTGTGCATTACTTTTTGTAACTGCAGCAAATAAAAATAATAATGCAAAACAACATTTTAAAATAATAGTGAGCTTGTTTGTTTTTGCATTGCGGTAATAAGCCATTGCCTTTAATGTTTTAGGCGTTGTTGTAAACTGTTTCATAACTTTCTTTTTTAAAACACAAAGAAACTAAGTGTTCAAAGCTTTGTCTGTCGGGCAGTTTACATTATTAGTTTTTACAAAATAAAACTGCCCGGCTTATGTCGGGCAGTTTACAAATAAGGATATAATGAATTTTAGTTAACTTCTGCAACAGGTTTTGCAGCTGCATCATATTTAACCGGTTTTCCCAAATGAGCCGCCACTAAACCCGGCCATTTGCTATCCGCCTTAATAACGCTGCCTTTTAAATCTTTATTAAAAAGATCATAGGCTTCTTTGGTGTGCTGCAATATCAGCCTGCCATTTTCAATTTGAAAAATGGTGGGATCTACCGGTCTAAGTTTTCCAATGCTTACTGCGTAACCGCAAAACGCACCATACTGCGGGGCATACTTTTCAGGATTGCTTTTAAATAAGGCCGCATGTTGTGCCGAAGCAAACCAATAGGTAGCACCATTGTAATTTTCTGAAAACTGCTGGTTGCCCATAACCGGTTTGTTACCGGTAAAATAAGCTACGGCATCATATCCTTCAATGATAACGGCTTTGCTGTTTACATTTACTAAAAAGCCGTTGGTGGTTTTAAAAGATGGTTCTTTGATAAATAAAAAATAAACTGCAATGGCTGCACCCAGCAAAATAACTGATGATAAAATAATTTTTTTCATATACTTTTTTGTACAAAGAAAATTTAGCCGCTGCTAAATAGATGTCGGAGAAATTACAAACTGTTGAATTTTTAGCTAAAGGCAGAAATTTGACTATGCTGTTTAAAGATTGGCGGCCCACCTAACAGCGTGAAGAGAAAGTTGAGAATTGTGGAGTTGGATATAAATAAATGTACACCCTAAAATTCATATTCGTTAGTTCATTTTATTTTTGCTGAATCAGTTTATCAATTAAGTTACTGCCACACTTAATGCCATCTGCTCATCAATTCTTTTTTATTTTATAATAAAATTTTCTTCCCCGTTTTTACAGAAAGTCTTGCAGCATCTAATATCTGCACAATAATAATATTACGTTGTAAGGATAAGAGTAGGTTATTATCGGGTGCGCCATTTTTTATTACGGCAGTTAAATACTCCACTTCATCTTTATATTGTGGTGCAGATATTGCTTCCTGTTTTGTGGTGGTTTCATTTTTTGATTGCAGGTAAATGCTGTCTGCTCCATTTATTTGTGAGGCATGCAGGTATGCATAGCTGCCATATACTGCTGCATCCATAATGGTGTACGGCCAGTTCCACGATGCTTCAATAATGCCGGTTGCGGCGGGATATTCTAATACAATTGTTGCATCATCATCTACTTTTGGATAAACTAAAGGTTTAAGATTTTTTGCAGTGGCATACACTGATGTGGGTGTTTTTCCATTCATTAATGCCGTCATTATACAGGCACCATAGCAACCAAAATCGGTTAATGCTCCGCCGCCATTTTTTGCAGGATCGGTAAGCCAGTTTAAAAAATCCTTGCTGCAGCCAATCTCTGCAGGACCACGGTGGCCGCCATGCATTTCCATTTTTGTGATAATACCCACTTCGTTTTTTTTATTCAGTAACTCCATAAAACTGCTGTACCAAAGCGAAGGATAATTGGTAAAAACTTTTGTTGCAAATTTTTGCGAAAGTATTTTGATTTTTGCTGCTTCGGCATTGGAAAAGCATAATGGTTTTTCTACCATTACCGGAATATGCAGCGGCATGCAGGTTTCAATTATGGGCAGGTGATCTACTGGTGCATTAAAAACCATTACAAGATCTGGTGCACTTTTTTTTAATGCTTCAGTAATGTTTTTATAAAACAACTCATCCGGTAATTGATAGGCTGCTTTTTTTGTGTTGCGTAATTGCTCATCAGGTTCGGCAATGGCAACAATAATAATTTCGCCGTTTTTATTTTTATCCAGCATGCGGTTTACATGGTCGTGGGAGAGGCCGGCAATAACTACTTTTAATTTTTCCTGAGAAAAAGTTGCTTGCTGGATAAGTACAAAGCAGAAAAAAAATAATAATGACTTCATATGTTTCATAAAAAAATATTTAGCTTAATTCGCTTCAATAAAATATCCAAAATGGTATGCTGTAGAAGGGAGTGATCCTTAATTATATTCAGGATAAATACCACCATGTTGTCCCGTTTAGGCTGGGCAGACTATGAAAACCAAGTAGCTATCTGCACAAAAAAATTTGGCGGACAAGTTCAAAAATATCACAACTTTTCCAGTATTTCTTTCTTCACAAATTCATAAGCCTTCCCATTATCATAATCAATACCCGGCCTTAATATCATTTGAATATCGCTTGTAAATTCTTTGTCTTTCATTTTTTCTTCCATATTCAGGATGAATTCTTTTTGAGTAGGTAACTTGTCCACCACAAACTTCATGTATTTTTTGTAACAGGTTAATAGTTTATCAGTATCCAGTGCATGATTTGCATAAGCCCAGTAAATGTCAAATAAATCCCTGCTTTTACGACGTTGGTACAATGCCCTTAGTTTGCTCCCAAACAATTCTTCCAGTTCATAGGTATTCAATTTGCATTTGCCGGTAAACCATCCGCTCTCTACTTTAAAATCCATTTGCTTCATACCCAGCACCGTAAAATGTTCCCTGGTATTTATTTCTACCTTTAGCCGCATATTTATTACCGGTGCAATTTCAGAAGCAAACCGATAAGTAATTGTATTGTTATGTTTGCTCTGTTCAATCTTTGGTTTGCTTTCTAAAAAGGCCAGCCGTTGCCGCAGTCTGTCTAATATTGGCCCGATTGTTTCCCCTTTTATCTGCACCAGGTCTATATCTTCCGAGTATCTTGTCTGCGGTTTCAAATACAATTTATGAAAAGCCGTTCCACCCCTGAAGGCAAGATGGGTATTGAGCATTTCATCAGAAAATATTTCTACTAATGCTCTTTCAATAATTAAGTCCTGTTCCACCTGTGCATTATCGGGCCAGGGTGCTTCTGCTTTCCATTCCTCAATATATCTCCTGGCTATCATAAGTCACTTTCAATTTGCACATTTTTAATCACTTTCCATTTTTCATCTACTGCTGCCGTTTTACTTTTTTGATTTGAAAGTGCAACTGGAAATGTAGTTTTATTATTCAGCACTTTACTTAATGCATCCGCCAATTTTTCATTACCAATTTCTTTATCCATCAAATATCCGAGTTTTTGTATGGCCGCTACCTGTGGGTAACGTTTGGCAGTTTTAGATAATTCAGCAGCTTTTATTTCTGCCATTAATTCTTTTAGTACGGTAGCAGTATGATTAATTCCAATACTGCTGTTATAATACAATAAGTCCAGGGCAGTAAGTTCAGGTGTACTTACCCTGATATTTCCTGCATCAGTTTTTTTGCTCACAATATCTTCATCTGCCCAGTCTTTTTTTACATAAAAATTAATTTTCAGTTTTTTAGTATTAATGTTCCTTAGTGCAGGTTTTTCAGTTATAACAAAAAACTCCATTGGCTGCTGGTGTGCTGCCCCATACAATGCAGCGGCCGATAACAAACCTACATAATACCGCCTTTTCAGCGACTGCATTAAATCATCAATAAAAAGTGCGGCAGGTACCATACCCTGGTGTGAAAACTCTGGTGTAATGATGGCATAAAAACCTTTACGGATTTGTGCCACCTGTTTCCTCTTTTTTAGCCTGTAAAGATTTTGATTGATGGCTTTATCTGATGCATTAAACTGTTGCCTTATTTCGGCAAGCGAAAACGAATACCTGCCCAGCGACCTCATTTTATTAATAAAGTCTTCCAGGTAATTATACTGTATGGCAGGTTTCGGCATAAATGACTGTTTGCAATTGACTACGCATTGTGTAGTAAATAGCGAATTTAAACTTTTATATTTAATAAGTATTAAAATGAAACTGGAATTTATGGGTAGAGGGAGTAAGATAAATGTATGGTAGAATAACTTCTATTGCTTCAATAAAAGATCCACAATGGTATGCCGATGAAAGCCTGCCTGGCTGCGCCGGCAGACAGGGATTGCGACGCAACGATGATGCCATGAAAAACTGAAGCTGGTATCAAAAAAATCTACAAATTTCCTTTCTTCATTTCACTCACTGCATAGTTGCAAGCCCTTGCTGTAATGGCCATGTAAGTAAGCGAAGGATTTTGGCAGGCCGATGACGTCATGCATGCACCGTCTGTTACAAAAACATTGGGCACGGCATGCAACTGGTTCCATTTATTAAGCATAGAAGTTTTGGGATCGTTGCCCATTCTGCAGCCGCCCATTTCGTGTATGTCTTTGCCGGGTGCCTGGTGATTGTCGGATGTTTCAATATTTTTTAATCCTGCTTTGTCAAACATTTCCTGCATTTGTTCTGCTGCATCTTTTGCCATGGCATCTTCATTTTGGTGCCAGCTGATGTTTGCATGCAGCAAAGGAATATCCCATTCATCTTTTTTATTTTTATCGAGCCACACCAAATTATCTTCGTAAGGCAGCATTTCTCCCATGGCCGTACCAAAGAAAAACCAGGGGCCGGGTTCCGATAATTTTTCTTTTAGTGCAATACCAATTTCGTTAGCGCCTCTTTGCCAGCCCTGCCTGTTGCTGGAGCAGGCCAGTGCATAACCTCTTTTAAAATTGGTTTGTTTATCGTTACCAAAATTCCTGAACCGGGGCATGTACACACCATTGGGTCTTCTGCCGCTGTAATAACTGTCCTGCATGCCCTCAAAAATTCCGCTGGAACGCACACGGTAATTATGCGTCATTACATAATGGCCAAGTGTGCCGCTATCGTTACCCAGGCCATTGGGAAAACGATTTGATGTAGAGTTTAATAAAGTAAGATTTGAATTGATAGAGCCTGCATTTAAAAAAATAATTTTTGCAAAATATTCCGTCGTCTTTTTTGTAATGGCATCAATGACTCTTACGCCGGTGGCTTTTTGTTTTGCTTCATCGTAAATAATGGAATGCACTACCGCATTTGTTTTTAAAGTAAGCGTCGCCGGTTTTTTGTGCAGCAGGTAACGTGGCAGATTGTGTACTGAAGTAGGCGCCATAAGGGCAGCCACGGCTGCATAGATCTCTTGCCTGGCATTGGCCCCGGCCAAGAGAAGTTTGTACCTCATTTGGTTTGGTAAGATTTGCGGTGCGGCTGATAATTAGATTTCTTCCGGGATAATTTTCTTCTATTTTTTGTTTTACCAGTTTTTCAAAATTATTCATTTCAAAGGGCGGGAGAAATTCGCCGTCGGGTACCTGTGCAAGCCCATCTTTATTACCGGCAATGCCTGCAAATTTTTCTACATAGCTGTACCATGGTGCAATATCTTTATAGCGTATGGGCCAATCAATACCCACGCCTTCTTTTGCATTGGCTTCAAAATCGGCTTCGCCCCAGCGTTGTGTCCACCGGCCCCACATTAAACTGCGGCCACCAAGCTGGTAACCTCTTATCCAGTCAAAAGGTTTGTCCTGCACATAAGGATGTACATTATCGCCTATAAACATTTTTGTGGTAAACTCATCTACCACACCCGAGCGTACAAGAATTGGATTTTGTTGGATAAATGCATTGGTGAGTGTGCCTCTGTGTGCTACATCCCAATGGTTAGCGGTGGCGGTATCGTAATCTTTTATGTGTTGTTTATCTGCACCACGTTCAAGCGCCAAAACTTTTAATCCCTGTTCTGTTAATTCTTTCATTGCCCAGCCGCCACTCATACCGGTGCCAATTACAATAGCGTCGTAAGTGTTTTGCGCAATGGCTTTGTTATTAATATTGGGAGTATCGCCTGGCATAAGATGTGGTTTTATATGGACAGAATATTTATTAAATGTAATACTAAGTTTTGTACTTTTAAATACTTGCTATTAAAATACCCAATAACCACATTGCATACTTCTAATAAAATTTTTACATTTACTGCAACTAAAAACAACAAATATGAAAAAAATCATTTTACCGGCATTAGTGTTTAGTACTGTTCTTTTTGCCTGTAATAACGAAGCAGCAAAAACAGAAACTGCAGTAACAGTATCTTCAACTTTCAGTTTAGATTCTGCAAAGGCTGCCATAGCAGCAAGCAATGCAACTTATGGCGCCTGCTTTGCAACCGGCGACTCTGCATTATTTGTAAGCCATTACACCAGCGATGCCTGTATTAGCCCCAGCAATACACCAAAAATGTGTGGGCCGCAAGCCATCAATGCATTTTTTACAGGTGGTTATAAAATGGGTATCCGCAACCTTAAGTTAACTACCGATGAAGTAATGGGCAGTAAAGAAGCTGTGGTGGAAACCGGTACGTATGAAGTGCTGGGTGATAAAGGTGTTTCTTTTGATAAGGGAAAATTTATTGTAATTTGGAAAGAAGAAAATGGCAAATTAAAAATGCATCGTGATATTTGGAATACTGATATGCCTGCGGCTGCACCTGCAAAATAATTATATCAATTTTATTTACTAAAAACCGGCACTTCATTTTGCCGGTTTTTTAATATTAATTTTTCTCAAAAAAATTATTCAACAGGTATTGTTGCAGCACTGCTTCTTTTAAACGGCTGCAATTTCCAATACGTTAAACTGCGCCAGCACCACTCCAGCGGCCCAAACCTAAAATACCGCAGCCAGATATGGCTCCATATTATTTGCAGTGCCCATGTTGCGGCTACTACATAATAAATTTCGAACCGATCTAATTTGCCATACATGCCAAAGCCGATACCGTAAAAAAATAAGCCCACTAAAAAAGATTGCATGATGTAATTGGTAAATGCCATTTGGCCAACGGGCCGCATTAATGCAAAAAACCATTTAAACCAACCCGATTTATACAACAGCATTATCAATCCAAAAATGCCAACGGCCCTTAACGTTCTTGATATTTCGTAACACTCAAATAAAACATTTCTTTTTATGTTGTAGCCATTAAACTTATAATCAATTAATGGTTGCAGCCGGAAATAAGATAGCGTTAAACCCAGCCCCAGGCCACCAATACACAATGCCAAATAAATTTTAGCAGATGCCCGACCTTTTAAAATACCATTTTTAAAAAATGCCATTCCTAAAAACATAAATATCAAAATATCCCACAAACCAAAGTAGGTGTAATACAATTCCCCTTCCATACTTCTGCCGCTTTGATATTGGTAAAAACCACTGTAGCTGCCCCTTACGGTTTCAAGGTTTTTTTCCATTTTTTTCACTTTGCTTTCCTTACTTGTTTTTTCTTTTAATCCTGTCATGGCTCCCAAATCTTCTTTTTGCTCGTCGGTAAGTTTGGTTACAGTGGTATCCAGCTTTGCAATGGCTTCTCCTTTATAAATCATTTTTCTATCACGGTAAGCATCTACATTGTCTCTTGCAGTTTGCAGCAACAAACAAATAACCGCAACAATAATTAATGTTTTGGCAGATAAACGACGGAAAGCAAAAGCAATCATACCAATGCAGGCATAATGAAATAAAATATCCCAAAACCATAAAAGTATAAATGCATTAAACAATCCAAATACCAATAACCATAACTGGCGGCGAAAAAAATAATCGGCCGGCCATAATCCATCGGTCTTTTTTTCCTGCCGGCTTATAAATAAAATAATACCTGCGCCAAACAGCATGGAGAATAAGGCACGCTGGCTGCCTTCCATAAACCAATCAATAAAATACCAGGTTATAAAATTTTTCCCGTTTTCGTCCAATACAAATGGGTCATCAATAACAGGGTCGGGTAATGCAAAGCCGGGAATGTTCATTAATAAAATACCCAGGATGGCAATACCCCTTAACGAATCGAGAATGGTTATACGTTCCCGTTGGGGTACAGGTGCTGCATGAACAGTTGTGCTGGTTGTGTTCATTAGTTTAAGGTGTTAAATGAGAACAGGAAAGGAAGGACGGGTAAAGATATATTTTGATTTTTGAAATTGCAAGTGCTTTAAAAATATTTCGCAGGGGCATTTTTCTTTTAACTTTCGCTATAAAAAAATATGTGATGAAGTAAAAATGGCAATAAAAAATTTATTTACAATCATCAATAATTTATTAATTTATTTACACATTCCGCCAATCTGCTGTATGCCATAAAATTTTTCTCTAAATCTAAATTAAAAGGTATCGGTGTATCTAAACCTGCACAACGCATTACCGGTGCATCTAAATAACTAAAACAATTTTCTGCAATCCATGCGGCCACTTCGCCACCAATGCCACCGGTAAGTGTGTCTTCGTGCAGTATCAAAACTTTTCCTGTGGCAGCAACTGCTTCTTCTATGGCATCGTAATCTAATGGTAACAACGTTCTTAAATCTAAAATTTCTATACTGATATTTTTATTTTTTACAGCATAATCTAATGCCCAGTGCACACCGGCACCGTAAGTAATTATAGTAATGTCATCGCCATGCTGTACTGTTCTTGCTTTACCAATTTCCACTTCGTAATATTCCTGGGGTACGTGGCCGCTTACACTACGGTACAAAGCTTTATGTTCGAAATATAAAACTGGGTTGGGATCATTTATTGCAGCAATCAATAATCCTTTTGCATCCATTGGTGTACTGGGATAAACTACTTTTAAACCTGGTGTATGTGCAAACCATGCTTCGTTGCTTTGGCTGTGAAATGGCCCGGCGCCTACGCCACCGCCTGTAGGCATACGAATAACCACATCTGCATTTTGCCCCCAGCGGTAATAAATTTTTGCAAGGTTGTTAATAATTTGGTTAAAGCCCACTGTTGCAAAATCGGCAAACTGCATTTCCATCATGCTTTTATAGCCTTCTAAACTTAAACCTAATGCTGCGCCAACTATTGCACTTTCGCAAAGTGGTGTGTTACGCACTCTTGCTTTACCAAATTCATTTACAAAACCTTCGGTTATTTTAAATGCTCCGCCGTACTCTGCAATATCTTGCCCCATTAAAATTAAATTGGGGTGTTTTTGCATGCTTTGATGAAGGCCTTCTTTAATACCATCTACAAAACGTTTATCGTGAGTCGTGAGTCGTGAGTCGTGAGATGGATCACCGTAAGTATATTGTTTTACTGACGCCCCACTACTCACCACTGACGGCGCATACACATCATTCAATTCCTCCTGCATATTTACCACCATTGGTTTTGCTGCGCTGGCAATTTTTAATTCGCTTTCAATATGTTCTTTTATTTCAGTTTTTATATTTTCTATTTCAGCTTCGCTTAAAATATTTTTTTCAAGAAGATATGCTTCGTAATTTTTTACCGGATCTTTTTTTGCCCACAGGTCAAATAATTCAGGTGGTACATATTTTACGCCGCTGGCTTCTTCGTGCCCCCGCATTCTAAACGTAGTGCATTCTATTAAATACGGTTTTTGATTTTGTATGCAATACTCTCTAACCCCTTTTATAGTATCATATACTTCTAATAAATTATTGCCATCAATGCGTATGCCTTCCATACCATAGCCTTTGGCTTTATCTACCAAACTAAAACAGCGGTACTGTTCGTTTACCGGTGTACTTAATCCGTAACCATTATTTTCTATAATAAAAATTACAGGTAAATCCCAAACCGCTGCTGTATTTAATGCTTCGTGAAAATCGCCTTCGCTGGTACCACCATCGCCACTGAAAGCAACAGAAACTTTTAATGCTGCGCCTGCCGAAGCATTTAATTTATTTGCCAGTGCTACACCATCAGCAATAGCAAGTTGCGGACCTAAATGAGAAATCATACCGCAGATAAAATGCTCCTTACTTCCGAAATGAAAACTTCTTTCCCGGCCTTTGCTGTAGCCATCTTTGTTACCCTGCCACTGCATATACAATTTGCTTAACGGCATTTTTCTTGTGGTAAACACACCCAGGTTGCGGTGTAAAGGCATTATCCATTCATCTTGTTGTAATGCTAATGTTGCGCCAACGGAAATGGCTTCCTGCCCAATGCCGCTGAACCATTTACTAATTTTTCCCTGCCGTAATAACAGCAACATTTTTTCTTCTATCATTCTTGGTAACAGAATGGCTTTGTAAAAATGAATTAATTCTGTAGTAGAAATATTTTTTTTGTCGAACTGCATATCGTTGTTTGAGTAGCACAAAAGTAAACAAAGAAGTTTTGCCTGCGGCAAAAAGGTTAGCCACGAATTAGGGTTTAAATTCAGGTTTTGCCTTCGGCAAAAATTATTGCCACAGAGGCACAGAAACACAGAAGCACAGAGATAAAAAGGATTGTATTTGTATTTTTCCGTGTTTCTGTGCCTCTGTGGCTATTCTCTTTTTTTTAACAAAAATTGTTTGTGCAAATCTATTTGTTGCCGCATCTTACCCAAAACTATTGGTTATGAAATTATCTGCTAAAATTTCCCTCGGTTTATTTTCCATTGCAAGTGTACTAAGTTTACTGGCTTTAAATAAAAAGCCTGATTATAAAAAACGGGTGCAGCCTAAAATACAGGCAGCCATTTTGCTGGATGTAAGCGGCAGTATGGATGGCTTAATTGAGCAGGCCAAAGCGCAACTTTGGAATATGGTGAGCACAATGGGCAAAGCAAAATGCACAGGTGATGTTGCCCCGCAAATTGAAATTGCATTGTATGAATATGGCAGAAGCAGCAATGATATAAAACTGGGTTATGTAAAAAAGATAAATGGTTTTATAAGCGACCTGGATTCGTTATCCCAAAATTTATTTAGTTTAAAAACAAATGGCGGTGATGAATATTGCGGCCAGGTAATTTACAGTTCTCTAAAAGAACTGCAGTGGGATGCAGCGCCAGAAAACTACAAAGTAATTTTTATTGCCGGCAACGAAGATTTTTTACAAGGCAATATTCATTACACCCAATCTTGCATAAAGGCCAAACAAAAAGGTGTAATTGTAAATACTATTTATTGCGGCGATAAAATGCAGGGCATAGCAGAGCATTGGAATTTAGCAGGCGAATGTGGCAATGGCAGTTATACCAACATTAACCAAAACGCAAAAGAAGAAGAAATACCTACGCCTTATGACAGCATGATTTATGTGATGAATAATAAATTGAATGGCACTTATATCACTTATGGATTTGCAGGTGTTAGTTACCAGGCCAAACAAGGTTCGATGGATGCTGCCAATACAACAATGAGTAAAGAAGCAGGAATGAAAAGGATAAAAGCAAAAAGTAATGGTAAGGTTTATCAAAATGCACATTGGGATTTGGTAGATGCAAATGTTAATGGTGATTTTAATTTTAAAACGCTGGATAAAAAAAACTTGCCGGACAGTTTAAAAAATAAAAATGAAGAAGAGTTGAAAAAATTTATGTAGCAGCAAAAAGCAAAGAACGTTCGGCAATTAAAAATGAAATAACCACACTTAATACACAGCGGGATGCTTATATAGCAACAGAAAAAGCAAAGAACGCTGCTGCAATAAAAAATTCGCCAACGCTGGAAACTGAAGTGGAAAAAATTATTAAAGAACAGGCAAGGCGGTTTAATATGAAGATTGAGTAAAGGTATTGGCACGCTGAGGGGCAGGGAACGCTGAGAAGAGAAATTGCCCGGAAGACTGATGAATTAAGGGAGCTGGATTTTTTCGGCTCTTTTTATATTTTTAATTCCTCTAATAACCCGTCGCTTTTTTTTCTTTTTCCGGAAATGCTTTACGGTGTACAAAGGAATTAAAGAAAGATAACAGTACACTAAACAATAGTGCGTACCAAAAATTTTCTACCTTAAATCCGCCAACAAAATGTGCATCTATTAAAATAATGCAGGCGTTAATTACAAATAAAAATAAACCGAGTGTAAGTATGGTGGCGGGCAATGTAAGCAATACCAGTAATGGTTTTACAATGGCATCTAATAAAGACAACACTACAGCCACCAGTAATGCGGTAAGCATATCTTTAATTTCTATACCCGGTAAAATATACGCCAGTATAAAAACATTTACAGCACACACCAATATTTTAATTAACCATTTTTGCATTGCAACATTTGTTTAAACCTATAAGGTTTGTAAATACTAAATTACAATTAGTTCATAAAAATCTGTGGGATTTAAATATTTTCTTGCCAGCTCTCTTAATTCTTCTGCCGAAATAGTTTTTATTGTTTGTACCGAATCGTAAAAATATTTTTCGCCAAGGTTATTTAATATTAAATTTTTCCAGCGGCCCATTATTTGAAAAGGGCCGTCGAGGTCGCCGAGTATGGTGCCAATTAAATAATTTCTTACCAATAACAGTTCTTCTTCGTCCACCAGTTCTTCCCGTAATAATTTCATTTCTTTATACACTTCATCTACGGTAGCTTCAGCCACATCTTTTCCGGCTTCTGTACTTATCATCCATGCGGTTTGTTGTAAATGATTTTGCACATAACTGTGTATGCCGTAAGTGTAGCCTTTATCTTCCCGTATATTACTCATAAGCCTGCTGCCAAAGTAGCCACCGAATAAAGTATTCAGCACCATTACCTTCATAAAATCGGGATGGTGGCGGTTAGGAAAATCTCTTGCAATTCTTATAGCGCCCTGTACACCTTCTGCATCATTTGTTATACGATATTTTTTTTGTAAGGCAGGAGCAGGGTTGATGGTTGAAAGTTGATGGTTGAAAGTTTTTAAACTCAATCTTCCAAAATTATTATTCAGTTGTTCTTTTAAATTGGTTGGCAATTTACCACTTACAAAAATGATGCACTGGCCGTTTACATAGTATTGTTTGTAAAATTCTTTTAACGCTGCGGTATTCAAAGCATCAATATCTTCAGCAAGTGTGTACGTTCCATATGGATGATCTTCTCCATACACATACGCATCTATTAAACGGCTGGCCACAAAATCGCATTTCTTTAAACTTACACTCAGGCGTTGTTTGGTATTTTGCTTATAGGTACTTAATTCTTCTTCTAAAAAAACTGCTTCAGTAATCATTTCTTTTACTACCGGCAATAATTTATCTAAATGCTTGTTAAGAGAAGATAAGTTTACTACCGCAGTTTCGTTATAGCAGGCCCTGCTGCAATAAGCGCCGTAATAATCAAACGCTTCGTTTATTTCAAAAGCTGTTTTTGTGCTGGTACCATTTTTTATTAAAAAATTGGTGGCGCCTGCAACAGCTTTTTGTTTTTCATAACTGTTGCCTGCATAAAAAACCAATTCCATTTGTATTACCTCCTGCGTACCGGCATCAATGCTGTAAACGGGCACGCCATTATCTAAAGTAAAAAAAGTGTAAGGTTTTAAATGCAAATCAAATTCTATTGCATCTTTTATTGGCGGGGCTATTTTTCTATCTACCATTTTTAGTTTTAATTTTTTTAATTGGCGAGGTAGTGGAGCGTATTGCAATTATTTTCATCAAAAATAATTTTACATTCCTGCAATATTTCTTCTACGGTTACAGCCTGGTATCTTTCTAATTCTTTATTAATTAAATCTGCATCTCCCAGCAATTCATACATGGCAATACTTGCGGCACGGTTCATTACACTCATATCTTCAAAAGCCATCATGCTTTCAGTTTTATTTTTTACTTTTTCCAGTTCTCTTGCAGTAATACCATGCGCCTGCAAGTTTTTTATTTCTTCATTCAATGCAGCTTCTGCGTTTTTCATGGTTACCCCTTTCACTAATTTTCCTTCTATAGTTAACAGGCCGGTATCGGTACTGCCCATGTGGTAACAATCCATATTGCTGAATAATTTTTTTTCTTTTACCAGCGCCTGGTATAATCTTGATGAACCGCCACCACCTAAAATATCGGTGATTAAATCGGCAGTATAATACCGCATATCTGTACGGGAATAAATATGCCAGCATTTATACAAAGCATCCAGCGGCACATTAGCTTTTACTTCTAACGATCTTGGTGCAGTTTGTTTAGGTTCTGCGGGAAGATCTCTTTCATACTTTTCGCCGGAGGCAATGGGTGCAAACCATTTTTCGGAAAGTTCTTTTACTTTTTCTACCGTAACATTTCCGGCAACAGTTAAAATAGCATTGTTAGGTGTATAGTGTTTGTAAAAAAATCCTTTTACGTCCTGCAGTGTTGCATTTTCAATATGGCTCAATTCTTTTCCAATCGTCATCCAGCGGTAAGGGTGTGTGGTATAAGCCAGCTCCCGCATTTTATGCCACACATCGCCATAAGGTTTATTGATATAATGTTCTTTAAACTCTTCGCTTACTACTTTACGTTGTGTATCTAAACTTTTTTTACCAAATGCTAATGATAACATGCGGTCGCTCTCTAACCAAAATGCTGTTTCAATATTTTCGGCCGGCAGCTGGCAATAATAATTGGTAAGGTCGTTGGTGGTGTAAGCGTTATTTTCGCCGCCTGCAACCTGCAGAGGTTCATCATAAACAGGAATATTTACGCTGCCGCCAAACATTAAATGCTCAAACAAATGTGCAAAGCCGGTTTTGTGTGGCTCTTCGTCTCTTGCACCCACATCATACAAAACATTTACTACAGCCATAGGGGTGCTTTTATCTTCATGCACCAATACTTTTAAACCGTTGGGCAAAACAAATTTTTCAAACTGAATCATGCCGTAAAGGTAAATGGTTACGGGTTAAAAAAATTACGGAGCTGGGTTCGTTTAAAGTTTTAATTCTTTAAAAATAAAAAAATGCTTTAAACTACCTGATGCTTAATGGATATAAGTTGAGGATAATTAATTCTTCTTTTCTTTTTACTATTACTCTAATTTCTTCGTTAGCGGTTTGTAAAATATTTTTATAGATATTAATGTTGTGAGAAAAATTGTTACCTACAGAAAACACTTCATCGCCGGGTAAAAATCTTGCTTTTGCACCTGGCGAACCTTCAATAACATCACCTACTACAATTTTTCCATCTTCGTAATAAATACCAAGGCCAGTATAAGCATAATCAAAAGCTTCTTTAAAATGACTGTTTGGTACAAGGTGAATTTCTCTTTTAGGATAATTAATTATCATATTAAATCTTCGTAATAAATCATTTCCAATAAGGCCGCCGGTAAAAGGAAAAGAGGTTACATTATATGCATCATCATATAAATAAGTAGGCACCTGTTGAAACCTGTAAGGCCCCAGCTTGACTTCTTTTACCACTGTAAGCCTCATTTGCAGCTTGCCCCCCATGCCCTGCGCCTGTGTTAATACGGGTTTACGTTTGGCAAGCAACACACTGCTGTCTTCTGCAAATTTTTCGCTCAATAATAAACACAACCCTGCACCGGTATCAAAATAAAAATTATAGCCCATTTTTTTACGGTCTTTAATATTCATCCATTGTATGGGCAGTGCTGTAAAAACAGGGTGCAGTGTTGTTCCGCCTTTTGGATAATTAATTTTTCCGGGGCTGTACACTTTTATAATACTGCTGTCGAAATTTATAGAAACTATATATTTACTAAAAAAGCTGTAGCCAATAATACCATCTACTTTTTCGCCATAAACACTGGTAAGCACTTCGTAATTATTAACATGAAAATTAAGGTGAGGCACATCTAACCCTGTTAAATGCAATGTTTCATCAAAAACAAAAGGCACTTTACGTACGCCGCCAATACCGGTAATGGTGGTATCGCTTGCTTTACTTAGTATATTAAATTCGGCGCAGGTGGATGAGTCTAACGAAATGCCGCCGCTTCCTGTGTCTAAAACAAAATTTAATGTGTCGGGCACATTACCCACCCTTGCCTGTAATACCATAACACCACCACTGTACTGTTTAAACGGAAACCTTGTAAGCAATTTTGCAGGCGGGGGAGATAATATTTCCTGAGCCCGGCAAATAAAAGCCGGTAAAAGGCCATGGGCAATAAGCAATATCGTTAAAATACTTTTTCTCATTAAGCAGTATGTAATTTACAACCTAATGGATGTACTTTTGTTGTTTATTACATAAAAGGTTTTTTATGAACTTGAATGATTTATACCAGAAGGCACTTGGTTTTGGTTTTCTTACTGCAGAAGAAGGTATTTTTTTATTTGAAAACGCTCCTCTTACCGAGTTGATGTATGTGGCTGATGAGTTACGTAAAAAACAGGTGCCACACGGAAAAGTTACCTGGCAAATTGACCGCAATGTAAATACCACCAATGTTTGTATTGCCAATTGCAAGTTTTGTAATTTTTACCGCATACCCGGCCATGCCGATGCTTATATAACGGATATTGAAACCTATAAAACAAAAATTGAAGAAACGATAAAATTTGGTGGCGATCAGTTGTTGTTACAAGGTGGTCATCACCCCGAACTGGGCTTAAGTTTTTACGTAAACCTTTTTAAAGAATTAAAGAGCCTTTATCCAAACATAAAATTACATACGCTTGGCCCGCCGGAAGTGGCGCATATTACCAAGCTGGAAAAAAGTACACACCGTGAAGTATTGATGGCATTAAAAGAAGCTGGTATGGATAGTTTACCCGGTGCCGGTGCCGAAATTTTAACCGACAGGGTTAGGCGTTTAATAAGCAAAGGAAAATGCGGCGCACAGGAATGGCTGGATATTATGCATGAAGCACATAAATTAAATATTACTACAAGTGCCACCATGATGTTTGGCCATGTAGAAACTTTACAGGAACGGTTTGAACATTTAATAAAAATAAGAGAAGTACAAAGCCGCAAGCCCGAAAATGCAAAAGGGTTTTTAGCATTTATACCATGGACGTTTCAGGATGTGGATACCTTATTAACAAGAATACGTGGCGTACACAATTTAACTACTGCCGAAGAATACATCCGCATGATTGCTATGAGCCGCATTATGTTACCTAATGTAAAAAATATTCAGGCCAGCTGGTTAACGGTGGGTAAACAGGTAGCACAAATTTGTTTAAACGCAGGTGCTAACGATTTTGGCAGCATTATGATTGAAGAAAATGTAGTAAGTGCTGCAGGTGCACCACATCGTTTTACCAGCACTACTATTCAGCAATCAATAAAAGAAGCAGGCTTTGAGCCCCAACTGAGAAACCAGCAATACGAATGGAGGGCAATACCCGAAGCGATTGTAGAACAGGTAATTGATTATTAATTTTTCCTAAAATAAAAAAATGTCAAAAGAAGATTTACAAAAACAACTGCATCGCTTTAGAATGGTGGCTATTGCCGAAGGTATTTCGTTTTTAGTTTTGTTAGGTATTGCCATGCCGCTTAAATATATGCTGGATATGCCAATGGCAGTAAAAGTTATTGGCTGGATACACGGCGCTTTATTTGTAACCTTTATTTATTTTGCTTTTGAAATATTTACTTCTTTTAAAAAAGAAATTTTATGGCTGGGCAAAGCTTTTTTAGCATCCGTCATTCCTTTTGGTACTTTTATTTTTGACAGGGAATTAAAAATGGAAGAACAAATTTTAATAAGAAAATAATTATTTAGTGGCAGAAGATTTAAAAATAATTGCAGGCAGCAAAGCAGAAATTTACCAATCGCTTGTTCCTCAAATAAAAGCTTTAATTGATGGTGAGTCTGATTTAATTGCCAACCTCGCCAATGTTGCTGCTGCATTAAAAGAACAATTTAACTGGTTGTGGGTGGGATTTTATTTAGTAAAACCTTTAGGCTCTGATATGGATGACAAAGAGTTGGTGTTAGGCCCCTTTCAGGGACCGGTGGCGTGTACACGAATTAAAAAGGGCCGTGGTGTTTGCGGCGCTGCATGGCAAAATGCATCAACATTAATTGTACCCGATGTAGAAAAATTTCCAGGGCATATCGCCTGCAGCAGTTTATCAAAATCAGAAATTGTAATTCCCTTGTTTAAAGATGGTGAAGTATTTGGTGTGCTGGATGTGGATAGTGAGTTGTTAAATCAGTTTGATGAAATTGATAAGATGTATTTGGAGGAGATTGTAAAACCCCTGTCCCCTAAAGGGGAACCTAGTTAGTTACGATTTTATTAAATTGTATTGACCTTAAAATTGTTGCCGTTCAAAATGCTAAAAGGAAATTAAATTATTTTACGCTCAAGTTCCCCTTTAGGGGCAGAGGATCCTTAGGGGCTGTATTGTCTTTCCATCCCCACAAATACCGGCAGGCATAAGTTTTATAAGGACTCCATTTTTTACTAATAGATAACATTTTTTCTTTCATCGCTTTTTTATCTGCTCCATCAATATTATACAGTTTACAAATGGCCTGCTGTATACCTAAATCATCTACTGCAAAAATATCTTCTCGGCCAAGGGTAAACATTAAAATCATTTCCACCGTCCATTGTCCCACACCTTTTATTTGAGTAAGGTATTTTATCAATTCTTCATTGGTCATTTTATGCAAACGGGCATCTGTAATTTTTTCATCAATAAAAAATTTACAAACATTAAGTACATAGTTTGCTTTAGCATTACTAAGGCCAATGCTGCGTAAAGTTTCAAAAGGTGTTTCGGCAATTTGTTGTGCAGTAGGTGTTTTACCTTTATACAAATTCAAAAATCTTTTTTGAAAAACATCGGCAACCTTAGTGCTTAACTGCTGGCTCATTATAGAGTTGCATAAATGCAGGTGTATGTTTTTTCTTTTGGCTAAAATATAAGGCTGTTGCTGCTCAATTATTTTTTTGAGTTTTTTGTCTTTGGTTAAATGGGCAATATGGGACATAGCGATAATTTAACCCTGAATATCTGCAAAAAAAATGTATTGCTTAAAAAAATTTATGCATCTGCCCATTGTTTAAAATCAGCCACCCTTTCCCGACTGATAATTATTTCTTCAGTTGTGGTAATACCTTTTAAATGCAGTTTAAGGCGGTTACTCTGGTAAGGTTTTACCTGATCGATGGCTGCTGCATTAATAATTATTTTTCTGTTGAGCCTGAAAAAGTCTTTAGGGTTTAATTCCATTTCAAGTTTTTCTAAGGTAGTATTTATTACAAACCTATTACCATCTTTATCAATTAAAAAAACAATTTTATTATCCGCCACAAAGTAAGCCACTTCATTTGCTGCAATAAAAAATAAACGCTGGCCCACTTTAGCTAAAAAACGGCTTTTGTAATTTGTAGAAAAATTATCTTTTACCTGCTCCATCAGCAACTGATAATCTTTAGGTGCAAAAGCGGCTGATAAATTTTTGTATTTGTTCAGTGCAGCCGCCAATCCCTCGGCAGTAATGGGTTTTAAAATATAATCTACACTAAATAATTTAAAAGCATCAATAGCATAGTTTTCGTATGCTGTGGTAAAAATAATGGGTTTTTGTGTGGTGGTTCGTTTAAAAATTTCAAAACTTTGCCCGTCGGATAAATGAATGTCCAGTAATATTAAATCGGGGTGCGGTTTAGTGTTTAGCCATTGTACAGTTTCTTCCACACTTTCTAAGCAGCACACAATATGTATGGAGGCATCATAATCTTTTATCAAGAGTTGTAATCTTTCCTGGGCTAACTGTTCGTCTTCTACAATTAAAATTGTCATGGCACATTTTAATTTAAAGTAAGCAGTGGCAGCGCCACTGTAAAATCAATTGTATTATTTTGTACTACTACATTTTTACCGCTTACCAACTGGTAGCGTTTAATAATATTGGCTAATCCTATTTTGGTAGAATTATCTACAGATTGCCGCAACTGTAAATTGTTGGATACAACAATGGTGTTGTTGCCATTAACATGCACATCAATATGCAATGGTTTTGTTTTACTTACTACATTATGCTTTATTGCATTTTCAATAAGCATTTGTAAAGAAGCAGGTATTACATAAAATTTTTCGTAGGCTTCGGGTACTTTAATCGTTATATCCAGCCCTTCGGCAAATCTTTTATGCAATAAAAAAATATAGGGTTTTATAAATTCCAGTTCTGTTTTTATATCTACAAGTTCTTTATCGTGATTGTTTAAAATATAGCGGTAAACTTTAGAAAACTCCTCAATAAATTTATTGGCTTCTTCATTATTTTTCATAATTAACGCCGACAGTACATTCAAATTATTAAATAAAAAGTGAGGGTTAATCTGGCTTTTTACCAATTGTAATTCTGCCTGTGCAGATATTCTTTTTAATTCCTCGGCTTCCATCCATTTGGTTTTGTACTCGGTAAAATAAAATTTAATGGCATTTAATAAATGAAACAACAGGTTGGCAAGCCAGGCATAAATTAAGTTTAATTTTAGAGGTATTATAGTTTGTTTAAAATTGTAATTATGTATTACCATACTTACAAAAAATACTACCCCAATTGTAATTACCGTTGTAAATAAACTGCCAGTTATAAAAAAAAGTAAAAGTGTTTTTAATTTATTCTTTTGCCAGGTTAAATAATTTTTTAAACGGTGGTTCAATCAGCCTGCTGCTTTCCCAAATTAGTAAGGTTATAATGGCTAATTGTTCCAAAAGCCACATACCATTCTATGTCTATATTAAAGTATTTATACACTTCACACAATACAGTGTTAAGATAAGTATAAATAGTTAAAATAAAATGAAAAGATACCGGTTTTTATTAGCAAACATAGCGCTGGGTTTTAGCTAATAAGAACATCAACGGTGAAAATTAAAAATTGTTCACCGTTGATGCAGTTGGGTTATTCTTTTATGATTATGGTAATAGTACTCTGTCAATTACATGTACTACACCATTGCGTGCCATGATATTGGTAGCTACGATATTTGATGCTGTACCGCCATTTCCATTTCCTCTTATAGTGGCACCTGCTGTTAAGCTGATGGTGGTGTTGCCTCCAGCAAGCATAGCTAATGGACCATTTGCCAAATCGGATGAAAAAGCCCTGCCTCCAACTACATGATACCTCAATACAGCCAGCAAAGTGGCCACAGGAATATTATCAATATTGTTAGTTCCTAAAGCAGTTAGCAATTGCGTAAATGCTGCATTGGTTGGTGCAAATACAGTAATAGTTGCTGTGCTTAAAGTGTTGATTAAAGTGGGGTCGCCTCCAGATGCATTATTAGCCCTTACTATTGCTTTTACCAACGAATCTAAACCCGAACCTGCGGCTTGTGCTGTTGCTACAATATTGCCCGATGGTTTATTTAATGCTTTGGATAATACATGTATCACACCATTATCAGCAGCAACATCTGCAGTGGCTACTTTTATACCATTTACAAAAACACCAGCTGCATTTTTAGTTACAAAAACAGAATCGCCGCCGGCGGTAACCACTTTTGCATTAGGGCCAGCCGGTACATTAGCGGCTAAAATTTTTGAGCCAATGGTGTGGTACAATAACAAATCGCTTAATTGTGTTGCAGATAATGATGCAACGGTAGCGGATGTAATACCTGCACTTGCAAACGCTGCATTATCCGGCGCAAATACTGTAAAAGGCCCGGTACCGCTTAAGGTAGTCGCTAAGTTGGCTTTTACCACAGCTTCTTCTAATACACTAAAGCTGGCACCTGCTACCACCACATCGGTAATGGTGTTAGTTTTTGGGGGAGTTGGTACATCATCATCTTTACATGATGAAAAACTGAATGCTGTACCTAATAAGGCGGCAAATAATACGCTTTTAACGGGGATGTTCTTTTTCATAATTGATTGTTTTTATAATTAAATGACAAAAAACAACCACTATGGATTTAACAATTACCGTAAACTGTATTTTTTAGGGAGTGAACCGTTATATTTTAAAGATAAGGCAAAAAAAAGCTGCCTCAAAAAATTGAAGCAGTTTTACAATGAGTTAAAAAATATTATACACTCCAGCTCATATCCCCTCCTTTCTCATCTTTTAAATTAATACCAATTGCAGTTAACTGGTTTCTTATTTTATCGCTGGTGGCAAAATCTTTTTTTGCTTTTGCTTCTTTTCTAATATCAATTAATAATTCCATTACACCGCTCAAGTTTGCCATCGCTCAAATTAAATTCGTCGGTTAAACCAAATACATCTTCTATATAAGCCTTAAATTTTTGCTGCATTAAAACTAAGGTAGATGAAGCCAATGCATCAGCTTTTATCAATCCATCTTTAATAGAATTAATTACCGGCACCAGTTCAAACATGTTAGCCAATACTTTAGCGGTGTTAAAATCATCATTCATGTTTTCATCAAATGCTTCAACCAACTGTAAACATTTTGTATTTAATTCCACATCTTTTGCTGCAGCATCGCTGTGTGCAATTGTAAATTTCTTCAGCACTTCGTAAGCTTCCCATAATCTTTTAAATCCTTTTTCGCTTGCCTGCAAAGCTTCGTTACTAAAATCTAATGTGCTGCGGTAATGTGTTTGCAACATAAAGAAACGTGATGGTCATTGGTGAATAGGCTTTTTCCAGCAACGGATGATTGCCGGTAAATAATTCTTCGGGTAAAAATCCATTACCTAAAGATTTACTCATACGGGTACCATTAACCGTTAGCATGTTGGTATGCATCCAGTAATTGGCCGGGCTGGTATGGTTGCAGGCCTGGCTTTGTGCAATTTCGTTGGTGTGGTGTGTTGCTGCAAGGTCCATTCCACCGCCATGTATATCAAATTGTTTACCCAAATATTTTTCACTCATGGCCGAGCATTCAATATGCCATCCCGGAAAACCCATCCCCCACGGGCTTGGCCACTGCATTAAATGTTCGGGCTTAGCTTTTATCCATAATGCAAAATCAAGACGGCCACGTTTTTCATCCTGTCCGCCCAGTTCTCTTGTACCTTCTAAAAGATCTTCTAATTTTCTGTTGGTTAAAATTCCATAAGGCTGTTCTTTGCTGTATTTTTCTACATCAAAATAAATAGTGCCGTTTACTTCATACGCATAGCCGTTAGCAATGATTTGTTTGGTCATTTCTATTTGCTCGGCAATATGGCCTGTAGCGGTTGGCTCAATAGATGGTGGCAAATTATTAAACAACTGCATTACATGATGAAAGCCCAATGTATATTTTTGTACAATTTCCATTGGCTCTACCTGTTGCAGCCTTGCAATTTTACTAAACTTATCATCGCCTTCATCACGGTCGCCTTCCAAATGCCCTGCATCGGTAATGTTGCGTACATAGCGCACTTTGTAACCTAAATAAGTTAAGTACCGGTAAATAATATCAAAAGAAATAAATGTGCGGCAGTTACCCAAATGCACATCGCTGTAAACGGTTGGGCCGCACACATACATGCCCACATGCTGCGGCGTAATAGGTTTAAATACTTCTTTTTCTCTTGAAATGGTGTTATAAATTTTTAAAGACATTTTTTTATTTTTTTGAACCGGGCTTAAGTAATTCTACTGAGCTTCATTGGCATCGCACTCTTCAACAGTATTTTTTTGTTCAACACTTTCTACCTGTAATAAACTGTAGGTACAGCAACCACTTTTAGTACAACGCATCAATAAAACCGGGAATATATTTTTTACAAAGATATTAAGCAATGCCGCAAGGGCAACAGAAAAAATGATATGGAGTAGTTTTTTTCATTTGTAAATCAAAAGTAAATTATTTTATTATTGTGACGTCAGCAATAATTGGGAAGTGGTCGCTTAGTTTTTTATTTATTCTTGCAAACTGTTTCACTTCAAATTTATTATCTACAAAAATATTATCAATACGCAGTGTGGGAGAAATGGCGCTGAAGGTACGGCCAATACCGCTGCCTTTTTCTGCAAAAGCATTTTGCTATGCCTTTGCCAATAGTGGTATAGGCATAGCTGTTGGGTACATCATTAAAATCGCCGCATACAATTACAGGGTAAGGGCTTTTATCTATTTCTTCTTTAATTTTTTCCGCCTGTATTTTTCTTTTTAAAAATCCTTTTTTAAATTTACTGATAAGGCTCTTCGATTTTTTCAGGTCCTCGTCATCGGTAATAGTTGGGGTTTTCAATATACTGTAAATTAGTAGCAGTAAATTTAAGCGACTGCAAATGAATATTAAACACACGAAAAGTATCTGCATCCTTTTACAATATCTGCATATTGAAAAATAGAATTATAATCATTTGGATAAAAACTCATCGTTTTTTTATTAATGATGGGATATTTTGAAAAAGTAATAATGCCAAAATGATGCTTGCCCGTCAAAATCAAGTTTAGGGTTGTACGAATAATGATAATCAGTAAATCCTTCCTGTTCCATTATATCGGGGATATAATTAATTGCTTTAGCTACATTTTCGCTGCCCACCATTTCCTGAAACAGTTGCAATATCGGGCTGGTAATCTTTAATCAGATCCAGCATCTGCTGTTTTTTTTCGGGGTGCGTTTTATGTTCCAAAATATCAAAATGTTCTACATTCCAGCTCATAATGCGTAAAGCTGTTATCTTGTTTTTGTTTTGCAAATGAACTTGAAAACCTTATAGGGATAATATTGGTTATTGGTTTATAAGCCAGTAAAATGGCAATTACAGAAATTAACGACCACCTTGGCTTTTACAAACAACCAAAATAAAATAAACAGTAATAATAAACCCAGTAAATAAAAAGATGCAAGGGTAAGAAAACCCAGCGGCCAAAAGTATTTTGGATTAAACCATCCGCCATAACAGCCCAATAAAAAAAATACCGCCAAAATAATATTGGTGACGATGAAAAATTTTTTTGTTATTCTGCGGAAAAGGTTTTTGGGCATTGCATAAAGATAACGCTTTGACGGTTAAAAATATTTCAATCTTAAAATGTTAACAAATTTTATAAAGGAGAAGACACCTATAACTCTTCTTCACTGGCCCTTTTTAAAATATTTTTTTCTTCTTCTGTAAGAAAATGATAACCCTGCTGGCTTATTTTATCTAATATTTCATCAATACGTTGCTGTGTTACATTGGCCGTTTTATTAAATGGTTTTCTGTTGCCGGTATTATAAAAAACTTTTTCTTTTATTTTATTTACCGGTGCTTTTTTATTAGGGTTAAAAAGATTGGTGCACCCATTCGTATAAATTAATCATCCACACACTTAAATCTTTTCCCTGCCGTAATAAATAAACAAATAAAAAACCGGCTAATGCGCCACCCAATGTAGCAAAGCTGCTGGCATTGGTTAAGAGAAAATACACTTATGAAAGTAATTAACAGAAATAAACCCGTTAAAACCCAAACCGGAATGCCTCTGCCAATATTTTTAAAAATACGGTAGCGTGGCGAAAATGTTGTTACCGCCATTGCAATGGCTGCAGTGCCGGTTTGCGAACCGTATAAATATGCGTTGTCAATATTTGCTTTAAGTGTTGGTAAAGCATACACTGCAATTATAAAAAACACAGCCCCAAGCAAACTGCCATAAATGTAAACAGGAAAAATAAATTTATTGCCCGACAAATCCTGCAAAATATAACCAAAGGCCCATAACCACAGCATACTGGTTAACATGGTAAGCAGTAAAGGAAATGTATCCATACCACCCTGCGAAAACATAAAGGTTAAAACTGTCCACGGCGATTCGCTTAACTTAACCAAACTTGCAGGCATTGCCACCCACTTTATGGCATCAAACTCCAGCGCCGCTGCACCCTGGCCCTGGTGGGTGTATAAGTAAAAAACCCTTGAAATAAGAATTAAAAAAAAGAAAACCATGTTAATGGCAAATAATGCAAAAAGGGCATTACCTGCCTGGCCAAGTGTAAACCTTCGCCTTGCCAATCCTCTGTAATCCTGATATCGGTCAGACTCTCCCATAATTTTTTTACGCTGTAAATTTACTAACAGTTATAACAAAATAATGTTAAGAGTTAATAGAAAGTTTTTCTGTTGGTCTTGTTCCAGATAAATCACCAATAAGAAATCCAATTAAAGCTCCGCCTAAATGTGCAAAGTGTGCAATATTATCGCCTTGTATGCTAGTAAAGCCACCAAACAAATCTATTGCACCATAATAGGTAATAGCATATTTTGCTTTTACTGGAATAGGAATAAACATCATACAATTCGGTATTAGGAAAAAGGTAAGCAAACGCTGCCATAACTCCCATAATTGCGCCGGAAGCACCCAAGGCACTGTATTGCCCATATATTCTTTAACAAGTTGAGTGGAATAGCCTGCATATTCAGCTGCCTCTGTACTTTTTGCAAACTGCTCTGCACTAAAAGGCATAATTAGTTGCAAAACAATGGATGCACCAACTCCCAAACAAGATAAAAAATTAGAAATTTTTTGGTCCCCAAAATCTTTCAACATAGTTCCAAAAATCCATAAAGCCAAACATGTTAAAAATTATATGGCCAAAACTCGGCATGAGTAAAAATATTGGTAATAAGCTGGTGAGGTTTAAAATAGGCTGATTTATAAGTAGTACAATGCTACCTCATTCAGTAACATTAAATTGAGCTATCAAAGTATTTGGGCAGCAAAAACCAATACATTAATTATGATAAGATTAAAAACAACCGGAGTTGTCTTTTTGTATACTGATTACCTGAATTATAATATGCCATTGCGTAAAGTTAATTTTTAAATTTTTATTTCAATTTCAGCAGCACCACACATTCAATATGGTGTGTATGCGGAAACATATCTACCGGTTGAATTTTTTCTACCGTATATTTTTCGCTTAGCAAAGCTATGTCTCTTGCCTGTGTGGCAGTGTTACAGCTTACATAAACAATTTTAGGTGCAGCAATTTCTAACAGTTTTGTTACTAATTTATCATGCATGCCCGCCCTTGGCGGATCGGTAATGATAACATCGGGCCTGCCATGTGTTGCAAAAAAATCATCGTTACAAATTTTTATTACATCTCCGGCAAAAAACTGTGCATGGGTAATATTATTTAATGCAGCATTTTCTTTGGCATCTGCAATAGCTTCTTCAATAACTTCTACCCCAATTATTTTTTTTGCATGTTGGCTTACAAAAATGCCAATGCTGCCCGTACCACAATATAGATCGTACACTACTTCTTTACCTGTTAATCCAGCAAAATCTCTTGTTACGCTATACAGTTTTTCTGCCTGTTTGGTATTGGTTTGAAAAAATGATTTAGGTGAAATTTTAAATTGAAACTGTTCTAGCTTTTCAATTACAAAGCCTTTACCAAAATATACCTGCGGTGTTAAATCGTAAATGGTATCGTTCCATTTTGGGTTGATGGTATATAACAAAGTAGTTATGGAAGGTACTTGCTGCAATAAATGATCCAGCAGTTTTTTACGTTCTGTTTCTTCTTCGTAATTAAAAATCATATTAACCATCAACTCCCCGGTGGTACAATAGCGGATAACAATATTTCGCAGCCAGCCGGTATGTTCCCTTACATCGTAAAATGAATAGTTGTTTTGTAAAGCAAAATCTCTTACTGTGTTGCGGATGGTGTTATTTACCTCATCCATTAAATAACATTCTTCAATATCAATTATTTTATCAAAAAGGCGGGGTACATGAAAACCGAGAGCCCCCCCCACCCCCCGAAGGGGGGATTTTGAAGGACTCTGCGAATTCATTAAATGATCTTTCTAAAATCTGAGAGTGCTTAAAATCCCCCCTTCGGGGGGTTGGGGGAGGCAATTTCTTCCGGCAATAAATACCTTTTATTACTAAAAGTAAATTCTAATTTATTGCGGTAATACTTATCATCATCTGCACCAATAATGGGTAATATTTCCGGCAGCGCTATTTTTCCAATGCGTTTTAAATTTTGTTCTGCCTCCTGCTGTTTGTATTGCAATTGTTTTGCATAAGGCAGCATTTGCCATTTGCAACCGCCGCACACACCAAAGTGTTTACAAAATGGTTCAACCCTTTCTTTAGAGTAGCTTATAATTTTTTGCACCCTTCCTTCGGCCCAGTCTTTTTTATTTTTGGTAATAAAAACATCGGCCACATCGCCGGGTACAGCGCCTGAAATAAAAATTACTTTACCATCCAGCTTTGCCAGCGCCTTTCCTTCGGCGGCATAATCGGTTACCAAAACGTTTTCCAGTATTATCCTTTGCTTTTGTTTTTTCACGGCAGCAAAAATACCTTAATTAATTGAATGTTGCCCGATGTTTAAACCCTCTTCCACAATTTTCAACAACATTCAACTGCCTTTGTTAACGATTTGTAATTTTTAAAACCGGCAGCCGTATACAATAGTGCATTAATCAGCGATTTTAAATACATTTGCTATCCTAAAATAATATGAAAAAATATACCTTTTTACTTTTGGCAATATTTGGCAGCAGCCTGTGTTTTGCACAGGGTTATCAAATAACATTAAAGGCGCCGCAATACAAAAGCGGCATTGCTTATCTTAACTTATTACATGGGCGGTAATTTAAATATTGCCGACTCTGCTGCAATAAGCAATACAGGTATTGCAATATTTAAAGGCAAACAAAAATTACCCGGCGGTATTTATGCTATTGTTTTTCCTGATAAAAATTTACGTACAGATTTTTTAATTGACAAAGAACAAAATATTACAGTTAAAGCAGATACCACTGATCTTGTAAATAAAACCATTGTTACCGGCTCAAAGGACAATATATTGTATGTGCAGTACCAAAAATATGTTGCTAAAAAAGGTAAGCAACTTCAAGATGAAAGAATGGCATACATGTCATCTAAAACAAAACTGGATTCTGTTACACATGAAAAAAATTATAACTTATACAATACAGAATTAAATACTTACCGGGAAGGCATTATAAAAAACCAGCCTGCTTCTATGATGGCGGCTTTGCTTAAAGCAATGAAAGAACCCTTGGTACCTGCAAACATTCCTGTAACAAGGCAGGATACCCTAAATAATTATAATTATTACAAAGCGCATTACTGGGATGGTGTAACTTTTATGGATGACAGGATTATCCGTACGCCTTTCTTTTTAAAAAGAATAGAACGGTATTACAGGGAAGTAATTTCACCATCTCCCGACAGCATTATAAAAGATGTAGATTATAAATTATTGTTGGCAAGAACGAGCCCCGAGATGTATAAGTTTTTATTAAACTGGCTAACGGATGAATACATCAACCCAAAATATATGGGGCAGGATGCAGTGTTTGTGCATCTTTTTGAAAAATACCACAGCAAAGGATTAACCAGCTGGCTTAACGAAAAACAAATGGAAGCCATTAGCCGCAGGGCTTATATGCTTATGGCTAATTTAATTGGAGAAAAAGCTGCTAACCTTGAAATGATTGACAGTGCCGGAAAACCATCGCCACTTTATAATGTTAATGCCGATTATACTGTAATTATGTTTTTGGGACCCTAACTGTGGCCATTGTAAAGAAGAAGTGCCAAGGTTAGACTCTATTTACCAGGCCAACTGGAAAAAGCATAATGTAAAAATTTATGCAGTACTTACACCCGATGATAAGGAGAACCCAAAACCCGAATGGATAAAATTTATTAATGAGCACAAGCTTACAGAATGGACACATGTATATAAAACCAAAGCGATGGAAGAGGCAGATTTTGCTGCACAAAAACCCGGCTTCAGGCAGTTGTATGATATTACTCTTACACCCACTTTATATTTACTGGATAAAGACAAACATATTATTGGAAAAAAATTAACCCTGCTTCAGTTAAACGAACTGCTTGAAGTAAAATGGAAAACTAAACCTTAAAACTCCACTGATAATGAAAAGTATTTTATTACTGCTTACTCTTGCATTTCATTTTTCTGCTGTTATTTTCTCAAACACTTTTTACCTACGGCAATAATGCTGTTGATAAAGAAGAATTTTTAAGGGCTTACAATAAAAACAAAACCGCCGCTGACGATAAAGAAAAGGCGATAAGGGAATATCTTGACCTGTATTCTAAATTTAAACTAAAAGTAAAAGCTGCCAGAGATGCTAAATTAGATACACTCCCGCAATTGTCTGGTGATTTACAAAATTTCGCAGCCAGATTGAAGAAACTTACATGACCAACGATAATGCAATGAATACGTTGATAGATGAAGCATTTATCAATGCGCAAAAAGACCTGCATGTTATTCATTTTTTTACAGCATTAAACGCAAAGTCAACTCTGGCAGATTCTGTAAAAGCAGTAAAAGCAATGCAAAAAATATATGGCGATGTAATGGCCGGTAAAAAAGATTATGAAAAACTGGCGGCAGAAGCTTCTGATGCTGCTGTAAAAATAAAAGCTATCGGATATTGGATATATCACTGCCTTTTCTGTACCATACGAGTATGAAAAAATTATTTACAGTTTAAAAAATGGCGAGGCCAGTAAACCCTACCGCTCTAAAAACGGTTTACATATTTTTAAAGTTATTGATGAAAGAAAGGGAATGGGTAAATGGAAAATTGCACAAATACTTTTTTCTGTTCCTCCGGGCGATGAAACAGCGAATAATAAATTAACGCAGCAAAAAGCAGATTCGATTTATTTAAAGCTACAGGCAGGTGCCAGCTTTGATGAAATGGCAAAACTGTACAGCGATGATAAATTAACTTATACATCAGGGGGAAATATGCCAGAGTTTACCACCGGAAAATATGATCAACCTTTTGAAACAGCCGTTTTTAAATTAACCAAAGATGGAGAAATATCAAAACCATTTATTACACAGTATGGCCTTCATATTGTAAAAAGGATAAGTGTGCAGCCTGTACAAACAACAAAAGCCGATGCTGCTTATATGTATGAAATAAAACAAAAGGTTTTGCAGGATGGAAGGGTAAACAATGCCAAAGATATTTTTACAAAAGCTGTTATTAAAACGGTTAACTACAAAAAGAATGCAGCGGTAAAAGATGCCGATTTATTTCGCTTTGCCGACAGCGTTGCGGCCAACCCTGCCGTAAATGGTATAAAAGTATTTCCTGTAAGTAATAAAATAATTTATACTTCTGCCAAAGGCAATATTAAAGGGGCAGAGTGGTTAAATTTTATAAGAGAATATAAAACCAACCCCGAAATTTATAAAGGAGAAAGTAATGCTGCACTGTTACAAAAGTTTATTAACAGTAAAATCGCTGGAATATTATAAAGCGCATTTAGAAGATTACAGCCCGGAATTTCGCAACCAGATGGAAGAATTTAAAGAGGGCAATATGCTGTTTGAAATAATGGAAAGAAAAGTGTGGAGCAATGCTGTAAACGACAGTGCTGGGTTAGCTAAATATTATTTGCTTAATAAAAGTAAATATGTATGGGCCGCAAGTGCCGATGTAATTATTTTTAACTGCAGCAATAAAAAATCGGCAGAGCTGTCGCTTGCTGCTTTAAAAGATGGAAAAAATTGGAAAGAAATTGCAGAAGAAAGCAATAACACTATACAGGCAGATTCGGGCAGATACGAATTAGCACAAATAGCTATAGCCGATGGTGCACCACCTGCCGTTGGGTCTATTACCCCTATAATGATTAACACGACTGATGGTACTGCTGGTTTTATAATGATATTAAAAATTTATCCTGCAAATGAACAGCGCACTTTTGAAGAAGCACGGGGATTGGTAATAAACGATTATCAAAATGTGATTGAAGAAAAATGGATTGAAGAATTGAGGAAAAAATATCCCGTTAAAACAGATGAGAGGGTATTTAAATCCCTGCTTAAATAAAAAATAATTTTCAAATGATGGTAAAGCCTGCTTACAAATCCTGGTGGCAGGCTTTTGTTTTTGTGGGTTTTAAACATAAAATCTAAAACTCACGAAAATGAAAAAAGAAAAAGAAATCTTAAAAATTATTTACTAAAATTTACACCAGCTCCTTTACCACATTTGCAATTAAATTGGGCCTGCCCAAAGTATAATAATGCAATACCGGCACCCCGAATTTTTTTAATTCTTTAGATTGCTGCAGCAACCATTCTGTACCCACCTGTTCTACTTCTTCATCAGTTTTACATTTAGCTACTTCATTACTTAATGCGGCAGGTAAATCAATATGAAAAACTTTAGGCACAACGTCAATTGCTTTTGCGTATAAATTGGTTTTAATCCCGGAATAATTGGAACGGTAATACCCATATCCCTGCAGGCTTTTACAAAAGCATAAAATTTTTCGTTATCAAAAAACATTTGTGTTACAATATAATCGGCACCCATATCAACTTTTTGTTTTAAATATTGTAAATCGGTATCCATGTTAGGCGCTTCAAAATGTTTTTCGGGATAGCCTGCAATACCAATACAAAATTTAGTTTGATTAGTATTTTTAAGATCTTCTTCCTGGTAAATACCTGCATTTAAATCTACCACCTGTTTTAATAAATCGCTGGCATAATTATGGCCACCGGGTTCAGGAGAAAATCCTGCTTCATTTTTTGCAGCATCTCCACGCAATACCAGTACATTATCAATACCCAGGTAATTCAGGTTAATTAAAGCATCTTCGGTTTCATTAATATTAAAACCACCGCAAATTAAATGCGGCACAGTATCTACACTGTATTTATTCATAATGGCCGCACAAATACTTTCGGTACCGGGCCGCTTACGCACAACTACTTTTGCAAAACTGCCATCTGCATTTTTTTTAAACACATGCTCACTGCGGTGATAGGTTACATTTATAAAAGATGGTTTAAACTCCATCAATGGGTCTAAATGTTTATATAAAGATTGAATGCCTTTACCTTTTAATGGAGGAAAATTTCAAAGGAAACTAAAGTGTCTTTTGCCTGCTTAATGTGGTCTGTTACTTTCATTGTTTTTAAAATATCTGCAAACATAGTTAACAAAGCATAAAGCACAAACTGCTGTTAAATAAAAGTTGGTACAGCCTTATTTATCGCTTTACATTATTTTTGTTATAAACTCTTTAATTTGAGCCTCACCATACACACAAAAAACTTAGTAAAAATTTACGGCAGCCGTACTGTGGTAAATAATGTTTCCTTTAATGTAAAGCAGGGAGAAATAGTTGGTTTGCTGGGGCCCAACGGTGCCGGTAAAACTACTTCGTTTTACCAGGTGGTGGGTTTAATAAAACCCGATGAAGGCGAAGTTTTTTTAAACGATATCAATATTACCAAACTGCCCATGTATAAAAGGGCGCAAATGGGTATTGGCTATTTACCGCAGGAAGCCAGTGTGTTTAGAAAATTAAGTGTAGAAGATAATATTACTGCAGTGCTGGAAATGACAAAGCTTTCTAAAACAGCACAAAAAGAAAAACTAGAAAGTTTGCTGGATGAATTTCGTTTGCAGCGGGTGCGTAAAAATAATGGCGATACATTAAGTGGCGGCGAACGCAGGAGAACAGAAATTGCCCGTGCCTTAGCTGTTGATCCAAAATTTATTTTATTAGATGAACCTTTTGCAGGTGTTGACCCGATTGCGGTGGAAGATATACAGGCCATTATTGCAAAACTGAAATATAAAAATATTGGTATCCTCATTACTGATCATAATGTAACCGAAACATTATCTATTTGCGACAGGGCTTATTTATTGATTGATGGAGAAATATTTACACAGGGAACTGCCGAAGAATTGGCGGCTAACGAACAGGTAAGAAAAAGATATTTAGGCAGAAATTTTGATTTGAAAAGAAAAGATTATTTGCATGATGAAGCAAGAGAAACAAAAATTTCTCTTGATACATTAATTTATTCAGTAGAAAGTGGTTTGATTAATTTAGAAAATCTTGAAAAAGAACACAGTGCCAATCAAAGGTCATTTGGATACAGTAAATCAAATGCTGAAGATAATTTACAATTGGATGAATACAGAAGATTTATGGATGAATTGAAAACATCTTTATACACTTACGCTAATGAAAATAACAAACCCGATTTAGTGGCTTTATTCGACAGGTTATACAATGATGCAGGAATAGATACTAAATCTCTCTTAAATAAACTTGATTTTGAACTTAAGGGATTACAGCAATAACTCATATCTGTACATTGTTTTTATTTACTGCACTTTGTTTTTTATCTTGGCAGTTAAATGAACCTCCTCTCCTCCATAATTTCTAAACTTGCCCGTAACCGTTTTTGGCGGGTACAAAACTGGAGTAATCACCCCGTGGCAGCACAACGCCAGGTATTGCAGGATTTAGTATCGGCCGGGCAATACACCGAGTTTGGCAGAAAATATCATTTTGAAAAACTATTTACCCTTAAAGAATTTAAAAAACATGTGCCCATACATGAGTACGATGATATAAAAAATTACATCAACCGCATGATGGAAGGCGAAGAAAATATTTTATGGAATACTCCGGTAAAATGGTTTGCAAAATCATCGGGTACCACCAGCGATAAAAGTAAATTTATTCCCATCAGCGACGAAAGCCTTACAGAAAATCATTTTAAAGCCAGCAAAGATGTATTAACTAATTACTATAATAATTTTCCTGATAGTAATATGCTTACCGGTAAAAGCCTTGTAGTAGGTGGCAGCCACCAGTTAAGTAAAATAAATGATGAAATTCAGTTTGGCGATTTAAGTGCCGTACTTATGCAAAATTCTCCCTTTTGGGGGCAATGGATGCGTACACCCGAATTAAGTGTTGCGCTTTTAGATGAATGGGAAAATAAAATTGAGCAACTGGCACAAACTACTGCCGATGAAAATGTAACATCACTTGCAGGCGTACCCACCTGGACATTGATTTTATTAAAGCGTATTTTAAAAATAAAAAATAAACAAACTATAAAAGAGGTGTGGCCCAATTTAGAACTCTATATTAATGGTGGCGTTTCTTTTATACCTTATAAAGAACAGTTTGATAAAATTATTGGCGCAAAAATTAATTACTTAGAAATATATAATGCCAGCGAAGGTTTTATTGCCGGCCAGGTAAAACCCGATGATGATGGTTTATTGTTATTTACAGAACATGGTATTTTTTACGAGTTTATGCCGGTAGAAGAATATGGAAAAGATAAACCACAAACCGTAGGTTTAAAAAATGTGGAGCTTAATAAAAATTATGCATTGGTAATAAGCACTACTGGTGGGCTGTGGCGTTATTTAATTGGCGATACGGTTATTTTTACTTCTATCAATCCTTATAAAATAAAAGTTAGTGGCAGGCTAAAGCATTATATGAATGCTTTTGGAGAAGAAGTAATTGTTGATAATACAGATAAAGCAATAGCTACTGCCTGCGAAAAAACCAATGCATCGGTAAGTGATTACACTGCGGCACCGGTTTTTTTCAGTAATAATAATAATGGTGCACACGAATGGTTAATTGAATTTGAAAAAGAACCTGATAACATTACCGCTTTTATTTACGAGTTGGATAATGCACTAAAAGATGTTAACAGCGATTACGAAGCCAAGCGCCATAAAGATATTGCCTTGCGCTTACCAATTGTTCATGTATTACCTAAAGGAATTTTTAATGAATGGTTGAAAAGTAAGGGTAAATTAGGTGGGCAGCATAAAGTACCGAGGTTGAGTAATGACAGAATAATTGTGGAGGAAATATTAAAAATGAATTCCTAAATTTAAAAATGGAAAATATTACCGTTTGTAAAAATTGCGGCCAACAATTAAGTGGAAAGTTTTGCAGCAATTGTGGTGAAAAAGTATATAAACAAGAGGATAAAAAAATTGCACATTTTTTTGAAGAAAGCGTTCATTTCATTACTCATTTTGATGGGAAATTATTTACCACGTTTAAAACAATATTTACCCAACCTGGCCGGTTATCACTTGATTATTGCAATGGCATAAGGAAAAAATATTTTAAACCATTGTCTTTATTTTTAGTGGTTGTAGTGCTTTATCTTTTATTCCCAAAGTTCCAGGGGCTTAATATGAAGTTTACTACTTATGTAAATAGCCAATACAACTACTCCTGGTATGGCATGCCTGTTGCAAAAAATAAAATTACCCGTTTAAAAATTACAGGTAATGAACTGGCTGGACGATACAACGCAAAATCAGAAAAATTTGCCAAACCTTTTTTACTTGTTTTATTACCTTTTTCAGCGGTAGTGTTATGGCTGCTTTTTTTAAAAAGAAGAAGATTGTTTTTTGATCATTTTGTTTTGGCTGTTGAATTAAATTCTTTTCTTATAGGCATTCAATTTTTAATTGTACCATTGCTGGCAACTATTGCTACAGCAATTTATGCACCAGCTGAACAGTTCTTTTGGGATAATGATTTCAGTGTTTTCTTTTTTCTTCAAACTTCTTTAATGCTAATTATAACTGCAACCGCAATAAAAAGGTTTTATAACCAAAATTGGTGGTGGACAATTACAAAATCTATACTATTTTTAGCACTTTACATGTTTATTGTTATAGGTCTGTACAAGATGTTGCTATATTTATTAGTTATGTTATTCTTATAAATTAAAAATTATGAAATTACTTTCAGGAAAAACAGCCATCATTACCGGAGCAGCCCGTGGTATTGGCGAAGCTATTGCCATAAAATTTGCCGAGCATGGCGCCAATGTGGCTTTTACTTTTGTAAGTGATGGCAGTAAAGACAAAGCAAAAGCATTGGAAGATAAATTAATTGCCCTGGGTGTAAAAGCAAAAGCCTACCAAAGCAATGCAGGTGATTTTGCTGCCTGCGAAGTTTTTGTAAATGATGTACTGAAGGAATTTGGCGCTGTAGATATTTGTGTAAACAACGCCGGTATATCAAAAGATAATTTATTACTGCGGATGACGCCTGAACAGTGGGATGATGTGATGACAACTAATTTAAAAAGTGTTTTTAATATGACCAAGCAGGTTATACGCCCCATGATGAAAGCAAAGAATGGCAGCATCATAAACATGAGCAGTGTAATTGGCGAAATGGGTAATGCCGGGCAAAGCAGTTATGCCGCAAGTAAAGCCGGTGTAATTGGTTTTACAAAAAGCGTGGCAAAAGAATTGGGCAGCCGCAATATACGCTGCAATGCTATTGCACCGGGCTTTGTAGAAACGGATATGACCAGTTATTTAAAAGAAGGCGAAGCTGCCGAAAAATATAAAGCCGGTATTCCGCTGGGCAGATTTGCAACTGCCGAAGATATTGCTAACGTAACGTTGTTTTTAGCCAGTAACCTCAGCAGTTATGTTACCGGCCAAACCATCAGCGCCTGCGGTGGGTTAAATATTTAGTTTGTTTAATAAATTTATATAAAGCCGTTATTAAAGTTGAACGTGGGCTTTTAATTTTACAATTCTTTTACAAATAGATCTTGCTTACATCACAGGCACAGCCTTTCTTTGCAGTTCTATAATGAAAATTTTTATTTCTATACTATTATTACTAATAACTGCATTTTATGTACTGCCCGTTCAAGAAATTTTGGCAGCAGGCCATGATTTGTGCATTGTAGATATAGACGAATTAAAAGAAGAAAGTATTAAAAAAGAAAAAGCTAAAGAACTCTTTTCTTTTTCCAGTGCTTACTCAATACTTAATGACAGGTACAACAGTACTTACCAGTATGTATCATTTATTATTCCTGCTTTCCTCCAAACAATAGAAACTCCCCCCCCGGATATACTTTAAATTCCATCATTGCACATCTTGCATGTGCTGCTTTTATTTATTGCAGCTCTATAATTGCTGTTTTACATTATTCATTCTAAAAAATTATTCATGACTGGAAAACCCAGCCCTGTTGCAAGGATATTAAAACTTGTAAAACTGGAGCGTAAAGAAATTGCTGCCATTTATTTTTATGCAATATTGAACGGTCTTATATTACTTTCCATACCTGTAGGCATACAAGCACTTATAGGTTTTGCTCAAACTACCACTGCATCGGCTTCTATTGTTGTTCTGATTGTGCTTATAGTTGTAAGTGTTTTTACAGCAGGTGTTTTACAGATTAAACAAATGCAGCTTACCGAAAAAATTCAGCAAAAAATTTTTGTTCGATACTCTTTTGAAATTGCAAAAAAAATTCCGGCACTTAAATTATCTGGAGTAGATAATTATTATTTACCTGAATTAATTAATCGTTTTTTTGATATTATAAATCTGCAAAAAAGCCTGGCCAAATTATTGCTGGCTTTTCCTTTAGCTATTATACAAATTGTGTTTGGTTTATTGCTCTTAGCTTTTTATCACCCGGTGTTTATTGCTTTTGGTGTGTTACTCATTTTAATCATATACGGCATCCTTTATTTTTCGGGCACTAAAGGGTTACAAACCAGCCTGCAGGAAAGTACTTACAAATATAAAGTAGCTGGGTGGTTAGAAGAGATGGCCAGAATTATTAGATCTGTAAAATTTGCAAAAACCTCCGACTTTCATTTACAAAAAACAGATGAACATGTTACCGATTATTTAAACGCCAGAACCAATCATTTTAAAATACTGGAACTGCAGTTTAAAACGCTTATTGGTTTTAAAACACTGGTTACAACTGCAATGCTTGTAGTGGGCACTTATCTTTTGTTACAGCAGCAATTAAATGTGGGCCAGTTTATTGCTGCAGAAATTGTAATACTAACCATTATCGGCTCAGTGGAAAAATTAATCAGCAATTTAGATAGTGTATATGATGTATTAACTTCTGTAGAAAAAATAGAGAAAATTACCGACAAAGAAATTGAAGAAAGTGGCAGCATTATTTTACAAACCCCCGCAGCGAATGGTGTACGTATCGGTTTGCAACAAATTTCATTCAGGTATCCCGGTGCCGGCACCAATACATTAAATAACATCTCGTTCAACATTGCTGCAAACGAAAAAGTTTGTATACAGGGCGACGAGGGATCAGGCAAATCTACCCTGTTGCGTTTACTTACAGGCAGCTACAGCAATTTTGATGGCGCAGTTTTGGTAAATGATATTCCCGTAAATAATTATGATTTACAATCGCTTCGTTTACAAACCGGGGTGGTAATAAGCCAGCAGGATATTTTTGAAGGTACTTTAATGGAGAATATTTGTATGGGGCTGCAGGAAGTAAATATGCAGGAGGTTTTATCGCTTTGTAATAAAACAGGTTTAACGGCTTTTATCAGTACTTTAAAAAATGGATTTGATACGCAACTGTTTGCTACCGGACGAAAACTACCCACCCACGCCGTAAAAAAAATATTACTGATAAGGGCTTTAATCAATCAACCTAAATTATTGCTTTTAGAAGAACCGTGGATTGGCCTTGAAGAGCAAAACCAGCAACAAATAAAACAGTTATTACTTACTGAAATGAATAAAACCACAGTAATAGTTATAACCAAAGATGATGCTTTTGCAACAGCATGTGATAAAACAATTATTTTAAAAGAAACAGGTTGCTTAATAATTAATGGTAACCCACAGATACCAGGAGGTGGAGAAGATTTATAATAAAAAAATTATGAAAACATTACAAGCATATACCGCTATATACCGCCATAATAAAACCAGCCGAATAAAATATTGGAGCATTGGTTTTTTAATTGCTCTTATAATTATTTTGTTTTTACCGTGGACACAAAATATAAGGGCAAAAGGTAGTGTAACCACATTACGGCAGGAGCAAAGGCCGCAGGAGCTCAATAGCATTATACCCGGCAAAATTGTACAATGGTTTGTAAAAGAAGGCGACCTGGTAAATGCAGGTGATACTATTTTACAAATTAGTGAAGTAAAAGAAGAGTACCTGGATCCTAAACTTGTAAGCCGCACCGGTGAGCAATTGAATGCCAAACAAATGAGTGTGCAATATTATAAAAGCAAGGTAACCGCATCGGCAACTCAAATTAATGCATTGGGCAATAACCGTTTGCTTAAGCAAACGCAATTACAAAATAAAATACAACAACTGCAATTAAAACTGCAGAGCGATAGTATGGATAATATTGCAGCCGGCAATGAGTACACTATTACAACTCAGCAATATAAAAGGCAGAAAGCCATGTATGATAGCGGGTTAGTATCGCTAACACAACTGGAACAACGCAACCAAAGTTTTCAAAATGCATTAGCAAAAAAAATTAGTGCCGAAAATAAAATAGGGGGTACTAAGCAAGACCTGTTAATAACCCGTATTGAAATGGATGCTATTAACCAGGATTATACAGAAAAAGTGGCGAAAGCACAGGGAGATCAATTTCAATCATTATCTCAAATTGCAGGAGGACAGGGGGATGTGGCCAAGCTTCAAAACCAATACAGCAATTATAATATCCGCAGTGGTATGTATTTTATTACAGCACCGCAGGCGGGGCAAATAACTAAAGCAAAAAAGGCGGGTATTGGCGAAATTATTAAGGATGGCGAAATGCTGGTTGAAATTGTACCCAATAAAATTGATTATGCTGTAGAACTTTTTATTGAGCCTATGGACCTGCCCCTAATTTCATTACAACAGAAAGTGCAGTTTATGTTTGATGGTTTTCCGGCAATAGTTTTTAGTGGCTGGCCAAACTCATCGTACGGCACATTTAGTGGCGAAGTGGTAGCTGTAGAAAATTCAGTAAGTGCCAACGGTAAATTCAGGGTATTGGTTAAAGAAGATATGAGCTATAAAAAAAGATGGCCGACAGAGCTAAAAATTGGTGCAGGTACACAGGGCATTGCCTTATTAAAAAATGTACCGGTATGGTACGAGTTATGGCGAAATATTAATGGCTTTCCGCCGGATTTTTATAAGGCTGCTCATCAAAACGAACAAAAGAAATAAAATGAAAAAAATACTTTCAACAATAATCGTTTTACTTTTTATAAAGTATGGTACAGCAAATGACAGTACCCATACACTTTCGCTACAAAGTTTTTTACAAATTGTAAAACAGTTTCATCCTGTTGCAAAACAAGCGAACTTGCAGGTAGATAAAGCTGCAGCTGATTTAACCATTGCAAGAGGCAACTTTGATCCCATATTAGGTAGCGGGGGAAGTAATAAAACTTTTGATGGCATTAATTATTATCAAACCAATGCCACACAATTAAGCATACCCACCTGGTATGGTGTTGAATTAAATGCTGGTATTGAATATTTGGCAGGCAGCAGAACTAACCCAACAGAAACTAATGGTAAAACAAGTTTTGCCGGCATCAGTATCCCTTTGGCAAAAAATTTACTGATGGATAAAAGGAGGGCTGCATTGCAGCAGGCTAAAATAATGATTGGGGCATCCGAACAGGAAAAAAGAATTGTATTAAATGATTTAATGATGGATGCTACAGATGCTTACTGGCAATGGGTACAGGCGTATTTAATTTATACCACTTATAATAATGTTATCAGCTTTAAATAAAAAAAGAGTTAGCCTTGGTTAGCACTGCTTATCGACTTGGCGAAAGGCCAGCCATTGATACTACAGAAGCTATTGCACAATTACAGAATTTTGAATACCAGCAAAACGATGCGTTTCTTGCATGGCAAAATGCTACCCTGCTGTTAAATACATTTTTGTGGAAACAAAATAACGAAGCTTATGAATTACCAGCAGCAGTTTTACCAGCAGAAAAAATAGAAAATTTATATGATGCAATTATTTTTCCCGAGATGAAGAAAATTATAGATGATGCAAAAAAATCTCATCCTGAGCTAAGTATTTATACTTTTAAATTAAACGCTTTAAATATAGAAAGAAAATTAAAGTTTCAGGAACTGTTACCAAAGGCTGATTTAAAATATAACCAATTGGGTAAAGGATATAATATTGCCGCAGCAGCCACTAAAACTTTATTTGATAATAACTACAGGTTTGGTGTAAACTTTAGCATACCGCTGCGGCTAAGCCAGGGCCGTGGCGAATACAAATTGGCCAAAATTAAAATAAGCGAAACAGCATTACAGCAAAGCCAAAAAGAAATTGAGATTATAAACAAAGTAAAAAAATATTATAACCAGCTGGTGAACTATAAAACACAGCTAAATCTTTTACAAAAAACTTACTCTAATTATTTACAGTTGCAGCGTGGCGAAGAGACAAAATTTTTTAATGGAGAAAGTTCGTTGTTTTTTGTAAACAGCCGTGAAAATAAAACACTTGAAACTTTTTTAAAGCTAACTGAAGTAACGGTAAAATATAACAAGGCGTCGTTAGAATTGCAATGGGCTGCAGGCCAATTGTGGCAATATTAAAAATCAAAAACCTGTAGCGAAAAATTTTAGAAAAAATTTCGTTCTATACTGCTATAGTGTCCCATTTACTTTTGCAGATTTATTTTTTTTTCCAAATACTTTCATTTGTATTACATCTACCAAAAAGGCAAAAGCCATGGCAAAATAAATATAGCCCTTGGGAACATGTACATCAAACCCTTCTATCAATAATGTAAAACCAATCAATAATAAAAAACTCAGCGCTAAAATTTTAAACGCCGGATGTTTATTTACAAAATTACTGATAGGTGCTGCGGCTACCAGCATTATTAAAACTGAAATAACTACGGCAACATACATCACCCAAACTTCTGTTACCAGGCCAACAGCAGTAATTATAGAATCTATAGAAAAAACAATATCCAGTAATAATATTTGCCCTATTACCCCTTTTAAAGTTGCCGGTTTACTTTTTATTTTTTCCTCTCCGTCCTCGCCCTCAATTTTACTGTACATTTCTTTGGCGCTTTTATAAATAAGAAAAAGTCCGCCAAGTATCAGTATTAAATCTTTTCCACTTATCCCATTATTTAAAACGGTAAATAAATTAGCTTCCAGTTTCATGATAACTGAAATGAGTGCAAGCAGCCCCAGCCTTAAAACCATAGCGAGAAATATTCCCCACCTTCTTGCTTTTTTTTGCTGCTTTTCGGGCAGCTTATCTGCCAGTATAGAAATAAAAATGATATTATCCAGGCCCAGCACTACTTCCAGTGCTATTAAGGTGAGTAAAGAAACAATTATTTCGTAAGTCATATCTATTTTTGGTCTCCCAAATTGTGTGCCTGCTTTGTGGTTATTTTTTTAAGAAGATCTGAACGCAACCGGATGATACAGTTTTTTATGCGGCCCTAAAAATATACGCAGTAAAATTCTAAATGCCGAAAGCTCAATAAATACAAAACAAAGTGCCATCAAAATAATCAAGGCCATTTGATTGCTGTGCACATAAGTAAACAGCACATCAATACCAATAAATGCAGCTGTTATAGGAAAACCCAGCATGCCCATGGCTGCTACTAAAAATAAAAAACCTGTGGTATTTTCTTCGTACACATAACCATGATACTGGTTCAGAGAAATATCGTTATCAATCTTTTTAATTTTTTGCAAACAGTAATACCCTAACACAAAAGCCAGCAAAATGCCACTTACGTAAAAAATAATTTCAAGTAAACTGATATGGGTGGCATTAACCAATACCGCAGCTATTATAAAAAAATGTGCCGTTAATAAATATACCCATGCTTTTAATGCAGATTGCCTGTAGGTAAAAGCAAAAAGTATTACCGCCAGCGCCACACTCATTAATATTATTGGCAACGCACCATTTAAAGAAGGCAGCATATGCTGATTAGTGTAACCCACAATTAAAAGTGCCAGTGCTGTAACAAAAAGAATACCGCTGATTATGTTAGATTGTAAAAACTGAAATTGTTTGCCCAGCCATTTAAAAGGGCTCCACACATAGGCAAACATCATGCTGTCTAAATTCCATTCTTTAATGCTTAGCATGTAAAGGGAGGCTTTTAGTTTTGATATTGTTTTTTGTGTGGGCATAACATAATGAAAAATTTGGTGATGCACCAGATAGTTCAACACCGATGGAGAAACGAGTAACTGATATGTTCTTAAAAAAGCATTGCCGGCAAAATGGAGCAATACCAACCAATGAAACCCTAATGCCACTTCAATAAACATTAACCCAATTTGTGCGGCAGATGAATAAGCAATTTGGGTTTTAACTGTGGGCTGTACCCTTGCAATCATAGTGCCCGCAATGGCGGTTAATGCGCCAATAACTATAATGATAATTTTTGCCCACCACATATCCTGCCAAAAAGGATGCGTACGCAGTAATAAAAAAACACCAATATGCACACTTAGCGAACCATAAAAAATGGCAGAAGAAGCAGTGGGGCCTTCCATTGCCCGTGGCAACCAACTGGTAAAAGGGAACTGAGCAGATTTTATAGTGGCGGGTAAAATAATCATGCAAACAATAAATATGGCCATACCGGTTTGACCTGTTGTGACAGCCATTTCTTTTGCTTCGCCCAGTTGTGCAAAAGTTATATTTCGGTGTGTAAGATGGTGCATCATCCACATGGCAAGCATAAGGGCCACATCACTAATGCGGTAGTTGGATACTGCTTTAAAAGCATTTTTTACCGGTAAATAACGGTTACGGTAAAATGCAATTAATATAAATGAGCAAATGCCTTTTATTTCCCAGCCAATAAACAGTGTTTCAAAATTACCTGCCAGTATTATAAAATTATAAGCCGTTGCAAATAAAAGTATAGTGTTAAAAAAGCGTTTAAAGCCCTCATCTCTGTGCATGTAATACTTACTAAAAGTTGCTACCAGAAAAAATAATAACGCCCCCACAATACTAAACACCACTGTTACTTCATCGTAAAATAAATGTACGGCAAAAACAAAATGTTCTGTTTGATAAAGGGTTGCTAATTTATAATCTACAGGTTTAAAACCATTCATCATCCACCAGCCTGCAAATATTACTGCAATAACAATATTGAATACTTTTGCAAAACGTACAATTGCACCTATGGCTTTTTCACTTTTATTTTGCCATAGCAGCGTAGCTAAAAAAGCAAGCATGGGTACGGCGATAAATAAAATAAGTAGCTGATTCATTTATAATACTTGTTTTTAATGTTCAATAAAGATATACAGTTGAAGAGTGCCCTTCGTTCCTCAGGATAAACTCTGCCAATAAAGTTTAATAGCAGCACTTCACCCTGGCTCATAAAAAAACAAAACACTTTTCTTGTACACAAAGATTAATTCAATAAGTACACAGGCAAATTTTCTTCGGTGGCATGTGTAATATGATTGGTTTCCATTTCTTTTGCTCCTTCAATAAACTGCTCCATGTTGTGGATGGTTTTTATTTCGGAGGCATTGGTAATAGGTGAATATTTTATGAAGACGCCATTTTTAAAATAATAAAATTGTTGTTCCTGCGGATGCAAAGCCACAATATGCACCCACTCGTTTTTATACCATTCAAAAACTTCGGGGCTTGATTGTATAGCTTTTAAAACAATATCTGGCTGGTGCTCTACAATTACTAACAACCTAACAGGGTCGTGTACTTCAATCATTTGCCAGGGAAGGCCGGGCCGCAAATCGCCATCGCTGCTGTTGGCCACGCCAAACAAACCCATTACGTTATGGGGCAATTTAGTTCCTGCGCCCATTTTAATATTATCTACCCTGCTAAAATAATATTCCAGGTTAATACCACCACACACCAAACCAATGGGCCGCATTACAGCAGTTAAAATTGTACCATCAGGATCCGTAGTGTAATCGTAACTGTTTAAAAAAGCCCTTCTGTCTAAAAACAATCCTTTGGTGGTTTGCCTGCGGCCAATAATGGCCAGGGTGTTGGTGCCATGCCCCAATTCGGGCCTTGGCTCAAACAACGAAACCGAACGGCTGTGTATGGCTTTGCGTACCTGCTCTAATTCCTGTTTTGTGTTTATAGATGCAAATCTTCTGCTGCGTTCTTTTGCATTTAAGTTTAAGGCAGTTTCAAAATTTTGAATGTTGATGAGATGCTGTTTTGCATTTTCTGTACTCAGTGTATCTTCATCATAATAACCCCACACATCTGCTGCAGTATCATGCATACTGCCAATAAACTGTGTAGTATCCGGAATTACAATTCCCCTGGTGGCCAGCACTTCCCTTACTTTTTTATTATTTAAAATAAAAGATCTGCACCCTTGCATTGGTGGCACCTGGCCTTCCGCTGCAGGCGCCACAATCGTGTGCGCCATGGTGTGGGTTGTTTGCACTGCTGCTGCCATGTGCCACAAAATAAACAATGGGTGCAAAATTTTTTACTAAACCAATGCCCCGCAAAAAGCCTTCTCCTCTTGTTACCATTTCATCAAGCGTATATCCAATCTGTAAACCGTTTTCTGTATCAGTTGTATTTTTATTTTCTATGGTAAGTTCAGATAATTTATCCATGTGCCCATAAGCATTGGATATTGCCGGGCTCATTTTTGGGCTGAATAATAATTGTACTTTTTTTGCCAGCGCCCAAAAGCCAAAACTGATGCTTAATAAAAATCCTGATAAAATACCGTGTGTAAGTTTTGTATAAATCAGTTCGTCTTTTCTAACTGTTTTAGCATCATATTCTTTTATAAGATATTTTGGTGTAACCGGTGCAGGGCAAAGTTTATCATAAAACTTGCTGCCTTCCTGCTGAAAATAAAACTCTACCCCAAAAAATCCGGGGGCACCAAATGTTTCGGCTTTTTTATCTACTGCTTCAATGTGGCGGCGTATAGAATCTTCTCTTTCATCAATACAGAAGATAGCTTGTAAACTCCCTCCGCCCCCTGAAGGGGAAATTTGTAACTCTTCAATAATTGTAGAAATTTCCATCGCAGCAGACGCTTCGTAAGTTCCCCCTTCAGGGGGCGGAGGGGGCTTGGGTGCTGCCAATAATATCCCCTTCAATACCGAATCGTAATAACTCCATTCAAAAGCATCCTGCCAAAGTTCTATTACTTCTGCAAATTCAGTTTTATCTACATCGGCAAATAAATTAAGCGGTGGTGTGGTAACGCTGTGGGTTAGGGGCTGCCATTTATTTCCCAGTGCATGTGTTAATGCATCCAGCTCCAGCAGTAATTCAAATTCCAGTAATTCCTTTAATGTTATCTGTTTTCTATCAAGTAATGTTTGCGGATTATCTTCTACCGCACTTACAAAACCGCTCCATCCGTGATGGGCAAACTGCTGATCAAATAAATACTGTTCAAAATATTCTTCTTTACCAACAATTGTTTTTAATAACCCTGGTATAGAATAATTACCTGATAAAAATTGCTGTTTAACCGCTTTTGTTTTAAAGAAACTTACAAAACTGTTTTGCTCCATTTCTTTAACGCTTTCTAAAAAAGGTTTATTAACTACAGGAAAACTTTGTACCGCAATACCCTGGTCTAAAAATGCACACAGAATTCTGAATAACAAAGGATGAACTTTATTATCAAGATCTAAATGATACACATCTTTCCAGTATTTTCTTAATTGCCCAATACGGGGGTGATTGATGGTATCGTATTCTTTACTAATGAGATTTTTCTTTCCAGTGTGCAACATGCATCCTGTCCTTTTTTATTTGCAATTACCATTTGCAAAACATCTTCTCTTATACGTCCTGTTTTATACATCTGCCTGTACTCCTGTAATTGCAACATGCACCTGAAAGCCAAAAATTTTTGATGCCTTAAAAATGGCATCATAAAATTTCATGTGCTGAAAAGCATGTAGGGAGTTATGATGAATAAAATCTTTTAATGCCTGTTGCGCCGGCAAAAAGTGTTTCAGTTCATGAATAACATGTGCTTCGTTAAAGGAATGGTTGCTCATATAAAATAAATTGGGTTGGTGAAAACCACCAACCCTGTTATAAAAAATTAATGCCTTAGTTCTGCTACGCTGAATTTGGGATTTTTTTCATCATTTATGTATGATACATCCTTATAAAATTCCACCTTGCCGGTATCAATATTATACATGGCCCCAACAATGCCTATTTCACCTTTGTCCAGCATTTCCTCTAAAATAAAACTTCGTTCAATAATATTTTTTACACCACGTTTCACATTCAATCTAGCTACATTTTCAACAAATTTTCCATTTTTCGAATTTCTTTTATCAGCAGCGGTTGTTTCAGATTCGGAGTAAACAGCCGGTTGCAGTTTTGACAATAACTCGGTGAGGTTTCCCATTTCCACATGATCGCAGGCTCCTTTTACAGCGCCGCATTTGGTATGGCCCAAAACTACAATCAGTTTTGAACCGGCTACTTTGCAGGCAAATTCCATACTTCCCAAAATGTCGGTATTCACAATATTACCGGCAATCCTGATAGAAAAAACATCTCCCAATCCCTGATCAAAAATTAATTCGGCAGAAGTGCGGCTGTCGATACAGCTGAGTATGGTAGCAAATGGCCATTGTCCTTCCCTGGTATCATTTACCTGCCCAAGTAAATCTCTTTGTGCTTTTAAGTTTTTAATAAAGCGGCCGTTACCTTCCTGTAAAATTTCCATTGCCATTCTCGCCGTTAAACTGGTTTGTGTTTCTTTTGAATGCGCTCTCATATTCTCTAATTAATTTTTTTTGATGAAATGATATTTGTTTAGTGTGAAGATTGTACACTTAATGTGTTTTCAATTTTATAGGCTTCTTTAAATCCTATCAATTGAAGTTTTATGTTTTTTAATGGCACTTTTATATCCCTGAATTCTTTGATAAGCTCCAATACATCATAATCAATATACCTTGTACTGGATGCATCAATTAATAACAGAAGAATTACCGGGCATATGGTCCAATGTCTGGCGTATGGCTGCCTTGTTTAAAAATGAAACTTCTTCCGATAAGTTTGATATTTATCGTATCTCCTTCATGATGTTTTTCCGAATGAAAGAAGTAAGAGTTTTTCAGGTTTCCGTGTAAAATAGCGCCGATTGCTGCAATAATTCCTGCCAGTACACCTATAATAAGACCCTTGCCGCTTAATGCCGGTACTATGGCAAACAAATCAACAGCAATAATTACCAGCACGGTAACAATAAAAGGTATGAACTGGTATTTTCCGGCATCCCAAAAACCTTTAAACACAGATGGCTTAGCCAGTTTCCAGCCGGTTAGAATCAGGATGGCAGCCAATGCCCCTTTAGGAATCATATTCAATATCCCAGGAATTAATATCACACGTTACCAGTAATAAGGCTGCATGAAAAATAGCAGATAGTTTTGTTTTTCCTCCTGCATTTACATTTGCACTGCTTCTTACAATTACACTGGTTATGGGCAAACCCGCCAATTAAACCAGAAACGCATTGCCGGTACCCTGTGCCATCAATTCCCTGTTGGTATTGGTTACTCTTCTTTCGGGATCCAGGTTATCAACAGCTTCAATACTTAACAGGGTTTCTAAAGAAGCAATTATGGCAATGATAAAACCATACATAATAACGGTGCCGTTTGTAAAACCGCTAAAATCGGGTAGTGTAAAAAAGCCAAAAAACTCGCTTGCGTTTTTTGCTACAGGTAATACTATCAAATGAGATTCTTCTACGATTTGCAATTTACTGCTTGCTGCAATCCAGATTTGATTAAGGGCAATTCCGAAAACTACGGCTACCAATGCACTGGGTATATAAGGTAATTTTTTCTTTAAGTGGAGATTTATCCCACAATACCATTATCAGTATAGACAGCAGTGAAATAATAACTACACCCACTTCTATTTTTTGTAGGGGAATCAGCAATTCATGCCAGTCGCCGCCGGTAAATGGCATCACATCAATCAGGTGGCCTTTTTCATCTTTATCTCTGCCAAAAATATGCGGAATCTGTTTGGCAATAATTAATATTCCAATACTGGTTAGCATGCCTTTTATTACGCTTGAAGGAATATAGTTGGCAATGCCACCTAATTTTAATACCCCTAATGTTATTTGTATTAAACCGGCCAGCACAACGGCACATAAAAAGAGGCCATAGCTCTCTAACCCGCCAGGGCAATAATAGCACCTGAAACTAAAGTAGCTAACCCTGCAGCCGGGCCACTTACACTTAAGGGCGAATTACTTAACGAACCTACTACAAGGCCGCCAATAATACCGGCAATTAAACCACTAAATGGAGTGGCTCCGCTGGCAACAGCAATCGCTATACACAATGGCAAGGCAACCAAAAAAACCACCAGGCCCGCAGGCAAATCAGATTTTAGGTTTTTAAAATTCAAGTTCATAATGAATAACTATTTAGTATGACATTTTACTTCAACAGCAAAAGCTGCTGAAAAGATTTGAAAAAAAGTTTGAGTGTTATTTTTTAGATGTACGAACAGATAAATTTTTTACCTCTTAATTCAATGCACTCAGCTTATGAACTAATAACATGCTAACAAGAATGATTTGTGAAATAATTTAAGCCACATTGGGCGGGGGCGCATGGAGTTCGCCATGAAATGCAATATAAGTGCCTGAGTTTTCTAAAATATGATTTTGCGAAGCTATATCATTGCTGTAATCCCCTGAATGGTGGTCATGCAGAAATTCTTCGGAAAGGCTACTGATGCTGTTGGGTACCTTTTCTTCGATATTGTTACTGGCATTATCCGAACAATCCTCGGAACTGTCTGTACCCGGAAGTTCTGCCATCAGGGTTTTTTGCTGTTTAGCTAAATTTTCCTGTGTACTCATTATAAATGGAGTGCTTACAGTTAACCATAGCAGGGTGAGCATCAAAAAAATTGATGACGCCTTTTGAAAAATTGTGTATGGTTTGTTGCTTTTCTTCATTAAATGTGGTGCAAAATAACATTTTACTGTTTGCTTACCAAATGATTGATGCCAACATTTAAAAAAATTACACTAAAATGATTATTGAAACGCTGTTTAGTTTGCTGCAGTTGGTTTTTTTTAACCATGTTAAATAAATAACAATAAAATTTGTACAAATATTTTCGGTTGAAAAGGCCTAAAGCCGGGAGGCTTTGTTAATTCAAGATATAGTTTTTCAATTTATAAAATATTAATTTTGAATAAAAGATAGCAGATGAAACCGTTTGAAAAAATTTTGCTGGATAATAAAGAATGGGCAGCCCAAATGCTGGAAGCCGACCCTGATTATTTTAAAAGGCTGATAGAAATTCAAACCCCCGAAGTATTATGGATTGGCTGCAGCGACAGCCGTGTACCTGCCGATAAAATAACAGGAACCGACCCCGGCGAAATTTTTGTACACCGCAATGTGGCCAACCTTGTAGTACATACCGATTTAAATTTATTAAGTGTATTGCAATATGCTGTAGAGGTATTAAAAGTAAAACATGTAATTGTTTGCGGCCATCACAACTGTGGTGGTATAAGGGCTGCATTACGAAACCAAAGTATTGGTTTAATTGATAAATGGCTGTGGAATATTAAAAATGTTTACCGTCATTATAAAGATGAAATTAATGCACTGGATAACGAAGATGACCAGGTGGACCTGTTGACTGAACTGAATGTAAAGGAGCAGGTATTAAATTTGTCTAAAACATCTATCATTCAAAAAGCGTGGAAACACAACCATGCCCCCGATTTACATGGCTGGGTGTATGATTTAAGAGATGGTATTCTCCACCCAATTTTTGAAATGCCGGCAGGCAGTAAAATAGATGATATTTTTGAGTATAATAATTTATAGTTTGCTCATTTGTGTCGAAAATACCTTTTGCAATAAATTAGTGGTTCTTGCTTCAGCCTTTGTACGAATTTCAATTTCCTTTTCTGCAATTTTATTAAACATTAAATTTGCTACCAGGCCACTCATTAAATTACCAAGATCGAGATTTAATTTATCCCCTGCAAAAAGTTGTGCCGGCGCAGTAATCTTTTTCCACTCACTTGCCAGTTTGTATTCCTCCAATGCAATGTTCATAGCTGGTGTTATAGCTTTACGCAAACTGTCGCCAATAGTTTTACGCAAATAATCTGTAGCCGAAGTACCGCCATTTTTTACAATCCCCACAGCATCTTTTATATTCATCTTTTTAATTCCTGATAAAAAAACCGGAACAGATTTTTCTGCTGTTGCTTCGGCCGCTGTGCCAAGAGTGGCGGTAAAGCGGTTCACTTCTTTACTCAATCCTAAAGTTTCCAAAGTATTTAACACGGGTTTTAATTCTTCAGGAAATATTGCACCCATCAATGTTTCTTTAGAGATCATTCCTTTTTTACCCAATACATTTCCCCCGGTTGTACTGCCAATAGATAACATTTCTCTAATGGCCATTTCTGCATCCTGTGCAGTAAATAATTTTTTTACCCCTGCGCAGGATGATACTAAAAATATAATTGAAAGGCAGTTGAAAGCAATTAGTTTTTTCATTTTACACTTTTGCTTTAAATTTTTCAATGGCCTTTTTTGTAAAATCACTCAATACCAAACGGCCACTAATAGCCGCTCTTTCTTTTAATAATTCATCCCAGTGCCCGGTATCTTTCCAAAATACTTTTTTCATTTCGGCCATGGCCCTGGGGTTAGAATGTGCCAAATTGTTTGACAAACGGTATATCGCTTCATCCATATTTTCAATGCTCTCATGCACTTCGGCAAACAAACCTTTTCTTTTTGCCCAGTCGCTGTTGCGCCACATAGTTGCATCAATCGATAAGGTACTGAAAGCTGCTGTGCCAATTTTTCTTTCTACTGCCGGGCCAACTACAAACGGTCCAATACCTACCGCCAGCTCACTTAATTTTACTTCGGCTTTATCTGTTGCAATGGCATAATCAACTGCGGCAGCAATACCCACACCGCCGCCAACACATTTACCCTGTATCCTTCCAATAATAAATTTGGGGCATTTACGCATGGCATTAATAACATTAGCAAAACCACTGAAAAATTTTAAGCCTTCGCTTTCATTTTTTATAGCAATCAACTCATCAAAACTTGCGCCGCTGCAAAAAGTTTTATCGCCGGCACTTTTTAAAATAATCACTTTAGTATCTTCATGCGTACCTGCAAAATGAATTTCTTTTGCCAGCTCTTCTAAAATTTTACCTGGCAGGCTGTTGCTTTGCGGATGAAAAAATTCGATGGTGTTTATGCCATGTTCTATATGGCTTTTAACGTATCCTTCTGTCATAAAATATTTATTATAAAAGCTATAAAACTACAGTTTAATATGCTTATAAAATTACCTTTGGTGGTATGAAACGCCTGCAGTTATAAAACGTTTTATAAAAGCACAGCTTAATTTAGATAAAGAAGAATACGAAAGAGAGACACTTGCCGAAATAAAAGAAAGTGCACACTTTAGCGGCTTATAATTTATGGATACTTGGCTATGATTATTGCATGCATTGGTTTAAAATACAGACAGTATAAGAGTTGTTATTGGAGTTATGATTATTTCAACATTGATTATGTCTACTACTTATATTGAGTGTAAAAAATGGAAAGAAGAACAAAGAGAAGTAAAAAAGCTTACACATAAGCAACATATTGAGTTGCTGGAAAAAAGGGTGCAGCAACTGGAATCGGCACGTTAAACCACCTTAAAAATATTTTTGCCAAGCTGGGTGTTGCAGTTGCAATGAAGTTAATGCAAGGGTGAGGCTCTATAAAAAATTGATATTCAAATTTTTACCTTCTATTAATAAGTATATTTTTCAAAAATTTTGCAAATGAAAATATTTTTATTTTCATTTTTGGCTATTTTTTGCAAATGAAAATAATTTCATTTTCATTTTTTTACTATTTTTGCAATTGAAAATAGACTCACTTTCATTTTATGGCCGAATTTAAAAACATATCTTCTTTCATTTCTGGTACTCAAGTGCCTCAATATCAATATAAAAGCTTTAAACCTGAGCATATATATCACGATTGGGTGATTGATGTACCGGAAATACAATCCTTATTAAGTGATGCAGACAGGGCATTAGGCACTCTGAATGCTTTTGCACAGTTGGTACCTAATGTAGATTTTTTTATAAAAATGCACATTACCAAAGAAGCCACTACAAGCAGCCGTATTGAAGGCACACAAACCAATATGGAAGATGTGCTGATTAATCAGGATGATATTAACCCTGAAAAAAGAGATGACAGGGAAGAAGTAATCAATTATATAAATGCCATCAATTTTTCTATTGAGAAAAGAAATGAGTTAGGTATTGTAAACCGTTTAATAAGGGAAACACATAAAGTATTGATGCAGGGAGTAAGGGGGCAAAATAAAAACCCCGGAGATTACCGCACCAGTCAAAACTGGATAGGCGCTTCTATAAGAGATGCCACATTTATACCACCGCATTACGAGGAAATTGCAGACCTGATGAGTGACTTTGAAAAATTTTTGCATGCTGATGATATACATACGCCGCATTTAATACGTATTGCTATGCTGCATTACCAGTTTGAAACAATACACCCTTTTTTAGATGGTAACGGACGTATGGGTCGTTTATTAATAACGCTGTACCTGGTAGATAAAGGATTAATGATAAAACCTGCATTGTACCTGAGTGATTTTTTTGAGCACAACCGCAGCCTTTATTACGATAACCTGCACAGGGTGCGTACACATAATGATATGGCACAGTGGTTAAAATTTTTTTTAGTAGGTGTTATTGAAACTGCCGAAAGCAGCATACAAACTTTTAAAAGCATATTGCTTTTGAAAGATAAAATGGAAAAAGATATACTGCCGCAGTTTGGCAGCAGGCAAAAGAAAGCAATTGAACTGGTTAATTTTTTGTACAGCCAGCCCTTTGTTACTGTAAATGCCATAGTTAAGGAATTAAAAATAAATTATGCAGCAGCAAACCGTATGGTAAATGACCTGGCAGAAAAGAAAGTGCTTAAAGATTTAAGCTTTGGCAGCAAAGAGCGGTGGTTTTTATTTGAAGAGTATGTGGGGTTGTTTATGAAGGAGGCGAAGTTTAAGAAAGTGGAAAACAATACTGACAAAAAATAGTAAAATATTTAGTATTTTTGATACTGAATGAAGTAGTGTTGATAATTTCAATTAATTAAAAAATGTAGGGATGATTATTTTGATACTTTTAGAAGTTGAAAGCCTGGAATCGAGGCCAAGGCTTTCAGTAAACGATTTGAAAGCATTTGTTTACAGTTGTTTTGTTTAAATGACAAAAGTGAGAGTTGACTATTAAATATACAACTCTTACTTTTTTAATATCTGCAGCTTTATATAAGCTAACGACTTCTCTTCTATCTTAAACTTTCCGGCTACAAGTCTGCATAATCCGCAAGTTAATTGCAGGCATTTATTGTATTAACCCAATTAAATTTTAAAAAATGGGTAAAAATATTCATGTGACCAAACACCCCAGTGGTGGATGGTAAGTAAAAGGTGCCGGTAATGCGAAGGCAACAAAAGTTACCGATACAAAAAAGCAGGCAATTAATGCCGCTATTCCGATTGCAAAAAGCAATAAATCGGAAGTAGTAATTCATGGTACTAATGGCAGGATTAGAGATAAAGACTCTTATGGAAATGACCTCTTACCGCCAGTTGATAAAAAACATTAAACTCCTAATTTTTAAAAACAGAAAATATGGCTTTAGAAAATAAAGAAAAATTAGAAATGCTAAAACACACAATGGATAGATATGACTATTACTACGATAGTGTGAATAATAAAGGTAACCTCTACCTAACACTAGATACATTTTTATTAGGTGGAATAATTACAGGATACTACACAATTAAAGAAACAATTGCCGGACGATACGATGTATTGTTTTTTACTTGGGCTGGTTTACTAAGTTGTTTATTAAGTATTTGCTTCACTTTGTGGGCAATAATCCATATTTAAGTAAAAAGACCGATCTCCAAATAGTTCTGCTCTCTTCTTTGGATATGTTTCTAAAATTTCTTTTCAAAGATTTCAACAATTGTATGAAGATATGAATGACGAAAGCGGGTATGAAGATTACTTAAAGCAAGTTCATTTATTGGCTTTAGGCCTTCAAAAAAAATTTCGCAGATTACAAATAGCAACCTATTTATAGGGCGGGTGTTTTATTTGCATTATAATAATTGGATTTAAAATTTTAAAATAAATATTATGAATCAAAAACTTTACAAAAATTATGTGGATGATATTACTCACTACTTGAAACAATCAAAGAGTAATAATATTATAAAAGGATTTAGTCACGACCGGCTAAATGAAAAACTGTTTCTGCTCCTAAAATGCTTTGGCAGGATAAAACAAAAAATGAAGCGAATTTTAGAAGCCTTAGTGGTTTGAATACAGTAACAGGAGTTACTGCCAAGTATGAAGAAAAATTAGGTGCTCATCCAAGTTTCAGCCATTTGAAAATAAATAATCAAAGTGAGTATCACTATATTGTCTCAATGTTTGTTGATGTAAAAAATTCAACGGTTCTTTTTAAGAAGTATGAGCCAGATGTTGTCGCTAATATTTGTAGAACGATACAGCTTGCTGCAATTATACTTGCTGGTATTTTGATGGCTATATTCAAAGATTGCAAGGCGATGGTTTAATGGTATACTTTGGAGGTAAAAATATTACTAAACAAACTTCTGTAGATAATGCATTAATGGCAGCTTCTTTTGTGAGTTATTTCGTAAAAAACGATTTAAAAAACTTATTTGATGAACAAGGCGTAAACAGAATTTATACAAGGATTGGTATTGATTTTGGAAATACCAATGATACACTTTGGCATAATGCAGGTATTGGTGAATGTAGCGAAGTAACTACTACAAGTTTACATACAAGTTTATCATGTAAAATGCAAGCACAAGCAGATAGTAACGGTATTGTTGTAGGCGATAATATTTTGGCATTCAAGCCCAATTACGTGATTTTTTTTCTTAAAAAAATACAAAAAGAATGGTAGCGAACAGCCGTATTTATATGAAATTCCCGATGAAAGTTTTCGATATAAGCAACACGATTTTAACTGGGAACGGTATTTAAAAAATCACCCTTCTATTGAAGAAGATGCTGATGGTAACTTAAGCTTTAAAGGCAATCCTGTATTACCTAATCCACAAATCCAACAAAACATAGGCTACTTACAACAAAATGCTGCCAATTATAAACCTTACCTCTAATAGAGGCTTTGAAATACGAAGTTTTGAAGAAGATAAAATTGCCACATTAAGTGCCAATAAGGGCTTGAGATATGTTGGCATAAGTAACGACCTTTTTAAGTTCAGTGGCAATTTTTATCTTACTAACCCACAAGACCAGCTTATAGAAAGCTTTGAAATAGTGATTTTGGTTGACAAAGGCTATCCAAACTCGTTTCCTAATGTTATTTTATTAGATGAGAAAATTGAAAAGTCTGATGATTATCATATTAGTAAAGAAGGAGTTGTTTGTTTTGAACATACTTATATAGCTAATTCTTTAGCTAAAAATGGGTTGCGTTTATATGATTTTATTAATTATTATCTGCCTAAATATTTTTCTTGGGCATTGGTAAAAAAACATGGGAATGCAAAGGGCTTGAAAGAATGGTTACATAAAGAAGAAGGTACAAAACAATTTTATGAAACACTTTTAGAAACTACTGATTCTAGCATCATCCATTTGTTTTTAAAAAACTATTCTGACGTAACAAAAATTAGGCGAAATGATAAATGTTACTGCGGCAAAGGTAAGAAATTAAAGCTATGTCATTATTATGAGGCACTCTATTTAAAAGCCACACCAAAAACAATTATCAAAAATGATATTCAACTTTTTCAATAGGTGTGTGTGGGGTTGAGTTTAAGAATTAACCCACTTTAAAGGGTTATCCTTTCCTCGCCACCATTGTTAAAATTGTTGCCACACCGGTTACTTCATCTGTTTCATCGAAAAATTCTACCAGCCATTTTACAATACCTTTTTCAATATCATCACCTCTTTTAAAATCCTCAGGTTTTTCAATTACACGTTTATCGTTAGGCAATTTTTCTTTACAGGTAAAACGGATATATACTTCTGCACCGGGATAAACTGGTTTAGTAAAACGCAATTCGTCAATACCATAATTTAACAGCACCGGATTTTTTTCGTACCTGTCCACAAACAATCCTGCGGCAATACTCATAATAAAATAACCATGCGCTACCTGTTGCTCAAACATAGTACCGGTAAAATCAGTTGTTTTAATGTGTGCATAAAAATGATCGCCGCTCAGGTCAGCAAATTTATCAATGTCTTCGCTGGTGATAATTCTTTTTTCAGTTACAATTTGATCCCCAATTTGCAGCTCTTCAAAATATTTTTTAAAAGGATGTTTACCGGGTGCTTTTCCTTTTGCATTGGGTTGATAAACATTGGTGATTGCTGTAATGGTTGTTGGTGAGCCTTGCAATGCGGTACGTTGTAAATAATGTTTTACACCACGTATACCGCCCATTTCTTCGCCGCCACCTGCCCGGCCCGGGCCGCCATGTACTAATAACGGTAGCGGTGAGCCGTGGCCGGTGCTTTCTTTTGCACACTCATTGTTTAATACTAAAATCCTGCCGTGGTGCGACGCCGCTCCCACTACATATTGCTTTGCAATTTTATAATCTGCAGTAACAATTGTAGTAACTAAACTGCCTTTTCCTAATTTACTTAATGTAATAGCCTCGTCAATATTTTTATAAGGCATAATGGTGCTTACAGGGCCAAAAGCTTCTACTTCATGTGCTGCTGTTGCATCAAATGGCTTTTCATTCATTAATAAAATGGGAGAAATGAATGCGCCTTTGTTTGCATCTGCATCAATCACTTCCACACTATCTAAACTGCCATAAACAATTTGTGAAGAAGCTAATAATTTTTGTACCTGTTCTCTTACTTCTTTACGTTGTGTTTCTCCTGCAAGGCTTCCCATTCTTACTTTTTCGTTCAGCGGATTGCCGATTGTTGTTTGTGATAATGATGTTGCAATCGCTTTCCACATATCTTCCATTTTATTTTCAGGTACAAATATTCTGCGTATGCCGGTACATCGTTGCCCGGCTTTTAATGTCATTTCTCTTCTCACTTCTTTTACAAAAATGTCCCACTCTGCTGTGCCGGGTGTTGCATCTTCTCCCAGCACAATACAATTTAAACTATCGGCCTCCATTGTAAACGGTACAGATTCACTTAAAATATTGGGATTGGATTTTAGCATCAACCCGGTTTTTGCACTACCAGTAAACGTTACCACATCCTGGCTTGTTACATGATCTAACAAATCGCCTGCGCTGCCACAGAGCAATTGTAAACTTCCTTCGGGTAAAATTTTGCTTGCAATTATTTCTTTTACAACAGCTTCGGTTAAATAACTGGTAACCGTAGCCGGTTTTACAATACAGGGCATGCCTGCCAGTAAGTTTACTGCAATTTTTTCCAGCATTCCCCACACAGGAAAATTAAATGCATTAATATGTATGGCCACGCCTTCTTTTGGTGTAAGAATATGTGTACCCATAAAAGTATTGTTCTTGCTAAGATTATGGCTTTCGCCATCAATACAAAAAACTTCATCGGTAAATTTTCGTCTTAAAGATGCATTGGCAAAAAGATTGCCGATGCCGCCTTCAATATCCACCCAGCTATCTGCCTTGGTAGCGCCGGTTTGGTAACTGATGGCATAAAATTTATCTAAATGATTACGCAAGTGCAATGCTAATGCTTTAAGCATATTACCCCTTGCATGAAAAGTCATTTTGCGTAAAGCAGGGTTGCCTACTGTTCTTGCATATTCTGTAACCAATTTAAAATCTACACCTTTTGTACTTGCTGTGCCAATTATATCTGCAGTAACGGCGTTGTATAAAAATTGTCCATCGCCATCACCGGTAATCCAGTTGCCGGTTATATAGTTGCCTAATTTATTCATTTGCAAAATCGTTAAGAAAGTGATGCAATAATTTTAAGTTTAAGTTCTTCCGAATAATCCTCTTCGTAAATTAAAGAAGTAATAATTTCAAAAAGTAAATCTTTATCTATTCTGTTATCGGCAACGTGTACAGCAATGTTTTCCATTTCAATTATAAATTTTGAAACCATAGTATCAAGGCCATTTAACTCAAGAAAGAACGCACCTAATGCGATAGACGTTCTTTTGTTTCCATCAGTAAATGCATGATTTTTATTTATAGAAAAAACGAGGTGAGTTACTTTATCTTCTAAATCCAGATAATAATCATCATTTTGAATATGATTTAAGGGGCTTTCCAGGTTTCCAAAATCTTTAATTCCGCTTGCCCCACCAGATATTTCAATTATTTTATCATGCGTTTTAACAGCATATTCAGTTGTAAAATATAAAAATGCCATTTTATCTGTCTTTTAAACGTATGAACACATCTTTGTTTTCTTCCAGTCTTTCTTCTAATGTTTTACTTTTTTCGCCAAGAAAACGATCAAAGTCGCTAAGTGGAACACTATTTAAATACTCCCTCAACCTTTCATGTAACACTTGTCTAAAACCATAATCCCGTGAAACCATTTTAGTGCATGCATCATAAATCAATGGCTGATAAAGCGGGTGCTTAGAAAATGTATCAATTAATTCTTCTGTCTCTGCTTGTGTTAATTTTCGGTCGTTTTCTTTTGATTTTTTTTCTATTTCATGAGCCAACCCGCTTTCGAAAGATGCGATTATTTTTATAACCTCTCCATACATTGTGTCTCTCGGGTTTTCGCTATCTTCAAGCTTAAGTATGTGTTTATATTCTTTCGCTTTTTCATCAAAAATTGATTTATAAATTTTATCTGTGAAGAAGGAATATTTAGAATTATCCATATCCACATATCTATTTAAAGCACTTGTAAACTTTTTTCTGTAGTGCGGTTCTTTCAATATTGCTGTTAAAAAATCTTCGTCCCTTTGATTTATATATTTTGTTGATCCCCCAAGTTTGTTATTTATAGTATCAATCACAATATCCAGCATTTTACTCCGTAGTGCTTTTGCTTTCTCACTTTCAGATAATAGCATACCCAAATTCAATAATGCTCTGAAATTAAAAACACCAAGTTGAGGTGCTTTTGAACTCTCTTCCAGCATATGCCCAAACTGAATTTTAAATTCTTTAAGTTTTTTTCCTTTTAATACCTCATAACCATTATGCTTTAACTCGTTTTCAAATTGATTTAAATAACGAATAACTGTTCCTCTATCAACTATGTAAAAATCTATTACCTGTTGAATTGTAAATTTATATTCATCATTAAATAACATGCCTGTTAAACCTAAGTATTCCTGTAGTTTTTCAACTGCATATTTATTATTTAAAACATTCTGCCTGTCTACTGTCGATTTAGTTAAATCATTCATGGCTTTTAAAATTTATTTACCCTAATGTGCATACCCTGTTAATTGTTTGTTGCACCAATGCAACAAACAATTCTTAATTTACTGATAACCAAATTGTTGCAGCAATAAAAAAAATTTTTATTTTCAAAATTACAAAAATGTGTATTATTTTTCTACACCACCCCAAACTGCCTCCCATGATGCACCAAATGCTTATAATGCAGCAAAATCCATTCTTCAAAATTTAGTTCTCCAAATACAGGATGCAATGTTTTTTTATTGGCATCGGCTGTAAAATAATCTACAAACTCACCAATACTTTTTTGCAAACCGGCAACAGCTTCTGCCATATTACTGCTGCGCAATGGCAACGCTTCTTCTCCAATTACCGATGCTGGTGCTTTGGTATTTTCTCTAAATTCCTTATCGCTTAATAAAAACTCTTTAAACTTTGGCAAATGCTCTTCGGGTGTTACCAGCGGAAAATGCAGTTTGCCCGATGATACTTTAAAAAAGCCCGTTACATGTTCAATCATTTGCTGTGCATTCATTTTGCCCCATTTACCAAGGGCATCTGCAGGCAGGCTGCTTACTAATGGTACAAATTTGTTTTGTATAAAATCGAGTTTTACTGCATCCATATATTTAGTTTAGCTGCACAATTTAAAATAAAAAAAGCAACCGCCAGCTGGGGTTGCTTTTTAAAATATTTATTTATACTTCTTAAATTCGGGCTTCTATTTCTTTGCACAACGCTGCAAAAATATCATCCACACTTCCTTCTCCTTTTACCATTACCACTTTATCAAAATTGTTATAATAGTCGGCCACCACTTCTGTTTTGTTACGGTATTCCGTTATTCTTGCCCTTATAACATTTTCGTTGGTATCATCGCTTCGGCCGCTGGTTTCGCCACGTTTCATTAATCGCTTTACCAATTCCTCTTCACTAACATTAAGCGCCAGCATTATTGCAATAGATGTTTTTTTAAGTTCTAATAATTTATCCAATGCCTCTGCCTGAGCAGAGGTACGGGGAAACCCATCAAATAAAAAACCTTTTGCATTGGGGTTACTATCCAGTGCAGAACTTATCATACCAATAACTACTTCATCCGGCACCAGTTGCCCTTTGTCCATAATTTTTTTTGCTTCCACACCCAATGGGGTTTGGTTAGCAATTTCGCTACGAAGCAAATCGCCTGTGCTAAGGTGCTTTAACCCAAACTTTGCAATTAGTTTTTCGCTCTGCGTTCCTTTACCACTGCCCGGCGGGCCAAATAATATTAAATTAAACATAGTTATTGCTGTACTTGTGAAGATAGCAAATATAATATACCAACTTTAAATATCCCTTAACATTTGTAAGAAAGTCTTAAAAACTTTAGCCGCAAGCTTTTCGTATATTTAAAACCTTTTAAACCCGGGTTTGTATTGTAGTTATGAAATTTTTATTTTACATACCAGTATTATTTGCTGTTTTATTAAGCAGTTGTGGTAATTTTTCAAATAAACAACCTAAAAAAAATATTATGGATACTTCTAAAAAAAATGATCCGGTAGTTTCTTCGGCAGATACAGCAAAAGTTGCAAAGAGTGAAGCGGATTGGAAAAAAATTTTACCTAACGATGTATATTATATTGCCAGGGAAAAAGGAACCGAAAGGGCTTTTACCGGTAAATACTGGAACAGTTTTGATACCGGCACTTATTATTGCGCCGTTTGCGGCAATCCGCTTTTTCGCAGCAATGGCAAATTTGAAAGCAGTTGTGGATGGCCCAGTTTTTTTGAACCCATTACAAAAGAAAGTATAATTTATACTCCCGATAACACCCATGGTATGAAGAGAACAGAGGTAACCTGCGGTAAATGCAGCAGCCATTTAGGCCATGTGTTTGAAGATGGCCCGCCACCTACAGGTTTACGTTACTGTATTAATGGTACCGTATTAGATTTTAAAAAAGCAGAGAAGTAATTATTTGATGCCCAGTTTCTTTTTAACCTTATCGGTAATATCATCTGCTGCAGGAAAAACTATCATTTGTTCTTTATAGGCAATATGTGAGTAGCCGTTTTCTTTTGCAACCGCCTGTATAGCCACAAGCAGTTTATCCCTTATGGGTTTTATTAATTTTTCCCTTTCTGCTTCTACCAGGCCATTGCTTTGTTTTTCCTTACGGGATAATTCAGTTATCCTGTTTTGCAAATCGGTTCTTTTTATTTCTTTTAAAGAAGGTGCCATTTTTACCGAGTCCTTTACAAATTTTTCATAGGCTGCATTTAATTCGCTTTGAGAAATAGTGTAATCTTCGGTAATTGCTTTTTGAAAAGATTCCAGTAAAGAATCAGCTTTTTTTGTTTCTGCCATCATCGAAAAAACTTCGTTGGTATTTACTACACCAAATTTTTGCTGGCTCATACCTGTTTTACCTGCAGTAAGGCAAGCCAGTATAAAAGCTGTGACTAATAATTTTTTCATACTATTTCTTTATTTTTAATTTACGGTGGTGCTATAAAACTACTTTATTTTTTTAAAATTATCATTTTTACATCCGGTAGTTTTAAATTAATTCATATTTAATACATTCTTTTCCGGTAAAAAAGCTTTTATTACTTTTATCATTTTTCTGTTGCCGGGTACTATTATCTTTCTTACCTTTCTTTTACCTAAACTATTAATTATGAAAAAAATTATTGTAATTGCCCTGGCAGCTTTTTTATTTTCGTGTAACAGCAGCGAAGTTCCTGCAAAAAAAGAAGTAAAACAATACAGCATTCAGCAGTTATACAAAACAAAAAATATAAGTGGTGGCGCTTTTAATAAAGATGAAACTAAAATATTGGTAAACAATAACGAAACCGGTATTTACAATGTTTACGAAATTACCCTGGCCGATACCAGCATGAAACCACTGACACAATCTGCTAAAGAATCTTTTTTCAGCAGCGATTATGTGCCCGGCACCGATAAATTTATTTACACTGCCGACCAGGGCGGAAACGAAAACGATCATTTATACCTGCAAAGCCCCGGCCAGCCCGTAAAAGATCTTACACCCGGTGCTAAAGAAAAAGCTTCGTTTGCCGGTTGGGATAAAAACCGTGCAAATCTTTATTACACCAGTAATAAACGTGATGTAAAGTTTTTCGACCTCTATAAAATGGATACCAGCAAATGGATAGCTGCATTAATTTATAAAAACGAAAGTGGCCTTGATGTAAACACCGTTTCTTACAATGAGCAATACCTGCTGTTAACCAAAAGCATTACAACCGATAAAAATGAAATGTACCTGATGGATAATTCTAAAAAACAAATGAAAAAAATTTCGGCTGATACTAGTATTGCTTCATACTCCCCAATGGCTTTCGATTTAAACGACTCTTCGTTTTATTATACCACCAACGAGGGAAAAGAGTTTACTTACCTGGTAAAATATAATATCGCTTCGGGCAATAAAGAAAAGCTTTTTGAAACCAACTGGGATGTTGCTTACATGAGCCTGAGCCAAAATGGCCAATACCGAATTATTGGTATTAATGAAGATGGAAGAAATAAAGTTTTGCTGTTTGATCATAAAAGCGGGGAGCAATTAAAGTTTCCTGAAATAACCGGAGGTGATGTGCAGGGTGTAAATATTTCTGCTACAGAAAAAAATATGGTGTTGTTTGTAGCCAGCGATAAAAGCCCGGTAAATTTATGGAATTACAATTTTGATACAAAGCAATTAAAGCAACTAACCAAAACATTAAGCGATGAAATAAATCCTGATGATTTGGTTAATGCTGAAGTGGTTAGGTTTAAATCTTTTGATGGCGTTGATGTGCCTGCAATTTTTTACAAACCGCTTACCGCTTCTAAAGATGCAAAAATTCCTGCACTGGTATGGGTGCATGGCGGGCCGGGTGGCCAATCAAGGGCTGGGTATTCTCAATCCATTCAATATTTTGTAAACCATGGTTATGCAATTTTAGCAGTTAACAACAGGGGCAGCAGCGGCTATGGAAAAACATTTTATAAAATGGATAACCGCAACCATGGCGATAAAGATTTAATGGATTGTGTGTATGGAAAAAAATGGCTGGCTAAACAGGAGTATATTGATGAAACAAAAATTGGAATTTATGGCGGCAGTTACGGAGGTTTTATGAGCCTTGCAGGCATTATTTTTCATCCTGAAGAATTTAAAGTAGGTGTTGATTTATTTGGTGTGGCCAACTGGCCCCGTACTTTAAAAAGTGTTCCGCCTTATTGGGAAAGTTTTAAAAAATCTTTGTACGATGAAATGGGTGATCCGTTTGGAGCAGATTCAACAAGGTTAAAAAATATTTCTCCTTTATTTAATACCGATAAAATAAAAACTCCTTTGCTGGTGCTGCAGGGTGCTAACGACCCAAGGGTTTTGCAACAGGAAAGTGATGAGATAGTTGCTGGAGCAAAAAAGAATGGCAGCCCTGTGGAGTATGTTTTATTCCCTGATGAAGGGCATGGCTTTGTAAAAAAAGAAAACCAAATGAAGGCTGCAGAAGCAACGCTGAAGTTTTTAGATAAATATTTAAAACCAGATCAGCCAAAAACAAAATTGAATTGATGTGCCGCTGTAAATAAAAAAATCGCTTCCTGAGTAAAGGAGGCGATTTTTTTCCATTTGCATAATTATTTTGTATGAGGTGTAAATTTTTTGCACCTTCATGTACCTAAACTTATATTGATGAATAAATTTAACGCATTGTGCAGCCTGTTATTGCTGCTTTCTTTCAGCACTGTTACAGTTGCACAAAAAATTTCTCTTACACAGTTTAAAAATTTAAAAGCCCGTAGCATTGGCCCTGCCGGTATGAGTGGCCGTGTAACATCCATTGATGCATTATACAGCAATCCAAACATAATTTATTTGGGCACAGCAAGCGGCGGCGTTTGGAAAACTGAAAACAGCGGCGCAAAATGGGAACCCATTTTTGATGAACAACCCATTTTAAATATTGGTGCTGTTGCTGTACAGCAAAGCAATCCATCTGTATTATGGGTGGGTACCGGCGAAGGTAACCCACGTAACTCTGTAAATATTGGTGGTGGTATTTTTAAAAGTTTAGATGGTGGAAAAAACTGGAAAATGATGGGGCTTGAAAAAACAAGAAACATCCACCGCATAATTATAGACCCGGTAAACCCTAATACCATTTATGCTGCAGCTATCGGCAATCCATATGCCGAGCATGCTGAACGGGGCGTTTATAAAACAACCGATGGCGGCGATACCTGGAATTTAATTTTACACACCAATGATACCAGTGGTTGTGCCGATTTAATTATTGATCCATCTAACCCCAATAAATTAATTGCCGCTATGTGGCAACACCGCCGTACACCTTACAGCTTTAACAGCGGCGGGCCCGGCAGTGGTTTATATATTACTTATGATGCAGGAAAAAGCTGGAAAAAATTAGGTAAAGACGAAGGCCTGCCCGAAGGTAATTATGGCCGCATTGGTTTAACCATTTCTCACAACGAACCTAAACGTATATACGCTTTAGTGGAAGCCACAAAAAATGGTTTATACAAAACTGATGATGGCGGTTTTAAATGGGAGCTGGTAAACAGCAATAAAACCGATGTAACCAACAGGGCATTTTATTTTCAGGATATAAAAGTTGACCCAAAAAATGAAAATCGTTTATACAACATTACCCAAATAATAAGTATGAGTGAAGATGGCGGAAAAACATTCAGCACCGTTATTCCTTACAGCGGTATTCATCCGGATCATCATGCATTTTGGATAAACCCCAACGATCCTAATTTTATTATTGATGGTAATGATGGCGGTATTGGCATAAGCCGTGACAGGGGAAGAAACTGGATCTTCAGCGATCAAATTCCTGTGGGGCAATTTTATCATATTAATGTTGATAATAAAATTCCTTACAACGTTATGGGAGGCATGCAGGATAACGGAAGCTGGCACGGCCCCGCCTACACGTGGACGAGTGGAAGCATCAGAAATTTTTACTGGAATAATTTATCGGGTGGCGATGGCTTTGATGCAGCCGCTGACCCTGAAAATAACGACTGGATTTATTCGATGAGCCAGGAAGGCGAATTGCAAAAAGGAAATGTAGTAACAGGTGAAGAAATGAGAATTAAACCACCCACACCAGATGCAAAAACTTATTTACGTTTTAACTGGAACGCCGCTTTTGCACAAGACCCCACAGATGCAAAAACAATTTATTATGCCAGCCAGTTTTTACATAAAAGCACCAATAAAGGATTAAGCTGGCAAACTATTTCGCCTGATTTAACTACCGATAATAAGCAACAGCAAAACCAGGAAAATAATGGCGGGCTTTCTATTGATATTACCGGGGCAGAAAATTTTAATACTATTTTATGTATTGCACCTTCTGCTAAAGACAATAAAATAATTTGGGTGGGTACCGATGATGGCAATGTGCAGCTTACAAAAGATGGTGGAAAAACATGGACAAATTTTAGGGGGAAAATTGCGGGTATGCCTTTGGGTGCATGGATACCACAAATTACTGCAAGCCGCTATAATGCTGGCAGAAGCATTTGTAGTTTGCAACGATTACCGCCGTGGCGATTTTAAACCTTATATTTTTCGTACAAAAAATTTTGGCCAAACATGGGAGCGTATGATTGATGAAAATAAAGTAAAGGGTTATGCATTATGTATGATACAGGACCCCACAGAACCCAATTTAATTTTTGCAGGAACAGAGCAGGGCCTTTGGGTAAGTTTTGATAATGGTACCAATTTTCAGCAATGGAAAAACGGTTATCCCTCTGTATCCACTTACGATTTGGCTATACAGGAAAGAGAAGCTGATTTATGTATAGCAACCTTTGGCAGGGCAATGTATATTTTAGATGATATAAGACCGTTAAGAAAAGCTGCTGCCAATAATGGTGCTGCATTTACAAAACCTGTAACCGTATTTGAAGCACCAACAGCATACCAGGCAACTTACAAATCTGCACCGGGTTACGACTGGAGCACCTGGGGAATGTATGAAGGACAAAACAGAAACCGTGGGGCTTCCTATTCTTTTTTTGTTGATGTACCACGAAATTCCATTTCGGGTATTGCAGGTAAAGACAGTGCAAGCAGAAAAAAATCTTCCTCCAGCGATTCTGCCACAGTAAAAATTTATAACAGCGCCAATGAATTAATAAGAACAACAAAAATAAAAGCCGACAGTGGTTTTAACAGAAACTACTGGAGATACGAAACAAAAGGTGTAAGGCAGCCCGGTTCAGCAAAACCAAAACCAAATTCGCCGGAGCCTGTAAATTTTGGAATGCCGGTTTATCCCGGTACATATAAAGTAGTGGTTAGTGTGGGTTCAGCTGCCGATTCAACCATGATTGTAGTAAATGCCGATCCCAATGTGCCCAATGATAAAAATGTTTACGATGCAAAAATGGTAATGCTTAAACGCTTAGAAAAAAGTACATTAAAAATTACAGCGATAACCGACCGCTTAACCGAAGCCGATGAAACTATTGCAAAAATAGAAGCTCAATTAAAAAATATTGAAGGAAAGGAGGCAGACAGTTTACGCAAAGTTGGTAAAGCCATGACAGACTCTGTAAAAAGTATCCGCTATTTTATTTTTGGTAAGCCGCAGGAAAAGCAGGGCTATGGTACAGTTTATCAATTAACGGTAAACGAAAAAATGCAGGCCGCCAGGGGAGAAATACTGGGAAAAAATAAAATACCCGATGCTCAGGAATTAAACCAGGTAGAAGTTGCCGAAGCATTAGTAGCGCAGGCGATAGAAAAAGCAAATACTTTTTTTACAACAAAATGGATGGCCTATCAAAAATTGGCAGAAGCAACACCGATGAAAATTTTCAATTCATATAAACCGGTTGAATAAATACATTATTAGCTAAACAAAAGAAGCTGTATCAAAAATACCGGCGATTGTTATATTGAGTTTATCGAAATATTGCAAAGCCGGCAAACAAATCTGTAGTCATTTCGATAAACTCAATGTGACAGATTTGTTTGCTTTTGAGACAGCTTCTTTTGTTTTACCCACCTTTAAAATTTACTTTTGCTTTTATTAAAAGATGATTATGAGTTCAGAAAATTTAAGCCGCTTAGCACAAACTTTAATAGGATCAGAAATTGTCAGCCTTGGTGCAGAGATAAAAGAAAAAATAAAACAGGGTGAAAAAATTTACAACTTTACAGTGGGTGATTTTGATTCGTCCGTTTTTCCTATACCGCAGGAGTTAGAAAACGAAATCATCAACGCTTATAAAAATCATTACACCACTTACCCGCCTGCCGATGGCATTGTAGAATTACGGGAAGCTGTTGCTAATTTTATTTCGGCAAGAGAAGGAATAGATTATTCCACCAACGAAATATTAATTGCCGCAGGTGGCAGGCCGCTAATTTATGCAGCCTTTCGTGCCATAGTTGATAAAGGCGATAAAGTAATTTACCCGGTACCCAGCTGGAACAATAATCATTATGTACATTTTACCGAGGCAGAACACGTAATGATTGAAACCAAACTGGAAAATAATTTTATGCCAACAGCCGAAGAAATAAAACCACACATAAAAGGTGCGGCATTACTGGCTGTTTGTTCGCCACTAAACCCAACGGGTACAACTTTTACAAAAAAAGAACTTTCGGCTATCTGCGATTTAGTAATTGCAGAAAATGAACAACGTGGTGCCAATGAAAAAAAATTATACTTACTGTACGATCAAATATACTGGACACTTACTTTTGGCGAAACGGAACATTATCAATCCCATTTCTCTACACCCAAGAATGAAAGCTTACACCATTTTTATTGATGGCATAAGTAAAGCATTTGCAGCAACAGGTGTAAGGGTTGGCTGGAGCATGGGGCCGGCGCATTTAATAAATAAAATGAAAGCTATCAACAGTCATGTTGGGGCATGGGCACCCATGGCCGAACAAAAAGCTGTTGCTAATTATTTGGCGCAAACTGAAAATGTAAACAACTATACAAAAAAGTTTAAGCAGGCAATTGAAGAAAGGTTGCGCCGCATTTACAATGGATTTATCCAGTTAAAAAAAGAAGGTTTTACTGTTGATGCTGTTGCACCACAAGCTGCTATTTATCTTACTGTACAAATAAATTTAGCAGGTAAAAAAACTGCAGAAGGAAAAATATTAGAAACTCAAAGTGAAGTAACTGCTTATATTTTAAACGAAGCAAAAATTGCTATTGTTCCGTTTTATGCATTTGGGGCTGCAAAAAGCAGTAACTGGTACCGGCTGAGTGTTGGCACCTGCAAAACAGACGAGATTGATGAAATGCTGAAAATGCTGAAGGCTGCTTTATCTAAACTAATTTAAAACAAATTAATTTTTACAATTCAAAAACACAAAAGCTTTTAATTCTCTTTGTCTAAAAACATCACGTAGATGTTGCTGATCATTAAAAATTTTGTATTTGTTCATGTCAATCACCTCGTGGGCAACAACAATGTTGTCGAGGGCTTCAACCGTGTACAATATGCCATGAAGTTGTTCAACTTCATGCTCAATTGCCTGCGGAGACATTAACTCCTGGTTAAACAATACCAGTAAATCCCGGTTAGAGTTGTTCATAATGAAATTGGCGGTTAAAACAATACTCCTTACTTCTCAATATCCTATCATTCCTGTTTTGCTTGGGCATCCGCATTGTCCTTTTTTTGAAGAAGAACAACCGGTAATTGCCAAACTAACAATCAACGTAAGTAATAATGTAATTTTAAATAGGTTTTGCATTCTCTTATATTACCCAAGTTAAACTATTTTCACAATAATTTATTGTTTTCTTAAAATGAAATTTGAAAATATTAACATAGGGGCAGAAAAAAAAGGGTGCTGATTGCCCCCTTAGATTGGGGTTTGGGCCACGCCACACGTTGTATCCCAATAATTTATGCACTTACTGAACTGAATTTTGAAGTTATTGTTGCAGCCGATGGCCCAACAAAAAATTTATTACAAAATGAGTTTAAAAATGTGGTTTTTACGCAAATAAAAGGGTACAATATTAAATACAGTACCAGCAAATTATTGCTTCCCCTAAAATTATTATTGCAGTTTCCTAAATTATTAAGGGTTGTTTTTAAAGAACATTTTTGGCTTGATAAAACAATAAATGAATATAAAATTGATGCGGTGATATCGGATAACAGGCTGGGTTTGTATTCTTCAAAAGTGCCATGCATTTATATAACGCATCAACTGCAAATAAAAACCGGTAATATTTTTACCGAATGGCTTGCACAAAAAATTCATTACTTTTTTATTAATAAATATGATGCTTGCTGGGTGCCCGATAACGCATCAGAAAATAATCTTGCGGGAGAATTATCTCACCCAAAAAAATTACCTAAAATCCCAGTAAGATATTTAGGTCCTTTATCAAGATTTGAAAAAAATAATGTTGAAAAAGAATATGATATTTTAATTTTATTATCCGGGCCCGAACCTCAAAGAACAATTTTTGAAAATCTGTTATTGCAGGAATTAAAATCTTTTTCGGGGAAAGTGGCAATGGTGAAAGGCCTGCCAAAAAATTCAGTTGAGGAAGAATTTGTTTACGATGATGAAAATAAAATAGCTGTTGCAAATCACCTTTCAGGTACATCATTATCCAAAGCAATTCAGCAATCAGAAATAATTATTTGCAGAAGCGGCTACACATCTGTAATGGATTTAATAAAACTGCAGCAAAAAGCAATTATTGTAGCCACACCCGGGCAAACAGAGCAAGAGTACCTGGCTGAATATTTAAATGAAAAAAAAATATTTTTGAGTGTTAAGCAAAGTAATTTTTCATTACCCGGCGCTTTACAAAAGGCTTCTGGTTTTTCTTTTGCAAATGCTTTTATTTACAAAGATGATTATAAAAAGATAGTGCAGGAATTTGCCAAACAATTGCACTAATGCTGTTTTTAAAAGCACAAATATTTATATCCCCTTACAATTTTTTTTAAGTCTGTGGCAGCAGAATAATAAGTGGCATACCATTCATCCGAAAGCAATAAACTTTCTTCGGGTAAATCGTTTATTTGTTGGGGCAGTGTGGTAGATGTAAGTACTCCTTTTTTAATTACCGGTAATTTATTATTAGGGAATATGGCATAGCCAACCCATGTTTTTTTTCTGAATAAAACTAAAAAAACATTTTTAAAAAACTGCAATGGTTTTTTTTGCAACACCAGGTGAATGGGGAAACTTATTATAAAAACAACAGCAACAACAATATCGAGCAGGTTTTTATTTCTTTTATTAACCGCATCTGCAATGGTGTATTTAATACTGATGCTTACAAACTTTCCGCTTACATTTTTATTATCGCTGCCAATAATACTGCTGCTGCCCGATGCATGAAATTTATTACGCATGCCGGCCGGTAATTGCTGAACAGTGGTAATTATTTCTTTAAAGCTTAAAATATCTTCGCAAAAAATTATTTCTTTTACCGGGTACATTTTAATAAGATGATTTATTTGGTGCATACTTCCCAATGCTTTGCCGGAGCTGGTTAATGCTATTATCAACCCTGCCTAAAACTTTTTCCGTCATACCGGCATTGTGCATTATTTCAGTAACTGTTTTAAAATCATTTTCGGCTGCAACAACTATTGTTTGCCGGTAGCCATTCATCTTCATCTATCCTGTTTAATAAATTCCATTGTATAAATAACCGGCGCAATAAACTCATTACAATAAATGCCATTACAATTCCAAATACTAAAATGCCACTGGAAAAACGGATGCTTTCGGGCAGCAAAGCGTAACAGCTTAATAAAACCAATGCCGATAATATTGTGGAGCGGTTAAGCTGCGATTGTTTATATCCCTTATCGTACAAACCGGAGTAATAGGATGCAATTAAAAAAATTATGGTAAAAACCGGAAAAGCAATGATGAGCATATTAGGGGAATAATTCACTTCCTTACGGATAAAAGTATTCCATAAATATTTAATGAACCAAAAGCTCATAAAAATTATACCGGCATCTAATAATGGCAATCCAATTTTTTGCAAAAACTTTGCTATAACAGTAAGTGTTGCCCGTAAAAAAATACCTGTTTGAATTAAAAAATTAAAAATACCAGCACGGCTGCCGCTGTAATGTTTTTTTACAAACAAACTCATGGCGTTGTAAAATAGCCTCACATAATTTAAGCTTCCCTTTTTTGTACTTTCTCCTTTAAAATGTATGATAGTGCTTTCGGCAAAATAATAATTTTTATAGCCAGCTTTTTGTATCCGGTAACTCAAATCCACATCTTCGCCATACATAAAAAATGTTTCATCAAAACTTCCGGTGTCATCTAAAATTTTTTTGGGTATCATCATAAATGCGCCGGCCAGTACATCCACTTCATGGTTTTCATGTTCGGATAAATTCCCTAAATGATACTTTGAAAAAATTTTAGAATGCGGAAATAATTTTGCTAACCCCGACAGTTTATATAAAGAAGTAAGTGGCGATGGAAACGACCTTTTACTTTCTTTTAAAAATTTACCTGTGCCATCAATCATGCGTATGCCCAAAGCCCCTGCATTAGTTTGCAATTGAAAAAACTGGATACATTTTTCAAAACAATCTTCAGGTACAATGGTATCAGGATTTAAAAAAAGAATATAATCGCCTTTTGCTTTGCCAAGTGCCTGGTTATTGGCTTTGGCAAAACCTGTATTTTCAGCGTTACAAATAAAATTTACGTTTGGAAATTTGGGTAAAAGAAATTCTTTACTGCCATCTGTAGAATTATTATCAACCACAAAAATTTCTGCTTCAATATTGTTGCAGGCTTTTATTACCGAGCAAAGGCATTGCTCCAAAAAATATTTTACGTTAAAGTTTACTATGATAACTGATAATTGCAATTGGGGTAAATTATTAACTGCGAAATACGATTTTTTATTCCATTATTCAAAATACGGGTGGTGAATGGTGAATGGGCAATGGTGAATAAATACCTTTTACAGTTGATGTATTATTTGTTTTAATATCCAAATCTAAAATCATAAATCCAAAATCGAACTTTATCTTTGCGGCATGATAAAAAAAATACTTTTGGAAGCAGTAAATGCTGGCGGAAAAGAATTACAACGATTTTTTAATGGCGAATTTAAAATTACCAATAAAGAAGGCATAAATAATCCTGTTACCGAAGCAGATCATGCAGCCGAAAAAGCCATCATTGACATTATTCAAAAAAACTTTCCCGATCATTTTATTTTAAGTGAAGAAACGGGTGAAATAATTACCAGCAGCGAATACAAATGGATTATTGATCCTATTGACGGCACCATTAATTTTGCCAACGGCATACCTATTTGCTGTGTAAGTATTGGTGTAGAAAAAAATGGTGAAATGATAATGGGTGCAGTATATGCCCCAATTTTAAATGAATTATTTTTTGCCGAAAAAGGTTTAGGCGCTACATTAAATGATAAAAAAATTAAAGTAGGTAATAAAGCTGAAGTAATAAACAGTTGTTTGGTTACAGGTTTTCCCTACACTTATTTAGATGCACCCAACGGACCTTTAGAGGTTTTTGAAAAGCTAATTCGCAAGGGCGTGCCGGTACGCAGGCTGGGCAGTGCCGCCATTGATTTATGCTGGGTGGCTGCCGGAAGGTTTGATGGTTTTTACGAACACAAACTATCGGCATGGGACAGTGCCGCAGGATTTTTAATGGTGCAGGAAGCCGGTGGAAAAGTTACAGATATGAATGGTGATAAATATTCCCCTTATCAACATCAGATAGTTGCAACCAATGGATTAATACATGATGAGTTGCTGGAGATAATAAACGGAAAGCCCCTCCTATCCTCCCCGGGAGGGAGGGAAAAGTAGAAGATTAAGAAAGAGATTGAAATTTTATCATAAAAAAATCGTGTTAATCTGTGTAATCTGTGGCAAAATTTTTTTAGCCACAGGCGAAAACAAAAAATAATTTATGGAAGAAAGAACAGAAATAGCATCCCTTGGCGAATTTGGTTTAATAGATCATCTTACCCAAAACAATGAAACAAAAAATGCTTCTACCATTTTAAGTGTGGGTGATGATGGTGCAGTGATTGATCATTTTGGCAGGCAAACAGTTATCAGCACCGATTTATTGTTAGAAGGTATTCATTTTGATTTGAGCTATACACCATTAAAACATTTGGGTTATAAAAGTGTGGTGGTAAATGTGAGTGATATTTATGCCATGAATGCCACGCCAACACAAATTGTTATCAGCATTGGCATCAGCAATAAATTTAGTGTAGAAGCTTTGGATGAATTTTACGAAGGTGTGTATGCAGCCTGCGAAGCATATGAGGTGGATTTAGTTGGCGGGGATACCACTACCAGCCAGCGTGGATTTGTGATAAGCGTTACCGCCATTGGAGAAGTTGCCCCCAACAGTTATGTTACCAGAAGCGGCGCCAAAGTAAACGATTTAATTTGTGTAAGCGGCGATTTAGGTGGCGCATTTTTAGGCTTAACCATTTTAGAAAGAGAAAGAAAAATTTTTGAAACCACCGGCGCACAACCCGATTTAGAAAACCAGGCCTATATTGTTGGCCGCCTTTTAAAACCCGAAGCAAGAAAAGATGTGATTGAATATTTTGCCGCACAAAACATTATGCCTACCAGTATGATGGATATTAGCGATGGCCTTAGCAGTGAGCTGCTGCACATTTGTAAACAAAGCAATGTGGGTTGTGTTTTGTACGAAGATAAATTACCATTGAACGAAGACAGTAAAGCATTTGCTTATAAATTAGAACTGGACCCTACCGCCTGTGCATTAAGTGGCGGCGAAGATTATGAATTATTATTTACTGTAGCACAGGCCGATTACGAAAAAATAAATGCTAACAATGGCTTAAGTATTATTGGATATATTACCGAGGCTGCCGAAGGCAAAAATATTATTACCCGTGGTGGAAATAAACATGCGCTGGTGGCGCAGGGCTGGAACCATTTGAATAAATGATCGATGCCATTAAACCACAAATTATCTATCTAAAAATCCCCTTCGTAAATCAAATTTGATTATCCTAAATAATATTCAATCGCTCAAGCCCTAACGATATTGACTAATTTATTAATGTTACAGTAAAAACATTATTAATAGTTTCTGTATTTATAAGAATTGCCTCTTTATAAGGATTAATTAAAACATTCATTTTTTTGCCTTCTTCATCTTGTATTTGTAAGTTAGTAACAAATGATTTTTTGTTTGGGTTTGTATTTGGTTTAATAATCACATTTGTTGTTTTACCATCAACGGCTATACAATACGCAATAGTTATTACTCCTATACTATCTGTTTTTACACGAGCCATTATCATTGGTACATTTTCTTTCATAAAGGGTTTTCCATACGCAGTTATAAAATCTACAGGCACACTTGAGGACATTTGGGTTTTTACAATCCTGCCAGTTTTAAGTTTTGTAGAAAAATTAAAACTATTTAACTGTTTAGTTATTAAAGTATTACTTAAATATTTATAGCCCACTGTATCTGGCACTGTCCATGCGTCCCCTTTAACAGTATTTACAAAAACACCTGCCTGGTGGTAGCATAAATCAAAAATTGCAGGTTGCGGTTGAGCAGTTCTAAATTGGTCAATTACCAAAACCGTATTTTCATTTAATAATGCTACGCTACGCACAAATGTAGCATCGTGTACATAAATATTGGTTGATGCGGTTACAGCGTAATCTATACCATTTGTATTACCAAAACCTAAACATCTTGCAGACGAACGCCGTTGTGTTTTTTGGTTTAACACCAAAGTATTATGTGCTAGCGAACTTCTATTCCACCCATCAGATAATGGTGAAGCGTAATTCAAATTCCCAGGCATTACAGTAATATAATCACCACCTTTTATTATTGCCATATCTAATTGTGCATTATGAAAATGGCGTAGGTTTTTAGTTTGGTTGGTATATTTTATATAACAACTTAGATTTGATGTATCCGTTCCTTTTGTAAGCAATGCTACGCCTGAGCTATCAAATTTTTTACTTTTTACATTGTGAAGTATGGGTTGCATTAAATAAGGGTTTCCAAATAACAAATTCCACCCTGTAAATTTATATCCGCTTTCTACTAAAAAATAAAATCGGTTGGGGTTTATTAATACTTCTTTAAATGTACTATCACTAAATTTTGAATATGCCCATTCATATAAAAATGCTTCTTCAGTAATTTTTACAGGTCTTGAATCGTTAAATGGCGGTAACATTAATTTAGGGGTACTCATTGCAATAGGTGCTGCAAACATTTTTTGCATAGAGCTAATATCTATTGGATAATTATTATTAATTGCTGCCTGTGCTAACAGACATAAAGGGTGCAACGCAAAAAATTGATAATTCGGAGATAAATCGTTTGTAATACCATCTGCATTAAACCCATATTTTAATTGTACTGCAAAACCAGTACCATCCCCCATTGCCATTTGGATGAGTTTATCATCTTGCAATAAAAATCCTACCATTCCTATAGCAGTATTTCGCCAGCATTGTATGTTACTGGTATCAGCATCTCTTTTATTAATTACCTCTAATGCCGGACGCAGTAATTGGTTTGCAATTGTTTCTCTTTCTTTTTGGCTTAGCCTATCCCAAATTAGATCAGCCCCTTCTGCAATGTTTACCAACCATTCTGATTCATTAAGGTCCTGCACATGAATTTTGCCGAAACCTTGTCCTTTTAATATACGCTTGCTAATTCTAGTACGCTCTGGCAAGGTTGGGTATAATGCTGCATAGCCCAATAATATTTGCTTTGCCTTATTAAAATATGCTGTATCATTTTTCAACTGATAAGCTAAACCTAACTCTACTAAACCCAATGCCCAGGTATTGTGTATAAAACCTATTACCACACCATCGTAATCTTTTTCAATATCCGCATTATCTGCTACAAAAACTTGTTTGGTAATAGGGTCTGTATATTCCCATTTATAATTGCCAATTAACTTGCCCCTTTGTAGTACATTATTAGTAATAGGGCTGACAAAATATTGCTCCCAATTACCGCCTTGCTGTGGTATATCCAAAGGTTCGTTTAAATACTTATCGGCCTGCTTTATTAATTCTGTATAACTCAGCCTTTTTAAGGTAGGATCATTTCCATATTTTTTTGTTTTATTATAGCGCTGTATTTACATGAGCAGGGCTTTTGATTCTTTCGGTTTTTCTTGGGCAAATATTTTGGTAAAAATAAGTATGACGAATAGGAATAAAATATTTTTTTTCATTGTACTAGTGTTTAAAAAAGGGTAATTTTTTTTCTTATAGTTAGGTAAACCCAATTTTGGTAGAATTTTACAAAATCTTATCAAATATTTTTATTAATTCAGCATCTGAAGGACGCAATCCATCGGCCGCTACTAATTTGCCTTTAGGGTCTATTAAAATAAAACGAGGGATAGAAATGATGCCCATTTTTTTAATAAAACCAGATTTAAAAGCACTGTCGGCTATTAACTGTAAACCACTTAATTTGTTTTTTGTAACATAATCTTTCCAATTCTTTTTATTTTTTTGCTCATCTAATGATATACTCACAAACTGTATATTTTTATTTTCATAAGCTAACTCTAATTTTTGCAAATGAGGTATTTCCTTCTTGCAAGGTCCACACCAAGTTGCCCATACATCTATATATACATAGTTACCAAGCAGGCTTTGCAATGTTATGGGCTTACCCTCAAGATTATTAAATTTAAATTGGGGAGCAGGCATACCATCGCTAAACATAATTTTGTTTTGGTATGCTTCATTAATCTCTTGCAAATAATCTGGCCTGCTATTTCTACTAATAAATTGGAGGAAATATTTATTTACTATAGCGGTATCTTTTGCAACTTTAACTATATTATTAGTATTGGTATAGTTAAAATAGTTTAAAATGTAAGGATTAGTTATGGCATCGTTAGTTATAGACAAATTTTTTATATAAGTATCCTCAGGATTAAGCATTGCTGTTGTTCTATACCTTTTATCAGAAGCAATGAGTATAAAATATTTAGTAAACTCTTCTCTGTAACAAAAAGAATTTTTAAAAAGCTTTTCATTATTTTTATCCCAATCTTTATTAACTATATTTAATAAAGATTCCCTGTCTTTATTACTCAATACTTTTATTGTTGCCTTTTGACTTAATTCAAAATATTCAGTTGCTGCAACCACAATATTACTAGCATCGGCGTTAGTAAAATTTTGCAAAGCCTCGTCCATTAATTTTATATTTTTTCCATAACAAGAATAATAAAAAAATATAAAAGGCTTACAATAATATTCCAAATCTAAATTGGCGTATGTTGTAAAAATACCATTGGTGCTGCTATTAAAAAGCGTTTTACAATATGTTTTATAACTATCTATTTTTTGCAAAAAAATTACGGGTTCCATATAAAAGGCCTCCTGCGCTAAACCTCCATAATTTTCATTTTCACTATCCATCGGCAAATATTTGCTAATGGCTCTTTTTGCAGTAATGAGAGTATTATTTTCTATAGCACCCATGCCTTCAAATAAATAATTATTGGTTGTATCAGGTGTAATTATTAGATTATATCCGTTGGCTAAATACATGCTACCTATTTCATCTATATTGTAAATTCCTTCTAATAAGCTATCCGTAGCAAATACAAATTTTTTATTGGCATTTACACCTATTGGTGTTTTTAACCCATCAAAATTGGTTATAAATATTGGAATGTTTTTTGTTAAAAGATTTAATTGTCCAACAATATTAATTTGTGCATTAAGTGTAAAACAAAATAAAAAAAATACTATTATTATTAGAGCTATCCGTTTCATGAAAGTTTTTATAAAAAAGTATAAAGTATTATGCTTTATACTTTTTATATTAGTATGATATATGAATTAAAAAATACTATTTATTTTCTTTAGTTTATTTATAATACCGAATAAATTTTTTAAAACAAAATTTAGCTCCGTACAAACTTAATAGTGCGACAAATAATGCTATCCAAGTATTAAATATTACAGGAACTCTCGTTGAGATTAATAAGAGTATCATAAGTACAAAGGATAGTAGGTAAAGCAATATGCTACAAAAAAGAAAAACATTATTTTTTTTCATGAAATTTATTAATTTACAGATGGGCATGCAGAGAGACACTGTGTTAATGCATATGCTGCTATCCCCGATTGAATGGCGAATTCAGCAGTTACTCCAATACAACAGGCTGTAATTAAAGGTGGGAATATGAGTCCAGAACATCCCGCCATTTCTGCAATATAACTCGCCAAAAGAACACCCTGTATGGCCAAATATGCAACAGTACATGCAGCTCTACATGGGTTAGAGTAATCGACATCGCCATCACCACCACCTTGTTGGCAATCCCCATAAGAATTTAAATCAAAATTCCCGCCAATTGCACCTTTAAAAGCAATTTCAGTTTCGTCACTTATTACAATATCAAAATTACCGGCTCTCATTTTGTTTGTATTTCCCACTACTATTGCATGTAAAAAACCATCGCCTGTCGTGTTTTTAAATGTGTAACTATTTGCTTGTTTTGTTAATAAAATTTTTTGGGTAAATACAGGTATCTTATTAGCATCATACAAGGTGTATAATAGATAGCTTTTTTTATTTTTTAACCCCTGTATTATATTAGGCAAACCTATGGCTAAGCCAACACCTAAAGCTGGTGTTAAATTAGTGTTTTTTTTACTAATATTGTTACTTTTATCTTTATTTATGTTATTGCTTGCCTTATAAGTTACGGCAAATACAGCAGCCGATTTTAAAACCCCTTTTATAAGTTTGTGTTGCCGTGGTAGAAGGATAAGGTTAGGTTGTAATGTAAATTTATCGCCTTTACTGACTGGGATAAGGGTAGTTTCGTTAAAAATAACATTTTTCTTGGTGTTTTGAATGGTTCTGCTAATAGGGTCAATACTAATGTTTCTTACCGCGGCCTCAGATTTGTTTTGTGCTTTAGCAGCTACGCTACTTATAAGCAATAGGGCAAAAAAGTGTTTTTTCATAATTATAGTTTTGATTAATTAAAGAGTAAAAATGAAGCATATTTTTAATAACAAACAATTCTTGTGGTAACCTTTGTTTCTCTTTCCTACCCCTTTATTTCCATTATCATAGTAATTTTACTACTCATTTATAAATATTTATTAATTGTTTTACAAAAACATACACTTTGTTATAAATTATATTATATTCACATTAACTAATGTATAAACCCGTACGAAATGAGAAATATTAATCACCTGCCTATTGGAAATAACATCCGCAAATGGAGGACACTTAAAGGCATTAAACAAATTGACCTTGCCCAACAAATTGATATTTCTAAAACCACATTAAGTAAAATTGAAAACGATAAACAAGAAGCCAATATACCACGCCTGCAAAAAATTGCTAACTGCTTAAAAATTAAAATAACCCAGCTCTTTATTGATCCTTCGGATTTGTTGCCCCCCCCCCCCACGGATAATTTTTAATTGAATTGGTGGTACAAATAATTATAAATTATCCTCAGCATTAACCTTTTCCTCAACAGATTCCTCGTCCCTCGGAATGACGACCAGATTAACTTTACTTTTAAGTATTTTTGTACCCAATGAATAAAGTTTGCCATTTACTGCTGATAACCCTTACTGTATTATTTTATTCCTGCGCCACCAGCAAAAACCTATTCCCCTAATAAAAAATACCCCAAACAACAATTACAGCAAGATTTTACTTTATTAAAAAACATCCTGGAAAAAAAACATCCTTCATTATACTGGTACACAGGCAAGGACAGTATGGATATGTATTTTACAAAATATTTTAACGCCATTGAAGACAGTATGACCGAGCAGCAGTTTGGCTGGAAGATACTGGCGCCGCTTACCGAAAAAATACATTGCGGCCATACCAGCTTTGGTATGAGTAAAGGCTATAATAAATGGGTGAGCAATAAAATTATTCCTTCTTTTCCATTATTTATGAAGGTGTGGAATGATACTATGGCGGTAACCGGAAACCTAAACCGAAAAGATTCTATTTTAAAAAGAGGTACTTTAATTACTGGCATTAATGGTTTAAACAACCAGGCAATTAAACAAACACTGTTTAATTACATGACGGAGGATGGCAATGCCAATAATGTAAATTACCTGAGGCTGAGTAATAATTTTCCTTACTATCACCGCAATATTATTGGGCTTAGTAAAAATTACGCTGTTAATTATTTAGATAGTTTTGGCAAACAACAAACCATAACCATTCCTGTATTTGATCCGCCAAAAGATACCAGCAAAAAAACAAGGATTATCCCAGTAATTAAAAGAACTAAAAGAGAAAGAAGAAAACAGCAATTGCAAAACATCCGTTCGCTGGCTGTGGATACGGCTAATAATACCGCTGTAATTACTTTAAATACTTTTAGTACCGGAAAGCTGCGTAAATTTTTCAGGCAAACATTCCGTTACATAAAAAAGGCCGGTATTAAAAATGTTGTGCTGGATATACGCAGCAATGGTGGTGGTAAAATAAATGCATCAACCCTGCTTACAAAATATGTTACCCGTACACCTTTTAAAGTTGCCGACTCTTCTTATGCTGTTGCAAAATCTTTAGGGCCTTACTCTAAATATATAAAAGGAAAATTTTTAAATAATATCGGGCTGTTCTTCTTAACTAAAAAAAGAAAAGATGGCAATTACCATTTTGGTATGTGGGAGCGTAAACTGTATCACCCTAAAACAAAAAATTATTTTGGCGGCGATTTGTATGTGCTTATAAACGGACAAACTTTTTCGGCCTCGGCATTATTTTGCAATGCCATAAAAGGCCAGCCGGGCATTACTATTGTAGGCGAAGAGGCCGGTGGTGGCTGGCATGGCAACAATGGTATAATGATTCCGGATATTACTTTACCCAATACTCATTTACGGGTTCGCTTGCCTTTGTTTAGATTGGTACAATACAAACACGTACCTAAAGATGGCCTGGGTGTAATGCCCGATATTTATATTGGTACCAGTTACGATGCTTTATTAAAAGGTTACGATAAAAAAATGCAGGTGGTAATGGAGATGATAAAAGGGAAGAAGGGTTGATAGTTGATGGTTGATAGTTCATAGTCAGCTGTAATTAAGTTTTGGAGATTTTTTTAGTCTCAAGCCCACCGCCTGCTCTGTAGCAAAAAAATTAAATTATCCAGATCTGACTGTATTGGATTTTGTTTTTTTTAATTTATTACGTACATTTATTAAAAGTTACGTACATGAATACTAAACTTACTTTAAATATTAATGAAGCTGTTATTGCTAAAGCCAAAATTATGGCCCGTAAAAAAAAGACCAGCATCTCCAGGCTGGTAGAAGATTACCTGACTAAAATCTCTTCGGAAAAAGAAACATCCATTGTAGATATGATTATTAAAAATGCACCTGCAAATAAAACCAGGCGTGGGGGAGAAAAAAAGATTTTAGTATCAAGGCTAAAAGAAAAATATGGCGCTTAAAATTTTTGCAGATACAAATATTTTAATTGATTTTATTGAACAGAGGCCGTTTGATATTGAAAATACAAACCTGCTGTTTTTACTCGCTCAAAATCATGAAATAGAAATTTATATAAGTGAAAGCGTAATTACTACAGCATATTATATTTCAAAGCAGGCGGAACAAATTGAAAAAGCTTTATACTTACTTAAAATTATTTGCACGCCAGCAGGTGTAATGCAATCTGCATTTAACAGCAGCTTTAAAGATAAGGAAGATGCTATTTTATATTATGGGGCAATGCATGCAAAGCTGGATTATTTTATTACCCGTGATGAAATTGATTTTAAAAAATATGCCACTAAACAACTACCAGTTGTTAGTGTAAAACATTTTTGCAGTAAAATTATGAGTTAATTATAAAATCATCCGCATCATTTAAAAAAGGAAATCTCGTTCTTACTTCTTGCAGTTTTTCTTTTGATAATGTTATCGTGTTTATGTCTTCTTCATCGGCCATGTGATAAAGCACTTGCCCCATTGGGTCAATTACCAAACTGTTGCCGCTGTAGTGAATATTTTTTGCATCATCGCCAACACGGTTTACACCTATTACATAACATTGGTTTTCTATAGCCCTTGCACATAATAAAGTTTTCCAGGCATGGCTGCGGCGCTCGGGCCAGTTGGCTACATAAATTAATACATCGTATTCAAGCCCCCTCCCAACCTCCCCCCGAAGGGGAGGAGCTTGCCGGGCCCACACCGGAAATCTTAAATCGTAACAGATTTGTAAATTTATTTTCCAGCCTTTTACCGATGCTATTAAACGTTTGTTACCACTGCTGTAATGTTTATCTTCTTCGCCATAGGCAAACAAATGCCTTTTATCATAATAACCAAATTGCCCGTTGGGTAACATCCATATTAAGCGGTTAAAATATTTTCCATCTTCTTCAATCATTGCACTGCCGGTTAATACAATACCATTTTTATTACTCAGCATTTTCATCCACTCCACTGTTTCGCCATCCATCGTTTCTGCAAATAATTTGGGCTGCATACTAAAGCCCGTGGTAAACATTTCGGGCAGTATTACAATTTCTGTTTTATCAGTAATGCTATCAATTTTTTGCTGCAGCATTTGCATATTGGCCTGCTTATCTTCCCAAAATAAATTGCTTTGTATAGTGGTGATGGTGAGTGTGGACATAGTTTAAGGCATTAAGAAACCTATAAGGTTTTTTCAAATTTAAGCATTTTAGGTGTCATGGCGGTTTGAAACCGTCTGACACCTACACCAATTTCATTAACCTGTTAACCGCTTCTTCCAATGTGCTTTCTTTTTTTGCAAAACAAAAACGCAATACTTTATTATCGGTATTATTTTTATAAAAAACAGAAGTGGGTATTGCAGCTACGCCAAATTCTTTTGTAAGCCGGATAGCTAAATCTTTTTCACTTTCGTCAGTTATATTTTTGTAACTGTACAACTGAAAATAACTGCCGTACGATGGCAATGCTTTAAATTTTGTTTGCTGCATCAGCGTAGAAAAATAATCTCTTTTTGTTTGCAGAAAACTGCCGAGCTGTAAATATTTTTCTTTCTGCAATAAATATGCTGCTAAAGCAAATTGCACTGTACTGTTGCTGCTAAAGCAATTAAACTGGTGAATTTTTCTAAACTCATTCATCAGTGTTGCAGGAGCTGCGCAATAGCCAATCTTCCAGCCGGTGCAGTGATATGTTTTACCAAACGAAAAACAAACAAAACTTCTTTCTAACAGATCGGGATAACGCAGCATACTTTCATGCTGCAGTCCATCAAAAATTAAATGCTCATATACTTCATCACTTAAAATAAAAATACCGGTATCTTTTACAATTGCTCTTAACTGTGCAATATCATTAGCGCTTAATACACTGCCTGTAGGGTTGTGCGGCGAGTTAAGCATTATCATTTTTGTTTTGGGAGAAATTTTTTGTTTCACCAAACCCCAATCAATTTTATACTCAGGAAAAGTTAATGGAATTAAAATGGGTACCGCCCCGTTAATTTCTATGGTGGGAATATAACTGTCGTAAGCCGGTTCAAAAACAATTACTTCATCGGCCGGTTGCAGCACCGTAGTTAATGCAGTAAAGATGGCGTAAGTGCCGCCGGGTGTAATGGTAATTTCAGTTTCAGGATGTATTGTTGTTGCGTATAAACTGTTTATTTTTTCTGCAAGACGTTCTCTTAACAGCATCAACCCGTTCATGTGAACATATTGGTTATTGCCTTTTTGCATGGCCGCATTTACCAGTGCAATCAATTCTTCATCCATTAAAAAATCGGGAAAGCCCTGGCCAAGATTAATGGCATTATGTTCTGCCGCAAGCACACTCATTATTGTAAAGATGGTAGTGCCGGCATTGGGTTGTTTGCTATGTATTTTTGGTAACAATTTTTTTTAGCCACAGATTACACAAATTTCATAGAAAATACAATTTGCATCATTGCGAATAGAATTTTTTCTTTCTGTGAAATTTGTGCAATCTGTGGTTTGTTTTTTATAAAAATTTATCCCCTTTACTGCGTTTTATTTCTGCAACGTATTGTTTTATTTCCTGCTCCTTATCTTTTTTACAAATCATTAAAACATCTTTAGTATCTACTACAATAAAATCATCAAGGCCCTGCAGCAGTACTAATTTTTTATTATCGGCATGCACCATATTTTTTGTAGCGTCAATCACCACCACATTATCTCCTGCAACTGCATTTTCTAAATAATCTTTTTCTAAGTTTTCGTAGGCGCTGCCCCATGTACCCAAATCGCTCCAGCCAAAAGATGATGGGATGATATAAACATTATCTGCTTTTTCCATTATACCATAATCAATAGAAATATTTACACACTGCGGATAAATTCTGTCGATAGCTTCCTGTTCTGCTGCAGTATTAAAACTGGCCTTTTCTGTTTCAAATAATTCATTCAGCTCCGGCAAAAGTTTTTCAAAAGCTGCTACAATATTTTTTACCTGCCAAACAAATATGCCGGCATTCCATAAAAAATCGCCGCTGGCAATAAACGTTTTTGCCAGTTCTAAATCTGGTTTTTCGGTAAAAGTTTTTACTTTATATACATTATCGCTAACCGATTGCTGCTCGTACTGAATATAACCATATCCTGTATTGGGATGCGTTGGTTTTATACCCAACGTTACCAATGCTTTTATGTTTGCAGTAAAATTTAAAGCACCTAAACAAATGTTTTTAAAATTTTCGGGCTCTAAAATAATATGATCGGCAGGTGCACAAATTAAATTGGCTTCGGGATTAAGGTGCAATAATTTATGGGCAATATAGGCCACACAAGGTGCTGTATTTTTTCTTGATGGCTCACACAAAATATTTGCTACCGGTATTTCGGGTAATTGTTCTGCAACAATATCTTTATACTGGTCGGAGGTTACCACATAAATATTTTCTGCCGGAATAAAAGCAGCAAAGCGGTCAAAGGTTCCCTGTATAAGTGTTCTTCCGATATTTAAAATATCTAAAAACTGTTTAGGAAAATCGGTACGGCTCATTGGCCAAAACCTGCTGCCAATACCGCCGGCCATAATTGCTACGTAATGATTTTTGTTCATTTTGTGTAAAGCTGTTTTTTGTTTAAAATTAGACTATCTATTATAAATTTAACCTGCCTGTCTTCATTATTTTTAAACGACTCGTAAGAATCGGGAATATTATAGTTGGGCATTAATCCATGGCCGGTATTTTTTGCTTCTTTATAAGTATAAATAAAGTGTGCGTAAGGAAAACTAAAATTTATTTTTGAATTGGGCAACCCATATTTTAAAGTGGAAAAGCCGTTACCGGAATAAGCCCCACCTTCCGTTTCTTCTCCAATTACTTTGCCCCTGCCGCCATTTTTTATCATTACTGCAAAATAAGAAGCGGCAGATACAACACTGCTGTTGCTAATAATATAAACATTGCCATTAAAATGAATTTTATTTGGCTTCCATTTTTCAATTAAAGTATCTGGTATTGTAAAAAATTCGTTGTTCAACCTTGCGGTAAATTCTTTTTCTATTGTATTATTTATATCTTCTTTTTTATAACTCACGAAATCTTTTTCTAAAAAATCTTCGTAGGGTATTGTTTTAATTTTACAGATAGCCTGCTCATATTCATTAAATGGTTTATCGGCTAAAAACGAATACAGCAAAAAAGAATTGTATAAACTGCCGCCACGGTTTTCTCTTAAATCAATTATAAGCGATTGTATCTCTTTTTTATTTTGCAATAATTCAAAGGAATTGTAGCAAAAGTTTTCGTAAGCATTTTGCTTTAGTTTATTGGGATAATCAAAAGTTGTTATTTTTATGTACGCATATTTTTTTGTATCATTAATTGTACAATCATAATCAACACTTACAGGGTCGTAATAATATTTATAATTTGCATTCCGGTTATTCCATTCAGAAAAATCAATGGCTTTTTCAGTCAGGCTCATTTCTTTGCCAAGTGTATCTTTAATTATAAGGTCAAAATAATTTTGTTTGCCATATTTAAAAAAATATTCAAGGCTAAAATCATCACCTGCCAGGTTCTCCTGTGTTTTTCTGTGAAAGCCTTCCACCGAATTATACATCATTAATTTTTGTATAATTTTTTTAACGGGTTCTTTATTAATAAATTTTATTTCTGTTCCTTCGGGTAAATCAAATCCTGCAACATTTACCAATAATTTATTTTCTATCCATTTTACCGGGTAAGGAAAAAAAAACGACCTGTTTTGAAGAGTGTCGTAAACAAAGCCGGCAATTTCAACATTGGTATGGGAGCATCCTGTTTCATTAGCAATAAATTGTAATTTATTATAAAATTCCCTTACAGATATTGCTTCTGTTACAGATGATTTGATACTGTCCGTTAAAAATGAAAATCTTTTTTTAGAAATATACAGGTTTAAAGAAGGATGTGCTTTTTTTAAAATGGCGCTAAAAATATCAAGGTCTTCTTTTGCTTTTATTAAAGATATTTTTTTAGAGGAAGGGTCTTGCAAACCCTCTGTAACGCAACTGCTCAGAAATATCAAATTAATAATAACCGCAAGCAGCCACCTGTTATTCATCATACAATTATATTATACCTTCTCTTATTAAATCATGCAGATGAATTATACCTGCATACACTTCATTTTGGGTAACCACCAGCTGGCTGATATTGTTAGCTTTTAATATATCCAGGGCTTCGGTTGCCATTGCGTCGGCGGCAATTGTTTTGGGGTGTGCACTCATAATATCTTTTGCAGTAATAGCCGTAAAATCATTTCCTTTTTCCAGCATCCTTCTTAAATCCCCATCGGTTATTATTCCTAAAACTGCATTAGTTTTACTAATTACCACAGTTGTGCCTAAACGCTTTTTTGTCATTTCTACTATTACTTCCTTAAGGTTTGCCTCCGGCAACACAGCTGGTTTTTCGTTGGCAGATGAAAGATCGCTTACCCTTAAATATAATTTTTTTCCCAAAATTCCTCCCGGATGAAACTTTGCAAAATCGTGGCTGTTAAATCCTTTTAGTTCCATCAGGCAAACCGCCAGTGCATCACCCATTACCATTTGTGCAGTGGTGCTTGTGGTGGGTGCAAGATTGTTAGGGCAGGCTTCCTGTTGCACTGTTGTATTTAAAATAATATCGCTTTGCTGTGCCAGGTACGATTGGGTGTTACCAATCATTCCTATAACTGTATTACCAAAGTTTTTTATTAACGATACTAAAACTTTTATCTCGGGGCTGTCGCCGCTTTTACTTATCACTATCACCACATCGTCCTGTTGTATCATACCTAAATCACCATGTATGGCATCGGCAGCATGCATAAACAAAGACGGCGTTCCGGTACTGTTTAATGTGGCTACAATTTTTTGTGCTACAATAGCGCTTTTGCCAATACCACTAATTACAATCCTTCCTTTTGAAGCAGCAATTTTTAAAACTGCATTTACAAAATCATCATTAATAAATGTTGCCAGGCCACTTACCGATTGGGCCTGCAGCTCAATGGTTTTAAGGGCAGAAGATATAATTGCGCTGCTGTTCATTTTTTGTGCCGCAAACCTACTGTAAATCGGTCATAATGCAAAGCACATTAAGCCCGGCGGGTTTGTTTTTATTTAAGGCTTGCCGTTTGCAGTTTTTTGTTTATCTTAAGAGATTATATAATGTTAATTATCACGGAATAATTTATAAAGGCCTTGCTTTTACAACTGCTGATGGTTAACTTCGCTGCCCTCTTTAAAAAATTATGTTTGTATAAATAAAGCAATATCGTAAGGAAAATTTGTTATGGCTACTGTAAAATCAAAATCTGCAAAAATAAAGGCTGATACAAAACAACCGGTGAAATTATCCGGTGAAAAATCTTTGCCTAAAAAAAACCAACCGGATTTAACCGCTGAACTGCAGCAACATTTTGGGCTGGATAGTTTTAGGGGCACCCAGGAAGATATTATTAAAAACCTTTTATCGGGCAACGATACTTTTGTAATTATGCCCACCGGTGGCGGCAAAAGTTTGTGCTACCAGTTACCTGCAATTATCAGCGATGGTGTAGCAATAATTGTATCTCCCCTAATTGCATTAATGAAAAACCAGGTTGACCTGGTAAGAAGCTACAGCAGTAAAGACCATGTGGCACACTTTTTAAACAGCACTTTAAATAAAGGCCAGCAAAAAATTGTAAAAGACGATTTAACTACCGGCAAAACTAAAATGCTGTATGTGGCTCCGGAAACAATGACCAAAGAAGAGAATGTTACTTTTTTTAAAGAACTTAAAATTTCTTTTTTTGCTGTAGATGAAGCTCATTGTATATCCGAATGGGGCCACGACTTTAGGCCCGAATACCGCAGGCTGAGAGAGATAATGGATATGATTGACGAAAAAATCCCAGTGATTGCTTTAACTGCAACGGCCACACCAAAAGTACAAAGCGATATTGTAAAAAATCTTGGCCTTCGTAACCCTAAAATTTTTATCTCTTCATTTAACCGGCCCAATTTATATTACGAGGTACAACCAAAAATAAATTTAGACCAAACCAATAAAAGTATTGTTCGTTTTATACAACAGCATAAAAATAAAAGCGGAATTATTTATACATTAAACAGAAAAACAACTGAAGACCTTGCCAAAATGCTGATGGCAAATGGCATAAAAGCCGTGGCCTATCATGCAGGGTTAGACAGTAAGTTAAGGGCCGACAGGCAGGACCAGTTTTTAAATGAAGATGTAGATGTAATTGTTGCCACCATTGCATTTGGTATGGGTATAGATAAACCCGATGTACGTTTTGTTATTCATTACAACATACCCAAATCAATTGAAAATTATTACCAGGAAACCGGCCGTGGCGGACGTGATGGTATGGAAGGAAAATGCATTCTCTATTATTCTCATAAAGATGTGGCCAAGCTGGAGCATTTTATGAGAGATAAACCACTTAGCGAAAGAGAAGTGGGTGCACAGTTGATAAACGAAACCGTTAGTTACGCCGAAAGCAGCGTGTGCCGCAGAAAAACTTTGCTGCATTATTTTGGAGAAGAATATAATGACAGTAAAAGTTGCGGCCATTGCGATAACTGTTTAAACCCTAAAGAAAGAATTGAAGCAAAGGATGAAGTGGTAACTGTTTTAAAAATTGTTAAAGCATTAGAAGAGCGTTTTCCTATAGAATATGTACAATTAATTTTAGCAGGTAAAGCCACTCCTGCAGTAAAAATGTACCGCCACGAAGAGCTGGATGTTTTTGCAAGTGGTAACGATAAAGAGCCGCATTTTTGGAACAGCCTTATACGCCAAATGTTGCTGAGCGGAATAATTGCAAAAGATATTGTGGAGTATGGTTTATTAAAATTCACCAAAAAAGGCGAAGCGTTTTTAAAGAAACCTGCCTCTTACAAAATAGTATTGAATAATTTATTTGAAGAGGCCAATGCCGATGATGAAGAAAGCGAACAGTCAGCAGAAGCCGCCAGCACTGTGGATGAAAAATTAGTAGAATTATTAAAAGAGGTACGCAAAAAAGTTGCCAAAGAAAAAACACTTCCTCCCTTTGTAATTTTTTTAGAAAGCAGTTTGGAAGATATGGCTACCATGTATCCAACCTCCATGGCTGAGTTAGAAAAAATAAGTGGCGTAAGTAAAGGCAAAGCCATGCGCTACGGTAAACCCTTTATTGATGTAATTGCAAAATATGTGGGAGAAAATGACATTACCAGGCCCGATGATTTTGTTATGAAAACGGTAGCCAACAGAAACAATAATAAAATATTTATCATTCAAAATATTGATAAAAAAATACCTTTGGAAACCGTTGCCAAAAACAAAGGTTTAAGAATTGATGAGCTGTTAGAAGAGATGGAAACCATTGTAGCCAGCGGCACCAAATTAAACCTTAATTATGCCATTGATGAAATGGTGGATGAATACGAACAGGAAGAAATTATGGAATACTTTAAAAGCTGCGAAACTTCCAGCCTGCAAATAGCCCAGGAAGAACTGGCCGACAGTAATTTTAACTGGGAGCAATTGAAATTAATGCGGATTAAGTTTTTGTGCGAATATGGGAATTGATTGCAGATTTTTGATTGCAGATTGCAGATTTTAAGGGAATACCCTTATTTTTGCTGCCCAATTACAAGTTTAACTGCTTTTAATATGGAAGGTGCGGTAGCTCAGTTGGTAGAGCAAAGGACTGAAAATCCTTGTGTCGCCGGTTCAATCCCGGCCCACACCACAAAACCCTGGTAGAAATGCCGGGGTTTTTATTTAATAATTGATATCATATATTACTTCCATTGCTTCCCACAATTTTGGCACTTCAAGTTTATCAATCATTTTTTCTATTGCATGTTGGGGTATCATAAAATCCCGGTTTTTATTTTGGTTTATTAGTTTTACATAACGGGTTTCTACATAAACAATTTTTATTCTTGGCTTATATGGTTCTGCTAAATCAATCAGCAGCTCCCGCATTTGCAAAGTAATATTAGTTGCATTCCATACAAACGGTATTGCTTTTCGCAGGTATTCTTTTGCCTGTTCTTTAGCGGCCTGAATAACCTGACCATTGCCCTTTGTATCGCCATAATTTATTTTTAATTTCCGCCGCATATCATCTAAAGAAACTACAGGATGTAAAGGATAGTTTTTGAGAATATAAAAATCCTTGCCGCTTCCTGCAATACCCGACATGATGATCACTTCCGTTTTTGCATCATCAAAAGCTTCAAAATCCGGGTGCCGGTCTTCTTTTCTAAAATATTGAAATTTAGAAAGATTGCTTGCAAACTGTTTGGGTTTACCCCAGCAATCATACTCAATAGCCAGCTCTTTAAACAAATCTATTTTATACAATAACTCATTTGCATCACTACAAATTCTTCCCAATACATCAGCTTTAGCCAGCATAGCCAGCCAACTTATATTCACTTCCTGGCTGGCTTTTAATAAAGCCTGCACCGGATTAGGTTTCTCAAATACCCACAAAGGCAATCCGTGATAGCGAACCAAAACAACTATCTGTTCTCTTATTTCAAACGGCACAACAAAATCCCTGTATAAAATTTGCCTTGTTGTTACTGCCCCTTTTTTGGCATGCCCCGGCGAAACAATATTTCCATTTTCATCTGTAATTGTTGTTGATCTTTTTTCAATATCATGCATCAACGCGGCTGTCCAAACAATTTCCTGTTCCTGCTCTGTTAATACTTTAAACTCTATAAGGTTTTTTAATGCCCCTAATACCATTTGTGTATGTATAGCCACATCACCTTCTGCATGGTATACCGGGCTTTGTGGTACTCCATGCATATCATTTACCCAACTGAATTTTTTCAGCTGCTCCCAGTTTTTATCTTTTGTTAGTGTCCACATTTTTTTCAAATTTTAATAGTGCTCTCTTCCAGTTTCTTGTCCAGTGTTCGTCTGTTTTTACATGGCCTTTACGTACATATTTAAAAATATTTTTTTCAAAGTCATCAACGTTATATTCAAACATATTCCTGCTTACAATACCTTCTCTGCTGCAGGGTTTATTGGTTTGCACATCAATTGATCTAAATACACTTTCTTCTTTTACCATCGCCAATACATTTTTTTCAAAAATTTTCTGATCCGAAAAATCAGTTACTTTTTCCAATACAGGCACTGTTGGTAAATCAAACATAGAAGCTATAAATATTGTTTCTTCCCAGCTCAGCCATTTATCCAATTCTCTTACACCAAATACATAATAATGTTGTTCGATAAGTGAATACTGAATAGAATGGATGGCATATAAATTTTCGCCGAAGATTTCGTAGTCCCCAAGGTCGTTTTTTAAATTTGCCCATTTTTCTCTCAGCTGTATAGTCCATGCAGACGTAGTTGGAGCAGCATGCGACCTTGCAAATACTCCGTACCTGCTCATACAATTATTTTCACCATCCAGTTTTTCGCTGTGGATAATAGTTGGTAACGCACTGATGTCTTGCCAGTAGTCAGTATTAATCCTGTCGTCGCTTGTTGTACCCGGAGAAAAAGGATAATGAAATGTCCTTCCGTATTTTCTTGATATAGACATTATATAATTTTTAGAATGAAAAATTAAAGCAGCAAATTGTTTGCAGCTCATTAATCGGTATGTATTCTAAAAATTACATTGTATAGAAGTTGTAAAAGTTGCTGCTTTGCTGATTAATAATTTATATTCAATAACAAAGCTTTTGCAAATATAGGATTTGTTTTTTTAGATAAAACCCTTCTTCATTATAAATCATTGGATTTACATCAGCCAGTTGCTATTTCATCTTTAAAATTAAATTTTTCAGACTTTATTATTTATACAAGTCCTTTTGCTTATTTTACAATCAAATTATTTTTATTGCAGTTGTCCGAAGAGCAAATACTAACCCTAGCCCCCGATGAAGCTTCTAAAAAATCCGGGAAAGATCTGGCCAACCCTTCTAAATGGGTAAGCAAGGGCGCTAATGAACAAGCGCTTTGGGGCGAAGCACAAGGCAGCGGCAGCAAACCCTATCAAACACAGATAGACCTTAGCAATATTGCTTTTAAATGCAGTTGCCCCAGCCGCAAATTTCCCTGTAAACATGGCATTGGTTTAATGTTGTTTTATGCCCGGAAAAAAAATGATTTTACCGATGATAATGCGCCTGCGTGGGTTACCGATTGGTTGAATAAAAGAGCAGAAAAAGAAGAGAAAAAAGTTACACAGGAAGACAAGCCCCTTGATGAAGCCGCACAGGCCAAACGACAAGTGGCCCGCCAGCAAAAAGTTACTGATGGTATTGAAGAACTGCGTTTATGGATAAAAGATATTGTACGTAATGGCATTTTATCCATGCCCGAAAAAGGGGCTGCGTTTTTTGAAAATATGGCAAAGCGCATGGTGGATGCACAGGCACCCGGCCTTGCCAATATGGTGCGTAACTTAGGCGATGTTGGTTTTTATAATGAAGGCTGGCAAAATATTTTTATGACCCAGTTGGTAAGTGTTTATTTAATTACCGAAGGGTTTAAAAACAGCAATACCCTTAACGAAAATCTTGTACAGGATATACGCACATGGATAGGCTTTACCCAAAGCCAGGAAGACTTAAAAGAACAAAACGGTATTACCGATACCTGGCTGGTGCTAAGCAAACAAACTATTGAAGTAGATAATATTACTACCGAACGCAACTGGTTATACGGTACGCAAAGCAATCAATATGCTTTGGTGTTGCAGTTTATTGTGCGTGGGCAAGGCGGGCAGCTCAGTTTTACACCGGGCATGTTTATACAGGCAGAGCTGGTTTTTTATCCTGGTGTTTCACCGCTAAGAGCTATTATAAAAAAACAAATTACTTCGAATGCGGTAAACAATTTTACGGCTTTCAACAACTGGCAACAAGTAGCTGATATGGAAACAATGCTTTGTCAACAAATGCCGGTAAAAAGTGAGCGGCCATTTATTATTCAACAATTAACCCCGGTACAATATAATAACCAGTGGTGGTTGCAAGATGCAGCGCAACAAATGATGGCTATAAAAAACGAACATAAAATGATCTGGAAATTATTAGCCATCAGTGGTGGCAATGCGTTAGATATGGTGGTGATTGGCAAAGAAGATAAGTATGAGCCAGTGGGGGTTTGGTATAATGCGGGGTATAAAATACTCTTATAAATTTAAGACTGTTGAAAAATAATTATTAAGTAACAATTTAAGTTCCTCTTTTGGGGCATGGGTTTATGGAGTTTTGGAATAACATTATTAACACCTCAATGATTGGCACTGATAAAAAAAACATCAGTGCCGCTGAATTGCCTGACGACTTAACTGAAGTTGCAGCACTTATTAATGCTAATACCAATTTAGATAAAGAAGAAAAATTTTTACAGGTTACCGCTGTTGCTTTTAATTACCGCCAGGCTGGTGTGCAACCATTGCATAAAGAAACAGTAAACTTAACTGCTGCACCTGCTGAAGAAAAAAAATACTGCAATGCTGCAGCTATACAGGCATTAAAAGATATACAATCAGAAGAAAGCACACCACTGTTGCAATTATGGCTGCAGCTATGCGATGCAAAACAACAAATTGTACAGCCAGAATTATTGCCTGCGTTACTGGCAACAGGTGTGCAGGAAAAAAAATTGCAAACATTGATTACCAGTTGTTGTGGTAAAAGAGGCGATTGGCTGAGCCGGTTTAATGAAGCCTGGAATTTTTCGCAAAACCAAACCACAGAGCAGTTATGGCAAACCGGCACACCGGAGCAACGTAAAACAGTGTTGAGAGAAATAAGAACTGTTAACCCGGATGAAGCAAGAACTTTATTGCAGCAAACCTGGCAGCAGGAAGATGCGAATACAAAAATTGCGTTTCTAGAAATATTCGCCATAAATATTTACGAAGCCGATATTTCTTTTTTAGAATCTTTATCGACAGAAAAAAGTAAAAAGGTAAAAGACGAAGCTATTAGTTTGTTGAAAAAAATTCCTTCCTCATTCATTGTGCAACAGTACCAACAGGTATTACAACAATCAGTTGAATTAAAAAAAGAAAAAGCGTTGTTGGGTTTATCCAGCAAAATCAGTTTGCAATTTCATTTGCCTTCAACAATTGATGATAGTATTTTTAAATCGGGTATTGATAAACTGAGTAATAACAAAGCCTTTACTGATGATGAATTTATTTTGTACCAGTTAATACAAGCGGTACCTCCTTCATATTGGGAAAAACAATTAGCTGTTACACCAGAAAATATCATCAACTATTTTCAAAAAGATGCAGTGGGTAAAAAAATGATACCGGCATTGGTATTGGCCATATGCCAGTTTAATGATAGCAATTGGGCTTTTCTTTTTATGCAATACAGCGAAATTTTTTATTTAGAAATTTTGCCCTTGCTTCCGTTGCAGCAACAGGAGCATTACAGTAATAAATATTTTGAGCAGCACCCGGATAGTATTATCAATTATGCCTTGCAAATAAAAAAAGAATGGAGTGTTGAATTAGCTAAAAACATTTTAAAGCATATTGCTAAAAACCCTTACCAATATAACCGTTCATTTTTTAACCAGCATATTCATTTGTTGCCGGTAGCTATTGTTGCCGAACTGGAAAAATGTACACCACCCGAAGAACACCAACGAACCATGTGGAGTAATACCAGCGATTATATCACTAAACTGATCACTCTTAAAATTCAAACACTAAAAGCTTTTAACGAATAAAAATAAATTTATGGCAGCCATCTTACGTCAGCATGCAGAACAATTGTTTGCACAGGAATTGGAAGAGTTAAAAAAACAGGATAGTGATAAAGTTCCTGTCAACTGGAAATTATCACCACAGTCGGTAGTTACTTATTTAATGGGTGGCAAACTTAAAAATGGTTTTGAAGTATCGCCTAAATATATTGGCAACAAACGACTGATGGAAATTGCCGTTGCCACACTTACTACCGACAGGGCTTTGTTATTGTATGGTTTGCCCGGTACAGCAAAAAGCTGGGTGAGTGAACATTTGTCGGCTGCCATAAGTGGCGATTCTACATTAGTGGTACAGGGTACAGCAGGCACCAGCGAAGAATCTATTCGTTACGGATGGAACTATGCCAGGTTATTGGCAGAAGGCCCATCAGAAAAAGCGTTGGTGGAAACACCCGTGATGAGAGCAATGAAAGATGGCAAGATTGCAAGGATAGAAGAACTGACAAGAATTGGTGCTGATGTACAAGATGCATTAATCACTATTCTTTCAGAAAAATCATTACCCATACCGGAGTTAAATAGCGAAGTACAATCTATAAGAGGATTTAATATTATTGCTACTGCCAACAATCGGGATAAAGGCGTAAATGAATTGAGCAGTGCTTTAAAGCGTCGTTTTAATACGGTGATACTTCCAGTACCCGATTCGATGGATGAAGAAATTGATATTGTAAAAAGAAGAGTAGAAAGTTATGGAAAGATAATGGAACTGCCTGCCGAGCCTCCAGCATTGCAGGAGATCAGGAGAATTGTTACTATTTTCCGTGAATTACGTAGTGGTGTAACCGAAGATGGCAAAACAAAAATAAAAATACCCAGCGGTACTTTAAGCACAGCAGAGGCAATTTCTGTTGTAAATAATGGATTGGCTATGGCGGCTTATTTTGGTGATGGGCAATTAAAGGCAAACGATTTAGCGGCCAGTATTATTGGTGCTATAATTAAAGATCCGGTACAGGATAAATTAATATGGCAGGAATATTTGGAAACGGTAGTAAAACCAAGAGAGGAATGGAAAGATATTTACAGGGCGTGTCGTGATATGTAGGAAGCGGAAAAATAATATCCCCTTCGGGGTTTATTTCATGCTGTATTAAAAAACTACAATAATGCCAGCCTTTCAGGCTTAAAGAAAATCCCGAAGGGATAATATTAATATAGAACCAGGTAACAAAATTTATCAAAACCCCAAGGGGTGAAATTAGAAAAGGCTTGATCTAAAAAGAGGATAATATTTACAAAATAAATCTTGCTACCAGTAGCTGGCTCACAAATATGGCAACACACATTCTAGGCATACGGCATCATGGACCGGGCTCGGCAAAAAATGTAAAAGCATTTTTAAAGCAGGTAAAGCCGGATATTGTTTTGGTGGAAGGCCCGCCAGATGCAGATGCTATTTTACAATGGGCAGACAATAAAGCATTAAAACCACCGGTAGCCATTTTATGTTACCAGCCTGATAATCCGCAGCAATCTTCATTTTATCCATTTGCAGAATTTTCTCCGGAGTGGCAAGCCATTTTATACGCCAGGAAAAATAATATTCATGTAAGGTTTATGGATCTGCCTGCGGCAAATTCTTTTGCTATAGAAAATGAAAGAAGAAAAGAAGCAGAAGAAAAAGCAAAGAAAGAACAAAACGATATAGTTGATATTGAAAATAAAGTTGAAGGCGATGATAGTGTTATCATAAATAATTCTGTACTGCTCATCAGGGATATGAAGTTGAATGGAGCGTCGCCACCGCAATCACATCAAAGCTTCAAAAGCCCGTTTCCAAAAAAAAGTATTTCTTCTAATGAAATTATTGATGAAGCAATTGACGTACCGTTAATTATTAAGCTAGACCCCATTTCTTATTTAGCAAAAGCTGCTGGTTATGATGATGACGAAAAATGGTGGGAACATACTTTTGAACACCGGCAAAGTGATGAAGAAATTTTTGACGCTGTAAATGAAGCGATGCAGGCATTGCGTGAAAGCCTTCCGGCTAAAGATGATAGAATGGAGCAGCTGAGAGAAGCCCACATGCGCAAGACCATCCGCCAGGCAGAAAAAGAAATGTTTCAGAACATTGTGGTGATCTGTGGTGCATGGCATGCCCCGGCACTCATCAATATGCCTAAGCAAAAAGAAGATAATGATCTGCTAAAAGGTTTGCCTAAAGTAAAAGTAGAGTGTACCTGGGTACCGTGGACGTATAACCGCTTAAGTTTTTACAGTGGTTATGGCGCCGGCATTGCATCGCCGGGTTGGTATGAGCATATCTGGAATTTTCCCAAAGATGATGGTACAAGATGGATGGCCAAAGTGGCTAAACTTTTCCGCAGCAAACAAATGGATACTTCGGTAGCACATGTAATTGAAGCGGTACGGTTGGCGGAATCATTGGCTTCGCTACGCAAATTATCGAAAGCTGGATTAGAAGAATTGAACGAAGCCACACTAAGTGTATTATGCAATGGCGAACCGGTGATGATGAATTTGTTGAACCACGAATTAATTGTAAGCGACAGAATTGGTGAAGTACCCGATGATATTCCCAAGCCACCGCTGCAATTAGATATTGAAAAATTACAAAAGAAATTACGGCTTCCACCTACGGCAGATTGGAAAGATTATGTATTGGACTTGCGAAAAGAAAATGATTTAGAAAGAAGTATTTTTTTACACCGTTTGCAATTGCTTAATATAAAATGGGGGCATAAATCTGATGTGTCGGGTAAAGGAACTTTTAAAGAACAATGGCGCCTGCAATGGGATCCTGCATTCTCCATCGACATTATTGAAAAAGGAACTTATGGCAATACTACCGAAGAAGCGGCTACTAAATTTGTAATGCAATTAGCCGATGAGGCTAATGCATTGCCGGATGTTTGTGCGTTATTAGAAAATAGTATTCCTGCAGAATTACCTTTAGCCATTGCATCGCTCATTCACCAAATTAATAACCTTGCAGCTGCAAGTGGCGATGTTATACAGTTGATGGAAGTGATACCTAACCTGGTAAATGTTAGCCGCTATGGTAGCGTAAGAAAAACAGATGCTGACCTTGTGATGGGTATTGTGGATAGTATGATCACCCGTATATGCATCAGCTTACCTGCTGCATGCACTGGTATTAATGAAGATGCTGCCGATCATTTACTGGAACTGTTTGCAAAAATGAATGCTGCCGTAAATGTGTTGCAACAAAATGATATTACCCAACAATGGCAGCAAACACTAACTTTTGTTGCTACCGGAAAAAATACAGCGTCTGTTATTGCTGGTTATACAACAAGATTGCTGGCCGATTATAAATTAATTGTTGGTGATGAATTAGTGAAAGCATTTTATTATGCTATGTCGGCCGCTACAGCGCCAGGCATTGCCGCTGCCTGGTTAGAGGGATTTTTAAAAGGCAGTGGTACCATTTTATTAATTGATAATGATTTGTGGGCTGTTGTAAATAATTGGGTGGAACAATTAGAAGAAGAAGTGTTTACACAAGTATTGCCTTTACTGCGAAGAACGTTTTCTAATTTTTCTAAATCGGAAAGAAGAAAGCTGGGAGAAAAAGTAAAATCAGGCGGAGTAGGTACAGCTGTATTAAAAAATGCAGCAACGGATATTAATAGCGAAAGAGCGAAGCAGGGAATTGATGTGGTGATGAAAATGATGGGATACAACAACCCCTAAATTCCCTAAAGGGGACTTTCGCACTCTGAAAATATTGCCCGTATTTTAAAAGTAAAAGAATAAAATTTGTTGAATGAGCAGTGAACAACACATACGCAAATGGCGGTTAATATTAGGTGGCGAGCAAAGCGATGGCACACAGTTTCCGCTTAATCCGCATGATATGCAATTAGACAAAACCTTATCGGCATTGTATGATGTCGAAAGGCAGGCAGGGCTTGGCCCGTCATCGCCTAATGTAAGCCGGTGGCTGGGTGATATTCGTACTTTTTTTCCTAATACTGTGGTGCAGGTAATGCAAAAAGATGCTTTAAAAAGATTGAATCTAACCCAAATGTTGTTTGAAAAAGAGATGCTGGAAAATATAGAAGCTGATGTGCACCTAGTTGCTACACTTATGACTTTGAGCCATGTGATTCCTGATAAAACAAAAGATACTGCAAGGCAGGTAGTGCGAAAAGTGGTGGATGAATTAATTAAGAAATTAGCGCAACCTACACAACAGGCCATTGCAGGAAGTTTAAATAGATCGGCTAGAAACAGAAGGCCGAGGCATAATGAAATTAATTGGAACCTTACGATACAAAAAAATTTAAAACACTATCAGCCCGAATACAAGACCATTATACCCGAAATAAAAATTGGCTATGGCAGAAAAAGAAGTTCGCTTAAAGATGTAGTGTTGTGTTTAGATCAAAGTGGATCGATGGGAACATCGGTGGTGTACTCCGGAATTTTTGGTTCGGTAATGGCCTCCATTCCTGCTATAAAAACAAAGATGGTGGTATTTGATACCGCTGTGGTTGATTTAACAGAGGAGTTAACAGATCCTGTTGAATTATTATTTGGTGTACAACTCGGCGGTGGTACAGATATTAATGCAGCACTAAAATATTGCCAGCAAATCATCACCAAACCATTGGATACGGTGTTGGTTTTAATTACTGATTTATACGAAGGTGGCGATGAACAGGGCATGCGAAAAAAAGCCGCCGAACTAACCGCAGCCGGTGTGCAGGTAATTGTTTTATTAGCATTGAATGATGAGGGCGCTCCTGCTTATGATCATGGCAATGCACAATATTTTTCTAATTTAGGTATTCCTGTTTTTGCCTGCTCACCGGATAAATTTCCTGATTTGATGGCAGCAGCATTAAGCAAACAGGATATTGGTATTTGGGCAGCAAAAGAAGATTTGGTATTGAAAAAATAAAATTTATTATGGCATTTACTATTGAAGAAATTGAAAAAGCATTAATAACAGAAAATACAGACTGGCAATTACGTTTTCCAGTAAACGCAGGTTTACAACAAAATATTAATTACCCAATCATCAGCGACTATCTTACCGGAAAATCTTCCTCACTTAATGGAATACAACATGATGATAAGATCTATTACTGGGGAATACTTACCAATCTGCTGCAAGACATTGAAAACATTTCTTCAAAAGAGCAGTTATTGCTTGATGTAATTTACCAACCTCTTCTTTTCCCGTTTATAAGTTTTAATTTCAATCATTGGTTATTGCTTAATATTTTTAAAAAGCAAACGGATAGTGCATTTCAAGCTGCCTTGCAGCAATTTAAAAAACAAGGGATGAATGATGATGCCATTTTCCAGTTGTTGGTTTTCAATTTCAGGCACGGCCAGGAAAATGACAATCCAACTATTCCGGAGCCGATGAAGTTGTTCTTAATAAATCAGATCAGTGGAAGTAAAAATTTAATTTACCCTTCCAATAATATATATGGGTGGAATAATGAGTGGAGTATGCTCTATTTTAAATTATTGGAAGAAGCTAAACCAGCGTTTGCAATTGAATATATTTTAAATGGCCTCCGGTCTGACAGAAATAATCCTATACTCTTTTTTTCTGAATACAAGAGCGGTAAATACATGCAGGAAATTATTGCATCCCTGCATGATTATAAAAATGCCGACCTCCAAACAATACAGGTAAAATTTGCCTCGGCCTTAATACTTTATGAAAATAATAATCAAAAATACCAGGGCCTTGTGCAGGAATTAGCAGCAGTTTATCTGGATGTCTATAGTAAAAAATCGGGGCAGCAAAACTGGGAATCGGGATGCCATATCAAAACTTTTGAAAACACAGATTTAAGTTACATGGGGTATAGCTCCTGTGCTTTGCACTTATTGTTTTTGTTTGATAAGGCAACTGCTATACAAAAACTAAATGATTGGATACAGTTAAAGACTTATGTTCACTTAAATACGGTGCAACTAATTTATCATCATCTTAAAGAGGAGGCATTTTTTTATTACGAACAAATATTAAGAAATGATACATCAAAAGCTGGCATAGAATATTTTCGCCAATTTATTGAGTTTGTTTCCAAACATTTTGAAGCTGATAAATATTTACCCGTGGTATGGCAGCTTATTAGCACTAAATCTAAACCACTAAGGGAGTTTGTGGCTGCTGTTATTGCCAATAACGACAACAGTGCCGAAGGCAGAGCTATTGATTTGCTTGAACACAAAAACTCCGAAACAAGGCAAACAGCAGCCATCATACTCAGCCATATTTCCACGCCTGAAGCAAAGGAAGCTATGATGAAAGTGTTGAACATCGAAAGCAATGATAATGCCCGTGATATTTTATTACAAACCGTTGCAGATAATTTACCCACCGCTGCAAGCATGGGTTTTATTGAAGACATGGTTGCCGCTGCTAAAAACCGTGGTAAATTAAATAAACCTTTGGAAGCCTGGTTAGATGAAACCACATTACCTGGTTTATTTTATACAGCCGGCGCAGCATTAACGATTGATGAAAAAAGATTTTTATTGTATCGTATGAGCCGCATTAAAGAAATGCGAAGTGATATGGAAGCAAAATATATTTTACAGTTTATAGATAAAGACCGCAGCAGTGATTTTGCAATCGCTATTATTAAAGCGTATATTGATAAAGGTGCAAAGCCTGAATATAAATTTCTGATGGCACTTGCTGCTTTATTGGGTAACGATGCTGTGGTAGATAAGATAAGAATAACAACCAATAAATGGATGGAAGAGAACCGGTATAAAATGGCAGAGCATGGCGTTGGTGCATTGGCCTTGCAGGGCAGCGATAAAGCTTTACGATGGGTGGAATGGTACAGCCGTAAATACAAAAGTAAAAAAGCGAATGTGGGCACAGCAGCATTGGTGGCGCTGGAAACTGCTGCTGAAGAGTTAGGCATTACCATTCATGAATTGGGCGACCGTGTAGTACCCGATTTTGGCTTTAATGGTTTGTTTAAACATTTTATTGTTGATAGTGATGAGTACCGTGCCTTTATTGACAGCAAATTTAAAATTGCTTTTTTTAATGAGGATAACAAAAAACTAAAAGCTATTCCTGCTGCTGCGGATGTTGCAATTAAAGAAGAATTTAAATCGATAAGTAAAGAAGTAAGGGATATTGTAAAATCACAATCATCCAGGCTGGAGTATTATTTAATTATTCAGCGCAAATGGAATAAGGAGCAATGGGAAAAATTTTTTTTACAAAACCCTGTAATGTTTATTTATGCTACTAAATTATTATGGGGTGTTTATGATAATGAAGGAATATTGCAGCAAACTTTTATGTGCAGTGATGATACCAGTTTACTTGATATAGCAAATGATGAAATAACAATTGATGAAAATAGTTATATTGGTATTGTACACCCATCACAACTAAATGAATACTTATTACAACAGTGGAAGCAGGTATTTTTTGATGCTTCTGTGGATGCCATTTTTGCACAATTAGATAGAAAAATGCCTGACTTAAACGATATTGATCTTTCAAAAAGTATCATCAAAAAATTTGATGGAAAACAGGTTGTTACAGGTTCAATCAGAAGTACATTAGAAAAATTTGGCTGGCACAAAGGGCCCACCGGAGATGGTGGTTATCTTCAATCTTTTAATCTTTTATATTTTGAAAAAAAGATAGAAGCAATATTAGAAATAGAAGGCGTTGGTGTTGGCTATGGCTGGGGTGGAGAAGAAAAACTGGGACGATTATATGTAATCGATAAATCAAAAGTTACCAGCCGCTGGGGCGCTTATATAAAAGATGATACCGACGATAAGTTGATACCATTAAAAAACGTACCTGCTATTTTTTTAAATGAAATGCTGGCTGCTGTGGAAAGTATTAAAGCTATAGAAAAATAATTGCAAGATTGGCAAACCTATCGAATTACCACAGGCCAACCATTCTCCCAACTCAATTTCTCTATCCTTAATTTCGATCTTCCATTATCTTTTGCATCATACGCATGAAAAACTAAATAATCTATGCCTTTAAAACTGGCTACCGCATTATGGCCCACGCCATACCAGTTGCTATCACCTGCTAATAAAATACTACCGCCGCCTTTGGCCATATCCATTCCATCTTTATCAACAAATATTCCGGTAATTTTTTTAGATCTGCCCACTATCATTTTGTAGGTGCTCTTTACACCCTTGCAGCAATAATCTATCGAAGCAAATAAATAATAGTAACCATTTTTATAAAAAATGAAGGGTGCTTCTATAGCATTGCCTCCGGCATCTTTGGGGTTATCATCTACCGAAGGTGGGTTATCCGAAGAAGACAATTTTTTACGGCTTGCAATAGTGGGCAGATTGATGGTATCGCCTTTTGTATGCAACCTGTCTTTTGTTAGTGGTATTAATTTTAAGCCATCCCAAAAAGAACCAAAGCTCATAAATGCATTTCCTTTTTTACCGCTGATGATATTTGGGTCTATAGCATTCCAGTTGGTTTTACCGGGATAAGATTGAATAATTTTACCATGATCCATCCATTTAAAATCAGGAGATGCAGGGTTGAGTGTTTTATTTGTAGCCACACCAATGCAGGAAGTGTTTTTACCAAAAGCAGATATGGAATAATACAAATAATACAACCCCTTATAATAAGAAATATCCGGTGCCCAAATATGGTTTTTAAAACCATTAACCGCCAGTACTGCCCATGGCAATGTATCAAACACCGGCTTTTCTTTTTTCCATTCTTTCATATTTAAGGAAGACCAAACACTGATGCCCCGGCCGGTACAAAAAATATAATACACACTGTCCTGTTTTATTATTACTGGATCGTGTACAGAAATATTGGTGCTGGTGTGTTGTGCAAAAATGTTGCAGGAAAAAAATAACAATAACGAGTTCATATTTTATAAACAATATGTTTTCCGCTCAATGTCTGATAGCTAATCAAATTTATTTTTATCCCAACTTTAATAACAGTAAATGAAAATGGCTTTAACACCACTTCCACTTTTTTTCCTTTAACCGCAATTGTGGAAACCACAGGCATTACATTAAATGGATTATCCACGGTATTAATTTGGTCGGCGCCGCCGGTTAACACAGTTACAGTTGCCTGTGGTGCTAATTTTTTATAGCCTTCTACAACAAATGACATATTTTTTTCTGTAGTTGCCGCTGTTTACAATTTTAATAATTATCTCTTTACTATTTTTATCTGTTACTGCAGAGGCATACAAACCATCTTGGCCTGATAACACTTTGTTGTTTAACAAAGCCGGTACCGCATTGGTGCCTTTGTTGGTAGCAAATAATTTTTGTACCTGGTAATTTACAGTTCCTGCGCTGCGTAAATTATCTACCCAAATTAAATCGGGTGTCCATTGCCAGCCATCTACATGTGCAAACAGTGGTGCGTAACTTGCCATTACCACTACATCTGCATTTCTTTCCAGCCCGGTTAAAAAAGCTGCTTCGGCAATGGCGGTACGCACATTGTTTTTATTTTCTACACTTACTGTTTTATCACTTTGGCCGGCATATTCTCCTGCAAAAATTTTAGGCCCGTTCCTGTCGTAATTATCGTAGCGGCTGGCATTTTCAAAAAACCATTCGGGCCTGCGGTAAAAATGTTCATCAATAATATCGGCCTTCATTTTTCTTAATTCGCCATTTAAATAATCAAAACGTTCGCCATTAGGGTCGGTGCCGCTGCTGGTTACTAATTTTATATCAGGATATCTTTCTTTAATAGCTTTTTGAAAAATTTGCAAGCGCTCAATATATTGTGGCCCCCAGTTTTCGTTGCCTATGCCCAGCATTTTTAAATTAAAAGGATCGGGGTGGCCCATAGCTGCTCTTACTTTTCCCCATTTACTATTAGCATCTCCATTAGCAAATTCAATTAAATCAACAGCATCCTGTACATAACTATCTATTTGATCTAATGGAACTAACTCTGCCGAATTAAACTGGCAGGCCATTCCGCAATTTAAAATAGGCAACGGCGATGCTCCAATATCTTCTGCCAGTTGAAAGTATTCGAAAAATCCTAAGCCAAAAGTTTGAAAATAATCTGGTGCAGGGCGGTGTGCAAATTCATAATTCCACCGGTTAATAATTAATTGTCTTTCTTCAATGGGGCCAATGGTATTTTTCCATTTGTAGCGTTGCTCCAAATCAAAACCTTCTACAATACAACCTCCGGGAAAACGCATAAAGCCAGGCTTCATATCGGCAAGCAATTGTATCATATCTGCCCTCATTCCTCCCGGCCTTTTTTTCCATGTATCTTCCGGAAATAAAGAGATCATATCCATATCAATTACACCACTGCCTTCAAACCAAATTTTCATTTTTGCTTTTTGTGAAGTATCATTTGCGGTTATGCTAATGCGTTGTTTTTTCCAGGTATCGCCGGTGTTTTCTGTTGCAACTATGCCGCTGGCTAAAATTTTATTTTTACCCGAAATTATTTCTACATGCAATTTTAAGTTACCCGATTGCTGGCGGTACATCAGTGAAAAATCATACCGCAGATCTTTTTTAATTCCCATTCCTCTAAAGCCTTCGTTGGTAATGCTTAAAGTTCCGGCTTTGGCATTATTAACCGTTACTCTTGCAAAACGTGGATTGGCTAAGTTTTGACCCAGCCGGTTTAGTACCGTTACTGCTGCTTCGTTAAAAAAGTTTTGTTCTACTTTCCAGCCCATTAATGGTTTGCTGAATTCAAAAGAACGGTTTTTAACCAGCTCGGCATAAATACCACCATCCGCACCTAAATTAATGTCTTCAAAAAAAACACCCCACATGGCAGGCGCTATTTCGGCATAGGGCTTATCTGCTTTTACAGTAATTATATTGCTGGTTTGAGCAACAGAAAAAACAGTAAGCAGGGTAGCGGCAAGGCCGGTTAAACAGAGTTGTTTTAATTTCATCATTCAGATTTTTAAAATATTCTTAAGTATCGCTGGTTTTATAATATTTAACTTCGGTAATTATTTTTATCCTGGCTTTCTTTATTAGCACAAGCCGTGCTTACGGAACGGTTTTAAATTTTATGCTTTTTTCTACCCACAAAATGTTCCGATGGAACATAAAACCGAAAACATTTTAATAAAATATTTTGTACCAGAGATACATTTTATGGGTAGATAATTAATAAAGAGCAGTTCTCGTTCCATAGGCATGTCCCGCCTTTTGCGGGGAACGTTTTATGCTTTAATATTTCATTTTAAAAACTATTTTATAATAAGTAATTATATAAATTTTAAGATTGTTATTCTTCCAATTATTTCTTCTTTCCCCATATAGCAGTGCCCTGATTATTTAGCCCGGAAAAAATAATCGTGTTCTTTTTATTTTCCCAATCTCTTCCTTTTTGGATAAAAACTTTATCCGTAAATCCGTTTGCCCATTTCATTTCTAACCATGGTGCTGCGTACGTCCAGGTGTTTGCAGCATTATTATTTAATGTACCGTTTGCGGCAATAGTAAGGTTGATGGAATTTTGAAAATCGGGAGAACTCTGTTCGGTACCATAACCCGGCACTATTTGATAACCTAAAACAATTTGTTCCCAATCTCCCACAATATCCGCCTGGGCAATAAGCGAATCTTTTTCCCATGCATATCTTTCCGGAGAAGCTACCGGCCAGCCATCAGCCGTCCAGAATAATTTTCTTACCTGCAAATTCATATAATAACTATCAATACCCGGCCTTCCCTGGTGGGCAATATAATATTGACCGTTGCCATCAGTAAAAGCGGCAGAGTGTGCTACACCCTGCCAGCCACTATGGCCGGCAAATTTGTATGGTGCAATAATCATCGGGCCATGGTCCACGTTAGTATTGGCATTAGCGCCGTTGTAATCGTAAAAAGGTCCATTAGGATTATCACCTCTCATCACCCTTACATTGTATTTTGTTTGCAACCAGTCGTAAGCAATAAACAAAAAATATTTGTTTAATGTGGCGTTATAAATAATATCGGCTCCTTCAATATTGCCATTATATTTACCTGCTGTAAAACCACGGTTGGCAATACGTACACCTTTTTCGCCATTGTTTAATGCAAGGCCTGTTGCAGGATCTAATTTTAAAGCATAAATACCATCCCAGGCGCTGCCATAGTGCATCCAGTGCTCGCCATTGTTTGCAATAATTACTGCAGGGTCAATAGCATTAGTTTGTATGCTGGCATCGTTTTTAGAAGTAACCACCAGGCCTTTTTCTACCCATGGCCCTTCGGGGTTTGCCGATGTTGCCATACCAATTACGCTTAGCCGCGGCAGCGAACAGGTTAAAGAATAATACAACCGGTACTCTGTACCCGCTTTTACAATACAGGGTGCCCATAAAGAATTAAATGGGGTGCCGCCAAAGCCGGTAATAAAGTTGCTGCCCAGTGTGGGCAATGAATTAAAAACCCATCCCACAAAAGTCCATTCTACCAAATCTTTAGATTTTCTTATTTGCACACCAGAGCGTACATTAATACCATAGCCAACATCGGTATTGTAACAATAATAATATTCTCCTGCTTTTATTATTGCAGGGTCGTGTACATTATGTGAGCCCCATTGCAACACATTAGCAAATGGCGCTATTGTACCGTAAGTATCGTTGATGCTGTTAATGTCGAAAGCCGGAGGAGGAGGTGGTGGTACGACTACGCCACCACCACTTGTATCAGGTTTGTCTTTACAAGATGCAATAAGCACAACCAATAAAAAACACAGCCTTAAAATATTTTTAATTTTATTTTTTGTTTTCATAAAATTTTATTTAAGCGTAAGCACCACTACAGAAAATGGCGGCAGTTTTACCTGCAAAGCGCCTGCAGAAAGTTTAGCACCACTAAATGCCGCTGGCGTAATCATCAATGGATTATCGAATGAATTATAATCTTGTAATTTTTTTGAACTTAGCACTTTACCGGCAACAGCAGTGTATTTTGCGCCATTTACATTTATGGTAATATCCTGCATTTTATGGGCATCTATATTTACTAAAGAGATATGGGTAATACCATTCGTATCTTTTGATGCTGATACAGAAACGGCTGGCAATTTTTGATTGCCTAAAATATAATCGTTTGTTTTTACTGTTACCGGAAGCATAGTAGCATTTTGATGTACGTTGTACATTTCCATTACATGATACGTTGGTGTTAAAATCATTTTTTCTTTATTGGTAAGAATAACCGCCTGCAAAACATTTACCGCCTGTGCAAGGTTTGCCATACGCACCCTGTCGGCATGATTATGAAAGATGTTTAAAGTTAGTCCCGCAATCATGGCATCTCTCATACTATTTTGCTGGTATAAAAAACCGGGATTGGTACCGGGTTCCACTTCGTACCATCCTCCCCATTCATCTACAATTAAAGCCACTTTTTTTTGCGGATCGTATTTATCCATAATGGCACTATGCTTAATAACCAGCGAATCCATAAACAATGCCCTTTGCATAATGGTGAAATATTGTTGCTCAGTAAACGAAGTTGATGGCCCTTTTGCCCCCCAGTCAATAACTGAATAATGATGGAGTGCCACACCTTCCACCATATTGGTTGGAATATTTTTCATTATCGTTTCTGTCCAGTGATAATCAGAACTGTTTGAACCTGATGCAATGCGAAACAATTTATCAGAGTTGCTCCAGTCCGTCATAAATGTTGCATACTTTCTGTATTCGTTTACATAATACTCAGGCACCATGTTGCCGCCACATCCCCATGCTTCGTTGCCTACACCCCAATATTTTACATTCCATGGTTTTTGCCTCCCGTTAGCAATACGCCAATCGCTCATTGGGTTTTTAGTAGCAGAGTTTACATATTGCACCCAATCAATTAATTCCTGTACGGTGCCGCTTCCAATATTTCCTGCCAAATAAGGTTCGGCGTTAATTAACTCACACATATTCAAAAAATCGTGTGTACCAAAGCTGTTATCTTCTGTAACCCCTCCCCACCAGCGGTTTACAATGGCAGGCCTTTTTTCTTTAGGGCCAACACCGTCTTTCCAATGATAGGTATCGGCAAAGCAACCACCGGGCCAGCGGAGTGTACCAACTTTTAATTTTTTTAATGCTTCAATAATATCATTGCGTATGCCGTTTGTATTGGGAATTATTTTATTGGTATCGCCTACATAAAACCCATCGTAAATGCAATGACCCAGGTGCTCGGCAAAATGCCCGTAAATATTTTTATTAATAATGTGCTTTGCATCCTGTACGTTTATTGCAATTACATTTTGCTGTGCAAATGAACCCTGCATTACACCTGCAGTTATTACAATAATTGACAGAAATTTTTTTATGCTTTTCATGTTAGGTCTTTTTTTATTTTAGATAGGTTTAACAAAAAACACTTTCAGTTTTTCGTTATTTGGTGCTGCCAATAATATTTTGCTGTTGTTTTTTTTGCTGATGATTTTTAAATCTTTTACATCCCCGTCAATAATTAATCCGCTGCTGTTTCCGCCAACAGTTGTAAATACGCCATTGCCGTTTCCTTTTAAAAATAAACCGTAGGAAGCATCGTATCTTCCTGTTGCTGCTGCAGTTTGATATTCGTTACCTGCAATTATTAAATCTATGTTTCCATCTCCATTAACATCTTCGGCAACTATGCTATTGATTGGCGCCAACTGTGCTGCTACAGGTAATTCATGTATTTTAAATTTTCCGTTGCCAGTATTTTCAATCCATACCGATGCCGGTGTTTCGCATTTTAATTCACTCCACCCTTCGTTACTAAAATCATTTTTTAATTGCTCCATGGTTACGCCTGCATAATCTTTGTGCAGTAAATATTTTTTCTTTACCGAAGGTAATTGTTCGGCCAATTGGTTTCTGTCTAAAGCAGGAAACAATTGATAATTGTTGCTGTTATTTTTTATAAAGTAAGCCGGTACCAGTTCTGCAAAATTATTTTTATCTATGTCTTTTGTATACAAAAACATGGGCTGGTTGCTGTTGATATGAAATCGGTTGTTCAGCCCCATATTTCCTGCTATGTAATCCATATCTCCGTCCTTATCTATATCGGCTTGTTGTAAACTGCGCCACCAACCATTGGTATTAGTAAGGCCGGTTGCTTCAGTTACTTCAACCAGTTTATTATTATCATTTTTAAAAAAGCGTATTGCTGTCCACTCGCCGCAAATAATTAAATCTTGTTTTTTATCATTATTAAAATCAGTAAACAGTGCGTCCGTTATCATTCCTGCAAATTGTAAAGAAGGGTTAATTGCTTTTGTTACATCTGTAAACTTACCGTTGTTGTTTTGTAAAATATAACTGCGTGGCGATTGGGGATATTGTTGCGGCAGCAATCTTCCTCCAATAAAAATATCAATATCACCATCTGCATCATAGTCTGCAACTGTAACGGCATCGGTAATATCAGTTATTGCTGGTAATGCCGTTTCATCTAATTTAAAAGCCTGTCCGGCAGACAGGTTTCCTTTGTTATCATTTAAATACAATCTGGGTTGATTGTATTTTGTAACAGTAAACTCAAAACTGCCACCGGTAATTAGTAAGTCCAAATCTTTATCGCCATCTGCATCAAAAAATACAGCTCCCAAATCTTCTTCCGGTTTATTTCCTTCAATAAGATTTTTTTCAATAAAATCACCATCCGGTTTTTGTAAAAAGATTTTGCCAGATTGGTTGGCGGCGCCGCCTGTAAAAAAATCTTCTAATCCATCGCCATTAATATCACCCGTTGCAATGCAGGGGCCTAATTGAGAATATTTTTGTGGCAATGGCTGATGATAACCAAAATCGAAATTTTGTGTTTCGGTATGTTTAAAATTAATACCGGAAAGCGCTGCTATTTCATTGAACAGTGTAACCGAATTGGCTTCGTCATTTTGTACAACAGCTTTTTTGGCATCGTTGTACTTAACTACTAATTGCTGATTAGTTTTTACATTGGTGAGCACCTGTACTTTATCATCGGGCCATTTAATTTTTAGCGAATCAATTGTGCTGCTGTTACTCACACCAAAATGTAAACGCAGATCAACACTGGATGAAAACCCCCTTACCGGCGATTGCTCGGCAAATTGTTTTTCGTTTTTATTAAATATAGTTACCTGTGCACCAAGGCCGGCAGGATTATTGGCAGACCCATTTAATTCAACAGTAAGAAAATTTTGAGTACTGTCTTTAACCGTTTTTCTCAATTCATTTTTCCAAATAAAAGCTTGCGTCATTAATATTATTTACAATTAAATCAAGATCACCATCATTATCTAAATCGGCATAAGCTGCACCATTTGAAATTGATGGAACAGACAATGCTGTTTGCTTTGTTACATTGCTGAAAGAAAGATTGCCGTTGTTATGAAAAAAATAATTTTCCATTTTAATGCTGCCGTATGCATCAATATTTTTACGGAGCTCTTGAGTGCTGGTTTTGTCAGTAGTATTTTCTGCTTCGCTTTTACCAAATGTATAATTGTTTGGTGCTTGTCCGTTTCTAAAAGATGCATAGTCGTTGTTGGTCATATCCTTTCCTAAACCATTGGTAATATGAATATCTTTCCAGCCATCGTTATCAAAGTCGGCCATTAGCACACTCCAGCTCCAGTCAGTTTCAAAAACACCGGCCAATTGTCCTATCTCGCTGTAAAATGGTTCGCTTTTATTATTTAGTTTTCTGTTGCCATTATTCAGTTGCAACATGTTTCTTACAAAAGTGGGCTCGTAACCAAAGCGTTGCTGCATATCATATTTTTCCTGGTTGGTGGCGCTGAACATCATTTTCTTTCTTTCATTATTTTCTGGCAGCATATCCACCACTGCTAAATCAATAAGGCCGTCGTTGTTAAAATCTGCAGCATCTACACCCATGCTGTTATAGCTTTGATGTTTTAATGATGTGGAAATTATATTTGAGAATGTACCGTTTTTATTATTCATCCATAATAAATCATTCCCGATATAATCGTTGGCTGCATAAATATCGGGCCAGTTATCATTGTTTACATCTGTAATTACCAAACCCAATCCGTAGCCATCTTCTTTTATGCCAGCAGTTGTTGATACATCTGTAAAAACAGGGTGTGTTTTTCCGGGTGCAACACCATCGTTTCTGTATAATTTATCTTGTGCCGGTGATTTACCGCTGGTATCTTTTGGTTGTAAATTATTTGCTGTGTGGCTGTACAATCTGTGATTCAATAAATACATATCCAGGTCACCATCTTTATCATAATCGAAAAATGCGGCTTGTGTGGCGTAGCCGGTATCTGCTAATCCATAACTTTCCGCTTGCTCCGAAAAGTTAAGTTTGCCGTCGTTAATAAATAATAAATTTTTTCTTTTTTCAGATTTATTGGAGTGAGAAACGCAGACATAAACATCTAAAAAACCATCGCAGTTAATATCCACAACGCTTCCTCCTGTACACCATTGCTTAGTTTGCAAGCCGGCTTTATCTGTTATGTCTTCAAATTTAAAATTGCCCTTGTTAAGGTATAGTTTACTGCTTACCATACTGCCGCAAAAAAACACATCTTGTAAACCATCATTATTAAAATCGCCAATGCCCACGCCAGAGCCATTGTACATGTATTCGTTGGTGAATACATTAACCGAATCGTTTTCGGTAATGGCGTTGTTAAAATCTATATTTGTTTCGGCAGGTTTCATTTGTGTAAAATGAAAGTTATCATCAATAACATTATTATTTGCGCAGCCATTTATTATTAGCAGCAACAGTAACAATTGATATATTTTTATATTGCTGCACATTGCTGTTAAAAAATTTGATGCCGTTTTTTTTATTAAGAAAAAAATTCCCGCCCATAAAAAAATTTATAAGCAGGAATGTATTGTTCACCCAAAACTTAGTTTGCCGAATTAGGTAATAAATTTTTATTTACATCCAGCTCCTGTTGTGGAATTGGTAAGTATTCATTGCCTGGCGTATAAAAATTAAAATCGGCATCATGTGATTTTAATTCTGCCAATTTTGTTGGGTTGCTAAACCAACCCCAGCGTATCAAATCGTTAATCCTTTGCCCCTCTATTGCAAACTCCAATGCTCTTTCATGCGCTAATTGATCTCTCATTTGCGCCTGCGTCATATTTGGTTTTGCTGTAGCAAGATTAGGTAAGGATACCCTTGCTCTAACCTGTTGAATAAAAGGATACGCTTCCGGTGTCCTGTTTAATTCGTTTAACACTTCTGCATACATCAGTAAAATATCTGCATATCTTATTATACGGTAGTTAATACCCGATTCTCCAAAAGGAGAAAATTCGTCTGGCTTACCATTGCCCACACCATCGTTGGTATATTTGCGTGGGTAAATGGCCGTTAGTGGATTGTTCCATGTGCCGCCATAACTTAAAATAGAATTTTCTGTTGGCTCGTGGGATGCAATGGTGGTAAGTAAACGTGGGTCTAATTTATTAGCAGTGGTTCTTTCTACTTTATATTCATTGTAAATCCATCTTGTGGGCAAATAATCAGAAAAGCCTTTTCCTTCCTGGCCATAAGTGATAGAAATAGTTTGTACCTGTTTCCATGCAGCAGTAGGGTCGCAGCACCAGTTCATATCTGTTCCTGTACCGGGTGTAAACTGAATTTCAAAAAGCGACTCCGCATTATTTTCGTTTACATCTCTAAAGTTATCCCTGTAATCGGGCATTAAAGAATATACACCTGCTAATGCACCACCAGCAAAAAACTTTTCAAATTGTATGGCTGCTTTTGCATAATCTTTTCTGTATAAATATGATTTACCCAGCATACCTGCGGCGGCACCTTTTGTTGCTCTGCCCTTTTCACCTTTATCCAAACCTGAAACGTTTGCATAAGAAATTGGAAGGTTAGCTTCTGCTGCTGCAAAGTCATCAAAAATTTGTTTCCATAACACTGCTTCTGTTGCCGTAGGTGTAAAATATTCGCTGGAGCTGTTGATGGGTGCAGTTATAACCGGCACTGTTTTAAAAGTAGTTGCTAAATTATAATAGGCCAGGCCACGTAAAAAATAAGCCTGCCCTAAAATTCTGTTTTTTTCATCGGTTGGTAAAATTGATGGATCGTATTTGGATACGTTTGCAATAACCTGGTTGGCCCGGTTAACCACTAAATAAAATTCTCTCCAAATCCAAAAAACAGGAGCAGAGGTTGATGGAATAATAAACTGGCCCGTTAATACTAAATCTAACCAGGGGCTATCGCCTGTAAAATCATCACCACGGCTATCGGTTAAACCGGGAAAAGAGCGCATGTAAGAACCATCTACTATTAAGGCATTGTACATTGATGTGCTTGCTGCATAAGCCTGCTCTTTAGTTTTCCAAAAATCGGCAGTGGTTAGTAGATTGGGGTTGGTTAATTCTATTTTTTTATCGCAACCGCTAATACTTATTAAGCAACCGGCTGTAAGTAGATATAATATTTTTTTCATTGTTAAAAAGTTTAATTTTTTTTAAATCCTTAAAAAGTTACCTGTACGCCTATCATTATTGTTCTTGGTTTTGGATAAGATCCAAAATCAAAACCCGGGTTAAGTGTGCCTGAAGTAAAATCAGGATTATACCCTTTATACTCTTGGAAAGTGTATAAGTTTTGCGCTGTTAGATATACTCTTGAACTTGCCAAACCTTTAATAATATTGTCTTTAAAATTGTACCCTACCGATAGTGCATTTATTCTTAAGTAAGTACCATTTTGCAACCAGCCCGGTCTGTCGCTGTCTTTAAAATTATTTACATCATCGTCATTTAATCTTGGTATATCTGTGTTGGTGTTAGACGGGGTCCACCTGTTTAACATATCGGTGCTGTAATTTAATGCCCCTGCTGTGTGGTGTAAATCCCTGTACATTCTGCTGTTGATCAAAAACTTTGCACTACCCGATGCAATAAGTGTTGCATCAAATCTTTTATAACCGGCACTAAAGCTAAAACCATAATTGTATTTAGGTATGCCACTGCCCAAAGAAACCCTGTCATGTGCTTCATCTACCACGCCATCGGGTTTACCTGCCGGGCCGCTTATATCTTTATACATTACATCGCCTGGTTTTACCGGCGAGCCAAACTGTGTGGCATGAGCCGCAATTTGTGCAGCATTTTGAAAAATACCTTCATATACAAAACCATAGTGTTCGCCAATTTCGCCACCAATAACAGTTTTTGCACCAACCCCAATCAGTGGTTCGTTATTACCACCTAATGCTAAAACTTTATTTTTTACAGTAGATAAATTTGCTGATATATCGTAAGTGAATGCACCCCTGCTTTTGTGGTATACTGCATTAATTTCTATACCGGAGTTTTCTACAGATGCTGCATTAACTGTGGGGTTTAAGTTTTCGAAACCAAGGGATGCAGGTACAGTAATACCCACTAACAAATCGGTACTTTTAGCTTTGTAATATTCGGCTGATACATCTAAGCGGCCATTTAAAAAGCTTCCATCAAAGCCTGCATTTGTAATGGCTTTACTTTCCCACTTAATATCTGGCGAGGCTACTAATGTTTGCAGCGCCCCTGTTGTTCTTACCCCATTAAATGTATAAACTACGCCTGGGTTAATAGTGCCCTGAAATAAATAATTACCAATTTCCTGATTTCCTAATTTACCATAGCTTGCCCTTAATTTAAGCGATGAAACTATGCTTGCAGGTACCGTCCAAAAACTTTCATTGCTAATTTTCCATCCTACAGAAGCTGCAGGAAAATATCCAAATTTATTAACCGGCGCAAATCTTGAAGAACCATCTCTGCGTAAAGAAGCAGATAATAAGTATTTATCAGCATAAGCATAATTAACCCTGCCAAAATATGAGCTTAATGCATTGGCAAACTGTGAGCCTTTTGCCGATTGTGTAGCTCCGGAACTTATTACGGGATAATAGGGCCTGGTAAAACCCTGTGCACTGCTTTCTCTTATTAATGCATCGCCTTTTCTGTAAGCCTGGCCGATCAATGCTTCAATATTATGGTTTCCAATAACTTTATCATAAGTAAGCGTATTTTCTATAGATGCATTAGTATATACCCTTGAGTTATCATTTAATTTAGCCGTGTTATTACTAAAAAAATTGCCTAAGAAAAATGCTGGCTGCCAAACAAAATCACGTGCTATTGTTCTATCATAATTTAAGCTGGTTTTAAATCTTATATTATTACCACGGTATTTTAATAATTTAACTTCGCCATACACAGTGGCAAATGTTCTGTCTACTTCTACATAATTTTCTAAAATACTGTTGATTCCTATTCCGTTTAATGAGTTGGCACCGTTAAATATATCTGATGAGCCACCAAATCCATTTAAATTAGCTGCATCATATACCGGCATTGTAGGTATCGCATTTATCAATGAACCAATTAATGGTGGTATGCCGCCCAGCAAAATATCATCTCTAAAAGTGAGGGTGTTTTCTTTTGAATGTACATAATTAAAAGATTGCCCGAATTTAAATATGCCTTTTTCGGCTGTAGTATTTATTCTTGCTGAGTATCTTTTATAATCTGGCCCATTACCTACATAAGTTCCTTTTTGGTCAAAATAATCCAACGATAAATTGTAGGTATTGTTAGTACCTCCACCACTTAAACTTACGTTATGATTTTGCCTGGTGCCGGTTTTTAAACCTTCTTTTTGCCAGTCGGTGTCTATATTTTTTACATAGCCTGCGTTGCCTGGGTCGTTAGCTGCAAACAAAGGTTTGCCTGCGTTTACACGGCTTTCGTTATTTAATGTTTGATATTCTACCCTATTGGTTACATCCTGTATTTGCCATACCTTATCGTTACCCACATAGCCGTTATAGTTAACTTTTAACGCACTGTTCTTTTTGCCCTGTTTGGTAGTAATTATTACTACACCATTAGCAGCTGCAGCGCCATAAATAGCTGCGGCCGAGGCGTCTTTTAATACAGATATGGTTTCAATATCATTGGGGCTAAAATCTCTAACCGTTACACCAGGCATTCCATCTACAACATACATTGGCTGAGCCCCGCCAAATGTGCTAAAGCCCCTTATGCGTACACTTGGCGATGCGCCAGGTTGCCCATCACTGTTAACCGCCACACCTGTAGCCCGGCCCTGTAACAGTTGCGATAAATCGCTGGTACTTATTTTTTTGCTTTCGGTCATATTAATAGTACTAATGGATCCTGTCAGGTCTTTCTTTTTTTGCGTACCGTAGCCTATTACCACCACATCATCAAGTGTTTCTGTTCTCGATGTAAGGTTTACTGCTATAATTTTAGCATCCCCAACCTTTACTTCATATATTTCATATCCTATAGAACTAATTACCAAAACATCTGCTGCGGTTGCCACAATGCTGAATTTACCATCGGCTCCGGTTACAGTGTAAACTTTCTTATTTTTTACAGTAACGGTAGCGCCGCTTACCGGTGTGCCATCCTTACCGGCAACCATACCTGTAACCGGCCCTTGTGCAAATGCTGGCAGCGTAATTAAAAAACTGAGCAAAATAGCCACGGCACTTACTAGCAGTTTTGCAGGTATTAATCCTTTGTTACATTTTTTCATATAGCATTGTTTTGGTTTTAAAAATTACAGTATTTTAATAATGAGCGGGTTTAAGCAGATGGTTATAAATAAATTGGTGGATTGTTAAAATAAAAATAGATACCCTTTCTTTTTTGTGAAGAAATTTTTGTGTGAGGTATTGTATTATTGTGCAACAGCACAGCACAGCGCATCAGCATGAATCGTTTATTTTAGCAGCTAATCGATAAATTACCTAGTAAAGTTGATATTAATAATTTAGAAAACTGCGCCATATCGTATCATAACTTCGATAAAAACATTCATAAATGTTTAATCAAGAATTGATAAATGCCGCTTAAAAAAATATTTAATACTTTTAATCAGTTACATTTTATTGAAATTGAAAACCTTACTACTTGCTATCATCTTTTTAAAGGCTTCGCTTGCGTTTGCCCAGCCCTACTATTTTCGGCATTACCAGGTAGAAGATGGCCTAAGCAACAATGCGGTGGTTTGCTGCCTGCAGGATAACAAGGGTTTTTTATGGTTTGGTACAAAAGACGGGTTAGACAGATTTGATGGCTATACTTTTAAAGTCTTCAGAAATAATCCGGAAGACAGCAGCAGTATTGGCAGCAATTTTATTCATGCATTGTATGCAGATAAAAATAATATACTTTGGGTGGGCACCGATAAAGGTTTGTATAAGTACGACGAAACCACCGAAAGTTTTACCCTGCTGCCCACGCCTGCTGTGCAACAGGTAACTGATATTACAATGGATGCAAAGGGCAACCTCTGGTTTATCTCTAATTTTATTCTTTTTAAATACCAGGCGACAGAAAAAAAATTAGTGGAGTTTAGTTTAGAAAAATATTTTGAGGCCACTTCGCTCTGTACTGCAAATGATGGCTCGGTTTGGGTATCGGCCGCCAATGGCTTTTTAAAAAAGTATGATGCCGCTACTAACAGCTTTGCCAGTTTTAATTTATTCAGCCATTCTGCCAAAACAGTGAGCAACTGGATAGAGCCTATTTATGCAACCAGCGATGGCAATATTTTAGTGGGCACTTCTAACCAGGGCGTAAAACAATTTTATACAGCTACTTCTACCTATAAAGACATACTTACTTACAATGCCGATAAAACTGAAATTTTTGCAAGGGCATTTGTACAAACCAGCAAAGAAGAATGCTGGATTGCTACCGAAACCGGTATTTATATTTACAATTTAATAACGGGCAGTCATATTAATCTTCGTAAAGAATACCACAACCAATATTCTATTTCGGATAATGCGGTATATGCTTTTTGTAAAGACAAGGAAGGCGGCATTTGGGCCACTACTTATTTTGGCGGTATTAATTATTATCCTAAACAGCCTATTACTTTTCAAAAATATTTTCCTGATAAAGATAAAAACTCCATTACCGGTAATGTGGTAAGAGAAGTGCATGAAGATAAAAATGGCAACCTGTGGATTGGTACCGAAGATGCCGGTTTAAATAAATTAAACACCACCACCGGGCAATTTAAAAATTTTATGCCAACCGGTTTGCCACAGGATATTTCTTACACCAATATACATGGCCTGTTACCTGCAGGTAACGAATTGTGGATTGGTACTTTTGAACATGGGCTGGATGTAATGGATTTAAAAACCGAAAAAATTATCCGCCATTATTCTAAAGGAGAAGATAGCAATTCGCTTAAAAGTAATTTTATTTATTGTCTTTATCAATCTGCCGAAGGGGATATTATGATTGGCACCACTGTGGGTGCATACAATTATAATGCAGCAAAAGACAATTTTTCCGAAATACCCGGCATGCCTTTGCATATTTGGTATTCATCTATTTTAAAAGATAAAAGTGGAATTATTTGGGCAGGTACTTATGGCAACGGCGTATATTATTACAACACACACACCAAACAAAGCGGCAGTTTTATTTACAACGCAAAAAATAAAAACAGCCTTAGCAGCGACAGGATAAATAATTTATTTGAAGACAGTAACAACAACTTATGGTTTGCTACCGAAGGCGGCCTGTGCAGATTTTATCCTCAAACAAATACTTTTAATAGATACACTACCGAAAATGGTTTGCCTGCAAATTTTATTTTAAGCATTGCCGAAGATGATAATAAAATATTGTGGGTAAGTACATCAAAGGGTTTAGTAGCTTTTAATTCGACAACAGAAAAAGCAACTGTGTACACCAAAGCCAACGGTATTTTAAACGACCAGTTCAATTTTAGCTCTGCCTTTAAAGACAGTAAGGGCAATATGTATTTTGGGAGTGTAAAAGGTTTAATAAGTTTTCATCCGGATAATTTTACAGCTTCTAATTTTTCTCCTGCTATTTATATTACCGGCTTCCAGGTAAATAATAAAGAGCTGGGTATTAATAAAGACGGCTCTCCATTAAAAAAATCGGTTTCATTAACCGGTAAAATTATTTTAACGCATACCCAATCTACTTTTAGTATTGATTTTGCATCGCTAAGTTATACCGCACCCGAAATGAGTGAGTATGCTTACAAAATGGAAGGACTTAGCAACGAATGGACTTTTTTAAAAACCAACCGCAAGGTTTATTTTACCAATCTTTCTCCCGGCAATTATACCTTTAAAGTAAAAGCAGCAGGCAGCAATGGCAATTGGGATACTAAAGAAGCCAGCCTGATTATTCAAATTCTGCCGCCCTGGTGGGCAAGTAAATTAGCTTATGGTGTATACGCTTTGCTTACAGTTTTACTTACATTGTTTTTTATCCGCTTTTATCATCTTAGGGTAAAAGAAAAAAACAAAAGAAAAATTGAGCACCTGCAAATTGTAAAAGAAAAAGAATTGTACGAAGCCAAAATGCAGTTTTTTACCAATGTGGCCCACGAAATAAAAACGCCGCTTACTTTAATTAAAGGACCATTAGAAAACGTAATTAAAAAAGCCGGTGAAACACCGGAGATAAAAAACAGCCTGCGTATAATGGAAAAAAATACAGAGCGGCTGGTTGATTTAACCAACCAGTTACTCGATTTCAGGCAAACAGAAATTAATGGCTTTAGTTTAAATTTTACCAAAGAAAATATTATTGAAATAGCCGAAGATATTTTTACCAGCTTTAAACCACTGGCCGATAAAAAAGGTATTGCACTTAGTATAACCCTGCCGCTGCAGGAGTTGCAGGCGTTTATAGATGTGGATGCTTTTAATAAAATACTCACCAATCTTTTAAGCAATGCTATAAAGTATGCCAGCACTAAAGCTTCGCTTAATATTTTGCCGCTTAAGGCTGCTGATAAAATGTTTACAATCGAAGTAAAAAATGATGGTTATGTAATTCCCGAAGAAATGAAAGAAAAAATATTTGAACCTTTTTTCAGATTAAAAGAAACCGAAAAGCAAAAAGGTACAGGTATTGGTTTGGCTTTATCCCGTTCGCTAACACAATTGCACAAAGGCCTGCTGTGTTTAAAAGAACCCGAAAATAATATGAATATATTTTTTGTTTCCATTCCTTTACATCAAACTAATTAACTACTATTACCTACCATAATTATACTTGTAATGAAACCGTTAATTTTATTAGCCGATGATAATGAAGAAATTTTGGAATTTCTGGAGCATGAGCTAAATGAAAAATACACCATCATAAAAGCGCTGGATGGTAAAGAAGCATTGGAGTTGCTGAAAGAAAATGCAGTGCAACTTTTAATTTCGGATGTGGTAATGCCTGTAATGGATGGCTTTGAATTGTGCAAGCTGATTAAAACAAATTTTGATTACAGCCACATTCCGGTAATTCTATTAACTGCAAAAAATACTTTACAGGCAAAAATAGAAGGGCTGGAGCTGGGTGCAGATGCGTATATTGAAAAACCTTTTTCGCCGGAGTATTTGCAGGTACAAATCAGCAACTTACTCAGCAACCGCAATAAAATAAAAGAATATTTTGCCAGCTCTCCGCTGGTGCATATTAAAAGTATTGCTTACTCCAAAGCCGATGAACTTTTTTTAGAAAAGATAAACGACAGTATTATAAAAAATATAGAAGATACAGAGCTGGATGTAGAAAAGCTGGCCAGGTTAATGAATATGAGCAAGCCAACTTTATACCGAAAAATAAAATCACTGTCGGATCTTTCTCCCAATGAAATCATTAATATTACCCGGCTTAAAAGAGCGGCAGAATTATTGGCAGAAGGCAATTATAAAATTTATGAAGTGGCAGATATGGCAGGCTTTGGTTCGGCTACCAATTTTGGAAGAAGTTTTCATAAACAATTTGGAATGACACCAACAGAATATGTAAGCCAAAAAGAAGCAGAAAGAAATAAATAATTACCTGTTTGCCTTTAAAGGTGTTAATAAATCTTCTAATCCATTTATCTTAATTTCATAAATAGTAGCCAGCAACACACCCAGCTTTCCCTTAGGAAAACCCTTGCGCTGAAACCATTCTAAATACGATACCGGCAAATTACAAAGCACCGTTCCTTTATATTTTCCAAAAGGCATTTCCATTTTTACCAGTTGCAGCAACAGTTCGCCATTGGGTATATTTTCTTCTTTATTCAAAAGCGTTTTGTTTATTAGTAAAGATATTGTTTTAAGGTTATTAACATTATAAAGCTATTAATCCACTTATTGAATAATAACAGTTAAATATCTTTTTTATTATTCAATGTATTTATACATTTACTGTAATCAAATTTATCATTATTAAATAATTAATTCTTTATTAAACTTTTTGCATCTACCCCATTCTAAATTCTCATGACAACAACTACCATTACTGCCCAAAATTTTGAAGTTGTAAGCCATCATGCGTTTGCAGATGTTTTGCTTAACACTTCTACCAATCAAAAATCGTTAAACGCAACAATGGCTATTAAGCCCGGTGAGGTTATCAGCAAATTTCATGCAGGCATTACGCAATCGTATGCAACGTATTTAACTGTGCAAACCGGTATAGATACTCACATTACACTGCAGCCGGAATTTTTGCAATACATCAACCACAGTTGCGAACCTAATGTTTTTTTTGATACCGCATCTATGGAATTAATTTGTTTAAAGCCATTGCAGCCTGGTGATGAACTGACTTTTTTTTATCCCAGTACCGAATGGGATATGAGCCAGCCCTTTGTTTGCAATTGTAAAAGCAGCGGTTGTTTGCAATTAATAAATGGTGCATCTCATTTAGATAAATCTACTTTACAAAAATATCGTTTAACCGATTTTATTAAACAGCAGGCCCAACAAAAATCGTCTGTTTAAATTTATATGCCTTCATTGTCTTCCTTTCTACCAATTGTTCCTCTCGAAAAATTAAAAGTTTGGGTACTGGCGCCGCATCTTATAACCAATGATGCCAACATAGATTATTATTACGATTTTAGCCAGAGTATAACCGAATACACCAAAACATTTGCAGCATTAAATATTGAATGGCAATGGCAACCTGTTACCATGAATGATTATGTAAAAGTAATTGATGCCATTGTTGCCGAAAAGGAAGAAGGCGTTTATTTTCCGGTGGTATTTAATATTTGCGATGGCGACGAAGTAAATGGAACTCCCGGGGTTTCTGTTGTAAAATTATTGCAGGAAAAAGAATTGGTGTACACCGGCTCGGATGAATATTTTTACAACATCACCACTTCTAAAATACCAATGAAAGAAGCGTTTGATATGTGCAATGTGCCCAATGCAAAATGGGAGGCAATAAAAATAAAAGATCAATACACCAATGGAATTTTCGACAGGTTGGGAACACCAATAATTGTAAAACCTTCTGTTAGTGGTGGCAGCATGGGTGTGGGCATAAAAAATGTGGTAGAAAATAAAGCGGAGTTAAATGAGCAGATTAGTAAAATGTTTGAAGGCTACCGTGGCTGGAATTTAGCAACCGATGGTTTAATTGCCGAATCGTTTATAACCGGCCCCGAATACACTGTTTTAATTGTGGGCAGTTACGATAAACCAAGAGAAGCAAAAATTTATACCCCGGTAGAAAGAATTTTTCATCCTTCTTTACCCGATAAAGAAAAATTTTTATCGTTCGACAGGCTTTGGGAAATTTATGAAGAAGAAGAACCAATGCCCAACGAAGGAAATTTTTACGAATACGAACTACCCGATAAATCGTTAATTGATGAAATAAAAAAGATAAGCTGGGATGCATACGTTGCATGCAAAGGAAAAGGTTATACAAGGGTAGATGTAAGAATGGATAGCTGCAACAAAAAAATTATATGTGCTTGAAGTAAATGCACAATGTGGTTTAAGCGAAGATGAAGATTACACTTCTATTGGTGCCATATTGCGAATGAGTAATAAAACATTCAGCCAGTTAGTTATAGAAATTATCAATGATGCTTTTTTACGCAAAGTGGTTAAAAAAGTAAAATTGCAACGGCGAAAAGTTGCATAAGTTTTATACTTCAAATAAATCAAACGGCTTACTTCTTCTAATTCGTTAGAGTAAAAAAATTAAATGTCTCAACTACAAAATAATTCATCGCTTCAATCTTCTCCATTTCCTCCCCAGAAGGGGGAGATAGAGGGAGCTTTAAAAGTTTGTGTATTAGAACCTGATTATTCAACTACTGATGTTGATTATAAAAATTACGATCCTCCAAGGGATTTATCTGCATTGTTGCCAGGTGATACTGTTGATACCATTTTCTTAAATAAACTCACCACTTACAAACAACTTAAAGAACTTAAGAAAAAAAACTACGACATCTTTGTAAACCTTTGCGAAGGTTATTTAGAATGGGAAGTACCCAGCATTGATGTTATTTATACTTTGGAATTATTGAACCTGCCTTTTACCGGCCCTACCACTTTATTATACGATCCGCCAAAAGAGTTAATGAAATATGTGGCTTATACCGAAGGCATCAATACCCCGGCTTATGCATTAATAAACAGTGTTGATGAAATTGAAACAGAATGCAAACATTTAAAATATCCTTTGTTTGTAAAACCGCACAAAGCCGGCGATAGTTTAGGTGTAGATGATAAAAGCTTAGTAAATAATATTGAAGAGCTTAAACAAAAAGTTCAATCTATCATTGATGAATACGGGCCATTACTGGTAGAGGAATATATCAGCGGCAGAGAATTTACTGTAATGCTTGCAGCAAACGATGATGGCAAAACAGTAAAAGTTTTTAAACCGGTAGAGTATATTTTTCCCGAAGGAAACCAATTTAAAACTTATGCTTTAAAAACATCGGAGCTGCATCCTAATGCAAATATTGCCTGCAACGATGCAGTATTAGAACAACAATTAAAAGAAGCGGCCACACAAATTTTTCGCAGTTTTGGTGGTGTAGGTTATGCCCGTTTAGATTTTAGAGTTGATGATAATAAACAGATTTTCTTTTTAGAAATTAATTTTACCTGCTCTGTTTTTTACAAAGATGGGTACGAAGGCAGTGCCGATTATATTTTAAAACACGATGGTTATGGCCAGGCAAATTTTCTTAAACATATTATAAAAGAAGGTATTGCAAGGCACAGGCGCAAACAAAAAAAGTATGTAATGAAGGGCAATTCCATAGCCGGTTATGGCATTTATGCCACAGCCGATATTGCTGCTAACGAATTGATTTTTAAAGGCGAAGAGATGAACCAGCGCATTGTTACCCGCCGCTATGTACAGCAAAACTGGAATATTAAAGAAAAAGAAATCTTTTCAAAATATGCCTACCCGCTAAGCAAAGAAGTATATTTGCTGTGGGATGACAACCCCGGCGGCTGGGCTCCGCAAAATCACAGTTGCAACGCAAACACCGCTTACTACGGTTTAAACGTTATCGCTTTAAGAACTATAAAAAAAGGCGAAGAACTAACCCTCAACTACGCATCCTTTCTGGATGAAACTATGGAGCCTTTCAATTGCCAATGTGGTGCCCCAAACTGTAGTGGTCTTATAACCGGAATTACCCATAATTCGGTTACCGAGAGAGAAAAGATGGCCACTCTTTAAACTAACCCCACATCTTTCGGTCTTATACAAGCCCATTAAATTCTGGTGTTTTCCCGGTTTTGTCATACCGAGGAACGAGGTATCTGCTTATATATTTTGCAGATTTCGTTTTAGCGAAAAAACGAACAGTATTTAATTAACAAACAAACCAGAACCTATGTCTCGTTTTCAGATTTTAAAAAGTTTAATGAACAAACACCGCAGCCAGCTGGTGCTTACCTATATTTTATTTTCTTTAGAAATGCTGGGTGGATTATTACGGCCCTTCTTTTTGGGTATGGCCATTAACGATTTATTAAAGGGCAGTTACAATGGATTAATAATTTTATCCGCCGTACATTTTGTTACATTAATTATTGGCACATTGCGCCACATGTACGATACCCGTACTTATTCTGCCATTTATGTTTCGTTAGTTACAAAATTTTTAAGCAGAAGAATTTATAAACAAGATGTAAGTAAACTAAGTGCACACTCTACTTTGGCAAGAGAGTTTGTAGATTTTTTAGAGTTTGATCTGGTGTATGTTATTGAAGCGGCTTACAATTTACTGGGCTCATTAATTTTATTATTCTTTTACGATGCTGCTGTAGTGGGCATGTGTCTAATAGTTTTAGTTCCGGTTGTGGGTGTCAGTTATGTTTATGGCAAAAGAATGAAAAGGCTGAACAAATTAAAAAATGATGAGCTGGAGCAGCAGGTAGATGTTATTGGCAGCGGCAACAGGCAAACCGTAAATAATCATTATAATAATTTACGCAAGTGGCAAATAAAAATAAGTAACCAGGAAGCATGGAACTTTGGCTTTATGGAATTTTTAGTGATGATTGTTTTGGGTGTGAGTTTATTAATTACTTACAAAACTTCCGGTGCCGCAATACTTGCAGGTAATGTAGTGGGTATTTTCTTTTACATAAGCAATTTTGCAAAAGGATTGGAGACTATTCCTTACACCGTACAGCGCCTTACTTCTTTAACCGATATTACCCGAAGGATTGAATTGCAGGTAGAAGATTTTCCGGAGGATAATAATAATTTAAAACCAGTGCGGAAGGGTAAGGGAGAGAAAGTGGGGGAGATGGCGGCGTAAAGTTATTTTTAAGATTTAATGATTCATTTTCATCTTCTCATAAAACCTCTCCTTCCTCACCAACCTCCCAATCGCCTCCACAATTCTTTTAGTTTTAGTTGCCTCCTGCTTTGCCTCGTAAATCCATTTTATATAAAAGCTCTGTTCGCTTTCGGTAAGTTTAAAAAAGAATTGTTTGGCTGCAGGTTCGTCTTGCAGGCACAATAAAAATTCCTGCGGTATTTCTATTGGTGAGTTATCGGCGAATAAAATTACATGGATCGTATCGCCTTCGGTTTTACCAATGGCTTTTCTTATTTCTTTTCTTACAGGTAAAAATAATTTACCATTACCCATCGGCATTAATTTGTAGCGTTTCAATTCAAAACCATCAATGCTGCCGCTTACCTGTACCCATCCAAATTTTGCTCTTTTATCAGGTGCAATCTCATCAATAACTGTATATATCCAGCCGCCTTTGCCGGGATATTTTAAAAGTTTGTATTTTTTATTTACTAATGGTTTAGCCATATAATTACTGCAGCAGCTCTAACTCTTTTTGTAAATTTTCTTTGGCCTGCAATTCAAATGCAGTAAAACATAAATCCGTTTTAAATATCCTTTCCATTTGTAAAAAATGCTGCAGTACTTTTTTTCTTCCCGGTTTATAAATCAGGTCGGGGTAAAGGGCATATTCATTTCTTATCTGTTTAAAATAATTTTCATACACCTTCCATGGCTGCCCTAAAATAGAAAGATCGGCATCAGTAAAAATATTAGTGTCGTTATCTGCACTTAAAAGATGTTTTTTAGTAGCCAAAATCTGGCGCACACAATTTTCAATAGTTATTTGAGGAACACCAATCAGTTGCATACGGTTTTCAGCAAACTCCGCACTCTTTTCTTCGTTGGTAGTTTTTAGTGGGTTGTAAATAATATCATGATAATACAAAGAAAATAAAATGGTATCCCAATTATCAATTTGGGGTCTAATTGCCAACAAATGTTGCAATAAGGCTTCAAGATGATCTAATGTGTGATAGTGCCTTTTTTTGTTGGAATAATTTTCTTCAATTTCATTCCACAGTTGCATGGCCAGCCTGTCATCTTTTGTATAATTTTTAATTAGTTTTATAAAAGTTTCCTGTAACATGGGTAAAACGGTTTTAGCTATTCTCCCTCTCTTTTTACAATTAAATACCAATTGTTTTCCAACGGTAAATAACCATATTCGTAACAGTAAAAATAAGTTTTATCGGTTTTGGTGTGGTATAAATGCGTATGGTATTTAAATTGAAAACCCTTTTCAATAAGTTTATCCTTGCTTGCTTTTGCGGTGGGTTCGCCATCTGGTAAAAGGTTTTCTAAAATGCGGCGGTTTTTTCCCAGGGCATTATTTACGTTCCTTATATTATTGTTAGCAGCACTTTTAAGGTCGTTGTTGTAAGCAGCCCGACAGTAATCATCGCAAAATTTTTTGTCGCTGCGGCCTTTTACGGCTTTGCCGCAGCTTAAACAGGTTTTTGTTTCTTTTTGTTGTAACATAATACCAGCTTGGTTTTTAGGAGAAAATAAATTTCTGTTTAGCAAATGCACCCGTTTACATACGGTTATAAAGGTAAGTAAAAGGATAATCTCCGGCTAACGCTTTTTGGCCAACGCATCTTTGCATTGTCAATCGGAACAAAACAATAAATCCGGTTGGTTGAAATAAATTAATAACGGCACGGCTTTAAAACAACAGCACGGCACAAAACGAAAAAACATGTACGCATTAAAAAACAAAGTTCAATTGATTGGTAACCTGGGCAACGCACCAGAAGTAAAGAACACCGAAAACGGTAAAAAGCTGGCCCGCTTTAGCATGGCCACCAACGAAACTTACCGTGGCCGTACCGGCGAAAAAATTACCGAAACCACCTGGCATAATGTGGTGGCCTGGGGTAAGGTGGCTGATATTGCCGAAAAGTTTTTAACTAAGGGCAAAGAGGTTGCCATTGAAGGTAAACTCATCAACCGTAGCTACACCGATAAAGACGGTATTAAAAGATACGTTACCGAAATACAGGTAAACGAGTTGCTGCTGATTGGCGGTGAAAAGCCTGCGGCTTAGGGTATTGCCCGCTGATTTCACAGATGTCGCAGATTATACTTTCTGCGTACTGAGCTTGTTGAAGTATCAGCGAAATTAGCGGGCTAACTTAAATTCACAATAAAATTATTATTATGTCTGAAAATGAAATTTCTTACCTGATAAGAGGTGCTATTTTTAAAGTGGTTAGAAAACTAGGGGCTGGTTTATTTGAGAATGTTTATAAACACATTTTAAAGTACGAACTGGAAAAACTTGGCCTTAATGTAAAAATGGAAGTGCCGCTCCCTGTAATTTATGATGATATTAAATTTGATATTGGCTTTAGAATTGATTTATTGGTGAATGATAAAGTAATCATTGAAATAAAGTCAGTTGAAAAGTTAGCCGAAGTTCATCACAAACAAACTATAACTTATTTAAAGTTAACGGGTTTAAAATTGGGCATCTTAGTTAACTTTAATTCCAATAATATTGCAAATGACATTTTTAGAAAAGTAAATAATTTGTAAAATTCTTTTCTGCGACATCTGCGTAATCAGCGGGCAAATTTTAATAACATGGTACAAATAGAACGCAACGAAATATTCGACTTAGCTTACCGCTTTGTAACCGAAACATCCGAAAACATTTTCCTTACCGGTAAAGCCGGTACTGGCAAAACCACTTTTTTAAAATACTTAAAAGAAAACGCTACCAAAAATGTTGTAGTAGCAGCACCAACAGGCGTAGCCGCAATTAATGCCGGTGGCGTTACGCTGCACAGTTTATTTCAATTGCCCTTTCACCCGTTTTTACCTACCCGAAATCATAAAGAAGAATTGCTGGGAAAAATAAGATACAACAAACAGCGACAGCAATTATTACGCAAAATGGAATTACTGGTAATTGATGAAATAAGTATGGTGCGTTGCGATGTGATGGATGCGATTGATACCATTTTAAAAAGCATCCGCCGCAATTACGATACTCCATTTGGCGGCGTACAATTATTGTGCATTGGCGATTTGCACCAGTTGCCTCCCGTGGCACAAAACCACGAGTGGGTTATTTTACAAGAATATTATACCAGCCCATTTTTCTTTGATAGCATGGCCATTAAAGAACAAATGCCGTTGCTTATTGAACTGAATAAAATTTACCGGCAAAAAGAAGATTCGTTTGTACGCCTGCTAAATAAAGTTCGCAACAACCAAATGGATGCCGATGATTTTGAAGACCTGCACATGCGCTACGATCCGTTGTTTTCTCCAATGCCAGGAGAAAAATATATTACACTCACCTCTCACAATAAACAAGCTGCGGAAATTAACCAAAGAAAAATAGAAAATTTATTTACCAACGCTTTTACTTTTAAAGCAGCAATTGAAGAAGATTTTCCGGAACATATTTTTCCTGCAGAAGCAGAATTAATATTGAAGGAAGGTGCACAGGTAATGTTTTTAAAAAATGATGTCATTGCCAAAAGATATTTCAATGGAAAGATTGGCGTGGTGAAATTATTAGAGAAAAATAAAATTGTTGTAGACTGCGACGGTGTGGATATTGAAGTGGCTAAAGAAACCTGGGAAAATACCCGTTACACTTTAAACCGAAGCGATGGAAAATTAGAACAGGAAATCATGGGTACATTTACACAATACCCGTTGCGTTTGGCCTGGGCTATTACCATTCATAAAAGTCAGGGTTTAACTTTTGAAAAAGTGATGATTGATGCAGGCTCTTCTTTCAGCAGCGGACAGGTATATGTGGCGCTTAGCCGCTGTACCAGTTTAGAAGGTATTGTGTTGTTGAGCAAATTATCATCATCCACATTGTTTAGTAACGATAATGTAATTAAAGGCCAGCAATCGCTTACGCACAAAGGATCGCTTGCCGAAAGGTTTACCGGCGCAAGGCAGGTTTTTACACAACAATTGATCAGCGAAATTTTTAGTTTTAATGAGGTTGAAGTTAGTATTGCTTTACTGCTGCACCACATTACTCAACAGCAGGATAAATTAAATGCCGAAAGTTTACCTTGGATAGAAAATATAAAACAACATTTTATTACTGACAGATCGGTTGGTTTAAAATTTATTGATGTAGTGAGCGGTATTATGAAAGAAGAACTTGTGATTGAAAATAATACTGCCGCACAAAAAAGAATTAGTGATGCGGCCAATCATTTTGAACCTAAATTTTTAGCGTATCAAAAAATAGTACAAAATCATCCGCTTGTAACAGAGCACAAAGAAACGTCCAATATTATTAATGAGCAGTTGAATCAATTGGCATTAGTTATTTACAGCATCATTTATTATTTACAATATTGCAAACAGCCATTTTCGGTAACTACATTTTTACAACACAAATTAAAATTTGCACTGCCTAAAATTAATCTTACCTGCTATGCCAGTGGTAAAAAAGAAATTTATACCGATGTTGCCAATACCGAATTATACAACACCTTAAAGCGCTGGAGAGATATGAAAATGCAGGAAGAAAATGTGTTGATTTATATGGTGGCCAACCAGGCTACGTTAAAAGAAATTGCTACTTATTTACCGCTTAATAAAAAAGACTTATTGCAAATTAGCGGCTTTGGAAAAGTGAAGGTAGATAAATATGGCGATGACATTATTGACGCTGTGGAAGAATATTGCAGCCGCAATAGTTTTGAAACCAATATGCATGCGCTGCCATCTAAAGCTTCTAAAGAAAAAGGATTGAGAGAAAAAAATGCGGTTACCAAAACTGATACTAAAACCATTTCTTTCAATTTATACAAAGAAGGAAAAAGTATTGCTGAAATTGCAGTAGAAAGAAATCTAAGTGTTGCAACTATTGAAGGTCACTTTGTGCCTTTTATTATAGAGGGAGAAATTGAGATTAACGATTTGGTATCACCCCAAAAACAACAATTAATTTTAGATGCGGTTGCCATACATGGCGCACTCAGCCATAAAACATTGATTGAAAATTTGCCTGATGATTTTACTTATGGCGAAATTAAAATGGTATTGGCTGCAGGAAAAATAACAACGGAATAATGATACTAACAGACGAACAGGAAGACATTATAAATTCTACCGGCAATATAAAAATAAATGCCGTTGCAGGTTCGGGCAAAACTACTACTGTTATTGAGTATGCCAAAGCCCGGCCAGCAAACAGTAAAATTTTATACCTGGCTTTTAATAAATCAGTAAAGCTGGAAGCCATAAAAAAGTTTGCCGCAAAGGGTTTACAAAATGTAACGGTAGAAACAGCACATTCTCTTGCTTACAAAAAAATTGTTTTCCAACACCAATATAAAGTACGGGTGCAGGGTTATAAAACACATGAAATTGCCGGGTTGCTCGGCTTACAGGGCAACGGCGAAAAACACCATGAGTATGTAATTGCCAATCACATCAATAAATTTATTGCACTTTTTTGCAACAGCGATAAATTAAAAGTGCAGGAGGTAAATTATTTAGATACTATCAGCGATGCTAAAGCCAAAACTTTTGTAAAAACTTTTTATCATTTTATAGAAACACAAACCCGGCAATTACTGGCCAAAATGGATAAAGGCGAAATAGAAATTACGCATGATTTTTACCTGAAAAAATTTCAACTGCAAAACCCTGTTTTACAATTTGATTATATTTTATTTGATGAAGGACAGGATGCATCCCCGGCAATGCTGGATATTTTTTTAAATCAAGCTGCCGTAAAAGTAATTGTAGGTGATACGCATCAGCAAATTTATAGCTGGCGCTATGCTGTAAACTCTTTAGAAAAAACAAGTTTTATTACTTATAATTTGAGCCATAGTTTTAGGTTTGGTGTAAACATTGCTAACCTTGCCACACAGGTTTTATTTTGGAAAGATGCTATTACCGAAACTAAGCCCCTTACTATTAAAGGGCTTGGCACCAATACCGATACCAAAACAAAAGCCGTAATTGGCCGAACCAATTTGGGTTTGTTGTTAAAAGCAATTGAGTATGTAACAGAGAAAAAAAATATTAAGAAAATTTATTTTGAAGGTAATTTTAATTCTTACACGTATGCTGATGAAGGTGCTTCTTTATACGATGTTTTAAATTTGCAAAACAATAAGCGGTCGGCAATAAAAGATGCATTAATAAAATCGATGGCCTCTGTAAAAGATTTAGAAGAGTATATTGAAAAAACGGAAGATACCCAATTGAGTATGATGCTGGAAATTGTAAAAAAATACGGCAACGATATTTACGACATTATTAAAACCATCAAACAAAAGCATATTGAAAACGATGATAAAGAAAAAGCGGAACTTATTTTTTCTACAGTACACCGATGCAAAGGAATGGAATATGATTCGGTGCATTTGGTAAAAGATTTTATTACCGAAGATAAAGTGCAACGGCAGGCACACGAATTGGATAATGATGAAAAGAAAATAAACAAGCTTAACGAAGAAATTAATTTATTGTACGTGGCTATTACCCGTACTAAAAATACGCTGCACATTCCTGAAGAATTGTTGCCTGCCGATTTTCCTAAACTGGCGCAAATAAATATTATTAAAAAGGAGGAGCCTAAAGAAATAAAACCTGTGGTGATTGAAGCTGCTAAAAAAAGATCTAATTTTTCTAAATACAGAGGTACAGGTGATAAAACATATTCGGTTGAATTAGTAAGAACAAAACACGGCGAAGCTTACAAACCCTGGACGCCGGAACAGGATGAAAAACTAACACAGCTTTTTAATAACAATACATCCGACTCAGATATTATAAAACATTTTGGCAGAAACGCTGGAGCAATAAGATCAAGATTGAGAAAGCTGGGATTGAAATAAATTAGCCACGGATACTTCGACAAGCTCGGTACACCAATTTTCACGGATCGATTTATAGTGTAAGCTTTAATGTTGATAGGTAAAAATACGTTTGACCATTTTTATAGGCTTCTTATTATCATTGAAAATTGTTTGCTGTATCCAGTTGCCGGCTGTATCCCAACTTTCATATTTGTATGAAAAATATTTTTTAGAAGTTGAATCCTTAAAGTATGCGACTTCAAGCATATTTTCCGGATATTTTTTACTCGTTAAATGTATCTTTACTTCTGAAGTAAGTATTCCAATGCTATCTTTTGCAGTTGCACTAATTTGATAAATACTATCATATCCATTTTTATAAGACACTGTTAATTTGCCATTAATATCGTAACAATTCATACCTAACAAAAGTCCAAATTTATTTTGTTGTATGTTTTCGTAATAGCTCTCAAGTTTATCATTTGAATTATAAACTTCTATTGCTATACAATTACCGCTGCTATCATATTTTAGTATCATTTTAGACTGCTTCTTACCATTTTCAAAGGTTGAAGAGGAAGATAAAGAGCCGTTCTTATTGAATATTAAAAACTCGACAATCTCATCGCCTTCTATCAAATCTTTAGTTGTATCTGTAATTGTATTTCCAAGTTCATCAAAAATTTCAATTGTTACCAACTCAAGTTTTCCAATTTGGCCAAGGCTGTCAACATTATATGTTTCAGTTACTAATTTTATAACATTGCCCCTAATATTTGCCTGTTCCAAATCGGTAAGATATTTTATCTGTAGCTTTCTTGTACAAGAAACCAATAAACAAATTCCACAAAGAAATTTTAATAACAGATTCATAAATTAAAGTTCAGACAGATTTGGTTAACAAGCAAAAGGCAGCTAATATTACTAGCTGCCTTGAAATTTTTTCCTTGTATTAATCCGTGAAAATCCGTTTGATCCTGGCAAACTCCTATCTTCCAAAATCATCCTGCACCCTTACAATATCATCTTCGTTACTGGGGTTTGATGCATCGGTGTGGCGCCAAATTTCAGCAATAATTCCCCAGCCTTTTGTACCTAACAAACGGTGGCGTTCGCCTTGTTTAAGTTGTATGATATCGCCGATATTTAATTCATTAGTTTCTTTTTCTTCATCTGTATCACTGGTAACCACGCCGGCTACACCGCCGATCAGCTTCCAAATTTCGGCTCTGCGGTGGTGATATTGCCAGCTTAACCTTTTGTTGGGGGCCACCACCAAAATTTTAGGGCTAAGCTTGCCGCTAATATTTAATTCTTCTTTAGTTAGATGTGGAAAATATAAATTGATAAATTTTTCTGCCTCATTTTCCTCAATTACAAAAAAACCTCCCCAGGGCCTGGTGCTGTCTTGTTTATCAATTTTTAAATGCTGGTGGTGCAGATATTCTGCCACCGTTTCAAAAACCAATTCTTTTGGTGTGTTGTTCTGGAAGTTTAAATGCATGGTAAATTTTTTGTAGTAAACGTATTATTCTAAAATATATTGAATTTGCGAAAGGCGAATTTCGAATATTTTTTGATGTAAGCTTTTTTATAAAACTGAAAAATTTATGTAAATAAACCAGCCAATAAATTGAAGCTTTTATTTCCAATAATTTTTTAACTTTAAAAATATTCGCCATTCGCAAATTCAACATTTCCATTATCTCCCCATAAACACCATCAATATTTGCACATCACTTGGGTTTACGCCACTAATTCGGCTGGCTTGCCCTAAAGTACGTGGCTTAATTTTCTTAAATTTTTGTTTGGCTTCTGTGCCTAATGAAACCAGTTTTTCATAATCAAAATTATCCGGAATAATTAAATCTTCCAATTGGCTCATTTTTGCTACCAGTTCTTTTTCCTTTTCAATATAAGTTTCATATTTCAACTGTATCTCTGCCTGCTCCAGTGTTGATGGTGTAAAATCTTTTAAAGTATTTTGTAAAGAAGGAATTTGCTGCATCATATTATGTAACCCAATATTTGGCCTTAATAAAATTTGTGCAGCTTTCTGTTTACTAACTAACGTTGATGATTGTACGCTTTCTAAAAACGGATTTATTTCTTCGGGGTCCAGGCTTATTCCTGATAGTATTTCCTTTATCTGCTCAACCCCTTCTTTTTTGCTTTTTACCAATTTCATTCTTTGCTGGCTTGCCAAACCAAGGCGGTAACTTTTTTCAGTCAATCTTAAGTCTGCATTATCCTGCCTCAATAAAGTTCTGAATTCGGCCCGGCTGGTAAACATCCGGTAGGGTTCATCAGTTCCTTTATTTATCAAATCGTCAATCAATACTCCAATGTATGCTTCACTTCTTTTTAAAACAAGCGCTTCCTGCTCTGTTGCTTTTTGATGAGCATTTATCCCAGCCATTAATCCCTGGCAGGCAGCTTCTTCATAACCGGTTGTTCCATTAATCTGTCCTGCAAAAAACAAATTTTCAATCAGCTTGGTTTCTAAACTAAATTTTAATTGAGTGGGTGGAAAAAAATCGTACTCAATTGCATAACCCGGCCTGAACATTTTACAGTTTTCGAAGCCAGGAACTAACTTAAGAGCTTGATGTTGAACATCTTCTGGTAAAGAAGACGAAAATCCATTTACGTATATCTCAATAGTATTAAACCCTTCGGGCTCCACAAATAGTTGATGACGGTCACGTTCGGCAAAGCGGTTTATTTTGTCTTCAATACTTGGGCAATATCTTGGACCCGTTCCCTGTATTCTTCCCTGGAACATAGGGCTTTTTTCAAACCCTGTTTTTAAAATATCATGTACTTCAGGGCTGGTATAAGTTATCCAGCAGCTTTTCTGTTGGGCTGCGGTTATTTTTTTTGTGGGCAGATAACTAAAACCAACTATTTCCTCATCTCCTTTCTGTTCTTCCATCTTGCTGTAGTTCAAACTCCGGCCATCTAATCTTGGTGGGGTTCCGGTTTTAAGGCGGTCGCTTTCAAAACCCAGCGATACCAATTGTTCTGTTATTCCAGTAGCAGCCTTCTCTGCCATTCTTCCACCACCCAGCTGTTTCTCACCAATATGTATAACACCATTTAAGAAAGTGCCATTGGTTAAAACCACCGATTTTGCCCTTATTTCATGCCCTAATCCAGTTACAACTCCGTAAATACGGCCATTTTTTATTAAAAGACTGTTTACCATATCCTGGTAAAAATCCACATTGGGGGTATTCTCCAGCATTTCCCGCCATTTGGCTGCAAACAGCATCCTGTCGCTTTGGGCTCTCGGGCTCCACATTGCCGGTCCTTTACTGCGGTTAAGCATTCTAAATTGTATCATACTCTCGTCAGTAACAATACCGCTGTAACCACCCATGGCATCAATTTCTCTTACAATTTGTCCTTTTGCAATGCCACCCATTGCCGGGTTACAGCTCATTTGGGCAATAGTTTGCATATTCATGGTAATCAAAAGTACTTTGCTACCCAGGTTTGCGGCCGAAGCCGCTGCTTCGCAACCTGCATGACCAGCGCCAACTACTATAATATCGTATTCTGCAAACATTTTGCAAAGGTAGTTTAGAAATTATTTATGGCTGTTAAGAAGTTTAAGCACCAAACTTTCTTGCTATTTCCCTTTCTGCAAGAATATTCTTAAAAGGAACACCATTATTTAAACGTTGGAAATCAACCTTGTTTAAAGTCGCAATCTGTTCAAAATAGGTTTGGTTTTTAATAATAAAGCCCTCCAACTCTGTATTGCTTTCTATATTGGCAATTTCAATAGTCCTTATTTTTTCAAGCATTTTTATACAAAAGGGGTAGTTTGTTTTACTATAAAGATCTTCAAAATAGGTTCTTACTGCCATTACATCTACCCTGTTGCCTCTTACTTTATTATGTTCAATCCTCTCTACACGTATGTTTATAAAATTCCAGCATAATAGCAGGTCTTCCTCGCTTGAATAATTGAAATAAGCCACTGGTATTATATGGTCAAACTGCCATTTCAGAGCGAAGTTGCTCCAAGATAAGTCTTCTCTAAACTGAATTGCAATCCATTCCCTAAAAAATTCAATGTCAAGACCAAAATACTTGGCATAAGCACTGCTTGGGTTTTTTTCTATTACATAACGGCGTAGAGCCATTTGCCATCTGCGTTTTTCTCTTTTTCGGTTAAGAGATTCAGGAGTTTCGCTAAAATTTGGATTGGGCATTTATTATTATTTAGAGCAAATATAGCGTTTCACGGCGAACAGTTCCAATATGGAACTGTTCGCCGTGAAACAAGGGATTACTTAAAGTAAGCTTTTAAACACATGTTTTCCGCATCTCTCATCACCTTTTCATCCCTTGCACTTTTGTCATTAAAACCGCAAAGATGCAAAGCGCCATGAAATATTACACGGTGTAGTTCCTCTTTAATACTTACTCGTAAAGTAGCGGCATTGTCTCTTACCCTGTCAGTGCTTATGTAAATCTCTCCAGTAATTTGCCCCGGGGGGTCGGATAGATCGAAAGTTATAATGTCAGTATAAAAATCGTGTTTCAGGTGAGCTTTGTTGATTGAAAGCAGGTAATCATCCGAACAAAAGATATAAGTAAGATTTGAAAGCTGCTTACTATTTTGCCGGAAAATTTTTGGAAGAAAGGCTTTTAAAGCTGTCCTATTTTTAAGGATACTTTTATCCTGAAGAAAAAAAAATTGTATTGGCATAGTTAATTTCTAATCTCGAAATTATTAAACAATTACTAATGAATACTTTTGTACTACTTAAAATAATATAAATGGACAGGCGATTATCGGAAGTTGAAGTGGGCAAGGCAGTAATTATAAAACACTTTGAAAATGATGATATTTTTTTAAAGCTGATGGAAATGGGTTGTGTGCCTGGAGAAAAAATTATTATTGACCAGGTGGCCCCACTCGGAGATCCAATTTCGATATTAGTAGCAGGTTACAGGCTTAGCTTAAGGTTGAATGAAGCAGAAAATATTTGGGTTGAAGAAATCGCAATTTTGTCAAAATAAACTATAAATCATTGATTATCAATTAAATAATGACAGTTGGATTATATTTTGGCTCTTTTAACCCGATACATGTTGGCCATTTAATTATTGCAAACCATGTTATTAATACAACACCATTAAATCAGGTTTGGTTTGTAGTTTCTCCTCAAAATCCATTTAAAAATTCCTCCTCTTTATTAAACGAATACCAGCGGTTACACCTCGTAAACATTGCCATTGATGGTGAAACCAAATTAAGAAGCAGTAATGTAGAGTTTAAATTACCCAGGCCTTCTTATACAGTTGACACACTTGTGTACCTTACGGAAAAACATCCCAAAAATGAATTTGCAATAATAATGGGTAGTGATGGTTTTCAAAATTTAGACAAGTGGAAGAATTATCAGCTTCTTATAAAAAATTATTCATTTTATATTTATAAAAGGCCGGGCTTTGAAATTACTGAAACCTTTGGCGCCAAAATTATAATGCTGGAAGCTCCATTACTGGATATATCAAGCACACGTATACGAAGTTTAATAAAAGAAAAAAAATCTATCCGCTTTTTGGTACCCGATGCAGTTAAAGAAGAAATTGAAAGAAACGGCTATTATAAAGTGTAACTAAAACAACCAGCCCAATCCCAAACAAAACAGCACAATAAAAGGTGCAGGTATTTTTGTTAGTTGAAGTATTAAAAAAGTTCCGGTAATAACTCCTATATTCAGAAAACTAATATTGTTAAAAGGCAAAATTGAAACATCTTTTAGTAAGTATAAAGTTGCTGCCCACATAATGCCGACCACCACAGCATTAATCCCTTCCAGTGCACGGTAAACCACAACATACTTTTTTAAGTATTGCCAAACCGGAAAGAAAAATAAAACTAATAATGCACTGGGTAAAAAAATTGCCACAGCCCCAATTACACATCCCAAAAGTTGCATTTCTTTCCCTTCGTTTTTCATTGCCATGCCACCGGTAAAAGAAGCAATTGAAAAAACAGGTCCCGGTATTGCCCGTACCATGCCTGCGCCGGTTAGTAATTCTTCTCTTTCAATACGTATAACATTTTGATCTTTCTTTTGCATCCGCTGTGATGTTGGCCTTGCAACATATTGGTCCAGCATTAAAGGAATCAACACATCTCCACCACCAAAAACAATACTTCCAAAACGGTAAAAATTTTCAAACAGATTGTAAGATTTTCGGTTTTCCCAGTTTTGTTTTCTTGCTGCCTCACTCAAAAAAGCAGCAACTAAAAAAATTAACCCAAACAGCCAGATATTTGTCCAGCGAACCTGCCTTGGCTTAATAACATCTTTCTGCGGAATACGTCTGCTGCTGAAATTTGTAGCAATGCCGCCAGCAATTATTAACCCGGGAAACACCCACGGCGTTTTAAACAAAAAGTAAGTAGCTGCCATTGCAACCAGCATTATTATTTGTGTAATAAAATTATTTACAGAAATTTTAAACGCTTTAAATGCTGCATAACCTAAAAAGCCTATAGCCATTGGCTGAATAAATTGAAATACACTTGTATTTAAATTTTCCTTGCCAATACCTGTAACCAAAAAAGATAAGCCACCCATTAAAATACAGGCGGGCAGTATCCAGATAATTAAAGTTACAACAGCTAAGGGTACTCCCCCACGTTTGTACCCAATAAGTGTAAGTGTTTGTGTAGATGAGGCCCCGGGCAATAGCTGGCAAAATGATGTGTACTCCATCAACTCCTCTTTTGTTAAATCCCTTCTTCTATCCACAAAAGTTTTCATCATCATACCCATATGCCCCTGTGGCCCGCCAAAAGCGGTAACGCTGTGCAGCAACACTGCTTTTAAAAAAGGAATATGCCGGAATAGTTTCAACGTATCTTAAAAAAATTATTTTTTCAATCCTATTTCTCTAAGGCGCTCATCCAAATATTCGCCGGCAGTAGCATCAGGATATGCTTTTGGATGTGCAGCATCAATGCAACTATCCAGACACCGAAGGCTCATACTGCTTTTGGGATGAAGAAAAAATGGAATTGAAAAACGGGAAGTGTGCCATAACTCTCTTGCAGGATTTACCACACGGTGTGTAGTGCTGCATAATTTATTGTTAGTTAAACGCTGCAGCATATCCCCTACATTAACCACAATTTGCTCAGGTAAAGATGTTACACCAACCCACTCATTTTGTTTGGTTAAAATTTGTAAGCCATCTGCAGAAGCTCCAACCAAAAGTGTTATAAGATTTATGTCTTCGTGCTGTTCGGCACGTATGGCACTTTTAGGCTCGCTGGTTATTGGCGGGTAATGTATGGAACGTAAAATCGAATTTCCGTTATGCACATATTCATCAAAATAATGTTCATCCAATCCTAAATACAAAGCAATAGCCTGTAACAAGGCTGTACCCGATTTTTCAAAAGCCCGGTAAGCGCTATCAAAAGTGGGATTAAATTTTGCAATTTGATTTACGGTAACATTTGGCGGATATTCCTCCTCTTTAAAATTATCTCTGGGCACCTGGCCATATTGAAAAAATTCTTTCAGATCTGGAGCATCGCTCCCCTTGGCATGTTCTTTACCAAAACTTGTGTACCCTCTCTGGCCAGCCAATTCAGGAATTTCATATTTTCTTTTTTGATCTGAGGGCAGAGAAAAAAATTCCTGCACATATTTGTATATATCTCCGATTAATTGATCGGGAACGCCATGATTTTTTACTGCAACAAAACCAACATCTTCGTAAGCTTTACCCAACTCTTGTACAAAAGCAGCTTTACGAACAGGGTCGCCGCTTAAAAATTCTGCTAAATCAACTGATGGAATGGCCATATATTTTTCATTTAAGATTAACGAATGTAGATTTGAGTATGAAAAATTACAAAACTTATTGTTTACAGCGAACTATTATACAAAACTTTTTATTTCTGCTAACTCCTGCATTATTCTTTTCTTGCGCTAAAAAAAATTTTTCTTTTGCACCACAATACCAATTTATAAGTGTTGATAAAAAACCTGATTACGCTAACCTTGATTACTGGGCTGCTCACCCGTGGAAAAAAGACCTGTCGGACAGTGTGCCAAAACCTTTACGTAAATCCTTGATTGCTGACAGTTCGGTTGATGTTTTTTTTCTTCACCCTACCACGTTAACAGATAAGAATGATAGCAGGTGGAATGCAGACATTGATGATGCAGCAATAAATTCAAAAACTGATTACTCAACTATTTTATACCAGGCAAGTGCGTTTAACGAGCAAACAAGGGTTTTTGCACCAAGATACAGGCAGGCACATATAAAAGCATTTTATATTGCTGAAAAAGAAGCGGAAAAATATTTTGATACGGCTTATGAAGATATAAAGACAGCATTTTTATTTTATCTTACCAATTTAAATAATGGCAGGCCAATTATTATTGCAGCACACAGCCAGGGCACAAAACATGCAGGAAGGTTATTAAAAGAATTTTTTGATAATAAGCCTTTACAAAATAAATTAGTTTGTGCTTATATAATTGGATTGCCGGTTCCTGAAAATTATTTTAGCAGTTTACAGCCCTGTAAAGACTCTGCAGCTACCGGATGTTTTGTAAGCTGGCGTACTTACAAACGAGGTTATGAAATTAATAAAGTAGAAAATTTTAAAGCTGTAGTTATTAATCCACTTACATGGACAATGGATACTTCTTTTGTTTCTGCAAAACAAAATATTGGTGGCGTATTATTAAAATTTAATAAAATTGTACCGCATGTGGTTGATGCTAATATTAATAATAATATTTTATGGACAAGTAAGCCAAATATTTTTGGTAAAATATTATTTAATAAAAAAAATTACCACGCAGGGGATATTAATTTATTTTACATGAATATAAGGCAAAATGTAAAAACAAGAATTGGTGCTTTTTGGAAGCGGTAGGGTTTGCCACAGATTAAACAGATAAAATTCAATTAAAATTTATTTTAAATCATAGCAATCAACATTCCGTAATATCTTCTCCATTTCTCTCCCCTCCGGGGAGGATAAGAGGGGCTTTACAAACTAAATCTTGCACTTATCTCCAACATCCTGTCAATTGGTTTTTTTGCAGCAATTCGTAATTCTTCATCCATAATAATTTCAGGCAATTCATACTCCATACACAAATACAATTTTTCTAAAGTATTTAATTTCATGTGCGGACAATCGTTGCAGGCGCAACTGTTGTTTGGTGGAGCAGGTATAAATGTTTTACCAGGATTATTTTTTTGCATTTGATGAAGGATGCCCGTTTCTGTAACTACAATAAATTCGGTAGCAGGATCCTTCTCAGTAAATTTTAATAAACCTGTGGTGCTGCCAATATAATCTGCAATGGCTAAAACCGGTGCTTCACATTCGGGGTGTGCAATTACTTTTGCTTTTGGATGACGAATTTTTAATTTAGTAATTTTTTCTAAACTAAAAATTTCATGAACCATGCAGGCACCATTCCACAACAACATATTTCTTCCTGTTTGTTTGTTGATATAAGCCCCAAGGTTCTTATCTGGCGCAAAAATGATAGGTTGACTTGCCGGAAGGCTCTCTACAATTTTTTGGGCATTAGAAGAGGTACAGATGATATCACTTAAAGCCTTCATACCTGCAGAGCAGTTGATGTAAGTAATCACTAAATGATCGGGATGTTTATCTTTAAATAATTTAAACAATGGTGGTGGTGCACTATCGCTTAAAGAACAGCCTGCCTTTAAATCTGGTAGTAAAACTTTTTTAGAAGGATTTAAAATTTTAGCAGTTTCTGCCATAAAGTGAACGCCGGCAAAAACTATAATATCAGCATCAGTTGTTGCTGCCTTTTGTGCAAGCCCTAAACTGTCGCCAATAAAATCGGCCACATCCTGTATATCCGGCTCCTGGTAATAGTGCGCCAGTATAATAGCATTCTTTTCTTTTTTCAGTCTTTCAATTTCTGCAAACAAATCCATTTCAGGATTAATGTTCAAATCTAAAAAACCGGCGGACTCTATATTTTTTTTTGCGCTGTTAATATCTGTCATAATATGTATTAATACTTATTATTTATATAATCACTTATTACTACTATGGGTGTTAATAAGTGTAAAGAAAATATTTTCTCTGTGATGTAAAATTAAAACCTTTTACTTATCCACCTTCATCCACAGGTAATTAACATAAAATAAAATTACTATTATCAATTTAAAAATGCCTGCTGCTGCTTACTTATGTATTTTATTACTTTAATTATAAACACACCGTTAATAAAAAAAGTGGAGGAAAACTAAATTGATCATTTTTAAAAAACAGCTGTTAATATCCATGGTATAAAATGTCTTGTATCAACATTATTATTTTAAAAAACTTTTTACCCAAACTTTAAACCCATTTTGTAAAGAATTTTTTATGAAACAAACTATGGTTATTAACAGTAAAACAACCTTATTAACAAATCATTGTTTAAAACCTTAAAACAGCATATATGTTTATACATTACATTACTAATATTTACTACCGGCCTGTAAAACGCAGCCAAAAATCCATTGGTTTTAAGCTGCTGGCATTTACTATTTATACAATCTTAAACTAAGTTGAATTATATCATAATTAGTATATCAATAATAATTTTACTAATAGTTTTGAAAAAAATTATTGGGATAGATATACGAATAGCTAAATTCGAAAATAAATCCAAAATTAAAGTAATTAACAATTCTTATTTGGATACATTTAAGTATTTTATTGATGCGGATGATTATGATTATATAAAAGGAAAGGTAATCTTCTTTAATACATGGGCTTCCTGGTGTGGCTCATGTATTAAAGAAATACCGGTTTTATATGAACTCCAATTATTGTATAAGGAAAATGAAAAAATAGTCTTTATTACTTATTGCAATGATTTAAAACCTGGTTCTATCACAGAATTTATAAAAAAGAGAAATTTAGAATTCAATTACAGATTTCTAAATTCTGGCGAAGGGCTAAGAGGCTCTCTAAGGACAATTTTATCAGGCAAATCTAATTTGCCCCATATTAACCCTTTAATAGATAGCACACTAATGAATTTCATAATAGATGAAAATGAAAATGTGATATTTTTTAAAAATGGAGGTTTAAGAGAGGATGATTTGTCAACAATATCTTCAATTTTAAATAGGGTTTAAATTTCGCAACTTTAATAAGCAGCAGCGCCGCACTGCTACAGCAGCAAATACCTAAAATTCGGCAATGTTAATAGCTGTTTTTCCCCTATTTTTGCCGTCCATTTTAATTACAGGAAAAATATGCAAATAATTCAAACAATTCGTGATAAAGGTGCTGCGGTAGTAATTGCAGTAATAGCCTTAAGTTTAATTGGTTTTTTATTAATGGACGCTAACTCTGGCACCAAGGGCAGTGGCGGCGGTTTTTTTGGTTCTTCATCAAACAATGTAGGTAAAGTAAATGGCGAACCAGTTGAAAGGGCTTTGTTTGATGAAAAATTTGCTCAGGCCGATGCAAATGCAGAACAGCAGGCACAGCAATATGGAGGAAAACCCGAAGCCGGCCAGTTAAGGCAGCAGGTTTGGGATAATATTGTAGGGTTGAAAATATTTAATGCCGAAGCTAAAAAGTTAGGCATAGGTTTTACATCTAAAGAATTAAGTAATTTATTTTTTAGCAACGAACAGGGAAATCCTTTTTTACAGGCAGGAGCTGGTTTTACCGACCCTGCAACAGGTAAACTTGATGCTATAAAAGTTGGCCAAAAAATTAGCGAAATGAAAAAGGCTAAAGGAAAGGAAGGCGACAGCTACAACCAAATGACGGAGCAAATAAAAGATGGCAGTATTTATGGAAAGTACACCGCATTGCTTAATGCAAGTGCATATTACCCGGCATGGCTGCAGGAAAAAGAAAAATCAGATAATAAAAAGTTTGCAAATATTTCTTACGTAGCTGTTCCTTATAATGTAATAAGCGACAGTACAATAAAAGTAACCGACGCCGATATTGAAAGTTATGTTCAAAAACACAAAAATCAATTTAAACAGGAAGCTGGCCGCATGATATCTTATGTTACTTTTAGCCAGTTACCCAGCAGCGACGATAGTGCAAAAACAAAAGCAATTGTAGCTGGTTTAAAAGAAAGTTTTTCAACAGAAACAAATACTAAAGCTTTTATAGCAAGAAATACATCAAGTATAGAATTTGACAGCAGCTATCTGCCTAAATCAAAAATTAGATCTTTTGCAATTGATACTATTATTAAACAACCTGTGGGTACTGTTTATGGCCCTTATGTTGATGGTAACAATTATGTGTTGGCAAAAGTGCTGTCAACCAAAATTTCTCCAGACAGCGCTAAGGCAAGACATATATTAATAGGAACAATAAATCCGCAAACCGGGCAGCCAATACTGGAAGACAGCATTGCAAAAAAATTGGCCGACAGTATTCTCACAGCTATTAAAGGTGGTGCCGATTTTGGCGCTATGGTTACTAAATACTCTACAGATGAAGGAAGTAAAAATACCGCCGGCTTTTACGACTATTTTGAATACGGCAAAATGATGCCGGATTTTAATGATTTTAGTTTTACAAAACCAGCAGGAACACAAGGAATTGTAAAAACACCGTTTGGATATCATGTAATAGAAGCAATGGGTACAAAAGGAAGCGGTACTTTGTATAAAGTTGCATTTATGGCAAAAGAAATTTTCTCCAGTGATGCCACCATTGGTAATGCAAATAATAACGCCACTAAATTATCAGGCCAAAAAAGCGGAAAAGACTTTGACGGATATGTTGCTAAAAATGGATTGCAAAAAATAAACTGGCCCACAATTATAAAAGAAAATGATTACCAGGTTGGTCAACTTAGGGATGCAAGGGCTTTAATAAGATGGGTATTTGAAGCAAAGAAAGGAGATGTAAGTGAACCCTTTAATATTAACGATCAGTTTGTAGTAGTAACGATTGATAAAGTACAGGACGAAGGCACACAGGATGCAGCAACCGCAAGGCAAATGGTAGAAGGAGATATTCGCAATAAGAAGAAAGCTGAATTAATTATTAAAAACCTTGGCGCTAACCCAACATTAGAAAGTGCTGCCAGTGCATACAAGCAACAGGTTTTAATTGCTGGCGCAGATAGTTCAATAACATTTAACAGCCAGATTATTGCAAATATTGGCCAGGAGCCAAAGGTAATAGGCGCAAGTTTTAATGCTGCAAACCAAACCAAAGTGTCGGCACCAATAGAAGGAAATACTGGTGTATTTGTAATTAAAGTAAATAGTGTTGGCGAGAAGGCTGCTGATACACCCGAAGCAGAAGCCCAACGAAAAATACAGCAAACAAATAATTTACGCAATCAGGCTGCTACTGGCTGGCTGGAAGGTTTGAAGAAACAAGCTACCATAAAAGATAGCCGCAGCAAATATTATTAAAACAAATAACAACTCTTTTTATTCAGCCACGCTTTACCTGCGTGGCTGTTTTAATTTACGGGATAAAGAATTTTTTAAACCGCCGGCTTTGCCGCAATAATATTGCTATAACTTTGCAATATGGAAGAAGATGTAATGATAAATAAAGTTGCAGAAAGCGGCATCATCACTTTAAACCTGGAGGATTATTATCCGCAGGGCGAGGTGGTGCTTTTTGATTTGAAAGATTATTTATTTATGGGTTTGATTTTAAAAGAAAAAGATTTTAGAGAAGCCTTAAAAAATTTAGACCTTACACCGTACCGGGAAAAAAACATAGCCATTACCTGCACCGCAGATGCGGTAATACCCATGTGGGCCAATATGCTGGTGGCCAGTTACCTGCAACCTGTTGCAAAAAATGTAGTTTTTGGTAACAAAGATTTTTTATTGCAAACATTATTTTTAAAAAATTTGTATAAAATAAATACAGCTGATTATGCAGACAAAAGAGTGGTGGTAAAAGGCTGTGGCGAATTACCGGTATCAGAGTCGGCGTATGTGGAGATAACTAATTTACTGCGGCCAGTAGTAAAAAGTATAATGTACGGAGAGCCCTGCAGTACGGTGCCAATTTATAAGAAAACCCAAACCCCTAGGGCTTAAAACCATCCACGCTTTTTAAACATCCTTATCATAGTAAGAGGAATAAATAACATTAAGCCTACAGAAATAAAAAACCCCCATTTGTTGTGCAGCAAAGGAATGGTTTCAAAGTTCATTCCAAAAATACCCCCAATAACAGTAGCGGGTGCAAGCAAACAGGTAACTACCGTCATCACCTTCATCACTTCATTCATTTTTAAATTTACATTACTTAAATACAGATCGTTTAAGTTCATCATCATATCACGGTAGTTTTCGGCCAATTCGTTTGCCTGTAAAATATGATCGTAGACATCTTTAAAATATTTTTCTGTACGCTCTTCAATTAAATCACTTTCACTTCTTAAAATACCATTTACCAATTCTCTTACCGGTGCAATACTTCTTTTTAACAAAATCATTTCTTTACGCAGCATATTAATTTTTGCAAGCGTACGGGTATTGGCGCTGCGAACAATATCCTCTTCCAACCCTTCTATTTTTTCTCCCAGCTTTTCCATCACCACAAAATAATTATCTACTATTAAATCAATTAAAGAATAAAATAAAAAGTCGGCTTTTTGCTGGCGTACTTTGCTGCCGTTAATTTTTAATCTTTCTCTCAGCGGATTAAAAACATCTCTTGCCGCATCTTCCTGAAAGCTGATTACAAAATTTTTACCCAGTATAATACTTATCTGCTCAATTTCAACTGCCGAGTCTTTTTCGTTGAAGTACATCATATTTAATAAGCAAAATACCAGCCCTTCAATTTCATCCATTTTAGGCCTTTGGCCAATACTTAAAATATCTTCGGTAATTAAATAATGGATACCATAGTGGCTGCAAATTTTCTCCACATCGGCTTTACGCAGGCCATCAACATTAATCCAGGTTGTTTTAGCAGAATCCAAATAAGGAAAACAATCCGGCACATTCTTAAGCTCCATCATATCCGCCTTTACAGTATCATAATCGTAAACAAAAAGTTTTATTTCGTCTGGTTCTTTACGGGTGGCAGCAATAGTGGGATTTACCTGCAATACTTTTTTTGTACGCAGTAAATCCATTGGGTTTAAAATGTAAGAAAAATATTTTTTACTTTGTTCAAACATATGATGAAGTTAAAAAAATTATGGTTACAACTGCTCATACAATTTTCTCAACTTATCCCTTGTCATTATTTTTTCCCATTCTTTGCCCAAAGCATTTTCCCATAGCGGCTTCATACCTAATGATACATCTATCATTTTATTAAAATCTTCATCACTTAAATTAGCGCAAATATGTTGTGGTATATCGATATTATTTTTAGCCACCATCAGTTTAAATTCTTTAACACCATCCGGATAATAGTCCTGTAATTTATCAAACACAATACAATTGCCCACTCCGTGTTTGGTGCCCAGTAAATAACTTAAGCCATAACTAACGGCATGCGCTACCCCAACCTGGCTGTATGCAATACTCATTCCGCCGGCATATGATGCCATCATTAATTTGTCGTCGCTGTCTGCATCCCAGGTATCTTTATTTACATACACTTGCCGGCAAAGCTGCAAAGCTTTTTCGCCGTAGCTTTTGCTGAACTCGTTTAAGTAAGTGCCTGTTAAACTTTCAATGCAATGAATATAGCAATCCATACCGGTGTAAAAACGCTGGTTGGCGGGGGCGTTAGCAGTAAGCTCTGGGTCTAAAATAATTTGATCAAAAGGTGTAAAGTCGGAGTTCATACCCAGCTTTTTTGTGGGGCCTGTTAATACTGTTGTTCTGCTTACCTCGGCGCCGGTACCGCTTAAGGTTGGGATGCCCACTTTATATACACCGGGTTGCTTCACTAAATCCCAGCCCTGGTAATCTGCAGAAGAGCCGGCATTGTTCATCATTAAACCAACCGCTTTTGCAAGGTCCATGGCGCTGCCGCCGCCAATGCCAATTACACCGCTAACGGTTCCAAACTCTTCTTTTAACTGTTGTGCTAAACTATCTACATAAGTTGTTTTAGGTTCGTAAGTAACATCAACATAAATAATTTTATCATTGCCTTTAAGCGGAACTCTTTTCGCCAAATCTTTTCCATTAAAAAAATGATCTACCAAAAAAATCATTGGCGCATTTACTTTACGGTGTGGCGCAATAATTTCATCTAACTGATTAAAAGACCCACGGCCATAAATCACATAGCCAACCATTTTAAAATTTCTGAATGCCATAGATTAATTTTGAGGAGCAAAAATACACGAATTTAATTGTGATAAGGATTTTGCCTTTGGCAAAAAAATTGCCACAGAGCCACAGAAGCACAGAAAAACAACAGGGTGCTTTTGCAGCAGACGCAAAAAAATCCATTTTTGAATTGGAGGAAAAATCCGACGACATAATTATAAAAGCTTTGCTGCCCTTTCCAAATCTGCCGGCGTATCAATCTCTACACCCATGTATTGTGTAACCACCATTTTAAGAGGAACGCCATTTTCTAAATAACGAAGGCATTCAATTTTTTCGGCTGCCTCTAAAGGTGTAATGGGCCAGCGGGTAAAATTTAAAAGCGCCTGTTTACGAAAAGCATAAACGCCAATATGTTCGTAATAAGTAACTGCAGTATTTTTATCACGGGCAAAAGGTATAACACTGCGGCTGAATAATAATGAATTCATATTTTTATCAACCGCTACTTTTACATAATTAGAATCGGTAATAAATTTTTCATCGTATAAAACCTGCATCAGCGATGCCACCTGCACATTTTCATCATCAAAAACTTTTAATAATTTTTCCAGCGGCTCTTTTTGTACAAAAGGCTCGTCGCCCTGTACATTTACCACAATGTCCACATTCATATTTACAATAGCCTCAGCAATTCTGTCGCTTCCGCTTTCGTGTTGTTTAATGCTCATAACAGCTTTGCCTCCGTGCTGTGTTATTTCATTATAAATAATTTCGCTGTCGGTTACCACCATTACTTCATCAAATAAATTAGTGGCAACGGTATTATCATACGTGTGGCGGATAACCGTTTTATCTTTCAGCAGCTGCATAAGCTTTGCAGGAAAACGTGTTGCGGCATATCGTGCCGGAATCATGGCAATTTTTTTCATCTGTCAAATAAACAACAAAAATAGTTTTTGCAAAATTTTAATCGTGTAAATCTTCTTCATTAACAGTGGTGGGCATGTTTTTACTTTCGTAACCGCATTTACTGCATTGGTAAACATTTTCCGGAGCTATCGCATAACTGGAGAACAACCAGGTAAAAATGGCTGTAATAAAATTTGAAGCGCCGGGTTTTGATACCAGCGTAATTGCTGCAGCACCGCATTGCGGACATTTAACCGATTGCAGGTATTCTTCATCAAACTGCTGTAATATTTTTTTTGCTTCTTCAGCATGCTCTTCTTTTACCACCAGCTTTATACCACCAATGGCATTGGATAATATGGGATCTATAGTTACAGTGTGCTCATCTTTTAAATAACATTCCACACCGGCATCCTGCAATTTTGTTAGGGTAATGCTTGCTAAAAAATAATTATCGAAACTGCGGAGGGTTATAATATTCATTATAAAAATTTTTTTAAGGCACGTGCTGTAAATAATAGGTTTTTAAAATACAGCTTTCACCATTGACCATTCACCAAATTATTGTTTGCCATCAATAATCAAAGGCGTATTTCCTTTACCCATTACAATCACTTTTGCGTTGGCACTAAGCGCCAGTTCTTTCATAGCTTTAATTTGTTCATACTGCAACTGCTGATCGGTTAGGCCGGTATTGATAATGCGTTGATAATCGGCAATACCCTGTGCTTCCACTCTTTTACGTTCGGCTTCCTGTTTTTCTTTTAATAATACAAACTCCATTTTTTTAGCATCCTGCTCTGCATTTATTTTAGATTCGATAGATGCTTTTACCGAATTGGGCAAAGTGATATTTCTTACTAATAATTGCTCCAGCATTAAACCTCTTTTCTTAAAATCATCTTCAATACTTTTATAAATGCGCTGTTGAAATTCATCTCTTTTATTACCAAACAGATCTACTGCCTGGTAATACACGGCATTGTCTCTTATTTTTGTACGGGTAATAGGGCGTACAATTTTATCCCGGTAATCATCGCCGGTTTCTCTTAATAATTTGGGGGCATCTGCAGCCACTATCCTGTATAAAACAGTAAGGTCAATCGTTACTTCAAGCCCATCGCTGGTTAAAACCCTTATGGCATCATCGCCTGCTTTGTGGCCCTCATCATTTACACCACTCATGGTATAGTTCTGTGTTTTTACATCTAATCTTTTTACATCCAGCAAAGGATTGATAAAATGTAAACCACTTCCCAACACATCGTTTTGTATGCTTCCAAACAAAACCTTTACACCAATTTCGCCGCCATCAATTTGTTTTACACAACTGGTAATAATGCCCAGTGCTATAAAAACAACACCAATGATACGGCCAACCGGTATAAATTTTTCGAGTTTAAAATTATTTTTTAAAACAACAGAAGCAAGAATTATAATTATAACGCCTAAAATTATTAAAGCCATGGTGGGTTAGTTTAGGGTTGTAAGTTCGGAAGAAGAATTTAGATTTTAAGGAATTGTTTTTGGGTTGAAAATTAAAAGAGCTCTGCATGAGGGAATGTTGTTGCACAGGAACAAAAGGTGGGTAGGATTAGAAAAAAGGAGGTTCGGCGTTCCTTAGGAACGCAAGGTGCTTTTTGGTTTGCACCAAACGTTCCTAAAGAACGAAAATACAAACGATGTTATTTTTTCCTACGACTTGTTCCATCGGAACAAGAGAACATTTTACTCAAGAACTGCGTTTAGTAGTTTTTAAGAATATGAAAATTTATTTTTTGCTTAATGAATCTGTTTTAAATATTAACTTATCGTATTCCCTGCTGGTATTTTCAAAAGGTTTAGTAGGTGGCAAATCGTTGGTTTGGTATTGCTCTATCATACTTAATGTTTGACTCAGTTTTAAAACAATATGCAAATCATTAAGTGTTGCATCTTTTGCGTTAACAGCAGCAATAAGATTATTATGTGCAGCAATTTTGGTGTTGTATTTTGAAAGGCTGTTTTCAAAAAGTTGTTTTATTCTTTGTTTTATAGCTGAATCTTTTATAACACCAATATGCATATTTGCAGCACTGTAGTAAGAATTGTTTTTGGAATCGAATGTGTTAAATAACGCTGCCGAATCTTTCTTATCATCTTTCAATTTTTCTATTCCATTTTCCAGAGAACTTAATGCAGCATTTTTTTCCAGCAGTTCGTTATATAACTCTTCTACCAAATCATTATCATAGCGTTTTTTAGAAATGTAAGAGCCGCCAGAACTTTCTTTATCTGTTTGCAATGCTTTAGGAGTTTCCTGTTGATTGCTTTCTGGTACAAACTGTTTGTTATCACAGGAAAAACACACAATCGAAATAATTAAAAAACCAAAGTAAAATAGTTTCATAGCAGTAATTTTTTACTGAATGTACAAATGAAATTGATAAAATTTTCACAATAAAAAACCGAAGCAATAAACTTCGGTTTAAAAAAATATCATACTCTCCGCCAGTTCTCCGCCGCGGCGGACGGGGAGTTCTTAATTATTCAACATCAACGGCATCACCAGCATCAGTAATTCTTCATTATCCCCCATTTCAGTTGGCTTAATAATGCCAGCTTTTGTAGGTGTGCTTAATTCCATATTTATTTCGGCGGTATCGGCACCGTTAAGCATTTCAATTAAAAATTTTGCATTAAAAGCAATTTGTAAATCTTCGCCATCGTACTGGCAGGCCATACGTTCGTTACCTTCAAAACTAAAATCAACATCCTGTGCGGCTAATTGTAATTCGCTGCCACTAATGCTTAATGCCACCTGGTTGGTACTTTTATTACTAAACACACTTACACGGCGCAAAGCGTTTTGAAAATCGTTTTTGTTTACCGTCATTTTATACGGATTATCAACCGGTATTACTACTTTATAATCCGGAAAACGGGCATCAATTAACCGGCACACCAATTCGGTACCGCCATGCTTTACAAATAAATGATTGCTGTTGTAACTTATGTTTAATTCATCTTCATTATCAGGTAAAGAACCTTTTAATAAACTCAATGGTTTTTTTGGAACGATGAAAGAATCTTTTTTAGGGCAGCTAACTTCTGTACGGGTATAACGTACCAGGCGGTGTGCATCGGTAGCAACAAAGGTTATTCCTTTTTTATCCAGCTCAAAAAATACACCAGTCATAGCAGGGCGAAGATCATCATTACTAACTGCAAAAATAGCTTTGTTAATGGCAGTAACCAATGCACTCGACGTCATGGTAAAACTATTAGCATCATCAGCCGCAGGTTCTTTAGGAAAGTTATCAGGGTTTTCTCCCATCACTTTATATTTACCATTGTCGCTGGTAATTTCTACCCCAAAGTTTTTATCAATATTAAAAGTAAGTGGTTGCTCGGCAATATTTTTTAACGAGTCCATTAAAATTTTTGCAGGTATGCAAACTTTGCCGCTGTCTTTAGCTTCAATGTCTAAATGCACTTTCATTACTGTTTCTAAATCGGTGGCCACTACTGTAAGCTTGTTTTTTTCAATTTCAAACAAAAAATCTTCCAGTATGGGTAACACGGTGTTGGCATTAATAACACCACTAATCTGTTGCAGTTGTTTCAGCAAAGCCGAAGAAGAAACGATAAACTTCATAAAATATATTTATTATACCTCCAAAGATAAAAGATTGGCACTAATGAAGCCAAGATAATATTAACAATTTAGTATTTTACCCTTTGGAAGATTTTTAGGAGAGAAAAGCGCCTGGCTATTAAAGGTGAGGAGTTCGATTTGGGTTATATAGCTTTCAATTTTACGTTAAACTGCAGTTAATAGCAAAATGGGAATACAAAAAAGGAGTATTACAAAAAACTCCAATAACCATTTATCAGCAATTTGTTCAGCACGACTAAAAAATAATTCTTTGTCTTAAAACCTCTTTAGTCAAAAACTGAAACGGCAGCCCCAAAAATGGTTAGATACGCAATACCGATTCGAAATATTCTACGGCTATTTTAAAATCGGAATTTACACAAAAGCCATTTAAGCCCAACCAAACTGTTTTATTAAGCTTTGCCAAAAATTTTTAGGAAATAAAGTTAACCACGGATTACACAAATTAGCACTGATTATTTTTTCTGTGTTTCCGTGCTTCTGTGGCAATACCTTTTTGCCGCAGGCAAAATAAAATTTATTACTTTCAATTTACAAATGGCAGATAAATTATACCAACAAAAATTTACACCAACACTGGCTTTACCAAAAGCCAAACATTATTGTGCTTACCAGGAGCGTTGCCACAGCGAAGTAAAAGATAAATTATATGGTTTTGGATTGAATACAAAAGAAGCAGATGAGATCATAAGTATATTAATCGAAGAAAATTATTTAAACGAAGAACGGTTTGCCATTCAATATGCAGGGGGGCATTTTCGCAGTAAAAAGTGGGGAAGAATAAAAATAAAATACCAGCTAAAACAAAAACAGGTAAGTGAGTATTGCATTAAAAAAGCCCTTAAGCAAATTAATGAAGTTGATTATTTAAAAACATTACAGCAGCACTTTGATGCCAAATTAAAAACATTAAAAAGTGAAAAAAATATCTTTATCAAAAAAAGAAAACTGCAGGATTATTTAATGCAAAAGGGTTTTGAAACTGATTTAATAAGAAACCTGATGGCTGATGCGTTAGGTAATAAATAAGTTAACAGTGATATACTAAATAAAAAAAAATACCGTTAGTAGCATACAAATTTTCTTAACACACCTAAACTTTAACCACCCTGCACTTTTTTCCTTTAATTTCACCACTCAAAAAAATAAACCCACACTCAGATTTATGAAGAAAACAATTGTATGCCTGGCATTAGGCGTAGTATGTACAGCCTCGCCTTTTATGGGCAATGCACAAAAAACCGAACCCATTTTTGAAATTGCTGCCGGCAATGTTGCTAACAATGCAAAATTCCTGGTGCAGTCTGCCACAGGAGAATTAATTGCAGGTAACGAAATAAAACTGTTTGCTATCGACCCCGAAAAAAAATCAGTTATCTGGGAGAACAAAGATTTTTTAGGTTTGAATGAAGATGACATTTCAGTAATAGAAGGCACACCATTTATAAAAATAGAAAGACAAAAAACTTTGTCTATTGGAAAAAATAAAAACACTTACATTATTCAGGCAAGAGATGGTAAAGTAGTTTACGATAGCAAAGACGAAGGTATTAAAGTAAGAAGCACTCTAATTATTCCGCAATTGGGCGGCCTGCTTATTGAAAGCGTAAAAGACGGATTTCTTTCTGTTTCGCTGGTAGATTTTGCTACTGCAAAAGAATTGTGGACGGTGCCATTGGCAAAAGAAAAAAGCGGCGGTATTGGTATTGGTGCATTAAAAAGAGCCGTAAAATCTTTTACAGCTTCGGCATTTAATGTTGCCCCCATTGTTGATCAAAACAAAAACTTATTATTAGTAAATAAAAAAGAAGTTTTCTGTATCAACAAAGCCGGTACACTGGCGTGGAAAAAAGAATATGATGAAAATGTAGATGATGCTTATTTGGGCGCTGATGGTAAATCTGTTTTTATCGGTTACAAAAAATATATTGATAAACTAACTACCGAAAACGGAACAAGCACTTTAGCCGAGCCTATAAAAATGAGGGATGCATTAAATGGTATAAGCCCCATGGGAAATGATTACCTGGTGTACAACGAAGCCGGCATAAACATAATGGATGCCAATGGCAATATGAAATGGAAAAAAGACAGCAAACTCGGCAACATTACACAGGTAAAATATACCGCTAATGGTGTATTAGCCATTGAAGCCGTAAAAGATGATGAAACTGTTTTTTACTGGGTTAACAATGATGGTAAAGAAATGTGGAACCAAAAAGTAGATGGTGGTTTAATACTGGCAGAGCCAACCGATAAAGGCGTAATGTATGTAACCAGCGAACGTGCCAATACACTTACCTACGAAAAAGGAAAAGATGTTTGGAATAAAGACATTAAAATAAAAGGCACACCCAATTTTGGTGTAGATGCAAAAAGTAAAATACTGTATGCTTTTGCAAAAGAAAAAGTGCATGCTTTTAATTTTACCGATAACACTTATCGTTTAGTTGCAGAAGGACTGGAACTAAAAAAGTTTGATGATGAAAAAGAAGCAGCAACTGTTGATGTAAGAAACGCTGGCGGTAAATTAATTATTAATACCAATCAGAACGTTGCAGCAATGCAAACTGCTGATGGAAAAGTTTTGTACAATAATTATTTTAAAGATATTGGCAACACCAAAAAGAAACTGATGAAATTTGCAGGTGCAGCGGCATCAGTTTATGGCGCAGGCAGGCAGCTGTCGGGTTTGGGCAATACAAGTATGGGATTAGGCGGCGCAATGTTTAATAACGATGGTACGCAGTTAACTAAAGGGATGAACCAGTATGAGTCGGGTATGGCAATAAACAGTGCCGGTAACGATTTATATGCAGAAGCCTCTAAAAGATTTTTAGCAACACAGGCCACAAAAGATAACCTGTACATTTTATCCGAAATGCCGGAAGGTAATGGTATGCTGGTTTGGAATAAAGACAAAGGTGAAATAATTAAAAAAATAACTTTTACCGATACTACACCACAGTTTGTAGTAGACGAAGCAACCGACAGGGTGTATGTAGTTGTTGGCAATGTTATTAAAGCTTACGATTTAAAATAAATTCATTTTTTTAAGAGATAAACCCCATTCAATTTTTTTTGAATGGGGTTTTTGTTAAAAACTGCTCTTGAAATAAAATGTTATAAATCCAAAGAAATCGTTTTAAAAAATTTATCAAACTACATTCTGAAATGTACCTAATTTCCCATAAGAAGTTAGGGGTTAAAACTCCGCACTCTTCGGATACCTTGGAAAAGGAATTACATCCCTGATATTTCCCATGCCGGTAACAAACTGCACCAAACGCTCAAAGCCAAAACCAAAACCTGCATGGGGGCAAGCACCAAACCTACGGGTATCCAAATACCACCACAATTCTTCAGCAGGAATATGCATTTCTTCCATACGCTTTAATAATTTATCCATGCGTTCTTCTCTCTGGCTGCCACCTACAATTTCGCCAATGCCTGGTGCAAGAATATCCATAGCAGCAACGGTTTGGCGGCCGGGTTCGCAATTATCGTTCTGGCGCATGTAAAATGCTTTTATCTCTGCAGGATAATTAGTAAGTATAACTGGTTTTTTAAAATGCTTTTCTACCAAATATCTTTCATGCTCACTTTGCAAATCAACACCCCATTTATCAATTAAGTAAGTAAATTTTTTCTTTTTGTTATGATTGCTTTCTCTTAAAATTTCAATTGCTTCTGTATAGGTTAATCTTTCAAAATTATTATCTACTACAAAATTTAATTTATCTACTAAACCCAATTCACTTCTTTCTAACAAAGGTTTTTGTTTTTCTTCTTCTTCCAAACGCTGTGCTAAAAATTCCAAGATCTTCTTTATTATGCTCCATCGCATGCTTAATCACATACTTGATAAATTCTTCTGCAAGGTTCATGTTATCTTCCAGATCATTAAACGCCACTTCGGGTTCAATCATCCAAAATTCTGCAAGGTGCCTTGTGGTGTTACTGTTTTCTGCACGAAAGGTTGGGCCAAAAGTATAAATATCACTGAAAGCCATAGCCGCTAATTCGCCTTCTAATTGTCCGCTTACGGTAAGGTTGGTGCTGCGGCCAAAAAAATCTTCTTTAAAATTTATAGAACCGTCTTCGTTTTTAGGTGCAGTACCATCCAATGGCAATGCAGTTACTTTAAACATTTCGCCAGCACCTTCTGCATCGCTTGCTGTAATAATTGGTGTGTGTAAATACACAAATCCTTTATCATTAAAAAATTTATGTATCGCAAATGCCAGTGCATGGCGCACACGAAATACAGCACTGAATGTGTTGGTGCGAAAACGCAAGTGAGCAATCTCCCTTAAAAATTCAAGACTGTGTTTTTTGGGTTGCAAAGGAAATTTTTCTGCATCGCTATCACCCAGTATTTCTATTTCGGTTGCTTTTAATTCTACTTTTTGTCCTTTACCTAAAGATGCAATTACTTCACCCGTAGCCTTTATACAAGCACCGGTGGTTAAGCGTTTTAAAAGTGCATCATCAAACTTACCCAGCTCGGCAACTATTTGAATATTATTATTGGTACTGCCATCATTTAAAGCAATAAACTGGTTGTTGCGAAAGGTACGCACCCAACCCATTACGGTAGCCTGGTAATTAGCTTTGTCACTGGCCAGTAATTCCTTAATCTTAATTCTTTTATTGAACATAAATTCTATTTGTGGAGGGCAAAGATAAGCTACAGAAGCAGTTTTTGCCACAGATTGCACAGATTACACAGAAGAACAAATTGAATGTAACCTGCGGATGAATTTAAAAGTATAAAACACTCAGGCAGGATATTCTTGAATTAGAAAAGTAATTTGTGAAATCTGTGCAATCTGTGGCACCTCACCAAAAAAATTTGCATTTTTCCACAAAAACACCGTAATATTGTGGCGGAATCCAACTGGTAAGTTTTATCAATCATTCTCTTTATCAGAAACTCATATTCCAATCAATTATAAATTCTCAATTACATTTTCAGATTTAAGACGGTTTTTTTGAAGAAATTATTTTCAACCTTTTATGTACGATATTTCACAACTGAACGACCTGCTCGTTCCTGAATTGCTTGACATTGCAGATCATTTTACAATCTCTAACGCAAAAAAATTAAATAAGCAGGATTTGATAACGCAAATCCTGGATAAACAATCCCATATGAACTCAGCAAAAAACGAAGAAGAAAAACCTAAACGCAAACGCATTATTAAACCTGCCGACGATGGAGAAACAGCACCAGAGCCAAAGCCTGCCGCAGTAAAAGTTAAAAAACCCGAAGCAGAAAAAAAGCAGGCGGTTAAAAGAGTTGTTGAAAAAGATGAAGAAGAAGAGCTGCAGCCAATAACCAGTGAACAAAGCACCATTCCTGCTGCCATTGCACAAATGCTGCAGGCCGAAGATGGTGATGTGCAACTGCCCGAAACCCAAATGGAAGAAACACCGCAGCAGCAAACCAAACAATACCAGCAGCGTAACAATCAGCAGGCTTTTAATATAGAGTTTGACGGGGTAATTTTAGGCGAAGGTGTTTTAGAAATGATGCCCGATGGTTATGGTTTTTTACGCAGCAGCGATTATAACTATTTATCGTCTCCCGATGATATTTATGTTTCCCCTTCTCAAATAAAATTATTTGGTTTAAAAACCGGCGATACTGTTTACGGTAGTGTACGTCCGCCAAAAGAAGGCGAAAAATATTTTGCTTTATTAAAAGTAGATACTATAAATGGTAAAAGGCCCGATGAAGTACGTGACCGTGTGCCGTTTGATTATTTAACGCCATTGTTTCCTTTCGAAAAATTAAATCTTTGTACCAAAGCAGATAATTACAGCACCAGGATAATGGATTTGTTTACGCCTATTGGTAAAGGCCAGCGTGGATTAATTGTTGCCCAGCCAAAAACGGGTAAAACCATGTTGTTGAAAGAACTGGCCAATGCTATTGCAGAAAATCATCCGGAATGTTATTTAATGATTGTGCTGGTGGATGAAAGACCGGAGGAGGTTACCGATATGGAACGTAGTGTAAGGGCCGAAGTTATTGCCAGCACATTTGATGAACCTGCAGATAAACACGTAAAAGTTAGTACCATAGCTTTGCAAAAAGCAAAACGTTTGGTAGAGTGCGGCCACGATGTAGTTATTTTATTAGACAGTATTACACGTTTGGCAAGGGCACACAATACTGTTGCGCCCAGCAGCGGTAAAGTATTAAGCGGTGGTGTGGAAGCTAATGCGATGCAAAAACCAAAACAGTTTTTTGGTGCGGCACGTAAAATAGAAAATGGCGGATCGCTTACCATTATTGCAACAGCGTTGGTTGATACCGGCAGTAAAATGGACGAGGTAATTTTTGAAGAGTTTAAAGGAACCGGTAATATGGAATTGCAACTGGAGCGTAAATTATCTAACAGAAGAATTTATCCTGCAATTGATATGGTGGCATCAAGTACAAGGCGTGATGATTTGTTATTGGATAAAGACACCTTTCAGCGCATGTGGGTATTGCGTAAGCACATGGCCGATATGAACCCCGAAGAAGCGATTAATACTTTGTTGAAAAATATGAAAGGCACAAAAGATAATGCAGAGTTTTTAACGAGCATGAACGGATAGGTTGTTAATGAATAATTTATAATGAATTAATGGATAATGAAAGCCGCTGGTCAAAAACTGGCGGTTTTTTATTTCAATGCAATAACAAAGGTTTATATTATTTTTATTACTAAAAATTTTATATGCTGATAAGTAAAGCCGGGATATTGATTTGCTTTTTGGTAGTACAAAATTTTTGTTTCAGCCAGTCTTTTTCTGAAGTAATATTTAAAACCGGCGGATATTATGGCTATTCTGTTGGTAAAAAAGATGGTGTCAAGAAAATAATGTTAGCTGCCGGCCAAGAATTTGTAATTGAAAAAAATCTTAAAGAAAGCTGGTATATTACTTTTGGTATTGAACTAACTTCTTTAAAATATAATTATCAATCTGATACTTTAAACAGTTCAGTTTTTAGTAATAATTATTTTGCTTTGCTACCCGTAACACTAAAAAGGTATTATATACTCAGTAAACGATCACATTGTTTTTTAGATTTTGGTTTAGCACCTGCTTATTATTTTTATAATAAGGACGAATCTAAAAACAGCAGCATCAAAAAAAATAACCTTGGTTTAAATATTGGTGCAGTTGCAAAAATGGGGTTTTAAAACTCAGCTTACAAAAAAACTTTCCTTTGATGTTGGGCTGCATTCTTTTCAGGATTTTATTTATTTTTATAAAGATGATAATAATAAATTATCAATTAGAAGTAATGGCTTAATGACTTCATTTTATTTGGATATAAAATAACTCAATCTAATCTTTTTAAAATAGCAATAACGTGCATTACTTTTTAGTTTGCGTAACTTAGTGTTTTATTAAATGCCTATACAAAAAATAACCATAGAAGAATTTTTACAGCTTGCAAAGCAGCATCCTGTTTTAGATGTACGCAGCCCTGGCGAATATACCCATGCTCACATACCTGGTGCAATATAGTTTGCCTTTATTTACTGATGAAGAAAGAAAAGTAGTAGGCACTGCATACAAACAGCAAAGTAAACAAGATGCTATTAAAATTGGCCTCGATTATTTTGGTGTAAAGATGAGGGCAATGGTGGAAGAAGTAGAAGAAATAATTGGCAATATGCAATTGGCAACAAGCAATAAGAAAACACATAAAACTAACAAGTAATAAAAACCAATTGCCTGTTGCAAATTGCATATTGCTCCACTGCTGGCGTGGCGGCATGCGTAGCGCAGGTGTGGCATGGATGTTGGATTTATACGGCTTTAAGGTTTATACTTTAATTGGTGGTTACAAAGCTTACCGCAAATGGGTGCTGGCACAATTTGAAAAAGAATATTCATTTAATATAATTGGAGGCTATACCGGCAGCGGAAAAACTTTAGTATTAAATGAACTGGCTAAACAAAATAAATCAATAATTGATTTAGAATCATTAGCCAATCATAAAGGCTCAGCTTTTGGTGCATTGGGAGAAGCACCGCAGCCAAAGCAGGAGATGTTTGAAAATCTTTTAGCAGAGCGGTTGGCAGTTGTTACTTGGCAGTTGGCCGTAAATGCAATTGAAGCGACCAACGACCAACTATCAACCTGTATTTGGCTCGAAGACGAAAGCCAGCGCATTGGCAACCTGCAAATACCTATGCCACTTTGGTACACCATGCGTAAAAGCCCGGTATATTTTTTGGATATTCCTTTTGAAGAAAGGCTGAATTATTTAACAGAAGAATACGGCAAATTTGAAAAAGAAAAATTAGTGAATGCCATCATCCGCATACAAAAAAGATTAGGTGGATTAGATACTAAAAATGCTGTTAATTATTTATTAGAAAATAATCACAAAGAATGTTTCAGGATTTTATTAACCTATTATGATAAATATTATTTAAAAGGGTTGGAAAACAGGGAAAATCTTTCATCATTATTAAATAAAATACCCTGCTCAGGCGTTGATACATCGGTTAATACACAAAATCTATTATTATGCAATACCGTAACAGCTTAAAACTTATAATTATACTCCTCTTGCCATTGTCACTTTTGGCACAATCAACCGAAGAAAAAGATATTACCGGCTTGTGGAAAGGATTTATGTATAATGATACCACCCAGCAAAATTACCGTTACGAAATTGCCATAAGCCGTGAAAAAGGAAAACTTTTTGGCTACTCTCACACCTATTTTATTTTAGATGATAAAGAATACCACGGCGTAAAAAAACTAAAAATTAAAAGAGATGGTGATGATATTATTACTGAAGAATCGGATTTAATTGTACACAATTATCCCATAGCGCCGGCAAAGGGTGTACATCAAAAAAACACTTTGGTATTGCAAATAAAAGATACAGTAATGATATTGAGCGGACTGTATGCCACTAACAGAACAAGAGATTACAGGCCGCTTACCGGTTACGTACATGTAGAAAGAAAAAAAGATTTCAGCCAGAGTGCTTTAGTGCCGCATTTGCAGGAACTTAATCTTGCAAAAAATTTATCTTTTTTAAAAGAAGAAAGTACACCAACTGCATCTGAAACCATTGCAGTGTTAAAACCGATAGCATCTGACGAGGAAGAAAAATTAATTGTAATTGCAGCAAAAAAGCAGGCCCCAGATAATAAAATAAAACCAACCACAGCACCCGTTGTTAAAGAACCTGCAATTGTAAAAATAGAAACTCCCAAACCAGCAGAGCCAGTAATTACTAAACCAGCACCTGCAAAACCAACGGAGCCAGTGGTTGTAAAAACTACACCGGTAAAACCTGCAGAAACAGTAATTACAAAGCCTGCACCTGTTGTTAAAAAACCAGAACAGGTTGTTGCTAAAATTCCGCCTGCTAAAACACCAGAAATTATCGTTGCAAAAGCAGAGTCACCAAAAGTTGTACCACCGGCACCTGTTAAAATTGCTGCTCCGGCTGACCCCACAGCTGCAACAGACATGAGTAAACGAAAAATTGAAAACATACAGGCCTTATATTTTAAATCGGATAGTTTACAATTAACATTGTATGATAATGGTGAAGTGGATGGTGATACTGTAAGTGTTATAATGAATGGCGTAGTGATTATGCCAAGGGTTGGCTTAAGCACTAATGCAGTTAAAAAAACTATTGATACAAAAGAAGCAGGCGACAGTATTCAACTGGTAATGTATGCCGAAAGTTTAGGCAGCCTGCCACCCAATACCGGCTTATTAATTGTGTACGATGGCAAAGACCGCTACGAAATAAGGTTTAGCGGCGATATGCAAAAAAGTTCGGCAATTGTTTTTAGGAGAAGAAAATAATAGCCACGGATTATTTTTCCCGCTGATTACGCAGATGCCGTAGAAAAACACCTTGTATTTTATCTGCGTAATTAGCGAAATCAGCGGGACAACTTTTTATCAAAACCAGTATCCTTAACTTTGCGGCATGGATGATATAAAACTTACCCAATATTCTCATGGCGCTGGCTGCGGTTGTAAAATTGCCCCCAAAATTTTAGACGAAATTCTTACCAGTAATTTCACCATGCCCGATAATGATAAACTGATTGTAGGCAACCACAGTAAAGATGATGCGGCAGTGTATGATCTTGATAATGGGATGGCTTTAATTTCCACCACCGATTTTTTTATGCCCATTGTGGATGACCCTTATGAATTTGGGAGAATAGCTTCGGCTAATGCTATCAGTGATGTATATGCCATGGGAGGCAAACCTATTTTAGCAATTGCTATTTTGGGATGGCCCATAAATATTTTACCACCTTCTGTTGCACAAAAAGTAATTGAAGGCAGCAGGAGTATTTGTAAAGAAGCCGGTATTTCTCTGGCAGGCGGCCACAGCATTGATAGCCCCGAACCTATTTTTGGCCTGGCAGTAAATGGATTGGTGCCTATAGAAAATATAAAACAAAACAACAAAGCAAAAGAAGGTAATGTGTTGTTTTTAACAAAAGCTTTAGGTGTGGGTATTTTAACAACAGCAGAAAAAAAAGGCATTTTAAAAAACGAACATGTGGGCATAGCCGCAAAACAAATGATGCAGCTGAATAAAGCAGGTGAAGCATTGGGAAAAATAAAAGGCGTAACCGCAATGACGGACGTTACCGGTTTTGGATTGTTAGGTCATTTAGTAGAAATGGCCGAAGGCAGTGGCTTAAGTGCCGTTATTGATTTTGAAAAAGTACCTGTTATAATTAGAGATATAAAAACTTATGTAGATCAAAAAAGCGTACCCGGCGGCACCAACAGAAACTGGGATAGTTATGGTGAAAAGATTGGTGCCATAACCGATTATCAAAAAGCAATACTTGCCGATCCGCAAACAAGCGGAGGATTATTAATTGCTGTTGATATAAACGCTGTTGACGAAGTAAAAGATATTTTAGAAAAAAATGGGTTGGAAAAATTTACAACTGCAATTGGATATTTAACTACAGAGCAAGAAAAAATTATTTCTATTGTAACAACCGCAATATAAAAAGCATTGAGTGATGAGTAGAAATTATTTATTAATTATTTGCGTTTCAATTTTTATTTATAGCTGTTCGGCAGAAGATAAAAATGTTTACCCTAAAATTATTGTAGACGATAAATATTCTGACATGCGAAAAGCTAACGACACTGCAATTCCGCAAAATTATCAAATTGAATCTTTAAAAGGCTTTATACTTGATTGTTCCCAATATGATTTCTCATTTATAAAACAATTAAACAAAGGGCTGGGTGCCGATTTGCTTTTTATTAATTCTGAATCCGGATCGTTTACTGTAAAACTTAATTTAAACGGAGAAACTGTTATTGACAGTACATCAATGACATCGTTTACGTCAAATAATAAACCCTTTACAGGATTTATAAAAGGAGAAACTTTAAAGTTTGGTATAGGATTTTTAAATTCAGGTACCACTCCAAAGGAAATAGTGGCCTATTGGTCTGCAAAGATTAAAATAAAATAAATGCAGAAGAGCTTATCAAGAATGAAATGATTATAATCCATCAATTTTTTTCGCCAGCTTTTTATCTTTATCAGTTACTATATCTCCGGCATCATGTGTACTCAACCAAATCTCCACTTTGTTATATACATTGGTCCATAACGGATGATGATCCATTTTTTCTGCTTCAATAGCAACCCTTGTCATAAAAGCAAATGCCTCAGAAAAATTTTTGAATTCGAATTTTTTATAGAGGGTGTTGTTTTTTTCTGTCCACATAGTAAATAATTTATAATAGGTTAATGAATAATGAATAATTTTTTTAAGGATGAAAAGAATTACAGTTGTAGTAGAATCTGCAATTCGAAAACATTATCAATTATTCATTTATAAATTTTCCATTAAAAAATAAGGTGCTGCTTATGTTTAATTTTTTCATTTGTCATTTCGTTAACCAGTTGCACACCGGGTAACGATTTAATAGATTGCATTAACGATTTTAATTCATCTGCAGTTACCGCTTCACCTTTTATCAGCCACAAAAAATCGAGGTGTTTAAATTCGGGTAATAAATATTCGCCGTCAAACTGATTGTTGTATAAATAATGTACCAGGCAGGTGGAAGGCACTGCGTATTCGTAAATAGAAAAAAAATATTTGCGTTGTTTTTTGGTAAGCTGTATTTCAAAATCGTTATTCACCCTGAAATTAAAACCCAGTATTTGATTAAGTTGCCAGGTAAACTGGTAATCTTTAATTGGTGCAACAATACCTAATAACAGGGCGTCTTCAAAAAACTCCTGTGCTAAAGTTTCGTTGTCTATTTTAAGTTTCATTTGCCGTTAATCCGCCACGGCGGATAATTTGATTTAACTAATAATTAAGTCCACAAACGATGCCTGATTTTAATTAACCGTATCAGCATGGTACTGTCTTCTTTGTATTGCTTTTCCTTAGAAGATATAATTACTGATTTACTTTCTTTTTTTATCCGCTTCTTCCACCATTTGTATAAGAATTTTAATTCTATTTTTTCTTTTATATCTTTTGAAGAATGTTCCCAGTCAAATAATTTTTTTGAGAGCAGTTTTTCATTTTCAATGCAATCTACTAACAACTCAAAACAAGCATGAAGAATAATTTCGTCATTATCACACCAGCCTTTATGTAAACTCTTTATAGCTAATTTATTTGCAGGCTTCAATTCTCAAAATATTTAAAAAATTGATTACTAATTTTTCAACTCCTTGATTTAATAATACAGATTGTCTAATAAAACACTATTCCCCTTTATGCGTTAGGTGCTTAAAATACAATATCAAACACCAGCTCCTCATTTCCCCTCTTCACTCTAACTTTTGTTGCATCGCCTTTATTAAATTTTCCCAACGCACCCATATAACTTTGTACATCTGTAAATTTTATATCGCCTAATTGTAAAATAATATCGCCGGCTTTTATACCTGCTTTTTGTGCCGTTTTTCCTTCGCTGACACCATCAACCCTTACACCGCTGCCGCTGTAAGTATAATCGGGCATTATGCCAAGTGTAACTTTAAAACTGCTTTTACCCATCGATTGTGTTTCTCTTGTTTTACTAAAAGAAAGTTTCCCTTTTTTATTGGCAGCTTCAATTACAGTATAAATATATTTTACTACCATCAGCTCGCCATTGTAATTTATTTTATCTGCATCATCCGTTGGCTTATGGTAATCGCCGTGTACGCCGGTAAAGAAAAATAATACCGGAATATCTTTTCTGTAAAAAGAGGTATGATCGCTTGGGCCGCTGCCGCTGCTGTCGAATTTTATGGTAAAAAATTTATCTTTTTGATTCAACAATTGCCCCCATGCCGGCGAAGTGCCATAACCACCAATGGTAAGTCCATGGGTACTGTCGTTTAAGCGGCCCACCATATCCATGTTTATCATATAATTGGCACTGCTTAAATTTACAGGCGAATGCTCAGTAAAATATTTACTGCCAAACAAACCCAGTTCTTCTCCCGAAAAAGAAACAAACAAATAATTATTGTTTTTTAGTTTCGATGCTTTTAATAGTTTGGATAATTCTATAAGTGCGGCAGTACCGCTTGCATTATCATCGGCACCGTTATGTATTTGTGGTTTTGTACCTGTAAATAAAGAATTATGATCTTCGCCATAACCCAAATGATCGTAATGTGCACCCAGTATAATGGTGTTGGCGGCACCGTTATCAATAAAGCCAATTACATTATGCCCTGTTCTTTTTTTATCCCCAATGTCAACTTTTAATTTTATATCCAGGGCAGCTGTTTCATCGTACAAATATTTTTTCTTAATACTCTCTGTAACATAAAGCACCGGAATTTTTACTCTTTCGTTTTTAGCTTTTGGTTCAAACTTTAATTCATCTTTAATACCCGAAGTATTGTAAACAATTAAACCCGTTGCCCCTTTTGCAGCAACATCATTAGCTTTTATTTTTATTGCATCGGTTAAATCAAAATGAGGGTTATTTTTATTTTCTTCCAGCTTATCTTTAATATCCCAAAACCAAACGGTGCCGCTTTCTCTTAAGGCTATTGATGGTGCCGCTTCTACCGATGCATTGGCAGAAAACATAAAAGGGAAATATTCTTTATCCAGTTCTAAATCAAACCCATTAATAAATAAATGTGTGGACGGGTTTATCTGCAAGCCTTCATTTACTTCAAAAGCCTGTATAAAACTGCCATTATTGCCTTTAGCAGTAAGTCCACTTTTTGTAAATTCGGTACTTATATATTCATACGCTAATTTTTCGCCTGCGGTTCCGGTTCTTCTGCCTTCCAATTTATCATCGGCTAAATAAGCAATATGTGTTTGAATGTTCGTTAAAATTATTTTATCTGCTTTTTTTATTTTTTGGGCAACAGCAAATTGAGAAACAAGTACAGCAAGGCAAAGGAAATATTTCATAAAAGTTGTTTATTGAGGTGGTGCAAAGGTAATTCAGCTAATGAGTAAATAATTAAATATTATGCCAAAAATTTAAAGGCTTTGTTAATGGTTGTATTTTTTGGCTAAGATAATAAAAGAGAAAAAGAGTTTAAAGGAGAAATGCCGTAATCTCTTTTTTCCTTCTTTTTTCTTTAATGCTCTTAGCCAATCCTCTTAAGTAAACCCTTGTTTCCTATTTCGTAACCACAAACCATGTATTGCCATTATTTTTGTGCCATATAAATTTTGATAAAAAAGTTAAACATAGCATTAGTAGGTAACCCTAACAGCGGCAAAAGTTCTCTTTTTAATTCCTTAACCGGGTTAAATCAGAAAGTAGGTAATTTTCCCGGTGTAACGGTAGATAAAAAAACCGGCAACAGCACCATTGCTACCGGCTTTGATGCAAACATTATTGATTTGCCTGGCACTTACAGTTTGTATCCAAAACGTGCCGATGAGTGGGTGGCTTACAAAGTTTTATTAAACCAGGATGAAGATGTAAAGCCGGATATGGTGGTATTGGTTGCAGATGCAAGTAACCTTAAGCGTAACCTTTTATTTTGTTCTCAAATAATAGATTTAAAAATTCCGGTAGTGGTGGCGCTTACCATGATGGATTTGCCGGCCGCAAAGGAACACAAATAGATATACCAGGATTGGAAAGAGAATTGGGCGTGCCTATTGTTCCTGTAAATCCCAGAAAAAATAAAGGTATAGCACCGCTTAAAAAAGCAATTGAACTTGCTGCAGAAAAATTAGACCAGGCACCACCAAGAGATTTTATTGATATCAATTCTATAGCCGCCGCACCTATTACTGCACTAAAAAAATATTTTCCCCACATCAGTAATTACAGGGCAGTACATTATTTAATCAATCACGAAAATTTTTTGCTGGATAAAGCAATGCACAAACACAGATAGAAAATATTGAAACAGAAAATAAATTTAATCCTACCAAAACACAGGCAGAAGAAATAATGCAGCGTTACGGCCGCATAAAACATATCATGCAGCAAACCGTGGTAGAAAGCGATCCTTTGCAAAAAGCATTGTTCACCGAAAAACTGGATAATATTTTATTGCACCGCCACTGGGGTTATATTATTTTATTGTGGTGTTGTTTTTATTATTTCAAAGTGTTTTTTGGGTGGCACAATACCCAATGGATGGTATTGAATGGATATTTGGGAAACTGGGTGGTTTTTTTGGAGATAATTTACCACAGGCCTGGTGGAGCGATTTATTAATTAATGGTGTGCTGGCCGGCCTTAGCGGCATATTAATTTTTGTGCCGCAGATAATGATTTTGTTTGGGCTGATTACCCTGTTGGAAGATACCGGCTACATGGCAAGAATAAGTTTTTTAACAGATAAGCTTATGCGTAAAGTTGGGCTTAATGGTAAAAGCGTAATGCCCATGATTAGCGGTTTTGCCTGTGCTGTACCTGCAATAATGAGCGCCAGAAATATTGAAAATAAAAAAGAAAGGTTGCTTACTATAATGATAACACCGCTGATGAGCTGCAGCGCAAGGTTGCCGGTGTACACCATTTTAATTGCATTGATCATTCCTTCAAAATTATATTTTGGTTTTTTAAGTGTACAGGGTTTAGTAATGATGGGCTTGTATTTATTGGGTACTGTAATGGCATTAATTGTGGCCTGGGTAATGAAGTGGTTTATAAAAATCACCGAACGCAGTTTTTTTATTTTGGAACTACCGGTGTACCGTGGCCCAAGATGGAGCAATGCTTTAACCACCATGATTGAAAAGGCAAAAATATTTGTGTTTGATGCCGGTAAAGTAATAATGGTAATAAGTTTGCTGTTGTGGGCATTAAGCACTTATGGGCCAAAACAAAAAATGCAGGCAGTATACTGCAAAATATGAACAACTTATTGCTGCCAATCCTGCACAGGCAAAAGAATTAAACAAACAACGCAAAACAGAATTATTGCAAAGTTCTTTTGCCGGCACATTGGGCAAAGCTATTGAGCCAGCCATTCGGCCGCTTGGCTACGATTGGAAAATTGGTATTGCATTAATAACTTCTTTTGCTGCAAGAGAAGTTTTTGTGGGTACCATGGCTACTTTGTACAGTGTTGGCGAAGATGCAGATGACTAATAACAGCACCCTTCGCCAAAAAATGGCTGCAGCTGTAAGGCCCGATGGCACTAAAGTGTATGACCTTGCCACCGGTTTATCTTTATTGATATTTTATGTGCTGGCCATGCAATGCATGAGCACACTTAGCAGTTGTAAAAAGAGAAACCCGTAGCTGGAAATGGCCTGCGATACAATTGGTGTATATGACGGGGCTGGCATATTTTATGAGTTGGGTGGTGTATGCTATTTTTACGTAAATAATTCCATTTTTTAAAGACATATAAGTTAAATAAAAACCTGGTGTGCCCATCTTAGTATATCCCCAATTGTGGTATATAGTATTACTTTAACCGTACATGTTACCCCAGTTTTATCTTTCGCCTTAACGCTTACATCACTAAACAACTCTTTTACCATATCAATTAACATATTGAAGTAATTAATTATTAGAAAAGGTTATTGCTATATACTTTTGAAACAGAAATTAAAAGGTATGAAAAAGGCAATAATAAAAACTATAACTGTATTAGCGCTAACATGTCTGATATTTAACGGCATTGCGCAAAGCATTAAAATAACAGGCACAGTAAACGATTATATAAGCAAACAGGTATTGCCTAATGCAACTGTTACTGTAAAAAGTATTAATGATAATAATTTCAACACAGCTGCAGTAGCCAATAATAGAGGCTCGTTTTTAATCACTGTGCCACATGCAGGATTATATAAAATTGAAGCAAGTTATTTAGGGTATCAAAATAATATACAAGACTCTGTTTTAATTGATGAACAACATACAGGTATAAGTGCATTTTATATGCTGCTGGCAGGAAAAGATTTAAAAACTATTACTGTTGCTGCTGCAAAAAAACCATTTATAACAATGGGGGCAAATAAAATAATATTAAATGTTGCCCAAAGTGCAATTGCCGCCGGTGGTAACGCCTACGATGTTTTAAAAAATGCACCAGGTATAATTGAACAAAATGACGCATTAAATTTCAGGGGCAAATCAATTAACGTTTTAATAAACGGGAGGCCATCTAATTTAAGTGGCGAAGATTTAAAAAACATGCTCAGCAATATGCAGGCATCTGGTATTGAAAAGATTGAAATACTGCCTAATCCTTCGGCAAAATACGATGCTAATGGAGGCTCGGTAGTAAATATTGTGCTGGCAAAGAATAAATTATTTGGTACTAATTATACACTTACAACAAGTGTTGGCAGTGGCAAATATATTAGAGGCAGTACAGGATTAGATATTAATCACCGAAATAAAAACATAAATATTTTTGGGGGTTACAATTTTAGCCACGATAAACAATACTACCAAACCAATAGTGTACGATACTTGGCCAATGGTATAATTACAGCCGCAGAATATGATGAAAGAGAAAGAAATAACCACTCTTTAAAAATGGGTATTGATTATGATATAAACAAGCACTCAACCTTTGGGGGATTAATAACCGGGTCGCTCAATTACAGAAACAGGGATGTAAATAACAACTCCATACTTCATTATAATAGCAACACAGCCGACTCGGCAACAAAAGTATTTACTTATGGCAAAGCTATATTTAAAACCCCCGCAGTAAACCTGTATTATAAAACAACATTAGACAGTACCGGCAAAGAACTTACACTTAATGCAGATTATATGTGCTACAACAAAACCTGGTACGATGATTTTACCAACAGATATTATGACGCTAAGGGAATGGAATATTTACCAGCCGATTATTTAAAAGACAATTCTCCAGCCAAAATAAATGTGTACTCCCTTGCTGCCGATTATGTAATGCCAACAAAAAAAGCCAGGTGGGAAATGGGATTAAAAACAAGCTATACTATTACCGATAATGATATTGTATGGCAAACCAACAACGGTACTAAATGGGAAATTGATGCCGGCAAAAGCAATTATTTTATTTATAAAGAAAATGTAAATGCAGCATATCTTAACTATATACGCAGCCTAAAAAAATGGAACATACAAACCGGGTTAAGGGTGGAACAAACTAATACAGTAGGAAATTCGGTAACGGCACAACAAAAAGATAAAATTAGTTATTTAAATTTTTTCCCTTTTATTGAAGCAAGCATCCTTAAAAAAGCAAATCACCAACTTAGCTTTAGTTATAGAAAAAGCATACAGCGTTTTGGATTTGACTATGTTAACCCATTTATAATTTATCAAAATCAATATGCTTACAGCAAAGGTAACCCTAAGCTGGAACCACAAATTAATCATGGCCTGGCTGTTAGTTATTCATTAAAACAAAATATGCTCATTGGTATTGAATATACACACGCTGTAAAATCACTGGGAATAAGCTTTGCCGCACAAAATAATGTTACAGTATCCAGCTATGCTAATTTTAAAGGATCAGATGTAGGCTACGCTTATTTCAATTTTTCAAAAACATTATTCTCTATCTGGCAAACTAATGCTTACTTGTACTCGGGATATTTTAACTATAACGTAAACACCACCACTTACTCTCAAAACCAAAGTAAAAATCTTTTTTATGGTATTCAGCTTAGTAATAATTTAAAATTTAAAAAAGGTTTTAGCGGAGAATGCTCAATGTTTTACAGGAGTGCTTTAGTATCCGGCATTTTTAAAATGCAACCTTATTATTATATAGATGCAGGTATTGGAAAAACAATTTATAAAAATAAAGTGTCACTTAAACTATCAGTCTCAGATATTTTTAATACCCAAAAAATATACATGCACACCAATTACCAGGGTGTAAATATGGATAAAAACTCCAAAACCGAATCAAGGTTTATAAAGCTAACTGTAAAATACAATTTTGGTAACAGTAATGTTAAAAATAAAAGAGAAAGACAATCAAAACTATCAGATATAAAAAGTAGAATAAATTAAATCACAAAAATTAAAAACATGAAAAAGATAATAGCACTTGCAATTGTACTGTTGATATTGCTGCAATTGCAGGCACAAAAAGTAGCTTTATACAATACAGTCTTATGGAAAATTAGTGGAAATGGCTTACCTAAAGATTCATACATTTTTCTTACCGGCTCAAGCTGCGAAGAATCTTTAAAATTAAATGATAAATTAAAAGAAGTTTTGAAAAAAGTTAATACCGTTGCCGTTGAATATGATTTATATGGAACTAAGGACGCTAATAAATTAGCTACAAATAATATTGCCACATTAGATTCTCAAAAAATAAAAAATAATTTAACTCCGGGGCAAATAGCAGAATTTGAGAATATTTTAAAAAAAGCAGGCTATCCCGAGCAGGCAATACCACAGCTACAGGTGTATAAAATGAATATGGTGTATTACATGCTTAGTGCAATAAATGGCCCCTGTGGCCTGGAACGTCAGCCGCTTGTTTACGAACTGGAGCTTAAAGCACTTGCTAAAAAAAGCGATAAAGAATATGTTGTGTTACAAAACGTAGATGAATTTTTAAAAGAAAGTAATAGCCATAGCAGTACATTCTGGAAGCAAAATGTTGGTTTTGTTTTAAAAAATGCTGATAATATAAAGACACAATTAAACAATGAGGCAGACCTGTATAAAAAAGAACAGCTAAAAGATCTGCAAAAACTATACAAAAACGAACAGGTTTTTAAACTGTTGTATAGTGATGGCTTAGATAAAATGCATGTTGCTTTTTTAGCAGATAAAATAGAAAAACAAATACAACTTTCTGCGTCTTTTATTTCAATGCAAATAGCAAATGTGCTGTATGAAGATTGTTCTGTTTTTGAAAGCCTGGTGAGAAAAGGGTATAAGATAACTCCTATATTAAATAAAATCAACTTTATTTTCTAAAAATTAAATGTAAAGTTTATAAATATGAAACAAAATAAAATTAAGCAGCAATTAAAAAAACAAATAGTTGCGAACCTGACAACATTAGAATTAAAAAATGTTAATGCAGGGGATATTCAGGAACAAAGAACAACCTGTAATATTAGATGTACGGGAACTTTTGTTGCGAACCACCACCCCTAACGAGTTCTTTAATTTGCCCGACAATATTATAATAATTAGTATCTCATTTTTAAATATTTCTTTAGGCCAAAGAATAAGGGGTATCCGAAAACCTTTATAACAGAGTAGGAAATTATTAATTTTTTAAATTTTACAAACATGAACCCAAATCAAAAAGTGGATCAAAAGATCCTAAGTTTCGAAAATGCAGTATCAGTTGAAAAACTGGAAGAAAGACTTGAAATGACTGAATTAGCAGCCGACGAGGCTGGGTGCAGTACAAATTATACTTGCAGTTTAGTTATTAACTAATAGTATGACATAATTACCAGCTCTTCTTATTGGAGCTGGTAATTTTAAATTAAGAACACAAAACAGAATAAGGTATAAATTTTTTATAATAGTTATATAACAATTATCAGAAGGTAAAACATTTATGATGGCTACAGCAAAGGCACAATACGAGTTATGCAGCTTTGAAAATGAAGGCCGGTATATTGTTATATCAAATAATAATTATTATAAGGTTGATAAAATATCTTTTCAGATCCTGGATAGCCTGAAAGAAAATTTATCTTATAAAGCAATAGCTGAAATAGTGAATGAAAATAATTCGACAGACCATTATAACGAGGCTATGATAAAAGAAATTTGCTATGAAAAATCGATGAACGAAATAATTAAAGCCATAGATGAAACAGACAATGATAAAAAAACTGGAGTTAATAAATCAATTTATTGCAGGATAAATTTAGTTGAACCAGCAAAAGCAGAAGCTTTATTTCAATCTATAACTTTTCTTTTTTCAAAAAAGGTTTATATCCCAATATTGTTTTTGTCTTTGGCTGTAAACCTTTTTTATTTATTTTCTTCTTATTTTTTTAACTATAGCAAACCATTAATAGCAGGTGATTTTATACGGGTAGAAGCCTTTGTTTTTTTGTTTATAATATTCTTTTTTCATGAAATAGGCCATGCAACAGCAGCAATGAAACATGGAATAAAGGCGAAGGGAATCGGCTTTGGGTTTTACCTTGTTTTTCCTGTTCTCTATACTGATATTACTGAAATATGGCTTTTGGATAGAAAAAAACGGATTCAAATAAATTTGGCTGGAATATATTTTCAATTGCTGATAAATATGTTTTTAATAACAGTGAATTTACTTTTTTTTAAAAATGCAATGGTTGCAACCCTTATTTCCTTTAATATTTTTAGTATGCTATTATCGTTCAACCCGTTTTTTAAATATGATGGTTACTGGATTGTAAGTGACTTTTTTAAAATAGCCAATCTTTCAAAAAAAACAAATGAATGCCTACGGATACTTAGAAAATTTATTATACGGCCAACCCAAATGATGCAAGTACTTAAAAACCAACCCCTGGTACTTATTATATATTCCTTTTTAAGTTTTGTTTTTTGGGCTTACTTTTTCAGCAAGCTTTTTTTAAGCCTGTTTATCAGAGCAAAATTTCTTTTTAGTGAAACAACTGTTTTTGGCTGGACCTTTTTTAGCTACGCTAATGCTCTTGGTTTATTGGTAACCTGTATTTTACTATTATATATTTTATTACGAAAATTAAAAAATAATTATCATGAACAATCAAATCTATCAGAATAAAAAGGAGCAAATAATTAATCACTTTTTATCTCCATCTTTTAAAGAGCTTATGTTAGAGCGAAATAAACTAAACGACTTTAATTTAGTGAGCTCAATTCTCAGCTATTTATTACCGGAAATTGAAGTATCATTTCACGATAAGATTTTTAGAAATATGCTAACCCACCAGGTGTTAAGTGGCCTGGAACAAAATTACCCGGAAATGGTACAAGAGATTGGATTGTCAATAAAAAGCAAAAGAATGCTATCTAAAATTAAAGCATCACCACATATTATTGCTTCTTTTCATACCGGATCATACCGATTATTAAATCACTTATTAAAACAGCATAAGGTTCCATATACACTTGTGATTTCAAAAAATGGGCTACAATCTCAAGGAGACCGCTTTATAAATATTTGGGAAGCTACTTACGGAGAAAAATTTAAGATGATAGACGCAGAAGCACCGGGGGCTTTGTTTGCCATGATAAAAGAAATAAAAAGTGGTAAAAGCCTATTAATTTATTTGGATGGTAACACCGGTGGTGGTGGTAAACAAATTGATAAAGAAAAACTAGCTTCCATTAATTTTTTAAACTCCACCATAACTGTAAGAAAAGGGACCAGTTATTTATCACACATTTCTAATACCCCAATAGTATCAAGCGTTTGTTACAGAGAAGATTTCAATAAAATCCATATTGATTTTCCAACATACACAAGACCAAACCTTAAAGAACACCGGGACTTGTATGCAGAAAAAGTAATGCAACATATTTACGGAGCCTTTGGCGAATATGTTAAAAAGTATCCGGATCAATGGGAAGCATGGACGTATTTATATAAAAATATCCCCTTTAATAAAAACAATATAGCCTGCCCACCAAAGGATATTATCTATAGTAAAGAAGAGAAGACTTCTGCACAAAAATTAGTGAAATTTAATTTAGAAGATTTTAGTCTTTTCACAAACAAAGAAAAGTATTATGTAATGGATAAACAAAGTTTTCTATCGTACCCGTTAGAAAAAGAATACGCCGAAGTTTTGATAAGCGCAATGTTTAATCCCTTTGATTTAAAAGCGTCAAATTTTACTGCAACAAAACTTTTCCAGGAGCATCTTTTAATAACAGCTTAAATCAGTGATATGAAAAATTTAATAAAGGCCAGCTTGGTTATAATTTTGTTGGTTGTTACTAATAATCTGAAAGCTCAAACAACTTTATTGGTAAATATCATTCTGAATAGTAAAGACTGTACTACCGATACAACACATAGAACTGTAGTGGTGCAAATGTTGTACAATGGTAAATACGTTACTGTTAGCCAGATGAAAATAAAACAATGTGCCATAAAAACCCCGATAATAAATGGTAAATATAAATTTTATGTTTATGCTGAAGATTATGAAACTAAAGAAGTGGAACTAACCATTAATAGTACTAAAAAAGATACATTAAATCACCCAGATATAGTATTAATAAAGAAAATTGTTTCTCTTAATGCAGTTGTTATTAATTCGGTTATTAATAAACCAGGAATTCAAATACTAGGCGATAAAATGATTGTTGATCTTAAAACTAATGCTCTATTATCAGCTGGCAGTTCTTTCGATGCATTAGAAAAAGCCCCGGGAGTGCTAATAGATCAAAACGGACGAATAATATTGAATGGTAAGACCGGAACTAAAATTTGGATTGATGGAATACCATCGAATTTAACAGGGGAAGATTTGGCAAATTACCTAAAAAGCTTACCAGCAAGTGTTATAGAAAAAATGGAAATTATTAGTAACCCCGGAGCTGCCTATGATGCCCAGTCTTCTGGTGGTATTATAAACCTAATTACAAACAAACAAAAATTAAAGGGTCTTACAGGCTCGGTTAATATTAATACTGGAGTTAGTAAATATGCCAAAGAAAAATTTTCAATTAGGCTTGGAATAAAATATAAGGCAATAGATTTTCAAACAGTTGCAGGAGTTTCTTTAGATAAGGGGCTACTAAAAACTGTGATTGAAAAACAATTACTAACCAATAACTCAACAGAGATATTTAATCAAACATCCAATGGAATTAGTAAAGGCCAGTTTTTTTATTTACGTAACAATTTTGATATACATATTAATACACGAACAATACTTGGCTTTCGGTATAACTATTCCAGCCCTTTAAAAAATACAAACATTGAAAACAGAAATATATTACTAAATCAAATGGCTGAAGTTTCTTTACTAACACGGGGCCACTCAGTAAGCAAAAACAAACAAAATGAAGTTGGGATTTTTTTTAGGCAAGGCACTAAAAAAAATGGAGTAAAACTAGAAGCGTCTGTAGATTATAATATTTATAACAAAGACAACAATTTACCCTTGTATGAATATTATTTACTTAACAATACCACCAGCCATTCGTTTAGTGTTTCAAATAATAAGTTTGAGCAGGTTGTAAAAAGTGCCAGGGCGAGTGTTCAAATTCCAATACCCAACGCTTCAGCTTCGGTAGAATTTGGCACCAAATACACTAACACCGAAATTATAAGTAATGGCTCATACAATTTGCATAATATAATTGATGTGGTTAAGGAACCCACTTACAATCAATTTCTTTCGTTTAAATACGGGGAGAATATTACGGCAGGGTATTTTGTGATATCAAAAAAAATAAAAAAAATGGGATTATCTGCCGGGAGCAGGGTGGAGAATACAAAAACAAAAAGTTTTCAAAATGCCGCCATTAAATTAAGCGATACCAGCTATACTAACTTTTTTCCAAGTGCTACACTTAGTTATCCTTTATCAAAACTGGTAACCTATACCCTGGGGTATTCAAAGAGAATAAACCGGCCAGGATATTCAGATTTAGATCCCAATATTAATTATTCAGATTCATTGTCTTTACAAAAAGGAAACCCTTTTCTTAAACCTGGTTATTTGCATAGTATAGAATCCAAATTAATTTTTTTCAACTATGCATCACTTAGTTTTTCTTATAGCACAGAAAAAAACAGTTCATACCTGGTTATAGCAAAAGATGCTGTTACTAACCAAACCACCACTTCCACAAAAAATTTTGATAACACAAAATCATACTTTGGTATGTTGTTATTACCAGTACCGGTGCCACTAATTACACAAGGTACAAAATGGTTAAAAAATATAAGTGCTATAAACGCTGAAAACGTAAGCTACATTGCATTTACTGCAGCATTTCAATATACACATGTGTCAAATGCCGTAAATTATATTTCAAGCAAAAAGCCAATTTATTTTTATGGTATTTATTCCAACTTTGTTTTACCCAATAAATATAAGCTGCAGGTCAATTACAGAATAAATACCCGTGGTACTTTTGGATTATACACTGTAAATCCGGTTGGTGTATGTGATGTTGCTGTATCCAAATCATTATTAAATAAAAAATTAAATATTGCCGCATCTGTAAATGATATTTTTAAATCGAATAAAGTAAGCGTAAATGGCAATTTCCCTAATAATAAAATAACTTATAACAGTATTACAGATAGCAGGGTTTTTAGATTATCTCTTACTTATAACTTTGGAAAGTTTAATTTTTTTGAACACAAAAAAGAAGTAAAAACTTCAGGCGAAGAAGAAACACAAAGGGTAAATAACCAAAAAACATTCAAGACAACTGAAAATTAAATTTATAGAAATAAATTATTAAAAATCATCAATAGAAAGTTGAATCCGAAAATCTTCACAATAGAACAGGATTAATAATAAATCTTTAAAATTAACAAAAATGAAACTCAAAAACAAAACTCAAAAACTTTTTTTAAGTAAGCAGTCAATTTCAAATTTATCCGACTCCGACTCAAAAAAAATTAATGGAGGGGATTGGACAATTACTGCAACTCTGGTTTCCATTTTGCAGAATACTTGTACCTGTACTTTTTATCCAAAGTGTGCATCAGACAATTTGCTTTAAGGTAAATTTCTAAAGTAAGCCACTGTCAGATACAATAGTTAAAAAGATAAAAAAGATAAAATAGATTTCTTTCAATACTGAAACACAGGTTTTAACACTGTAGGAGGTACAAAAAAATCCCCCAACTTAAAAAAGCCGGGGGCATGTTTATAACTATGTTACAAACATGAACCATTATAAAGGTAAAAAAATATTGCTTTAATTAAAAATTTTATTACGCAATGGATACCTTATACACTTATCATCCACAATTGATAATGCGTACTCCGCAAAATGCTTTTAAACCCGTAATTGGCAACGAAATAGATTTTTTACAAAAACTAACGATTGATAATAATTTTTTAGAGGCACTTTTTCTTGCTTCCCCGGTATTACATGCCGAGCTGCTTAAATACCACCAGGGAAAAATTACCGATGTAAAAAGCATAAAAAAATTAACTTTTTCTCTGGCAAAATACCACTTGCGTATGAGCACCCGTTGTACACCCTTCGGATTATTTTCTGGCTGCGCTGTAGTAAACTGGGATAATGATAATAATGCTATAGTAATTGATAACAAGCAATTAAACAGGCATACAAGGTTTGATATGCATTACTTGTGTGCATTAGCGCAACATTTAAGTACACTGCCCGCTATAAAAGAGAAATTGCAATATTTTGCCAACACCGCATTTTATGTAATAGCGGAGGAAATCCGCTATGTAGAGTACAATTACCAAAACGGACGCAGGAAACACATCATCAGTTCTATATTAGCTTCGGAGTATGCAGTAAACGTTTTACAAGCTGCACAGGCAGGCATATCAATTGCAGCAATGGTAAACATGCTTGTTAGCGACGAAATTTCGATAGCAGAAGCAACAGAATTTATTAATGAAATGATTGATGCACAGGTGCTGGTAAACGAACTGGAGCCTGCAGTAACAGGCGATGAGTTTTTGTACCAGATAATTGCCACTTTAAAAAAAATAAATACAATACCGGATATAGTTATTACTGAAATAATTGCATCGCTTGAGCATATTGAACAATTAATGCAACACATAGACGCACAAACATATAATGATGTAAAAGCGTATCAGGAAATTATTGATTGTATAAAAGGGTTTGGTATCCCCTTTGAAGAAAATAAATTATTTCAAACGGATTTAAATTTTATTTTAAAAGATAATAAAATAAATAGTAAATATCAGCAAGAAATAACAGAAGCTTTAAATGTTATTAATCTTTTAAATAAGCAGCAGGCAAACCCCAACTTACTATTGTTTGCAAAAAGATTTTACGAACGCTATGAAGATGCTGAAATGCCCTTGCTTGAAGTGCTGGATAACGAAACAGGTATTGGTTATATTAATCAAGATGGTGGAAACATAACCCCTTTGTTAAATGAAATGGCAATAGGGGATGCAGCCGGGTTAGACGCTCAGTTGCCCTGGGGAATGAGAGACAGGGTTTTGTTAAGTAAATTATTAAAAGCAGCTAACGCTAACAATTATTCAATAGAATTAGATGCCACAGAACTGGAAGATTTTAAGAACGACTGGAATTTATTGCCCCCTTCAATTTCGGTAATGTTCAGGTTATTAGGAGATGATAAAATTCTTTTAGAAAGTAGCGGGGCATCCAGTGCGGTTAATTTGCTGGGCAGGTTTGCGCATGGCAATAAAGCAATTCATCAAATTATTAATGATGTTGTAAAGGAGGAAGAAGAAAAAAACCCATCAGTTATTTTTGCCGAAATAGTGCATTTACCCGAAAGCAGGATAGGTAATATATTATTGCACCCGGCTTTTCGGCAATACGAAATCCCCTTCTTATCTAAATCTTCTGTTAGCACCCAAAATCAAATTACCCTGCAAGATTTATGCATCAGTGTAAAAAATAATGCCGTTTTATTACGCTCAAAAAAATTGAATAAGATTGTTATACCAAGGTTAAGTTCAGCCCACAATTACAGTAATGGAGCATTGCCTATTTATCAGTTTTTGGCCGAGTTGCAAATGCAGGGCAAACAAACTGGTATTCATTTTAATTGGGGAGGGCTGGAAACCCAGTTTAAATTTTTACCCAGGGCTACTTATAAAAATGTAATTATAAATGCAGCTCAATGGAATTTTACAAAGAAAGATATTATATCGCTTATTGGAAAAGAAGGCACAGCTTTAATGGAAGCAATAGCAATATTTAAACAGCATTGGAAGTTGCCCGATTTAGTAGTACTTGCTGATAGTGATAATGAATTGCTGATTAATATGCAAGATAAATTAATGGTGGAAGTTTGGTTAGATGCTGTTAAAAACCGGCATCAATTTATTTTTAAAGAATTTTTGGAAGGTAATGAAAACGCACCAGTAAAAAATAGTAATGGTAATGCCTGTACCAACCAATTTATTGCCGTTTTGTTACGAAATACCCCAGCATATACCATACCCGTGTTACCCGAATTAAATACTATGCAAACCTATATCCGGCAGGATTTTGCAATTGGTACACAATGGATATATTATAAAATGTATTGTGGCCATAAAACAGCCGATACAATTTTGCAATCGGCAATTTATCCGCTTGTACAACAATTACTGAAAGAAAAAATGATTGATTCTTTTTTCTTTATTCGTTATAACGATCCCAATTTCCACCTCCGCCTTCGGTTTCATGTTGCAGATATTGAAAAACTTAGCCAGGTACTAAAATTAGTAAAGGAATATATTCAGCCTTTTTTAATGCAACGCTTAATTTGGAATATTCAAAATGATATTTATAAGCGTGAGCTAAACAGGTACGGTTACCAAACTATTGAACAAGCCGAAAACTTATTTTATTACGACAGTATTGCAGTATTAAAATTTTTAGAACTTACCGAAGGCGATAGCCGGGAAAATTTACGCTGGCAATGGGCTATAAGGGCAATTGACGAATGGCTTAATGCTTTTGAATATACCACAGACCAAAAATTTACAATGATAGAGATAATAAAAAATTCTTTTCATACCGAATTTAAAGCAGATAAATTTTTAAAGGAGCAGCTAAGTAATACATACCGGAAACAAAAAAATGCTATAGAAGAAATAATGGATTATGATATTAAAGAAACAAGTGGGCTGTTTCCTTTAATTGAAATTTTAAATGAAAAATCGTTAGCAATACAACAAATAGCATATCAATTAAAAGAAATGGAAGCAGGGCAAAAACTTACCCCTTCAATAAATGAATTAATGCCCAGCTATATTCATATGCTTGTAAACAGGATTGTTACAAGCAGCCCCCGGCAACACGAACTGGTGATATATGATATACTCTATAATTATTACCGCTCTGCTATTGCAAGAAAGAAAAAAAGAGAAATATTAATACCGGAACCATATAAAGAGGCTGCAAATAAAAATGCAGTGCCTGTTTAATAATTAATACATTCTAAATCACATGAATCAGCTTTCCAACAATTAGGTATGTTTAAATTTCCACATTATAAGCAATACGACGAAATGGACTGCGGCCCTACCTGTTTGCGAATAATTTGCAGGTATTACGGCAAATCTTTTTCTCTGGATTATTTTCGGTCGCTTACGCATACCAGCCGCTCGGGCACCAGTATGTTATCATTAAGTAAGGCTGCAGAAAAATTGAATTTTAGGACCATGGCGGCCAAACTGTCTTTTGATGATTTACTGGAAGCTGCCCCTTTTCCTTGTATCGCATTTTGGAACCAGGCGCACTTTTTAGTTATTTACAAAATTAAAAAAGATAAAATTTATGTATCCGACCCGGCACATGGTTTATTAACCTATACCAAAGCAGAGTTTCTTAGATACTGGGCCGCAGATAACGGACAGGGAATAATTTTATCATTAGAGCCCACTGCCGATTTTAATAAAGAAATAGATAGTGTTGAAGCGCCTAAAGAAAAAAACTTTAAAAATATATTTACTTATATCACTAAATACCGAAAAGAACTTGTGCAGGTAATAGCAGGCTTGGTGGCAGCAAGCATCTTGCAGGTTTTTTTCCCATTTCTTACTAAGAGTATTGTAGATATTGGTATCCGCAATAGCGACATGCGCTTTATTTATATGGTGTTACTGGCACAGCTAATGGTTTTTTTAGGCAAAACCGCTATAGAAATTTTGCGAAGTTATATCCTGTTACATATAAGTACAAGGATAAACATTCATTTATTATCCGACTTTTTTATTAAACTTATGCGTTTGCCTTTAGGTTATTTTGATGCAAAAATGGTAGGAGACACCATGCAACGGATAAATGATCATAAAAGAGTAGAAAACTTTTTTACATCAGGGGCATTAAACACTATTTTTTCGTTACTCTCCCTTATAATATTTGGTATTGTATTAGCAGTTTATAATCCCATCATATTTGCCATTTTTACACTCGGCAGCATTTTATACATAATATGGATTATGGGTTTTATGAAAAAACGTGCCGCATTGGATTATAAATTATTTAATCAGCTAAGTGCCAACCAGGAAAAAAATTATGAAATGATAATGGGCATGCAGGAAATAAAACTGCATAATGCCGAACAAAAAAAACGCTGGCAGTGGGAATTATTACAAATAAAATTATTCAGGATCAATATCAAATCGCTGTCATTAAAACAATGGCAATCGGGTGGGGCAATAATTATTAACGAACTAAAAAATATTTTTATTTCTGTAATTGCCGCACAATTAGTGGTGCAGGGCAGCATATCGTTAGGTGTAATGCTTTCCATTTCTTACATCATTGGTCAGCTCAACTCCCCTATTCTTCAACTGGTCGATTTTTTGCAATCCTACCAGGATACCAAATTAAGCTTAAACCGAATTAACGAAATACACAATAAAAAAGATGAAGAAAATATCTACGATAAAAAAATTACTGATATTAAAACTGGTGATATTAGTATTGAAAATCTTTCTTTTAAGTACGATAATAACCCGGTAAGCCCGTATGTACTGGAAAATATAAATCTAACTATACCAGCAAATAAAGTTACTGCAATTGTTGGCAGCAGCGGCAGCGGAAAAACTACACTGCTTAAACTGCTTATGAAATTTTATGAACCCACAGATGGGGATATTAAAATTGACAATATTTCTTTTAAACATTTATCAAATAGTAAATGGCGGGATAAATGTGGCGTAGTAATGCAGGAGGGTTACATATTTAACGATACAGTTGAAAGCAATATAGCAGTGGGTGATGAAAGCATTGATTTTGAAAAATTAGAAAATGCAACAAGGGTTGCCAATATCCACGAATTTATTAAAAGCCTGCCACTTGGTTATAAAACAAAAATAGGTGCCAACGGCACTGGCATTAGCACGGGGCAAAAACAACGGATTTTAATTGCAAGGGCTGTATATAAAAATCCCGATGTGCTTTTTTTTGATGAAGCAACAAGTGCCCTGGATGCAAAAAACGAAAAAGCAATAACAGAAAATTTAAATTCCGTTTTTAAAAATAAAACCGTGGTTATAATAGCCCACAGGTTAAGTACCGTAAAAAATGCTGATAATATTATAGTGCTGCACAATGGTAAAATATCCGAAACTGGCCACCACCGCCAATTAATAACAGAAAAGGGTTTTTATTACAACCTGGTAAGTAATCAATTGGAATTAGGGGTATAAAAAACTTTGCAAGCTTCAATTATAAATTGATAAACACAAACTATTTTTTGTTAGCAGGTATCCTTAATTACTAAAAATTAATTTTATGCCCCATCAAATTAACAATACAACACCAGATAACAACAGTACTATATATGGCGATATGGATGAAATTTTAACCAAACCACCATCAGGCATAGTAAAGTATGGCAGCATAACTATGCTTTTTTTGTTGCTTATTTTATGCATTATTGGTTTTTTTGTACAATATGATGAAGGAATAAACTGTACAGCTTACATACAAAGTACCAACTCAGTAAAAATAATATCGCCCCAGTTTAATACTACAATTGAGCAACTTTTTACAAATAGCGATACACTATTGCAACAAGGGGATAAAATTATGATAGCAAGTAAAAATAATAATGCAGATACAGTATTTGCACCTTTAACCGGTAAAATAATTGTTCAAAGAAAAATCAGGCAGGGTGAAGAGATTGAAGCCAATACTTTATTATTTGTAATGATTGAAGGACAAAATAAATTTAAAATAAAAATTACTCTTTCCGTAAACGATGCTGCTAAAATAACACTGGACCAAAAGGTTAAAATCAACTTGCCAGGTTATACGAAAGAAGAGTTTGGTACCTCAAACTGCGAAATTATTTCACTACCTTATAAAGACCCTACTACCCAAGTTATAACAGCCGATGCCCTCCTTACTTTTACAGCAAAAAATACCAATAAAAATGAACTACCTTATATATTGCCAGATAGTATTAGCGCATATATAGTTACTGAACGTAAAAGCCTTGCTGCAGCTTTTGTGGGCTTATAAAAACACATAAGCCAAAACCTGTTTTGCAGGAGTAAAACAATGGTTAGCGTAATAAATTACCTGATAATAAAACAAATTTATAAATTAGATAAATCTTAAACAACTTAAAAAATTAACATGAAACAAGTATCTTTAAAAGCAGCAAATCAAAAAAAATTAGAATTAAAGAAAACAGCCATTGCTAACCTTTCAATTTCTGAAGGAAAACAAAGGATGTTAATTGGCGGTAACTTAGTGGCGGTTACAACTTCCGGAGAAATAGCTGAAACGCAATGCACAAACAGACCCACAACTACAACAAGTGTGATGATTGGGGGCTGTGACACAACAGCAATAGCAATCTAAAAATGGCAGGGGCTATTCAACGAAGAGATTTTTTATGATAGTGACATAAGTATATCTCAAATCTCAATATCATATTTTTATGCTGCCTTTTAAAAAATCATTTAACAGCTATTTCAAGACGAATTCCTTTTTTTCGATTCGGTGTTAAAATTTTGACATATGCTATTTTTGTACTCAAATTATTTTTTAGTATAGAAAATTAGACTAACCTAATTATTAAAATATTCAATGTTGTCTTCGCAGTTATAGTATTTTAAAAGATAACTATACAAAAGTATTCGTCCAATATTAATGAATTGTATGTTTTAATTTAGCAGTAAGATAAAGGTAAATTTGAATGAAGCAAATATGCATATCCGTCTTGTTTTTATATGCCTTTTCATTTTTTGGTAAGGCTCAAAAAATGAAGGCAAAAAGTAACGAAGACTTATCATTTATAAATGATAAAATAGTAAATGTATATGCAGGGTATGATAGTATTAGGCATTCTAAAGCTATAGATAAAATATTCAAAGAAATAAGCACTCAGAAAATACAAGATACTTTTATTAAATATTCAAAACTGACTGACTATTTTAGCGATCAGCATCTTGCATTGTTTGAGGCCCGGCCGACAAGAAAAATTGATACAAATAAAACAAGGAGTAATTTTGAGACAATCAAACGTTATTCATTAAATCAACCTGTTAATAAATACGAAGGTTTTTGGATTAATGATGTAAATAATCTTATTATTTACATAAAATTTAATCGCAGAGATTCCTATTCTGCATATCTTTTTGAGTCAAAAAAAAAATACCAAGGGGCTATAAAATAATTGATTTTTATAAAGGAAATAAAAATTATTTTAAAGTCGATTACATTGATCCGGTCTTTGAATACAGAACACTCTCAAGCGCATATTTTAAATCCGACAGTATATTATATATTAAACCATACTCAAAGTGGCATAAGGTAAAGGGATATTATGAAGGCTTACTAAAAGCAAAAACAGAGTTTGATGATACCCCGGCTATATTTTCAACAGATAGTAATACTGTATTGGTTAAAATGCCTGATTTTTCAACTAGAGGAATAAGAAGAATTTATGACAGTTTGATAAAAACTAACTCGAACCTTTTGGTAAATTGCAGGCATTTAGTAATTGATTTGAGGCATAACCTGGGAGGTACGATTAATAGTATAATACCATTGCTTGGTTTTTTTTGTGATACCCCTGTAATAACAGTTGGCGGTTATCAACGTGTTAGTAAAGATTTAATTGATGATGCTTTTGGCGATAGAGAGTTCTATAATAAACGAAACGATACTAACAAAGTAAGAAGCCTAGACTCTTTAATAGCTGAATATAAAAAAAGCGAAAACAAATCAATTTACATCAAACCAGATACACTTCGTTTCAAAAAAATAGAGTCAAAAATTAAACATGTTTCGGTTTTAATGAATTACGCATCTCGTAGCGCAGCTGAACTAGTTGTTTTATATTTAATGCAGCAAAAATTAGTAAAAACCTTTGGAGAAGAAACGGGTGGCGCTGTTGATTATTTAGATATGCTAAGCTACAATTTGCCTGTTTCTAAATATGTTCTATGGGTGGCTACAGTAAAGAGGGAACTTATAAAAAACCAGCCAGCATTTGATAAAACTGGCATTAGCCCAGATTTTCGAATAAGCCCATCAAGTAAAGACTGGTTATTTGATATTAAAAAATACTATGGCTACTAAATTGAAAAATCACATTCTGGGGATATTCGTATATGCAGCCTCGGTTTTTTTTAATGATTTAATTATAGGAAATCAGGCAAAACTTAAGTTTGTAATAATTGTATTACTAATAGAAATATGGGTTTTTTACACTTTTTATGTGTGTCTTTTTTTTGTTTTTATAAAGGAAAAAAGGAGCCCTTATCTTTCAGTGCTGGTTTTTATAATTAGTGTATTGGGTACTTTTAGCTTACTTGCACTTTACCAATACTTGAAAGAACCTGCTCAAATAAATAAAATATTTACAAGGGACTACTTGTCAGAGCTAATTAGTTTTCATATTCATTTCTCAATCTTAGCCTTAGGCTATTTTTACTTTGAACGGTCCTTGCTAAACCAACGCAAGTCTTTACTAACTGAAAAAAACATTCTTCTTACCGAAAAGAAAAACATCGAAAGTGAAAATAAAATATTGCTGCTTCAGGATGATAAGGCAGCTCTCGAAATCAAGCTTCGGCAGTCCGACCTCAATTTCCTCCGTGCCCAAATAAACCCACACTTTTTACAAAACTGCTTAAACTTTTTGTATTCTGATACACGTAAAACAAACCCCAATGCTGCCGACGCAATTTTATTGTTATCAAATATTATGCGCTACTCTGTTGCCGACAATTCTGCTACAGGTGGTATGGCATTGTTGACCGATGAAATAAACCAGGTGGAAAATGTTATACAAATACACCAGTTGCGTTTTGAAAAAAAATTGCAAATAGCATTTAGTAAAGAAGGCAACTATGAGCATAAGCAAATTGCACCTATGATACTATTAACCCTGGTAGAAAATTTAATTAAGTATGGCGATTTAAACAATAACCAGCACCCGGCCAAAATTGATTGTTCTATCAACGATAAAGAAAAGAAAGTATTTTTTACCACATCTAATAAAAAGGCATATTCTACCGAACTAATTTCTACCGGGCTGGGCCTTAAAAATGTAAGGGAGCGGTTATCCTTAATTTGGGGTGATAATTTTACCCTGGAAAAAGAAGAATCTGAAAATTACTATACCGTAAAACTTTGTATGCCATATACAGATATTTAAGATTATAAAAAAATGCAGCAACCAAAACCAATAAACTTCTAAACTAAATTTGATGATAAAGTGTTTAATTATTGATGACGAACAACCAGCAATAGATATTATTGAAGATTATGTAAAGGAGGTTTCTTATTTGAAACTGGTGGGTACCACCATCAATCCGGTTGAAGGTTTGTCAATAGTAAATGCAGGCGGTGTTGATGTAGTTTTTTTAGATATCCACATGCCCTATCTTTTGGGAACCGATTTTGTAAAAGCAAGCAGTGGAAAATGTAAAATAATATTTACAACAGCACATGAAAAATATGCACTGGAAGGTTTTGAAATGGACATTATAGATTATTTACTAAAGCCCATTTCTTTTCCCCGTTTTTTAAAGGCAGTGCAAAAAGCACAAAATATTATTGAGCCAGCAACCGGTTCAATTAAAATACAGGATAAAAATGCACACGAAACTTATATTTTACTTCGTGGTGATACTAAAGGGTCTTATACCAAGGTAGAACTGCATGATATTGATTATGTAGAAGCAACTGGTAATTATGTGTGTGTAGTATGCGGCACCAAAAAAATAATAGCCCACACCAAAATTAGTTCATTAGAAGAGCTGCTGCCAGGCCAGCAGTTTATACGGGTACAAAAATCTTATATAGTTAATATTTCCAAAATTGCTTCCATATCCGGTAACTCTATAAAACTAAAAAACAATGATAAGGCCGATATACTTATTGGCAGTACCTATAAAGAAGTTTTTTTAGAAATTATGCGGACAAGGCTTGCAGATAAATAGACCTTCATTTTTTGAATTATCAATCCCTGCTTTTACATTACATAAAACATGGTTTGTAAAGTATAATTGCACAGTGTTGCACATAATTTGACCTTTAATGTATAAATTATGATTGACAGTACTTACATAGAAAAACGCACAAGCAAAAAATTAGCACATGATAAAATTTTATTAATAAATAAAATTTTGGCTAATAATACCAGCGTACATCACGGTTTTTTGGGAGGCAGTTTAGGTTTATTGTATTACTATTATCACGCCGGTAAAGTTTTGCAAAACAACCAGCTTTTAACAGACGCAGAAAATTTATTGGCTAAAGTATTTGAAGATATTAATACAGACGCCGCTGGGATAAATGGGCCTTTATTTGGAAATGGTGCAGCCGGTTTTGCTTACACTGTAAATTATTTACAGCAAAATGCATATATAGATTTTGATATTGAAAACGAATTTGAAGATCTGGAAAAATATTTATATAGCTCAGCAAAAGATTTACTGGCCGCCGATGATATTGATTATTTGCATGGTGCAATTGGTATAGTTCATTACTTTACAACCCGTGCCGAAAATTCAAGTGTTATAAAAGAATACCTTAACACTTTAACCAACGAAATATGCTTAAAAGCAATTGCCCATAAAGATGGTATTTGGTTTAAGAATTACAGTTTGGAACGTTTAAAAGAAAACAACACGGTTGATTTTGGCCTGGCACACGGCCTTTCGGGTATATTACTGATTTTAATAAAAGCATGGCCTTTTTTAAACAGCAAAGAGCAGGCAGAAAAAATTATAAAATTGGGAATTCAATTTATTTTGGCTCATCAGTTTAGTGCAGATAATGATGAGGTGCAGGAATATTCTTTTTTTCCCTGTACGTTAAATAATGAAAGTAATGAATTAATGCGGATCAGCAGGTTGGCATGGTGCTATGGAGATATAAACCATGTATTATTATTGTACCGGGCAGGTAAATTAACCGGAAACAGTTATTATACAGACAAAGCTGATGAAATTGGATTTAAATTAATTGAAAGAAAATCAGTAGAAGCTACTTTGTGCAAAGATGCTCATTTTTGTCACGGTGGTGCCGGGTTAGCACAGTTTTACAAATGTTTATACAATGAAAGCGGGCAACATAAATATTATGAAGCGTATGAGTTTTGGATTAATCAAACCTTGTTATTTATCGATGAAGATATTGCCAACAATGCATACAAAGAAAACCCGGTAGGTTTATTAGAAGGCTGGGCTGGCGTTGCCCTGGTATTAACTGAATATATACATCAAGGGCCTGCAATGAAATGGGCAAAAGCATTTCTACTGTAATACAAGTAAAATTTATTTATAGCTTTCTTATTAAATACCCCCCTTTTTTTGTAGAAAGAGAAACCCGTAGCTGGAAATGGCCTGCGATACAATTGGTGTATATGACGGGGCTGGCGTATTTTATGAGTTGGGTGGTGTATGTTATTTTTAAATAACCCTCTTTATTACTAAAGTTTTTATTCAGGCATCATTTTAAACTTATATAGTGTCATATCTGCAAAACTGCTTATTATGAAGATGCTATTATACAGTTTGGCTGTAATTTTATTTATCTCCTGCAACTGGCGCACCTACAAGCCTTCTATCGACAACAGAGATTTTTCTAAAAAAGTATCAGGCTGGAAACCGCAGTACGCTGCTGATACCAGTGTTAAAAAAGTAAAATTTTACAATGCACCCAGGCCTATGATTGCGGCAGGTAAAATTTATGTGTTGGGTAATACTATCTTTCAAAACGATATTGGTAAGGGCATACATCTTATAGATAACACATCGCCTTCAAATGCAAAACGTGTAGCATTTATTGAGTTAGGCGGCAATACAGATATATCTATTAAAGGAAATTATTTGTACGCCAATAATTATAATGATATGGTGGTTATTGATATTGCTAACATCAGTGTACCGGTAGAAATAAAAAGATTTAAAGGAGTGTTTAACACTATGGATGCACAGCGGCCTTATACATGGCAGGCTCCGCCAGATACAGGTTTTTATGAATGCCCGAGATACTTTAACGATTCGATGATTGTAAGCTGGGTAAAAGACAGCGTGCAGCAATATTGCCAAAGAAGATTTTAATACATTAATTTATGAGAATAATATTTTTTTTATTTTTTGTTACAGTATTTTTTTCCGCTTGCGAAAAAGCGGCAGACAGTGCCAATGCTGCTGCGGCAACAGCTACAGGCAAAGGTGGATCTTTAGCAAGATTTACTATAGTGGGCAATTATCTTTACCTGGCCGATGCTACCACTTTAAAAGTATTTGATATTACCAATCCGCAGGGTGCAACTCAAAAAGGCAGCATTAACATGAACTTTGGTGTAGAAACCATTTTTCCTTATAAAGACAAATTATTTATAGGCTCAATTGACGGCATGTATATTTATTCTATTACAAATCCGGCACAACCAGTATTACTAAGCCAGGCCAGGCATGTAAGAAGTTGCGACCCTGTTGTTGCTAACGACAGCACTGCATTTGTAACTTTATTAGGTGGCCAGCCCTGCGGTGCGGTAGAAGAAGGTTTGTACGTTTATAATGTATCCAATATTACCAGTCCGTTGTTAATTAAAAAACATTTAATGCCTACGCCCCGTGGCCTGGGTTTGGCAGATTCTATTTTATACGTTTGCCAAAAAAATAATGGCTTGAGTATTTTTAATGTTTCGGCACCGGCAACACCGGTACTGCGTAAAAAATTAACCACTTACACTTTTGAAGATGTAATACCTTATAACAATTTGTTGATTTGCTATATAAGCACAGGATTGGTTTTATATGATATAAGTAATAAAACAAATCCGGTGGAGGTGGCATTAATAAACAACTGATATCAATTTAGATATAAAAAATCCCTGCAGCAAAGCAAGGATTTTTTTATCAGCGAAATTTTAAATAAAAATTCTTTACCAATCCACCGCATAACTAATTCTGTTTTTTACCTGCGGATAAATTTTTCTGTACAATTCATTCAGCACATCTTCTTTACGGGGTTCGTTATAATTACGGTTGTTTATTAATGCCCAATCGTTACTGTCAAGGGCCCGCCTGTCGCCGGTATAGGTTGCATACTCCTGCTCCCAACGGTAATCATCGCTGTAAGTATTGTAGCTTATGTTTCTGCGGCTAATGGCATCTGTTATGTTTACATCCATTTGGCCACGGGCTGTAAAAGACTGCTTAACAATATTTACAGTAGCATATACGGTTTGATAAATTATTTTTCCACTGGTATCACGGCCTGCTTCAATTTGTTTATTTACATTACGGGTATAATTGTAGGTATTTGGCCTGGGTATATCCATATTACGCAGGGTTAAATCAACCACCCAATCTGGCTGCACATTATCACGCCTTGCCTCCCACTCGGTATAAAAATTTGCAGGATAGCGGCTGCTGTTTTTACCCCCCAACTCTCTTACTAATGCCTGTTGAAAATATTCGTTGCTGTAATTGTAACCATAATTACCCCAGCCGGTGTTAAAGAAAAAAGAGTTATCCTGCACAGGGTTTATTATCACATTAATTATTGCATTTTGATACGCCTCGTCCATTTTTGCTTTAGCATCTTTGTAGCCAGAAACATATTTATCTGTTTTCTTAAAATAACTGTAGGCTTTTTTTGCATCATCTCTTCTGTCGCTTTGCAATAATGCTGTACCTGATTGATAATAATCTTCAGCTGCCTGTTGCTTAGCATCATAAATATCGTTTTGATAATTAGTGGGTGTTATCAAACTGCCTGCAGCACCGGAATTACTGATGGCATCATACATTTGTTGCAGTGTGCCGTACTCATCAATAATTTTATCCCACCGGGTAATTTCTTTATAAGTTTTATAAGTGCTTATTTTTTTAAGATGTTTTTGCTGCACCCTTTCGTAAACAATGGGCAAAGCCCTGGTTGCCGAATCGTCGTTGCTGCGCTTGTTTAATGTTTTAACTACATCAAATAAAGTTTTGTCCTCATCGCCACGGCTTAAATAATCTTTAGTGGTTTTGCAGGATGCAAATAAAAAAACAGTAGCAGTAATAAGTAAAAGTTGTTTCATAATTTGTTTCCTCCTTTTGCTTATTAATTACAAAGCAAATGCCACTGATAAAAACATAAGGCACACTATTAACACTTTAACAATTCCTTATTTATTAAAATGCCGCCACAATAAAGCAGATAAATTTTTTGCCAGCACCCAGGCTTCGTTTTCGTGTGTCCAGCGCTGGTCTTTATTATTTTTTGTAAAGATGCTGAGGATATAAGGTTGCTTTGCCATTACCAGTAACACTTCGCTGCGGCTTGCATCTACACAGCCATTTTTACTGGCAACAAAAACATTGGATGGTATTTTTGATATAGCTTGTTCATCCCAATAATTTCTGCCTAATAAACGGATCATTTTTTTTGATGCACTGTCATTTATTATTTGCCCCTTATAAATTTTTTCCATCAATGCAGCCATTTCATACGGTGTGGTTTGGCCCCAGCCGTATTGTGTTCTGTTATTTTCTCTTCCTGAAGTTCTGCTGTTAACCCTTGTAGCCTTTAAACCTGCCGAATCTAAAATTTCATTTATTCTTGCGCCGCCGCCGGCAAGTTTCTGTAACCATAAACTTGCAGTGTTATCGCTGGTAGTAAGCATCAGCATAATAACTTTTGCCATTTCAATTTTTGCGGTGTCTTTTAAATTAGCGGTAACATCAAAATCGCTGTAAGCCAGCGAATCTCTGTACATCAGTTTCTGGTGATAATCAAATGTTTTGTTTTCTATCTTATCCATAATGCCAATAAGGATAGGGATTTTTACAATGCTGGCTGTTGGAAAAAGGGTATCTGCATTTATAGCAACAATTTTATTTGTTTTTAAATTCTTTACATATACACCTACATTACCTTTAAAATCCTTTAATAACAAAGCTATTTGGCTGTTTAATTTTTTATCTGTTTTTTGGGCCGGGCAATAGCCAAAAACAGATAATGATAACAGGATCAGGAGTATTTTTTTCATAATATTCAGTTTCAACATAAATCTACTTAAACTAATCAGTTTAAAAATATAAAGAAAAGGCTAAAAACCTTCCCGTTTCCTGCCATTCACCCATCAAAATTTGCCATTCATAAATTCCAATAATTATTTTTTAAAACATCAAATCTGTTAAAACCCTTTACTGTATTGATTTGTGTGCAAAGCAGACTAATGGCTACCACCCACTACTATAAAAAATATGGTATTATGTATTGCATAGTATTAAAATTCCTATTATCTTTGTTATGTGATAGAGAAAAACCGGATTTATTTATCACGAAAGTATAGCCATGAATTTTTAAAATAGCAAAGCCATGAACATTGATAACACAGCAAGCCAGATGCGGAAAGGGGTACTGGAATTTTGTATCCTTTCGGTAATTAAGCAGGGAGAAGCTTATCCTTCGGACATAATCGACACCATGAAGTCGGCCAACTTTAACCTGTTGGAAGGAACGCTTTATCCCCTGCTTACCAGGCTTAAAAACGCAGAATTTTTAACCTACCGCTGGGTGGAAAGTAACAGTGGCCCGCCACGTAAATATTTTTCGCTAACCGAAAAAGGTGCAGCTTTTTACCGGGAACTGGAAGCAACATGGAATGAGCTTGCCAACGCAGTAAAAGCCGTAACCGATGTAGATGCCAACAACATTAACAACAACAACTTCAACAACCCTTAAATAACAAAAAGTATAGCCATGATTTGTTTTTTAAGCCCCATCAACTAACGAAACAAAAATTATTTAGCCATGAAACAAGTAATCAATATTAATTTCCAGGGCCGTGTGGTACCAATAGAAACCACCGCTTTTGAAATACTAAAAAATTATACTGAAAGCCTTAACCGGCATTTTGCAAACGAAGAAGGTAAAGATGAAATTATTAATGATATTGAAAGCCGTATTGGGGAACTTTTTCAGGAAAGAATTACCAAAGGTGCCACCTGTATTACCGATGATGATGTAAACGCCATCATTAACAGTATTGGCCGTCCCGAAGATTTTGAACCCATGGATGATGACAATACGCAAACAACTTCAAATACTTCATCAAACAGCCAGCAGCAATCATCAACAACCGGCAGCACTGCAGCAACCGGCCACAAAAGATTATACAGAAACGAAAATGATAAAGTGCTGGGTGGTGTATGCAGCGGCCTTGCCAACTATTTTAATATTGATGTGATAATTGCACGTATAATTTTTGTGGTGCTGTTATTTTCAGGCGTTGGTTTTTTAACCTACATTATTATGTGGATTGCAGTGCCCAGTACTTCCACCGCACAAATTGGCGGTGCCAAAAGAAAACTGTTTAGAGACGGTGATGAAAAAATGATTGCCGGTGTATGCAGTGGTATTGGAAATTATTTCGGCATCAACCCATGGATACCAAGAGCTTTATTTTTATTACCATTTCTTTCTTTTCTTTCCCGTTGGGGGCATTGGGGCGGCTTTTGGGATTTTGGTGATGTGATACGTTTTACGTTCAGCCCTACTTCTTTAATAGTGTATATTATTTTATGGATTGTAATACCCGAAGCGTTGACAACTTCAGAAAAGCTGGCAATGAAAGGAGAGAAAGTTGATATGAATTCTATAAAGAATTCGGTGATGGAAGAAATGAAAGGAGTAGGAAAAAAAGCAGAAAAATTTGGCGCAGAAGCTTCTGGTATAATAAATGAAAAAGCAAAAGCAATGGCTGGCGATGTGCAAAGCTTTACACGTAGAAACAGAGGCGGATTGGGTAATGTAATAGCAATGATTGCTAAAATATTGGCTTACTTTATTATTGGCTGTGTATGCTTTGGGTTAGTAATGGGACTGTTTGCACTGGGAGTTTTTTCGATTGGAGTTTTTCCGCTTAAAGATTATATACTAAAAGGTACATGGCAAAACTTTTATGCCTGGGGTACATTGGTATTATTTATTGCAGTACCTATAATTGCAATTATAACCTGGCTTATAAGAAAAATTGCCAGGGTAAAAACAAGCAGTAAAATATTACGTCTAACTTTTGGCAGCTTGTGGACGCTGGGCTGGGTTTGTATAATTATGCTTTTTGCTACTGTAACCCGTGACTTTAAAAGCAGCAGCCGTCTTGATGAGCAACCTGTTCAGTTAACAAATCCTCAGGTAAACAAAATGGTAATCACATCATCATTACCATTTACAAAAAAGTATTACGGACGCAACTGGATACGTTTTGAACCATTTGAAAATTTAATAGATGAGGATACTGCTTATGTAAGAAATGTATATGTAGAAATTGCAAAATCTCCTAACGACAGCTTTCAGGTAACGATGAAAAAAACTGCACGGGGTAATACCAGAACAGATGCTAACAACCTTGCAAGTCTTGTCAAATTTGATGCTGTACAAAAAGATTCTGTCCTGCTGTTAGAAAAAGGAATAGCCATTAATAAAACGGATAAGTTTCGTAATCAAATGGTCATCATTACAGTGTATGTACCAGTTGGAAAGCAGATACGTGTAAATAAAGGTATTGGATACCCTGTACATTTTGGATCAAACAGATGGGATGATAACTGGGATAATGATTATTATGATGGAGAACAAAATATCAGGTGGCAATCGGATGTGGATTATATAATGAAAGAAGACGGATTGTACACATTAATGGGAAGAAAAGCAGATGGGTGGAATGATAAAAATGACAGAAAACAAAATTCAAATAACAACAGGCGCAGTTACAGGTATAATGCAATTGAAGATTCGCTGCAACGCAGGGAAGATTCAATAGAAAACAGGAGGCAGCAAAAAATTGATTCTATAGAAAGAAGGCACCAGATACAAAAAGATTCGATAGATAACTTACTGGAAAAAGAAAAAAACAAAATTGAAAATGCTAATGCAAGTTTTAAAAGCACCGAAATTGAATACACAGATAATATTGTAATGCCGGGAATAAATATTTTGCCCAACATTAATTAAAACTGTTTTTCAGCTATCTTAATCAATCAAAACCAAAATAACATCAACATGAAAAAAGCTTTTGTTCTTGTTGCAGCCTGTGTTTTTTTAGCAAATATTTTTTCATCCTGTTTTAATTATCACGATAACGATTTATCCATTTCAATACAGGAAGATGAAGAAGAATATAAATTATCGGCACATTTTGAAGAAAGAAAAACAAGAGCAGTACAAAATTTTATAAAAGAATACACAGCATCAAACATAAATTTTAAAAGAAGAAATAATAATTATATTGATGCTACAGTAACGCTGGATGATGACACAAAGTTTTACATAAAATCTAAACAAGGCATTTTAAAAATAAAATTTGATAAAGAACAAAATTCAGAAGCATCTTACGAAAAAATAAAAGAGATGTGCGAAGGCGTAAAAGAACTGTTAGCCGAAAATTAATTTAAATAGTTTCGATAGTTGAGTTGAAGTTGAAACAAACACAATTCCATCCTTTTTAGGGTGGAATTTTTTATGCCATTAATGCAATATAACATTGTAAAAATACGTTATAAATACCGTTGCCCTAGTGTGAATTGCCGTTATCCTGTAAATGAAAATGCCATTTAATATATATATTTTTTGTAAAAAGGCCCTTGTACCCTGTATTTACTTTTTTATTTTTTTTAACGAGGTAAAAGCACAAAGCCCTGTAACTCACATAGCCTATTCAGCAAATAGTGCAGCTACTGTTACCGAAACAAATATTAATGGGGCAGGATATTCATTTTCTGTTTGGGCAAATACGGCCAATTTCACTGTAAACTATTCCTCAGACATTACCGATGATGTAATGAATATTACCTCATTTAATGTTGGCCCTGCTAATTACATTCCCGTATCTCCACCATATACTTATGCACAGGTAAAAAGAGTTGGAAATGGTGTAGTAAACGATAACAGAAATTTTATCACCAGCTGGAACAGAACTTCATCTTCTCCGGCAGCTGCCGCCACTTCGGGTACTTTTAATTGCTACGGAGCTAAAATTACTTCAATGGAGTCGGCGCTTTTAACCAATAATATTAATACCGGCTACGATAATGTTTTTAACAACACTACAGCCTCTCCTCATTATAATAATATAGAAAGGGTAGATTATATTGTAGCAGCAGGTTTTGTTGCTGTTGCCTCAACTAATAAAGCAGGCTTTGCTATTTTTGACCGTGGTGTTGGCGATAGTTTTAAAATTGCAGCTATTACATCGCTTGATATAACTGGTAATCCGTCGGGGTATAAAACTTTGGTAACTGTACCCACAGCAAAATTTACTGCTGCAGGTTTATTAACAGCTAATTTCGATTATACTATTTTTGTTTCCGATCCTTTAGTTGCATTGGGCCAGGTAAGGCCATCAACACAAAGCAATCAAAACATACGGGGTGTATATATCAGCCTGAACGATTTAGGAATTGGTGTGCATGAAACTATTTACGGCTATTCTTTATTTGGTCAGGATGTAAACCCTGCATTGGGCCACATTTTAACCAACCCTGCAACTTTCCCGGTAAATTCAAGCTTTGCCAATTGTTTGGATCTTGTAAATGTAAATTCGCTTTTTCAATCGGGTATAGTAATACTTCCTGTAAAACTTGCTTCTTTTACATCAACATTTAATAAAAGAAATAACAGAATTGATTTAAACTGGGAAACAACTTTAGAACAGGGACTGCGAAATTTTATCATAGAAAAAAGCACCAATGGTACAGACTGGAATGCTATTGCTACTGTAAAATCATCAGGTATAACCAATGGCAGCAATTATTTTTTTGCCGATGATAAACTTACCACGGCCCCTAAATTATATTACCGTTTAAAAATGGTTAATGAAGATGGCAGTATGCAATACTCGGGCAGCATAGTTCAAAACAATACATCGTTAAGCGAAATAAATTTAATAATTAACGAAAACAGCCTGCTGATTAAAACAGCTGTTAAAGCAAAAGAAGCACAACTTGTTGATGCATCAGGAAAAAAAATGCAATCTAAAAAAAGTATTAAACCCGGTGCCGATATTCAGTTTTCACTCAACGCATTGCCAGCAGGCTTGTATATTGTACTATTGGTTGATGAGAGTAACACCCCCTTCTCAAAAAAGTTTATGAAGCTGTAGTAAAATACAATTTTACCCTATTTAATTTTAGCTTATTTTTCTTTGTACTGTATTAAAAGAAGCCCAAAACTTTCAAATAAAATAACACAATGCTTCTTACCTTCGCAGCACAAAAATAAGCGTTAATGAAAACAACCCCCTTTACACAAAAACACATTGCCCTTGGTGCAAAAATGGCTGAGTTTGCAGGCTACAATATGCCCATTAGTTATACAGGTATTAATGATGAGCATGCAGCAGTACGTACAAATGCCGGAGTGTTTGATGTAAGCCACATGGGAGAATTTATTTTAAAAGGAGAAAACGCATTAGACCTTATACAACGAGTTACTACCAACGACGCATCAAAATTAACAGCAGGTAAAGCACAATACAGTTGCCTGCCTAATAACGATGGCGGAATTGTTGACGATTTACTGGTGTATTGCTTAGAAGAAAATAAAAGTTATATGCTGGTAGTTAATGCCGGCAATATTGATAAAGACTGGAACTGGATAAGCAGTTTTAATGATAAGAATGTGGAGATGCATAACATTTCTGATAAAACCGGGTTGCTTGCAATACAGGGCCCCAACGCCACAAGAATTCTGCAGCCACTTACCGATATGGATATAATGAATTTAAAATACTACACATTTACAAAAGGAACTTTTGCAGGTGTAGATAATGTTTTAATCAGTGCAACCGGTTATACTGGTGCAGGCGGGGTAGAAATTTATTTTCCAACAGTTACCGAAGGAGAAAATGCAGCAGACAGCGCAGGTAAAATTTGGGATGCTATTTTTGAAGCAGGAAAAGCTGCCGGCATAAAACCCATAGGCCTTGGTGCAAGAGATACTTTAAGATTAGAAATGGGCTTTTGTTTATATGGCAATGATATTAATGATACCACATCGCCATTAGAAGCCGGTTTGGGATGGATAACAAAATTTACAAAACCATTTACCAACAGCGCTTATTTTGAAAAGCAAAAAGCAAAAGGCGTTACAAAAAAATTAGTTGGTTTCGAAATGCTGGAAAAAGGCATTGCCCGCCACGGTTATGATATAAAAAATTTTGAAGGAATAAAAATTGGTACAGTTACTTCGGGCACACAATCGCCATCGCTGGGTAAAGCAGTGGGTTTAGGTTATGTAGATACTAAATTTGCAGCTATCGACAGTGAAATTTATATCAGCATAAGAAATACTTTGTTAAAGGCGAAAGTGGTGAAAGTACCTTTTGTATAATTAATAATGAAATAATGGATAATGAATAATTTTTTCAAATTGTTACAACTTCCTCAATACAAATATTGCTCACAGTATAAAGCATTATCCATTATTCATTAAACAATTATCCATTCCTCAGCTATGACAAGAATCCACATCACTACATTTATTGCAGCACCAATAGAAAGGGTTTTTAATTTAAGCCGCAGCATAACACTGCATAAAATTTCTACAGCCCATACTAACGAAAAAGCCATTGCAGGTGTAACATCAGGTTTAATAAATAAAGACGAAACGGTAACCTGGCAGGCAAAACACCTTTTTAAAACAAGGCAGCACACCAGCAAAATAACCGACATGCAAAGCCCCGATACTTTTACAGATGAAATGATAAAAGGTGATTTTAAAAGCTTTAAACACCAGCACCATTTTAAGCAAATAGAAAATGGTACTATAATGATTGATATTGTAGATTTTGAAAGCCCCTATGGTTCACTCGGAAAATTTTTCAATGCTGTTTATTTAAAAAAATATATAGAAAAGTTTTTGATAAAAAGAAATGATGTTATAAAACATTATGCCGAAACTGAAAAGTGGAAAGTAATATTGCTTTAATTTTACCCCGATGCAAACAAACAAACCCACACTATACACCTGCCTTAGCCCTGCACTGTTACATTTATACGATTTAAAAAATGCTGTAGTTGTAATTATTGATGTGTTCAGGGCCACATCAACCATTGCAGCCGTTTTAAAAAATGGTGCCAAATGTATAATTCCGGTAGATGAAGTTTTTAAGGCTATTGAAATAAGTAAAAAAATTGATGCCCTTGCTGCAGGTGAAAGAGACGGGCAAATTGCAGAAGGCCTGCAACATGGTAATTCCCCCTTAGAATATTCAAAAGAATTTATTGAAGGAAAAACTTTAGTGCTTACCACCACCAATGGCACTAAGCTTTTGCAAATGGCTTTAGATAATAATGCCGATACAATTATTTGCGGCTCCTTTCCCAATCTTTCATCGGTGTGTAAATATTTAATTGCACAAAATAAAAATGTAGTACTGGGTTGTGCCGGCTGGAAAGACCGCTATAATATTGAAGACACATTGTTTGCAGGTGCCGTTATCAGCAAAGTAAAAGAACATTTTACCATTCACTGCGACAGTTCGTTTAACTGCAGAATTATTGTACCAAAACAATAAAAATGATTTGGCTGGTTTTGCACCCAACCTCACCCATTATCACCGCCTGGTAGATCGTTTTGGATTAATAGAAGATATAAATTTTTGTTTAACACCCGATGCGGCAGATGTATTGGTGGTTTATAAAGAAGGGAAATTAATAACGAGCCCCACCTAAATCCTTCCCGATAGGGAGGACTTTAAGACTCTGCTAATTTGAAATTATTATCAATTAGGGATCTCATTAATTTTCTCCACAAACTTTCAATTTTAAGCCGCAACCTCAGCAATTTTCCTTTAATTTTGCAAATTGCCCTTTTCAGAACGGGGCGGCTTACAAAACAGGCTGCAAATCAAATCTGAAATCCAAAATCGGCAATCCAAAATCGTCAATGGCATTATCCCATCTTATTAAACACGTTTACAATAATGGTTCCGATGAAGTGATCCGCCGTGGAAAAAAAATTCAGTGCCATGGGTTTTGTAGAGCTGGTAGAGCATGACCAGTTGATGGGCAGTGTGGTGTTTAGGGTAAAAGATGACAGCTACAGTACATTTTACAAAGTATATATTCAAAAATACGCCGATGCTAAAAGCATTTCGGTGCGTTGTGGCTGCCCATACAACCTGGGAGATATTTGCCGCCACGAAGCTGCAGCCCTTTTGCGCCTGCAGGAAATGATTGATAAAAACATGCTGGATAATACAGCATTGCACTACAACCAGCGGCACACCGTTGCTAAAATGAAGCACATTGAACTCAAGATGATAAAACTGTTTTCATCTCCGGGTATTTATGAGCAGGCAGAAAAATGTTGCTTAAAGCAAAAGCAAATATTATTAAAAGCTGCAGATGAAAGAGTGGAAGCAGAACTGGAATACGACGGCCAAACTTACCCGTTAGTAATACAAAAAAACGACGAACGTAATTTTGATACTTCCTGCAAATGCGGTGAAGCAGAAGCATCCGCTTTGCGAACATAAGACAATGCTGTTTTTACAATTGCTGACATGCATACGGCCCTTATTATTTTGATACCATCCGAAACTGGGATAAAGAAAAAAATAAATTACTGCAGATATATGGCTACAGTTTGGAAGATGACCTTAAAGGAAAATTTGAATTTACTTATAAAGAAGGTAAACCGTTTTTAAAAGTGCTAGACACTACTATAAAACGTGTTACTGCACCCGCCGCAACAGTTACACGATCGTATGAAGCTTTTGCAAGCGTTGCCGAGCCGGAAAAAGAAGAGGTAATAGAATGAACAGCCCGAAAAAAAATTAGGCCTTGTTTTTAATTTCAATGCTACAGTTTATCCATATTTTACTATTGATGCCATACAGGGAGATGCAGATGAAGAAAATAAAAAGTACACTGGCAAAGCAGAAAAACTGGATCTTAGCAAAATTTGTAAATACAGAAGTATTTAGCGAAGACGATAAACAATTATTGCAGCAGGTACGCAAACTGCAAACCAGCGAAATAAATAAATACCTCGACCGTAACTCACCCTTCAGCGGTATTTGGGAAAACATTATTCAAACAGAAGGTGATGAATTGCCCGAAGAAACAAAAGCCTGATAGCAGAATACCTGCACCCCAAACTGAAAAAAATATTTGAAGAACAGGCTGCCAATAATTTTATTTTTTACCTGCCGGAGAAAAAAGTATTTAAAACAGACAATTTAAAAGAAATTGAATTAAGCGATCATTTTATTTCACCTGTATTTAAAGTGCTGGCAAAAAACAGTCATTTTGAAATTGCCTGCACAGTAAAAATGCAATGGCGAATACCATTCCTTTTTCAGATAATGAATGTAACAGCAGCCTTGTTTTTTTACAGGATAAAGTTATTGTACCTGTGGCAAAAAGCCGAAGATGTTTTGCAGGCCGAAAAATTTATTAAAGAAGGCAACATACAGCTAAGTAAAGAGAACTGGGCCGAAAAAATGCAGAAGGTGATAATGCCTTTAACCAAAGAATATCATGTAGAGTTTGATAAAAGTTTGATAAGAGAAATTAAAAGTGGCGAGCCGGAAGTAAAATTGCAGTTGCAGGAAAAAGGCGACTACCTGGTATTTCAACCCATATTTACTTACCAGGGTTTTGAAACAAAAGCCACCGATAAAGAAACCATCACCATACCCGATGGCGATAAAATTTTGATGGTACACCGCAATAAAGAAGCCGAAGAAAATTTTATTACTAAAATTGGAAGCCTGCATTCCATGTTTGTGCGGCCAAGCGATAACAGCAGCTTGGTATTAAAAGGCGCAGATGTGTTACGCAATAACTGGTTCTTTTTATTTGTAGATGCCATGAAGGAAATGAAAGTGCCGGTATATGGTTTTGAGGCATTGAAAAATTTCAGGTTTAACACTGCAAAGCCCAACACACATATACATGTAAGCAGCGGGATGGATTGGTTTGATGCAAAAGTGGAAATTGAATTTGGCCAGCAGCGTGTTGGTATTGATGATATTAAAAAAGCACTGGTCAATAAACAATCTTTTGTACAGTTAGGCGATGGCAGCCTTGGGTATTTTACCCGATGAATGGCTGAAACGATATTCGCTTTTATTTAAAGTAGGCGACGATCATAACAACCGCTGCGCTTATCAAAATACCACATGAGTGTGATTGATGAGCTGTACGAAAACAGGGACGAAACAGAATTAAGTTTTGAGCTGGATGAAAAATTTGAACGCTTAAGAGAATTTAAAAATATTCCTGAAATTGCCGGCGCCGGAACATTTGCAACCTATTTTACGGCCTTACCAAACATCGGGTTTTCAATGGCTGAGTTATTTAAACGATGTAAGCTGGGGCGGTATATTAGCAGATGATATGGGTTTGGGTAAAACCATACAGGCATTAACCATGCTGCATCATTACAAAGCAACTACCGGTGGATTTAAAAGCAATTGTTGTTTGCCCTACCACATTAATTTATAACTGGAAAAATGAAGTAGAGAAATTTACGCCAACACTTAACCTGGCATATTCATCATGGCAGTATACGCAGCCGCAGTGCCGAAGATCTGCAAAAACAAAATATCATTATTACCACTTACGGAACTTTAAGAAGCGATATACAATTGTTGCTTAAAAATAAATTTCGATTATGTGATCCTGGATGAAAGCCAGGCCATAAAAAACCCATCATCTAAAGTAACTAAAGCCGCCTGTTTGCTGAATGCAAAAAACAGGTTGTGCATGAGCGGTACACCATTGCAGAATAATACGTTTGATATTTTTGCACAGATGAATTTTTTAAACCCGGGTTTGCTGGGCAGCATGGAATTTTTTAGAAATGAATTTGCAACGCCTATTGATAAATTTGGCGAGCAGGAACAAAAAGATCATTTAAGAAAATTATTATACCCTTTTATTTTACGCCGTACCAAAGAGCAGGTGGCAAAAGATTTGCCGGACAAAACAGAAACCATTTTGTTTTGCGAAATGGAAAAAGAGCAACGTGATATTTATGAAGCGTACAGGGACAGTTACCGCAGATAAAATTTTGGGAGAGATTGATCAGCAGGGTATCAATAAAATCCAGTTAACTATTTTGCAGGGATTAATGAAGCTGCGCCAGATATGCGACAGCCCGGCTATTTTAAATGAAGAAGATAAATATCCCAACCATTCTATTAAGCTAGATGAACTTGCCAGGGAGATAGACAGAAAATATTGGCGAACATAAAGCATTGGTGTTCTCTCAGTTTTTAGGTATGCTGGCGTTGATAAGAAAAAACTTAACCGAAGCAAGGTATACCATTTGAATATTTTGATGGCAGCACATCGGCACCTGACAGGGAAAAAGCGATTCAGAATTTTCAGAACAATGATGAGTGCAGGGTGTTTTTAATTTCGTTAAAAGCGGGTGGTGTGGGTTTAAACTTAACCGCTGCCGATTATGTGTATATAGTTGATCCCGTGGTGGAACCCGGCTGTAGAGCAGCAGGCCATTGACCGTACACACCGTATTGGCCAAACAAAAAATATTTTTGCTTACCGGATGATCTGTATTGATACTATTGAAGATAAAATTTTGCAACTGCAGGAACGCAAACGTAAATTGGCAAGCGAATTAATTGCCGATGATGCCAGCTTTGTAAAAGCGCTCAGTAAGGCAGATGTGGAATATTTGTTCAGCTAAAATTTTGTTGCATCTATTATTTACAACAGTGGGCATACAGCAATCTGCATTCTAAAAGCTTAAAGCAAATTATTGAGCTGTTATCTTAAGAAGCAATAAAATTTTTCAACCTTCTAAATTCCCTGTTGGAACCAGATTGAAAAAAGCTGTTAATTACTACGCCGATTGATTTTAACAAAACAGCGAAAACGGTTGGTTGGGATGTTTGGATCTTTTTCATATTGTTGTTATCGGATTTGAACTTAAAATTACAAAATTAACACCCCTGATGTCAAGAGGGTTTTTGCTGATTTATCAGGTTCGGTAATTTCCGAAAGGAATAAGTTATTTTACAAGCGGCCCTTGCCATTTACGCCTGAACTGTTTTCCTTTTTTATAATACCTTATAGGATAAACATCCGGGTTTTGACGAAGCTTTCCTATAAAATTTTTTACTACCTGTATTAAAGGGTTTGTTGATAATTGCTGATTATTGTTCATAGAGTAGTGTTATTATATATTTAACGGGGCTGTATTAACAATATTGTATTTAATGGCATAAAATATAGTAAAACCGTTTGGAGGGAGGGTTTTACTGCTCAATTAGTTATATAATTTGCAAGTAAATTGGGGACACTACTAATAATAGCAGACGCAGTAACCAAACTAATAATAACTATTTCACATTCTATCTAGACCCGTATAACTCGACACACCCTATGCTTTGTGGTTTAATTTTTCCTTACACACAAAATGAACAATCCATAAAGAAAAAACCAGATTTGTTTTATTACTTTGCATTAAGAACTACTAATGTAATCATACAAGCAAGTAAAGAATGAATTCAATTGCCTTTATTGATACAGAAATTGAGCCCAAAAGCCGAAAGATTCTTGATATAGGAGGCGTAAAGGATAATGGCAGTTCTTTTCACTCGAATTCTGTTGCTGACTTCACCAGTTTCCTCAAAGGTTCGAAGTTCGTTTGTGGACACAACATTTTCAACCACGACTTAAAATACATTCAGAAAGCTGTTACCGATGCCGGAATAGATTCCACAAAGATCATTGACACTTTATTTCTATCCCCCTTACTTTTTCCAGCAAGGCCCTATCATGCTTTAGGGAAAGATGACAAACTACAAAGGGAAGACGCAAACAATCCGCTTAATGATTCAATAAAAGCCAAAGACCTTTTCTTTGATGAAGTTGCAGCATTTCAGCAAACAGATGAAATACTAAAACAAATTTTGTATTTGCTTTTGAATAACAAAAAAGAGTTCCACTCCTTTTTCTATTTCATCGCATACACAAGTAGCGACACAAATCTTGAAAAACTAATCCAGTGAAAAATTTCATTCAGAAATTTGTGAACAAGCTGATCTGACAAAACTAATTTTAGGACACCCAATTGAATTGGCGTATTGTTTGGCCTTAATAAATTGCCGAAATCGTTATTCAATTACACCGCCTTGGGTTTTGAAAACCTATCCCGAAATAGAACGTGTAATGAATGCATTAAGAAACAAACCGTGTTTAAAGGGTTGTGTTTATTGCAATCAAGCGTTGGACGTACACAAAGGGCTCAAAGATTATTTTGGATTTGATTCTTACAGGACTTATGGCGGTGAACCGTTGCAAGAGAATGCAGTTAAAGCAGCTATTGACAACAAATCGCTTTTAGCAGTATTTCCAACAGGTGGCGGCAAATCAATTACATTTCAAGTTCCAGCTTTAATGAGTGGTGTTGCAACAAAAGGTTTGACAGTTGTAATTTCTCCTTTGCAATCTTTGATGAAAGACCAAGTTGACAATCTTGAAAAAATTGGAATCACAGATGCAGTTACAATCAATGGTTTACTTGACCCGATTGAAAGAAGCAAATCTTTTGAAAGAGTTGAAGACGGTTCTGCATCGCTGCTTTACATCTCACCCGAATCTTTGCGTTCAAAAACAATTGAACGACTTTTATTAGGAAGAAAAATTGTTCGTTTTGTAATTGATGAAGCTCACTGCTTTTCATCGTGGGGACAAGATTTCAGAGTCGATTATTTATATATAGGAGAATTCATCAAGCTAATTCAGGAGAAGAAAAATCTTGAAGAAACAATTCCTATTTCTTGCTTTACAGCGACAGCCAAGAAAAAAGTTATTGAAGATATTTGTGCTTATTTTAAAGAAGAACTTTCTCTTGATTTAGAAATTTTCAGTTCCAGTGCTACAAGAACAAACTTACAATATAAAGTTTTTGAAAAAGGAGATGAAGAAGAAAAATATAATTCTGTAAGAGATTTAATTGAAGAAAAGAATTGTCCGACTATCATTTATGTTTCAAGAACAAAAAGAGCATATTCACTTGCAGAGAGATTAACCGAAGATGGTTTCAATGCCAAACCATATCATGGCAAAATGGATGTAAAAGAAAAAACTGAAAACCAAGATGCTTTTATAAAAGGTGAGGTTCCAATTATGGTTGCTACTTCTGCTTTCGGGATGGGGGTTGATAAGAAAGATATTGGAATGGTTATCCATTATGATATTTCTGATTCGTTGGAGAATTACATCCAGGAAGCAGGAAGAGCAGGTCGAGATGAAAATATAACAGCAGATTGTTTTGTATTGTTCAATGAAGAAGATCTTAGCAAACATTTCATCTTGCTTAATCAAACAAAACTTTCAATCAAAGAAATACAACAGGTTTGGAAAGCGATAAAAGAAATTACTAAATTTCGTTCATCAGTTTCAAATTCAGCATTGGAGATTGCACGAAAAGCAGGTTGGGATGACAATGTTGTAGAGATTGAAACAAGAGTAACAACGGCTATTGCAGCACTTGAAGATGCTGGTTATTTAAAACGAGGGCAGAACATGCCAAGAATTTTTGCAAACAGTATTCTTTCAAAAAATGCACAAGAAGCAATTGAAAAAATAAATGCTTCGCAAAGATTTGAGGAGAAGCAAAAAGAAAAAGGAATAAGAATTATCAAAAAACTTTTTTCAAGCAAAAGCAGAAAGCAAATATAATGATGAAGCAGCAGAATCAAGAATAGATTATATCAGCTGACCATTTAGGAATTGTAAAAGAAGAAGTGATAAATATTATGAATCTTCTTCGTGAGGAAAAGATTTTAGCAGATGCAAAAGATTTAACTGCATTCATAAAGAAAGGCGAAAACATAAACCGTTCATTAAAGATTGTAGAAACATTCAGTCAGATTGAAAATTTTCTTTTGCCAGTGTTTGAAGAAAAGGAAAAAACATTTCACATAAAAGAATTGAATGAAGAAGCAGAGGAAAAAGGTTGTAAAGATGTTACACCGAACAAAATAAAAACCATTATCAATTTTTGGGCAATCAAGAATTGGATTAAAAGACACAACGAAGAATATTCAAAGAATCATGTTGTGATTCTTTGCGTTCAACCAAAAGAATCATTGAAAGAAAAATTAGAAAAGCGACATGAATTAGCAAAGTTTCATTGTTGAATTCTTCTATGAGAAAAGCAATTTGAACATTGCAGAAGATGAAAATGAAAGGAAGAAGTATTGGTTGAATTTTCAGTTCATGAACTAAAAGACGAATTTGAGAAAAGACAGACCCTTTTTCAAATTAAAGTTTCAATTGATGATATTGAAGATACTCTTTTTTATCTTTCAAGAATTGAGGCAATAAAAATTGAAGGAGGGTTTTTGGTGGTTTATAATCGGCTTACCATTGAAAGGGTTGAACAAGACAATAACAAGAAATACAATAAATGATGATTATCAAAAACTAAATCAGTTTTACGAAAACAAAGTTCAGCAAATTCATATTGTTGGCGAATATGCAAAGAAAATGATTGAGCGATTATAAAGGCGCATTACAATTTGTAGATGATTATTTTCAATTGAATTACACTTCATTTCTCAAAAAGTATTTTAAAGGAAGCAGACAGTTGATGAAATCAAACGAGAAATATAACTCCTGCAAAATTCCGTCAATTGTTCGGATCATTCTCTCCAACACAATTAAAAATTATTAACGACAATGAAACAAAATACATTGCAGTTGTGGCCGGACCTGGGAGTGGAAAAACAAGAGTGTTAGTTCACAAATTAGCATCATTACTTTTAATGGAAGATGTAAAGCATGAGCAATTGCTCATGGTAACTTTTTCAAGAGCAGCAGCAACAGAATTTAAAAAGCGATTGCTTGCACTCATTGGTAATGCTGCCCACTACATTGAAATAAAAACTTTTCATTCTTACTGTTTTGATTTATTGGGTAGGGTTGGAAGTTTGGAAAAGTCAGATGCAATCCTGAAAAACACTATTGAAAAAATTAAGAATGGTGAGGTTGAAGCAAACCGAATTACAAAAACGGTTTTGGTAATTGATGAAGCACAAGATATGAATGCTGATGAGTTTGCATTGATTAATACATTAATGGAACAGAATGAAGAAATGAGAGTGATTGCAGTTGGAGACGATGACCAAAATATTTACGAATTCAGAGGAGCAAGTTCAAAATATTTGGAGCAGTTCATGGCAGAAAGGAAAGCAGCCAAACATGAACTAATAGAAAACTACAGAAGCAAAAACAACTTGGTTGAATTCACAAACGGGTTTGTGAAAAAGATTCACCACCGTTTGAAAGAAACTCCCATTGCTGCAAACCAAACCGACAACGGAAATATAAAGTTGGTTCATTATCAAAATGGAAACCTTATTTCTCCTTTGGTGCAGGACATACTTTCAACAGGACTTGCAGGAACAACTTGTGTACTGACAAAAACAAATGATGAAGCATTACAGATTACAGGTTTGCTTTTGAAAAATGGAATGCAAGCAAAGTTGATTCAAAGCAATGAAGGTTTCAGTTTGCAAAATCTTTTAGAAGTTCGTTTCCTCCTGAATGAAATAAACATGGGTGATGATATAAAAATTATTAGTGATGAAGTTTGGGCAAATGCAAAAAGCGAATTGAGAAAAAAGTTTCAGCAGAGTTCAAAGTTGGAAGTGTGCAACAACCTCATTAAACAATTTGAAGACAGCAATTCAAAGAAGAAATACAAATCAGATTTAGAAGTTTTTGTAAGAGAATCAAAACTTGAAGATTTCTACAATGAAAACGGAGAGACGATTTTTGTTTCTACCATTCACAAAGCAAAAGGAAAAGAGTTTGACAATGTTTTCATCATGCTTGAAAATTTCAACCCTGCAACCGATGAAGCAAAACGCCAATTGTATGTTGCAATGACAAGAGCAAAACGCAACTTAACAATTCACTTAAACGGAAATTATCTTGACAACCTCGAAGCAGAAAATTTAGAAAGAGTTGAAGACAGAGAAGAACATTTGCCGCCAAGTGAATTAGCAATGCACTTAACTTACAAAGATGTTTGGTTAGATTATTTTATCACTAGGCAACACCTTGTTTCGCAACTTGACAAGTGGAGATATACTAACAATAAACGGCGATGAATGCAAAAATAGCAAGGGTCAATCAGTTTTGAAATTCTCAAGACAGTTTCTAAATACAATTGAAGCAATAAAGCAAAAAGGTTATCACTTAAAGCAAGCCAAAGTGACATTTCATTGTTTACTGGAAAAAGGAAGATACTGAACAGGAAGTGAAAATTATTTTGCCAGAATTATATTTTGAGAGATAAATTGACTAATACTATCGGTATTTCAAAACAATAGCGGCTATATAAATGCAACACTGTTGGAAACATATTGCATTTCCTTTATCTAAACTTAAAAGCAATACTTTATTTTTGCAAGGTGAAATTATTTACACTTCTGTTTGCTTTTTACATTTTGCTGCTGCCCTGTATTCCCTGCGGCGATAAGGAGGAGTGTATTAATGATTCAGAAACCCAAATCACACAATCCTCCGGCCATCAGCAACATCAGCATGAAAACGAAGCCTGCAGCCCATTTTGCAGTTGTGTTTGTTGCGGACAAACTATAGTGTTCAACTTTAATAATAAGCTTACAATTACTAAACCCTTAATACAACAAAAGGGGCAAACTCATTATAATAATATCTCCATTCCTGCTCATTTTTTGGGTAATATCTGGCAACCGCCAAAATTAGCATAGCCTTTTTATTTGCTTTTTTAAATGTTTGTCTTTTCAGGCAAACAGATTTATTCATTTATTGTAAGGTTAACTATGCTCAATAACATCATCCGCTTTAGTATAAAAAATAAACTCATCATTGGGGTTTTTACACTTGCGTTAATAATTTGGGGTTTATGGAGTGCCACCAAATTACCCGTGGATGCACTGCCCGACATTACCAATAACCAGGTGCAGGTAATTACAACAGCACCAACACTTGCCGCACAGGAAGTAGAACAGTTTATTACTTACCCTGTAGAAAAAGCATTGTCCAATATACAGGGTGTGGTAGAGATGCGTTCCTTTTCCCGTTTTGGATTAAGTGTAATAACCATCGTGTTTGAAGAAAACGAAAATATTTATTTTGCCCGCCAGCTTATTACCGAAAGATTAAAAGAAGCAGAACAGCAAATTCCAAAAGGCGTGGGTACGCCGGAACTTGCGCCGGTTACCACAGGCCTGGGCGAAATTTACCAATATGTTATCCATCCCAAAAAAGGCAGCGAACAAAAATATTCTGCCATGGATTTACGCACCATGCAGGATTGGATTGTGGGCCGCCAGCTGAGTGGCATAAAAGGCGTGGCCGAAGTAACAGCCTTTGGCGGAATTTCCAAACAGTACGAAGTGGCTATTAACCCGGAGCGGTTAAAAGCAATGAATGTAACCATACCTGAAATATTTACAGCGCTTGAAAAAAATAATGAGAATACCGGCGGCGCTTATATTGATAGAAAACCAAACGCTTATTTTATAAGAGGTGTGGGTTTGATAAAAACTTTTGCAGATATAGAAAACATTGTGGTAAAACAGCAAAACGGCATTCCTGTTTTGATAAGAGATGTAGCTGCGGTACAATTTGGTTCGCCGCCACGCTATGGTGCAATGACGTATAACGGAGAAAAAGAAGTGGTAGGAGGATTAGTGTTGATGATGAAAGGTGCCAACAGTGCTGCAGTAGTTGGACTAGTAAAAGAGCGGATGAAAACCATAGAAAAATCATTGCCGGACGATGTGGTGATAGAAGCTTTTTTAGACCGTACCAATTTAATTGACCGTGCCATCAATACCGTAAAAACTAATTTAATTGAAGGCGCACTGATTGTAATTTTTGTACTGGTTTTATTTTTAGGCAACTTCAGGGCGGGGCTTAATTGTTGCCTCAGCCATTCCACTGGCATTATTATTCGCCATGGCATTAATGAATTTATTTGGCGTAAGTGCTAACCTGATGAGCCTGGGCGCAATAGATTTTGGATTAATTGTAGATGGCGCAGTAATTATTGTGGAAGCTACGCTGCATCATTTAGGATTAAGAAAAACTAAAGAAGCCTTCACCCAAAAGCAAATGGATGAAGAAGTATATCAATCTGCCTCCTCCATCCGCAGCAGTGCAGCTTTTGGCGAAATAATTATCCTCATTGTTTATATTCCCATCCTCACACTCACAGGCATAGAAGGAAAAATGTTTCGTCCCATGGCGCAAACAGTTGGCTTCGCAATATTCGGCGCTTTACTGCTATCGCTTACGTATATCCCCATGATGTGTGCTTTATTTCTTCCTAAAAAAATAAATCACAAAAGAAATTTTTCCGACAGGATGATGGATTTTTTTCAGCGCATGTACAGGCCAATAATAAATGGTGCAATAAAAATTAAATATGCAATGTAGCAGGTATTACTGTTGCGCTTTTTGTTATCTCATTAATTATTTTTAAAAATTTGGGTGGAGAATTTATTCCCACATTGGAAGAAGGAGATTATGCCATAGAGTTTGTATTGCCGCAGGGTTCTTCCTTATCGCAAACAACCGAAACAATGATGCTGGCACAACGTATGCTGAAACAGTTTCCCGAAGTAAAAATGGTGGTGGGTAAAACCGGAGCTGCCGAAGTAGCTACCGATCCTATGCCACCCGAAGCAAGTGATTTAATGGTGATATTAAAAGATAAAAAAGAATGGACCACCACCGGTGATTTTTACGAACTGGCAGATATGATGGGAGAAAAACTGGCTACAATACCGGGTGTAATTGCAGAACCCAGCCAGCCCATACAAATGCGCTTTAACGAAATGATGACGGGCATTCGCCAGGATGTAGCCATAAAAATATTTGGAGAAAATTTAGACAGTCTTGCAAAATATGCAGATAAAGTTGCAGGTGCCATTAAAAATATAAAAGGCATTACACAACCGCAGGTAGAACGCATAGATGGCTTACCTCAAATTACCATTGAGTACGACAGGGCAAGGCTTGCAGGTTACGGGTTAAATATTGAAGATGTAAATCATGTTATCAGCACCGCTTTTGCCGGCCAGGTGGCAGGAGCTGTTTATGAAAACGAAAGAAAATTTGATTTGGTAGTGCGGCTCGACAGCACACACCGCAGCTCCATAGAAGATGTAAGTAATTTATACATTCCGATGAATGATGGAAATCAAATTCCTTTATCGCAGGTGGCTGCAGTTAGTTTTAAAACCGGCCCTGCACAAATTAGCCGGGAGGCAGGTAAACGCAGGGTGTACATAAGTTTTAATGTTAGCGGCAGAGATGTAGAAAGTGTAGTGCAGGATGCACAAAAAATATTAAACGAAAAAGTACAACTGCCCGTGGGTTATTATTACACCTATGGCGGCACGTTCGAAAATTTACAAAAAGCATCAGCCCGATTATTAATTGTAGTGCCTGCAGCATTACTGCTGATATTTTTTATGCTGTACTTAACTTTTAATTCAATAAAAGATGCCACACTAATTTTTACTGCCATACCCATGAGTGCCATTGGCGGCGTGTTTGCATTGCTGATAATGGGCATGCCATTTAGTATTTCTGCAGGCATTGGTTTTATTGCTTTGTTTGGCGTGGCGGTATTAAACGGTATAATTTTAATTGGCACATTTGAAAAATTAAAAAAAGATGGAGTAACCAATGTAGTACAAAGAGTTTTAGAAGGAACCAAAATACGTTTACGGCCCGTACTAATGACGGCGGCTGTGGCGGCACTCGGTTTTTTGCCTATGGCATTAAGCAATGGCGCCGGTGCCGAAGTACAGCGGCCACTGGCCACCGTTGTTATCGGCGGATTAATTACGGCCACATTTTTAACATTAATTGTACTGCCGTGTTTGTACATCATCTTTTCTAAAAAAGAAAAATAAAATTTTTATGAACCCAGCAATAGCACTACTATTTAGCTTCATTGGCAGAGTTTACACTGAGGTACGAAGGGCACTCTTGTACAGAATATCTTTACTGAACAAGAACATTCAATTCGATATTTTGTTATTGAATGGGCTGCTATGCTTAAGTAAAATTACCAGCAAAAAAAACAGCAATACAGTAAGGGTAATTTTCTTTTTGCTTTTTTCTTCAGGCTTTTCAAGCATAGCACAGCAAACATCTGTAAAAAGAATTACAGTAAATGAAGCAGTCAATTTAGCTAAAAACAATTTACAATACGCCATCAATAATCAGCAAATCACTAAAGGCACATTGCAAAAAAACACCGCAACAGCTTTTTCCAAAACCGGTGTGTTTGCAGAAAATGAAGACTTGCGGCCCAGCGATAATAAAGGCATTTTAAAAGTGGGTGTATCGCAAACCATTGCCTGGCCGGGATTATACAAGGCACAGAAAAACTTGTACGGCGAGCAAATAAAATATTATCAGGCCAATACAGCAGCTATAGATGTACAAATTAAAAAAGACATTCGGACAGTTTATTACCAGCTCTGGTATTTGCAGGATAAACAAAAACTATTTGAACGATTAGACAGTATTTATACATCGCTGAACAGTGCTGCAATTTTAAAAGTAAAAACAGGCGACAGCCCCGGGCTTGACAGTATTGCTGCAAATGTGCGTATGATGGAACTGCAGGCCATGCTGCAACAAATTAATAACGATATACAAATACAGCAGCAGGTTTTAATGCAGTTATTAAATACTGCAGATGCCCTGTTGCCATTATTATCGCCGTTAGAAAAATTAACCATGCCTGCAATGCCAGCTGACAGCATACATCCATTGCTGGCTTTACAAACGCAAAATATAAACATCAGCAATGCCGCAATTAGTATTACAAAAAATGAAAACAAACCAGATTTTTCAGGCCGCTTTTTCAGCCAGCGTTTGTGGGGAGCAAGTAATCCATTTTCGGGTTTTTCAGTTTCGGCAGCGTTTCCTTTATTTGGGGCTACTGCTTACCGTAATAAAGTAAAAGTGGCACAGGCAGATGTTTTATTACAGCAAAAACAGCTGGACTACAGTAAGCAGTTTTTAAATAATCAGCAGTTGCAGGCACAGCAGCAGGTGCAGCGCAATAAAACCATGCTGGTATTTTATGAAACCGCTGGTTTAAAACAAGCCAATGAAATTATTAAAGCTTCATCATTAGCCTACCGTGCAGGCGAAATAAGTTTTGCAGAATTTTCTCAGTTTTTAACACAGGCCATCGAAGTTCAAAAAAATTATCTCGAAAATTTGAATGCATACAACCAGTCTGTCATTCAATATTATTATTACATCAATCAATAAAAAATAAAGATGAAAAAATTAGTAGCAGCAATTATTTTACCGGCAGTTATTTTCTTTTCTTCCTGCGGCAGCAATGAAAGTAAAGAAACTACCACCACCACTACAGCAACGCCAGCCGAGGAGGAACATGAAAATGAAAATCCCAACATTGCTGTTCTCACAGAAGAGCAAATGAAAAGTATTGGTATTGAATTAGGCACCATAGAAAACAAACAACTCACCGCAGCATTAAAAACAAATGGTGTGCTTAAAGTGCCCAATCAAAACAAAGCCACCGTAAATTCTATTTACAGCGGTGTAATAAAATCTTTGCTGGTGCAGCCGGGTAATTTTGTACGGCGTGGGCAAACCATTGCCACCGTAGCTAATCCTGAATTTATACAGGTGCAAAGCCAGTACCTGAATGTAAATTCAAAAATTGTTTTATCAGAATTAGAAGTAAAAAGACAGCAGGAATTAAATGCAGGAAATGCAGGAGCTTTAAAAAATTTACAGAGTGCCGAATCAGAATTAAGATCACTGCGTAATGCCAGATCAACATTGGCGCAGCAAATACAATTGATGGGTATTAATCCTGCAAGATTGAGTAATGGAAAATTAATTTCGGTATTACCGGTAGCCAGTCCCATAAGCGGCGTGGTAAGTAATGTACTGGTAAAAATGGGCGGCTATGTAGATGTAACAACCGTAGTTGCAGAAATAGTTGACAACAGCCAGTTACATTTAGATTTGTTTGTGTACGAAAAAGATTTACCCAAATTAAAAAATAATCAAACCATACATTTTACCGTAACCAATAATCCCGGTAAAGAATACGATGCACAAATATATTCTTTGGGTTCGTCTTTTGAGGGTGACAGCAAAGCCGTATCGGTGCATGCAAAAGTAAAAGGCGATAAAACAGGATTGATTGATGGCATGAATGTAACAGCCGTAATAAGTTTGGCAAATGCAACGGTACCGGCTGTACCCAGCGATGCCATTGTAACAGTAGATGGCAAAGATTATATTTTTATACTGATAGATGAAGAACCCCTTAAACCTGCAACTGATACTGCAAAACATGATGCAGCAGAGAAGCATGACGAACATGAAGAAGGCATACAGTTTGAACGCATACCTGTAGCAAAAGGCGGCAGCGATATCGGCTTTACAGAAATTACTTTATTAAAAGAAATAAAGAAAGATGCAAAGATTGTTACCAAAGGTGCATTTTTTGTATCAGCAAAAATGACAAATACTGAAGGGCATGAACATTAATAAAAAACACTTTTATTTTGTAAGCGTAAACACCTGTGCTGCCGCACTGTTTTTAAGCACTACCAATAAATTACTTTCTTTTAGATAAATCAGCTTTCTGCTTTCGCCTCTTACTTTTAAGCCATCGGTTGTATGCGGCGTTGCAGTAAATTCTCCTTTACCTTTTCCTTTAAGCATCAATATTGAAGTGGCATCAATAATTCCCACCATCACTGCAGGGTCGTAACTGTTACCGCAAACAATAATATCTTTTATGCCATCCTTATCAAAATCTTCAACAACAAAATCATTAATGTTAGAGAGCTGTGCTTTTTCTGCAAAGGCAATAAAACGAAATGCACCACTGCCTTCATTTATTAAAACACCCGATTCAAAAAAATTAGTTTTATAAATATCCATTCCTTTTTTTTGCTCTTCGGTAAAAAGTTTATCGAGTGTGGTACCGGAATAATCTTTGTAACGTATAAATTTTTTCCGCATCCCAGGCATTTGATCTATCAACTGATCCCTGCTAAAAAGCGGATAACATTTGCCCTGATTATAATAACCCAGCACCGCATCGTAACTGCCATTACCATCAAAATCTTTTGCATAAACAGTGCAGGGGTTGTAATAATTTCCTTCTATCGAACAGTTTGTACCTCTGTTACCTAAAACAATATCAAGGTCGCCATCGCCATCAACATCTGCTGTTTTTAAACAATACCACCAACCAGTAAATTCATCCATATTAATTATGGTATCTTTTTTTGCAGCAGGAGAAATAAAACTTACCGTTTGCTGTTGTTTTTTAAATATGCCGTTTTGCATTTTAAAAATTGCAGGTGCCATCCACTCGCCGGTAATAATTAATTCATTTTTACCATCGCCATCAATATCGCTCCATGCCGCACAATTAACTACACCGGGTTTGTTTAATTCGCTAAAAATTAAATTTGTAACATTTGTAAAAATGCCTTTGTTATTTTGCAACAGCATGCTGTTATCTGCCTGCGGAAATTTACCGGGCAACACATGCCCGCCCACAAATAAATCCATATCGCCATCATCATCATAATCAAGTGCTGTAACTGATGAGCCGTTAAAACCTTCTGATGGTATTGCTTTAGCGGCTTTAGTAAAATTTCCTTTGCCATCATTTATATACAATCTGTCCTGGTATAAAATATTGCCGGCAGCAAATTCTGCACCACCACTTACTACATACAAATCATTATCCTTATCACCATCGGCATCAAAAAATACAGCAGCCATATCTTCGTATGCTTTATCAGCAGCAAAAGCAATTTGTTTTTTTTCTGTAAAGGAACCTGCTCCATTTTGCAGCATCAATTTTCCTTCAATACCTGCAGCACCACCAATATAAATTTCAGGTTTACCATCACCGTTAACATCGGCAGCAGCATAGTACGGTCCTTTACGGCTGCATTTATAGGGTATTAAAGGTTCTCTTTTAAAATCTATATAATCGTTTTCAACCTGCGTATATTTAATTTTATTTTGAGAAGAAATATCAGTAAAAATAAAAGATTTTTTTTCTGTTACAGTTGCAGCAGGTTTTGCATCGCTCTCGTAAACAGTTAATACCTGGTTTGCGTTTACGTTTTCTATAATAATTTTTTTAAGAGAAGGAAAAGTTATTTCAACCTTTGCAATTATTGTTTGTACACCGGTACCAAAATGCAATACGTGTTCCATAGTAGATAAAAAACCACGCTGTGGATTGTAATGCTGCAATTGTATTTGCCCTTTAGCATCAGTTAATTTTACTGTTGTGCCATATACCTCTTCTTTTGAAGTGGGGCTTGCAAAAAATTTAAACCTTAAATAATTTGCAATGCTGGCATTATCTGTTGTATTATTTTTAAAAACAAATGCTGCATCATCTACATTATTAACTACTAAATCTAAATCGCCATCGTTATCTAAATCGGCATACGCTGCGCCGCTGCTAAAAGATGGTGGCTCATCCATCCACGTATCTGTATAGTTATCAAATTTTAAACTTCTGTTGTTGTGATACAGATAGTTTTTAGTTTTTACAGATGGGATACTTTGCAGCCATTTATCCAGATCAACACTTTGCCCACGGTTCATGGAATTTATAATTGAATCGAGAATAAAAACTTTATAATCCCAGTCGGTAATATCACGTTTTAATCCATTGGTTACATAAATATCTTTCCATCCGTCGTTATCTAAATCTGCAATTAGCGGTGCCCAGCTCCATTCTGTTTCGGCTACGCCTGCATGGTTGGCAATTTCGCTGAATGTTCCATCGGTATTATTTAACTGCAAACTGTTTCTTGGGTACTGATAAAATAAATTAAACTTCAGCAAGAGTTGAAACTTATCGTAATTCTGATTTACGGCAAACAATTGTTTTTGTCTTGCAGGTTCTTCCACTGCCATATCCACCACATAAATATCTTCTAGCCCATCGTTATTAATATCACCAATATCGCTGCCCATTGCCGAAAAACTGGTATGGCTTAAATAAGAAGTGAGCTTATCCGTAAAAGTGCCGTTCTTATTATTGATAAAAACAAAATCGGGTTTATTAAAATCGTTGGCAACATAAATATCCGTCCATCCATCGCCGTTTAAATCGGCAAGCGAAGCGCTTAAGCCAAATGCATGTGTAATAAGGCCCGCCTTTTTTGTAACATCAACAAATTTTCCTCCCCGGTTTTCATACAACCTGTTGCTTGTATTAACGGTTATGGTATCTTCTACATAAATTAATTTACCATTTTCCATCCGTGCAGGTATCGTCATCGATTTACTGAAATCATCCTGGTGGTTTACAAAAAAAACATCTTTATCGCCATCGTTATCATAATCAAAAAAGTAAGACTGAATAGAATAGCTCACATCTTCTAAACCATATTCTGCTGCTTTGTTGGTAAACGTTAAGTTGCGGTTGTTGATGTATAATATTTTCTTACGGAGTTTAGGGTCTTTAAAACCAGACTTGCAAATAAAAATATCCAGATAGCCATCGCCATTAACATCCACCATGTTTATACCGGTTTTAATTCCTTCGCCGCCATTAACACCTGCATTATCTGTAATATCCTGAAATTTAAAGTTGCCGAGATTAAGGTATAATTTATTATAACCTCTTGTGGATGAAAAGTAAATATCAGGCAATCCATCATTATTAATATCGCCAATGCTTACACCGCCGCCAATGTATAAATTTTCGTACAGGTACATAAACATGGCGGCATCTTCAACAATATCATTTCTGAAATTTATGCCCGTGCTTTGGGGCGGAAAAAGTGTAAACTTTTTTTGTTGTGCAGTTGCAGCATCAGCAAATAAAAGCAGTAAAAAAAAATAAAAACAACGAGACAGTTTTGGCATAAAAATTATTTAATAATTGCGGCAGGATACAAAAGGCTGATAATATATTTACCAATGGCTTTACCCTGCAACACACTGATACGGGCCGTTTCGGGATAATGGATGCCGCCATACACACGGCTGGTGGATGATTGTAATGATGCTTCGTAAAAAGATTTAAACGAACGGGTGCCCTGACCAAAAGGTATTTCTGTTCTGTCGGTAAATGCAAAATTTTCTCCCAGTAAAGCAGTAAGTATTGTTGCCGCCGAATTAGAAACAACTGAATGGCCGCTGGTAAATTCAGGGAATGGCGGTGTTTGAATAAAAGGTGTCCAGTTACGGTCCACTATTCGGTTAATAATTGTTATGGGGCGTATTAAATTGGCGCTGTATTTTTCGTCCCAGCAACTGATGAAGCCATCATAAATACCAATGGCTGTAAGTGCATATACCTGCGATGATTTTGCAACAGTAATATTTTTTTGAACACATGCCTGCTGTGCTATCATTAACCAATGCCCGCCGGGAGAAATTTTATGAATAAAATAATTAAGGTGGCCAATATTGGACGACACATTTGGATTATCATCCCAGTACAAAGCGGTGGCTTTGCGTACACTGTCTAAATTTTTGCTAATGTTATAACACTCCATCATTGTTTTGTAAAACATTGATTTTTTTGAAGTGCTGAAAACTAATTTTTCCTTAGGAGAAAATTGTGATGGTTTGGTTAATGTTAATGACCTTACCGTATTCCAGTGCGGCTCCAGGCCCTGGGCATAATCTAACGGAGTGGGTTGCCAGTCGCCGGGTTTGTTGGTAATTACATACCGCATTAATCCACGGCTTTTTAAATAATTATCTTTTTTTGTCCATGCAATAATACTGTCGGCAACAGTATGGCCGTATTGAATAGAATTTTTATTAAGTGTTGTATCAGGCAGCAGCAGTAAAGAGTCTGTAAAAGATTTTCTCCAGTTTTCAATTTTATATTCGGTACCTACCAAAGCCTGCGCTACATAAGAAAAAGCCACAGCGGCTGCAATAAAATTATCTGCTTTACTATTTTTTTGTAAAGATGGAATAGCTTTTAACCCGTTTAATTTTCCGGCTAATGATGGCAGCGAAGGATCATCTAATCTTATACATTCGTAAAAAGCAATATTGGGATAAACATAAATGCGGCTGGCAATGGGTGGTGTAAACAAATCTTCCATTACAGTATTAACCAAAAGATTATTGAGATGGTGTAATACCTGCTCTTTTTGCTGTGAAAAACTTTTACTTGCAGTTAATAATAAAAGAACTGATAATAAAGTATGTACAATTCTTTTATAGATTTTGTTAAGGTTCATTTGCAGAAAGTTTGGTAACACTTAAACAAATTTAAAATAAATAGTTGGTGTTTGTGTTTTCTGCTTTCAGCAGCATAAAATAAAAAGCCGCTCTGCATATTTACAGAACGGCTTTAAAAGTAAGATCAATTTTATCTTACCAATTTCAATTCTTTAATAATATTACCTGCCCCACCTAATTTATCAATACACCACAATACATACCGCACATCTACACAAATAGTACGGTTTAAATCTTTATCAAAAGCAATTTTATGGCTTAAGGCTTCGTAGTTGCCATCAAAAGCCAAACCTAATAAATTACCGTTAGCATCAATAACCGGGCTGCCGCTGTTACCGCCGGTAATATCGTTAGTGGTTATAAAGCCAACAACCAAATCGTTGGTACGCTTATCTATATATTGACCAAAATCTCTTTTTTTCAATAACTCTACCTGTTTGGCAGGTAAATCAAATTCGTAATCGCCAGCTTTATATTTTTCTAAAATTCCTTTGCTGGTAGTTACGTAATCATAAAACACCGCATCTCTTGGGCGGTAACTTTTTACATTACCATAACTAACCCTCATGCTAAAGTTAGCATCGGGATACATTTTTTTAACCGCAGCAGGGCTCATTTCCATTATACCCTTCATGTATGCCCTGCCCAATTCATTATTTTTATTGGTAAACGCTGTGTAAAGCGGTGCATATTTACTGTTGTAATTACTTATAAAAGCATTGGCAAAAGCAAAAGCAGGATCGGATTGTAATGCAACTGCAGTTGGGTCAGCAGCAAAAGCAGCCCACTTAGTATCATCTAAAAGCATTGTTTTTACAAATACATCTTTTGCCCAGGCTTTAAATGTTGCTTCATCTTTCAGGCTGCCAAAAGTGCCTTTCATACTTTCAAAAAACCCAACAGGGTGCTGGTTTTTATCAATATCATTATAATACATCATGGCAACTGCGGCCATAATTTTTTCATCGCTCGGTAAATCTTCGCCCTCTTTAAATGCCTTACGGCCTGCAGTAGCCGCTTCAATAGCTTTTCTAATTTCTGCAGCGGGTGTACTTGGTTTTAATAATTTATCTTCTAAAGATTTTAAAGATGCAGCATAGGCAGCCAATGGAGAACCAACTATACCTTCAATATTATACTGCCGCATTTTGCTGTAAGGTGTCCAGGCGGCATAATTTTTTGCGTAGTCGGCAAAAATATTTTCATACTCCGGTTTGCCCTTTGCCCATGCAGTAAATTTAGCTTCGTACTCTTCTTTTTGCTGCTGGGTTTTAAATTTAATTAACTGTTTAGTTTCGCCATCAAAAAATTTCCAGTAGTTGGCAATGCCTGCGTAATTGCTGGATAGTTTTAATTTTACTGCAGGGTCCTTAATCATTTCTGCGTACATGTATTTCAGCCGCATATCACGTAAACTTACAAGAGAAGGATTTTCAATTTCATTTTTTAATTTAATGCCATAGCTGGTTTCGTAACGGTTGGTGCTGCCGGGGTAACCGTAAATCATGGCATAATCACCATCTTTAAAACCTTTAATATTTACAGGTAAAAAGTGTTTTGGTTTTAGCGGCACATTATCTGTACTGTAATCGGCAGGCTTGCCATCTTTTGCTGCATAAACCCTGAACACACTAAAATCTCCGGTGTGGCGTGGCCACTCCCAGTTATCAGTATCGCCACCAAACTTACCAATGCTTTCGGGAGGTGTACCCACTAATCTTATATCCCGAAATCTTTTATAAACATACATTATATATTGATTGCCTTTAAACATACTGTACACCCTTCCTTCTACACCATTTTCTTTATCAGCAATTTTATCAGTTATGGCTTTAATAACATCAGGTAATTTTTTTGTTCTTTCGTCCCAGCTTAAACCTTTTACGGCATCTTCAACATCTTTTGTTACGTCGGTAATTTTATCTAAAAATTGTACTGTTAACTGGCTTTTTAATTCCTGGTCTTTATTGTAAGCATAAAAACCATCTCTTAAATAATTATTTTGTATACTGCTTGCAGCAGCAATAGCACCATAACCACAATGGTGATTAGTAAAAATTAATCCCTGGTCGCTTACAATTTCTCCGGTACAGCCGCCGCCAAAAATTATAATGGCATCTTTTAAAGATGATTTGTTGATGGAATACAATTGTTCTTTGGTAAGCTTAAGGCCACGTTTTACCATATCGGCATACACCTGTTCGCCCAGTAACATAGGCAGCCACATACCTTCATCGGCGCTGGCTTTAAATAACGAGATTGATAATGCAATCGCTAAAAAAATCTTTTTCATTACGTTGTAGTTTTTATAAAGACAAACTTACTCAATATTTATTTTAAAGAGTATATCATATTTTTTAATGATTGCTTTGCTCTGCTTTTTCCCAAAACTCAATCTTTTACATTTCCCCCTTTAGGGGATAGGGGTTGGGGCTTTTGCTTTATATTTGCCATTAATAACCAAGCACTATAAATGGCCATATTCGATTTTAAATTGCCTGCTTCTATTGCCCGTGCTTTACACTTACCTGTAAGCGACCCACGGCGGCAACAAATTAAAGTGCTAAAAAAATTATTGCGTAAAGCAAGATTTACTGAGTTTGGCCAGCGCTACCGTTTTGATGAAATTTTATTAAGCCGCCACCCCGGCAAAAAATTTCAGCAATTAGTACCCACCTATAATTACAATAAAATTTACGATGCCTGGTGGCACAAAGCAAAAGATGGCATACCTGATGTTTGCTGGCCGGGAGTAATAAAATATTTTGCATTAAGCAGCGGCACCAGCGATGCTACCAGTAAATTTATACCAATAACAAAAGAGCTGATAAGAAGCAACGTTATTACCAGCTTTAAACAATTACTGAGTTTAACCAAATACCAGGATGTACCCAAAAGTGCTGTGGGTAAAGGCTGGTTGATGCTGGGCGGCAGTACACAATTACAAAAAGGGGCTACATATTATGCAGGAGATTTAAGTGGCATACAGCAAAAAAATATTCCTTTTTGGTTTCAGGGTTTGGGCCTGTATAAGCCCGGTAAAAAAATTGCACGGCAAAAAGATTGGGGCAAAAAATTAGAAGAAATTGTGACCAGTGCACCCAACTGGGATATTGGATTTATTATTGGTGTACCTGCCTGGCTGCAATTGTGCATGGAAAAAATTATTGAAAGGTATAAGCTTAATAATATTCACGAAATATGGCCCAACCTTAGTTTTTATGTACATGGCGGTGTGGCAATGGAACCTTATAAAAAAGGATTTGAAAAATTATTGGGCAGACCCATTACGTATATAGAAACTTATTTAGCAAGCGAAGGTTTTTTAGCGTATCAAAACCGGCAGGATACAAGGGGCATGCATTTGGCACTGAACAACAATATTTTTTTTGAGTTTGTACCTTTTGATGATAATAATTTTGATAGTGAAGGTAACATGACCGATGAGCCGGAAACATTAATGATTCATGAAATTGAAGAGAATAAAGATTATGCCATTTTAATAAGTACCAATGCCGGCGCATGGCGCTATGCCATTGGCGATACAATAAGATTGGTGGATACTGCAAGAAGTGAAATAGTTATTACAGGAAGAACAAAACATTTTTTAAGTTTAGTGGGCGAGCATTTAAGTGTAGATAATATGAACAAGGCTATTGAAATGGTAAGTGAAGAATTAAATATTTCTATACCCGAGTTTACGGTGGCGGGTGTACCGCATGGCAATTTTTTTGCTCACCACTGGTTTGTAGCTACCGATGATAAAGTAAACGCAGTTACCCTGGCTGCAATGATTGATAATAAATTAAAAGAGCTGAATGATGATTATGAAGTAGAAAGAAAACATGCCTTAAAAGATGTAATTGTAGATGTGATGCCCGAAAAAAGTTTTATGGATTTTATGAAAGCAAAAGGCAAAGTAGGCGGGCAGCATAAATTTCCACGGGTATTAAAAGGAAAGATGCTGGAAGACTGGCAAAAGTTTTTGATAGACGAAAAGGTTACGTAATTAAATCAACAGGCATAAGCAATTGGCAAGAGGCCAAAATAATAAACATCATTATTTTCTTCTTTTCTCTTTTCTCCTTTACATAAAAAAATACAATCCTTTCACTCTTTCTTTTCTTACCCAAAATTTTATTATAACTTCAAAGCTTAAATAATTTTATTTAATGGTTGATGCATTTATTAAAGGACTTGCCATTAGTTTATTGCTGATTTTTTCGGTAGGCCCTGTAATATTTACTATAATAAAACAAAGTATTAACCATGGCAGGCGTGGGGGTTTTAGTTTTGTGGCAGGTGTTTGGCTAAGCGATATTGTATGGGTTATACTAAGTGTAAGTTTTAGCGAAGCGGTAAAAACACTTTTAGATTTTAAAATACCTATTGGTATTGCAGGTTGCTGTTTTTTAATTGGCATGGGTATTTATTTTGCTTTTATAAAAAAAATAACGCCACGGCGTTTGCAGGAGCCTGTAGAAATTGCAGGCGATGAAATAACACCCACAGGAAAACATACTAACTACTTTGCCATATTTACTTCGGGTTTTATTATAAACACACTTAACCCTGCAGTTATTTCTTTTTGGGTGGTAATGGCAGCATCGCTTGCTACGGTTTACTCTTTCAACCACCAGGTAATTATTTTTTGTACCTGCCTTGGCATTAATATGCTGGCCGATATAGGTAAAGTTTTAGGTGCAGGTAAACTGGGTAAAAAATTAAGCGATAAAAATATTTTGCTCATCAACCGAATATCGGGGGTTTTGTATTTAATTTTTGGGGTGGTAATTTTAACCGGTATTATTTATACATTGGTAAAAGATTAACAGTAATTATTTTAAAGGCGCTGCCGTATTTTTTATTTTGTAGCATGAAGATATTATTACCTCTGCTTATCTTATTTTATTTTAAAGCCAATGCACAATCTGCCGATTTTATTTATTTAAAAAAGAAAAATAAAACTATTCAAACTATTTATGCAGGCCGGCATATTTCCATTACTACCCAAAGCGGCGCTTACATTACTGCATTTATCAATGGCATAAAGAACGATACATTGTTTTTACAGGAGTTTATAATTAACTATACACCTACTACCATTGGTACTTACATTGTAGATACTGCGGGCAGCTACCACTATAAATTTCATTACAACCAAATAAAAGCTATTGGCAAAAAAGCAAAAAGAGGTTTTAATGCCAAAGGAAGCGGCGCCAGTTTATTTGGCGGTGGCGTATTGCTCACTTTAGCAAGTGGTGTGGTGTTTTTATTTGACAGAAAAAATTTCAGCGCCCCTTTATTAATTGCTTCAGCTGCATTAGGTACGCTGGGTTATTTTTGGGCCACAAGTGGCAAAGATGGATTAGTTATTGGTAAAAAATACCAATTGCTTTATATGGATATGAGCAATAACAAAAGGTAAACATTTATATTGCACAAAATTTAACCTTCAACAACAAATCATTTTGAAAATTATTTGGCCGGCAGTAAAAAAAATATTTTTAGTGGTGTTTATAATTCATGTATGCTGGTTTTTATTTTTTGTGTTTACTAATTTTTCTGCTGCTGTTGAAATAAAAGAATTTAAATGGAAGCTGCTGATAGTAATGGGCATTATTGCCGCTGCAGCCATTGTATATTTTATCTGGTTAAAAAAAATAAAAATAGTAAAAAAAATTCTGGCACTTGGTTACAAAATTATTTTTACCGGCTACATTGCTTTCTTCATTTATTTTTTAATTGGTTTTATTTTTAATCCTCCGGTAACACTAACCCAACTGGGCAGTATGGTACAGGGCAATGGTTTATCAAGAGATTATATCAGCTACAATGCTATGGGCCCAAATATTAAACTGGCGGTAATTGCAAGCGAAGATCAATTGTTTCCCGACCATGATGGCTTTGATATAAAAGCAATAAAGCTGGCGATGAAATACAATAAACGTCACCCCAATAAAACAAGAGGCGCCAGTACCATAAGCCAGCAGACAGCAAAAAATATTTTTTTGTGGCAGGGAAGAAGCAAATTAAGAAAGGGGCTGGAAATGTTTTTTACATTTACCATTGAAACCGGATACACAAAAAAAATAATTTTAGAACGGTATTTGAACATAGCCGAAATGGGCCGGGGTATTTTTGGTGTGCAGGCCGCCGCAAAAAAATATTTTAATAAAGATGCTAAAGATTTAACCCGTGGCGAAGCCGCACAAATTGCTGCCGGTTTACCCAACCCTAAACTATATACTGTAAAACCTTTGAGCAGGTATGTTGCCAGCCGCTACTATGATATTATGCGGCAGATGAATAATTTGCAACAGGATGCGGATGTGCAGCAATTAATCCGATAGCGTCACGACGGTTTTAAAACGTCATACGCTTTCAACAGCCGCAATTGCTTTCCTCAACCTCTCCCCGTATCCTCCACTAATATCCACCCACGGCACATTTTGGTTCACCATAATATCTTTATAGTTATGATAAAGTTTTTGCCTGTTTTCTAAATCGGGATATTCTCTTAATTCATCTTTTACCCACGGCAAATCAGTATTGCAAAGCAAATACAAATCGTATTTTCTTTCTACAATGCGGTTTAATATCCAGTGATGGCATTTTTCAAAAACAAATTCACACCATACTTTCATTACGTACATGTCGGTATCGAAAAAAATTGGTTGATGGTTGATAGTTGATGGTTGATGGTTGTAAGTTTTGCCGGCCAACAACCAACGATCAACGGCCAACTCTTCATTAGCTACTTGCCCTTTTGCAACATCCAATAAATTTTCGAAACTATAACCGGTGCCGTTTTTTAAAAGATATTCTCTTGCATATTCTTTTACCCAAATGGTTTTATAATGTGCCGCAAGCTGCTCACACAAAGTGCTTTTACCTGTACTCTCGGGTCCAATTATTACAATTTTTTTCATCAATTATTTTTTGTAAAGATTATTCCACATGGGTTTTGTTTTTAAAACTTTTTTATACACAACACAAGTTTCGTCGTGTGCGCCTGGTAAATAACCGGCGCTCATTAAAAATTCATTTACAATTTCGCCGCCGGTAAACTTAAAAGTTTGCTTAAATAATTTCATCCACTCTTCTTTTGTTTTGGGGTGATGGTGATGCAACCAGTTTTTAAATGAACCCGATTGTTTTTGTATCAACAAAATTGCTTTTGCATTTTCTATTGCAGCATTTACTTTTAATTTATTGCGGATAATGCCTGCATCATTTAATAAGCGTTCAATATCTTTTTCTTTATAAGCAGCTACTTTTTTTATGCTGAAGTTGTGGTAAGCTTTTCTAAAATTTTCCTGTTTGTTTAAAATCGTCGTCCAGCTAAGGCCTGCCTGGTTTATTTCTAAAATTAAACGGCAAAATAGTTCATCGTCACTTTCAATAGGAAAGCCGTAATGATTATCGTGATAAACTTTATGAACAGTTTGCTCGCCGGTTTTGAGCGAATTGGTAAAAGTGCAGTAACTCATGATTTATTTTTTATTTCTTTTTTCCAGGCAATATATCCCATCCATGCCATCAGTAAAAATAAAATATACATTAAAGTAAATAGCATAAAACCTTTATAAAAATTTAATGGAATGGCAACAATATTACTTACTATCCATGCCAGCCAGTTTTCAATTTTCCTTTTTGCCATCCACCACATAGCAGTTACAGCAGATCCGGAAACCAACGAATCTAAAAATGGTGTATTGCTGTTGGTAAAATTTTGTAACACATAATAAAGGATACCCCACGATGCTAAAAATAAAAATATGCCAGCACCCAACTCATTTTTATTGCACCAGCTTATTGGGTACAGTAAATCACTTTCTTTTTTTTTCGTCCAGTTATACCAGCCATATACACTCATAATAAAGTAATAAATATTTAGCGAAGCATCGGCATATAATGGCGGTACAGAAATAACAAAATAAACATAGGCGGCCAGTAACACACCAATTATACCTGTTGGATAAACCAGTACATTATTCTTTCTTGCATACCACACACTTGCAATTTGTGTTATGGTGCTGCCCCATTCCTGCCAGCGGGTTAATTTTATATCTGCAATAAACTGTTCGTAAATTTGTACTAAGCTCAAAATATTTTTTTAAAAATGTAATTAATATTTGTTCCTGTATTTTCTCATCGGTCTCAAATAACGTATTCCTTTTGAGGTTTGAAACCTTGTAGGCACCTGCTGCCATTGATTATTATTAGTACGCCAAACCAAAAAATGTAAATGCGGAAATAAAGTGTATCCTGTTTTGCCGCTTAATGCAATAGGCTGATCCTGTTTTACGGTATCACCCAAATTTACCAATGCACCATTAAACTGTAAATGCCAGTAACCGGCACGGCTGCCATCGGCATGCTGAATTACAATTACATTGCCAAAGGGGCGGTATTTTTTATTCCATCCGCCTTTATCACCATCTTCTTTTACACGAATTACAATGCCATCTCTTGCTGCAGTAACTATACTCCCCCTCTTCATTTTAAAATCTAATGCAGCCCTGTTTTTGTGAGAATATTTACTAAAATAACCCTGTACCAATAAACGCTTTTTATTTTTTTCGTAAGGAAGATGATACACAAAACTGGTATCATCTTTAATAATACCTTTTTGCAAAAGCTTAATTTGTTTACGCTGCGGACTGTTGCTTACAGCACAGCCGGTAAAAAAAACCACTGCAAATACTAAAGCAATATTTATTTTATCTGTACTCATTTTAAAAAAACTGTTTGTAAAGATAAAAGTAAAAGGCTTTATACCCCTGTAATAAATTAAATGTATATTCAGCAATTAGCGAAAGCTGTTTTAATATAAAACACTGTACAATGTTTAAAAAGATAAGTTTTATTTTGATACCGGTATTTTATATTGGTGCCGGCATAAATCATTTTTGGCACCCTGTTAATTATTATAAAATAATTCCTGGTTATTTACCCAACCCGGTTTTTATAAATTTATTTTCTGGTGCTTTAGAAATTATCTCAGGTGTATTATTTTTATTTGCTGCAACAAGAAAAATTGCAGCGTACGGAATAATTGCGCTGCTCATTGCATTTATACCTGCACATATTGTAATGATACAAAAAGGCTTTTGTTTAACTAATGGCTTTTGTTTGCAGGCGTGGGCATTGTGGCTCCGCTTATTTCCTTTGCAGTTTTTATTAATGTGGTGGGCATGGAAATGCCGTAAATAAATTTTTGTTTAACTCTTTTTTAATTGCGCATTTTTTTAAGATTATTTTATTGCCTTATAATATTTGCCGGGCCGCAAATAAATTATTCCTTTTTTAGTTAAAAACCTTGTAGCAATATTTTTACCAGCTGCATCATACACCTGAAAATGCAAATGCGGAAATGCAGTATAACCTGTATTGCCGCTGTAACCAATATGCTGGCCCTGCGTAACAGTATCGCCAACGCTTACCAGTACACCATCTTTTTTTAAATGCCAGTACATCGCTTCGCCACCATCATCATGTTTTATTATAATGTGGTTACCATCGTATAAATAGTCATCTTTTAATCCACCCACATCACTGTCTTCTTTTATTGCAGTTACTACACCAGCTCTTGCTGCACAAATTTTACTGCCCTTCTTCATTTTAAAATCTAAACTGATTTCATTTTTATGGCTCATCTTACTGTTGTAAGCCTGTATCAATAAAAATTTACTGCCTTTACTAAATGGTAAATTATATACAGGGCTGTTATCTGGTTTTACCCTGCCGCCTTTTAAATTGTAAATTTCATTATCGGTGAGTTGTGCGATAGCTGCGGAAGAAAATGTAATTAGTAAAAAGATAAAATAATATTTCATGCATAATATTTTATTCAAGATAAATATTTTTAATAAAACATAATTAAAGGTCAATAAAGTTATGTTGTACACGAGTGCACGCCAGTGTAAGCGCCACCGAAGATGAATATAGAAATACCGCTCGGCTCAAAAGAAAAAAGCACCCTTTAACAGAGTGCTTTACTAATAAACTAATAATAAACCGCTATCAATTTTATTAAATAGATAAAAACCCTTTTGCTAATTTTTTAACTGCCTCTTTTTGTTGATGATAGTTTAAAAGAGCTTGTTGCAATTTAATTTCTACTTCATCCATACTGTGGAATATTACATTGTGAAAATATTTTCTTCTGATTTCTCTCCAAAGTAATTCTACCGGGTTTTGTTCTGGTGAATACGGATTCAAGTGAAGCAGTTTGATATTACCGGCAATTTTTAAAGCTTGGCTGATATGCCAACCTGCTTTATCAAGGATGAGTATGATTCTGTAATTGTTATAATAGCTGGAAAGCTGTTGCAAAAATTCATTCATCGCTTCTGTATTACAATATGGGCTTATCATTGAATAACAGTCGCCTGTTTGTGGCGAAAGAGCAGAATAGGCATAAATATATTCCCGGATCATTTGTCTGGCTACAGAAGGGATCATACTGGCTTTTACCCAGCAAGCCATTTCTCTGCTTATTCTGCCAAACCTTGCTTCGTCTTCAAAAAATACAATAACCGGTAATGAATGTAATGTGGGTGGAAATGTTACTGCGGTGGACTCCAGCTTTTCGGGGAGTTTTTTTTAAAGTCAGTTTGTTCTTCAATACTTCGTTTGGGATGATGCGGCCTCGGCATTTTCTTTTTCCAGCCATTGCGATGTAATAAGTCCCAGATATAATCATCAGAAACAGGGTTGCCTGTTTTTTGCTCAACAACATTACGAATATCGTTTGCTGTTTTGATAAGACCTTTGGAAGCCAATGTTTCCAATGATGCAAAAAGAGCAGCTTCTTCATCAAGGCTGAGTAATGACCTTCGCCTTCCGCCTTTTTGTTTGTACACTAATGCCGCAGCTCCGGAGTGATTGTAACTTTCTACTATCTTGTAAATGCTGTGTACCGATAAATTTACCAGTGGCACTAATAACTCAGCGGCATGGATATTACCCACCTGAATCAAATAAATAATTTGCCAGCGGTTGTGACTTGCTGTTCCCCGGCTATCGGAAAGTTTAGAAGAAACCCTGGTATCGCTCAAATGGTTAACTACTTGCAATGAACGCATAGCTTAGATTTTATACGCTAAGATATGAAATATTTATATTAGTAATATTGATAGCGGTTTATTATAATTAACTATTTAACTACTCCGCTTCCGCCACAACCTCTTTCACCTCCGGTATCATTCGCTTCATCATACCTTCAATTCCTGCTTTTAATGTTATTGTAGATGATGGGCAACCACTGCAACTGCCCTGCATGGCTAAGTTAACGGTACCGTTTTCGTAACTTTTAAATTGTATGGCGCCGCCATCCATTTCAACCGCAGGCTTTACATAATTTTCTAAAAATTCTTTAATGCGTTTTACCACATCATCATCATCGGCATGTACTTCGTTGGTGTTGATATTTTTCATGGCAGCCACTTCTTCATCATTCACAACAGCCTTGCCTTCTTCTAAATAATCTTTTAAAAATTGTTTAATGGTAGGTATTACATCCTGCCAATCGGCCATGTCGCTTGTTTTAGTAAGCGTAATAAAATTGCTGGCAATAAATACTGCTTTTATAAATGGAAAAGTAAATAACTCCTGCGCCAATGGCGATGGGCCGGCACTTGCTTCTTCTGCAAAATCTATACTCTTGCCGGGATATAATAATTTGTTGGCTACAAATTTCATGGTTTCCGGGTTGGGTGTCATTTCTGTATAAATGCTCACTACGGTGTTTCCTGTCTTTATCATAAAATGATATTTTTATTCACTGCAAATTTAATAAGATTTGCTGTGGTTTTAAGTTAAAATGGTTGTGGAGGAGATATTTTTCGGATTTCGAAAGGAAGTAGAAAGTAATTTAACAGCAATCCCAGTTATACATCACCTTACTAAAATCTTTATTAATCAAATCGTTTGGGTGTATGAAAAAATTTCCTACGCCTACATCACCCCACATTATTTCATCATCAGAATCCATTTGAAATAATAAAATGGAGCTTTGTGTATCTTTTATATACTCTCTGGGATCTGTTTGCGTAAAATAAGCATAACCACCTATTTTATGGCCATTGGTAGCAAATAAATTATACGATAAGTCTTCAAGTTTATTATTTGTATCTCTGGTATATTTTTCAAGCCATACGTTTACAGAAAAATCATGCAAGTTGCTTCTGTAATCATTCAAGCCGATATAGTCTACTTTTTTTGTAAAATTTAGCCGGTGTGGTTTAAAAACTGGTGAATTTTCTGAATCAATGATTGAATCGAGAAATGAAGTATCAGGATTTAACTTTTGTTCATCCGGATTTTCAATATATATAACCCTGAATGAATCCGGGTTATATTGATTATCAAAATCAAGTCCATAGCAATCATCGTTTGCAATATAAAACTGCAAAATACCTTTGATTGGATAATCTTTTAAATTAGGAATCTCTGAAAAGTTCAGTTGAGCCAGTGGAATCATAGGCGCTCCATTTTTATCTATTGGATAATTGAAACCTATTGGAATAAATGGATAGTATCCAAAACTACTTTCTGTTCTTTTAATATCAGTGGCAGGCGTTGCTTTTATTTCTACATACTCAATTAAAGTTTTTTTAATTGCATCCCAATGTTCTGCAAATGCTTAGGGAAAAACAAATCCTTTTTCAACCTCAATGTTTTCTAAAGCATCAATTGAAGAAGACTGTGTATTATTCCCTTTAAATAAAAATCGAAAATACCCATAACTCTTTTTTGATTAGTCTATAATCCTCAGCTTAGCATAATTCAACATGATCTTCTTCTCTCCATTCAATTCAAACATAACAGTTGCAATAGGGTTGTGTGCAGCGCCTTCCATTTTCATTACTTCTCCAAAACCAAATTTTTGGTGTTCTACTTTTTGCCCCGCTTGTAAATTGCTGGTATCGCTGGCTACAAAATCGGCAGCAGGTGTATGCTCAATAGTTTTTTGTACTGGCTTTGGTGCAAGGTAAGATGGCGTTGCAGTTTTACCCGGAGGTGCACCATATTGTTTTGCTGCATTTGCTGCCGCATTAGATTTGCCGCCCCATGCATTGCTGCCACCACCACTAAAACCACGGTTCATTCTTTCGAAAGCACCGCCGCTGTTACCGGCATTTTTTGTACCACCACCGGCATAACTTTTATCTAAATGTTCTTCGGGTATTTCTTCTAAAAAACGGCTGCTGTCATTTTGCTGTAACTGCCCAAACCGATAGCGTGCATTGGCATACGTTAGCCACAGTTTATGTTTGGCCCTTGTGATGGCTACATAAAATAAACGGCGCTCTTCTTCCAGTTCTTCTCTGGTATTAATGCTCATGGCATTAGGAAAAAGTGTTTCTTCCAAACCACCAACAAACACCACGGGAAACTCCAAACCTTTTGCCGCATGTATCGTCATTAGTTTTACCACATCATTATCACCTTTGTCATCATCAGCATCGGTGAGTAAAACAATTTGCTGTAAATAACCACCCAAACTTTTATCGCCTACTTCACCGTCTTCTTCATTCATCGGTGTTTCGGTAAATTCTTTAATACTGTTTAATAATTCCTGAACGTTTTCGTAACGGGCAAGGCCTTCGGTAGTTTTATCATTAAATAATTCTTTAACAATATTGGTGCTTTTACCCACTAAAATTGAAACATCGTAAGCATTCTTTTTTGTAAGCTCACTTTGAAACATTTTTATCATCGTCACAAAATTATCAATGCTTTCTAATGTGCCGCTTTTAAAACCATACATGGCTGCATTGCAAAAAACTTCCCACAGTGTTAAATTATTTTCGTTGGCAAATAATACCGATTTATCAATGGTGGTTTTGCCAATGCCACGTACTGGATAATTGATAATGCGTTTCAATGCTTCTTCATCCCGTGGATTAACCACCACTCTTAAATACGCAATAAAATCTTTTACTTCTTTACGCTGATAAAAACTCATGCCACCATAAATGCGGTAGGCAATACCCATGCGGCGCAAGGCTTCTTCAAAACTGCGGCTTTGTGCATTGGTGCGGTATAAAATGGCAAAATCTTTATTGTAATAATGATTGCGGAGTTTTTGTTCCTGTATAGTATCTGCTACGCATTTGCCTTCGTCGTTATCCGTCATGGTGCGTACCAAACGTATTTTTTCGCCCTGCTCGTTATCGGTAAATAATTTTTTTTCTATCTGGTTTTTATTGTTGCCTATAACTTCGTTGGCTACACTTAAAATACTTTTTGTGCTGCGGTAGTTCTGTTCCAGTTTTACTACTTTTACTTCATCATAATCTTTTTGAAACTGTAAAATGTTTTCGATAGTAGCACCTCTAAAACTGTAAATACTTTGTGCATCATCACCCACTACACAAACATTTTCATGCATGGCACCCAGCAGTTTTATAATTTCGTACTGTGCAGTGTTGGTATCCTGGTACTCATCAATCATTATGTATTTAAACTTGCGCTGGTACTTGCTTAAACTATCAGGATTATTTTTTAAAAGAATGTACATTTTAAACAACAGGTCGTCAAAATCCATGGCGCCGTTTTTAAAACAGCGTTTGGCATACGCATCGTAAATTAAACCGATGGCGGGGCGGTTGCTTCTTGCATCTTCCTGCTGCAATGCCCAATCGTTAATATATTCTGCAGGGCCAATCAATGCATTTTTAGCAGCCGAAATTCTGTTGTACACTACATTGGGTTTGTAATGTTTATCATCCAGGTTCATTTCGTTGATAACGGTTTTTACAACACTCCTGGCATCATCGGTATCATAAATAGTAAAGTTGCTGGGGTAACCCAATTTACCGGCTTCGGCCCTTAATATCCTGGCAAACACACTGTGAAAAGTACCGATGTATAAATTTCTGGCTTCGGTATTGCCCAAAACTTTTTCCACCCTTTCCTTCATTTCGGCGGCAGCTTTATTGGTAAATGTTAGTGCCAGTATATTAAAACAGTCCACACTATGGTATCCCATTAAATGTGCAATACGTGTAGTTAATACTTTTGTTTTGCCACTGCCTGCGCCGGCAATAATCATTATGGGGCCGTCTTTATGCTGCACCGCTTCTTTTTGTGGGTCGTTAAGTTCGTCTAAATATTTTGGCATGCGGCGAAGGTACGAAGCAATAAAGGCATAGGGAAAGTTGTTTGTAAATAAAATATTAGTGAACTTTGTACAAATACACACGCAGGAACAAATATTACTGGCCGTTAAAAACCAAATTAAAAAAGTGTTGCCCGAAGCACATATTTTTTTATTTGGTAGCAGAGCCAATAACAGTGCTACAGAAGAGAGCGACTGGAATATATTGGTTTTTTCGCCACATCAGCCTATCACTAAATTAATAAAACAGCAAATACACAACCGGGTTTTTCCTTTAAGTGTTTCTATCGGGTCTTTTATAAATGTTTTATTAGTTACAGAAAAAGAATGGCAACAAAATCCCTCTTACTACGCTATTAAAAAAACAATTGCTTTTAATAACAGCCCTTTATGAGTGATAGCAGGGAACAGGCGATAAAACTAAAGCTGCAAAAAGCAAATGCTCTGCTTAGCGAAACAGAAGTGCTGATGTAAAATAAATTTTATGCTACTGTTATAAACAGGCTTTATTACGGATGTTTTCACGCCACCAAAGCTTTGTTACTTACTAAAGACCTTACACCTAAAACGCTTAGCGGCGTTATAAACCTGTTGCATCTTTATTTTGTACAGCCTGGTTTTTGTCCCATATGGAGCAGGATGTTTTAATTAATCTTTTTTAAATACTATTTTAAAAACCTTCTGTAAAGAGGTTTTTTTGTTTTATACCATTTACTAAATTATACCAGCCATTTGTAAAATTTCCTCTTTTAAATCTAAAACATAAGCAGTATATTTAATATCATTAAACCTAACTATTATGCCATTCTTCGATTTTCATTGTCACCCGGGGTTAAAACCACAGTTTGCTAATCCTGCATCAAAACCATCGCCATGGAATTTTATAAATGCTAAACTTGCAGTTTTTAATGATGTAACCATCAGCATTAATAAATTATTTAACGAAGTACTTAATTCTCAAAGCAACTTAAACCAGCTATGGGATAATGATGTAAAGTTAATTGGCTTAATACTGCATGCACCTGAGCAAAAAATTGGACAGGCACTCAGCTCAAAAAAAATAGTTAACAAAGGCAGTGTAAATCTTATTGATAAAACACAACTGGCTTATTTAACAACCGGTGTGCACAGTTACGAATTGATAAATGAAGAATTGCGCTGGTTGCAAAAAGCACCTGCACCAACAGGAAAAAAATTTAAAATCTTAACCAGGGCATCAGAATTTGACGAAGCTGTTACGGATACTGTGTGGGGTGCAATTATTGTAGAAGGCCTGCATTGTTTTTTTAACGATCCCAATTCTCCCGATGCAAAAATGGAATTCACCAATAATTTTAATGAGTTTACTAACAACAATACCGTGCTGGCTATTAATATTTGCCACATGCAGCAAAATCCATTTTGCAATCATGCACACGGCATCCAGTTTTTTACGCCATCGTTTTTTTATCCTACACGTAAAGGCATTACAAAATGGGGAGAAGAAGTAATACAATTAATGATAAATAAAAAAATACTGGTGGATATTAAACACATGAGTTTAAAAACCCGTTGGGAATTATATACCTGGTTTAAAGATGCTACCGACGAAACAAGATTTATTCAGCCCATTATTTGTACGCATGCCGGCGTAACAGGTTTATCTATTGCACACCGGGCAAAATATTTATTACATACGCCTGCAGATAAAGGATCCGTGTATGAAGTAACTTATTTAAAACCCAAAAGCAAACACGATACAGAAACCTACTACAATTGCAGCAGTATTAATTTATACGATGAGGATATAGCAAACATATTTTTATCGGGAGGTATAGTTGGCCTTTCTTTCGATCAGCGTATTTTGGGTTTTGCAGATGAAAATGTGCTGCTTAATGTAACCATACCGCATGATATGGAATACATCAGCCACCTGGAAGCCGATTTCTTTTTAGGCCCCAACCCAACCGCATTACCAGTATGGACAGACGATAACGAAGTATGGGCAAGCGAAGATTTTGAAAACTTAGATCCTTCACTTTATGTAGAGATGCACCGCCGCTTTTTAATAAATAATATTGTACATATTTTATGGGTAGCCAATAACCATCCTTTAATAGATATTAAAAAAGCGGTAAAACAAATTTGTATTGGTACCGATTTTGACGGGTTGATAAATGCTGTTGACTGCTGTAAAGATGCCGATGGTTTAATACAATTGAAAGAAGATATAAGAGAAGGCCTGAGCAATTTACTGAACAATGAAGGTTTAAATACTATTAATGTTGATACACTGCTGGATAATATTTTTTACAACAATGGAAAAAACTTTATGCTGGGCAGGCTAAAGGCAATGAAGGGATAGTGTATCCGTGTTATTAACCTTCGGATTTTTTTTAAACCCAACGCTTCTTCTTATAATACTTGCGTTTTGTATTTACACAACAGCAATGAGATAATTATAATATCACCCACGTTATTATAATTAATAAATATATCAAGTTAAAAAAAGGTGTTTTAACCCCAAAAAATTACCACTTTGTGGTATTGTTTACCTGCGCAAACTGTATTCTCTTTGTATAACAAAAAACTGAACCCTTTCAAACAACAATTATATATCGACGGATTTCTAAGGGCCCGTATTTAAGCCTTAGCCTGAAAACTCGAGAATAAACTTAGTAGATTTTTCTCATGCTTGAACAAATCCTGTCCCGGTTCCCCGGGATGGGTTTTTTTATTTAGAATATCAGGCACTAAATAAATTATCAAAAAAATACTAAAATAATTAGTGTTAATAAAATAAAGTTATTATCTTTGAATCACCATTTACATTTACAACACAAAATCAGATACATCACATAAAAAAACAAAACACATGAGTAACACAGCAGACAAAATGGAAAAAACAGAAAAATTTAAGGCGCTGAAATTAACGATGGATAAAATCGATAAAGATTTTGGCAAGGGATCGGTAATGATGATGAATGAAAAAACCAATATGGAAATAGAAGTTATTTCCACCGGTTCAATTGGTTTAGATATGGCACTGGGCATTGGCGGTTTACCTAAAGGAAGAGTAGTTGAAATTTATGGCCCCGAAAGCAGTGGTAAAACAACATTGGCAATACACGTAATTGCAGAGGCACAAAAAAAAGGGGGCATGTGTGCATTTATTGATGCCGAACATGCTTTTGACAGTGTATATGCTAAAAAGTTAGGTGTAGATATTGATAATTTACTTATCTCTCAACCAGATTATGGCGAGCAGGCTTTGGAAATTGCCGATCGTTTAATTCTTTCTGGTGCATTGGATGTGGTAGTGATAGATTCTGTTGCGGCATTGGTACCCAAAAGTGAACTGGAAGGAGAAATGGGCGACAGTAAAATGGGGTTACAGGCAAGGTTAATGAGCCAGGCCTTAAGAAAATTGACTGCTACTATTCATAAAACAAACAGTTGCTGCATATTTATAAATCAGCTTCGTGAAAAAATTGGTGTAATGTTTGGCAACCCCGAAACTACAACCGGCGGTAATGCGTTAAAATTTTATGCTTCTGTTCGTTTAGATATTCGCCGTATGACACAGATTAAAGATGGCGACGAAGCAATTGGCAACCATGTAAAAGTAAAAGTGGTAAAAAACAAAGTGGCACCACCATTTCGCCTGGCAGAGTTTGATATTATTTATGGAGAAGGTATTAGTAAAGTGGGTGAAATTATTGATATGGGTGTTGAGCTGGGCATTGTACAAAAAAGTGGCAGTTGGTTCAGTTACAACAGCGATAAGTTAGGCCAGGGAAGAGAATCGGTAAAACAATTAATGTTAGACAACCCGGAAATGGCCAGTGAAATAGAAGCCAAAATAAGAGAAAAGGTAAAAGAAATGCAGACTGCATAGTTTTAGTTTTCACTTATTAGGGTTAGTAAGTATAAAGTCGTTATGTGTAAAAGCATAACGACTTTTTTTGTTAGTACGCCGAAAATCCTTTTCGGCTTTTTGTATCAAGCCGAAATAAAATTTCAGCGTACAAAATCGGCAAGTACTATATTATTACTTTTGCATTATCAATCATGCTATCTAATAAAAAAACTACTGCTCATTTAGCGCTGCTGTTTACCAATCTTTTTTTTGCAATAAACTTAAGTGCCGCAAAACACTTAACCAGTTTAGAGCTGGCAAAACCATTTGGATTAAATGTGGTAAGGGTTGGCGCTAGTGTAATTTTATTCTGGTTATTATTTTTATTAAAACCAACTTCTGCAAAAATAGAAAAGCAGGACAGAATGCGTTTTGTATTATGTGCACTAACAGGCATAGCCATTAACCAATTGCTTTTTTTAAAAGGCCTTTCTTTAACTTATCCCATACATGCATCGCTGCTTATGCTTACCACACCAATTTTAATTGTATTTATTGCAGCATGGTTCTTAAAAGAAAAAATTGGAATATTTAAAATTGCAGGATTAGTATTGGGTATTACCGGTGCAGCAGTTTTAATTTTAGCAAAAGGCGGTACAGCAAATAAAGATGAAGTTATTTGGGGCGATATTTTAATTATTACCAACGCCGTTTCTTATACCATTTATTTTATACTGGTAAAACCTTTGATGCTTAAATACAATGCAGTAATGATAATGCGATGGATATTTACCATTGGCCTGGTGATGATATTGCCATTTGGTTGGAACGAATTTACTGCAATACAATGGAGTAATTTTACAACTATAGATTTTACAACAATGGCATTGGTTGTTTTTACGGGCACTTTTTTAGCGTATCTTTTTAATGTGTACGGCATAAAAATTTTGGGTGCTTCAGCAGCAGGTTTTTATATTTACACACAACCATTTTTTGCAACTTTTATTGCTATGATTTTTTTAAATGAAAAACTGGAATTGTATAAAATAGCTGCAGCGGTTTTAATATTTACCGGGGTTTATCTTGCCAACAAAACAATAAAAAATGCGGGAGTATTTAACAGTAAAAACTGATGAAGAATATAATGCAGCAATTGAGCTGTTTAAAGAATATGCGGAATGGCTGAATATAGATCTCGGCTTTCAGCATTTTGAAGAAGAACTGCAAAATTTAAAAACAATGTATAATTCAACAGATGGGGGAATAATACTTTGTAAAGAGAATGATAATTTTATTGCCTGCGTTGCTATAAGAAAAATTACAAATGATATTGCAGAATTGAAACGGATGTTTGTGCAACCTGCTCATCAGCACAAAGGCATTGGAAAAGTTTTGCTTGAAAAAGCTGTAACGCTTGCACTAAACTGCAATTACAAATGCATAAGGTTAGATACATTAAACCACATGATGCCCGCAATAAATTTGTATAAAAAATATGGCTTTTATCAAATTGAGGCTTATTACAAAAATCCTGTAAACACTGCCGTTTATTTTGAAAAGAAATTATAGCATCAGCTATTTTTTGGATAATCAAAAAACAAAAAATCCTTTTTTGCTTTTCTAAATTCTTTCCAGCTGCTTATAGCTGTTTGTATTGCAAATACGGCGCAGGTGGGCATATTATCAATCCGTACATCTGGCACTAAACCATTTACAAAATAACTTATACCGGGGTTGTGTGCAAAAATAGCAACAGTATTAAAACTGTCGTCTAATTGTTTTATTACTTCGTAAAATACATCTGCAGGTGCATGGTAAAGGGAGCTGATAAAATTAATATCTTCAATATTTTTTTTGTAAATATCACAAAATAACTCAGCAGTTTTTTTTGCTCTTTTTGCAGGGCTTGCAACAAATGCATCAATTACAATATTTCTGTCCAGCAATCTTTTTGCAATAACCGGCGCATCTTTTTTACCACGGTCATTTAACGGCCGTTCAAAATCATTACCAAAAAAACTCTGATCGCTTTTAGCGTGGCGTATGATGAGTAATGTTTTCACTAAACTTATTTGTATAAAAATAATTTATTTTTTACATAAAGGCAGAAATAACAAAACATATCCAATTCTTTTACCAAATTTGTACACTAAACAATAAAGGCAGATGCTTAAATCTACAATTTTATTTTTTGGTTTTATTTTAGTAACAATATCATACAGCAATGCTCAAAAGCCAACTGTACAGCCTTTTGCAGAAAATATAAGTGCATTAAAGTTTTTGGGTGAATACAATATTCCCTTTAACCTAAAATATAAAAACACCACAGTTGGCGGCTTATCCGGTATTGATTATGATGCAAAAAATAATTTGTATTACATGATTTGTGATGACAGAAGCGAAAAAAATCCGGCAAGATTTTATACCGCTAAAATTTTTATTACATCAAAAGGTATAGACAGTATGCGTTTTACAGGGGTTGTAAATATGCTGCAACCGAATAACACTGTTTATCCAAACAACAAACAAGATGCATGGCATACCCCCGACCCCGAAGCTATACGTTACAACCCTGTTACAAAACAATTGGTATGGAGCAGCGAGGGAGAACGATTAGTAAGGGCAACTGATACCGTACTGCAAAACCCGTCGGTAATTGCTATAACTGCAAAAGGAAAATTTAAAAATAATTTTCAATTGCCCGCTAACCTTAACATGCATGCAACAGAAAAAGGGCCCAGGCAAAATGGTGTACTGGAAGGAATGAGCTTTGCAGATAACTATAAAACACTTTACGTAAATACAGAAGAGCCATTGTATGAAGATGGCCAGCGTGCCGGGCTTGAAGATATTGACACCTACATCCGCATTTTTAAATTTGATGTTGAAAGTAAAATCAACACTGCCCAATATGCTTATAAATTAGAGCCTGTTGCATTTGCTGCTAACCCTGTACATGGGTTTAAAATAAATGGCGTAACGGATATTTTAAGTGTTGGTAATAATAAGTTATTAGTAATGGAGCGGTCCTTTTCTACCGGAAGATTACCATCCACAATAAAACTTTTTATTGCTGCATTAGATACTGCTGCAAATATTAAAGATGTACAATCACTTAAAGAGAACAATAATTTTGTACCGGTTACAAAAAAATTATTGTTGAACATGGATGATTTAGGTATTTATATTGATAATATTGAAGGGGTTACTTTTGGCCCAGTATTGCCAAATGGCCATAAATCTTTATTATTTATAGCGGATAATAATTTTTTTCCGTTTGAAAAGGCACAACTGTTATTATTTGAAATAGTGGAATAAAAACTGCTGAACAAGAAAAAATAGTTGCTATATTTATTGCTCTAATAATCGTTATTAAATAAAACTTTTAGAATAAATTTTTTACAATGAAATTACCAGCGATAAAAAAAATATTACTGCTTTGCGCTTTCTTTTATTTGCCTTTTAGCGGTATGGCATGGGGTGTATTGGGGCATCGTATAATTGGGCAAATAGCCGACAGCTATCTTACTAAAAGTACAAAAAAAGCAATAGCCGAAATTTTAGGAACAGAGTCTGCAGCAATGGCGAGCAACTGGCCCGATTTTATAAAATCGGATCCTGCATATAATTATTTATCTAACTGGCATTATATAAATTTAAAAAGCGGCCTTAGTTATGATAGTGTAAAAGCGTTTTTAGCTACCGATACTGCAACAGATGCTTACACCAAAATAAATTTTTTAGTTGCTGAATTAAAAAATAAAAATTTAGAAAAGGAAAAGAAAATTCTTTACCTGCGGTTGCTGATACATATTGTTGGCGACATACACCAGCCGCTGCATGTGGGCCGGCTGGAAGATTTGGGCGGTAACCGAATAAGAGTTTTATGGTTTAGAGATTCTACAAATTTGCATACGCTGTGGGATACGCATTTAATTAATTTTCAGCAACTGAGTTATACAGAATATGCAACGTCCATAAATTTTACAAATAAAGATCAACGCAACAGATTACAGCAACAGCCACTTTCCGAATGGTTATTTGAATCGTACCAGGTTGCAGATAAAATTTATAGAGATATAAAAACACCCCATCAAAAATTAGAGTACGCTTATAATTTTAAATATGTTGATGTATTAAACAATCAACTATTAAAAGGCGGCGTAAGGCTGGCTGGTTTGTTGAATGAAATATTTCGGTAGGAATGCGCCTGTGGCGCATTCTATTTGAACGTGCCGTAAGGCACGTTCCTACGTTAATAGCCTCTCACATTTTTTCCTTCCATATAATTCATAAATGCTTTGTTGCAAACCCTGTTGCCGCCGGGTGTGGGATAGTTACCTGTAAAATACCAATCGCCGGTATTTGTGGGGCAGGCCTCATGTAAACTTTCAATAGTTTGATAAATAACCTGAATAGGGATATCTATATCTTTTGGTGTAATAAGTTCTGCAATTTTTTTACTCATTTCTTTTAATGCAAAAGGTTTGTAAATTTCACGAACTGCATTTTCGGTATGCAGCTGGTTATTGCGCTGCAGCTCTTTACACCTTTCTAAAGTTTCAGTTAAAATATGTTCCTGATTAGTATCATGCAGTAATTCAATAGCAGCCCTGAAGGCAATAAAATCTCCCAGCTTACTCATATCAATACCATAACAATCGGGGTAACGTATTTGCGGAGCCGAAGAAACAATAATTATTTTTTTTGGCTGCAGCCGGCTCAGCATTCTTATAATACTTTCTTTAAGTGTAGTACCTCTTACAATGCTGTCATCAATAACTACCAGTGTATCTTCATTTTTTTTAACGGTGCCGTAAGTAATATCATATACGTGCTGCACCATTTCGTTGCGGCTGCTGTCTTCGGTAATAAAAGTACGCAGCTTAACATCTTTAATAGCAATTTTTTCAAACCGTATTTTACGGGTTATCATTTCCGTTAATTGCTCTTCATCAAAATCTTTTCCCCAGCTGGCAATGCGTTCTATTTTAATTTTGTTTAAATAATCTTCGGCTCCTTTTAATAAACCATAAAAAGCAGTTTCGGCAGTATTGGGTATAAAAGAGAAAATAGTATTTTTTAAATCGTACTTAATAACTTTTAAAATAACATCACTTAAATTATAACCTAATGCAATTCTTTCCCTGTAAATTTTTTCATCGCTGCCCCGGCTGAAATAAATGCGTTCAAAACTGCAGGCTTTTCTTTCTTTGGGTTCTAAAATTTCTTCAATGGTATAACCGCCGTCTGCTTTTACAATTAATGCATTGCCGGGCATTAATTCCTGCACTTCATTTTCTCCTACATTAAAAGCAGTACGTATGGCTGCTCTTTCACTTGCTGCAACAATTACATCATCATTTATATAATAGTAAGATGGACGGATGCCATGTGCATCTCTCATTACAAAAGCATCGCCATTGCCAATTAATCCGCTAAAATTAAAACCGCCATCAAATAACGGAACCGCCTTTTTTAAAACCCTTACAATATCCATATGTCCTGGAAAAGCTTCATCAGCTTTTACAATAAAATGATGCACTACTTCCATCATGGCTGCTAAGTCACTCTGGCGCTGAAACACACCGGGATCAATATTTACCAGCCCGAATAATTCTTCTGTATTAACTAAATTAAAATTGCCCGCCAATGCTAAATTTCTTGCAGGTATGGTATGGCGTTTTATAAATGGATGACAAAACTCTGCATTGTTTTTTCCCTGTGTACCATATCTTAAATGCCCCAGCAAAACTTCTCCTAAAAAATTTACATGGCCTTTCATAAGGCCCGGATGGTTTTTAATATCGGGCTGATATTTTTCTATTTCATTTATTTCTTTTCCTATCTGGCTGAAAATATCGGCAATGGGCTGATTGGCACAACTGCGTATGCGGTGCAAAAAAGGATAACCCGGCTCTGTATTTAATTTTACAGTAGCAACACCTGCACCATCCTGGCCACGGTTATGTTGCTTTTCCATAAGCAGGTACAGCTTGTTAAGGCCATACATTACCGTACCATATTTTTGTTGAAAATGACTGAATGGCTTGCGGAGGCGAATAAAAGCCAGACCGCATTCGTGTTTAATTTCGTCGCTCATGATTAGGAGTGAGGCGCAAAGTAGATAATTGCATTGCAAATTATGGCATTTTCTGTGTTAGGTATTATGTTATGCTTATTACCACTTTGTGGTATTTTTTAAAATATAATATAAATTATTAGGAAATCTGGGGGGGGGGGCTATACATTTATATTAGGAAGATAAAAAATAAGAAAATATTCTAATTATGGCGGAATATCCTGAAACAGCGGCTAATCTTGAAAGTAAGGAAACTGTTAATCTTTGTTAAATGAAAAAATTATTTTATTCGGTATTAATTTTCTTTAGTTGTATTTATTTAATTTCCTGTGGAAAAACTACAAGAGATGTAACTTATGACAAAGTAGGAGATTTGTTTAATAAGCTTAAATCCGATTCGGATTATGTAGCATACACTATGCTACTATTTAATAATACTAATTTATTTGTAAAAAGTCATTTTACAAATTATGACAGTACCACATGGCGAAATAAAACACTTACAGCCGAACAAAAATTTGAAAAAACCAATAACAAAGAAAATTTTGCAACTATTAAAGAAAATAGTTTGAAAATGTATGGTTTACATTTAAAAATTGTGCAAAAATTTCCATTAATTAAAGAATTAACACAGGCAGAATCTAAAAGACTAACCAGTATATCTATTAGATATTTTAAAACTAATAAAGGATTAGAATTTTGGAGGCCAGTAAATGAAAAGAAATCCAATATTTAACTAAGCAGCATTTTATTTAAATACATTTTAAATTATAAAAAATGAAAAAAATACTAGTATTCATTATATTTATTTCCTGTACAAGCATTTCTATTGCTTCGTCATACCCACAACCAAAATTTGTGCAATCAAAAAAAACCTTTATAAAATACCAGTACCCGACTAATTATCAGGAAAGCTATTGTTTAACACATGGCTATGAAATGATTGATGCAATTTTTAATGTTTATGATCAGGTTTAGATTGGAGTATGACGGTACATACAACAGGACAAGGGTTAACTGATTGTTTTTCTTTTTTTAATTATGCCCGACAAGAACAAACAGATGCTATGTATGAATGGATTAATTATTGTGAAGACTGTTATTGCTATAGCGACTATCCAATTGAATGATATAATTGAACCCGTTGGCGGAGTTAATCATCCAGAGTATGTTTAACTTTGCCAACAGGCTTGTTGTATATAAATTTGTTTAAGAATTGTATAACAGTTAATCCGCTTAACTTTCCCAATACCTCAACTTAAAGGCAGAATAGTATTTGACATAATTTCTTTGCATCATAAACTGATAACATAAAGAATAAAAAACTGTCTCAATTCTCTTTCTTATTTTTTCAAAATTCACAACGTCGGCTTTTCTTTTTTCTGATTGTTTCTTAATCGAACTTTCCAATTTGATTCCAGCTTTTTCAAAAAATTGATTTGAGGTTTCCTGTAAATCTATCCATTGTTATCTTCACCCTTGAGATAAGAGGGTCGCTGTCATTAAGAGCAACTGTAAAACAAAAAAGCCTTCGTTGAAAAACGGAGGCTTAAATTAATTACTGCTGTAGGGGGAGGGATTGAACCTCCACGAGGCAGTTAGCTGCAGTACAAAGTTCGGTGGTCGACCCCTGTCGCATCAGTATTGCTACTAATACGGCTCTATGCTGCGTTTATCCTGTTATCCTCACCCTCGAGACAAGAGGGTCGCTGCCATTAAGAGAGCATAAAAAAAGCCTTTGCATTTTTCTACAAAGGCTTAAAATAAAAAATGCTGTAGGGGGAGGGATCGAACCTCCACGAGGCAGTTAGCTGCAGTACAAAGTTCGGTGGTCGACCCCGGTCGCATCAGTATTGCTACTAATACGGCTCTATGCTGCGTTTATCCTGTTATCCTCACCCTCGAGACAAGAGGGCATGTCTGCCAAAAATTTCATCACCCCACAATTTTTAAGATCTTGATAGTGCAAATCTACACTTTTACCCATTACTTTAAAAATAATTTATAAAAAATTTGGAAAATATAGAAATAATTCAAATATTTGTGTATTATATTGAAATTAAACTAAAATAAAAATTAAAGATGGCTGCTAAATTAAATCTTGACAAATTAGATCTTCAGATTATCCACGAGATGATGGAAACTGCCGAAATATCTTATGCTGACCTGGGAAAAAAATTATTTGTCAGTGGTGGTACCATACATGTGCGTATTAAAAAATTGCAGGAGTTTGGTATTGTTAAAGGTACAAGATTAAATGTAGATTTAAGGCAACTGGGTTATGATATTACTGCATTTGTTGGTATTTATTTAGAGAAAAGTTCTTTATATGATAGTGTTGCAAAAGATTTAATGCAGATACCAGAAATTGTAAGACTGAATTATATTACCGGTAACTACAGCATGTTTATAGAAATAGTTTGTAAGGATATTAACCAACTGAGAAATGTTTTACATGATGAACTGCAAAAAATAAAAGGGATTGAGCGTACTGAAACTTTTATTTCTTTAGAAGAAGGGTTTAGCAGAAATGTGCAGGTGGCACCGAAGGAGTAATACCCCCTCCGCCCCCTGAAGGGGGAACTTTGGAGTAAAATAATTTACAGAGTTTTTTATTTTCGAAAAGAAGTTTAAATGCTCATGTTGTGTATAATTTTAAACAACCCACACACTTATGACAATTCCTGACAAATTACCGATAATGAGAAATGGAAGATTATCATACTCATTATTTAGGAAAGGTTGCAGATGGGCAACTATTTTGGGGCTATCAGACATTTGCTTTTACTAAACCCTATTCAGAAATTGAGCAAGGCGATGACTGGAAAAAATACAGAAAAGAGTATGCTTTGCTTCACACGTTTGACAAAGACGGCAATTATTTAACGACTAAACATTTGTCATGGTTGGCGACAGAGATAGGTGACCAACAGCTTGAAGACAAACTGCAAGAAATGGTTTCTGAATTAGGCGATATTGATTTTCAAAACATCGAAATTAAAATCTTTCAAATTCAACTTGACAATATAATCTTTGGACTTGTTGTTGACCAAGAAAGTGAAATGATAACCTTACAACCAAGTTCAACAATTTCATTTCAAGAACCGTGGGATGGAGAATATTACACTTAATAAATTCATTCAAATATGAGCCGATAAAAAACAATCACTGGACAATCAATAAATTTCACACCTACGTAAATATCTGTTTGGTCTTGCAGTTCCCTCTTCAGGGGGCGGAGGGGGTTCTCACATCAACCGCATCTCTTAAACCATTACCTAATAAATTAAAGGCCAGCACCAATAACATTATAGCAAACCCTGGCACTAATGCCAGTAAGGGATTATGAGTAATAATGAAATTGTAATTCTCCTTTATCATTAAACCCCAGCTGGGTTGAGGCGGTTGCACACCAATACCCAAAAAACTTAAACCAGCTTCTACTATAATTGCCGTTGCAAAATTACTGGCAGCAATAACTAAAATTGGCCCCAGAATGTTGGGCAAAATATGTTTTGCAATTATCCTGAAATTGGAATAACCCAATGCTTTTGCAGCCTGTACAAACTCCAGTTCTTTTACCGCCATTACCTGCCCACGAACCAAACGGGCCACACTAACCCACATGGTTAGCCCAACTGCAATAAATATTTGCCAAAAGCCTTTACCCATTGCTAAAGTAATGGCAAAAACTAAAAGCAAAGTAGGAATACTCCAGGTAACATTCACCAGCCACATTACCACTTCATCCACCCAGCCTTTAAAATAACCGGCAACAGCGCCTAAAATAATACCGAGTGTTAAAGAGATAAGCACTGCAATTAACCCCACAGCTAAACTTACTCTTGTACCAATAATTAAACGGCTTAAAATATCCCGGCCAAATTTATCGGTACCCAGCCAGTATTTTTTAAAAATGATATTTTGAGTGATAAAATTTTCCGGATGATTATTGGTTAGTTGATTAATAGAAAAATATTGTACCACTGAGGTATCCTCGTCAATAAATTTATTTATTAAAAGTGTGTCGTTTTTTACGGTGTAACCACTTACAGGAATTAAACGGTAGTTATTTTTTTTGCCGGATAATAAAATAGTAAACCAATTTTCGGAACTGCTGTTTTTAAAATCGGGCACTTTTAAAAACTGCTGGGTATAACCCGGTTTCTTTGCCTGTATCTCCACGGTTTGTAAATCGGCATTGGGAGAATTATCAGGCGCAACTAAATAGCCAAACAATGCCAGCAACACAGCTATGCTAATAATGAACAAACCAAACAATGCGCTTTTATTTTTTTTAAGCCGCCTCCAGGTTTGCTGATTGTAAGAAAGAGATTGCTGCATAATGTAAAAGTAGCAAGTAAAAAACTAAACCTTAAACACCTAAACTAACTTAATTCTAACACATCATTAGTCCATTCTCTTATTTCCTGGCAAAGTATTTCATAATCTTCCCAGCGTTTTCCAAAAGTGGGTAACATTTCTTTTAATTTTAATTGCCATTCATCACTATCAAAATTTTCTTTAAAACAAATTTTTAAAACATTTATCATTACTGCAACTGCAGTTGAAGCGCCGGGTGATGCACCGAGTAATGCGGCCAATGATCCATCTGCAGCACAAACCAATTCGGTTCCAAATTCTAATACACCACCTTCTTTTTCATCTTTTTTAATCACCTGTACCCGTTGCCCGGCAATTACTAATTCCCAGTCTTCCGTTTTTGCTTGGGGGTAATATTCTTTTAATGCATTCAACCTGTCGTCGGCAGACTGGGTAACTTGTTGAATTAAATATTTTGTAAGCGGCAAGTTGTGCCAGCCTGCAGCAAGCATAGGAACCATATTATGCCACTCCAAACTTTTTGGCAAATCGAAGTAGGAACCATTTTTTAAAAATTTAGTGCTAAAACCTGCAAAAGGGCCAAAGAGTAATTCTTTTTTTCCATTGATGATTCTTGTATCTAAATGCGGCACACTCATAGGCGGCGCATTTACACCGGCTTTGCCATAAACTTTTACTGCATGTTGTTGTATAATATTTTCGTTGGTGCAACGCAACCATTGGCCACTAATAGGAAAACCGCCATAACCTTCTGCCTCTTCAATACCTGATTTCTGTAATAACGGTAACGACCCACCACCGGCACCAATAAATACAAAATCGGTATTTAATTTTACTGTATCATCTGTCAATAAATTTTTTACAGCTACTTTCCATTTTCCATCATCCTGTTTTTCCAAATCTCTTACCTCGTGATTTAAATAAAGGGTTACATTTTTTAATTTTTCCAAATGTGCAAACATAGTATCAGTTAACGATCCAAAATTTACATCGGTACCCAGGTCCATTTTTGTAGCAGCCACTTTTTGTGCGGTGTCCCTTCCTTCCATTACCAGCGGCATCCAGTTTTTTAATACATCTTTATCACTGGAAAACCCCATACCAGAAAATAAAATATTTTTTGTTAACGCATCAAAACGTTTTTTTAAAAACTCTATATTTTCATCGCCCCAAACAAAACTTATATGCGGTACATGATTAATAAAATTATTGGGAGAAGAAATATATTTTTGCTGCAACAGGTAAGCCCAAAACTGTTTCGACATTTCGAACTGCGATGCAATTTTTAAAGCTTTGCTGATGTCTATTGTACCATCTTCTTTTACCGTGGTATAATTTAATTCGCAAAAGGCAGAGTGGCCCGTGCCGGCATTATTCCATGCATCGCTGCTTTCTTCAGCAGGTTTATCCAACCGCTCAAAAATTGTAATAGAATCATCCGGAAATAATTCTTTTAAAAATATAGCCAGGGTTGCACTCATGATGCCTGCACCAATTAAAACCACTTCGGCACCCTTGTTATTTTTTAAATTCATTTTATTTATTTTACTTTTCTGTCTTTCCATTTATAGCTTCCAAATTTACCCAGCCATCCTGCAATAACGGTGTAAATAATATGGAAAGGCTGCATCAAAGGAAATAACCACAACAATCTTTGTTTATTAAAAAATTTTGCAACAGGAAATAAAAATAGCAGCTCTGTAATTGTTTTTAAAGTAAGCAGCAACAACCATACTCCAAAAGTTGAATATTGAACATTGAACATTGAATGTTGAATATTCTTTATTACAGCCAAAATTGGCAATAGTAACAACCACACATTAAATAAATACACCAGCACCAACACCCCAAAAATTCTTTTATCATCGTATGTGCCTGCCTTGCTTGCCCAACGTATGCGCTGGTTAAAAAACTCTGTAATGGTTTTTACTGGTGCCGTATGCACAATTACCTCTTTACTTTTTAAATAGGCAATACCATCAGGATATTGGGTATAAATTTTATGCATCAGCAGCATATCATCGCCGCTGGCAATAGTATCTATACCTGCAAACCCATTTACCTGCATAAATGCTTTTTTGGTATAAGCCAGATTAGCCCCATTGCACATGCTGTGAAATTTTTTATAAACTGAGGCGCCTGTTATTCCCTGCAGCGTCATAAAATCTACCGCCTGAAACATTTCTATAAAACTAAAACTGCAATCAATAGCTACCGGCATTACAATAAATTCAGGCTTTCTTTCTTCATAAAATGCTGCGATAGTTTGCAGCCAGTTTTGCGGAACAAAGCAATCAGCATCGGTAGTTATAATTAAATCACCGGTAGATTGCTCTATTGCAATTTCAATGGCTTTCTTTTTGTAAGAATTAATTTGAACGGGAGAAACAAAATCTTTTAAAGAAATAAGTTTTACATTTTGTGATGCATAACTTAAAATTATTACCGCAGTATTATCAGTCGAGTGATCATCAACTACCAATATTTGAAATAAATGTTTGGGGTAAGATTGGTTAACTATTGAATCGAGACAGTTTTTTATATTTTCTGCTTCGTTACGGGCAGGAATAATTATTGATATTTTTGTAGTGGGTTTAAAATCTGTAATCGAAAATCTAAAATCTAAAATCGATTTCCAGCTTTGGTGATAGTAAATAATAAGTGTGGCATATACCAAAAACAAAATAAAAGCTATTAAACAAGTTACCAGCATAGCCGCAAATTAATTCTTATTTGCAATAGTCTTTGCTTCGTCTATTATTTGGGCTGGATAATTTGACAGCGAAAGAATTTTTATAGCATTTCTTGATTTTAAAGTGCCCGCTTTTAACTGATGATCAAATACCAGGTTGTCATTTGCAATATCCTCTACAAAATGGTACAGGTCAAATTCATTTTTTAAAAGTTCTGCCAATTCGATATCGTGTGTGCTTACTAAAACAATGTTTTCATTCTTATTAAGGTAAGATAAAATGGCTTTTGCAGCGGCAACCCTTTCAATGGTGTTGGTACCTTTAAATACTTCATCAAGTATAAATAAATTTTGAAAAGGGCTTTCTGATTCTTTTATTAAACTGCCAATTACATTCACTTCTTCAAAATAATAACTTTTTGCATCTAACAAATTATCTGTAATTCTTACTGATGAAAATACTTTTAAAACTGGTGTGGTAAACCTATCGGCAAAGCAGGTATAAATGGTTTGGGCTAAAATGGAATTTATAGCAACGGCCCGTATAAAAGTAGATTTACCCGACATATTGGAACCTGTTATTAAAATACTTTTATCTTTAATTGCAATAGAGTTAGGTACACAATCGGCTATAAGCGGATGATATAGATTTTGTGTTGTTAACTCTTTTTTTTTATTGGTAAAAGCGGGTGTGCAGTATTTACTAATTCCGGAACGTAACGATGCTGTTGAAAGTGCCGCATCAATACTACCAATATAGTTTATTAAATTATTTACGTCTTCTCTTTTATTTTTCAATTCTTTTAAAGTGCTGAAAAAAGTATGAATTTCTATAAGGAAGAAGGCCTTTATCAAATCAAAAACAAATAAAATTATTTGTACAATGTCGTTTTTATCTGTTTCTCCAAAATCTAATAATTTAAATTTTCTTTGAAATGCTTTTAAATTATTTATGCTTTGCTCAACGTTGGTTTTTTCAAATGGTAAATCTTTTTTAATAAATAGTTTTGTAACATTTATTAAGTTGTTTAACTGGGGAAAGGATTTGGTGAATTTACCAGTGTTCTTTTTATTCCAGTAATGAAAGAAAAGGTTTAATGCAAAAGGTAACATTAACCATATCAGCAACACATGAAATTTTACAGATAAAAACAGCATTGCAATTACAATAAGAGTATCCGCAATAAACAGGTTTGCCCATTTTGGTTTTTCTAAAAGTTTATCTTGTAATAAATTGGTTATATAGTAAGCATCGTGATGATTAAGTGCCGCTAATTGCATCTGTGCATCTTCCCTGGCTGGTATATTTTCAGTAAAAAATTTTACCTGCTCATTATACTTCTCTAATACCGTAATAGTGTCTGTTGGGGTAATGAGTTTATTAAATAAATATTGTTGACCCGGTTTGCTGTTTGTTCTGTCGATAAATGTAAATACTTCATGTATATCCACATCATTAATTGTTTGTGCGGTAAGTTTATGAAAGGGAATGGTGGTGGTTAATAAAGAAAAATTTTCTATTAAATTAAAATTGCTGCTTTCTGTTTTACGTTTGGCCCAATCTTCTCTTTTTTTAGTAAGTAGTTTCTTCTGCCTTTTTATTTTTATAAAATAAGCTGTAAATGCAAAAATCCAAACGATGAAAAGTGCTGAGAGAAGATAGATGAAAAAGGGACCGACCATATTTTTTGATTAAATATTATAATTCCACTAAATTTTGTAATAATATTTTAAATGGGTTGAATATAGATTTACTGTACACGAGTGCGACGCCAATGAAGGCCAAAGGTGGAACATAAGTTTGGTATAAAAATAAATTTTTAACCTTCAAAATAATTATTATCTTTGTTTAGTTGCATAAACAACTATATGCCAAACAACCAATTTAAAAAAGGTGAGCTTTACAGTTTTATTACCGGCAAGGCAAGCACTGCAATTGGGCGGCGTTTGCAAAAAAACTTTAAGCAGGCAAATATTGAAATAACAATTGAGCAGTGGAGTGTGTTGTATCATTTATGGAAAACCGATGGTATGAGCCAGCAACAATTGTGCGATTCAACGTTTAGAGATAAACCAAGTATTACAAGATTGGTTGACAACCTGGAGAAAATAAAATTAGTAAAAAGAAATGCATCAAAAGAAGACAGGCGTATAAATATTATTGTACTAACCGATGAAGGCAGAGAGCTGGAAGAAAAATGTATGGAGGTTGCCAACACTACTTTAAACGAAGCATTGATGGGGGTTACAAACGGGCAAATTGAAATTGCTAAGGAAGTGTTGCAGATGGTGTATGATAATTTGAAGTAGCGAAGCCCCTCTGCTCCGCCGTGGCGGAGAACTTTATCTTAGCGAAAGTGCAGTACAAAACTTGAAAAAAACTACAAATAATAACACTCTGATTCCCCTTTAGGGGTTAGGGGCTTTAAAACAATTTTTATGAATACAACAACTTCAACAACTACGCTCCTTAAAGGCGGCGAATGGTTAATTAAAGAAAGTAATGCGTTTGAAACTTTTACTCCCGAAGATTTTAATGAAGAACAACTGATGGTAAAAGATATGTGCCTGCAGTTTTTAAATTCGGAAGTGCTGCCCATTGTAGACAGGATTGATAAAATGGAAGCAGGGCTGATGCCATCGCTGATGGTTAAAGCCGGTGAGCAGGGTTTATTGGGTGCAAGTGTGCCCGAGGCTTTAGGCGGACTGGGAAAAGATTTTATTACTTCTACTTTAGTAAATGAAGGCCTTGGCGGCGGGTATTCTTTTAGTGTTGCCATTGCAGCACATACCGGCATTGGTACTTTGCCTATTTTATATTTTGGTACAGAAGATCAAAAGAAAAAATATATTCCAAAATTAGCCAGCGGCGAATGGAAAGGTGCCTACGGACTAACGGAGCCGAACAGCGGCAGCGATGCATTGGGTGCAAAAACAACTGCAGTGCTTAGTGCCGATGGAAAAAATTATATTTTAAACGGGCAAAAATGCTGGATAACCAACGGAGGGTTTGCAGATGTTTATACTGTGTTTGCAAAAATTGACGGCGATAAATTTTCTACGTTTATTATAGAAAAGGGAATGGAAGGTTTTACGCAAGGCCCCGAAGAACATAAGATGGGGATTAAAGGATCATCAACAGTGCAATTGTATTTTCAGGATTGTAAAGTACCTGTTGAAAATTTACTGGGAGAAATTGGTAAAGGCCATATTATTGCATTCAATATTTTAAACATTGGCCGGTTAAAATTATGTGCTGCTGCATTGGGCGGTGCAAAAATGTCGGTAACAGATTCTATTGTATATGCAAAAACAAGAGAACAGTTTAAAACAGCCATTGCAAATTTTGGTGCTATAAAATATAAACTGGCAGAAATGGCCGTACGCATTTTTGCAAGCGAAAGCGCTTTATACCGCACCAGCAAATGGGTAGATGATAAAGAAACAGAAATGCAAAATGCCGGCAAACCTTTTAACGAAGCATTGTTAAGTGCCGCAGAAGAATTTGCAGTAGAATGTGCTATACTAAAAGTGCATGGCAGCGAAGTATTGGATTATGTAGTAGACGAAGGCGTACAAATACATGGTGGCAATGGATTTAGCGACGAATACTCGGCCAGCCGTGGTTACAGAGACAGCCGCATTAACCGTATTTACGAAGGCACTAACGAAATTAACCGTTTGCTTACGGTTGATATGATATTGAAAAGGGCCATGAAAGGTAAACTGGATTTAATGGGGCCAGCCATGGCTGTTAGTAAAGAGCTGATGAGCATACCGGAATTTGGTAATGATGATGAAAGTGCATTTGCAGCTGAACGCAAAACCATTGTGAATATGAAGAAATGTATTTTAATGGTAGCAGGTGCTGCGGTGCAAAAATTAATGATGAAGCTAAATGATGAGCAGGAAATACTGATGAACATTGCGGATATGGCCATTGAAACTTTTGAAGCCGAAAGTACTTTGTTACGTGTAATAAAAATGGCAGATAAACAGGGCGAAGCAGCTGCACAAATACAAATTGATTTGATGCGCTGTTATTTAAATGATGCGGTAGATAAAGTAAACAAAGCAGGTAAAGAAGCCATTAACGCATTTGCCGGTGGCGATGAGCAACGCATGATGCTGCTGGGCTTAAAACGCTTTACAAAAACAGCACCGTTTAACAGTAAAGATGCCAGAAGAAGAATTGCAGATAAGATGATTGCAGAGAATAAATATTGCTGGTAATATTTTTATAACTGATTACTTTTTTAGTCATTGCTTTTGGCAATGACTTTTTTTTAGCAAATAATTTTGCAGTTATACTTTAATTTGTGTTTAACTTTCAGTAATGAAAATTACTCTTACATTTCTATTTTTATTTAATGCATGTATTGCATTTTGTCAAACTGCTGATAAACCATTTATTAAACTGGTTGAACCTTTAAAAGAAAAAATTAGTGTTAAAGCATCCCGTAATTTTATAATTGGCAGCACTTGTAAAACCTGCAACCTTACCATAAATGGCAATGGGGTAAAAGTTTTTGCTACAGGTGCATTTGCTTACGAAATAAATTTAAAACCTGGTGATACCGCATTTAATTTAATTGCATTTGCAACACCTGATAAGTCTTTAAATAAAAAAATTACTTACAACTATACATTGCCAGCGCCGCCCGATACAGTTAAGGTTTTAGATATAGCCAGCATAGAAACTTTTCCCGAAGGAAATTTGATGCTGCAACCCGGCGATAAAATAAAATTCAGAGTAAAAGCTTTGAAGGGGTGTACAGTTATTGCAGGAAAAAATATTAAGCTGTACGAAATGCCTGTTGCTATGCCTGGCATTTACCAGGGAGAATATGTAATAAAAGAAACAGATAGCTTTTTGATGGAAAAAATTCCTGTAACAATTACAGACTCTGCTGGTAAAACTTTAACTAAGCAAACTAAAAATACCATCTCCATGTTTTCGCCTTTTAATCCAACTATTGCTGTAACAAAAGGCAGATTGGCACACTTACTTTTTGGTTTGGGGGAAGACCGTTTAGGCGGCGCAAAAATCGGTTATATAGATTCGATGGTGCAATTAAATATTGTAGGCAAGGTGGATACAAAATATAAAGTGCAGTTAACAAAATACCGCACTGCTTTTATTGATGATGACCTGATTCAATTTTTACCTAAAGGAAATTTTACACCAGAATCACTAACGGGCAGTTTAAGGGCTTACGGCGATTCGGCATTTGATTACGTTACTGTAGGTTTGTTTGCAAGATTACCTTATCAATCTTTTCAGTTAATTGATCCATCAAAAATTGTAGTGGATATTTTTGGAGCCACCAATAATACCAACTGGATTACTCAATTAGAAAATGTAAAAGAAATAAAAAATGTTTATTATGAGCAAAATGCCGAAGACATTTTCAGGGTTATTATAGAATTAAAACATCCGCAGCATTGGGGTCATCAAATTTATTACCGGGGCAATAATTTGATAATAAAAATAAAAAGGCAGCCCGAAAATTTATCACTAAATAATTTAACCATTGCGGTTGATGCAGGCCATGGTGGCAGCAATACCGGTGCAGGCGGGCCAACAGGTTCATCAGAAAAAATGCTTACACTTGCCGTGGCACTTAAACTGCAACAAACTTTGGCGCAACAGGGTGCAAAAGTTATTATGACAAGAACTACTGAAAAATTTGTAGATAATAAAGACCGTATTTTATTTTACCGGGATAGTATGCCCGACCTGTTAATCAGCATTCATTTAAATTCCGCCGGCGATCCGATTAGGGTTAGCGGCACCAGCACTTTTTACCGCTATATTGGTTTTAGAAATTTAAGCCACGATATTTATAAACGTATGCTGGAACTGGGATTGAAAGAATATGGCAACACCGGCAGTTTTAATTTTATGCTTAACAGCCCTATTGAATACCCCAATGCATTAGTAGAAACTTTATTTATAAGTAACCCCGAAGATGAAATGAAAATACTGGATGAAAATTTTCAGCAGCAAATTGCTGATAAGATTGTGCTGGGGATTAAAGATTTTTTAGAAGGGTGTAGGAATGCTGGTAATTTGTAACAGTTTTGTTTGTAACAACTTTGTTTGTAACAGTTTTGTTTGTATATTTATGCAAACATTATAATAATGAACAGGCCGTTTAACTATGGTAAATTAGCAGAAGATGACTACTTTACTAACAGAGCCAAAGAAATGAAGTGGCTGGAAATGCAAATAAACGCAGGCATTAACTGTATTTTAGTATCCCCACGCCGATGGGGCAAATCGTCCCTGATATTACACACCACTAATGGGATGAAAAGAAAAAACAAAAAAATTGTATTTTGTTTTTTAGACCTTTATAATATAAGGACAGAAAAAGAGTTCTTAGAATTATTTTCGTCTGCAGTAATAAAAGCATCATCAAATTCTTTTGAAGATGCAGTGCGTAATGTAAAAGGTATTTTTAAGCACCTTATCCCATCTGTGTCATTATCACCCGACCCAAGTGCGGAAATAGAACTTTCCTTTAATTGGAAAGATTTACAAAAAAACATTTCGGAAGTTTTAGACCTGCCCGAAAAAATTGCAAAACAAAAAAATGTACAGGTTGTGGTATGTGTTGATGAATTTCAGAATATAAGTTTTATGGAAGATGGGATTGCGTTTCAAAAAAAACTAAGGGCACATTGGCAAAAACATCAAAAGGCTAATTATGTATTGTATGGCAGCAGACGGCATTTAATGATGGATTTTTTTACTAAGAGTACGATGCCCTTTTACAGATTTGGCGAAATACTTTTTTTAGAAAAAATAGAAGATAGCCATTGGATACCCTACATAACAGGAAGATTTGAAGCAACGAATAAAAAAATATCCGAAGCATTGGCTGCAAAAATTGCCCGGCAAATGAAAAATCATCCTTATTATGTACAGCAGTTATCGCAGGCGGTATGGCAACAGGCAACTAAAACCGCAACAGAAACAAACCTTTTTGAAGCTGTAGAAGAATTGCTGGATCAATATACCATTTTATATCAAAAGGAAGTGGACATGCTGACCAATTACCAATTAAATTTTTTAAAAGCGTTATGTAATAACGAAACTTCTTTTGGAAGTACAACAGTTTTGCAGCGTTATAACTTAGGTACATCTGCAAATATAACCAGACTAAAAGCAGCACTTCAAAACCATGAAATAATTGATGTGCTTGGAAAAAAAATAACCATGAACGATCCTTTATTTGAAATATGGCTGAAGAAAAGATATTTTAAAATGGCAGCCGGGTATGAATAATGAGTATGATGGAAAAAAGCAACTTTCAAATGAGAAATTATTAAAAGCCATTTACGCAAACCAAATTTATAATTTGTATATCTATTATCAACAGAAAAAATGCGTATTCTTACTACCATAATACTAATTTCTTTTGCTCTGCAATTAACTGCACAAAAAACAGAAATTGTTTACAGAGAAAAAAAAGATTCCACTGCAAACTATTACCTGGCTTTATTACCCGACTCAACATCAAAAGGCCTTTTATTAATTATTGGAGGTTTTTGTGCATCACCTGCCCAGGTAATGACCGAAACAATACTTCCTGTAACGGCATGCAAAGCAGGTTACACAGTTATAATTCCTGCTTTATATAATTGCGACAGTATTAGCAGCAATGCCATTGCTCAAAAAAAATTAATTGAAATAATTCCGGAGGTAATAAAAAAATATAACATCCCCGAAAATAAATTTATAATTGGCGGGCAGTCTATGGGTGGCCACCAGGCTTTATTTTTTGCAGAGCAGGCTTACAAATTAGATAACAAAGAAATTATAAAACCCGATCTTGTATTTGGTGTAGATCCGCCATTAAATATGAAACGTTTATGGAATAGTTTTACACATTCGGTACAACTTAATTTTTCGGATGCGGCAGTTGCAGAAGCTAAAGAACAACTAAGAAGATTTAAAATTTTGTATGGAGGAAGTCCATTACAGAACCCCAAAAAATACGAAGCCGTTTCATCTTACTATGCCGGTGCAAAAAATGGAGGCAATGCAAAATATTTAAAAAATGTTCCGGTAAGGCTTTATTGCGATCCGGATATTAGCTGGATAATTGACAAAAGAAGGGGCAGTGCCGAATTTATGAATATGGCAGATTTATCAGGTCGTATTTCTCAACTTAAAATTTTAGGTAACAACAATGCTGAATTTATAAATTGTTTGGGCAAAGGCTTTAAACCTGATGGTACAAGGCATCCTCATTTTTTTTCTATGCTGGATGCAGATGAATTTGTGCTCTGGATAAATAAAATGCTTTATAAAAAATAAATATCATTTCAACAACTCCACCACCTTCCGCAATGCCTCCTGGTTAAAATTATTTTTAAAAGATAACATGATATCTCTTTTTTCTCTTGCCGTTAAATGAAAATTAAGTGCGGCACCCTGCTCTTCTTTTTCGGGTACATACATAAACGTTATGCGGTGCAATGAAGAATCTAATCCGTTGTGCATGTAACTGTATTTTTCAGTTTCAGCATAATCCTGCAGTTTGTACCAGTTATGCTGCAGCATGGTGGCGGGTTTAACTAATACATCTGTCATGCCAACACTTTCAAAAGGCTGTTGCCAGTTATCTTTTGTACGGTCCCTCATTTGCAGTATTAATACCCCCCCGGTATTTTTTGCTAACCATTCTTTAAAATTTTCTATAAACCTTAAGGAAGTTTCCTGCCCAAAGTTATCCCGTAAGCCAGCATCCATTACATCAATAACGGGCAGGCTTGGCAGCCATACGTTGGGAAGCACATAAGGAAAAGTTGCATTCATCCGCAATACTGTAAGCAAACGGATATTTTGTGGATCTTGTTTTGCAAACAGCGCATTAAAATCAACAGCATCGGGGCTTACAGTGGTATCGTTTGCATACAGCAATGGCTTCATCATAAAACTTAACGGCTGAGATGCAATCATCATTTTTCTGCCATCACGGGAAATAGTGCTGTTAAAAATTATCAGCGGAACTTTTGCAGCTTTTTCATCAGCAGTAAAATCTTTTATTTGAGTATTGAATAACCCGCCACTGTTTTTATTTAATTTTTCTTCAAAAGCATAACCCCTGTCTTTTACATATTTATAATTACCCACAGTAAATTTTTGTGCAGGAGAAAAAATATCTCTTGCCAGCATAGATGAAAAAACAGGGTTTAAAAGATCTTCGGAAATGTTATTGGTTAAGTTGGGGTGATGCAGATTTTGCTTTACAACCACAGTTAAGTTATTCCGGTATAACTCACGGTAATAAGTAGCCGCCAGCATACCGCCACTGGCACCGCTGATGAGCATGGTGTGCTGCATTAATTTTCCATAGGTAATACTGTCTAACTGCTGCAGTGTATTCATTACAAAAGTGCCGCTGCGTAAACCGCCACCACTAACATTTATAAATATCATTACCGGCTTTGGGGTAGTTTGTTTCTTTTTCCAGTTTTCTAAAACTTCAAGCATAGCGGCTTTATCTGCTGCAATTTTTGCAGGCGTACACAATTGTAATAATGATTGTTTACCATAAACCGGCCTTTGTTCTTTATTGGTATAATTTAAACCATAAGCTTTATTGCGGGGGTCAATAATATCGTTTTCGTATAAAATATTTATAAAGAAAATAAGTACAATAATAAAAGGCAAACTCCAGCTTTGTAAAAAATAAGTAAGGGCACCAATAAAGGCTGTCATTACAGCAAAAAAAATAAAAATACTTGCGGCTGCAGGCACCTGAAAAATTTTACTGTCTAAAAAAAAGCCAATAACAGCTAAAAAAATAAAAGCCAGTACAATACTTAATATTGCCGAAATATGATGGCGCTTAAATATCATATCTAAAAAATCCTGGCTGTAGTGCGATACATTCCTTGCTTTTTTAAGGCGAAATCTTCCTGTAAAATAATAACCCACTTTCATTCCAAAACCTTCTTTTTGCGGATTTTCGGATGGATTATACGACTGATTAAATTGTTTTGGATTACCAATGATGGGTACAATACTGCGGAGTATTGTTTTTTCGGCACCAAAAAAATAAGCAAATGAAAATGCCAGCAGTATAATAAAACCACCAAGCATGCCAGCAATAACTATTGCAATTTCTCCGGCATTCATCAACTCTTTATTTTGATTAAAAGGAATTAATCTTACAAGATAAAAAATAATAAATAGCAGTGGCAGTACTGCATTATTAATGCAATATTTTAAAAATGGTTTTGATGTGGTGGCTAAAAATTTGCAGCGTTTACTATGCAGGATAAAAGTGGTAATATTCCAGCTCATCATAAAAACACCCATAGCAATACCAACAATTGCAGCACCCAATGCATTTACATTACCTAAATATTCCGGTGCAAAAAATAGAGCATCGGCACCAAAATTTTTCAAAAAGCCGCTGTTGATAGTGCTGCCCAGCACATACCAAAATACCAGCAATACCTGGTATTTTCTAAAATGAAGAATAAAAAGTTGTACAGGAAAAGAATAAAAAATATTATTCAACAACTGTTTCATATATGCGGCAGTTTTTTAAATGTACCGAAAAACAAACGCACCATTAAACAGGTTTGTTGTTATCTTACTAAAAAATAATTCTTTAATAATTATATCAGCTTAAAACCAAACTCCTGGAGTTTTCGAATAAAAATGGCCAATAGATTATTTTCTTATCAAATTAATTTGTCGGGTGTAATGGGCAATTGCCGTATTCTTTTTCCGGTGGCATTAAATACAGCATTGGCAATAGCTGCAGCCGATCCGATTAATCCCACTTCGCCCAAACCTTTTGATCCCATTGGGTTAATGTAGGGATCGGGCTTATTTATAAATGTAACATCAATCTCCGGCACATCTGCATTTACAGGAATATGATACCCTGCAAAATCGTTGGCCATTATTCTTCCGTAACGATGATCAATTTGTTGCTCTTCCATTAATGCCTGGCCAATACCCCAAACCACCGCACCTTTTATTTGACTTGCAGCAGTTTTTTCGCTTACAATTTTTCCTGCATCAACACAACTAACAAAACGCTTTACACGAACAACACCGGTGTATGCATGCACATGCACTTCGGCAAAGTGCACGGCATAAGAATTAAAAGAATATTTTTTACTTTCTTCGCCGCTGGCAGATGATTTGGTAATATCAATTTCAGTTACGTTTTTGTTACGCAGTAATTGTGTGTAAGAAATTGTAACCGAAGGATTATTTTTTAAAGAAAGAGATCCATCTTTAAAAATCACCTCTTCATATTTTGCATCTTTAAAATTATTATCTGTTTCAACAGCAAAAGAAAATAATTTTTTCTTTATCTCTTCGCAAACATCACTTACTGCCGAACCAACAGAAGCCAGTGTAAAACTCCCGCCCTGTGCAGGCGCATCGGGCAAAGCAGAATTTCCTAATTGGAATTTTATTTTTTCTTTAGCAATAGCCAATACATTGTTTGCAATAGCTACCATTGCAGTTGCTGTACCGGGCCCCATATCACTGGTAGCACTTTGTAATAATAAATTACCGTTGCTGTCTAATTTACCTCTGGCACTTGCATTTAACCGCCATGCAGACCATGTGCCCACACCCATGCCATGGCCTACCCACCAATCGCCATTTTTTGTACTGCGTGGTTTCTGTTTTCTTTTATCCCAACCAAATTTTGCGGCTGCTGTTTGGTAACACTCTTTTAAAAAATTACTGGACCATGGTAAACCACTATCAGTATCTTTTTCGGCATAATTTTTTAAACGCAATTGCTACAGGATCCATTTTTAGTGCATGTGCCAGTTCGTCTAATGCACATTCCAAAGCAAATGCACCTGTGGCTTCGCCGGGTGCCCTCATCCAAATGGGTGTTGCAAGATTTAAGGAAAGGGTTTTATATTTTGTTTGCAGGTTTTTAAAATAATATAACACCCTTGTAATGCCGGTAATATTTTCATCAAATTTTTCGTACATAGAAGTGTTGCCTATTGCTTCATGCACGAACCCTGTTATTTTTCCATCTGCCTCTGCACCCACAGCAATTTTTTGCCAGGCCTGCGGCCGATAACCCGTCATGGTAAACATTTGTGGCCTGGTAACAGCAACTTTAACAGCACGGTTTAATTTTTTTGCAGCAATTATTGCTGCAATGGTATGTGGCCATACCCTTAAGCCACTTCCAAAACCACCACCTACAAATTCTGCCTGCACAAAAACATTTTCTTTTTTAAGATTAAATGCATTTGCAATGGTGCCCTGCACATCTTTTACCGAATGATTTTTATCGTAAACAGTTAATTTATCGTTGCCGTCCCAAACAGCAATAGTGGCATGCATTTCCATCGGGCTGTGTACTTCTATGGGTTGTGTATATTCCTGTTCAATTTTTACAGGTGCAGTTTTCCATGCGTTAGCATCACCTCTTGCTTTATCGTCGTCGTATTTTGTGGCTTTTTCTTTTTCAGCTGCTTTGGTAAAATCGGTAGCATGCGCTGCTTTGTTATAAGTAATTTTTACCAGCCCTGCTGCATACTGTGCCTGTTCCAAATGACCGGCCACTACTAACGCCACCGGCTGGCCGTTACTAAATATTTCATTACTGTAAAAAATGCGTAAGCCCAGTTGTGCTTCTTTGGCTTTCTTTTCATCACTAAACTTTTCAAGTGCAATAGTATTTTGGTGGGTGATAATATCAATTACACCCGGAGCATTTTTGGCTTCTTTTACATCTATTGATTGTATGGTTCCTTTTGCAACAGTACTGCCCACCAATACACCATGCACCATATTTTCAATTACATACTCTGCAGCAAATTTTGCAGTGCCGGTAACTTTTTGTTTGCCATCAACCCTGTCATCGGCTGTTGTTGTATGCAAATTATCATTATCAAAAAAGCCCATTGTAATTTTTTTAGAGATTAATAATTTTATACCATTGCATTTTTCAACGCCAGCTCAATTCCGTTTTGCAGCATTTTTATTTTGAAACTATTGTGTTGTAATGGCTTTGCATTTTTAATTGCAAGTGCAGCAGCCTGCTTAAATATTTCTTCGGATGCTGTTTTGCCCACCAAAAATTGTTCTGCTTCATACAAACGCCACGGCTTATGCGCCACGCCGCCTGCAGCGATTGTTGTGGCTTTAATTTTTCCACCTTCAATATGCAAACCAACTGCAACAGAAACCAGTGCAAATGCATACGAAGCCCTGTCACGTATTTTTAAATAATAAAAATTTTTGGAAAAATTATTTTTAGGGATAACAATTTTTGTAATTAAACTTCCTTTTGCAAGGTTGTTATCTTTATCGGGTGTGTTGCCCGGCAGGCGATGAAAATCTTTAAAAGGAATGCTGCTTTCTTTTCCATCAGTTTGTACAACAACTTTTGCATCTAATGCTGCCAGTGCAATACATAAATCGCTGGGGTGTACAGCCACACAATTTTCTGATGCACCAAAAATTGCTGACATCCTGTTTAATCCTTCTTTAGCACCACAGCCGGTACCGGGTAGCCTTTTGTTACAGGGCATAGCTACATCATAAAAATATGGGCATCTTGTTCTTTGTAAAATATTACCACTGGTAGTGGCCATATTTCTTATTTGTGCCGAAGCACCTGCCAGTAACGCTTTTGCAACTAAAGGATAATTATTAATAATTTCTGCATGCTCTGCAACAAAACTATTTAATGCCAATGCACCAATTGAAATACTGGCATTACCAGTTTTAATTTCTTTTAAAGCAATTTGATTGATATCAATAATATTGCCAGGTAAAGCAATTTCTTTCTTCATCAGATCCAGCAGGTTGGTACCACCAGCAATAAATTGTGAGGCTGCATTTTTTTTGTAGCCTGTTTGTGCAGTTTTTATATCCGCAGCTTTTAAAAATGTAAATGGTTTCATTGGGCAACTTCTTTTATAGCGTTAGCAATTCCGTTGTAAGCACCGCAGCGGCAAAGGTTGCCACTCATAAATTCTTTTATTTGTTCTTCGCTGGTGGCGTGGCCTTCTGCAACACAAGCCACTGCCGACATTATTTGCCCCGGTGTACAATAGCCGCACTGAAAGCCATCGCATTTAATAAATGCTTTTTGCATCGGGTGCAGCTCATCTCCATTAGCTAAACCTTCAATAGTAGTTATTTTATTGCCGTTTTGCATTACGGCTAATGTTAAACAAGCATTTATTCTTTTACCATTTACATGTACGGTGCAGGCGCCGCATTGCCCGTGATCGCAACCTTTTTTTGTGCCGGTTAAATGCAATTCTTCTCTTAATAAATCCAGCAATGTAGTTCGTGTATCTACTTTAATATTTTTTTGTACGCCGTTAATTTCAATTGATAAAGGCATTTGCTCCAACTGGTAAGCATACTTTTCATCCAGCCTTTGTTTAGCTGCGGTATCAATTGCAGCAGGAATAACAGCAACAGCAGTAAGTGCTGCAGATTTTTTTAAAAAATCACGGCGGGAAGAACCCTGCAGCAATTCTTTTTCTTCTCGATTAATCATGTAAGGAGGTTGACAGAATAAATAAAAGATTATCTCTTTCAAATATACAAATTTGATTAACTAAAAAGCATTACTATTTTATAACTGGGATTTAAACAGCCTTGCTGCCTAATCTTATTTGCAGCAAAACCGCAACAGTTTGGGTAAGGGCCAATGCTGCCAGTAATAAATGAATAGGTTGCGCTACAGCAGGCATGTTGGCATAAAATAAAACTATACCCGTAATCATACTTAATACAATAATAGCTGTAAGTATAAATATTTTATTTTTTATTGCATGCATATTTCTGCAATGCCAGGCTAAGTATAAAGCACTTACTAAAATAAGCCACGAAAAACTGCGGTGAATTAAAAATGCTACCGGGCTGTCGGCAAGCCAGGTTTCCCTTTGTTCGTAATGCAATGTTTTTGAAACATCATCTACATACATGCGTACCATTGTACCCAATACACTTTGACAAAATAAGAGGATTAAAAAAACAAAAAGTAATTGTCTTACTTTATTATTAATTGGTATTGAAAATATTTTTTTATCAAGAGAAAGTAATAAAGCCAGCTGAACCTGCACTAATATTATTGCAAATAATAAATGAACAGAAATACTTGCATGGGCAAGATTTAATTTTACCACAACAGCGCCAAACAAACCGGTAAGTATTACCGTAATTAAAAAAGCAATGGATAGTTTGTAAGGCTTATTAAATTCTTTTCTGTAAAAAAATAACATTGCAAACTGTACCAATCCAAAAAACCCCAACAGGACACCAAGCAAGCGGTTAATATATTCTATCCAGGTGTGCAGTGCATTAAAAGTGTGGTCAATATCCTGTTTGCGTAAATATTTTTCAAAGTCGGCAGGCAATTCGCTGGCATTGGTAGGCGGAATCCATTTGCCAAAACATTTTGGCCAGTCGGGGCAGCCCATACCACTTTGTGTGGTGCGTACTATGCCACCTGCAATTATTACTAAAAAACAAAGTATAAAAGTGGCGAGTGCCCAGCGTTTGATATTACTCATAATTAGATGCCGCAAATTTACTGCAGTAAAAATTGTTATCAGTAAACAATTAGTTTTTTATTCTTTTAGCAGATATTTGTTAAACAAAAATGTTATTATCTCATTATCAAACTGCACTTACCGAAGCCGGACTTGATGAAGCCGGCCGTGGCTGCTATGCCGGGCCGGTGTTTGCAGCTGCAGTAATTTTGCCTGCCGATTTTTTTCATCCTTTATTAAACGACAGTAAACAGTTAAAAGAAAAAGAAAGAGATGTATTAAGGCCTGTTATTGAAAAAGAAAGTATTGCTTTTGCGGTAGCATCAGTTGATAATAATGAAATAGATAAAATAAATATTTTACAGGCAAGTTTTAAAGCCATGCATCTTTCTTTAGATAATTTAACAACAGTGCCGGAGTTTTTATTAATTGATGGCAACCGTTTTAAATCCTACAAAAAAATAAATCATCAGTGTATAATTAAAGGCGATGGCAAATATGCATCCATTGCAGCCGCAAGTATTTTAGCAAAAACTTACCGGGATGAATTTATGCAAAAAGCCCACGCTGCATTTCCTTTTTATGGCTGGGATAAAAATAAAGGCTATGGTACATCGTTGCACCGCAAGGCCATTGATGAAAATGGGTTATGTAAACTGCACCGTAAAAGTTTTAATATTTTACCATCGCCTAAAGAACTGGTAACGCTGTTTTAAACAGCTGCGGCAGGCGTTTAAAATACTATCCACTTAATTTTTTCGTTACTACCACATAAAAATAATTTTATCTTCTATTAAACTTTTATTATCAGCCCCCGTCTATGTATGTATTAAACGTATTTATTCACCTTTATTTAAAAACTTAAAACAAATTTTATGAAAGCAACAGTATTAGCCGCAGCAGTAGTATTAGGCGCATTATTTACAACAGCCACTGCACAGGTAAAACCAAGTACAAAAAGCCAGCATCACCGCATTAAGCAAGGTGTAAAAAGTGGCGAGTTAACCAAGGCAGAAACAAAAAATGTAGTAAAAGATCAAAGAGAAATTCGCCAGGAAGTGAAAGCTGCTAAAGCTGATGGTACAGTAACCGGCGCCGAAAGAAAAGACATTCGCCAGGATAAAAGACAGGCGAGCCGCAAAATTTACCGCAAAAAACACAATAACAGAGATAGAAATTAATTTTTACCAGCTCAGATAGAAAGAAAAAAATTCCACCGTACAAAGTGGGATTTTTTTATGCCTCCCACTCACCCAAACCCTGGCGTGTAATTTCCCAGTTAGCTGTAGTGCAGTCCACAACGGTAGAGCCTGTGATGCCGCCGCTGCCACCATCAATTACAAAATCAACCAGGTGGCCAAATTTTTCCTGCATCACTTCGGGGTCGGTAAATTCCTCCACCATATCGCCGGGCAGCGAAGCACTTAAAATTGGGTTACCCAATGCATCTAAAATATGGCGGCAAATATTATTATCCGGTATCCTTAAACCCACAGTGCTTTTTTTACTCTGCAAAATTTTTGGTACCAGTTTACTGGCAGGTAAAATAAAAGTATAGGGCCCCGGCAAATAATTTTTAAGCATGCGGTAAAGCGGTGTATCAATACTTTTGGTGTAATCGCTAAGGTGGCTTAAATCCCTGCAAATAAAACTCAGCTGCGCCTTTTGCGGATCAATATTTTTTATTTTACAAATGCGCTCAACTGCTTTGTGCTGCATAATATCGCAGCCCAACCCGTAAATGGTATCGGTAGGGTAAATAATTACGCCACCCTCTTTAAGGCATTCGGCAACCTGTTTTATTAATCTTGGTTGCGGATCATCAGGATGTATTTGTATAAGCATAGCCCCTGTTCCTTAAAGTAAAATGTTTAAGATTATGTTTTTATATTTTTTTTGACCCAACTTTATCACATTCTATTTAACTTCATTGGCGTCGCACTCTTAACAGTATAACTTTATTTGTCTTTTACCTAACGTAATAATATACCAGTTACTGAATTTGGTTAATCTAAGCAGTTAAATAATTAAACCCTTAAATAATTTATAAAATTACTCCAATCATCTTACATTAATCTATTACTTTTGCACTTAAAATTATATTTACCCAAAAAATCTTCAACAGTAAAATTTAAATTTTATGGCAGTAATTACAGTTGGCACCATGGCTTTTGATGCCATTGAAACCCCTTTTGGAAAAACAGATAAAATTGTTGGCGGCTCGGCAACTTATGTAGCTTATGCTGCATGCAACTTTGTTACCCCAATTCAGCAAATATCTATTGTGGGCTACGATTTTCCACAGGAAGAAATGGATGAAATGAAAAGCCGTGGCATACAATTAGACGGTGTGGAAATTGTACCTGATAAAAAATCTTTTTTCTGGAGTGGTAAATATCATATTGATATGAATACCCGTGATACTCTGGTAACAGATTTAAATGTACTTGCCGATTTTAACCCTGTTGTTCCAGAAAGTTTTCAGGGGGCAGAGTTTTTAATGCTGGGCAACCTGATGCCAAAATTACAAATGAGTGTGATTGACCAGTTAAGGGTGAGGCCTAAATTAATTGTAATGGACACCATGAATTTTTGGATGGACATTGCCATGGATGATTTAAAGGCAGTGCTTAAAAAAATTGATGTGCTTTTAGTAAACGATGGCGAAGCAAGGCAGTTGAGCGGCGAATTATCTTTAGTAAAAGCAGCCCGTGAAATTTTAAAAATGGGCCCTAAATATTTAATTATAAAAAAAGGAGAGCACGGTGCTTTGCTGTTTCATGAAAATCATGTGTTTTTCGCCCCTGCCTTACCGTTAGAAGAAGTATTTGACCCTACCGGTGCAGGCGATACTTTTGCCGGAGGTTTTATTGGCCATTTGGCAAAAACAAAAGACATTAGTTTTGATAACATGAAAACTGCTATAATCATTGGCAGTGCAATGGCAAGTTTTTGTGTAGAAAAATTTGGCCCCGAAAGATTAAAAGAAATTACCAAAGAAGATATTGATACACGGTTGAGTGAGTTTGTGCAATTGGTAAATTTTGATATTGATTTGGTGTAACTGTTAAAAGCCTGATAAATAAAAATACATGCTGGAAATAATTGCATTAATATTTATTGCAAAATCATTTAACAGGTTAGCTTTACAAAAAGGCCTTAAACCAGTCCCGTGGAAAATTTATTTAATTGTTTGCTGGTTTGTTGCAGAATTTATTGGCTTAGGCTTTGGGCTTTTTGTATTAAACAGCAGGGATATTATTGGGCTGCAATTATTAGCATGGGTTTTTGCGGTTGGCAGCTTTTTAATCATTCGCTCTGTTTTAATGAATAAGCCCGACCAAATCTCTGAGGATGAAGTTAACCGAATTGGTGTAGATGATCTAAGACCTTAAATTTATTCCCTATAAAATATTTTTCTTCTCTATGATAAAAAAAAATATTTTGCTGCTGATATTAATTACAATGTTTTGTAATTACAGCTATGCACAACTCCGTATAGACAGTCTAGTTAACCAGTTAGGCGAAAAATATCCACAGGAAAAAATTTACCTGCACCTTGATAAAAGTTATTACAATGCAGGTGAAACTATCTGGTTTAAAGCATACCTGGCAGCAGATAATTTGATTACACCGTTAAGCAAAACGGTATACGCAGAGTTAATTGATGACAAAGGTTTTATTCTGCAAAAAAAAATAATGCCGGTTTATGCAGCAGGTGCCGCCAGTAATTTCGATTTACCCGATACAGTAAATTCTCCAAAACTCTACATAAGGGCTTACACTTCGTGGATGCTTAATTTTGATTCTACTTTATTGTATTTAAAAGCGGTTCAAATAATTCCGCCGGTAAATGCTGCAAAAAAAATACCTGCGCCAGCGCCTGTGTATAGTTTAACTCTTTTTGCCGAGGGTGGAGATATGGTGGAAGATATTGTTTGTAAAGTTGCATTTAAAGCCACCGACCAGGAAGGGATTCCATTTTTTGTTAGCGGTAATATTGTAAACGAAACGGGCAAAAAAATAAACGCATTTACCACAGCCCACGATGGCATGGGCTTTTTTTTATTAACACCTTTAGCAGGAGAAAAGTATAAGGCCATTTGGAAAGATAAAAAAGGGGTGCAGCATGAAACGCCTTTACCCGAAGCAAAAAAACAAGGTGTGGTACTAGCCATCAGTAATACTGCCGATACACTTAGCTATACTTTAAAGCGGCCACAAAATGCCGATGAGACTTTTACCGCTTACACTGTAGTTGCACAAATGCAGCACCAAATGATGTACAGTGCAAAAATAAATATGAAGAACACAACAGAAGTTACTGCACCAATATCAACCGAAGATTTTGGTGATGGTGTATTACAACTTACTGTTTTTAATGCCGCACAAATACCTGTTGCAGAGCGGCTGGTATTTATAAATCATAACAATTATTATTTTGCTACCGACCTGCATGCGGTAGAAAAAAATATTACAAAACATGGCCGCAATACTTTGCAAATAGATGTTGGCGATACATTGCTCAGCAATTTATCCATTGCAGTTACTGATGCAGGTATTAACCCCATAACTGAGAATGAAGAAAATATTTTTTCAAATTTATTGGTCACCAGCGATTTAAAAGGCTATGTTTATAACCCTGCTTATTATTTTTCAAACGATGCAGACTCTGTAAAACAACATTTAGATTTAGTGATGATGACAAATGGCTGGAGAAGATTTAAGTGGGAAAATTTATTAGCAAAGCAATGGCCCAAATTAAATTTTCCGGTGGATAATTATCTTTCACTAAGAGGAAATATTTATGGTTTATCTAAAACCCAGCTTGCAGGAAAAGATTTATCAGCAATAATTAAAATTAAAAATAAGAGCGCTGAGTTTTTGAGTATCCCCATTACTGCCGACGGACAATTCAGGGTAACAGGTATGTATTTGTTTGATACAGCAAAAATGTTTTATCAAATTAATAATGACAAAGACAAAAAATTAACTTCAAGCGCCAGCTTTAAATTTGTAAATGAAATTTCGGCAGCTGCTTCACCATCTTCCGGTTTACTCTCCTCGCTTTATTTTAATTTAAAAAGAGACAGTTCTTACCTTCAAAAAAATGCAAAGCTTGCTGCATTGCAGCGTTCATTTATAGAAAGTAATAAAACAAAAACATTAGATGTTGTAAGAGTAGTGGGAAAAACAAAATCGTTAAAACAAAAATTAGAAGAAGAATATACCTCGGGTTTTTTTGCAGGTGGCGATGGTTATACTTTTGCTGTAGACGAAGACCCGTTTGCAAAAACCGCCATTAGTATACTGGATTATTTAAGAGGAAAAGTTGCAGGTTTACAAATTGGCAGCGATGGGCAAAGCGCCACATGGCGTGGCAGCAGCACCAGTATTTTTTTAGACGAAAACAATACTGATATTAGTTTGCTGCAATCGATACCAATGAGCAATGTTGCTTTAATAAAAGTTTTTCGTCCTCCGTTTTTTGGTGCATCTGGTGGTGGTGCAGGCGGCGCCATTGCGATTTATACAAAAAAGGGCGGTGATAATAGTGCTGTAAAAGGATTGGACTTTACCAATATTTATGGCTACTCATCAATTAAAGAATTTTACATGCCCGATTATGAAAAAACTACGGCAGCTGATTTACCTGATTACCGCAGCACACTTTACTGGAGCCCTTTTTTAATATTTGATAAAAAAACAAGGCGCATAAAAATCCCTTTTTACAACAGCGATAACTGTAAAAAAATAAGGGTGGTTATTGAAGGTATTAACCAGTTTGGGCAATTAACAAGAGAAGAAAAAATATTTGAATAGATCTTTTTAAATAAATAAAAAAAACCGAAGTGATAAGCTTCGGTTTTTTATTTGTAAATAAAATTTTATTCTGCAATGCCTTCCAGCGCCAGAAAAAATGCAAATTCTCTTGCCCTGTCTTTTAATGCTTTAAATCTTCCGCTGGCACCGCCATGCCCTGCTTCCATATTGGTATAGAGTAATAATTTATTGTTATCAGTTTTCATTTCTCTAAGTTTAGCTACCCATTTTGCAGGTTCAAAATATTGCACCTGGCTATCATGCAGGCCGGTTGTTACCAGCATGTTGGGGTAGGCTTTCTTTTCTACATTATCATAAGGCGAATAAGTTTTCATATAAAAATAACTTTCTTTATTGGCGGGGTTGCCCCACTCATCGTATTCGTTTGTTGTTAATGGAATAGATGCATCACTCATTGTATTTATCACATCAACAAAAGGCACGGCAGCAATTACGCCATTCCATAAATCGGGCCGCATGTTTACAACAGCACCCATTAATAAACCACCTGCACTGCCACCGCTGGTATATAAATGTTCTTTAGCAGTAAATTTATTAGCCAGTAAAAATTCGGCACAATCAATAAAATCGGTAAACGTGTTTTTCTTTTTCATCATTTTACCATCTTCATACCAGTATCGGCCCATCTCCTGCCCGCCACGTATATGCGCTATTGCAAAAGCAAAACCACGGTTGAGTAAACTTAATCTTGCTGCACTAAAACTTGCATCCATACTTGCACCATAACTTCCGTAACCATATAAATGCAATGGCTGCGTTCCATCTTTTTTAAATCCTTTTTTATATACTACCGACACAGGAATTTTTGTACCGTCTTTTGCTGTGGCAAATAATCGTTCGGTTACATAATCGCTTATTGTATAGCCACCCACTACTTCCTGCTGCTTCATTAATTTTTTTTCTTTACTGCCCATGTTGTAATCATAAACAGATGATGGTGTAGTTAATGAAGTATAATTAAACCTTACCACATCCGAATTATAATCGGGGGTATAAGCAAGGTTTGCAGTGTAAGCAGGTTCATCAAAAGCTAAATAATGGCTGGCATTATTTTGTGTGTTGATGATATGTACCTGTGTTAAACCATTAATTCTTTCAGAAACTGCAACAAAATTTTTAAACACGTCAATACCCTGAATTAAAATACTATCACTGTGTGCAATCATTTCTTTCCAGTTGCTGCTGTCGGTTTTATCTTCGGCGCAGGTTACAACCTTAAAATTTTTTGCATTTAAATTTGTGCGTATATAAAATTTATCATTGGCATGGTCTACATCGTACAACACTTCTTTCATCCGTGGTTGAAATACTTTAAAGGCATCATCAGGTTTACCGGCATCTATATATTTGTATTCAGATGAAAGGGTTGCGCTTGAACCAATCAAAATATATTTATCAGATTTTGTTTTACCTACGCCAATATAATTACTCGGGTCTTTTTCTTCGTACACCGTTTTATCTGTTGCAGCATCAGTACCCAGTTTATGTTTTTTTATTTTTTCAGATAAAAGGGTTATTAAATTTTTAGCTGTGTAAAAAAATGTTTGGTTATCATTTGCCCAAACAGCTTCTCCTTCTGTATTTGGAATTACGTCTTTATACACTTCACCGGTTTCTAAATTTTTTACATAAATATTATACTGCCTTCTTGATAAAGTATCAATACCGTAAGCTAATAATTTATTATCCATACTAACTGCAAAACCTGTGGCAGAAAAATAATTATGCCCTTCTGCCATTTTATTTACATCAAGTAATACTTCTTCTTTTGCATCAAGTGTTCCTTTTTTTCTGCAATACACATAGTAATCTTTCCCTTCTTCCACCCTGCTGTAATAATAATAACCATTTTTAAATACCGGTACACTTTCATCTTTCTCCTTTATTCTTGCCTTCATTTCGGTGTACAATTTTTCCTGCAGGGTTTTTGTGCCCGACATCATTGTGTCGTAATATTTATTTTCGGCTGTTAAATACTCTACTACTTTATTACTGTCGGGGCCTTTTTTAAAAAAATCGTTCAGCCAGTAGTAATTATCAATTCTTGTATCTCCGTGTGCAATTAATTCTTTGGGTTTCTTTTCGCAAACAGGTGCAGCAATACTGTCGGGCCATTTGTAAGCAGTTTGTTTCATTTCTGTTTGGTTGTTGCATGATGAAATGATTACAGCAATTGTTGCAATAATCATAAGGGGTTTAAGTTGCATTAGATAAAATTTATGGTGATGAAATTAATTTTTTATCGTCCACGTCTCTGACGAGGATTAATTGGCTGCAAGTCTTAGACTTGCATAATATGTTGAGACAAAGTCTCAAGACCATAACATCCTCGTCAGAGACGAGGACGAGTTAACGCCTTGCAAGCACAGCCGTATTCTTAAACTGCTTTTTTTTCCCTTCCAAATTAAAAATTTCTGTATAAATAATATAAATACCCACGGGCAGTTTTTGATTTTTTTCGCCTAATCCATCCCAACGAAAATTACCTTTAATGCCACACAAAGCATTACGCTGTAAATTTCTAACCACTCTTCCTGCAGCATCAAATATAATAATATTGGCAACATAACCCGGCGAAGGAAAACTGTAATCAATCGTTGCAAAATCATCTATGCCATCATTATCCGGAGAAATAATTTCTGGTGTAATTTTTATTTCACCCTGCACACCATCATTAATTTTGTATTGCGAATTTTTGTAGGTGGGTGTGCCATAACCAACTGATGCTGCAGCACTGTGCCAGTTATCGGCTTGCTGCGTGGGTATGTTGTAATCAATTCTTTCCAGGGCAACACCTTCTCTGTTATCAATTAATTTAAAGTGCCATTTTTCATCGTATTGCAATTCGTCAGTAATATTACCCTGTGCATTTAAAATAATTACATCGCCTTTATCATCGTTAAAAGATGGCATGGAAGCTACAGTTGCAAAAGCATCCATATTTTTTGAGATGAAATCTCTTTTAATTATTGCCACATCTTCTGTTATCACTATAAAATCTTGTGGAAACAATAAATAGTTTTCTGTACTTACCTGTTTAATATTGCTGATAACACCGGCAGTATTTCTGTTAGCAATATAGGTTTGTTTAAGGTCGATAATTTTATTACTGCTGTTATAAATTTCTACATAATCTGTTCCATTACTTTTTGGGTTGAATAAAATTTCGTTGATAACAATATTTAAACTGTCTGCAATTTCTGTTAAGCCAACCCTGGCTATATTTTTTGTTGTAACAACATTGCCGGCACAATCGGTAATGGCTGTCGCAGTAATAGTGTACACTTTATTACGGCTTAATGTGGTGTTTAATTTTAGATTGACTTTATCGAAAGTTGGTGCAATAGTTATGGCTTGTTGTGGCGCACCAATACCATCGCTGATGGAATAATTATTTGCAGTGGCAGCTTTTGCACTATCTAATGGTTCATCAAAAACCAAAACAATATTTATACTGTCTGTTGCAAATGCCCGTAATAATTGCGGTGCGGCGGCATCAGCATTAATTGCATCAACAGCATTTTTTTTACCCGGTGTGCCGCCTTTTAAATCAGCACTCGCCTTCCAGTTGTTAAAACCGCTGCAGGGGTTTTTGGTGTCAATCATTTCTAATGTCCAGCCGCCATCTTTTTTTAATTCGTTTTGGTACCAGGCATCAGTATAATTTACTGCATGTATAATTTTATTTTGTGCACTGCGTAAATAAATAATATCGCCTGTATTGTCTAAAGAAGGAAAACTGGTTACTGCAATTGTTGGCCCGTATGCACTCATTGCAGCAACTGCACTGGCGGTACAAACAATAACAAAACTATCGGGCAATAAATTAAAAGAGGGCATTGGTCCGCTGGTGCCGGTTGCATCAGCTAAGCGCCAGCCCAATAAATTAATTGCAGTTGCAGTGGTATTTCGTAATTCAATCCATTCGTTGTTGGGTAAATTTATTTGTGGTGTGGGGTCGGTCATTAATTCATCTATTACTATATCAAAACGGTTGACTACTTGGGCTTTAACAAAAAGTATGGCAACACAAAAAACAATAAGTAAACAACACTTTTTAAGCATTCGAACCAGTTTTAATATTTATAAATATAAATAATTTGGATGGAATTATACTTTGTGTTTACTTTGTGCCATCAATGAACGCAATAAAACACATAAAACATTCTAAAAAATCTTTTTGCAAAGAGAAGGTGTGATTGTTTTATTTTTAAAATAAGTACAGGCCTTCCTAAAACGGGAAGGCTTTTTTTATAGCACCAGCCTCCCCTAACCCCCTCCCAAGGAGGGGAATATGCGAAGACTGGAGCAACAAATGAGTAAATTTGTAATTATAATCAATAGAAAGATAAACATTAAAATATGAAAGTTGCAGTAGTAGGTGCCACAGGGTTAGTTGGTACAAAAATGTTACAGGTATTAGCAGAAAGAAATTTTCCGGTAGAGGAATTAATTCCCGTTGCATCGGAACGATCAATTGGGAAAGATGTAGAGTTTAAAGGAAAAAAATACAAGATTGTTGGATACGCCGATGCTATTGCTGCAAAACCTGATGTGGCCATTTTTTCTGCAGGTGGCGGTACATCGTTGGAACTGGCACCCCAGTTTGCAGCAGCAGGCATTACTGTAATTGATAACTCCAGTGCATGGCGCATGGATGCTACAAAAAAATTAGTGGTGCCTGAAGTAAATGCTAACGTGTTAACCAAGGAAGATAAAATTATTGCTAACCCTAACTGTTCAACTATACAAATGGTGGTGGTATTAAAACCATTGCATGATAAATATAAAATTAAAAGAGTGGTGGTAAGTACTTACCAAAGTGTTACCGGCACCGGTGTAAAAGCAGTAGAACAATTGATGAACGAAAGAAAAGGTGTGCAGGGAGAAATGGCTTACAAATATCCGATTGACTTAAATGCTATTCCGCAGATTGATGTTTTTTTGGACAATGGTTATACTAAAGAAGAAATGAAGATGACCAATGAAACGGTTAAAATTATTGGTGATGCCAATATTAAAGTTACTGCAACCACGGTACGTATACCTGTAATGGGCGGGCACAGCGAAAGTGTAAATATTGAATTTGAAAATGATTTTGATTTAAATGAACTTAAAGATTTGTTAAGCAAAGCGCCGGGTGTAATTGTGCAGGATGATATTGCTAACTTTATTTACCCTATGCCATTAACGGCACACGAAAAAGATGAAACATTTGTGGGCAGGATACGCAGGGACGAAACACAACCCAACACTTTAAACTGCTGGATTGTAAGTGATAATTTACGCAAAGGTGCTGCTACCAATGCAGTGCAGATCGCAGAATATTTGATGGCAAATAATTTACTCGGCAAAGAATGATAAAAACTTTTCTAATATTATTCACCTTTTTAATTGGTCAAAACCTTTTTGCACAGCAAACCATTACTGTGCATTTTTTATATGGTTCTAAGCCGGCTAAAGGGTATAAAAATTCAGAAACAAAATGGTTTGGTGGTAAAAAAGGCGGCCATGTAACTATTGAGGCCGGCGATAGTATTATTGGTTTTCAGCCGGGGGGCAATTGCCATGTGTTTGGTAAAAAGAAAAAAGCCAACGGTTATTTTAACACTAAACAAAAAGAGATTTTTATTAAGGACACCGTTAGTTTAAAATATACTTCAATCATTATACCACTTGATGAAGATGGTTACTCAAAAATAAAAACTGCGCTGAATAATTATCTTACAAAAAGCCCTTACGATTATGCATTTTTGGGAATGCGCTGTGCAGCGGCTACTTACGATATTTTAGAAGAAACCGGTGTGGTTAAAAAAAGAACCCGTATGGGTAAATGGGTATCGTTTTTTTATCCGCAATTATTAAGAAGAAGAATACTTAAAGCCGCCGCCGAAAATAATTTTGCAGTAGTAAAAACTAAGGGCAGGCCAAGCAGGGTTTGGGAGAAGGAGTAAAAAAACTT
>CAVUIP010000010.1:0-7698 GCA_963741535.1 uncultured Chitinophagaceae bacterium
TTAATGCCTGCTGTGCCGGCAAAAAGTGTTTTAGCTCGTGTAGTACATGGGTTTCATCAAAATGAATACTGTTATTTTGCTGCATCGTTTTTAATTATATAAACTTAGCGCTTTGTTTTTAAGCGTTGTGTTGCTTTGTGCTTTGCTGCCGATTTTTTTACAGGTAGCTTTACTACAGGCACTGCAGGCTTAATTGCTGGTACTTTTGTTTTTGCACCATTAATACTAAACCTGTAAATACTATCAATATCTTCCTGTCCGTTATGTATTACACTCAGGTCTTTCACCAGCCCATCTCTTAAACCATATACCCAGCCATGCAAATGTAATTCCCTATGGCTCCAGGCTTCCTGTACAATAGTGGTTTTTGCCAGGTTACGTACCTGCTCAATTACATTAAGTTCCGAAAGGCGGTTTGCTTTATCATCTTCATTATTTATAGCTTGCAGTTCTTCCTGGTTTTTAAAATACACATCTTTTATATTCCTTAGCCAGTTATCTACAAAACCATGATAGGTATTTGTCATAGCAGCTTTTACACCGCCGCAACCATAATGGCCGCACACAATAATGTGCTTTACTTCTAAATACTTTACTGCATACTCCAATACACTTAATAAATTAGTATCGGTATGCACCACCAGGTTGGCAATATTGCGGTGTACAAAAATTTCGCCGCTGTGTGTACTGGTAATTTCGTTGGCAGGTACCCGGCTATCGCTGCAGCCTATCCATAAATATTCTGGCTTTTGGCCTTTGGATAAATTTTCGAAGTACTCGGGGTTCTGAAATTTTTTTGTTTCAGCATAAATTTGATTCCCCTTAATTAGTTTTTGATATGATTTGTTCATTTTTATAAATTTTTAATGACTTGAAGAAACGGTATGACTATTGTCGATTTTATACGCTTCTTTAAAGCCCTTTAATTGTAATTGAATATTTTTTAATGGCACTTTGATATCTCTGAACTCTTTTATTAATTCTAATACCTCAAAATCAATGTAATGAGTATGTGATGCATCAATCATAACTGATGAGTTGGGCGGCATGTGGTCGAGCGTTTGCCTTATAGATGCTTTGTTTAAAAAGCTAACTTCTTCGGATAACTTTATGGTAATAGTATCGCCTTCGGTATGTTTTTGTTTATTAAAAAAGTAGCTGTTTTTTAAATTGCCGTGTAAAATTGCACCGGTAGCAGCTACAATGCCTGCAAAAACACCCAGTATTAAACCTTTACCGTTTAAAGTCGGCACCACATTAATTAAATCTACCCCAATAATTACCACTACGGTTACAATAAAAGGGATAAACTGGTATTTACCGTTCTTAAACATTTGTATAAAAACTGCTGGTTTTGCCAGTTTCCATCCGGTAAGTAAAAGAATAGCTGCCAATGCGCCTAATGGAATTTTATTTAATAAAAAAGGAATTGCAATTGCACTTATTAATAATAATGCCGAGTGAAAAATAGCAGACAATTTTGTTTTGGCACCAGCATTTACATTTGCACTGCTGCGTACAATTACACTGGTAATGGGCAAACCCCCAATTAAGCCAGATACAGTATTACCTACACCTTGTGCAAATAATTCTCTGTTGGTATTGGTTACCCTTCTTTCGGTATCTAAATTATCTACAGCTTCAATACTCAACAGTGTTTCTAAACTTGCAATAATGGCAATAATAAAACCATACATAATAACTGTACCATTGGTAAAGCCGCTAAAATCGGGCAAAGTAAAAAAGCTAAAGAACTCTCCCGGGTTTTTTGCTATGGGTAAATTTACCAAATGCGATTGCTCAATAATTTGCAATTTAGAACCCATGCCTAACCAAATTTGATTTATAACAATTGCTGCAATTACCGCCACTAATGCTCCAGGTACAAATGGAATTTTCTTTTTAAGCGGCGATTTATCCCAAAAAAGCATTAACAAAATAGATATTACTGTAATAATTGTTACACCTACTTCGATACTTTGTATAGGAATTAAAAGCTCATGCCAGTCTTCATTACCATAAGGAAAAAGCTCAGTAATTACCCCTTTATCATCTTTATCTTTTCCAAAAGCATGGGGCAATTGTTTTGCAATAATTAAAATACCAATACTGGTAAGCATACCTTTTATTACGCTGCTGGGTATGTAGTTGGCAATGCCACCCAATTTTAATGCCCCCAAACCAATTTGAATTAAACCAGCTAAAACTACGGCGCATAAAAACATATCAAATTTTTCAATACCACCAAGTGCTAAAATAGCACCAGAAACCAATGTAGCTAACCCGGCTGCCGGCCCACTAACACTTAAAGGCGAATTGCTTAATACAGCTACCACAAGGCCGCCAATAATACCAGCAATTAAGCCGCTAAATGGATTGGCCTGTACACCGCTTGCAATGGCAATACCTAAACATAAGGGTAATGCCACTAAAAAAACTACTAACCCCGCTGGTAAATCTGATTTTAGGTTTTTAAAATTCAAGTTCATAATGAATAACTATTTAGTATGACATTTTACTTCAACAGCAAAAGCTGCTGAAAAGATTTGAAAAAAAGTTTGAGTGTTATTTTTTAGATGTACGAACAGATAAATTTTTTACCTCTTAATTCAATGCACTCAGCTTATGAACTAATAACATGCTAACAAGAATGATTTGTGCAATAATTTAAGCCACATTGGGCGGGGGCGCATGGAGTTCGCCATGAAATGCAATATAAGTGCCTGAGTTTTCTAAAATATGATTTTGCGAAGCTATATCATTGCTGTAATCCCCTGAATGGTGGTCATGCAGAAATTCTTCGGAAAGGCTACTGATGCTGTTGGGTACCTTTTCTTCGATATTGTTACTGGCATTATCCGAACAATCCTCGGAACTGTCTGTACCCGGAAGTTCTGCCATCAGGGTTTTTTGCTGTTTAGCTAAATTTTCCTGTGTACTCATTATAAATGGAGTGCTTACAGTTAACCATAGCAGGGTGAGCATCAAAAAAATTGATGACGCCTTTTGAAAAATTGTGTATGGTTTGTTGCTTTTCTTCATTAAATGTGGTGCAAAATAACATTTTACTGTTTGCTTACCAAATGATTGATGCCAACATTTAAAAAAATTACACTAAAATGATTATTGAAACGCTGTTTAGTTTGCTGCAGTTGGTTTTTTTTAACCATGTTAAATAAATAACAATAAAATTTGTACAAATATTTTCGGTTGAAAAGGCCTAAAGCCGGGAGGCTTTGTTAATTCAAGATATAGTTTTTCAATTTATAAAATATTAATTTTGAATAAAAGATAACAGATGAAACCGTTTGAAAAAATTTTGCTGGATAATAAAGAATGGGCAGCCCAAATGCTGGAAGCCGACCCTGATTATTTTAAAAGGCTGATAGAAATTCAAACCCCCGAAGTATTATGGATTGGCTGCAGCGACAGCCGTGTACCTGCCGATAAAATAACAGGAACCGACCCCGGCGAAATTTTTGTGCACCGCAATGTGGCCAACCTTGTAGTACATACCGATTTAAATTTATTAAGTGTATTGCAATATGCTGTAGAGGTATTAAAAGTAAAACATGTAATTGTTTGCGGCCATCACAACTGTGGTGGTATAAGGGCTGCATTACGAAACCAAAGTATTGGTTTAATTGATAAATGGCTGTGGAATATTAAAAATGTTTACCGTCATTATAAAGATGAAATTAATGCACTGGATAACGAAGATGACCAGGTGGACCTGTTGACTGAACTGAATGTAAAGGAGCAGGTATTAAATTTGTCTAAAACATCTATCATTCAAAAAGCGTGGAAACACAACCATGCCCCCGATTTACATGGCTGGGTGTATGATTTAAGAGATGGTATTCTCCACCCAATTTTTGAAATGCCGGCAGGCAGTAAAATAGATGATATTTTTGAGTACAATAATTTATAGTTTGCTCATTTGTGCCGAAAATACCTTTTGCAATAAATTAGTGGTTCTTGCTTCAGCCTTTGTACGAATTTCAATTTCCTTTTCTGCAATTTTATTAAACATTAAATTTGCTACCAGGCCACTCATTAAATTACCAAGGTCGAGATTTAATTTATCCCCTGCAAAAAGTTGTGCCGGCGCAGTAATCTTTTTCCATTCACTTGCCAGTTTGTATTCATCCAATACAATGTTCATAGCTGGTGTTATAGCTTTACGCAAACTGTCGCCAATAGTTTTACGCAAATAATCTGTAGCCGAAGTACCGCCAGTTTTTACAATCCCCACAGCATCTTTTATATTCATCTTTTTAATTCCTGATAAAAAAACCGGAACAGATTTTTCTGCTGTTGCTTCGGCCGCTGTGCCAAGAGTGGCGGTAAAGCGGTTCACTTCTTTACTCAATCCTAAAGTTTCCAAAGTATTTAACACGGGTTTTAATTCTTCAGGAAATATTGCACCCATCAATGTTTCTTTAGAGATCATTCCTTTTTTACCCAATACATTTCCCCCGGTTGTACTGCCAATAGATAACATTTCTCTAATGGCCATTTCTGCATCCTGTGCAGTAAATAATTTTTTTACCCCTGCGCAGGATGATACTAAAAATATAATTGAAAGGCAGTTGAAAGCAATTAGTTTTTTCATTTTACACTTTTGCTTTAAATTTTTCAATGGCCTTTTTTGTAAAATCACTCAATACCAAACGGCCACTAATAGCCGCTCTTTCTTTTAATAATTCATCCCAGTGCCCGGTATCTTTCCAAAATACTTTTTTCATTTCGGCCATGGCCCTGGGGTTAGAATGTGCCAAATTGTTTGACAAACGGTATATCGCTTCATCCATATTTTCAATGCTCTCATGCACTTCGGCAAACAAACCTTTTCTTTTTGCCCAGTCGCTGTTGCGCCACATAGTTGCATCAATCGATAAGGTACTGAAAGCTGCTGTGCCAATTTTTCTTTCTACTGCCGGGCCAACTACAAACGGTCCAATACCTACCGCCAGCTCACTTAATTTTACTTCGGCTTTATCTGTTGCAATGGCATAATCAACTGCGGCAGCAATACCCACACCGCCGCCAACACATTTACCCTGTATCCTTCCAATAATAAATTTGGGGCATTTACGCATGGCATTAATAACATTAGCAAAACCACTGAAAAATTTTAAGCCTTCGCTTTCATTTTTTATAGCAATCAACTCATCAAAACTTGCGCCGCTGCAAAAAGTTTTATCGCCGGCACTTTTTAAAATAATCACTTTAGTATCGTCATGCGTACCTGCAAAATGAATTTCTTTTGCCAGCTCTTCTAAAATTTTACCTGGCAGGCTGTTGCTTTGCGGATGAAAAAATTCGATGGTGTTTATGCCATGTTCTATATGGCTTTTAACGTATCCTTCTGTCATAAAATATTTTTATAAAAGTTACTGATTTTTTTTCTTAACCATTGTTAAAATTGTTGCCACACCGGTTACTTCATCTGTTTCATCGAAAAATTCTACCAGCCATTTTACAATACCTTTTTCAATATCATCACCTCTTTTAAAATCCTCAGGTTTTTCAATTACACGTTTATCGTTAGGCAATTTTTCTTTACAGGTAAAACGGATATATACTTCTGCACCGGGATAAACTGGTTTAGTAAAACGCAATTCATCAATACCATAATTTAACAGCACCGGATTTTTTTCGTACCTGTCCACAAACAATCCTGCGGCAATACTCATAATAAAATAACCATGCGCTACCTGTTGCTCAAACATAGTACCGGTAAAATCAGTTGTTTTAATGTGTGCATAAAAATGATCGCCGCTCAGGTCAGCAAATTTATCAATGTCTTCGCTGGTGATAATTCTTTTTTCAGTTACAATTTGATCCCCAATTTGCAGCTCTTCAAAATATTTTTTAAAGGGATGTTTGCCCGGATCTTTTCCTGCAGCATTGGGTTGATACACATTGGTGATTGCCGTAATGGTTGTTGGCGAACCTTGCAATGCAGTGCGTTGTAAATAATGTTTTACACCACGTATACCGCCCATTTCTTCGCCGCCACCTGCCCGGCCCGGGCCGCCATGTACTAATAACGGTAGCGGTGAGCCATGGCCGGTGCTTTCTTTTGCACACTCATTGTTTAATACTAAAATCCTGCCATGGTGCGACGCCGCTCCCACTACATATTGCTTTGCAATTTTATAATCTGCAGTAACAATTGTAGTAACTAAACTGCCTTTTCCTAATTTACTTAATGTAATAGCCTCGTCAATATTTTTATAAGGCATAATGGTGCTTACAGGGCCAAAAGCTTCTACTTCATGTGCTGCTGTTGCATCAAATGGCTTTTCATTCATTAATAAAATGGGAGAAATGAATGCGCCTTTGTTTGCATCTGCATCAATCACTTCCACACTATCTAAACTGCCATAAACAATTTGTGAAGAAGCTAATAATTTTTGTACCTGTTCTTTTACTTCTTTACGTTGTGTTTCTCCAGCAAGGCTTCCCATCCTTACTTTTTCATTCAGCGGATTGCCGATTGTTGTTTGTGATAATGATGTTGCAATCGCTTTCCACATATCTTCCATTTTATTTTCAGGTACAAATATTCTGCGGATGCCGGTACAACGTTGTCCGGCTTTTAAAGTCATTTCTCTTCTCACTTCTTTTACAAAAATGTCCCACTCTGCTGTACCGGGTGTTACGTCTTCTCCCAAAACAATACAATTTAAACAATCGGCTTCCATTGTAAACGGCACAGATTCTCTTAAAATATTAGGATTGGATTTTAACATCAATCCTGTTGATGCACTACCGGTAAACGTTACCACATCCTGGCTTGTTACATGATCTAACAAATCGCCTGCGCTGCCGCATATCAATTGTAAAGCTCCTTCGGGTAAGATTTTGCTGGCAATGATTTCTTTTACAACAGCTTCGGTTAAATAACTGGTAACCGTTGCAGGTTTTACAATACAGGGCATGCCTGCCAGTAAGTTCACTGCAATTTTTTCCAGCATTCCCCATACAGGAAAATTAAATGCATTGATATGTATGGCCACGCCTTCTTTGGGTGTAAGAATATGTGTACCCATAAAAGTATTGTTCTTGCTAAGATTATGGCTTTCGCCATCAATACAAAAAACTTCATCGGGAAATTTTCTTCTTAAAGATGCATTGGCAAAAAGATTGCCGATGCCGCCTTCAATATCTACCCAGCTATCTGCTTTGGTAGCGCCGGTTTGGTAACTGATGGAATAAAATTTATCTAAATGATTTCGCAAATGCAATGCCAATGCTTTAAGCATATTACCCCTTGCATGAAAAGTCATTTTGCGTAAAGCAGGGTTGCCTACTGTTCTTGCATATTCAGTAACCAATTTAAAATCTACTCCTTTTGTACTTGCTGTACCAATTATATCTGCAGTAACGGCGTTGTATAAAAATTGTCCATCGCCATCACCTGTAATCCAGTTGCCTGTTATATAGTTGCCTAATTTATTCATTTGCAAAATCGTTAAGAAAGTGATGCAATAATTTTAAGTTCTTCCGAATAATCTTCTTCGTAAATTATTGAAGTAATAATTCCAAAATATCTACACAATACATATTTATGTGTGGTTTTACATATTGTTTGTGGCACAAATGAGACAAACAATATGTAAAGTATTGATTTATATTTAATTGAAGGCGCTTAAAAGTAAAATAGTTTTACTTAGGATAAACAAAATT
>CAVUIP010000011.1:0-7097 GCA_963741535.1 uncultured Chitinophagaceae bacterium
TTATTTATGATATTTACTGGTGTTTAATTTAAATTCCTTTCTTCAATTGTGGCACTTCTCTTTTATCAATTATTTTTTTATCAATCAATTCTCCTTTATCAGTTAAAAAAATTTATACTTGTTAGTAATAATATCTATCATTTTTCTTTATCTTCCATATCCAACCAATTACCTCCCATGCGGCTTATAAAACAATCAGTACTCTATTTTAAAGAAGGCAACTCCGACAAAGTATATGAAGTTGATTTATGCGATACAGGTAACGAAAAGTATGTTGTTAATTTTCGCTATGGCCGCAGAGGTGCACAATTAAAAGAAGGCAGCAAAACACCGGTGACGGTTAGCCTTGCCGAAGCAGAAAAAATTTACGATGCTGTTGAAACAGAAAAAATAAACAAAGGTTATACCGCTTCCGAATCGGGTGTTTCCGAAATACCAAAAGCTGCGGCTTTTACATTAGATACAAACAACATTACTATTAATGCCAACTGGATGGTTTTGCCCAAAAGCCGCAATAAAGCTATTTTACAAAGGTTGCACAATGCTGTAAACGGCACAAGCGCCAACGAAAGATTTCCATGGAAATTATCCCGTGTTATATGGAAAGCCGGCGAATATAAAATCGCCGAGGCGGCTTCATACATTATTCAATTATTCAACAAGGGCAATCAGCTGCATCAATACTGTTGTGTGTGGGCATTGGCCCGTTGCGGCAATAATGCAAATGGAATAGCGGCATTGCAATCCATTTATTCGTTAAACACAAGTGCTTCGCTTACAAAAATTGCAGGTGCCGGTTTGGCTAATTGTTTGGCAGGTTTAGATAAAGAGGCTCACCTTAGCCGTTATATTAATCAACTGCCCGAAGCATTTAAAACAATTATTGAAAAAGAAAATCAACAGGAATTAGATGCATTGGTGCATGAAAGAATTGCACAGCATCAGCCCAACTATAACTGGCTGGAAGAGTTGTACGTACTAAGCACCCAAAAAAGATGGATGCGTAATACAATAAAGAAAGTATTGCAGCAAGTGCCACTTAGACCAAATTATTTTAAACATGTACGGGCTATTTTTAAATTGGCCGAGTTACTGGAAGATTTTGAAATACTGGGCTTACTGGCCTGCAGGTTTGAAAGAGAAACAGAAATGTTTAGCCATAATCTTTCGTTTGCACAAGGAGGCAATGAAGAAATATTTGTTCCTGAATTAGAAGGTTGGGTAAAACTTTCTGCAGAGTTAAAAAAGAAAACCAGCCGGCTGGCTTACTCACAAAAAACAAGGTGGCATTTTCATGGCCGCACATTAAGGCGCTTGCAATTGATGGGCAAAACCGGGGATATCGACTATGTAAAACTTTCTACAGCACTGTTAATCGGTTATAAAAAAGAAAAAGATTTCAGGCAAATCTATTCTACATCTCACTATAAATGGAATGGCCGCAACTACGAAAATATAGAAACAAGATTTTTACAAAATGCACAGGCAATTTTTTTACATCAAATTTTAAGTGGCATTCATCCCGATATACAATTACAGGCAAATCATTTGTGGCGCATGCGGCCAGTTAATGAAAAAAATGTTGCTGCAAAAAATACCGCAGCCGGCAATAGCGGTGAAGGTATTGGTGGTTTACTAAAAAAAATAACAGGTTTGTTTGGTAAGAAAAAGGAAGCGCCGCTCCCCGCTGCTGAAGAGCCAATCAATCTTTCTTCACCCGAAGCGATGCCTAATCCTAACGGTACACCTTATTTGCATTTATGGAATAAAGTGCCGCAGGCTTACGTACAGTTGCTGATGGATGCAGAGATGGAAGAAATACACCAGTTTGCAGAAGGCAATCTTACCGCCCATTCTCAATACAACGATATTAAACAAAAATTAGACAAGGAGGCCTGCAAACAATTACTATTATCTGTTTTTGAAATACCGGCAAAATTTGGTTTTAATCTTACCACAGAAAAATATGCCAATGACATACCGGATGATGATGTTACGATGGCCATGCTCAATAGCAATAATACCAATGCCCGTACCCAGGGAAAAAACTGGACAGAAAAATACCAGTATAATTATTTTCAGCAAAGTAATTTTATTACAGCATTAATTTTTGCAAAGCATGAAGATGTGAGAAGTTGGGCAAAACAGTTTTTAAAGAATACCAATTTAACCGGCGAAATTAAAAATGCAGTGGTAGGCAAATCAATTGCCGAGCTGATGGGTTATACAACTCAAACTAACGAAAACGAATCCATAATAAAACATGCAGCTGATACTTTGTTTGAATTATTTAATGAAGAGTTAAGGCAGGTAAATCTTGGTGTAGTATCAGATTTATTGCAACACCCACATCCATCCGTATTATTGTTTGGCCTGCGTTTATTAAAAGCACAAAAGCAACAGCTCGATTATAATCAACTAAGTAATGAATTTGTATTTGGTTTATTACAACACAAATATGAACCCGTACGTGAAGAAGGCATTGCTGTTTTAACCAACATGGATGATGAGCCGTTACTAAAAAGACAGGATGAAATTATTAACAGTTGTTTATCCATTTACCAAAATGTACGGCATGGCTTGCCGCCCATTGTACAGCGCATGGCACAAAAACAAAGTGTATTTGGTGTAAAAGCTGCCGAAACATTAATGCCCTATTTGCTGCGTAAAGAAACTACCGAAGGTGTACATGCTGATGTAAGTAAATTATTATGCAATGAATTAAGCAGCTACCTGCAAAATGCCAATAAAGAAACGGCGTTAAATTTATTATACTCCAACTACAGTGCCGCACAAAATGTGGGTATTGTTATTTTAGAAAAATATACTGATGCTGCTCAATTAACCATACCACAGGTAATAGCACTGGGTGGCCACGAAAACTTGAACGTAAGGGAATGGTGCTGGAAATTTTACAACACACAATCGCCACGAATTAAATATGAAAAAGAAACTGCTATTAAATTATTAGACAGCAAATGGCAGGATACCCGAAACTTTGCCATGCAATACTTCAGGGATAATTTTACGGAAAACGATTGGAACCCGGAGACTTTAATAACCCTGGCCGATGCCGTAAAACCCGACGTGGAAACTTTTGGGCGGGAGTTGATTACCAAATTTTTTACTGAAGCTAACGGTGTGCAGTATCTATTAAAGTTAAGCCAGCACCCCAGCGAAAAAATGCAATTGTTTGCCACTAATTATTTAGAACGTTTTGCAATTGACGATACAGAGAAAATTAAATCACTCGATTTTTATTTTCGTTCTGTATTAACAAGAGTTAATAAAAGCCGCATTGCTAAAAACAGGATTTATAATTTTTTGTTACAGGAAGGCAGAAAAACAGAAGCGGCTGCAAAACTGGTCAGCCATATTTTATCTGATGTATCTGCTACAGCTGCCATTGGCGATAAAGCAAAATGTATCGACATCTTGTTACAACTAAAAGCTTTGTACGATGTGGCAATACCGGTAAAAGTAAAAGAGATGGAATTGAGGATAGCGTAAGATTAATAAAAAGTAAATAAACGGATACATGTTATTCAATTATCGTTTTGCAGGCAATACAACCGTTAGCAGTTCATCTACCGTAACCGGGATGAATTTTGCACCGGACACTTTACGTGAAAGTGCCTGGTTTGTGGGCAAGCTCAATAAAAAAATTGCTTTTAGAGAAGCCATTTCTGCATTGCATGATGTGGTGGTGAGTGATTTGCGTTTTAAACCCAAAGATAAATCGGCGTATAAAGAATGGGTAGCGCAAAACGAAGCCTTGTTTTTAGCAGAGTATATGGCGGGGTACGATGCAGCCGCAGCTAATAGCCGTATGGAACAAATAAAAGCGGAGCTGGCAGATGTACGCAGCCAGAAGGATAAGATAATGAGCCCTTTTTACAAAGCGCAAAAAAATTATTTTAATTATTTATACCAAAACAATCGGGATGCATGGATTGTGCTTGATCCTGTTATCACCATCCATCCTGATGAATTATTTTTTGAATGCTTTAGCCAGGATGAAAGTACTTATGGAAAATTAGGTTGTAACTATAACGTGTTTACTAATATTGATGATTATAAATGCGGCACCACCAATGTTGATTATTCAACAGAACTGTACGAAGAGTTTCAAAAAATACGTGAGTATAAGGAAACTGAATTTAAAGTTGATCCATCGGGCTTTACTGTACAAACTACTAATGAGGATCAATACAAAGAAGTAAAAATTGATTTGCCCGATAGCTGGGTACGTGGTTTTTTACAGGTAAGCAGTGCTATGACTTTACCCACCATTCAATTTGAATTGCACCCAATGGATATTTACAGCATTTGTTTGCTGCTGCGCCGCTTTAAAGAAAAACGTGGGCCACGGTCGTTACGTTATATTTTAGAACCTGGCCATCCTGTAAAAGTAGTGCTGGAGCCCTGGGGCAAAGAAATTATTTGTGCAAGAAGTGTATATACCGGCAATAACAAACATGAAATAAGAACCTGGGGCAGAAAACGTTTATTAATTTTAGAAAGATTGATTCCTGTAGCAAAAAAGTTTACAGTGCATTTGTTAGGTACAGGTTTGCCTGCATTTTATATTGCCGATTTGGGCGACATGAATTTTACACTAGGCCTCAGTGGCTGGACAGCCAACGACTGGAGCCACGCCGGTAATTTTGATTTACTTGCACCACGGTTAAACGTAGAAGACAGTATCAAACAAAAAGTATTTACAACATTACAAAAAGATTGGTTGGGCACATCGCAACAAATTGCTGCCGCATTAAATATTACATCTGCACAGGCTGCAGGTGCATTAAGTGCTTACACTCAGGCGGGCCGTGTTATTTATGATTTAAACAGTAATGTTTACCGCTTACGGGAATTAAGCCGTGAGATTTTACCTTTTGATAAATTACGTTTTAATAATCCGCAGGAAGAACTGGCCGCAGAAATTTTAGATAAACAGGAGGTAAAATTTGCTGTACAGGCTTTGGCAGATAACGCTATGCAATTAACTGGTACGGTAAAGAGTAAACGTAAAACATTTAACCCCAACATGCTAATTGATGGAGATGAAAAAATAAAAACTGCCCATTGCGATTGCAGTTATTATATACAAAACAAATTGTACAAAGGCCCATGCGAACATATGCTGGCCATACGGCAGGCATTTAATAAAACAAGGATGCTGGCTGATAATTTAAAATAAGTTTAAAAATAAAAAGATATAAATCAACAAAATTAAAAACAGGCAACTATATTTGTTAACCGCATTTCATGTTCTTTGACAGAGGAAAAGTAGTAAAGTATGCACCTTGCTTCCTGAAAAGGAAAGAGCGATGTTTCGTCGCTCATGCAACATGATTTGATCATGCATCACCAAATGTAATCTTTACTATGGCATACGGGTACCGATGTCACTATTTTCAGTGCCGGCCCCATGTGCCAGAATAGTACATCGGTACCCGTATGCCTGGCGTTGATTAATCTGGTCACTGGCGGGCACGAAGGCAGCATCAACTTTTCCTCTGTTAATTACATGATTTTTTTCTTCTCATTATTACTATGGCTGATATTAAATTAACCCGGCAACAGATTTACGACCGTATACGGGAAACATCCAAAGAAGAATTTATTTTAGAAGAAATGAAGCGCCTGGGCTTTTGGGGTAAAAAAGATGGCGATCCTTCCGTGCCCGAATTACTGATTAAAAAAGAAACCGAATTACAAAAAGAACTGAGTAAACTTTGGGAAGAAAAAAGAAAATACCAGAATAAAGAAGCGGTGCTGAAAGAAATGCGGATGAAACGCATGGCCGAGGCAAAATTAAAAAGGGAAGAAACTAAAAAGAAAAAAGAACAGCAAAGGTTTGAAAATGCTGAAGCCTGGCAAAAAAAGAAAACAACAGAAATTATTTATTTAGGCGAAGCCGTATCTGCTGGTCTTAATAGTATTGAGAACAATGTTGATGCATTACAAAAAAACCACCTCCCCATTTTTGCCAACGAAACAGAGCTGGCTACAGCAATGGGTGTTGAATTAAAAGAGTTACGCTTTTTAGCTTTTAACAGAAAAGTTTCCACTGTTAGCCATTACCAAAAATTTTACTTGGCCAAAAAATCGGGTGGCAAAAGAATGATATCTGCACCAATGCCACGGTTAAAAAAAGCACAACACTGGATACTGGAAAATATTCTCAACAAAATTTCGCTGCATAATGCTGTAAACGGTTTTGCTTTAAACCGTTCTATCGTAACCAATGCACAACCACATGTTGGTAAAGCTTTGGTGTTAAATATGGATGTAAAAGATTTCTTTCCCTCCATACATTTTAAGAGAGTAAAAGGGTTGTTGCAAAAATTAGGTTTCTCTCAAAAAATTGCCACTATAATTGCGCTTATTTGTACAGAGGCAGTAACAGAAGAAGTAGCAATAGATGGTAAAATTTATTTTGTACAAAAGGGCAATCGTGTATTACCGCAGGGTGCTCCATGCAGCCCGGCTATTACCAATATACTTTGTTTTAAATTAGATAAACGTTTACAGGGGCTTGCTAATAAATTGAATTGTAATTATACCCGTTATGCCGATGATGTTACTTTTAGCGGCAACAAAGATGTAAATGCACAGCAATTGGTTTGGCGTATAAAAAAAATTATGCAGGACGAAGGTTTTACAGTTCACCCGGATAAGATACGCATTATGCGAAAAGGCAGCCAGCAGGAAGTAACAGGTATTGTGGTAAACCAGCAATTGAATGTAAGCCGCAAAAAGCTCAGAGCTTTCAGGGCTTTATTGCATAACATAAAAACAAAAGACAGCAATACAATGCAATGGGGTACCGGCAATTTAAGCAACAGTATTATTGGATATGCTAATTTTGTAAAAATGGTAAATCCTGTAAAAGGCAATAAATTAAAACAAACTATTGGTGTGTTGTTTCAAAATAATTTATTGCAGGTACCGGTTAATAAGCAGCCATCGGTAAAAAAAGAAAATAGCGACACTCCTGCAAATAATAATAATAATACTAAAGAAGATGATAATGATAAGCCCTGGTGGAATGTAGTGTAGCTTAGTAAGATAATTTTTTTATAAAACCA
>CAVUIP010000012.1:0-17636 GCA_963741535.1 uncultured Chitinophagaceae bacterium
AATAAACTAATAATAAACCGCTATCAATTTTATTAAATAGATAAAAACCCTTTTGCTAATTTTTTAACTGCCTCTTTTTGTTGATGATAGTTTAAAAGAGCTTGTTGCAATTTAATTTCTACTTCATCCATACTGTGGAATATTACATTGTGAAAATATTTTCTTCTGATTTCTCTCCAAAGTAATTCTACCGGGTTTTGTTCTGGTGAATACGGATTCAAGTGAAGCAGTTTGATATTACCGGCAATTTTTAAAGCTTGGCTGATATGCCAACCTGCTTTATCAAGGATGAGTATGATTCTGTAATTGTTATAATAGCTGGAAAGCTGTTGCAAAAATTCATTCATCGCTTCTGTATTACAATATGGGCTTATCATTGAATAACAGTCGCCTGTTTGTGGCGAAAGAGCAGAATAGGCATAAATATATTCCCGGATCATTTGTCTGGCTACAGAAGGGATCATACTGGCTTTTACCCAGCAAGCCATTTCTCTGCTTATTCTGCCAAACCTTGCTTCGTCTTCAAAAAATACAATAACCGGTAATGAATGTAATGTGGGTGGAAATGTTACTGCGGTGGACTCAGCTTTTCGGGGAGTTTTTTTTAAAGTCAGTTTGTTCTTCAATACTTCGTTTGGGATGATGCGGCCTCGGCATTTTCTTTTTCCAGCCATTGCGATGTAATAAGTCCCAGATATAATCATCAGAAACAGGGTTGCCTGTTTTTTGCTCAACAACATTACGAATATCGTTTGCTGTTTTGATAAGACCTTTGGAAGCCAATGTTTCCAATGATGCAAAAAGAGCAGCTTCTTCATCAAGGCTGAGTAATGACCTTCGCCTTCCGCCTTTTTGTTTGTACACTAATGCCGCAGCTCCGGAGTGATTGTAACTTTCTACTATCTTGTAAATGCTGTGTACCGATAAATTTACCAGTGGCACTAATAACTCAGCGGCATGGATATTACCCACCTGAATCAAATAAATAATTTGCCAGCGGTTGTGACTTGCTGTTCCCCGGCTATCGGAAAGTTTAGAAGAAACCCTGGTATCGCTCAAATGGTTAACTACTTGCAATGAACGCATAGCTTAGATTTTATACGCTAAGATATGAAATATTTATATTAGTAATATTGATAGCGGTTTATTATAATTAACTATTTAACTACTCCGCTTCCGCCACAACCTCTTTCACCTCCGGTATCATTCGCTTCATCATACCTTCAATTCCTGCTTTTAATGTTATTGTAGATGATGGGCAACCACTGCAACTGCCCTGCATGGCTAAGTTAACGGTACCGTTTTCGTAACTTTTAAATTGTATGGCGCCGCCATCCATTTCAACCGCAGGCTTTACATAGTTTTCTAAAAGTTCTTTAATGCGTTTTACCACATCATCATCATCGGCATGTACTTCGTTGGTGTTGATATTTTTCATGGCAGCCACTTCTTCATCATTCACAACGGCCTTGCCTTCTTCTAAATAATCTTTTAAAAATTGTTTAATGGTAGGTATTACATCCTGCCAATCGGCCATATCGCTTGTTTTAGTAAGCGTAATAAAATTGCTGGCAATAAATACTGCTTTTATAAATGGAAATGTAAACAACTCCTGCGCCAATGGCGATGGGCCGGCACTTGCTTCTTCTGCAAAATCTATACTCTTGCCGGGATATAATAATTTGTTGGCTACAAATTTCATGGTTTCCGGGTTGGGTGTCATTTCGGTATAAATGCTCACTACGGTGTTTCCTGTCTTTATCATAAAATGATATTTTAATGCACCGCAAATTTAATAAGATTTGCTGTGGTTTTAAGTTAAAATGGTTGTGGAGGAGATATTTTTCGGATTTCGAAAGGAAGTAGAAAGTAATTTAACAGCAATCCCAGTTATACATCACCTTACTAAAATCTTTATTAATCAAATCGTTTGGGTGTATGAAAAAATTTCCTACGCCTACATCACCCCACATTATTTCATCATCAGAATCCATTTGAAATAATAAAATGGAGCTTTGTGTATCTTTTATATACTCTCTGGGATCTGTTTGCGTAAAATAAGCATAACCACCTATTTTATGGCCATTGGTAGCAAATAAATTATACGATAAGTCTTCAAGTTTATTATTTGTATCTCTGGTATATTTTTCAAGCCATACGTTTACAGAAAAATCATGCAAGTTGCTTCTGTAATCATTCAAGCCGATATAGTCTACTTTTTTTGTAAAATTTAGCCGGTGTGGTTTAAAAACTGGTGAATTTTCTGAATCAATGATTGAATCGAGAAATGAAGTATCAGGATTTAACTTTTGTTCATCCGGATTTTCAATATATATAACCCTGAATGAATCCGGGTTATATTGATTATCAAAATCAAGTCCATAGCAATCATCGTTTGCAATATAAAACTGCAAAATACCTTTGATTGGATAATCTTTTAAATTAGGAATCTCTGAAAAGTTCAGTTGAGCCAGTGGAATCATAGGCGCTCCATTTTTATCTATTGGATAATTGAAACCTATTGGAATAAATGGATAGTATCCAAAACTACTTTCTGTTCTTTTAATATCAGTGGCAGGCGTTGCTTTTATTTCTACATACTCAATCCCAGTTTTTTTAATTGCATCCCAATGTTCTGCAAATGCTTTGGGTAAAACAAATCCTTTTTCAACCTCAATGTTTTCTAAAGCATCAATTGAAGAAGACTGTTTATTATTCCCTTTAAATAAAAAATCGAAAATACCCATAACTCATATTTTTAGATTAGTCTATAATCCTCAGCTTAGCATAATTCAACATGATCTTCTTCTCTCCATTCAATTCAAACATAACTGTAGCAATAGGGTTGTGTGCCGCACCTTCCATTTTCATTACCTCTCCAAAACCAAATTTTTGGTGTTCTACTTTTTGCCCTGCTTGTAAATTACTGGTATCGCTGGCTACAAAATCGGCAGCAGGTGTATGCTCAATAGTTTTTTGTACTGGCTTTGGTGCAAGGTAAGATGGCGTTGCAGTTTTACCCGGAGGTGCACCATATTGTTTTGCTGCATTTGCCGCCGCATTAGATTTGCCGCCCCATGCATTGCCACCGCCACCACTAAAACCACGGTTCATTCTTTCGAAAGCGGTACCATTGTTACCTGCATTTTTTGTACCACCACCGGCATAACTTTTATCTAAATGCTCTTCGGGTATTTCTTCTAAAAAACGGCTGCTGTCGTTTTGCTGCAACTGGCCAAACCGATAGCGGGCATTGGCATACGTTAGCCACAGCTTATGTTTAGCTCTTGTGATGGCTACATAAAATAAACGGCGCTCTTCTTCTAATTCTTCTCTTGTATTTATACTCATGGCATTAGGAAAAAGTGTTTCTTCCATCCCACCAACAAACACCACCGGAAACTCTAAACCTTTTGCCGCATGTATCGTCATTAGTTTTACCACATCATTATCACCTTTGTCATCATCAGCATCGGTAAGTAAAACAATTTGCTGTAAATAACCACCCAAACTTTTATCGCCTACTTCACCGTCTTCTTCATTCATCGGTGTTTCGGTAAATTCTTTAATACTGTTTAATAATTCCTGAACGTTTTCGTAACGGGCAAGGCCTTCGGTAGTTTTATCGTTAAATAATTCTTTAACAATATTGGTGCTTTTACCTACTAAAATTGAAACATCGTAAGCATTCTTTTTTGTCAATTCACTTTGAAACATTTTTATCATCGTTACAAAGTTGTCGATGCTTTCTAATGTGCCGCTTTTAAAGCCGTACATAGCTGCGTTGCAAAAAACTTCCCACAGTGTTAAATTATTTTCGTTGGCAAATAATACCGATTTATCAATGGTGGTTTTGCCAATACCACGTACTGGATAATTGATAATCCGTTTCAATGCTTCTTCATCCCGTGGATTAACCACCACTCTTAAATACGCAATAAAATCTTTTACTTCTTTACGCTGATAAAAACTCATGCCACCATAAATGCGGTAAGCTATACCCATGCGGCGCAAGGCTTCTTCAAAACTGCGGCTTTGTGCATTGGTGCGGTATAAAATGGCAAAATCTTTATTGTAATAATGATTGCGAAGTTTTTGTTCCTGTATAGTATCTGCTACGCATTTGCCTTCGTCGTTATCCGTCATGGTACGTACCAAACGTATTTTTTCTCCCTGGTCGTTATCGGTAAATAATTTTTTTTCTATCTGGTTTTTATTGTTGCCTATAACTTCGTTGGCTACACTTAAAATACTTTTTGTGCTGCGGTAGTTCTGTTCCAGTTTTACTACTTTTACTTCATCATAATCTTTTTGAAACTGTAAAATGTTTTCGATAGTGGCACCTCTAAAACTGTAAATACTTTGTGCATCATCACCCACTACACAAACATTTTCATGCATGGCGCCCAGCAGTTTTATAATTTCGTACTGTGCAGTGTTGGTATCCTGGTACTCATCAATCATTATGTATTTAAACTTGCGCTGGTACTTGCTTAAACTATCAGGATTATTTTTTAAAAGAATGTACATTTTAAACAACAGGTCGTCAAAATCCATGGCGCCGTTTTTAAAACAGCGTTTGGCATACGCATCGTAAATTAAACCGATGGCGGGTCGGTTGCTTCTTGCATCTTCCTGCTGCAAAGCCCAATCATTAATATATTCTGCCGGGCCAATCAATGCATTTTTTGCTGCTGAAATTCTGTTGTACACTACATTGGGTTTGTAATGTTTATCATCCAGGTCCATTTCGTTGATAACGGTTTTTACAACACTCCTGGCATCATCGGTATCATAAATAGTAAAGTTGCTGGGGTAACCCAACTTACCGGCTTCGGCCCTTAATATTCTTGCAAACACACTGTGAAAAGTACCGATATATAAATTTCTGGCTTCGGTATTGCCCAAAACTTTTTCCACCCTTTCCTTCATTTCGGCGGCGGCTTTGTTGGTAAAAGTTAGTGCCAGTATATTAAAAGAGTCCACATTATGGTAACCCATTAAATGTGCAATACGTGTAGTTAATACTTTTGTTTTACCACTGCCTGCGCCGGCAATAATCATTATGGGGCCGTCTTTATGCTGTACCGCTTCTTTTTGTGGGTCGTTAAGTTCGTCTAAATATTTTGGCATGCGGCGAAGGTACGAAGCAATAAAGGCATAGGGAAAGTTGTTTGTAAATAAAATATTAGTGAACTTTGTACAAATACACACGCAGGAACAAATATTACTGGCCGTTAAAAACCAAATTAAAAAAGTGTTGCCCGAAGCACATATTTTTTTATTTGGTAGCAGAGCCAATAACAGTGCTACAGAAGAGAGCGACTGGGATATATTGGTTCTTTCGCCACATCAGCCTATCACTAAATTAATAAAACAGCAAATACACAACCGGGTTTTTCCTTTAAGTGTTTCTATCGGGTCTTTTATAAATGTTTTATTAGTTACAGAAAAAGAATGGCAACAAAATCCCTCTTACTACGCTATTAAAAAAACAATTGCTTTTAATAACAGCCCTTTATGAGTGATAGCAGGGAACAGGCGATAAAACTAAAGCTGCAAAAAGCAAATGCTCTGCTTAGCGAAACAGAAGTGCTGATGTAAAATAAATTTTATGCTACTGTTATAAACAGGCTTTATTACGGATGTTTTCACGCCACCAAAGCTTTGTTACTTACTAAAGACCTTACACCTAAAACGCTTAGCGGCGTTATAAACCTGTTGCATCTTCATTTTGTACAGCCTGGTTTGTTTGATATGGAGCAGGATGTTTTAATTAATCTTTTTTAAATACTATTTTAAAAACCTTCTGTAAAGAGGTTTTTTTGTTTTATACCATTTACTAAATTATACCAGCCATTTGTAAAATTTCCTCTTTTAAATCTAAAACATAAGCAGTATATTTAATATCATTAAACCTAACTATTATGCCATTCTTCGATTTTCATTGTCACCCGGGGTTAAAACCACAGTTTGCTAATCCTGCATCAAAACCATCGCCATGGAATTTTATAAATGCTAAACTTGCAGTTTTTAATGATGTAACCATCAGCATTAATAAATTATTTAACGAAGTACTTAATTCTCAAAGCAACTTAAACCAGCTATGGGATAATGATGTAAAGTTAATTGGCTTAATACTGCATGCACCTGAGCAAAAAATTGGACAGGCACTCAGCTCAAAAAAAATAGTTAACAAAGGCAGTGTAAATCTTATTGATAAAACACAACTGGCTTATTTAACAACTGGTGTGCACAGTTACGAATTGATAAATGAAGAATTGCGCTGGTTGCAAAAAGCACCTGCACCAACAGGAAAAAAATTTAAAATCTTAACCAGGGCATCAGAATTTGACGAAGCTGTTACGGATACTGTGTGGGGTGCAATTATTGTAGAAGGCCTGCATTGTTTTTTTAACGATCCCAATTCTCCCGATGCAAAAATGGAATTCACCAATAATTTTAATGAGTTTACTAACAACAATACCGTGCTGGCTATTAATATTTGCCACATGCAGCAAAACCCGTTTTGCAATCATGCACACGGCATCCAATTTTTTACGCCATCGTTTTTTTATCCTACACGTAAAGGCATTACAAAATGGGGAGAAGAAGTAATACAATTAATGATAAATAAAAAAATACTGGTGGATATTAAACACATGAGTTTAAAAACCCGTTGGGAATTATATACCTGGTTTAAAGATGCTACCGACGAAACAAGATTTATTCAGCCCATTATTTGTACGCATGCCGGCGTAACAGGTTTATCTATTGCACACCGGGCAAAATATTTATTACATACGCCTGCAGATAAAGGATCCGTGTATGAAGTAACTTATTTAAAACCCAAAAGCAAACACGATACAGAAACCTACTACAATTGCAGCAGTATTAATTTATACGATGAGGATATAGCAAACATATTTTTATCGGGAGGTATAGTTGGCCTTTCTTTCGATCAGCGTATTTTGGGTTTTGCAGATGAGAATGTGCTGCTTAATGTAACCATACCGCATGATATGGAATACATCAGCCACCTGGAAGCCGATTTCTTTTTAGGCCCCAACCCAACCGCATTACCAGTATGGACAGACGATAACGAAGTATGGGCAAGCGAAGATTTTGAAAACTTAGATCCTTCACTTTATGTAGAGATGCACTGCCGCTTTTTAATAAATAATATTGTACATATTTTATGGGTAGCCAATAACCATCCTTTAATAGATATTAAAAAAGCGGTAAAACAAATTTGTATTGGTACCGATTTTGACGGGTTGATAAATGCTGTTGACTGCTGTAAAGATGCCGATGGTTTAATACAATTGAAAGAAGATATAAGAGAAGGCCTGAGCAATTTACTGAACAATGAAGGTTTAAATACTATTAATGTTGATACACTGCTGGATAATATTTTTTACAACAATGGAAAAAACTTTATGCTGGGCAGGCTAAAGGCAATGAAGGGATAGTGTATCCGTGTTATTAACCTTCGGATTTTTTTTAAACCCAACGCTTCTTCTTATAATACTTGCGTTTTGTATTTACACAACAGCAATGAGATAATTATAATATCACCCACGTTATTATAATTAATAAATATATCAAGTTAAAAAAAGGTGTTTTAACCCCAAAAAATTACCACTTTGTGGTATTGTTTACCTGCGCAAACTGTATTCTCTTTGTATAACAAAAAACTGAACCCTTTCAAACAACAATTATATATCGACGGATTTCTAAGGGCCCGTATTTAAGCCTTAGCCTGAAAACTCGAGAATAAACTTAGTAGATTTTTCTCATGCTTGAACAAATCCTGTCCCGGTTCCCCGGGATGGGTTTTTTTATTTAGAATATCAGGCACTAAATAAATTATCAAAAAAATACTAAAATAATTAGTGTTAATAAAATAAAGTTATTATCTTTGAATCACCATTTACATTTACAACACAAAATCAGATACATCACATAAAAAAACAAAACACATGAGTAACACAGCAGACAAAATGGAAAAAACAGAAAAATTTAAGGCGCTGAAATTAACGATGGATAAAATCGATAAAGATTTTGGCAAGGGATCGGTAATGATGATGAATGAAAAAACCAATATGGAAATAGAAGTTATTTCCACCGGTTCAATTGGTTTAGATATGGCACTGGGCATTGGCGGTTTACCTAAAGGAAGAGTAGTTGAAATTTATGGCCCCGAAAGCAGTGGTAAAACAACATTGGCAATACACGTAATTGCAGAGGCACAAAAAAAAGGGGGCATGTGTGCATTTATTGATGCCGAACACGCTTTTGACAGTGTATATGCTAAAAAGTTAGGTGTAGATATTGATAATTTACTCATCTCTCAACCAGATTATGGCGAGCAGGCTTTGGAAATTGCCGATCGTTTAATTCTTTCTGGTGCATTGGATGTGGTAGTGATAGATTCTGTTGCGGCATTGGTACCCAAAAGTGAACTGGAAGGAGAAATGGGCGACAGTAAAATGGGGTTACAGGCAAGGTTAATGAGCCAGGCCTTAAGAAAATTGACTGCCACTATTCATAAAACAAACAGTTGCTGCATATTTATAAATCAGCTTCGTGAAAAAATTGGTGTAATGTTTGGCAACCCCGAAACTACAACCGGCGGTAATGCGTTAAAATTTTATGCTTCGGTTCGTTTAGATATTCGCCGTATGACACAGATTAAAGATGGCGACGAAGCAATTGGCAACCATGTAAAAGTAAAAGTGGTAAAAAACAAAGTGGCACCACCATTTCGCCTGGCAGAGTTTGATATTATTTATGGAGAAGGTATTAGTAAAGTGGGTGAAATTATTGATATGGGTGTTGAGCTGGGTATTGTACAAAAAAGTGGCAGTTGGTTCAGTTACAACAGCGATAAGTTAGGCCAGGGAAGAGAATCGGTAAAACAATTAATGTTAGACAACCCGGAAATGGCCAGTGAAATAGAAGCCAAAATAAGAGAAAAGGTAAAAGAAATGCAGACTGCATAGTTTTAGTTTTCACTTATTAGGGTTAGTAAGTATAAAGTCGTTATGTGTAAAAGCATAACGACTTTTTTTGTTAGTACGCCGAAAATCCTTTTCGGCTTTTTGTATCAAGCCGAAATAAAATTTCAGCGTACAAAATCGGCAAGTAGTATATTATTACTTTTGCATTATCAATCATGCTATCTAATAAAAAAACTACTGCTCATTTAGCGCTGCTGTTTACCAATCTTTTTTTTGCAATAAACTTAAGTGCCGCAAAACACTTAACCAGTTTAGAGCTGGCAAAACCATTTGGATTAAATGTGGTAAGGGTTGGCGCTAGTGTAATTTTATTCTGGTTATTATTTTTATTAAAACCAACTTCTGCAAAAATAGAAAAGCATGACAGAATGCGTTTTGTATTATGTGCACTAACAGGCATAGCCATTAACCAATTGCTTTTTTTAAAAGGCCTTTCTTTAACTTATCCCATACATGCATCGCTGCTTATGCTTACCACACCAATTTTAATTGTATTTATTGCAGCATGGTTCTTAAAAGAAAAAATTGGAATATTTAAAATTGCAGGATTAGTATTGGGTATTACCGGTGCAGCAGTTTTAATTTTAGCAAAAGGCGGTACAGCAAATAAAGATGAAGTTATTTGGGGCGATATTTTAATTATTACCAACGCCGTTTCTTATACCATTTATTTTATACTGGTAAAACCTTTGATGCTTAAATACAATGCAGTAATGATAATGCGATGGATATTTACCATTGGCCTGGTGATGATATTGCCATTTGGTTGGAACGAATTTACTGCAATACAATGGAGTAATTTTACAACTATAGATTTTACAACAATGGCATTGGTTGTTTTTACGGGCACTTTTTTAGCGTATCTTTTTAATGTGTACGGCATAAAAATTTTGGGTGCTTCAGCAGCAGGTTTTTATATTTACACACAACCATTTTTTGCAACTTTTATTGCTATGATTTTTTTAAATGAAAAACTGGAATTGTATAAAATAGCTGCAGCGGTTTTAATATTTACCGGGGTTTATCTTGCCAACAAAACAATAAAAAATGCGGGAGTATTTAACAGTAAAAACTGATGAAGAATATAATGCAGCAATTGAGCTGTTTAAAGAATATGCGGAATGGCTGAATATAGATCTCGGCTTTCAGCATTTTGAAGAAGAACTGCAAAATTTAAAAACAATGTATAATTCAACAGATGGGGGAATAATACTTTGTAAAGAGAATGATAATTTTATTGCCTGCGTTGCTATAAGAAAAATTACAAATGATATTGCAGAATTGAAACGGATGTTTGTGCAACCTGCTCACCAGCACAAAGGCATTGGAAAAGTTTTGCTTGAAAAAGCTGTAACGCTTGCACTAAACTGCAATTACAAATGCATAAGGTTAGATACATTAAACCACATGATGCCCGCAATAAATTTGTATAAAAAATATGGCTTTTATCAAATTGAGGCTTATTACAAAAATCCTGTAAACACTGCCGTTTATTTTGAAAAGAAATTATAGCATCAGCTATTTTTTGGATAATCAAAAAACAAAAAATCCTTTTTTGCTTTTCTAAATTCTTTCCAGCTGCTTATAGCTGTTTGTATTGCAAATACGGCGCAGGTGGGCATATTATCAATCCGTACATCTGGCACTAAACCATTTACAAAATAACTTATACCGGGGTTGTGTGCAAAAATAGCAACAGTATTAAAACTGTCGTCTAATTGTTTTATTACTTCGTAAAATACATCTGCAGGTGCATGGTAAAGGGAGCTGATAAAATTAATATCTTCAATATTTTTTTTGTAAATATCACAAAATAACTCAGCAGTTTTTTTTGCTCTTTTTGCAGGGCTTGCAACAAATGCATCAATTACAATATTTCTGTCCAGCAATCTTTTTGCAATAACCGGCGCATCTTTTTTACCACGGTCATTTAACGGCCGTTCAAAATCATTACCAAAAAAACTCTGATCGCTTTTAGCGTGGCGTATGATGAGTAATGTTTTCACTAAACTTATTTGTATAAAAATAATTTATTTTTTACATAAAGGCAGAAATAACAAAACATATCCAATTCTTTTACCAAATTTGTACACTAAACAATAAAGGCAGATGCTTAAATCTACAATTTTATTTTTTGGTTTTATTTTAGTAACAATATCATACAGCAATGCTCAAAAGCCAACTGTACAGCCTTTTGCAGAAAATATAAGTGCATTAAAGTTTTTGGGTGAATACAATATTTCCTTTAACCTAAAATATAAAAACACCACAGTTGGCGGCTTATCCGGTATTGATTATGATGCAAAAAATAATTTGTATTACATGATTTGTGATGACAGAAGCGAAAAAAATCCTGCAAGATTTTATACCGCTAAAATTTTTATTACATCAAAAGGTATAGACAGTATGCGTTTTACAGGAGTTGTAAATATGTTGCAACCGAATAACACTGTTTATCCAAACAACAAACAAGATGCATGGCATACCCCCGACCCCGAAGCTATACGTTACAACCCTGTTACAAAACAATTGGTATGGAGCAGCGAGGGAGAACGATTAGTAAGGGCAACTGATACCGTACTGCAAAACCCGTCGGTAATTGCTATAACTGCAAAAGGAAAATTTAAAAATAATTTTCAATTACCCGCTAACCTTAACATGCATGCAACAGAAAAAGGGCCCAGGCAAAATGGTGTACTGGAAGGAATGAGCTTTGCAGATAACTATAAAACACTTTACGTAAATACAGAAGAGCCATTGTATGAAGATGGCCAGCGTGCCGGGCTTGAAGATATTGACACCTACATACGCATTTTTAAATTTGATGTTGAAAGTAAAATCAACACTGCCCAATATGCTTATAAATTAGAGCCTGTTGCATTTGCTGCTAACCCTGTACATGGATTTAAAATAAATGGCGTAACGGATATTTTAAGTGTTGGTAATAATAAGTTATTGGTAATGGAGCGGTCCTTTTCTACCGGAAGATTACCATCCACAATAAAACTTTTTATTGCTGCATTAGATACTGCTGCAAATATTAAAGATGTACAATCACTTAAAGAGAACAATAATTTTGTACCGGTTACAAAAAAATTATTGTTGAACATGGATGATTTAGGTATTTATATTGATAATATTGAAGGGGTTACTTTTGGCCCCGTATTGCCAAATGGCCATAAATCTTTATTATTTATAGCGGATAATAATTTTTTTCCGTTTGAAAAGGCACAACTGTTATTATTTGAAATAGTGGAATAAAAACTGCTGAACAAGAAAAAATAGTTGCTATATTTATTGCTTTAATAATCTTTATTAAATAAAACTTTTAGAATAAATTTTTTACAATGAAATTACCAGCGATAAAAAAAATATTACTGCTTTGCGCTTTCTTCTATTTGCCTTTTAGTGGTATGGCATGGGGTGTATTGGGGCATCGTATAATTGGACAAATAGCCGACAGCTATCTTACTAAAAGTACAAAAAAAGCAATAGCCGAAATTTTAGGAACAGAATCTGCAGCAATGGCGAGCAACTGGCCCGATTTTATAAAATCGGATCCTGCATATAATTATTTATCTAACTGGCATTATATAAATTTAAAAAGCGGCCTTAGTTACGATAGCATAAAAGCTTTTTTAACTGCCGATACCGCAACAGATGCTTACACCAAAATAAATTTTTTAGTTGCCGAATTAAAAAATAAAAATTTAGAAAAGGAAAAGAAAATACTTTACCTGCGGTTGCTGATACATATTGTTGGCGACATACATCAACCACTGCATGTTGGCCGCCTGGAAGATTTGGGCGGTAATCGAATAAGAGTTTTATGGTTTAGAGATTCTACAAATTTGCATACGCTGTGGGATACGCATTTAATTAATTTTCAGCAACTGAGTTATACAGAATATGCAACGTCCATAAATTTTACAAATAAAGATCAACGCAACAGATTACAGCAACAGCCACTTTCCGAATGGTTATTTGAATCGTACCAGGTTGCAGATAAAATTTATAGAGATATAAAAACACCCCATCAAAAATTAGAGTACGCTTATAATTTTAAATATGTTGATGTATTAAACAATCAACTATTAAAAGGCGGCGTAAGGCTGGCTGGTTTGTTGAATGAAATATTTCGGTAGTAATGCGCCTGTGGCGCATTCTATTTGAACGTGCCGTAAGGCACGTTCCTACGTTAATAGCCTCTCACATTTTTTCCTTCCATATAATTCATAAATGCTTTGTTGCAAACCCTGTTGCCGCCGGGTGTGGGATAGTTACCTGTAAAATACCAATCGCCGGTATTTGTGGGGCAGGCCTCATGTAAACTTTCAATAGTTTGATAAATAACCTGAATAGGGATATCTATATCTTTTGGTGTAATAAGTTCTGCAATTTTTTTACTCATTTCTTTTAATGCAAAAGGTTTGTAAATTTCACGAACTGCATTTTCGGTATGCAGCTGGTTATTGCGCTGCAGCTCTTTACACCTTTCTAAAGTTTCAGTTAAAATATGTTCCTGATTAGTATCATGCAGTAATTCAATTGCAGCCCTGAAGGCAATAAAATCTCCCAGCTTACTCATATCAATACCATAACAATCGGGGTAACGTATTTGCGGAGCCGAAGAAACAATAATTATTTTTTTTGGCTGCAGCCGGCTCAGCATTCTTATAATACTTTCTTTAAGTGTAGTACCTCTTACAATGCTGTCATCAATAACCACCAGTGTGTCTTCATTTTTTTTAACAGTGCCGTAAGTAATATCATATACGTGCTGCACCATTTCGTTGCGGCTGCTGTCTTCGGTAATAAAAGTACGCAGCTTAACATCTTTAATAGCAATTTTTTCAAACCGTATTTTACGGGTTATCATTTCCGTTAATTGCTCTTCATCAAAATCTTTTCCCCAGCTGGCAATGCGTTCTATTTTAATTTTGTTTAAATAATCTTCGGCTCCTTTTAATAAACCATAAAAAGCAGTTTCGGCAGTGTTGGGTATAAAAGAGAAAATAGTATTTTTTAAATCGTACTTAATAACTTTTAAAATAACATCACTTAAATTATAACCTAATGCAATTCTTTCCCTGTAAATTTTTTCATCGCTGCCCCGGCTGAAATAAATGCGTTCAAAACTGCAGGCTTTTCTTTCTTTGGGTTCTAAAATTTCTTCAATGGTATAACCGCCGTCTGCTTTTACAATTAATGCATTGCCGGGCATTAATTCCTGCACTTCATTTTCTCCTACATTAAAAGCAGTACGTATGGCTGCTCTTTCACTTGCTGCAACAATTACATCATCATTTATATAATAGTAAGATGGACGGATGCCATGTGCATCTCTCATTACAAAAGCATCGCCATTGCCAATTAATCCGCTAAAATTAAAACCGCCATCAAATAACGGAACCGCCTTTTTTAAAACCCTTACAATATCCATATGTCCTGGAAAAGCTTCATCAGCTTTTACAATAAAATGATGCACTACTTCCATCATGGCTGCTAAATCACTCTGGCGCTGAAACACACCGGGATCAATATTTACCAGCCCGAATAATTCTTCTGTATTAACTAAATTAAAATTGCCCGCCAATGCTAAATTTCTTGCAGGTATGGTATGGCGTTTTATAAATGGATGACAAAACTCTGCATTGTTTTTTCCCTGTGTACCATATCTTAAATGCCCCAGCAAAACTTCTCCTAAAAAATTTACATGGCCTTTCATAAGGCCCGGATGGTTTTTAATATCGGGCTGATATTTTTCTATTTCATTTATTTCTTTTCCTATCTGGCTGAAAATATCGGCAATGGGCTGATTGGCACAACTGCGTATGCGGTGCAAAAAAGGATAACCCGGCTCTGTATTTAATTTTACAGTAGCAACACCTGCACCATCCTGGCCACGGTTATGTTGCTTTTCCATAAGCAGGTACAGCTTGTTAAGGCCATACATTACCGTACCATATTTTTGTTGAAAATGACTGAATGGCTTGCGGAGGCGAATAAAAGCCAGACCGCATTCGTGTTTAATTTCGTCGCTCATGATTAGGAGTGAGGCGCAAAGTTATGATAATTGAATTGTAAATTATGGCATTTTCTGTGTTAGGTATTATGTTATGCTTATTACCACTTTGTGGTATTTTTTAAAATATAATATAAATTATTAGGAAATCTGGGGGGGGGGCTATACATTTATATTAGGAAGATAAAAAATAAGAAAATATTCTAATTATGGCGGAATATCCTGAAACAGCGCCTAATCTTGAAAGTAAGGATAATATTAATCTTTGTAAAATGAAAAAATTATTTTATTCGGTATTAATTTTCTTTAGTTGTATTTATTTAATTTCCTGTGGAAAAACTACAAGAGATGTAACTTATGACAAAGTAGGAGATTTGTTTAATAAGCTTAAATCCGATTCGGATTATGTAGCATACACTATGCTACTATTTAATAATACTAATTTATTTGTAAAAAGTCATTTTACAAATTATGACAGTACCACATGGCGAAATAAAACACTTACAGCCGAACAAAAATTTGAAAAAACCAATAACAAAGAAAATTTTGCAACTATTAAAGAAAATAGTTTGAAAATGTATGGTTTACATTTAAAAATTGTGCAAAAATTTCCATTAATTAAAGAATTAACACAGGCAGAATCTAAAAGACTAACCAGTATATCTATTAGATATTTTAAAACTAATAAAGGATTAGAATTTTGGAGGCCAGTAAATGAAAAGAAATCCAATATTTAACTAAGCAGCATTTTATTTAAATACATTTTAAATTATAAAAAATGAAAAAAATACTAGTATTCATTATATTTATTTCCTGTACAAGCATTTCTATTGCTTCGTCATACCCACAACCAAAATTTGTGCAATCAAAAAAAACCTTTATAAAATACCAGTACCCGACTAATTATCAGGAAAGCTATTGTTTAACACATGGCTATGAAATGATTGATGCAATTTTTAATGTTTATGATCAAGGTTTAGATTGGTGTATGACGGTACATACAACAGGACAAGGGTTAACTGATTGTTTTTCTTTTTTTAATTATGCCCGACAAGAACAAACAGATGCTATGTATGAATGGATTAATTATTGTGAAGACTGTTATTGCTATAGCGACTATCCAATTGAATGATATAATTGAACCCGTTGGCGGAGTTAATCATCCAGAGTATGTTTAACTTTGCCAACAGGCTTGTTGTATATAAATTTGTTTAAGAATTGTATAACAGTTAATCCGCTTAACTTTCCCAATACCTCAACTTAAAGGCAGAATAGTATTTGACATAATTTCTTTGCATCATAAACTGATAACATAAAGAATAAAAAACTGTCTCAATTCTCTTTCTTATTTTTTCAAAATTCACAACGTCGGCTTTTCTTTTTTCTGATTGTTTCTTAATCGAACTTTCCAATTTGATTCCAGCTTTTTCAAAAAATTGATTTGAGGTTTCCTGTAAATCTATCCATTGTTATCCTACCCTTGAGATAAGAGGGTCGTGTCATTTAGAGGAACTGTAAAACAAAAAAGCCTCCGTGAAAAACGGAGGCTTAATTAATTAGCTGCTGTAGGGGGAGGGATCGAACCTCCACGAGGCAGTTAGCTGAAGTACAAAGTTCGGTGGTCGACCCCGGTCGCTCAGTATTGCTACTAATACGGCTCTATGCTTCGTTTATCCTGTTATCCTCACCCTCGAGACAAGAGGGTCGCTGCCATTAAGGAGCATAAACAAAAAAGCCTCTCGTTTTTTACAAAGGCTTAAATAAGCTGCTGTAGGGGGAGGGATCGAACCTCCACGAGGCAGTTAGCTGAAGTACAAAGTTCGGTGGTCGACCCCGGTCGCTCAGTATTGCTACCCTTGCGGCTCTATGCTTCGTTTATCCTGTTATCCTCACCCTCGAGACAAGAGGGCATGTCTGCCAAAAATTTCATCACCCCACAATTGTGTTAAGATCTTGATAGTGCAAATCTATATAAATTAGCCATTACGTTAAAAATATTTCATAAAAAATTTGGAAAATATAGAAATAATTTAAATATTTGTGTATTATATTGAATACTAAACTAAAATAAAAATTGAAATGGCTGCAAAATTAAATCTCGACAAATTAGATCTTCAGATTATTCACGAAATGATGGAAACTGCTGAAATATCTTATGCCGATCTTGGAAAAAAATTATTTGTGAGCGGTGGCACCATTCATGTTCGTATAAAAAAGCTACAGGAGTTTGGTATCGTCAAAGGTACAAGATTGAATGTAGATCTGCGACAATTAGGTTATGATATTACCGCTTTTGTTGGAATTTATTTAGAAAAGAGTTCTTTATACGATAGCGTTGCGCAGGATTTAATGAAGATACCTGAAATAGTACGCCTGAATTATATAACGGGTAATTACAGCATGTTTATTGAAATTGTATGTAAAGATATCAACCAGCTTCGTAATGTTTTGCATGATGAATTACAAAAGATAAAGGGGATAGAGCGTACGGAAACATTTATTTCTCTGGAAGAAGGTTTTACCAGGAATGTGCAGGTGGCACCGAAGGAGTAATACCCCCTCCGCCCCCTGAAGGGGGAACTTTGGAG
>CAVUIP010000013.1:0-8560 GCA_963741535.1 uncultured Chitinophagaceae bacterium
TATTGGAGAGGTGGAGTTGTAAATTAAATTTTGCTATAGGTTAGGGTTGCCAATTTTTTATAGGTAGGCAACCCTTTACATTTCTGTAACAATTTAAATTATACCCGCTATGAGCTATGGCAAATGGCTCATACTTTTTTAAGTACATTTGCATGCTTAAAATTAAACATGCAATTAACACCGGTAACTAATAAAAATACTGCCGATCAATTTTTACAGGTAGCAGTACAATTATATAAAGATGATACCAACTGGATCCGTCCGCTGGATAAAGATATTAATGAGGTATTTGATAAAAATAAAAACAAAGCTTTTCGTTTTGGAGAAGTGGAAAGATGGATTTTAAAAGATGAAAAAGGAAATTTAACGGGCCGCATTGCAGCATTCATCAACAAAAAATATAAAAACAAAGGCGATGAAGTAGCAGTTGGCGGCATAGGTTTTTTTGAATGCATTAATAACCAGGATGCAGCAAATTATTTATTAGACACTGCAAAAAACTGGCTGCAGTTAAAAGGTATGCAGGCAATGGATGGCCCCATAAATTTTGGCGAACGAGACCGCTGGTGGGGCATGGTTACAAAAGGTTTTACCGAACCATTGTATTGCATGAATTATAACCCGCCTTATTACGTTACACTTTTTGAAAGCTATGGCTTTAAAATTTTCTTTAACCAAATTTGTTTTGGGTTACTGCCTAAAGAACCTTTAAAACAAAAAATGTTCGACAGGCATAAACCTTTTGAAAATAATCCCGACTTTTCTGCAAAGCATATTGATAAAAATCAATTGGAAAAATTTGCCTTAGATTTTACAACAGTATATAACAAAGCATGGGCAGGGCATGGCGGTTTAAAGCAATTAACTAAAGAGCAGGTTATTATTATGTTTAAAAAAATGAAACCGGTGATGGATGAAAAAATTGTTTGGTTTGCTTATCATAAAAAAGAGCCAATTGCCATTTTTGTAAATCTTCCCGATCTTAACCAATGGTTTAAACATTTAAACGGGCAGTTTGGGTTATTGCAAAAACTTAAATTTCTCTGGGTTAAAAAATTTACACCCAATAAAAAATTTAACGGTTTGGTTTTTGGTGTGGTACCCGAGTGGCAGGGCAAAGGCATTGATGCTTTTATTGTGGTGGAATCAGCAAAAGTAATTCAGTCGGATGCGGTGCCTTATACCGAATATGAAATGCAGTGGATTGGCGATTTTAACCCAAAAATGCTGAACATTGCCGAAAGTTTAGGCGAATCTTTCCGCAGCAGAAACCTGGCTACTTACCGTTATTTATTCGACAGAACAATGGAATTTAAGCGGCACCCGATATTAATTTGAGATTTGCCCCCATCCCCTGAAGGGGTGAAATTATGGAAGTTGTTTTTACATCAATAAAAGCTTTTATGCAAAAACAATAAAGTCTTATTAAATTGCATTGTTCAAATTATTTTAATCTTTAAAAGCCCCTTTAGGGGATGGGGGTACATGGATAAATTTATCGTTTCAGCACGTAAGTACAGGCCGCAAAATTTTTCTACAGTTGTGGGGCAGGCGCATATAACCACTACTTTAAAAAATGCTATTAAAAATAATCAGCTGGCGCATGCATTTTTATTTTGCGGCCCAAGGGGTGTGGGCAAAACCACCTGTGCCAGAATATTAGCTAAAACAATTAATTGCGAAAATCAAACTAAAGATGGGGAAGCTTGCAACACCTGCAACAGTTGTGTATCTTTTGATGCAGGCACCTCTTTAAATATTCATGAGCTGGATGCTGCCAGCAATAACTCTGTAGATGATATAAGAAGTTTGGTAGACCAGGTGCGTTTTGCACCACAGGCAGGCCAGTACAAAGTGTATATTGTGGATGAGGTACACATGTTAAGTACATCAGCATTCAATGCATTTTTAAAAACGCTGGAAGAGCCCCCACCATTTGCCATTTTTATTTTAGCCACAACCGAAAAACATAAAATACTTCCCACAATATTAAGCCGTTGCCAGATTTTTGATTTTAAAAGAATAACCAATAATGATACGGTAGAACACCTGCAGGAAATTTGTGAGAAAGAAGAAATAAAAGCAGAGAAAGCAGCACTGCATATTATTGCACAAAAAAGCGAAGGCTGTTTAAGAGATGCTTTAAGTATTTTAGATAAGATTGTAAGTTTTACCGGCGGTAAATTAAATTACAGCAATACTTTAGAGCACCTTAATATTTTAGATGAAGACTATTATTTTAAGTTTTTAGATTTTATGCAGCAGCAAAACATGAGCGATGCCATGTTGCTGTACGATGAAATTAACCGCAAAGGGTTTGAAGGAGATACAGTAATTGAAGGCTTTGCGGAATTTATAAGAAATATTTTAGTGAGTAAAGATACCAAAGCAGCCATACTGCTGGAAGTAGCCGAAGATTTTAAACAAAAATATTTACAGGCAGCACAAAAAATAAATGCAGGTTGGTTAATAGGCGCATTAAATCTTTTAACCGAAGCAGAAATAAATTATAAACAGGCCCGTAACAAAAGATTACTGGTAGAGTTAACCATAATAAAATTAAGTTACCTGCACCAGGCCATTGAACTGGTAAATAATGATGGGGCAGTAAGTAAAAAAAAAGTAGTTGAGTCTACAAAGGCAGTCGCATTCAGGGCTGTGCCAATGATAAAAATTGCAGATGCAGCATTGGGGTTTTCAGAGTTTACAAAAACAACAGCACCAGCAAAACCAGCAGAAGCAAAATTAATTGTAGAAGAACCTGAAGTTGAAATTAAGCGCCACCAACCACCAACCATTCCACAGGATACTTCGGACAACCATTCCACAGGATCCTTCGGACAACCTCCAACCGAAAATACTAAACCAAAAACAGGATTATCTTCTCTTGATAAAATCCGTAAAAAACTAACAGAACAAAATAAAAACAGCGGCAACGATTTAAAAGAACTTACAGAAGAAGAATTATACATTGCCTGGGGGGCATTTATCGAGAAATTGATCACCAAAAAAAATCACTCGGCTGTAACCAATTTTAAAATGGCTAAGCTTAAAGTTGTTGATAATAATACTTTAGAAATTATAACCGAAAATAACATTCAGCAAAAATTTATTGAGCAGGAAAGAGCAGCACTGGTAGATCATCTGCAAAATCATTTTTGTAATAAAATACTTACTTATACGGTAATTATTGTAGAAAATGAGCACAACAGCCAGCCGGCAGAAAAAGTATTAAGCTCTAAAGAGCAATACTTTAAAATTATAGAAGAATATCCGCTGGTAAAGGAACTTAAGGACAGATTGAAACTTACATTAGATTAACTGTATTTCATTTCCTGTTTTTACCGTAATTTCGAACCTCAATTAATAAAAATAGAAATAAATTATATATGGCAGAAGTGATACGCATGCCGCTATTGAGCGATACGATGACTGAAGGGAAAATTGTGACCTGGAATAAAAAAGTGGGCGACAAAGTAAAAAGTGATGATGTACTTGCCGATGTAGAAACTGATAAAGCCACGATGGAAGTTACGGGTTATGTGGATGGCACTTTATTATATATAGGTGTGCCAGCTGGCGAAGCTGCAAAAATTAATCAAATTATTGCCATTGTGGGTAAAGATGGCGAAGATTATAAAGGCTTGTTAGATAAAGAAGGCGGGGCAACTGCTGCACCTGCTTCAAAAGCTCCCGAAACACCAGAAGCTGCACAACCATCAACTACCAACAATCAGCCATCAACCAAAGTTACATTACCTGCCGGAGCAAAAGAAATTCGCATGCCTTTGCTTAGTGATACCATGACAGAAGGAAAAATTGTAGCCTGGAATAAAAAGGTAGGCGACACCGTTAAAAGCGATGATGTGTTAGCCGATGTAGAAACGGATAAAGCCACCATGGAAGTAGTAGGTTACGAAGAAGGCACTTTATTATATATAGGAGTAGAAGCAGGCAAAGCCGCAAAAATAAATGAGATTATTGCCATTGTAGGTAAACCCGGTACAGATGTAAGCGCTTATGTTGCCACAGAAAAATCAGGTGCAAATAATGCACCACCCGCTGCAGTTAGTAGCGAAAAAGTTGCTGCTGCAACAAACGAACAACCAACAACGACCAATGAACAATCACAAACTGCAACTAATGGAAGAGTAAAAGCATCGCCCCTTGCAAAAAAATTAGCAGCAGAAAAAGGTATTGACATTAGTAAAGTAAGTGGCAGTGGCGATAACGGAAGAGTAACTAAAAAAGATGTGGACAGTTATAAACCCACCACTGACAAAGGACAACAGACCACAGCTGCACAACCATCAACTATCAACCATTCCACAGGATCCTTCGGGCAACTATCAACTGTATCCGGCACAGAAGGCCACACCGATATTCCTTTAACGCAAATGCGTAAAGTAATTGCACGCCGTTTGGGAGAAAGCAAGTTTAGTGCACCGCATTTTTATTTAACCATGGAAATAAACATGGATAATGCTATGGCAGCACGGGCAGCCATGAACGAAGTAAGCCCGGTTAAAATTTCTTTTAACGACATGATTATAAAAGCAAGTGCCATGGCCTTGCGCAAACATCCCGATGTTAACAGCAGCTGGATGGGAGATTTTATCCGTCAAAATCATCACATACATATTGGCAGTGCAGTAGCTATGCCCGAAGGTTTAATTGTGCCGGTAATTCGTTTTGCCGATCAAAAAACATTATCACAAATTGCCGGCGAAGCCAAAGAATTGTATGGCAAAGCGAAAGATAAAAAATTGCAGCCCAACGAATTCAGCGGCAACACGTTTACCATTTCTAATTTAGGCATGATGGATATTGAAGAATTTACCGCCATCATCAATCCGCCAGACAGTGCCATTTTAGCTGTAGGCGCTATTAAAGAAGTAGTAGTAAAAAAAGGCGATGGCTTTGGTGTAACCAATATTATGAAACTCACCATGAGCTGCGATCATAGAAGTGTAGATGGCGCAGTAGGCGCAGCATTTTCTGCAAACATTAAAAAAGTATTTAGAAAATCCGGTAACGATGCTGGTGTAAATTATAGGGTGAGTCATCCGCTATTTGGCGGATGACTCACCTATAATAATTTTTTATGAGCGTTAGTATAAAAGCTAACGCTTTTTTATTTTTTTGTAACCGGCATAATTTCTTTTATTCATCTTCAGTGGCGTCGCACTCTTGTACTGAAAATCTTTATTGAACTTTTATTTAAGCGAATTGATTTGTGAAATTATAAATTGAATCACCAAACTTTTATGTTGAACGAATCAATATAAACATAGACATCATTTTTTTTGCGATATAACTTTACAATATGCGAATTAGAATGTTTAAAAACAGAGTCACCAATTTGTAGTTTTTCAAAAGTCGAAATATCACCATATTCATATTTGTTATGGTAATAGTATTTTGTTAAGCTAATAGTTTTTGCATTGAAAACTTCAATCGTAATTAGACTTTTTTTTCCAAGTTTTTTGTTTAATAAAATACCTTCCACTTTTTCTTCAAACTGAATTTTATATAGGTAGGCTGTCCGTATAAAAAGAAAGGCAACAACAAGTATCATAACAATAGCGAAAATAATCAAAGTCCTCTTTTCTTTCTTTTGTTCATCCGAAAAAGAGTTTCGGTTATAGACCTCAAATTTGTATTGCTTGTTTATAGCCATACTTAAAGTTAAAGAGTTTTTATTTTCTTCGTAAAAAGTCATTTTCTTTTCCCTGTAATCTGCATTTAAGAAATATTGAAATTAATTTTCAATAAGTTTTGAAAATTCAAAAAACGTATTATCTTTGTGGTATAAATAAATCAGCATGAAACTTACCGAAGCAAAAGCACAGTTCATCAGCAGTTGGGGCGCCTTTGGTACGCATTGGGGTATCAACCGCACCATGGCACAAATACATGCGCTGCTGCTGGTAAGCCCCGACCCAATTACACAGGATGATATTATGGAGCAGCTCAACATCAGCCGTGGCAATGTAAATATGAACACCCGTGATTTAATTGATTGGGGCTTGGTGGACCGTGTGCTTATACCCGGCGAACGCAAAGAATTTTTCAGCGCCGAAAAAGATATTTGGAAAGTAGCCACTCAAATAATTAAGGAAAGAAAAAAGAGAGAGCTGGATCCCATGCTTAAATTATTAACCCAGTTAGAAAAAATTGACGGCGATAAAAAAGACAAAGACACCAAACAGTTTATAGACACCGTTGCAGGCATCAGAAAATTTGGCGGCCAGGCCGATAAAATGCTGGATGTGATGATAAAGGCAGATGAGAGTTGGTTTTTAGGCAATATTTTAAAGTTTTTTAAATAGTTTTTTTACATGGTCCGACGTCCCGTCTGACCATGTAAAAAAACTTAAGCTGCTTTTGCAGCTTTTTTGTAACAATGTATTTTCAAATATTTCTGAAATTATAAAATATACAGTTAATGCGGCAGTTTAAAAAAATCGATTTCTGGATAAACATTGGATTAATACTTTCCTCTTTTATCATAAGCTTACTGGAAGGAGCAGAAGATTTTTTACACAATGGATTTCTTATTGGCTATTTTATTGTGGGAGGATGGCAAATAATCAGCATGATGGTACATGCTTACAACCGTTGCTTTACTTACAAATGGGGAGCAAGATATATTTATCACTGGATTACTCTTATAGCAGTAGTTACCATGCCAGCAGGATCTTTCTGGATCTTATTTTTTACAGCACCTGTAATGGCAATTTTTTACAGCTGGTTATGCTACAGGGAAACATATATAAAAATGCAACGGCCTTTATCAGTATTAAAATAAAAACTCACCTTAAACATAATTTATGAACTACATTATCATCCTTCAGCTTCTTCTAATTATTATAATTGCAATTGGCCAAATGTTTATTGCAATAACTTTATTCAAAAATCGGTAAAGTTGTTTTTAACTGATATAATGATATTAAAAAACTAGAAACCCCTTAGCAGGAAATTGTGAACAATTTACGGACGTTATGTTCAGGGTTTAAATTTTTCATATTGGTTTATCGCATTTTAACTTTACCAGGATTTAACAGGCAGGGTAACGAACTTGCAGTTGACTAATAGATTAAATTGCAGCTTACTGGACGTGGAAACTAATTACACAATTTGCTTATACTGGGATGTACGATATTTTTAAACTGAAGAATATTTAAAATTGGCGAAGTGTTAAGAATACCATGTTTGTTGCATTTGCGGTGAAATTTATTTTAATGTTTGTTTCAAATTTAATAGCTTATTTATGGTAAATGTAAAAATGACAAAATTAGGAAACTCTTCACCGCTTAAAATTGCAGCAATACTTATTCTGCATTGCAGTAACAGCTTTTACATTAAGCCAGTATGCCAAATTCGTTCATCATCTTATTACAATAAAATATAACTGGCAGTTTGAGTTGTTTATGGTCTTAGGAATGATTGTTTTTCAATACTCGTTTATCTATAAGCAAACCTGGCAAAATAAATTGGATTATTACTTTAATATGCTGTTGGTTTCATTAATAGGAGCAGTCTTTGTTCTGGCCATTACTATTGGTAATTATTTTTTTACCAGCATTGAAATTGTTAATATTATCTATTTTTTTAGCTGTTGTTGAATGATGTTTTTTAACATAAGAGAATAGTTGCAAAACTTCAGTTGCCCTGTTATTATTTCTTACACCTGGCTTTTATACCGTTTTATAATTTTAATTTTTATCTTGTAAAATCATGAATAAAAAAATCATCATCGCCGGCGGCACAGGTTTTACAGGAAAATATCTTACCCAAAAATTTATTGATTCAGGTCACGAAGTAATCATAATCTCCAGGCAACTCAATCATATTAACTGGAATAATTCAACCGCAATAATTGCTGCACTCGAAAATGCAGTAATGCTGATTAACCTTGCAGGTAAATCGGTTGACTGCCGGTACAACGAAAAAAATAAAAAAGAAATTTTTGATTCAAGAATTAACACCACTAAAATATTAGGTGAGGCAATATTGCAATGCAAAAATCCGCCACCACTATGGATAAACTCCAGCACCGCTACCATTTACCGCCATGCACAAGACCGGCCAATGACGGAAAGCACAGGCGAAATTGGTTCCGGCTTTTCAGTAAACGTAGCCACCAACTGGGAAAAATCTTTTTTCGATTTTAAATTAATAAATACCCGGCAGGTTGCTATACGCATGGCCATTGTTTTGGGCAAAGATGGCGGTGTGGTGCGGCCCATAAAAAATTTAGTTCGTTTTGGTTTGGGTGGCAAACAGGGTAGCGGTAACCAAATGTTTAGCTGGATACATATTGAAGATTTATACGGCATAATTATTTTTCTGCAGCAGCATAAGGATTTGCAGGGAGTTTTTAATACTTCGGCACCCAACCCGGTTACCAATAAAATATTAATGCAGGAATTTAGAAAAAATATAAAAATGCCTTTTGGTTTACCCACTCCAAAATGGCTTTTAAAAATTGGTGCTGTATTTATTAAAACCGAAACAGAGCTGGTTTTAAAAAGCCGCTGGGTTATTCCTGAAAGGT
>CAVUIP010000014.1:0-18313 GCA_963741535.1 uncultured Chitinophagaceae bacterium
AATGCTGATAGTTCCATAAAAAAATTAATTGCAGCAAAGATATTGCTACAGCCGCAAATAATTAGATGAAATATGCATTAAGGTTTTTTCAAGTTATGCAACTAAGTTACTTTTGTAAAATGGTATATACTTCGAATAACTCCCCGGAATTTATCCCGATCATTTCGGGAGGGGATGGGGGCAAGATTAAAGTTGGGGCGGTAAGTTATTTAAATACAAAGCCCCTGATTTACGGATTTGAAAATGGAATGATGGCTGATGAGATTGAATTGTTATTTTATTTTCCTGCTAATATTGCCCGGCAATTATTAAATAATCAAATTGATGTTGGCCTTGTGCCGGTTGCTGCATTGCCTGCTATGCAGGAGTTTCATATTATAAGTGATTACTGTATTGGTTGCGATGGAGCTGTGGGCAGCGTTTGTCTTTTTAGTGATGTGCCATTGCAGGATATAAAAACTATTTTATTAGATTACCAGAGCAGAACTTCGGTAGCACTGCTGAAAATTTTAATAAAAGAGCATTGGAAAATAACCCCGGAATTTATTGCAGCAGAAAAGGGTTTTGAACAAAACATTAAAGGCACCACCGCCGGGCTGGTAATTGGAGACAGGGCCTTTAAACAAATTCCTGTTTCAAAATATCATTACGATTTAGGTTTGGCATGGAAAGAAATGACTGGATTGCCTTTTGTATTTGCTGCATGGGTGAGCAATAAAAAAATGGAGAACGCATTTACCAAAGCATTTAATAAAGCAACATCAGCAGGATTAAACAATATTGATACAATTGTTACAGCAATTAATTATAAAGAAGCCGACCTGAACGATTATTACAAAAACAAGATTAGTTTTTTGCTGGATGATAAGAAGAAAGTGGCGCTGCAATTATTTCTTTCTAAACTGAATGATGCCAAATAGACATTAAATCTATACAAAAAATAAAAGTTGTCAGGGTGAGCTTGCCGAACCCTGTCCTATTGTTATACCCGCCTTCGACAGGCTGCTAATGACAAGTATTTTAAAAGGTTGATAAACAATTTTTTACTAAAATTGAATTTAGCCACGAAGACTCGAAGGCACTAAGGAAAAATGCGTAGCTATTTTTCTACTCCCCCCTTTTGTGCCTTGGTGGCAAACCTCTTTTCTTAGCGAAGCTGAGAAAATTCTTATTCTTATTGTCATTTGCAACCTGTCCCGACCTTTCGGGAAGAGCTTAATTTTTTTCTTTTATGACAGCCTCAGGCTGACAGTATTCTTTTAATGTTTAATTGGTATTAGATTTTATACCCAGTCTTTTTTTAATTGAATTTAAAACCGGTTCTAAGTCGGGAGTTAATTTTAAATAAAACACACATGCAATAAACAGTAAAGAAAATAAAACCGACTTTATAAGCATGCCCGTTACTCCGGAAATATTTTTAGTAATAAAAAATATTGCAAAATAAATTGCAGCAGCTGTTACAACCGCTTTTAAAGAATTAATAGTGAAAGGCTGCATTTTAAATTTGTAATAAATAAATCCCATGCGGATAGCATTGTACACTGTAAGGCTGATAAAGCCTGCAATGCCAGCACCCACCATACCATATTTTTGCGTGAGCCAGTAATTTAGCGGTATAGTTAAAAACAATAGCACCACTCCGGTTAAAAATTCAAATTTCCAAAAATTACTGGTGTATAACATCTGGCTGTTTACGCCGGTACCCATATCAATAATAAATTTTAATCCCAGCACCAGTACTACATATTTACCTGCGGTAAAAGTGGGGTTGATATTAAAAGCTGTATAAGCATCATCTATATTTAACCAGATATTTAAAAAGATAAACAGCGAAATAATGAGCATGTTGATGGAACTGCGATTGTAAATTCGGCTGATCTCTGTTAAGTTTTTTTCTTTCCATGCCTGTGCAATGTAAGGGCTGGTAATAGCCACTATACTACGTTGCGGCACCGCAATAATACTTGCAATATAGTTAGAAAATGTAAAGATGGCTGCCGGCGCCAAGCCTTCCTGACGGGTTAAATTGATGCTGTCGAAATTTAACCCAAGGTAATACACAATACCGCCTGCATAAACAAACAGCATCATTTTTAAAATTTCTTTATAATGGGTTTTTGTTACGGGGCTAATGGTAACTGTTAGCGAAAGCAAATTTCTTTTATATAAAAACGCCCCTAAAAAAATAATTAAGAGCACATAAGAAAAAACATACGACTTAACAAACTGGTCGAAGTTGATCACTTTAAGCATGAAAAGCACAATTAAAAAAGTTACAATCAGCCTGTTAACGGTTTCTTTTAAAAAGCTGGGGGCTACTCCCTTTTTACTGATGTAACTTTGCACTTCAAGAATATAAAAAACAGTATAAAAAAGTGTGTAAGGTAATATCCAGTAATAATAATTGATCAACAATGCTGATGTGGTTTGAAACTTACGAACCACCAATGGTTGAAAAAAATAAGCCAGTAAACAAAGAATGGTAAAGCCGGCAAAGGAAGCCAATAAAACAAAAGAAAAAAGATCATTTTGTTTTTTTGGGAGATCCTGGTAGTAAGGAAAAAAGCGGCTCATCATTGCCGGGCCACCTAAAGTACAAATGGAAAAAAATACCAGGTTCACATTCAGTATTACCTGTATCAATCCATATTCTTCGGGTTTAAAAAGCCCCTGTTTTGTAAATAAATAAGTATTGAGGGCGCCAAAAATAAAACCAACATAAATTAATAAGGAAGAAAATATACTCTGGCGCCTGATACTCATTGGGCTTTAGTTGTAATTTTATTATTTGTCGAATAATTGAATAAATTGCTCTGCAAATTGCTTTTGTAATGCAGTATAATTTATTGAAGTTATTGTTTTTTCGTTTTGCAACATTAAAAGCATTTTTTTAGCTAAATCATACTCGTCTTCGGGGTTAAAAAATAAGCAATTTTCTTGTACCTGTTCTTTATGAAGGGGAATGTTCGAAATTAAAATAAACTGATTCAATGCTTTAGCATCTTCAGCAACGGTACCCCAGCCTTCAAATAAAGAAGGCTGAATAATAGCAACAGCATTTGCCATTAATTGCAATTGTTCGTTGCGGTCAATAAAACCTAAAGATAAAACCTGGTCTTGCAAACTGTTTTCTTCAATGTACTTTTTTATACTACTAAAAAAACCTGGATTCCTGTAATCTGATTCTTTACCGGTAAAAACCAATTGAAAATTTGGGAAATATTCTTTAAGTAATAATAATGCCTTTAATACAATAAAATGGTTCTTATGTTTCCAAAACTGGTTAGCAACAATAAAGTATGGTTTTGTAATAGTGAACTTTTGGTGCAAAGTTTCTAACCTAATCTGTTTGTACCTGTTGTCAATAAAACTCGTAAAACTCAGTATACGCTTTTTGTTTTTATTACCCGGATAAAATTTATCAAAATCAGCCGCTGCGGTTTTGCTGCTAAAAACAATAGGATAGTTGGCATTTGCCATTTCTTTGTTAATGGCTTTTCTTGTGTACACTTCCAGTTTAGAAAAAAAATGAGGCAGGTAATACTCCTGAAAGTCAGGTATCCAGTAGTAACCATTACTAATATTTTTATTACTCATACTGCTTGCCAGAGGATATACATTTTTGCCGGCAGCATCAGGCAATTTTAGCTTAAACATTTTTTTACCAATGATAAAACGGGAAAATTTATTCAGTAATTTTTTGTATGGTTCCAGCCTAAAACTAATAGGAAGAAAAGAGATATAGGGGTAGCCAAAATTTTTTATAACGTCCACAGAAGAGTTCAAATCATGTAAAATCAGCAACACAGGTTTGGTGTCATCTGCCAGTAAATTTAAAGCCCTTATTATATTTTGGATATAATATGTGCCGCCAATCCAATCATCATTATACTGGTAAACTAATGTTATATGTTTTCTTTCAGCCATTTGCCGGTACTTTTTAAACCAGTTTCTATTGAAGTGGTAGTTTTAAATCCTAAATTAGTTAATAACCCTATGTCCGCTTTCCAATTTAATGGATCACCCTGTTTAGTTATTTTATTAAAGGTTACCGTGGCCTCGTTGCTTAAAGAAGTGCAGAATATTTCCGCAGCATCTTTTATGGTAGTTTCAATACCAGATGAAACATTTATAGCTTCGCCATTAAACAATCCTTTATCAATAATGCAGTTAATTGCCTGCATAAGATCTTGGTATGTAAATAAAATCCCTGTTTTTTAGAAACCTGTGCCAAAAAGTTCAATATTTTTTGATTGTAATGTTTTTTGATAAATATCCCAAAATAATTGCTTTTTTAAATTTTCACCATAAACAGAAAATATCCGGAGCATAATTGAAGCAGTATTATAAAGGCTGAAATATTCTTTACAAATTTGCTCTGCATATAATTTATGCCAGCCGTATGGAGATAATGGTTTTAATGCCATATTTTCTGTAACTGGTAAACTTACCGGGTTACCATATACAGCCGCTGAGGATAAATGGATGTATTTGCATTGGGGATTATGTATGCGAATGGCATCCAGAATTTTAATGGTATTACTCACATTCAATTCAAAATCGAGCAGGGGATTATTTATAGAAACGGGTACACTGCCATTACCACTTGCATTTAAACACAAGTGAAATTTTTCGGTTTCAAAAATTTGATTAAAATCAGTATTCAGCCTGTCTAGTAAAAAAAATTTGTATCGCCGGAAGTTAAAACTTCTGCTCCCCAAACCCTGTGATCTTTAAGAAAAAAAATGATATGCATGTGTCCTACAAACCCTTTAGCTCCTATTATTAATATTTTCATTTTTGTTTAACTGGTATTAATGTTGCAAATAAATAATTGGGGAATACGCTGGTGTCATGCAAGCCTAAACTGTCAAACCTCACAGGGTTAGCAAAACCAGTTTGTATAATGAAAACCGTTATAAAACCTGTGAGGTTTATGCGTTGCTTTGAGTTTATATAATACTATCTATCATATAATTTCTATAGTATTTGTTCTGGTATTGAAAACCTGCATACCTTTTAATAATTTAAGCCGGTCGCTACCTCTTAAAAAAGTAAGTTCTTTTGCCGGAGAACGACTTTCGGCAAACTGTGCATCAGCAAAGCCTTCTTCTGCCGACTTTATTTTTAAATTTTTCACTTTATCATTTCTTACAAAATAGGCATTATTTCCGTTGCTGTTACAACCAATAAAACTGTACCCTTTTTCTGCAGCTAAATCACATACCGAAAGTAAAGATGTACCATAATATAAGTTTGAATAATGGGCATTGGTTCTGTAAAAAGAGGCGTCATAAGGGATTGTCAACGGGTTAGCGGCTCCAAAAACACTATTATACTCAATGATAACAACTACGGGGTTAATAACATTAATTTCTTTCCAAATCCAGTAATCATTACCATCAATATCAACATGAAGTAAGCCTGTTTCGCCGGTAAAATTATTTAGTGCTAATAAACTGTTGATGTTTTCTTTGGTAACAAAAATATCAAGTGCGGTTAAATTATAGCGCCAATACATATCTTCCTGCCTTACTTTATCCATATTTCTTTTACTGCCATCTATTATTAAGCCCCGCCAGTTATTATTTATTAATAGAAAACGGGTATTGCATTCTGTGTAATCTTCCACCCCAAATTCAATAAAAGTTTTACTTGAAATATCCAGGGAATTGCATAAGAAATTTATTATTCCATCATCTCCCCATTGCGAAAAAATTTTAAATTCAGCTTTCTGTATATCACCAAGTATTTGTTCAGCTTTAGCATTGTTTAATTCACTTAAGTATTTTGCCACTGTTTAATTTAAGCTGATCAATATCCTTGGTTTGTTTTTTAACCTGTACTCGTAAAGGGTTTAAAAGATTTAATATTTTAGTTAGCACGAGAAATATTTAGAATTGAGTTGTTGTGTACAACAAATTAGTAATTATTTTTTTATCCATTCAAAACAAACAAAAAGATGCTGATGGGGATTAAGAAAATGGGTGAACTTACCTTTAAAAGAAAGCTTATCAAACCAGCAGGCCAATGGAATCAGAATTCCCGAAAACAAAAATCCCGGTTTATCTATTCCATTCATGGTTAAGTTTTGTGCAATATCTAAATCGGTTTTGTTAACAATGTATTTGTTTTGTAAAGTACAATGCGGCAAAAAATAATTCTCCAGTTCGTCAGGCGCAAAAGGTATTTCTTTCGGCGAAATGTACCAGCCGTTTTGTTCTGCATCACTATTTATTTTATCCATAGCATAAACTAAAGCAGTATTTTTTTTACCTGTTATACTTGCCAGTTTAAAAGAAAGCGTTCTTACTGTTTTAGCAGATATATTCAGCAGCTTGTCCATTAAAGATGTTTTTCCTTGCTGCCTTGCAAAAAAGAGGGGCTCGTAAACAAAAACTTTTGTACCTGTTTTTAACTGAGCAAACTGGGTAAAAAATTTTTTCAATTCATTTGCAGATAGATGATGCAATAATGCGATGAATAACAACACCATCTACTTCTTTTTTAAAGGATGAAGCATCAGCCAATTCATAAGCACAGTATTTTTCCTTATTAAATTGTTTAGCCATATTGTTAGCAATAGCAAGTTGCCCTTCCGAAAAATCGGTACCAATAACATGAAAATTTTCATCGGCTACCAATCTGCACACCCAGCCGGAACCGCATCCTATCTCTAAAACTTTAACAGGCGTTGAACTGGTGTTTTTAAGAATAAAAGCTTTCATTTTTTTTAAATAAGGCAGCCGGATGATATGTTGCATGTCAATACCCTGAGCCCAAATTTTTTCAATTATTCCGGCATTGGTATTCCACCATATTCTTTCAGCTTCATCTGTTTTAAAATCAGACTCAATTATTCTTTTTGTTCGCATTTTTATTTGTTTACTATAATCGCTAACTTTTCAAGTATCATTCAACTCCTGTTAAAAACATGGGCAATTTATTTTTACCATTGTTATCCGTGTTTGAAAATTAATTTTTTTATTATTTTTTTTAACCTGTAAGTAATTCCTCTTTTATATACTTTCTTAAACACGTAATTATCTAATTTGGTATTTTGCCCAATTGCTTCAGGTGATATTATATTGTTTAGGTCATATACTTTTTCGCTGTACCATTTAGGTATTTTACTTAAATGGCTGCCGCTGTTTTCATTATAACCTAAATTAGTTACCATACTTAAATAGGGTAATATGCTCAGGCCTTTATTTATCAGCATTGTGTAAACCCATTGAGCATCCCAGGTATCTAAAGATTTATTTTTTGTATTGATAAAAACTTCGTCGTTATAATATTGTTGAAATTCGGTAAATTTATAAATTCATCAAACCTTTTCATTTCAAAATCATATTTACGCCATGCCCTGCGCCAGCTTGCCCAACCCCAAATTTGCGGATAAATAGAAAAATAATAGCTTTCATTGTCAACTTTCATTTCGGGCTCAACAAAATTACTGCCGCCAATATGCATAATGCATTCCTCATCTTTGTATCGATGAAAGTAAAGCTTCGCAAAAATAAAAAAGGATTTATTGGGTAAACAATCATCTTCTAAAATAATCCCCATTTCTTCTGCCGCAAAAAACCAGTTGATGGCTGTGCTTACACCAACACCGCAACCTAAATTATTTTGTTGGTAAAGTTTATTAACGGTTTCCGCAGGATTATTTATTTGCCATTTATCTATTAATTCATGTACCGCTTTACATTTTATGACATCGCTTTCATTATTTTTTCTTGCACCATCTGTAGCAATATATAAAACAGGCGGCTGATATAACGCAATAGCATCAAGCACCTGTTGTGTGGTGGCAGGCCGGTTAAACGCAATTAATAAAACAGGGACTTTTAACATTTTTTATAAATGTAAGAGAAGTAAGTTTTTCCAACAAGTTGATAATTTAAATTTTCCATAAATAGATTTACTTCGGAAGAAAAATGTTTTTTTACTTCAATAGTATGTGCCTCAAGTATAACGAAAGCAGGTTTATATTTTTCCCAGTTATTAGATTGTAAAACTTCCATTTCCAATCCTTCGGTATCTATGGTTAAAAAATCAATTGTAGTACCTGCAGGTAAGTTAGCATCAAGTATTATATGCAAAGGAACTGTTTCAATGGGAGATTTTTTTACCAAACGTAAACCTGCTTTTATATATTCATTGGCTTTATCTTCACTAAAAGTATTTAAGGCGGTTTCTTCAAAAACATAATATAATAATTGTTCTTCCTTTAACGAAACACCTTTCTGAATATTAATATCTTTTTGTCTGTATCGCCTGAATAGATGGGCAGTCTCAGGCATAGGTTCAATATTGATTCCCGTCCAGCCCTTTCTGTAAAAAAAATTGGTATTAGAAAACCTAAAGGGGTGATGTGCTCCTACATCAACATAGATACCTTTTTTTTGATGTTCAAAAAAACGATTCAAAATCATGTCCTCGCCTTCTTGTGAATAAGAAATATTAGAATGCCTGTAAACCGGCAACAGTCTTTTTATTATTTTTTCGATAAAAACTAAAATCATCTTTATATTTTTATTTTATTTTTTTTGCCAGTACCCAATAATATCCGCTAAACTTTGTTCCAGTGGTATTTCCGGCTGCCAGCCAAAATCTGTTTTCATTTTTTGGTACGAGCCGGTAATTTTCCTGTTTTCGTTGGGGCGGATAAGTTGCGGATTCACTTCTGTTTCAATAGCAATATTCAACTGCCTGCTCATTATAGCGATAATATCTTTTAATACTGTGCCCTTGCCCGAACAAATATTGTATACCGAATTTTTTTTGCCCTGCTTTAATAAAATATAATACGCTTTTGCTACATCACGTACATCCAAAAAATCACGGGTAATAGATAGGTCGCCGGTAATTATTTTCTTTTCTTTTTTATCATCGTTAGCAATGGCCACTAATTGTTTTGCAAAAGAAGAAATAACAAATTTATCCAATTGCCCCGGGCCAATATGGTTGAACGAACGGGTAATAATAATGTCAACATTAAATCCTTCGGCATAAATAGCAGAAAGCATTTCCTGCGCCACCCTGGCCACCGCATAAGGGCTAACGGGTTTTAACTGATGAGCTTCTGTTAATGGTAATTCTGCTTCGGTAACCTCGCCATATTCTTCGGATGAACCGATGGATAAAATGCGGCATTTAATTTTATATGCCCTTACCTGCTCCACTACATTTAAAAAAATGTTGGTGTTGTTTACAAAACTTTCTAAAGGCGTTTGCCAGCTTAGTGCCACACTGCTTACCGATGCAAGGTGTAAAATAAATTCCGGCTCAAAATCGCTAACAATAATTCCTACGGCATCTTTATTTAAAAGATCAATAAGTTTAAGGGTGATTTTTAAATTAGGGTAACGGCTTTTATCAAAGGCATCCATATTACGGGCAATACCCATCACTTCCGAACCTGGTTCTACCACATTTAAATAATCCAAAAAATGCGAACTTACAAAACCTGTTATACCTGTTATTAATATCCTCATTATTAATTATTTTTTTGCAGAATGCCTGCTGCTTTTGCTGCAATTTTACCCCAGTAAAAATGATTAAAAAATGCTTCGGGTATTACCGAAGTGGTGTTGCTGCTTATTACTTCATTTACAAAATTACCCCAGTTTTCGTCAGCAATTATTTTCATTTTTTCTCCTGTAATAGAAAGTGGTACACCAATAGCGCCGCTGGCGGTAGTTACTACATTCATATTGTGCCCCAGTGCTTCTACTAATTTTGTTTTTATTCCCCCGCCATCCATTACCGGGTTTATAAGCATATCAGCACCTTTATAAAACAAAGTTATGTCATCAACAAAACCTGCATAAATAATATTTTTATCAGCATACCCTTTTAAATTGTTGTAAGATGCGGCAAGGTTACTGCCGCAAATAATTATTTTATATTTAAAATTATTACTGGTAAGCAGCAAAGGATTTATTTTGGTAAGAATAGTATCCAATGCATCTGTATTGGGTTTATAATTTAAAGAACCATTGAACAAAATAATTTTTTCATCTGCTGCAATATTGTATAAAGATGAAATGGTTTCTTTAGCGGCAACTCTTTCAGCAGCCGTTGGCGGGCCGGTAAGCTCAAACCCATAAGTAATGATGAAACATTTTTCAGGGTTTAATTTATATTTTTCAATGCCGTATTTTTCATCATCCTGCTGAATAAAAAAATTATAATCGGCAAAGCGGTGGGTTATTCTTTCGTAATGCCATAAAATGCCCCACCACCATTTACCAATACTTTTAAAGCGTTCCGCTTCTATATTTTGAGAACGCATCACCAGCTTTACACCGCAAAACATTTTTAATAGAATCCCCAGCCATCCGTAATAAGGATGCTCCACCATCAGGTGTGTTATCTTTTTTTCTTTAATTATCTTTTTTAATTTGAAAAAATAAATTGGATTGGCATAACGAAATTGGCTATCCTCAATAATATTCAGCACTTCATATTCTTTTACACAGGTAACATCATTATCTTTTACAGTAACACAGGTGGTGTGTATCAACTGCGAAAAAAACTTAAAAAACAACGCAATGTTTTTTTGCCCGCCCAATTTTGCAGGTAAAAATTTATAAGAGATAAGTGTTAAAACTTTTATTTCGCTGGTACTATCCATCAGTTTTAACGGGCTTGTTTCCTAATGATTTTTTTATTTCCCACGCAATGGTTCCAATTAAAAGTGCAATCAGCAACCATTTGAAGAAAATTGAAATGTTTACACCGGTGATGTAAACAGACGGCTCTAATTTAAATACAATATTATGTTTGCCTGCAGGCAGCATTAATGCCCTTAAAACATAGTTGGCTTTAATGATGTCCACTTTTTTGCCATCGATGTAAGCATTCCAGTCTTTATAAAACACTTCGCTGAAAACGGCCAGCTGCGGTGCCGCAGTGTTACTTTCGTAAGCCACTTCATCATTATCAAACGCAGTTTGTTTTATATAAGCCGCACTGTCTGGTGCAGTAAAATTGCCAATTTTAGATTGATACATTTTATCCACTATCGCAGTGTCCCTGGGATTAAAATCTGTCAGCGCTTTCATTTCTGCCACAGCACCATCAACATAAGTAACCGCTTTTACCAACCAGCAATTGCCCAATGCGCCGGGGTTAGGTATGGCAGTTTCTTCTCCGGCCTTTTGGCCGGGCTGAATAATGTATTTAGCATTCAGCATATTTAATACATTGCTGTTAGGTGTACCCGATAACTGGTAAGTAATTAAATCATCGAAAATAGCCAGCTTGGCCGCAGAGTAGCCACCAATGGTTTTATGGTGGTAAGATGATTTGGATTGCTGAAACGGATCGCCTTTGCTCATATCATACACACGGTAATTCGGGTCTTTATCCTGCAGTATTTGCTGGTCGGCTTTTGAAACAGGAAATTCAGTTGTTTCAAAATCGGCTTTATTGGCAAAACTTTTTGCATTAAGAAATTTGGTATCAAAACTAAACAACTCAATAAATACTGCTATTGTTACTCCTGCTATTAATACCGTGGCATTTAATTTCTTTTTTAAAAACAGCACAATAAATGCCGCAGCAATTAAAACATAAACTAAAGAGGCAGCAATATCTTTTATTAAAAAAGATCCCCGGTCTTTTCTCAGTGCAGTTAAAATACCTTTTGCTTTTGTCTCGTCACTTAATCCTACTCTGAATAAAAGGTCTTCATAAAAACTATTATCAACCAGTGGCTGCATATTTTTATCGTTATTTATCTCAGCATATTTTACCTGCATTTGTTCCTGCGGAGCTTTGCTTTGCAGCATAGCGTTAATGGCTTTGGTGCGGTTTTTATTTTCTGCACTAAAATCGCTGGTAAAATAAACACCTGTTACTATAACAAATATTGCAGCAGTACCAATGGCGCCCCATTTAAATTTTTTCCAGGTTTCGGCTTCCTGCTGATGGGTAATAATATGATCTAAACTTAATGCCGCCAGTATAGGCACCACTATTTGCGGAATTACCAGCGTCATAGTGGGTACACGAAATTTATTGTACAGCGGTAAATTATCAAACAGAAAATAATTAAAGCCCGGTAAATTTTTTCCCATCGCCATCAGTATGGCTAAAATGGTACAGGTAAGTATCCACCATTTATGTTTACCATCTAATAAAAACAAACCTAAAATACCGAGGAAACAAATGATGGCGCCTAAATAAATGGGGCCCACTGTAAATGGCTGATCGCCCCAGTAAATCCTTTGCGAAAAATTGCCGGTTAAATTTTCAGCATCGGCTTCGGGTACGCTGAGTGTTTCGGTTAGGTTTTTATATACATTCGATTTTTCATCCAGCTTGGGAAATATTTCCTGCTCGCCATCCCGTTCAGCATAATGGCTCCCATAACCCCTTATACCGGGAAACATTAAACTAAAGCTTTCCATCCTGCCATAACTCCATTGAAAAGCATAATCTTTTTGCAGGCCGGTGGTTTTAGAGTCTTTTGTAATTTTATCTTTAGTTACATCTTTAGTATCCATTATTAACATGCCGCCACGTTTACTGCTTTTTGTATAATCGGCATTTACCCATAAGTTTAAAATGTTAACACCAATACCAATTGCTGCAGCAACCAGTAAAAGGCCCAATGCCTTACCTGCCTGCGCCAGTTGTTTTTGTTTTACCCAGTTAATAAAATACGCCACCGTCATAATGGCGGCAACAATAAAAAAGTAATAACTTATTTGCTGGTGGTTCATGCCCAGCTGCATCATGGTAAACAATGCCGTTAAAGTAAAGCCCCATAAATATTTTTTTTCAAAAAGCAAGATCATAGCGCCGAGTGTTGCAGGCACATAAGCTAAGGTCAGCATCTGTGTATCGTGGCCTGCAGTAATGGCAATGGGTGTAAAACTGCTGAAGGCAAAAGCCAATGCACTTAATACCGCCGTCCAGGGCCGCAGTTTTAAAACTGATAAAAGAAAATACATGCTGATGCACATTAAGAAGAAAAAATTAATGGGCTTGGGTAACCAAAGCGTAAAAAGGTCATGTAAAAAAACAACAGGGCTCCATGGAGTAGGGTAAGTAATTTGGTAACTGGGCATGCCCGAAAACATATTGCTGGCCCATAAAGCGCCCCGGCCTTTTTCGTTGGTCCTTTCTATTAACTGGTGGCTCATGCCCTGCCATTGTGTAATATCGCTTTGCTGCAAAGTAAGACTGCTGTCTAATGCCGGTTTACAAAAAATAACAGATACTATTAAAAAAATACCAATTGCAATTAAGTGGGGCATTGCTTTTTTAAACCAGGCTTGCTTCATCGTATAGATTTTTTAAGGCGCTAAGATAATTTAATTTTTTAAGTGAAAATGTTTAAGTGGATAAGGGTAATATCATTATCTTAATAATCTTTGTATCCAACTAATATCACCCATTCGGGGTTGTGGTTTTAATTGGGCGTTTTGATTATTATATTAATACCATCCCTTCGGGATTTTTAAAGCCTGAAAGGCTGACATTACTATAGTAACCAAATTAATAAATGCGGCAAAACCCCGAAGGGGTGATATTAGAAAGTGTAGCGTTAGGCTTAAATTAATGAGATTTGCAGGAGGATACAGGTTCGTGAAATTGGATTTTTGCTACAATTACATATTTTCCAGCTTTAACCCTTTTTTAATTTTGTATAAAAAATTACCGGCAGGGGAGCGGAGCAGGTAAAATAAAATTTTTAACCTTAATTGCCACAAGTTGAGCAAAACACTTTTGCCAAAATGTTTTTCGTAAACTTTTTTACTTTCGGTAAGCGATAAAAAATAACCACTGTTGCTTATGCCTGCCGGGGCAAAGTTTACCAATGGTGTTTGTAAAAAAATAAATTTTTCATTGGCAATACGGCACAAAAAATCGTAATCGGCGGCAATTTTTTCGGTGGTGCTGTACAGCCCGTATTTATTATGCAGCTCTTTTTTTACAAACATGGTTTGATGGCAGATACTCCGCATGCCACGGTACAGTTTACTTTTTTCAAAAGGTTTGCCAATAATTACCCATTGGTTGCCCCTTAATAATTTGTATTTGCTGTGCAGCCATTGCAGCATTTCATCTTTATCAAATGCATTTTGTGCATGGGCAATAGCTTGTGCATTGTAAAAGGTATCGCCGGAGTTTAACATTACAACAATATTGCCACCGGCATTTTTTATGCCTTTGTTTATGGCATCGTAAATACCTTTATCGGCTTCGCAAATCCAGCGGCGGTAAGGCGGTTGTGGGTTATTTTGTAAATAATTTTTTATATCGTGAGTGGATGACCCATCAATAATTAAATGCTCAAAAGGTGGCCGCTCCTGCATATTTACCGATTGGCAGGTTTCCATAACATCCTGCAGGTTGTTAAAGCAAATGGTAATAACGGTAATAGTGTTGGGTTCCATGTAGCGGCAAATTTATTTAATATGGGGCATTAAATAAATAAAAAGAACAGCCACTTTTGAAAGGTATATTTTCTATTTGCAAAATTGGGTTTTAAATGTGGAAAATATTGTTGCTTATATCGCCGGTACTTTGCAGCGTTTTTAAGTTTTAACGTATCTTGCCATGGTTAGTTACAATAACTGCTCAATCCCTCACCCTTTAAAAATAAACGGTTTTCTAAAACCGTGGTATTTTATTTTCTCCGTAATCATTAATAATAATTTGTAGTTATGAAAAAAAATTACTTTGTGTTAAATCAATCTCTTTCTTTTTTTAAGAATAGTAATATGCGTTTGGCATTTATTACTTTATTCTTGGTACTAAGTTCAAATTATATTTTAGGACAAAAAACTTGGACAGGTTTAGGCGGCGATGGTTTATGGGCTACTGCGACAAACTGGAGTGGCGGCACAGTTCCTATTTCTACTGATCAAGTTTTACTTGATAACTCTGGAGTTGCAGGAACTTTCAACATAACTCTTCCATCAACAGCAGTTACGATAACACGGTTAACAATTACGCCAACAAATCCGAATTTAATAACACTGCTACTACCTAGTACTAATACCACCGTACCAGGGTTATTAGTTGGTGATGTTACCGCTGCGACGGATGATATTATTATAAATGATGGAGGCATTTTAAAAAATTCCTCTGGTGCAGCAAGTGGAAATGGGATACAGGTTGATTTGGCAAATGGTATTTTACGAATTAATAATGGCGGCAAGTACATTCATAATACAGCAAGAAGTACGGCTGGAACTGTCCCCTTGCTTTCCACAGTTGCAGGAACAGAAACAGGAATTTACGAATATGATTCCCCTGGTACAGGTGCAACTGCAATAAGTGCTTCTGGTAGAAATTATGGAAGCTTAATGCTTACAAGAACATTAGGCCCCACAGGTATATATACTTCAGCAGGTGGCTCTGCTTTAACAGTAAGAGGTAATTTTACAATTAATGCAGGGGTGACATATAACACCACAATGACTGGCGCCTTTAACCTTGGAGGAAATTTAACAAATCTTGGCGTAGCACTTACACTTCCTGCTTCTCAGGCAATTAATTTTAATGGGAGCACTGTGCAGACAATTAGCGGCGGAAGTGGAATTACAATTTCCGGAATTACAACAATTGCTGTTACAAGTACAACTGCAATTTCGCAAAATGTAACTTTCAACGGAGTAGTTAATGAGAATGGAATTTTTCAAATAAATCAGGGAGGCGTAGCAAGTGGCTCTGGAGTTTGGACTTACACCAATGCTACATTAAAGTTTAATAATTCAGTAAGTTCTTATGATGTAAGTGTTGCAAATAATGTAAATGTTTGGTGGCCTGTTGTTAATGGACCTACGAATTTGATTCTTGATGGCCTAGGTGGTGTAACGATGAATGACGTTTCTCGTACAATTACTGGCACATTAACTTTTACTAACGGCAAATTAACCTTAGGTAACAATACATTAACCATAGCTAATACAGCCACAGGTGCAATTGTTGGCCATGATGCTACCAAGTATGTAATTACTAATGGAACAGGCACTCTAACCAGGAATATTGCTGCGGCAATTAGTTCATACGATTTTCCTGTGGGCAGCATTGCTAATTATAAGCCTGCAACTATAAATTATACAATAGCCCCTTCAGCACCCGGTTCATTAGCTGCAAGGTTTAGTACAGCTTATCCCGGTTTTTTCAATGCGGTGCCATTTAATGATGGAGCAATTACAAATATAAACGGGGTATCGTTCCAGGGTTCGTGGTTTGTTGATGCAGCAGGCGGGCTTACTGGAGGAAATTATACAGGTACATTCACTGGTAATGGCGCCGGCGATGTTATTGATTATACCAAAACAGTTTTACTTAAACGTCCGTCCGCACCTGCAGATTGGGTTGTAGATGGAACACATGTAACAACAACCGGATCAAATACACAACCTGTTGTAAGCAGGACAGGGATGACTGGTTTTTCTGAATTTGGCATTGGCGGAGAATTACTCGTTGCACTCCCCATCAACCTCAACTACCTAAACGGAATAAAACAAGGCAACAATAATATATTAAACTGGAAGGTAACCTGCACCAATAACCCCAATGCAACCATGAGTGTACAACACAGTACAGATGGAAGGAACTATAACAGCATAACAACCATATTTGCCGATGCATTGCGCTGCCAGCAACCATTTGATTTTACAGATAACAATCCACCGGCGGGGTTAAATTATTACCGCTTAAAAATGGTGGATGCAAATGGTAAAATAACTTACAGCTCACCCATTGCTATTTTAAATAAAGAAACTGGTGTTGATATTGTGAACCTTTCGCCAACATTGGTAAACACAAAAACAGAATTAAATGTAACGGCTGCACAAAAAACAACAATGACAGTTGTTATAACAGATGTTGCCGGTAAGCAGGTACAAAAAATGTTGTACAATTTAATTGCAGGCAGTAATAAATTTACTGTAAATGCTGCCGGGCTTAGTGCAGGCACTTATCAAATTACGGGATACACGGCAGATGGTAAATCGAGAACCATACGTTTTATAAAACAATAAGTACATAAAAAATATTTTATAATCCTGCCCAAAGCGGCAGGATTTTTTTATTATACCAATCAGACATTAAATCTACCCTAATAATAGCTGTCAGGTTGAGCTTGTCGAAACCGGGCCCATTTGGAAAGGAGCCTCTTTTATTTGTGAACCTGCCTTCGACAAGCTGCTAATGACATGAATTTTAAAAGGTTGATGAACAATTTTTTACAAAAATTGATTTAGCCACAAAGACCCGAAGGCACAAAGGAAAAAGCTTTGCTTTTTTCTACTTCGTGCCTTTGAGCCTTTGTGGCAAACCTTTTTTCGCAGCGAAGCTGAGAATTTTTTCTTACTGTCATTTGCAAAGAGCTTAAAATTCTTTTTATTAGTGTCTCAGGCTGACAGTATAATTTTAATGTCTAATCGGTATTATTTATAAGCTACATAATCTTCTCCATTTCCTTCCGTTCAAGGGAGATAGAGGGTTTTCTCCCCACTTATAATATAATACCCAAAATGTTTGCGGTACAATCCTAAAAACATGCCCAGCACAGGAGCAATTACATTATTCCATCTTTCTTTTTTAAGGTGCAGGGTTTTATGTTTCCAGAGTTGGGTAATAAAAAATTTTACTGAGGTATATGGCACGTATGCAACAGAAGGTGCAATGCGCGGCTTATTTCTTCAATCTTAGTTTCTGATAAGCCGTGTTTTTTTAGCGCTGCATTAAATTCATTAATGTTGCCAAAGCGGGGGAAATCCCAGCAGTTAAGTATTTTTTTATAAATTTTATTAAAAACCAGGGTAATTTTTTATCGTGTTTTATAAAGCCATCGGCAATGCAAAATTTGCCACCGGTTTTTAATATCCTTGCCATTTCTGCAACAAATAATTCTTTGTTGCTGCCGTTGGCATGGCAAGCGCTTTCTACTGCATAAGCCCTGTGGAAACTTTCGGTTGCAAAAATGCTGTTTTCAAAATTATCTTTTACCAAACCAACCTGTGCAGATAAGCCATCTTTATTAATCAATGCTGTTCCTGTAGTAATTTGGGCATCAACAATTGTAACTCCTGTAATAGTTGTAAGCGGAAATTTTTTAGCTGCATATCTTGCTACTGTGCCTACACCGCATCCTAAATCAACCATTGCCATTTTTTTTATCAGCGGGTATATGTTTAAACGTGCCAGTACCTCATCGTTCATGCGGTACAGCATCTTTTCTAAAAAAATATATCGGTAAATTTTTTGCAGTAGCCAAAGTGCATGTTAAAATTTTTGCTCCAGGCGGCATTAATAGGGACCGGCAATAGTG
>CAVUIP010000015.1:0-57889 GCA_963741535.1 uncultured Chitinophagaceae bacterium
TGGAGTGGTGGAGGGAAAATAAAACTATTACCAATCTCTGAAAGATTGATAATAGTCAATAAAATTTATTTACAGACCGAATATATCGGCATTAAATACAACCCCAATATTTGAATTAAAGCCTCTTAACTCTCTTACAGGAATCCGTGCCTCTGAACCTAACACATGCCTGAAATCTGCAAAGATTGAAAAATTATTATATTGTACTCCTACTTTAAGGCCCACTGTCCATAAATTATCGCTAATTGTTTTACTCCTCAACAAAATCCGGTAATCTGCAGTATCCTGGTTAGGAATATTCATGTAAGAAAGGTAGCCTGCCATTGAAAAATACACATCATGGTTATCAGCATCTTTTGATTTATTGTAATGAAAAACATATTTAAAGCCCGCTGTGTAATTTAAAGTAGAAAAATAGTAAGATACTTGTTGTTTTGAGGCCCCTGTATCTCTGGAAGCTTTTATATTCTTATTTGAAAATTCGAAAAATGGAACTATTGAATTTTCAATAAATCCGTCATCAGTGTCAATTTTGTTGATTCTACATGCATACTCAACTGTTCCAAGAAACGAATTATCTCCTACTTCTGGAAAAATCAGGGTTGAGGCCAGAAGGCTATCATTATTTGTGGCATTTTTATTAAATGATAAATAAAAAGTCAACTCCCTCTTTTCCTGTATCAATGGTTTAATATAACAGGAAAATTTTCCGGAAGCATTAAATTTTTCCAGTTGTTCTTTATTGAGGTTTCCAGCACCAAATACACCGAACCGCTTTTTTAGTGCTTTCTTTTCAACTGTAACAATTTTTTTGCTTATAACCTCAATTGAATCTATAGGTTTTCCATTTTCATCCAATTCCTGAATAACCATATTTCCGTCTTTATCTTTATTAACTACTTTCCTGGACGTTTCAATTACTTTTGATTCTCTTAATATTTTTTTTGATACTGTTTTTTGTAAAGGAATAAACTGTTGGCCCATGGCGCTTAAATAAAAAGCAAAAGCGAGAGTAGAAATTATTATCTTTTTCATACTATGTTGGTTTTGGTTAAATATTAACTTACAGATTTGAATGCATTAATCCTTCCTGATCCGATAGGCTTAACAGCATTGATTGAATCAGCATTGCTTTTGATTTTCTCTCTAATTTCATTAAGTGATAACCCAGGGTATTTTGATACAATTAATGCCGCCAAACCAGATAAATGAGGAGCTGCCATTGAGGTGCCGCTCTTTGTGCTGTATTGTGAAGAGTTAAACTTTAATGATACAATATCTTTACCAGGAGCCGCTACTAAGACATTGTTGCCATAGTTTGAAAATCCTGCAACATCATCATTTCTATCAGTTGCTGCTACACAAAAAACGTCTTTGTAATTTGCAGGCGAATAGTTAATTACATCATCCGCATTATTTCCTGCAGCAAATACAACTACTACACCTTTTGAAACAGCATAGTCAATTGCCTGTTCAACTAAAAGATTTGATGGTTTTATTGTAGTGGGACCCCAACTATTATTTATTATTTTGGCTCCGTTGTTAACCGCATAAACAATAGCCTTACTGCAAACTATGTCTGATGCATTAGGAAAGATCTTAACCGCCATAATCTTTGCTTTAAATGCTACGCCAATAATCCCGATTGCATTATTCCCTGTTGATGCTATTGTTCCTGAAACATGTGTTCCGTGTGAATGATAGTCCATTGGATTATTATTGTCCTCAGAAAAATTATACCCATGGTTTCCCGCAGCATCTGTCCACATGTTATCTTTCAAATCAGGATGATTATAATCAACCCCGGTATCCACTACAGCAACAATTACCTCTTCACCGGATGTGGAATCCCACGCCTTTTCGCAATCCATTTTCTTAAGACCATATAATTCCGTATATAGTGGATCACCAGGTATGTAATACAAATCGTTCATTTCGTTTTGCTGAACGAAATTAACCTCAGGGTTTTGATATAATCCTTTCATAAACTCGGCAACATTAGTTGTTTCAGGCACTTCAATTTCAAAAGTCCTGTACAGTGCTTTTTCCTTTTCATTTAGCTCACTATAAAATTCATTTTGAATTTTACCGGCTTCTTCTTCTGATAAAATTCCCATATTAGGTATCGCTTCATTAAAAAGCGGATGGTTGGAAATTTCATATAAAGGTTTAATTTTAAAACTATTGCTTTCATTGTTCAGTATAGTATTAGGTAATATTGATGAGGGTAATACGCCTTCTTTTAAATTAACAATAACTGTCTTTTTCATAATAATATTTTTTGTTTTAAATAATGATTTTTTAAGAGTTTTTTTAGATGCCTACTTCTATCATAGCCAGGTACTTTAACGGTTTCCTAATACCGCTGTCAAATAAGCCAATACAACGCCAATAAACATTTTTCCAGATTCTGCAATAAGTGAAACTACATCTGTGGGGGCTGAGGAAAAATCATTTTTTGCCCATGTAATCATACACGCAATCAAACTAATAATATATATTACCAAAGAAAATAACTGTATTTTTTCCTTAATTTCAAGTGGGTCTTTTATTTCTGCAGTTATCTTTTGCTTATCAATTTTACCCAGCATCAATTGCATTGCTACACCAGACTCTGGTTTAGCAATTGAGATGCCTAGTAAGATACCAAGGTTTGTAAGTAGCAAAGCTTGGATTGAACTAATTGTTGTAGCCAAAAACGCTGGAAAATCGCTCTCGCCTATTGGTGTTTTACTCCATGATAAACGAATAGCTTCAAAAATTCCATATCCGTAAAAGCTAATAGCAGCAAATATTAATAGCCAGCCAATGTATGCAACAGCAGGACTTTTCATTGTTTTTTAGTTTAGATTAAAAAATATAATTGGGTAAGTAATGAAACAAATATTCCAAAATGATTTATTAGTTAGCAAGGGCATATTAACGGGAAATAGAAAGGTGAAAACACCCTTATGAAAAGAGTTATTAAACTCTTGTAAACAGTATTTGTAAATACCAACTTTGTTTCTTAATTTAATTTCTTCTTTCACAAAACTCTTTTTTATGGCATCACTAAAACCAAAACCTGGCTATCTCAAGCCGAAAGCCGACATCGGTAGAAGAAGTTAATGAATATAGATCAGGCACTCCCCCTAAACACTCTGTTTTAAGTGGCATTATTAATAAAGGCGAAACAAAATCAATTTGGTTTAGCTTTGAACAGGTACAGGAAATGTGGGAAGAAATGATTTATCAAACTGTAAGTAATAAAAAAGATGTGTCTGGTTTTCGGGTTTACCTAACAACTTATCTTTCTGCATCAACATTTAGTAAGCAAATGGGGATTACATTTGTTTTGACAGAGAATGTAGGAACTGTTGCAACTCCGAAACATAAAGATTTCTTTATTGAGGAACAAAGTGATTATGGAAGACGCCCCGAACCGTTAATAGGTCCAGCCGCAGTAGAGATACTTGGTTTTGACCATGGTTCACCTTGCCCACCTGATTGTAGTGGAGCACAAGATCCTGAATGGCCATAAATAAAGTTATTTTTTTAATGAAATTCAAAGACTTCTATCTTATTGTTGGTACAGTATGCTGGTTAATAAGTTTAACCAGCATACTTTTTAATAGGCCAAAATATTTAAAATTATTTTCAATTTTCATTTTTATTTCGATTTCTATAGAGTGGTATGCGTGGCACTTAGCAAGACATCTTCATTCAAATAATTTATGGCTGTATAACATATATACGCTTTTTGAATTTATTTTTTTACCTCTTTTCTATTCATTTATAATCGAATCAAAAAAAATAAAATACTTTGTACAATATTTTATTTTTATCTACCCCTTCCTTTTTTTCATTAATATTTTCTGGATACAGGGGTTTTACACTTTTAATACTTATAGTTATGTTTTAGGAAGTACAATTGTTTTATTTCTAATTATTATTTTCTTCAGAGAAATATTGTTTTCGAATAATAAAATGGTGCTTTCTAGAGAGCCGACCTTTTATATAAGCAGTGCTTTCTTCCTGTTTTTTTTAATAGAAATACCTTATACAATTTTATTGCCTTACTTTGCCACTCACGCCAATACTGTTTCTATGGCGCTAATTTGGATACTTAAGATCCTCAATATTCTTTTATACATATTGCTATCAATTGCTTTCCTATGCAAACCGAAAAACCAGATATAGCATTTTATGTAATTATAATTTCTGTAATAGTTATTTCTCTTCTATCTATTACAATTATTTATATTGTCGCACTATTTCAAAAGCGGAAATTAAAACAACAAACTGAAATAATTATATTGAATGAAAAATTCACGCAACAACTCGGTTTTAATAATATTATCTCTAAAGAAAAATCAGTTGCCAAAAATATTACTGATATGTGCCGGAGTATACTTCATTTTTGTAGTAGTTTCCTATCTATTTTTTCAAAACCTTCAAAAGTTTTCAGGCAAGTCTTATTTATTTGCGATGATATTAATTCTTTTATGCTCATTTGCAAAAATGAGAGAACTAATTAGCCAACCTGAGATAAACAATCCGTTTTTTGAGCCTTTTTTTTGGCTTATTATTGGGCTTATAACAGTGCATCTGTTAGGAATTTTTCAATTTGGAGCAACTGATTATTTATACAAAAAGCATATACCTGTTTACAAGGCCTTACAAAAATTAAATTTATACCTTACTTACTTTCAATATGTTTGTTTGTTGGCATACTTTTATACAAAATGGAAATTTCAGAAGTAATATACGTAGTCATTTTTGGGATAACAATTATCATCCTTTTGATAATTTTTTTAGTTTACGTATGGCTGCAGTATTTTAAAAGAAATACAAAATATATCAACAATATGAAAACTTTAGAATATGAAATGGAACAAGCCCTACTCCAAACCCAAATAGAAATTCAGGAGCAAACACTTAAAACCATCAGCCAGGAAATACACGATAATATTGGCCAGGTATTAAGTTTGGCCAAACTAAATTTAAATACCCTGCCCAATAGCGGAGATAGTAAAATACAAGACACTAAAAACTTAGTAAGCAAGGCCATTAATGATTTGCGCAACCTCAGCCACAGTATGCATGGCGATATTATTACAGCGCTGGGCCTGCAGCAAAGCATTACCAACGAATTAAACATAATAGAAAATACCGGGCAATTTGCCACCGCCTTTACGGTAACCGGTGCGGTGTACAAATTAAATACACAAAAAGAAATGGTACTGTTTAGAATAGTGCAGGAATCGCTGCATAATATTGTAAAACATTCGGGGGCTAAAAATATAACTGTAGCGCTGCAATATTTGCCGCATGTTTTTGTGCTTACTATTAGTGACGATGGCAAAGGGTTTGACCTTAGCCCTTTTAATGAATCAGAAAACGGGCAGGGCATCGGCATACGCAGTATGCACAACCGGGCCAGCCTTATTGCAGCCAGTTTTAACATGAGCAGTACTGTGGGCAGCGGCACCAGTATTACTGTTGAGCTGCCCACTAATTTAACCAATTAAATAAACCAGTATGGCTACAATAGTTTTAACCGACGATCATATTTTACTCCGCAATGGCCTGGCTGCATTAGTAAAAAACCTGGGGCATACCGTTTTGTTTGAGGCAGATAACGGAAAAGATTTTGTAAATAAATTAGATAAAAAAAATCTGCCCCAATTAGTTTTAATGGATATAAACATGCCTGAAATGGATGGCTACGAAACTGCACAGTGGCTTAAAATAAATCATCCCGAAGTAAATGTTTTGGCCCTCAGCATGTACGATAACGAAAACTCCATCATCCGCATGTTAAAGTGCGGTGCCAAAGGCTATATTTTAAAAGACAGCGAACCGGCAGAATTAAAAGCGGCTATTGATGCAGTAGTGAGCAAAGGTTATTATTACAGCGATTTGGTGAGCGGCAAACTGATACATGCCATAAATAAAATTGATGATGAAGGCAGCGATGTACACACCGTAAATAATTTAAACGACAGAGAAACCGATTTTTTAAAATACGCCTGCACCGAAATGACCTACAAAGAGATTGCGGATAAAATGTTTGTGAGCCCACGTACTATTGATGGCTACCGGGATGCGCTGTTTGAAAAACTGCATGTAAAAACAAGGGTGGGTTTGGTGATGTATGCGATTAAGAATGGGGTGGTGAGTGTGTGAGTTTTGAGCTTTGAGCTGTGAGCTTTGAGCTATGAGCTGGGAGCTGCAGCTAAGATTTTGCAATTAGGAATAGATAATATAGAGGAATAAAAAAAGATATTGCACACTGAGGGGCAGGGGGCGCTGAGAAAAATATTATAAATGCCCTCCTGTTTTGCAGGCGGAAGATCATGTTTATTATAAAAATAAAATGGATTCTACCTCTGCGTTCTCTGCTGCTCTGCGTGGGATATTTTTGTAAAATACTCAGGTGCAAATCTTCTGCACTATAAATAAAATGGGCCGGCAAAAATACCGGCCCATTTATAAATCAATCAATAAAAACTTTATTAATTTATCCGCATGGTTTGCGTATTCTCATTTAATGTAACGGTATAAGTTCCGGCTGTGGCGGGGGTTTTAAAGTTATTGCCACCTTCCCATTTAATACCACGGTTTGCACCTACAGACTGGCTGCCGCCGCTGTTATCTTCATAATCGAAAGCGCCCCAGTTATTACCGGCTAAAAACTTAATGTCTTTGTTTGCTTTTAAGGCTATTGTAATTGTCCAAACACCATTGCCGCTGTAAGTCATTTGTGGTGATGATGGCGGATCCCAGTCATTTACTCCTGCCTGATTCATACCGTCGCCCACTAAACGCATTTCGGCTGCAGGGCTGGTAAAGTATTTAACGTTATTTACATCACGGCCATCCCAAATTATTCTGTTGCGTACAGGCGAATTGGTAATGTCGGCAAAGTTGCTGCCGTTTACTTCAAGCGTACTGCCATCGCCGCCGGCTGTGCCGTAGCTTCTTGTTTCGTCCACAGCTTTGCTGCCATTATCCCATGCATTATTATCAATTAATTTCCAACCCTGGTTGGCAACAAAGGTATTAATGCCTACAAATAAATTAGTAGCTGCATTACCCATTGCATAAGTGGGGAATACATTTGGAGGGTTCCATCCTGCACCTGTTGCACCACCAACAAAACCCATTCTTCCTTCTCTTATATCATATTTTAAAGTAGTACGGTTAACTGTAATTCTGTAAAAACCAGCAGTGGTTACTTTTAAATTGGTGCCGCTGTTTTGTGCAAGGTTGCCGCCACTGCCGCCATAGTTAACATCCCAGCTTCTGCCGGTGGTTACTTTAAATTCGGCATTGGCCGGTAAAAATATGTAGATGTAATACATATCGTTAAATACACCCGAACGCAAATCCCTGATTAACTCAGGTGCTGTTGGCGGATCCCAATCGTTACCATTACCTGTTGCACGACTGGTAACCGCCGGGTAAATACATTCTGAGAATGGGTAAATAACTTTTGATGCTAACATTTACAACATTGGAATATACAATGGCCCCCAAAGCAGTTACCGCTTTTATACGATATTCCACAGTACCAGTATTACCACCGGGTATGCCCGAAGTTAATGCAGTTGCGTTCATCTCGCCCTGTGTTAACCCTTTGGTTAAAACAGATGGGCCGGCAGCAATATCTAAAGGCGCTACAAAGTTTTTACCTGCAGAATCGTATTGTAAAGTGTAAGAAACAATACCGCCATAACTTTTAAATGCAGACGTCCAGTTATAAGTATTGGAAGCTAATGCTGCGTTGGCTAAACTTAGTGTAACCGAAGTGTTGGCACTGGTTAATACTGAAGGATCGGCAAATGGTGTAACGGTAACTTTTACCACGTTACTCATATACCTTTCGTTATTGTTACTGTAAGAAGATATCAATCGTACATCAATAGATTGAGCAACATTTAATTTAAACCCTAAGTTTAGTAAGATACCGTTTAAATCCCTGCCGGTAAGTGCAGTGTTTAAAACGCCGGTAACAGTTTTAGTATTTTCGTTGGCAAAGTTTTTTCCGGTGCTGTCTATTTCCAAAATATATTTTGTGGTAGATGAGTCAACAGAATACTTTGGATTGGTCCACGAAAAAGTTACGGCTGCTTTATTAGAATCTGCAAGTACCGGCGCAACTGCAGCGGTTGAGCTGGTTAATACCGGCGATACACCTAATTGGTACACTGGTAATGCTTCTTCTTTTTTAAGGTTGTCAATTTTATTACAAGCCGTAAAAAAACCAGTAACAGCAATTGCAGCTAAAAGTATTTTTGAAATATGTTTCATTTTAAATGTTTTAAAGTTTTTAATTTAACCCAGAAAAAAAATTATTACTCAACTGTGTATTTTCCGGTTTTAAAATCTACTGTTATTTTATACGATTTTGTAACAGCAGGTGATTTTATATCTCCGCCATCTGGTTTAAAAGTATCGCCGGTTACATTGTTGGTATTATTGGCGCCTGTAAAACCATATTTATTATTCCAGTCTCCATAAACTGGTACAAACAACATGGAGTTATTAGCACTAAGCACTATAGTCAATTCAAATTTTGATGAACTCACTTTCGTAAAACGCTGGTTTACATTTTCAGGATCTCCGCCACCCATCCAGCTTGCCGGAGAAGCGCTGCCGGTGATGTATAATTTTGCAGGCACAGGATATACCACATCTAAATAAGGGGTAATAACCATTTTAATTACGTTAGAAAATAAAGGCACATTGGAATTAGTAATATTTGATTTTATACGTATTTCCATATTGTGCGGCATGTTTTCCAGCAAGCCCATACCCAACAGTAAGGTGTTTAAATCTTTTACTGTAATAGCAGTAGTCAGTTCTTTTGGAATTGACCGCTCTCCAATTTTAGGATTGGTAAAGTTTGCACCGGTTGTATCAAACTGTAAAATGTACGTAACATCCTGTGAGCTTGGCCCGGTATTAAACTGGTAGTTAGGATTTGTCCACGTAAAAGTTAATGCTGTATTATTTTGATTAGCTATCAGCAGCACCAACGGTGTTGTTGAAGAAGCTTTTAGCACCGGGGCGGTACCACCTTCAAAATAATTTTTTACTTCATCCTTTTTGCAAGAAGTAACGGTTGCGGCCAGCAGCAGTATAGCAAAGAATGATTTTAATATTTTTTTCATTGTAAATAATTTTAGCTTTTAATATTAGTAACCTGCGTTTTGTGTAAGGTTAGGGTTAGTTGTTCTGTTGGTAGTAGGTACAGGAAAAATATTGTACTTAGCATCAACAGCTGTACCAGATGCTACACCACCTTTCCATGGCCATAAATAAGTACCGGTAGTTAATAAACCATAACGTACTAAATCGGTACGGCGGTGGCCTTCCCAGTATAATTCCCTTCCTCTTTCATTTAAAATATTTTGCAAACCGGTTGCTGCAGGTGTAAGGTCAGATGCGTTTAGTGCAGTTGCGCCAGCCCTTGTTCTTATAAGGTTTAAATAAGTTAATGCAGTTGCTGCATCTCCACCGGTGCCTCCACGTAAAACTGCTTCGGCATAAATTAAATACATTTCTGACAGCCGAAAAACAGGAAAATCAACATCAGAAAATTCTTTTCTTGAATCGGAAACCGGTCCACCATCTGCACGGATGTTTCTGTATTTGTTTACATGCATACCCTGATTAAAATCAGCAATATCATTAATGTTGATTTGCGCCGGGCTTGTACCAAATTTGCTTGTGGTAAACATGGCTCTTTTATCGGTATTACCACTTAAATCTGTAAATAAGTCGGCCAAGCCTTTTGTGGTGCGGTAACCATACCAGCCACCACCCACACCATAATCAACAGCATCGTCTCCAGCGGCACAGTGTACAAAAAATGTGGTGTTACCATAAGCCTGTGTACGCAGCCCATCGCAATTTATAGCAAACATAAATTCGTCTTTTGCCTTATCATTATCTGCCATAAAAACTTTACGGTAATCGTTATACAGACTATAACCGCCGGCAATTACTTTTTTAGCATAGGTAATGGCTTCGGTATTTTTTGCGGTACCTGTATAAACACTTGCAGTTTAAATATAACCTTGCCAGTAAAGCCCATGCAGCACCCTGGTCAACACGGCCATACTCAGCACTTTTTGCAGTTGCCAGTTCTGTTTCTATAGCTTTAAGTTCTGTTTCAATATAATTAAACAATTCAGGTCTGCTTTTTTCACCAGCTAAAGAAGTGCCTACAAAATCCGCTTCGGTAATAAAAGTAGATTTGCCAAACAAGTCCAGCATTACCCAATAATTAAAGGCACGTAAAAATCTAGCTTCAGCTTTTGTTTTTTTAATTTCAGCTGCATCTGCACCGGTAATATTGCGTTCGGCTAATTTAGCATCATCACTCTCACGTATGTATTCATTAATAAGGGTAACATTATAAATGCACCTTGCATAAATACCTTTTAAAAAAGGGTCGTCGGCAGTCCATTTTAAACCATGAAAATCTTTAATGGTCTGGTCGTTCCAGGCAACCACCGCTTCGTCTGTTGGTAATTCTTCGCAGTTAAACAACATGCGGATAAATGCTACTTGTGAGCCTTCGTCTAACCCTCCACTAATATCCGGGTTACCAGCAGGGCCAGAGTTTCCAGTTATGGATAGCGTGCCATAAATTTTTGCCAGCACGCTTTTATAACCTGCGGCAGTGGCGTAAACTTTTTCTGGTGTTAAATCATTCACCGGAAATAAATCTAATTTTTTAGCGCAGGATGATATTGCAATTGCAATAACCGCTGCCAGCATAATTTTATTTACAAATTTATTTTTCATATCAATAGTAGTTTATAAAATTAAAAATCGAGGCTTGCACCAATTGAAATAATGCGTGGGCGTGGGTAAATGGTATAATCTGTACCGCTGCTGTTAGCATTCTCAGGATCTAAACCAGAGTAATTGGTAATGGTAAACACATTTTGTACACTACCGTTTAAACGAAGCGATGCTTTATTTTTTAGCACTTTACCAAAATTGTAACCAATATTAATATTATCTAACCTGAAGAAAGAGGCATTTTCAATATAATAATCAGATAAATATTCGTTTGTTGTAGTACCGCTAAAACCAGTGTTATTATAATCCGGCACACCGTTTTGTATAAAGTTTATAGGATTTTTTAAAGCCCTTAATACCCCATTATTAGAGTTTAACTGATTGTATAGATAATTGCCTACTGCGCCGTGTGCAGCTAAACCAACATTCCATTTTTTATAGCTAACCTGGGTGTTTAAACCAAATAAAATATCGGCAGCAGGCTTTTTGTATAAGTATCTGTCTGCACTGGTTATTTGTCCATCACGGTTTAAATCTTCAAACAGGTTTTCAATGGGCTTACCTGTTGTTTTATCATACACTTGCTTATATACATTAAATACAAAAGGAGAATAACCTACAATATATTTACCGATGGTATTGGTTAAACCGCCACCAATATTGCTAACATCAATACCCTGAAAATTAGCATCCTGTTGTTTTAAAAGGTTGGTTATTTCAGATTGATTGTAGGTAACATTAAAACCAAAATTCCAGGTAAGATTTTTAGTTGCTACTGGAATGGTGTTTAATACAAACTCAACTCCTTTATTTTCCATATTACCAACATTAGTAAACAGTTGAATATCGAAATTTGAACCTGGTGCTACCGGTACCGAACTTAATAAATCTTTTGTTTTTTTATGATAAATATCAATTGAACCTGAAATCCTGTTATTAACAAAACCAAAATCTAAACCAAGGTTAGTAGTGGTAGTGGTTTCCCATTTTCTGTTAACATCATACGCAGAGGGACGTAAAAAACTATAATAAGTATTACCAAATTGATATTGAGCAGAAGCATTGCTTTGAGAATAATAAGGCAGATAAGAGTAGTAAGGAATCCCATCCTGCTGACCGGTAACACCCCAGCTACCCCTTAATTTTAAATCGCTAACTAAGTTGCTGTTTTTAAAAAATTCGTCTTTCAGTTTCCATGCTAATGCTACTGCAGGAAAATAACCTATCCGGTTATCTGTACTAAATTTAGAACTTGCATCACGGCGTAAAGAAGCAGTTAGTAAATATTTGTTAGCAAAGGTGTAGTTAATACGGCCCAAATAAGACTCTAACCTGTACTGTGGTTTATCTGATAAAAATGTTGGCTGGCTGCCTTCAATAGTATCTTTTAAAGCTGGTTTAGCGGGGTTTGCAATAGCCCTGTAACTAAACGAAGCATAATTTTTAACATTGGTGTAAAAATCCTGGTAGCTGTGGCCTACCAATACATCTATCTTACTATTAATATTTTTTAATTCTTTGGTATAAAATAACTGTACATCTGCAAGGGTATTGCGCTTTTGCTGCTGGTAATAGCTTTTTCTGCCGCCTGTTTTGTAATTGGTTGCAGATGCAGAGTCGATATTATCGTTGCCTTCGCCGCCAGCATTGTCTATACCAAGATTTAACAACAGGTGCAGGTCGGGTAAAAAGTGCATTTTATAATCTACCTGCACATTACCAATTACACGGTTTACAGTTGAAGTATTATCTCTTTGCTCTAATAAACCTAAAGGATTTCTTGTTGATAAATCTACAGGATTACCGCCCTGTAACCATTCCCAATAACCGCCGTTTTTACCTGTTGCATTATTTACAGGTTGTGTAGGGTCGAAAGAAACGGCGGCTCCAATTGCACCTTCATTTGCAAATACATTATTGGTACGGCTGTATTTAAAGGCAATATTTACTGCCAAATGGTCTTGTAAAAATTTAGGGTTAAGGTTTAAGGAAGTGGTTAACCTTTTAAAATTATTGGTTTTTAGTATCCCATCCTGGTTTAAAAAACCGAAAGATGCCCTGTAAGGTAATACAAACGGCAAACCTTTTATGCTACCGCTTGCACTAATACTATTATCTGTTGCAAAGGCTTTTCTGTAAATCTCATCCTGCCAGTTGGTGTTTGCAGTACCTAATAAGTTTTTATAAGTGTTTATGCCTGTGGCAGCAGCATCAGCATTAATAATGCTTCTTATCTGGTCGGCAGAAAGTACATCTACCTGCTTGGTAGCACTGGCTAAAGATGCCAGGGTGGTGAAATTAAATTTTGTTTTACCACTGATTCCTTTTTTAGTGGTAATTATAATAACCCCGTTTGAAGCTCTTGAGCCATACAATGCAGTTGCAGAAGCATCCTTTAAAACACTCATACTCTCAATGTCGTTTGGGTTGATAGTGTTTAAGTAGTTTGCAGAACCTGCAATACCATTACCTTCTACCGGCACACCGTCAATTACAATTAATGGATCGTTACTGGCATTTAAAGATGCACCACTGCGGATACGAATTTTACTGCCTCCGCCTGCAGAGCCGCCGCCTGTTGTAACTTCTAATCCGGCAACTTTACCCACCAGCAATTGCTCTGATGATGCAATATTTCCTTTTTGAAAATCTTTGGCTGATACTGAAGTTACCGAGCCTGTAAGATCACCTCTGCGTTTGGTACCGTAAGCTACTACCACCACTTCGTTTAAGCGTTGATCGGCCTGTACCATGGAAATATCTACTGAAGATTTTCCTGCAACGGCAACTTCCCTGTTTTCGTAACCTACAGATGTGATAATTAAAGTTCCATTGGCAGGTACATTAATTTTAAATGTACCATCTGCGGCAGTTTTAGCTGCAGTTGTTGTTCCCTTTACGGATACAGTAGCACCTGCTACAGCGCTACCATCTTTACTGTCGGTAACTTTACCGGTAACAGTAGTTTGTGCAAAAGCTGCTGCCGAAATTAAAAGCAGCGCAAAGGTTTGCATAAACTTCCTGTAAAAATCGTGGATGTTTTTTTTCATACATGCAAGTTGAATCGTTTAAAAAATTTGAAGCGTTGTTAGTTTTGAGTATTTTTCACACAATTAAGAATGTGTAAATTTTACGCAAAGTAAGGTATTTTTATTAAAAACAAAATATTGTTAAAAGTATTTTTTTTATTTTTCGTATTGTTACTTAAACAGCGCTGCCACTGATTAAAGCAGGACAGCAACCATTTTATTTATGCTGCCTTAGCTTGTATTTATTTAAAAATCTATACCCACCCATTTCTTCTTTTTCTTCTCGTATTTTTCAAAATTAAATTTGTACAGTTTGCCCGGCCGGTGGGGTACATCCTGTTCCATTTCGTCCAGATCAATTAAAAAATCCATGGCAAAGAATTTTTTGCGGAAGTTTCTTCGGTCCATTTTAGTATCTAAAATAGCTTCGTATAAATTTTGTAAATCCCTTAAAGAAAATTTTTTAGGCAGAAGATTAAAACCCAATGGATGTTCCTGTATTCTTTTTTGCAACCGCTGGTAACAGGTATCATATATCTGCTGATGATCGAATGCCAGGTCGGTTACATTTTGTATATCGTGCCAGTGCAGTTCGTTATCTAATATTTTTAATTTATGGTGCTGTATATTTATTAAAGAGCAGTAGGTAACCGTTACCACACGGCCAGCCGGGTGGCGGCTAACAGCACCAAATGTTTGCACCTGCTCCAGGTAAACATCGCTTAAGCCGGTACGTTGTTTTAATATTCTGTATGCCGCTGCATCAAGGTCTTCGCCGGGCCTTACCAAATCGCCTAATAAAGACCATTTGCCTAAATATTTTTTCAGGTCACTTCTTATCAGTAATACTTTAAGTTTATTTTCATCAAACCCAAAAATTACACAGTCAACTGATAAAGCTATACCATTACTGTTTTCAATTTCGGACTGTATGGCTGTGAGCGTTTTAATATTTTTTGCCTTATCTGTATTAACATCAGAAGTCATTGCTGAATATATTTAGCGTTAAAATTTTACTTATCTATTGCTTTACAAATTGTACGTAATATTTAATTTTGTTTTGTTCAATCTTTAAAAAATAAACACCTTTTACCAGCGATTTAAATTTATCGTTCAAAGTTATTTTATACTGGCCTCCACTTAAACTGGCATTACATAATACCTGCAGCTGCTGCCCGAAAGAATTTACTAAAGTAATAATTACTTTTCCATTGCCCGGTACAATATAATCGATTATTGCATTTGATATAACCGGGTTGGGAGAAATTTTAATTCCTAAACCATTTTTAAGCCTTGTAATAGTACTGTTACGTGAAGTGGTTGCAAACTGTGCTGCAGTATAATTTACTGCTGGTGCCGCAGTACAGTTGGCGCTTACCCTCCAATCGTACGAAACGCCGGGGGAAAGATTATTTAGTGTAACGGAGCCTGTAGTAATTGCAGTTGCAATATTTATCCAGGTAAAAGTACCTGCTTCTCTATACTCAACTGTATAAAAATTTCCTGCTGCGGTGCCCCAGTTTAATACAGCGGTATTGGTGGTAACTGCTGTTACATTTAATGCTGATGGTGCTGCCGGTGTTGCGTTTACTATTACACTAATTGGTGTTCTGGTACTTTCGCCGCAATTATTTTTCTGGCTTACATAATAATTTGTTGTGCCGGCAACAGTGGTTGAAGGTGTTGGTGCAGTTGCACTTCCGGTACCGCCGGTGGCAGCATTGTACCACGTTAAATTAGTACCTGTTGCAATTAAAGCTGTTGCAGTTACATTTTGGCAATAACTAACAGGGCTGGTTACGGCAGGTGCTGCAAGTATTGCTGTTATATTCACTACTACGGGTAAACGCACACTTTCGCAGCCCGAAGTTTGGCTTACATAGTAAGTTGTACTGCCAGCCGTAGTTGTTACAGGTGTTGGTGCAGTTGCGCTGCCTGTACCGCCGGTTGCAACAGTGTACCATAGTAAATTAGTACCGCTTGCAGTTAATGCTGTTGCCGTTGCATTTTGGCAATAATTAACCGGTGTTGTGGCTGTGGGTGCAAGTGTTGCACATGCCTGTACGCTTATATATATGTGGTATTCTCCCGGCTGTAATGTTATGGTTTGGGCAGCGGCAGTTAAATTAAAAGTGGTGCCTGTTGCTCCATTAATTCCTGCACCGGTTCCATTGCTTATATAATTTGTCCAGTCGCCGGTTGTTTGAAAAGTAACAGCTTTGGTTTGCTGCACTACATCAAGATTGGCAACAACTGTAATTTTTTTACCTCCGGCATTGGGGTCGGCAATTTGAAAGAGTTTAACAAGGCCGCTATTAAAATCGTACGTAAAACTGGTGTTGTTAAATATAGCCTGATTGTCTAATCTGAATTTTATGATTTTTGAATAGGCATCATACAAAGCTTTTCTATTTACATCATTCATGTAATGCCATAATGGTGGTTTGTTAGCCAACCTGCCGCCGTTTGCATTAATAGAACTGTCATAGCCTCTTTCCTGAAACTGCCATATTTGTTTAGGCCCCGGAATTGTAAATATTACCGACGCAGCAGCTTCTTCCTGCCTTAAGGCTGTATTTAGAACTTTTACATTATAACTGCCTGCTGCATTACCAAACTGCAGGTTTTTGTACATGGTTCGTTCTTCATCGTGGCTTTGGCTGTAGCCAACCAATGCCGGATTATTAAAGTTACGTGCCGGACTGTTATATACCATTGGGGTAATATCGGAGCCGGTGGTGTAACCCATTGTACATTGGTTGTATGCATTATTGCTGTTGCCCCAAAGCATAAAACCGTAAGCTGCATACTCCTGCTCTTCCTGTGCTGGTGCAGTACCTAAAAATTCTATAATGGCATAAGCCGATGGTGTGTTTTGTATTACCGTATCGTAATATCTTTTTAAATTGGCCACACGGCTGGCATCGTAATTTTCTACCGTGGTGGTGTTGGTTACCATTTGTGTAAACCCTTTACCCAAATCAAATCTAAAGCCATCAACTTTATATTCTGTTAACCAAAAACCCAATGAACGTTTTACTAATTGCTGCGTTGGTATTGCGGTATGGTTAAAATCGTTGAAAACACTATATGGATGAGGTGCGCTAACATTTAACCAGGGATTGTTGGCTGCAGGTTGGCCGGTAGACGCATTCCAATACATTTTTGCCTGCGGTGCTTCATTATCGCATTGATTATACACCACATCCAGCAAAACTGCAATACCGTTTAAATGACATTTATCTATAAACTCTTTAAGCTTATTTTTTGTGCCATAATATTTATCAGGTGCAAAATAAAAAGTAGGGTTGTAGCCCCAGCTTTCGTTACCGGTAAATTCATTAACAGGCATTAACTCAATAGCATTTATGCCCAGGTTTTTAAAATACTGTAAAGAATCTATCAGTGATTGATAGCTATGTTCTGCTGTAAAATCTCTTATCAGCAATTCATAAATTATCAGATTTTTTTTATCGGGTTTTGTAAAATTATTTACCTGCCATGTGTATTGCGGTTCGGCAGTTTGCAAAATGCTTACAATACCTGTGGTTAAGCCTGTTGGGTAAGGCTTAAGGTTGGGGTAAGTAGTGGCATTAATAAATTGGTCGTTATCGGGGTCCAGCACTTTTTGGGTGTAAGGATCCGCTACTTTAATGTTGTTATCAATTAAATACTGGTACGCATATTCGGTACCTGGTGTAAGGCCATTAATGGTAATCCAGTAATAATTGCCATCGGGTGTTTTGTTCATTTGGTTTGAACAACTGACTGCCCAGTTAGAAAAATCGCCTAACACTACAACATTATTTTTACCGGGTGCAAATAATACCAAAGTTGCGGCGGTATTATTTGCAGCGTAATTAATTCCTTCCTGCACACCGGCGGGTAATGCTGCTACACTTGTTGTTGGTGCAATATAAAAACTAAAAGAATCTTTTTTTATCCCTGTACCGTCGTTGCCTTCCAGCATTACAGTTTGGTTGCATGCAGTGGTTATAGTTGGATTGGCAGAAATGGTATTTGCACTTGCTGCTGTATTAATTGTTACGCCATTTAATTTTAATGTTAATGCAGCATTGGCTGATGATACACCGGTGATATTAATGTTTCCGCCAACAGCAACATTTATTGGCTCCACCCATGGAATATACCGTGGTTCAAAAGGTGGCAGGTTTAACCGTACTGCATATTCTGTATTGCCGTAAACGGGAATATACATATCGCTGTTATCAGAATTAACCTGCTTTAATGTGCCGGTTGCATTTCTAAAAATGGCGGTAACTTTCTTTATACTTTCGCCGGCAGGCGCCCCAAAAAAACTGCGTACATTGGTAATAGTGTATTGATATTTATTATTGCCAAGCGGCGTTGCTTTAGCCAAAGGATCGGCAGTGCCCCAGGTAAATTTTACATACTTCCAATCGGTGGGGCCTGTACTTAAATTGGTAATTACACCAACATGTACATATATATTGTTTGAATTACCCCCTTCAAAATTTAAAAGGCCCTGGTTGCCTTTTGTGCAATCTATTGTAAAAACTAAGGTAGAATTATCAACCGGAAATTCGGGAGACCAGTTTAATAAACGTTGGGCATAGGTTGCTGTAACAATAAAAAACAGCACCAGCATAAGCAGGTATTTCTTCATAAACAAGCAATTTGAATTAATGTGTAAATCTAACACATTAATTGAGATTGCAAACTATTTTTCCAGCAATTTTTTATAAACGGTTTTTCCATTTATAAATGTTTGATAAACAGAAGTGTTCAGTAATTTTTTTATATCGCCGTCAATTAAATCAGTATCTAATATTATAAAATCGGCTGCTTTACCGTTCTCCAAACTTCCTTTTTCGTTTTCTTCAAAAGAACCTTTAGCTGCCCAAATGGTTATGCCTCTTAATGTTTCTTCTGTTGCTAAAGCATTTTTTATTTGAAAGCCACTATCGGGAAAACCTTTGCTGTCCTGCCTTGCAACGGCTGCATAAAATGTTTTAAAGGGAGAAATATCTTCCACAGGAAAATCGGTACCCAGGGGCAGCCATCCATTTTGATTAAGCAATTGTTTGTATGCATAAGCACCTTTAATTCTTTCGGCACCCAATCTTTGTTCGGCCCAATACATATCGCTTGTGGCGTGTGTGGGTTGTACCGATGGAATAATATTATACTTTCCAAAATAATAAAAATCATTTTTATTAACTACCTGTGCATGTTCCACTCTCCAACGCCTGTCGTTATTTTCTTTTAAAACATTTGCATACACCTGTAATATCATTCGGTTACCGCTGTCGCCAATGGCATGTGTGTTGGCCTGAAATTTTGAATTATAAATCTGCGGAATAATTTTTTCGAAGTAACTCCTGTCTTTTAATAAAAAACCCTGCCAGCCCGGTTTATCGCTGTACGGTTGCAATAAGCAGGCACCCCGGCTGCCCAATGCCCCATCTGCATATAATTTAAACCCATTTACATTTAGCATGGATGTTTTGTAGGGGCCTGTTTTTAAATAGTAAGCGTAATTAGCCGAATCATCCGAAAGCATTACATTCAGTTTCATTTTTAATGTGCCTTCTTTTTGTAAGGCATCTATTATATCAACATGGTTTTTATTTAAGCCACAATCAACCACAGTTGTTAAGCCCATGGCAAAACAATTTTGTTGAGCTTCGCTTAATGCAATGGCATACTCGTCTTTTGTTGGAGCAGGTACAGCAGCAAAAATTAAATCTTCTGCATTGTCTATCATTATACCGGTAAGTTTTCCGTTGATGGTTTCTATTGTGCCGCCTGCAATGGTTTGGCCTGGTTGTACATTTGCCAGTTCAATTGCTTTTGTATTAGCAATTAATGCATGCCCGTCAATTCTTACTAATGCTAAAGGATTGTTTGGGAAATTGATATCTAAAGAATCTTTGTTGGGGAATTCTTTTATGTCCCAATCGTTTTGATCCCATCCACGGCCCTGCACCCATGTACCGGTTTTAATATTTTTCTCTTTAATGAATGCAGCTACTTTATCAATACATTCCTGCCAGCTTTTGGTACCGGTTAAATTTACCTGCTGCAAACTAAAGCCGTAATTTAAAAAATGTGCGTGGGCATCTATAAAACCGGGATAAATAAATTTACCTGCTGCATCAATTGTTTCTTCGCCTTCGTATTGTTTTAAAATTTCATCGTTGGTACCTATTGCAATAATTTTCCCATCGCTTACCGCCATTGCTTCTGCAACAGAAAATTTTTCATCAACAGTATAAATTTTTGCATGATGAATAAGCAGTGGTATTTTTTGGCGAAACTTACAGGAGGAAAAGGCAATGAGCAATAAGCAACAGGCAATGGGCAATGAGGAGAAGAATTTTTTGAATGACATAAAAAGATTTTTTCAAAAATACCATAAAGAAATTGAGTAGTGTAAAATCTCTTTTTAATTTTTATTTGAAAGATTTAGTATTTTAAATACAATGTGTAATTTGGTGAATGAATAATTATCTCCTTATTTTTATTTTCTCTTTTAGGCTTTTGCAGGCTTTTCTTGTGAAAACCCTTCGGCTTCGCACAGGAGAAACAAAAAAGCCACCCGAAAAAGATTACATCTCTTTTTCGGGATTGTTACCTGATGAGGCTTTTGTACTACTGTACTTCAACATTAATAAATTGCAAGGGTCTTTTTAAATTTTTAGAAATCCAAAAATATTACTTCAATAAAAAAGCCCCGCCTAAAAAAGCGGAGCTGTTGTATTCGTATTCACCATTTATTATTATTTTCCACCACCACCTCTGTTGCCACGCTGCGGCCTTGTTGATGGCTCTATGGTATCTTTCCAAATTTTCATTTGATCGGCCGTAAGTATTTCTTTTAACTTAGCATCTCTTTCATCTGCTAATTTTTGTCTTGCAGCCATCATTGCATCCCTGTCCATTTGTCCGCCACCGGCTCTCATTTCTTCCATTTTTTTATCCTGCTCTTTAAAAGAGTTTAAAAAGATTTCGTCCACCTGCTTCATTTTAGCAGCATCCAGTTTAAAGGCGCTGTCTAATTTTTCGTGAATAGGTTTTAATCTTTCTTCAGGTGTACGGCGCTGAAAATTGCCACCACCCTGTGCATTTACAGCAGTAATGCTGAACAAAGCTGCAACAGCTGCCAATAGAATTTGTTTTTTCATGTTTACGTTTTTTGTTTTTGCCCCTATCCCCTAAAGGGGAATCAGCGCTTTTAAAATTGAGGTTTATTATTTAATTATCGTTTCTATGAATACAATTTTTAATTCAGTTTACTTTTTTTCGTCGGGTTTTTTCTTTTTGCTCCATATTTTATAAAACAGCGAATCAAATTTTGGTTGCTGTTCTGATGTACAAATTTTTCTAATGGTGGCAAAATGATTCATCATCTGTAACTCCATCATTTTTTGATTTTCGGCAGATTGATTTATTGCAATGGCAATAGCAGAATCGGTAAAACCCTTTGTACCCAATTCTTTAAACTGCATTTCTTTATTATTTTTCAAGGCTTCCATATCTGCCTTCATTTTTTCTTTGCGCTGCTTACTCAGGGTATCGTATTGCTGCAACTGTGTATCGTTAAAGCCAATTTCTTTTTGCAAAAAATCCCTCATCATGGCTCCTCTGTCGTTACCACGACTACCACCTCTTCTACCTTCATCTTTATTACCCATAAAAAAGAAGAGCATGGCAATATTTGTAATTAGCAATATGCCAATTATTAAAAGATATAATTTGCTTTTTGTTGGTGTACTCATTATGGTTCTATATTTTCTATGTAGTTTAATACTGTTGCAGAACTGCTGTATTCATCAACAGCTGCGTATTGCTCATCGGCCGCAGCAGCAGTTTTGCCGGGGTAATTATAAGTAATCACTGTTGCGTTAATGCCAATTACCAAACAAAGGCCTACCAGTGCAATGGCAGGTTTACTTATAAAACGTAAGGCATTATCCCAATTGCTTTGTTTTTCATTTTGCATCCTTGCATTTAATCTTGTTAAAAGATAAGGTTTGGGTGTTGCCCTTGTGGCACCGTCCAAACTGTTTAATGCATCATGAATGAGTTTGTTTATGTGTTCGTGATTATCCATTGTATTAAAAATTATTTTCTTCGTAATACTGTTTTAGTGTTTTTCTTAAATTTCCTTTTGCCCTTGCAATTAAAGATTCTACGGCTGTTAGAGAGAGATCCATAATAGCTGCAATATCCTGATATTTTTGAGCCTCCAGCTTGTGCAGTGTAAATGCAATTCGCTGGTTGCCTGGTAACTGTTCCATTGCTTTAAATAATTCCCCCGCTCTTTCTTTATTTTCCATTACCACACCCGGGTGATTAAACTCTTTCGGGTGTATCTCTTCTTCGCTGGCGGTACCAAATAAACTTTGTACAAATGCAAATCTTTTTTTTCTTTTCTTTTTCTTTATATGATCAAGCGATTTTGAAATTACAATGCGGTACAACCACGTTGAAAATTTCGATTCGCCTTTAAAAGAACTTACCGACTGATACACCTGTATAAAAACATCCTGTGTAATATCATCGGCATCATCTTCATTTTGTACAATACCAATTGCTGTATTATAAACCATATCCTGCCATTCATCCACCAGCTTTTTAAAAGCCTGCTCATCCCCCTGCTGCAGCTGCACAATTAATTCCGGTTGATTCAAAACGTATCATTTTATTATTGCCACTTTAAAAGTAACTAAAATCCGCCACCCCTGTTACCTCCAAATCCACCACCCGGCATCATTGGCCTGTCTCCACCACCACCTCTGTTAAAATTATTTTGTCTTGCCGGTGTACCAAAATTTTTTAATTTATAGGTAAACGTAAGCATAAAATATTGTTGTAATACCTGTGTTTGCGAATCCTGTATATAGGTATCTGTTACCGATCTTGCAATACTTTGATTTTGTTTAAGCAAATCAAAAACTGATAATTTAATTTCTCCTGTTTGGCCTTTCAATATTTTTTTACCTATTGCTGCATTCCATAACCAAAAGCTTTGGTTAAACCCTGCTGCTAAACCGGTATTAGCATTTCCCGAAACATCATTTTGAATAAACCAGCCTTTTTTACTTAACAGGTTAATTTGTGCGCCTGCGGCCTGATTAACATATTTTGTAGTAGTGCTTTTTGTAGTATTGGTTGATGAGTTATTAAAATTTGCGCTGTACGATAAATTAAAATCAACATACTCACTTATGTTACTTGCAAATACCAGTCCTGTGTTATAATTATAATTATTGGTAACAGTGGGCTTGAAATCTATCAATCCGGGTAATCTTGAATAACTAAATCCTGCATTTAAATTTAGCGTTGTTTTAATAAACTTTAGTGGCATACTGTAATTAAAAAAAGTACGCAGGCTTTTGTAACCATCTAAGATTAACAGGTTTGGTAAATTGCGAATTTCTTTTTACCGTTACATTGTTTATAACAGAATCGGTTTTAATAAAATAAGATGCGTTTGAAATATAATCAGCAGCAGTTTGCAAAAACAAATTGGCAAAGAAACTTTTACTGGTTTTTGAATTGGTATACGAATAACGGCCTGATACAAAATGAGTATAAGACTGTTGTAAGTTAGGGTTGCCACTGCTTACTGACAGGGAGTTGGTATCGCTGATAACATCCTGTAACTGGGTAATAGATGGAAAATTAGTTGATGCCCTGTAAAAAACACGTATGTTACTGTTTAAAGACATTTTTTTACGCCACATTAAATTGGGTAAAACATTAGTGAAGGATTGATTAACTGATGTTGCAGTTGGAAAAATTCGCTGACTTTCTAATTTTGAATTTTGAAAATTTACTCCAAAAGAAAGTTGCTCATCCCTGCTTTGCCCCAACCGGTAATTGATACCAGCGTTGTTCGTGGTAATAGTATTATCAAAAAGATTCGATAATTTACCATCAAACAAAGAATACTTCTGCCCGTCGTAATTAAAGGTTTGCTGATTGGCTTTATTTTTTTGCACTGTTGGTGTATAATCAATTTGCAACTGACCTTTTTTACCAACAGGTTCTGTATATGATATGTTTCCCCCTACAGAAGTGCCGCTGGTTTTACTATCTCTAAACCTGTTTGACAAAACTTGTGAAACACCAGAGGTATCGTAATATTTATTATCGATATCAGTTACGGTTTCTCCATCATTTTTACTCCATCCGGTATTAAAGCCAAATGAAATGGTACGCCCCCTTTTTGGAAATGAGTGGCGAAACATTATGTTGTTCCTGATATTATAACCATCCCTGTTTGAATTGTTATTTGTTAATGATACCCCGGTAGAATCATTCTCGGCATAAAAATTTTGTGAAGAAGAAAAAGATACCGATTTATTATTTTGAAAGCTGATGCTTGGAATAATAAATAATGAATTGGCAGAATCTATTTTATATTCCATCCGTAAATTAATTCTGTGATTGGTATTATTGGTTGATGAAGTGCTTTTTTGCACACCAAACAAATTTTTAGGATCGAAAAAATTTTGTGTATTGGTTAAGCTTTCATTGGTATTAGTACTGTTATTAAAAAAATAACTACCCGTTAAAGTTAATTTTTTTCCATACACATTACTAAAGTTTATACCTGCTGCATTAGTTTTACTAATACCGTTCGACTGGCCAACATTAAAGTTATCGGCACCGCCAAAATTGCCGCCACCACCACGTCCGCCGCCACCTCTTCCACCGCCACCACCGCTGCTGGTAACGCCTAACAAATCCTGGCTGCTAAAATTTTGCATATTAATGTTATTGAAGTTGCCTACAAACGACAGCCGCCTGTTGCCATTAAAAAAACTAACATTGCCGCCAGCAGTGTAACGGCTGTCGGTTCCGGCACCAGCATAAATCCTTCCAAACTGGCCATTTTTAATACCCGATTTGGTTACAATATTTACTGTTTTTACAGAGTTGCCATCATCAAAACCCGTAAGCTGTGCCTGGTCGCTCAGCCTGTCAAATACCTGAATTTTATCAATTACTTCGGCAGGTAAATTTTTTAATGCTGCCGTTGCATCATCGCCAAAAAAATCTCTTCCATCTACTGTAACTTTTCTTACCGATTCTCCCATGGTGGTTACTGTTCCATCTTTTGCTACAGTAATACCGGGTAATTTTTTTATCAAATCCTCAGCAGTAGCATCGGGGTTTACTTTAAACTGACTGGCACTAAATTCGGTAGTATCGCCTTTTTGTTTTACCGGCGGTGTTTTAGCTACTACCGTTACTCCGGTTAAATCAGTAGCAATTTTTGCAATAGTAAAAGGAATAGCATCTTTATTACTGGCCTGTAAAGTTATTTTTTGTTCAATTTTTTCGTAGCCGGTAAAACTTATTTGTACTACATAAGCCTGGGGTAATAAATTGCCAAACTGAAAATTGCCTTTGCTGTCAGTAACCTTCAACGTTTTTTGTGTACTGTCGCTTTGCATAATTAGTGCTATAGTTGCTCCTGCTATGGGAGATTTATCATCCTTATCGGTTAGCTTTCCTTTAAGGGTTATATTTTGGCTGTTAGCTGCCAGAGAAATTAATCCTGAAACTAAAAAAACCAATACTTGTTTACTTGTAAATTTTAACGGCATATTACTTTAGACGCTGCAGCCGAAAAAAACTGTCGTAATGATGGTAATTTGCCCTTTTATATTTATTTTTTAACAAAATACCCTTTTAATATACATTGGTTAATTTGCTTTTTTACAATTAACTTGCAGCCCTAAAATTTTATGAGTATGGAGTATAATAAATTAGCTTCTGTTACCGGCAAAAGTGGATTGTTTGAATTGTTGTCATCAAAGGCAGATGGTGCAGTGGTGCGTTCTTTAGAAGATAACACTACACAATTTGTAAGCAGCCGCATACATAGTTTTTCGCATTTAGAAAGCATTGAAGTATTTACAGTAAAAGATAATGTGAATTTGTCGGATGTGTTTTTAGCTATGAAAGCCAGTACCGAAAAATTACCTGATGCTAATGATGCCAAAGCAGTAAAAGCGTATTTTGGAAAAGTATACCCTGATATGGATTTTAGCAGGGTGTATGCCAGCGACACTAAAAAGATGATAAAGTGGTTTGAGGTTTTGGTAAAAAACAATGTAGAAATAAAGTTAAGCGAAGTACCACAGGAAGGTGCCGAAGCAAGTGTTGCCAAAGCAAAGCCAACAGAACAAAAAACTGCATCTGTAAAAAATAATGCGCCTGCAAAAAAAATAAATTCGCCGAGGAAGATGGCGTAGCAGGGTTACACGGATTAAATCCACGAATTACACGAATTAAATAAAATATCCTGCTATGGCTTTATAACTGTAGCAGGATTTTTAAGGTTTTACAATCTTCTATTCACCATTCACAATTGACCATTAACCTATGTACACCGCCGATATAAAAAAATTGCCCCGCCATTTTGTTCCTGAAAATTTTATACTAACGGATTGGAACAGCCTGGAACCATTCTTTAAAAATTTATTAGAAAGAAATATTGATACCAAAGTAAGTTTAGAGCAATGGCTGAAAGACCAGAGCGAACTGGAAGCCATGGTTAATGAAGATGCCTGCTGGCGGCAGATACGCATGACCTGTGATACAGAAAATAAAAGTTTGGAAGAAGCTTTTAATTTTTTCTTTATGGAAATTCAGCCAAAAATTCAACCTTATGCTGATGCACTCAATAAAAAATTAGTTGCACATCCTTTGACCAGTGAGTTGGACGCTGCAAAATATTTTACTTATCTCCGCAGCGTAAAAAAAAGTATAGAATTATTCAGGGAAGAAAATATTTCATTACAGGCAGAGCTGGCTGTATTGCAGCAGCAGTACGGCGTTATCACCGGGCAAATGATGGTAACAGTTGATGGACAGGAATATACTTTGCAACAGGCGGCTAAATTTTTAGAAAATGCTGATAGAAATAAAAGAGAAGAAGTGTACAGAAAAATGCAGGACAGGCGGCTGCAGGATACTGCAGCATTAAGTGATTTATACAATCAACTTATTGAAAAAAGAAATAAAGAAGCTATTAATGCCGGTTTTAAAAATTACAGGGATTACCGTTTTAAAGAGCTGGGCCGTTTTGATTATACCGCAGCAGATTGTTTTCAATTTCATGAAGCGGTAAAACTGCATGTAATGCCTTTGGTAAATATTATTTATCAAAAGAAAAAAGAAAAATTAGGATTGGATACTTTGCGGCCATGGGATACTGATGCAGAACCTGCAGGCACCGAGCCTTTGCGCCCTTTTAAAACCAGCGAAGAATTAGTAGCTAAGTCTATTGAATGCTTTACAAAACTGCGTCCGTTTTTTGGCGACTGCCTTAAAAAGATGAACGAATTAAAACATCTTGACCTGGAAAGCAGGAAAGGCAAAGCACCCGGCGGCTACAATTGCCCGTTAGCTGAAAGCGGTGCCCCATTTATTTTTATGAATGCTGCCGGGCAAATGCATGATGTTACCACCATGGTACACGAAGGCGGCCATGCGGTACATTCTTTTTTAGCACATCCTTTAGAGCTTAGTGGCTTTAAGGAATACCCAATGGAAATTGCAGAAGTAGCCAGCATGGCCATGGAATTATTTAGCATGGATGAATGGGAAACTTTTTTTAATAATGATGCCGATTTGCAAAGAGCAAAAGAACATCAGTTAGAAAGGGTGATAACTATTTTTCCATGGATTGCCACCATTGATAAATTTCAGCACTGGATTTATGAAAACCCAACTCATACCAACGAACAGCGTACTGCAAAGTGGAACGAAATTTTAAATGAGTTTGCTGATGATGTAATTGATTACAGCGGATTAGAAAGTTACCGCAGCAATGCCTGGCAGCGGCAGTTGCATTTATTTGAAGTGCCGTTTTATTATATTGAATATGGTATTGCACAATTAGGCGCTATTGGTATGTGGATGCAGTTTAAAGAAAACAGGCAACTGGCAATGGACAAATACTGCAATGCACTTGCATTAGGCGGCACAAAAACTTTACCTCAATTATTTGAAACCGCAGGATTAAAATTTGATTTTAGCCCGGAGAAAATAAAGGTGTTGATGGAGTTTGTGAAGGAAGAGATGGGAAAATAAAATTTTTCCTTACTACATAATAAGTAAATCAAACCAATTCTAATCCTTCCACTTCTTTAAAATGAGCATCGTTAGTATAAAGTGGCAGTTGGTAATGTATGGCTGTTGCGCCTATCCATATATCGTTCTCCGGTATTGGTTTCCCTTTATTAAGCAACCCGGTTTTAATTATACCATAATTTTCTGCAGTGGTATTATCTACATTTAAAATAATACACTTGGGTAAAAAAATTTTAATTTCCAGAAGTTTTTTTTGTAAATTATTAGAACGGTAAGCACCTAAATATAACTCTCCTAAAACAACTGCAGGTATATAAACTTTTTCCTGTGCTTCTAAAACAGCAGCTATCTGCATATCGCCTTTAAATAATTCTATTACAATATTTGTATCTATCAATAATTTATTTCCAGTCATCGGGGTTGATTTGTTCGCAGCTTTCTTCAATAATACGTTTCATTTCATCGGCTTCTGCAGCTGTCCATATCCCAGCAAAATCTTTAAAGCTTTTACCATTTACTGCATGTAATTTATTTTTTCTGATAACAGTTTCCACTTCATCTAAAACTGAGTCATTCTCAATTTTAAGAATCTCTTCTATCAGGTGTAATTTTTTTGCTTCCCCGTACATAGATTACTAATTTGATAACCAAATTTACTTTTTTTCTTAGTTAAATGGAAATGTTTTATTATTCAGCACTTAATATAAAGGAGTGTTTAACAGTGGTTTGGAGAAGAATGAATAAAATTGCTTTCCTCCTCACTTCACCAAACCTAAAAATTGCTGGTTTACCTTCTTAATTATATATCCGCTTATCCAGCCCACATAAGCATATTTTGGAAAGATAAATTTTTTACCGGGGTTGATGGTATTGATTTGTTTTACCAATTCATCTAACCAAACAGTACCTGCCAGCAGTGCTTTTTGGTCGTAAGTATTTATTACCCTGGTTATATTTTTTTGGGTTGCTTTTGCATCTTCTGCATTTTGTATAACAGTAATATCGGGATGCGTAAGTTTATCATAATCGGAAAAAACTTTTTGGCGAAATGCTGTAATATCACTGCTGCTGAGTTCAGTATAATTATTAAAGGCGCTTTGCGGATACATAAGCGAAGCTATTGACCATACAATTCCTCCTGACAAATACACTGCATCCCTTGCTTTAAAATCGGGCTTTGCCACCAATTCATCAATCATTACTTTTATTAAACTGTCTTTAATAATTTGTTCTGCAGTTTTTAAAAACACATCAAGGTTGCCCTGCACTTTTGCATCTACCAGGCGCTGAAAAGATTTTGTGCCTAACGAAAAATTAACCGGAACAAACTTTTTTTCCCTGGAAAAATAACCGCCTTTGGTATTACCACTTCCAATATCTAACTGATTATTATTGTAACGGTTTTTTTGCGGTACAATGCCAATAAAACTTAATTCAGCTTCCTGCTCGGGTGTTACATACATAATATGAATGGCAGTGTCAATTTCTTTAGGGCGTATGGTGTTTGCAAAATAATCTACTTTTTCATACCTGTCCAGCTCCTGTTTTAATCCGCTGCTTATTACAATATAAGTTCTTTTACTTACCACTTTAAAACGTTTCACTACAATATCCATCAGCTTTGCAATAGCATCCCTGCTTTCTTTTTCGCTTTGATAAGACAGAGATGCAGCATCAGTATTTATGGAAGTATCTAATTTTAAAACATAATCGTACTGCCTGTCTTTGTTAAGTGTAACATCAATTATACTAAGTTTAATTCCTTTTGCCCCTACTTCAATACCTGCGTATAAATCACCAATGCCCTGCACACTTTTTAAAAGGCTTTCCACTACGTTGGCAATTATATTTAAATTTTGGCTGCGGTATAATGCAATAGCTTTTTTGTAAGATTTTACAGCCAGTTCCGGTTGCTCAGTTTTGGTATAAAAATTACCAAGGCCCTCATTTGCAAATGCCATGCAATAAACATCTTCAAATTGTATAGCTTTTTCCAACCCTTTTTTAAAAAATTCTTCAGCAGCTTCAAACTGCTGTGCTTCCAGTAAAGAAGTAGCAGTTTTTAATGTTCTAAAAGTTGCCTGGTTTTTTATTTTTTGAGCATATAAAGCAGTGCCTCCTAATAAAAAGCACACTAAAAATATTTTTTTAAACAACATTGCAGTAATAATTTTTTTTGCTGAAAAGATATTAAGGTTCTTCATTTGCGGTTAAACCGGGTTGGGGATTTTTTTTTAGAATAGCAGTAATTATTTTGGCTAAGTTAAAGCCATTAGCAGTTGTATGGGTAAAAAACACCGCTCCAATTGTAAACAGATTTTCCCCTGTTTTAAAAAGATTAAAAATAAAATTTGAAAACTATGCCTTAAAAAATTATTTACAATCATCGCAAACCCCACCCACTACCATTTGGGCATGTTTGGGTTTAAAGCCTTTGGGCAATTTTACTTCGGGCACAGTTACATCATCGAGGCAGGTGGTTTTAAAACAAACATCGCAAATAAAATGTACGTGGTTATCGTGGTGGTGGCCGGCTTCACAATCCTGTTTACACAGTGCATATAAAATTGAATTATCTGTAGTGGGTATATTATGGATAATGCCTTTATCAACAAAAGTTTGCAGCGTTCTGTAAACGGTTACCCTGTCAAAAATTTCGCCGGTACTTTTTTCAATATCGGCATGTGCCAGTGCACCGGGGCTGTTTAAAAATAATTCTAATATTTTTTTACGTCCGTCGGTTACGCTGAGCTGGTTCTTTTTTAATATATCGAGAAGGTTGTTCATTGAGTTGTAAAGTTAAATAAAGTTAGCGAGGCTTCGGTCGTGAGTGGTGAATCGTCATTCGTGAGGATGCTACTTGCAAGAATTTTATATTGACCATTCACTATTCACAATTCCCCAAATTAATTCGGGTCGCTGCTAAATCCATTCATAAATCTTTTGCTGGTAACTTTTTCTTTCAGCAATCCTTTAATATCATTTATTAAATTATCAATCTCTTCATTATTTAATCCATCATATACCATTCCTCTCACTCTTCTTTGTTTATCTACCAAAGCAAAAAACTGGGTGTGTATAAATTGATCTTTTATTAATTGCGTACTGTCGGGTTTGCCATTATCAATACCATAATCCTGCCTGGCCATTTTATACAATGATGCTTTGCTGCCGGTAACAAAGTTCCAGTTGGTGTTTAGAGGTTGAGGGTTTAGTGGTTTAGCAGATGTGTCGTATGCAATTTTATAAGAACCGTCATCATTTTTTAAAAGTTTACCATCAATCATTTTTGCTTCGTAAGCTTTTAACAATGGCACCGAGTCTGTTTCAGGCATGCAGGTATGCGACAAAATCATAAAATTGGGTTCGTCTTTAAAAGCATCATACACCCTCCGCATGTTGGCATTCATTATGGGGCAAATACCTTTGCAGGTGGTAAAAAAATATTCTGCCACATATACTTTGCCTTCTACATCACGTTGCGTAATTGTTTTTCCGTTTTGATTAACAAAAGAAAAATCCTCTACGTCAGCATTTCTTACCAAAAGATTAGATTTTGAAAAATCGTAACCTCTGAAAACTATTAAATAAAAAGCCCCCAGCAACAACGAAAAAAAAACCACATAAAACAGCAACTTCTTACTCATAAAAATATTTTTGCAAATTTACATCGGATGCAATTGGGTAAAAAATGTTGTTTTTCCTCATTTTAAAACTTGCAACCTTATTGCAAATATACTATCTTTGCTCTGCCACAAAAAATGAATATAAAATTAAACTGGGACGCTTTAGGTATTGGTACTTCCGTAGCCTGCGCCATACATTGTGCATTGCTGCCGGTAATAGTTACCACTTTGCCCATATTTGGCATCAACATTATTCATAATTCTTTTTTTGAGTGGGGAATGATTGCGCTGGCTTTTATAGTAGGTGTTTATTCATTGTATCATGGTTATATAACGCACCACCGTTCTTTTATGCCGGTATTAATTTTTGCAGTGGGTTTTATTTTTCTGGTGTTAAAACAGTTTTTTATTCGGTTTGAATATTTGTTTTTAGCCATTGCCGTGCTGCTTATTATTACAGCGCATTATAAAAATTACAGACTTTGCCAAAAAAGCAAATGTGCTTCGCCACATCATAAGCATTAAGAGCCCCCAGCCCCTGAAGGGGAGAAAAAACGCAACATCAGTTTTATTTCTTCCAAGTTTTATTTTCGCCATCTTATTTTGCATTTTAGAAAATGATTGCATTAAATTGTATTATCAAATTTTAAAAATGAAAAAGATAATTTATTTACTCCTGTTACTTATCGCAGTTAATAAAACTGCTGCTGCACAAACAAAAGATGAATTGCAAATACGAAACTCGATGAACGAACAGCTGGCTGCATGGAATGCCGGCGATGTTGACCGGTTTATGCTTACTTACTGGCAAAGCGATTCGTTAAAATTTATTGGTAAAAGTGGTGTTACTTATGGCTGGCAAAAAACGTTGGAGAATTACAAAAAAAATTATCCTGATACTGCCGCAATGGGTAAATTAGATTTTAATATTGTAGAAGTAAAAAGATTATCGGTACTGTATTTTTTTGTGGTGGGAAAATGGCATTTAACCCGTAGCATTGGCGATGTGGGTGGCCATTTTACTTTATTATTTAAAAAGATAAAAAACAAATGGGTGATTGTGGTTGATCATAGCAGTTGATTGGTTTACTGGTTGATTAGTTTATTGGTTAATTAGTAGCGTAATTTATAAATTTAATCAACTGATCAACAAATCAACCAATTAACCAGCTCACGGATATTTTGCCAGTTTTACAAATAAATATTTACTGCATAAAAAATAGGATGCAGTAAGGCCCAGTAATGATGCGGCTATATCACTGTAATCGAATGTGCGGCCAAAAACAGGAATCAGTTGCAGCGTTTCGTTTATCACCAGCAAACAAAAACATACTGCACAAAACCATTTTAACTGTTTATCTGCATGAAGATTAATATATTTACTTAACAACCAGTAACAGCCAAACGGTAATAAAAAAGAGCCGAGCAAATTTGGCGCAATACCCAGCAAAAATGTTGTGGGCTGGTTAAAATTAAAATAAGGCCTTATACCCCATTTAATTCCTTCAATTATTACTGCACCTGTAAGTAAAGTGTATTTGCAAAAATTTTTAAGCAGCATGCTGGTGGGTTTAATGCTTAAAAGTAATACAATATTTTTAGCGAAGGCATAAGGGTAACAGGGTATTTTACATAACTAAAGTTATAGCCGCCATTTGCGCCGTAAATAAATCACCAGTGCTGTTAAACTAACAGCTGATAAAAAATAAAAAAGATAGTTTGTCCAGTTGGGGTGGTTTTCAAAAAAAGCATAGTCTTTATAAAAGCCAAAAAAAACATTGGCCATCATCCATATTAATACAATGGCAATGGTATTAAGTATCCGCACTAAGAAATCTCTTGTATCATCTTCCATTCCCATAAAGAAGCCCCTATCCCCTAAAGGGGGAAATAAGGTTGTATAAAAGTAATACAATACACAGCAGTAAAGTTATTTTATCAGCAGCTTTTTAAAATCGGTACTGTCGCCGTTAAACACATTAAAATCTACATAAGCATCAATACCGTTTACCCTGCCCGTTTCGTTGTGCTGCCAAAAAAGCCATTCCCGTTTTATACGTGGTTTATCTTTTACTAAATAATGCGCTACCCAAATGGGGTAATCATCAAACTTACCGGCTAAAAAATTTTGGTAAAAATCTACATTGGTATAAATGATGGGTTTTACTTTGTATTGTTTTTCTATCATCAGCAACCAATCTTTTGTGCGTTGCTGAATATCTGTTACTGATGCACCGTAAGTTTGTTCAATATCCAGCACTGGAGGCATATCGCCTTTTTTGAGCGTAACAGTTTGAATAAAATTTTCGGCCTGGGCTTTACCGCTTTTGCTTGCAATAAAAAAATGATAAGCACCACGGGTAATTTTTGCTTCTCCTGCTTTAAACCAGTTTCTTCTAAATGTTCCATCTACATTGCCCAAACCTTCGGTAGCCTTCATAAAAGCAAAACCAATTTTAATGTTTTTATCCTGCATTGCCTTCACTTCATCCCAGTCAATAGCTGCCTGGTAACGGCTTACATCAATACCATGAATTTGATAATTAACAGGAATGGGAATACCAAAAGCCGCATAGCGAACAAACTTTGGTTTATTAAGAAAATAAGTAATTAAATATATTGCTAACGCTGCAGCAGCCAGATAAATAATTGATACGGTTATAACTTTAAAAGCAGTTGTCTTTTTTTTTGCCACGTTTTATTAATTGCGGCAAAGTACAGTAATGTTTATCAATTAAGAAAATTGTTTTGCATCAGATGGAAGAGATTAACACAAATTATATTTTTCCAGAAAAATTTCTTGTTTAATTATTCAATCTTACTTTATCAATTTTTTTAAATACTTAAAATTGTTACCGCTTATTATCTGCAAATTATATTCACCCGCTGGCAAATGCTGCGACAGAATATCAAGATATTCTGATCCGTTTACCAGATTTATATTTTTGGTATAAATCAATTGGCCAATGGCATTAAACAAATTAACAGCTGCGGTTGAGGAAGTGAAATTTCTTAAATAAATATAAAATTGATTTTTTATCGGGTTAGGAAATATTTGAACTTCATTTTGTGTACCGGTATTATCGGCTATCTTTTTTGTGGTATTATTTCTGGATAATAACCAGTATTCCGGATCTATTAAAACGGTATCGGCAGCAAACCCTAAGTTACTCATGAATATTTCTCCATTGGTTTTATTATCTACCACAATTGTTTTTTCCTGCGTAGCATTTTTAAATTTTAATGCTACAGGCATTTCAAAAAAACTTACAGATGTATGTGAGGTTGTTTGATTCATTTTTATTTTTACATAACTGCTGCCAACAGGCGCCCACTCTACATTATAAGTGGGATAACCCTGGCCGGTAAACCAGTCTTTAAAAAATTCGGTAAGGTCCTGTTTACTTTCCTGTTCCAAATGTTTTTTTAAATCGGCTGTTCTTGCAAAACCATACATTACTTTAGGGTCTTTTTGATAATTTCTTACAGCACGAAAAAAAGTTGAATCTCCAAGCTTCCACCGCAGCATATAAATTAGATAAGAGCCTTTGTTGTAACTTAAACGTCCGTCAAAAATTCTTCCCACACTGGCAGTATCATCTACCCAAACCGAACCACCGGGTTGCGATGTGATATTATTAACTAAAGATCTTCTGTTTGTAATTATGCTGGCTGGATATTTTTTTTCGTTGTAAATACTGGCAATGTGTGTTGCAAAACCTTCGTTCAACCAAATATCTTCCCAGCTTCCGCAGGTAATTTTATCTCCAAACCACTGGTGTGCCAATTCATGAGCAATCAATCCTTCGTTAACAGAAACAATAAAAGTTGCCGTTTGATGTTCCATACCGCCACCCCATCCAAATTGTACGTGACCATACTTTTCTTTTATAAAAGGATAATCGCCAAATAAATTGTGAAACAACTGCATGGCATCCAATACATTTTGTGTACCGTTTTGAAAAGATGTAAGGCTTTCGGGGTAGCAATAGGTTTGCATGGGCAACAATACATTACCTAACTGTACTTGGTTATTAAACACTACATAATTGGTAACTGCAAAACACATTAAGTAAGAAGCGATAGGATAACGGTGTTTCCAGTGCGCTGTTTTTTTTGTGCCGCCTGCAATTAAAGTTTCGCTTTGCAGTAATCCATTACTTGCTGCTTTGTATTGCGATGGTGTGGTAACAATTATATCAACAGAATCTGCTTTATCATCCAGTCCATTTTTGCATGGCCACCAATCTCTGCTCCCATAAGGTTCGCTAAGGCTCCACATTACCGGCGTGCCTGTATGTGTGCTTTGTATAAAAGAACCAAAGCCGGTGGTGGGTGGCACACCCTGGTAATAAATACTTACAGAATCGAAAGTGCCTGCATTTACTGCTGCCGTAAAATCTATTTGTAAAATATTATTAGCATGATTTTTTGAAAGAATAGTATTGCGTTGTGTAACACTGTCAACCACCAGCGGGCTCATTAAATCTAAACTTATAGAATTACCTGTTGCACTAATGGTATAATACACGGTAACTTTTCCTTTGATATATCTTACCGCAGGGTCAACCTCCCATTCGCAACGGTAATATTTAGCATCAAAATTTGATGCAGCGGTTAAAATATCATTTGTAGTTGTGGTACCGTTGGGAGATAATCTTGCATGCCGCAATTGTTCTGCCAATGCAATTTCATTTAATCTGTTTACAATAATTGGCTGGCGGTTGTGCTGTTGCTTTAAAAATTATACAACAAAAAAATATCGAAAATAAACGCATAAAAATGTAGTTAAACAGCTATAAATAAAAGATTTAGAAAGTTTCTTAAAGTTTTGTGAACGGGCAATAAAGGGTTTGCTCATCCGTTTTAAGTATTCCCGTTTTTATTAACGTAACCCAACCGTAATTATTTCAAATATGACTAAAAGAAATCATTCCGTACCCAGCATTTTTTCAGCAGCTTTAAGCTTTTGCTTTTTTTGTTTTGCCTGTATACCGGCAATGGCACAGGTACATAAAGACAGTACAAAAAAAATACTGCTGGCAAAGCTTGATAAAAAAGAAGGCAGCAATACCGATGTAAAAGCTGCAAATGTTGTTTACCCCGATTTGCTGTGCGGCAACGAAGAACAATCTTTGGGTTACATTGAAAAATTTTCTGCCAGCAGAAGGGCTTATTTAATACGCACTTACAACAAAGGCAAAAAGTTTTTTCCAAAAGTTACTGCAATTTTAACCAAGCACAGTTTACCGCACGAGTTTAAAATTTTACTTGCGCTTGAAAGTGCATTTAACGGCAATGCAGTATCTAAAGCAGGTGCAGTTGGTTACTGGCAAATTATGGATGAAGTGGCCAGAGAATATGGTTTAAAATATGCGCCGTATATAAGTGCTGCCGAAAAAAAGCGGGAATTAAAATTAGCAAAATCACTTGCAAAAAAAGGAAATAAAAAAGTAAGAAAAGTTATTTTAAGAGACGACAGAAAAAATTTTAATAAGTCTACTTATACTGCAGCCCGCTATTTAAAAGACCGTTGCCGCAATTTAGATAATGATTATTTGTTAGTAGCAGCCAGTTACAATTGTGGTGTGGGCAATGTGTGGCAGGCCATGAAAAAAACCGGTAAAGCCAATCCTGATTTTTGGGATGTAAAAAAATATTTGCCTGCCGAAACCAGGAGTTATGTAATGAATTTTATTGCACTGAATGTTATCTTTAATAATTACGAAAAGTTTGCTAACAATACTTTAAGCTTTAAGCCAGTTAAAGTTAAGGGTGATAATACAGAAAAAAATACTGCAGAAGAAATGGAAGAACCAACCTCATTGAATTATTGATACAATTATCAATTGAAATGATATCTTGTGAACCGGTGCAATTGTGCCGGTTTTTGTTTACAATACTTTTTGCTATAAGCGATAGGTATTTTGGCGTTGTTAAAAAAACAGGATATTAAAAGTGCAATGCCATGCAAGTATTAAATAACTCCCATTCATCTTACCTTTGCCCTATGCCTCAGTTTAACTGGAACGATAGCACCAATTTATTAAGCAAACTTACCCCACGCCGTTTTTTTAACGGCATTAAAGTACTCAGCAGTTTTTATATTAGCCGTTTGTTAAACAAACCTGTGCAATGGGGCTACCCGGTTTCTGTTTCTTTTGAACCTACAACAAGTTGCAACCTGCGCTGCCCCGAATGCCCCAGCGGCTTACGCCAGTTTACAAGGCCAACAGGCATGCTTCAAAAAGATTTTTTCAGAGATACTATTGATGATATTTATAAAGAATTATTGTACCTCATTTTTTATTTTCAGGGCGAGCCATATTTAAACCCCGATTTTTTAGAGATGGTAAAATATGCATCATCAAAAGGTATTTACACCGCCACAAGCACCAATGCACATTATTTAAATGATGATAATGCAAAGCGAACAGTAGAAAGCGGGTTAGACCGTTTAATAATTTCTATCGATGGCACCACACAGGATGTTTACAAACAATACCGTGTAGGCGGCAATATTGACAAAGTAATTGAGGGCGCAAAAAATATTGTAAAGTGGAAAAAAGAACTCAACTGTAAAACACCCTTTGTATTTTTTCAGTTTTTAGTGGTAAAACCAAACGAACATCAAATAGAAGATATAAAAAGATTGGCCAAAGAAGTGGGTGTAGATGAAGTACGTTTTAAAACTGCACAGGTGTACGATTACGAAACCGACCCTAATAATTTAATTCCTGATACAGATAAATTCAGCCGTTATAAAAAAAATGCTGATGGCACCTACACAGCAAAAAATAAATTAGCCAACCGCTGCTGGAAATTGCAGCATGCCAACGTAATTACATGGGATGGTTTGGTGGTGCCCTGCTGCTTTGATAAAGATGCCATGCATCAACTGGGCAATTTAAAAAATCAGTCGTTTAAACAAATTTGGCACAACGATAATTATAAACAATTTAGAAAAGAGTTAATGAGCAGCCGTAAGAATATTGATATTTGTGCTAACTGCAGCGAGGGAGCTTCGGTATGGAAAGATTAACAGTAACTTACTTATTTAATTTTTAATCAACTTTATTTATGCCTGATGTATTTAATAACCGGCTGAGACAAATTATACTGCTTATTATAATTGCATTTCTGCTTATTGCACTTTTAACGCAGTTGTATGCTTTTTTACCCGGCTTATTGGGCGCTGTTACTTTGCACATACTTACCCGTAATTTGTATTATAAACTAATTTTGCAAAAAAGATGGAAAAAAGGACTTACGGCGCTGCTTTTTATTTTGGGTTCTATTATAATAATTTCCATCCCTGTTTATTTTTCAATAAAGATGGTATCGCCTAAAATAAATTCGCTTGTAAATAACCAGCACGAAGTAATGGTGGGCATACAAATTTTTTCGGATAAAATTGAAGCCTTCACTGGCATGAAAATATTTACAGATGAAAACACCAAGTCGGTGGCAGCAAAAATTTCTGCTGCAATTCCTAAATTACTTAACACCACAGCTAATGTGTTAACCAATTTAATAATGCTTTTCTTTTTGTATTATTATCTTTTGGTAAATGGCAGGGCAATTGAAAAGTATCTTGGTAAAATAATCCCTTTAAAAGAAGAGAATGTAGATAAACTGGCCAGCGAAACCATAGTAATGATAAGGGCCAATGCCATTGGCATACCCATCATTTGTATTGTGCAGGGTATATTTGCTACCATTGGTTATTTAATTTTTGGCGTAAAAGATTGGGGCATGTGGGGGTTTGTAACAGGTGTATTTGCTTTTTTCCCTTTGGTAGGCACTATGATAATTTGGGTGCCGCTGGTAATTTACCTGTACTCCACCGGCAATAATTACACTGCTACCGGTTTAACTATTTACAGTATTGTAGTAACCGGTAATGTTGATTATATAACAAGGCTTGGCTTATTAAAAAAGATGGGTAATGTGCATCCCATGATAACTGTACTGGGAGTAATAGTTGGTTTAAAATTGTTTGGTTTTATGGGTTTAATTTTTGGGCCTTTATTAGTTAGTTATTTTATTATTTTAATAAAAATTTACCTTAACGAATTTGCCGCTGCAACACCGGCTACCTCCCAAGCAACACTAAAAGAATAATTTTTTATTATGGGTATAGAAGAAGATATCAACCAATCAAAATTCCGTAACGAATACCAGAAGGCAAGCATTAATCTCATTTATACTTTTAACTGGATGAATGAGCAGATGAAAGACCTGTTTGAAAAACACGGCCTTACATCGCAGCAGTTTAATATACTGCGTATTTTACGTGGTGCAGGCCAGCCGCTTTCTACTTTACAAATACGCCAGCGCATGCTCGATAAAATGAGCGACACCAGCCGCATTGTGGACAGGCTTATCATAAAAGAATTAGCAAAAAAAGTTGTTTGCAAAAGCGATAAACGTTTAGTGGATGTTTCTATTACCGATAAAGGAAAAAAGCTACTGGCTAAATTAGATGAAAGCCAAAATGAAATGGATGCTGTACTCCATAATTTATCGGAACCCGATGCCAAAACATTAAATAAATTATTAGATAAAATCCGTGAACCAAAATAATTATTATTCATGAAAAAGATTTTCATTTTTATTATTGCTTTTCGCCAATTGCGTTTTGCATATTACTTCATCGGCACAAAACAAACCCGAGTTTAGAGGCGTATGGATTGCTTCGGTTGATAATATAGACTGGCCATCAAACAAAAACTTAAATTCCGATGCTCAAAAAGTAGAATTTATAAAAATATTAGATGGGCATAAAGCCAACGGCATGAATGCGATGGTGGTGCAAATACGTCCGGCTACCGATGCATTTTATCCTTCGCAGTACGAACCCTGGAGTGAATGGTTAACCGGCAAACAGGGCCAGCCGCCAGTACCCTATTACGATCCCTTAGCATTTATGCTTACCGAAACGCATAAACGAGGTATGGAGTTTCATGCATGGATGAATCCTTACAGGGCCGAGTTTAATATTAATACTTCGTCTATTGCTGCTACACATATTACACGTTTACATCCCGATTGGTTTTTAACTTACGGCGATAAAAAATATTTTGATCCCGGTAATAAACAGGTACAGCAATATGTAGCCAATATTGTAAAAGATGTAGTTAGCCGTTATGATGTGGATGCTATACATTTTGATGATTACTTTTATCCTTACCGTATTACAGGGCAGGAATTTCCTGATAACGAAAAGTATAAATTGTACGGCAACGGGCTTGGTAAAGATGACTGGAGAAGAAGCAATGTTGATTCTATAATAGTAATGTTACACAGGGTAATAAAAAAAGAAAATATAAAATGCCAGTTTGGTATTTCGCCTTTTGGTGTATGGCGCAACATTGATAAAGATCCCGTAAACGGCAGTAATACAAGGGCCGGCCAAACCAACTATGATGATTTGTATGCCGATATTTTATTGTGGCTTAAAAACGATTGGATAGATTATGTAGCCCCGCAAATTTACTGGGAGTTTGAGCAAAAGAATGCGCCTTATAAAACTATACTCGATTGGTGGAGTACACATACTTATGGCAAAAATTGTTACATAGGCCTCGGCATTTATAAAGCCGGCAGTAATGTTTACTGGAAAGATGCAACCCAGCTTCCCCGGCAAATAGAAGCCTTACGCAATACCCCCAACATTCAGGGCATGATATTTTTCAGCAGTAAAAGTTTTGATAAAAACCCCAATGGCTGGAGCGACAGTTTGCGGATAAATTATTTTGCGGTGCCGGTAAAAACGCCGGATATCCTCAACGGCAAACTTTAAAAAAATCAGTCTTTCATTTAAACAGTCAAACCCGCAGTTAACTAACTGATTTATTCAATGTAGCTGCAAAATTGTAACTTTCTGTATAAAATTTTCAGGTGTTGAAAAAATGGTTATACACATCGTTAATCTTTGCATTGCCAGTATGTGTTTTGGCTCAGCCATTCCCCAACTTGTATTTTCATAGTATTACGGAAAAAGATGGTTTATCCAGTAACCTGGTAAATAATATTACGCAGGATGATGATGGCATTATTTGGATTGGTACCCAAAACGGGCTGAACCGCTATGATGGCCTACGTATAAAAAAAATATTTTCAACACCTGCTGACAGTAATGGTTTGCCGGAAAATTATGTCCTTGCCTTCGCAGATTCATCCAAAACACTATGGATTAACGGCTTTACTTTTGTAAGTAAATTCAACATAAGTACCGGGAAGTTTATTAATGCGAAGAAAATATTTCAACCGGAGTTTTTTTTTGAAAAAAATAATACGCTTATTACCAGTGAAAATGGGCTATATGAGTGGCAGCCTGATAACCAGCTAAAAAAAATAGATATTACTGCAGAACCGGTAAATTATTTAGGGAAACAACGTTCATTTTACGGTGGCATAGTAAAGGATAACTTTGAAAATTACTGGGCTGCTAATTACAACCGTCTGTATCGTATTAATATTGTAAATAAAAAAATAATTGATGGCTTTACCACCCCGGGTATTGCCGCTGTTAAAAATATTTTTTTTGATACAAAAAACCGTTGCTGGGTCACCACTAACAAAGGGATTTACCTGTTTAATACAAGCAATGGAACGTTTCAATTGTTTAATAAAAAACTTGAGGATTACTTCTTTTATAATATAACCCGCTGGAAATTTAATGAACGTAACTATATTGTTATTTGCGGCAGTATTGGCGTGGGTATTGTTCTTATAGATGAAGAAACACTGCAGTACAGATTTTATAATGATGAATTTCGTTCTGCTGAAAATCCCGATGGGATTTGGCTAAGTCATGCCTTTGTTGACCGGGATAATAACCTGTGGCTGAGTACCAATGAAGGGGTAAAAATGATAGCAGCTGCACAAATGCTTTTCAGGCAAATTCCAATAATGGTTAATAATTATAAGGGTAAAAATATAATTAAAGGATATGAAGTATATAACCTGGTAGAAACCAAAGATGCCTTTTGGCTTACCAAACGGTATAATGGGGGTATATTTCAATACGATAAAACCTGGCAGCTCAAAAACTTCTGGCCCCAATTACTGCCGCCGGAAAAAGACAGGTATCGTTCTACCAGTAATACTAAAGATGGTTTCGATTTCAGGCAACGGGGCAATACCATGTATATTACCGCAGAAAGTGGGCTGGTGCTGATGGATACTAAATCACACAATACAAAAATAATCTATCCCGGTAATGATACAATGCAATCGCAGCTACGCACCATTGTTGTAGAAAATGATACCACCTGGTGGATACGATCGTTTAGAAATGGCGTATATGTCTTCAATCCGGCAACAAATGTGTTTAAAAAATATTATTCAATAACCGACAGTACACAAAAGGTATTGAATGTAAATTATTTGTTGCTCACAAAAAGCAACCGGCTATTTGCAACAACTTTTTTTGGTTTATATCACTTTAACAAAACCCTGAACAGGTTTACAAAAATTAATACAGCCCAATTTAATAACGAACAGATGATGGGAATGGCAGAAGATAAAAACGGGGTTATATGGATAGGTACTGCCGCCGGCCTTTTGGGCTGGAACCCTATTGAAAATAAAATTGTAAAAACATTTGTTGAATATACTGATGCCGGCCTTGTAGCAAGAGTGTGTGTTGATAAGTATAATAATATTTGGTTCAACTGTCATCAGGGTTACTGGTGCTGGATGCAGGATAAGCAGCAAATGATAAAATTTGGATATAATATGAAGCTGCCCGAAAACAGAACAGAAGGTGGTTTTGCAGTTACATCTGATGGTAAAGTTTATGGCGGTGGCCGAGATGCTGTGGTACAGTTTGATCCTGATTTGCTACGGACTTACAATACAACCGCAAAGGCTGTAATAACTGACATTGCAACTGATGGAAACAATATATTTTCAGCATCTGACAAAGAAAAAAAAATCAGCCTGCAACCACAACAACGCAGCATAAGTGTTTCATTTTCTGTAACTGATTACAGTGCCCCCGGCAATTACGATTTATTTTACCGCATACTGCCGGGCAATGACAATTGGATAAAAACTGAAAATGGCCAGGTGCTGTTTAACAACCTGGAACACGGGAGTTATAAAATTGAAGTAAAAGGTAAAAGTAACTTAACAGGCCAGTTCAGTAATCCGGATTTGCTTAGCGTTACAATTAAACCATACTGGTATCAAACAAATTTATTTAAGGTGATGCTAACTCTCACATTAGCAGGCCTGGGGATTTTCCTTTACCGGCTCCGTATAAGACAAATTCAAAAAGAAATAAAACTCAAATCTGATTACGAAAATAAAATGCTTCATCTTGAAATGCAAAACCTCCGCAGCCAGATGAACCCTCATTTTATTTTTAATTCACTTAACAGCATCAATAGTTTTATTGTAGAAAACAAAACACATTTGGCAAGTGATTACCTGACTAAATTTTCCCGATTAATCCGATTGATACTCGACAACTCTAAGAATGAAAGTATTTCATTAGAAAAAGAACTGGAAGCGCTAAGGTTGTATTTATTAATGGAAAGCATCCGGTTTGATAAAAAATTTGAATATACAGTACATACCGGAACGGGCATAGATGAGCAATTGCTGAAAGTGCCGCCCATGATAATACAACCGTATGCAGAGAACGCTATCTGGCATGGCCTTTTACAAAAAGAAGAAAAAGGTAAAGTAGAAGTAAGCATAAAAAAACAAGGCGGTGTACTGTTGATTATTATAAAAGATAATGGTATAGGCCGGAGTAAAGCAGCAGCACTCAAGACTAAAAATAGTACCAGCACTAAATCATACGGAATGCAAATTACAGCACAACGTATCAAACAATTGAACAGTAAAAACAAAGTAGAAACATTTGATATGAAAGATGCAGAAGGAAATGCCCTTGGTACTAAAGTTGTTGTAACTATTTACGCTTATAACGAAAGTTAAAAATTAATAACAAATGAAAGCAGTTATTATTGACGATGAACAGCATTGTATTACCACACTTCAGTGGACATTAAAGGAATACAGCAAAGACATAAAAGTGGTAGCCACAGCACATAATGGCACTGAGGGCATAACAGTAATTAATATGTACAAACCCGATTTAATTTTTCTGGATGTAGAAATGCCGGTACTAAATGGTATAGATATGCTGCAACATTTTGATGAAATAAAGTTTGCTGTAATTTTTACAACAGCTTATGACCAGTATGCTGTAAAAGCCATAAAGCTGAATGCGCTGGATTATTTGTTGAAACCAATAGACAAAGATGAACTGATAGCCGCAGTGGAAAAAGTAAAAAACAAACAAACACAAATATCCCGTAAACAGGTTGATGAATTATATGAAGTACACAGAACTAAAGTAGTTAATAAGATTGCATTATCCACACTTAAAGGGCTTCAGTTTATTAACCTCGATGATTTGGTAAGGATTGAAGGGGAAAGTAATTACTGCAATTTTATTTTACGGGACAAAAAGAAAATACTGCTGTCGAAAAAATTAGGCGATGCGGAAGAAATATTAAAAGGCAACGATAATTTTTTCCGTGTACATAAAAGCCATATCATTAATTTAAAGTTTGTTGAAAAATATATACGTGGCGAAGGCGGAGAAATTATTATGGAAGATGGGACTTCCATCGCCCTTTCCAGAAATAAAAAAGATGAGTTCCTCGAACTGTTTGCCAAAGTATAGTTGTTTACAAAAAATATCCTGCACCCATTCCCTTCTTTTTACTAATCAAATTTCACATTTGGTACAATGGCGCTTCCTCTTGTATTTCCTATAAGATAAGTTTGTGGGTGATTAGCCATCAGGCAGCTGGCTGTAAATAATTTTTAATAAATAATATAAATTTTTATGAAAAGAATAAGTATTGTTTTTGCAATTCTTGCAAATTCTTTTTTACTGAATGCACAAAATGTTGGTATCAACAATACCAACCCGGGTGCTGCACTGGATGTAAATGGCGATTTAATTATACGCAACAGCAATATGGTATTGGTAAATGGTGCCAATGAAGATATTAATACCACCACAATAAAATTCAGCCATTATACTATTACCGGCCCTAGCACAGTTTTTGAAGTAGGCGGTTTAACTGGAGGCGTGGATGGCAGAATAATTACGCTTTATAATTCTTCTGCTTTTTTAATGATTGTAAAACATCTTTCTGCAGGTTCTGCAGCGGTTAATCAGATACATACTGGTACCGGGCTTGATTTTACATTAAGCAGCTATAGTGCTGCCACATTACGATATATGGCATTAGATAATTTGTGGCATATAATTTCCACCCATAACGAATGGAGTACTTCTGTTCCTGGTGGGTATTGGGCTGCAACGGGAAATAATATCAGCAATACAAACAGCGGTAATGTTGGTATTGGCACAGCATCAACACCTGTTAATTATAAGCTTAAAGTAAATGGTGATGCCTATGTGCAGGGACCAAGTCTTGTACTGAGCAGTGGACTTACCGGTGGCGGTTTAGAAGTTTCTTCATCCGATTTGCCTTGGCAGTTTATAAGGATGGACGGAAAGCAAATTCAAAGTATGGGAAGTACTGGCATTCTGTCCGCCCCAACCCCCAGGGATTTAATTTTAAATCCTTTTGGTGCGAATGTTCAGATTGGTACTGGTTTATCAGGTTCCAAACTTACTTTTCCACAATATTTGGGCAATAAAATTTCTCTTTGGACGGCAAGCCCAACAGCCGAATATGGAATAGGTATACAATCCGGAACACTACAATTTTATACAGCAGGTATGGATAAAATATCTTTTGGTTGGGGAAACTCTAACAATTTTATCGCTACCATGAATTATTACCCGGGTACGGCTCAGTTAGGTATAAACTGTTTGCCCCGGCCCGGATACCATCTATCAGTAAATGGTCTTGTAAAAGCCAAGGAAATAGTGGTGGAACTGACTGACTGGGCTGATTATGTATTTGATAAAAAATATAAGCTTCGCCCTTTAGAAGAAGTAGAAATTTTTATTAAGGAAAACAAACATCTTCCCAATATTCCCTCAGCCAGAGAAATAGAAGAAAAAGGATTACAACTTGGCGATACACAAAAGAAAATGATGGAGAAGATTGAAGAGCTGACTTTATATGTAATTGAGTTAAAGAAAGAAATTGACAAAATAAAAACAAATAAGTAAACCGATTATCAAAATAGTATGAAAATTTTTTTTATAGTAATAATTTTTTTTAATGTCGTTTGGTGTGCAAAAGCACAAACACTATTTATCTGGCCTGTTAAATCAATGCCGGCATACAGCGAGGTGGCAGATTTTTATATTACAAATAATTTTGTAGATAATAATAATACGGTTCAGGATTGGAACTGTGGTACAAGAACATATAACGGGCACCTGGGAATTGACATTGACCTCTGGCCTTTCACCTGGAGTATGATGGACAATAATTATGTTGCGGTTATTGCTGCCGCCCCGGGAAGAGTAACCGCAATAACAGACAATTTGAATAATGAAAACAATTGTGGCCAAACGGGTGAAAATAATAATTGGAATTATATTGCTATTCGCCATGCCGATAGCAGCACAAGCTTTTACGGGCATATACGAACGAATAGTGCACAAGTAACAACCGGACAATTCGTTTCTGCCGGAGATGTGATTGCATACGTTGGCAGCAGCGGTATTAGCAGCAATCCCCATTTGCATTTTGAAGTAAATAGATTTTCTGTAAATAACTCTCCCGGAACCGGAGTATTTACCGGAGTAATTGATCCATATGCCGGTGCATGCAATACCCTCAACACTACTTCATGGTGGCAAACTCAAAAACCTTACAGGGAGCCTGCAATTGTAAGGGTAATGACCCATGGCAGCCGTCCTTCGGTTCCCGGATACGATAATAATCCATTCCCAGGCTTTTGCAGAACTGCAGAAGTTAAAAACGCCAAAGCCTCTTTTTCACTGCAGGATTCCATTTATATAGGAATAGGGATGAGGGATTTTCTTAAAAATCAATTTTTTATAGTAACTGTGTATAATCCGGATGGTACAGCCTGGTTTGCCGAAGCAAATACTAATAACAGCAATACGGATTATACCAGAAGGTATTATACATTCAACAAAAAGATTCCGGCCAATGCAGCCTTGGGAACTTATAAGGTTGTTGTTGATTTCAACGGAACTGCAGCGGTACATTTTTTTTCTGTCAATTGCCCTGCTACACAAAATGTTCCAGGGCCTTTATCCGGTTACCAGGGATTCAAAGCGTCCTCACAGATTACGTCAACTGCACCTTTATCTTCAGGCAACCGGCTCCTTTTACAAGCAGGCGATAGGGTCACTTTATTACCCGGGTTCAAAGCATCTCAGGGGTCAGTAATGAAAGCTAGAATCAAAGATTGCAATTACAGCGAATGATTAAAATATAGTATGATAGGAATATAATTAAATATCAGTTGTCCTTACGGACTCATTTATTAAAAAATATGTACATGAAAAAAATATTTCTCCTGCTTAGTATTGGTATCATTCTTTTTTCTTCCTGCAAAAAAGATAATGGAAGTAATAATCCACCAATCGCCACAAATAAATATACCCCCAACTTAATTACACCGCCATATCAGCCCGGTGTATCATTTGATCTGAACACCTACCATATCTACGATTTAAACCATGATGATAATAAAGAAAAAAAATATTTCCGGGTAAAGTTTGTAACAGTAGATAGTGCAGCAATAATAAAAGAACCAAACCCTATTGACAGTTTTGCAGTAAACTGGCCGGCGGATGTAAAAAAGGTACTGTTTGGAAGTGGGCAGGTGTTTATTGTTAACGATCAGTTTTATTTATCGTATTCAAGCGGGGCATTTATCAGGTCAAATTATAATCAGGTATCACCACAACACTCATGGCTTATTCAGCATAGAAGTACTGTTGGCGCCGGGGCACTCCCCAATGGGCAGGTAAGTTTTAGCCCCAGCGATTATCGGTTGTTTTATTTTTCAACAAATAATATGACTTATTATACAGGCGGTAGTCAATTTGGATTGACAGGTATTGGCGCTGCAGCCGGATTAGGGCCTCCATTTAATATTTACGATTTCACAGATGTTACGCAGTTTATTTATCAACCTGCAGCAAAGTGGTTTTATTTTTTCGATTTTAAAAACTGGCAATACTGGCGGGTGAGTTGGGAATATATAGCCCAGTTTCAGGAGTACAGGTGGTATGGCTGGCCCGTTAAAAGCTTAAACAGTTTTGTAAAATGGCCTGCAGGCTGGGGTAAAAAATAATTGATTACACTGTTTGGTAAAATAAATAAACCATAAACTTGTTTTAATTATTTTACCAGCTCCTGTTTACGCAGATAAAAATTTAGCAATGCCTTAAAAGCATTGTTTTTTATTTTATCTACCTTTGTTTTTTTAATTTATCAATTATTTTTTATGCCCGGTTTCGAACTTTGGAGCGATGCAGAACGCAAACACGTAAATGATGTTTTACAAACAGGAATTTTAATGCGCTATGGTTTTGACGGCCCACGCAAAGGAATTTGGAAAGCAAAAGAACTGGAGCATGAAATATGCAGTACATTCGGGTGTAGTCATGCACAATTGGTGAGTAGCGGTACAGCAGCATTAACAACCGCAATGAGTGCTTTGGGTATTGGCTATGGCGACGAAGTTATTTGCCCTTCTTTTACTTTTGTTGCCAGTTTTGAAGCAATTATTAGCGTAGGTGCCGTGCCCGTTTTGGTAGATGTAGATGATACACTTACATTAAACCCTGCCGCCGTTAAAGCTGCCATCACCTCAAAAACAAAATGCGTAATGCCTGTACACATGTGCGGCAGCATGGCAGATATGGATGCGTTGCAGGCAATATGTAAAGAGTATAATTTAATATTGTTAGAAGATGCCTGCCAGGCCATTGGCGGTACTTACAAAGGAAAAATGCTGGGCACTATCGGTGATGCAGGTACGTTTAGTTTTGATTTTGTAAAAACCATTACATGTGCCGAAGGTGGTGTGATAATGACTAACCGGGAAGATATATTTATAAGCAGTGATGGCTACAGCGATCATGGCCACGATCATACCGGTGTTGACCGTGGTGCCGATTTGCATCCCTTTATTGGTTATAATTTCAGGATTAGTGAACTGCATGCTGCAGTGGGTTTAGCACAAATAAAAAGATTGGATGAATTTTTAACGATACAGAAAAAAAATAATGCTGCATTAAAAAATATTCTATCCACGGTACCCGAAATAAGTTTTAGGCGTGTGCCCGATGAAGCTGGCGACAGTGGCTCGTTTGTGAGCTGGTTTTTACCTACTGCCGAAATTACAAAAGCGGTTGTAGCCGAATTAAAAGCACAAAATATATTAGCCGGTAATTTTTACTGGTTTGATAATAACTGGCATTATATCCGCAAATGGGATCATCTTAAAAATTCTGTTACACTCAACGCATTAAGCCCCGAGCTGAAGCAAAAAGTAATGCATCATGCCAATAAAGATTTTGCTGCAAGCGATGCTGTAATGAGCCGTTGTGTTTCAACCGCTATTAGTTTAACATGGAGTGATGAACAGATAAAAGAAAAAGGAAAAAAAATGGTGGCGGTAATTAAAAGTGTTTTAGAAAAACATTCCGTAACTGCTTAAAAATACAGTAATGAGTTTTTTAAAAGATTTATTTGGTGGTGATGATAAAAATAAGCCCAAACCAACTTTGGTAGAACCGCAATTGCCGGAGAAAAAAACATCAACCATATTTCCTTATTTAAAATTTTCGGGTGATGGAGATGCAAAGCCCGGTGATGTTTTTAAAATTGAGGATGATAACCCAATAATTGCCACATCTTACTTTAAAGTTGAAGGAGATAGTGAAGATAAAAAACTGGAAATAATCTGTAAAAAGATTTTACCTGATTGCCTTTTATTTTATGGGTTTGATCTGGACACTATGTTTGTACAGGTAATGCCTGCTGATTTTAATGCAACTTTACGTTTAGATAATATACATCTTATTGCAAAAGAAAACCTCACTTATTTTTCTGAACATGAAAGAGTGCCTGAAATCCGATCTTCGGAAAGCGGTATTAATATGATTGTGTGTGGTGGCAATTATGAGGCTTCGTTAATTTTATTTGAAGATATCTGGTTGAATTTGCAGGAACAGCTTGCAAGTGCATTATATGTATCTATACCGGCAAGAGATATGGTTCTTTTTACAACAAAAGATAATTTAGTGGCTATAGATGAAATTAGAAAATTAGTAACCGATCAATATTATACTTACCACAGGCAAATGTCGAAATATTTATATAAAGTAGAAGGAAATATCTGGACCGTGGTTGAAAAAATTATTGATTAAAGTATTAAAACGATTTTATTCCGGCACCCGACTTTCCTTCCAACCAATCGCATTGCTGTACACTTCCCGGCCTGAATTTAAAAGGGATTTTTATGAGCTAATAAAGAAAAATTTTAGCAGTGTGGAGAAACTAAAAATTGTTTATTGATTTTTTAGATTGATAACCTCTGCACTATCTCAATAAGCCTTCAATTGAAATATCTTCATCAAGCTCTTCCCAATGAATACCCAGTCCTTTACCAATAAAACGCCAGTTATTTAATTGAGCAGGAGTAGCTTTAGAAAGTTTAGGGAACCAGGTTAGAGGTACATTTATTTCTCTGCCATCCATTAAGTCAACACAAAGCATATCATTTTCAAAAGAAATATTTTTTGCAAATACCTGTATTTTACTATTTATTAAAGTATTCATTCCATTTTGTTTTTAGCCCGGATAAGTTTTCCTGAATTATATCTTCAATTTGTTTTAGCTCCCTTGAGTTAAAGCCATAATTATTTTCGAGTGCCACAGGGTTGAGCCAAAACTTTGCTGCAGCATCTGCTTTTTCTACATGTACATGCACAGGTTCGTTATTTTCATTACTGTAAAAGAAAAACCTAAAACCATTAATAACAAATACTGTCGGCATTATTATAAAGTTACAAACTCTTTTTAAATCAAAATTGCAAATGAATAGATTAATTTATTCTCACCACATTCGTCTTTCCTTCCATCCAATCGCATTGCTGCACACTGCCCAGCCTGAATTTAAAAGGGATTTTTGTTATTTTTTCCAACTGCAACTCTTTTTTACAAAAGAAGCCAAAATTTTGAGTGTAAAAATTACTGCTGATAATTGGTGATGCAGAAATAATGGGTTTATCCTGAAGGGTAGTTTTAAGTTTAGAGAAACCCAAATAAAACCTATTCTCTTTTTTTACTAATGATAAGCTGCAAAAAAGAGATGTATCCAGTAGGGAAACGGTAAAACTCTTATTTTCAGTTACATTATTTATAACATTTTTTTGGGCAAAAACGCCTGTTGCCACAAAAATCATGCAAAAAAATAAAAATTTAGTTTTTGCGTTCATATTACAAGTAAGTTTGTGGGTAAATTTACATTTTATAACAAGAGATACAGTCATTTGTGCGTTAAAGTTTTCGCTTAGATAAAAGTTGAGTAGTGGTATGCGGTACAATTGAGTGACACAACGATGCTGAGCAAAGAAATACAGTTGGTAACAAAAAAATTTAATAAAACTCAATTACAGGGATTACAAATATGGCTTTAAGTCAGGGATTATATCAAAAACAATTACAAAAATTATCGCCTCAGCAAATTCAGTTAATGAAATTGCTGCAGGTGCCTACTGCCATTTTAGAAGAGCGGATTAAAGAAGAAATGGAAGAGAACCCGGCTCTTGAGCAAACAGAAGAAGACCATAAAGATGAATATGATGAGGCCAACGACGAGTTTAAAGATACTGAAGATGATTTTGAGGCAGATGGCAGTGCAGATGATTATGATAATTTAGACATCAGCGAATATGTAAATGATGGTGATGATGAAGTGGGAGATTATAAACTACGGGATGAAAATTATCCTGAGATTGATGATGGTAAAGTTATTCCTCACCGTGTGGAAGTAGGTTTTAACGAACTGATGCTGGAGCAGCTGGGGCAGCTTAACTTAGACGATCAGCAGCAAAAAATTGCCGAACAAATTATTGGCAACTTAGATGATGATGGTTATTTGCGCAGAGATATTTCTTCTATTGTAGATGACTTGGCCTTCAGGCAAAATGTTAGCACCAGCGAAGAAGAGATAGGGCAATTGGTTTTGCAGATTCAGCAGTTTGACCCACCCGGCATTTGTGCAAGAAACCTGCAGGAATGTTTGCTGCTGCAGCTGGAAAGAAAATTAGATGAAGGCAAAGCATGTAGAAATTGCCATGAAAGTATTAGATAAATACTTTGATGAGTTTACAAAAAAACATTACGAAAAAATACAGCGGGGCTTAACGATTAACTGATGAGCAATTGAGGGAAGTTATAAAACAGATAGTAAAATTAAATCCTAAACCGGCGGGTAATATTGGTGATACCAACAAAGGCGAAAGCTATGTAATACCCGATTTTTTTATTTTCAACAATGCCGGTAAATTAGAATTAACCCTTAACAGTAAAAACGCCCCCGACCTGAGGATTAGTGAAGGTTACAGGGATATGCTGAAAGATTACGACCGTGGCAGCAAAAAAGATAAGCGGCAAAAAGAAGCGGTACTTTTTATTAAACAAAAAATTGATGCTGCCAAATGGTTTATTGATGCTATTAAGCAGCGGCAAAATACTTTGCTGAATACCATGGAGGCCATAATGAATTATCAGCATGATTTTTTTGTTACTGGCGATGAAACAGAGTTGCGGCCCATGATTTTAAAATACATTGCCGAAGCTACCAACCTGGATATTTCTACCGTAAGCCGTGTGGCCAACAGTAAATTTGTGCAAACAGAATTTGGTACTTACCGCCTTAAGTTTTTCTTTAGCGAAAGTTTGCAAACCGACAGTGGCGAAGAAGTAAGTACAAGAGAGGTGAAAAAAATACTTAGCGATTTTATTGAAGAAGAAAGTAAAAAGCATCCGCTGAGTGATGAACGCCTTACAGAATTATTGCAGGAAAAGGGATACAACATTGCACGGCGTACTGTTGCCAAATACAGGGAGCAACTGAATATTCCGGTGGCCCGTTTAAGAAAAGTTTTATAGCCCCTCCCAGCCTCCCCGAAGGGGAGGAGAAAGAAAGTTTATGAATAAAGAAATAACAATAAAAGAATCACAGTTTGGTATTATAAAAGTGCTTGCTCATTTTTTTTCTTACATTTTTCATCCGCTGTTTATACCATTGTATGCAATAAGTTTTTTAGTTTTTTTTCATCCATCTTATTTTGCTGGCTTTACACCGTATGAAAAATACAGGGTATTATTAACTACCGTTTTAAACACTGTTTTTTTTCCTGCATTTGCAGTTTTGTTAATGAAAGGCTTAGGTTTTATTAAATCTATTTTTTTAGTTACTCCGCAAGACAGGATAGGCCCATATCTCTCCAGTATGATTTTTTATTTTTGGGCAGCGTGGGTATTTTTTAAAATGGATCCTCAGCTGGCACTTATACTACCATCATTTATAACGGGGGTTTTTCTTACCACAGTAGTTGGCTTACTCAGTAATATTTATTTTAAAATAAGCATGCATGCCATGGGCATGGGTGGCTTACTGGGTTTATTTTTAATAATAATGGTTTACAATACCATGTTAATGACATGGCCTTTATGTATTGCCCTGTTAATTACGGGCATGGTTTGTACCAGCCGTTTAATTGTAAGTAACCATACACAAAAAGAAATTTACTGGGGATTATTTTTTGGCATTGTTTGCCAGCTTGCTGCTGCAATATTTATTCTTTAAAAAAAGAATGCCCCACCATAAGGTGAGGTATCTTTCTCCTGTGTGCCTAACAATTGAAACTTTAACTGTAGATTGAAAAAAGCCTAACTGTTTAGTATTTTTGATGCAGCAATATATTTTTTTGTTGGGTGATATAAAAACATACAACTGCCATTTTTTATTGCATCAATTATTTTTTTATTTATTTTTTGTGGTACAGCAGGGCAACCATAACTTCTGCCCAGATAACCGTTGTACTGAATAAATTTTTCATCGGCATAAGCAGCACCATGCATTACTATTGCCCTTTGCAGTGCTTTATCGTTAATGCCTTTTTCGCAGCCATTTAATTTTAAAGAGTAACCATTACCACCATTGTAAGTATTGCCGGTAATAAAAAAACCTAAACTTGTTTTATGAGATGATTCTGCATTTGAAAAATCGTTGGCATACTCAAGACCCGAGTTTCTTCCGTGTGCCACTACTGAATTAAACAAAATTTCTCCGCTGTTCATATCCAGCACATACAATCTTTTTTGAGAAGATGGTTTGCTGTAATCAACTATTGTAAGTACGTTGCTGTTGTTCAACAATTTTTTATTGAGTAAATATTTATATCCTTTTACAGCATCGTTAAATACTTCGTAAGTTAAACCTGCAGCTGTTAAATTCCACTCGGCATAACAATTTTCTGTTGATGATGTAACCGGCACCGCAACCAACGGCAGTTTAATTGTTAGTTTATTTTCAGTAAGAGGAGAAGTGGCATTTGCCATCAGCAACAATGCAGGCAGCATTAATGCATTACGGATTAATTTCATTCTTATAGTTTTCAGTTTGGATACGGCGATATAAAATCGTACATATAAATCGTTTTAAACAACGCTTTATTGTGCAGATAAATCAGGGCAAATAAATTTAATTTTTTAGAATATTTAACAGCGTAAATGTACTTGGTGTGTTTACAAAAAACGGTTGCATAAAAAAGGTATTTATCTCAATAAATAGCGCTTATTTAAAAGTATATTATCCAAAATTTAAAAGTTATATATTTAAAAGTACAGCCCTGCATTTTTATAGTTGATTTTATTTTTTATATAAACATTTGTACCGCAGTACAAAAAGTATTATCTTTTGGTGGTAGCAACCTTAGTACATTTTTTTACGATTAATATTAAAAGTTTTAAAGCTTAGTTTTTGTTAACAGCCGACGAATTAAACCTACAAATAAGGGGCTGTGCCCTTAACGAGAGAGAGAGCCAGAAAAAATTGTATAACTCTTTCTATGGCTACGCTATGTCTGTATGCGACCGCTATACCAGCAGGGACGAAGATGCTTCTGAAATATTAAACGACGGGTTTATTAAAATTTTCAAGGAAATACATCATTTTAAACCTGCCTACAGCGATGTAATAAGTTCTTTTAAAGGCTGGCTGAGAAAAATAATGGTATATACCGCTATTGATTATTTCAGAAAAAATAATAAACATCAAAATGTAATAGAACTGGATGCAGCAGTAGTTCATTTACCGGTTGAATCTGAAACAGCTGTTGATAAAATTTCGCATGATGAAATAATACGGTTTATACAGGATCTGTCGCCGGCTTACCGCACTGTGCTTAATCTTTTTATTGTAGAAGGATTTAGCCATGAAGAAATTTCCAGGCAACTGGATATTTCTGTAGGCACCTCAAAATCAAATCTTGCTAAAGCAAGAAAACAGTTACAAAAGATATTGTACCATCAAAATAAAACCTTAATTGCCAAAAATGCCTGACGAAGAAATTGATAACCTGATAAGGGATGCCGCCAACCAGCATCATCCGCCTTACGATGATAAAGCATGGGGCAGGATGGAAGTATTGCTGGATAAACATTTGCCCCAAAAGAAAGACAGAAAAAAATATATTTTCTTTATCCTGTTTTTTTTATTGCTGGGCAGTGCTGTAATTTTTTCTGTTAATAATGAAAGAAATAAAACCGCAACTGGCACAGATACTCAACAACTGGCAAAATCTGTTGGTGCAGCAAAAGATTTTACCTCATCGCCTGATAAAAATGTTGATAAAACAACTTCAGAAAATTCAGGCAATATTTCATCACCAAACCAAAATGTGACGCCTACATCAACAGTTACAAGTAACATCAATGCAGACAATACATTACCGGGCACAAAAAAAATTACGCCGGTAAATAATACAAACGCAACTTTTGGTAATGCAAAATTAAAGTACAGTAAAAAAAGCCGTTTTGCAGTAAACGTAAAAAAGCCTGCCACAGGTTACTATACCGAAACTGATTTAACTAATGAGAAAAATACCTTTGTACAAAACAGTGATAACAAAAATATGGTTAGCCCTCCCAAAACTGTAAATGTACCAGAACCCAATTTAGAAGTGACTGCAATAAAAACAGATACTGTTACAGAAAATACAAATGTTGAAAAAGAAAAAATAGCAGCAGAAAAGAAAGACCCGATTGATGCTGCTGTAAAAGAAAAGAAAAATAACAATAAAAAATTTGCTGATAAGTTTGCCATTACTTTATCTGCTGGTGAAGAATTAAGTTACATACATATCAATAATTCCGGAAAGCTTAAGCCATTTTATGGTGCAGGCTTAAGTTATAATTTATCAAACCGTTTTACACTGCGTACTGGTTTATTTGTTTCTAAAAAAATATACTCAGCCACGCCGGCGCAATATAAATTTGCTGCAGGCACCACTGTAAACCCCTGGTTGCAAAAAATAAATGCCGATTGTAATGTTTATGAAATACCCCTTACGCTGCAATATAATTTTAAGCAGGTAAAAAATCATAACTGGTATGGCGGTATGGGCATTTCATCTTATTTAATGAAAAAAGAAGTTTACGATTACCAGTACAAAAATGCAACAGGCCAAACCTGGAGCTACAAGCGTACTTACAATAACGAAAATGAAAACTATGTTTCTGTGCTAACACTTTCTGGCGGATACCAGTATAAAGTAAATCATCGCTTTTCTTTATTAGCTGAGCCATTTTTAAAAGTTCCCTTAAACGGTATTGGCGCCGGTAAAGTAAAACTTAACAGTGCAGGCCTGTTAGTTACAGCGGCAGTAAAACCATTTGCAAAAAAGAAAAAGTAAATGTAAAAAATCAAGTATAAAAAAGGGTTCTGTAAATTTAGAGGACCGCTTTTTATAAAATGCTCTGCATTTATTTTCTTTATTCGCCATCGTCAAACATTTATTATGTTGGTTATACAAATAATTATATAAAGCGACTATCAGAGCATAATAGCTAAGAGAAAAATACTTTTACCAGTAAGCACAGGCCATGGATACTTAAAGCAGTTTTTGAATTCGGATGTGAAGAATCTCTGGCAATGACGATTGAAAAGTTTATCAAAAAAAAAGCAGGGTACTGATAGAAAAAATAATAGACGGAATGCAACTTACAGGCTCTTTAGCCCAGTTGGTTAGAGTCCCGTTTTTACGGGATTAATCAGAGGGTCGCCCGTTCAAGTCGGGCAGGGGGAGCAAAA
>CAVUIP010000016.1:0-296801 GCA_963741535.1 uncultured Chitinophagaceae bacterium
TGTACGCATACCCTTCGCAATTCCCTTAAAATGAACTACGGTTTTGTTTTATAAACTCGATATTAAGGTCGTACAAATTGTCTTCATATCTGAAAAATCGTTCGTCAAGTTGTTCCCAAACTTCATTCGCTTTCTCCTCGATTTGTTCTAAAATATTTTGTCGCTGTGAACGGTCTTGGGGAACAGTTGAATTTGGAAACTGGTCAATAGCTAATTGCAAAATATCTACCGTCTTAATTGCATTTATTTGTCGCAATGAATTAATTGTCTGGTGTGTAAAGTCTCCGCTTGAGTTATAAAAATATTGGTTAAACCCTCCATTATTAATTTCCCTTTCTAAATTCTGAATGAAATAAAATGTCTTTTGTGGTTCTGTTAGTTTTTCCAATGTGTCTCCGTAAGAAGATAGTTCACATAAATATGTGTCAAGGTCTAATATTAATTTGTCTGTGTCATTTACTAACAAGCTATCAATATCAGGCTTTTTGTCTGCCCCGTTTTTTTTATTGTCGCCAAATAGATTTTTTAAAAAACTCATAGTCTAACGAAATTTTGGTTTAGGGTTGCGTACAACGAACAGGGCTTGGCGAAGGTGGGGAATTAGAATTCCGTCTGCCCGGAACCGCTGCTGATAGAAAAACAAATGTACAAAAAACTTACAAATGCTTGGCGATGCTGGTCAAACCCGAACAGAAGCCCAATAGAATTACCAAAAGTTGATTGGGCTTCCGTCCGCCCCACTTTTGCCAAACCCCATGTTCTAGCAACACCTGCGGTGGGCTACCCTCTCATTTTCAAAACCTTTCTCCCATTTTATAAAGTCATTTTTGTGGTTCACCATAAATATACAAAAATGCAAATGAATGAAATTTCTACAAAATTATTAAATGATGATGCGGTTGGCTGGATTGAAAAACTGCGCCATGCAATGATCATTACCGACAAAGGAAAAGGAACTGTAAAAAGTTATGTAGCGGAGATGATCTTGTTGTTTAAATATTATAACAACAAAGTTGTCGCAGATATTGTGCAGGCAGATATTGAACAGTATTTGCTCTACATAAAATCGGTACATAAAGTGGGAAGAGCAAAGTGCCGCAGTGTGGCGAGTGCTTGTGCTTTTTTTTATAAGCAAGTTATTAAAATGCCTTATGTATTGCCGAGTGCTTTGTATCCTCAAAAACAATTTATCCTGCCCAATATTATGAGCCAGCAGGAAGTAAAAAAACTTTTTGCTGCGCCGCTTTCTTTAAAAGAATACTGTGTGATTGGTTTATTGTATGGTAGTGGCCTTCGCATAAGTGAAGTAACTGCTCTGCGGATTGCTGACATTGACAGCAGTGCCAGGAGAATAAAAATAGTGCAGGCAAAAGGCGGTAAAGACCGTTACACTTTACTGGGGGCAACTCTTCTTGAAAAATTAAGAGCCTATTATGTTGCCGCAAACCGGCCGCAAGAGTTTTTATTTACCAGCGAACAAACTGGTAAGGCCTTTCACCCACGCAGCATGCAGCTTGTTGTAACAGGTGCTATGAACAAAGCTGGCTTTACAAAACAACATTATACAGCACATACTTTGCGCCATAGTTTTGCTACGCACATGCTCGATAATGGCAGCAACATTCATGTAATAAAAACCCTGCTTGGGCATAGCCAACTTTCTACCACCATGATTTATTTGCACCTGCAACAGCATACGCAGTATGGCATTGTATCTCCCATGGATAAACTCTTGGGAGGTAGCCATGCAACAACAATCACTTCCTGACATCAGGCAGTTGTTGCAGCAAAAGATATTTGGCCACCCCTGCGTACATCAGTTTAATCCTTACAGTCGTGCTGTATTTAATCGCTTGCGCATTTGCCACACGGCAGGCATTGGTGTACATCATGTAAAATGTAATAGCAATACTTGTAATCATCAGCAATATCAATACCATAGTTGCGGAGATCGGCATTGCCCTAACTGTGGCGGAATGAAAAAAGAACAATGGTTACAGGATCGTATGAGTGAGCTGCTGCCCACCTCTTACTACCATTTAGTCTTTACGATACCGCAGGAGTTGCGTTCATTGGTGATGGGCAACAGGACTGTATTATTTAATTTATTATTTGATGCCAGCCACCATACCATTAATGTTTTAAGTGCTGATAAACGCTGGCTGGGTGCGAAGCCTGGCATTGTAAGCATACTGCATACTAATGGACAGGACTTAAGTTTTCATCCACATATTCACTCTATTGTAAGCGGCGGTGGCATTGACGTTGCTGGCTTGTGGGTAAAAGAAAAAAGAATCAGTAGTAACTTTTTATTTCCAAAACAGTTGATGGAGAAAACATACAAAGATTATTTTTTAAAAAGGCTAACTACATTATTAAAACAACAAAAAATAAAACCAACAGGTTTAACTGCTTTAGAAAATACGATCGCACATTTATCAACCATCCGGTGGAATGTACATGCCAAAGCGCCCTTTGGCGGCCCGGCACAAATACTCGAATACCTGGGCAGATATACGCACAAAACAGCCATCACAGCGCATCGCATCACAGAAATTACAGGGGAAAGTATTAGTTTTTCTTACAAAGATTACAAGGATAACCACAAGAAAAAAATGATGACGCTCTCACATGCAGAATTTGCCCGGCGATTTGAGCAGCACATTTTACCCAAGCAATTTGTGAAAATAAGGCACGGAGGTTATCTTTCTCATAACGGAAAGCATAAACGCATTGCAGCCATTTTGCAGCAATTGAATTTACCCCGTGCTATGCCAAAAGTAATCATCCCATTTAGCCTGCAAATGCTGCAACGCACTGGCGAAGATTACAGCATTTGCCCAAAATGCGGAACAGGAAAGATGGAACGAATCGCTAGCTTTCTCATGCACAACGGCAGCCTTGTAAATGTAAAAGACCTTAGCCGCAGCCGCACCAAAAACAAAGCATCACCACCGATTAGAAAAAAAAGTGTAACAGTCAAATGACAAAACAATTTTATCAATCGTTTAAAAATAAGCAACCACTACTCTTTGTGGGTAGGGGATTTTGTGTGCAGCAAGTAACGGCAACTGCAGCAGAAGCGTATTTAAAAATAAACATCTGTTTGTATGAAAAGGTTTTGACTAGAAAATATCGGCTACAAAACCACCTATAGCCCGGTGTCGTAGAACAGTGTATAGGCAAAAGCCCCAGTCTCTGACGGACTGGGGCTTTTTATTTCTATTTTTAAAAGTTTGAGGTCGGGGGCTTGTCGCCTATACTACTAAATGTTGGCTGATGCCGTTACTCATTAACCGTCAAAATTATTGTGTACAAACTTTTCTTAATAGTCATTAATTCTTGTTCAACTAATATTAATTCGGTAGTGGGTAAAATTATGTTTGAACTAGAGTCGGGGCTAATTGCAGTAATATTCCTTCTCAATGATATTATCTGATTATTGAGAGTAGAAAAATTAACCTCCTTGCAGTTTTTACTTTCTTTTATTAAACCACTAATTAATTGTAAACTTTGATTTAACTCTTTAAAAGTATTTTTTGTTTTATTAAATGGGAAATTATTCTCGTCCGAAAAGCTGTAAAGTATTTCAAGTTGTTTTTTAAAATCTTTAAGTTCTGCTATAAAAAATTCCTTTTCATTTCTAAGTGACGAATGTTGTTTTTGTATTGTTCTTGCAATGTAAAGTCCAATTATTGATGTTAAAGCTAAACTTAATAGGTTGTCTAACTGAATATCTTTTTTTAAATCAAAATATGTCCAATTACAAAAAATTATTCCAATAATTATTCCAACAACAAGTACTAAACAATAATATATGTGTAATGGTTTAATTTTCATAGTCTCCAAATATGTAGCTTTTTATTTCATCTATCCAATCAGGTTCTTCCACAGATATTAAAAGGATATTATCCCAAGTTTTTTGTGGTTTATTTAATTCAGCTAGCCGTCTAAAAGCCTCATCTAAAAAAGATGTTGCATAACCTTCAGTTCCATCAAGGTCAATGGTTAGTTTTGAATTATTTTCAATGGCACTTTTGAATTTTACAGATAATAATTTATCAAAAAATTCTTCGCCTGAGAAAGGTCCATCTTTATAATATCTTGCTCCTGGCGTAGGACTAAAGTCTTTTGATATTTTTATTTTAAATTCCATGATGTACAAGTTTTATCTAATTCCCAATAGTAAAATGTTCCTTCAAAATTTTCTTTCATTATAAACGCTTCTCCTGTTTCAAAGTCTAAGAAAACATTATTAGAAATTACTTTTAAATTTTTTATAATATTCTCATTGAAATTTTTTCTAATAACAGGCAAACCTCTACCTCGATAACTTAGCCGAGTCCTTGAACCAAACTTTCCATCAAAAGCTTGCTCAAGTATCAAAGCGTCGTCTAAATCTCCGAAAACTTTTGCAAATGTATCTTTTAATCTTAATTTTATGGTATTAAGTATCCCTTTCCCGTTATCTACAAAGCTAAATTTAACAATATTTTTTTCGGGTTCATGGTTTATAGAAAAGTACCAACCCTTTTGATATTTATTTTGTTTGTAGGCATGATTTACAGTATTTGCCATTAGTTCGATAAGCATTCCCTGTAATTTTGTATTTCTAAATTCCTCTCCAAAAACAGTTTTCATTGAAAGCCTAACTTGTTTTGCAGTAGTTTTGGCTGCGGTTTGGTCAATTCCTCTTTCTAAAATAGCATTATTTGAAACCTGATTTTGTTTTTTTATTTTAGTTTTTGTAATAAAATATCTTAAAAAGCCTGACATTTCTAAGAAATCTCTTGCATTTTCATTTTTCGGATAGCTACCCGATATAAGTATATTTTGGTCATTAAGCCACCCGCATATTGAAAGTAAAATCGTCATTGAACCACTACTGATATGCTCAACATTATCAAATGAGAAATGTACAATTTGACAATTTTTTTTATTTAATAGTTTGCATAAATTAAAAAATTCTAAAACTTTTTCCCGATTTGTAAGTAATGAAAAATCAGTTGGTATTTTTACAATTTCTCTTCTTGGGGGCTGATATTTTGTTTTAGGAGATTTGTACTTATGTTTTTTTAAACTATTCCTCTTGAAATTTCTTTTCGCAACCCATTCCTTTCTCCTTCTTACCTTTTTTGTGTGTTTTTTCTGTTTTAGTAAGTTGGTAAGTTTTTTCCTTTTTTTCAATTTTTTTCCTTTGGTTTTTCTTAAAGATTTTCGCTTTTAAAACATTAAATTTACAGAGTATTGTGAGGTTCGCTTTGCGGTTTCAGCCAACGTCCGGGGCTTTGCGAAGTACGGGTATTCGTAGCTCGTCCGCCCCGGCTGTGATGTAAGTTAGAAAACGGAAACAATATTTTGGCAAAATATTTCTATTAGCAAACGGTCAAACCCTAGCTGAAGTGCAATGTTGTTACCACTGCCTGGAAAACCAACCGTCTGCCCGTATTTTGCAAAACCCTTTGTTGTACGTTCGCCCTTCTCCTCGGTCATCTATAATGTGGGTCTGTGTCCAACCGCAGAGTGTTACCTGTGCGTTGGCACAAGGCAGGCTCTTTTGCAAGGTTGGCTTTTGTGTGTTGGCTTTGTGTGCCTTGCAAATGTGCCTGACTTGGTGCGTTGGCTATTAGAGACTTCGCTTATTGTGTGCAAGTAATGTTACTCGCTATCAATGATTTCCTTTACTTTCTTTTCCAAAACTTTTTGGTCTGGCAGATACAATTGATATTTTGAAACGAATATTTTATTTGAAAGCCCACCAGTTGCATACTTTACTAAAAAATCGTGTTTGTCTGCTGCAATAATAATTCCGATAGGGTCATTATCACCATCTGTGTTTTCTTCTTCTTTAAAATAGTTCAAATAAAAATTCATTTGCCCTATGTCTTTATGCTTTACTTTTTTTATTTTAAGGTCAATGAGAACAAAGCATCTTAATATGCGATGATAAAAAACGAGGTCTATAAAATTATGTTCATTGTCAACCGTAATTTTAAATTGCCTTGCTACAAATGAAAACCCTTTGCCAAGTTCCAGTAAAAATTTCTGTAAGTTGTCAATAAGCCTTTTCTCCAAATCATGTTCTTTAATAATACTGTCTTTGGGGATATTTAAAAATTCAAAAACATACGGGTCTTTAATTGCATCCGTTGAAGAGCTAATTATATGTCCTTTGTCTGCTAAAGCCAATACGCCTTTCTTGTCTTTACTTAAAGCCAAGCGTTGAAATAAAGCAGAATCAATTTGTCGTTTCATTTCTCGGAAACTCCAATTTTCTTTAATACTTTGCTTTTCGTAGAAACTTCTTGCTAAGTCGTCTGAAACGGTAAGCAATTCAGCATAATGGCTCCAGCTCAATTTTCCAGACACTGTCTGGAATTTTTGGTACTTGATATAAAACAACCTGCATAAGTAAATATTACTCTTGCTGAAACCTTTGCCGTATTTAGTTTTTAAGTCTTTGGCAAGATTTGTTAGCAAGGCACTGCCATAATCCGCTTTTTCTTTTCCTTGTTGCTCAAATTCAACAATGTGTCTGCCAATTTCCCAATTGGCTTTTACTAATTCGGTATTGATGGCTTTTATTGCATTCTCTTTTGCCTTTTGTAAGGTAGAACCAATATTAACGAGTAATTGATTGTATTTATTTACAGATGGTTTCATAATTTGAATTTATCCTATAAAATATTTTGTATTTTTTCAAGCGTTGTTTCATTTCTTAATCTGTAAAGTAAATTTCATCTTCTTCGTCTGCTTCTTCAGAAATGTCTTTTGTAACCAAGTCAAGGAAATTCATTGTCTGCTCGGAAGTAAACGAAACTGAAAAAGCATCATTAACATACAAATCTTCAATTTCATTTTTTCTCGCTTCGTCAAATTCAGTTTGAAAAGATTTCAGCCGTTTGATTCTTCTGATGTCAGCAACAAAGTCATGAACTAAAAGTGTTTTGCCTTCTTTGTATCGAAGTCCTCTACCTAACTGCTGAAGAAAATAAACTCTGCTGTGTGTTACTCGCAAGAAAACTATAAAATCCACATCAGGAACATCAACACCTTCATTCAGCATATCGTAGCAGGTTAAGATGCTACACTTGCCTGTCCGAAACTCACGCAATCGCTTGGCTCTTTCTCTTGAATCTTTAATTCTTGTTGTCAATGACCAAACAGGAACTTGGAAGTTGACCTTCAAAAGTTTTTCAATTCTCTCTGCATGTTCGCTGCTGTTACAGAAAATTATCCCTCGTTCAAGTTTCTTGTCTGTCCAGGTCTTGTATATTTTTTCGCAAATGGTTTCATCTCTTTCAGGCAAAAATATTTTCTTGTTGAGTTGTTTAATCGTGTGCCCTTTTCTACTGTTCTGCGTTATCCAGTCCTCGTCAATATTATCGTTGTGTAAGTGATAATCAACTTTAGCCAAATAACCTTTTTGCAATGCTTTGTAAACTGAATAGTAAACTAAAGGTTGTCCAAAAACTTCTGTTACATCTCTTTCATCTTTTCTGAAAGGTGTTGCTGTTAAGCCAAGTAAAAATTTAGGTTCAAGTTTTTTTATCACACCTAAGTAAGTGTCTGCTGGTGCATGATGTGCTTCGTCAACAATTACTACATCATAGAAAAATTCGCTAGATTTTTTATGAAAGTCATGGAAGCTTTGAAAAGTAGAAAGTGTAACACCTTCTAAAAATGTTGGCTTTTCTGAATCATAAACCAAATGTGTTGCAACCCACTTTGGAAGGTTTGACCAAATTGCTCTGTCAAATTGTTCAATCAAAGATTTTGAGTTTGCTAAAATCAAAACATTAATGTTTTGATTGTTCTCGTAAAGCCATCGTAAAAATGTTGCTGCAACAAATGTTTTTCCTAAACCTGTTGCAAGACAAATGAGTCCGTGCTTGTCGCCTCTTGAATACGCTGATTGTAATTTTGAAAGTGCTTCTGCTTGGTATTGCTTCAATGCTCTTTTCTCTGCTGCCCAAGGTGAAAGTTGTGTGTATGTGTCGTAAATATTTTTTGAAAGAAAAGTTTGAATGTTGTAACCAGTGTTCTGCAAAGTCTGCAGTCTCAAATTTTGAGCATCGGAAATGGAACGATTAGAAACGGCAACACCTCTGTCAATTCCGTAATACTCCATTGCTCTTTTTAAATCGCCAATGATGTCAAGTGAAATTGGTTTGTTTGTTTCAGAAAACTTTGCCTGATAAATATATTCCAATAGTTGCCCATCTTCATCACGAAATGCCGCAATGATGTCTGCTCCGTGGTCGCCTGAGCCACCTACAAGTTCGTTTATTTCCCAACCACTGTGTGCAAGTAACCTGGCTATTCCTCTTTCAAATGCCTGCCATGTGCCTTTAGATAGCCGTTCAGTGGAAAGGAAACCTTTTGAATCATTTATTAATGCTTCCATTTAAAATTTCTATGCTGTATCGGTTTCTAATAATTTGTTGCTTTAATTTTTTTACGGCTTCATCACCTTCCTTTGACAGGTCATTCATGAACCAACGTACATCACTGAAATAGCCTGCGTACTTTTTAGCTTGATGTTGTTTGCTTTCTTCGTCCAACTCTGTATAAGGGAGATTGAATATTTTTCCGTCATATATCACATCAGGAAATTCTTCAACGAATTTGAAAATGTAATTCAAGTCTAGATACTTCAAAAACTTTGTGTTCATAACAAATAGCTTCAAGTCTAAAATACTTTTCCCTTCTAAGTCAAGATACTTTTTCTTGATTGATGCTTCCTCATCAGGAAGTAAGTTTGGTTTTCTTGGCATTAAAATTCCTTCTCCTGTTACAAGTTTATTCTGAATATCCCTCATTAGCTTGCTTGCTTTTGTTACAAGGTTGGGAACACTCAACATTGTTTCAAGTGCATATTTTGATTTCAATTCATAATAAATCCTCGTTATAGTCCATTCTTCACTGTTTTTCATCAAAGAATATTTTGAGGCGGCTTCCATGTAAATTAAATCTTCATAACCGTCTGCAAAATCTCTGAACATTGCATGACTATTATTTAAGTAAACATTGAACTTCCACATTGACCCTTGCGATTCAAAAATTATTGGAATGTTTAAATCGTTTTCAGGATAGTAATCAATAAGAGTTAAGTCAATTGGTTTTTCGCCAATCAGCTTTTCAAGGTCAAAATGAAGGGCTTTTTTGAAAAGCTTTTTTCCTGGATATTTTTCTGGAGCTGGCGGCACTTTACTTATCCCTGACTTTGCTCCTGATGGTGTTCCTTTGCCTGTTGGATTTAGCGGATTAAAAGTAGAAGGAGTTTCTTTCAAATCAGCTTTTGTAACTGCTTCCCACCACTTAGTGTCGTCTTGATATTCTGAGTTGCCGTCAAAGAAATATGTTGCCCAATTTCTTGGCGTTTGGTGGTCAACACTTCCATCTTCTTTTGCGAAGCAAAGTGTTTTAGAACCTGGTTGATTTATCTTCCTGTATGCGTTAAACAACCTTCCTATTGGACTTCTATTAACTTGTTTGAATCCAAATGAACTTGCAAGGTCAGGTTGCAATGGCATTTCGCCACGAATGAAACTTACAACTCGTTTCCAATTTTTATCATCTCTTTCAAAATCGTCTTTGGTATATTTTGGTATTACAAAGTTTGCTTCAAGTTGTCCAACTATTCTTCCACCTGCATAAGTTGTATCTCTTGGATATTCAGGGTTAAATCTTGAATCATCCTTTGCTCCGTCCCATGAAAAAAATGATTTATCAAGTTTGCTTAAAATTCTTCCGTTTCTTGAAATGTCTATCCCATAATTGTCAGTGTCGGAATATCTCTGAATGCCAACCCAACCAGTTATGTAAATATCTTTCTTAATCATTCTTCCTGCTGTGTGGCAATGTGGGCACTCAATGTTTACTGGCGTATCAACTGAATCTCCTAACCAAGAATAACAATTCTCGCAAAACATTTCCTCTTTCAAATGTTCGTCTATTTCAATGTAGGTCGGAACTTCATCATTTTTATGTTTTACTGAACGCTTCTTATCCCAAATGCAAAATTGATATGGCGTAATATCTTCTCCGTTCACATTTATTTTGATGCCATATTCTGAAAATATTCTCTCTGAATATGCCCTGTTGAGTTCTCTTGTTATTGTTTTTGCTTGAAGCAAGTTGCTTGCTTCGGGCTTATAATCAAAAATTTCAATTCGTGTTCCCGATTTTTTGTCTGCTCTTTTTTCTCTTTCCATTTTTGGACGATGAAACGAACCAGTTTTTTTCATCTCTCTTAAATCAATGCAAACACCAACTTCTTTTTCCATTTCTTCTGTTGCAGTCCAAACTTGAACTGTGTTTGCAAGTCGTGATGTTGCTACATTGAAACCCATTCCGAACAAACCAAGATTTGAATTTGTGTTCTTGCTCGAAAAACCTGCCTTCACTGCATTTTCAAGCTGCTCCTGCGTCATTCCAATTCCCCAATCTTCAATTACCAAAGGCTGGTTTTCGGTAATCTTCCCCTTAGTCGGAACATAAACGGAAATAACTTTTTGAAAATCTTTTAGTTTGTTGCTGTGATTTATCACTGCATCAATTGAGTTGTCAATCAACTCTGCTACACACTGCCAGCCCTTAAAAGGAATTTTTCCTAAAAGGTCAAGTAAAGCTGGACTGGGTGTTAAATTAAACTGTTCCATCTTATTTAATTGATTTATCAATATACTCTTTCCAAAGTTGTTTACTCATTGTGTTCATATTTCTGTATCCATAAAAACCAAACTTATCAAGGTTGCGAAACATCAGAAGTTGTGCTTCAACACTTCTTGTTGTTCTCCCTAATTTCTTTGCAAGTTTCTGGATTGTCTCATTTGATTCATGAACTTTCAATTCTCTGTCTGTAATGTAAAGATTAAGAATTTCACTTAACTCTTCCTTTGTCCATTTCTGACCTGACTTTGGATTTTTTTCTCCGCCTATTATTCTTGGTTGTCTTGCCATCACTCAATTGATTTTAAAAGCTTGCTGATGGTTTTGCCTAACTCGTAAGCAAGCATTGGTGGAACTGCGTTGCCAACTTGTGTGTATTGCGGAGCTTCAAAACTTCTTTGCTGTCCACCTGTTGTAACTTTTGAACGAAAAACAAACCAGTCGGGGAATGATTGAAATCTTGCCATTTCTCTAACTGTAAGTGTTCTTAATTCAGCCGTTGAATAATGGCAAAGGTCATCAGGGATTGTCATTTGTGCAGGTGCCGGCTCATTGTTTTTGATTGCTCTCTGGCTATGTTTCTTTGATTCAATCTGTTTCAAATATTCTTTGAAGTTGTTTAAACTTTTTGGTCTGTCAAATATTTCTGTTTCATCGGATGCAACAAGTAATGCTTCCTCCTTAAACGCTTTGAAAACTTTTTGAAAAACTTCATCGTCCTCACACTTGCCCGAAATTACTTGCATTGCATCTTGTCTCATTCCGTTCAAGTTGTTTAATGCTTGATACAATCTGAATCTTGCTTTCACTTTATATGTGTGTCTGCGTTGTTCGTGGTTCTGTAATTCTTCAAATGGACTTTCAAACTTTTGCTTGAAAAGCTTTGCAAGCTGCAAAGCATATTCATTTTTTATTTTTTCAAGTTTGTATTTCTTTTTTGCAGAAGTGATGTCGCCAATTGCATCAGCAGCACTTAGAAATTCTGTTTCGTTTGTCCTTAGCTTCGGCAAAAGTTTCCCGTCAAAAAAAGTTGGGTCTGATTCAATGTCGTAAAGTGGAATGTCTGTAAGTTTTATTTCATCAAGCCGTTTCCGTTTGCTGTGAACCTTGTTGTAAAACAAAAGGGAGTTTAGTAAAATTGCGTTTGTAAGGTCTGAATTATTTTTTCTGGACTTTAATTTTTCAAACACATCTTTCCTAAAAGCATAAAGAATAAATCGTGGTCGGTTTTGCGGAACTCCAAAATATTTTGAATTAATCAACATGCAAACTGGAACAAATCCTTTGAGAGAAAATGCTTTTGCAACTTCAAGCCAGGCATAGTGTTTTACTCCATCGTCAGTTTCAAATGGTGAAGTAATTCCTTTTACATTTTCAAGCAACACAACTTTGGGTTGAATCAGTCCTGCAAACTTTGCAAACGAAAGGGGTAAAAGATTTTTGTAATCATCTTTTACTCGTCTGCCTGCTAAACTGAAACCCTGACAAGGTGGTCCACCTGAAAGCAAATCAATATTCTGCTTTCGCAATTGGTGGCACGCACTTTTATTATGTGCCAAAAAGTTTAACAGGTGGTCAATATTTCCAATAACCAGTTTGCTTGCAAACTGGGTTTTAGAATTTATGTCGGTGTGCTTGCTTTTTTGAAAGTCAAACGGATTTTCTCTTAACCTGTCTTTCAAGTTTTCAGATGAAAACATTGACTTAATCCAAAGAACATTTTCAGATTTCTTTTTCTCCTCTGATAACTGAAATAGGTTTTCGCCAAACAAGTTGAACGCAAATGTCTCACCTGCCATTGGTGAAAGTTCGTTAGCCATGAACAAGTCAAACCCTGCTGCATCAAGTCCTAATGACATTCCGCCACAGCCCGCAAAGAGTTCTATATGTTGAAATTTCATTTGCCTTTTTTCTTTTCTAATAAAAAATTAAAATCAAGATACCAGGCAAACTTTACCAGATAGTCTATTGTGATAGCAAATTTTCCAGTTTCAACTTTTGAAATAGTGGAACGGTTTACTTCCATTATTTCGGCAAGTTCATCCTGGCTAAATCCTTTCTCTTCCCGAAATGTCCGGATTTGTTTGCCAATGACTTCCCGGTTTTCCTGAATATATTGCTCGGATGGTCTGGACTTTTTATTCATAAATATTATATGCCTTTAAAAATACGCTTACTATTCTGACGGCAATACAATAAGATATTTTGTTGGAACTGGTAAGTCCCAACCGTCAGGATAAGAAACTGTAGTTAAATTTCCGCCTAACTCTTTAACGATTCCTATCTGGTCTATGCCGCCTAATACCAATTGTTGATATTGCTTTACGGCTTTATCATTGCTGCTGGTTTCAGCTTTGAAAATTTCAATTTGGTCGTTATCAAAAGTTACTTTGTCTCCGACTTTAATTTTGTTGTTCAATTGAGTTGTCATAATATAATGTGCAGTTTGTATAGCGTTGCCCCCGCTTTTAGAATTATAAAGCTAATGCAATTAGCAGATATGTGGTGCAATATATTGAACATTTTATTCTCAAATAGAAAGTGTCCAACTGTAGTTCAAAAGATAATGTCTTGCTGATGTTTGAGGCGAAGCTCATAAGAATTCCGTCCGCTGGGTGGTGGGTGGGCTTTGGTGTTGAACAAAGATTTATTGTTGAAGTGTTGAACTGAAGATGATAGATATTCGTCAGCCGGGGTGTGTGGGCTGTGCGTTGGCACAAGGCAGGCTCTTTTGCAAGGTTGGCTTTTGTGTGTCGGCTTTGTGTGCCTTGCAAATGTGCCTGACTTGGTGCGTTGGGTCGTGTCGGCAAAGTCATGGATGCTTAAATTTTAGTAGGATGTCGTTTAGGGTGACGTACAACGGACAGGTATTGCTGCAGGTGGGATACTTTATAACGTCCAGCCCGGAACCGCTGCCCAATTGAAAATATAAAGTTGAAGTTAACAACAAAAAGCCAAATGGATATTCGTCTGCCGGAACAAAAGTACAGCGATGCAAACAGCCGAAGTTTCAACGTCCAGCCCCACTTGCAGCAATACCAATGTTGTGCGTTCGCCTTGTTTGATTATCGTGTCCTAAAGTTTTTAATAACATAAAATGTGACTTAATCGCAGCTTTAAAGGTTGGAATCTCTCTATAAGTGTATCCGTGTTTTATGGCTACTTTCTTAATTATCGGAGAAATATTTTTATAATGTACATGACATACTCTAGGAAATAGATGATGTGCCACATGTAAATTTAAGCTACCAACTAACCATTGTAGGAACTTGGAATTAGGAGCATAATCGCCAGTAGTTTTTATTACATGAACTGCCCAGTTATTATTAATTGACGAATTATCTATATTAGGATAAGAGGTGTCTTCCGTTAGGTGTCCTGTAAGGAAAACAAACACTAAAAATACACCATTTACAAAATGTCCAATAAGGAAATAAAGAAAAATTAATTTAAAACTAACATCAAAAACCAAAATAGGAATTACAAAAATGTAAGTGTAATATAGAATTTTGAAAAAAATAAATTCTAATATAAAAATAATATCAATCTTGAATTTTTCATTTTTAACATACCTAATTATCATCTTAATATCTCTAAATGTTGCATAGTTTAATGTTGACAACCCATAAACGAATGTTGCATAAAGCCACTGATATTTGTGATGTTTCGACCATTTATCTTCGGGAGTAAGTCTAAGTAATTTGTATCCATCTATGTTATTATCATGTTCATGAATATTAATAAAAGTATGATGCTCTTGATTATGTGCAATTACCCATAGTTTTTTGTTACATCCCAAAACTTCCATGAAATAGCCGAATAAATTATTTTTCTTTTTAGACTTAAATAAAGCAAAATGGTTGGCATCATGAGCAATATTGAATGCTATCATGAGATGTGAAAACATGTGTGCAATCCCGATAATTACAGCAATAAAAAAATAATCTTTAAAATATATAATTGCACCCCACGACACAAACCAAAATGAAATCCAAAAGATGCACTTTAGTATCATTTCAGCATTAGCAAAATGGGAAATGTCTTTTCCCTTAAAATATGTGCTTACCTCACTTTTTACTTCTTCAAAAAATGAAGTCTCAGTTGGAGTTGTTCTAAATTTTAGATGTTGCATATTAATTTATTAGTTGGCTACATGATATTCTGTAAAAGGCTCAGGTGTATAGATTTGTTGGTTTCCAAGTTTTTTCAATAATGAGTAGTGAGACTTTATTGCAGTCCAAAAAGTCGGGTATATTTTGAATGGTATCTCGTATTCTTTTGCCGTTTCCTTTAAAATTTTTGTCAATGCTGGAAAATGTATCTGGGAAACTGTTGGAAATAAATGATGTATTGTATGGTGATTTAGACCACCTGCAAAATATGTCAGTGCCAAATTGTTTGGAGAAAAACTAGATGTATTTTCTATAACGTGAATTGCGAATGAATTTTCAAGAGTGCCATTTTCCAAATTGACATTAGAAAATTTGCTGAAATCACAAAGGTGGGTTATTTGAAATATTAAACTTAAAGTTATTCCTGCAATAAAGTGTCCCAATAAAAAGCCAGTTATAATTATTGAACTTGGGGCATCTAAAATTTGAAGTGGTAATATAAGAGTTAAATAAATTACCCCAATTTTCACAAGTGTTAAATATAAAATAGCTCCAATCGAATGTTTACCAACCTTTATTGCACCAATGTATTTTCGCATTAAACTAAAGTAATCGAATATCAAAAGCTTAAAAAGTGTTGGTATCATGTAAAAGATATTTATATATAGATGTTGCCATTTATGATACCATTTTAAAGGACTAGTTGGATGAAACCTAAAAACCCCAAAATCGTCAATAGCCACGTCGTGAAACGGTACATTTACTGCGCTATGGTGAGCTTTAACGTGATTGAAGTCCATTATATATGAACTAACCCCAACTAAGTCGCCCGAAAAAAGTAAACACTTATTGACTATTTTATTATTTGTATATGCTTTGTGATGTGCGTCATGTGCAATGCCATTCCAAACAACAAAACTCATCCAATGAAATCCAATTTGAATAAATATTAAGTCGTAAGATTTGAAAAGGTTAGATATTATCAATCCATAAAAGGCGAACCATACAACTAATAGTATTACAGTTTTAAGGTGCATTCGATTGTCAGCAAGCCTTGTTAAAGAATTGTCTGCAAAATATTTATTTACTCTACTATTTAACTCAGTAAAAAATGGAGGAGGTTTTTGGGTATATTTTACTCTTTTGATTTCCATTTTGATTTTTATTTATTGTCTGTATAAATGTAATAAAAACATTAAGATTATAAAAGGGTGTTTTCCCCGTATTTTGAAATTATCGTAGAAGGTGTGGGTAAGGTGACGCACAACGAACAGGGCTTAGCGAAGTACGGGAAATAGAATTCCGTCCGCCCACAACCGCTGCTTATTAAAATTGTTTTGTTGAAGTTAAGATTTGATGATCAAAGTTGCTTGTCCTGCCCGAACTGAATTTGAAAAATGATTTGCCGCTGATTGTACTTCCGTCTGCCCGTATTTTGCTAAACCCCTTGTTGGCAGTAGTTTTTTTACCAAAGCTTCCACCAAGGTTTTGTTTCTTGTTTTGTCTCTAAATTTTCTACTTTGAAAGTGTCATTTTGTGTGCTTTCAAATTCTGCTGTCGTTGGTGCTTTGATAAAAAACGCCTTGTCAATTATTTTCGAATCGTCATCATCAAAACCGAGTTTGTCGAACTGCAATTGATTAAGAATTACTTGAGGGACATTTGTTTCATCACACTCAAATCCTGTTTTAGTATTTTTAATTATAGTTTCAAAATCACCATCGCCAAGGTCATTTTTTGTAACCTCTCCATTCTTCCAATCTATTTCAACTTCTTCTAAGTCGCCAAAGTCAATTTTAGTTTCATAGCTTAAACTTCTGAACTGCCTTTTTAATTCACCATTGTAAATTAGTGCATAGCTGTAAGTGCCTCCACTGTCATACCTTTCGTGTGCAAAAATTAGTTCTGGGTTTTTGAAATACTCGATAAAGTATTGTATGTCTTTAGTGTCTTGTCGCTTATAAAATTTTTCAACAAATTGAGAGTTATAAATAGTTATTACGTCCTTAGTTTTTACTAAATAATATTTGTCGGGATAACGTGTGTCTTCATAATTATCTGTTTTAATGAAGTCTGTCCCAATTAAATCTTTTACAATTTTTGTCAAATCGTAATTACTGGTGTCAATTTTTATAGAAACTCCTCCTGATGATGCTCCCATTTTTTATGATATTAGGGTCTGTTAAAATTACTGCCAACGGTGGTGCTTTGCGATGGTTGGGAATTTGAAATACAAATGCTCAACTACCTACAAAGCCAAATTGAAAAACAAAAGATTAGGATTTATTCGTCTGCCCAACTATTGCAAAACACTTTGTTATGCGTTCGGGCATTATAGTAAACTTTAAATTAAAATTATGAATAGTAAAATTATCAGCTTTGCAATAGAAGCACACAGTAAAACAAATCATTTATACGATGACAAACCTTATTCAGTTCATTTGTCAATGGTAGTAATGTATGCACTAAAACACTTTGAGGATGCTTATATACCGCCTAATTGCTACGATGACATTTTAAACGCTTGTTGGCTACACGATACCATTGAAGATTGCAGAATGACTTACAATGATATTAAAGAAGTAGCTGGTGAAACCGTTGCAGAAATTGTTTATGCAGTAACAAATGAAAAGGGTAAAAACAGAAAGCAAAGAGCAAATGAAGATTATTATTTTGGAATAAGAGAAACCGCTTGGGCAACTTATGTAAAACTTTGTGATAGGTTGGCAAATGTCAAATATTCAAGTGATACAAATTCTCGTATGCTTAATGTTTACAGAAAAGAAAATGTAGATTTTTTAAACTCAATGTTTCCTGATGGCAAAATTTCCCATTTAAAAACAATGGTCAAAGAACTGCACAAATTGCTGGGTGTGTCCACGCCTGACGCATAACGGGCAGGGCTTTGTGCAGGTGTGGCATTAGTATTCCGTCCGCCCACAACCGCTGCTGATTGAAAATATAAAGTTGAAATTAAGAACTAAAGTTGAAAGTTGTTTGTCCAGCCAGAACCACAGCCTGGATTTGCAATTGGCTGATGTTTGTTTGTCAAGCCACACTTGCACAAAACCCAATGTTAGCAGCAGCTTTGTCAAGTAGTTTTATTAAAGATGAAGTCTTGTGCAACAATATAAGAGCCTCCAAACAAAAATATCTTAAGTGTCTCGCCTTTCATTGTATTCTTTCCATCGAAATAAGTAGGCGAATAACCACCAACCATTGAAGTCTTAATGCCGTTTCTATTCAAACACTCCGCATACTTTGTCAATAACTTCTTTGAACCTTTTCCTAACGAACCATTTGATGTACGTAACAATGTGTAGAGTTGTTCACTGGGATTTTGGTATTTGCCAAATAATTCAAAGTCTATTTGGTTTAGTTCGGAAACAATTTTATGTATGTCAGTACTTGAGCCATTAAAATATAACTCACTTTGAAAGTCGGAATATTGCCACAACAATGGATGCTCATCCGTTAGAAGAATTGTCGTGTCAGTGACATAATAAGTAAACGAAAGTTCGCTTGCTCTGTGTCCGATAATTTCAAGAGTCCAAGTTTGAGGAGGGGTGTCTGATTCATGGACAGTTAATCCAATGAGAGGATTGTCGCCCGAATAGTCTGCTTTTATGATTGAAAGGTTGATGTCTTCAGCATCATAGTTGTCTAACAAGTATTGGATTTCTGCTGGTAACAATATTTTGAATTTAAATGAGGTGTCTGTTAAAGTTGCTGCTAACGATAGGGCTTGGCGTTGTTGGGGGATTTGAAAAACGTCCGCCCGGTACTGAAGCCCAATTGAAAAACTGATGATGATGTTAAGAACAAAAAGTTGAATTGAAAATCGTCTGCCCGAACAAAAGCTAAATAGAATTACAAAAAGTTCATTGTTATTCCGTCCGCCCCAATAACGCCAAACGCAATGTAAGTAGCATACCCTTATCCACCGTGCCGCCAACAATATCCATTGCAACTTGTAGTCATATTCCTGCAACGTCCGCCTTTCTTTGTCGAACCATAACACTGTCTTGAAGAACAACCGCTTGAATTATTGCTTGATGAATATGCCCTTGTCTTTTTTGGTGTTGTTTTGATAGGTGTCGAATATGAGTTTGTCGAAACAGTTTCTGTTGTTTGTGAATTTTTCTTTTTTTTATTTTTCTTTGTCTTTTTTGTTGTAACTGTCGGTTTATTATTTAGTGTGGAGTCTTTTAAAGTTGTAACTGTGTCAATGAAGTTAGTAGGGGTATATGTGTTTGTACTTTGTTTTTTGTTTGTACATAGCTTAATGCCAAGTCCAAGCACAATAATTACGATAATGAGTTGTAACCCTCCGCTATTTTTATTTTTCATTGTCATCTTCTTTTTTTGTCTCACCAACAAACCAAGAGGCTAAGTAAGCAGTAAAAGTCCCAAATAATCCAACGCCAACCGTCATAAGTAATGCAGCAACAATTCTGCCTTCTGTTGTAACAGGAAATTTGTCGCCATAGCCGACTGTTGTGATTGTTACATAAGCCCACCAAATTGCATCTTCTGCTGTCTTAATGTTGCTGTTTGGGTCGTCTTCCACTTGTAAAATTGCAATGGAAGAAAATATAATCATCAAAACCGCAATAATAGCTGCCGCTGTCAAAGCACCCTGTGTCCTACGTTTAAAAATGTGGTGGACTAAATTTTTTGTAGAACGGAATGCCCTTAGAATTCTCAGTAATCGTATAAGTCTTAGCATTCTTCCTGCTCTCATAAAGTCAAGAGTTGGAATGCTTGAAATTAAATCTATCCAACCCCATTGCATAAATTTCAACTTATTCTCTGCTCTATAAAACCTAATTCCAAAGTCTAATAAAAATACTAAACAGATAACATTATCTGCAATGTTTAATATTTTTGATACTTCTGGTGGAAGTTTAAAAAAGGTGTCTACCAATAAAGCAACAAGAACATAAATTGAAAGTACAAGTATGAGTAGGTTTAAGAAACCAAGTTTATCCGTCTCGCTTTTTTTCGTTTCTGTCATTGGGGAGTGTCACTTTAGGGTTGCTGCTTACGGGCAGGGCTTTATGCAGGTTGGGAATTAGAATTCCGTCTGCCGACAACCGCTGCCGATTGAAAATATAAAGTTGAATTTAAGAACTAAAGTCGAAAGTTGTTTGTCCAGCCCGAACCACTGCTTGGATTTGCAATTGGCTGATGTTTGCTGGTCATGCCCAACTTGCATAAAACCCAATGTTGTAGGCAGTTTTGTCACACCACGCCTGTTTTACCCTTTCTTTGCTTTAATAAGACTGTCCATAAAATTATTGTCGGTATGCCAACGATTAATGTCAACATTAATGCTGCTGAAAAAAATCCAGATGCTTCATTTCCCATTCGCATTCCCCAATATTCAACTTGCATAGTTATACAAACTGCAATCATTAGTAAGAATGCAATTGTCAAAATTGCTGTCAAAATGATAAGCACAATTTTAGTTGGTCGTGTCATTGTTTGGGTTTGCTAAAACTTGTTGCAGATAACTTTGAAAATTGTCGTAACCATTTTTTTCAGGATGTTCAAGGTCAAGCATTTCTCCATTTCCTGTGTCAAATATTTGCCAACCGTAAATTTTTGCAACCTTTATCAACTCAAAAAGAGCAGCTTCTCCATAAAGATTGAACAAAGTATTACTGGCAGGTTCAGTGTCAGCAAAGTAGTTTATTGAAAAATTGTCGCCTTTAATTTCTCTATGGTTTTCGCTAACAATAATATTGTCAAAGTGTTTTTCTAAAACTGCATTAAAGTCTATTGGCAGAAATTGTTCTTCGTCAATTTCTTCTACAGAATTAATTTTTTGCTTTGAACTAAAAATTACAATGTCCCAACTCATAAACGGTGCTTAAAATATAAATGTCAAGTCTGCTTGAAATATTAGAGTGCTCATTTTAAAATTGCCTACAACGAGAGTTTGTGAAAAAACTCCCATTGCTTTATAAATATACACACAATGTTAATAGCTTCAAAGCCGTATGATTTTTGCGATGAAAAGATATGCAATTTATAACCGGACAACCCCGCCATCAAAGCTACTTTTCCACTTTAGAAGAGCAGGTAGCACCAGACAACGCTGTAAGATTAATAGATGCGTTTATAGATAAACTGGATGTACAACAATTAGGCTTTACAAAAACGATTCATAAAACCGAAGGCCGTCCGCCCTTTGCGCCGCAGGTACTTTTAAAGTTGTATTTGTATGGTTATTTAAATAAGCTCCGCAGCAGCCGTAAGCTGCAAAGGGAATGTAGCCGCAATATAGAACTGCAATGGTTGCTGCAAAATTTACAGCCTAACTATCATACCATTGCCGACTTTCGCAAACTTCATGCACCGGCGCTGCACAACATGTTTATACTGTATGTTCATTTTTTGCACGATGCAAACCTGCTGGGCAAAACTACCATTGGTATAGATGGTAGCAAGTTTAAAGCAGTGAACAGTAAAAAGAACAACTACAGTCAAAAAAAGATAGACAAGCATCAACAGTTTATAAAAGATAAAGCCGAAAAATATTTACAGGAACTTGATGAGCTTGATAAACAGGAGCAAACTACGGACAAAGACGAACTGCAAATAAAAAAAGAAAAGATAAAACAGGGGCTAGACAAACTACAAGAACGCACCATTAAATACGATAGCCTGCAAAAGCAATTAAACCACACCGGTAATAAACAAATCAGCACCACCGATGGCGACAGCCGCAGCATACTTGTAACTAAAAGCATTGTGGAAGTAGCGTACAATGTGCAGAATGTAGTAGATGATAAACACAACCTGATAGTACAAACCCAGGCCACCAATACCAATGATGGTAAGGCTTTGCACAAAGCCGCCACGCAAGCCAAAGCAAATTTACAATTACAAAAAGAAGATGCACTGATGGTGCTGGCCGATAAAGGCTACCATACCGGAGCCGAACTACAAGCTTGCCAGCTAGATAACATGATAACGCATGTAGCCTATAAAGAACAGTCCGGCGTAAAACATATTGCTACTGAATTTTTAGCCGAAAGTTTTGACTATGATACAGCCACTGATAGTTACACCTGCCCTGCAGGCGCAACCCTAACAAGCCTGGGCACCTGGTATAATAAAAAAGGGGAAGCGCATGAAACAAGTTTTAGATTTAAAACCTACAGAACCAATGCCTGTAAAAGCTGCCCGTTAAAAACCCAATGCACCAAACTTAATAAGCGCATTATCCAGCGGAGCGAATACCAGGATGCGGTTGATATTAACGATAACAACATTAAACAAAATCCACAGTATTACAAACGGCGGCAGGCAATCTGCGAACATCCTTTTGGAACTATTAAGCGGCATTGGGGCTACACCCATACGTTACTAAAGGGATTACAAAAAGTAAATGGGGAGATGAATCTGATCATGTTGTGCTACAACTTTATGCGAACTAAAAATATACTGGGCTTTGAAAAGATGCTGCAAGCGATCCAAAACTGGCAACCGGACTATACAAAAATAGTCTGCACATTAGAAAACGCTTTTTTCAAACCGATTTACAGGCGAAATATGCCATCCTCTTTTTTTAATCCATCACCAATATTTATTTTTAAGGCTGCTTAAATACATTGCTGTAAGCGTTACACTAAATTGTACCAACCAATTTTTAAGAGAAAGATAGTTTTTTCACAGTCTGACGAACAGGGCTTGCTGCTGTGCTGGCATTTATAACGTCCAGCCGGAACTGAAGCCCAATTAAAAATATGAAGTTGAAGTTAACCACAAAAAGTCAGATAGAATCCCGTCTGCCCGATAATAGTTGATAGGAGAGAAGATGCTGATTGATCTTTCGTCCGCCAGCATAGCAGCAAACCCAATGTTACAGGCTTGTGCCATCTTCACAACTTTCTTCAAATCGTTCAGTTGTCCACCCGAAAACTGAACAGTAAATAAAAAACTATTTTGAATTTGCTGCTTCGAATTTAAAAACTGTGTCCGATGTGAAAACAAAATAAAACGCAGGAATGTGTCTACCGAAAACTGTAACAACAATAAAAAACTATTTTGAGTTTGTATGTTACGAATTTAAAAACTGCGTCCTACCCAAAAATGAAATAAAACGTAAGAATGTGTCTACCGAAGCAGATTGAAAAACTCGTTACGGCTGTGTTGTTGAATAAATTTAGTTGTCACGGTTTGATTAAAATAGTTGTCGTGTCCTGCTGCTTTAGACTTGAACGAAAGTCCACCTGAAACAAATGTCAAATTGAAAAACCAAAGAACAAAAAACGTACAAAAGCTAAACAAAGAACGTCAAGTCGATGTGGGCTTTGGTTCAGGTCTTACGAATAAAACATAATGATTTTTGTCTGACAGTTATGAACCGAAAGTTGTCCAACGGCATAGCCTGTAACGTTCGAGGCTTTGTGCAGTTGGGGAATTGACCAACTGTCTGCCCGGAACTGAAGCTAAATTTATAACTAAAAGCCGAAGTTAACCAACAAAAGCCCGGCAGAATTCCGTCCGCCGAAACCAAAGCTTGGATATGCACTGCCGATGATTGCTTCAACGTCCTGCCCCAATTGCACAAAACCTGATGTTGTAGGCAGCCAAAGTTGGTGGTCGGTCTGCCCATAAATTATGGATTCTCTTTCTTTCGTAATGTTTCTATGTCCTGCACCAAATCATATTCTTTCTTGTGAATCTTTTTACTTGTAATGTCAATTTTTACGGTCGTCAAAAATTCTTTAAAGTCATAGTTCATTGTCAATTTGTTGATGGTTTCCCAGTCCAGAGCTTCCCGATATTTTGCAGGAAAAACTATCTCAGAAGAATGTGGGTCTTCAAGATTTAATTTGATAACTCCAATACCGAAAGAAGTTGAAAGCCTTGATAACTCTTCTCTAAAATCTTCTTCGTCAGAGATTAGAGCCGCAACTAAATAACTCTGATTTGCCCAGGAAGAATTTGAAACGGTCTGAAAAAAACTTTCTCTTAAATTTCCAAATGAAAGTTCTCGCTTTAATTCAAAAGATACAAGTTTGATTGAAATATTTCCAATTGAGGAACTTAACTCATATACTTCGGGCTTCCAATCGTCGAGAGGGAAGTAGCAGCCTACAATGTCAGGATGCACCCACTCACCAAATTCTTTTTTTGTTGATTGAGAATGATTAATTGTCTTAGTGTAGCAATGCAAATGATAATAAGCGTAGTAAGTTAAGAAAGGATGCAGGTCTTTTTCTAAAAAGTCGAAACGCTTTTTCTTAGGTAATACTGGCTCTTTGGTAATTGCAGTTTCACTAAGGTCAAGTTGTCCGGCTTGTGCTTTTAGATAAAACTTTTTTGGTCTGCTGTCAGTCTGTGCAAATGGAGTTCTTGGATTGTCTTTTGCATTTACATATATCTGTGCACCAAGTGTCGCCCAAGGAGTTTTACCGCCAGAATTTAATTGTTTGTCATAACCTTTTTCAACCGCAAATGTCCAAATTTCATTTGCTGTCATTGGTCGCTGTTCATCTCTTAAAACTCTTTCTGCTAATTCTAAAAATGTCATTTGTCGTCTGGTTGATATTTAGGGTGGTGCAAATTGGTTGCCTACAACGGACAGGGCTTTATGCAGGTTGGGAATTAGAATTCCGTCTGCCTGGAACCGCTGCTGATTGAAAATATGTTGATGAAGTTAAGAACAAAAGCTGATAGTAATTCGTCTGACCGAACTGAAGCTGGGATTTGCAATTTGCTGATGTTACAATGTCAAGCCCAACTTGCATAAAACCCAATGTTGTAGGCAGGCTTATTGGTTTCGTTTGTTCCATATAATTTCAAGTACAGTTTTTGTTTTTGGGCTTAAATAAAAAGCATTAATTTTTTTCAAATTCTTGGAATCAATTTCACCACTAAGATGTTCTCCTGTTTCAATTGAAAATTTTGCGTCTATTTTTCGCTCTTTTGTCTTAACGTGAAAATGAGGTGGATTGTGGTCGTTGGTATAAATTATTACTTCTAAGTCATCAATTTTTTCTACTCGTTCCTTTTCAATTCGATAAGGGTCAAGAAGTAATTTTTCGATTATCTCATCATCATAGTTTAAGTAAATCTCAATTAGATGTTTGAGTATTTTATTTATGATGTCCTTTGGCATTATTATAATTAGGTGTCTGTCAATATATGTCTTGCAAAGTCGAACATTATAAGATATAAAAAAGTGCTACTCCTACTAATAAAAAAAGTCCTAAGAATAACATACACCCGGTTCCTCTATTTGGAATATTTGCAACGCCTTTGTCATTTACATTACCTGACAAGTAGGAACTAAATTTATCTGTTACCTCTTTTAAAATATAATTGGCATTGTGAATTTCAGTCGGTGTGTCAAGAGCACCTCTTTCCCTACTTGCTTCTATTTTAACAGTAAATTCATTTTCCGATGCTTTTGTAAGCGTAAACTCTATATTGTAGCCATTGTTTCCTATAACAGCCGCTTCTCGTAAACTAATGCGATTTAGTAAATCGTCTTCGTTAGCAACTGAAAATTTGTGTTTTTCAGCAGCCGCAATTTTTTTAACTGCGTCAAAGATTTCTATTTTAGTTTTTTGAATAGTAAAAGAATTTGTCGGGTTGTTAATTGCTGCCATAGTCGTTTTTATTTTATGAGTGATTAATTTTTCTTTGTCTACACGAAAGAAACGAGCTGTAAAAGTAAAAGATGTTTTGTTACTTGCTACCGAACGCTGTGTCAAAGCTTGCCTACAACGGGCAGGTATTTGCGAAGGCTGGGGAATAGACTTCCGTCAGCCCGGCTACCTGAAGCTAAATTTATAAATAAAAGTTGATGATTTGCACATAGCTAAATTATTAACGTCCTGCCCGATATGAAGCCAAATTGAAAAACTAAAGTTGAAACACGGCTTCCGTCAGCCCAGCTTTTGCAAATACCAATGTTGTAGGCAGGGCTTTTGTAGAGTGTTAAAGGAAAATGTTTTTTATTAAGAAGGTGATACATAAAATGCCAATCCCAATGCAAACTAATACCAAGCCTGTTTTAAAAAGAATTTTATTTTGATTCCATAACTCAATCCACAATAATTGAGCTTTTTTTGCATTTAGAGTCAGTATACATCCTGTCAAATGTATTTGGCATTTATGTATTTTTCGCCAATACCAAAAGAAACAAATAGCTGAGATTATTAGGCAAATGCAACCAACAAGCAGTATGATTTTTAAAAGCAAAGATTCTTTAAAGGCGACAAATGCATTTTGAGTGAATATATATCCCAGAAAACCAAGAGAAAGAATAATGCAAACATTCACCGATGTTTTATCATCTTTTGCTAGGTCAATCATGCTGGTTATATAAGTCTTTTTTACGTCATCACTTATATATTCAGGTGGTTCGTCAAAATCAAAAGGTTCGTAAACAGTTGGCATATGCTTTTAGTCTATTTGTAGTTTTTTGAAAAATATTTTATTACGAAGTGTCGCATCCTTTAGCAACTTTTTAAAGCTTATGATTTCTATATACATTTTAAACCCAGGATGGTAGCCAAAATAACCTTCATTGTCTGCACTAATTGTCAAGGAATGGTTTCGTGCAAATTCATGAATTTTCTTTTCTAAGTCACAAACTATAAAAGCATTAACAGGAGTACTTCCATTGACTTTTATTTTTTCTACGCCCTCGGGCATTTCATATTTCCCTTCTTTTATTTTTTCCAAGTAGTTGCCGATTTGTAAAACGGGGTCTTCGTCTTGAGAGTAGTTTTTTCGCTTTGGTTGTTTAAACTCAAATATTGTAAGTGGATTGCTAAACTCGTTGTCTCCAGTACGATAAGAATTTTTCTTATTGAAAATTAGCAAATCTGGTTCGGTAAACGCATCTTTCTTTTTTGATATTTTCCTATCTGAAGCAATGTATTCTGAAAATATAAGTCTTTCATCAAGTAGCCATAAATTATGCTGCTCGTAACTTGTGTTTGTTGAATCTCTATTCATTGGATATATTAATGAATGAATTTCCTTTTCAAGATAAGCTTTGCCTTCCTCATCTCTTTTCCGAAGTTCTTCGAATACTTGTAATACCACTTTCCTTGAACATACATAATGAGCCAAGTCGCTTTTAGCCATATCTGAAACCTTACTCATTATGCTATTTATTCTTTCATTGAATTCTTCCTCTTCAGTTGTGTTGATTAGAAGTTGAATGTCTTTTTTGGTTTCTTGTTCTTGCTGGAATTTAAATTTTTGTAATTCAAGCTCTATTTTTTCTTCGCTTGCATTGTAGGCAAAAGTTGAAAGGTCAACATTCGTAATATAAGTTTTGTGCCACGGAGCCTCATCATTGACATACTGAAATATTCTCTTTTGTTTTTTTTCAATTCTTAGTTTCACCTCACTATTAAAAACCTCTTTGGTTGCTTTTGCAGCCGACCATTCGATTTCTGATTGAGAAAAAATATAAAGCACATCTGCCTTTTCTTTGTCAAAATTGAATGATTCTCTTTCAAGTGAGACATTCTTGTCTAGATAACCTCCTAATACATAGGTTTTGATTATGTAATTCTTTTTCACAAGTTTAATTCCGTTGTCTATTTCGTCAAAAAACTCATCCTCAAATTCAGGTATGTATGTATGCAAAGAAGATTCCGTCACTTCTCTATTGTCTGCGGTTAGAATTATTTTGCTGTCTGTCTTAGAAAAGAATATTTTAAATATTTTGGCTGTAAAAATTTGAATTTCTTTTGTGATTGAACTTTGAACTTCAAAATCTTTTGATTCAATTAATTTAATTTCATTGTCACCTTTTAAATATTCGTTTAATACAATTTGCTTGCTGCCATCAAATTCCTTTAATATTATAGAGGGACAAATGAAATTATCATTAATAAAAAATATGAGTAACTTTTCAAGTAGCTTTCGTGCAATCGTTTCTAACTCCTTGTCAAAGCTTTTGTCATTCTGGAGATTGTTCAGAAAGATAGTAGTTCTGCTACTTTGTAATTCTGATTTTGTATTTGTTTCGTCAACTATTATCTCATCTTTCTTTCCAAAGCTGAATTTTCGTAAGTAGTATGTTTCATCTACTTCTTTAAAGTTGCTTTCAATTTTTACATCTGTAAAGTATTTGAGAAACAAAAACCTGCCAAAGCCTTTTCCGCCAAAATCTTTCTTTTTATGAAGGCTATATAATGTGTCAAATGAATCTCGGTTTGCTTGTGTAAAGCCAATACCATTGTCGTGAATCTCGATACTCTTAATATTTGGCAGAGAACCTTCAAAATTTAAAGTATGCTCTCTCTTTACGATAACGACAATTTCTCCATCAGTTATTTTACTGGTCTTGATTGAATCAATAGAATTAACTATTGCTTCTATTAAAGGAGTATAAACATTGGACTTGCTTCTGATGTTGTCAATAGTCCCTTGAATATTAATTTTACTCATGTCGAATTTGGTGTTTAATTAATCAAAGGGTCAAAACTGCTTTAATAATTAGAGTGTGTCAATTAGCCTTGCCTACAACGTTCGAGGCTTGCCGCAGGGCTGGAATTGTTGCTGTGTCAGCCCGGCAACTGAAGCCGATTGAAAAACTGATGATAAAGTTAACAACAAAAAGCCAAATAGAATTCGGTCAAGCCCGTTATTAGCTGATAATAGTACAAAAGCCGATTGTTATTCCGACCGCCAGCCTTGCGGCAAACCTTTTGTTGCCTGCCGTTATATTGTCAAGCACTTCAAATTATTTTTTGTCTTTTGAAATAATGCTTAACGCCAATTCTTTTGTTATGTCTTTGTCTGTTATAATATTGTCAATCGTAAAAGTTGTTTGATACTTAGGGATTATTCCGTTTCCTAAGTTTAAATTTTTCCTAATCACATACTTGGTAGTCGCAATCTCAAAGGTTATTTTAGTATTTGGCAAAATTGTGTCTACTGTGTTGCCACTAATAATGATTTTATTTCCCCCCGTTTCTTCGCCAATAAAAACAGCTCTTTTTGTCATTTCCAAATATGAACTCAAAATCACTGCACTTGAAAAACTTCCTCCATTTATGAGAACATATAAGTTGCCTTTGAAACTATTTTGCTTCGGTGTTATGATTTCGCTTTCGCTACAGTAAGGTAAATATTTTATAGGTTGACGAAGTAAATAAGATAATAATAATTTTCCTGTCTCAAAGTCTCCACCTTGATTGTTTCTAATGTCTATAATGAGATTTTGAATGTGGTCTTCATAAATGTTGTTAAATATTTCTTTAATTGTGCTGTCAAAATTCTGGTTGTAAACTGATTTTAGAATATCGGCGTCAAACCTTTTGATAGAAAGGGTCGCAATGCTCAATTGCTTATTTGTCTGTAAAGTAATTCCTTGCTTTTCGCTGGAAATTGAATTTCTGTTTGCATATTTCAATTGTCTGTAAAATCGTATGCTGTCTTTCGGTAAGGCATTTATTGTCTTTGTTAGGTTGTCGGCTTTACTTGTTTTATATTTTATAGAAAATGTATTAGGATGTCCGAATGAGAAGCTAAAATATTCTTTAAAATAAGTCGTCAATATCCAAATGGGATAAGTTTTATTATTTCCGTCCCGAATCTGCCTCGTCAATAAATATTTAAGAATGTCTTTTGTATTACTTCCATTTATGTTTAATATTTCTGCTCCCTCTTTTATTGATGTGTCAGCCGAACAATTCATGTTTACATAAAGTCTGTTATTTAATATGGAAATATAAAAAGGAAAATATTTAGCATTTTGGTTAAAGTAATTTCCTGCTTCTTCACTTGGCAATAACATGGTGTGTCCATCCTTTACTTTTGAATTTATTAAAGTAACAAGATTGTAAAACTCCAACTCTGAAAGAGGTTTTACGATACATTTATAAAGGCTGTCAAAAAATAAATTCAGCTTTTCTTTTGGTGTGTACAGATATAAATTAGGGTGAGTCTTTTCAAGAGTTGCCTGTAAAAATTTAAAATCGGTTTGTAATTCAACTACTGAATACAGATGTGTTGGGTCGTAACTATTGCTTTGGCAAAAGCCTGTCAAAGTGAACATTGTCACAGCAAAAAAAAAGTATAGTCTAATAAGTTTGTTCATTTATTATTATCATTCTCTTCAAGTTCACAGGGTGGTCGAAAATAATGGCAGGCAACGGGAGTTTGTGAAAAAACTCCCATTGCTTTATAAATATACACACAATGTTAATAGCTTCAAAGCCGTATGATTTTTGCGATGAAAAGATATGCAATTTATAACCGGACAACCCCGCCATCAAAGCTACTTTTCCACTTTAGAAGAGCAGGTAGCACCAGACAACGCTGTAAGATTAATAGATGCGTTTATAGATAAACTGGATGTACAACAATTAGGCTTTACAAAAACGATTCATAAAACCGAAGGCCGTCCGCCCTTTGCGCCGCAGGTACTTTTAAAGTTGTATTTGTATGGTTATTTAAATAAGCTCCGCAGCAGCCGTAAGCTGCAAAGGGAATGTAGCCGCAATATAGAACTGCAATGGTTGCTGCAAAATTTACAGCCTAACTATCATACCATTGCCGACTTTCGCAAACTTCATGCACCGGCGCTGCACAACATGTTTATACTGTATGTTCATTTTTTGCACGATGCAAACCTGCTGGGCAAAACTACCATTGGTATAGATGGTAGCAAGTTTAAAGCAGTGAACAGTAAAAAGAACAACTACAGTCAAAAAAAGATAGACAAGCATCAACAGTTTATAAAAGATAAAGCCGAAAAATATTTACAGGAACTTGATGAGCTTGATAAACAGGAGCAAACTACGGACAAAGACGAACTGCAAATAAAAAAAGAAAAGATAAAACAGGGGCTAGACAAACTACAAGAACGCACCATTAAATACGATAGCCTGCAAAAGCAATTAAACCACACCGGTAATAAACAAATCAGCACCACCGATGGCGACAGCCGCAGCATACTTGTAACTAAAAGCATTGTGGAAGTAGCGTACAATGTGCAGAATGTAGTAGATGATAAACACAACCTGATAGTACAAACCCAGGCCACCAATACCAATGATGGTAAGGCTTTGCACAAAGCCGCCACGCAAGCCAAAGCAAATTTACAATTACAAAAAGAAGATGCACTGATGGTGCTGGCCGATAAAGGCTACCATACCGGAGCCGAACTACAAGCTTGCCAGCTAGATAACATGATAACGCATGTAGCCTATAAAGAACAGTCCGGCGTAAAACATATTGCTACTGAATTTTTAGCCGAAAGTTTTGACTATGATACAGCCACTGATAGTTACACCTGCCCTGCAGGCGCAACCCTAACAAGCCTGGGCACCTGGTATAATAAAAAAGGGGAAGCGCATGAAACAAGTTTTAGATTTAAAACCTACAGAACCAATGCCTGTAAAAGCTGCCCGTTAAAAACCCAATGCACCAAACTTAATAAGCGCATTATCCAGCGGAGCGAATACCAGGATGCGGTTGATATTAACGATAACAACATTAAACAAAATCCACAGTATTACAAACGGCGGCAGGCAATCTGCGAACATCCTTTTGGAACTATTAAGCGGCATTGGGGCTACACCCATACGTTACTAAAGGGATTACAAAAAGTAAATGGGGAGATGAATCTGATCATGTTGTGCTACAACTTTATGCGAACTAAAAATATACTGGGCTTTGAAAAGATGCTGCAAGCGATCCAAAACTGGCAACCGGACTATACAAAAATAGTCTGCACATTAGAAAACGCTTTTTTCAAACCGATTTACAGGCGAAATATGCCATCCTCTTTTTTTAATCCATCACCAATATTTATTTTTAAGGCTGCTTAAATACATTGCTGTAAGCGTTACACTAAATTGTACCAACCAATTTTTAAGAGAAAGATAGTTTTTTCACAGTCTGACGGGCAGGGCTTGCTGCAGGGCTGGAATTCATTGCTTGTCCGCCCGGAACCGCTGCTGATTAAAGATATAAAAGTACAAGTTAACAAACAAAAGCCCAACAATGTACGTCCAGCCCAGATGAAGCACAACAGCGATAAAATGCCCATTGCTCCAATGTCCAGCCAGCCTTGCAGCAAACCCAATGTTGTGTGCTGTACTTTATAGCCGAAGAGTTTCAATCTGACCTTCTGATTTTTCTACTCTCAATGTATTGTTGTCTATCCATTCAATAATATCATATCCCGTCCAACTTGGTTCGTAAGCGATTTTAAGTGGTAAGTCCATTGGTTCGTCAAAATGATAAACTGTTACAAAAAAAGCGGAACCCCAACCACAACCAAAAACAGCCAAAAGGTTTTCGTTTGGTGATAACAAATGCTTTGTCCAAATAAGTCCATCATTATTTGTTGTGTAAGAGGACATTACTTTATTGGTCAAGTCAATAACAGTTTGTCCACCACATAAGTCCTCTGCACAAAGTAAATATTCAACATTGTTTTTTGTCACCCATGAATGAAAAAAAGTTCCTTCATTAACAAAGAATGAGAATAGGAGAGTCGAGTTATCATTTTGATAGATTTCTACTTTGGTAGATTCCCAGTTGCAATCGGGTTTTTCTTGTCTGAAGGATTTTGTGTCAACCCTATATTTATTATTTGGAGAAAATATTGTTTCATTGCTATTGTCGATAGCATTGTTTGGGTTGAAATACTGTTTGATTTCGTCTCTTATCGTGTCAATGTAATTCATGTCGCACTGTATAGCACACAACGTTCGAGGCTTTGTGCAGTTGGGGAATTAACCAACTGTCCGCCCGGAACTGAAGCTAAATTTATAACTAAAAGCCGAAGTTTAGAACTACTGCCCGGCAGAATTCCGTCCGCCGAAACCAAAGCCTGGATATGCACTGCTGATGATTGCTTCAATGTCCTGCCCCAATTGCACAAAACCTTTTGTTGGCTGCTGTTTTATTTGAATATTTTCCCTGTCGACAAGTATGGAATTAAAATAACCAAAAGCAAGAAAGTTGTGAGAAGTATATGCCTTATTAGCTTACTCGTATGTTCTTCATTTACTTTGTCAATACTTATATATTTTTTGCTGCCAACTTGTAATTGAAGTGCATTTATATAAATTGGTTCTTTGCTCTTTATATATGCATCGGCTGTTAAACTGTCTGAATAAGCAATAAATTGCAAATCGTGGTAACAAAAAGTGTCGGCAAATTGTTTTTTGTCAACTATGCCTTGATATGTTTTCCTATCCACAATAAAAGTGTAGCCGTTTGTTGAGCTGAAATCATAACTCGGAGAATTATATTTCCCCCCGTTGTCATACAATGCCTTGCCCTGCAATCTAAATGTGTCAATTTTATAAATTTGATTCTCGTTCACGAGGTAAGTACTAAATACCAATTCGTAAGTATTTGTCAACCCTTTAATAATAGCCCCCAGAAATATTAGCCCCAAAAAGATTTTCCCTAAGAAGGAGAGGTTCAAATATTTGGTTTTGAAATCTTGCATAGAGGGGTCTTAAAAATAGCAGCCAACGAGAGTTTGTGAAAAAACATCGCTGTAAAACAAATATACACACAATGTGAATAGCCTAAATGGTGTATGGTTTTTGTTGCTGAACAGCATGCAATTTATACAAGGAAACAACCGGCATCAAACTTACTTTACTACGCCAGATGATCAGGTAAGCGCCGATAATGCAGTAAGGCTCATGGATACTTTTATTGATAAACTTGATTTGCAAAAATTAGGGTTTACCGGTACTGTTCATAAAAGTGAAGGTCGTCCGCCGTATGCCCCTGGCGTGCTGTTGAAATTATATCTCTATGGCTATCTCAATAAAATCCGCAGCAGCCGCAAGCTGGAAAAAGAATGCAGCCGTAACATTGAGTTGCAGTGGCTGCTGCAAGGCCTGCAACCCAACTACCATACCATTGCCGACTTTCGCAAAGTGCATGCAGTGCCGTTGCAATCCATGTTTAAACTATACGTACAGTTTCTAAGTGACGCAGACCTGCTGGGCAAAACAACCATCGGTATTGACGGTAGCAAGTTTAAAGCAGTCAACAGCAAAAAAAATAATTACAATCAAAAAAAGATAGATAAGCACCGCCAGTTTATTGAAGACAAGACGGTTAAATATTTACAGGAGCTCGATGAACTGGACAGGGAGGAACAAACCACTGGCAACGACGAACTGCAATTAAAAAAAGAAAAGATAACGCAGGGGCTTGCCAAACTGAAAGGACGCACCATTAAATACGATGCACTTCAGGAACAACTGAATGCTACCACAGACAAACAAATCAGCACCAACGATCCTGATAGCCGTAGCATCATCATTGTAAAAAGTATTGTTGAAGTAGCCTATAATACACAAAATGCTGTGGATGATAAACACCATCTGATAGTGCATACGCAAGCCACCAATATCAATGATGGCAAGGCCCTGTACAAAGCAGCCACACAAGCCAAACAAAATTTACAATTACAAAAGCAAGATCAATTGATGGTACTTGCAGACAAAGGGTATCATACCGGTGCCGAATTACTCGAATGCCAGCAGCAAAATATGATAACCCATGTAGCGTATAAAGAACAACCCTCTGTTAAACATATTGCCAACGAATTTTTAGCCGAAAGTTTTAATTACGATAAACCGACAGATACTTATATCTGCCCTGCCGGTGCGGTATTAACATCATTAGGCACCTGGCATAATAAAAAAGGAGAAGCCAATGAAACCAGTTATCGTTTTAAAACCTACCGTACCGATGCTTGTAAAAAATGCCCCTTAAAAAACCAGTGTACCAAACTTCCCAAACGTATTATACAGCGCAGCGAATACCAGGATGCGGTTGACATCAATGATAACAACATCAAACAAAACCCACAGTATTACAAACGGCGGCAAGCCATTTGCGAACATCCTTTTGGCAGTATAAAAAGACATTGGGGTTACACGCATACTTTATTGAAGGGATTGCAAAAAGTAAATGGCGAAATGAACCTGATTATGTTTTGCTACAACTTTATGCGAACGAAAAATATACTGGGCTTTGAAAAGATGCTGCAGGCAATAAAAAACTGGCAACCAAACTACAGTAAAGTAGTTTGTGCATTAAAAAACGTCTTTCTGAAAATCATTTTCAGGCAAAATGAACCATTTGTTTTTTTCAACAATTACCCACTACTTTTTTTAAAGGCTGTGTAAATGAACTGCTGTAAGCTTTAGGTGAAATTGTACAAGCTGATTTTTATGGATTGGAGAGTTTTTTCACAGTCTGACGAGCAGGTATTGCTTTGCAGTTGTGGAATTGGCAGCACAACTGTTGAATAATGAACGAATGATTACGTGTTATTCGTCTGCCTAATTTATAACGTCAAACCACAATTGCAGCAATACCAATGTTGCCTGCATGTGGCGGTAAAATTTAGAGATTATGAATACAATTGAGTTTTACAAATTTGCTGTCGAAGCTGCAAAAAACAGAGGTTATGAAAAGCCGTCTGTGACAACTATTTCAGGATGCTATAATGGTGACGTAAAACATAGTTGTCAGTTATGGGATAACTATAATGCGAAGCACATTAATTCAGGGCAACACGGCAATCCTGTTGCAGCAATCCAGGCATTTAAAGATGCAATAGATTTTCATAATAAAAAATATGCTGCATACATTGAGGCTGTCGAACCGTAGCCATTGCAGGCAACGAGCAGGGCTTAGCGAAGGCGGGGAATTATTGCTGTGTCCGCCCGAACCGACTGCCCAATAAAGTTGTGATGATAAATTTAGTTGAAAAAGTTTATTAGTAATTCGTCCGCCCGAACCAATGTACAATAACGAGTTGTTGCTGAAGTTTCAATGTCAAGCCCCGCTTTAGCTAAACCCAATGTTGTATGCCGTTTTTCTCTGTCCACCATTAAGGATTACAAATATTTAACTGTATTACTTTGTTTAAAATAATAATTTCTTTTGTGTCAATTTCTTTTTCAGTTTCGTCTGCATTTTTACTTCGATTTCAAACTGCTGTTTTCTTTTTGGAATAAACTGGCGTAATGCCTATTACCATACATACTGCAAACATAAATGCAAAATAGGAATATGCGGAAAAACCGCATTACTTTTTTTATAATTTTAACTCTATAGTCAATTAAAATCTTATTGCTGTCTTGCGAAAACAATAAGTGTTATAAAAATTGAATAATGCCAATTAAATGGCAAAAGGATAGAACTATCCTATGACGAAATGAAACTGTCCTGACTTGAGTTAGATGGAATATTTTTTTAATTGAACAAATTTGTCAGATTTGTCTATTGATTTATATTGTTTTGAAATATTGTCAGAACTTCACTTTTATTAACTTGCTATAAGTTAGCAAAAGAGTTTTCAAATGAGTATTGAAATAATTATAAAAAGTATGTCTGTCAGAAGAATAAAATGACTTTCTTAAAGAGAACAGTAAATTTTTTATTTTTTGCTTTTGTCGAACAAACTAACTCGGTCTGGGCTTTGACATTATTTAAAAAGTGTCGAATTGTTGTTGTAGCCCGAAAAGGCAAAAACGCTTAAAAGCATCGCCACGGCTAACAACCAGTTTTGATAACTTGTTTTTAAAATATTTCGTTATTGTCTTTGTCAACTATTTGGAAAGTTAATACTTTTTAGAGGTCGTCATAAAATGGCATACAACGAACAGGGCTTTGTGCAGGTTTGGGAGATCAGATTCCTGTCCGCCCGGAACCGAAGCTGAATGAAAAACTGAAGACGAAGATAAGAACAAAATGCCAGATAGAATTCCGTCAAGCCGAAACAAAAGCCAAATTGAATTACAAAACGATGATTGTTATTCCGTCCGCCCAAATTGCACAAAACCTTTTGTTGCGTGCTGTGTTGTGTATGTATAGTAGTTTAAAATTCAAGTTCAGTGAAAGATAATATTCTAATACAGGAATTGTCTATCAATTTTTCTTTAAGCAATATTTGTAAACGTGTTCTTCTGCCTGTTTAAAGAGTGAAATGTGTCAGATATAGTGTCTCATTAAATTCATGGTCAACTTTGAAAATAGAGTTTCCGTCTGAGAATTTCAACTTTACAAATAATTCCGCCTAACTTTACTTTTGTCAATATCGTCATTGTGCAATCTTTAATTTGTCGAACAGAAAAAAAGAATTTGCTTTACTCGGTTTGTTCGGATCATTTTCTAAGTCTAATTTTCTCGTAAATATTTATCACATAGATAAAACACTTCTTGAAAAATTATCGAGAGCGATTGAGTCTATAGTTGTCAACCAAAACTTATTAAATCGTCCTCTAAGAATAAATTCTTTACAATGAGTGTTTAGTTGTTAGCACCGAAATAATCTATAAAATTTGGTTGATTGATTTTGGCAAATTTTGTAACAATTGACGATATCCCGATAAACCAAATTATTGTTCAAGGTTTGATAAAAGTCTAATGGCAAATAAGGTCGTCGGAAGATTGAGATTAATTGAAATCTAAAAAGTCTTTATAAAAATCATTATCAACCAAAGTCTGTCTGTAATTGGTTGAAGTTGTGTCAAAATTTATTCTGAATTTATATTGTCAACTTCTTTGAAATATTGCATTTGTCTTTAAGGTTGTTTTATAATTGGGGATGGTCGGTAACATAGCACACAACGAACAGGGCTTAGCGATGTTCGGGGATTAGAAAACGTCCGCCCAGAACCGAAGCCCAATTGAAAAACTGTTGATAAAGATAAGAACAAAAGTCAAATTGAAACTTGTCTGCCCGAACAAATGCCACATAGAATTACAAATGCTGATTGTATTCCGTCAAGCCCCAATTATGCTAAACCCCTTGTTGTATGCAGTTTATATTTCTCTAGTATTAATTCTAAATTATGTCTTCCATCAATTGGTTTTTTTCTTGTTACATCCTGTGTTGCATTAATTCTATTTGAATGAATTTTGTTGCTGAAATTGTTGTAAGGAGTGTCGTTGTTGCTTTGTAAAAAACGCCTTGTAATTATTTATCAAGTCATTAAAATCTAGATTGGCGAATGAATTGATTAAGAATCCTTCTAAACTGTTCCAAAGTTTAGGACAGCATTTTTGTTTAATCCATTATCTAGGGAAAATTGCCTTCAATGTAATGTTTAGAAATTATTTCATTAGTATTATAAGGTTTAATTATAAGTTCCATCTATCAAAAAGCCTAAGATCATTTATGTTGTAACGTTTGATGTAGCCATTCTTGAGATCGAAAATTAAAACTCAGTCGTCATCTATAGTAAACGCTAATGTCAATTTTAGTTTCATAGCTATAAGATTTTGAACTCGTTATCCTTTTATAGGAAACACCATTGTAAGATATAGTGCACTATGTAAATGGTGACTATTTACAACTGAGTGAAAACTTTCGTGATTGGCTACAACAATTAGATTTCCTGGTTATTTAAAAATTACTTTGTACATAAAATTGTATTTTCTTTATTTTAATTCATCTAATATAATTGCTATTTCTTTGTCTGGATGCCGATTTTCAAAATTTGACATTACTGCAAAACGGATTACTAAAATTAACATCTTTGCTAATAGTAGATTTTACAAAAAGTAATGGTTTGTCGGTTTTGATAAATGGTTCTGGTGCTTCAAAATGTTTTCTGGTTTTAAAAAGAATTCGAAATAAATTCTATTTTCCAAATTTTAAGGTTTGAAATTTATTGTCAATTGCATAGTTGTTGTCCTTTGTAGGGTTTCCAATAGTTTTATCATAATGTTTTAAATGTTCTGCTGAAGAAAGAATAAAATCATAACTGGTTTTTTAATTTCTCCTTTAAGACACCTTTTGAATGTTCTTCGTAAACAGAAAGACCATTTTCTAATTGTTTTTTATAACGTGTCATACCACTTTGATGGTATGAATATTTGCCACTAAGTTTTGGCAGTATTTCAAAGTTTTCAGGTACAGTAATAGTAGCTTCTGTTCCGCTAAATTTTGTTGAAGCTTTGTCCGACCTTGCCGATTTATAAGCTGAGCCCCAATAAAAGTCATTGTCTTTCATTTCAAACCAATAAAATCTTTTAAATTCAGTTTTGTTGACTGTTAAAAGAAGTGGAAGCTTTATGATATTAAGGGATCTGTATTAAATGACATACAACTCATAAATATACGAATGTTTTCACTTTTTGAAAATCGCATATATATTTATAAGTTATTAAATTTGAATTGATTGCAATAATATGCGCAAGTGCTAACCTCATAATTTTTGTTTCGTAAATGCATATTGCAAAAGGTTAAGAAATGATACCTGTAATCATTTTCTTGTAAAGCTTTGCTTATCTCAATTACATATATATAACTAAGTTACGAAGTTGAAATAAAGGTATTGTTTATTTTTAATATTAATAATTTTTTAATTGTTATTTTACTTTAACTTAAATCTAACTGATCTAACGGGCTAATAATTTGTAACACATCTCTATTGGTAACATGCAAATACCTTAAGGTAGTTTTAATATCGTTGTGGCCTAATAGCTTCATAATCATAGTTACGTCTGTGCCTTTATCTAATAAATGGGTGGCAAAACTATGGCGCAGCGCATGTATGCTTCCAGGCTTTAGTATGCCGGCTCTTTGTTTTGCTGCCTGTAAAACTGATTGCAGGCTTCTTGTACTATATGGTTCGGTGGATACCTGGCCGCAAAATAAATAACCGGTTTTACTGGGTTTGCATGTAATAAAATATTCCCTTAGCATTACTAATAAAACAGGACTTAGTGGTATTGTTCTGTCTTTTTTGCCTTTTGCCTGCTGTATTTTTATTTGCATCCGTTTACTGTCTATGTGCCACACTTTTAATAATGTAACTTCGCTTACCCTCATGCCTGTACTGTAAGCAAGCATTAGCATAGTTTTATGTTTTATGTTGCCTGTTTGTTTTATTATTTTTGTTATTTCATCCTGATTAAAAAAATTAGGGTTTTGAATTTGTTTTTTGGGCCTCGGGATTTCCCAAAAAAATTTTTCTTTTTTAAGTACCTGCTCAAAATAAAATTTAAGTGCGTTCATACGGCTGTGCAATGTTGCTTCGGATAATTTTAAAGATGTATGGCAGTAATGTAAATATTTTTTTATCCGGTCTGTATCAAAAGAATTTGCTTCGGTATGTTTAATGGCCGCTAAAAACTGGTTCATTTCATTTAGATAGGTTTTAATGGTGGATTGACTGTATGCTTTAAGTATAAGGTGCTGCTGCATTGCGGAAATTACACCTGCATTTACAGGATATGTATTTACGGAAATATTATTAGTGATTTGTTTTTTAACTATTAGCGGTGGTGTGGCTGCTGGTTTTATAATACCCGGCTGCTGTACCACTTTATTGCCGGTTGAGTTTGCTTTGTGTTTATCAATAAGATATTTATGCAGTTGAGTTTGCTCAAGTATTGCAATTGTTTTTACTGACTCAACTATTTTACTATAATTAGTTTTATTTAGTGGCAGGTACCAGCACCGGTTGGTTTTACTCCATTTTGCACCGGGTATTTTTTTAACAGCAACATTCAACAGCAATGTATCAGTAAAATATATACCTATACATTCTGCATCACGGTGCTGTAAAGCTTTTAATATAACTTTTTCCATATTTTAAATATAGAAATATTTTTATAAAAAATCCCATTTACCTGCGGGCAAATGGGATAAATAATATTTAAGCACTTTTTAATTTTTAAACAACACCAGCAGGGTACCCAGCTTTTCTTTCAATTCTTTTCGTGGAATTATAAAATCTAAAAAGCCATGTTCTAATAAAAATTCGCTGCGTTGAAAACCTTCGGGCAGATCTTTTTTTATAGTTTCTTTAATTACACGTGGGCCGGCAAAGCCTATAAGTGCACCGGGCTCGCCGCAAATAACATCTCCCAGCATGGCAAAAGATGCGGTAGTGCCGCCAAATGTAGGATCGGTACAAAGAGAAATGTATGGTATTTGTGCATCGCTTAACTGTGATAGTTTGCCGGATGTTTTTGCCAACTGCATTAATGAAAAGGCACTTTCCATCATTCTGGCACCGCCACTTTTATTAATAATCATAAAGGGAATGCGGTGTGTAAGGCAATAATCGCAGGCACGGCTTATTTTTTCTCCCATTACACTGCCCAGGCTGCCGCCAATAAATTCAAAATCCATACAGGCAATTACCAGATCATTGCTGCTTACTTTACCATGCGCCACCGTTATAGAATCGTGTATGTCGGTTTTAGCATACGTTTCTTCCAACCGTTTTTTATAAGGTTTTAAATCAACAAAATTTAAAAAGTCTTGCGACTTTATGTTGCCAAATAATTCGGTGTAATGGTTATCATCAAAAATTATTTCAAAATATTCTTCACTGCCAATGCGGTGATGGTATTCGCATTTAGGGCATACAAATTTACTTTCGTTCAGTTCCGAAATGGTACAGGTGTATTTGCAATTGGGGCATTTGCTCCATAAACCTTCGGGAGCATCTTTTTTATCTTTAGTACTGGTAAGGATACCCTTTTTTATTCGCTTAAACCAACTGGCTTTCATTTCTTCCGAATCACCTTCTTCGCCGGTAAGGTTTATTTCAAAATCTTCTTCTTTCTTCTGGCTCATATTAAAAGTTGAAAGTTGAAAGTTGATAGTACAAAGTTTAAAGTACAAAGTACAGTTTAATACTGCACCTGTACTTTGTACGCTGTACTATTTTTAGGCATTCCTGTTAATACAATTCAAATCTTCAAATGCCACTTCTAATCTTTTTATAAAACTGTCTTCTCCTTTGCGTAACCAAACTCTTGGGTCGTAATGTTTTTTGTTTGGAGAATCCGGCCCGTCGGGGTTACCTAACTGCCCCTGTAAATACGCTTCGTTCTTTTTATAATTATTTAAAACACCTTCCCAAAATGCCCATTGCATATCGGTATCAATATTCATTTTAATTGCACCATAACCGATAGCTTCCCGTATTTGATTTTGCGGTGAACCACTGCCACCATGAAATACAAAGTAAACGGGTTTAGGACCTGTTTTTAATTCACGTTCAATATACTCCTGGCTGTTTTTTAAAATTACCGGTGTTAACTGTACGTTGCCCGATTTATAAACGCCATGCACATTACCAAATGCCGCAGCCACGGTAAATAATTTTCCTACTTTACTTAACTCGGTATAAGAGTACGCTACATGTTCTGGCTGTGTGTATAATTTTGCATTGTCAATATCGCTGTTATCTACACCATCTTCTTCACCACCGGTTACGCCTAACTCAATTTCAATACTCATGCCCAATGGCGCCATACGTTTGTAAAACTCAACAGAAGTAGCTATATTTTCTTCGATGGGCTCTTCAGAAAGATCGAGCATGTGTGAGCTGAACAACGGTTGCCCTTTTTCTTTATGAAATTGTTCGCCTGCATCTAATAAACCGCTTATCCACGGCAACCATTTTTTTGCAGCATGATCGGTATGTAATACAACCGGTACGCCATAGTGTTTTGCAACAGTGTGTACATGCAATGCACCAGAAATTCCACCGGCAATATTGGCCTGCAATTTATCGTTGGGCATTCCTTTGCCTGCAAAAAATTGTGCACCGCCATTACTGAATTGTATTATAACCGGCGATTTAACTTTTGCTGCAGTTTCTAATGTGGCATTAACCGAATTGGTACCAATTACATTAACGGCAGGTAAAGCAAACTGGTTATCTTTTGCATCGTTATATAACGCCTCTAACTCAGCACCAAATAAAACACCTGAACTGTATTTACTCATAAGTAATTTGTTTTTTTGCAAATGTAAGAAACTGTGGCGAATGGACAATGGTGAGTTGTGAATGGTGAATGGGAAATGGTCAATTGTCAATGGGCAATAAGCAATTGGCAATTGGCAAAGGGGGTGTAATAATTTATGAAGATGTTGTTATCTTTAGCATACTGCTATTCACCATTCACCATTGACATTCACAACTTACCATCAATAAGCTGCTGCAAATATTGCGGCATAAGCAACATGCGGCTGCCATACCAGCTAAACATTTCGCCATCTGCTAAAACAATTTTTGTGTGGGGTAATTGCTTTTGTAATTCATCTGCATGTTTTTGCTTAAAAGGGTAGGGCTCGGTAGAAAGTAAAAGCAACTGGCAATTTGCAATATGCAAATCGGCCATAGTTATTTGCGGATATCTTTCTTTATCGGCAAATATATTTTGCAAACCGCATTTATTAAGTATATCATTAATGAAAGTGGCGCCACCAACGGCCATATAGGGATTATTCCAAATTAAATAAGCGGCATTTATTTTTTGTGTGGGTAGTTTAATTTTTGCAAATCTGTTTTTTATTTCTTCAACTAAATGTAAAGCTTCATTTTGTTTTTGTACGAATTCTCCAATTTGTACAATCATTTGTAAAGCATCTTTCACATTGTTAACATCCGTTACCAGCACATTAAAATCTTTTGCCAGCTCTTCTATTTGTTCTTTTACATTTTCTTCTTTATTGGCAATAATTAAATCGGGCTGTAATTTTTTTATACAGTTGATGTTTAAATTTTTTGTGCCACCCACTTTTGTTTTGCTCCTGTACCATTCTTTGGGATGAACACAAAATTTTGTGATGCCAATGGTTTCTGCTTCTACACCTAAATAATGCAATAGCTCGGTTTGCGATGGTACAACAGAAATAATTTTTTGGGGCCGATAAGGAAGGGGAGATGCAGGCTGCAATATCATAAGGTAAAATTATGCACTACAGGCAATGCATAAATAAAAACCCCCACAAATATTTGACAGAGCAAATACTTATGGGAGTAAGTTTTTTGAGAACCAACCAAGCACAGTCGGTTTCACAGGAATCATTTTGGACGCTGATAAATCAGCAAACCATTCTCAATAATTTCATCCTGGTTTCAGTGGTCTTTCAATTCAGCCATTATCGCCTGTTGGGGCATAGGCCTAGGATATTGGTTTCTTCCGGTCTTTGTTTCGCCATCATCGCTTTTTAAGGCATAGGCATTGGATATTGGTTTTCTTCTGGTCTTTCGGGCCATCATCGCTTTTTACAGCATAGGCATTGGATATTGGTTTTGTTCTCTTTGGGTATTGTTGTTTTCGATAGGATTTAGAATTTATATTTATTTTAATTGTTTAATAAAAATTAGAAGTTGACTGATACTGGATTTTTAAGTTCTTCACAAACATTGGATATTTTTTTTCGGCTTTAATCAGGATTTTGGATAATGATTGATATTTAATTTCTATCAATCAACTTCTAACACAAAGATGCGGCGATGACTTATGTTTAACAAGAGCGATAATGCCCTATTTTAACAATGAAGGATTTACTATGGCAATAGTAGATATTCCTTTTAGCTTTTGTATTGATACGTTTTTTGCAAACGTATTTTTACTATTTATGTAATTAAAAAAGAAAGTGTTGCATAAAATAAAAACTTCCATAAACCTTTGACGAATCAAATTATTATGGAAGTTAATTTTTTGAGAACCAACCAAGCACTAGTCGGTTTTAAACAGGATTGATTTGGATCTTAACGAGGCCCTGGTTTTAGCAGAACATCTTTTAATAACTTAATCCGGTTTCAGTGGTCTTTTCATTTAAGCCATCATCGCTTGTTAAGGCATAGGCTTAGGATTTGGTTTCTTCGGTCTTTCCTGCCATCATCGCTTGTTAAGGCATAGGCATTTTTGGATATTGGTTTTTTCGGTCTTTCTTGCCATCATCGCTTTTAAGGGCATAGGCATTTTTGGATATTGGTTTTTGTTTTCTTTGGATTTTCTTTGGATATTCGTTTTTTAAGGATTTAATGCTTTATAATTATTTTCTTTTTTAGTTTAAAAATTAGAAGTTGACTGATACTGGATTTTTAAGTTCTTCACAAACATTGGATACTTTTTTTCGGCTTTAATCAGGATTTTGGATAATGATTGATATTTAATTCCTATCAATCAACTTCTGACACAAAGATGCTTTGTTAACACAGTGTGGACAAGAGCGTTATTGCCCTTTTTTAACAATACTGTATTTACTGGGGCGTAAGTAGATGTGCGGATTTAGCTATGGGATACTTACCTGATTTTAACACGTAGTTTTACGATTTTTGTATTTAAACAGGTATTTATATGAACAATGCTACATCATTGCAATGCAGCATTGGCGTGGCTTGCAGATTTATCGTAAAAATGCCTTTAACATTATTTGGCAAGGCTTTGGATAATGTCGTATTTGGTAACAATATGATATGAGCCAGTGTCATCTTTGCTTAAAACTGCACCATTTTCTTTGTTAATAAATGAACTTAACCGTTCAACCGGGGTATTAAATGCCACTTCCGGGTAATTTTTTTCCATAACCGAGGCAATGGTATCGTTCTTTATCTCTGCATTATTCAAAATTTTGTTAAATAAGCCACTTTCCGATATTGAACCTACATTATTATCACTATCAATTACAGGTATATTCTCAATATCATACTTCTTCATTAAATTAATAGCTTCCATTACAGTTTGTGTGCTGGTAATGGTAACTAATTTTTGTGTTCCTCTTCCGCTTATTAAATCTTTAAAAGTTTTTACTTCTAAAAATCCTCTTTCCATCATCCATTGATCGTTATATACTTTACCTACATAACGGCTGCCATGGTCGTGAAATATTAATACCACCACATCATCTTTTTTTAGTTGATCCTGAAATTGCAGTAAACCCTGTAAACAGCTGCCGGCACTGTAGCCGCAAAACATGCCTTCTTCTTTTGCAATGCGCCTGGCCATTATAGCACCATCTTTATCAGTAACTTTTGTAAACGCATCAATCACACTCATATCATAATTCTCGGGCACAAAATCTTCGCCAAAGCCTTCGCTTATGTAGGGATATACTTCTTTATGATCCAGCTCGCCGGTATCAAAATATTTTTTTAATAAAGAACCGTAGCTGTCAATAGCCCACACTTTAATGTTGGGATTTTTTTCTTTTAAATATTTTCCTGTACCTACAATGGTACCGCCTGTACCGGTTGCTACAACAAGATGAGTAACTTTTCCTTCTGTTTGTTCCCAAATTTCCGGCCCTGTTTGTTCGTAATGTGCCAGGCGGTTGGCTAAATTATCGTATTGGTTTACGTACCAGCTGTTAGGTACTTCGGTTGCTAATCTTTTACTTACAGAATAATAACTTCTTGGGTCTTCCGGCTCTACATTGGTGGGGCAAACAATTACTTCGGCACCTACAGCTTTTAAAATATCTGCTTTTTCTTTAGATTGTTTATCGGTGGTGGTAAAAATACATTTGTATCCTTTTACACAGGCTGCTAATGCTAAACCCATTCCGGTATTGCCACTGGTGCCTTCTATAATTGTACCACCGGGTTTTATTTTTCCTTCCTGCTCGGCCACTTCCAGCATTTTTAGAGCCATGCGGTCTTTAATACTGTTGCCGGGGTTAAAGTATTCCACTTTTGCCAATACAGTGCAGGGCAGGTGCTTTGTAATTTTATTTAGTTTGATAAGGGGAGTATCTCCAATAGTTTCTAAAATATTATTGAGCCACATGGTTTTTAGTTTTGGCGCAAAGGTAAGATTAAGGTTGAAAGTTTTAAGTTGAAAATTGAAATGCAGTTACCATTAAATAAGTCCTCTTACTTTTTTTTAAAGAATTAAATGGTAGATGTACTACACCACTTTAATAACAATAACTACGTGTTGCTAATTATTTTATTTTAAACTTTGCAATATCAATCAAGCACCTGATCCATCATCCTGTGAAAGCCCACTAACCTCTGAAATTAACAAGGTTATAGTTTGAAGAAACTATAACCTTGTTGTTTAAATGCCCTTGATTTATTTTGCAATTACTTCCAATGCTTTTTTTACAGCAGTATCATCAGTATTTAATACTTCTACCATTCCTTCGGTGCGCCATACCTGCCGTGCTATAGATGATTTAATGCGGTTTACAATTTCTGTTTTTTCTTTAGGTAATACATTACTTAAACTGACAGAATCTTTTGCTGCAGCATTTACCAATTGTTTCCAGTTATCTTCTGTAAAAATAAAATTTTTTATAAATGCTGAAGGTGCAGTGTAATTTTTAAACTGACCTGTATTTTGTAAATAAAAGGTGTAGGCAAAATTACTGACAGTATTTTTTGAATACAGCCTTGCAGCAGTATTGCTAAAGCCATTGGTATCCAGAGCCACAAAATAATCTGGCGTAATACCACCGCCGCCATATAATTTTTTACCTCCTGCAGTTTTAAATATTTTAGTAGTATCATTTTTTACAGAGTCGGAGCTTTGCGTTTCACCATCATGGTAACGGTTACTTATTTCTTCGTAATAAGCTTTACCACCATTGGCATACGGTCTTTGAATACTGCGGCCAATGGGAGTATAATATCTTGCAACAGTTAAACGTAATGCACTATTATCGCTTAAATCAAATTGCTCCTGCACCAGGCCCTTACCAAAACTGCGGCGGCCAATAACTGTTGCCCTTTCCCAATCCTGTAATGCACCAATTAATATTTCGCTGGCACTTGCGGTGCCTTCATCTTCCAATACAACCAATGCGCCTGTTTCAAACTGTCCTTCTCTGCGGCAGCGGTATTCTTTTTTTGCAACATGCTTTCCTTCGGTATAAGTTATTAATTTATCGCCGGGCAAAAATTCATCTGCAATTTCTACAGCTTCATCTAATACACCGCCACCATTGCCCCTTAAATCTAAAATCAGTTTTTGTAAACCCTGTTTTTTTAAAGCTCATCAGTGCATCCATAAACTCCCGGTAGGTTTGCTGCGAAAATTTATTGAGTTTAATATAACCTACTCCCTTTTCAATCATATAGCTGGCATCTAAACTGGTTAGTGGTATGGCATCTCTTGTTATAGTAACTTTTTTTGTTGCTGCGCCACGTAAAAAAGTAATGTTAACTTTTGTGCCCCTGTCGCCACGTAATAATTTTCTTATTTTATCCCCATCAATTTTATTTCCTGCTACCAAACTGTCTTCTACTTTAATAAATTTATCGCCGGTTTGCAAGCCTGCTTTAAAACTTGGGCCATCCTGCATCACATTTATTACATTAATGGTATCATCAAAAATGTTAAACTCCACACCAATGCCATAAAATTTTCCGGCAAGGTCTTCATTAACACTCTGCAGTTGCTCTGCCGGAATAAAAACGGAGTGGGGGTCTAATTTACCCAGCAGCGCCTTTATGGCCGTATCTGCCAGTGCATTTGCTTTTACATCATCTACATATTTATTTTGTATAAGATCCATTATTTCCTGTATGGGCCTGCGTTTCTCCAAAAAGAAAAAACTTTTGCCGGGCATATTATCCCTCATTTTGTAGCCGAGGTACATTCCTGCAATCATTGTTATACTAAAAAGAAGCGGCAACCAAACCTGTACTTTTTTGTTATTCATTTTGCGAAGATAAATTATTTGCCACAGCCGCACAGAAACACAGAATAAAACTAAACACTAAACTGCTAAACCTCTAAACACTAAACCAAAAAACCTTAACTTCAATAACAATTTCAAAACCAAATAATGGCTATACAATTAATTGCAGACAGCGGATCAACAAAAGCAGAGTGGTGCCTGATAGACGGAAAAAAGAAAAAAACATTTTTTACCCAGGGCTTAAGCCCGTACTTTTTATCAACCGAACAAATACAAAAAATACTGGAGCAGGAACTAAAAACAAAAATGAAGCAGGCAGAACCTGATGAAGTTTTTTTTTATGGTACAGGTTGCAGCAACCCCAACAATGTTATTCTAGTAAAAAAAGCTATACAAAAAGTTTTTACAAAAGCAAAAATTTCAGTTGATCATGATTTGATGGGGGCAGCAAAAGCTTTATGCGGTTATGAAAAAGGGATAGCCTGTATTTTAGGCACCGGTTCCAACTCGTGTTTTTATAACGGTAAAAAAATTATAAAAAACAGCCCTGGCCTGGGTTATGTATTGGGTGATGAAGGCAGTGGGGCTTACCTTGGAAAAAAAGTAATTCAATATTTTTTATACAATACTTTTGATGAAGATTTAATGGATCGCTTTAAAGCAAAATTCAACACTAATAACAATGAAATACTGGAAGCGGTGTATAAAAAACCATTGCCCAACCGCTACCTTGCTAACTTTACTATTTTTTTAGCCGAAAACCGGGGGCATTATATGGTTGAAAATATTATTGAAGATGGCTTTAATGATTTTTTCTTTAACCATATTTATAAATACAGGGAAAGCTGGACTTTGCCGATTAATTTTATTGGCAGTGTGGCTTTTGGGTTTAAAGATGTACTGAAAGAAATGTGCAGCAGTTATGAATTGCAATTGGGAACAGTATTAAAAAAACCAATGGATGGTTTGATAAAATATCATAAAGCCCCCTAAATTCAGTTAAGAAGAAATTGCAGGAGGGAGTAGTTTGAAATATTTTTATATTTGAAGAATTATTTTTTAACCAGGCAAAAATTTATACAAAAACCACTTGTATAAATTAAAGTCTATAAAGCCCGTTTTGGGTTTGGGTATGGCATTTGAAAGAATTACAGAAAAGGAAAGTAATTACCGTCATTTAGAAAAAATGACTGTTACAGAATTGCTTACTAATATTAATAAAGAAGATGCTACAGTACCGGCTGCTGTAGCCAAAGTGATACCACAAATTGAGGCACTGGTAAATACTGTTGCAGATAAAATGCTGATGGGTGGCCGTCTTTTTTACATTGGCGCAGGTACCAGCGGCAGGCTGGGTATTGTAGATGCAAGTGAGTGCCCGCCCACTTATGGTGTGCCTTATGGGCTGGTGGTGGGTATAATTGCCGGCGGCGCAAAAGCTATTACCGAAGCTGTCGAATATGCCGAAGACGATATTGAGCAGGGCTGGAAAGATTTAATGGCTCATAATATAAACAGTAAAGACGTAGTAATTGGTATTGCAGCAAGCGGCACCACACCATATGTAATAAATGCATTAGAAAAGTGTAAAGAAAATAACATTATTACCGGCAGTATTTGCTGCAATTTAAATGCCCCGGTAAGCCAGGCTGCCGATTATGCCATTGAAGTAGTAGTAGGGCCAGAGTTTGTTACCGGCAGCACCAGGATGAAAAGCGGTACCGCTCAAAAGTTGGTATTAAATATGATTTCCACCTCGGTAATGATACAGTTGGGCAGGGTAGAGGATAATAAGATGGTAAATATGCAGTTAACCAACGAAAAAATAGTGGACAGGGGGGTAAAAATGCTGATGGAAAAATTAAGCCTGAGCGATTATGAAGCAGCTAAACAAATGCTGATGGAAAAAGGCAGCGTAAAAAAAGCTATTGAGGCTTTCTCTTAATAAAACACCCGCCAACTTACCGTGTATAAAAAAATGTAGGAAATTTTATGCAATTTTCTTAATTTACATATCTAACTACAAAACTACTCATATGAATTTCAAAATTTTACTCTCCACAACTTTTATCGCCTCTTCATTTTGTGCATTGGCACAGGATGTAAAAACTTTTGCTATTACCGGCGATGGTAATGGTGGTTTTGCCTGGATGAACATACGCCAGGTAGATATTTCTTCCGGCAAAGTAATACAGGAAGTATATCAAAGAGATAAAACTGCTTTTGTAATGCTTGATGCCGCTACCAAAAAGCAAGTTATTAATCCAATGAATGGATTAATTAAGTTTAATGATCCTGCACCAACTGCTACAATGGTTGCTGCTGCAGCTTATGATAAAAGGCATGATAAATTATTTTTTACGCCAATGCGGATTGGCGAATTACGCTGGGTAGATTTAAATGCCAAAGGCGATGCCCAAAAATTTTATACTGAAAAAACACAACTGCTTAATACTTTAGATTTAAAAGACGAAGCCAACCACATTACCCGTATGGATATTGCGGCTGATGGTAATGGTTATGCCATTACTAATGATGGCAATCACTTAATACGTTTTACCACCGGTAAAAAAACGGTTATTACCGATTTAGGAAATCTGGTTGATGCAGAGAGTAATAAAAATGGCATTTCAATCCATAACAGATGTACCAGTTGGGGTGGAGATATGATTGCTGATGCTTATGGTAAATTGTATGTAATATCTGCAGCTCACCAGGTTTTTAAAGTTGATATCGATACCAGGATTACCACCCATCTTGGAACAATAAATAATTTACCTGCAAACTTTACCACCAATGGTGCTGCTGTTGATGAAAATGAAAATATTGTGGTAAGCAGTGCTAACAGTTTTGAAGGTTATTATAAATTTAAACTTAGCGATTTTAATGCTGTTAAAATGGAAGGATCGGATAAAACCTACAATGCATCCGACCTTGCCAACTGTAATTTATTATTTCAAAAAGAAGCTGATGCAAAAAAGAGTTTTGGTGTACCTTATGTTTCACCGGTTACAATTTCAAACGGCGATACCAGAATTTTTCCTAACCCGGTAACTGCAAATGAATTCAGGGTTTTGTTTGATGGACAAAAAGCAGGGCAATACTATGTATCATTATCTGATTTATCGGGTAAAGTTGTTATGACAACAAGGGTTACAGTTTCTTCTAAACTTCAATCGCAAAGGGTACAGTTGTTAAGCGCTGCAGCTAAAGGAATGTACCTGGTAAAAGTTACCGATGCTGCAAATAAAATAATATTTACAGAACGTATAGTGATACAATAAAAACATTATGGTTATTAAGTACGGAGGTTGTCGTTTACGGCAACCTCTTTTTGTATCTGGAAGCTCCAGCTTCCAGCCATAAAATAAATTTTAAATTAGGTTGATTTGTTTAAACTTTGCATTTATACTTTCCTTAAAAAAAATGTTTAAGTGCAGGATATAGAACCATATTTTAACTGGCGCCATTTATATGCTGCGGAGGAAGATGAACTCTCCCCATTTTACGGCAGAACGTACAGCGAATTTGAATTTAGCCAAACGGTATATAATTATTATATACATCCGCAGTGGGATGAGTTTGGCAGTAAAACATTGTATATGAAAATTTTGTTTGTGGATTACGAACAGAATTATGCCATTATAGAATTAATAGGAGAGTGGAACGATGCCATTGAAAATGATATAATGAGTTTACGCAGGGATGTTACAGATATTTTATATGCCAAAGGCATTACCAAGTTTATCATCATTGCCGAAAATGTTTTAAATTTCCACAGCAGCGACGACAGCTATTACGAAGAATGGCGGGAGCAGTTGCAGGACGATGGTGGTTGGGTTGTACTGGTAGATATGCCGGATCAAAGTCAGTACGATTTTAAAAAAGCCCGGCTTACTAATTACATAAGTCTAATGGATTTTCCACAATGGCGAACATTAAAACCGGATATGGTTTTTCAAAAAATAGACAGCGAAATGATCAGGTATTTAGATTAGGTGTATAAAGAATTAATTGAAAAAACCTGTAAATATTTATTTCAAATTAATACTATATTTGTAACTGCACTTACTAAAAACTGCTTCTATGCCAGATGAAAAAAAAACAGGTTTCTCAGGGATTTTCAGTGGGTTAAAAAAAATGGTATTTACCGAAGATTATTTAGATGCAGGCAAACCTGAAGAAACAAAGCCAGCTGCAGCAGCTCAACAATCTTTCAAGAATGCACCAACTTCTTTTACACCAAATAATTCGGGTATAATTACTACTAATGTGGCAAGTGAAGATATGGTACAAAAAATTTATTCACTTTTAGAATCGATGAACAAACCGGGTATAGATTTTTTTGAACTGTGGAATGCTGCCGAAGCAATGGGAGGCGTAAATGTTACTAACTTACAAAATGCCTTTACTACTTTAAAAGTATTAGGGCTAGATAAAAATACTGTTTTAAATACCGGCGAAGCTTATTGTGCCGAGTTGCAAAGTAAACTTAACACTGATATTCAGAAAAAAAGGGATGAAAGGGAAGCAATGAATGTTACTTTGCAAAACGAAAAGCAACAACTGCAAAGAGAAAAACAAGATTTAGAAAATAAAATACAATTACTCTCTACTCAATTAACTGAAGCAACTACCAAACTTAACCATGCAGATAGTAAATATGCCCCCCAAATTCAAAGTATAGAGGGTAAAATACAATCGGGTGTTAATGCATTAAACGTTGTAGTAGCTGAAATTAAAGGCGTTTTAGAAACTGTAAAAGCAAACATCAATTAAAAAATAAAAAATGGCAGAACAAACAATTGACAAAAGAAGTTTACCGGCAGAGTTAACGCAGTTACCAATATTCCAGGTAATTGGCAACCAGCTTCCAGCCGTAATTAAATCGCCACAGGGTAAAAAAACAATTGCTTCGTTGTTTTTTTGGATTGCGTTAATAGGTGGTTCCTTTGCTTTTTTTAAAGCGTTGCCCAAATTAATTTTATATGCCCAGCAAACAGTATGGCTTATAGCTTTATCTATTGTAATTATAGTTTTACTAATGCTCTACCCAAAAATAATTTCTTTGTTACACAATGCAGGCAGGATACTTTTATTTAAAGGAGAAAAAAGTTTGGTAAGAAGAAACCCTATAGAAACTTTAGAGCTGTTAAATATTGATGCAAAAGACACATTGAAAAAAGTAAGGGAAAAAATTGCTTCTGTTGATGGTGTAAGGGTTAATATGATTGACGAAGCGGTACGATCAAAAGAAGATGCGGATAAAAAATATTCGCAGGTAAGGAGTTTAACAGAGGAAGCTGCAAGGTTAGAAAAGGAAGCCAAAGAATTAGAAGTGAAAGGGTTTAACGAGAAAGCAAATGCAAGTAAAAGAGATGCTAAAGAAACAAGGGTTAACGCAACTTTACGTATGGAAGAAGGCAAGGCCAGTGAGCAAAATGCCCGCCAATATACACAGTACGGCAACCAGTTTGCAAGAGTTTTAGAAGTATTAAAAGATAATGAATCGGCTTCCCGTATTTATGTAAATGCAATGGGAAGTACAATAACCATAGTTAGCAAAAAATTAGAAGCTACAAATAAAATGACATCTGCTACAGAAGGACTGGCCGAAGTTTTTCAAATAAAAGATGGATGGAAATATCAGCAGGCAATGGATGCTGCTACATCTTTGATAAGCCAGAATATTGGCAGAATAAGAAGTAACTTAGATTTTTTAGATCAAAATCAGGCTATTACATTAGGCTCTACAGTTTCTCAATCCGATTTAGAAAATTTTGTAAAACAAATTGATAATGGAAGGTTAGAAACTTTGAATATTAGTGAAATGGCAGACAGCAGTTACGAATTAACAAACGAACAAAAGCCTGATAAAGGATTTAATATTTTAGATTAATTAAACAAGATATAAACATGGCATACGACACTAAACCTTCATTGTGGGCAGGCTTACGCTGGCCGGTAAAGGCTTTAATAATTGCTGCACCAATTGTAGCAGGCATTTGGGCCGCAAGTAAATTCGATTTAATTCCCGGTTTAAAAACTGACACATCCAAAGAAATAAAAAAATCTGATATTGGAAACGATGTAGTGGATTCGAAAGACGCTGCCGGGATGTTGCCAGTACCCGATGTAAATGATATTGAGTTTGCTGAAATGAGTGGTAAACCCGAAGTGAGATTAATGAACTGGGTTTGGTTTGGCAATGCTGGTATTTATGCAGCTAACGGCGGCTTAAAAACTGCTAAAGGTTCTTTAATGGAAAAATATAACGTTAATTTAAAAATGCTTACTAACAATTCGGTAAGTGATATGAAGAGGGAGCAATTAGCTTTCATTAAAGATTATGCAGCGGGTAATAAAAATCCTTCGTCAGGTGTACATTTTGTTACACTGATGGGTGATGGTTTTCCAGCATACATTGCAGCAATGAATGAGCAAATTACAAAGGCATATGGAAAAGAGTATAATTTAAAAACTGTAGGTATAGTAGGCTTTAGTATGGGAGAAGACTGTGTGATGGGCCCAGCAGAATGGAAAACTAATCCACAAAGTATGAAAGGTTCAGTTGTATCGGCTGTGATTGGGGATGGTGACTGGGCGCTGCATGTACGTTATGCTGCTGACAATAATATTAAAGTAAATCCAGACCCCGGCACTTACGATGCCAATGCAATTAATTTTATTCCAGCACCCGATGATGATTTTTTAAAGGCAGCTGATGAAGTGATCGCAAAAAGAAATGTTACATTAAAAGTAAAAGATGATAATGGAAAACTAACGGGTAAAACCATTGATAAAAAAATTGATGGAGCCGCAACATGGTTTCCCGGCGATAGAAATATTGTAAAGAATACACAGCTGCAAAAAATTATTTCTACCAAACAATACCCCAATCAAATGGCAACCGTGGTAGTGGGATGTGATAAATGGATGAAGGAAAACAGCCAGGCAGTTACTAATTTTTTAAACGCATCCTTAACAGCAACAAATCAAATAAAACAACACGATCAATGGTTTAAATACGCCTGCGATTTATCGCCAAAAGTATTTTGTGCTTCGGCTACCGATTGCAGTGAAACTGCCGAAGACTGGTATAAATATGCAATGCCGGGTGGTGGTACTATGGCCAACAGTTCGGGTAATCAAATTCCAATAGGAGGTACACAAATGGCAAACCTTGCTGATAATAAAAAATATTTTGGCATTGGAGGCGGTAACAACATTTATAAATCTGTATATACCTATTTTTCAAGTGTATTAAAAGATTTGAATCCTGCAGGTTTTATGGATAATGTAAAAGGATTAACGACTTATGAAGATGCAGTGGATTTACAATATCTGGCTCAGGTAGGTGTAGATGCCGGACAAACTGTAAAAGCAGATTACAGTAAAAATAAAGGGGAAGTTTTTGCCAACCGTTCCTGGAAGATTGAATTTGCAACAGGCAGCGATAAAATTACGCCTCAGGGTGAAGCAGAGCTGCAAAAATTATTTGATGCTTTAAACATTGCCGAAAATGCAAAAGTGAGTATTGTTGGCCATACCGATAATGTGGGTGATGCCTCTGCTAATAAAGATTTGTCCTTTAAAAGAGCAAAATCTGTAAAGCAATGGTTAATGAAAAAATCGGGTAATAATTTTCCGAGCGAAAGATTTAATGTAGATGGTAAAGGGCAAGATGAACCACTTGCTGATAATACTACAGCCGCTGGTAAAGCACAAAACAGAAGGGTTCAAATTTCATTTTCGGAATAAAATACGCCGATGTTAAAAAAACTATTTACCCCATTTAGTTTTGTAGATAAAAAAACACTTACTGCGGTAGGTGTTTTTCAATTATCATTACTGCTGCTTGCATGGATATTTTTGGTGCCAGAAAAAACTTTGTTTCCCCATCTTGGAGAAGTAGTGGACGGATGGAAACAATTATGGAACAATGGTTTTTTTTATGAAATTTTAGCCAGTTTAAAACTTTGCCTTTACGCAACAGTTATAAGTGTAATTATATCTTCAATAATCGCTTATTCTACCACTATTCCTTTTTTTAAACCTGTTGGTACTTTTTTTACCAAATTAAGATACAATCCAATACAGGGGTTTACACTTTTTCTCACACAAATATCTGGCGGTGGCAGAAATTTGCAAATCACCTTGCTCGTAATTTTTATGTCGTTTTATTTTATAGATTCTTTAATGGTTATGATTAAATCTATACCCGAAGAAGATATAATACGCCGCAAAGCGCAAAAAATGAGCAACTGGAAAGTACTTTGGAAAGTGGTAATAATGGATAGGCTGGATTATCTGTTTGAAATTGTACGGCAAAACCTGAGCATTACTTTTATGATGCTGGTTTCTGTAGAGGCAATGAACAAAGCAGCCGGCGGTATGGGAGCAATTTTAAATGATACCAACCGTGCTTTAAATTTTCCTAAAATATTTGCTATACAAATCACCATATTTTTAATAGGCATATTAATCGATGCCGCATTAAGGTTTATTATTAATCAATTTCCTGTAAACAGAAATAGAAAATAATGGAGATAGCTGCAAAATATACTTTAGCCGAAGATTTATTAGTGGTTGAAAACTTAAGTGTGGCATACGGCAATAAAATTATTATAAGGGATATTGGTACTGCACAAATTCCTTTTATAATTAAAGATATAAAAAGGGCTAATATGCATCAGGGGCAAACCGTTGCAGTTTTAGGCCGTTCGGGCAGAGGGAAATCCACATTTTTTAAAGCTATAACAGGCATTGTACAACCAAATTCAGGGTCCATAAAAATACCCGATTATAAACAACAGGGAAATTTTAGAACCGTTACAGAAGGAGATGTTGGTTTTGTACAACAAAATTTTCCGCTCTCCCGAAATCAGACTATTTATCAGATGTTACAAAATGCAGCGGCTCAGGGAAAAATTGATGCAGGCGAAAGAAATTCAATCATTAATAATCATATTGAAAACTGGGGTTTAAAAGAACAACGTAATTTGGTGCCAAACCAACTATCCGGCGGACAAAAGCAACGGGTAGCAATTATCGAACAATTATTATGCTCTCATCATTTTATGGTTTTTGATGAACCATTTAGCGGTCTTGATGTTTGTAATATTGAAGATGTAAGGGATAGTTTTAGAAAAATAACTACCAGCAACGAAATTAATACTATTATTTTTTCTACCCACGATATTGATTTAGCTGTTGAACTGGCTGATCAAATTTATATAATAGGCTACGAGCAAAATACCCAGGGGCAATTTGTACCCGGTGGTACATTGGTTGGTTATTACGATTTAAAAAAATTGGATTTGGCATGGCAGGATTTTAATGCCGGGCACAGAGATCTTGTTGACATGATAAAAAAACAATTCAGACTTTCGTAATACATAGAAAACCTGCCCCAATTTTTTAATTCAACTGTTTTATTATAAGTACTTTTATTTTATCTAAATGGATTTTGCAGAATTTACAGCTTAATACTAAAACAGGCAGATAAAACGGTATCGTTTGCATAAAAACATTTAACAAAATACTTTTTTGAATGATTGTAACGTAAATTTGCTTTCCAAAATTTACTAATTAACCTTTGCTCAATGACTTTTAAACAGCTTTTTACTTCTTCAATAGGCAAGAAGTTTACGATGGGGCTTACCGGAATATTTTTAATTACTTTTTTAATAGTACACTGCGGTATCAATTCCATGATTTTTTTTAATGATGGGGGAGAAACCTTTAACCATTGGGGCCATTTTATGGGCAGCAATCTTATTATACGTACCATGGAAATTGGGTTATTTCTGTTTTTGCTATTGCACATTGTACAGGGCTTAATGCTGTGGAGCCAGAATAACAAAGCCCGGCCTGTTAAGTATGCGGTTAATAATGCTAACTCCAACAGTAAATGGTACAGCAGGAGCATGGGTTTGTTAGGCACATTAATTTTACTGTTTTTAGTTTTGCACCTGTATCATTTTTGGACACCATCAAGATTGGGCGGTATTGCCGGTATTCATTCTTTAGAAGAAACAACACTGAGTGCGGAATACAACAGCCAGGCTGTTCATAATTTATATGCCGAAATGCTGGTTGTTTTTCAGGATAATTTGCTGGTGGTAGTTATTTATGTATTGGGGGTATTCTCTTTATGCTGGCATTTAATTCATGGGTTTCAAAGTGCATTTCAAACGTTTGGTATCAACCATAAAAAATATACACCAATAATAAAAGTAATTGGTATTGCGTACTCGGTAATTATTTGTCTGCTGTTTGCATCAATGCCGATTGCAATTTATTTGGGTTGGATAAGTTGATACAACTTTAAGTTTAACAGGCTCAATATAAATATACTGTTGAAGAGTGCGACGCCAATGAACTTGAACAAAGGACAAATGATGGGCTCAAAAAAATAATTCAAAATTTCTAATTATAATTTACAATATGGCTTTAGATTCAAAAATACCTGCAGGTGAAATGAACGAAAAGTGGGAAGATTACAAGGGACATGTAAAACTTGTAAATCCTGCCAACAAAAGAAAATTAGAAGTAATAGTTGTTGGTACCGGATTAGCCGGCGCATCTGCTGCTGCTGCATTGGGAGAGCTGGGGTATAAAGTAAAAACATTTTGTTTTCAGGATAGCCCACGCCGTGCCCACAGTATTGCAGCACAGGGCGGTATTAATGCTGCAAAAAATTATCAGAATGATGGCGACTCAGTGTTTAGATTATTTTATGATACAGTAAAGGGCGGCGATTACAGGGCAAGAGAGGCTAACGTACACCGTTTGGCAGAAGTAAGTGCAAATATTATTGATCAGTGTGTGGCGCAGGGTGTTCCTTTTGCAAGAGAGTATGGTGGCTTATTAAGTAACAGAAGTTTTGGCGGTACGCAGGTACAGCGCACTTTTTATGCTGCCGGCCAAACAGGGCAACAGTTACTGTTAGGTGCATACAGCGCTTTAGAAAGACAAATTGCATTGGGAAATGTAACACAATACAGTCGCCACGAAATGCTGGATGTAGTGATGATTGATGGAAAGGCAAGAGGTATTATTGCAAGAAATTTAGTAACCGGCGAATTGGAAAGGCATTTTGGACATGCAGTTTTATTATGCAGTGGCGGTTATGGCAATGTATTTTATTTAAGCACCAATGCCATGGGCAGTAATGTTACCGCTGCATGGAAGGCCCATAAAAAAGGTGCATTTTTTGGTAATCCATGCTTTACGCAAATTCATCCTACATGTATTCCCGTTAGCGGCGACTATCAAAGTAAACTTACGTTGATGAGTGAGAGCCTGCGTAACGATGGAAGAATTTGGGTGCCCAAACAAAAAGATGACAGCCGCAAGGCAACTGATATACCTGAAGAAGAAAGAGATTATTATTTAGAAAGAAGGTATCCTGCATTTGGTAACCTTGTACCCAGAGACGTAGCCTCAAGGGCTGCTAAAGAAAGATGTGATGAAGGTTATGGAGTGGGTACAACCAAGCTGGCGGTGTATCTGGATTTTGCCGATGCAATAAAGCGTTACGGAAAAATTGAAGTGGGTAAAGGCGCATTGGAAAATGTGGACGACGCTGGTATTATTGCTATGGGTAAGGAAGTTGTGAAAGAAAAATATGGTAACCTGTTTGAAATGTATGCAAAAATAACTGGAGAAAATCCTTACGAAGTACCCATGAGGATTTACCCTGCCGTGCATTATGTAATGGGCGGGCTTTGGGTAGATTATGAATTGCAGACAACAGTAAAGGGTTTGTATGCATTAGGTGAAGCCAACTTTAGCGATCATGGTGCTAACCGTTTAGGTGCATCTGCATTAATGCAGGGCTTGGCCGACGGATATTTTGTAGTGCCCTATACATTAGGTAATTATTTAGCGGACGAAATCCGTAATCCGTCCATTCCTACAACACATCCTGCATTTGAAGAAACAGAAAAAGCTGTAAGCGACAGGATAAATACTTTGATGAATATTAAAGGCAAACAAACAGTAGAAAGTTTTCATAAGCGTTTAGGAAAAATCATGTGGGATAAATGCGGTATGGCACGTAACGCACAGGGCTTACAGGAAGCTATAGCCGAAATTCAGCAGTTGAAAAAAGAATTTTGGAGCGATGTAAGGATACCGGGAGAAATAAATGGAATGAATCCTGAACTGGATAAGGCGGGTCGTGTAGCTGACTTTATTGAGTTAGGAGAATTAATGTGTAAAGATGCATTGCAGCGTAACGAAAGTTGTGGCGGGCATTTTAGAGAAGAAAGCCAGACTGAAGACGGCGAAGCAAAACGTGATGATGATAATTACAGTTATGTTTCGGCATGGGAATTTAAAGGCGAAAGTAATTGGGAGTTGAATAAAGAAGAATTGAATTTTGAAATTGTGAAACCAACGCAGAGGAGTTACAAATAGTGAGTGAAGTATTACACATAAAGAATTTTGGTCCAATTAAGGATGTGAAATTAGACTTGAGGAAGTTTAATGTAATTATTGGCGAGAATGCTACGGGAAAAAGTACGATTGCTAAGGTTTTGGCTATGTGTAGATATTTTTCATTTATAGTAAAAACTCACTTCACCCCAGAGGAGTTAATTATAGTGATGGAAATAATTTTTCTCAAGGGTTAGAATCTTGGGGACTACAAGATTTTTATAAAAATGATGGTGAAATTTCTTACTCCAATATTAATTATTCTTTTAAAATTGAATTTAAGGTGCAAGAAAGTTTGCCAAAATACGATGTGAATGGTAATATGACAATAGAAAGGTATATAAGCTCTAAATTTCATTTAAATCCAATAAGTAAAAAATTTGAATCCCTTTTAGAAGAACTAAATACGATAAAACCAAAGGATTCCTTGCAATTGCAAAATTGGCATGTGCCAACTTCATTTTTTCAAAATGACGTATCAAGAGTAATGGACAATCCATTTTATCTGCCAACTGAAAGAGGTCTTCAATCAATATTTTCATTAGGAAAAAATAGCATTCAAAATATTTCAGATTCTTTGTTCAATCAATTTGCCAACTTAGATTTGATTGCAAGAAACTTTGTAGGGGAAACTGTAATAGAGCCACTTAATATTACTTATAAAAACGTTGATGGTAAAGGGTATATTAAAAAAAATAGTGAAGATGAATTTTACAGTTTGTACAATGGAGCAAGTGGATATAAATCAACCATACCTATAATACTGGTTATAAAATATTATAATGAAATAAGAAAGAAAAATAAAACTTTCCTTATTGAAGAGCCCGAAGTAAATCTTTTTCCAAAGGTTCAGCAAGAACTTATTAATTATTTGGTAGCGGAAACTGTGAATAAAAATAGTCAAGCTATTTTAACTACTCACAGTCCATATACATTAACATCAATAAACAATTTGATGTATGCTTATGAAGTTGGAAAGATTAATGGAACTGAAGTTGAAAGTAAAATTCCAAAAAAATATTGGCTTAATCCAAACGATGTATCTGTATATCAATTGCTAACTAACGGCACTTGCGAAAATATCATGGACGAAGAACTTAAACAAATTAAAGTGGAAAAAATTGATGAAATATCAGAAGTATTAAGCACTCAATGGCATCAGCTGGCTGATTTAAATTTTGATAAATAGGAATGGTTTTTTTAGATAAATATCCGCAGTGTATTGATGTGCAACTGAATAAAACAACACAAACTAAAGTTGTTTTACAAGAGAAAGGAAGAAGATATTGTTTAACGAATACAACGAATAGCTGGCAGGTTACAAAAGTGCAGATTGAAAATTGTGTTATAAATAGTTTTGGAGAAAAAGGGTGTGAGGCGATATTAATTGCTGAGAAAGAAAACGAAAATAGGGGTTATTATGTGGAACTAAAAGGTATTTCAGTTGGTAATGCGTTTAAGCAAATAGAAAATAGTCTTAATAAAACACTTGCCGACTTAAATGGTGTTATTTTATATGGAAGAGTAATACCATCTGCTTATAAAAGAAACAAATTTTTAGAATCACATGAACAAAGGCTTATTTTAAAATTTAAAAGATTGGGAGGCAATTTTAAAGTAAGAGAGAATTATAATGAACAGATTTAGAAATTAATGTATTGGTTAATTGTATACAACCGTAATTATAAAATTTAGTATCAAAGTAATTTAAGTATGGAGCATTATAACATGAACCTCACACTAAAAGTGTGGAAACAAAAAAACACCAAAGACAAAGGCCAGTTTGAAACGTACCAGGTAAAAGATATTTCATCCGAAATGTCTTTCTTAGAAATGTTTGATGTGTTGAACGAACAGTTAATTACAGAGGGAAAGGATTCAATTGCTTTTGACCACGATTGCCGGGAAGGTATTTGTGGTATGTGCAGTATGCACATAAATGGTAAAGCACACGGGCCATGGGCACAAAATACAACCTGCCAGTTGCACATGAGGGCTTTTAAAGATGGAGATACTATTGTGGTGGAACCATGGCGCAGTAAAGCTTTTCCGGTAATAAAAGATTTAATGGTGGATAGAAGTGCTTTCGACAGGGTGATACAGGCCGGTGGTTTTATATCGGTAAACACTGGTAACGCAGTTGATGCCAACGCCATACCTATTGATAAAAAAAATGCAGATGATGCATTTGCTGCTGCTGCCTGTATTGGTTGTGGTGCCTGTGTTGCAGCCTGCCCTAACAGCAGTGCCATGTTATTTGCCGGTGCTAAAATTTCTCAATTAGCATTGTTGCCACAAGGGCAACCGGAGAAGAAAACAAGGGTAATGAATATGGTGGCCCAAATGGATAAAGAAAGTTTTGGTAACTGCACCAATACTTATGCCTGCGAAGCGGAATGCCCTAAAGGTATTTCTGTAGCCAACATTGCAAGGATGAACAGAGAGTATTTGAGTGCAAGTTTAGGGTCGGAATAATCGGGGCAATTATACCAACAGTTTTTTGTAGCACAATTTATTTCCATTACATACTTAATAAAATACAGGACACTTGGTTTTATTGGCAGACGTGTTGTATTTATTATTAAACGCTTTATAAGAAAGTGTAACCTCGTAAGCGCCCCTGTATTGCGATGCAGATTTTAATTTACTTGAATTTATATCATAAGTAAAACCAAGGCTGTACCGATAGTAATCGAGTTTTACAACAGGCATAAACGCATCTTTCCACCGGTAAAATAACCCACCCGAAATACTTATTTTATCATCTTCATCATATTGTATTAAGTCGTGGTTAATGAGCAGGCCGCCTTGCGCCTGCCGGCTTCCACCCTGCATAAAATAATCGGCATACATTATTATGCGGTCTTCCTCATTAAGCGGTGCAGAAAAACCTGCGTTTACCACCCATTTATGATTTAAAATAATATCGTTTTGTTTTTGAAAAGCAACTTTAGGCCGGGTAAAATGAAACAAGCCAAGGCCAATGTAATACCTGGTGTTTTTCCCGGCAATACTGCTAAAACATAAACCAGCTGTAGCGTCCCAGTAAGTAAGTTTAGTGCTGTTAAAAATTTGTTTGGTAGGATTGGTTGTACTGAAAGTACTATTCAAATACTGGTCATCAAAAGTTAATTTAGATGGATCAAACCGCTGCATTACCGGCCCGCCAAGTACACCTGCGGATAAATACGAATTGCCGCTAAGCGATTTGTGATAATTGAAAACTGGAAATACCTGTGTGCGGCTTAATTTGGAATCGCCTGCCACATCACATGATATTTGCAAACCATAAGTAATAAAATCATCGGTGTTTTCGCCAACTGGTTTTTTATATTCCATACCCAATCCAAAAGTGCGGTATGGTACAGTTACACTTTGCCATTGATTCCTGTAAGCAGTTGTTATCCTTATATCCCCGGCAAAAATCCCGGCAAGGGATGGGTTCCTTAATAAAGGCAAATCGTAAAATTGAGAAAAATTTATATCCTGACCGATTGCAAATTTTGCAAACAGAGAAGCTACCAGCAGCAATAATATTTTTTTAGATGGTATCAAAGGGTATAAAAATTATTTTAGTATTGTTGTATTTCCTTTATAAGTATAAATAACGTTATTGTCACAAATCACTTCTGCTGTATAAACAAATACATCTGGTGTTGCCGGTACACCTCTTACCTTTCCATCCCAACCAAATTTTATTTCGTTAGGGCTAAAATTTTCTCTTTCAAAAACCAGCTCCCCCCACCTGTTAAAAATTCGGAACGATTTTACGCTAATCCCTTTTCCCCTTACCATTAATACATCATTAAGCCCATCACCATCAGGTGTAAATGCATTTGGTATAAACACCTGTGCACTTTTACAAAACGAATTTATAAAAATAGTATCCACCGCCTGGCACCCAAAATTGTTGGTTACTGTTACAGTATAAAAAGTATTATTTTTTACTGTGGCAGATGGGGTAGCACAATTGCTGCAGCTTAAATCTGTTGCAGGATACCACAACCAGCTTATAATCGGGCCAAATTGAGTAACTGCATTCAGGTTTAAAACTGTTCCTGTCGATAAAGTTTTATCGGAGCCAAGGTCAACTTTTGGATATGGCCCTACCGTTATTAAAACAAAATTGGTATCTGTAAAACAATTTTTTCCGTCGTACCCAATAACACGGTACCTGGTGGTAAGTGCCGGGCTTGCCGTTGGCGATGCAATATTAATATTATTTAACCCGGCAGGCGGCCACCATAAATAACTGTTGGCATTTGATGCCCATAAATTTGTTTTTTCTCCGGCACACAATGTATCATTGGGAGATGCAGGCATTTTAAAAGGGTTACTAACAGTTACTGTAACTGAATCGTATGCAAAACAACCAAACAAGCTGCTGCCTTTTACTTTATACATTATAGAATCAGTTGGTGTTGCAACTGGATTGGGGCAACTGGTACAACTTAAATTAGCATAGGGGTTCCAACTATAACTATCCGCACCTGTTGCTAATAACGGAGTTGTATTTCCTAAACAAACATTTATATTATTACTTGCATTAACTGCAGGTGTGGGATGTACTGTTATATCGAACGTTTTTGCCGCACCTGGGCAACCAATTGCAATTGGGGCAATTGTTACGGTACCGGTTATTGGCGAAGCTGTAGTATTGATTGCGATAAAAGAATTGATATTGCCAACACCTCCGGCTGCTAAACCTATTGCCGGGTTACTGTTGATCCAATTATAATTTGCATTGTTAACTGCACCATTAAAAGTTATTGCAGCAGTATTATTATTTGCACAAAGCGCCTGATCGGCAGGTTGTGCAACAGTTGGCGTTGGGTTAACTGTTATAATAAACGTTTTTGCGATACCCGGGCAAGTGTTAGCATTTGGAATAACTGTTATTGTACCAGTTATTGGCAAGCCTGCAGCATTAGTTGCAACAAAAGAATTTATATTGCCGGCACCACTTGCAGCCAATCCAATTGCCGGGTTACTATTGGTCCAATTATATGCAGTACCACTAACGGTGCCGCTAAAACTTATTACAGCAGTACTGTTGTTTGCACAAAGTGTTTGATTGGCAGGCTGTACAACAGTTGGTGTTGGGTTGACTGTTATGGTAAATGTTTTTGCTGCACCCGGGCAACCATTTGCTGTTGGTGTAACAGTTATTGTACTGGTTATTGGCAGGCTACTGGTATTAGTTGCATTAAAAGGATTTATATTGCCGGCACCATTTGCTGCCAGGCCAATTGCCGGGTTACTATTAGTCCAATTATAAACAGTGCCATTAACTGTACCGGTAAAAATTATGGTGGCAGTATTGGTGTTTGCACAAGGCGTTTGGTTTGCAGGCTGTACAACAGTTGGTGCCGGGTTAACAGTTACTGTTACACTATCAGTATTGGAGCACCCAATTGCACCATTGCTTGCAGTAAGATAATATTTTGTTGTAACAGGCGGGTTTGCGTTTGGTGAAGCCGAACTTGGGTTTGACAAATATGTTGGCGGCGACCACAAATAAGTTACACCGTTAACGGCAGGTGTACCGATGGTAGTAGAGTTCCCTTCGCAAATCAATTTATCCGGCCCGGCATCAACAGCCGGGTTGTTGTTGGTTACTAAAACATCAATTGTATCCTTACATCCGGTGCCATTAAAGGGGATAACCTCTACGTGTATAATTGTATTAAGCGGTGGAGCCGGTGTTAATATTGTATTTTGTCCTGTACCCAGGAGGGCAGAATAATTTGCATTCCACCAGTTATAAAATTCAAATCCCGGCGGCCCTGTTAATGTGACTGTGCTTGGGTTACATGAATAATCGATACTTGCAGTAATGTTACAATCCCCTACATCTACATAAGCATAACCCCAATGCCTGCCCTTTGTACAATCTGCAGTTGTAAATTCAAGCATCATTGTTTTACCTGCATAGGCACTTAAATTAACAAAAGCAGATGCCCATGCTTTACATTTTACATCTGGATCCAATGGCGAATTATAAAAACCCGGTATTGTACCGCTGGAAACATATTCGTAAGATGCACAGGTTACATAAGTGTTCGTTGATACATCTTTTAGTTTTGCAATAAACCTGGGTTGTTCTTCGGGAAGATGATCATCTGGGTTTTCAAATACTACTGCATACCGGTAAGTAATAGACGCATCTGCAGAACCTGCTGGTACATTTATAAAATAACTTACCCTTTCTGCCTCGCTGTTAACATTTGTATTGCCCAATTTTAGTGCAAAATTACTTCCATCTGGCGGGTTTGTGGGAAACAACCCCCATGCATCAAGTGCAGATGGGGCAACCCTGGGATATATCACATGCCTGCCTGCCGTAGGCGAAGTAGGAGGGACATTTGGCGTTACTGTAATTACATTTGCAGTGCCAACTGCTGCAACACTGCCTTTATAACAAACCCAATTGGTAAAACTGTTAAACTCAAAATCAATATTGGGTGGGCAAGGTGCAGCGGATACGGAATTTGGCCTTGCTGCAATTGATTTAAAATTAGTTTGCAAAGATTGCTTTTCTGCTTTCAAAGAACCAATATCACCATTTAAATTCATGGTACCCGTGTATCCTTGTTTTGTAATCCGGGCAATCCCGTTTTTAAAGCCCCAAAATATATCAATATCAAGCACTTTAACCGTTACACCTTTTTTATTTATCAGCTGCCATTGGTTATTTTTATAACCGGCAGTAATCTCATCATTAAAATCGTAAACAATATCATAAACAATATCAATAACAATTTTTCCCTTCTCGTTAATAAAACCCCAATGGTTATTTTTTTTTACTGCGGCAAGATGGTTATTAAAATTTCTTGCTGCATCAAATTCAAATGCACTTATAGCTTTACCCAATTGATCAATAAAGGTAAATTTATTGTTTTGCAATACCCTGGCATAACCATTTATAAATAGTTCCTGTTCATCTGATTTTATTTTTTGAGAAATTAATGGCGTTACGGTTTCTGGTACTTGTGCCCTAACGGCAACAGATAATAATAAAAAAACAGAAAGTAAATATTTACTCACAGGAATGGCTTTAAATTAAAATTTAATAATTCTTTGTCTGATTGGAGAGGTTTTTAAAAGGTAATATGATTATCCTAAAATTACGCTTTTATTTTGCGATTTGCAAGGGTTTACCCGGTTGAAATAGCCTGAAAGTGGCTATGTGTAAGGGTTTTAGTAATTACACCAACACCTGTTTTCTTGTTTTAAAGCATGCCAAAAAATAGTTTTTTTTAAATCTTGAACATATAAACGCCACAGGTTTTATTATTTGTAATGCAACGCTGATTATTTTTTTTGATTACGTAAAGCATTGTCAAGAGAAAATGAGCCGCCGCCTTCAACTAAAAAAAATAATAAAAGCACTAAAACAATAATAGAAAAAAATAAATCAGGTTCACCTGCAAAAACATTATGCCTTGCGTTTACAAAAAATACTGCTCCTAATAAAACAGGCAATTGTACCAGAACCGAAAGGCGTGTAAATAAGCCTGCCATTATCATACTTCCACCAAACAGATGCAGAAAGGGGATAAATGTATTGAGCCATAAAAAATTTTGTGAAATAACAGTTTGGTTAATCATCTGTTCCAGGACAGAGGTGTTTTTAATAAATTGAATACCTTTTATAACCAAGCTGAGGCCAAGTAATGCTCGGAGAACTACAAACCATTTTGGATGATGGTTAATGCTCCATTTGTCGATTTGATGAAGATAGTTCATATACTTTTTGTTTATCCTGTCAATTTCTTATAAATGTAAAGGTGCGTTAATACAAATATTGCTTTTGATAAGATTGACCGGTAGTTATAAAAAAATTTTAAAATCACCAACCATTTTTACATTTCCTTATTTTATACGTATAATTTTATTTGGACTCTCATTTGGAGTGGGACTGGTTTTCTTTTTCGTTTTGTTTTTTATTGTAAACACCCTTGATACATTGAAACCAAAATGGATATCGCCTTTAAAAAAATCGCCGGTGGTTTCTGTAATAAAAGTTTTCTCCGTCATGCCAGTAGAATTGGTAAAATGCAATTGAAAAACATGGCCCCCGGTTTCAATATCAAAGCCCACAGCAAGAGAATTTTTAGTGCCTGCAATTCTATAGGCTTCGCCTTCCACAAATGATAGTGGCAATACATGATAATACTCCACATTAAAACTCAGGCGCTTGGTTAATTTTATTCTTCCACCACCACCTAAAGCAAAAATATCATTTGGTTCGGTTACAGAATTTGCAATATTGTAATGTACAAAGGAAGGCATTAATTGTAAAGAAAGCCCTTCGCTGAATTTACGGGCAATTATTAACTGGTGTGCAAATGATAAACGTGATGTATAATAATTTTTAACTGTGGGGTCTTCGTATTTTAATGTTTTAAGCATTACAGTGGATACGGCACTTACTGAAATGGGAGAGGGCCAATTGCCCCCTTTTGACTGGCGCAAAATTTTAAATTTACCAAACGCATCATATTGTTTTTGAAAAGTACTGCGGCCAACCCCCACCATTAGTTTATTAGAAATGCCATACTCCAGGCCCATTCGCATACTGGCCTGGTCTAAACCAAAAAGCTCGTAAGCACCTTTGTTTACCATTCCAAAGCGATGGGAAATTTTAAAATCTAATACACCTGCTGCAGCATTTTCATTGGAATGGCCGTTGATAAGCCTGGTTGTTTTAAATGTAGCAGTGGCGTAATCCCTTTTCTTTTCTTTCTTTGTTTCATCTTCAAGCATCTTCATTAAATCGTCCTGGCCATAAATTTTGGGCAAAGCAATACCCATTAAAAAGAGGATTAAAAAAAGGTTTTTCATCAATCTGAATTTTAGGTATTTAACTTTTAGGTTCGTATTTACAATCCACATTTATATCTATTTCTTCCGAAATTTTATCGGCAACAAGTGATGGGATGCTGATATTAAAATCTTTTAGTTTTACATTGAATTTTGAAAATGCACTGATCTTGCCACCTTTAACAGTTATTGAACCAGTAGAGGAAACTTTTTTAACAACACCATGCATGGTTAAATCTCCTTCTACAGTTACAGGGTAGGCACCATCTTTTAAAAAATTTACTGCAGAAAAATTAGTAATCTTCCCCTTAAAAGTAGATTTAGGGAATTTACTGCTTTCTAAATAATTTTCATTAAAATGCTCTTCCATTAAGGCACTAGTAAAATGAAAACTTTTTATTAAAATTGCAAACACCATTTCGCCGGTTTGTGTATTAAGGATACTGGAAACCTCATTATTATCTGCTTCAACTTTTTCCGGCGATTTTGCACGGGAGTTAAAAGAAACTTTACCCGTTTTTGTCATATACATATTTTGGGCATCAGCTGCAATTGCAGCTATAAAAAATAAGGAGCAAAAAATTGTTTTTTTCATTTTTTAAATTTTAATTGTTAGGTGTACCGGAATTTATCCATTGCTGTATTTTTATTAAGGTGCAGGAATTTAATTTTGAAGCCCCTCTGGGCATTGCGGAATAACCACCTGTTTGATTCATTGAACCCATTAACCTGCCATTAGCTGCCTGTGTTTTTACACCTGCATAGGTATCTAATATTATTCCCCCGCCTGCTGATGCAGTATTATGGCAGCCGCTTGCGTTACAACTGGCATTCATAATGGGTAATACATCGCTTGCAAATTTTGCAACTGCCGTAGTATCGCAGGGTGTTTTGCCATCGGGGTATAACAAATCCTGCTTATCGTAATAACAACTTTCAAAAAAAGAAAGCGTAACGATTGTTATAAGTATCAATACAACTGGTTTCATAAATATTTTATTTCCTGGGTTAATATTTAATTATTAAAAGTGCCTGCTTCGCCCCTTATGCTTTTAACAGGCTTTGTTGTGTTAAAATTATTTTCGTGTTTACAGGACATAATCAATGCAAATAAAACAAGCCCGATAAATTCCAGCAAAAATGAATTTTTATTTTTCATATCAGCTTTCTTTAAAATGCTTAAAAATGGTTTTTCTACAAGTATTGCAATTCTGTATTTTATTTGCTTTGAACTTTACATCTTACCAAAACAACATCTGTAAGGTAGCCGGTACATATACCTTTTATGGTTACAGCTGTTCCTGATTTAATTTCTGCCGGAGCATCACCTTCTAACGTACATATTACGCCACCCATATCAGTGCCTTTTAATGTAAAAACTGTTTCGCCTTTTTGGTTTTTCGTTGCTTCATTTATTTCACCTGTTACATCTATTACCTTGTCAAGATATTCCTGATTAGCCCTGAGTTCATTATTTTCATAATCTGTTGTTAGCTTTGCTGCATCCACTTTTAAAGCTTTGGCTGCTTCTACATTGCGGTGAGGCTTGGTGTACATTTTGTAACCAATAAAACCGCTGGTTGTTATTATTATCAGCAATGATAATAATGACCATTTGAGTATCTTTTTTTTATTTGTTGCCATAAAATATTATTTTAAAATTATCTATCTAAATTAAAGCCAGCTTGTAAAAACTATTTTATAACTGTTTGCTAAACCTGCATTTAAACATGCCGAACCTGTTTTTGAACAGGCAGGCATGTTAGTTGTCCTATCTGTTTATTAAAACCAAATATTATCTTAATCTGTATATTTGTGCCCTGCATTAATCCAGTTAGTTACCATTGCTTTTTCAGCTGCTGTAAACAGAGCCTGTGGGCTTATAGGCATTTTTTTCAAAGTATAAGTAACTGTGCTTTGATTTATCTGGCTCCATTTTGTTACAATACTGCAGTCTGCATCAAAATTATATCCGGCTGCATTATTGCCATTCATATGGCAGCCGCTTCCACTGCACCTTGTGGTAATCAAGTTCCGACATGGCTGCAAATAATGGACCTTTTGGTACCACACCAACTGTTACTGATAACGTTTTTGTACACCCATTAACATCTTTTGCACCCATTAAAAAAGTTCCTGCATTTTGGCTTGCAAATACATTGCTTGCCTGGTAAGCACCGCCATTAATATTATAGGTAAAACCAGTAGAGCCAGCAGCAGTTAGTGTTATACTTCCGTTATTAGCAGGCGTTACACATGGTGTTGTGTTTACCACTGATGCAGTTAATGTAATTATTGTGCTGGTGCAGGGCTGTAGCAATAAGTGTTACTTGCTTGCTCCCTAAACATCCATTACTATTTTTAGCAGTAACTGTATAAGTACCTGCGGCTAAACCGCTAAATGTTCCACTGGTTTGAAATGCCCCGTTATTTAAACTATAAGTAAATCCTGTACCTCCTGTTGCACTTGCAGTTATTGATCCATTGCTTTGCCCAGTTGCTGGGTTTACAGATTGTGGTCGTTACAGTTACTGTTATACCGGCACATGGGTTAGTGGAGCCTAATGCAACCGTGGCTAAACCTGTACAGCCATTGTTGTTTTTTGCAGTTATTGTATAATTACCTGTAGCTAAACCGCTAAATGTTCCGCTGGTTTGAAATGTACCGTTATTTAAACTATAGGTAAATCCTGTGCCTCCCGTTGCAGTGGCAGTAATTGAACCATTGCTTTGCCCTGATGCTGGTTGAACAACGGTGGTGGAAACCAGTACAGTTATACCTGCACAAGGATTATTAGTACCCACTGTAATTTGATTAATACCCAAACAGCCTGCGGCACTTTTTGCAGCCACAGTATAATCTCCTGCTGCTAAGTTTGAAAATATGGCATTATTTTGAAATGCACCGCTATTGATACTGTAAGTAAAACCAGTGCCACCACTTGCAGTAGCAGTTACTGATCCGTTTGATAAATTTGGCGAAGCATCTGTTTTAGTAAGTGTTACATTTATAGTAACTCCCTGGCAGGGGTCAAAAGAGCCAATTTGTACTACTAACGTATCCGTACAACCGATAGAGTTTTTACCTACAAGATTATAACTTCTAAAAGCTCAATCCGGAAAAATAACCTGAATCTTGAAAGATCTGCCATTTAAACTATATTTAAAACCCTGTACCACCTGCTGCGGTGGCGGTAATAGTTCCGTTATTTTGATTGAGTGTTGCAGGTGTTTGCGTAGCAGTTACTTTAAAAGAACTTCCGTTACAGGAAGGAGCAGGTAATTCATGCTTACAGGAAAATTGAAAAATTGCAACAAACAACACAATAAGGTTGCAATTGTAATAGTAATAGTTTTTTTCATAAATATTGGGTGTTAAATTAATAAAATATAAAAGTTGAGTTTAATACTTTGTATAAATTATTTTACTGCCGAAGGGTATTATTAAATTAGTTTATTATAAACGAAAAATTAAGCCAAACTGTGTAGAAATGAGGTAAGAAAATGCCGAATCTGCAATTATGGTTGCTGAAACTGTAAAGAAAAAATACGATAGTAAAAATGCTATGTGAGCAATTGCTATTCGGAAAGCCAGTTGCGAAAATCCTGGGCCCTGTCCACGGCAACAACAGTTTCTGATTTACAATGGGGGGCTAATTTAACTATAATTCGGGAACGGGTATGGGCTTTCATTTCTTCAATGGCATGGTGGCCAATAATAAATTGCCTGTTGATGCGAAAGAAATTTTTGGGATTCAGCATCAGTTCTATTTCCTCAAGGTTAAAATCAATTGGCAGGCGTTTACCTTCGTTGGTACACACAAATGTTGTTTTGTTTTCTGTATAGAAATAAGCAATATCTGCAGTGTTAAGAGATTTGATGGTGTCGCCTAATTTTACAATAAAACGGTCTTTATATTTTTTAAGAGGTTGCTGAATTGTTTTTAAAATTTCGGAGTAATCAACAATAAAAGATCTGCTGCTTTGCAGCAATTTTAATTTATCAATTGCTCTTTTAACATCCATTTTATCAATGGGCTTAAGTAAATAATCCACACTGTTCACTTTAAAAGCCTGTAATGCATAATCTTCGTAAGCGGTAGTAAAAATTACTGGGCAGGTTATTTTTATTTTTGTGAATAATTGAAAACTGTTACCGTCGGCTAATTGAATATCCATAAAAATTAAATCGGGCATGGAATTATTCTGAAGCCATTTAAAGTTTCCTCAACACTTGAGGCTGAGCCTGCTATAACTGCATCCGGCACAACTTCTGTAATAAGTTTTTTAAGCCGTAACAATGCCTGCTCCTCATCTTCCAAAATAAGTATTTGCATATTTAGTTGGTATGTATTACTGGCAAGCCAATGGTAAATTCAGTATCTGTTTGTATTTGCATTATATCTTTTCCGGTTAAAAATTTATACCTGTTTTTTATATTTTGTAATCCTATGCCTTCGCCTTCTTCTTTTTCTATTTTATCATTAATATTATTTTGAATAATTACAAAAGCCCTTTTCAGAAAAAATGGTTAGAAATAAAGGTTTTTCTTTGGTTATTGTATTATGCTTAACGGCATTTTCTGCCAATAATTGTAATACTAACGGTGGCACAAAAGGTGGAGTTTTTTATTGAGTGTTTCAATCTTAACAGAAACCTGTAACGCTGCACCGTACCTTTTTTCCTGAATATACATATAAGAACTTAAAAGTTCCAGTTCTTCCCCTAGTGTAATTAATTCTTTTTGGCTGTATGCTGTCATTTTACGGTAAAGCTGCGACAGATGTTTTATAAGCACACCAGCCGCTTTAGGGTCATCTTCAACAATATTCATCAATGCATTAAAACTGTTAAAAAGAAAATGAGGATTTACCTGATTTTTTAAAGCATCATATTGTAATTGAAATCTTTCCCTTTCTGAATGTTCTGTTTTTCTTATTGCCTTAATTCTTTGCCTTACAAAGAAATAAATTAATGTTGCTGCTGAAGCTAATATTAAAAACCTGAACCACCATGTTGTCCAAAAAGATTTTGAGATAGTAAAAGAATAATAAGCTACCAGAGATGATTCAAAATTCTCATTAGCCGATGCCCTCACTTTCATTTTATATTTACCCGAACGCAGCTGGGGGAAATTAATAATTCTGTCTCCGGTAGTTTCCCATTTTTTACTGTACCCTTCAAGCCAATACTGAAATTTTATTTTTTCGAGAGCTTTGTAATAAGCGGCTGAAAATTTGAAACTAAAATTATTTTCATTGTATTTAAAATGATTGCTAAGCGAAGTATCAACAATAATGTTAAACAAACTTATATTTTCAATTACAGCAACAGGCGTATAAATGGAAGATGATTGTGTGTTTAAACAAACAATTCCATTGTCAGTACCAATCCATATTTTGCCACTCTCATCTTTTGTTATTGAATTTAAATTAGGTTGTAATTCTGTAAAACCTGATTCGCTCCCGTAATGCTGTACAATATTTTTTACAGGGTTAAATACATCAATCCCTTTTTTATTTACTGCAATTATATTATTAAAATTATCAACAGCTATAGAAGTTATTGCTAAATCGGTAAGCCCGTTTTTAATGCCATACTGAATAAATTTTTTCCCATCATATTCAAATAATCCATCGTTGTAGGTACTTATCCATATATGGTGGTTTTTGTCTTGGGCAAGTGAATAAGTAACTTTAGAAGGGAATAATTTCCCCAAATAATGATTAATAAATAACCCGTTTTCATAAACAGCTACACCAGCTCCATCGGTAGCAAACCACACCCTGTTTTTTTTGTCTATCAGGATATGATATACATAATCGCTCCCTAATCCATCTTTTTTGCTGAAATTATTGTAATCAATTTTTGCGGCTAAATCATAATTATTTTCTGAAAGATTAAATTTAGATACGCCATTCAGTGTGGAAATCCAAACCTGGTTACCCACCCCTGTTATACATAAAATATTGCCGTAGTAAGCAATTGGATTTTCTGCTATGCGTCTCCATTTGCCGTTTTTTATATTCAGCCTGAATAAACCTTCCCCCATTGTGCCAATCCATAAATAACCAAATCTGTCTTTATACAGCCCTGTAATATCTATGTGATCTTTTGGTGGCGTAATATCATAACTGTGTAAACATTTGTTGCCTAAATTATCCCTTAAACTTTCAAATAAACGTAAATCGGGAGTAAACCATAGTTTTTCTTCATCGTCTGCAAATAACGCATGCACCTTGATAAAATCAACTCCTTTTGCTGCATACCAGTATTTTAAATAATCGTCCGTAAAACTTATCAGCTTATTTTCTGAAGCCGCCCAAATATTTCCTTCGTTATCTGTTTGTAAATCTGCAACATGTTTTGGAAAAATGGTGTCTTTTAAAACCCTGTGATTAAAACTGTTTTTTAATTTGTTATACTCAATAATTCCATTTTGAGCTGTAGCTAATATTAACTCATCCTTTAATTCAATAATATCATTTATTTGACCATAAGTCCAATTTGTTTTATTGCCAATATTTATAATTTGCTTCTTTGGTATATTGAAATGTAAAATTCCTTTTGATTGTGTCCCTAACCATACTGTATTTTGCTGCTGGCTCTTAATCATACAATTGATAATATTATCTGGCAAACCATTTCTTGAACTAAAAAAATGAATATTTTTTTTGTCTCCATCAAAAGTTATAAAAGATAAACCTCTGTCTGTTCCTGCAATTATTTGATTGCCATCGGGGCTGTATAAACAATTTACGTTATCGTCGCTGAGCCCATTTATAGAATTAATTTTATAAAGGCGGGTACTGTCATAACAAAAAATACCTTCCCCTGCCGTTGCAAACCACAATCTTTTTTTTACATCTTCGTAAATATCAGTAACAGTTACTTTTGGTAATGAGTCTTTAGTTATTAAAAACGAAATCTGCTGATTTTTAACTGAAATAATCTGGCCATTTTTACATCCTGCCCATATAGTGCCTTTTGAATCTTCATGCATTGCAGTTATGTGAATTTTCGCCTGCACATTTTGCGAAATTTTTTCTAGTATAAGGGCATTGTATTTGAATAAACCTTCCGACGTTCCTACCCATAAAAAGCCAAAACGGTCTTTTAGTAATACATTCGCTTTTATAGTGATGTTTTCTTCCTCAATATCAATTTTTTTAGAAAATGGATATTGTGCTGCTGCCCGTAAAACAGGCATTTGAAAAGCTATGAAAAAAAATATGATTATTAATAATTTCATTTTTTTACAAATTCGGCGGATACGATAATTTTTATTTCTGATGCTAATTTTTCATGTACAATCCTTGGTATTTTAATATCATGCTCCGATAATTGTACTGAAAAAGTGCAGTTAAGCTGAATAACACTATTTTTTACTTTTAAATCACCCTGCAATATTCTTTCCTGTTCTACACCATGTATAATAAACTTACCTTTTGCCCTTATGTTATAAATTCCATCTTTAGTAAAATCATCTTCCTCAATTATGTGGCCACTAAAACTTGCAGTTGGAAATTTGTCGCTTTCAAGGTAGTTCTCATTAAAGTGTTCTTTCTGAAAAGGGCTGTTAAACCCTTCAAAAGTTTTCATGGAAACAAAAAAAGCAAAAGTTCTTTTATCGGCATCAATAACTCCTTTTAGCTGTGCTGAAGAGGCTTTAATTAATTCTAACTTTGTATTAGAATGAAATGAAACAAGGTTTTTTTTGATGCTGTAAATGGATGAAGTGGTTTGTGAAAAAATATTGGTTGAGGTAAAAATAGAAAACAGAGCAGTAAGACTTTGTATGAAATTTTATTAATAACCATGCTGTGAAAATAATATTTTTTTTCAGTTTTACCTCAAAGGAAGCGAAAGTGAAGATCGGTGAGTAAATGAATTTTAATTCTTATTATTTACTGAGCCTGTAAATTTTAACTCCGGGAATGTATATTTAATAACTGAACCTGAGTAAAAAATAGTTTAAGGCACATTAGCCTTATTTTATACCTTTATTTAAGCGGAACGTTTTTTAGGCATATTGTTTTATGAGTAATGCTGTTTACTCAAACTGAGTTGCATCAATCAATAAAGTTACCCGTTTTAATAAAGCGCTTTGCTGAGCATCTCATTTTTTTTTGTATATTGAAGTATGAAAAACAGGTAGACATACTTTTTATTGCATTAAAATATTCTAATGCTGATATTTAATATGTACTGCGTCAAAATTATAAGCAATGAAAAACTTATTATTTTCAATTCTTTTTCTTCATGCAATAATAAATTGCAATGCTCAAACAAATGAGAGGCAAAATTCAGGCGGGCATTTCAAAAGATAGCCTTCATAGATTTAATGATTTAAAATCAAAAAGTAACAAGTTATCAGCTATTGACTCTGCCAATAAAACAGCTTATTTTATTAGTGGTATTTTAAAAGACAGCCTGTCATGATTTTAAAGGTGCAATAGCGGATTATACTAAAATAATAGAGCTTGATTCTGTTTGCACATTAGCCTATATTAAAAGAGGAGTTGCAAAAGACAGCCTTTATGATTATAGCGGAGCTATAGCAGATTATAATAAGGCAATAGCTATCGACTCTTTATATACAATGGCTTACGTTAACAGGGGAATTGTAAAAGATGAACTGGATGATTATAACGGAGCAATTACAGATTTTGACCGGGCAATAGCTATTGACTCTCTTTGTATAATGGCGTATGTTAACAGAGGGGTATCAAAAGATAACCTGTACGATTTTAATGGGGCAATTGCGGATTACACAAAGGTTATTGCTATAGACCAAAAATACCTGATGGCATATATTTGCCGGGCAATTTCAAAAGACAGCCTGCATGATTTTAAAGGATCCATAGCGGATTATACTAAGGCAATAGAACTCAATCCTAAATACTTGCTGGCCTACATTAACAGGGGCATTGCAAAAGACAGCCTGCTGGATTTTAAGGGCGCTATAGCAGATTATACCAAAGCAATAGAGATTAAACCAGGCGATGCAAAAATTTATGTATCCCGGGCAATTTCAAAAGATAGCCTGCAGGATTATAAAGCCGCTATTGCTGATTACAGTAAAGCAATAAGCATTGATCCTGGAAGACGCAACAATTTATATAAAATGTGCGCTTGCCAAAAAAAATATAAGCGATTACCCGGGGGCTTTGGATGATTGCAGAAAAGCAATCAATATCAATCCTGATGCTGAAGAGGCATATAAGATAAGAGGTGCGGTAAAATATAAACTTCAGGATTACTTAGGTGCTATTGGGGAATACAACAAAGCTTTAGCGATTAACCCCGGTTATACAGATGCATATAAAATAAGAGGTTATGCAAAAGCTAATTTGCAGGATTATAAAGGGGCTTTGGCAGATTATACACAGGCAATAGAAATTAACGCTGCTGATGCAGATGCATATTACAACAGGGGGATAATAAAAATTGCAACCAAACAAAATGAGAGTGGTTGTATGGATTTAAAAAAAGCTAGGGAACTGGGCCATGAAGGCGTAAATAAATTAATAAAAAAATATTGTGAATAATATTGGAGGTTTTAACCATTGCTTCCGGCTTTGGAATTTTATGAATTATTAATAAATGCCTGTTTAATGCCCTGTCAAAAATTTACTTTATAAACTTTACCCAAACCTAAAAGAACAGTTTTCAAAACTCTTTAGGTTACTTCGATAATACCGCAATACTTCATTTGCCCATTTGGATACCTGCCACTATTTTCCATTAAACTTTTGGCAACAGTATGCTTTAACACACTGATCAACCGTTTTAAACAGCTTCTTGCACAATAAATGCTAATTTTATGCATTACTAATCTAAAACTGTTGAAGCACCCCCGGATATACCTTTTTTTAACAATGATCTTTTTTGTGCAGGCAGTATGTGCACAAAAACCTTCAACGCTGTCTAACCTGCGTAAAAAATTGTTAGTGGTAAATGGTGATGTGGTAAAACTTGACTCTTTAACTATTGTTCCCAATTCTTTAAGCATAGCAAATGTTCAACCATCTGCATATAAAGTAGATGAAGTAAATGCCACTATTACCTGGATAAATAAACCAGCAGCTGAAACAGTACTGGTTACTTACCGTGTATTTCCTTTTAAACTTAATGCTGTAGTAAAACATTATAATTACGACAGCATCCGGTATAATTTTATCAACAACAACCCCGTAACATTTAATCTTAATACTAAACAGGGTAATCCACTTTTCGATTTCGGCACTGTAAAATCCGAAGGGAGTTTTGGCAGAGGAATATCTTTTGGTAACAGCCAGGATGCGGTGGTGAACTCCAGCCTTAATTTGCAGCTGAGTGGTTTTATTGGCGATAGTTTAGAATTAACTGCCGCCATAACAGATAACAATATCCCCATACAACCAGAAGGAAACACACAGGACCTGAGAGATTTTGATAAAATATTTTTGCAGATAAAAAAGAAAGGGTGGCAGGCAAATTTTGGCGATATTGATATCAGGCAAAGCAAAAGTTATTTTCTTAATTTTTATAAACGTTTACAGGGAGTTTCTTTCAGTACTACTAATAAGATAAGTAAAAAACTGTCTAATTCATTGCTGGTAAGCGGTGCTGTTGCCAAAGGAAAATTTACACGTAATATTCTTACACCAATAGAAGGTAACCAGGGGCCATACCGTTTACAGGGTGCCAATTTTGAAGTGTACTTTGTAATTCTTGCAGGAACAGAACGTGTTTTTATTGATGGCCAGTTGATGCAGCGTGGCGAAGACCAGGATTATATAATGAACTATAACACTGCAGAAATAACTTTTACCCAAAAAAACTTAATTACAAAAGATAAAAGGATACAGGTAGAATTTGAATATGCCGACCGTAATTTTTTAAATGCACAGGTATATGCAACTGATGATTTGAATTTTAATAATAAATTTATTTTAAGCGTTGGCGCATTCAGCAATTCCGATGCAAAAAATTCTTCTATCAACCAGGTGCTGGATAATAAACAAAAACAATTTTTGGCAAATGCAGGAGATGGCGTGGACAGTGCCTTTTACGAAAACGCACAACGGGATACTTTTTCAGTAGATAAAATTCTGTATAAAAAAATTGACACTTTATATAATGGAACGGTGCATGATTCCATTTTTGTTTTTTCTACTAATCCCAACGATGTTTTGTACAGCCTTTCTTTTGCCTATGTGGGGCCGGGCAAAGGCAGCTATATGCCATTGCAAAATGCAGTTAACGGAAAAGTGTACAACTGGGTAGCTCCCGATATTAATAATGCAAAAAAAGGCGACTGGGCACCGGTAATTTTATTGATTGCACCCAGAAAGCAGCAGGTAATTACCATTGGTGGAGAATATTTATTTTCTGCTAAAACAAAAATAAAAGTAGAGGGTGCCATGAGTAATTATGATGTAAATCTTTTTTCGGCAAAAGATAAAGCTAATGATAAAGGTTATGCAGCAAAACTGCAATTTCAAAACAGCGACACAAAAATTAAATTATTCAGCAAGGCATTGCTAATGCAAACAAATTTGGGATACGAATTTGTACAGGGCCGCTTTAGGCCACTGGAGCGTTTGCGTAATGTAGAATATTTACGTGACTGGAGTTTACCTTTTGCAGTTAATAAAGCAGATGAACATATTACCAATGCATCTGTAAAAGTTGCAGACAGCAAAGGTAATTTTTATGCTTACGAAATTATTAATTACAAACGCAGCGATAATTTTAACGGCATCCGCCAGCAAATTGATAATTACACAGTCAGCAAAGGATGGAAGTTTACCAACAAAATAAGTTTTACCACTACCAATTCTCAAAACGATAACGGTACTTACTTCAGGCCAACGATTGATATTAGTAAAGAGTTATCTAAAATTAAAAAACTGCAGGTAGGCATTAATTACAGCAGCGAACAGAATAAGCAACGCAATAAAATTACAGATACTTTATCTCCGTTAAGTTTTGCATTTAATATATGGCAGGTGTATGTAAAATCAAATCCCAATAAATTAAATAAATGGGGTGTATCATATTTTACAAGAAGTGATTTATTGCCCGTACAAACAAAATTGCTGCAGGCAGATAAAAGTGACAACTATAACTTTTTTACTGAAGTGATGAAGAACGAAAACAGGCAATTAAAAATAAATGTTACTTACCGTAAGCTGCATATTTTAAACAGTAACATCAGTACACAGCGTGCCGATGAAAGTTTACTGGGCCGTACCGAATATGTTTTTAAAGAATTTAAAGGATTACTAAACGGCAATATTTTGTATGAGCTTGGTTCGGGGCAGGAGCAAAAAAGAGAATTTACTTTTTTTGAAGTACCGGCAGGGCAGGGGGAATATACCTGGATAGATTATAATGCCAACGGGATAAAAGAATTAAATGAATTTGAGATTGCTGTTTTTCAGGATCAGCGTAAATACGTAAAACTTTTTACACCCAGCAACGAATATGTAAAAGCTAATTATGTTCAGTTTAATTACAATTTGGATATTAATCCAAGGCTGGCAATAAAACCGGCTAATGCAAAAGGTATTAAAAAATTATTGTACCGCTCCAGCACCAGTTCTTCTTTACAAATAAATAAAAAAGATATTTCTACAGGTAAGTTTAAATTTAATCCATTTACAAAACAATTGGTAGATACTACATTACTTGCTTTAAACTCATTTTTAACCAACACTTATTTTTTTAACCGCAGCAATGTAAAATGGGGGTTTGATGTTACGCATGGTTTAAGCAACGGCAAAACATTATTATCGTATGGCTTTGAAAGCCGTAAAGTGCGTAACCTTTTTGGCAAAGCAAGATGGAACCTTAGCAAAAATATTTCCACTACTGTAAATTTCCGTCAATCTAAAAATGAATTAAATACCAGCGGTACAAAATTTAATAACCGCAATTATCTTATTTTACAAAATAGTGTGGAACCATCTGTTGCTTATATTTATAAATCAAATTTTCGGTTAAGCCTTGCGTATAATTTCAGCGATAAAAAAAATACCATCGATTCACTGGAGAAAGCGATAACTCATTCGCTAATTGCCGATGTACGGTATAATATTTTAAACAACAGTACACTTAATGCCAAAATAACTTTTAATCAAATTAATTTTAAGGCTTACCCCGGTGCCGCAAACACTACAGTAGGTTATATTATTTTAGATGGTTTATTGCCCGGCAAAAATTATTTATGGAATGTAGAATATACCAGGCGGCTTGCAGGAAATTTTGAAGTAAGCATCCAGTACGAAGGCCGTAAACCCGGCGAAGCAAAAACGGTACATGTGGGCAGGGCTTCTATAAGGGCAATATTGTAAACCTGCTGGGTCAAGACGGTTGTAAACCGTCAGTCCCAGAATTAATTAGTGGCTTCCAACTCCACATTTTTATACAAACTCTTCAATTCCATTTGCATTTCAATTATATCAATTCTAAAAAAATCATTTAAAGTTTTATATTCATGCAATATCCAGGTGCCATCTTCCTGTTTACTGTATTTTTCTACCAATACTTCAATGCTCGATATAAGAATGTATTCTTTTAAACTTGGGATATCCCTGTATAACTTAAACTTACCGCCTCTGTCATAATCTTGTGTAGTGTAAGAAAGTACTTCAATTAAAACAGAAGGGTTTGTAACGATATCTTTATGATTTTCTAAGGTTGCTATTTTACCACAAACTATTGATAAATCAGGATAAGTGAAAAGAGAATTAAGCTCTACATGGATTTTTAAATCACTTTGAAACACATTGTATCCTTTATCGCTTTTAAAACTGCCAATTGCAACATGGGCATTACTTGCAATTTGATTATGCTGAATGGTGGCACAGGCCATTGCAAAAATTTCTCCTTTATAAAACTCATGTTTTACTTCAGATTTTTCTTCGCTTTCTAAATAAGCCGCAATGCTGTGTTTTAAAAGTGGCGCAGCTCCCATATTTTTTATTTTAATAAAAGTACAAAAATATTTATGCTAAAAAACTTCTTCCGTAAATTTAAAAGTAAACTTTACAGAAGAAGTTTTTGTATTTTAATTATCAAAAAAATCTTTATCCAAATAATCCGCCTTTTTTAAAACTCTTAACACCTTCACCAATTTTAAAACCATTATTATACACTTCAATTTTATAATTGCCGGTTTCAAAATCGCTGTTCTGTTTCCAGTCAACATTTATAGTTTGGCGCTGGCCCTGTGTATAATTTATTTCTACTTTTTGGGTAAAAGGTTTTTCCTGGGCATCCCTTGTGGTAAACATGCCCGAACCTAATGCTTCAACAGTTACAGGGTTTCCTTTGGGGTCGGTAATGGAAATATAAATGGTTTTATTACCCGATTGTGTAATGCGGTTTTCATCAAGGTCGAAAGAGATACGCAATTTATCAACACGTTTTGCGGTGCTGGTTGTTTTTTCTTTACCGCCTCTTCTTTCATTTATGCCAGTTATAGCAAAATTGCTGGCATGTAATGTACTGCCGATGTCTATAACATTTTCTCTTTCTGCAATAACTGTTTTTGCCGAGTCAAAGTTTTTTTGAACAACATCTCTTTCTTTTGTAACCGTTTCTTTTTCCTGTATCAAAACAATTTTTTCTCCCTGCAGGGTTTCAATTTGTGTTTTGTATCCGGCAATATCAGTATTTAAAGAAGCAATTAAAGTTTTTGCCTGTGCCAGTTCTTCTTTTGTTGCATTGGATTTGCTCAGTAACTGCTGAATTTGTGTTCTCTTGGCGGCAATATCCCTGTCACGTTGTGTAATCACACTGTCTTTACTGTGCGACATATTAGCACTGCTGGTTTTTATCATGTCGTACTGCATGGTAGCATCGTCTAATTCTTTTCGCAGCTGATCTTTTTCGCTGGTAGTAGTTGCAAGCTGTGTATCTTTTAACTGAATAGTTTCTTTGGTCTGATTCTTATCGTAAAGAATATAACCCCAGGTGCCTAAAAGAGCAACCAGTAAACCACCGGTAAGTAAATTACGCATGTTGCTTTTTGGTGGCGGAGTTGCAGTTGGCTGCGTACTTTCAGTAGCAGGAAAATTTTCGTAAGCCATATTTTATTTGGGTTTTATTGTTGACAAAAGTATTCATTAAGCAAGTTAAAAAAAGAGTAAAATAGCTGCAGTGTTAATATGTGAATAAATAATAGTATTGCAGCAATGCTGATGTTGCGCTAAAATTATGCCAAGTTTTATGTAGATAACAGCAGCCAGTGCCTGTAAAAAATATTTTATCTTTGATGCCATGAGTGCCGAAAAAATTATCAGCGACTGGAAAAAGAAAAGCTTTAAAACCCTTTACTGGCTTGAAGGCGAAGAAGATTATTACATTGATATGGTAATGGATTATGCCGAGCATAAAATTTTAGATGAAGCAGAAGCCGGTTTTAACCTTACTGTTTTTTATGGTAAAGATGCCGACTGGCCATCAGTAATAAATGCCTGTAAACGTTACCCCATGTTTGCCGAGCGGCAGGTAGTGTTGCTAAAAGAAGCCCAGCAAATGAAAGACATTGATAAGCTGGAAAGTTATTTTGAGCATCCGTTAAGCTCCACCATTTTTGTAATAGCGTACAAAACTAAAACTTACGATAAGCGTACAAAATTGTACAAGCTGTTAAAACAATCTGCCGAAATTTTTACGTCGGAAAAATTAAAAGATTTTAAAGTACAGGAGTGGATAAAAGAAATGGTAATGGGCAAAGGGTATTCCATTAGCAGCAAAGCGGTGGGTTTGCTGGAAGAGCATATTGGCAACGACCTTACCCGAATGGCTAACGAAATTGATAAGCTCTCCATTAATTTAAAAGGCCGCAAAGAAATTACCGAAGATGATATTGAAAAATTTATCGGCATTAGTAAAGAGTACAATGTTTTTGAACTGCAGGCCGCCATTGCAAAAAAAGATTTGGCCAAAGCCATAAAAATTATACAGTATTTTGAAGGCAACCCCAAAGCGGCTCCCATACAAATGGTGCTGCCGGCGCTGTACGCCAACTTTAGTAAAGTATATACCGTTTTTGGTATGAACGATAAAAGCGAAGCCGCCCTGAAACCACATTTTTATTTTAACAGCACGGCGGTAAAAAATGCATTGGAAACCATCCGCAATTATGGTTACGATGGTATTGAAAGAATTTTATTATTGCTGCACCATTACAATTTAAAAGGTGTAGGCGTTGGCGATACCGGCACTTCCGATGCATCGCTGATGAAGGAAATGGTGGTGAAGATGATTGCAGCTTAGCACTGAGCGAAGTCGAAGTGTGTTGCTGCCAGTATTGAGCGTAGTGAGCGGAGCCGAACTATCGAAATACGGGTTAATTGAAAAGGAGTAATTTTTTTGAGCCAGACTATATTTCTTTTTTCGGCTTCGGTGGCGTCGCACTCTTGTGCGGCTTAACTTTATTGAGCTTTTATTGAAGCGTAGTGGTTCGTATAGACATGAGCCTAGGTATTGGGCGACCAACAACGGTGGATTATTTGTTGAACCAGAAAAATATAAAGCAAACTATATAATTACATCCATGGAGCCTTAATATCTAGAACAGTTAATTTTTTTTCAAACTCATCTCTTTCACGACTTAATTTGATGCCTCCCTCTTTATTTAAAAACCCAATCTTTACCAAATATTGCATTGCTTCATCCCTTTTGTTTGATAGCAATAGGTTTAAAATTTTGATTTCAAATTTGGTAAGTTTTAAACTATGGAGTTGATAATCTTCAAAAGCCTCCCAAGTTATAGGACACCATTCTTTTACTATTTGATTTCCAATAACAGTTGCATATTCTCGTATTTCTGTTTGGGCATGTGGATCCATGCGAAGCCTTAAAAAATTTAATAAGTTATGCAAATCTATTTTCCAATAGGCCTCAGTATATGTAGATAAAGGCAAATCTTTCCTTGCTTGCTCTTTGGCAACTCCTTGTTCTATCCTTTCTTCATATATTTTCCAGATTTCATTCTGTAAGGCTATTTCCTTTTCAGATAAGGTGAATCCTATTTCTTCATTTAGGTAATCTCCGCTTCCTTGTTTGTTGTTTGCGGATTGACTTCTCCATTTTTTGGGGTCCGTTCTTTGAGCAGAATCGATTGCTATTGAATACCTAGTTGAGTATTCGTTTACATTAGCAGTACGATGCCGTATCCATTGTCTCCAGCAATCCATGGGTACACGGATGTGAAGTTTTATCTCACACATTTCAAAAGGAGTTGTATGTTGATGTCTCAATAAATATCTTATGAGACCTCTGTCTTCTGAAATTTTTTTTGTTCCCTTTCCATAAGATACTCTTGCAGCTTGGACGATAGAATCGTCAGATCCCATATAGTCCACAACTCTAACAAAACCATCATTTAATACTTTGAAAGGTGTGCCTAAAATGTTGTCAAGACTTGGAACTGAAATCCTTTTTAGTTTTTCGAAATTATTATTATCCATGATAAATGTGTTTTGTTATAAAGTTACATAGTAATAAGATTACAGGTTTATTTTTGCATAAGGATCTATTAACGTTGCTAATTAAGTTTTCAATTAGTAGTTTTAGACCACTGTTGTTTAATTGAAGTCTCATTGAAGCGATTGCTATTAGGAACTCTATAGTAGCTTCTCCAAATTGCGTGTCAAAATCATTGAAAATGTTACCTAATCTTAAAATCATTTCATTTGAAATAGGTGTATTTAGACCCTGAAAATTGTAGTTAAGCTCTATAGGATTTGCTGCACGTAAAATACTGGCATGTATGACACCATCATTATATTGAAAAAAAATTTGAGGGCTAATTATATTTCTATGAAAAGCTGATTGAAAGTATTTGCCATTACTTTCCGTCCTTAATTTGTGTAATATGGCACTTACAATAAAATAAATTTCTGATTGAGAAGTCTTTTCCGTTTTATTATATAAATCATTTAAGTCTTTAAAAAATGCAAAGTTTGGTCTTAATTTCAGATTGACATTTTCACTGTCACCCCAAAATAAATTGTCAGAAAATCCAGAACCTTTTTCGAGTTCTTTTAATCTATCGTTAATAAGTATATTGTCTGTGTTTAAATTTTTAAGAAGAGTCATCTCTGATGCCCAAGTGGATTTTGCAAAACCGCTAAATGTGGAAATCCTTGATGTGTCGTCAACGAAAATTTCTTCAAAAATATTTACCGGATATTTCTCTTTGCGTGAATTATTATTAAAGCTAATATAGCTTTTTATTTTCTTAAGTGATTCATTGTCTGGTGTCCTCGAAATTCCAATAAAATAGGCAATATGATTACTTTGAACTTCTCTCAATTTTAAACTAGTATCAATTAAACGTTTACCCGTTGTACATGTTGCAGTTATAACTAGGATATTTTTTTCCGTAAGTAAGTTTTTATTTTGATTTAACTCAAAATCTTTCAAAATAATTTTTACTGAATAATTAATCCGTTTAACAATAATATCTTTTAAAAATGCACTACCTGGCTCATCATAATATATTATTACATCAATCTTTTTTGGTAATTTTTCATCTATATAAGACAGGAATTGTTTTTCCGTTGTAGAATTTTTAAATTTTGCATTTAGCATTTTCTCATAATCAAGGAAAATATCAGCACCTTCATTACCGAATTTTTTGTAACACTGAATTAAATTTTTTTTATGAAAATTTAATTCCATAAAATTATTTAGCCACAGTGGTTTATCTTTTAAAAGAAAGGATATAGGCTCTACTTTTAATTCCTCTGGCAGAAATTGTTCTCCTGCTATTTTTATTGGATATGAGGCTTTTGGGCAAAGAACACACTCTGACTCGCTTTTGATAACGAAAGGGGAGTATTTTTTAGAATCAAACTTTTGAAAGTCCGCTAAATCACATAAAATCTTACAGTTGGCTATATGGTCTGAAAGGAAGAAAAGAATAGCTATATCTTCTTCTTTATGGCCATTATTTATAAGTTTATTACTGAGTTTCCCAGAAGTTGACGCAGAAATTAAAATTTTTATGTTGTAGCTGTTTGAATCAGGAAAAGGACCTTTGTATGAGTTGAAGCTAATGATTCCAATATCAAAATTTATTTCGAATAACCTTTTCAATTTAGTAATTGAATACGGAATACTAATAATGCCTGATGTGTCAATGTAAATTGTCTCAGTTGTGTCTTTGACAAACTCTAATAAAAAAAGTGAAATAAAATCAATAAAAAAACTTTTTGAGAGAATATTTGCGGTTCTTATGAATTTATTTGAATGAAAATTATTTTGCAGAACATAATGATGTGCTGGTTCCTCACCTAGGATGCCGTCTCCCGAGTCAAAGATATTATAAAGACCAAAGGTTTTTATTTCAGTAACTAATTCTGCTACTATTTTTTGATTGTCGTTTGAATTCCAATTTCCGTCCTTGTCAAAAAATAAAAATATTATGTCAATATGATGTATTAAATAACTTCTTCGTCTTTTTGCATATACGTTTGTAAAATCATCATGTTTCGTAAATTTTCTATTTTGTTCGCACTCTGGTAAGATTATTACACATGAATTTACCACACCATTGTCGATATTAGATTCTAACTCATATTTTAGAAAATAGTCAGAAAGAATGCCTGCTGTATTATATGTGTCAATTATGATTTTCGGAAAAAACACACATAACGATACGATTTCAGTATTTGTTAATTTTGATATTACTGCTGATTGAAAAGTGAACTCAAAAAAATCCAAATTCTGTTTGCTTTTTCCCATTCATTTAATTTTGAATAACTAATTACATTATCGGAATCAAAAGTGTCATTGATGTACCCTCAGCCCAGGTATATTTTTTTATTTTTGAGGAATCTTTGCTTCCTGTTTCATCGGAAACATCGTAAAAAGATAGAGTGTCAAAGTTCTCTTTTTCCTCATTGGTTAATGGGTTTGTATAAAAATTTCTATATAAATAAAGGTGCCCTGTCCGAATAATGCAAAATAGATTATCTGAGAAGTTTAATACTTTATTAAGCCCAAGACCTCTTCTGGATGCTTTTGATGTTGTATCACTTGTGGTTCCAAATTCAAATGCATTAATCAGCCATTTATATTCATCTCTAACACTGATTGATTTATTAAACAATTCTTCTTTGGTTTTCATAAAAGTCTGTACAATTCCTAACCCATTATCTATGATAGAAAGCTCCATAATGCGTGCGGATTTCGCTTTGCCAGACCTTTGACTAAGTGATTTTGAAAAATTTAATAACTCTTTATCTAGATGAAAGGTCTGAGAAACCTTGAGTTGTTCTGTTGATAATTCTCTGAAACTCCAAAAAAATGCTCGAATTGAGTTTTCTATTTGGGGCTTATCTATCTGGGCGTTTGGCTTTGTCCAATCAATAGTTCCCCATTTTAATGCATTTTCAAAAATTTCATAAAAGTAAATTTGTATGTTTTTTATCCATTCATCATTAATCAATGATTTAAATGAAACCTCAGAAAATAATTTCCCCCAAAAATTTGCAATCAAATCTTGCCTTTTTAGTTCATAAAATTTTTCATAAACGTTATAAAAATCTGTGTTGTGCTTAAAGAAATTGTGACCCAGAAAGTCAGGATGTATTTGAAAAAATTCTGGTGTTTTAATTGAAGAAGCTGAATTATATTTTGATAAGATTCTGAAACATTCGATTAATTTTCTTTCTAAAAGACCTTTTATCAAACTTGTATACTCTACTGTTTTATTATAATAGCCCCAAATGCCATTTTTTAAACCATATGTGAATGCTAATAAAGTATGTATATCGCCATTATCAATTATTTCTTTTAATGTTTCAATTATTTCTGATTCATTTTTAGAAAAATAGTTATCATATATTCGAATCTTGGATTTCGGATGTCTTTTAAACCAAGTATTTATTATTTGGCAAAAAGCAATTTTATTTCCAAAGGGAGAAAATTTCGCATTTTGCGATAAAACGAAATCAGCTTCTTTTTCATAGCGATTATTACTGAATTCAGAATATATTTCTAGAATTTTGGAATAACTCAAGTCATTAGTGGTGATGAAACTTTTCTTTTGCTTAGTCATAAGCTGTGAATGATTAGCAGTAAAATTATAAAATTATTTTTATATATTTTTTTTTCCCTGCCTAGGCCTTGAACAAAAGTCCAACACTCGTTGTGTAATCTTTAAAGACGTCTTCGCTTTATAAATCGACCTTTCTCGAATATATAAGGAGATGCTCTTTTCACTCTTGGACTCGAAGAGGTGTTTTTTGTTTCTTCTTTAGAGGGAGTCTTAAAATTTGGAGGAATATTTTGGAAACCTCTTTTCAAATTTTCATCATAGATATCTCTGTGATTGGAGTCTGATAAAATTTCATGAGCAATTTGAATCTCTTTAAATTTTTCTTCAAAGAATTTATCTCCATTATTTACATCTGGATGTAATTTTTTTGCTAATTTCTTATATGCTATTTTTATTTCATCAAGCGAGGCAAAATCCTTTACCCCTAAAATCTTGTAATAATTGTCCATGGTTTAGGTTTAGAATTTCAACTAACACATAAATATACGAAACTCAGCTACCTTAATTAATTCCGCTTCAATATTTTTATGTGCCAGTTTCTCCGCCATTGAACCGAGGGTGTAATCAAGTATTTATGGAAAACTTAAGTAATAATAAACCTTTAAAATTGTAAAAGTAACTTTAAAATTAATTTGAAAAAAGTTCACTAATTCGTTACCTTTGTTTTGTGAATTGAAAAATATCTACTTACGGAAAATACTTTATTGAGTTTTACAACAAGCTGGGTAAAGCCCTGCAGGAAAAAATTGATTGGGTATTTGAACTTGTTAAAACTGTTGATCATATACCTAAAAAATATTTTCAGCACCTTGAAAATACTGACGGGCTTTTTGAAATTAGAGTTGAATTTGAAAGTAACATTTACAGGATATTTTGTTTTTTTGATGAAGGGAATTTAGTGATACTGATAAATGCATTTCAAAAGAAAACGCAGAAAACCCCAAAGCAGGAAATTGAATTAGCAAAGCGATTAAAAAAAGAATATTTTATCAATAAAAAATTAAATGCAGAAAATGAAAAAAGCAATAGCAAAAAAAACAAAAGATAAAGTGGTTTCGTGGGATACTCACTTAGATAAAAAATATGGACTTCACGGCACTGCTTCACGTTCTGAATTTGAATTAAAAGCGCAAACTTTTATTTTAGGAGAACTTTTAAAGGAAGAAAGGGAGAAAGCAAATTTAACTCAGGCTGAAATGGCGGAAAAAACAGGAACTAAAAAAAGCTATATTTCAAGAATTGAAAATGGCAGGGCCGATATTCAGTTATCAACTTTATACCGGCTTATTGAGCAGGGGTTAAACAGAAAGCTTGAACTTTCGATTCATTAAAAGTGCCAGGGTATATAAGAAAGCTTTGGCTGCAAAAAGATTAATTGATCAATACTTTAAAAAATAATAATCATGGGACTAATTAAAGAACCAAAAAATGTTGACTTCTATGTTCTGGACAAACCATGGACACAGGAAGAAAAAAAGGAGTTGAGTGCATTTATTAAATTGCGTAAAGCGAAACAGAAAAAAGAATAACACGTACTGGATTAAAAAGTAAGAAGGAAAGTTATTGCTTAACAGAATAATTTTTGATGTGTAATAAATCGTGTAATCCAATCTTCTCCTTAATCTTTGCTAAGTTCTCCTCCATTTCCCTCTACTTGAGGAGAGGATAGGTGAGGTGAAATTCACTTCAATCTCCGCTGCAATAAAAGTTCCCCAATGGTATGCCGTTGAACCGAGCGTGGCAACGATGATGCAATTAAAAAACAAATGCCCGTAAACAAAAAAAATGTAAAACGAAGTTTTATAAAACTGCTAAACTATCTTCCTTATCCTTGTGCAGTTGTTGTTTCAATTCTTCCAGGCCATTAAATTTTACTTCGCTGCGTAAATATTTTTTTACAGTACACCCTTATTGTTTTGCCATAAATTTCATTTTCAAAATTAAAAATGTTTACTTCCACCACACGTTTTTTACCATTTACAGTGGGCCTGAAACCAATACTCATCATGGCTTTGTACCGTGTGCCATCTACTTCGGTGTACACTGCATAGATACCATCGCCTAAAACAATTTTTTCTTCGTCGGTGCTTTTAAGGTTGGCAGTGGGGTAGCCAATGGTGCGGCCAATTTTATCGCCATGCACTACTTCGCCTTCAAAAAAGAAAGTGTAGCCCAGCAGTTGGTTGGCTTCTTCCACATGGCCATGTAAAATGGCTTCGCGGATATTGCTGCTGCTTACTTTTATAGTATTCAGCAAATGCAAAGGAATTTCCATCAGCTGATAATTATATACAATGGCTTTTTCTTCCATCATTTTATAATCACCCATACGTTCTCTGCCAAAGCGGTGGTCGTAACCAATGATGATGGTATGCGGATGAAATTTATCTACTAAAAAATCGCTGATATATTCTTCTGCTGTTTGGTTGGCAAAATAATCGGTAAAGGGCACTACCACCAAATGATCATGCACCGGCTTTTTCTATAAGCTCAATTCTTTCGCTGAGTGTATTGATAAGCCTTATGCCAGTAACGGCAGAAGATACTACTTTACGTGGATGCGGATGAAAGGTGATGATGATTGATTCGCCACCTGCTGCTGCAGCAGCATCTTTTAAGTGTATTGATAATTTGCTGATGACCGCTGTGTACACCATCGAAAGTGCCAATGGTGATGACCGCATTTTTAAAAACCGGTAAATTATCTATGTTGTGATGTACTTGCATAGGAAAGTTGTGCAAATCTAATGGATAAATTGCCCCTATCCCCTGAAGGGGAACTGCAGCTTTTTAAATTAGATATTATTCTTTTTCTTTAAAGAGTTGCAAATCTAATGGATAAATTTATAATGAATAATGGATAATTCGTTTGTAATTTGCGTCCGATTCATTATTCACTATTCACAATTGATCATTCATTAATGTCATTATACAGTAAACGTGGCGTATCTGCCCAAAAAGAAGAAGTGCATGCGGCAGTTAAAAACCTCGATCAGGGTTTATTTCCAAATGCTTTTTGCAAAGTGTATCCCGATTTTTTGGGCGGCGATGATAATTTTGTAAACATTATGCATGCTGATGGTGCCGGTACAAAAAGTATTCTTGCTTATTTATACTGGAAAGAAACGGGTGATATTTCCGTATGGAAAGGTATTGCACAGGATGCGATTGTAATGAACCTAGATGATCTGTTATGCGTAGGCATTTATGATAATATTGTTTTTAATTGCACCATCGACAGAAATAAAAATCTAATACCCGGCGCAGTACTGGAGCAAATTATTACCGGCAGCCAGGAATTATTTGATACTTTAAAAACATTTGGTGTAAACATTCATTACCTCGGTGGCGAAACTGCTGATGTGGGTGATGTGGTGCGTACCATTGCAGTTAACGGCACCATGACCTGCCGCTGGCCAAAAGATAAAATCATCAGCAATGATAAAATAAAAGCCGGCGATGTAATTGTTGGCTTTGCCAGTTACGGGCAAGCCACTTACGAAACGTGAATACAACAGCGGTATTGGCAGCAACGGCCTTACCAGCGCAAGGCACGATGTGCTGAGTAATTTTTATGCTGAAAATTTTAAAGAAAGTTTTGATAATAATCTGGCTGATGATGTGGTGTACATTGGAAAGCAAAAGTTAACAGATAAGTTGGTTTTTGATGGTAAGTCGATGGTCGGAAAAAACAGCGCTGTTAATAACGAACAACTAACAACTACCATCGGGCAACTAATCTTAAGCCCTACCAGAACTTATGCTCCTGTATTAAAATCATTGTTGCAAAATCATTTTGAAAAAATTCACGGGCTTATACATTGTAGCGGCGGCGGACAAACGAAGTGTATGAAGTATTTGCCATCCACATGGTCTGACGCCCCGTCTGACCATGTGGATGGCAAACCACGCTATTTAAAAGTAATAAAAGATAATTTATTTGAGGCACCTGAAATTTTCAACATCATTAAAAAGAACAGCGGCAGCAACAACCGTGAAATGTACGAAGTGTTTAACATGGGTTGCCGGTTAGAAATTTACTGCAATGCCAACGATGCTGCAACTATGATTGCTGAAGCCAATAAATTTGGTATAGCTGCACAAATTATTGGCAGGGTAGAGGCAAGTGATAAAAAAGAGTTGGTGATTAGGGTGGGTGGAGAGGAGATCATTTATTAATTGGGTTGGATAAACCTCACAGGTTTTTAAAACCTGTGAGGTTTTGGAAAATTTTAAAACGTTGCCGTTACAGATTTTTTATCTTCTTCCACTACAAATGTAATCGGTTGTTTACGGTAAGCATTTACAGCCCTGCCATTTTGAATGGCGGGTTTCCAGTTGGGGCTTTGCTTAATTAAATCAATACAATGCTGTGCGGTTTTGCTGTTTTGATAATTGGTGGTAGTAACATCACTAACAGTTCCATCTTTGTGCACTATAAACTGGATAATAATAATATAAGTGCCAGTTTTCCATCCTTCACTTGAGGGAATATCAGGATTTAAATTTTTCATCAAATACTTTCGCCATTCATCATCACTGCCGCTAAAAGATGGTTCAATTTCTGTTTTGGTGAATATTTTAAAGGTATTATCAGTTTTAATGGTAACTATTATTGCTCCATCATTTGCTTTTGATGCCAAATTTTTTAGTGCCTTCAATTTTATCGTATATTTTTACTTCGTCAAAATGTTCTATCCCGGTTCCCTTCATATATTTTACAAGAGTGTAACCATTTGTATTCTTTGCCATCCACTTCAAAGTACGGGCTTGTTCCCTGGTTATTTAAATCGCCGTATGAAGTTAACCTGTTGATATATGGAGGAGATTTTTCAGGTTTTAAATTAATAATCACCACGCCATTTTTTCCTTTTTCTCCATATACCTCCAACGCAGTGCTTTCTTTTATTACTCTTACATCTTCTATTCTTTCAGGATTTATCTTGTCTGCATTTTCTTTAGTAGATTCTTTTCCGTTGATGATATATAGTGGAGCTGTTTTTTTGTATCCCTGAACAATAACTTCATTCTTATTTTTTGTTTTTATTTCTACCACACCATTTTTCCCTTTTTCTCCATATAACAAAGTTGCAGAATTGCCTTTCAAAACATTTATACTTTCAATGTTATCAGGAGCAATAATATTAATATTAAAGTTGTCTTCTTTTACTTTACCATCAACCACATATAAAGGCGCCGGTTTTTTATACCCCACAACAACAACTTCCTTTAAATCATCTGCTTTTAAGGTTACATTTATCATAGCAGTTTTTCCTTTGGCATCAATAATATCATCCAGCTTATCGCCTTTTAAAACAGTTACATTGCTTATTTTGTTTGGTGGTATTGCATTTAATTGTGCAGGGGTGGAAATTTTTCCGTCAATGTAAATTAGAGCATTTGATAAATCCCCGTTTACAACTGTTTTACTTCCTGATAGTTTAACGGAGTTATTTTTCTCATCAAAAAATATCGTATCAGCGGAAATAAGTATTGCATCTTTTTGAGTTAATTTAATTACGCCATACCTACCTTTTTCTCCATAGATTTTTTTTGCTGCTATTGGGTTATATGTTACGATGGTGCTAAAGTCTGCAATATTTTTCTCAACATAATTCATTCCAAAATTTCCTATTTCTTTTGAATCAACTATTACTAAGGCTTTATTTTTAAAATCGTTACTTTTTAAATAGATGGTGTCTGAATGTCTAGCATTAACATAAAAGCCCGTGGAAGAAATACTATCACCTGACGTTTTATTCAGTGGGTTTAAAATTTTAAGTTTGCTGTTATAAAATTTTTCAATAGCAGCTAAAATATTTTTGGCAATTGACTCTTTTGCCGCAGTTGATTTTAAAAAGTTTAAATCAATATTATTGGTAATATACCCGGCTTCAATTAAAACGGAAGGAATATTATTGCCCTGCAAAACCCAAACTCCTTTTTCTATTTGCACTGGTGCAGTTGCAACCGGCAGTGGATAATTGGCAGTAAACTCTTGTATAAGTGCCGATGCAAAAATTTTACTTTGCACTGCATTTTCAAATTCATTTCGGGCAACTATAAATTGTATACCTGATTTTTCGTTTGGTTGTTTTGAGCCTGCCAGGTGAATTGAAATAAACAAATCGGCCATTTTTTCTTTTGCGAAAGCTGCTTTTTCCTTGGGCGACATATAGGCATCATCAGCTCTGGTAAGTATTATTTCTATTGCATCATTAGTATTAAAATCTTTTATTTTTTTTGCAATTTCAAGAGATAAATTTTTTTCTAAAATCCCTTCACTACTTTTGGCCCCTGCATCTAAACCACCATGGCCTGCATCAATAACAACTGTAATTTTTTTGCCGTTGTACCTGGAAACTCCAGCTTCCAGCCCTGCCTTTATTTTAAAAGTAAAAGCTGCAAAAATTAAAACCAGCAACGGCAATACCATTACTCTTCCAAAGTAATTGACTTTAGGATTTTTATTTTTAGTTAACATGAGCAATCTGCGTTTTATAGGTGAATAGAAAAAATTATTAGTGAGTTGAAACCGGTGTTGCGGATAAGCGGCCTGCAATATCATGGCGGCAAAAGATGCGGTGTCGCTGTCTTCCACTGCTTTTTTATCGGCAATAAATTCATGTATCATATTCAGCTCTTTGCGTATAAGCCAGAAGAAAGGATTGCACCAAAAAAATATCAAAAGGCTGTTGACGAAAATTTTATCGTGACTGTGTTTTTCCTGTACATGTGCCAGCTCGTGTTTAAAAATTTGATGGCCGGTGGTAGTTTCTATATCAATGCTGTTATTCCAAAAAATATAATTAAAAAAAGAAAATGGGGTGCTTTTAGCATCGGTATTTACAAAAGAAATTTTATCAATAATTTGTGTTGGGTATTTTTTCACAAGATTAAAAATACTGTAAAGTGTATGCAGAAAAATTATAAATAAAACAAGTGAAACAATTAAATATGCCAATGGATACAGTTGTCTTAAATCAAATGAATTTGGTGAGGCAGGTACAATTATGTTGTCTATATATTCATCGCCGTTGCTAACTGCCTGCAGCACCTGTATTACTCCGTCTGTTTGCACTGGTGCCGGTTGCCAAAAATTTATTTTTATCAGCGGTAATAACAATGATAATACCACAGCTGCCATCAGGTAAAAACGGTTGTACTTGTGAAAAACTTTATTACGCAGCAGCAACCAGTAATATCCATACAAAATACCGGAGCAAATAATTACTTTTAAAAGATACCAGGCAATGGGTAGCATATAATTATTTTAAATAGTTGTTAGTTGTTGGTTGGCAGTTGTCAGAAAGGAAGTTGCTGCTATTCGAACAACTATCAACGGTCAACTGAATTATTTCTTCTTCAACTGTTTCAGCAGCAACTCCAGTTCATCCAAACTAATGTTGTTTTCTTTTACCATAAACGAAACGGCATTACTAAAGCTTCCTTCAAAATAACCTTTTACCAAACTCTTCATACTGCTTTTGCTGTACACCTCTTTACTTACAAGCGGATAATATTGATGTGTTCTTCCAAAAACTGTAACGCCAACAAATTCTTTGTCTGTAAGTATTTTTATTATGGTAGCCACTGTATTGCTGTGTGGTTTTGGTGCAGGCAATTCATCAAGTATTTCTCTCAGAAATGCTTTTTCTAATTTCCATATCACCTGCATTATCTGTTCTTCTGCTTTGGTTAAGTTTTTCATTTTCTTAGCTTTTTATTAGCTGATGTAAACTTAAAACTAATAATTTAGTTTTACAACTATTTTATTAGTTATTCACATTTTTTAACAAATGGTGAGGAAATTTTATTTTTAATAGGAGTGAGTAACAACTAAATTTGCAATATTGGGTTGTCCACTGATTACACAGATATTGCAGAGATACTTACGCTTAGGTAAAAGTTCAATTAAGATATGCTGTTGAAGAGTGCGACGCCACTGAAGTATCATAGAATTACTAAAGCTTGTAACAAAAAAATAAAACACCATCTTCTCCTTACCCCACTTTAGGGAATAGGGGCCAAAATTGAATTATGTCTCAATCAATTGTTGAATTAAAAAATGTAAATATTTACCAGGGCAGCAGCCTTATTTTAAGCGATGTTAACATTACCATTGAAAAAGGTGAGTTTGTTTACCTGGTGGGTAAAACCGGCACAGGTAAAAGCAGTTTGCTTAAAACCATGTATGGCGATTTGCAATTGACAGAAGGGGAAGGCTGGGTGGTAGGCCATAATATAAAAGAATTAACCTGGAAGACGGTTCCTTTTTTGCGCCGTAACCTTGGTGTGGTGTTCCAGGATTTTCAATTGCTTAACTGACAGGAACGTAAACGAGAATTTAAAATTTGTTTTAAGGGCTACAGGTTGGAAGGATGAAAAATTAATGAATGAAAAAATTGCTGATGTATTGGATAAAGTGGGTTTAAAAACAAAAGGTTTTAAAATGCCTTTTGAATTGAGTGGTGGCGAACAGCAAAGGGTGGATGTGGCAAGAGCATTATTAAATTCGCCTAAATTAATTTTAGCAGATGAGCCTACCGGTAACCTTGACCCTGAAACGAGTGACGAAATTATGCAGTTGCTTTTTCATATTTGTAAAGATTATAACACTACAATAATTATGGCTACGCATGATTATATGGTGATCAATAAATTTCCTGCACGGATGATTAAAACAGAAAGAAATAGAGTGTGGGATAATGCTATCTATTGAAATGTAAGGGTGTAAATAATTTGGAATTGGTAATTAGGAATTAGGAATTAGGGTGTTTTTTTCCTGCAATCCTAAATATCCGGAAAGCTTTATTGCATTGGCTTCGTTATTATAAATAGTTTGTAAAAATCCCTGCCGTTTTTCTTTTTCCTGCTCTGTAAATGGTTGTTGATAAATTTCTTCAATAATTTTTTTAAAAGATTCGGCATCCTTTGCAATATGGCAAACACTTTCCAGGCCACTGCCTTCTGCTCCTGCGCTGTTTACTACACAATGCCTGCCGTTAAATAAAGCATTTAATAATTTTAATTTTATACCGGTATTATTAAATGAAGGCAGCACATGCAATTGCGCTTTTGTAATCATATCCTGCATTTCTTTTTCGGCCGGGTTGGCTACAATGCAGGTATGTTTGTATAGATGTGCAAGTTGTAATAACTTTTGTGAAGGATTTTTTCCTGCAATTACAAATGGTATTTCTAAGGTATTAAATACATTCTGTAAAAGCCAAATTACTGCAGTTTCATTTTCGTTAATGGATAAATTACCATGATACAAACAAAAACACCCTTTACCTTCTGCGCCAACTGCTAAAGTATGCGGAATAAAAACCGGCAGGTAATAAATATCTGTTGCATTAAATAGTTGTTTATAAACAGTTGCATCATGTTCGCTTACAGCAATGAAGGTGGCTTTGTTGGCTATAGTTTTTTCATATTTATATAATAACCTGCTTTCGTTAATAAAATATAATTTTTTAAAAAGATTGCTTTCGTTTTTTGCCAGTTGTTTATAATATTCAAATTCCACATTGTGCAGGCGTACTGCAATTTTTCTGTTGCTCAACTCTCCGTTGTACAGGTAATAGGTGCAATGAATACCTTCTAATAAAAGGGGTGATTATCTTTTTTTAAATTAGCAATTAATTCTTTGTTTTGCCTGCTCTTTACAATTAATGGAAGCGTTAAAGAAAAACTGCTGCTGTTTTTTTTACGCTGATAATAATTTACCGATACACAGTATTTATTTAATTCTTCCTGTGGGTTTCTATCTTGCGTAAAGCAGTGTAGATGAATTTTTATGCCAAGCTGGTGCAATGCTTTTAGTTTATAAAACAAATCTACCACGCCGCCATAATCGGCTGGCCAGGGCACATCAAGTGCAACAATATGTAAATGTTTATCCAAGTAAATTTTTATAAAATGAATTAATTTTTTTTCTTCCTGTTGCCAGTTTAATTCTTCTCTTGCTTTTAAACAATTTTGCTGCAACTCTTTATACACAACTTCATTATCCAGTAAATTGTTCAGTTGCAGGGCTAAATTTTTTGCGCTGATATCATCAACTAAAATTGCAATCTGGTGCTTATCGTTAATTTCTTTGTACACCGGGTAATTAACACACAACTGCGGAATGCCTGCATGCAGATAATCGAAAAAACGGTTGGCTAAAGAATAATAATTGCTCAGGCCGGCATCATCAAACAATGTAATGCCGATATAAGCCTGTTGAGTAATAGTTCTTAATTCATCAGGTTTTATTTTGCCTTTAAAAATTATTTTATCCTGTAAATTATTTTTTTTTACTAATTGTTGTGCCTGCTGCATAAAATTTCCATCGCCGCAAATAATTAGCTGGCAGTTAACTTCTTTCATGGCTGGTATCAATGTCTCAAAACTTCGGCCTTCATTTACTGCACCCTGGTATAAAATAAATTTTTCTTTTTTTCGGGGTTAGATTTATTTCTCTCAGTAAAGCAATATTTCTTATCACTTCATAATTTACCCCGTACATTTTATTAAATTCATCGGCAATAGGCTGGTTTACCGTATAGCCTTTTACAAATTTTGGAACTGTAAAAGCTTCAATTTTTTTCCAAACTTTATAAATTGCCGGCCTTGTTGCAATTTCTTTCATTTCGCAAAACAATTCATGTGCATCATAAATCCTTTTTATTTTTTTTAATTTCGAAATAAAATAGCAGGGTAATATTGTATCCAGATCAATTGCTCCAATACAATCCATCTTTTTAAAAAGTAAATAAAAAAACAGACGGATATTATACTCTGCATAAAACAGTTTGCCTTTTTCAAAAAAACAGAACAATCTTTTTTGTACAAATGGTTGTGTAGAAAGTGGGAGTGAGGCTTTCATTTTTCTTCCCACTAATGTTACATTATATCCGGCATTAGCAAGAGATGTGCAGATGCGTATCATGCGCTGGTCGTAAGTAAGGTCGGTAGTAACTGTAAAAACAAGAACCCCCAAACCCCCTGAAGGGGGCTTAGTAACAGTATTATCTTTTTTACCTATTTTATCCATTTGAAAGTAATCTGGAGAAATTGAAAAGTGCTTAAATTATTCAGAGTGCAAGTTCCCCCTTCAGGGGGCGGAGGGGGCATATATCCGCTCAATTATCTCTACCGTTTTCAATCCTTCTTCTGCACTTGCAAATTCATGTTTATCATCTTCCAAAGCCATTATTAAATTTTCATACACTTTATCATGGTTGCTCATGCTGCCCTGGTAAAATCCATACCCATTGGCAGGGTTACCTTTGGGTAATTCAGGAGTATTAATTCCTTTTACATTGCAATATTCTAATTCGTTTAGATATTGTCCGCCAATTTTAATGGTGCCTTTTTCTGCAAAAACGGTAAACGAACCTTCCATATTTTTATTAAAACTGTTTACCGTATAATTTAAAGATCCAATGGCACCATTTTTCATTTCAAATAAAACCACACCGGTATCTTCAAATTCAATTGACGCATGCGCAAAGTTTTTGGTATTTGTTTTAACCGCAGCAACATCACCCAATAACCAATACAGCAAATCAATAAAATGGCTGAATTGCGTAAACAGTGTACCACCATCTAAATCTTTCGTTCCTTTCCAATCATTATAATATTCATTTGGCCTGTTCCAAAAACAGTTTATTTGAAAGCTGAAAATTTTACCCAGCCTGTCATTATCAATCAAATTCTTTAAAAACACAACGGGGGGATTGTACCGGTTTTGTTTAACTACAAAAAGCTTTTTATGGTATTTATGTGTCGCTTCAATCATTTTTTTTCCATCTTTAGTGGTAATGCACAATGGTTTTTCACACAAAACATTCTTGCCTGCCTCCAATGCTTTTATTGCATGAATGGCATGTAAACCATTTGGTGTGCAAATAATAACCGCCTCCAATTTTTTTTCAGTGGCCAGTAAATCTTGAATAGAATAGTAAGGAGCAGCATTGTAAATTGCAGCCAGTTCATTAGCTTTTTCAGGGATTACATCGCAAACTGCTGCCAGTATTCCATGTTTTATTATTTGTTCAGCATGCCTTTTGGCAATCCTTCCACAGCCTATTATGGCAAACGATGGTTTCATATTTGGCAATATTCAAAAAAAATCCTCAATTCACCTCGTAAAAACCATTTTTTTATGTACTTTTGCACCCAATTAAAAAAGAAACATAACAAAGACGTTATTAAAAAAACAAAGAGATGCCGTATTTAACAATCGAAAAAAGAGCAAATATTTTTTCAACTTATGGTGGTAAAGCCACTAACACAGGGTCTATTGAAGGCCAAATCGCTTTATTAACAGAGCGGATCAATTCACATTTCAGAACACCTGAAAATCAACAAAAAAGATTTTTCTTCTCAAAGAGGTTTGATGAAGATGGTAGGTCAGCGCAAGCGTTTATTAACTTACTTAAGCAAACACGACCTTACTGGTTACAGAGCTTTAATTGAAAAATTAGGTCTGCGTAAATAAATTATTCCAAGTATGTAATAGTAATAATTCCCAACTGAAATTTTACGGTTGGGAATTATTCTTTTTTACGTAATTAACTCACCGGGATTAGGATTTAAGCAAATCTTAAGTCGGCAATCCCAAATCATAAATCGTATTTATGTCTTTACTACAACCAAAATCTGTAACTTTTGATATTGGCGGTGGCCGAATGGTTACCATCGAAACAGGCAAAATGGCCCGCCAGGCAGATGGTGCCGTTACCGTTCGCCAGGGCAATTGTATTTTATTAGCAACCGTTGTTGCCAATAAAGAACCTAAAGAAGGCCAAAGATTTTTTCCTTTATCTGTAGATTACCAGGAAAAATTTGCATCAGCAGGCCGTGTGCCGGGTTCTTTCTTTAAGAGAGAAGCAAGGTTAAATGATTACGAAATTCTTACTTCAAGATTAATAGACAGGGCTTTGCGTCCACTTTTTCCAGAAGATTATTTATGTGATGTTCAGGTACTTATAAGCCTTATATCAAGCGATGCTGAAGTAATGCCCGATGCATTAGCTTGCCTTGCAGCTTCTGCTGCTTTAGCGGTTTCGGATATTCCCATTCAGGAAATTATTTCGGAAGTGCGTATTGCCCGTAAAAATGGCGAGTATATTATCAACCCCAGCCGTACCGAATTAGCAGCATGCGATTTAGAATTTATAATTGCCGCCACCGATAAAAATATTATGATGGTAGAGGGCGAAGCCAACGAATGCCAGGAAGAAGATTTGGTAAAAGCAATTGAAGCTGGCACATGAAGCCGTTAAAGCTCAAATTAAAGCCCAGGCAGATTTGAGAGATCAATTAGGCCTTACTACTAAAAGAGAATACACCAAACCTTACCGCAACGAAGAATTAAACGAAAAGATAACTGCTTTTGCAAAAGATAAAATGTATGCAATTTCTGCATCAGCATCTGCAAAGCATGAAAGAAGTGATGCTTACAAAGCACTGCACGAAGAGGTAAAAATATTTTTAGGAGAAGAATTACCCGATGCGGATAAAAAATTGATTGGCCATTATACTGGCGAATTGCAATATTATGTGGTAAGAGATATGATTTTGAATGACAGAAAACGTTTGGATGGAAGAGGTACAGAAGACATTCGTGCCCTTGCAATGGAAACTAATATTTTACCAACACCACACGGTTCGTCTTTATTTACAAGAGGTGAAACACAATCACTTACAACGGTTACTTTTGGAACACCTTTAGATGAATTATTGGTTGAAAGTGCTCATAAATCTGATTATACAAAATTCATTTTACATTATAATTTCCCTCCATTCTCTACAGGTGAAGTAAAAATGATGAGAGGCGTTGGCCGCAGAGAAGTTGGACATGGTAACCTTGCCATGCGTAGTTTAAAAAAGATGATGCCGGGCAGCGATTATCCTTACACCGTTCGTGTGGTAAGTGATATTTTAGAAAGTAATGGTTCGTCATCTATGGCTACAGTTTGTGCAGGTTCGCTTGCATTGATGGATGCAGGTGTGCCTTTACCAAAACACGTTAGTGGTGTTGCAATGGGCTTAATTAAAAAAGGCGACGAGTTTGCAGTGCTTACAGATATTTTGGGTGATGAAGATCATTTAGGCGATATGGATTTTAAAGTTACAGGTACACGTGATGGTATTTGCGGTGTGCAGATGGATATTAAAGTTGACGGCTTAAGTATGGACATTATGCGTAAGGCTTTGGCCCAGGCACGTGCTGGTCGTTTACACATATTGGATGCAATGTACGAGTGCATGCCTGCAGCAAGAGCAGAAGTTAAGCCTCATGCACCACGTATGGTTAAAATAATTATCGATAAAGAATATATTGGTGCAGTGATAGGGCCAGGTGGTAAAGTGATTCAGGAAATACAAAGAGAAACCGGTGCACCAGTTAATATTGAAGAAGTGAATAATGCCGGCGAAGTAAGTATCTTCTCTGCACAAAAAGAAGGATTAGAAAAAGCATTAGCTTGGATTAAAGGTTTAGTAGCAACACCAGTTGTTGGTGATACTTACGAAGGAACAGTTAAGAGCATTAAAGAGTTTGGCGCTTTTGTAGAATTTCTTCCTAAAAAAGAAGGGTTGTTACACATAAGTGAAATAAGCTGGAAACGTTTAGAAACTATGGATGGTATTTTTAAAGAAGGCGATAAAGTAAAAGTGAAGCTGCTGGATGTTGACCAAAAGACCGGTAAATTTAAACTTAGCCGTAAAGCTTTAATACCAAAACCCGATATGCAGCCTAAGCCGCAGCAGGGTGAGCAACAGAATTAAAATTTCACACTTCATTATAACCACCGCAGGTAATCGCTAATTTTGTTTATCTGCGGTTTTTTATTTTAATTAATTCTTGGCTGGCAAAATCTTTATTTATTAAAGAGTTCAATAGTTTTGCCATTCTAATTTTATGCAATACATGTACTCATTTATTTAATTTGGTAAAAAATTTTGATTTTAATAATAAACAAATTAACTTGTTATTCTAACTTGTTATTCTAACTTGTTATTCTAACTTGTTATTCTAACTTGTTATTCTAACTTGTTATTCTAACTTGTTATTCTAACTTGTTATTCTAACTTGTTATTTTAAAATCATTTTTTTCCAATCTCCTCTTCTAAAACATTGCTTTGATATGTGTGGTTCGCAGTACCCTTATGTTTATACGGTTTTGTCTTTCATTACATACCTTAAACCTTAAAAGCTATGAGCTACGAACAAAACTTTCTTGCAACAGAAAGTAAAAATCCCCATTGTAGAACTTTCTTTTCCTCTCCATCTATCTTTTCATTTGCCCTGTCAGTCTGGCAATTTTTTATTTCTTTCAGGCAATGGCTCATTTAGGAGTGCAAATGTGCCGCCACAATTTATATAATACCTGGATTTCTTATTATAAGCTGTTGGTTGCGTATAGCATAGTGATGGAATAAAGCGAAGATTTTATTACTTAATTAAAACATATCAACATGGAACCTACTACTAAACAGGGATTAAATTCCACATGGGAAGCAATTGTAGAACGCTGCGGAATTTTTGAAAAGGCAATGGAAAACGGTGACCCTGCCGGTGTTGCTCAATGCTATACTATTGATGCAGAATTTATGCCTCCCAACCAAACGCTTGTTGCTGGCCGTGCAAACATTGAAACCGCTATTTCCGGCTATATACAACAGGGCTTTACACAATACAAAGTAACCTCTACAATTGTTTGGAACCATATAGATATTGTTGGTGTGCAGGGTTCTTATACACTTAGTCAGCAGGGAGGAAAAAATATGGATATTGGAAAAACCATTCAGTTATGGAAACAGGAAGATGGGGTATGGAAGATTTTTAGAGATTGTTTTAATTCGGATTTGCCTGCTACACCATAAAATAAATCTTTTATGACAGATAATGTTATACCGATGGTGGTTGGTTTTCCGCTTTACGATGGGGTAACCCTCATGGATTTTGTTGGTGCTACTGATGTGTTCGTTGTTGCCTATGGGTATTTTACCCCTATTTGGCTTGCCGCAGAAAAGCGGCCTGTTAAAACTTCGGAAGGCACTTTTGTTTATCCCAATTATTCTTTTGATGAACCACATCCGCCTATTGATATACTTTATGTACCGGGTGGGCATGCAGATGGTGTAATTAATAACGCCATGTTCAACCAAACATATCAAAATTTTATTAAAACTACTGCTGCCGGCGCACAATGGACAGGTTCGGTTTGTGTTGGTACGTTTATACTGGCTGCTGCAGGATTATTAAACAATTGTACCGTTACCACTTATTGGAGCCAGCTAAATAACCTGCGGTTACTCGACAACTATTGTAATATAAAAATACCTGAGGGTTATCCACGGGGCATAATTGATGAAAAGCAAAAACGCTTTACCGGTGGCGGCGTTTCCTCTTCGATAGATCTTGCTTTGATGCTGGTGGAAAAAATTAAAGGAAAGTGGATGGCTGAAGCCTCACAACTTTATATTCAGTATTCACCAAACCCGCCCGTACATTCAGGCGACCCAACACAAGCCCCGCCATCATTACTTAAAGATGTGATGATTAGCCAGGCAGGCATAACAGCGCTTTATTACGATGCGGTGGAACGTTTGTTAAATACAACATAAGTGCAGCATGTTTTTGTAAGTAATTGAGCTGGCAAAGCAGCATAACAAATCTGTTTTATCAAAGAAAAATACTTTGCTAATTTTAAAATACGTAGGACTACTGATTTTTAAGAATTCGGGCATGGGTTATTGTGGTTTTCCATTTAGAAATTGTATTTTTAGTTATCTTATTTTAATAAGCAACCTTATCCAGTTTCCCTATTTATATCTAAAGCCTTAAGGCCTGCAAATATTACCGAAATTAAAGGTGCCAAGTGCTGCCCTTTACTAACAATATGTAATAATCATGCCGTTGTTTTTAATCGTATCTAAAAAGCTACAGTGTATTTATCCTAACATCAGTTTCTATTTTTTTTTAACCAAACTTAAACCTTATCAACCATGCAACACACAGACAAAAAACATTCCATTCAATTCGCCAAAGATCTATTAGCAGCCCACCTCAACCAGCCCGAAGAAGAAAAGATTAAGTTAGAAGGCCCCGGTTCCCAAACATTAGAAGCTTTTTTCCCCGGCACCCACGGCGGCAATTTTAAATACATGATGGATATGATGGCCATGGCTGTAGAGGGCAATGTTAATTTCAGAAATAAGTATTTCCCCAATGATCCTGATTACCTGAGCACCGACTTACAGGAATCAACCGCATTTAAAGAAACCATGGCGAGCATGGCACTGGAATATTATCTGCTTATTAAACAGTTAAAGCAGTCCGGTACTTTTTTCAGCATGCGAACCATTGGCCATATGTTGTGGGATACTACACTGCCCGGCATGCTCGGCTATTTTGCTGCATTAATGTATAATCAAAACAATGTGGCGGCAGAAGCATCACCTGTTACCACCCTGCTTGAAATGGAAGTGGGAAATGAATTGTGCAAATTGCTGGGTTATGCTGTAAACCCCATCGGCAAAAAACCGGGTGAGTTTACACTGGCTACAGGCCAGATTACAGGCTGGGGGCATATTACATGCGATGGAAGTGTTGCTAATTTAGAAGGTTTGTGGATGGCAAGAAATTTAAAATTTTATGCCACCAGTGTAAAACAGGCTATTATTAAATGAACCCATCTTTCAAAATGCAAAAGGCTTTCAGATTACTTTATTAAATGGCGCAAAAGCTGTTTTAGTAAATTTAGACAGCTGGGCATTACTCAATCTTCCTATTGATGAAGTACTGGCCATACCCAATAATTTAGCTACGCAATACAGTATTAATATTACCGATGTAAGTAATGCCATTGCCAATTATACGGTACAAAATATCGGCTACCATGATATACTCAGCAAATACCTGCCGGATATTACACAAACACCCGTATCTATCGCCAGCTCTACCAGGCATTACTCATGGCCAAAAGGCGCTGCCATTCTCGGTATTGGCGCCAACAACATGTGGAGCGTACAGGTGGATTTGAAAGCAAGAATGGACGTAACCAAATTAGATAACTTGTTAGCTAATTGTGTAAGCAAAAAAATTCCTGTTATGAATGTGGTGGCTGTTATTGGTACTACAGAAGAAAGCCAGGTAGACCCATTAAAAGATATTTTGGCTTTAAGAAATAAATACAGGCAACAGGGTTTGGAGTTTGCCATACATGCTGATGCTGCATGGGGCGGTTATTATAAAACCATGCTCAATAGTAACGATGACAGCGACCCTGTTACATTTAAACCTGTTGCTGATGATGTGATGGTATCATTGCCCATGAGCAGTTATGTAACACAGCAGTATCAGGTATTGCAATTGGCCGACTCAATTACGATTGACCCTCACAAATCAGGTTATGTGCCTTATCCTGCAGGTGGTTTGTGTTACAGAAATTCTGCCATGCGTAATTTGGTTTCTTTTACCGCACCGGTGGTGTATCATGGCGGTGTTGATCCAACGGTTGGTGTATATGGTGTGGAAGGTTCAAAACCCGGCGCTGCAGCAGCGGCTGTTTATTTCAGTCATAAAGTAATACGACCCAATACAGATGGCTACGGTAAAATTTCAGGCGAATGTTTTTTTAATGCCAAAAGATTATATGCCGCATTGGTTTGTTTAAATATTCAACCAAACCTGTCCCTTTTTTGTTGTACCGCTTATTCCAATACCTGCTATACAACAAGGCTTGCCGCCTGCGCAGGTGCAACAACAATATCAATTTATAAGAGACCGTATTGTAAACGTAACCAATCAGCAATTAATTAACGACCCGCAGGCATTTGCTTTGTTTAAAGAACTGGGTGGCGACCAAACCATTGTTACTTACATGTATAATTATTTTACCACCGGCACCACCCCTAACAGCAGCATGAAAAAAGTAAACGCTTTAAATGATGCCATTTACAGAAAGTTCAGTTTTAAGCCTTATGAAACCGATACAGAGGATACACCAATAGTAGTAACCTCATCTGCATTTACAAGAAGTAATAATGGTAGTTTGCTGGTTGATAGTTTAAGAGGCCGCCTGGGTGTTGCAACAGGTGATGGAACAAACGACCCCATTAACTTTATCATTTCCACTGTTATGAATCCCTGGCTGAGCAATACGGTGAAAGGTTCTTTTATTCCAACACTCATTAACATCATTACGCAAAACGTAACACAAATTGTGGCTACGGTAAAATCACAACCATAAATATTTGTCAAAATTTAAAACCAAATAACATGCTTGCAAAAAATATATACGGCGAAAACATTGATACGATTAAATCAAAATTCGCTAAAGTAACGGCAGATGGATTTACTCCCTCACTTGCCATTGTATTTTGTTCCATTACACAAAACAGGCAGGAGCTGGTTGATTTTTTTAATGCCTGCAATGTAGATGTGTTTGGCTCTACCACGGCAGGAGAAATTCTTGATAATGAAGTAATGGAAAAATCAACTGTTGTAATGCTTTTGGATATTAACAAGGCGCATTACAAACTGTTTTGTGAAGCATCGGCCGATACTTATAAAGTGGCCAATGATTTGGGGTTGTTTGCCAAAGCATCATTTGCCAATCCTTCCGTAATGGTCATCTCAAGTGGTTTAACCATTGATGCTGAGCAAATCATTAAAGGGTTTTTGGATGTAGATAAAAATATCCCTTTGTATGGCGGGCTTGCAGGTGATGATTTAACCATGAAATCATCGTACGTATTTACCAACGGGCAGGAAACATCAACAGGGTTGATTGGTTTGGTGCTGGATGGTGATAAGATAAATGTAAAAGGATTGGCCACCAGCGGCTGGGATAATATTGGTATTGAAAAAACAATTACAAAATCGGCAGGCAATGTTGTTTATACAATTGATGACGAACCTGCGGTAGATGTATTTGTAAAATATTTCCAGTTTACTGAAAGTGTAGATAACACGGCAGAAATTATTGCGCAAAATTTTGCCCAATATCCCCTGCAACTAAAAAAAGAAAATGGTAACATTGTACTCAGGGCGCCATTGATGGTGGACATAGAAAGCCGTGCATTAATTTTTGCAGGAGGCATTCCACAGGGCAGCAAAGTAAAATTTTCAGTACAACCCGGTTTTGATTTGATTGAAAAAACAACAGAGAGAGTCAGTGCACTCAAGCCTTCTATTCCTGAAGCGGATGCGTTGATTATGTTTAGCTGCAAAGCAAGGCATATGGCGCTGGGACCCATGACGGGTGATGAAGCCGGCATGATAAGGGGATTATGGGATAAACCTTTGATTGGTTTTTTTACGTATGGAGAAATAGGAACTGCCAAAGACAGTGTATGCGATTTTCATAACGAAACCTGCAGTATGGTAATTTTACAGGAAAAAAATTAATTACTTACATTTAAATCTTAAACCCCTTTCATAATTTGCTGGAGCAATTTATTAAAATTACAGAAGGCTTAACTCTTACCGAAGAGGAAAAAGAATTACTGTTTAAAGAAGTAAAGGCCATAAAAAAAAATATGGAAGTGGTGGAATTTAAATACCACCGCACCCTTATTGATAAATCCGCAATAACCAATGTACTCAATGCAAGTATAGAGGAGATAGAAGCACAAAAAAAAATTGTTGAAAATGCAAAAAATGAAATTGCACGGAATATGTTTGAGCTGGATAAACAGAAACAGTTGATTGAAATAAAAAACCGGGTGCTGAACGAAACAATGGAAAACCTTAAAGAAGCGCAAACGCAGCTGGTACAATCCGAAAAAATGGCTTCGTTGGGCCAGCTTACTGCTGGTGTTGCTCACGAAATTAATAATCCAATTAATTTTGTATCAGCTAACATAAAACCGTTAAAAGAAGATTTGGCAGATTTAATAAAATGTATCAATTATTATAAGCAAACAGTAAAAGAAAAAGGCCTCGAAAAAGAATTTGCTGAGGTGCAAAAATTTAATGAGAAAACGGATATAGATTTTGTTTTAACAGAAGTAAATGATTTATTAAGGGGTATAGAAGAAGGGGCAAGCCGTACATCAGAAATTGTAAAGGGCTTACGTAACTTTTCACGAATGGACCAGCATGTAGTAAAAAAAGCAGATTTAAACGAAGGAATAGAATCAACACTAACACTTTTACACAGTACCTACAGAGACAGGATAGAAGTTGTAAAAGATTTAGGAGAAATTCCGGAAATAGATTGTTTTCCCGGTCAGATAAACCAGGTATTTATGAATCTTTTATCCAATGCAGTACAGGCAATTAACGGAGAAGGGAAAATTTTTATAAAAACAAGTGCTGATCAAAATAATGTCCGTATTACCATAAAAGATACCGGCAGCGGAATGACGGAAGAAATAAGAACCAAAATATTTGATCCCTTTTTTACCACAAAAGAAGTGGGTAAAGGAACAGGGTTAGGATTATCCATCAGCTATGGCATTATTGAAAAGCACCATGGCAAACTGGAAGTTTTTTCTCAGCCCGGACAAGGAGCAGAGTTTGTAATTACATTACCAATAGTACAGGAATTAATAACATAAAAAATTGAAATGGAAGAATCAGGAATCGCTAATATTTTGTATGTAGATGATGAAGTAAATAACCTTAACTCATTCAGGGCTGCTCTTCGGCGCAACTATAATGTTTTTACCGCACAAAGCGGCGAAGAGGGATTAGAAATTTTTTCTCATAACGATATTCAGGTAATTGTAACTGATCAACGCATGCCTGGGATGACAGGGGTACAATTTTTACAGCAATTGCCATAGGAGCCTGATAATGTACGTATTATTTTAACAGGTTTTAGCGATATGGAAGCCATTATTGATGCTATCAATACCGGAAAAGTGTACCGATACATCACTAAACCCTGGGATAAAGATGAACTTAAAATTACTATTGACAATGCCATTGGAAACTGTTTTACTCCGGCGCAACAACAAACATTTAATTCTGGAATTGCAGCAGTATAATGAACAGCTTGAAGAAAAAGTTGCTTTCCGTACTTTGGAAATTGAAAAACAAAAAAAACAACTGGAATCTGAAAAGTCTAAATCGGATGCACTGCTGCTGAATATTTTGCCCGAAGAAATTGCAGCGGAATTAAAAAAATTTGGTAAATCTTATGCAAGAAAACATGAAGAGGTAAGCGTTTTGTTTGCCGATATAAAAGGCTTTACTTCCATTGCCGAACACATGACACCCGATTTGCTGGTAACACAATTGGATGAAACCTTTCGTGGGTTTGATTACATAACCGGAAAATACGGGTTAGAAAAAATTAAAACTATCGGCGATGCCTACATGTGTGCAGCAGGCCTGCCGCAGGATGATGAAGAGCATGCACTGAATGCCGTAAAAGCAGCAATGGATATGCAAAATTTTATTGCTGAATTCAGCCGGTCGAAAATTATACAGGATTTGCCGGGGTTTGAAATACGTATAGGAATACACTCCGGCTCGGTAGTATCCGGTGTGGTGGGTACCAAAAAATTTGTATACGACATTTGGGGTGATACCGTAAACCTTGCATCTCAAATGGAGCAGCTAGGTGAACCCGGGGAAATAAATATTTCCGGCGAAACTTATAGATTGGTAAAAGACTATTACAATTGCCAATACCGTGGCAAAATTGCTGTAAAAGGCAAAGGAGATATTGATATGTATTTTGTTACGGATAAGAAATGATTTTTACACGGTGCCCCTAAAAAATATTAATTGCCCTGTAGCTATTTTATTTTATTAAGGGTATAAAAAACCTTCTAAGTTTGCTAATAAATAGCTTGCCTGCAAAATTATACAATGAATTATCTGGAAATTAAACTCAATACCCGTACCCCTGAAAAAAATGAAATATTAATTGCATTGCTTGCAGATATTGGCTTTGATGGTTTTGAAGAAAACGAAAACGATTTAAAAGCTTTTATCCCTGAAACAAAATTTGATAAAGAAACTTTAGATGCTGTTGCCAATAGTAATAACATCTCTTATACTTTAACTGTAATTGAACAGCAAAACTGGAATGCACAATGGGAGAGCAGCTTTGAACCTGTTGTGGTAAATGATTTTGCGGCTGTACGTGCAGGTTTTCACCAACCAGTAAAAAATGTGCAGCACGAAATTATTATTACTCCAAAAATGAGTTTTGGTACCGGCCATCATGCCACTACTTTTTTGATGATGCAGCAAATGAGTGCTTTGGATTTTACAAATAAATCTGTTGTAGATTTTGGTACAGGCACGGGTGTACTGGCAATTTTAGCCGAAAAAATGGGAGCATCTGAAATTACTGCAATTGATAATGATGACTGGAGTATAGAAAATGCTAAAGAAAATATCCTTACCAATAATTCAAAAAATATTTTACTTCAAAAAGCAGAAAGCATTCCTCTTAATCATCACTACGATATTATTCTTGCCAACATAAACCTGAATGTTATTTTACAAAATATGCCCCTTATTGCAAAGGCTTGTAAGCCGGGTACAAAAATTTTATTAAGCGGTTTTTTAATAACTGATGAAATACAGATAAGAGAATCACTCACTGCCAACGGTATAAGTTTTACATCTTTTATACACCAAAAAGACTGGATTTGCGTTAATGCTGAGTATAAAACAGCCTGAAGTATTGACATAAATTTTAATACTTAGGTATTTTGTAATTAAATTAAGGTTAAGTAAACCCATAATTCATTATTTTTGTGATGTTCAACTCAACTCAAAGAATCGCATGAAGGAACTACTTCTTATTATAGTAGCATATTTAATTGGATCCATTCCTACAGCACTGATTATAAGCAAAAAATTTTTTGGTGTAGATATCAGGGATTATGGCAGTGGCAATATGGGAGCCACAAATACTTTCAGGGTACTGGGTAGTAAATACGGTACTATTGTAATGGTACTTGATATTTTAAAAGGTGCTGTTGCTGTTGCTTTATATAATTTTCTTCCTTATTACTTTAGTGCCGATATGGAATTGTACCGTACCAATTTTATGATTGGTTTAGGTCTTGCTGCAGTAGCGGGGCATATCTTCCCCATATTCGCCGATTTTAAAGGTGGTAAAGGAGTAGCCACTTTATTTGGAATGCTGCTGGCTGTACAACCGGTTGTTGCAATTAGTTGTGTAGGTGTTTTTTTAATTGTACTTTATCTTACCCGTTATGTTTCGTTAAGCTCAATACTGGCTGCATTGTTTTTACCAATTTGTGTATTGTGGATATGGAATGAGCATGAAGTATTATACCGAATATTTCGCTCTTTTAGTGGCGTCATTGGTTATATTAACCCATCAAAAAAATATAGGCCGCATATTACGTGGTGTAGAAAGCCGAGTGCCTATACTTAAACACCGTGACAGAAGAAAATCACGCCGCCGCAACGATTAACATTTTCTCTACAACCTTATCTTAAAAAATTACGTCTTAACTTAAAATTACATTTTGTAATTTTTGAAGTTATTAAAATTGGTACGCCAATTGTTTACTATATACTATAATTAAAACTCAAACAAAATGAAAAAAGTATTTATCTTATTATTTTCAGTTTCGCTGATAGCAGCATGCTCAAGAAATGCAATTACAGGCCGCAAGCAACTGGGGCTTTTTTCAGAAGCATCGTTGCAGCAAATGGCTGTTACCGAGTACAGAAGTTTTTTATCACAAAACCAGGTAGTTAGCGAAAACACCAGTAAGGATGCAGAAATGGTTCGCCGTGTGGGCAGCAGAATTGCAACAGCAATAACTGAGTATTATCGTGGTAAAGGGCTTGCTGCAGAACTAGATGGATATAAATGGGAATTTAATTTAGTAAATGATAAAGCAGTAAACGCATGGTGTATGCCTGGCGGAAAAGTGGTGGTGTACACAGGCCTGTTACCTTACACACAAAATGAAGCTGGTTTGGCAATCGTTTTAGGGCACGAAATTACACATGCGGTAGCGCACCACGGTAACGAACGTATGAGCCAGGGTGCAATTGCACAAGGCTTAGAAATTGTAGGAAATATTGCTACTTCAGGTAATTCAAAATATAACAGCCTGTTTAATAATATTTTTGCACCCGCAGCACAAGTTGGTGTTTTACTGCCCAATGGCAGAAACCAGGAGCTTGAAGCCGATCGCTTAGGCTTAAACTTTGCTGCAATGGCCGGTTATAATCCAAGAGAAGCCATTCCTTTTTGGCAAAGAATGGCTGCGGCAAGTGGTAATCAAAAACCACCTGAGTTTTTATCTACTCATCCGGCTGACGAAAAGAGAATTGCACAATTAGAAAAACATATGCCTGAGGCTTTAAGCTATTATAAGCCTATAAGTAAATAAAGAAAATATTTTATATAATTAAAAACTCTGCAAATTGCAGAGTTTTTTTTATTTAAACTTTCATCTACCAAACTTAATGTTTAATTTTATACCTCTAAACAGCTTTGCTGTTAAACAACTTTTAACCTTCCGGAAAAAACATCTTTTTAAATTAGCTGCATTTTTGCAGCCAATAATTGTTTTGTTGTTGGTGTAATAATTATTAAAAATTAACTGTTGTTTTGCCTATGTCTTCTCAATCTTTATTGGAAAAATTGCAACTGGGGGATGAAAAAAATTTGCTGCTGCAGGGCTTGCCGCTTGCCATTGAAAAACAGTTTATAAAATTTTCTTTCTCTAAAAATGTAACACCTTTACTTAAAATTAGAAAAATTGATTTTGCATTAATATTTGCATTTAGCCAAAAGCAACTGAAAGAAATATTGAGGGATGTAATACCTGCTTTGCACAGCGAAGCTAAATTTTGGGTTGCATACCCCAAAGCATCTTCAAAAATTGCCAGCGATTTATGCAGGGATGCCAGCTGGGATTTTATTACCGAACATGGTTTTGAAACTGTGCGGCTTATTGCAGTAGATAATTTGTGGAGTGCTGCAAGATTTAAAAAACCGGATGTTGAACCTAAAACAGCGCCTTCTTTTTCTTCTGCAAACCCGGCGACCGGTGTTGATTATACTAACCGCACCATTGAAACACCGGCAGAATTACAAAAGTTGCTGGAGAAAAATAAAACTGCTGCTGCATTTTTCGATTCACTTGCGTTTACCCATAAAAGAGAGTATGTTGAGTGGATTGTGAGTGCTAAAAAAGAAGAAACGAAAACAAGGCGTTTAGAAACCACCATGGAAAAATTAATAGCACAAAAGAAAAATTTTAACCAGAAATAATTTACTTAAAAATTACTGTACCCAACTGTTTTGTTAATTCTATTTCCATTTGTTTAAGATGCTGGTGCGTTTGTACTAAAATCATTTGCTCTTCTGCAACCAAAGATTTTTCAAGGTCACGCTGGTTTTCATCCATCAGCCTTTTTATCTTTTTTAATTTCAGGTAATTAAGGGTGCTGAAAAAACTTCTTCTTTAAATAAATCTTCTCTTGTAGGTATATGGCCTTCAAAATGTTCTGTCCATTTTGGGCTTATTTCATAATTAAAATCCATAATGCTTACCACTAAAGAACTCATTTTTAAATTATCGTGGTATAAAAAATTTTTAGCTGTGGGTTCTATCCCTTCGTCGTACCAGGTTTTATAGGTTTGTACTACATGCACTAGATCTTTATTGTCAATCAATTCTTCTAACTGGTTTAATTCAATTTCTTTAAAAATATAATTGGCTACTTTTTGTTCTTCATCCCAGTCTTTTAAACCAAACTCCAGCAAACTTCTTACCATGGCCCTTTCGTGCATTTCATCTTTGTTAAATAACGAGAGAGTATCATCTTCTGTTTGGGCTGGTAAAATATTTACATCATTTCTTTCTTCCCTGAAAGATTGATTTTCTGCCTTGGTAACTTTCTCTCTTATAAATTTATTTACCAAAGCATGCAAACCACTTTCTTCAATCTTTAAAATTTCGGAGCATTGCTTTATATAATCCTGCTGTTTGGTAAAATCTTCTGCCTTATTAATTTTTGCAATCGTTTCGGCAATTTGGTTTACAATGATGGATTTTTTATTACTGTCGGTGCCGGCATCTTTTAATGCAATATCCAATTGAAATAAAATAACATCTCTTTTATTTTCTGCAATAAAATTGGCAAAAGCAGCAGCACCCACTTTATTTACATAACTGTCGGGGTCTTCTTTATCGGGTATTAAAACCAATTTTACATTCAGGCTTTCTTCCAATGCTAAATCCAACCCACGCAATGCAGCTTTTATACCGGCATTGTCGCCATCATAAATAATAGTAAGATTGTTGGTGTATTTTTTTATCAGCCTCAGCTGATCGGGTGTTAAAGATGTGCCACCGCTGGCCACCACATTTTCTATACCGGCCTGGTGTAAACTAACCACATCGGTATAACCTTCTACAAGCAAACATTCATCTGCTTTATCAATGGCTTGCCTGGCAAAATAACTGCCATACAACAATTTACTTTTTACATAAATTTCATTTTCCGGCGTGTTAATATATTTAGGGGCTTTATCATTGTTCTTAATAATTCTTGCACCAAAACCCAATACTTTTCCGCTTTGATTGTGGATAGGAAAAATTATTCTTCCCCGGTAATTATCATACGCATTGCCATCTCTTACATTTACCAATCCGCTTTTTTGCAGGTATTCTAAATTATATTGATTAGATAACGCCTCTTTTGTAAAACTGTCTCTTGCTTCGGGGTTAAAACCCAACTGAAATTTTTTAATGATTTCTTCCCTGAATCCCCTGTGTTTTAAATAACTTAAGGCAATATCTTTTCCTTCATCTGTATTAAATAAAGCATTGGTAAAAAATTTTTGTGCAAAATTGTTAATGATGTAGAGGCTGTCGGCAACCTGTTGCTGCTGTTTGTACTCGGGGCTGGTTTCTGTTTCTTCAATTTCTACATTGTACTTTGCCGCAAGCCAGCGTAAGGCTTCGGCATAACTGTATTTTTCGGCTTCCATTAAAAAGCTTATAGAGTTGCCGCTGCGGCCACAGCCAAAACATTTGTAAATTTCTTTAGCGGCGGATACGGTAAACGAAGGCGATTTTTCGTTGTGAAAAGGGCAGAGGCCAATATAATTGGTGCCCCTTTTTTTAAGTTTTACAAACGAGCCTACAATTTCCACAATATCTATGCGGCTAAGTATTTGCTGTATGGTATTTTGAGTAATCAAAGTATTGTTAAAAACAGCTGCAATTTAGCCAACTTTAGTTTTTTTATCGTCTTTATTTTGATGAACAGTTTTATGGCATGGTTTATGAAAATTTGTGTAAAAATTCATCCTGATACACAATTAACTAATATCTTTATCACCTAAAAATAAAATAGAATGAAGAAATATTGTTTTTTTATTATGCTGCTTTTTGCAGGCACCGTAAGTTTTGGCCAAAGCCTTGATGAAATTAATAAGATGATGCTTTTAGGGCAAAACAAAAAAGCTAAAGAAAGTCTTGATAAATTTATGGCAGATGCAAAAAATGCAAAATCATCCCTTGCATGGTTTTACAAAGGCAGAATTTACAATACTGCCTCTAAAGATTCTGCATTAAGTACAACTGATGCTTTAAAATTAAAAGCAGAGGCTTTTGAAGCATTGAAAAAATACCAGCAAATGGATGCCAAAGAAGAAGCATTTGTACAGGAAAACCATGCTACATACTTTGATTTGTATAATGGTTATTTTGATATTGGCGCTAAAGAATTTAATACTAAAAATTTTCCTCTTTCTTTTGAAGGATTTAAAAATGCTTTAGTGGTGGAGGATTATGTAAAATCTAAAAACTATGAATACAACGGGTTTAAGTTTCCAGTATTAGATACTTCGCTAATTTTAAATACCGCTATTGCAGCAACCAATGCTAAAGACGAAGTGGCAGCAATTAGTTTTTACAAAAAACTAACCGATGCTAATTTAGCCGGGCAGCAGTATTTAAATATTTACCAGTATTTGGCGGAGTATTATTCAAAAAATAAAGACGAAGCTAATTTAACTGCTTTGCTTGAAAAAGGAAAAACTTTATACCCGGCTGATGATTACTGGACAGAATTTGAATTAGACAGGATTTCAAAATCGGGTGATAAAACCGCATTAATTGCAAAATATGAGGAGCTGATGAAAAAGTATCCTGAAAAATATACTTATCCTTATAATTTAAGTGTAGAAATGTATAATGATTTATACACCGGCGATGACAGGCCTGCTAACCCTGAAGCTGTAAAAAATAAATTGACGGAAACATTAAAATTTGCCATACCTCTTGATAAAGGCATTGATGCAAAAATGCTTATGACAAGACATTTGTATAATGCAGCTTACGATTTGCAGGATTCATCAAAAAAAATTAAAGGCACAAAACCTGCTGATATAAAATTGCGTAACGATTTAAAAGCAATGGTTGTAAAAAAGATTGATGAATGTATCCCTTATGCAGAAGGAGTTATTGCTTATTATGCCGCCCAGCCAACTTTAAAGCCTATACAAAAATCGAATTATAAAATTGTACTGGATATTTTAAGTCAGTTTTATAATACAAAAAACGATTTAAAGAAAGCAGCTGAGTATGATAAGAAAAAGGCAGAAGTAGACAAGATGTAGTAGCTTTAATACAAGTTAAATAGTTTAAATAAATAGGCCGCTGAGTTTTCAGCGGCTTATTTATTTTGGAGAATATTTTTTTAAATTAGTGCTGAGAGCTAAAAAAAATTTTGCCTGCTGATTTGCATCAGGAAGTAATTTTTCAATTGAGGCGGTTAAGAGTAAGTGAATAGTTGGGCAGTACAAAGGTAAAGCATAAACCCGGCCGCTTTATAAGGCAACCTTATAGTTTTTTATCCCGATATGCAATTATGCAGCCATTAAAATGGCTTACACTTTTTTCTTAACCTTCAAAATTTTATTATGAAACGCTTAATTAATTTTTTAGCCATTACAACCTTATTAATTGTTAGCTCATCTTGCGACAAAGACGATACTCCAGCACCAGTGGATCCAAATGTTACTTATAAAGCAACAATGACTGGTGCACAGGAAGCCACGCCCAATTCTTCTACAAATACCGGAACTGCAACACTTGTTTTCAATACGACTACAAAAATATTCACGCTTACTGTAACACATACAGTTCCAACTCCTACTGTGGCTCATATACATAAAGGAGCAGCAGGAGTTGCCGGGGGAGTAATTTTTGGATTTCCCTCACCTGTTACATCTCCTATAACATATACCAGCATAGCAATTAGATGCGGCACAGGAAGCTGATCTTGTAGAGGGATTTATTATGTAAATGTACATAGCGCTACGCCTTACCCGGTGGCGAAATTAGAGGCCAACTTATAAAACAATAGTATAATTTTTTGTACGGTTTCTTCGGTTAATGCCTTTCTTCTTTTCTTTAAAAGAAGGAAGGCTTTTTATTTTTTGTGTTAGCTGTTAAAAAGCTGTGTATAACTCTGCATAATTAGTGTAAACAATCAAATTTTTCTTTTCATTCATTCCATTATATTTGCCGTCTTACTAAATATAGAAAAAGTGCGTTTAAAGAGTTTAGAAATCAAAGGATTTAAAAGTTTTGCCGATAAAACCGTACTCAATTTTGATGAAGGTATTACTGGCGTAATTGGCCCCAATGGCTGTGGTAAAAGTAATATTGTGGACAGCATCCGCTGGGTAATTGGAGAGCATAAAATAAGTAATCTGCGTAGCGAAAACCTGGAGAGCCTTGTGTTTAATGGTTCTAAAACCCGAAGCGCAAGCGGCCTTGCCGAAGTGAGCCTTACTTTTGAGAATACAAAAAATCTACTGCCTACAGAATTTAATACTGTTACTGTAACCCGTAAATATTATAAAAGCGGCGAAAGTGAATACCGCCTTAATGATGTAGCCTGCCGCTTAAAAGATATTCATAATCTTTTTATGGATACCGGTATTAGCACCGACAGCTATGCCATTATTGAACTGGGTATGGTAGATGATATTATTAAGGATAAAGAAAACAGCCGCCGTAAAATGCTGGAGCAGGCTGCCGGCATTACCATTTACAAAACCCGTAAAAAGGAAGCCAAATTAAAATTAGATGCCACCGAACAGGACCTGGCACGTATTGAAGATTTATTATTTGAAATAAATAACCAGTTAAAAAGTTTAGAAAGCCAGGCGAAAAAAGCAGAGAAGTATTTCGAAATAAAAAAAGAATATAAAGAAGTAAGTATTGAATTAGCCAAAGCTGCTTTGGAAGGGTTTAATATTACTTACCATGATTTAAATCATCAGCAGCAGGCAGAGGTAGATAAGCGAATAGAACTGGAAACTTCTATTGCAAAAGAAGAAGCTGCATTGGAGCAGGAGAAGCTGGGTTTTATTGAGCAGGAAAAAGCATTGCAGCAAATGCAGCATGCTTTTAATGATATGCTGGATGGCCTACGAAATAAAGAGAGCGATAAAAATTTAAGTGCACAACGTTTACAATATTTAAAAGAAAGAGAAAGCAGCTTAAATGAATTTTTACAAAAAGCCGGCGGGCAATTAAAAGGCCTTGATGAAAGCATACAGTTTACCAGCAAGCAGATAAAAGATGATGAAACAAAATTAGAAGAGTTTGAAGGTAAATTGGATGAATTAAAAAATGCTGTGGAAGAAAAACGCAAAGTGTTTGATGAAAAACGCAGCAGCATTGATGAATTAAGAAAAGAAAACCAGGCCATACAAAGAAACCAGTTTGAGGCAGAGAAAAAAGTTGCAGTTGCCGATACCTCCATACAAAACTTACAAAGAACTGTTGTACAAATACAGGAAGAAAAAGCACAACGCCAAAATCAGTTACAGCAATTAGAGGCCGATAAAAAAATAAAGGAAGAAGAACTGCAGCAAAAGAAAACCGATTTGCAGCAATTGCAGGACCATCATGAGTTTACCAAGGAACAAATTTTAGCAACGCAAAGTATGCTGGAAGGCTTGCGTAATGAGCTGGCAGACGAAAGCAGGAAACTCGACAGCAAAAAAAATGAACATGCTTTATTAAAAAGTTTGATAGACTCGATGGAAGGTTACCCGGAGAGTGTAAAGTTTTTACACAACAACCAGGGCTGGAACCATACTGCACCATTATTATCAGATATTATTTATGTAAAAGAAGAATACCGTGCTGCTGTTGAAAATGTTTTAGAGCCTTATTTAAATTATTATGTAGTTAATAATTTAGAAGAAGGTTTACAGGCCATTCATTTACTGGATGATAATAAAAAAGGGAAAGCCAACTTTCTTTTTACAGGATAAGTTTACCGATTTTGAAAGCCACCATCAGCCCGGCGGAACAATACCTGCATTAAGTGTAGTGGAGATAGACAGTAAATATGCCAATCTTGCTAAACATTTATTAGGCAATGTTTTTATTGCCGAAAATGAAGAAGCATTGCACAACAGTAATGGCGCAGTGGTGCTGGAAAAAACAGGTAAATATGTAAAAGGAAAATATTCGCTTAACCGGCGGCAGCGTAGGTTTATTTGAAGGAAAGAAAATTGGCCGTGCAAAAAATTTAGAAAAATTAATTGAAGAAATTACTGCACAGGAAATTATTGTTAATGATTTAAAAGCAGTTATTCAAAGCAGGCATAACGAAGTAATTGCTTTTAATGAGCAGTTAAAAGAAAATGCCATTAAGCAAACGCAGCAGGATATTAATAATTTAACCAACCATGTTTTCTCCCTGCAAAATAAAATTGAAAACCTGCATCACTTAGAAGAAACCAGTAGCAAAAGGGTAGAGGAGTTGCAGGAGCAATTACAAAATAATCATGATGCTATTGCAAGTACCAGGGATGAGCTGGAAAAATTTAATACACAATTAGAAGAGCTGGCTGATAAAATGCAACTGATAGAACAGGACTATGCAACTGCCGAACAGGAATATAATTTTGCAACTGCAACTTTTAACGACAGCAACCTGCAATTTACCAAACAGCAAAGCAAAGTAATTTCTTTAAAGCAGGAATTTGAATTTAAAAGCAACCAGTTAAAAGATTTACAAACACAAATAGAAAGCAGCAGTTCACAATTAAACGAAGCAGCAGCAAGCATTGCTGAAACTGCCATTGCATTGCAGGCATTGGAAACTTTATTGGTTACCATGCTGCAGAATAAAGAAGGTGAGGAAAAGAAGTTGAACGAAGCAGACCAGGCTTATTACAATTTAAGAAATGCTTTGGCAGAAAAAGAAAGTGAGCTACGCCACAAACAAAAAAGCAAAGAAGGTATTGATACTTTATTGAATGAAATAAAAGATAAGCTAACCGATTTAAAATTGCAGTTGGCCGGCATGAAAGAAAGGCTGAATGTAGAATTTAAAGTTGACCTTGATGCTATTATTGATGAACCAAGAACTGGCGATACACCATTGGAAGAGTTGCAGGAAAAAAATGAAAGGCAGCGCAAGCGCTTAGAAAATATTGGTGAAATAAACCCAACTGCCATTGAAGCGTACACGGAAATGAAAAAACGCTACGAATTTATTTTAGAACAAAAGAATGATCTGGTTACCGCAAAGGAAAGTTTAATGCTCACCATACAGGAAGTGGAAGCAACTGCCAACCAGCAATTTTTAGATACATTCAATAAAGTAAGGGAGAATTTTCAAAAAGTTTTCAGGCATTATTTACAGAAGATGATACTGCAGATATGGTATTGGTAGATCCTGAAAATTTAGCCGATACCGGTATTGATATTGTTGCTAAACCAAAAGGAAAACGGCCTTCATCTATTGGCCAGTTAAGCGGCGGAGAAAAAACATTAACCGCAACAGCATTATTGTTTGCGATCTATTTAATTAAGCCTGCACCTTTCTGTATTTTGGATGAGGTGGATGCACCGCTGGATGATGCCAACGTGGGCAAGTTTACCAACATGATAAAAAAATTCAGTGAGAACTCTCAGTTTATCATTGTTACTCACAATAAACAAACCATGAGTGCAGTGGATGTAATTTATGGTGTTACTATGCAGGAAGCCGGTGTAAGTAAACTGGTGCCGGTGGATTTTAGAAGCCTTAATTAGGCAATGAATAATTTTTTAATGGATAATTAATAATGTTTTAAAATTGCAATTACATTCTTTTTGCAAAACTGCATAAAGTTTGTTACCAAAACATTATTCATTATTAATTTCTACATTATCAATTATTTTTCCGCCGTGTTTGCTGCATTATAAAAGAACCTTTTCACTGGAAATACCTGGTAAGCTTTGATCTTGTGTCCGGTGCGGTATATTTTGCTTTTAAAAAATAAATTACTCCTTTTTTTTCAGCTGTTTTTTTTACCTGCTCAGCAGGTAGTTTTTACTATTCGGCAAGGTTGAGGGTTTTTAAGGGTTTATTGGTATTAATTTGGTACTGTTATTCAGGAGAATAAAAACACTCACCTTAAAAATTTCTGTATGAAAAACAAAAAAACATTGCTGCTGCTGTCATTGCTTTTTTTAACAATGATACTGGTAATTATTTCCTGTAAAAAAGATGCTTCTTCCGAAGCCGACGGCGCTATCCCTGCCGGAAAAAGCGAAATAAAAATTATGATGACCGATGACCCGTCGGTAATTTTCGATTCTATTTTTTTAGATATACAAAGGGTAGAAGTAAAAGTAGAAGATTCCACAGGCAGGGAGCGATGGGATACACTTACTATAAGAGCAGGGGTGTACAACATTCTGCGTTTTAGAAACGGCTTAGATACTTTACTGGCTGTGGGCTATATACCTAACGGCGAAGTGGAAAAAATAAGAATAACATTGGGCACACGTAACTCGGTTGTACTGCAAGGTGTTACCATTCCGCTTACTAATATTGATAAAACAATAACTATTGATGTGCATGGCGATGTAGATCGTTTAGACCCACGCCACCTCCGCATTTGGTTAGATTTTGACGGACATGGCTCTATTCGTTTTCATAACGGACGTTGGGAATTAAAATTAAAAATCGGGCATTTCTGTCATGGTAAATCCGGTGAGCTGGAAGGAGAAATTAGGCCATCGGGTGCTTTGCCGGCAACACTTATGGTAATTGCAGGTGCCGATACATTAAGGGCAATTCCGGATAATGACGGAGAGTTTAAAATCAGGGGCATTAAAACTAATTCAGTTACCCTTATTATCAAACCATCAAACGGGTATAAAGATTCTGTTATTAATAATATTCCAATCCGCCGTGGCGACGATACGGATTTAGGCAAAATAGTTCTGCATAAATAGGTTTTAATTAAATATCCATTTCCGGCCGGTGATTCTTCACCGGCTTTTTTTATTGTGCAATAAATTTACCCTTGGTAATTGCATAACTGCGGCCATTGATAATTATTTTTTCTCCTTCTTTTAAATTCGCCAGTTGTATATCTTCTGCTGCCGTATGCACAGAACCATTGGTGCTTTTAGCAATATTTAAATAATCAATATTAACGGCATCGTGTACACCGCATAAAATAATATGTACCGGCTTATTCAAATTTTTTAATAAAGCCATATCGCTTACTGCAGAACTGTTATCTGCAATCATAACCACAGCATCGCAGTTATTACAGGCAACTGTTCCTTTTATTAATGCTTCAATATTATTTTCGGGTATGGCGCCACCATTTCCATTACTCATCGTTTTAAAAACCAATTGCTCCACTACTTCAAAAACTGATGACGAAGTAGCGTAAACACCACCAGTACTTCCCATTATTTTTTGTTCATCATCCTTATCATCGCCATCATTAAAAAAAACAAACTGGTTAATGCGTCTTTCATCTTCATGCAGTTTTAGCCAATACAATAATTGCCCGGTGTATGGGTACATGCTCGCCGTAACATCGGCTACTACCAGCATATTTTTCCATTGCATACGGTCAAATACTTTTATAACGGTGGAATCAACAGGTGCTTTAAAAGTTTGTTTGTAAGTTGAATCACCGGAAGGTTTTAAATACACAAACAGCGAGTCATACTTTTTATAAATCACTTTTTCTCTTTCATCAATACCTAAATATTGCAGTGCTTCTTTCACAGGCAATTTTAAAACAGTAGTATAATCTTCAATTTCGTATTGCTTACGCAGTTCGGTAGTGTCGCCGGTTACAAAACCATTTCTTCTTTTAGCCATGCTGTCATTTGGCGCCAGCATTTCTTTTAATTTAATAAGATCGGTAACCATGGTGGTTTTGTTTTGCAATGGCCGGTAATAAATTACAAAGCCATGAAAAAGATTTAGAGCCGAATCTTTTTCACCACCATCGGTTTGCCTTACTGCTTTCCAGGCTATGGTTTTATTTTTTGCAAGAGAAGGATATTTTGTAAATAGATTTTCTATTCTCTGTGTATTAAGCTTTATTAAATCATTGTCAGAAGGAAAATCTGTAAATACTAAATCAATCGCAGTTACCTGTACCGTATCAAAATTAATTACGCTGTCTTTAAAATTAAGCGGAGCTTTTGCAAAATCGCAATAGATGAAAGTAGATTTTTCATTTACCGCATGTGCAGTAATGTAGATTGGCTGCCTTACCGTATTTTTAATAATGATGGCTGCAATGTTTTTATTTTGCGCCACAGTGCAGTTACAAAAAAATAAAATGCATACAGCAAGAATAAATTTTATCATAACCTGTTACACCTGACATTTATTGTACCAGTTTACCAATTTTACCATTACCTGCAAAAAAAACAGCTTTACCTTTTTTTGCTTTTTTACATACATGAAAACTTTCTTTGCTTATCCAGTTCCATGTTTTGCCATCATCGTTACTGTAATCAACACCATTTAAGCCGCAGCTTAACCAATTCTTTTTTTGTAAATATTCTACACAGCTTCTGTAGCCATGTGGTGCAATATCCGGTACGGTAAAAGTTTTACCGCCATCTTTAGTAATGCAGCAGTTTTTTGTTGTAGAATCTTTTGTGGTAAAATCGCCGCCAACAACAATTATAGTTTGTTTCTTTTTTACATTTTTTACAGCCACCGAATTAGCACCGGTACTTTCTTTTCCCTGCAGTAGCGGCATCTCAAATTTATCATTACGTATAAACAGGCGGCTGAGTAAACCGCCAGTAACAAAAACTGCTTCACTTAAATTTAATGCGGCAATATTTGTACCGCTCGATGCAAAGCATGCTTCACCTTTTGCAGCCAAAGGGAAATGCTGCGGAGGAATACTTTGCCAGGTTGTGCCGCCATCAAAAGTTCGGGCAATAAAAATTTTATCATCAATGGGGTCGCCAATTACAATGCCGCTTATCTCATTCCAAAAATGCATGGCATCTAAAAACATGCCTTTGGTTTTATTCTCATACACTACTTTCCAGCTATCACCACCATCAACTGTTTTTAAAATATACGCCGGGTCGGCAATGCCCATAATTACAGCAGTCATGTCATCAAAAGCCTCAATATCCCTGAAGTCGGTTTTTTCAAAACCTTTTACTGTTATCCATTTCCAGGTGGTGCCGCTGTCAATACTGCGGCCCACACTGCCTTCGCTGCCGCTAACCCAAATTACTTTATCGTTTACCACACTCAGGCCACGCATGCTTATTTTTTTATCCGCTACCAATACTTTAACTGTTTGTGCTTTTGTAAAGCCAAACAAAAAAACTGTAAACAAACCAACTATAAATTTTTGCATAACAGGGGGTTAATGATATAAAGCAAAGTGAAATAAAGAATTGTTCAAAAATAGAAAAGAAAAACTGAATTTTTCATTAATAGTTATGGCTTTAAATCAGCAGCAGACAAATGTTTTTGTATTACTTTTGAATAAACTAAAACTTAAAAACGATTTGCCAAAAACGCCAGCCCATGAGTTATAATTATTTGCCTTTAGATAAAAGTCCGTTGAATTTTCAGCAGGTAAAAAACCTGCTGCAGTTCGATCAGCTGGTGTCTATTACTTTTGATGCACACCATCGCATTACCGAATGCCGTGATTATCTCGATAAAAAATTACAAAGCCCCGATGCATTGTTTTACGGCATCAACACCGGCTTTGGGTATTTACAAAATGTAAAAATAGATGCTGCACAATTACAGCAGCTGCAAAGTAATTTAATTCAATCGCATGCTTGCGGTTTAGGAGAAGAAGTGCCAAAAGAAATTGTAAAGCTGATGGTGATGTTGAAAATAAAATCGCTCAGTTATGGCCATAGTGGTGTACAGATTGATACCGTAAAAAGATTAATGGAAATGTACAACGCCGATGTATTTCCCGTAATTTATACACAAGGTTCATTAGGTGCCTCTGGCGATTTGGCTCCGCTGTCACATTTAAGTTTACCCTTAATTGGTTTGGGAGAAGTGATGCATGAAGGAAAAAAAATGCCTGCGGCCGAAGTTTTAAAAAAATTTAATTGGCAACCTATTCAATTGCAAAGCAAAGAAGGGTTGGCTTTGATAAACGGTACACAATTTATGAGTGCATACGGCATGTATAATTTAATGCAGGCCGACCGGTTATTAAAATGGGCCGATATTATTGCTGCCATTTCTTTTGATGCCTTTGATTGTACTATGGAGCCGCTGCATGAAAAAATTCATTCTATACGCAGCCACAGCGGCCAGGTAAATTGTGCAGCAAGGTTAAGAGAATTATTAAACGGCAGCGCCATTGCCACACAAAAAAAGCAACAGATACAGGATCCGTATTCGTTCCGGTGCATACCGCAAGTACATGGCGCCACTAAAGATACTTTCGATTATGTGTTGAGCATTTTTATCAAAGAAATTAATTCAGTAACTGACAACCCCAATATTTTTCCTGATGATGATCTGATTGTGAGCGGTGGAAATTTTCACGGCCAGCCCTTAGCGTTAGGTTTAGATTTTTTAGCCATCGCCATGAGCGAACTTGCCAACATCAGCGAAAGAAGAACCTACCAACTCATCAGCGGACAAAAAAATCTTCCTTTATTTTTAGTAAAAGATGCCGGCCTTAACAGCGGCTTTATGATACCTCAATACACTGCCGCCGGTATTGTAAGTGAGAACAAGCAATTGTGTACACCGGCAAGTGTGGATTCTATTTCTTCCAGCAACAACCAGGAAGATCATGTAAGCATGGGTGCCAACGCCGCCACCAAATGCAAAAGGGTAGTGGACAATGTAGAAAAAGTTTTAGCCATAGAATTATTAACTGCCGTGCAGGCATTAGAATTTCGCAGGCCATTAAAAAGTTCGCCAGCCATTGAGGAAATTGTTACAGCCTTTAGAAAAGAAGTAAGCTTTAATGAAGCGGATAGAATTTTGCAGGTGGATATGATGAAGGCGATACAATTTCTGAACGGGGATTTGGGTGGATGAAGAGGATTAAAAGGATTAAGTCTGAACGGAGATTTGGAAATATTCAGGAGATTAATAAGATTGCGAAATAAAATCCAATTAATCCAAACCATCCACCCAAATCCCCGTTCAGACAAAAAATATAATTATGACGCAGTTTAAATACGAAGACATAACAAAAAAAATAATTGGCGCTGCCATGAAAGTGCATTCCACTTTAGGCAATGGTTTCCAGGAAGTGATTTATCAACGGGCAATGGAAATTGAAATGAGAAAATTGAGATTGCAATTTGTACGAGAATTTAACATGCCCATATTTTATGATGGCGAACAAATTGGAGAAAGAAGGGTAGATTTTTTTGTAGAAGGAATAATAAGTGTAGAGTTAAAAGCAAGAGAAGTTTTAGAAAAAGTACATTATGCCCAGGCAAGAAATTATTTAGAAGCTTATAATCTTGAAGTTGGGCTGTTATTAAATTTCGGAGGAATTTCTTTAGAGTTTAAAAGGTTGGAAAATCCTAAATATAAACCCAATCCATCTCCAAAATCAGCAGCCCTCAACCCAATCCCCGTTCAGACAAAATCAACAACAATCAACCCAAATCCCCGTTCAAACAATGGCTAACTACAACCCCATAAAATACGCCACACCAACCGGCAACACTTTAACCTGCAAAGGCTGGGTGCAGGAAGCTGCCTTACGCATGCTTTTAAACAATCTAAATCCCGAAGTAGCCGAGCGCCCCGAAGATTTAATTGTGTATGGTGGCCGTGGCAAAGCCGCAAGAAATTTTGAAAGCCTCGATTTAATTATAAAAGCATTAAAAGTTTTAGAAGACGATGAAACGCTTTTGGTGCAAAGCGGCAAACCTGTAGCCATGTTAAAAACCCATAAAGATGCACCAAGGGTTTTAATAAGTAATTCGCAATTAGTACCCAACTGGGCCAACTGGAAACATTTTGATGAGCTGGAAAAAAAAGGCCTGATGATGTACGGCCAAATGACGGCGGGCAGCTGGATATACATCGGCTCTCAAGGAATTGTACAAGGCACTTACGAAACATACGCAGCAATAGCTAACAAACATTTCAGCCCCCCCGCCCCCCAAAGGGGGGAGCAAAAAACAGCTCAATTAGATGAAGCAGCTAAAAATATTCAGTCTCTAAAAATCCCCCCTTCGGGGGGTGGGGGGGCTTCCCTTCGCTTTACCCTCAACGTTACCGCAGGCCTCGGCGGCATGGGTGGCGCACAACCACTTGCCATCACCATGAATGAAGGTGTTGCACTTGTTGCCGAAGTAGAAGAGTGGCGCATAGACAAACGCATTGAAACAAAATACCTCGATGAAAAACATACCAACATTGATGATGCCATAAATGCGGCTATGCATTACCGTAAAGAAGGTATAGCAAAAAGTATTGGCGTGTTATGCAATGCCGTGCATTTGTTAGACAGGCTTTTGCAAAGAGATATCATCCCCGATACCCTCACCGACCAAACCAGTGCCCACGACCCGTTGATTGGTTATATCCCTCATACTTTAACTAACGAAGAAGCCAATACATTACGTCAGCAAAATCCTGCACATTATACCGAACTCAGTTACCAAAGCATGTACCTGCATGTACAATTGATGCTGCAGTTAATGGACAAAGGCGCTATTACTTTTGATTATGGAAATAATATAAGAGCAAGGGCACAGGAATACGAAGATCGTCAGTCGTCAGTGGTGAAACGTGAAGATGAAGACGCTGTACCACTCACGTCTCACGCCTCACCATTCACGACAGGACGCTGCTTCGACTTTTCGGGTTTCGTCCCCGCCTACATCCGTCCACTTTTTTGCGAAGGCAAAGGCCCTTTTCGCTGGGCAGCACTCAGCGGCGATGCCAATGATATTGCAGTAACGGATGAGGTGATACGCAATTTATTTCCGCACAATACCTCTTTATTACGCTGGTTAGATCTTGCAAAAGAAAAAATTGCCTTCCAGGGTTTGCCCGCCCGAATTTGCTGGTTAGGCCAGGGCGAAAGAGAAAAAGCAGGCCTTGCATTTAACGAACTGGTACGTACCGGAAAAGTAAAAGCCCCCATTGTAATTGGGCGTGACCATTTAGATACCGGAAGTGTGGCCAGCCCTAACCGTGAGACCGAAGCCATGCTGGATGGCAGCGATGCCGTTGCCGACTGGCCCATATTAAATGCATTGGTAAATACGGCAGGCGGCGCCAGTTGGGTAAGCCTGCACCATGGTGGCGGCGTGGGCATGGGCTACAGCATACATGCCGGTATGGTAATTGTTGCCGATGGTAGCGCCGATGCCGCTTTGCGTTTAAGCCGTGTATTACGTAACGACCCGGGAATGGGAGTGATACGACATGCGGATGCTGGTTATGATGTGGCGAAGGATACGTTGAGGAATAATGGATTGGATTTTAGGGAAAGGTTGAAATAATCCTGAGTAAAGTAGAAGGGTTTTGGGACGGGCATTAGAAGCTTTGGTCGTCATCGTGGAGTTTATACTGAGGAACGAAGTATCACTCACTTGTACCGCATACCATTGAGGAACTTTTATTGAAGCGGAGATTGAAGCGAATATTTGTTGAACGCACTAACTACTTGAAAGGATGCCAGATTAGATAACTTTTGTAAGTATTTATTATATTTACAATTGGCAACAGGCAGCAAATTTTAAAACATGCTCAACGATGATACAAAAAACAAGATACAGGATATCATTTGCGGAACGCACATCCACTGGCAAACTAATACTTGCACAGCAACCCGAAATTTCCTTTGCAGCAGCTTTAGCCCAAGTACAACGGTTAAAAAAGATTTCGATAACAGAGCCCTCATCAAAGAAGAGCAGGCAGCAGCACTAATACATTACATTGAAGAAAATAATTTGTGGGTAGATAGCGCCTCCTGAAGCAGAACGTTTACTTACTGTTGGCGGAGAAGCAGAAGTTTACATGAATACAGAGATGAACGCCATGTAATAAAGCTAAATGATGCTATTTATTATTCCACATGGCTCGATTTTTTTAACAGCATACTCCTCCATAATGTTTTATTTGAAGAAACCAGTTATGAATTAGTTGGTTTTGCAAAACGTGATAATAACTTGCAGGCTGTATTAAAGCAGGCATTTGTAATTTCCGACAGCCCGGTACATTTACCGGATGTAAAAGCTTTTTTAGAGTACAATGGTTTTATTAATACCCGGCGCAACGATTACTATAATAAAAGCACCGGCCTTATTTTAGAAGACATACACGACGAAAATGTAATAATGAACAGCGGAATTATTTTTTTATTGACACCGTTTTTTATGTTGATTTGCAGGGAGTGGAGATTTAAGCGAACGTTTCGTGACACGAAACGAGGCGAAGAAGCTTTGGTCATCATTGTTGTGTCACTCACTTGTATGGCATACCTTTAGGAAACTTTTTTAAAAGAGTTGAACGCCGACAAACACTTTGCGATAACCGTTTATATTTTTTACATGGCTGAAAACGATAAAAGAGATACTCCTAATTTAATTCTAAAACTTTACAGAGAATCTGTGAAGAATATGCCAATTTTAAAATATTCATGGTCTTTAATAGCGGCGATTTGTATTCTCGCCTTAATTGGCTTTTTTCAATTAAAAAATAAAGACGTGTTTTTTTATGTTTTGGCAGTCTTATTTATTTCATTTTTGGGGTTTGTTTTATCACTCTTATTAAAAAAAGGGGATAAAGTAATTAGAATTGCGCTTTATATTTTTATCTATAGTTTAATTGTGACAATGTGTGCAGCTGTACTTGGTTTTGGGAGTTTTATTTTTACAGGGAAACCACATTTTTATAAAAATTGGTTTCCTAATGAGGGGGATTCTCTAAAAACATATCCAATTAAAATTGTTGACACTCAAGATACAGTAAAGCCACAAATTGAAGAATCTAAAAAAAATACTAAAGTTGAGAAAAATAAATCTAAAACAAGAAAATTAGATACAAATGATTTGAGTAGTCAGGACAACCAAGTAAGTTTTTCAAATGAATCTTTAAAACTAACAGTACTGCCATTCGAGTATATTTCCAATGATTCTAAATATAGTTGGTTAAGTCGTGGTATACCAGAATCTATATTGGGAGCAATTTCCCAAATTGAAAATTATGTTATTATAGAGGCTGTACAACGAGATAGAATTCTCAAAGAGATAGACTTTCAACAGGGAAAATACGTTGACATAAAAAGTGCAGTTAAAGTTGGGAAACTATTAGGAGTTAGACAAGTAATAATTGGCAGTTGTCAGATTAATGATGAAAAAATTAAAATTACTGCTAGAATCGTGGAAGTTGAAACTGGAAAAATTTTAAAAAATAGTGTAACTGAATATAACAATTCCCTTAATGATCCATTTCAAGTTCAAAAAGAATTTTCTTTATTGGTACTTGAAAAATTAAAGAAAAGCTTGTGAAAAAAGTCTTATTTAAAATATTGTTTGTTATAGGGCTTTCGAATGGTATTAATGGCCAGGTACTTCCAAAAGAAAGTATAGCAATAATGGATTTTCAGATTCTGGCAAATGAGCAAGATAAATATCTATATAATTGGATGTCACTTGGGTTTTCGGAGACATTAAGTGATGCTTTTTCAAGAGTCCCACAATTTTCGGTAATCGAAAGAATCCAAATGGATAAAATTATACAGGAGTTAAATTTTCAAAAATCTTCTCAGATTGATACAGGCAGTGTTGTGAAAATTGGCAAAATCTTAGGAGTAAAAAAAGTTTTGCTTGGAAGTTGTCAAATAGCTACAGGATATTTATTGGTAAATATGAGAATCGTAAATGTTGAGACTGGACAAGTGTATCCTATCGAAAAGCTGCCAATAATAACTCCAATTGATAGCGTTTTGTATTTGCAAACAAGAATTTGTTTTGAAATTCTAACTCAATTTAAAGTTATTAGTCAAGTAGAAGAAAGAAAACAAATTGAAATTGTTACTTCAAGCAGTACAAAAAGTGTAAAGGCCTATGAGTATTTGAATAAGGGGCTTGCCTTGTATAATAATGGTCAATTTGATGATGCTTTGCAAATGTACAATATCGCATTAGGGTATGATAAAAAATATGGTAAAGCATATTATAGAAGAGGATTAACAAACTATGCTTTAAAGTATTATGAGGATGCGGCAAATGATTTTGATAATTCATCAAATTATTTAAAAAAGGATACCATTTATATCTTAATGAGCAATGTATATTTTAAGCAAGGAGACCTCAAGAAATCTTATGAATATTTAAAAAAGGCCGAAAAGATTAATCCACAAAGTGAAACAATAAAAGCAGCAATTGCGATATTTCCCAAAGATGAATTAAATGGCAATGAGACTATACAAAAAGAAGAAACTGACAAAATTGATTTTCAGACAATATTTGAATTTAATAGTGGTCGAGCCAAAGTTAGAAGGAATAAGAAATATGGATTTATTGACACTCTAAACAATATAATAATACCGATAGTTTTTGACGAAATAAGTGAATTTAAAAACGGTCTAGCTGGAGCTAAGGTAGGTAAACGATGGGGTTATATAGATGGATATGGCCAACTTGTAATTAAACCAAAATATACGGAAATAGAGAGTTTTAATAAATGGGGTTTAGCTGCTGTGATGATAAAAAATAAATGGGGAGTTATTAATACTAAAGGTGCTACAGTAGTTCCGATTGAATTCGATCGTTATTACATCACAGGATGGGATATTGATAGTTTGATTATTGTAACTAAAACTAAAAATATCTTGGGACTCTCAAATGTTTATGGTGTATATGATATTACCGGCAGAAATATCATTCCTTTAATCTATGATGACATTAAAATAGAACGTGCTGAATATAATTTCGAAACACATGCATATGATTACAACCCCTATAATATATATGCTTCTCTAAATGGGAAGTGGGGAGTAATTGATCATAATAATAAAATAATTGTCCCATTTAAATATCAAAATAAGGAGTGTATTAGAGGATTTAAAAATGGTTATTCAGCTGTTAAAGTAAATGAGAGGTGGGGATTTGTGAATTCAAAAGGCATTGAAATAATTGAACCTCAGTATGACAATGTAAATGATTGTTCATCCGACTATTTTGAAGTTAAACTTCGAGGGAAATGGGGATTAGTAGATTCAAAAAACAATCAATTAATCCCTTTTATTTATGATAAGATTGAGTATATAGAAAAGAGATATTGGGCTGTTAAAAATAAAGGTTTTTGGGGTATTGTGGATACGAGCAATAAAAGTGTTTGTGATTTTGTCTATGAAGCAATAGGGATTGAAGTTAATAGCAATTATAAGGCTTACACTATAATTCTTAACAAAGAAATTATGAAGGTAGTTGTGAAAAAAGACGGTAAAGAGTTTTGGATAAATGAAAAATGTCAATGCATTGCCGATTGTCAGTAAAATTGAAACCTCCGCCACTTGCGCAGGTGTTCTTAGCCCTCCCTGGCGCAAGTCTTCTTCCGAAGGAAGGTGACTTCTGTCTACTGATCTTAGCGGTTTATAACCGCAGCATACACTTCAATAAAATAATGCAGCTTCTCACTAGCACCTGCCGTCCTCACAAATCTTGTAAACAATTATTAACTCCTTCTCCGCAGCAATTATCCACTTTATTTTATAAGTATTACATTTATTGCCTAAACACTATATTATGCAAAAGTTCATTAATTCTGTTAAGCAATCGCTTGAAAATAAAAATTGGTATTCCGCTTTAATCGTAACATTAACCCTTCCCGATATTGCTGGTAAAGTGGATTACCCTGGTGAAGTCTCTGGACGGACTCGATATCGTTCATGGTTCAATCAATATTTATTAGCCGATTTTACAATTAAAGTTCCAGCCGCACTACAACCGGAGGATTGGAAAGAAATGTTAATGCAAGAAGTAGAAATATTATCAGGTGATGATTGCTATGCACTACGCTGTTCTTTCTTACATGAAGGATCTGACGACATTAATGGACAAAGCGCACAAGATGTATTAGAGAGGTTTGTATTTACTGAACCAAATGAAAAAAATAATTTCAATCACCGAAATTTAATAAACGGTAATACATTATCATTAAATGTAAAATTATTTTGCGAAGAAATTCTAGTCGGCATAGAAAATTGGATAAGTAATATTAAAAATGATGCAACGAAACAACAAGCACTAAATGGAATGATGAAACTATCCCAATTCTTGCCTTAAACTCTTTTGTCGCAGTGGGTAGTGTTTCGCTTCAATCTTCGTCGCCGCCTGTGTCCTTGACCAGCGGCTTCGTAGCCGCTGTATTTTTTTTAGCCGTTTTTTGGTGTGCAGGGTAAGCGAAGCGGAGTAGAAGTACCAATATCAATTAATACTGTATATATGTTTATTCGTTGGCTAAAAACCAAAGTGCAATATATAAGTAAAAGGTATTTGGGCACTTTAAAATTTCTAATCCCAAATGTCAAGTTTCTCATTAATTTCTTGAATCCATCCTTTTATCTTTTCAATTTGATTTTCTACTTCTCCTAACTTGTCTTGCCTTTCTGAAAGAAATTCTTCATGCTTTTCCCTATAATTATCGCTATAGGCGTTGTCAATTTTTTCTTTTAACACTCTGATTTGATCTTCTACTTTATATAAATAATCCTCTGTATTACTTAATGTATTACGCAATTTTTCTCTATTATTAATTAAGCGCTCTTTTATTTCCTTACTTTTTAATTTTTTATCTTCCCATACTTGTTTTTTCTCTTCGTACAATTTATTTTGTTCTTCTCGGTATTCTCTAACTCTTCCCCAAAATAAATCATGTGATTTTCGAACATCTATAAATTTTTCGTGTATTTCAGCTTTATGTTCTTTTGTCATTTCATATTTTTTTTCCTTAAAATAACTTCCAGCTTCATTGAGTATTTTTCCATTCTCTTTCATTTCATCAATTGACACTTTAAATTCACCCCATAATATATTTTTTTCAATTAAGTCTACAAACCAATTATAATCGGCTCTTCTTAGCCTTCGCCATAATTCATTACAATGCGCTTGTGATCTATCCTCATAATGTTTTCTTTTAGATTCGAATGCTTTATTTCTGAGTTGATTAAATTTTACCCAAGCTTGTTCCCTTTCAAATTTTTTAGGATAACGCACTTGTGTAAAGTTTTGCTGTATAAAGGACATTAATTCAAAAATTTCATCCCACTGTTCTTTTGTAATATCCCAAATGAGGGGCCAGGTAGTAGTTTTTTCCACTAACTCATCAAGTTTTGCGATTTGCTCATCTAATTTATTAGAATCAATCATTCTAAAAGATGTTTAATCTTATATGTCAATATTAAAAGCAAAGTTGAAGTTATACAAAAAAATTATATCGCTTCTTAGCCGCCGTTGGGGTGCGCCATGAATGAATATCGTTTACACGCAAGTGTAAACACTTATATTCAATGCTATATAAAAGATGGAGGTAGGTCCTCGCTGCCATTGTTGGTATGCAGCGCAGATAAAATGAGCGTATGTGTACCAACAAATATTATATGCGTAAATAATTCCTCAAATCAGAAGTACCTGCCGTTTCCAAACTGGCGCAGATATGTGGCTTAGCATTAGCAGCGCAGCATATCTGTGCCTACTGCTACTCTTACAAAATAATATATCCAACGCTTACTTTTTAAAAGCATTTGAAAGGTATGTCAACACACAAAGCTCAGGCTGCATATCTGCACCAGTAGGAAAAAAAATCAGGAATTTTTGCCCGGCAATCGTTTACTATACCAGGTTATTTGTCCACGATGGTTAGCAAAATGTTCAACTACATGAAACCATTTGCAGTAGTTATTCCAATCCCATTTTGGGGTTTCACCGGAAAGCAGCCAGGCATCATCTCTTTTTTTAAACTCAGCAAGGCTTTTACTTCTGGCTTCATTCATGGCATCTGTATAATAAGTAACATTATTTCCTTTTATTTTGGTTTGTGCATCAGCACCAAGATCCATGGCTATACCCCATTTTTCTTTATTGGCTTTACTAAAGTCATCAAGGTTATAAAAAGTAATATCCTGGTATATAACTTCTGTGGCGGCTACATGCATCATCAATGCACCGATTGAGTTAGAGTTTTTATCGTGAACGTAATCCAGCTCTTCAATAGACAATTTTTTAGTAACCCGTATTACAGAATCACTTATCCATGCTAACATGGAAACCAGCGTACCAATTTGTGGAGAATACCCCTCTATGGGTCCGATATGATTAATGTTTCTGTCAACATCAGCAACCGGGTGGGCATAACTAAAAGCAGGTAATGCTAAGGTTCCTGCAGTAAAAGCAGACAAGCCAACCGTATTAATAAACTTACGGCGACTAAAATTTTTATTTTCCATTGCAGTTTTTCCTAAATTTAAAAAAAATACTTCAAACTATATTTATTTTTTTCTGCTGCCGTTGTTGGTATGCAGCACAGATAATATGAGTGTAGGCGTACCAACAAATATTACCTGCGTAAATAATTGCTCAAATAAAAAGTACCTGCCATTTCCCAATTGGCACAGATATATGGCTCAACCATGCAGCGGAACGTATCTGTGCCTACTACAACTCTTACAAAATAAAACAGTCAACGCTTACCTTTTAAAAGCTTTTGCAAGGAATATTTACGCCAACACACAAAGTTAAGGCTGCATATCTGCGCCAATAGGAGTTTTTGTATGCCAGTTGGCAGAAGCATGGCGCTATTTTTCACTCAACAATCCTTCCACGATGGAATAAAATTCTCTTTTAAAATCATCATAATATTTTCCGCTACCCGGACCATAAAAGGTTCCTTTTATTTGTCGCACCATTGCTTTTTTATCAATAAAAATGGTAGTAGGAAAAGAACGGATAGGTGTAAGCTGAGGTAATGTTTTTTCGGTTTTACTTTCATCTGCAGCAGTGGCTCCTGTTATTAAAATGGGGTATTGCACATTAAACAGCTGTTGAAATTTTTGCAGGCTTTTGGTTGAACGATCCCGTTCTATCGTGTACTCATAGGCCAGCCCTATTACTTCTACACCCCTGCTGTTGTTTTTATTGTAGTATTCACTCAGAAATTTTGTTTCATCCAAACAATTAGGACACCAGCTACCCATAACCTGAATGATCACTACTTTATTTTTATATCGTTCATCATTAATAGATACCGGTTTCCCATCCAGATCATTAAAAGAAAAATTGAGTTTGCTTTCACCTTCCCTTAATCGGGTGGGTACATCCTGCGAAGGCAATGGTATCTTTTCATTTTTTACTGCCACCCAGGTTTCTTTTCCGTTAAACCCTGAATAAAAAACCCCGCCTGAAATAGTTTTCGCATTATTAATTTTGGCTGAGAATGCATAAGCATGTGCACCATCGAAGGTCGACAACTTTAATGAATCACCGGTTACAATCCCTTCCAGGTAGCGATAGTCACCTGAAGGTGTTAAGAAAGTGCCGGCGAGTTTGTCATTTTGCTGCTTAAAGATGGCTACAGCTTTTCGTAAGGTTCCGTTGGCCCTGGTAATTGTAACATCCCATTTACCGGAAATAGCAGTTTTTGCTTTGCCCCGGTTTTTAGTAAACCGGAAGTCTTGATCCGGAAAAGCAAAGAAAGGCCAGTATTGAAAAGCGCCGCCTGTTCCCTTAATCCAAACTCCCTGCAGACTGGCATCTGGATTTCTTTTTGATTTAAAACTGGATTCAAAAACGGGCATCTGGAAATTAACCGAGTCTTTTGTAACAGATACATCAGTTATTTTAATTTTTTCTTCTGCATTAAGTATATATAAAATTGTTTTGCCCTTTTCGGTTGAAGCTTTCATTTTAAATACAACAAGATTACTGTCCTGCCGTACCAGATAAGCTCTCCAATTAGCAGGTAAAACTGTTTGCGATATAGCGATAATTGTACATAACAATAACCCGTTGAGAATAACAATTTTTTTCATGTTGGCAACTTAGCGTTCTGTAAGTTCGTGAAAAATAAATTCAAGTCCTACATTTAAAGCACAGGCTTTAGAAATTAAACATACTGTTTTTCTTTTTATTGGTGTTTCCCCTACCAGAACAGATACGCCAACACACAAAGCTCAGACTGCATATTTGTGCGCCGGTAAAATTATAATGGGGCAAAAGGATTTTTATAAATAATTCAATTAGAGCTTCTAATTATATAGTTTATTATAAGCAAAGACCTGCCTGCCGGTAGGCAGGGACTCAACGATCATTTGAGAAAATAAATAGATAACGATGAAGTCTGCCAATCATAGGCCTAAGCAATCAGACAAGTCTGTGAAAAGTTCTTTTGCCAACTTCCGAAATAATCAGGATGTCTCAACTTAATCCGCTTCCAGGAACCATGCAATTAATATTAAACAATATCATGCAATGAATGTTATATAAGAAAATAAGCAAGCAATGAAAATTCTATTCCTGCTGTTACCGGTATTGTTTTTTATTCCTGAAAAGACATATAAAATAGAATTCGGAAAGTCAGCCAACAGAACCAGTAATTGGACCATCCTGAGCGATAATGTTATGGGTGGGATTTCTGATGGACAATTAGAGTATGGAAACACTTCTGTTACGCTTAAGGGAAACGTTTCTTTAAAAAACCGCGGTGGGTTTGTTTCAATAAAATCCAATTTCGGAAAAATTGATTTGTCATCCTATAAAACAGTGAAAATTACATTCAGATCTACTAATCAAAAATATGCTTTTACACTGGAGAATAGCCGGAGATGGTATGAGCCTGCTTATAAACATGAATTCACTGCCAAAGAAATTAATAAATGGGAAACAGTTTCCATGGACCTGGACAATTTTATGGAAGAAATTATAGGTAAACCAACCGGTAATAAAGCAAACAGCTCAATAACCAGGAGTATTCTCAGAATCGGCATATCAACCAATGAAAAAAGGGAAGGCCCGTTCCAACTCGAAATTGAATCCATCGAATTTATATAATCAGGTCAAAAAATCATCGCTGTGGCTTGTGTACCTCAGCTGAGGAAAACATGATCTTTCAGACTTTACGTCTCAGGCTACCAGATTATTTCCACTTAAACAATGGTTGAAAATTCAGGACTTCGTAACCGCATGAGAAAATTTTATTTTTATTGAACATTTGCATTGTTGAACTGTTTATGTTTGACTATCTATTAATTACGTTAAAAATGAACAGGATCTTACTCTTTTCCTTCGCTTTAAGTTTGTTTCAGCTTTCCTATGCTCAAAATACCGGAAGCATTACAGGTATTGTGGTGGACAAATCCACGCAACAGCCATTGGAAGGGGCATCTATAAAACTGGATGGTACTTTAAAAGGTGCTGCTGCAGATAGTTTGGGTAAATTCAGAATTGCCGGCATCCCTGTAAAAAGCTATAATCTCGAGATAAGTAAAGTGGGATACAAAACTTTTACACTGTATAATATTGTTATCAGCAGCGGAAATGAGAATAACTATACTATCGAACTGGAACAGTTTGCCGCTTCATTAACGGAAGTAGTCATCAAAGCAAATAAAAGAACAGCCAGAGCAGCTACTTTAGAAACACCGCTTAGTGTACAACGATTAACCAGTGAAGAAATAAAAAGCAATCCTGGCGGCAATTTCGATATCAGCAAAGTAATACAAACCCTGCCCGGTGTAGGTGGTGGTCAGCAAGGCGGTAGTTTCAGGAATGATATTATTATCCGGGGTGGTGCTCCTAATGAAAATGTATTTTACCTGGATGGTATTGAAGTGCCGGTGATTAATCATTTCCAAACCCAGGGTAGCAGTGGCGGCCCGCAGGGAATTTTAAACGTAAGTTTTATTGAGGATGTAAAATTGAGTTCTTCGGCTTTTGATGCCCGTTATGATAATGCATTGAGTTCTGTTTTTCAGTTTAAACAGAAAAACGGTAACCCCAACCAATTCCAGGGCAATTTCCGGCTGAGTGCAACCGACGCATCATTAACCATAGAAGGGCCTTTGTCGAAAAATAAAAAAACAACATTCCTGGCATCGGCACGGCGTTCCTACCTCCAATTGTTGTTCAAGGCAATTGATTTGCCTATCCGTCCCAACTACTGGGACTTTCAAACTAAAATCACCCACCAGGTAAATAAAAAAACAACACTTACTTTCATTGGTATTGGCGCTATTGATGAATTCCGTTTTGAAGCTCCTAAAGATGCAACGCCGGAAAAATTATATACTATCAACTCAAATGTTCTGGTAAATCAATGGAACTATACTATTGGTGCTTCATTAAAGAAAATTATTTCCAACGGTTTTTGGAATCTTGCACTAAGCCGCACAGATTTTAATAATGATATTGAAAAGTTTGAAGACAATGAGAATCCAACAGCTGCCAGTAAGACTTTAGATATTGTAAGTGCCGAAAAAGAAACTAAACTACGGTTTGATATAAATAAAAACCGCAATGGCTGGAAGATTGCTTATGGTGCCTCTGCTCAATTAGCCGATTATTCCAATACCACATTCAGTGTAATACGGAAAGAAATCCGTGATAACAATGGCAGTATTTTACAGCCGGCTGTCAATGCAAATTTCAAAAGCCCGTTAAATAATTTTTTAAGATTGGGGGCATTTGTGCAGGCAGGAAAACGTTTTGCTGCAAACCGTCTTGGTGTAAGCGCCGGCATCCGAAGTGATATGAATACTTTTACTACCGATGGCATGAATGGTTTGCAAACTTTGTCACCACGCATTTCATTCAGCTATGTGCTGGCTGATAAATGGACCTGGAATTCTTCGGCAGGTATCTACTATAAAATTCCACCTTATACCATTCTTGGTTTTGCTGATAATAATAATGTGCTGGTAAATAAAAATGCCCGGTACCAGCGCAGCAACCATTATACAACAGGTTTTGAATTTTTGCCCAATGATGGTTTACGTTTTACATTGGAAGGTTTTTATAAAAGATACAATCATGTACCCGTATCAGTTCGCAATGGCATTTCATTAGCAAACCTTGGAACAGATTTTACATTGCTTGGCAATGAAGCAGTAACCACTAATGGAAATGGGAAAGCTTACGGTGTTGAATTTTTTGCACAAAAGAAACTCACAAAGAAATTCTTTGGCATTTTGTCTTACACTTTTTACAGGAGTCTTTACTCGGGGAGGGATGGAAAATTTATAGTCAGCAGTTGGGATAACCGGCATTTGCTGAGTGTTACATGGGGATATAAATTTCCCCGCAATTGGGAGCTTGGTTTAAAATTCCGTTACCAGGGTGGTTCGCCATTTACTCCGTTTGATGAAACGCTTTCAAGACTCAATTATTTATCACAGGGAGTAGGTACATTCAATTATGCACTATTAAATTCGAACCGTCTTTCAGGCTTCAACAGCAGTGATGTTCGTATTGATAAAAAATGGAACTTCAGGAAAACAACCATTGATTTGTTTTTGGATATTACCAATTGGTATGTGGCAAAAAATCCGGCGATACCGGAATACACATTTAAAAGAAATGCAACCAATACTGCCTTTGAAACAACAGATGGGTTACCCATTAAAGCAGATGGTAGTAATGGCATTCCCACAAGGGTAAAAAATGATGACCCGTTTGTTACGCCAACAATAGGAGTTATTATTAGAGTTTTAATAAAGGAATTTATATACGGTAGACAGAACTGAAAGTTTTACTTTTAAATCTTCGCCCCTGTTCGTGTCTTCAAGCCAGGAAGTGTAAATATAATTTGTTTCATAAAGATTCTACCCAAGATGAAGAAATATTCTTTTATCTTTTTTATTGCGAAGAATATTCATAAAAAATCTTCAGCAGATTATTCTCTCCAGTCACGGTTTCTAAAAAAAAGGCTTTGCGGTTTTTTCCATCAATTAGTTCAAGCACGGCGGTGTTGGGTGGAATACTGCCCAGGTTTTCACCCACAAATAAAATGGTATTTGAACCGGGGCTTAAAGTAACACGTATAAATTGCGGCCTTTTTTTTATTAACAGATTATGAGTAATTACTTTATTGTTGATGCTGATAGAAATAGTGTCACCATCTTCCACAGCATCATCCCACACAGCTAATGTAATTTGCTTTGCTTTAGATGTTATGCTGCCCACTAATTTTTCATTGCTTTGCAAAGGTGGTTCGCCGGGGCCGGGGTAACTGTATGGCTGAAACGAATTTATTTTTTCCTTATCCTGCATCAAAAAAACTTTTGCAGCTATAAAAGACGCACCGCTGTCTTTGGGGTTATTAAAATTCGTACTGAATTTTATTTTATCAAATTCGCAACGCAGCATGGCTTTGCTGGAAGGGTTGTTTACTGAGTAGTCGGCAAAAAATGCCAGCACATTACTGCCAGGTTCAATCATAATTTCTTCCCTGCGTTCTTTTTTAGTTAACAGCCATTGCTCAAACAATGCCCGGCCATTAAATACTGCCGATGCCATGTCGGTTTTGTTAGTTGTGGAAGTGCTGAAGCTGCCATAGCGTGAGGTTACATAAACCGTATCCACCAAACCAAAATAAACCGGAGAGCGGGAAGGGTTGAGGATTTTATCGGTGTACGCATCCTTCCAAGGGGTGTTACTTATACGGGTAAACGCTAAATTGGCAGATGTAATAATTTTTTGCAAAGCAGCGGCAGCGCTGTCTGTAATGGAGGAGCTGCTTTGTTTTAACGGCAGGCGGTTAATAAATAAAGTGGGCTGTTCTTTTGTATTGCGCCTTAAATCAAAACTGCCGTTAAGCGGCTGCATATCTAACTGAAAAGGTTTTTCTTCTGCCGCATATTTGTTTTTGCTTATGGCTAACTGCCATGCATTTTTTTTTACCAGCAGCAGTTGATATACGCCGTAAAAAACACCGCTTTTGATGGTGATGGCGGCAGGGTAGAGCATACTTTTTTCAGGGGTTCCAATTTTTAATTCCATAACAACTGCTGCCTTGCCTGCTGTAGTCTGCATTTGCCATATACCTGTAAACACATCTGTTTGCGCCCTTGCAGGTGCGTATTGTAAAACAAATAATATAAGTAACAAACGAAATGGCATTTATATGATATTGATGGTAAGATAGCGTTTATTGATTTGCATTTTATAAAAGTGAAAGCAAAATTGTGAATAGAAAATCTTACTGTCGCAAATATTGTAATGAAGAAAGAGGGTTGTTTTGTCAATATGCCCTCATAAATTCCCTTTCTTCATTTCCTTTACCGCATAATCGCATGCCCTTGCCGTAAGTGCCATATACGTTAAAGAAGGATTTTGGCATGCGCTTGATGTCATACACGAGCCATCGGTAATAAATACATTGGGTACTTCATGCATTTGATTAAATTTATTCAACACCGATGTTTTTGCATCATGCCCCATACGTGCAGTACCCATTTCGTGATTGGCATTACCGGGGGCAGATATTTCTGCCTTTACCGTAATATTTTTAAACCCTGCTGCGGTTAACATTTCCTGTCCTTTCTTTATCATATCAATATGCATAGCTCTCTCATTTTCTTTAAACTCACAATCGATGGTAATAATGGGGCGGCCCCATCCATCTTTTTTATCATTGTTTAAAGTAATCCTGTTATTGGCATAAGGCAAACACTCACCATAGGCATAAAGGTTAACCTGCCATGGCCCGGGTTCTGTTAAAGCATCTTTTAATTCCTCTCCAATAACGGCATCGCCTGCCTGCCGTGGCCGGGAAGCGTTGGCACCAAAATGATAGCCACGTAAATAGCCGGGTGTTGTATCGTGTATATTTTGAAAACGGGGAATAAACAATGGCGTTGGCCTTCGGCCATAATAATAGCTGTCTTCAAATCCATCAACAAGGGCAGTAATGGAAATGCCTTTATGGTGATCCATAAGGTTGCGGCCCACCTGGTCGCTGCCGTTTCCGAGTCCGTTGGCAAAACGTTTGGAAACAGAGTTAAGCAAAATAAAACTGGTGGCTACTGTAGAGGCATTTAAAAAAATAAGCCTTGCATAAAATTCTTCAGTTTTTTTAGTTTGTGTATCTGTAATTTCTACACCTGTAGCTTTCCCTTTTTGTTCATCATAAATTACTTTATTTACCAAAGAGTGTGGCCGCACAGTTAAATTACCGGTAGCATAAGCCGCTGGCATAGTGCTGGCATTGGTACTGAAGTATGCCCCAAAAGGGCAACCACGGTGGCAAAGATCCCTGGCCTGGCATTGTCCTCTGCCCTTAACCGGCTGCGTTAGGTTAGCCGCTCTGCCTATAATTACTTTCCGCTCGGGATAAATACTTTCTATCTTTTCTTTAAAATGTTTTTCCACTACATTCATTTCAAACGGTGGCTGAAACTGTCCGTCGGGTAAATGGGGTATGCCATCTCTGTTACCACTTACACCGATGAATGATTCCACATAATCGTACCATGGGGCAATATCTTTGTACCTTATCGGCCAGTCTACACCGTTACCATCATTAAGGTTGGCTTCAAAATCCAGATCACTCCATCGGTAACTGGCCCTTGCCCACAATAATGAACGGCCACCAACAATATCGCCCCGTATCCAGTCGAAGCGTTTTGTTTCTTCATACGGATTTTCCTGGTCGTTAATATAAAAATGTTTGTTGTCTTCCCGGTAAGAGTAATGGCGGCTTTGAACAAAACTTCTTTTTTTATCTTCAGTTGATAAACTCAGGTGGTGGGGAAATTCCCATGGATTTTTATTAGCCGTGGGATAATCTGGATGCTGCACATTGCCACCACGTTCCAGCAGCAATACTTTCAATCCTTTTTCACACAGTTCTTTGGCGGCCCATCCGCCGCTGATGCCGGAGCCAACAATAATGGCATCGTAAGTATTTTGTGTTGTTGCTTTGTTATTTATATGAAGAGAATCGTTAGGCATAAATTTAAAATTGTTTAGTAAATATACATGGTGTTTGCAAAGTATAAATATCGTACTGGAATAATTATGTATAATTGATGATAAAGTCTTCGGCGTAGCTGGAAATTACAGTAGTCTGCTGCTGCTTTTCCTGAGCTGTTTATTAAAAACAAAGTAATGTGTTAAGTACGAAGTAATCTTTAAACTTTAAAAAATCTTGTGTCAACTTTTCCAAAAGCCCAATATCTTTGATCTGCAATTTTAACCCCTCAATAAATATATGTTTAACTACTATTTAAAAAATATAGTAGTTGCTGTAATTTTATCAGCAACTACAACAACTGCCACTGCACAAAAAGTAAAAGAACCCAAACCATGGTCGGCAGAATGGGCAAAACCCTATCAGCCTTTTCGCATTGCAGGTAACCTGTATTATGTAGGCACTTACGATTTGGCCTGTTACCTTATTACCACTTCAAAGGGAAATATTTTAATCAATACCGGTTTAGCATCTTCTGCAACGCAAATAAAAAATAATATTAAAGCATTAGGTTTTAAGTTTAGTGATACCAAAATATTATTAAACACACAGGCACATTACGATCATATGGGTGCCATGGCTTTTATTAAAAACAAAACCGGTGCACAACTGATGCTCAACGAAAAAGATGCGGCAGTAGCACAAGATGGCGGCAGCAGTGATTATGCATTGGGCGGCGAAACCAGTTCTTTTAAACCGGTTACACCCAACCGTTTGTTGAAAGATGGTGATACTGTTACATTAGGCAATATGCAACTGGTAATGCTGCATCATCCGGGGCACACAAAAGGCTCCAGCAGTTTTTTGTTTACCGTAAAAGATGAACAGCAATCGTATAAAGTGCTTATTGCAAACATGCCTACTATTGTTACAGACAGTTCGTTTAGTAACTTTAGCACTTATCCTGAAATTGCAGGCGATTATGCGTACACTTTAAATGCCATGAAAAATATTTCTTTTGATATTTGGCTTGCTTCTCATGCCAGCCAGTTTAATATGCACAGCAAACATAAACCCGGCGATGCTTATAACCCTGCTGCTTTTAAAGACAAGGCCGGGTATAATGAAGAGTTAGCTGATTTACAAAAAGCTTATGCAGAGAAACTAAAGCGTTAAGCTTAATACCAAATTCATTAATATTTATTATTAAAAAAATGTCGGTCCCGATTGTAATTGGGTTTGTAGAATACGGTATCGTACTAAACAGCCTTCGGTATCAGGCGTGGAGAAGACATTATCCTTTCAATTTTTAATTTATATATTTTCTCATACTATGCTATTGCATAAAAAAAAATACCGCAGTTATTTAAAATAAATGCGGTAATAAATATGTTTATATAATTGATGCTTTATTTCATCTGCGCCATCATTGCCTGCCCCTCTTCGTAAGTAGGACCGTACAAACCCGGAACTGTATTGCCGCTAGCCCTTAAATGTGCCACCAATTCTCCACGGTGGTGGTATAAATGATTAAATAAAAAACCTCTTACCACAACCACTTTAGGCATAGGGGGCATCAGGTCGTGCCCGCCCATTTGCATACGCCATATATTCATAAAGGCGGTTTCATCGGCATTCTCTAACACCTTTCTTGCGGCTGCAACATTTTCTTCAAACTTTGCCACTATGTTAGCTGCTTTGCTGATATCGCCTTTATCGTATTTGTAGGTGCCCATATCAAATACATCCTGGTTAAAAGTAGCATCGTACCAGTTGTATACTTCTGCAATGTGCGAAGCCAACTGGCCCACCGACCATAAGTGGGGTTGGGGTTTATAATCCAACGCTGTATCAGGAATGGCTTTAAGTAATTTACGGGTGTTTTCAGCTTCATGCTCAAATTCACCCAATAGTGCTTGCTTTATCATGATAATTTATTTTTAAATAATAAATACAGGTTTATTTTTTTAGAAAATACCGTTTGCTGCTTTAAGTAAATATTACTTTATTGCAGCAGCGACAGTACGAACCCTTTTATCCGCAAATAATAATTATTTTTTAGGGGCGTAAGCTCCTTTTTCAATCCAGGTAATCCATGCTTTTTTAAATGCTGCATGGCTCATTGGTGGAAGCGTAAGTCCTTCACCGGGGTTCCATGCTGCAAGTACTAAACCATCATCTGCATGGGCAATTAACTGTTGTTTATTCTTATTACCATTTTGTTTTGGATCCATTAATTGTTTGGCTAACTGGTTAGGTTTCCTGCCTTGAAAAATCATTTTCATATTGGCCGGCGGCAAATGCCAGTTGGGGGCTCCGGGTGGTGAGTGTATGCCTGCAGTATTTTCCGGTAGGTGGCAATTGGAACATTTCATTGCATACACTCCTTTACCTTCTTTGCCTCTTTTTGGAAGCATCTTATGCAATTGACTGTCGTTTCCCTGCAGTGGCACATCTCCCGAAGGATGACAGTTCATACAACGGGGGCTCATTAAAACTTTATACACCTGCATAAATGCTTTAACCGATTCAATACTGTCTTTGTTTATATATGCAGCTGTATTATTGTTAACAGCAACATCATTTTTTTCTTTATATGCCGAAGTGATTACAACAATAGTAAAAAGTATTACTGCCATCACGGTGATACTTTTTAAGGGTAATTTTTTTTTTGTGTTATTTTGTATGTGCTGTTTCATAACATGCATAATTTTTAACAATAGCAAATGTTGTGTTCAAATAATTTTATCCTTTCTGCTGCATTTCTGCAGCTAAGTGAATAGCCTTACGGATACGCAGATAAGTACCGCAGCGGCAAATATTTCCCGACATGGCATCATCAATATCCTGGTCGCTTGGGTTTTTATTTTCTTTTAGAAGAACTGCTGCGGACATGATTTGGCCAGATTGACAATAGCCGCATTGAGGTACATCCAATTCAATCCAGGCCTTTTGTAACGGGTGATCATTTTTTTCTGACAGGCCTTCAATGGTTACCACTTTTTGCCCGGCGGCACGGCTAAGTTTTGTAACACACGAACGTACAGCTTCTCCGTTTAAATGAACAACGCATGCCCCACACTGTGCAATACCACAGCCGTATTTTGTACCAACAAGATTTATCTCATCTCTAAGCACCCAAAGCAAAGGTGTATCAGGATCGGCCTCTACATTGTAGTTTTTATTGTTAATATTTAATGTTATCATGGTTAATGTATAAATAATTAAAAATTTTTTCTTAATGAAAGTTTTAAGACTTATTTAATGTGAAATAAATGGCTGGTTATAAAACCGTTTACCTGTGTTTTTATATAATGCATTGGCAACTGCACCAAACACAGGCGGAAAAGGCGGTTCACCTAAACCGGTAGGGTCAATTTCGTTCTTTACAAAATGAACTTCTATTTTTTTTGGTGCTTCATTAAACCGAATTATTCTGTACTCACTGAAATTTTTTTGTTCAGCAACGCCATCTTTATGCGATAATCTTCCGTACAATGCATTTCCAATTCCATCAACTACAGCACCCTGCACCATATTAATTGCTGCATCCGGGTTTATTACAATGCCGCAATCAAGTGCACTAAAAACCTGTTCAATATAAGGCTGCCCGTCTCTCTTTATAATATCTACAACATGCGCTGCATAAGAATTATGACAGAAATATGCGGCAACTCCACGGCTGTATTTTTTATTTCCTGTATTGTTCCAGCCAGACTTTTCTTTAACCAGTTTCAATACACCTGCATAGCGGTCAGCATCGTATTCATTGTTTTTACCAACAGGTTTTTCTTTTGCCCGTTTTAAAAGTTCCAGTCTAAAATCAATCGGATCTTTACCCATTGCTTCTGCTAATTCATCCAAAAAAGATTGTTCTGCTGCTGCATTAAAATTGGAACGTGGTGCCCTGAATGCCCCAATAGTAATGTTGGAAGGTATTTCCCAACCTTCTGCCAGGTAATTATCAACTGCACCAGCTGGAAACCTGTTTGCATGAACAGGATTTTCCGGAATGCCACCGCCTTTTACATGAAATGCGGTAAGGTTTTTATTTGCGTCTAAAGCAGCCCGGTAGGTAGCGGTGTACATAGGGCGGTAAATGCCATAAGTCATATCATCTTCCCTTGTGTATATAAGTTTTACAGGTGCTTTTACTTTTTTAGAGATAAGCGCTGCTTCTGTAGCATAATGTCCGTATGCTCTCAGGCCAAAGCCACCACCCATCCGTGTCATTTGTATTTCAATTTTATCGGCGGGCAGTTTTAAAATTTTAGATAGTGTAGGTTCTATCCACCCCGGTGCCTGATGTGGGCCAACTAACAACGCTTTTTCATCTGTAACATGAGCGAAAAAATTTATTGGCTCCATGCAATTGTGTGCTAAAAACGGTGCCGTGTAGGTGCGTTCAATAATTTGTGCCGCATTTTTAAATGCAGTTTCCGGATCTCCATCTTTTCTTAATTCCTTAGCTGGCTTTTTTGAATATTCAACCATTTTTTCTAACTGCGTATCAGAACTTTCCAGCCCGGCAGGAATAGTAACTTCTGTTTTGCCACGAAAGCCATTAACCGTTTCTTTTGTTTCACTGATGGGTTCCCAGGTTGCTTTTAATTTTTTACGGGCTTTCATTACCTGCCAGGTGGTGTTGCCCACTACTACTAACAAATCATTAAAAGTTCGTGTATCAAAACCAGCCTGTTCGTATCCATCATCATATAATTTTTGGCTAAAAACATCTTTAATGCCTGGCATTTTCAAAGTTTCAGTGGCATCAAAAGATTTAAGCTTCATTCCAAATGCAGGGGGATGTTCAATCATGGCTATCAGCATTCCTTCCTGTGTATAATCTGACCCAAACAACGGTTTACCGCTTACAATTTTTAAACCCTCCACATTTTTCTGCGAACTGCTAACAATTGAAAAATCTTTTGGTGCTTTAAGTTTTACATTTTTTGGAACGGGAATGCCGGATGCTTTAGAAGCAAACGCTCCGTACGTTGATGATTTACCGCTTTTTTTATGATATAACATTCCTGCATTGGTAGTTATTTCTTCTGCAGGAACGGCCCATGTTTGTGCTGCCACTTCAATTAAAATGTGCCGGGCTGTTGCTCCTGCTTCTCTAAGCGGTTTCCAATACATCCTTACTGAGTTGCTGCCACCAGTAAATTGCGGCCCTAATTTCACACTGTCGTGTGGCCCCATTTCCACCACTACTTTTTGCCAGTCTACATCAAGTTCTTCTGCTATAATCATGGGTAGTGATGTCATCACATTTTGCCCAAATTCAGGATTAGGGTTGAGAATCTTTACAATATTATCCGGAGTGATTTTTATATAGCCGTTTAATTCATTCCATTGTTCGGGCAGGCCGGCATTACTTTGTTTATCCGGAGATTTGAATGCAGACAACCAGCTAAAACTTATCATTAGTCCACCACCTGCAAGTGCCGAAGACTTTAAAAATAACCGCCTGTTTATGGAAGTTTTTTGTTGTGACATTTTCTGGAATTTATTTTGATAAGTTATTTATTTTTTTGGGCTTGAGTTTAAAAGGGTGGGGGGTTCAAATTTTTGTTTATTAAATAATTTTCTTAATTATTTTTCCTTAAAACTATCAGGATAACATTTACAAATTTGCTGCCTTTATTTTTTTATCAGTTTCAACTTCACTAACCATTTCTTTATTTCTATCTCTGCTTCTTTTGCGTTTTCATTTTTTATAACAAATAGTACGCCATCCTTTTCTACGCCTCCCTTCATTACAAAGCCTTCCATTACATTACTGCCCGTGCACAATTCCTTTATGGTTTCAAAGCTGCTTCCCACACCATAACCTGCATTGGTGTTGAAAGGTATCACTTTTTTTCCGCTCATATTATATTGATGTAAAAAACTTTTTACCGGTGGCGGCAACTTCATATCCCAGGTTGGAAAACCAATAAATACCACATCGTATTTTTCAATGCTGTCTATCTTTGTTTTTAATGGTGGCAGATAGCCTGTTTCATTTTCTTTTACTACCTGTGCTACAGTTGCCTTGTAGTTTTCGGGATATGGTTTTTCTAATTCCAGTGCTACTAATGTACCACCAACATTACGCTGTATAATTTCTGCTACTGCTTTTGTATTATTTGTACGGGATAAATACACAATCAATGCATTTATAGGAGATACAGTTTGCCCATTGGAGCAACCGCATAACATGCATAAACTGAAGATTACCAAAAGGACAGCAGTATTTTTCATTTCTATTTTATTTATTGTGCTGCAGTTTATTTTTATTTCAGTTTAACTGGCCGGGCTAATTTTGAAAAAGTAAGTTGTGCCATCTTCCACTTACTGTTTTCATTGATATATACTTCGGTAACCATAAAAGGGTTGATGACTTCGTTTCCGCCAACAACTGCCACAAGGTCAATATCATTTAAAAGGATAGCCGTGTTACCAAAGAAATTCACTGAAGCTGAGTAAACTTCGGCTTTCTTATACCAAATAAATCCTGTTTTAATGATTTCAACTTCACGTTCTGTTCCCCAGGTGCCACCCATGTGCACAAACATGGCTTTTGCATCAAACAGTAAGTTAAGTGAATCTGCATTTTTGTCCGCCATCCATTGCCATTTTTGTTTGGAGAGATTGATGATTTGCTGCTCTACAGCAGAATTTTGTGCAAAGGAATTATTTGCAAACAGCATGAGTATAAATAGTCCAGCAAAGATCTTCTTCATAATAATATTTATTTTATTGTTAGTGTAAAAGCATTTTAAATTTTCTACTTCTTAATTTGATGAGTATCCCGTACACTGCTGAAGGTTAAAGCCAGCAGTTTCCAATTCTTCCCTTTTTTTTGATACACTTCCGTTACGGTAAACTCTACTTTAGCATCAGCCCCTCTAACTACCGATTCCAGAGTAATTCTGTTCCAAACGATGGCTGTTTTTCCTGAAATTGCTATTGCCGAATCATGAACGGTAGCTTTTTTATACCATATACTTCCGGTTTTAATAATTTCCAGTTCTTCTTCTTTTTTCCAGGTGCCACTCATGTGTACAAATTTTGATTTAGCGTCAAAGAGTGATTCCAGTTTGTCAATATTTTTATCGGCCATCCACTGCCATTTGTCTTTTGAGAGCTGGAAAATTTTATGTTCCTCATTAGAAGATTGCGCAAAAGACACCGCTGCAAAAAAACAGTATAAAATTAAAATGATGATTTTCTTTTTCATTGTTACTATTTTTTAAATACAAGGCGTAAATTTTTATTGCTAACCAGTGCGATCTTAAATAAAATGAAACCTTAGTTGCTTTATCATGTAAAGGTCTTTGTATTTAATTGCCCTTATGGTATACAGATTACGGATTTATCTACCATTTTTACTGATTAGAGTAAATACAATTAAAGTACCCATAAATTTGTATCCAAATTATAAAGTATCATCATGGAAAAAATTGTAAACATTGATAATGTCAGTGAGTTCAATGCTGCCAACAATAACAAAACGCTTCATCCATTGGTGAGTGTGATTGATTACTCAAAGGCCAGCCCGAGAGATTGGGGAGATGTGGAAACCATCAAATTTCAATATGGGCTGTATAGTATTTTTCTAAAAGATGTGAAGTGCGGTGATTTACGATATGGTCGCCATTATTATGACTATCAGGCAGGCACACTGGTATTTTTTGCACCGGGGCAGTCGGCAAGTATAGAAAACCCCAAAGTAGTTTATCAGCCCATGGGTTTTGGATTGATTTTTCATGCTGATTTTTTAATAGGAACATCTCTTGGCAAAAATATACACGACTATAAATTTTTTGATTATCAAACCCACGAAGCATTACATATTTCTGACGATGAAAGACAAATGATTTTGGACTGTTTTGCTAAAATAGAATTTGAATTAAAACAACCTATTGACAAGCATAGCAAGAAACTGATTACTTCCAACATCGAACTTTTTTTAAATTATTGCCAGCGTTTTTACGACCGCCAGTTTATTACAAGGGATGTTGCACATAAAGGGATTTTAGAAAAATTTGAAGGCTTAGTTAGTAACTATTTTTCATCGGATAAGCCACAAAGCATGGGCTTGCCTTCCGTGGCTTATTTTGCCGATGCGTTGCACTTATCAGCTAATTATTTTGGCGATTTAATTAAAAAAGAAACAGGGCAATCGGCCAAAGAGTACATACAAAATAAAACCATTGATGTAGCAAAAAATATGGTTTTTGAAAATAATAAAACGGTAAATGAAATTGCGTATGAGTTAGGTTTTAAATATCCCCAGCACTTTAGCCGGTTGTTTAAACAGCATACCGGGTATACACCAAGTGAATACCGGTTATTGAATTGAAGTATTTATTTTAATTCGTGATGTTTTTTATTAATGGTATCAACAATGCCCAGGCTGCATAATAACCAGCTTTGATTTTATTTTTTATTTTTTCTTACATGTTTCAAAACATAAGGCTCACCGGGAGTAAGCAGCACAACACGACCCGGGTTTACCACTCTTTTCATTAATTTTTCAGGGTCGCCATTAAACGGCGAAAAATCCGGTGCATCTACAGTACCCCAATGTGATAATATAAGTGGTGTGTTTGGATAAGCGGCAGCAATTTTTAAAGCCCCATCAAATGTAAAATGCCATTCACTGTCGGAGAAATCAAATAAAATAGCATCAGGGGTTTTAAAATGCAAATGTTCTTCCATTAATTTAGAATCGCCTTGTGCCCATATACTTCCGTCAGGGGTTTCAATCCAAAATCCTGCACAATCTTTTTTCTCAAAATGTCTTGGGCTTGTACCGGGATAAAAATTTTGCCAATCATGATCGGCAGGTGTGAGTTTTATTTTTACTTTTCCTGCATAAAAAGAATCACCAATGTTATGGCCAAACGATGGAAATTTTTGATTCTTCATTAATGAATCTACATAAAATGTGGAATGAAATGCCACTGTATTTGGAGCTAAATCGGTACAGGTAGGAATGCTGTAATGGTCATTGTCGCTATGGGTTATCAAAACAGCATCCAGGCGGGGAACATCAGCAGCAGCAATGGGCATATCAATCATAACAGGCATATCAAAACCTTTTAACAGTGGGTCAATCATCAACACAGTACCACGGCTATTAATTAAAAATCCAGCATTACCCGTCCACCGGATAATAGTTTTTTTTGATTTGGTATTGAATGCTTCTTTGCCAAACACCATTGATTTAGGTGGTTTGGCCTGATATTTTTTCTTTTTTGTTGTATCTGCAGAAGATTGTGCGTTTACATTTACTGTAAAAAATATAAAGGCTGCCAGCATTATTTTTTTTGTCATACCTGCTTGTTTTAATGTGTGTTTAACTGAGAAATAAATGGTTGTTGATAAAAACGTTTGCCGGTAGCTTTATACAAAGCATTGGCCAATGCTGCAAATACTGGTGGATATGCAGGTTCTCCCAGGCCAGTTGGATCAAAATCATTTTGTACAAAATGTACATCAATTGATTTCGGAGCTTCATAATTCCTGATCATTCTGTATGAATTGAAATTATTTTTATCCGGCACACCATCTTTAAAATTGATGTTGCCATATAATGCCGTGCCAATACCATCAACAACAGAACCTTCTGTAAGATTGACTGCTGCATCCGGATTTATTACTATACCACAATCAGAAACACTGCATACCCTTATAATTTCGAGTTTACCATTTTCTCCAAAAGAATGTTTCCGTACAAATTTCAAATCAAGTACTTGTGCAACGTAACTGTTGTGGCAGAAATAAACTGATAAACCTCTGTGAACATTCGCCTGTTTACTTCCCCAGCCCGATTTTTCCCGAACTAATTTCAATACTTGTGCATAACGGTCAGCATCATACTCATTCTCTTTACCTACCGGATTTTCTTTGACACGTTTTAATAATTCAAGTCTGAAATCAATAGGGTCTTTACCAATAACCTCTGCCAGTTCATCCATAAAAGACTGTTCTGCGGCAGCAATGAAATTAGATCTTGGGGCACGGAAAGATCCTGTGGTAATGTTAGAATTTATTGTCCAGCTCTCGGCAAGGTAATTATCTACAGCACCGGCGGGAAAGCTGTTTGCTGCCAACGAACTTTCAGGGATACCTCCGGCTTTTACATGAAATGCAACCAGTTTTTTGTTAGCGTCTAATGCTGCCCGGTACGTTGCACTGTAAGCAGGGCGGTAAATACCACCTGTCATATCATCTTCTCTTGTATAAATTAATTTAACAGGTGCATTCATTTTTTGGGAAATGAGCGCTGCTTCAATCATCCAGTGGGCATACGACCTTCTTCCAAAGCCACCGCCAAGCCTTGTTAACTGAATATCTATTTTTTCCACAGCAATTCCCAGCCGGGCTGCCAGTGTTTTTTCGGTTAACTCGGCTTTTTGTAACGGCCCAATCAGCTCTGCTTTTTCGGCTGTAACATGTGCAAAAAAATTCATCGGCTCCATGCAATTGTGTGCAAGAAAGGGTGCCGTGTAAGTACGTTCAATTATTTGTGCAGCATTTTTAAAAGCAGTTTCCGGGTCTCCGTCTTTACGTACCACATTGGCCGGCTTCCATTTCATTTCTGCCATTTTTTTTGTATGGTCTGTACTGTTCTCTAAACCAGCAGGAATGTTTACAGCTTGTGCAGGGCCGCTAAAACTTATGCTCCTTTTTATCGTTTGTTCAGTAGTGGGTTGCCATGTAATTTTCAGTTTCTTTTTTGCATTCATTACCTGCCAGGTATTGTTGCCAACAATTGCCACTACTTCTGTAAATTGGCAGGTATCAAAAAACTGTCTTTCATAATCATCATTAAAAACTTTAACCGGAAAAATATCTTTGATGCCAACCATCGCCTTTGCATCAGTATCATCAACAGATTTTAATTTCATGCCGATAGCCGGTGGATGTACAATCATTGCAATTAGCATTCCTTCCCTTTGAATATCTATGCCGAAAAGCGGTTGCCCTGTTATAATTTTTGACACATCAACATTTTTTTGTGAGGTGCCAATAATTTTAAAATCTTTTTTATCCTTCAGCTTTTACATCTTTGGGTACAGTAATTTTTGCAGCAGCCGAAGCCATGGCACCATAACCTGCAGACTTACCAGTTTTTTTATGATGCAGCATTCCTGCTTCAGTAGTAACCTCTTCCACAGGTACAGCCCAGGAAATAGCTGCAGCTTGCCGAAGCATTTGCCTTGCAGTTGCGCCTGCCGTCCGCAGCGTTTTCCAACTCGTGCGTATGGCCTGGCTGCCGCCGATAAACTGACGGCTGTATAGTTTTGTGTTTAACGGCGCCTGTTCTACAATTACATTCTTCCAGTCTATATCCAATTCCTCCGCCACAATCATAGGCATTGCAGTTTTTACATTTTGTCCGCCCTCAGGATTTGGAGACATAATAGTAACGATGCCATTTTCGGCAATCCTTAAAAATCCATTTAACTCAGCCATTTCACCAGCAACCTTTAACAGCACTTTTGTTTCTGTTGCAAAAGAATTGAGCCAGCTAAAACTAAGCAGCAAGCCACCACCGGCAAGTGTTGAGGATTTTAAAAATGAACGTCTGTCTATGGAGGAGGGGTGATGTTTCATAACGCTGTATTTTATTTTTAAAACAGTTTTAATGCCACCTTTTATTTAAATTCAAAAGTAAAAAATATTGTTGTTTTTTACGAGTTCAATTTTCTGCACTTTTTTAAAATCGTTTTATCAAGCATCAAACATTCCTGAATTTTAACGGGCTTAACTCCACATGTTTTTTAAAGAAATTATTGAAGTGGGTAGTTGCTGTAAAACCTAATGCGTTAGCAATTTCTGATACATTCCAGGGGCTGTGCTTCAACAAAATTTTAGCTTCCTGCAAAATGCGTTCTCCAATAATTTGCGAAGTTGTTTTTTCGGATGTTTCCTTTACTGCCCTGTTTAAATGGTTTACATGTACGTTTAACTGCCGGGCAAAATCGGATGCAGTCCGCAGCATGAGTGATTGGTGATTTTCATCAACAGGAAATTGCCGCTCTAATAATTCTAAAAATAAAGAAGCAATTCTTTGCGAAGCATTCATCGGCTGCTTTTCAAATTTTGCACAGGGCAGTTTCATTGCAAAATGTAACAACTCAAGAAAAAGATTGCGTAACACATCATACTTATGTACATAATCTGATTCAATTTCTTCAAACATATTTTTATATATCCGTGTTACTTTCTGTACCTGTTCATCTGTAAGTTCAAATATATGCTTACCTCCCGGCTGAAAAACTGTGTACTGATTTAAATTGCCATACTGATGAAAAAATGAAGGGGTGAAGAGGCAAAAAAAACCGCTTACAATTCTGTTGGTAAATTCGCAACTGTAAGGTATTTGCGGATTGGAAAATACCAATGCCTGTTTTTGTATTTCCACCACTTCATCAGCAAAGTGGATTTTATAATTGCCTTCTACCAGCATAATTTTAAAATAATCCCTTCTGGCATAAGGCACTGGTTTTGTATTATTGCCTGTAAAAGGCTCTAACTTAAACACATTAAAATGCCCAATTTCCTTTCGGATATCATCAGGCACTCCGCCAAATTTGCGCTGGTAGAATTCCTCTATGGTTTCTATTTTCCTCATCTTCCACAAACTTACCAATTTCATAACAGTTATTATATTTTATGATACTTATTATTGAAGGAGTAAACCAAACTTACATTCCACAATAAGTTTTTACTGCCGGTAATATTTGTTTTAATTGTTCTATTGATGGTTGACTGAAATGCAAGCGGAAAATCTTTTTTGGCTATGGTTAATGTTGCGGTGTAATAAAATCCATCTTGCTCATCCAGTTTTAAGTAATACAACTGGGGATTAAATTTGAGAAAAAACTGGTTGGTGATTTTTATATTTGAGAAATTGGCATTGAGTGTAATAAAATTTGTATTACCGATAGTGCCTGCATCAAGCCCATGCGAATACAGGTAATAAATGCCCACACTGATATTTTTTGTAAGTAAATACCGGGGAAAAATTTCTGCGGCCAGGTAACGTCTTGCCACGGTTGCATTAGCGGTATCGCCGTTTATGGGTAAAACAGATGTGCGGTAGTTAAGCCCTAGGTGTGTACCGGTATTTATTTTAAACTTTTTGTTATCTACTAATTTATACCTGGCCCAGAAAAGCATTGTCCACGGTTTTGCCGCCAGCGAAAAGCGGATATCAGGTTCAATACTAAATCTCTTTTTTCCTGCTGACAGCATGAAAATAACTGCAGGTTTACCCAACGAAAAACTGGGAACTATTGCAATACCGTCGTTGGTTACACTAACGGTACCCGAAAAATGTGTGGTACTTTTTGTGCTGTCGGGTTTTTGTGAAAATGCGAAATGAGTAAGAAAAAAAATAGGAACTAATAAAACTTTGTTCTTTTGCATTTTTAATAGAGTTAAAATTTAAGGTGTAAAGAAAAATAAAACGGCAAACAAATACTAACGCATTTCAAACAGATTATTACGAATTTCAAATAATTTTTAATTGGCTGGCATCTTAATAATAAAAAATTTACTCCTTACTTTAAGCAAAGCTTTGTAAAAACCCACAATTAGTTCTATAACTTTACCTAAACTGAAAATAAAAATGCGTTTTGAATTATTTCAACAAAGCATAAATGATGGATTGCCACCAGAAAATATTTCTACTTACCTACTAGCAATGTGGTACGATGGTAACGGCAATTGGGGTAAAGCACATGCTATGGTGGACAATCTTGATGATGCAACAGCCTGTTGGGTGCATGCTTACCTGCATCGCAAAGAAGGTGATAATGGCAATGCTAATTATTAGTACCGCAGGGCTGGTAAAAAAATGCCAACTGTTAGTTTAAAAGAAGAATGGCAAACAATTGTAAAAGAATTACTGTAAATTAATTGCTATGCAAAAAATAAACTGGGGCATTATTGGTTGCGGTGATGTAACAGAAAAAAAAAGCGGGCCTGCATTTAATAAAGTGCCCAACTCATCTTTAGTTGCAGTAATGCGGCGTGATGCCGCAAAAGCCGCCGACTATGCAAAACGCCATAATGTACCAAAGTGGTATAACGATGCAGCAGAATTAATTAACGACCCCGAAGTAAATGCTATTTATATTGCTACACCTCCCGACTCTCATGCGGCATACACATTAGCCGCTGTTAATGCTGGCAAACAGGTGTATGTTGAAAAACCCATGGCGCTTAATTATGCTGCTGCAAAAAATATGGCTGCAGTTGCTGCAGAAAAAAATATAAAATTATCGGTGGCACATTACAGGCGGGAGTGGCCGCTGTTTAAAAAAGTAAAACAGTTGATAGGTAAAAAAGCGATTGGAGAAATTTTATTGGCACGCCTGGAATTGTATAAATCACCACTAACCACAACAGAGCTTTCCACTAATCATCATGCATGGCGTGTAAACCCTGCAGTTTCCGGTGGTGGCCTTTTTCATGATTTGGCACCGCACCAGCTCGATTTAATGTATTATTTTTTTGGCGCTGTAAAAAAAGTTACCGGCATTGCAACTAACCAATGCGGCAAATATATTGCCGATGATTTAGTTGCAGGAAATATTTTGTTTGAAAGTGGTGTTGCTTTTAGTGGTTCCTGGTGTTTTAATGCTGCCAATGCTGTTGATACCTGCGAAATAATTGGTACCGAAGGCAGCATACGGTTTAGTTTTTTTATTGATAACACCGTTACGGTAATTGCAAATGGATCAACTGCTGTTTTTACATTTGACACACTGGAGCATGTACAACAACCTATGATTGAAAAAGTAGTGCAGTATTTTTTGGATGAAACACCCAATCCATGCAGCGGCGAAGAAGGAGCAGAAGTGATGCGGTTGCTGCAGGAGTTGGCCGCCAAATAAACGATGGGTATATTTTAAATAAGCCAAGCAAAATTTATTTATTGGGTTTAAATTTTTGTACACACTTTGCAGCTAAAATGAAATTTTAATTTATTAAAAGAAACTAAATGATAAAATACTGCTTGCTATTTTTTATTTGTCTGTTTAATTTTTCTTTAGCAATTATTGCGCAACCATTTGCATCATGGACAAAAACAGCATTGACTCTGAATAATGGTGTTGTGGAAAGAATAATAAAACTACCTGAAGATAAAGGCCAATTTATTACAACATTGTATAAACCTGCAGCAGGTGAATTTTGGTATTTCGAAAAAGCTAATTGCGATTTTCAGTTTGAAATTAATGGAAAAATATATAGCGGAAAAGATAATTGGATATTTAAAAATATCAATAAATATACAGATGCAAAACAGGGCGATGGCGCTTCTGTAACGCTGCTAAGTGCAGATAAAAAAATAGAACTCAGCCTGCAATTTTTATTGTATCCCGGCTTGCCGGTTATCCGTAAAAATTTAGTTATAAAAAATATTACCGCTCAAACCATTAAGTTAGAATCGGTAGATGTAGAAAAGTTTGAAGTAGTAGAATACTGGCCATCAACCTACAGCTGGATATTTCATGATTATGGCCGCAGAAAAGCCATTGGCTCTTATGATGGCAATATGCAGGATGCCCTGATAAATATTTATGATAATGATTGGCAACAGGGCATAGTTATTGGCAATGAGGCATCCGGTGTAATAAAACATACTTCGGTTTACTGGCAGGAGCAAACTATCAGCGCCGGTCTTACACATAAAAATTCAAGGTTTGCATTTAGAAAATATATTAAACCCGGGGAAACCTTTACTACCCCCCAGGTTTTTACAGCTGTATATAACAGCAGCAAAAATCCTGATGAAATCATAAATACTGCCATCCCTGATTTTATAAGAAAACACATGGGTATCCGGCTTTCAGCATTATCACAAAAACCCACTTTTGTTTATAATACGTGGGTGCCTTTTGGCACAAACATTAATGAGAAAATTGTAATGGAACTTGCTAAGGCTGCTGCAGCTGCAGGTATGAAAGAGTTTATTATAGACGATGGATGGCAAAAAGATTACGGCGATTGGGAAATAGATTCTGCCAAATTTCCGAACGGGTTAAAGCCTGTTTTTGATTATATAAAATCGCTGGGTATGAAGCCCGGGTTATGGGTAAGTGTGGGTAGTGCAACACCAAAAAGTAAAGTATTTAAAGAACATCCCGAATGGTTTGTAAAAGGATTGAATGGAAATTTTTCTAATCTGCACCAGCCGGAAACTTCCTTCGATGCCCGTTCTGCATGTTTTAGTACCGGATGGAAGGAGTATATAAAAAAAATCCTGCTCAGGTTATCATTGGATTATGGGTTAGAATATTTGAAACTCGATTTTGCAGTAGTAACAAGTCCGTACCGGTTTGATAATAAAGTGTCTGGCTGTTATGCTGCTAATCACTCCTTACATAAAGACCATAGCGAATCTTTTTTTGTAAACTACGAAAGAGTGTGGCAACTTTTTGATGAATTGCATGCAGCAAAACCAAATTTATTTATTGATTGCACATTTGAAACAATGGGAGGTTTGCAATTGATTGATTATGCTATGCTGAAACATGCAGAAGGAAATTGGCTGTCTAATTTTTTAGGGCCCGAAGCAAAAGTTGATTTACGCATTCGAAACATGGCCTGGTGGCGTTCGCCAGCAATGCCTGCTACGTCATTGGTAATTGGTAACCCCGAAATGCAGGATACTGCCTGGGATTTGCACATTAAATCGCTTGCGGGTGCATTGCCCATAATGCTTGGCGACCCTAGAAAATTATTAGATAAGGATTTGAAAAAATACAGACAGTATGCCGATTGGTTACAACAAATGGAGAACAGTTACAGCATTATGAGTTACAGGCAAGACCTTACCGGTTACGGCGAGCCGAAAGAAGGAATGTGGGACGGGTTTCAACGAATTAATACCGACACAAAAGCTGGAGGTATCATTGGGATATTCAGGCATGGTGCTGTGGCAGCAAAACAACTGGTTACAGTAAATTATTTATTACCGGATAAAATTTACCATGTAAAAAAAATGGATGGCACTATTCTAATTACACAATCAGGAAATGATTTAAAAACAAAAGGTTTTGAAGTGGTGATAAATAAACTCTATGATGGCGAACTGTTTGAAATAAGCGGCGAATAAAAATATATTTATTCTGCTATCTCCATTTAAATGCAAAATAGCTGCAGGGTTTATCGGTTGCATTACCTATGCCGTGCATTTTTCCGCTCTCGGCAATATATAAATCGCCTGGGCCGCCGGTATAATTTTTTCCATCAATGGTCATTTCTGTTTGTCCATCAATCACTATAATAACTTCTGTATCTGTATGCTGGTGCGGTGCATGGCTTGGGCCCTTTTGTTTAAGATAAGTTATATGCATTTCATAATTACTGCACATGGCAGTAGGCCTGTCAAAATATTTACGGGCAGCTTTATTATTAGTTTCTTTATAAACCATCGAATCGTGATTTAATAATAATGCACCGCCTGCTTTTGTGCTTCTTTCAATATCCATAATTTTTTTTGAGCGAAACTGCAATACATAATAGGTGAGTGGGCCATCGCCAATATTTTCGAATGTTTGTGCCTGCATTGGAGGTATTAAAATTACACTGCCTTTACCTAAAACAGCCGTTGTTTCACCAATGCTGCATTTCATTGTGCCTTCTTTTATAATAATTACTTCTTCAATATCTTTTTGTGTATGTACCGGCCTTGGTACTGCGCCTTTAAACTGTGTGGTGGCATGTATTGAAAAATACTCAAATTCAACAGTAGTGCCCTGTAAGAATTTGCGGCTTTCACGCTGGCTGTCTTTTTTAACTGTTAGTTCATTCCAGTGATAAATACCCGAAATAACAGGTTGCAATTGAGCCATTGCTTTTAAAGAAATGAAAAGCAAAAATAAAAAAAGAATATTTTTCATGATAAAATTTATTAGTGATACTGTAAACTAAAGATAAATTATTTATAGCAGCATCAAACCGTTCGATAGGATAAATACGGGGATAATTACAAAACTGGCCATGCTGTTTTAAAACAAGATTGTAAAGTAAAATTGCATAAGGAATTTTTGCAAAGCTGTAAACAATACTTAGTGTAAATGAACAAAATAAGCATGCTTTTTTACTAAGTATTTAAAAGTGGTTATTTTATTAACTAAATCGGCGGTTGGTATGGTTTTTGAAATTTAATAGAAAAATCCAACACTATGAGAGCTATATCCTTTTTGATTGTAGTTTGCCTTGCATTTTTTATTTTACTTTTTACAACACTTACTTACATGTTGTCGGTTATTTTAAATTTGATTAATTAAATATTTGCATATTGTACAGCATGCAACCGGTTTATTAAAAACCAGGCTGAGGTTTTATATGCAATTTCAAAATTTTAAAAATAAAGGTTTGCCAGTATAGTGGGGCAACAGTTGTTTATTATCAGCAATTTTCTAAAATGCTTATTCATGCTCGAAGATTTTTTTTTAAAGTATCACGAGTGACTTTTTAAAAAATCTCTTAAATTATTTATAAAGCAAATGGCAGCACCAATTTTTTGATGCTGCCATTATATTGTTGGGGGTTATAAATATTATCAGTAATCGTTGGTTACAGTATCCGGCTTTTCGTTAGGCCCTGTAAATTGCGAAGGATCAATATTAAAATGCCGGGTATAAATATTTGATTGTTGAAACTGGTTTTTTAACCGCAATGCTGTTTCCTGAAATGATTTACCCACAGCAGTATGAAAATCATTAAGTATAAGCCCGTTGGCTTGCTGCATCATTTGCTCAGGATCATCTAAGTAATAATATAAAACGGCCAGGTTAAAATAACTGGCATACCTTATTTTACGATCATGTTTTTTAGAACCACTGTAAGTTGCTTTAATACTTTCAAAATAATCAATAACCGGTTTTAATTTTTCACGTGCGCCATCAATTGATTTATCCGCATTCATACTAAACAGCACATCACTCATCAGTTGAAAAGCTTTTCTGTCATCATCATATTCAGGATGTTTTCTGCTGCCAATTATCCACATAAAATCATTAGTGGTTATTGCTGCATAGCCAAAATTATCAGTAACTCTTTCACTTAAATAATGCATTGCCCTGTTTACGCATTTTCTAAAAAGTTCTTTTGTAATACTTAATGAATTGAGTACAAAATATCCCTCGGCTAACGGACGAAGTGCAAATTCAGGACTGTTATATACCTGCTTGTAGCTGCGGCTGGCAAGTTCTTCATCCTTTACATGTATTCCTTTGTAATCAGTTATTTGTGCTGTTGCCGCAAATGTGTATACCACCTGCTGGTAATAAACAATTTTTGTACCGGTTACAATACCATTTCTATCTTTAGTAGTTATTGCTCTTTCTTTTATCGAAACTGTTTCAGGAAGAAGATCTTCCAGTTTTACCTGTATATTAAGATGTCCATCCTGCTCCAGTTTTCGCCAGCCTTCCAGTAAAACAGTATTTGCAGGATCTGTTTCCTGCATAAATGGCTTCATCATTTTAGTACTGCTTACCAATACATTGTAAGTACGGTAGTTGCTGTCTAATTTTATATTAGGCAGAGAACGAAATTGCACTTTAAAATTAAAACGATCGAGGTCAACCCGTTTTTGTGCGGTAAGTGTTGCGGACGCAAATAATAAAAGAAAAAGGCAATATTTTTTCATGTGATATCGGACTGGTACAAGCTATAAACGTAAATATCCCAAAATTATTTTCCATTTCCCCTTACTGACTGTAATTCACAAATGCTTTTTTTTATTAAGACGATACGTTGCAATTACACATCAGCTTCATTAAATGATAATATCAAATTATTTACAGTGGCAATTACCTTACGGCAGGCAACACCTGCTTTATCCAGCATTAGCCGGGATGCTTTGGCAGTATCGGTACCTGCATATTTATCGGAGAGGTAAATTACTTCACTTATGCCGGATTGTATAATGGCTTTTGCACATTCGTTGCACGGAAAAAGAGCGGTGTAAATTTTACAGCCTTTTAAATCCATACCAATATTATTTAAAATGGCATTTAATTCTGCATGGCAGATATATGGATATTTTGTTTGCAGAAAATCGCCCTGTTTATCCCACGGAAATTCATTATCATCGCAGCCTAATGGAAGGCCGTTGTAACCTGCTCCAACAATTTTATTTTTATCATTTACAATACATGCGCCAACCTGTGTGTTGGGGTCTTTGCTGCGTTGTGCACTCAGCAATGCAACTCCCATAAAATATTCATCCCAGCTAATGTAATTTTTTCTTTTTTTTAATGCAGTCATACCGGTTTATTTAAAATGATGTAACCTATGCTACGAATGTAGGCCATTTATTATTTTTTAATATCAACTTTTTTTGGGTAGAGGAAAAAGTAAGATGATATTGCCCTCAGCAGTAACTTTGTATTTTAATTACTGAATTTTTAATAATTATGATGTCTAGCTGCATTGATTTTCAACCTTTACTTAAAAATGATGTTAGTAACAGCTATACCACTTGAACTAACTGATCTTGGAATTTTATACAGTGCCGCTTCCGATCCTTTAATATGGCAGCAGCACCCTAATAAAAACCGGTATCAGCGCCACGAGTTTGAAAATTATTTTAAAGGCGCTATAGAATCAGGCGGTGCTTTTTTAGTAAGAGATGCTAAAACAAATGAAGTTATAGGGAGCAGCAGGTATAGTGATTATGATGCAGAAAAAAATGCAGTTTCTATTGGGTACACTTTTTTTGTACGCAGCCACTGGGGTAAGGGACATAATTACGCACTTAAAAAATTAATGCTCGATCATATATTTCAGTTTGTTAATGCTGTTACATTTTATATCGGTGCAGTTAATAAGCGTTCTCAAATTTCTTTAGAAAGACTGGGGGCAATAAAAACCGGTGAAGCCGAAACAGCTTATTATGGCGAAATTGCCAAGCTGGATTATATTTATACTATTACAAAAGAACATTGGTGTGAGCTGCGTAAAATAATAGCAGTTTAATTGGGTTGTATTTAAATAGTTGACTGCTTAAAATTCACCGGGTGAGTCACCCGGTGAATTTTATTTATACAGTAAACGCTGCATCTTTTTTGTTATACCTGCTGGATACCAAAAATTTTATAATTTCACACCCTAATTCAGTGTTATGAAAAAAAATTATTTACTGTTACTGTTTTTTCTTTTTGCAACTATGGGGTTTTCGCAATCCTTAAGCCATGTTACTTTATCAGGTGCAACATCACTTTCCTCATTTAGTTTTCTTACAGACCAGCAAGCTGTAATTAGAGTAACACCAGATGGAAGGATATTGGAATGGGGAGTAGAAATGCAACAGGGGCGAAGTGGTTATTACCAGGGAAAACTTGATCCTTATATGGGAAGAGTTGACTATTACAGCCAGGATGCTGATGAAGCAATGAGGGGTAAAGTAAAAAGTATTGGCTCCTGCAACATTTCTTATTTCACCTCATCAATGCCCGTGGCACAAAGAGGAAAAGTGAAAACAATTGGTGCAGTTGCATTAGATTACTATATGGATTATGATAATGAAAGTTTTAAAGGCAAATTAAAATCAGCTGGCTATCTTTCTATTGGTTATTATGCTTCTTACGATAACGAATATTTCAGGGGCAAATTAAAATCAATTGGTAATACTTCGCTTACTTATTATGCTGTTTTTGATGATAAACTTAATAAAGGAAAAATAAAAAGTATCGGAACATCAATCTATAGCTGGTATAACGAATTCGACCGTAAAGAATACCAGGGTGCAATGAAATCGGGTGCAACTATTCAAAAAATAAATGGGGTTACCTATAATATTTTTTAACTGCAACGATAAAATAAGTCATCTTTTATTGCTGATGATATAACTCAAATAATCAAACTGCTTACAGGCAATTAAACAGTGTTGACAAAATATTGCTGTTTTTCTAATTTCTTTTTATATTAAATCTGATAACACTAAATGAACGTATCTATCCGTAACAATTTATAATGATGCGTTTTATAATCTTAATTTTACTGATTTGTACCTGTTCGTCTGCATTTGCACAGAGCGATTCTTCACAAATAAATTTTGGGTTAAAATTATACACCGGGCAAACGGTGGTTCACACGCAATCTGTAAAAAATATCGCAGATGCCAACCCATTTGGTTTTGAGTTGGAATGGGCAAAGCAACAAACTAATTTTGCTTCTTTTAATACCAGCAGTGCTTATGTAAAAACAGGGTTGGCCTTAAGTTATTTTAATTACGATTTGCCGCTGTTAGGCCATGCCGTTATAGCCTCACGTTTTATTGAGCCGCAATACCGAATTTTAAAAAGTATACAATTTGGTGTAAGGGCATCGGTTGGTGTTGCATATTTAAGTAATCCAAATGATGCAGAAAAAAATCCGGCAAACAATAATTATGCTTTGCACATAAACCCGTATATGCATTTAGGTACCAGTTTAAATTTTCAACTGTCAAAACATTTAAGTGCCGGTTTACAAACTAATTTTCACCATATTTCAAATGGTAATATACAACAACCCAATAAAGGTATTAACTGGGTAACAGCTGCATTAAGCATGCATTATTATCCCGGCAATAATACTTTACCAAAATACAAACGGGTACATAATAAATTTTGGAAAGATAAAAAAGCAACGGTGCAGGCAGGTATTTTTTATGTGCCTTACCAGGGCTATTTTGAAAAATGGATGGCGCAAAGAAAATATGCTTTAGGGGCATTTGCAAAAATTACAAAACAGATTGGCGGAGTAAGTGCTGTAACTGCCGGTACCGAAATTTACTATAGTAATTTTAAACAGGATGACAATGTAAAAAAAGTTGCATCCGGTGTTGTAGCAGGCATACATGGCGGGCATGTATTTCTTTTAGGTAAAATACACTTTAGCCAGCAAATTGGTTTTGCGTTTTATAATAAAATATATTTTCTTCCTAATTTTTATCACCGCTGGGGGTTGGATTATAATATCAACAATCGTTTTTCCATTGGTGCTAACTTAAAAGCCAACAGCGATAATGCAGATTTTTTTGATATAAGGCTGGGAATAAACTTGTAAGTAAAGCTTCTTTACTTAGTAAAAATACTTTTTACAGTAATTATCATTTATATCTTCCTCATTGGCGTAATTTTTGTGACTGTGCAGGTGTTTAAATTCAATCCTAATGAAAAATATATTACGCTCAGCCGTTTTCTTTTCTTTTTTAATTACAGGTATTTTATTATTTGCATCATGCAGCAAAAATAAAATTGATGAAAAAATAGTCACACCACCGGATGGAGGCGGAGGAGGCAGCACTGCATGTACTGCTACAAAAGCCGCCGCAGAAAACATACAAATATTTCCTGCAGATAACCCATGGAATAAAGATATTTCTGCTTCACCCATTGATTCTTACAATACACAAATCATTGCCGGCATTTCAGCTCCTGCAATTAAAGCCGATTTTGGTAGTGGCTTATGGCAGGGTGCACCAATTGGTATTCCGTATATTGTTGTATGTGGCAACCAGCCAAAAATACCCATAAACTTTACCGACTATGGCGATGAAAGTGATGCCGGCCCTTATCCCATGCCGTTATCAGCACCCATTGAAGGAAATGGCAGCGGCGATGCACACGTTATTGCAGTGGATATAGAAAATAAAATACTGTACGAACTTTTTTATGCAAGAGTTAATGGCAATCATTGGGATGCATCTTCTGGTGCAATTTTTAATCTTAACTCCAACCAACTGCGGCCCGAAACATGGACATCTGCTGATGCTGCAGGCTTACCCATTTTTCCAGGGCTGGTGCGTTATGATGAAATTGTAAAAGGCGAAATCGATCATCCAATAAGATTTACATTAACCAGCAGCAATGTAAAGCCTGCCTATATTTTTCCGGCACGCCATAAAGTAAACAGCACCGGCGGGCAATACAGTTTGCCTTTTGGTGCAAGAATAAGATTGAAAGCAAGTTTTGATATCAGTACATATTCTGCTACCAATCAAATTATTTTACGGGCTATGAAAAAATATGGATTAATACTTGCTGATATTGGCAGCAATTTGTACATAACTGGTGCACCTGATGATAGATGGAATAACGATGACCTGCGAAAATTAGGGCAGGTGCATGGCAGCGATTTTGAAGTGGTTAAATTTAATTGATTGATTTTTGGTGTAATAAATTTCTTGAAATTATTTTAAAAATTTAATTCTTCAATAAAAAAACATCCCTTCATAAATTATTTATGAAGGGATGTTTTTTATAAAAGCTAAATTATTTCATTTTATTTTTTACTTATCCTGAATAAAATACCAAAGTCGCTGACAGCATACAGTACTCCGTTGTATTGTGTAATATCACGTATTCTTTCTTTTTGGTCGGTGAGCAATGCTTCTTCACCCACTACTTTATTATTTTCAATTATTAATCTTACAATACGTGTGCTGCTGAGGCCACAAATAAAAAGATTGTTTTTCCATTCGGGGATTGCATCGCCGGTATAAAAAACCATACCACCCGGAGAAAGTACAGGATCCCAAAAATATACAGGCTGCTCCATTCCTTCTTTTTGCTGTATAGCGTCGCCAATTTTACTGCCATTATATTCTAACCCATAAGTAATTATTGGCCAGCCATAATTTTTGCCTGGCTTAATAATATTCAGTTCATCGCCACCCTGTGGCCCAAATTCAGCTTCCCACAAATCCCCTGTTACAGGATTAAAATCTAAACTTTGCGGATTGCGGTGCCCATAAGAATAAATTTCTGCTTTAGCATTTTTATCACCTGCAAAAGGATTGCCGGGGGCAGCCTTACCATCTTTAGTAATTCTAAATATTTTACCCATGCCACTGTTTAGCCATTGCGATTGTTTTCTTCCTTCCAATACCGATCTTTCGCCGCTGCTTACAAAAAGATATCCATCTTTATCAAATAACAGGCGGCTTCCAAAATGATATTCACTGTTCAATTCGGGAGTGGCTCTAAAAATCACTTTTGGATTTTTAATCACAGAATCATTTTCATTCAATTGGCCTTTAGCCACAGCCGTTAGGTTGCCTTTGCCATATTTTTCGGAGAATGACCAGTAAATAGTTTTGTTTGTTGCAAATTCAGGATCTAATGCTACATCTAATAATCCACCCTGGCCATTGTCATCCACTTTAGGAAATCCTGTTATTTTTTTTACCAATGCCCCATCAGCATTGTGTATTTCCATAAAACCCGATTTTTCAGTTATCAGTAATTTCCCATCGGGCAAAGCAATAATTGCCCAGGGCCTTCCCATTTTTTCTGCAATTTTTTCTACCTGGTATGCAGTAGTTGTAGTAACTGCTTTAATTCTTGTTTGTCCTTCAAAAGCAGGTTTGTAATGTGCATTGGGCAGTTTTTTTTCGGTTGCAGTTGCAGCAACAGTATCCGTTACTTTTTTGTCATCCACTTTTTTTTCAGAAGAGTTGGTGCTGTTACAGCCAAAAAATAGTAAAGTAATTATTAGTAACGAGAAAGAGAATTTTTGTTGCATAAAATAATTATTAGTGATTAAGTGTAAAAATAATGCAAAAGAGGTATAAATTCCTCATAAAAGTTAAAGGTTGTAACTGTAATATACAATGATTTTTCCGCCAAAGGTTCTATTGCTTTTTTATTACTGATAATATTTTTTTTGTAACGAAATTTAGTTTGAGAAGATTATTTTTGTTGCTGAATTATTTATGACATTTAAGCAAAAAATATACAGCCATTTTCTGCAACAGATAAATTATAAAGTACAGCAACTGCAAAAAGTACTGGACGATTTAAAAGAAAGCGGCAGCAATGAAACTAAAAGTACCGCAGGCGATAAGCATGAAACTGCTTTAGCAATGCTGCAGATTGAGCAGGCCAATACAAGAGGGCAAATGAAAGAGGTGATTGCACAAAAAGAAGCGCTGGAAAAAATAAACCCATCAATTACTGCAAAAATAATTGTACATGGCAGCCTTATTAAAACTAACCGGGGGTATTTATTTTTAAGCATTGCTTTGGGTAAAGGAGTAATTGAGAGTGTGCATGTATTGCATTGTCTGCTCAATCGCCGTTAGGAATAAAATTGATGGGCTTAAGAGCAGGTGATACAGCAGCAATAAACGGTAACAATTATTTAGTAGAGGGTATTGAGTGAAGTTTTGCAGTTGAATTATTTTTTTTTCTTTATCACCCAAAATAATAACCCCATTGCTAATAGAGCTAAAAGCAATTTTCCCTGCCACCCAAAACTGGTAACCTCGTAAACTGCGTATGCTTCCATAAGCAACGCTGGTAATTTACCTAACGAACTGGCAATACAAAAAACAATAAACGATACTTTACCAACTGCCGCAGCAAATGTTATTAATCCCGAGGGAACAAATGGTATTAGCCGTAAAGAAAATATAAGATAAAATGCTTCCTTATTTTCGGCACCAATCAATCTTTTTACCTTTGGGTATTGTTGAAGTTTATTTGCAGTTACTTTTTTAAAACCTTTACGGTACAAGATAAAAGCAATAGCGGCACCAATGGCCTCTCCTAAAAATGAAATGAGTGTACCATTCCAGAATCCAAAAAATAAAATATTGGCTCCAGTAATAAATACGCTGGGTATAATGCCTAACACTGCAATAATTATACTTATACAAATGCTTATTACAAAAGCCAGGTGAGGATATTCTTTAAAAAGTTGCAGTAAACTATTTTCCACTGGTTAGTTATGCGGTAATGTTATTTTTTAATAAAGATGTATTAAAATTACTTACTGGTGAAATAATAGGGATGAATATTTTCTGAAATGGCAACTATTGCTTTTTTTAAGGCATTTATTTATACTGTCTTCAAAATTATTTATTTAGTTAAGAGGTCATTTAAGCTTTTGGCTAATTTGTTTTTCGCCAGCTTCCTGTATAATGAAATTATTGTGCCGTTACCGCAGCATGCATGTTTGATTTAATTACTCTACATTGTCCCTTATTTCTTCTCAATTTGTGGAATTTGTTCCTCACACAATCCATACAACTCATGTTTACCGTATCTGTATCAATGGTACAACTTTTGAAATTTTATCAGTACAACTACTAAAAATCCTATTTATGCAGCAAATTAATCACAATACAAATTTTCAATTTTTAAAGAAAAAAATTAAAGAAATTAAGATGGCTATGTTCAGAACTGAAATAGATGCTGAACTGAAACTACCTAACAATATCATTCAAACATTTAGGGTTGATAACGATGGTACTGTTTGGTTTTTTACCTCATGTAATGGTAATTATGCCGATAATATTGACCGTAGTTTTTATGGTTATCTTAATTATTATAAAAAAGGAAGTGGCTGCCGTTTGCAGTTAAGCGGTGTTGCAACAATTGTTGAAAATGAGGATGATGGTTTAATTTCAATTGATGCAGCAACAAGAATGGTACTGGTGAAAATGAAAATTATGCAGGCCGAGTATTATGAAAATAAAATTTTTCCCAATGTTACTTTTACCGAAAAAATTAAAAGTGCAATACATCAAATATTTCCAACGGCTGCACACAGGAGTTATAACTTTTTAAAATAGATTTGGAGTAAAATATATTTTATAAAACTTTGAGTACGGTTACCCTAAGATTTAAGGCTGCAACAGCTTTTCTTAATTAAACATAAAACAAACAAACATGAATAATTTTTTTAAAACTTTAATTGCCGGATATGCAGGATGGAAATGGGGAGGCGGGTGCCTTGGAACAATTGCTGTATTTGTTATAGTTTATTTTTTGCTGGGCAACGTACACTGTTAAAAAGTAGCTGCAATTTATTAAATGGGGTTGTTAAAAATATTGCTGCATCAATACATGGTTTGTGTTGATGCAGTTTTATTTTTGCCCTGTTTAAATTTTATTAAATTTAACTTCGTTGTATAATTTTAACCCATGCTGTCATTTTATAAAAATAGCTTTGAGGAAATTTTTAAGCAACTCAATACTTCTGCCAATGGTTTAAGCAACGATGCAATTGCTGCATTGCAACAACAATTTGGAGCTAATACACTGCAGGAAGCCAAACAGAAAAGTAAATTTCAAATCCTTCTTTCGCAGTTTACAGATGTAATGATTATAATTTTAATTATTGCTGCTGTTATTTCATTTGTGGTGGGGGAGCATACCGATGCGTATGTAATTTTGGCCATCATTATTGGCAATGCCTGGATGGGTTTTTCGCAGGAATACAATGCCGAACAATCGGTAAGGATGCTGCAGAAAATGTCGGCTCAGTTTGCATTGGTATTACGCAATAACAAACCTTTAAAAATAGAAGCAAAGGAATTAGTGCCCGGTGATATTATTTTACTGGAAGCCGGTGACATTGTTCCTGCAGATGCAAGGTTAACTGAAGTACATTCTTTTAAAACTGATGAGGCATCACTTACCGGAGAAAGCCATACAGTTGAAAAGAAAACTGCAATAATCAATGAAGAAAATCTTGTACCAGGCGATCAGCTCAATATGATTTTTAAAGGAACTATTGTAAGCAATGGTTCTGCAAAAGCGGTAGTAACAGCTACAGGCATGAAAACAGAGATAGGAAAAATTGCAGGTTTGATGGAAGTTGTTGCCCAAAAAACACCATTGCAAAAAAGACTGGCTGTTTTTAGTAAACAGCTTTCTGTAATAGTTTTGGTTATTTGTGCGATAGTTTTTTGTATTGGGTTATTACAGCAGCAGCCTGTTTTTGCAATGTTTCTTACTGCATTATCACTGGCTGTTGCGGCTTTGCCCGAAGCTTTGCCGGCAGTAATTACCATTGCGTTGGCATCAGGTGCAAAGCGAATGGTAAAACAAAATGCATTGATGAGAAAGTTACCTGCTGTAGAAACGTTGGGTTCTGTTACATATATATGCAGCGACAAAACCGGTACGCTTACGCAAAATGTAATGACAGTGGAAAAAATGCAGTCGGCTCCTGATAAAGAAGATTTATTGAAACATGCGATGATATTGAATAACGAAGTAAAATTTTCAGAAGACGGTTTGTTGGGAGATTCTACCGAAACTGCGTTGGTAGATCATGCAATAGAAAAGGGACATACGAAAGAAGGATCGGATAGTGCTTTTCCGCTTTTGGAAAAATTGCCTTTCGACTCCGAAAGAATGCGGATGAGTACTTTACATCAGCATGGAGATAAATGGATTTTATTTGTAAAAGGCGCCCCTAAAAAAATGACGGAAGTACTTGATAAAAAATACACCAATCAAATTGCAGGATGGTTAGATAAAAACAGGGAGTGGGCTGCCGAAGGTTTAAGGGTTTTATTTTTTGGCTATAAAATTTTTGATCAAAATCCTGGTATAATAAAAACGGATGAAGAAAATGATCTTGATTTTTTAGGTATGGCTGCAATGATAGATCCCCCGAGAGAAGAAGTGATTGAAGCTATAAAACAATGCAAAACGGCAGGCATAAAATCGGTGATGATAACAGGCGATCAGCCATTAACTGCAACTGCCATTGCAGAACGGTTGGGTATGATAGAAAAAGGGCACGAAGGCGTAAAGACTGGGGCCGATCTTGAAAAAATGACACCAGAAGAATTTAAAAATACTGTTGCCACTACCACAATTTATGCAAGGGTTTCGCCGGAGCAAAAATTAAATATTGTAAAAGCCTTACAGCTAAATGGCCAATTTGTAGCCATGACAGGTGATGGAGTAAACGATGCGCCATCATTAAAACAATCTGATATTGGTATTGCAATGGGCATAACAGGTACGGATGTATCTAAAGAAGCAGCCGATATGATTTTGCTGGATGATAATTTTGCCACCATTGTAAAAGCCATAAGAGAGGGCAGAAGAATTTATGAGAACATCCGGAAATTTATTTTGTATGTACTTTCCTGCAACCTCGGCGAAATACTAACTATTTTTTTTGCACCATTACTCGGCTTTGCCATACCGTTATTGCCCATACATATTCTCTGGATAAATTTGGTAACAGATGGTTTGCCCGGTTTGGCACTTGTAGCAGAGCCTGCCGAAAAAAATATAATGCAGGTACCGCCACGTCAGCCAAAAGAAAATTTATTTGCCGGTGGATTAATTGCAAGAATTTTAATTACAGGAACAATTTTGGCTATTGCTTCTATATTAATACAATGGTGGGCAGTGCTGCAGGGGTATGATGTAAAAACGCAGCAAACAATGGTTTTTACAACCTTATGTTTTGTGCAGTTGGGTAATGCGCTTTCTGTACGTTCTGTTTACAACAGCATTTTTTCGTTGGGCATATTTGCCAATAAAAACATTTGGGGAGCAATTGTACTTACGGTAATACTGCAGTTGTTAATTATTTATGTACCATTTTTACAAACTATTTTTAAAACTGCTGCCCTTACATTTTATGCTATGGCTGCAGTTATTGTAATAACAATAGTGTGCGTTTTAATTATTGAGTTGGTAAAGTATTTTAATAAAAGAAAATACTTTAAACAATAACAGCACTCCCTAAATCTCCAGCTTTTCCAGCACCAGTAAAGTTTCTAAAAATTCATTCCATGCTGCCTGCCATTTTTCTTTTGCAGTAGTTATTTTTTCGTGATGTTCGGCACCGGCTTCAGTTTTTGTTTTCATATATTCTTCCAGTTTGGCCAGTGTGGCAGCATTTAAGTCTTCAAAGTTTTTTTTATGTTCCATAATATTTTTTTTATGTTGATTAAAAATTATTTTTTATTCATCTTCATGCAGTGCCAGCCGGTTACTGAGCTGTACAATCTTTTGCTGCATAGTATTCATGCGCTGCAATAAATAGGTAATGGTTTCAATACCTTCTACATTAATATCCATTTCGTAATACAATCGTACCATCTTTTCTAAATGATGTAACTGGTTTGCCGGTACAAAACTTTTCTCTTCCACAACTGTCATTTCAATAAGGCCGCTGTTGTTTAATGAGTTTATAAAATCAATTTCTATATTGTGGTTAATACAAAATTCATCAGCTGGTATCATATCTTCTGTTTGCATACAAAAGTTTTTATTTAAGTTTACTCAATTCAGCGAATAATGTTTTTTGTTTTTCGGTAAGATTGGTGGGTAATTTTACTTCGTAGGTAACATACAGGTCGCCGTTTTCACCTTCTTTTTTATATACCGGAAAACCTTTTCCTTTCAATCTTATTTTGGTTCCGCTTTGTGTTTCGGGGTTTACTTTCAGTTTTACTTTTCCATCCAGTGTATCAATAGTATTTTCTCCACCAAGCAAAGCAGTGTACAAATCTATTGATACGGTGGTATATAAATCGTTGCCCGATCTTTTAAAACGGGGATGCGGTGCAATTACAAAAGTAATATACAAATCTCCTGCCGGGCCGCCATTTACTCCCGGTGCACCATAACCTTTTAATTTTATTATCTGCCCGTTTTCTATACCGGCAGGTATGGTAATACGAATATTTTTTCCATTAACAGTAAGGGTTTGCTGGTGAGTAGTAAGTGCATCTGTTAAATTTAATTTTAATTCTGCATTATAATCCTGTCCCCTGAATTTTGTTTTATTGCGGCGTTCCGAACTGCCAAACATTGATTCAAAAAAACTGGAAAAATCACTGTCATCATCTCCTTCAAATTGTGCACCGCTGTACCTTGACCTGCTTTGCTGTTGACGTTGCTGTTCAAACTGGTCGGCATGCTGCCAGTCTTTTCCATATTGGTCGTATTTTTTTCTTTTTACTTCATCGCTCAGCACTTCATTAGCTTCATTAATTTGCTGAAATTTTTGATGAGCTTCCTTATCATTTGGGTTTAAGTCGGGATGCATTTTACGGGCTAACTTTCGGTAAGCTTTTTTTACGTCATCTGCCGAAGCATTTTTATCAATTCCTAATATCTTATAATAATCTATAAATTCCATCGGTATAAATTTTCTTACTTGCTGTGTAAAGGTACACATCATTTGTTATAATTTTTTGTGGGTGACTCACCCCCAAAGGGTGAGTCACCCACAAAAAATTACGCTGTAGTTTCTGCAAAAATGCAGCCTTGTAATGAGTAATCTTAAAATTGTATGGATCCAAAAAGCGGAGTTAGTAAATATTCAATTATCTTCATTACCTTAAAAAAACAAAAAATATTTTTATGAAAGCAATAAAAATGGGTGTTATTTTTTTATTAGTATTATGCGGTTTTTGTAATACTGCTGCCGCACAGCAAAAACAATTTAAAGCCTTATTAGTTACTACCACTAAAGGCTGGCACCACGAATCTTTGCATTATGGCGTTTTAGCAATTCAGCAATTAGGCGTAAAAAATTATTTTGATGTGGTGCTGCTTGAAAACCCCAACGGAGTTACTGATAAATACCTGGAACAATTTCAGGTAGTGATTTTTTTAAATACCACCGGTGATGTTTTTGACAGTGCCCAGCAAAAAGTAATGGAACGTTTTATACAATCTGGCAAAGGCTATGTGGGCATACACAGTGCATCGGATACAGAGTACGATTGGGAATGGTATAATAAACTGGTAGGAAGAATGTTTAAAATTCATCCCGTTATTCAAACAGCAACATTAAATATTGTTGACGATAAATTTCCGGGCATGCAGGGTTTTGCAAACAATAAATTATGGACAGATGAGTGGTATGAATTTGGTCCGGAAAAAATTACCGGCCTTAATTATATACTTGCTGTAGATGAAAATTCTTACGAGCCAAAAGTACAATGGGGCGAAAAGAAAGCAACTGGTATGGGAAAATTACATCCTGTTGCCTGGTGCCATAATTTTGATGGCGGAAGATCATTTTATACAGCACTTGGTCATTTACCTTCTGTATATAGCAACGATGCATTTTTAAATCATTTGTATGCAGGGATTTTTTGGGCTGCAACAGGTAAAAAATAATTTTTAATCAGCCAAAAATTGACCAGTTTAGCATATAGCAATCAGCTCAAAATTAACTTCCATAAGTTTTTTTTTGAGCTTTTTTTATTGCCGGCACCTGCTGCTTTTTTTTCTGTAACTGTTTTTGGGGTAATACTTTTTTTAGTTGAAGGCAGATGAGGGAAACCGGGAAAATCCTGATCAATATGCGGATCGGGGTTTCGCTGTACTTCTTCTTATTTTTTAATTGGACTTGTTTTAGCTGTCATGTAAAAATATTTTATTTTTTAAATCTAAAAAAACTTTGCTATCACAAAAAAGCAGTTTGCTTTATCATTACAGCAAAGTTTACCGTATTTATAGATAGATGTGTAAGAAAAACTTTTCTTTTAAAATAATAAACAGCTACTGTTGAGCTATAATTATTATTAAGAAAGTATTAAAATACAGCTCGTTTAGTTATCAGTTTTTATTTTTACTTCTCCTGTTTGTGTATTTACTTTTTTTACATGCTTGCGGCCGTAAGGATGTTTATGTTTTACTTTATAACCTTTATACTTTTTATTTTTAGTAAAGGGGTTTTTTACTTTTTGGGCTACAGTAGTAGTTTTTTTAACTTCAACTTTTTCTTTTTCCTGTGCATTTGCTGTAAATGCAACACTTAATGCAACAATAAGAAGGGCAAGTATTTTTTTCATCTTATTTAATTTTGATTAATAATGAAAGTATTTTTCAAATATCAATCCAATTATTATTTAAGCAGAATTACAGGAAGGCTGTGGAAAATTTTACTCACTTTAGCCGCATTTCCTAAAATTGTACTCACTTTCTTTTTGGCAAGTTGTTATTCTTTTGTAAAAAGTGCTATATCATATAAACTAATTGTTTTAATTTCAGGAAAAAAATTACCATGGATCAAAAAATTATAAACCTTTACGACGATTACACACATCTGCCATTAACCAGGAGCGAATTTATACGCCGCCTTGTATTAATAACCGGCAGTGTTACTGCTGCTATGTCGGTACTTCCTTTAATAGAAGTAAATGCAGCCAACATGAAAATTACCAGCGCCGATGATTTGTTTACCGAAAAAATAAGTTACCCCGGTGTGCCCGGCAATATGGAAGCCTATGTTGCAAGACCTAAAGAGGATAAAAAATATCCGGCTGTAATTGTAATTCACGAAAACCGTGGATTAAATGCACATATAGAAGATGTGGCACGCCGTGCAGCAGCGGCAGGTTTTTTGGCAATAGCGCCTAATGCTTTATCAGCAATTGGTGTTGCTGCGGCCAATGAAGATGAAGCCCGCCAAAAATTTCAGGAATTAAAGGCAGAAAATAATTTGCAAAATTTTATAAATGCTTTTGATTATTTAGCCACCCGTAAAGATTACAATGGCAATGCAGGTTGTGTTGGTTTTTGCTGGGGCGGTGCAATGGCAAACAGTTTGGCTGTAAAATTACCTGCATTAAAAGCTGCTGTGGCTTTTTATGGCCGCCAGCCTGCAGCAGAAGATGTGAAAAATATTAAAGCTGCTGTGCAATTACATTATGGTGGGTTAGATGAAAGGGTTAATGCCGGCAGTGCAGCATACGAAGAAGCGTTGAAAAAAAATAATATCACTTACGAGTTGTACATGTACGAAGGCGTTAACCATGCTTTTCATAATGATACAGCGCCAACACGATATAACGAAGCTGCAGCGAAATTAGCATGGCAAAGAAGTATGGATTTTTTTAAGAAGTATGTGAAATAAAAAATTGCTGCTTAATTGATGTGATGGTTAATAGAAGATATTTATTTAAACAATTGTTATCTTTAACGTGCAAAATTTATTTACCCCTGTTTAAATGTATTTTTAGTTTTTAGAAATTTTATATCTCACAAAAAATAAAATCATTTTATGAAACTTTTATTGCTTTCAATAATTTTTAGTTTTACAACGTTTTTAGGTTTCAGCCAAAACAAATCCGACAGCACTGCAATACCCGATCCTGCCAAAAAAATACAAATTGTTGATGTTGCCTGCGGCGAATGTAAATTAGGATTGCCCGGCAAAAGCTGCGATTTGGCCGTACGCATAAATGGCAAATCGTATTTTGTGGATGGTACAAAAATAGATGATCATGGCGATGCACATGCAAAGCAGGGATTTTGTAATGCAGTAAGTAAAGCAGAAGTGCAGGGAGAAATAGTTGGCGACCGCTTTGTGGTAACTTATTTTAAATTAATAAAAGCAAAAAAAGCAAAAGCATAAGTTAATTACATTCGGTTATTTATTGCTTGCAGATTTTCGAAAATAATTATCCAGTGATATTGGCCCGCCACCTTCTATAAAAAAGAAGATGAGCAGTATTAAAATAATAATTGAAAACAGTAAATCAGATTCTCCTGCAAAAAAACCTTTTTTAGCATTAATAAAAAATACAGCTCCGGTAAGAACGGGTATTTGTACCAGAGACCAAAAACGTGTAAAAAGCCCCGCCAGAATCATGCTGCCACCTAATAAGTGAAGCCAGGGAATAAAAGAATTTAACCATGCTGCATTTTTAATAAAAGATGTTTGTGCAATAAAACCCGAAAGCAAAACATTATTTTGTATAAACCCAATGCCTTTAATAAACAGGCATAAGCCCAGTACCACCCTTAAAACCACCAGCCATTTAGGATGGTGCCTGCTGCCCCAGTCGTTCGTTTGATGCATCAAACTCATACAACAAAATTTTTGAGGTAGAAAACAACAAACTAAAGTTACGGCTAATTTATTTTTTTGTCAAGCGCTTTTATGGTTGTTATTAATAAACAGGCATTTAGATGGCACAGAAAAAAACACGATAAATTGATCCATTCATTTATACTTTCTCTTTTTTCTTTGAAAAACTGAAAAATTTTTGCGATGCAAAAAATGTGCAAAAAAATATTTGCAAATAAGTTTGCATTTGTATATTATATATTTTACTTTTAGATTAATGATTGTTTTAATAGATGGTTTCAAAAAAGTACAAAGATTATAGCATTATTGATAATTCAGTTTTCCTCCTAAAATAACTGAAACAGTTTAACAGCAGGGATTTAAATGCCATTATTAGCTGCATTATTTTTAGGTACCTCACTTTTATTTTTATTGCAGTTAATTAAATTGCGCCGGGTTTTAACCATGGTTAATTGCTATAGTAAGAATTTATACCAGCAAACAATTTATAATAAAACTCCAAAGTAAAATCTAACTTTTGTGCAGGCAGTCTTTTGCCTTGCATACTATTTTTTGTTTCCGTTTCAGTATTACAACCATTAGTTTGTAACAATTTTTTTTTATCATTAAATTTTATTTTATGAAATCAAAAAGCATTTCTGAAAGAAACGGCAATGGGCATTCCCATGTTGAAACGTTAACTGAAAATCCATCTTACGGACAAACCAATCCTTCTTTTGCACAAAACTTTATGAAAGAAACTTCTGCTTATCCCGAACTTTCCGAAACGGAGGTAGAAGATGTAGAGGGCGTAAGCATACTAAGGCCCGGCGAAGGAGACAAAGAAGTGTTCAGCAAATTAGAAACAGAATCTGCAGAAGGCGAAACCAGTATGGAAGAAACTGGGTTTACGATGCCAGAAGCAGACACTGAATTACTTGATGCTTTTTATGCCAGTTATCCTGAACTGATACCTCAAATGCGATCAGAGGCACAGGAAGTAATAATTGGGGCAGACAACAGGGTGAGAATTTTTAACACCACTGTTTATCCATGGCGTGCCATTTGCTCATTAAGAATTACAGCAAAAGATAATTCGCAGTGGATTGGTACCGGATGGCTGGTAGCACCACGTACAGTAATTACTGCAGGGCATTGTGTTTTTATGCATGATCATGGCGGCTGGGCAAAAAGTATAGAAGTAATACCCGGCTGTAATGATGCTGCTAAACCTTTTGGCTCGGGAGTTAGCGCAAATTTAAGAAGTGTAACAGGGTGGACTACCAGTAAAAATCGTGATTTTGATTATGGTGCAATTATTTTACCAGCAAGCTACCGCCCCGGCGACAGAACAGGTTATTTTGGGTTTGGTGTAAAAACTGATGCTTACTTAATGTCTTCAGTACTTAATCTTTCCGGTTATCCCGGCGATAAACGTACTTTTAGAAACGGCGATCAGCAATGGTTTATGGCACTTAAACCAAAATCGGTTAGCAGCAGGGTAATTAAGTATGATATTGATACCATGGGTGGACAAAGCGGTGCACCTGTTTGGGTAAAAGTGGGGGATGTACGCACTTGTGTAGGCATACATACTAACGGGCACCTTTCCGGTAATTCGGCTACCCGTATTGTAACCCCGGTGTTTAACAATATACAGCTATGGAAAAATCAGGGCTTGTAGCAACCAAATGGAGGAGGGTAAAATTAACAGCAATAATTTTACTCTCCTTAATTTCAATATTTTTTATTATTGTATTTTTTCAGGATGATAAAAAAAATAACATGCAAACTACAGGTTCGGTAAAAGGTATTTTAAAAAATAAACAGGGCAAGCCGGTTGCCGATGCCGCAGTTATGATTAAAGAAGGCAGCCACGAATTTAATGATATTGCCTCCATATCTAATGGTTTGGGAGAATTTTTTGTGTCGGGCATTGTAATACCCGGCAGGTATGTATTGCAGATAGAACACAGCAGCGGCACCACGGTTAAAGAAATAAACGTACAATCAAAAGATACCCTTATTGTAATTAACTTATAATGCAGTACCAACTGCTTATAATGACTAAAAAAGTTGATTGCTTATTTTCACTGTAATTATTGCTTCATTTTTTTTTTCATCAACATAACAGTCACCTTCACGAAATATAAAATAAATCAGCATTGCTTATTTATTTTATATACCTTACGTACCAGCTTGCACTCTGCATATACAGGATATTAATCAGCACCATTTCTGAAAAAAGTTTTTAACCCCGCCTGCGTTATACTAAATATTTATTTTAAACCTTAAACCAATCAACAAATGAAATCAATTTTTGCAATTGCATTGCTTGCTGTTATCATCAGCTGCAACAATGCCGCCACTACAGAACAAAAAGAAGCTATGAACATGTCCGGAGCATATACTATGCTTTCGCAAACCATAAACGATGGTAAAAAAGATACCGTTTATGCCAACCTTAAACAGTTAAAAATTTATACACCCGATTACATGATGTATGCCAATGTAAACCCTGCAGATTCTGTATCCGGTTTTGGTATTGGCAGGTACAGTTCCGATTCGGGCATGATAAAAGAAAATGTTATTTACAGTGCTGCAGATACTTCGGCCAGTGACAGTGCCGCCAATTTTACTTTGATGATTGAAAAAACAGCTAAAGGGTATAAACAAATAATACCCGAAATTATTACACGAAATAATTCTAAAATAAAACTTACTGAAGAATATGAAACTGCTGGTACAGCAACTTCAACAGCCTTGGATGGAGTATGGAAAGCTGTAAAAATGTACACAATTAAAGGAAAAGATACAATACCCAATACAGCAATACAGTATAAAATTTATCATGCCGGCCATTTTATTTTTGGGCATACGTATAAAGATTCTGTAAATAAAATACACACCGGTATTGGCTACGGCACTTTTACAATGGGCAGTGCCAATAAAATTACCGAAAACATTACCGCATCTACTTATGGCTCCATAAGAGGAAAAAGTTTTGATATTGCTATTGAAATGACAGGTACAGACGAGTTTAAACAAACTATAAGTGAAACCACCGGCGAAATTGGTGTTGAATTTTACCAGCGGTTAAAAAAGTAAAATAAAAAAATGTTTCAAAAAAGTTCACCCAGAAAGGTGGGCTTTTTTAGTGTAAGGTTATCAACATTTTACAGAGTGAGTTACACAGGTGTATTTCAAATTGTCGCAATATTTTTTTCAACGCAGAGAAAATGAGATGGCAGAGTTTACGCTGAAAAGCTCTGCGATAACTCCTTTTCTCATTTTCTCTGCGTTAAAATTTGCTTCCTGGCCTTATGCATTAGCGACATTTTTAAATGCACCCGTCACGCTTTTGGAGTGCTTCACCCAGTTAAAATTCTGTAACTTTATACCTATGAACTGGGACATATATTTCAAAATCATTAAAGCCATTGGCATCAGATATTTTTTACTGGCACTTTTTGCTACTATACTTTTTTATATCATCTTTAAAAATAAATGGCGGTTTAAAAAAATACAACCTGCTTTTCCTGCAACAAAAGATTATGCAAGAGAGATTGGTTACTCAATTATAACTATTTTAATTTTTGCTTTCATTGGTTATGTCACTAATTTTTACGAGCCGGTAGCAAAACACACTTTTCGTTACGCCAATATAAATACTTACGGATGGGTTTGGTACATTGCTGCTTTTCCCATTATGGCCGTAATGCACGACACTTATTTTTACTGGACACACCGCCTCATGCATCACCCTAAATTATTTAAGTATTTACATTTGGTGCATCACAAAAGCACCAATCCCACGCCATGGGCTGCGTATGCCTTTCATCCTTTTGAAGCTGTTGTGGAAGCCGGTATTTTAATAATATTTGTTTTTACTTTGCCTTTACACCTTACCCATACTTTCGTTTTCTTTTTCTTTATGATTGTATATAACGTTTACGGACACCTTGGTTACGAACTTTACCCCAAAGGTTTTAGTAAATCTGTTGTGGGCAAATGGATAAACACATCCATAAACCACAACCAGCACCACCAGTATTTTAAAGGTAACTATGGTTTATATTTCTTGTGGTGGGACAGATGGATGGGCACCATCCGTAACGATTACGATAACCGGTTTGAAGAAGTGAAGGGGAGGAGTAAAGAGGAAAATGTTGCTTCGATAACAATTTAATTTTTTTGTTTTGTCATTTCGACGCAGGAGAAATCTGCTATTGACATGATACCAGCTTCAGTTTTTTATGGCATCATCGTGGAGTTTACATTGAGGTAACGAAGTGTCGCAATCCTTTCAACGGCATACCATTGGGGAACTTTAATTATGTTTTGCTGAAAAAAATACTTCAATTAGAAAAAATAAAAAAACTATAATTGAAAATTATCACCTGGAACTGCAACATGGCTTACAGAAAAAAAGCCGGTTTTATTTTAACGCATCAGCCAGATATTGTAATCGTTCCCGAATGTGAGCATCCTGATAAATTAAAATTTAATAAAGATACTCCGGTGCCCACATGCATTTTATGGTACGGCACCAATAAAAATAAAGGCATTGGTATTTTCTCTTACAGTAATTATAAACTTAAACTGTTAAAAGTTCATAACCCCGGTATACAATTTATTTTACCAGTTGCAGTAACCAACGGTGCATTTAGTTTTACCCTCTTTGCCATTTGGGCTTACAATCCATTTGATAAAGATTATAATTACATTGGCCAGGTGTGGAAAGCCATTAACCATTATCAACGTTTACTAAAATCAAAAAATGTAATTCTTGCTGGCGACTTTAACAGCAATGTTTTTTGGGATAAATTAAAACGTAAAACCAATCACTCTACGGTAGTGGAGCAATTAGCGGCATTGAATATTTTCAGCACTTATCATTCTCATTTAAATATTGCACAAGGCGCAGAAGCACATCCAACTTTTTTCTTATACCGGCATCTTAACAAACCTTACCACTCGATTATTGCTTTGCCTCCGCCAATCTTTTAAAAAAAATCGAAACTGTAGAAATTGGGACACATGAGGATTGGGCAAAACACAGTGATCATAGTCCGTTGATTGTGTCGTTTAAGGTTTAATTTAAGGCAGAGTGTTGTCCCCAAATTGCATAAATCCCAATGTTTTACGAATACCCTTCTCCGCCATTTGTTATCTCCGATTGTGTTTGTGTCAAACCGAAGAAGGTTGTTATCCTGGCTTAAATTACTGTGCTAATTAATTTCATCAAGTATTAAGTCCGCCAAATCAAATCTTGGAAAGTCTCCGTTGTTACTAAGCATTATGATTAGATTATCATTATCAGGCTGTCTAACAAACATTGAATAATAACCAATATCTGTACCTGGGTGATAAATAATTTTATGTAATTTTGACTGCCCAAATATTTTTTTATCAATCATCCATCCAAAACCGTAGTCGGCATCCCAATCATCATAAGCTGCTCTCGGTAAGAATGATTGGCTTAGTAAGGTTTGAGAAATTAACTTATCAGTTTTAAGTGCTTCATCCCACTTTAATAAATCAATTACAGAACTGCTGATGCCACCTGCTCCTGCATTATTCTTGATAATATAGGTTGGCTCAATGCTGCCTAAATAATACCCTTTGGAATTTACAGGGTTTTTCCCAAACGAAGTTTGAGTCATTGATAAAGGACTAAATATATTCTCATTCAATACCTGTCCATATTCCTTTCCCGTAATAACTTCAATAATACTTGCCAGTATAGTGTAACCCGAATTGCTGTAATGAAATTGACTGCCGCTTGTAAATTCTAAAGGCTCGCTGCATAAAGTAAAAACAATCTCTTTTATGCTTTGCTCCTTTTGCATAACACTTAACAATTTGTCCATATCATTTGTATAGCTTGGGATGCCTGATGTATGTGTTAATAACTGCTGTATGCTAATATGCTTGTGTATATATGTTGGCAAGTACTTTCCAATAGTGTCTTGTAGTGATAATTTATTTTCTGCAGCTAACTGCATAATGAGTAACGAGGTAAATGTTTTTGTAAGTGATCCAATTCTATATTGAGTGGAATCGGATGCCAAAATATTTTTTTCTTTGTCAGCAAAGCCATAGCCTTTTGATAATATAACTTTGCCTTCCCTTTTTATTAAAACACTGCCGTTATATGCTCCTTTTTGATGAAAGAAATTTAGAATTGAATCCATACGGGCAGATTTTTCTTTTGGAAAACCTTTTAATTTTCTTTCTACTTGCTTTTTTAAATTAAAAGATTCATTTTTTGAGATAATATTTTTTGCAATGCTATCTGCATTATAGTCGGAAAGAATGATATTATAATCCTTCCAAAAGTCTGTTGCTACATCGGCGTTTTGAAATTCTATTACTTTGTTTTTACCTAAGTTATCTTTTGTATTAAATGACTGAATATTTCCTGTATCAATACCTGTAACAACATAGTCTAACTGAATTTTTGCAGGGAAATCATAAAACTTTTTATTGCTTTTGCAATGCAGTAAAGTATTATTTTTTACACTTGAAAGTAACCACTTACCATTTAGTTTTTGATATGACACGAAAGTTTTTTCGCTATTTATGTCAATACTCACACCCAAAAGTTTCATCAATGCCCTCATTGAGCCACTTCCAACTTTTGCATATTTAATGCCTTTTTCACTTCTGCCGTAGTCTATTGCTACAATTGCTAAACTTTCTGCTTCAATATAAAGTTTTCCTGTGTAAAGCGATTCTTTAACATCATCCTTTTGGTCAAAGGCAATAACATAAGTGTCTGCATTATTATATTGAATAGTTCTTAATAAGCGGAAACGATGATTTTTTAATCCGTTTTTGTTAAGTAAATCCGAGGAGCTAATTTCCTTAATAATATCTGCTTCATAAAGTTGGTCAGGGCTTACACCATAGTATAAATCATACATGCCTTTTTCATCTTTAATGTACCTGTTCTTAATTAGGTTAAAGTCACTTCCCTTACTTGTTGCGTAGCCATAATTTATTATATCAAATACAGCCTCTGATAAGGATAGATGCTCATTACCTTTTTTGGTGTTCATTCTGTAAAACCCGTGAGTAATATGTGGTGTATTTAAATAATTAGTTGGAATATTATTAATTGCAGCTTGTATGATGGTAAGTGGGTCAATAGGCTTTACAATAACTTCCTGTAATATTTCTGTTTTACTTGCTAACTGTACAAAATTTATTTTATGAGTCGTTAAGTCATTAACTGCTATTTTTTTGGAAGTGTAGCCTATTGACGAAAAAAGAACAGTGTCTTGTTGCAAGTTTTGTGGTAGAGTGAGTTTAAAAAAACCTGCCTGATTAGAAATTATACCAATACCACTTTTCTGTAGTCTTATTGTTACTGCTAATAACGGAACGTTTTGATCATCTGTAACTTTTCCGTTTATAGTGTTATTTTGTTGTCCAAAAGAGCAAACGCTGATGAATAAAAAAAATAGGGTAGTGTAAAGTTTAATACTCATAATTCTTTGTCGTGTGATGAAAAGAGTATAAAGTAAAAGCAGTAACGTTAAAAATATACTTTAAACCTAAACTTTATGTATATTTTAAGAGTTAGTAAATTCAAACTTGCAAACTGTCACAGAAGAATTATGATTTAGCAGCTAAAGTCCTGTCACTTCAATTTGAACGGCATGTCGGTTTAGGGTTTCGTACAACAGCAGGGCTTTATGCTGTGCTGGAATTTTATAGTGTCCAGCCCGGAGCCGCAGCCGATTGAAAAACTGATGATGAAGATATATACAAAAGCCAATAGTAAAAGTCAAGCCAGGGCTATTGCTGATAGCGAACAAAAAGCTTAGAACTTATTCGTCAGCCAGCATAAGAGCCCATGTTAGTGGTAGTTCTTTTCTGCAGCATTCAATAGTTAATATGAAATGCCAATTGCTTTTTGAAAATATTGCTTTGCCGTTAATTGTTTAAGTAAAAAATCAGCAACATCTGCTCTCGAAATTTTTACCTTTAATGTTTTGTCAGAATATGTGAATCCGTATTTATATTTTTCGCTTTTCGTTCCGTTCGTCAAATTGCCTGGTCTTACAATTGTCCAATTTAAGCAACTTTCTTTAATCGCTAATTCTTGCAAGTGATGTTCTTTAAACGTCGCCTTTAAAATGTAGGGTACGATAACTTTTTTAAAGAAGAATGAAGTGCAATTTAAGACTTCAACACTATCATCAAAGCCTAATGAACTTTGGCAAATGAACCGATTTACATTTGCTTTTTTCATTCCATTTATAATATTTTTTGTTCCTTCTGAACGTAAAGTCCCTGCTTCGTTTGCAGGAGCACCCAAACAGCAAATGACTGCATCTTGTTCTGTGAATGCGGCGTCAAGAGTAGATGTCAGCACATCGCCTTGAATTACTCTTAGATTTTGGCTATTTAATGTAATTTTTGAAGGATTGCGAACTAATATTGTCACGGTATGCCCTTGCTCTAATGCTTGTAAAAGCACTTGTTTGCCGGTACCGCCTGTTGCACCAAATAATAATATTCTCATTTTGAATAAATTTATGGCACAAAGTTGCTATTCATTATTTAAGTAAAATTGTATAAAACCGACACTTGTTTAATTGTTACTTTTAAATGCTTTAGGCGTCTTGCCTGTAAATGCTTTAAATACTTTAATAAAATGAGATTGGTCGGCAAAGCCATTTTCATAAACAATGTCTGTAAGTTTTGTAAAATCTTTAAGTGTTAATTGTTTAAAAGAGAGTTGAAACTGTATAATTTTTGAAAATTGTTTTGGAGAAAGCCCTACCTCATTTAAAAACCTCCTTTCGAAAGTTCTTTCACTTAATTTTAATTCGCTTGCCAAATTAGTGATGCTTTTCTGCCCTTTTGTTTTTAAAATAAATTCAATGATTTGCTTTACTTTAAAATCAAGAATTTGCTTTCTTGTTTGAAAGAGTTGATAAAGTAGTGAAGTGATGTTTTCGATTTTCCCGGCTACTGTTTTAAGATTTTTTATTTGTTTTGTAAAGGCGGAAATATCTATTTCCTGAAGTTGCTCTAAGTCGTAGCAATTGTCATTAATTGTCTGTGGTGCAACTTTGAAGAAACTTTTCAAAACGAAAGGATAAAGTTGAAACACTATTAATTTGTATGTTCCTTTTATTTCTAATTCTATGGGTTTGATTGTTTGTCCGTATAGGAAAAAATCAGGCATTAATTTTTTATGTGGATTTACTAATAATCCGTTTTCAGTTTCTTGAAACATAAGCCCTGGGTAACCGTCGGCAAAAAAAGGTAAGTTAGTTTTCTGTTCGGGGTCATTTTCTTCAAATGTCAAAATACCTTTGACGAAAAGTGATACTGATTTGTCTGGAACAATATTTTGGAAATTCATTTACTGTTTCATATTTGTAGGGTGTTATTTAGAATTACTGCTAACTCAAATATATGCAAAACTCTTTCATGTATTAAAAATATTATTTAAACTTTTCTATGATATACACTTACAGCCAATATCCTTGTCTTCAAAAACTTCTTCGGCTTATTTTATTCACTATTTTATCACTAATCCACACTTGCCTCAATAAAAAATTACCACTTTAGGGTATTTGAATTTATTTTTTATAGTTGTAAGTTTGATTGCTTTCCTTTATTTGAGCCATAAGATTTATTTTAAATCAACAGGTTATGGATGCTCAATATTATAAAATTCTTATTTTTTCATTATGGATATTACTGCCCATACTGCCCGCTTTTATTTTGTATAAATTTTTGCCCGGCAATGCAGTTGCTGTTAAAGGCCCCTTTAAAGGTTTAAAAGTAGATATGGCCGGTGCGTTTGCTGGCTATTTTCTTTTATTTATTGGCTGCTTTCTTTTAGTAAAACAAATGATTTTTGAAAAGCCCGACAGGTATGAAGTATGGACTGTTAAAGCAATGGTGTATGATGAAAATGGGTTTCCGCTAAGTAAAAGAAAAAATAAACCTGATGTTTCTATAACACCGCCTGCGGATATTGATAACGGCATTTTTGAATTTCATATTCCGGTGGAAGTAAACAGCGATTATTATAATTTTCCCTCAATAAGTTTTACAGCTTTCAGTTCAAGAGATGCTGCCGACCTCCGCACTTCGGATACAGATATTAAATTCCTGCTTTCTCCTGATGTAAAAAAAGGGCAAAAGAATGGCTATTGGAATTATGATTATGGAGCAAAAATTTTAACCTACGATTCGGCGGTTAGACTTGTAAAAGTAATAGCCCCCGACGAGGAAAACAGCAAAAATATTTTAGTGGTTGATTCATTTTCAACACCAAATCAGTGATTATGAAAAAGATTATTTTATCAATTGTACTCTTGCAATTTATTTTGGCAGCTACAGCGCAAAGAACTGCTACTGGTATTATACGGGGTAAATTGTATTATGATTTGGGCAGTAAAAAAAGTAAAACCGGCACCGACCTTAAAATTTATCTTATACCAAAAATTGCTGCCAATGCAACAGTTGTAAAAAACGCTTCAGCATATACTGCATCATGCGATGAAAAAATGCTGAGCTCAGCTAAAAATTATAAAGTAGCAATATCTGATAAGGGCGGATATTATTATTTTACTAACGTAACACAGGGTGTGTACCTTATAAAAATATGTACTTATTATGGAGGTTATTATTCATTTACTATTAAAACAAATTTCAGGGGTACTATTAACCTGCCCGATTTTGAAGTTGATCCGCCGGTAAGATAAATGAGCGGAGAGATTTGCATTGTATGATGCAGATTAAACAATTCCCCATTTGCCCAGCCCGGCTTCGTTTTTTCACAAGCCTTCTGCAACATTTGTGAAGAAACAGCCTTTATCATTCTTGCCAAATTGTAAATATCAAATAATTTGTAACACAAAAAATGGTTCGTGAAAACAGCATAAGTGTTCGGAAGATTTTAACCTGTTCCAGTGGAACATCTTATGGGTAGCTTAAATGCCAATTGCATTTTCGTTCCATAGGAACGGTTTATGCTTTTTTGGATTCAACAGTGTTTACAAACTGCTCCTGACAAATAATGCCAAAGGGATGAGCACAATACGTTCCTCTGGAACGTTAAAACAACTTTATAAATTTTTGCTACCCATAAGATGTTCCTGACGGAACAAAAAAAATTAGGATTTAAAATTCGTGATGCTTGTAAAATGTTACAATATGACTGCATAAATCTTCCAACCAGTTTTACTGAAGGTACAAGCCAGGGCAGAAATAAATTCCCCATTTGCAGTATTGCAAAACCGCCTTCAATTTATTAATTTACAGGATAATATTTTTTATGCTCCACAAACTGCTGCATACTTTTATTTTTTGTTTAATAATAGCTGTAAACTATGCACAGCAAAAACTGCAATTAAAAAACAGCAGCAACGGTTTGCAATATGGGTTTTCGGTAAAAGCACAACTGGAGTTTAGCGCTGTAAAAAATACACAGGCACCGCATATACGGCTGGCGCTGGCTGGTGGCATTGGCTCATCTTTTATAGATAATAATATTTACCCAACTATTAACGGAGAATTACAATTGTACAGCAATGGCCTTGGCAGCAGTAAGCCCGGTAAAATAAAACCGGGGCTAAAAGGTATAAATTTAGATTTTGTTACCGCACTTACCCTTACTGCCGGTGTAAAAGATTTTTTGCAGCAAAACCGTTTGCATCTTTTTATAAACCGTAATGTACCGCTCTATTATTTTGCTGATTTTGGTTTACCAGCTTTAAAAAACCCTTTTGCATATTCTTTTTCTATTGGCACTAATTTTATTTTTAATACTAACCGGGATAAAAAATTTCAGCGTACCGGCTTTGCAAATTTTCATTTTTCCCGTTTTCAAATTTCATATTCAAATGATGGGGGAGTGCCTTTCTCTAATATTTATTTGGGCGACAGAAGAGACAGGTATTACACCGGCAGTGTATTATTCAGTTATCACGGTAAGCCATACACAGCCATTAACCTGGTAGAATTAAGTTATCATAAATTTACCGGCTACACACAAAACTCTTTTGAGGCAAGCAACCAGTTTGATTTTGCTTATGTAAATTATAAAAAAGAGGAGCAGCGTTTTTATAATAAAAGTATGTTTACGCTAAATGTGGCTAACCCGGTAAAAGGGTATGGTGTAAATTATAAACTGTACAATAAAACAAAATGGGATGTACAGCATTTAATTCACTGGTCAATATTTAATTCGTACCACATTGTTCCTTATAAAGAACATGGTGCGTTTGCAGGCACTTATTATTTATCGCAAACTGCTATTGGGTTAAAATGAAAAAAAATAAATTTGGTGTACTGTGCTTTAAATTATGACACCGGCTTCGATAAGCTCAGCCTGACAGTCTTATGGAATCGAAATTTTGTCATTAATAAAGAACTTAAATTTTGTTATTAGGGCCTCAGGCTGACAGCTTTTGTATTCAGAGTTTTGATATTTATAATTCCTTAAAATGAAAAAAATAATTACCATATTATTCTTTGTACTGTTGTTTTTTTCCTGTGCAAGAAAGTACAACATTACTTCTGTATTTAAAAATGGCATACCAACAGATATGCAGCAATGGAAATTAGACAGCAGTTATCATTTATACATAAGAGAAGTTTTTTTAGATACCATTAACGCAGGCGATAAATCTGTAAAAAATAATAATGAAATTTTTAGTGCATCAGATAAATTGATTGAATTAGAATATTTATTGTTCTCACAAAAAAATGGAAGGGCAGTATATATTGCCACTATACCAGACAAATATTTGAATTACTATGCAAAAAAAGGAAAGTATCTGCCAAGGCAATATTTAAATGCTTACGATTTCAGCACTTTTCGATTTGGCTTAAAAACAACTGGTGAAGAGGAGATTGTTTTTACAAATACAAAACACAGCGATACCTGGAAATACAGAATAGAACACGACAGCATATTGCATGTGTACGAAGTAGTGGAACGGATTAACGGCGATGTCAATGTATTTTTAGTTGATGAAGCACTGAGCCGTAAAGCAAGTTTTGTAAAATTAGCTAATTATAAAATTGCGTTTAGAAATATGGATAAAGAACGCAAACTTGAAACGAAAAAGAAAGGCCGAAAGCCAGATGAACGCTTTAGCAAAGACAGTATTATTTATTACCGGAATGATGGGGGTAAGTACAGTATCTATTTCAGGTTTAATAAAAGCCTGCCGAAAAATTATAAAGATTCCACGATAAGTTTTGGAAATAACCGGCTGGTAAATGTTCCTTTTCAATAGGGTGAAGTTGTGAATGGGCAATGGTGAACGGTGAATTGTCAATGGTCAATTCGATCACTTGCAATTCCAAAAAATCACTATTTTAAACTTATCATTAAAAATTGTTACTTGAGTATTGTGTTTCTATCCTTACACATTTTTCTTAATTCTTGATGTTTAAACGCTTACAATTGATTAATTATCCTGCCGGGTAACTGTTTTAAGTAAATTTATTTAGGTACCCAATTTACAACTCGACCAATTCTTATTTCAGCCAACTGTTTCTTGAGAGGAAATAAAAATTTTATGGTTCAGGCATCCTAATTGTTTTGTTACACGTATATAGGTTTATTGCAGCTTTTTTCATACTTTTAAGAATACAAATTATTTATGTGCTGAATTTTAAAACCTTTTACAGTAAACTGTGGTATGGTTTTGCAAAGCAAATTCTCTTTGCAGGCATTTTAATTTCTGTCAATCTTTCTTCAACAGCGCAATCATGTCCTTTTAATATTGATTTTGAGCAGGCATCTTTTACCGGCTGGGTTTGTTACACTGGTGGTGTAGCAGCAGTAGGCGGCCAAAATGTAATTTCATTAACACCTTCCGGCCCAATCCCGGGCAGGCATGAAATCATGTCTTCGTTTCCCGGTAACGGCTTAGATCCTTTTGGAAATTTTCCGGTAAACTGCCCTAACGGTAGCGGGCACTCCATTAAATTAGGTAATACAAGCGGTGGTGCCGAGGCTGAAGGTGTATCTTATGAATTCACTATTCCTGCAGGGGAGAATGAATACAATTTAATTTATCATTATGCAGTGGTTTTTCAAGATCCTAATCACCAGCAGTACGAACAGCCACGCATGGAAATTGAGATTACCAACGTAAGCGACAGCAAAGTAATTACCTGCTCTTCTTTTGCTTTTTTCCCCTTTGGTACCCCATTGCCCGGGTTTCAGTTATCAGATAATCCGGGTGGTAATACACCGGTGTATTATAAAAACTGGTCGGCTGTTTCTATTAATTTAGATGGTAATGCAGGTAAAACAATCCGCTTGCTTTTCAAAACATCCGATTGTACTTTCCGCAGGCATTTTGGTTATGCCTATATTGATGTAAACTCCGAGTGCAGCGGCAGGTTTGAAGGCGCATCTTTTTGTCCTGATGATTCATCGGTAAATGTAATTGCTCCTTACGGATATCAAGGTTACACCTGGTACAACAGTAATTTTTCACAAGTGTTAGGTACACAGCAATCACTTACATTTACACCACCGCCACCAACAACTACAACAGTGGCAGTAGTGTTAGTGCCTTATAACGGTTACGGTTGTTTGGATACTTTATACACGGAAGTTATTGACAATTTAGTGGTAATAGCGGATGCAGGCAGAGATACAGTTTCCTGCAACCATGCACCGGTGCAAATTGGGTCGCAGCCAAAGTTAGGCGTACGGTACCAATGGTCGCCGGTCACGGGTTTATCCAATCCTGATATTGCCAACCCGGTTGCACTTCCTGATGTTACAACAACTTATTACTTAACAGCACGAAGTAACGGTGGCGGATGCCTGAAAACAGATTCGGTAACTGTAAAAGCTGCCCTGGTAGATAATAAAATTGAATTATTAGGCAAAGCCAATTATTGTATTGGCAGCGGCGACAGTGCAGTGCTGGTGGTATCGCCTGCCGACAGTGTGCAATGGTATAGAAATAATATAATGATACCCGGGGCTAACACTACCGTTTACCGGGTTACACAAACCGGATTGTACTATGCTGTTCTTTTTGGTGGGTTTGGTTGTACGTTAACAACAGTTGCACAACAGATAACTATTACATCAATACCGGTTTCGTCATTTTCTGTTAACACTCCCAACCAATGCCTTTTTGGTAACCAGTTTGTTTTTACCAACAGCAGTACCAACGCAGTAGGTGCCATGGAGTACAGGTGGATATTTGGCGATGGTACCGAAGCCACTACAAGAGATATTACCTACACTTATAAAAAAGCCGGCGTATTTACAGTAAAATTAATTGTAAGCAGCAATACTATTTGTGCCGACAGTACAATGTTTACTGTTACTGTTTATCAAAATGCCGTTGCGGCATTCAGTGCCGAACCAACATGTATTAATCTGCCTGCTAAAATTATCAATGCCACATTTGATACTTTGGGTTCACCCATAACTTATTTATGGACATTTGGTAACGGACAAACATCATCTTTGCGTAACCCGCCGCCACAGGTTTATACAACTGCCGGAAATTACAATATCAACTTATCCGTTAGTACAGCTCAATGTCCATCGCCTGTGCACAACACCAAACATGTACTGGTTATAGAAAAGCCAAGGCCCGGTATTACTTATCCCTTAGACTATGCAGTAATTAATTTACCACTCGATTTACATGCACGGCAAATTGGCGAAACAGTTTTATGGAGCCCAGCCATTAATTTAGATAATGCCACAAGTTTTAACCCGGTATTTAAGGGTAATACAGAACAAATGTATGCAATCGCTATCACCACCAAAAGTGGTTGTGTAACTACCGACAGTCAGATGGTTAAATTAGTTAAGAGCATTGAAGTGTATGTGCCCAATGCTTTTTCGCCTAACGGTGATGGAAAGAATGATGCACTGCGGCCTGTAATGTTTGGTATAAAACAAATACGGTACTTTAGGATTTTTAACCGCTGGGGCCAGTTATTTTACCAAACACAAACTGCTAAAGAAGGCTGGGATGGTACTTTTAAAAATGCCAAACAGGAAATGCAAACAATTGTGTGGATGTTTGAAGGCGTAGGCGTTGATGGAAAAATTTATAATAAGAAAGGAACGAGTGTGTTGCTGCGATAGTTTATTTTATCGTTAGTTATCATCTTTAGCTACCACTAATCTCTTTTATTTACTGCTGATATTTTTTTATACGGACAAATGCATTTTTGTGTTTATTATTGATGTGTAAATAGTAAACGATATGCTGTCTGCTTTTAATTCCCAAAAAATCAGGTTCTGGTCTTTTATATCAATGGCGCTATTGGTTTATGTACACGGCTATAATCTTAACCAGGGTTACCTGCAACCATGGACGATACCCGGCGAACGTTTAACCTTCACCACTTTTGCAGAATACTTTTTATCAAATGGAATTTTTCGTTTTCGTATTCCAATGCTGTTTATTATTTCGGGGTATTTATTTGCAATGGGTGATGATAAACCATTTAAACAAAGAGCTGGCAAAAGGGTAAAAACATTATTGTATCCGTATTTAATATGGAGTGCTGTTGGTTTATTGCTTACATATGTGCTGGAGTTATTTCCGTACAGCCGCAATATAGTAGCAGCAACACACATGATGCAGATTGACGGCACCAGGTTGTTATTGCACCAGTATTACTGGTACGAGGTAATTGCACGGTGGATTTTTTTTCCTGTGAGCTACCAGCTTTGGTTTATACGTGTTTTATTGATTTATAATTTAACGTATCCGATTGTTGCGTTGGTGTGTTACTCATCCAGTTGTTTAAAAAGATATTTTTTTCTGTCTGCTATTTTATTTTGGCTTGCCACTGGCGGATTAATTTTGTTGAAGGGGAGGGGCTTATTATTTTTTTCTTTAGGCATCTGGATGCAAAAATCATCATTTAATATTGACGAGCCCGGTAAATGGTTACAACCAAAATACTGGATGATTGTTTTTATTGGCTTATCTGCAATAAAAACTTTACTGGCCTTCAATGCAAATTTTAATGGTGTAGAAATAGTATTGTTGATACTGCACAAGCTGGTTGTATTAAGTGGATTAATTTTTGCCTGGTATGGTTGCAATAGCCTGGTAAAATACTGCATGAGCAAAAAATGGATAGTATGGCTTTGTGCTTTTTCGTTTATGATTTATGTTTTGCATGCACCATTGGTAGTATATGCCACCAAAGCAATTTTTTTACAAATAGAAAATTGGTATGCTTACCGTTTGCTTACTTATATAGTATTACCTTTTTGCCTTATTATATTGGCGGTAATTTTTGGAGCTTTGCTTAGAAAATTTTTACCAAAGGTTTATAGTTTTGTAACGGGAGGAAGGGGGTTGTAAAATAATGCTTGCTTTAAAATTATGCCGATAATTTTCTTTTGTATTAAAAGCCTGAAAGGCTGGTATTATTATAGGTCATATGTAAATGGGTAAGGCAAAACCCCGAAGGGGTGATATTAGCACAAAAAATGTTTAAGTAACATCATTAAAGCCCAGTAAAGTTATTCTGTACAAGAGTGCGACGCCACCGCAGCCCCACCAAATTACCAATGCCCGTAACCCAAAAAAATCCACCAAAATCAACTACCTTCGCCACCTTTAAAAACAGCCACGAGCTGTGAGCTATGAGCTACGAGTTAGCCCTGCTCAATGCTCAAGGATAACAGCTCAAAGCTTATTGATACATGAAGAACATCAGAAATTTTTGCATTATTGCCCATATTGACCACGGAAAAAGTACCCTTGCCGACCGCTTGTTAGAATTTACCCACACCATTGGCGAACGTGATATGCAGGCCCAGGTACTGGATGATATGGACCTGGAAAGGGAAAAAGGTATTACCATTAAAAGCCACGCCATTCAAATTAATTATAACTGGAAGGGAGTGGAGTATGTGTTTAACCTAATTGATACACCCGGCCATGTGGATTTTAGTTATGAAGTAAGCCGTGCCCTTGCTGCCTGCGAAGGCGCATTGCTTTTAGTAGATGCCAGCCAGGGCATTCAAGCACAGACTATCAGCAACTTGTACCTTGCAATTGAAAATAATTTAGAGATAATTCCTGTTATCAATAAAATTGATATGGACGGGGCAATGATACCCGAAGTAACCGACCAGATTGTAGAATTAATTGGCTGCAAGCCCGAAGAAATTTTGCTGGCCAGCGGTAAAAGCGGTATTGGTATTGAAGAAATTTTAACTGCCATCATCGAACGCATTCCTGCACCAAAAGGCGATATTAATGCGCCATTGCAGGCATTAATTTTTGACAGTGTGTACAATTCTTTCAGAGGTATAATTGTTTACTACAGAATTTTTAATGGCACTCTTAAAAAGAACGATAAAATTAAATTCAGCAATACCGGTTTAGAATATGGTGCCGATGAAGTGGGTATTTTAAAATTGGGTATGGAGCCAAAGAGCGAAGTGAGGGCAGGAGATGTGGGCTATATTATTACCGGCATAAAAAATGCTAAAGAAGTAAAAGTAGGTGATACTATTACCACAACGGTTAATGGCTCTACCGAATCTATACAGGGTTTTCAGGATGTGAAGCCGATGGTATTTGCCGGTATTTTTCCGGTAGAAACTGATGCATTTGAAGAGCTGACGGGATTGCATGGACAAATTGCAATTGAATGATGCCTCTTTAACTTTTGAATTAGAAACAAGCCAGGCATTAGGCTTTGGTTTCCGTTGCGGATTTTTAGGCATGCTGCACATGGAAATTATACAGGAGCGTTTGGAAAGGGAGTTTAATCAAACTGTAATTACCACGGTACCCAACGTAAGTTTTATTGCCACCACAGTAACAAAGGCGAAGTGATAACGGTGAACAACCCTACCGAAATGCCCGACCCTACACGTATCGATCATATTGACGAACCTTTTATTAAAGCACAAATAATTACCAAGCCCGAATACATTGGCAATATTATGACGTTGTGTATTACCAAACGTGGCATACTTACGCACCAGAGTTATTTAACGCACCACACGTGTGGAGCTTAGTTTTGAAATGCCGCTTACCGAAATTGTTTTTGATTTTTACGATAAATTAAAAAGTATTACAAGAGGTTATGCTTCTTTTGATTATCACCCGATAGAATACCGCCCCAGCGATATTGTGAAGATGGATATTTTATTAAATAATGAAAAGGTAGATGCCTTGAGTGCATTGATACACCGTGGCCGGGCACACGAATTTGGCCGCAAGCTCTGCGAAAAATTAAAAGAACTTTTGCCCCGTCAGCAATTTCAAATTGCTATACAGGCTGCCATTGGTGCCAAAGTGGTGGCACGTGAAAATATTAGTGCCATGCGTAAAGATGTAACTGCAAAATGTTATGGTGGCGATATAAGCCGTAAGCGTAAACTGTTAGAAAAACAGAAAGAAGGTAAAAAAAGAATGAAACAGATTGGTAATGTTGAAGTGCCGCAGGAAGCGTTTTTGGCGGTGCTGAAGCTGAACGACTAGGGCTTGTAAATTTGAACAGTTGATTATGGAGAAATTAAATATTCAACGCTCAATATTCAATGTTCAAATTTCAATTAAATACAGAGTGTTTAATTTGTTACTGCATTTTTTAATGGAGCTAAAAATTTTCATACTATGCATTTCCATTGAATATTGATTGTTGAAAATTGAAAATTGAATATTTTTTTGGGACGAACATTAGAAATTCTGGTCATCATCGTGGAGTTTATGCTGAGGAACGAAGCATCACTCCCTTGTACCGCATACCTTCATTGGGCTTTGCCCATATTGCACCTTAAAATCATTTTTTACATCAATGAATTTTAAAAATTTTTTACCTGTTGAAAATTATACTTTAACAACGAAGTTATCTGTTGAAGAAATTCGTAATCGCATTGCAGGTAAAATTGAACCTAAGAAAAATTTTAGATTCACATTATTCAGCAGTAGTTCTTCAAAACCATATGAAGGTTATGTAACTGCCAATAGATTTAAAATAAATAGAATTATAAGTTATAGAAATTCTTTTTTACCAATGATTGATGGACAAACTTATAGTGTAGCAGGGAAAACATGCCTTAAAATTGAAATGAGCATTTTAAAGTGGGTTTTAGCTTTCTTATTAATTATGTTAGGTACTTTTATTTTAGGAAGCATGGTATTTAACGGAATATTTTTCTTTGCATCGAAAAATTCTTCCCTACAAAGTTTTATGTTTCACCCTTTATTCCTTTTTCTGCTGCCTCTGTTTTTTTATCTTGTTGTTTATTTTTCTTTTAAATTCGAAAGCAAAAAATCGAAAGAATTTTTAGCAAGACTTTTAGAAGGAGAAGAAGTTACAGCTTAATAAAATACTTTTATATCGCAATTAATTGAATCTGCCTTTGGTGGATTTTTTAGTTTTAAGGAATCTGGTGTTGATAGTTTTGCTTCTTCTGATTCGGTAGTTATTATTTTAGCATCAAGCTTATTGGTAATTAAAGTATCCGGTAATACAATTTGTCCCTTTGATATTTCTTCAATTGCTGGCTGTACAATTGTTATATCTCCTTGAGTAATTGAAGAATCAACAATTATGGCTAATGTTCCAAGAATTACTGGTAATGGAGGTGGTACTGGTATTAGCGGTTTTCCAATGGTAGTATCATTTTTCAAATATTTTTTTCCGTGGGTATTATTAAGCCAGTTGTAGAGCAGGTAAAATCAGGTTCACCCTTTACTGTAGTTTCGCAAGAAAATAGAGTTGTACTAAACACAAGTAAACTTGCAACTAAAAATTTTTTCCAACCAGGCATTTGTAAGTAAAAAATATTGTGCGGCAGCTCAACGATTATGCGGTGCAATTGCACATTCTTAAACCTGCCGCAAACTTTTTCTTCTTTTTTATTAAGAAAAAAATATTTTACTTCATCATCATTCATTGCAGTAAAATCGATTACAGTTTTAGCGCAGGAGGTACAGTGGCGGCCTTGTTCATTGGGTGTCATTGCACCCAATCTTCGTGGCAGGGAGTGGGTATAGAAATTTTTAGCATACAAAAGATTTACTTTAAGATGCTGCTGCATCTGTAAATCCATAAACATGCTTACTTACCCTTTCCTTTTTTCTTTTTTGGAACTACTTTTGTTTTTGGGGCTGGTATAATTTTTTCTTCAGCAGGTTTTACATCTTCTCCTTCTGCATCTTTTAATTTGGTTTCATCCAAATTTCCGCTGGGGTCACGGATGGGTGTGGGTACAGGCGCCTGGCCCAATGGCGTTACCTGGTTAAATATTTTTTCTACATGTATCCATTTACCGTTTTTCCATTTAAAGCCTTCGTAATCGCCATCACCTACTAATGTCCATTTTTTATTGGGCTCGTTACTCTCCGAAATTAAATGTTCTACCACAATCATATCCATTTCTGCATCGTAATTTAATTTGGGGCCGTAAGTTTTTTTATATTCCATTATGTAACGGCCAATGGAAGTTTTAAAAACAGAGTCTTCTTCAAAACTAAAATAGCGACCACCGAATGTTGGTCCGCCATTGTTGAAATGTAATACTTCAATTATTTTTTTATTACTGCGTATATTATTTTCATCGTAACCCAGCAGTGTATAATAATTTTGATTGGCACTTTTCTTTTGAATAATATTGTAATAAACAGCTCCAATCCATCCTAAGTTATTGCCAACGGTATCCACCAAATTTATGGTGACATCACTTTTATCGATAAGCGGATAGAGTTTTAAAGAACCATCGTAAGTACGCATTTGTATAGCGCCATGCTGGCGGATAACATTATCGTTGATCATCATTTGCCAGGTAAATATTTTAAACGTACTGTCTGGCGCATATAATTTTGAAATAGTTTCTAATGAATCGAAAGGGTAGTAGAAGGAGCCGGGAGTTTTTAAAGCTCTTACCAAAACACGGGTAAACATACTGTCGGCATCAAAACGATCTTTAGCGTTTATGCCCTGTATTAACTTAACGGAATATTTTTTTAAGGAGTCTTCCCTTTGCTTTAAAATTTTTGCATCAGCTTTTGTAAGCTGTTGTGCAAACGAAAAATTAAAAATTGTAATTAGTGCCAGTAAGGTTACCAGTTGCTTCATGCGTAAAATTAGTTAATACTTAAACAATTGAAGGCTAAAATTATTGTATGTAAATTAATTTTAACTAAAACTTAGGAAGGGGTGCCACACTTGTCCCGATTGTTTCGGGAGATGACACAGATTTCACAGAAAAAATTACAGGTCTAAGGCAAAAGCAATTAAGGAAGGATATACATTATCAATGCTTTCATCTGTTGTATCCACATCCGGCCTTGTGGTAGTAAGAAAAACTGTTTTAATGCCGAGGTTGCGGCCAAAATGCATATCGCTTAAAGTATTGCCCACCATTATGGCTTTGGTTAAATCAATATCATCAAAATCTTTTATTGCCTGCAAGCCCATACCAGGGTTTGGCTTTCGGTTAGTGCTTTCCAAATCCGGACAAAAATATACGGCATCAATTTTTCCACCCACTGCTTCTACATCGGCAATCATGTTTTTATGGATAGTTTCAACATCTTCAATTTTGGTTACTCCTTTACCAATGCCACGTTGATTGGTAACAATTATTATCCTGTTGAATTTTTGAGTAAAAATCTGAATGGCCACTTTAGCGCCATCATAAAATTTAAATTCATCCCAGGTGTGAATATAGTCGAGGTATTTTTCGTGGTTAATAACACCATCACGGTCTAAAAATAATGTCCAGGTGTTGTCTATTTCGTTTAAATTAATTGCCACTAAATATATTTTTAATAAAAATGAATTTAAGGATAAATTATAATTGTATTTTAATCCAGCAGTGTAAACAACCCTTCAAAAAATACTTCGCCAACAAAATTGTTTGTGCCCGGAAATTCTCTAAATTTTTTCTGAAATTGAATTAATTTGTAATCATCAATAAACTTATTATAATCCTCTGGTATTCCTATGTCGATAAAGTAATTATCAAAGGGCAGGCCGCAAAAAGTTATGCGGCCGGTATTTTTTTCTAAAAAATCTTGTTCAAATGAAAATGCTTCCGGTAAATCTTCACATAAAAATGCGGTTACATTTAAAACATAAACCCCTCCATTGATAAAACCCTTTTCACAAAATTGTTTTTCTTTAAATTGCTGCAAAGTAAAGTTGTCATCTATTTCAACTGTACCATAGCGGTTAAAATGTTTCATTTCTTTTAATGCAATCGTAACTTCTGCATCTTTCATTTTATGTAGTCCTGTAAAGTCATTAATGTTTACAGTAAATAAAGTATCGCCATTTACAACGAGTACATCTCTACCTATTACTTTACTGCAGGCTAACTTTACGGCGCCACCTGTACCCAAGGGCTTATCTTCAACAACATATTCAATATCAATATTTGTAAACGTTTTATTAATGTATTCAATTACAATTCCACTTTTGTAACCGAGTGATAAAATAAATCTTTCTACACCTTCTTTTTTTAAATAAGAAATTACAAAGTTGATAAAGGGAATACCATTTACCGGAGCCATACATTTGGGTACATCAGCAACAACGCTTTGTAACCTTGTACCCAAACCGCCTGCTAAAATAATTGCTTCTGTTATCATCAGAGTGTTTATTAGTTCCCCCTTCAGGGAGCGGAGGGGGTAAAATATTTTTCTTCCACCATTTCGCAAATAATATGCCCCAGCATAATATGGCTTTCCTGAATACGTGGTGTATCATAGGAAGGTACATTTAATAAATAATCTGACATGGATTTCATTACGCCACCGCTTGCGCCGGTGAAGCCAACAGTTATTATCCCTTTTTCTTTTGCTGTTTCAAAAGCTGCAACAATATTTTTACTGTTGCCCGAAGTAGATAAGCCGATAAGTATATCGCCTTTGTTACCAATGCCTTTTACCAGGCGGCTGTAAATAACATCGTAACTGTAATCGTTAGCCACCGCTGTTAGGTAAGAGGTGTTGCAATGCAATGCCTCTGCAGGTAATGCATCCCTGTCTTTATAAAATCTGCCGCTGAACTCGGCTGCTAAATGTTGTGCATCGGCGGCACTGCCACCATTGCCGCAAAACAACACTTTGTTACCGTTTTTAAAAGCGGTAAGCATAATATCAACACAATCGTTTATTGTATTTATTATTTCATCATTAAGTAAAAGCTGTTGTTTTACTTTAATGGATGCTTCAATTATATTTTTTATTTTGTCAGTCATAATTTAATCTTCGCTAAGTTGAATAAAATGTGATTAAAGTTCTGCAAAGGTATGCCTATCCCGATAAAAATCGGGATGCGACGCAAGAATGATTAACAGAATTACTTAAGTTGGTCCCAAAAAAATATTCAATATTCAATTTTCAACAATCAATATTCAATGGAAATGCATAGGATTAAAATTTTTGGCTCCATAATAAAATAAAGCAACAAATTAAACGCTGCTGTATTTCATTGAAATTTTATCGTTGAATATTTAATTCCTCCACAATCAGTTCCCCCTTCAGGGGGCGGAGGGGGCTACACACTCCATGTTGCTAAACCATAATCTACAAAAGAATATTTTTTTACTTCGCCACCAAAAGTTTTCAAAACTTCTATAACATTGTGGCGGGTATTGCCCGGGCAATAAAAAATCATAAAGCCGCCACCGCCAGCGCCGCTTATTTTTCCACCGGTTGCACCTGCTTTTTTTGCAGCGGCATAAATAGTTTCCATTGCATCGTTGCTGATGTTACTGGCCATTAAAGTTTTTTGTTTAAAACCATAATCTAATATTTCACCCATTTCATCCAGGCGCCCTTTCAACAGAGCTTCCTTCATCATATTGGCCTGGGTTTTTAACTGGTGCATCGCTTCAATACTTTTTTTATTTTTTTTGTTTACATTATTTACCTGCTCTGTAATAATGGTGGCACTGTCACGGGTGGTTTGTGTGTAGTATAACACTAAATTATTTTCGAGCTCATGCAAATACTGCGGTTTAATACGCAATGGATTTACAATTACTTTATCGGCTGCATAAAATTCCATAAAATTTACACCACCAAAAGTTGCAGCATACTGGTCTTGTTTACCACCTGCTAATTGTAAATCGTCTCTTTCAATGGCATAAGCATATTGTGCAGTTTCGTATTCGGTTAAAGATATTTTAAGCATCTCTTTAAAAGCGCCTAATATGGCTACCACTAAAGTTGACGAAGTGCCAAGGCCAGAGCCTGCAGGCGCATCTACAAAAGTTGTTAACCTGAAACCGCCGGCAGGTAAATCGTAATCTTTTTGAATGCGGTTGTAAACTCCTTTTAACAAATTTAATTTTCCATCAGGCAGTAATTCTTTTGCAAAGTCAAGGCTTTGTGCTTCATTTCTGTCTATGGCCTGTAAAATAATTTTATTTTCTTTTAAAATTTCTATGGTAGCATAAGCCGATAATGATATGGTGGCATTTAATATGGCACCGCCAAACAGATCGCTGTAAGGGCTAACATCGGTACCGCCACCGGCCAGGCCAATACGCAATGGAGCTTTGCTTCTGAATATCATTGGGCTAATTATTTTTATGTAAGTTACTTTACAATTCAGCAAGCTCAAGTATTGTGCCTGTTAATTTTGTCCAGCTTAATTTTTTCTTTTCTTCAATAAGATGTGGCAGAAAATAATTTTCTCCTTTATCAAAGTATTCAATTATTTTTTCTGCAATAGATGCTGCATCAGGTTCGGCTATCAGGCCCACTTTATTATTTGGCACTAAAGATGGCAGGCCACCAACATTGGTAACAATCATTGGTATTTCAAAATGATAGGCGAGGGGAGTAACGCCGCTTTGTGTTGCATTGCGGTAAGGCTGTACCACTACATCGGCAGCGCATAAATAATATTTTACTTCACTGTCGGTAATAAAATTGGTGTGTAAAATTAAATTGTCTTTAATACCGAGTTTTTCTATCTGGTCATCGTATTGTTTTCTGTCGCCATAAAATTCGCCTGCAATAAGTAATCTAGGAATTGGCAATTGGTAATTGGTAATTAGGTTGCGCTCTTTTATAATTTTAACAGCATCAAATAAAATATCCAGTCCTTTATATTTTCTTATAAAGCCAAAGAACAGTATTATCTTTTCATCTTTACCAATACCTAATTTATTTCTGGCTTCCTCTTTAGATATTTTTTCTCCAAAATTATCATACAATGGATGCGTAACTAATGCAGCAGGTTTTTTATTGTCAAACATTTTTAAATCCTGCATTACCTTTTCACTCATTGTAATAAAACTATCAACAGGCTTTACAAAGTATTTTGTAAAAGCGGTATCACCAAAACGTTTTTCGTGCGGCGCAATATTATCTGCAATACAAATTATTTTACTAAGCCCATTTTTTTTTGCAATGCGTAAAATTGTACCGAGGCATGGCCCCATTAACGGCAACCAGTAACGTACAACAATTATATCTGCATTTTCTTTTTTAATTTGATTGCCCACTTTAATCCAGTTAAGTGGGTTAACAGAGTTAATGCAAACTTTAATATTTAAATCTTTTGGTGCAGGCTCGGTGGAGTATTGCGATGTGCCGGGAAAAATAAAAGATGGATATTGTAAAGAAAAAGTATAAATAATAGTTTCGTGTCCTTCGTTTTGAAATTGCCTTGCAAGCCTTTCGTTAAAAGTTGCCATACCGCCGCCACGTAACGGATGCGCCGGGCCAATGATGATGATCTTCATAACCCAACTTTTTCTTCAATTAAATAGCTGTTTCTTTCAGCGGAGTTTCTTGCGATAAGCTCACCAATAAACCCTGCTAAAAATAATTGAACACCCACAACAATTGAAATTATTGCTACATAAAAAATTGGCCTGTCCGTCATATTATATTTTAAAAAAGCAAATTTGGCAATGCCTAAATAAATCCAGATACACATACCAATGAAGAAAACAATGCTGCCCCATAGCCCAAAAAAGTGCATGGGCCTTTTTCCAAACTTGCCCACAAAAGTTATTGAAAATAAATCGAGAAAACCATTCACAAAACGCTCCCACCCAAATTTCGTTACACCATATTTTCTTGCACGGTGCTCCACTACTTTTTCTCCAATTTTTCTAAAGCCGGCCCATTTTGCCAGTACAGGAATGTAGCGGTGCATCTCGCCATATACTTCAATACTTTTTACCACTTTCTTTTTATAGGCTTTCAATCCGCAATTAAAATCGTGTAATTTAATGCCCGAGCTTTGCCTGGCAGCTGCATTAAATAATTTAGATGGAATGTTTTTAGTAAATGTATTATCATAGCGTTTTTTCTTCCAGCCGCTCACAATATCAAAACCATCTTCAATAATCATTTTACGCAGTTCGGGTATTTCGTCGGGGCTATCCTGCATATCGGCATCCATTGTAATTATTACATCGCCTTGCGCTGCTTTAAAACCTTCGTTAAGTGCAGCACTTTTACCATAGTTGCGCTGAAATTTTATTCCTTTAATATTTGCGTTTACACTGCGGAGTTGTTCCACCACATTCCACGATTCGTCTGTGCTGCCATCATCAACCAAAATTATTTCGTAACTGTAATTATTGGCATGCATCACTTTTTCAATCCAGGCACACAGCTCCGGTAAAGATTCTTCCTCGTTAAAAAGCGGTATTACAATTGATAAATCCATAAGCCCCTATCCCCTAAAGGAGAATTTATTATGTTATAAAATTCTTTTTTTGACCAAACATTTGTATTTCTATTTTGCTTCATTGGCGTCGCACTCTTGTACAGCTGTTCTTTATTCAACGCTTTCGATTCAGATCATCTTTTAAAAATTCAACTTTTCTTTTGTGAAGTTATAAAAGCTGAGGCAATTAAAGTTACCAGGGCTCCAATTGCCAGGTAAGAAAATACAGCTCCCATTACTAAACTGGGGAAAAACGCCTTTTTTGCAAATGCAATTTTATTTTCAATGTCTAATGGTGTAATGTCTTTTTGTTTTTTAAGTTCCTCTGTCATCAGTGTAACCATCTGCTCCTTCAATTCCGGATGAAGCAAAAGAAACACTGCTGTAAATATCACCATCAGCAATGCAACTACAATAAAACATTTAAAACCTTCTGCAAAATATTGTTTAAATGTTGCAGTATTACCTGTTGCTGTTTTAAATGAAAGTAACGTCCATAAAATACCGGCAACATAAGTGGCATAGGTAATATATTGTAAGTTGTTCTCAAAATTTTTCTCCGCAAGGTAAATGCCCACCGAAATAATGATCATTATAATACCCGTTATTAATCCCTTATTTCTTGCAGAAATATTTTTCATATTCAATTCAATTCAACTTTTCCTTTATTAATAATGCCTGTTACTTTTCCTTTTAATTTTTTGCCAATAAAAGGTGAGTTTTTCGATTTTGATCTAATCATCTGTTCATCAAAAGTATATTCTTCATCTACATTAAATAAGGTAAGGCATGCGGCTGCGCCTTCTTTTATTTCAGGTATTTCTATTCCAAATATTTTTCTTGGATTGATAGTCAGCATCTCAACTAATACCGCAATTGACCATTCACTATTCACCATTGCCCCCAGCACTCCAAACAAACTTTCTAACCCAATCATTCCTTCTTTAGCATATTCAAATTCACATGTTTTACTATCCCAGTTTTGCGGAAAATGATGCGATGCTATACAATCCACAGTTCCATCTGCAACAGCTTTTAACAAAGCATGCCTGTCCGCTGCTGTTCTTAATGGCGGCGTAACTTTTAAATTGGTATCGTACTGCTGTATATCAGTATCGGTAAAAAATAAATGGTAAGGCGTTACCGAGCAGCTAACATTTATACCACTATCTTTTGCTCTTTTAATATACTCTAAACTTTTTGCAGAAGATACACCGGTGAAATGTAATTTACTATCCGCATATCTTGCCAGTTTAATATCTCTTGCCACTAATAATTCTTCGGCAATAGTTGGTTTGCCCGGCAACCCTAAACGTGTAGAAATAATTCCTTCATTCATCAATCCGTTTGTTCCAATACTTTTATCATCGGGAATTTGTATTACTGTACCATCAAAACTTTTTACATATTGCAATGCTTTTAGCATTATGCCCGAAGATTGTATTGAATTTACGCCATCTCCAAAACCGATAGCGCCGGATTGATGCATGTCGTACATTTCGGCCAAATCTTTTCCCTCCGCATTTTTTGTAACCGCACCAATAGGATGAATATTTACAGCTAATGATTTTGATTTTTGAATAATATATTCCACCTGCGATTTGCTGTGCACCACAGGGTTGGTATTAGGTATTACCATCACATCTGTAAAACCGCCTGCTGCAGCAGCTTTAGCGCCGGTTTCTAAAGTTTCTTTATATTCAAAACCAGGGTCGGCAAAATTGGAAAAAACATCCATCCATCCAATGCTGATACATAAGCCCGGCTGTTCAATTTGCTGGTCGGTTTTTTCGCTGATAGCATTGGCTATAGCAGTAATGATACCGTTGGTTATTAAAATATCTTTAGTTTGCCCGTTAAAAGGAGAAGAGGAAGAAATTATTTTAGCTTGCTTTATTAAAACCTTCATGCAGTAAAAAGTTGCGCTAAGATAAGATAAGTTGAACTTTTTAAAGTTGAAATTTTCAATTACTTTTGCTATCCGGTAAAATCGTCAATACCATTAATGTTTCGGGATGTAGTCCCGCCGAATGCGGGACACACATCTGGGAGGCTAATAAATATTTCGGGATGTAGTCCCGCCGAATGCGGGACACACATCTGGGAGGCTAATAAATATTTCGGGATGTAGTCCCGCCGAATGCGGGACACACATCTGGGAGGCTAATAAATATTTCGGGATGTAGTCCCGCCGAATGCGGGACACACATCTGGGAGACTAATAAATATTTCGGGATGTAGTCCCGCCGAATGCGGGACACACATCTGGGAGGCTAATAAATATTTCGGGATGTAGCGCAGCCCGGTAGCGCACACGTCTGGGGGGCGTGGGGTCGCAAGTTCGAATCTTGTCATCCCGACAAACTAAATCTCTACATTTGTAGGGATTTTTTTATGGCACACTACGTTTATATTCTGCAAAGCAAAAAAGATGGCAAATATTATATTGGTGAAACAACTGATGTAAATGCAAGGTTGTTATTTCATAATAGAGGTAAGCAACGATCTACCAAGCACCGCATACCTTTTCGGTTAATATTAATTGAGGAATATGAAAACCGGGAACTTGCGTTAAAAAGAGAAAAGCAAATTAAAAATTATAAGGGAGGCGAAGCTTTTAAAAAATTAATCGCATGTGCAGGGATGTAGCCCCGCCTCTTCGGCGGGGCACACGTCTGGGGGGCGTGGGGTCGCAAGTTCGAATCTTGTCATCCCGACAAATAGTGTTTTAATTTTATTAAATGCCCATAAGATATTGTTTTATGGGCATTTTTATTTTAAAATGCACAAATCGGTTTAAAAATATTAAAATCATTTCTTCCATATCCTGCCTTTTCTCTTATGGAGCTTTTAGGTAAGATTTATTAACAATAAGTTAGATAGGAGCATATAAATAAATGTAAATTTCATTTTTGCAACATTCAGATATTGAGTATTCAATTGGTTAAATTTCTTTTGAAGTAATCAATATTGTTACAATTAAATTTCTTAAAGTTTTCATTTAATTGCCGGATAATGCTTTAGGTAATTTTTTAGTTATATCTTAAGTGCCATTACACCTGGATAATAATTTTATCTTTTTGGCACACTCACTAATTCATTCATAATTTGTGGCATCATTTATCAAAGTCGGCTCAGTAGTGCCGATGCCAAATTCCCTATAGAATAATCGATACATATAAAACTGAAAATTGGGTGAGAGGTATGTCATAATCGTTTAGTGTTACAGCCATACAGCTTGTAACTTCTGCCATTTTTATATTATCAGGTTGAGTATTATAGGGGCACAATAAAATAAATATCGAAAAAAAATATTTTATCAATCTTCAATAGAAACAATGCAATTCTTTTTCTTTTTCCAGTTAGTATAAGCAAAAGGGTTATGTGATAAGCAAAAGGGTTATGTGCAATTTTGATGAACGAAAAAATATTGCCTGTTTGAAAAGAGGAAAAGTATTAATTTGAAAAAGCGAACAAAAAAGAAAACAGGAAGAAATGGATTCTGACAACAAAGTTTTTCGTATTTTTCTGATGTAATTAGCCCGCAGTAAAAATTATAATAATAAAAAACAAAAAAACAATTTTCAACAGCAATTGATATGGTATTTACCCTAATGCAAATAGATAACCATTTAATTCATTTTTTTAAAATATTGTGATGAAAACAATAATGCTTTTTGCGGTTGTACTTTTTGGAGTTACATTTTCAATGGCGCAGATAAAGGTATCAAACCTGCGGACTGAAAACCAGGTTAACCCAGTAGGGTTAGATATGACTGCACCACGTTTTAGCTGGACATTACTTTCTGCAAAAAGAAATGTGAAACAAACAGCGTATGAAATTGTAGTAAAGCAAAACAAAAATATAGTATGGAATTCCGGTAAAATATTGTCCGATGCTTCCATTCATATTAGCTATAGTGGTCAGCAGTTACAATCAGGTAACCGTTATACGTGGCAGGTTAGGGTTTGGGATAACCAGGGAAATCAATCCGACTGGTCGGCACCTGCAAACTATTCCATAGCGTTACTAAATCCCTTGCAGGAATTTACTGCTCAGTGGATTTCATCGGGATTAAAAGGTGACACCGCTTTTGGTATTGTGCCGCAATTCAGAAAACAGTTTTCCTCATCAAAAAAAATTATTTATGCAACAGCATATATTACTGCTAAAGGGGTTTATGAAGCACACCTTAATGGCAAACGAATAGGCGATGGGTACTTAACACCCGGCTGGACGGCTTACCAAAAACGTTTATTATATCAAACCTTCGATGTAACCCCTTTACTAAAAAGTGGCGAAAATGCAATTGGCGTTACAATAGGCGATGGTTGGTACAGGGGAGAATTAGGCTGGGAGCAAAAGACTAATTTTTATGGAAAGGAAACTTCATTACTTTTTCAACTGGTAATAAAATATGCAGATGGAAGTACACAAACTATTATTTCTGATGGTAGCTGGAAAGCATCAGCAAGCCCCATGCTTACATCAGAAATTTATGATGGCGAAATTTATGATGCCAGGCTGGAACAAAAAAACTGGATGACACATAGCTTTGATGACAGCAAATGGAAAGCGGTAGAAACAAAAGATGGTTCAAAAAATATTTTATTCGCTTCAACTAACGAGCTGATAAAAAAACATGAAATAATTAAACCCATAAAAAATTTTACTACACCAAAGGGGGACCAGGTACTCGACTTTGGCCAAAATTTAGTAGGTTGGGTAAACATGAATGTATCTGGCAAAGCCGGAGAAAAAATTATTCTTTCTCATGCCGAAGCAATAGACAAACACGGCAATTTATATTTTGAAAATCTGCGTAATGCAAAGGCACAGGATACCTATATTTTAAAAGGAGAAGGGATTGAAAACTACGAACCGCATTTTACTTTTCACGGCTTCAGGTATGTAAAAGTTGAAGGACTTACTGCTGCGATAAACCCGGATAATTTCACCGCCATTGCATTATATTCTGCCATGCCGCCATCAGGAAGTTTTGAATGCTCAAACCCATTGGTAAATCAACTGCAAAAAAATATACAATGGAGCCAGCGGGGAAATTTTCTGGATGTACCAACCGACTGTCCGCAAAGGGATGAACGATTGGGCTGGACAGGTGATGCAGAAGTTTTTTCGAGAACAGCTGCTTTTAATTTTAACGTAAATAATTTTTTTGCTAAATGGTTAAAAGATGTATCGGCCGACCAGCGGGAAAATGGGTCAATCCCTTTTGTTATTCCTGATGCTTTAAAGGGAAGTTTTTTTGACCAGCCGGTTGGTGCAGCAGGCTGGAGCGATGCAGGAATTATTATACCATGGAATATGTATGTTGTTTATGCCGATAAAAAATTATTGACTGAACAATATCCAAGTATGAAAGCATATTTGAATTATATGCGAACTGCTGCAAAAAATGAATTGTGGAATACAGGGTTTCAATTTGCAGACTGGCTTTCGTACAGGGTAGATGATTCAAAAGCATTTATAGGAATGAAATCTGCCATTACCGATAATTACCTGGTGGCGCAATGTTTTTATGCATACACCGCAGATATAATGATAAAGTCGGCAAAGGTGTTAGGAAAAAATGATGAAGCAAAAGACTATGAACAGTTATTGAAAAAAATAAAAATTGCTTTTCAAAAGGAATACATGACTGCTTCCGGCAGACTTATTTCTGAAACACAAACGGCATATATACTGGCTTTACAATTTGATATGCTGCCGGAAAATATGAGAGAACAGGCAGTAACCCGTTTGGTAGATAACATTAAGAGTTATAATTACCATCTTACCACCGGTTTTCTCGGTACTCCTTTTTTAACGCCGGTGCTTACCCGATTTGGCAAAGCAGATGTAGCATATAAATTATTAATGCAGGATACCTATCCATCATGGTTATATCCGGTAAAAATGGGTGCCACTACAATTTGGGAGCGATGGGATTCTCAAAAGCCCGACAGCACTTTTCAAGACCCGGGCATGACTTCATTTAACCATTATGCCTACGGCGCTGTTGGCGATTGGTTGTACAGGGATGTAGCAGGATTAAATACCGACGAAAAGGAAACAGGCTATAAAAAAATAATTATCAAACCAACCATTGGCGGCAATTTAAGTTTTGCCAAAGCCAGCTATCAATCTGTGCATGGCAAAATTGTTTCGGGCTGGAAGGTTGATGATGTGGCTACAACTTATAATATTGAAATACCTGCTAATACTTCGGCAACAGTTTATCTGTCTGCAACTGCTGTTGCTAATATCCTGGAGAATGGAAAACCATTACCTGCTGAAATAAAATTTGCAGGGATAGAAAATGGGTTTGCAAAACTGGAAGTTGGTTCAGGTAAATATGAATTCACAGTTAAAAAATATAATCAATCAATTAAAAAAATTATCATGTCACAAAGAAGAAATTTTATAAAACAAACTACAGCCGCAGCGGCAGGCACTTTACTTTTTTCTAATAACGCATTAGCTGCTTTTTTTGAAGAAGCAAAAAAACAACGCAAACTCGGTTTGCAATTATTTACTTTTTTCAACGTAATTGAAACGGATGTAAAAGGCACGTTGCAAAAAATAGCAGGAGTTGGTTATAAAGAAATTGAATCGGCATTCAGCAGGTTGGGTGGTTATTATGGTATGAAGCCAAAAGAATTTAAAGCTATGTTGAATGACATGGGTATGCAATGGAAGTCGCATCATGTATTGGGTGCGCCATTTAAACTGCCCCCAGGTGCAAAATTACCAACAGGGGCAGATGGTAAACCCATAACCATACCACCAATGCGTAACCTGAAAGATAATATGCAGGAGTTGGTTGATGAAGTTGCAGAAGGCGGCATAAAATATCTGGTTTGTGCCAGCACACCCATTACAACACTGGATGAAGTGAAGGCATCAGCAGAAGTTTTAAGCAAAACAGGCGAAGCCTGTAAAAAAGCTGGACTGCAATTTGCCTTTCACAATCATGATGCAGAGTTCCGTTCAGTAGAAGGCACTATCCCTTATGATTTATTTTTATCTCAAACAGATGCAAGCGAAGTTAAAATGGAACTTGACCTTGCATGGGCAGTAAAAGGCGGTAAAGACCCTGTTGAATTATTTAAACAAAATCCTGGCCGTTTTCCATTGTTTCATGTAAAAGATTTAGATGCAAAACATGAAACTATATTGCCTGTTGGCAGTGGCACCATTGATTTTAAGCGGATATTCGACAATGCCAAATTAGCTGGTGTAAAGCATTTTTTTATAGAGCATGATATGCCTAAAGACGCACTGGCCAGCATTACATCAAGCTATGCCTATATAAACAGTATGCGAAAAAAATAATAACCATCTTCACCAAATAATTAAACAACATGCACAAAAAAATATTTTCTGTATTGCTCATTGCATCATGCTGTACAGCAGCATTCTCCCAAAATAAATGGACAGAAACTGAAAATGGCACTTTTAATCTTGTAAAAAATAAAGGTGGTCAATCATTGGCTTATTCATCAGCTTCTGGTGTAAAACTTTTAACCATAAATGGCTTTGCCTTTAAAGATTTAAATAAAAATGGCAAATTAGATAAATACGAAGACTGGCGTTTACCCGTTGATGTAAGAGCAAAAGATTTAGCCTCAAAATTAACTGTGGAGCAAATTGCCGGGCTCATGCTTTATTCAGCACATCAGTCTATTCCTGCCCGTGCAGGTGGATATTTTGCAGGTACTTATAACGGCAAACCTTACAAAGAAGGAGAGGTTGACCCATCTGCATTAACCGACCAGCAAAAGAAATTTTTACAGGAAGATAACCTGCGCCATGTTTTAATTACAACCGTACTATCACCAGTAGCCGCTGCAAAGTGGAACAACACTATGCAGGCCTATTGCGAAAGTGTAGGCATGGGCATACCTGCCAATAACAGCAGCGACCCTCGGCATGGTACAAAAGCAAAAGCAGAATACGATGCGGCAAGTGGTGGCGAAATTTCTATGTGGCCAAGTTCATTAGGTATGGCCGCAACTTTTAATCCGGCATTGATAGAAAAATTTGGAAAAATTGCGGCTATCGAATACCGTGCCTTAGGTATAACCACTGCACTTTCTCCACAAGTTGATATTGCAACCGAACCAAGATGGGCTCGTTTTAATGGAACATTTGGCGAAAGCCCGTTGCTGTCTGCTGCAATGGCGCAGGCTTATTGCAATGGTTTTCAAACTTCGGTTGGCACAAAAGAAATTGCAAATGGCTGGGGCTTTGAAAGTGTGAATGCCATGGTAAAACACTGGCCCGGCGGCGGCAGTGGCGAAGGTGGCCGAGATGCTCATTATGCTAATGGTAAATACGCAGTGTACCCCGGTAATAATTTTAATGCACATTTAATACCATTTACCAATGGTGCTTTTAAATTAAATGGTAAAACAAAAATGGCTTCGGCGGTAATGCCTTATTATACTATTTCCTGGAACCAGGATAAAGTAAATAATGAAAACATAGCCAATAATTATAACAAATACCTCATCACCGATTTATTGAGAAAAAAATATAAATACGATGGTGTGGTATGTACCGATTGGTTAGTAACCGGCGACCATAAAGCCATGGATAATTTCGTAGATGGAAAACCTTTTGGAGTGGAACACCTGAGCATTGCTGAAAGACACTATAAAATTTTAATGGCCGGTGTGGATCAGTTTGGCGGAAACAATGATGCAAAGCCAGTAATAGAAGCTTATCAAATGGGTGTAAAAGAATGGGGCGAAGAAACAATGAGAGCAAGAATGGAGCAGAGTGCTGTACGGTTATTGTTGAATATTTTCAGGACAGGATTATTTGAAAATTCGTACGTAAATCCTGAAACCACCAAAGCGATTGTAGGCAAACCAGCATACATGAAAGCTGGATATGAAGCACAATTAAAAAGTGTGGTAATGTTAAAAAATCAAAACAATACATTACCATTATCTGCAAAGAAAAAAGTGTATATACCCAAACGTTATGTTGCAGCCAGTCGTAATTTTCTTGGTATGGAAACACCTGCATCTACTGATTATCCGGTTAGCATCGACATTGTAAAAAAATATTTTACCGTAACAGATAATGCAGATGATGCAGACTTTGCTTTGGTTTTTATTCAGGCTCCCATTACCAGTATGGGTTATGATAAAGAAGATGTAACAAAAGGCGGTAATGGTTACATACCCATCAGTTTGCAATATGGCGATTATACAGCCACCGATGCAAGAGAAATAAGCATTGCCGGCGGCGACCCAATGGAAACGTTTACTAACCGCAGTTATAAAAACAAAACGGTAAAAGCCGCTAACTATACCGATGCTGCATTAGTAAAAGAAACAAAAGAAAAAATGAAAGGCAAACCTGTTATCGTTTCTGTTGCCATCAGCAACCCGATGATATTTACAGAAATTGAAAAAGATGCCGCAGCTATTTTATTAAACTTTGGTGTGCAGGACCAGGCAATTATAGAAACCATTGCAGGCAAATCAGAACCATCAGCTTTATTGCCCATGCAAATGCCCGCCAATATGAATGAAGTGGAAAAGCAAAAAGAAGATGTACCTTATGATATGCAATGCTATAAAGATGCACAGGGCAATGTATATAATTTTGGTTTTGGATTAAACTGGAAAGGGGTGATAAAAGATGGGAGAGGATTGAAGTTTAAAAAATAATTTTAAGCCTGTAATTTTTTTTTGTACCAAGCATTAGTAATTCTATTTTGCTGCAGTGGCGTCGCACTCTTGTACTGTAAATCTATATTGAGCTTTTAGTAAAGCGTAGATTGATGCGAATGTTTTGGTAGGCTACCAAGGAGTAATACACTGGTGGTTAAAAACCAAGCGGTGGCGGAGATTTGAGCGGCGAATGAAACGATGTACCCAAGGCAACGGAAAATGTTCATTGCGCCAACGTACAGCCAGGCGAAAACAATCTCTGAACAAGCTCATTTAAAAGATAAAATAAATAATGAGGATATTTGTATTATAGTAGCAAGTGTCATCTTGCTAGAAGCATCAGCGCAACGATTTAACACACACTAAGAGTTTATTTTTTTTTATGCAACGTAAAAATTTTATTAAATCAGCACTTGCAGTATCTGCAATAACAACATTAGGATCATTTAAATATCTGACTGATGGATTAAAAGAACAGGATGAAAAAATGCCTGTTTTTTTTATTGGGCACGGAAGCCCGATGAATGCAATAGAAGACAATGAGTTTTCGAGGGGATGGCGGGATGCGGCAAAGTCTATTCCGAAACCAACTGCTATTTTAATGGTATCTGCCCATTGGGAAACCAAAGGTACTTTTGTAACAGCAATGGAAAGGCCCAAAACAATACATGACTTTGGCGGCTTTCCAAAAGAATTATTTGCAGCTGAATATCCTGCAAAGGGCAGTAAATGGTTAGCTGAGGAAACAAAAAAAATAATTGAACCCACATCTGTAGGTTTAGACGAATCCTGGGGATTGGATCACGGGGCATGGAGTGTATTAAAACATCTGTATCCTGATGCAGATATTCCTGTTGTGCAATTGAGTTTGGATTATACAAAAGACACACAATATCACTACGGTTTAGCCAAACAGTTACAAGCCCTGCGAAAGAAAGGAGTGCTGATCATAGGTAGTGGAAATATGGTACACAATTTTCAATATGCAGAAATTAAAGGCGATTTTAATAAACATTTTGGACATGATTGGGCAATAGAAGCGAATGAAAGTTTTAAAAAATTGATTACAGACAATGATTATAAATCTTTGATTGATTTTAAAAATTACAGTACTGCATTAAAACTTTCTGCACCCACGCCGGATCATTACCTGCCCATGCTTTATACCATTGCATTGCGGGAGAACAAAGAATCTGTTTCATTTTTCAATGATGCCCTGGTGGCAGGTTCATTTTCCATGACATCGTTGAAAATAAGTTAGGGGAGATATGGCCTCAAAAAAAGAATTCAAAAACGATTAGTGTTTTCTTTCGCTCCGCCTGTTGTGGCACACGAAACATTCGCTGCTAAAAATATGTATTTACTGCAAATTCATATTGCTCCATAAACATTTTTTTAAATGCAGAAAGGTTATTGATTTCGTAAAAAAGCAGCATTGCCTTTTTATAATCGGATGAAGAAACACTGCGGTAAGAAAGCGGGGAACAATTATAACCCATTAATAAAGCGTTGGCAGTAATTCGGGCAGTACGCTTATTACCATCTTCATAAGGCTGTATATAACTTATAAACAGAACAGTGAGTAAGGCTTTTTCAAATACATTTTTTTTGCCGTTAATAAGGGCAACCATCTTATCTAGATATTCTTCTATCAAAAAAATATTTTCTGGCGGCACATAATTGGTGCCTGTAATACGCACCATTCTTTTCCGCAGGTTTTTGGCAACACCCAGTTTTTTTGTAAGTAATGTATGCAGCTCAGTAATATTTTTTGCAGATAATTGCTTAAACTCTTTTGCATATTCACGGCTATATTCAATTGCTGCTTTATGGTTCAGCAGCATAATGGCTTCTTCCTTTGTTTTTTTTGTGGCAAGTACATTGTATTTCAGTAGTTGCTCTGTATCCAATAAGTCATAAGTATTACCTTCAATTTGTGATGACTTCCAGGATACTTCAATCATAAGCCTTTCAAACTCCCGTTTGTAAGATGTTGGTGTATGCTGTTTTATATTTTCCCTGAATTTTTTTGTAAGGTTAATCAGGTGTTCGTTCTCCTGAGTAGTAAAAATTTCCAGTTTCTTAATGGTTTCAAAAATTTCAAAGTTGAAATTTTTAAATATCTGGCGCTGGTCTGTTTCTGTTTCAAAATATTCATCAACAGCTAATGGAACAATTGTTAAAGAGTTGCGGTTGATTTGATACTTTAAACCCGGGCCTTTTCCCAATGTTTCAATTAAGGCGTTGGCTTTTAGTACAGCCAGTTCCCTGTTTAATGTAGGGGTTGAAATTTTATTTTCCAGCAAAGTCATTATGCCGGATATACCAATGAGCTGATGCTTGAATATAAGCCAAAAAATATGTAACTGCCTTTTAGTGTACATAAAAAATATTCTATCACAATATACTATTTTTTATATCAAACTGATAGCTATTTTAACCATTTTTGATAGGATATATTTGACAAATGCGTTTGCCTTCTAAAATTTGTCTTATCAATTTTATAGATTGCTGTCCTTATAACAGTTTCTTTTTTTTGCTTCATCATCAATTGCACATATCACAAATATACTTTGTAAATTGTGTACTACAGCCACTTTGGCTGCAAGGAGTCAAATAGAAAATATGACAAATAAAATTGCAGTAGTTACAGGTGCCGCCAGAGGGATTGGGCTTGCAACAACAAAACTGTTTTTGCAAAATAATTGGCAGGTAGCCATGGTTGACCGTGACGAAGATGAATTAAAAAATGCATCGGCAGCACTGCCGGGCACATTAGCAATTTATTGTGATGTATCTGTGCCAGATAATGTTAACGAAATGATTTCAAAAGTACTTTCAGCATTTGGCGGTATTGATGCATTAGTGAATAATGCAGGCGTAGCCATTTTTAAACCGCTTGAAGAAACAGATTTTGATTGCTGGCGAGACAATTATGGCTACAAATTTGATGGTGTTTTTCTTTGTACACAAGCAGCAATACCAGAGTTAAAAAAAACTAAGGGTGCTGTGGTAAATATTGCTTCCATTTCGGCTGTCCGTGCCAGTACTTTACGGGTAGCTTATGGCACTTCCAAAGCAGCGGTTGTTCATCTTACCAAACAATTGGCAGTGGAGCTTGGTGATTATGGTGTAAGGGTAAACTGTGTTTCTCCCGGGCCTGTAAAAACTAAATTGGCAGCAGCAGTACATTCTCCGGAAATTATAAATGCTTATTACGATGGTATTCCTTTAAACCGCTGAGAAGATAAAGCAACCAAAGACAGGCACAGGTATAAAAAACTTACTATAGAAAACAAAGAGTCTAATAAATGGCAGGCTTCTTCCAAAGCAACGAAAGTAAATTTGAAGGAGGCAGCGATGGTGATAATAGTGCAGGATCGGGAAGGTGATATTTACGAGCAGTTTGCTACCATACCAGATGCGCAGACTAACCTGTTAATACGGGCAAAATCAGACAGAGCATTGCCAGAAGGGGGAAAATTATTTAGTAAATTATCAAAGTGCAAAGTTGCCGGTACTTACGAAATTAAAATTGATGGCGATAATAGAAAAGGTCAAAAGAAAAGAACAGCAAAACTGGAAGTAAGATTTACGGAAGTAACATTAAAAAATAGCAGCAGAACTGCTAAAACCGCAGCGGCCACAGTAAAACTTTGGGCTGTTGAGGCAAGAGAAGTAGGAGGTACATCAAAACAAAAGGTATGCTGGCGGTTGCTTACAACCATACCTGTTACTACATTCTGCTACTGAGCAGGACATCGCGGAAACAGTATTTTTCTTATGTTCTGAAAAAGCTTCTTTTGTTACCGGCCAGATGATTGCAGTTGATGGTGGCTTTGATGCTGCAGGTATTGGCTTGCCTGCACTGAGGGCATCAAGAGAATAATTTTTGTTTAATTACTAGCAGCAACTTGAATAAATCTGAACAAGTAGTAAGGGATTTAAATAAGTATACCAGCAAAAAAATTATTAAAGCGATACAGTAAAAAACAGAAAGCGAAAGGAATGCCTACTGAGCATTTTAGTTACACTGAAAATAATAATTATTACAAAGTACTTCAAGTTGTTGTTATTTACATTGTGTTAATAACAGGCAATAGGTATTAAAGAGAAAAAATATGGTCGATAAATGAAATTATTTAGGTTTTAGGAAACCCCAACAGCAAAATTTACGTTAAGTATATAACAATTATCCTCTTTTTTGCCGAAATGCCAGCTGCGGCACAATTTTAATGTTGTAAAATTTATTGTTACATGCCGCCAATATGTCGTTGTGCTTTTTGCTTATTATTTTTTTGTATGGTGCAGGTTAGTATTTATGGCCAGCAAAATAAATATTTGCTGCAGGGTAAAATTGTAACTGTGGCAGGGGTGCCGGTTAAAAACGTTACTATAAAAATTACAGGCCGCTCAAATGCGGTTGTTGGCGACTCGTCAGGTTTTTTTAAAATGCTGCTGCAGGCCGGGGTTTACAAAATCGAAATTTCTTCTGTTGGTTTTAAAACAAAGCAGACGCAGATTAGTGTACAAAGCGATACCTCCATTACCATAAGTTTAACGGAAAAAAATATAAAGCAGCTGGAAGAAGTAATTGTAGTAAACGATAAAAATCAGCCATTACAAAAAGTTGCAACAACACAAATGGCGGTGGAACGCATTACAATGAATGAAGCAAAATTGCTGCCTGCAATTTTTGGCGAAGTGGATATTATTAAAGTACTGCAATTAAAACCTGGTATAAAAAGCGGCGGAGAAGGAACTGCAGGTATATATGTACGTGGCGGCGGTATTGACCAAAATTTATTTTTAATAGATGGAGTGCCTGTATATAATCCCAGCCATTTATTGGGTTTTTTTAGTGTGCTTAATCAGGATGCTGTAAATGAAGTGGAAGTGTATAAAGGAGGATTTCCTGCAAGATATGGTGGCCGTTTAAGCAGTGTGCTGGATGTTAAATTGAATAACGGAAGAAGCGATAAAATAAGGGTGCAGGGTGGTATTGGTCTCATATCTTCCCGTATTGGTATTGATGGCCCCATTAAAAAAAACAAACACAGTTTTATTGTAAGTGCCAGGCGCACTTATGTTAATTTAATAACGGGGCTGTTTAATAAAACACTGCCCGACAGCCTGCAGATACCTGCTTATTATTTTTACGATATTAACGGGAAAGCCAGTTTTAAATTAGGTAGTAAAGATAACCTCTCGGTAAATTTTTATTATGGTAAAGATTTTTTTACGCAGGCCAGAACTAATTTTTCAAACAAACTACAGTGGGGGAATACAGCTGCAAGTGCCGAATGGAAAAGGCAGATAAATGGTAATACTACCCTTAGCACAGTGGCTTATTTTGGCGGTTACCAATATCGTATTAATAACCGCTTTGGTGTAAACAATGTAAGTGTAGGCAGCGATATTTATGATAAAAGCATTAAAAGCGATATTAGTATTAAAGCATCTGACATAAGTACTGTGCAGGCAGGCCTGCAATTTATTAACCACAGGTTTCAGGTGGGTAAGTTTGGTATCAGTACCACGTTTTCTGATTTAAGTACAGGCAACCGGATAACAGGAAACCAAATGAGTGCTTATGTACTGTATGATTTGGAGCCCACAAAAAAATGGCGCATTAATTATGGCCTGCGGTACAGCTCTTTTGTACAAAACGGCAAATGGTATTTTGGCGCTGAGCCAAGGGCGGCTGTAAGATTTGCAATAGACTCCACACAAAGTTTTAAAATAAATTACACAAAAATGTATCAATACCTGCATTTGGTAAGTACCACAGGTGCAGCATTGCCTACAGATATTTGGTACCCCAGCACCGCCGGAGTAAAACCGCAAAACGGACAGCAGGCAGGCCTTGGATACAGCAGAAGTATTAGCCAAAACAGGTTGTTCATTAATGTAGAAATTTATTACAAATGGGTAAAAAATGCAGTTGATTTAAGAGACGGTGCTAACATTTTTTTAAATAATAATTTTGAAAAAGAATTTGTTTTTGGCAAAGCATGGGCATACGGTACCGAATGGTATATTGAAAAAAAGAGAGGCCGCACTACAGGATGGGTGGGCTATACCCTTGCATGGACATGGCGGCAGTTTGATGCCGTAAATAATGGTAAAGCCTTCAGGCCAATTTATGACAGAAGGAACGACATTAGTGTTGTAGTCATTCATAAATTAAACAGCCGCATTTCATTGAGCGGCACATGGGTGTATGGCAGCGGAAATTATGTGAGTGTACCGCAGGGCAGGTTTACTTTTCAGGATATTACCGGCAATCCACAGCAAATACCTGTGTTTACCGGCAGGGGAAATTATAAACTGCCTGCAACACACCGTATGGATATTGGCTTAACAATGCGTAAGCAAAAAAAATGGGGAGAGCGGGAGTGGGTGTTTAGTTTATACAATGCATACAGCAGGCTTAATCCATTGTTTTTGCAATACACACCTGTGGTAAATGCACAGGGCATTACCGAAAATTTTAAACCGGAACTGGTAAGCCTGTTTCCCATTTTACCTGCCGTTACTTACCAGTTTAAATTTAAATAGACCTTATAAAATGATGCGTAACAAAAATATTTTTTTACAAGCTTTATTTTTTTGCAGCAGCATATTTTTATGCCACTGTACAAAACCTATTACGGTTAATTTACCACCCGATGAAAACCGGCTGGTGGTTGAAGCTTATTTAATACCGCAAAAAAGATTGGCAGTTGCACTGCAAACCAGTGCCGGCATCAGCACTACGCAGCCAGTGCTGCTGGTAAGCAAGGCAAGGGTAACCATTAGCTATAATGGCATTACAGATACATTGCGTAACAGCCCTTATATTGACAGTACCAGCGGCAGAGTTTACAATTACAGCAGTCCGGTAATAATGGGCACCGATTATGTAAACACATATACACTAACCGTGTTTGACAGCACCAGTGGAAAATTATATACAGCAGCCACAAAATTATTACCGCCTGTGCCAATAGACAGTGTTAACCACGCCGTTAATATTGATAATGAAGTGAGCATAGGGTTTGTGTTTACTGACCCCGGTGCTGTAAATAATTATTACAGGCGTTTTGTTTTTATAAAGGAATTCAGTACAGAAAACCGTGGCAATTTTAGATTTACCGACAGGTTATTTAACGGCACCACATTTAGTTTATTTACCCGGTTTATTTATAAAAGCGGCGACTCTGTAACAGTAAGGTTGTACAATTTAAACCAGGATTATTTTGAGTTTTTAGAAAGTATAAATACCGCAGAAGATGCCGCAGGAAATCCACTGGCACAGCCTGTATTTGCCAAAGGCAATATAAGTGGCGATGCATTGGGCATTTTTACAGCCCTTAGTTACAACGAACGAAAATATAAAGTGCCATAATTTTTTGTAACAGCAGTGGTTTTCCAATTCAGCATCGTTGCGGACTTATTCTGTTATTTTTTATTTATTCCTGATTAAAACTTAAAACAATTTTTCTTGCGGTGGTGTAGCACCTGCCAGGCGTATATACACAGTTGTTTGTCCTCGGTGGTGTGTTTGATGTTCAAAACATTTTGCCAAAGCTGCTCCCTTGGTCATATCAAATCTGCCAAACAGTTTTACTGTTTCGTTCATTTGAGCAGGTGTCATTTTTTTTGCATTGGCAATCACAAAATCATAACCTGCTAAAACTAATTTGGTAACATTGGCTTTTGATTTATCTGTTGTTTTTTCAGATTCTCCCTGGCCTACCGGGCTTTTTTCGCCTGTTGCTGCAGCAGCAAAACCATAATTGGCATCTGTTAAATGCAGCATTTGGTCAGCAAACGAACGCATTTCGGGTGTTGGTTTTAAAGCATAACCTGCTTCTGGCATCGCATCAAGATATTCCTTGGTGTAAGCTTTTGCCCTTTCCCATTCTTTAAGCAAATCATCAATAGAAGTTTGCGCTTGTGCAATAAAAGTAAAGCTCATAGCTATACAAAATGCGGTGAGTAATTTCATGATTTTCATAATTGTGTTATTTTAAAATTGATAAATGATAATTCAGATACAAAATAATTTAATTTCTGCTTAAATTGTTTATTACTTTATAAATGGAAGAATAACTGCCCATGCTGCTTCAAAATTTTCTAAAAAGCAACCATGGCCTGTATTGGGTATAATAGAGATATGATGTTTGGGAATAAATCTTGCTGCACTTAAAACACGTTCAACAGGATTGCCGCCATCATTGTCGCCTGCCATTACTAACACAGGGCATTTTATTGCACTCAGTAAATCTTTGCTAACGGTTACATTGTTATAGCAATTTGCCACTTGGGTAAACAGGTCTTCAACCCTGTTGGGTTCGGGCATCAATTTTAACTGCTGCTCCCAAAAAGGCTTATCCATTTCTATAGCTTGTTTTGCAGTGAATTTAAATTCTCTTAATCCTGGCCGTATTTCTCCGGCACCCATCACCACCATTTTTTTAACTCTGGCAGGATACATGGCTCCTAATTTATAAGCTGAATAGCCGCCGTCACTAAACCCAATTACCATAACACTATCCTTTGTAACTGCATTAATAACTGCCATCGCATCATTGGCTCTTTGTTCCAATGTAAGTGGTTCTGTGCCCAATTCAGATTTACCATGGCCTCTTGTGGAAACAGCAATAACCTGGTACTTCAATTTCAGTTTGTTGATAATGTCAGAGTATTCAACTGTAGAACCAAACAAGCCGCCGTGTAACAATACAACAGGCTGCCCCTTACCATAAACTTCATAATATATTTTTGCATCTTTTGCCTGCACATAATGCCCTGCTTTTGCATTATTACCATAAGGTATTTTATTAACTACATTGGGTGGCTGAAATGCTCTTCTTAAATTTTGTTGCGCCTCAACATTTAAAATAAAGAACAGGGAAATTAATAGTGAAAATAATCCTGAATACATTTTATTTTTTATTTTAAAATTTGAAACTATTGTTTAGTAATTTTTAAATCAGTAAAGTAACCTTCTGTGCCTACATCCACAAATAAGCCTAATGCACCAGAATTGTTTTCGCCCAGTTTCAAATCATTTACCAGCAAAGAAGGCTGTTTACTGTTGTTTAAAAACAATTGGGCCTGTTGGCCTTTTACTACAATCTTTATTTTAATCCATTCGTTTAAACCCATGTCGGCATATGATTCGTACATCTCAGGTGCCTCTTTTCTTAACCGTGGAAATTTATAATCGGGAAAAGAAAAATATTGAACAGAATGATTGCGGCGTACCTGGTCATTAGCTCTGCCATTGGCAGGACGAATGTATATACACTCAAATTTAGAATTGTCTGCATTAATTCTAAATGCTACCCCGATAAATCCACGGGCTGTTGGGGAAGCTCTTTTTTCTAACCGGCTCAATACCTTTACTTCAATAATGCCATCTTTAAAATCAATATCTTTTATGCGGACAAAAGTTGCTTCATCAACCGCTTTTACCGTAGAATCTTTTATAACCTTAACTGCATTTTTGCCTTGCAATTTTTCTACAGACATAGATACCTGGTTGGCAACAAGGCTACTGGCTTCTAAATTTATTTTTTGAGCCAATACACTTTTAGAAAAAATTAAAAGACAGACAACAGAAATGGGTTTTATACTTTTCATTTTAATTTATTTGTTTTTTTTACACAAAAGAAAAAATACCGGGAAACATACTCTTCCGATATTCCGGGGACAGTCAGTATTTTTCTTTCTTAATGAATATGAATACTGCCATTAACATCAATGCTGGTATCGCAGCTTTGGTTCTTATCCCACTATACCAATTACCGGGTGTGTATAAAATCTTTACAAACTTATTTTTGCCCTGCTCACCCAAACTGGCGCATCGTTTATTGTATGCCGTAATACCAGGTTTAATTGTGCTGCATGATGTTGTACGTGGCGCAAATTGTACAGTAATATTTCAATTACAGGGTAGTCCATGGTTTTTGATACATTTACCCAATGCATTTTAGCTCTTTCTTCAGTTATACTGCCAATTAATTGCTGGCATTTTTTTTCTGCAAAATTGCAAATAGGCTAACAGTTCATCTTTGGAATATACTCTTTCAGGCATTCTGTCTTCAAATTCAGAAATTGTAAATGGTGCTGGTGGTGCAAATGTTTCAGTGTTCATTGTTAAATAATAGTCTAAAAAAAATAAGCAGTGAAAAGTATTGTACCAAAACATTTTTTCTGTTTCCCATAATTTTGCCGGGCATAAAATTATGGCATTTTCAAGCATGTCAATACTGGCTCCAAATTGTTTCCACAAACTTTCTTTTAATGAGTTCTCCATATTAAGTTGATAGTTTTTTTACGGTGTTTCTAAATTGTTTGCTTTTGCAGGTTTTACAAGTAACATGCTTCATTTCGAATGTACAAAATACGCCTATGGTTCATTTATCCAATCAAAGTTTTAATTGCGCTAACAAAATTAAATAGAGTTTTGTAATTTCACTATGTTGCAACATTGCGTACTTGCACTACCAGCCGGTTTAACATTTTAAATTAACACTGCTATATTATGAAAAGAATTTTCTTTTTACTGCTAACCACCATTATTTTAATGTACGAAGTAATGGCACAAGGCAATAATGCCTTTGCTGTACAAACAACCATTGCCAATGGAATTATTGAAGGCAATTACAATACACATTCGGGTATTCAAACTTATTTTGGTGTTCCGTTTGCAAAACCACCTGTTGGTAATTTACGCTGGAAAGCACCACAGCCAGTTGATAAATGGCAAGGCGTAAAGCAAACAAAAAAATTTGGTGCCAGGCCCATGCAAACCATTGTATTTGGTGATATGAATTCCCGGAGCGATGGGTTGAGTGAAGATTGTTTGTACTTAAATGTGTGGACACCCGCCCAACGCAACACAAAAGATTTGCCTGTGCTGGTTTATTTTTATGGCGGTGGCAATGTTGCTGGCGATGCAAGTGAGCCAAGATATGATGGCGAGAGTATGGCCAAAAAAGGAATTGTTGTTGTTACCTGCAATTATCGCTTAATATTTTTGGAAATTTTGCCCATCCGGAATTAAGTAAAGAAGCACCATTACAAAGCTTCGGGCAATTATGGTTTGCTTGACCAGGTAGCTGCTTTGCAATGGGTGCAAAAAAATATTGCAGCATTTGGCGGCAATCCTAAAAAAGTTACCATTGCAGGAGAGTCGGCTGGTTCTATTTCGGTGAGTTATCAAATGGCTTCGCCTTTGGCAAAAAATTTAATTGCTGGTGCAATAGGAGAGAGTGGTGCAGGTATTCATCCAACATTAGCCCCGGTATCATTAGCCGAAGCAGAAAAAACCGGAGCAGATTTTGCAAAGAATGCTGGCTACACAACCCTTACACAATTAAGGGCAGCAAGCACAAGGGAGTTGTACGAAATTTATAATGAATCAAAACGTTTTGGATTTCCGGTAGTGATTGATGGATATTTTTTACCAAAAACATTACCTCAGATTTTTAACGCAAAAGAGCAGGCGCAAGTTCCACTTTTATTAGGTTGGAATTCTGCCGAAATACCCGCAGGTGCATTTATGCAGGGGCAACCTTTTAAAGAAGAAAATTTTATTACAAGGGTAAAAGCAGAATATCCAAATGATTTTGAAGAAGTTTTAAAATTATATCCGCACAGTTCAGAAAAGGAAATTGAAATTTCGGCAACACAGTTAGCATCCGACCGTTTCATTTCTTACAGCACCTGGAAATGGTTTGACCTGCACAGAAATAATTCATCACAGCCAGTGTACAGATATTTATACAGCAAACTTCGTCCACCCCTGGCAGATAATTCATTGACTTCCGGTTTGGCTGGCGGCACGGTTGCAAAAGACCCCAATGCCCCAAAACCACCTGAACCTGTTGGCGCACCACATGCCTGCGAAATTGAATATTGTATGGGTAATTTACATTTAGTAAAAGAATATGCCTGGACGGCAGATGATTTTAAAGTATCTGAAACAATGCTCAGCTACTTTGCTAATTTTATTAAAACAGGAAATCCCAATGGTGCAAAATTACCGGAGTGGTCTATTGCAAAAGCCGGCGATGCTAACCCGCCTGTAATGATTTTAAATACAGAATCAAAAACGGTTAATGCTGCTAATGATGCCCGGTATTTATTTTTAGATAAAACTTATAAGAATAAGTAAAGTCGTCAGAGTATTTTATTAAGAAATTATAAAACGCCGGATGATAAGTTAATTTCCAGATTTTAATAGAGGAGACAGGCCAAAATGTTTTTAAAACAAATGGCAGCCAGCAGTTTCGATTATTTTCTATTTTTTTTGTTTGTTTTCTTTTATTTACGTATCCTTGTGTTGAATATAATTATATGCTTGCTAATCAACGCAGAGGTAAAATATTAGAATTGCTTCAGGAAGATGGTTCTGCTAAAGTGCTTGACCTGGCTAAGCTTTTTAAAGTAACCGAAGTAACCGTAAGGCAGGATCTTGAAAAGCTGGATAAGGAAGGCTTGATAACCCGTGAACATGGCGGTGCATTTTTAAAAAATATAAAAAACCAGGTACAAACATTTTCCTTAGCCCATCAGGAAAATTTAGATAAGAAAGGGTTGATTGCTGCAAAGTGTACAGAGTTTATAGAACCCGGAGATACTATCATCCTCGACTCGGGATCTACTACTACAGAAATTGCTAAAAAATTAAAAGGGTTTAAAAACTTAACCGTTATTACCAATGGTTTAAACATTGCATTGATGCTGGGTGTAGAGCCGGGCATTGAAGTAATTGTTACCGGTGGAGAATTTAAACCACCTACATTATCATTAACGGGGCAGAAAGCTGCAGATTTTTTTAAAGGATTAAATGTGCAAAAATTATTTTTAGCTACAGCAGGCATTTCTTTAAAAGCGGGGCTAACTTATCCCAGCATTAGCGATTTGGTTGTAAAAAAAGCTATGATTGAAGCAGCGGAAACTACTTACCTGGTGGCAGATTCTACAAAAATGAGTAAAGCTGCATTTGCAAGCCTTGGTGCATTATCCCTGATAGATTATATTATTACAGATAAAGGGATTGACAGAAAACACCGGCAAATATTTAAAGACAACGATATACAATTAATAATAGCAAACTGATTTTTATGAGTATAAAAAATAATTCAACACTTGCTGTTATCATTGGTAACAGAGATTTTTTTCCGGATAAATTAGTGGCAGAAGCAAGAACAGAAATACTGGATTTGTTTAAGCAATTAAACATTACGCCGGTTATGTTAAGTGATGCCGATAGTAAATTAGGTGGCGTAGAAACTTTTGCAGAAGCACAAAAATGTGCCGCCCTGTTTAAAAAACATGCTGATGAAATTGATGGCATATTAGTAGTGCTGCCCAACTTTGGTGATGAAAAAGGTGTTGCTGAAACCATTAAATTGTCAGGATTAACTGTACCCGTTTTAATTCAGGGTTATCCCGATGACCTGGCAAAGATGGATGTGGTAAACCGACGTGATGCCTGGTGCGGAAAAATTTCTGTGTGTAATAATTTATATCAATACGGAATAAAATATTCTTTAACTACAAAGCATGTGGTTAGTCCGAGAGATGAATCATTTATCACCGACCTTAAAAACTTTACTGCCGTTTGCCGTGTGGTAAATGGTTTGCGCAAAGTAAGGATTGGTGCAGTAGGTGCAAGGCCCACCGCTTTCAACACCGTTCGCTACAGCGAAAAATTATTGCAGCGTAATGGTATTTCTGTTACCACAGTTGATTTATCAGAGATACTCGGTAATGCCAATAAATTAACGAAGGACGATGCAAGCGTAAAAGCAAAGCTGGAAAAAATTCATGCCTATACCAACACCGGTTTAACACCGCCGGATAAATTAGTACAGATAGCAAAACTGGATGTAGTGCTGGCAGATTTTATGCAGGAGAATAGTTTGGATGCTACTGCTATTCAATGCTGGACATCCATTCAAAAAAATTATGGCTGCAACGTATGCACCAGCATGAGCATGATGAGTGAGAATATGTTACCAAGTGCCTGCGAAGTAGATGTTACCGGTACATTGACGATGTATGCCATGCAGCTGGCAAGCGGCTCACCCAGTGCGTTAGTTGACTGGAATAATAATTATGCAGATGATGACAGTAAATGTGTATTGTTTCATTGTGGTAACTGGGCCAAATCATTTTTGCCTGACATTACTATAAGCACCGCACCAATACTCGGCACAAGTGTAGGAACAGAAAATACCTATGGTGCTTTGGATGGCCGCACACCTGCCATGCCATTGACTTACGGCCGCATCAGCACCGATGATTGCAAGGGCGTTATCAAAGCTTATATAGGTGAAGGCGAATTGACTGACGATGCCTTAAAAACATTCGGTAACAGGGCAGTGGCACAGATAAATAATTTGCAAGGCCTGATGAATTATGTATGCCGTAACGGTTTTGAACACCATGTGGTTATGAATGCCAGCAAAACAGCAGGCGTGTTGAAAGAAGCATTTGAAAATTATTTGGGCTGGGAGACATATAATCATGAATAGGAGATTGTCAGGCTGAGCTTGTCGAAGCCGGGCTATGTTTAATAGTTACTTTCACTCTGATGTAACCCGCCTTCGACAAGCTCAGGCTGACAGCTTATAATGACAAGTCGTTAATTGATACGCTTAGGTAAAAGTTGAATAATGGTATGCAGTACAAGTGAGTGACACAACGATGATGCCATGAAAACTGAAGCTGGTAAAAAAGTAAAAATTCTCCGAAGGAGATTTCGATATGACAACAAAGGAATTAAAAGAAAGATCAATTAACTACAGAAAAAAAATTCTGCAGTATATAAAAATTGCCAATGCCGGACATACCGGCGGTAGTTTATCCTGCACCGATATTTTAAATGTATTGTACAATAAAGTATTGAATGTATCGCCGGAAAATTTTACTTCACCGGACAGAGACCGGTACATACAAAGTAAAGGCCATTGTGTGGAAGCATTGTTTGTAGTGCTGGCGGATAAAAGATTTTTTCCGGAAGAAGATTTGAATACGTTGTGTAAATACAAATCACATTACATCGGCCATCCTACAAAAAAAGTAAAAGGGGTAGAACAAAATACCGGTGCATTGGGCCACGGCTTACCGATAGCAACCGGCGTTGCATTGGCAGGTAAGATGGATAAGAAGGATTACAAAGTATATACTTTAATGGGGGATGGCGAATTACCTGAAGGAAGTAATTGGGAAGCCGCATTATGTGCAGCACAATATAAGCTGGATAATTTGTGTGCCATTGTTGATAAGAACGGATTACAAATTACAGCCACAACAAAAGACGTGTGCAATACAGATCCACTAGATAAAAAATGGGAAGCGTTTGGCTGGGCTGTAAAAGAAGTTAATGGAAATGATGTAGAAGAATTACTGGCCGTATTTAACAGTTTGCCTTTTGAAAAAGGAAAACCTTCGGTAATTATTGCACATACTACTAAAGGGAAAGGGGTGAGTTATATGGAGAATCAATTGAAGTGGCATCATGGTGTGCCGAATAATGAAGAATATGAATTAGCACAACAAGAACTTAACGAATTATTATTAACTCTTTAAAAATCGGAGACTCAAGCCCCCTCTCCTTTGGAGAGGGGGTTGGGGGTGAGGTCTAAAAATGGCAGAACAATTAAATACAAATAATTACAAAGCCAACCTTGAAATATTTTCAGAAACATTACAGCGTTTAGCCGTGAATGATAAAAATATTGTAGCAGTAACCAGTGATAGCCGTGGTTCTGGAAAATTGGTGCCATTTGCAAAAGCATTTCCTGATCAAATGGTGGAAGTGGGCATTGCCGAACAAAATTTAGTAGGAGTTGCAGCAGGATTAGCATCTTGTGGTAAAAAAGTATTTGCAGTTTCGCCAGCCTGTTTTTTAACCGCAAGGGCATTGGAGCAAATAAAAAATGATGTAGCGTATAGCGATAATCCGGTAAATGTAATTGGCATAAGCGCAGGCGTTAGTTATGGCGCATTAGGGAGTACACATCATAGTCTGCATGATTATGCGGCGCTAAGAGCTATCAATAATATAATAATAGTTGCACCGGCAGATAATTTTGAAACCGAAAAAGCCATTGAATTGGCAGCAGCATTAAACCAGCCGGTGTATTTGCGTTTTGGTAAAAAACCAATGCCGCCATTAAAGCAAGCCAATGATGATGTATTTGCTTTTGGTAAAGGAAGAATTATTTGCGAGGGAGATGATGTGGCGATTATTGCAACCGGCGAAACGGTATATCCTGCATTGGAAGCAGCAAAAAAATTAGCTGCACAAAATATTAATGCCACAGTAATCAGTATGCATACCATTAAGCCTTTGGATACAGTATTGATTGACTCGGTTGCAAAAAAATGTAAAGCCATTGCTACAGTAGAAGAACATAGTGTGAATGGTGGATTGGGCGAGGCTTGTGCATCTCATCTTTTACAAAATGGATTTACAAAACCATTTAAAATTATTGGTATTCCGGATGAATATACCGTAACAGGTTCTCAAACAGAAATAATGAACCATTATGGAATTTCAGATAAAGGCATCGCAAATACTGTTGTGGAACTATTAAAATAAAAACGATAAAATGAACTATATGAAAAAAATAAACCGACTTTCTTTTTTTTGTGTGATTGCATCTTTTTGTATTTTTTTTGCATGCAATAATGCTGGTAGCGAAAAAAAGAAAGCCAAAAAAATGGCTATTGTAGTATCTACTTTAAACAACCCATGGTTTGTATTTTTAGCGGAAACCGCTGCTGCCAAAGCAAAAGCATTGGGCTATGAATCAAAAATATTTGATTCGCAAAACAATACCGCTTTAGAAACGGATCATTTTGAAAATATTTTAGTAGGCGGATTATTGCGCTATTTTATTTAATCCTACGGATGCCGATGGTTCTGTAGCCAATGTAAAAAAAGCAAAGGAAGCAGGCGTGCCGGTATTTTGTATGGATAGAGAGATTAATGCAAAAGGTATTGCTACTTCGCAAATATTATCGGATGGCTACAGCGGCAGCGTAGAAATTGCAAAATATTTTGTGGAAGTGCTGAATAAAAAAGGTACTTATGTGGAGTTGCTGGGTATTGCCGGCGATAATAATACTAAAGCAAGATCAACTGGTTTTCATAGTGTGGTGGATAATTATCCTGATTTAAAAATGGTGGCACAGCAAAGCGCCGACTTTGACCAGAATAAAGGAATGGAAGTAATGGAATCAATGTTGCAGGCGCACCCTGATATTACCGGCGTTTTTTGTGGTAACGATGCTATGGCAATGGGAGCATACCAGGCATTAGTGGGTGCAGGAAAAGAGAAGACGGTAAAAGTATTTGGATTTGATGGTGCAGAAGATGCAGTGAAATCTATTAAAGAAAATAAACTGGCGGCAACTGGTATGCAGTTTCCGAAGATTATGGCAGAAAAAGCGGCGCAATTTGCTGATGAATATTACAATGGTAAAAGAGATTTTGCAGAAAAAATTCCGGTAGCGGTGGAGTTAGTTACCGCAAAAAATGTAGACAATTATATTGGCTTTGGAAAAAAATAAGGCATGAGTAAAAGATTGCTTAAATATATTGCATTAATTGCAGTAGTTGGTTTACTGACTTATAATAGTGTGTACATTAAAAAAACGGATACTTCAAAAAGTGAAGCAGACAAAAGTAAAAGTGATCCTGCTGCATTTGCAAGATTATTTTGGGATAGCACATTTAGCAAAGCCATTGATTTAGCAATTACACTTGAAGCATTCGAAAATGAATTTTTTGAAAAAGGTTCAGCAGTTACAATTAATAAGTATTCTCATTCGCAGGGAGTAAGTAGTGTTGCTTATATGTTACAGAAATTTAGTGGTAAGGTAAATGAAGTAACAGAGGAAAAGATTGTGTTAGCTGTTTCAAATAGCAGAACAAACAATTATAGTTTCAATATTGGAAATTATTTTGGAAATGGAGTGAGAGATGCCACAGGCTTAATTAAAATGGGCGACTTTGCAAATACGATGGATTATAATATGGTTTCAACAGAGTTAAACAAAATTGTGAAAACGCATGTGATTTTGCCTGTAAAAAATAAGATAAAAATAAATGACAGCCTTACAATAGTTGGCTGTGTTGAAATTAGGGATGGGAGATTAGAAAAAGAGATTCTGCCTGTAAAAATAACAGTGAATAATTAATTATTGCTTTGTTAACAACAAAAAACATAACAAAAAAATTCCCCGGTGTAACTGCACTGGAAAATGTCAATCTTACAAATTGATGCCGGAAAAGTTACTGCTATTATTGGCGAAAATGGCGCAGGCAAATCTACCCTGATGAAAATTTTATCAGGTGTATATACCGATTACGAAGGGCAAATTATTTTTAAAGATAAGTTGGTGCATTTTTCCGGAACTGCGGCTGCACAACAGTCAGGCATTGCAATTATTCACCAGGAATTAAATTTGATTACGCATTTAAGTATCACAGAAAATATTTTTTTAGGAAGAGAAATCACCAATGCATTTGGTATGCTGGATAAAAAAGCCATGAAGGCAAAAGCAACATCTTTATTGCAAACATTAAATGCAGAGGTGGAGCCGGATGTTTTAGTAGGTGCATTAAAAGTGGGGCAGCAGCAAATGGTAGAAATAGCCAAAGCATTATTGCTGGATGCAGATTTAATTATTATGGATGAACCTACTTCTGCCATTACAGAAGCCGAAGTAGAAACGCTATTTAAAGTAATTGAACAATTGCGCAATAAAAATAAAGCAATCGTTTACATCTCTCATAAATTAAATGAGCTGTTTAAAATTGCTGATAATTATGTTGTGCTGAGAGATGGCAAAACCATTGAAACAGGCATTATGCAAAATATTACACATGATGAGCTGATAAAAAAAATGGTGGGCAGAGCAATACAGCCTATGCAAAAAGAACGGGCCAATCAAAATGCAATAGAATTATTACGGGTAGAAAATATTTGCCTGAAACAAAAAAGCAAAACCAACAAACTTACCAATATTTCATTTGCTGTTAACAGCGGCGAAATTGTTGGCATTTTTGGTTTAATGGGTGCCGGCCGTACAGAATTGTTGGAAACTATTTTTGGTTTGCATCCTCAGCTTTGCTCCGGAAATATTTATATTAATAATAAAAAAACGAACATTTCAAAACCTGCCGATGCCATACAATTGGGTATTGTATTATTACCGGAAGATAGAAAAAAAGACGGCCTGGTTTTAGGTATGGAAGTTAAAAAAAATATCAGCCTGCCTTGCTTGCAGTCAAGTAGAGAGTATGGGTTTACTGAATAATAAAAAAGAAACTGCTCTTGCTAAAAAACATATTCAGCAATTGGGTATTAAAACACCAACAGAAAATCAAATCACTAAAAATTTAAGTGGCGGCAATCAGCAAAAAATAGTATTGGCAAAATGGCTGGAACTCAATCCCAAAATTTTATTACTGGATGAACCCACCCGTGGCATTGATGTAAATGCAAAAAACGAAATGTATAAACTGATGCAGGAATTAGTGAGCAACGGAATGGGAATAATAATGGTGTCATCGGAACTTACAGAAATTTTAACTGTAGCCAACAGGATATTGGTAATGGCAGAAGGAAAGGTAACAGCAGAAATACCCGCCGGCAAAGCAACAGAAGATAATGTACTTAAAGCAGCCATCTCAATTAATTAAAACAATGAATCTGTTACAATACAAAAATAATTTTGGTAAACTGCAATCCTTAATTGCATTATTTATTCTTTGTATTGTATTTGCATTGTTATCTGATAAATTTTTTACAGTTGCCAACGGCTTAAATGTAATGCGGCAAATATCTGTTAATATTTGTATTGCTGTAGGCATGACGCTGGTAATTATTACCGCCGGTATCGATTTATCAGTAGGCTCTGTGCTGGCATTATGCGGTGCCGTTACTGCAGGGTTATTAAAAAATGGCATTGCTTTGCCCTCATTTAATTTATTTATTGGCTTTACTATTTTAGGTGCCATCCTTGCAGGTATTATTGTTGGTGCACTACTTGGTTTTTTTAACGGTTTTGTTATTACAAAATTTAAAGTGCCGCCATTTGTTGCCACATTGGCCATGCTTACCATTGCAAGAGGCTTTACCATGTTATATACCGGTGGTAACCCTGTCAGTTCCTTTGATAATACTTTTACTTTTATCGGTGGTGGCTGGCTATTGGGGCTACCCGTTCCTGTTTGGATAGCTGCATTTGTTGTTGTTGCCGCTATAATCGTTTCAAAAAAAATAAAATTGGGCCGTTATATTTTTGCAATTGGTGGTAATGAAAATGCAGCAAAATTGTCTGGTATCAATATCAGCAAAGTAAAAATTATTGTGTACACTATCGCCGGTGCATTAGCAGCAGTGGGTGGCATTATAGTTACGGCACGTTTAGATTCTGCACAACCAAATGCTGGCACCAGTTACGAGTTAGATGCCATTGCAGCGGTAGTAATTGGCGGCACTTCTTTAAGCGGTGGCAGGGGAAGTATTTGGGGTACCGTGTTAGGCGCACTAATTATTGGTGTGCTCAACAATGGTTTGGTGTTGCTGGATGTATCACCTTTTTGGCAGCAGGTGGTAAAAGGCGGCGTAATTTTATTGGCGGTAATTATTGATAAGATGAATACAAAGAATGAGTAGCATTTTTTTTGAGCCAAGCTAAGAAGCAATGTGCATCTTCATTGGCACAGTTTATCCCGATTTTTTCGGAACACTCTTGTACTTTTATTCTTTATTCATCTTTTATATGAAGCGATAGTATAAGAATATTAAGCCTGTACATTTAGGTACTTTATTACGTTCCATAGGAAGGGCTTATGCAAAATAAGAGAATTGCAAAGCAAAGAAAGTTTTAAAAATAAATGGTAACCAACAAATACATATTAGCAATCGACCAAGGCACCAGCTCAACCAAAACATTAATCTTTGATGAAGCCGGTATTGCCATTGCCAAAGGCACTGAATCTTTACATACCAATTATTTCAACAATGGTTTTGTAGAGCAGGACCCCGAAGCAATATTTCAAAATGTATTAACATCGGTAAAAAAATGTTTACAACAATTTGCAGAAAAAGGCTTTAATATAAATGAAATTGTTTCAATTGGTATCTCCAATCAAAGAGAAACTTTTGTAGTATGGGGTAAAAACGGAAAGCCATTACACAATGCAATTGTTTGGCAATGCAAACGCAGTGTACAAATTTGCGAAGAGTTAAAGCAAAAGGAGCTTTCTCAAACCGTATCAGAAAAAACAGGACTGATTATCGACCCCTATTTCTCAGCAACCAAACTAATCTGGCTCTTTCAAAATAATCCAACAGTAAAAACTGCCATTCAAAAAGGCGAAGCGTATTTCGGAACAATAGATACATGGCTGCTATATAAACTAACCAATGGAAAAGAGTACGCAACAGATTATACCAATGCATCAAGAACAATGTTATTCAACTTACAAACACTACAATGGGATGAAGAGTTGATTAACCAATTTTATTTAACTGGAATTAATTTACCTGAAGTAAAATTTTCTTCCTCTATATTTGGAGCAACTGATTGCGGTGGACTTTTTAAAAATAAAATACCAGTTACAGCATTAATAGGCGATTCACATGCCGCTGCATTTGGCGAAGGTTGTTTTGAAAAAGGAATGGCTAAAGCTACATTGGGTACAGGTTGCAGTATAATAATGAACATTGGCGATAAACCGGTACAATCACAAAACGGAATGGTTACCACTGTTTGCTGGAGCATAAATGGAAGAATTGATTATGCACTGGAAGGCGTTATCGTTAGTTGCGGTGCCACCATTGAATGGTTAAAGAATGAATTGAATTTATTTACTGATAGCAACCAAACTGAAGCCATGGCAAATGCTGTTGCAGACAATGGCGGCGTATATTTAATTCCGGCTTTCAGCGGCTTGGGTTCGCCGCATTGGGATATGGACCGTAAAGCTTCTTTAACAGGAATGAGTTTTGGCACTACAAAAAATCATTTGGTAAGGGCAGCGCTGGAATCTATTCCTTATCAAATTAAAGATGTAGTTGTTGCCATGGAAAAAGATGCCAACTTTACTTTAAAAGAACTGAATGCAGATGGCGGTATTACAGCTAATGAATTTGTAATACAATTTTTGGCCGACCTGTTACAAAAAAAAGTTGCCACTATTGGTAATCCGGATGTATCGGCATTAGGTGCTGCATACCTTGCAGGATTGCAGTCGGGGGTATATAAAAACCTGAAGCAACTTACTCAATTAAATAAAAATAAAACTATTTTTCTGCCAGCCAGTAATGAAAACATAAAAGCCTGGTATAACCAATGGCAGCAGACAATTACAAATGATAAATAAAAAACGGTGTATGAAAAAAATAATAACAACCACATGCATGCTTGCCTCGTTGGTGGTAAATGCCTGCCCGGTAATGATGCAACCCAAAGTGGATTGGGTAAAAGGTGCCAGTTTTTTATTTTTTAAAAATGCAGTAAAATAATTTTGCCCCGGCAACTGAACCTGAAATTATAAAATATTAATCTTATCCAATCTCCTTCACCTTGCTAATCATAAAACTTATGCCCAGGCCTAAAAACGCAATGGTCATAAAAGAATATTGCAGTCCGGCTAATTGAGCTATATAACCAATCAATGGCGGCCCCATTAAAAAACCTAAAAACCCAATACTGCTAACAGTTGCAATAGCAATACCACTGGGTACGTTGGGGGCTTTTGCAGCAGTGCTGAAGATGAGTGGAACAATGCTGCTAACACCAAAGCCTACAAGTAAAAAGCCAATGGTAGCTGTAATTAATTGTGGTAACAAAACGGCAAGCATCATTCCGCAAAAAATAAGTACACCACTTATTTGCACCATTTTTTTTCTGCTATATTTTTCTGCCAGTTTATCTCCTGTAAAACGTCCGGTTGCCATGGCAATCATAAACGCTGCATAACCCAGCGAAACTAACGAACCATCAGCGTTTACCACCTGTTTAAAATAAACACCGCTCCAGTCAAACATACAACCTTCGCAACTCAGGCAGCAAAAACCAATAATGCCCAGTTTTAATAATAATCCCTGTGGCAGGCGTATTTTTTTAAAAGATGCCGCTGCTTTACTGGTAACAGTGTGCAGTAAAAATTTTATAAAATAAAGTTCAAGCAATATTACAAAAGCTGCAACTATACAAAAATGTAAATATGGCGATACATTTAATTTCATCATCAGCCAGCCTAGCAGGGCACCGGTAAAACCCGATGTACTCCACACACCATGAAACGACGACATAATGGAACGGCCATACATTGACTCTGCATTTACGCCCTGTGTATTTACTGAAATATTGCAAAGGTTACCACACACACCAAACATAAAAAGGCACAGTGCCAAATGCCAGGGCTTTGCAGCTAAACCAATATTTGTAAGAGCAACAGCATAACAAATTGCTGCAATACGCAACACAGCTTTGCTGCCAAACCTTGTTACTGCTCTACCGCTAAAAGGCATGGTAAGTATTTGCCCAATGGGTAAGCCTAATAAAATACTGCCTAATGCCGCCTCACTTAAATGCAGCGAAGTTTTTAAATCGGGTATTCTGCTGGCCCAGCTGGCAAAACAAATACCCTGACAAAAAAAGAAAACAGAAACTGCAACACGAATTTGCAGTTTAGAGTATGCTGGTATTAAAGTTGTGGCTGTTGTCAAAACGTGTAGTAATGACACAAAGATAAATTAAAATAGATATACTCCCTTAGCAGCTTCCCAAGCTTTTTTCAATTTTTCTGAGCAATACTTGCAGAAATTATGCCATCAAATTTAATAACAGGATACAACAGGATACCCCCTAAATCTTTATACTGTACTTTACAAGCTTAACAATTGATTGCAATGATAAAGCCACAAACCACAATAAAATATATTTTTCCTGTTTTACTTATAATCTCTCTAAATGCTTTTGCACAAACTCCCAAAATGGATTGGGTAAATAAAACAGGTGCAAAATCTTTTCCAGCTTCCAAAAAAATATTTAGTGTAAATGCTTATGGTGCTGTAAGCGATACAGTAACAATAAACACTAAAGCCATTCAAAAAGCTATTGACGAATGTGCGGCAAAAGGCGGAGGCATTGTTAAATTTAAACCCGGCACTTATGTAAGCGGCAGCATTTTTATAAAAAGTAATGTGGTGTTGCAGATTGATAAAGGCGTTTTAATTTTGGGTTCCCAAAATTTTGATGATTACCCCGACATCAATACAAGAATAGCAGGATTGGAAATGGTTTGGCCTGCTGCATTAATAAATTTAATTGATGTAAAAAATGCCGCCTTAACCGGCAAGGGCATTGTAAATGCAAGAGGCAAATTTTGCTGGGATAAATATTGGGCTACCCGTAAGGTTTATGATGCTAAAGGTTTACGCTGGATTGTAGATTATGATGTAAAAAGAGTACGAACAGTGCTGGTGCAAAATTCAGAAAATATTACTGTTAAAGACCTCACTTTTAAAAATGCCGGCTTTTGGACGGTGCAATTATTATACAGCAAACAAATAACTGTTGATGGAGTTGTTATAAAAAATAATGAAGATGGCAGCGGCCCAAGCACCGATGGTATTGATATAGATTCATCCACCTGGGTATTGATACAAAATTGCGATATTGATTGCAACGATGATAATTTTTGTTTAAAGGCCGGAAGAGATTGGGATGGATTGCGGGTAAATAAACCAACGGCTTATGTAGTAATTAGAAAAAGTATAGCAAGGCGTGGAGCCGGTTTAGTAACATTGGGCAGCGAAACTTCAGGCGGCATACACCATATTTTGGCAACCGATTTATACGCAAAGCATACCGATAACGGTTTAAGGATAAAATCTGCTTTTACCAGAGGTGGAGTAGTGGAAGAAATTTATTTTCAAAACTGTGTGCTGGATTCTGTGCGTAATGTTTTTCAATTTAATTTAAACTGGTACCCGGCATACAGTTATTCCGAATTGCCCAAAGGTTATGTGTACGATTCAATTCCTGCACACTGGAAATCGATGCTGCAAAAAGTTATGCCGCCAGAGAAAGGAATTCCGGCTGCCAAAAATTTTTACATCAGCAATATCATTGCAACACATGCAAAAGTTGTTTTCGATGCCGTTGGTTATCCGCAATCAACTCTCAAAAATTTTGTATTCAGCAACAGTAATATTTCTGCAGCAGTGCTGGGCACTATGGAATATATTGAAGGGTGGAAGTATAATAATTTTAATATTAGCATTGCTAAAGCTGCTCCGCCTGCAAAAGTAACTGGAATAGAAAATCAGGAACGGTTGAAATAATGTGCATTCAAATTAAAATTTGAATTGTTTTTTTAAGCCCAGCTGAAGTAATACTATTGGGCTGCATTGGCGACGCTCCGTTCAACTTTAAATCTTTATTGAACTTTTATCTAAACGTAAATATGAAATTCAAAATAATTTTCCTTGACTGTCTTTTTTTTCAATTAAAAATTTTTTGTCAAAACCCATTAACACTATGGTACAATAAGCCCGCCAAAGAATGGAACGAAGCTTTGCCCATTGGCAACGGTACATTAGGGCTATAATTTTATCAACCAAAGAATTAATTCTAAAAGCCAAAGCCCGAATTACTAATAATGAAAGAAGAAATCCAAAACCATTAATTTAAGCAGATGCTATTTGGATAATTTAAAAACCGGATTGGTATAACTTTCTGAAAGCTAAGCTGCTATTGTTTTTGCATAGTAGTAACCACAGGTACATTTACTAAAAAAACTGATTAGTTTCCCTCATAAAAATATTGCTCGGATGTTTTATTTTTACTACAGCATTTATTTCTTTAATCCACCTAAAATATCTTTTATGAAAACTCTTTTTACACTTTTAGTTATTGCATTTGTTTTAGCATCATGTTCCCGTTCTGTAACCATGTCGCAGGCGGCAAATAATAATTACAGGTCATCCAGAAGTGTGAGATAATTTTTAGTTTTTACTATTTCTCTCTCAAACTAAAGGAGGTTAAGAATTATTTAAAAGCCGTGTCCTGCCAATAGTACTGCAATTTTATTACAACTGCATTACCATTACTGCAGACACGACTTTATCTAAAATTAAAACCTAAGTACTTACATCAGTGTATTACTTGTCTGACGTAAGTTTAATTTCACCAGCATCTGTATAGCGGTCACTTTCTACCACTATATTTTCTACTGCTGCATCTTTGTAACCTTTAGCAGCCTGTACATATATTTTCCAGCTGCCGGGTTTTACATTTAAAGAAAATTTGCCTGCTGCAGGCACTGCCGCAACAGAATCTTTGCCGCTTATAGCCCATACTTTACTGGCACCATCTGCAGGTGTTATTGTTCCGTTAATACCCGAGATTAAATTTATACGGGTTACAAATGCACTTGTTGCAATTATAGTTGCAGCACATAACATTATACCAATTTTTTTCATAATGGTAAGTTTTAAAAAATGAATAAATAAATGAGGTAAAATTGTATGAATAAAACTGTAGTGCTTTAAATGTAGAATTACTTTTAAAGAGCCAAAACAACTACCGTGCCATCAGCCAAAAATGTGAAAAATTAATATTGTAATTTTCACAGTTTGTTTACATTTCAAACTCCCAAACAGTTTTGTATGTGCCGGATTTTTCTATATAAGTTAAAAAAGAAGTATAAAATCCATCGGCACCAATGGTGGCACTGTCGCCAATTACAAATAATTTTTCTTTAGCCCTGGTTATGGCTACATTCATGCGTCGGTAATCTTTTAAAAAACCAATATCGCCGTCATCATTACTTCTAACTAAAGATAAAATAATGATCTCTTTTTCCTGCCCCTGAAAACTATCGATAGTACTGATACGCATTTGCTTTGGTAATATTTCTTTAGCTGCTGCAACCTGTGCGGCATAAGGCGAAATAAAAGCAGTATGCAATGGTTCTAATATTTCTGTTTCTATCAGCTTCAATACTATTTGTAATTCGCCATCGTTTTGTAAACTGCTGCCATCGCTGCCTTGCTTTTCGTTATAACCCGAGCCTGCAGTATCAATAAAAATAATATGAGCACCGGTGTTGCCGAGATGTGTTGCAGTTTGCAATAAACCATTATAAAAATAATTACTCGAAAAACCTGCAATAGCTTCCCTCATGCGGTATTGAGTGTTTAATAAAAAGGTATTTTCAACTGCAGCAATACTTATTTCTAAAATAGATTTGTTTAAACCCAGTTTTGCCGCTTCATTACTTAATACAGTAGGAGGCAATTGTAAATGATCGCCTGCTAAAACATATTTTTGAGCTAAAGGAAAAATGCACCAGGCCAATGGTTCAATACATTGCCCGGCTTCATCAATTAAAAGCGTATTAAAAGTAAGGTGATTAATTTTTGCATCATACAAACCAACAGGTGTTCCTAAAATTACATCTGCTTCTGTATATAATTTTTCTTCGTTGTAAGCCTGCAGTTTTTTTATTTCGGTTCTTATATTTTTTACTTCTTTAAATAAAAGGTTGCGTTGTTCCCTTTCCGCTTTGCCAAAACTTCTTTTATATTTCAGTGCCATCTTTCTAAATTCTTCGGCTCTGAATTTTTAATTGTTTTATTTCTTTTAATTGTTTGCTGTTGTTTAACTTTCCTTCCGGTGTATGCATAAAGATTGTTTCATCAACCTTACTCATATTGCCAACACGTAACACTTTTAAATTTTGTGCAATTAAACCTTTGGCAATATTATCAACAGCGGTATTACTTGGTGCAGATACCAAAATTTTTTCCCCGGCTTTTACTAATTGAACAATGGCTTCAATCAGCGTTGTTGTTTTACCCGTACCCGGCGGGCCATGTACAATAGTTATATTTTCGTTTTGTAAAATGGCAGTTACGGCCTGTTGCTGGCTTTCATTTAAATTTTTATTTATGTAAGAAAGTGAAACAGCATTTACAGCAGTTACATTTTTTTTATCTGAGGGCTCATCATGTAACAGTTGAAATAATTTAAACAGCTCTTTATTATGCTCCAAATTATTCAGCACCGTTTTCATAATGGTAGTAGTGCGGTGGTCGGGTGCTAATTTTATTCCCACACCATCATCTTCTATCCAATCCGGAAAGTCGGGAGCAAACAAACGGAACTCACCAACTTTACCATCTAAATTTATTAATACACCTTTCACCGGTTCTTCGCCTGTACAAAAACATTCTATTGCTGCACCATCTTTAAATAAATTTATTTCGGCAGGAAAATTTAAACGAAAACTAATTTCAGGATAATCGGCATAACCAAAATTTTTACGGGTAACTACAATGGGATGCAAAGCCAAACCTTCGGCCTTTAAAGATTTTAATGTATGCTGCTGATCTAAACTGTATCTTTTTACCTGTTCCTTCTCTTCTAAGTTTATACATTCTAATAACCTGGTAATTTGCGGATGAGTTGCTGGCATAAAGTGAAAGTAGGAATGCATAAGGGAATAAAAAAATATTCCCTATTTATAAAGTGTAAAGACACTTAGAAATTTAAAATCACTACTATTATTTATTTATGCGGTGTCTCAATATGCTATTATGATTAGTAAACTGGCCTTGTTATCCTTATTTGTGCATGAATTGCCCAGCCTCTTAACCGCTTAGCCAAATATTTTGCCGCTTGTAAAAACGAGGAATTCAGTATTTCAAAACCAAGGCAAAAATATAAGTAAATACAAATCAATAGTTTAAGACCCGATACGGCTAATACCTAATGGCTATTACTACTAAATAGCATACTACTTTGTTTTGCATAGTACCATATATCGCCTTATCTTTGTGTTATCAAAGTAAATAAAATTAAAACAATTAAAAATTACAGTCATGAACACACAAAACGCCGGCTTATTCACTTCAATAAGCAAAGCAGCAACTAAAAAGTTAACCACCGTAGTTAAAGAAACACTGGCATTTAATGTTATCCAAACAAAAGCTTTTACAGCCGCCGATTTATGGAATATTCAACGCCAGAGAAAAAGCAGCCTGCAAAGAAGGCATTATGCTTAATTAAAAGTAATTGAAAGGTGCAAGTGTTTACCATATCACTTGCACCACAGGATGAAAAGTGAGTTGATTAAAATACATTACTTACATTTTTTATTACGATGCCATTTTTTGTACTGCAAAATAAAGTTAGCTTTACCCAATACAAATGCTACGTGTAAAAATGGCAATTGATCAGCAGGTAATTGAACAAACAAAAAAGTGGATTAACGATGTAGTAGTGGGTTGCAACTTTTGCCCTTTTGCCGCTACAGTTATAAAACAGCAAACTGTGCATTACAGGGTTGAGAAAAGTACAGATGCAAATATTTGCCTGCAAACTTTTTTACTGGAAGCCATGCGGATGGATGATGATGTAACCACCGAAACCAGTTTTATTATTTTTCCTAATGCCTTTCAGCAATTTAACGATTACCTTGACATAGTTTCGGTTGCCGAAAAATTATTACAGCAAAATGATTACGATGGTATTTACCAGGTAGCCAGTTTTCATCCCTTATATTTATTTGCAGGCTCAACCGAAAATGATGCTGCAAATTACACTAACCGCTCGGTATATCCTATGCTGCATTTATTACGTGAAGCCAGCATTGATAAAGCTTTACAAAATTATAAACATCCCGAAAATATCCCCGATACCAATATTAATTTTGCAAGAGAAAAAGGGTTGGTATATATGAAGATGCTTAGGGACGCCTGTTTGTAGCAATTTTCTTATCTTTCTCATTCCTCAAAAAATATTTTATTATTATTGATGACTTTTTGCTAAAACCGGCATTAACTTATATAAGCCAATAAAATGACCGATACCGAAATAGTTGAGCACTTAAGAAATAATAAATACACCAGGGCAGTAAACGGACTGTATAATGCTTTACCTTCTATAAAAAAATACATTTGTGCAAACACCGGTACCGAAGAAGATGCAAAAGATATTTTTCAGGATGCGCTGGTGATCCTTTACAAAAAAGTAAACTCCACTGAATTTGTATTATCCGTTTCTCTTATTACCTACCTGAATGCAATAGCAAAAAATTTATGGCTTACTGAATTACGAAGAAGAAAAAAAATACCTGAGGATGAATCAAACACAGATATGGCGGATGTTATTATTGACGCAGAACCTGGCTTTACCCTTGCAACAGGCGCTTTTAATTTATTGGGAGAAAAATGCAGGGAGCTGCTCATGCTGTTTTATTTTAAAAAGAAAAGTTTTAAGGAGATTGCCGGCATACTTGCTTTCAGCGACGAAAAAATTGCCAAGAATCAAAAATACCGCTGCATTCAAAAAGCAAAGGAAAATTATTTAACACTTTTAAAAAATGATACTCATGGATAATAACAGCATACTAATAGACCGGTATCTGCAAAATGAAATGAGTGCAGATGAAAAAAATATTTTTGAACAAAAACTGAAAGCATGATAAAAATTTGCAGGAAGAATTTAATATTCAAAAGCAAATAATTAAAGCAGCTGAAAATGCAGGATTAAAAAATGAATTTGCAAATGCAATTAAAAAAAGGATTATTATAAAACAATTAATCCGTTGGGGGATAATTGCTGCGATAGGAATTGCCGCTTTTATTTTTTACGCTGTAAAGACTGATCTGTTCTTTCATTCTCAAAACATTGAGAAAAATACAACTGAAAAAGGTTTTACTGCACCGGAAAAATTTGATATTGATAATGACAACGACACGATTATTGAAACAAAAGACGGTGTAGTGTTTGCCATACCTGCTAATGCCTTCAGCAGTAACAAAGTTGAATTAGAAATTAGAACAGCACTTACACCTGAAGATATTATTAAAAGCGGCCTTTCAACCATGAGCAATGGTGATTTGCTTCAAACAGCCGGGATGTTTTCAATTAATGGTTTTGCAGATGGTAAAGAACTTTCTCTTTTAAAAGAAATTGCAGTAAGCATTCCTGCAAAAGAAATAAACCCTGCAATGCAATTATTTGATGGTGTGCCCGACAGCACTGGTAAAATTAATTGGGTAAACCCTAAACCAGTCGAAAAAAATTTAAGAACTTATGATATTACCTCTCTTGATTTTTATCCGCCAAAATATATCCCCACATTAAAAGCATTGGGAAAAAATTATCAAAATAAAAAATATACTGACAGTTTGTATTATTCTTTTAGTGGATGGCCACATGGGTTTGTGAAGTCAGATGCCCCCAAAGAAAATGAATATGCAGTTACAGACACAGCCAAAAAAATATCGGCAGATTCAGTAAAAACAGATGACGGAGCAATAGCATATGGTGACAGTGGTCCTTTTCAAATTGACCCAGCAAAAATTAAATCTGTCTGGGATAAAAAATTTAGCAATACAATCATAGCAACAAAAGAATTTGAAGAAAGATTGCGATACATGCACGGCTTTTGTACTGAGGAGTTTTTGGAAATATATTTAAAAAATCTTGACAAACCTTTGTACAAAACGGATAAATTTATTGCTGATAATACTACTGGTGAAATAAGAAAAAAATTCTTACAATTTGCTGCCAGAAAGGATGGTGGCGTAATTATTGCAAACGGCCTGCAGCAAAAATTGAGTAATTATTTTCAACAAAAATCAAAAGCATACAGGGAAGCTGTTGAAAAAACCTGGGCTAAATATAATGCAGAACTTCAACGCCTCAACAATATTGCTGATGTTAAGAATAGGGAAGGAGCTATAAAGAATTTTACAAGAGAAGAAAATAATTTTAAAGAAGAGCTTTGTATTAATCTTACTGATGCATACAAACAAATTGGTGTAAAAAGAAATTGCAATGATACCATTGTACCACCTGCTGATAAATATTACAATGTAACCATAACTACAACCGGATGGAAAAACTTAGATGCTTATGTTATGGAAGCAACTGCTAACCGGCAAAGTATGGAATATAAAGACCCTGCTACTGGCAAAGTAGCAAAGCTAATTTATAAGGAAGTAAATATTAAAATAGAGAATGAACAACAGTTTGACCGTGTGCTGGTGTATTTAATTCCTGATAGTTTGAGCAGCTTTCAATTAGTGCAAAAGAAAGAAAACAGTTTTAAAGAAAATCTTAATTCATTATTTAAATACGATGCTGTGGTACTGGCGTACAAAGGTGAGCAGGCTTACTTTTACAGACAATCTAATGTAGAACCAAAAGAATATACATTCTCTTTATCTCCATTAAACGAAGTAGAATTAAAAGCTGCCCTTAAAATTTATTCTCTTAATAAAACAAAAGAACTGCAAACGGAATTTGAATACCAATTATTTCAACAGCAGGAGGCATTGCGGCAATTGCAGTTACTAAAAGATCAACAATTCAGGGAGAAGATTGCTGCATCAATTTTCAGTTGTAATTTTTCCTCGCCAATGCCCGGCACAATTGAAATGCAATTCAAAAAATAAATAATTCCGGTAGTAAGCAAGTAAATGTTTTAGAAGTCACTATTTTATTTCTTCCTGCTAACCCTCCACACAATATTACTTACATCATCTGTTACCAGCATAGAGCCATCATCCAATATTGCTACACAAACCGGCCTGCCGTACACTTCGCTTTTTGAAGCATCGGCAATAAAGCCGGTTAAAAAATCTTCGGGTGCGCCAGATGGTTTACCATTTGCAAAAGGCACAAACATTACTTTATATCCTGTTAATTCTTTTCGGTTCCAGGAGCCATGCTGGCCAATAAATGCGCCGTTATGATATTTTGCGGGGAAAGATTGTTTATCATAAAAAGCTAATCCAAGTGATGCCGTGTGTGATCCAAGCGGCACATCAGGCACAATTGCTTTTTCAACAAGATCGGGCCTTTGCTTATCTTTTAATCTCGGGTCTAAATTTTTTCCATAGTAAGAATATGGCCAGCCATAAAAGCCGCCTTCTTTTACACCCGTCATATAATCGGGTACAAGCTCATCGCCTAATTCATCTCTTTCATTTACTGCTGTCCATAAAGTGGTAGTGCCCGGTGCCCAATCCATACCAACAGGATTACGCAGGCCGCTTGCATAAATTCTTTCGCCACTGCCATCAGGATTAATTTCTAAAATATTTGCCCTTCTTATTTCATTTTCCATTCCATGTTCGGCAGCATTACTGCCCGAGCCAACTGAAATATAAATTTTATCCCCTTTTTTATTGGCAATAATATTTCGTGACCAGTGATTGTTGTAACCTCCCATTGGCAGATCCGCAATTTTTTTTGCTGTACCTGCAAGAACAGTATCGCCAATTTTATAATCAAACATTAGTAATGCATCGGTATTGCCAACATAAAAATTATTATTCAGTATCAGCATTCCCAGCGGTTGATTTAATTTTTCTGCAAAAACAAAACGGCTTTCAAAAATGCCGTCTTTATTTTTATCCCTGAATAGGGTAATGCGGTTGGCACTGGTGCCATAATGCTGCGTTTTTATTTTTCGGGAAAGTTTTGCCCCAAGTTTTTTAATTCCTTTTAATACCGTGTTGGTTTCTGCCACAAAAATATCGCCATTGCTGCCCTCATATATCCATCGGGGATGGTCGAGGCCATCAGCAAATTTTGTAACTTCAAAACCTTTCGGCGCTATTGGTGTTTTGCCTTGCGGCCAGCCAATTACTTTGCTGAAATTTTTTGTTGATTTTGTTGAATAGGGCGCTGGCAATGTATCTTTCAATGAAGCCGAAGGATTGGTTGAGCTTTTAACAGCTTTTGTTTGAGAGGTTGTATTACCGCAGGCAAATATTGTAGTAATAAAGAAAATAAGAGAAATATTTTTTATCATGATTGAGTAATGTTTTGTAGAAAATGTAATTATAAACAATCTAATACAATGCCACAAAATTTTAAAAAGTAAGAAATTATTTTACGTCTGTTTCAGCCATCCGGTAATACTCATTCTGCTGCGGTTGGCTTTTATTACTTCATGTTCAATTTCATCGCTTTTAAAAAATACTGCTGTTTGCGATTGGGGTTGAATTTTTTGTACAGCTTCGTTTTGGTACACTACTAATTGTCCGCCATCTTCTTCAAGCCAGTTTTTGTTTAAATAATTTATAAGAGAAAATTTTCTGTCGCTGTTGTTTTTAAACTGGTCTTTATGGCGTTTGTAAAAACTGCCTTCTTCATAAACGGCATAATGAAATTCGTAACCATTAATGCCGGCGTAACAGGTACTGTTAAGGCGGTCAATAAAATTTTCTATATGCTGTAAAAATTGCTGCTCATAAATATTGTCGTGGCTTTTATCCATCCAGTAAATTTTATCTCCTCTCATTTTTTGATTGGTATCTTTTACTTCGTTGTTGCCAATACCGGCAGCAGTCATCAAATCTTCTTTTTGCAATTGCAGAATATTTTGATGCAGGCCATGACTCAAGTCTTCATTTAAAAAATCATTGTCAATTCCTATATTGTTATCAAGATAACTGTCAATCAGTAAATCAAAACTGTTAGTCATTGTAAAATTTAATTGTTAAAAGGGTAAGGTAGTTCTTTTGCACATTATCTTATTACAGCATTTTGGTTAGGTGCATTTAAAATTGCCTCTAAAGCATCAGGCAGGGAGCAATTTTTAACGCAGAGAAAAGGAGGTGCAGAGTTTACGCAGAGCTCCTCAGCGAAATCTCTTTTTCTCTTTTTCTCAGCGTTGAAAAAAAATTAATGATGTGCAGCAATATCAAAGCACTACATTTTCTATAAATAGTAAAAATCTTTTTACCTTTATAGAATTAATATAGCAAATGAAAGACTTTAAAAAATATTATATTATTCCGGCAACACCAGAAGAAGTTTACCTGGCATTAACATTACCGCATACCATTCAGTTATGGACGGGGGAGCAGGCAGAAATGAGTACAGAGCCGGGCAGCGAATTTTCTTTGTGGGAAGGAAGTATTGCGGGAAAAAATCTTGCTTTTGAAGAAAATAAAAAAATTGTACAGCAATGGTATTTTGACGGGCAGGAAGCCGAATCAATTGTTACTATAAAATTACATCCGCATAAGCAGGGCACATCTGCAGAATTACAGCACACCAACATTCCTGATGAGGCTTATAAAGAAATGATGGAAGGCTGGGATGATAATTATTTTGGGTTGCTTATTAGATTTTACTCCTGATTAAAACTGCATTTATTTTTTAAGAGCCCACCATGTCCATAATGCTCCGGCAAAATCTGCTGCACCAAATAAAATAAGCATTGGCGATACATAATCAAGCAGCACAAATGCAGTAAAGGAAAGAAATACAAATATTCTTGTAGGAATAGTGTGTTTAAAAAATGCATGAATATTACCTGCGCCGGCACGGTGATAATAATAACCAATACACAAAGCAAGTACACCCACAACCCTTATCCAAACTTCGTTGGTATTGGGTAATTGTAAAGTAGATAGTAAAAAATTGGGAGCAGCAATTAAAGTAATTCCTGTTACATACAAATAGAACCCAAAATAGCAAACAGATTTGGCGGCAGCTGTCATGATGGTTGATTTTAATTAGGTAAAATGGTTAATGGCTAAAGGTATAAATTTTATTTGCTTAATCAAAGTGCTGTATAAAAAAACAAAGGCGCATCATTTAAAATATTTTAATTTTGATTTTATCATGCTTATATTTTCAAATCCCCAAATTTACATGGCAACAGTTGCAGATGCTGCAAGCATTGTTGCTTTGCTTAACAGTGCCTACCGTGGCGAAAGTTCAAAACAAGGCTGGACAACCGAAGCTCATCTTATTGCAGGTAATGTGCGTACAGATGAAAAAGATATGCTAAATATAATGGCCCAACCCAACAGTGTTGTTTTAAAATCTGTAAATGAACAGGATGAAGTTATAGGTTGCGTAAACCTGCAGCAACATGATAATAAAATTTACCTTGGCATGTTAAGTGTGTCGCCAAATTTACAAGGTGCTGGTATTGGTAAACAATTATTAAAAGCTGCAGAAGAATATGCACTGTATTTGCAGTGTACTGCAATTTATATGATGGTGATTACTGCCAGAACAGAATTAATTAGCTGGTACAACCGTTACGGATATTACGATACCGGCGGTAGAAAACCATTTACACAAGATGATTTAACCGGCAGGCATTTGCAACCGTTAGAGTTTATGATGCTGGAAAAAATAATTGCCGCAGCATAAACAATATCCGGCACTATAATGTAACAATTAGATTGATAGCAGTAAAGTTGTAAAAACAAAAAAGGCTGTTAGCATAAACTAAACAACCTCTCTAAGTAATTGCTATAATTGAAAATACTGTATAAAAACACCAGCAAATGCTAAATATATTGCTGCCTTTAAAAAAATAAAATTTAAGTTGCCGGTGCTAACCTTACATTTACCGCATTGGCACCTTTTGGCCCCATCTCTACTTCAAAAATTACTTTACTGTTTTCCTGCACAGGATCTTTAAGTGAATTAATGTGTACAAAAACACTTTCTTTAGTTTCCTGATCTTTAATAAAACCGTATCCTTTTTCACCATTAAAAAATGTAACTGTTCCTGTTCTTATTAAATCAGCCGCATCCATTTCGCCCTGTCTTGGTACGCCAATTTCTATATCTTCGGCTTTAATTTTCCTCATTTTTTTAGGGTCTGGAGGTGTGGCCGATATGTTTCCGTTCTCATCAATGTAGGCCATCATATCATCCATACTTTTTACCTTAGGATTTTCCTTGCGCTCCTGCATCCTTTCCTTTTTCTCTCTCTTACTTTGCATTTTTTTCTTTTCTCTTTCTTTTTTATTCCAGGTTTCTGCCATAATTGTTTTTATTTAATGATAAATATTGTTAACTGATGAGGGTTTAGAGGATAATCTGGGGAAAAAGGGAAGATGATTTCAGCAGATTTTGGCAAAGATAAAGATAATTACCGTGGCATTGTAATCTTTACAGCATCTGCACTGTTTAATTGTATAAAATGTGCTTAAAATTTACCGCATTCTTTTTAAAAATGGTTGAATATCTCATTTAAAACACCTGCACATGATAAATTAATGCCCCCACATACTACAATTCTTTATCTGATAATCCATTTTGCATCTTCGCCACAAAGAAAATCCACCACGCTGCAAATATCATCTGCAGCACCAACAAGGCCTAATGGCAATAAAGTCCCCATCAAGCTTTTGGCTGCGGATTAGTCCTTATTTGGTCTGTGCAGTATTGTCATTAATCTTTCAATAAAAAAAAATTTATAACAAAAAAATTATGTGCCGTAAATGTTCAGTACAAATAACAATTAGTTTATTTAAAATGATAAATTTGATATTAGTAAGATGAACAACATTATTTACATTATGGGGGTTTCCGGTTGCGGAAAAACTACAATTGGAAAATTATTATCTCAAAAAATTGCTGTCCCATTTTTTGATGGTGATGCTTTTCATCCGGCTGCTAATATTGAAAAGATGAAAACCGGTTTGCCATTAAATGATGAAGACAGGAGTGGATGGCTGCAAAAAATTAATGAACTTGCTTTTAAAGAACAGCAACTAAATGGTGCAATAATTGCCTGCTCTGCACTAAAAGAAAAATACCGGGTTGTATTGAATAATGAAATTGCTAAACCGGTGTGGATATTTTTAAATGGAAATTATGATATGATTGCAGAGAGGATGAAAAAAAGGGAGCACCATTACATGCCGCCAGCACTTTTGCAATCGCAATTTGATAATTTAGAAATACCAGCAAATGCATTTAGTATAAATATAGAAAATGCCCCAGTAACAATTGTGGAATTAATTTGTAATAAACTAAACGAAAAATAGGTTTAAAAATCTGAATACTCCAGCGGTTGTAAAAACATAATATCAATATGAGATACATTTTTCTGGTACTCCGGCATTGCCGATAATTTTTTCCATACAGGCGAATCTACAAAACTTTTCCAGTGGGCATCTCTGTCGGTTTTATTTTCAAAACTTGTCATGTACATTAAATTGGGCATGTGGCTGCCTGCAATTACTTCAGCATAAAATACAGCATTAAAGTTTAGGCTTTTAAATAAATCCACCTCGCCACCTTCGTTAAACATGTGTACTTTATTGGCAAATATTTTTTCCGATGCGCTTTCGTAACTGCGTAGTTCGTATACTCTTTCGTTTTTGGGAGCGGTAAGTTTGGGTAATTGCATTTGCGGCGCTAATGAAAATGCTTTTAATAAAATAACTTCCATTCTTTTGTAAGCAGCATTGGTATAAACTGCATTAATATAATCGCTGCCGGCTGTTTGATATGCGGCATCTTTACTTAATTTTTCTGCAATAGCCTGTTGATCTTCTAAACTTTTTATGGGCATATACACATAAAGCATTTTTACTGCAGCTGTATCATTTGCTAACGATTTAAATACTCCAATATTTTTATGCCCCATTTTATGCAGGGCGGGCAACAGGGCATTTTTTAGATAATTGTTTAAAACAGTTTCTTGAGCTGCCGTGGTGTACTGATAAACCGTTAGCTGGTAAATCTCTTTTTTTGGTTTATTACCACTATAAGCAAATGTGCTGATTGAAAAAAAGCAAATAGATAATAAAAGGAATTTGGCTAAAAATGATTTCATGATGATTTAACTTTTAAATTGCAGTAACAAATTAATGTAAAATATTTATATAGCGATCTTTTGTTTTTTGCAAAGCTTAGCAACCTCATAAAAAATTATGGAAATACTTTCATCTTATTCTTTAACCAACTGGGTATTGATTTTATTAGGGGCTTTTATCATTGGCTTATCTAAAGCCGGCCTAAAAGGTATTGATATGATGAATGTAACCATTATGGCTATTGTATTTGGTGGCAAAGCTTCTACAGGAATTGTGCTGCCGCTTTTATGCGTAGCCGATATTTTAGCGGTTATGTATTATCACCGTCATGCAAAATGGCCGCACTTTTGGAAACTTATGCCCTGGATGATTGCCGGTATTTTAATTGGCGTGTATGTGGGTAAAGATTTGGACGAAATATTATTTAGAAAAATTATGGCAGTGATAATTGTACTTACCGTAATTATTATGTTGTATTTAGAAATTAGAAAAACACCTGTAGTGCCGCATAATATTTTTTTTGCTTCGGGGTTGGGTTTGGCTTCTGGCTTTACTACCATGCTGGGTAATCTTGCAGGCGCATTCTCCAATATTTATTTTTTAGCCATGCGCATGCCCAAAAACGATTTTATTGGTACAGCCGCCTGGGTGTTTTTAGTTATCAATCTTTTTAAATTACCCTTCCAAATTTTTTACTGGAAAAACATAACTGCTTCATCATTACAAATAGATTTATTTTTATTGCCTGCATTATTAATTGGTTTTTTTGCAGGGTTAAAAATTGTAGCTAAAATAAAAGACGATGGTTACAGAAAAGTAATACTTGCATTAACACTTGCCGGGGCAATTGTTATTTTTTTAAAGAGGTGAGGGGTTTATCTTACTTTTCACTCTTGTTCATTACTTTAAAATTATCCTCTTTATACCAATCATAAACATTTGCGCCAACTAATGCTGCCAAAATCAGTATTACAATAATTATCAGAATTGTTTTTAATTTCATGAAACCTAACTTTATTTTTTTAACCTGCTGAAAACTTACAGCTTATCTTTTTAAAAATTTCCCTTTCAGTAGTTTTTCCATCACCTCATCTTTAAAATTGCGGCTTACCGGTATTTGGTGGTTGCCTGTTTGAATAATATTGCCATCAATACTTTCAATTTTTGCGGCTGCAACAATATACGATTTATGTGTTTTAATAAATTGCGTGGCGGGCAGGTATTCTTCCACCGCTTTAAAAGTAAGATAAGTAATGTATTTTTTTTCTTTGGTATGAATAACAACATAATTCTGCAAAGCTTCTGCAAATAAAATCTCATCAAAAAAAATTTTTATTAATTTATTTTCTGCCTTAATAAAAAAATAATCTGGCGCCTGATCAGTTTGTTTTGCTTCTTCTGTATTTATCTGCCTTACTTCATAAAACTCTTTAGCCCGTATGGCTGCTTTTAAAAAACGGTCGAACGAAATGGGTTTTACAAGGTAATCCAGTGCATTTAACTCAAACCCATCTAATGCAAATTGAGGATAAGCTGTAGTAAATATTACCGGTGGCGGGTGATGCAATGTTTTAAAAAAATCGAGGCCGGTAATTTTTGGCATCTGTATATCCAAAAAAAGCAGCTGCACTTTTCCACTGCTTATTTGCTCCGTTGCTTTTAAAGCATTATCAAATTCTCCTGTAAGGTTAAGGAAATCTATATCAGCAATATATTCCTTTAACCCTTTACGGGCAAGTGGCTCATCATCTATAATAATGCAGTTTATCATATTTATAATTATTAAAGACCTACGTTATAATTATGCTGCGACAGTAATTAAAATAAAAAAGGGGGTAAACTGTTCCGTTTTGCGTAACAATAATCCGGTAGGCATGTTTTTTAAATTTTAAGTTTGAAATTAATTTTATAAACATCATCATTGTTTTCAATTACCAACTCGTGCTGGTTTGGGTAAAGCAATTGAAGCCTTCGTTTTACATTAGTAAGGCCAATGCCTCCATGTTTTTCTGTAAGTTTTACACTATTCTCTTTTGAATTTTCTACTGCAAATTCAAACAATCCGTTATGCCTGCTTAAATGCACTTTTACAAAATTAGATTGGTTAGTTTTATGCGATACATGTTTAAACGCATTCTCTACAAAAGGTATCAGCAGCAGCGGTTCAATAAAAAATCCTTTTACTTCGGGTTCACAATTAAACTCCACCAGGTAATTTTCATCTTTACGTAATTTTTGCAAGTCAACATAATCTTTAAGATAATCAATTTCTTTTTCTACCGGTATTTTTTCTCCATTGGCCTCATACAACTGGTAACGCAGCATATCCGAAAATTTATGTAATGCCTGTCTGGCATCTGCATTATTCTTATCAATTAAAAAATAAACTGAATTAATTGAATTAAAAAGAAAATGCGGATTAATCTGCGATTTAAGAAAACTCAATTCAGCTTCTGCCTTTTCCTTAGCCATTTCGGTCATTTTTTTCTGCAACCTAATCTGATCAAACACCAGTTTTATTGCAGCACCGGCGGTAACTAAAAAAAAATGAGGAATAACATTGTCGTACAGCCGCACTTTTAAATTGGCGCCGAAATTAAGCAGTTGATTGTTGTTAAGTATTATACCAATCAGGTACATTTTAAAGATACTGCTGCAAAAAATTATTGCAATAAATATCAACCCAAAAAGTAAATATTTTTTTTTGTAAAGAAGTTTGGGAATAAGCAGGTAATTGGTAATATAAATAAGCAGGGCAAGATCTGTCACTTTTAGTAAAGTAACTTTAAACGCCCTTTCCCGGGTTGAATAATCTTCGTATCTGAGGATGTACCACACACCAAAAACCATCATCCATACCAGCAGGTGGTGCAGTTTGCAGCGTAAAAAAAACGTGGCGTTATGCATAGTGTAAAATAAATTTACAAAATCTATTTGGTAAATCCATTTACACCAATTGCAGGTTTTACTTTACAACAGGCAGGTTTTTACAACTTTACTTCAAACACACAGGCTGACTACTTAACAAATATTGTGGCATTTATATTCTAATCCTTAAGTGCCACCGCATGTTTAATTTATCCAGTAATATAAGCTTTCAGTTAGTTGACTTGGGTGCAGATAATTGAATATCTTTATTGCAATAAAAAAATGGATACGCTAACACATATTGCCCTTGGTGCCTGTATGGGTGAGGCCTTTGCAGGAAAAACAGTAGGAAAGAAAGCAATGCTTTGGGGTGTACTTGCACAAAGTGTTCCTGATATAGATTTTGTTGCAGCTTTTTGGTTAGATACTTCAAGTAATTTATTAACACACCGGGGATTTACACATTCTATTTTGTTTGCTGTAATTATTACGCTGTTAATGGCTGTGCTTGCAGAACGATGGCACCGGCCACACAATATTTCTTTCAGGCGGTGGGTATTTTTTTTTGGCGCTGCAATTTTAACCCATATTTTTTTAGACGCATTTAATAATTATGGCGTGGGCTGGTTTGAACCCTTCAACCATTTGCGTATTTCTTTCAATATTATTTATGTAGCTGATCCTTTCTTTTCAATTGTGCCGGGCATTGCATTGGTTATGTTATTATTGCTGAAGCAAAAAAATAAAAAAAGACATTACTGGTGGAAATTCTGTTTGGCTATTAGTTTTTTTTATCTGTGTTATGCTGTTACTAATAAAATAATTATCAATCGTGATGTACAACAGGCATTGGCAAAACAAGAAATAAAATATACCCGTTATGTTACCACTCCGGCACCATTGCAAAATTGGCTATGGTTTGTTGTTGCAGGTAACGATAGCGGTTATCATGCTGGTTACCGTTCGGTATTTGATAAAAGTGCAGAGATGCAGTTGCGGTATTTTCCCCGTAATACTTTTTTACTGGACAGCCTTCCTGCTGAAAAAAAAATAGCCGCAGAAAAATTGATCCGGTTTTCTAAACAATTCTATACGGTAGAAAAAAAACAGGATACGTTAATTTTTAATGATTTGCGTTTTGGGCAAATCGTTGGCTGGCAAAATCCTGATGAGCCATTTGCTTTTTATTATTATTTACATCCAGATATTGATAATACACTGGTAGTGCAGCGTGGCCGTTTTGCAAAATGGAACGGGCAGGTGTTTAAATCTTTAGTAAAACGAATTGCAGGTAACTGATAAGATTTGTCTGCAGTTAAATTTATTTTATAAAGACGGAGAAAATAAACGGGCTAATTTTTCGGGAAACTGTGTTAGTGCCGATCGCTTGTACCATTGCTTGGCATCTAACTTTTTTGCATGCTTCAAATCATCAAAAAACACAGTCCGCATTTTTATAGAAAATGCAGCATCATAAACTATTGCATTCACTTCAAAATTTAATTCAAAGCTGCGATGGTCCATATTAGCAGTACCTATCATTGATAATTTACTGTCTGTTACAAGTGTTTTAGCATGCACAAAACCTTTTTGATAAAGATATATTTCTACACCAGCCTGCAAAAGTTTATTGTAATTTGCTTTGGATGCTGCATTTACCAGTTTGGAATCGCTTTTACCGGGCACCAGCAGTTTAACAGTAAGGCCGCTTGAGGCTGCAATCATTAATGCATCTACAATACTTTCGCCGGGAATAAAATATGGTGTTGTAATTAGTATTTCTTCTTTTGCCAGGTTAATTGCCTGCAGTACAGAAAATAATACTGAGGGTTGTGCAGAATCGGGGCCGCTGCCAACAATTTGTACATAAGTATTTTCTTTAACTGTGAAGTGATCATTAAAATATAATTTGTTGGGTTTTAAACTGCCGGGGCAACAAAAATTCCAATCAGTTAAAAAAAGATACTGCAGGTAATACACTCCTGGCCCGTCAATACGCAGGTGGGTATCACGCCAGTATAATTGCTTTTTTTTATTGTTCACATATCTGTCGCTTACGTTTATGCCACCAACAAAACCGGTATGCCCGTCTATAACAACTATTTTTCTGTGGTTTCGGTAATTAATACGGTTAGCCAGCAAATAAAAATGTACTTTATGAAAAGGAAATATCTCAATACCTGCATCCAGTAAACGCTTTTCAATTTTCTTTTTTATAGTAGGGCTGCCAAAATCATCATAAATAAACCTTACCTGAACGCCTTCTTTTGCTTTACTTATCAGCAGTTCAATAAGAGCAGTACCTGTTTCATCGCACTCATAAATATAATACTGCAGGTGAATGTGGTGTTTGGCTTCACTAATGGCTTTATGTAATTCAGGAAATTTTTCTTCGCCATTCAACAAAAGTTTTACACGGTTATGGCCGGTAACGGGGCTTTGCAGCGATCGTGTAAGCATTGCCGCCAATTCTGCATTATCATTGCCTTCAATTTGTTCCAAATTCAATTCCCCCTCATTATAATGCAGTATATTTTTTTTCAATTGCTGCATTATTTTTTCATCCTCACTGTTCTTTTTCGAATACAATTTTTTTCTCCAGTAATTAATGCCAAATGCCAGGTAAAAAAGGATACCAAAAACTGGTATAAAAATGCAGAATAAAAGATAGGCCATAGTTTTGGTGCTGCTGCCTGTTTCATAAATATTGCGCAGGCAAACCAGTATAACTATGGCAACGTAAATTATTAATGCAACCCAGGTCCAGTTCATAAAACAGGTTAATATCCTCCAAAGCTATTATATTGTTTTAATAAGATTGAAAATGATACAGGTAAATGCATTGTTACTTTTATCTTGTATATCAGTTTTATAGAGTGGGGGAGAGCGTTTGAAAGACTTTATTATTGAATAGTGGAAAATCAAAATTTCATCTTATTGGTTTAAGGCTATTTATTTTTGTAACAGCAATTATTTTTGGTTCGTTTTATACAAGTTTTTCAGCTGTTTATATTACTTATCTGCATTGTCACGTATATTCTGGGAAAAATGGGAATGAATTCAGCAAATACCAGACTCTTTTATTTGAAAAAAAATATACTTTTTTTCAAATAAAAGCCTTGTGAATACGTTTATAACAAAAAGTACCCCAAACCCAATCCGTATGAAACAATTTTTACCCTTATTAGTGGCATTATGCTGCCCTATTTTTGCTTTTTGCCAGGATATTACCGGCCTTTGGAAAGGCACCATGTTTAACGACTCCACACAAAAATCTTTGCCGTACGAAATGATTATCACTAAAGAAAACGGTAAATACACCGGTTACTCTCACAGTTGGTTTTTAGTTGGCGGCAAAGAATATTATGGCGTTAAAAAAATTAAAATACGTGTGGCTAAAGATGCCAAAATAGTGATACAGGACGATGAACTTTTAGAAAATAATTATCCCGGCGGCCCCGATAAAAATGTGTACCAGTTAAATGTGCTTGATTTTACCAGCCTTGGCAGCGAAGCAACATTACAAGGCCCGTTTGTTACTAACCGAACAAAAGTTTACACTGAGCTTACAGGCCGTATAAATGTAAAAAGGGTAAGTGAATTAAGTGGCAGTGAATTGATGAGCTTTTTACAAAAAAATGGAATGGATAAAAGTTTTAGTGCAGTGAAATAAAAGGTAAAATTTTAATTTCTTTTATAAATTGTTAAGGCAATACATAAATGTTACCTTTTTTCTTTTTACTTTACTGATAAACTTTCAACCTCATTACTATAAATGTGAAGCACTTCATTTTCCACTTCAATTTCTTTCTTAAAATGCAGCCCAAGTTTAGTTAACAGTTTTATAGAACTTATATTTTTAGGCAATGTTGTAGCAAGTACAGGATGATACGCTGGATTTTTGCTCACCACCGATAATATTTCATTTGCTGATTCATAGGCATACCCGTTACCATTAAACTGTGGCAAAAATGCAAAACCTATATCAAAATGATCTAAATAATTTCGTTTGATAAATGAAATTATACCAATTGGTGTATTACTTTCTTTAATGCTAACCACCCAATAAAATAAATTGTGAGTGTTCAGTATTTTGTTTATATACGCAATTGCATCGTCTTTTGAGTGAACATTCCTGTCGCCAATAAATTCAATCCACCCCGGCGAGTTTAAAATAGCAATAATAAAATCATGATCTTCTAAAGACAATAAATTTAAGCTTAGCCTTTCTGTAAAAATTTTATTTTGCATTTTGAATTATATAAAGTTGTTTGATGATTTAATCTTTGCAGTATTAATTTTACATTAACGGTTTAAATTTCAATGACTTTTGTTTTTCAATCAATGGGTAAAACGTAATTTTATTTACAAAACAAATATACATTACTCTGCAATAATTTATTTGCTGCTGCTATGTAACTCAGGAAATTTTTGGAATAAGAGTTGTAATATGATGCAGTCACAAAGGTTAAGGTTATCATTTTTGTCTATAAGTGTATAAGTTTTATAGATAAATATTATCCTTAGATTATTGTATGTTTGAACCTTAATCAATAAAAATTTATAACAAATGGAAAATAACACATCCCCAGAAACACCTGCATTAGATGTAAACAACGAAAGTATTGCAGCCAAGTGCCCTTTTTCCGGCGGAGCACTTAAACAAAGTGCCGGCAGTGGAACAAGAAACCGAGACTGGTGGCCCAATCAATTAAAGTTAAATATTTTGCGCCAGCATTCTTCATTATCTAACCCGATGGCAAAGTCGTTTAATTACGCTGAAGAATTTAAAAGCCTCGATCTGGATGCTTTGAAAAAAGATATTTTTGAATTAATGACTACCTCTCAGGATTGGTGGCCGGCAGATTATGGTCATTATGGTCCGTTCTTTATTCGTATGGCCTGGCACAGTGCAGGTACTTACCGCATTCAGGATGGCCGTGGCGGTGGAGGTTTTGGCACCCAGCGTTTTGCACCATTAAACAGCTGGCCCGATAATGCAAACCTTGATAAGGCACGTTTATTACTTTGGCCAATTAAAAAGAAATATGGCAGAAAGATTTCCTGGGCCGATCTTATGATTCTTACAGGTAATTGCGCTATAGAATCAATGGGTTTGCCAACCTTTGGTTTTGGTGGTGGCCGTGAAGATGTTTGGGAGCCTGCAGAAGATATTTACTGGGGTTCAGAAAAAGAATGGTTGGGCGACAAACGTTATACCGGCGACCGTAACCTGGAGAATCCATTGGCAGCAGTTCAAATGGGATTGATATATGTAAATCCGCAAGGACCTAACAGTACCCCAGACCCGCTGGCCTCTGCCCGTGACATTCGTGAAACTTTTGGCCGTATGGCCATGAATGATGAAGAAACCGTAGCACTTATTGCCGGTGGACACACTTTTGGTAAAACCCATGGCGCTGCCGACCCCGGCAAATATGTTGCTGCAGAACCTGCAGGCGCTGGTATTGAAGAACAAAGCCTGGGCTGGAAAAATACTTATGGCAGCGGTAATGCAGGCGATACAATTACCAGCGGTTTAGAAGGCGCATGGACAACCACTCCAACAAAATGGAGCAATAATTACTTCGAAAATCTTTTCGGCTACGAGTGGGAGTTAACCAAGAGCCCCGCCGGAGCCCATCAATGGAAACCAAAAGATAATGCAGGTGCCGGTTTAGTACCAGATGCTCATGATCCTGCAAAACGTCATGCGCCATTTATGCTTACTACCGATATTGCTTTAAGAGCAGACCCAGCCTACGAAAAAATATCAAGGCACTTTTTTGAAAACCCCGATAAGTTTGCTGATGCTTTTGCCCGTGCCTGGTTTAAACTAACGCACAGGGATATGGGCCCACGTGTTCGTTACCTCGGTAAAGAAGTGCCGTCAGAAGAACTTATTTGGCAAGATCCTGTTCCGGTTGTAACATACGAATTGATCAACGATGCAGATATTGCAGCATTAAAAAGTAAAATTCTGGCTACGGCATTATCAGTGTCTGAGTTGGTAGCTACCGCATGGGCATCAGCATCTACCTTCCGTGGTTCTGATAAACGTGGTGGCGCTAACGGTGCCCGTATACGCCTTGCACCGCAAAAATATTGGGAAGTAAATAATCCCGGGCAACTGTCTAAAGTACTTACCGCATTGGAAGCAATTCAAACTGTATTTAACAATGAACAGACTGTAAATAAAAAAGTTTCATTGGCCGACCTCATTGTTTTAGGCGGTTGTGCAGGTATTGAGCAGGCTGCAAAAAATGCCGGTCATAATGTAACAGTGCCTTTTAAAGCGGGAAGAACCGATGCAACGCAGGAACAAACCGATGTGGAATCTTTTGCAGTGCTGGAGCCACTTGCAGATGGTTTCCGCAATTATCTAAATGCAAAGCATACTTCATCTGCAGAAGAAATGCTGGTGGATAAAGCACAACTGTTAACCTTAACCGCTCCAGAACTAACGGTGCTGGTTGGAGGAATGCGTGTGCTAAACTGTAACTCTGGTCAATCGCCACATGGGGTATTTACTAAAACCCCTGGCGCACTTACCAACGATTTTTTTGTAAACCTTATTGATTTTGACACTACGTGGAAAGCCGCTTCGGCATCGCAAAATATATTTGAAGGCCGTAACCGTAGAACAGGTGAAGTGAAGTGGACTGCTACACGGGCCGATCTTATCTTCGGTTCTAACTCAGAGCTTGCGTGCCCTTGCAGAATTGTATGCTTGCGAAGATGCCAAAGAACACTTTGTAAACGACTTTATAGCAGCATGGGATAAGGTGATGAATTTAGATCGTTTTGATCTGGCTTGATTACAACTTAGTATTTAATATTAAAAGCTGGCCTTATAACAGGTCAGCTTTTTTAATTGATTAAGGAAAGTAAACTAAATCGTTTTTTTCGGTGGCAGATCAAAAGCAATCGCTTCATGCTCAAAATGTCCATTATGTGAACCATCGCAAAAAGGTTTATTTTTTGAGAGGCCGCAACGGCAAAAGGAAACTATTTCTCTGCCCTGTAAATTATATATGCCACCGTTTCTGTCGACTACTTCAACATCGCCTTCAATTTTTAATGAGCCGTTATTGTTAACGGTGATTTTTGTTGTTGCCATGTTATTTTTTTCAAAAATAGGTACTAAATGAAAACTATTGGTAATTAAAATTATTTATGATAAACCGGTATAACTTTTTTAGCAATTATAATAGCCTTTTTGTTATGCAAGAGGATACAGTGAGTTGGCGTATCAGCAATGTTAATGTTTACAAAATACATCTCAATATCACTCAATGAGCAGTTTAATAACCTGTTTGTTTATACTGCTTTTAAAAACTGCAGTATATAATCCTTTTCTTAAACGGATTTTTAGTATTACATCCTGCACGCCAGTACTGGTATTTATTACCTGGCTCCCATAATTTCTGCCTGCTATATCATAAATAGTGCAAGTGTATTGTGTGGGCAGTACAGTACCAAGCCTTATAGTTAAAACATTGTTTTCAATTGCAGGATTGGGTAAAAGGACAATGTAATCTTTATTGCTGCTTAACTGTAACAACCTAAAGCTATAGGTTTTCGTACATCCAAGTGCATCCATAACAGTTACTGTATAGATACCTGCAGTTGCATCCAAAAGGTTTGCCGTAGTATCTCCTCTGCTCCATTTATACTGATAAGGCAGTTTACCGCCTCTGATACCTGATAGTAAAATATTGCCTTTGCTGCTATCTACGGGCTGACTCAGATTATAATTCGCTTCAATGTCATCATATACTTTTAAATTAATTACAGTAATACTGTCGCAATTGCCTGCTGCAGTGTTTGTTTTTAAATAAGTTTGCGTTACTGCCCTGCCTTCAAATATATCTCCATAACAAATTTCTTTATTGATAACTGCAGTATCCTTTCCCTGCCATGCATCAAACTTCGAAAAAGTATAATCCTGCTCTTCATTTGAAAACCTGATTTTATCCATAGCACCTTCAAAACCCCGTTTTATGATGAGGTTGGCAATCTTATCAAGTTGATAGTTTACACCAAAATTATAATTGCCCAATATGTATATCATTGAGGAATCATACAGCACCCTGTTACTGGATGCATGCAATTTACCATTAATCATTAATTGAATACCCAGTAAGCCATAACTGATGCCTACTGTATTCCATTTATTCATTTGTAAAGGCCCGCTTATACCAGGTGCAATATTTCCAAGATAAGTAGAATCAATTGCCAGCTCCACACCGCCCCATTTTGTAAAGGCAAAATGAAAGTCACTGATATATACTCCGCCATAATTATATAAATAACCATCCCTGTCAGCAACGTAACCGGTATCCGCAATTACATTGATGTTATTACTATAATACTCTTTTCTTAATCCATTAACAGGAAAAATTTTAAATTCCATTGTGCCTGTAGTAGGAATATTTTTATCTGACTTGCTGTATTTAATTCCCTGCCCCTGGTAAAAGGATTGATTTAGCAGGAACGAATCTTTGGAATAATAAGCTACCGAATTACACTTAAAATCATTGAACTTTATAGAGTTTGGTGTACCCCACTTGCTGTAACCATTTAAGCTGTCAGTAAATTCTTTTTGCAATACTACTGTCTTTGTAACAGTAACTACAGAATCTAAGATATTACGTACCCTTAATACCACTTTGTATGATCCGTACTTTGCATAAGTATGCGCAGGGGTTGATAATTGACTGGTTTGCCCATCGCCAAAATCCCATTCATATTTTCCGCCGCAGTTGCTGCTGGAAATAAATGTTGCCGTAAATTTATTTAAACTAATAATATAAAAATCAGCAGTAAAATCCCTTACTGTAACAGTTGTTGTATCACTGTAATAATCACAACCTGCTTTGGTAGCAATTGCAGAATATTTACCCGGCAATACTGGCCTGATAATATTTTTTGTAAACTCAGGCAATAAAACGCCATTGTTAAACCATTTGTAAGTATGGGTGCTATCCCGGTTTAATATCAGTAGTACTGGCAGCCCCGGGCAGGCAGCACGATTTGTGGAAAGTAAAAACCTTAATGGCGCAGTTGTGGCATTTCGAACCCCTGCAAAACCATCTGTTTTTATACCATATTTATTTTCACTTGCGCAAAATGGTTCAATGCTGTATTGATACAATTCTTCGCAGGCAGTTTTTGTAATTTGTAAAGAATCTGTATTGGTCATTTCATAATAGGTCCAAAAGTTTACAGTAGTGGGTTTTAATCCAATGCGGTAACGGTTTACATCATTAAGCCATTTAATTTTTAGTGTATTGGATGTTAAAACTGTACTGATATTTTTTACTTTTATAGTAGCACAAGCGGTATCGGCACAATTATGTAAACAATCATTTTCTTCCACACTGTTTCGTATTAATGCTCCAGGAAGTGGCCCAAAACCCAATAAAAAATTTATACCATATACACTATTGTAACAATAGCTCATAATGGTACCTCCTTCAATTGGTGGTGGGCCGGGTAAGCAGAAGTCTTCTGTAGGTGCACAATTATCAATGGCGCCTCCCGGCCAGCCACAGTATTGTGTATGAGGGCTACCTAATGTATGTCCTGTTTCATGGGCAAATAAATATACCTGGGTGTTAAAAGTTGGAAATGCAGCAATACCACCTCCCATGCCAAATGCAGAGGCTGTACCATAGGGACTTGAAGTATTACTATTACATTCGTAAAATCCTAAGTTGGCCATACCACCGTACCCAAAATGCGAAGTAAGGAGGTAGCAAATATTGGCATTTAGCCTGTCACCATTAGCATAATCTGCCCTTAAATGAGAAGAGAAATTACCAAAGACTGATAAAGCATTTGGGGGTGTACTACCATAAATATCAGGTTGATCCCAAATTAAAATTTCGCCTATCTGCAGGTTTATGCCTTCTCTCTTAAAAATAATATTGGATGTATTAAACAGTGTAAAAATATAATCCAAAAGGCTGTCTCTGTTGTTATTGAATCTTTGATAAAGTACATAGGTACATTCTATATACATTTTTACAAGCTTGCAGGATTGCGTACCGGATTGTTTTTGCGACAGTCTTGCCAGCTTGCTTAAATCTGCAAGGGTATCTTTTATTTCGCATTTTGCCGAGGCAGGATTAATTATGTTTTTATCATTATAAAAAACATAATTGTTTGAACCCGGAATTTTTTCCAGTACATTATTACCACTGGCATCTGTATAAATACCAGTGATGCCATTTTTACTAATGGAGAAAGCTGCCGCTGAGGTAACTCCATCTGCTGCTCCGTGGTAATACCTGCTTTGCGGCACATAATTATTTATTACCCCATTCGATGTTGTTCTTAAAATAAAGTCGCTGGCAGTAACGTGGCTGGGAATTAATTTTATAGTGTGGTCTTTAGTTTTTGCAAAAGGTAAAATTAAATCTACAGCATCTGTTGCAGCTGGTAATTTTTTCTTATTGCCAAAAGTTATATCTAAGGCAGCTGTTTCTACATTTGAAAACGCTGAACGCATAGCGGGTAACAGGGTGGCATTTTCATTTATTTTTTTAAAAACATTAACTACTGTAATTGCTTGTGATTGATTGGTGCTTTTACCTGCAACACCCGATTGGCAAAAGGTGTTGGCAAAGGGCAGTGTTATAAGAAAAATAAATCCAGCTAGACATTTCATGCAACAAATATAATATTAAAAATAAATGTACGGCATTGTTGGGATGAAGTAAAACATATACAGTTTTTTGCATTTTGAGAATGAAGGCAACAAAAGCTGCATTAAAATTAAAGACACACATTTTTTGATGTAATTGCTATTATAGTGGTAGTGGCTTCAAGACCGAATTGCTGGTACGCTAGGCACATTTCTAATGCGGCATACCAACTGCTAACAATATGAGAAATGCTTGTTTAATGAAACAAGGAAAAACTAGAGGTTCTTTTTTCGTAAACGATATCTTTCAGGTTTAGTTCAAGTTCTTTCAATTATTTTCTGGCTTCTAAATCAAGTTTTACAGTTTCGCCATACCATTGTATGCCGCCTTCAAAACTGTCTTTTACATTGATGTACAATTGCTCCATAAATTGGGTATGTGTAAGCTCGTGATTACTTAAAATGGATAAAATATTATCTCTTATTACGTTGTGTTTTTCGGCGCAATGCATTTGTTTGTTTTGCCGGGCTGTGGGTGCAGAGTTTGAATTTGTGCTGCTTTCATGTTGACAGAAATCTTCTATACAATTATTTATAAAACAAAATATTAATTATTTTGCTTCTTTACAAGCGGAGTGTAATAAGAAAACTAAACAGTTTTCTTCGGTGGCAGATCAAAAGCAATTGCTTCATGTTCAAAATGCCCATTATGGGAACCATCACAAAAAGGTTTGTTTTTTGAAAGACCGCAACGGCAAAAGGAAATTATTTCTCTGCCCTGTAAATTATATACGCCACCGTTTCTATCCACTACTTCAACATCGCCTTCAATTTTTAATGAGCCGTTATTGTTAACGGTGATTTTTGTTTTTGCCATTTTATTTTTTTTCAAAAATAGGTACTAAATGAAAATTTTTGAGAAATAAAATTATTGTACATGATGTTGAAAAAGAAGATTAGCAAAAAGTAGGTAGGGAAAAACATGAACAATGCGTAATTTAGTATTCAGTAATTTTACCTTATGCAATACTTTGTGGAAAAAAATTCGGTGGTAAGAAAAATTTGGGGTAAAAGCGATACCATACTTTTTATTTTTGCTGGTGCCGCTGCAGAATTTGCCCTTAACAAAGCTGTAGATTGGTTATACTTTACCGGCAAACTGCCTGCCGATCCTTTGGGCCGGCTGTTCTCCACAGTTAGGTATGCCAGAAAAATTGTTTTTTCATCAATGGAAGAAGCCAATAAAGCCATTGATACCATGAGGCAAATACACACTGCAGTGGAGCAAAACCGCGGTGCTGCAATACCCGACTGGGCTTACCGTGATGTGCTGTTCATGCTCATCCATTATTCCATTGCAGCTTACGAGCTTTTAGAAAAAAAATTAACCGATGAAGAAAAAGAAGAAGTGCACAATGTTTTTTATCGTGTAGGGACAAGAATGGGATTGAAAGATTTACCTCTTACGTATAACAAATGGTTGCCTGCAAGAGAAACCCATTTATTGCAAGACCTGCAAAAAAGTAATTACACTGAAGATCTTTTTAAACAATATAAAAAGCACCTGGGTGCCATGCGGTTTAAAGTATTGATAGAGGGGCAAAAATTAGTAGTGCCCCAAAGCGTAAAAAAATTGTTGCAGTTTAGTAATTTTTCTTTGCTAACTCCTGTAGTACCACTATATAAAATCAGCAGATTGATGAAGATGGACTGGCTGCTGAAAAATATACTGCTGCCTTCCGATTATAAAGATCAAATAAATGAGCTGAATGTGGAGCCGGACTGAAACTGGTGCTACGTGTTTTATTTAAAATATTCATTGCATTTAGTTTCGCTATAATCTCCGCCATCGTTGTGTCTGTTTTTACCAACGATGTACCAATGGCATTGATATAAACAAAGGCAATAGCAGTATAAAGATTTTCTTTTTCAATCTGCTTTATGGTTTGATGCATTGAGCTTTAGGTTACGTTGTTTATTTGCTTTTAACATTACTGACTGAGTACACCTGCAACGGGTAATGCAGTACAAAACCATACACACCCACTTAGCAGAAGCGGACTTAAATGTAAAATACCCATTGCATCTGCGTTACTAAGGCACTCACTTATTTAAACAAAATAAAAAGCAACCTTTTCGTTTAATCTTATAAGCAGTTAAGCGTACTGATAAAAATAATTCGGAGATTATACTAAAGCGTTGGGTTGTAGAAAAAACATTCGCATAGCTTTTAAACTTTGAAGATTAGTAATGGGTTACGAAAGAACAACTAAAGAGTCTGCAATCAGTTTTGTTTATATAGCAATGTTTAACCAAATGGGTAAAAAATTTAATTAACTCAAACAGATTCTAAGAATATTGAAAAGGTGGAAAAAAAAATCAAGAGAAGTTACAGAACTGTACAAAACGGTATAGAATTTAATTCTTCTTCGCCTTCTTATTTTTATACCAGGCTATCAGAATTAAAACTGGATTTACTTGCTAAAGCCAGTGCAAAATGCAAAACATAGGGTTGAAACTATTGCTAATAACAGCTGCAGCATTTAGGTAAAATTAAAAAAGCCACTATGGGCATTTTTCAAATCACCGGTAAAAACAGCAATGAAGATTACAGTTATGGCGGCGCATTTAATACCTCCTCAAAAAATAAAACGGCCAGTATTACCACTAAGATTGAGTATGCGGTGGAGTAAAAATTTATTGTAAATTAGCTATTATAAAATATCCCAAATTGCAGATTTTAGACTGCCTCACTATTGTACAATCAATTTTAAATTAGGCGCAAACATCAAACGCCCCTGTGCATCTTTAACCACCACATCAAAGAAAAATATTTCTTCGCCGGGTTTTAATTGTTCGGTAATTGTTTTTTTCCAAATTTCGGGCAGGGGAGTGGTTTTAAAAACATTGGCCACCATACTGGTAATGGGTGATACTTTACCAGTTTCTTCGTTCTCAGTTACTGCACGCCTTTTATACAAGCACTGGTAAGATGAGATGGTGTAAACGGTTTTTTTATCGTCGGTAATGGTTAATGGCATAGTTACCAATTGCACCGCTTCATCTACCGAAACTGTAACCGCAGAATCTGACCGGCTGCCCAGGGAACTTTTTAATTTTGGGGGCTTAAACTTTTGAGCAGTTATTTCTTTGGGCTTAGTTGCAGGTTTTTGTGCAATAACCATATTTGTAATTACCAAAAAGCAACATAAAACTGGTATATTTTTAAACACTGGCATAGGTTTTTTGTAACAACGAATTTACGGAGCAAAAAGTATATGAAAAGTTATATTAACATAGCCTTACATTATGAGGTTTTCATTTTGTTTTTAGCTTCAATACACCACAGCAATTCGTTTATAAAACCAGCGGCTCTTTTATCGGTTGCAGCTTTATCAGCAGGGTTACCGTTTTCATCAAATGCCTCACTTACTTTAGGTACAGGAAACATAGAAGGCACGGTCCATGCTTTTATTTTCCATAAAGAGAATTGTAAGGACGTAATTACCTGTGTACCACCAAAAATGCCATCCGATACAGTTGAAATAGCTACAGGTTTTCTATGCCATTCATCGTACAATAAATCCACCACATTTTTTAAACTTGCCGGGTAACCACCGTTGTACTCAGGTGTAACAATTATAACGCCATCTGCTGCTTTTATTTTTTCAGCAAAATCAATCACTTGTGCAGAGGGATTTTTTTGTAACCGCAAACGTTCATCAAACAAAGGAAAATTGTATTCTTTTAAATCCAATATTTCGGCTGTTGCAAGGTTATTGGCCTGCAGGTAATTTTTAAAATATAAAGCAACCCTGTGGCTGTTTCTGTTTATTCTTACACTTGATGATATTACGGCGATGTGCGGCATTTTATTTTTGAATAAAATTAGTGAAGTATATTGCATTTTGGGTTAATCTGTACACTTGCTAAAAAACTTCTTCTTACTGCGCCATATTCAACATTTCTTCCCTATCTTTGCCGCCCAAAAAAGAACAGTTCTCTTTTTTAAACATTTCCCACAAGGTTCAAAAAGTTTCCAAAATTTTGGAACACCAGCAGGGAGTAACTAAAAACAAGTTATATAATGCCAAAGGTTAAAACCAACAGCAGCGCTAAAAAGCGCTTTAAAGTTACCGGCACCGGTAAAATTACTTTCCAAAAAGCTTTCAAACGTCACATTCTTACAAAAAAAAGTACCAAACGCAAACGCAACATGCGTAAAGATGGTGTAGTTAGCGATGCTAATATGCACTTTGTAAGGAGACTATTGGGTTTGAAATAAGCCCCAAAACCCCTGAAGGGGAGATAAAAGCAAATGGAAAAATAAACTACAAAAATTAAAAAAATTAGAATATGCCACGTTCAGTAAATGCAGTAGCCAGCAGGGCACGCCGCAAAAGAATTTTAAAAAAAGCAAAAGGTTTTTACGGTAAGCGTAAAAACGTATATACCGTTGCCAAAAACGTTTTAGAAAAAGGACAAACCTACGCTTATGTAGGCCGTAAACTTAAAAAGAGAGAATACCGTGGTTTGTGGATTGCACGTATTAATGCAGCAGTAAGAGCAGAAGGTATTACTTACAGTGAATTCATCCATAAATTAGCAGCAAAAAATATTGATTTAAACCGTAAAGTTTTGGCCGATTTAGCAATGAACGAGCCTGAAACATTTAAAAAATTAATAGAGTCGGTAAAATAATTACTGCCTCAGCATTTTTATTAAAACCGGGTGTAAAAAAATTACACCCGGTTTTTTTATTTATAATATTTTCAATGGCCTACATTTGTAAAAATTTTTACTAACCGTAATTAATCCTTAACAGTAAATGGATAATACTTACAGCGACCTGGTGCAGCAAACCTTTAATTTTCCTCAGGAAGATTTTAAAGTTAAGAACGAGTATTTGCAATACAACGATCTTGATATTAAAGCACTGATTGATAAATACGGCACACCATTAAAACTTACGTATCTGCCAAAAATTGGCAAGCAAATTAATAAAGCAAAAACCATGTTTGCCAATGCTTTTAAAAGGCATAAGTACGAAGGCAAATACAATTATTGTTACTGCACCAAAAGTTCTCACTTTTCATTTATAGTAGAAGAAGCTTTAAAACATGATATTCATTTAGAAACTTCTTATGCTTACGATATTGATATTTTTAAAAAACTGTACGCAAAAAAGAAAGTAAATAAAGATACGTATGTGATTTGTAATGGCTACAAGCAAAAGCCTTACACCAACCGTATTGCAGGGTTACTTAATAGCGGGTTTAAAAATGTAATTCCGGTTTTAGATAATGTGGAAGAATTAAGGGCTTATATAAAATCGGTAAAAGTGCCTTTTAATTTAGGCATTCGTGTTGCTGCAGATGAGGAACCTAACTTTCCTTTTTACACCTCACGCCTGGGCATAAGGGCAAAAGATATTTTAGAGTTTTATGTAGATAAGATTGAAGGTAACGAACACCGCTTTCAATTGAAAATGCTGCACATCTTTTTAAATAAAGGTATTAAAGATGATATTTATTACTGGAGTGAATTAAACAAAGTAATTAACCTGTATTGCCAGTTAAAAAAGATTTGCCCCGAGCTGGATTCTATAAATATTGGTGGTGGGTTTCCAATAAAACATTCGCTGGGTTTTGAGTACGATTACCAGTTTATGATAAATGAAATTGTGCGTAATATTAAAGTAGCCTGTAAAAAAAGCAAAGTACCCATGCCGCATATTTTTACTGAGTTCGGCAGCTATACAGTAGGGGAGAGCATGGCACATATTTACAGTGTTATCGGACAAAAAAACCAAAACGATAAGGAAACCTGGTACATGATAGATTCTTCCTTTATTACCACATTGCCCGATACCTGGGGCATTGGCGAAAAATTTTTAATGCTGCCGGTAAATAAATGGGATAATGAATACCATCGTGTAGTGTTAGGCGGTATAACCTGCGACAGTCACGATTATTACGATAGCGAAGAACATATTAATGAAGTGTTTTTGCCCAAGGTGGGTGATGGCGAACCTTTGTATGTGGGCTTTTTTCATACCGGTGCTTACCAGGATCAGATTAGCGGTTACGGAGGAATAAAACATTGTTTAATTCCATCGCCAAAACATATTATTGTAGGGCATGATAAAAACGGAAAGCTGGTTGACTGGGTGTATGCAAAGGAGCAAACTGCACAAAGTATGCTGAAGATACTGGGGTATTAAAATAAATAAGCCCACAAGACTATTCCTGCAGGTGGGCTATTTATTAGTTAAAGTGGTTTTTTTGTCCACTTATATATTAAACGAAGGGGTATTGAAATTATTATGTGTTATTCGCTGGCATAATCTTCTTTCTTACTTTTCTTACGTTCTTTTTTGCTTTGTTTTTTTGCTATTTTCTTATTGGGAGCGGCACCAGATCCGTACTTGGCATCTAAATAATATTTGCCATCGCAAAATTTCCAGTAGCGGTACCCCATTTCGTTATCGTAATACATTTCACCATCTTTATTGCTTTTTGCCTGATCATCTGTAATGCTGACAACAGGTGGTGGCGTGTACACATTATCATTAGCCGGTGCTGCATTTTCATATTTATCGCCGGCATCTAAATCATTTTTTGCAGGATAAGTTTTTTTACTGCAGGCTGCAAAAATTACCAATGCCATCAATAAGGGTAACCATTGGTGTAAATTAAATTTTTTCATGTATAGTTGGGTTATATATTTACTACTCAATAATTTTGCCAAATCTTAATAAACAAAAAAAATATGCAACGTTTTTTTATTTTTTTAACTTTTATGTTGTTTTCATTCGCAATAAAAGCACAAACTGCAGAAGATTCTGTAAAGGCAGCAGTAAATAAATTATTTGATGCTATGATTAAAAGTGACGCAGCATTATTAAAATCTGCTTTTGCAGACAGTGCAATATTGCAAACTATCAGCAGAAATAAAGAAGGTAAATTATTTATTCAAAATGAAACGGTGGATGCATTTGCCACTTCAATAAGTAAACTTGCAAAAGGCGATGCCGATGAAAGAATTGTTTACGATGTTGTAAAAATTGACGGCCCGCTTGCTATTGTTTGGACGCCTTATAAATTTTATTATAAAGGTAATTTCAGCCATTGCGGTGTTAACTCTTTTCAATTGGTAAAATTAAACGGCGAATGGAAAATTCAATACCTTATTGATACCAGGAGAAAGAAAGGCTGTGAATAAAAATAGTGGAAATTCAGGCCATTTTTATGCAATTTTTGGATTGATAAAACGTTATTAATAAAAATACCCTCTTAAAATGAAAACAAATGTACCCTATTTGAAGGCCATTGCATGCCTTTTGGTTTTACTTAACTCCTGCACTGTAACCAAAAACTCCGTTGAACAGTACACTGCAACCACAGAAGATCCTAAAAAGGAAATTTTATGCTTTGTACAGATGAAAGACGGCACTGTTAAAAATTACACCACACTAAAATTAGTTACAGGTGTTTTTAAAACGCCTCATCTTATTGCTGATGGCAGTATTATTATTAAGCCCGAAGAAATTAAGGCATATCAAAATAAAGATCACTATGCAGTTTCTCAAAAAGAATTTACAGATGCAAAGCAAAGCTATGTTGCTAAAGATGCTTTACCTGGCTTTGCAGTTAGAATTGCTGCAGGAAAAATTAATGTGTATTCGCTTAAATATTATAACGGACATAACACCACAGAAAAGTTATTTTTACAATCGGGTGATGATGCACAGATTGCAGCCTTTACACCGGAGCTGATGAATGAATTGGTGAAAGATAACAGCGATGCCCATGCTTTTTTTAACGAAAAAAGTAAAACAGTAACTACAGCTAAAAAAATATTAGCAACTGCTGATTTGTATAACAGCAACGGCGATGTTTCAAAAAATTAAGTTTAGATAAATTGACAATTGCGGCTGGTAAATAATTACCGATTATTTTTTAAAAATAAAATTATCACTTCATAAACAATAAAAGCCCGGCCTAAAAAGCCGGTTTTTTATTTGCACAATGCTGTAACAAAATAAATAAGTAATTTGGTGGTATGCATAAACTTCTAATAGGCGCCGCCGCATTATTGTTATTTTCCTGTTCTTCCAGCAAAAATCCACACATTATTATAAAGACAACACTTGGCAATGTAGAAGCTGAACTCTATCCTGATAAAGCCCCAAAAACAGTAGCCGCATTTTTATCTTATATTGATTCGGGCTTTTATAAAAACAGTTCGTTTTACAGGGTTTTATTTATTGAAGCAATGGCATCTGATTATAATACAGGTATAATACAGGGTGGCATTTGGCAAAGCAATAATAAAAAAGCAATCGCATTACCCGGCATTGTTCATGAACCTCCAAAACAAACAGGTTTATCGCATACCACTGGTACGCTTTCTTTGGCAAGATCAACTCCAGGAACAGCTAACAGCGAATTTTTTATTTGTGTCGGCAATCAAACCGGGTACGACAGCAGTAAAAATTATAACCCCGATGGATTAGGTTTTGCGGCTTTTGGCAGCGTAATAAGTGGAATGGATATTGTAAGACAAATACATAAGCAACCTGCAAACGGGCAATCCTTTACAAGGCCAGTTACAATTTTAAATATTGAAAGATTGTGATGAAGAAAATCAGGTAGCAACAGCTTTATCTGTATTGTGTACTCCTTCGGCAATATCAACAGCAACAAAACTATTTAATTTTTCAATATCAAGAATAGTGGCATCTGAATCGCTGTTGCGGTGATACATAGGAGTAAACTTAGCGCCATAAATAATTTCTCTAAATGTATAGGAACTTCTTGCAACAACTGTATTGCTAAACATATCATCAAAGGCTTTTATAAAAATTAAGATTTCCCCTCTTGTATTTTCAAAATCTTCTTTCGTAAAACCATACAACGGGCTTTCTTCTGTAATTGGATGTACAATGGTCCAGCTCAGTGTTAATGCATTTACAATATTGTATTCCAGCTGCAGTGGAAAAAATTTATTGGTAATTTTTCCATTTTCTTCAATAGCTATTGCTACAGTTACTTTAGCTTCTGCATCGGTAAGAGTGGTATTTTTAAATGGGGCTATACGTAACATTAAGGCGGTACCATCTTTAAATGGCGCAATTAATGCATTGCCCGAAAATTTTAAATATGCAGTAGGCTTACTGAACCTGCCATAAAATAAACCTGTAGCTATTGCAAAACTTAATAAGCCCACCAAAGCTTCTAAAGCTGCAATGGTACTGGTTAAAAATCCGGAGGGACTTATGCGGCCATAACCTACCGTGGTAAAAGTTTGTGCACTAAAGAAAAAAGCTTCGCCAAATTTTTCAAATTCAGAGCCTGTATTCATCCCACTTAAATGCTCTACCCCAACAAAATAATATATGCATGCAAAGATAAAATTTGCAAAAATAAAAAAAGCAAACAGTAAAAATAAAAACTTCCATCTTGGTAAGGCAAGCATAGCATGATACCAGCTTATACGCTCCCAAAAGTTTACTCCCTTCTTTACAATATTTGGCTGACCGTTTTTGTTTACAAAACGTCCGCCATAGTCTGATGCATTTGCACCAAAACCTGTGTTGATTTCTGTTTTTGCTTTTGTGTTAAGTTTGCGAAGCAGTGCCATTTGTATAAAAGAGAGAATTTAACTCATGCAAAATAAAGAATAAATTTTGAACTAACTTGAGCTGATTTTTGAATAATTAATTGTTAACTATGCTGGTGTCTTTTATTGAATTACTGCGTTGCCCTGTTAGCAGGAGCCGGCTTACTTTACATTGCTTAAAAAAAACTATCAGAATTTTTGATGGCAAAGAAGCAGAAGTTATTGAAGAAGGAATATTATTTGCTGAAGATAATTGGTTTTATCCCGTAGTTAAAGGTATTCCACGGTTGAATGTTGAAGCTGTAATTGATTATACCGATTTTTTGCAATTACACTTACCTGATTACAAAGAAAAGAAGGAAAAATTATTTATTCAACATGGTGAATTTATACAATTAACAGCACGTAAAAACCGCAGAACTAAAGAAAGCTTTACACAGGAATGGAATTTATATGATTACGATAAAGATAAAACATGGAATGCTGATGCTGAAGGCATACTAAACCGCTTTTTAAAAGAAACTGATGAAACCATAGACACTCTTAAAGGAAAAATTGTTTTTGACGCTGGCTGCGGTAATGGCTCTTTAAATTGTTTGCTTGCAGAAAAAGGAATTACAAATATTGCAATGGACTTTAGTAACAGTATTGAAATTGCTTACGCAAGAAATAAATACCCCAATGTATTTTTTATACAGGGTGATGTGCAATTTCCGCCGGTAGCATTTGATTTTTTTGATATTGTGCATTGCAGCGGCGTTTTAATACATACCAATAATACGGAATTATCTTTTGCCTGCATTGAGCCTACTGTAAAAAAAGGAGGAAAGCTTAGTGTTTGGTTGTACCACCCCAGAAAAAACTTTCTTCACAATATCTTTAACTTCATTAGAAAATTTACTTCGAAGCTGCCCTTAAAATTTCAATACTATTTGTACTGGTGTACCCTTTTACCTGTTAGTTTTGTTATTAAAAGATTTAAGGGAAATAAAGAGAATACGAGGGAAATGATGCTGTCTATTTTAGACTGGTTTACTCCCGAATTCAGATGGGAGCATACACATGAAGAAGCTGAAAACTGGTTTAATAAAAGAAATTATTCTAAAGTAAAAATAACAAAAGATGAAGTTTTTGGTTTTAATATCATTGGAGAAAAAAATAGTCATTAATCAAATTTAAGGTAAGTCCTAATTTTTCATACCTTCAAAAAAATAACAAGAACAATATATTTAATGTTTATTAAAGATTTATATCAGTACAGTAAAACAGTATTTATTGCTTTTGTTTTATTTATTGTGCTTTTTATTTTTATAAATTATAAATGGGGTGCTGTTGCTACACCCGTTTACCAATACGGTATGTTTAGCTCAGTGTTTAATATTAAAGACACCCAAACTGTTTACCATATTTATGTAAACGATAAAAAATTAGATATTACCCAATATCATTTTGCTGAAAGAGATATGCTTTTAATTAGCCTGGAAAATTATGCAAAAGCACTCAAAAATAACTCCGCAATTTTTTTTACAATGAAACATCTCTTAGATAAAACAGGTGCCGGCAATTTAATGCAGCAGCAAAATTATTCTAATACAATAAGCGATGCCACTTTTACAGTTTGGTATAAAAAATTACTGCAACAAACAATTGGCTACCCGGTTTTAAGAGCTGCAGTATTTACGCAAAATTATATTTGGGAAGGCGGATCAATAAAACCAGTTTCCACACCACAAAAATTATCTATCCTTGTTGCTAACTGATAAACATATAAAACAGTTTGCTGTTTATTACCTTATTTGTTTTATGGTTTGCTATGCCTGGTATTTTTTTCATAGCTTATTGTTTTCTTCTATCAACCCTGTGTTTTTTTTAAACAGGTTAGATGTTACCCATAACATAATAATGCTTACTAACTTCCAAAATTTTTTAATACAAAGCAGGTTGGTAAGAATAATCTTTGATTTACTGTACTTACTATTACCTGTGCTTTTGGTTTATACGGTTGTAAAAAATAAAAAAGGGATTGGTATAATTGCAGCAGCAACTTGCATTTTTAGTATTGTTTATGCCAGCTTATTCTGCTCTATGTCTTTTGTAAGTGTGGAAGTTTTTGTTGCCGCAATGTTAGTACCAATAATCTTCTGCACAGTTTCGGTTAAAGGCTTTTATTACCGCATGCATTGTATAAGAATTATTTTTATTCTAATGTTCTTTTCATCAGCCTTATGGAAGATTAGGGCAGGTGGCATTTTTAATACAGAAGAAATGTCGGCTATACTTTTACGGCAGCATTCATCTTACTTAGTTAGCAATAGTAATGACTGGTTTGGCAATATGATAACTTATTTGATAAATCATGCAGCCATTGCATACAGTTTGTATTTATTTGCTTTTATTGCCGAATTTATTTTTGTTATTGGTTTATTTACCCGGCGGTTTGATAAGTACCTGATTATCTCCTTTTGTTTATTTTCAGTATTTGATTACCTGCTGATGGGTATTAACTATTTTACATGGTTACCATTTTTAGGATGTTTGTATTTTTCTAAATACAGTATTGCTGATTAAATACAGTATCTTAGAATAAGTATTACTCGCCACTCCCTTTTTTGTTTGCCTTATAATAATTATACAACAGTACTGTACTGATAAGAGGCACAAAATAATTCCACTGGCTAATTAAGAGGGTGTAAAAAATTACTTGAAATAAAATAGCCAATGCGCCGTAACAGTAAAAGTACACCCATTATAACAAATAGATTTTTGAAAGGAAAAAAACAACAGATTTTTTTCCAATAAGTTTACCTGTATGCCATAAATAATACCCAGCATTTGCATAGGTGGAAATTACAAAAGCCAGGGCCAATCCACGCAATTAAAAATCGGATACAACACTATCATTAGTAGCACTGGTAATTAAAAGATCGAGCACCGAACCTTTTAATATTAAATCGTTTCGATGATGCACCTGTAAGGCAGCAGCGCATTGGTTATCCGCAGAGGTAAAATAAAAATACTAATTAAAAATATAGGTATTGCTTCTGCATATTTTGCGCTAAAGATCAAGTGAAAAATTCGTCGTGGTAAAAAAATAAAAAACAAAAAGAAGGAAATACAATTGCTGATAACAATTGGAGAACTTTTAAACAAATTTTTAGCTGTTGCGGCAATTGCCATTATCCTGTTTTGACATTTCCACCAGCATAACATTACCTACAGCACTCAGCATCAGTCCAAATACGGGTATTTCGTAGGCCCCATTAAATAAGTGCAAATTGGCTAACTGAAATAAAAATAAGTATTATCCATTTATCAAGCCATTTAAATATCACACCAGTAACTTCATACAAACCCATATAAAACCATTGTATTGCCCCGAGAAACTATGGCTTATCAGTAAATTCTTCATTTCAATAATGCCTTTGTAAAATAGTACTGTAAAAACAATGCCTTAATATACAAAATAAAAGTTAAATCCCACCAGCATCAATTGCAAAGAGTAATTGTTATAAAGCAATATTAAATGCCTAAAAAATAACCAGTAATAAAAATGAGATTGGCAAAAGCACAAGAAATTTCTGTTCTCTTTTTTATAGTAAGCATTCAGTAACTATTGCAATATTTTGTACCACTATCAGCAATCCTAATAGACACTTGTTATAAATCAAAATTATTTGCAAAAATAAAAATGTACAATAAGAGGAACAAAATTTAAAACCCAGAAAAAATAAAAAAAATTTTTGTTTTCTTTAATCCAGTGTTTAATAGTTATTAACGGCAGATGAAAGAACAGTGAGGGAAGACCAAATAATGAAACAATGCTAGCGATATTTATATATAACCATACAGATTGATAAAACCCATACTCATCAAGCGTAAGGTTTCTTGCATACAAAAAAATGACAACAAATTGTACGCCAACACGTAAAATACTGCTGCTAATAAGTAAAAAAGATCTTTTGGCAAATTTAATTTGATACAAAGCGGTTGGTTCATTTTGCTTTGCCTCATTACAATCATTCATTATTATCAGGCTAATTAATTAGTTGTGCTGTTTTGTTGTTTTCAATAACATTACTTCTTCCAAAAATTTTTTTGTTTCCCTTTCTACACTTTCCACATCTTTCGATTTTATGGGTGATGCCATTACATGGTCGCCGGTATTGGGTAAAGCAATGGCCCTTTTGTTTAGGGTATCAGTGGCCAGTTGCGTAAACATTTCTTTCATGGCGCTTACTTTAACCACATCATCCTGGTGCTGCTCATCTTTATAATAATAAAGTAACAGTACCGGTTGTGTTACTTTGCTGAAAGTTTTTTTTGTCATAGTGGTTTCCAGCATTTCTTCCAATGCAACAATGGCTTCAAGGCGGTATGGTTTGTTCCAGTATTGTTTGTAAATAGTACGATCATCTTCAGGGTCGTTATAATTTCCTCCCTTTACAAGCCTTGCAATTTGCAAACCCCAATGGTTGTTCAGCATCCATGCATTGTTATCATTTATAGCAATATTAGGAGAGTATAAAACTAATGCAGCAACATCATTGGGATAAGCAGCAGCTAATTGTAAAGCCTGTGTTGCACCTGTACTGGTACCCATTAAAATAACTTTGTTGCCTAACTGCCTGCCAATTGCAAGTGCTTCTTTTACACTTTCCCAATAATTATCAGCAGTAAGATTCATCAGTTGTTCAGTGGTATCAATACCATGTTCTGCCAATCTTGATAAATATAAATTGCAACCAAATTGCTTGGCAATATTGCGGTGAACAGGATTGCCTTCTTCCTGCGAAGCAGAAAAACCATGTATATAAACCATTGCATATTCAGTTTTTTGTTTAAGGCTGTCGTTTGCCCAAACAATTCTAGCCTGGTTATTGGGCCTTAATTTATGCATGGCTTCGTTGGCTGCAATAAATTTGTCCAGCTCGCCACTTGTGGGTACCAACGGCATAGCAGTTGAATATTTTGGTGTATCGGGCTGTGGGCCAAACAAATAAACAATAATTAAAATTCCCAGTAAATAAAGCAATATTTTTATCCAGCGCATAAATAAATTTTTATGAAGCTACATTTTTTCTTTGTTTGATGAAAATAAAATACAAAATTATAAATCATAGTGAGCTGTACCGAAAAGTTTATCAAAAAAATCTTTGAAATGAAATAATAATAATTTCTTTAACTTTCCTTAATGAAACATTTTAAGTTTTACACCAAAGAAGATATTTTATCGCTTACCAAAGTACGCCGCTTTGAAACTAAAGTAGGGGAGCGGTTGCAATACTTAAAAGCAGATGGAGAGTGGCCCGAAGTGGTACAGCAATCTGCAGCCAAATATGTGTTGCTCGGTATTCCTGAAGATATTGGTGTAAGGGCAAACTATGGCACCGGAGGCACGGCCACAGCATGGCTTTCTTTTTTATCTTCTTTTTTAAATGTAAAAAGCAACGATTTTTTTCCGGGAGATAATATTCTATTGCTGGGTCATTTTGATTTTGGCGATATAAAATTTTTAATTGACAGTAATGCTTACAACCCCGATGAACTTATTGAAGCTTACCGCCATGCTGTAAATATTATTGACGAAGAAGTAGAAAATATGCTGAAGGTAATTGCTGCATGCAATAAAATACCCATTATAATTGGAGGTGGCCACAACAACGCCTATCCCATTATTAAAGGTGTTGCTAAAGGCTTAAATAAGCATGGCACCATTCCGTTGGCACAAATAAATTGTGTAAACTTAGATGCCCATACTGATTATGGTGCAACAGAAGGCAGGCACAGCGGTAATGGTTTTAAATATGCAGAAGAAGATGGCTACCTGGGAAAATACTGTATTGTGGGTGTGCATGAAAATAATATTTCTCAAAATATTTTAATGGATATCCACAACAATCCATTTATTGATTACATCACTTTTGAAGAAATTTTTATTCATGAGCGTAAAAATTTTATTCAGGCAGTGGCACATGCTACGGGTTTTACTGAAGGTAGTTTTACCGGAGTGGAGCTTGATTTAGATTGTATAGAAAATGTTTTAAGCAGTGCAGCCACACCAGCCGGTATCAGTGCTTTGCAGGCAAGACAATACATTAATTTTGCTGCTACAGATTGTAGGGTGGCGTACCTGCACATTTGCGAAGGCGCAACACAATTAGCCGATGGACGCAAAGATGAAAGCACGGGAAAATTAATCGGTTACTTGGTAAGCGATTTTATAAAAGCGCATTCTCAGGATTAAATTGCCGGTTGTAAAACTCATTAAAACCTGATGAACAAAATTGTAATCATGGTAAAAATTACTACAAAAAGAATCAGGCAGGCTGCAACCAAAAATGATATAGTTCTCATATTGTCGGATTTATATATTACTCGCCAAAAACCGTACCAACAGAAGGTTTTGTTGATAAAATAGCATTCATTTTTCTCACATTCTGGATAAAAAAATTTACTGTTTTACACAATAAAATAATAAATCAGTTTAATCTTAAAAAAAATTAATAAAATACAGGGCACTTTGTTTTATTGGCAGATGTATTATATTTATTATTGAACGCTTTGTACGAAAGAGTAACTTCATAAGCACCCCGGTATTGAGAAGCCGATTTTAATTTACTGGAGTTAATATCATAAGATATACCAATACTGTATTGATAGTAATCTAATTTAGCAACAGGCATAAAAGCATCTTTGCCACGATAAAACATACCTGCAGAAATGCTTACTTTTTGTTCTTCATCATACTGTATTAAATCATGATTTAGCATAAACCCGCCCTGAGCCTGCCGGCTGCCGCCCTGCATAAAATAATCTGCGTAAAATATAATTCTGTCAGCATCACTAACGGGTGCTGCAAAACCTGCATTTACCACCCACTTATGATTTAAAATAATATCGTTTTGTTTTTGAAAAGCAACTTTGGGTTGTGTAAAATGAAACATGCCCACACCAATATAATATTTTGTATTTTGTCCGGCCACACTGCTAAAGCATAGGCCTGCAGCAGCATCCCAGTAAGTAAGTTTAGTACTGTTAAAAGTTTGTTTGGTAGGGTTTGCGGCACTGTAAGCACCATTTACAAACTGATCATCAAAAGTTAATTTAGTTGGATCGAAACGCTGCATTACCGGCCCGCCCATTATGCCGGCAGATAAATAAGTATTTTTATCTCCCAATGATTTATGATAATTAAAAACTGGAAAAACCTGTGTGCGGCTTAGTTTAGAATCTCCTGCAACATCGCTGGAAAGCTGCAACCCGTAAGTAAAAAAATCATCAGAATTTTCGCCAATCGGTTTTTTATACTCCAAACCTAAACCGAATGTGCGGTATGGTACGGTTACACTTTGCCATTGATTTCTGTAAGCTGTAGTAACTCTTATATCACCTGCAAACAATCCGGCAAGCGATGGGTTTCGTAATAAAGGTAAATCGTAAAACTGCGAAAAATTTATATCCTGACTGCTGGCAAATTTTGCAAGCAGAGAAACTACTAACAGCAGCAATATCTTTTTAGTTGGTTTCATTGGTTATAAAATTATTTTAGAATGGTTATGTTTCCTTTGTAAGTGTATATCACATCATTATCGCAAAATACTTCAGCAGTATAAACAAATACGTCAGGCGTTGCCGGTATGCCCCTTACTTTTCCATTCCAGCCAAACTTTAAATCGTTGGGATAAAAATTTTCTTTTTCAAAAACCAGTTCGCCCCAGCGGTTAAAAATGCGGAACGATTTTACTGTTATTCCTTTTCCTCTTACCATCAATACATCATTCAATCCATCACCATCAGGTGTAAATGCATTAGGGATATAAACCTGCGCACTTTTGCAAAACGAATTGATAAAAATGGTATCTGTAGCAGTACATCCAAATGTGTTTGTTACCACCACACTGTAAAACGAATTGTTTTTTACAATAGTTGAAGGAGAGGGGCAATTGTTACAACTTAAATCCGTTGCAGGGTCCCATAACCAGCTTATAATGGGGCCAAACTGAGTAACCGCATTAAGGTTTAAAACTGTTCCTGTTGATAAAGTTTTATCGGGGCCAAGGTTTACTTTTGGCTTAGGTCCAACAGTTATTAAAACATAACCTGTATCGGTAAAGCAATTATGCCCGTCGAAACCAATAACCCGGTACATGGTGGTAGCGGCTGGCCTTGCTACAGGGTTAGCAATATCGTTTCTGTTTAACCCTGCGGGGGGGACCCATAAATAACTGCTGGCATTATTTGCACCTAAAATTAAAAATTCGCCAGAGCATAAAGTATCGCCTGGTAACACCTGCATTTGAAAAGGTTTAATAACATTTAATACAACAGAATCAAACGCTTCGCAACCAAAAAGACTTGTCCCCTTTACTTTATATACAATCGAATCAATTGGTTTTGCAATTGGGTTTGCACAGTTTGAGCAACTTAAATTATCAATTGGCGTCCAGGAATATTGTGCAGCACCAGTTGCTGATAATTTAACTGTTTTGCCCAGGCATACTACAGCATTATTTTTTGCATCTACAGCCGGTGTAGGGTTTATCGTTATAGTAAAAGTTTTTGCCGGGCCATTACACATTGCGGATGTTGCACTTACAGTTATGGTTGCTGTAATTGGTGCCAGTGTATTATTTACCCCCACAAAAGAATTTATATTACCAGTACCAGAACCGGCTAATCCAATTGCGGTGTTATTATTTATCCAGTTAAAAGAAGTACCTGCAATATTACCTGTAAATGAAATCCCATTAACTGTTGTGCCATTACATCAATGGCGCGAGCGTCGTAGCGCAGTTCGGCCTTACTCCGGCTGGCGCGTGCCATGGCCGACAGCTGCTCAGGGCGGCGAATAAACGTTAGCATCGCATCGGCCAGAGCCTGCACCTGGTTCGGGGCAATGCAGCAGCCGTTGACGCGCTCGTCGACCACCTCGCGGGCGCCGGCCACATCAGTGACGATAAGCGGACGGGCGATCGCGAGTGCGTCAAGTACGCCCGGTACCAGGCCGTCAACCGTGCCCGCGTGCACGACCACATGTGCCCTCGCAATGGTCTGGCTCGTGATGGTTTTGCCGCTGGCGAACCGGGCCGACGGATGCTGCCGCCGCACGTCCGCAGCGGCCGCAACGTATATCTCCTGCGCCCTTCGGTCCGAGGCCGGTGTCACCAAAAGAAAGGTCAATCCATCGGTTGTCGCTGGCATTGGCTGGGCCGGCAACTCAACAAGGTCGATGCCCGCCGGTGCAATGATGCCGACTTCTATCGCGGGATTGAGCCAACCCGAACGGTCGGCACACCGCGCCGCCTCGGCGGTGGCGAGAATTAGCCCAGTCGCCGCATCGAAGGCCCGACGTAGAGACTTGTCGCCGACGCCGACAGACGGAAAATCCCCGAGCATGGGCACGATATGCGGCACGCGCGCGCGTCGAGCGGCGGCAGCAAGAAGAGGTACCATGTTGAGATCGGTAATTCCGAGCGTGCCGATCGAAAGGCGACGCAAAACGTCGGCGGCGTCACGCTTCAGCCGATAGGCGCCGAAAGGGTTGAACCCCTGCGCGACGATGTTGATCGACTGACACTCGATGCCGCGTTGCTCGAGCGTCCGTCGTGTGTCCGGCTCGAACGACGGAGCTAGGCAGGCGACACTGTGTCGGCGACGCATCGCCTCGGTGATGAGCGAGCCACGTAAGGCAACGAAACCGATTGGATCCAACGTCGCAAACGCGATGCGTCGCGTGCCGCTAGCGTTTTTCGGGCGGATCATTCAGCGCTGAGCCCTTTTCGGTGCAGGGCCCAGCTAGTGCAGGGCCCGTGACTTCGGAGGTGGCCAGCCATAGCCGACCGAATCACCTCGTGCCAAGAGTTCTTGCTCGTCCGCGACCGTTGAGCGATAGCCCTCGACCGTTGTTCGCAGAATGTCGTGGATACGTGCGACTTGGCCGTCAGCCAGTGCGGCCTGCAGCTCTGTGAGGGCAGCCGCCAGCACGTCCGGCGCCAGTGACGGCTCTCGCGACATCATGATGCGCGGATGCTCTGTGGCGAGCGAGCCCTCACCGATGAGCAACTCTTCGCGCAGTTTTTCGCCCGGTCGCAGACCGACAAATTCAATCGCGACATCGCCGCTCGGATTGCTCTCGTCTTTCAAGTCGAGGCCCGACAGGCGGATCATCGCGCGCGCCAGATGCTCAATGCTGATCGGCTCACCCATATCGAGCAGGAACACCTCACCGCCGGTCGCCATGGCGCCGGCCTGGATGACCAGCGAAGCGGCCTCTGGGATCGACATGAAATAGCGGATCATGTCGCGGTGCGTGACGGTCACTGGACCGCCGTCCGCAATCTGCTGGCGGAAGCGACGCATGACCGAGCCTGAACTGTCGAGAACGTTGCCAAAACGCACCATCGTGAAGACGGTGTTGTGGCCGGGTTGCTGAGCCAGCGACTGGAGAACCATTTCGGCGAGCCGCTTGCTCGCTCCCATGACGCTCGACGGCCGTACGGCCTTGTCGGTCGAGATGAGCACGAAACGCTCGACACCTGCGGCCATGCAGGCTTTCGCGACGGTCGCCGTACCGAATGTGTTGTTTGCGACACCAAGCGCGACGTTGCGTTCGATGATGGGCACGTGTTTGTAGGCTGCCGCGTGATAGACCGTGCGAATCTCGTTTGCTTCGAGGATGTCAGCCACGAGCTTGGCATCGACGACCGAACCGAGCATTGCAACCAACTCCGTCGGCGGAAAGTTCGCCGCTCGCTGATCGTTGTCCAGACCAGCAGTTGACATCCGATCGAGTGCAAGGCGGATCTCGGCCTCGATTTCGTACAAGGCGTTCTCGGAGGCATCGAGCAGGACAAGGCGTTTCGGACGCTGAGCGACAATTTGCCGACAAAGTTCGGAACCGATCGACCCGCCGGCGCCGGTCACAAGAACAGACTTGCCGGCCACATGCCTTGCGAGCAACGACGCGTTCGGCGGGACAGCATCTCGACCGAGCAGGTCCTGTACTTCGACAGGCCGCAAATCGTTAATCGTTACGCGACCCGAGGCGATGTCGGTCAGGCGCGGAAGAGTGCGGACGCGGACACCGATCACCTCGAGTTCTTGCAGGACCGTTGCCCTCTCCTGGCGGCTGTCCGTCTCGAGCGCAACCACCACTTCGGCGACATCGTTTCGCTGGATCAGGTCGCGCAGTTGATCGGGGCGATGGACCCGATAGCCGCCGACGTATTGGCGCCAGAGCGTGGGATTGCGGTCGACGAAGCCGACAGGGAGCAACCGGTCCGACAACTCAAGTGCTTGGGCCAATTGCAAGCCGGCCTGGCCCGCGCCATAGACCACAACACCTTTGCGATTGTGTTCGCCCTTGCCGGCTACATCGACGCCCGCACGGCGCAACACCCAGCCGAACAACTGCCGGCTGAACCAGATCGCGGCGATGCCGAGCAGCGGATAGACAATCAACGACGCACGTGGAAAACCCAGTGGCTTCAACAAGAAGGCGATCATGGCCCAGGCCAGAGTCGACACCAGCATGCCAATCACGATCGCGCGGATAGCGCGCGCATCCATGAAGCGAGTCACCATGCGGTAGATGCCGAGGTGAAAGAAGGCCGCGCACGACAGCACCGGGCCGACCCCCATAACGACGGCGAGATACCAAGTCGGCGGCACGAACACGCCGCCATAGCGCCACGAAAAGGTCGCCCAAACAATGATGTTCAGGACGGCCAGATCATAAATGATCAGGACCGCGCGCTTTTGATAACGGCCTAGCCCAAGTACGCCACGTGCGGCCCAGCGTGCCACAGCCGAATTCGCCAAGGCTTCAGGAGTGCCGCTTCCGCTACCTGCCACGACAGGACCCACCACTGCTCAATAACGCTAAAGTAAGTCCTAGACCGGCTATGAGGGTAACCTACCGGACGCAAAACCTCTAGCTGGCGAAAAGTCCAAAGGTGGGAAGAAGCCGACTTCCTCGGCGGTTGTGTCACAAGTCAGACACTGTGGCAGTTCCTGCGATGACATCGAAGTGGCAGCGTGCCGCGCTACTGCCCGTGCCGGCATCGAGCACGATGAACGCCCGGCGGAAGCGTGTCGGCCACTCCTGGTGGTCGACCTGCCACAGGGCGATCGCGTTATTTCGGTTGCCAATTTCGATTCTAACTTGGCCAGGATCGTTCCAGATCGGACCGGGCCTCCGGCCATCGCCCGCGCGGTGCGATTTCTGGCACGCAGCAACCGCCTGAGCGCCGAAGGCGGTTACGAGCGCGTCACGAGTCGCGGCTTTGTAGAGGTAGTCTACGGTCACGAGTTTGACACCAGCGAGCGCGACGAGTGCGAGGGCAGCATATTTCATCAGCGGAGCCCTCTGCTTAACTCGATCATCCTAAATCGTTACCGGTCAGCGTTAACAAAGCGTTGCCATTATGGCTTCGCCACCAGCGCTTTCAACCGATACAGGGCGTCCAACGCTGCTTTGGGTGTGAGATCGTCGGGATTGATCTTGGCCAATGCCTCATCGAGGGGCGACGGCTTTGCGGCAAGGCTTGGCACCGCACTTTTCGGACGGGCTGCGGCAAACAAGGGTAGATCGTTCAGTGCCTCCGCGCTCGCCGTTTTGCTGTCGGAACTTTCAAGCAACCGCAACACCTCCGCAGCGCGCACGATGACCGGCGCCGGCAGGCCAGCGAGCTTCGCCACCTGGATGCCATAGGACCGATCCGCCGCGCCCGGCTTGACCTTGTGCAGAAATACGATGGTGTCCTGCCATTCCTTGACGTCGATGGTGACGTTCGAGACGTCCGGCAACTTGCCGGCCAGCGCTGTGATCTCATGGTAATGGGTCGCGAACAGTGTTCGACACTTGGCCGTTGAATTGAGGTGTTCGACCGTTGCCCAGGCGATGGCAAGCCCATCGAACGTCGCCGTGCCACGCCCGATTTCGTCGAGAATGACCAGTGACCGCTCTGTCGCCTGATTGAGAATGCCAGCCGTCTCAACCATCTCGACCATGAAAGTCGAACGGCCGCGTGCGAGATCGTCGGACGCACCGACGCGCGAAAACAAGCGGTCCACTATGCCGATGGTCGCTGACCGCGCCGGCACGAAGGCACCAATCTGGGCCAGCACAGTGATCAGCGCGTTCTGCCGGAGGAACGTCGATTTGCCGGCCATGTTCGGCCCTGTGACGAGCCAAAGTCGACCGCTCGCCGTCTCGTCGAAGCCGGCGGGGCGCGCCTCGCGCGGCGGCGGCCGCCCAAGGACGCAATCGTTCTCGATGAATGGCCCTTTGCGCTCATTCTTCAAGGCCTGCTCGACTACCGGATGCCGGCCGCCCTCGATGACAAACGCATTGCCCCCGTCAAGACTAGGGCGGACATAGGATTGCTCGCGCGCGATCTCGGCCAGGCTCTGCGCGCAATCAATTTCGGCCAGCGCCGCGGCGAGGCGACCCAGCACCCTATCGGCATTGGCAATGGCATCAGCCAGGGCATTGAACACATCCTGCTCGAGCCCGAGCGCGCGCTCACCCGCGGTTGCGATCCGTCCCTCGATCTCGGTCAACTCGTCGCTGGTGAAGCGCACGGCAGAAACCATCGTCTGACGATGCTTGAACGTCGAGGCGTGGGGGGCGGTCAGCAACGGTTTCGCCGTGTTGGCCGTCACCTCGATGTAGTAGCCGAGGATGTTGTTGTGGCGCACCTTCAGAGATTTCACGCCAGTCTGCTCGATGTACTTCGCCTCCAATGCGGCCATCACCTTGCGGCTGTCTTCGCGCAGGCTGCGCGCCTGATCGATATCGGCGGAAAAGCCCTCGCGCACGAAACCGCCGTCACGCCGCATCGGCGGCGGCTCGTCGACGAGCGCTTCGCCGAGGCGGCGCTGCAGGTCGAGACCTTCGGGCACCAGACGTCCCGCGATGTCATCGAGATCGCGTGGCAGGCCGATATCGCGTGCCTTCGCCGTCAGCAATTTCGCGCATCGCCGCGCAGCCGCCAGCGCATCGCGCACCGCTGCAAGATCGCGCGGGCCGCCGCGTTGAAACGCCAGCCGGGACATGGCACGCGCGAGATCCGGCGAGCGCCGCAGCGCATCGCGCATGTCCTCGCGCAACGCGTCCTGGTCGACGAGATAGCCGACCGCATCGAGCCGCGCCGTGATCGTCGTCAGATCGCGCAACGGCGAACCGAGCCGGCCCGCCAGCTCACGCGCGCCAGGACCCGTCACCGTCCGGTCGATGGCGCCGAGCAGGCTCGAGGCCTTCTCGCCCGAGGTCGAGCGCAACAACTCGAGGCTCGTGCGCGTCGCCGCATCGATGACCATGACGGCATCCGCGCCGGTCTTCGTCGGCAAGCGCAGCATTGGCCGTTTGCCGAGCTGCGTCAGCTC
>CAVUIP010000017.1:0-679694 GCA_963741535.1 uncultured Chitinophagaceae bacterium
TGGTAAACCACTTTTGTCTGCGAACCCAAACTGTCAATAATACTAAAGGTTAAATAGTTGGGGTTTTTGACAGCGTCGTATTCAATCAGTTGCGATTTTATCTATTCAGCAATAAGATGAACGTATTTGCCCTGCTTGCTTTTTGCCGAACTTATTGTATCATAAGTAGAAAAATCGGAAGAAGGAAAACCAAAAATGATAAGCGCAACTATTAAAACTGCAATGCTCACCAGTATAAAAATATGTGTTTTTTTCATAGCTCAAAATTTCTCCGCAAAGGTATAACAAAACTGCTGGCCTTACGTTATTGTTAAGTGTTTTTTCACATGCAACTTAATTTGAAATAATGTCAACTATCTTTACAATCCTTTTTAATATTTCGTAATGACAGATCTCTCTAAGTTTGATGCCAATGCTGTTGGCAACCCCAACAACAATATATTCAGTTTACCCTTTCCGGAAGAAGATGCCAGGCTGGTGATTTTACCGGTGCCCTGGGAAGTTACAGTTAGCTACACTGCAGGCACAGCAAGGGCTCCTGAGCATATTTTAAATGCAAGTTTACAAGTTGATCTTCTGGATCCTGACTATAGGGATGTTTGGAAACAGGGTTTTTATTTAAGGCCCAGCGATAAAAAGGTACTCATGAAAAGCGATTACCTGCGTAAAGAAGCAGAGTTATATATAAATTATATTGCCCAGGGTGAAATTGTGGCAGAAAACAAGTTTATGTGCAAAACCCTGAGGGAAATTAATGAGGGCAGCCTGTTTTTAAATAACTGGGTGTATGAGCAAACAAAAGAGTTGATGGCACAGGGAAAATTAGTGGGTTTACTGGGCGGCGACCACAGCACACCTTTTGGATTTTATAAAGCCATTGCAGAAAAGCATGATGAATTTGGCATTTTGCATATTGATGCCCATTGCGATTTAAGAAAAAATTTCGAAGGGTTTAAATATTCTCATGCATCGGTAATGTACAATGCAATGGAAGAAATACCACAGCTGAAAAAATTAGTTCAGGTTGGTGTAAGGGATTTTTGTGATGAGGAATTTGATTACATGGTAAACAGCAACGAAAGAATTATTACTTACTTTGATAAAAATATAAAAGAGCGGCAGTATGATGGCGAAACCTGGAAGGTAATTGCTGATGAGATTATTAACCACCTGCCGCAAAATGTTTTTATAAGTTTTGATATTGATGGGCTGGATCCAAAACTTTGTCCGCATACAGGCACACCGGTGCAGGGCGGTTTTGAGGCCGAGCAAATTTTTTACTTGTTTAAAAAAGTAATAAAAAGCGGCAGAAAATTAGTTGGGTTCGATTTAGTGGAAGTAGGTGTAAGCCATAGTGAATATGATGAAAATGTAGGAGCAAGGTGTTTGTTTAAGCTTTGTAATATGATGGTGGCTGCTAATAGTTAATTGGTTAATTGGTTTATTAGTAAAAATACACTTGAGTTTTAGCAGCCTTTTGCAAAATAAATCTACATGCTTTATTAATGGATCAGTTTGTGTTTACGTTAAAAGATAATAACCAAAAAGCCTTCAATTCTTTTTTTTGGTTTTTATTTTTTTTGCATCTTATTGCAGCCGCTGTTATAGCAGTTAATGCTTCAAATGGCTATCAAAAAAATACCGCCGCACTTTCCCTTATTACATTCCTCGTTATTTCAACAGTTTTTTATCTGCTTAAAAATAAATTTAACCAAAAGAATTACCAGCTGGTATTATTTATAGCGATGGTTTTATTTTGGTTGGCACTCGCCGCCTGGTTACCTGCGGTGATTATTTCAATCGCCATTATTTTTGCATTCTTCATTTTACAAAAGAGAAGTACCGCAATATTTTCTGCAGAAAATATTATCATCAACAAATCTTTATTTAAGAAAATGTATAGCTGGACAGCTATACAAAATGTAGTTTTAAAAGATAATTTACTATCTGTAGATTTTAAAAACAACCATTTATTGCAGGTGGAATTAGCGGCAGATAACAAAGCAAGAGATGAAAATTTCTTTAACGAATTTTGCAGGCAACTACTGTTAGCCCCCAATTCCAAATTCCCGATTCCAAATTCCTGAATCTATTTTATGGAATTATTAATCCGCCGCATCTCAGCAAAAAACTTACTGTTATGCCAACCCAATACTCCCTTCAAATTGTACACCCGGCTTTTGAGTTATTAAAACGCTCTGCCCGGGTACTCCATTTTATAGCAGCTTCAATAATTTTAATTAATGCGTTGCATTTACTGCAGGTGCATAATGGTAATAAACTGCTGTGTTACACCCAAATGATAATTGCAGTTGATATTTTTTTGCTGGTATTTTTAGGCGGGGTTTTATTGATAGAAGCCCCAAAGCTAAATCTCATCTTTCGTATGATTGAAGTGTTGACCCTTTTTGGTATTTCGCTAACCCTGATATCCGACGGGCATAACTGGTTGGGTATTGTGCATTTAATAGTATCGGCAGGTTATTTATTTTTATTTTACCGGGAGTGGCGGGTTATCCGTTCCGAAGCGGTAGACATAAAGCAAACCGGCATTACGGTACCCAATTTTGTAAAAGATGCAGAAATAAGCTGGAACGAAATTAAAACAATTATTCCCAAATATCACAGTATCATCATCGAAACCTTCCTTAACAAAAAGATTGAATTTAACCTGCGTAAAAATTTAAAAATTGATGAGTTGGAGCAAATTGACGATTTTTGCCGTAAACATATGGTTGCTCGTTGATGGTGGTCCGTTGATCGATGTTCGATTTCGAAGCCCTTATCCGAACAACTACTAACGATCAACGATGAATTTAACTAGCAGCCCTTACATTCTTTACTCCGATGGTGAAGGAAATATTTTTGAAGACACTTCTCTTTATGTAACCGGCCGCAGTGGATGGGATGCAATGCCTGTAGCTACAGAAGATTGGATTGAATTACCAACCGGCGGTAATTTATACGAATTACCCGGCCGCAGGGGGATTGGTATAGATGTGCAAACCGGCGACATGCGTTTGTGCGAAAAAGGCTGGGCCGTTGCCGCATTTATTCCTCCTGCACATACGGGTTTGTATATGGCCGCTTACGAAACTGCAAAAGATGCGCCTACACTTCCTTTATTTTGTTACACCGCTGCCGGTTGGTTAGATGAAAAATTTTATGTGCCTGCAGTACGCATTGAAAAAGATGTAAGGCAGGAAAGCGAAGGCTATAATGACGACCTGATAAATAAAGGTGCCGAACATTTATTACAAACCTATCCGCACAACCGCCTCGTAAAACATTTAATGGAAAATTGCTGTATGACGTACACTTGTCCGGCTGCAAGAAATTTATCGTTGGGCAGGTGGGAGTGCCCGGTACCGGTGTCGCCTGCATGTAATGCCAATTGCATTGGCTGCATAAGTTTTCAACCAATTGAAGAAACTATCATCAGCACACAAGACAGATTAACTTTTAAACCTACTGCCGAAGAAATTACAGAATTTACTGTGCCGCATTTAGAAACTGCACCTTTCCCTTTAATAAGTTTTGGCCAGGGCTGCGAAGGTGAACCATTGCTGATGTGGGAAACCATAAGAGAAGCCATTATTGAAATAAGAAAGCATACGCAAAAAGGCAGCATCAATATTAATACCAACGGCAGTAAACCCGATGCAGTAAAAGCCTTGTGCGAAGCCGGACTAAACAGTATGAGGGTGAGTACTAACAGTGCAAGAGAAAAAATTTACACGCCGTATTACCGCCCTAACAATTATCTATTTGAAGATTTAATAGAAAGCTTAAAAATTGTACGCAGCTATGGCGGATGGACGAGTATTAATTATTTTGTTTTTCCAGGAATGACGGACAGCATTGAAGAATACGAAGCCTTACGCAAACTTATAAAAGAAACTGATTTGTGTATGATACAATGGCGCAATTTTAATATCGACCCCGATTGGTACCTTGGTAAAATTGGCGTTACCGAAACAGGGGAGTGCATGGGTGTAAAACAAATGATGGAATTAATAAGAGAAGAATTTCCCAATTTAAAGTTTGGTTATTTTAATCCTTCGATAGAAAGAATTAAAGGGAATTTTGAGATGGATTATGCACATTAATTTTTTATAGGGCCTTTCTCTAAATAAAATTTAGCTGCACAGTTTTTTATAAATGGTTCAGCATTTATATTCATACCAAAAATATAAAGCATATTTATTTTTCAGGTAAAAAATTCTTAATCGTCATATTTCAAAAGTAGTTTCATAAAAACGAAAGTCATCAATATACCCACAATAATTCTCTCATAAAAATATCCGCCCCGTTCCGAACCAACAAACGATAATGATCAGTAATTATGGTAAGCCTTTGAGCTTCCTGCAACTTCAAAACCCACAAATAATTTTTTGTTATTTAATATAATATTGTATTTGTTTAAATCAATTCCGTAAGGCTTTTCTTCTTAGTTGATTTTCTGATTAATTTGGAAACAGAATCTGCCAAAAGTTCTTTGCCTGAATGACCGTCAATAATTTCCTGTATATGAAGCAGCAAAAAATATCCTTACCCTTTACCATTTTTAAACACTTTACCATCTTTCATTACAAAAACAACTTTACCAAATACTTTTGCATCTTTTAAAGGATCGCCATCTACAGCAATAATATCGGCCAGTTTATTTATTTCAATACTTCCCAATTGTGTTTTCATTCCTAATAAATCCGCAGCATTAATGGTTGCTGCTTTAATAGCTTCTATTGGGGGCATTCCTGCTTCAATCATATAACCAAATTCCAACCAGTTTAAACCATGTTTAAAAACTCCTGCATCGGTACCAAATGCAATTTTAACACCTGCTTTATAAGCTTTAGCAAAAGTGTTTTGTATTTGTGGCCCTGTTGCCAATGCTTTAGGTGTAACAATTTCCGAGTAATAGCCGGGTATTTTTGCACTGTCGGCGGTTGATTTACCGGCGGTGATGGTGGAGACCAGCCAGGTGCCATATTGCTTCATTAATGCAATACCTTCATCATCCATAAACGTTCCATGTTCAATGGAGTTTACGCCACCACGAACGGCCCTTTTTATTCCCTCGGCTCCATGTGCATGTGCTGCTACTTTAAAATTATAATCTTTTGCTGCTGTTACAATTGCTTTTATTTCTTCCTCGGTAAATTGTGCATTTGCACCATCTTTAGCCTGGCTTAATACACCACCCGTTGCCGTTATCTTTATTAAATCGGAGCCATCTTTGTACCGCTGCCTTACCGCATGATAAGCATCTTCCACACCATTTATTACACCTTCTTTTGGCCCGGGGTCGCCCATTAAATCTTTGCGGTAACCATTGGTGGGGTCGGCATGGCCGCCGGTAGTGGCAATAGATTTTCCTGCCGTTAAAATTCTTGGCCCAACAACTAACCCTTTATTAATTGCATTCCGTAACGAAATATTTATACCACTGCCACCTAAATCTCTTACTGTTGTAAAACCAGTCATTAAAGTAATGTTTACATATTGCAGCGATTCAAAAGCAATATCTGCAGTATTGTAAACAAATTTATCAGCAACATTCCCTCTTTTTGTTTCATTTTCTGTGTGTACATGGCAATCAATCCACCCCGGCATAACAGTTTTAGTTTTAAGATCGATGGTTTTATCGCCTGCTGCCGCCACCGAAAAACCATTTACTACATCGGTTATTTTATTTTTTTCTACCACAATAGTCATATTGCTTCTTGCTTCATTGCTAACGCCATCTATCAGTGTACCACACCATATAATTGTTTTTTGTGCTGCAAGATTTGAAATACAAAAGGCCAGTAAAACCAGCAGAGCTGTTTTTTTCATAAATAAAATGTTGAAAGATGAATGTACAGAAAAGTTGCAATATTATTGCTGCAGGCCATTAAAACAATTTAAAATTGCAGTTTATAATCCTGCTAAACTTTCTTCAATTGCTTTAATCCTGTTCAATGCATCTGCTTTCTTTTTTTGTTCTATAGCCAGCACCTCGGGTTTGGCATTGGCTACAAATTTTTCGTTGCTTAATTTTTTTTCTACAGAAAGCAGGAAGTTTTTTTGGTGGTTGAGGTCTTTTACTAAATCCTCTTTTTGGCTGCCGGCGTTTATAGGCTGTTCCGATTCAATATAAAATTTATCATTCCCAATTACAACTGAAATTGCTTTATCAATTTTATCGTTTACATATAATACAGACTTAGCATTGAGTTGTTTGGCTAAAATAATTTCTATAGTTTGATATGTTTCTTTATTTGCTGTTTGTATGTGTATTTGAATTTGCTCCCTGGGTTTAATTTGATTTTTATTTCTTACATCACGTATGCCGGTGATAACATCTTTTAGCAAATTCCCTTCTTGTAAAATTTGTTTATCAGTTTTTTTAAATGCATCCAGTTGCTTTATGCATAAATCATCTGTTCTCTCTTGCAGCAAATGATAAATTTCTTCTGTAACAAATGGCATATAAGGATGCAGCAGCTGCATCAGTTCTGTAAAAAATTCAATTGTTTTTTTATAAATTGCCGCTTCAATCGGTTGCTCAAAGCTTGGCTTCACCCATTCTAAATACCAGCTACAGAAATCATCCCATATTAAACTGTAAATAGTTTTTAATGCTTCGCTCAATCTAAATTGTTTCATCAGGCCTTCCACTTCTGCTTTTACTTCGTTTAATCTGTTTTCAAACCAAAGTAGTGCAAAGTTATGAGCAATCAGCTTTGAGCCGTGAGCTGCTGACGGCTTATTGCTCATAGCTAAAAGCTCACCGCTCACAGCTTGTCTTCCTTCCCACATCTTCACCAACTTCAACGCATTCCATAATTTGTTATTAAAATTTCTGCCCTGCTCTAATGATGATTCATCAAATAATAAATCATTTCCCGCAGGCGAAGCAATCATAATTCCAAAACGTGTGGCATCGGCACCGTACTGATCAATCAATCCAAGTAAATCGGGTGAGTTACCTAATTGCTTACTCATTTTTCTGCCTTGTTTATCTCTTACCATGCCGGTAAAATAAACATCTTTAAAAGGTATTTCTTTTTTGTATTCATAACCCGCCATTATCATCCTTGCTACCCAAAAGAAGATAATATCCTGCCCGGTTACTAATGTAGTTGTGGGATAATAATAATTGATTTCTTTATTACCCGGATTGCTGATGCCTTTAAAAACTTCCATTGGCCATAGCCAACTGCTGAACCAGGTATCAAGTACATCTTCATCCTGCTTTAGTTGAGCATTGATTATTGAATATTGAGCGTTGAACATTTCTTTTGCTTCCGCTTCTGTTGCTGCCACTACAAATCTTCCCTCTTCATCGTACCAGGCCGGTATTTGCTGCCCCCACCAAAGCTGCCGGCTAATGCACCAATCTTTTATATTCCCCAACCAATGGCTGTAAGTGTTTATTAATTTTGCAGGATGAAATTGTATGGTATCATTCATTACCGATTCTAATGCCTCCGGATTCTTCTGCATAAATTTTTGCATATCAATAAACCATTGCATAGAAAGCCTGCTTTCTATAACAGCACCTGTTCTCTCACTTGTACCTACCTGACCTTTATAATCTTCTATTTTTTCAATTTGATTTAATGCAGCAATATCTTCTGCAATTTTTTTACGTAAAGCAAAACGGTCAACACCTGCATATGATAACACTAATTCAGGTGGATTGTCTCCCATCAAATCCGCAGCGGTAAATTTTCCGGTAGCATCTAAAGTATCAATGGCTTTTAAGTTATGCTTTAAGCCAAGCATATTATCATTCTTATCATGCGCTGGTGTAATTTTTAATGCACCTGTACCAAAATCTGCGGTAACATAATCGTCAGCAATTACAGGTATTTTTCTGTTGATGAGGGGAACAATAACTTCTTTACCAATTAAACTGGCATATCTTTCATCTGCTGGGTTTACACAAATGGCCACATCACCTAAAATAGTTTCTGGTCGGGTGGTGGCCACCGTTATACTTCCGCTGCCATCAACTAAAAGATATTTTACATAATACAATTTTGAATCAACATCTTTAAAAATTACTTCCTCATCGCTTAATGCGGTTTGGCTAACAGGATCCCAGTTTACCATTCGCTTACCACGATAAATTAATCCTTTGCCGTACAGGTCGATAAAAACTTTTATTACAGCTTTGTAATAATCCCCATCCATTGTAAAGGTTGTTCTGTTCCAGTCTAAACTGCAGCCTAATTTTTTTAATTGCTGTAAAATAATGCCGCCATATTTTTCTTTCCATTCCCAGGCATAGCTTAAAAATTTTTCTCTTGTTAAAGATGATTTGGTAATGCCCCGCTCTCTAAGCATCTGTACCACTTTTGCCTCGGTTGCAATAGAAGCATGATCGGTGCCGGGTATCCAGCAGGCATTTTTACCTTCCATTCTGGCACGCCTGATCAAAATATCCTGTATAGTATTATTAAGGCAATGGCCCATGTGTAAAACGCCTGTAACATTTGGCGGAGGAATTACAACAGTGTATGCTTCCCGTTCATCGGGGGTACTGCTAAAATAACCTTTATCTAAACTATGCTGGTACCATTTGGCATCAATTGCAGTTGGTTCAAAATTTTTAGTAAGCTCCATGTAATAATTCCTATTCTTTTTTTAGTATATATTAGGATTGCAAAAATACAAAAACCTTTGTGCATTATAGAAAATGACCTTTACAGTCGCTTAAAAAAGGCGAAAACTTACCATAAAGGATTTTCTACATACGGTGTAATTATTTTTTTTTAAAGAGTAATGCTTTTATTACAATATGTTTTCAGTAACAGCGTTTACACCTATCAGTATAATCGTTTTAATATATAAGCTTATGAGCAGTATTACTTTTGAAAAAAGCACCCTAAAACGGTTTTATGGTGATTGTTCAATAGATTTTGCTGAAATTTTAAGTGAATATCTGACAAATCAAGATGAGATCCATGTTTCGTTAAATAGGGCATTTAAAGAAGGGCTTGAGCCCCTTCAAAGCAGTATCCATTTTCATTCTTCTATTTTTTGTTATGTAGGCTTTCCAGAATTAACTACATTTTTTTTAGACTTTGAAGAAGAGTGCAAAAAAACAGCAGATATAAGCACCCTGTCAGTTCAATTTAATGAACTGCTTGAAAAAATCAGGGAATCGGCAGTAATTGCCAGGTATGAAATTGAGCAATTGCAGGAAAACGTTTATCAATAGATTTTTTTAATAACCCTTTTGCAGTGATTAAGCAAAAGGGAAAAATAATTTTAGCCTTTATCAGCCAATATCCAAATAATGAAAGTACGTAACCAGGTAATATTACTTTTGTGTTTTGTAATTGTATGTATTTTTTTGCTGTCGGTTATTTTACAAAATTCTATTACCAAAGAAACCCGTGAATTATTGGCTGAAAAATTAAAGGAAACACAGGAAAGAGATGCACCTAAAATTCTTAAACTTAATTCAGCTTACGTAGAAAATTATGCTTACGATTACAGTGTTTGGGATCAAATGGCTGAATTTGTAACAGGAAAAAAAAATAAAAAATGGGCCGAAGAAGAACTTAATGGAGCCTTATCAAATTATAAATTGGATTATATTTGGGTACTTGACAGCACTGCAAAACCATATTACACTTCTGCAACCAGGGATTCCCTTTCATCAACCCCATTAAATATCCCTGCGGCTGATTTAAAAGCAGCGTTTTCCATAAAAGGCAGTAAAGTCTTTTTCATTAAGCATAACAATTACACCGTTGAAGTTTTTGCTGGTGGCATTACAAACACTGAGGATAAGTTAAGGCTTCGGCCACAAAAAGGATATTTATTACTGGGCCGTATTGTTGATAATGTTTACATGGCCAACCTTAAAAATCTTTCGTCGGATGTTGAATTTAGTTTTGTAAATACGTCTAATGCATTTACAAAAATGAGCGACCCTAAAATGGGGCATTTTCAATTTAGTATGCCGTTGAAAGATTTTTACAATCAACCTATTGGTGCTTTTAATGTTACCCGAAATTACCCTTTGCTTAGTGCGTATCAAAAATACCTGGGTACCTATCTGGCTGTATTTTTAATTGTAATTATGGTAATTGGGTTTTTATTTTACTTTTTTGCACAACGATTTTTACTAGAACCGCTTTCAGCATTTGCACAGGCATTAAAACAAAATTCGCCAGGTAAAATTGCACCTTACCTCCACAAAAAAAATGAATTTGGAGTTCTTTCTCAATCAATGACTTCTTTTTTTGTGCAAAAAGGCTGGCTGGAGCAGGAAATAATTATAAGAAAAAAATCGGAAGAAGAATTACTTAAAGCCCTTGATGAAAAAAATGAGGCACAAAATGAAAAAGTAAAAGTAGAAGATTTTTTTGCGCAGCAACAGCTTATGCTGCGGTTTAATGCAAAAAGCTCCGAGACTAGTATTGAAGAGGTGCTTAAAGAATTGCTTGCTCTGGCTGCTGAAAGTATTAGCTGCGAAAGAGTGGGTATATGGGAGTATAATAACGATATAAGTACAATAAAAGCAGATTTCATTTATATATTGAGTAAGGGTGAATGTATTGCAGGAAGCACAGCATCAGAAAAAGATTATCCAGTTTATTTTCAACATCTTAAAGCCAATGCTTTAATTATTGCAAATGATGCAATTACTAATATTGCTACTGCAGAATTTGCAGAAGACTATTTAAAACCCGAAGGCATAACTTCTATGCTGGATATACCCATACGAAGCGGCAATAAAGTTATTGGTGTGGTTTGCTGCGAACATGTAGGGCCAAAAAGAGAATGGACAATAGCCGAACAAATGTTCATCAGATCACTTTCGGATATAATTGCAATTAACTACGAAAAAGAACAGCGCAGATTGGCAGAGGTTCTTTTGCAAAAAAATCATTTGCGTTTTGAAGAAACCCAGGAACTGGCAAAAATTGGAAGCTGGGAATATAATTTTATGACTTATGAAGTTTTATGGTCAAAGGAAATGTACCGCATTTTTGATTTGGAAGGTGCCCCAAAGGAAAAATTGTTTGAAGCCTACCGGGATAAAATCTATCCGGAGGATTTAAAACAATTTGATGATGCGTTAAAAAATCTTATTGAAAACCAAAAAACTTATTCTGTAGAATCTCGAATTAAATCAACCAATGGATCTGTAAAATATATTTTAGCAATTGGCGAAGCTATTTTAAGCCCCAAACAGGGAAAGGTAATTGGGCTTAGGGGAACTGTGCAGGATATTACCAAACAAAAACAGGCGGCTCTAGCAAAATCAGAATTTCTTAGCTGCATGAGCCATGAAATTAGAACGCCGATAAACGGAGTTGTGGGAGTGGCCAATCTTTTACTGGAAGAAAAACTTACCGATAAGCAGCAGGAATATGTAAAAACCCTTAATTTTTCTGCCCAGCATTTATCAACCGTGGTATCTGATATTCTTGATTTTTCAAAAATAGAATCAGGCCACATGACGTTTGAAAAAGTTTCTTTTAACCTGGAAAATAATTGTAAGTATATATTTGATCTTTTCGCAAACAAAGCATCAGAAAAAATTATTGGCTATAATTTTAATCCGTCCGAAGTACAAAATTATTCATTGTATGGGGATTATGTACGGCTTAACCAGGTACTGTCTAACCTGCTTTCCAATGCCATTAAATTTACCGATAAGGGCAGTGTTGATTTTTCTTATTCAGTTAAAGAAGAAAATAATCATAGTGTAACCATTGTGTTCAGTATTAAAGATACCGGTATTGGTATATCGCATAAGCAAAAGGCACAAATTTTTGAAAGCTTTACACAAGCCGATGAAACCATAACAAGACAGTATGGTGGCACCGGGCTGGGGCTTACCATAAGCAAAAAGCTGGTAGAGATGCAGGGAGGTATAATTAGCGTAACCAGCACGCCGGGAATGGGCTCGGAATTTTTAGTAGAATTATCGTTTGATAAACATGTTTATAAAGGAAATGAAATAAAAGATATCACCACGGGAGAAAAAAACCAGGTAAAAGACCTGACTGGAATGAGGATACTGGTTGCGGAAGACAATAAAATAAATGCGATGGTACTTACCCGTTTTTTATCGGGCTGGAATGTAGAAAACAAAGTGGCAACAAATGGTATTGAAGTTTTAGATATACTGCAAAACGAACAGTTTGATATGATACTGATGGATATACAAATGCCAAAAATGGATGGCATAGAAGCCACAAAACAAATAAGAGGGTCCCAAAATTTGCCTTTTGAAAATATCCCGATAATTGCTTTTACAGCCGATGCATCTGTAGATAAGCACCGTGAATTATTAAAAATAGGATTTAATCATTGCATGACGAAACCTTTTAACCCTGATATACTATTTTCTTACCTGCGCAAAAACCATATAAATCCTGTACCTGCATGAAAAAAATATTCATTTACATAATCACATTAGTGATTAATGCAACTGTTTTCAGCCAAACAAATAATGTTGTTGCCGAAAAAACAGAAACTGCATCCCCTGCAACTGCAGTATCAAAAATTACCGGCAGTTTTGAAATGAATTACCTGCGCCATTATTTATGGCGGGGGCTGCTTTTTGGTAATAACGATGTGGCACAGCCGGAATTGGAATTGAACTATAAAAATTTTACACTGGGGTTATCACAAAACTTTAATTACATACCTAAAAATGTACCTAAAGAAATTTATACCCGAAACGCTTTTTTTGATGAACAGGATGTTGAATTAAGATACTCAAAGGAATGGGGCAGGTTTAGCAGCGAATTTAGTGCGTTTGCTTATTTTTATTTTTACCAGAGAGGCACGCCAAACACTGCAGAGATAAGTAACTGGACTGGATACCGGTTGTATAAAGGTTTTTCGGTTTTTACCGAAAACACTTTTGATATTGCTAACTACCGTGGAGGTTTTTACAACAGCAACGGCATATTATTTGAGCATACCACAAAAAATAATCTTACAATTGAATGGAGCGCTTTTGCAAGTTTTGCCAATGCAAAATTTAACAGCATTTATACCGGGGTAGATAAAGGAGGTTTAAACCTTGCAGGTTCGCACATTGAGGTTACAAAAGATTTGGGGAAATATTTTATAAAAATTATCGGTGAAAAAAATATGTACATTAAACCCCAAATAAAAGAAAGTACAGGCCTAAAGGGTACTGGTAATTTTGGAATTGCGGCAGGAATTAATTTTTAAGAAAATAAATAGTTATAAATAAATTAAAATGCTTGTTTTTTGACAGGCATTTTTTATTGCCTGCAATGTAAAATTTTTCTTTACTCCTTACTTATTACCTTTGCCATCTAAACGATTTTTTTTATGAAAGAAGTGTATATTATTTCCGCAGTGCGTACCCCAATAGGCAGTTTTGGCGGGGCATTAAAAGATTTTAGTGCTACAAAGTTGGGAGCTGTTGCCATTAAAGGCGCCATCGAAAAAGCAGGCGTAAAAGCCGAATTAATAAATGATGTTTTAATGGGTGCTGTTATACAAGCCAACCTGGGGCAAGCACCTGCAAGGCAAGCCGCAAAATTTGCAGGTTTACCCAATGAAACAAATTGCACCACTATAAATAAAGTTTGCGCCAGCGGTATGAAAGCTATTGCACAGGCGGCACAAAGCATTTTATTAGGCGATGCTGATATTGTGGTTGCTGGTGGTATGGAAAGCATGAGTAATGTGCCTTTTTATTCAGAAAATTTACGCTGGGGAAATAAATATGGCAACGTTGCTTTTATTGATGGGCTTGCAAAAGATGGTTTAACCGATGTGTATGATGGCAAAGCGATGGGCAATGCAGCAGAACTTTGCGCCACTACCTGCGGAGTTAGCCGTGAAGAACAGGATGCTTTTGCTATTGAAAGTTACAAACGCAGCCAGGCTGCTGTTAATGGCGGTAAATTTGATAATGAAATTGTACCGGTTGAAATTCCGCAACGCAAAGGCAACCCTATTTTATTTAATAGAGATGAAGAACCTTTTAATGTAAAGTTTGATAAGATACCGGAATTGAAAGGTGCATTTGTAAAGGATGGAACCGTGACTGCCGCTAACGCAAGTACTATGAACGATGGAGCTGCAGCATTAGTTTTAATGAGTAAAGAAAAGGCCAATGAGCTGGGTTTAAAACCTATTGCAAAAATATTATCGTATGCCGATGCAGAACAGGCACCGGAATGGTTTACCACCACCCCAAGCTTAGCTGTACCAAAAGCAGTTGCCAAAGCAGGTTTAAAAATGGAAGACATTCACTTTTGGGAATTGAATGAAGCATTTGCAGTAGTAGGTATTGAAAACAGTAAACGCATGAAATTGGACCCGGCAAAAGTTAATGTAAATGGCGGCGCAGTTTCTATGGGCCATCCACTGGGATGCAGCGGTGCAAGAATAATTGTTACGCTTATTAATGTATTAAAACAAAATAACGCTAAATATGGAGCCGCAGGAATTTGTAATGGAGGAGGAGGGGCAAGTGCTATGGTTATAGAAAATGTGTAAAGCAACATGTCTTATTTGAGTATAATAAAAAATGTCCCGGCTAAGTGGGACATTTTTTTTGAACTTGAACATGTAAAACTTAATTCATTCAATCTTGTGGTTTAATTTAACAATTGGGCGGTTTTATTAGATTGCTGGATTGGTTGGGTTTCTTAGGGATTGGGTTTGGCTTGTGTTGATTTAATGATTTTTTGTTTTCTTTGGTTTGATTTTTCTTTGGGTAATTATATTTTGTTTTCTTTGTTTTAATTCTTCTGCTGGATATCTGGATTTTGAAATACTTAACTGGTTAATTACAATACAAAGATGCAATACAATTACTCTCTTTTTAATATTATTCGTTGATTAGGGGTTATTCTTTCGATGAATGAGCTCAATTCATCGTCTTGAGTAATGCGGCCAGGTAAATTAAAATTGAAAGGTTTTTTGAATTCTTTTATTGGCAATTATGCAAGCCTGAGATGTTCAAATTAAAAATGCCCCGGGTAAGTGGGGCATTTTTTTTAGTTGGTAAAACTTAATTCATTCAATCTTGTGGTTTAATCTTTTACTTAGATGGTTTTGCCGGATTGTTGGATTGGTTCTTTCAGGACTTGGCTTGGTGGATAATTAATTTTTTGTTTTCTTTGGTTTAACTTTCTTTTGGGTAATTATATTTTGTTTTCTTTGTTTTAATTCTTCTGGAGGATAACGGGATTTATAAATACTTAACTGGTTAATTACAATACAAAGATGCCCCGGATTTTACCTTTATTATAAATTTTTCGTTCAACGATAACTTTCTTCCGATGAATAGCCTTAAATCAACGTTTTGCCGAACCTGGCCTGGCAAACAAGTATATTAAGATTGTAAAAAATGTTATCAGAGGTTCCCGAAATTCTGTATAAAATAAAAAATGCCCCAGGTAAGAGGGACATTTTTTATTTGTTCATTTTAACTTGTAAAACTTAATTCATTCAATCTTGTGGTTTAAGTTTTAAATTAGGCGGTTTCCTTTGGAGTTGGATTTGGCTAAGTTTTCGTCGGGATTTAAGCTTTTGTTTTCTTTGGTTTTGTTTCTTTGGGTTATTATTTGTTGTTTTCTTTGTTTTAATTCTTCTGCTGGATATCTGTATTTTTAAATACTTAACTGGTTAATTACAACACAAAGATGCAGCAGATTTTTGCTTCTGTTTTTAGTTTTCGATAAATGAAAGTATTTATCCGACGAAAGCGCAAAATTATCGGTTAAGGAGAAAACAGGCAACAGGTTAAACTACGTTTATCCTGCTCATTACTTCCGATTTGTAAGATTTGCTTATAGGTATTACTTTACCTTCTATTACTAAACTATTATCCTGGATATCTTTAATTTTTTGAAGATTTACAATATAAGATCGGTGTACTTTCATAAAACTTGTACTGCTCATTTTTTCTTCCACCGCTTTAAGTGTACTTAAGGTTACATAATTTTTTGTAGCGGTAAAATATTTTACATAATCGCCTAAACTCTCAATGTATAAAATTTCCTGAAAATTTAGCCTTGTTAATTTTCCATCTGCTTTTATAAAAATTTCCTGCAGGTTTACAGCGGGTATTTTTAAAACGGGTTCTAATCTTTTTTCAATTAATGATTGAGTAATTTTAGTAATAGCTTCCTGAAAACGATTGAAGGTTATGGGCTTTTTTAAAAAATCGGTAACACCATACTCAAAAGCATTAAACGCATAGTCGGTTTTTGAAGTTGTAAGAATTACTTTGGGCATGTAAGATAACTGATCCAGCAGCTGAAACCCACTAACGTTGGGCATCTCCACATCTAAAAATAAGATATCAATTTCATTTTTTTGCAGATAATCCAATGCCGTTACTGCATCTTCAAATGCTCCCGACACAAGCAGGTTGCCATTTTTTTCGCAATAACGCTCTAAAAAATTCCTTGCCATTGGCTCATCATCAACAATAATTACTTTCAGTTTCATAAGATTGGGATTAAGTTTTCATTCGTTCAAGTTCGTGTTGCACTACAGGAATTAATTCCGCTAACCTATTTTTAAACTCCTGGTACAGATTTTTAACTTTATTTAAATCGCCTTCATTATCACATATAATTTCAATTGCAGCGGCCTTAGCACTAATTTCAGTTAAACCAACATAGCTAAAAGTTGGCTTTGCTTTATGCACTTTTTGCCTGAAACCTTTTATATCGCCAGCTATAAAATCTTCTTCAATTTCTTTAAGGTGCTGCAGGTATTTATTTAAAAAGAATTCAAAGCTCATTTCCGCATTTTCAATATCATTTTCATATAAACTATTTAAAAATCCGGCATCCAGTCTTTGGTCAAATTCAAAAATTTTATGATCCATTTGGTTATTTTGGGTTTTCTAACAGGGGTTACATACAGTAACGAACAAATCATCAAAATAATATGTAAAGGGTAAATCATTTTTTACAATATAAACCGGGTATGTATTCAATAAATCGCACAATTAAGCGTTATATAACACAAAACTTTAAATCTAACTCAATTTTGCCCTCAGCATTTAATTCAAATATTGCCGGAGTATTCTTAAAATACAATGCCGAAAATAAGCATCAATACAGGGATAATGTATTTGCCCTGTCAAGTGCATTATTTATAGTTGCTGCAATGGTACTTGCTTTATGTATAATTTATTTCAACAATGCCCTACTAAATAACCTTTTTATATTTTTTATAATCGTTACTGTAATTTTATCTTCCCTGCTTGCCAGGTATATTTTTGCAGGATTTGCCCCTAAAATTCTAACAAAAGAAAAATTAAATTACAGCCAGGCTTTATTTCAATCTACCCTTGATGCCTGTATAATTTTTGATAAAGAAACCAAAGAAATTATTGAATGTAACAGACGGGCAGTTGCTCTTTTTGATGTGGCCGATGAGATTAGTATAAAAGGGCTTTTCCTTTCTCAGTTAATGATGCGCTACCTGAGCGACCGCAGCAGTAATTTAGAATTACTGATGAACGATATACCTAATGATTGGCATGGCGAAGCAAATTTTAGGACACAACGTAAAACTGAATTTGAAGCATACGTAAACAGTATAACTTATTTTACAAATGAAAAGGCATACCAGATGCTAATCATCAGGGATATCAGCAGCTATAAAATGGCCGGTAAAGAATTAGCCTCAAGCAAAGAAAAATTTGAAAATTCTGCAAAAGTTAAAACACGTTTTTTGGCAGGCATGAGCCATGAATTAAGAACCCCGCTGAATGGTATTATTGGAACAGCAAATTTAATATTGACCGAAAAAAACCTTTCCGACACAATTAAATCTCAAATTAATCTTCAGCTGTACTCATCGGAACATATGCTGAGTATTATTAACGACATTTTAGATTACAGTAAGATTGACGAAGGAAAAATGGAGGTTAATAACCAATCATTTAATTTATTACAAGCGCTGGAGGCTGTAGTGCAATTTTTTGAAAGCCAGTTTGAGAAAAGAAGTATAGAGCTGGTATTTAAACATGGCTCTCAGCTTAAAAATATTAATATAATAAGCGATGAAGTTAAATTAAGGCAGGTGCTTAATAATCTTATATCGAATGCCTTAAAATTTACCATACAGGGCAAGGTTACATTAACCGTTTTAATTGATGAAGAAACTGCTGATGAAGTATCCGTGTCATTTATTGTAAAAGATACCGGTATTGGCATTAAAAAAGAACAACAGGTTGAAATTTTTGAAAGCTTTGCTCAGGTACATGCCAATGATTTAAAAAGAAGATTTGGAGGCACAGGGCTTGGACTTACAATCAGCGAAAAACTGGTAAACTTATTTGGAGGAACGATTGTAGTAGAAAGCGACCTTGGACAGGGTGCAAGTTTTGGTTTTACACTGTTGTTTAAAAAAGATATAAAACTGCAGCCGCAAGTAATAAATGTAGAAAATTACACCACGCCGGTTGATATACGTGGCGTAAGAATTTTGGTGGTGGAGGATAACGAAATTAATGCTTCTGTTTTAAATATGTTTTTAAAAAAATGGGGGATAAGGACAAAAGAAGCAGGCAATGGTTTACATGCAATAGAATTATTAAAATTTCATCAGTTCGATTTAATTTTAATGGATCTTGAAATGCCTGAAATGAATGGCTATGCAGCCACAAAAATTATAAGGGAAACTGATAACTCAATTCCTATTATTGCTTTTACAGCCACCATGCTGGAGGATATGGATAACCTTATTGCCAAAGAAGGTTTTAACGATTACATTTTAAAACCTTATAAACCTGCCGATTTAAAAAGGGTTATTGAAAAATTTGCCCCTAACAGAAAAATAGAATACGCTTAATAATTATTATAAGGCCATTCTTTAGCCCGTTCAACTACCAAAATAAAATGCTTTCTTACTATTTATTAAGCATCTTCCCACTGTTTCAATTACAATTTGCTCATCTGCCCCCGATAGAATAAATTTGCAATCTTTATAAATAGCATGTACGTTTTTACTGATACTATTTAACTAATAAACGAATTAACCAATTAACCAATAATTATGCGTCAAATAGCATTAAGGGAAGCATTAAGGGAAGCCATGCAGGAAGAAATGAGGAGAGATGAAACTGTATTTTTAATGGGGGAAGAGGTGGCAGAATACAACGGAGCTTATAAAGTAAGCCAGGGAATGCTGGATGAGTTTGGAGAAAAAAGAGTAATTGATACCCCTATTGCCGAGCTTGGTTTTGCAGGTATAGCCGTTGGTGCCGCTCAAAATGGCCTTCGTCCAATAGTTGAATTTATGACATGGAACTTTGCTGTACTACCTTTAGATCAAATTTTAAATACCGCTTCTAAAATGCTGGCAATGAGTGGCGGACAGGTGGGCTGCCCAATCGTTTTTCGTGGCCCGGGTGGTAGTGCAGGTCAATTAGGTGCACAGCATTCAACTGCTTTTGAATCTTTATATGCAAATATTCCGGGATTAAAAGTTATAAGTGTTGCAACACCTTACGAGGCAAAAGGATTATTAAAAGCTGCCATTCGTGACGATGACCCGGTTATATTTATGGAATGTGAAGTTGGTTATGGCGATAAAGGAGATGTACCCGAAGAAGAATATGTTTTGCCGATTGGTAAAGCATTTATTAAAAGAGACAGGTAAAGATGTAACTATTGTGTCTTTTAATAAAATGATGAAAGTTGCTCTTGGTGCTGCAGAAGAGCTGGCTAAAGAAGGGATTGAAGCAGAAGTGATTGATTTAGCTACAATTCGTCCTCTGGATTGGTTTACCATTTTAGAGAGCGTTAAAAAAACAAATCGTTTAGTAATTGTTGAAGAGCAATGGCCATTTGCATCTGTATCTTCCGAAATTTGTTACCGTATACAAAAAGAAGGATTTGATTATTTAGATGCGCCTATACGCAGAATAACTTCGGCAGATGCACCAATGCACTATGCACCTAATTTAGTGGCCGCTTATTTACCGGATGTGCCCCGTACTGTTAAGCTGGTTAAAGAAGTAATGTATCTGAAAAAATAAAAAATATAATTTTTTGGTATGATATTGGCAGGGTAACCCAAAAACGGGTTACCCTTTTATTTTATGAAGAAATTATTTTTATTTGCAATAGCAGCTTTTATTGTTTACACTACGCAAGCCCAAAAACTAAATGTAACCGTGTTTGGCGGCTTTAGTAATTACCAGGGAGATTTGCAGGATAAAAGATTTACTTTAAACCAATCGCACCCGGCTTTTGGTGCTGGTCTTTTATATGATATCACAGATAAATTGGGGGTTAGGGCTAATGTTACTTTTGGTAAAGTAAGTGGTGATGATAAACAAAACGCAAAAAACGCTGTTCGTAATTTAAGTTTCTCTTCTCCCATAACAGATGTGCATCTTGGTTTAGAATACAGTTTTTTAAGTTTGTATGAGCATAGCTTTACTCCTTATGTATTTGCCGGGGTAAGTTATTTTAAATTTAATCCATCTACCAAAGACTCATTGGGGCGTAAAGTTTATTTACAGCCCTTAAGCACGGAAGGCCAGGGCTTTTACCAGGGCAGAAAAAAATATAATTTAGGGCAATTTGCCATTCCATTTGGAGGTGGTGTAAAATTTGCTTTCAGCGATAATGTGCGTTTGGCATTTGAAATTGGTTTAAGAAAAACCAGTACCGATTATTTAGATGATGTGAGCAATACTTATATAGATCAAAATATTTTATTAGCCAACCGTGGCCAGCAGGCTGTTGATTTAGCTTTTCGTGGCGGAGAATTAAAAACCGGCCTTACTTACCCTGCAGATGGCAGCCAGCGTGGTGGTGTAAAAAACAAAGACTGGTATTATTTTTCAGGCCTTAATCTTAGCATTAGACTAAATGGCAACGGCGGTTCTGGCGGTGGCAAATCAAAAACCGGCTGCCCTACCAATATTTATTAATTGAATTTTTATTTTCCTTTCAACAATACTACTGTATTAGTGTTTTACATTTGTACCACAATGTAAAATAATGGCCTACAAATCGCTGGAAGAATGCTTACTTGATTTAGAAAAAAATAATCAGCTCATAAGAATTAAAGAAGAGGTAGACCCATTTTTAGAAATGGCGGCTATTCATTTACGTGTGCATGAGGCAGGCGGCCCGGCCTTATTATTTGAAAATGTAAAAGGCAGCACATTCCGAGCTGCATCAAATATTTTTGGTACACTGGAAAGAAGTAAATTTATTTTCAGAGATACACTGCAAACTGTTCAGCAACTTATCGAATTAAAAAACGATCCGGTTAACGCTATAAAACATCCCATAAAAAATTTTAGTGCAGGGCTGGCTGCTATAAAAGCATTGCCTTTAAAAAATCCAATAAATAAACCTGTTTTATTTCAGGAAATAAAAATTACAGACATTCCACAAATTCAGCATTGGCCAATGGATGGCGGTGCATTTGTTACACTGCCGCAAGTTTATACAGAAGATATGGATAAGCCCGGCATAATGAATGCAAACCTCGGCATGTACCGCATTCAGCTTTCGGGAAATGATTATGTGCCGAATAAAGAAATTGGATTGCATTACCAATTGCACAGAGGTATTGGTGTTCATCAAACCAAAGCCAATAAAAAAGGATTACCCTTAAAAGTAAGTGTATTTGTTGGCGGGCCACCAAGCCATAGTGTTGCTGCTGTTATGCCATTGCCCGAGGGAATAAGTGAAATGACTTTTGCCGGTGTTTTAGGCAACAGAAGATTCAGGTATTTTTATAAAGATGGTTTTTGCATAAGTACCGATGCTGATTTTGTAATTACCGGAGAAGTTTATCCCAATGAAAATAAACCCGAAGGCCCTTTTGGCGATCACCTGGGTTATTACAGTTTACAACATGATTTTCCATTAATGAAAGTGCATAAAGTGTATGCTAAAAAAAATGCCATCTGGCCATTTACCGTTGTTGGCCGTCCGCCACAGGAAGATACCAGTTTTGGCCAACTGATACATGAAATAACAGGCAGCGCTATACAAACAGAAATACCCGGATTAAAAGAAGTACATGCAGTTGATGCTGCAGGTGTGCATCCGTTATTACTGGCCATTGGCAGCGAACGTTATACACCTTATACGCCAACCAAACAACCGGCAGAAATATTAACTATTGCCAATCATATTTTGGGAACAGGGCAATTAAGCCTGGCAAAATTTTTATTTATTACTGCAGATGATGACTAATAAATTATCGACAAATAATATTGAAAATTATTTCAACTTTTATTTTAGAAAGAATCAATTTAACAAGGGATATTCATTTTTATACCAACACACAATTGATACACTAGATTATTCTGGCACTGGATTAAACAGCGGCAGCAAAGTAGTATTAGCTGCTTATGGCGAAAAAATAAGGGAACTTGCAACAACAGTTCCTGATTGTTTAAATAATTTAGACGGCTTTGAAAATGCAAAATTGGTAATGCCTGGTGTTGTTGCATTACAAACAAAAAAGTTCAGCGATTATGACAACTGCTGCTAAAGAAATACAAATGTTCAATGATCAATTGTTCAATGTTCAATGACAAACTTAATGGTATTGCAATAATTGTGATTGCCGATGATTCAGCATTTGTAAGCAACACTTTAAATAATTTTTTATGGGTAACTTTTACCCGTTGCAATCCATCGCATGATATGTATGGAATTGATAGTTTTACCACAAACAAACACTGGGGTTGCAATGGCCCGTTAGTTTTTGATGCAAGGATAAAACCGCACCATGCACCGCCTGTTGAAAAAGATGCAGCAACAGAAAAAAATATTGACAGACTTTTTGAAAAGGGTGGGAGCCTGCACGGAATTTTATAATTTTTTTACTACAATTTTTTCGGTGTATTCTGCCATTACTTCGTTAAAGAATTTTTTTGTATCTAAAAATTTAGCCGCAGGAATTTTATACTCCAATAGTTCCAGCCTGGCAGTGGTTGTAATAGTTTTTTTATTTTCATCATACACATAGTTACTTTTAAAACTTCCGTATTCAAATTTAATTTCTTTTGTTTTTGGCAAAGTCTCTAACCCAAAACCTTCGGGTAATTTATAAATGGTAGTATCGGTTTTAATAAATGGGTGTTGAAAATAAAAATCCTGTGTACGGTTTTCTGCTTTTGGTAAAGAAGAATTCCACATTTTATAAATACGTGGGTTTAAAAATTGTTTATTACCGGCAGTAAATTCCGGAATTTTTTCAAAAGTCATTTGCAGTTTTACGGGAGATTGTTTGTTATCCTTATCGTAATTTATTTCAAAATCATCGGGCTGAAGAAAACCTAAATCGTTCACTAAAAATTTTTTTTGTTCATCTTTTTTCTGATCAAAAATATAATGCAAAAAATCCTGTTTGTATTCGCCGGTTGTTTTAAGTTCAATTGTTGCATTGCCCGATGCATCATCATTTAAATTAACCGTTGTAATACTGGTAAAATAATTTTCAGCCGCTTTACTTTTAGGAGTAGCTACTAACTTTCCACCATCTTCTGTTATTAACAATGCGTTGCGGTTTTCGGTAAAACTGCCCAGCACAGCAAAATCGTTTGTAGTACTCGTACACTCCAGCCAAACAGAATCTTTGCTTACAGGCACACAAATAATTACATGATTAAAACTGTTGTGCGGAAAATCGGGATCAACAGGTGCTTTATTATAGGATGCGTTTATAAGTGCCTGGTAACTTTTTAACCCAACTGCCTGTAAACATGCCTGCATATAATTGCTTAGTGCTTTACAATCACCATATTTTTTTTTATCAACAAAGTCGGCAGTAAAAGGCTTAAAGCCACCAATGCCCAATTGAATACTTACATACCTGAAATTGTTTTGCAGGTAAGTGTACAGTGTTTTTATTTTTTCTTTATCATCGCTGATATCTTTAACCATATTTTTGAAAAATACTTTTCTGTCTTCTGTAAGATTAATGGCATCTTTTGCAAGCGAACCATACCATTTTCCAAAATTTTGCCAGCTGCTCATATCTCCTGCATAGCCATCCAGCTCAAATTTATTTGGCGAAACTACTATTTTTGGATAACGGCTTTCCCTGCTTACGCTGCCACTTTCGTATTCTAATGCCGGTAAATTATTTACCGTCCAGGTGTAAATTTTATTTTTCCCATCGTTTGTAATTACAGGGGTAATAAGTGTATTCTTTGTTTTAAAACGCATATCAAGTTCCGGAAGAATTTTAACAGAAAATACCGCATGCTCTACAGATTGTTCGGGCAGCTGCACTTCAAAATCGGGATAATCGAGAATGCCACTGTACTTAAGTTCGTAATCTATTTGTATAGTAACCGGGTAACCCGGCACTGCAGGGTTTATATAATATACTTTTCCATCGGGCACTAAACCTTCACCCGTAGCTTGTTTAGTTAAATCTGATTTAGAATATTTACGAACTGATTTTCCTTTACTGTCAAAAATTTGTATGGCTACTTCTTCAAGCGATTGAAACTTATCCGAAAATTCATAAAATAATAATTCGTCTTTACCGGCTTCATTTAAAACAGTTATAACCTTGTGTACATTATAATATGCTTTATCAATAGCTTTTACTTCAAACTCAATACGCTCCTCTCTTTTTACAGAATAAGCATTTTTTTTCATCGCTTCTTTTATAGTACTTACATCGTAATTACCAGGCTGGGCAAACAATGTTATAAAAATAAAAATAAATGCCAGGGTAAAATAAAACTTTGTCATAGGGGTTCTTTCATTTTAATTAAAATGGGTTCATTTAATTTGTCGAATAACTTTTTATAAAATTCTTTAAATACAGGATAATTGGAGGCTGGGTAAAATGATTTTTTAAACTCAACAGATATTCGCACATTCAGAATATTTTCTTCAGCTTGAATGGAACGGTTAAAAATAATACTGGTATCTGGCATTATCATTGAAATATTTTCGGGCAGCACATCAAAAACATAATTTTGCGGAATAAAAAAATTGCCATAAATATTATAATACTGCTGAAAACTAAAGTCAATATCAGCAATGCGGTCATCGGCAACAAATGGATTTTCTTCTAAATCTGAAAAAAGATTTACCGTAAAATATTTGTATCTGCCCGAATTATTCAGAGGCATGGTAAATTTTACTTTTTGCTCAAGCGGTAACGAATCGGTGTAGGCATTATGTACTGTAATGTTATCAATCTTTAAAAAGGGGTAAGGTGCGCTAAAATATTCTTCTTTAAATTCTTCTGTATTTTTCAGCCAGTTTTCGCAGCGCTCATTTCGGGCATAGCCACTGCATTTTATTATACCATTGCCTTTCATAACCCCGGCAGTGTCAACAACACCATGTACTGCAGTCAACACGTTGTATTTATAACCATCATTAGTTATATCCTTCCACAGCCCCTCATCGCCGGATATTATAAAGCCCTTTGTATTAACAATTTTAGCAGGTATTAATTTGTAATTCGAAATTTTGTCAGTTGCATCCAGCACAAAATATTTTTCATTAAGAACAACATAAGCCATTACTGTATTAAACTGATTAATGAAGGGATAAAAAGGCGTTGCTAAACCATGCTGCCGGCTGCTGAATAATACTGACGTAGTTTTTATTCCTGCATCATTTAATAGTTTTATAAGTAGCAAATTAATATCTGCTGAATTTCCAATTTTTGTTTCCCATGTTTTTACAATACCGTTATCAGTATATATATTATCCTGGCCGTTCCAGCTTATTGTTGTACGGATTTGATTGTATATAAACAACATTCTGGTTTCGGGATTAGCTATTTTATTTGCTGTGGCAATGAAGGTTTCTGTACTTGAAATATTTTTTTCTAACTGTATTCCAAAATTTTCATCTTCTTTTAATTCATTAATTACATCGCTCCATTTAAACCGTAAGTCAGCAACATCTCCATCGCCATAATCTATCTGCTTAAGCTGAAATTGTAACCGCTGCATGTAATCTTTAGCCGCACCCATAAAAGGTTCATCTTTAATGCCTGGCAGGTTACGCATGATATAATTGTTCTTTAGCGATTTGGTTTTTATTGTGCCATTATCGGCAGAAAGTATTTCGTCTGTTACTTCCTTGCTTTCCTCTATTTTATCAATTACTGAAGGTTGCACCGAGAAACGAAAAATTTGGGGAACAGTAAATTGATATTCGCTGTATCTTACTGGTATACGTTCCTGAAAAAACCAATCTTTCAACTGTCCCATAGTTTGTCTTTCCATTGTGTATTTATATTCTATAATGCTGCCTACTTTTACTTCGGGAAAAGCAATGATCATTTCGGAATATTCGGCATTAATTTTTTTGGGGTAGAAGGAACCTTTTTTAATATTGGTGGTTTTAATTTTGCCAACTTCATCAATATTATAAATATAAGCACTAAGGGTAACTATCCTTTCATCGTCATTATAACTGTAATAAGGGATCCTTACATTGGCAAGTGATAACCCATTTTCTTTTAAAATCTTGATTCGGGTGCGTCTTTGAAAAATAGTTTTAAATAACGATCTGCCAACTGTTCCCCTGTCGTAATACGTATTTCCCCAATCAATTAATTTTACAGCTTCGGCTCCTTTGTCAAAATCACAATCTTTCATTTCCAAATCGGCTTTATCTACTTTACCAAATGCAGGAATTTCTTTTTGTGCAAATGCAATGGCAGCAGTTGAAATAATAAGTAGAAAAAGTATATATTTTTTCATAAAATTGGCAGAGCCCTTATTGTCTTATTTTTTTTGAAATACAAATTGTTCATTCATCATCTCAAACATTTTTTTATAAAATTCTTTAAAATAATCATAGTCGGCATAGCTGTAAAAAGGCTGATTAAACTGAAGTGTCATTCTTGTGGAAAGTAAATTGTCAGTTACACTCGAAATTCTTGAAAAAATAATGCTGGTATCAGGCATTATCATTTTTATATTTTTTGGTAATTCATCAAACTTGCAGTTTGCCGGAATCTCAAAATTACTTGTCATTATATATTGCTGGTTGGCACCAAAAAATATATCCGAAAAACGTTCATCAGCAATAAATGGGTTTTTATCAAACCCCGAAAAAAGGTTAATCGAAAAATAATTATAATTTCCTGATGAGCTTATTTTCTTTTCAAATTTAAGTTCTTGAATAAGTGGAAGGGTATCGGTTTCTTCGTTAGTAAATATAAGGCTGTCAATTTTTATATCTTCATTATTTTGGCTTAACCAGGTTTGAGTAAATTTTTCTTTACCTTCTTTTAATATGGGTAAACGGTTTAAGCGGCAGTATTCAGCCGAAGTTATTAAAGCTTCGCCAGACATACTTCCTTTTTCATCAACCAATGCGTTAACAATAATGTTATTATTAAAAAGTTGTTTTTTATTCCATAATGTTTTCCATCCCCATTTATAAGTATCTAATTTTTCAATTACCAAACCTTCGGAGCCGGCTACTTCATAAGGTATAAGATTTGCCGGGGTATATTTGTCTGTTGCATCAAGTACATAAACAATATTGTTTATGGTTACATATGCCATTACTTTATTAAACTGGTCAAAACCGGGCATACCTGTATTAATTCTGCCATTATCTCTTGTACTTACCAATACTGGGTGTACATCAAGTTCTGCATCTTTTAAAAGATTTACTAAGATAAGATTGATCTCTCCGGCTGTTCCTTTTTTGTCTCTCCAGGCTGCTTTTACGCCATCCAATGCCCATATGCTGTATATATCATCCCACTTCATATTCTTTTTTACATAATCGTGTATAATAACCATTTTTTTATACGGGTCATTAATATTTGCAAGTAATGCATCAAGATCACTTGTTCGTGGAATATTTTTTTTAAGTTGTAATCCAAAATCTTCGTCATCCATTAATTCTTTAATTATGCCCGGCCAGGTACGTAACAGGCTGCGGCGTGGTGTACCGGCAAAATCAACTGCAATCATTATTGGGGTAACCTGCTGCAGGTAATCTTCATCGCAACTTATATATGCTTCATCTTTTAGTGCCGGCACATTAGCCATGGTAAAAGTTTTTATGTTACGGTCCGATTTAGATTTTTCGGTGATGCCTACCTGTAAACCACCTTTAGGAACTGCGGATACAACTAACTCGTTAGGAAAATCGAGTATGTAGCGGCTATAGGCAACCGGGATAGATTTTTGAAAATACCAATTTTTTACAGCGTAAAAACTGTTGGCATCATCTTTATATTTATATTCTAAAATACTTCCGGGCTTTACATCGGGAAATGTAAAAATAACTTCGGAATAACGTTTATTAATTTTTTTTCGGTAGATAGCATCCTTTTCTACTTTGGTAAAAACAATATTACCCGATGCATCTAAATTAATAGTTTGTGCAGAGAGGTTGCGGATATCTTCCGAGTTTTTCTCAGAGAGATAACGGATTTTAATATTCGCTCTGTCTGTTCCATTTTTATTTAAAATTTTTATCCGTACATGGTGGTCCAATTCGGTACCAACAGGGCTGTAAGCGTTATTTAAATTTAATTTGCAATACACTTCGGCAACATCAAATAAAACTACTGCTTCAGCAGCCTTATCAAATTCACATTCTTTCATTTCTAAATCTGCCTTATCTATTTTACCAAAGCCGGGAATTTCTTTTTGTGCAATAGTGGTTAAAAACAAAACTAAAAATGTAGTAATAAGCAGTGTCGATTTCATAATGGGATTTTTAGAGTTAGCTGTAAAGTAATTATTTTTAAACAAACTAATGCAATGTTATTGTAATTTTATTTAAATTTTAAAGATGAAGATTATAAAAATTGCTGTTGCTGTTATGCTGTTAACAAGCTGTAAGGCACAAAACAATGGTATTAAGTTAAAGACAAACGATAATGACAATACGCTGCTATGGGAGATAAGCGGCAAAAATCTTACTGCACCCAGCTACCTGTTCGGTACCTTTCATCTTATTTGTAAAGATGATATACCATTTGGAAAACAGTTGAACAACGCCATTAAATCCACCCGTGAAATTTACATGGAAATGGATATGGACGACCCTGCTACTATGATGGGAGGTTTGCTGCTGATGAATATGAGAGGCGACAGCACTTTAAAAAAATTATATAACGAAGATGAGTATAAAAAAGTAGCAAGTTTTTTTAATGATTCATTGCACATGCCCATTGCCATGTTTCAAAAAATGAAACCGTTTTTTTTAATGGCTATGCTGTACCCTAAAATGTTGCCCTGCAAAACTATGAGTGGCGTAGAAACAGAATTAATGAAATTAGCCAAAGACAATAAAAAAGAAATTAAAGGATTTGAAACAATGGCTTTTCAGGCGGCAGTTTTCGACAGCATACCCTATACACAGCAGGCAAAAGAGTTATTAAAAACTATCGATAGTTTAGATGCGTACAAAAAATATTTTGATACTATGGTAAGAGTATATAAAAGCCAGCAGTTAAATAAAATAGAAGACCTTTTTAGCAAAAGCGAATTTGGTATGCAGGATAACATGGATATTTTATTAGATAAAAGAAACAAAAACTGGGTAACACAACTTAATACCATACTAAAAAAAGAAACTGTTTTTATTGCAGTTGGAGCCGGGCATTTGGTAGGAGAGATGGGATTGATTAATTTATTAAGGAAAGAAGGCTATACTTTAAGGCCGATAGACAATAAGTAATTGGTAATTTCTGATTTCTGATTTCTGATTTCTGACATAATTGAATTCGCAAATATAATTCAGTTAGAATTTAATGCCCAATTACAAATACCAAATTCCCAATTCCTATTTAATCACAACATCCTTCACCAACTTTTCTCCCAGCGCTTCGTTTATGCGTTCTATAATTTTTTCTTTTTGATACAGCAACTCATTTTTTAAAGGTGCTACTGCAGATGTAATGTATAAAGTGTGATTGATGATTTGAATTTTATCGGTGTATTTGGCAACAGTTTTACCCATAATATCTTCCCAAACATCTTCAATACGCAAAGCCTGTATGCCGCTTTTTAAGCGGCTTTTTTGTAAAAATTGCTGAATAGCATCTTGTAAAGAAATTTCTGCCATAATTATTTTATATACAATTTATAAGACCCGTTAATTTCACTAACTGCATTTCTTTTATCCCATACTTTAAATGAAATAGTAACCCAATCTCTTTTGTCATTCAGCTCGGTAATTACCGCTTTTAAAACAATAGCGTTTGCATTTATTTTACTTACACCCGAAGAATCATACAATTTAAATACATCACCCGATTCTACTAATTTTTCGCCGTTGCTCCACAAAATTTGTTCGCTGCCACCGGGAAAAACCTTTCCATTAACTTCTTTAAATCCCTCAGATATTAACAGGGTTAAATTAACCTGCTGATTAAGTGCTACTATATTGCTGTCACCAACATTTGTTCTGTCGTTAAATACAAGATACGCATCTTGTATTACAAAACCTTTAGCAGTTAAAGTAATGCCGTTTTTAAAAATTTGTTCTTTTAAAACTGCAACAGGAATAATATTTTTTGCTACTTCAATTTTTTGTGTTGCAACCTTTTGAGTGACAGTTTTTTTTACAACAGGTTTTTGAGCAGCAATATCTTTTACAACAAAAATTTGCAAACCCAACATCAACAGCTTAAAAAATAATTTCATCTTGTTTTTTTCAGGCAGTAAAAATAAAGATAAAAAATTCCGATCCATTAACTGTACTTTAAATTAACAGTATCCAAACATATTTGCAACTACAGCTCAATTACCTGGTATTTTACCTGCAAAGATTTAAAAGCATCTTCCAGCCTGTCTTTATGTGTATCGGTAATAAAAACCTGCCCGGTATTTTCATTACAAACCCAGTGCAGTAAATGCTGCATGCGGTTATCATCTAATTTTTCAAAAACATCATCTAAAAATAAAATTGGTGCAAAACCTTTATTCGTTTTTAATAATTCAAACTCGGCAAGTTTTAAAGCAAACAATAAACTTTTGCGCTGCCCCTGCGATGCTGTGTTTTTAAAAGATTGCCCGTTCAGCAACATGCTTATATCATCTTTATGTACACCGCCATTACTCCGCTGCAGCATAAAATCTTTTTGCCGGTATTGATTTAACACAGATTCAAAATCTCCGGCATTCAACTGGCTTTCGTATTGTAATGTTACTGCTTCGGCATTTGCTGCAATTTGATTGTAAAATTTTTGTACCAGGGGAATTAAATCTGCAGTAAAATTTTTTCTTTTGGAAAAAATGAAATTTCCGGGAACAATTAGTTGTTCATCCAGCACTTCTAAAAGTGGCCAGTCGGTTTTGCCCTGCTCTGCAAAACGTTTTAATAAACTGTTGCGCTGCTGTAATACTTTGTTGTATTGTATCAGTTGTTGTAAATATTCAGCATCCATCTGGCTGATAACAGTATCAATAAAGCGCCGCGTTCTTCACTGCCACCGGTAATTAATTCAATATCATCCGGCGCCACCATTACTGCCGGAAATTTGCCAATATGCTCTGACAGTTTTGTATATGGTATGCCATTTAATAAAAATTCTTTTTTTCCCAGACCACGATAAATGCAAAGAATTTCATTTCTTTTTGCCAAAGTCAATTTTTGATCTTCTCTCTCATCTTCTCCATTTCCTCCTCCTTTGCAGGAAATAGAGGAGGCTGCCTCCAGCCTAAAACCATCCTTATCAAATTGCACACTCAAACCATCTGTCTTGCTAAAATAACTTTTGGTAAAACAGCAGTAATAAATAGCATCCAAGTAAATTGGTTTTGCCCTTGCCATTTAAGCCGCAAATACCAATAACCCTTTCTTTAAAATCGAAAGAATTAAAATCGTAATTTTTATATTGGGTGATGATTATTTTGTTGATTTGGAGCATTGCGGCTGCAAGATAAGTAATGTAAATACTTTTTATATTTATAACATTATTGTTTATATTTATATTGAGAACAATTACTTAATTTTCTATACTTGACAATTAATCGTTTGCAGCCCGTTGATAAATGAAAAAGAAAAATATTATACTACTACCTTTTTTATTTTTTTAATATTTTTCGTTTTCGCAAAGTATTAATTTAGACTGGGTTAAAAATTTTGGAGGTTCCCAGGCCAGCATTGGAAATGCTGTTGCAGTTGATGCCGCAGGAAATGTTTATACAACAGGAGAGTTTAAGGGAACAGTAGATTTTGATCCCGGTCCGGGAGTTTTCAATCTTTCTCAAATTGGAATATCAAGTGCATTTATTACCAAATTAGATGGAGCAGGTAATTTTATTTGGGCAAAACAATTTGTAAGCCCTAATATTATAAGTTATTCAATTGCACTTGATGCTTCCTCAAATATTTACACTACCGGCTTTTTTGAACAAAATGCTGATTTTGATCCGGGACCGGGCATTTTCCCTCTTACAAGCAGCTTTGGCTCTAATGGTTTTGTTTCAAAACTTGAATTTAATAAACTCTTGGCGGGTTCTAAACCCTCCAAGAGTTTTTGCAGATAATTTAAAGATTGATATTGCTCTTCATAAAACAAAGTAAGAGTTAAATTACAATTTGATGTTAAAAAAAGACTTTGATATTTCGAGCAAAAACCTTTTGTTGTAATTATACTTTTCTTTGTCAAATATAAAACAGGGCAACTACTTCGCTACCCTGTTTCTTTTGAATGTTTAAATCTGCTGATTAATTCTGAATTATTATTTTAATTGATTTCCATAATTTGCCGTCAAATATTCTTACTGTATAAACATCGTTTCTTAATCGTTCAACTGGAATTATGATACCATTTAAAGTCCCTTTAGTAAATTCTTTTTTTATAAAAACTATTCCCATTTTATCAACTATTTCAATCAATCTAATACTTGTTTGTGATAGAACCTTTTTACTAATACTATCTATTTGTTCAATTTTAAGTATGTTTTTTGCAGGGATAGGCGATATTCTGTATTGAGGGCCACCACCACCTGTACCACAGACAATAGTAGTATATTCTCCGTATTCATTCCCTGTGCCGCAAGTATTTTGATACGATAGTTGAACATTTAGCCAGCCGTTGTAAATGTTGGAGGGGCATTGGTCAACTTGTATTAGAACATTATAATTATTAGATGAGCCAAGAATTGTTCCGCCTTGTGTAAGCCATGTATATGAAACTAAATTCGTTACATCTGCTTCTAACTCTAGCAATTCTCCAGGACTTACCCCAATGGGAGGATTAAGCCCTACAATATTATTGGGGGTTTGTAATCCTATCAGTACATTTTTATCGTCAAAGTAACCTGCTGAAGCAGCTCTCACAAGCGCAATACCATCACCAGTTTTCTGTAATGTAACAATATTTGTATTTTGACCAGAAATAATAGTTGCCGGACCGGAAACAACAGACCAAGTAATTGGCAAACACATTGGATTATACGCTGTAACTGTACCTGTGTTACATATTGATGAAGTAGGTTCATTTACTCTAAGGTAATTATCAATGAAACTTGCTCTTGGTCCTCCTTGCGCAAATACAGCTCTCATCCTTAATATTTGACCTTTTGTAAACAAATTTTTACAGGCATCATTTGTATTATCCATAAAGTTCATGAACATATAGCCATTTACAGAATTTGAAGGAGTATTAGCTGAACAAAAATTAAAGCTTGGAAAGAATGGACATCCTCCATGTGCTGTTTCTTGTGGAGGCGTATCATCTACAAAATCATCTCCACATTCACTATCACCCCACATATGAAGTACTCCTAACCAATGACCAATTTCGTGTGTACAAACTCTTCCATGAATATCTGGACTTATATTTCCTAATGTGCCGAATGAAGTGTAATTAACTACTACGCCATCTGTATTTGGTTGTGTTAAATATTTATCAGGTCGTTGAGCATATCCATACAATAAATCTAAATTACATATCCAAATATTTAAGTATTTATTTGTTGGCCATGCATCTTTGCCTCCTGTTGAAGTAAATTTAATTCCAGTCGCAACTTCATCAATAGTAATGCCATTATTTTCAGGATAGAAATAGTCCTTAGAAGATAAGGTTCTTGTTATTCCATTTGTAGGATTGCCATTAGGATCTATGCACGCTAATTTAAATTCAAAATTTGCATCACCTGCAACTGACTGAAAAGCGCTTGGAGTATTAATCCTATCTGAATTTAATCTGCGAAAATCTTGATTTAAAACATCTATCTGTGATTGGATTTGTAAATCACTAATGTTTCTGCCAGCTCCAATTGCTTCACCTCTATGTAAAACATGAACAACAATGGGAACTGTAATAGTAGAGTTTGGAGCTATTAGACGTGTCAAATTATTCTCATTATTTGCGGATAAGATATAACTCTGAATAAACGATTCTAAATTTATAATATTTTGATATTCTTTTGGATTCGATTGTTTGAGAAGTTGTAAATTAGTAAAACTTCCACAAGTTCTTATTTGTGCTTGCGATTTTAATGGTGTCATTAAAAATATGATAGCATACAGACATAATATTTTTTTCATTTTATTTTTAATTTTTTACCCATTTTTCTTTTCCTTTTATGCTTGTAGTGATTTGGAAATTCATAACTAACGTATCATTACATACTTGAAAATGAACATAATCATAGTAAATGCCAGAAGGATATTCTTTAAAAATTAATACATTTTTTATGTCCCCGCTAAATAGGGTGATTGTACTTTCCCTGTCAACACTATATAAATATCTGGTTGTTGAAATATTATTTTTAAAAAATTCCAATTCTGTTAAACTTCTAAAAATCAGTTGCCTTGAGTATCCCTCAGTCGTTGGAGTTTTCAGAAAATACTGCCCGTTAATTTGACTTTGATATAGTTCTGAAACCCAACTCCAATTTCCTTGAAATAAATTGATAGAAATTTCTTTTTCATTTGTTGGGACATTACAAGGAACATTGTATTTAACTTTATCTTTTGTACAAGAAATAAAAAAAAGAAAAAAAGAAAATAATAAATGATATTTCATTCTTCAATATTTTGTGTCAAACAATATTGACAATTTTAATAATAAAAAAGCTGCACATCAGGTGGGTCTTTATCCTTGGTAAATATAAACTCATTAATCTTCATATTACTGTGTAAGTTAGTTTGCCTGTTTCACACAAACAATACCCTAAATAGGTAATTTTTCATTGAATGAGGCGACACGGGTTCTTGCAATAGCATAAACTCTTCCACTTTAGCCTAATCAGCGATTTACTGCCGGTAACCCAAAAAAATCAGTTTTCAAAACTGTAAACCGAAATCTGAAAACCCTTATCTTTGCCGCCTAAAATTTAAAACCTTGGCTACAAAGTTTTCTAAAGAAACTTATTTATACTGGTACGAACTAATGCTGCTTTTGCGCAGGTTCGAAGAAAAGACTGGTCAGTTGTATGGCATGCAAAAAATCAGGGGTTTTTGCCATTTGTATATTGGGCAGGAGGCTGTTGCTGCCGGATGTATGACGGCAACCAACCCGACGATAAATTTATTACTGCCTACAGGTGCCATGCTCTGGCAATTGCAAAAGGCGTTACACCAAAATCGAGTATGGCGGAATTGTATGGTAAAGCAACAGGCTGCAGCAAAGGAAAGGGCGGCAGTATGCACTTATTTGGTGTAGATGTGGGCTTTTTTGGTGGCCACGGTATTGTAGGTGCACAAATTGGTACCGGCGCAGGTTTGGCTTTTGCTGAAAAATATAAAGGCACTAATAATGTAGCACTTTGTTTTTTTGGTGATGGTGCTGCAAGGCAGGGTATGCTGCATGAAACTTTTAATATGGCTATGCTGTGGGATTTACCGGTGGTTTTTATTTGCGAAAATAACCATTATGCAATGGGTACTTCTGTTGCCCGTACCAGCAAAACATTAGATATTTATAAATTGGCTGATGCTTACGATATGCCTGCAGATGCAGTTGATGGTATGAGTCCCGAAGATGTACACAATGCAGTTTTAAGAGCAGTCAACAGGGCAAGAGAAAAAGGCGGACCAACTTTATTAGAAATAAAAACCTACCGTTATAAAGGGCACAGCATGAGCGACCCTCAAAAATACCGCAGTAAAGATGAGGTGGAAGAATACAAAGAAAAAGATCCGATTGACCATGTATTAAATGTTTTAAAAACACAATACAAAGTGGCTGATGCTGATATTGAAGTAATAAATGAAAGGGTTAAAAAAGAAGTGGAAGACAGTGTGCAATTTGCAGAAGAAAGCCCATGGCCAAATGATGATGAATTACTGAAAGATGTTTATGTACAGCAGGATTATCCGTTTATTGTAGATTAAAAAAAGTTGAGAAGCAGATGAAATTTTCGAATTCAACGCTTCTAAATAAATTAAACCAATATTAAAAAATAAAAATGGCAGAGACAAAAGTAAAAGTTGAAAATGTGGAGACCAATGATGTGGTGGAAAGAGCAAAAGGTTTTTGGGCAAAATTCAGTAAGCCCATTATTTATGTGGGTACTGCAATAATTGCAATAATTGGGGGCTGGTATGCTTATAACAGTTTTTTTAAACAACCAAAAGAATTAAAAGCCAGCGAACTTATTTTTGCTGCCGAAAAATTGTTTGGTAAAATGGCTGCGGCTTCCAGCTTTACGAAAGATACTGTTGGGTTTGTTTTAAATGGTGGTAATATAGATGGCGAAAAAGTAACAGGCTTGCTAAGCATTGCAAAAAACTACGGTGGTACACCGGCGGGTAACCTTGCACAATACATGACAGGCGCCTGCTATTTGCACTTAAAAGAATTTGATAAAGCCATAACTTACTTAAAAGAATTTGATGGTAACGGTGCCGGACAAATACAAAGTGCTGCATACAGAATGTTAGGCGATGCTTATGCAGAACAAAAGAAAAACGATGAGGCTTTTAGCAATTTTAAAAAAGCAATTGATGCAGCCGCACCAAAAGATGAAGCCACCAGATTTTTAGCATTATCTAAAGCAGCATTATTTTGCGATGCCACCGGTAAAACTAAAGAAGCCATTGCATATTTTGAACAAATAAAAGACGAGATTACTCCTGAGTTTTTTAGAAATAACAGGATTGATTTTGACGCAGATAAATATCTTGCTAAATTAGGTGTAACAAAATAGTTGATTGGTTTATTGGTTTACTGGTTTATTGGTTGATTTGTTAATTGGTTGGTTAGTGTTCAGGAACAATCTGATTCATAATTGACGATTCACCCTCACAACTCACAACTTACAATTCACGTACATGTCTACTAATTCATCAAACTTATATAATACCACAGGCATCCAGTTAAAAAAGGATGCCTGTGTTGTAATTGTACGTACTGAATGGAATGCTGCAACAGTTGATAAACTGGAAGAAGGTTGCAAAAAAATTTTAGACGAATATCAAGTTAAGCACATGACGGTAACAGTGCCCGGTGCATTTGAACTTACTTTTGGTATTAAAAGTTATTGGGAGCAACATAAATATAAAGATGATAAGCCCTGTGTGTTTATTGCATTAGGTTGTGTGTTAAGAGGTGATACACCGCATTTTGATTACGTATGTAAAGCTGTAACAGATGGCATTGTGCAATTAAATTTAATACTGCCGGTACCTACAATTTTTGGAGTACTCACCGTAGATAATCAGCAACAGATTGATGAAAGAACAGGAGGCAAACATGGGCACAAAGGAGAAGAGGCTGCAATAACAGCGTTGAAGATGATTAGTAAAAGCCCCCAAACCCCCTGAAGGAGCTTATGAGTTCACAAATTTGAAAAGTTTTTTTTAATATAAAATATTAAATTCCCCTTTAGGGGGTAGGGGCATGAAAGTTCAATTATTTATACCGTGTTTTGTTGATCAGCTTTATCCGCAAACAGCGTTTAACATGATAAAGGTTTTGGAAAAAGCAACCTGTGAAGTTACTTACAATACCAATCAAACCTGTTGTGGCCAGCCTGCTTTTAATGCAGGCTTTTGGGATGAAGCAAGAACAGTATGCAGTAAATTTATAAAAGATTTTGAAGGTGCAGATTATATTGTTGCCCCAAGTGCAAGCTGTGTGGGTTTTGTAAGAAATTATTATGCAAAACTTTTTGAAAATTCTTCTCAGCATAACCAGGTAAAAGATTTAAGCAAGCGCATTTACGAATTCACTGAGTTTTTAACTGATGTATTGAAAATAGAAAATTTTGGTGCGGTATTAAATGCAACTGCAACTTACCACGATAGCTGTGCAGCATTACGGGAATGTAAAATAAAAGAAGCGCCACGTAAATTATTATCGCATGTAAAAGGATTACAGCTTACAGAAATGAATGATGTGGAAACCTGCTGCGGATTTGGCGGCAGCTTTGCTGTAAAGTTTGAAGCTATCTCTATCGGTATGGCCGACCAGAAAATAATTAATGCATCGCAAACAAAGGCCGAAGTAATTATCTCCACCGATCTCAGTTGTTTAATGCACCTTGATGGTTATATCAAAGGAAAAAATCTACCTCTTAAAACAATGCATATTGCCGATGTGCTGGCAAGCGGATGGGAATAATCAGGTAAAGAAAATCCGCTCCACCGTCCAGTAAGCAGCAATGGCTGCAATTAAAATGGATAAAGGGATAACAATTTTATTTCTGTAGTAAGATTTATTGCCAAATATTTTTCCAAGTAAAAAGAAGGCAGCTAAAATAACAGTTACCTGACCAAGCTCCACACCCAAATTAAACATGAGTAACGAACTGAAATAAGCATTTTTGGGAAGCCCAAGTTCAGTTAATGCACTGGCAAAGCCCATTCCATGTATCAGTCCAAATAAAAATACCACGCCAATGCGGCTGGCTTTTAATTTAGAAGAAAAAATATTTTCTAAAGCCACATACATTATTGATAATGCAATTACCGGTTCCACAATATTTGCCGGAGGCTTAATTACTTTGTACATGGCCAACCCAAGCGTAATAGTATGCGCTACTGTAAATGCAGTTGCCTGCCATAATACAGGTTTTAATTTTGGGTTTAATAAAAATAAACTCAGTACAAATAAAATATGATCTAAACCCAAGGGAAGAATATGAGTAAACCCTAATTGTAAATAAATGCCTGCTACTTCTGTTTTACTCAGTTTTGATAACCCTTCCACATCATGTGCAAACGATGACTGGCAAATTAAAATGGAGAGGAGCATAAATCCAGCAACCCTGCAATTATATTTATACTTGTAATTGTTCATACTAATAAAGATTATAAAAAATAAATTAAAAGAAAACAGTCAGTTTTATTTTTGCAAACAAAGGTGTACCGGGTGTATAATTTAATTCAGTTACGGAGTTAGGTTCATTCATCAATCTGCTTTCGGTTGCAAACTGTGCTTCGTTCCATTTTACATTACAAATATTTTCTGCTGATAAGCCAATTTCATATTTTGTTTTGGTATAGTTAAATGCCGCATCTAATAAAAAATATCCTTTTGCAGCAATTGAATTATTTTCATTGGCAGGCCTGTTTTTTATGTAACGGTATTTTAAGCTTCCGTTAAAACCAGTTTGTTTTTTATAAAATATTCCACCAATGCTGGTGGCTGTTGGTGCAAGCGGAATATAATCCTGTCCTTTTACTTCTCCTCTCGCCCTTGGTTTAGTAAAATTAATATTTACATTGGCAAATAATTTTTTTGCAAACTGGTAGCGGGCAACAATATCAAGTCCCTGCCTTTTTGTTTTACCACTGGGTTCCACAATACCTGCATCACCCACATATACAAACTCCTGATCCAGATATAAATTCCATACTGCTATATTGAGCAGTAAATTTTTTGCTGGCTTTAAAATTATACCAAGGTCTGCACCATAAGCAGCAGGTAAAATTTCTTTCCCATCATTGGCAACAACAACTCTCGTATCGTTACTGTGAAAACCCTTACCTGCTTTTACATAAACCTGTACTGCTTTATTAATATTATATTGTACATTTAATTTAGGGCTTACAATTGATTTGCCCTGCGCCGGCATTTGTGCAATAGTTAATTTATTAAAGTAATTAAAATGAAAATAATCAAAACGTACACCTGCATCAATTATCCATTTGCCAAAAGTTGCCAGTTGCTGTGTAAAAGCATATGCGTTTAATTCATTAATATCACCCAACATAACATTGTTAATAAACTGTCGTTTTACCTGGTGGCCTAACTGACTGTTTTCAGTATCGTCGTATCTTAATCCAACACCGCCTGTAGAACTTAATGTCCATTTACTAAAAAAATATTTTTCTTTAAATTTAGAAGAGAAACCAAAAATATTCCGGTCTTCTGCCTGTACAATACCATCTCCACTAACAGGATCATTTAAGAAAAAAGTAAAATTAGAAAAGAGTTTAAATTTATAACGGCTGAAGAAAACCTGGTTTTCCCAACTGCTTCCATTATTAAACTGATGGGCTAAAATTAAATTAGCATTATATCTCTCGGTGTTACCTCCTTCGCTTGGGTCAATACTTCCAAACCTGGTAATTAATCCGCTTTCAACTGCCCTTGTTGGTATTTGTCCGCTTGCATCCCATTTACTTTTAAAAGCCGAAGCAGAAAAAGTTATATTAGTTGCTGCAGATATTGCGGCATTATATTTTGCAAAAACATTGATGCGGTTAAAATTTTGTTTGTTTTCTGTTGGGCCATTGGTATAATTAAATTCACCGGCAATGTATGCACTCTGTTTATCTTTATTTTTTTTCAACAGATCAATCATGGCTAAAGTGCGGTAGCTGTTAAAATTTCCTGCTTCTGCCTGTACTAAACTTTTAGAAATATTTTTAAAAGTAGAAAAAGCTACATAACCTGCTGTATTTAAATTACCATGTTGTGTATAGTAAGGCCCGGCTCCAAAGTCAATATTATTAATTGTTTCAGGAATAATAAAATGAGCATCGGCATAACCCTGCCCGTGTGCATGGCTTACCATATTTACCGGCATACCGTCCACACTTACCTGCACATCAGTACCATGGTCGCAATCAAAACCACGTAAAAATATTTGTTCTGCTTTGCCGCCACCGGCGTGTTGTGCAATAAATAAACCGGGAACAATACGCAATAATTCCTGTGTATTTTTTACAGGGTTTAATGCTAAATCAATTTTTGCAAGCGAACTGAATTTAGTTGTGCCGGTTGACTGCAGGGTTATATCTTCCAGTTTAACAGCATCGGGTTGCAGTTCAATTTTTATTTCGGTTGAACTAATATATTGTACAGAAAATATTTTATACCCTATATGCGATATAGAAATATTATTTTCTTTATTTGATGTTTTTAATAAAAAATTTCCTTGTTCATCAGTTAATGCTTTTTCTTTTGGGTTATTAGTAACAATTACAGAAACAGCTTCAAGCGGTTGCCTGCTCAGCGCATCTATAACTTTACCTTTAATAACAGTTTGTGCAGTTGCAGCAATTAAACAGAAGAACAGAAAAAATAGTATCAAAAAACTGTAATAGCATTTTGACAGTTTCATAAATAATTTTAGATAGATGAAGAAATACATACACAGCATTAAGCATATCTTTTTGCAAGAAATGTTTTTGTGTATGCAATGAAGAAATCTATCTTAACAACGGGGAGGAGGGTAATTATTTTTAAATATACCGCTTAATAAAGAAGGTGTACCTGCGTTAGTATATTTTGTATTGCTGTAAGCAATAAAAAATACATTTTGTTTTGATACAGTTGAAATGTGATCAGTTGCAGTGGTATCTTTTTTTGAAGGGGAAGCAGGCAGCTTATCCGATTTTTCTTCTTTAACATCTTTTGCAGTTTCATAATGCACATGGTACCCGCCATTTTCGTAATGCACTGTTGCCATGTGCTGAGTGTAAAAGAAAACATGGCCAATAAAATCAGATATAAAAGGAGGCACAGGCTTGAGCATAACTACTGCGTAGCACATCAGGAGAATAGATAGCAGTAGTTTTTTCATTTTATACCTGTGCTTAATTAAATTTACAACTATTTTGAATTAATTACAACAGCTCTTTGCAGTAATTCAGGATTTTTACTTCCCGTACTTAACGCTGTTTTTAAATACTCTTTTGCTTTTACAAAATCATTCTGGCTGTAAGCAATCCAGGCCAGCTCATTATTTACATCAATATTCTTAGGACGGATAGCATATTCCATTGCAGCATATTTTTTTGCACTGTCCCATTGGTTGGTTTTAATAAAACTCTCTGCAAGCTCCAGAGAAACTGAATGATGATTGGAGTTAGCATCTGTTATCAGCATCTTTTGTACTGCTGCATATTTATCCATTGCTTTTTTTGTATCTCCCATTGCTGCATACACATCAGCTTTTTGTTCTTCAAAAGAAGATTGCGGCATAATAGCAGTTGCAGAATCTAATAAAGCCAATGCCCGTTGTAAAGTCTTTCTTTTTAGCTAATACTTTAGCAAGCCCTGCCATACTTGGTGCATAACTTGGTCTTATAAATAAATTTTCCTGAAAAGTTCTTTCGGCTTCATCTAACTTACCAGTGTTGTAATATAAATCTCCCAGTACATTTAAACTCCAGCTTTGCGGTTCGCTGCCGGGTAAGCCAGCCTGTACTGCTAATTTCATTGCAGCAACGGCTCCATTATAATCACCATAAATTTCACGCAAGTAACTTGCTCTTGAATAAGATTCTAAAGAAGGTTTAAGTGCCTGCATTTTATCCGACATAGCCACAGCTTCTTCATAATTTCCCAACTCCACATTTGCATCTACTAAAATGCCATACACATAAGCATTATCAGGATTAATGGCTTTTGCTTCTTCAGCAATTTTTTTTGCATCAGCAAACTGGTGCTGGCTCATTCTTAAAGAAGCTTTGTAAACGTTAGCTTCAAAACTTTTAGGATCAATACTTAAAATTCCATTCAATATTTTTTCAATGGCGGGGTAGTAGTAATGATGTTCGCCGGTAATTCTTTGTTCGGTAATAAAGATGGTGGCTAACTGCAAACGTGTTTTTACATCTTCGGGCTTTGCAGCAAGTTTTGCTTTTAACTCGGCAGTTTTTTCTTTTGTTTTACTCCATTCCGAAGCACTGGCCAATTCGCCTTTGCGTTCTAAAAGTTCAGGAATATCCATTGGGTTTTGTTCGCTGATGTATGCTTTTAATTTTCCTTCGCTGCTGCTGCAACTGGTTATTGCAGTTGTAAGTGTGATAAGAAAAAAAGCAAAAAATGGGAGGAGGGTTAAAGTCTTTTTCATTTTTTAGTTGTTTATATCACGTACGAAAAAAGGAGAACCACGGTTCTCCTTTTTTATGATAAAATTATGTTTTGCTTATCGCTTATATCTAATTGGGTCTGCAATGTTCACAATTGGTATGCCGTACAAGTGAGTGACACAACGATGATGCCATGAAAATATGAAGCCCGTAAACAAATATTTATTTAGTTTGTCTTCACAATTCCCACCGTTACAGATTTTAAACCATCTGCATACATCCTGGCGTAATAAGCACCCGAAGCTAAATTTGATTTGCTCCATGGTACATAATAATCGCCTTTTGTACGGCTGCCTTCATTTATTGTGGCAATTCTTCTTCCCAAAGCATCTGTAATTTCTATACGTACGCTTGCAGCATCTGTTGTTACTTTATAATGGAAAGTAGTAGATGTTTTAAACGGACTGGGGAAAGCAGAAAGCGCAATTGGCTCGGCCGCAATACCTAAATTAAACACATTGCTTTTTGGCCCTGTGTAAGATGCTCCTGTAAAACCTCTCCACGGAGTTTGTACAAAAGGAAATGCTGCTTTAAATGTGGTATCGTTTTTACCTACACCTTCTTTAAAAGTTATAGTATTTACCAATTGAGCAGTTACAGGGCTTCCGCCTGGTACATAATCATCATACCATAAACCAATAGCCGCTAATGCAACACCGCCTACGGCTTGTAATTCAATAGTTGTTACATCATCTTCCAGCCTTCTTCCGTTAGGAAAACCATCCATGTTTGGTATAAACTGAATGTTTGCATTAGCATTAAATCTTGGATCGGTTAATCCTAAAACCGCTGCCTGCACAATTCCTAAGTTGCTGAAGTCGGCACTGTTACGTGGTGTAACAGGCACAGCCATATTCAATCTTAAATAATCGCCTAAGGTTGGTAAAAAGTTATTGATAAAAGGTTTACCAGCTGCTAAAGGATTACCGCCTTTACCTGTTGCCAATTGATAAGGACGTAAGTTGGGAACACCTGTATAAAAAATTGGTAAGATATCAACAGCTCTCGGGCTCATATTGTCGGGTAATAAAATGGTACCAAAAATAGCATCATCCAATGCAGTACCTGCAACTGCAGGAGAACCTTTTAATGGAAACAAACCTGGTTTGCCATTTCTAAAATCAAAAGCACCAAGAGATGCTTTTTGCACTCTTAATTTAGCAAGACCGGGTACAGCACCACCAAATTGAGAATCATCCATATACAATGCCAGTTCAGGATTTTTAAAGTATGGAATAAATTGTCCATCGCCTGAAGGAGATGTACCATTCCATTTATCTTTATCACCTATAGCAATAACTGCTTCATTTGTTAATGGCATTCCTAATCTTGAAACCTGAATCCATGCACCGGAAGTTGCAGGTTTAGTACCTGTTGTATTTAAAGTAGTAATTGCAGGCCTGCTTGCATTGGCATAAACACCAATTACAAAGTCAGCATCTAAAATACTGGTAGCCATCGCCGTTGTTTTACCAGTTTTTTGTAAAGTGGCAATAGGTACTTCAATTGCAATAGTATGGCAATTAAATTTTGCAAGGCCGTCTCTTGCACCGGCAGTTCTAAATCCACCAGCATCAAAAGCACCACCTAAATCAACAAAGAAAGGATCATCAACCGGGCCGCAAAAAACTTTTTCGCCGCTGGTTGCTGTTGCAATTGCTGCTGTCATTAATGCATTATAATCTGTAGCACCTAAACCTACACCGCCTTCAATAGAGCGTGGGCCAATATTATTTGGCGGCACCACTCCGGCAGCAACAATAGATGTGAATGATGTACCACCGTTAATACTTCTTTCGCACAGGTAAGTTGTTTTTATATTTTGTTTACCAAGGCGGATGTTGAAGAAAGTTGATCCATCTTCGTTTACCTGGGTAAAAGTAAAACGGTAAATAATATCATCACCGGTTGTAGCAGTGTTATTATCGATATGAATTTCGTAACGTATATTTTCTCCGAAAGTGTACCAGTTGGGGCCACCTGCCGGATGCTCAAAAGGGATATAATTAGCAATTAAAATTATTTTGCTGCTATCAGCAGGACTGCGGAAGGCGTATAAATCTGTATTATCTGCCAGCGGATCGTTGCTGATTAATGGTGCTTCTCTGTGGCTTGATGCTAAAGCCTGCATTGTAAATGCAGTTGTGCAAAGCAACAGAGCAGTTAGTATTTTAAAATATTGTTTCATATTATCTGGTGTTTATAATTATTTAATAGTTTTTCTTAAAACCTTGCTTTTAATGTATAATCAAATCCTCTCCATGGTGTTTGCACATAAGGAAATGCCGGTTTAAATGTGGTATCGTTTTTAGTTGGCCCTGCAGAAAAACTCAATACGTTAACAAGGTTAGTTGTTACCGGGCTGCTGCCATCTAATTTATAATCATCATACCATAAACCAATAGCCGCTAATGCAACACCGCCTACTGCCTGCAACTCAATTGTAGTTACATCATCTTCTAATCTTCTTCCGTTAGGAAAACCATCCATGTTTGGAATAAACTGAATTGAAGTACTGCCGTTGTAAGCAGGATCAGTTAAACCAAGTACTGCTGCATTTACAATACCAAGGCTGCTGAATTTAGGATCGTTACGTGGAGTGGGAGGTACTGCCATATTTAAACGCAGCATATCACCAAGCGTTGGTAAAAAATTATTAATAAAAGGTTTACCGGCAGATAGTGGACCGCCGGTTTTACCTGTTGCTAACTGATAAGGGGCAAGGTTAGGAACACCAGTATAAAATATTGGTAAGATATCAACAGCTCTCGGGCTTTTATTATCAGGTAATAAAATGCTTCCAAAAACAGCTTCGTCTAATGCTGTACCTTTTACAGCAGCCGATCCTTTTAAAGAAAATAAACCAGCTTTACCATTTCTAAAATCATAAGCACCTAAAGAATGATTTTGAATTCTTAATGCATTTAGTGAAGGAACGGCACCACCAAATTGTGAATCGTCCATATACAATGCTAATTCCGGATTGGTAAAGTATGATGCAAACTGCAGATCATTTGCAGGTGTGGTTGAATTCCATTTGTCTTTCATGCCAAGAGGAATTATTGCTTCGTTGGTAAGCGGCATACCCAAACGGGATACCTGAACCCATGGGCCAGAGTAACTAACTGCACCGGCTGCCCCAATTGTTTTTATTTGCTGCCTGCTTGCACTTGCCCATACACCAATTACAAAATCGCCATCTAAAATATTTGCCGCCTGCGATACTGCTTTACCATCTTTTTGTAAAAGATTGATAGGTATTTTTAAAGCTATACTGTGTACATTAAATCTTGCTAAACCATCTTTTGTTGCATTGGTAGTATTGCCTTCGGGACGAAAATTACCTGCATCAAATGCGCCGGCCAAATCCACAAAAAACGGATCATCAACCGGACCGCAAAAAACTCTTTCGCCACTTGTAGCGGTAGTGATGGCTGCAGTAATTAACGCATCGTAACTGGCAGCACCTAAACCAACCGGTGTACTTTGAATAGAGCGTGGGCCAATGTTTGCAGGAGGCACAATGCCATTTGCAACTACTGTTGTAAAGGCTCCGCCGTTCACACTTTTTTCGCAGATGTAAGTTGTTTTTATATTTTGGGCAGCTAAACGAATATTAAAAAACGTTGTAGGGTCCTGGTTAATTTGAGAAAAAGTGAATCGGTAAATTATATCATCGGCTGCACTTGCTGTTTTATTTTTTATATGAATTTCGTAACGGATGTTGGTACCAAATGTATAATAGTTTGGTCCGCCTTCCGGTAATTCAAAAGGAATATAATTAGCAATAATGGTAACTGTATTAGGATCATCAGGACTGCGGAAAGCATACAGATCGGTATTATCACACAGGGGATCGTTAGAAATTAACGGTGCTTCCCTGTGGCTTGATGCATTTGTTACAATGCTGCCTGTAAGTAAGGCAAGCATAAGTACCAGTTGCTTTGTTTTGAAAAATGTTTTTTTCATTATTTTAATTTTAGGTTTTTTATTATTTAGATGAGGTTTCATTATTAAAATCGAACAACAGCGATAACCTGATGGTATTTTTTAAAGCATTGGTGTTAGTGTTATTACCTGTTGGAACTAAGTAAGAAAAATTTAAACCTGCAACTTTATATTGTACACCTGCGCCAACAGTTAAATAATTTCTGTTGCCTTTCAATTTGCTTTCGGTAAAATATCCGGCACGTAAACTAAACTGATCTTTGTAGGTATATTCTGTGCCAAGGCCTAACTGAAATTCTTTTATTTCTTCGCTGAATCCATCAGGTGCATCGCCAAAAGAACTGAACCAGCTGCTAACAACACCTTTATTTTCGTAAGCTGCTACTTTAGCTGCATCACTTGGGTCGGGTGATGTTGGCACCATTAATTTATTTACATCTACTGCAAATGAAATTTTATTTTCTTCGTTAAATTTTTTATTGTAAGCTGCACCCAGTGCAAGGTTTGCAGGAATGTAACTGTCTGCACCACCATAATTTATTTTACTGCCGAGGTTGGTAATGGCAGCGCCAAAATTCCATCCTTTATCGTTCATGTAAAAAGTAGAAATATCGGCTGCAACTGCACTGCCCGATTTATAATTACCGTTTGTACTGGTGTTAGCAAGCCTGCTTCCGATATATCTTAATGAAATACCTACGCCCATTTTTGTTGAAAGTTTACGGGAGTAGCCAGCTTCAACAGCAATATCGTTTGGCTTGTAACTACCCACTTCCTGGCCAACGTTATCAGTAAAAGTAAAAGTACCTAAACTGAAATTGCGTACCCCAAAACTGATTGCTTCTTTATCATTCAGTTTATAAAAACTTGATAAAGAAATTTGATACAAATTTTTTACATCAAGCTCACTTAACCATGGCGTGTAAGTAAGGCCAATGCCGTATTGGGCATCGTTAAAAGCAGTTTTACTGCCATTGTAAAACATGGAGTTGGCATCGGGATTAGTTGCAACACCAACATCACCCATACCACCGGTTCTTGCATCGGCAGCAAGCCTTAAAAACGGCACTGCAGTAGTAATAGGATTTTCTTTTCCGGATTGTGCAAACGAAATTTGCGATGTCGTCATAAGCAATAAAACCGGAAGGATGGTTTTAGTTAATTTTGAAATCATGCGTTTTAGTATTTTATGTATTTGAGAAAATGAAACAAGGATGCCTCACGATTTACATACGGCGAATAATGTTAAGTGGTTTTAACTTTCTTAAAACAGATTGCTTTAAATAATTAAGCAGTAATGAAATCGATATCATTATTATCTATAAATTTGAATCCATTATTAATTATTCATTATTAAATTATCCATTATCATGTCTTATTGGTTAGTAAAATCAGAACCTTCTGTTTACAGTTGGGATCAGTTTGTAAAAGACAAACAAACTTTTTGGAGTGGCGTTCGCAATTATGCAGCCCGTATAAATTTAAGAGCCATGAAAAAAGGTGATGAAGTTTTATATTATCACAGCAACGAAGGTGTGGAAATTGTGGGCATTGCAAAAGTTATAAAAGAAGCTTATCAGGATCCCACAACCGAAGATGAAAGATGGGTTGCTGTAGATTTAAAACCTGTACGTAAATTAAAAAATGCAGTACCATTAGACGCACTTAAAAAAGATAAGCGCCTTGCAAATATGGATTTAGTACGCTTAGGAAGATTAAGTGTACAAACGGTGAAAGATGAAGAGTGGAAGATTGTAATGGAGATGGCGGAAACCCCATAGCCCCCTAGCCCCCTGAAGGGGGCAACTTTGGACTCTGCTGGTTTGCTATCTCTTTCCTAAACTCAAAAAGTATTTTTTTCTGCGACATCTGCGTAATCAGCGGGCAAATAAAATGCTTTCTGTTTCATTTAACATTTGGTGAAGGTTACCTGTTAATTGATTTGTGCATTATGGTATGGATGCATCCTGTATTCTATTATTAATTCTAAAATCAATTTTATGTTTAAGTTAAATACCTTTTACAGGAGTGTAATCCTATTCCTATTATTTGTTTCATGCGATAATATTTACAGAAGTACCAGCTCAAAAAATATTGAACATTTAAGCAAAGAGCAAGCGGTTAGTGCAGATTCAACTGCTGCTATACAAAAAGAGAAACAACAATTCAATACAGAAGATTATGACAATATTGTTGAAAATGATTTTCTTTCAGCAAATCAAAATCCGCTTTCTACTTTTTCAATTGACGTAGATGAAGCAGCTTACAGTAATGTGCGCCGATTTATTCAAAACGGCACAATGCCACCCAAAGGTGCTGTACGAATTGAAGAAATGATTAATTACTTTGATTACGATTATACACCTCCGCAAAACGATGAGCCATTTGCCATCAATACAGAAATTTCTTCCTGCCCGTGGAATGAAAAGCATAGCTTGGTTCATATTGGTTTAAAAGGAAAAGAAATTTCCAATCAAAATCTTCCAGCTGCCAATCTTGTTTTTTTAATTGATGTTTCCGGCTCAATGGATCAGGAGAATAAATTGCCGCTGGTACAATCTTCTCTTAAATTATTAACAGAGCAGTTAAGAGAAAATGATAAAGTTGCTATTGTTGTTTATGCCGGCGCTGCAGGTTTAGTATTGCCTTCCACATCGGGCAGCAATAAAATAAAAATTAAAGAAGCCATTGATAATTTACAGGCAGGCGGTTCTACCGCAGGTGCTGAAGGAATTAAACTGGCTTATAAAATTGCAAAAGAAAATTTTTCTGTAAATGGAAACAACAGGGTTATATTAGCTACCGATGGTGATTTTAATGTTGGCGTTAGCAGCGATGATGAATTGGTGAATTTAATTGAACAGGAAAGAAAAAGCAATGTCTTTTTAACCGTACTTGGTTTTGGTATGGGTAATTATAAAGATAATAAAATGCAGCAACTGGCAGATAAAGGAAATGGCAACCATTCATATATTGATAACATCAACGAAGCAAAAAAAGTATTGGTAAAAGAATTTGGCAGCACTTTATTTACTATTGCTAAAGATGTTAAGATACAGGTTGAATTTAATCCGGCAAAAGTTGCCGCATACCGTTTAATTGGCTACGAAAACAGGATGCTGCAAAAAGAAGATTTTAACAATGATAAAAAAGATGCAGGGGAATTAGGGGCAGGGCATACCGTTACAGCTTTGTATGAAATTATTCCATCAGGAACGAAGGATGAATTTACTGCAAAAGTAGATGAATTGAAATATCAAACTGCTGTTGCTGTAAATAATAATTTTACAAACGAAATACTTACTATCAAATTGCGTTACAAAAAACCCGAAGGCGATATAAGCAAACTTATTGTACATCCTGTAACAGATGAGAATATCAATTTAGAAAACACTTCCAATAATTTTCGTTTTTCTGCTGCAGTGGCATCTTTTGGAATGCTGTTGAGAAATTCAGCCTACAAACAAAATGCTTCTTATGAAGATGTTATTGAGTTGGCAAAAAATGCAAAAGGAAAAGATACAGATGGATACAGGGATGAATTTATAAAAATTGTAAATGCTGCAACGTCTCTTTCTGTTGTAAAAAAATAAAATGATGATTGCTTGTCATGTTTTTTTAATAGAGATTTTGTAAGTTTGACCAATGAACAAAAAACATATTGTGGTACTTTCCGGTGCAGGTATAAGTGCCGAAAGCGGGTTAAAAACTTTTAGAGACAGTGATGGATTATGGATGGGTTATAATGTAGAAGATGTTGCTACACCACGTGGGTTTTTAAAAGATCCGCAATTAGTTTTAAATTTTTATAACGAAAGAAGGAGAGATGTGGCTGCTGCAAAACCTAATGCTGCACATATCGGTTTAGCCGAACTGGAAAAAGATTTTGATGTTACCATCATTACCCAAAACATTGATGATTTACACGAACGTGGCGGCAGTACCAGGGTATTGCATTTGCATGGCGAAATTTTTAAAATGCGAAGTGTAGCTGACGAAAACACTATTTATGAAATAAGAGGAGATATTAATGTAGGAGATCTGGCATCTGATGGGTCACAACTTCGTCCTTTTATTGTTTGGTTTGAAGAACCTGTACCCATGATGGAAAAAGCTGCGGCTTTATTACACGACTGTGATTATTTTGTTGTAGTAGGAACATCATTGCAGGTTTATCCGGCAGCATCGTTATTACATTATGCACCCGCATTTTTACCTAAGTTTATTATTGATAAAAAAATACCTGCAGTAAATAGTTATCCCAATTTGCATTTAATAGAAAAAACTGCAACAGAAGGAGTGGATGAGTTGAGGAAATTATTACTTGTGTAAATTTAAAGTTTATATTATCTCCATTTAAACCAAAAATTTAATTATACTTCAAGTTGAAAACTTACACTTATTTTACTGGCTTTATTTATTGCCCCGGCAATTTTCATCTCATAAATTATAAAAAAGATTACAGGCAATAACACCTTCAGGGAACGGTTGATGGTGATTACATTTTTTCTTCTTTAATTTTTTCCAGTTTCAACCATAATCTTTCAACCTGTATCCGTATATTTGCGGCGGCAAGTCTTATACGGCCAGCTCCTGTTGAACTCCCCCAGGGCCGGAAGGCAGCAAGGGTAGATGGTTGAGCGGTGCGATGTAAGTAACTTGCCATTTTTTATTTATACAATCACTTAATATACACAAGCTCCAATGAAATTTTTTATCGACACTGCCAACCTTGCACAAATTAAAGAAGCCAACGATTTAGGTATTTTAGATGGCGTAACTACCAACCCCAGTTTAATGGCTAAAGAAGGTATTAAAGGCAGCGAAGCTGTAATGGCACATTATAAAACTATTTGCGAAATGGTAGATGGCGATATTAGCGCCGAAGTTATTTCTACAGATTTTGATGGCATTGTGGAAGAAGGGAAAAAATTAGCTGCTATTCATCCAAACATTGTTGTAAAAGTACCGATGATTAAAGATGGTATTAAAGCAATAAAATGGTTTACCGATAATGGCATAAGAACTAACTGTACATTAATATTTTCTGCAGGGCAGGCAATACTGGCTGCAAAAGCAGGTGCCAGTTATGTATCGCCATTTATTGGCAGGGTAGATGATACCGGTTGGGATGGTATGGATTTAATTCATCAGTTACGCCAGATATTTTCAATACAAGGTTATAAAACAGAAATTTTAGCGGCATCAATCCGCAACCCTAATCATATTATTAAATGTGCCGAAGCCGGTGCAGATGTTTGCACTTGTCCGCTGGTTTCTATTTTGGGGTTACTAAAACATCCTTTAACCGATAGCGGTTTAGCACAGTTTTTAGAAGATGCTAAAAAGTTTGCATAATTTTTTCGGTGAGTCACCCTTCGGGGGTGACTCACCGAAAAAAATTAAAAATGCCCGGTAAATCTTTTTTGAAGAGCCGGGCATTTTTACGTTTAGGAGATTAAGCAGATTTTCTGCCTAACCTTTTTTACGCTTTGGTTTGGGAGGTTGCATATCATTCAACAACTGTTCAGTTGTTTTTAAGTTTTCATCATCGGGTTTTTTCTTGATGTATAAAACAAATTCTTTGTTTAAAGCGGGGTTGGTTTTTAAAACCACTTTTATGGTAACTTTTTCATGCGTAAAATCTTTATCCAGTAATAAAGAATTACCAATAAATTTACCTGCCGATGCTGTAAATAAAATATTGCTGCTGTCTAACGGGCAATATTTTCCATTACTCATAAGCCCATCTACATTAATATAATTGTAAGTGCCTTTTTTAAGGCTGTCGGTATAAAGGTTAACATAAATACTGTCTATTTTCTGTGCTTTTGCGGCAAAGGAAATAAACAATAAAATAGCAGGTAAAATTTTATACAACTGTTTTGTTTTGTACAAAGATGTAAAAAATTGTGCCAGCGTTGCAGCAGGTGGAAAAGATTAATTGTTAAAATTGGTTAACAGGCGGTAAAATTATTTTTTGCTGTTTGTAAATTTTTTCCAAAGAGTATTGGGTAACATGGGTTTCAATATTTGCCCTAAATAATTTTCAGGAAATTTTTCTTTAATACCAAAGTTGTCAGGCTCTTGCGGCGGGCAGGTGTAAGTGCCAAATAATTTATCCATTAATGGAGAAATGTTAGCATAATTTCCAGCATCTCTTTCAATGTCGTGGTGCCAGTGGTGTAATTCCGGCGAACCAATTAATAATTTTAAAGGGCCAATTGATAACCTTACATTAGAATGAATATAAATTGCCCAAATTCCTCTAAAAGCTACAACAACTGCCAGAGTTTCTAATTGAAAGCCCATAATAAAAGCGGGAAGATTGATGAGGCCGATGGTATAGATAGAATCAAGCGGATGCTCCCGGTGTGCAGCCAGCCAGTCTAAATGCCCGGTGCTGTGATGCACTTTATGGAACCGCCATAAAAAATCAACTTTATGCTGAAGTCTGTGTCCCCAGTAAATGATTAAATCGCTCATAAAAAGCATTTCGATAGCCTGTAACCACACAGGTTGTTTTTTTATAATTAAACTAAAGCCTGCAGGAACAATATTTTGCAGATAAAAATTAAAATAGGTTAATAGCCATAAAACTAATCCGCTCCAAAGCAAGTACTGCCCCAAAAAATAACACAAGTCTAAAATCCAGTTTTTACGAAATATTTTTTGATCTGGCTTTGCAGGAAATGCTTTTTCCATTGGTATAAAAACTAAAGCCAAAAAAAATAAACTTGCTCCTGTGGCAATTATGGAGTTAAGGAGATTCATAGTGCTTAATTTTTTTTCTTAGAAATCTTTTTTTTATCGTATTTGATACTGTCGGGATTAAAATAAATTGTTGATGCTGGAATAATATGTCCCGATTTGGAGCTGCTCATAAAAACTGGAGATTTTACTGGAATGGGTTTGAACTTTGATTTATTCTTAACAGTATCAAAAAATATAAATTTTCTGTCTGTTACTACCATGGATTTTGACGACGACAGTAGTTGCATTTGAGCAGAATCTACTTTTAATATTACGGAATCCTTTTTTTTATAATTTACTTTTCCTCCGTTATGGCTGGGTTGTAAATCGGTTTGGCTGGCTGGTAAATAAATATCAAATTTCCCCATTCGGTACAGTAAAAAGGTAGTAATTAAAAACAAAAAACTTAGTAAGGCGAATGATTTAGTCAATGCAGGTTTCATAATAGTTAGTTATCAGGTTGTTTACTTAAGATGCAAAAAAAATTACGATTGCATAACAGGAAAAGATTTAATTAAATTTGCCAGTCACTTAATAATGTTTTAACTAACTTTCATATAAATAATTTTCTCGTATGCGTATAGAAAACGATATCAAACTGGGCTTTAAGGACGTAATGATCCGCCCCAAACGTTCTACACTAAAATCAAGGGCAGAAGTTTCGCTGTTAAGAAAATTTCATTTTCGCCATAGTAATAATGATTGGGAAGGCGTACCCATTATTGCCGCAAACATGGATACAGTAGGCACTTTTGAAATGGCTGGTGTTTTGGCAGGGCATCAATTAATTACAGCCGTACATAAACATTATACTGTTGAGGAGTGGAAAAAATTTATTCAATCATCATCTGCCGATATAACCAATCATATCTGCTTAAGTACCGGCTCCACTAAAGCTGATGCTGAAAAACTACAGCAAATTATTACCGCATGCCCATCCCTTCGTTTTATTTGTATTGATGTGGCCAATGGTTACTCCGAAAAATTTGTTGACTTTGTAAAAAAGACAAGAGAAAATTTTTCTGAAAAAATAATAATTGCCGGTAACGTTGTTACAGGCGAAATGGTGGAAGAATTATTATTGGCCGGTGCCGATATCATTAAAGTAGGTATTGGCCCGGGTTCTGTTTGTACAACAAGAGTTAAAACCGGTGTGGGTTATCCGCAGTTGTCTGCCATAATTGAATGTGCCGATGCAGCGCATGGCCTTGGCGGACAAATTATTTCGGATGGTGGTTGTAAAGTGCCGGGAGATATTTCAAAAGCATTTGGTGGCGGTGCCGATTTTGTTATGCTGGGGGGCATGCTTGCCGGCCATACCGAAAGTGGTGGCGAATTAGTAGAAGAAAGTGGCAAAAAATTTAAATTATTTTATGGCATGAGCAGTGAAACAGCCATGAATAAATATGCAGGTGGCGTGGCGGAATACCGGGCATCAGAAGGTAAAACTATTAAGATGCCTTTTCGTGGGCCGGTTACTGAAACTATAATGGATATATTGGGTGGCCTGCGTTCTACCTGTACTTATGTTGGCGCATCTTACTTAAAAGAATTAACCAAGCGTACAACTTTTATAAGGGTGCAGGAGCAGCATAATGAATGGTTTGGCGAAGAATAACCAAACCATTAAACCAACTTTGTAAGTACAACATTTTTTTATTTACAATTCCGGTTTTTTGCGTAACAATACAATCCATCGCCTGTACCTTACCGCCAGGGTAATTTAAGGGCTGGGCAAACCCTGATAAAACTATTGCTATTAAAACGGCTTATTAGTTTATGTTGTAAGTTCGCCCTTCTGTCAGTCCGCTACTCTAGATACTTGCTTTTTAACTGTATAACAACCCAAAGTCTGTTGCCAAGCCGGGCAGAAGGCAAGCTCTTTGCAGGTTTGCTTCTGTGCAGTGGGTTTTATGTGCCTGCCAATGTGCTTGCCTTGTGGCGTTGGTTGTTAAACTTATTGCCTTTGTAATGATTCCAATATCAAAGAGAAATCTTACTTAACAAAACATCACGGTAAGAACGTCCCAAAGGAATAATAATATCTTCAGCAAATATTTCGGCATACTTTATCTGGGTGATACAATGAATATTTACTGCAAAGGATTTATGAACCTGTATGATTGAAGGAAAATTTAATTGAGCCAGTAAGTCATTCAGCGAAATCCGTAAAGTATATTTCTTCCTTTGTTGAAGGAACAGGTACGCATACTTCCCATCAATTTTTATATATATTATTTCTGTTGGAACAATAGAAACTGTTTTAGTGCCGTCTTTAAAAAATACTGGAGTTATTTCTTTTTCACTGGTGCTTTTCTTATGCTGTTGCTGGTTTGCTGCCAGTTCAATAGTGGCAAATAAATTTTCTTTATTAAACGGTTTTACCAAATAAGCAGCAGGATTAAATTCTTTTGCCCTGTCAATTGTTTCCTTATCGTACAGGGCAGTTAGAAAAATAAAGGGTGTATTGGTTTTGTTTAATGCTGCCGCTACTTTAAAACCACTGAAATGTTCGCCAATATGAATATCAACAATGGCTAAACCGGGTGATGCTGTCTGCAAAATTTCTACTGCCTCTGTATGGTTGCAGGCAGGTTCCAAAGGCTGATGACCTAATTCCAAAAGTACCTGGTACAGGCTTTCGGCAATAATGGCTTCATCTTCGGCAATAAGTATTTGCATAAATTATTGAAAAGTGTAAGTTAAACACAATCCAATAAAAATCAAAAATTTTTGAAATATCAGCAAGGAATTTCTAAAAGAAAGGATAAACCAACGCTGTTTTTATCAATTGTTGCTGTTGCTTTTATTTGTTTAGCAAGCCGTTTTACCAATCTTAAACCGGTTGATGTTGCAGTTTCAAAATCTATTTCTGTTGGCAAGCCGGGACCATTATCAGCATAAGTAAATAAAATGTTGTCATTATTCTGCACAGCTTTAATGGTTATGGTGCAGGCCTGATTTGCAGCGACGTACTTAATGCTGTTTAACAGCAGTTCGGTAGTTATTAATGCCAACGGTGTTAATGTATCTAAATTTAAAGAGGTGTTGTATGCATTAATGGAATACTTCACTTGTGTATTTACATCTGTATGTATGGCCAGTGTGTCTGTTACCAATTGCTCAAAATATGGCTGCAGCTCAATAGTTGCAAAACTGTTTTGCTGGTGCAGTTGCTGGTGTATTAAAGCCAGTGCTTGTATTTTGCTTTGTAGTTGTTTTATCAACTCATCACTATCCACATTTTTTTTCATTTGCTGCAGCAGCATAAAACTGCTTACTATCTGCAAATTATTTTTTACCCGGTGGTGTACTTCCTGTAACAATAATTTATTTTCTTCCACCTGTTTAGATAGTGCAGTATTTTTGTTTCGCCGTTGTGTTGCTAAGTAAAAAATATAAAACAGCCCTGCACTAATAACCAATAACCCTGCGATAAGCCACCTGTTTAACCTTTTTTGTGTTTGCTCTTTTTGTAAAAACAGCTTTGCATTTTCTTCTTTTAATCTTAATTCTGATTGCAGTAATGTGTTGCTGGCATCACTAAATGATTTTGCACTTATCATCCGGCTGTACAAAATCATTTCTCCTTCCCGGTAGTAATAGGCTTTTTTATAGTTACCTGCGTTACTGGCATAGGTACCAATCAATCCATAAATATGAGTAGAGTCAGATATATTGTTTACTTCCTTCAACGCATCTTCACCGGCCGCAATGGCATCATTAAATTTATTTTCTTTACCCAGCAAATAGAATTTGGTTAAAAAGTAAAATTTACGGTAAGCAAGGCTGCCGTTGGTTATGGTATCGTTACTGGTGTTTATTTTATTAAAGTAGCCCCTGCATAAATTAACATCATTTAGCTGACTGCTTATATAGGCCGCAAATACGTAACTCTTATTGAGGATTTTAATTTGATTATATTTTTCTGCAAGTAAGGTTAGTTTGTTCAGGCTGTTTTTAGCAGCTTCCTTCTCCCCAAGCCTGCTTTGCACACTTGCAATGTTTATAAACGTTCGTATAATAACGGCGGTATCATTTTCTTTTATTGCAGCTTGTTGGTGTATGCTATAATACTCAAGTGCTTTGGGCAGTTTATCTTCGCCAATAGCATCATATACTTGTGCAAGTGATAAATAAGCAATAGCAATCAACAGGCTGTCGCCGGTTTGGCTGGCAGCAGCCCGTCCTTTTTCAAAAAGTATTGCTGCTTTATTATAGCCCTCCATATTATAGAAACTGTAATAAAACTGGCCTGCTTCTCTGTAAGCGTATGCAAGACTGGTTTTTGTTTTTGCCGTATCAATTGCTTTTTGCAAGCTGTCGGGCAAGGATGGTTGTGCATTGCCATGCAGTGTGAAAAATATAATGAGTAATAAAACTATAATTTGCTTTTTATACATCATCCAAAGTTAAAAAATATCGGGTATGCTTAAGTTCGCCTGTTCTTTTAAGTGCTTTTATATTTACCAGTTGCTGTAAATCTCTTGTGGCGGTAGCCGGAGATGCATTGGCAATGGTTTTATAATTTGCTGCACTCAACCCTCCTTTAAAGCCTTCCAGCCCTTCTTCAAATACCCTGAGCAAAACTTTCTCCTGCCTTTCGTTTAATACGTTATTGTATTTATTAAAAAATTTTGATTTGGCAACCAAAAAGCTAACCAGGTTAATGCTGTATTGCTGAGATGCAAGTATTGTTTTATAGAAAAAAAGCAACCAGCCATCAATAGTTAAATTATGATTGCAGGATTGTAATGCAGCGTAATATTCTTTTTTGTTTCCTTCAATTATTTTGGCAAAAGAGTTAAGTGCCGGGGCTTTTAGTTTTTGCGAAATGGCTTTTTCCACCAATGCCCTGCCTATTCTTCCATTACCATCCTCAAAGGGATGAATAACTTCAAAATACAAATGTACCATACCTGCAAAAATTAACACAGGCAAACCGTTTGCAGCAGCAATTTGTACATTATACCATTTAATAAATTGCTCCATTTCGCCGGGCACCTGTTTTGATGGCGGTGCTTCATAAAACAATTTGGGTGCCCTCAGGTTTCCTGAAATTATCTGCATGGGTTCGGTATGCTGCCGGTAATTTCCAATCACTTCCAAATCCCTTCTTCCATTGGTAAGCATTTTATGCCATAAAAAAAGGGTATCGTGGCTTAATGGGGTATCAAAGTTTAAATACACATCCACCATCATTTCGGCTATGCCTGCTTCATTTGCCTGTACTTTTCTGTTATCGGTTTTTAAACCAAAATGTTTCCTTACAGAGCTTTGCACCGATTCCCGTTTTAAAATTTCGCCTTCAATGCTTGAAGTGGATACTGCTTCCTGTGTAAGCAATTCTATTTTAAGCTGCTCTGCACCGGTTTTTTCTAAATGGCTGATGCTGCCTTTAATGATGCCTGCATTTTTATAAAACTCATTTTCCAATGGCAGTAATGCCAGGGCATCGTACTTAAAACGGGGCCAGTTATTTTGTTGCCAAATCCATTGCATGAGTTATAACAAGTAGTTTTATACCTCAAATATACGCATATTTTGAGTTATAAAAATGAAATATATAACTTAATCCTAGAACTTTATTCCTTCACTATTTTTTGCACCGTACCATCTGCCAGTTGCAGCATATAAATGCCCGACGGCAGTTTGCCCATTTCAATAATCTCAAAATTGTTTTTAATGAGTATGGTGCTTACCAACCTGCCGCTCATGTCTGTTAATTTGGCAAATGTGTTGATTAACTTATTATCACCAACCTGCAAAGTGGCTTTATCTGTAACCGGGTTGGGGTAAACCGTTACTGTTGTATTGTTTTGATTGCTTAGTACGATTATATTGCTGTAAGTAAACCTACCATCGCTATCAACCATTTTTAATCGGTAATAAACCTTACCGCTCAGTTGTGCATTATCAGTATAACTGTAAACGCCATTGCCGTTTCCTCTTGCTGCTACAGTTGCAAAGCTGCTGAAACTTCTGCCATCGGTACTTCTTTCCAATACAAACTCTTTGGTATTGGTTTCATCGGCGGTTTTCCATTGCAGTTGGTTGTAGTTGGTTTGTTTGCTGCCTGTGAAGGATAACAGGCGCAGGGGTAACGTACTATTTACAATACTGCCCAAAGTAAATGCACCCCAGTTGCTTATACTATTGCTTGTTACAGCTCCTGCACTGGCAGTACCAGTGCCGCTTGTTCCTTCATTAAGCCATTCGCTGTTATACAAATGAGCCACTTTTAAATCACTCACATTAACTATACCAGCGTTTTTATAGTTATCCCAAAATATAGTTACTGCACCATTTGCAGTACCAAGTGCAGAAAAGTTCCAATTCTCCAATTTATTGTAGGCAATTAATGGTATAGGGTCGGTGCCGTTTGTTGTAAATGCAACAGTGCCTGCATCTATGGTATCATATTTAACCTGCAAGCCAGTGGTATTAGTTGTCAGGTTTACCTGTACTGGCTGATAACGAATACTGTCGCCTACCGGATAGGTAAAAGAACCTGTACCTTCTTTTATTACATACCCCTTAATATGGCTGCCATTATTTGGTGCATTAGTAGTGCTTACTGTGCCATTACTGGTAAATAACAGTGGAGCTGTGTTGGCATTTGCACTTATAATACCAGCAATAAAATTACATTCCCCATCTATTTTTAAGGTGGTATTAATTTCTACACCTTTTGCATTATTAATTTCTACATTTTTTGCCAAAAAAGGCTGTGTACCAAAAACTGTTTGCCTGGCAGTTCCATTAAATTTTACCATACCGTTATAAGGCAAACTTATATTTTGATGATTAGTAAAATTGCCTTTAACGGTTAAATTTCCATCGTTAACACAGTTGCTTGTAACAGCATTTACAAAATCGCCATTTACCTGTATTACGGCACCGCTGTTTATTTGCAGTATGCTGCCATTATTGTAAAAAGTACCTGCCTGTGCAATCACTAAATATTGCAGCAATGCAAGAACGGTTGTTAATATTATTTTTTGCATATTAGTTGGTTACTTTAATCTAATTTAACAATTGTAAAATCTGATTCAGTAGTTAATTCAAAACCAGATGTGGTATTTACTGTATAAGCGCCAAAAATTCTGATTCTTGCATTTGCATTAAGAAACACTGTTGCAGTAACTTCACCTCTGCCTTGATTAGTTGGAAAAATAGTGTTATACACATATGTTCCATAAAAATACTTATATTCTGGAAACGAGGTTTCTTGTATTCGTATAAAAGGAGAGAAAGTTCGATTTGCCAAAAAGAATTCGCTTGTTACAGTATGCACAGTTATCATATACAACCCTGGAATATTTGTTCTGTATTCAAATGGGACATAAGTACCATAAGTTGGTGCAGTTCTTACACTATCAAAAATCAAATTTGTTGGGGCATATATTGGTGAAGAAGCGGTATAAGTAGTGTTGGACAATAGGGTTGCTTTAAGCTCAATTTTTGGGCCTATTTTCACAAACTTGCTACCATTATAATACCAAAGCCCTCTGTTTATAGCTTCATCCACAAATACTTGCAGCCCGGTATGGTTGGTTGCGTTTAGCTTTGGCAAACACATACTGTTTACAAGAGCCAGGGTTGCATATTTAGGAATTAATACTCCGCTGGTGTCGCTTGTTACCTGTAGTTTTGCTTTAGGGTCGGTAGTACCTACGCCAACAAAGCCATTAGGGGTTTGGGCATTAATAAGTCCACTGCTTAATAAAAAACAGATAAATAATAAAGGAAGAATTGATTTTTGTTTCATGATATTGGTTGTTTGTATTTTATTCATTAATAAGTTCTTTATAATTTATTTCAGTTGGAAAGTTTAAAAAATCAAATTTTTCATACATAGCCCCTATTACAGGAGCATTGTAGGTTCGGCAATACATAACTGGGCTGCCGCTAAGCTGTTTTATGGTTACCCATTCTGTTATATCTTCTTTATAATTTCCTTTTGTGGCTTCAACTACCAGCCCATTAATTATGGTGCTGGCATTAAGTATATGGTTGGCTAATATTATAGCAGCATTCAAATTTTTTGGCTGTGAAGCATATCTTAAAAAATTAGATAGCTTAACAAAACGGCTTGGTGAGGTATAATCTCCCGGCAAACCTACCATGCCAGAGCCGTGGCTAAATTGCTTCATAGCCTTATTACCTTCGGCAGGTGTAGTATCGTGTGGGTTTAAATATAAGTATTGGCGAAGGTTATTGAAATGCCATTCAATACTTGGTGCATTAGTCATTTGCCCGTAAAGAGAGCCGCCAAGTGCTTGAGCAAATAAGTCAAGGCTGTGTTGATTCCAATAATTTTGGTCGTACAATTTTGCTTCTTTATTATCTACTTCCACTATTACACAATTTCCTGTTGCATCATGAATAATGAAATGAAAAGGGTCATTAAATGTATTGCCGGTCTCACCACTCAAGCCAAACAAATTAATTGCACCTGCGTCTTTAGTTTGAGTAAAAGCATCTTTTACATCCTGTACCGTTGCACAGCAACCTAAAACCCAGTCAATAAACATGAGGTAAAAAATATCCCGTCCGCCTTTTTTCTGCGTTGCCCAAGTCATATTGATATCGTAAACCAACATGCTGGCTGATAGGCCTTTTTCGTTTATGCCTTCTGTAGTAAATGTTCCATAAATATGCAGCTCCTTATTTATTGCTTCACGAATTGTATTATCAACTGAAGTAATACCAATAAAGCTGTAGTCGTTTTTCCAAGTCCAGCCTATTGGTTCGTTAACAATCGTTTTTTGAGAAAAATAACAAGTGAAAAAACTTTGTTGTGGTACTTTACATACATACCACGGCGAAACTAAATGCCCGAGTATATTTATTGGTGCAAATTCCATTGAGCGGCCTACCACATAATCTGGTTGGGCTGCACTGCTTTTTAATAAAAATGATTGACACATAATTTTTTGTTTAGGATATTGAATACATTGGTTATGCAATATGAATTACCTCATTACATTAAACTATAACCTTAAATTTTACTGAAAGACAAAAACAGAAGCTGCTGCTGAGGAGCTTGGCTGCGGCCTGCCTTTCATAGTATTTGGATTTACTTTGTTACAACGCAGCTCTATTAAAAACCTTATGTAAAAAAAGCAGTTTGGGCATGAACAGCAGATATTTGTGCCTGAACGACGATAAATGGATTTTTTTTATGAAAATATTTAAAGGTCATTAAAAAGACTGTAGGCTATTGGTGGCGGTATTTTGCTATATGTAAGGTAGCTTTTATAGATATTATTGAGCCAGGGTGGGTGAGCAGTGCGTTGGTATTTTTAGCTCTTTGTCCCGACGGCTTTGGTGATTGGCTTAGTGATTGGGTTTTGTGGGCCATGTCCCGATTGCGATAGAGATGCTAAAAATATCGATGGGTCATGTCGGCAAAGTCATGTGTGCTTAAATGTTTGCAGAATGTTGTTTAGAGTTACATACAACACTTGGTTTGCAGCAGGATCAGCTGTTGTAAAAAAAGGAAAACTGTATGGCTATATAAAATAAACGCACAGGGTAAATTGGTAATAACTTTTAAATTTTACAGCACTAAATCATTTATGTATGGCTATTTTGATAATTAAGAAAAGCATACTGCAGGCGGTAAACTGGTAGATGATTATCAATTACCTGCCGATGTTACTACTTATTACATTGGTATGAAGAATAATAAATATGGTGTAATCAATAATACTTTTGACGTGCTGGTGCCATTTGAATTTGATTCGATAAAAACGCAGAAATTAACGGCACCACTTACCAGCAGGCTTTAAAAAATTGTTTGTATGGCATGTACACCGGCAATGGCAGCATGTTTATTCCTGTAGAAAAAAATAAACTGGCATATGTAAAATTCGGCGAAGGAACTTTTAATTTTATTGAAACAAAAGATGGCATGAGTACTTTAAAAAATTTAAATAATAAAGATGTAATTAATGCAAGCCTTGCAGATATTATGTATGATGATGGCCGTGGTTTTGTTTTAACAGGCAATGATAAAACAAAAGGATATTATTTTTTAGATAATAAAATTATAAGCCCTAAATACACTGAAGTAAGATCTGTAAGAGTCGGAAATTTTTTACTGGTAAAAACTGCTGCCGGTAAAATGGGTTATGTAAGTGCCGATGGCACAGAATATTTTGATGAATAATTTTTTGGGATTAAGGTCTAATACTAAAAGTAAAAGGGCTGTTGCAAAAAAAATGAAACAGCCTTTTATTATTATTACCAGTTTTGTAAATACAAATAATTAAAACGGCTCGTTTGCTTTTGATGCTCTAACATCCCTGGTATTTTTTTGCACGGCAACTGCTGCAAATAAGCTTAAAACAAAAGCCATAGCATAAAATCCTTTTTCACTTTTTTCCAGTTCGGCATTCCATAAGCCCACGGTAAGTAATACAATTGACAACAGTGTGGCAAACCAGGCAATACCATAATAGAGGTTGGTTACGGGTATACCTTCAAGCTGGTCACGAACTGCTTTTTGCACAGAGATGGAGGCAAAAAGACCAAACATTAATACAGTAAAATAATACCCTTTTTCATTCAATTGCATATTGGCATTCCAAAGCCCAATAATAAAAGCAATAGCGCCAATAAATAATGCAAGCCACGAAGCAGCAATAAAAGCAGCAGAAGGCGGTTGAATGTGTTTTTGTTCCATAATTATTTTTTATAGAACAAAACTATTGGTATGCATGCCTTAAACTTTTGACATTTATCAAAAAGCAGCAATGCAAATGTTAAAACTTACTGCGTATCCTGCTCAATGTTTCCTGGCTAATGCCAAGATAAGAGGCTATAAAACCCAGGGGTACTCTTTCTGCAATATGCGGTGTATGCAGCAATAAATTTTCGTAACGCTCACTGGCAGTTTTAAAATGTGCATTTACAAACCTTTCTTCCAGCCTTATATAATATTTTTCATAAACAATTCTTACTAATCTTTCTATTTCGTGATACTTATTAAACAACTCAGTTAAATTTTCTTTTGAGATCACCCATAAAATACTTCCTTCCATAAATTGGATATTTTCTACCGCCGCTTCGCCGGTAATAAAACTGTGAAAGGAAGTAACAAAATCATTTTCAAAACCAAACCAGTGTGTTATTTCTTTTCCATCAAGGTTATAAAACCCCCTTAGTGCTCCCTTTTCTAAAAAATATAAATGCCTGCATACCTTTCCCTGATTTAATAAATAGTTATTTTTCGGGTATGATATTTTTTCAAAACATTCTTTCAATGCATTTTGTGCTTCGATGCTGATGGAGGAATAATTTTTTATATGGGTTAAGAGATTTTGCATTTAAATATAGTTTGCAGAAATAATATTTTAAACCATCTAAAAAATACCATGTATAAACAGCTCATAAAAAAACTTCCGAAGTTTAATTGCTTCGGAAGTTTTTAAAATTTTATCCTTTTTTAGTTTTTATCATTTTAGGTTTTGGCAAAACAACTTTGGGGGTTTTTCTTTCACCTTTTAAAGTGGCAGCTAATTTTAATGCTTCGTATGCATTTACTATTCCGCCTGTTTTACTTATATCGCTTAGGTTTACCATTTCATCGCTGCCAGGTTTGTTTACTTTATAATCGGGCAGCTTGGCAGATTTTTCTATAACAAATTTTAATTGCTTTGCCGAAAGAGTGGGGAAGTACTCCAACGTTAATGCCGCAATACCAGCTACCAGCGGACAGGCCATACTGGTACCCTGTAAATTACCGTAAGTGTTACCACCAGGCAGCGTAGAGTAAATTCTTACACCCGGAGAAAAAACATCCACTTCTTTTTTTCCATAGTTACTGAACGATGCAGTAAGTCCACCATTTTTAGTATCGCCGCTTGCACCAACAGTTATTACATTGCTGGCCCTGCCTTTTCCATTAATATAAACCGGGCTGGGAAAATTATCTTCCGTATCCACATCTTTTGCATCATTACCGGCTGCATGCACCAATAAAACGTTTTTACTTTCGGCATAGCGGAAGGCATCATCCACCCATTGCTTTTGCGGACTGAAATCTTTTCCAAAACTCATACTTATAATTAACGCACCGTTATCAACTGCATAGCGAATGGCATTTGCAATATCTTTATCATGCTCATCTCCGTCGGGTACTGCACGTAACATCATAATGCGTACATTATCTGCAATACCATCCATGCCTTTACCATTATTACGTGCTGCTGCAATTATACCGCTGCAATGTGTGCCGTGCATGGGTGTGCTTGCCATCAGATCGTTGTTGCCATAATTTCTGTCATTCAAATTGGCTTCATCATCACCAACTATTTCCTGCCTGTAATTTTTTGGCGGTGTATTTTTAGATACATCTTTTTTATCCTCCACTGCAACAAATTCTGAAAAGCCTTCTACAAATTCTTTATTGGTAGCGTCTAACTGGTTATTGGCTTTCATTAAACCCAATAATGCGTTTTTTGATGTTTTTTGTACGGCATCGGCAGGTATAAAAGCATTTAATTCGTTACCTGTATATACTTCTTTTGCCAGGGCAACTTTTAATATGCTGTCGCTTTTTTGTGTACTGGATAACATTCTTTTTAACACCACAAGATCAATACCGGGCTCATTATCGCCTTCGCCCAATATTTTTGCTTTTGCTTTTTTCCAGCTTTCAAATTCAGCAATATCTTTCGGGTCAATGTCTTCTTTTTCTTTTCCTTCGTATTTAGCTTTAAATCCATGATAGACCCTTGCAGCTTCATAACTGTCTTCACCAACATTACGGCCATCCTTACCTCCTAAAAAATTCCAGCCATGTACATCATCAATGTAACCATTACGGTCGTCATCAATTCCATTACCGGGTATTTCTTTTGGGTTGGTCCACAAAACAGGTTTTAAATCTTCGTGTAATGTATCAATACCACTATCGATTACTGCAACAACAACTGTTTTACTTTTAAGTTTTTTAGAGGTTAAAAAATTGTAAGCTTTTGCGGCACTAACACCATTATAACCGTCGGTTTCTTTATCCATAAGGTGCCAGCCATTGGGAGTGGTTTCTTTTTGGGCCTGGCTTTGGTTAAAAATATGGGTGCAAATTAAAAATACAATTAGAGTTTTATTCATATACTTTTTTACTTTTTTTCAAAGTTAATAAAGAAAATTAAACAGCTTGCTATTTGTATGTTAAATGGTAGCAGTGGGCTGTTACATCATTATTTGTTTTCAAATATGCAAACTTCAACCCTTCTGTTTTTCCATTGCAGCATAGGGTCGTTTAAATCTGCCGCAGGCTTTTTATTACCTGCCGAAACTATTGATAAACGGTCTTTACTTATGTAATAACTTGCTACATGATCGGCACAAACACTTGCCCTGCCAAGCGAACGTTTATAATTAGCATCCACGCTTCCTACATTATCTGTATGCCCTGTAAATACTGCCACCAGTTTAGGATTTTCTTTTAACAACTTTATTACAATTGCCAGGGTGTTGTAACCTTCCGACCGCAAAATACTCTTGCCGGGTTCAAAATATATTGTGTAACAGGCAGTATCTTTTTTAATTGGTTTAACAGTATCAGGATAAGACGGACAACCATTGTTTGCTGCAATACCTGCAACAGTTATACATTTATCATCATCATCATTTATTCCATCACCATCTGTGTCGGGTACCGGGCAGCCAAAATATTTTAACGTGCCTTTATGGCCCGGGCATTTATCATTAACATTTACTATTCCATCACCATCATCATCGCCAAGGCTGTCGATAACAACAGGTATATAAACGATTTTCTCTTTTTCTTTCTCTTTTTCTCTTTTTTCTCTTTTTCTCTTTTTTAAATTCTTTTTTAACATGGCCAAATAATGCATAACCAACGTTAATACCAACCGATTTCACTTTATGCTTTACTCCATTTTGTGCATCCTGGTAATAATCAGTTAGCGGTATGCATGCATTTATAAAGATGGAAAAGTTATTTATTTCAAAACCTGCTGCAAAACTCCAGCTAAAAAATGTGGGTTTATATTTTCCCGGCTCATTGCCTTTTACAAGTTTGCTGTTTGAATTATTTACCGGTGGTAGCGCCGTGCCAAAATAATTTACTGCAATTTTTTCTTTACCGCCAGTAAAAAAACTAAGTACCGGCCCGGTACCTGCAAAAAAACTATTGGTTTCATTAAATACAAATCTTTTACGCAGGTTAATATTAATATCGGCATAGTTTACACTTTGTACAAAGCCCGAATCTTTAATAGTATTATTGGCGCCTGTTTCTTTTTTCATTGAATATTTATAACCTTTTTGGTTATACAATACTGTTCCAAATAAATTAATACCGTTTTTTGAAAGTGGCACATCGGCAGTTAGGCCGGCCCACCAGCCTGTTGCAGGCGAATAACGGTTATAATCTTCCGGCGAAAAAGGAAATTTGTAAAGAGAAGTTTTACCCACGCCAGCGGTTACACCGAATTTAGTTTGAGCAGCCGAAAACTGCATTACAAAAAGCAGCAGTATTACTGCAAATACTTTTTTAAAAGTATATTTCATACATAAGCTTTGGGGCATGCTGGTAATGTGTCTAAAAAAATCAATATAAATATAGAAAATAAAACAATGGCTGCTGTAATTTAACTATAAATCAAATTTTATACCCTGTGCCAAAGGCAATTTATCAGTGTAATTAATAGTATTGGTTTGTCTTCTCATATAAACTTTCCATGCATCGCTGCCACTTTCTCTTCCACCACCGGTTTCTTTTTCGCCACCAAATGCACCACCAATTTCTGCACCGCTTGTTCCAATATTTACGTTAGCAATTCCGCAATCGCTGCCGGCCTGAGAAAGAAACGCTTCAGCTTCTCTTAAGTTATTGGTCATTATTGCGCTTGATAAACCCTGCGGTACGCCATTTTGCATAGCAATGGCTTCATCCAGCGTTTTATACTTCATTAAATACAAAATGGGGGCAAAGGTTTCGTGCTGTACAATAGAAAATTGATTTTTTGCTTCTGCAATACAAGGTTGAACATAGCAACCGCTTTCAAATCCTTTACCTTTTATTACACCTCCTTCTACAATAAATTTTCCACCTTCTGCTTTACATTTTTCAATGGCATCCAAATACATTTTTACCGCATCTTTATCAATCAACGGCCCCACATGATTTTTTTCGTTAAGCGGATTACCAATTTTTAATTGGCCGTATGCATGTACTAATTTTTCTTTAAATTTATTATAAACCGACTCATGTATAATTAATCTTCGGGTAGAAGTGCATCTTTGCCCTGCGGTGCCTACTGCACCAAATGCAGCACCAATTAATGCCATATCCAAATCTGCATTTTTAGTAATGATGATGGCATTGTTACCTCCAAGTTCCAGCAAACTTCTTCCTAATCTTTCGCCAACAGCCTTACCTACTGCCTTGCCCATTCTTGTGCTGCCCGTTGCAGAAACCAGCGGCATTCTTGGGTCGTTACTCATCCATTCTCCCACATTGCGGCCGCCAATAATAATATTACTAACGCCTTCGGGTACATTATTTTTTTTAAATACCGATTGAATTATATTTTGACAGGCGATGGAACACAGTGGCGTTTTTTCGCTGGGCTTCCAAACGCATACATCGCCGCAAACCCATGCCAAAGCTGCATTCCAGCTCCACACCGCTACCGGAAAATTAAAAGCAGATATTACACCAACAATTCCTAAAGGGTGATATTGTTCATACATTCTGTGTCCCGGCCTTTCGCTGTGCATGGTTAAGCCATGCAGTTGTCTTGATAAGCCCACTGCAAAATCGCAGATATCAATCATTTCCTGTACTTCGCCTAAGCCTTCCTGTAAGCTTTTCCCCATTTCATAACTTACCAATTCTCCCAGCGGCTGTTTATTTTTTCTTAATTCTTCACCCACCTGCCTCACTATTTCGCCACGCTTTGGCGCAGGCCATTGCCGCCATACTGCAAATGCCGTTTGTGCTTTTGCAATTACAGAATCGTAATTATTTTTATCGGCGCCGGTAACGGCAGCAATCAGTTTACCATCAACAGGAGAGAAAGAATTTATTTTTTCGCCTTTAGCTTTTGGCCAAAGCAAACCTGTTGAAACGCCGTTATTGTTTTTTTGAATTTTTAATTGAGTAAGAAATTTCATGTGCTTTTATTTGTTTTGCAAATGTAGTAAGGTTAGATGACAGACAACCTGCAAAACACAGCAGATAATAGACACTTTTGCAGTCTGTTGTCTATGGTCAGTTGTCTTTTTAATACTGCTCATTTTCATTAGGAAAGTCTTTGCTCTTTATATCGGTAATGTATTGCTGAACAGCGCCTGTAATTTGCTCACTTAAATTTAAATACTGGCGCAAAAAACGTGGTTTAAATTCGGTATTAATACCCAGCATATCATGCATTACCAAAACCTGACCATCGCAATCACCACCTGCACCAATTCCAATAGTTGGTATGGTTAAACTTTCAGTAACTTCTTTTGCCAATGCCGCCGGAATTTTTTCCAGCACAATACCAAAACATCCGGCTTCCTGTAAAAGCAAAGCATCTTTTCTTAATTTATTGGCTTCCTGTTCTTCGGTTGCCCTTACCACATAAGTGCCAAATTTATTAATTGACTGGGGCGTTAAACCTAAATGCCCCATAACCGGAATGCCTGCACTTACAATTTTTTTTACAGAATCCAGCACCTCTTCGCCACCTTCTAATTTTACAGTGTTGGCACCGCTTTCCTTCATTATTCTTATGGCAGATGCTAAAGCAATATCTGAGTTGGACTGATAATAACCGAAAGGGATATCGCAAACTATCAGGCTTCTTTCTCTTGCCCTTACTACGCTTTGTGCATGATAAATCATCTGATCCAGTGTAATGGGCAACGTGGTAACATGACCAGCCATGACATTACTGGCACTGTCGCCTACTAAAATAATATCAATACCCGCTGCATCAAAAATAGTTGCAAAAGAAAAGTCGTATGCAGTTATCATTGCAATTTTTTCTCCGGCGGCCTTCATTTTTTGCAGGGTGTTGGTAGTTACTTTTTTTATTTCTTTAATTGCGGCAGCCATAGTTAATTCATTTGATTGCAAGATACTTAAAGTAACGTATAAGCAGCAACGAAGCATATTTTTCAATTAAATTTAATAAATAACCAATGCGTATCTTATACACATTTTTTTAACCCATGCAGCATTTTTTAAATTATTTTGCCCATATTGCAGAGCCATCCAAAACAATTAATAGAAATTTAACAATTTAACTTCTAAAAACAACTAATGAGAAAATTAACTCTTCTGCTGTTTAGCATATTAATGCTGAGCACAGTTTGTGTTTTTGCACAAACCCCCATTACTGGAAAAGTAAGCGATGCTACAGGCATCCCAATTTCCGGAGCAACTGTATCGGCAAAAGGCGGCACAGCAACTACTACTGGTTCTGATGGCTCTTTTTCTTTAAAATTACCAGCGGGAAAAAGTGTTATCGTGGTATCCTATGTTGGTTATGTTTCAAAAACTGTAACTGTTACCGGATCAAAAGCCGACGTTTCACTTGAGCTGGATAACAAAGCTTTGAGTGAAGTGGTAGTAACAGGTACTGGTGGTGCTGTAAGCAAACGTAAACTTGCATTTGCTGTTGAATCTATTTCGCAGGAAAAATTACCAGCTGTATCAACAGGAGATGTTGGCTCTGCTTTAGTAGGCAAAATTGCAGGGGCACAAATATCTTCAACAAGCGGCTCTCCCGGCCAACCTGTTAATATTCTTTTACGCGGAATCAATTCTATCAGGGGTGGTACATTGCCTATGATATTGGTTGATGGGTTAGAAGTAAGAGCGACTTCTTTGGAAAGCCTGGATTTAAACAGCTATGAAAGAATAGAAGTTGTACAAGGGCCAGCTGCTGCATCCATTTATGGCGCTCAGGGTGCTAATGGTTTAATACAACTTTTTTAAAAAAGGAAAACAGGGGAAAGTAAAATCAGTATTTCAAGTTCAGTAGCAAATAATACACTTTTAAATATTGGCGATGTAAGTAAAGCAAAAAAACATGCCTTTAATGTAAATGCCAATGGAGAAGTAATTAGCGCCAGTGGAACTGTTCTATCGTTTGATCCCGTTACTGGTTCTTATTTAGATAATCCCGGTACATTATCTGGGTTTTTAATTAATCCGCTTAGTAAGTACAGTAATTCTTATGATAAAAACCTTTTGTGGTACGACCATAATAAAATGTTTTTTAAAACAGGGCTGAACTATAATAACTCTATTAACATAAGTGGCGCTAAAGAGAAAATGGATTTTAGTTTCATTTTATCTGATAACAGGCAGAATACAGTATTTGCAAACAATGGCGATTTTAGCAGAACTAACCTTTCGGCTAATATTGGTGTAGAATTATTTAAAGGCTTAAAATTTAGAACAACTACTCAATTGGTGCAAACTAACAGTACTTTATTAGATCCGAGTGGCAGAAATATGCTTTTTGCCATAAATAATTCAAGGCCATTTGCAAATTTTGAACAAAGAGATGCTGATGGTTTTCTCACCCCTTATTTTGGTGATGCAATTGGTGTGAACCATTATAATTTTAATTACGTTGTTGAAAACTCTGCTGTAAAAGATAAAACTATTGATATTATCCAATCATTTAACCTAAACTATAAGTTTCCCAAATTTGTTGAGTTGGATGTAAAATATGGTATTAACAGAACTGCATACAATTCCAGATATCAAATTGCAGAGCAAAGCCATAGCCAGGGTGCTGAGTACTGGCAATACTGGGCAGAATTTTATGCACCAAGAACATCTTATGGTTCGCCAACAACTGGTACTGAATCGGGAGAAATAAATAACAGGGATTTTATTGAAACCTTTCAAAATTTAACAGGCAATGCAACTATAAAATTTGATTTTCAACAGGATTTTAATATAAAAATACCATTAACCTCCAGCACTTTAGTAGGCTGGGATTACAGGAAAAGAAACCAGACTGATTACATTTCTTATGGTGTAGATGCACCTTCTTTTACTCCATATAATGCAACTGATATGGCAACTTTTAAAACGCAAAGGGATTACAAAGAAGAATTTGTAACCTATGGTTATTTAGTTAACCAGCGTTTTGACTATGGAAATTATGGTGGTGTATCATTAGGTTTTAGAAGCGATTATTCCTCTGCGTTTGGAAGAGGCTCAAAGCCATTTACATTTCCAAGAGGAGATGCTTATATTAATTTATCTGCTTTTGGATTTTATGAAAAAAGCAGATTTAGCAGTGTAGTTACAAATATTAAATTCAGGGGTGCTTACGGCGAGGCTGGTATTCAGCCAGGTGCTTACGATCGTTTTCCTACATTAGTAACAGCAACTATTGGTGCACAAAGTGGTTTTAGAGAACCTACTACAAACAATAATCCTGATTTACAGGTAGAAGTAGCTAAAGAACTGGAACTGGGTACAGATATTAGCATTAAGGCAGGTAAAAATAATTGGTTTAACAATTTAGGTTTAAGCTTTACTTACTGGAAAAGAACATCAGAAAATATCATTGACCAAATAGATGTTGCCCCATCATTAGGGTTGGGTCAGCAATTAACAAATTCAATGACTTTAGCATCAAATGGCATTCAGGCATCTTTAAACGTAGCAATGTTTAGCAACAAAAAAATAACCTGGAACTTCACCACAAATTTTGCAAAACAAAAATCAATTATAGAGTCAGTTAATGGCAATGCCGAAATTATTAAAACTTCTGCGGCCGGTAGCTCTACCTATATTATTAAAGCCGGAGAAAAAATTGGACAACTATATGGATTTTTATTTTTAAACTCTGTGACTGCTACAGACGCTAATGGCGCTCTATATATTCCTGCTGCAAATCATCCTTTATATGAAGTAGCCAGCAATGGATATGTGGTTGACAAGGCTACTAAACAGCCATATGCAACATCTTCAAAATATGCAATGGGAGACCCTAATCCAAAATTCAATATGTCGTTTATAAATGAGTTTGCATTTAAAAAGTATTTAACTTTTGGTGTTCAGCTAGATTGGATTTATAAAAGCTTTCTTTACAATCAAACAAAACAATGGATGTATAGGGATGGTATTCATAAAGATTATGATAACGCAATTACAATTGGTGGACAAACTGAAGCATGGACTGCTTTTTACAGAGGTGCATATGCAGTAAGACAGGCTAATGGTACTAAAAGTTATTTTTATGAAGATGCTTCTTTTTTAAGATTAAGAAATATTTCTGTTGGTTTTGATTTTGCAAATTTCTTTAACCTGAAAGGTATTTCTAAATGCCAGTTGGTATTATCTGGCCGCAACTTACTAACTAAAACCAAGTATACAGGTATGGATCCTGAGGTAAGTTCCGGAACATCAAATTCGGCATGGGATAGGGGTGTGGATCATAATACCATTCCTAATTTAAAAACTTACCAGGTTGGACTTAATATTGGATTTTAATAATAATAAAATAATTATACGATATGAAAAATAGAAAAATATTTTTAGCCATATCTTTCATTGCATTACTGTTAAGTTGCAAAAAAGATTTAACCATTGAGAATCCTAATAGCCCAACTCCTTCGAGTTTAAATTCAGAAACAGGTATAGTGAGTTATGCAACTGGTGGAGTATATATAACGGGATTCCGAATTCTTAAAATATACTGACGGAGTATTTGGGCCATTTTGGAGCGGTGCTTTAGGCTTTCATGAAATGATGGGTGATGTTATTGGCTGCAGATGCTGCCAATTCATTTATGAATCAAATTGGTTGCCCCGAAAAAGTGACTTTTGATAATGCTACCTTTGCTACTTAACCCTAACGCTCCAAATACACAAAGAGGATTGATAAGGCAAATAAACAGAAACTCTATCTGCAGGAAATAATACCTTATATTATGAGTGGGCTTACATGTACAACTTAATTAAAGTATGTAACCTCTTATTAGAAAAAGTAGATGGTATTGGATATACCGGCGATGCAGTATCTAAAAAAGCTGCAATAAAGGCCTGGGCTTACTGGTGGAAAGGGTTATGCCTACAGCAGGATTGGGTCTACTTATTATGCCGGCATTATCAATAATTCTTCTGAAGCAACAAACGGGAATTATGTTTCGAAAGAAGCAATGATTACAGAAGCTAATGCAACTTTGGATAAAGCTGTAGCTGCTGCCAATGGTGCAGCAAGTGCATCTGAATTCACAGCGATGCTTGGCTAAAATAATCCCTTCTTATTTTCAGGCAGGAAAAGGAAATGCTACAACACCTGCAATGCTTGCAAGAAATGTAAACACTTTAAAAGCAAGAAATCTTATTAGTTAATAAAATACTTGCAGTTATGACTGCTGGTGACTGGGCAAATGTATTAACTTTAGTAAATAACGGAATTCAATCAAGCGATAATGTATTTACAATCAGAACAGATGCTATTGGAAATTTATTTACTTCCAGCCAAACGATTACCGGCAGAACTCAATCAAATGCGCCAGGTTCCAACACCTATAAATTAAGCGAAAGGTGGGTACAGGAATTTAAAACCGGCGATAGCAAGGAAAACTCAGAATGTAACACAGGGAACAGCTTATACGGGGCAATGCTGACAGAGGTAATGCACACTTTACAAGATTTTCATTGAAAGATGGAGGTACAGGATTACCTGGAGTAGTTGTTTTGTACAAACATAACACCTGGTGTTTTGGAAGTTTATGCTGCAGGTACTTATGAAGAAAACGAATTAATGAAAGCTGAAGCATTAATTAATACTTCTCAAATTAATCCTGGTTTAACAATAATTGACGCTATCAGAACTTTGCAAGGTGCAGGTTTAGCTCCAGTTTCTGGTACTGGTTTAAACTTAGCTCAGGCAAAAGAAGAATTAAGAAGAGAAAGAAGAGTAGTTTTAGCCTTTAGAGGTATTATCGTTTTATGATGCAAGGCGCTGGGGTGTAATTAAAAGCATCTCTGCTGGAGGAGGCCGCACGGGTGCAGTTTTGGTTAGTAGTACAGCTGTTGTTAGTACAAACGGTACTATTGAATATAATTATCTTGATTATTGGGATGTACCGGGTAATGAGTTAACTTATAACCCAGCAGCCAGTGGCAGTGCACCAGTTGTAAATCCTAATTAATTTTCATTTATTAGAACTAATTTTATAGCCAGAGTATTTGCTCTGGCTATTTTTTATTAAATACTATAAATATGACAAAGCTATTTTTATTATTCCTTTATTGTGGAATGGCATTTACTATTTGTCACGGTCAGGCAATAAAAACTAATTCACCTGTTACCAATCAGCTTACTAATAATGGTAATTTTGTATCAGTGCTGGATGTAGATGGCAAACCCTTTAAAATATATGAAGCCGATGTGCAAGGTCATGTTTTTTTAACAGATATCTGGCAAGCAGGCAATATTCAGTTAAGCAATGGCACTGTTGCTAAAAATATAATGATAAAATTAAACCTGTATAATAATTACCTGCATTTTTTAAATGATAAAGGATTGGAAATGTATAAGGAAGCTTATGAAATTAAAAATATTGAAATAATGGATTTAATTAAAAAAGATAGTGTTGTGCAGGTATTTAAAACATATGAAGTAGAAAAAAATGGCAGAAAAGCAACTTGTTTTTATGAAAAGTTAACTGGTGGTAATATTAGTTTGCTAAAAGTCGTTGGTAAAAAAATTGTTACTTCTACAAATGAATTTAATAAAGAAGTTACTAAAGAGTATGTTTTTTTCGATGGTTATTTTGTTCATAAAAACAATGAAATAAAAGAATTAAAACGCAAAGAATCTTTTTTTGAAGAATTGATGAATGACAAATGGCAATTGATAAATAAATTTATTAATCAGAATGATTTTAATTTTAAAACAATTGTTGATATACGGGAAATAATAAGCTACTATAATAAAAGTTAGTAAATCATTTCACCTCCTCCCACAAATGCTGTATCAACCCATCTACCAAACCAATTTTGGGTACATAAATTTCCTGGGCATCGGCCCAGCGCATGGCGTTGGTATAAATTTGCAGGGCGGGTACAATTACATCGGCACGGTCTTCCCGTAAACCATATTTATTAATTCTTTCTTCTAAACTAACGTTGCTTAATTCTTTATAATAATCCCTCAGCAATTCTAAAGAAAGCGGTTTGCCATCTTTACGCTTGCTCATGCTGAAAATTTTATTGATATTGCCGCCACTGCCAATTGCAATCACTTCTTTATGGCCTTTGGTTGCACTTCGTAACGCATCTTTCATTTCTTCCCAATTATTTTCTTTAACCAGGTTTTTTAATAAACGGATGGTACCAATATTAAAAGATTTTTTGTACACTAATTTTCCATTGCTGAAAAAAGATAGCTCTGTACTTCCGCCACCCACATCTATGTACAAATAACTGTGGTCTTTATCCATATTTTCGGCCACATGGTTTTCGTACACTAAATTGGCTTCGGTATCGCCACTGATAACTTCAATAGAAATATCAGTTTCTAATTTTATTTTTCTGATAATATCGGCAGCATTTTTTGCATCCCTCATAGCACTGGTAGCACAGGCTTTTAAATGCTCTACACCATAAGCATTCATCAAATGTTTATAGGCTTTCATGGTTTGCATAACCATTCCAATTCTTGCTTTGGAAATTACGCCGGTTTCAAAAACATCAAACCCAAGCCTTAGCGGCACCCTCAATAAATTAAGTTTATTAAAAGATGGATCACCTTTTTCATCAACAATTACTTCTGTAATTAAAAGCCTTGCTGCGTTACTGCCAATATCTATTGCTGCTAATTTCACGGTAAGTTAATTGGTTGATTAGTTAATCAGTATTAGTTAAGAAGCAATTCCATACAAACGAATTTACGCATTAACCTTTAATCTACTCAACAAATAAATTATTACGTTTTTATTGAAATATGATGCAATAATGTTTTATCCTTATTGCGTACTTCTTAAACTTACATTTAATTGCGGAAAGGTAAAATACTAAACAACCAGTTAACCAATAAACCAGTTAACTTATTGATTTACGATGGAGATAATTATATGTTTCCAGCTGGCTGCGTATTTTTTTTGTATTTCGTGGGTTTACATACTGGTTGCCCAGTTCGTTATCCAAGATCCTTGCTTTAATATTATCGCTTAGCTGAATTTGAATAATATCTTTTAACTCCCGCTGAATAGACTTTGAAAAGATGGGGCAGGCGGCTTCTATGCGGTGGTCTATGTTTCTCACCATCCAGTCGGCACTGGAAATAAAAACTTTTTCTTTGCCGCCATTATGAAAAATCATCACTCTTGCATGTTCTAAATATTCATCTACAATACTTATGGCATATACATCTTTAAACTTAGTATTTTGTGTAAGCATACAAAAGATACCTCTTACAACCATATTAATTACAACGCCTGCCTTTGCAGCATCATACAATTTTTCAATAAGTATTTCATCGCTCAGAGAATTTAATTTTAAAGTTATAGCAGCAGGCTTTTTTGATTTAGCAGTATTAATTTCTTTCTGTATTAAATGTATTAACTGGCTCCTCATTCCGGCAGGGCTTACAATAATTGTTTTACAGGCCCTTAAAAAATGCGGCCGCATTTTTGGAACTTCCAGGTAATGAAATATGCGGTTTACATCTGCCATAATATTTTTATCGGCAGTAAGTAAACAATGGTCGCCATAAACCTTTGCAGTGCTTTCGTTGATATTACCGGTGCTTACAAAACCATACAGAGTAGTTTTATTATTTACAACCTTTTTTATTAAGCATAATTTGGCATGCACTTTTAAATCGGGTACACCAATTAAAACTTTTACACCGGCTTCTTCCAATTCTACTTTCCATTCAAGGTTGGCTTCTTCATCAAATCTTGCTCTTAGTTCAAGCACCACCGTTACCTGCTTTCCATTTCGTACCGCATTAGTTAAGGCATTTATTATTTTCGATCGTGGAGCAAGGCGGTAGCAGGTAATTTTTATGGTTACAACTTCTGGGTCAATGGCAGCTTCTCTTAACAAATCAATTACAGTATCAAAACTGTGGTACGGAAAGTTGAGCAGTATATCTTTTTGTAAAATAACATCAGTAGTACGGCTTACATTTTTTAATGCCGGATGCAAAAACGGTTTTTTACGGGGATTCTTTTTTGCAAATACCGATTCAGGAAAATCTATAAAATCTTTAAAATTATGTATCCGTCCGCCGGGGATTAAATTGTCAATATGTGTTAATCCTAACCGTTTAACCAAATAAGCCAGTAACGAAGCATCAATATCTTTATCGTAAATAAAACGAACTGTTTTTCCTTTCTTACGGTTTTTTAATCCTTTTTCAATTTTTTGTATAAGAGATGTGGACACATCATTATCAATATCTATTTCAGCATCACGGGTTACTTTAATAATGGCAGATGAAAAACTATCGTATCCAAAAAAAGAAAAAATATGCGGCAGGCAAAAACGGATGATATCTTCTAACAAAATAATATGCTTTTCATTTTGCTTAGATGGCAAAATGATAAACCTTGGCAAGCGCCTTGCCGGTACAGAAACCAGTGCGAATTTTTTAGCAATACTTTTATCTTTTTTAGATAGCGTACAGGCAAGATAAATTGATTTATCGCTGAGTGTTGGAAACTCCCTGATACTTTCCATCATTAGCGGAACAATATTGCTGCGTATTTCTTCATTAAAATAATCCAGTACAAATTTTTGCTGCAGGCGGTTTAGTTTTTGCTCGGTAACTAAAAATATTTTTTGTTTTTTTAATTCTCTTAATATCTCATTCCAAATTCTTTCAAATTCCTTTTGCTGTTCTAAAACTTTTTCTTGTATCTCTTCCAAAATAAGGCTGGGGTTAATTTCCAGGTGCATGTTCTTTTTTTGGTCAATGGCAATCATCCTGTTTAATGTAGCTACCCTTACACGAAAAAACTCATCAAGGTTGTTGGAGAATATGCCCAAAAAACGTATGCGTTCCCTTAGGGGTACAGTATCGTCTGCAGCTTCCTGCAGTACACGGCTGTTAAACGACAGCCAGCTTATATCACGGATAATTATTTTTTGTTTTGGCACAAAAGGCAATTTTATTTTACTAAATTAAAGGGAATAGCTTTGCCCTACTGTAAATTCATTATTAAATTTAGGTGAACTTATTTTTTCATCCTTTCAATGATGGCAGTGGTAGAAAAACCCTCAAGTATAGCCGCAATTATGACTTCGCCGCCATTTGCTATTACTTCTTTAGCGCCAACAATAGTTTCAATTGTATAATCGCCACCCTTAACTAATACATCCGGCATAATTGCAGTAATTAAATTATAAGGGGTGTCTTCTTCAAAAATAATAACAGCATCAGTCATTACCAGCGAGGCCAAAAGCAATGCCCTGGAGGTTTCGTTATTTACCGGCCGGCTTTCGCCTTTTAACCTTTTTACCGAGGCATCTGCATTTACACCCACAATTAAAATATTACCACAGGCTGCTGCATCGCTTAATGAAGCAATATGGCCTTCGTGTAAAATATCGAACACACCATTGGTAAAAACAATTTTTTTATTTTGCAAACGCCACCGTTTTAGCTGCGCCTGTAAAGCTGCTGCTGTAAAAATTTTATGGGGTATTGCTTGTACCGATTTCATTTTTTGATTTATTTATGTAAGGCAGTATTATTAAACAGGTAAACCCAATAACCAATGTTATAAAAAATTGTGCCGACCATTGCAACCAACCGTTGGCATTTCCAAATCCTTCATGTATGTCGTACAATTTCATTGCTTCCATTAAAAATACCGGATACAGCCCAATGCCGCCTGCAGTAATCATTGTGGCAACGGTACCAAAAACTAAAACAGGAAATGCTGCTAAAACCGGTAATACACTGGTTTCTTTAATTGCCAAAAAACCAATGTAAGTTCCGCCAAGGTAACAGGCCCATATAAATACACTGTGAAAAATAAACACCCATTTATTTTTAAGGTTCTTTACACTCAATAACCCTTCTTTAATGCCAATAAAAATATTTTTTATTTGCTGTACTAATTTTATGTGAAGGTATTTTTTAAATATATATTTTAATAAAAAAAAGGCTGCAAGAATAACAATTATTCCAACTGCAATCTTAATTAAAGCAATTCCAATACTTTGAGAGAGGATGTATTTATCCAACGCACCTTTTGCATAACTGCCTACAACTTTAGCCTGGGTTAGTAAGGATATAATAATTATTATAAAGAAGGATAATAAATCTACAGCCCTTTCAACAAGTATGGTTCCTACTAATTTATCCGGCGGCACTTTTTCATATTTGCCCAGTATGGTGCATTTTAAAACTTCGCCCAGGCGGGGAAAAGCAAAGTTGGCAAGATACCCACCATTACAGCACAAAATGTGTTGATGAGTTTAGGATTGTACCCCATTGAATTCATTAGAATTTTCCAGCGGAAAGCCCTGCTGATATGGCTTGCAGTTAAAATAAAAAAAACAGGAATTAGAAGATAGTAGTTGGCGGTTTTTAATGCGTTTACAAACTCATTGTAATCTTTATCACTCATTTTATGAATGCTCCACCAAACCAAAAAAATACCAAGCCCTAAAAAAAATGCGTACTTAATAAATGTAATTAACCGTTTTTGCATACCGGATAAAATTACGAATAGATATTTAATAAGATTAAAATAAACAAAATGCAGTAATAATAGTTTTAATTCAGCTGCATATTATCGATAAGCCTTACCTCATTTAAATAAGCGGCAGCAAGTGCAACGATGGGGCGTTTGCCATCCCAGTTTTCTAAAACTTCTAAAGTATCTGCAGCAGCAATGGCAACATAATCTACTTTAAAACCTTCGGCAGATAAATAATTTACAGCCCTGTTCTTTTAAATCTTCAATATAACCGGGTTTAATTTCTTTTTTTATAAAAAATAAAACTTCTGAAATTTTAACTGCTTTTTTTCTTTCCTCAATATTCAACCGCATATTTCTGCTGCTCATGGCCAGCCCATCATTTTCTCTTAAAGTGCTGCCGATAATTACATTTACTTTTAATTGGGTTAATTCAACCAGTTTTTTTATTACCATGCATTGCTGGTAATCTTTTTGGCCAATATATAAATTATGTGGCTGTACAATACTTAACAGTCTATGCACCACCTGGCAAACCCCCTGAAAATGCCCGGGGCGGTATTTACCTTCTAAAACAGTTTCTAAATAACCCAAATTATAATGTGGAGGATTTATAAAACCGGTAGGATACATCTCTTTTACAGTGGGCATAAACAAAATATGGCAGCCATTTTTTTCTAAAAGATCAATATCTTTTTCTATTGTGACTGGGTATTTGTCGAAGTCTTTAGCATTGTTAAACTGGGTTGGGTTTACAAAAATACTGCTTACGGTTAGCTTATTTAAAGCCTTTGAATTATTTATTAAGGAAATATGACCCTCGTGTAAAGCCCCCATGGTTGGTACAAAGCCAATAGATTTTCCCTTTTTTTTCTCTTTTTCAATAAAAAAGGAGAGTTCTGTAATTTTCTTAAATAGTATCATTTTAATAACAATTAGGCTTCAAATGCTTGTGTACCCTGATTTTGCAAAATAAAATTCGTACTTTTGCACTCCTTTAAAAAATTAAACCAGCATAATAATAAAGTGTAAAATGTCAACAAAGAAAAGAATTTTATTTATTGCAAACGAAATGTCGCCATATTTGGAGCTTACTGATTTTGCAGAAACTATAAATAAGCTGGCGGTAAAATCGAACGATACTGGTATGGAAGTGAGGTGTATTATGCCCCGTTTTGGTATAATAAATGAAAGAAGGCACCGGCTGCATGAAGTAGTTCGTTTATCTGGGATAAATGTTTCTATTGATAATGATGATTACCCATTAATGATTAAAGTAGCCAGTTTACCCAACGCCAGGCTGCAAATTTATTTTTTAGATAATGAAGATTACTTTAAACGTAAGTCTGTTTTTACTGACGAAAAAGAAAAGTGGTTTGATGATAATGGATTAAGGACGGTGTTGTTTTGCAAAGGTGCGCTTGAAACAGTTAAAAAATTTGGATGGCCCCCAGATATTATTCATTGCAGCGGCTGGATGACAGGACTTATACCCATGTTTATTAAAAATGCGTATAAAAAAGAGCCTGTTTTTGGTAACTGCAAAGTTGTTTATACCATTGGCGAAAATACTTTTAAAGAAAAATTGGGTGCTGATTTTTTAAAATTAGCTACCATAAACGATTATGTAACTAAAAAAGAACTGGAACCATTTAAAGATATAAACAACGCAGCCATGTTTAGAGGTGGTGCAACTTTTGCAGATGCTGTAACTTTTGGTACTGCTAAAGCTGATAAAAAATTGGTGGAAGAATTTTCTAAAGTGAAAGGGAAAAAAATTGTGAAGTATAATGCCGAAGGTGATTTAACAGACTATTTGCAATTATATACCGACCTTGCCAAGTAGAAAAAAACTAACACATTTTATTAAAATTATTTCTGTGCAAAAACGTATTCTTGTCGATAGCAATTACTGCTTTATTATTTTCTTTAATTTTAATTGGGTGCAGCAAATTAGATACTACTGATATTGGCAGCGATCTTTTACCCGCAGTAGATAATGTAAATACTTTTGAGGAAATACTTACCATTAATGCAACACAAGGTATTTTTAATCCGGATACTACAAAACTAAATGGATTAGAAGATCATGTATTAGGAAAAATAAATAATGATCCGCTTTTTGGAATTACCAGCGCAGATATATATGTTGAGTTTAAACCAACATTCTATCCTTACTTTTATGGTAATGCTAAAGATACACTTGTAGGTTTCGATTCTGTAGTACTTTGTTTAAGTTACAAAGGCTTTTGGGGCGATAGTATGATACCTTTACAATTTCAAGTAAGAGAGATACCATCCACTACAGGTGGTTTATGGGATTCTCTGGGGTTGACTAAAGATATTAATTATGCTCCTGCTACTGGAAATATAATTGGTAACACTACTGTAAACATTGCAACCCTGGGTAACTATGTAAAGTTTGCCAATGGAAAAGATTCGGTTAAGAATCAGGTAAGGATAAAATTATCGCAGGCTTTTGCAAGTACCCTTTTTTCGGTGGATACTCTCGGGCCTAACAGCCCTTTCAAATCCGATTCGTTATTTCGGGCATATAAGAAAGGTTTTGCTATACTATCAAATGGAACTGGCAACAGTTTACTTTATACTAATTTTACCGATTCGTCATCAAGATTAGAAATTCATTTCCGACGTAAGAATGGAGCTTCCGTTGATACTACTTTTTCATCATTCAAAGTATCTACTTTTAATTCTGCAACAGCAGCCAATAAACCTTCATCCACTGCTAATAAAATTATTCGCAATCGAAGTGGCTTTCCAGTTTCAAACCCACTGGCAAGTGAAATCTATTTGCAAACAACTCCGGGTACTTATGCTAATTTAAGAATACCAGCATTAGATACACTTTCTAACAGAATTATACACAGGGCAGAAATTATAATAGACCAGGTTCCTTTTAATACCCAATCTGATGGTTATTTTTCTGTTCCGGATTATTTGTATTTGGATTTAAAAGATACCAGCGCAACAACAGCAGAAAAATGGAAGCCGGTTTATTTTGATTTAAACCCTAACACAGCTTATGATCCTGATTTTAAAGTAAATACTTATTTCCCGGGTGGTGGGATAGATTTTCTTTATTATGGTGGATATGCAAGAAATAAAACAGATGGTTTTGGTAACACAATAAAGTACTACAATTTTAATATTACCCGTTACGTTCAGCAAATTGTAACAAAGCATACTATTAATTATACACTAAGGTTGCAGGCGCCATATAATCTGATCTATCCCCAATATTCGCCAAATTACATACCTTATAATAACAGGTTAGCTTATGGAAGGGTAAAAGTTGGAAGTGGATCAAACCCTAATTATAAAATGCGTTTGCGCTTAGTTTATTCAAAAATTTAAAACTAATTTATTAAGATAAGTGTATAAGTCTGCCAAAACCACTGGCGGACTTTGTTGTTTAAGTGCTGTACCCTTATCTTTGCAATCTTAAAAAAAAATAATATGCCATATTTGTTTACATCAGAGTCTGTAAGTGAAGGACACCCCGATAAAGTTGCTGACCAAATCAGTGATGCTTTAATTGATAATTTTTTAGCTTTCGATCCGCAAAGTAAAGTGGCATGCGAAACTTTAGTAACAACCGGGCAGGTTGTACTGGCTGGCGAAGTAAAAAGTAAAGCTTATTTAGATGTGCAGGAAATTGCACGTGGTGTTATCCGTAAAATCGGTTACACTAAAAGCGAATATATGTTTGAGGCAAACAGTTGCGGTATCTTATCTGCAATTCATGAGCAATCAAGCGATATTAACCAGGGTGTTGATAAAAAGAAAAAAGAAGAGCAGGGTGCAGGCGACCAGGGAATGATGTTTGGTTATGCTACCAACGAAACAGAGCATTACATGCCTATGGCATTAGATCTTGCCCATAATTTATTAATTGAATTAGCAGCAATACGCCGTGAGAAAAATTCTAAAATGCCTTACCTGCGCCCCGATGCAAAAAGCCAGGTAACATTAGAATACAATGATAAAAACGAGCCTGTGCGTATTGACGCCATTGTAATATCAACTCAACATGATGATTTTGACAGCGAAGCTAAAATGCTTGCTAAAATTAAAGCTGATGTTATAAATATTTTAATACCAAGAATTAAAACAAGGTATAAAAAATACGCTAAGTTGTTTAATAACGATATTACCTATCACATTAACCCAACAGGTAAATTTGTAATTGGCGGGCCGCATGGCGATACCGGTTTAACAGGCCGTAAAATTATTGTAGATACTTACGGTGGTAAAGGTGCACACGGTGGTGGCGCATTCAGCGGCAAAGATCCAAGCAAAGTTGACCGTTCTGCTGCTTATGCTACAAGGCATATTGCAAAAAATTTAGTAGCTGCCGGTTTGTGCAGCGAAGTACTGGTACAGGTATCTTATGCTATTGGTGTTGCAAAACCTACCAGCATAAATGTAAATACTTACGGCACTGCTACTGTTCAATTAACAGATGGTCAAATTAGCAAGATAGTAGAAGGCGTTTTTGATATGCGTCCTTACTTTATTGAGCAGCGTTTAAAATTGCGTAACCCCATTTACAGCGAAACTGCAGCTTATGGCCACATGGGCCGTGTACCTCAGGTTGTTGAAAAGACATTCACTTCTCCTGATGGAAAAAAAGTTACTAAAAAAGTAGAATTGTTTACCTGGGAGAAATTAGATTATGTAAATAAAGTGAAGAAGGCTTTTGGAATATAAGCCAAGCCCCTAAATCCCCTGAAGGGGGACTTGCGTAAAGTATAAATTATTTTTAAAGCGTTATTTTCTCGAAGAAATTAAAAAGAGGCTGAATTTGTTTTCAGCCTCTTTTGCTTTTGGTGGTTTCTTAATTATTTTTATTTACTTCTACTTTACTTTTGGGCAGTTGTTGTTTTTCCTGGATAGCCTTTACTTTTTCAGAAAATGTTTTGGTTAAGGTTACATTTTTTTCTTCTGCCTTTTTTATATCTGCCTGTAAGCCCAGCACCCTTTGTTCCTGCAGGTTAGATGGTTTTACTTCCTGGTAACAAACAGTTGTGTACAGGTTTGTAATATTTTCTCTTATTCTTTCTTCATCTGCAAATATAGATGACTGTTTAGTGCCCATTAAAGTGCCACGCAATGTTTCTAACGAATCGTAATACTGTTGTACTATTTTTTTCTCTTTGAGGTTTTGCATTTTTTCCATCAGCAGTTTAAGATTTTTTTGTTTACCGCTTACATCTGCGGCTAATGCTGCCAGTTGTTCATGCATACTGTACAATTTCATAGCTGTAGCATATTGTACTTCACGGTCGGCCAAAGTATAATCAGGTTTTTCTTCTGCTTTTAATTCTAATTTACTGTCGTACACTTTATCTGCAACTTTAATTTTCACTGTATATTCTCCAGGTAAAACCATTGGTGCCGTAAAGCCACTAAAGTCGGGTTTACTGCCGCCGCTTGCAACTTTTGGTGGAGTGGTACGCATATTCCAGTACACTACATTTATGCCTTTACGTTTTGTGCCGGGCATTGTTTGCAATAATTTTCCCCGCTTATCATACACTTCAATTTTTACATCGCCGGTATTTAAACGGTCTCTAAAATAATATTTAATTGGCGCCTGCTGCGGAGTATTGCCTGCACTCCAGCCTTCGCTTTGCGTACCCACTGTTTGATATTTACCCATGGTTAAGTTAATAGGTTTGCTTTCAAAAATATAAGCCTCTTTGCCAGCCATATCAGCCGTCATGTTTCGCATGGCGGTAATGTTGTCAACAATTAATATACCCCTGCCATGTGTGCCAATAATTAAATCGTTGGTAGTGGGATGAATTTGGATATCCCTTACCATTGCTTTCCAGGGGATATTGTTTTTCATCCGAAACCATTTTTTTCCGCCATCAAGTGTAGCATACAAACCCATTTCTGTAGCCAGAAATAATAAATCTTTATTTACATTATCTTCTTTTATTTTATGGGCAAATGAATTAAACTCTTCACTTACAAATTTTGTAAATGTTTTACCCATATCTGTCGATTTGGCGGCATAAGTTTTATGATCGCCATACATGTGATTTTCCCAGGTAACATACACGGTATTTTTATCAAACTTACCGGGCTCAATACTGCTTACCCAGCTTTGCGGTGCAATGCCTGCTGCGGCATAATTTTTTGCAACGTTGGTCCAGCTTTTTCCACCATCGGTGGTGTATTGCAAATTACCATCATCGGTACCCGCCCAAATAATATTTTCATCTAATGGCGATTCTGCAATACTGAAAATGGTACAGTGGTTTTCTGCCGATGTATTATCAGCACTCATACCTCCTGATTTTTCCTGCTCCTGTTTCTTTTTATCATTAGTAGTAAGATCAGGCGAAATTTTTTGCCAGCTTCTGCCTTGTGCTGTTGATTTGTATAAATATTGCGAAGCAACATAAAGGTTGTTTTTATTTCTGCTGCCAATTACAATAGGAGTGTTCCAGTTAAAACGCAATTTTTCTTCGCCCAATGCCTGCTGCGGCTGTATATCGTACGATGTGCCATCTTTTGTATTAATTCTGTTAACATGGCCACCCTGGTATTCTGCATACACAATTGATTCGTCCACACCATCGGGTTGTACCCAAAATCCGTCGCCGCCAAATAAAAATTTCCAGTCAGCATTTTTAATTCCGAATGCAGCCTGGCTTGGTGCCATCCAGCTGCCGTTATCCTGCAAACCACCATATACATTATATGGTTCTTTATTATCAAACGCAACATGATAAAATTGTGATACTGGTAATGAGGCTAACAAAAGCCAGGAAGCGCCCCTGTCGGTACTCATGTACACACCACCGTCAGTACCTAAATACATTTGATTGGTATATTGCGGATTTATCCATAAAGCATGATGATCGGCATGTACTGTAAATCCTCCATCAGCAAACGAGAGGCCTCCATCATCGCTGTAACTAAAACCAAAACCGGGGCGGTACACTCTTTTAGCATCTTTAGGATCTATAACCAAACAGGAAAAATAAAATGGACGTGATACCACATTTACAATAGCACTTTGATTTTTCCAGGTAGCCCCTGCATCATTACTGATAAACAAACCAGTTTTTTCAGCCTCTACAATTGCTATTAATTTGTTGGGTTCCGATGGGGCTAATGCTAAAGCGGCCCTTCCAAAAGGTTTTGCGGGAAGGCCGTTGCTTAATACATTCCATGTTTTTCCACCGTCGGTACTTTTATACATGCCACTGCCGTTACCACCTGAATTGAAAGAGTAGGGCGTACGTCTGAACTCCCATGTGCTTGCATAAATAGTTTCTGGGTTTACCGGGTCAATTACAGCATCGGCACATCCTGTTTTTTCGTTGATGTATAAAATTTTCTCAAAAGTTTTTCCACCGTCAGAAGACTTGTATAAGCCTCTGTGCTTACTATCGCTCCATAACGGTCCCGGGCAGGCTACATAAATAATGTTTGAATTTTTTGGGTTGATGATTACTTTACTGATATGTTCAGTACTGTCAAATCCAGGTATTCTGCTCCAGTTATCGCCACCATCGGTAGTTTTAAATAACCCGTCGCCAATGGAAACAGTATTTCTCATATTGCTTTCGCCTGTACCCACATAAATTGTTTTAGGGTTTTGCTGATCAATGGCTAATGCGCCAATTGACTGGCAATATTTATCAAAAACCGAAGTAAAAGAAACGCCAGCATTGGTAGTTTTCCAAACGCCGCCACCAGCAGTACCAATATATAATGTACGTGGCTCATTATTTACACCTTCAATTGCAGATATGCGGCCACCTGTAACTGCCGGGCCTAATTGCCTGGCCTGCATCATACCAAATGTAGCCGAACTTATCTGAGCTTTTATAGTAATACAGCTTACTAAAAACAATACTGCAAAAATTATTTTCTTCATAAAATTTATTTATAGTTTAATAACTTTATTTTTTTGTAGAGAACAGTTTATCATCTAAAGGAATATTTATTTCAATCGTATCAAAAGTTAAATTGTCTATTGTGTAAGGGTAGAGAATTCCTTCTTTAGTTTTTTTAAAATTGTAATAGTTAGATGTATTGATAAACTCCTGTCCATTGCTTACGCCTTTGGCAGTAGTGCGGATGATATACCACGTATCCGGATCAATAAAATAAAAAATTGTTTTGCCATTTTTTAAATTTACCCTCAGCTGTACAGCATCAACGCCATCAATATCTTCATTTTCCATTAACTCTACCGTATGGCCTTTGGCGCTATAATTTAACAACGATCCTTCCAAATCCAATTCATCGCTGGAAAGTTTTATATCTTCTGCGGTCATCCGTTCGGGAGTCGTCATACCACCAAAAGGACTGAAGTTAAAGCCGGAATCTTTTGTAATAATCTGGTAACCGGTTAATCCATTAAAAGAAAAATCTGTTCGCTCAGATAAGTTGTGAACAGCATAATAATTTACCGGGTATTTTACACCCTGAGATTCGCCATTACCCATTTTTTTTATGGTTTTTACACTCATCAACTTCTCTTTACCACCCATGGTTTCAATAACCTTCTCTAAAATGTTATCTAATTTATTTTGTGCAAAAGCTGTGCTGCAAAGTGCAGCCAGCAGTAATAAAAAAACTGTTTTCTTCATAACGTTAAGTTTGTTTATTGTTAAGGGTTTAAATGTAGAGAAAGATAATCAATATACATAGCACCATTATAAAATAGTGGAAGAGCGGTTAATTTATATTTTAAAAGCAACACTATCGTTATAAAGTAACAGTAATAATGTTTTCTTTGTTTAAAAAAACAGACCTTTGCTGCAAAAAAATAAAGTGAGACCTTTTAAACATCAGCAACAACGGCCTAAAAAAAGCAGTTTGGTTGTAGGAAGAAAAGCCATTATTGAAGCCCTGCAAACCGGCAAACAATTAGAGCGTATTTATATGCAAACCACTGTGCATGGCGAAGTGATTGATGAAATAAAAACTTTAGCAGAAAAAAACTTAGTGCCCATAAATAAAGTGCCCGTTGAAAAACTCAACAACTTTAATGTAAGTAACCACGAAGGTTGTGTAGCCTTAATTTCTAAAATACAATACCAGGATTTGCAGGATGTAATCTCTTTTATTGTTGATAAAGGGGAGATACCGTTATTTTTAATTTTAGATGGCATTACCGACATAAGAAATATTGGTGGCATTGCCCGTAGCGCTTTTTGCTTTGGCGTAAATGCCATAATTATTCCTGACAAAGGAGTGGGTGCTTTAAATGAAGATGCTATTACCACATCTGCCGGTGCATTGGAGCAAATGGCAGTTTGCCGTGTAAGCAGTTTAATGAAGACGATGGATGACCTGCATCTGAATGGCATAAAAGTTTATGCCAGCGAAATGAAGGCCGAAAAAAATATCAGCGATATCAATTTAAAAGAACCTGCTGCCATAATTATGGGCAGTGAGGACAAAGGAATCTATCCTGCATTAATGAAAATTTGTGATGCACAATTCAAAATACCAATGGCGGGGGATTTTGAAAGTTTAAATGTGAGCGTAGCCACAGGGATAATTTTGTATGAAGTGATGAAGCAAAGATTGTAAAATTTATGGTTGTAAAGATGCCAATGCTTTGTTTTGTTTTCTTACAGCTTTGACAAGGCTTAAATAATTTCTTGCCCTTATTTTAATTTCTCCAATGTTGGACATTGCAACAGTATTTACTTTTTTTATATAACCATCGGTTGAGGTGTAAGCATACCATTCTCCTAAATGATCCCAAACTGGTTTCCAATATAATGTTTTGTATTTTTTGCCCAGCGGATAACCTGCAAAACCAAAATTATCTGAGAAAATGCCCGGCTTCATCATTACCCAGCCGCCGCTGGCATAAATGGTTGAGCCAGTAAAAATTTTACCGGTTCCAATCATCAGGCTGTCGCCAAACATGGGCCCGCTTTTTACAGTTGCACAGCCGGGAAAAATAAAACTGGCACCACCATAACAGGATCCAATACCTACTTTAGTTTCTGCATCAGTAAATGAGGCTATCTTTTTTAAAAATATGGTGTGGTTGGTATCGTTGATATTTTTGTAATTAAAATTATCTTCTCCAATGCTGAAAGACGAGAAACCATTTTTGTATAATCCATGAGAATCGAACCAGAGATTGCCGATAATAGCATCATGTTTTTTCAGCAGCAGCTCAATTTTTGATGCAGCAATTTCGCTTTTGGAAGCTACAATAACCCTTAATCTTTTTTTACTGAAAATACTTTTTACAAAAGCACGGGCTTTAACAGTAAATGGCAGAAATTCAAACTTTTTATCTTTAGAGATAACATATACATTAAGGCGGGTTTTATTGTTGGCCGTATTTACTGTTTGGCTTATACTGTTAATTGTAAAAAGCAGGCTTAGAATTGTAAAAGCTAATTTCATTGCTGTAAGTTTAGTGGTTAATTGATAGTACTAAATTATAACGCAGTAAAACGATACCGTAATTGAAAATGAGGCTTGTATATTTTCTGTATGCATATCTTACCATATAAATTATTGGCGTACAAATTATTTGTTGATATTCAATAACAATGTCGGTTATCTAATACCGTTGTTGTAAAAATCAATAAAGAAGTTTTGATAATTACGGAAAAACCGTAAATTTATCTATGGATGATAACACCCTTCAAAAAGAATTATTTCAACAAATTAAAAATTCACTGGCGCCGCATGTTTCTATGGTAGATGAAATAGGGGAGTTGCTGGAGCTTAGTTACGATAGTGTGTACCGCCGCATACGTGGCGAAAAACCTGTAACACTTAATGAGCTTAAATTACTTTGCGAACATTTTCATTTATCGCTTGACCAGGTATTGCAGTTGCACAGCGATAAGGTATTGTTTACCGATATGGAAGCCAATGGCTCTGTTACTAATTTTAAAAATTATCTGCAGGGAATTTTAATGCAGTTGCAGTATTTCAATAGTTTTAAAAGCAGGCAAATGCTATATCTTTCAAAAGATATCCCGGTGTTCTATTTTTTTTATACGCCGGAACTTACTGCATTTAAATCTTTTTTTTGGAGTAAAAGTATTTTAAACGACCCTGAATTTGAGGGAAAAAATTTCAGCCTTAAAAACTTTGTTGTGGATGAATATTTTGAATTGGGACAAAAAGTTATTAGCGAATACAATAAAATACCCTGCAGCGAATTATGGAATTACGAAAGCATCAACAGCACTATTCTGCAATTACAATATTACCGTGATGCCGGTATTTTTGAATCGGAAGAAGATTTTAATAAAGTATTGGATAGCTGTGATATGATGCTGCAGCATTTGCAAAAACAGGTAGAGCATGGACGTAAATTTTTACCTGGTACTGGCGAAGTAAGGTATGCTGCCCCGCTAAAATTTTACATTAATGAAATCATATTGGGCAATAACAGTATTATGGTGGAAACCGATGAAGTTAAAATTGCTATCATCAATCATATTGTGCTTAAATACATCAGCACTACCGATAAAAAATTTACGGAAAAAACTTTTGCCAATTTTCAAAACTTAGTAAGCCGCTCCATACTCATCAGCGAAACGGGGGAACGTGACAGGAGTAAATTTTTTAAAGCACTACGGGAAAGGGTACAAGCATGCAGGAAATAAAAAAAATCCCCGGAGGGATTTTTGATATTTTATCAATGATTTTAGAAAACATATGTTTTGAAGTTAAAACCTGACAACTAATCTTTGAATGCAATTTCGCACAAGGAATATCCAAAAAAATCTGCCTTATGAATGATTCCAGTTCTTGTGATAGTAATCTGAATGTAATAAAAGTGATTTTCGAAATCGAAACTGTAATCTTTTAAGTGAAAAGCCATTTTTTGTATTATTCCACCTTCATATTCGGTGTTAGGGGCGTTTGGATTGGCCGATGATAAAGGAGCTAATTGTGAAATATTACCAGTTTCTTTATTTACAGCTTTTATAACGGCGGAAACAGTAGAGTTATTGTTTAAAGGACTATTGTCATTAAAATACAATTTAAACCACCAATCTCTTTTTTTATTTGTGGTTATCGAATTTAGAAGTGGACCAAATAAAGTAATTGGTTTAATGGAATTTTCATGGTGATAAACTTTTCCATGAGTTTGCTTGTAACTTTTTTCTCCAATTGAAATGTCACTTGGAACGCAGACAGTGGCACTGTACTCAAAACACGTTTGAGATGATAAGGTAGACCCACTATAAATAATAATAGTTAAGAAAAGAATAGCTTTTTTCATTTTGTTTATATTTAAAAGTTTAAAATCGATTTAAGTAATTTCATGTTTAGTGAGACGGACTGCTTATGGATTTATTTATTACATCAACACATTTCGTCCAAAAAATGCATTTTATTCCTATCGGGGCAGGGAAAGTAATGCATCTTATTTCTATGCAATGAGAGTTTTTGAGCATATTTTTCATGAGGGTAGAAGTCGGAATCATTTTCCCCCTACTGTCATAATAGTTTTCACTTAATCCCTTTTTGTTAACGATATTAATTTTTAATTTTATTCCATCTGATGACAAAAATTCGTGAAATCCGTCTGAAAGATTAAGGGTAGTAGAGGTTAGTTTATTTCCCATGTTAGCTATTGCACTTATTGTCTTATCACTTATTTCTCCATTTTCGTACTTGAAATTACTTAACGAAGAAGTGTCTTTATGCAGTAATAATCGATTTAATCTATTCTGTGATTTATCAGAAGCAATTTCATAAGTGTTTCCATTAGAAAATGAAATTAGAATATTGGTACTGCTTTGTCTTGCTACTTTGTATATATACGCAGAGCTTGCAACATGAGGAGTCATATTGGCTTTTTTTAAGTCTAAGCAATGCTCAATTCCGGGGAAGTTCTTTTCTATATATTCGCATTCAATAATATGATGGTCTATAAGATATGTTTTTCCATGAAAAACGATTAGACATTGGGAATACGAAAATGTTGAAATAGCGCTTGCAATTGCGAGCAAAATAATTTTGAATGATAATCGGTTCATATTTTTTAATTTTATTTTTTACGCCTACTCTCTTTCAGGTTTTCGGCATTCCCTGTTATATAAATTATTGTAAGGTTAATGTTACCAGTTCATCCACAAATTCTCTAAACACCTGCTTTAAACCACTGTCGGCATCGGTGCCATAATTAACAAAGAAAATATGCAGTACATTTTTAGACGGGAAGTAAAACAGGTTAGCAGAGTAACCAAGGTCGCGGCCTTTATGGCCTATTCCAAAATCAGAGTCTTTGATGTACGACTTTTGAACACCATAACCATAGTAGTTAGTATCATCTTTTTTGCCGAAGGTTTGCATTAGTGCAAGTGAAGACGGTTTTAAAAATGTTTGCTTAATAAGCAATGCATCAGCAAAACGCAAAAGGTCAAAAATATTGCTGTACAACCCACCGTAACCGTTACCACTGCCGGTAACCAGGTTAGATACATTTACAATTGATCCGTTATTGTACAAATCAAAATAACCCTGTGCCACAGATGGCGGCAGTGCATCATGCGGTTGATAAAAACTATGGGTAAGACCAAGCGGATTTAAAATGTACTGTCTAAGTAAATCGGCATGTTTTTTACCGGTTTGTGCTTCCAGTATCATCGATACCAATACAGTGTTTGTGTTAGAATATATAGCTGTATCACCTGCGGTAAACAATGCTTGCTTGTTGTAAATAAATTCAAGCAATTCTTCCGGCTTCCAAATTTTATTGGGGTTGTTAAGTACTGCAAGATAAAAACGGTCTTGCTCTATAATATCAGGGATACCAGTTTCGTGTTTTAAGCATTGCCCAAGAGTAATGCTACTGCCATTGGCAAGTTTGCTGGTAATGGAAGCCGGCAACCATACCGATACTTTTTTATTCAGTTCCCGGTATCCTATTCCTGTATTTACGGAGTCTTCCATTATTTTAAAAACAAGTGTACCTATAAACAGTTTGGTAATACTTGCCGCTTTTGAAACCGTTCCAGGTACAAAATCAATATTGTTAGACAGGTCTGCTTTGCCGGCAGCACCAACCCATGTGCCGCTATTATCTTTTACCAAAAGAGAAATACCAGGAAAGCCCTTCTTCTTGTATTTTTCCACCAATGCCTTAAACGCAGCGTTTTTTGGATGATTGCTGCTGGTATCATTCCAGGGAATATTTTCTCCAATTGTAGTGGTTGTAAAAACCTGGGCTTTGCGGCAGGATGATAGTATTACCAAACCTGCGATAAAAAAATGTATTATCTTTTTCATAATTAGTTTTTTTGCATGAAAATTATTTTGATCGTACAGGACGAGATACGCCGAATGAAAATGAATTATAAGGCAGCAGCGGCACGTAAGATTTTACAAAAGGAAATTGCAACTGTTGCTGGTAGTTTGTAAAAATGCTTAAAGGCCTTTTGGCATTTGGAGTAACCACATAACTTAATCCCACGTTAAATGTTGCTGTTGCCTGCATTCTGCCAATACCCTTATCATTTTTGTATTCACCCTCGCTGTTAAGTTTAAGTTTTGCTGTTGCAGGGATGGAATGCATATAACCGGCTCCTGCTGATGAAGCAGCATAAAGCCTTTCAATTATTTTATACCGGTAACCGACGTTGAATGTTAATGGAATTGCTGCCTGCACATAGCGATGATAAAAAAAAGCAGCTTTTACTTCCATAAACCATTCGCTCTTTTTCTTTATAGAAAAATTTTTTCCATAACCAAGTTCTGCACCCATGTGCAATGGCTTTGCAACCAGGGCTGTAAATTTTCCAAATGGCATGGCAGTTTGTGTGGAGAATACGGCTGCACTTATATAATATTTTTGCTGCGACTGCGAACTTGCAGCCAGCGTTAAAGTAAATAAAATGAGCATTATTTTTTTCATACTGTTTGTTTTGGATGATTAAATCAATTACTACACAAACATAAAAAGCTATTCTGCTTTTCCATAATGGCTTTATGCTAACGTATTATTAGTACTTGCGGCAGTCAATAGTAAAGAGGGCAAACCAGGTTGATGCTGGTATTTTATGCATAATTTGATCTTGTAAAAAGGAGGTTTACGGATTTCTGCAAAAGATAACTGCCCTGTTAAGGAATTCAACAAAAAAAATATTTGATTTTTCAAAACATTTTATGGCAGTAACTTTGGCAAATGCAGCAAAAAATAAAACTAATAGAATGCCCACGTGATGCTATGCAGGGCTGGAAACATTTTATACCTACACAAACAAAGATTGAATACATCAATGCATTATTAAAAGTTGGTTTTGATACGATTGATTTTGGAAGTTTTGTCAGTCCGAAAGCAATACCGCAAATGGCAGATACGAAAGAGGTAATTAGTAATTTAGAATTAGGGAATACAAAATCGAAGTTGTTAGCTATTATTGCCAATGAAAGAGGCGCAACAGATGCAGTGGTGTATGATGAAATTAGTTATTTAGGTTTTCCATTTTCCGTTTCTGAAACTTTTCAAAAAAGAAATACTAATTCCACTATTGAAGAATCTTTAAGCAGGGTAGAGGAGATTCAAAACCTTTGTATAAAAAATAAAAAAGAGTTGGTGGTGTATATTTCTATGGGTTTTGGAAATCCTTACGGAGATGAGTATAATGAGCTATTGTTTTTAACTGGGTGGATAAATTGGTGGCGATGGATATAAAAATAATTTCGCTGGCAGATACAGTTGGGTTGGCCACTGCTGAGCAGGTAAAAAGTGTAACAAAATATTTAGTGGATAAATTACCAGCCATTGAAATTGGTGTTCACCTGCATTCAACCGTAACCAACTGGAAGGAAAAACTTGGATGCAGCATTAAATGCAGGTTGCAAAAGATTTGATGGCGCATTAAAAGGAATTGGTGGTTGCCCCATGGCTGATGATGAATTAGTAGGTAATATGGATACAGAATTAATGATACCGTATTTTGAAGAATTGAACTTACTTAATGATTTAAATAAAGATGCATTGCAACCATTGCAGCTGAATTAGTCGTGCAGCCATATTTATCTAATTGGTGTAATTCGTGTAATTTGTGGCATGGATTTTCATTTAGAGTATTCTCCAAAACAATTACCCAAAAAGATAAATCATCGGCATAAATTATTGCTGATGGGCAGTTGCTTTACCGAAAACATCGGAGATAAATTAGTGGCCCATAAATTTTCTGTACTGCAAAATCCCAATGGTATTTTATTTAATCCGGTTAGTGTAAAAGAGGCTGTTGAAAATTATATTGCTGATAAAGTTATTGACGAAAGCGATTTGTTTTATTTAAATGAATCGTGGCATAGCTGGCAGCACCATAGCCGTTTTTCTGGTATTACCAAAGAAGATGCAGTTAATAAAATAAATACTTCTACCCAAACTGCTCATCATTATTTAAAAGAAACCGGTTTTATTATTATCACTTTAGGCTCGGCATGGGTGTATGAATTAACGGACAAAGCTGCCAACAAAAAAACAAATACCGTTGCCGCTAATAATCATAAAGCACCGGCCGACTGGTTTAACAGAAGATTATTAAGCTAACGAAGAAGTTATTCATGAAATAGAAAGCATTGTTTCAGCATTGCAAAATTTTAATCCGCATATAAAAATAATTTTTACCATTAGCCCGGTAAGGCATTTACGGGAAGGCTTTATAGAAAACAACCGCAGCAAAGCGGCGTTGATAAATGCAGTGCATGCGGCAACAGAAACATTTGAAAATGTATTTTACTTTCCTGCGTACGAGTTAGTAATTGACGATTTAAGAGATTACCGTTTTTATGCTGAAGATATGGTGCATCCCAATTATGCCGCCACTAATTATGTGTGGGAAAAATTTGTGATCGCCTGTATTGACGAAGCATCGCTGGAATTAATGAAGGAAATAAATGAAATAAACGCTGCAATCAATCATAAGCCTTTCAATTCAACATCAGCGGCTCATAAAGCTTTCAAATTAAAATACTGGAATATTATTAAAACCATGCAGCAAAAACATACTTACCTGAATCTATCAGAACAATCAGACTATTTTGCTTCATGAAAAAAAGTATTTTTTTATTACTTGCCATCTTCTCCTTTAATTTAAATGCACAACAAATAAAAGATAAATCCTTTAGGCATCGATTTACAAAAACTGAAAAATATTTTTCTTTTAACCCTTTTGGCTTAGCAGAGCCCCAAATCGCCATCGGTGCCGGTTTTGGCAATCGCTTTAGCGAACGAGGTGAATATTTTGCTGAGCTTTCCTATATTGCTAAAACACCTTTTTATGATTACCAGGCCAATTCTTTACATGGCTTTCGCTTTTTATCACAATACCGCTATCATTTTTTGGGAACTGGCAGGCCCTTAATAAATTCAGGGTTTAAAATGGAAAGAAATAAAAAACAGAACCGTTTTATTGGCGCAGAGTTTCGTTTAAAAATGTATAATTTTTCTGGTAAAAATACTTTTGTAAATGACACTAACAGTGATACAATTAGAAGTATTTCCTATAATGCCAAAGCCATTTCATTGGGAGGTGCAATTCTTTTTGGCAGCACTTACAATATAAGTAAAAGCGGAAATTGGAAAATTGAAATTACTGCAGGTATTGGGGCAAAACAAAAATTTGTAAATTTTAGAGGTGTTTTAAAAGACTACGAAATAATTATAAACCGAAAACCTGATGGATTAGCACCGCCTTATATTTATGAAGCTGTTGGTATGCCTTATTTACCCTGCTGCATCAGGTTAAAGTATATGATTGAATAAAAGTAAAAACGGGCTCTTGTTCTAAAAAATCTAAAATCTGCAATCTAAAATCCGAAATCCTTAATGTATCCTGTCGCCCCGTACTTCCGCACTTTCCATCACAGCTTTTTCAAATTGCAACCATTCATTCCAGCGTTTTCTTACTTTTTCTTTTGGTAAATATAATTCGGCAAGGTTTATAAATAAAGTATAATGCCCGGCTTCACTCTCCATAAATTTTCTGTAAAAATTACGCATGTACTCATCGTCTAACCCTTCGCTTAATCTTTTAAAACGTTCGCAACTTCTTGCTTCAATCAATGCCATAGTTAAAAGGCGGTCCAATAAACGGTCTTCTACACTGCCATCTTTTTTTTGAAATTCTAAAAGTTTATTTACATAAGCGTCTTTACGTTGTTTGCCTAAATGTAAATTTCTTTTTTTCAGTTCTGCCAGTACCATTCTAAAATGCCCCCATTCTTCGGTAACAATTGGGGAAAGTTCTTCCACCATTTCCACCCTGTCGGGGTAGCGTTGTATTAATGAGATGCAGGTGGTGGCCGCTTTTTGTTCGCAATAAGCATGGTCGGTTAAAATTTCTTCTAAAGCTATTGCAGCAAGGTTAACCCAGCGTGGGTCGGTAGGTAATTGTAAACCTAAAATATTTTTTACATCGGTAGATATTTGCTCCATTGGCACAAAAATAAAACAGCCTGCTTAAATAAGCCAAACTGTTTTTGCAGGCCAAATCGGTAAAACAGGTTCATTCATCGAAACAAAGCTGCTTTTGGCCGAATAGAAATAAAAAAGGAGAAAATGCAGTGCATCTTTGTGTTGTAATTAACGAGTTAAGTATTTAAAAATCCAGATATTCAGCCGAAAAATTAAAACAAAGAAAACAAAATATAAATAACCAAAGAAAACAAAAACATTTTTAATCAACCAAGCCAAACCCAATTCCTAAGAAACCCAACCAATCCAAAAATCAGCAAAACCACCTCATTTAAAATTAAACCCAAGATTGAATGAATTAAGTTTTTACAAGTTTTAAAGTTCAAAAAAAAATGTCCCACTTAGCCGGGACATTTTTTTATTCAATGAAATTATTATTGCTTTGTAACAGAAAACATCCCTGCTCCGGCTGTACTGCTGCCGGCACCAATTGTACCATCCAGCGTATTTACACTAACCGAATATTTTGCAACCAAAGAATATGTGCCTGTGTAAGTGGCACCGGCCACATAGGTAAAAGTTGCTTTTACACTATCCCCAACCAGGCTCCAGTTGCCATTGGCAACATCGGGTGTTGTGGCGTTAAATTCATTAATAACTACACTGCCACCACTTTTAAAATTTATTGAAAAATAATGAGATGGTCCGCCTATACCGCTCCTGTTGCCCACCCAATTACCTTCGGGTGTGCTGGCAGCAACTGTAGCGTCGCTTTTACTGCACGATACTGTAAATAATGCAATGATTAAAAAAGACATTGCATAAAAAAGATTTTTTTTCATAACTGTTATTTTTATTTCAAAATATAAGAGCAGTAAAACAAAATTTGTGCTACAATGCACTTTTAGGCTCATTTTCAAAAAAAAATAATTTTGTATGCCTTGTTTTAAGATATTATTGGCTTATGCAATGCCGTTGTTTATAATTCGGGGATATTACTCCACAGTTTTCCATTTTCTTTTCTAACTAAACCTTTGCTTCAGGTATTTTCCATTGCTAAATATTTTTCATTAATTTACAGGCATTAAAACTAATTTATGAGGATTGCGCCATTCATTATTACTGCTGTAATTACTACAGGGTTGGTAGTTGCTTTAAATACAAGATTAACCATAGGAGGCAATGAAGCCCCTGCTTTTGGAAGTTTTTTCAGCCCACAGCATGGCTTTTGGCAAAATGCCGAAAATGCAAATAAAGATTTTACAACTGATTTAAGATTTCCTGATTTAAAAGGTAAAGTAAATGTGTATTTAGATGACCGCCTAGTGCCGCACATTTTTGCTGATGAAGAAAACGATGCGTATTTTGTACAGGGCTTTTTGCATGCAAAATTCAGGTTATGGCAAATGGAATTGCAAACTTTTGCAGCGGCCGGAAGAGCCAGCGAAATTTTGGGAGAGAAAGGATTAAACCACGACAGGGAATTTAGAAGATTAGGAATGGTGTATGCAGCAGAAATTGCAGAAAAAGAAGCCGATAAAGACCCAGTAATAAAAGCCGAATGCGATGCTTACACTGCCGGGGTAAATGCATACATATCTTCCTTAACCGAAAGCAGTTTGCCTTTAGAATATAAACTGATTGGCTATAAGCCTGAGCGATGGAGCAATTTAAAAACTTCTTTGTTTTTAAAATACATGAGTTACGATTTAGCAGGGCACTGAAGATGATATTGAAATGACCAATGCAAAAAGTTTTTTTAGTGCCGGTGATTTTTTAAAATTATTTCCTGCTGTGCAGGATTCTTTAGATCCAATAATTCCGAAAGGCACACCATTTCCTGCACAAAAAATATTTCCTAAAGCACCTGCAAATGTTGATTCGGTTTATTTAAATACAAAAGATATTGCAATTAATGAAACTGAGAAGCCCGACAGGGATAATGGCAGCAACAACTGGGCAGTAAGCGGAAGTAAAACAAAAAGTGGCGCACCCATTTTATGTAACGATCCGCATTTAGGTTTAAACCTTCCATCGCTTTGGTACGAGGTGCAAATATCTACCCCTTCATTTAATGCTTATGGCGTTTCTTTTCCCGGTGCACCGGGAGTTATTATTGGTTATAACGATAGCTGTGCATTTGGTTTTACCAATGGTGGACGGGATGTAAGGGATTATTACGAAGTACAATTTAAAGATGATACCCGAAAAGAATATTTATTCAATGGCAAGTACCACACCACAAAATTCAGGATTGATACCATTAAAATAAAAGGTAAACCCAATTTTATAGATTCGGTAGCGTATGTACAATTGGGCAACAACTGGTGCCCTGTAATGTTTGATAAAACTTACAGCGGCAGCAGAACAACCAACAATAAAAATTATGCAGTAAGATGGACAGCACACGACCCCAGTAATGAGCTTAAAATTTTTAACATGCTTAACCATGCAAAAAATTATGCTGATTATTCTGCGGCAGTAACTAACCTGCATACACCCGGACAAAACTGTGCCTTTGCCTGCAAAAACGGCGACATTGCCCTTCGTACTCAGGGCGACTGGCCTGCCAAATGGAAAGGCCAGGGAGATTTTGTAATGCCGGGTACCGATACCAGTTATTTATGGCAGGGCATGATTCCACAGGATGAAGTGCCTTTTCAATACAATCCGGAAAGAGGTTTTATAAGCAGTGCCAACCAAAAACCTGTTGACGAAACTTATCCGTATTATTTGGGAAGAAATTATCCTGTTTACCGAGGTTACGAAATTAATAAACGCCTTAGTGCAATGAGTAACATTACACCGCAGGATATGATGGCTTTGCAAACGGATAACCACAATGCAGCTGCTGTAATGCTTATGCCATTGTTTTTAAAAAACATAAAAACAAATGAATTGAACAGCGACGAAACAAAATATTTAGAACTTTTAAAGAATTGGAATTTTAGAAATGATGTGGGATCGCAGGGGGCAACAGTCTTTGAATTGTTGTGGAATAATTTTCAGCATACGGTTGTTGATGATGAATATTTAAAAGCTCCAAAAGTAGTTATGCATCCTTTTGAAAGTTCGTTACTGGAAGGTGTATTAAAAGATTCTGCCTATAAATTTTTAGATGATGTTACCACGCCACAAATTGAAACCATGGCCGATGATATAACAGCAGCATTAAAAAAAACTACATTGGCATTAAAGAAAGCAGAAATTGAAGGAAGGTTAAATTGGGATAAATACAAATCAACACATGTGGATCATTTGGCAAAACTACCTTCATTTAGCAGAACGAATTTGCCCATTGGTGGTGGCGTACATAATATAAATGCTGCAAAAGAAACACATGGCCCCAGCTGGCGCATGGTAATAAGCCTTACCAAACAAACCGAAGCATACGGCGTTTACCCCGGCGGACAAAGCGGTAACCCGGGCAGCAAATTCTACGATAATTTTATTAATGATTGGGCAGCGGGAAAATATTATACACTTTGGATGATGACAAAAGGAGAGGAGAATGATAAACGTGTAACAGGAACAATAAGTTTTAGTAAAAATTAAATCCTGATTATTCACCATTGACTGGTTACAATTCGGCAAAAACATTAAACAATAAATTATATGAAATTTTTAATCTCTCTTGTATTAACAGCCTTATTAAGTTTTGCCGCCTGCCTTTATTTTCCATGGTGGAGTATTGCTATTGCTGCATTTGTTGTGGCAGTTTTAATTCCTCAAAATCCAGGTAAGGCTTTCAGCACTGGTTTTTTAGCATTGCTTTTACTATGGGGCGGTTTAAGTTTTTGGATAAGCAGCAATAACCAGCATTTACTGGCTCATAAAATTTCTACCTTAATTATAAAAGTTGATAATCCCTATTATTTAATTTTTGCTACTGCTTTTATTGGTGCCTTGGTGGCGGGTTTTGCCGCTTTATGTGGAAGTTATGTGCATAAAAATGTAGTGAAACCAGCTTAGGATATTTTGTTTTTATTAAATAATATTAATTAAACATTTATTTTGTAATTTCATTTTTTTTAAGGATTTTTATTTTTTATTTGCCAATCTCAATGCTATTGAATTTCCGTTAAACCTAATCTTCCTAAAAATATTCTCAAAGGTTTTAAACCAAACTTTAATTTATAAATATTTAAAGCTTATGGTGTGTTATGGTCAGAATTAAAAAGAAATTCAGCTTTTTGAGGGTATCAGAAGTATGGTTTAAATACAAATATAATTTTACAGATTTAGCTGGCTTAACTGCATTCTTGCACATAAAAAATTACAGTGGTAAAATTTTAGGAATTAAGCAGTTATCATTTACGGTTGAAAATAAACTGAATATACCAGATGAAGAAATATTTTTGAATTTTAGTAAAACCGTAAAAACAGAAATAAAGCAGGTGGAGAAATTGAATGTAAACTGTTTTTTTCATTCTGATATTAAAGGATTTATTGAGTTTTATAACAAGTTTGCAGCAATGAGGAATATTGATTTGTGCAGTGAAAACCGCCTGGCTGAAATGGGCAGGTATTTACAATTAAGCTATGCTGTTTATAATAACCAAACAGTAGCAGCCCATAGTTATATGGTTGATGAGGAGTCGGGTATTGTTCGTTTAATGCATTCTGCATCCGAAAGGCTTAATGAAAATTATGATAAACAACTATCAGGTAAGATTAATAAACTTTTACATTACACCGATATGCTGAATTTTAAAAAAGCCGGATTTGCTATTTATGATTTTGGTGGTTATACCAATAACACTGAAGATAAGGGACTGCAGGGCATAAATACTTTTAAACTTTCTTTTGGAGGAAAAAAAGTGGAGTGCATTAATTACTCTTCTTACAGTTATTATATTTTTAAAAAAATGGCAGCAATGTTAGGATTGCTGGGGAAGGGTTAATAAACTTATACATTACCGAATACAGGATAAATACAATTTTACAGATGAATTTACTTAAGAAATATTATTCAAAATTTTTTTTCAAACAATTCTCCATTGGTATTTTGGAAGATGATATTGAACAAATAATCAGACAAAAGAAAACAGCCCTTTCTTTTAAATGGCTAAAACTCGATCATTATAATAATTCTATTGCAGATCCTTTTGTTTTTAATAATAGCAAAGGAGAACTTAATATACTTGCCGAAATATTTACTACAGGTAAACTTGATGGCAAAATTTGCCAGCTTAGTTATGATACTGCAAAAGGCTTTTCTAACCCAGAGATTATTTTTGGAAACGGCAATCATCTTTCTTATCCATGTATTTATAAGGAAGATAACAAAATGAATGTTTTGTTAACCGAATTAGATGGGGAGCTTTTAAATTATGAGTATGATGAAAAAGGACTTAAATTAACTAATAAAAAAGTAGTACTCGATTTTCCATTAATTGACGCAACATTATTAAAAAAAGATAATAAATATTGGTTTTTTGGTACTTTACTCCATAATGGAAACTCTAATAAACTTTATATTTATTATGCTGATAATTATTTAGGGCCTTATAAGCCACATGCACTCAATCCCGTAAAAAATAATTTAAACGGTTCCCGTTCTGCAGGCAATTTTATCCAGGTTGATGGTAACGATTTCAGACCCTCGCAAAATTGTAAAAATTATTATGGTGAGTCTATTACAATCAATAAAATAGTTAAATTAAGCGAAACAGAATTTGAAGAGGAAGAGTATATGACTATAAAAGCAAAAAATAGTGAAGAGTTCAATTTTGGCATCCATACCATAAATGCTGCAGGCAAATTTGTAATTATAGATGGTCAAAAGGGGCATTTTCAACCTTTTTTGCAAATATGCAGGGCAGTAAAAAGGCTGTTTACCCGTAATAAACATAAATTTACCTTTGCGCTGTACTATATGAATGGCATTAATTTTGAAGAATATATTGCTGTATAAGCGATGTATCCTTTAGTTGTATTTCCCTTCAAATAAGTTTATTTCTGTTATTAAACTTATGCTTTTATTCTTCTTTTCACATAGTGGTAACAATTTCCTGCTTACTTTAGATTAAATAAAACACTGCATGCGAAAAACATTACTATTACTTTTCTTATTCTGCAATCTCAATACCTCAGCACAAAAAATTTACGGCACTGTATTTAATGATAAAGGCGATTTGCTGCCCTACGCCTCGGTTACTATAAAAGGCACTTCAATTGGTGCAAGCGCCAATAACAAAGCAAAATTTTCTTTCACAGTTTTGCCGGGCAGCTATACGGTAGTTTGCCAGCACATTGGTTTTACCCGGAAGGAAAAAACTGTTGTGATAAATACTGCTGATGAAGAAGTAACTTTTATCCTCACCGAACAAAAATTAGATTTGAAAGAAGTGGTGGTAAAAAGTGGTGGCGAAGATCCGGCTTATGCCATCATACGCCAGGCCATTAAAAAAAGAAATTTTTATAATAAAGAAGTAACTGCATTTGAATGCGACCTGTATACAAAAGATATTATGAAGTTGCGGATGCTGCCCAAAAAAATAATGGGCAAAAAAATCCCTGAGGAAGACCGCAAAAGTATTGGCCTGGATTCTACAGGTAAAGGAATAATTTATTTATCGGAGTCGGTAGCAAAAGTACACACACAGCAGCCCGATAAATTTAAAATGGAAGTGCTTAGCAGCAGGGTAAGCGGCAGCGGTGGTTTTGGTTTTACCTTTCCCACATTTTATAAGTTTTTATACCAACAATGTAAAAGTATTTACTGAAAAATTTAATCCCCGTGGTTTTGTTTCTCCCATTGCCGATGGTGCTATTGGCTTTTATAAATTTAAATTCCTGGGCAGTTTTTTTGAAGATGGAAAAGAGATCAACAGAATTATGGTTACGCCACGCCGGAATTACGAGCCCTTATTTTCAGGCATTATTTATATTACCGAAGGCGACTGGCGTATACACAGCTGCGATTTAACACTTACTAAAACTTCTCAACTGGAAATTATTGACACCCTGCACATAACACAAATTTATGTGCCGGTTAGGAATGATGTGTGGAGGGTAAAAAATCAATTACTCCATTTTAATTTTAAACAGTTTGGTATTGATGCTATTGGCAATTTTGTAAATGTATATTCTAACTACAATATTAATCCTGTTTATGCTAAAAAATATTTCGATAAAATTATTATTAAGTACGACACGTGCTGTAAATAAAAAACCTGCTGCATATTGGGATACTATACGGCCCGTTCCCTTAGAGCCGGAGGAGAAAAAAGATTACGAAGTAAAAGACAGTATTTATCAATTGCAAAAAGATTCAATTTTAAGCAAACGTTCTGTTGACTCCCTGAATAAAAAACAGGGCAAGTTAAAACCATTAGATATTTTCTGGAAAGGTATCGACAGAAAACATTACACCAAAACCAATACTACCAGCTGGGGAATTGAACCACTGATAAAAAGTTTAGAATATAACACTGCAGAAGGAGTGGTTGCCACTGCTAACTTTTATTATAACCGTTATCTTAAAAAATTAAAATCCAATTTTTCAGTACAGCCACACATACGCTATGGGTTTAACAATACACACTTAAATGCCTGGGCCGATATTAATTTTAATACAAGGGATTTAAGCACTGATAAAAAAATAAAACGCCAGAGCTGGTTACTTTCTGGTGGTAAAAGGGTTAGCCAGTTTAATAAAGAAAGCACTATCACTCCATTAAACAACACCATCAATACTGTTATTTGGGGCGATAATTTTATGAAGACTTATGAAAATTATTTTGGCAGTGTTGGTTTTACAAAAAGATACGAAAGTGGTTTAAGGCTTGCAATAAATACTTTGTACGAAAACAGGATACCATTGGAGAACACTACCAATTTTACTTTATTTAAAAAAGATTCAGTAAATATTACCCCCAATTATCCATACGAAAAAATTGCACAACAGTTTACACCACACCAGGCAGTTATTATAAGTTTTGATATAAGCATAAAACCCGGGCAGCAATATATACAATTCCCCAATAACAAAATGCCCATAGGGTCAAAATATCCCACTTTTAGTTTTAATTATACCAAAGGCATTGAAAATGTTTTTGGCAGCGATGTAAATTTCGACAAATGGAAATTCAGCATCAACGATGATAAAAATTTAAAACTTGCAGGAACCATTAAAATATAAAATAGGTATTGGGGGATTTTTAAATAACAAAAAAGTTTTTATACAGGATTATCAGCATTTTAATGGCAACCGTACTACTGCAGCCAGCGAATATGTAAACAGTTTTCAGCTTGCAAAATATTATGCCAACAGTACTACTGCAAAATTTTATGCTATAGGCCATATCGAGCATCATTTTAATGGTTTGCTTACCAATAAAATCCCGTTGTTTAAAAAATTAAACTGGAATTTAATTGCCGGCAGCAACACTTTTTATGTAAATAATAAAAATAATTATGCCGAAGTGTTTATTGGCCTGGAAAATATTTTTAAAATTTTACGGGTAGATTTTGTTGCAGCATATGCCAATGGCAATAAAGGATTAACCGGCATTCGTATTGGTTTTGGTGGTGTTATTGGCGGAGGCATACGTACAAGCGGAAGCGGACGAAACAGAAGCCTTTCTATAAGTTTATAATATTTATCTTTGTAAAATAAAATTTGGTTTGCCTGCAAGCATCCAATCCAAAACACATGGTCAGACGGGACGTCAGACCATGTGTAAAGATTTCCTTAACCGGATCAAATTAAAAACTATGGCAGTATTACACAACCGCATTTCTCAGGCGGAACTTAAAAAATTATTGTACGCAGGAAACAGAGCACCGTACCACCATTTCATTTTATCAATATTTTACAGTAGAAGATCCCAAACAATTTAGAGATGAGTTGTACAAAGCCTTAAATGAATTAAAAGTTTTTGGCCGAATTTACATTGCACACGAAGGCATCAATGCACAGATAAGTGTACCCGAAAGTAATTATGAAGCGTTTAAAAAATATTTGTATTCCATCGAACCGCTTAATGATATAAGATTAAATATTGCAGTGGATGATGATGGCAAATCTTTTTGGGTATTAAAAATAAAAGTGAGAGAAAAAATTGTAGCCGATGGCATTACCGATCCCGGCTTCAGCATGGCAAAAAAAGGTAATTATGTAAATGCTGTGCAGATGAATGAGCTTTTGAAGGATGACAATACTGTAGTGATTGATATGCGTAACCATTACGAATACGAAGTGGGCCATTTTGAAAAAGCAATTGAAATACCCAGCGATACTTTCCGGGAGCAGTTGCCGATGGCGGTGGAAATGATGCAGGATAAAAAAGAACAAGAATATAATTATGTATTGCACCGGCGGCATACGCTGCGAAAAAGCCAGCGCTTACATGCTGCACAATGGTTTTAAAAATGTATTTCATTTAGAAGGCGGCATTATAAATTATGCCAAAGCAAGCAAAAGAAAATAATTTACCCAGTAAATTTATTGGTAAAAATTTTGTTTTCGACGACAGGCTGGGGGAGAGGATAACAGAAGATGTGATTGCCAAATGCCACCAGTGCGGCCAACCCGCCGATACGCATACCAATTGTAAAAACGATGGCTGTCATTTGTTATTTATACAATGCAATGCATGCGCTGCAAAATACGATGGTTGCTGCAGTACCGAATGCCAAACTGTTTATAATTTACCGGTAGAAGAACAAAAGGAATTACGAAAAGGCATTGATAAAGGCATGATGGTTTTTAATAAAAGTAAAAAAAGATTACGGCCAAGATTGAACGAAATTAATAAGAAATAGTTTTTAATTTCTTTACCATCCCGTTCCAGCGGGGTTTGCACACTAATACAATTTTAAAGTAACAAACAGTAACTGTGTAACCCTGCTCTAGTGATATCTTTAAATTATTCCCCGCCATTCTCCTTAATTATTGACAGTAACAACATAATGGTTAAGCAGCTTTTATACAGCTGGGTTTCAATAAAATAGTTTGTAACTTATTAGTCAATTCTGTGAAAACCCAGCTGAAACAAAGTTCACCATTTAAAAAATGTCCCTTTTTTACCACTAACCCATCTATTTCTCATCTCATCTTTACATTTCAAAATTTTAAAATTATGAAACGTAAACAATTTTTACTCAACTCACTTCTGGCAATTCCAGCCATCGCATTTTCAAAAAATAGCTTTCAAAATAATCCTGATGCCGGCAAAGAACCATTTGTTGTAGATGCAGGCCAATCCCGTTTTGGCGATACCATAAAATTTTTAGGTGTACACCCCAACGATTTAAAAATATCTTCCAAAGACACCAATGGGCAATTGTCTGTTTTTGAATATACCGGGCTGGGCAAAACAGGACCAGCTTTGCATATGCATTTGTACCAGGACGAAATTTTTACTGTGGTTGAAGGCGAATATCGTTTTGTAGTGGGAGAGGCAACACATCATTTAAAAGCAGGGCAAACCATTTTTCTTCCCCGCAATATTCCGCATACCTGGATACAGCTAACCGATAAAGGAAAACTTATTTATTTTTTACAGCCAGCAGGTAAAATGGAAGAATTTTTTACGCTGATGAACAGTTTAAAAGAAAGGCCTTCGCCGCAAGAGCTGGAAAAATTTCATACAGCACACGGCATGAAACTAATTGGCCCGCCACTGAGTTTGTAATTAAATTGGTAACTTAACTTTTCAATTCAGCATACTTTATTTTGTTATACCAAACTGAATTTCATTTTAGGTAAATGTGCGTTGGCTGAAATTCAAGCAAAGCCTTTGTGTGCAGGCCTTTGGTAAATACCGGATGGAATAACCTTAAAATTCAAATCGGTGCTACTAAAAGATTTTATACCCGCCGCCGATGTGCAGGAGTTTGTACAACTCTACCGCATTGTACACCTCAGTTTTGCCCATGGCGAGGCCGTGCCCGTTAAAGCCTATCCGCCACGGCCCGAGCATTGCCTGGCATTTTATCCTTTTGATACCGAAATGGTGGAGTATAAAAATTCAGGACGAATTGTAAAAAATATTCCCGTGGTTTTGTATGGCCAGTTTAGTGAAGTCACCAACCGTAGCATCGGTAAAAATTTCTTAGTAGTACAAATTATTTTTAACCCCGGTGCATTGTTCCGCTTAACAGGCATTGCCGCCACTGCATTAACCAACGAATATATTGATGCAGAAAATATTTTTTCTTCGCAATTACAAAATATAAACGAACAATTATTTTTTGCAACAACGTACCCGGCAATGATAACCATAGTAAATAATTTTGTACGCAGCCTTATTAAAAAACAACAAAAGCCTAAATTATTAATTGATGATGCCTTTAGTTTATTGCTGCAAAAAAATGGCAGCCTCAGCATAGATGCACTGGCAAAGCAAGCCTGCCTAAGCACCAAACAATTAGACAGAAAATTTAACGAACGTACCGGCGTAAATCCAAAACTCTATGCAAAAATTATCCGCTTCGACAGGGCATTCCGTTTTAAAAACTCCCATCCGCATTTAGACTGGTTGCGTATTGCAGTAGAATGTAACTATTACGATTACCAGCACCTGGTAAAAGATTACAAAGCCTTCACCGGCCTTTCACCCACCGCCTTCCACGAAATTGAAAACAATGCCCCCGAAAGAAAATTTGGATTGAGTGAAGGGTATTATAAAGAGTAATTGTAAACTTTATTTTTTTTTGAGGGAACAAGCATTTGTTCTATGTGGTACATCGTTGTGTCACTCACTTGTACGGCAAATCTTTATTGAACTTTTATGTAAGCGTAGATTGAAGCGGTTGTTTTAGCGTTTGTTTCTGAGGGTATGAAAATCGCTTTTAATTTATTTGCTTATGCGTGAAAACACAGCTGAACGAAAGCTATATTCAGTAATGCCTTATAAGCATTCTGCGAGAAACGTCCATAAGAATTTGGCTTTTTAGCAGATAAATTTAGGGAGGAAAAGCTCTTCGTCTGCCATTGTTTTTGTCACCAGTGAAGTGGATATAATTTATTTTTGATTTTAATTCTTCCTTTGGGTCTTTGTTATCGAAAATGACTATCTGTCTATTTTTATCAACATTTAGCAAGGTCATTAAAAGAAGCTTTCATATTCTTTAGAAATTTCTTCGGCACTAGATTGGGATTCTTTCCCTTGGTAGGTTGTAAGAGGCGAATCAATAATCAATATTTCTAGAATGAGGTAAGTTTTTGCTAATGCAAAAGTCCATAAGACGAATTACAAATGAAAAGTGTACGTGATTGCTCTAATTCCTTTTCCGTGAGCCTTTCGATTTTTATTATTCTATAACGATGTCATATATTTTGTAAGATTCATCAAAACTTACATTTGAAATGTTTTGGTATTTCCACTTTACAAGTAATTCCTTAATAATATCACTGAAAGTTTGAAGAGCAGTATACTGGATTCCTTCAGCAGGTTCAGTGATTTTGGGCTTCTTCGCCAGTTCAATATCAAAAATTTTTTGAGAATAGTAATTTGCCAATTGTTGTTTTAATACATCTAACTCTTTACAGTAGAGCCATTTAACCAAGCAATGCCTCTATTCTCTTGTTTAGTCGATGACTTTACTGGTTCTAACTTTTCTTGAACTTCCACATTTATTTTATGAGTGTTCTTTTTCAGACCTGTTACATCAAAATCTTTTTTCTTTTAAACTTAATTGAACAATGGTACTTTTTAAGGTCTGAAAATTTAATCTTAATTTTTTCAGAGTTCAATTCAATGGCATTAATTACGCTTGATTAAATTCTTTCTTTTTTGTCTGATAATGCAATCATAATGTTCCTTGTCCATGTCACGGCAAAGTGGAATTTTATTAAAGTTAGTTGTGAAAAAACTCTTCGCCTTCGGTAATAAACTCAAGTCTTTTTATATCGCTGTTGTAATGTTCTTTAAGCAGTAAAAACCTATTAATTAACTCTTCTTGTAACAGATTTTTTGATTTCAATTCACTTATCTCGTTAAAAAGATTCTGTTTCTCAATACCTAATTTTTCAAGTTGCCTGCTTGATTCAGTTAAAACCTTTGATAAATTATTATCTTCCTTGTAAGAATTTTGTTTCTCGACTGGATTCTCTTTATCAAGTGCAAATAATTTATCGGTCAAATCTTTAATGAGTTTATCGACAAATTCAATTTTTCCCATTATTATACTGATATACTTTTCTTCTTCGATTTGCTCAAGCCCTACTTCGCATTTTTGCCAGTTAGACTATATATTTCTAGCACAATTGAGTTTTGGACTTGTTTCTAAAATTGACCAAGTAAACTGGTGATTTTTCTGGTAATTATTCTTTTCCTCATCAATTGTGTCAAGTTTCGCAATATCTCTGAAACTGAGTTCTCGTTTTGCGTTTAATTTATTCATTCTTACAAAAGTTTCTTCAAAGCCACTTAATTGAAGAAGAAAACTTGATATATTGTCTTTGTTGCTAGGAGAATGTTGGTAGTAGAGATTTGTTTCAATCCCTTGGGTAGGAAACTTTTCAAGTTCTATTTCTTTTGTTTAAAATTCCCTCCGCTGATAGTCCTCTTTAATGTATAAGTTTTGTCAGAGTAAGTTTTTATTTCAAGCCAAACATCAGTATAGCCAATACTTTTGGGGAATGTTTTTGGAGAGTCTCCGCCACCTAACATAAAATTCAAACAAGCAAAAACATACGATTTGCCAGTTTCTGAAAGACCGGAAACGACATTAAAGCCCTTACTAAATGTAAGTTTAGCAGCCTTAACATTTAAGCCAGTTACTTGAAGTTTACTTACAAAAAAACCAAAATTATTGTTCATTATAACTACCTCTTAATATTGATTCTTTGGAAAATTCCCGCCCCAAACATCCATGTTGTTTTTAATAAATAATGATAGGTTTTCATCGACTGTATCAATCAAATTTATTCACTAGCCATTTTGAAACAGCCCTTAGTGATTGTGCATATTCCGAACTATTGTATTCTAAAAAGGTAAAGTCAATTCAGTAGCACAATACAAAATTCCAGATGTGTCAAATATGGACTTAATTAATTGCTTGCTATTCATTAGTGTTAACCCTTTTTTCACTAATTCCCTTTTCACTAATATTTCCGCAGTTCTGTGGGGTGTGTTTGGGTGAATACTTTTAGGGCCACTGGGAACATCATTAAATGAAAAGTATGTAGTCATCAATAAACCAATCTTTGTAAATCGCAGCCTTTTGGGTACAGTTCACTAAGTACATAAAGTACACGTAAGCCAATTTCTAAAGGCGAATTAAAGACTGTTGTATTTCTTTCTTCAAATGGATTCATTTGTTTATCCAAGTTAGTTTGTTTTCATTAACCAAATGATGACATATTCCTATTTTGTCTTGTATCTGAACTTTATCTAATAATGCATTGCTTTGAAGATTCAATTTAGTTGCCTCTTGTGTTGTCTTTACTACATTTTCATATCCACTTTGATGTATTGAAGCGGATATATCAGCAACTCCATGATAAATTTCTTCTTTTAAATCATCGAAACAAGTGTTACCTATTGGAAGGATGTCACGGCTAAATTGATTTAAAGCATTTGCCCAATAAAAACATCTTTGTCTATTGAAATGATTGTGTAATTCACTATGAGCTGTAAGTTTTTCAATAGTTTTTATCTCATCCTTACTATGGTCTGTGTATGCTTCAAATAATTGGTCAACATATCTCAAAAGTAATTCATCATTTTGCATTTTATTAATCACAGGCCTTGTTCTCTTACTTAGGCCGCCGCCAAACCTTGCTGAATAATAGCTTGTTTGCTTATGTTGTTCAATCAATTCTTGTTGGTCAAGCGATGTAAAAATTGAGAAATCAAGTGCTTCGATGTAAGCTTTAAATTCTGCAGTTAATTAAATCGTTGTTTTACCTGAATTTTGTCTTTATCTTTAATCCCATGGTTTAAATAATCCTTTTTTTAATCGTTAGGATTAATAAGTAAATCTCCAAGAGTATTTCCTACACCTTGAGGTGAAACAAAATAATATTTGTTTGGTAATTTATAATGCTCAGTAAATGTGTAATGACAAATTTTTCCTAATTCAGTCCAAATGTCACCTGGATGAAGTGGATGGTCGTAATGTTTACATTGATAGTTATCCCATTCATCATTACTTCCTGTGTAAGCAATTACATCTCTCCCTTTGTCACCTGCACCTGCAGGTTTTCTAACTTTGCTATATTTTATTTTACAGTATCCAGAAATCCACTCTCTGATGATCTCTTCAAATTCTTCGTCAGATACAATTTTCAATCTGTCAATTGCTGGTATCGGCGTTCCAAGTATTACGTCATTGTTACTAAGCAAGCCAATAGATTTGGGTTCTTCTGAGGTTCAGTTAAAGTTTCTTCCGTCAAAATGTGTTATTATAGTTGTTAAATTAAAGTCTCATCGATTTGTAGACTGTCACCCTAGTGTTGCCACTAACAAGGAGTATTTGTGAAAGCAGCTAATAAATTGTTTGTCTGCCGGTACAAATGCCCATTTTAAAATATATTATTGAAGTTATAAACTAAAGCTGAAAATTGAACGTCGAATCCAAACCGCTCCTGATCTTGCGCCATCGTTGATGTTCCGTTTGTCCAACTCTGCTTTTTTGTAATTTTGTTAGCTGCTGTTTTATGCTCTTCATTAAGTATTTCATCCACTAAATCTTTTTCGAAATAAACCCCTCGTACAGGAGTCCGTTTTTTACTACTGCCTTTCAAAATTAAATTTACTTCTGATTATAAGAAGTTTTTGCCGGTGGTAGCATATATGTAAGTGTGTATTTTGTCATTGTAGTTCTTTTTTTCAATATTATTATCAGATACCCCATATCCTTTTCGATAAAAGTTAAATTTATTCTATCCACGAAGCTAATACGGAATATAATCATCCGTATGATTAGTTGTTGTGGAAAATGCGATTGAGGGAAATAAAGCCATTAAAGGATTCCCCTCATTTTTTAATAATTAGTTTCAGCTAAATCTTTAGCATTATCAATATTCCACCTAAAACCTTCAAATTTATTGGTCATCGAAAGCTTTGGAGTGGAATTTATTATATTTCAAAATTTCCCAGCAAGTAACAATTCATTTATTCCAGTTTGTATATTCCCAAATTCCTAAGTGACTTCGAGCATCTCCAAAATTGTAATTGAAGAAGATTAATTCACGAATAAAATATATCGCTCCAAAAAATTAACAGAATACAATGAAACAAACATTATGGCTATTTTATGTAGATGAAAAAGAATATAGGAATATTATTAATAAAGTAATTCTGATGACTTCTTCCGGTTTCAATTAAGTATGAATTTGCATTTAAAACAATTGTCAGAAAAGCGAGTTTTTGGGTATAGGGATACTATTTTTGCTCTTTCTATAAAGTACTATGCCAAAGTATGCAGTGCTTCCCTGAAAGATCTTTCCACAATTGCAAGAAACAATTGCAAACCCATCGCTTTTATTTTCGCGGATTCTTTGAGTATTTTTCAAGATCTGAGATATTATTTCCTTTCTTTAGCTCCTCCTTTATCCATTTCTCATTCCTTTCTACTTTTGTTGTCGAGAAATAAACGATAAATTGAAAAGTCGAGTTGATAAAAATCTAAATCTTGCAAGAACGATTAAAATATAACTAATGATTCTTGTCATTAAATTTGATTATAAAATTCGATAAATTGTCCAAAATAAAAAAGGTTAGGAAAATAGCTTCTAATAGATGTATTCGCTAAAATAAGCTACTTCTTGCATAAAACTATATCTGCATATTGACATTCACCATTCGGTTATATAAATGCAGCAATACATTTGAAGCACCACATTAAAATGTATTCCTTTCTGGCTCGCGAGTGTTCCGTTTTAGTCGATTCACTTGTTTCTATTAGTCTTAGCGGTTTTTAGCCGCAGCATTAACTTACCTATCCTCTAAAAAACAGCTCATTAAAAACGCCACTATTATTCTGTCAGCACCAACCAACCATTACCTGCGTAAATATAATCAGCATTTGTTTTTATATTGTTTTATAAAAGAGGGATTTATAGAACCAAAGCAGGAATTATTTAATTTGTTATTTATTAATTTACCCGTTGCTGCTTGCTGCGGTTAAAAACCGCCTGAGCTATTTGTCACAAGTGAACTACCTGCGGAAGAACACTTGCGCCAGTGAGTCAATTTTCTTCAGCTTTTTCATACCTGCATTACCCAACAACGATTTCATTTGCGTAATGGCAATTTCATTTAGTTGCTGTAAGCGTTCGCTTTGTTGTAAGCCCTGGTGAATTAGAACTGCATTGATGCTTTCCAAATTACTCAGTACTACCAATTGTTCAATGTTGGCTGCATCACGAATATTGCCTTCGGCTTTCGGGTTGGCATCTCTCCATTGTTTGGCAGTTATACCGAACAAAGCCACGTTCAGCATATCGGCTTCATCGGCATAAACAAAATTTATTTTGTATTTGGTAAGTTCTGTAGGAATAAGATTTTCTTTAATCGCATCGGTATGAATACGGTAATTTACTTTGGCAAAGGTGCGTTGCAGGTTCCATTCAAGTTTAAGGCGGTCGTTTTCATCGGCCTTTAAGGCGTTGAAATTCTTTAATGAAGATAAAACTTGAATTCAGATAGAAATCCATGAAGCAAATTCAAACGCAATATCCTTATGTGCAAATGTGCCCCCGTATCTGCCGGACTTAGATGTAATGACCAATAGCATTGGTGTTTTCAATCCATTTTTTAGGTGTCATTACAAAGCTATTTAACCCTGCTGGTTTTCTAAACCCCTCGAATTCGAGGGGTTTAAAATTTGGGTAATACATCGTTTCCCAAAAACCCAGTATCTATGTGTTTCTGTTTCGCAACCAGTTTTGAATAATGATCGGTATTTGCCGAATCCTTGTGTTTGGCAATGTCAGTGAGGGAAATAAAATCGTTGTGCCTTCAAGAGAATAATAGTAATCTCTGTTCCTTTTACATTGATGGTTTTATTTTTTGCCATACTTATTTTTTTCGTGGGTAACGGAAGGAAAATATAATCAGCACTTTTTTTTATATTATTTTATAAAAAGAGGGATTTAGAAAAACAGGAATTATTTAATTTGCTATTTATTAATTTACCCGTTGCTGCTTGCTGCGGTTAAAAACCGCCTGAGCTATTTGTCACAAGTGAACTGCCTGCGGAAGAACACTTGCGCCAGTGGGTAAGGAAGGAAAGATTGCAGCAAACTACTCTTGACTACACACATTTTAGCGATACGTTATTCTTTTTTGTGAATTTTAATTTTTGTCTTTCAGTTTATTTTTTTTAGTTTTGGTTCGGGCAATTCATTAACGGTAATTCTTATTAATTTTCTCAACCACTCTCTGTCGTCCAGTTTTTCTTCAATTAAAAAACTTGGTTTTGCTCCTGGATATGGTGGTGCTTCAACAACGTCGTTTATATATTCTCTTCCCGATTGAGTAGGTTTAATAAATAGTTTATTGTCACAAATAAGCGCAAATAATTTATTGTCAAAATACAGTCCGTATTCACCAAACATTTTCTTACTTGTCACTTGCTTCGAAAAACCGATTTGGTCAACAATATAATCTACAAATTTTTGTTCTGATGCCATTTATAACTTATTTTATTTTGAATTCTGTAACATAAATATAACCTGACTGGCGAAGTGTTTATTTATGTCTATTAGTCTTAGTTATTTGTTACAAGTTAATGGAATACAAAGCTCACTTTCTCCTTACTTACCTTCCAATTCCTTCAACCTGTTTTTTGCTTCTTCATACCCCGGTGTTATGGCCAATGCTTTTTTATAAAATTTAATGGCGTTTTCTTTTTTGCTGAGCGCTAAATAAATATTACCCATTGTTACCTGTATTAAATCTTTAGTAGGAAATTCTGCAACATTATTTTCAGCAATAACTTCTGCCTCTTTATATCTTTTAAGGTCTAATAATTGTTGTGCAATAAAATTCATAGATATCCAGTCAACATAATAATGAGCAGTATCCGTTTTCATTTTTTTATATTCTTCAACAGCTTTTACAACGCCAACCTGCTGAATGTACGTTTCCATTTTTTTGTGTACAGGGGCTTTAATGCTAACAGGTTTGTTGTACAACACTTTATACAAATTACCAGTGATACCAAAAAAATCAGTTGGCGAACTGTTGCAAAGTATAACCACTACACTATTGGTGGAAGGAACTCTGCGGATAAAAGAAATAAATCCATCCGTCATACCTAAATGAAAGTTAGACATTACACTATCGGCAGCAGTATATTTAAATTGTTTGTTAAACCAGCCATAACCATATTGCGCAAGTTCAATACCGGGTGCAAACATTTCTGCCGTTAGTGCTGCATTAAGCAAACTGTTATTAGACAAAGCCAAATGAAATTTAAAAAGATCTTCTACTGTTGAATAAATGTCGCCTGTGCCCATGGTGTTGCTCTGGTCTCTAAAATCTGAGGAGGTATATCCACCAAAACTATAATCATATCCTGTTGCCCTGTTGGGTACAATTTGCGTATGATAGTAAGAGCCGGAATTGCTCATGCCAATTTTTTTAAAAATATCGTCGGCCATTAATTGAGCATAAGTTTTATTGGTAACTCTTTCCAAAATATAACCTAAAGTAAAATAACCCCAGCTGCTGTATGCATAATGAGTGCCGGGCTTAAATGCAAGAGCAGAGTCCATAAACACTTTTATATAATCTTGCCTGCTGAAATTTTGCCGGCTTATTCGTGGAAAAAAATCTTTTAAAATATCATAGTTAGGTATTCCCGATGTATGACTAAGCAATTGCCGTATGGTAACAGCAGCCGCCGGTTTGTTTTTAAATTCTGGCAAATAATCTTCAATAGTTTTATCTAAACTTATTAAACCTTTCTGCACCTGTATTAAAACTAATGTTGCTGTTAAAGGTTTTGATACAGAACCAATCATAAATTTTGTATCTGTTCTGTTAGCAATATTCCATTCCCTGTTAGCCAGGCCAAATGCGCCTTTGTAAATAATTTTTCCGTTTTCTGCTACAAGTACTGCGCCATCAAACATGTTGTAGTTATGATAAGCCTGCATCATTGCGGATAGTTTGTCTTTTTTATTTTGTGCAAAAACTATTTGCCCAAAGGTTAAGCTGATAAGCAGGATGATTATTTTATTAAAGTACATATACTATCATTTAATAGTTAAGCAAAGATTGCAACAAACGATTTACAATACCAAGAATCGGAGGCGGAGTTATTATTTTCTGCATAACCATATTCCTGCCTTATCCTAAATTAGATAATTACAAAATAAATAAACCATTTTAGCGAAAAATTTAAGATATGAGCCGAATAAAATTGCTATTCGGCTCATAATTTGCATATATTTGAGCCGAATAACTCAATTAATCGGCTCAACATGCTGAACAACTGGCAACAAAAAGATTGGCCAAATTTCACTTATTCTCTTAATGAAGTAGAAGATGACTTCTTTTCTTTTATGGAAAGGGCAGGGCATGTAAGCGGTATTTTAAAAAGCCTGCCCGCCAATATGGAGATGGAGGCGGTGATTGATATGATGGTAGCAGAAGCTATTAAAACTTCTGAAATAGAAGGTGAATATTTAAGCCGCAAAGATGTATCGTCATCCATAAAAAAAAATCTTGGCTTAATTAACCCTCCCGAAAAAATAAAGGATAAAAAAGCAGCAGGGATGGGTGAACTGATGATTGATGTAAGAAATACTTTTAAAGAACCACTTACTAAAGAAAAATTATTTGCCTGGCATAAAATGATTATGGCAAACAGTAAAGATGTTGAAGTGGCTAAGTGGCGTACGCATAAAGAACCCATGCAGGTTATTTCAGGTGCAATGGGAAAACAGAAAGTGCATTTTGAAGCCCCGCCATCTGCAATTGTACCAAAAGAAATGGCTCAGTTTATACAATGGTTTAACCTTACCGCACCAGGCGGAAAAAAAGAAATTAAAAAAACTCCTTTGCGTTCGGCAATTGCACATTTATATTTTGAAAGCATTCATCCTTTTGAAGATGGTAATGGCAGAATAGGCCGTGCTATTGCAGAAAAAGCATTATCGCAAGGTATAGGCCGCCCTGTTATGCTGAGTTTATCCAGAACAATTGAAGCCAATAAAAAAAATTATTATGCAGCGTTGGAAAAAGCACAACAGCACAACGAAATAACTGCATGGGTGAATTATTTTGTACAGGCCATTCTTGCAGCACAAATTGAGGCAGAAGAACAAATTGATTTTACGCTTAAAAAAGCAAAATTCTTCGATCGTTTTAAAGAGCAATTAAATAGCCGCCAGCTTACCGTAATAAAAAGGATGCTGGAAGAAGGCGCCAAAGGTTTTGAAGGTGGCATGAATGCCAGTAAATATATTGGTATTACCAAAACATCAAAGGCAACTGCTACAAGAGATCTTCAGTTACTGGCAGAAATAGGGGCATTTTTTCCTTCGGGTGGAGGAAGAAGTACCAGTTATAAAGTAAATCTTTAAAAGGAAATTTTGAGATGGATATGCACATTGCAAATACCATATTTTTTATAGTGTAGGGGAGTGCACTTTTTATTTTGTTACTCCATTACAGTAGGCAACATACGCTGTTGGTTACAAACCAGACAGCGGCGAAGATTGAAGCGATACCGACACCGGCAGACAGAACGAATTGAGGCAGAAGAACAAATTGATTTTACGCTTAAAAAAGCGAAATTCTTCGATCGCTTTAAAGAACAGTTTAATAGCCGTCAGCTTACTGCAATAAAAAGGATGCTGGAAGAAGGCGCTAAGGTTGGCCATTTTATGGCGAACATGAATTATCGGGCGAAGCAATTTATTTTGGTTATTTTGGTCACAGTAATTTTTAATACATGAGTAAGTTAAAATATTTGGCAATATTTTTTTTTATTTTTTCAGTTAGCGGTTGTATTGACTACAATAAAAGAATAATTGTTAGAACCCTCAGGATTGATAAGGAAAAGTATATTGAATGGTATTATTATAGTTTAATTAGTGGTAATTCTCCCGATTACATTGATGTAAAATTAAGCAACGGGGAGTCTAAACATATTTTTATACGCCATTATATATGCGACATTGCGATAATTAAAGACACTTTATTTATTACCGCTTATAAAGGTATAAAGCCAATTTTCTTTGAAAAAAGCAATGTGGGTTTAAAAGTAAAAGTCGATAGTTTAACTAATTGCACTCGTAGCACTCTCAAAATTAGAGAGTGATGAAAAGGCATTTCGAGTGTAAAAAAATTAAGATTTAAAGTGTTTTTCAACACATTATCTTTTCTGAAATTATTGCAATAATCTTTCTGCTGCTCAAATTGCTTAGCAATATTATTATTTGTATGAATGACGCCTATTTATTAATTGGCAAAACAAACCAGACAGCGGCGAAGCTTGGAATATTAAAACTAAAAAACACTTTCTAATGTTCAATATTGAGTCAATTTTATTTATCAATGGTAAATACACAATATTTGCACCAAGCATTTGTGTGCTATCTTTTTTTAAAAAAATGCTTTTAATATTTGGCATCCCATGTCTATTTACAACAGTATTAAAAAAAGAACAATCGCTTAAAATTTCTGCTTTTATAAATCTTCTATAATTCGACTTATTGGTAAGTGCAAAGGATGAATCCAATAACTCCAAAATGCTAAGTGTGTTACATTTTTTAAATCATTTACTAGCTCTATTGTTGTTACTGTCATTTTATTATGATTCGTAATTTGCCCACAACTTGAAAAACTAGCAAGCAAAAGGCTATAAAAAATAAATTTATTTTTAGTATAGTTCATTAGACAATATATTTTAATATCAGTTTTTAGTCATTTACTTTAAGCTGTCCTAGAGCGTCGCCAATGAAGTCCAATCAAAGCCAAAATGCCGGTATCAAAAAAATAAATTAACTCAATCCCTATTTCATCTTTCCATAATCAATCACCAGTTGGCAAAATGTTTTTACGCCTACATACAATTTACTGTCGTCAACCATAAAATCGGGTGTGTGGTGCGGTGGTGCATTTTTTGCATCATTACCTTTTGGCATACCGCCAATGTAAAAAAAGAAAGCGGGGGCTTTAGTACCGAAATAACTAAAGTCTTCGGCACCGGTAACCCATTCCATTGGGCGTACATTTGCTGCTCCTGCTGCGGTTTGCAAAGAGGGGATCATTTTTTCTACCAATGCAGGTGTGTTATAAGTTACTAATGTTTTGGTATCAATTTTTACTTCGGCAATGGCATTGCTGGCCTCTGCAATTTTTTCGGCAGTTTGTTTTATTCTTTTATGCACATCAACCTGCATTTTACTGTCTAATGTTCTTATGGTGCCGTCAATTAAACATTCTTCGGGAATAATATTATTTCTTACACCACCATGAATTTTGCCTACCGTAATTACAATAGGAGCTTTGGTTAAATCCATCTGGCGGCTTACAATATTTTGCAGGCCTTCAATAATTTGTGCCGATACACTTATAGGATCTACGCTTAGCCATGGCTGTGCACCATGCGCCGATTTACCTTTTACTTTTATTGAAAACCAATCAGACGATGCCATAAATGCACCCTGCTTATATTGTATTTCTCCGGCGGGTATCCAGCTTTCTATGTGCATGCCAAATACCACATCCACTTTTGGGTTTTCCATTACACCTTCTTTTACCATCAACGCTGCACCACCTTCTTCATCGCCGGGTGCACCTTCTTCTGCCGGTTGAAAAATAAATTTTATGGTGCCTGCAATATCTTTTTTCATGGATGATAAAACTTCGGCTGTGCCTAACAGCATCGCCACATGTGTATCGTGGCCACAGGCATGCATAACCGGAACTTTTTGTCCTAAATAATCTGCACTGTCTTTTGAAGCATAAGGAATATTTACTCTTTCTTTTACCGGCAATGCATCCATATCGGCACGTAATGCTATACATGGGCCGGGTTTACCACCTTTTAAAATAGCTACCACACCGGTTTTGGCTACATTGTTTTGTATGTCTAATCCCAAAGATTTTAAATGATTTACAATGTAGGCTGCAGTTTTAAATTCTCTGTTACCCAGTTCGGGGTGTTCGTGCAGGTGCCTGCGCCATTCCACTAATTTAGTTTGAATGGCCATGGCTTTTGTATCGATGGTTTTTGAAATGTCCTGTGCAGCAATTGCTTTTGTGCACAGCATAAAAAAAAGTAAAGCAGTAGATTTTATCATGAGTTAAAATTTCTTTTACAGATGTTTAAATTTAGAGATGAAGCAGCATTTTTTTTTCAGTACTGTGATAAGCTCAGTACGACTAATAAAAAAGCTGTCAGCCTGAGCCTGTCGAAGGCGGATGATGCTAAAGTTTCGAAAAAAATCATTTATACTCCCCAAAAACTTTTCGCAACTCATCTGCAATCTCACCCAATGTACAATAATTTTCAACGGCATCTACAACAGCCGGCATAAGATTTTGTCCACTTATGGCATGCTCATTAATTTTGTTTAAACAGCCAGCAACTTTTTCTGCCGAACGCTTAGCCTTCAATTTTTTCAACTTTTCTATTTGCACACTTTGTATGCTTTCATCTATTTTAAAAACCGGTGTTGTATTTTTTTCTGCTGACTGAAATTTATTTACACCTACAATTATTTTTTGGCCGCTTTCAATATTGCGCTGGTATTCGTAAGCGCTTTTAGCAATTTCGTTTTGCATAAACCCTTCTTCAATAGCATTTACACTGCCGCCCATGGCATCTATTTTTTCTATTAATTGCAAGGCAGCAGTTTCAACTTCGGCAGTAAGCGATTCTACAAAAAAACTGCCTGCTAAAGGATCGGCAGTATCTGCAACACCACTTTCAAAAGCTACAATTTGCTGGGTACGCAATGCAATTTTTGCGGCTTCTTCGGTAGGTAAACTTAAAGCCTCATCGTAACCGTTAGTATGTAAAGATTGTGTACCGCCTAATACAGCTGCAATAGTTTGTATGGTTACCCGGCTGATATTATTTTGCGGTTGTTGTGCGGTTAATGTGCTGCCACCGGTTTGTGTATGAAAACGCAGCATCATAGCTTTAGGATCTGTTGCGCCTAAATCTTTCATGATAGTTGCCCAAATTTTTCTTGCCGCTCTAAACTTGGCCACTTCTTCAAACAAATTATTATGGGCATTAAAAAAGAAGGAGAGGCGTTTGCCAAAAACATTTATGTCTAATCCTTTTTCTAATGCGGCTTTTACATAAGCCTTGCCATTGCTTAAGGTAAAAGCAATTTCCTGCACGGCTGTGCTGCCTGCTTCACGAATATGATAACCCGAAATAGAAATGGTATTCCATTTGGGCACTTCGGTTGCACACCATTCAAAAATATCGGTGATGATACGCATGGAAGTTTTGGGAGGATAGATGTACGTTCCTCTTGCAGCGTATTCTTTTAAAATATCGTTTTGTATAGTGCCGGTAATTTTTTTAAGATCGGCACCATTTTTTTTTGCTACGGCAATGTATAAGGCGAGTAAAATAAAACCACTTGCATTAATCGTCATCGAACTGGAAACTTCTTCTAAATTAATTCCCTTAAAAAGTATTTCCATATCTTCCAAACTGTCGATAGCAACACCTACTTTTCCTACTTCTCCATCGGCTAATGGATGATCGCTGTCGTAACCAATTTGTGTGGGTAAATCAAATGCAACACTTAAACCGTTTACACCCTGGCTCAGCAAATAATGATATCTTTTATTACTTTCTTCTGCTGTAGAAAAACCTGCATACTGCCGCATAGTCCATAGTTTTCCTCTGTACATATCGGGCTGTACACCACGGGTGTAAGGAAATTCGCCGGGCATATCGTTGATGGTTGCCCGCTGATCGCTGGTTGAATAAACCTGCTTTATTTCAATACCCGAATCAGTAACTATTTTCTTTTCATTTGACATAAACTTGTTTTATAAAACTCCCTTCGATAACCCTTGGAGGGTTTTAAACACATTTACTTCAGTATTTTTTGCGACTCATAATGCAAAGCTTCCAAAACAATTTTATTTATTTCAGCATTATTCGTCATGGTGTATTCTAAAAGTGCTTTACTCAATTCAATTGCAGCGGCATTGGCGGGGAGTGTAGCAGCAATCTGGTTAATGATAAAAATATTCTGATCTCTTAACTTTGTAACGGCTTTCCACATTTCGGCACTCACATAAATTTGCTGTGTAACATTATATTCATACTCATTGTTTAATGTTTGTAATAACATCATTTGCATTTCTCTTGCACTCATTTCATCAGTGTATGTTTTAGAAACAAGGTTTTTAAGCCCGGCCCTTTCAGCATATAAGGTAAGCCTTTCGTAAGCCTGTAATTTTAATTTTATAGTTTCATTGTTAATGCCTAAGCGTAATTTAATTTCTTCTTTCATACCATTAAATTCTGCCAGCAGCCATGCAATAGCAATAAAGAAAAGAAAAGTGCCTGCAATTTGAATATGGGTTGAGTTGATCTCCAGTAAATACATAGTTATAATTTAGGCAACAAAAATAAGGTAAAAGTTAATGGGGAATGGTGAATTGTGAATGGTCAATAGTGAATATTTTATGATTACTAATTCACCATTAATAAAATTATTATTTTACCAATAATTCAATCATAGTTAAAACATTCAAAAATTCCTGTTTTCGAAAAGCTGTAATGTTGCCACGGTTTAAATTATTTATACCTTTGCAGTAAATTAATAACAATGGAAACTACAACAGCGGCTCCGGTTACACTTACAACAACTGCGGTAGAAGAAATAAACCGCCTGATGCATGCAGAAGGCTTTGATACCACACAGCAGTTACGTATTGGCGTAAAGGGTGGGGGCTGCAGCGGTATGACTTATATTTTAGGCTTTGATGCAAAAACTGATAAAGACGAAAGTTTTGAAATAAATGGCATACCCTGCATTATGGAAAAATCTCATGGCATTTATTTAATGGGTATGGAAGTAGACTGGCAAGGTGGATTAAACTCCAGAGGATTTACTTTTAATAATCCTAATGCCAGCAAAACCTGCGGCTGCGGTACAAGCTTTGCAGTATAAATAATAATTGACTTTTCAGTTTTATATAAATGCCATTCAAAAATAAATTGAATGGCTTTTTACTTTGCTAACACTTATCTTCATATAACTTCAAATGTTTTTTTAATTGGGCACACCGGATTATACAACCGATATTTTAATAGCAGGCGCCGGTCCTGCAGGAGCTACTACCTCAATCTTTTTAGCAAAAGAAAAAATCAACCACATTATTATTGACAAAGCAATTTTTCCCCGTGATAAAATATGCGGCGATGCCATGAGTGGAAAAACAACAGGTATTTTAAACAGAATTACAACTGACTGGCAACAATATTTTTTAGATACCAGCAAAGCATCAGTAAGCAGGGGCATTCAATTTATCGACAGTAATAACAATTGTTTGAGTATCCCTTTTCAGTCGGCTGCTGATGAAACAAAAAATACACCCGGTTTTGTAAGCAAGCGGATAGATTTTGATAACAGCTTAGTAAAAATGCTTGACGATAAGTATGCAAATTTTATAAGTGATTGTGCTATTGAAAATATAGAAGATTCTACTGAAGGATTGTTAGTAAAAGTAAAACTTGCCGGAGTTGATAAAATAATTTTTACAAAAATGATTGTGGGTGCGGATGGCCGGGGTAGCATCGTTGCTAAAAAATTGGCAATGCATAAAGTGATACCGGAGCATTACAGCGCTGGCATAAGAGCTTACTACAGCAATGTGGCAGGCATGCATGATGATAATTATATTGAGTTACATTTTTTAAAAGAAATGCAGCCTGGATATTTTTGGATTTTTCCTTTGCCCAATGGCATGGCCAATGTGGGTATGGGTATGCTTAGCAGTGCTGTGGCTGATAAAAAAGCAAACCTTAGACAACTGATGCTTGATGCAATTGAAAAAAATCCTGCAATTAAAAAAAGATTTGAAAATGCAACCCTTGAAAGTAAAATAGAAGGATGGGGCTTACCGCTTGGTTCAAAAAAAAGATCACTAAGCGGATACCGCTTTTTACTGGCAGGAGATGCCGGTTCTCTGATAGATCCATTTACCGGCGAAGGAATTGGAAACGCAATGGTATGCGGCTTAGTAGCGTCACGGCATATTAAAAAAGCGTTGGAAGCAAATGATTTTTCTGCAACTTTTTTAAAAGAATACGATAAAGAAATTTACCATAAACTTTGGGCAGAGTTAAAGCTGAGCCATTACCTGCAAAAACTAAGCAGCAAACCCTGGCTGTTTAACTTTGTAATTGGCAAAGCCAGCCGCAGTAAAGAATTGAGAGAAACCATCAGTTGCATGTTTGAGAATGTGGACATCAGAAAAAAATTTACCAACCCCATGTTTTACCTGCGGATATTATTTAACCGGTAAAAGTTTTGAAATAAGAAGCTGTTTAAAAATAGAATTTTCATTCACCATGTAAGCCGTTCGTGGGACACGAACGGCGGCGATCCGCCGTGGCCGGTGTCCCCACCGGCCACTTTTGGCCAAATAAGAAATTCATAGAATCGTTTTAAACAGCTTCAAAAAAAATATTACGGACCATTATCTGGTTACACCCTGAATTTCTCCTTTCTCTTTCATAACCAATAAATCTTTTTTTGCTATGGGCAAATAATCTTCTGTTATAAAACTGCTTGCTGCCTATAGTTCATTTTTATAGTCTGTGCTGTCGCTTTGAATTTGTCAAACAATTTTCCTTGTTCATTGTCAGAACCTAAAAATAAAACAGCGTTTGCTCCTTTATAAATAATGACTTGATACAAAATACTTTTCTTGTTGTCCGCATCTTTTGCTTGCATTGTTACTTCATAAGCTTGGTTTCCATTTATAGAAATGTCTTGCTTTTTCACAATACTTGCTTGAATTCCTTGTACACTATATCGGGAAATTGTGTAGTCTAAAAATTCTTTTGCTTTTGAAAAACTGGGTGTCTCAATTGTTGATAATTGAAACATTGATAAATTTTCCTGCTGTGCATTTAAGTCAGCCTTGCCATTTGGTGAATAAATAAACATATTGCCCATTGTAGCTGCATATTTAAAACCTGTGATACTTTCGTCAAATTTAAAATTAGCTAACTCAAGAGGATTAAAATCAAATGATTTGTCATAGTATGAAGTACTGAATATTTTATTCAATTCGTCTACAGCATCTTTGTCAGTAGTTTGGCAAACACCAACAAGCATCGTAACAAAACTTCATTGCCAAAAGCTAACCCCAATTTAGTTTCGCCATCTGTTTTAGATGGTCCTGAAAAATAAATTGCGTTGTAACCATTGTATTTAATTGTTTTGTCAATGTCAACTTTTGCACTTGATTCTCAATGGCTTGTTTTGTCAACTTACTTTTATATTCATTAAAGTTAGAGTTAGGGATTTCTATTACTTGAAAATATGTATTATTGTCTCTTTGTAGGCGTATCATATTTTCAATTGGTTTGTAACTATCCGGTGTTAACACAAAAAGTTTAGTTCCTTTTACTCTTTTTAAGTTTTCTGTTTTCTCTACACTTATATTTTCAGGAAAAGAACTTTGTCCATTATTACAAGATGTCAAAGCAATACAAGATGCCAAAATGGTAACAAATATTAAATGTGTCATTGTAAATTTTTAGTGTGATCAAAGGGTAATCCAGAAAATATGAAAATACCTGCTGAAAGTGTACATCTCTAATGAATCTTTTGTGCCGCAACTGCTGCATTTGGTGCCAAATAAACTTTGGTGGCCGGTTTTAGTAGCCCTGTTACCTGAAATAATCATACTCCGTTAATTTTAATTGAAACTGTAAAATAGGCTTATCATTTTGATAAATAAAAAAACCTGTTATCTTTTTTTTGATAACAGGTTTGTATTAATACAGAATTTTAATTATACTTTTTTTGCAGCTGCAACAGGTTTTGCAGGGGCAGCGGCACTGCTGATAATTTCTGCTTCACCCAATGGTTTATCTTTTGCAAAATCAACTAGTATTGGCGCCGCAACAAAAATAGAAGAGTAGGTACCCGTAATAACACCAATCAACATTGCAAATGCAAAACCTCTGGTTACTTCTCCACCAAAAATAAATAGTATCAACAGGGTTAAGAACACCGTTAGTGATGTCATAATGGTACGGCTAAGTGTATCATTAATGGCACGGTTGATAATACTTCCTTTTTGATCGGCCTTACTGCCTTTACTGTATTCCCTTATACGGTCAAATACAATTACAGTATCATTCATACTAAATCCAATTACCGTTAACACGGCAGCAATAAAATGCTGGTCAATTTCTAAAGGGAATGGTACAATGTTTTTAAAGAAAGAAAATACAGCCAGTGTTACCAATACATCATGCAGCAAAGCTACAATTGTACCCAACGAATATCTCCAGTCTCTAAAGCGGATGAAGATATAAATGAAGATAGCAAAGATGGCAAAGATGGTAGCTTTAACAGCACCTTTCTTCAAATCATCCGAAATACTTGGTTGTACTGTTGTAGTTCTTTGTACATATTTAGTGGTTGCAAATTCTGCGTAAGTTAAATTAGCAGGCAGCACTTTTTTCAATCCTTCAAACAATTTTGTTTTTACTGTACTGTCTGCATTATCATTCTCAATTAAATAAGAAGTAGTGATATTAAGATGGCGGTTGTCGCCTTCTGTTTTAATAATAGGAAAATCGCCATTAAATGCATTTTTTAAATCGTCACGTACATCATCATTTTTTACAGGTTTATCAAATTGCACCGTATAACTTCTTCCTCCTTTAAATTCAACCCCTTCGTGAAAACCATTAAAAAAAGATGCAACACCTAAAAGCAATACCACAATAGAAATACTGTAAGCCACTTTTCTGTACTCAATAAATTTAAAGCTGGCATGTTTAAAAATACGTTTTGATATAGCCGTAAAATAATTGAAGTGGCGTTGTTTGTTCATCCAAATTTCAGTAATCAACCTTGATACTAAAATTCCGCAGAACAAAGAAAGTACAATACCTATCATTTGTGTAGTGGCAAAACCAAGTACCGGACCCAAACCAAAAAAGAATAAAATTGCAGCTGTTAAAAAAGTAGTAACGTGGGCATCTAATACGGGTGCAAGCGAACGTCGGTAACCATCGTTAACAGCCTGCTGGTACGATTTACCCCGGGTGAGTTCTTCTTTAATCCTTTCAAAAATAATTACGTTGGTATCTACCGCCATACCAATGGTAAGTACCAAACCTGCAATACCTGCAGCAGTTAATGTAGCACCAAATGCAGCAAGTGTACCAATGGTAAATAATAAGTTTAGTATTAATGCTATGTTAGCAACCCAGCCGGCTGTGTTGTAATACACCAGCATTAAAATAAATATCACTAAAAACGAAATAGCAAAAGCCATTGTTCCGCCTTTAACTGCTTCTTTACCTAATGTGGCACCCACTTCCTGGCTGGCAACAATTTTAGCAGGTGCACTAACCTTACCCGATTTTAATGTGGTGGCCAAATCATTTGCTTCATCAGGAGTAAATCTTCCTGTAATTATTGAAATACCATCTTCAATGGCAGTAATAACATTTGGAGCAGAATATACAATATCATCTAAAGCAATTGCTATAGGTTTGTTTACATTTTTCGCAGTTAACCTTCCCCATAATTTTGCGCCAAGCGGTGTCATCTTCATTCTTATAGAAGGCTTACCCATTTCATCATAATCAAGATTGGCATCTTCTACAGATTCACCTTCTAAAGGTGCTTTATCGCTGCCGGGCTGTGTTTTTACAGCGTACAGAGGAAAATATCTTAAGTTTCCTTTTTCAGATTTTTCTTCTATCCCTAATAAAAATTTACAATTAGCAGGCAAAGCATTTGCCACTACTTCGTTATTGATGTATTTATAAAATAATGGTGTATCCTGCAAAGCGATGTTTGCAATAGAGGGAGAATAAGAAGGGCCTTTACCATCTTTATTATCCTGTGGAGGAATTACACTAACAATTTTTAAAAAAGGATTGGCATTTTGTGCTGCTTTAAGCGAATCAACTTTTACAGTGTCGCTGCTTACGCCATTTAAATAATTTTGCAATGCGCCGTCTGCAGCCTGCAATGAAGGATATAATTCATCTACACGATATACTTCCCAAAATTGTAAATGAGCTGATGCTGATAACAATTTTTTTACCCTGTCCGGATTATCAACTCCGGGTAATTCAACATTGATTATACCTTTATTTTCATCTAAATTAATATTGGGTTGAGCTACACCAAATTTATCAATACGCTTTAATAATACTTTATAAGTTTCGTTAATGGCGGTTTTAGATGTTGCAGTTAATTTATTAATTACCTGATCGTCGTTATCGGTAATTTTTACATCTTTACCCTGGCCCGCAAATAAACCTGCTAATTTACCAGCACCATTTTGTTGTATGAAAGCCTCTTTAAATAAGGTGATAAAATTTGCATCGCTGTTAACCTTTTTTTCGGTAGCTGTTTGAATGGCTTTTAAAAGTGCAGTATCATTGGTATTATTACTTGATGTTTTCAGTAAACCATCAAGGCTTACATCCATTGTTACACTAAGGCCTCCCTGTAAATCTAAACCAAGGTTCAGTTCACTTTCTTTACATTGCTGGTAAGTGGTACCAACAAGAGGAAATATGGCTTTATCTTTTGTAGCTAAAAGAATACTGTCAATTTTTTGTTTAATAGCAACCTTTAATTCTTCTTCGCCTTTTAAGTTGTGGAGATATTCTTTTTGCAATTTTTGTAGCCTGTGCCCTTACACCGCTTTCATAGTTGCGTACTACCAAAGTGTACGACAGTTCCCAAAGTGATATTAAAATCAACGCAATGGTAAAAAACCAAACCAGCCCTTTCAATTTCATAATAGTAAACTTTTAATAGCTATTTCTTCTTTTTTAGAAGTGTGCAAAGATAGGGGAAAAACCAATTTAAGATTACTGCCTGTTAATTTTGTGCCTATCCTGTAAAAGATGACATTTGCGTTTGCAATTGAATCTTAATAATTAGTGCAATTTTCAATCAATAAATTGGTGAGCAATTTTAAATAAACCTTTTAAAATATAAATATGTTTTGTTTTCGTGATAATTTGAAGGTGCTGATAATTACAATGTGTTTTTTATATGGCTGTTCTTCTACAAAAAAAATTACTCCCATGCCCCAGGCTCCGGTAACTGTTACCAGTGCAATACCCGTTGACAGTACAAAAAATGATGCTTTTTTAGAAAACTTACTGGCAGCAAACCCACAATATTTCGATGGTGTTTTAAAAAACCGTAAACAATGGAATACCCAAATTATTTACACCCAAATTAACCGTGGCGCCAATGGTATTGCAGCACTTAAAAACTATTATTTTAATGTAAACCCGGCCAATTATTTTTATCCGGCATCAACAGTAAAATTTCCTGTAGCCTTACTGGCTTTGCAAAAATTAAATGAGTTAAAAGATAAGGGTATAGATAGAAATACAACTATGATTACTGAGGCTGGTAACACTTCTGAAACTGCTGTTTATAACGACCCAACAACGCCTGAAGGCAAACCAACGATTGCTAATTACATAAAAAAAATATTACTGGTTAGTGATAATGATGCCTATAACCGTCTGTACGAATTTTTAGGGCAGGATTATATTAACAGCGACCTGCACAAAAAAGGGTACGAAGATGTACAAATACTGCATCGTTTGGAAATTGCATTATCCGAAGAGGAAAACAGGCAGACCAATCCCATTAAATTTTTAGATGGCGCTAATAATGTTTTGTACGAACAGGCCATGCAAACCAATACTGCAAAATATGCAATAAGAAACGATACTATGGGAACCGGATTTTTAAAAGCCGGAAATTTAGTAAACAGCCCCATGAATTTTTCAAAGAAAAACAGGATTTCGCTTGAAGATCTGCACAGTATTTTAATCAGCCTGGTTTTTCCAAATAAGGTTTATGCTAACCAACGTTTTAATTTAACTGATGTTGATAAACAGTTTTTATTCAAATACATGAGCCAGTTACCAACAGAGAGTACGTATCCGCCATATTCAGCAGATAGTGTAAGCTATTGGCCTGCTTTCTGTAAATTTTTATTGTTTGGGAGTGAGAGGGGAAACCTGCCCAAAAATATTCGTGTATTTAATAAAATTGGAAAAGCCTACGGCCAGCTTTTAGATGTGGCTTATGTAGTGGATTATGAAAAAGGAGTGGAGTTTTTTTTATCGGCTGTAATATATTGCAACAGCGATGGTATTTTAAATGATGATAAATATGATTTTGAAACCATTGGTTTTCCTTTTATGAAAAACCTTGGGCAGGTTATTTACAATTTGGAAGTAAAGAGACAAAAAAAGCATCTGCCCGATTTTTCGAAATTTAAATTTAGTTATGATAAGGATTAAAAAAATATTTTAAACATTAATCCTTTTGATTGATTTTTTTTCAAGAACTTATAATTACTTTTGCAAAATATGCAACTATCAACACTTTTATCGAGATTTAACGAGCCTGAAACCCTTAAAATGGCCAAATTAGGAAGAGAATTAAGAGCACAGGGAATTGATGTAATTGATCTTAGCCTTGGCGAACCCGATTTTGATACGCCGCAACACATTAAAGATGCTGCAATAAAAGCCATTAATGATAACTGGAGCCACTACACACCAGTTGCCGGTTTTGCCGATTTACGGGAAGCCGTATGTACCAAATTAAAACGTGATAATAATTTAGCGTATAAACCAGAAAATATTATCACCTCAACTGGTGCTAAGCAAAGTTTGGCCAATGCCATTTATGCTGTGGTGGATAATGGTGATGAAGTAGTTATTCCTACACCATACTGGGTAACTTATTCGGAGTTGGTTAAAATGGCCGGAGGTAAAGTAGTTGAAGTCCGTACATCGCAGGAGAGTGGTTTTAAAGTTAGTCCGCAGCAATTAGAAGCGGCAATAACCGGCAAAACAAAATTGTTTATGTTTTCTTCGCCCTGTAATCCATCGGGTACAGTTTACAGTAAAGCAGAACTGGCAGCATTAGCCGAAGTATTTAGAAAACATCCGGATGTTTTAATTATCTCCGACGAAATTTATGAGTACATTAATTTTGTTGGCGGGCACGAAAGCATTGCTCAATTTGACGATTTAAAAGAACGTGTTATTTTAATAAATGGTTTAAGCAAAGGTTTTGCCATGACGGGTTGGCGCCTGGGTTATATTGCTGCCAATGTAGAAATTGCAAAAGCCTGCGAAAAAATTCAGGGACAGTTAACAAGCGGCACCTGCTCCATTACGCAAAAAGCTGCTGTGGCTGCACTTACCGGCAATTTAAAACCTTCGGAAGAAATGACGGAAGAGTTTACAAGAAGAAGATCAAGGGTTTTAGAATTGATAAAAGATATTCCCGGTTTTAAATGCGCCGAACCTGATGGGGCTTTTTATATTTTCCCGGATGTAAGTTATTACTACGGAAAAACAGATGGTACACAAACTATTGCCAACGCTGCCGATTTTAGTATGTATTTATTAAACACTGCCAATGTTTCTTCTGTAATGGGTGATGCATTTGGCGAACCTAATTGCGTACGTTTTTCTTTTGCTAACAGTATGGCTAATATTGAAAGGGCATGGGTGAGAATTAAAGAGGCGTTAGGGAAATTGAAATAGGCTTTATTGCTTTATAAGCTTTTTTCTTTCGCTTTTATCATCAATCACCACTTCCAAAAAATAAATCCCTTTTGGGATCCTTGCAAATTCATTTATCAGGATGGAGTTATTTCCGTTGCTTACGCTATAAACTTTGTTAAATACCTTTTGGCCGTTTGCATTTATAATAGTTATAGTTGAAGGCGATTTGCTTAAACTGGTGAATTGAACAACCAGGTAGTTACTGAATGGATTGGGGCCTGCTAAAAATTTAAAATTATTCTTTACTGAAATTTTTATGGTTTCCGAATAAAAATGACTGCCGTTTTTATCATTAATTTTTACCCTGTAGTAAATATAATTTGCAACGGATTTGCTTATATCATCCTGGTAGCTATACTTGAAGTTGCCGTTACCTTTTGATTTTGCCCTATATAAATTGGCAAAATCAGTACCATTGGCACTTATTTCAAGCTGGTAATCTTCTACATTAAATTCTTCGGTGGTTACCCAGGTTAATGAAACCGAGTTATTGAATTGTGCTGCTGAAATATCTATCTTTTTTACGGCTAAAATGGATTTTAACTGAAAACCCATATCAAGGTCGTAATTATTTTGCCCTGATTTTCCGGTAGTCAAACTTATCATGGGTACATTATTGCTGCTTAATATAGCATCGCTATTACTTAACCCTGGGGCTCCGTTACCCACCGCATTTGCAGTTGTAAGTATATAGCCGCTAAGGTTACCGATGCCCGTACCCAATGTCCAATCGGTACTTGCTACAATAACATTATATTTAAAATTTGGCTGTAATCCTGTTTGATTGCCTGGTAAAAATGGGTTGCCGTCAACAACATTGCTATTGCTAAAAAACCAATTACCCTGAGCGTCGGTAGCGGTAGCAGCAATAAAAATATCATCTGCATTACCGGCTATATCATCAGCTCCATTACTGTACAAATTAAGGGTTATATTGGCCATGCCATGTTCGTCAGCATCTTGTATGCCATTAGCTAAACCATCAAACCAAATTCTGTTACCAATTTCTATAGGGGCAGGCGGTAAAATTAATTCAATATCACCCAGTGAGTTGGCCTTTCTAAAAGTACCTGCTTCTGCAACTGTAATAATTTCATACCGGCTATTTGCCCCACCAGTTGTATTATTAAATTTTGTAACCCCATTAGAATAGATATCAAATGGATCCATCACACCATTCATTATTTCGCCAGAGCCGGGAAGAAAAGCCAGGTTTCCAAGCGACGTTTCAATATGTGCCCAATACGGACCAGAAGGGTACCAGTATCTTTCATCCCAATAAAATTCTCCATAGTTTGTACCGCCAGCACCATATACTCCAATTCCCGGACCTTCTCCTTTATTAGCACCAAATGTTGCTGGTTTAGGGCTTGAAGCACCTTCTTTTCCATTACTTTCTAATTCGTAGACGCACCCATTATTATAAGCCCTTAGTAAATCACCCCCTACTTCACCATAATAGGAGCTGCTGCCATTTGTGTCATACTCGCCATAGCCAGTTTGGTTTCCTAATCTGTCCATAAAACCAATCATCAGCGTACCATCAACATCAAATTCAATATTAGATAAGATTGGCTGAGGATGAATTAATGCCCCGCTTGTATTACCGGGATATGCTTTTAACACATCAAAATTACTTGCCCAGTTATACCATCTGGTAATATTAAAATTTTCATCGGCTGCATTTCCCCTTGGGTAGCTTAATGGTATTGTTAAAGCAGTTGCCCATGTTCCTGCTCCTGAAGGATCAAACTCCAATATATATGCATTGCTTAAATTATAACTACCACCTGTAACGGTAGTGCCGTTATAGTTTGTATTAATGTTAGCTGTATTATTTGTATTAATATCAGTTTCTCCGGTACAAACCACCCCTACATATATTTTACCTCTGTATAATTTTACTGCCCATGGCCTTAATATGCTACTGCATGATAAAGTTGGTAAATTCCAGCTTGTTATTAAAGCAGAGGCGGTAGCAGCTGTTGGCGCTACAGGCGCAGCGGGGTTAGTTAAATCTATTCTGTATAATTTACGATTATATAAATTAGTTAACCATAAGTACCTGCCGTCTTCACTTATTTCCAAATCTCCTATACCTGTTTTACCAACCTGATCAAAAGCAGCCGCATCAGCAGAAGGGGTATTAATATTTTTATTTAATCCCCTGGTAACATTATCCCTTACATTTAATGCATTACCCGTTGTATGATCATGTGTATAATAAGCTGTGCCAAGTGCATCCATGCTAAAGAAAAATGAACCGGAATTAGTTGTATTTGGATCTATTAGATATATAGAGCCAGGTGCATTTACCGGATTAGGGCTTCCTGCCGGACCACCTGGCCCAAGACCAGAATGTCTTTTTACCAATGCAGAAGTGTACACTCTATCATTATATCTGTTATAAGCCACTCCCCAACATGATCCTATTTGTGATGCAGTAGCTAAGCTTGTTCTTGCATTATTACCAGTGGATGTTTGCCCGGTTGCTGTATAGTTGAAAGAATACATGGCTATTTGCGTGGCTGAACTTCCTGCTGGCACTGCTATAGGGTTTCCGTTACTATGCCGTGGTACAAAAACCTTTGGATTATTATTATTACCCCTGTATTGTTCCGGGTTGCTTAAACTAAAATTTGTAATTACTGCTGACGTAGATTGTGTTTTGAACTGTACATTAGAACCATATACACTACCACTTTGGCCTGCAAAATCTTTTGCAGAATGTGTAGTACAATTTTGTGGTAAAACATATTCAAGTCTTACTGGTGTGCCATTAGCAATCCGATTTATTCCGGCACCAACAGGAAAACTATAATAACCATTGGAGTTTGTAGTTTGGGAAGCAATTAAAATATCCGAAGAATTGTAGGCCTTTATTATTACCCCGGATACACCAGGTTCTATATTTGCAGCATTATTTCCTGCAGCGTAGTATTATCCTGCACACCATTTCCATTGTAATCCTGAAACACATTACCCGAAATTTGAGCATTTAGTTTCTGGTTAAAAATAATGATTGGCGCAATAATAAAAATAAGAAAAGGGGCATGTAAATTTATTTTCATTGCTACGAATTTTTACCTTTTTAAAGCTTGCTATGTGTAAAACGAAAATATTATCCTTTTATTACTAAGGGGAATTACTATTATTTGATGTTGAGCTTAGTAAATTCAGCATTTTTCGACGGGAAGGCGGTTTTTGCCGACCAAAAGAATAATTTTTGCAGGTATTATATACCTTTTACAGGCATAGCCTTTAAACTATACACTTTTATTTAATCTCAGCTGAAATAAAGTGTAGCCAGAATAAACCTGTATAAAATGATTAAAAAGTAAACCTTGCTGAAAAACCAACCCCCGATGCTTCAAATCCAACTTTGGTAATAATATTTAATTCAGGTTTCCAGTCAACAGTAAGGTTTAGGGGGATGTTGGTAAACTTATAATCTAACCCAATAATACCTGCGGCACCAACATTACTGCCACTGTTATTAAATGCAACATAGCCGCCAAAGCCAATCAGCCATTGCAGGTTTTCTGTTGCAAGTGGTTTATGAATTTCGTACAGGCCGCAGATACCCACACCATCACCAAAACTTAAAATACCTTCCAAAGCATTTTGGCCAATAAAATGTTTGTAGGTAATACCGCTTTTAATAGCCGGTATTGATGAACCAAGACGAACACCAATAGCATTTTTGTAAGCGCTTTCGTCCTGTGCTTTTGTGGTTAGGGAAAAACTAAGGGTAACAACAAATAACAACAATAATTTTTTCATGGTATTTTTTTTGTGTAGAGTAATCGAAAATAATGCCAGTGTAATTGCAATTTTTAATTACAACGCACAAAGCATTATTAACTGTGTTAAGGATTTTATAAAAAGAAAAAAGAGATGGAAAAATAAAAACTAAAGAATAAGGATCTATTAGTGTATTGTGTTTTGAAGATAAACAATTCTGTGTTTCTGTGCCTCTCCCGAAAAAATCGGGACAAGTGTGGCAGGCATATCACTCAAACAACTCCAATTTATTTTTTGGCCTTCTGTTATCCTGCCATTTAAAATTTTTCAATTGTTTTTTATCGGCAGGGGTTTGGCGTATAGGATACATTACTCCATCAACATTATTTATAAACTTTACTTTATTCAATTCTTTTTTTACAAAGAAGATATCAATTACATCGCCGCTGCTGCGGTTCATGCCAACAAAAGCGCTGTCATCATCCTGCGGATAAAAAATGCTTTCGGCAGGGGAGCCCTTCACCCTTACATAATCAATTTGCCCATCTTTAAAATAACCATTCAATGTACGTCCGGCAATTTGATTAAATAATTTATCGGCAGTTTGATTAATGATGATACTGTTATAAAAAACGTACAGCTGTTTTGCTTTTTGGTTTTCGGTAAACATATAAATGGTATCGCCTGCTATTTGTGTTTTACCATTCCAAACCAGTGGCTTACCAAATAATTTAAAAGTAGAATCATCGGTGGAGTAGTAGAGGCTGTCGCTAACGGCCTGCAGCGAATCGTTGAATATCCTTACATTATGAAAACCTAAAAAATAACGTACAGCAGAATCTTTTTTATTTAGATTTATAACCATTGCTTTTTTTGCAGTATCTTTTTTTGGCGGCAGTTTTATTTGCAGACTGTCACTTTTTTTCTTCTCTTGTAATGTTACATCATCACTATCGGCTTTAATTTCAGTTACAGCAATTTCTTTTTTAACAGTGTCAATTTTTTCAGCCTGATTAATTACTGCACTGTCATTTTTTTTCTTACTTAAAAAACTAATACCGGCGCTGTCAGTTTTATTAATAGCAATAGCTTTAGTTCTTTTTAAGGTATCAATTGCAGTGGTTGTTTTTTTTGCAATGCTGTCATATTTTCTCAAACCAGAAAATAAAGTATCGGCTGCTATGTAAGTGCTGTCGCCATCTTTATGCAAAATCATTACAGGTTTGTTATAAGCCAAAAAAGAATTTTCTTTTGTATTTACTTCAACATGACCGCCAATGGTTGTAACCTGGTTTATACTGTCTACCACTTTTGCATTACCATCTGCAGTTACAATTCCTTTTTTATCATCAAAAAAAATCTTATCGCCAATTATAGAGCGGCTGCTGTCTCTTATATAAGACCGTTCGTAAAAAATAGCTTCGCCGGTTTTTAAATTGTAAATTCCTGATTTGGTATCAATAATTCCCTCTTTACTTACAATATGTGTAGGCGCAATAAATGTTGCTACATCTGTAGTTATGTTGTATAATAAACTATCGGTCCTTATATCATATTTTGGATCAACAAGGTGTACATTTTTTTTAAAAATTACATCTTTGGTATCGGCATAATAAACGCCGTCGGTGCTGGTTAAAACTGTTTTACCATTTAAAACCCGGCCCCCATTTTTGTAAGTTGCAATGCCGGCACGTAAATTATATTCCAGGTCATCACTTAATAAAACACCTTTTTTATCTGTAAGTTTTACCGATTTTTTTAAATAAGCAATTCTTTCTCCACCAATATATTTCAGGTATTGTGCGTAGGTATGTATGCTGTCGTTATCATTTATGTGTACATTACCAAAAGCTTCCACCACATTTGTTTTTCTGTTTATTACCACACTGTCGCAATAGGTTGTGGTAAGTCCTTCTTTAATTATAACATTGCCTGCAGCAGTTTCAATAGTTGTTGCAGAGTCAATTGTTTTTTCCCTTAAATTTTTTGCCTGTACAATTTGTATAATTCTAATAGTATCCTGCGGCGGGGGTAATGTTACCGGTTGCTGTGCATACGATGTGTTGTTAAAAACAAATAACAGCAGAAGTAAAGAGAAAGTGGTAGTAAATTTTAAATACAATGCTTAAATATTTTTATACTGCTGCAAGTTGCCTAAATTATTTTATAATGGAATGGTAAGGCCCCCATCCCCTAAAGGGGAGTTATTACATTTATCAATATTTTTTATTCACGTTGCAATAGATATTTTATTTTATACCTTTTATTTTTATGCAGCACTTTTAAATAAGGTGCATTAACAGTATCGGGTAAAGGCACAACCAACGCTTCTCCTTTAGCCTTTTTTCCAAAAACAGAAAATGAAATATAACGTTTAGGATTAGTTTTAAAATCATCCAGCAAAACGTTTAACTTATTGGCAGTAGCAGCAAGGTTATTGTATAATTTTACATCGTTCAGTAACATACCTGCAGTTCCATCTTTGGTATTTAATTTACCCAAACTCGTTTTTAAATCTCCAATAGTAGCATTTAAAGTATTTAAAGTTTTTTCTAAATCAAGCTTAGAAAGATTGGTAGTTGTTTTATCAAGGTTGGTCATTACGGCTGTTAACTTTTCATTATTATTTGCCAAATTACCTGTGAACGAGCTTACATTGTTTAAAGATTTAGCCAGCGCCCCGGTTTGTGTATTTAATAATGATTGCAGCGATGCAGAAGATACCGTTAAACCAGCGGTTGTTTTACTCAGGTTTTCTAATATAGCTCTAATGTTGTGTTTTGAATTAGGGTCGAGTACACCGGCAAGTGTCATCAATACCGAATCGAGAGATTTTACCGCATTTTTTACCTGCCCTAAAACCGGCCTTAATTCCTGCACTGCGGCATCCAAAATACCGGCACTGGTCTCTGTTCGTATGGTATCATTTTTAGGCAGGTATTGGGTAGCATCACCTAATTTAATATCAATACTTGTAGTGCCTAACGGATTATTTTTTATAGAAGCAAAAGAATTTACCGGGATATTTACATCTTTGTTCAGTGTCATATTCACCAATATTTCTTTCATGTTTTTATCGGTGGTAATACTGTACACAGTACCTACCTGTAAACCATTTATCATAACCGGGTTACTGTTGGCAAGCCCCTGCACATTGGTGTATTTTGCAAAAAGGCTGTGGCTTTTACCAAAAAAAGTTTTTCCTTTTAAAAAATTAAAACCCAATACCAGCAGTGTAATGGCTATTGCTGTTAATGCGCCAATTTTAGTTTCGTTACTAATTTTCATTGTAGTAGTTAGTTATTGAAATATTATTAATAAACTTCCCAATCTTCGGGCCAAATTTATGGTTTAGGCTTTGGCTTCTGCGATTTAAATTCAAACCTTATTGAGGCATTGTTTTTTAAATCTGCCGAAAGCCTTACTTCATAACGGCTTACTCCATCTGTTATTATCATTAAAGCAGTATTGGGTGGTATGCTGCCCATGTTATCGGCATATAATACCAGCTCGTTGATTTTGCCGGGCACTAAATCAATAGTAAAACTGTAAGGCTTTGCTGATAAAGATTTATTGCCGGTTACCAAATCTTTATTAAAATAAACAGAAACAATATCATTATCAATTTCGCCATCATCATAAATTTCTACTTTTATTTTATCACTTTTTACCTGCAAAATTTTAGTATCTTTTGTTGGCCTGCTTTCTAATTCTGCTGGTGTGGCTTTTTCTTCAGCAGGTTTTGTATCGGTAGTTTTATTGGTGCTTTCTACCTGCTCCTTATATCTTATAACTGCAGCAGTTATAGCTTCTGCCAGTTCCTGCTGTCCTTTTTCGCTATTAATATAACGTTCGTCTTCAGGGTTATTAATAAAACCGGTTTCAATTAAAATAGCCGGCATGTTGGTAGATTGTAAAACACGAATGCCCACCTGCCGCTGATTAACACCTAAAGCTGCCCGTCCGGTTTTTTCAACTTCATTGTTTACATATTTGGCCAGCAAATCACTTCTTTCCTGAAAACGCTTGGCATAAATCTGTGCAAGTGTACGGCCTTCGGGAGAGTTAAAATCAAAATCATTAAAGGTTGAATCAGCATTATCAGTTTCAATTTCAAAATCTTCGCCACCTTCCATTATAGCTTTTAATTTATCACTGGTTTTGTGCGGGGCAAATATCCAAACACTGGTGCCGCTACGTGTTAAGGGCAATTTAAAATATTCGTAAACCGGTACGGTTACTTTATACGGAGTAGAAATTTTTACCTTTTTCTTCTTTACTTTTTTATAAGTTATTTTATACCTTGTTTCTTCTTTTGTACCAATTTGTCTTTTTCCGGTTTTCAAAGGGCCGCTGTCGGCATGGATACATAAAAAAAGATCGCCTTTAAATTCGTTAGCTAATCTTGCCTTTTCCCTCGGATCCTGGTAAACATCGGTGGTACGTGTAGGCTTTATACTTACATCGGGTAATTGCCGTTTTAATTCTTCAACTAATTTAAGGCTTATGGCAAGGGTAATATCTTTTTCTTTGGAGCGTAAAGAATGTTCGTACTGCCCAGTTGCTCCCGGATCTCTGGAACCGCCATGCCCGGCATCAACAACAATAGTTTTTATTTTTTTTTGTGAAAAAGTATTGGGTAATATTAACAAATGCAAAGCAGCAATCAATATTAAAACAGGTACTTTGTTTTTCAACATGTCCAAAAGGTTTATCCGGGGTTAGTAATTATATTAATATTCACAATTTCATTCTGTTATAATGGCTATTTTTGCCAATCGTAATTATGAACCAACTGTACAAAGGTAAGGCAAAATATATATTGACATGGGCATTGGCGCTGTTGTTTGCAGGCATAACGCTGTACGGCAGCACTATAAGTTTTAATACACATTACTTTCACAGTAATTTAACTGTAGATACCATTTTTAAAAACCAAAAACCGGTTACTCTTTTTTTAGTAGATACACCTCCGGTAAAAAAGCCCGATACTAATTTAATTAAAAAACAAATTCCTGATTCGCTTTTAATAAGTGATACCACCATTGCTGTAATCGACACCATAAATTTTAAAACTTCCAAAGATTCATTGGATGCACCGGTAACTTATCATGCTGATGATTCGATGGTGCTGGATGTGCCAACGGGTAAAATAATTTTATACGGTAAAGAAACAAAAGTTAATTACATAGATAACCAACTGGTGGCACCGCATATAGAGTTTGACCAAAAAACCAGTTTGATAAGTGCTTATTTTGTTAAAGACAGTACAGGAAAAGTAGTTTCGTGGCCCACATTTACCCAGTCCGATTTTTTAACCATCAGCGATTCTATAAAGTTTGATATGAAAACCGGCAGGGGAATTACAAAGGGAACTTATACAAAACAGGATGAACTTTTTGTGTACGGTGATAAAATTAAAAAAGAAAGTGCCAATGTTTTTTACGCTTTAAACGGAAGGTTTACTACCTGTAATTTAGATACGCCGCATTTTGCTTTTGTAAGCAAAAAAATAAAATTCATTAATAAAAAAATGGCTTTTACCGGGCCGGTGCATCCGGAGATTGAAGGTATTCCGCTACCTGTAGTTACCTTACCATTTGGAATATATCCTTTATCGCAGGGCAGGCACTCGGGTTTAATTGCGCCAACATTTACAGCAAACGAACAATTGGGTTTGGCATTAGAAGGTATTGGCTATTATAAAATATTAAGCGATAACTGGGATGCTGTTACAAGAGGAACTATTTACTCGTACGGCGGCTGGACGGCGAGTATAAATCCACGATATTATAAACGTTACCGTTACCAGGGTAATTTTAATATTAACCTTCAGCATTTCAGGGATATTGATGAATCGGGTGCAAGAAATTTTAATGTTACCTGGTCGCACTCTGCCGATACAAAATCACGGCCGGGTGTAACTTTTAGTGCTAATGTAAATGCAGGCAGCAGTAAGTTTAATGCATCGGTGCCTAACAGTCCGCAACGCAATTTTCAAAACCAGTTAAACTCTTCTATTGCATATTCAAAAATATGGAAAGATAAGCCGTTCAGCCTTACCGTTAGTGCCAACCATAACCAAAACACTGCACAAAATTTAATCAACCTTAATTTACCCGATATTGCTTTTAATGTAAATACTTTATATCCTTTTAGAAGCCAGGAACCTGTAGGCGAATATAAATGGTACGAAAATTTGGGGGTTGCATTAAACAGTAATGTAAAGAGCCTTACTTATTTTTATGATACAGCAAGTAATATTGGCAAACAGTTAATTGATAAACTGCAATATGGTGCAAGCCATAATGTTCCCATCTCATTATCGCTGCCGCCACTCGGGCCAGTTGCAAATTGCGCCTTCTATCAGTTACCAGGAATATTGGTATCAAAATAAATTTGTACGTAAATGGAATGCAGCTAACAAGAAAGTAGATACTGCTATAACAAAAGGTTTTTTTGCTGCAAGAGAAATGTCTTACGGCGTTTCGGCTACTACAAGAATATTTGGGATGATTGCGTTTGGAAAAAACAGCAAGGTACAGGCTATCCGCCACGAAATAAGGCCAAGCTTTGGTTTTAGTTATCATCCGGATATGAATGCAAAAGACCATTATACTATTACAGACTGATACAACCGGAACTAATTTTATAAGACCTTCGATTTATGAAGGTAATATTTTTTCTGCCTTTGGCGAAGGTAAATCTGGTGCTATAACCTTTAGTGTTGATAATAACATACAGATGAAAGTGAAAAATAAAAAAGATACCGGCGAAGCTGCAATAAAAAAAGTTACATTAATTGATGGCTTCAGCATTAACAGCAGTTATAATCTTTTAGCCGATTCTTTTAAACTGCAGCCATTCAACATTCAGGCACGTACCAACCTTTTTGATAAAATAAATATTACTGCCGGTGCTACAGCCGTGCCATATTTAACCAACAGCCGTGGCGATTTTATTGATAAAGTGGTGTGGAGTAAAAAACCATTTTCGTTGGGTAAAATAACTACAGCAAATATTGCAGTGCAAAGCAGTTTTAAAGGCGGTGATAAAGATGAAAAATTACCAGTAAATAATAATAACCCAAACCAGGTAAATCCAATATCGGGTTTGCCATTGGATGAATACCAGCAGGAGGCATCCTACATCAGTAACAATCCAGGTGAGTTTGCAAATTTTAATATTCCGTGGAGTATTAATTTTTCTTATGCCTTATCATATTTTAGAGAAAGAAAAGCAGATTACAGCGGATACAAAGGTTCTATTTCTCAAAATATAAACTGGAGCGGCACTTTAAACTTAACTACCAAATGGCAGATAGGTTTAAATGGTTACTATAATATTACCACAAAAGAACTGGGGTCTTTAAGTATGTATTTAACAAGAGAAATGCATTGCTGGCAAATGGCTATTAATATTTCGCCGGTGGGTAGATATCGTTTTTTCAATATCAGCATCAGTCCCAAGTCGGGCATTTTACGGGATTTGAAAATAAACCGAACAAGATATTTTTATGATTTGTAAATTGGTTTAGGGGTTTAGTCGTTTTGGGCTAAGCACTTTAAGACTACTTTCTAAACATCTAAACCTCTCAACCTCTCTTCACATAATACTCCTTCATTACATTAAACACTTTTTCTTTCAAATCTTTTGCAGAAATATTTTGGGAAGATACCGCAGGCAAAAAATGCATTTTTAAACGTGTGGGTAAAAGATAAAATGTTTTATCAATGGGCATTGCTTCTTTTGTTCCAAGTAATTACGCATGGAAGTATTTCTTTTTTACTTTCTATGGCTAATTTAAAAGCACCATCGTAAAATTGTTTTAGCGGTTCGGCAGTTCTGTTTCTTGTTCCTTCGGGATAAATACACATGTGCATGCCTTTATCTAAAACTTTTTTCATTTCATCAAAACTTTTTATCCGGCTCCTTTCATCTTTTCTGTTTACTAAAATAGCACCACGTTTATAAAACCATCCAAACACCGGTACTTTGGCAAACGAATCTTTTGCAATAGTCATATTGCCACCTGGAACATACGGAGCCGATAAGGGAACATCTAAAAGTGCATTGTGATTAAATACCACCACATAATTTTCATTGGCAATAAAATTTTCTTTTCCACTAACAGTAACAGGGCAGCCCACTAAAATTAACCAAACATTCATCCACCATTTGGAAACATTTATAAAAAAATCCTGCCCTTTTTTTTCATCTTTAAATAAATGCGACAACATAGATGGTAAAAAGAAAATTAAAAACGTAACCACAAAACTTATTAAACCCCAAAGTGCCCAAATTCTTGCAAAAATATTTTTTATAATATCCAGCAAAAAAAAGGAATTGCTATTTTTTTTATTCTTCATAATCTATATAATTTTCCCCTTTAGGGGATAGGGGTTTATGGGGTTAAGAGTTTCCAGTCAATGGGCTGTAATCCCTGCTTTACCAGTAAATCGTTTGTTTTTGAAAAATGTTTGCAGCCATAAAAACCTTTATCTGCCGAAAAAGGAGAAGGGTGGGCTGCCTTTAAAACAAAATGTTTTGTTTCATCAATCAGTATTTGTTTTTCCTGTGCAAATTTGCCCCACAGCAAAAAGATGATACCACTTTTTTCATCAGAAATTTTTTGAATAACTGCATCAGTAAAATCGGCCCAGCCAAATTTTGCATGGCTGAAAGGCTCGTTAGCCCTTACCGTTAATGCCGCATTTAATAATAACACACCCTGCTCGGCCCATCTTGTTAAATTACCGTATTGCAGTGGCATGGCCACACCAATATCGGTTTGTATTTCTTTAAAAATATTTACTAAAGAGGGCGGGGGCTTAATACCGTTAGGCACAGAAAAACTTAACCCATGTGCCTGGCCGGGGCCATGATAAGGATCCTGCCCCAGTATAACCACTTTTAATTTACTAAAAGGTGTTTGGTTAAATGCATTAAATATAAGTGCTCCCGGCGGATAAATAATTTTACCGGCAGATTTTTCAGTTTTTAAAAATGTTACCACCTGCATAAAATAAGGTTTGGTAAATTCATTTTTTAAAACTTCCCGCCACGATGCTTCTATTTTTACATCCATTTATTGCATGTTTGCATAAAAATACAAAAGCTTGCTAAATATGAAGGCATTTATATTAAATGAAAGCTATAATTTTTTTAGATACATCAATTCTTATTAAAAAATATTATTTTTAATTTCAAATATTTATCAACCAGAATACGCTTAGATAAAAGCTCAATAAAGATTTGCAGTTGAAGAGTGTCCCTCGTTCCTCAGGATAGATGTGCCAATGCAGATGAACATTGATTTACTGCCCGGCCCAAAAATGTATTATTTTGTTTTCCACTTACCGCTCTTTAAAAATATAAATGCCATAATAAAAATGGTTAGCCAGTACACCACTTCGTTACTCCACGCCATGGCCAGCGAAACAAAATGTACTTTTACAAATATCCAGGTGTAGATAAGATAAACAGTAATTGCAACAATTTCTATAAGTAAATTCATTTTTGTTTTACCGGTGCCGGTTACACCGTTTAGCCAAATGTTGGCCACACTCATAAACAACATGCCCAGCGAAACAACTCTTGCAACCGGAATGCCTGCAGCTGCAAACGCATCATCTTTACCAAATAAATTAAAAAAAGTGGCAGGAAAAATATTCAGCAGCAAAACCATTACACTGCAAAAACCAATACTCAGCAGCATTATTTTATTGATTGCTAAAATAACTTTGTCTTCTCTTTTTTGCCCCATTAAATTACTTACCACCACATTGCTGGTGCTGGCAAATGCCCATACAAAAACACCTGCAAGCCCAAAAACATTTCGCATTACATTGCTGATGGCTTTATCCATTTGATTGTTACGGGCTTCAATTAAAAAGAAAAATATCAGCCAGGTGGTTACGCTAATTACATACTGCATTACCAATGGCGCCGATACTTTTATTATGGCCTTACTGATAATTTTATCGTAAGCAAAACTTTGCAGCAGGTTGTATTTCTTTTTTAAACCAGTTTTATATAATACTGCAAACACTACTATAAATCCCACCACCTCTGCAATTGACGATGCCACCGCAGCACCGTTAAAGCCCATTTCGGGAAAACCAAAATGCCCGAATATTAATACATAATCCAGCAAAATATTTACCAGTGCTTCGCAAATAAAACCAATCATTAAAAATTTACTGTTGAGCGATGCTACTAAAAAAGCATTGCCCGTAAGAAATAAATATAAAAAAGGCAAACCCAAAATACGGATGCGTAAAAAACTTATTTCTTTTGGATAAGCATCGGCTGTAGCAACAGCCTGCAAAATAAATGGCGCAATAAGCCAGGTAAATAAAATACCCACAGCAGCAAATTGTAAACTTATTCGAATGCCCTGTGCCAAAATAGTTTTAAATGCACCAGTATTGCCACTGCCTGCATGGCGGCTAAAAACTGATTGTATTGCATTGTTTAAACCATGCCCGGCCACTGCAAATATTAAATAGAAAACGCCAGTTATTCCGGCATTGCCTAAAGCATCCGGATCTTTATGATAATTACCCAAAAAAATACTGTTGGTAAGCATATTTACCTGTGGTATAAGTATAGCAAGCGTAATTGGTAAGGCAATAGACAAAATTTGTTTATTGGTTACTTTTATTTTTAAATCGGTTATTGTTGCTGTACTTTCCATAAAGTCAGCAAAATTATCTTATTTTGCCTGCCGAAAATCATACAGTGAATCCATCATTTAATATATCAACAGAAAATACGCCGCTTAATAAACCTAATCTGTTTATTACTGCAGGCAAACAGGGCATTTCTTTTATTCAGTTAGATACCGAAAGCAATACTTTTATATCGGTTCTGATATATCATTTTGCAAAACATTTATCTGCTGGTGCAGTTGCCGAAGAAATAAATAGTATTGTTAGTGCCGAAAATTTATCGCAGCAGCATTTTAAAAAAATATTTGTTACCTGGTGTTTTGATGAAAATGTTTTGGTACCACATGAATATTTTGATGCAGGTAACAGCAGCAGAAATGCTGGAATTGGTTTATGGGGATTTGATGACTGGCACTGTACAAAACGAATTGGTTACCACACATAATTTGCATACGGTGTATAAAATACCTGCGGCAATAAAAAATATTTTTAATAACCGTTTCCCGTTTTGCATTCAAAGCCACCAGAGCTCTTTATTAATAAATTTTGAAAAGAATAATAAAGATTTGCTGTATTGCAATTTTTATCCCGAGCATTTAACGGTTATGTTGCGAAAGAACGGGCAGTTACAAATGATACAGCAGTTTGAATATACTTTGCCGGAAGATGCGGTTTATCATTTGCTGAATGTGTGCCAGAGCTTTGATACAGATGCAGCTAAAACAATTTTAACGGTTAGCGGTATGATTGATACGGATTCAAGTTTGTACAGCGAATTGTATAAATATTTTCAGTCGGTTAATTGTGCCAGATTTACCAGCTGATTTTAATTATGCAGAAGAAATAAAAATCATCCCAAACATTATTTCAGTCATTTATTTGCAACAGCATCATGCGTATTATAAGCGGCATACATGGCGGTAGAAAAATTTCTCCACCCAACAATATGCCTCACACAAGGCCCACAACCGATATTGCCAAAGAAGGTTTATTTAATGTGCTGCAAAATAATTTAGCCATAGAAGAATTAAAAGTGCTTGATCTTTTTGGCGGCACCGGTTGCATCAGTTACGAGCTTGCCAGCAGGGGAGCGGCTGATATTACCATTGTGGAAAAGGATAATGCGATGTATGATTTTATAAAAAAAACGTCAGCAGAGTTGGAATTGGAAAATTTTAAAATTGTAAAATCAGATGTGTTTCGTTTTATAGATACTGCAACAGAGCAATACGATTTTATTTTTGCCGGCCCACCTTATGCATTGGCAACTATTGACGATTTGCCACTAAAAATTTTTGAAAAAAAATTATTAAACCCAAAGGGTTGGTTTATTTTAGAACATACACCAAGAAACGATTATAAAAAATTTGAGTATTATAAAACAGAACGAAATTATGGCACAACCATTTTTTCGATTTTTATAAATTAGTATATTGGCCACCGATTACAATTCACACCAATCAACCAATAAACTAATTAACTATTTAACCAATCCATGCTAAGAAGTTTTAGATATTTATTTTTTCCTCTTTCATTAATCTATGGTTGTATAGTATGGTTGCGTAACTGGTTGTTTGATAAAAATATTTTAAAATCAGCTTCTTTTAATTTCCCTATTATTTGTGTGGGCAATATTGCAGTGGGTGGCACAGGTAAAACACCCATGGTAGAATATTTAATTCGCCTGCTGCACAAAGATTTTAAAACTGCTACTTTAAGCCGTGGTTACAAAAGAAAAACAAAAGGATATACTATAGCAAATGAAGGATCAACAGCTTTAGAAATTGGCGACGAACCCATGCAGTTTCATAATAAATTTCCGGATGTTGCTGTAGCAGTGGGAGAGGAAAGGTTAGTAGCTATTCCGCAACTGTTGCACGACAGGCCGGAAGCTGAAGTAATAATTTTGGATGATGCTTTTCAGCACCGGCAGGTAAAAGCAGGATTAAATATTGTACTTACGGCGTACAATAATCTTTTTACAAGAGATATTATTTTACCCGCCGGGGATTTACGTGATGTAAAATCAAGCATGAAAAGAGCTGATATAATTGTAGTAACAAAATGTAAACCCGGATTATCTGCCGCAGAAAAAAAATCTATTACCGAAGAAATAAAACCATTGGCACATCAAACAGTTTTTTTTACAGAAATTGTTTATACCAAACCGTATCATCTTTTCAATAAAAACCTGGCTGCAATAACTTCTCACACAAATATTTTATTAGTGTGTGGCATTGCCAATCCAAACCCTTTAAAAGTTTATCTATCCGAAAATGTTCATGGCTATGATATGCTGCGTTACCCCGACCACCATATTTTTAACAGCGACGATTTAGCAGATATAAAAAAGCAATTTGAAAAAATTGAAAAAAATAACAAGATAATTTTAACAACCGAAAAAGATGGTGTAAGACTGATGAAGTTTGAAGAGCAGCTGAAAGATTACCCGGTTTATGTATTGCCAATACAGCATTCTTTTTTGTATAATGAAGGTGAGGAATTTGATAAAATGATTTTGGGTTTTATAGATTCTTTTAAAAAATAATTTTTTTGCATATTTAGATAAATACTCTCCTAGTGAAAAAGAAATTACTTTATTGGGCTTTAGCAATTATATTCTCACTTGGCTTTATAGTATTGGTTCAAATTTTATTCAGACAATACCGGATAAATAACTCAGGTAACATAAATCATTTTGGCGAAATCGAATTTATTTTTATTGTATTCATTCTGCCAATCTACTTATCTCTTGTTTAAAGCTTGCTTAATAAATCTTTTAATTATACGGGAAGTATTAAAATTTATGCTCTCTTAGTAATTGTTTGTATTATAGTATCATCACGTATGGACTACATCAATTGGTGGGATACTGAAGGAAAAATAATAAATGTAAGAGATGCTGAAACAAGAGATGTAATTGGAATTTTCTTACTTCTTCAATTTTTTCTGGGAGTTATTTTCAGCCTGTTTTGGCTTTATTTTATTAAACCCAGAAAGCTACCCTCTTAGAGAAGGGCTACCTTTTACTTCGCCACCTCAATCTTCACCTTCTTATTCTTTATCTTTTCATTTTTTATTAACTGTAATACTTCACTAACTTTTATTTTTTTAATAGCTACAAAAGAGAAAAAATCTTTTACTTCTATTAAACCAATATCTTCTTTTTTTAATTGTCCTTTTTGTCCCAGGAAGCCAACGATATCAATTTTGTTTACTTTATCTTTTTTACCGGCTGCAATAAACAGGGTGCTCCATTTTGGTTTTTCCGGAATTTCGTTTGCATCATTTAACGCTTGATCAGTTGCAGTGGCCGTAATATAATCTGGTAAAATTTCTTCTTCCGAATAAATTACATAAGCCGTTCCGCTGGCATCCATACGTGCTGTACGGCCATTACGGTGTGTAAAAATATCTTCCGATTGCGGCAGGTGATAGTGAATGATGTTGCGAATGTTGGGGATGTCTAAACCACGGGCTGCCAAATCGGTGGTAACTAAAACATTTGAAGTGCCATTTCTAAATTTACATAAAGCACTGTCACGTTCCTGCTGTTCCATACCACCATGATAAAATACATTTATTATGCCTTTGTCGGCTAAAATTTCACTGGTTCTTTCTACAGATTGGCGGTGATTGCAAAAGATAATTGTAGAGCGGTTGCCTAAAAAACAGATCAATTTAAAGAGGATATCAGCCTTGTCTTTATCTGCCGAAAAAACAGTTTTAATCTCCAGACCCAAAGAATTTTCATTCACCAGATCAGAATAATTTAGGCGCACAGCATCTTTTAAACCAATAAAAATGGGTACTTCAACAGCCTCAGTTGCAGAAGTTAATATCCGTTTGTTTATATTTTTTAGTGAGTTGATAATAAATTCCATTTCTTCCTGGAAACCCAGTTCAAGCGATTTATCAAACTCATCTAATATCAGTGTTGTAATATCCGTAGTGGCAAAATTATTTCTGCGGATATGATCGGCGAGGCGGCCAGGCGTACCAATGATAAGTGCCGGTGCCTGCAGCAAATTATTTTCTTCAGTTTCCCGTTTATGCCCGCCATAGCAAACAGAAACTTTAAAACCGGTTTGCATTTTACGGAACACATCATCAATTTGAATGGCCAGCTCACGGCTGGGTACAATTATTAAAGCCTGCGGCGTTTTGATTTCCTTTTTAAAAAGATTAACTAAGGGTAATAAAAACGCCAGCGTTTTACCCGAGCCTGTGGTAGAAACTAAAATGGTATCGTTATTTTTTTCTATTGCATCCAGCGAAGCCAGCTGCATTTCGTTTAGCTCTTCAATATTAAAATTGGAAAGAATTTTTTTGATATCTGTGTTATTTGTTTGCATTTGCGCAAATGTAACTTTTGTATTTCGTTTAAAGTAAAACCACCTGATAAGAATATCAGCTGGTTTTCCGAAAGCGGCTTTATCATGAATATCTATCTGTAAAGCTAATTATTATTCCTATAATTAATATTATGTTAAATAGAATAAAGCAAAGAAAAGCAACTAACTTAAAAGTTGCTGATACCTTCTTACCTCTTTCTTTAAATTGAGCTTCTGAAAATTCAGTATCAACATTTCTAATGCCTCTTTATAAACCACCCGATTATTTTTAGAAAACTTATTTACAATCGCCTTTAGATAAACATTTGATTGTAGTAAAAAATTCCGTTGAGCCGCCCTATATCCATTCAAAACCTTAGCATCCCTTGTAGATCGCAGCATCATCTCCTTCACCACGTCATTTGCTTTATTAGTGTAGAATTTCCCCAGCAATAACCTGCCATCAACTGCCGCAGTATTTGTTTTTAAATATTGCAAAAGTCCATTTTTCAATCTGCTTTCATAAAAAGCTTTGTCGGTTATCTCAACTTTGGTTTGGTACAAATAATTAAACACATCATTAAAATAAGCAAACTGATATTTGCTATCCGGTTGTTTTTTTAAAAGTGCTGCATAAGCTGCAAAAAGGTTTGTATAATCATTTTGCTGCCGCAGCCAATCAATCGTTATCAAATTAAAATAAACGGAAGATGGAAATTTTTGCATGGCCATCATTGCATACTTATTAAAATTCTCCCCTTCTTTTTGCTGCTTATAATAATACACCAGCCATTGATAAGTGCTTTCAAACCCTTTGCTGGCGGCACTTTGGGCAATGCCTGCGTCTGCAATCTTTTTTGCAAAATACAGCCCCTCTGTTTCCTTACCGGCATTAATAGCCGCTTTGGCGCTGTAATAAATATTGCTGGTGTCAATGGCCGAAAGCCCCCATTGATTGGTATAAATATAATTACTTACCAGCCCTGCGTTTTTAAATTTGTTTAATGCTTCGGCGTAGCTGCTCTTGTCATTTCGTTCGGCACCGGCATTAAAATATGCAAGGCCTTCGTTAGTAAAACCATTATATAACTCAAAGGGTAAATTGTAATGGGTGGTTTTTAATTGATCGTTTACAAAATCGCTGTTTTGTTGTTTCGCTTTTTTCAAAGCTTCAAAAGCTTCCATCCTTCCATCTGCTACCAGGTATTTTAATTCAGCATCTTTACTTATGGCGTTATAAATATTGGCTTTCAGTAACCATCCTTCTGCATCGTTATCATCTTTCAAAACAAGACCGTCCACCGATTCTTTAGCACGGGCCAAGTCTTTTTCTTCAAAAAAAGCCCTGGCTTTACTTAAATTTTGAGCCTCACATAAACCCATAAAAAACAAAAAGCCAATAATAAAAACTATTGGCTTTTTATATAAAACAATCTTTACCATTTACTGGTTATCAGTGTTTTCAGTAGCATCTGTTTCATCTGTATCAGGCGCCTCTGCTGAAGTATCGCTTGGGGCATCAGCAATGTCAGTAACTGCATCGGTTGACAAATTACTTTCAGTAGCTTCCACTTCAATTTCTTCTTCTTTTTCATCCAATTGCGTAATGGCTGCAATCGCATCATCTTCATCTACCCGTATTAATTTTACACCCTGCGTTGCCCGGCCCTGTTCGCTGATTTGTAAAACCGGCATACGGATGGTTATGCCAGATAAACAGGTTATCATCAGATCTTCCTGTTCGGTTACATCCAGTAATCCAACAAGTCCACCTGTTTTTTCTGTTACATTAATGGTCTTTACACCTTTACCACCACGGTTGGTAACTCTGTAATTAGCTTCGCCGCTTTCTGCATCATCTAAAGAAGTTCTTTTGCCGTAACCTTTTTCACTCACCACCAAAATGGTTTTGGTTTTGTCATCACGGTTTACACAAACCATACCTACTACTTCATCTTTTTCATCATCCACTTCTATACCTGCCACACCAATGCCTCCACGGCCGGTGCTGCGTACTTTCTCTTCGGGAAAACGAATGGCACGGCCACTTTTAACTGCCATCATTATTTCGCAATTACCATCAGTAAGCCTTGCTGCTAATAACTGATCGCCTTCTAAAATATTTATAGCATTAATACCGCTCTGGCGTGGACGACTGAAATCTTCCAGGTCAGTTTTTTTAATGATGCCTTTTTTGGTACACAAAACAATGTAATGGCTCTTTACATATTCCTCATCTTTAAAATTCTTTACGTCAATTATGGCACGTACTTTATCATCCTGCGGAATTTGTACCAGGTTTTGTATTGCCCTGCCCTTGCTGGTTTTATCTCCTTCGGGAATTTGATACACCGGTAACCAAAAACATTTTCCTTTTTCGGTAAAGAATAATAAAGTGTGGTGGGTGCTGGCTACAAAAAGATGTTCGATATAATCTTCCTGCCTGGTGCTGCTGCCTTTTGCACCACGGCCACCACGGCGCTGCTGCCGGTATTCGCTAACCGAAGTTCTTTTTATGTAACCCAAATGCGAAATGGTAACCACCATGTCTTCTTCCTCAATCAGGTCAAGCATTCCAATTTCATCATCCAGGTAAGTTATTTCGGTACGGCGTTCGTCACCAAATTTATGTTTTACTTCTGCCAGTTCATCTTTAATAATTTGAAAGCGCATGCCTTCGTTGGCCAGTATTTCTTTTAACCTTTCAATCAGTTTCATTATCTCTGCATGCTCTTCACGTATTTTATCAATCTCCATTCCGGTAAGGCGTTGCAAACGCAGTTCCAGCACCGCTTTGGCCTGTATCTCACTCATACCAAAATTGCTCATTAAACCTTCCTGTGCAATGTTTGGTGTAGATGATTCTCTTATTAATTTTATTACTGCATCTAAATTATCCAATGCAATTATATACCCTTCTAAAATATGGGCACGCTCTTCTGCTTTGCGTAATTCGTATTTTGTTCTTCTTATAACTACCTCATGGCGGAACTCAATAAATTCTCTTATTAAATCTTTAAGGTTTAAAATTTTTGGCCTTCCTTTTACAATGGCAACATTATTTATACCGTAAGAGGTTTGCAGATCGGTATGTTTGTACAACTGATTTATTACCACCTGTGCTACTGCATCTTTCTTTAAATCCACTACAATACGGGTGCCTTCTTTGTTATTACTTTCGTCGTTAACATTGCTTACGCCATCAATTATTTTATCGGCAACTATTTCACCAATTTTTGCAGCCAGGTTATCAATATTTACCTGGTAAGGAATTTCGTAAATAATTAGTTTCTCTCTGCCATTGGGTAATGTTTCAATATTCACTTTTCCTCTCAGCACCACTCTTCCTCTTCCGGTATGCAAACCTGCCTTTACGCCTTCAAATCCAAAAATGGTTCCGCCTGTAGGAAAATCGGGCCCTTTAACATGCTTAATTAAATCATCAATAGTAATATCGTTATCATCAATGTAAGCAATACAGGCGTCAATCACTTCGCTTAGGTTATGCGGCATCATGTTGGTAGCCATACCCACGGCTATACCACTGCTGCCATTTACTAAAAGTTGAGGAATACGTGTTGGTAAAACGGTGGGCTCTTTTAAACTGTCATCAAAGTTTAATTGATAGTCCACTGTTTCTTTTTCAATATCTTCCAACATGGCTTCGGCAAGCTTTTGCATACGTACTTCGGTATAACGCATTGCAGCCGGTGGATCTCCACCCTGGCTGCCAAAATTTCCCTGGCCATCAATCATTACATAGCGCATGTTCCACTCCTGCGCCATACGCACCATGGTATCGTAAATAGCAGTATCGCCGTGTGGGTGAAATTTACCCATCACCTCTCCTACAATACGGGCACTTTTTTTATACGGTTTGTTGCTGTAATTACCCAGCTCACTCATACCAAAAAGTACACGGCGGTGAACGGGTTTAAAACCATCTCTTACATCCGGCAAAGCCCGGCCCACAATTACACTCATGCTGTAATCAATGTAAGAGGTTTTCATTTGTTCCTCAATATTTACAGGTATAATTTTGCCCCTGTTGTTGAGATTTCCATCTTTTAATCCTTCGTTATTTTCCATATTATTTTTATCCCAATTTCTGGTTGGCGAAAGTAACGATTTTAAAGCGTTTTTCCGCAATAAAACAGTGCTTTTAAGCGCTTAGTTTTACACATTTATTTTGTTGTTGTGGAGAAGATTTAACCCCTGTCCCCTTTCTAAAAAAACGGGAGGTTCAAAAGGGTTATTAATATGTTTTATTAGATATAAAATTTGTAATTTTGAATTATGTCAATTATCAAAATTCCATTACGGTTTGAGGGCTCAAAAGATGAAGCAATTATTTACACTTTGTTTGATTCAGGGGCTACTTTTTCCTGTATTTCGCATGAATATGCAGAGAAACTGGCTACACTGGAAAAAATGCGTACACCAATAGAGCTTGCGACAGCTGCAAGAGACACTTATTTAAGAATTGAATACCGTGTTACTTTAGATTTTTATTATAATGATATCCGCCTCTCGGATGAATTTATGGTGATACCAAATATTTCTGAAGATGCCATACTTGGAGTAAATACTTTGCAAAAATGGCGCATTAAATTAGACTTTGAACATGATACCGTAATTATTGATCCCAAAGTAGCGAAAGCTATGCTAAAATAAATTTAACCTTTGAAAACTATCCTACTTTTTGGTGCCGGTAAATCTGCCACCGTTTTAATTGACTATTTATTAAGTGAAGCCGAATTAAATAACTGGCAAATTATTATTGCTGATGCAGATAAAAACCAGGTACTTACTAAAACTAATAATTCTCCTTTAGCCCAGGCTGTACAAATTGATATTATAAAAGATGAACAAAGAGTTGAGCTTATTCAAAAAGCTGACATTGTAATTTCGATGATGCCACCCGCCCTGCATTTTTTAGTGGCGAAGGATTGTGTAGCGTACAGTAAAAACTTACTCACTGCTTCTTATGTTGACGAGCAAATCCGAAATCTAAAATCCGAAATCGACAATAAAGGCATTCTCTTTCTCTGCGAAATGGGATTAGATCCTGGCATCGACCACATGAGCGCTATGAAAATGATTAATGAAATAAAAGCTGGTGGCGGAAAAATAACTTCTTTTAAAAGCCATTGCGGTGGTTTAACTGCACCTGAGAGTGATAACAACCCCTGGCATTATAAAATAAGCTGGAATCCAAAAAACATTATTTTGGCAGGCAGTGCCGGTGCAGTTTACAAAGAAAATTATGAAATAATTGAAGAAGAATACCAAACAGTTTTTGAAAATTGTGAAGTAATAGCTTTTCCCGGATTAACTGAACTGGCCTGGTATCCCAACCGTGATTCTTTAAGTTATATGCCAATTTATAAATTAGACAATGCTGAAACTTTTATAAGAACAACTTTGCGTTATCCTGCCTTTTGCCGGGGGTGGGATTATATTGTAAATCTTGGGCTAACCGACACCGAAGACCATGATAATATTATGGATTGCGAAACCTATGCCGACTGGCTGGAAAGAAAATTGTATTTAGTGGAAGACAGGGAAATGGATTTAATAGAATATACAGACTTATATGTACACGAAGATTTTATTGCAGAACTTACAAACCAATTTATTTTTTTAGGATTAACGGCTAATAATAAATTGCCCAAGGCAGCACAATGCTCTGCAGATATTTTACAATTTGCCGCCGAAGCAAAATTGGCCATGCAACCTAACGATAAGGACATGATTGTGATGCTGCATGAAATTGAATATGAAAAAGATAATGCAAAGCACAAAGTAAAGAGTTGCTTTAAAAGTAATTGGAATAGATAGTTTAAGAACGGCTATGGCAAAAACGGTGGGGTTGCCATTGGGCATTGCAGCTAAATTAATTTTAAACGGAACCATAAAACTTACAGGCTTGCACATACCAACAGCAAAAGAAATTTATGAACCGGTGCTTAAAGAGTTAGAACAAAACAATATTAAGTTTACTGAAATAACCTCACCATAATTTTATTTGTGTTATACGTATAGAATTTTTATCTTTGTCGTATAATTGCAGTTATGGACGCAAAAATTACACTAAGCTTTGATGAAACAGTTATTAAAAAGGCCAAGCGGTATGCCGAAAATAATAACATCAGCCTCTCCCGGCTAACAGAATTTCTATTGAATAAAGTTACCAGTAATACTTACCAATCTTTAGAAGATTTACCCATTGCCGATTGGGTAAGTGTGGTTAGCGAAGGTGAAGTAGAATATCAAACTAAAGCAAAAAAAAATAAAGACTTAAAAGCTGAATATTTTAAAAGTAAAAAATGAGGATATTTTTAGATGCCAATATTTTGGTTTCGGTGTTGAATAAAGAATATCCCTTGTTTACCTATGCTGCCCGAATTGTAAGCCTTGCTGATAATAAAAAATTTACTGTTTACACCTCCCCTGTTTGTTTGGCCATTGCGTTTTATTTTGCCGAAAAAAAAAGCGGTACTTCATTAGCTAAACAAAAAATTAAACTGTTAGCCGAAAAAATATCAATTACAGCTGTTGGTAAAAACGAAGTGCTGGAAGCACTACAAAACAAACAAGTAAACGATTTTGAAGATGGTATTGAATATTACGCCGCTATAAATAATAGGTGCGATGTAATTGTTACTGAAGATACCGGCGATTTTTATTTTTCGGATATTAAGGTTTGTAAAGCACAAAATTTTTTACAGGAATATTTATTTAAAAAGATGTGAACCCATTTGGATAGATATTATTTTTATACCCGTTTTATTATAACCTCACAAGCCTCAAAAACTTATTCCGGGTCTTTCCGTTCTCGAACTAATTCTTCCTACACCAATCAATTGATCCGACACGGTCGGTAAAGGCTTTGTAATACATTAAAATGGTGTAGGTGTTTTCTGTTTCCCAGTAATTGCCTTCCATATCTATTTTATTGGCAGCATTATTTTTATCAACTGCTATATAAGTGTAATTATAATAACCCTGTTTTAAAAAAGCAGTTACTTCATACACACCTTTTTCAGCATTAAAAATCATTTTAGTTTTATCATTAAAAGCATAATCGGTTAGCTGGCCGGCCAAATAAATATCTTTACCGGTTATGGGCTGTGCGTTGGCGGTAGCCAGGGTAAAATGCACTGTTGCAAAATCTCCCTGCCAGTAGGGGTTAATGCTTTCGTAAGTTTCAATTAAAAACATACCGTTAAGGTCCCTGAAAGAAACATATCGTTCTCCGCTCCTGTCTTTATCTCTTTTTACAAAAATATCGGTAGAAGTTTTTTTGTAATTGGCACTGTCCACCCTGTCACTTTGCAATCTAAAACTTCTTAAATCTAACCAGCGCCATTCCTTACCGGCAGCAAATACCAAATTATTTTCGTTACTGTATTCTAAAGATGTGCCACGTACAAATGTTGGTGCAATATCTTTTAAGGCATTATCCCAACGGTTATTTTGTAAAATAATTACTTTAATCTGCTGCGCCGCACTAAAAGTATTAACGCCTGTTATGTTAGCAGTAAACTGCACTTTTTGATGTGTGCTGTAAAACTGTGGTGTATATGGCTGTACAATTTTTGCAGCAATGGCCGCTTTTTGATCCAGCACCAGCAGCCTTCTTGTAAATGCCAATTGCGATGTATCGCCATTTAAAAAAACTTTAAGCAGGTAATTACCCGATAAAGTAATAGCAGTATTTCTGTCGGGTACTATAGCCTGGTAGTGTGTATATTTTGTAAATGCAATGGATGAATAACGGTTGGTGCTTATGCGCTGTTGTGTAAAACCTTTAATGTACATAAACGGGCTTATGTCAACCGGCCTCCAGTTATAATCGCATAATTGAAAAGTGTAGTAATAACTTTTTACATTAGCATCAAGGTCATCAAAATTTAATTCTAACTGGTCGCCGCTGTTAAGGTTGTAAATGGCCAGTGCCGTTTGATCGCCATAAGGATGAAAGCGTACACATTGTATGTTTGGTTTGTAGATTGCATCGGGGGTTTGTGCCGTGCAGTAGAAAGTAAGTAAGGTAAATAAAGTAATAAGTAAATATTTTTTTGTAACAAACTTCACAGCTTTGGTCATCATCGTTGTGTCACTCCCTTGTACGGCATTGCAACATTGAACTTTTATCATGTTATATGTAATCTTTACGTTTAAATAAAATACATTTGTAAGATACCAAAAGTATGCCATTTGAATATATCCGTTTTTATAGCAAAAAGAATTGCCTTTAACAGGGAAAAAACCTTCTCCCGTTTTATTATACGCCTTGCAGTTGCAGCAACCGCCATAAGTGTAGCTGTAATGATTATTGCTATGAGTTTTGTAAACGGTTTTCAGCAGGTAATCAGCAATAAAGTGTTTAGCTTTTGGGGCCATATCCGTGTGCAGCAGGATCTGGAAAATAAAGTAAGCATTGCCGAAGAATATCCCATTGCTCAAAACATAACTGTAGAAAATAATCTAAAAAAAATACCCGAAATAAAAAGTGTAGAGCGTTATGCCACTAAATCGGCCATTTTAAAATACAAAAACGAAATTGAAAGCGTTTTGTTAAAAGGCATTGATTCTACTTTTGATTTTAGCCGCATGAACAGCCTTTTAAAACAAGGGCGCTGGATGAATGTAAAAGACAGCGGTTACAGTAAAGAAATTGTACTGTCTGAATATACTGCCAATCAATTAAAACTAAATATTAACGATAGTGTGGATGTAGTTTTTATAGATGGCAGCGGTGTTGGCAATGCCCGGCGGCGGCGTTTACAAATTACCGGCATTTACAAAACAGCTATTGAAGAATACGATAAAGCTTTTGGCATTTGCCATATTAATTTAATAAGACGGTTAAATAACTGGGCACCTGACCAAATTGGCGGCTACGAAATTTTTTTATACGATTATAAAAAAACAGATGCTATCAATAAAATAATACACGAAGTGGATGTGCTGCCCCAAACCTGGTACAGCAAAACAATTAAAGAAACTTACCCTAATATTTTCGACTGGCTGGCACTGCAGGAAAGAATAAAAAATATATTGCTGATAATAATGGTTGTAGTTGCTGCGGTGAATCTTATTACCTGCCTTTTAATTTTAGTGCTGGAACGTACAAGAATGTCTGGCATTTTAAAAGCCGTTGGCGCCAGCGACTGGAATGTACAGCAAATTTTTTTATACAACACTTCATTTATTGCTGTTGCCGGTGTAGTGCTGGGTGCAATATTTGGTTTGGGCATTTGCTGGCTGCAGGAAAAAACAGGGTTTATAACTTTAGATGAAAACGCTTACTATATGGATAAAGCACATGCCGAAGTAGTTTGGTGGCAGGTGTTGCTAATTTGTGTGGGCACTTTAATAATTTGTTTTGCAACGCTTATAATTCCTACACTTCTTGTTAAAAAAATAAAACCGGTTAAGGCGATACAGTTTCGTTAACTGGTTAACTGGTTTATTAGTTTATTGGTTTATTGGTTTATGGTTTATTAGTATTTAAAATTGTTATAGCACTTGTACAATGTAATAGAAAACATCAGCAAATAATACCACCCTTAATCAACCAATCAACCAATTAACCAGTTAACTAACCGCCGCCAAAATAATCCCAGCTGCCACAGCTGCGTTCAAAGATTCTGCTTCTCCCCTTTTGGGTATCGTAATTTTTTCATCTACTAGTTTCATTACACCATCGCTTATACCTTTTCCTTCGTTGCCAATTATTATTATGGCTTCGTTAATTTGTTTTAAGCTGTTTATATTTTTACCGTTTAATGCAGCAGCATATTTTTTTACAGTATTATTTTTTTGCAGCCATACTTCCAAATCAGTATAAAAAATATTTACCCTTGCTAAACTGCCCATGGTACTTTGCACTACTTTGGGGTTATACATATCGGCACAGGCAGGCGAACAAATAATGTTTTCAATACCAAACCAATCGGCAGTGCGGATGATTGTACCTAAATTTCCTGGGTCCTGTATGGTATCTAACAAAAGCGTTATTTTTTTCTTAATATTTTTTACATCCGTTGCTGTTTTCTTTTTAAAAACTGCCAGCACATTATTGGGTGTGGTAAGCATCGATATTTTTAAAAGCTCAAAATCTTTAACCTCCAAAACTTCAATGCCTGAATATTTTTGTAATGTATTTTCATTATTACTTAACCAATCGTTTACAGCAAACAGTTGCAGGCATACAAATTCCCTGCTGTCTAATAATTCTAAAACTACTTTTGTACCTTCGGCAATAAAAACACCATTTTCGTCCCTGAATTTTTTATGGTGCAAACTTTGGATATATTTGGTATGTGTTTTGTTAAACATTACAGACTAATAAAATTTATGCCTCTAAGCACCTTTCCCAAATCAAGGCTTTTTCAGCAATTAAAGAATATTTTTTTTCTTTCACTGGTGCTGTCTTCCTGTATTGTTCCCAAAAAATATCAAAAAGACAAACCATTTGTTACCAGTAATTCTATCGAAGTTAAGGGAGGAAATTTTAACAGGGATGAACTGATTGCATTAAAATCACGTTTAAATGCACAATTAGATGACAGCTCAAAAATAAATGTGGTGGATCATTATTTTATCCGCCACGTTTATAATAGCCCGGCAGGGTTTGATACCGCATCCGCTGCAAAATCTGCAAAAAATATGCAGTCTTCAATGTTTCATCTTGGTTATTACAGAGCTTCAGCTTCTTACCTGGCTGATACAATTAAAAAGCATGGTCAGCAAAGAGTTTCTGTAAAATATACAGTTGAGCCTGGTAAACCCACACTTATTGATACCATAAATTATTATCTTAAACAAACAGACCTGCAGCAGTTAGCCAACGAAAACATGAAGGGCAGTTTACTGGAAGAAGAAAAACCGGTAACCAAAGCAGCAGTATTAGGCGAAATAACCAGGCTGATTGACTTGTATAAAAATAACGGCTATTATAAAATTACTCCCGAAGAATTAAAAATGAGAGGCGATACTTCTCTTGAAGCATTAACAAGTGTTAGCGACGACCCTTTTGAACAATTACGTTTGTTTGCTGAAGCCCAGCAAAAAAAGGATTCCCCAAAAATAAAATTAGCGGTTGTTCTAAATCCGCCTGCAGACAGTAACAAACTTAAAAAATATTACATCAATAATATTTATATTTTGCCTGATTACAAACCGGGTGATTCACTTACCGACCCAACGCTAACGGAAAGGGTTACAAAAAATTTATACATTATTCGCTATCATACAAGAAAATTCCGCTCCATTTATTTAAGCAGGATGATGCTTTTAAAAAAAGGTGAACTGTATAATCAGGCAGCATTTTACAAAACACTGAATAATTATGCAAGGGCAGGTGTTTGGCAAAGTGCTAACATAGAAATTGTGGAAGTAAAAGAAAAAGACAGCACTAAAAAAATTAATCTTATTGTACAACTGATACCTGCAAAACAATTCAGCCGTGAGGCTGGTATTGAAGCAAATTTTTCGGCAACCAGCAATACTAACAATGTTACTGCTGCCAATTCAGGAAATCTTTTAGGCATTTCGGGTAATGTGTCTCTAACCAACCGGAACGTAAGAAAAGAAGGAATTAAAATGATTACTTCTTTAAGTGCCGGTGTGGAGTTAAATCTTAAATCTTTTAAAACCAACACAAGCAATATTATTAACTCTAATGATTTAAGTATATCAAACACAGGTATTATTCCACGTTTTATATTATTACCTAAATGGGTTACAAACTAGTAAACATATTGTAGCACCAGAAACATTTTACACCATTACCGGCTCCTATATTAACCGCATTAGTTTATTTAATTTACAATCTACCAATTTAGCAATTGGTTATACTTTTAAAAACCGGAGAAATGCTCAATGGGTGGTAAAACCATTAAATATTGAATTTACAAGGTTGTTTAACCAAAGTGCCGACTTTGATGCTATACTTACAAATAACCCTTTTTTAAGATACTCGTTTAATACTGCATTAGTTGCCGGTGCAAGTGCTGGTTATTCAAGTACAAAAGTTAATCCCAAACATACTAACCGGCAGCATACATTTAAAATTAATATTGAAGAATCTGGATTTCCTCTAATCCCTTTACCAGTTCCGCTAAGAAAACTTAATATTTTAAATACTTATTTACGGCAGTATTTAAAATCAGATATAGAATATACTTTTTCAACAACCAGGGCAAAATCAGCATTTGTAGTTCGTACATTCGCCGGCGTGGGTATTGCCAGTAAAAAAGATACCACACTCCCATTTTTTAAACAATATTTTGGTGGTGGAAGTAACAGCATGAGGGGCTGGCCTGTACGTGGTATTGGCCGTGGCTCCCAACCACTGGCACCTTACGGCGCTAACAGGTTTAACGACCGTACGGGAGATTTACAATTTGAAACTAATTTAGAATACCGTTTTGATATTGCACAAATAATACCTAACACTTTAATTCTTAAACAGGCTTTTTTTATTGATATCGGTAACGTTTGGAACCTCCGTAATTCAAAAACCAATGGCAGTTTAGACAGTGCTCAATTTAAAGCAAAAAATTTCTTGAAAGAGTTAGGAATAAATGCAGGCACAGGTTTCCGGCTCGATTTTAATTATTTTGTTTTACGTTTTGATTTTGGTTTTAGGTTTAAACGGCCAGAATTAAGCGATATTAATAACGGCTGGAAAGTTCCTTCACTAAGTTTTAACGATGTGCTTCCGAAAATTTTCTCTAAAGGAAGGGTGATAAATGGTGTTAACAACGAAGAGTACAGAAGATGGCGTTACGAAAATTTTAATTTTACTATTGGAATAAATTATCCGTTTTAAAAACAGTAATGTACCAATTGGGTTTTGAATAGTTTTTAATTTTATTAATTGTTATTTACAAACTGGCAATAAATTTTCAATTGGTGAATAAATGTTACAAGTTTGCATTACACCAGCTTATACTCGATTGTTTATTTGCAGAAATATTTTTTGTATTTACTTTTTCACTTACTGATGCCTTTGTTGCAACAGTTACATCTGCTGAGTGGGCACCACGGTTGAGTTCTGCAATTATATAAACAGGTATTGCAGCAGTACAAAGTACAATCTGTGCAATTAATTTAATTTGCTTCATTTTTTTTCATTTTTTTGTTTTACAGTGCAAAGATGATAGAGATTTAAAGCCCCGGCAATGCTTACTGGTATCAATTGCATTGTTGCATGGATGAATTGCGAAAACTTAAAAATGAAATACAGCACTGGTTTACTGCTTAATTAACCGGGCAGGTTAAAATGATACAGTGCTTTAAAGAATATGCTGCTAAATTGGTAACATTCGCCCTTTACAAATTTAGGTCTACCTTTATACAAATTTTAAATGTATGAACTGGACTATTATAATTATTACAGCAATTATACTTATTGGTCTTGTTGTTTTTTTAGTAACAAAAAACAGGAAAGATGAAAAGGAATTTGAAAATCAGCAGAACAACGATTATCATAAATCAAAAGACGCAGAAGGCGATACTGACAGCGAAGCATCAACAAAATAAATTTTGCGGCATAAAATATTTATTTGCCCGTTTTGCCTTTTTCTTCGGCTCCCCCATCTTTAATATTTGTTTTGGGCTCGGGCAATTTGCCCCGTTTATAAATAATAAGCCCGTTTAAAAAATTACGCAGTATCTGGTCGCCGGCCTCCTCGTAGCCGGGGTGATCGGAGTTTCTGAAAAGATCCCCTAATGCACCTTTTGTAATTTCAAAATCTACCAGCGCTAAAATTTCAATAATATCATCATTGCGTAATGCAAGGGCCACTCTCAGTTTTTTTAAAATATCGTTGTTGCTTAACATGGCATTTCTTTTTTAATTAATTGATTTGCTAAATATAGAACAATTGAACTTCTCTGCCTTTTGAAGGTGCTAAAATAAAAATAGCCGGATAGTGAATTTTATTTTTTGTTTTAAATTCTTTATTCAAGATAACCATTTTATAAACCAATATAACCGCTGGCTAATTATTTAATAAACTGTTTCTGATAATTTAAGAACTATGCAGTGAACTTTATTCTTTAACTATTTAAACTTTTCAATTATGCCAAAAGTAAAATTTGCATTAACAAAAATGCGTTGCCTGGAAGAAACAAACGAACCAAGTGCATCTGAAGAACCTTATGTACTTGTTTTTGCATCTCAATTAAAAAAAGTAGCAGGGCTTGTAACAATTCCTGCAGCATCTACCATCATGTATGGCCCATGGGAAAATGTGGACAAAGGCGAACTGGTATCCACCTCAGTAAATATTGCCGGCCCACTGGGTAAATTACTCAATCATCCCTCTAAAAACTTTTGGGGATTAGATGGTAAGCCCCACGACCTTAACTCGCCTGACGAGGCTATTTTTATTGCAGCGTTAATGGAAAACGATGATGCACAGGCAGGCGGTATACGTGCCGGCTTGCATGCACAATTATTTGCCGCCATTACATCTTATGCTAATGCCGGTATGAGCCGTGCAAGTATGGTATCTAAATTAAAGAAAGATGCCAAAGATATTTTAACTGGTGTAACAGTTACGGGCATCCCAAGCAGTGATGATTTAATTGGCGTGGCGGAAATACAATATTCTGCTGCCGATTTACAGGCCGTAAACACCAAGACAATAGTAAAAAATATTGAACTTGCCGGAGATGGCGGTAAATACAGGTTACGTTTTGAAATGAGCAAATAAATACAACTGCCCCCAGCATTGCCGGCCTTTGCGCCGGCTTTTTTTATTTGCTAATACCTCTCTAAATAAATTGCACTACAATTATTATTTACCTGTAAACATAATTTTATACAGGGTAATAAATTCTACACCCGTAAATGGCCTTATAATTGATACAATATCATTAAACACCCGGCTGTAAATATTTGAACAATGGTTATCTTTAGAAAAATAAAATAATTGTTTTACACACCTTTTTGTTTTAAAAAAACAGCAATTAAAAATCTGCTTCCGGATTATTTCGTAAGTAGTAAATATTATTACACAAATTTGTACTAACCAGTAAATATGCCCAACAGTTCTTCATCTGATACAATGGCCGAATTTGATATTGTTGTGATAGGCTCCGGACCTGGTGGTGCCACCACAGCACGTTTTGCCGCAGTAAATGGTTTACGTGTTTTATTGGTAGATAAGAAACAGGAACTGGGTGCACCGATTCAATGTTCAGGTGCCATTAGCTATAATGCTTTAGAACAAACCGGTGTATCCCCCTCTGCAGAATTTATATTGGAAGCCATTTATGGATTCGCCATTTACAATACCAAAGGCGAAAAAAAAGTAGTTGATTACAGAGCAATAAAACCAGATGAATACGGCAGCAAAGAAGGAAACAAACCTTTGGGTTATGTGGTTGACAGGCGGCGTTTTGACCGATACCTTGCAACTCAGGCAGAACGTGCCGGTGTAACAATATGGTTAAAAACAGAAGCCATTGGTTATCGTGTATTAGATAACGGTAGTTGTGAAATTGATCTTAATAAATTTAATGAGGCCATTACGGTTAAAGCTAAAGTAGTGGTTGGTGCCGATGGCGTGCAATCGCAGGTGGGCAAATGGGCAGGAATAAAAACACATATTAAATTGAGTGAGCTCGCCAGTTGTTTACAATTTGTGGTAGATGGAGTGGCAACCGAAGGATTGCTGGAAATAATTACAGGCCACCAATGGGCGCCTGGCGGCTATGCATGGGTTTTTCCCAAAGGCCATGGTTATGCAGAAATTGGATTGGGTGTTACCAGAACAATGTGTACCGATAATGCAAAGGCGTACTTAGACAATTTTATAAAAAATTCTTTTTTTAAAGAGCGGTTTAAAAATTGCAGGATATTAGAAATACAAGGTGGTGGTGTACCATTGGCAGCACCACTAAAAACACAATATGCCGATAATTTAATTTTAGTGGGTGATGCAGCAAGGCATGTAAACTCCATAACCGGCGGAGGAATACATACTGCACTAAACAGCGGAAAAATTGCAGGAGAATTTTTAGCAGCATTAATACTAAGCGGTAAACCAACTGATAAAAATAATCTTAAAGGGTATCATGATAACTGGTTAAAAGCAGGCGGCAACAGCATGTGGAAATTATACAGGGTAAAAAGAAAAATTTTTGATACCGCAGATATTTCTGAAAGAGATGAACAGCTTTATAAAACTATGTCGAATTATTTTAGTCAGGATTCGGAATACAAAAAAATATAACTATGGGTACAAAAGAAGCGGTTGTTTTTGAAATTGGGTGGAATGCCTGCATTAAATGTGGTGCCTGTGTTGCCGTTTGTCCGCAGCCGGCAGGTTTTATAAGTAATTTTGATACTATTGCAGTAAATACTCACTGCGATATTGCCTGTATGTTTTGTGAAGCGGTTTGCCCGGTAAATACTATCACACATCAACTTGTGTCAGTTTTTAATTCAATCATAAAATAAATTATTCTGCCGCCAGGCATTAATAAATGAAAAGCAATTCTTCTGTAAAAATAAAATCCATTCTTCATTTATACGAATTGCTGCCAGAGCAGGAAAAAATAATTGTGGATGTACTAAGGCAAATAATTACAGAGAATTTACCTGCAAACTGTAAAGAAAAAATTTCATTCAGCGTTCCTTATTTCTATGGCAATAAAGGCATTTGTATTGTTTGGCCTTCAACAATTCCCCGTGGTGGCATAAAAAAAGGTGTGCTGTTAGGCTTTTGGTATGGCAACAAACTTAAAGATTCTAATAACTATCTTACCCATGGTACCAACAAACAAATATTTTATAAAATCTTTTATGATGTTGATGAAATAAACGAAAAAGCTATTGTAAAATTATTAAGAGAAGCAGTTACAGTAGATAATCAATTCAACAACAAATGCAGCAAATAATTTTACCTTATAAGCACAAAAGTTCCTTTTACAGCCTTCTGCCCTTCTTTGTAAGTAATAGTGTAAACATAAGTTCCCATTGCCTGCGGAACTCCGTTAAAATTTCCATCCCAATCTACAGTTGCAGCTTCGGTATGATACACAACCTGGCCAAAACGATTGTAAACATTTACCACAGCGCCAAACAATGGATCAAGAAAAGGTATGCGCCACCTGTCGTTTTTTCCATCGCCATTAGGCGTAAATGCAGTGGGTACAAAAATACCTTTTACTACTTTTATTGCTGCAGCATCCTGGTTGCTGCAGCCAAATGGAGATGCTGCATACAGGGTATAAACTATATCGCTTACAGGAGATGCTGCAGGTGTTGTTATTCTAAAATCATTTAAATAATCCGGAGGATCCCAGTAATACAATGGGTTTTCACCAGTTACGCTTCCATCAATAGTAATGGTGTTGCCTGCAATCATTATTCTGTCGGGGCCGGCATTTACTATTGGTTTTGCATGAACGTTTACAGCAACATTGTTTGATGCAATACGGCATGCAACAACATTTACAACACTCTGTTCAATTACAGTAAGGCGGTACCAGTAAAATCCAGCGGCAGTTGAATTACGCTGATAAGTTATTGTATTTGCACCGGCAATATCTTTCCAAACTTTACCAGAGTCTGTACTTTCCTGCCATTGATATACCGGCGAAACATAACCGGATGATAATGTTGCATTGAATGTGTAAGTATTTGTATTGCCAGCGCAAATATCCACAGTATCACTATTCCCCTGTATTGAAGAGGTAATTACAGCAGGGCCGCATGGACGAAAAGTTATATCATCAAGGGCAATATCATTTCCAATGCCACCAGGTGCATTATTGGTCATACGTAAAACAATAACAGGGTTATTAACCGGCGTTGTAAAAAAGAAACCATATTGTTTCCATGCAGCAGAAAATGATTCAGGAATATCGCCTGTTGAAAATTGCTGCAGCACTGTGCCTCCGGGTGTTTCTATACTAAAAGTAATATTGGGTTTAATGCCGCTACGGGCAAGTACGTTCATCAGCCATGCAGCAAATTCGTAAGTTGTATTGGGGCAAAGGTCAGTTACAGTGGTTACTAAAAAATCGCCTGGTAAAAATGATGCATTAACCAATAAAAATGCGCCATTGCCGGTATGGTCGTTGTTTACTGTTATCCATGAATTTCCAAAACAACCGGAGGTACGGGTTGTAATAGTATAAAAACCATCATTGGGGCAGGATGAACTGGTGTAGGTATATGCGTTAGTGGGTACATAACCTGTATTGCTGCCACTGCCATTGCCAAAATTAATATTTACAACTGCATCGCCTAAACTTCCATTGCATATCTGTGCCTTTATAGGAATGGCATGGCCAAATGCAAAAGCAAAAAATAGCAACCGTAAAAGAAAAGGCATCCTTTTAAATTTAAATATCCATGCTAAATTATTTCTTTTTTTTGATAGAAAAATTTATCATTTACAGGCCCCCTTCAAGTTTAATAAAATAAAAAAGCCGCCCTGTTTTATTAAGGCAGCTTTTTAAAATACTTTTTTTTTATTATTGCGTTAAGCGAATGGTGCCTAAATCGGTTTCTTTGTTTCTTGTTACCGAAATATTTGTAATTGTAGTATCCCTGTAGCCATTAATGCCATCAATAAACAAACTGTAAGTTCCACCTTTCAATCCCCTTATCTTAAATTCGCCTTCATTCTCCGGCCTTGCAAATGCGGTATCGGTAGCGTTAAATGCTTTAATCATTCCAAACGAATGTACAGGCCGTACTTTACCTTCTATTTCGCCACTGCTGTGTTTGCCAAAAGGTTTTAACACCGGCTTCAACCAATAAGTGCCATTTATAATTCTTATTGAACGTGATAAATCAAAATCTAAATACAAATTGAAATTATTTGATGATAAAGAATCAAGATGTTCTCTTTTGATACTTACAAAAACAAAATTTTGGTTGTTAACCAGTTTTAACGGATGTGGTAATACTATCTACCGCAACACTGTTATTGCTACCCAGTGTAAATTTAATTCTTTGAATTTTCCCGTTTAATATAAAACCACTGGCAAGCAATGTATCTAAACCATTTCTTAGTGTAAGTAGATCATACACTCCCGCCCTTATATTTAATGTATCCCATATTTCGCAATTGCTGTTGCGCCTGTCATTATCATCATCGCAGCCGGGCTGGTCATGGTCATCATCGCTGTTACGGCGGCAAGTATCCAGTTTAACTTCTATTCGCTGGATATCTATCAAAACTTTTTGAAAGTCGAGCGGCCCATCGGTAAGGTAAACCGAAAGCTTTGAATTACCTGGTGGTATATTGTTATTACTGTCGCCAGATGTTTCTTTTTGGCATGCATAAAATAATATGCTGAGTGAAAGCAAAAAAATTCCTGCAATCAGGGAAGGTCTTGAAATTGATTTCATAAGTTTTCTTTTTTAAGTTTTTAATAAATAATAAAACGAATCAGGTAGAATTGTGTATAGTGCAGGAGATTTATTTTATTTTGATTCAGACAAAAAAAATGCCAATATTTTAAAATGTGCGAAACAACTACGGTTAGGTGCAATACTAAAAGCATTGCGCCATAACTGCAACGAAAAATGATAAAAAAATAAGCCACAAAAGCGGCTTATTAAAAAATTATATAAAAAGTTAAACAGTTGTTATTTAATGTGCCAATTTTCTATTGCTCAACCAGGAGAGGCTTATATCTTCCGGCACTTTCATCCTCTCTGCAATTTTTTTGTACCGTGTGGCAAGGTTACATAAATAATCCTGCGCTTTTGCTGCACCATCTTTTAAGCCTGTGAGTGTTTCAATTTTCCAGAGCGAAACAAGGTGTTCTATAATGCTTGCATAATCCCAAGTGGTGTACACACCTATTTTTTGTGTAATGGCAGAAAAATCGGTAAACAGATTGGTATTTTTTGCTCCATCGGCCATTAAAATAGCAGGCATTGCAATTTGTTTACGCATCATTTGTTCAAAAGCTTTCAGGCCACCGTTAGGGTCTATTTCAAATATTTTAGACATAAATGATTTGTAGGCTTTTTCATGCCTTGCCTCATCACCTGCAATAGTTTTGCAAATTCTGGATAAGGTGCTGTCGCCGGCTTTATCTGCTAATTTACCAGTATTAACATGCGATATTTTTGTTGCTCTTTCCTGAAAAGAAGTGTACACCATCGCCTGGTAAGGGTCGTTATTGGTGTTGGCGTTAAAGCCATTGTAAATTAAGCGGTGAATGGTTTGTTCTACTTCTTTCATATCACACCTGCCGGATAAATAAAGATATTTATTAAGCAAATCGCCGTGCCTGTTTTCTTCGGCTGTCCATGCCCTGCTCCATCTTACCCAGCCATTAGTGCTGGTTAAATCTTTTTCTTCGTTTACAATAAGATTAAAATAAGTTTGGTAACTGGGCAATGCTTCTTCAGTAATCATGTTGCCAACCAGCGAAGTAATAATACTGTCGGGGATACATGCAGTACGTTCCCTTAATTTTTTTACTTCATCAAAAACATCTGTATTAGTAAAATCTGGTAAAAAATCGGTGGGTTGCCAGCAATCATCAGGGTCTAAAAGTGAAGTTTCAACAGTTTCGGCTACAAAACCCTGTAACATTCCAATTACTTCCATGTTCTTTGCTACTTCACTATTATCTTCTAAATGCATTATAATTTATTAAACTATTTTGAATATTCTGGTGTAAAGGTAAGTGATGTTAACAAGTTTTAGCCTGTATTAATTATCATACAACATCTGTGCCTGTCATAAATTTTTTTATACTTATAAATGCAGTTTATTTGTGATACAATTTTATAATGGATCAATGTATTACATTTTAAGGTTGATATAGTAGTCATTATGCCAAAATTGAAAACCATTTTATTAAATGGTTTTCAGTAAAAAAATATTTTAAACTTGATTCTCTTTTAAATTAGTTAAACCAATGAAGCAAATAATTATAAGAAAAGCAGTAATGACGGATTTAGGGAAGCTTCTGAAGTTTGAGCAGGGTGTAATTGATGCGGAAAGACCTTTCGACCCTACATTAAAAAAAGAAAAAATTAATTATTACGATATTGAAAAAATGATAACCGCACCAGATGTAGAAATTGTTGTTGCAGAACTTGAATGGAGATAATTATTGGCAGCGGTTATGCCCGTATTGAAAATGCAAAACCATATTTGCAGCATCAGCAGCATGCGTATTTAGGTTTTATGTATGTAGATCCCAATCACAGAGGAAAAGGCATAAACAAGGAAATTATAGCTGCACTTAGCAATTGGTGTTTTTTGCAAAACATTACTGAATTAAGGCTGGATGTTTATGAAAATAATGAAGCCGCAATAAAAGCCTATGAAAAAGTGGGATTTGCAAAACACATGATTGCAATGCGGATGGATTTGAATAAAAATGAATAAAATTTTTAATTATGATAAAAAATAAATTTGCAGCAGGATGTTTACTTATTTTTTCAATTGCACTGTTGTATAACAATGGTGTATTTGCTCAGGAAAAAAAAGTAGCCACAACGCCGAAGGAATTGCAAAAAGAAATTGCCCAGCAGGATAGTATTTTATTTCATTATTTTAATACTCAAAATTTTGAATCTTTCAAAGCTATGTTTACAAAAGATCTTGAATGGTTTCAGGATAATGACGGATTAATATGCCTATGAAAAAGTTTTTGAAAATTTTAAAAGCACTTTTAGTAAGCCTTTTAAATTAACAAGGCAATTAGTACAAGGCCAGCCTGGAAGTGCATCCCATAAAAAATTATGGCGCAATAGAAATTGGCGTACATCGATTTAAACATATTGAAAACGGTAAAGAAGAAACAGGTACTTTTAAATTTGTAATGATATGGCAAAAAAAAGATGGCCTGTGGAAAATATCAAGGGTTATCAGTTACGATCATTAAAACTTATTCTTCCAGTTTAATAAATGGTTTTTTCATAAGGCTGGCAAGGTCTTCATCTTTATCGTTGCTGTAATATTTATCTAACCCATAGCTGAAGCTTCGATTTATCTAATTGCATATAGGTTCCGAACAGCCGATCCCAGATAGAAAATACCGCACCGTAATTACTATCGGTATAAGGTTGTTTCCAATGATGATGTACTTTATGCATGTTTGGAGAAACGAGTACATAACTCATTCCTTTATCTAACCATACTGGTAAAGAAATATTGGCGTGTGTAAATGCTACAAATATGGTAAGTATAGTTTGATAGATCATCACTGCATAAATGGGTGCTCCGCAAATTATTATTGCAACTAAAAAAAATAACCCTCTCCATACACTTTCCAAAGGATGATGGCGCAGACCCGAAGTAACATCAACATTATTATCGGCATGATGAATAATATGCATTCTCCAAAATAAGGGCACTTTATGTTCAATCATGTGGCTCAGCCATCCTCCAAATAAATCCAATGCCAGTGCCGAAATAATTATTGTACCAATAACTGAAGCATTTAACCAATACACTAATCCAAACTGATTTGCTGAAGCCCAATCGGATAACTTAACAATTAAAAAACCAAAACCTGTATGGATGATAAGATGAATTACAGTGAAAGTGAGATTAACAGATGCATGTTTCCATTTTGTTTTTTTATATTTTAATGCAAGCAATGGTATGGCACCCTTCAATAATCCAGAGTATAAGCATGGAGCCAATAATAAAAGCCATCCGCTCAACCGGCCTTTGCTCCAATGTAGAAAAGTAAGCAATGATTTTATCAAACATTTTTACAAATTATTATTGAAAAGTTACGATTTTTTTAAAGCAAGTAATAAAGCACTCCAAAAATTTATGATAAGTTTTATTCGTCCATCCCTTCATTACCATCAGCGGTTTTGCTGCTGTTGGCAACCATTGCATTGATAATAGTAATTTCATCAGGTGTAAAATAACGCCACTTACCGGGTTGTAAGCCAGCAATGGTGATATTCATTATTCTTATTCTTTTTAATGATACTACATTATACCCAAGCACTTCACACATGCGGCGTATCTGCCTGTTTAAGCCCTGCGTTAAAATAATTTTAAACCTGCTGTCGCCTTCCTGCTTAACAAAACATTTTTGTGTTACTGTACCGCCAATGCGTACACCGTTTCGCATTTTATTTATAAAATCTATATTAACAGGTTTATCAACTGCAACAATATATTCTTTTTCGTGTTTGTTACCGGCCCTTAAAATTTTATTTACAATATCGCCGTCGTTAGTTAAAAAAATTAAGCCTTCACTTCTTTTATCTAATCTGCCAATGGGAAAAATGCGGCTTTTAAAATTTATAAAATCAATAATGTTGGTTTTGTCTTTTAAATCGGTAGTGCAGGTAATGCCTTTTGGTTTATTTAATAATATATAAACTGCAACATTTTTCTTTTTTTTTATTGGCTCCCCATCTACCAGTACTACATCCTTTTCTCCTACCCTGTTTCCTTTTGTTGCTTCAATGCCATTAATGGTTACACGGCATTGCTCAATATATTTGTCAGCTTCTCTGCGGCTGCAAAAACCTGTTTCGCTAATGTATTTATTTAAGCTGATATCCACTCTTCGAATTTACGATTTTAGATTTACGATTTTAGATTTTAAAAAAACACTTGTATTTTCAAACTTGTTTAATAAAAAAGGGAAGCATATGCTTCCCGTATTAAACTATTTTATCAGCATAGAATTAAATATTATCCTTTACTATTTTAGCTGGCACTTTCGGCAGCGGGTGCTTCAGTTACCGGTGCAGGTTTTTCTTCTTTATGTAATTTACCCAGCTCCGATCCTGATTTTTTCTTTTGCGCCGCTTTTGGTGCAAACATCACCAGCATTCTTTTTCCTTCCATTTTTGGTAAGCCTTCTAAAGCGCCTACATCTTTTAAACTATCGGCAAATTTTAATAATAATAATTCGCCACGCTCTTTAAACATAATAGCACGCCCTTTAAACTGTACGTGTGCTTTTACTTTATCGCCATCCTGCAAAAATTTTTCGGCATGTTTTACTTTAAACTCAAAATCATGATCATCTGTGTTGGGGGTAAAACGTATTTCTTTAACCTCACTGGTTTTGCTTTTTGCTTTTTGCTCTTTCTTTTTCTTTTTCTCTTCGTACAAAAATTTATTGTAGTCAATAATTTTACATACAGGCGGATTGGCTCCGGGAGAAATTTCTACTAAATCCAATTCCTGTTCTTTTGCAATTTTTGCAGCTTCGGCAGTTGCATAAATGCCAGGTTCAATATTTTCGCCAACCAACCGTACTTCGGGTACTTTTATCATGTGGTTGGTACGATGCTCCTGCTGCTGTTCTTTTTTAAAACGGGGATTAAACGCTCCCCGGGGCGGCCGTGGTGGAAATGCCATTTACAATTTTTAATTTACAATGTTGTTTATTATTCTTACGTAAGATAAAAATTTTATTTTATTTTACATTGAACGCTCTTTTATTTCTTTTGAAATTTCTGTAATAAATTCATTAATATCTTTTGCCCCTAAATCTCCTATACCCTGTCGTCTTATCGATGCTTTGCCTTCGTTCATTTCTTTTTCGCCAATCACCAGCATATAAGGCACTCTTGCCAATTCGGTATCTCTTATCTTTTTTCCTACCTTCTCGTTTCTGTCATCAATTTCCACACGAATATCAGCATTTTTCAGCTTTTGCAAAATTGTATTTGCATAATCCATAAACTTATCGCTTATCGGTAATATTTTTACCTGCAGCGGTGCCAGCCATGTCGGGAATTTTCCGGCAAAATGTTCCAGTAAAAATCCTATAAATCTTTCATGGGTTCCCAAAGGCGCCCTGTGAATAATTAATGGTACTTCCGGATGATTATCTTTATTAGTAAAACTTAATTTAAAACTGCGGCCCTGGGCAAAATCTACCTGGTTGGTGGCCAGTGTAAATTCTTTACCAATTGCACTCCAAATTTGTACATCAATTTTAGGACCGTAAAATGCTGCTTCGTCCTGTACTTCTACAAAAGGTGTTTTAGTTTCAATTAAAACCTTGCGTACCATATCCTCGGTTTCTTTCCAAAGCGCTGGTTCATTCACATATTTTTGTCCAAGTTTTTCGGGGCTGTGCAGGCTAAGGCGCATTACATATTTATCTACACCAAATATTTTAAAGTATTTGATGTACATTTCATTTACTGCCATAAACTCCTGTGCAAATTGTTCTTTACTGCAATAAATATGTGCATCGTTCATGTGCAGGCAACGTACCCTCATCAGGCCAAATAATTCCCCGCTTTGTTCGTAACGGTAACAGGTTCCGTATTCTGCAATACGGTAAGGCAGGTCTTTATAACTCTTTTGCTCCGCATCAAATATTTTATGATGATGAGGGCAGTTCATCGGTTTTAAATAATATTTTTCGCCATCCATTTCCATTGGCGGAAACATACTATCGGCATAATAAGGTAAATGGCCACTGGTAATATACATGCTTTCTTTTGCAATGTTAGGTGTTACCACTCTTTTATATCCTGCAGCTTTTTCAGTTTCTTTTGCCAGCTTTTCCAGTTCTTCAATAATGATGGTACCATTGGGCATCCACAGTGGTAAGCCTGGGCCAACATTGTCTTCAAAAGTAAAAATGCCTAACTCTTTTCCTAATTTACGATGATCCCTTTTCTTTGCTTCTTCCAGCATAGCAAGGTATTCGTCCAATTCTTTTTGGTTGGGGAAGGTTATCCCATAAATACGTGTAAGCTGTTTATTTTTTTCATCGCCTTTCCAGTATGCACCTGCAATGCTGGTTAATTTTATGGCTTTTATAAAACTTGTATTGGGTATATGTGGCCCACGGCACAAATCGGTAAACTGTCCTTGTGAGTAAAAAGTAATACCTCCATCAGTAAGTCCGCTTAATAAATCTAATTTGTATTCGTCACCTTTATCTGCAAAATATTTTATGGCATCGGTTTTAGAAATTTCTTTTCTTGCAAAACCATTATTTTGTTTTGCTAATTCGTTCATCTTCTTTTCCAGAACAAGCAAATCTTCTTCAGTAATTTTTTTATCGCCTAAATCCATATCATAATAAAAACCTTTTTCAATTGCAGGCCCTACCCAAAATTTTACTCCGGGAAACATAGTTTCCACAGCCTCTGCCATTAAATGCGCAGATGAATGCCAAAACGTTGATTTTGCATCTGCATCATCCCAGGTTAATAATTTTAAGGAAGCGTCATTATTTATTGGCCTGGTGGCATCCCAAACCTCGCCATTAATATTTGCTGCTAATACTTTTCTTGCCAATCCTTCGCTTATAGATTTGGCTATATCCAGAGCTGATGCACCAGCTTCATATTCTTTAACTGCCCCATCGGGTAATGTAATCTTTATCATATCTTTATAATACCTGTGTTAATATTAAACAGGGTGCAAATTTAACGAACTATTAGCTATGGAAAAATTAATCTAAAATATCTTTGTAAATAATGAAAATAACTTTACTGTTGGGTGTTTTTTTATTTTTTTATAAAATAGTATTGTGCCAGGATTTGCAGGGAGAATGGAAGGGTTATTTTACGGATTTATCAACAGCAGGAGAAACAGCAATCAGTTTTACATTTATAAAAAAAAATGATTCAGTTTTTACGGCTACCAGTAAAACATTTTTAAAAACATTTACACATACTGATACGGCAGTTTGTATAATGGGCGGCGGGTTTTTACAAAAGAATATTTTGTATTTAGAAGAATCGAAAAGTTTAAAACCTTTTTCAGGTGCTGGTGTTGGTACCTGTTTGCAATTAATGAAATTGCGCTATTATAAAACAAAAAAAGCGCTGGTGTTGCATGGTACCTGGTTTACAGAAACAGAAAATTGCGGATCGGGCCGCATTCATCTAACTAAAAAGTTAAAGTGAACATGAAAAAAATTATACCCTTATTATTACTCCTTTCATCTGTTGCTACAGTTTTTGCACAGGAATTTAAAGGCCAGTGGAAAGGCCAGTTTACCGACAACAGTACCACATTTATGGGTTGGGGTGGCGAGCGGTGTGATTATGTACTGGAGCTGGAAACCAATGGCAATGAAGTTACCGGTTACTCCTACACTTATTTTAACGACGGGGGAAAAAGATACTATACCATTTGCAGATTAAAGGGTAAACTGAATAAAAAAAGTGGCTATGTAGAAGTAACAGAAACCGAAAGAACAAAAACAAATGTACCTGTGCATATAAGAAATTGTTTTCAGGTACATAAGCTAACTTATTTTAAACAGGATGATGTGCAAATGCTTGAAGGAAGCTGGGTACCAGCACCTAACCAGGAAGGCGATTGTGGATATGGAACAACTGTTTTATCACGTAGGGTACTTAAAAAAAATACACCGCTTTTTAATAACACTACAGCCCGAAATGATAAACAGCAAAAAAAACAAGACCCTAAATTAAATAACATTTTTAAAGATAAAAATAAAGTTACACCGCCACCAGTTGTAAAAAAGGACAGCCCTAAAACAGCCGTTGCACCACCTGTTGTAAAAACACCTGTAAATCCTGAAACTAAAATTGCCCCTCCGCCGGTTGTAAAAACTAATCCTGAAATTAAGCCAAGGGCAGATATTAATTTTGAAAAACGCAATAACAATCTTATTAAAACGATTGTAATAGAAAACGAAACTTTTAAAGTTGATTTATATGATAACGGCGATATTGACGGTGATACTATTTCGCTTTTATTTAATGGGAAATTAATACTTTCTCATAAAAGGCTTAGTGATAAAGCCATCACACTCAATTTAAGTACAGATGATAAAAAAGATGTAAATGAGCTGGTAATGTATGCCGAAAATTTAGGATCTATACCTCCTAATACTGCATTAATGGTGGTTACAGATGGCGCCAGCCGGTACGAAGTACGTATTGCAAGTGATCTTGAAAAGAGTGGTGTTATTCGTTTTGTTCATAAACCAAAAAACACACAATAATCAGGCAATATTGGCGTTATTATCAAAACCAATATTTTACCTGATGAAAAACTTTTACACTGCTGCTGTACTTTTTATTGGTATAGTTGTAACAAGCATCTTTACATCTTCATGTGCAAAACCCGATACCAGCCAGGATAAACCCAAAGAGCAACAGGTTGTTGGCGAATGGTGGATTCAAAGAGTGCAACTCCGACTATATTACAATAATGTTTTTTCTAAGGACACCATAATATACCGGGCTCCCAAGCCAAAGAATTTTGTTCAGTTTGATGCCAATTTAAATTTTCAATATTGTTTTAACAGCAGTACAATAAATACCGGTACTTATAAGTTTTCCGGCAGTGATTCATTAATTGCAACTACCCCATCAAAAACATATAACTGGAAAATGCTTACACTTACTTCAGAAATATTTACTGTTGTAAATACTTCAACTAACGATCCGGCATTTCCCGGAGCTAAAGTAGAAACTTATCACACATTTGCAAGATAATTAAAAATAGTTCTTAATCCGAACTCTCACAGTAAACTGCATTCGCCGGATGGCGAATGCTTTTTTTGTTTAAAATTTAAAATTCCAGGTAACTGCAGGAATTATGGGGAACAACGAAACCTGTTTAGCCTGAATGTTTAAACTGCCATTTAAAGCACTGCCGTTTTGATCGAAATAAATAAAGTATGGATTTTGGCGGCTGTAGGCATTATAAATGCTGAACACCCATTCGCTTTTCCATTTACGTTTTTCATTTTTCTTTGGGGTAAGTATGGCAGATAAATCTAACCGGTGATATGCAGGTAAACGGTATTCATTAATGCGGCTGTACTCCTGCGTTAGTATGCCGTTTACTATGTAAAAACGCTGTGGCAAAGTTGTTGCATTGCCGCTGCCATAAACAAAAGTGGCCGAAAGTTTCCATTTTTTATTTAATTCGTAAATACCAACAACACTTAAATCATTTCTTCTGTCGTATTTGGCCGGATATTTTTCGCCAAAGTTTAGTGCAGCAAATTTTCTCCAGGTCCAGCTTAATGTATAACCTATCCAGCCGGTAAGTTTACCTCTTGCTTTGTTAATAAATAATTCGGTACCGTAACTCCATCCTTTTCCAAATGCAAAAGAATTTTCAGTATCATCTAACGAGTTTGGGGTATAGCCTTCCTGGTATTCAATTTGGTTTTGCATTTGTTTGTAATACACTTCTACAGAAGTTTCATACGTATTATCTTTAAAATTTTTAAACAACCCTGCGGCGTATAAAAAACTTATTTGTGGTTTTACTTTATAAGTGCTGGGCACCCAAATATCGGTAGGTAAAGTAGTGCCGGCGTTACTTACCAAATGAATGTATTGCAGGTTTCTTGTTAAAGATGCTTTTAAAGAAGTTTCGTCATTTAAAGCGTAGCGTAAAGTTAATCTCGGTTCTAATCCCCCGTAAGTTTTTACAGCTTCTCCCCTTTTAAAAACTGTACTGTCGGTTCGGTTTCCATTAGCGTCGGTTGTATAAATTTTATACGCCCCAATTTGCTGAAACCAACTGTAACGCAAGCCGGCATTAATTTTTATTTTATCATTTATTTCCCAGTCATCCTGTAAATAAACAGCCGCTTCGTTCGCAAATTTTGTTTGTGCATTGTTGGGATTAAAAACCACCGAATCCTGTTTGCCACTAACTACCGAAGGTGTAAACCTGTGGTAAGTAAAAATGCCGCCAAATTTTATTTTATGCCCCGTAAACGGATACAAATCAAAATCCTGTTTTATACTAACATCTCTTATTCCCGAAGCTAATTTTACTTCAAAATTATTTTGTGCTGCTTTAAAAGTAAAATTATAATCGTTGTAAACCGCTGTAGTGTTACCAAATAATTTTTTATTAAACACATGGTTCCACCGTAAAGTACCGGTTGCATTTCCCCAGGGGATATTTACTTTTAAACTCTGTTTTCCATTTGCAAAATCAAAAACATCACGGCCAAAATAACCACTTAAATACACCCGGTCTTTTTCAGAAAATTTATAATTTACCTTTGCATTTAAATCATAAAAATAATAACCTGATCCGTAAAACTGGCTGCCAGGTTTAATAAAAGGTTTTGTCAATGCATCTATATAAGTTCTTCTTGCCGAAACAATAAATGATGCTTTATCTTTTTTTATTGGTCCCTGTACCGATAATCTTGAAGCAATTAAACCAATGCCGCCTTCTACCTGGTATTTTTGATTGTTGCCTTCCTTCATTGAAATATCTAAAACGCTTGATAACCTTCCGCCGTACTGTGCAGGCATTCCTCCTTTAATAAGGGTTACATTTTTTATTGCATCAGAATTAAAGATGGAAAAAAAACCAAACAAATGACCTGTATTGTACACCGGTGCATCATCTAATAAAATTAAATTTTGATCGGGGCCGCCGCCACGTACATATAAGCCTGCACTGCCTTCGCCTGCATTGCGAATGCCCGGTAACAATTGAATTGTTTTTAAAAGATCTACTTCGCCTAAAAATGCGGGGATAGATTTTATTTGCTCAATGGGCAAAGTAAATTTTCCCATTTGTGCATTTTTAACATTCGCATCTCTTTTTTTTGATGTAACGATTACCTCTTGCGATAAAGAAATTTTAGGCAGCATATTAAAATTCAATTGCCTGTTACCATCTAACTTTATTTGCAAAATTTTTGGCTGGTAACCAATGTAGGAGCCTATAAAAATGTACTCCCCTTCTTCTAAAGTAATAGAATAAAAACCATATTGATTACTGCTGATACCTTTAGTTTTACCCTGTACAGCTATTGATGCACCAATAAGTGTCTCACCATTCAGCGAATCTTTTATAAAACCACTTATTGTAAACCTGTTTTGTGCATTTACAAAAAAAGGAACAGTTATTAACAGTAAGAGAAACAATTTAATTTTCATAGTTTCTTTATATAAACTGATGTTATGCTGCGGCTATAAATTAAGAATACTTATTGTGTTTTAATGGTATCTTTTATGCTGCCGCAATGCAGCATAGTGCCTTTAAACTCCGGATGATTTTTTCCTAAATAAGGGTTTACAATTTCTTTTGTATTGCTTATCCAGTTGGCGCCTTTTTCATCTCCAAATGCCATTGGGCAATTTTGAAAATATAAATTGGGACCTTCGTAATTAATCAATTTAAAAAAAGGATACAATGCTTCGGAAACCCAGCTAAAATCGTGGCGCATTTCAGTAATATCTGTTTGCACAATTATTGATGCAGCATTTGCTTTTAAATCGCCAATTTTTGCAAGTGCATCTTCATAAATGGCTGCGGTATCTTTTTTAAGTTCATCTAATTTTATGCTATCCACCAGCCCAATAAATTTTTTAGCGGCTTCTTTAATTTTAACAGTATCTGCATCTACAAAAGCGTTTTTCATTTCAAAATAGGCATTCATTGTTTCCGCTATGCTTTTATTAAATGCTTCAGAATGTTTTTTAAGTGCTATGGGTTGTTGCTTTGGGCCACTGTTTCCTCCTCCCTTGCTTCTAAAAGCAAACCAGTAAATACAAAATGCTGCTATTGCCAGAATTACTATTGCCAAAAATTTTTTCATTGTATATTTTTTGGGCAAATTTACGATATAACACTAATTACTTTAAAAAGTTTGCTGATTAACTTACTTTTGCAGCCTGAAAAAAGGGAATTAATCCCTGTCAGAATTACTTATGCTGTTAGGATTACAAAATGTAACGTTTGAATTTGGTGCAAGAACAATTGTGGAAGATGCTACATGGCATATTCAGCCCAACGAACGTATTGGATTAATTGGTTACAACGGAACGGGCAAATCCACTTTATTAAAAGTGCTTACCGGCCAGTACAGCCCTGCAAAGGGAACTGTGGAAAAAGGCAGGGAAACCACGATTGGTTTTTTACACCAGGATTTATTGGGCTTTGATACTGAAGATTCTATTTTAGAAGTGGCTATGGGTGCTTTTGAAAGAGTTAAGCAATTAGAAAAAGAATTAGAGCAATTAGGGCACGAACTGGAAAAAACCGGTAACGAAGATTTGGCTCATAAATATGCCGATTTGTTACACGAAATGGAAGTACTGGATGGCTACAGTATTCATCATAAAACTGAAGAAATTTTGCAGGGCCTGGGTTTTGCAAATGCAGATTTAGGAAAGCAATATAAAAATTTTAGCGGAGGCTGGCGGATGAGGGTATTGCTGGCAAAAATGATTTTGATGAATCCTGATGTGTTGCTGATGGATGAACCTACGAACCACCTTGATTTACCCAGTATTGAATGGCTGGAAAAATATTTGATTCATTACCCCGGTGCTGTTGTAATTGTATCGCATGACCGCTTTTTTTTAGACCGGATGGTGAATAAAATTGTAGAGTTGTATCAAAAAGAATTACATTTTTATACCGGCAATTATACTTATTACGAACAGGAAAAAGCTTTGCGTATTGATATGCAGCAAAAGGCTTACGAAAATCAGCAGGATTATATAAGGCAGAACGAAAGGTTTGTAGAAAGGTTTAAAGCAAAAGCCAGTAAAGCTGCCGCTGCACAAAGTATTGTTAAGCGCTTAGAAAAATTAGACCGCATTGAAAATGTAGAACTGGAACGCCCCAACATGCGTATAAATTTTGCGATTGATAAAACACCAGGAAGAACAATTGTTACTTTAAAACATGTAAGCAAAAGTTTTGGAAGCGTAAAAATTTTGGAGGATACTGGTGCAGAAATTGACCGTGGCGATAAAATTGCTTTAATTGGCGCTAATGGAAAAGGAAAATCTACCTTATTAAGAATTATTGCCGATACAGAAAATTTTGATGGGGAAAGAATTTGGGGGCATAATGTAGATGAATCTTTTTATGCACAGCACCAGCTGGAAGCACTTAACCAAAATAATGATGTGCTGGAAGAATTAAAAGATGCCCGTAGCGGAAAAACTGATTTGGAATTAAGAAGTTTATTAGGCGCTTTTTTATTTAGCGGCGATACTGTTGAAAAGAAAATTAAAGTATTAAGCGGTGGCGAAAAAGCAAGGGTGGCATTAGCCAAAACAATTGCCAGCAAAGCAAATTTTTTAATGCTGGATGAACCTACTAACCATTTAGACATTCACTCTGTTGACTTATTGGTTGAAGCCTTGAATAAATATGAAGGCACTATTGTTTTAGTTAGCCACGACAGGTATTTTATAAGCCGCATTGCAAATAAAATTTGGGATATTGATAATTATAAAATAAGAGAATTTAAAGGTACTTATGCCGAGTGGGAAGATTGGAAAGAAAGAAAAGAAAAAACTGATGCTGCATTGTTAAAAGCCGAAGGCAGTAAACAATTGGCAACTGGCAACGCAAAGCGTCCTGTGGATAAGCAAAAGTTAGCTGTAACAACAAACGAACATAGAACAACTAATAACCAGCAGGAGCCTGTTAACGAACAGCGTACTTCTTTTGATAAAGAATTAAAAAAAGAATTGCAGAAACAAAAAAATCGTTTTCAACAGTTAGAAGAAAAAATAGCCCTTTTTAATAAAAAGAAAATTGAACTGGAAGCCGCTTTAGCATTGCCTGAAATTTACAACGACAAAACTAAATTTGTACAGGCAGAAACAAATTATAAAAATGCCGATTTTGAATTACAGAAACTGAATGCAGAATATGAAATTGTTTTTGAAAAAGTGATGGAGCTGGAAGATAAAATGGGGTAAAAAAAATAAAAACTGTAAATAAAAATCCCTCCAAATTTTTTTGGAGGGATTTTTATTTATTGAAAAACCTGGAAATTAATAATTTCTGGCTGTCATTTCCACTCTTCTGTTTTTAGAACGTCCTGCTGCGGTTTTATTATCAGCTGCAGGCATATCCTGTCCATGTCCGGTAGAAGTCATTTTGCTTTCATCAGCACCTTTACTTACCAGGTAAGTTTTTACTGCAGCAGCCCTTGCTTCTGACAAAGATTGATTTTTAGCTGCATCGCCAGTGTTATCTGTGTGCCCGTCAATATCAAGTTTAAGCGAAGCATCATCAGCCATAATCTTTGCAACTTCATTTAAAGATTTAAAAGATTTTGGTAATAATTTAGAACTTCCGGTAGCAAAGAAAATATTCTTAGCTGCATAATTAATTTTATCAATTACAGACTGAGAAATTACAGGGCAGCCAAAGTTAGAAACGGGTCCTGCTTCGTTAATACATTTATCTTCTTCGTCATTAACACCATCTTTGTCGGTATCTGGTATTGGGCAACCCTGGTAACGGGCAACACCCGGTACAGAGATACATTTATCTTCTTCATCATTAACACCATCTTTATCTGTATCTGGTATTGGGCATCCATTATATTTTGCCAATCCTTTTACATCAGGGCATTTATCATCTGCATCAGTAATACCATCACCATCCCTGTCGGGGCATCCTTGCAATGATGCTACACCTGCAACATCCGGACATTTATCGTTATCATCAATTACACCATCACCATCCCTGTCTTTTGGAGCTTCAACAACCGGTACTGGCGGTGGTGGTGGAACCTTTGGCCTTTCTTTACCAAAACTTTGAGCAACTCCCAGTGAATAAAATAAATTATCCTCAATTACATCTTTGGTTAATGTAAATTTATATTGTGCCTGAAGAAATAAATAAGTGAGATTACTGAAATTAACCTGAACACCAACACCTGCCGGCACATAACCACCAAATTTTTTGTTATACAAACCAACACCAACACCCGCAGTTAAAAAAGGGGCTACTTTGCTTTCATCTTTAAAAGGTCTTACATTCAAAGTAGGTTCCAATTCCAATCCAATTTGTGTTTTTCCACTATTGCCCTGAATATTGCTGTAATACATAGCATTTAATTTAACCGCCCCATCAATTTTAGAAGTAAGCCCTCTCCAATAAGCCAAAGAAAAGCCCTTATCCATTTGAGGTATAGTGCTGTAAACATTGCCACTAACCGCATCTTTAAAACCAGCTGGAGCCTTAAAATCGGCTAAATTAAAATGAAGACCCAATACAGAGTCCTTTCTTAGTCTGGTATTGCTGTGCAAAAGTATTGCTGCAAATACTAAGAATAGTAAACGCTAAAATTAATTTTACTGTTTTTTTCATGTTGTTTTAATTTAAAAACTTTGTGCAAATCCAATGGAATAAAAAAGATTATCTTCTACTACTTTTTCAGTTAAAGAAAATTTATATTGTGCCTGAACAAAAATATAGGTAAGACTGCTCAAATTAACTTGAATACCAAGGCCTGCAGGAATATACCCACCAATTTTTTTATTATACAAGCCAATTCCAGCACCGGCAGTTACAAAAGGAGCAACTTTAGCTGCATCAGTAAATGGACGGATATTTAATGTTGGTTCTAATTCTAACCCTACCTGAATATTGCCATTATTGCTCTTAATACTGCCATAAAACATTCCATTTAATTTAACAGCAAGGTCAATTTTTGGGGTGAGGCCTTTCCAATAAGATAAAGACACCCCTTTATCCATTTGTGGGATAGTACTGTATACATTTCCACTAACAGGATCCTTAATACCAGATGGGGCTTTAGAATCTGCCATATTAAAATGAATTCCAACAAGAGAACCTTTTTTTGCCTGAGAGAATACAGTTGTAGAAAAAATAGTTAACGCAATAATTAATGTTAGTTTTAGTTTCATAATTCTAGTTTTAGTAAAATAATAGCAGTTATTATGTAGCAAATATAATGTTAAATTTATGTAAAGGCAAAAATAGAATATATATTTTATCCTGTTAAATCACACTTTTACCAGCTTCCATTTTCCTTTTTTAAAGATAATAATACCCACTACAGCCAGCATGGTTTCGGAAATACCTATTGCTATATAAACACCTGTTGGGCCCATCTTAAGATACTTTGCCATAAAATATGCCAGGGGTATTTGTAAAATCCAATAAATAAATATATTAATAATGGTTGGGGTTTTAGTATCACCAGCACCATTAAAAGCCTGAACTATTATCATTCCGTAAGCAAAAAATATGTACCCTATTGCTAAAATATGAAGGCATAAAGTACCTGCTTTTACAGCCACTTCATCAGAAGTAAAAAACCGCATAAGTATTTCACCAAAAAAGAAAAATATTACAGATACCAATGCAAAAAATAACAGCGTTAAAAATGCAGTTCTCCAAACAGATTTCTCTGCTCTCTCCGGTTGGCCTGCTCCCAAATTTTGCCCTACCAGTGCAGCAGCAGCATTTGCTAATCCCCAGGCAGGGAGTATTGTGAAAATACAAATACGAATGGCTGTTATATAACCGGATGTGGTAGATTCTCCTGATTCTGCAATTATCCTTGCTAAAAATATCCAACTGCAGCTGCCAATAATAAACTGGAACATACCTCCAAACGAAGTTTTTAGAATGCTGTTGATTATTTCAAAATTTACAACAAATTGTTTTTTTACAAGTCGTATAATTTCCTTTCCATTAAAAAGATGATAAAACTGATAAATTACTCCAACCGAACGGCCGATGGTTGTAGCCACTGCAGCTCCTAAAAGGCCCATTTTTGGAAAAGGGCCAATACCAAAAATCAACAATGGGTCTAACACAATATTAATAGCATTAGCAATTAATAAAGTTCTCATTGCAATAGATGCATCGCCTGCGCCCCTAAAAATTGCATTGTTTACAAAAAGCAGCATAATTACAATATTACCCGTAAGCATTATTTGGGTAAACCTGTAGTTTTCCTGCACCACTTTGGTGCTGGCCCCCATAAAACTTAATATTTCTTTTGGAAAAATAAAGCCAATGATGCTGATTATAAAAGAAAAAAATACAGCCACTATGATGCCTTGTGCAGCAACGGCAGATGCTGCGGTAAAATCTTTTTCGCCTGTTCGCCTGGCCACCAATGCCATAATGCCCATTGCTAAACCCCATGCAACTGAATATAAAATGGTAAGTGCCGCTTCAGTTAAGCCAACTGTTGCCGAAGCTTCTGCACTTATTTTATTTACAAAATAAATATCTACTAAAGCAAACAAGGCTTCTAAAACCATTTCCAGTATCATTGGTACAGCCAGTAAAAATATAGCCCTGTCAATACTGCCTGTTGTAAAATCTTTTACATCGCCCCGTACGGCTTGTTTAAATAGTTGAAAAATGGATAGCTTTTTTGATGTTAGAATAGTTTCTGACATGATATAATTAATTAGAAATGTAAAAATAAAATGAAGCTGGAGATTAATTTGAATACAACTTAAGGAAATTGCGGCTATAGTAAAGCAAGCCATATTTTTTAATGGCTGCTAGTCCTTAAGTGTAATTAAAACTTCATAATTCGGTAATTGTAGATTGCAAATATAGAAAAATGTTTTTCAACATTTAGTATTGACGGTATTTTTTATGGGCATTTTTTTTATTTGCCTTATATTTGCAACCCAATTAAGGACCGGTAGCTCAGTTGGATAGAGCATCAGCCTTCTAAGCTGAGGGTCATTGGTTCGAATCCAATCCGGTTCACAAATAAAAAAATGGCAAATGATTTCTTGAGTCACTTGCCTTTTTTATTTTTAAAAACTTCAAATCAAACAGTAATTGTTCTAAAACCAATTTTATCAGGCTTTACTTTATTTTTCCAAAATCAGTAAACGACTTATTCATTTCTTCAGTTGTCAAAAAAATACCCGAATGTATAATTATCCTGTAACGGAATGTAACTGATTTACCAGGCTGTAACGAAAAATTTAATTCTTCTTTTCCATTGCTGAACACTTTTCTTCCTAAAGGATTAGCAGCAAATAAACCATAGCCCCTTGCATGCCAGTAAGTGGGGTAACCGGTATTTAAGGGATGATCGATGATGCTGATTGTAATTTCTTTTCCATCCTTTTTTCCATTAAGCATTACCCAATTACCTTTGCTGCTCCATACGGAATCGCCTTTTAATCCTGTGCTGCCGTAATACATACCGGTAACATCTGCACCTGATGGTGGCACATTTGTTATGTTGCCTTTATCATCAACAAAACTGCTTTTTTCTTTAGAAGGAAGTTCCAGTTCTCTTGCCACACGAATGGCGAACATGCCATCTTTTACATCTTTAAAAACTACAGTGGTGTCTGTTGCAGTTAATGTTGTTGTCCTGTCAATTATAAAATTACTTTCGCTAACGCTAAAGTTAAAAGTGGTAAGCTCGTTAAGTAAAACTTTACTATCGGGCCGTATCCATTTTGCAGCAACAGTAAGTGATGCAGTTTTATCATTTGTGTTTTTTCTGATAATTTTTTGATGAACGATTGTTCCATAGTGATTTCTTTTTGCAACTTCAATAGCGGTAGAATTATTCCAGAAATCAAGCCCATTTACTGATTCGTAATTAAACCATATACCAGTATGATGCGGATGATCTGTTCTTTCGCCTGGTACATTTTTAAAAGGATAGCTACGGGTAACAGTAATCCCATCTACAGTGTTTACCGGAAAAAGAACAGGCTTTCGGCTGGAATCGTAATAACAATAAGCGGTCAATAATTTATTATTGAATAAAATTTCAACTTCATTTTTATCTTTTTTTTCTACAATACTAAACCCTGTTGAGTGCTGTGCTTTTACATTACAAGCCATCAAAAAAATAGCTGCAAAAAATAATAATTTATTCATGATAAAAAGAAATTAATATTTGAAAACTTTACCGTTAGCCATTACTTCCTGTGTTTTTTCATCAAAAGTTACTTTGGCTCCGGTACGGGCAGCAGCGTTGGTCATAATGGTGGCAATAGAATGGCTGTAGCCAGCTTCTACCGGCGCATTGGGTTGTTTGCGGCTGCGGATGCATTCCATCCAGTTGCGTACATGGTTAGAAGTTAGTTTATCGCCGCCGGTATTGGCAGATGCCACTACAGCTTCCGTAGAAGATAAGGTTTGTTCGGTTAAAAGATTTTGCTGCATTTTCATTTCATCAGCAAATCTTTTAGAAAGGCCGCCTTTTGGAGAAACAGTATTGTTGATAAGATTTAATTCGCCGCCATTGGAATAATATATTTCAGAAGGTTTTTCATCTCCATTATGCATACGGGAACCAAAGGTTACCTGAAAGCCCGAAGACAAATCGTTGGCAGGGCCATAATCAAATACGGCGGTAATGGTGTCCCAATTTGTTCTTCCATCTTTCCATGCATAAATACCACCATTGGCAACCACCGATCTTGGGTGTGCAATACCGCTAAACCAATGCACTGTATCTATCTGGTGGCTCATCCATTGCCCCGGTAAACCTGATGAGTATGGCCAGAACAAACGGTACTCTAAATATTTTCTTACATCAAAACTATCGGCAGGCCTGTTCATTAAAAAACGTTTCCAGTCGGTATCTTCTTCTTTTAACTGGTTTAGCAATGCCGGCCTGCGCCAGCGGCCCGGTTGGTTTACATTCCATGTTAATTCCACCATAGTAATGGGCCCAAATTTTCCTGAACGTATAAATTCATTAGCTGCATGATAATTGGCACCGCTTCTTCTTTGCGAACCAATCTGTATAATTCTGTCGGTGGCTTTTATTGCTTTTAATGCAGCCCGGTTATCTTCCATGGTTTCTGCAAAAGGCTTTTCCACATAAGCATCACAGCCGGCTTTTACTGCTTCAATGGCGTGCAATGCATGTTGAAAATCTGCTGTGCCAATAAATACTGCATCTACTAATTTTTTGTCGTACATCTCTTCGTTGTTGCGGCATGCAATTACATCATGTCCAATTTTTTCCTTCCACGCAGCAGTGCCTTCTTCTCTTCTTTTTTTCCAGATATCTGATACAGCCACCAAATCGAAATTCAGTTCTTTATAGTGGTTCATAAAACAGGGCATGTGTGAGCTCCTGTGCCGGTCCGAATAGCCAACCACTCCTACCCTTACACGATCGTTGGCGCCAATAATGTTTGCATAACTTTTGGCACTGAAGCCCATTGCCGCTGCATACAATGCTGCTGAAGCTTTAGCTGACTGTTTAATAAAATGCCTGCGTGACTGTGACATAGATTTTTATTTTTATTGTAAAGAATTTTAAATCTTTATTAAGTTACCATTTCAACTCTTTTATCTTAATACTCCTGTACGAAACAGCATTGCCATGATCCTGCAGCAGTATATGACCCTCTGGTGCTTCTCCAAAATTTTTCCAGATTACATATTTACTTACAGCAACTAAATCCCTGAATTCTTTTGACCCCCTTATGTATTCCAAAACTTTTACGCCATTGAGGTAATGTTCCACTTTATTATTTGGATAGACTATTAGACGCCCAAAATTCCATTGACCTGTCGGCCGTAAAAATCTTTTTTGTTTTTCGGCTTTTATCAAATCGTACAAAGATGCTAATGTGCGGTTACCATCACGGCCAAGTTTTGCATCGGGATGCAAAGTGTCATCAAGCACCTGGTACTCTAATCCAATTGCAGAACCTTTACTGTCTTCGTCAAGCGTTACAAAATATTTTATACCGCTGTTTGCACCAGGAGTTAATTTAAATTCAAAAGAAAGATCGAATGCAGCAAACTGCTTTTCAGTTACAATATCTCCCCCATTAGTTGCTTCTTTACCTTCAGCATCAACCACACCAATGCTACCGTTATTTATTATCCATCCTCTTTCAGGAAAACTGTTTCCCTTCGCACTTTTCCATCCTTTACTTGTTTTGCCATTAAATAATAAGTGCCACCCATCTTTCTTTTCGTAAGCAGTTAAATTATTTACAACAAAATTGGAAACATATACATTGGCAGGAAATGGAGTTGGCACCAACCCCGTTGTTTTAATTCGAACATTTTTATAACACACTTTTTTACCTGCATGATCGGCAGATCTGATACCATGTACCTGCAGGCCAATAAAACCTTTGGTATCAATTGTATCAACAACATAAGCAGTTGCAATTCCATTTACCCATGTTTTCATTTCGTTACCAATACACTCTACCTTAAAGTGATTGTATGCCCCTTTTTTAAAAGCATTTTGTGCCTGTGCATTTAATTGCATTGGGTAAAGCCAGTCTCTTCTGCCTTCATCATAAATGCCACCCGTCCACCGGCGTGGTGTTGGATCAATTTCGCATTGGCGGCCATAAACTTTTCCTTCGCCATTAAAAGCTGCTGCATCAAAATGGCTACGGGTTTGCAACCCGGCATTACCTTCTTCATCTTCCACCCATACATCTGCTTCCAATATAAAATCACTATATTCTTTTTCAGTAACTAAAAATGTATTTCGGGAATTAACTACTGTTCTTCCAACAATTATCCCGTCTTCTACTTTATAATCTGCTGAGCCACCCAATCGTTTCCACCCGGTTAAATCTTTACCATTAAAAAGATTTTGCCAACCTGCCGACAGATTGCTGTGCCGAAACAGAAGTAGTAAAAAAGAAAACTGCAACGAATAATAATATCTTTAATTTCATAATAACAATTGCAATGATTAAATGTAATTTTTTTAAATTTACTTTTTTATTTTATTACAGCAATATTTATTTTCTCAACAAAGACTGTTGTACACCATACTAATGGGGCCTGCCCAAAATATTCTTAAGCAGCATCCGATATTTTCTTTTCTTTTATAAAAATCCAAATCAATACACCTGTTACAAAAATAATACAGGCATTCAATAAGAAAATATCAGCAACTTTTATATTGGCATCTTGCAAATACCCCGTCCAGTAATTGCCGGCAATTGTGCCGATACCATAATACGCTACATACAATAACGACTGACCGGTAGCCAACCAATTTTTATCTACCAGTTTATTAATATACTCCACGCACACCACCCAAAACAACGACCAGGAAATGCCATGCAGTAATTCAACCGGCAATGCGGCATAAGGATTTTTAATAGCACTGTATAACAATAACCTTACAACTGTAGCAATAATAGTGAGTAACAATGTTGTCTTTAACCCCAGCCGTAAAATAATTCTTGCTGAAAAATAAAATAAGGGCAGCTCACACAAACCCTGGAACGAAATGCCATAACCCACCAATGAAGCAGAGGCGCCATTCTCTTTCATGTAAGTAGAATAAAAATACCAGATGGTGCTTGTGCCGGCAGATATAATTAAAACTGCGGCCAGCAAAAAAAGTAATGCCGGATTTTTTATAACATCTCCCAGATTTTTATACGAACTGGATTCTATGGCCTGTTTTTCTTTTTCTTCTTTTAAAAAGAAACTGAAGATAAAAACCAGTATCATGCTGATGAATGAAATAATAAAAATTACATTTATATTGATGGCATCAATTACCTGCCCCGAAATGATGCCCGTAAAAGCCCAGCCTGCGGCACCGGCTATACGCAATTTTCCATAAGAAAAATCAGGATTATTTTTTGATAACAACAGTGCTAAACTATCAAGCACCGGTTGAATGGTGTTGTAAAAAACGGACATGACAATTGTAATTGTAATCAGCCATACAAAACCGCCATTATGTAAATAACCTAAATAACTTACAGAAGAAAAAAGTGATGCAAATAAAATTGTTTTTTTATATCCCCATTTATCGGCCATTATCCCGTACAAAGGCTGTACTAAAAACATCATTACGGGTGTTATGCTCAATATCAAACTGCTTTCGGTGCCGCTGAGGCCTTTACTTTTACAATAATCAGCCATTACCGGCAACCATGATGCGGTGCAGCAAAAAACCAAAAAATATAAAATGCGTAAAAGCCAGGCTTCACTAAACTTCATGCAAATAATTTTTAGAAAGTTGAGAAGCTGCTTCTTTGTCAATCATGATAATTCCATTTTTATGTGTTTGCATAATAGTTGCCGGAATTTTGTTGGATACTTCTTTTTCAATTGTTTGTTTTATGATGGCGGCTTTCTTTTCTCCATTGGCAATTAATAAAACTTGTTTTGCATTTATTAAATGTTGCAGACCGATGGTGATACCTTTTGTTAAAGTAGTAGCAGCAGGAAAATATTTTTGTCCTACTTCGATGGTTGTTTTATCCAGATCAATAACATGAGATAAATTTTTGAAAGAAACACCCGGCTCATTAAAACCAATATGCCCATTCATACCAATGCCAACAATCATTAAATCTATGCCGCCATTATTATCTATCACTTCATCCATTGTTTCGCATTCGTTAGATAAATCATCAGCCAAAGCATTAAAAACATGTATCTGTCCGGCTTGTAATCCCAACGGATTAAAAACCGTGCTGTATAAAAAATAATGACAGCTTCCCTTATTATCCGGCGGTACGCTTACCCATTCATCTAAACCTATAAAAGTAGTTTCAGAAATATGTAAATGTTCGTCGTTTGCTTTTTTTACAAACAACTGGCAGGGCAATAATGGTGTGTGGCCGGATGCCAGGCAAATAACAGCGGTTGGTTTTTGTTTGATGGTATCAAACATTATTTGAGCAACTGCTGCGGATAATGTTTCGTAATTGGGATAAATTTTTGTTTGCATGTTTGTTTTTAAAGACCTCACCCCAACCCCTCTCCAAAGGAGAGGGAACTGGAATGGGGAGTATTATAATTTAAAGACTCTTAACTTAATGAAATTACCTGAAGGGGTGAAATTCAAAAAAGAATATGTACATTTTATTAATGCTATTCCACTTTCATAACCGCTGTTCTCTCACTTACCCCATTTTCATTAATAGCTTCAACACTGTAATAATAAGTTTTTTGCAAATCCATAGCCTTCATCCAGTATTCGTTATTGCTGTGCACCATAATGCAGCTGTATAATTTATCGGGATGGGTACCGTAATAAATATTGTACGCAAAAGCATTGTCCACCGGTTTCCATTTTATGAAAGCACTGCGTTTATCTTTTTCGGTACGCAGTACGATAAAGCCTTCCACTTTATTGGGTTTGGTGCCATTACCGTTGCCAAATACCCGCAAACCACTGATGGCAAATTTGCCGGTGGGCATATGAATGTTTTCCAATTTAATGAATCTTGCCTGTACGGGTTTTTCCAATTCTACATATTCATGCGGCACATCGGTTTTGTTATTGCTTTTATCAACCAATACATTCCATTTCTTTCCATCAAGAGAATAATACATTTTATATTGATGGTAAATAGTTGTTTGCTTACCCAAAAATTCTGCATCCTGATCAGCATAATTAATTTGAATGGCATTTACGGTTGATACATTTCCCAAATCCGTCTGTATCCATTCGCCTTTGTTACCGGTGGCAGCACTCCAGTATGTTTTTGTTAATTCATCTACGGCATTATTGGGAACATAACCGCCGAGAGTGGAAGAAACCTGAACTGATTTATTGTAATTTAATAAAAACCAGTTTGGCCTCACTCCCAACCCCTCTCCTTTAGATGAAGGGAGATAGTGTGGATAATCTCCAAACGCAGTATTGCACCACATCAAATCATCTTTATCAAAACCTGCAGGCCAAATACCTATTCTTCTTTCAAAAGTATTTTTTACAGATATAACGGTGGTGGACACATGCCAGTAATTTTTATTATTATCCTGAAATGTTGCACCATGCCCGGCGCCTCTTACATAACCTCCTACTTTTATACTTAACGGATCGCTTTGATCGGCGAACCATCCGGTTGGAGAACCCAATGGATTATCTGCTACGGCAACACCATCTGCATAACCACTGAATTCTGTACCCGGTGCGCCATATTGTAAATAATATTTTCCGTTGTGCTTTGTCATGTGGGCACCTTCCATAAACGGGTCTAAAAAAGTATTGTCCATATGTTCTCCAAAACGCTGCCAGCCATAGCGCCACTGTTTCAGCATATGCATTTCTTTTCTGGTACCAATTGGTTGAAATGTTTTTCTGTTTAACTCAATTCCATACAATGGATAAGTATTGCTGCTGCCATTATACATATACAAACGTCCATCATCATCAGTAAAAAATGCAGGGTCCCAACCGCCAATGTCAAAACTATCAACAATGGGAAACCATTGATTAACCTTAGGATTGGTACTTCCCCAAATGGTGAATTTGCTTGTATAGGTTGAACCAAACACAATTATGGTATCACCAACAATACCAACAGCAGGTGCACAAAGTTCATCATACGTACCGGTATTCCACGGACGTAAAAATTTTTTTGAAATGAAATTCCAGTTACTCATATCACTGCTCCACCAATAACCCCATTGATTGGTGCTGAACAAATAAAAATCGCCTTTGTAATTTACAATCACCGGGTCGGCAGTGGCACGGTGGTTGCCCCATTGCGAAAAGTTGGGGATGGGTGTGTAGCCGTAGTCGATATTGATTGGATTGCAATAGGTTTTTTGCTGGGCTGAAGAATGAAAAGTAAAAAGTAAAAATGCAAAAAAAGAAAGACAAAAACGCTTTGAAGTTTTGCTGAATAGAATTACTTCAGTACCCCGAAATAATCGGGATGCTGAATATAGCTTTGTTGAATAAAGGTATTCAGCACAAGAGTGCGACGCAACGATGATGCCATGAAAAACTGAAGCTGGTATCAAAAATATTTTTTTCATTTTCTTTTTACTGTTTTTTTATACAAATAAACCTTTTTAACAAACCGCCGTGAGGGTTTTCAAATGCTGACGGGGTTTTATAAATTTCCTTTTTTCATTTCTTCCACCGCATGCGCCACAGCCCTTGCAGTAAATGCCATATACAAAATAGATGGGCTTTGGCTACCGGTACTCGTCATGCAAGCTCCATCAGTTACAAAAACATTTTTGCAATGATGCAGTTGATTAAATTCATTGAGCATAGAAGTTTTTGGGTCGCTGCCCATTCTTACTCCTCCCATTTCATGAATATCTAAACCGGGGGCTTGCTTACTATCCCATGTGTTTACTTCTTTTACTCCCGCTGCTTCCATCATTAATTTTCCCTGCTCTAAAAAATCTTTTACCATCTTATCATCGTTATCATCATAACCAACAGAAGTAACCAGTAATGGAATACCCCATTGGTCTTTTTCAGTTTTACTTAACCTTACATGATTGCTTTCTTTTGCAATTGTTTCCCCCTGCATATACATGTACACACTCCAGCGGCCGGGTTCAGTCAAAGCATTTTTATATTCAGCACCCAGTGGAGTTGTAGCTTTTGCATCACTTAACTTTTCTCTGCTTGCACCGGAATAAACCACATAGCCTCCATAAAAATCTGTGTCTCGTTTTTCTACATTTCTATAATTAGCAATGATACATTCCGCAGGTTTTGAAACTTTGTAATACCAATCATCAAAGCCTTCCATATAACCCCACATGCTGCCACGGTAATTATGAAAGCAAATATATTTTCCCAATACGCCACTATCATTTCCTAATCCATTGGGAAAACGTTTTGATGTTGAGTTTAATAAAATTAAATTGGTATTTAATGCCGATGCATTTACAAAAATTATTCTTGCATAAAAATTGGTTTCTTCTTTGGTGTTGGCATCAATTACTTTTACACCAATGGCTTTTTGTTTTTGTTCATCATAAATAACTGAATGAACAACAGCATGCGGACGTACCGTTAAGTTGCCGGTTTTTTTTGCCCAAGGTAAAGTGCTGCTAACCGAACTGAAATATCCGCCAAGAGGACAACCCCTCATACATAAATTTCTATTGAGGCATTGTGTGCGGCCCTGGTCTATATGAATTTGTTTTGCTTCGGTAATATGTGCCCAACGCCCCGAAACATAGTGGCGGCCAAATTTTTCTTTAATTACTTTTTGAAAATGCTGCTCTACTTTATTCAATTCATACGCTTCTAAAAATTCACCGTCGGGCATAGATGGTATGCCTGCTTTTTCGCCGCACACACCAATAAATTTTTCTACATGGCTGTACCAATCTTTAATGTCGTTGTATGTTATGGGAAAAGGTTCTCCATAACCATAACGCTTAGGCGAAGTAAAATCGTACTCACTCCATCTTGCACAGGCCCTGCCCCATGTTAATGATTTGCCACCTACCTGGTAACCTCTTATCCAGTCGAAAGGTTTTTCCTGCACATAGGGATGCTCTGCATCTTTCACAAAAAAATGTTGTGTGGCTTCATCATAGCCTGCGGCTTTACTGATGAGCGGATTATTTTTTTTGGTGTCCCATGTTATATCGCCACGATGCGGTAATTCCCACCGGGATAAATTTGCGGTGGGATAATCTTTGTTGTGCTGCACATCTCTTCCTCTCTCCAACACTAAAGTTTTTAATCCTTTTTCGCACAATTCTTTTGCAGCCCAGCCACCGCTGATGCCGCTGCCGATTACGATCGCATCGAAAGTATTTTCTTTCGTTGCTTTGGTGGTGATGTTTACCTGTGATGTATCTGGCATGTTATTTTTTTATTGACCCAACTTTATTGCTACTATGATGCTTCAGTGGCACAGTTTATCCCGAAAGCATTCGGGGCACTCTTGTACTGTATATCTTTATTCAGCTCCTTCTATTCATCTTCTCTTTTTAAAAATCAAACCATCTGCACTCATTGCACCGGGGCCAGTAAATAAAAACACCACTGCTAATAAAATAAATAAAAACGGATGTTGATCTCCCTGGAATATTTTTCCTTTATCACCTAAAATAAAAATTACGCCGATAAATGCAGCAATGGTTGCAATAGATGCCAACCTTGTGAATAGCCCAAGTAGAAAACCAATACCTGCTAAGAGTTCTGCCACTTTTCCTGCATAAGCCCATAGCTCAGGATTGGCATATTTTCTTTCTACAAACCAGCCGGTATACGTTTTCATTTTTTCTGCATCAAAACATTCCCAGCCATGCCATACCAATAAAATGCCTGTGATAATTCGCACAATAGCGATGCCATAGTTTTGTGAAATGGGTGCTGGTGAAAAGAATCGGTTCATAAAAATTATTTTTAGTTTAGTTTGACCTAACCCCTCTCCCCCAATGTCATTTAGTTAAGCCAAACTCCACACTACCTAATATCACCCCTTCGGGGTTTTACTACTTTTATTTGTTTGTTAGCTATATTAATGTCAGCCTTTCAGGCTTTTAAATCCCGAAGGGATGACATTACTATAGATATTGTTACAAAATTAAAGACCCAACCCCGAAGGGGTGACATTAGTTGGGAATAATAATCCTTAACTAAATGACATTGCCCTCTCCCCCGAAACTATCGGGGCCTGCGACAAAGGAGAGGGTAATACCACTCCTCCTATAGACAAGCGTTAAAAGGTTAAAGCTTTATTTAATTTATTTTTTCCGTTAAATTATATTGTAAGTAAATCTCTCTCCACCTTTCAACACTTTATACAGCTGATTTATTTTTTCTGCTTCCAAAACAAATTCATTTACATCAGCCGTATTAAACTCAAATAAATCATAATGGCAGGGAATAACCAATTTTGCATGGATTGCTTTTCCTAATTCTGCTGCTTCTTTGCAATCTAAATTTCCAGCTACTTTTCTTTCGGGCTTGTTACCATTAATAGGAAGTATAGCTATATCAACATTAAATGGTTTTAATAACTCTACCATTCCATCAAACCACAAAGTATCGCCACTGTGATAAATTTTATAATTACCAAACTCAATTACATAACCCATGTATTTGCAATTGGCTTTTTCATCTCTGTCTATTTCATTATGCTTTGCAGGTATGCCATGAAAAGTAAATCCCTCAATGGTTACAGATTGTTCATCATTCAACCCAATGGGAAAATCAATGTCACATTTCACTCTCTCGGCCACAAAATTCCTATTGGCTTCAGGAATAATAAATTTTATACTCGGATTGTTTTGTAAAACAGGTATCAGCGTTTCAGAATCCAGATGGTCGGTATGATTGTGACTTGATGTTACGATTGAAATATTTTTTAATAGCTCCGGTTTAATCACTAATTCACTTATTCTTGTATGAGGCTTGTCGGTTGCTGCATATTTTGTAGTCAAAGAATCAGAAAGATACGGGTCAATTAAAATTCGCTTACCTTTCCATTGTAATAAATAGCCGCTTTGGCCAAGCCACCAAAGAGAGAAGCTCTGTGTTGTTCATCTTTATTAATGAATCAATTTCAGCAATTAATTCTTCGTTTTTTATTTTATAGTTCCATTTTAAAATTCATAAAAGTTTGAATCCTCATTTCCTCCAACCAACCTCTCCAAGGAGAGAGGGGTTTTTTAGTTCCTCCGTACTTTGAACGTTAATCACTTTATTTCAATAATCAAAAGATTCTACAACGCTCTCTTTTACTTTTTCTTCGCCACTACTTCAGAACATCCCATGTTTAAAATCACATTTTTTTCTCGCCACCAGTTCCCATTTCTCGCCCGTCTTGGCTTAAACCACAGTCCGGCGCAACAGATAATTTTTCTGCCGGTACATACTTCAAACATTTATTTATTCTTTCAACCACATCATCCACACTTTCTATGTAATAATTTTTAACATCAATAATTCCAACGGCCACATTCATCTTTTCAGCAAACGGCGCCAGCAATTCTATTTCTGCAAATTCACGGTTGGCCATTTCAATATGAATTTCATCCACCGTCATATCTAAAAAATCGGGCAACATAGGTTTTAAACTTCTGTAACCAACGGGCCTGCCTTTAAAATTTCCAAAACATAAATGTGTGCTGAGATTACATTTGCCAACAACTGATTTTACTGTGCGGTTAAAAATATCAACAAAGCGTTTAGTATCTTCTTTGTAAGCATAACAACTCATGCTCGGTTCATCAACAGTAATTTCTTTACAACCTGCGGCTACAAGGGCTTCCAGCTCTTTGCTAATCATTGGCAGCAATGCTTCTGTAATAGCAAAGCGGTCTTTGTATTTATCGTTTGGTAATAATCTTCCGCTTAAAGTATAAGGGCCGGGAATGCTTGCTTTTAATATTGGTCCGGCAGGTGCCAATTTTTTTAATCGTTCATATTCTTTTACTGCGCCTAATCCGTTTGGTGCGACCAGTTCGCCAACAATATTATTTTTTCCCCGCTGGTCATGTGCAGGCGGACCAAACTTTCTTGTTTCGGCTTCGTTGTTCTCAATTCCTTTTATAAAACCATAAAAAGATAAATTGAAATCCAAGCGGGTTTGTTCGCCATCGGTAATTACATCAAGACCAGCAGTGGTTTGGTCATGAATGGCAGCAATCACTGCATCTTCAATCATTTCTTCCACATCGGCTGCGCCGAATTGGTTTAAATTTTTTGCGCCAAATTCAAGCCATCCCGGAAAAGGATAACTGCCTACTACGGTTGTGCGGATAGGAATCATGTTAGTTTTAGTTTTGTTTTTTTTAAATTTATTTACCTGCATTTTTGTATAACTCCGCCAGCCTGTGTGCATGTTCATCATACGCCGCTTCAAACAAAGCTGTTGCTTTTTCACTACCCACTATACAACCGGCAGTTAATACTTTTGGCGGTTGCCCTGCTTCTGTTAATAGTTTTGCTATTTCAGCTTTTATTGAATTAATAATCATAATGCCGCCAACAGTAGAACCTGGTGAAACAGGGGTTTCCAATCCATCAATGTAAATCATAGAATCGCCGGCCGGCGCACCGGTATCTAAAATAATATCTGCAAAGTCCGTCAGTTTTTTGCCATCACTGCGCTTACTGGTTGAAGCATCTAAATGTTTTTGTGATACGATGGCAACCGTTTTTATTTTCTTTTGTTGAAACAGTTCGGCCATTTCAATAGGTACAATATTGCAGCCGCTTGATGAAATAATTAAAGCTGTGTCTATTTCACTTAATCCAAAATTTCTTAAAATCCTTTCTGCCAATCCGGTTACATTTTCCAAGTACATAGCCTGACGCTGGCCGTTGGCGCCAACCACATTATTATGATAGGTAAGCGATAATTCTACAATGGGATTGAACCCAGGGAATGAACCGTAACGGGGCCACATTTCTTCTACCATTATACGGCTGTGGCCGCTGCCAAAAACATGCACCATTCTGCCAGCCAAAATAGTTTTAGCAAACCATTGAGCAGTTTGCTGAATTTGTTGCTGCTGCTCTTTTACAGTTTCAATAATGCCGCTGCATTTTTTTAAATAGGTTTCTGTTAAGTTCATTGTTTTTATTTTGACCTCACCCCTAACCCCTCTCCAAAGGAGAGGGGAACGAGACTCTGATAGTTTTAATAGTGTATAAAGTTCAAAGAGATTTTAGTCTCTTATAATTTTTTTTCAATTTTTCTTTTACACTCCGCATTTTGCTTAATAAAAATTATGCAGTGCAAGATTCATTTTTCTTTTTCTAATGTCACCCCTTCGGGGTTTGGGCTTTTTCGTTTTAATGTTTCTATATTAATATCAGCCTTTCAGGCTTCAATAAAACTGTTTCAATTTTTAATTTTACTCTCCGCATATTGCTCAATAGAATTACTGTTGTACAAGAGTGCCCCGAATGCTTTCGGGATAAACTGTGCCAATGAAGCATCATAGTAGTACTTCAGCTGGGTCCATAAAAAAAACCTCACCCCAACCCCTCTTCAAAAGAGAGGGGCTTGCTCATTGCAAAACATGCCGCACCAATTGCCCCAGCCAAATCGCCATGCACCGCTTTTACAATCTGCGGACGAATACCTCCCGGCTGCCATTCAAATTCATCAAACCATTTATTTAAAGGTATAAACAAATCATCATTGGCTTCTGCAATTCCACCACCAACTACAATTGTATCTGGCGAAATAATATTACTGACTGATGCTAATCCTATTGCCAATTTTTTTACAGATGTAAGCCAAACATTTTTTGCAAATACATCACCACTTCTCATTGCAATTAAGAGTTCATGTGTAGATGAAAATTTTCCAGCTGTTCTTTTTTCTATTGTGCAGTTACCAATACATTCTTCTAAACTCCCGGGCATATTAGTTACATCACAATCACCATCACTATCAATTACCATATGACCAATGTGCCCGGCTTTATTGAATGAGCCTTGATATGCCTGCTTATTAATTAATAATGCCCCGCCAACTCCTGTACCCAAAGTTACCATCACTGCATTGGTACTTTTTTTTGCTGCTCCTGTTTTTGCTTCGGCAACTAATGCGGCAACACCATCATTTAAAACATACGTTGGCGTTTGCAAATATTCATTCCAGATAAAATTTTCAAGTCCTTCTAATCTTCCGGGCATAAAACCAATAGCAGTATTTTCTTTATTAGGTAAACCCGGTGCTGAAATTCCTACGATAATTGTTTTTGTTATTAATTTTTCCTTTAAATCATTTACCGTTTTTGCAATAGCTGCTTTCCATACTTCGCCTTCGCCATCATTAGTGGCTGTATAAGATTGATGTAATACATTTCCTGTGGCATCAATTGCCACGCCTTTAATTCTTGTACCGCCTAAATCTATTCCTATATAAGATATCATATTAATATTGTCCTTCGCTTACAGACCAGCCCCCATCTACAGCAATCACCTGACCAGTTGTAAACTTTGATTGCTCACTCATAAAATAAACAGCCAGTCCATCTAAATCTTCGGACTGTCCTATTCTTCCACCATCCAATGGTTGTTTTGTTTTGATGAAATTTATTATCTCTTCATCGTTTGCTGCTCTTTGTGCCATTGGTGTTTCTACTAAAGCTGGTGCAATAACATTTACTCTAATATTATTGGCTGCATAATATGCTGCAATGGATTTAGTAAACCCAATAATGGCCGCTTTAGCTGCTGCATAGGCATGTGTTGAAAAATATTTTGGTGAAGGCGAATAACCCAGCACCGAACCCATGTTTAATATTGTTCCGCTTGTTTTTAATTGTAAGAATTTTTTAACTGCTGCCTGGTTGCTTAACATTAATGAAGTAAGATTTAATTCCATTGTTTTATTCCATCCTTCTAATGTTAACTCATGCAAAGGGCCATCGCCAAATTTTCTGCCACTGCCACCTGCTACATGATAGAGGCCATTGAAGCTGCCAAACTTTTTGATACAGGTTTCAATAGCAGTAATTGCTGTTGCTTCATTTGTTGCATCGCCGCTTACTGCAATTGCGTTGTATCCCTAAAAGTTGTTGGGCTTCATGTACACTTTCTTCATTTCTTCCCACAACAACTACATTGGCGCCATTGGCAATAAATGTTTTGGCAGCAGAGAGACCAAGGCCTGTGGTGCCGCCGATGATTACGATATTTTTATTTTGCAATAACATTTTTATCTCTTTTTTTCTAATTCCGTCACCAGTCTATCTAAGTTTTCTTCGTTCTTCTCTGCTACAATATTCTTTAATGCATGATATGCTTTTTCTTCTTCAAAAACCATTGTCCATTTTAATGAAGATGAGTTGCTGCCATTAGCAGAAAAAATAAACGTTGCCTTGTATTCCGGTTTGGATATATGGCGCAGAATTACCAGTTCATTTTCTTTAATGGTTTCAAATTTACTTTCGTTTTCGTACTCTTTACCGTCAGGGCCATGCATAATAAAACTCCACTTGCCGCCAGGCTTAAAATCAAATTCACGAAAGGTATTAGTGAACCCGTTAGGTCCCCACCAGTTTTTTAACTGCTCCGGATTTACCCAAGCCTGATATAGTAATTCAACAGGCACATTAAAATTCCGTTTAGTTATAACTTCTTTCATCTTCTTTCTATTGAACCCGTTTTTTTATTTTTTAAAATCACTTTTTTTTCTCCGTTTGGTAACACTTCCTCTTTAATTAAATAAAACTCATCATCAAAACTATTGTACTTTTTTTCAGTTTTCTTTTCTTCCGTGCCTCTCCAATCATCCAGTAAAACTTTTTCCCATTGTTTTGATTTGGCAGAAAGATATGCTGCGTCTAAAATAGCATTTACAATATAGCCGTCATAAAATGTTTCGGCAGGCTGTTTTTTATTATCAATAGCATCAAACATATCGGTGAACATATGATTGTAGCCAAGTTCATGCACCTCATCGCCTACAGGGAACAGCCAGCCGCTGTTGCTTTCTGCTTTCTCTGCAATATAATCACCGCCCTTACCACTGGTAAACATTTCAAAACCTGTTCTTAAAAAATTATTTGCCCAAATAGTTCCTTCTGTTCCCATTACTTCATCTCTTAAATCCATACCGCCCCTGAAGGTCCAGCTAACTTCAAACTGTCCTATTGCCCCGTTCTCATATTTTACTAAACCCACAGCATTATCTTCTGCATCTATTGGATGCACCCTTGTATCGGCCCAGCACATCACTTCAATTGGTTTTATATTTTTTCCAATAAAGTTTCTTGATATTTCCACACAATGGCAACCTAAATCAATAATACAACCGCCTCCACTTTTTTCTTTATCCCAAAACCAATCACTGTGCGGACCGGGATGTGTTTCCCTGCTCTTTGTCCAAATAACTTCCCCAATACTTCCTGCTTTTACAGCGGCTAAAGATTTTAAAAATTTTGGTGTGTAACAAAGGTCTTCTAAATAACCACCAACAACATTTGCTTTATCAACTGCCTGCAACATTTGTAATGCTTCTGCTGCATTTCTTCCTAGTGGTTTTGTGCAAAGAACATGTTTACCTGCCGCGGCGCAAGCCAACACTGCTTCCAAATGCATATCGTTTGATAAACCAATGATTACCGCATCTACCTCTTTATTACTTACACATTCTTGTATGCTTGTTGCATAGTGCGGCACTTTATAATCATCTGCAAACTTTTTTGCATTAGCTTCTGTTCTGCTGTACACAGATACAATGATATCTTTTCTTCGCTGTGCTACTAAGCTATCAGCATAGAAACGGGAAATAAATCCTGAACCGAGAATTGCAAGTTTCATAAAAAATATTTTGACCTCACCCCTAACCCCTCTCCAAAGGAGAGGGGAACTTAGAGTCTGCTATTTTAAAAAATTACTCAATTTTTTAGAGTCCTAATTGTTGAACAGAATTCATACAGTACAAGAGTGCCCCGAATGCTTTCGGGATAAACTGTGCCAATGCAGCTAAATAGAATTATCCCGATAGCTATCGGGACTGGTTCAAAAATAAATTACTTCACCACCGGAAATGGAAACTTACTTTTTAATTTTATCCGCATTCCTGTTTCCTGGCTCTTTCTTGCTGCTTCAATAATTTCCAGCACATGCAATGCATGCTCCACATTTATTTTTGGCTCAACTCCAGTTAATAAACTTTCTCCAACTACATTGGCGCCTTCCTGCCATACATAACCGCCTTTATCTGTACTCACCAGCACCGGTGGTTTTTCCCAATCGGTATCCAGCATTACACCATTGGTTTCCCAATCGTATCCTATCAATCGCAAATTACCATAGTCGCCGTAAATTTGAATAGAGTGAAGAGTTTGGTTAGTTGCTTCATGCCCATGAGGGTCAAAATAACAGAAGCCGCACATTACATGGCTGATTACATTTTTATCATGCATCATTAATATATGTGCATTATCTTCTGCCACTACTTTTATTTTTCCTTTATCATCCACAGTACGTTCAGGATTTACAATACTCGTCATTGCCATTATACTTTTTGCAGGGCCGAGTAAACCTGTGAGTGTTGCAATATTGTATACACCAAGGTCGGGCATGCTGCCGCCGCCTTTCTCATAAAAAAATGCACTCCAGTTGGGGCCGGTATGTCCGTATTGTCCGTGTGCACTTGCTATGCGCCCCAGCTTACCTTCCTGAATTTGTTTACTCATAAATGCAAACTGCGGAGAATTAACAACGGCAGGTGCGCCCCATATTCTTAGTTTTTTACTTTTTGCCAAATCCAACAATGCTTTACCTTCCGCATAGGTATTCGCCATTGGTTTTTCACTCCACACATGCTTACCTGCCAGCAATGCTTTTTTGTTTAGTTCTCCATGCACCTGCATATCGGTTGTTGTTACCATCATATCAAACGGTACACCTTTCAACATTTCATCAATGTTTTTATAGGTTTGTGCACCTACATTGTATTGTTTGTTTTGTGCTATGGCTCTGTCATATTTAATGTCGCACAAACTCACAAGGTCAATCATTGATGATGATTGCAGTTTTGGAATATACCGATTGCTTACACTGCCACAACCGATAAGTGCAACCCGTAATTTTTTATAGGGACTGGTTAATGCAAAACTTTCCAAGTTTGCTAATAATACTGCTGCGCCAGCCATTGCCGTTTGTTTTAAAAATTGCTGGCGGCTGATACCTCTTTTTGTTTCTTTATTTTCCATAATTCAATTTTTATAATAGAATAAAATATTTTTTTTTGTTACCAGCTTTTGTTTTTCATGGCGGCATCGTTGCGTCGCACTCTTGTACTTTTAGTTCTTTATTCAGCGTTTTTATTCGAGTCATTATTATTTTATCGAACTTCTTTTTGCAAACCGCCGTCAGGGTTTGCAACCGCTGACGGGGTTTAGTTACTTTCAGTTTTTTACCAACTGTTTTTTCTTTCCTAACTCCTGAATCCTCATTAAAGTATTCACCCACTCATCTATGCTTTCATCATAATCCAACTTCACTCTTTTAGTAATTGTTTCCCTCATTTCTTTTTTAAAAATATCGGGGCCATAAATAGCTCCAACAAATGCGCCGAGTAATTGCGGATACGTATCATGGTCGTTTCCCCACTCAATACTTAACTGCATAGCTGCTAACGGATCGTACTTACAAATTTTTAATACAGAAAAAATAAGGGTGAATGGCACTTGTGCCTCCCACTTTGCATCATACATAAATTGTTTATCCAACTGCTGAAACAATTTTGCCGGCGAACCATTTGCTTCTTTTACAAACATATCTACCATGTACATCCATTTAGTTATTGACCTTTCGCACCACGGAACTTTATTGTACTCATACGGGTCGGTATTTTTCATGGCTTCAAATACTTTAGCCCACAATTGCTCATGATTCATTTTACCTGCATCCAATGTAAGTGCAACAGATAAACCTGCAACCAATGCTGCATTCATATCTTTTGCAAAACCATTATCAAAATATGCAAGATTGTATGCGGCGAGATATGCTTTCTCCGGCTGGCCGGGATAGATAGCTGCAATGGGCGGCAATGTCATTTGTCCGTAACAGGTAGGATAAGCATTCCACATTCTCTCGGGTGGATAAGCTTTTCCTTTTTGCCTGCTTCCCAGTACCCAGTTAATTGTTTTATCCATTTCTCCCATCCAGTCTTTGCACAATGAATCGTAACCGGGATGAGATTTTATTGCAGGAGTTTTTCTCCAATCTAAAAAAGCATTCGCCATACTCTTTTCTGATAACGGCCATTGATTTTTTTGCAATGCATTACGCAGCATATACATTAATACAATTTTATTTCGGCTATCATCCGTAATAGAACCGGGCGGCGCATTTACACTCCAGCAACCGTAAGACTGTACAAAAGGTAAAAGATATTTGTACTCCCTGAAATACAACCTTTCGGCTGCTGCTTTTATTTCATCACCATCCATTAAGTCAGTAGTATCTGTCCATAGTTTTGGAGGGTTTGGAGTAGCCTGTATTTCGGGATGGCCCTGAAATTCTATGGGGCCACCGAGTGCATCGCCAAGCAAAGTGCCGGTGAGCAATCCTTTTATTTTGTTTCTGATGAACGCTGAATCTTTTTTTGTTTGTGCATAAGAAGTAATTGTCACAGCAATACTTAAACAAAACAAAATAATTATGGTACTGTTTTTTTGCATTGGTTGTTATGGTTTTACAAGTTTTGCTTTTACTTTCATAGTATCGCTTGCTAAAAACTCAAGTTGGTAACCGCCGGTATCAATAACCGAACCTGGAAAATCATTTTTAATGTTAGCGAAATCTGCTTTGGAAATATTTGTTTGATACAGATATAACTGTTTAATGTTTTTTAAGCCTGCAAGATGTTTCATGCCGCTTGCAGTAATGTTAGTTGCTATAAGATTAAGGTATTGCAATTGTGCAAGGCTTTTAAAATACGCTAACCCGTTATCAGCAACATTAGTGTTGTTCAAAAACAAACGGGTAAGGTTAGGCAAGGCACCAATGGCTGCACACACTTCATCATTCAATTTTGCATCACCCATCTTCAACCATATAATTTGTTTGCCCAGTGCCTTTATCAATTGCAGGTGCTGTGCAGTAATGCTGTCAACAGCAACAAAATTTACCGTTAGATAATTGCTGTTTGCTGCCACAGCATTAACAGCAACATCAAGTAATTTTAATTTTTGCAGAATACTATCCGGTGCTTTTTCCACCGCAACTGCAGGAACAGTTGACAGAGAAATTTGTGCAGGCTGTATATTACCAGTTTGTAAAGCCATTAATACCGGTTTTACTTTATCCGGCTGTGACAACGCAGCTACTTTTTTATTAAATGTTGCTCCGGTTGTTATCCACCAATGCAGTAATTCAATTTGTGCAGCGGTTAATTGTGGTTTTTCTTTTGGTGGCATGTGGTCTTCGTTATCTGCAGCCAGTAAAATTCTTTTTATCATTTCACTTTCACCAGCACTACCAGGTATCATTATTTTTCCATCTTCACCACCTTTCAGTATAAAATCAGGTTCATCTAATCTTAATTTTCCTTTTTGTTTGCTGGTACCATGACAAGCGTAACATTTTGTTTGGAGTATAGGCTGAATAATGTCTGTATAAGCAACCGCTTGCTGTACATCTTTAATCAGGGCAGCAGATACTTCGCCTGTCGTATTCTTTTCTGTAAATGCTTTCGTTAAATATCCTTCGCCATGTGTTATGCTGCCACCTAAATGCCCGGTGATGATGATGAGAATTCCAATTAACGGCATCAGCCATTTAAAATAACTCATTTTTTTTGAAGCAACATAATAAGTGATTAACGAAACCACCGTCATACCAATGCCAAACCATTGATGCCTGGAAACAAGTACTGCATTATACCCGCCGCTATCAGACAATAAGTATCCTGTAATACAAGATGCAATAGCAGCTATTGTGCCAATGAGCAATGAAAGTTGTACAGCAGGCTCTATCCATTCATATTTCTTTTTATAAGAAAGAAAATAAAAGATAACAGCCAGCAGCAAAATACCTACCGGCAAATGCACCAGCACAGGATGAAACCTGCCAATAAATTCTGGTATGACTGAAATAAAAAACATTTATATAATTATGATCCGTATCTTTTTCTTAACAACTGCATCATGTACACATTAATATCCCACTGGTTACTTAATGGCTGCAACGTGTAAGGCAATGTTTGCATGTAAAGCGGCGGGCCAAACTCTGTTAAAAAAGTAATTCGTTCTCCTGCTTTCTTTTTTCGTTCCACTACTTTATCCCACCAGGTAAAATGTGCATCCAATGCATATTTCCATTCCGGTGCCCTTGGGTCAGCTACCTGCGGCCCTTCTTCGTAGCCTACTCTGGCATGAATATGTTCTGTATGTTGCAATGCGGCATCTACCGTTTCTTTTTGATTGTGCAGTAGACTTTCATGCACATTGCACCAATGAGAAATATCAAGTGTCAATTTAAGTTCAGGGTATTTTTTTAAGTATTCGCTTGTGGTATGTGCTGCAAACATCAATCTTCCCCGGTGTGTTTCATGATAAATGGGAATACCGGTTTCTTTTGCCAATGCATTGGTGTACTCTACAAATTTTATCCCTTCATCAAAAATATAATAATCTTTGCCTGAATGTAAGTTGATGTAAATGGGACGCTGAATTTTTTGTTTGGCAAATATTTCTACTGTTTTTTTAAATGCCGGGAAATGTTCTGCAAAGGTGTCTTCGCCAGCACCATAAATTATGCCTAAATCGAGTTTGTATTTTTTTAGTGCATCAAACATTTCTTTTTGTTCCTGTTCTGTACCGGGCCACCAGTTTTCTATACCATCGTAGCCTTCTTTTTTTACTTTTGCACAAAAGGAATCTATGGTCCCTTCATAACCCCAGTTGGTGGCCATTATTTTTAATTCGTAGCCTGCATTGGATTTTGTGGTTGGGTTTGCTTGTGTGGCAAAACTCTCGAGGCTTGATAACAATAAACCTGCTGAGCTTACACCACCTAAAGTCAAAAATTTTTTTCTATCCATTGTTTTAGTATATTTTTATTTTTTCACCACATAGAATCATAGGTACATAGTTACAAATAGAAAAACTTATACAACCCCATGTTTCTATTGTGCCTATGTGTTTAAGAACTACGCAATAATCTCATGTATCACCTTTCCACTCACATCTGTTAATCTAAATGGCCTGCCTTGCGATTGATACGTAAACTTTTCGTGGTCGAAACCTAACTGATTTAAAATGGTTGCCTGTATATCAAATGCTTCCACTTTTCCTGTTATGCTGCTGTATCCAATTTCATCTGTTTCGCCATATGATGTGCCGCCTTTAATTCCGCCGCCTGCCATCCAAATGGTGAATGCTTCGCCATGATGATCTCTTCCTTTGAACGGCATTTTTTTACCTTCACGGTTTTCCAGCATGGGTGTTCTTCCAAATTCTGAACCCCATATCACCAATGTTTCATCCAACAATCCTCTTTGTTTTAAATCAAGCAGCAATGCAGTAATGGGTTTATCTACACTGCGGCATTTATTAATTAATCCAACATCAACCGCATTTTCTGCAGCATCGCCATGCGTATCCCAGCCCCAATCAAACAACTGTACAAAACGTACACCTTTTTCCACCAATTTTCTTGCAAGCAAAACATTGTTTGCAAATCTTCCTTCGCCGGGTTTTGTGCCATACATATCATGAATGTATTGTGGTTCGCTGCTTATATCCATTACTTCCGGAACAGATATCTGCATTTTATACGCCATTTCGTATTGCGAAATTCTTGATAGAATTTCAGGGTCTTTATATTCGTTATACTCTTCCTGATTAATTTTATTAATTGCATCAATAGATGCTTTGCGAATATCCCGGTTCATTCCTTCGGGGTCTTTAATAAATAACACAGGGTCGCCTTCGCTCCTGCATTGCACACCCTGATATACACTTGGTAAAAAACCGCTGCCCCAAACACTTTTACCGGCATCAGGGTTATTGCCGCCAGATGTTAGCACCACAAAGCCCGGCAAATTTTTATTTTCACTTCCTAAACCATATGTAACCCAGCTGCCCATACTCGGCCTTCCTAATCTTGGCGAACCGCAATGCATTAATAATTGTGCAGGTGCATGATTAAACTGATCTGTTGTAACTGTATTAATAAAAGCAATATCATCCACTACTGTTGACAAATGCGGTAAGTTTTCACTCAGCCACAAACCACTTTCGCCATGTTGCTTAAACTTTGCCTGCGGCCCCAGCATTTTTGGTACACCACGAATGAATGCAAACTTTTTTCCTTCCAGTAAAGATTGCGGACAATCCAACCCATCTAATTTTGCAAGCTCGGGTTTGTAACTGAATAATTCCAGTTGCGATGGTGCCCCGGCCATATGAATATAAATAACCGATTTTGCTTTGCCGGGAAACATAGGCGGCTTTGGCAATAAAGGATTTGCTGCATCAAATAAATTATTGTTTTCAGTTGAAGCATTATTTCCACAACTGTTCAATAAAGAACCTAATGCCAATGCTCCTAAGCCCATGGCACTTTCTTTTATGAAATGCCTGCGGGTATGCTGATGCAACATTTTGTTTTGTGCTTCATGCTGCAGGCGCCAGTTGTATAATTCGTTTTGTGTCATGCCACTGTTCCCTAAAGGAAAATTTAGTTTTAATAAATTTTGTCACCAGCTTTTGTACTGCTATTAAACTTCATTGGCACAGTTTATCCCGAAAGCATTCGGGGCACTCTTGTACGACATTAATTCCAATCATCTTTTACCACATAGAATCATAGTTGAACATAGAATAAAACTATGCGTTTCTATGTTTCTGCTGTGCCAATGTGGTAAAGAGCTATTAATTTTTCGTCACCCATTCATCCAGATTTAGCATGGCATTAGCCACTACCACCATTGCTGCATCTTGTGGTAATGCCTTCTTTTTTTTGTTTCCCATCATTGCACTGGCTGCCGTTGCATTATTTTTATATTCCGTTAATGCAATTTCATATAACCCCGTCAATGTTTTTAATTTAACTTCTGTAATTGGCATAAATAACATTTTTTCATAACCAGTTGCAATTTGTTTACTCACATTGCTACTGTCATGTTGCCTCATAAGTAAAGCAAAACTTCTTGCCATTACTAAAAAGGCAGAATCATTCAAAGCTGTTAATGCCTGCAAAGGCGTGTTGGTTCTTATTCTTCTTGTAACACATACTGCCCTTGACGCACCATCAAATGTAATCATAGACGGATAAGGTGCAGTGCGTTTCCAAAAAGTGTATAAGGCCCTGCGGTGTTGCTCATTATCTTTACTCATTTTCCATGTATCGCCATTATACGGCGAAAGCCAAATGCCTTCTGGTTGATAAGGCATTACCGGTTTGCCATACATTGTTGTATTTAATAAATTACTTACGGCCAATGCCTGATCTCTTAATTGTTCGGCAGATAACCTTATTCCTGGGCCTCTTGCATATAATTTATTGTTGGGGTCTTTTTGCTGTAAGGCATTATTTGTTTTGGATGTTTGCCGGTAAGTAGCTGATAATAAAATTTCCTTCAACAATTTTTTTACGCTCCAGTTATAATCATTCATAAATTTCCATGATAAATAATCCAGCAACTCTTTGTGTGTGGGCGCAATGCCCTGCGTACCTAAATCTTCCAGTGTTTCGGCAAGGCCATCGCCAAACAATTGTTCCCACAAACGATTTACCATGGTACGGGCTGTTAGCGGATTTTTTTTATCGGTAAGCCATAGTGCCAATCCTAATCTGTTTTTTGGCGCATCAGTTGGAAAAGGATTCATAATATGCGGCACATCGGGCTGTACTTCTTTTCCTTTAACAGCCCAGTTTCCTCTTTCAAAAACATTAGATGTACGGAACATGCCGGGATTATTCTCCACCATTACCGGCGTTGTTTCGGGCTTTGCATACAACAGGCTGTCAAATAATGCATTTGCTTCGGTATAACCGGATTTTCCTTTACCAGGAAATGGCTGACTGAAACGAAACCATTCCGTTAAAACGCCATTAGGATGTGTTGCCGGAATTTTTTCATTTACATATTTTAAATACAATGTGTGTTTACCAGCAACCGGGTTAATATTAACAGTAGCCACCGACCATCCTCTTTTTGTTGCCCATACGGGCACTGCTATATAAGGCTTTGTATTTAAACTATCCACATACACCAGTAACTTGCCACTGTTGTGTATAGATACAAAGCGGTACATAAACTGTGTACTGTTATTCAGTGAAACATTTTGCAGGCGGCAGGTGCCGTAGTTTCTCAACTCCACCAGCCAGCCGGTGTTGGCAGCATTTACAAATTCATCGCATTGTAATGAATTGATAACAGGTTGCATGGTTTTTAAGAAAAGATATTGTTCTTTGGCTTCTTGTTCTGTAACATTTTTATGTAACCAATCCATTACCTGCACCAATCTGGCACTGTCTTTTCCAGAATATTGCCGCAGCAAAGGATAATCTGCCTCTGTATCTTCATCTCTTGAGTTATTAAAAAAAGCCATGAATTTATAATATTCATCATGCTTAAAGGGATCGTAAGGATGGCTGTGGCATTGCACACAATTAAAAGTTGTTCCCATTAATGCACTCCATGTGGTGTTCACTCTATCCAGTACAGCGGCGGTTCTAAATTCTTCGTTGTCGGTGCCGCCTTCATCGTTGGTTAAAGAGTTGCGGTGAAAGGCAGTGGCAATGTATTTTTCATCATCGGCATTGGGCATTAAGTCGCCAGCTAATTGTTCAATTAAAAAGTCGTTGTAGGGTTTATCGGTATTAAATGCATTGATGAGCCAGTCACGGTATTTCCAAATACTTCGGCCCTGATCGCTTTCATAGCCTTTGGTATCGGCATATCTTGCAAGATCTAACCATAAAGAAGTCCATCGTTCACCATATGCAGGCGATGTCATTAAATTATCAATCAACTTTTCATAAGCATTGGCAGCAGTGTCTTGTAAAAAAAGTTGTGCAATGCTGTCTGTTGGTGGTAAGCCTGTAACATCCAGGCTCACTCTTCTTAATATTGTTGCTTTGCCGGCTAATGCAGCTGGTTGTAATTTTTCCTGTTTTAATTTTTGATAAATGAATTGATCAATATCGTTTTTTATCCATGCAGTATTTTCTTCGGGCACTTCCTGCTGCTGCACCGGTGCATAAGCCCAATGCATGCCCCACTCTGCACCCTGGTTAATCCACTGTTCTAAAATTGTTATTTCTTCTTTAGTAAGAGGGTCATGCTTGTAAGGCATTCTTTCTTCTGCATCAGTTTCTTTAATGCGTTTTATCAACTCACTTCCACCTGCATTTCCGGGAATAATGGCATACTTGCCCGATTTTGCTTTTTGCAATGCTTCTTCTCTAAACAATAAACTAAAATTGGATTGCTGCTTTACACCACCATGGCAACTGATACATTTTTTATTGAAGATGGGTTTTACCTGTGTATTAAAATCAACTTTATCTTTTGGAAAAATAAACAGATACACTGCTGCCACTACTGCAATAAGCAGAGCAATCAATGCTACTTTTTTTGAAGAAAGAAATTTCATAAACTTAAATGCTTAAGCATTACTCTTCTAAAATTATTTTTACTTTAATACGCTTTGTAAAAGATAGCTCCTGCTTGTTTCATTCAGCCCCGGGTTTTCTTTTAAATATTGTTCCCGTACAGTTGCAGCCGTGTATTGATTGTCTTCGGGGCTCCAGCCCGGGGGCTTAATTAAATACAAAAGTTTATTTTTTAATCCCTTTGTATGTACGATATCTCTGAACAGCAAAATAAATTCTCCAAAATAAAAATCAATAAAGTTGGTTACATCCATTTTCCGTGTAATGCCGTATTCAATTTTTATTTCATCACGTAACGGTTGCAATGTTCCAAATATCCAATCCCAAAAAGGAAGAAAAGTGCAAAAGTTAGTATCCATATACAAAGGGTTTTTTGCATGATGTACCCGGTGATGAGATGGTGTAATGAGAATATGTTTGAGAAAGCCAAGCCTTCCTTTTTTCAGGCTTCTTTCTCCCAAATGAATAAAAGTTCCCCACCAAACTTCTATACCAAATATTATGGGAAAAATCATATCATACGGAACTCCCAGTATGGAAAGAATAATCCATTGCATAAAAACGGTAATAAATCCTTCGGCAAAAAAATGCACCCAGGCTGTAGTTATAGTTAAGTCGGAAGGCGCATGGTGAGGTGAATGAAAACACCAAAAGAAACGAACCCTGTGAAAACTATAATGCCAAACCCATGTAGTAAGCTCCCAAACTAAATAGGCATATATCCAGCTGTACCATTCATAATTTATAGTAAAAAGACTAAGCTTATGCCAAAAGGGTTTTACTAATTGAAATACATCAAATTTTATTATCATCCCAATGTAAAAGCCTGCTAAGCTTGCTAAAAAAGTAGCCTTAAATGTTTTTGCTATATAATTAAAAATGCCTTTAATCTTTTTAAAGCCTAACGGAAGATCAATTTCTTTTTTAATGCCTTCATAAACCAGCCGGCTTATTTCCCAGATGGTTATAATGGAAACGAAAAATAAAATAATTGTAATGAAAGTATCGTAATAAGTATGTTGTTGAAACTGCTCCTTTACATCTACTACAATATTATGAATTGATTCACCCTTAGTATCAACTCTTTTACCGGAAAACGTATCAATTAAATAATACTTCAAAAAACCATAAATCGTATCCCATGAATAAAGAAAAAATGCATAAATGAAAGCTGCATTTTCCAGGTACCGCCAGTATTTATTTGTTTTGATCAATGATTAATATTTTATAAAATACTCTTTAATGTGGGGATTAGTTATTTTAAGGCAGGGCTTTTAAAACCCAATTTCTTTAATCCATTCTGCACATCTTCTATATTCATAAATAATTTCCACAACAAACCGGTTCTGTAATTTTCAATCATAGTAATTATCGGCCCCTGATCAATTGCTAAATGACTTTTTGCATACCAGTTGTGATGGATACTGAAGCCATCTACAAAACCATACTTACTCCAAATTTTATCGCCGAGATTGTAATAAAAATAACGCATGGCTTCCATACTTTCTTTTGGTGTATAGGGCATTGATGAAATGGCGGCAGTGGGTTGTATAACACCACGATCGTTCTCGGGGCTATGTGCCACATAACCTTTGTAACTATCGCCTGCGGTAAGGCCCCACACTTTATCGCTATAACCTTTAAAGTTTTTTGGATTTTGTTTACAGTATTCTCTGTTGATGAGTGTATGATTTTTTCCCTGCAAAAAATAATCATTACCCAATGAATCCGTTAATCCATTAGGATCAATACCCTGAAAAGTATACTGCTCAAAAAATAAAGGGCCGCCCTGGTCTTTATCATAATTACCGAGTGGTAATTTCATTCCATAATATTCTCTGCCATTTTTAAAGCCATTACTTCCGGCCCATGTTCCGTCATACGCATCTTTGGGAATTGCCTTTGCAGGGTTAGGTGCCGAAGCCGCCATGATGTAAGTAATCAAACATTCATTATAACCCCACACCGGAAAATTCATATCAAAACCATTAGTAGGGCTCCAATGCCAGTATAATTTTTTTTCATTGTTGGTATGCCATTTCCAGTTAGCTGCTCCCCACATTTGATTAATGCGTTTGCGCAGGTAAACTTCTCTGGGTGTATTACCTTTAAAGTATTCTCTTGCACATAAAAAACCCATCAGCAAGTAAGAGGTCTCAACAATGTCGGCACCATCATCAAGTCGATCGAACTTTATTGTTTTACCTGTTCTGCCATCCATAAAATGCGGATAGATACCATGAAAGCAATCTGCATTAATTAAAAAATCGGCAATCTTAATTAATCTTCTTATGGCAGTATCTCTGCCAATCCATCCTCTTTCAACTGCTACAACAATGCTCATAATTCCAAAGCCGGTTCCACCGATTGCACCTGCATCCGGGCCGAAAGTTGTGCGGCTAAAATTGGGTTCATCCCATGCTTCGTTAATATAATCCCAATAGTGTTCTGCTAAAACTGTATTGCTTCTTTCCAATGCTAAACCACTGTATGGATGTGCACCATGCCAGAAAAAACGGAAGGTTTGTTTTTGCACCACTTCCAATAGCTGATCGTCGGTTAAGTTTTTGATAATACCAACAGGTGCGATGCTGTCGGGGCCATTACCGTATTTTCCTGTGGTAAGTGAAAGTGAGTTTTTTTGTGCGGTAACATGTTGTACAAAAAAAATAACGGGTAATAATAAAATAAAACGAACAAGCATAGCAAATCTTTTAATTGTTGAAAAATACAGCATTTAATTTTATTGCAATCCAATTTTATAAGCCTAAAGCAAATCTACTTTTGTTAGCAGCAATCAACTACCATTTTACTTTATAATTCCGATACTATTATAGCAAAATAATACAATAATGTTTTATTTTTATGCCATAATACAATCATTGTAATATGAAACCTTCATTAGAACGTTTACCATTGGAACAGGGCGAATCTTTTGTAGCAAAGTTTTTTGATTACAATTTTTATCCTACGCCCTGGCATTACCATCCCGAGTATGAAATTGTATTGGTAACAGAAAGTACCGGCAAACGTTTTATTGGCGACCATATCAGTGATTTTAAACCGGGTAACCTTGCCTTGCTGGGCCCTAACATTCCGCACACGTACCGCAACGAAGAAAAATTTTACCGGAAAAATTCAAAGCTAAGGGCAAAATCATTTGTCATTCATTTTTCCGAACAATCATTAGGCAACGATTTTTTGCAATTGCCCGAAGCAAAACCTATCCGTCAATTATTATTAAAAACTTCGCAGGGTTTAGAAATAACAGGTGCTGCAAATATTGCCGTTAGTAAAAAATTGCATGATATTATTACGGAAAAAGGATTGCGCCGCTGGCACAGCCTTTTAGAAATTTTAACGCTGCTGGCAGAATCAAAAAAACTGCAACCCATTACCAGTACACCACAAATTGGTTACAACGAAAAAGAATCTGCAAGAATGTGCCAGGTTTTCGATTGGCTTACCATCAATTATTCTTCGGCCATTAAATTGGCAGATGCAGCAAAAATTGCAGGCATGAATGAAAATGCCTTCTCCCGCTTTTTTGCACAACGTACCCGTAAAACATTTTCGGGCTATGTACAGGAAATGCGTTTGCAAAAAGCAGCCAGGTTGTTGGTGGAAGATGAACTTTCTGTTACAGAAATTTGTTACGAGTGCGGTTACAATAATATCTCCAATTTTAACCGGCAGTTTTTAAATTATTATAACAGTAATCCTATAAATTATAAAAAAACATTTTTAAAAAGAATGTGAGTTATTTTATAAATACGGCGCTGTAAAACCCAACACATTCTTCATTCCATTTTTTACTTCGGGGCAACTGGTAAATAAATTCCATAATAATTGCGAACGGTAATTTTCTATCATCACAATTATTGGTCCCTGGTCTATTGCCAGATAAGAATTGGCATACCATAACTCTTTTAAAGAAAATGCATCCACAAAACCATACTCTTTAAAAATTTTATCTCCCAAAACATAATAGAAAAATTTTAATGCCTTCATGCTTTCGTTAGGGGTGTAAGGAAAAGAAGATAAGGCAGCCGTGGGAGAAATAACACTTACATCATTGGTAGGCGAACTGGCAGTATAACCGTTTTGAATATCACTTGCCGTTAATCCCCAGCAACTGTCGCTGTAACCAAAATTATTCAGAGGGTTTGCTTTGCAATATTCGTAATTTATTAAACTATGATTTTTTGTTTGTGTTTGATAATTGGCATACACATCGTTTAATCCATTGGGATTAATGCCAAGAAAAGAATAATGCGAAAAGAAAAGTGGCCCACCCAATTGCGGGCCTAAAGGTAAGGAGTAGCCGTAATAGCTGCTGCCATTGGTAAATCCATTTGTACCACTGGCCGTCCAACCGGTTGAATAAACATTTGCAGGAATGCTGTGTGTGGTGGAAGAAGCAGCCAACACATAAGTGATCAAACATTCATTCCATCCTTTAATTTGATGGTTCATCTCCCAATTATAATTTGGGCTCCAATGCCAGTACAGTACATTTTGATTACTTTGCCTGAACCAATCCCACTCTACAGCATTCCATAAAATATTGATATCATTTCTTAGTGTTGTTTCTGCTGCATCTGCTCCATTAAAATATTGCCTTGCACATAAAAGCCCCTGCATTAAGTAGGAAGTTTCTACCAGGTCGGCTCCATTGTCTTTTGTGCTGAAAGGAATTACTGCACCCGTTGTTCCATTTAACCAATGGGGAAAAGCGCCATGAAATTTTTGAGCGGTATTTTTTAAAAATGTAACCATGGTTTGCAGCCGTGCAAGCCCTTGTGCCCTTGTAATAAAATTTCTGTTAATGGCAACAGGAATACTCATTATACCAAAACCAGAACCGCCGCTGGTAATTGTTTCCGGTGTTGAATTACTTCTCTCTCTTGCTAAGCCACTTACGGGATGACCATAATCCCAAAAATATTTAAAGGTTCTTTTTTGAATGGTGTCCAGTAATGCGTTATCACTTACCACAGGAAATTTCCTGGAAGAATCAATTTGCGTTATTAAATGCAAAACAAAATCAGCATTTAATTTTCCTTTTTTTACAGATTTCAGTGCAGTTGTAGCAGTAACGGTATAACGGGCTAAATTTTTTAATGGTACAGTTGAAATGATGACCACCGTGCTGTCATTATTTTCATAATTAAAACTTACCGGTACAGCCGCTGCATTATTTTCTAATACAGAAACAGCGGCAGCAACACTGGCTTTATCCAGCGCATTATTAAAAGATAATTTTACGGCAACCCCTGTTCTTACATTGTAATTAATGTTGCTGGTTTGAGCAGTTGCATTATCTAATTTAGCAGCAGCAATATTTAAAGGTAACGGTGTTGGCTCAGGTGCAACAGGGGTTTCTTTTTTTTTGCAATCAGCAGCAAAAATTAATGGTGCCAATAAAAAAAATAAATACCTGGCGTTTTTAGTTTTCATGATAGTGTTTAATTTATTTACCAAACATACGTAGCAACAGCACCGGCAGGTAAAGTTGCAGTGGCCCACTTGCCTTTAAATTTTATATTAAAACTTGCTTCAGTATTTCCATCATTTACTGCAATTAAAACTTTTCTTCCATCAGGAATTTTAAAAGCTACATTATGAATATTTCCTGTAACAGTACTTCCAATTCTTACAGAGCCAGGTGGAACAAATTTAGCAGCATGTGCAATAATATAATAGCCGACATTTTTTGCAATAAACGAACCATCAATTGTTAATGCACCTTTGCATTCTGTACATCCACCGGGAGTATGTGGTTCATATTGCCTGTTGCTGGCAAGGTTCCATTCCAGCGCAACTTTACTCCAGTTTTTCATAGAGCCAATAACTACATTTTTTACATGCCATTTTAAATCGCCGTCAAAAGTTCCGTTAGCCCCTGTCCATTGCTCGGTAAAATACAAATTTTTATCGGGATGAGCCGCTCTGTACAGTTGACAAAGCACTGATATCGCCATTGTATAAATGAAAAGCAGACCCATCAATAAATTGTTTTGCAGCAGCATCATTTAAAATTGTAATCGGGTAATTTGGATTATCGCAATTATGGTCCCACACAATAATTTTTGTAGATAATGATGCAGTGCGAAATGCAGGGCCTAAATTATTTTTAACAAAATCCAGCTGTTGCTGTGCCGACATTACCATGCTGGGATTATTACCTCCATGCTGTGGCTCGTTTTGTATAGTGATGGCATCTACAGTAATTCCCTTTGCCTTCATGGCATTAATGTACTTTACAAAATAGTTGGCATACACATTATAATATTGTGGTTGCAAACCTCCTCCAATTGAACTGCCGTTATCTTTCATCCATACCGGCGGGCTCCACGGCGAACCCATAATTTTTATATTTGGGTTTATTAAAAGTATTTCTTTTAATAAAGGAATTACATCAACTGTATCTTTTGATAAATTAAAATTGGCAAGATTAACATCTGTTTGCCCTGCAGGCAAATCATTGTAACTGAAAACTTCGGCACTTAAATCGGAAGCGCCGATACTTACCCTCAAATAACTTATGCCAATAGCATTGCTGTCATTACCAAATAATTCCTGCAGCAAATGTCTTTTTTCTGGTGCCGGTCAAGCTGTTAATTAAATAGGCACTGCCGCCGGTTAATGTATAACCAAAGCCATCAATGGTTTGAAATTGCTGTGTACTGTCAACATCAATAGAAGGATTGCATATTTGCAGACGGTATTAAATGAGACAATGTTCGGTTTGCTTTTGTAATAATATACATTGATCGCCTTTTGTAATCCAACGAGTCAATCATCGTTAGTAGCCGGCAGGTGGTGGTACTACCGGAGGCAGTTTGATCCGTTGTTTTTTTTGCACAATTCAAGTATAAAATAAATGCTAAATAACAATAATACATAGCATTCTTGTTGTTGTATATAAATTATTTCATATGTTATTCATTTTAAGCATTGTATTATTTACTGTTTTAAAAAAAATAATAGTTTGTCATTATTTCTTGCAATAACCAAAATTTTTTTACCGCCTGCTGTCTTTACCCATTTAATATCTCTAACTTCTCCGTGCTAATATTAGGCATAGTAACCAGTATTGAAAATTATTGTTTTTTATTAAAGAAAATACTGTTGGATACAAAGCATCGTATCTTCCTTCATAAGGTATCACTCCATAAAAATTTCCTGCTGCTATATAATGTTTCTTTATCATTGACAATGATGGTGCAAAAGAAAAAATCGGTGCCAATTGTAATTCATCAGGCAAATCCATTCTTGTAAAATTTCCTTTACCATCATTTATAAAACAAGATGAGCCCAGTGTTTCTGCTTTTAATTCTGTATAATCTTTAAACAGATCATAAAACATATACTGAACTGTTTTACCTGCTACTTCACTGTAAGTGAGATAGGCTTTTTTTAAAACCGGCAAAGCTCTTTCCAATTCATCTTTTGCAAGAAAAGTATATTCTTTTCCATCAATTGTATAACACATTACCTGTTCTACCGAACCATTATTATCAAAATCTTTTACATACAATTTTACAGGGCCGTTTTTACCTGCATATAATTTTGTGTTATGCCCCCAGTTGCCTGCAAGTATATCAGTAAACCCATCGCCATTTACATCGGTTGTATAAACGGTTTGCCAAAAACCTGTTGATTGTGGTAATTTCTGTTGCAGTAAATTTCCTTTATTATTAATAAATATTTTTACAGCCATCCATTCCCCGGTAACAATCAAGATCATGCCAGCCATCATTATTAATATCAGTAAAAGATGCTGCTAGTTACAATACCAAGATCATTTAAATTTATAACATTAGCATCAGCCATTGTAAAATATGTCCTTTACCATCATTCAGAAATAAATAAGAAGATTGTGGAATTCCATATGCGTTTGGCATCTGCCAAGTCCGCCAACAAACAAATCCATATCACCATCTTTATCAATGTCAGCCACTGCTACACAGGATTTATTTTTCATAACGCTGGGTAAAGAATTTATCTGCTTATGTAAAATGTCCTTTGCCATCATTAATATACAAGTTATCTGCACAGATATCGCATGTTCATCGTCATATTCATTACCTCCGCTTACCACATACAAATCAGGATATCCCATCTCCATTTGCATCAAAAAAAACTGCATCCACTTCTTCGCAAATTGCATCTGCTTTAAATACTGCGGTATCGCTGATTTAGAAAGTTCCATTCTGTTGTCTGTATCATTAATGCACCTGGCTGACCCTTTGCACCACAAACATAAAAATCATCAAGCCCATCACCATTTACATCAGCCACTGCAATTTTTGGCCCACGTGTAGATTCTGCATGCGGAATAAGGTATTGAATATTGAAATCAAGAAAATCATTTTCCTTATGCTTCCAGTTTACAATTATACCTGTTGCTGATATCTGTCAAACAGTGGCTTACAGGTGTTAAAAATATATTCGTAATTAAAAATACCTGAAGCATCTTTTTGATTAACTGCTAACTGTTTATTTGCCGTTACATTTTTTAACACTTGGTATTTTTGATTAGGCCATACAATCAATATACTGTCAATTACTGTTGCAGTATCCAATCCAAAATGTAATCTTGTATCTGCAAGAAGATTCAAAACCTCTGGTAAGCATCAGTTGCTGATATTGCATTTTACCTTTTTGAAACACATATGCTTTTGCACCAATGCCAAATGTATTAATGCTGTCTCCTTTAAAAGAAATGGAAATATAATTTTTGCTTGGGGCATTGTTTTTTAAAACCACTGCAGGTGCATTCAAGTGGATTAATCACCAAATCGAGATTACCATCATTATCCAGATCGGCATAAGCAGCGCCGTTAAAATACCCTTTCATTTTTCCTGTTCCCCAGTCATCACTCATATCTTTAAAATGAATATTTTCCATCTCCTTTAAATAAAAAAGGATGAGAACTTCCATCAGGCATTCTTTCAATGGCCATCATCATCATATTTATCGGTTTTGTTCATCCCTTGTTTCACTTGAAGATCGGATACAAAACGAACATAATCCAGATCAACAGGGCGTTTTACAATACCGCTTGAAATAAACAGGTCTTTATTACCATCATTATCAAAATCGGCAAACAAGGGAGCACCAGCTCCAGTCTGTAGCAGATACGCCGCTCATTAAAGCTGTTTCACTAAAACTGATGCCATTGCCATTATTGCGTTGCAGACAATTTTTTGAATATTGATTTTGATATCCATGTATTTCCAGTTTTACTTTATAGATATCAGGGTTTTCATCACTGCCATAGGTTTTTAATGTTTTTTCGTCCGGCGGCAGCATGTCAACAGTAACCACATCCAGTTGGCCATCGTTATTATAATCTGCAACATCATTACCCATACTAAAGCGGCTGTAATGTTTAAAATGCTTGGCACCCTTTCTTTAAATGTGCCGTTTCTGTTGATTGACATAGTAATAATCGTTTTCATGAAAATCATTGCCAATATAAATATCATCCCAGCCATCGTTATTAAAATCTGCAACTGCTAACCCCAAGCCCATAGCCCAGATTACTTTGATAAATTCCTGCTGCTGCTGAAACATCAGTAAATTTTCCTGTTGTATTCAATATCATTCCGGTAAAGCCTGTCGCCGGAAAGGGTATCATATTTTCTTCTGTTGCTGGTATCTGCAATATTGGCATGTGGATGATGCGACTGGTTAAGAATATAGCAATCCAGATCGCCATCATGATCATAATCAAAAAAAGCGGATTGTGTGGTAAAGCAGGAAGTGTTTAATCCATATTTTTCAGATTTTTCGGTAAAGTGTTCCGTTGCCATTATTAATATAAAGTTCATTATGCCCTGTTAAATCCATACTTGTTACTTACAGTGGAAACATAAATATCCAGAAAACCATCACCATTTACATCTGCCATAGTTACACCGGTACACCAGTCGCAATTGCCTGCTACACCTGCCTTTATCAGTAATATCTTCAAACTCAAAATTTCCTTTATTGAGATAAAGTTTATTGTTGCCTTTACTGTTGGCAGTAAAATAAATATCAGGCAGGCCATCATTATTAATATCGCCTGTTGCCACACCGCCGCCATTATAATAATACAGGTAATAGAGTATATTGAACAATTTTTTTTCTTTCAAGCGTATTGGCAAAACGTGATATTAGTTTTAGAAGAAGGAAAGATGTAAACAAGGTTTTTTCTTTCCTGTGACAGGAAAAAAACATCACATGAAGATGTTATGAGTAAAAGGAAAGTGTTTTTTAGTTTGTTCATATTAATTTCTTTAGTTATTTCTTAACTTTTATGATTGCTTTACATTTTTTATAAACGCTAATATTTTTTTTGTTTCATCAGGATATGCTTTTATATAATGCGTATGCATTAAAGCAGGTCTGGGATCTGTTTTTCCCTGCAGCATATACTGCAATTGCCATTGATGGCTGCTGGGGCATATGGCAATTGGTACAATTTGCTTTAATTGTTTTTCCGTACCTGGCCGTGCAGTTTCAACAACTGTATTTTATATCCGGATGCTTCATCTGTGGCAGGTCATACAACTTTGAGAAAACAATGCTGTTTTTCCTTGTTCGTTTTCATGTGGTATTATGGCAGGTAATGCAGGTAAGTGTTTTACTTATTGTAAAACATTTACTGGCTGCCAGCAATCCGTATTGATTACCATGTACATCAATACTATTGGCATCTTTGGCTGCTGTATCTATTGCAAAATAATCAGCCAGTTTATCACCGGCAGTAAACTCAAAAGAGGGTTTGCTTTTTTGCAGCCTTCCACCATGACACACTGCACACATATCTAAACTTTGTTGCCGGATAAATGATGCAGGGTTAATAATAAATTTTGCTTTTTTTTCTGTTGGGTTTTTAGTTTGAAATTCCACATGTTCTTTTGCAGGGCCATGGCATTTTTCACAATCCACTCCTAAAATCATCCGGTTCTTATCAAACTCTTCGGGCTCAACTTGCTCCGGCGAAATTTTATCAGCAAATGTAGAGTGGCATTCTAAACAACGTGAAGTAATTGGCCTGTTAAAGGCTATTTTATTGGGGTAGCCCGGGCTGTTACTCCATTGGTGGGCACTGGTAAAATAAGTAATGGGTAATTGCATCAGCTTATTGTTTAACCAGCTTGCAAAACTCTGCCCTTTTGTTCCCGATCCAATAAGAATATCAAAACGCTGGCTTTTTTTTTCAATCCCATTTATATATGCAGCCTGGTAAAAACCATCATTTCTTTTTTGCATGGCCATTAAACTGCCATTACTATACACAAATGTATTTTTACCGGTATCAAAACTCCCTTTAATATTTTTTTCTGTAATTATTGCAGAAGTAAGAAAATGTGCTGTTTGGATATGTGACTCATAAATACTTTTATGGCAATCCATACATTTAGCTGAGCCTGCAAATTTTTCAAAATTTCCGGCTGTTACAATATCAGCTGTTTTGTCTTTTTCGATTATTAATACATTTTGTAAAAAGAAAGATGCAGAATAAAATAACAAAAAGAGTAACTACAGACGATCGATATTTTGTAATACTGAGCATAGTGGTATTGAGGTTACCCAATAAATTAAATACCAAAATTTAAAAAGGGGCCAAACATTTACTGTCAGCCCCTTGTCGTTATGCTGCTGCTATATGAAAAAACTTACAGTTTACTATTAAATAACGCCTGTATTTCTGTTGCTGTTAAAACTTTACCATATAAACGGAACTGATCCATCTTGCCGCTAAAGCCACTAATCCAGCCATCAGTAGGTCCGGTTAATCCTGCATGTTTATTCCAACCGCCCAATACTAAATTGCTTGCCGTTTTTAAATTCAGTTTACCAAGGCCAGCAAAATTACCGAGCTGCACCAGGAGGCAATGGCACTTCGGTACCATCAAAATATACTTTTACTGTAGATGTAGTTTCATCATATGTAAATGCCAAATGATGCCACTGACCATTAAATAAAGGCTTGGTAAAAGATTGATTGGTATATTCTACCCATTTATCCTGTAATGCAAATTTAAAAGTGCATTTGTCTGCTGCTGCATGCTCAATTAATAAAAACGCAGCGCTTTCATGCCAGTAATCTTTACTTGCCAATGAAAAATAAAGTTCTGTATTAGGGTTAACAACATTATTTACCCACATAGATATTGTACAACTTGTTACTGTATTAAAATCATTTGCCGACGGGTATTTTACTGCTTTTGTACCTGTACCCTGAATTCCTTTACCGGTAACACCAGCTATAGATACTAAAGGATTATCACTTGGAAAATTTGCCCTGATACTATCAACTGCATTCATCAGCGGGTTTGTGCAGAACTACCATCAAATGCAGCAAAAAACTTTAATGGTCCACCTGGATATAATGGAAAGCGGGGATCAACATCTGTAGGATAATCTGCCCAATGCCGGACGGGAAAGTTTTTTACAACTGGTACTTACAACCATTAAAACTACCATAATGAAGATGGCGGTTTTAAGCATTTTGTTATTTAAATTCATAATTTATTTTTTTAGTATGATTATAATACCTCATTGCATGTTTATCACATACAATGAGGTTTTTGTTTTTACCATTCAGGGTTTTGCACCAATACGCCACCCGATAAAGAAATTGCCTTTTGCGGAATTGGATAATACCTGCAACGGTTAGTATATCCTAAACTGCCCAGCTCAGCTATTGCATCGCCCCATCTAACCAGGTCATAAAACCGGTAGCCTTCCATAGCAAACTCCCATCTTCTTTCGTTTTTAATTGCAGTACGCATTTGTGCCTTATTTACAAATGCAATTGTTGGAACAACAGTTCTGGCTGCACCTAAACTACCACTTGCTCTGTTTCTTATTAATTCCAGATTTGTTTCTGCAGCCGTACCATCGTCCAGTTCATTAGTTGCTTCTGCAAGCATTAGTATCACATCTGCATAGCGTAAAATGCGGTGGTTGATCCAGTCTGCGCCACCGCTGCCAAAAATCTGTCCTGTAAATTGCCCGCATCTGCGGATCTGAATAAACTTTTTTATTCCAGTAGGGCTGATCAGAGGCTGGAGCCCGGGCATTATATGGAGGCAATGTTGCTCCATAACCTCCCTGTGCCGGGCCACCATCGTATTGACCGGAATATAGAATGGTTTGACGTCTTGATCGTTGGGATCAGTATTATCCCATGCAGTTTCTAATTTTTGTGTAGGTGTATTCCATCCCCAACCTAAATTCCATACATTGGTAGCACCACCCTGTCTTACGTTCTGGCAGGTACCCCAGTAGGTGCATTGATCAAATTAGGCGTTGCTTACCGCATTTTGGCCTACCATACATTGTATTTCAAAAATTGATTCTTGACTGTTTTTACCGCACCATTCAATCCATCTTTCCATACATCAGTAAAATTAGGTAACAAGAGAATACTGCCCGCATGCTATTACCTGGTTACATAATGAAACCACCTGTGCCCAGTTTTGCCTGTACAAATATGTTTGAGCCCATAATGTATTGGCTGCTCCTTTTGTTAAACGTCCCGGATAAATATCCGTTCCCCACAACCCAGTTTACAGGAAGGTATGTTGCAGCTCTATGTAAATCTGCATCAATTTGTGCATAGATAGCTGCAACAGGCGACTTTGGTTTAATACCATCGGTAGCCTTTGTAAAATAGAAATTAATCAATGGTACTTCACCATAGGTTTTAACTAATTCAAAAAAAGAATATGCCCTGAAAAATAAGGCTTCCCCAACATTTCGTAATGAAGCGGGTCAGCTAAGTTTTAAAGAATCTGCAAAATAAATTTCTTTATTGGCCTGGTTAATCATGGTGTAATGATCGTTCCAGTAAGTGTTGGGTGCCCAATCGTCTTTACTGTATTGAAAGGTTTCAAATTCGGTATCAATTTCAGCACCATCTGTAGTACTGCTTCCTTTTTGAGCATCATCGTCACGAATACTGTGAAAATCAATCCAGGGCAGTGTAGAAAACCCTGCATATCTTAATGTACTAGTACAAGCCAAAACTCTGGGCTTCCAAAGTTCCCTGGTTTAAATCATCCAAGTGTGGCCGTTAATGGTTTTCTGTCCAGAAATTTTTCGCAGCCCATAACAGAAACCAGCATCGGCAGCGCTAATAAACAGTCTCAATAATTAAATTTTTATTTCTTTTCATATCAATGAATTTTAATAGTTTTAAAAAGTTATGTTCAAGTCCAAATGTGGTTACAACGGGTATTGCACCTCCTGCATTATCATAACCAAAAGCAGTTGCATCTCCACCAAATTCAGCAGTATATCCTAAATTGTTTTTCCATGTTTTAGGATTTTGTACATTCACATAAACCCTTGCAACTTTTCATTTTGGCTTTAGAAATCAGTCTGCTGGCCAAAATTGTAACCCAATTGAATATTTCTTATCCTGAAATAGCTTCCATCTTCAATATTATAGGTAGAGCCATTAGTAGTTAAACCTGTGCCCCTGGCTTATAATTGGTACCCAGTTAGAAGTACCTGCACCATGCCACCTGTTTAATTTTTCTGCAGGATAATTTACCCTTTGGAAAGGCGACTCTAAAGAACCCCATGTTCTGAATACCTGATTGCCATATACACCACCCATATCAATTCCTAAATTAAAATTTTTGTAGTTTACATTAATGATTGTGCCATAAGTAAACTTAGGTGTTGGGTTACCAATAACTGTTCTGTCATCTGCAGTAATTACACCATCGCCATTTACATCTTTAAATTTAAAATCGCCGGGGCCATAAGCACCTAACCGCAGATGCAATAGGTGATTTTAAAACATCAGCATAGCTCTGATAAACCCCTTCCACAACATATCCATAAAAAGAACCGATAGGTAAACCTGGTTGCTGTTCTGCTTTCTGCACTTCCGTTATTCTGAAAGCTCTTGATAAAAAACCGCCGGTAATTTTATCACTTAAACTTACTACTTTATTTTGTAAGAAAGTGATATTACCGCCAACATTTACCGTAAGGTCTTTTTTAAGTGTTTGGCTCCAGATTGCAGAAAATTCTTCGCCCCAGTTTCTGATACTGCCGCCATTTTCTAATATTTCTTAATCCCTGGACACCTGTCCACATAAGTCATCAAATCTTTGGTTGTTTTATTAAAATAGTTGGCTTCAAAATGCAGTCGGTTTTTAAATGCATTTAATTCAATACCTATTTCTTTTGCATGAACAGTTTCCCATTTCAGATTAGGATTTGGAATGATAAGACTGACTGTAAGCATTGTAAAAAAGATCTCCAAATACAGCAGCTAAACCGGTATTTAAACTTGGATAAAATGGATAATTAATGGAGTACCATCCAGGTAAGATCTATTGATTACCCAAAACACCAATTGATGCTTTCAATTTAAGGAAATTGATAGCATGCACATTTGCCATAAAATTTTCTTTGCTTAATTCCCATGCAGCACCTACAGCCCAAAAATTCTGGTGCCTGTTTACGGTAGGAATTTGTGAAGAAGCGTCATCTGCGGAATGAACCATTCAAAAAGTATTTACCCTGATAGTTATAAACACCCTTCCAAAACAGAAGCAGTTGCGTTTTCCTTTGACTGATCTGGAAGATGATCTTTGAGAAGACTGTAAGCCAAAACCATTATTAATGAACCAAAATCTTTTATCATCAGGTATGGGAGAACCTGTAACACTTTGCTGTACAGATGCAGTTCTTCCACGAAACTCATTATAAACTGTGGTAAACCCACCAAGTAGCAGTTAAATGATGCTCTCCAAAATCTTTCTTATATGTGAGTATATGATCCTGCTGAAATTTTTTGTAAGAATTATCTGATTCGGTTACAGATGAAACTGGGCTTACAAAATAGGGCTGATTAACTGAAAGGTCATAAGAATAATAAACCGGGTTATAGTGTTCTGGTATTTCGATTACCAAAATCGCCATACACGGTTGTTTTAAATGTAAAGTCTTTTAAAAAATTGAATTCCGCAAATGCACTTGTAACAGTCCTGATATTCTATGTCAATTGTTTTATTCCATTCATTTTCCAGTTGAATTAAAGGATTTACTACACCGGAATTTTGAAAGCCCGGAAGTTCATAATATAAATCCTGAAAACTACTGTCGATACCGTATGGATTTTTATTATACACCCTTTTAGTACCTGCAAAAGCATTGGGAATAGCTTTTCTTGCGTCATCTTAGTGCATTAGTTGCATAACCATAGGGATTGTTTTGTCTCACGCCATTAAAATTAAAACCCACCCTTATATTTTTAGATAATTTAAATTCATCGTTAAGTGAAAAAAGAATTTTCTCCAACTTTTCATGGCGGATTATACCTTCATCAGCAACATATCCCATACCCATTGTAAACTTATTTTTATCCGTACTTCCTGAAACACTGAGGTTATGAGAGTTAAACTTACCAGTCCTTGTTACAGCATCTATCCAATCTGTATTTCCATTCCATGTGTTATAAAAAGCAGGCGCAATAGGAGCAACACCAATATTAATCCTTTCTTCATTATACAATTCTTTAAACTGGTCTGCAGTGGCCCAGGTTATCTTATCAACTAATTTTTTTGTACCCTGAGAAAAATTGTAATTTATAATAACCTGCCCCGCTTTTGCTTTTTTAGTTGTTACTGCAATTACACCAGCGGCACCTCTTACGCCAAAAATTGCTAAAGATGAAGGGTCTTTTAATATTTCAATAGATTCAATATCATTGGGATTTATATAATCAATATTATCGTTAAAAATTCCATCTACAACATATAAAGGACGAACTGAGCCAATGCTGATTGTGCCCCTGATACGAATATCTGGTGCCTGCCCCGGTGTGCCATTATTTACAACTGATAAGCCAGCCACTTTTCCCTGTAAAGATGCTATTGGATTGGTATTTGGTTTATCAGCAACTTCTTTACCAGAAATTTTTACGATTGAACCTGTTAAATCCCTTTTGCTGGCAGTACCATAACCAATTACCACCACTTCATTAATATCTTTTGCTGCTATTTGAAGCACAATATTTATTTCTGTGCGACTGCCAACCGCTACTTCCTCGCCTGCATAACCAACAGAAGAAAAAACAAGTCTTGCTCCATCCGGTACAGACAGTGAATAATTACCTGCTGCATCTGTAGAAGTACCCACTGACGAGCCTTTAATTTTTACACTAACACCCGGTACTGGTTCTCCATTAGCGTTAGTTACTTTTCCCGTTACCTTAACATCCTGAGTTACAAAGTTTTTTTGCGTAATAACTACCAGGTTGTTATCTAAAATGCGGTAGGTTAATGTTGTTGAATTAAATACATTATTTAAAACATCTGTAACTAATGTGTTGTCGGCATTAATATTTACTTTTTGAGTAGCAGATAATACTTCGTTGTTATACAAAAATCTGAACATACTTTTTTTCTCAATTTGTTTTAAAGCGGTTTTTAGTTCTGCCGATTCTAACTTTAGCGTAATACGCTCCTGAGAATAAGTTTTTGCAGATAATTGCAAACTTGTAAGTAGTGTAAAAACAATGGCTAGTTTCATACGCAGTATAATTTTTGACAGGCTTTGTGCCCTGATACCAAATAATCGTTGGCTTTTTTTCATATTTTTATGTTTTGGTAAGTTAAAGTGAGAACTTAAAGTTTGGTTTTAAAGCGAGACTTGTTTTCTAACTTTGCCATCCCGGGAAATGCGTCAACATTTCCCGTTTTTATTTTATGAACTATTGATTAAAATTATTTTTTTCATTAGCAATATAGTTTTATTTAAGAATAGTAATGGTGTTATTATTCATTTTATATACAAAAGGAGTAGTTAATTGCAACGCATCCAATGCCTGATAAATAGTTTCTTCCTCAAAAGAACCGGTGAGCAACTCCTTTTTTAGTTTTTCATTTTTTATTACAATCTTAACCCCGTACCACCGTTCCATTTTTAAAGCAATTTCTTCAAGCGTTTCTCCACTAAAAATCAACCTGCTTTCTACCCATCCGGTTTCTACAATGGAGTTATCGGTGGGGTATAATGTTACATGGCTTAACTCAATAATAGGCTTGTCTTTTATTAAGGGCAGTTTTTTAGGCTGTAGTGCTGCGTTTGTTTTAAGTGGCTTTATATCTTCGTCATTAATAATCAGTTTCTCATTAGGTTTCATTATTATTTTTTCCTGCCTGTCTTTTAAAGTAACTTCTACACTGCCATGTATTAAACTGGTTTCGGTTGTTTTTTCGCCGGGATAACATTTTACATTAAAGGCTGTACCTAAAACCTTAATATCCATTTTAGCTGTATGGATAATGAATGGTTTGGCAGGATTTTTTACCACATCAAAATAAGCTTCGCCTGTTAAGGAAACTTCTCTTATACCTGTACCAAAATGGTCATTATCATAAGTTAATTTACTGCTGCTGTTTAACCATACTGAGCTGCCATCGGGCAATTGAATTTTTGTACGGGAGCCGTTTTTTGTACTCACTTCGCTTTGTGCAATTTTCTCTTTATTATTACCAGATGTATTTTTTGTGGTATTAATAAATACAAAAAATAAAATTGCAACTGTAAAAACAGATGCTGCAGCAATTAATAATTTTCTTTTTCTGTTAGGTTGTGGTTGTAGAAAATCAAGCGAAAATGAGCCGGTTTCATTATTATTTAATTCCAAATCAAATCCTTTTTCGTTTAGCCTGCCCGAATGCAAAAGAAAGGTAGCTTCTAAAAAATCTTCGTCTTTTTCTGAAGGAACAGTCCAGTATTGATCAATAAATTGTAAGGAAGTATCAGGATGAATTTTAGTTAATTCATTCAATTCGGTTAGTTCGGCTTCAGTAGCTTCTCCAGATAATTTTCGGGACATTAAAGTCCAAATTCTGTCTTTACTCATATAGCTGTACTATATTAGAGACAAAAAAATTACAAATCCCCTATAAGTAATTCAAGTTATTTTGAAGCATACTTTTTAGCAGGCAAATTGAGTACGGAAGCTATTTTTTTTAAAGCTGTTGAAAGCTGGTTATCTATGGTTTTTACACTGATATTAAGTAATTGTGCAATTTCTTTATACTTTAATTTATCCTGCTTGGCCAATTTAAAAATTATTTTACATTGCTGAGGCAAAGATTCTATAGCTCTTTCTATTTTTTCGGCCAGCTCATTGGTGATGATATTATTTTCTGCGTCGGGATCGTTGCTGGCAAATTCAACTTCTAAATCATCTAAAGAAAGTACACTTGTTTTTTGAGTTTGCTTTAACCGCCGCAATGAAGCATTTCTTACACTGATATATAAATACATTTTTAAATCTTCAATTTCCTGCAGTTGCTTTCTTCTTGCCCAAATTTCGATATAAATATCAGAAACTACTTCTTCAGCTGTTTCTTTTGATTTAGTAATAGAATAAGAAAAGCTTTTTAATTGCTGAAAAAAGTGAAAGAAAAGTTTTTTATACGCAGCTGCATCTTCGTATTCGGCAATACGCTGCTGCAATTGGTAAACAGAATTATTATTAAGTAGATTTGTTTTATTCATCAGCAGTATCAATCGTAACCAAATTTAAAGTTTTTTCCTGATAAAAAAATTATTGAATAAAAATAAATTAAGCCTCATAACCTGTGCAAATAAAAAAATTAAATATGAACTTGTTTAGGTTAAAAGCAATATGTGCAAAAAAAATCCTGCGTTTTGCAGGATTTTTTAAACAAGTTTTAAATTGAAGCATAGCATTACTGCTTTATTTCTTCTTTTACCTTATCCATCATTTTATTACCGGCATCTTTAATTTTGTTGCCTGCTTTTTTCAATTTGCTGGCTGCCGTATCCCCAATTACTTTTATTGTACTGGCAGCACTGTCTTTTATCACTTCTAATTTTTTTGCAGCAGTATCCTTAAATGCCTCCAGTTTACTTTCTGCAGAATCGCTGATGGCTTTTGCTTCATCTGCCATTGATGGTATAGAATCTTTTACAGCTTCCGGTGTTTTTTCGCTGGTATTACTGCAGGCTGTAAATAAAATTGTAACAACTGCAATTACAAATATTCTTTTCATTTTTTATTTTATTTTTTTTACAAATGTAAATAATTTACAAAATAAACCTTAATAATTTAGGGAAGTCAAAATTATTTTTTTCTAAAAAATAACCTTATTGGCACGCCGCTAAAGTTAAAGTTTTCTCTGATCTGATTTTCTAAATAATTTTTATACGGAGTTTTAATATCATCGGGATAATTTGCAAAAAAAGCAAACGTAGGTGTATGTGTGGGCAATTGTGTAACGTATTTTATTTTAATCAAATTACCTCTTACTACCGGTGGGTGATAGCCTTCAATAGCCTTAAGCATAATATCGTTTAATTTTGAAGTAGGTACTTTACGCAACCTGTTATCATACACTTCCAAAGCTGTTTCTATACTTTTAAAAATCCGCTGCTTTTCTGTTACCGAAATAAAAACAATGGGCACATCAGAAAATGGTGCAAATCTTTTTTTCAAATCTTTCTCGTAATCTTTAACGGTGTTTGTTTTTTTATCTTCTACCAAATCCCATTTATTTACCAATACCACTACGCCTTTTCCTTTTTTAACTGCCATTGCAAATATAGAAAGATCCTGAGCAGTTAAACCTTTACCTGCATCCAGCATAAGCATACAAACATCTGCTTCATCCAATGCTTTTATGGCACGAATTACAGAATAAAATTCCAGGTCTTCATGCACTTTTGTTTTTTTACGTATACCTGCAGTATCAATTAAAACAAATTCTTTATTAAATAAATTATAGTGGGTGTGAATAGTATCTCTTGTGGTGCCTGCAATATCGCTTACAATGGTACGCTCTGTACCAATCAATGCATTTAATAAAGATGATTTACCTACATTGGGCTGGCCAATAATTGCAATTTTTGGTAAGCCGTCATTTTCTGGAACGGCATCATCTTCCGGTTTCATCAATGCAGTAATGGCATCTAAAATTTCGCCTGTACCACTGCCACTAATAGACGAAACAAAAAATATGTTTTCAAAACCCAGGCTGTAAAATTCGCTGGCTTCCAAAAGCCTTTCGTGGTTATCCACTTTATTCACCACTAAAAAAACAGGCTTGCTGCTTTTGCGTAAAATTTTTGCCATGCTTTCATCCAAATCGGTAATACCAGTTGCCACATCTACCATTAAAATAATGGCATTTGCTTCTTCCACCGCAATCATTACCTGCTTGCGAATTTCTTTTTCAAAAATATCATCGCTCTTGGGTACAAAGCCGCCGGTATCTATTACATTAAATGTTTTGCCTGCCCATTCGGCTATGCCGTACTGCCTGTCTCTTGTTACGCCACTTATATCATCTACAATGGCCTTACGCTGCTCCAGCATACGGTTAAAAAATGTGCTCTTGCCTACATTGGGCCTTCCTGTTATTGCTACTGTAAAACTCATAGTTTTTAATTGATAATTATTTAATGGATAATGAATAATGTTTCAAATTCCTAACAGCTTTTCGCAATTAAAAAATTATCCATTATTTCATTATCAATTATCCATTCTCTTTAATAGCCGTACTCCTTCAACTGCATTTCATTATCCCGCCATTTAGGCCGCACTTTTACAAATAATTCTAAAAATACTTTACTGCCCAAAAATTCTTCAATATCTTTTCTGGCATTGGTGCCTAATTGTTTTATCATCTTTCCACCTTCGCCTAAAATAATACCTTTTTGTGTTTCTCTTTGCACAATTATTTCGGCCCTTATTTTTATCAGCGTAGTTTTTTCTGTAAACTCTTGTATTAAAACTGTTGTATGGTATGGGATTTCCTCACCATACAATTGAAATATTTTTTCTCTCACCAACTCTCCTACAAAAAATTTAGTGGGCATGTCACTCAGGTCATCGCCTTCGTAAAAGGGCTGGCCTTCGGGTAACAGTTTAATTATTTTTTTTAGTAAGAAATCTATACCGCTTTTTTTTAAGGCAGAAAGTATGACCACATCTTTACAATAAGGTTGCTTTCTGTAAAAATCTGTAATGGTATTTTGTTGTTCTTCTAAAGCTTTATCAGCCTTATTCAACACAACAATTGCAGGCACTTTTAATTTTAATGCTGTAAATATATTATTACTTTCTTCCTGCTCTTCATTAACATCAGCAATTAGCAACGCCACATCTGCATCTTCCAAACTGCCTTTTACTGCCTGCATCATTTTTTCGTGCAGCTTGTATTTGGGCTCAATAATGCCTGGTGTATCAGAAAAAATTATCTGGTATTCTTTTTCTGTTAAGATGGCTTTAATGCGGTGGCGTGTAGTTTGTACTTTGTGCGATACAATGGCCATCTTTTCTCCCATTAATGCATTTAGCAAAGTGCTTTTGCCGGCATTGGGCTTACCAAATATGTTTACAAAACCTGATTTCATGAAATGTGGTTATAAGAATTATATGATTACCACAAACAGCCTGAAAGAATGGAGAAGGTAATCATATTCATTTACACTCTATTTAAATGAATAAAAAAATCCCCAAATCTGTAGATGTGAGGATTTGATTTTTAGTTGCGAAGACTGGGATCGAACCAGTGACCTTCGGGTTATGAGCCCGACGAGCTACCGCTGCTCTACTTCGCCCTGCAAAAGTAAGGGTTTGAGGCTTTGCAGCCAAATAATAAACTTTGATTTGCACATTTGCTAAATGGAACTTGTGATTATAAATCATGCAGTAATCCTTTAACCGAATTTTTAATTTGGATTTTTGGAAAATAAAAATTGGTTAATCAGTAAATGCATTTACTGATTAACCAATTAACTTATAAACCAATTAACCCTTTTTACCAACACTGCTTGCACCGCTGGTATGTTTATCTTTTATAACCGCATCGCCTTTGTAAGAAATATCGCTGGCGCCACTTGCACTGGCATTTAATTCTTTATTTACGGTGATATTTACATCTGATGCGCCGGATACTTTTGCTGTACAAAAATCTGTAACCAAATCATAACCGTTAACATCACTTGCACCGCTTGATTCAATACGTACACTTGCAGCAATACCTTTTATAGTTACATCGGATGCACCACTTAAATCTATTTTTAAATCAGTTACATCTACTGCGCCTTTAAAACCACTGGCTCCAGACATATTTATTAATAAGGCAGGCACTTTTATTACACCTGCTACCTGAATATCGCAAGCCGCAGATGCATCTATACTTTCTAAATTTTTAAAAGAAACATACACCCTCAAATTTTTCCTATCCTTATTCCAGTTTCTGCTGCCGAAATAATAAATTTTGAGTGTGTTATTTTCAACTACTGTTTTAATCTCTTCTTTATATTTATTTTCAGAAGCACTTACAGCCACTGCTTCGTTATCTGACTGGGAAAGAAAAAGATCGATACCGCTGGAAATTTTAATACTGTTGAAGCTTTTATCTATTTCTCTTATCTCTGCATTGGCATCGTTAACAATTTCTTTTTGTGCAGTTGCGAACAATGCAAAGCACACCATAAATAAGCCTGCAATTATTTTCTTCATAAAAATAAATTTAAAACTAACTATAAGTAAGCTATGCTTTTTTTACAGAGCCGCCGCTGTTTACATTAATATCTTTTATTACAGCATCGCCTTTATACCTAACCCCGCCGCCACTGTTTGCATTTGCACTCAGTTCTTTATTAATGGTAATTCTTACTCCGCCACCACTGCTGGCTTTTGCTTCGCAGTAATCAACCGCTAAATCGTAGCCTTTAAAAACAGCACCACTACTCACTTCTACATTTATTTTATCTGCATTACCCGATATATTGATTGCCGAGCCGCTGTTTTGTTCTACCGTTAAATCTTTTGCTTTTAAATTGCCTTCAAAAGCTGCGCCGCTGGTAAATTTTAAATCTAAATTTCCGGCATCAACAGTTCCTTCTAATTTAGCATGGGCACCACCTGAAGCATGTAATTTTTCTAAAGTTTTAAAAGACACATAGGCCTTTAATTTTCTCTTATCATTTAAAGCCCAGTTAATACCACTGTTATCAAAATAGATTTTTAAAGTTCCATTTTCTACCTCTGTTTTAAAGCGATCCATATATTTTTGTTCGCTTGCGCTAACGGCAATAGATTCTTCATTGCCCTGTGTAAGATAAAGATCCACTCCATCTGTAACTGTTATAGAAGTAAAGCCGCCGGTTAATGCTCTTTTTTGTGCATTGGCATCTGCAACAACCGTTTTTTCCTGTGCAAAAGCGGTTACTGTAATTAAAGTAACCAGGGATAAAAATAATTTTTTCATGGTAATTTATTTTAATTTTAAATGACCCATGCAATAATCAAACCACTTACCGTTAATATTTTTAAAACAATTTGCGAATTATTATTTCATGGCTATACTTATTGGTAATACGGCAGAGGAAAACAAATTGTTACACAAAAAATATTTTTTTATAAAAACAGCCTACCTTTGTTTTTTAAAAGTTCTTATTAACCAACTGAATTTCCGGGGTGTTTATTGTTATGTTGAGCTTGCCGAAACATAACAATAAACTGAGATAATACCCGATAACCTGATCAGGATAATGCCTGCGTAGGAAGAAATGTCAAGCCCCTATCCGCCTAAAGGGGAACTTATCGTAGCGGATATAATATCCTACTGGATATTCAGCACAAATCTTATTGAAATGAAATTATTTATTAGTGCATTATTATGTATATGCAGTGCTGTGTGTTTTGCACAAACTCAAAAAAAACTTAGCGATACTGTTTATTTGCAACCGGTGGAAGTTACTGCTGTAAGAGCAGGAGAAAGAGCGCCATTTGCCAAAACAAATCTTACTAAAAAAGAAATTGAAAAAAATAATTTGGGGCAGGACCTGCCTTTTTTATTAAACCAAACCCCATCAGTTGTTGTAAACTCCGATGCCGGCGCAGGCGTTGGTTACACCGGCATACGCATACGTGGTACAGATGCCAGCAGGATAAATGTAACTTTAAATGGCATCCCTTACAATGATGCAGAAAGCCAGGGAACTTTTTTTGTTGACCTCCCCGATTTTTCTTCTTCGGTAAACAGTATTCAAATACAGCGTGGTGTGGGTACATCATCAAATGGTGCAGGTGCATTTGGCGCAAGTATTAATTTGGCCACTAACGAAATAAATAAAAAGTTTTATGCGGAAATAAATAACAGCTACGGCAGTTTTAATACTTTAAAAAACACCTTGCAATTTGGGAGTGGAATTTTAAAAAACCATTTTACTGTTGATGGAAGGCTGAGCCGCATCAGCAGCGATGGTTATATCAACAGAGCAAAAACCGATTTAAAATCTTTTTATGTGAGTACAGCTTATGTTGCAGAAAAAAGTTCGCTGCGGTTAAATATTTTTAGTGGTAAAGAAAAAACTTACCAGGCCTGGAATGGTGTTCCCGAATATCTATTAAATACAAACCGAAGGTACAATTCTGCAGGTACTGAAAAAGCTGACAATCCATACAATAATGAAACGGATAACTATACTCAAACCCATTACCAGCTTTTTTTCAATCATAAATTAAATGAATACTGGAAAGGAAATATTGCTGTTTTTCTTACCAAAGGAAAAGGATATTACGAGCAGTATAAAGCTGATGAAGCTTTGAGTGATTACGCATTGCCGAATTATATTAACGGCCCGGATACTGTTACCAATAGTGATTTAGTAAGAAGGCTTTGGTTGGATAATAATTTTTATGGCAGTATTTTTTCTTTACAACACTACAAAAATAAAACCGGGTTTACAATTGGCGGAGGATGGAATACCCATGATGGAAAACATTTTGGCGAAATTACCTGGGCTAAAATGCAGGCGGCAATTCCGGTAAATTACAGATGGTATAATTTAACTGCACATAAAAAAGATTTTTCTTTATACAGCAAATGGGCGCAGCAATGGACTAAAAATTTTCAAAGTTATATTGATGTTCAGTTCCGTAATATAAATTACACACTCAATGGGTTTAGAAATAATCCAATTTTGCTAATAAAAAACAATTACAATTTTGTAAATCCAAAACTGGGTGTTACCTATACTAAAAACAACTGGCAGGTATATACTTCTTACGCTCTTGCACAAAAAGAACCCAACAGAGATGATTTTGAAGCTGGCAAAAACCAACAGCCAAAGCCAGAATTATTAAATGATTTTGAAGCTGGCATAGAAACTAAAAAAAACAAGTACTCCTTTAGCGCAAATTTGTATTACATGAAGTACAAAGACCAGTTAATTTTAACCGGCAAACTAAATGATGTTGGTGCTTACACCAGGATTAATATACCCAACAGTTACAGAGCTGGAATTGAATTACAGGGTAAATACGTTTTTACCAAATACCTTAATGTTGCTGCCAATATTGCTTTCAGCAAAAACAAAATAAAAAACTTTACCGAGTATTTAGATGATTATGATAACGGTGGGCAGCAAACTAATTTTTATACTTCAACAGATATTGCATTTTCTCCCAGCACTGTTGCCGGTGGAAGCATAAATATTACACCTTTAAAAAATGGGGGGATAAATTTAATAAGTAAGTATGTGGGCAGGCAATATTTAGATAACACTTCATTAAAATCGAGGAGCCTTAATTCATTTTTTACACAAGATGTACAATTGAGTTATGTGCTGGAGAATAAATCATTTAAAGCCGTTACTATTATTGCGCAACTCAATAATGTTTTTTGCAAAAAGTACGAACCTAACGGCTACAGCTTCAGTTATATTTATGGAGGAAGTTTAACTACTGAAAATTTTTATTTCCCCATGGCACAGTTTAATTGTATGGTGGGGGTTAATGTGAGATTGTGAATAGTCAATGGTGAATTGTGAGTGGTCAATAAAAACTCTTTTTGGATTTTCACCATTGACCATTCGCCATTCACCGTTTTATCCCCCAAATCTTTCCTTCCACGCCAGCATTCCGCCGGTAAGATTTTTTACATCTGTAAAGCCAAATGTTTCCAGCATCAGTGCGGCCTGGCCGCTACGGTTACCACTGCGGCAATACACAATTACTTCTTCGTTTTTTAAATCGTCGATATCTTCTACCTGCATAATTTGCACTTTGCCCAATGGCAGTAATGTGCCACCAATGTTGAACTCAGTATTTTCATGCGGTTCCCTTACATCAACTAAATTTAATTTTTCGCCGGAGTCTAACCGGAATTTTACTTCGTCTGCAGTTATTGTTGTCATACAATATTATTTTTAATTAATTATTATTAACGGAATCTTTCGGCATTTCAACAGATATCCATACATCCATTATTTGCCCCGATTGTATATAACGTGGTTTCTTCTCTTCATCAAACCGTTCAGGATTTTGTTTATATACAAAAGCATTAGCCGTATCTCTTACATTAGATCTTGGTAAAACAGCGCCAAGACTTAAACCACTTTCCTGTAAATAGGCTTTAGCATCTTTAAATGTCATGCCATATAAATAAGGCACCATCATTTGTTGTCCGCCTAATCCACTGCCAATTACCAAAGTTATTTTGCTGCCCCATTGCAGTTTTGCTTTTTCGGGAATACGAATGCCGTTATATTGCTGCTCCAATACCGAGCCTAACTCAAAGCTGGGTTTAAAAATAGTATCCTCCAGCCGCAAATGGCTTCGCTGCAGCATATCCAATGCAAAACTTAAACTCTGCCCTTCTAATTTTGGCATCTCAATCATTGGAGGCATTACACGGTTAACGGTTAAAAAAACAGTACGGTTAATTTTTACAGTGGCGTTGCCATCAGGCAATTGCTTAAGCACTACACCACGGCTGGCAGTATCTGTAAATACAGAATCCTGTATCTGCACTTCAAAGCCCTGTTTTTCTAAAATCTTAATAGCATCCTCGGTTTTTTTGCCCAGCACAGCAGGTACAGTAAGATATTTACCATGCTGTGTTACCCAGCCCAAAGTTTTTAAAACAAAAAACACCAGCAATGCCGCCAGTAAAGCTGCAACTACTACATTTACCCAAAATGGGCGGTTTGTTATTAATTTAAACACTATAGATATTTTAGATTTACCCCTATCCCCTAAAGGGGTACAGCAGCTTTTAAAATTGAACTTTACTTTAAAAAATATACCTCCCGGCTAATTAAAACATTCTTCAATTAATGCTGAATAAAATTCTTTCAGCGTCATCCCCATTGCTACCACCTGCTGCGGCACCAGGCTTGCTTCACTTTGCCCGGGTACAGTATTAATTTCCAGCATGTAAGCATTGCCATCTGCCTCGTTATAAATAAAATCAATCCGCACTATTCCATTACAATTAAAAACCGAGTATGCTTTTTTTGCTTCTCTTCTTACTTTTTCTGCAACTGCTTCATCAACTTTTGCAGGTGTAATTTCTTCGCTGGCACCAAGGTATTTAGCTTCAAAATCAAAAAACTCATTCTTAGAAATTATTTCTGTAATAGGTAATGCAATTATCGTTCCTTTACTTTTATATACTCCAATAGTAAACTCCCTGCCACTTATAAATTCTTCCACCAGTACCTGATCATCTTCATTAAATGCTTTATCCAATGCTCCCTGTAATTCAGTTGCAGTATTTACTTTACTAATACCCAAACTGCTGCCGCCATTATTAGGCTTTACAAATAAAGGTAATTTTAAACTCTTTAAAATTTCGGCAGGTGATACAGGTATATTTTTAAAAAGATGCAAAGACTTTGCCACATGCATGCCTGCAAAAGCCGCAACTGCAACTGTATAACGTTTATTAAAAGTTAAGGCAGATGTGGCTGCATCGCAGGAAGTGTAAGGAATTTTTAAACAATCAAAATAACCCTGCAGTTTTCCATCTTCGCCGGGTGTGCCATGCAGGCCAACAAATACTGCATCAAATTTTATTTTTGTACCATTTACAATTATAGAGAAATCATTTTTATCAACAGCAATTTTTGAATCATCTGCCGGCCATGTAAAACCATCCTTCAGGATTAATGTCAATTTTATAACAATCCCATTTAGCAGTATCAATATTTTTTTCTATGGCAATGGCACTTTTGTAGGAGATAACGGCTTCGCCTGAGTAACCGCCGGTAACCAATGCAATCTTTTTTATCATTCTGTTTGTAAGGGGTTATTTAAACTAAAATCAAATATAGTTTACTATTTACGAATTACTATTCTCAGTATTCAATATTATAGTTTCTTTATAAATTTCTGTACATCATTATAATTATTTCCTATTCTTCTTCCCCCACTCCTTCATTGCCACTGTCTAATACAAATTTCCATTTGCCGTCTGCTTGTTTTTTCCAAATGCTAACATAAGTGCCGTAAGTGGCCGTGTCTTTTCCATTGGGCTTAAAAGCATATACCCCGTAAGTGTAACCAAGTTCGCCAGACTGAGCAATAAATCCTGCTTCGGGCTCCCATTGCAATGTATAAGCACTGTCGTTTTGCTGTATTAAATAATCGATTGCTTCGGCACCCAAAATTGGATAACGGTTTGGTTTAAGTAAAACACCGTTGCTGTCAATGTATTCTAAAAAAGCATTCTTCATCCCTTTTTCCACACTTAATTTAGAAAATGCCCTGTCAGTATCCATCATTTTTTGCTTTTCATCGGGGCCGGTAACAACTTTCTTTTTTTCAAAAAAATTACAGGCAGAAAATGAAAAAATAATAATTACAAAAAATAAAAATTTATGCATGCACAAAACTAATTGTTGTTATACAAAAAGGCGAAAGTAATTTTAATTACCCTCGCCATTGTAGCAGGAAATATCACCTGCCTGTAGTATCCGCTTCCGCGGATTATAAAAATTTTGACAAATCAACATTAACCTCTAAGCCAAATGCATCTTATCTTTTTTAGCAAGCAACTCATCCACCGTTTCTTTATACATATCATCAGGTACACAACAATCTACCGGGCAAACTGCTGCACATTGCGGCTCTTCATGAAAACCCTGGCACTCCGTACACTTATTGGGTGTAATATAATAAATATCTGAACTCACCGGTGCATTTCTTTGGTCAGCATCTACTTGTGTACCATCTAACAAAGTAAACATTCCTTTTACGGTGGTGCCATCGGAAACAGCCCACTCCACTCCTCCTTCGTAAATTGCATTGTTCGGGCATTCCGGTTCGCATGCACCGCAGTTAATACATTCGTCTGTAATTTTTATTGCCATCTTCTGTCGTAATTTTGATTTTTTTAAACTTACCTTTTGGTTACAGGTGCAATTTAATAATAACAATATGAATTTACAAAATAGAATTGAATTATTACAAAAATTAAAAAATTATTTAGAAGACAACGATACTGAATGGCAGGAAGTAAAAGCAAATGCAACGGCACATAACGGCTGGTTTATTCCGGGTTTTATTGATTTGGCTGTAAAAAATATTTGTACAGAATTTTTAGATACCGATAAATTAACCGCCTGGGCAAATCATTATCACCTGGATGATAATATTAACGGAAAGAACATTGGGTTGGTGATGGCAGGCAATATTCCGTTAGTGGGCTTTCACGATTTTTTATGTGTGTTTGTAAGCGGCCATACACAAACCATAAAATTATCGGGTAAAGATGATGTGTTGCTGAAACATTTAGTACAAAAATTATACAGCTGGGATATCAGTGTTCAAAATTATATTTCATTTGCCGAAATGCTTAAAGGCTGCGATGCTTACATTGCAACAGGCAGCAATAACAGCGCAAGATATTTTGAACAGTATTTTGCAAAATACCCCAGCATAATCCGCCGCAACCGTACATCGGTAGCTATTTTAAATGGAAAAGAAACTGAGGAAGAACTGGATAAGCTAAGTGATGATGTGCATTTATATTTTGGATTGGGCTGCCGCAATGTTACTAAAATATTTGTACCGGCAGCTTATGATTTTGTGCCTTTGTTAAAAGCTTTTGATAAGTATAAATATTTTGCAGATCATCATAAATACAAAAACAATTACGATTACCAATTGTCTATTGCGTTGATGAATAATATTTATTACATGACCAATGAAAGCACTTTATTAATAGAAAGTGAAGAAATTTTTTCGGCTATAAGCCAGCTGAATTACAGTTTTTATGACAATGCTGAAAAAGTGACAGCATTACTAAAAGATAATCCCGATGTGCAATGTACAGTTGGGCAAAACCATATTGCTTTTGGGCAGGCCCAGCAGCCGGGCTTATTTGATTATGCAGATGGTGTGGATACGATGCAGTTTTTATTAACTTTATGAGGGTAAGAGAAGTTTAGGGGTTTAAGGTTTAGAAAACAATGTACGAAGCTCTTCCTAATTAACTGTTAAAGATGGCAGTTGGTAAATCGCATTTTGTCAGTTCTGCGTTACTTTGTATTGTTGGGCATAAGAGTTGATGTAAATTTGTATTAAGTTGCAAATTAAATGCTGTTGAATAAAGAACAAGATGAATAAATTTATACTGTTAAAGATCGGGATAGACTGTGCCAATGAAGCCAAATAGAAATTCTGATGCCCGGTTCCCAGAAAAAATCGGGACAAGCAAAAAAAAATTAAAAAAAAATAAAACCTAAGAAAAAATGAAAATGAAACAAGTGTTATCTACAGTAGCTATTAGTGCTGTTACCGCCCTTGCAGTAATTTGGGGCTATGGTAAATTTATTAAACACAACGATACTTATGCTGGCCAGCAGGCAGGTATTACACCCAATAATTACAAATATGCCGGCTTTACTGATGGTGGCACACCGCCACCGGGTGCAGTTGATTTTACAGCTCCGGCTGCAGCAGCATCCCCAACAGTTGTGCACATTAAAACAAAAACAAACGCCAAGCAGGTAAATAATAATTTGCCCCGTACAAGGCCGGCAAACCCATTCAGCGATTTGCTGGATGATGATATGTTTAACCAGTTTTTTGGTGGCCGTGGAAATGTTATTCCGGAACAAAGGGCAAGCGGCTCTGGTGTTATTGTTAGCGAAGATGGCTACATTATTACCAATAACCATGTGGTGGATAAAGCCGACGAGTTAACAGTAACCTTAAGTAATAAAAAAACTTACAAAGCAAAAGTTGTTGGTACCGATCCTGCGTATGATTTAGCTGTAATAAAAATTGAAGCTGCAGGTTTGCCATTTTTATTGTATGGAAACAGCGATGATTTAAAAATTGGCCAGTGGGTTTTAGCCATTGGTTATCCTTTAAATTTAGAAACGACCGTTACTGCCGGCATTATCAGCGCAAAGGCAAGAAGCCTTGGATTAAACAGGGACAGAACAGGTGGTGCAGCGGCAGGTGTAGAATCTTTTTTACAAACCGATGCTGCAGTTAACCAGGGCAACAGCGGTGGTGCATTGGTTAGTACCGATGGAAAATTAGTTGGAATAAATTCTGCTATTGCTTCCCCTACCGGTTATTACTCCGGTTACTCTTATGCTATACCGGTTAACATTGCCAAAAAAGTGGTAGATGATATTATAAAATTTGGTACAGTACAAAGAGGTTTTTTAGGTGTGCAGTATGTAAATGCCAGCGACCTTGATGAAGAAGCAAAGAAAAGAGCCGGTGTGCCATCAACCGCCGAGGGTGTGTATGCACAGGAAGTACCTGCCGATGGCGGTGCTTATGCTGCTGGTATCCGTAAAGGTGATGTAATTAGAAAAATTGATGCAACTGAGGTAAGCAATGGCGCCGAAATGCAGGGACAAATAAGCCGCTTTAAACCCGGTGATAAAATACCAGTTACCTATTTACGCAATGGCAAAGAAAATACTGTTACTGTTACACTTAAAAACAAAGCAGGTAATTTTGATATTGTAAAAGCAGATGCTTCTTTAGATATGCTGGGTGCCCAGTTAGTTAATTTAGATCCTAAAAAAGCAAAAGATTATGGCGTGGCTGGTGGTGTGATAGTTAAAAAAATAAATGAAGGCGCATTAAATGATCAAACCCGTATGAAAGATGGTTTTGTAATTTTAAAGCTTAATGATAAAGAAGTAAAATCGATAGACGAATTGAAAGCTGCTATCGGAGCAAATAAAAATGTTACTATCAGTGGATTTTATCCCGGATATGATGGAATGTATGAATACCCGATTACATTGGGTGCTGAATAACATTTAAGTTTATAAATTAAAATGCCGGAGTTTTTATTCCGGCATTTTTGTTTTTATCGATTTTATTTAAAAATACTAAAGCAGTTTAATTTTAAGAAAATTAATATGATATAATACAACAATTGCATGATTACTACAGCAGCATTTGACTGGAATCTTGAGCTTGCAGATACAAAAAAAACCTCTCACATTTCAGCAAGAGGGATTTTTTATTTACATATTATTACTTATTCATTAATTAATATCCCATTCCGCCCATATCAGGAGCACCATGAGAATGAGGTGCTTCTTCTTTAGGCCTGTCGGCAATTACAGCTTCTGTAGTTAACAGCATACCTGCAATTGAAGCAGCATTTTCTAAAGCAACACGGCTAACTTTAGTTGGATCAATAACACCAGCTTTGAAGAGGTTTTCATAAACTTCTGTTCTTGCATTAAAACCAAAATCGCCTTTCCCTTCTTTAATTTTTTGTACCACGATAGAGCCATCAATACCTGCGTTGGCAGTTAATATGCGGATAGGTTCTTCCAAAGCACGGCGAACAATAGCCATACCGGTTTGTTCGTCAGCTATCTGCCCTCTAACTTTTGGTTCCAAAGCCTCAATAGCACGGATGTAAGCAACGCCACCACCCGGTACAATACCTTCTTCAACAGCAGCACGGGTTGCATGTAAAGCATCATCAACACGGTCTTTCTTTTCTTTCATTTCCATTTCGGTAGCAGCGCCAATATATAATACTGCAACACCACCGGCCAATTTAGCCAAACGCTCCTGTAATTTTTCTTTATCGTAATCAGAAGTAGTGTTTTCTATTTGTGCTTTAATTTGATTTACCCTTGAAGTAATATCTTTTTTAGCACCTTTACCACCAACAATAGTAGTGTTATCTTTATCAATTGTAATTGATGCAGCCTGGCCTAAGAAGGTTAAATCAGCAGCTTCTAATTTATGTCCTAACTCCTCACTGATAACAGTACCCGCAGTTAAGATGGCAATATCAGTCAGCATTTCTTTTCTTCTGTCGCCAAAGCCTGGTGCTTTTACTGCAGCCACTTTAATAGTGCCACGTAATTTATTTACCACTAATGTTGCTAATGCTTCGCCTTCTAAATCTTCAGCAATAATTACTAAAGGACGGCCGCTTTGAGCAACTTTTTCCAGGATGCTCAAAATATCTTTCATTGCAGAAATCTTCTTATCATAAATTAAGATGTAAGGATTTTGCAATTCTGCCTGCATTTTTTCGCTGTTGGTAACAAAGTACGGAGATATGTATCCCCTGTCGAACTGCATACCTTCAACAATATCCACTGTGGTATCTGTACCTTTTGCTTCTTCAACAGTAATAACACCTTCTTTACCCACTTTTACAAAAGCTTCGGCAATTAATTTACCAATGGTTTCATCGTTGTTGGCAGAGATAGTGGCAACCTGCTGAATTTTTTTACTGTCGTTACCAACAGTTTGAGATTGTGCTTTTAAATTCTCCACTACAATGCTAACTGCTTTGTCAATACCTCTTTTCAAATCCATTGGGTTTGCACCTGCAGCTACCATTTTTAAACCTTCGCTTATAATTGACTGAGCTAAAACAGTTGCGGTAGTTGTACCATCACCTGCAATATCTGCAGTTTTGCTGGCCACTTCTTTCACCATTTGAGCACCCATGTTTTCAATTGGGTCTTCCAGTTCAATTTCTTTTGCAACAGTTACACCATCTTTAGTTACCTGTGGTGCACCAAATTTTTTCTCAATAACTACGTTACGGCCTTTGGGGCCAAGTGTAACTTTAACAGCGTTGGCTAAAGTATCAACGCCTTTTTTCATTTTATTTCTTGCTTCAATATCGAAGTATATCATTTTTGCCATAAAACTCGATTTTAGATTTTTGATTTACGATTTTTGATTTGTTTTGTGCAAGTATTTACTTTTTACAGTATATACTTTATGTACTCCGTACTTCCTTCCCCCTTATACAATTGCAAGGATATCACTCTCCCTCATAATTAAATAATCCTGTCCTTCTACACTAATTTCTGTACCAGCATATTTACCATATAAAACAGTATCGCCTGCTTTTACAGTTACAGGTTCGTCTTTTTTGCCGGGGCCTGCAGCTAAAACAACACCACGTTGTGGTTTTTCTTTTGCTGTATCAGGAATAATAATACCGCCTGCAGATTTTTCTTCAGCAGCGGCAGGTTTCACAATAACCCTGTCGTGCAATGGGGTAATGCTTAACTTTTTTGTTGCCATAACTCTATTGTTTTTGATTGGTTGAATAATTTGGTCGGCAAAGGTATGCTAAATCTGTGCCACACAAAATTAAAAGAAAGGTTGTCAGTTTTAGGTTGAAAGTTGAGGTTGAAAAGTTAAATGATGGAAAATTCGGCAGAGATTTAAAAAATCATTCAGGCATTTTTGGCAGAGCAATTTTATAAACATCCGGTATCAAACTATAAACACCAAACCAAATTACTTACCTTTGCCGTCTTAAAATTATGATTAGCAGAAGAAACATAAGGGTAAAAGTGATGCAAACGCTTTACACCGTTGACAGTATGAGCGGAGAAGTAAAACCCGGTGAACCGCTTTCTATCTTAAATAAAAAATTAGAGCAGAGCCGCCAGCTTTTTACTTACTTAATTTATTTTATTACCGAAGTGGCCCGCTACTCCGAAACTGCTGCGAAGCACAGGGCTTCTAAAAATTTGCCTTCGGCAGAAGATCTTTCGGTTAACACCAAAATTGCCGGTAACGAAATACTGTGGAAAATTGTAGAGCAACCCAGGTTTAATGCAACTGTTGCAGAATTTAAATTAAAGCATATAATAGATGCTGAATTATTAAAGAAGATCTACCAGCAGCTTGTAGAATCTGCCGAGTATAAAGAATATATTGAAGAACAGTCGAGAGATAGAAAATCGGAAAAAGATATTCTTGAATTTATTTTTAGTACACTTCTTTTACCTAACGACAATTTTATAACCCATCTTGAAGAAAATTTTATTCACTGGGATGATGATGGCGAAATGATGCAGCAACTGGTGCTCGCCTTTTTACAAAAACCCGGCAGTTACGATTTTGGCGAAATGGTAAGTAAAGAAAAATTAGATTTTGCAAAAAATCTTTTATTAACCACATTAGAAAAAAGTGAAGTAACACTGGAGTTGATAAAACCTAAATTAAAAAATTGGGATGCCGACCGTATAGCTGCACTAGATCTGATAATTTTACAAATGGGTGTAAGCGAATTTTTATTTTTTGAAACCATACCCACAAAAGTTACCATTAATGAATATATCGATCTGGCAAAAGAATACAGCACTGTACAAAGCGGCCAGTTTGTAAATGGCCTGTTAGATAACATACATAAAGAACTTACCCTGCAAAATAAAATTAATAAAAAGAGTTACAAAAACAGCACCTTGTAAATAACTTTGAAAAAAATTATTGATGAAAAAATATTTTCTAATTATTGTTATTCCTGCCACATTTTTCTCTTGCGATGTTAAAAGAAAAGATAAAATTTCAGATGATTCCAAAACAGATTCTATTAAAATTGTGCAAAAAAAACAGGCAGAAGATGATGCACTTAAAAATACGACAGCAGTGCAAATGATAGACAGTGTGTATAATTTTGGTACAGTAGCAGATGGAGAAAAAGTAGAATTCAGCTTTCGGTTTAAAAATGCAGGCACTAACCCATTGGTAATTTTTGATGCCAGCGCAACCTGTGGGTGTACCATACCCGAAAAACCCGAAAAACCAATTTTACCAGGCGAAACAGGTTTTATCAAAGTGATATTCAACAGCACCGGAAAAAAAGGCCATAACGAAAAAGTAATTAATGTAACATCGAATGCAAGGCCACTTTTTCCTCCCTTAAAATTAACCGGAGAAGTAAAATAAAAACAGTAATTATATTATCCCTTTATAAACAAACTATTTAACCAAATAATAAAAACAACATGCAACTATTAAGTATTTTTTTACAGGTAAGTTCTGGTACCAGCTCTTGGTTTACACCGGTAATGATGGGAGGAATGATTTTAGTATTTTATTTTTTTATGATAAGGCCGCAGGCAAAAAAAGCCAAGCAGCAAAAGCAGTTTATAAACGATTTGCAAAAAGGCGATAAAATTGTAACCATTGCCGGTATACATGGTAAAGTAAATAAAGTAAATGACGACAATACTTTAGAAATGGAAGTAAGCCCAGGCAGTTATATCAAAATTGAACGCAGTGCAATAAGCATGGAGTGGACGACTAATATTAACAAGCCTGCTGCCGAAGCAAAGAAATAATTTATTTTAGATTGTCGATTTGCGATTTTAGATTTATTGTCATTCTGGGAAATTCAAATCCGAAATCATAAATCTAAAATTGCAAATTTTTATTTATAAAACATAATAATCCCCCTTTAGGGGATAGGGGTATGCTAAAAATTGGATTAACCGGCGGCATTGGCAGTGGCAAAAGTACTGTTGCAAAAGTATTTGAAGTGCTGGGCATACCTGTATATTATGCTGATGATGCAGCTAAACAATTAATGAATGAGGATGGCCCACTCAAAAAGCAAATTCAGAAAATATTTGGTGCTACATCCTATAGAAACGGCCAGTTAGATACAAAATATGTTGCTGATATTGTTTTTAAAAAACCCGAAAAATTGCAATTGCTCAATTCGCTGGTACACCCTGCAACAATTAACGATGCACAAAACTGGATGAAAAAGCAACGCTCTGCTTACACAATAAAAGAAGCAGCACTTATTTTTGAAAGCGGCGCACAGCAACAATTAGATTACGTTATTGGTGTGTACGCCCCCACCCCTTTACGCATACAACGTACCATGCAGCGTGACGGGATTACTGAAGAACAAGTAATGGCCCGTATAAATAAGCAAATGGATGAACCTTCAAAAATGCAGCTATGCGATTTCGTTATTATAAATGATGAGGAGCAAATGCTTATACCTCAGGTAGTGGAATTGGATAAAAAAATATCGGCTTTATACAATAAAAAATAATTTATGGACAAAGTAAATATCGCAGAAAAGCTAACCCTTTTTAACGATTACTGCAATCCCCGTATTATTGGAGACTTAAACGGGCAACAGGTAAAAGCTGTAAAACTAAATGGCGAATTTATCTGGCATAAACATGATAATGAAGATGAATTGTTTATGGTGATAAAGGGTACTTTATTTATGGAATTAAGAGATAAAACCATAACCATAAACGAAGGTGAATTTTTAATTGTACCAAGAGGTACCGAACACAAACCTGCTGCCAAAGAAGAAGTGCATATTTTATTATTTGAGCCGGCAACTACCCTAAACACCGGCGAAGTACAAAATGAATTTACAAAAACAGTTTTAGAAAAAATATAACCACGCTATCGTCTCGGGCGGGGATGCAATGGTTGTAAGTTTATAATATAACACTCAACCTGATCCTTACAAAAGCAATTGTTTTGTAACTTTAATGCATGAAAATATTTTCAGCAGCACAAATAAAACAATGGGATGCATTTACGGTAACAAACGAGCCGGTTACCTCCATTGATTTAATGGAAAGGGCTGCAGCAAAATGTGCAGACTGGCTTACAGAAAATAATTACAATCAAAAACATTTTCAAATATTTTGTGGCAAAGGTAATAATGGTGGCGATGGTTTAGCCATTGCAAGAATGCTCATTCAAAAAAAAATTACTGCAACTGTTTATATTCTCGAATTTGGAAATATTGGCACCCCCGATTTTCAAATTAATTTGGCCAAATTGCATGAGTGCAGTGCCGACATTCATTTTATTCAATCGCCTGAATTTTTTCCAGCAATAAAAAAAGATGTAGTAATTATTGATGCATTATTCGGCACAGGTTTAAATAAACCATTAGATGGTATTAGTGCATCATTGGTTAATCATATCAATAATTGCAAAGCAGCAATCATTTCAATAGATTTACCCAGCGGTTTATCTGCAGACGGTTCATCAAAAAAGAATGCTGTTGTAAAAGCCACTCATACCCTTTCTTTTCAAAATTATAAATTAGCTTTTTTATTACCGGAGAATGAAAAATATTGCGGCACCATCCACCTTTTAAATATCGGACTGCATAAAAAATTTGAAACCGAAAAAGATGCAGCTTTTGAATTAATTGACATCCATCTTATTAAAACTATCTATAAAAAAAGAAATAAATTTTCTCACAAAGGCAATTATGGCCATGCGGCGCTGTTATGCGGCAGTTATGGTATGATGGGAGCAGCCATACTTTGTGCCAGTGCCTGTTTAAGAAGTGGCGTGGGTAAATTATCCAGTTTTATTCCAAAATGCGGCTACAGTATTTTACAAACAGCCGTGCCCGAAGCAATGTGTATAGTTTCGGGAGATGAATTTATTTTATCTGCAAATGAAATTAAGAAATTTGATGCCGTTGGCATTGGTCCGGGCATTGGCTTACATCCATCGCATGCAACTTTATTAAAAGAAATTTTTTTGCAAATAGATAAATCTATTTTATTAGATGCCGATGCATTAAATATTATTTCCGAAAGGAAGGAATTGCTTTCTTTAATTCCTGCAAACTCTATTCTTACACCACATCCCAAAGAGTTTGAAAGGCTGTTTGGCACAACGGCAAATGATGTTGAAAGAATAAACCTTGCTTTACAAAAATCTAAAGAACTTAATCTTTTCATTGTTTTAAAAGGCCATCATACATTTATAGCTGCGCCTGATGGTAAAGGCTATTTTAATAATACGGGCAATGCAGGCATGGCAACCGCAGGCAGTGGCGATGTACTCAGCGGAATAATCACCGCCTTACTGGCACAGGGCTACTCCCCACTGCAAGCTTGTTTAATGGGTGTTTATCTTCACGGTTTTGCAGGCGATTTTGCGGCTGCAAAATTTTCTCCCGAAGCCATGATAGCAGGAGATATTGTTGAAAATATAGGCGAAGGGTTTAAGATTTTATCCAAATCGGTTAATAAAATAAAAGTAACCACTCCTTATCTGCCAAATAGCCAATGCTTTCTGCCTGTTTTTAAACCATTTCCCCTATTTTTGCCGTCCAAAATTCAGAACAACTTATTATGAATAATTTGATTTACGCCGTTCCGGCAATGGGTATTGTAGGATTACTCTACACACTAATAAAATTTAATTGGGTAAGTAAGCAGGATGCCGGTAACGACCGCATGAAAGAAATTAGCACTTACATTGCCGAAGGTGCTATGGCTTTTTTAAAAGCCGAGTATAAAATTCTTACTTATTTTGTTATTATTGGTGCTTTACTTTTAGGAGTTATGGGCTATAGTAATGCAAACAGTCATTGGAGTATTGCAGTAGCGTTTGTGTTAGGCGCTTTCTTTAGTGCCCTTGCAGGATTTATAGGTATGAAGGTAGCTACTAAAGCAAACGTTCGTACGGCACAGGCTGCCCGTACAAGTTTAAGCAAAGCTTTAAAAGTTTCTTTTACAGGCGGTAGTGTAATGGGTTTAGGTGTTGCAGGTTTAGCAGTATTAGGCTTAGGTGGTTTGTTTATAATTTTAAAAATGGTTTTTGCTCCAGGTGCTGCGGTTGACAGTATAGAAATGGAGCGTACTATCGAAATATTAACCGGCTTTAGTTTAGGTGCCGAATCCATTGCATTGTTTGCAAGAGTTGGTGGCGGTATTTACACAAAAGCTGCAGATGTGGGTGCCGATTTAGTGGGTAAAGTAGAAGCTGGTATCCCCGAAGATGATCCACGTAACCCTGCAACTATTGCAGATAATGTGGGTGATAATGTAGGTGACGTTGCTGGTATGGGTGCCGATCTTTTTGGTAGTTATGTAGCAACTGTTTTAGCAACAATGGTTTTGGGCAGAGAAACAAATGCAATGACTGATGCATTCGGCGGTATGTCTCCTATCCTTTTACCAATGCTTATTGCAGCAATGGGTATTGTGTTCTCCATTATCGCAACTTTTTTTGTTAAGATTAGCGAAAGCGCAGGTTTAAGTACACAAAAAGTTCAGAACGCATTAAACATGGGTAACTGGGGCTCTATTGTTTTAACAGCGATTGCTTCTTACTTTTTAGTAAATTATTTAATGCCCGATACCATGACACTTCGTGGACATGAGTTTACCAAGAACGGTATTTTCGGTGCAATAATGGTTGGTTTAGCAGTGGGTACTTTAATGAGTATGATCACTGAATATTATACTGCAATGGGCAAACGTCCGGTAAAAAGTATTATTCGTCAATCGGCAACAGGTCATGCAACAAATATCATTGGCGGTTTGGCAATGGGAATGGAAAGCACTTTCCTTCCAATATTAGTTTTAGCAAGTGGAATTTATATGAGTTTTTGGTGTGCAGGTTTATATGGTGTGGCCATTGCTGCTGCTGGTATGATGGCAACTACGGCTATGCAATTGGCTATTGATGCATTTGGCCCTATTGCAGATAATGCAGGCGGTATTGCAGAGATGAGTGAGTTACCAAAAGATGTTCGTGAAAAAACAGATATACTTGATGCGGTGGGCAATACAACTGCGGCTACGGGTAAGGGTTTTGCGATAGCTTCTGCTGCATTAACAGCATTGGCTTTGTTTGCAGCCTTTGTTGGTATATCAGGTATTGAAGGTATTGATATTTATAAAGCTCCGGTATTGGCAGGTTTATTTGTGGGTGGAATGATTCCATTTATTTTCTCTTCTTTAGCTATTCGTGCAGTTGGCGAAGCCGCTATGGCAATGGTAGAAGAAGTTCGCCGCCAGTTCCGTACCATACCTGGTATTATGGAAGGTACCGGCAAACCCGAGTATGATAAATGTGTGGCAATTTCCACAGAAGCATCTTTAAAAAAGATGATGCTGCCTGGCGCTATCGCTTTATTATCTCCGTTAATTATTGGCTTTGCTTTTGGCCCCGAAGTATTAGGTGGGTTTTTGGCAGGCGCAACCGTTAGTGGTGTATTAATGGGAATGTTTCAAAACAATGCAGGCGGTGCATGGGACAATGCAAAAAAATCTTTTGAAAAAGGTGTAGAGATAAATGGCAAAATGTATTACAAAGGCGATGAGCCGCATAAAGCTTCTGTTACAGGTGATACTGTTGGCGATCCTTTTAAAGATACCTCCGGCCCTTCAATGAATATCTTAATTAAATTGATGAGTATCGTTTCTCTTGTTATAGCTCCCACCCTTGCAACCATTTATGGTAAAGCGGAGTCTAAAACTATCAAGAATGAAGTAATCAAAGAAATGAAGATTACGCAAGAAGATGGCCCGGGTAAAATGAATGTAACTGTTATGGCTGATAAAGATGAAATAAATGCCAAAACAAATAGCTTGATTGATGCATTAGCTGCCGACAATTTATTGAAAAAAGATAATTACTCATTAGCGATAAAAAAAGGAATAATTTCTGTGGATGGCAATGAACTAAAAGAAGATGCAGCTGCTAAATACAAAACATTAGTTGATGCATTGGGCGGCGCCGATATTGAATTAAAAAATACTCAGAAATAACTTTTAAAAATTAAAAGTTTCTAATATCTTAGCAGGATATTCAAAAAGTCTAATCAGAACCATTATAACCAAGAAGTCAGGGTGTTTCTACACCAGGGCTTTTTTTTGCCTTTTAAACAAAAGTCATTTTCCGGCTTTATAACCTAATAAAAAAACTAATTGCTGCAGCATTTGCGAAATCAACGGAAATATCCTCCAAAAAGTTAATTGTTAATAAAAATTATATGAACGGATTTGCTATTTACGAGTAAAATCGTATTTTGCTTACGAAATTAATCGTAATAACATGATATTGACTAAAATTCTCAAGCCAACAGAAAGCGAACTGGAGATACTGCAAGTGCTTTGGAACGAAAAAAATGCAACCGTACGTGTGGTACACGAAGAGTTATCTAAAACAAAAGACAGTGGCTACACCACCACATTAAAATTGATGCAGATCATGTTTGAAAAAGGTTTGGTTACCCGTAACGACAGCAGCAAAACGCATATTTATCAACCCGCTGTAACCCGTGAAAAAACACAAAAACAATTTTTAAATAAAATGATTGATACTTTATTTGCAGGTTCGTCTGCTAATTTAGTATTGCAGGCATTAGGCGGCCACAATGCAAGTGAAGCAGGAACTGGAAAAAATTCAGGAACTGATTACGCAGTTAAAAAAGGATAAATAAAAATAGTTTATTGGCAAAACAGTTAATCAGTTTAGCAATAAAAACAAATACACTATTCAACCAATTAACCAATTAACTAACCAACTAATTAACCTAAAAAAATGTCACAGCTCTCCTACAGTTTCTGCATGAGTATGTTGCACAGCCTTTGGCAGGCTGGTTTATTGTTGCTGGTTTATTTATTATTGGAAAAAACTGCTCAAAATAAAATTAATCCTTTACAAAAAAGAAACTGGTTATTTGTTTTATTGCTTACACAAACAGTTTTTTTTATCATTACTTTTTCCTTGTATTATTTAAATGCAGAAAATAGTATTACTGCAAACTATATTGGTGAAGCCTTAAACGGAATACTCTCCAAAAATATGCTCAGTGCGTATACCCCCTGGCTTTGTTCGTTTTACATTATTGCAGTTAGTTATAAAATAATTAAAGCCATTTTAGAATGGCGCCATTTTAAAAAACTGCATTATGCCGGCTTACAAAAACCATCCGTTGATTTAAAATTATTTACTGCTTTAAAGGCTGATCATTTTGGCATAAAAAGAAAAGTACAGTTATGGTTTAGCAATACCATAAATGCACCGGTTACTTTTGGTTTTTTAAAACCAGTTATTCTGTTACCCGTAGCATTGGTAAATCAAATTAACATGCAGCAGGCAGAAACCCTCATTTTGCACGAGCTTACACATATAAAAGCAAATGACTACCTGCTCAACTGGTTTTTAATTATGGCAGAAAATATTTTCTTCTTCAACCCTTTCATTATTTTAATTTGTAAAAAAATACGCTTAGAAAGAGAAAAGCATTGCGACGGCAGCGTAATAGCTTTTCAATATTCGCCAATATTATATGCAGAAACTTTATTGCATGCGCAATACCTTCAGCAGTATGTTCCCCAATATCAGTTAGCAGCAGTAACAGGCAAAAAACAATTGCTAAAGCGTATACAATTTTTTACCAACAGCAAAAACTTTGCCTTTCAAAAAACAAACCGGCTTATATTTTCTTTATTTACTTTTTTACTGGTGGGTACTTTTGCAACTGCATTATTTTTTCAAAGTAAAATTACTGCAACAGTAAAACCTGTTATACCAGTTGCTGCCATCATACCTGTTGAAGAAATTGACAATGAATTAAACGTGCCAACCTTTGTAAATAATATTATAGAAACCCTTACCGATGAAAATTTAAAAAAGATACAGGCATCAGTAGAAAAGCAACAGCCCATTATAGAAAAGCAACTGAAGCAATTGGAACCCTTGTTAAAATCAATTCAGGAAAAAGCTGTAATACTTGCAGTGCAAATGGATGAAAATTTTGCAACCCCTGCTGCTTTAAAAGAAAATGATGCTACAAAACAGATTATTATAAAAGAAGAGCAATCAGGTTCTAAAAATGCTACCCTAAAAGTTTATACCGTTTCTTTTATTAATGGTGAATGGGTGTTAATGCCTGAATGGATGCTGGCTGCAAAAGAAATTAATACAGATACACTGCAGAATAAAATTGATACCACACTTATCAATCAGGAATAATTGTATTTAAATTGATCTTCTCATCTTTCCTAATTCCAAATTACCAAATTGCAAATTCCTTAAAATTTTTAATAACATCTCGGGCAAGCCTGACTGTATTTATTGCCAATAATAAACCCAATCGTTATTTCGTGTGTATTTTTGGTATAGGTTCTTAATCTTGATGTGGTTGCATTTTCGTAAGCATAGCTAATATTCATCGTATTGGAAATATTTAATCCTGCCATGGCAGAATAGCCAGAAATTAAATCGGAAAAGCGATAGCTTCCTCCTACCCATACTTTATCGAGGTATTGCAGTTTAACGTTAGTATGCAAACCTGCCAGCTGCGGTTGCCAGTATTGCATCATTACCGAAGGCATTACCATCACATCATCAGTAAGCGAAAAACGGTAACCTGCAGTTAAAAAATAATTGGGTGTATAATAAGTGCCGTACTTATCATTGTTAACAAACTTTGCTTTACCAGGAATTATATTTAATGCAGATACACCCAAAAAATATCTTGCAGAATAGAGCCATAACCCTGCCCCTATTTCTGGTTTTAGTTTTTTTAATTCTCCTGTACTTATGCCAATTGCAGGATCGTTAGGATCTAAATTTGCCCATTCAATTTTTGAGCGGTCTAAATTTACACTTGTAAAACCAGCATTAATACCTGCCGATAAAGTTGTTTTTACACTAAGTGGTATATGATAAGCGTACGATGCATTAAGCGACCATCGGTTAATATACCCTGCCTTATCATTCATAGCAATAAATCCAATACCATGATGTGCATCCGGCGGCGTATATTCTTCCCATAACCTTTGCCCTCTTGGGTTTTCTCCAGGCACCTCAAAAGAGGTTGCGCTGGTTCGTAAATCTGTTTTACCAATAGGCGCATGAATACTGAAATAACTGGTAACAGGTGCTCCGTTAATTCCCGTCCACTGGTTACGGTTACTAAGTTTTATATCGGTATAATTTTCAATACCGGTTACACCAGGATTAAGGATGTAATTGTTTAAAATGTATTGCGTATAAAACGGTTTTGCCTGTGCCAGTACTATCGCACTGCTTAAGCAACCTATTGCAATTATTAATATTTTTTTCATGATACAGCTTTTCTTTTCTTTGAATACTAAATTAAAAATTCAAAATACTTACTCAACAATCTCTACTCCTTATTTCCAAAACCAAATAGTTGCCAAAACAACTTAGGGGCTTTTATTTTACAATCGTAACATATCCTGTAATAGGCTTACGGCCATTTTCTGGTTCAATAATATAATAGTACGTATCAAATGGTAATGGCTTACCGCCTATTGTTCCATTCCATGGTTTCTTATATCCCCTCGATTCAAAAACTAATTGCCCAGTTCTGGTAAATACCTGCACTTTACAATTAGGGTAAGTATCTAAATAATCAATAAGCCAAAAATCATTAATACCATCATTATTGGGTGTAAATGTGTTTGGAACCTTTGGAGCTTTTAAAACTTTTACAAATACAAAATCAGGAGGTGCTGCACATCCGCCTCTTGCAGTAACCACTAATTGATAAGTAATATCATCAAGCATATTACTTGCCGTAGGTGTTGCCGTGTTAGTATTGTTTAAATAAGTAGCAGGGCTCCATAAATATTGCAGATTATTACCTGTTACCACAGGCTTCATTGTAAACGAACCGCCTTCAAGTACAATACCATCAGGCCCTGCATCAACTACAGGATAAGCATTTACAGTAAACTGTTGTGTTAATGTATCGCTGTTGCAACCAAGGCTGTTTACAATGTACAGAGATACATCATAAGTTTTTGCAGCTGAATATAAATGCTGTTCCTGTTTATTTGTACCGGTAATTCCATCCCCAAAATTCCAGTTCCATTGCACAACGGTGCCGTCTAACCCGTTAGTTAAATCTGTAAAAACAACATCGTCTCCAATACAAATTTCCGGTTTACTAAAATCAAAAGCAGCTTTTGGTTGTGGATGAATAAAATCAACCAGGTTAGTAAACTCTTTAAAGCAGGAACTCAGGCTGCTGGTTACTGTTAGTTTTACTGTGTACGGGCCAGTACCGCTGTAAATATGCGGTGGTGGTGTTCGGGCAGATGAAGTATTTAAAAAGCCACTTGCAGGATCTCCAAAATCCCATGCGTAAGTAATTGCTGTACCGTCTGCAATGCTTGAATTGTTTACAAAAGATACGGAAGCATTGGGCAAACAAACGCTTGGCTGTACAAATGCAAACGACGATTGAGGAACAGGGCTAACATATACCTGCTGCATTTTGCTGGTGCTCCTGCATCCATATGCAGAAGTATTGTACATGGTTACAGTATAATTTGCCCAACCGGGAAAAGTGTGGGTAAATGTGCTGCCCGGTGCATGGTTCTCCAATGGCGAGCCGTCGCCAAAATCCCAAATAGTATTACTGAGCATAACACCTGCAGGTGCAGTTGATTCCTCTTTAAATGTTGTTGGCATGCCCTCGCAAACTGGTGCACTAAAAGAAAATTTAGCACTTGCGGTATCTAAAACTGTAATGGCACGGCTGATGGTATCAACACAACCGGCAGCAGTTGAAGTAAAAGTGTATTTTATTAGGTGTGTACCAATACCTGCCAATGCAGGGTTAAACAATCCGTTTGCATTTGTAATCCCAGGACCGCTGTAAACAAAAGTGCCGGGTACGCCGCCAATTTCGCTACCCTGTGTTATTAGGTATGGTGCAGCATCATAACAAACATCGGGCATTGCATTAAATTGAACTCTTGGGACAGCGTTGACCGTTATGATGGTTGATTTTTCATTAACACATAAAGTTCCGGAATAAGCCAAAAAGCGTATTGTATAAGGTCGTGTAAGTGGTGTTTGAAAATTTGGATATTTATGCCTGTAAACTTTATTAGGAGCAGGAAAATCATCAACCTGTACCACTGCAGGTGCCCCAACAAAATCCCAGTATATTTCTACTTTGGTAATATTACCCTGGTTAATGGTAGATAAGTTAACAATTGATACAGAATCATTAGCGCATAATGCAGTGACATTAGTAACAGAAAAATCTGAAACCGGGTTTGCACCATTTATAGTGATGTCGTTATATGTAGTATCCTTACAACCGAGGCTGCTGGTCACAATATGTCTAACAGTATAAGTACCTACTAAAGTATATAAATGTGAACCGTCTTTTGTAAACTGAAAAGGACTGCCGTCACCAAAATCCCATTCGTATCCGTTAGGATCAAATGTACCGGCATTGGCTATTTTACTGGTATCAATAAACACAGCCGCCACATCACTGATACATACTTCCGGAACTGTAAAACCTGCCTGAGGACGATCGTTAATTGTTACAACCCTTGTAAACACAGGCGCATTACTGCAACCATTTGTTGTGGTAACGGTAAGGCCTACCGTGAAAGGCCCTGTGCCAGGAAAAATATATGATACAGGCGATCCTGTTGCAGTATTACCTCCTCCAAAATCCCACAAACGGTTATTTATTGTACCTGCATTAGGAACAGAGTTATCAGTAAATGTTATTACTCTGCTGTCGCAAGATGGAATTGTGTAAGAAAAATTAGGTGTGGGTAAAGGAAGTATGGTAACAGTAGTACTTACAGTGTTAAAAGTCTGGCTGCATAAGGTGGTGCTGTTATCGGTAACCATTGTAATAGCATAAACCAACGGGCCTGCAACATTGGTAAGTGCATTAAGTGTTGCTACACCTGCACCATTGCTAATTACCGGTGCTTGTGCCACTCCATTTATAGTATAAGCAAAAGTATAGGGTGCTGTTGCACCACTGCCTGTAAATGTTACTGTTGGTGAAGGGGCATTTAAACATACTGTAGTTGCGCCTGCTATTGCTGCTGCAGGTAATGGGTTTATGGTAACTGTCGCCAACTGCCCGGTAAGATTTGATCTTGTACAGGCATTGGCACTACCCTCCTGCACACTGGTTACTGCATAAGTAAATGTATTGGCAACTGTGGTTGGTACTGTTATTAGATAACTGCCTGCTGCATTGCTTACAACTGCAGGTTGCGGTACACCGTTAATACTGTAAATAAATGTATAGGGTGCTGTGCCGCCATTACCGGTAAGCGTTATGGTTGGTGATGCTGCATTTAAGCATACCGCTGTGGCAGAGCCGCTTATTGAAGCAGTGGGTAAATCATTTACTGTAACAGTAGTGCTTACATTATTAAACGTCTGGCTGCATAAGGTGCTGCTGTTATCGGTAACCATTGTAATGGCATAAACCAACGGGCCTGCAACATTGGTAAGTGCATTAAGTGTTGCTACTCCTGCGCCATTGCTAATTACCGGTGCTTGTGCCACTCCATTTATTGTATAAGCAAAAGTATAAGGTGCTGTGCCGCCACTGGCTGTAAAAGTAACTGGTGGTGATGGCGCATTTAAACATACTGTGGTTGATCCGGCTATTACAGCTGTGGGTAATGGATTTACAATAACTGTTGCTGATTGGCCTGTAAGATTTGATCTTGTACAGGCATTGGCACTACCCTCCTGCACACTGGTTACTGCATAAGTAAATGTATTGGCAACTGTGGTTGGTACTGTTATTAGATAACTGCCTGCTGCATTGCTTACAACTGCAGGTTGCGGTACACCGTTAATACTGTAAATAAATGTATAGGGTGCTGTGCCGCCATTACCGGTAAGCGTTATGGTTGGTGATGCTGCATTTAAGCATACCGCTGTGGCAGAGCCGCTTATTGAAGCAGTGGGTAAATCATTTACTGTAACAGTAGTGCTTACATTATTAAACGTCTGGCTGCATAAGGTGCTGCTGTTATCGGTAACCATTGTAATAGCATAAACTAACGGACCGGCAACATTGGTTTGTGCATTAAGTGTTGCTACTCCTGCGCCATTGCTAATTACCGGTGCTTGTGCCACTCCATTTATGGTATAAGCAAAAGTATAAGGCGCTGTGCCTCCACTGCCTGTAAATGTTACTGTTGGTGAAGGAGCATTTAAACATACTGTAGTTGCGCCTGCTATTGCTGCTGCAGGTAATGGGTTTATGGTAACTGTAGCCAATTGCCCGGTAAGATTGTTAGTACAAAGTGTTGAACCAGCATTTTTAACATTGAGCAGGTTATAAGTAAAAGTGCCTGCAATATTTGTTAGAACAGGTATTGTGTACACACCTGCCGCATTACTTACAACCACCGGTTGTGCTGTACCGTTTATATCATAAGTAAATTCGTATGGTGGCCTGCCGGCGCTGCCGGTAAAAGTAATGGTTTGAGGTGATGGATCATTCAGGCAAACCGTATTGGTTCCGTTTACAGTTGCCGATGGAATATCTGGAATGGTTACAGTGTGAGATATTGTATCACTTAAACAACCCGGTGTGGTAATATCACAAAACCTTACAGTATATGTTCCTGGTAAGGTATAAGTATGCAAAGGATTTTTTGATGTAGAAGTAAAGCCATCGCCAAAATCCCAGAACCATTTGTAAGTAGGCTTGGGGGTTTGGGGTGTTGTTTCTATAAATTGTACAGGTTCTAAATAACAGCCGGGGATAACCTCTGTAAAGCCCGGAATGGGCGGATCGGAAACTTGAAGGTCAAAATCGATATCCTGTTCGGATCCGCAGGTTGAAGCACTTGTTGTATATGTGGTTATTGTTACAGGATATAAACCGACAGTTCCAAAATTATATACATAAGGTAAAGAATACCAATAGATATTTTTGCCGTTAACAATAGTTGTTGAATCTGGCCCTCCAATTGCGGGAGGAGGAGCACAACTAGTATAATTTATAACTGGAATTGAAGGAGACGGCAAAATACCCGGCAGATTGGATAAATCCCACTTTATTGAATCAGCACAATAGGGCAAAGACACCCTAAATTTAAAAGGGGAACCTGTACAAACGGAAGGAGTTGGTTCAATACCATATTCTGTTGATACTCCAATTTGTTGATATAAATCTTTGACATTAGTTCCGGCTGAATATCCATACGATTCTGCATTACCCATTCCGTAAGTAATCGCATTAAATCCACTGTCTGCTGTAATGCGAAAAGATTGTGTAGGATATGGAGTAAGATTTTCAACTAAGTAAGAATAACCATTATTTTGTGGCATTGGCACAAATGCCCCAGCAGGAGCTGCGCCATTTATTCTGAAAGAGGCGGTAGAAACAGTCTTTATATAAATACACAAATATTTTGTATTTATATTTTGCAGATTAGAAGAAAATATATTGATATCGTTTATGTTTTGTTCAACCGGATTTAATATTATCATATCTGGATCACCCTGGGCCTGCCCTGCAATTGGTGTTGAGCCTGCGCAATTTGCACTGGCTAAATATTGTGCAACTGCAATAGGTTTGTCTGCAACAATTAGTTGAGAACCTGAATATGCAGCAGGGTTTGCAGAAGTTGCAGGATAATATTCTCCTGCATTTAATAATATAGTTGTTCCATTAATATTTACCGAAGTATTATCTTCTGATGCCATTACTCTAAGATGGTAACCATTATTATTGTTTGATAATGGGACGACACCAAATTCTTTACCCCATGAAGATATGGGATAACATTGCTGATAAAGTGGATCAAAACTGCCTCCGTTACATCCAATTCTGCTGATTGATAAAGCTGAACTTCCTGAAAAAACTGCAATTTTTTTGCATTCGCCTGAAGGACCTGGAATAGCTTCTATGTACGAACCTGAAATATCTACATTAGTTTCTGGTGGCTGGTATTGATAAACATCTCCTTCGTTTGGGAGAATAACATTGAATTTTGCACCAGAAAGAGCTCCGTTTTTTACAATTTGAATTTGAACTGTTGTATTAGCTTCTACTGCAACTATTTGAAATTGCGATTTAGAACCTCCAGTTGGTGCATTCCAAAAATTCATGGAATAATACTTCTTGCCTAAAGTATTTTTTGGTAAAATTAAAGATGCCTCTGATCGAAACCCTGCGTAAATATGAGCAAATAAAACTACTGAAGGTTGACCAGGGTTTGTTTTTACGTGTATCCCCTTATTTACAACCATGTTACTTTCGGCAGCCGTAACATTAGCATTTGCGTAAGGAATATTTATAGGACCAGTAATTTGATTTGCTGTTACAGTAAAAGTTGTGGAAAATCCGTTTACTGTAATTGTGCCGGAAGAATTTTTATCAGAAGTAAGAAATAAGCCCATTTGAGCTTGACCACTTGATGGCACATGTGCCGGAAATACTAACCAAAAGTCCTTCCCTTTGTTACTAAAATCCTGGCTAAACCCATTAATTGAAATAATTGAAATAAATAACAGCAGTAAATATTTTCTCATGTGTGTTAGTATAAAACGTTGTTCAAATAATAAAAAAGCCCGTTAAACGGATGCTGATTATTGGGAGTATGTTGCCTGCAGAGGATAAAGAGAATTTGCAGGTTTTACAGAGGAAAAAAGGATGAGTAAATATAGACAAAAAAATTGGAACCGCTTATACTGAGGTGTAGCTTTTATCAAGAATATTTCAATACAAATCTTTTATAAAAAAAATTAAAATTGAAGCAGCAAAAAAATTTAAAGAAGTATAACTAAAGGATAGTAAAATATCAATGATTTATACATCTGCTTAAAAAACAAAAAAGCCACATAGAAATGCGGCTTTTGTTAAGAATCTTTCGATTCTGTAACCCCCAAAGAAAACATCGTAAACCAAGCACTAACAACGTTTACTGCTTCCCGGGTGGGATATAAACGTTGGGGAGGGATTTTTTATTTTGCTGGTGTTAAAATATAGTTTAATTATTTATTGATGCCTGCGTCTTTATATTAATATAAGAGAAGGTGTTTATTATTTTTTTATTAAGGGCATTTTGCTATATGGTATCATTTGCCAGTAAGAAGGTAATGTTTGCAAACTATATTGAACAGGTGCTGCATTGTAATTAACTGTAAATTGCTGCAATAACATTGTAAACGGATTATTTAAAATTATACGGATCATAGTTTTCATGTTATTTAGTTTGAGTAAAATAAATCCAGTTAGTTCAGGTAAAAGGAGGTTGCCGGTATAGGGTAAAAACACCAGCAACTCCTGCAAACCTATTGTGCCTGGTTATAATTAGTTTTTAATAATTTTTTGGTTGCTGATAATTACACCATCAATAATTAATTGTGCTGTGTACATACCTGGTGCAAGATTAGTAAGGCCATTTACCTGTAAAGTATTTAATCCTTTACTTACGTTTGCCTGCTTGGTCACCATCTTTTGGCCGGTAATACTGATGATATTTATATGTGCTGTACCGTTTGCTGTTGCAGTAAACTGCATATTTAAATCTTGCATAAAGGGGTTTGGAGAAACCTGCATAGTTACGCCAGCTTTTGCCTGTAACCTTACTACAATTTTATTAGTATAAACAGCTTTACCATTATTATCAATCTGCTTCAGGCGGTAATACACAACAGTTTTAGTTTGTAACTCTGCAGCATCATCTTTAAACATATAAGTTTTTCTGCTGCCATTGGCATAACCATCTAATACCAGGCCAATGGTTGTAAAATTAACCCCATCAAATGAACGCTCCACTTCAAAATGATCATTATTTACTTCATCTTCAGTTATCCATTTTAATGTAACCTTATTATCATTTGCCACCGCATCAAATGAGGCATATTTTACAGGTAACAGAACACTGGTACCCATTGTTATTTGTTGAAAAAATGCGTTACTATATCTATCCTGCGGAGTAAAAGTAAGAGCAGTAATACTACCTACCCTAACTTCAATTACTTTATCGGTATTTGAATACCTGTAATTAATATTAGTATTCCAGGCAGATGTATCAATACCATTAAAATTAAGAACTGGACCGGTTGCCTGCACTAAATTTCCAGTTAACCATGTTAATGCTAATAAAGAGGTATTAGAAACGATAACACTATCTGCATTTTTAGCTGCTACAAATTCCCTAACACCCACATTATCACCATCCACATCTATAAAAGATAACTGAAAACAAGGAAAAGTATGATTAGCTCCAGTAGCTGAGTCTTTAAATTCTATTCTAAAGCTTGCATAAGAACTCGAAATACCCATTACTGAAGGAGTTCTAACTACCGGCTGCCAGGCTGCACTGTAACCGTAAGTATTGTCATCAATACTGGTTAGCGTAGCCCCGCCAACTAAAGATTCTAAAAATACTTTTGCATAAACCCCAGGTGTAACAGATGGGAATTTGTAAACTGCCCCAGGCTGGCCAGCAGTTCCGCTTATTAATACAGGATTTTGCCAAACCATAGCTGGCGCAACACATTGTGCATTAACTGCAGTAAAGTTTAAAGCTAAAATAGTAACCAGTGTAAATACTATACACTTAAGTGTAGAATTAGTTTTCATTTTTCTTGTGTTTAATTTTCAGAGATGTTTTTCCAAAATTTGCTTTAGTATTTTAAAACCTTGCAAACCTTGTTTGGCTCTTAAGAAAATTGGGTTCAGATCTGAAAAAATAAATAACCGAGGTAACAATCATTTATAATTTCATCACAAACATAATACTCTTTTCGGAAACCGCAAACATTTTAGACAGTATTTTTACTACATTTTTAGCATAAGTACGTTTTTGTCCATTTTGTTAGATAAAATCTCACCATATTGTCATTTATTTAGATAAAAATTAGAAAATGGGTTAAAAAAATTTATTAAATCATTAAAATTAATTTCATTTCTTTAAAAAATAGAGAGATTATCAGCACTTTTTTCGTAGCAATACCACTAAATCTATTAAAATTGGGGTCATATAATATAAATAGTAAATCCCGCCGGCAGCGGGATTTACTATTTTATTAAGACAGAGAAGTAATTATACTAACAATTGTTGCAGCTTAAAGTAAAGCTTACCTTATATACTAAATTAATTTTTTAAGATTTTTTGCATACCCACCAACACCCCATTAATTTTTATCTGTGCAATGTAAACACCCGCTGATAAACTATTTAAACCATTTATTTTAAACGAATTATAGCCTTTACTTATAGTGGTCTGCTTAGCAAGCAAAGTGATACCACCAGTATTAATTATAGTAATTTCTGCACTACACTGTTCAGCAGAAACTAAGCTTACATTTATATTTTCAAGAAAAGGGTTTGGCCAGGTTTCAATTGCAACCCCGGCAATAGCCTGAAGTTTTACCGAAATGGTATTACTATATGTAACCCTACCATTATTATCAATATGCTTTAACCTGTAATACACTAAAGTTTTAGTCATTAAGCCTGCGGAATTATCTGTAAACTGATAATTCATTTTACCATTTGCATTATAACCATTTGTTGTATTACCTATAGATGTAAAGCTATTACCATCAATCGAACGCTCAACTTCAAAACCATTGATGGTATTTTCTTGTTCTGTAACCCATTTTAGATTTACATTATTATCTGCCACCGCTGCAGTAAAAGAAGAAAATTTAACTGGTAATATTACAATATTTATATAATTAAAGCTTTTAAAATAAAGACCCTTTTGCCTTCTAATTGATGACGATTGCAAGTTGATGGCTCCAGCTTTGTAGGTAAAACTGCTGATATTATTATTACCTACTGTAAACATAACCTGTTTTGCTGTTGTATCTACTCCGGTATATTCTAATCCGGCAATATTAACGCCTAAAAATTCTGTGCCTGTTTTTGTTACTAATATTTCTAAAGGTGAAGACTGATAGGTTAAAACGCCACCACTCATATCTATAGCATCTCTTTCATACAATACATTGTTACTACCATCTATATCCATTGCCGTAGCAATTACTTCGGGCATATTTTTAAGTGTGTTTAAGGAAGCATCAAAAAATTCAATTTTAAATTCCACCATTCCCGTTGAATTTTCAGGAACACTTATTTGGGGAGAAAAAGCCTCTGGCTTAGTAAGGGTGTTATCATCTAAAATAACAACAGCAGCACCGCCGGTTGCATTAACAATAGTTACAACAGCATTTGTACCTGATGCTACATTGTCAAACTTGTATTTGGCTCCAATAGTAAGTTCCGTGCCGGTAATTAAAGTTGGAGTAGCATTAAAATAAAAAAGTGGAGTTTGGCTATATGCCTGTATAGAGCAAAAAAGTATAGCTGCTAACAATATACCATACCTGGTAGAAGTAAAAGTTGTTTTCATTTTCTTGTGTTTGGGTTCAGATTAAATAAATGAATAACAGAGGTAACAATCATTCATAAATTCTATACAAAGATTAAAATATGTTTCGAAAAACGCAAGTTTTTAGAACAGTATTTTTACGGCATTTAAAGTGTAATTACGTAATCCATTGATTTTATTGCTAATAGGAGACAAAATTTTTTTCCTCAGAAGCTAGCCTATTTCTTTGGTAGAAAAAACAGTTTGCTGCCATTTTTACCGAATTTTCAATTACCCCCTATTTTACTTCTATTTTTTGGAATGGCTAACTTTTTACTGAAAAGGGAAAAGCCACTCTAACCATTAAAATAACAGGGCAAATAAAAATAATAAATACTCATGCATGGCAGAAATATTGAATAACTCATTTTTAATGAAATTAATTAACCAATAAAGCCAATAAACAATTTACAATCAATTTAATAAAATAATTACTGTTTTAAAATAGTCGTACTCCAGATATTGCTGCAAAGTATTTAAAGTATGATGGATTTTATAATTAATTAAATAGTATATAATAAGTATTAAAATATTCATAATCAATATTTTAATTAAAAAAATATTAACTAATAAAATTGCTACAAAATTTTTGAAAATGTTTTATTTGATTTAACAAATAAAGCTAATACTTTTAGCCATAGTTTATGCCCGTAATTTGCCTGTAATTTCATTACTTTGTGTTATCATTAATTATCACACCCATGTTTAATAAATTGTCTCCCCTATTTCTATTATTTTTTGCAATAGTGCTAAATATGACATCATGTCGTGAACCAAAAGAATTGGAGTACCGGGATTTTAAAAATCTTAGCTCAGAAAAATTGGGCTTCTCCAGCTCTACTTTTAAACTTGACCTGATTTATTACAACCCTAACAACTTTGGGTTGCAGCTAAAAAGAACAGATCTTGATATTTATATTGACAGTAATTATTTGGGGCATACAGCCCAGGATTATCAAATCAGCATTCCCAGAAGAGGAGAATTTACTTTGCCAATGATTATTGAGGTGGATATGAAAAACGCTTATAAAAATGCTTTACCTGCACTTATGGGCAAAGAGGTTTTAGTAAAAATTACAGGCAAAATTAAACTGGGTAAAGCCAATGTTTTTAAAAGCTTTGATGTAAACTACGAGGGTAAACAGAAATTTAGCTTCTAAAGTAAAATGCACCTGCTGTAAACAGATGCATTTAAAATTACAGTTTCTTTGTTAACCTATCCTTTTGGTGGAGCAGGTTTGGGTGCTTCGGGAGGTTTTTTACAGCAAGCCGGCAACCTTTTGTATGCAAACTCATCGGCTTCAATATCATCAGCATCAAAACCAAGATTAGCGATTGCGGTTTTTAAATACTCCTTGTTTGTTCTGTCGGTAAGCCATGCAACTGTGGTAGTTTTTCTTTTTAAATCAACCTTTACAGAAAGTACACCATCAGTTTTACTTATAAAAAATTCAATTTGCTCTTTACATTTTTCGCAATTTTGAACTGTAGGCGTGTTAATTATGGCTTTGTCTTTTACTTTTATTTGTGCATCACTTGTACTTAAGAGAAAACAGGCCGCTGCGCCTAATAAAATTTGCTTCATAGTTTAATTTTAAATAAAGTTATTAATTACCTGACCATTTTGAAGGATTAGCACTCCAATTTAACAAGGTTTTTTGCTGATCGGCTGAAACAATACCTTTTTCTACAGCTAAATTGATAAGCGTACTGTAATTGGTTAAGGAATGATAATTAATTCCGGCTGCTGAAAATGCTTCGTTTGCCTCACTAAAACCATAAGTAAAGATGGAAACCATACCTACAATTTCTGCACCGGCAGCTTTTAAAACATCGCAAACCTGCAGGCTGCTTTTACCGGTAGATATCAGATCTTCAATTACCACTACCTTTTGCCCTTTTTCTAAATTGCCTTCTATTTGATTACCTAAACCATGTTCTTTAGGTTTTGGCCTTACATATATATATGGCAGCTTTAACTGATCTGCAGCCATAGCGCCCCAGGCAATACCTGCTGTAGCAACTCCCGCCAGCATATCAGCTTCAGGAAATTTTTCAAAAATTATACTGCTCATTTCACTTTTAATAAAATCACGAACGTAAGGAAAGGATAAAACCTTCCGGTTATCGCAGTAAATAGGGCTCTTCCATCCACTTGCCCATGTAAAAGGTTGTTGGGGACTTAATTTAATTGCATTAATTTGTAAAAGTTTTTCTGCAACAGCTTTTTCGTTTGTCATGTTGCAAATTTGAACTTTGAAATTTATAATTTGAAATATTATTATGCACATAAAAATATACTTTGGCGATAAACCCGTTTTTCTTTGTAATGAATTAACAAATGAACTTAAAGAAATACTGCACCACCCTGATGCGGTTTTTATTGACGAGATTTCCAAGCCAGCCATAAAATCGCTTTTGCATGAGATTAAGAAAGATGAATTTCATGCTGGAGTTATTTACTCCGAAGATTTAACTGCATTAAAAAAACTATTTTTTAAAAACTTTACTTTAATTGAAGCGGCTGGAGGCATTGTACAAAATGATAAAAAAGAAATTTTATTTATTTACCGCCTTAATAAATGGGATTTGCCAAAGGGCAAGATGGAAAAAGGTGAAAAAGCTGATGAATGTGCACTAAGGGAAGTGGAAGAAGAGACAGGTGTAAAGCATTTAACCCTTAAAAAAAAGATAGCTGAGACTTATCACACATACGATGCTTTTGGTAAACACTTTTTAAAAGTTACCCACTGGTATTATATGGTTTGTACTAAAGAACAAAAACTTGTACCACAAACCGAAGAAGATATTACAGCAATTAAATGGGTGGCTACTAAAAATATTAAAGAGCCTGTTGCTAATACTTATCCATCGATAAAAGATATTTTGAGTGTATTTTTTGATGCCGCATAAAAAATAGTAACTTTTTTGCTAGCCAATTGGCTGCAGATAAAATCATTTTTTTAGAGACTGCACCCCCTCACTGGTCATCATCACTCTTTTTATTGTTCCATCTTTATTGTAATACAAATAATCTATACAAACAGAGCGGTGAAAACTTGCATAATCTGCCACCAAAGCGCCGTTGTGATAAATGAAATAATCTTTGCCTTTAAACTCAATAATGGATTGATGATTGGTATTGCAGTTGCCGGCAATTTCATTCATAATGCCTTTATACACCCACGGGTCCTTCAATACTGCGGCTCATAGCATAAGCAATTTTTTCTGGAAATTCGTAAGCATAAGATAAATAGTACCAGCCCTTTTTTTTATGGATGTATGGTGCTTCTGTAAAATGCGGTAATATAATCGTTTGCATTGGCCCATCCATTTCAATCATATTTTCTTTCAGCTTTACATAATGCAATGTAGTATTGCCCCAAAATAAATAAGCCTGCTTATTATCATCAACAAAAACAGTGGGGTCAATATCATCCCAACTGATTTTGGTTTCTGTTGTCATATCATTAGTTATAAGTGCAGCACCAATCGCATCTATAAACGGGCCGGTTGGCTTATCGCTTACCGCAACACCAATTGCTTTTCCTTTGTGTGTGCTATCGTGAGTAATAGCAACATACCAATAAAATTTTCTATTACGTTCAATTACCTGGCTGGCCCATGCATCGTCTTTAGCCCATTTAAATGCTTTTACATTTAAGGGAGATGGATGTTCTGTAAAAGTTTTCATATCGCTGGTACTAAAGCAAAGCCATTCGTGCATTTCGTAACCGTTGCGCTTTTCCGGAGCTACATCGTGACCTGTATAGATATACACTTTGTTTTTATAAACCAATGCGGCGGGGTCGGCAGTAAATTTGTGTTTAATGATAGGGTTACCATTTGCAATAAAAGTTGTGTCATTTTTTTGTGCATACAGCGTTGAAATAACAGAGCAAAATAATGATACCGCTAAACATAATTTCATTATCAATTTATTAAAGTTAAAAATTTACCAATCTAATTTTAATAACGTAACAGCTTGTTGTGGCAATAAAATATTTAGTACCAGTTTATTATTTACAACTTTTAATTTTTCTGGTTTGCCCATTACTTGTAATTGCCCTGCTTTTTCCAAAATTGCAATCTGTTCTTTTGTTGGATTTTGTGGTGAGCCCATTTTTTTCCATGCTTCATACGAATTACTGTGCTTGTCATCAATTCTGTATTGCGTAAGGGTAGCAGATTTTGCAGTAAGCTCCATCAATACTAATCGCCACAGGTAATGCTGGTTTCATCAAATCATCATCATGATAATTCCATAACATTGCTGCTGCCGATTTTTTATCCTTTGCAGCTAATCCCCCCACATCATTATAACTTCTTCTTACGCTGGAATCTACCATTGTTTTTAAATCATACATCTGGTTGCCGGTAACTGCCACTCTCCTGCCCTTCATTTTACCAAACATTCTGAACACATTTAAAACCGGCTTATCCACACCGTTAGTGGCCAAATCTCTAAAGCCATAAAACCAGGGCTGGTCTTCAAATTCAAATGCCCAGGTAACAGCACCTAAAAAATTCACGTTGAAAGAATCGGCCAGTAAATATTTTCTTGCAAAAGATGCTGCTGTATAACTTGAATACATAGTACCATTACGGTAACCGTTGGAGGGATTGGTTTTCATACCGCATGCAGCACAACCTTCAGGATCACTTTCTCCAATAACAACAGGTAATTTTTTTAATTGCGGATAGGAAGCTACAAATTTAAATCCCATATTAATATCCTGCAATTGCCGTCCCATATTCATCTGCACATGTCCATCCACCACTTTCGGCGAACCTTTTGCATGAAATAAAATCATATCAACCGGTGAGCCAATTTTTTTTGTTGCATAATTGGTATCGTAAAAACAGTGCTTAACAAAAGCATGCATCCAATCCTGTGCATTTTTACCAGCCGTACCTGCAATATTTATTCCGCCAATTTTTGCTGTTGGTAAAGCCCTCTTCACTGCATCTGCTGTGTAATCATACAATTTCAAAAACTCTTCCTGTGTTCCTTTCCAGTAACCGTTCGGTTCATTCCATAATTCCCACCACCAGCTTTCCACTTCATTTTTTCCATAGCGGCTAACACTATGCGCTACCCATTGATAAACTAACTCAGCCCATTTGTTATAATCTTTTGGCGGATAAGCCCAACCGGTAATTATTTTAAAATAAGGGTCGCCGGGTTTCCAATCGTGTTTGTATGGAGATGGATTAGTTGATAATGCTTCGGGCATAAAACCAATTTGTGCTAATGGCTTCATCCCTCTTTTTATATAAGTATCAAAAATGCTGTCAATAATTGTCCAGCTGTAAACAGGATTACCATTTGCATCTTCGGTATAAGCATTGGTGCTGCCCCATTTTAATGCAGCCACACCATCGCCGGTAACTAATAAACTATGGGCTCTTACATACACAGGTACCGGACTTAATGCTGCAATTTCTGAAAGCAATTTTTTCCCATCTTTCATGTAAGTATAGTTTGGTTCATCATAACCAAACCATGCCCATACCGGCTTCATATCACCCGTTTCTTTATTCAAATCAACAGTAATAGTTGCCTGCTGTGCATTTGCAAAATGGCAAAACTGTAACCCAATAATCACCAGATATTTTAAAATTATCTTTTTCATCTTAATTAATTACCATCTGGTTTTACCGCTGCCAGCAAAACACTTTGCGGCCAATACCATTTTTCTATTGCATCTGGCTTTGCAGGATCAAATTTTGTAATGCTCTTTTTTAAATACTTTGCAATAGGTAAATTATTATCCTTTATTGATTGCACAATACACCGTGAAATTTCATAAGCACCATAAGTATTAAAGTGCGTATTGTCTTCCAGCTTTTTATCCTGGCCGGGAAAAGTATTGGCAGGATAATGCACAAATGCTTTTACAGATTTCTCCGGCCCCCATGCTTCATACATTATTTTACTCATGGCATTCAGGTCTATCAAATCAACAAACTCTTCGTCGGCAGTTTGCCTTACTGCTGCAGGATATTCCAGCAATGTGTTGATAATATGGCCTGCTGAATCAAAACTTCTGCGGTGCATAGAAGTAACTAAGATTGGTATCCCTCCTTTCTTTTTCACTTCATTAATAAAATATTTTAAACTGGTTTTGTAAGAAGTAAATGGCCCGATACCTTCCCCTTTTTGTTTCATATCGTTGTGGCCAAACTCAATAAATAAATAATCATTTGTTTTCATCAGGCTGATTATTTTTTGCAGGCGCTTAGCACTTTTAAATGAATTTAATGCTTCGCCACTTTCGGCATAGTTAGCAATACAAATATTACCTGGCTCAAAAAAAGCAGGTATCATTTGCCCCCAGGATGCCCATGGCTCTTTGTCCTGATCTACAACTGTGGAGTTGCCAGCTAAAAATATGGTGGTTGCTTTTGTGTTAGGTGTAATTTCTATTGCGCAAACTTTTGCAGCAGTATCATTAAACTCCAGTGTAAGTTTATCATCCCAGTGAAAATAATTGATTTCCCTTGCTTTTAATTTCACTTTATCCACCGCATTTCCGTTTACATCCCTGATAATACTGTCTTTAACATGTACTGTAAAAACTTCAGTTTTAATTTCACCTTTCTTTGTTCTTACGTTTTGTAAAAATAATCTTCGGCATTCTGCTCTTACTGTGGTAGCCGACGTTCCGTTTATATCTCCCAAAATAATTTTCACATCATAATTACCTTCGGGAATTTTTACAGAAAAAAAGAAAGATTTGCTGCTGGTGATAAAATCTGAAGTGACCGTATTTTTTTTGTTTCTGGAGATTGCATTTACATCTGCATTATTAATAAATCCATATCCGGAGGCATCTGTATAAATAGTTTGTGGCGTAACTGGTATATAGCCCGGCACAACTGAAGCAGTTCCAAAATTGAATTTAAAATTATTTTTTTGTTGTGCATTTACTGAGGCAGCCGCCAGCATCAATGCAAAATATAATTTTAGAGTGTATTTCATTTTATTTTTTTGCATCTGTGTTTTGGGGATATTCTAATTCTATGTCGTTAAGTTAATTGTTTTTAAAGACCTCACCCCAACCCGTCTCCAAAGGGGAGGGAACTGGAATAGGGTATTCTACAATTAAAAGTATCCTTAACTTAACGACATTGTATTTTAATTCTATTTTTCTTTAACCGCCGTCAGGGTTTGCAACCGCTGACGGGGTTTGTACATTATTCATAATACTGAACAGAACTGTCGTTCATTTTGAATTTATTTTTCTCCATCATTTTATACATTTCTGAGCCTGCTAAAATTACCGGACCATAGCCATGTGCTGCAAAAACATTAACAGGACGGTGATAATAAAATGCAGGATCAAAAGCCATACCTGTACCTACGCATGTACCTTCTACCTGACCTTTATCATTAATTTTTGTTGATACTGCATTCCATGCCAGGCTTGCCATAGGTGCATAAGTTACAGGGTTTAACCAACCTTTGTTACAGGCATGTGCAATACAATAAGAATAAATTGCTGTTGCAGATGTTTCTAAATAAGAATCTTCTCTATCTAACAACTGGTGCCAAAAGCCACTGCCGCTTTGATAACTTGCCAACCCTTTTGCGTGGGCTTTTAATTGTTGCAACACATAATCTCTGCCTTCATGATTTTCGGGTAACACATCCAGTAATTCACACATGGCCAACAATGCCCAACCATTAGCCCTGGCCCATTTAAATTCAGGATGCGTTTCCATACTCTCTACCCAGCCGTGCATATAAACGCCTTTTTCTTTTATAAACATTCTTTGGCTGAATAATTTTATTTGATTTACTGCATCATCAAAATATTTTTTATCACCGGTTAATTTTCCCATTTGTGCCAGCGCGGGTACGCCCATGTATAAATCATCGAGCCATAACGTATTTTTTTGTGGCCGCATTCTTGCCAGTGTACCATCAGGTAAACGGTATTCCTTTTTAGTTACCCAATCAGCATAAACATCAATTTGCGGACGTAAATTGTTATTTACACCAGCAGTGGTAGCTTTTATCATGGCTGCACAAACTGCGCCTGCATCATCCAGCGCATGAGGTTCAATGGGTTGCTTTAATGGATAATTATTCCCACTGTAACCACCAGTTGCTTTTAATTTTTTTACTGCAGGAATCCAGGTTGCTAAAAAATTAAAGCGGTCTTTTGCATAGTTGGTATATTTTTTATCGCCGGTTATTTCGCCTGCCCATAACATAGCGGAATAAGTTACACCCCACTCGTAACTGGTTAACCTGAAATCAGCTTTTTGTAAAGCCGTATTGCTGTCAATTTTTGAAACATCAGTAACAATTTCATTTGTTTTTTTATTAATCATTTGTGCAGGTGTTACTGCATCTAAATAATTAAAAACTTTATCCAGCACTTTTTTAATGTCGCCTTTTGCCATGGGTTCATAAGGCACCGGGTAATCAACTTTCATGGCATGTAACGGAGTTGTTACATCGTTAGCGGTTTTTATTTGTGCAGCAGTAACACAGGCAGAAAAAAATAATCCTGCAAATAATTTTGTTTTCTTCATTTTTAAAATATTTTTTTATTGCACTACTAATGTAAACTTCTTTTATAAATAAAGGACGGTACAATTTTCATTGACCGCCCTTTACCAACTGCTAAAATGAGAAAAAAGTTAATAGCCCGGGTTTTGCATTGCTTGTTTTTGTGCTGGGGATAACGCTTTTCCACCAGCTTGAATACCATCTAGGAATGTTTGCGGTATTGGACGTACGTTATGTTTGTCTTGAATATTGGGTGCAGCATCTGGGTTAAATGCTTTTGCACGACTAACCAATGTTTTAGTACGGCTTAAGTCTGCCCAACGTATATATTCACCAGCTAATTCTCTTGATCTTTCATTAAGTACTAAGGCAAGCATTCTATCGTAAGGAGCTGTAAGACCTAAAGCACTTATTACATACTCATCACCAGCTGGTAAAGCAGCTATATTAGTAATAGCTAAGTTGGCTGCAGCTGCTGTTGTAACTGGTATATTGTTGGATTCATAATAACTATTTTCTGGACGGAATGACATGGTAATACCTGCTTGTAAAGTGGCATTACTAGCACCACCACCATCATAATATGTGCTTCGGTTTTCGCCATTTACAAATTCTGCTCTTGTACGTAATGGATTAATATAAGGTAAAGCATCAGCATAGCTACCAGTACCTAATTTAGCCAAACGAACTTTAGCTTCGGCAGCTATTAAATACGTTTCGGCACTTCGGGCAAGTGTCATATCTCTTAATCCATCAACATCATTAAAACCATTTAAACGGCTACCATCAAAAAATTTACTTAATGATGGAAACTTACGAGTATCGGCTCCTAATGCCACCATCAGTAGTACGACCACCAGGGTATGCAACATATACATGAGGTACTGTTTTTACAGTAGGAGGTAACAACAATATTAGTAGAGTTAACTAAAGGGAAACGAGTATCGCCAGGTTGGTTAATTATATAAATAATACTTAAATCGCCTTTTACATAAGGAGCAGAAGGTGTATTTGCATTTACATTATGCTTTGTTCTAAAGGTTTTCCAGAAACGAGAATCGTTTTGCATATCATAAATACGATACATAAAATATGTAGGTGATAAACGGCTAAAAGGACGGTCACCACTCATATCTCTTTGCATTTGGGCAACATCTTCGTACCTAGAGCAATAGTAAAGGTGCTGTAAATTTTGACCACTTGCTGAAGGGTCAGAAGAAAATTGGGCAGCTAGAATTACTTCTTTTAAATTTTCGTTAGCACCATTAGCGCCAGTGTAACGCCATAAATCGCCATAGTTTGGTGCAAGAGGATGTGCTGCAATTACTGCATCGCAAAGTGGGCTTATAGCAGCTAAATCAGCTGCTTTAGTCGCACTATTCCAACTATCATTAATTTCACTAGCACGGCTTAGGTATGCTTTAGCAAGAAAATGTGCCGCAGCATCTTTGGTAATTCTTGCTGGGCCGCCTGTATTAGTTAATAAATTAAATGCTTGTTGAAAATCAGCAATAATAACATCGTAAATTTCTTTAGGGGTTTGACGTGTATATTCTAATTCAGCAGGTTTACTTGGATCACTAGGAATTGTTTTTAAAGGTGCTGCACCATATTGATTTACTAATCGTAAATAATTATAGGCACGTAAAAAATAGCCTTCCCCTAAAGCAGTTTTTTTAATAGCATCAGCAGTACTAGCACTAGCTTTCGAATTTTCAATTATAGTGTTTGCTTGGCCAATACCAATATACAAATTATCCCATTGATTATTTGCTGCAATAGTATTTCCATTATTTGGTGTTATGAATGAGCCAAATGTGTTACCATAACTATTCCACATACCGTTAGATGGGTCACCACCTACACGAAACTCATCGGTACCAGATGACATTGCAGAAAAGGACATTTCGCCACCAAATGGTGATGCAAATACCTGATTGTAAGCCCCGACAACTAATTGCTGAATACCGGCATCTGTTTTATAGAATTCTAAATCTCTAACCGTAGAAAGATTTTCATCTAAAAACGATTTTTTGCATGAAATAGCTGTAGTAAAAATAACCGCTACCGCTAAACTTAATTTTATTATTTTATTTTTCATTGTATTATTTTTTATCAATTAAAAACCTACGTTTAAACCAAGTGTATACCCTCTATTGGAAATATTATTGTTAACATCCATATCAAGGAAATCAATTTGAGAAAACAACATTCCAGGGTTTGTAGCTTGTACATAGGCACGTAAACTACTCATATGTAATCTTTTTAATACATTACTGTTAAAAGTATATGAAGCAGAAATATTTCTTATTTTCATGAAAGAACCTTTTTTATACCCTAAAACAGGTGCATATGCATCACCACCACCTACAGAGTAAAAAGGTTTTTGGTATTCGGCATTTTGGTTGTTTTCTGTCCAATAATTTACTTGTCGGTTATTAGCACGGGCTGTAAGACCTTCTCCACCTGTATTAACTAAATATTGTAAACGCCCATAAACAAAAAAGGAAAGTTCAATATTTTTATAAGTAAACCCATTAGTAACTCCTACAACCCAACGAGGCCTGGTATTTCCTATATATTTACGGTCGTTATTTGCATCTATTTTATTATCACCATTTAAATCAGATGGTCTAGCTTGACCTACAGTAAAATTATTACCATTAGCAGCAAATTTACGCATATTGGCAGTATCGGCATATTGCCATATTCCACTTGAAGCAAAACCATAAATAGCTCCAATTGGCTGCCCTATAAACCAGTTGTTCACGATATCATCTTGTGCACCATTGGACAAAGTCAAAATTTTATCTTTTTGCCAAGAAACGTTAAATGTAGTATTCCATTGGAAATTTTTATTTCTCATATTGATAGTATTAATGCTAATGTCAAACCCTTTATTGGCAGTTTCACCGACATTTTGGAAAGTAGTTACATAACCATTTACACTTGGTATTTGACGAGCCATTAATAAATCTTTAGTTTGCGAAGAGTACACATCAATAGCACCTGAAATTCTACTTTTTAATATTGAAAAATCTACCCCCGCATTAAATTGGGTTGTTTTTTCCCAATCCAAAGCTTGGTTAGCTAACGTTGTAGAAGGAGTAGAAGCCAAACTTAACGAATTGCCGAATGGATAAAAATTCGCTAACGTTCTTCCTTTGGTTGCATAGGCATCAATAGCTGAATTACCTGTTACACCAGCGCCTACACGAAGTTTTAAATCGTTAATCCAATTTGCATTTTGCATAAAACTTTCTTTGTTAATACGCCATGCTAAAGCTGCACTTGGAAATAAGGAGAATTTACTTCCATCATCAAATAACTGAGAAGCACCATCAGAACGAACAGAAACAGTTAATAAATATTTATCATTATAGCTATAATTTAAACGGGCCATATAACTTGCTAATTGTCTTTCGGTTAAATCAGCATTTTGAGTAATAGTTAAATTGGCAGCAGGTAACGTACTTGAATTTAACGCATTCCATTTTTGACTTGCAAAAGGTATTCCAGTACCTCTTACTGTATGCACAGGATTGGCAACATATTTAGTAGCACTTTGCAATAAAGTTATTCCGAAACTATGATTTTTAATTGCTTTATCATAGTACAAAAGATTATCAAGAGTCCATGATCCAACTTCTGACTCTTGTAAAGATGCTCCGTTTATTCCGCTACTTGCAGCAGATAAACCATCAATATATATTCCATTTTTGAAATTAGAAAAATCAGGACCAAAATTAAAACGGTAACGTAATCCTTTTAAAACAGGATGGATTTTACCAAAATCCATTTGAGCATATAAACTACCAAAAGCTCTTAAAGTAGTCCGTTGGTCTTGTGTATATTTTTCTTCGTCTATAATAGATTTAATTGCAACATCGCCTCCAGGTGTTAATATTCTACCACCATTAGCATCATAAGGTACTGCCCACTTAAACAAACTTCTAGCCGACCCGTAAATGCTGTTTTGTGGTGTACCAATAAATGAACCTATGATTGTACTGGATTGTCCAAATTCTTGTGTACTATGTGTTAAATTCATATTTAAACCCATATTAAACCAATCCGTAGCTTGAATATCCACACTAGCTTTGCCTGAAAAACGAGTAAATTTTTGACCTTCAGAAGTACCATTATTTTTTAAATACCCAAAGCTAGCATAAGATTTAATTTTAGCTGAACCACCACTAACACTAAGGGTTTGGTCGGTTGTTATACCTGTACGGGAAACCAATCCAGTCCAATCGGTATTACCTACAGCTGCACCATTCCAAGTACCTCCTGCCCATCCTTTTTCAATATTTTTCCAGCTATCCGGGTCTGCAGTTGCAAGAAATATATCTCTATCGTTAGCAATTGTAGGCGCATCACCTCTTGGTCTGTTAGTGGTGTTACTATAATATATTGCCCAACGTCGATAATCTATGTACTCAGAAGCACTCATTATAGGTGCCCAATCCACTATTTTTTCGGTAGAAACACTGCTGTAATAATTCAATTGCATTTTACCAGATTTTCCCTTGTTTTGTAGTAACAATTACTACACCATTTGCACCTCTTGAACCAAATATTGCAGTAGCAGAAGCATCTTTTAATACATCAATAGATTCAATATCATTTGGGTTAATATAATCAATACCACCTGTAGTAAGAGGTATACCATCTACTACAAATAAAGGCGTATTTGAAGCCGTTAAAGAACGTACTCCTCTAATATTGATTGCACCTACAGTTCCTGGTCGTTCATTTGAAGTAATATCAACCCCAGCAACTTTACCTTGCATAGCTTGTAAAGCATTATCTACAGGGCGGCTGCGGATGTCTTTTTGGTTGATACCGGCAACAGAGCCAGTTACATCTTTCTTTTTTACTGTTGCGTAACCAATTACTACTACATCAGTTAAGTTTTCGTTTGCAGATTTTAATGACACTGATAATTGCGATTGATTGTTTACAGCAATTTCCTGCAGCTCGTGCCCTACAAAACTAATTACAAGTTTTGCTTTACCTGATGAAACATTTAAAGTGAATGTTCCGCCCTGGCTGGTAACAGCCGAATTTTTTGTACCTTTTTCCAGCACGGTTGCGCCTTCTAAAGCTTTACCTGCATCATCGGTTACTGTACCGGATACTGAAAAATTTTGCGCTTTAACGGTGAAAGAAGAAATTAAGAAAAGAAGCAGAATTATACAATTCTTACTTAGCAGTTTTTTGTTCATAATAGCATTCGTTAATTGAGTTAAAAATAGCAGTACATATTTTTTAAATAAATAAAAAATAAAAAATAAAATTACTGTTTTGGTTTGTGGGTATAAAATAAAACTGTGCAATCGTTTGCGGCAATAACATGCTTCAACACTCCATGTTATTGGTGCATAAAAAATAACTATGCAATACTAAATTATAAAAAAGGGCATTTTTATCGTCCTGCACTATCCTGTATGTTATTACAACACATTGATAATTCTACCAGGTTTTTGAATCAAATATTAATAGCGATATTGTAAAGTGTTTGTTTTAAAAACACACCTTGAGAAATAAATTGTTTTTAATTAAATTTAAAAGGTAAAAACCAATCTTTATTCATCAGTTTTGTTCTTGCTGCATTTGCCGCAGCAGCAGATAAGCCAGACTTGCGTAATTTGTCATACACTTTATCGGCAATAAATGCAGGATTGTTTTGGCGGATAGCTACTCTTAATAAATCGCCCCAGCGCTGCCCTTCGTATGCTAACTCTAATCCATCTTCGGCAATAATCATATTTTCTACGTTGGTTACACTATCAGTTGTGGGTAATGTTACCGGTTTTAATGCTGCTCTTCCTCTTATACCTATATTTCTGTACCATGTATTTCTATAGGCTGGTGCCTGTCCGCCCCTTGCATCAAAATCGTAAGGCCAGGGTAAAAATGTTTGGTGGTAATTGGTAACATCACGGTTTGCAGATACTGCGTTACCGGGAAAAGGATCGTAAGTATAATTAATACCTTTGTTTACCAATGCATAAGCTAACCTGTGCTTACCAGCCCGGTTAGCCGCTTCTGCATAATGTAAATGCAAAGTTGCAGCCCTGGTTAAAAACCATTTGCCGGGTTTGCTAAAAGCATTGATGGGTAAATTATTTGTACCGAGATAATTAAACAGGTATTTCATAATTACCGGCTTACCATTTATAATGCGGTAAGTTAAAGTGCCTCTTGAATCAAAAGGAAAATTATCCCGTAGCACTTCTCCTGCCGTAACAGTTGCAGCGGTGAACACATATACCTGTCTTTGACTGTTCCAGTTATCAATGGCCTGTTGCGCAGGTTGTACCAAATAGCTTCCCCCATTTGGAGAAAATAAATCTATAAACGGATTTTCGGGAGCAAAATTTCTATCGAACGGTAAACTCCAAATCATTTCCCAGTTAAATTCATTATCCCCCTGCGGCCTTTCAAACAAATAGCGCCAGCCCGGAGTGTAGGTTAAAGAGTTGAAATCTAAAATTCTTGCATAAGTAATACTTGAATTTGAAAAACTGGAAATGCGGTACTGATTAAAAAATTGTTCTCCAACACCAGTACTGGCAGGGCCAAAAATATCCATCACCCTTTTATAACGGTCGGCGGCTTTATCGTACTGGCCTTTCCACAAATACAAATCGCCTAATAAAATATTTTTATTGATGAAAAATTTTTGTGTGCTGTAACCATCAACGGTAGTAAGCAATGTTGTACCCGTTGGGTAATCTTCGGTATAAGGTAAGGTTTCTGTAAATGCTGTTAGTGAATCAATTAAAACAGGCAATGATAACATGGGGAAATTTGCAGTTATTTTTAAATCATTTACCTGTACCACAGGATTGGTTACATAAGGTATGTTACCGTAGTGTATGCCCAACTGTAAATACACCCAGCTGCGTATTGCGCCTACATCGGAATAGCGCTGATTAAACTCTTCCTGTTTTAGTTTACTTGCCGCATACATACTCTTAAAATTGGCCAGTACATCGTTACAGTTTACTATTACTTCGTAAAATGGCTGCGGATCTGCGTAAGGATTACTTACTGTTGCAGTATGTTCACTTAGCTGACGCAGGTTAGCATCGGCGTTAGTTGTAATGTCCATCAAATCGCCACGCAGTTCGTTCAGCAGCAAATAGGGTTTTGCCAGCTTCATTACTTTACCATACACGCCAATTACTGCAGCATCGGCATCAAAAACATTGCGGTACCTGTTAGCTGCACCTACAGTTGTTTCAGGTTCTGCATCAATCATTTTTTTACAGGAAGAAATTGCCAATACAATAATGCCTGCTAAAAAAGTAAATTTTATTTTATTACTGCCTTTCATCTTTAAAATATTTTTAACTGAATTATTTTTATAACCCTAACCTGAACCCAAGCTGAACAGATCTAAACTGTGGTTCTAAAGTATTATCAACACCCTGGCCAAATATACTTTCTGTTGCACTAAACTCAGGATCGTATCCTTTGTAATTGGTTAGTGTAATTAAGTTATTGCCGGTTGCATAAAATGTTGCATACTTAAAAAAGCCATTTTTAAAAGGTACATCATACGAAAGCGTTACTACTCTTAAGCGCAGGTAAGACCCATCTTCTATCCAACGGCTGCTGAAACGGCTGTTGCCCATAGGGTCGCCCCAGGCTGCTTTGGGTGTATTGGTAACCTGTCCGTTTGTTCTCCACCTGTTTAATACATTTTCAGTTTGATTGTAGGCATTGTTCATACCTTCTAACTGTGCACGGGTGTAATTAAAAATTTCGTTACCGGTTGAAAAAGTAAACACCGTATTTAAAGAAAATCTTTTGTAAGAAAATTTATCAAAGAATGATCCGTAAAAATTCGGATTGGGATTTCCTAATCCTGTTCTGTCGTTATCATCAATTATTTTATCGCCATTTAAATCAGCAAACCTCATATCTCCGCCTTTAAATGGCAGTAAAGTTCCATCAGCTTTTTTTATACTTAACCCTTCCGCTGCAGCCACAGCATCGGAAACATATACACCATTTGCCCTGTGGCCATAAAATTCATTGGGCGAACCATTAACCTGTGTTATATAAGTTGCGCCACCAAATGAAGTAACAATTTTATCGGTGGGTAATTTTGTTACTGATGAAACATATTTACCCAAATTAAATCCTGCATCCCAGTTAAAATCCTTTTTATTAATTATTCTTGCTGTTGCAGCTATTTCGTATCCTGTAGTTTTTAATCCGCCGCTGTTAGTTACAACATAATCAAAACCACTGGCTGTTGGTGTGGGTTCGTAAACAATTAATTTGTCAGTTTTATTTTTATATACGTCTATACTAAACTGTAACCTTTCATTCATTACCGCAACATCAACACCAACATTTAATTTTTTAACTTCTTCCCACTGCAGTTGGTTATTTGCAAGACCGCTGCGTACCAACCCCTGCATACCTAAAAGATTTTGAGAAGCGTAAGTTTGCTGTGCGGTATAATTACCAATATCATCATTACCCGATAAACCGTACGAAGCCCTCAGTTTTAATAAATCAATTTTACTTTCTGCCATAACTTTTTCCGAAGATATAAGCCATGCACCTGCAATTGAAGGAAGAATTGATAAAACTTTAGAGGTAAGGTCCAATCCTTTTGGAACATGATCTCCAAAGCGGCTTGAGCCATCCATTGACACATTGGCCGATAAAAGATATTTATCCTTGTAAGAATAATCAGCATTAAAATAAGTGCTGAACCATTTGGCCTCTCCGATATCGCCACCAATTCTTCTTAAAGCATTTACACCATTGCCCACACTCACCAGTTCATCAATGGCCGAGTTATAACCTAATCCCAAATCCTGCTCTGTTTTATCTTTTAAATACCTTACTCCTGCAATTGCAGAAAAGGAATGTATTTTTTTTGAACTTGCAACAAAAGTTAACCGGGTATCATTATACAAAGAAAAAAGTGAAGTAACCTGTGTACCCAGCCTGTTAAAAGCAACCGAAGTGGGAAGTGAATCAGGCGTTACCCCTTTACGTGGTATAAAAAAGTTTTCACGAACTTTGTTGTAAATAATACCGATGGTAGTTGATAATTTTAACTGCTTATTTATTTCGTAATTAAATCCAATTGAACCAAAAAAACGGTACGCTTTATTTAAGCCCACACCTTTATCTGTAATTACCACAGGGTTACTTATATTTAGTGTATCCCTGTCTGTAAGTGTTGGCGATTCAACACCTGATGCAGATACATCGTTGGTACGCAAAAAAGGTGCTTTAACCAATGCTAAAAACAGCGGGTTTGTTTTTGCAGCATTACCCTGATCTCTTACATTTTGCTCAGAAAAAGTAAATGCTAAATTGGTAGTTGCTGTCATGCGGCGGCTTAAATTAAGGTCGCCGTTAAACCGCATATTATATTTGGAAACATCAGTGTTTTTTGTAATGCCTCCGTTATTTAAAAAGCCTAACGAAATAGCATACCTGGCAATATTATCGCCGCCGGTAACTTTTAAATAAACATTTTGGGTGTATGCTTTTTTCATCACCAGATCCTGCCAGTTAGTTTTATTGTGATAAGCATAATAGTTTGAGCTGGATGGATCGTCATTCATATAAGGCTGGCTTTGAATTTCTGCATCACTCATGCCTTTTGTTTTCAAAATTTCAGAAAGATATGTCCTGTAATCAGCAGCATTCATTACAGGTAAATTTTTTGGAACAGCATTGTAGCCGCCGTAAGCAGCAAAATCAATTTTAGTTCCCAATTGTTTTGCCCTGATAGTAGTGATTATTATTGCGCCGTTTGCACCTTTGGTACCATAAATAGAAGATGCATCTTTAAGTACTGTAAGATTATCAATATCCCTTACATCAATTGTAGATAGAGGATTGCTGTAATTATTAGAAATTATTGAACCGCCAGCATTGCTGTTATTAAAAATAATGCCATCCACAATTATTAATGGCTGATTGGTGGCATACAAAGAATTAATGCCCCTTAAAAATAATGCTGCACCAATATTTTGCGTACCGCTGCGGCGTATTACATGCAGGCCTGCAACTTTTCCCTGTAAATATGCATCAGGTGTTTCGTTATACCTGTTCCATCCATCTGTAACATTAACGCCTGCTACAGCATAAGGCGTTAGTGTTTTAGTAACATTGCCTGTGGGTAAAACAACTTCATCGGCAGCGGAGGAAAAACCATCTTCGTACATAAGAATTTTTAATGTACTTAATCCTTTTACTGCAACTTCTTTAGATTGATAACCCTCTCCTTCCAACAACAAATTAGCTTCCCCATCAGGAAGTTTAATTGAAAAATTACCAGCACTGTCAGTAAGTGATGCAGCAAAAGTTTTATACGTTAACCTTATACCCCGTATTGGTTTTTGCGTTGCAGCATTCACCACTGTTCCTGTTACGGTAAACTCCTGTGCAGCAACTTGCTTTTTAAATTTTTGTGCATGCACAAAAATAAAAGCAGCCATTGAAACAGTTAGTAAAATTAATTTTTTAAAAATATGCATGATAATAGAATGATAAACTTTGATAAAGAAATTTTATGGTATTGGCACTAAGCGTAAATAATCCAGTGTAAACGGGCCAGTGGTAATAGCTGTTAACCTCCAGTCTAAAGTGCCATATTTTGTATTGGTTACAGTTCCCAAATTTACTTCGTTGTAAGCCCCTGTTGCTGTAAATAATGGAACTGGATATGGCAGTGTACCCTGTAAAGTAAATACATTACCCGCCACATTCCAGGCTGTAATTGTCTGGCTGAATGCCGCAGTCTGAAAATCGTTGGTAGCTTTTGCATACACCTGGTACCTTATTGATGGGGTTTCCGTTCTTCTGTAAAAAGCATAAAAGGTTGTTACCCCATGGCCACTAACTACGATATCAGAAAAATTTAAACCAGTTGCAGGATTTAAGCGAACACGATAATTGGTGTTGCCAGTTTTATCGTTTTGTAAAAAGCCCGAAGGGAATTCTCCTTCGATAATTACCGGTAGAAATTTATTTACTGTAGGCACATCTAATTTGCTCATAATATACACATATCCATTACTCATTCTTTTTACATCCACCACAAATGCATTGTTAACAGGAACGCTTACACCAAATTTTGAAACCAATGGCTGAGGTATTGCAAATGGGTTTTGATAAGCAGCTTCATAAGCCAGGTCTTTAACCACATTCCATCTTGTTAAACTGTCGTTAGTGCTTGTTACGCCAGTGGTAAAATAATTTTTTAATGAATCAGCCTCCACTACAAAATTGGCATTCTGCATTACAAAATAAGTGTATTGTTTATCTTCTCTTTTTAAATCGTACACCCTGTCGTTGTAAGTATTTCTTTGCACAATGCCGGTGCCGGGGCGGTAAACGGGCTGTCCTGTAATTACACTTATACTGTCAATAATTGCAGTTGCAGGGTCGAAGCCATTAAAATTTAATGATGCTACATAAGCATTTTGTGCATACTGTGCCGTAGTGGAATTTATAAACTCCCAGATATTTTGTACCGGCGGCACCATTGCTTTAATAGTGTGCAGTACACCGTTACTTACATATTTATCTGTTGTTGCAAGGCCGGCTTCATCAAATTTTACAGTATTAAAATTATTGTATTTACCACCCAAGCATTTGAATACGTACTGTTGTATTCACATCTCTTACAAAATATAACTGATTAGAAATATGATTTAAGATAAATGCTTTAAGTTTTACTTTATCGGCCACCACTGCAGGATCGATAGTTTGCAATGCAGTATTGGTTGGTGCCCAAACGGTAAATGTTTTAGATGCCTGCAATGTAGAATCTAAACCGGCAAGGCCAACATACTCCCTGAATTTACTTACATCCGGATTGGAAGAAATTGCCTGCAAAAGATTCTGCGATAAATCCTGTTGCACTACTTCTGTATGATCTTTCCATTTATTACAACCTGAAATTACAAGTGTAAAAAACAAAAGTATACCAGTAAAATATTTTTTATTATCCATCACTAATTATTTTGTTACCTGTTTTTATTTATCATTTTAAAAAAATTGCAAAGAGCCGTCAGAGGCAAATCTTGGTAAATACTGATTTTGATTGATGGGAATAAAATGTATCATGTCAAGAAAATCAGATGGGTTTCCGGTACCGGCTGCAGGCAGTGAACGAAATGTAATTTTATGCCTGTCGGTAGTAGTTACATCAATTATACCTAAAAATTTACCTGTCATAAATTGTGTAGCGGCGGTAGAATATTTTTTCCAGCCTAATGCTTCTAATTCCCCGTCGGTTAAGTTAGGGCGTTGTTCACAAAAATTAAATGGTCTTGATAAACTAACACCATCATACTCTACCTGCACCGGCATGTTACTGCCGCCCGGTAAACCTACCGTACCCGAACCCTTAGCAGCTCTGTAACAAACCCATACTTTATATCTTCCTTTAATAATGATGGGTGTTTTAAATTCTATCCAGTTATGACGTGAAGTATTTCCCATGGGTACATTTAAATAATCGCCCCAAAACACATTAATAGAAGTTGATGTGGTATAAACGTATTCCATAACATTAACAGGATTGTTCCATGTCATGTCTTTAACTGCACCAAAAGCAAAATTGAAATTAGCCCTTCTGAAAACTGCAGGTAATTTTCTTACTTCCGGAAAATCTGCCACATCCCAATACACTGCTGATGGCTGACGGATTTTTGGTGCAAAATGTGCCAGTGCGGTATGCAGTACACCTGTAGTTGCGGATAAATCGCTTGTTGCCCTTTCCAACTCCACTCCTTTTTCAGTATGCCATTAAAAGTAAGTTCGTTTATTAAAATTCTTACATCGTCTAATTTTGAAGCTAAAACTTCTAATGGTGCCAATGTAGGATGAGAGCTTGCAGAAACAATATCTGCAAGATATCTTGGATCGGGGATGATGTGGTATTTTACATAAATATTTAAACTGTCTAATGGATTTAATGGATTACCGGTATTTGAATATTTTGCTCTTAATGCTGCAAAGCTTGCAATACCCGAATCCAGTAATGCCTGGTTGGTTTCTGCTAAAACAGTAAACCATCTTCTTAATTTTGGATCGGTACTGTTGATTGTATTTATAGTATCGTAGTAACCGGTAGCCTGCAGTGCCTGTCTGAAAATTGAAAACCTTGTATCGGCAGAAATTAATTCAGCAACAGTTTTGGATGCAGGTTTTAATACCTTATCTATTTGATGAATTAAGCCATTACCAGTTTTAATATTTGCCATCAGTAATTGTACCCTGCCTGTTTACCAAAATGGTAGAAACCCCGCCGTTATTTACCACACCTGTTACAAGAAACTGGCCGTACATAGTTATGGTAGGCAGTTTACCATCTTTAAATGATGCCGTGGTTAAAGTATCTTCCAGTAAATGAATTTTTACAATACCCTGTGCTTCTGCTTCTGTTAAAGCAGTTAATGTTTTATTTATTTCAGTTAAATAAATTTTAACTGCATTGTCGGTTGGTACAAACATGGTGTACGATCCATAAGCATTTAAAAAACCTGCATACCCTGATTTATCTACTATTGCAGTAATAGAAGCATATTTATCAGGATTGGCTTTTATATACCCATAAATATTAAGATCGGTGGTAGTGCCTTCTGCCAATTTTATTTTTTTACAACTTCCTGTGTAAAAAATTATAAGCAGGCCAACTATTGCTGCAACCGGAATGCTTAAATATTTTTTCATACGCTTTATTTTATTTTATTAAAAAACAATTTATTTATAAAAAGGATTTTGTACTAAAGATTTATTTGTAGTTAATTCGTAAGAAAAAATGGGCAGGTAATGACAATTTTTATCTTTGAATTTTGCTATCGCCGATTGCTGACGGTTAGGCGGTACTGTACCGGCAACTACATCAAGTAAAATATCTAACCGCTGATAATTATTTCTACGTGCATTTCTTAAAAGATCAAACCAGCGTTTGCCTTCAAAAGCAAACTCCCTTGCTCTTTCTCTTAAAATATAATCTGCAATGGCTACTTTATCAGTTGGTGCAGGGTTTGCAGCAGTGGCTACTAAAGCCCTGGCCCTGGCCCTTATAAAATTAACAGCATCTATTGCTTCCTGGCCATTGCCTAATTGGTTTTGTGCTTCTGCTTTCATCAATAAAACATCTGCATAGCGGTACATGATCCAGTGAGCATAGGATTCTTCCTGTGCACGGGTAGCACTACCGGCCCCGGAATTATTTAAGCCAATATATTTCCATATAACCTGGTCGGTTGCCCTAACTGCTGCGCCATCGGCACGTATATCAAATTTTAAGGGATCCAAAAAATCAACTGTATATATTTCATCCATTACAATTGAACTTGCCAAAAATCTTCTTCCAACTGTATTAAAAATTGGATAAAACGGATTTAATTTTTGCTGATCAAACTGCAATTCAAAAAGACTTTCGTTACTGTTTCCGTTTACATATAAAGTTTGATACCAGATATTAGCATCGCTGCCGTTTACTAATCCAAAAGAATTTGTATTAATAATTTTATTGCAGGCTGCCACGCACTCGGGATATTTTTCCAGCCACAGGTACACATCAGCCTGTATTGCATTTATAGTAGCTTTAGTAATTCTTCCTTTGTTAGATGCCCTGTCGCCATAATCAGTTACTGCAAAAGTTTCTGCTTCGCTTAAATCTTTCAACACTTGTGCAAGCACATCTGCCTGGGAGCTTTTGGGAAGTGAAACAATATCTTTATCGCTTGAAGTAGCTTTTAATTTCAGCGGCACCTGGTCGAAAGTGCGTACCAGATAAAAATACATTAAAGCCCTTATAGCTTTTACTTCGGCAATTGATTTATCTAAAGCGGCCTGTGTAAATGTTGCATCTTGTGTTAAAACTCCCGGCGCCAAATCAATAACTGTATTGCAATAATTTATAGTTTCGTAAATACCACGCCAGTTGGCAATAGAATTGGCAGGTAAAATATTTACATTAATCACATCAATTTGTTCAGGCGTAGTACCCAGTGTACTTGTTACCATATCTGCCCTTAATTCTCCCCACAAAAAAAATGATTCGGCAGCATTTCTTTGCCCTGTGGCAGAACCTGTGAGTGATGCATAGCATCCCGTAACGGAAGCCTGTACCTGCTCTTTTGTTTTCCAGAATTCTGCTCCGGTTAACCCATCCTGCGGCTGCAGGTCTAACCATTTTTTACAGGATAAAAATGGCACAAGCAACACTACCATCAATAATTTCAAAATTGTTTTTTTAAACATTTTATTTCTTTTAAATTATTTTAAAAACTTGCGGTTACACCAATTGTAAAAGTTTTTACAGGTGGTGTATAAGAATAATCAACTGCCACACGGAAGGGATCGCTTCCCCTTACGCTTGCTTCCGGATCCTGGCCTGTATAATTCGTCCAGGTAAATAAATTTTCTACAGTTAAATAACCACTCAGGTTTTTAATTTTTAGTTTTTGTACTAATTTTTTAGAAGCAGTGTATCTTACAGTGGCAGTTCTAAAACGCAGGAACGATGCATCTTCCACATACCTGTCGCTGCCGAGCCAGTTATAACCCTGGTACGGTAAATTGCCCGTGGCATATCAGTAATATCTCCATCTTTTCTCCACCTTCTTAATGTAGCCGTACTTTGGTTATCGAAACCATACATGTTGGTGGTATTAATTTTAGTACCGTTTACCAAATCAACTTTATACCTGTAATTAAAGAATGCGGTAAATTTCCATTGGCCTTTAAAAGTAACTGATGAACCAAAACCACCTGTAAATTTAGGTATGCTGTTACCGAGGTAAACAATATCCTGGTAATTAATATTTCCATCGTGGTTTATATCTTCATACATGGCATCGCCTGGTTGAAAAGTATAACCAATACTTGGATAATTAAATTTCATAAATATAGTTTGCCCTGTTGGCCCAATTATGTTTTCTCCTTTGGCATCGGTAGCAATAGTGGATTGCAGATCTTTATAAACACCTTTGTATTTAAATCCGTAAAAAGAACCAAAAGGATTATTAACCTGTAAGTAGGTTTTGTATTCCCCGTTTCTTTCAATATTACCTTTATCCCTTGGATATAAATCTGATATTTCACGAATCATATTTATGTTACGGGCAATGTTAAAATTAAAATCTAACTGCCATTTTTTTGTTTTATATCGGTGTAACGCCAAGGCCTAACTCAAAACCCTGGTTATCCATTGTGCCCACATTCATATCTACATTACTAAACCCGTTTATGGAAGAAATTTGCAGGCCGGGGAAATACATTTGTTTTGTACGGTTTACATAAAATTCAGCATCAGCAGTAATGCGTCTTTTAAACATACTTAAATTAATACCGGCATTTTGCCCCACAATGGTTTCCCATTTTAAATTGGATAACTGCATACTTGCAGGATAAACACCCGCCTGCCCCAAATAACTCCAGCTAAAAGTGTTGTAGGTATTGATGTAACTGTAATCTCTGCGTGGAGCATTACCCGATTGACCATAACTTGCCCTGAAACTTAAATCATCAATACTTTTTTCAAAACGTTTCATAAATTTTTCATCCGAAATCCTCCAGCGTACCGATGCAGAAGGAAATACACCATACCTGTTTTCGGGTCCAAATCTTGAGTTGCCATCTGCCCGTACACCAGCATTAAAAATGTATTTGTCTTTAAAACTGTATTGTGCATTTACCAATGCACCCATACTACGTGTTTGGCCGGCATACGCGATATTAATCTTGATTCGCTGTTTATGTGTACGTGATGGTGCTGAAGGATCCTGCAACACTGAAGATGCAGTATTGGAAGTCAATATTTCCTGCGATACATATTTATTATCGTAAGTGCTTAATGAAAAAAACTTATCAGCTTATGTTTTTCATTTTTAAAATTTGGGTGTATAAACCAAATTGGTTTTTGACTGCACATTAAAAACATCAATATCACCATCGTAAGCCCTGTTAACAGAAGGTTCTGTCCATGGCCTGCCGGTTGCAGTTTGTGGTAAAAAGCTGTTGTTTTTATTATTGTTGATATCAAACTGTACATCAAAAGTTGCCATCAACACTTTCTTTAAAATTTCGTACTGCAAATTAAAATGCGGTGTTACCCGCTGGCTGATAATATTATTCTTTGCATCTTTTGCAATGGCAACAGGATTGATGGTTCCGCAATACTTCGCCACTGCTGTGTTAACACCAAAGTACTGGCCCTGTATATTATTGGCAGGTGAAAAATAATTGCCTGATAAATTTCCAAATTCATCGTACTCATAAATGCTCATGTTAGGCATTTTACGGTAAGCCAAATCACTTATATTGGTTGCAAAATTCCTGTTGTTATCTGTATAAGAATAAGAAAAATCAGACTTAAAGCGGATGCGTTCAGAAACGATATAATCTAAATTGATACGGGTACTGATACGGTTTAAATAAGTACCGATAGTAGTACCTTTTTGATTTAAGATAACCAAGCGATGCATAATACCTTGCTTTTTCTCCACCACCTGTCATTGAAATATTATGATCCTGTGTAAAGCCTGTTTGTGTAATTGCTTTTATCCAGTCGGTATTTTTGCTGTAATTATTATACCAGTAAGGATCGTTGGGATCGTATTGAAATTCTTTTACGTTTTGTGTATTTAAAGGTGTACCGGTTGCATTCATATAATGCTTCCGGTACTAAAGTAGAGTATTGATCGCCGCTAAAGCATTGGTATTGCATCGGGCTGTTTGGTTACAGAAGTTTTATTGGTGTAAGTAAAAGATGGTTTACCTATAGCCCCTCTTTTTGTTGTTATAACCACTACACCGCTTGCAGCACTTGAACCCCATATGGCGGTTGCGGCTGCATCTTTTAAAATGGTAATATCCCTTATATCGGTAGGTGCAATATTTAATAAGCTTGCATAACCCAGTTCATCCGCTGCGCCAAAATTAAAATCGGATGGTATGGCTGTTTCGTAAGGCATACCATCAACAACAATTAAAGGATCGTTAGAGGAATTAATAGAAGATGTTCCCCTGATGCGTATTTGCATGCCTGCACCCGGATCACCTGAATTGGCTGTAATATCAACACCGGGCAATCTTCCCTGTAATGCCTGATCAATTGATGCCGCCTGCATTTCTTCCAGTTCTTTAGCGCTATATGTGACTGTGCGGTTGTTAACTCCCTTTCCGGAACTGGACACATTGCCATTATCAATTTTTCTTTGTGATACTACTACCACATCGCCTAAATCCCTGCTGTTACTTTCCATGGTAATATTAAAAGTAGCACGGGTATTTACCGATACAACCTGCGAACGGAAACTGATATGGCTGATGGATAATTTATTTTTTGTATTGGAAATCTTTATTACAAAATTTCCTTCCACATCTGTTTTTACTGCACGTATGGTTCTGCCATCTGCATCAACTTCGGCAACAGTTACATGATCGATGGGCTGTTTATTTGCGCCGGTAATTTTGCCCTGCACTGTGGTAGTTTGTGCAAATACTGCATTGGCAAACAGTATTGCAAACAACAGAAAACTGATTTTTGTAATTACTACTTTCATTATACAATTACTTTTATGTGCCTGTCTTCCAAAGGAGATTAAAGCTTTTAAAATTTAATTTCTTTTAACCTGTTCCTTAATATCTTAAATAATTATCTACCAGGTGTAATACTGTTCTGTTAGATAAATTATTACTTAATGCCGTTACTAATCTTGCTTTACGGTTAAACCCATCACCCACTTCAAAAATTCCTCCGGGATAAAGAATAGAAAATGTTACTGGGTCCCCTGCCACATTTCTTAATAATGAAGGAAAAGAGCCGATATCAATTCCATTAGCAATAACAGTTCGTTTATCCAGGATATGGTACAAAATAAAATTTTCAACTTTTACTTTATCCGCAGTTAATGTGGGTGTAAAGTTGGGTACGCCTGCTGTACCGGGTAATAAGCCAGCATTAATGGCCTGTATCATTGATGCTCTGTTAGGAATAAAAAAAGTATAGAAAGAGCCTGCTGCCAATCCTGTTATTTCAAAAGTAGTGGCATTATATAATGTAGAATTTCTTAAATAATTCCAGAAATAATTAAACTCTGATGCCGCAGGTGTACCTAAAATTTCTATGTTTTTTGCTATGGGCAGATAAGGAAAATACATCAGGTCGTTTAAATATACCACCTGGCCGTTTAATACTTTTCTAACACTGTCGATAGTAATATGTTACATTACGTTCTATACTGCCTGCAGTAAACACTCTGTTGCCATCGTACTTTATAAATTCGTTACCAAATGTGCCGATGATTCCCCTAAAACCTGTTGTACCAATATTATCCAATTCGTTATTGGGTGTTTCTACCACACAACTGTTAAGCATTCGCAATAAATTAAGGCGGTTACTGTCATTTTCTATAACAGTGCCGGAAGTATTTCTAAAACCCCAGCCATTTGAACCGGAATTATAACTGTATCCCTTAGCCGCAAGCACAGCATCCGACATCATAAACAAAGTATACTTTACATGATGGGGTTGGTGATGATGCCTTTTAATTCCATATCCAGCAGCCTTGTCATTAAAGTATAACGTGGATTTAAATAAGCCTTACCATAAACTGTAGCAAACACATTAGGCTCATTTACTTTTTTGGTGCCATAAAAAAATCCATTACTTAAAACTTTTCTATCCACTATATCTGTAGCAGTATTCATTTTAGCTGCTTCTCCTAAAAAATTATATGTATTATTAAATTTGCTTGGCCATACTGTTGACTGCCACATGTGTGCATTTAATAAATCGGCAATAATAGATAATGGCAAAGCATTTAAACTTGAGTATTGCTGCTAAAACAACGGTGTTAATGTATTTATTTAACGAATCGTTGGTAGGCACAAACATTGTCCAGCCGTCTCTTTGCCCATCGTTATCCTGCAGTTTAAAATAGTTTTCGTTATTGGGAGAAAAGGCCAAGTAAATTAGAATACACTTTTACCGATACATCATCGGTACCGCCATTTAAAACCTGGTATCTTCTTGTGGCATCTGTATTTTTTACAAACAGCACCATAAATCTTTCTATAATGCTTCTAAAAACACTGTACTCGGGTTTGTTGCGTAAATACTGATCAATGCTTTTTGCAGGTGTAACAACTTTATCAATAATATGTATTACACCATTCTCTGCAGGAATATCTTTTTGTGTAACTTTTGCATTGGCAACATTAAAGCCAGAGAAAGTTGAACCGGGATAAAGATAGTTATAGTCGCTTTGCGATAAGCCCTGTGCCGCTAAATACTCACTGGTAAATGAAGGAATGTATTTATTGCCATTATCAGCAAATACATAATAACTGTTAGTTGTACCGTTATTATTTCTGTTAGAAGGAATAGCTTTTAAGGCAAGCCCTGCAGATGTTGTATCGTTGTAAAATCCGGTGTAATATGCAGTACGTCTTTTAAATGCAATATTGGGTACCCATCCAAGATTAGATTGGTAATCATCGATCCTGTCTTTTTCAAAAGCATTAAAAACTAAAAGATACTGTACTACCATTTGAGCTGTTGCGGAATCTACATCTGCCACGGTATTAAAACCACGGCCTTTAATAAACGCAGCAAATTCGGTATCGGCTGTAAATGCAGAATCGGTAGGTGCAAAAATTGTCCAGTAACCGGCTGCTGCTAAAGTTGATTTATATCCTGCCTTATCAATCAGCGATACAAAATTTGTAAACTTTCCTTTATCAACCAGTTGTTTGTAAATAGGATCGGCAAGGTTTGCAGGCCGCTCATAATACTCATCAAATTTCTTTTTACAAGAGAGTAAATAATGCAGCAAATACAACTATGGCTGCTAACTGGTAAATTTTTTTGTGCATATAAATTCCTGCTTTGAAATAAATAATTTAATATTTATACTATATTGCTATACAAAAAAATCACCTTACACCATTACAAATAAATCCGGATGAATTTTGGAATTACAAAACCAATTGAAGGGTTTTGAGTGTGCGTAAGAAGGTATATTTTTTCTCATATAGCAGTTGAGTATCGTTATCAAACTAAAATAGTATTAATTTGAAATGGTTGTATTTAGCTTTGGTTTTAGTAATTACAGCAACAATTATTTTAGCCGTAATTCGCTATGCTGTTTTACGTGTACAAATTCAGTTTTTATTGATTAATGACTATCCTGTGGCATCCTGTAAAATTGTATTAAATAAGGCCTTATCCACATATCTGCAAAAAAGAATTTTTGTATAAAGGAGGTAAATCAGGAGACAACAAAAACCGTCATCGTTTTTGGGCCATGTGCACCTAATACCAAAGACTGTTCTATATCTGCTGTTTTTGAAGGTCCGGCAATAAAAACACCAAAATCATAATTAGCGCTGCCAATTAAATTATAAGCTTCGTGCATATTATTTAATAAATCATTTTTGTTTAATAAAACTGCCAAATGCTCACAAATAAATGGCAATGCTCTTATCTTAATTTCATCACCTGTAAGCCAAACCGAACCATTTTCTGCAACACCAAATTGTGCCGCCACAATAGCAACTTCTATATTTTCTAAAGTGTGGGGATCTAAATTTTCGTCAAGTAATTTAAATTCTTCTAATTGTGGCAGGGTTGTTATATAATTTTTATTACCAGTGAAATTAGTTTTCACATATTCTATAATTTCATTTGTATTTTTTATTTCAACAACAGTTCCTCCAATTGTTGTAAGCACTGTTGAAAATTGCAAAAATTTATCAGCGTACTCAATAACATCAAGAGTTGATAAATCGGGCAAAAGCTGCAATACCGGTTGATTATTTTTTACGGCCGCTAATATTTTTTCCCTGTTGCTCATTTCCTGTTTTTTTTATACCATTCTGTAAAAGATTGTTTGGGTGGCGCTGGCAAATCTCTTTGCTTATACCAGGGGTTAAATCTGTTGTTTACAAAAAACGGTATAAATGTTTTATTACCCACCGCCCTGCTTTGCCGGCAATATTAAATAATGCTGGTTTAGATAAAGTGGCCGCCATAATTTTCATTGCTACTGTTTTTGCTTTAGGAGAAAAACCTTCTTCAGTAATTACCTGCCGCCATTTGTATAATTGATTATGTATATCAATTTTTACCGGGCAAACATTGCTGCAGCTTCCGCAAAGTGTAGAGGCAAAAGGTAAGTCGGCATATTTTTTCATATCTAAATTAGGCGCCAGTATTGCACCTATTGGCCCTGCAATTGCAGTGTGATAACTGTGGCCTCCGCTTCTTCTGTAAACCGGGCAGGTATTAAAACATGCAGCACACCTTATGCATTTTAAGGAACTTCTAAAATCTTCTCGTCCTAATTGAACCGTTCTTCCATTATCAACCAAAACAATATGCAGCTGCTGGTTACCGTTAGGTTTTTTAAAATGGCTGCTGTAAGTTGTTATTGGCTGACCTGTTGCACTCCTTGCCAGCAACCGTAAAAAAATGCCCAGATGTTTTCTTTGCGGAATAATTTTTTCTATGCCCATGCATGCAATATGTACATCTGCTAAATGTGCACCCATATCTGCATTGCCTTCGTTGGTACACACCACAAACTCGCCGGTTTCTGCCACTGCAAAATTTACACCGGTAATGGCAATTTTTCTGGTTAAAAATTTTTCTCTTAAATGTATTCTTGCAGCATTGGTTAAAAATTGAGGGTCTGCATTTCCCTTTGGTGTATTTAAGTGCCGGTGAAACAACTCACCTATCTCTTCTTTTTTCCAATGAATGCAGGGCAATACAATATGGCTGGGATGTTCGCCTGCCAATTGCACAATGCGTTCGCCCAAATCGGTATCAATAACATCAATATTTTGTTTAGCTAAATATTCATTAAGGCCACACTCCTCCGTTAGCATCGATTTACTTTTTACAATCTGGCTAACTTTATTTTGCTGTAAAATGGAATGTACAATTTCATTATGCTCTTTTGCATCGGCAGCCCAATGTACTATCATACCATTGGCTGTTGCTTTTTCTTCAAACTCCGTTAAATAATTATGCAGATTGCTGAGTACATTATTTTTTATTGCAGAAGCCGTTTCTCTTAACTGCTCCCATTCGGGAATTGTCCATGCGGCTTTGTCTCTTTTCTGGCGTATCCACCATAGCGTTTCGTCATGCCAATCTACACGGTCTGCATCTTTATTGAATGCAGCAGCTAACTCCGGATGTTTGGCATTTGTAATAGACATAAAATTATTTTTTTTGAACCCGGCGAAAATTCACTCATCAGCTGCATTGGCGTCGCACTCTTGTACAGTATATCTTTATTGTGCTTTAATTATGTTTTACTAAAAGCACCTGTCGTTCCTACTATGATGCAATTATGTTGCTTCATAAAAATAAATATTTTTAGTTCTTGTTAAGCCATATTTCAGTTTATAAAGATTCTGCAAAATATATAAGCATCCTACAATTAACAGTCTTCCGATTTTTTTTAATTCGGTGCTGCAAGGTTTCTTTTAATTTTATAAAATGGGTGCCGGTAACCTACGGCAAGAACAGTCTTCTTCAGTTTTACCCGAAGTGCTGCAGGAACGACTTAACGGTTGGACACCCAAAGAACTTATATTTCTGAATCATCTTTTTTTATAATTTTGGTTGTCTGTGTTAAACAGCGTTGAGCTCTGCTGGCGAGCAACTCAACAAGGGATAGCCAGACCGACGGAGATTTACAATGCTGGTTTCGTTTACAGCGAGACTGGCATTTTTATTGTAAATCTTCTGAGCTTATGCCTTAAAAAACGCAAAACAACTTAAGCTACAATTCCTCTTACATATACACCCCCGGTTTTCCACAGATGCCTTATTCTTGATAATAAATGTTTGCCTATTCTGATGATGGCCTTATTGGCATTCATCCTGCTTCTGTATTCATTATACTTCATCAGCATTGCCGGGTCTTTGCGTATCAGCACCCAACTGCTTTCTATAACCGTTTCTCTTAAAAATTCATTTGCCCTTGGGCTAATACCCCGTATTATCATTTTATCATTGCTGCTGTAAATATCAGGTACAAATCCTGCATAATCACAAAGGCTATCTAATGTTTTAAAACGGTTAATATCCATTATCTCGGTTTGAATAACCATTGCGCTTATCAATCCTATACCATCAATGCTTTGTAAAGTCTTTTGTATCCCTGCAAAAGACGCCTGTTTTGATAATTCAAGTATGGAGCCGGTTATCTTTTTTTGTATATTTCTTATTTGTAAATATTGATCAACAGCATAAGTTAATGTAAGTTTTAATGTTGCTGACCCACATTCCAATTGCTGTAGTTTTTTAATAAACTGCATACTCCACCGTTCTTTTTTATCAGCTGTATTTATTCCCTGGTTCATTAATAAATGTTTTATCCGGTTAGCGCAACGGGTTTGATCCTGAACTAAACGATGCCGCTGCCTTACTAAGGACCGGGCATTTTCCATTTGTTTGTCTGGCACATAAATCCCTTTCAAATTTTCTTTACTTAACTCCATGCTTAATTTACGGGCATCACGTTTATCATCTTTTCGTTTACGATCTTTATCGCTGGAAGGAACATCAGCCGCATTCACTACTATACATCCAATGTTCATTGCTGTCAATGATCTTTGTATTCCAAACCCACAAAAGCCAGCTTCGTACACCACCTTAAGCGCTGCGCCAGGATAATTGGTTTCAAAATGTTTTTTCAATGCCGCCGGGTTTGGGTTTTGACTGAATGCAGCTATTTCCAAATTATTCATTCTTGCGTTTACTTTCCAGTTTGTTTTATGTACATCAAGTCCGCAATAAATTGTTTCTCCCGAAAAATTGACTTGCTTAACTTTACTCATGGTTCTTGTTTTTAAGTGTGATTGATTTTTTGTCACTTCAAATTTCACTTATTTCAAGAACCAAGTTTTATTTTTAAACAACCTTTTGCATACATAAGACCTACGGGACTTATTGAAAACATTACAACTCATTCTACCCACCTTATGCTCCTAAGGAGCAAAAATGCATACCTTGTAATTTAAAATTCTTTTCAACTTTCACTAACCCACCAATAAACCAATAAACCAATAAACCAATAAACCAATCAACTAATAAACCAATCAACTATTCAATATCTCCGCAATATGCTTAATCTGAATATTGCTTTTTTTTCTTTTTAAAATCCCTTCCAAATGCATAAGGCAACTCATATCGCCACCGGTAATAATTTCTACATTATTTTTTTCATGGTCGGTTATTCTGTCTTTACCCATCTTAACACTCACTGCTTCTTCTACAACACAAAACGTTCCGCCAAAGCCACAGCATTCATCTGTTCTGTTTAATTTTATTAATTCCAATCCTTTCACTTGTTGTAATAAAAAATCTCCCTTACTAAATGGTGCCGCTACCAGTTCACTCATTTGTGCAGTGTGCAAACCTCTTTGTCCGTGGCAGCTCTGGTGTACACCAACTTTGTATGGAAAGGTGGCGTTTATATTTTCTACTTTTAAAATATCCACTAAAAATTCAGTTAGCTCAAAAACTTTATGTTGTATAGCAGTGGATGCTTTTTCATTTTTATTACTGTGCAAATGATCTTTAATATGCAGCGTACAACTTCCCGAAGGGCAAACTATATAATCATACTCCGCAAAATTTTGTGTAAATAATTCGTTGCAGGGCTGTGCTAATTTTTCGTACCCGGAGTTTGCCATCGGTTGGCCGCAGCAGGTTTGATTTAAAGGATAACTCACTTTACAATTAAATTTTTCCAGCAATTCTAATGTAGCAATAGCAACTTGCGGATAAAACTGGTTTACATAACAGGGTATAAATAATCCAACATTCATCACACTAAACTTGGTTTTGCATAAAATTTTAAATCAATAATATCGCCGGGTAAAGGTTTTGTGTTCCAGTGCTGGTGTATGGCCAATGCAGCACCAACTGCTGTAGCCTGTGCAACAGATGCAGCGTACACTTCCATTTGTGGAAAAGCTTCTGCCAGCAAATGCATGTAAACAGAATTTTTACTAAAGCCCCCATCTACAAATATGCGGTTTACATTATTATCCTGTATAACCAGTTTTGTGGAAGCCAGTTGCTGCCACATAATATCCAGTATTAAACGGTGATAGGCATTGCTGTAATTTTTATAGTCTGCTAAATTTCTTTGTGCAAATTTTAATGCAGGCACTTCTGGATTATTTCCGCTTAGTGAAGCAATAATTTTTTCATCGTACTCCACTCTTTTATAATTATCCTGTGCCACATTAAAATGCTGAGCCAGTCTTTTTGTTTCTATCTCATGCTCGTTGCCTGCAAATAAACGGCTTGCTTTTACAGGCTCGCCTTTATAACTCATGTAGCAGAGGCAATCCTGCTGTAATTCACTTTCGGTTAGCGGATGTTTATTAAACGGATTTAAAGTAATGCACCAGGTACCGGTAGAAATTAAAATAAACGGTTCGGTAAAACAGGCCAGGTAAGGAATTAATGCGGCTGAAGAATCATGCAATCCAATGCCAACTTTAAAATCTTTCCAGAAAGCCCTTGCATCCACCACATCTGCAGATGAAAAAATGGGCGCTAATTTTTCTTCCATCCCTTCACGCAATACCCACTCATGATAATTATTTTGAGGGAAATTCCACAGGTTGGTATGGCAGCCAATACTGGTAATATCACTGTAAGGCTGAGCCGTAATTAAATAACTTAAATATTGCGGCAGGTGCAAAGAATAATTAATTTTTTTAAACACTTTGGGCTGGTTATTTTTTAACCAGTACAATTGCATACCGGAGTTTAAATTACCCAGCACCGGCGATGCAGTAATTATTGAAAAGGTTATTTCGCCTCCATAAGTTTTGTAAAATTTTTGCTTTAAATTTTCCGGAAACGGCTTTAAATAATTGTACAGCGGCGCTACGGGTTTTCCTTCTGCATCAATATGTACAAAGCTGGCCCCATAAGCAGAAAAATTCAATGCCTTAATTTCAAATTCTTTTAACTCCATTAATTCTTTTAGAGAATCTCTTCCCCATTGCGTAAGTGCTTCTAAATTTTCGCAGGGGTCGCCATCTTCATCCACTGTTTCGGTAAACTGCAAAGTTTTTTCATGCACTATCCGGTAATGTTCATCAAACAAAAATAATTTTTTGTTGGTTTTACCAACATCAAATATTGCTATAACGGGGGTTGTGTTCATTGTTGTGAATGGTCAATTGTGAATGGTGAGTTGTGAATGGCCAATGGTGAATGGAAAATTTCTACTCTTTAAGAATCTATTGACCATTGACCTTTCAATACCGTTCAGTTAAGCCTAACTCTACGCTACCTAATGTCACCCCTTCGGGGTTTTACTGCATTTATTTATTTGTCAACTATATTAATGTCAGCCTTTCAGGCTTAAAATCCCGGAGGGATGATATTAATATAGATATTGCTATATAATTAACGAACCAACCCCGAAGGGGTGACATTAGTTGAGAATAGAAGTCCTTAACTAAATAATTCCCCATTCACCTTATAAGCCTGTGGCAATTGTATTCGTTCCTCTGTCTTTAATTAATTGTGCCCTTATTTTTCCGTTTCTAAAAAATGATAATGGATCTAAAGCTGCGCCTGCCCTTAATCTTGCTTCGGCAACAATAGCACGTACATCGGTACGAAAAGTATTTTGTAAAATTTCCTGCGCTGCCACTACATCATTATTTTGTTGTGCCTCATTTAATTTTTTTCTATCAACAAGTAAAGCATGGGTGTATGCAATCATTATCGCTTCTACCGATTGCAACAAATCTTCTAACGGATCTTTTACATTGTGGCTTGCGTCAATCATCCAGCCTAAGTCTGTTGCATGATTCATTCCTTTTGCATCCATACCTTCTACCAGTTCGTTAAAAATTAAAAACAACTGGTATGGCTTCATGCTGCCTACTGTTAAATCATCATCGCCATACTTGCTGTCGTTAAAATGAAAGCCGCCCAGTTTTCCTTCCATCAATAATAAAGAAACAATTTGCTCAATGTTTGCATTGGGCAAATGATGACCTAAATCAACCAATGTGTAAGCTTTGTTACCCAGTTTGTTTGCATACAATAAAGATTGCCCCCAATCTCCCACTGCCATCGAATAAAAATTGGGCTCGTATGCTTTGTACTCTACAAACATTTTCCAATCGGCTGGTAATGCTGCATAAATTTCCTGCAGGCTTTCTAAAGTATTTTCAAATGATTTTCTGAAATTTAATTGCCCCGGAAAACAACTGCCATCGGCAATCCAAACGGTTAATGATTTTGAATCTAACGCTACACCATGTTTTATTACATCAATATTATGTTCAATAGCTTGTTTACGTACCGCTTTATCTACATGCTGCACCGAACCAAATTTGTAACTCTCTTTTTGATTTGGTTGATTTTGAAAAGTGTTGGAATTAACCGCATCAAATAATAAACCATGTTGTGCTGCCAATTTTTTTATGGCATTAGCATCTGCAGGAATATCCCATGGAATGTGCAATGAAATTGCTCCACTTGAATTATTTAATGCATGCAGCAACCCAACGTCTTCAATTTTTTCTTCTAAACTACCAGGCTCGCCTGCACCGGGAAAGCGGCCAAACCTTGTACCGCCTGTACCTAATGCCCAGCTTGGTATTGCCACCTGGAAAGCCATTAATTTTTTTATAATTTCTTCTGTGTTTGAAATGCTTTCGGCACTAAAATTAAATTTACGCTGGTGTTCTTTTAAAGCTGGTTCGTTACTATCTGCAATCAGTTTTTTATCTAATAACATCTTCTTTATTTTAAAATTATTTTATAGTTAAGTTTGCAGAATTTCAGCCAACTTGTCGAAGGCGGGCTATAAACAAATGTTGCATCTTTTACAAATCAGCCCGGCTTCGACAAGCTCAGCCTGACAGTTTTTTATTTGTGCGTCAAGGTAAATAAAAAACTTCTTCCAATGCCACACTCACCGGCGAATTATCAGCATTACTTTCCATGATATCTCCCATGTATTTCCACCAGCGTTGCATTACAGGATGTGCCGGCAAGTTATTTAATAATGAGGCATCGTGCGTTTTTAAAACCCCAAATAAACTGTTAGTTGTTTCATCTAAAAAAATGGAATATTCACTTAATGCCTGTTTGCTTTAATAATTCAACTAACTCAGGCCAAATTTCATCATGGCGTTTTTTATATTCTTCTTTTTTATTTGCAAACAACTGCATTTTAAAAGCCACACGAAACAACTTGAATTGCCCTGAAGGGGAATTTTCAGGCTCTGCATTTACAGCGTTTTTATCATCACTCATACAAAAAAAATATTTAGAACTTAGATTGTAAAAAATAAAGGCTGACAGATTTAAAATCATCAGCCTTTTTTTACTGGCAGGTTTTCATATAATAAATTTTAGCGTAAAAATGCCATGGCCACTCCTCCATCTACATTTAATACATTGCCTGTTGATTTATTTAATAAGCCACCTACCAAAGCAAAGCATGCATTTGCGATATCGTCGGGCAAAATAGTTTCGTTTAATAATGTGCGTTTGGCATAGTAGGCTGGCAATTCTTCTACGGTAATACCGTAAGCCTTTGCCCTTCCTTCGGCCCAGCCTCCTGCCCAAATATTACTGTCGGCAATTACCGCATCTGGATTAACAGTGTTAACTCTTATTTTATCTGCACCCACTTCGGCAGCCATTAATCTTGTAAGATGTGCCTGTGCAGCTTTTGCAGAACCATAACCTGCATTGTTTGGCCCGGCCACCACTGCATTTTTAGAAACAATATTTACAATATCGCCGCCAATATTTTGCTTACGCATAACGGCAATGCCTGCCTGCGAAACTAAAAATTGTCCTTTTACTAAAATATCATACAGTTTATCCCAATCGGCAATAGTATGGTCGGCAATTGGTTTGGAGGTACTGATGCCTGCATTGTTTACAATAATATCTACTCCGCCAAAAGCCAATGCTGCACTTTCTATTGCTTGAGTAATCGTATCTATATTTGTTACATCCAATTTTACAGCCGCAGCATTATCCTTTCCAAATAATTTTTGAAATTCGTCTGTTGCTGTTTGCAATCTTTCTTCATTAATATCATTGATGATAACACAAGCCCCTTCTTCTGCAAATTTTTTGGCAATGGCTTTTCCAATTCCTCCTGCACTTCCTGTAACCAATGCAATCCGGCCACTTAAAGGTTTTGCTTTTGGCATGCGCTTCAGCTTTGCTTCTTCCAAAAGCCAGTATTCAATATTAAAAGCTTCCTGCCTTGGTAAAGAGGTGTATTCAGAAATGGCTTCGGCACCCTTCATTACATTAATAGCATTGATATAAAACTCTGCGGCTACCCGTGCTGTTTGTTTATCTTTTGCAAAAGTGAACAGGCCAACACCGGGGTATAAAATAACTACAGGGTTTGCATCCCTGATAGCAGGGCTGTTAGCGTGTTTGCAGGTGTTATAATAATCAGCATACATTTTACGGTATGCTTCAAACTCCGGCTGCAGTTTTTCTTTTATTGCTGCAACATTATTTAAATCTTCTGTTGCACTTAATGGCAATACCAGCGGACTAATTTTTGTACGCAAAAAATGATCGGGGCAACTTGTACCCAATGGTGCCAATCTTGCCAAATCGTTAGAGTTAATAAATTCTAATGCTCTGTCATCGTCAGTAAAATGACCAATCATTTTTGTTTGAGAAGAACAAAACCCTCTCAACACAGGTGCTAATGCAGCTGCCTGTTTCAATCTTTCTTCTTTTGGTAAAGATTGAATTTTTGCACCGCCAAATACTGGTCCTTTTTTTCCATAATTATCATTTAGGTAATCGGCACAACGCTCAATTACTTCTAAAGTGTTTACATAACTTTCGTAAGCCGTATCGCCCCAGGTAAATAAACCGTGAGAGCCTAACATAATACCACGGATGCCGGGGTTTTCATCAAGGCATTGTTTTAACTGTAAGCCCTAAATCAAAACCAGGCTTTTGCCATTCTACCCATCCAATTGTACCACTGAATAATTCCTGTGTAATTTTTTTACCATCTTTTGCTGCAGCAATAGCAATGGCTGCATCGGGGTGTAAATGGTCTATATGTTTAAAAGGAAGAAAGCCATGCAAAGCCGTATCAATTGATGGCGCTTTAGATGCCAGATCGTAAATGCAATGATTAAATAATTCCACCATTTCATCTTCGTGTGCCAGGCCACGGTATACATTTTTTAAACTGCGTAAACGATCAACATACAATGCTGCCAATCCACTTTTTTTCAACGTACCAATATCGCCGCCGCTTCCTTTTACCCACATCACTTCGGTTTCCTCGCCTGTTAATGGATTTTTTGCCATTGCCTTGCAGGAAGTATTGCCGCCACCATAATTGGTAAGGCGCAAATCGGCTCCTAAAAGATTGGAGCGGTAAATTAATAACGCTACCTCATCACCAGCCATAGTTGCTGCTTTAGCTTCATCCCACAGGTAGCTTACATTTTTAAATTGTGCTGTTTGAACTGACATATGTTATAACTTTTTCGTTTTCAGTATTTTTATTTTCTTTCAGTTTATCGTGCAGGTGATTGCCGTACCCTACAACCAAAACTGAAATTATAATTGTGGCAATACCCAGTATAATTGTTCTCCTTGTTTTTTCTGTAACGCCTTTCCATTCTTTTAAAACAATTCCCCACATATTGGCAACTAAAATTATAAAAGACATGTGCAATATCCACGAACTTGCCCCATTGCCCATCTTACTTTCTCCCATACCATAAAAGAAAAATTGTAAAAACCACATGGTACCACCCAATGCACAAAGCAAATAGTTTTTTAAGAGCGGCGTTTTATTGTTGGTATAATCGCCAAAAGATTTGTTACGTGCATTTAAGATCATGCACCAAATAAAATTGGTGGTTAAGCCACCCCAAAGTATTACAACAAAAATTACATTATTACGAAATAAAAATTCCCCTGTCTCTGCAGGGTTAGCAGCTTTCCACAATTCATTTGCAGTTATACCCATAGAAGTGCCGGCCTCAATACCAAAACTAAAACAGGCGCTCAGCACGCCGGAAATAATGGCTAATATCAACCCTTTAACCAAAAGAAATTCGCTGCCCGATGCATCAATATGTGAAGGTTTAAATTTTGTTTCCGCACCGCCGTGTGCATCAATATGCAATGAATCAGCTTCGCTAAGTGCAAGATCTTTATCCTTCATACCACCTGCCTTACCACAAATTATAATCCCTACAACGCAAAGGAGCAAACCAAGCATTACAGTTAAACCCCAGGTGGTACCAAATAAATCTGCAATGGTATCTTTTCCATCTTTAGGATTAAAATAATAATATACTGCCGGCACCAATGCACCAAAAACAGAACACAAACCTAATATAATGGAACTGCCCAGCGATACCCCTAAATAACGAACACCCAGACCATAGGTTAAACCGCCAATGCCCCATAATAAACCCATTAAAAAAGTAGAACCAAGTACAGAAGAAGAAGAGGATTTAATGATATCCATAAAACCCGGAATGGTAAGATAGGCTGCAAGAGGCGGCACTATCAACCAGGAAAATAATCCACCTACTATCCAAAAACTTTCCCAGCTCCAGCCTTTTACTTTTTTATAAGGCATGTAAAAACTGCCCGATGCAAACCCTCCGATGAAGTGAAATAAAACTCCCAAAATAATTCCCATACAGATCTTTTTTTAAATATAGCTAAGCAATTATGCTGTAAAATAAATTGAAATGACCTGCACTGCATCATGTACTATCATGCATTTAAATAAAACGACTACTTTTGTTTAACTTTCAGCCAAAATTATATTGAATACCACTGACGATGCTATCTCCCTTTAATAAACTTATTTATATAGACGAATTTTCGGCCACGCCAAAATACCAGCAGTTGGCCAACTGTATTATAAAAGCCATAGAAAGCCAGAAATTACAACTGGATGATGTGCTGCCTTCTATTAACGAATTAAGTTTTGAATTTGAAATAAGCAGGGACACTGCCGAAAAAGGTTACCGCTACCTAAAAAGAAGCGGCATTATTGGCTCGGTACCAGGTAAAGGTTATTTTATAAAAAATGTGGATGTTGGAAAGAAAATAAAAATATTTCTGATGTTCAACAAACTGAGTGCCCACAAAAAAATTATTTACGATGCATTTGTAACTACTTTGGGAGATTCTGCAGCTATTGATTTTTATATTTACAACAATAATTTTTCTTTATTTAAAAGCTTATTGCTGAATAATAAAGAAGATTATAATTATTATGTTATCATTCCACATTTTATGGAAAGCAGTGAAAATGCTCATAAAATTTTAAACAATATCCCCAAAGAAAAATTAATTTTATTAGATAAACTGGTACCGGGAGTTACCGGTAATTACGGTGCTATTTACGAAAATTTTGATAAAGATATTTACATTGCACTGGAACAGGCTTTGCCCAATTTAAGTAAGTACCATACACTAAATATTATTTTACCGGAGTACACTTACCACCCCGGAGAAATTACTACAGGTTTTGCAAAATTTTGTCAGGAGTATGCATTTAACCATAAAATTGTACACGACATCAGCAAGGAAGAAATTAATAAGGGTGAAGTTTATATTAATTTAATGGAAGACGACCTGGTACTGCTGATTGAAAAAATCTTAAATAAAAAATTAAAGATAGGTAAAGATGTAGGTGTAATCTCTTACAATGAAACAGCGTTGAAAAAAATTATCTTAAATGGTATTACCACTATCTCTACCGATTTTCAGATGATGGGAGAAAAAGCAGCCGAACTTATTTTAAATAAATCGGTGGAGCATATTGAAGCAAGGTTTTATTTAACGCTGCGGAATTCTTTGTAAAGGATAACACGAATTATGAAGGCACGAATTCCACGAATTATTTTATAAGCTGGGGTTTCAATTAATTGAAACCCCAGCTTATTTTTTATTTGTGTTCATTCGTGTAATTAGTGGTAACCTTTACAAATCAGTAATAGGCTTATACTTAGGCACCAATGATTTCATTACCATCCATGCAATTAAATAAGCAACTGCACATATAGCAAACATGATGGTGTAAGAGGTGGACATTTCAGCCGCTACCAATGGTTTTTGCAACTGCAGTAATTTATCAAACATAGAGGTATCAATTGATTGAAGTTGCTCTGTAACTTCTTTTGGTAAATTTCTTAAATCAACTTTATTAAGATCAATAGTTTCTCCCTTTTTATTAACCAGGTTAAGCGATTGTATTTTGCTTACATAATCACCCAAACCCGCTGCTTTTGCATCTATCCACGATTTTGCAATGCCTGCATATTTATAAGAATCGAAAAGCCAGCCTCCCAATTTTGATGTTACCACACCACCAATACCACCGGCCATTCCGCCAATACCCACAACTGATGCAATTGCCTTTTTAGGAAACATATCAGACACTGTAGTAAAAATATTTGCACTCCAGGCCTGGTGGGCAGATGCACCAATTCCAATTAATAATACAGGCACCCAATAACTGATGTACCCTAATGGCTGTGCCAATAAAATTACCAAAGGAAAAAATGCTATCAGTAACATCGCTTTCATTCTGCCATCGTAAGCAGTATATCCTTTCTTTATAAAATATACAGGAAACCAACCACCCATAATACTGCCAATCATAGCAATAGTATATAATGTTGCCAATGGCAGCATTACTGCTTTATCTACAATACCATATTGAACTTTTAAAAATGCAGGCAGCCAGAAAAGAAAAAACCACCATACGCCATCCGTCATAAATTTTCCAAAGGCAAATGCCCATGTTTGTTTATAGCCCAATAATTTTACCCAGGATACTTTGTTATCTGTTTCAGCAGTTGCAGTTGTAGTTGCAATTTCTTCTTCACCAGATTTGATATAGGCCAACTCGGCAGCAGATAATCTTTTTTGCTTTTCGGGTTTTTCATAATATAACAGCCAAAAAATCAACCACACAAAACCTACTAAACCCATTATTATAAAAGCCCATTCCCAACCCCAGTTTTTCTGAATCCATGGAACAGTTAGCGGCGCAAGTATAGCTCCTATATTTGAGCCTGAATTAAAAATACCTGTAGCAAATGATCTTTCTTTTTTTGGAAAATATTCTGCAGTGGCTTTAATAGCTGCCGGAAAATTTCCGGCCTCTCCAAATGCAAGCACCGCCCTGCTGAACATAAAACCTAAAACCGAAATAGAAAAACCTGCAATACCAAACCAACCTAACACAACTGAAATACTCTCGCCAATTGGAATAGCTGCTGCATGAATAATTGCAGCAAGCGACCATATAACAATGGCCCATGCATAACCTCTTTTGGTACCAAGTTTATCAATTATTCTGCCTGCAAATAACATGGAGAGTGCATAGCCGAATTGAAAAACAGAAGTAATATTGGCGTAGTCGGAGTTAGACCAGTTAAACATATCCGGACCGGATAAATAAGGTTGCAATAAACTTAACACCTGCCTGTCTAAATAATTTACTGTGGTTGCAAAAAATAACAAACCGCAAATCGTCCAGCGGTATTTACCAATTTTTTCATTTAGCATAATCGTTTTTTAAAAAAGATAAAACCACCAGTTAATTGGGGCTAAATATATAATCATTATTTTCTGGCTGCTGCAACCAAATCAAAACATTGTTTAATTTTTATTTCCAATGCAGCGTAATCTTTTTCTTCCATTATTTTTTTGGTAATTAATTTACTCCCCATACCTACAGCGCAAACGCCGGCAGTAAACCAGGCCGCCATATTACCCAAATCTAAATCTACTCCGCCAGTAGGCATAAACTTTAAATTGCGAAACACTTCTTTAATACCCGCCATAAATTCGGGGCCTAAAATATTACCCGGAAATAGTTTTATTAATTGGATACCATTATTTTCTGCAGTAATTATTTCACTCGGCGTCATACAACCCGGGGCATAAAAAATACCGGTCTTGTTGGCTAAATCTGCTACACCCTGTTCGTAACCGGGGCCAATTAAAAAATCGGCGCCGGCATCAATAAAAGCCTGTGCATCTTTAGTGTTTTTAATAGTGCCTATACCTAACTTCATATCAGGTAATTCAATATCCCTTACCGCCTTCATGGCTTTAAAATTTTGCAGGGCATCATCACCACGGTTAGTGTATTCTAAAGATTTTACACCACATTTATATAAGGTCTTCATCAGGCTTATACTTACTTCTGTATCTTTATTAAAGTACAAAGGCAAAAAACCCTGTTCAATTATTCCATTTAATATTTCTTGTTTACCTGCCATTTTATAATTTATTTTAAAAGATGAAAGTAACAACAATTTTGTATTGAAAAGACAAAATTGTAAATTGTTTACGCAAACGATTCCGTAAATTTAGTGAGCGATTGCTCTTAGTTTCCTTGTTCATTAAACAATTAATAATCATCTTTGAGCTCAAAATTTATTTTTCATAAGAATTAATATTTAACGATGCCAAAAAAAGTTGTTACTCTCGGAGAAATTATGTTGCGTTTATCTACTCCCGATTTTAAACGTTTTGTTCAGGCCGATTCATTCGATGTTACCTATGGTGGTGGCGAAGCAAATGTTGCTGCTGCAATTTGTAACTATGGCGAAAATGGAACTTTTGTAACCAAAGTACCCAACAATCCCATTGGGCAATCAGCAATAAATCATTTGCGCCGCTATGGTGTGGATACACAATATATTGCCCGTGGTGGCGACAGGCTGGGAATTTATTTTTTAGAAACCGGTGCAAGTATGAGAGCATCTCAAGTTGTGTACGACAGGGCTGGCGCTTCTATTGCCGATGTGGATATAAGCGAATTTGATTTTGATAAAATATTAGATGGTGCCGATTGGTTTCATACCACAGGCATTACACCGGCATTAAGCGATAAAGCTGCAGCGCTTACTATGGCTGCATTAAAAGCCGCAAAAGCAAAAGGCATTACTACAAGCATAGATTTAAATTACCGTAAAAAATTATGGAGTAAAGAAAAAGCACAACAGGTAATGACGGAATTGTGCCGTTATGTAGATGTGTGTATTGGCAACGAAGAAGATGCTGATACCTGCCTTGGTTTTAAAGCCGCACACACCGATGTTACCAAAGGAGAATTAAACCTTGATGGTTTTAAAGATGTATTTAACCAGATGCAGGCAAAATTTAATTTTAAATTTATTGCATCATCATTAAGAGAAAGCTACAGTGCCAGTGATAATGGGTGGAGTGCACTGGTGTATGATGGCAAAGCATTTCATCACACCAAAAAATACAATGTACGCATTGTAGACCGTGTAGGCAGTGGCGATAGTTTTGCAAGCGGCTTAATTTATGGCCTTGTTACCGGCATGAGCACCGCTGATGCGGCGGAATTTGGTGTGGCAGCAAGTGCTTTAAAACATACTATACCCGGCGATTTAAACCATGCTACATTAAGTGATGTTAAGGAACTGATGAAGGGAGATGGCAGTGGAAGGGTGCAGCGTTAATTGGTTAATTAGTTTACTGGTTAATTTGTAATACCAGCTTTCATTTCGTGTAATTCGTGTTTTAAAATTAGTGTAATAAAAAAAATATGATTATAGATACTTTACAAAACGCATCAAAGTACACCAGCCTGCATCCATTATTTGCAAAAGCATTTGAATACATTAACAGTACCGATATTGCAAATATTGAAATAGGTAAATACGAAATAGCCGAAGGCTTAAAAGCAATTTTCTCTGATAAACCCGGCATGTAGTGCAGCAGAATCAATTGCAAAGTTTGAATGCCACGATAAAAATATCGACATACAATTTTGCATAAATGGTAAAGAAACTATTGGCTGGAAACCCCGCCAAAACTGTACTGCCCCAAAAGGCGATTACAATCCTGAAAAAGACGTTAGCTTTTTATAACGATGTGCCCGATATGTATTTTCAATTAACCAACGGGCAGTTCGCTATTTTCTTTCCTGAAGATGTGCATGCCCCAATGATTGCGGCTGGATGAAAATTCGATACGAAAATTGGTAATTAAAGTTGCAATATAATTTTAAAAAAGGGCCTTCATAAAGAAGGCCTTTTTATTTATGATATTTGCATAAGCACAGTACATTTTATAAATTATTTTTTGAAGTTGACATAAAACTGTGTTACTTTAAAATGCATATTTTCTGGCTTTAAATAATCAATATTATAATTGCACAGATGCATACACAGCAACATATACCCATAAAAGTTTTGCACCTTTTTCCTGTGTTGGATAATCTACTTATTGAACTTTTGCAATCGTTAAGTGATAAAGAATGGAACGCACCAACTATTGCAAAACTATGGACTGTTAAAGATATTGCATCGCATTTACTGGACGGGAATTTAAGAACATTATCATCTTCAAGAGATAAATATTTTGGCGAAACACCACAAAGCATAAACAATTACAATGCTCTGGTTGCTTATTTAAACCAGCTAAACCACAGCTGGACGAATGCAGCAAAAAGATTAAGTCCACAGGTATTAATACATCTTTTAGAAATAACCGGCAAACAATTTTGTGAGCATTTAAATAGTTTAAATCCATTTGACCAGGCTATATATTCGGTGGCATGGGCCGGGCAGGAAGTTTCAGCAAAACTGGTTTCATATTGCCAGAGAATACACGGAAAAATTTATTCACCAGCAGCAAATTAGAGATGCAGTTGGTAAAGAGGGAATTTTAACTAAGGAATTATTTTTGCCATTTATAAACACCTTAATGTATGCACTGCCTTACACTTATAAAAATATTGCAGCAGATACCGGTACAATTGTAACAGTAAAAATAATTTCGGATATAGGCGGGCAATGGAGTTTAATAAAAACAATTTCTCACTGGGAATTTTCAAACCCCGAAATACAAAAGCCCAATACAACAATTATTATGCACCCAACAATAGCGTGGAAACTTTTTTCGAAAGGAATAACTGCAACTGAAGCATTTAATAATGTTGAAATTACCGGTGATACTGAATTAGGAAAAGCAGCTTTAAATATGGTTTCTTTTATGGTTTAAAAAAAATATGCTTACAAACCTGCCCTCCAATCAAACTATAAAATGCAGCAAATCATTAAATTATATTAATAGCTGCTGTATTACAATAATTAAGATTTTACTCTAAATACCTTCAGTACTAATTATGCGTTTAACTATTATAGCAGTTTTTAAAAATATTTCAAATTTACAGAAGAAAGTTTTTGTATATTGTATAACATTCCTTTAAACCTTAGCCCATGTTTAATAATTACCTTAATAATAATCGTAGTTGGAAAACCAGTAACGTACAAATGTTCTGGGGCAAAATTGCACCTGCCGATCATGTAGTACAAATATATGAAGATGATATAATTTTCATGAACGCCTTATTTGGTTATGTAAATACCGGGCTGCTTGAAGGAGACAGTATTATTATTATTGCAACCAAAGAACATATTCAAACCTTAGCCTGCTTTTAAATAACCAAGGGTACAACGTAGATGCATTAATTGCAAGAGACCGCTATATTGCATTGGAGGCAAATGAAACCTTACCGAAATTTATGGTTAATAATTTACCTGACAAAAAACGTTTTGATAATTGTATTTCTTCTGTATTTAAAAGAGCACAAAAAAATGGCGGTAAAGTAAGAGCATTTGGAGAAATGGTAGCTATATTATGGGAACAGGGTTTAAAAGATGCTACCCTTCAATTGGAAAATTTGTGGAACCAGTTGCACCAGAAAAATCAATTTTCTCTTTTTTGCGCCTATCCAAAAAATGGATTTATACATAGCGGACATGATTGCATAGATACAGTATGTTCAACACACAGTAAAGTAATTGCAGGCGGATCGCTGGCTTCATCAGAAATTTTTTACAAGACTACTGCAACTGCATAGTTTCCTAAATAGTTAATATAAAATCAAAAGTCCTGCATTAGCTGCAAGACTTTTGATTTTTAAAATACTCTAATGTATACATACTGCAAATGTTGCTAATTTTAATTATTGATTTGTAAGAATAGGAAACAAATTTTATTGTATTGATTATAATTTGCGTTGATAGAAATTATTATTAAATAGATAATATCTATTTTTACAGTATGACAATTACGCAATTAGAATATATTGTTGCTGTGGACACACACCGCCATTTTGCCCAGGCAGCCGAACAATGTTTTATTACACAGCCCACCTTAAGTATGCAAATACAAAAACTGGAAGAAAAACTGGGCAGTAAAATTTTCGACCGCAGCAAGCAACCTGTTATACCAACAGAAATTGGTGAAGAAATAATTCAGCAGGCACGAATTATTTTAAATGAAGTAAAAAAAATTGACCAGTTGATTAGTGATAAGCAGGGTATTTTACAAGGCGAATTAAAAATTGGAATTATACCAACACTTGCTCCATATTTATTACCATTGTTTCTCCAGCCATTTTTAAAAAAATATCCTGATGTTACTATTAAGGTAAAAGAAATGACTACAGACATTATTGTAGATAAATTAAAAACCGGCAGAATAGATGCAGGATTACTGGTAACGCCTTTGCAGGAACCCAGCATAACAGAGTATCCATTATTTTACGAAGAAATGGTAGCTTATGTATCTAAAAAAAATGCAGCATTTAAAAAAACTTACGTACTTGCCGATGATATCGATTTAAAAGAATTATGGTTGCTTGAAGAAGGCCACTGCTTTCGATCACAGATTATAAATTTATGTGAGCTTAAAAAACAAACTAAAGAGAAAAGCAATTTTGAATATGAAGCCGGCAGTGTGGAAACTTTGAGAAAAATGGTAGAACTAAATAATGGAGTAACTATTTTACCCGAGCTGGCCACACTGGATTTTAGTACCAAACAATTAAATATGATACGGCATTTTAAAAGTCCGGCGCCGGTACGTGAAGTAAGCTTGGTTACACACAGAGATTACATGAAAAAGAAATTGATTGACGTTTTAAAACAGCAGATAATTGATATTTTGCCGCCAAAATTAGTTTTAAACAAAAATAAAAATTTAGTAAAAATATAACCGCAGGCTGCACTAATTTTAATTTTTAAAATTAATACCCTTGTAACCTGCGGTGTTAAAATTTATTTATCCTCTCCTGTTAATTTCCAAACTAATGCGGCTGCAACTGCACCCACAATTGGGGCAACAATAAACAACCATAATTGAGACAGAGCTTTACCACCTGCGAAAATTGCAGGGCCAAAACTACGTGCCGGATTTACCGAAGTGCCGGTAACTGGTATTGCAACCAGATGAATTAAAACCAGCGTAATACCAATTGTAAGGCCGGCCATATTACCGTTGCCATGCTTTGAAGTAACATTAAAAATTACATATAGAAATAAAAAAGTAAATACTGCTTCTGCAACAAAAGCAGCGGTAACTGAATAAGCCCCCAAATAACCTTCGCCCCAACCGTTAGCACCCAATGCCCATTCACCCATTGTAAAATTACTTTGGCCAGATGCCAAAACATATAAAATGCCAGCACCTGCAACTGCACCAATTAACTGTGCAATAATATAACCTGCTGCATCTTTCCCATTTATTTTACCAGCCACCAACATGGCTATTGTAATTGCAGGGTTAATATGGCAACCCGAAATACCGCCAATGGTATAAGCCATAGCAACAACAGCAAAACCAAATGCAAGAGAAATACCCAATAAGCCAAGTCCCGATAATGAACCTGCCCCGGTACCCGAAATTACTGCTGCGCCACAGCCAAATAGAACAAGGCACAGTGTGCCAATTAATTCTGCAAAATACTTTTTCATGTTAAATTGTTTAGGTTAAAAAAAAACAGTCGCTTAAATAAACTAAAAGGATGCAAATAGTGTTAATAAACTTTACGCAATCACTATTTTTAAATAATAAAAACTATTATGGCAATTAAAATTGGACAACCAGCACCGGACTTCAGTTTATTCGACTCTGCAAAAACTAAAATAAACCTCAGCGATTACAAGGGCAAAAATGTAATACTGCATTTTTTTCCGCAAGCCTTTACAGGCACCTGTACCAAACAACTATGTACTGTAAGAGATGATATTGGCAGGTACAACAATAGCACTGCGGTTGTTGTAGGTATTTCTGTCGACTCTGTTTTTACCCTGGCAAAATATAAAGAAGAACAGGCATTTAATTTTACCCTGCTCAGCGATTTTAATAAGGAGGTTTCTGCAGTCTATAACTCTTTGTATAATGAGTGGATTTTGGAGATGAAAGGTGTAAGCAAACGTTCCGCCTTTATTATTGATAAAGAAGGGATTATACAATATGCCGAGGTACTGGAAAGTGCCGGAGATTTGCCGAATTTTGAGGCAATTAATACTAAACTAACACAATTAAACCCATAATTTGAACGTTTTAACCCTGCAGGGGATATTCCCTGAAGACTTTTTTAACAAAAAACGGCATTTTTTTAGTGGTATAATTTTGTTGATTATATCATTAACATTAAGTAGCTTTACTTTATTGAAACAAATTTTTTACATACTTATTTTTATTATTGGCTTAAACTTTACTTCTTCTGCTCAAAATAAACCTGCCGAAAGCGGAACTGTTGCAGCCAAGTATATAAAGCTTTACCCAATTCCTGCTACATCAGTAGTCAATTTTGATTTTGTGAGTGGGTACGATAAATCTATGTCGTTTCAGGTGTACAATTTTACTGGCAAAATTGTTTACGAATTAAAAAGTACCCCTCAAAAAATAACGCTCTCACTTGCCGATTTCTCCAGGGGGTTTTATTATTATCAACTACGTGATAAATACGGTAAGCTTATTGAAACCGCCAGGTTTTTAGTGGTTAAGTAATTTTATTTTCTTCAAATTTTATTTTCTTTTGGTTACCAGCTTTGGTAATACTGTTTGGCTGCGGTGGCATAGTTTACACTGAGGGACGAAGTGCACTCTTGTACAGAATATCTTTATTCAACTTTTATTTAAGCGTAGATAATATCTAAACAAAAATTACAGAGTGAGGGAGATGAGTTGAATATATTTATTTTGCATTTGCAAATACAATTGACTTGTTTACACTTTAAATCAATAAATAGCAATTTCAAAATTGACTATTTCTTTAAGCTAATATTTAATTACAACCCCATCAAAAATTCTTTAAACTCATCTGCACCCACACCAATCTCAACGCTTTTCTTTTCTTTTGTTAGCTGTTCTTTAATGCTTTCCGGCACTTCTACCGGTTGCCCAATAACAGGCTCTACCACATCGTAAAATTTTACAGGGTGGGCAGTTTCTAAAAACATGCCTTTATCATTTAGATGCAGTTGCAAATAATCTTCCAATGCCCGGTAAGCAACAGCACCGTGTGGGTCGCATAAATAATTATGTTGATTATAAACATCCAGCAAAGTTTGTTTGGTGGCAGCGTCAGTTACACTACAGCTGCTCACCTTAGCCGTTAGGTAAGCAAACTGCTGTTGAAATATTTCCATAATGCGTACAAAATTACTGGGGTCGCCAACATCCATAGCATTACTTATTGTTGCAACTGCTTTTTTGGGTTGATAATTTTGTGTTTTAAAATATTGCGGCACCACATCATTGGCATTAGTGGCTGCAATAAAATGTTTTACAGGCAGGCCGCTTGCATTGGCCATCAGTCCTGCACAAATATTTCCGAAATTTCCGCTGGGTATACAAACTACAGGTGGGCTATCTTTTTGCAACCACTGTTTATAGGCAAAGAAATAATAAAACTGTTGGGGTAACCATCTTGCAACATTGATGGAATTGGCAGATGTTAAAAATAATTTTTTATTCAATTCGTCATCTAAAAAAGCAGCTTTTACCATTCGCTGGCAATCATCAAAATTACCATTTACTTCCAGCGCATGAATATTATTGCCGAGTGTTGTTAATTGTTTTTCCTGCACACTGCTCACTTTTCCCGAAGGATATAATATTACCACATCAACACCGGGCACATTGTAAAAACCATTGGCTACTGCACCTCCTGTATCGCCACTGGTGGCTACTAAAACAGTTACTTTTTTATCGGTGTCTTTAACAAAATGCCCAAGGCAGCGGCTCATAAACCTTGCGCCAATATCTTTAAAGGCTAATGTTGGTCCATGATATAATTCTAAAGAAAAAATATTTTCTGTTACTTTTATTAATGGAATTGGAAAGTTTACGGTTTCTTTTACAATGCTGAATAAATCGTCTTCGCTGATTGTATTGCCAACATAAGGTTTAATTACTTCAAACGCAATTTCTTCATTACTGATGTTTTCAATATTAGCAATTAATTCTTTTTTTACATGTGGAATTTTTTCGGGAAAGTACAATCCTTTATCCGGCGCCTGCCCGTTAATGGTAGCATCTTTAAAATTTACGTTGGGTGATTTTTTATTTAAACTGTAAAATTGCATTGTTGATTGGTTAACTGGTTAATTAGTTTATTGGTTGATTAGTTTATTAGTTGAAGTTTAAAACTGCCAATGACAATTGACCATTCATTATTGCCCATTCACGATTTTCACTCCATCATTACTAATTGTAGTTACATGCGTATGATACTCCACTCCTATTTTATCATAAATACGTTTCATTATCTGCTCTACATTTTTTGCAGTCTCTTCTTCTTTACTCAGCATAAAAACAGAAGGGCCGCTGCCACTGATGCCGCCACCTAATGCGCCGGCTTCTTTGCATTGTGTTTTAACTTCATCAAAACCAGGAATTAAAATACTTCGGATGGGTTCTATAATTACATCTTCTAAACTGCGGCTGATGAGTTCATAATCGTTTTGCAAAAACCCTGCAACCAATCCAGCAATATTCCCCCATTGTTTTATTGCATCTTTTAATTGCACTTCTTTACGTAAAATTTGCCGGGCATCACTTGTCTTTACTTCTATCTGCGGATGCACTACTGTTACATACATGGGTGGCGCCGCCAAAGGGATAATATCTAAAGGAAAAATAGAACGTATCAGTGTAACGCCGCCATAAATGCAAGGTGTAATATTATCTGCATGCTTAACACCGCTGGCCACTTTTTCTCCATTCATTGCAAATCGAACCAAATCATGTTTACTAAAAAAATTATTCAATAAATGATTTGCACCAACGACGGCACCAGCAGAACTTGCAGCGCTGGAACCAAGGCCGCTACCGGGTTTAATAATTTTATTTATGGTTAAATCAAATCCAATACTTTTATCAGGGTATTCTTCCATCAATGCAATTAATGCAGCACCGGCTACATTTTTTGGAGGTTCGGTGGGCAAATTATAATCGTCTATATGCTTTATCCTTATACCAGGGCTATTGCTCACCGTTAGTTCCATCTCATCTTGCGGATTATTTAAAGCAAGGCCTAATATATCAAATCCGCAAACGAGGTTTGCAATTGTTGCTGGAGCAAAAATCTTTATACCCCCTTCCCCTGAAGGGGAGTTATTCGACGTTTCTAATATTTTACGTACAGGCATTTTAACTAAGTTGAAAATAAGAAATTTCAATTTTTTTTATACATTTCAAATAACTCCCCTTCAGGGGATGGGGCTACGCCGTCGCTCTTATCACATCTGCAAAAACCCCACTTGCTGTTACATCTGCTCCAGCACCTGCGCCTTTAACCACCATTGGTTGCTCAGGATAACGGTTGGTATAAAACAAAACAATATTATCCTTTCCATACAAATGATAAAAATCGTGTGCAGGATTTATATGTTGTAAACCTACGGCAGCCTTCCCATTTTCGTAAGAAGCAACAAACTTTAATTTATTTCCCTCTGATGCTGCTGCCTCATAAATAGCTTTAAAATGTGCTTCGTGTTTTTCCATCTCGGCATAAAAATTTTCAACAGAACCGAGCATACAACTTTCGGGCATAAACGAATTATTGGCAATATCATCCATCTCCATTTTTTCGCCACTCTCCCTTGCTAAAATCATAATCTTTCGCATTACATCTTTGCCACTCAAATCTAATCGTGGGTCTGGTTCGGTGTATCCTTCATCCTGTGCCTGTTTAACTACCGATGCAAAAGATTTTTTTCCATCATAATTATTAAATACAAAATTTAATGTGCCGCTTAGCACCGCCTGCATTTTATTTATTTTATCGCCACTGCTTATTAAATCGTTCAGTGTGCCAATGACAGGTAAACCTGCGCCAACATTTGTTTCAAATAAAAATTTTGCATTAAATTCCCTGGCGCTTTCTTTTAACTGCTGATAATAATTGTAAGAGGAGGAGCAGGCCACTTTATTACAAGCCACCACTGCAATACTTTTTTGTAACAATTTATTGTAGCAGGTTGCTACAACATCGCTGGCTGTAACATCAACAAAAATGGTGTTACGTAAATTTTTTGCAATGATAGTATCTATATAATTTTCTATTGTATTGGCCGGTGCAGCTGCAAGTAATGCTTTCCAATTATTTAAATCTATACCCTCATCATTTAATAATGCTTTTTTACTGTTGGCTATACCAACAACTTTTATATTTAACCTGCTCCTGGTTTTTATATAATCCAGTTGCTGATTGAATTGTGCCAGCAATTTACTCCCCACATTTCCTGCGCCAGCAATAAATACATGTACCTGTTTATAAGTTGTTTCAAAAAATGCTTCGTGTAAAACGTTTACTGCTTTGTTAACATCGCTTAAAGCAATTACAGAAGAAATATTTCTTTCGGAAGAACCTTGTGCTATTGCCCGAATGTTAACACCATTTTTTCCCATAGCGCTAAACATTCTTCCTGCAATACCGGTATGGCTTTTCATATTATCACCCACCAATGCAACAATAGCTAAATCATTTTCTACAAAAAGAGGTTCTACTTTTTTAGTTTCTATTTCGTAAGCAAAAGCAGCATCGACTGTATGTTTGGCAGCCACAGCATTTGCTGCATCAATTGCAACACAAATAGAATGTTCCGAAGAACTTTGTGTAATTAAGATGACATTAATTTTGTTATTAGCCAATGCTTCAAATAAGCGTTTACTAAACCCCGGTATGCCTACCATGCCACTGCCTTCTAAACTAATTAATGAAATTTTATTGATGCTGCTTATGCCCCGGATGGCACTGCCATTTTTCATGCTTTCATTTTGTATCACCGTGCCTTCGTCCTGCGGAGCAAAAGTATTTTTTATCCATACCGGAATATTTTTACTCATTACCGGTTGTATAGTTGGCGGGTAAATTACTTTGGCACCAAAGTGCGACAGCTCCATTGCTTCCTGGTAAGAAATTTTTGGGATGAGTTTGATGTTGGTTACAATTCTTGGGTCGGCAGTCATCATGCCCGAAACATCGGTCCATATTTCCAGCACTTTTGCATCTGCAGCACCTGCAATAATTGCTGCGGTATAATCGGAGCCGCCACGGCCTAATGTAGTAGTAATGCCATTTGCATCAGCCGAAATAAAACCCGGAAGAATAAATAAATTTGAAGCTTCTGTATTAAAATAATTTTTTATTGCTGCATTGGTTTTTGAAAAATCAACAAAAGCAGCTCCAAAATTACTATCTGTTATAATTAATTCCCTTGCATCTTTCCATTGCACATTTAACTCCACCGCTTTTAATTTTGCAGCAATTATTTGAGAAGAAAGTAATTCGCCATAACTTACCATTTTATCTTTGGTACGCTCTGATAATTCGCCGAGTAAGAAAATTCCGTTACAAATATCTTCAACTTCATTACACATTTTTTTTACTGCACTCAATACACTGCTTTGTTGTGTTACTGGTATTAATTCTTTAACAGTATTTAAATGCCTGGTTTCAATTTCCTGTAAAGATGTTTTATAAGTTTCGTTATTATTAGCAGCCAGGTGTGCACATTGCAATAGTAAATCTGTAATGCCGCCCAATGCTGAAACTACTACAACAACTTTATCTGTCTTCGGTTTATTTTTAATAATGTCAACTACTTTATTAATATTTTCTGCGGATGCTACCGAACTGCCACCAAATTTTATAACCTGCATTTTTTATTTTTTTTATTATACTAAATAGCTTTCTTTTCAGAAAAATAGCGTGAGCCCAAGTGGTGATATGAAGATGTACAACCCTTAAAGGGTTGTGGTTGTAATAATAGTAGTGCCACTGATAGTAAGCACTATCTTTGAGGAGGACGCAATATGGAAATTATTGTATTTCATCTGAACAGGGTTCAAAGATATAAAAAATGATTGGATAATATCAAAAAATATTTCATCTTTGTTAACCGATTGCTGCCATTTTCATCATTTTCTTGAATAAATAATACAAATACTAATGGATCATCACAGTTCCCGTGGCTTGCAGCAATTTAATAATAATGTAGGCATCAAATTTCAGTTGTACAACAGTTTGTTCTCTTCGTTGCCCTTTCACCGTATTGAAAAAACGGGCATTTTATTATCCGTTTTATCGAGCAATTGCGACGAAGGTTTTAAAAGAAAACAAAACCCCACGGCTATTATTGAAGAGTTTTTTTTAAAGCATACCACTTACAGGGAAGAGCAGGAAAAATTAGATATGCTGTTTAGAATTATTCAGTATGTAGAGCGGCAAGTGGTATTGTTTGATGCACTGGAAGATGCCGCTTTTACAGATGTAAGAGATATGGCTGGCGCAGGTACATTAAAGCAATTAGAGCTGGAAGTAATTCAACATAAAAAAGAAAAAGAACTGGAAAAAAAATTAAAAGATTTTTCTGTACAGTTAGTACTCACTGCACACCCCACACAATTTTACCCCGGTGCAGTATTGGGAATAATAAATGATTTATCAAGAGCATTAGCGGATAATGATGCAGCCAAAATAAATATGTACCTGCAGCAATTGGGCAAAACACCTTTTTTACAAAAACAAAAGCCTACTCCTTTTGATGAAGCGGTAAGTTTAATATGGTATTTAGAAAATGTTTTTTACCAGGCTGCAGGAAGGATTACTGCATTTTTAAAAAATCAATTTAATGAGGTAATGCCGAAAAACAAATCCATTCTTAACATGGGTTTTTGGCCCGGTGGCGACAGAGATGGTAACCCCTTTGTAACTGCGGATACTACTTTAAAAGTTGCCCATGCATTAAGAGGCAGCATTATAAAATGTTATTATCTTGAAATAAGAAGAATGAAACGCAGGCTTACCTTTAAAGGCATTGATGCTATTTTAAACGGCCTGGAAAAACAATTATACGACAATATTTTTATTCCCGGTTATCAAACAGATTTAACTACCACTTATATACTTGATGAACTTAATAAAATAAAAGAGATAATCATTTACAAGCATAACGGTTTGTTTTTGCATTTGGTAAATAATCTTATTAATAAAGTAAATGTTTTTGGATTGCACTTTGCATCGCTTGATGTAAGGCAGGAAAGTACCATACATAATACGGTGCTGGAAAATATACATGGTGAGGTGTACAGCAAATTATCTGCAGCAGAAAAAATTAATTTTTGCACTACTGCGCCAGCAGTATCAACAGAAAAAGTATATACTGATGCGTTAGTAAACGACACGGTTAAAAATTTAAGTGCCATAGAAGATATACAAAAATTTAATGGCGAGGCTGGTTGCAACCGTTACATCATCAGCCAGTGCAACAGTGCATTGAATGTGCTTGAAGTGTATGGTTTATTTTTAAGTTGTGGCTGGAAAAAAGAAAATCTTACTATTGATATTGTTCCGCTTTTCGAAACCATTGATGATTTACACCATGCCGAAGCGGTGATGCAAACTTTATACACTAATAAAGATTATAAAAAACATTTGCAACTAAGAAAAAACAGGCAAACCATAATGCTTGGCTTTAGCGATGGTACAAAAGATGGCGGTTATTTAATGGCTAATTTTAGTATTTACAAAGCTAAAGAAGCGCTTACTCAAATTAGTAAGCAACATGATATTGATGTGGTATTTTTTGACGGACGTGGCGGCCCGCCTGCAAGAGGCGGCGGAAAAACACACCAGTTTTATGCCAGCATGGGAAAAAATATCAGCAACAAAGAAATACAATTAACAATACAGGGACAAACAGTAAGTTCAAACTTTGGTACTATAGATTCGGCGCAATATAATATTGAACAATTGATACATGCCGGAATCAGCAATGAAATTTTTAGCAACAGGACTGTTACGCTGCAACAAACAGAAGAAGACCTGTTACAGCAACTTGCAAAGGAAAGTTACAGTGCTTATGTTGATTTGAAAAACCATCCTGATTTTTTAGAGTATTTATCTCATGTAAGTCCTGTAAAATTTTACAGTGAAACTAATATTGCAAGCAGGCCAAGTAAAAGAAGCAGCGGCAGTAAATTAACTTTAAAAGATTTACGTGCCATCCCGTATGTGGGTGCATGGGCGCAACTAAAACAAAACGTTACCGGTTATTACGGCGTAGGTTCGGCAATTGCTGCATTGGATAAAGAAGGAAAGCTTAACAATGTAAAAGCATTATACAATAACTCCCTATTTTTTAAAACACTTATGGATAATTGTGAAATGGCCATGAAAAAATGTTTTTTTCCTTTAACGGAGTATTTAAGCAAAGATGAAAAATATGGAGAGATATGGACTAAAATTTACGAGGAGTATGAACTTACAAAAAAATATGTTTTACAATTAAGCGGCAGTACAGAACTTATGAGTAATTATCCTGTTGACAGTTTATCGATTGCAATGAGAGAAAAAATTGTTTTGCCTTTACTTACCATACAACAATATGCCATAAACAAAATGAGGGAAATGGAAGAACAATTAATTAATTCTCCCATGAAAGAAACTTACGAGAAGCTGGTGATCCGGTCTTCTTTTGGTATTATTAATGCCGGAAGAAATTCAGCATAAAAAATTGCGGCTAAATTGTTTTTAATTTTATTTAAGCAAAATAATTAAATTTGTTGTAAGAAATTTTTACTGCATTTGTGCCCCAGCATTTTTTTATACTCAACAAAAAAATATGACGCCCCTCCCTTTACAAATTATCTGGCTTTTTTTACTGGCCATTCCCATTGCCTGTATTGCATGGATGGTTATACACGAAGAAGTATTTAAAGAGCCCAGGGAATTTTGTAAAAAATACTGCAAAGAATGCAAATCGCTTTTAGTAAGAAAATTTTTTTATTTTGATGCATTTAAACTTCAATTAAATCATTCGCTTTAAGTGCAACGCTTAAACCTTCCTGTGTTTCCCCATTCACGATCAATTTTATTTTTTCATTTTCCTGCACCAGTTCAATATCAAATTCTTTTCCTTCAAACTGATACTTTATTTTTAAACTATTCCATTCGGGTGGAATGCAGGGCTTAAAATGCAGCATATCTCCTTCTCTTTTCAACCCAATAAAAGAATTTATAATTAACTGATACATCCATCCGGCAGAACCGGTGTACCACGTCCATCCCCCTCGGCCTTTATGAAGTGGCTCGGCATAAACGTCCGCAGCAATTACATAAGGTTCTGTTTTATACACACCAATTTTTTCTTGTGTGTTACCACGGTTTAATGGATTAATCATTTGCAATAATTCCCATGTACTTTTTTTATCTTCAATGGCAGCAAAAGCCATTACAAGCCAAATGGCGGCATGCGTATACTGCCCGCCGTTTTCTCTTACACCTGGCACATATCCTTTTATATAACCGGGGTTTAATGCCGATTTATCAAAAGGGGGTGTAAACAATTGTATCATGCCATCTTCTTTTTTCACCAAAAAATTATCTGCAGACCGCATTGCTGTTAAAGCATTTTCTTTTTGGCCTGCTGTTGATAAAACTGACCAGCTTTGTGCAATAGAATCTATTTTACACTCTTCGTTTTGTTTGGAGCCCAATGGTGTGCCATCATCAAAATAAGCACGGCGAAACCATTCGCCATCCCACGCATTTTTATTAATGTTTTGTTTTAAAATTGCAGCCTGGTCCGTACATTTTCTTACATACATTTCATCTTTACTAATTTTTGCCACAGCAGTAAACTGCAGTAGAATATCATAAAGAAAAAATGCCAGCCACACACTTTCACCTTTTCCATGATGGCCCACTTTATCCATACCATCGTTCCAATCGCCACTGCCTATAAGCGGCAAGCCATGCGTACCAAATACAAGCCCATGATCAATTGCACGTACACAATGCTGGTATAAAGTTTCTACTCTGTCCGATTTTACAGGCAAATCAAAATAAGACTCTTCACCTGTATTTAATAACCGTCCTTCTAAATAAGCTACTTGCTCCTCCAAAATTTTATTATCGCCTGTTGCTAAAATATATTTTGCTGTTACATAGGGCAACCATAAATAATCATCTGAGCATGTTGTACGAACACCACGGCCCATTGGCGGATGCCACCAATGTTGTACATCACCTTCTTTAAACTGCCGGGATGCACATAAAAGAATTTGTGCCCTTACAATATCCGGTGTAGTGTGTACAAGAGATAAAACATCCTGCAACTGATCTCTAAAACCAAAAGCACCGCCTGATTGATAGAAGCCACTTCGTGCCCATATACGGCAAGCCAACGTTTGATAATTTAACCAGCCATTAGCCAAAATATTTATTGATGTATCAGGCGTTTCAATTTGTACTGCATTTAAAGTTTTGTTCCAGTAATTTTTCACATTATCAAAAGCAGTATGTGCAGGGCTTGAGCCTTCAAAAGTTTTTAAAATATGAATGGCTTCTTCCATATTTTTTCCGGAACCTAATCTAAAAATAATCTCTCTTTCCTGATCTTCTGCAAAATCTAACACCACTTGTATGGCCGCACAGGGGTCTAATGCAGCACCGGTTTTGCCGGATAATTTTGCCCTCGTCATAGCATCGGGATTAGCCAGTGTTCCATTGCGGCCAATAAATTCCGACCTGTCGGTAGTGTATGTACGGTTAATATCATCTACATCAAAAAATGCAACTCTTCCATTAAACTCTGTATTGTAGGCATTGGTTGCCATCAACGCACCACTCTGTACATCCACTTGTGTAATAGTATGCATTAAAGATTTTTTTCTCAAATCTCCCAACACCCATTCTACATAACCTGTTGCAGAAATTCTGCGGCTGCGGTTAGACGTATTTTTTATTTTGATAACAATAAATTTTAAAGGTGCGTCTGTATCAACATACACACACATTTCCGTTTCGATACCATCTTCGCTGTGTTCAAAAATGGAATACCCAAATCCATGCCGGGTGATATAAGGTGAATGGCCACGGCAGGGCAAGGGAGATGGCGACCAGAACCTTCCGCTTTCTTCATCCCTTAAATAAAACGCTTCGCCTTTTAAATCACCAATAGGATCATTGTTCCATGGTGTAAGCCTCAACTCATGAGCATTCTCTGCCCACGTGTACGCCTGGCCGCTTTCTGAAATTACTGTTCCAAAATTTGCATTGGCAATTACATTAACCCATGGTGCCGGTGTTAATTGCGTACTTGTAGTGGTTATAACATATTCTTTTCCATCAGTAGAAAAACCTCCAATACCATTAAAAAACTGCAGGTTGTGTTGTGGTGCAACCGTAGTAACAACAGAAGTATGAAATTTACTTGGGCTGAAATATGGAATGCTTGATTTTAATTTACTACGCCTGTTCATTTGCTCTTCTAATGTACCCAACGAATCTGTAATTACAATATGTGCTACTGATTGAAAAAGAATCCTGTCTTCTGCTGAAATCTGATCGGCAGAGCGGATAAAAATTCCGCCAGGATGTTCTCTGCTGTCGCCTGAAACCCCCGGTGCCACAAGGTTTTGAATATCGTTGTGTAATACCTGGCGATAACCACCATGATCTTCGTTCCAGATAACCAGGTCAACCATTAAACCTTTAAGCCGCCAATACGTATGTGCCTGCACTAACTGTTTTACCAAATCGATATTTGCGGCATCTTCAATTTGCAATAATACAATTGGTATATCACCCGAAATAGAATAACCCCACAAACCTGATTGACCACGGTGATTTTTTATAATGTTTGCAGGATCAGTTCTTAATGATGGATTAGAAAAAATTATAGAACTGGCTAAACGGGAATACAATTGTGCATCGGCTTCAGATGCATTTATCTGGCGCAGAATTACCTGGCTGTGTGTCCATACCAGCTCGAGTACACGATTGGTAAGATGCCTGTCCTGGTATTTTTCCACCAGCTGGTTACAAATTTCTTTTGTATCTGCTGCACCAAAAATCATATCCACAACAGCAGTTTCCTGCGGTTCGATTACAATGCTGTATTGAATGGCAATTACAGGATCGAGTACAGAACCGCTGTTACCCGACAAACCATTTTTTAATTTCATTGCTTTGGGATCGTTGATGGTAAAACCTCTTCCAATAAATTCACTCCTGTCGGTTTCGTAAGAGATGGTTTTAATTTCTGCATCATGCACTTTCATTAAATGAAACATCCATGGTGTATTTTCATCTACCGATCTTGGCCTTCTTGAACAAAGTATTGCATTACGCAAACGGTTTATTTCTGTTTGTACAAATAAATTACTGAATGCAGGATGAGCTTCATCTGCTGCAGCAGCATTTAAAACTACCTCTGCATAACTGGTAATTTCAATGGTTCTCCTTTTACGGGACCGGTTGGTAATATGTATCCTTCTCAGTTCAATATCATCTTCGGGGGATACCACAATTTCTGTATGCGTTTCCAATGAAAAATCACGGCGGCGGAATTCGGCACGGCCCTGAGAAAAAACAGCTTCGTAATTTTCACCTTCTTTCAATGAGGGTTGAAAAGATGTTGACCACACTGCATCGTTATCTGCATCACGGATATAACAAAAAGTTCCCCAGTTATCGCAGGTACAGTCTTCACGCCAGCGGGTAAGCGCAATATTTTTCCATTTGCTGTAACCACCGCCTGCATTTGTTACCATCACATTATATCTGCCATTAGATAATAATTGTACTTCGGGTATGTTGGTATGCGGTGTATTTATTACCCTCATTGAAGTATCTGCAGCAGGATTAATGCTGGTATCGCCTGCATGCACACTGGGTGAATAAAAGTAGTTATTCTTGGTACACGTTCCTGCAATAACAATAAAGTAGCTTTTACCAGTACATTACTTTCAAACCTTTGCTGCATGGGCCGGTTAAATAAAACATACGCCAGCGATAAAAAACTCATACCCTGGTGATGCGCCATGTAAGATTTTACTATCGAGTGTTTTTGTTTTCTTAATAAACGGGAAGCAGTATAATCAATGGCTTCATACAATCCATACTTACCTTCAAAGCCTGCTGTTTTTAATACCTGTAAATTATCATACGCTTCATCGGGTGCAACCATTAAACCCATAACGGTTGAATAAGGAGAGATGACCAGGTCCTCTCCCAACCCACGTTTAAAACCAAGGCCCGGTACACCAAATGCTTTGTACTGATAATTTAAATGTGCATCAACCATGTTATATCCCGATTCTGAAATGCCCCAGGGCACGCCTTTCTTTTTTCCATAGTCAATTTGTTTTTGTATAACGGCTTTATACGTTTGATCAAGCAAAGTATTTTCGTAAGTAGGCATTACCAGCAGCGGCATTAAATATTCAAACATGGAGCCGCTCCAGGATAATAATATAGGCGTGGTACCTAAATTAGTTAATTGTCTTCCTAAAGAAAACCAACTTTCCTGCGGTAATTTTCCCTGTGCAATGGCAACAAAAGTGGTAAGCCTTGCTTCGGATGCCAGCAGATCGTAATAACTGTTGTCTCTCCGGTGTTCATCAGCATTATAGCCAATTGTAAGTAAGTGTTGCGATCTGTCGTATAAAAAATCGTAATCAATTACAGAGAGTGCCATACATTTTAAAGCCAGTTGTTCCAGTGTTAATAATATTTCTTTTCCCCTGCGGCCTGCTTCTGTAATAAAAATTCTGAATTGATTGAGCCATTTATTTTCTTCTGCGGTATTATCCGCTGTATATGCAGTTACAATTTTTTGTAATAAATTTTGCTCAATTCTTGCCAGTTGTTTTATAGTTGGTATTGCCACCAAATCGGGAATAATGTGTTGAAATTTTTCGGGTACCTGAGGTAACAACAGCCAGGGAATAAGAGCAGAAATTTCTTTCTTTACATTTATTATTTGGTTTAAAACTTTTTGTGCCCACAATTCTTCCTCACTATCAGGTTCAAAATCTGCTTCGATAATTATTTTTGTAAAATTAGTTTCCAGTTCATCCAAATATAATTTTGCGTACAGTAGCGCTACCAGTTTTTTGAGAATAATTGTTTTCATGCTCCTGCAAAAAATTACTAAGTATTTTATTGTCTTTTGTTTTTTTAATCAGTATTCTTACAGTATCAATAATACCTTCATACATTTTTTTTGTAAAAATTTTTTTATCCGCCAGCATCATTAAACCCTGCTGCATGGTAATAAGATGCCCTGCAAGATTACCGCTATCCACTGTAGAGATATACCGTGGTGCTAATGGATATAAAGTTTCTGTATCGTACCAGTTATAAAAATGCCCACGAAATTTATCCATGCGTTGCATGGTATTTAGTGTATTGGCTGACCGGGTAATTACTTCTTCGGTAGTGATGTAACCAAAATCGTGTGCTGTTAATATAGATAATAATGACAGGCCAATATTTGTTGGCGAGGTGCGGTGTGCAATTCTTTCTACCGGCTCTTCCTGGTAATTATCAGGCGGTAACCAGTTATCCTGTGCTACAACAAATGTTTCAAAAAAATTCCAAATTTTTCTTCCGAGTAATCTTAAATAAATTATTTGTGCATCTGTAACTACTGCAATTTTACCTGCAGCAACACGGCTTATAAACCATGTTACAAATGGCGCAATAATCCACACAGCTATAAATGGTACAGCAAAAATTAATGCAAAAGGATTATATAAAGTTAAGTATAGAAATAACGTAACGGCCAGGAGTGGCCCAAACCACATTTCTACATAAGCAGCCAGTATTGTTTTTTGATTATTGTTAGTATTATTAGAAGGGTTCCACTGCAATAAATTTTTATGACTGATAAACATACGCCATAAAGTACGCAGTATGGCATCTGTATTTCGAAAGGCTTCGTAAGGCAATGCACAAAGCTCTACCAGGTGCTGATAAAACTGATCGCTTGCAGCACGAAAAGAAAAAATAAAATGCTGCGAAAAAATTACATCCTGCGGCCTTGTAAAAAGCGACCAGCAAAAACTTATAACAGATGGCAGTAATACTATCAGCGAAACTGCCATTGTCCAAAACAACGGCAGAGAAGAAATTATCCAGCCATATAATAACAGCAACAACAAAGCCTGCGGTATTAAACTGCGTCGTATATTATCTGCAATTTTCCATTTAGATAATAAGCTTAATGGGTTTCGTAATATTTTTTTATCAGGGCCGGGCACAAATGGTAACATCCAATTGGCTATTTGCCAATCGCCACGTATCCATCTGTGGCGGCGCTGCATATCTGCACTGTAACGGTTAGGATATTCTTCATACAATTGCACATCGGTAATTAAGCCCGAACGTGAATAGCAACCTTCTAAAAGATCATGACTTAAAATTGAGTTATCAGGAAAAACATTATGTAAAGTTTCTTCAAATGCAGCTACATCATAAATTCCTTTACCAATAAAAGAACCTTCTTTAAAAAGATCCTGGTACACATCCGAAGTTGCTTTTGTGTATGGATCTGTACCCGGTTCGTTACCATGTATTTTTGCATACAACGAACTTTTATTGCCCGGCAAACTATTACTAACCCTGGGTTGTAAAATAGTGTAGCCTTCTGTTACTCTTTTTTTCTTTGCAGAATAAAATGCCTTGTTAAGCGGATGTGCCATGGTGGCAACCATTTTCCATGCGGCGTCTCTTGGTAATTGCGTATCCGTATCGAGTGTTATAATATATTTTACGGCGGTGTACACAGATTCTTCGCCAATAATCATCGAAAAATATTGTTTACCGTTGCCTTGTATTAATTTATTTAATTCGGCAAGTTTACCACGCTTGCGTTCGTAGCCCATCCAAATTTTATCTTTTGCATTATATTTTCGTGGCCGGTGAAAAAGAAAAAAAGTATCATTGGTTTGTCTGTCGTATTTTCTGTTGAGTTTAACTATTTTATTACGCAGGTTAAATAACAGCATTTCATCTTCGGGAAGTGTTTCTGTTTTTACATCTTTAAAATCGGTTAACAAAGCAAATTGCAAATTTTCGTTTCTGTTAGCTAAAAACCTTACTTCAATACCTTCTATCAATTCATTAATGCCTGCTGCATTTGTAAGCATGGTAGGAATTACCACCATAGTTCGGTGCTGCTCCGGAATGCCTTTAGAAAAATCCATCCGTGGTAATAAAAAGGGTTTTGCCAGTAAAGTAGATAACCAGTTAACCATGGCCAGGGACAAACGACTTGTAGCCAGTAAAATGATAACACCAACTATTACCATTTGCCAGTTACTTAACCCTTCATGAAAAATGGCACAAATTAAACCCCAGCTAATTAGCAAAGTTATAATTACAATGCCGCCTGCATATATTAAAAAAGGGACTTTATTAAACACATTTCTTAACCCATCTGCAAAAGTAAAACGCATTTTTGCTAACTTTTGCAATTGTACTAATCCTTTTCCTGTAAGGTAATAGCCTACATGATGCAATCTTTTATTTTCTGTTTTACCTGCATTTTCTTTAGCAAGCTGTATAGCCATTTCTGCTACTTCATTTTCTGTAAGGCCGCAGTACTTGGCAGTTTTTTCTACTGCATGCCTGTAATTATCCCGGGTGTAAAAATCCATTTGCTGGTACACACTGTCCATATCTTTTTGCAATACCTGTTCTACAATGCTGGTGTTTTCTACAAATTCTCTCCAGTCGGTAGTATTTAAAAATCTTAAGACTGCTGATGCTGTTACTGATTGAAACCTGGTCGGCAGCCTGCTTCTGATTTTCCAGATGAATTTGTTCGCTGCTGGTAAGGCTTTCTTCTGATAAACGTTGTTCAATCCAGTTTAATGGCAACGAAAGTGCATTACCTTTTTCCTGTAAACGCCGTGTAAGTTCTGCAATAAATGAGCTGTCCATCGGCGGCTCACTTCTTGCCATATCAGCAATAACCAATACTAAATTTTTAGGATCATTTTCAGCAGCTTCAATCATTTTATCGGCCCATTTATTGGCCAGTGTTTTATTAATGATATCGCTGGCAATTTGTATAGAAAGGCGGCGTAAATTTTCAATTAATGCCAGCCTTAGCATAATGGGGATGGCCCACAATTCGCCCAGTTTTAAAAATGTGTTAGTTTGATAAGCTGTAACAAAACTGATGAGGCTTTTAAGGTCGATATGACCATCACTGTGGGAAATTATTTCCACAGCTATATCGTAAACCCGTGGCAAACCTGCCGATTCGCCTTTTAAAAGTTGCGGTAATCCCTTACTGTATCCCTTGGGTAAATGTTTTTTTCCGGTATAAATTTGTTCTTCTATTAAATAAAAATTATCCAGTAACCACTCGCCTGCCGGTACTATACGATTATTGTTTTTTATAGCATCGGTTAATGCCGCATGTACTTCCAGTAAAATATTTTCGTTTTCGGCAAGGCGCTTTAACAATTGCTCTGATGGATGTGCCGATATAAGCTGATGTTTCCTGGAAATTGCTCTGGCATGGTGTTCCAGTTGTTCTGCTGTAAATAATTCTGACCGCAACGGAGGCCTTTCATTGGCATATTTATCAGTTTTAGCTTTCGCCAAAAATGGGATCAATTATATTTTTTTTCAATGCTGCTATTGCCTGCGGCAGCATTTCAAAAAGTTCAGTTGGTTGATTTGATTTTTGGTTGTTCTTCATATTTAAAATGATTTACCGTTCCCTTTACCTTAAAGCGATTACTGCTGTTTAGCCGTTCTATTTTTATTAGTTTCTATACTAATATCATGCCTTTAAATTGGGACGCTTTTAAAGCAATAGAGCTATACATGTTTATAGCTTAACCTTTTAATAATTAAGCTAACCCTGTACCGGTGTTAATTAAAAATCAGGAGAAGGAAACCTACCAGGTTATTTCCATAATCTCCTGCAAAAAAAAATCCTATTTTATTTTTTTAAAAATATGCTGTTGCTGAAAAAATTAAGTACACCAAAAATTGTACTTGAAAAAGATGATACGTGTAAAATGTTACAGGAGGCAAAAAATAATTGCACTAGTAAAGGGGAGATTATTGCCTGTACATTGCAGCGTATTAATAAAATAGAGAGCCTCTATAGAAATAGAGGCCCTTTTAACGATTGCTTGCTATATGAAAAAAGATAATTAAAATTTATATACTGCTGCTATCAATGCACTTGCGGTAGATTTTGTGCCGGCTCCATCATCCTTTAAAAAGATAGTGCTTTGTGCACTTTCAAACCTTACTTCGGGAATGATAGTTAACGGGCCAATTTTGCAGTTTACAGAAAGTGTGTTGGCAAATATATTTTTTGCAGGAAAATAAACTGTTTTATCATCGCTGATGTATTCACTTCTTAATGTAATACCCAATTTATCTGTCGGATCAAAATTTAAATACAATGCATTACCTATCCAGCTGCCGCTGCTGCCAACAGTAGGTTTTCTTGATTGAACTGTTCCATTATAACCAATATTAAATTTGCTGCTGATGGTACCTAATACCACCAAATCAATTTGATTTAATGATTTTAAACCGCTTGGATTTGCACCTTCATCGGAACCGGCAAAGCCAGAATAATTAAGATATGCTTTAAGCTTACCATTTTTTGTAGCACCACTAACCTGTGCAATTAAATTTTTAACACTGGTAGTTGCCGTAGTTTGATCGGTATAATTGGTTAAGCCAATCATAAAACCAATTGGCCCTGCAGTAATATCTGTTTTTACACCCGTATGAAAAAATGGCCCGTTGGTAAACATATAACTCATGCTGTAGTTTCTGTTTAACGGTGCATCAACCAATTCGTAACCAACATGCGTAGCAAATTTACCTGCGGTAAATTTTACTTTAGCTGATGGTGCGTAAGTAACATAAGCCTGCTTTATTGCTGATAAAGATAAAAAGCCATTTTTGTCTGGGCCATTTCCTGCATTATCATTACCATCGTTGTAAGAAAACTCTTCTGCCCTGCGGCCAAAACCTAAATCAACAGTTGCACCCACTTTACCCGACAATGCAGTAGCATCGGCACGTAAAGAAGCCATGCCCAATTCAAAAGAGCTTTGCGAATTGGTAAAACTGGTGTAAGTTATTGGTTTGGTTTGCAAAATTATAACGGTAGTAGCCATCAAGAGAACCCGAAACAGTAAGCGTTTTTGTAGAATCTTGTGCAGTTGAGGCAAAAAAAGATACTGCAGCTGTTGCTGCTAAAAATAATTTTCTTAACATTGTAATTGATTTTAATTATTAAATAAGAGGTACAACCCATGAACTTTGTCGAGAAGCTCATATATTGGTTGTACCTTTTTTATATTATTGATTAATCTTCAACAAGTGTTTCTTTAATTTCTCCACCGTTTTGTACTAATAATGTACCCTGTGTATAATTTTCGTTGTGCTGAGAAGCATCCAAGACCTAATAATTCATCTTCCTGGCTAACACGGATAGGTAAAATAAAGTTGATGAATTTAAAGATGGCGAACGATACAGCAAAGCTGTAAGTTACAACTATGGCCAAACCTTTAAGCTGAGTTAAAAAGAAAGCTGTACCGCCATATAATAATCCGTCGGCACCTGCTGCATTTACATTTTTAGTTGCAAATACACCGGTTAAAATCATACCTACCATACCACCAATACCATGGCATGGAAAAACATCTAAAGTATCATCTAACTTTGATTTTGATTTATAATACACTGCAATGTTTGAAACAATTGCAGCTAAAAATCCAATAAAAATACTTTGTGGTATTGCAACAAAACCAGCGCCGGGTGTAATGGCAACCAAACCAACTACTGCACCAATACAAAAGCCCAGTACCGATGGTTTTTTGCCTCTCATTACATCAAAAAACATCCAGCTTAAACCTGCTGCTGCTGCTGCTGTATTAGTTGTTGCAAATGCACTAACAGATAAAGTTGTTGCTCCTAAAGCAGATCCTGCATTAAAACCAAACCATCCAAACCAAAGTAAACCAGTACCAATTAAAACATAAGGAATATTAGCTGGTGGAATTTCTCTATGCTCAATATGCGATTGTCTTCTTTTTAAAACCAATGCACCAGCCAAAGCTGCACAACCTGCAGAAATATGTACAACTGTACCGCCTGCAAAATCAAGCACACCCATTTTAAATAAAAATCCCATTGGGTGCCAGGTCCAGTGTGCCAATGGCGCATAAACCAATAAACTGAATAATACTATAAATAAAATGTAAGCACTGAATTTTATTCTTTCTGCCACTGCACCCACTACAAGGCCGGGAGTAATAATGGCAAACATTAATTGAAACAGCGAAAACAATAACAATGGAATAGTTAATGATGAAGTGGCACCCTGCAAAATTGGTGCGCCAGACGCTACACCTTTAAAAAAAAGATGCGTCATTGGATTGCCAATAAATCCCCCAACAGTTTCGCCAAATGCCAAACTATAACCTACGGTTACCCAAAGTACACTAACCACACCTGCAGCTACCACACTTTTTATCATGGTGCTTATTACATTTTTACGGTGTACCATACCGCCATAAAAGAATGCCAGTCCGGGTGTCATTAAAAACACTAAAGCAGTGGCTACTAAAATCCAGGCCACATCTGCTCCGTTAAATTTACCATCATCGAAGTTGGGTAAAGACGGGATAAAAATTGCAGCTATTGCAACTACTGCAAGTACAAAGAAGGGAGCTAAATTTCTTAATGTTAAAGATTTCATGCTTTAATTATTTTTGTATTATTTTTAATAATATGTGTCACTATCTAAACAAATATACAATTAGTTGGAGTAAATAGTCTAAATAAGTGTAATTATTTTTAAAAAATAGAAAATAATTAAACGCAAACGTTATCAAAAGCTATTTTTAGAGATATTCTAAACAAATTTTATTACATAAATTTTATTATAATATAAAATTGGTGCAAAAAAAAATCTTCTTTACCAAAAATGGCGAGAAGATTTGTTATAAATATATAATTATGAACGTAGCGGAGTTAGCTGTCCTTGGCTTCCAATAAAGAAGACCCCATTAAAAACTCATCCACTTTCCTGGCACATTCCCTGCCCTCGCTTATTGCCCAAACTACTAAAGATTGTCCACGGCGCATATCACCTGCCGTAAATATTTTGGAAATATTGGTTTGATATTCTTTTTCCGTTGCTCTTACATTACCTCTTTCATCCAGTTCAAGCTCCAACTGATTTACCAAACCCTCGTGTTGCGGATGTACAAAACCCATGGCCAGAAAAGCCAGCTCACATGGAATTTCTCTTTCACTATCTGCCCGTTCTACAAATTTTGCAGGCTTGCCGTCTTCAGTTATTTGCCACTCCAGGTCAACAATTTTTAATGCTTTTAAATTTCCTTTTCCATCACCAATAAATTCTTTTGTAGCAATAGCCCAGTTTCTGTTGGCGCCTTCTTCATGTGAGGAAGATGTTTTCAACGTCATGGGATAAGTTGGCCAGGGCATAAAGTTGGTGCGGCTATCCGGCGGTTTAGGTAACAATTCAAACTGTGTTACCGATTTTGCCTTTTGGCGGTTAGAAGTTCCTACACAATCGCTGCCGGTATCGCCACCACCAATTACCACTACATTTTTACTGTTGGCTAAAATATCTTCTATTTCAACCACTGTATTGCTCACTCTTTTATTTTGCTGTTTTAAAAAATCCATCGCAAAATGAACACCTTTTAACTCTCTGCCCGGTATATTTAAATCACGGGGAATGGTAGAACCACCTGCTAAAACCACTGCATTAAATTCTCTCAGCAAATCATTAATGCTTACATCAACTCCCACATTTGCGTTACACCTGAACACCACACCTTCTTCTTCCAGTAATTTTATTCTTCTGTCTATCACCCATTTTTCTAATTTAAAATCGGGTATGCCGTAACGCAATAAACCTCCGGGTAAATCATCTCTTTCTAACACCATTACATTATGACCGGCATAATTTAATTGTGCCGCTGCTGCTAAACCAGCCGGGCCGCTACCTACTACTGCAATTTTTTTACCTGTGCGAATAATTGGTTTTTTGGGTTGCACAAAACCCTTATCAAAAGCAATTTCAATTATATGCTTTTCTATTTCCTCTATAGTTATTGCTGGTTGGTTAATTCCAAGCACACATGCAGCCTCACAGGGCGCAGGACAAATCCTTCCGGTAAACTCCGGAAAATTATTGGTGGATGATAAAATGTCGTACGCTTCTTTCCATTCTTTGCGGTACACGGCATCATTAAATTCCGGAATTATATTACCCAGCGGGCAACCATTATGACAAAACGGTACACCACAGTTCATACAACGGCCCGATTGTTCATTCAACTTTTGATCGGTGTAGCGTTGAATAAATTCATTGTAATCATTCAGCCTTTCTTCCACTTTTCTTTTAGCTGGAAGTTCTCTTGTAAATTCTAAGAAACCTGTTGGTTTGCCCATTTGTAATTGTTTTTAGTGCCCCCATCCCCTCCCGAAAAAATCGGGATAAATTCCGGGGAGTTATTCGGAATTTCTATTTTTGTCTTGATATCTTTTATAAAAAAAAATCTTTTGGACCAAGCTCTATTATTTCTATTAAGCTTCATTGGCGTCGTCCCGATGCATCGGGATACAGTAAATCTTTATTGAACTTTAATTATGTTTTGTTATAAACTTTCACTTCAATGCAAATATCATTTAGGTAATCATCTTCTCCGAACTCTAATGTCACCCCTTCGGGGTTTGCATCATCATTCCATTCTATTACTATATTAATGTCAGCCTTTCAGGCTTTTGTTTTTAATCCCGAAGGGATGATATTACTATAGATGATTGTTACAAAGTTAACGCCCCAACCCCGCAGGGGTGACATTAGTTGGAAACTTTCAAAGAATTATAGTAACCCATACGCTTCGGTAAAAGTTCCACATTGGTATGCCGTACAAGTGAGCCCCGCCACGGCGGGGACGATGATGACCAAAGCTTCATAGCCTGTCCCAAAAAAAATTATTTAATCACTTTTTCTTTTACCTTCTTTCCTTCCAATGCTTTTTTATAATCTTTAGGAAAAACTTTTACAAAATTTTTCAATTGATTTTCAAAATCATTCAATACAAATTTTGCAACGGTGCTTTTTGTATGATCAAAATGTTTTTGAATCATGGATTGTAAAAAAGAAATATCTTCTTCTGCAACAGGATCAATATCCACCATTTCTTTATTACAGGAGTTTGCAAACTGGTGCTGTACATCATATATATATGCAATGCCGCCGCTCATGCCTGCTGCAAAATTGCGGCCTGTGGCACCAAGAATAATAACATTGCCACCCGTCATGTATTCGCAGCCGTGATCGCCAACACCTTCTACCACTACGTTTGCGCCGCTGTTGCGTACGCCAAAACGTTCGCCGGCTTTTCCTCTTATAAATGCTTCGCCATCGGTAGCGCCGTAAAAAGCTACATTGCCAATAATACTGTTTTCCTCGGGCACAAAGCCAGCATCTTTTGAGGGATACACAATTAATTTTGCACCACTTAATCCTTTTCCAAAATAATCATTGGCATCGCCTTCCAGTTCTAATGTTACGCCTTTGGTATTAAAAGCACCAAAACTTTGCCCTGCTGTACCGGTAAATTTAAAGTGGATCGTTTCATCGGGCAAACCATTGGCTCTGTACAATTTTGTTATTTCGTTACTTAAAATTGTTCCCACTGTTCTGTCGGTATTTTTTATTGGGAACGCTGCTGAAATTTTTTGCTTTTCTGCCAATGCAGGTTTTGCAGCTTCCAGTAATTTCCAATCCAGCACTTCTTTTAATCCATGATCCTGTTCTTCCATATTATATAATCCGGTGTATGCCGATGCAGGTTCTTTATACAATACTGCAGACAGATCGAGGTTGTTGTATTTCCAATGTGCAATATTTTCTTTTTGCTCCAAACATTCTGCCTGGCCCACCATTTCGTTAATGGTTCTAAAGCCAAGTTCTGCCATAATTTCTCTTAACTCTTCCGTTAAAAACATAAAGAAATTAACCACATGATCTGCATTGCCTGTAAAACGTTTTCTTAATTCAGGGTCTTGCGTAGCCACACCAACAGGGCATGTATTTAAATGGCATTTACGCATCATAATACAACCTTCCACTACTAACGCTGCCGTAGCAACGCCCCATTCTTCGGCACCCAGTAAAGTTGCAATGGCAATGTCACGGCCGGTTTTCATTTGGCCATCGGCCTGCAAAACTACCCGGCTGCGTAATTTATTTTTTACTAAAGTTTGATGCGACTCTGCCAAACCTAACTCCCACGGTAACCCGGCGTGTTTAATAGAACTTATCGGTGATGCACCTGTGCCGCCATCATGCCCGGAAATCAAAACCACATCTGCTTTTGCTTTTGCAACACCCGCTGCAATAGTGCCCACACCAGCTTTGCTCACCAGCTTTACATTTATTCTTGCGGCACGGTTGGCATTTTTTAAATCAAAAATTAATTGCGCCAAATCTTCAATAGAATAAATATCATGATGCGGCGGCGGAGAAATTAATCCTACACCCGGTGTTGCATGTCGCACCCTTCCAATCCACTCATCTACTTTATGGCCGGGTAACTGTCCGCCTTCGCCGGGCTTTGCACCCTGCGCCATTTTAATTTGCAATTCATCTGCTTCGGTTAAATACAAACTGGTAACACCAAATCTTGCAGAAGCCACTTGCTTAATTGCAGAACGCATACTGTCGCCATTGGGTAATTTATCATAACGCCTGTCATCTTCGCCACCTTCGCCGGTATTACTTTTTCCTCCTAAACGATTCATGGCAACTGCCAATGTTGTATGTGCTTCCCAACTTATAGAACCAAAACTCATGGCACCTGTTGCAAAACGTTTGTAAATATTTTGTGCCGGTTCTACTTCGTCAATTGAAATGGAAGGACGGTTCTTTTTAAACTGAAACAAACTACGCAGCGTAGCCGCTTTTTCGCTCTGGTCGTTTACATGTTTGCTGAATATTTTTTAAACGTTGCATAATCATTCATTTTGGTAGAGTACTGCAACAGGTGAATGGTGGTTGGATTAAACAAATGAAATTCGCCTTTGCGTTTCCATTGATAAATTCCACCAACAGGTAATCTGTCTACCGGAATATTTTTTTGACTAAATGCAACATAATGCTTTGCCAATGCTTCTTTAGCAATGCCATCTAAATTTACACCTTCAATACGGCTGATGGCACCGGTAAAATATTTATCTACCACTTCTTTATTCAACCCTAATATTTCAAAAATTTGTGCACCCTGGTAAGATTGTAAAGTAGAGATACCCATTTTGGAAAACACTTTCAGCAAACCATCACACACTGCTTTGATATAATTTTTACGCAGGTCATTCCATTCTAAATCTGTTTGCAGTGTACCGTTATTTTTCATGTTGCGGATAGAAGCCATTGCCAGATACGGATTGATAGCAGTGGCACCAAAACCAATAAGGCATGCAAAGTGATGCACTTCCCAAACATCGCCGGCTTCTATAACAATACCAACCTGCCCACGCAAACCTTTACGAATTAAATGATGATGCACTGCTGATGTTGCCAGCAAAGTTGGTATAGCAGCATGATCACTGTCCACAGCCCTGTCGCTTAAAATTAATACTTCAAACCCATCATGTACTGCATCTTCTGCATAGCGGCACAATCTTTCCAATCCTCTTTGCAAAGAACCGGGCTTACCATCTGCCCTGAAATATGTTTGCAAAGTTTTACTTTGAAATATACCGGTATCAATGCTGCGTAATTTTTCTAATTCTGTACTGGTGAGTATCGGTTGCTTTAATGCAACAGTATGACAGTCCTCTGGTTTTTCTTCCAGCAATGCACCGTTATTACCCACAAAAGATGCAAGGCTCATTACTAGTCTTTCTCTTATCGGGTCAATAGGAGGATTAGTAACCTGTGCAAATAATTGTTTAAAGTAAGAAGTTAAATGTTGCGGCTGATCGCTCAATATCGCCAATGGAATATCAGTGCCCATTGAACCCAACGGTTCTTTAGCATCCAGCGCCATTGGTTTTAAAATGGTATCAATATCTTCGGTAGAATAACCAAATGCTTTTTGATATTTTAAAATAGAAGCATCGGATAAATGAGTGAACGCCACTCTTGGTTCATCAATTTCTTCCAAACGTATTTTATATTGATTTAAATAATCGCCATAAGGTTTTTGACCGCAGATATTATGTTTTAATTCATTATCACTGATAATTCTGCCCTGCTCCATATCTACCACAAACATTTTACCAGGCTGCAATCTTCCTTTTTCTTTTATTAATTTTTCATCAACTGGCAAAGCGCCTGTTTCGCTTGCCATAATTACACGGTCATCAGTAGTAACACAATATCTCGATGGACGCAATCCATTTCTATCTAATGTAGCACCAATAATTTTTCCATCAGTAAATGAAATAGAAGCCGGACCATCCCATGGTTCCATTATAGAGGCATGAAATTCGTAAAATGCTTTTTTAACTGCATCCATATCATCATTACCATCCCATGCTTCGGGAATAAGCATCATCATTACATGCGGTAAACTTCTGCCGCACAATAATAATAACTCAATCATATTATCCAAACATGCAGAATCGGATTGTTGCCCCGAAACAATCGGCAACAGCATTTCCATTTCTTCATGACTGAAAAGCGTAGAAATAAAACGTTGTTCCACTGCTTTAAGCCAGTTTAAATTTCCCTGCAATGTATTTATCTCTCCATTGTGTGCAATGTACCGGAAAGGTTGCGCCAGTTTCCACGAAGGAAAAGTATTGGTAGCAAAACGTGAATGCACCAAACCAAATGCGCTCACTAATCTTTTATTACTGAGGTCAACAAAATAATTGCGTACCTGCGTACTGGTGAGCTGGCCTTTGTACACAATTGTTTTGTAAGAAAGTGAAGCAATGTAAAAACCCACAGCATCTTTTCTTACAGTGCTGTTTATTGTATGTGTTGCATAATTACGCAGCACAAAAAGTTTACGTTCAAATTCGTCTAAATTTTTCACATGATCGGGGCAGGCAATAAAAACCTGTTCCATTTCGGGCTCTACACTCAATGCAGTAGCACCAATATTTTCTGTGTTAACCGGTACTTTACGGTAAGCCAATATTTCCATTCCTAATTTTTCGGCAGTGCGGTTAAACACAGCACGGCACTCCTCTCTTAACCTTATTTCTCTGGGAAAAAATATTACACCCACGGCATATTTACCAAACGGTGGTAAGTGTACGCCGAGTTTTATACATTCGTCAAAGAAAAATTCATGCGGCATTTGAATCATAATACCTGCACCATCACCCGAATTATTTTCGCATCCGCATGCACCACGATGCTCCATATTTTCCAATACAGTTAATGCATCAGCAATATGCTGGTGCGATTTGTTGCCTTTAATATTGGCAACAAAACCAATACCGCAGGCATCATGCTCATAGCGGGAATCATACAGGCCGACCCCATCCCCTCCCGAAAAAATCGGGACAAGTGCCGGGGAGTTATTCAACGTTTCTAATTTTTTTTGGTCATTCATCTTTACTAAGCAGTTTATATTTTTTTGAGCCGAACTTAAATAATTCTATTTGGCTTCATTGGCGTCGCACTCTTCAACTGAATTTCTTTATTGGGCATTACAGAATTTTTTATTTTTCTAATGCCACCCCTTCGGGGTTTCCATCCAATAAACACGAATTCGATTTTATATTAATTACATCCCTTCGGGATTATTTTTTATAACAAATTTTCTTCTCAATCTTCTCCATTAATCTCCGCTAAAGTTCCCCTTAGGGGCGGAGGGGCTTGGAGGGGCTTGGAGGGGCTTCTTTACACCAAATACCCAAACGCATTATCTCCACTCTTCAACTCTGTATAATTAATATGGTACTGATCTAAATTTTTCAATAATAAATCATAATCTTCTTTTGTTTTTAATTCTATTCCTACAAGAGCAGGCCCTGTTTCTTTATTATGCTTTTGCATGTATTCGAATCTGGTGATATCATCATTTTCTCCTAATACATGATTTACAAATTCTTTTAATGCGCCGGGGCGTTGTGCAAAACGAATTAAGAAATAATGTTTTAGTCCTTCGTATTGCAGGCTGCGTTCTTTAATTTCCTGCATGCGATCTATATCATTATTGCCGCCGCCAATAATGCAGACTACATTTTTTCCTTTTATTTCATCTGCATAATCATCCAGTGCAGCAATACTTAATGCGCCTGCAGGCTCTACCACAATTGCATCTTCATTATATAATTTTAAAATAGTAGTACAAACTTTTCCTTCGGGCACCAAATGCATATCATCCAAAACGTCTTTGCAAAAAGTAAAAGTTATTTCACCCACACGTTTTACTGCGGCCCCATCAACAAAGCGTTCAATATTATCTAACGTAACCGGGTGACCTGATTTTAATGCTTCAAACATACTTGGGGCACCCTCGGGCTCTACCCCTATTATTTTTGTTTTGGGAGAGAAGGTTTTAAAATAAGTTCCTACGCCTGCACTTAATCCGCCACCGCCAACGGGGATGAAAAGAAAATCCAGGCCCCCTCCCAAGCCCCTCCTATCCTCCCCAAAGGGGAGGGAAATGGAGAAGACAGAAGCAGGAGATTGTTGCAAGTTATTTTCTTCTTCTGCTTCACCAAATTGCTCAAGTATTTCTACGCCTACTGTTCCTTGCCCTTCGATAATTTTATAATCATCAAAAGGAGGAATAAATACCATCTTGTTTTCTTCCGTATATTTTTTTGCAGCAATGGCACAATCATCAAATGTATCACCTACTAATTTTACTGTTACATTATCTTCTCCAAACATTTTTGTTTGAGTAATTTTTTGATTGGGCGTAATCACCGGCATAAATACAACGCCTTTGCAATTGAGTTTTTTACAACTGTAAGCAAATCCCTGTGCATGATTACCTGCACTGGCGCACACCACACCACGCTGCAATTGCTCAGCTGATAAACTGCTCATCATATTATACGCACCACGTAATTTGTACGACCGCACCACCTGCAAATCTTCCCTCTTTAAAAAAATATTGCATTGATATTTTTTTGATAAATTAAGATTAAAAGAAAGCGGTGTTCTGTTCACTACGTTTTTTAAACGTTGTGCAGCGTCTGCAAAATTTAATATCGTGTTCACTGTTGTATTCAAGGTATTAAGCATTTGTACTTATTGTTTTCATACTCGTCATTGCTTCTCTTAATTGTGTACCAATTTTTTCTACAGGGTGAGAACGTATTACTTTGTTTACTGCAATTAAAGTTTTATTATCTACTCCTCCATCCTTACCTGTGTTGTAGTTTTTACCAATTACATCGGTGTCAATTTTACTCATGAAACCGGCCAGCAGAGGTTTACAGGCATGATCGAATAAATAACAACCATATTCGGCAGTATCAGAAATCACCCTGTTCATTTCAAATAATTTTTTACGGGCAATGGTATTTGCTATCAGCGGTGTTTCGTGCAATGATTCGTAATAGGCAGACTCTTCTTTAATGCCTGCTTCTACCATCGTCTCAAAAGCAAGTTCTACACCGGCACGTATCATTGCTACAAATAATAAGCAGTTATCAAAATATTCCTGCTCAGCAATTTTCACTTCGCCTGCTGGTGTTTTTTCAAAAGCAGTTTCACCTGTTGCTGCCCTCCATGCCAATAAATTTTTATCACCTGCTGCCCAATCCATCATCATCGTTTTACTAAACTCGCCACTCATAATATCATCCTGGTGTTTTTGAAACAATGGACGCATTATAGTTTTTAATTCTTCTGATAATTCAAACGCTTTAATTTTTGCAGCGTTTGATAACCTGTCCATCATGGCAGTGATACCACCCTGCTTCAATGCTTCCGTAATAACTTCTACTCCATACTGCACTAACTTAGAGGCGTAGCCTTTATCAATTCCCTTCTCCACCATTTTATTAAAACAAAGTATAGAACCGGTTTGCAACAACCCACATAAAATAGTTTGCTCACCCATCAGATCCGATTTTACTTCTGCAACAAAAGATGAACGTAATACACCTGCTTTATGTCCGCCTGTTCCGGCTGCATAAGCTTTGGCCTGTTCCAAACCTTTTCCTTCAGGATCATTTTCGGGATGCACTGCAATTAATGTAGGCACGCCAAAGCCACGTACATATTCGGCACGAACTTCGGAGCCGGGGCATTTTGGTGCTACCATTATCACGGTAATATCTTTGCGTATTTGTGTTCCTTCTTCTACAATATTAAACCCATGAGAATAAGAAAGTGTTGCTCCTTTTTTCATCAATGGCATTACCGCAGCCACAACTGCTGTGTGTTGTTTATCTGGTGTAAGATTCAATACTAAATCTGCCGTTGGAATTAATTCTTCATACGTACCAACAGTAAAATTATTTTCAGTGGCATTTTTCCATGATTGTCTTTTTGCATCAATGGCTTCCTGACGCAATGCATAAGAAACATCTAAACCTGAGTCTCTTAAATTCAATCCCTGGTTTAAGCCCTGTGCACCGCAACCAATGATCACCATTTTTTTTCCTTTCAATGCATTTACTCCATTTGAAAATTCGCTGATATCCATAAACTCACATACACCTAATTGATTTAACTGTTCTCTTAATGGCAATGTGTTGAAATAATTTCCCATAATAATTGTTGCCCCCATCCCCTAAAGGGGTGACGAGGATTTTTTTAGATGATATTTTTTGTTTTAGAATTAATTTGACTTTAATAATTTTTTACATCGAAAAAACTTCCTCATTCTGATTTAAAAACTCGTTTTCTACTGCTTCTTCACCCGGTTCTTTATATTCAAACTCACTTAATTTTTTATGAAAGCCTTCACTGTTTTTTATAATCGCAATTCTTGCACTGCGTACAAATTCAATCAGGCCAAATGGTTCCAGCACTTTTATTAAATTGTCGGTTTCTTCTCTTTGTCCGGATACTTCAAATACGGTATAATCTTTTCTTATTACAACCGCTTTTGCACCATGCTGACTTAGTAATCTTTCTACTTTAACTTCTTCAGCAATAATTTCTGTAGGTACTTTATACAAAGCCAGTTCCTGCCAGATAATTTCATCATTAGTATTATAATATACTTTTAAAACTTCTACTTGTTTTTCTATCTGGCGGCAAACCTTACGCACTACTTCTTCCGATTCGTTGATAACAATGGTAAACCGGTGTACACTATCAATTTCACTTGGAGAAGTATTTAAACTATCGATATTAATTTTTCGGCGTGAAAAAATAATAGCGATACGGTTTAATAAACCAATTTGATTTTCGGTGTACACGGTGATAGTGTATTCGGGCTTAACTGTTAGCCCCACCGCCCCCGAAGGAGAGCCTGTAGCTTTTAAATTTGTTACTTTATTTTTTTCTTCGGCCATAATACTGAATTAAATTTTTAATACTGTCTGCATTTAATGTTGAATAAAGAACAAAAAGTTGAAGAGTGCACTTCGTTCCTCAGTGTAAACTGTGCCAATGAAGTTGCACATTGGTATGCAGCCCGGTTCAAAAAAATGCATTTTACAATTCTTCTTTACTCAAAATTATTTCTGATACTCCCCTGCCCTGCGGCACCATCGGAAAAACATTATTTTCTTTGCCCACCATTATCTCCAATAAATAACTTCCGTTATAATCAAGCATGGTTTGCAATGCTGATTTCAACTGTTGCCTTTCGCTAACTTTTTGCCCATCTATATAATATCCTTTTGCTACAGCAACAAAATCGGGGCTGGTGATATCAACAAACGAATATCTTTTTTCGTGGAATAATTGTTGCCACTGGCGCACCATTCCCAAAAACTGATTGTTAAGAATAATAATTTTTACATCAGTTTTAAATTGCATGATGGTACCGAGTTCCTGAATAGTCATTTGAATTCCACCATCTCCTGCAATAGCAATCACTGTTCTGTCGGGTGCACCATATTTTGCACCAATTGCCGTGGGCAATGCAAAACCCATTGTACCTAATCCACCGCTTGTGATATTGCTTTTGCTGTGATTGTATTTTGCATAACGGCAAGCAACCATCTGGTGCTGGCCAACATCGGTAACAATAACTGCATCGCCTTTAGTTAATTCATTCAATACATTAATTACTTCACCCATCGTTAATTCGTCCGTAACAGGATTTAATTCTGCATGAATACATTTTTCTTCTTCCTTTTTTTTGTACTCATTAAATTTATTTAGCCAGGCAGTATGTGTTTTTTGCTGCACTAATGCAGTAAGCATGGGCAATGTTTCTTTACAATCGCCCCAAACCGGCACAGTTGTTTTTACATTTTTATCAATCTCTGACGGATCAATATCTAAATGAATAACTTTTGCCTGCTTGGCATATTTATCTAACCGTCCGGTTACACGATCATCGAAACGCATTCCAATTGCTATCAACACATCGCACTCATTAGTTAAAACATTGGGGCCGTAATTACCATGCATACCTAACATACCAACTGCTAAAGGATGATATGTTGGTATGGCGCTCATGCCCATAATTGTCCATGCAGATGGGATACCACTCTTTTCAATAAAATTTATAAATTCATTTTCTGCTTTACCTAAAATAACGCCTTGTCCAAAAATTACAAATGGCCTTTCTGCTTTATTAATTAATTCGGCAGCCTGTTCAATATATTCTTTACGTACAATTGGTTGAGGACGATAGCTGCGGATATGATCGCATTTTTTATAGCCTTCGTAATCGAATTTTTGCAGCTGTGCATTTTTAGTAATGTCAATTAATACTGGCCCCGGTCTTCCGCTACCGGCTATATAAAATGCTTTTGCCAATACCGCAGGAATTTCTGTGGCATCCGTTACCTGGTAATTCCATTTTGTAACTGGTGTGGTTATATTTATTACATCAGTTTCCTGAAAAGCATCGGTGCCTAATAAATGTGCAAACACTTGCCCGGTTATACAAACAACAGGTGTACTGTCAATCATGGCATCTGCCAAACCTGTTACCAAATTGGTTGCGCCAGGGCCGCTTGTTGCAAACACCACACCCGTTTTTCCACTTACCCTTGCATAACCCTGTGCAGCGTGTATGGCTCCCTGTTCGTGACGTACTAAAATATGTTCCAGCTTTTCTTTATAATCATACAATGCATCATAAATAGGCATGATGGCACCGCCGGGATAACCAAAAATTGTTTTTACGCCTTCGGCGATGAAAGCTTCTAAGACGGCGATGGAACCGGAAACCCCCTCTGCCCCCTGAAGGGGGAACCTGGCAGCAACCTGCTTTTTCGTTACCTCTTTTTTTTCTTGAACTGCTTCCATAAAAAATATTTTAATTCTCTTACAATTCTATTTTACACTTTAAAATATAACTCCTCCAAATTCCCCTTCAGGGGGTTAAGGGGTATCAGTTACGCATCCCTCACTTGCATCTTTTACGCATTGTGCGTATTTATACAAAACCCCTTTGCTAACTTTTAATGCTGGCTGCTGCCATTTTTTTCTGCGTTCGGCAATAATTGCTTCACTTACTTTCAATGTCATTTTTTTGGTAGCTACGTCAATTTCAATTTCATCATCATCATGCACCAATGCAATTAAGCCACCATTGAATGCTTCTGGTGTAATATGCCCTACCACAAAACCATGACTGCCGCCGCTGAATCTTCCATCTGTAATTAATGCTACATCTTTTCCTAAACCAGCCCCGGTAATTGCACTTGTTGGTTTCAGCATTTCGGGCATGCCCGGTGCACCCTTGGGGCCTTCATTTTTTATTACTACAACATCACCTTTTTTTACTCTGCCGTTAGTAATACCTGCAACCAAATCTTTTTCGCCATCAAAAACTCTTGCAGGACCAATAAAACGTTCGCCTTCTTTACCACTTATTTTTGCAACGCTTCCTTTTTCTGCAAGGTTGCCAAACAAAATTTGTAAATGGCCTGTTGCTTTTAACGGTTGCTCTAAGGGATAAATAATTTTTTGCGTTTCAAAATTTATTGCTGCAGTGTTTTTTAAATTTTCTGCCACTGTTTTTCCGGTTACGGTTAAACAATCGCCGTGCAACAACCCTTTATTCAGTAAATATTTCATTACTGCTGGTACGCCACCATGTGCATGCAGCTCCTGCATTAAATATTTTCCGCTGGGTTTAAAATCGGCCAGTACCGGAGTTTTATCACTTATAATCTGAAAGTCATTTAGCGATACATCAACATCTACACTTTTTGCCATCGCTATTAAATGCAATACAGCATTAGTACTTCCACCAAAAATCATAATGAGAGTGATAGCGTTTTCAAATGCTTTCTTCGTCATAATATCTTTCGGCTTCAAATCTTTCTCCAACAAAATTTTTATTGCTTTACCGGCATCCAAACATTCTTGTTTTTTTTCGTCACTCAATGCAGGGTTACTGGATGAGTATGGTAAACTCATACCCAAAGCTTCAATAGCACTTGCCATTGTATTAGCGGTGTACATGCCACCACATGCACCTGCACCGGGACAACTGTGTTTCACTACTTCTTTAAAATCTTCCGGCGTAATGATGCCCGCAATTTTTTTTCCCAGCGCTTCAAAAGAAGAAATAATATTTAACTCTTCGCCTTTATAATGCCCTGCGGCAATTGTTCCGCCATACACCATAATTGACGGACGGTTCAATCTTCCCATTGCCATAATTGCACCGGGCATATTTTTATCGCAGCCTGGTAATGCAATTAATCCATCATAATAAAATCCACCACACACTGCTTCAATACTGTCTGCAATTAAATCACGGCTTACCAGCGAGTAACGCATACCGTCAGTTCCGTTGCTGATGCCATCGCTGATGCCAATGGTATTAAAAATTAATCCAACTAAATCATTATCCCACACACCTTGTTTTGCAATTTTAGCCAGGTCATTTAAATGCATGTTGCAGGTGTTACCATCGTACCCCATACTGCATACACCTATCTGCGGTTTTTTTAAATCGTTTTCAGTTAAGCCAATACCGTACAACATGGCTTGCGCAGCCGGTTGTGTTTCGTCTTGTGTTAATGTTTTCGAATATTTATTTAATTCCATTTTCTTGAATCGCCTTCGGCGAATTATTTTTCTTTTGTTTTGAACATTTTTTCTTTAATGATCTTCATTGGCGTCGTCCCGATGAATCGGGATACAGTATAGCATTATTGAGCATTATAGATTTTTTATTTTTCGTTTGCCTTTAATTCAGAACCTCTTTTATTTTCTTCTCCGGGTGAGCCACTCTTAAGGAGTGACCCCACCCTACGTTCATCTTCGCTAAGTTCTCCTCCACAGTCCCCCCTTCAGAGAGTGTAGGGCTATAAAAAAACGACCCGCCTTTTTGGAGGCGGGTCGCTGTATAATTTTAATTTTATTTTATAAGCTTGTTCCTCCTCCATGCAGTGCAGGTATAATAATGACAATCAAGCCGAAAGCTTTCGGTTCAATTTTGGTAATGACATTATAAAATTTGTTGCTCAACATAAAGGAATGTTATTAAACAAATATACCTGCACAAAAAATAAAAAACAAAGAACTTTTCCCCCATCCCCTAAAGGGGAGTTATTCAGCTATTCTAAATTTTACTAATCCTTTTTATTGTTTTGCTAATCATACTCATTGTTAAAACTATATACCCATTGTATAACTCCCTACCCTTCAGGGGATGGGGGCTATATAATAGTCGATTTTCTCAACTCAATATTTTCTTTATTCAACCTGCCCGGAATTTTATTTCCTATATAATCACTGATCAATTCGCCAATGGTAGTAGTAAAATAAAAATTGATCGGTTCAATATCTTTTGTTACAAATTGATTGCCTAATGTCCACTCTACTGCTTCTCTTACTAAGGCCGCTTCTTCTCTCAATTCAAAATAATCCAGCAACATGGCGGCAGATAAAATTGAACCGATAGGATTTGCAATATCTTTTCCTGTTGCCTGCGGATAAGATCCGTGAATTGGTTCGAACAACGCTGTTTTATTACCAACAGATGCAGATGGCAACAAACCTAATGAGCCACTGATCACGCTGGCTTCGTCACTGATAATATCGCCAAACATATTTTCGGTAAGTATTACATCAAATTGTTTTGGATTTAAAATTATTTGCATCGCTGCATTATCAACAAATAAAAAATCTAAAGCTACATCAGCATATTGTGGTGCCAAATCTTTTACCACTTTTCTCCAAAGCCTTGAGGTTTCCAGTACATTAGCTTTATCAACAAGCGTTAATTTTTTTCTTCTTGTTTGTGCCGATTGAAAAGCCAAATGTGCAACCCTTTCAATTTCATCTTTGCTGTAAGCACATTCGTCGTATGCATAGGTCTGTTCTTCGTTGGTTTCTTTTTTACCAAAATAAATACCGCCGGTTAATTCTCTAAAGATGATAAAATCAACCCCTTCTATATTTTTAGTTTTTAGCGGAGATAAATGATGTAAAGAAGAATAAGTAGTAATAGGACGAATGTTGGCAAATAATTGCAATGCTTTCCTTATTCCTAATAAACCTTGTTCCGGTCTAACCTTTGCCGTTGGGTCGTTATCATATTTCGGATGACCGATAGCACCAAATAAAATAGCATCGCTGTCTAAGCAAATGTCGATAGTTTCTGTGGGTAGTGGTGTCCCTGTTTTATCAATTGCATCTGCACCTAACAAACAATATTTATAAGAGAATTCATGGCCGAAATGTTCTGCGATGGCATTCAATACTTTTACAGATTGGCGTGTTACTTCCGGGCCAATACCATCGCCTTCAATTACTGCAATATTAAAAACCCTTCCCCCATCCCCTGAAGGGGAGTTATTCAACTTCTCTTTTTTTTTCTCCTGACTCATTTTTATTGTTACTGTTTGATTATTATAAATTTCAATTTTTTAATCCCCTTTAAATAACTCCCCTTCAGGGGATGGGGGTTTCAAAATTTTCAATTTCACTAATGCTGTTAATCAGGTAGTCAATATCATCATACCCATTAATCATGCAGGTTTTTTTATAACTGTTTATTTCAAACCTTTCTTTTTCGCCGGTTGCATCAATGGTAATAGTTTGTGCTTCCAGGTCAACAGAAAGTGTGGAAGTATAATTTTGTGCAAATATTTTTTGTACAAAATTTTCAGAAACAGTTACAGGCAACAAACCATTATTCAATGCATTGTTTTTAAAAATATCTGCAAAAAAACTTGATACCACTACTTTAAATCCATAATCCACAATCGACCATGCCGCATGTTCTCTTGAAGAACCGCAACCGAAATTTTTTCCGGCTACTAATATGTCGCCTTTGTATTGTGATTGATTTAAAACAAAATCTATTTTAGGTGTTGCTTCGTTATCATTTTCGTAGCGCCAGTCCCTGAATAAATTTTTACCAAAACCATCTTTGGTAGTGGCTTTTAAAAACCTTGCAGGAATGATTTGATCTGTATCTACATTTTCGTTTTTCAACGGAACAAAAGTGCTTACTATATTTTTGAACCCCTCTTTCATTATTAATTATTCATTAATTATTATTAATTGGTTGGCAACATTTCTCTTACATCACTTACAAAACCGGTAACCGCAGCAGCTGCAGCAGATAACGGACTTGCCAATAATGTTCTGGCTCCTGCTCCCTGTCTTCCTTCAAAATTTCGGTTACTGGTGCTTATGCAATATTTACCTGCCGGAATTTTATCTTCATTCATCCCCAAACATGCAGAGCAGCCCGGTTGACGCAATTGAAAACCTGCTGCTTCAAAAATTTTATCAATGCCTTCTTCTATTGCCTGCTTTTCTACCTGCTTACTTCCGGGAACAATCCATACTTCAACATCATCGGCTTTCTTTTTTCCTTTTACAAAATTTGCTACCATTCTTAAATCTTCTATTCTTGAATTGGTGCAACTGCCAATAAAAACATAATCAATTTTTTGGCCTTTAATGGGTAAGCCCTGCTGCAAGCCCATATAAGCTAATGATTTTTCCAAACCGGATTTATCATTTTCATTTACCTCTGCAAGTGTTGGAATATTTTCATTTACGCCAATGCCCATCCCAGGGTTGGTGCCGTAAGTTATCATTGGTGTAATGTCTGCAGCCTCCAGTGTAATTTCTTTATCAAATGTTGCGTCAGCATCTGTAAACAAAGTTTTCCAGTAGGCTAATTTTTTATCCCAAGTTGCTCCCTGCGGTGCAAATTTTCTGCCTTTGATATAATTAAAAGTGGTTTCATCCGGGGCAATCATACCACACCTTGCACCCATTTCAATACTCATGTTACAAATGGTCATTCTTGCTTCCATGCTTAAACTGCGTATAGCGCTACCGGCAAACTCTACCGCATAACCAGTAGCGCCACTTGCAGTTATTTTTGATAAAACATATAGCACAATATCTTTGGATACTACTCCATTTTTTAATTCGCCTTCAATATTTATTCGCATTAATTTTGGCTTGGTTTGCATCAAACATTGTGTAGATAAAACCATTTCCACTTCGCTGGTACCAATACCAAATGCTATTGCGCCAAATGCACCGTGTGTGCTTGTGTGTGAGTCGCCGCATACAATTGTATTACCAGGTTGCGTAATACCCAGCTCCGGCCCAATTACATGCACAATACCCTGAAAGGGATGACCCAATCCATATAATTCCACACCATGCTCTGCACAATTTTTTATTAATGCTTCTACCTGCAAACGGCTCAATTCTTCTTTAATAGGAAGATGCTGATTTAATGTAGGCACATTATGATCGGCAGTGGCGATAGTTTGCTGTGGACGAAAAACTTTTATTCCTCTTTTATTTAACCCTGTAAAAGCCTGCGGACTGGTTACTTCATGAATAAAATGTTTATCAATATATAAAACAGCAGGGCCACCATCAATGTTTTTAACGATGTGTGTTTCCCAAATTTTATCAAATAATGATTTCGCCATATGCCCCTGTCCCCTAAAGGGGAACTTAGATTGTTACTTTACAATATTGTAATTGAAGTATTAATTTTGTTATAACTAATACTGTTGTTATTTAATGATTTATAATTTTCTGTTTTTTCCACCTTTTAGATTTTTTTGAAAAAGTGGGGGCCAAACCCCCACCACTAAACTAAAACTAAACTAAAACGCATGAGAAACTTTAAGCCGTAGCTAATGTTTTGCTTTGATGCTGTAAAGCCATTGCAGTAAGGTCGGCATCTTCCACCACCTTTTTACTGTCGGCTACCTGCAAAAAATGTTCGTATAAAACATCAATATCATTTCTGTCGAACTGAAAATTTAATTTTTGAAACCGATGTGCCAGCGCACTGCGGCCACTACGTGCCGTTAGTACAATCTTGCTGCTGTCGGCCCCTACTTCTTCCGGTGCAATAATTTCGTAAGTGGTGGTATCTTTTAAAAATCCATCCTGGTGAATACCCGAGGAGTGAGAAAACGCATTGGAACCAACAATAGCCTTGTTAGGCTGAACCGGCATACGCATTATATCACTTACCAGGCGGCTAAGTGGATTTAATTGTTTTGCATTAATATCTGTATATAAACCTAATTCTTTATGTTGTTTAATTACCATCACCACTTCTTCCAATGAAGTATTGCCTGCTCTTTCTCCCAAACCATTAATGGTACATTCAATTTGCCTTGCACCCGCAATTACGCCTGCAATACTATTTGCTGTTGCCAATCCTAAATCATTATGGCAATGGCAACTGATAATTGCTTTATCAATATTGGAAACATTATTTACTAAGTATGCAATTTTTTCGCCGTACTGGTGTGGTAAACAATAGCCGGTTGTATCAGGAATATTTACAACCGTTGCACCTGCTTTAATAACCGCTTCAATCACTCTTGCTAAATATTCGTTGCCGGTTCTTCCAGCATCTTCGGCATAAAATTCTATATCATCAGTATATTTTCTAGCCCACTTAACCGCCTGAACAGCTCTTTCTAAAATCTCATCCTGCGTTGCGTTAAATTTTGCTTTGATGTGAGAATCGGAAGTACCGATACCTGTATGTATCCGTGGACGCTTAGCATGCTTAATAGCTTCGCCTGCGGCCTCAATATCTTTTTGTACTGCACGGCTTAAGGCACATACAGTTGCTTTAGTAATTATTTTAGAAATTTCGGTAACAGATGCAAAATCGCCGGGGCTGCTGATAGGGAAACCTGCTTCAATAATATCTACTCCTAAATCTTCTAATTGAAGCGCCAGCTCCAACTTTTCGCTGGTAACCAATTTGCATCCGGGCACCTGTTCGCCGTCCCTTAAAGTAGTATCGAAAATATGAATTTTGTTGCCTGGCATAGCTTAAAAAAATTTATTAAAACAAGCAGTTATTTATTTTATATAATAACTTGCCCTAAATTTACTTCAACACCAGCTAAGCAGAAAATCAAAAAGGAAAGGTTTTTACGTTTTATAACACCCCCAATTTTCGCCATAATGCTTACCTGTACTGACTTTTAAAGATTTTCAATTACGATGCCCAACCGCAACACAGATACCTTATTTCAGTTAATAAAATCGCTTAGTAAGAGTGAAAAGCGCAATTTTAAGCTTTATATTAAAAGAAACACTTCGTCCGAAGAATTAAAGATTGTACACCTTTTTGATGCTTTAGATAAAATGGACAACTATGATGAAGCCATTATTTTAAAGAAAAATAAGAGCATAAAAAAACAACAGCTCAGCAATTTAAAAGCCCATTTATACAAAGAAATTTTATCGAGCCTGCGGCTGATAACAGATGAAAGCAATATTGATATTCAACTGCACGAACAAATGGATTATGCCCGTATTTTATACAACAAAGGGCTGTACCTGCAAAGCCTGAAAGTGCTGGACAAATTAAAAGAACAGGCAAAAAGTTTTAATCAGCTCACCTATCTGCAGCAGGCACTTTTTTTTGAAAAAAAAATTGAAGGATTATACATTACCCGTAGCCTTAAAAACCGTGCCGAGGAATTAAGCATAGAGGCTGATGAAGTAAATAAAAGTTTATCCAACATATCTAACCTGAGTAACCTGGCATTGCAACTGTATGGCTGGTATATTAAAAATGGTTTTGCACGTGATGATGCCGAAGAAGAATCGGTTAAAGTTTTTTTAAATGAGCACCTGCCGGAAAATGTACAGCAGCTAAACAGTTTTTACGAAAAACTTTACCTGTACCAATGCTATTGCTGGAAGGCTTTTATTCGACAGGATTTTTTACAATATTACCGTTACACACAAAAATGGGTAGATCTTTTTGAAGAAGAACCTTATATGGTTGCCATAGAAAGCGGCCATTATATTAAAGGCATGCACAACCTGATGGGATCGCATTTTAATTTAGGAAATTATAAAAAATTATCAGAAACATTAAAGCAGTTTGAAAAATTTTGCAAGAGTAAAACTGTATTACAAAATCAAAATAATATTATCCAGTGTTTTTTGTACCACTCTATTTCTCTTTTAAACAAATACTTTTTAAGCGGCAATTTTTCCGACGGGTTATTGCTGATTGAAGGCATTGAAGAAAAACTAACGGCTTACGAACTTTATATTGACCGCCACCGCATTTTAGTAATTTATTACAAGATTGCCTGCATGTATTTTGGTGCCGGCGATTTTGAAACCACGATAGATTATCTTAATAAAATAATAAACTGGAAAGTTGATTTACGCAACGACCTGCAATGCTATGCCCGTTTATTGCACCTTATTGCCCATTACGAATTAGGCAACCTGCAACTGCTGGAGTATTTGGCCAAATCGGTGTACCGCTTTATGGCCAAAATGCATAACCTTAGTGTGGTGGAAGAAGAAATGTTTAAATTTTTACGCAAGGCATTAACCGTACCTGCCAATAAATTAAAACCCGAATTTGAAAAGCTGTTGCACAAATTAAAACAGTTTGAAAACAAGCGTTTTGAAACCAGGGCATTTATGTATTTAGATGTGATAAGCTGGTTGGAAAGTAAAATTAATAATGTACCGGTGCAGGAGGTGGTAAGGGGGAAGTATTTGGGGAGGAAGTAAAATACTTTAAGCAACATAATATGAATTATAAACTTAAATTTTCCCTTCGAATGAAGTTATTAAGATATTTTTTTTGTTTATTATTCGCTCTTGCTATCTTATCTTGTAAGCAGGTCAAAGTAACAGAAAATGAATTAAAGGGAATGAATGAAATAGCAGGATTGTATGGAGGAGATTGTTCGTACACCATTAAATTTACCAATTCTACAAAATATGGAAAATACAAAACTTTTGAAATTGAGATTATTAATAGTGATTTCATAAATCAAAATAATAAAATGTCTGAAATGTATGCCTCTAACGTAGCTTATACATTCTATACTTTTATAAAAGCTGATATTAATATTTATAAAAGCATCTTATGCACTATCGTTTTTAAAGAAGGAGGTAAAGCAACATACGAATACAATAAAGAACTCCTGCAATTATTAGATGCTAAATTAAATTATGTAATTAAAATAGTTGATATTCTTAGACAAAAAAGGCTACAATGAAATAAAGCAGTCAATAACAACCGGTCCTATATTTCTGGGGCGCTAAAAAGAAACAAACTAGATTCGCAGTTTAGTATTGAAATCTATCCTGAATATGACAAAGATGAATTTTATTATATTGATTATTATTATTGATCCATGAAAATAATATTCGAAAAGTTAATCTCATTCACCGGCATAAATCAATCGGATGCATGCCATCGAATCTTAACTTCCTCCATCGCCTTCCTCAACTCCATCTCAAACTCTTCTCCGTTCAACTCTGCCTCAAAAAATTTCTTATATCCGGTTTTAGTATTTACAATAATAGTTGCCGGTATGGCACCGCTCCATTTTTCATCAATCATCGGGCAAAAATAATCGGCATCCGTTTCCTCAGCCAGGCAATATTGGTTTTAAAATTATTTTTAGCAGCAAAGGCTGCAATTTTTTTTGGGTAAAAAGATGGCAGGTCTAAACTTACCAGCAATAATTTTACTTTTTGGCTTTTATATTTATCGGTTATTTTTATAAAGCCAGGTATTTCAGCTACACAGGGTTTGCAAAACGTGGCCCAAAAGTTTATTACATATACCGTATCATTTTTATTGCTGAAATTTTTTACTACATCAGCCATTTTTAGTATAGGAATTTTCTGGGCAGTTGCCACTAAGGCAAAACAAAAAAATGCAATTACAATGGCAGTCTTTTTAATCATGCTTTAAAAATACAGAGAATAACGGGATTAGATTTATACCGCCTGTTAAAATAAGCTTTAAATAAATTTATGCTACCCATAAAGGTTGCCACAGATTGCACAGATTACACAAATTTTCCTTTATTAGTCTGTGCAATCTGTGATCGTGGCAAAAAAACACCTTCGCAGAAGCCGGTTAAATAGCTTTTGGCTAATCACATATTTCAGGTTAATTTTGCCATGCTTTTAAAAGCAAAACATCATTCTAAAATCGCAAATCTAAAATCTAAAATAAACAAATGGCATACGACGTAATAGTGCTGGGCAGCGGCCCCGGCGGTTATCCGGCAGCAATAAGAGCAAGTCAGTTAGGTAAAAAAGTAGCAATTGTAGAAAAAGAAAGCCTCGGGGGCATTTGCCTTAACTGGGGTTGCATCCCTACCAAAGCCTTATTAAAAAGTGCACAGGTGTTTGAATATGCCAAGCACTCCAAAGATTATGGTATTACTATTACCGATCCTTCGGCAGACTTTGGCAGCGTTATTGGCCGCAGCCGTGGCGTGGCAGATAAAATGAGCAAAGGCATTCAATTTTTAATGAAGAAAAATAAGATTGATGTGATAATGGGTTTTGGTAAACTGATTGCCCCGGGCAAATTAGAAATTACTGCAGCAGATGGAACAAAAAAAGTAGAGGAAGCAAAAAATATAATTATTGCAACCGGCGGCAGGGCAAGAGAATTACCGAGCCTGCCAATTGATGGTACAAAAATAATTGAGTACCGCAAGGCAATGAGTTTACCCACGCAACCAAAAAGCATGATCATTTGCGGCAGCGGTGCCATAGGAAGTGAGTTTGCTTATTTTTATAACAGCATGGGTACAAAAATAACCATGGTGGAGTTTATGCCACGCCTTGTTCCTGTAGAAGATGAAGACATCAGCAAAGAACTGGAAAAGCAATTTAAAAAACAGGGCATGACGATTATGACAAGCAGCGAAGTGCTGAGTGTAGATACCAGTGGTGCAGGCGTTAAAGCAAAAGTTAAAACAGCAACAGGCGAAGTAATTTTAGAAGCTGATGTTTTATTAAGTGCTGTGGGTGTGGTGGCTAATATAGAAAATATTGGATTAGAAGCATTGGGTATTAAAACTGAAAAAGGAAAAATTGTTGTTGATGCCCATCAGCAAACTGCAGTAAAAGGAATTTATGCCATTGGCGATTGCACGCCCGGCCAGGCATTGGCACACGTTGCAGCAAAAGAAGGTATTAATGCAGCAGAACATTTAAGCGGCCATCATCCTGAACCTTTAGATTATAATAATATACCGGGTTGTACCTATTGCTCACCCGAAATTGCAAGTGTGGGTTATACAGAAAAAGCGGCTAAAGATGCCGGTTATGAAGTTAAAGTAGGTAAATTTCCATTTATTGCAAGCGGTAAAGCTGTTGCGTCAAGTGCAACGGAAGGTTTTGTAAAAGTTATTTACGATGCTAAGTACGGCGAATTTTTAGGCTGCCACATGATTGGAATGAACGTTACCGAAATTATTGCCGAAGCTGTTGTGGCACGTAAATTAGAAACCACCGCACATGAAATATTAAATGCTGTTCATCCGCACCCTACCATGAGTGAAGGATTGAAGGAAGCTACCGCTGCGGCTTATGGCGAAGCGATAGATATTTAAAAAACAATAAATAATTTTATTAAAGAGGATTACACAAAAAATGTAATCCTTTTTTTTACTGCACTAAAAACCAAAATACTCCTTCGCATTTTTATAACAAATATCTTCAATCACTTTTCCTGTCCACGCTATATCGTTAGGCAGTTCGCCGTTTTCTATTTCTTCACCAAACATATTGCATAATAAACGGCGGAAATATTCATGACGGGGAAATGATAAAAAGCTTCTGCTATCGGTTAACATGCCAACAAATTTACTGAGTAAACCCATATTGCTTAATGCATTCATTTGTTTGGTCATACCATCTTTCTGGTCTAAAAACCACCAGCTGCTGCCGTATTGTACTTTACCTGCAACGCTGCCATCATTATAGTTGCCTGCCATTGTTGCCATCAACTCATTATCTGCAGGATTGAGATTGTATAAAATTGTTTTGGCTAACTGATCGGTGCTGTCTAATTTATTTAAGAATTTAGATAAGGCTTTTGATTGAGAAAAATCGCCGATGCTATCCCAACCGGTATCAGACCCCAACTGCGATAACATTCTTGCATTGTTATTGCGCAATGCACCTAAATGAAATTGTTGTACCCAACCCTTTTCATGGTCCCATTTTGCAAATTCAATCAGCATGGCCGATTTGAATTTTAAATTTTCTGCATAATCCAAATCCTTGCCACTTCTTATTTTACTGAAGATGCTGTTAATTTCTGCATCGGTATAATCTTCCGCATAAATTTGTTCCAACCCATGGTCAGATACTTTTGCTCCATTGGCTGCAAAATAATCATGCCGGCTTTTTAATGCTTTTAAATAATCGCTGTAATTGGTTACGGATATGTTTGCTGCAGCTTCCACTTTATTTACGTAAGCATTAAAGATGGTAACATCATCTACATTCATGGCTTTATCGGGGCGAAAAGCTGGTAACACAATTACAGGGCAACCATCTTTTTTTATTTTTTGATGATGTTCTAAATTATCAATTGGGTCATCGGTAGTACAAAGTGTTTTTACATTCATTTTTGTAAGCAGGCCCTGTACATTGTATTCTTTTGTTTGCAGCAATGCGGTAGCTTCTTCATAAATTTCTTTTGCAGTATCCGCATTTAAAACTTTATCAATATTGAAGTACCGCTGCAATTCTAAATGTGTCCAGTGATATAATGGATTGCGTAAAGTGTAAGGCACTGTTGCTGCCCACTGTTCAAATTTTTCAAAATCAATTGCTGCACCAGTGCAATATTTTTCGTTAATGCCGTTGGTACGCATGGCCCGCCATTTGTAATGATCGCCATACAACCAGGCTTGAGTTATGTTGCCAAAGTTGATATTGCCGGCAATTTGGTCGGGTGGTAAATGATTATGGTAATCAATAATAGGCATTGATTTGGCAAACTCATGGTAAAGAGTTTGCGCTGTTTTGCTTTGCAGCAGGAAATTTTCGTTCAAGAATTTTTTCATTCTTTTATTTTTTTATGTCTTCTGTATCAAAAATAGGAATTAAGTATTTTATACAGATGAATAATTATGCAATCGTTACCAGTTACACAATAAATATTTTGAGTAAATTATTATTTATAACTCAACCCTTCATTAAATTTAAATAGCGGATATGCAGTGCCTTTTAAATAACCGGGCACATCTGATTGTTGTTTTTGTGCAGCATCTTCAGAAACGGGTGTAGTAAATGGCATTTTGCCTGAGGGGTTAAATTTTCCGGTAACTACATCAAGCACCGCTTCTACAGTAGTGCCAAAAGTGGCCAATACCGCTTTAATGTTGCCATTGTTTTTATCGTTATAAATTTCATCAATCACCCAGGGGTTGGTATAATTAATTAAAAGTATAGTTGGTTTTTTTGAAGTAAGTTTATTTACATAATCAACATCCACTGCATTTTTTGATAAAGAAAGATAAAGTGGTGAGCCATCTGCATCAAATAATGATTTGGAGCCTGATGTAATCCACAAAACTATTTCATCTGCTTCTTCGGGTGTTTTTACAAATTCAATATCATATCTGTTATCTGCTGCCTGGTAAACATTACTTGCTCCTGCGCCTTTCTTTTGAAAATAAGATTCGAAATAAATTTTTGTTTTAGGTTTTAACGGAAGTGTATTTGTTTCCTGCCCCGGCAGGCTGGCATTACGAAGCAATACAATTGATTTACGAAAAGCTATATCTGCTTTTTTCTGAAACGCTTCGTTGCCAACTAATTTAATTGCTACTTCTTCATCAACATAAGGATTTTCAAAAAGCCCCAGCTCAAATTTTTCCATCAGCAAAAGATAAACCGAATTGTCAATTAGTTTCATACCCACCATTCCGCTTTTTACAGTTTCCAAAAGCGGAGCCGGGTCTGCCGAGCCAGAATAAATATTTACACCAGCTTCAAGTGTTTTTTTATACCGCTGTGTTATGGATAAATTTTCTGCACCCCAGGGCATCATTTCTATTGGGCCGGTATCTGAATTAATAATTCCTTTAAATCCTAATTCCTTTCTCAACAAACCCTGCAGCACTCCTTTATTATAAGCGTAAGCAATTTTTTCATACTTCGTATCATTAGGAATAGAATAATAAGGCATAATGGAAGATGTGCCTGCTTTAATAGCTGCTTTGAAAGGGATAAGATTATTTTTAAACATTCCGCCGGGAAATACTTCGTTCTTCCCCCAATTAAAATGTGGGTCTTGCCCACCTTCGGTTGCACCACCGCCAGGAAAATGTTTTGTTGTAAGCGCAATAGAATATTTGTTTAATTTATTTCCCTGAAAACCCAATACAATTTCCGTCATCATTTTTGCTACCCAATTTGCATCTTCACCAAAAGTTCCTTCCACCCGCTGCCATCTTGGTTCGGTACTTAAATCAGCCATATACATATAACCCTTTCGTAAACCAACGGCAGCCCATTCCTGCCGGGCAATTTCTGCAAATTCCCGTACTAATTTTAAATCTCTTGTTGCAGATAAACCCAACTCACCCGGCCAGTTGGAAAAAGTAGTTTTACCTAGACTTAAACCAACTGAAGCATCTTTGGTTATATGATTGCGTGGGTTTGATGACACAATAGCCGGAATACCCAACCCATCACTTTCACAAAGAGCCTGTAACCTATTTGCCCATTCCGCATTTATTCTTGCACTGACATTTGCCCTTAAAATAAAATGCCGAAGATGATATTTAGTAACCGCCTTTGTTGTACCTGCTGCTGCCATCATTGGTATTGGCAGCGGTTGTTTTGAAAACATATTCGTGGTTTGTACCAAATCTTCTTCATTAAAATCGCTGGTCACGGGTTCTGTTGTTTTAGGCGCTTCAAAACTCCAGTCGTTTTTTAAACGGGTAGAACTAATGAGCATGAAACCAACTTTTTGTTCAACACTCATTTTACTGATTAAATCTTTTGCTCTTACATGATAAGGCAAACGCCAATCTTCATACTTATCTAAAATACCATTGCGGTTTAAATCTTTAAACTGCAAATTATTTATAGATAGGATTTTTGCAGAACGAACTCCAAGTACAGGTTGTTTGGCAACGGGCTTAACCTGTGCCAAAGCATTACTATTAAACAGTGTTGAAAAAAATAATAAAGCAAGCAATCGTGTTGTCATAAAATAATTTTATTGTTTAATGTCTGCCTATATTGACCTCACCCCCAACCCCTCTCCAAAGGAGAGGGGAGTACGAGTCCTAAACTAAAAAGAGTTTCAAAGGTTCGATATTTTTTTATCAACTATTTTATTTGTTTTAATTTTTTGTCCATCTTGACCTCAAAAAATGCGCCGCCATTTTTGGTTTTCTGTCTCTTGTAAAAACACCTTTATAATTCATGCCGCCAAAACGGATAATGCCCTGGCCGGTTTTAAAATCGGCAAATGCCCATACATGCATACCTGCAACAAAATCTTTTGTGTCTGCCACATCAAGATATGCTTTTATAAATTCAGTTTGATATTCTTCTGTAAACATTTCCGGTTGTTCTGCATGCATACCGGGATAAGTATCTGCGCCAAACTCTGTAATTACAATTGGCTTTTTTAATTTGCCGTACAACTCATCTAATTCTTTACTTAGTAAACCTGCCCCGGTTTTTATATCGCCGGGATTTGTGTACCAACCCCAATAACGGTTGATACAAACAACATCACTCAACGCCAGCCATTCAACGGGCCCACCCATAACACCTACCAATGTGGTTAGCCGTGTAGGATCTTTTTCTTTCACCAATTTAAACAACTCAGCAAATAATGGAGTTGAATTTGGTTCGGCCTCTTTTACATCTGTTGGAGAAAGATTGATGCTTGGAGGAAAGGGCTCGTTGGCAACACTCCACATAATTACCGAAGGATGATTTTTATCTCTTGTAATTAATTCATCAATATATTGTTTGCAGGCAGCCTGTCTTAATTTTAATTCTTCCGCATCGCCATGAAAATATAAACCTACTGCAGGTATTTCATCAATAATTAAAATTCCTTCACGGTCGGCCATGCGCATGTATTCTTCATCATAAGGATAATGCGAAGTGCGGTATGAATTTGCACCCACCCATTTCAACAAAGAATAGTCTTTTACAATAACGGGATAAGCAGTGCCACGGCCAAAGATGGGATAATCTTCATGCTTGCCAAAACCTTTTAAGAAAACAGGTTTGCCATTTAATAAAATTTGTTTGCTGTTTGTGGAAATAGTTCTTACGCCTGTTTCTAATTCATAATGGTCGGCAGTTTTTTTACCATCACCAACAGTTACAGATACATTATATAAAAACGGGTCTTCGGTTGACCATAGACGAACATCCGGAATATTTACAGATGTTGTTGCTATACCATTAATAAAGTTGATTGCAGACTCATAGGATTTATTATTTCCTGTTATTACCACTTTACCTTTTGTGGCTTTGCCTGCCTGTTCTACTTTTACTTCCACCACTCCATTTGTATTGGTAAAATTTGTTTTGATAGTGATATCCTTTATAGAAGCTGCCTTGGGAATTGAGTACAACCATACTTCCCTGTTTAACCCGGCGTAAGGAAAGAAATCAAAATTTGCACGGGGGTTGCTGGAAAAAAATCCACCGGCAACTGCACCACCAGTTGGTACACGGGTAGGTTTTAAAATATTTTCTATTGCAATAGTAATCCTGTTATTTGCATCCCATTTTACCAGGGAGCTTATTTCAAATGCAAATGGCAAATGGCCACCTTCATGTTTGCCCAATGGTATTCCATTAATCCAGATTTTAGCAGCGTAGTTAGCAGAACCAACTCTAATAAAAATTCGTTGCCCTTTCCAACTATTGGGAATATAAGTTTCTTTTTCATACCAGGCTATATCCAAATAATCCCTGTTATCATCAAACTGTTCGTTCCAGCTTCCGGGTACCGCAATGGAACGGCTTTTTGTAAGGCCATTAAACCATTGTTCTTTTTCCCCAACACCTGTTGGGTCTTTTTGAAATTTCCAGATGCCAGAAATATTGAGTGTATTTCTGAAATTATTTTGCTGTGGAAATAATGCAATGTCTTTTGCATTGGCATTTTTAAATTCCTGTGCATTTACATTTACTATCATAAACAAAGCATACAAAAGGATAGAAAACTTTTTCATTATGGATAAATTTATTTTTTATAAAAATTAAAAATCAATCTTTTTCATTTTTGGAACCAATACATGCATTATTAACCAGGCAAGGATATAGGCAACACTGCATATTAAAAACATAATTAAATATCCTGTTTCAATATGCCCGCCTGCTTTATAATAATCAAATAATTTTCCTGCGCTTTTTGCAATTAATATTCCACCTATTGCACCAAACATACCGCCAATGCCTGTTACAGATGCTGTGGCTGATTTAGGAAACATATCACTTACTGTTGTAAATATGTTGGCGCTCCATGCCTGGTGAGCTGCCATTGCCAAACCAATAATGCTTACCGCCAGCCACATATTAATGCTGCCTAAATATTGTGCGGATACAACAGGCAGTACGCACAATGCATAAATAAACATAGAGGTTTTACGGGAACGAAAAACTGTCCATCCCTTTTTTATAAAATGCATGGGCAACCAACCGCCAAAGATGCTTCCTATTGTAGACAGCGTATATGCAAGGGCAACTGGTAATGCAATATCTGTTTTGGTTAAACCATATTGTTTTTCTAAAAAATCTGGCAACCAAAAAAGATAGAACCACCATACAGGGTCGGTTAAAAATTTACCAATGGCAAAAGCCCAGGTTTGTTTATAGCTTAATAATTTTGTCCATGATAATTTTGGCGCTTCTGTATCATCTTCTGCTTTTTCATCCACATCGCTATGAATATAATCGAATTCGGGCTGCGATAATTTTTTGTGTTTCTTTGGAACTTCATACACTAAAAACCAAAAAACTAACCATACAAAACCAATTAAACCTGTAAGAATAAAAGCCCATTGCCAGCCCCATTTTTCTGCAATAAAAGGAACAGTAAGCGGCGCAATGATGGCACCAATATTAGAGCCCGAATTAAAAATGCCTGTGGCCAGTGCCCTTTCTTTTTTAGGGAACCACTCAGCCACTGTTTTTATAGCTGCCGGAAAATTTCCTGCTTCTGTTACACCCAATGCGCCTCTTGCCATCATAAAACCAAATGTGCTGGTAGCCGCTGCATGGGCCACTGCTGCCACACTCCATAATGCAGTTGCTAAAGCGTATCCGATTTTTGTTCCCAGTTTGTCAATCAGTCTTCCGGCACCCAGCAAACCCAATGCATAGCACAACTGAAAAACAACAACAATATTTGCATAGTCAGTTTCTGTCCACGCAAACTCTTTTGATAAGTTGGATTTTAATAAGCTGATAACAGCACGGTCTAAATAGTTAATAGTAGTGGCAAAAAATACCAATCCGCAAATCGTCCACCTGTATTTTCCTATTGGCTGTTGCATGTTAATCTTTTATTTTTTGTAGACGAGCATTTATACGCTGATTAAACTTCATTGGCGACGCTCCGTTCAAATTCATTAATTCTATTTAGCTTTTAAAAATGTTATTTATTACAGCACCCACTTCAATAGCTACCTTTTAATTTGTAACTGACTTTATTCTTTGTTTTATATCCTCAATACTTTGATTGGTTGCATCGCCGGCTTCGTACAATTTTCCTACTGCCGCTGCGGCTGCATACTCTACAATATTTTGTGTGTTGTTTTTTTTAATGAGCCCATAAATTAAACCTGCCATAAAACAATCGCCGCTCCCCACTTTATCTATTGTATCATTAACATCATATTCTTTTGATACTACCCTTTCGTTGCCATGCTGCATTACAGCCCAGTACCTGTTTTCCAGGCGGTAGGTGTATGCAAATGCTGTTGCCTGCGGATATTGCCTGTGCAACTGCAGCATACTTTGGCCTGCTGCATCTATTAATTGCTGTTGTGTTTTACCATCACTACTTTCAATAGCAGATTGAATACCCAGTAAATTTTCAACCGCCCAAACATTTCCCATGATAACATTGCAATGCTTTACTAAACCTGGCATAACATCAACAGGTTGTTTTCCATACTGCCAGAGTTTAGAACGGTAATTCAAATCAACCGAAATGGTTATTCCTTTTTCCGAAGCCGCTTCTACAGCTTCTTTACAAACAGCAGCCACATTTTCATTTAATGCAGGGCTGATGGCGCTAAAATGAAACCAGAAACAATCAGAAAATATTTTATCCCAATCTATTACTCCGGGTTTTACTGCAGAAAAAGAGGTGTTATCCCTGTCGTAAAATGCAACTGCGTTTTTTAAATCGTAACCAATGGGTAAATAATAAATCCCAATTCTGTTGCCCGAAAAAACGATATCGCCTGCTGCGATGTTTTTTTGATTGATATATTTTATTAACTGGTCTGAAAGATAATTGGCAGGCAATACCGTAACATATTTTACAGGTATCTCCCATTTTGCCAAAGCAGTGGCTACATTTAATTCGGCGCCGCCAATATGAAAAGGCATATTATTATTCATCCAGTCTTCGCCGGTATTTGGCGAAAGCCGCATTAATAATTCTCCGAAGCAGCAGACTTTGTTTTTCATTTTCTTAGTTTAGACCTCACCCCCAACGAACCCTATAATTTGTTAAGATTGATTCTATGATTTTTCTTTTTTACTCAGCCAAACTTCTTAATACACCTAATTCAACTCCTCTTATTTCAGCTAAACCTCTCAATCGTCCAATAGCTGAATATCCGGGATTAGTTTTTTTCTTTAAATCATCCAGCATCTGGTGGCCATGGTCGGGTCGAACTGCAATAGAAATATTTCTTTGCTGCATCACATGCACAATTTCTTTTATTACTGCATACATATCTACATCACCTTCCAAATGATTGTCTTCATAAAAATCGCCCAACTCATTTCTTTTGGTACTTCGCAGGTGAATAAAATTTATCCTGTCGCCAAACTGTTTTACCATGCCTGCCAAATCATTATCATCCCTCACACCAAATGAACCTGTACAAAAACATAGCCCGTTGTTTAATGAAGGAACAGCAGCAATTAATGCTTCAAAATCTGAAGCAGTGCTTACCACTCTTGGCAATCCCAAAATTGCATAAGGCGGGTCATCGGGATGGATAACCATTTTTACACCCACTTCATCAGCTACTGGTATTATTTGTTTTAAAAAATAAATAAGATGTTCTCTCAGCTTTGCTGCATCAATGTTTTGGTATGCATCCAATGCATTTTGAAATTGCTCCAGTGTAAAACTTTCTTCACTACCCGGTAAACCTGCAATAATATTTCTTTGCAGTAATTGCTTTTCTTCATCACTCATTACTGCAAATCTTTTTTCGGCTCTTTCTAATTCTGCTTTTGTATAATCGTTTGTGGCATTTTTTCTTTTTAAAATAAAAACATCAAAGGCAACAAACGCTGCTTTTTCAAACCGTAATGCTTTGCTGCCATCTTCCACAGTGTAAGCTAAATCAGTTCTTGTCCAATCAAGTACAGGCATAAAATTGTAGGTAACAATTTTTACATTACAACTTGCCAAGTTTTGTATAGATTGTTTATAGTTTTCAATATAAATTTCAAATGATGTTGCTTGGGTTTTAATTGCTTCATGTACCGGCACACTTTCTACCACACTCCACTTTAAACCTGCTGCTTCAATTTCGGTTTTACGTTTTTTAATTTCATCAACTGTCCATATTTCTCCATTGGGGATATGATGCAATGCTGTTACAATACCTGTACAACCTGCCTGCTTTATATCCTGTAAACTTACAGGGTCGTTAGGGCCATACCAACGCATGGTTTGTTCCATACGGTAACCTGTATTTTTATAAGAAGGAAATGAATTGTTCATGTTATTAGTTTTTTATACACCACTAAATTTAGTAAAACCACCATCTACAAAAATTTCAGAACCGGTAACAAATGAAGAAGCATCGCTTAATAAATAAATTAATGCACCTTTCAAATCATCGGGATGTCCAAATTTTTTAAATGGCGTATGTTTTATAATTGCATGTGCCCTTTCTTTATAGCTTCCGTCGCTATTGGTAAGCAATGTTCTGTTTTGTTCTGTTAAAAAAAATCCTGGTGTAATTGCATTCACCCTTATTTTATCGCCATACCTGTTGGCTACTTCTACGGCAAACCATTTTGTATAAATATCAATTGCTGCTTTTCCCATACTGTAGCCCAATACTTTTGTCAAAGCATTTTTGGGGCTTACGGAAGAAATGTTTACGATACTTCCCTTACCATTCTTAGCCATGGCTGCACCAAATATTTGTGAGGGGATAATGGTTCCCCAAAGATTAAGTACCAGGGCTTTTTTCATTCCATCAATATTCATGGAAAAAATATCAGCGTCATTATCCACTACTGCTTCGGGCACATTGCCGCCTGCTGCATTTACTAAGCCATCTATTTTTCCAAAGGCATCAATTATTTTTTCTTTTGCAATAATCAATTGTGCTTCATCTAAAACATTTGCAGCAATTCCAAGTGCTTTACCACCATCCGCATTTATTTCATCTGCTCTTTTTATACAGGCGGCTTCATCAGTACCAGAAATAACTACAGTACCTCCAGCTTCAAATATTGCATTAACGAATGAGGTACCCAGTACACCAGTTCCGCCGGTAACCATTATCACCTTATCTTTTAATGAAAACAATTCTGATGATTGCATTTTGAGAACGTTGATTACTTAATTGTCATTTGAAACCTCACCCCAACCCCTCTCCAAGGGAGAGGGAACTGGAATTGGGAGTTTTATAATTTAAATACTCTTAACTTATTGACATGCCTTAAGGGAGGTTATTACCATAACTTACAACGCAATTAAAGCTCCCCAATGGTATTCAGTACAAGAGTGCGACGCAAGATAACCTAACGGCAGAGCCGTTACACCAATGAAAATGAACAGTTATAAATCGTTGATTTCTAACAACAATAAATTGTGTTCATTAGTAGGATGCTTAATTGAAATACTTCAGCCTGGTAAATAAAAATTTTACACCAGATTTTTCATCCCTTGTGCAGCATATATAACCTGGCTATTAATAACCCGGGTTTTGTTCCAGCACTGCATCTTTATTTAATTGTATTTCTGAAAGTGGTATTGGCAATAATAAATGTTTTGCTGCAAGTCCGGTTATTTTTAAGCCTCTTCCAACAACCCTGTTAACTAAAGTGCCCGTACGCATTAAAGTCATTCTGCGGTTTTCTTCACCAATTAATTCTCTTGCTCTTTCGTCTAATATAAAATCTAATGTAACATCACTTGCGGTAATTGCAGCAGCATTAGCCCTTGCTCTTAAAATATTAAGTGTGGTTGCGGCACCTCCGGTATTTCCCTGTTTAAACTGTGCCTCTGCTTTTAATAAATAAGTTTCGCCTAACCTCATCACTATAATATCTTTTATCATTGCAAAACCAAAAGCATCATTGGGGTCGTATTGATTCCATTTATTAGTTTGTGGCACTATAAAACGGTTGGTATCCACACCTGCGGCATTTGGGTTTACAGTTTGCCCAAATAAAGGCGATGCTGGATTATTATAATAGTATATTCTTCTTAAATTGTATTGAGAATTACGCATATCATTTGCACTATACAAATTATTGAGTACAAAGTAGGTTAAAGCAATCCGGCTAATACCTCTTCCACCTAACGAATCGGTTAACAGCATTCCAGCCTGCTGATGATAACGGCTGCCCCAAACTCTTCTGTGCTGTGGCGCTGCAAATGCAAAACCCGGAAAACTTGGAGACGTGGCAGAACCTGCACCACCTGGAACTACATTGGGGTTTTCAATTTCATACACCCAAACAGCTTCTCTGTTACCCTGGCTTTTTCTTTGGTTACCATAAATAAACATATCTGCAAAAGCATCTCCCGGTTGTGCCGCTTTAATACCATACCGTGTGGTTGTTAAACTAAAATCTCCACTGTTAATTACTGCATCACACTCTGCTTCGGCAAGGTCATTTTTTCCACCCATTCTTAAATATGCTTCTGCCAATATTTGAGAGGCCATCGATTTATTGGCACGGGCATACATCTTACCCTTTGAATTGGACTTTACATTGTTTATAGAAGGAAGATTAGTTTTTGCAAAAGTTAAATCAGCAACAATTAAATTATTTACATCTGCTAACGAAGCCCTTACAAAATCGGTTTTGGGGCCGGTTAAAGGTGCTGTTATAATTGGCACTTTGCCAAAAAGAGTAGCTAAAGTATTATAGGCAACCGCTCTAAAATAACTGGCCTCGGCTTTAACACTGTTTTTGTTAGCTTGCCCCATAGGGGCAACATCTGCTTTTGCGATTACGGTATTGCAATTGTTTATTAAATTATACGCCCATTTCCAGGCAAATAATGCAGCAGGGTCTGTTGAAGTTAAGTTTTCGTAATTGGTATAAGGTACTGCAAAAGGATCTAAATCAGCCGGGGCTTTATTATAGGCAACATCGGTTCCCATTTGCCATGTGCATAACCATCCCTGCGAATTTACATTGTCGTTACCAATGGTATGCCATAATGCATACTGGTTTTGAATACCAACTATTGCTGCTTCAAAAGCCAGCGAATCATTTAGTGCATCCGGTGTAAAACTGGAATATACTTTTTCTTCTAAGAAAGTTTTTTTGCAGGATGTAATTGCTGATAAAACAATTACTGCTGCCACAAATAGTTTAATATACTTTTTCATTATAGTAAATTTTAAGTATTAACGAAGTGTAATGTTGGCGCCAAATATTACTGTACGCACCAATGGGTAACTGTTGATTGCATTGGCCACGCCACCGGGATTTCTGTCAAAATCGGCTTCTGGGTCCCAACCTACCCATTTCGTCCAGGTTACTAAATTTCTTCCGCTGATGTAAAATGTAGCACCACCTAATTTTATTTTTTCAATTAGGTTTTTAGGCATCGTGTAACTTAGTGTGATATCTTTTATTCTGGTAAAGCTTGCATCTGCTGCGTACCCATAAAGCCTTGAGTTATTATAAGTAAGGGAAGGCCTTGTATTGTTTTTATTGGCAGCCGTCCAGTAGGGAACTTCAGCAGGAAGGTTTTGTCTTCCTCCTAAGTCCCTAAAGTCTAAAAGTGTATTATTTTTTGTAACACCCTGAACAGTTTGTATAAAAATATTCAGGTGTAAATTTTTATAATGGAACGTATTGGTTAAACCGCCAATCCATTTAGGATTGGACTGGCCAATGATAGTCCTGTCGTCGGCGGTAATGGTTTTATTGCCATTTAAATCGGCAAATTTTAAATCACCGGGTTTTGCAGTTGGGTCCTGGTTAGCTGGGCTTTCGCCTGCTTGCCAAACACCCTCTAATTTATAATCAAACACCACATTTACCGGTTTGCCAATAAACCACCTGTTGCCTATATCATCTTTACCATCACCATATAAATCCACAATTATATTTTTATTAGTAGAGAAGTTGATATTACTTTCCCATTTAAAATCTTTTATTGTAAGGTTTTGTGTTTTTAACGAAAGCTCAAAACCTTTGTTAGAAACCTTGCCTAGATTATCCAATACTTTTGTAAAACCTGTTATAGTTGGAATAGAGCGAAACAGCAATAAATCTTTTGTTTTAGTGCTGTAGGTTTCTATTGAACCCGTTATTTTATTATTAAAAAGTGCAAAATCAATACCTATATTACTACCATAAGTACTTTCCCAGGTTAAGTTATTATTTCCTAAACTGTTGGCAACAATACCAATAGAACTTAATCCATTAATGGGCAAACGAACCGGCGAAAGTGTAGATATGGTGCCATTAGGGGCAATGCCCTGGTTGCCTGACAAACCATAGGAGCCACGAATTTTAAGATTGTTGATAAAGTGTACATCTTTCATGAAATTTTCGTTACTGATATTCCAGCCAAGTGCAAACGACGGGAATAGCCCATATTTAGAAGTATTAGAACCAAATGCTGAGTAGCCGTCTCTTCTTGCAGTGGCAGTAAACAAATACCTGCTGTCGTATGTGTAGTTTAACCGCAACATTTGCGATAGCAAATTAGTTTTGAATGCAAATGAAACACCCGAAGTGGTGGCTGCAGATGACAGGTTGTTAAAATTCAGAATGTCATTTATAAACCCAGATGCAGTAACGCCTGATGAAGTAAAATTTGTTTCTTGTGCGCTGTATAATCCTGTTACATCTGCATGATGCTTATTCCAGTTTTTTTCATAGGTAACTATATTTTCTATAATCCATGTTTTAGTTTCTGAATTATTTACCTGTGCAGTACCTAAATTATCATTGGCAGGCCTGCCCACATAACTCTGAAAAAGTGTGGGAACATAAGTATATGCTGCATTAAGCCGGTATCTTAAGCCTTTTGCAAAGCCGGGTTTCAATTCTGCATACGTATTGATATTGATATTTTTGCTTCTGTCATTTCTGCTAGTAGTGGTGCCTAACAATGGGTTGGTATATAATAACTCGCCAAACATGGGAAAAATTTCATAAGAGCCATCCGCCTTTGTATATGTTCCATAAGGGCTAACCTGTGATGCTGCTGTTAAGCTGGCTCTGCCGCCATCATAATTATTTGCAGTTAAAGCCAGGTTTACCCCTGCAGTTAAATAGTCTGTTATAGTTGCATCTACGTTAGAACGGATACTTGCCCGGTGGTACTGATAGCCTTTTATAACGCCGCTTTGTTTTAAATAATCCCCGGAAACATAATACCTAACATCTTTACTGCCACCAGAAATACTTAGTGTATGATTGGTGATTAAGCCCCGTTTTGAAATTTTATCTACCCAATCTGTTGTTGCATTAGAAGCAAAGTTGGCTTGTTCATAAGCATTGGGTAACACAGCAGTACTTGTAGAACCGGCCTGGGTTTTCCAGTCGGCAAATTTTTGTACATATTGAGCCGGGCTCATGGGTTGCACTGTATGCGAAAAGCCTTCAACTCCTGTGTACATATTATAGGTAATAGCGGCCTTGCCGGTTTTACCACGTTTGGTGGTAATTAAAATTACACCATTAGCACCCCTTGTACCATAAATGGCAACGGCAGACACATCTTTTAAAATATCTATTGAAGCAATGTCTGAGGGATTAATATCATTGATAGAACCGCCGCTAAATGGTACACCGTCTACCACAATAAATGGTTCGGTGGTGGCGCTAATTGAATTAACACCTCTTACCAGTGCACTTGAACCTGCTCCTGGCACCGAAGAGCTTTGAGTAACATTTACACCGGTTGCAGCACCTTGTATGGCTTGTAATGCATTAGTTACAGGCAATTGCGATAACCTTTCTTTTGATACTGAAGTAACTGAGCCAGTAATATCTGAACGTTTTTTTGTACCATAGCCCACCACTACAACGTCAGTTAATTGTTGGTTTGCAACAGCCAATTTTATCTGCATAGGGGCAGAAAAATCTACAGCAACTTCAATTGCCTTGAAACCAACACTGCTGATTTCTAAAATGGTACTTTCCGGGACATTTAGTGTAAACACACCTTTGGAATCTGTATTGACCCCTTTGGAAGTACCCTTTACCCTAACTGAAGCATTGGCAACAGGTTCACTTGTTTCACTGTTAACTACTGTACCCGTTACTGTTTTGTTTTGGGCAAATGCAGTGTTACCCAGGATAAGAAGCAGGATGAAAAAACACTTTATCCTGAGCAGATTGTTAATTGAAAATTTTATTTTTTTCATACAGCAATATTTTTTAGTAAAGGCAAGATACTGTGCAAATACAATCGAAATAGTTTTTTTGTCGAAATAATTTGCGAAAACGTTATAGTATATTTTTCGTAAAATAGTAGTATTATAAAAAAAATTGTAGAAATTTTTCATAATATTGTAGAAATAAAGGCCATATGTCTAAAGTTAACCTGAAGCAACTATCTGAGTCGCTTAATGTATCCATCTCAACCGTTTCAAAAGCATTGCGAAACAGTTATGAAATAGGAAGCGACACAAAAAAAAGAGTAATAGAAATGGCGCAGCAGATGGGATATAACCCCAACCCCTATGCCGGCTTTATGCGAAACAATAAAAGCAAAACCATTGCTTTAATAGTACCCGAACTATCTAATAATTTTTTTATACAGGCCATCAGCGGTGCCGAATCGATAGCCCAGGAAAAAGATTATCATATCCTTATTTATAATACGCATGATGATTTTGCAAAAGAAGAAAGCATTATCAAACACCTGCAAAATGGCCGGGTAGATGGCGTTATTATGTCGCTTGCGGGAACAACTGTAACTTACAATCATCTGAATGAACTGATTCATTCAGGAATTCCCATTGTTTTCTTTGACAGGATATGCCACGAAATAGAAACCGCAAAAATTACTACGGATGATTTTACCAGTGGATTTAATGCCACTGAACATCTTATTCAGAGTGGATGTAAAGACATTGCGTACCTGTCTATTTCAGAAAATCTCTCCATTGATAATAAAAGAAAACAAGGTTATTTTGAAGCATTAAATAAGTATGATATTAAAATAAATAATTCAAGAATAATTAAATGTAATGGCGATGAGAAAAGTAACTATAAGAAAATAAAACAATTATTAGAAGGCAGTAAAAAACCGGATGGAATTTTTGCTTCGGTAGAAAAGCTGGTGCTAACCTCCTATTATGTATGCGATGAATTGAAATTAAAAATACCCTCAACCATTAAAATTATTGGTTTTTCAAATTTACGAACTGCCCCTTTACTGAACCCTTCCTTAACAACAATTACACAGCCAGCGTTTGAAATGGGTGTGCAGGCGGCTTCCGTATTGTTTAAAAATCTTGATAAAAAACGAATGCTGATACCTAATGAAAATATTATTATCAAATCAGAATTGACAAAAAGAAATTCTACCGCAGTTAAACTAAAATAGAATGCTATTCCCCTTTTGAAATTTTAAAGAGAAACCCCTCTCTTCCAAGGAATAAAATCATCCTGATTCAACATCACCGCTTTTGGTATCACTTCACCACTTGCAGCTTTAATGCAATACTCCAATATCTCTTCGCCCATTTGTTCAATTGTTTTTTCGCCTTCTACCACAGGGCCGCAATCTATATCAATAATGTCATTCATTCTTTTTGTAAGGTTGCTGTTGGTGCTAACTTTTATTACCGGGCAAACAGGGTTTCCTGTTGGGGTACCCAGCCCCGTGGTAAACAAAATTAATGTAGCGCCGCTTGCTGCTTTACCTGTTGTGGCTTCAACATCGTTGCCGGGTGTGCAAACCAAACTTAAACCGGGTTTAGTTGCCGGCTCGGTATAATCCAATACATCCACCACCGGTGATGTGCCGCCTTTTAATGCAGCGCCATTACTTTTTATAGCATCGGTAATTAAACCATCTTTAATATTTCCGGGAGATGGGTTCATATGAAAACCGCTACCCACTCTTTCTGCCTGCTCACTATACGTTTTCATTAAGTGAATGAATTTTTTTGCTGCTGCTTCATCAACAGTGCGGTCTATTAAATTTTGTTCGGCGCCGCATAATTCCGGAAATTCTGCCAGTAAAATTTTACCCCCTAATGCCACCACTAAATCGCTAAGGTAACCAACAGCAGGGTTGGCACTGATACCACTGAAACCATCGCTGCCGCCACATTTTACGCCAATGCATAATTTAGTAAGCGGTGCTGGTTTTCTTTCTATTTTATTGATTTCAATTAATCCTTCAAATGTTTTTTTTATAGCTTCCGCAATTAATTGCTCTTCGCTTTGCGATTGCTGCTGTTCAAAAATATATAATGGCTTATCAAAATTTGGATTCAGATTTTTTAAATCATTTTTCAAATCTTCAACCTGCAAATTCTGGCAACCTAAACTTAATACAGTAACTCCAGCCACGTTGGGGTGATTGGCATAAGAAGCTAATAATTTACCCAGCACACCAGCATCTTGCCGGGTGCCACCGCAACCGCCCTGGTGATTTAAAAATTTTATTCCGTCTACATTTTTAAATGTACGGTTAACCAGCAGCTATAGGTGGAGTAGCAAAAATATTAACGCTTTCGATCGCTTCTCCTTTTTTAAAGGCTTCAATCAATTGATGTGTATATTGTTTGTATTTATCTGTAACCGCATAACCCAATTCATTATGCAAGGGCTTCTTTTATTACATCCAGATTCCTGTTCTCACAAAATACTGTAGGGATAAATAACCAGTAATTGGCCGTGCCCACATCGCCATTGCTGCGGTGGTAACCATTAAAAGTTTTACCGGCGTATTTGGATACATCGGGAGCGGTCCATTTATAATTGGTATTGCGGTAAAAATAAGGTTCGGCCGCATGCTTGATATTTTCGGTACTCATCCAGCTTGCTTTGGCAATATCTTTTTGTGCCGTGCCTACCAGCACGCCGTACATAATTACTTTATCGCCCTGCTTAAGATCGGTAGTAAAAAATTTATGCTTTGCTTTTACATCGTCCTGCAACACAAAAGTTTCACCTCCGTATTCAATAATGTCATCTTTTTTTAAATCGGTTAATGCTACCAGCACATTATCTTTTGGGTGAACTTTTAAAACCTGTTGCTTCATAACCTTTAATTATATTTTTTTGCCCCTAGCCCCTAACGCCTAAAAGGGAACAGAGTATTTAATTTTGAAATTATTGATTTTCTACAGCTACATTATTTTGTAACCGGAACTTCACTTTTAATCACTGTCAACATACCATATTGTAAAATATCTTCCACATTCTCCCTTACTTTTTCGGCAAAGCCGGGGATTGTTGTTAAATCTGCATTCCACAAAGAAATATTAGTTAATACATTTTTTACTACCTGTTGTGCAGAATTATTTTTCCATTGCTCATAAAAATATTTTGCCTGTGGATCTTTTATTGGATAGCTGCTGTTATTAAAGTTACCATAAAAAATACCATCCTCCTCCTTTACTGCTTTCATAAAAACCAAATATGCTGCAAAACCCAGTGCTGAATTTTCGGGATAAGTTTTATACAATTCGGCATAACGCAATAATACCGGCACAATACGCATTTGTAATTTAGAAGTAAAGTTAAGGCTGATATTTATCCAGTGATGTTCTATACTTGGGTTGCTAAACCTGTCTAAAACTTTACCGGCAAAAACCAATGCATCTTCTTCGGGTAAATCATAAGGAATGGCTTTTGCAATTTCATTGCACATTAAATTGTTTACAAAATTTGAAATTACCGGGTTGTCCATCGCTTCTTTTACGGATACGATACCCGATAAAAATGCTACACCACAGGTTAAGGAATGGGTACCGTTTAATAAACGTAATTTTAATTCTTTAAATAAATTTATATCTTTTGTAATCACTACGCCTTTATCTGCTGCAGCAAATGATAATACTGCTGCAATTTTTTCATCTCCTTCAATTGCCCACAAACTATAAGCCTCACTCATCGTAATTAAATCATCGGTATATCCCAATTCGTTTTCCAATAATTTTTTAGCCGCTGTATCTGGTTTACCAGGCACAATTCTATCTACTAAAGAATTGCAGAAGTGATTGTATTTTTCCAGCCACTCAATAAAATTTTCTTCCAAACCATTTAAATGCGCCAGTTCTAAAACAATGGCTTCTAATTTTTTTCCGTTATCGCTAATTAATTCTGTGGGCACAATTACCATTCCGCATTGAGCGCTGCCATCAAAAGCTTTATACCTTTCGTATAAAAAAGCCAGTAATTTTCCAGGATAAGAAATTGGCGGATGTTGGTGAATATCATCTTTTACCAATTCTATCCCCACCTCAGTAGTATTGGAAATAATGATTTGCATTTCTGGATTATGTGCACATTTTAAAATTGCACCCCACTCCTCTTTTGCAGCCAGCACACGGCTTATGGCAGAACAAATAATATTTTCTGATACGGTCTTTCCATTTTCCAATCCACGAATGCATAAAGTATATAAACCATCCTGTTTCTCAAAAGCAGTACTATCGCCTCCGCTGGTAGATTTGACTACTACAATCCGTCCGTTAAAAATTCCCTGGCGGTTGGCTTTATCAATAAAATAATCGGGCAGGCCACGCAGTAATACACCGGTACCAAACTGCAATACTTTTTCAGGCAATTCAAATATACCATCGGGTACATTTTGCACTTTGCCTGCTGCAATATTTTTTAATGTAAATTTTGATAGTGTCATTTATATATTTTTTTACTGCTCGTTATAAAAGATAAATGCGCAATTTTTTTTAAGAATCTACTTAACGGGTAATAATTTATTGCCTGTTAATTCACGTTCCATTTTGCAGCCCATTTTGGATATTCTTCATTAATTAATTTTGCAGGGCTGTTGCCATACCATGCATATCCATTTCTTCTTTCGTAATCTATTTCTGCCATTGTTTGTTTCTTTATTCCATCCCGGCTGCTAAAAAAAGGTTCGTTGGTTTCCAAATCCATAAATCTTGCCCACATAATATTTCCCGGTGCCGATACTACCATCCTGTCTTTTCCTTTTGGAGTACCCGGTACTTCAATCTCTGCTACTTTATAATCTACAATTTTTACTTTATCCAGCCATTCCACTCCGGCTTTTACTGCAGCTTTTATTGCTGCACCAGGGTTATTAATGCGCATTAAATAACGAAGTATACCTACAGATTCCATTCCGCTCAAAGAAGGTAATTCATAAGCCCTGGCTTTTGCAGGCAATAAAGTTTTAGCATCGTACTGGGCACACCAGCCTGTTAAAATATTTTTTTGTTTTACCTGTGTTTTTAAAATACAGCTTATGCCCCGCTGCACTGCAGCTGAACATTTATTTATATAATTTTTATTAACCGGTTCCATATCATTTACAGCTTCCAGTACATCTGTTAATACATTCAGCACATTTATCATTGCATTATCATTGTACGTAATCTGGCTGCGGTAGCTGCTAAAATCAGGATAATATTGCGGCCAGCCGCCATTGGTATATTGTGCTTTTAATAAATAATCAATACCTTTTTCTGCTGCTGTTAAAAATCTTTTATCATTTGATTTTTTAAATAGTTTAGTCAGATATTTTATTTCTTTTGTGGTGGCGCCATTATCAATAGTGGCATCTATGCCTTCAAGGTAGCCTGCCTGTATTTCTTTTAATTCTTCTTTTGTAAAAATGTGCGAATAATCTATTGCTGCAGCCTTAAAATGTTTAGGCCACCCGCCATTGCTGCGCTGAAATATTAACATATTTTCTGCAATGGTATCTCTGCCAATTTTTGTATCAGATATTCCGGAGATCTGTTCAGCAACAATTTTTTCACCGGCAGGATTCCATTTATAATCAAACACCCATGGAATATTATAATCGTTGATGCCAAAATTTGAAGGCAAATTATTTTTATGCCAGGCATAATCCCCGCCTTTTGTTTTGCAATTGTAATAATAAATTCTCTTGCCCCATTTTAAAGAATCTCTTTTTTCTTTTGATGTTACCCAGTAAATTTCTGCATCAGCCATATTTTTGGAAAAGCTGCAATTGAGCAAATAAAACTGTGCATCCCTGTGATAGCGGCCTAATTTAAATCCATCATCACCGGTGAATTTACAATTGATCAATACCGTTTTTGAAGATTTTACATCGCTTCCATCATGCCATATTGCGGCATTATTATTATGACAGATAAATGTACAATTCTCAGCCAAAGCCCAGCCACGTGGACAATAAAAATCAACACCACCTTCCATTATACAATCTTTAAAATAATACATGCCTTCCCAGGTATTCCATGGGCTTACCGTATCACCACCATACGCACGGAAGACGCAATTTTTTACGATAAGCCTGGTAGTTTTAAAAGAACGCAATGCCATTTGATGGCCACCGGGTTTTATGGTTTTCATATTACCGGCTTCCTTAGGGCAAACTATTTCTTTATCTGCTTTGGTTCTCTTTCCATAACTATTGATGAAAGATAAATTTTCCAGTGTAATATCGCTGCCCTGTAAATTGATTGCCGCTGTTCCGTAATCATCTTTATTGTTGCAGCGCCATTCATCTCTTGCCAAAGAAATAGTTACAATAGTATTTTTAGGATTTTCTCCACGCAGTGTAATAAAATTTTTATCGATAAAAATTTTTTCGCTATAGGTTCCTTTTTTTATAAGTATGATGCGTTGCTCTTTACTATCGTCGTTGGGCAAACTATTGATGGCTTCCTGAATCGTTATAAAATTGCCACTGCCATCCTGTGCTACTATAATATCATTTTGTGCAGCCACATGTTGCAAAAACAAGACTGCTATTAAAAGAAAAAATATTTTTTTAATTGTGCTCACGTTACTTTTTTGTTGCGGTTAACAACCATTTTACCAGATCTTCTGCCGCTTTATAATTTTGAAAATCGGCCGGCAATAATTTCCTGTTATCTACATACTCATTATACAACCATGGGTCGCCAACGATCAATACTTTTCCTTTACCATAAACTGCGGTAGCAATAATTACATCACCATCTTTTACAGCGTTAGCTACAGCAGGTGCTTTAATTTCTAAAGCACTCACCTCTTTTAAAAACATTTTTTTCGTTGTTTTAAAAACAGGATTATTAGCACCCGGTAAAACAGCGCCCTGTTCATAGGTATCATTCTTCACCATGTTCAAACTTTTATCGGTAAACTCTACGCCAAATGCAGCCGCCAGTAAATTCAGATGCGGCAGATCGCAGTTGTTACTATCATTGGCCATTATCAATAATGTACCACCCGCTTTTACCCAACCAGTAATGGCTTTTACATCTGCTGCTGCTACATAATTAGGGTTTGGGTTATCTCTTTTATGATCGGCATCTACAATAATATATACCGAAGCGCCTTTTAAATTAGCAGCAGTGGGTGCCACATCCAGCGATGCCAATTTTGCACCATTATTTTCAAAAATATTGCCCAGGGTATAAAAACCGCCATGGCTTCTTTCTTCCCATGCATAATGCCAGTATATACTTGCGCCTGTAGCATCTTTCTTTTTTTCGCTGTTGAAATAACGATCCAGTAAAACTTTTTTGCCTTTGCCAACCGCCTGTGTTTTTACATTTTCCATTTCGTAACTGGCCAGTAAAAAAGCTCCCATACCTTTAGGATCATTCACAATTACCGGCTCACTCATGTAATAGGTAAAGCTGCCATCGCGGTACGGCTTGCCGCCAAGGCCGCTTACTTTTACCGTACCATGTAAATTGGTTTGCCCATTCTCTTCTTTTATAAATTGTTTTAAAATACCATCGTAAGCTTTTTTGGCAATAGCAATTTTTGCTGCCGGTAAGTATCCTTTGCGAACGCCTTTGGCGATGGCATAGGTAAATTGGCAGCTTGCACTGGCTTCAAAATAATTTTTCTCTTTACCGGGGCCGTTATAATTAATTACATCGTACCATAAGCCTGTAGTTTTATCCTGTTGTTTTTCTATGGCATTTACCAAACGGTTTAATATATCAATCAATGCTTTTCTCTTCGGATGATTTACAGGAAAATAATCCAATGCATCTACCAATGCATCGCTGTACCAACCCATGGCCCTTGCCCAAAATAATGGCGAAGTACCTGTAGTTTTATTGGCCCATTGCTGTTGTTTACTTTCGTCCCATGCATGATAGAGCAATCCGGTTTTTGCATCTCTTGCATGCTGCTCCATCCAAATAAACTGGTTGGCAATATCATTAAACGCACTGTCTTCATGAAACAGCATAGCATACTCTGCATAAAATGGCGCTCCCATGTACAGGCCATCCAGCCACATTTGATTGGTATAAATTTTCTTGTGCCAAAATCCTCCTTCGTTTGTGCGTGGGTGTGTGGTTAGCTGGCTGCGTAAAAGATCTGCTGCTTTTTTATATTTTTCTTTGCCGGTAACACGGTATAATAACAATACCAGTTTACCATTATTTACATGATCAATATTGTACTCTTCTTTTTCGTAGCCTTTAATGCTGCCGTCATCTTTTACAAAATAATCCATCTTTTTTTGAATGGCAGTAAAGTAATCCGCATTACCGCTGTTCATCCACAGCCCTTCAAAACCTTTAAGTATTACACCCATATCATAACTCCATTTGCTGGTGCCGCCAATGGGTATGGTATCTTTCCAGATGTTCATTACAGTGGCGGCCAATTTTTCGCCGGGTGTTTGTGCAAACGTGTTTGCAGTAACAGCAATTAATACAATCAGAATTATTTTTTTCATATTATAATTCCCCTTCGGGTAATTTTTATTTTTTTTGTTACGAGCTTTATTTCTTTGTTCATCTTCATTGGCGTCGCACTCTTCAGCAACATATCTTTGTTGAACTTTAATTGTGCTTGGGTGGGTCACCTCTTAAAGGTGGCTCAGCCCGATGGTAATGCTTTTATTCTATGTGTAAGTATACCCCACTTCTTTTCTCTGCCTCTTTCTATGTTGCCGGGTGAGCCACTCTTAAGGAGTGACCCACCCTCCCTACTACTTCTTTTTAGTTTTTTTCTTTTTATTTTCAACTACAGGTTGTGGCACTACCCAACTTACCTGCGCTGTTGTTACACCAAAACCAGCTTTTAATTTTTCTTTTGCTTTGCTAACATCGGTATTTAAAATATTTACCGAATTTGTTCTTTCTCCCTGTACCATTGCCAATACATCTGCACTATCCGTGTATTTAAAATTATTGAGCGTAATATTATCGCTGTTTAAAACATACAATACCGGGTTGGTATTTTTGCTCAGCATGGTAACATTGTTCAACGTAATGTTGCTGGCTTCCTGTATATCTATTCCTTCGTCGGCTTGTAGTACTGCATTCTCAATTAAAATGTTTTTGATGTGCATTTCCGGAATACCTCTTACTAAAATGCCTTTGGCAGCGCCATTGCAGGTAATATTTCTAAAATAAAAATTTTGAAATTGCGGTGTAGTTTCATTAACAGGTTTAATTTCTACTACCGGTGGTTCTCTTTTTTCTCCGGCTAAAACCACCGGGTCTTTCGCCATATAATACATATCAAACAAAATAGCTTCGGCAGGAATATCTTTCATGTTGATATTGTTGACGTAAATATTTTCTACCATGCCACCACGGCCACGGGTAGTTTTAAAACGCAAACCAATATCGCTGCCAATAAATGTACAGTTGCTTACAAACATATTGTTTACGCCGCCGCTCATTTCGCTGCCTACCACAAAACCACCGTGTGCATGATAAACAATACAGTTTTTTACAATCACATCTTTGGTAGGCATCCCTCTTTTGCGGCCATCTGCATCTCTGCCACTTTTAATAGTAATGCCATCATCGCCTGTATCAAAATTGCAATCTTCCAGTAAAGCATTTTTACAGCTTTCTAAATCTATAGCATCGGTATTGGCACCGTACCAAATGTTTTTTACTTTTAAATTCCTTACCGTTATGTGTTCGCTCATGGTAATATGTGTTGTCCATGCCGGTGAGTTTTCAAAAGTTACGCCTTCTATTAAAATATTTTTACATTGCGAAATGCGTATCATATTCGGACGCATGTAATCTTTTACATCTTCAAAATCTTTCAACGTTTTTCCTTCGGTAAGTTTTCCAATATTATTGGTTAACGCTGCCTTTAATGCTTTAGCAGAACTGTACCAGCTTTTGCCTTCGGCAGAAACTACACCGCCATAACTTTTTAAATGTGCCTTCCACTGGCTTTCGGTAAGTTTATCTTTTCTTAATGGCCGCCAGTAAAAACCATTGCCATTCATTATACCTTCTCCTGTTATTGCAATATTCTCTAAATTTTCGGCAACTAACGGCGACATACACCTTGCTGCATCAACGCCTTCAAAAGAAGACAGCACCAACGGGTACTGATCAAAATCTTTTGTATAAATTATTAAAGCACCTTTTGCCAAATACAAATTGATATTACTCTTCATTACAATTGGGCCGCTTACAAAACTTCCTCTTGGCACCATCACCACACCACCGCCGCTTTTTGCACACTCCTCAATGGCTTTATTAATTGCAGCAGAATTCAATGTTAATCCGTCTGCAACTGCTCCATAATTTAAAATATTAAAAGTGTCTTTTTTAAAATGCGGTGCATAAATTTTAGGTAATTCAAATGCAAACTTTTCTTTAAAGTCGGACGGCGCTAAATATTTTACTAACGGCAAATTTTGTGCTGCAATACTCTGACAAACCAATGATGCCATTGATGCTGCACCATATTCACTAAAGTGTGTATTATCTTCTTCTTTACCTTTATAATTTTTAAAATGGTTTTTTGGAATATTTAAAAATAAACGTTTACTGTTTTCTACACCTTCCTGTACAATTAATGCTTCGCTGCTTTTATGCATATCAATTAATGGCACTTTCATTTCTGCAGCTACTTCTTTTACCACGCCGGGGTAATCGCCATGCTGATCTACAAATTTTCCTGCTGCATCAAACTTGCGGCGCATTACCGGTGTTAGTAAAACAGGGTTGGCACCTTTACTGCGTACATCATTTACAAAACGAATTAAATTTTGTTTGTACAAAGTATGTGCCGGTGCAGAGCGGTTACTGTCTTCCACTTTTTGATCGTTGTGGCCAAACTGTATCATTACAAAATCGCCGATTTTATACGGCTCATCACCGTATCCCAACGATGCTCTGTTATAAAACTTTTTGTACTGCGGCCATTAACGGCGTGGTTTTGAATTTCAATTTCATTGGTGAAATAGTTGGGGAACAGTTGGCCCCAGCCTCTTTCCGGATTATCATCTAAAGGTTTATTGGCCATGGTGGTATCGCCGATTAAAAAAATGGTGGGTTTTTTATCGGGTAATAAAAAAGCAAAACCACTTAAACTTATATTATTATTATCAAAAAATATTTTTTCATATAGCTAACGTGTAAAGGGTGCATTTAAAATTGCAGTAATTGTAATAAGTCGTATTATTTTTTTGTATGCTTTTAATTCAATGCTTTTTCGTTTTTGCAGGGTGAGCCACTCTTAAGGAGTGACTCACCTTATAAGCGACCTCACCCCAACCCCTCTCCGAAGGAGAGGGAACTGGAAGGGGGCTTTTTTATTTTTGTTATTTTTCATAATTATAGCTCTAATCAATTTGTATATTATATAAAATTCTGTAATGCTGAATAAAGAAATATTGCTTACAAGAGTGCGACGCCAATGAAGCTGCACATTGCGTTGCAGCCTGGTTCAAAAAAATTATCTCAGGTCATTAATATTTACCGGATCCATATCGGTATAAATAAAATTTTCTCCGGCCATACCCCAAATAAAACCGTAATTACTTGTGCCGCATCCGCTGTGAATACTCCACGGCGGCGAAATAATCGCTTCGTCATTGCTTACCACCAAATGTTTTGTTTCGGTTGGCTGCCCCATTAAATGAATTATTTTTTGATTAACAGGAACATCAAAATAAAAATAGGCTTCCATTCTTCGATCATGCACATGCGTTGGCATGGTGTTCCAAACACTACCTTCTTTTAAAATAGTTAGCCCCATTACCAACTGGCAACTTTTAATACCATCGGCATGAATGTATTTATAAATTGTTCTTTGGTTTGCTGTAACCACAGCCCCCATTTCTGTTGGAGATGCTTTTTCTTTTTTCATCAGCCGTACTGCATACGCATGATGTGCCGGCGAAGACAGTAAATAAAATTTTGCAGGGTTATCTTTCTTTTTACTTTTAAAAGAAACTTTTTGTTTGCCTTTGCCAATGTATAAACAATCGAGTTTATTTACATCGTATGCTTTGCCATCCACCTTTATTTCTCCATCGCCGCCTACATTTATTACACCAAGCTCTCTTCTTTCTAAAAAATAATTTGCTTTAAGTGCATCGTAAGTAACTAAAGCAATAGTTTTATTTACGGGCACTACGCCGCCAATCATTACCCTGTCGTAATGAGAGTACACAAAATTTATTTCATCATTTTTCATGATGTTTTGCACTAAAAAATTACTGCGTAATTCTTCGGCATTCATGCGGCTTACTTCGGCCGGGCTGTTGTGAAATCGTATTTGCATATGCTATATTTACCTCACCCCAACCCCTCTCCCTGAGGAGAGGGAACTGGAAGGGGTTTCTTTTAATTTTATAGTTTATAATTAATACTGTATTTAAAACATTTGTTTGTTGCCTTTTGCTTTTCACAGTTCCCCTTTAGGGACGGAGGGGCAGTTCTATCTTCCCATCCACCCGCCATCAACCGTTACAATTGTTCCGTTCATATAATCGCTGGCTTTGCCGGCGAGAAAAACAGTTACACCTTTAAAATCATCCGGCTCACCCCAACGGTTAGCCGGTATTCTTTCTAAAATAGATTTGCTGCGTACAGGATCGTTGCGTAATGCTTCGGTATTGTCTGTAGCTATGTAACCCGGCGCAATACCATTTACATTAATGCCTTTGCCGGCCCACTCATTTGCAAATGCTTTTATTAAACTGGCAATAGCGCCTTTACTTGCTGCATAGCCCGGCACATTTACACCACCCTGAAAACTTAACAGCGATGCAGTAAAAATAATTTTACCACTTCCCTGTTCAATCATTTTCTTTCCTATCTCTCTTGTAATTATAAATTGTGCATCCAGGTTTATTGCAATTACTTTATCCCAAAACTCATCACTGTGTTCCGCCGCAGGGTTACGCATAATGGTGCCTGCATTGTTTACCAAAATATCTATCTGATTATTTTCTGCTATAACTTTTTCTGTAAAATTTTTGAGAGAAGCCCTGTCTTCAAAATTGCATTGATAAGCTTTAAAATTTTTACCCAATGCATTTATTTCTTTTTCTACTTCGCTGCCGCTTAGGGCAAGGTTTGCAGATACACCAATAATATCAGCTCCTGCTTCGGCCAAACCAATAGCCATTGCTTTACCGATGCCTTTGTTGCATCCGGTAACCAATGCTGTTTTACCGTTTAACTTAAACTGATCTAAAATATTCATTTTTGCCCCTAACCCCTAAAGGGGAACTGTAGTTTTTAATAATGTGGTGTGTAATTTTATTTCAATCTTTTAAAAGCACTTTTTCAATCGCTCTTTTTCTATTTCTACCCACTCGTTTCAATATCAATTTTACCATTAAATATTAAGTGATAACACTATTGTAAGGCCTTTATTTACGCAAACGTTCCCGATAACGATGCCTTAAAAAGCTGCAATAAAAAACTAGTGGATTTATAAAGAATATTATACTTTTTTTGCAGCCTGGCGTGCTACCAATTTCCAATCGCCATGCTGCTTTTCCCATACCAGCATTACGTACATAAAAATTTCGGCGGGCTTGCCACCATCATTAGTTTTTGATTTAAAAGTTTGACGCACTACCACAATTTTTTTATTTACTACAGTATAAGTCTGCTCAGATAAATCAATGGTTACAAAATCACTTTTGCCACTTGCAATTTTTGAAACGAATTCTTTTTTATCATCAATATGGCCACCGGAATGGCCGTACATTAAATTTGCCGAAGCCAGCTTATCAAGCATTAAAGAATCTGCATCAACCATTGCTTTACGCAGTTGTTCTACTTTTTCTTCTACCTGCTTTTGTTCTTTGCTTTGGGCAGTTGCATTTAATGCAATGCACATTATCAGCACTGCAATAAAATTTTGAAATACTTTTTTCATTTTTATTTTTAGTTTAAATTGATAATTGTTTTTTTATTTTTACTTTGATAAACTGCTTCAATAATTTTAATTACATTTTTTGCTTCTTCGGCAGTTACCGGTAAACTTTTTTTATTAATTACTGACTGGTAAATTCCATCATAGTAATTTCCATAATTACCTTTTTCACTTTGTATTTTTTCTTTTACAAAAACACCATCTTTTTCTGTATGCAACAAACCATATTCTGATGTTGACTCAACACCATAATCTTCATCCAAAGGATTTTTATGCAACTGTAACTGTGTTTCCTGTACATCGCTGCGGCTTTTTAAAAAAGAACCTTTACTTCCATGAACAGTAAATCCCTGCGGCTCTTTAGCAAACATGGTAGCTTTTAAGCGAACCCTGAAAGTTGGATAGTATAAAAGAATTTCGCAATAATCATCCACCAAAGAATTTACTCTCATCATCATTAAATCTGCAAATACTGCATCTGGCATTCCGAACAACTGCAATGCGGTATCAATTAAGTGAGAACCTAAATCATAAACAACACCCACACCTGCAGTTGGCGCTTCCTTATGCTGTTTATAACTTAATTCGGGCACAAAACGATCGTAATGAATTTCGGCTTCCTTAATATCGCCTAATTGTTTACTGTTAAGTATTTTTTTTGTGGTTAAAAAATCACTGTCCCACCGGCGATTGTGGAATACCGATAATAGTTTTTGCTGTTTTTCTGCAAGGCTTATTAATTGATTGGCTTCTGCAACGGTTGGGGTAAATGGTTTTTCTACAATAACATGTTTATTGGCAAGCAAAGCTTTTTTTGCATAATCAAAATGGGTAATGCTGGGGGTATTTACAATTACTAAATCTATATTTTCATCTGCAAGCATTGTATCTAAATCCCTGAAAGTTTTTATTGCAGGATATTTTTCTGCTGCCAGATTTTTTGTACGTTCCCAAACTGCGTATAATTCAAAACCTTTATTACTGTTGATAAATGGAGCATGAAAAACCCATCCACTCATTCCAAAAGAACACAATGCGGTTTTAATAGTTTGCATAATCGTTTTTTAATCCACAATTAAATATGAAACTACTTCGTAGTTTTTTGGCCACAGATTACACAAATTAATTCACTGTGTTTTTCTGTGTACTCTGTGTAATCTGTGGCTAACCTATTTTGCTGCGAAGCAGCAACTAAGCATTTGCCAAAGCCCTGTCTAAATGCACATACCCACCATCTACATAAACCAACTGGCCCGTTGTATGGCTCGATTTTGATGACAATAAAAAAGCTACTGCGTTTGCAATTTCTTCTGCGGTTGTCATCCTGTTCTCTAACGGAATTTTTAATTCTATTTCTTTTAATTTTTGTTGAGGATTGGGTAATGTCTCAATCCATTTTTCATACAAAGGTGTAAAACATTCTGCCACCACTACTGCATTTACCCTTATACCATATTTTAATAACTCAACAGCCCATTCTCTTGTTAAAGCATTACGGCCACCATTACTTGCAGCATAGGCTGATGTATTGCCCTGGCCGGTATCTGCTGTTTTTGAAGTGATATTTACAATAGCGCCTTTCGATTTTTTTAAATGTGGTAATGCATAATGTGCCAGTAAATAATAATGCACTAAATTTTTATGCAATGATGCCATAAATTTTTCATAGTTACCGCTCTCTAATCCTACGCCATCATTTACACCAGCATTATTCACTAATCCATCAATAGTATTAAATTTTTCTACTACTTTTTTTATTGCAGCTTCGCAGGCTGAAGGATCAGATAATTCTGCCACTACCTGAAATGCTTTACCGCCGGTTGATTCAATTTCTGCAACTGTTTTTAGATTATCTTCCCCGTTGCGGCCAATGATGACCGGTATAGCACCTTCGGCTGCCAGCACTTTTACAATACCCTCGCCAATACCTTTTGCACCACCACTCACAACAATTATTTTATCTTTTAAATTCAAGTCCATATTATATTCAGTTTAAATCCATTTAATTTTACAAAGCAGTTATATTTAAACATAATTTGCAAGTTGACAAATTTATTATACCTGACTGTCCTGTACTGCTATTAATATTTACAATCTATTCAGCCATTTACTCAGTCTTTCCAGCCAGTTATCATCAGTTGTTTTATTTACCATACCAAAACCATGGCCACCTTTGGGATATAAATGCATTTCGACAGGCACTTTATTTTTTATGCAGGCTTCGTAAAAGCGCAAACTGTTTTGCACCGGCACGGCGGCATCATCACCTGCATGTACTAAAAAAGATGGCGGTGTATTTTTATCTACCTGCAATTCATTACTGAAAAACATTGTTTTTTCTGCAGTGGGTTTTGTACCCACTAAATTATTTCTGGATCCTTTATGTGTAATAGTACTGTCGAAACTTATTACAGGGTAAATCAAAATTGCAAAATCGGGCCGGACTGAAGTGGTATCTGTATTTGTTGCATCGGCTTTAAAATTAAAATGTGTTGCAGCTGTTGATGCTACATGACCGCCGGCAGAAAATCCCATTATACCAATTTGATTTTTACTGATGCCCCACTCTTTTGCATTTGTTCTTACTAAACGAATAGCCTGCTGAGCATCCTGCAATGGTGCAAGGCTTTTATCAATGTTAGCAGTATCATCGGGCAGGCGGTATTTTAAAACAAAAGCAGTAACGCCCCGGCGGTTTAATTCTTCTGCAACTTTTGTTCCTTCTTTATCAAATGCCAAAATACTGTAGCCGCCACCCGGGCAAATAATAACCGATTTACCATTGGGTTTTGGTGCTTTAAAAACCGTAAGAGTGGGGATACTTACTTTTGCAATACGTGTTACATTATCCCGAAAAGTTGAATTTTCTTTATCAGGTGCAGGTTTAGAATTTGGAACAGCATCTTTATACAAAGCAATTTGCTGCTGTGCTTTTTGTGCAAATGCTTTACTATCAAAAGCTTTAGATTTCATTGTTGAAAACCAGGCAGTGTCTGCTGTGTTTTTATTTGATGAAAAAATATTTTTTAAAGAATATAGTTTTGCTTCTTTGTCGCTTAATTGTTTTGTCCACTTTGCTCTTTGTGCAATCGCAGCGCCATCACCTGTGCTTTTATACTCTGCATAAAATGCAGTTTTTTCATTTTCAGGGTTATTCCAGTTATCCCAGCCAGCGGTTGCAATTGCTTTGGGTAAACGGCAGCGAATAAAAACTGTTTTAGCATTTGCCCGCCATGGCCTGCCCAAATATAATTTTGTTACAGAAGAATCGGCAACAATTTTACAATCAATAAAAACAAAACCATAACTTTTGTTTACAGTTGTACTGGCTGCAGTAATAAAAGAATTTGTTTTTGCCCTGATAGTACAATTGTTAAACACTGCTGTTGATGGGCCAAATATAAAATCGGTAGTGCCTTCTATGTAACAATTTTCAAAAAGCTGTCTTGCATTTTCGCCGCTGGCAAAAATTGTATCCTGGTTACCTAAAAACTTACAGTTTTTAAAAATAGCTTTATCAGCATCTACATATAATGCCAATGCCTGGCCCACCTGCCCGGCATTATTTGCAAACGTAATATTCTCGGCCCTGAAACGGTTGCCAGAAATTTTTGCAGTGTAAGAAGTAAATGTGGTGTGCTTTCCTTTACCTGAATAATCGTTAAAAATAATAATAGTGCTGTCCACATTTTCTCCAACAAAAGTTACATCGGTATTATTTGCAGGCAATTCTATTTTTTCGTTGTACACGCCATTTTTAATAAACAAAGTAATTGGTGCTAACGGATAAACCCTCATAGCATCAATTGCATCTTGTATAAATAAATAATCGCCGCTGCCATCTTTTGCAACGGTAAAAATATATTTATATTGCTGAGGGTTGGAGGTTTGAGAAAAAAGATTTGCCGCAAAAGTCAAAAACAGCATTATTAGAAAAGAAATTTTTTTCATCCTGGTATTTATTTATTGCTGTTGTTTTTTATCTGTACCTTATCAAATTTAAATACTTATTGGTAAATGTAATTTTATTCACTTTTTATTTTAAAAATTCAATCTGTTACAATCCAATTTTTATCAGCAAAATTTTTACAACTAAATGCTGCTGATTTTTAAAAAGGCTGCTTCAAATAAAAGCAGCCTTTTAAAAATGACGATCAAAATAATATTAATAACCTGGATTTTGTTTTAGTTTACCCTGATAGGCTGCAAGGGTTGCCTGGTCGTAAGGCAATAACTCACTTTTACCTGGTGTAAAATAAAATGCCATTGCCTGAAATAATGGTTTGTTACCCGTACCATCAACATCAAGCACATTGCCAGTAAGGTTTTGTGCCCAGTCTGCCCTTACCCATTTTGTTGCTGCTGCACCCGATGCAGGTGCTGTACCAATTGCAGCTGCTGGCGGAACTTGTGTTGGCCTCCAGAAAGGTTGTTTGCTTACACTGTCTGTTGTGGTATAATACACAATTTCTTCTCCAATATTTTTAAAATAAATGTATTGCGGCACATTAGTGTATGGTGCAACCCTGTCACGTATTTGCTGAATTTTTGTTCTTGCTTCAGCAATTTTTGCACCCAGTAAATTCCAGCGTAATAAGTCATATTTGCGAATACCTTCGTGGCCAAATTCTAAAAACCGTTCGTTAGTAATGGCAACAAAAAAACTATCTTTTGTTGAAGGTGTAATTCCAATTAATGATGTGTTGCCGCGGTAAGCTCTTTTTCTAACCTCTTCAAAAGCATCTTTTGCCAGTTGTGTAGGCCCGTTATTAATTTCATTCACCGCTTCGGCATACATTAATAAAACATCCGAAAAACGTATCATGCACCAGTTGTAACCTGGGTTTAATGCAGTACCCGGCAATAATGGTACTCTCCAATCCCTTCTGTACTTACCTGTATTTAATTCTCCCAAACGGCGTTGCCCTTTTATGTTAGATACAGTGGGTACCTGGTAATGTGTTATGGTAATATCCCGCCTTGTATCAACAGAATCAAAAGCATAAAAATAATTGGGCAGCATTTGAATACCGCCACCGCCTGCACCATAACGTGATGCTGCATTTACAGTTGGCCCATCATAATTTCCCATACGGCTGTCGCTGTTTCCATTTCCACCGCCTGCGCCAACTTCAAATATTAATTCACCCTGTGGATCGTACACAAAAGAAGTTACATTTCTCCAAATATTTTCGAAATTGGGATTAAGTGTATGCTGTGTTCTGTTAGCCATTAATTCTTCACACTCCTGTTTTGCAATCTGGTAATAAGCAAGATAATTACTGCCACGTTCCATTTGCCCGTTGCTGCGTAAAGAAAATCCTCCACGGAATAAAGCGATTTTGGCACGTAATGCCATCACTGCACCTTTTGTTATACGTTCGTTTCTTGTACCAGCGTCTAACCGCCATGGTACTAATGATTTTGCTGTGGCAAGATCGGCTAAAATTTTATTGTAGGTAGAGTCCCTGTTAGCAGCCAGCGGAAACAAATCGGTTTGTTTATATGCCGGTACCATTGGTGCAGGCACATCGCCCCAGTTCCTAATCAGTTCAAATAAAAACTGTGCCCTAAGTGTCAGCGCTTCACCATATAATCTTTTTACAGCAGCCTGTTCTGTTGCAATACCAGAAGTATATTGCGGCATTAATGGAATTTGATCAATACATAAGTTAGCTTTTTCCAATCCACGGTACAATTGGCGGAAAGGGTTTGAAATTTCGGCATTGGTCAATAATAACTGATACCTGCCCACTCCTCTTCTGCCGTTATCAATACCACCACTAACAATACCTTCATCAGTATCGTAAGGATAATACATACTTATGCGAATGCCATATCCGTTATCTCCCTGCAACTCATCATACACACCGATAAGTGCACTGGTAGCATTAGATACATCCGAAAAAGTTTCTGCAATGGTATATTGCGATACCGGTTCCACTTCTGTAAATTTTTTACAGCTGTTAAAAATTACAGCTGCACAAAAAATTATAACAGCCGTACTAATTTGATAAATTTTATTTTTCATAAAACAATTATTTTATTTTTTAGAAAGTAACATTTACGCCTACTACTATTGTTCTCGATCTTGGATAAGCTGCAAAATCAACACCCGGTGTTAACGGGTCAGTTCTTCTTGCAGTAACATCAGGATCGTAACCGGTATAATTGGTAATGGTACCCAAATTATTTATTGTACCATAAAACCTGAAGCTGGATATTTTTGCTTTAGCTGTAATATCTTTTGGTAATGTGTAACCCACAGTAAAATTATTAAACCGCAGGTAAGATCCATCTTCAACCTCCCAGGAGTGCAGCCACCAGCGCTGCACACGAACCGGTGTCCATATTTTTGCGTTGGCATTTAATGCAGCCAAGTTCTGTTGGATCTGTTACTCTTTGGCCGGCTGCATTAATATTTGTCCACCTGTCTTTCATGGTGTTCAGCATATTCAAATTTGAAAATGCGCCATCCGTCCATTCTACTTTGTTTGCATTATAAATATCATTGCCGTAAACAAAATTTACAAATACACTCATATCAAAACCTTTAAACGCAAACTGGTTATTCCATCCTCCTGTAAATTCAGGATTGGCATTTCCAATTACTTTTCTGTCCTTATCAGCTGTTATTCTTCCATCCCCATCCAAATCTTTCCATTTAAGCATACCAGGTTGCGGTGCCCCGTAAACGCCGTTAGCAGCCACACCTGCTTTTATAGTATAAACCCTTGTTGTGGCGTTATAATTAAAATCGTTAAGGCCATAAAAACCATCGGTAACAAAACCATACATTAAACCGGCAGGTTCACCAACTTTTACTAAATAATCGGTAACACCATCACTTCCCTGCCAGCCCGAGTTTCTTTCTAACTGACTTACGCCACCCAAACTTTCAACTTTGTTTTTATTAAAAGAGAGGTTGAAGTTTGATGTCCATGTAAAATCTTTTTTAGAAACTGGTGTAGCATTAATTTGAAACTCCACGCCACGGTTGGATGTAGCGCCAATGTTTTGAATTTGTGAAGTATAACCGGTTGTTGGTGGAATATCTACATTCAGCAATAAATTTTTTGCAGTGTTTTTATATATATCCATTGTAAACTGCACCCTGTTTTTAAACATAGAAAGGTCTATACCAAAATTTTGGGTTGTATTTTCTTCCCACCTTAAATTGGGGTTTGCTAATGATGTAGGTGCAAAGCCTGGTAAAATAGAATGGTTAATTGCATACTGGCCTGTTACACCATACAATTGTAAATAAAGCAAATCGCCGATACGGTTATTACCCACCGAGCCATAACCAAACCTTAACTTGCCATCATCCAGCCATTTTACATTTTCAAATAATTTTTCTTTTGAAAAACGCCACGCTGCTGAACCCGAAGGGAAAACAAGGTTTCCATTACTTGCACCAAATTTAGATGATCTGTCGGAACGTAAATTAAGTGTAAGTAAATATTTATCATCATAGCCGTAATTTATTCTGCCAAAAAAAGAAGCAATACGGCTTGCAGGATTGATAAAAGTAAAAGGTAACGGTTGCGAAGAGCCGGTGGGTGCCGAGCCAAGACCCATATTTGCCAATGCCTTTTCAGGCGAAATATCAGCAGGGAAATAATTAGTTTGAAAAAAAGAATTTTGAACCCTTATATCAATAATTTCCTGCCCTACTAAAACGGTAAGGTCGTGATGTTTTTTATAATCATTTACTGAATACTGTAAAGTATTTGAATTACTGATGGTCCTGTTATTCTGTTCTCCTATTGAAGCAACAGGTAATGATGCTGCATTACGGGCAGTACCAGTTATTTTACTGTAAAAAAGATCCTGCTCAGTTACTGTGTTATCAAAACCAAGTGTGCTGCGGAAAACAAGATTTTTTAAAATATTATAATTAAAATAGCCGGTTAAATAAGTTCCTTTGGTGAATTGCCTTCTGTATTCTGCCTTTGTTAAAATAACCGGATTAGTTTGCCCTGCTGATGCTAAATAATAAGCTTCATCAAAATCATCCATACCTCCTGTTGCAGTAGGTAACTCAAACGGGCGGTAAGTAATGGCATGGCGCAAACGGTTGGTAGTTCGTGTACCGCTGTTAGTGGTGCCAGATCCTCTTATTGTTTGGTCCAGATAACGGGCTGTTATTCCTACTTTTACTTTATCAGAAACTTTATGATTTAAATTAAAGTTTACCAAATTTCTGTCGAAGCCAGATTCTAATAAAATACCATCTTCCCTGTTAGCAGTTAAGCTTAAATTAAAAGTAGTAGCCTGGTTACCGCCATTTACTGAAACATTATGATTTTGATATCTTGCATTGCGGCCAAATGCTTCCTGCTGCCAGTTTATTGGTGTTACATTTTTGTAATTCTTAAGTGTATCCCAGGTAGTGCCGTAAGTTTTTGCAAAATCGCTGCTGTCTGTTGAACTTGCTCTCGATCTTTCGTATTGCCAAATTACAAAATCATAAGGGCTCAATACTTCCATTTTTTTAGGCAACATTCTTGACCCAAAAGAACCATTGTATGCCACTTCGGTTTTTCCAGAGCGACCTACTTTAGTTGTAATAATTACAACCCCATTTGCCGCTCTTGCCCCGTAAATTGCGGTAGTTGATGCATCTTTTAATACATCAATAGTGGCAATATCCTGTGGAGAAATTACAGACAATGCATTTTCTACCTGTACCCCATCAACAATATACATGGGTGAATTATCCTGAGTAATTGAACCGCCGCCTCTCACTCTTATAATTATATCTGCACCCGGCGCACCTTCTGATGCTATGGCCTGCACACCGGCCAATCTGCCCTGCAAAGCCTCTGCAGCAGAAGATAGTGGAATATCTTTTAGCTGCTTTGCATTTACCGATGAAACTGTACCCGTTAAATCCTTTCGCTTAATGGTGGCATAACCTACCACCACCACATCTTCCTGTGTAACGGCTTCTTTATTTAGCTGAACAGTAACCGGATCGTTTCCTGTAACGGTTACAATTTTTGAACCGTACCCAACAGATGAAACAACAAGATCAACAGATGCTGTGCCTGAAACGGTGATGGAAAAATTTCCACCGGCATCAGTCTGGGTTCCTTTTTTTGCATTTTTTGCAATTACGTTTACACCAGCAAGCGGCGCCCCGTTTTCGTCTGTTACTTTGCCCTTAATAGTTTTATTTTGGGCTGATGCAATAAAAGGAAAAATAAAAAAAATAGTAATAAGAAATAATAACTTATTCATATAGCAGTATTTAGTTTGTATAAATAAAGCAGTGTTTTTTAGAAGGAGAAAATTAAAACAACTGCAGCAATCAATACCCAATGTTAAACCATTTTTTACAGCAACAAATTTGCAGTTGCATACTATTTTTACGCAAACGTTCCCGATAACGATGACACATTATTTTATCCCGTAAAATGCCGTAACTTCATTTACAAAAGTGGTAATTTTTTCCACTAAAAATTTAATAATGAAGTTTGAACCGGTTACTATAAAAGATATTGGCAAAGCCTTAGGATTATCTACATCCACAGTTAGCAGGGCTTTACGGGGCAGTTACGAGATAAGTTCCGAAACAAAAAAATTGGTGCTGGAGTATGCCGAAAAAATAAATTACCGCCCCAACCCTATTGCATTAAGTTTAAAAGAACGCCGCAATCATTCTTTAGGGATTGTTGTTTGCGAAATTGCCAACAATTTTTTTTCACAGGCTATTAATGGTATTGAATCTATTGCTTACAATCGTGGTTACCATGTTATCATTTCTCAAAGCCACGAATCTTTTGAAAGAGAATGTGTAATTGTGGATCACCTTGCCTCCAGGTCGGTTGATGGATTATTAGTTTCGGTGTCAAGCGAAACACAGGATTATACGCACTTTAAACAATTATACGAAAAAGGTTTACCTATTGTTTTTTTCGACCGTGTGGCCAATGAAATAATTACCCATAAAGTAATTGCCGATAATTTTAAAGGCGCTTACGATGCAACAGAACATTTAATTAAAAATGGGTTTAAAAGAATTGCACACATTACCAGCGCACCTTATTTATCTATTTCGGAAGAACGTTTAAATGGTTATAAAGAAGCCTTGCTGAAAAATAATATTGAGTATGATGAAAAATTAGTACACTACTGTTATCATGGCGGAATGATCTATGATGAAGTGGAAGAAGCATTAAAAAAAATATTTAAATTAAAACAAAAAGCAGATGCATTGTTTACTGCCGGCGACAGAATTACCACCACATGTATGCAGGCATTGCAAAAGTTGAATAAAAAAATTCCGGATGATATTGCAGTGATTGGTTTTACCAATACCAATTTAGGCGAACTGTTTAATCCATCACTTTCTGTTGTAAGGCAACCTGCATTTGAAATTGGCCAGGTGGCCACAGAATTATTAATAAGCATGATTGAAAGCAAAAGACCTGTTACAGAATTTGAATCGAAAGCATTACAAACAGAATTGATTGTAAGAGATTCATCAAGCCCCGTTGGCAATTACAAAAAGCAAAAAACAATAATACTAATTCACAATTACCATTCACCGTTAACCATTCACCATTCTCACACACCAATGAAACTGCAATTTATTTCGGTTGGCAAAGCACATGAGCATTATGTAAAAGAGGGTGTGGAAATATTTACCAAACGCATCTGTCATTATTATACTGCCGAATGGCTTATTATTGCTGCACCAAAAAACAGTGCGGCATTAAGCGAAACAGATTTAAAGAAAAAAGAAGGCGAAGCCATTTTAAATATTTTACAAAAAGATGATTACCTGGCTTTATTAGATGAAAGAGGTAAACAAATAAAAAGTGAAGAGCTGGCAAAATTTATGGAGCAACGGGCAAATGAAAGTATAAAGAAAATGGTATTTTTAATTGGAGGCGCTTATGGTGTAAGTGATGATATAATGAAAAGAGCCAATTATAAATGGAGTTTATCTAATTTAGTTTTTCCGCACCAGTTAGTTAGGTTAATTTTGGCAGAGCAGGTGTACAGGGCATGTACAATAATTAAAAACGAAAAGTATCATCATCAATAAAATAATTTAATCTCTCTTAATTATGGATCAACTTTCTTTATTCCCTGTTACATTCGCTATTCTTGCAATAACAGTAGGCGTTTCTTTAGTGGCTTTTACTAATACCGATTTAAAGAATAAGGCTTTATTTTATCCCTACGAAATGGGTTCGGCTAATGAATATTACAGATTTATAAGCCACGGTTTAATACATGCTGATTACATCCACCTGTTTTTTAACATGTTTACTTTTTATTCTTTTGGAAGATTTGCAGAGGTGGCATTGTTTACTAAAACGGAATTTATAATACTATATGTTACTTCCTTAATCGCTTCCTCACTTTTCGATTTTTTTAAAAACAGAAACAACCCCAGCTATGCAGCATTAGGTGCTTCAGGTGCTGTTTCTGCTGTTTTATTTTCTACGCTAATATTCGATCCCTGGGCAAAGGGAGTGGCATTATTTGGAGTGATAGCTTTACCCAATATTGTTTTCGGTGCATTGTATTTATTTTATTGCGCTTACATGGCTAAACGTGGTGGCGATAATATTGGGCACAATGCACATTTATGGGGCAGCGTTTATGGTTTTGCTTTTACCGCAGTTTTAAGACCGGAGTTGTTTAAAGATTTTGTTGAAAAATTAATGCATCCCCATTTTTAAAATTCTTACTGCTTCGCAAAACTCTTGGAGGGTTTTCTAAAAATTTTCTGAAGTATTATAATCAACCCTCCAAGAGTTAGTTGAGAGAGATTTATGAATTGAGTTATGAAAAACTTATCTGCAACACCTCTTTTGTTTTATCAGTAATCTTAAACCGGTCATCAATACGCAAGCCGATTACCCACATTATTTTTTTATTACTTTCTATTACCCAAATTTTTTCTTTTTGTGTAAGTGATAATTTTTGATCAATAAAAAAACGGCTGAGTTTTTTCTTTTTTTGCATACCCAGCGGATAAAAATAATCGCCTTGTTTCCATTTGCGGAGAAGCAGAGGTAATTTGATTTCGGCAGTATCGAACTGTGCTATTTGGTTGTTAGTTGATAGTTGACAGTTAACAGATCGTAACAACTTCTCAATTTGTAAAATCCCAATTTCGAAAGTAATCTGTTTATCCTTCTCTTCAATTAAAATATTTTGAGCTTCTGCAGTTTGGTTGGGAGAAATAATTAACCACTTTCTATTTTTAATAATGCGGTGAGTAGCTGACTGAATGTATTTACCCGATTCGCTTTTAAGCAACGCCATTACTTCTTCGGTTTGATGAGATGTGAAATTATAGTCTTTAATAATTTCATAAATAACAGTTGCCAAAGGTTTTGTCAGCTGCAACTTTAAAACCGGGATATGAATTTCGTTTCCTTTTGTTTCCAGCAATTTTTGCTTGTGCAGTTGCACTGCCTGCTCATACAACATCGCCACTTCTTTAAACCGGGAGATATTATCCGCCAAATTACTTTCTACTTCTGGAAAAACTTGCTGTATAGCCGGAATCAATTTATTACGAAAATAGTTTCGGGTATATCTATCCGATGCATTGGAAGAATCTTCAACCCAGGAAAGATTATTTTCAGTTGCGAACTGTTCAATCTCTTTTCTTGTTGCAAATAAAAGCGGCCGAATTAGATTGGGCAACATCTGTCCTTCTGTTTTAGAAATTCCCTTTAATCCCTTTATGCCTGTACCTTTAAAAAAATTCATCAACAATGTTTCAATATTGTCGTTAAGATGGTGAGCTGTAGCTACCCACCATTTTGGATTATCGGGATAAACAGTGCCATGCCAACCGGTATTCAGCTGCATTTTTTCCGCACTCACATTCATGAACCATGTGTAACGCATAAATCTTGCCGCTTCCTGGGTGCCTATATTTCTTTCCCTTACAAATTCAAGTGTTTCAAATTTTTTAACCAATACTTCAACATCATATTTTTTCCCAAGTTCCCTTACAAATTTTTCATCCCTTTCACTCTCTTCTCCTCTTAATTGAAAATTACAATGTGCAATAGTAAAATCATATCCTGCCTGTTTGCATAGTTCACATAACACAACAGAATCAACACCGCCACTTACGGCAAGCAGTAATTTATCTTTTGGTTGAAAAAGATTTTGCTGTTTGATGTACTCCTTAAATTTTTCCAGTAAATTCATTGTAATATTTAAACTATGCACAAATTAGAATGGCCATGCAGAATTTTATTAGTAATTAATTGTTTGCTATCATTACTTGGTTACGTTGCATTTATACAAACAGAATATCAATTAGTCTCTCCTCTTATTCCATCCTCAACAGTACTTCAAATTGCAAAACATTCAATTTATGCAAGTTTACCTGCTGCTGCTTTACTATTATTTTCTTTAGGCTTTTATTTTTATCAAAAGAGGATAGTGGTAATTATTTTGTCATCACTTGCAATAATCAGTTATTATGTTTTATCTAATACCGATTTGATTTAAAATTGGTCAATAAAGAACTAATGTAAAAGAGTGCGACGCCACCGAAGTTGAAAAAAGATTTTATGTCTGGCCAAAAAAAAATATTCACCAAATTAAAACAACTGACAATTACAAATTACTGATCCGGCCTAAGTTCCCCTTTAGGGGACAGGGGCTACTCTTCCAAATCCTCCTTTGCTCCCATCAACTCGTTATACGAATGATTGTCGCTCACTCTTTTGGCTTCCCACATGCCACGTTCATACACTTTTATGGCTTTTTCAAACTCTCCCGCCCTCTCCAGTAATTTGCCCAAATGATAATAAGAACCGATATAAGTAGGTTCTCTTAGCAAAATTTCATTAAACAGTTTACGGGCTTCCTCATCATTATCAACCTTAATGTATTCCAGTGCCAGCGCATGTTGCAGAAAACTGTCCTTATCGGATGTTTTCATGTATTCCAGCAATTTTTCTATCCTGCTCAATTTTTATATTTTTTATTTTTAAATTTTAATTCGCTTCTCTTATCTTTGCTTTAGTTGCATAAACAACTATTTAACCTCACCCCTTCCCTCTCCAAGGGAGAGGGTGTTAACACTCAGAATGATGAAGATACTTGTTTGTATTTCTAAAACGCCGGATACTACGGCAAAAATAACCTTCGCAGATAACAATACGAAATTTGCTGCCGACGGCGTGCAATGGATCATTAATCCATACGATGAATGGTATGCTCTGGTAAGGGCTATCGAATTAAAAGAAGCGGATGCTGCTGCAGTAATTCATTTAGTAACCGTTGGCGGTGCCGATACCGAGCCCATCATTCGCAAAGCATTAGCATTGGGTGGCGATGAAGCCATAAGAGTTAATGCCGACAGCCATGACAGTTTTTATATTGCATCGCAAATTGCCGAAGTGGCAAAAGAAGGTACTTACGATTTAATTTTTACCGGCAAAGAAACTATTGATTACAATGGTTCTTCTATTGGCGGTATGGTGGCAGAATTATTAGACATTCCTTATGTATCGCATGCCGCTAAATTTGATTTGGTGGATGGCGCAGCAGTTATTGTTCGTGAAATTGAAGGCGGCGAAGAAACCAATAAAGTTGGGCTGCCCGTTGCCGTTAGCTGCCAAAAAGGAATGGCCGAACAGCGCATCCCCAACATGAAAGGTATTATGGGTGCAAGAAGTAAACCATTAAAAGTACAGGAGCCGGTTGCTGTTGATGCATTGACTTCGATTGTATCTTTTGATTTACCTCCTGCAAAGGCTGGTGTTAAATTAGTAAGTGCCGAAACGCCGGAAGAATTAGTGAGGTTGCTGCATGAGGAAGCGAAAGCGTTTTAAAGCCCCTCCTATCCTCCCCGGAGGGGAGAGAAATGGAGAAGGCAGAAGCGGAAACTTTAAATTTTAAAACTACCCCTTCTAGTTCCTTTTCTTTTGGAGAGGGGTTGGGGTGAGGTTTTTTTTGAGACAAGCATTTATTTTTTATGGCATCATTGTCCACGCCATGGCGGGACTCACTTGTACTATAAGTTCTTTATTCAACGCATTAAATTCATAACAGCCATTGGCAAATTAGTCAGAGGCAAAATTTAAAAATATGTCAGTATTAATTTTTCTAGACCAATCAGAAGGGCAAATAAAAAAATCTTCCTTTGAAGCTGCAAACTACGGAGCAAAAGTTGCCGAACTATTAGGTGTAGCCGCCGAAGGAATTGTATTGGGTAACGTTACCGATGACTTAGCATCTTTAGGCAAATATGGATTAAAAAAAGTGCATACGGTTAAAAATGAAATTCTCGATCATTTGGATGCACAGGTTTTTACCAATGTACTGGCACAGGCTGTTGCTGCAACCGGTGCAACTGTTGTGGTGTTTTCTAATAACATGAATGGTAAAGCTGTGGCACCACGTTTAAGTGCAAAATTAAAAGCAGGTTTGGTAAGCGGTGCTATTGCATTGCCCGATACCAGCAATGGATTTGCAGTAAAGAAAAGTGTTTTTAGTGGTAAAGCTTTTGCAAATATTGCCGTAAATACTCCTGTAAAAATAATTGCACTAAACCCTAACTCATTTAATATTGTAACAACTGATGGTACTGCCGAAGTGGTGGAATTTGCAGCAACTGTTGATGCACCAAAAGTTACGGTTACAGCAACAAATAAAATTGTTGGTGAAATTCCATTAAGCGAAGCCGAATTGGTTATTAGTGGTGGCCGTGGTTTAAAAGGTCCTGAAAATTGGGGGCTGGTAACCGATCTTGCAAAATTATTAGGTGCTGCCACGGCCTGCAGCCGTGCTGTTGCAGATGTACACTGGCGGCCGCATCACGAACATGTGGGCCAAACCGGTTTAGCCATTGCACCTAATTTATATTTTGCAATTGGCATCAGTGGTGCCATACAGCATTTGGCAGGTGTAAACAGAAGTAAAGTAATTGTAGTAATTAATAAAGATCCCGAAGCACCATTTTTTAAAGCGCCGATTATGGTATTGTAGGCGATGCTTTTGAAGTAATGCCAAAGATAATTGATGCGGTAAGGAAGTTGAAGGGGGCATAAAACCCCACCGTCCGCCGCGGCGGAGAACTTGATTATAGAGAAGATTATATTTTTAAATATATTAAAGCCTTTCAATTAGTTTTGAAAGGCTTTTGTTTTTATATTTGCTTTTATTAATAATCCATAATCAATTCTTCGCCAACTGGCGAATTAGGGGTATGAAGAAAATAGAACTGGAAATAGTAGCACTTATCTCACAGCATAACGCAAACACATTCCTATGCCGTTGTATTGGGAGAAGTAAATGGTTTGCGCCGTTTGCCCATTGTAATTGGTGGTTTTGAAGCACAGGCAATTGCTGTAGCGCTGGAACGTATGAGCCCAAGCCGTCCGCTTACACACGACCTGATGAAAAATTTTATGATGGCCTTTAATGTGGAACTGCATGAAGTGGTAATAAACGATTTACAGGAAGGAATTTTTTACAGCAAATTAGTTTGCAGCTCTGCCAACGATACTGTAGAAATTGATTCACGAACATCTGATGCACTGGCACTGGCCGTAAGGTTTGGATGCCCTGTTTATACTTACGATACTATTTTAGACCAGGCCGGTATTTTAATGGAAGATGATGGCAAAAAGAAAAAGATACAACCGGTAACTACCGAAACCGGCGGAACCGACGATTTAAAATCGATGACACTGGAAGAATTAAATGCTCTGCTTGCCGATGTGCTGGATCATGAAGATTATATACGTGCCATTGCAATAAGGGATGAAATTAAAACAAGAAAGGAAAAGTAATGGATAATTTATTAATGCATAATTGATAATATTTAAAATTCAACACAGCCTGCATATAATTAGTTACAAAAAAACTTTAGATATTTTTCCCCCTTAAAAAAATTATCCATTTTAAATTATTCCATTATCAATTAACCCAAAGATGCTTGCTTTTCCCAACAGTAAAATAAATCTTGGCTTACATATCCTTAATAAAAGAGAAGATGGGTTTCATAACATAGAAACTGTTTTTTATCCTATTGGTTTAAAAGATGCGCTGGAAATTATTCCATCAGCCAATGCGGTTACTGATGTTGAATTTACTTTAGGCGGCTTACCTATAGATGGCAAGAGAGCTGACAACATGTGCACAAAGGCTTATCAACTTTTAAAGAAAGATTTCCCTGAATTACCATCTATTAAAATGCATTTACAAAAAGCCATTCCTATGGGTGCAGGTATGGGTGGTGGTTCGGCAGATGGTGCTTTTACTTTAATGCTGCTGAATGAAAAATTCAAACTTAATCTTACAATTTCCCAACTTATACCTTACGCCTTACAATTAGGCAGCGATTGTCCTTTTTTTTTAATAAACAAACCATGCTATGCAACTGGGCGTGGCGAAATTTTAGAAGAAATAAAGCTTGATTTATCAGCATACAAAATTGTAGTGGTTAACCCCAATATTGAAATACATACAAGGATAGCTTTTAACCAGGTAAAACTTGTACCGCATAAAAAAACTGTAAAAAAAATTATCCGTCAGCCCATTACCACCTGGAAAGATGATTTACAAAATGATTTTGAAGAATCTATAATAGCAAAACATCCCAAAATAAAACCCATAAAAAAAGCTTTGTACAGCGAAGGTGCTATTTATGCTTCGATGACGGGTACCGGCAGCACTTTTTTTGGCATTTTTGAAAACACTATACCACTAAAAAGATTTACGGATAAAAATTATTTTGTAAAAATATTGCCTTAATCTAATTCAGCCAGTAAAGAATCAATATCTAATGCAGCAGTACCCATCCACAATTTTCCTTCGGTGTTTACAGGCCATTGGTCTTTAGGCCTGTCCCAGTATAATTCCACACCATTACCATCTAAATCATTTAAATAAATTGCTTCCGACACACCATGGTCGGATGCGCCGGTTAACGGGTATTCGGCATCGGTTAATCTTTTAAAAATAGTTGCAAGATCTTTTCGTGTGGGGTAAACAATTGCCAGATGATACAAACCTGCCGACCTAACCGGTGCCGGCCCTGCATTTTTACTGTGCCAGGTGTTTAAGCCAATATGATGATGATACCCACCGGCCGAAATAAAAACTGCACTGTCGCCATAGCGTTGGGTAATTTCAAAACCAAGCAAATCTTTATAAAAACTTAAGGCCCTGTCCAAGATCGGCCACTTTTAAATGCACATGCCCGATATGGGTTTGCGCCGGAATTGTATAGCTCATAAAATAGTTTTATCTTGCATCAAATTTACAACTATCAGTAATTTATATAAAATAGAATCTTTCCTCGGTAATAATCTCGATTTACTTAATCATCGAAGTATTTAAGCTACTGACTCCGCCACTTGCGGAGCAATTATTTCATTTATTTTTTTACATTTTTTCAATTTTATTTTATGCATTCTACCATTGCTTTATCGGCAACAGCGCAACAGTATCTTGATTTAGAAGAAAAATATGGCGCACACAATTATCATCCGCTGCCGGTTGTACTAAACCGTGGCGAAGGTGTTTTTTTATATGATGTTGATGGTAAACGTTACTACGATTTTTTAAGCGGCTACTCCGCAGTTAACCAGGGCCATTGCCATCCAAAAATTATTGCATCGTTAATTGAGCAGGCACAAAAATTAACGCTTACCTCCAGGGCTTTTCACAGTAATTTATTAGGAGAATATGAAAAATTTGTAACTGAATATTTTGGTTACGATAAAGTATTACCCATGAATACAGGTGTAGAAGCTGTTGAAACTGCTATTAAACTCAGCCGAAAATGGGCCTATCAAATAAAAGGCATTGAAGAAAACAAAGCAAAAATAATTGTATGCGAAGGTAATTTTCATGGCAGAACAACAGGTGTAATTTCTTTTAGTAACGATGCTGCTGCTGTAAAAAACTTTGGCCCTTACATGCCCGGTTATTTGAGCTATACCATTTAATGATACTGCTGCATTAGAAAAATCTTTCCAGGATAAAAATGTTGCTGCATTTTTATTTGAACCCATACAGGGCGAAGCCGGTGTAGTAGTCCCTGACGAGGGTTATTATAAAAAAATAAGAACATTGTGTACTGAGTATAATGTGTTAATGGTGGCAGATGAAATACAAACAGGCCTTGCAAGAACAGGCAATATGCTGGCCTGCGATTATGAAGCTGTACGTGCCGATATTTTAATTTTAGGTAAAGCCTTGAGCGGTGGTGTATTACCGGTAAGCGCCGTATTATGTGATGATGAAATTATGATGACCATTAAGCCCGGTGAGCATGGCAGTACTTACGGCGGCAATCCATTGGCCTGTAAAGTTGCCATTACCGCATTGCAAGTTTTAAAAGATGAAAAGCTTACAGCAAACGCAGAAGAAATGGGAGAATTATTAAGAAACGAATTGCGTAAATTAAATTCTCCATTTATTGAAACTGTTAGAGGCAGGGGATTATTAAATGCTATAGTTATTAAACATACCAATACAGAAGCTGCCTGGGATTTATGTTTATCATTAAAAGAAAATGGTCTTTTGGCTAAACCAACTCATGGCGATAAAATTCGTTTTGCCCCGCCATTGGTTATAAATAAAGAACAAATTTTAGACTGTGTGGATATTATTGCCAAAAGTTTAAAAAGCCTTGACGTTTAACTGGGTTTTATTCTTATTTTTAATCATCCGCTCATTAAACAATATGAAATGAAAAAAATATTTTTTTTCTTACTGCCTTTATTTGCCTTTACAAAAATTACATACGCACAAAAAGATGCTTTAAAAGGTGAAGCTGCACAAAAAATTTTAAGTGAGATAAAAATTGATACCTTAAAAATATTAAGTGAACTTTCTGCCAGTGCCTGCACATGTATTGATTCGATACCTTTAAGTGATAAAACCAATAAAGAAATTGCTGCTGATATTTTTACCTGCATTGATAAAGAGGTAACTGCTTACCAACTTGCTATTAAACTTTATCAGTCAATGAAAGGTAATGCCCAAAATAAAAATATAGTTTTAAATACAGATAAGAATTCGCAGGAGTATCAACGCTATTATTTTGAAATGGAAAGATGGCTTAAAGACAGTTGTGCATCTTTGAATAATGCTGTTAAATCAGATAATAAAGAATCTGAGTTTTCCAATTCAAAAGATGAAAAAGCACTTAAATTTTATGATAGGGGTATTGATGAATTTACCACAGGAAATTTTAAAGACGCATTGCCCTGGTTTGAAAAAGCAGTAAAGCAGGATGAAAAGTTTGCTTTTGCCTGGGATAATATTGGTGTATGCAAAAGAAAATTAGGCGATTTGGATGGTGCATTGGAAGCTTATACAAAATCGTTGCAGTTAGACTCAAAAGGAAAATTACCACTGCAAAATATACCTGTAGTGTATGAATTTAAAAAAGAGTATGATAAAGCGTTAGAAGCTTACAAAAATCTTTCTAAAATTTATCCCGATGACCCGGAATCATATTATGGCGCAGGAAGAATGTATGAATTAAAAGGTGATTTAGAAAAGGCACTGGACAATATGTGCAAAGCATATAATGCTTATGTAGAAATTAATTCGCCTTACCGGGTTGATGCAGAAAATAACATCAGCATTTATTTAAAAAAAATGAAAGCAGCCGGAAACGAAGAATTATTTTATAAAATACTTAAACAAAATAAATTAAATCCTTCAAAGAATTAATGCTGCCTTAAAAAAATTACATGGATACACATTTGCACCACGACCACAAAGAAACACACTTAAAAAGTTCTCAGGCTTTATCAGATATTGTAATTGGTATGAGTGATGGGCTTACTGTTCCTTTTGCTTTAGCTGCAGGCTTAAGTGGTGTAGTTACCAGCAGCGGTATTATAGTTATTGCCGGTATAGCCGAAATATGTGCAGGCAGCATTGCAATGGGTTTGGGCGGATACCTGGCAGGTAAAACAGAACAGGACCATTATAAAAGTGAAAAAAGAAGAGAGTACGATGAAGTGGAAAATTTACGCCACCGTGAAATTGAAGAGACAAAAGAATTTTTTGCTAACATTGGTTTAAGTCCGCAATTACAACAACAGGCTACCGAAGAAATTTCTCAGGATAAAGACCGCTGGGTTGATTTTATGATGAAGTATGAATTGGGTTTAGAAAAACCAGATCCTAAAAGAGCAACAAAGAGTGCATTGAATATTGGCTTGTCTTATGTAGCTGGTGGCATCATTCCGTTAAGCCCTTATTTTTTTATAAGCGATTCATCCGAAGCTTTAAAAATATCTGCAGTAGCTACATTAGCCTGCCTTTTTGTTTTTGGTTTTTTCAAAAGTAAGATTACTGGTGTTGCACCTCTGTGGGGAGCATTAAGAGTTACATTAATTGGAGCTATGGCTGCAGCAGCTGCATTTGGTGTTGCAAAATTGTTTGAGCATTAATTATTACAGCATTGTTGTTTATTACCTGTAGTAAAAATCAATGAATACTTTCCGTAATTCCACTGCGTACTTTTCTTATGCTTTTGCTTATAAAAGACTTTTCCTAACCGCTAATTACTTTAAAACCGTAAAATTCATTTTTCCAAAAATAAATTTCAAATACCTGCGTTCAAAATAATACAGTCAATGTTCTTAATTATTTTATACCGATAATTTTTGCAGTTATAAATCAAGTTAAAAAAAATTTGCAGCCAGAAAAATAAAACTGTTTTTTATATTGATAATATTAATATTTAAAAATAAAAAAAATTGGTATAGTTTTTGAAAGATTAATACGAAATCCATTTTTTAAAATATTTTATGAAACTTAAATTCTACTTTAATGCCGCAAAAAATCTTTTTTTATTTGCCCAAGTCTTTTCAAATAAATTAATTTATACAGATTACATATGTATCAGCCGATGAAGTAAAATTCATTGTGCTTTATAATTGATTCTTTAAATACCCTCCTAATTTCCCCTTCCATCAGCAAAGCAACACAAATTTAAAATTGTGGAAACAGTTTTATTTGCAGGTAAATTATATCCGGACGGGTTTTTTACCGGCAACTAAAATAAAGTCTGCAAACAGTTAGTAAGTTACTGCATTTTTAAATTTTTGATTTTTCGAAGTTTGCATCAGGCTTTTATTGAGCAATCAAAAAAAGTATTAACCAATATCCAATTATAAAAACTAAAAAGAATCCAAATGAAAACTATCCAATCCCCCGTGAGGAGATTTGTGTTGACCACCCTCTCCATTCTAACTTTTTTTTGCTGTTTTGCAATTACAGGTTTTGCTGCCACGTACTATATCAGTCCGGCAGGTAATGATGTAACTGGTACAGGTACACTATTAAATCCATGGAGAACGTTAAAAAAAGCTACGGCAACAGTAAATACAACCGGCGATATTATCCACGTAAACTCAGGTATTTATACCGAAACGCAACAATGTTACTTAGCAGTTGGCGTAAGTATTGAAGGTGATGGGGTAACTTCTGTTTTAAGAAGTACTGTTAACACAATTTTTACAGCATTACTGGAAGTAAGAAGTAACGAAGGCACCAATGGTGACCAGCATATAAGCAATGTAAAATTTGATGGCACTAACCTTACAACACATTGGGCAATATGGGTTGCTGGCAGGAGTAATGTTAGCATATACAATTGTACTATAGTAGATTTTAAAGACAGGGGCGTAATTTTTAGCGGAAGAAATGATGGAATTGCAGCGCCACCAGCAGGCAGGTACGCAACAGGTAATAAATTTTACAATAACATAGTTAACAATTGTGCCGATTATAACGGCTATGGCAGGGGCTGTCTTGAAATGGGCGGGCAGGAAGGATTACTGGTTTACAATAACACCATTACGCAAAACAGCCGACCAAGTGGTCAAAACGGGTGGCCTATTAAATACACTAACGAAGGTTGGTTAAAGGGTGTAAAAATATATAACAACACTATCACAAAAATACCTTACGCAAATGATGGATGGAGTTTTGCACTGGAATTATTTAATGCTCAGGGCATGGAAATTTATGGTAATACAATACAAGGAAGTTTAGATTTTAATTATCAGGGAAATAAAGGTGTTTACCCCTGGGCAATTTATATACATGATAACATTATTAAACAGCCGGCCATAAGCGCCTATCAGGAAGAAGGGATAATTTTTGAATATTCTACCGATGGCTGTATAATTGAAAATAATATTTTTGAAAATTTAAACCAGCAGATTGTTACCTACCCCAGGGCAAATACGTTAATGAAAGATATAATAGTACGTAAAAATCTTTTTAAAAACTGTGGTAAAACAAATAGCAATGATGGATATTTGATTGGAGGTTTTGGAGGAGCATTAGGACCCAACTGGTCGATAGATAACTGGGAAGTATATAACAATACATTTGTTGGTGCAACTACAGGCAATGCAAATCCTGATTTTGCAATTAATATTTCTTATGGCGGTGCATTCGCCGTTAATGGTTTAAAAATAAAAAACAATATAATTCAGGGTGTTAGATTAAATGTAATGCTAACTAATGACCGTTCTAAATTTACAAATTGCCAATTTCAGTTCAATGATTTTTATGGTAATGGAGATAATATTAATTTAGTACCAACCTGGGCATCGTCTGGTATTCCATTTCCTGCAAGTACCACCGTATCTAATAATTTGACGGTTAACCCAATGTTTGCAAATAGTGTTACTTATTCCCTTCAGGTAACCTCGCCATTAATTGATGCAGGCGTAAATGTAGGATTACCTTTTACCGGAGCAGCTCCAGACAGGGGTTATGCAGAGGTAAGTACTGCTCTGCCTGTTAAACTTACTGCAATAAAAGTAACCGAAAACAAGGGAAAAAATATTTTGCAATGGACAACAGCAACAGAATCAAACAGCAGCCATTTTAATATTGAAAGAAGCACTAACGGTCAGGATTATGAGATAATTGGCAGGGTTGACGCAAGAGGTTTTAGTTCCAGCGAAATAAATTATAATTTCATTGATGCAGCACCATTAGCAGGAATAAATTATTACAGGCTTGCAATGATTGATAAAGATAACAGCAAAGAATACAGTGGTATCGTTTCAATTTTATCTAAAGCGGGCAAGGCATTGGATATTGTGGCCGCCCAACTATCTTCTGGTAAAAATAATGTTAAGCTTAACATTAGCAGCACACAAAATCAAAAAGCAAATCTTGCTATATTTGACCAATCTGGTAAAATAATTCTAGCCGAACAAATTACATTACAAAAAGGATTGAACATCATCAATAAAAACACACTGACAATAGCAAAAGGTATTTATTATTTAAAATTATTTAACAATGAAGTAACTGTTGTTAAAAATATTTTTTCTACTGAATAACTAAACTTATAAATAAAAAACTCCTTCTAAAATTTAGAAGGGGTTTTTTTGTTTTATGATTTTATTATGTAGTTACTTTATGCTTATTGTTATTTGAAATATTAGCAATGGTCCAGTCAATTTTTTTTTCAAACGGATGTTTACGAACCGGGCAGTTTTGCTTTAAGCAAATATTACAACTGTAATCGAGGCAACCATCGGAATGTACAAAAAGCTCCACAGCTTCCCCATATTCATCTTTCACCAGCAATGATAAAGCATCAATTTCTTTATGTGCTTCATGCACATTTAAATACCATGGTACAGTAAGATGACAATCCAAATGTATAGTTGCACCATATTTAATTATACGAAGGTTATGCAGATCAATCCAGTTTTCTTTACGATGTGAATTTAATGTTGCTACTAATTTTTTTAATAAAGCTTCGTCGGCTTCATCCATTATACCTGCAATAGAACTTCTTACAATTTTATACCCTGTAAAAATAATTATCAATGCAAAAAGAATTGCAATGGCACTGTCCATCCATGATACTTTTGTAAATAATATCAGCAATAAACCGGCAATAATGCCCAATGTGCTCCAGGTATCAGATTGTAAATGTTTACCACTTGCAATTAATGCCAGCGAATTATTTTTAGTACCGGTTTTAATACAAACCGCACCTGCTATATAATTGATGAGTGCAGTAACAGCAACCAGCATAATCCCATAGTCTAATTTTTGTATGATATGCGGATTCAACAAATTCATTACCGCTTCGTAAATAATTATTAAGCCGGCAATAGTTATTAAGGTTCCCTCAACAGCAGCAGAAATAAATTCCGCCTTACCATGCCCGTAAGGATGATCGTAATCTTTTGGCTTTGCCGAAACGTATAAGCTGTATACCCCTATTAATCCTGCAATTACATTTACTGTACTTTCTAATGCATCCGTTAAAATAGCTACAGAATTAGTAAGATACCAGGCAATAATTTTTATTACAAACAAAAGAATAGCAATTGCCGTGATAATTTTTTGAAGACGGAGGTTTTGTTGTGTTGTTTGCAATAGTCTTACTTGAGTGTATAAAGATACAAAAGCTGCTGCATTTGATAACTTACATTGCTATTAAAATTAAGTTACTGTACATGAACTGGAAAAATAAACTGATGCCAATAATATTTACTTATTTCACTGCTGATAACTTTAATAATTTACACCTGTTTTTAAAATCTTATCCCTATTAAAATACCTCCTCTAACACCACCAAAAGGCCCATCTAATTTTACATTGGCACCATTTGCATTTACAGTGACATTTTTTGTGGTAAGTGGAATTTCAAAATCTTCCAGTTCCATTCTTAAATCATTTTGTTCATCTGCTGTAAGTGGTTGAGAAGATTTACCGGTAAAATCACCTTTGCCATTTCCATAATGCGGCCCAAGTATCCACCAATCGAGACTGATGTGTTTACCCAAATGCCATTGTGCCCCCAGCATTAACCCAAAACTATTTCCCTTTAATTCACCGGCCATAGAAATGGAATTTTTAACCATGGCTGTATTTTCGTAAGTAAATTTTAAACCGCTGCCTTTGTATGTGGCATTACGGTAAAACGGTGCTAAATAAAATCCACGGCCGTAACCTTTTTTGCCCACATAAAACCTAAACTCAGGCGTAATGGCTGTGTTACCCAAATTAAAATTTGCCAGTTGCTCTTTTGCTTCAGCATCGTCACCAACAATTTTTTCGATAGTGCTTTGCAATGGCAATTTACCATTGGGCATTGTTCTAAAACCTAATGCAAAAGAAAATTTTCTGTTTATTATTCTCTCGTATTGAAATGAATAATTTTTTAAAACAATTGAAGTGAGATTTATTTTGAAAAGATTCATAGAATGCTTTTCACTTTCGTCATTATCTTTTTCAGGTTTATCGTATTGCGCAAAAGCAGAAGTGGATAACAATAAAATGCTTACGGCAAAAACAATTTTACTTTTCATGTTTAGGTTTTAGGTTTAATTAGTGTTAATATTTATGAAGATAGGTTATTAAGTACATTACCAAAAAAGAATTGAATATTGAAAACTTAGAAAGGTGTTTTAACCTGTTTAATAAAGGTAAAAGACGGTAAATTATCTTTACAGAATATAAACTACAAAACCATCTTCTTTAAAATTGAAATAGCAGAGCCCTGAGCCATAAAAACTGAATTGGGGTTTACATCCTGCAAAAAAGAAAATTCCTTTCCATACAAAGCTGTAAAATCGCAATTGATTAAATAATTTTTTACGGCATAAACTTTCCAGGCGGGGTGATGCACTGCATATTCAAAAGTAGTTTGTGCATTGTATTTAGAGTAGCCCCAGTAATGCTCTGCAATAAATTCTTCTTCGCTGCCGGGCTTCATGGGCAAGGCCTCAGTTGCTGTAGTCGCTTCCAGTTTATTCCATTTATTTTTAAACTTCCAGTGGTAACCTAAATGTATTTCGTTTTCGTTTTGGGTATAAAAATGTTTCATCGGCATTGTAAAATATTTTTCATTGTACAAACTATTGGCAATAATGCTGATAGCTGGTTTGGGTACAATTTCTTTTATAAACACAGCGCCACGTTTCCATACGCCATTATCATTATACCGCACATAAAAACGCAGGTTTACTTCTTCAAATTTTTTATGAAATGGGATACTAACTCCCAGCAATTTTGTTTTTTCAAACATAAAACCAATTAAACTTACATAACAGTTACCATTGTAAAAATCCAGTTCGGTTTTATTGGGCAGGTAAGGTTTTAAAATAGCAGGATCAATAATGTAATTGGCCATTATAAGGTTATTCCATTGTGCAGTTAAAAAAGTAGAAGGCATAAAATATAAACAGCTTAAAGCCTAATTTGTTTTAAAAAATTATTTAGCCGTTTTTACTGGCCAGAGATTATACCCAAAAATCTTTTGCCTCTATCCTCATGGTTAAAAATAAAAAACTTCGGTTTGCATTTAAAGGATAATTTCTCATACAAATAACTAAGCTGATAGCAGAGTATATGTAATAATAGTTATTTTACCGCTGCTACTGCTATTGTTGGTTGTAATACCAACGATTTTAATACCAATGCATTGATGCAGTGCTTAATCTAAAACTGATTTACTTACCGTATGCTGCAATAAATAAAAAATCAGCAATTAAAAATATGTATATTTGATCAGGCTTTCTAATGTGGGCTTAAATCTACATGGTAAGATTAACTGTTACGATACTGCTGCTGTTTTCAGGTATAATTGCTTACTGGTTTTTTAGGCCGGAAATATTTTTTTTTGATTTTATCAGTGTTTATAACACAAATCCAGTAACTGTTTCCGATTCATGGTTTTATATTTTCTTTAGAAATTACTATGCTGATGCCGCCTGGTGTGCCGCAGTTTTTATTACTGCTGCTATGCTCAGAAAAAAAAATGTACCAGAGCTTTATCCGGCTGTGCTTATGTTTATTCCCTTTGTAAGCGAAATTCTTCAACACCTTAAAATTATTACAGGTACGTTTGACTTGATAGACATTTTTATCTATTCTGTACTGTATATTTCTTATTGCCATTTATCACATCAAAATTTTGTTTTTATGAATAAGTTCAAAAATCACATTGTGGGTGCGGCTACAGTATTTTTTTTCACTTTTGCTTTATTAAGCAGTGCAGGACCAAAAAAATCTACATATAAGCCAGCTCCTCCGCCAATTTTATCAAAAGGGGTTGTTACACTTACCCAGCAAAAGGACGATATTTTTACAAAACCATCTTTAACGCCTTACCTGCGTTCGCTTAAAAATCCCAGCATAGTTTTAAGGGTACCGGGTTATTTAGATGAAATACTTGTAAAAAACAAATATTCAACCAGCTTATATAATTCTATTGAACTGGAGTTTGCCAAAGCAGATTTTATTGTAAGAGACAGAGCCTTGTTTCAAAAAGTATTAGATAACCCTACACAGGATTATTCAAAAATAAAAGAACTAACCGAAACAGATTTTATTGTTGAAATGATAACTTACGGAAACGTTAACTATTCAACAAACACTTATACCGATGTAAATGGAACAGAAACAAAAACTGCAGCCCCGCTTTTACTGAGTGGGAGGAAAGTTGAATTTAGGGTAATTAAAGTAAAAGACAATGATTTGGTAGGCGCCTACACTTTTAATTATGCCCCCTGCACAAAAGGCTGTACTTATTCCTTTGACCAAAAAGGAAATTATTATTTAGCAGGTTTAAAAACCATGGTGATACCAACAGAACTTACATCCGATGAACTTGAAAATTTTTTAAAAGCATGTTCGCAACAATTAATAAAAATTCTTAAACCACTATAGCGTTCCCGGTTATTTAAAGTTGACATTAAATTAAAAATATTTTTTTATGCAAAAAATATTTTTAATAGTTGTTAATTTTTTTATTATTAAAAATCAACCTCAAATTCTGATCGTAAGTAAAATAATTATACAGCCAGTTACAAAAAACAAAAAAACGATTCTTTACTCCCAGTATCAGCATTAGGTGCAAACCCATCCAAATCATCCAGGCAAAAAAACCACCAAAATGCAATTTAGGTTTTGGCATATCCACTACTGCTAAGTTTCTGCCCACTGTTGCCATACTGCCTTTATCGTTGTACACAAATTCTTCCAATGCTTTTTTACTGCTTTTCATTTCTATACTGCGTAAATTATTTGCAATCATATCTGCCATTTGCATAGCAACCGGCGCCACCTGTGGGTGGCCGTTAGGCCATGCAGGTTCTTCCATATAAGCCACATCTCCTATTGCAAAAATATTATTGCTTCCGGGTACTTTACACTGCCGGTCAATTTTTATACGGTTGCCTTTTGCAATTAAATTTTTATCAACACCTTCAGGAACATTTCCTTTTATACCTGCCGCCCAAATAACTATTTTACTAAAAATGGTTTCGCCATTTTGCAAAGTAACTTTTTCACCATCATAATCTTTTAATAAAGTGTTGGTTAAAACTGTTACCCCTAATTTTTCTAAATACCTTCTCGATTCCACACTGCTTTTATCACTCATTGCCGCTAAAGTTTTATCAGCCGCTTCAAGCAAAAATATTTTCATCTTTGCAAAATCAAGCTCGGGATAATCTTTTGGCAGCACATATTTTTTCATATCGGCAATAGCACCGCTAAGCTCCACACCTGTTGGCCCGCCACCAACAACAACAATATTCATCAACTGCTCAATAAGTTTTTGGTCATTGGTATTAATAGCTGTTTCAAAGTTCTCCAATAATTTATAGCGCAGTTGCAATGCTTCCAAAGTGCTTTTCATGGGCAATGCATGATCTATTAAATTCTTATTGCCAAAAAAATTGGTATCTGCACCGGTTGCAATTACTAAAGCATCATAATCAAATTCTCCAATGTTGGTTACCACTTTATTTTTACCGGTTATAATTTGCTGCACTTCCGCCATTCTAAAGCGTATATTTTTACTGTGGTGAAAAACTTTACGCAGCGGAAAAGAAATATTGCTGGCATCAAGCCCGGCAGTAGCCACCTGATAAAACAATGGTTGAAACTGGTGAAAGTTAAATTTATCTATCAGTGTAATTTCAAAACCGGGTTTATTGCTTAAATTACGGGCCAATCTTAATCCGCCAAAACCGCCGCCAATTATTATAAGTTTCATGTTGTATGATTTATAGCACAAAGATATGTTATTTTCAATAAATTTTGAAAATTTAGATAATAAAATTCTGGTATAAAAAAAACGGCAGTTTTTTCAAACTGCCGCAAACCTGTTAAAATCAATTTTCTATTTTGCTAAATTGTAGCGCAATAACACCTCATGAGCATTAGCGCCATTATCAAAATTACTTACCGGGCTTATATAATCATCGTAAGCATACCCCAGTGTAATTTTTTTATTGATGTGTACGCCTGCCGATACCATATAACTTTGGCTCGCCCTGTAACCCAGTCCCCACCAAAAAGTTTTGTTATGCTCAAACCTTAAACCTGCCTGAAAATTTACAGGCGAATTAGGTAAATAAATCACCAACGCATTGGGTGTAATAGTAGTAACACCATCAACATCAAAATTATACAAACCGTTAAAATAGTAATGCCTGTACAACCTTGCAGCTTCGCTAGTGGTTAAGTTGCCACTGTAGAAATTTAATTTAGATTGTACTAATTGCGAAACTGAAGCCCCAAACTGAACTTTTTTATTGGTGTAAGAAATGCCAAAACCTGCATCAAATTTAATCCTGCTGTCGCTTGTTCCCAATGCAGGGTCGGCGCCAAGAGTTGCCGAAAGTTTTGCCCTGTCTAATGAGTATTGCTGCATCCTGCTTTCTATTCCTAAAGAAAAAGTGCCCTTATCTCCCATTACAATATGTTTGGCAAGCGAAAGTTCAATACCCGTTCTGGAAGTTGGGCCTGTTTTATCGCTGTATAAATATCCCCCAATACCAATATTATGTTTTGGCAAATCGAAAGAACTAAAGACCGTTGCTGTTTTAGGGCTGCCGCTAATGCCAGCCCACTGGCTGCGGTAACTAATACCAACAATATTATTTTCCTGCATACCTGCCATTGATGGGTTATGCAATATGCCCTGCATATCGTACATGGATGATGTTTGCAGTTGCTGTGCATTTGCTATAGTAACAAATGCTGCAAAAAAAGCAATTAATATTTTGTGTTTCATATAATTTTTATAAATAGGTTATCTTAAAATTGTTACATCGCCTTTTACCGGAACAGCATTGCCGTTAATTAAGCGAAACTGCAGTACATAATAATAAGTACCGTCTGCAACGGGTTTACCCTTGTAGGTTCCATCCCAGTTGTTTTGATAATTTTGATTACTGAAAACAAGATCTCCATAACGGTTAAACACTTTTGCAATTACCTGCTGCGTACATGCACCACCGCTTGTAACCAACCATTTATCATTCATACCATCGCCGTTAGGTGTAAATGCATTCATTGGTTTTACACAATAAGGAATTACGGTTATCAATACATTGTCTGTAGATGTGCAACTATTAACATCTACTACAGTTAATGTATAGTTGGTGGTGGTACCCGGTTTAGCAACGGGGGTAAAGGTGTTAGCACCTGTTAATGTGGTGTTTGGCGTCCATGCAATTGATGATGGGGTACCTGATGAACTTCCACTTAATGTAATCACATCACCACTTACAATTGTAAAGTCGGCGCCAGCATTTACAGCGGGGCTTGGTTTAACATCCAGTAAAACAGTTTTAGTAAACAACCCACAAAAAGCATCTTTAATAGTAATTGTTTTATTGCCTGCAGATAATCCGTTAAAAGTATTAGAAGTTTGAAAAGTACCGCCATTAACACTATAAGTGTAAGGAGGAATTCCACCACTTGCAGTTACTACTATACTTCCTGTATTACCTGTTGCACAACTTGCCGAAAGTGCTTCAGTGCCATTTACATTTACATTCAATGTATCACCATATTCCATAATAGTGGGAACACCTGAAGCAAAAGCCAAACCGCCAATAAATAATTTTCTGTTTGCAAAAGGAGTAGCTGCAGGTACAGTACGTGGAGCAAAACCAATGGCGTTATTCAAGTTACCATGAGGTGCAACTTCCATTGTCCAGCTTGCTCCTCCATTATTAGTTACAAATATTACATTACTTCCAATAACATAACCATTGTTATCATCACTGAATAATAACATTCAGCATATTACCTCAGGTAACTGTGTGTTTATACTTCCTGATATATCTGTCCAGGTAGTACCACCATCAGTTGTTTTATATAACGTTTATATTAGCAGTAGTAAACATATTTCCTACTACAAATACGGTATTATCATCTAGTGCATAAATGCCTGTATAAGATAGTATAAGCCCCGCCCATATTTTCATTTAAAGCAGGAAAGGGATTAATACTTGTCCAGGTGGTTCCGCCATTTGATGTTTTATAAACACCATTTCTTGATCCTGCAGCATAGCCAATGTTACGGCTGGGAAAGTCATTTTTGATAAAGTTGGTGCAGTAAAAGCAGGAGTTACTACGTTAGCAACAATATCTACAGTTTGCCATGTTACACCTGCATTAGTTGAACGGAAAAAAGATGATTTCCTGTTAGCTGTAGGTACAGAAAACTGGGAGTATCCAAGTCCATAAACTGTATCAGTTCCAAAACCCTGAACAGCATTCATCTGAAAATTAAAATCAGAAAATAGTGGATCTAATGTGGTGGCCTGATCCGGTGAAGAATATATAGTACCGTTACTTACTGCAAAATAAGATTTGTTGAGGCTGGTGTAATGAAATCCATTTATGCTGTAAAATGAATTGGCAAAATCTGGCCTGTGCTTAGCAATCCATGAATTACCTCCGGTAGTTGTTACCGCAATTTGAGACCCTCCGGCAACAATACCATTACTGCAATCAACAAAATCTACCTTATTGCCGGTGCTCCCTACAAATACATAATTACTTTGAAAAGATCCTCCCGGTATGGAATCTGCGATAACTCCCCCCTGCCCCATTGTAATTAGTTTACCGCTTGGCAAAAAGTCAAATGCCCATGTTGCAAATGAACTGTAATTACGGCCTGCCGGTAAGCTTCTCTCCTGCTTCCATGTTCTACCGGTATCCACACTTGTCCATAAAGTACCATTACCTGCAGCTGCATACAATTTTCCATTGCTGGCGGTTCTTAAACGGTATGGGTTAGATGAAAACAGTGTTTGTTGGGCTGTTGGTGGTATGGCAGGATAACCAAATGGAGCGCCGGCTGGCCCTGTATTTAAAATTCAAAATTTCCTTTTTCATAATACACCGGGACGGTTCACATTTAGTGTACTATCGTTTTTGCCTGTACGTACTTTTACAACCACATTGTTATTAAAAGATAACAAAACAATTGTAGTATCATTTACAATACTAAAGGCCCTGAATTGTTGATTTACCTGTGATACATTTCCAAACTTGGAGGTACAATTAAATGGTGGAGCAGCCGTATATCCCGTATAACCCAACCTTTCTTTACTTATAGAATAATCAGTTAACGCCCCATTTTCAAATTTCCAAACCAGGCTGGCATTGTGAGAACCCGTTGTTAATTGAGCTGTAGTTACAGCACAGGTTGTGCTGTTTGTAATATTCGGAATACCTAATCCTGGAAATAAAGAACTTCCTCCTCCAACTATGTAACCCACATTGGCATTAAGGAACTGCATGCGATAAATCTCTTTTGCTTTTGCAGTAATACTCCAATTAATTGACGGATAGGTTGAGTTTTGAACATATCCAACCTTTGTAGTACCATTAGAGGGAGGTGCAGCAAGAGAATCCCAGGTAGCTCCTCCATCTCTGGTACGATATATTTTAGGTATAGAGTCAGGTGTATTCCACTGCCCGGCTATATAGCCATTATTGCTGTCGAAAAACCAGCAGGTATTTATATTTCTTGAGTTTGCATATAATGGTGTATTTACAAAGGTCCAGTTTAGTCCGGCATTTGTTGTTTTTGCCATCATCCCACCTGAACCCACTACATAAGCACTAGTTGCATGAAGGAATACTCAAATCTGCAAAATTGCCATTTGTTGTTAATCCGGTTGGGGATGTAAATGTAAAAGCTCCATATTCCCATTTTGCACCACCATTAAATGTTCTGGCTATTCCACCACTACCTCCTACGGCAATGCCAAAATTATTATCATAGAATTGTACATCCAGTACAGTAAACCCTAATGGTTTAGGATCGCTGTAACGCCATTTACTCATGGTATAGCTTACCTGGGCAGTTAAAGAAGAGTAAAAAAAAGGCAGTAAAATAATCAGCAGGAAATAATGTAACTTTCCAAAGCAGTGCTTGTTCATGATTTGAAACTTTTAGTTAAGGTAAAATTGAAACACAAGATAAAGTAATAATAAAACAGGTGTTGTAGAGTTAATTCTACACAGTTTTGTGCATTTTAATATTAGAATATTGTTGTTTAAAGTAAAAATGAGAAATAAAATCTTTTTCCATACTAATCATTAGCATTTTATCATGTTTTCTGTTAAAGGCACAGGATAAATCAAACCGTGGAAAGGAATTTTGGCTGGCTTATGGATTTGATTATAGTTTTTTTCATGAATCTCCGGTTAACTTTCAGGAACTGGCATTGTATATCAGTACAGAACAGGCTGCAACCGTAACCGTTACCATAACCAATACGGGTTTTACTCAAACTTTAAATATTCCTGCAAATACGGTAGATGCTACCATCCTAATACCTAAAAGTGGCGTTAACGATGCCCGTACGCTTAACTGATGGTTTACAAAACAGGGGCATCCATATAGAAAGTAATGTTCCGGTAGCTGTGTATGCACATGTTTATTCAACACAAGTTTCGGGTGCCACAATGCTTATGCCGGTAGAAACTTATGGCTATTTATATCATTCCATTAATTATTCACAAGCCACTTCGGCATCACCTTTACCGGTAATTAACCCTACCACTGCAAATGGTGCCGACTGGTATTCCTGGTTTTATATAATAGCATCAGAAAATAATACAAGAGTTGAAATTACTCCGTCTGATACTACAAAAAATGGCTGGTTGCCGGGTCAAACATATACCGTTAATCTTAACAAAGGAGAATCTTACCATGTATTTGGAAAATTGATTGCCGGCAACAATGCTGCTTATGCCGCCAGTAAAGATATGACAGGCAGTAAAGTATTATCTGTAATTGGTGGCGATGGCAGTTGTCATCCTGTCGCTCTTTTCTCTGGCTCAGGCGGAATAAGGTTATGCCGTGGCGATGGAGGCGAATTTATACACCAGCAGGTATTTCCTGCACAGGCTTGGGGTACCCGTTATCTTACTTACCATACCATAAACAACACCAATACAGATATACTGGAAACCAACAGAAACTACTACCGTATTTGTGTAGCCGATCCCTCAACTGTGGTGAGAAAAAACGGCGTGGTAATGACGGGGTTGATAAAAAATTTCTATTACGAATATATGGACTCCACCGGAGGTGATTATATTGAAGCGAATAACCCCATTTTAGTTGCGCAATACACACCCAATAAAAATCAATGCTGGAATTTTCCCGCTACCACGCCTGCCCCCCCATCGTATGGCGATCCTGAAATGTTTTATTTAAGCCCAATTGAACAGGGGCAAAAATCGGTATTGTTTTATACCAGCCGAAAACAGGGTATTGATTATGTGTATACCAATATACATTTATTAACTGCAGCAGTAAATTCATTAAAAGTTGATGGCAATACACTGCCTGCAAGCCAAATAATTACACACCCCAACAACCCGGCCTTTTCAGTTGCACTGGCAAGGTTTATTGGCCCGGCGGCAAAACATACCATAACCTGCGATTCTGCATTTAATGCAACGGTTTACGGTTTGGGAAATTATGAGAGCTATGGTTACAACGTTGGTACATTAATCAATAATTTAAATGTGTATGGTGGGGTTATAAATACATTTAGTACCAACACTACTTTAGATACCGTTACATGCCGCAATACACCTGTACGGTTATATGTAAAATTAGCGCATCAGGCTACCATGATACACTGGAAATTAAGCCAGGTAATTCCCGGAATAACACCCAATACAGATTCTATAATAAATAACCCCGTTCCCATTGCAACTGAAATAATAAACGGAAGGACCTATTATGTGTACACCCTGCAGCAGGATTTTATTTTCACCTCAATTAATCCTAACACTGTAATACCCATTTCATATTCTTCGTTGGTAATTCCCAATTGTTTTCAAACAGAAAATGCAACGGTAAAGGTGTCAGTAAAAGACGGGCCAAAATCAGATTTTAGTTTTACAAATGCAAATTGTTTATCCGATACAGTTTCTTTTACCGGCACTTTTACATCAAATGGTTTTAACATAACACAATACCTGTGGAATTTTGCTGATAACACAACAGCCAATACAATAACCACTAATAAAAAATTTACCACCCCAGGCACACAAAATGTGCGCTTTAGAGCTATTGCCGATAATGGTTGTGCAGGCGATACTGTTAAACCAATTACAATTACACCGCTTCCCATAGCTAAAATAGGTATGCCTGCCTCTGCATGTACAAATGAAAATGTTGCGGTAACAGATACATCTTTTGCAAATTCAGGCACGCTTGTAAACTGGCGTTACGACTTTGGAGATGGCGCAGTTGTTGCAAACAATAACGGTAATTCATTTTTTCATCAATATAAAAACCCTGGAACCTACACCGCAAAACTGGTTGTTTCTACTGCTACCTGCAATAGTGACACCAGTTATAAAACTATATACATTAGCCCGGGGCCAAACTCTAAATTTAGTTTTGATAAAAATATTTGCCTGGGCGACTCTATAAAATTTAGCGATAGCAGCAGTATAAACGTTGGCAGCATTACACAATGGAATTGGAATTTTGGAGATGGTAGTAATGCTACTTATTTTACTACAAATCCTTTCTTTTACAAATATGCCGCCGTGGGTGTTTACACAGTTTTACTGCAAACTACATCCAGCAATGGTTGTACAGATACATTCAGCCTTCGGGTATCTGTAAACAATAAACCCACCGCAAACATTACAGTAACGGGTAAACCCTGTGTGGACAGTAGTTTTGTTTTCACTTCTTCGCTTGCATATAATGCCAATAACCCAGCCATTTGGTACTGGGATTTTGGTAACGGTCAAAACACCTCCATTACTAACTCCAATATTACAACAAGGGCATACAGCATTGCTGCAAATAACATAACTGTTAAGCATACCGCTGGTTATGGCCCCGGTTGTTTTAGTGATACTGCATACTTTACCATCCCGCTAATAAATACAAACCCCACAGCAGTACCGTTTAATCTTTCTGCAATATCGGCCTGCGCCATGGAGCCTGTGCAGTTTACTGCAAACATCCCTTCGGGCATAACCAACCTGTTGTGGAATTTTGGTGATGGTACCGGCAATCAAATTCCACCATTTAGCAGAAGTTTTGCTACAGCAAATAATTACAATGTATCGCTGCAGGTTTTTAACGCTGCAGGTTGTGGTTCTGCAATATCTGCAAACAGGGTAATTATTTTACCTTCTCCAAAAATATTTGCCGGTACAGATAAATTTATTTCAACTGGTGGCAGTACCATACTTGATGCTGTTATAACCAATGCTGCCAATTACAACTATTTATGGGTACCCTCTGCCGGTTTAAATAATGCAACAGTTTTAAATCCGGTTGCAGCACCTGCTGCAACTATAACTTACGCAGTAATTGCAACGGACAAACTTAACAACTGTACCAGTACAGACAGTGTTAAAGTAACTGTAATTTCAAAATTATTTATACCCAATGCGTTTACCCCAAATGGTGATGGGCTGCATGATAAATGGAATATCCCCGGCATGGCTTTATACCCAGATGGGGTTGTTATTATCTTTAACCGTTATGGCGAAAAAATATTTGAAACTAAAAATTATATTGCAAATCCATGGGATGGAACCTATAAAGGCAAACAGCAGCCTACAGGTTCATTTATTTATTTAATTAAATTAAACGATAATAAAAATCAAACTTTGCAGGGAACAGTAACGGTAATAAGATAAATAATATGCAGCCAAAAATTTTAATAGCTGATGATCACAGTATGATAAGAAAGGGGCTTAAGCTGCACATGCAGCTTACACTTGGCTTATACCGACATACATGAAGTGGCCACCTGCAACGGGTTGATGAAAGAACTGGTAAAAAATAAATATACACATCTTGTACTTGACATTATTTTATCGGATGGCAGCACACTGGAAGTAATTCCAAATATACGCAGGGTTTATCCCGATTTAAATATCCTTGTTTTTTCGATGCAGCCTGCAGAAATATATGGCGAAGCTTTAAAACAATATGGCATAAATTATTACATGTCTAAATCTGTTGGCGAAGAAGAAATGGTACAGTTGCTGTATAAATTTATGAATAACGAAATGCCCGTTCGTCAAACTAATATTCAGCATCAGGATAATCCTTTTAAAACCCTGGCACCCAGAGAACTTGAAATATTGCATTATGTATTAAAAGGAATTGGAACAAAAGGGATATGCGGACACACTGAATTTAAAAATGAATACCATCTCTACCATAAAAAACCGCATTTTTGAAAAAACCAATGCAGGTAATATTAAAGAACTGATGGAACTTGCCACACTGTACAATGTAAATTATTGACCCGGATGCAGTAATTTGTTATTACAAACTGTTTATGCAAAGGTTCCTAATTTTATTTTTTTGTTTTTGTATTACCAAAAAAACTGTTGCCCAGCCTGCTGCAACTGCCCATATACAACTTTACACAACTGATAACGGTTTACCTTCCAATGGTATTAAAGGATTGCAATGGGATGAAAAAACAAATTTATTATGGATTGCAACCGAAGCTGGTATTGTAAGGTTTAATGGGGTTGACTTCAGGTCGTACACCAAAGAAAACATACCTTCCATAGCTTCTGAAAGAATGTTGTTTATGGCAAGAAATAATGCAGGTACAATTTATATGTCTGACCTGTCGGGCAATATTTTTTCCATCAATAAAAACAAACCTGTGGTTTGGAAAAAAGCCGCATGATAATATTAATCCCTATTTTGCCAATTATTATCTGTTACCTGTATCCGATACTTTTTTTATAACCCATTCTAATGTTTCGAAAGACTCCCGTTTTTCGGCAGTTACCGATAAAATTGTTTGCCTCAGCGATACGGCTTTTTTTATTTTAAACCAGGGCAGGCTTTTTTATCAATCTGTAAGTTTAAAAAGGCCTGTTGCATTACCGTTTGAAAAAAACAGTATCAATAATGTTTTTAAAATTGACAGCGAGTATTTTATCAGGAATAATAAAAAAGAAATTTTTCTTTTAAATACGGGCAGCCACACAGTTACACCTGTTTTATTTACAGACGAAAGTGGCACTGCATTAAAATCAAAAACAGGCAACGGCCTTTTGTATTGGGAAACTGGTATGAAAAACCCTGTTTATGTTGATGGAGAAAAAGCATGGCTGTTAACCTATACTGAGAATAAGATTATTGCCAGACTGATTTTTACGGGTATCCCATCGGATGCTCTTATAAAATCAATTCAATACAGCGAAAAAAATAAAATACTTTTTATTGGTACAGATTCAAAAGGTTTAATTGTGCTTAATCAAAGCCGGATGCAATCAAAAAAAAGAGACAATGCCAATTCTAAAAACAGAAATTCTTATTATTCACAGATTGAACTTGCGGATGGCAGTGTATTAACCAACGAAGGAGATATCATAAGTAATAACGCAACTACTTCAATAAATGCATTACCTGTTCAGGGTAAATTTTCATTTAATATTTCGCAAACAAACGACAGCTTATTATGGTACACGCAGGTAAATACCAAATTGGGCTACAACTGTCTTCATCAGTTTAATAAAATAACCGGCCGCACAAAAGTATATAAAAAAATAATTTGGGGGGATGTGATAACCTCATCTGCTGGTGCTGTTTACCTGGCAAACCCAACAGGTATTGGTATCCTGGAAGCAGACAGCATGAGGTTTTTACATAGATACCCTGCAAAATCTTTTGGTAACACTACATTTGATTTTACAGAAATAAGTCCGGGAGTGTTGGCTGTAGCTACATGCAGCGGATTGTTAAGATTAAATACTGCTACAGCTGTATTAGATACTATTTTCCAAAAAGAAAATATCTGTGTACGAAGCATCTGGAAATATAAAGATTATGTTTTTTTTGGTACCTACGGTTCCGGGTTTTATATTTATCAAAAATGGAAAGATAAAGTCGATGCCGCTCGACAAGAATAAATATCTTTTATACACCCACTGTTTTATGCCGGATGATGAAGGTTATTGCTGGATAAGTACCAACCGGGGATTGTTTAAATCCAGTTTATCAGAACTTATTAATGCATTTGAAAAAAATTCAACAGCTGTTTACTATCATTATTTTGGAAAAAAAGATGGTATGGAAATGACTGAACTCAACGGAGGTTGTACTCCCTGTGCATTACAACTAAAAAATAAAACCATTTCTTTTCCTACCATGGATGGTTTGTTGTGGGTAAACCCCGAAATAGCTTTACCGGTATTACCCGAAGGAGAAATTTATGTTGATGAAATAATTGCTGATAATAATAAAATAAATACCGATTCGCTGCCACAAAAAAACCTTCCTGCACAAACACAGGAAATATTAATAGCTCTTGGTTTTTCTGCATGGTGCAATAAAGAAAATATTTATCTCGATTACCAGTTGAATGATACGGTTAACTGGAAAATAATTAATACCGATAACGACGCAGTAATACGGCTTAATAACCTGCCATCGGGTAAATACGTATTGCGTATAAGAAAACTCAATGGATTTGGCATTAATAATTATTCTTACAAACAAATTTCATTTACTATCAGTACCCCATGGCACAAGCAATGGTGGTTTTACCTTTTATGTTTTTTAACTGCTGTTGGTTTAACTGCATTGTATTTACAATTGCGTACCCGGCAATATAAAATAAGGCAACGTAAATTGGAAAAGCAGGTGGCAGAAAAAACAAAAGAACTTATTGAAAAAAATGAGGTGCTTGAAAAAAACAATACCATAAAAACCAGGTTGATATCAATAATAAGCCACGATATTGTAACCCCATTAAAATTTGTAACCAGTGCCGGAAAAAATCTGATTGAAAAAAGAAATTTAATGTCGGAAGAATTGCAGAAGGAAACTATTCAGGAAATAACCAATACCTCTCAAGAGCTGCAGCTGCTTTCTACCAATATTTTAAACTGGATAAAATACCAAAACGAAAACAGGCGCCAGGCTAAAGACAATTTTAATCTTCATGAAATGGTTAATCAGGTATTGGGGGTTTTATATTCTTTAGCCAAACAAAAAAAACTGATTTTAGTAAACACAATTGATAAAGAATTACAGGTATATCAATATTTTGAACCACTCAAAATATTATTGTATAATCTTTTAACCAACGCCATAAATTTTTCTGAGAAAGGCCGCATTATAATTGCAGCTCAACCTGCAGATGACAAACTGATCATAAGTGTAACCGATGAAGGTGTTGGCATGACGGCTGAGCAGATCAACAACATTATGGCCGACCAGTTTATTGTTTCGTCTGCCAATATCGATAACAGAAAAGGAAATGGGTTGGGGTATCTTATAATAAAAGATCTTATAAAAACAATGGGTGCTACGCTGCAGATAAACAGCGAAAAAGAAAAAGGGACAACAGTTGTTGTTCAACTTTCGATTAACAGAAAAAATAAAGCCTTATAATTTTTCAATCATAAGACTTTAATAAGTTTAGGTAACCAATAGTTTAATAAAGCACCCTCACCTTCATTGTTCCCTTCACCTTACGCAACAAATCCACCGCATTTTTGCTTAAGCCTTTATCAACATCCAAAACAACATACCCAATTGCCTCATTAGTTTTTAAATACTGGCCTAAAATATTTATTTTATGTTTGCTCAGTTGCGTATTTATTTCTGATAAAACCCCCGGCACATTACTATGAATATGTAAAATACGGTGTGTACCTTCCTGTGGTGGAAGGCTTAATGCAGGTACTGTATGTGAGCCGTAAGTAATTCCCTTCTCTAAATAATTAAATAATTTATTGCTTACATCATCACCAATATTTTGTTGTGCTTCCTGTGTGCTGCCGCCAATATGTGGTGTAAGCAACACGTTACTTAAGCCCTGTAATGGAGAACTAAATTTGTCGCCATTTTTTTCTGGCTCCCATGGGAACACATCAATGGCTGCGCCACCAATATGACCTTCCTTTATAAATTTAGCCAGGGCATCCAAATCAACCACTTCTCCCCTTGCATAGTTTATTAGTATGCTGCCCTTTTTAAAATATTTTAAATTGTTTTTGTTAATTAGATTTTTGGTACTTTCCAGTTCGGGTACATGCAGTGTAATAATATCGGCATGGCTTACCAGTTCTTTTAAAGATTTTCTGTCTTCGGCATTACCCAATGGCAATTTAGTTTCCACATCATAAAAAATAACTTTCATTCCAAGTCCTTCTGCCAATACACTTAACTGGCTGCCAATATTTCCATAACCAATAATGCCTAAAGTTTTTCCCCGCAATTCATAACTGCCGCTGGCATCTTTATTCCAAATGCCTTCGTGTGCCGCTTTATTTTTGTCTATAATTTTTCTTATCAGCATTATCGATGCACCAATTACTAATTCTGCCACACTCCTGGTATTACTGTATGGCGCATTAAAAACTGCCACGCCTTTTTTTGTAGCTGCTTTTAAATCTACCTGGTTGGTGCCAATACAAAAGCAACCGATTGCCTGTAATTTTTCGGCAGCATCCAGCACTTTTTTGGTTATTTGCGTTTTACTTCTAATACCCAGCAAATGCACATTTTTTACTGCCGCAATTAATTCTTCTTCTGATAATGCGCCATTTATTTTTTTAACAGTGGCATAACCTGCAGCATTAAAATATTTTACCGCCACATCACTGATATTTTCTAAAAAAAGAATATTAATTTTTTCTTTCGGATAACTTGTTAATTTTTTTTCTGCCATGATATTACTGCGTAATTTGTGCAAATATATCTTATCTAAGTCTTAATACTTTTATGATACCAACTTTTTATCCCTTGTGGAGCATTCTTTCAGAGTTTATACTGAGGAACGAAGTACACTCTTGTACTTTTTCAGCTTTAGTCATCAAGCCCGGCTTTAAAACAAAACTCCGGTCGTTTACTTATATCTCAGTATTTATAATTGCAACTACCTGCATTATTTCCTGTCAGTCTACCACAAAAAAAAATGTTACCGCTGCTAAAAATGCGGCTTTTAATAATGTAATAGAATTACCAAAGCCATTGCCACTTGCCAGGGCAGAAGCAGAGCGCCTGCATAATGCCTGCCAGCTTTGGTACGACTCTGCATTATTACTAAGGGGTTTTAATGGCGGCATTATAGTTGCAAAAAACGGTAATATAGTTTTTGAAAAATATAACGGCACCGGGCATTTACCGGGCAACGATTTTATTAAAGACAGTACCCCATTGCAAATTGCATCTGTAAGCAAAACATTTACTGCGATGGCTGTTTTAAAATTATGGCAGGATGGTAAATTAAATATTGATGATGAGCTGGGTAAATACCTTACAACATTTAATTATCCGGGGGTTACCATACGTAGTTTATTAAACCACCGCAGCGGGCTACCCAATTATTTATACTTTATGGAAAAGTTAGGCTGGGATGAAAAAAAAACCGCCACCAATACAGATGTGCTTAATTATTTAACAGACAAAAAAGCGGCCATTGAAAATATTGCACCGCCCAATAAACATTTTTCTTACTGCAATACTAATTACGCATTGCTGGCGCTGTTAATAGAAAATGTGAGCGGCAAAAAATTTGCTGAATATTTACAGCAAGCATTTTTTACCCCCTTGCAAATGAAAAACAGTTTTGTGTACCCTGGCACCGATTCTTCAAAACTAAATTTGAGTTACGACTGGAAGGGAAAATTAATACCCTTAAATTATTTAGATGCTGTATATGGCGATAAAAATATTTATTCCACACCGCAGGATTTATTAATTTGGGACAGGGCACTCAGCAGCAATAAAATATTTACTGCCGAAACTTTACTGCAGGCCTACACGCCTTACAGTAACGAAAAGCCAGGCATAAAAAATTATGGCCTCGGCTGGCGTATGAATATTTATCCTGATGGAAAGAAAATGATTTTTCATAATGGCTGGTGGCATGGCAGTAATGCAACTTTTATAAGGTTACTAAAAGAGAATGCTACAATAATTGTAGTGGGCAATAAATTTACCCGTAACATTTATCATGCAAAAATTCTATGTAATCTTTTTGGAGATTATTATACACCCGAAGACGATGAGGAAAATGATAACACCAAACCAACCGACAGTTTAACTGCCGTAAATAATATTAATCTTGTGCCCCAACCCGGGCTTTCTAAAAAAGATACCAAACTGCAGCAAATATTTAAAGATAAAAACAAAGTAAAAACGCAGTAAGGATTTTAGATTTTAGATTGTCGATTTCAGATTTATTTAAGTTTGATACCACAGTAAGCATTTCAGATTTGAGATTGCCGATTTCAGATTTATTTAAGTTGATACCTCAGTAAGGGGTTCTATAAAATGTAAAAATCAACTCTAAAATTTCAAATTCTCAATTTATCCAGTTGCAGGTTTTTGCACACATTGTTAATAATATTGAAGATTTTTTGCGGTTTTGTGCAATATTTTTCTTTACTTTAGTATTGTAATTACCAAAACTAATGCTAAAAAAAGAAAGACAGGCGTACATTGTACACCAGGTTAATCTACATAATAAAGTACTTTCTGCAAGTTTAAGTACAGAGATAGATGTATCGGAAGATACCATCCGCAGGGATTTACAGGAACTATCAGAAGAAGGCAAATTAATTAAAGTGCATGGTGGTGCATTATCTCATGCGTTTAACGACATCACCTATTCTCCCAAAAAAGTTTATGCCCAGGATAATAAAAAGATAATTGCCGATAAAGCAGTTAAGCTTATAAAAAATGGCATGTTTGTTTTAACAGGCGGCGGCACTACAATTATTGAGTTAGCCCGTTCTTTACCGGTTTCTTTATCGGCCACTTTTATTTCGGGCAGCATCCCGGCCATTGTTGAGTATATGCATCACCCCAATATTGAAGTAATTGTAATTGGAGATAAGTTATCAAAAAATTCTAAAATTACTTTGGGTGCCGATGCACTTACCCGTATAAAAAGCCTAAAACCCGATCTTTGTTTTCTTGGCATTAATTCCATCGATTTACATCACGGCATTACCGATAACGATTGGGATGTGGTGCATTTAAAACAGGCTATGGTAACGGCATCGCAAAAAACAGTTTGCCTCACCATATCCGAAAAAATAAACAGCATACAGCCCATACATGTTTGCGATTTAGAAAAGATAGATATTTTAATAACAGAATTACCGCACGACCATCCAATGCTGCAGCCTTATAAAGATGCAGGCATTACCGTGCTGTAAGTATTGATTTTTATATGCTCCAATATCCTCCAAAGAACCTGTTTACCGGTTACATTTTTTTATTTAAAACTTTATACATACACCAACTAAACTAAAAAATATGAGAAAACTTGCAAACAGAATTATTGCAATGCTGTTTTTCCTTGTTCCATTATTTGCTACTGCACAAATAACTGTAAATGGTAAAGTAGTAAATCAAAAAGATGGCACTCCTGTTGAAGGAGCGTCCATAACCATTAAGGGAAAAAGAACAGGTGCAAAAACTGATGCTAATGGTCAATTTAAGATTACAGCTACTAAAGGCGATGTGCTTGTAATATCTTCAGTTGGGTATAGCACTCAGCAAATTAATTTAAAAGATGATGCTGCAACTATTACAGTGCAATTACAAAAGGAAGATGCTATTTTAGATGAAGTTGTAGTTGTTGCTATGGATCGCAAAGTTAACGCCAGGGAATTAAGTTTTTCCACTCAGAAAGTTGACGGAGACGATGTAAAGGAATCGCAACGGGAAAATTTCGTTAATTCCTTACAAGGCCGTGTTGCAGGTTTAACTGTTAATCAAACAGGCGGTGCTGCAGGCTCAAGTTCGCAGATTGTTTTGCGAGGTTTTAATTCTTTATCATTGGATAATTCACCGCTTTTTGTAATTGATGGTGTAATTGCCGATAACTCTACCTTAAACGAAACAAGTAACGGTGGATCTGCATTAGGATTAGCGTCAGACAGGCCAAACAGGGGAAATGACTATTCAAATAGAATTTCTGATATTAATCCAAATGACATAGAATCCATTACTGTACTTAAAGGTCCCGAAGCAACTGCATTATATGGTAGCCAGGCCAGCTCCGGTGCCATTATTATAACAACTAAAAAAGCCAAACCTACAGGTAAGCCTACCTTTAGTTATGACAACAGTTTTAGAATTCAAAATCAAAGCAGGCTTCCATACAATATTTCTGCTTTTGCAGGAGGAACTAATGGTGTACCTGCTGATCTTTTTGCAGCTTTCGGTCCTTCTTACCACTCTACAGGTACAAAAACTTACGATAATAAAAATAATTTTTTTCAAAAAGGTTTTTCACAAACACATAATCTTTCTGCTGCTTACGGCAAAAAGAACGTTAGTTTTATTTTCTCAGGATCCATATTCGATCAGAAATCCCCTATTCCTACAAATACATATAAAAGGTATAATTTAAGAGTTGCTAACACAACTAAAATTGGAAAGTATATTGAAATAATGCCTTCGATAAGTTTTATTAATACAGTTAACGACAAACCATTAAGAGGTGCAAGCGGATATCTTTTAAATCTTTTGGTTTGGCCTGCCAGCGATGATATTACTGACTGGCAGTTAGGAAATGGGCTAAAAAAACCGCTTTTCAATTCAAACCCAAATGCAGATTTAGATAACCCATTTTACAATGTCTATAAAAATCGCAGCTCGGATAAAACCAACCGCTGGCTGGCAACATTTGGCATAAACATTAACCCTACTAAATGGCTTGCTATTGCTGGAAGGTTTGGCTATGATACATATAAAAACGATGGTTACACGAGATACGATTCCATGTCTTTTTATCTCACCAGAGCCCAAAAAGGCCAACAGGATAATTATTACAGAAATTACTACGGATACAATCATACAATTACCGCTACAGCAAAAAAAACATTGGGTGATTTTAATGGCAGGGTAATGATTGGAAATATGTGGCAAGATTATGAATTTCAGCAATGGGCAGTTGTAGGTAATAATTTAGCAGATGCTAAACGCTCAGACAGTAACAATACTGATCCTGCAACAAGAATTAGATTATCCAACGCTTCAAAAGGATTACCGAATTATAATATAAGAAGATCAATGGCATATTTTGGTGAAGTAGCAATTGGTTGGAAATCTGCTGTTTTCTTAACATATTCACACAGGTTTGAAGAGTCATCTATTTTCCCGAAATTATCGAGGAAATATAATTATCCGGCCGGAGGATTAAGTATTATTGTATCAGACTTAATACCTGGAATTAAAGGGAGTTTGTTAAACTATTGGAAACTAAGAGGCTCATTGGCAAGTACAGCAAGATCCAGTCAACCTTATGCCAACCAATCTGTTTTTGATCCCAGACTTTCAAGTGGTGGAGGTTTCTCTTACGGCTTTACAAACAACAACCCATTATTAGAGCCAGAAAAACAACAAACTTTTGAAATAGGAACAGAATTAAAGTTTATAAATAACCGCTTTGCAATTGATGCTACTTATTATAACACCAAAAATAAAAATTTAATAGTAGAACAATTTAGAGCATCATATGGTACAGGCTATGTTTTAAATACGCTAAATGTTGGTGCCAACCAAAATCAGGGAGTTGAACTGGCGCTAAATTTTGATGTAGTTAAAACAAAAACTTTCAGTTGGAATACAAGATTGAATTTTAATAGAATGTGGAATAAGGTTTTGGAATTGCCAGCTAACGTACCCGAATTTTATCAATCAGATACCTGGCTATATGCAAATGCCCGTGGCGGCCTTGTTCTTGGGGGTGCCACCACCACTATTACTTCCTACGGCTACCTTAGAAATAATAATGGATCTATTCTTATAAGTCCAACCACCGGCTTACCAATTTTGGATAATAATTTTAGGGTAAGGGGCGACAGAAACCCTGATTTTACATTAGGCTTTGTAAACAATTTTAATTACAAAAGATTAAGATTTAGTTTCCTTTGGGATTTAAAAGTAGGTGGAGATATATTTAATGCAACTGAAAGATATCTTACAACTCAGGGTAGAAGTTTAAGAACAATAGACAGGCTTTCTCCAAGAGTGTTGAATGGAGTTTTACAGGATGGCTTAGAAAATACTGCCACGCCTACCAAAAATAATATTTCAATTACTCCATATTATAATCAGGCATATTACACAACAATGCCCGAAGAAGAATTTATTGAAAAAGATATTAACTGGTTAAGGTTAAGAGACATATCATTTTCTTACAATTTTTTAAACAAAAAAACAAAATACTTGCGTTCTCTGAGTGGCTTTGTTACTGTAAATGATCTTGTTTTAATTACTAATTATACGGGCTCCGATCCTCAGGTGAATGGTAACACATCTGGCAGTAGAGGCGTAGGTGCTTTTGGATTTGATTATGGAAATATAGGCACCCCGGTAAGTATTAATTTTGGTATTAAAGCAGCATTTTAAAATATAAATTGACGATTATGAAAAATAAAATAATAAATATTTCAGTGGCATACATTCTGATATTTTCAATTTTTTCATGTTCTAAAAAAATTGATAATGCTTATCAAAACCCTAATGCGGCTGTAAGAGTTCCGGTGGAAACTTTGTTACCTAATATTATCGCTTCAATGGCGGGTAATTATGCAGGCCATGGCCCAATGAATGATATAAGATATGTTGGGGCATATATCCAGAATTTTCAGTTTTACTTAACCCAAAGTAACTACGACCAAATGGGATATACTAATAATGCTGCTGATGTTGGCCAGTCTACATGGCGCATGCACTACTATGATATTGGACAAAACGCAGTAAAAATGATTGAGTGGGCAGAAGAAGAAAAAAAATGGGATTACGCAGGTGTGGGCAAAGCCATTTTAGCCTGGAGTTGGTTAACCTTAACAGATTATTACGGAGACGTAATTTTAAAAGAAGCATTTAGAACTGAGCTCATTACATTTAAATATGATAATCAGGAAGATGTTTACAATCACGTAAGGCAACTTTGCTTTGAAGCATTAGCGGATTTAAATAAAACAGGAGATGGAGTTAGTCAGGCTAATCTAGCATTAGGTGATTCGTTTTTTTATAACGGAGATACTCAAAAATGGAAAAAATTTGTGTACGGCATTTTAGCAAGATACCATAATCATCTTAGCAATAAAGCCTTCTATAAAGCAGATTCTGTTATATACTATGGCAGCCTTTCTATCAACAACAACGTAGATAACGGAGTGGTAAAGTTTGCTGCCAGCCCTTTAACTGCAACTATTAACTTTTTTGGCCCTGCTAAAGCGCCAAGTAGTTTGATAGGAACAGGCGTTACAGCGCCTACTGCCATCAGACAAGGTGCATATATTGCCAACTTAGTTAATGGTACAAATACTGAGTTTGCAACTGTACAAGACCCCCGAGCATGGTATATTTTAAGAGGAAATACTAACGGTACAATAAAAGGTGTGGAGCCAAATAAGGGGCAAGCTGCATTGGCTGCTAATGACAGGCCAGAAAATTTTTGGGGTAGCAGCCAGGCAGGCACAGCAATAAATGCTGCTCCAGCTAACGATCTTAATTGCCGATTTATTTTTCGTAATAGTGCCCCTTTTCCTATTTTAACTGCAAGTGAAATAAAATTTATGATTGCAGAAGCAGCCTTTAGAAAAGGAGACAAGGCTGCTGCTTATCAGGCTTATAAAGATGGAATCAGCTTATCTTTTGATATGCTCTCTAGCACATTTAATGTAAATATACCTGTAGGTAAAGACATTAATGCAACTAACAAAGCAACATATTTAGCCAATACATCTGTAGTACCAGCCACTTCAGCAGGATTAACAATGAGTAAAATAATGTTGCAAAAATATATTGCCATGTTTGGTTATGGTGCATTAGAAACATGGGGAGATATGAGGCGATATCATTACACAGATCCTTATGCAGGTCAGCAGGTATATACCGGGTTTGTTTTACCAACTGGTGGAGATCTTTTCCCAGACAATGCCGGCAAGTTTGTTTACAGAGTAAGGCCACGTTTTAATTCTGAATATGTATGGAATATATTGGAATTGGAAAGAATAGGAGCTACTAAAAATGATTACCACACAATAAAGATGTGGTTTACAGAACCATAAAACTTTAGCAACTTAAAATACATTAATAATGAAAAAAATAATTAAAAATGCACTGCTGATTGCAATTATTGCAATTGCAGCCGGTTGCACTAAAAAAACTGAATATCTGGCTGAAAGAACTTTTGTAACAACTGATAATGCTTTATTAAAAATAAATTATTTAAGCGCCTACGCTGCAAACCCAGGCGTTCAGTTATCTATAAACAATACAAGGGTAAGTGGTGTAATTACAGGAAGAACACCTTTTCCTGGGGGAGGGTATAATACAAATGGATCTAATTTTCCTGATTACCTTGCGGTAACACCTGGAACAAACACACTTTCAATCGCTATACCAAAAAAAGGCACTAATATTGACTCTATTTTGCTTTTTACTGCAAGTTTATCAATGGCCGCAAATAAAAATTACACTGCCCATATATCTGATACCGCTGCAAAAACAAAAGCTGTTTTAATTGAAGATAATCTCGACTACGTAGATGGAGGTACATCAAGATACAGGTTTGTGAATATGATGCCTAATGTACCCTTTATTGATTTGTATTACGGTACTACAAAAGTTGCAAGTGCAATACCCTATTTAGGTTTCAGTAACTATTTTTCATTACCTTTTTCTATAACTGCAACACCATGGGATATACGGGAAACCGGAACCTCACCTACAAGTACAGTATTAGCAACTTATTCCAGTATTAATACTACACTTAATAAAAGAATATATACAGCATTTGCTTTGGGTTATAAAGGTTCTTCTGCTACAAATACAAGGCCTTATATATCTTTTTTATTAAATCAATAGATTGAAAAGAATATTTAAAAAGAGCAGGTTGTTATTGATAACTGTCTGCTCTTTTTTTAACCTCGTTACAATTGTTTTTTCACTTTATTATGTCAAAAAAGATTTAATGACTGAATACAAAAGAGTTGATTAAAAAACAAGTACTCTGCAAATAAAGAATTTTTCTATAAAAAAATTTCAATCTAAATACCAAAATTTTCTTTTCGAAACCTCCTACAACAATTTACTGGAACCCCTTCATCAGCGTTAAGGATGGAAAAGCCTCCAGTGAATTTTACAACGATGATGTATGCAAAAAATTTAAAGTAGTAATAGGAGGCATCGATGCTAACGGTAAATTATTGTATGCAGAAAAAGAGATAGAGTAAAACAAAAAGTTTTATAATTATCTTATTACCTTCTCCCCTTTTTTTATAACTATTATACGCCATAAACGAAAGCGGCAGCCCTATCATAAAAACAAGAATAACCAATACCCACCAAAAGGCTACTTAATAAAATTGTTTTAAGAGGTATTTTTTTAATAACATTAATACTAAAAAAAATATGCAGTTCAATTTCTTACCCAAAAAACAAATACGCTAAAATTATAGCCGTTATTACTCCCACCAAATCGGCCAGCAACATTGCACCAATGGAGTAACGGGTGTTTTTAATATTTACACTGCCAAAGTAAACTGCTACCACATAAAAAGTAGTATCCGATGCCCCCTGAAAAATTCCTGATAGTTTGCTTGCAAAAGAATCAGGGCCAAAAGTTGTCATTGTACTCACCATCATACCTCTTGCTGCTCCGCCACTTAAGGGCCTTATTAATGCCGTAGGCAATGCATCAACAAAACGGGTATCTGCACCAAACAATGCAAAAAATTGTTTCATGCCATTTATTGCAGCATCAAAAGTGCCGCTGGTACGTAACATACTAACGGCTACCAATATACCCAATAAATAAGGTATAATTCTTATGGCTGTGTCAAAGCCACTTTTTGCCCCATCAACAAAAACAGAAAACAGATCAATCTTTTTATACAACCCTCCTAAAATAATCAGCAGAAAAACCAATAGTATTAATCCATTACTTAAGCTGCCCGAAAAAGATTGAATGCCTGCCGCATTTAACCTGGTAACATATAAAACCAATAATACAATAAATGCAGAAATACTGAACACCCAAAGCAAAATAACCGGCTGAAATAAATTAATTTTTTGTTTTATTGAAACAATGATCATCGCCGTCATGGTGCCAACAAAAGTTACTATCATACAGGGAATAAAAACATCAGTAGGGTCGGATGCATTTTGTGCGGCCCGAACTGCAATTACACTAACCGGTATTAAATTTAATCCTGCTGCATGTAAACATAAAAACATGATCTGCGAATTTGAAGCCACATCTTTACTGGTATTTAATTCCTGCAGGCTATCCATAGCTTTTAATCCAAAAGGTGTTGCAGCATTATCCAGCCCAAGAAGGTTTGCCGAAAAATTCAAAATCATATGGCCCATTGAAGGATGGTTCTTGGGAATTTCGGGAAAAAGTTTTGAAAAGAATGGGCCTACAATTCGTGACAATAACCGGATGCCGCCAGCTTTTTCGGCAATATTCATAAACCCGATAAACAATGCTAATATACCTATCAGTTTTAAACAAATTTCCACAGCTACCCAGCAAGTTTCAATAACGCCATCTACTGCCTTTTGCCTTCTGCCTAAAATATAACCGTAAGATACCACTCTAACAGAGGAAAAACTTTGTTGAAGCTTTAAAACGGTATCGGCATTTACATTTTCAGCTACTACATATTTTGTATCCTTATCAATGGCACTTTGCAGTACATAGCCATAACTTTTCATTTCTTTTGCCAGCCCGGCAACTTTTGCGCTATCTCCCAAGGCAACAAATTTAAATTCATCTTTACTGGTGCCGGTAACCATGCGGCCAAAAATATCGTCCCGGCTTTTGTTGAAAAAAAAGTGATAGCCTGCAACAAAAATTGCAATTATTATAAAAGAACTCCATATTCTGCTTAAAGCCATAGATTGATTTTAGATGTCTGATTTATGATGTATGATTTATGATGTACTGTTCTAATTTTATGGATTGCATCCTGTGAATCAGCTATGAAAATAGTATTTTATTACCAATTAAATATCTAATCCTAAACCTTACCTTTGCGTCCGATTTTATAAAGGTTACAATTGTAATATGATGTAACACTTTAATAAAATCGGCAATCGCAAATCTAAAATCATAAATCGAACATGGCATTACAGGCAGGCATCGTGGGTTTACCCAATGTAGGAAAATCTACTTTATTTAACGCAGTTAGCAACAGTGCCAAAGCACAGGCAAGCAACTACCGCTTTTGCACTATTGAACCCAATACAGGTTTGGTAAATGTACCCGATCCCCGTTTAGATAAACTGGCGGAGCTGGTAGTACCCGACAGGATTGTTCCCACTCAAATTGAAATTGTAGATATTGCCGGCCTTGTACGTGGTGCCAGCAAGGGCGAAGGATTGGGCAATAAATTTTTAGCCAACATTCGTGAAGTGGATGCCATCATTCATGTAATACGCTGTTTTGAAGATGAAAATATTTTACGTGATGAAGGCCCAATTAATCCGGTAAGCGATAAAGAAATTATTGAAACAGAATTGCAGCTGAAAGATTTGGAAAGCGTGGAAAAGAAAATGCAGCGTACCGAAAAATTAGCCAAGACGGATGCAAAGATGAAAGCCGAACTGGATATTTTAATTAAAGTGTAAAGCACATTTAGACAGTGGAAAAAATATTATAACCCTTGGTTTAAGTAAAGAAGATAAAGTGGCTATTGCCGATTTATTTTTATTAACAGATAAACACATTTTATATGTAGCCAATGTTGATGAAGCCAGCATGCATACAGGCAATAAATATTCCGCAGCATTGATAGAAGCCGTAAAAAATGAAGGCAATGAAGTTATTATAATGACCAATGCCATTGAAGCACAAATTGCCGAGTTTGAAAATGCAGATGACAAAGCCATGTTTATGGAAGAATATAAAATGGTGGAACCTGCATTAGACAGGTTAATTCATTCTACTTATAAATTATTAAACCTTTCTACATATTTTACTGCAGGTGTGCAGGAAGTAAGGGCATGGACCATTCATCAAGGATGGAAAGCGCCGCAGGCCGCAAGTGTAATACATACCGATTTTGAAAAAGGTTTTATTAAAGCTGAGGTAATTGCATACGATGATTTTATTAATTACAAAAGCGAAGCTGCCTGCCGTGAAAACGGAAAGTTAAGAATTGAAGGCAAAGAATACATTGTTAAAGATGGCGATGTAATGCACTTCAGGTTTAATGTGTAGCGATCAAATATTTTAAACCACACTTTTATTTTTCAAATACTTCGTAACCCCAGGGTTGCATTTCAAAAGATTTTACTGCAGTAAAATCTTTTTCTTCTTTATTAAATACATTTTTATATTTTCCTGTAAGATTTGTATCGTTAATATTGAAACTGATTTTTTCTTTACTAAAATTTATCAGCACCAGCACTTCACTCTCTCCATTTTTTCTTACAAAAGCTATAATATTTTTATCGGCAGTTGTACTCAGCAAATGTGTAGTTACTGCAGCATCACCTGCTCTTAAAGCAACATTATTTTTTTTGAGGGATAGCAAGGTTTTATAAAAATCATGCAATTCATATTTGCCATTCCACTCAATGGCATCTTTGTCAAAAAACTTTAAGCGTTTTAGGTTAGGCAATTCCTGCCCGCTGTAAATCATGGGCATGCCGTTCCAGGTAAAACTAAATACCGCCAATGTTTTGGCCATATCACCATACTTTTCATATTCAGTGCCGTTCCAACTGTTTTCATCGTGGTTGGTGGTAAACCAAAGTGGAATACCTGTAGCACCACAAACAGTATTGTACTGTTGCAAAACAGAATCTAAAATATTTTTATCCTGATTTTTTTTATAAAAATCTTCTGTTTTGTGCATCCACGCCCAGGTGTAGCAGGCATCAAAGGCTTTAAAATAATCGGCATGTTCAATTGGGTCACTTTCGGCTAACCAGAAAAGTGTTTTTGTTTTTTCCAATTCAGTTCTTGCTTCTAACCAAAAATCAAGCTCTACCCAAAAAGCTAAATCACACCTGTATCCATCAATATCACATTCGGTAATCCAATACCGCATGGCATCAATCATCGCTTTGCGTAAAGCAGGATTTTTAAAATCCAGTTCAATAATATCATCCATACCACTGGCAATTTTAAAATCGTTGGTGGCACTGTCTTTTTCAAAATATTCAGGATGCACTTTTGTCCACACATGATCCCAACCGGTATGGTTAGCCACCCAATCGATAATTACTTTAAAACCCATGGCGTGTGCTTCCTTTACCAAATTTTTAAAATCCTGTAAATTGCCAAATTCAGGATTAATAGAAGTGTAATCGCTGCATGCATAATAACTGCCCATCGTTCCTTTCATCTTTTTTTGTGCAATAGGCGTTATGGGCATAAACCACAAAGTTTCCACCCCCATTTCTTTTAACCTTGGCAACTCTTTTGCAAAAGCGTTAAAAGTTCCTTCTTTGGTATATTGGCGCACATTTACTTCGTACACATTGGTATTGTTTATCCATCCTGCTTTTTTATATCCTGTAGTTATCATTGTATTTTTTTCTTTGTTTGAATTTGTATTTACCTGGTTATTACATGCTGCAATTATAAACAAAACAGTAAACAGCGAAATTATCTTTTTCATTGTGCAGGCCAATTTATTTTACCAAATGTAAGAAGGGAATTTTGAATAATTACAAATGCCCGAAAACAGTTACAACATTGTACCTTTGCAACTGTTATTTTTTAGCATGAAACAATTTAATGTTCCCATCATTTATCGCAGCCCTTTAATTGCTGCTATAAAAAATAAGCGCAAGCAGCAGGATAAAATGAAAAAAGATTTTACCCCTACCCTGCTCGATTTTGGTGCTGTGCAAATTTACCTTGCCCGCCATTTTGGTTTTTGTTATGGAGTAGAAAATGCCATTGATATTGCTTTCAGAACTATTGAAGAAAACCCCGGCAAGCGTATTTTTTTATTAAGTGAAATGATTCACAATCCGCAGGTAAATGCAGATTTACTACAAAGGGGCGTACAATTTTTACAGGATACTTATGGCAAACAAATAATTGCCTTACGAATCACTCACAAAAGATGATGTGGTAATTATTCCTGCATTTGGTACCACATTAGCAATAGAAGAAAAATTAAATGCCATTGGTATTCCCACAAAAAAATATAATACCACCTGCCCTTTTGTAGAAAAAGTTTGGAACCGCAGCGAACAGATCGCAAAAAAAAATTACACTGTTGTTGTACATGGTAAACCCACTCATGAAGAAACAAGGGCCACTTTTTCTCATGCTGCACATCATACCCCAACAGTAGTGGTAAATAATATGCTGGAAGCAATTGTATTAAGTAAATACATTACCGGCGAAAAAGAAGCAGATAATTTTTATACCGAATTTGAAGGCAGATATTCCGAAGGGTTTGATGCCGCAAATGATTTGCAACGCATTGGTGTGGTTAACCAAACCACCATGCTGGCAAGTGATACACAGGCCATCTCCGATTTTTTAAAAGAAGTAATGATTAAAAAATATGGGTTAACTGATGAAAATGTGGAAGAACGTTTTGCAGATACCCGTGATACTTTATGTTATGCAACCAACGATAACCAAAGTGCTGTGTATGGTTTGTTAGAAACACCTGCAGATTTAGCTATTGTAGTTGGTGGTTACAACAGCAGCAACACTTCTCACTTAGTAGAGCTTTGCGAAGAAAAATTACCTACTTATTTTATCAGCAGCGAAGAAAAAATAATTTCATCAGATGCAATACAGCATTTTAATTTTCATAGCAAAGAAGAATTAACCACCGCCAATTTTTTACCTGAGAAAGAACCCGTAAAAATATTAATTACAAGTGGTGCCAGCTGCCCCGATGCAATGGTGGAAGCAGTAATTGAAAAGCTGGTTTCATTTTTTAAGGTAAATACTAGTATTAAAGAATTAACGGCCTCTTTTTAATAATTATTTAAAATCCTAATTTCGTCTGTTATTTTTCTATATTATCCCAGCCCCATTTTAAAAAATCAGGAAAAGCCTTTGCCCATGTAGGTACATCATGTTTACCATCCTGTAATTCTACATATTTTATATCGTTTTCTTTGTGGTAACCTTTTGCAACTAATTCGTCAATTAAACTTAAAGCATCGTCAATAGAATCGATAACACCATTGTTGTTTCTGTCGGCAGTTTCGTCTAAAGTACCTACTTCAAAAAAGAATTTAAGCCAGGGGGCATAATTACCTTTTTTAATTTGACTGTGCATAATTCTGTCAGTAGTTTCATCAAAATCCGCATCGTCCTGGTCGTTATCCCGCCACCATAACGAACCGCTGAAAACCCCCACTCTTTTAAATTCATGCGGATGATTCCAAACAATATCCAAAGCACTTAACCCACCTAAAGAAAAACCGGCAAACGATTTTTCTTTAAAAGATTGAATGGAGTATTTTTTTCTGATAAAAGGTAAAAGTTCCTCAAAAATAAAAGAAGTGTATAATCCAGCTTTGGCGCCACGGCCTTTGTAATCTAAAATTTTAGCAGTACCATATTCATTTTTTCTATCAGCACTGCAGTGGATACCAATACACAATAAAGGGCTGATGTATTCATTTTCATACAAATTTTCTACTATGTCCGCAAAATTCATTGTCACTAAATCCTGTCCGTCGTTTATTAATAAAAGGTTAACCGGCTCCTGCATTGCAGATGGTAAATAACAATCAATTTTTACATCTCTTTTTAAAAAATAAGATTCGAGTACGTAATTTTCTACAATAACACCCGTCATTTTTTCTCTCTCCATAGTCTCAAAAGTAAGGAAAGAAGATGAAACTGTATGTTGAATGGCGGATTTTGTATATCGGATGTATGGAATTGGATTTAATATTCAGGATATCAGGCATCAAACAATATTTTTTTTATTGGCTGCTAAAAAATATATTTGAATACGCTTAAAACAGAATTAATTTTATCAATAAATAAAACCAACTGATATGAAGAAAATTGGCATGCTCTTCGGCAAAGAAAGAAGTTTTCCTATGGCTTTTGTTGAAAGGGTAAACAGCAAAAAAATTGATGGCATAATTGCCGAACCCGTACAAATTGACAAGGTAATGCAGGGCGAGCCAAGTGGCTATGCAGTTATCTTCGACAGAATTAGCCAGGATGTTCCTTTTTACAGGGCGTATTTAAAAAATGCTGCTCTTTGCGGCACAACAGTAATTAACAACCCCTTTTGGTGGAGTGCAGATGAAAAGTTTTTTAATAATTGCCTGGCAACAAAAATTGGTGTCCCTGTTCCTAAAACTGTAATTCTGCCAAGTAAAGATTTACCTGCTGATACTACCGACGAATCTTTCAGCAACTTAGCTTACCCGTTAGACTGGGAAGGGATTTTTAAATACATCGGCTTTCCTGCATACATGAAACCATTTGCCGGTGGCGGATGGAAAAGTGTTTACCAGCTTAACAGCATTGAAGAATTTTTTGAAAAACATGCAGAAACTGAGCAATTGGTTATGATGCTGCAGGAAGAAATTAAATTTGAAGAATACTACCGTTGCTATTGTATTGGTGGAAAGTATGTACGCATTATGCCTTACGAGCCACGTAACCCACATGCGTTGCGCTATGTTGCCGACTTTAAACCAACACCGGAAAAGTATAAGGAAATGGAAGATATTGTATTGCGTATCTGCCAATATTTAGGTTATGATTTTAATACAGTAGAATTGGCTTTACGTGACGGCGTACCTTATGCTATTGATTTTTGCAACCCGGCACCTGATGCTGAAGTAACAAGTGTAGGGCAGGAAAATTTTGATTGGGTGGTAGAAACTGCTGCTAATTATGCTATTGAAAAAGCAATGGAGCATAAAGAGAATGCAGATAATTTAACCTGGGGTGAGTATATTAAACGCAGTGCAGCAACAAGCAAAAATTGTATTGAAAAATTATTTAACCATACAAAAAGAAGATTTTACCGAGGTAAAAGTTGAAGAGCCTCAAAGCCCTTACGGTTTTACTTATGCCGATTATTTAACCTGGAATTTTAAAGAAAGGATAGAATTAATAAGGGGAAAGATTTTTAAAATGAGTCCTGCACCAACGGTTACACATCAAAAAATTTTAAGCAATCTTTTTCTTGCAATAGCGCTTTTTTTAAAATACAAAACTTGTAAAGTGCTTGTAGCCCCCGTGGATGTTAGATTAAAAGGAAAACCTTTCAGAAAGAAAAAATTGCGTAATGATGAAATTACTACTGTTGTTCAGCCTGATATAATTATAGTATGTGATGAAGAAAAATTGAAAGATGACCGTAGTGTGGATGGTGCACCTGACTTTGTTGTAGAAATATTAAGCCCCGGTAATACAAAAACAGAAACTAAATATAAAGTAGATCTTTATGAAGAAAACGGGGTTTTGGAATATTGGGTAGTTTACCCGGAGTATAAACAGATACACGTATTTATTTTAAATAAAGAAGAAAAATATGGTAAGCCTGTCATTTACGAAGTGGAGAAAATATTTCTTCTGTCGTTTTAAAAGGCCTGAGTATTCCCACTGACGAAATTTTTAAACTCTAATTAAATTACAAACATGGCAAACCTTTCTTACAAACATTTTACACTGGGTGTAGAAGAAGAATATATGGTGATTGACCCCATAACAAGGGAACTGAAAAGCCATGAACAAAAAATTGTTCAGGAAGGCCAAAAAGTTATTAAAGACAAAGTAAAAGCAGAGATGCACCAGGCCGTGGTGGAAGTGGGCACAGATATTTGCAATGATGTAGATGAAGCTTTTATGGATGTAAGTACATTGCGTAAAACCATAAGCGGTATTGCAGGCGAATTGGGTTTATGGGTTGGTGCATCGGGCACACACCCCTTCAGCCATTGGGAAAGCCAGTTAATTACAGAACATGCCCGGTACAATGAAATAGTAAACGAATTACAGGAAGCAGCCCGTAGCAATTTAATTTTTGGGCTACACGTACACGTTGGTATGGAAACAAGGGAAATGGCGATACACATTGCCAACAGTGCCCGTTATTTTTTACCCCACATTTATGCACTAAGCACCAACTCCCCTTTTTGGGAAGGCAGGTTAACCGGGTATAAATCTTTTCGTACAAAAGTATTTGACAAATTTCCCCGTACGGGCATACCCGATTTTTTTGAAAGTATAGAAGCTTACGACAATTATGTAAAGCTTTTAATAAAAACTAATTGTATAGATAATGCTAAAAAGATATGGTGGGATTTAAGGGTGCATCCTTTCTTTAATACCGTGGAGTTTCGGATTTGCGATATCCCTATGACGGTGCAGGAAACTATTTCCATTGCCGCACTTTTTCAGGGTATTTGCGCCAAGCTTTACAAGCTCCGCAGCCAAAACCTGAACTTTATGATGTACAGCCGGGCTTTACTAAATGAAAATAAATGGCGGGCCGGCAGGTATGGCATTGATGGCAGCCTTATCGATTTTGGCAAAGAAAGTGAGGTAAATACCAGGGTTTTACTGTACGAATTACTGGATTTTATTGATGATGTGGTGCCGCATTTAGGCAGCCGCCACGCAGTAAACAATGTGCATAAAATGATTGAGCAGGGCACCGGCGCCGACAGGCAGTTAAAAGTGTATGAAGAAAGCAAAAATCTGGTGAATGTGGTAGATTATATCCACGATAGTTTTTTAGCCGGCCTGTAAATGTTTGGACAGAAAAGATATTGTGGCTATATTTGCAGCCCAATTTACTTTTTTAAGTAATCCTGGGTTTCTTGATTTTAAAATGGCTGCGTAGCTCAACTGAATAGAGCATCTGACTACGGATCAGAAGGTTTTAGGTTTGAATCCTAACGCGGTCACAAAGGAGATTACCAAAAGTAATCTCTTTTTTTCTGCAACCAAACTTAGGAATAATTAATTTTTTAATCCCAACTGGAATCCTGATTTTCAATTTGTTGCAAATAGATTGATTTAATAAAAGAAGTTAATTACTTTGATTATTTTGCCACCTTTTAATTGCGAATTTTCAAAAGTTTTACTTTTTTAAATTGCTTAAATAATTGAGCTTTTTTCAAATTTGCAAACAATTTGCAAACAAAATGAAGCCAATGATTTGCTCAAACTAATTTGCGAACATTTCCGGAAAAGTGAAAGAACTGTTGATATGTAAAGTTATATAAATAACTTAAGCCTTTAAAAAATAAAATATCAAAAAGGCCCGACAGGAATTTGCCAGGCTTCATGAGTGCAGGTATCTCTTTTAGGCTATTTCCTGCCTCAATCTTTCAAACCGGGAAGCAAATTTCAACTGCCCTATTTTATTTTCCTTGATATATTGTATCACTTCTGTTTTATCAAAATAAACCCGCCCTCTTTGTTTATGAGAAGGTAACCCCCTTTTTATCCAATCAGTCAAAGTTGGCAGTGATACTCTCAGAAACTTTGCAATCTCTTTTCTGTTAAGCAGATCTTCCTCATTTTGCTCATCCTTCAATTCCTTTTTCATAAATTCCTGAAGAAAATCTTTCACAGCTTCTTTAATCCATCTTTTAAAGTCGTTTTCATTCGGAATAAATAGTGTCTCCATAAAATCATATTTTAAAAGTCATATTTTCATTTTCCCACTTAGGATTTCCACCCATTTATAATGGTCGGAAATCCCTATCCTATTATTTAATTCAGAACCGACTTATTTGGCTTAACCGTCATGGATCTTCTCAAACGTTTTTTTTTAGTAGTCCGCTTCCTGATGAAGCGTGGCTGTCTTTTTCTGATTCGTTAATTTCTGTACTATCTGTTTGTTTTCTTTTTGCCTGCATCTGTTTTTCCAACCAACGATTTTGTAAAAACCGATATGCCTCATCTACTGATATGCCTGTTTGGCCTTCAAAAACATAAAACCGCTGGCTTACTTCGGACTTGTTTTTTAAAGGACTGATATTACCAAACAACTCCTGGTATGAAATACCAGCCCAATATTTTAGTTTAAGCGCTATGGCAACTACTTTACCATCTTCTGATTTTTCTAACTCCGAAAGACCTTCTATTACCGATTCAACTTTCTGTTCTTTTTCCCAGCTTGTTTTATCTTCCAAATTCAATTGTTTTTTTGCAACAAAATCGAAAGCATTTTTCCAATCAATTTCTATCATTGATTTTTCTAGGTTAGAGGTATTAATGCCATTAATGGCAGCATCAATTAATGGCGTTTCCTTTTGAAGAATAGCATCATAATACGACAAAACATAAATGTCTTGCTTGATATCCTTTTCAAAAAATAGTTGAAAGCTTACCTTGTCTTTGGCCTTCTCTATTTTTTGAGAAAGGATAAAATTCTCAGGCTTAAAGCTGATTCGCTTTAACAATGAATAGCCTGCATTTTCGAAACCTAACGATTGCAACTGTCCCATTAAAACTGAAATATTTTCGATATTCATTTTGCAAATTTTTAAAATGAAAAATGGGTTTAGGGTTCTGTTAAGATACTCCTAAACCTTTTTTACTGCTTTCCCTTTTCTTAGGTAAAAGCGTTTTATCATTTTTCTTTTCTACCTTTTCTTTCTCTGGTTTAAGTTCCTGCTTCAACTCTTTTTTTTTATCATTTCCTAGTTCTTCCTTTACCGCCAGGCTGGCTTCTGTTTTACCAACAGATTGGTATATCTCTATTGATTCTTTTGCCACCAGCTTCATATTGGAATCATATAGATTTACCTTTTTGAATTGTGGATCGGCTTCAATAAACATTTTGTGACTACTGCCATCTTTTTCAATTGTAACGGATTGCACATTTCCTTTTTGAAGTGATTGCATCAACGCCTTTTCTTTATCTGGTTCTTTCAAATCCGTTATGGGGAATTTCTCAACTGCTGCTTTCAAATCAAAGCCATACTTTTCATGAAATTGTTTTACTTCAAAATTGTTGTTCTTGTCTTTGTTTTCAAAGTCAAGCTTCATCCAGGCTTTATATGGCTGACCTTCTTTTGTTACAAGGTCTTTATGCACTGACCGGCCATCCAATAGATTGAACGCTTCCTTCCCTGTAACTCCTTTGCCTTTATTTAGGTAAAAAGTTTGCTCAGCCTTTTCATCCTTGCCTTTTTCAAGTGAAGCATGATAATTATTAAAGAAGTACATGTCTGTAGTTTCAGACTTACGGAAATTCATTGTCACTTCAAAAGGCTTTTTATTAATCTCTGCCTTATAATGCAATTGAAAATCTGCTTTGCCTTCATTAAGGTTCTTCTCTAAACCTGTTTTCAGATTTTCACCAAAGCCCATGTATTTGAGATTATCACTCAAATACTGAAAATTATCGTTGTTCATAACGTTTGTTTTTAATTGTGAATTAAATAATAATGATTGTTGTTGTTCTATATGCTCAATTAATGAATGTGTGAAATCATTGCCCTCAGGATTGTACAACCCATTTATGTCGGAATTATTAACCATATTTATTTCTGTATTTTCTGAATAAGGAATCTCTTTAAAAATGTCTATAATCGAATTAAAGTAAATGACATGATACGTATCCCTATCACTGAAATTATTATTTGCAAACTCTTTAGCTTCGTTTTGCAATTTGAAAAAGTGAATATCTTCTTTATCTATAAAATAGAGCGACTGGTTATAGGCCATCCAATGCTCACCTTTAGATAAAGCTATATTTACAAGTTCTAATACCTCGTCTGATATGGGATGATTGTTATTCATTTTAAATCAGGCAACGGTATTGCTTTCAGAATATCTTTGTTGTTAAGCTTCATCATCAAATGCCTGCCTCCATTCTTTTCCATTATCTGAATGCCCATAAACTTTTTATCCGGGATAGTAAATTTATCCAGGGCTACAACAATAACATTTTGAGTGAAGGATTTAACCTGTGCCATATTGCCAGCAACATGCAAAGGCTTTAATTCATTTTCCTGCACGGCAGTCCGTTTTCCTTTCTTCTTATCACGGATGTAAAAACGTAGTACTTCAATACCATAATTAATTGGGCTGTTATTTTTAATTCTCAATTGATAATAAATAATGTCATCTTTTATATAGGTGCCTATAACCGCTGCATCTATATTCCAACTATTGTCTCTTACACCCCACAATGTTCGCTGGTTATCGAGGATGCCATTAGCATAAGTAGCCATCGTAGCCTTTTTGTTCTCTGGTAATTTATAAACCCATATTGCAGGTTTTTCTTCGTAGTTAATTACAAAAGTGTAAACACTGCCGTCTTCTGTTACCACGCTAAGGTTTGTTTCTGAAAAGTTTTTTGCAGAAGCCTTTACCAATAAAATATTGTCCGCTTCTTTTACCTGCTGCACCAATATATCTTTTGTACCCCGGTCCACATGCCGGACTGAAAATGGAAATACCAGGCTGGTTGTTTTATCTGTTGAGATACATAAAGCCGAAGTTTGCACCATTGCCGAAACAACTAACAAGCAACCACAAATCAAACACACTAATCGTTTCATAAAATTTGTTTTAATTGTTTATAATTATTGTTGAATACTTTTGTCTCTTAGCAGCACTTTATAGCCTGCCTTCACTAATACTTTTACCTGTTTAACTTTTTTACTGAGTAAAGATTTAGCAGCATTTATACCGGTCGCTGCTGCCTGTGCCTTGAATGATGGATCCATTGAAGTAAGCTCCAAAAGCTGCAAGCCATTATCTGTAGATTGCTTGGCAACATCTCTTGAAATGGCACCCGGAATATATATTCCGGGAAGGCCATCCATGTCAAACACTTCCAGTTTAACTGGAAATAGCGAATTATTGTTGCGGATTGAGTTAATGTTTATTTCAAGTCTTTCATCATTTAATTCAGCTATACCAAAAACAAAATTGCCTTTCTTAACCAATGTGCCGTTTAAATAAATATCATTCAGCAGTCGCATTTTTATTACTGCACCATTTACTAAAGTTTGTGTTTGATGAACTACGGCCTCAACAGTATTTTGCTCTTCGGAATCTGCATCCTCTTCTACACCAAAAAATTTATTTTCAGCATTCCTTTTACTTTTGCCAGTATCAAGCAAACTAATATTGTTTTTCACAAATTGCTTGGTAACGATAAAAACTTGTTCCTTGCTCTTCAATGACTTTTCTTTGAGTTTTTCCTTTACTCTGTCAGGATGCTGTATGTCCAATATTTTTTCCAGCGTTCCATTTAATTGCTGCATTTCCGGATCTGTCTCCGGGCTGCCATTCATCTGCTGCATCATATCCTGCAGTCTGTCAACTTCATTTGAAAACTGTTCATTACTATCGTTATTAGTGGCAGGCTGATTGAAATTGCTTTGAGTACCATTATCAGGCTGATTAATTTGTTTATTGATCTCATTTATCTTTTGATAAATCCGTTGCTCATTGGCATCCGCAGTTTTATTGTAAGGGGATTGGTTCAACCCGCTATACATTGGAGTAGTACTTAACATATTTCCAGTGTCAGAAAATACCGTGTTCTCTCTGTTGGCAATTGAATCTTTGTAATAAGGGTCATTGCGTAAAAGTTCATCCCTCTTTAAAGAATCAGCATCTGCCTCATTGTAAAATGAAAGCTTGTCTGCATTTTTATCATCTTTTAAATTGGCATCGGGCAGTTGCAGATTTAGCCCCTTGTTAGTATCTGCAAGATTGTTTTTCGCTTGGCCTTGTCCTCCACCCAACGCCCAGAATCCCATTGTTACAAATGGAATAATTAACACCGGCAAGACCAGCATCATTTTCCTTTGCCTTAAAAACTTAGCTGAATGTTTCTCTTTCATAGGTTTATTTTTTTTGTGAATAATATGATTGTTCAATAAGTACAAGGCTGTCAAATAAACCCGACCTTTCGTTTATGAGGTTGGGATGTGTACGCTTATATTCCTGCACTTTTTGAAATTCGTTTTCTGTTATAAGAAAAGCCTTGTCCTCTTTATAAATATTTTTAGGAACAGTAATCGGTTTAGGCATAATTGCCTTAGTAGTTTCAGGAACTTTAAAAGAATTTACAATTGCAGCAATACTCAGTCCACCAAAAAGGCAACATACTGTGTATAAAAAAATCCATTGCTGCTTTTGTTTCCATTTGTTGGTCAGGCTTTCCAAAGTATTTGCAAACCAGCGTTGTGATTTTAGTATTCCATTTGCAATACCAGTAGCCGCTTTATCAGGTATGTTTACCTGGCCTTCTTTTCTTTTAAATAGTTTCATCGGTTCTCAGTTTTAATGTCTTTATTTTCCAGCGTTTCCCATCGCTCAATCAAAAAACCATGTGGGTTATTGTCTGAACGGGAAACGTTTCTTAAATAACCCTGTGTAATTAAATTTCGGGTGACTATACTATTTGGTCTGATTATTCTTTCTGTGCCATAACAATGAAAAAAATAAGGTTCCGATTTAGTATCTACTGTAATGCTATCAATAGAAATTTGCTGACTTATATTACCAGCGATAATGTTAGAGTAATAACCTGTTTCTTTTAAATTATTGTATTGCTTTTTTGCTGAAGCATCTGCCATATACAGAGACTTTGTGATATTTTTTTCTATCACTTTATCATCCGGGTCAAGCGTAAAGAAGTAGATATGAAATAAACTGATATGGCTCTTAGCTTCAACTAATACATTGTCTTTTCTTTTAGAGGCGAAAGCTTCCATAGCCTGATCACCAGCAAGTATGTAAATTTTATCCTGCACCCTTGCAGACAATTCGTAACTTTTATACAATACAAAACCACATAGTAAAAAGCAACCTGCTACAACAAGAAATGTGAATATTTTAATGTGCCTGAATGATGAATCAATATTTTTTGTTTCTTTAAACATAGCTTAAGATTTTCCTGATAATTTATCCTTCATGTAACCATTTGATTTATTGCCACCACCTTCCTTAAAATAGCCGCCACTTATTCCATTGGAAGCCATACTGCCAGATGTATTTGACTTAGCATTGCCAAATGAATCAGCTACCATACCGGCACCTGACGAAGCTGTATTTATAATATTTCTGGAACTATTTGATGTTAAGCTTGTCACCTTATACAGCAATGTATTTCCACCACCAGCGTGAACAATATAATTGGCTACACTTGGCACCGTGAAATAGCCAACGATACCAATAATCATAAAGATTAAGTATGCAGTATCCGTAGGTGAAAAGAAAGTGTCGCCATAATCCTGCACCTGGGCAATATCTACCTTCAGCATATTTTCCTGAATCTTACCAATGATGCTTCCGAAAATATTAGAAACCGGCAGCCAAAGAAAGATATTGATGTACCGGGCTATCCAAACAGTTAGTGTATGTTGGAAACCATCAAATACTGCAATGCCAAAAACAAGCGGCCCTAATATGGCCAGCACAATTAAATAAAACGTTCGAATTGTATTGATGCAGAGTGAAGCTGCTTCAAAAAAAACCCTCAACACTTCACTCATCCATTGTTTAATTGAATTGCGAAAGTTGTACGAAGCCTTTGCCATTGCAAATTTTATATCGTTTCCTATACCTTCAAATATTCCTTCGTTGGATGCGTCTGCGCCTGAATGAGTGTATTTGTACCATTTATCCCTGTCGCCACTTCCGGTTTCGCCGACATACATTTTCCATACATCTGTTTTTTTTATAGCTTCTTCTTTCTTTTGTAATAGTACCTCAATGGCTTTATTAGAACCATTTACCATCGCCGCAGTTCCTGTAACTGTTGGATTCATCACGCCATTGATCATTGCAATAACAGAAGGGAAAATGATTACAGCAAAGCCCAGCACAAATGGCCGGAACAAAGGATAAAAATCTATAGGCTCCGCATTGGCAATATGCCGCCATACACGGCTTGCAATATACCAGGTGGCTGCAAAGCCCGCTATACCACGGCCAATACCAATCAGCTTGCTGCATAAGGGCAGCATCTCAGTATATAGCTGTTCTAATACCTGGTGCAGGCTTTTAATCTCATCTGCAAAACCTCCGTTTTGAGCAAACATTATATTAGGCATTAATAATGCCACTGCTATTAAGGCAACTACTCTTACACCATTTTTCATACACACTATTTAATTGCATTAACACTATAATCCATTCAGTTTTTTAGATACTTTGGTATCTACCATCTCCCTGCCTCTTTGTATGGCAAGCACATTGTTTTCTTTATTAAAAGTTCTCAGGAAAACCAATTTGTCAGTTATGTCATTGTATATCCTGTTAATGGCATTTATTCTTTCATCATCACTCATTCTTAATTTGTCTGCGGTTATTACTATTGTCAATTCTTCTAAGTTTTGTAAGCTTTTATTAAAGAGGTTTGTGTACACGTCATCCATGTACTTTATTTCATTTGCATTGAACAGATTGGATGCATCGAATCTTCTGAACGCAGATTTATATTCTTTAACTAATTGAGTTTGATAAGTGATAATCTCTGAAATTCTTTTATATTTTTTAACTGTAGGGCTAACCTGCATCAGGCCATCCAAAAAAGTCTGATGAATATTGAAGTTCCCTTTTGAAATATCTTTAATTGTGTTGTAGCCTGTACTTACTATCTCGTAACCCTTTTTCATGTTACTGAGTATCTTTTTTAATTGAGCCAGCTTTTCTACATTCAGCAGTAGTTGCTGGATTTCGGTAGATTGTGCCACCACCCGGCCAGACAAAGAAAGCAGCAAAATCCACATAATCATTATGCACTTTTTCATTTTAATCCGTTTAGTTTTTTAGAAATTAATATATCATTTTCTTCATTGCTCCGCTGTATAGACAAGCCTACTGTATTATTACTGAATGCCCTTACAAACTGTTGCTTATCCTGCATGTCAAGGTATATTTTGTCTATTGACTTAATGCGTTCATCATCTTTCATTTGCAGGCTTGCATTGGTAATAAGCGTAAAAAGTTCGTCAAGGTTTTTAGCACAATCTGACAGGAGTTTACTATATACGCCTTGTAAATAATTAATTTCTGTTAGCTTAAAATGATGATTGTTCCTAAAGCCTTTGATGACATTGCCTGACTGCTTTGCAATGCTTATCTGCATGGCAATAATGTCGGCCACTTTTTTATATCGCTTAATTTGAGGATTTACAGTTATCAGTGAGGTGAAGTAATTGGTATGCTGGAGTAAGTCACCATTCTTAATACTTTTGATTGTATTAAGTCCATCTTTAGCAATGGAGTATCCTTTAGATAAATAGCCTGAATAAACATGCAGCGCTGCTATCTGTTGAAGCAGGTATTTTTTTTGAGTTGCTTTATGGCGGAACCATTCGGCCCAGGTTTGTGCAGATAGGTTTTCTGCACACAATATCATAATAGATATTATCAATAATTTTTTCATAACCCTCATTTTCATTTTCACTAAAAAATTATCACTCTAATCCGTAGAGCTTCTTCACTACATCAATATCATTTTTTTCTTTTGAACGCTGTAAACTTATAGTAATGTTCTGCTGGTTGAATTGCCGTAAGTCAGTAATATTTTGTTCAATATTATTCCCGGCAGCATGTATTATTTCTAAGCGTTTTGCATCTGTCATCTGAGTGGCAAAGGCGCTAATCACTAACTGAATCTGGTCAATATTTTTTATACTTTCATCCAATATGCCAGTATATACTTTTTGCATATAGTTAAGCTCATCTGCGGTAAAATTCTTGTCCTGTTTAGAAAGGTTGAATGCTTTTGCATATTCCTGTACCAACTGAACCTGCTTTTTAATAATATCCCTCACCGCCTGGTAAGAGCTGATGGCATTTTTAACCTTCCACAACTCATCAAAATATTTGGCGTACAGCTCATTTTGTTTTTTGCTCCAAAACATCAAAATATTTAGCGTATAGTTCCTTTTGCTTTTTGCTCCATCACTAATTTCTGTCAACTTTAGCTTCGACATTTTATTTTCTAATGTCTTTTGTGCATTCTGCAGCCAGATGGTTTTATTTTGCAGCCGTTGGATTTTTAAATCCACAGCTTTGATTACTTTCTTTATCCCTGCTTTAATAATTTCTGCAATTGGTATTTGTGCATTAATAGGCTGCAATGGCGCAATGCTTATTAATAGAACGATGCCAGTGATAATTAATATCTTTTTCATATTCCACATTTTCATTTTCACAATTTTTGTTCATCTTTTTTTAGTCGGCAATTCTTTTGTACAGGGTATTGCCCAACTGTATTGTTTTGTCAGAACTATTCCAAACAGTGTTTTCCCAGTTTTTAATTCAAACAAAGTTTGTTTTGCTGCATCATATTCTAATGTCCAGGTTTCAGTAATTAGCTCTCTGGGAAACTCTTTGCCATCCAATTTTTTTTCCACCCCTAAATGCTTTGATATTTGAAAAATCCCTTCTCCATCGTTTGCTTTGGTTACAGATAATGTATCGTTTCCTTTACCAAATTCATTGTTGAAAGAAGTAATATAGATGCCGTTCAATTCAGTTTGAGTTTGGATATTGTTGCAGGCAGTAATAAATAACAACAGGCTAATGATTGTGTTCTTCATAAAGTATATTTTAAGTTGTTAATGATGCAATTCCTTTTTCAATGCTGCCGAATTTTAACGCTGCTGCCTGAACTTTCACTTTCTCTTTTTCCTCTGTTGTATAGGCAAGGTACTCTTCCGGTGAAACTTCAGTCCGATACACTTTACTCAATACTCCACCAAGAGAAATAAATACTTCCTTATATTTCTTAGTAGGATCGTTGGCTTTATTTAAGCTCAATACCAAAGCCTTTTCTTTTTCTGTCAATCCCAATAGTTCCTGAATTAAATCAAACTTATTCTGGTACTTACTTTGGTCTAATAATATTTTACAGTCACTGTTATTAATAATAGCCTGTTTAACTATTGGTGAAGAAATGATATCTTCGATGTCCTGAGTTACCACAATAGCTTCTCCAAAAAATTTACGAACTGTTTTAAAAAGATACTTAATGTATTCTGCCATGCCTTCTTTTGCAATGGCTTTCCAGGCCTCTTCAATTAATATCATTTTGCGGATGCCTTTCAGCTTTCTCATTTTGCTGATGAATACCTCCATGATAATAATTGTTACCACTGGAAAAAATATCGGGTGATCTTTTATATTATCCAATTCAAACACTATAAACCGTTGCTGCAATAAATCCAAATTCTCTTTTGCGTTTAGCAGGTAATCAAATTCACCACCTTTGTAATACGGCCGCAGTACATACAAAAAATTAGACACATCAAAATCTTTATCCTTAACATTATCACATTTCAAGATGCCGACAAATTCATCTTTCAGAAATTCATAAAACGTATCGAAGCAGGGGAATAATTCCTTATCCTTCTCAACTTTATCAAAATATAATTGCAGGGCATTTGAAAGAGCAACGTATTCGCTGCGGTTGTAGGTTTCATTATCTTTCTTCCAAAGGGCAAGCAAAAGGGTTTTTATGCTTTCCTTTTTTTCTGTATCTAAATTGTCTCCTTCGCCAATGTAAAACGGATTGAACTTGATTGGTTTGGTTTCGGAGTAAGTGAAATAGTAGCCACCCACCATGTCGCACAAGCCTTTGTAGGAATGACCGACATCTACCAGTACAATATGTGTGCCTTTTTCGTAGTAGCTCCTTACCATGTGGTTAGTAAAGAAAGATTTACCACTGCCGGATGGCCCCAAGATGAATTTATTCCGATTGGTGCAGATGCCCTTATCCATTGGCTCATCTGAAATATCCACATGAACAGGTTTGCCACTCAGCCTGTCACCCAAACGAATTCCTATCGGGCTTACAGAAGAACGGTAGTTGGTTTCCAGATTAAAAAAGCAGCAAGCCTGTGGCGAGAAAGTATCAAACTGTCGTTCATAGGAAAATCAGCCGCATTGCCTGGTATACCTGCCCAAAAGATTTGGGCTGCGCCCTCGGTCTCTTGCTTGGGTGTAGCATCCATTTGAGTGAGAGCAGATGAGCAAAGGTTTCTGATGACTTTTAAATTTTCTTTATTGTCTGTCCATGCAAGCAAGTTAAAATGTGCTTTTACAGGCAGCCTTTGCTCCCCAATAGCTTCATTTAAAAAATTATCCGTAGCATCTTTTGCAATTGAATTTTCCCGGCTGTAGGCTGATAAGGACTGCAACCTTAACCTTTTGCTTTCTAATTTCTGTATGGTCTTCTGTACATCATCAATAAACACATACTGGCTGTAAATGTGATTGCATGAAAGGAGTTGACCAATAGGTGAAGCAAAACCAACACTGAATTTTGTTTTATCAGTGGAGTATTTATCATAGTTTATTCGGGACCCACACAAGGCGGGGACAAATTCAGCGTCGGCCATTGTGTAGAGCTGACAATAATTTTCTCCTATCTTCCATTCATCTTTAAACTCAATATCCCTCACAATATTTTCACCTGTTTGCAAATTAATATACTTTACAATTAAGTCAATAAGGGCTGAGTTATTTAACCGGGAAAAAGAAATAAACCCACTATCAGATAATATTTTTTCAAACTGGCCAACATTATTAATGAAGTCCTGATAATGTTTTAGCTGTAGCGTTTCTTCAGGCACTATTGTTCTTTTTAGTAAACTTGAAAACACTGACGACGATGCTTTTCGGTTAGCTGGTTTCTTTGTCAACATGATAAAACATTCATGATTAAGGTAAGGCCGCTCATTAAAGAACCGTTCGCTGCTTCTGCTTAAAAAACTGTTGTCTTCTGTTAAAAAGTCTGCTTTATATTTTTCTTCTGTAAACCAATCTTGTTTGTATAGTACAGCATTAACAGGTAATACTTTTATGGCTTTAATCCAGGAGTGGTGAAATGCTTCATAGTCGTCATTACTCATCGTAAATAATTCAGGCAATTGAACTTTAAAGGCAACAGTAATATCTCCCATCTTTGAAAGAATAGCATCATGTTCCACTCCATAAACGGGTAGTATGTCAAGCAGGTTTTTCATTTAAGTAATTGCTTTTTAAAAAGAACTATTGAATAGCTTTTAATGACCTTGGGTACTGCTTTTCTGGCAACCTTTTTCATTAAGCCAAATTCACCATAAGTACGGCTGAGTTTATATACATACATAAATAAAGCGGTCGACAGGGAAACAATTAAGGCAAGGCAAATAAATACATTTACGCCGCAGATATAGATGATGGCAAAGACAATTAACAAAGCCACAAGCCCACCGCCCAGGTACCAGATATACTGTGCTTTCAACCCCTTAAACTCAATGGGTTTGTTGATGCCTTTATTAATTTGATATACACTGTTGCTCATATTTCCCTCCTCACATTTTTAACCAGTAGTATTGAGGGAAATAACTGCAAAAATTTATCCAATGGTGGATGGTAATGGGATAAACGGGGTAGGACAACCCTTAGAATTGCATTGAAAATGAAAGAAGTAGCTTTTGAAAACAAATTCAACAGTCCTCAAAATAACGCTAAAATCAGGTATTATCAGTACATTTAATTATAAAGGATGATAGAAAAATATCAAAGAAAAACTAAAAATTGCTTAGCTGTGTAATCTTATTCTAAGATTCCCTCTAACCCAAAAACATATTAAAAATCTTAAAGCTCAAATAAATAATCAGTTTTATGATCGGGGAAAATTGGATAAATCATTTAATACAGCAAAACAAATCAGAAACTGATTTAACAAACGTCATATATAAGATTAGATCAAATCTTACTTTTAATCCAACGCCGTCAATAAGCTTAATAAATCAAGGCGAGGTAGATTGTGCTGGTGCTTGCTTCTTAACCAAATTTATATTGAAACGTTTCTTTCCAGAAATGAAATTACGCTATGCCTCAATTCCTTCACAACCTGGAAAATCCACTCAAATTGACCCCCTCCCGCCAAAACAAACTACCCCCCTTGCGCCATTTCAAACTGACCCCCTGATACCGGCTCAAACTGACCCCCTAAAAAGAGTAGTAAAAGAACAGTTGTTTTTGTAAGGTAATTATCGGTTGTTTTAAACAAAACAAACCAGATAATTTATGTCCAACAAAACAATTGATATGTTTAAGATCAGACAGGTATTACGGCTTTATGCAGATGGGCGGGGCAGTAAATTTATCAGTAAAACAACAGGTATTGCACGCAATACGGTAAAGAAGTACCTGTTACAATTTATTGAGTTGCGCCTTACCATTGAGCAGGTAGAATTACTGAGTGATGGACAACTGTCCACCGCTTTTTTAATGGAGAAACCAAAGACGGTAAACAGCCGTGTAATAGATTTAGAAGCCCTGTTACCTGAGTTGGCTGTAAGGTTAAAGAAGCGTGGTGTAACCAAACAAATGGTGTATGCTGATTATATCAGGCAATGCCCTGCAGGATACAAACACTCTGCCTTCCTGGTACGGTTAAACGCTTACATGGGCATGGGTAAACCCTCTATGCGTGTGCCGCATAAAGTGGGCGATAAGCTCTTTATTGATTTTACAGGTAAGCGTTTACAGATAGTAGATACCACAACAGGTGAAGTGCAGGATGTAGAAGTATTTGTAGCCATCCTGGGCTGCAGCCAGCTTACTTATGTAACGGCAGTTGCTTCGCAAAAGAAAGAAGATTTTATATTGGCCTGTGAACTTGCCCTGCATTTTTATGGCGGCGTACCCGAAGCCATAGTGCCTGATAATTTAAAATCAGCAGTAAAAAAAGCTGGTCGGTATGAATCACAGCTCAACGACAGCTTCGCTGCATTTGCAGCCCATTACAACACGTATGTTTTTCCGGCAAGGGTGTACAAGCCTAAAGACAAGGCGCTGGTGGAAGGGGCCGTAAAAATAATCTACACCAGCATCTTTACTAAAATAGATGAGAAAGTTTATACCAGTTTAGCAACGCTGAATGCCGATATACTTATTTATTTACAAGCCCACAATAATACTTTACTTACCGGCTGCGATTACAGCAGGCAGCAACAGTTTGAAGCATTAGAAAAAAATGTATTGAAGCCGCTGAACAAATATCCTTATGACCCCATGGTCACCAAAACGGCAACGGTTGGTAAAACAGGTTTTGTAACAGTAGATCACCGGTACTACAGTATCCCCTATAAATTTATTGGTAAAAAAGTTAAGCTGATGTACAACCGTACAAAGGTGGAGGCTTTTAGTGAGCATGAACTTATTGCTGTTCATGTGCGCTGTTTTGGTAAAGACAAATACATACAAAACGAAGACCACCTTGCTTCCTGGCATAAATACCCCACAGAATGGAACCCTGAAAAATTTATTGCCGATGCAGCCCTTATTGGAGAAGCCGTTGCAGCCTACATCAAAAAAGTATTATCCCGCAATGAGTACCCCGAAAAAAATTACAGGGCCTGCCAGGGTATTATCAATTATAAAAAACGTGTAGGGGAAACAAGGCTTATTAATGCCTGCAAACGGGCTGATAGTTTTAACGTGTACAACTTTGGTATTATAGAACGCATATTAAAATCAAAAGCAGATTTTATTCCATTAGAAGATGACCTGAACCCTACAGGCGGGGATAACAGTATGCCACAGCATGATAATATCCGTGGTGAAGATTACTATCAATAAAAGCAGAAGGGAAAAATAAAAACAATTATCACTCATCATCATTAATCAAAATAAAAAAATGAATACAGAAAGTTTAGAAAAAATGAACCGTATGCGGTTATTGGGGATGCACCAGGCTTTTAAAGCCAGCATTGAACTGGAAACTAACGGAAATGAACAGCCGTTTACAAATGACGAACTGGTACATCACTTAGTCATGAGCGAGTGGGACGACCGCCAGCACAGAAGTGTGCAACGAGGGCTTAAGAACGCCAACTTCCGCTACAGTGCCAGTATAGAGCAATTAGATTACACCGGACAGCGTGGATTAGATAAAAACATAGTGCAACGTTTAGCAACGGGGGAGTTCATTAAAAAAGGCGAAGACCTTTTTATTACCGGCAGCACCGGAACAGGTAAAAGTTTTTTAGCATCGGCCCTCGGCCAGCAGGCCTGCCTGTTAGGTTATAAAGTTTTATATACCAATACTGCAAAACTAATGTCGCATTTAAAAATGGCCAAGGCCGATGGTGCACATTTAAAAGAACTCTCTAAAATAGAAAAGCAGGATGCTTTAATATTAGATGACTTTGGTGTACAACCCTTCGATGCCGGGAGCAGGGCTTTACTTTTAGATATAATCGAAGACCGGCACGGTAAAAGATCCACCATCATAACCGCACAGGTACCCGTAAAAAAATGGCATGAAGTAATCGGCGAAAAAACACTTGCCGATGCTATATTGGACAGGATCGTTCATCAATCCATACGCATAGAACTTTATGGTGAGTCTTTAAGAAAAAAGCAAAAAGGAAACGCAGCAATAATGGAATCATTTTTATAAAATCAACGGGCAAAAATTAATCACTATTTTTGTCTTACCAAACAGCAGTTCTTTATCTACTTTTTAGTACTCTTTAGCAGGCTTTTTTCAAGACCTTTTTGAAATCATTTTTTAGGGGGTCAATTTGAAATGGCGAAAGGGGGTCAGTTTAGCTGGGATTTACAGGTATCAAGGAGGATGCACAATGTTGTTGACATAACTGATAATTTTTCATTTTCACAAAATCCTTCCCTTCAAAAATTTGCAAACAATTTGCAAACAAACCACAGTTAAACGGCTATAAAATGCCATAAAGCTAAAAAAGCAATAATCATGCAACAAATTGAATTCTAATACTTTAGATTAAAATCAGTTAAACCAAGCAAAGCTGAATAAAGAATTTTATCCTTCTACGGATCAGAAGGTTTTAGGTTTGAATCCTAACGCGGTCACAAGATTTAAGAGGCTACTCACTGTAGTCTCTTTTTTTATAAACTTAACTCCTCGCAAAATATACTATTTCGATTTTCAACCTGATGCAAAAGAGAAATTTGATAACACAATAAAACTGCACAGGCTCTTAATTAAAACTCATTCATTAATTTTATTTCGTTACGGTATAAAATAATTTTTTTATCATTTTCTAATTGTTTCAAAAGCCTTGATATCACTACTCTTGATGTATGCAGTTCGTCGGCAATAAGATAATGCGATGCCTTAATTACGGTGGAACCGGACAGGCGTTTTTTTTCTTTTAGATAAGCAATTAATCTTTCATCTAATTTATGAAAGGCAATGCTTTCAATTGATTTCAGTAATTCTAAAAAGCGTTCATTAAAACTACGCATGATATAGTTTTTCCAGCTGGGGTATTTACAAAGCCATTCGTCGAGTTTATTATGAGGTATGGTAATTAATTCTACATCTTCTTCGGCAATAGCTTTTACTTCACTTTTTTTTGCTTCAATACAACAACTGTAAGCCATGCTGCAACTTTCGTTGCTGGATAAATAATACAGTAAAATTTCATTACCGCTTTCATCCATCCTGAAAACTTTAATGGTGCCTTTTACAATAATTGGCATCATGCGGATATATTTTCCATAATCCATAATCAGGTCGCCTTCCTTAAAATGTTTTACCTCACCAAACTGGTAAATTTCTTTTACTAAAGCCGGTTCAAAAGTCGCATCAAAATTTGCTTTATTATCCATATACAAATATCAAATTAATGAGCTAAAAAATTGCTTACTAATTTAGTGATACTGTTTTATTCTAATGCGGTAATTTCTCTCTCACATATCCGTACACCCATGTGCCTGCAATGGCACTAAGTAAAGTTACTGCAACAACTGTGGCACCTGTGCCTATTTGTGCAAACAGCGGGCCGGGGCAAGCACCCGTAATGGCCCAGCCTAAGCCAAATAATAATCCTCCATATACCTGACCTTTATTAAATGTTTTTTTATGAAATTCAATCTGCTCACCGTAAATGGTTTTAATGTTGAACTTTTTTATCAGCCAAACAGAAATCATACCTACCACCACTGCACTCCCTATTACACCATACATGTGAAAAGATTGCAGCCGAAACATTTCCTGTATGCGGAACCAACTGATAATTTCTGCTTTTACAAAAACTATCCCAAACGCCAAACCAACAATTAAGTATTTTATATTGTGGTACCATTTATGTGTAAGCTTGCTTTCATTAACACACATTGTATCAAGAGAGCGTACTTCAAAATCTGTATTTATAACTTCTGTTGTTTGCATTAAAAATTTTTTTTAAAGAGAAAGAATAAATGGAAGAATAAGATTGGCCATAATAAAACCACCAACCATAAAACAGCAGGTAGCCACCAGCGATGGCCATTGCAATGTAGATAAACCCATAATGGCATGGCCGCTGGTGCAGCCACCGGCATATCTTGTACCAAAGCCCACCATAAAACCTCCCACTACTATTAATAAAAATCCTTTTACAGAAATTAAACTCTGCCAGTTAAAAATCTGTTTAGGCATGAGGCTGCTGTAATCGGTAATGCCGTAACCCGATAATTCTGTTGCCAGTTTAGGGTTAATTTGTATTGCATCGGGATTCGCCAGTAAATTAAGAGCTATCATTCCGCCAAAAAAAATACCGGTTACAAAAAATAAATTCCAGGCTTCTTTTTTCCAGTCGTATTTAAAAAAAGGAATGTTGGCAGGTAAACATGCTGCACATATATGGCGCAATGAAGAACTGATACCAAAAGATTTATTTCCGATTATTAAAAGTGTTGGAACTGTTAACCCTATCAGCGGCCCGGCTACATACCAGGGCCATGGCTGTTTAATCCATTCTATAAAACTCATTTTTATATTTTATTTTATGACTTTTTTTATAGTGTTTATTATTTCACAAACTGGTTTACACTTTGCCAGGTGCCGCCGTTTATTACATTTGTAAAACCATTTTGCTCAAGTATTGTTTTTGCCTGTGCGCTGCGGTTGCCGCTTCTGCAAAAAACAATAATATTTTCTTTTCCTTTAAACTTATTTAGCTGAGATGCCACAGTGCCCAGAGGAATATTTACAGCCCCCTTTGTGCTGCCATCTGCAAACTCACCGGGTTCTCTTACATCTACTAAAAAAGCTCCCTGGTCAATTATGCTTTGTAAGTCTGCTATTTGGCTGCCGCCAAATAATTGTTGAAATAATCCCATGTTTTAATTTTTATACGATGAATTTTTTAATTACTCCTAACAGGCCCGTCTTGGGCACTACACCGCTTTGCCGCCATAATGGTTTTCCGTTTTTAAACAATATTAGGGTAGGCACTCCCTGTACCTGGTATTCATTGGCTGCCTGCGGACTTTTATCCACATCTACTTTAATAATGGTAACAGCATCGCCCAGTTCCTGCTTTACATCTTTAAGAATGGGCGCCATCATTTTACAGGGGCCACACCACTCTGCAAAAAAATCTACCAGCACCGGTTTATCTGATTGTATGATTTGGCTAAACGTCATTACTATATTTTTTCTTCTTCTTTTAAATCTTGCTTTTTATTTTCTTTTTTAAACATGCCCAACAGTAATGCCCCCATTAATGCACCATACAATGTACTGTTTATTGGCTTTGATGTAATCATGCAGGTGCCGGATAAGCATCCAATTTGCTGCCAGTACAAATATCCTGCAATTGCGCCTGCTGCAGCACCAATAAGGTATAGCATATTTTTCTTAAACCAGTTCTTCATAAGTTATGTCTTTTACAGGTTTATCATTTTTTGTAATGGGTGTATTACATCCACCGGCACCGCAACAACCTATATTAAAAAGGGCCATACCGATAAATAATAATCCTGCAATTATAAATAATTTATCATGGGCAATAAATGCCTGTACTGCTATGGCCAAACCAATGACTAATCTTAAAGCCCTCATCAAATTCCAATTGCTAAAAATTTTTTGTTTCATAAAAGCAAATTTAAATTACAACTGCAGCTTGTTTGGTAACAAAGGTTACAAATAAAAATAGCATCATTCAGCCATATATGCAGTGGAAAAATATCTTTCAAATCTTAAACTTCACTTAACTTTCGGCTTCCCCTTGCAGCTTATAATGCCCGATATGTTTTTCGCTGTCTTTTATGCTTTTCCTTTGCTTACGGTACTTAAAAATGCCTGTGGTTAAAATAAAAAATGCTGTTATCCAAAAAGCAAGTTCAACCCACCATACATAACGGATATTGAGCAGCCGGTTTACACTAAGCCCGGCAATGGAAAAATATAAGGCCGTACGGATAAAGGTCAAATATGCTGGTTGGTAAACAAAATTAAGTTTTCATCACCTTGCTCTGGCACACAAAATCTGTTTTAGGAAGAGTTGTTTTACTGATAGCAGCAAAGCCCCCTTCTATTTCTGTAAAATTTCTGTAACCACGTGCCTGCAAAATTGATGCTGCCATCATGCTGCGGTAACCACCGGCACAATGCAGAAAAAAGTGCTCTTCGGGATTTATATCTTTTATCCATTCGTTAATTGCTGCTAACGGCTTGTTATAAGCTTCATCCACATGCTCTGCTGCATATTCCGTTTCTTTACGTACATCAATAACTTTATCTTCTCCAATAGTAACATTTTTTTCAAATTCAGCTGCAGTTATTCTATCTACTACATCAGCCTGCTTACCCGATGCCAGCCATGCAGCAAAGCCGCCTTTTAAATGACCGAGTACATTATCAAAACCAACACGGCTTAAACGGGTTACTGTTTCTTCTTCAAAGCCTTCGTCGGTAACTAATAACAAAGGTTGTTTTACATCAACAATTAAAGCACCTACCCATGGGGCAAAGTCGCCTGCTAACCCGATGTTTACTGATTGAGGAATAAACCCTTTATAAAAATCAGTATTGGCTCTTGTATCTAATATTAATGCTTCTGTATTTTCTGCTGCTGCTTCAAATTCGTCAGGCGTTAATGCTCTCATACCATTGTTTAAAACTGTTTCAAAATTTTCATAGCCCTTTTTATTCATGGCTACATTAAGGCCAAAATATGCAGGAGGTGGCAGCAAACCATCGGTAACTGCTTTTACAAAAGCTTCCTTGTTGGGCTGGTTTAAAGCATAGTTCATTTTTTTTTGATTGCCCAAAGTATCTACTGTTTCCTTCATCATATTTTTACCGCAGGCACTACCGGCGCCGTGTGCAGGATAAACAATTACATCATCTGCCAGCGGCATAATTTTATTACTCAAACTCTCGTACAGCAAACCGGCCAGTTCATCCTGCGTCATGTGTGCAGCTTTTTGTGCCAGGTCGGGCCGGCCAACATCGCCAAGAAACAATGTATCGCCGCTGAAAATACAATAGTCTTTTCCTTCTTCGTTTTTTAAAAGATAGGTAGTACTTTCCATAGTATGGCCTGGTGTGTGCAATACTTTAATGGTAATATTTCCAATTTTAAATTCTTCATTATCTTTTGCAGCAATAAATTTAAAATCTGGTTTTGCGGTGGGGCCATACACAATTGCTGCTCCGGTACTTTTTGCCAAATCTACATGGCCGCTTACAAAGTCTGCATGAAAATGCGTTTCAAAAATATATTTAAGTTTAACGCCATCTTTTTGCAGCCTTTTTAAATAAGGTGCTGTTTCCCTGAGCGGATCAACAATAGCAGCTTCGCCATTGCTGGTAATATAATAAGCGCCTTGTGCAAGGCATCCGGTATATATTTGTTCTATGTTCATTTTATTTTTTATTTTATTGTACAAATTTGTTTAATATTCAAGACAATTTTGGTAACATTTGTTGCATTTAAAAAGAAATTGTTTACTCAAATTTTATGTTAATGCCCTCCAGCAGTTGGAAAAAATATTTCTTTAACAATAATATAAATACCCATTATCATTACAAACCATCCAAATGCTTTTTTAAGTTTTTCGCCTGATATTTTTTTAGATAACAGGATACCTGCAAAAATACCCACAACTGCAAAGGTGGTGAATACTCCCAATAATTTCCAATTAATAACCTGGCTGCCCTGTAAATCGCCGGTAAAGCCAATTAATGATTTTGCCGCAATAATAAATAAGGAAGTACCTACGGCTAATTTCATTGGCATGCGGGCAAGTATTACTAATGCCGGAATAATTAAAAAGCCACCCCCTGCTCCTACTAATCCTGTAAGTAAACCTACTACTGCTCCTTCTAATAAAATCATGGGATAATTATATACCATTGGTGCGTTTTCATTCATTTCTATATTCTTACCTGGTCTTATCATACTGATGGATGCCAGTATCATTACCACTGCAAACAATAACATTAAGGCAATTGGTTTTGTAATAATCACAGAGCCTGCGGAAAATATTTCCTGGGGAATAAAAGGCATCAACCACATTCTGGTGGCATATACAGCAGCAATAGAAGGGATACCGAAAATAAAAACAGTTTTAAAGTCAACCCGTTTTTTAACAGCACTTTGTATGCCACCTGCCAATGCAGTAAAACCAACAATAAATAATGAATAGGCAGTAGCCAGCACAGGGTTAACACCCATTACATATACTAAAATAGGTACAGTTAGAATAGAGCCCCCGCTTCCAATTAAACCTAACGACACACCTACCAACGATGCTAATACATAACCCAAAATCTCCATTGTTGTATAATTTATTTATTACAAAGATGTTGGTTATATTTTGGGTTGTTGGTTACAAAAGTTACATTGAACAGCATGATAATTCACAATAGAACAGGAAGATTAATTTAACAGTATCAGAGAGCAACACCAGCTAACAAAAAACCCCAACTTTTCAGTTGAGGTTTTTACATATTTTATGCTCTTTGTTTTACAGGTGCTTTTTTCTTTACCTTTTTTAATGCTGCTTCAATTGCAGTACTCAGGTTTTCGAAAGATCCCTTTACAGTTACCTGTTCTCCATTTACAAAAAATGCAGGAATTTCTTTTACACCTTTATTTACACCGTCCTGGTAATCGTTGCGTATTTGCCATCCGTAGGTTGAGTTAATCAATTCATCTAAAAAATGCTTATTAACTACACCAGCTTCTTTAGAATACAATTTTAAACTGGTTGTACCCAACTGACGGCGGTTTTCGAAAAGTATGTTGTGCATTTCCCAAAACTTACCCATTTGGCCGGCAGCGAGAGAAGCTTCGGCTGCCTTCATAGAGCGCTGGTGAATTTTTGTAAGGGGAAAATGTCGGAAACTGAATTTTATTCTGCCCTCAAATTCTACCAACAATTTTTTTACTACTTCATTTGCTTTTGCACATTCTTCGCTTTCGTAATCGCCAAACTGTGTTAAGGTTACTGTTGCATCGGGGTTACCAACAAATATGTCTTTACTTGGGATGATTTCCACCACCTCTTTTACTTTCATTGCCATAGTTTATCTTTTGTCTTTTTACTGCTGTTAAAAAACAACAGTTTGTTTTTATTAATCTAATGTTTTACTATTATTTTTTTGCAGATGTTTCTCTTTCCGGCTCATGCAAATCGTTTCTAAAAACCACTGTGCCATCAAATACATCTACCAAAACCGGTTTTGTTTTATCAATCGTTCCGGCAAGTATTTTTTTACTCAACTGGTTCACTATCTCTTTTTGTATCAGCCTTTTTAATGGCCTGGCACCAAATTGAGGATCGTATCCGTTTTCTGCCAAATAATCCAAAGCATAATCTCCAAACTGCAAATTAATACCGCTTTGTGCCACCAGCTCCCTTAAATTATCTAACTGAATTTTAATGATGCCTTTAATCTCTTTCTTCATTAAAGGTTGAAACATAATTACTTCATCAATACGGTTTAAAAACTCCGGACGAATGGTTTGCCTTAATAACACCATCACCTCGTCTTTTGTTCTTTCCACCACCTCATCCTTGTTTTTTTCCGTTACTTTTTCAAAATTTTCCTGAATAATATGGCTACCCATATTACTCGTCATTATTATGATGGTATTTTTAAAATTTACTATACGTCCTTTATTATCCGTAAGCCTTCCATCGTCTAATACTTGCAAAAGTACATTAAAAACGTCAGGATTTGCCTTTTCAATCTCATCAAGCAGTACAACACTGTAGGGTTTTCGCCTTACAGCCTCTGTTAACTGGCCGCCTTCATCGTAACCAACATAGCCAGGAGGCGCTCCAACAAGCCGGCTTACCGAATGTTTTTCCTGGTATTCGCTCATGTCAATACGGGTCATCATGCCGTCATCATCAAACAAATAATCGGCTAATGCCTTGGCCAGCTCTGTTTTACCAACACCGGTTGTACCCAGAAAAATAAAAGAACCGATTGGCTTTTTAGGATCCTGCAAACCCGCCCTGCTCCTGCGTATAGCGTCTGATACTGCTTCAATTGCTTCATCCTGGCCCACTACCCTTTTATGCAATTCCTCTTCAAGTAAAAGCAATTTTTCCCTTTCGCTCTGCAGCATTTTTGTAACAGGAATTCCTGTTGCCTTAGCCACATTTTCTGCAATATCTTCTGCATCAACCTCTTCTTTAAGCATTCGTTTTTCACTACTGCTATCCAGCTCTTTAGTTAAATCTTCTACAATCTTTTCCTGCTCCTGCACTTTGCCATAGCGAATTTCTGCAACCTTGCCATAATCACCTTCCCTTTCTGCTTTTTCTGCAGATAACTTTAGTTGCTCAATTGCAGCTTTGGCATTTTGAATTTTTTCAACAATCTCTTTTTCCTGCTGCCATTTGGCTTTATAGGTATCTCTTTCTACAGAAAGATTAGCAATTTCTGTATTCAGTTCTTTTAATTTAACCGCATCATCTTCTCTTTTTATGGCTTCTCTTTCTATTTCTAATTGCCGAATCTGCCTTTCTAATTTATCCAGCTCTTCGGGCATACTGTTCATTTCCAAACGAAGTTTGGCTGCACTTTCGTCAATTAAATCAATGGCTTTATCGGGTAAAAAACGGTCGGTAATATAACGGTGCGATAATTCAACTGCAGCAATAATTGCTTCATCTTTTATACGCACATGATGGTAAGTTTCGTAGCGGTCCTTTAAGCCACGTAAAATTGAAACCGCATCTTCTACCGAAGGTTCGTCTATCATAACTTTTTGAAAACGGCGTTCCAGGGCTTTATCTTTTTCAAAAAATTTTTGATACTCATTTAAAGTAGTTGCGCCAATTGCCCTCAACTCTCCTCTTGCCAAAGCAGGTTTTAAAATATTGGCAGCGTCCATAGCGCCATCGCCACCGCCTGCGCCAACTAATGTGTGTATTTCGTCAATAAATAAAATAATTTCCCCATCGCTGCTGCTTACTTCTTTTACCACACTCTTCAATCTTTCTTCAAACTCGCCTTTATATTTTGCACCGGCAATTAACTGCCCCATATCTAAAGCAAAAATTATTTTACTTTTTAAATTTTCGGGTACATCACCATTTACAATACGCATGGCTAATCCTTCGGCAATAGCGGTTTTACCTACACCCGGCTCTCCCACTAAAATGGGATTGTTTTTACTTCTTCTTGATAAAATGTGTAATGTTCTGCGTATTTCCTCATCTCTTCCAATAACTGGATCAAGCTTGCCCTGCCTGGCCATTTCAATTAAATTTTTAGCATATTTATTTAAAGCATTGAACTGTGTTTCGCTTGTTTGAGAAGAAACGGTAGAACCTTTTTTTAATTCTTTAGTTGCGGCTATTAAACCTTTTTCGGTAAGGCCGGCATCTTTTAAAATTTTTGCCGTGTTATCATTTTGCTGCAGTAAAGCAATTAATAAATGCTCGGGTGCTACAAACTCATCATTAAATTGTTTTAAAATATTTGATGAACGCAGCAACACATTATTCATATCCCTGCTTACGTTTTGTGCAGGTTCGCCACTTGAAACTTTGGCCAGTTTGTTTATGCTCTCTTTCAACTTTGTTTCTACAAAATTGATGTTAACATTATTCTTTTTTAATAAAAATTCAATGGCAGAATCTGCATCATCTAATAAAGATTGCAGCAAATGCTCTGTTTCAATATTGGCATTATTATTATTAAATGCCAATTGCTGTGCATGCTGAATTCTTTCCTGCGATTTTATGGTTAAATTTTGTAAACTCATACTCCGTAATTTTAAACTTAAATGTCAAATTACAATCCAAGAGCAAATCTCAGCTAATATGTCATACAAACTTCATTTCTTCTGCCGCAAATTCAGTCTGCTTACGCTTTTTATGCTATTGTTACAGGCAGGCTTTTCTCAATATAATTTTACAAGGGTAGATAATTGGCTAACTGACAATTTAAAAGATATTGGTGGCAGGGCTGTACTGGTAATTTATAAAGATGGGAAACTGATATACAGCAAAGCCGAAAATGATTTGAGCAGCCGGCAAAAAAGAATTGGAAAATTTATTGCCAAAAGGCAGGGCAAAGATGCCGGTGAAATGATGCAGGATTTTAATAGTAACAGTAAAGAAAGAATTGCCAGCTGCAGTAAATGGTTAAGTGCTGCATTAGTGATGACTTTTGTTGATGAAGGCAAATTAAGTTTAGAAGATACTATTGGAAAATTTTTACCTGTGATGACTGCTAACGAAAAAGGCCATATAAAAATATGGCAATGCCTTAGTCATTTAACTGGCATAAAATCAGGGTCGATAAAAGAATCGATGACTGCAATGAAAGAAATGAAAAGTATGGATGAAGCCATGGATGCCATTGCAAAACAACCCATGGAGGGTGAAGCAGGAAAAACTTTTCATTACAGCAATACCGGTTTACAAATTGCCGGAGCTGTTATTGAAAAAATAAGCGGCAAAACTTTTGAAACATTATTTGCAGAACGAATTGCAAAACCCTGCAACATGATAAACAGCGATTTTGAAAATGGCAAAGTGGCTTTACCTGCCGGTGGCGCATGGAGTACCGCTGCTGACTATATTAATTTTTTACAAATGATTTTGGATGAAGGCATTTTTAAAGAGAAACAAATTTTAAGCAAAGCGTCAATTATTGAAATGCAGAAAAATCGTGTACCCAAAGATGCAGTAATTATTTCATCACCTGCCGAAGCAGGCAATTGGGGCTATGGTTTTGGAGAATGGACTATGGATAGCTCCTCTACATCACAAAGAAGTAATGCGATAACAAGCCCCGGTTTATTTGGCAGTTTTCCATGGGTAGATAATAAAAAGCAATACGCTGGCTTTTTAATGGCGTTTAACCTTAAAAGTAAGGGTAGAAACGAAAGGTACAAAGAGCTGAAAAAAATTGTAGACGAAGCTTTAACTGGTAATTAAGATTTTACAATCATTTACCCTAATTTTGCCGCAGCTCAAAAACCGCAATGAAAAAAATATCCGTACTGTTTTTGCTTACAGTAAATTTTCTGTATGCATCTTCGCAAAATAAAAATAAGTTGTTTAAAGGCATGTATCTGCAATGGGGATACAACACTGAATGGTACACTAAAAGTACTATCCATTTCAGGGATGTGGTTAACGGTGTAAAGCACGACTTTACTATTTACAAAGCAGTAGCCCACGACAGAAATGACTTGGATGCTATTACAAAAAAACCAATCGAAATAAGTATTCCTCAATACAATTACCGCATTGGCTTTTACCTGAACACTACACAGACAAAAGCAATTGAAATAAATTACGATCATGCAAAGTATATTCTTTACAATAATCAATTACTTCATGCTAAAGGATCTATTGGTTCAACTTATTTTGATAAAGACACAGCATTCAGCAAATCAGATTTGCAATTTGAACATACTAATGGCGCCAACTTTTACCAGGTAAATTATGTAAGGCAGTATGTTTTAAAAAGTGATGGTACCAGAGCATTATTTACAGGCTTATGGAAAATGGGTGGCGGAATACTTATTCCAAAAACTGATGTAACGCTCAGCGGTAAAAGAGTTGATAATAAATTTCATATTGCCGGTTATTGCGTAGGTGCCGAAGGCGGTGCCCGCTGGTATTTTGGAAAGAGATGGTTTTTAGAAGGTACAGCAAAAACTGGTTTTGCCAACTACACTAATGCATTGGCAGCCGGCGGTGGAAAAGTTAACCACAACTTTGGTTATTTTGAATTGATTGGCACTGTTGGTTACGATATAAAATTTTTAAACTTCTAACCAACCTTCGCAACATACTGCGGAAAATGGTAATTACAGCATTTTAAAAACAATTTTACAATCTCTTTAGACTGTTTACGTAAAGTAAAAAAACTGTTTATAAAGCCTTGCATAATGTTGCAGGGCTTTTGTATTTTTATATAAATTGAAATGGCATGGCACTAAATAAAAAACCCCGGCTGGCACCAAAACATGTTTACCACCAAAGGCTTTGGAAAAGTGCAGTTTTTGGTATTACAATAATGCTGGCGTGCCTGCTGATTGGTATTTTAGGATATAAATTTACAATACCGGAATTTGACTGGTACGACAGTTTGTTAAATGCATCAATGATATTGAGTGGTATGGGGCCTGTAATAGATGCGAAAATTGTTTTAACAAATGCTGCCAAAGTATTTGCATCGGGGTATGCATTATTCAGCGGTGTAGCTTTTATAAGTACTATCGGTATTTTAATTGCGCCAATTGCTCATCGCTTTTTTCACCGCCTGCATTTAGAAGATACTAACCCAGACTAATGAGCGCTGCAGAAAATAATACAAGGCTTATTAAAAACCATGCAGCAAGTTTAGGTTTTGATTTTTGCGGCATTGCCAAAGCTGTACGCTTAGATGATGATGCCAGAAGATTAGAACAATGGCTGGATAAAAATTTTAATGGCAGCATGCAGTACATGCAAAATAATTTTGAATTAAGAATTGATCCTTCTAAATTAGTACCCGGCGCAAAATCTGTTATTACTTTATTGATAAATTATTTTCCGGCGCAGCAACAAAATACCGATGCTCCAAAAATTTCTAAATATGCTTTTGGAAAAGATTATCATGAAGTGATACGCAGCAAATTGAAGCTCCTGCTTCAATACATGAAACAAAATATTGGAGAAATTAATGGCCGTGGTTTTGTTGACAGCGCCCCGGTATTAGAAAGAAGCTGGGCACAAAAAAGTGGCCTGGGCTGGGTGGGTAAAAATGGAAATTTAATTAATAAACAATCAGGCTCATTTTTTTTTATTGCAACTTTAATAACCGATTTGGAATTAGTGTATGATGATGCATTTGCAAAAGATTATTGCGGTACCTGCACAAAATGTATTGACCACTGCCCTACCGAAGCTATATTGCCCGATAAAGTTATTGACGGCAGCAAATGCATTTCTTATTTTACTATTGAATTAAAAGATGCATTGATACCTGAAAAAATGAAAGGCAAATTTGATAACTGGATGTTTGGCTGCGATATTTGCCAGGATGTTTGCCCCTGGAACCGCTTTAGCAAACCAACCAATGAAATTAATTTTTCGCCCCTGCCCGAAATTTTAAATTTTACTAAAAACGAATGGGAAGAATTAACAGAAGAAAGTTTTAAAATAATTTTTTCGAACTCGCCACTAAAGCGAAGTAAGTACGAAGGGGTAAAAAGAAATTTAAAATTTATACAACCTTAAAACTGGTAACCCATCCTAAAAACAAGGCGACTGAATTTGTAGTGTGTATCAGAAATGCCCGGCATCCCAAAAAAATCTGATGTTGTTTCAATTTGCCTGATATTTTTTACAGAGTTGCCGATGCTAAAAAAGATGCTGCTCGTTTTTGCTATTTTTATTTTATACCCAATGCCTGCATCAGCGTAAAAACCTCCTTTTGTTTCAACAGTTGAAAAAGTACCCACAATTTTTTTATTCTTTGCTACAATACTTTTTCCTGCATTTACATACAAAAACAAGCTGTTGGTTTTTAAAGAAATTTCTTTTTTTACTGCAGCAAATAATGGCAGCGTTTCTTTATAATACATATCGATGGCTATGCCTGCGCCTGCAAACCATTTTTTATATGCAATGCCATTTTCGGTTTGAGCAGTAAATGAAACCGGTAATTTACCTGCCATAAAACCTGCCGAATTATAAGAATTAAAAATCGCTGCATTTTTCTTTTGTGCAGCAATTTGTAAGTTGCAGGTAAAAACTATTATTATTATAAATAAATATTTTATCATCCTAATTTTGCACAGCAATTTTTGAAAGTAATTTTATATCAGTTGCATTGGTATAATCATACTGATACAACCCATCTTTTGCAACCACTATTGCAATTTTATTATACGCTATTACATCATTAGCCTCGGCAATTACAAATTGTTTTATCAGCGAAATTGAATTAGGATTAGCAGCATCAAATACTTTCAATCCATCATTGCCATCGCAAATAAATAACAGGTTACCATCTTTACTTAAACCCCGTGGGCTGGTTAAAGGATAAGATTTTATTAACTGCGGCGATTGTATATTGGTGATATTTAAAACATCTAGCTGATTGGTAAAACCTGTACACCTTGTGCCGGAGTGTAAAGTAACATAAGCAAAATTATCATCGGCAATTACAGGGTCGCAGGTACGCACATGATTAAATTCTCCCAGCTTTACCGGGTTAAGTGGATTTTGCACACTGTATATAAACATACCTGTGTTTGAACCAATAAATAATTTGTCTTTAAAAGGAAATACAGTTTCAATTCCCCATCCTAATTTAATGGCGCCTGCGATAAATGGATTAGCATTTGTTGAAACATTTACAACACGTAAAGAATCGTTGGATACAGAATACATATAATCATTCAACAAAGCAAACCTTGCTAAGGAGCCGCTGATACCAACAGGAGAACTATTTGATTTAAATGAAATAAATCCTGCATCCATTGTATTAAATAAGATTCCCCCACCTCTAAAAGGTGTAACATACCCATCATTACAATCAACATTTACCGTTTCAGTTTTTTTAATCCAGTCGTAAACCACTTTAGTAGAATCTACATTAAAGCCATAATAAAACCTTTCAGGAAAAACGCCGTTTACAAACTTTGTTACCGATACATTTAAAGGATTGCTGATATCCATTGCTACAAGGTCGGTATAAAAATCGGCGTACATAATGTTGCCTTTTACAGCAATATCAACATTACCGGGGATATCTATGAAAGCAAAATTTTTAGGGCTTGCAGGATTTGTATTGTCTATTATGTGAATGCCTTTATTTACTTCATTTAAAAAAATGTAATTATCCTTGATATAAATTTTACCGGGGTTTGTTACAGCTTTAGGTGCATTGCTTTTTATATTAGCCCTTACTTCGGCAGTAGTTTTATACACCGGCTGAAAATAAGTGTAGGTATATGTTTTACTGCAGGTATCTTTTACACAACCCTGCTGTAAAAATAAAAATGCTGCACAAAAAAGTAAAGCAATTGTTTTGGCGAATAAATTTTTCATAACAAATTATTTAAAAGGTTGACAATGCGTTTTAAACTACCGTTGCATTGTGATAAATTATTTTTTAAATGGGATCCGTAAATACAATATTGAGTTTACCAGGTGTTGCTTACCAACCGTTTTTTTAGTAACAGACACAACACCATAATTAAAATTGAAACCGATACAAAATGGAAGTTTTGTTTTTTGCCCCACATGAATACCAGCACCTGAGTTAAAAGAAAGCAACATTTTATTAAACACTTCCCTGTCGGTAAAATAAGCAGAGGAATTACTGTTGTACACTAACGCATTTGAATTTACCAGATAAGCCAGTGAAGGTCCGGCCTCAATGTATAACGATGATTTTCTTAAAGGTTTATATTGAAATAAAAATGGCATTTCAATTAAATGAAATTTATTTTTATAACTGGCTGTGCTGCCCGCTTTGTAATAATAATCAGCAGCAATATTTTTATTAACATCGTAATTGTAATTAGCCATCGAATCAACCCTGCTGCCTGTTTTTATTATATTACTTTGATACAAATAATTTAATCCGGTTGTAAACTTCCACTTACCGGTAATTACTTTTTGTGCATACAAACCAAAACTAAATGCTGCACTTTTTGATGGATTGGCTGGCTGTATCCTAACCTGCGGATTACCCGAAGGAGCAGAAATCGCATTCGCATTAGCATCAAAAAATACAGGAGCATTACCAAACAAATTATTTTTAACGGTAGAAATACCTGCTGCTGCATAAATTCCATATTGCCACTTTATATTAATTTTTTTCTTCTCTGCGTTTTTAGCGGTTACTGGCACTGTAGTATCTTTTTTTAAACCAGCCGCTGCTTCAAGTTCTTTTATTGTAATTTCTGGCTTCTCAATTTCATCTTTTAAATTATTTTTTAAGCCCGGTACAGTATCAACAGCAATTATATTATTTACAGTAATACTGCTTTCATTTTCGGCAGGTTTGCTGGTAATTACTTCTTCAGAAGCCGAAGTGGGTGCAGGATTTTTTATTAAAAAATTTGTTTTACCTATTAGTTTTAAGCGATTATTATTTGCTGTTGCCAAATCTGGTACTGGTGTATTTCTAATATCTAAAATATCCCCTTTGGTAATTTTTATTTTTAAAGATAATGATTTTAAATTTTGTTTGCCGTTATCTTTTGGTGTGTTAATAAACACTTCATTTTTTTTAGCAACAATGGTATTGTTAACAGATTTTTCGCTGCTGGAATCTTTAGAACCTGTAACAATTGAATTTTCTAAACCATTTTTCTTTGCTGCAATATTATCTGTTATTATTTTTTTATCTTCTTTATTATTTTTATTTATGAACAGGAACGAACCTGCTGCCAATCCGGAAAACAATAAAAGAAAAACAATCCAGCGGCGTTTTTTTTCTCTTGGCAATTCCGCTTCCACTTTTTGCCATACAGCATCTGCAGGAGTAAGTTTTAACTCCCCCATTTTTTGCTGTACCTTTTTTTCAAATTCACTATTTTGCATACGACTGCATTTTATTATCTGAATAATATTTTTTTACCCACGTTATCATTAATGCCCTTGCCCTTGCATACTGGCTCCGGGAAGTGCCGTCGGTTATGCCCAGCAGTTCGCCAATTTCCACATGCGTATAGCCTTCTACGGCATGTAAATTAAAAATAGTTTGGTAGCCGGTAGGCAATTGCTGAATTAACGAAGCCAGCTCTTTGGTATTTAATTTTATTTCGGGGTTATCATCTGTAACCGGGTGCATATCCAATTTTTCAAAAGCCAGGTCATTTTGGTATTTGGCATTTCTTTTTAAATAATTCAGTGCGGTAGTAACCATTATCCTTCTTATCCAGGCTCCCAATTCGCCGTCAAACCTGTATTGGTGCAAGTTTTTAAATACCCTTATAAATCCTTCCTGCAATACATCTTCTGCATCGGCAAGTGATTTTGTATAGCGATAGCAAACCCCCAGCATTACTCCGGCAAACTGGTTGTACAGTTGCTGTTGCGATACCCGGTTATTTTTTAAACATTCTTTTACCAGCAGTTGTTCTTGCTCCATGTAAACATATTCAGTAAGTTGACAATTGATTTTTGCATACCGTTGCATTTGCAAAATAAAAAACCCCAGCTACATTGCTGTAACCGGGGCTGCTATTATGAGGACTGCTGAAACTAAATTTAAAAAGGAGGATTAGGTGGTGTATTGGTATTATTGTCTCTTTCTCTTGTAGGATAAGGCATCAAATTACGTTTACGTTCTGCATTTGGCCTTCCAAAGCGGCGCATATCCTCTAACTTATTGCCACTTAAAAACATTTCAATACAACGTTGCCTGTAAATTTCATCTAACAAAGTTGCATAAGATCCATACGAATTAACCGCAGGTTGATTTGCCCCAACGCCATAAGGATCGGCAGCGGCTGTTTTTGTGATAACCGTGTTTAAAAAAGTTTTACTGTTAGTACTATCGTTTGTACGGGCATAACACTCTGCTATAATCAATGTAATTTCTCCAGGCAGATATACGGGTATAGCTGTTGCCGCTGCGTTATAAAAGTTATTCAACCTGTATAGTGGTGCACCTGTTGTGTAAAATGGAACTCTGCCATCAGTTGCAGCAGGAACAAAAGCAGGAATTAATCCTAAAGTTGCGCCGGTTGGTTGCACTACGTTATTGGTAGATGTTGCAGTTTCAAATACAGGATTTAAAGCAAGGGCATCAAAATTAAAAGTAGATTTTGTTGCAAGAGTAACTAAGCCAGCTGCTGCTAACGCCTGCGGATACAAGCCAGCATATAAAGAATATCTTGCCTTTAAAGCGTTCAATGTATTTTGAACATTAATACCTGCAGGAACGTTGGCAGTAAATGAAGCGCTGATAGGATTGGCTGCTATTGCTGCTAAACCTGCATCTAATAAAGTAATTGCTTTTTTAAATCCATCAACCCTGTCTATAAAAGTAATATTAGCACCAATACCCGCAGGCACTTTTTCCCAGAACTGAGCCATATCTGCAATTGATAATGCTTTAAAAATATTAGCATACGCAATTAATCCGCTGGCATAATTTTTATCTGTTAAATTGGGTGCATTTGCCAATACATTATCTGCATCAAAAATGGCTTTATTACATGTTGTCCAAAACTGGGTAAGCATTGTATTATTGCCATCTACACCTGTGCCGCCTGCAGCCAATTGCACTTCGGCTGTGTTACCTGGGTTAACCACTATTAATTCGTTTGTAGTTAAACCATTTATGGTAATTTTATTATACAAAGTTCCCCCTCTGCCTAAAGTATATACTCTTTGCAATCCGACAACCACAGCTGTTAGTCCTCTTTGTGTGGTTAATGCCTGCTCTTCTGTTGCCCTTGATGGGTCGGCATAATCTTTTTTACAGCTTACTTGTAAAATTGTTGCCACTAACAGCAATACCACAGCTACAATATTTATTTTATATTTTTTCATAATTATTTTTTTATAAATTTTAGAATTTAGCAGAAATACCAACACTAAATGTTTTTGGAATTGGAACAGAACCAAAATCAATTCCACGAAGAATAGTGCTTTGGCCGCCAGCATTAACTTCAGGATCGTACCCTTTATACTTATCCCAGCTTTTTAAATTTCTTCCGGCTATACTTGCAGTAATATCCTTAAACCATTTTACTTTACCGAACGAATAACTCAATGATATTTCTCTTAACTTAACAAAAGAACCATCATCAATACGCCATTGCTCTACAGTGGCATAAAAACTGTTTATATAACCACGTGGATAAACTCCTGTTTGTTCTTTCTCTGCTTCTTTTCCATTACCAACACCCTGCCTTGTTCTCCAGTCTGCATTAAAAACATCTACTCCTTTTACTGCATCAAGCTGTATTCTTAAACTTGCTTTTTTATAAGTGAATTCATTTACTAACGTAGCCGTATAATCTGGATTAGGATCTCCGATTACTTTACGAAGTAATGGATTAGCGGTTACAGGCAGGCCATTAGCATCTCTCGTTACATTATAAGTTAATGGACCAGTTTGTACTCCTCTTTCGCCTTGTGGAAAACCGGAAGCGTTCTTAACTAAATTACTGCTGCCATCTAAAGCAAAGAATGCTCCGTAAAATACACCAATGGGCTGCCCCTCAATTATAGCAACAGGCGCCCCTGCGTTAGTTGCCAACAGTGTTAATGCCTGTGTAATATTTTTTGCTTTATTTCTATTATGATTGTATATGCCGGTAACTGTCCAATTCATATCTTTATTTTGAACCGGTTTTCCTGTAAGCATTATTTCAAATCCTTTATTTTCTAAACTTCCAAAATTGTTTAAGTAACTGCTGTAACCGGTTGTTGGTGCAATAAATCTGTTTAGTAATAAATCTTTAACCTTTTTTGTATAAATATTAGTTTGCAAATTTACCCTTCCATCAAGAAACCCCAGTTCAACACCAAACTCAAGTTCAGTTTGTCTTTCTGGTTTCACCAATTCATTTGCTAATACTGTGCTTGATACCAAAGATGCCCTGCTAACAAATGAATTACCGCTGTAAGAATTAAATCTTGAGTAAGCTCCAATTCCTGTTAAGTTTCCACTTTGTCCATATGCTACTCTTAGTTTAGCATAATTCCAGTATTTGTTTAAATCCATTTTTTTCCAAAATTCCTGCTCACTAATTACATAGCTGCCGCTGGCTTTTGTATATACCTGGTTGCGCTGGCTCTTATCATAAACAGAAGAGCCATCTACTCTAACTGCTCCCGATAAAAAGAAAACATTTTTAAATTTAAAATTTTGCTGAATGTAATAACCAGAAACAGAAATTTCACTTCTTTCATCTGCACTTGGCAAAGCTGTTGTTGCTGCATTGGCTGTTGAAATAAAAGGTGCCAATCCCCTTCCCTGTACCAATGCATAATTATTTCTTTCAAATTGTACAGAGTAACCTACTTGTGTTGTAGAACCTATACTCTCATTAATATTAAATTGATAGGTAGCATTTAATTCATTATTAATTTGAAAAAAGTTATTAGCGGCTGAACTTGCGTAACCATTTCTTGTAGCATCTAAAGCTGCACCTCCACCAAAAAAGCCATCACTTGCATTGTAAGCAAAGGGAGGTATAAGAGTTTGGCCTCTTTGTGCATACTGATCTATGCCTAACATATAATCAAAAGATAACCCTCTAAATGGTCTTATTTTTAAACCCACACCTGCAATAAGCCTGTTAGTTTCCTGTTGTTGTTTAATGTCTTCAATAACAGATACAGGATTAACCCTTCCCCTTTCTCCGATTGCTTTAATACTCCCTCCTGCATCCCTGGTAAATAAATCATGAAAATTACCGATGATATTTATAGAATTCATTGGTGAGAAAAAAGAATTGCCATCAGGCTTTTCGTTACTCAAACTGTTTATATAATTTAATCCGATATTAAAATTCACTTTATCTCCAAGTGCCTGGTCTAAATTTAATCTAAAACTATATCTTCTGAAATCTGTATTTTTTATAATTCCCTCGTTATTAAAATACGAGCCTGATGCGTAATATTTTGTTTTGTCTTTGCCGCCTGCAATAGAAACTGTGTTATCTGTTCCCACAGCAGTTCTAAAAATATAATCGTTATAATCATAACGGCTTACTGCAGTTGTATTAGTTAATCCTGGTGTTAAAATATCCTGTGTTTGTGCTGTTGGTCCATCTGTAGGTCCGCCAAATTTGGTTGGTGATCTGTTAACTTCTACTGATTTACGTAATTTACTACTCATTACGCTTGAGGTAAAAGTAATAATGGGAGCGCCAGTGCTGCCTCTTTTGGTAAATATTTGTACAACCCCTGCATTTGCCCTTGACCCGTAGATGGCTGCAGCTGCAGCTCCATTAAGTACCTCAATTCTCTCTATATCTGCCGGGTTAATATCTGCCAATCGGTTTTGCCCAATAGATCCTACAAAATTATTTCCATCATAGTTTCCGCTTGTGTTTGTTACCCTGTTAGTTGCATTATTAATAATTACACCATCAATTATATACAAAGGTTCGCTGCTGCTGTTTACAGAACTGATACCTCTTAACCTTACAGACATTCCTCCGGAAGGATCGCCACTGTTTTGTGTTATTTGTGCACCGGCAGTTTTTCCCTGCAATGCTGCAAGAACATTACCTGTTGCTCCTTTTGTAAGCTGATCAGCTTTTACCGTACTTATATAACTTCCCAGTTGTTTTTTGGTTGTTCCGGCCGATGTGCCTGTAACTATTACTTCGTCTAACCCTAATGGATCTGCCAATAATTGAGTGCTCGCTGTGTAATCGCCATTTGCAGTTACTGTAATAGATTGTTCTGCATTTTTTAATCCAACTCCGCTAAAGACTACAGTGTATTTTCCCGGTTTTAAATTTGTAATAATTTGATAACTTCCATCGGCATTGGTAAATGCACCTGCATTATCATTTTTAATTGTTACTGAGGCTCCCGGAACCCCATTTCCTTTTTCATCCGTTACCTTTCCGCTTATTTTTACCTGCGCCATTGTTGTAACAGCAAACAGGTTCATAAGCAGAAAAAAACTAAGCAGTTTGTATTTGCTTAATTTTTTTAAAATGTAATTTTTCATATCGCAGTTTTAATTGTTTACTAATTTTAATTGCAGTTTAAAAAGGGCGAAGGTAAAAGCTAATTTTAACAGGCACAGTTTTTAATTATAGAATATTACATCAATTTTTTGTATTAATGTAAATGCATAGTTTGATGCTGGTACTTTTTAATAAGAAAAGATTTTTTTGTTTTGTTAGCGTGGCGGATTGAACCCAAACCAAAATAGCAATGGAGAGAATATGATAACAGGCCATTGCTGTGCAGGATGAGAACGCTCCTTTTAATTGTAAGCATCGTTAGTTGGTGTGTTAAAGCGACCGTAAGATAGAATAAAAATAAATACCTGCAAAAAATTGCAGAAATAATAAATAATGCCGCAAAAAACTGCAATCGTTTGCATAAACTGGCTTTTCGCCTGATTAACTTACTACCTTTATATTTACAATTATGAATAAAAATATCGGCAAACTTTACAGCATTGCTAATAAACCTGCACGAAAAATTATTGGTTTAATGAGCGGCACTTCGTTAGACGGGCTGGATATTGCACTGTGTAATGTTTCGTCGAATGGTTTACAAACAAAGCTTGATTTAATTCAATTTGAAACAATTGCATTTGGCGATGATTTTAAAAATGAAATAAAAAATGTTTTCAGTAAAAAAGAAGTTGATTTAGAAAAGCTTACTTTATTAAATCCATGGGTTGCATTACAACATGCAACAATAATTAATGCGCTTTTAAAAAAATGGAACATAAAAAATGAAGAGGTTGATTTAATTGCCAGCCACGGCCAAACAATTTACCATGCACCAAAAATTTTGCATGGGCAAAATAAATTTGGCAACGCTACTTTACAAATTGGTGATGGCGATCATTTAGCAGTGGCAACAGGCATTATTACCATAAGCGATTTCAGGCAAAAACATATTGCCGCCGGTGGCGAAGGTGCACCATTGGCTGTGTACGGCGATTATTTAATTTTTGGCAAAGCCGGCGAAGACAGGATTTTATTAAACATTGGCGGCATTGCTAATTTTACTTTTTTACCGGGCAGTATGGACAGTGCTGCAATTTTTAGTACCGATACCGGCCCGGGCAATACCCTGATGGACGCTTATATGCAACAACAATTTGCCGGAAAATATTTTGATGAAAATGCCGCAGTCGCTTTACAAGGAAAAATTAATACTGATTTATTGCAAGCATTAAAAGACAACGATTTTTTTGCAAAGCCTTTTCCAAAAACCACCGGCCCCGAATTATTTAATTTAGATTATCTGCAAAAAGGTAAAGAAAAAACATTTACACAAAATATTTCTGTTGAAGATACAATGGCAACTTTAAATAAATTTTCGGCAGATACTATTACCGATGCTGTTTTAAAAACAAGAGATAAAAACAATCCGTGCAAAGTTTTTTCGAGCGGCGGTGGTATGCACAACCCTTTACTGATGCTGCATTTAAAAAAAGCACTGCCAAATTTTAGTTTTGATACTACCACTGCATTAAACATAAACCCCGATGCTAAAGAAGCCGTACTGTTTGCAGTACTGGCCAACGAATGTATTTGTGGCGATAGCGATTATCTGCAAAAAGGTATTACAGGAATGCCGGCAGTTACTATGGGCAAAATTAGTTTTCCGCAGTAAGTTTAAATATTCAAAACCCTTGGAGGGTGCAGAAAAATTTTAAAATCATAAGGTATTACACAACCCTCCAAGGGTTTGACAAGCCTGTTTATTATTTACCGGCTTCTATTTGCATTTTTAAATTAGTAAGAGAAGTGTCCATAACAGCTGCTACGTTTTTACTTAAAACCATAGCGCTGAATTTTTTCCAGGGTTTATACCAGGGTAATTTTTGAATAACTGCCCAGTTTATCAAAACAGAATTTGTTGGTTCAGCATAAATGATAAAGTTTGAAATCATTTCCCTGTTATTTGTTACCGAATAAAAAAACATAGTATCACTGTTGTTAAGCGTATTATTTTTAACAACACCTTCTTTAACAAATCCGTTCCACGTTTTCCAATCACCGGTATTATTTAGTTTTTCAATTACAGCTCGTTTACTTTCATTTATGGAAACTGTTTTTGATGTAACCACCTGCGATGGAAATAATAAAGAAAACAAAAAGAACAACAAAGAAAAAGCAATAATGTTTATCAGTAAAAATTTAAAATATTTCATGTGTTTACTCCCATTTAAAAACTTTAATTGCAACAGCATATACTATTGCTCCCCATAATATTAAAATCCCTATTTCATTTCTTACATCCCATAAATTTTGTCCTTCAAAAGCTACAGCCCTCATAGCAGTATTTAAATAAGTAAGTGGTAATGCTTTTGAAATTGGTTGCAGCCATTTAGGAAAAGCTTCTACAGAAAAAAATGTTCCTCCCAATAAAAACTGAGGCAATGTAATAAGGTTTGCAAAAGGAGGAATGGCACTGTCGCTTTTTGCAAGGCCGCTTACAATAAAACCAAAGCCCATAAAAACTAATAACCCCAAAAAGCTTAACACAAGCATTTCCAGTAAAGTTTGCCAACCCTTAACCAATGTAAATTCAAACAAAAAATAACCTGCTAAAATTATTACAATAGCAGTAAGCATTTGAAAAATTACCCTTGCAAAACCTTCGCCTAAAACTATATAAGTTCTGGTAATTGGTGTGGCAAAAAATCTTTTTAGTACAAGTGTATTTCTCAAATTAAAAAACATAAAAGCTACACCAAAAACACCGGAGCTTAATAAAGAAAAACCTAATTGCCCCGGCAATATAAAATCAATAGTTTTATATTCTCTTACTTCTTCTCTGTTTACAGGGTTTATTTTATCCTGCGCCGCATACGATGGCCGGTTTACAAATTTGGCATCATTTATTTTATTGGTTATTGTATTTAATATTGGCAAAACCTGGGGCCATTTATCATCGCTGGCATTGGTGGTTGAAATGGAATACTCGTAAGCAGGAAATTCTTTACCGGTTTTAGTAATCTTTACTATTGCTGCAATTTTTCCTTTAACTAAATTGGTGTTTAATTCTTTTTCTGAATTGAATTGCACAATTTTAAAGCGGTTGCTTGTTTTTATAGAATCGAGAAGTGCGTTGGAAGTGTCGCTGTTTTTATCTATTACAATTTTATAAACCGGTGAGCCGCTATTGTTACCAATAAAACCAAAAACCAAAATAAATATAAATGGAAAAACAAAACTGAATATAACTGCAGACGGGCTGCGGAAAATTGACCTTAAGCTTGCTTTTGTAATGGCCAACATTGCCCTTACCTGGCTGTACTTTTGCATCTTCTAAATTAATTAAGCCGCAAAACTATCGGTAAAAAAGCATTTTAAAAAATTTGCATTCCCCGACAGATGTCGTATATTTGGGTGTCAAATGTCGGAATATGAAAAAGATCACAGCTAAAAAGAAACCGGTTGGCTATAAAGCTGCCGAAGTTTTAAGCAAAACAGAAGAACCAGTTGCGCCCTATTACCGCAGTGTAAAAGTAGTAGCGGCTGTTAAAGATTTTACTTACAACGAATTTAAAAAAATTGCAGATAAAGTTGCTTTTACCCAAGCAGAGTGGGCCGCCATACTGCATGTAAGCGAACGCACGTTGCAACGCTATGCAAAAAACAATGGGGTGTTTGCACCCATTAATGCACAACGGGCTGTACAAATTGCAAAAGTTATCGAAATGGGTAAAATTACTTTTGGCAGTTTTGATACTTTTTATTCCTGGATAAAAAGAAAACCTTACAGCCTGGAAGGCAATTTATCTTTTGAATCCCTAACCACCACAGAAGGCATAGAAAAAGTTATCACTCAATTACACAGAATTCAACACGGTTTATTTGCATGATTGTTTACCGCATTTGTAACTCCTTATACAAAGATGATATTTCGGGCTATGGCGCCAGCATAAGAGGTGCAAGGTGGAACACTTCGGGTATTTCTATGCTCTACACTTCCGAACATATTTCTTTATGTACACTGGAAATGCTGGTTAATATTATACTTACCGAAGTAAAATTAAATTTTCATTTACTGCAAATTAATGTGCCCGATACTGTTACCATTTCTTCTGTAACGGCGCAAAAGTTAAAACAAAACTGGCGGGATGATGAGGGCTACACCAATTTTATTGGCAGTGAATTTTGTAAAAATAAAAATTCACTGGTGTTAAAAGTACCATCGGCAGTTATAACAGAAGAACACAATTATTTAATTAACCCAAAACATACCGATTTTAAAAAGGTTAAAATAATAAGCAGTAAACCATTTATTTTCGATCAACGTTTATTTTCTGTTAAATGAATACAACTTATCTTTTGTTAGGCAGTAATATGGGTAACAGCAGGCAGCAACTGTTATATGCAAAAAAAAATATTCAGCAACAAATTGGAAAAATTATCCGTCAGTCTGATTTATACAGCACTGCCGCATGGGGCAATACCAACCAGCCCGATTTTTTAAACCAGGTAATTATTGTGCAAACAAAACTTACTGCATTGCAAACAATGCAATCCATTCTTACCTTAGAAAAAATAATGGGCAGGATAAGAAGTAAAAAAAACGATCCACGGATAATTGATATCGATATCATTTTTTTCAATAAAGAAATTATCTCCACTGCAAATTTAACAGTACCTCATCCGCAATTGCAAAACCGCAATTTTGTTTTAGTACCGCTTAATCAGCTCTCCCCTAACTTTAAACATCCTGTGCTTACCCAAACTATCCACCAATTATTAAGAAACTGCCCCGATAATTTAACTGTGAATAAAATTTAACGCCAAAAGAAACTATTCCATTTATTTTGCAGCTTCCATTTGCATATTTGCCCGTTGGTATATTTGCACATTATTTGTATGAAGTATAATTTTGTTACTATCGAAGGAAATATTGGCGCCGGCAAAACCACTCTTGCACATTTACTGAGCAAACATTTTAATGCCCGTTTAATTTTAGAAGAATTTGCAGACAACCCCTTTTTACCAAAATTTTACGAAAACCAGCAGCAGTATGCTTTTCCGCTGGAGCTTTTTTTTATGGCAGAACGCTATAAACAATTAAAAGATTTGTTGCAGACAAAAGATATGTTTCAAAACATTACCATCTCCGATTATCTTTTTACCAAATGCCTGTTGTTTGCAAAAGTTACGCTGGCCGATGAAGAATTTCGCCTTTACCAAAAATTATTCGACATCATTAATCCGCAAATAGTGCAGCCCGATATTGTCATTTACCTGCACAGCCCTGTAAACAAACTGCAGGAAAATATAAAAAAACGCAATCGTGGTTACGAGCAATCTATACCTAACGATTATCTTTTTTCTTTACAGGAAACTTATACCCAGTACATCAAACAGCATAATATTAAAACACTTTTTGTTGATGCGTCCAATGCCGATTTTTTAGGCAATGATTTGCATTTAAAAACTGTGATTGATGCTTTAGATAAAGAGTATGAAGATGGGCAGCATTATATAAGTTTACCTTAGCCTCTTTTTTACCGGGTGAGTCACCCCCAAAGGGTGATTCACCCGGTAAAAAACACATTCAATCCTCAAAAAAAAATTGCACCTTCGCAATAATGAATTTATCATTCAACAAAACTGCACTCTCCCCGCTTAAAGAAAAAGAATTCCGTTTATACATTATCTGCCGTTTTGTTTACATCATGGCTTTACGCATGGTAGGCACAGTAGTGGCCTACGAATTATTTCAGCTCACTCAAAGTTCATTTGCCATTGGTTTAGTAGGCCTGTCAGAATTTATACCGGTTTTTTCACTGGCATTATACGCTGGTCATGTAATTGATAAATCAGAAAAAAGAACCCTTTTATTAAAAGGAATGATTGCTTATTCCTTTTGCGTAGTGCTGTTAATAATTTGCACTTTACCCGCTGCACAACAAAAAATAAGCAAGCACTGGTTAGAATATTGTTTTTACGCCATCATTTTTTTAACCGGAATTATAAGGGCATTTGCCGGCCCGGTTTCCAATGCTATCATTGCACAATTAGTACCACGAAATATTTTACCCTTTGCTGCATACATCAGTTCTTCCACATGGCTTATTGGTTCAATTGTTGGCCACGCCAGTGCAGGTTTTTTAATTGCAGGCATTGGCGTAAACAATACTTTTATCATTGTGCTCATTTATATTGTAACTGCTGCAACCATTTTATCTTTTATAAAAAGAAAGCCCATTTTAAATGTACAAAAAGATATCAGCGCATGGAACAGTGTAAAAGAAGGATTACGTTTTGTGTACCACAATAAAATTATGATGGGTGCCATATCACTCGATTTATTTGCAGTGTTATTTGGTGGCGCCGTTGCATTAATACCCGAATTCAGCGAAAAAATTTTACACACCGGCCCCATTGGTTTCGGCTGGCTTACTGCAGCATCCGATATTGGTTCTATTACCGTTATTGTTTTACTCACACTTTTTCCCATGAAAAAAAAGCAGGGCAAAACAATGCTGCTGGCCGTTGCAGGTTTTGGTATTTGCATTATTGCGTTTGGCCTTTCCAGTGTTTATTTTATTTCGTTTATTGCATTGCTGTGCAGCGGCATTTGCGATGGTATAAGTGTAATGGTACGTGGCACCATTTTACAACTCACCACCCCCGACGAAATGCGGGGCAGGGTTTCCTCGGTAAACTCCATGTTCATCAACAGCAGTAACGAGCTGGGCCAGTTTGAAAGTGGTTTTGCCTCCCGTGCATTTGGCCTGGTGCCTTCTGTAATTTTCGGCGGCTTTATGACGTTGCTTGTAGTGGTAATTACATGGTTTAAAGCACCTGCGTTAAAAAAGATGGAGTATTAAACCTGCGGTTTTATTTTTTATTTTGGGCCGGGCATTGGTAATGCTATTTGGCTGCGGTGGCGTCGCACTCTTGTACTTTTTAAGCATTACTGAGCTTTTAAAAATTTTGTGCCCAAAAACAGTGAGATTTAATTTATTAAAGTACAAGAGTTGCGTATATTTATGAGTTGGCTGTCATTTTAATTGTAACCCGTTTTCAAATTTAAGAGATGAAAACTACCACACTAATAATTCTTTCTTTTCTCGGACAATTCATTTGCGGTTGCTCAGACAAATCAACTAACGTAAACTTTCCGACACATATTTATCTCGAAAAACTTTCTCCCGACAAAAAAACAAATGCTATTATCTATTCTTGGTCAAAAGGTGACAAAACTAATCTTCTCGGATCAGACGATCGTTTCATTCTTGGCTTTACGAATAAAAAATCAAAATGGTATACAGACTTTGAACTTTCCGAAGGGTTTGGGACATATGAAGGAGGTATAACTGCTGTTGAGTGGCTTAACGACAGCGAAGTGTTAATTAATAGAAGAGTTAGCGATAGTCAGAAAGATATAAAATATAATGTTCGCAATAATGAGTGGACACTTATAGAAATAAGCGAAGACAAAAATTGACAGCAAAAAACGAACGCCCAACATTTAGTAGTATAGGCGACAAGCCCCCGACCTCAAACTTTTAAAAATAGAAATAAAAAGCCCCAGTCCGTCAGAGACTGGGGCTTTTGCCTATACACTGTTCTACGACACCGGGCTATAGGTGGTTTTGTAGCCGATATTTTCTAGTCAAAACCTTTTCATACAAACAGATGTTTATTTTTAAATACGCTTCTGCTGCAGTTGCCGTTACTTGCTGCACACAAAATCCCCTACCCACAAAGAGTAGTGGTTGCTTATTTTTAAACGATTGATAAAATTGTTTTGTCATTTGACTGTTACACTTTTTTTTCTAATCGGTGGTGATGCTTTGTTTTTGGTGCGGCTGCGGCTAAGGTCTTTTACATTTACAAGGCTGCCGTTGTGCATGAGAAAGCTAGCGATTCGTTCCATCTTTCCTGTTCCGCATTTTGGGCAAATGCTGTAATCTTCGCCAGTGCGTTGCAGCATTTGCAGGCTAAATGGGATGATTACTTTTGGCATAGCACGGGGTAAATTCAATTGCTGCAAAATGGCTGCAATGCGTTTATGCTTTCCGTTATGAGAAAGATAACCTCCGTGCCTTATTTTCACAAATTGCTTGGGTAAAATGTGCTGCTCAAATCGCCGGGCAAATTCTGCATGTGAGAGCGTCATCATTTTTTTCTTGTGGTTATCCTTGTAATCTTTGTAAGAAAAACTAATACTTTCCCCTGTAATTTCTGTGATGCGATGCGCTGTGATGGCTGTTTTGTGCGTATATCTGCCCAGGTATTCGAGTATTTGTGCCGGGCCGCCAAAGGGCGCTTTGGCATGTACATTCCACCGGATGGTTGATAAATGTGCGATCGTATTTTCTAAAGCAGTTAAACCTGTTGGTTTTATTTTTTGTTGTTTTAATAATGTAGTTAGCCTTTTTAAAAAATAATCTTTGTATGTTTTCTCCATCAACTGTTTTGGAAATAAAAAGTTACTACTGATTCTTTTTTCTTTTACCCACAAGCCAGCAACGTCAATGCCACCGCCGCTTACAATAGAGTGAATATGTGGATGAAAACTTAAGTCCTGTCCATTAGTATGCAGTATGCTTACAATGCCAGGCTTCGCACCCAGCCAGCGTTTATCAGCACTTAAAACATTAATGGTATGGTGGCTGGCATCAAATAATAAATTAAATAATACAGTCCTGTTGCCCATCACCAATGAACGCAACTCCTGCGGTATCGTAAAGACTAAATGGTAGTAAGAGGTGGGCAGCAGCTCACTCATACGATCCTGTAACCATTGTTCTTTTTTCATTCCGCCACAGTTAGGGCAATGCCGATCTCCGCAACTATGGTATTGATATTGCTGATGATTACAAGTATTGCTATTACATTTTACATGATGTACACCAATGCCTGCCGTGTGGCAAATGCGCAAGCGATTAAATACAGCACGACTGTAAGGATTAAACTGATGTACGCAGGGGTGGCCAAATATCTTTTGCTGCAACAACTGCCTGATGTCAGGAAGTGATTGTTGTTGCATGGCTACCTCCCAAGAGTTTATCCATGGGAGATACAATGCCATACTGCGTATGCTGTTGCAGGTGCAAATAAATCATGGTGGTAGAAAGTTGGCTATGCCCAAGCAGGGTTTTTATTACATGAATGTTGCTGCCATTATCGAGCATGTGCGTAGCAAAACTATGGCGCAAAGTATGTGCTGTATAATGTTGTTTTGTAAAGCCAGCTTTGTTCATAGCACCTGTTACAACAAGCTGCATGCTGCGTGGGTGAAAGGCCTTACCAGTTTGTGCGCTGGTAAATAAAAACTCTTGCGGCCGGTTTGCGGCAACATAATAGGCTCTTAATTTTTCAAGAAGAGTTGCCCCCAGTAAAGTGTAACGGTCTTTACCGCCTTTTGCCTGCACTATTTTTATTCTCCTGGCACTGCTGTCAATGTCAGCAATCCGCAGAGCAGTTACTTCACTTATGCGAAGGCCACTACCATACAATAAACCAATCACACAGTATTCTTTTAAAGAAAGCGGCGCAGCAAAAAGTTTTTTTACTTCCTGCTGGCTCATAATATTGGGCAGGATAAATTGTTTTTGAGGATACAAAGCACTCGGCAATACATAAGGCATTTTAATAACTTGCTTATAAAAAAAAGCACAAGCACTCGCCACACTGCGGCACTTTGCTCTTCCCACTTTATGTACCGATTTTATGTAGAGCAAATACTGTTCAATATCTGCCTGCACAATATCTGCGACAACTTTGTTGTTATAATATTTAAACAACAAGATCATCTCCGCTACATAACTTTTTACAGTTCCTTTTCCTTTGTCGGTAATGATCATTGCATGGCGCAGTTTTTCAATCCAGCCAACCGCATCATCATTTAATAATTTTGTAGAAATTTCATTCATTTGCATTTTTGTATATTTATGGTGAACCACAAAAATGACTTTATAAAATGGGAGAAAGGTTTTGAAAATGAGAGGGTAGCCCACCGCAGGTGTTGCTAGAACATTGGGTTTGCTGCAAGGCTGGCTGGACATTGGAGCAATTGGGCATTTTATCGCTGTTGTGCTTCATCTGGGCTGGACATACATTATTGAGCTTTTGTTTGTTAACCTGTACTTTTATATCTTTAATCGGCAGCGGTTCCGGGCGGACACAGCAACTAATTCCAGCCCTGCAAGACTTTGGCAAGCCCCGCCCGTTAGCGGTAATGTTGGACGACCATAACATTTAAACGATATGGCAACAAAAAAAAGCAATAGCATTCCTCCCGAGACAATCGAATTGTATAAAAAGCTAATTGAGACAGTTCCCAAAGTTGAGTTTAAAGGTGCGACCATGCCCTATACTTCTCACAACGGACACATGTTCTCTTTCCTTGACAAAGACGGTAAGTTAGGCTTGAGATTATCCGCAGACGAACGTGAGACCTTTATAAATAAGTTTAAGACATCGTTATGTAAAGCCCACGGGACAGTTTTAAAAGAGTATGTTGAAGTACCCGACAAAATTCTTAAGGAGACAAAGACGCTAAAGGTTTATTTTCAGAAGAGTTTCAAATATGTCGACACACTAAAACCAAAAGCTACAAAAAAATGACGACAAACTATTATTGCACGACTACACTAAGCACTACCGCTAACATTGGTATTGCAGCAAGTGGGGCTGGACAAGCAAACTTCAACAAAAAAAGCCAAACTTCAGTTCCGGGCTGGACAAACTTCGCCTAACTCCTATTTGTAACATCAACTTTTAATTATAAATTCAACTTCGGGGCCGGGCGGACACAATCCTAATTCCACACCTTCGGCAAGCCCCGGCACGTTAGCCGTCATTGTAAAAAAACTCGGAGAATTCAATAATATAATGCAACTTCCAATAAAATAAATGTAATACTATATTGAAAGCAAAAATCCTTTTTTTTCTATTAATAATTACCCAAATCGGACTTGGGCAGAATTTAATGCCTGATAAAATTAGTTTCTTAAAATTTACTCCTTTCGTAGATGGTAAGTTAGATGAAGAATTAACAAATCTTCAAGAAAAAAAATTTAATCATTTTTATCGTTTCGACAATCTTGATACAGATTCTATTGGTGTAACATATCGTATTGCATACACACCAACACATCTATATCTATACATAGAAACAAAAGCTGACAGTATTACATACAGAGACAGAGGCTTTATAAATGGTGATGGTTTTAAATTACTGCTTGCCAAACCAGAAAAAGATTCCTTATCAGATGAATATTACGATATAGTGTTCTCTCCATCAAAAGAGAAAAACTCCATATCAAGAATAATGATATGGGATTATAACAGAAAGCAAAATATTGGAAAAAAATTAAGCAATGAAACTCAATTTGAAGAAAAATATTATGATGGACAATGTGGTTTTGAGGTCTTATTGGCATGGAAAGATATTGAACCTTATCATCCATGGTTTTCTGAACAATTGGGTTATAATTTATATTTCGCAAAAGCAATACCGAATAACAACGCTTTCGGTTATTCAGTCGTAAAAGACGAAGGAATATGGGATGAGGAAATTCCTAAAAGAAACTTCGTGAATATTATTTTTGAGAAACCAAAAACAGTAAACAAAGAATTTATTTCTGCAAAAATTAACAAAAGAAATATCAGTGTGGCTGAACCACTATTCTTAACTTTAATTTCTGTATCCAATAAAAGTCGTTCAAAATTAATCGAAATTGAAATTCAAAACGACTCATCAAAAATAGTCTTCAATCGAATTTTAAATTTAAAACTCAACAAAAAATCACAAAATGAATTATTGAAATTTGACCTTAATGGATTACTCCCAAATCGTTATAATTTATTTGTTAAATCAAACCAGGAATCCATTGCCCAATATGATTTTATGGTTTTTCCAATACTCAATTTCAATGAAATGAGATTGAACATCTCAAATAACAGACATGCTTTAAAAATTGGAACGGTTAACACTTTGTTATTCAAAATGAATTTGATTGAAAAGAATTTAAACACACTAAAAGTTTATGAAACAGGGAAAGAACTACTCGATGAATATCTCTGGTTTGAAATTGAATATTCTCAGTTTTTAAAAGGGATAGACCCTTACCAAGGAATAACAAAATCTTATAGAAGGGCTTTTAAATCAAAATATGACAATACCTATCAACCCTACACTATAAAACTACCAAAAGACTATGACCCAACTAAAAAATATCCACTATTGGTCTTTCTTCACGGAAGTGGCAATGATGAGCAAGATTTATTAAAAAGTGCTAGAAGCGGAGGCAATTTTATTGAACTAGCACCATTGGCTAGAGATATTTACAAGTGCTATGCTTCAGATGGTTCACAGAACGATATTATAGAAGCAATTGAAGATGTAAAATTTCATTTTTCAGTAGATGCAAATAAAATAATTGTAGGTGGATTTTCTATGGGAGGTTATGGTGCATTAAGAACATTCTACCAACATCCAGATTTATACAAAGGTGTTGCTATATTCGCTGGACATCCAGATTTAGCAAATGAATGGTTAGGAGAAGGACATCCTAATTTTTTAGATGATAAGTATCTAACCAATTTTTTGAATATTCCTGTATTTATTTATCACGGAAGAAAAGATGGTGCATTACCAATCTCCAAAATAGAGGAATTAATAACTAAACTAAAATCAAAAAGTATTGCAGTAACAGAACGATTAATCGATAACAAAGCACATGAGTATCCAGACGAGGAAACAAATAAAATTTATTTTAAATGGTTAACACAAATTGTAGAAAAATAAAACAACGAACGGCTAACATGGGCTTGGCAAAAGTGGGGCTTTGGTGCTAAATTGAGCATTAGTACTTTCTATGAACTTTTGTGCTAAATTTGAACTTTAGTACTTTTTAATCCCCACCTTCGCCAAGCCCAAAAACGTAATGCGATGAAGCCTTATCAACTTTAAAGAGTATTTATGACTAAAAAAAATCTGACATTTCCTCTTCTGCTCGCTCTATATGTGACATTGCTATTGTTGGTGGAGGAATTAGCGGACTATATGCAGGAACAAGAATTAATAAAGAATTCCCAGATAAAAAAATTGTAATTATTGAACGAGAAAAAGAAGTTGGGGGTAAATTAAAATCTGAGTTCTTCGTAAAGGTTCCAGAAATTTTAGTTGAACATGGTGGTATGCGATTTTCAAATAAGCATCACCTTGTGTGCCATTTTAGAAAAACAGAATGCTAATAGAAAAATATACGTCAAATTGGGTTAGAGATTTTACGGACATAAAACGTGAAATCGAAAATGGTTTATGCGGAGCTGAGTATAGCATTGAACATATCGGAAGTACTTCTGTACCAAATTTAGATTCCAAACCAATTATCGACATTGACATTATCTATTCCAATCAGGCAGATTTTGTTAAAATAAAAGCAGGCTTAGAAAAAGCAGGCTATTATCATAACGGTAACCAGGGAATTGAAGATCGTGATGTTTTTAAAAGAGACGGAAAATTGACCAATGGAATTTTGGATACCATAAAGCATCATCTTTATGTTTGTATAATTAACAGTAAAGCGTTGGAAAGACATATTTTATCCAGAGATTTTTTAATAAAAAATGATTGGGCCAGATTAGAATATCAACAAATGAAATACGAATTAGCCGAAAAGGCCAACCAGGATAGAAAAATATATGCTGAATTGAAAGAGTTGAAAGTAAACGGTTTTATTGATCTAATTATAGAAAAAGAAAAAAACGAACGCACAACAAAAGTATTTGCGTAAGCAGCTCCATTATTTAACAGCAGTTAAGAGCTGACGATTTTCAAACAAAAATTTAAACCAAAGCAAAATAATTTCAATAAAAATTTGCGAAACCGAAAAGTTGCATATATATTTGCAACTGATTGGTTTCAGATATTAATTTAAAAACAAAATGAGAAGAGACATTTTTCAGGCTATTGCCGACCCGACAAGGCGGGCAATTATTACCTTGATTGCATTACAGGCAATGACACCAAATACTATTGCCGAAAACTTCAACACTACCCGGCAAGCGGTTTCAAAACACCTTCGGATTTTAACAGAGTGCCAATTAGTGAAGCAGGAACAACAGGGAAGAGAAATTTACTACTCACTTGAAATTGAAAAAATGAAAGAGATTGACAAATGGATAAACCAATTCAGAAAAATTTGGGAAACCCGGTTTAATCAACTCGATCATGTATTATCAACAATGAAAAAAAATAAAAAATGAGCACAGAAAATAAAACACAAGTTGTAAAAGACTTTAAAGAAAAATATATTTCTGTTTCTAGAGAATTTAATGCTCCGATAGAACTGGTTTGGAGAGCTTATACAGAAAGTGAAATCCTGGATCAATGGTGGGCCCCTGTTCCCTGGAAGGCTAAAACTAAATTTCAAAATTTTTCAGAAGGTGGTTATTGGCTGTATGCAATGGTAAGCCCCGAAGGCGAAAAGCATTGGGGCAGGATGAATTACTTTAGAATTAATGAGCTTAAAAATATTGAATTTGAAGATGTTTTTTGTGATGAAAATGGGAATTCCAATACTGAATTGCCTGTGTCCAAAGGAAGCAACACATTTACAACAACTAATGCAGGAACGAGAGTAGAATTTAAAATGTTCTATTCTTCTGAGGAACAAATAAAGCAACTTGTTGAGATGGGTTTTGAACAAGGCATTATAAAATGCTTTGAGCAATTAAATCTATTACTTACTCACTTAAAATTTTGAGTTTTTATAAACTAAAAAGAATAGAAATGAATAACAACTTACTATTTGATTTTACTGTTGACAAAGCAACGAAAAAAGTTTTAATAACAAGAGAATTTGATGCTGACCAATCGTTAGTGTGGGATGCTTTTACCAAAGCTGAAATTCTTGACCAATGGACTGCACCTGCACCGTTTACAGCAAAAACAAAATACATGAATTTTGAAGTTGGTGGAAAAAGATTTTATGCCATGGTAAGTCCTGAAGGGCAAGAGCGCTGGGTTATTCAGAAATACACTTCCATAACTCCAAAAACAAATTTCAAACTATATAATACTTTTGCTGATAAAGATGGAAAACCTGAATTGACAGGTTCTGATTGGGATTATACTTTCAGCGAACAAAATGGAATTACAACAGTAAGTATTTCTATTTATAATGAATCTCTTGAACGCATGGAGAAGATGATTGAAATGGGCTTTAAAGAAGGTTTTACTATGACCATAAACCAATTGGAAACATTATTCCAAAACTTAAAAAAATAACACAATGAAAAAATATAAACTTATTTTTTGGGCACCAATAATAATAGCGAATCTAATGGGTTGCGGTAATTCTCAACAGAATTCTCTTAAAAACAGTAAAATTGATACAACTTCCAATCAAACTTTAACAAAAAAGCCCGTTTCGATTATGCAAAAAATAACAACTTGTCTTTGGGTTGAAACAAAAGATGCAAAAGCAGTAGTAGATTATTACCTTTCTATTTTCAAAGACGGTAAACTGAAAGAGCATCGCAAATATAAAAATCCACCAGAAGCAGGAGGAGGAGACTTTGAAACAGCAATTATGGAAATTAATGGGATAGAATTCAATATTTTGGCTGCAGGTCCTTTCTTCAAATTTAATGAGTCTGTTTCTTTTGTGATTAATTGCAAAGACCAAGCTGAAGTTGATTATTATTGGAGTGCTTTAACTGCAAACGGTGGAGAAGAAAGTTCTTGTGGCTGGTGTAAAGACAAATATGGCTTATCGTGGCAAGTTGTACCAACTGAATATTTTGACCTTATTAACAGCGATGACCCTAAAGTTAGAGAAAAGGCAATGAAAAATACACTTAAACAGAAAAAACTTATTTTATCAGAACTTAAATAATAACAATCAAAACAAATAAAAACAATGGCACAAATTAATCCACACATCAACTTTAATGGCAATGCAGAAGAAGCATTCACATTTTACAAATCGGTATTTGGCGGAGAGTTCGCAAAAATAATGCGTTTCAAAGATTTAGCAAGTGCTGAATTTCCAGTAGCAGAAAACGAAGCTAATAAAATAATGCACATTGCTTTACCAATCGGTAAAAGTATTTTAATGGCTAATGATGTACCTGAAATATTGGGACGAACAAACGAAAATGAGAACAGAAGCAAAATTGTAATTAGTGCAGAAAGCAAAGAAGAAGCTGACAAATTATTCAATGGACTTTCGGCAGGCGGACAAATTGAAATGCCTATTTCTGACAGCCCCTGGGGTTCATATTTTGGTATGTTTAGAGATAAATATGGAATTGAATGGATGGTAGACTTTGACCCCAATTATAAAGGACAAATTTAATTAAGAAAAATCAACAAAAGCTTTAAATGTAATTTTACAATACGAAATATGCAATCAGTAATTTTATATTTATATGAACGTACAAGCTCAAATTAAAGAGTATATTACCAGCCAACCTAAACCAAAACGAAGTGAAATGCAACTGTTGCACCAGCACATACTTAAGATGTTACCAGGATGTAAATTATGGTTTTTGGATGGTAAAAACAGCGAAGGTAAAACTGTTGCTAATCCTAATATCGGCTATGGCATTTATACCATAAAATATGCTGATGGAACAACCAGGGAGTTTTATCAAATTGGTTTAAGTGCAAACACAACTGGCATGTCTGTTTATATTATGGGCATCAATGATAAAACCTATTTAGCCAACAGCTATGGAAAAAAATTAGGCAAAGCTAGTGTAACCGGGTATTGTATTAAGTTTAAAACACTGAAAGATATAAACATTGATGTACTTGAAAGGCAATACTATATGGGGTTAATGCTACGAATGAAAAAAACTGAGCTGATAAAATAATTAAAATAGTATTCAACAGCCTTTCAGCTTATGTTAGTTTTTAACAGCTTGTAAAAATTTGCAGACACTTTACTTAGTAAATTTATTACTGCACCCTTCAATACAGAGTGGATTAACGGGATACAAATACAATTCTCTATCAGCAGTTTTTATTTGGTAGCCCATAAGTGTATAACCCATAGCTGTTGAGGTGGGTTGAAACTTTATGGTTACGCTATCTATTATTTCAAACCGGTTGGCTGTTTTTAAAAAAGACTCAGCAGGCACAAAAGTGCCATCGGATTTAAATTCTATTGTTTGGTTGGCCGGAGATACCGGATGCCATGAGCCAGGACCGCCGGTGCTAAAAAAATATTCGGTATAATTCCATTTACCAATAACGGTTTTATCAATGGGTTCTTTATTAACTACGACAGATTTGTTGCATGCCGTCATTAAAATTAATACTGACAAATAAATTTCATAACCTCTTTTCATAATCCCTTTTTTATCTACTGACAATTGCTTTTACGCTAACGTTGCATTGAAGAAAACTTCTTTTACCGCCTGAACTGAGTGGAACTCATTCTATATTTTTGTTTAAATGCTGTGGCTAAATTTTCGGCGCTGTTAAAGCCAGACAGTATTGAAATATCAGAAACCGGCATTGTACTGCTTTTCAATAAAAGCTCGCTGTGTTTTAACCTAACATTAAGCAAGTACAGGTAACGCCTGTTAAAACCAATTGACAAGTCTGTTGCATAAAGATGAAGCTGTTTTTATCTCCTCCGCATAAATGCTTTTCCATTATACCGTTGAAATCTCAAAATTGCTATTGGTATAATAGTAATACTACGATGAAAAAATACATAAAAATCGAGTAGTTTTTTGAGGAATATTTATTCTAACTTTAAGTTTAATATATAGATACTGAACATTAGCATCTAAGTATTTTATCCAAATCCGTATCTCTAAGTTTAAATAAATTGGGAAACCTATGAAAACAAATTTACTTCTTCTTGTAATCTCAACTTTTATTAACTCAATTACGGCTCAAATAACAACCCCTGCCGTAAAAGCCAATTTTGGAGTTGATGCAGAATTACGTACCGGTTTTTTTACGGGCAATGTTATTTCTACCAGCGATGACTGGTTTAAAAATAATAAGTTGGCAGCAGGACAATTTATAATTGATACTGCCGGTGCTGCCGGCATAGTTGCCAATTACACCAGCAATCCTGCCAGCAGAATGCTTTCATTTTCCAGAGTTATGAAGCCTGCGTTTTACAGTGTATTGCAAAATAAATTAGCTATTGATGCTATTTTTCACCGCGACTTTCATGGAGATGATTCAACTGTATTTGCAGCGGGGAGTAATAAAAATGGTATGAGCCCTGCAATATGGTCGTGCCCGATAGCACAAAATATTCCTGATAAAAATGATATACTTGATGGATTTACACATGTAAGGAGAGATGGCCCCGGTGTTAACGATTCTCTATGGATGTTTGGTGGTATTTCTATCGAAAACACTAACGGTAACCGCTACTTTGATTTTGAATTATACCAAACAAACATCGTTTACAATCGTACAACAAGAACGTTTAGCGGCTATGGCCCAACAGCCGGGCACACAGCCTGGCAATTTAATAGCAGTGGAAATGTAGTTACCGCCGGTGATATTATTTTTAGTGCAGAGTTCAGCAGCTCTTCATTAACGCTTATTGAGGCAAGAATTTGGGTACATAAAAATGCGCTTTTAACTACTCCGGTTAACTTTAACTGGGGTGGTAAATTTGATGGTGATGGACCATCAGCAGTTTATGGTTATGCCAGCATTTTACCTAAAACATCTGGTAATTTTTATACCGGCCTGCAATCATCTGGCAGTACATGGGCCGGCCCTTTTGCATTAGTAAGGCAGGATAACAGTGTTGTACCGGATTATATACCGGGGCAGTTTATGGAATTTTCTGTAAACCTTTCTAAACTCGGTATCGACCCGGCCAGCTACAGTAATAATCCCTGCGGCACCCCTTTCAGAAGGGTATTAATAAAATCAAGATCGTCCACTTCGTTTACATCAGAACTAAAAGATTTTATTGCCCCATTCACCATGTTCGATTTTCCGCCGGTTGATGCATTTACTAACCTTCTTTATTTTTGCAACACTTTCCCCATAACACCAATCAGCGTAGTTAACCCAAGCCCAACATCTACCTATACCTGGAGTACAACCAATGGAAATATAGTTGGCCCCAATACCGGCACAACAATAAATGTAGATGCCCCTGGAACATATTTTGTAACACAGCAATTAAATATTGCCTGTGCAAATTACTCCAGAGATTCGGTAAAGATAATGTTCGACAGTGTATGCAGAGTAATGGATGTTAACCTGACAAATTTTAAAGCGGCTCAATTAAATGGAGTTACAGAATTTAGCTGGCAGGCATCAAATAATAAAGAAGCTGCAAATTTTGCTATTGAATACAGTACAGATGGCCATAACTTTTTGCAACTTGCTACCATACCCGCAAGTAACGAAGCCGCATTTGCAGATTATACTTTAAACCATACGTTGAATAAAATAAATGCCGCAGTTATTTATTTCAGGATAAAAGTAACTGGCAATGATGGCAGAACTAAATACAGTAACACCATTGTTCTACAAAATAGTAATAGTAATAAATTGATATCGTCTGTTTTTCCTAATCCAACACATGGCGAACTATGGCTTTCGGTAAAAGGCACTGCAAACGAAACTGCACAGGTGGCTGTATGGAGTACACAGGGCAAACTTATTGCAAGTGCTAAAGTATCTATTGGTGCCGGAGAAAATTTGATACAACTTCCGGGGTTAACCACTAGTGCTGCAGGTATCTATCTTGTAAAAATTAAAACAAATACCGGTACTATTACCCAAAAAATTTTAAAACTGAATTAAGTATTTTTAAACAGAAATATTTTATACAAAACAAATTATTATAATTTACAGCAAACTTTACTGCTGGTTATTTAACTTTAGCAAACACAGTAACAAAGCTACATTGTAAATACAATTAGAGTTATAATAAACCGTTTTGCAAAAATGAAAATACTACACAACAATTTTATATTACGGCTGGCCGTAGCCATTATTCTTTTATCGCACAGCATACCCGGCATGTTTAACAATGGCATTAACGACTTTGGTAATTTTTATTTAAATGCAAAAGGCTTTACCCCATTTGGTGTATATATTGCATGGGCTATTAAGTTATCGCATGTGTTATGCGCTATACTTTTACTGCTTAATAAGTATATTAAATGGGCAGGCTTTATTACCATTTTTATTTTAATTGCAGGTATTATTATGGTGCATTACCCCGAAGGCTGGTTTGTAGTTGGTGGTGGAAGAAATGGTATGGAATATAATTTTCTGCTTATCTGTGTTTTACTGGCCATTATGTTTCCAAATAATTTAAGCAAAAAATAAACTGGTTCAATCGGATTAAGATCTAAATACAGTTATACATGCTCAAGTGGTATCCTTACTTTTTCTTTCATTGATTTAAAATCTGACGCCCTTAAACCTGTTATTTTTTTAAACTGGTTAGAAAAATGTGCAATACTGCTGTAATCGAGCCGTGATGCAATTTCTGTAAGCGTTAATTCATCATAAACAATTAACTCCTTTGCCTTTTCTATTTTATGACTAAGTATAAAACTTTCAATTGTGCTGCCTTCTGTTTGCGAAAAAAGATTAGCCAGATAGGTGTAATTATAGTCTAATTTTTCGCTTATGTAATAAGAAAATTTTATTTTGGGTAACTCATCTTCGTAATGAACCATTTCAATAATTATGTTTTTAATTTTTTCTACCAGCAGTTTTTTCTTATCCTCAATCACCTCCAGGCCAAATTTATTTAGAGCAAATTTTATTTCTTCAACCTGATCTTTGGTGATATTTGCACTTATTTCTGCTTCACCTAATTTTACATTAATATAATCGTACCCAAGTTTTTTCAACTCTTCCTTTACAATAGCAATGCATGAATTGCTCACCATATATTTTATAATAATTTTCATACTTAAAATGTTATTTTAAAATACCTGTTAAATAATTTAAACCATTCCCACCTGCATTTGCAGCAGGCAATAAAGCCATACTTACAGTTATCAATTGTATGCCAAAATATATCAAGTAGTATTTAGGTAGCAGCAAGTTGAACTAAGTGAAATACTGTGTAAAATTTTGCACAGTTTGTGTATTTTGTAACTGTCGGTATGCGTTACATTGATTAAAAAAAGAAGATAAAATCGTAAGAATATGTTAATGAAGAAGGAGAAACGGATAATAAAAACAGGAAAAGCTGACTCTTTGGTTTGTAAACTATATAAGTAATGCTACTAGTTGAGTTGCATAAAGTTTTGCATTGAGTTTATTAATCCATAATCTTTGCTTAAATAAAAGTTCACTAGTGTTTTAAAGTACAAGAGTGCCCTTCGTTCCTCAGCATAAACTCTGCCACCGAAGTTGAACATAGAAATATTGCCTGGCTCAAAAAAAGTTTTTAAAATAAATTTACTAATGTGATATAGCTCCATTTACACTCCTATTTTTTCATTTACAATTTTCAATACTGCAGCTTCCTGAGCAATAATTTCATTTTCAATTACTTTGCCTTTTGTAATAATATAGTTTACATAATCTTTATCATTATAACCGGCGGCGTTAATACGTACATTCATAAAAGCCCCCATAACGGCACTGCGTATGCATAATGCACCAACGCCAGCATCGCTAACAGAATTAGGATTACCAATAGCAGCCATCGCTTTTACCAACTCCATACTGGCAGCAGCAGTTTGCATCACTTTAAAAGGAATTTCAATAGCATATTTTGTAGCCTGTTGTATGGCTTCGGTACGTTGTGTTTTTTCTTCTGCAGTAGATTTGGGTAATGCAAAGGCTTCCATAATTTTATTAAAGGCTGCAGTATCGGCATCTACTAATTGCAACAATTCATTTTTATATTGCTGCCCTTTTTCGGCCCAGTCGCTAAACTCCTGCCACCGATTGTCCCATCCCTTTTTATGCGATGAGAGATTGGCCACCATAGTTGCCAGCGATGCACCTAACGCTGCCACGTAGGCGGCAATTGATCCGCCGCCAGGTGCAGGGCTCTCGCTGGCCGTTTCATCAGCAAAATTATTCAGTTGCATATTTATTAATTTGCTATCCACTTTTTCTGCAAGCAAATATTCAATTATCCTTTCTTCGGGTTTAAATGCACCAAGCTCATCCAGTCCCATTGATTTTATTGCAATCTTTATTAATTCTTTTTCACTAACGCCAACGCTGCGTTGTTGTTTTTGCAAAAAATATTTTCCGGCATCAAGCATAGCTTTTAATGGTATTAATCCTACCAGTTCGCTTCCTGTTACTCTTATACCTCTACCATTAGCTTTGCTGCATACTTCATCAAATGCAATGTGTACCGGTGTAATGTTTATATTGGTAAGATTCATAGAAATTTGCGCCACGCCATATTCTTCAATATACCAGCCAATTGCTTTTACACTTTTTAATGTACCGGGTTGATTAATTTTTTTTCCATCTGCTTCAATATTTCTTCCGGCTTCCCGTACATCAAAAGCAATAGCATTTGCACGGCGTGTTGATGTTGTATTTAAATTAATATTGTACGCCACTAAAAAATCTCTTGCTCCAATTACAGTTGCACCTCTTTTAGCATCGAATTCAGCAGGCCCAAAATCAGGTTTCCATTCAGGCAATTTTATTTTTTTAAAAAACCCTTCGTATTCACCTGCACGAATTACAGATAAATTGCTTCGTTCTTTATTTGGTTGTGCAGCTTCATACAAATACACGGGCACCTGCAGCTCCCCGATACGTTTTGCCAGTTGCTGTGCATACACTGCAGTTTCTTCCATGGTAATATTTGCAATGGGTATCAGCGGACAAACATCGGTAGCTCCCATGCGTGGGTGCTCGCCTTTGTGTTTACTCATGTCAATTAATTCTCCTGCTTTTTTTATAGCAAGATATGCTGCTTCAATTACTGCATTCGGTTCCCCCACAAATGTTACAACTGTTCTGTTGGTGGCTTTGCCGGGGTCAACATTTAATAAACGTACGCCTTCTACTTTTTCAATTTCATCAGTAATTTGTTTGATGATGTTTAAATCATTTCCTTCAGAAAAATTAGGAACACATTCAATAAGTTGCTGCATAAATAATATTTGGCTCCGTCAGTTTAGTTAGCGACAGAGAATGTATGTTTTATGTATAAAATTCGATTTTCATTTTATTTTTCCATGCTGCATTTATAAAAATTCACCATTTATCATTACCATGTCAATTAAATTATTGCCGAAAGAATAAGGCAAAAATGCAAGCGAAGGAATTGGTTTTGTAAATATAAGATTTGCTTTTTTGCCAATAGTAATACTGCCCACTTCGTTTTGCAGTTCCATTGCATAAGCACCGTTTATGGTGGCGGCATTAATCGCTTCTTCGGGCAACATTTTCATTTGTATGCAACTGAATGCCACAACAAAATTCATATTACCACTTGGTGATGAGCCTGGATTGTAATCACTTGCTAAAGCAACAGCACAATTATTATCAATTAATTTTCTTGCAGGCTGATAATTCATTCTTAAAAAAAATGCGGCGGTTGGCAATAGTGTTCCAATCAAACCGGGTGACTCACCCCCAATGGGTGACTCACCCGGTTTGATGCCGCCGCTTAATAATTTAATATCATTATCCGTCATCATCTCCAAATGATCAACTGATACCGCATTTAATTTAATTGCAGTTTCAATTGCTCCAATAGAGTTAAGTTGATTTACATGAAGCTTTGGTTTTAATCCATAGCACATTCCTGCTTTACAAATAGTTTCCATTTCCTGCGGAGAAAAAAAACCTGTTTCGCAAAACACATCAATATAATCGGCCAATTTTTCATTTGCAATTACCGGCAGCATTTCATTTATTATTAAATCGATATAGCCCTGGTGGTTTTCTTTAAACTCTACCGGAAAAGTATGTGCTCCTAAAAAAGTTGCTTTAATGCTGAGCTTAGATTTTTCTTTAAGTTTTTTTATCACCCTCAACATTTTAAGTTCACCAGGTACCGATAAGCCATAGCCGCTTTTTATTTCTATTGCACCAGTGCCTAATTTGCTTACCTCTTCCAATCTATTCCATGCGGATAAAAACAATTCATCTTCGCTGGCTTCCTGTAGTTTTTTTGCAGAGTTTAAAATACCGCCACCCCTTGCTGCAATATCAGCATAGCTCATGCCTTTTATTTTATCAATAAATTCTTCTTCCCGGCTTGCCGCAAAAATCAAATGTGTATGGCTGTCGCACCAGCAGGGCAACACAAACTGGCCTTGTGCATTAATAATATTTTTTGGAAGTTGCGGCACTTTTATTTCCAGTTCGTACATAGCACCGTAATCTGCAATAATGCCATCTTCTATTAAAATAAAAGCATTTTCAATTGAAGGGAGGTTTGCTAATGCCGCACCACGGAGCAATGTTGTTTCTTCTCTGGCATTTACAAGCTGCTTAATGTTTATTATTATTTGGTCATGCATAGCCGTAAATGCTTTAGGCAATTAATTTCAAAAAAAGTATAAAAATAGAGGGGATTTTGTGAGTTTTTAGAACGTTATATGGCAATTAAGTAATTTACTGTTGATATTGCCAGATGTTGTTGGTTGTTTAGAATACTCTCCATTTATCAACCAGTAATGGTCAACGCTTTTTGTTGCAGGTTCAATTATAAAATATTCTTTTACACCATATCTTTCGTACACATCTTTCTTTTCGTCCAAATCATACTTTGAAGTGCTGGGGCTTAACAATTCCACCACTAAATCCGGTGCACCATGCAAACCTTCTTTTTCTATTTTATGCAAATTTTCATTAGCAATAAAACAAATATCCGGTTGAAAAACATTTTTAGCAGATAGAAAAACATCGTAAGGGGCAACCCTTGTTTGTCCGAGTTTGTTGCTTTTAACATACATGGTTATTTCAACAAAAATATCCCCTAAAACAAGTTGATGAACATCCAATGGTGCAGCGGCCATAACAATTTGATTATTTATTAACTGAACTAAAGTACCCTCGGGGAAACTTTTGAAAGCTTCCAGCATGGTACGGGGCGGAGTTATTATATCATGCTGCATACAATTTAATTTGTATAAAGTTACAAATAATTTATTATTTGGCTGATAAAGATAGTTTAAAGATTTTCAAAAACTTCCTTACTGAAATACTCCAGTGACGGATCCCTTGCGCCCATTAAAAGTAAAACTGTATTCACTGTTAAATGAGGCCTCATCGTTTCTAAAAAATTATTTCTGTCTTCTACAAAAAATGCTTTTTTCCCCAAAGCTTTAATATCATTTATTAAATCGCCTGCGCTAATATCTTTTACTGCAGTGCCACCAGCATAAAAAATTTCACTCATCCAAATTTCATCATCTTCCCGTAAAACATTTGCAAATTCTTTTACAAAATCATTTCGTAAAAAACGTGTAGGGCCATAACCATGTGGCTGAAACCATGCAATTACTTTATTAGCAAGCGGTTGACAGGAAGCAATTGCCGCAGCACATTTTACAGGGTTGTGAGCATAATCATCAATAACCCAAACACCATTTTTACTGCCTAATATTTGATTGCGACGGTAAATGCCTTCGTAATGTTGCAATGCATCGGCACAAATTTTTAAATCAACGCCTAACTGGTTAGCAACTGCTGCAGCAGCTAAAGCATTTTCCATGTTATGCCTGCCAATGGCGTTAATGGTGAATGGTGAATGGTGAATGGTGAATGATATTTGAAATCCATTTTGTTTAAAGTTGCCTGCAACATATCCGGCACCTGATTTTTCATCAGCAGAAAAATCATGTTTTATATTTTGAGACAATTGTTTAGCCAATGCATTGGATTGATTTACTATAAACAATTCTTTAGTATTGCTTTTAAATGTGCCAAATATTTGCATCAGCTCCTCAATTTCCTGGTGATCTTTATCTACATTTAACAGTAAGCCCACTTCTGGTTGATACTGCACAATGCTGCCATCACTTTCATCTGCTTCAATAACCAACCACTCTCCTGCTCCAACTTTTGCATTACCAATTTTTCCTTCTTTAATAATGCTGGTTAATCCAGCCCCACTGATAATGCTGGGTTGCATATCAGCATGTTGTAAAATATCAAACAACATTGCACTGGTGGTGCTTTTACCGCTGGTGCCGCCAACAGCAATCGTTTTTTTGCTTTTAGCGATAAGTGACAATACTTCACTTCTTTTTAAAACAGGAATATTTAATTGCTTTGCTTTTTGTACTTCGGCAACTGTATCTTCAATGGCTGTTGATACTACCACTAAATCAGTTTCGTTTGTAATACCCTCGCCATTTTGCAAAAAACATTGTATCCCTTCGGCTTCTAATTTTTGTTTTGTTTCATTAAATTCTCCCTCCTTAAAATAACGATCGCTGCCGCTAACTTTTTTTTGCACGCCTGCTAAATATTGTGCAATGGCACTCATACCCACACCAGCGATGCCAATGAAGAAAACGTTTTTAAAATCGCTAATATTTTTTATCATACAATTTCAACTGCTTTTGTTTGATGCAATGTTTTAAATGCAATAACAGCGCTTGCTCCCATTAATAATGCACCAAGAAAAAATGGGGCACCTGGTAAATAAACAGGCGCTTCGCTGTGTGTAAAATAAAAGAAAAGATTGTTCATAATCAATGGGCCAATAATTGCAGCTAAACTCATCAGGCTGGTGAGTGCCCCCTGCAACTCACCCTGTGCGTTAGGTGGTACTTTGCCAGCCATAATTGCCTGTATGGCCGGCTGTGCAATACCGCCAAGGCAATAAGGAATTAAAAATACAAACATCATCCAGCTCACATTGGCTAACCCAAACAGTAACATACCTGTACTATACAATATTAAGCCTGCATATAAACTTTTTTCATTTCCAATTTTAGGATTTATAAAACGGGTTAAACCACCTTGTACAGCAGCAACTAATATCCCTACTACAGCCAATGATATACCTACCATTTTTTCGTTCCAGCTAAAACGATGAATGGTAAAATAATTCCAGTTGCTCATTACCGCATGCGCTGCAATTTGTAATAACAGTACGCTTACAATTAATCCCGTTACCGAAGGAAATTTTCGCAAGTGCATTAATGTACCCACAGGATTTGCCCTTTTCCAATTAAAAGCTCTGCGGTTTTCTTTAGCTAAAGATTCTGGCAATACAAAAAAACCATAGGCCCAGTTTAATAAAGCCAATGCAGCAGCAGCATAAAAAGGAATACGTTGCCCAAAACTGCTCAGCAATCCACCTAATAACGGACCAATAATAAAACCTAATCCAAATGCAGCTCCAATCATTCCAAAATTTTTCGCCCTGTTTTCAGGCAAACTTATATCGGCAATATAAGCAGCAGCAGTGCTAAAACTGGCGCCGGTAATACCAGCAATTACTCTTCCTAAAAAAAGCCACCCATAAGTTGGTGCCAATGCTAAAAAAAGATAATCAATTCCAAAACCAAACAAAGAAAATAATAATACCGGCCTGCGGCCATATTTATCGCTGAGATTTCCTAAAATGGGTGCAAATACAAATTGCGTTACTGCATAGGCAACTGTAAGATAGCTGCCGTATTTAGCTGCTGTACTAATATCAACTTGTTTTAAATCGGAAATAAGTTTTGGCATTACCGGAATTATTATTCCAAAGCCAATAACATCTAATAATATCGTTACAAAAATAAATCCTATTGCTGCGTTGCGTTTACTGGCCATAATTAATATTGATCTGCTGCCTATTTTTGCGCTAATTTAAAGTTTAAAATCCAATACTATAATTTGTTTATTTCCCTCAGGTAATCGTATTGCAAATCTTCGTGCAATGTTGCAACAGTTTTAGTTATTTTTTTTAACTGATTATTATAAATATTAGTGAGAACAGGGTTTTTATTTATTGGTATATTTAATTCTTTCATACGGCTGCAAAAGTAAAGAAGCAATTCAATTTCTACATTTGCAAGGCCACTGTACCGGCTGTATTTATTGGCAGTACGTAAAATTTTACGCAACGTTTTCTTTATAAAATAAACATTACTTTTATTAATGTCTTCAAACTGATTATCCATTTCTGCTTTTACATTTTCAATATAAGCAGTGGTATCATGTGCTTCAAAAAGTAAATAAGTAAGTAACTCTTTATTCTCTTTTTTAAAACGGGCAAGCCGCAGGCAAAGTTCAGTTACTTTTATGGGAGAAGTATTTTGTAATTCCTGTTTTAATTCGTTTATTGTTGCTGCTTTCATGCTGCTAAAATACAGAGAATGTTTTTTTCTGTACTTTTAAATATCAGCAAAATTAAATTGTATGGCTAATCTAAAAAAAATTCCCTCCCCTATTACAATTTTAATGGTGGTAATTATAATTGCAGCTATTGCAACATGGCTGGTGCCTGCCGGACGTTACAATACATTATCAGCAAATGACAACAAAAGTTTTTCTCTATTATCTGCCAAAGGCGAAACTACCACTTTGCCTTTTACACAAAAAACATTAGACAGCCTGCAAATAAAAATTGCATTAAAAAGTTTTGCAACCGGAGCTATACGTAAGCCGGTATCCATTCCCGGTTCTTATCAATCATTAGAAAAAAACAGCCAGGGTTTAATAAAAATTTTACAGGCTCCGTTAAAAGGCATTTACGATTCTATCGATATTATTTTATTCATCTTAATCATTGGTGGTTTTATGAACATTTTTCATCAATCCGGCGCCATGGTAAAGGGTTTAAAAGCACTTGCATATTCCATGAAGGGAAAAGAAGCCTGGTTAATAATCATCCTTACTTTTTTATTTTCTTTTGCAGGTTCTTCTTATGGTATGGCAGAAGAAACATTAGTTTTTTACCCGGTAATGGTGCCGCTTTTTTTAGCAGCAGGGTATGATTTAATGGTGCCAGTTGCTGTAATTTTTGCAGGCACGCAATTGGGCACATTATCATCATTCAGTAATCCATTTTCTGCAATTATTGCCTCTAATGCTGCAGGTGTAAACTGGAGCGATGGTTTTTACGAAAGAATTTTAATGTTTGTTATTTCTACAGGCATTACTATTTGGTATATTGTTCGCTATGCCAATAAAGTTAAAAAAGATCCAACTGCATCATTGGTGTACCGTATTGATGGCAATGTAAAATCTCTTTATGCCAGTTTAGATACAAATAATACCGAAGTACCGGTACTGGATACAAGAACAAAATTATTGCTGCTGCTTTTCTTAACCACATTTTTAACAATGATAGGTGGTGTTATTTTTTTTGAATGGTGGCTGCTGGAAATGTCTGCATTATTTTTAGCGTCGTCAATTTTGCTGGGCATCTTACTAAAAATGAATGAAAATATTTTTATTACAGAATTTATTAAAGGTGCCGGAGATTTATTGAGTGTTGCATTTATTGTAGGCGTGGCAAGGGGGGTTACTATAATTTTAAACGACGGGTATATCAGCGATTCTATTTTATATTACTCTTCTAAATTAGTGGGCAATATGCCGCCTGCTTTATTTATAGTAATGCTGTTGCTTTTGTACATGGTGTTTACCTTATTCATTTCTTCCTCGTCGGGCATGGCAGTTTTAACTATGCCTATTATTGGTGCATTGGCCATACTGGTAAATGTACCGGGCCGTGAAATTGTAAACAGTTATTTATTTGGAATGGGCATAATGGGTTTTATAACTCCTACTGGTTTAATATTACCATCACTTGCTTTAGTAAATGTAAGTTTAAAAGCGTGGTGGCAATTTATTTATCCTTTACTGATACTGCTTATAATTTTATGTGCAATATTTTTAGTAACAGGAATTTATTTTTAAGAAAGTGTTTTATTCAAACGGCCAATTAAAACGCCGTTATGATAAATTTGCATAGTATATTTTCCCTGCAGGTATTTATCTGCAGTTAAAGAAAAGCTGAGTTGTTTATTTTCGCCCCTTACTGTTTCGCAGCGAATTTTACAGGAGTAAATTTTTTTGCCTTCCGGGGTTTCAAAACTCCCCGATTCCCATGCAGATTTTTGTAACACCTGCCCATTGGGCTGCACCACCACTACCACAATATCGCATCTTGCAGTCATATTGCTTTTAACAGTAAACGACCCTGCTAATTTCTCTGTTTGTGCTGCTTCTGTAGTTTCCTGCTGCTCATTATTAGCCAGTGCAGCAAGGTTAAGGTTAGCTGCACTTACGGCAACCAGTGAGTTTATTTTTTCAGCTAAATTATTATTTTCTTTTTCAATTAGTTTGGTATTTTGATCTATCCCTTTTGTTTGCCTGGCCATCTCCTCTAAAATAGCTTTAAGTTTTTTATTTTCTTTTTCCACATCGGTATTTCGGTATTTCAGCACATCAACTTTTTGTTGCAGTTCGCCAATTTTTTTTCGGGCAAGATTAATATCTACAGTGGCATTTTTATCCTGCAGCAGTACAGCAATCTCATCTCTAAGCCTGTAAAATTCTTTTAAATTAATATCCAGTGTACCTGTTAACGAATCGGCGTAGTACGATGCCGTATCAAAGCGGTTATCAAGGCTTTTTAATGTGGCTTTGTAAATATTTAAAAGAGAATCCCGGGTGCCATCTGGTACGGCAGGTGGTGTGTTTTTTACAATTGCTGCTTTGGTTTTATCCTGCTGTATCTGATGATAATATTGATAGCCCCAGGTGCATAAGAGTATAATAGACAATAAAAATAATACCGATGATAATAATAAAAGTGATAATGATTTTGTATCTCTCATCAAATTCCGGGTATATTATTGTTGAAAAAACAATTGCATGAATAAACTTGAAAAGTAAAATTTATTTGCTGATATGCTGGTCAACGTATGCAGAGATCCAGCCCACCTGGCCATTTTTTACCAGGAAGAATTGCTTCTTTTCGTAAACGCCTTCAAACTGGCGCATAATTTTTAAAAGCAAACCTGTACCAGCCATTAAAGATCTTTGATCAAAAACCTGGTTTACCCTTTTTACTTCTTTGCCAATAAGTTCTTTATCTAAAGTTTTATCAGTTATCGATTTTACAATTGCAGCATCGGAAAGCGAAGCATAATTTTTATACATTCTTTCATTAAGTTTTACCACATCATCATAGGTTACCGGCACTACCGAATTGCCAATTAATTCCGGAGAAAGAAGTGTGGCAACCGACCAGGCAATACCACCGCTAAAAGCAATATAATCACTCATAGGAAATGCGCCACTCTCGTTAACCATGTAAATTATTTCCGTATTTTCAGCACCGGTTAATACCCTTGTCAATTGCTTATTGTAATTCTCAATGGTTTTATCATCATCGGTTCTTTTTTCAGTTGCGTTTGCTGTGCTTTTTGTGCCCCAGGTCAATTGAAAAAGTTTTAAAAATTTTGTATCGCCATTGGGGAAAAATCCGCCTTTGGTATTACCGCTGCCAATATCAATTAAAAAAGTGGAATACCTTCTCGATTCTGGTACTATGCCAATATGCGATAACCTTGCTTCCTGTATTACATCTATTACATCAACTTCCCTGACAGGTTCGTTTATTTTTGTTTTAAATGAATCGATTAAATTTTTTATCCAGGATTCTTTGTTATCTTTTTCGGCCTGGCCTTTTACACCGCTGCTGATAACAGTATAAATTTTTTCGGATGGAATATTATAATCTTTTACAGCACTATTGTACAAAGCTGTAAAGCCATTAACTGTAGATTGAAATGTTTGCGGACTAAAAGAAATAAAATCGGAGTTTACTGAAGTATCTTTTAAAATATTAAATGCACCACTTTTTTGTGCGCCTCTTCCAATTTCTAAAATACTCATTTTTACGCCTTTGGAGCCAACCTCAATGCCGGCGTACACTGCTGAGTTATCGTATTTAAGTTTAAAACTACTTTGGGCAGAAACGAAAAGGGTACTTAACAGCAATACAGTTACAATGCTAAATAAGCGTTTGGAGCAAAGAGGGAACATTTGGGTAAAATATTTTTTTTAAAATTACTATATTAAGTCAATTAACTCAAGCACAAATGTACGTTGTGAAAAAAATGTGACTAATATTTTAAGCAGAAATTATCAATTTTTTTATACAGTTAGGTGGATAAAATAGGTAAACCTCTAATCCAGCGGGTATTTTTACCTTTCTTTATTAATAAAAAAGGGTTGGGTGTAATAAAAGTTTTTTGCTAAAAACCAATGCCAGCAAGGGTTTATAAAAATATTTAACAATTTTGGAGTAATAAAATCTGCAAAAATCTGGTTTAAAGCCAACAAAAAAGCATTGTATGTTTACATCATAATTAATCAGTGCTCTTAAAAATTAAAAACAGGACATTATAATTTAAATACCTGTAGCCACTGATACTTACTTTACAAAGTTGCCGTACGCACTTTATCCGTTTGCCTGCCATACTGAAATAATCAACAACAATTAGCCTGCTGCATAAATGTGATTTTATAACTGTTAGCTGTTATTCAGATAGCATAACTAAAATTAGAGTAACCTTAAAAAACAAATATTAATTAACCGTTAAACTAAAACAAAATGAAAAATTTAAAAAACATCACCACAGCAATTGTTGCAGTAATTTTATTTGCAACTTCGGCCGCAGCACAAACAATTAAACCTGCTGCAGCAAACGAAACTTTTACCGTAAAATACATTGGTAACGAAGAAGATTACCTTTATTTTCAGGTAGAAATTAATACCGGCAGCAGTAACTTTACCCTGTTAAAAATTAATGACAGAGAAGAAGGAGAATTGTATTCTCAAAGCCTGAGAACAAATTTAAAGGCACAAACTTTTAAAATTGAAAAGAAAGATGGCCAGGAGCTAAACTTTAAACTTTTATCGGGTAACAAAACATACAGCAAAACATTTTCGGCCAGTACTATTTTAATAGAAAAAACTACCGTTAATGAAAATGACGTGGTAATATTATAAACCCCCGGAAAAACTACAACTAAAACTAAATTTATAAGTGCTTTTTTAAAAGTGCTTATGAGTTTTTTTGTTTTAAGATGTAATAAATTGTGTTTAACCTGTTTTTTGCAGCAGGGTTACCTTTTTAAATAAAAGGTATTAACCAACAGAAAATAATACCTGCAAATATTTCGATCATATAAACTACGGTACAAAATTTGCAACTGCTTAACGAAGCCTTTTTCTGCCTGCTATAACTGAACGAACTTTTACTGTTTGTGTCTGCCTTACCTGAGCAGCACATTCAATTTATATTTATTAATTTAAAATAAAACAAATGCTACAAAAGACTTATTTTAAAACCAAAGATTATTGCAAAGTAAAATTTGTGTTTACTGCCGAAGATGCAGAAACTGTTGAAGTGCTTGGCTTAAACAGCGATTGGGAAAACTCAATAATAATGAGTAAGAAAAAAGACGGCAGTTTTACCTGCGATGTTTCTTTACCAAAAAACAGCCAGCACCAGTTTAAATACAGGGTTAACGAAACAACCTGGGTAAACGAACCGGAAGCCGACAGCGAACAGGCTAATGAATTTGGCGGCACCAACAGTGTAATAAGTTTATAAAAAATATATCCCTATAAATAACGGGGCCGGTTAGTAATTAACCGGCCTGTTTTATTTTAATAATTAAGCAGTAATGCTACCTCAAACATATAATTGCAAACATAGGAGGTTTAAGAAACCTGTTTGTATAATAAATACCGTTCTAAAACCTCCTATGTTATGCGCTACTTTATAGTTAACACGACATTATTTTTATTCGGGCACTTCCGCCACCGTCCAGTTTTTTGTACGGCGGTTCCAAATTATGGTATAGTCTTTACCATGCATTAATTTAAAAACCCTTGCGCCGTTGTAGTAGGGCAGTTTTAACCAGCCGTAATTATAAATCTCAAATTTAAAAACAAAAGGTTCTCCGGATTTTATTTGTGCAGGTTGATAATTTTTTCCATCATCACTTAAGTAAACAGTTTCTGTTTTTGTACTTTGAAAATTTAATGCTATCCAGCTGGGGTCGGTTGCAGGATCGGTATTGGTATTTGTGCCAGTGTTTCCTGTATTACCACCTGTATTTGTATTACCAGTATTACCAACGCCGGTTGTGCCGGTATTTTTAGTTTCGTTCAGTGCTGCATTCCAGCCTTTAGTTATTGATGCAACCCTATCGGCCTTTGCAGGATGAGTGCTGCTTGCTTTATCTGTAGCAATAGTTTTCATTGCAGCTATAGATTGTGCCAATGTAGCTCCCAGCTTATTCATCATATAACCCGAAAAACCATCCGCTTCAATTTCTGTTGGTATGGTACTGCCTCTTCCGCTTACCACATGGTTATAATAGTGATGCCCCATTTCGTGAGCCAGCACACTTATTGATGCCCATTTAGTAGCCGCATAAGTATCAATATTTTCTAAAAAATCATTATCGTAAATTATCCAGCGTTTATTTTGCAGTATAGTGGCATACGCATTATTAATTCCATTTTGCTCCCTTAATAAAAAATTTTCTTTCCACTTTATTGTATCAAGCATATTTTTTACAATATCCCTTGCTTCGTAAACGGATTGAAATTTTGCAATTAATGATTTGGGAGGGATTTTAAAACCACAGTTGTTTACCTGCTGTGCCGGTGCAGTTATAACTAATAAAAAACTGCATAAAAAAATCAGGCTTTTAGCATATTTCATAAACTTATTTTTCACTAAAATAAGTTTTTAAATCATAAAACTGTAATTGCGGGGATATTTCTTCTTACAAAAGGATTACTTTTTCCATCACATCTCCCCCTCTTATATCATCTATAATATCTACACCACCGGTTACTTTACCAAAGCAGGTGTGTACGCCATCAAGATGCTGGGTATTACTGCGGTTGTGGCAAATAAAAAATTGAGAGCCACCGGTATTTAATCCCCTGTGCGCCATCGATAGTACACCCCTGTCGTGCAGTTGTTTAATCCCTTTTAATTCGCAGTTAATGGTATAACCCGGCCCGCCTGCGCCAGTACCATTTGGGCAGCCGCCCTGTATCATAAAATTAGGTATCACCCTGTGAAAAGTTAATCCATTATAAAACCCTTCGCTAATTAATTTTTTAAAATTAGCAACAGCAATGGGTGCATCATCATCATATAATTCAAATTGCAAAACACCTTTTGCGGTATGTATTTCTCCTTTTGTAATTGTTATTTCGCTCATGTTATATTTTTAAAAAGTTACCACATAAAAAATCTCGCCGGTGTACGGCAAAATTATTACACTACAATTTGTGGATTATATTATTTGCAGAAAAGCAAAAATTAATAACGGTTCCTGTCACGGGGATTGTTACCTCTGTCGTATCCACCACCGCCGCTGTTTCCGCCACCGCCACCACGGTAACCGCCGCCACCACTATTGCCACCGCCGCTGTAACCGCCGCCGCCACGGTTTGGTGGTGGGCCACTGCGTTCTTCAGCTTCTTTTATAACTAAAGGTTTTTTGCCTAAGGAGATTTCGTTAAGACTATCCATTGCATCTTTAGCCTCGGTACGGTCGGGCATATCAACAAAACCAAAGCCACGGCTTTTTCCGGTTTCTTTATCAATAGCAACTTTTGCCGAAGCAACAGTGCCAAATTTTTCAAATATTTCTTCCAGCTCAGCATCATCCAAATCATAGGGTAAGCCTGCAACAAATAGTTTCATGGAGATATTTTTTGTAAAAGTAAGTAACTTATGGCTTCTTTCTGTAAATACTCATATTTTAAAAATATTTAAAAAATTGCAGCCGTTTTTAATAAAATGGTTTAAATTAAATTTCTATTTACCTACTCCTTAATAATTTGATAATATGAAAAAGAAAAAAATGATTGCTGCTGAAAATAATTCCAGAAGATTATTTATAAAAAACAGCATGGCGATTGCTGCGGGGTTTTATATTATTCCACGCCATGTGTTGGGTGGCCGTGGTTTTACTGCACCAAGCGACAGGTTAATTGTTGCAGGCATTGGTGCTGGCGGCAAAGGCGAGAGCGACCTGAATGAATTTTTTAAAAGCGGCAAAGCCGACATTGCTTTTTTATGCGATGTTGATGACAAACAGGCTGCCAAAAGCAGGGAGCGTTTTCCTAAAGCAAAATATTATAAAGATTTTAGGGAGATGCTGGAAAAAGAAAGTAAAAATTTTGATGCTGTTTCTGTTTCCACTCCAGATCATAACCATGCCATACAGGCAATGGCAGCAATGCAAATGGGTAAACATGTATATGTACAAAAACCACTTACCCATGACATTTATGAAGCAAGAATGTTAACTGAAGCTGCACTAAAATATAAAGTGGTTACACAAATGGGCAACCAGGGCTCATCCGGCGATGGTGTAAGGCAACTGATGGAATGGTATAAGACAGGCGTTATTGGCCAAGTGCATGATGTGCATATATGGACTGACAGGCCCGTGTGGCCGCAGGGCATTGCATGGCCTGCAAAAACATCTGCAGTACCTGCAGAGCTTGATTGGAACCTTTGGTTAGGCACTGCACCGCAAAAAGATTATGTCGAAAATATTGCACCATTTAACTGGCGTGGCTGGTGGGATTATGGTACCGGCGCATTAGGCGATATGGGTTGCCATTTAATTGAAGCACCTTTTAGAGTGCTGGGTCTTGGTTACCCAACAGAAGCAGCATGCAGTGTAAGCTCTTATTATACCGGTCCGTTCCGCAGAGGATATTTTCCTGAAAGTGCCCCTGCAGCATCGCATGTAACTTTAAAATTTAATGATAAAAAAGGTAAAGGGCATATTAATATGCATTGGATGGATGGCGGCATACAACCCGAAAGACCCGATGAACTTGGGCCCAACGAACAAATGGGTGATGGCGGCAACGGAGTAATTTTTGTGGGCACTAAAGGTAAAATGATGTGTGATACTTATGGAGCCAATGCAAGATTGTTACCATTAAGCCGTAACAAAGATGTAAAAATACCTGTAACAATTGCAAGAGTTCCGGGTGGTTCAAACGGCCATTATAAACAATGGGTAGAGGCATGTATTGCAGGTTATAACAGTAAACAGGCAAATAATTTAAGTTCGCCATTTAGTATTGCCGGGCCGCTAACCGAAACCGTTTTAATGGGTAACCTTGCTATTAGAAGTTATGATATAAGAAAAAATAAACCCAACGGTGCTGCTGGTTTTGACTACCCCGGCAGAGGCATAAAATTATTATGGGATGGCCCGAATATGAAGATTACCAATTTTGATGATGCCAATCAATTTGTAAAAAGAAGTTACAGGGAAGGTTGGGCATTGGGAAAATAGATTTTACTTGTTTTCAAAAATTAGTTTACAGCATTTTCCAAAAACTATATAATAAAACACGAAACTATATAACAGTTTTATATAACGGGTAAATTAATTTGCAGTTGATTTATTATGAACATACCCGACAAAGAACAACTGCAAACCTTTATTACCACCAATAATCTTAACAGGGTTAATGGGTTAATTATTTTTGATGCCGAAGTTATTTTTTTTTTAAATAATGAGGAGCATAAAATTAATTCTTCAGTACAAATCATTGTGTTATCTAATGCCACAGCAATATATATTTTTGAGTTTTTTAAAGAAGAATATCAGCTAATCGAAATGTACAGTACAACTGATTATAGATTTAACCTTACATCTGCCAATGTACTGGAAATAAAAAAAGACTACAACGGCTCTGGCCTTTTAATTTCTGTAGTACAAAAGTAAAAATCCATTTTAATTTCGTGTTACATTAAAGTTTATATATAATTGCATTACCGTTGTAATTGATACAACCAACTGATACCAATTATACGTAAAATTTTTCCTATTTAAAGAAACGCTGGCTGAATTAGGAATCTTACAAAAGCGTTTCCCTCAAATTTCTGCAATCATAGAGTAAAGTTTACTTAATTACTTCAATTGTTTTACTTGTTTTATCATTACCGGTAACAACGTGTACAATATATTTACCATTAGCAATATTGCGTAAATTGATTGTTTCAGTCTGGTTTGTTCCAGCTGTTTTTTGTTTTACTATAACCTTACCATCCATTGAAATTAAAAGAATAGTAGGCAGGCTTATTTATCATATCAGCGGCTAAGGTAATCTTTACAAAATCTGCTGCAGGATTTGGATATACCTGTATATTCACCATCTTACCAAAATTTACTTTATGTATTTCGCTATAAACTACCTGGCCATTTTTATCAGTTAGTTTTAAACGGTAGTAATTAATACCCTTGATTGGTGAGGTATGTATTAAATTGTAATTGCGGGCATTGTTTGCCGTTTTGGTACCAATACCAGTAAAATGTGTTCCATCAGTGCTAAAGTCTATTTCATAATTTGCTGCATTAATTTCATCGCTTACTATCCAATTTAACAGTACATTATTACCTTGTGGTATAGCAGTAAAACTTTCAATTTTTACCGGTAATACTACAAAAAACTGTCCAAATCCAAAATCCAGATCATGTGTGATATTATTTGTATTAATATTTATTGCCAGAAAATTATCGGCACCAATAGCTATAGATTTACCATCATTGTCAATATTATCTTTTGACCCAACATCTGATAGTGTTATTTCATAACCATTAAAATTTAAAACTGATTGGTTTGTGGCTATACGTACCTGGTAATTGAAACCCGGCAAAATATCATTAATACCTGTGTAATTTATTGGTTTACGGCTATCCTGTATACTTAATGTTTTAAAATAATAATTGCCATTGATATCAGAGGTTGTTGTAGCAAGAACAATATCATCAGCCGTACCTAAAATCAAATCTGCCCCCGGAGCTGTTAATTCAACAATTACATTGGGAATGCCAGGTTCTTCCGGTTCCTGAATTCCATTTTTATTGATATCATTCCAAATACGGTTACCTATTTGTATTTGTTCAGCGTTTGAAAGAAGTTCAATTTCACCCAAAGCATTTGCTTTTGCAAACATATGTGAGGTAGCCGCCTGGCCACTTGAGCGTCGGATTACTTCATAACTTCTGTCCAGCCTTCCATCCGAAAACTTTGTCCAGTCAAATCCACCTGATAAATTACTCACCGGGTCCATAACCGTATTTATAATATGTCCAGCTCCGTGGTATATGGCTAATCCACCCATCGATGTTTCTTCGTGTAAGCTACCATAGCTATCGTCTACAAAAAATTCAGTTCCAGTAGTGGCTTCGCTTGTAATGAAATTCCAGCCAGTGCCCGAACCGTTTAATACAGCACGTACTAAATCACCATTACCATTCGCTTCCATCAGAATATTACCTCCCGGGTCATAAACACCGTCTCCAAGCATATCACCAAAACGATCACGAAGGCCAATGATCATATTTCCCGTGTCATCAAAATCAAGTCCGGCAAAAATAGGTTGCGAATATCCTCCTTCTCTCCATGCCGCATCATACCAACTCCATTGAAAAGTAGCTGCCGTTGTATAAATATCATTCCAGGGTCTCCAGTTAGCAGCATTGGCATTGGCATAACCTGAGCCTGCAGGTATTCCATTTGGATATGGGGTAGCACTCGTATTACCGTTACCCCTGTTATAGTTTAAGGGGAAATTTAATACCTCAGTAAATACCTGGCTTACAGGATCAAATTCAAATACCCTTGCCCTTAAATTACTAAAAACTGCAGGAGTTGATTGCGCTGTACAAATAACACCTATATACACTTTTCCATGATAAGGCTTAATAGCAAAGGGCCTTATATCAATATCTGAGGACAGGTCTTTTAAACCATTGTTATTTGCATCACATAAATTCCACAGCGGATACCTGCTTATTAAACCAGATGATGCAGGTGCAACAGGATTATAGGGATCACTTCCTAATGGAATTTTATATAAATACCGATCATTAAGGTTGATGGTCCAGAGGTTTTTTCCATCTTCGCTTATGTCTAAATCACCAAAACCAATTTTACCTACCAGGCCATAACTGGCATCATCTCTTGTAAAATCTGTTACAACGTTTGGATGTGGATTGTTTCCGGCAACATTTGATCCGTATAAAACATTCAGATCTACAAATAAAGAAGTACCTGCAGAGCTGTTATCAGTAGGATTTACCATTTTATAAATGGCTCCTGTACTGTTAGCACTTCCATAAGAGGTATGTCTTTTTTGATAGCTGCCTGCAAAAAGAGTATTTGATAAACGATGGTAAGCCAGCCCGTAAGTAGCCCCCAATTGTGATTGGTCTGCTTCAACAGATATATTTGGATAATTCTTATTTCCTCCAGTTGCGGTATAATTAACTGATACAACTACAGGCTCATTTGCAGGAGCACCCCCCTTTTTATAAACATTTGTTGCAAGCCTCGGATTGGTTTGAGAATATTCATCTGGATAATTTACTGCAAAACTTATATCAGATGCAGGAGCGATGGTAAATTGTACATTTCCTTTATTATTAATACCCGCCGTTGCAGGATAGTCCCCGGTTTTCCATCCCGAAAATTCAATCCTAAAGGCATTACCATTAAAAACAGAACCTGTATTACTTCCCAAAGTGCCATTATAAACAGCACCACTGGCAGGAATGGTATAGTTACCCGTACCTGAGGTTTTATAAGAGGCAACAATTACATTAGAAGAATTGTATGCCGTTACTATAATACCAGGTTCACCCCTTTCATTAAAAGAGGAGGTATTATCTTTTTGACCATTAGCATTATAATCACGGAATACATTGCCAGAGATTTGAGCTCCGGAAACTAAAGATGATAAGCAAAGAAGTATAAGACTTAGAAATCTTAATGTCCCTTTTTTGGAAAAAATATAAGTAGATTTTAAAGTACAAATTGCATTGCCGAGGTTAAAAACGATAGCATACAATACTGACGTAAAATTAGTTTTCATTTTCTTGGGTTGTGGTTACAGATTAGAAAAAATAAATAATGAGGTAATAATCATTTACAATTTCATAGTAAAGATACTACAAATTTCGAAAAACGCAAATTATTTGCACCGTAATTTTACCAAATATCGAGGATAATCACTTTTTGCCATTATTTGTTTAATATTTCTAATTTTCCAAGTGTTAGAGCTTAGAAAAAATTTGTTAAAGGGCTAGATAATTTTATATTTATCATAAAATACTTTTATAATAAATCTCCAATTCACATAATAAAATTGGTTTAGGGTTATTTGTGTATAAATTTTTAATTCTATATAATTGTAACAATAACTCTTTCGTTAATCTGGAAGTAATAATAATTTGTAGAATATATTTATCATTTTCAAGTTTCATTACATGTTTTATTCATTTTGGAATTAAGTAATAAAATGGCATAAAAATCAATATTAGTTACCGGATTTTGATAAAAACCATTTTTTTTGCTCTTCATTCCAGTAAAACAAATAAGTATTTACCTGTTTTTCTCTTTGTGGAATTAAATTGTAATTAAATTCCATAGCATTTATTACCAGGTTTCCCCTTTCATCTGGCCTTATTTTTCTTACCTTATCATCTCCTCTATCGCCTAAATTTTCTAATGTAAAAGCCAATTTTGGCTTGCCGGAAAATGCCCCTTTTTTATTAAGGGTAATCTCCATTACATCTGAATTTCTTCCGGTACCAAAGTATAATTTCCTTTTGCCGGTTACAAAGCTAATCCCCATACCCATTGCATCAATATTATTTAGCTGGTCAATAATTTTTCGTTTGGATAAATCTATTGCATAAATATGTCCCATTTCTTTGTGCCGTTTTGAACCCGCCAAAGAAGACACATAGAGGGTATTCGTTTCGCAAAGCAGTGCCATCCCTATAATTCCAAATGGATTTTCAGTATTAATAGAATCCGCATTGGGCAATTTATAAAATATATCCATGATACCAGTAATTGCATCTACCTTATAAATGGTATTGTTATTACTTATGGGGTTATTAAAAATATTAATAAAAGGTGCAGGGGAAGTGTAAATATCACCAGCCGAAGAAATTAATATGGGTGCAAGCCATCCTCCTGTTTTCCAGGATGGATGCTGCATTTGTTTATATACTGGTGCATTTACTTTGCCTGCCTGGGTACTTTCAATCAATACTAAACCCATTGTTCGTTCATCCGAGGTAGACAGGTATGAAAAGGCCGGTTTGTATCCGAATTTTGAAATAAACGGCGGATTCTTTTTACATTCATTATCCTGGTATTCCACTTCAGCTTCTTCGCAGGAAAAAAAAGCAATAAGCAGTAAACTATATGATATAAATAACTTTATTTTCACCAACATGATTTTAATAAATGTTTCTATGGTTTTTTGGCAGAATAAGGCGTAAACATTGGTCCGCAAAAACATGGATATTCTTTAGTGGTATACACACCATTTTGCAGCACACTTTCTGCCCAGCAATATTCACTCCCTTTTGCATCATTATTTTTTAACTGAGCCACATACCAAACTATCAATGATGCATTTTGTATGTTCTCAGCATTGGGTTCAATAAATTTTTCAGGCCCTTGCTTATAATCAGTATTACAGCAGGGTCCAATGGTTACCAGATCACTTTCCCCTTCATCCTTTTCGGTGTTGTATTTTGTAATATAGGTGTAACTGTTATCTCCTCTTCCGCCATCTTTAAACTGTCCATTTCCCGGAGTTATGTAAAATCCTGCAGCATCATTACTTTGTATTTTATACTGGTACCCTTCTGCGGAATAATTTGTAGTGCTTCCCTGTAGTTGCCATTGTTCTTTCTGCCACTGCACCCAGCTGGCATCTTTATATTCGTAAAAATTATTTTTATCTGCTTCAAAAGCAATTCTAAAAACAGGGCGGTATGTACCATCGTTACCACAGCCTCTTCCTATACTTGCAGCCGCAACCCTAAACCTTCCATCATTATAAAATTCATACCGCTGCCGGTAATTATAATTGCAGGGTAAGGGCCATCCTTCGCTCCGGAAAGTTTGCTCCAGTACAAAACCAATTTCTTTTCCTGCATCATCATTGAGCTTTGCTACTCTTGGTATTTCCCATGCAATTACTGCCGACTGGCTAAAATAAGGGCACCCAACTGCATCACTGTAACCAAAACCATCTGTACCGCTATAACTCACATGCCAGTCAACCAGTTTAGCACTTCTCAATATTTTTTGATTATTAAAAGCTACATCAGTAATTCTTAATCCATCGCTGCTGGTAAGCATATACTTCATTTGCCATCCGTTTTTCGTCAACGGCTGTTCCACTTCGCAAAAGCAGGATGTTATTTTATCATCCTGTAATTTTTTTTCTGTTAATAATGGTGCTGCTTTACCAGTAGTACCCACATTTGTCCATCTAACCCCTACCAACCGATGATCGGTTAAATCTACAATTGCCCACAGTGCTTTGCCATCTTTAACAAAAGTTGGTGCCACACATAAATGGCGGCTTCTTTCGCAGCGGCTTCTGTTTAAAGAAGTTTTTGTACTTGCCATCAATGCATCTTTTTCTTCGGGCTTAATTCCCAATGCCTGTTGTACTTCCGGAGATTCTACTGCAATTTGTACTGCCAGTTTTGTTAACGATTGAGAAATGTCCGGCTGCATATCTTTCAAATAAAATCTATGCAATACTTTTTGCTGTTCCACATCCACAAGTGCAACAGAGCTGTTATTTAATGCAAAATTATACATCTCCACCCTGTATGTATTTGCAAGATTGTATGACTTTTTTATGTTTGTTAAATCGCTTTCTCTTGCAGGATACACCCCAAATATTTCATTGCGAAACGGAAGTTTAGAGAATGGATCAATTAAAAACTGGGTAAAAGTAGAATCGTTTAATGCGATGAGCTGTGCAAGACTTTGCTGTTGGGATAAACTATCGCTGCAAAGCAGTACGGGCCTGGGTTGTATTAAGGCTTCTTTTATATTCTTCACTCGTTCTTTTACAAAGGGAAAGGTATTTAAACTATCTGTACCTGCAATAACAGACTCTAGTGCATCTTTATCATAAGCAGCTATATCTGCAGAGGAAGGTTGACTTTGGTTACAGGCATTATTAATTAAAGCGAAGCAAAAAAATGTAATGAAAAACTTAATAATCCTTTGCGTTTGTTTCATCTGTTGTAAATGGGTTACTTATTGATGGGTTATTAATAAATGCAGAATCTGAAAGACTAAACAAAAAATTTATCAAATCCATCCGTTGTTGCAAAGTTATAGTGAAGCCTTTAATTAATTCACTTTTTTCAGGGTGTGCCCTTCCGTCTCCTTTATAAACTCCCAGCAAAATATTTCGTCCGCCAGCGGCATAAGCATCTATCACTTCCTCCAGATTTTCTGCGCTGCCATCATGAAAATATGGAGCAGTAAAAGCAAGGTTGCGCAAGGATGGCACCCGGTATTTACCTATATCCTGTTTATTTTCGGTGAGCTGAAAAAGCCCCTGATCATAACCCGGATAAAGGCCTTTATCATTAACATTATAAAGTCCCGTATTGAAATAATAAATGGTATCCCCTTTTTCATTGCTAACAGTTGGTGAAGAAAAATTAAACCCTCCATGACAATTTGAACATTTTAACCTGTCAGAAAAAAATAACTTCATTCCTTCTTTTTGAGAAACTGAAAGTATACTACTGTCCCCATTAGTATAACGGTCAAAAACAGCATTTGCTGAAATTATTGTAAAAAGGAATGCACTGATCGATTCTTTTATTTTTTCCCAGTTGACTATATCCTGCTGGCCGGGAAAAGCTGATGCAAAAAGTGATACATACAATTTATCGGCCTTTATTCCTTTTAAAATCTTCTCTTCATTACCTTTTACACCCATTTCTTCGGGATGTGAATTAAACAAAGGATTATCCATTTGGTGAAAGGGGGAACGAAAAGAAGAATCGGCTGCAGTAAAATATTTTAAATACGAAAGGTTGAAAAGAGGCTGGGTATTACGTTGATGCAAATCTGCAAATACTCCCAGTGAACGTTTATACCCATCTGTAAAAGCAAATTGCGGATTATGACAGGTACCACAGCTACGGGTATTGTTTACAGATAAACGCCTGTCATAAAACAAATAGCGGCCAAGTTTTATAATATTTTCATCAGCAGCATTTATTTTTTTACTGCCCCCGGTGCAATAAAAAAAAAATAGTAATAAACTGAAAATAATAACGAGAAAAAATATGCTTTTTTTTATATTGCCTTTGTTTTTTGTAAAATATTTATGCTTTTCCATGCCCGCTGTTATTACTGAGGCACAAAATTAAATTAATTCTTTTGTAAGATTCAATGCAATATTTAATTGTTCCTCCATACCAGTATTTGTATTATCTATCTCAACAGCATCCGCTGCTTTACGCAAAGGGCTTACATCCCTGTTGGAATCAATATAGTCCCGCATTTCAAGATTACTTTTCACTTCTTCAATGGTAATATTGGGATTTTTTTCAAACATTTCTTTAAATCTGCGTTCCACCCTAACAGCTATATCAGCTGTCATAAATATTTTTAAGTTCTGCATCGGGAAAAACGGTAGTTCCAATATCCCTTCCATCCATTACAATACCTTTTTTCTCCCCCATCTTTTGCTGTTGCGCCACGGCAAAATCCCTCACTTCTTTAATCGTTGCTACTTCGCTAACTTTTTCAGCTATTACCAAATCCCTTATTACATACTCTACATTTTCGCTATTTAAAATAATTTCGCTTTGCTGCGATTTTTCATTGAATTCAAATTCAATATTGATATTTTTTAAAGCTTCCTCCACCTCTTTAGCATCCGTCCAGTCAATATGGTTTCTTAAAAAATACAAAGTAATTGCCCTGTACATAGCGCCACTGTCGATATAAACATACCCTAATACTTTTGCCAGTTGTTTTGCCAAAGTACTTTTGCCGCAGGATGACCAGCCATCAATAGTGATAATTATTTTTTTCATTGCTATACAAAAGTGAATTAATTATCCTAAAATTAAAAATCAACTTTCAGGGGTAAAAAAAGAAACCGGCCCATTATTTATAAGCCGGTTTCTTTTAATCAAAATATTGTTATATACCATCTATTGTCTCAGCTTGATAATTTTTTCAGTTTTTACTGATCCATTAATGTTAAGTTCAATAATGTATATGCCTGCAGGTAATTTTTCAAGGCTGTTTGCTTCAATACTGTTTAGCCCTTGTGCAAGCTCAAAGTATCTGCCATATACCTGCTTGCCTTCCATGTTGTATAGCTTAACTGTTCCATGGGTTTTTTCCTTAACGTTAAATTGAAGGTTAACCGCGGCAGTAAACGGATTAGGCCTTATAACCACTCCCTTTAATTCATCAAGGTTTATTTTTATTACGCCTGAATAAGAATAGTTACCATTTTTATCAACAGTTTTTATCCGGTAATAAGCTACTTTTCCGTTTATGCCAAACTGATTATCAGCAGCACGGTAAGCCCTGTCACCATCACCTTTTGATACCTGGTTGGCTATTGCTATAAAATTAATACCATCCAAACTACGCTGCAATTCAAATTTATTTACATCCACTTCACCAATTGTATTCCAGTCAATGGTTATAATCCCTGCATTTAAATTTCCATTTAAAGTAATACTTCTTATGGGTAATACAACCGAGAATGGCAATACAACAAATGCAGGTGTAATATCTTCCCTGCCAGCATTATCGATTGTTACAAATGAAATGGTAACATCAATGCTTCCATTAACAGGATCTACACTAATGGCCTGGGTTGGCTGCCCGAATGCATCAGTTGGTACTGTAACCCCACCCACAGGGAATGTTGCAGCAGTATAAGTTGTACCATTAATTGTAATAGTAGTTGCATTTGTTGGAAACGCAGTAATTTTTATTGCAGTTATCAATCCTATGGCAACATCTTCTCCTCCAAATGCAGTAGCAGGAACAGTAACATTTGCAGTACCACCTGGATTTGCCTGACTTGGTTGTGTATTATCAAACGACTCTGGCAATTGTTCAATCCCAAAATTCACTTCTTGAATTAATAATCCCGGAGGGTTGTTGTAAACGATTACTGTATCTAAAGGTGATGTATTACTCCATCCTGAAGGAACAGTAAGCGTTGGCGGTGCCGAACCAATTGCAATATCAGTGCTTGTTATTATAATTCTTATCGTACCCGATATTGCATTTGAACCAAATGCCCAAGTTCCATCTGCATTTACAGGAACTTTTTTAGTAACCGTATTTACCCCTGATGGGTCAGCAATGAAATAGGCGAATAATTGGCCATCGCCATCGGTTCCCTCTTCTATTCCATCCTGAATAGTTTGGTGGGTATTGTTTGCACTACCATTAGGATCGTTATAAACAGTTCCTTTAAATGCAACTGGTTCTAAAAATTCCATGGTAACGGTATTAGGTACAACATCCCAGCTGCCTGCCGCATCCTGAAAACTATATTGGAACGTACTTAATACATTTGGCTGCGTTGCATCACTGGGATTTGGATCAATTGTAAGTAAAGCAGGATTGTAATTTGTAATTGGAACCCCTGCTACTATCAACGCTCCATTATAATATAATAAAGCATTAATTGGCAATACATCTATTCTTATTGTTTTTCCAGAACCCATTGCACCATCTTCTACATCGGTACCCACTAAAGCAGGTACTGCTACTTGTATTGTACCGCCGGGATTTATTTGCGAAGGAGCTAAAATATTGATAGCCTCAGGTAATTTATTAATTCCAAAATTTGCATTAGAAATATCAGTAGTTGTAACAGCTACAGTTACCAACCCGTTTATTGTACCATCACTTCCAGTATTATCACAACAATCTTCGCCGGTATTTACCCAATTGGCAGGCAAAACCGTAATAGGCGTTGCACTACCTGCTATACCTTGATTGATTGAAAGCTGCACTGTGTAATTTGTGTTTGCAGCTACCCCATAAAAACTATAAGTACCATCTGCATTTACAGGTACTGAAGCTATAACAGTTGTACCTGCTGCATTCAATAAATTGGCATATAGTTGTGTGCCCGATGGAAGGCTAATACCGTTTCCATCTACATTTCCGCCGCCATTTAATCCATTTCCATCATCATAAACATTACCTGTTATTTGTAATGTACTAAATGGAATATTTACAGCACCCGATGTTGCATCTTCTTTACCTGCGTTATCAATAGAGGCATAAGGAATTGCAACGGTTACATTCCCATCAACAGGATCTACTGTAATGGTTTGCGTTGGTTGACCACTTACGTTAGTTGGTACTGTAACTCCTGCTACAGGAAAATCAACCGCAGTATAAGTTGTTCCGTTAATTGTTATAGAAGTTGCATTTGCCGGGAAAGAAGTAATTCTTATTGACGTTATTGTTCCTGCATCAGGGTCTGTGCCACTAAATGAGGCAGGAGGAACTGTATAACTATTTGTACCACCGGGATTGGTAACACTTGCTAAAGTAATTACGCCACTATTAGGCAATTGTTCTATACCAAAATTAGCGTTGGTAATATTAACGAGTGCTGTAGTAATGGGTAACCTTGTATTTACTGTACCATCATTACCTGCACCAGTACCTAAGTTTTCGCCAGTGCTTACCCAATTAACAGGTAAAGCATCAGCAGGTGCAGGGCTACCCGGTACACCAACATTTGTGCTTATTTGAATAGTATAATTTGTGTTACCCGATACATTAGTGAAACTATAATCTCCACCTGCATTTACAGGAATTGTTGCTACTACATTTCCGGCAGCATCAAGTAAATTTGCATGAAGTTGTGTACCCGATGGCGAACCAATACCTGCACCATCTACTGTATTTACAGGTGCTCCTATTAATCCATTTAAATCGTTATACACATTACCACTAATATTAACTGAAACAAATGGTAAAGTAACGCTACCCGGTGTTGCATCTTGCTTACCTGCATTATCTATAGCAGCATAAGCAATAACCACACTTGTATTACCTGCAACTGGATCTACTCCTATTGTTTGTGTTGGCTGGCCACTTGCGTTTGTGGGAATACCATTTGGATAAGCCGTTTGTATACCAATTAAGGTAGTATATTGAATTCCGTTAATTGTTATTGAAGTTGCATTTGTCGGAAATGCAGTTATTATAATTGCACTTATAATTCCCCCATCAGTATCCGTACCACTAAATGCACTTGCCGGTACGCTAACATTGGTTGTGCCTCCGGGATTGGCTTGTGCAGGTTGCGTATTAACGCCGCTATTAGGCAACTGTTCTATACCAAAGTTTACATTGGTCCTGGAAACAAGTAACATATTTACAGCGATACTTCCGTTTACAGTGCCGTCGTTACCCGCAGTTGCACCAATATTTTCACCAGTATTTACCCAATTGGCAGGTAAAATAATTGCAGGTGGTGCAGCACCGTTAACACCTGCAGTTGTACTTAATTGTACGATATAATTTGTACTGGCAGCAACAAAGAAAGCATAAGCACCATTTGCTGAAATGGGGTTACCTGCACCAGACATTAAACCCGTAGTTGCATTCACCAGATTTGCATATACCTGGGTGCCTGAAGGCAAACCGGTACCTATTCCATCAACTGTATTTACAGGCGTTCCAATTAATCCATTTACATCATTAAAAACAGAGCCGCTTAAAATTAAGTTTCCGGCAGTAGCAAATGGTTTTAATACAAAGGCGGGTGTCGGATCTTCTCTACCTGCGTTATCAATTACTGCATAATTAATTTGTACGTTTACATTTGCCACATTAATAGGATCAACACTAATAGTTTGCGTAGGGTTTCCGCTTGCATTGGCAGGTACTGTAACCCCAGCTCCCGGAAAAGTTCCTGAAGTATAAAGTGTACCATTAATGGTAATGCTTGTTGCATTTATAGGGAAAGAAGTAATTCTAATACTTGCAATAGTACCACCGCTCGGATCAGTACCACTAAATGCGGTTGCAGGTATTGTTACGGTAACAGTACCTCCGGGATTAACCTGTGAAGCCTGAAAATTATCTGCACTGCCCGGCAATTCTTCAATACCAAAATTTGCATTGGTTATAGAAGATGAAAGAATACTAACAGGTAATAACCCATTTACCGTACCGTCATTACCGGCACCTGCGCCAATATTTTCGCCGATGTTAACCCAATTTGCGGGCATGGCTGTTGCAGGGGCTGCACTTGCAGGAACACCTGCATTAGTTGAAACCTGTACTATATAATTTGTATTAGGTGTTATTTGTGAAAATGAATAAGTACCATTTGCGTTTACAGGAACCGATGCAACAACAGTTGTACCCGCTGCATTTAATAAGTTGGCATATAATTGTGTACCTGATGGCAAACCGGTACCCGTACCATCTACTGTATTAGCAGGAACTCCTATTAAACCATTTAAATCGTTATAAACATTACCCGATAAATTAAGTATCGTAAATGGAATGGTTAAACTGCCGGGGGTTGGATCTTGTTTTCCGGCATTGTCGATAGCAGCGTAAGGTATTACTACATTTACTGTTCCATCAAAAGGGTCAACAGTTATAGTTTGCGTAGGCTGTCCACCGGCGTTAGTTGGAACTGTTACCCCACCAACAGGAAATGAAGCGGAAGTGTAAGATGTACCATTAATTGTTATTGTAGTTGCATTGGAAGGGAATGCCATAATTTTTATAAAAGAAATTATTCCTGCATCCGGATCTGTTCCACTAAAAGATGCAGCAGGGATAGTATAATTTGCAGTACCGCCAGGGTTAGCTTGCGTGGCCATGGTAAGTACGCCTGTATTAGGCAATTGCTCAATACCAAAATTTACATTGGTAATACTTGTTGTGCCAATTACAACTGAAAGAACCCCATTAACTGTACCATCGTTACCGGCAGTTGCGCCAATATTATCGCCTGTATTTACCCAATTTGTAGGTAATGAAGGTGATGGTGCAGGATTACCAACTGTACCTTGCGTAGTGCTGATTACAACATTATACGTTGTTTGCCCTGCAACATTTGCAAAACTATAGCTACCACCCGCTGCTACCGGAGTAACTGCTATTACTTTACCGCTTACAGGGTCTGTAAGGTTGGCATATAATTGTGTTGCAGATGGCGAGCCAATACCTGTGCCATCAACTGTATTTACCGGCACCCCGATTAATCCATTTAAATCATTATATACATTACCGCTTATTGCTAACACAACAGGGCAACAAATAGTAAAAGCTCCCAAACGAATAGCTTGCTGAGCAGGGTTGGGTTCATTAGGCCCTGCTACATACTCCATGGTAAAAGATTTTATGGCTACAGTACTTTTTGCCGTTACCTGACCAAGCAAATCATCGGGGCTTACATTATTATTAACACCGGCTGCCCAAACAGCAGTCGCCGTTTGTCCGGCTATAGTTACACGACCGGCAGCACCAACTGTTAGTGTAATAGGAACATTAGTACCATTTACATCCGTAGCACTAAAAACTACTTTATCCTGAAAAGAAGAAGAGCCGCCGGGAGGATTACCAACATCGGAAGCATCAATATCATCTATCCGAAAATTATTCATAATTACCGGCTTATCGAAAGTAAAAGTGATAACAATTTTACTGCCTGCAGCATAAGGGGCATTTTGTGCATTTGTACATCCACCTGGGGGGTTAACAAAAGCACCAGCTCCACAACCACCATCTAAATTATCCATATAGATGGTGTAATAAGGTGTACCGTAAGTACCTATTGATGTACCCGAAGTACCGGATCTTATTTTATCATACACATTGTTGGGGTCAGCAATGTTAATGGTAAAATTGAAAGCTGCAGCGCAGCCAATTGCACCATCAGTAATTGTTGCAGGCGGGCCACCTGCCGGTGCACCACCCGGTACAATAGTTGCAGAACCGGAAGTGGCGGTTTGCCAACTGATAATGGAAGTACCGGCAACGCATTGCGCTTTAACCAATTGGTTGCCCAAAAATAAAAGCAGGGCAATTAAGGGTAATAATTTTTTCATTTTAATAGAATTTTAATTGGGGGGTAATATTAATTTATAAAGGCTGGGAAAATTGAAATAGAAATCTTTCTGTAGTCTTTTAGTAAAAGTGTTTTAAAAAAAAACGCTACTACCAAAATAGCAAGGTGGGTAATTAGCTGGGGGTGGGTGTACATAATAATTGGTCTTTTTTAAGATATTGGATTAATTAAAACGGGCTATAGATAAAATTGCAGGTTATTTTTTTTATTCTAAACCTGCATCTATATAAACTTTACAAAGATTACATTTACTTTAATCTTAACACATAGGATAAGGGGATTTTGGTTGTAGTATTTAACAGTATACTGATGTAGTGATAATACTACTTTTAAACACCAATTATTTTTACAACTTTGGGGGGCGGAGCGTATTAAGTGTGGGTGCAGCGTCTTTAAAGATTACAGGTACTTTAATACTCATAAGGAGAAAAAATATTAATTTTAGATAAATCAGTTTTTATTTAAACCCTAACAAATTTGTAATGCAAAAAATATTGCTGTGTGACGATCATTCCATAATGAGGAGGGGGCTAAAATACCTGCTTACATCGCATTTTTATGATTACACAATTACAGAGTTTAGTTCGATTGCAGAAACACTCAATTACTTAAAAAAAAACATTACCCATTTTGCCATTTTTGATTTGCAGTTATGTGATGGTAATATGATTGAGGCGCTGCCCAATATTACAGCTTTATATCCCAAGCTGGATATTTTAATATACAGCATGAGTAATGAAAGCATTTATGGCAAAAGGGTTTTACAAATGGGTGCTAAAGGTTTTTTAAGTAAAGATGCAGATGAAGAAGAAGTACTGAGGGCACTTAGTATATTTTTATCGGGTCAAAATTACATTAGCCAGAGCCTCAATAACTTATTAATAAACGATTTGCGAATCAATAAGAGTAATGCTAAAGAAAACCCTTTTACAGGTTTAAGCAACAGGGAAATAGAAGTAACCCATCATTTATTATTTGGTAAAGGTGTTAAAGAAATTTCCAGCAAAATGAATTTGCATGCCAATACTATTGTTACTTATAAAAACAGGGTGTTTGAAAAATTAGCCATTACCAATATTATTGAATTAACCAATCTGGCAAAATTGTATCGCTTTGAATAATTTTTGCCTGAAAGTATTATGCATACATTTTATGAAAGAACCACAGTTTGCAATAGCTAATTGGAATAAGCTGCTTTGCCTTAGCTTTTTCTTGTTGTTCCTGTTGCATTCATTTGGACAAAACAACAGTGCAACGATTAATTATATCCCATCTGCTATAAAAATACAGGGGCCTTTTTACAGCAATCAAAAAAAGACATCAGACAATAAATTTTTATCCGGTAAAGTTGTACAAGCAAGCTTTTTAATAACGGCTCCAACTAAAACAGACTTTTTGAATTCGTCTGTGGAATACCGTTTAAACCTTCATGGCTATCATAAAGCCTGGATAAAAATTGAAGAGAATAAAAAAATTGTTTTTGACAGTCTTGGCGAGGGTAAGTACAGCCTTGAAGTAAGAATGAAAGAAAGTATTGATTCGCCAGGATATACTTCTTCAATTGTAAATTTTGAAATTGAAAATAACTGGCAGGGGAAATTATGGTGGCAAATTTTAAGAGTGTTACTGATATCAGCAATGCTAATTTTATTTATAAAATTGTATATCCGCAAATTAGTAATAAAAAAGAAAGAGCTGGAAAAAAAAGTAAATGAAAAAACTTTACAACTGCAAAACAGTAATGAAGCACTTATACATAAAATAACTGAATTAAATAACACTACGGCAAGCCTTAAAGAAAACAATACCCAGAGAGAACGTTTACTTAATATACTTTCACATGATATTAACTCCCCATTAAGGTTTAGTACTATGGTGGGCAAAGCTGTGTTAATAAAAAAAGAAGTATTAAGTAAAGAAGAAATTATTGATGCATTAACTGATATTAACCAGGCCGGTACCAGGATGCTGCTGCTAATTTCGAATATTTTAAAATGGAGCGAATATCAAAAAGAAAATTTTAAGCCGCAATTCAGCAATGAAAATTTATACCAGCTGGTACAGGATAAAATGGAATTTTTCCGTTTTATGGCCAGTAATAAAAATATTGATTTAATAAATAAAATTGAACCGGATATTTTTATTGCCACCGATAAAACTGCATTTGGTATTATTATACAAAACCTGCTGAATAATTCGGTAAAGTTTACTCCCGATGGGGAAATTGAAGTTACTGCTGCCCCAAATAAACAGTACATTACATTAACCATTTCCGATACTGGTGTAGGCATGCCAAAAGAAACGATTGAAGCTATTGAATTTGGTAATACCGTTGTTCCAATGCCCGATAATGAAAACTTGAAAGGTAATGGACTGGGCTGGAGCCTGATAAGTGAATTACTGCAACACCTTAATGGAACTTTTGAAATTAAGAGCGGGAAAGGTATTGGCACGACTGTTACAATTGTGCTGCCATTACAAAATAAATAAATTTATTTGTTTCTTACACCAGCTACTAAGGCATCGCTTATCCAGTCGTTCATATAAAAATCGGTTTCGCAGCATTTTACTATTGCGTTATAAATTTCTTCTGCATCTGCAGATTTGTTAAGGTATGAATTGGCACCATTGGCCATAAATGACCATATTATCGATTTCTCCATGTACATGGTAAGAATGATAAATTTAATGGAAGGGTACAGGTCCCTGAGTTGTTGTAAAGCTGTTATGCCATCCAAATTTGGCATATCCATATCTAATAGAATTACCTGGGGTTGTTTTTGCTTTAAACTTGTAACTAATTGCAAACCATCTGCGGCTTCAAACATAATTTCAATATCCTCCAGCTGGCTAAAATAATATTTTAATGCCTCACGGTATAGTTCACTATCATCTACAATGCCAATTGTAATTTTATGCAGTTTAGGTTTTAGCAAATCTATAGAATTTAAGTTAGGAGTATTTTGATGACGGTAAAACCTTTAATGCGGTTGCATATAAAAAAACTATGTGTAATAATTTAAAAGCCCCGCAAAAATTACGGGTTCTGCTTTTACAATCCGTCGCTTATTGTGAAGCACTTCTACATAAAAATCGTACAGCCGGTAAATTTTTATCTCTGTTTCATCAATATATTTTTCGTTTATCAATATCCCAAATTCATCAATTAAATTCAATCTGGCATTCAGACTAAACTGCATATATTCCCCTTTTGATAAATACATCTAATAGCATTAAAATGAACAATTTTGGTTTGTACATAGCTATTTAGATTTTTATTAAGGGCGTAGTTTAACTGGCTTTACCCATTTGCATTTAAGGCCATATTTGCCAGCACCTGAAAATTATAACTGTCTTTTGCCTGCATGTATGCATAAGTTGATATGGCGATGTGCATTTACTTTCTTTTTTTCGGTAACTGCAGAAAAGCCAAGGTTTACTGCTTAGCACCCTACTGCCTTGCCACGCATTACCAATTGATACAATAGCCTGTCTTATATGTTTTATATGTCTTCATTGATAACTGTAATCAATTCCCACTACTCACAGGCAAATAAGCAGTTACTGCATTATAACAAAAGCCACAGCCACAGGTTTTTCAACCCCAATAAAGTCAAATTCTTTTTTTACAGTAAGGCTTAACACTTCCCATTTATTATTAAGCAACATTTGTTTAAAAGTTTTTAGCGGCAGAGCAAACGTAGTTTAAATCGAGATTATTATTTTTTACATTTACAATAAAGCTGTACCAGTAATTAATATTTTCTTCACTATAGTCTGTCTCAATATGTACTTCAAATTTATTTTCATGCCGTTTTACATCTTGGTTAAAATGCTTTTGGATCGTTGTGATAACCTTTGATAATACTCTTCCTTATTTTCCCGTTTAAATTTTGAACTATATTATTATCAGGCATAGAAAATTTAAAATAACCATTGTCCACTAAAAAAGTATCGAGTTCACTATCATCAACACTAAAATCCCTTAACATTATATTGGTACTTTTATTTTGCTCCTGCAAAGCATAAATTTTTTCAAATAATAATTGCATGGCATCTTTCCATAACGGCGATTGCTTATTAATATAAATATGCTCGCCCTCTGTTAATAAAGAACCTGTACACATCACTTTTGATGTTAAGTAATACGGATCTGTTAAACGCTGCTCCTCCACTTTTGCAGATACTGCAGCAGGCGAAAGCATATCATCTTTCCACAAAGCTGTGGTTAAAAATGTTGCTACTACCGGGTTGCCCTCATTATCGTTTATAATTACATAATCAAAATCCCAGTTATCTTCCTTAAGTGTATTATTGGTAAATGAATTTTCCAATGTATTGTAAACCATCCAAGTCAAAACTGCCTTTACCTTCAAAAATTTTATCCCAATCTTTTTTATTAATTTGGTTGATGGAATTGTAATGGTTTAATTTTAAAGAAAGGCTTTGTTTAATCACAGTATCAACCGCTGCATCAAGCAATACATCCTCAGGTAAGGGCATTTTAAATGCTTTGTAAATATCCTTTAGCGTTATCGTTTCTTCCTGCATTGCAACAGGTAATTCCTTGGCAATGGTTGCAATCATTTTTTCAATTTGTGTAAATGTGTGTAGGCGGGTAATGGTAAAACGAATGCCGGTATTTTTCATTGGAACGGCAGGAAAAATCCCAAGATTTACATAGTACCCTTCGTTCAGCATCCGTTTTACCATATTGTAGCCCAGTTTTGGCAGGCTTACCCCAACAAAAAATACAGCAGCATCTGAGGGTGCAATTACGGGTAGCTGGTATTTTTTGAGCATAAGATTTGCAAATCTTATATTGTCCTGTAAGCCGGCCTGCATTTCATAGATATCATTAGTTAAATGTATTTTAGCGGCTGCAATGGCTGCACCTAACTGTGCAGGCTGCATGGGGCCGGAGGTTATTAATGGTGCACCGCAATTACGTACTTTTTGTGCCATTTCTTTTGTAGGAAAAATTATTACTGCCCCGCCTGTTGGAAATGCTTTTACCAGCGATGTGGCCACAATGGCTTTGGCGTGTATAGGTGCCTGATCTAAAACATATCCCCTGCCATGTTTGCCATAAATACTCATGCCGTGTGCATCATCAACGTAATAATGCAACTCTGCATATTTATCCATTAATGCATAGATTTCTTTTACAGGGCTAACGTCGCCATACATACTGTAAATACCATCGGCCATGTACCATATTTTTTTAAACTTTGTTCGTAATTGTTTTACCCTTTCTTCTAATAAATCAATACGGTTATGCCTTAAAAGCTCTACAGTAACGCCCTGGCTTTTAACTAGGTTTACTGCTATTTGCACCGAGTTATGTACCTGGTGATCCATAATTATACAATCATCGCTGCTAACATGAACGGGAATGGTGGCAATATGCCCCAGTGTAGTAGTTTGAACCACCACCACCGGTGAGCCAAATATTTTTTCAAATAATTCTTCCAGTTCTTTGTATAACGAAATGGAAACATAAGCCCTCGATTCAGAAAACTGTGTACCAAAATCATCTATTGCCTGCTTGCTGGCTTCTTTTAATCTTTCATCAAACTCTAAACCCAAATAACTGCAGGAGCCAAAGTTTATAACATCTTTACCATGCAGTGAAATGTGGTTCCCCTTTATTGATTTATTATTATCTGTATATAAATGAAAAATTTTTTTATTAATGCCGTATGTGGCAATTTGATCTACTGTATCAATAAAAGACTGGCTTTTGCTCATTAAAAAAGATTTAAGGATTATTTGGATTACTAAAAAATTCTATTGCAAAATTTCTTTTATTTCCCTAACTTTCCAACGCATTAAAAATTGATTTTAGTTATAAAAAATTAGCAGTTTTTCTTAGTTATAAACAGCTAAAAAAGAAAAAATTTGCCGCACAAATGAGGAAGGTTCTGGAAACACCATATACATATTTTGAAATTGAGAACGGGATATTAATTGGTACCTATAAGCCAAACATTCGTATTACCCTTAAATACGCAAAGGAAATTGTTGCTGCACGAATTGCATTTACGAGTGGGGAGCCGATGCCAACTTTAGTTTTAAATCAGGGCATTATAAAGATGGACAAAGATGCAAGGGATTATTTATCCTCTGCCAGGGGTATTGAAGGTTTAAAATGTGCCGCCATTTTAATAAATTCAAACTTTATTTCTCTAACAGTTAATTTTTTTTTAAAAGTAACTAAACCTAAACTGCCGGTACAAACATTTACTGATAAACAAGAAGCATTAAACTGGCTGCAGGGTTTTGTTGCTTAAATAAAAAATTAAACTTGGATAACCGTTTTAAAAAAATAAACCGCCAGTTAACAGAATACGCTTTAGGCAATTTTAAAAAAAAATTAAGGGTATCTGCAAGGCTGGATGAGGTAGATGCCTTTATTTCCTGTATAAATATGCTGGGCGAAGAGTTAAGGGAAACCACCATATCAAAAAATCACTTCAATAATATTTTCAATTCCGTATCGGATATGATTTTTGTGCTGGACGATAAAGGCTCCATTAAAAATACCAGCCAATCAGTTGATGATATTTTACACCAGCCGTCCGGAAAATTTAAAAATAAATTTATTGATACATTAGAAATAAAAAGGACCCATTCATTATTTGCACATCTTACAAAAAATATAAAAAAAAATACGTACCCGGCTGAAATTGAAACAAATTTTAAAAGCGGCACTGGTCAGGTAATTCCTGTAATTTGCTCCGCTGCCGTTTTTTATACAACGAAAAAAAAATAAAGATTGGCTACCTGGTTGTAGCAAAAGATTTAAGCAATATCAAACAATACGAAACATCTTTAAAAGAATCTGAAGAAAAATACCGGAAAATTTTTGAAGAATCCAGCGACTGTATTTTTATTGCCGACAAGGCTGGCACTTTTTTAGATATTAATATGGCAGGCACTAAACTCTTTAAGGCTTATGAAACCCCATTGATAAATTATAATTTATTAAACCTTATTAACAAACAGACAGAAAAAAAACAATTTTTACGGGAAATAAAAAAAAATAAAACTATCGCCAACTTTGCCATACAATTTAAATGTTTGGACAAAACCACAATTGACTGTTTAGTATCGGCGAGCATTATAGAAAGTAACAGTAAAAAAACAATTGGTTACCGGGGTATTATTAAAGATATCAGCATACAAAAAGAAACTGAAAAACTGGTTTTAAAAACCATTGTAAATACCCAGGAGGCGGAACGTAAACGCTTTGCAAAAGATATACACGACAGCCTGGGCCAGCAACTATCTGCAATAAAATTTTATATTGGCACTTCGGCAGCCGGCACAAGGGATGAAAAGCAAAAAAACTTATTACTAAAAGCAAATGCTGCACTGATAACCACATTAGCCGATATGCGTAATATTTGCTTTAACCTTATGCCCAAAACGCTGGAGAATTTCGGTTTGGTTGCATCTATAAAAGAGCTGTGCAAACAAACAGAAGTAAGTGAAAAATTAATTTTTAAAATTAAAGCACCTGATAATTTTCCATTACTTGATAAACAACTTGAAATTTCTTTATTCCGGGTGGTACAGGAGTTTATAAATAATTCCTTAAAGCACAGCAGTGCCAATAAAATTAATATAGAACTTTTGCAAAAAAGCAACACGGCAATTATTATTTTAAAAGATAACGGTAAAGGATTTAATATAAAATCGGCCATAAAAAAGAACGGGATGGGGTTGAGAAATGTACAATCGAGGATAGTACCTTACAATGGCGAAATTTTTATAACCAGTACACCGGGTAAAGGCACACAATATAAAATCATTATACCCTTAATAACCGGTAATAAAACCAGTAATGACTAAAAAAGACCTTGAAAAAATTCACCTGCTGATTATTGATGACCATCAAATGATAAGGGATGGCATACGTGTTATGCTTGAATCGCAAAATAAAACCTATTCGTTTGTAATTACCGAAGCTGAAAATGGTGAGGATGCTGTGAAAAAAATTTTGCACACTAATTTCGATATTGTTTTAATTGATTACCAGCTTCCCAAAATGACCGGTGCAGAAACTATAAAAGAAATTATGCTGTACAAGCCGCAAACCAAAATTCTTGCACTATCCAATTATGATGAAGTTACTTACATCAACAATATGCTAAAGGCGGGAGCAAAAGGATATATTTTAAAAAATATTGAACCCTCGGAACTTTTAACTGCCATTAAAACGGTTTTAAATAATAAAAAATATTACTCCAACGAAGTGGCTCTTAAACTTATTGAAAATGAAAATAAGAAGCCAAATGACCACGATAATTTTGGATTAACAAAAAAGGAACTGGCTATTTTAAAAATGATTGCCCAGGAAATGAACAACGACGACATAGCCAAAGCCTTACATATTTCAAAAAGCACTGTGGACAGTCACCGCCAAAATATGCTTAACAAATTAAATGCAAAAAACACCGCCGGTTTGGTTAAAGCTGCCTACCTGCTTAAATTGATTTAATAAAAAAAACCATCTTATAAAAGATGGCCTTTATGAATATGCTGATTACAGTTATTATACTTCAGATTCTTTTTCCTTTTTTGCTTCCTGTTCTTTTAAAGTAAACTTAATTTTTTCGGTTTCTTTATCCAGAGTTGCAATTAAAATATCGCCGCTCTTTACATGTCATATTTAATATTTCTTCTGCTAAAGGATCTTCCAAATATTTTTGAATGGCCCTGTGCAACGGCCTTGCACCAAATTGTGCATCGTAACCTTTATCAGCAATAAATTCTTTTGCTTCCGGCGATAACTCCATCGAAAATCCAAGATTGGTCAAACGCTTCATTACACCTTTCATCAAAATATCAATGATTTCAAAAATATTTTCTTTGGTTAATGAATTAAACACCACCACATCGTCTATCCTGTTTAAAAATTCGGGGCTAAAAGTACGTTTCAATGCTTTTTCAATTACCGCTTTATTATTTTCATCTGCATTATCCATACGGGTGGCTGTTGCAAAACCAACACCATCACCAAAATCTTTTAACTGCCTTGCACCAATATTAGATGTCATTATAATCAGCGTATTTTTAAAATCAACTTTGCGGCCCATGCCATCTGTTAACTGTCCATCATCCAGCACCTGCAATAAAATATTGTAAATATCCGGATGTGCTTTTTCAATTTCATCTAAGAGAATAACACAATATGGTTTACGTCTTACCCTTTCTGTTAGTTGCCCGCCTTCTTCATATCCAACATAGCCCGGAGGTGCACCAATTAAACGGCTTACCGTAAATTTTTCCATGTACTCACTCATATCAATTCGTAATTAAAGAATCTTCACTGTCGAACATATGTTTTGCCAATGCCCGGGCCAACTCCGTTTTTCCCACACCGGTAGGGCCAAGAAAAATAAATGTACCAATTGGTTTTTTAGGATCTTTTAAACCAACCCTGTTGCGTTGTATTGCTTTTACAACTTTTGAAATGGCATCCTGCTGACCAACCACTGCTCCCTGTAAATCGTCGGCCATGCGGCGCAACTTTTCTGTTTCGGCCTGCACCATTCGTTTTACCGGAATGCCCGTCATCATGTGTACCACTTCAGCAATATCTTCTTCCTCAATAGGAAAACGTTTGTGTTTACTTTCCTCTTCCCAATTATTTTTTGCAGCTTCTAATTCTTCCTGCAATCTTTTTTCTGTATCTCTTAATGATGCTGCTTCTTCAAAACGCTGGCTTTTTACAACTTTGTTTTTTTCCAGTTTAATATCTTCAATCTTTTTTTCCAGTTCAATTATTTCGGCAGGCACATTAATATTTTTTATGTGCTTTCTTGCACCTACTTCATCCAACACATCAATAGCTTTATCTGGCAATAAACGATCGGTCATATACCTGTCGCTTAATTTTACACAGGCATCAATAGCTTCCTGGCTGTAAGAAACATTATGGTAATCTTCGTACTTACTTTTAATGTTGTTTAAAATTTGTATGGTTTCATCAACCGAAGGCTGCTCTACCAATACTTTTTGAAAACGACGGTCTAATGCGCCATCTTTTTCAATATGCATACGGTATTCATCTAATGTAGATGCTCCAATACATTGCAGCTCACCTCTTGCCAAAGCAGGTTTAAAAATATTGCTTGCATCTAAAGAACCGCTGGCACCACCTGCGCCAACAATGGTATGTATCTCATCAATAAATAAAATTACATCACGGTTTTTTTCCAGCTCATTCATTATGGCTTTCATCCTTTCTTCAAACTGGCCACGGTATTTTGTACCGGCCACAAGTGCTGCTAAATCAAAACTCACCACTCTTTTATCAAACAAAACCCTGCATACTTTGCGTTGCACAATGCGTAAGGCCAAACCTTCTACAATGGCAGTTTTACCCACTCCCGGTTCGCCAATTAAAATAGGGTTGTTCTTTTTGCGGCGTGATAATATTTGTGATACTCTTTCAATTTCAATTTCTCTTCCTACAATTGGATCAAGTGATCCACTTTCAGCCAATCGTGTTATATCTCTTCCAAAATTATCCAGTACCGGCGTTTTTGTTTTGGGTTGGTTAGCAGCACCGCCCCGCTGGCCTTTTGACCCTGCTGCCGTATTGTTTTTTTTCTTCATCAAAATCATCTTCCCCTTCATCGCTAAACTCTGCCGATGGAGGCGTACTGGTTACAAAACCCAATTCGTTTTTAAATACATCATAGTCCACATCAAACTGATTTAAAATTTGAGTAGCAATATTTTCTTTATTTTTTAAGATGGAAAGCATCAGGTGCTCACTCTCTACCAATGCACTTTTTTGCGCTTTGGCTTCTAATACTGTAATGCGAATTACCTTTTCGGCCTGTTTGGTTAATGGCAACGAATTAATATTGGCAATATTTTTACCTGTTTTGTCTTTAACCGCCATTTCAATTTCTTTGCGTAATTCAAACAAGTCTATATTCAGGGATTTAAGCGTTTTTATAGCTGTATTTTCCCCATCCCTTATTAATCCTAAAACCAGGTGCTCAGTACCAATAAAATCATTGCCCAATCTTAGTGCTTCCTCACGGCTGTAGGAAATTATCTCTTTTACCTGTGCTGAAAAATTGTTATCCATTTACTGATTGAATTTAGCTTGTACAATAATAACGATTATTTTGAAGAATAGGTTTAGCGAAAAGCGGAAATGTTAATATGTTAAAAAGTTAAAACAGCGATTTACAATCTTTTTTTAGCGCCCTACTAATTTAACGAAATAATTTTATTTAAATTTTGCTTTACTTTACAAAAGATAATTTTAACCCTAAATTATTATTCTCTGCTTATGAATGTCAAAATAGATACCAAAGAAAAATTACTGTTATTACGCCGGAGGAAACCAGATTTGCTGCTAATATGACAGGGGATTTAAACAATTTGTTGCTTCCTTACCTGCAAAAAGACATTCCCCATATAGTTTTTAACATGGTTCAGGTAATTTCTATTGATGAAACCGCTGGAGAATTTTTGGCCAATGTTCAACAGCAGTTTTATGAAAACAACTGCTCTTTTGTAATTTGTAACTTGCAGGATGCGGTTGAAAAACTATTAGATGAAAAAGAATTGCTGGAAGTGATGAATGTAACACCAACCGAAAGTGAGGCATGGGATATTGTGCAGATGGAGGAGATAGAAAGGGAGATACTTGATAATGAATAATGGATAATTGGTTAATGAATAATGTTTTTTATTCAATTTTCATTAATTAATTGTAACCTCATACCAGTACAGATAATATTGCGTTAAAACCATTATCCATTATAAATTATAAAATTATCCATTAAACATAAATGCTTAGCACTCACCATATTAGGCAATAATTCTGCAATTCCTGCATTTGACAGAAACCCTACTGCCCAAATTTTACAAACACATGAAGAGAGTTATTTAATAGATTGTGGCGAAGGCACACAAATGCAAATGACCAGGTATAAAATACGCCGCAGTAAAATTACCCGGATTTTTATATCGCATTTACATGGCGATCATTATTATGGCTTAATTGGTTTATTAACCAGTATGAGTTTGCTGGGCCGCACACAGGACCTGCACCTGCATGCACCAGAGGCGCTGGAACAAATAATAAAATTGCAGTTGCATGTGGCGGATACACATCTTTGCTATCAATTGCATTTTCACCCTTTAAAAATCGAAGGCATAATTGCTGATGATAAAAAAATGAGTGTGGAATGTTTTAAAGTACAGCACCGGATTGAATGCTGGGGATTTTTATTCAGGGAGAAAAAAAATCCAAGAAAATTGAATGCAGAACGTGCCGCTATTTATGAAATACCTGCAGCATTTTATGAAAAACTGCAGCAGGGCCACGATTATGTAAATAAAAAAGGGACTATTGTACCTAATGATGAAGTGACGACAGCAGCAGCAAAACCAAAAAGTTATGCCTATTGTGCCGATACTATTTATGATGAAAGTTTAGTGCATAAAATTAAAGGTGTAGATTTACTGTACCACGAAACTACTTATTTAAAAGATTTACACGAAAGGGCTGCAAGCCGCTTCCACAGCACTACACACCAGGCTGCAAGTATTGCCAAACTGGGCAATGTAAAAAAATTATTGATTGGGCATTTTTCTTCTAAATACGAAACACTGGATGATTTTTTACCAGAGGCTTGTGCAGTTTTTGAAAATACCGAGCTGGCATTGGAGGGGGTATGCTATAAGATATAGCCTTTTTGGAATTGGTAATTGGGGTTTGGAATTAGGATTTGGCAAGCGGTTATCTTTTATTTTGCCATCATGAATTTAAAATCATTCGCAATTTTACATTCCTAATTACCAATTACTAATTCCCACACCTATTCTTCAAGCCTGATTACATTATTATACCCATCAGCCATCACCCATTTATAAAATTCGGCAAACCATTTACGCCAGGCTTTTTCATTATGGTTTCCTTCGGCATCAATTACAGAATAAATCATGGTGTTTGAATTACTTCCGAGTCTTTCTGCAACTTCTTTCATATCTTCTACATAAGTGCCACCTTCGTTTGCTCCCATATAAAAGAAAAATTTGGCGTTTATTTTTTTTGCAACCGAATCGGTTAATGATTTTATTTGAGGAGCCGTCCAGAATGCCGGTGAAAAAATACCTGCCTTACCAAAAACATCAGGGTATTTTAAAGCAGCATAATAAGAAATTAATCCCCCCATGGAAGAACCTGCAATAATGGTATTTTCTTTTGATGATAAAGTGCGGTATTTTTTATCGATAAAAGGTTTGAGTGTTTTAGTTAAAAAAGTAAGGTATTCATTTCCCTGTGGTAAAAATATTTTGGATTGTGTGGAGTCATTCCAGGTAAATTCATAAGGATTATATTCATTCATTCTTGCAGCCTGGCCATTATCAATACCTACAACAATACATGGCTGGTTTTCCTTTTGCAATTAAAGAATCTAAACATTCATCAACGCCCCATTCACTGCCAAAAGCACTGCTAATTTCATCAAATAAATTTTGCCCGTCATGCAAATACATAACAGGATATTCTTTTTTTCCATTTGCATAACCTTGGGGTAAATAAATCCAGATGCGGCGGGTAGTGTTAAGCTGAGGAATAAAAAATGCAGTATCTATTATATGTACATTTATGCTTGAAGTATGTTTTTTTGCAACGGCAAAATCATCTGCCCAGCCATCAATCGTATATTGCAAAGTGGTATCAGCAAATAATTTTACTGTTTTATTTTCTGTCATCACACCCTTACCGGTACACTCTGTTTTTTGCCAGCTTCCCCTTGTAAATTTAAACTGGTAAGTATTTAAAGAAAGGTTTTTAATTTCAATTACCAGCTTATCATTTTCCTTTTTAAAAATATAATTGGTATCGCCTGGCATTCCAGTTATTAAAATTGCCGGCAACAAAAACGGCATCTTCTTTATGAGATGCCGGTGTTGCAGTAATTTCTATCCTTAATGTAAATTGTGCAAATATTGCAGATGATGCCAACAGCAAAAAAAGAAAAATATAAATTTTGCTCCGCATCTTTTTAAAATTGAATTTTATTTTTTAAGAAATGCTTTTACCTTTTGATGAATACTATCACTTAAAGGTACAACCGGCAACCTTACAACATTTTCAATAATACCCAGTTCATACAAAAATGCTTTTACGCCTGCAGGATTATTTTCTGCAAACAGCAAATCATTTCCTTCTAAGCATTTATAATGCAATGGCCTTGCTGCAGCAAAATCTCCTTTTAAACTCAGCCTTATCATTTCGCTAAAATCTTTTGGAAAACAATTAGCCGCAACACTGATCACACCATCCATGCCACAGGCTATTAAAGGCATTGCAAGATGATCATCGCCACTCACTACTAAAAAATCCTCTGGCCTGTCACGTAAAATATGCATGCACTGCACCATATTGCCGCTGGCTTCTTTCATGCCTTCAATATTCTTTTCTTTTGACAAACGCAAAGTTGTTTCTGCAGTCATGTTACTTCCTGTTCTGCCAGGTACATTATATAAAATAATTGGCTTTGGCGATGCTGCTGCTAAAGCTTTGTAATGCTGATAAATTCCTTCCTGTGATGGTTTATTGTAGTAAGGGCTTGCACTTAAAACTGCTATAGCTTTATCTAATGGAAAGCTTTTTAAGTTTTCGATTACTTCTTTGGTACTGTTGCCGCCAATACCAACTACTACAGGCACACGCCCATTTACTTTTTCGTAAGTAAAATTTACAATATCTAACTTTTCTGTTGCAGTTAATGTTGGTGTTTCGCCTGTGGTACCCAGCGATACCAGATATTCCACACCGTTATCAATATCAAAATCAATTAACTTACCCAATGCATCATAATCAACTTCGGTATTATTTTTAAAAGGTGTAACCAATGCCACACCGGTACCCTGCAATTCGTTTTTCAAACCCATGTATTAAATAATTTGGGTAAAGTTATTATTAAGCATTGAAATAGTAAAAGAAAAAATCCCCCGGTAAAAACGGGGGACTTTTATCAGCAACAATTTTATGGAATTTAATTTGTGCCTGTAAATGCCATTGTTGCTGCCTGCTTCAATATTTTTGAGTGAATGAGATAATTTCTATCAGGACTGTATATAAATAAACAGGTGCCGTTTTTAATTTTATTTATTATTGGTTTGTTCAATTTTTCAGGTACGGCCGGGCATCCCCAGCTTCTGCCAATATAACCCTGAGAATGAATTAAATTTTCATTTACATAATCGGCACCATGCATTACAATTGCCCTGTTATCTGCATTATCATTAATTCCCTTCTCCAACCCCTGTAAATGCAATGAATAACCATTTTTACCATTATAAGTTTGCATGGTTTCGTAAAAACCAAGGCTACTTTTAAAACTTTCGGCACGGTTTGAAAACTGCTGTGCAAATTCTTTACCTGAGTTTAAACCATGAGCTACATAAGTATTGAAAACTACTTTATAATTATTCAGGTCTATAACAAATAATCTTTTTTTGTTAGAAGACTGACTGAAATCAACAATAGAAATTATTTTATCATTACTTATTTTTCCTGCCTTTAATAAATAATCAAACCCCTGCATGGCATAATGAAAAGCCTGTTGGGATAAACCCATTAAATTGAGCCGCAGGCTGTCGTATACATTTTTATTAGCGGGGCTTGCAGCCACAAAAGGAGATTCGTTGTTAACAAAAAATTCCAGTTTTTTATCCTCTGGCTGTATTATACTTACAGGTTTTGTTTTTGCAAAAACAAAAGGAATATGCAGAATAAAAATAAATATGGAGGAAAAGAAAATATAGAATTTTTTAAGGCTGTGCTTAGTCATAATTAATTTGATATTGATTTTAAAGTAAAATCCCGTAAAGTGCAAATTTACGTTTACAATTGCTGCCTGGTTGTTAAGAAAATCTTAATGAAAGCATAAAGTATTATAATTCAACCATCGCTTTTATAACTCCTGCAGAAGGACTGAGCCAGCTTTCAAAATTTTCTTTTATAGCATCAAATTTTACTCGGTGTGTAATGTAAGTAGCAGGATTTACTAATCCATTTTTCATAGAAGCTATTACATGTTTAAAATCTTCTCTTGTGGCATTACGGCTGCTCATTAAAGTACTTTCTCTTTTATGAAACCCGGGATGATTAAAGTTTATATCGCCTTTTTGTAACCCAATCAACACATATCTTCCGCCATGGCCTAAATATTGAAAGGCATTGTTGATTGCTTTTAAACTTCCCGTAGCATCAATTACCACTGTTGGCATATCGCCATTGGTAATTATTTTTAATTTTTCTAAAGCATTTTCATTTGCAGGGTTAATTGTAAAATCTACTTTCAATTTTTCTTTACAAAAATTGAGGCGGTTATCATTAATGTCCATTGCAATTACACTACCTCCTGCAATTTTCGCAAACTCCATGGTGCCTAACCCAATTGGGCCTGCGCCAATTACTAAAACAAATTCGCCTGCAGTAACTGCTGCCCTGCTTACACCATGTGCACCAATAGCTAACGGTTCTACCAATGCAAGTTCATCAAAATTTAGCCCCTCACCATGTACTAATGCATAAGATGGCACAGATAGATATTCTCTCATGCCTCCATCAATATGTACACCGCAGACTTTTATATTAACACAGCAATTTGGTTTTTGCATACGGCATGCAATGCATTCACCACAATAAAAATATGGAATGAAGGTAACCGCTTCACCAACAGAAAAATCTTTAGCATCCGTAGTTACAATTTCTGCAGCTAACTCGTGCCCCAATACTCTTGGATAATTAAAAAAAGGTTGAGTGCCTTCAAATGCATGTAAATCGGTGCCGCAAATACCAATGCGTTTTATTTTAAGCAGGGTTTCTCCAGCGGCAGCAACAGGTTGTATTGTATCAGTATAATTAAACTGATGTGGTATAGTACAGATAAGCGTTTTCATCTTCTGTTATTTACTGTTTTATTTATTTTGCTTAACTGCAATTATTGAATTATGTTTTAGCTTTTGACATACACAGCACAAGTTTGTTTACTTGTTCCTAAACCATCAATACCAAGTTCAACCACATCGCCATCTTTTAAATATACTGGCGGGTTAAATCCTAAACCAACACCTGCAGGCGTACCTGTGCTAATAATATCACCGGGCAGCAATGTCATAAACTGGCTGACATAAGAAACTAAAAAGGGGATATTGAAAATTAAATCATCGGTATTACTGTCCTGCATCATCGTATTATTAACCTTTAGCCATAGCCGCAAATTATGAGGATCAGTAATTTCATCTTTAGTAACTAACCATGGACCAACAGGTGCAAAAGTATCGCAGCCTTTTCCTTTATCCCATGTGCCGCCACGTTCCAATTGAAATTCTCTTTCACTCACATCATTATGCAATGCATAACCGGCCACATAATCCATGGCTTCATGCTCTTCTACATAACTTGCTTTTTTTTCTATAACAATAGCAAGCTCTACTTCCCAATCTGTTTTTACCGAGTTTTTAGGTATAGTAACGGTGTCGTATGGCCCAATTAAAGAAGTAGTGGATTTAAAAAAAAGTATTGGTTCTTTAGGGATAGCTGCATTGGTTTCTTTTGCATGTTTTGCATAATTTAATCCAATGCAAACAATTTTAGAAGGCCTTGCCACCGGACTTCCCAATCTTTCGCCATCAGGCACTTTACGCAACATATCTTTATGCTGATTTAACATCCATGCTAAATGCGGCAATCCGCCATTGGCAAAAAACATTTCATCATAATCATTTATAAAACCGCTTACATCATAATTAACACCGTTAATATGTATACCGGGTTTCTCTTTTCCAAATTCTCCAAATCTTATTAATTTCATTTTTTTATTTTTTTGTTACCAGCTATATTTCTTTTGTCAACTTCGGTGGCGTCGCACTCTTGTACAGAAAATCTTTACTGAACTTTAATTATGTTTTATTAATTGTGTTTTGCTAAAGGCACTCCCGATTAACATCGGGATTGCTACGGAACAATGAAATCATACATCAACTTTTCTACCCACCTTAAGCTCCTAAGGAGCTATTTTATTCCTTAATCTTCTTTTCGTTCTTCGCTACTTTCTTCTCCAGTTCCCCCTTTAGGGGACAGGGGCAGCTTCTCCATTTCCCCCTTCAGGGGATAGGGGCTGCTAATTATTCAACTTTATAAATCCACCGTCAATCGGGTAATCATTACCGGTAATAAAGCCTGCCTCATCGCTGCATAAATATAAAGCCAGTGCAGCCACTTCATCCACCGTTCCCATTCTGCCAATAGGCTGGCTCTTCGATAATTTTTCAAACATCTCTTCTTCTTTACCGGGATAATTTTTTGCAATAAATCCATCTACAAATGGTGTGTGCACCCTTGCAGGCGAGATAGAATTGCAGCGGATATTTTCCTGCAAATAATCTTTTGCCACACTCAGCGTCATTGCAAAAACTGCACCTTTACTCATGCTGTATGCAAAGCGGTCGGGTATGCCAACCCATGCTGCAATAGAAGCAACATTTAAAATAACACCACCGCCATTATTTTTAAAAACAGGCAACACTTCGTGCAAACAATTATAAGTACCTTTTACATTAACATTAAATACTTTAGTAAAATCTTCCTCGGTAGTGGTATCGGCTTTACCCACATTTGCAATGCCTGCACAATTAACTAAAATATTTATTTTACCAATTGCAGTAAAAATTTCTTTTACTTTTTGCTGATTACTTACATCGCAACTGTATGCAAAAGCATTACCGCCATTAGCTTTAATTTCATCTGCAGTTTGTACCGCACTGTTTTCATTCAATTCAATTATATGAACGGTGGCGCCCTGCTTTGCAAAAACTGCTGCAATGGCTTTGCCAATACCGCTGCCGCCGCCTGTAACCACTGCCGATTTATTTTGTAACGAAAACATTTTTTTATTTTTATACCAGTTGAAAAATTTCCTCCATCAATACCCATTTCTCTCCCGGCTTTGCCCATGGAATGGATGCTTGAAACTTCCACATCAGCTGCTCCCATTCCTGCACTTTTGTATTGGCTGCATCCATGGCTGCTTTACGCTCAAAGGTAAATGTTTCGTCAGTATCCATTATCATGAACAGTCTGTTACCGGTTCTGTAAATTTCCATTTGAGCTATGCCGGCATCTAAAATACTTTTCTTTATTTCGGGCCAGCAATTTTCTGCTTTGTGCCAATTTTCGTATTCAGCAATTAACGCATGGGTCGTCAATTAAATCAAGTGCCAGGCAATATCTTTTCATTTTAAAATAATTTATTTACCAAATAAATTTATTGATTGAGTCACCCCCAAAGGGTGACTCAATCAATAAATTTAAGAAATAACATTTTTTACTTTGTAGCCGCTTAAACCATACCATGCCACCACTACAAAACAAATTAGCGGAACAATATAACCATACTGAATATTATTAGTAACATCTGCAATTTGCCCAAGTACCAACGGCAGCACTGCTCCACCAACAATGGCCATAATAATAAGGCTCGATCCCATTTTAGTATCAGTAGTATTTAAATTTTTAATGCCCAATGCAAAAATGGTAGGAAACATAATCGACATAAAAAATGAAATGGCAATTAATGCATACACCACAATCATCCCTTCTGAAAAAATAACTACTCCCGATAAGGCAATATTTATAAAAGCATATACCGCAAGTAAGCGCTGTGGTGTATAATATTTCATTAAAAAAGTACCGGCAAAGCGGCCGGCCACAAAAGCAATACCATAACCATAACCCAAATAATCTTTAGCAGTTTTTTCATCCATACCCACTGCCCTTCTTACCACATTAATAAAATAACTTGCCACGCAAACCTGTGCACCTACATAAAAAAACTGTGCAATAACGGCGCCACGTAAATGCAAAAATTTTAAAATTTTTCCAAAACCACTTCCCGCTTCACTATCATCTTTGCTATCGGGTAATTTTGTAAAAAAGAAAATGCCTGCAATAACTAAAATGATAATTCCTAAAACTAAGTAAGGAGTTTTAACCCTATCCGCTTCTGATTGTAAATAAACAGCCAGATCGCTGGCAGGCATTGCATTCATTTGTGCGTCTGTGTACTCTGTGCCGGATAAAATAAATTCTCCTCCAATAAGCGGAGCAAGCACCACTGCCAAACCATTAAATGATTGTGCAAAATTTAATCGTTGAGTAGATGTAGCAGGATCACCTAATATTGTTGCATAAGGATTGGCTGCTGTTTCTAAAAAAGTAAGTCCACTTGCTACAACAAACAATGCACCCAAAAAAAATGCATATTTGTTGGTATTAGCAGCAGGTATAAACAAAAAACAGCCCAATGCAAATAAACATAACCCTAAAATAATACCTGCTTTAAATCCATATTTACGCATAACAAAACCTGCTGGCAGAGCCATAGCAAAATAAGCGATAAAAACAGAAAAATCTACCAGCGATGTTTGCACATAATTAAGCCTGAATGTTTTTTTTAAATGCGGCATAAGCACCGGATCCAGATTATGCACAAAGCCCCAAAAAAAGAAAAGGCTGGTTACTAAAATAAAAGGAAACAGGAAATTTGCTGCGGCGTTTTTACCTGCAGCAGCAAGTGGTGTTGATGGAACTGGTGATGACATATAGTTCTGGGTTAATAAAAAATAAAAATAGTTTGTATAAAACACAAACCCGCAATCGTTTTTTGTAATTACGAATATAAGGGGAGATTTATATAAAATAAGTTTCCCTGCTGCAATTTCATGCTATTTCAGCACAGTGCAGCACGGATATTACCATTTATATTGCTGTTTTATGCATAAACAGCCATTGAAGAGATCATATAAAGTTTTCAACAAAAACTTTAAGCCACTTGTGTACTTAAAAGTTTTGCATTGATATTTTATATTACTGTTAACCTGTTATTTTTTCTAAGTCGTAAATTAAATTACTTAAATAAACCTGTTGATAATATTCTCCAGGTATTCCTGTTTTCCACTGTTAGCTTTTGGCTCACCATTTTCAACTGCAAAAGATCTTAAATCTTCTAATGATAATTTACCATTTTCAAAATCTTTTCCTTTACCATTATCAAAACTTGCATACCGTTCTGTCCTTATTTTTTTGTATTCGGATTTTTGCAAAATATTATCTGCAACAATCAATGCCCTTGCAAATACATCCATACCGCCAATATGGGCATAAAATAAATCTGCCATATCGGTACTGTTGCGGCGAATTTTTGCATCGAAGTTGATACCACCACCTGCAAAACCGCCTGCTTCTACAATTACAAGCATTGCTTCTGCCAGTTCATTAATATTATTAGGAAATTGATCGGTATCCCAGCCATTTTGATAATCGCCACGGTTAGCATCCATTGAACCGAGTAAACCAGCATCAGCAGCAACCTGCAATTCATGCTGAAAAGTGTGTCCTGCAAGTGTTGCATGATTCACCTCTATATTAATTTTAAAGTCGTTTAACAAATCGTACTGACGTAAAAATCCAATTACAGTTTCACAATCATAATCATACTGGTGTTTGCTCGGCTCACATGGTTTTGGTTCAATAAAAAAAGTTCCTTTAAAGCCATTTTTTCTTGCATAATTTTTTGCGGTATGTAAAAATTTTGCAAGATGCTCTTTTTCTCTTTTCATATTGGTGTTAAGCAAACTCATATAACCCTCACGGCCACCCCAGAAAACATAATTTTCTCCACCCAGTTCAATTGTTGCATCTAATGCTGCTTTTACCTGGGCAGCACCATGTGCCAGTACATGAAAATCGGGATTGGTTGATGCGCCATTCATATACCTTGGGTTAGAAAACAAATTGGCGGTACCCCATAATAATTTTACGCCACTTGCATTTTGCTTTTCCTTTAAGTAAGCAGTTATAGATTTCAGCCTTCTGTCATTTTCATTTATATCGTTTGTATAATCTACTGCATCCACATCATGAAAGCAATAATAAGGCAAACCCAATTTTGTAATAAATTCAAATGCAGCATCTGCTTTGTCTTTTGCCCTTTCCACAGCATCAGTTTTTACGTCCCATGGATGCGGATGCGTAGGTGCACCAAATGGATCGGCACCATTACCACAGAAGCTGTGCCAGTAAGCGCAGGCAAAACGCAACCATTCTTTCATTGGTTTTCCTGCCACCATTTTTTTTTCATCGTACCATTGAAAGGCCAATGGATTATCTGTACCCACCCCTTCAAACTTAATTGGTGTAATTCCCTTAAAAAACTCTTTTGCTCCTGAAGTAACTGACATTTCAATAAAATAATTTTGGTTAAGTAAATACAATACATTTTATGACAAAACATTTGCATTGTCATTTTTTAATAATTGGTTTTTCAATAATTCTTTCCATTGTTCATAAAGATCTTCGTACTCTTTCGAACTTTCCGGTTGTGCAATATCCAATAATTTCCTGTTTTTAAAAGCCGAAGGTGCATCCTTAAAAATCCCTGCTCCTATTCCTGCACCGATGGCCGCACCATAACTTCCATCACCTTTATAAAATTCAACTGCAACATCATTAACGTTTGCAAACGATTGGGTAAAAACATTACTTAAAAATAAATTGGTTCTGTTAGCACGAACAACGGTTGGGTTAATGCCATTTTCTCTCATAATATCGAGTCCGTAACGAAAAGAAAAAGCTATTCCTTCCTGCACAGCACGTACAAGGTGAGCCGTAGTATGAGTATTAAAATCGAGATTGTGAAAATGCCCTCCGGTAATTTTATTATTCAGCATCCGCTCGGCACCGTTACCAAAAGGCAATGCAAATAAACCAGCTGCGCCAATTTTAATTTTAGCTGCTGCGTCATTTAATTCCGGATAAGAAAAATTTGCGCCTGCAATATTTTTTATCCAGCGGTTAAATATGCCCACACCATTTATACATAATAAAACACCCATTCGCTTTTTACCGGCTTCGTAATTTACATGTGCAAAACTGTTTATTCTTGATTGATTGTCGTAACTCAGCTTATCGCTAATGCCATAAATTACACCGGATGTTCCTGCAGTTGCTGCTACTTCGCCGGGTTCAAATACATTTAGTGATAATGCATTGTTAGGCTGGTCGCCGGCTTTATAAGAAACGGGGATGCCTGATTGTAATGATAATGCTGCAGCAACAGTATCTTTTAAAAAACCATGCGGCGCAAATAATGGATGCACATCAGGAAAAATGGATTCGTCAAAATCAAAATAATTAAGAACATCTGTTGAAATTTTGTTTTGTTGAAAATCCCAAAAGATACCTTCGGACAGTGCTGATATTGTAGTGGTGCAATCGCCGGTAAGTTTCATTGCAATAAAATCACCCGGCAACATTACCTTGTTTATTTTTTTATATACTTCCGGTTCGTTTTGTTTTACCCATGCTAATTTACTTGCAGTAAAATTGCCCGGCGAATTTAAAAGATGTGACAAACATTTTTCTTCGCCAATTTCTTTGAATGCTTTGTTCCCAATTTCAACTGCACGGCTATCGCACCAGATAATGCTGTTACGTAAAACATTTTCTTCTTTATCAACTAAAACTAATCCATGCATTTGATAGGCAATGCCAATAGCGGAAATGTCAAGTGGATTATACTGTGCAGATGAATTACATTTTAATATAGCCTGGCTTATGTGCTCCCACCATTGATCGGGGCTTTGTTCTGCCCAGCCGGGATGAGGTGCAATAATTTCTACCTCTGTTTCGGGGTAACCTGCAGTGGCAATACATTGCTGTGTTGCTGCATCAACTACAGAAACTTTTACAGATGATGTGCCTAAATCGATGCCTAATAAAAACATGTTTTAAATAATTTATAAAATATATGGCAAGTTATTAATAAAGACAGCAGTGTAATATCATTACGATTTACTTTTACTTAACTAACGAAGTCTTTAATATTCCGCAAATAGCCTGCCCCTAACAATACAGATACCTATTTAGTAAATTTTAATACAACCCATTGCAAAAATGTTTGCAAAAAAAGCAAAGTAAAATATTGCCATTTAAAAACACTAAAAACTTTTAAGTTGATCCCGGTTCTGGAAAATCTGACTTTTTCCTAACAGTTTTAATATTTTTACCAATAGTTTCTTACGATATTTAAAAAAAATAAAATGTAAATTCTTTTACTTACTAAGTGCTAATGTAAATATTTTATTTTAGATTGCAACCGATTGCATTAAGTAAATAATTTTCTAACAATTATTTCATATCCCTGCTGTATGCATAAAGATATTACCATTTACGATTTAGCAAAGGAGCTTAACCTTTCCGCTGCCACAATCAGCAGGGCATTGAAAGACCATCCTGCCATTAATAAAAATACAAAAAAAAGAGTTGCAGAAAAAGCGGAAGAAATGGGCTACCGCTCCAATAATTTTGCAAGTAACCTTCGTAAACAAAAAAGCCACACCATTGGCGTAATAGTGCACGAACTGAATAGTAATTTTATAACCTCTGTACTGGCGGGTATAGAAAAAATAACCACCATTGCCAATTACGATTTAATTATTGGCCACTCATCGGAATTAGCCCGTAAGGAAGTTGCCAATGCCAATAACTTTTTTCATAAAAGAGTGGATGGATTGATTGCAGCATTAGCTTTTGATACAGAGGATCTGGAACATTACGAACCCTTTTTTGAACGGCACATACCGGTAGTATTTTTTGACCGTGTAGAAGAAAGCAGTAAAGGCACTAAAGTAACAATTGATAATTTTAAAGCCGGCTACAAGGCAACACAGCATTTAATTGAACAGGGTTGTAAAAGAATTGCACATGCTACATCTAACCTTAAAAGAAATGTTTATGCACAGCGTTACAAGGGATATTTGGCAGCATTAAAAGATAATAATATCATCTATGACGAAAGCCTTTTAATTATTAATGACCTTAAAAAAGAATCCTGCATTGCCTGTGCCAACCATATAGCAGCAATGCACCCACGCCCCGATGGCATTTTTACTACCAACGATTTATCTGCCGCTCTTTGCATACAGGTATTTAAAGAAAAAGGTATAAGGGTACCCGAAGATATTGCTGTGGTGGGTTTTAATAATGATACCATCAGTATTATTATAGAACCTAAATTAACCACTATTAATTACCCGGGTATGGATATTGGAGAAGTTGCAGCCACACATTTAATTAATCAATTACAGGGTGCCAACGGTACCAATAACACCAATTCTATTGTACTTAAATCAGATCTTATAATAAGAGAATCGTCCCGTAGAAAAAAATAAAGGCTGCTTAACTAATATGAAAAAAACGATTGCACTGCTTATTTATATCTTTTTATTTTTTTGTGCCAACGCAGAAGACGGGTATGACTTATGGCTGCGGTATAAAAAAATTGATAACGTTAATTTGCTTAATCAATATAAAAAGCAAATTACTGCGCCTGTAGTTTTAGGTTCTTCTTCAACAATAAATATTATTAAAGATGAGCTTCGCAAAGGCTTACAGGGGCTTACAGGTGTTTTTTATTCCTTAAAACTACCTGTTCAAAACAACACTTCTTTTATTGCCGGTACAGCAAGCTCAATAGAAATAGTCAACAGCATTGTTACTAAAGAACAATTATTAACAGCAGGGGAAGAAGGCTTTATAATTAAAACTAAACCTGGTAAAATTATCATTACAGCCAATACAGATATTGGCGTACTATATGGTGTGTTTCATTTTTTAAGATTGATGCAAACACAACAGGATATAACAAACCTAAACATTGTTTCAGCCCCAAAATTAAAACTGCGCCTGCTTAACCACTGGGATAATTTAAACCGCACGGTAGAAAGAGGCTATGCTGGTTTCAGCATCTGGAACTGGCATACACTGCCCGGCTATATTGACAAAAGATATATTGATTATGCAAGAGCCAATGCATCCATCGGTATTAACGGCACTGTTTTAACCAATGTAAATGCAAACGCTGTTATTCTTAATAAGGCTTATTTACAAAAAGTAAAAGCACTGGCCGATGTGTTTCGTCCGTATGGAATAAAAGTTTATTTAACAGCAAGATTTAGTGCACCCATTGAAATTGGAAAATTAAAAACTGCCGACCCGTTAAATGAAGAAGTACAGCAATGGTGGAAAGAAAAAGCAAAAGAAATTTATCCGCTTATTCCCGACTTTGGCGGCTTTTTAGTGAAGGCTAACAGTGAAGGGCAGCCGGGGCCGCAGGATTATAAACGTACACATGCCGATGGCGCCAATATGCTGGCCGATGCTGTGGCTCCATACAACGGTATTGTAATCTGGCGGGCATTTGTATATGCAGCAGAAAATCCGGTGGACAGGCATAAACAGGCTTATGATGATTTTGTTCCGCTTGATGGAAAATTCAGAAGCAATGTAATGGTGCAGGTAAAAAATGGTGCGATAGATTTTATGCCCAGAGAACCTTTTCATCCATTGTTTGGCGCCATGCCCAAAACACCATTAATGATGGAGTTTCAAATTACGCAGGAGTATTTAGGACAAGCTACTAACCTTGTGTATTTAGCACCGATGTTTAAAGAAGTTTTACAAAGCGATACCTATAGTAATGGCAGAGGAAGCACTGTTGCAAAAGTTATTGATGGCAGTTTAGATAAGCATACATTAAATGGCATGGCCGGTGTAAGCAATATTGGAAATGATATTAACTGGTGTGGTCATCCTTTTGCACAAGCCAACTGGTTTGCTTATGGAAGACTGTGCTGGGATTATGATTTAAGCAGTGATGATATTGCAGATGAATGGCTGCGGATGACATTTAGCAATAACACTTTTGTAATGGCCGCATTCAAAAATAATGTGCAATCAGTCGGGAAGTAATGGTGCAATATACTAACCCATTGGGATTGCATCATATTATGGGAACAGGCCATCATTATGGCCCGGCGCCTTGGATTAGTAATTTAACCAGGCCGGAATGGAACCCAGTGTATTATCACAAAGCCGACAGTGTTGGTATTGGTTTTAACAGAACTGCTACCGGCAGCAATGCATTGTCGCAATATTTTCCGGAGGCACAAAAGCAATGGGAAGATATAAACACCATTGATGAAAAATATTTGCTGTGGTTTCATCATGTGCCATGGAATTATAAAATGAAAAGCGGCCGCAGTTTATGGAACGAACTCTGTTACCAATATTATACAGGTACAGAAAAAGTAAAGCAAGATGCAGCAAAGGTGGAATGATTAAAACAATTTGTAGATGCAGACAGGTTTAATCATGTAAAACAATTATTGCAGGTACAGTATGATGAAGCGATATGGTGGCGCAATGCATGTTTACTGTATTTTCAAACATTTAGTAAGCAGCCAATACCGGCAAATTATGAGCAACCGGATAAAACATGGAGTATTATAAAAGTTTAAGGTTTCCGTTTGCGCCGGGGAATTAGACCCCTGTCCCCTAAAGTGGGAGTTTTAAAGGAAACTTTTTAATTAAGTAAAATAAATAAAAATAGACAAACCAATTAAAAAACTCATTAAAAACCCCTTTAGGGGATGGGGATTGCAAAAAAGTAGCAATAGTAACAGGCGGCGGCAGTGGCTTAGGTTTTGCCATTGCACAAAAATTTACAGAAAATGGTATTACAACAATTATTGCAGGCCGTGATGTTGAAAAACTGAACAAAGCAAAAGAACAATTAGGCGAACTATGTTTTGCCATGGCTTGTGATGTAAGTGATTTAAAATCGGTTCCTGCTATTTGTACAAAATGTATTAAGACAGTTTGGGCAAATTGATATACTGGTAAACAATGCCGGTATTAATATGAAAAAAGAATTTACAGAAGTAACGGATGAAGATTTTCAAAACATACTCACCACCAATGTTACTGCAGTATTTGCATTAAGCCGTGAAGTAGTAAAACATATGCTTACAAAAAATGCAGGCTGTATCATTAACATCAGCAGCATGGCAGCGCAATATGGTTTGCCAAAAGTAATTGCATACAGTGCCAGCAAAACCGCTATTGATGGTATGACAAGGGCAATGGCTGTTGAATTATCACCAAAAGGTATTCGTGTAAATGCAATTGCGCCGGGTTTTATTTACAGTGCTATGACGGAAAAAGCATTGAACAGCGACCCCGAACGTAAAGCAAAAGTTTTTGGCCGTACGCCAATGGGACACATGGGCCAGCCGGAAGATATTGGCAATGCTGCTTTGTATCTGGCAAGTGATGCTGCAAAATATGTTACAGGAGTTGTGTTGCCAATTGATGGTGGTAACAGTATTGGGTTTTAATTTTTGTTGACCAGCTGCAGCGCCTTGATTGAACTTCAGTGGCAGAGTTTATCCTGACAAAGGAAGGACTCCGTTCAACTGTAGTAATTCTATTCATCAATAAAAACGATATGCTTGTGAATTGTAAAAACAGTTGTATGTTAATTGCAATAAGTCTATTACTTATTGCTTCTTCCTGTTCATCAACCAAAAAAATGGCTGAAGAAAAAATTACATTAAAAGAAGTTTACAAAAACAGTTTTTTAATTGGTGCAGCATTAAGTGCCGCACAAATTGAAGAAAAAGATGCAGCAGCTGCTTCATTAATTGCTCATCAGTTTAATACCGTTACTCCAGAAAATAATATGAAGTGCATGCACATACACCCGGAATGGGACAGGTATAATTTTACACTGCCTGATAAACTGGTGGCGCTTGCTCAAAAAAATAACATGGCAGTAATTGGCCACACTTTAATATGGCACAGCCAGCTTTCTCCTTTTGTACAAAAAATTCAAAGTAAAGATTCACTGCAAACATTTTTTACCAATCATATTACCACCATAGCATCAAGATATGATGGTAAAGTAAAAGGATGGGATGTGGTGAATGAAGCACTGGAAGAAGATGGCAGCCTGCGTAAATCAATTTTCTTAAATAAGCTCGGCGACAATTATATAGTAGAAGCTTTTCGCCTTGCACAAAAAGCAGCACCTAATACAGAACTGTATTATAACGATTACAATATTGAACAGCCAAAGAAAAGAGCGGGAGCTATTGCATTGATAAAAAAAATACAGGCTGCCGGTGTACGTATTGATGGTGTAGGCATACAGGGCCACTGGCGAAGTTACAGAGTTCCTATGAAAGAAATTGAAGAAGCCATTAATGAATTTGCAGCGCTGGGTATTAAAGTAATGTTTACCGAACTGGATTTAGGCGTGTTGCCCAACCCATGGGATGGTGATGCGGCAGATGTAAATTTAAAAGCGGAGTACAGTGCAAAGATGAATCCGTATACAACTGGTTTACCCGATACTGTTGCAGCAAAGCAGGCAGAAAGTTATGAAGCATTGTTTAAACTGTTTTTAAAACATAAAGACAAAATAAGCCGTGTAACATTTTGGGGCGTTAACGATGGGCAAAGCTGGTTGAACGACTGGCCAATAAACGGAAGAACAAATTATCCTTTGTTATTCGACAGAAATTTTAAACCCAAACCAGCTTTTACTGCAGTAAAGATGCACAAAAAAATAAACAACCACAACCACATATCATGATTGCTAGCGAACAAAAATTATCGGTTTTAGAAAAAATCGGTTATAGCTTTGGCGACCTTGCTGCTAATTTGGTTTTTCAAACATTGGTTTCATGGATATCTTATTATTATCTGAATATTTATGGGCTAAAACCAGAACATGCTTCAGCACTTACCCTTATTGTGGGGCTTGTTGCTGCATTTGCATTTAATCCAATTATTGGTGCCATTGCCGACAGAACAAAAACCAGGTGGGGCAAATTCAGGCCATGGATTTTGTGGACAGCCGTACCGCTTGGTGTAATTGCCCTGTTAGCATTTAGAGCCCCGGGGTTTAGGCGTATCAGAATAATGTTATTTATGCAGTTGTTACCTATGCACTTTTATTAATGTTGTATGCTGCAAATAATTTACCCTATTCTGCATTAAGCGGCGTAATTACCGGCGACATGAAAGAACGTAACAGTATGTCATCCTATCGTTTTGTTGCAGTAATGTTTGCACAATTTTTTGTACAGGTGTTTATGTACAATTTTATTATTAAAGCTGGAGGCGGAACAGATGCTGATAAATGAAAATTGGTATTTCGAAAGTAATGACTGTGTTGGCCATTATTGGAACTGTGATGCTTATCATTTGTTTTTTAACCACTAAAGAAAGAATTGTACCAAAGCCCGAACAAAAATCAAGTTTAACAGAAGACTTATCAGATTTATTTAAAAATAAACCCTGGGTAATTATGCTGGTGGTTACCACTTTGGTATTTATTACGTTGGCCATGAAAGGCGGCTCTTATGTTTATTATTTTGAAAATTATGTTGATAAAACAGAGCTTACTGCTTTTTTAGACCCGTTTAAAAAATTCCTTCCCACTTTTGAAAATGATACTTCTTTAGGATTAGGCGTATTTAATGGCGGTGGTATTTTAGTAGGCTTAGTTGGCATCATGATTTCGCCCTGGTTTACAAACAGATATGGTAAACGTAATGTGTTCATGGCATCATTATTTATTTCAACCCTGTTTATTATTTTCTTTTATTTTTTTCCGCCTAAATCTATAGGAGTAATTTTTGGCACACAAATATTACACGGTTTCTTTTATGGTATAAGCACTCCTATATTGTGGACGATGATTGCCGATGTGGCTGATTTTAGCGAATGGAAAAATAACAGAAGAGCCACCGCAATTATTTTTTCTGCTATGATGGTTGGTTTAAAAGCAGGGCTTAAGTATCGGCAGTTCATTAGTGTCGTGGATACTGGGTAAATACAATTATGTAGCTAATAGTACAACCGGGCAAACAGATACTGCAATTACTGGCACAAAAATGCTGGTGAGTATTTATCCGGCAATTCCTTTTCTTTTAGCTGTTGCATTATTGTTTTTTTACGAAATAAATAAAACAAAGGAAGTGCAGATTGAACTGATTTAAAACAACGCCGTAACTCATAACTCATCATTTATAACATATAATTTTTAAAATGCCAGAAGATAATATCGACCATATCGACTTTGATGATTTAAACCAGCCGGGCATTTCGCAACCACTGGTAAAACATATTTATACAGCCGATCCATCGGCACATGTGTTTAATGGAAAAATTTATATCTACCCATCGCATGATATAGATGCAGGTGATGCCTTTGATGATTTGGGAAGCCATTTTGCCATGGAAGATTATCATGTGATTTCCATGGATACACCGCAAAGCGAAGCGATAGACAATGGTATGGCATTGCATGTAAAAGATGTGCCCTGGGCCGATAAACAAATGTGGGCACCGGATGCAGCAGAAAAAGATGGCAAGTATTATTTGTTCTTTCCTGCAAAAGAACATGATGAATTTTTAGAATTGGTGTGGCAATCAGTGATTCTCCTGTTGGGCCATTTACGCCGGAACCAGAAGCAATAAAAAAAAGTTTTTCTATTGACCCTGCAGTTTTTAAAGATGATGATGGCACTTACTACATGTACTTCGGCGGCATTTGGGGCGGACAATTACAACGCTGGAGAAATGGAACTTTTAATGCAGCACAACCAGAAAGCCCGGTTGCACATTTACCCGAAGCAAACGAGCCGGCATTGTGTGCAAAAGTTGCAAAGCTTACAGATGATTTATTGGAGTTTGCAGAAGCACCAAAAGATGTAGTCATTGTGGATGAAAATGGGAAACCACTTTTGCAAGGCGATAATGACAGACGATTTTTTGAAGCATCCTGGATGCACAAATACAACGGCAAATATTATTTCTCTTATTCAACCGGTGATACACATTTTATCTGTTATGCCATTGCAGATAATCCTTACGGGCCGTTTACATATGCAGGCAGAATTTTAGAACCTGTTGTGGGATGGACAAGCCACCACTCTATTTGTGAATTTAAAAACAAGTGGTATTTATTTTATCACGACAGCAGTTTAAGCAAAGGTGTTACACATTTAAGAAGTGTAAAAGTAACAGAGTTGGTGCATGATGAGAATGGGTTTATAAAAACGATTAATCCATACAATTATTAATTCATTAATTTAATCTAATAATAATGATGAGAAAGATTTTATCATGTTCTTTATTCAGCATATCGCTGTTATTAACACAGGCACAAACATTTAAAAACCCTATATTGGCCGGGTTTTATCCCGATCCGAGCATATGCAGAGTGGGCAATGATTATTATGTTACCACATCTACTTTTGCCTATTTTCCGGGGTTGCCGATTTTTCATAGCACAGATTTGTTAACTGGAAGCAGATTGGTAATGCGATGGACAGGCAGGAACAATTAAATCAAACCAATGCCGGTGTGTCAAGAGGTTTGTTTGCTCCCACTATCCGTTACCATAAAGGCACTTACTATATTCTATGTACATTGATAGATAAGAAAGGCAATTTTATTATTACTGCGAAAGATCCGAAAGGGCCATGGAGCAACCCTATCTGGTTGCCAGAAGTAAACGGTATAGATCCTTCCATTATTTTGTAGATGACAAAGCATACGTGGTATATAACAATGATGCACCAGATAATAATCCATTGTACAATGGACATCGCACCATTCGCATGTATGAATTTGATATCAATACAATGAAAGTGGTGGGCAGGAAAAATTGCTGGTGAATGGTGGTACAGACTTATCTAAAAAACCAATGTGGATTGAGGGACCTCACATTTTAAAGAAAGATGGCTGGTATTATCTTATCTGTGCGGAAGGTGGTACAGGTTATAATCACTCGGAAGTTGTTTTTAGAAGTAAATCGGTGGATGGTCCATATATTCCTTATGAAAAGAATCCCATACTTACACAACGCCAACTTGACAAACAAAGAAAAAATCCGATCACGACTACAGGCCATGCAGATTTTGTGGAAGCACCCGATGGCAAATGGTTTGCTGTTTTCCTGGCTTGCCGTCCATATGGAGATGATATATACAATACAGGAAGAGAAACATTTCTTTTACCTGTTGAATGGAAAGATGGATGGCCGCATATACTAGAAGGAAACGAGGAAGTGCCGTATACATTGCCGGTGCCTTTACCTGCAATAACAAAAAAAGTAAAAAATCCTTTTGGCGGCAACGTAACTTTTAAAGATGATTTTAATGGTAAAAAATTTGATGACCGTTACCTGTTTCTAAGAAATCCAGAAATGGATGCATACACCTTAACGGCAAACAGCGGTTTCTTTCAATTAGCACTTCGTCCGCAAACTGCATCTGAAAGAAAAAGTCCTTCCTTTCTTGGATCCGTCAGCATAATTTAAAAGGATATGCAGCAACGAGTATTGACTTTACGCCAGCCTCCGAAAAAGAAAAAGCCGGGTTAATGATTTTTCAGAGCGAAAACAATTACTACTTCTTATGCAAATCTATTGAGAACGGTAAACCTGTTGTTCAATTATATAAATCTCCATCAAGAGAAAATAAAAATGGAGAATTATTAGCATCACAACCACTCACTACCACAAAACCGTTGTACCTGAAAATTGAATCGAAAGCATCAACCTATGCATTTTATTTTGGGGAGAAAAAGAATAAGTGGAAACTGTTGAAAGATGGTGTGGATGCCTCATTCCTTAGTACCAAAGTGGCAGGGGGATTTGTAGGAGTTTATTTGCACTGTATGGCACATCCAATGGAGAGGCAACTGCATCTGTTGCAACTTATGATTGGTTTGAATACAAGGGCAATGATGACGGAATAAAAAAATAAGAGCCTGCTGCCGTTTGTTAGGCTTATAATGACGGATAAAAATAAAACTTGTTATGAAACAATTTCTTCTAATTATTGGAATATTTTTTTTAGTAAAGTTGTCTGCACAAGACTACAAACAATTCCCCATGTGGAATACAACATTATCTTTTGAACAACGGGTGAATGATGTGGTAAGCCGTTTAACACTGGAAGAAAAAGTAAACCAGATGCTGAATGCAACACCGGCTATTCCACGTTTGGGCATACTTGCATACGACTGGTGGAATGAAACATTGCACGGTGTGGCAAGAACGCCTTACAAAGTAACATCGTACCCTCAGGCCATTGCAATGGCGGCCACATGGGACACTAACTCTTTAAAACTGATGGCGCAATATTCTGCAATAGAGGGCAGGGCTATTCAAAATAAATCTATTGAACTAAACAAAACAGGCGACCGCTATGTGGGCTTAACGTACTGGACACCGAACATCAATATTTTTCGTGACCCCCGCTGGGGCCGTGGCCAGGAAACTTATGGCGAAGACCCTTTTCTTACTGCTAAACTCGGTGCATCCTTTGTAAGAGGTTTACAAGGCGATGATCAAAAATATTTACAAGCCGCCGCATGTGCCAAACATTTTGCAGTGCACAGCGGGCCAGAGCCATCAAGGCATTCCGATAATTTTAATCCAACGCCATACGATTTGTGGGATACTTATTTACCAGCATTTAAAGAGCTGATTGTAAAAGCTGATGTGGCCGGTGTAATGTGTGCATACAATGCAATAAATACACAGCCCTGCTGCGCCAACGATTTTTTAATGAATGATATTTTGCGTAATCAATGGAAGTTTACTGGCTACGTTACAAGCGATTGTTGGGCTATTGATGATTTTTTTCGTTATCATAAAACACATAAAGACAGTACCAGCTCCGCCATTGATGCGGTGATACATGGCACCGATTTGGAATGTGGCCGCACTGTTTATTTAGCATTGATAGATGCGGTAAAAAAAGGATTGATAAAAGAATCGCAGTTAGATGTTTCTTTAAAAAGATTATTTACCATCCGTTACAAGTTGGGTATGTTCGACCCGGTGAGTATGGTAAAGTATGCACAAACACCTTTTAGTGTTTTAGAAAGCGATGCACACAAAGCACATGCATTAAAAATGGCGCAGCAAAGTATTGTGTTATTAAAAAACCAGAACAACACTTTACCGTTAAGTAAAAAAATAAAAACTATTGCAGTAGTTGGCCCCAATGCAGATAATAAAATTGCTGCATTGGGTAATTACAACGGTACACCGTCTAAAGTAGTATCGCTGTTTGATGGCTTAAAAGAAAAACTGGGTAACGATGTAAAAATTATTTACGAAAAAGCAGTAAACTTTACCAACGATACATTACTTGCCTATAGTAATAACACCAACTATACAATTGATGGTAATCCGGGTGTTAAAGTAGAATATTTTAATAACGAAAAATTGGAAGGTGTTCCATCAGTAATACAAACTGTAAATGATATAGACTTTTACCGTACCGAGGGACAAATACCTGTTGAAGGTATTAATGCAGTAAGCTATAGCGCACGCTATACCACTTTTATTAATGCTGCAAAAAATGAAATAATGAATTTTGAAATTGAAGGCGACGATGGCTACAAGATATTTATTAACGGAAAAAGTATAGTAGATGCATGGACAAGAAACCGCTGGGGTGCAAAGCAATTTAAATTATCTGTAAAAAAAGATAGTAGTTATAAAATTGTGGTTGAGTTTTATCAAACAGATGGTAATGCTGTTATACGATTAAGATCGGGCAATTATGTAAAAACAGATTTTGCTGCATTGGCGAAAAATTAAAAGATGCAGATGCAATTGTTTTTGCTGGTGGTATTTCTCCACAATTAGAAGGGGAAGAAATGCCGGTGAAAGTACCGGGCTTTAATGGCGGCGACAGAACAAGTATTATGTTGCCTGCTGTGCAAACTGAACTGATGAAAGCATTAAAATCCACAGGCAAACCAGTAGTGTTTGTAATGCTTACCGGCAGTGCCATTGCTATACCTTGGGAAGATGAAAATATTCCTGCTATTATGAATGCATGGTACGGCGGCCAAAGTGCAGGCACTGCGGTAGCCGATGTATTGTTTGGCGACTACAACCCTGCCGGAAGATTACCTGTTACATTTTACAAAAGTGATAACGACTTACCTGGCTTTAGCGATTACAGTATGAGCAACCGTACTTACCGCTATTTTAAAGGCGAGGCATTATATCCTTTTGGTTATGGGTTAAGCTACACTAACTTTACGTACAGTGCAATGGCTGCTCCGGCAACAGTTGGCAAAGGAAAAAATATTACGGTAACTGTTACGGTAAAAAACACTGGTAAAATAGCTGGCGAAGAAGTGGTGCAGTTGTACACGGCGTATAATAATTTAACAGCGTTAAATCCGCTGAAAGCATTAAAAGGATTTAAACGCATTGCACTAAAAGCAGGCGAAAGCAAAAAGATAAGTTTTACATTAACGCCGGAACAACTGTCGTTAATTGATGAAGCTGGTAATGCTTACCAACCAAAAGAGAAATTAACGATTAGTGTGGGTGGCGGGCAACCGGGAGTGAAGAATAAAATGACGAGTGGTGTGGTTAGTAAAACGATAACAGTTTTATAAAACTAAATATTGAATGTCTAAAGTGAAAACAGTTTTTACTATTATTTTCTGTTTAATTACAGTAAGTTGTTTTTCCCAAAGAAAAACAAACCATATTACAATTTCAAGACACAATTCAGAATGTATCATTAACGAAAATAATATTGAACTTATTCCTTCCCGCCTGTATTCTAATATTTGGACTGCTTATGATACTTCCGGAAAATACTTTGTTGTTACTGACTTTAAACGCAAAAAAGGTATTTATGAACTAGGTAAAAAAGAAATAGTTCCTTGTATTTATGATGATATAAGAATGCATGGAAATCATGGTTTCGTAACAAAGGGAAAAAATTGGGCAGTCTTTTCAAATAATTTCAAGGAAGTAAGTGATTTTATATTTGAAGATGCTTTTTATTTTAATAAAGAAGGAGTATCCCTTGTAAAACAAAATGCTCAATGGGTATTAATTGACACTAACGCCAAAACCATAAAGCATTTACCTTTTGACGAAGTTTTCCAATTTAATGAAAATGATATTTATAAAAAAGCAGGGAACAATAAAAAATATGGCTTTATCGACAGAAATCATAAAATCGTAATCCCTTTTGAATATGAAGATGTTGGAGATGCTGTGTATAATAATACAAATGATGTTTTCCCTGTTAAAAAAGGAGGTAAATGGGGTTACGTAACTAAGCTAAATCATGTAATTGTTCCGTTTAAATATGCTTATGTTACACCAATCTACAAAGGTTTTGGATGGATTAGAGATAATAATTTCAATACAATTGGCTTAGTTGATGCTAACGCAAAAATTCTGTTTGACGATAGTCGTTATGTTGATATAGAATATGCAGAAGAGGGTAAATTAATTTGCACAATAAAAAAAACAATCACAGGAAAATATATAAAAGGATACTTAGACAGTGCTACTTTTCAAGTCCTTATAGAACCACAGTTTGAAACTTGTGAATACTTTAGTAAAGGGTGTGTAATTGTAAAAAAGAATGGGTTATCCGCAATCATTGATACATCAGGAAGCATAGTATTACCTTACAAATACGAATATATTAGTCGTTGGGGTAACAATTATTTTGCTACTTTAAAAGGGAAAACTGGAATGATTGATAAAAGCGGTAAAATTATTGTTCCATTAAAATATGAAAACTGCTCATATGGCGGTTCATTTGCAACAATTACTAAAGCCGGTTTAAAAGGCATCTTACACATTAGTGGAAAAGTACTGATATCTCCCAAATATGATGAGATAAAAGCTATTTCAGAAAAAGTTTTTTACGGAATTAAAGGCAACAAAAAATTTCTAATATACCTGAATGGCAGTGAAAAAGAAATTGAGTAATAGTTAAATCCGAAATTAAGTTGAACAATGAACAAATTGTACAAGAGTGCGACGCAACGATGATGCCTTGAAAAACCAAAGCTGATAACAAAAAAATTATTTTAAAAACAAGCTGTATGAACAAACAAAACACCAACCGCAGAAAATTTTTACAAACCGTAACTAAAGCCTCCGGCTTAATGATGTTGGCACCGTTGGCAGGCGTTGCAAATTTTAGACATATTGAATCTTCCAAAAAACAAAATCCTGTTGTTATTCCGCCCGGTAAAATAAAGTTTGCGGTCATCAATATCAATCATCCGCATATTTATGGAATGACGGATGCTATAAAAAGAGGTGGTGGCGAATTAGTATCGGTGTATGCCAAAGAAGCTGATTTGTTAGCCGCATTTGTAAAAGCATACCCTGATGTGAAGCAGGCAAAAAGTGAAAATGAAATTTTAGAAGATGCTTCCATTCAGTTGGTGTTAAGCTCTGGCATTCCTGATGAAAGAGCACCGCTGGGTATTAAAGTAATGCAGCATGGTAAAGATTATTTAACAGATAAGCCCGGCATCATCACTTTAAAACAACTGGCCGAAGTAAAGAAAGTACAAAAAGAAACCAAACGCATTTACTCCATTATGTACAGCGAACGTTTGGAAAACAGGGGTACAGAAAAAGCCAGTCAGTTAGTTAAAGCAGGTGCCATTGGCCAGGTAATACAAACCATAAATATTGCGCCGCACAGAATAAGCAATAAGTTTGGCACTGCTGGCTTAGCAGTAAGGCCCGATTGGTTTTGGGATAAGAAAAGATATGGTGGCATTATTACCGACATTGGCTCTCACCAATTTGACCAGTTTTTACATTTTACCAACTCAACAGAAGCAAAAATTTTAGCATCGCAGGTGGGCAATGTGCATTTTCCACAGGCACCGCTGTTTGAAGATTTTGGAGATGTGATGTTAACCGGCAATGGCGGCACTGGTTATATAAGAGTAGATTGGTTTACACCAAACGGATTGGATAGCTGGGGCGATGGAAGATTAACCATACTGGGTACGGATGGATATATTGAAGTAAGAAAAAATATTGACATCCTATCAGGCAATAAAGGCGGCAATCATTTGTACTTAGTAAACCAAAAAGAAACGCTGCATATGGATTGCAATAATGAAACATTGCCATTCGGGGCTTTATTTGTTGATGATGTATTGAACAGAACAGAAACTGCCATGAGCCAGGCACATTGCTTTTTAGCAACAGAGCTGGCGTTGAAAGCGCAGAAGAATGCGAAGGTGATGAGTTTGAAGAAGTGAGCTCACAGATTGCGCTGATGAACACAGATGAAAATCAATCTGTAAAAATCTGTGTCATCTGTGAGAAAAAGAAAATGAACCACATAAGACACAAAGGCACATAAGGTTTTCTTATGTTTCTTATATGCCTTATGTGGTTCAAAAAATGCTTAGTAAAGAGCTAAACGATGAATTGTGCGACGCAACGATGATGCCATGAAAAACTAAAGCTGGTAACAAAAAAATTATCTCAAATAAAATAAGCTGTATGAAAAAAAATAAACTGCATAACACCCCTTTAGGGGATGGGGGCAAACAAAACATTAACCGCCGAAAATTTTTAACCACCTCTGCCAAAGCCGCCATCGGTACCGGCATTGCATTTAGTTTTCCTTCCATTGTTCCGGCAAGTGTGTTTGGCAGAAATGCGCCGAGTAACAGAATAAATGTAGCCGCCATTGGCACAGGCCGCATTTCAAGAGGGCATGATATGCCCGGTGTGTGGCAGCATGATTTTGCACAGATAATGGCAGTGTGTGATGTGGATTCGTTAAGGGCCGATGATGGAAAAAAATTGGTGAACGAATTTTACACCAAAAGAGATGGCAAACCATTTGACGGTGTAAAAGTATATACCGACTACCGGGAACTGTTACAAAATAAAGATATTGATGCAGTGCTCATCAGCACACCCGACCACACCCATGCAATGATAGGTGTGGCCGCTGCCCGTGCCGGTAAACATATGTATATGCAAAAGCCGGCATCGCTAACTATAAAAGAAGGCCGGATAATAAGTGATGTAGTGAAAAAAAGTGGTGTAAAATTTCAGATAGGCAGTCAGCAAAGAAGCGCCGAACAATTTCGTTATGCTGCAGAGTTAGTTCGTAATGGAAGAATTGGGCAATTGAAAACGGTGGAAGTTGGTTTACCCGGCGACCCTCCCGGAGGAAATAAAAGAGAAATGCCTGTACCAAAAAATCTGAATTACGATATGTGGTTAGCATCTACTCCGGAAGTGTATTACACCGAAGAAAGAGTACATCCGCAGGTTGGTTATGGCCGCCCCGGCTGGTTGCGTTGCGAACAATTTGGTGCAGGTATGATTACTGGTTGGGGTGCACATCATATTGACAGTGCTCATTGGGGCATGGGTATGGAAAGCAGTGGCCCCATAGAAATTTGGAACGAAAAAGCAGAGTTTGCAACCGGCGGGCTTTGGAATGTGCATGGAATATTTAAAACCCATGCAATGTATGCAAACGGTGTACACATGATAGTGAGCAACGAATTTCAAAACGGTATAAAATTTATTGGTACAGATGGTTGGGTTTTTGTTAGCCGTGGTGACTATCAGGCAACAAGCAGCGACCCCACAAAGCCGGGCCCACAGGCTAAAAAAATTGATGCCAGCGACCCTAAAATTCTTACATCAGTAATTGGTGCAAACGAATTTCATTTTACTGTCAGCAACGACCATCATGGCAACTGGCTGCAAGCCATTAGAGATAATAAAAAAACCATTGCACCTGTAGAAGAAGCACACCGTGCCTGCAGTGCCTGTTTATTGCATCATATTGCTATGAAGTTAAATCGCAAACTTTACTGGAATCCTAAAAAAGAAAAATTTAAAAATGATGATGAGGCAACTAAAATGTTAAGCAGGCCGCAACGGAAGGGGTATGAAGTGAAGAAGTAAAGCCCCGTCAGCGGTTGAAAACCCTGACGGCGGTTGTAGAAAAGCGGAGGATGATTTTGTTTACCAGCTTTTGTTCCTTGATTGAGCAGCAGTGGCGACGCTCCGTTCAACTGAAGAATTACTATTAAGCATTTATCGAAGCGATTTTATAATCTGTGTTAATCCGTGTAATCTGTGAGAAAAATTTTTATGCAAAAACTTAAAATACTTCTTCTCTTATTGTTGCTGCCTATTACAATATTAGCACAACAGGATTCAGTCCTTTCCGGAGCTTATACATGGAAAACAGCGATACCTGTAATTGATAAGATAAGCAGCAGTATCTTACTTGAAGGAACTGTGCATGATTTTAAATGGATGCAAATAACTTCCACTGTTATTACAAGTGCAAAAAAGTTTAAGCAACATGTTGCAGCTTCTTATGAGCAACTCATTATTGTTAAATCCGGCAGTTTAAAAATTTCATTTAACGGCTCCACCTATAAGCTTACAGCAAACAGTGTGGCAATTTTATTACCCGGCCAAAAATACTCCATCCGCAAAACAGGCAAAGGTGCGGTTGAATTTTTTTCAATGAAATACAGCAGCAAAAAACCAATGGATGTGCAAAGAGGCAGTAACTCCTTTGTAAAAATCTGGGAAGACATAGCGTTTAAAGCAAACAACAATGGTGGCGGCCGCCGTGATTTTTTTGAAAAACCCACTGCCATGCAAAAGCGTTTTGAAATGCATGTAACCACTTTAAAGGAAGGTTTAAAAAGCCACGAGCCCCACACCCACCGTGCCGAAGAAATTGTGTGGATGCTGGAAGGTGAGACGGAAATGCAGCTGGGCAACGCAATTGTAAAAACAGCAGTGGGTGGTTTTTATTATCTCGGCAGTAATGTATCTCATGCTATAAAAAATATTGGTACAAAACCGGCAACTTATTTTGCTTTTCAATTTGAATAAACTCCTATTCCCTAAGTGGTAGTAAGAAATAAATTATCAGACTCGTACTCCCCTCTCCTTTGGAGTTCCTTGCAAAGGAACGAGCGATAGCTCTTTGGGGGTGAGGTCTAAACAAAACGATAAATATTTTACAACAATAAAGAACCTTGAACTTGTTTTAAAAAATAAATTACAAACAGATGAAAAAATTATTGCCTTTGGTTTTTGCATGCTTTACACAATTTTGTATCTGCACAGGTAAAACTGCCGCAGATAATTCGTGACAGTATGATTTTGCAAAGAGATGCCAATATTAAAATCTGGGGATGGGCTTCTGCTGGCGAAAAAATTACCGTACAACTCAATAACAAAACATACAAAACAAAAGCAGCTGCAAATGGCAATTGGGCTGTTACTGTTTCTCCGGTAAAAGCCGGCGGGCCGCACAACATGACTATAACCGGGAAAAATAAAATTATACTAAAAGATATTTTATTTGGTGATGTTTGGTTTTGCAGCGGGCAAAGTAATATGGTGCATCAGTTAAACATTCATGATGTGGCCTATGCAAAAGAAATAGCTGAAGCCAATAACAGCAACATCAGGCAGTTTTTAGTGCCCACTGTTACAAGTTTACAAGGGCCGCAGGCAAACCTGCCTTCAGGGTTATGGAAGTCTGCTGTTGGCGAAGATGTAAGGCCCTTCTCCGCCGTGGCTTATTTCTTTGCAAAAAAATTATATGAAAAATACCAGGTGCCCATTGGTATTATAAATGCCAGTTGGGGCGGCACGCCTATTGAAGCATGGACGAGTGAAGAAGGTTTGAAAGATTTTTCTTCATTGATAAATACTATTCAAAAAAATAAAGAAACTGATTCTATCAACAGATTAACCAGGAGACCTTTTTCAGATAGTGTATTCAGGAAAACAGTGGATAAAGGGTTGACAGGCCCCAAACGATGGTATGATATAAATTATAATCCGCCAACTGGCGGATGGAAGACAATCAATATTCCCGGCTATTGGGAAGACCAGGGCATCAAAGATTTGAACGGCGTAGTTTGGTACAGAAAAGAAATTGATATACCAGCATCAATGATTGGTAAATCAGCAAAAGTTTTTCTTGGAAGAATTGTTGATGCTGATGTATTATATATAAATGGAAAACAGGTTGGCGGTACCGGCTATCAGTATCCGCAAAGAAGATATAATGTTCCTGCAGATTTATTAAAAGCCGGTAAAAATATTTTTGTTATTAAAGTAACCAATAATGCAGGTAAGGGCGGGTTTGTTCCCGACAAACCCTATTGCATATTTGCCGGTAAGGATACGGTTGATTTGAAAGGAACATGGCATTATAAAGTTGGCGAAGTATTTCAACCAACACAGGTGGCTTTGGCGGCGGTGGCATCTCTGCACAAAATCAACCTGCTGCTTTATACAATGCAATGGTAGCTCCTGTTATAAATTATACTATCAAAGGTTTTTGCTGGTATCAGGGAGAAAGCAATGCAGGCAGAGCAGAAGAATATGCAAAATTACAACCGGCACAAATTATTGACTGGAGAAATAAATGGCAATTAGGTACGCTGCCTTTTCTCTTTGTACAACTTCCCGGCTTTATGGATTATAATTACCTGCCTTCAGAAAGTCGGTTGGGCAATGTTAAGAGAATCACAATTAAAATCTTTATCAGTTTCAAATACAGCAATGGCAGTTGCTATTGATTTAGGGTGAGTGGAATGATATACATCCTGATAATAAAAAAGATGTGGGTGAACGGCTGGCGCTTGGCGCAATGAAATTAGCGTACCGAGAAAATATTGTACACTCCGGCCCACTTTACCAATGGCATGTTATAGAAGAAAATAAAATAATCATCAGCTTTAGCAATACCGGCGGTGGTTTAACAACAAATGATGGAGAAGCACCTGCAGAATTTGCTATTGCCGGTGCGGATAAAAAATTTGTATGGGCACAAACAAAAATAGAAGGGGATAAAATTATTGTTTGGAATGATGCTGTTGCCAATCCGATACATGTACGTTATGCATGGGCAGATAACCCGGTGAATCCTAATTTATATAACAAAGAATGGTTGCCTGCGTCACCATTCAAAACCGATAAATAAGCAAACAATGAAAAAACTGATTACCACACTTGTATTCGCAACGTTTTTTGGGCAACTGCTGTTTGCCCAAAACCGCATTGTACTGTTTCCTGAAAAATCAAAGGATACCATCAACAAAAATATTTACGGACACTTTGCAGAGCATCTTGGCCATTGTATTTATGATGGCATTTATGTAGGTGACAAGCAAAAGAAAATTCCTAATATCAATGGTGTACGACTTGACATAATAGAAGCGTTGAAAAAATTAAAGACCCCGGTGCTTCGTTGGCCCGGCGGTTGCTTTGCCGATACCTATCACTGGAAAGATGCTATCGGACCAAAAGACAAAAGAAAACAGATATCAAATACTTCCTGGGGCAATGTGAGAGAAGACAACAGTTTTGGTACACATGAGTTTCTTGATTTCTGTGAAATGATTGGTGCCGAACCTTACCTGGCTGTAAATATGGGAGGAGGCACCGTGCAGGAAGGAGTGGATTGGGTGCAATATGTCAATCATGCCAATGGAAGCAGCTATTTAACGGATATGCGAATACAAAATGGAAGAAGCAAACCATGGAATGTAAAATACTGGGGTATCGGTAATGAATCGTGGGATTGCGGTGGACATATGACAGCCGATTATTACGTTAATGAATACAGGAAGTATGCTACAATGATGACAAGTTATAGCAACTCAGAAGGCTTGTTTCGCATTGCTGTTGGTCCGGGTACAGAAGATTATGCCTGGACAGAGACAGTGATGAAAGAAGTGCCTGCACGCCGCATAGAAGGTCTTTCTATTCATCATTACTCAGTAATCAACTGGTCTAAAAAAGGATCGGCTACACAATTTTCTGAAGAAGAATATTTCCGAACTATGGAGCAGGCATGGCGCATGGAACGAATGGTTACAAAGAACAGTGAAGTGATGGATAAGTATGATCCGCAAAAAAAAGTGGCACTCATTGTAGATGAGTGGGGTGGCTGGTATGATGTGGAAGCAGGCACCAATGGCGCATTCTTATACCAGCAAAACAGTATGAGGGATGCTATGATTGCAGGTTTGTCACTGAATATTTTTAATAATCACTGCGACAGGGTAAAGATGGCGAACCTTGCACAAATGGTAAATGTGTTGCAGGCTGTTGTACTCACAAAAGAAGAAAAATTAGTACTCACTCCCACTTATCATGTAATGGAGATGTACAATGTGCATCAGGATGCATTGATGATACCGCTGGCTATAGCAAGCAAAGATTATACGCTGGGAGAGAAAAAGATACAGGCTGTTTCGGCCGCTGCCTCAAAAGACAAGAACGGAACCACACATATATCACTGGTAAACATGGATGCCAATAATGCACAGGAAATAAAAATTGACCTGGGCGGTTTATCAGGCACTTCTGTTACGGGAAGGATTCTTCAGTCCGGCAAACTGCAGGACCATAACAGTTTTGAAAATCCTGACAAGATAAAACCTGCTGTATTTAACGGGGCATCGCTGAACGGAAATAATCTTTCGGTAAAACTGCCTCCTTTCTCTGTGGTGGTACTTGCTTTGAAATAAAATAAAAGAAATGAAAAAAATAATAGTTATAGCTGTATTGCTCCAACTACTGGCAGCAACACCGGGCATTACACAATTCAACTCTGCATGGCGGGGTAAAAAAACTGCCGTTGTAATTACTTACGATGATGCCATCAACGAACATTTAGACAATGCCATTCCTGTTTTAGATTCTCTCGGCTTAAAAGCTACTTTTTATATTACGGCATTTTCCAACTCCATGCAAAACCGGTTAAGCGATTGGAAAAAATTACCAGCCAACGGTCATGAACTCGGCAACCACACATTATTCCATCCCTGCTTAGGAGGCGCAGGAAGAGAATGGGTGAGCAAAGAATATGACATGAATAATTATTCCGTAAGAAGAATGGTGGATGAAACAAGAATGACAAATCTTTTTCTGCAATCAATAGATAACAAAACAAAAAGAACATTTGCATTTACCTGCGGCGATATGAAAATTGGCGACTCCTCATTTATCAATGGTATGAAAAATGATTTTGTTGCAGCAAGGGCCGTTCGAAATGAAATGCATAAAATAAATGAAGTGGATTTGTATAATACAGATTGTTACATGGTAAACAATCACAGTTATGAACAAATGAAGGAATGGGTGGATAAGGCAGTTCAAACAAACTCATTACTCGTTATTTTATTTCATGGCGTAGGTGGCGGCAACAGTTTAAATGTTTCAATTGATGACCATCGAAAAATTCTTTCTATACATTAAACAGCAGGAAAAAGATTTGATGATTGCACCCATGCTGGATGTGGCAGAGCATATTAAAACATGGCAAACCAATGATAAGAATGCAAAAGCACAGCAACAGGCCACGCAGAATGATTATACAAACATGCTTTCGCAAATCAATATCAACATTGCTGACAAAAGACCGGGGCCTTCCGGCAACCCCTCTGCGCCCAATGCCGCTAACAGCGATGAAGCAAAAGCTACACAGTACACATCTCTGCCCGACCCATTGATTTTAAAGAACGGGAAAAAAGTTACTGATGCAAAAACATGGTGGAACAAAAGAAGGCCCGAGATTGCAGAAGACTTTAATAAAGAAATTTATGGCCGTGTGCCAAAGCTTACACCAAAAGTTGTTTGGGAAATTGTAAGCACAACCGACACTGTTTTCGGAAATCAAAAAGCCATTGCTAAAAATTTAATTGGCCATGTTGACAATTCATCTTACCCTCAAATAAAAGTTGATATACAGTTAGCACTCATCACACCAAAAAACAGTAATAAGCCGGTGCCGGTAATTATGGAGTTTGGTTTTATTTTTCCGGGGGGCTTTCGTCCGCCAAACAATAATACCACACCACAAAAAAGCTGGCAAGAGCAATTGCTGGAACAAGGCTGGGGCTTTGCAATTATTGTACCCACCAGTTATCAGGCAGATAATGGTGCCGGTTTAACACAAGGTATTATTGGTTTGGCAAATAAGGGACAACATAGAAAACCCGATGATTGGGGCACACTCCGTGCATGGGCATGGGGCGCCAGCCGTGCTATTGATTATTTTGAAACCAATGCAACTGTTGATGCAAAAAAAATTGGTATAGAAGGTTTATCACGGTATGGCAAAGCCGCTGTTGTTACCATGGCTTTTGAGCCACGCATTTCCATTGGTTTTATTGGTTCATCCGGTGCAGGTGGTGCAAAACTTTTGCGCCGCATTTATGGAGAGCAGGTGGAGAACCTTGCTTCATCTGGAGAGTATCATTGGTTTGCCGGTAATTTTATTAAATATGCCGCAGGCACATTAACACAAAATGATTTACCTGTTGATGCTCATCAGCTCATTGCATTGTGTGCACCCCGTCCGGTGTTCATCAGTTCAGGCTCACCCAATGTAGAAGGCAGGTGGGTGGATGCAAAAGGAATGTTTCTCGGTGGCGCACATGCAGCACCGGTGTATGAGTTGCTGGGCAAAAAAGGTTATGGCACTATGGAGTATCCGGCAGAGAAAACAGCATTAATAAATGGTGATATTGCTTTTCGTCAGCATGAAGGCGGACATACAACCGGGCCCAACTGGCCAACGTTTATTGAATGGGCAAAAAAATATTTGAAGTAATAAAATACCGGAGTGTATTCCCCTCTCTTTTGGAGAGGGGTTAGGGGTGAGGTCTTAAATATTTATGTTACCAGCTGCAGTTTCCTGATTGAACTGCAGTGGCGTCGCACTCTTGTACTGAAGTAATTCTATTCAACTTTTTTAAATACAATAAAGCAATTGCAATATGAATACAAAAAAGTCAAGAAGAAATTTTATTTACAATACAGCAGTTACAGCTGCAGGCTTGTCTTTAACTTCTTTTGCAAGCCAATGCAATACAGCTGAACAAAATAAAAAAACTATGAATAAAAATAAACTCGGCGTAGCATTGGTTGGCTTGGGTGGTTATGCCACCGGGCAGTTGGCACCGGCACTGCTGCAAACCGAACATTGTTACCTGGCAGGTATTGTTACCGGCACACCAGCAAAAGCCGCCGCCTGGAAAGAGAAATACAACATACCCGAAAAAAATATTTATAACTACTATAATTACGATACAATAAAAGACAATCCCGATATTGATATTATTTATGTGGTGCTGCCCAACAGTATGCATGCCGCATATACCATCCGTGGGTTTGAAGCAGGCAAGCATGTTATTTGCGAAAAACCAATGGCAATAACAGTTGCCGATTGCGATAATATGATTGCAGCCGCTAAAAAAGCAAGCAAATCATTATCCATCGGTTATCGTTTGCATTACGACCCGTATAATTTAGAAATGGTGCGGCTTGCAAAAGAAAAAGTATATGGCGATGTAAAAAAGATAACTTCTGGCTTTGGGTTTAATGCACAAAAAGGTATTTGGCGGTTAGATAAAAAACTGGCAGGCGGCGGGCCTTTAATGGATTTAGGCATATACTGCTATGCAGGGCATTATGTATGTAACCGGTTTGGAGCCGGTGGCCGTTACCGCACAACAATCACCCATAAGCGATAAAACAAAGTTTATTGATATTGAAGAAACACTTACCTGCCAGTTTGAAATGCCCAATGGCGTAATTGCAGAATTTGTTACCAGTTATACCGACAGCCATAATTTTTTAAAAGCCGAAGCAGAAAATGGCTGGTTTCAAATAAGCCCTGCTTTTAATTACGATGGATTGAAAGGAAAAACATCCGATGGAAAAACAATACAGTTTCCTCCATTATCTCAGCAGGCAAAGCAACTGGATGGCATTGCATTGGCCATTAAAGAAGGCAAGCCCTCTAAAGTACCGGGAGAAATGGGCAGAAGAGATGTAAAAATTATTGAAGCTATTTATGAGGCGATGAGGACGGGAAAGAGGGTTGAGATAAAATAGATACGCTAATAAAAATGACTATTTACTATTGACAGTAAATAGTCAATAGTAAACTATTTTTACTTTCGCCATTGTTGGTCGCCTGACCAACAACTAACGCTGCGGTAAAAGCTGAGTAAAGAACAAAAAGTACAAGAGTGCGACGCAACGATGCCGCCATAAAAAACTGAAGCTGGTAACAAAAAAATAAAACCATGAGTCAAAAACTCCGCAGCCACGGCTGGTTTGGCAAAAAAGACAAAGATGGAATCATCTACCGCAGCTGGATGAAAAATCAGGGTATGCCCACCGATATGTTTGATGGCCGGCCGGTGATTGGTATTTGCAATACATTCAGCGAACTAACGCCCTGCAATGCACATTTCCGTGACCATGCCGAAGCGGTGAAGAAAGGTGTGCTGGAAGCCGGTGGCTTTCCGGTGGAGTTTCCTATAATGAGTTTGGGTGAAACATTGCTGAAACCAACAGCGATGTTATTTAGAAATTTAGCAAGCATGGATGCAGAAGAAAGCATTCGTGGTAATCCTATTGATGGCGTGGTGCTGCTAACAGGTTGCGATAAAACAACTCCATCAACCGTGATGGGTGCAGCAAGTGTGGGCTTGCCAACAATTGTTGTTCCCGGCGGGCCTATGTTGAATGGAAGATACAAAGGCCAAACAATTGGCAGCGGCACTCATGTGTGGAAGTTTGATGAAGATATGAAGACGGGCAAAATGACGCAGGAAGATTGTGAGTTTGCCGAAAGTTGTATGAGCCGCAGCATTGGCCATTGCATGACGATGGGTACTGCATCAACAATGGCAGTAATGGTAGAAAGTTTAGGTTTAACATTAAGTGGTGCATCTGCTATACCTGCAGCGGATAGCCGCAAAAAAGTAATGGCACAACTCAGCGGCAGAAGAATTGTGCAGATGGTAAAAGAAAATTTAACCATTGATAAAGTATTAACCAGAGAAGCATTTGAAAATGCCATCATCACCAATGCAGCGGTGGGAGGTTCTTCAAATTTTATTATTCACCTTACCGCCATTGCCGGAAGAATTGGCGTTGATTTAAAGTTGGAAGACTTTGATAACATCGGCAGTAAAATTCCATTACTGCTAAACCTTATGCCAAGCGGCAAATACTTAATGGAAGATTTTTATTATGCTGGTGGCTTACCCGTTATTTTAAATGAATTAAAAGATAAACTGCATAAAAATGTAATTACCGTTACCGGAAAAAATCATGCAGAAAATATTTTAGGAAATACCGATTGCTACAATGAAGAAGTGATTGCAAAATATAATACCCCAATACAAACCGAAGCAGGTTGTGTGGTGGTAAAAGGGAATCTTGCTATTAATGGAGCTGTTATGAAACCATCTGCTGCAACACCTGCTTTACTAAAACATACCGGCCGTGCTGTGGTGTTTGAAAGTATAGAAGATTACAATAAAAGAATTGACGACCCCAATTTAGACATTGATGAAAACTGTGTAATGGTGTTGAAATATGTTGGGCCGGTTGGTTATCCCGGTATGCCCGAAGTGGGTAATATGGCGCTGCCTAAAAAAATATTACAGAAAGGAATAAAAGATATGGTACGCATAAGCGACGGACGTATGAGTGGCACGGCCTATGGCACTGCGGTGCTGCATGTTTCTCCCGAAAGTGCCATCGGCGGAAATTTGGCATTGGTACAAAACGGTGATATGATTGAGCTGGATGTTGAAAAACGTTTATTGCAGTTACATGTAACCGATGAAGAATTAACAAAACGAAAAGCTGCATGGATTGCACCAGCACCTGCAGCAACAAGAGGTTATGTAAGCATGTACATTAAGCATGTTATGGGTAGTGATAAAGGTGCCGATTTAGATTTTTTACAGGGTAGCAGTGGCAGTGAGGTAACAAGGGATTCGCATTAAAGAGCCCCTGTCCCCTAAAGGGGGACTTAGGTCGAAGTTGTTTGCTAATTTTCGATGCTGTTTTATTTTGTGAGTGATATGATGTAACCAGCATTTGTTTTTCATCCCGTACGTACGGGATCGTTGCGTCGCACTTTTGTACAGTTGGAATTCTATTGAGCAATACCTCGAAGTGTATTGTTGAATTTGGTAAGTTTATTAAAACAAGAAATATTCAACCCCAATGGGGTTGGAAAACAAATTGATATTACAAACCCTGTGTTTCACACAGGGCTAATAATATTTAAGCCCTTCGGGCTTTGAATACATTGGTAAAATACCCCGAAGGGGTTTAATATGAATAGCCCCGGATGAAATCCGGGTGGAAAAATAAATAATGCAAGCAGAACCCCAACGGGGTTCAATGTGAAAGTGATGAATACATGAATGCAGATTGAAAAGACGAAAACAAACAATATGAATAAGCTCAGTTTTATTTTAATAGTAATTACATTGTTATCTTGTAACAGCAACACCAAACCAGCCATGTACAAAACCACAGGCACCATCATTAAATACGAAGAAGCATTGTCTTCCATTATTGACACAAGCACCAAACCAGAAATTATTGCCGAAGGTTACGAATGGAGCGAAGGCCCGTTGTGGATTGAAAAACACAATATGTTGTTGTTTAGTGATGTGCCAATGAATACCGTTTACAAATGGACAGAAGCAAACGGAACAGAAGTATATTTAAAACCCAGCGGCTATACGGGTACTACTCCAAGCAAATGCAAGGAACCCGGCAGTAATGGTTTGACAATAGATACCGATGGGCATTTGGTGCTTTGCCAGCATGGCGACAGAGCAGTATCATTAATGGATGCACCATTTGATAAACCGGCGGCAAAATTTATTACACTCATTAATAAGTATGAAGGTAAAAAGCTCAATAGCCCTAATGATTTAGTGTTTAATAGCAGACGGTGAATTATTTTTTACCGACCCGCCTTATGGATTATTTACACAGGATGACAGTGATTCAGCCAAAGAATTAAAACACAATGGCGTTTATAAAGTAAAGAAAGATGGTACAGTAATTTTGTTAGTAGATTCTATTACCCGTCCAAATGGTTTGGCTTTTTTACCCGGCGAAAAACAATTAATTATTGCCTGCAGCGACCCTGATAAACCCAATTGGTACATTTTTGATGTAACTGGAGATACATTGAGCAATGGTAAATTATTTTACAGTGCAACAGAAGAAAGAAAGACGATGAAACATGGTCTGCCCGATGGTTTTAAAATAAACAAGCAGGGCATTGCATTTGCCACAGGGCCGGGTGGAGTTTATATTTTTAACAGCAGCGGCAAAAAACTTGGATTGATAAAATTAGATGAAGCTACCAGCAATTGTGCATTAAGTACGGATGAAAAGACATTGTATGTAACGAATGATATGTATGTGTTACGAATTGCTTTAAAATAGTACACTCAATGTTAATACCTAAAACAATTAATTTTTTTAAATAAAAGCTATTATAAAATGACTAAAAAAATCATCAATCTATTTCGTATAAGTTCTTATCTGTTTATTTTATGCTTTTTCCAATCAGCCAATGCACAAGACGGTACAATTTATCCATTGGATGCGCCAAAAGAACCCAATGCCATTCCTTTAGGAACTGGCGGAGTAAGTAATCAACCTGCTGAGGAAAGCTGGTTTAAACAATGGGGCGACCCGATGGCAAGAAATATTACAACTGCTACACTTACTCCTTTTTTTCCTAAACCCGGTACAGCTAATGGAACTACAGTAATTGTTGCACCAGGCGGAGGATTCAGGTGGCTTTCAATGGGCAATGAAGGGTGGGAAGTGGCAGAAGCCCTTGCTGCAAAGGGAATAACAGCATTTGTACTAAAGTATCGTTTGCATCCTACACCACCAAGTCTAACAGATTTTAGTGATTGGATGAACAGGCCTCGTAATACACCGCCGCCGCCAAAAGATACTACTAATAATAAAGCCACAACAAATAATTTGTTACAAACAGACTTAACAAATCAATTACAAGATGCAGAGGCTGCTTATTCTATGATTGTGAAAAGAGCCAAAGAATGGGGAGTTGATACAAGCAAAATTGGAATGATTGGGTTTTCGGCTGGTGCTGGACTTACTATGTATTCTACATTGAATTCAAAGAAAATGAAGTTAGCTTTTATAGGTCCAATTTATGGAGGTATGGGCCCTGTGGAAGTGCCTAAAAATGCACCACCGATGTTTTGTGCAATTGCTTCGGATGATTTTTTATTCAAAGGGCAATTTGGCGTTATTGACTCTTGGTTTAAAGCTGGCATACCTGTTGAATTTCATCTTTACCAAAATGGCGGTCATGGTTTTGGTTTAGGTAATCCAAATCGTACAAGTAATAAATGGTTCGATTCTTTCATTTATTGGCTGGAGGTTAATAAATTATTAGCCAAAAAATAAAATTCATAAAATTAGGTAAAGGCAATAGCTGTTGTACATTAAGCAGCGATGAAAAAAAATTATTTGTAATGAATGATATGTACTTACTGCAGATAACACTAAAATAAGGCAATGAACGATTTAAAAGAATATAGAAATCATTTTGCTGAACAGGGATATGCTGTTATACCCAATATTTTCTCTGCAATCGAAATTGAAAATATAAAACAGGTTATTGAGCAATCAGATAAATCAAAAGAAACATTCAGAAAATCTGCAGACCTTTTTGCAATCAGACAATTTTTAAAAGAGCTGCCAGATGCAGCCAATCATATTTTAAATGACTGTTTAATAAATACAATCCGGAAAATTTTCGGGCAAGATTATTTTATTACGAAATCAATTTACTTTGATAAACCCGGAGCATCAAACTGGTATGTTGCATATCATCAGGACCTTACTATTTCTGTAGACAATAAAATCGAAACGGAAGGTTTTGGCCCCTGGACAAACAAGCAAAACCAATTTGCTGTTCAACCACCTTTAGCTTTTTTAGAAAATAATTTTACGGTACGCATACATCTTGATGAAACTAATGAAGACAATGGAGCACTTAAAGTAATTCCGGGTTCACATAAAAAAGGAATTTGGCGTGCAGACAAAATTGACTTCAACCTGCAAGAGGAAAAAATTTGTGCTGTGCCGGCTGGCGGCATTATGTTAATGCATCCGTTATTAATGCATGCATCTGGCCGAACAATAAATAATAAACAACGAAGGGTAATTCATATAGAATTTTCAAATAAAAAACTTCCGGAAAATTTAAACTGGAGTGAAAAAATAATATTAAACTGAAAAAATGAAACTATACAACACCCCCAACGGAATTGTGACTGAACAAAACGAAAAATTCTATTTATTAAAAGAAGATTGGAATACTTTTATTAACAACGATGCTGTGCTACAAAAAGCAACAGCAGCCATTGCAACAGCAACACAGGTTGAGAAATCAGCAATAGCAAACTTGTTACCCACCATTGGCAGCAATCAGGAACTATGGGCCTGTGGTGTAACTTATTACCGCAGCATGGTGGGCCGGCAGGAAGAAAGCAAAGCTGCAGGCGGTGCAGATTTTTATGGCAAAGTATATGAGGCAGAAAGGCCGGAATGTTTTTTTAAAAGCACACCGCACCGTGTTGTGGGCAACAATGGTTATGTACGCATTCGTAAAGACAGCACATGGGATGTGCCAGAGCCAGAACTAACTTTAGTAGTAACCTCATCAGGAAAAATAATTGGCTACACCATTGGCAACGATATGAGCAGCCGCAGCATTGAAGGCGAAAATCCTTTGTACCTGCCGCAGGCAAAAACATACGATGGTTGTGCAGCAGTAGGACCTTGTATTTATTTAACCGATGAACCATTATCTGCTGATACACAAATTCATTTAACTATAAAAAGAAACAGTGCTGTTGTATTTGAAGGCAACATTGCATTAAGCCAAATGAAACGTACACCGCAGGAGCTGGTTGGTTTTATTTACCGGGAAAGCAGTTTTCCGCATGGCTGTTTAATAATGACCGGTACAGGCATTGTACCCGGCAGCGATTTTACTTTGCAAAGCGGAGATGAAATAACTATTTCAATTGATAGTATTGGTACACTTATAAATACCGTTCAATAATAATGATCATCCTCACCATCGTTTTTGCCATTGCGTTACAGGTATTTCTTTCTGTAAAAAAAGTAAGCCCTTTTTTATCGTTATTAATTGTTGCATTACTTACCGGGTTGCGTTTGGGTATGGATCCGGCAGATTTATTAAAGTCTGTAGAAAAAGGTGTAGGCAGTACATTGGGTGGTTTGGCATTAATCATTTGTCTCGGTGCCATACTCGGCAAAATATTAGAAATAAGCGGCGCAGCTGAACAAATTTCATCAACACTTATAAAAAGTTTTGGGCAAAAAAATATTCAGTGGGCTGTTTTACTTACGGGGTTTTTAATTGGCATCCCTCTTTATTACAATGCAGGTTTTATAATTCTTGTACCGTTAGTTTTTACTTTGGCAAAAAAAACAGGGTTGCCATTGTTGTACATTGTTATTCCAATGGCGGCATCGCTAAGCACCACACATTGTTTTTTACCGCCCCACCCCGGCCCTGTTGTTTTGGTAAATGCATTTAAAGCAGATATGGGCAAAACATTAATTTATGGTTTACTCATTGCCATACCCACTGTTATTATTGCAGGCCCGTATTTAGGCAGAAATTTACAAAGAATAAAAACAGATACTTCTTTTCTTTTTTCTGCAGAACAAAATATTACAGAAAAAAAAATGCCCGGTATTTTTCCAAGTTTTATAATTGCACTGCTGCCAGTTTTATTAATCACTCTTTCTGTACTTGCAAATAATTTTTTAAAAGAACCTTCTCTTTTTAAAACCATATTAGTTTTTATTGGCGACTCCACCATTGCATTACTCATTGCAGTTATTGCAGCCATTTATTTTTTTGGCTTACGCCACGGTTATAAAATGGAAACTATTATGCAATGGTTAAACGATGCTATTTCGGGCATCGCCATGATTTTATTAATCATTACCGCAGGCGGTATTTTTAAACAGATATTAATTGACAGCGGCACCGGCGAATACATTGCCACATTCAGCACAAAATGGCAAATGCCACCATTAATATTTGGCTGGCTTGTAACTGCATTGTTAAGGGTGGCCATTGGTTCTGCAACTGTTGCAGGTATAACAGCCGCAGGTATTGTATCGCCATTGGTGGCAACAGGAGTTGCATCGCCGGAGTTGATGGTGCTTGCAGTGGGTGCAGGCAGTGTTTTTGGTTCTCACATCAACGACTCTGGCTTTTGGATGTTTAAAGAATTTTTTAAACTTACACTTAAGCAAACTTTTTTATCGTGGACGGTAATGGAAACCGTAATATCTATTTTAGGATTGATTGGGGTTTTAATTTTAGATATGTTTTTTTAAATAAAAATATCACTTTACAATTGCAATAAAATTACTTTATTTTTTTTCACTCACAGCTCCCAGTATCCCCAACTCAAGCCCTCTAATTTCTGCTAAGCCTTTTAACCTGCCAATGGCAGAGTAACCGGGGTTAGTAATTTTATGTAAATCGTCCAGCATCTGGTGGCCGTGGTCGGGGCGAAAGGGCAATGAAATTTTTCTATCCTGCTGCAACTGCACAATTTCTTTTACTACGTCATACATATCATTATCGCCACCTAAATGATCGGCTTCAAAAAAATTACCTTCGGTATCTTTTTTAACATTACGCAAATGGATGAAATGTATTTTATCTGCCAATGCTTTTGCCATTGCCGGCAAATTATTTTTTGCTGAAGCACCTAACGATCCCGTACAAAAGCAAACCCCATTGGCTTTATTATCAACCTTATCTAAAAAATATTTAAAGTCATCGTAACAACTTACCACTCTTGGTAAACCTAAAATAGGGAAAGGCGGGTCATCGGGGTGTATCGCCAGTTTTACATTACATTCTTGTGCAACTTCACTTATTTCTTTTTGAAAATAACAAAGGTTATCCCTTAAAGCACTGGCATCAATATCGCTGTACGATTCTAATTTCCTCAGCATATCGCTGGTGGTATATTTTTCTTCGCCGGGTATACCAAACATTACTACATCTGCAAGTGCTTCTAATTCTTTTGCAGTATATTTTTTATACCTCTCTTCTGCCTGTTGTAAAATTGATCCTGAATAAGAAGCTGCTGCATTTTTTCTTTTTAAAATAAAAATATCAAATACGGCAAGATCGATCCAGTTAAAATAAAGTGCCAGCGCACCAGTGGGCATTTTATAATTTAAAGAAGTTCTTGTCCAGTCGTTAACCGGCATAAAATTGTAAGTTACAACTGGTATGCCGCAGGCAGCAACATTGCGAATGGATGTTTTATATTTTTCAATATAATCTTTATAATCGCCGGTACGGGTTTTTATGCTTTCATGTACTGTTATACTTTCCACTACCGACCATGTAAGCCCGGCGTTTTCAATTATTGCTTTTCGCTTTAAAATTTCTTTCACCGTCCATACTTCGCCATGCGGTACCTGGTGCAGGGCAGTAACTACTCCTGTTGCACCGGTTTGTTTTACATCCTGTAAACTAACCGGGTCGGTTGGGCCAAACCAGCGCCAGGTTTGTTCCATTTTATACATTACCATTTTTATAAGATTTTTGGAGATAAATAAAGTGATGCATTACAGATCAGCATTATTTTTAAAAAGGTAAAGTTAGCAAAAAAGAGTACTCTTCAACATCGAAGTCTTAAACGATTTTGTGTATTTTTACTGTATATGCTGCAAAAAGTATTTAAGGCATTTGGCCTTGCTGTAGATATCAATAAAGCTGTTCCTTTTGGCTTGGGATTGATTAATGACACATGGAAAATTAAAGATGGTAACAATACATTTATTCTGCAACGAATTAATGATCAGATATTCAAAGACCCAGCAGCTATTGCTTACAATGTTGATATAACTGCAAGGTATCTTCGCCAGCATTATCCAGATTATTTATTTGTAATGCCGGTAAAATCTATTTACAAAGAAGATATTTTTTTTGATGCTGAGCATGGTTATTTTCGGCTTAGCCCGTTTGTAGAAAACTCTCATACTATTGATGTGGTAAAAGAACCGCAGGAAGCTTATGAAGCAGCAGCACAATTTGGAAAATTTACTAAATTATTAGCTGGCTTTGATGCAACCCGATTAAAAATAACACTTTTCGATTTTCATAATCTTTCGCTGCGCTTTTGGCAATTTGAGCAAGCGCTATTAAATGGCAATGCAGATAGAATTCAGCAATCAGAAAAATTAATTGATACAATTATTGCCAATAAAAATATTGCTGATGTATTTGAAAAAATTAAATTAAATCCACATTTTAAAATCAGAGTAACACACCACGACACCAAAATTAGTAATGTACTTTTTGATGATAGTAACAAAGGTTTATGTGTAATTGATTTAGACACATTAATGCCGGGCTGCTTTATAAGTGATGTGGGTGATATGCTGCGTACTTATTTAAGCCCTGTGAGTGAAGAAGAAAAAGATTTTACAAAAATTGAAATACGGGATGAATACTTTTTGGCCGTAGCTCAAGGGTATCTTGGAGAAATGAAAGAGGAATTGAGCGAGGAAGAAATGCAGCATTTTGTATATGCTGGCAAGTTTATGATTTACATGCAGGCTATTCGTTTTGTTACCGATTATATTAACAACGATATTTATTATGGCTCCAAATACGAAGGGCAGAATTTTGTAAGAGCAGGTAACCAGCTAACCCTTTTGCAAAAATTAGTTGATAAAGAAAATAAACTGCAACAACTTGTTACAAAGTTTAATTAAGTCAATAAATACATTCTCATTGGTTACAGCTATTTTCATGCAGCATTATTATCTGGTATTTCTCTAAAATCACCTAATTTTTGATTATTTAATGAGCTGCTTTACTTGTAGAAATAACTTCATCTGCCACCGCCTTTATTAGTAATTGTAAAAATCTATCTTAATCATCTTTTCCGCTATTATTAAGTTTAATGAGCATAATCAATTTTTTTGGTGATAACGGTCAGTATATATGGTAGCAGTTAAAATTATTTTTACTTTCTAAACAGATTTACTATGACCACCGCCATAACCCCCGAATTACGGGAACTGATTGAAGCGGTACATTACCGCCCAACTGTTTCCATCATTTTGCCGTTTGAACCAAAAATGAGTTTAAAAACGGAGCTTATAAAGTCGTTAAAATTTGCTGCTGATAAAGTAGAAAAGGAGCTGCAGCAAAATTACCCTGATGAAATGAGTACGCTGGTAATGCAAAAATTAAAAGGTATTGTTAAAAGCCTCAATTTTAATACCTACAAAAAAAGCATAGCCATTTATATATCGCCGGTATTTGAAAAAGTATTGTATTTAGATATTGCTGTGGAAGAAAAAATTATTGTAGATCAATCTTTTGAGATTCGTGATTTGGTGTACAGCACAAAACAATTACATAAATATCTGGTACTGCTGCTGAGTGCTAACGAAAGCCGGATTTTCCTTGGTAATTCAGAAACTTTTGTGCGGATTGTATCAAACAGCCCCAAGTCTGTTGCAGTTGAAAATGATGCCCCGAAAAGGGTAGCCAATTTTTCCGATGTGGCGGAACGTAAACAAATACTGATAAATAAATTTTTGCTGCACATTGATAACGGGCTGGACATTATTTTAAATGCTTACCACCTGCCACTTTTTGTTTTAGGCACCGATAAAATTTTAGGGCATTTTAAAAAAATCACCAACCACAGTTCATCAGTAATAGAATATATACATGGTAATTATGAGGAAGCAACAACTGATACACTAAAAAAAATACTGGCGCCTTACATTGCCGACTGGCAAAAAGTAAAACAAAAAGATTTATTCAATCAATTGGAAGAAGCAGCAGGTAAAAATAGACTTGCCACAGGCATGAGACAGGTGTGGCATGAAGCAATGAACCAGAAGGGCCGTTTGCTGGTGGTGGAAAAAAATTACATGTTTGCTGCAGAACGAAGCAGTAAAGAAGATATTATTTATAAAGCCATTGAACCGTACAATAAATTTTCTTACATAAAAGATGCAGTGGATGATGTAATTGAAAAAGTGCTGGACAATGGAGGTGGTGTGGAGTTTGTTGATGAAGGAGTGCTGAAAGATTTTAACAGTATTGCATTGGTACTATTCTATTAAAATTCACAAATGTTTTTTTATGAAAACAATAATTATTGCAACTGACTTTTCTGCTGCGGCCTTAAATGCTGCTAACTATGCGGCTGAGATGGCTTTAGCAATTAATGCAGATGTTTTGCTGCTTCACGTAATTTCAATATCGGTTACTTACACAGATGTGCCGGTAATTGTTAATAATGAGGATATAATACGAAATAGAGAAAACGAAATAAGTAAACTTAAGATGGAATTACTTGCAAGGAGTAAAAGCAAACTGATTATTAACACCGAAGTAAGAATGGGTAATTTTTTTCATGAGCTGGAAACGTTTTGCCATATTATAAACCCTTTCGCCGTGGTAATGGGTAGCCAGGGCACCACGGCTGCTGAAAGGTTCTTAACTGGCAGCCACACCATACATACTATGAAAAATTTGATGTGGCCATTACTTACAGTGCCGCCAGGATCAAAATTTTCGTCTATTAAAAAAATAGGGCTGGCCTGCGATTTTATTAAAGTAGCTGAGCATACACCTATTGATGAAATTAAAATGCTGGTGAAAGATTTTAATGCAGAGTTGCATGTACTTAATACTGGTAGTGAAAAAAAATTCGACCCCGAAATAGTATTTCAATCTGGCTTACTGAAGGAAATGCTGCAGAGGACAAACTCTTTTTATCATTTTATCAGTAATGAAAATGTGGATGAAGGTATTATTGATTTTGTAGAAAAAAACAATATTGACTTACTGATTGTATTGCCTAAGCGGCGTGACTTGCTAAATAAATTACTTCACAAAAGCCATTCAAAGCAATTTGTATTGCACAGCCATGTGCCGGTAATGGCACTGCATTAATACTAATAAATTTCCGTTACATACATTGATATAATATTATTAAACTATAAAACACTTTGGATGAAAACAATAATAGCCCCAACCGATTTTTCTGCCGCTTCTTTAAATGCGGTTAATTATGCTGCAGATATGGCCTGTGTTATTGCCACCAATTTAACACTGCTAAACGTTTGCCCCATACCGGTATCCTTTAGCGATGTGCCTTCGCCGGCATACAGCACTGCCGAACTGGTGTCCAATGCCGAAGAACAAATGAAAGTGCTGAAGGAAAACATTTTGCTCCGCACCAGGGACAGGATAAAGATCAGCACCGAAATAAAACAAGGCGATGTGGTATTGGGGATAGATGAACTCTGCCATAATGTAAACCCCTATGCAGTGGTGATGGCTACGGAAAGCAATGCGGCCTTTGAACGTTTTTTATTTGGTGGCAAAACCATTAATGCGGTAAGGCAACTGGCCTGGCCGCTTATTGTGGTGCCACCCGATGTAAAATTTACCAGCATAAAAAAAATTGGCCTGGCCTGCGATTTAAAAAATGTAATTGATACCATACCGGTAAAAGAAATAAAAAATTTAGTAAAAGAATTTCATGCAGAGCTGCATGTATTGCATGCAAACACCGAAAGTGACGGCACACTTAATGCCGAAACGGTTGAAGAATCAGGATGGCTGCAGGAAATACTTGGCGGCTTAAACCCGGAGTACCATTTTATAAAAGGCGCAGAAGACATTGAACAAAGCATTAATGAATTTGCAGAAAAGAATAATTTAGATCTGTTGATAGTTATTCCCAAAAAGCATAACCTTATCAGTAAAATTTTTCAGCACAGTCATGCCAAGCGGCTGGTACTGCAAGCACATGTACCTGTAATGGCCATTCATGAATAATGCTTTATAAAAATATTATGGCTACTTATATAAAAAGATTTAAAGAAATCAGCATAGCTGATATAGCGGCAGTGGGTGGTAAAAACTCGTCTTTGGGAGAAATGTTTTCGAAGCTTTCTCTCAAGGGTATCCCGGTACCCAACGGTTTTGCCACCACTGCTTTTGCTTTTGAAGAATTTCTTACCCACAATGCATTGCATTCGCCTTTATATGATTTGATGCTGCAACTGGATAAAAAAAATTATTCTAATTTAAAAGAAACAGGTGCAAAGGCAAGAAAATTAATGCTGGATGGCGAACTTCCAAAAAATTTACAACTGGCCATCGTTCATGCTTACAAAGAATTATGCGGACAAAATTATTTTGAAGTGGCCGTACGCAGCAGCGCCACTGCCGAAGATTTGCCGCAGGCAAGTTTTGCAGGGCAGCACGAAAGTTATTTAAATATAAAAGGCGAAGCAGCATTGCTTAATGCAGTAAAAAAATGTTACGCATCCCTTTATACCGACAGGGCAATAAAATACAGGGAAGATAATGGCTTTGCACATCAAAAAGTAGATCTGTCGGTTGGCGTACAAAAAATGGTACGCAGCGATAAGGCCTGTTCCGGCGTAGGTTTTACGCTGGAACCTGAATCTGGTTTCCGTGATGTTGTTCATTTAAGTGGTGTATGGGGATTGGGCGAAAACATTGTACAGGGTACTGTAACGCCAGATGAATTTTTTGTTTTTAAGCCAACACTGTTACTGGAAAAAAATGCTGTCATACAAAAAAAACTGGGCGAAAAAACAAAAACAATGATTTATAGCGATGATGAAAATAATCCCGTCATCAACATTGCCACACCAAAACAAAAGCAGGAACAATTTGTATTAAGTGATGCAGAAGTAATGAAAATTGCAAAATGGGCAATGATAATTGAAGATCATTACAAAAAACCAATGGATATTGAATGGGCAAAAGATGGCATTACCAACGAAATATTTATTATTCAGGCAAGGCCCGAAACAGTACACTCACAAAAAAACCCATTGCTGGTAAAAGAATATGAACTTATAAATAAAGGTGAAGCAATAACACAAGGCGATGCCATTGGCTCAAAAATAGCAACCGGTATTGCAAGGATTTTACAATCGCCTGCAGAATCGAACAAATTACAACCTGGCGAAATTGTGGTAACTGATTTAACCAGTCCCGATTGGGATCCCATACTAAAAAACGCAGCAGCCATTATTACCAATAAAGGTGGCAGAACAAGCCATGCATCTATTGTAGCAAGGGAACTGGGCGTACCGGCCATTGTGGGTTGCGGCAACGCCACCGAAAAAATTATTGACGGTGCAATGATAACCGTTAGTTGCTGCGAAGGAAAAACAGGTTTTGTGTATAAAGAAAAACTGGCGTACAAAGAAACTGCACTGGATTTCTCTCATATAAAAAAACCTGAAACTACCAACGTGATGCTGATTGCAGGCGACCCAGACAAGGCTTTTAAACTTTCTTTTTATCCCAATGATGGTGTGGGTTTAATGCGTATTGAATTTATTATTACGCATGCTATACAAATTCACCCAATGGCATTGGTAAAGTTTAATCAATTAAAAGATACAGCAGTAAAACAAAAGATAGAAGAACTCACCCATCATTATCCTGATAAAAGCAGCTACTTTGTTGATAAATTGTCGCAGGGTGTGGCCACTATTGCAGCAGCATTTTACCCCAAAGATGTTATTGTACGGATGAGTGATTTTAAAACCAACGAATATGCCAACCTTATTGGCGGAAAAGATTTTGAACCGCAGGAAGAAAACCCGATGATTGGTTTCCGTGGCGCATCACGGTATTACAATGATTTGTACAAGGAAGGATTCAGGTTGGAATGCGAAGCCATAAAAAAAGTAAGGGATGAAATGGGATTAACCAATGTAAAAGCAATGATTCCCTTTTGCAGAACAATTGAGGAAGGCCAAAAAGTAATTGCAGTAATGAAAGAAAATGGTTTGGAACAGGGTGTAAATAATTTAGAAGTGTATGTAATGGCAGAGATACCCAGCAATGTAATCCTGGCTAAAAAATTTGCAAAAATATTTGATGGCTTTTCTATCGGCTCCAACGATTTAACACAACTCACTCTGGGCATTGACAGGGATTCTGCCATCATCAGCGGATTATTCAGCGAACAAAATGAAGCGGCAAAAGAAATGATTGCCACCATGATTGAAAAAGCAAAAGCGGCGGGTGTAAAAATTGGTTTGTGCGGCCAGGCCCCCAGCGACTTTCCGGAGTTTGCACAGTTTTTAGTGGAGCAAAGAATTGACAGCATTTCATTTAATCCTGATGCTTTGCTAAAGGGAATTGAAAATGTAAAAAAGGCTGAAACAAAATTATTAAAACAACAAAAAATATATCAATGAAAATCTTTTTTTACAGTACTAAAGATTTTGAAAAACCTTACCTGTTATCTGCCTCAAACAATATGCAGCAGGTGGAATTTTTTTCAGAAGCATTATCCCTGCAAACTGCCGGTAAAGCAAAAGGTTTTGACGTGGTAAGCATATTTACCGGTGATGATGCGGCGGCTAATGTATTGGGCACATTGCAAAAAAATGGAGTAAAGTTTATTGTGATAAGAGCCGCCGGTTATGATAATATTGATTTGCAGATGGCCAATGAATTGGGCATAAGAGTGGCTAACGTTCCGGAGTACTCCCCTTTTGCCATTGCGGAACATGCGGCGGCATTAATACTGGCATCAAACAGAAAAATTATCATAGCCAACGCACAGGTGCATCAGCAAAATTTCACCCTCAGTAATTTAGTGGGGTTTGATTTGCATGGAAAAACTGTTGGTATTATTGGCACGGGCAGAATTGGGAGTGTATTCGCAAAAATTATGCATGGCTTTGGTTGCCGCTTATTGGGCTATGATATAGTAGAAAATAAAATGCTTTCTGAAGCTTACGGCCTTGACTATGTGGATCTGCCGGCGCTATGCCGTGAAGCAAATATCATTAGCCTGCACACAGCACTTACGCCAGGCACAAAACAAATGATTAATAAAAAACTAATTGGATTGATGCAACATGGTACCATGCTGATTAACACCAGCCGTGGTGCCTGCGTAAATACCGCTGATATAATTGAAGGTTTGCAATGTGGGCAAATTGGTTATTATGGTGCAGATGTATATGAAAACGAAAGGGGGATTTTCTTTTATGATTATACAAACAAAGAAATAAAGGACGACATGCTGAAAAAATTATTGGCTATGCCCAGCGTACTGCTTACACCGCACCAGGCCTTTGCCACAGAAGAGGCTTTAATAAATATTGCTGCCACCACTTTTTATAATATTGATTGCTGGCATAAAAAACTGCATTCGAAAAATGAATTAACTGCAGCATTAAATACTAAACCATCCTGTATCGGCGATGAAGAATTGTAAAATAATACCGTTTAGTTTAGAGTTGCAAGACCTGAAAATAGATAAAAAATTCAAGTTCATTTACACAGTGTAATAAATTTTTCTCCGCTTCGCTTAAAAATAAAATCCGACATCAGGGTTCAAAAGTACGAAGCAGAAAAAAGCAAAGCTTTTTCCTTTGTGCTTTGTGTCTTTGTGGCTAATTAATTTTCGTGAAAATTAATTTTGAGTTTTTATTCACTTACCATTAGTAATTTTTAAAATTGTTGGCTTACGGCATCCAATTGTAAATCTTAAATATGTCATCAATACTTACCATTACCTTTAGCCCCTGCATTGATAAAAGCACATCAGTTGCTGCTTTAATACCCGAAAAAAAATTAAAATGTACAGCACCAAAGCTTGAACCGGGCGGTGGTGGCATCAATGTGGCAAGGGCTATAAAAAAATTAGGCGGAGAAGCAACCGCAATATTCCCTTCCGGTGGCTACACCGGAAAATTCTTTAATCATTTACTGGAGAAAGAAAATATACCTGCTGTAATTATTGAAACGGCCAATGAAACAAGGGAAAATTTTATTGTACTGGAAGAAACCAGCAATAATCAATTTCGTTTTGGCATGCCCGGTACCGTACTAAGCGAAAAGGAATGGCGCCAATGCCTGCAGGCGGTGCAGGAAATGGATAACCCCCAATTTATTATTGCCAGTGGCAGTTTGCCGCCGGGTATGCCAACAAATGCTTTTATGCAATTGGCAAAAATTGCCAAAAATAAAAATGCGAAATTTATTGTTGATACCAATGGCGGGGCATTGCAACAGGCACTTGACGAAGGGGTGTATTTAATTAAACCCAATATTGGCGAACTGGCGGCGCTGGCAGGTAAAAATGAATTGAAGGTGGATGATGTAAAAATTATTGCCAGGGAAATTATTGCAAAAGGAAAATGCGAAGTGGTGGTGGTATCGATGGGTGCCCAAGGCGCTATGCTGGTAACAAAAGATATTGCTGAAATAATTGCCCCGCCACCGGTAAAAAGAAAAAGTACCGTTGGTGCAGGCGACAGCATGGTAGCCGGCATTGTTTTTTATTTATCGCTGGGTAAAAATATATTTGAAGCGGTGCAGTATGGTGTAGCCTGTGGCACAGCTGCCACCATGAAAAGCGGAACAGAACTATGTAAAAAAGAAGACGCAGAAAAAATATTTAAACTTTTACAATTTAATACGCTGCAGAAAATGGCATTAAAAAATTATTAAAAAAATCGCTTCATCAAACCAAAAATAATTTATGCCGGTATCGCTGAAACTGTGGTTTTGATGGTAAAAAAATAAAATCATATTACCACATAACTGTGGCATGGGGCTTATTCCCGGAAGAAAAGCATTTCAAAAATTTTTACCGATCGCATTCTGTTACTCAATGGCATACAGGATGTTTACCTGCAAAAAAAATAACTGTTGCATAAATAAAATGAATCAGGCACAAATACAACATATAATTGATGGCTATTACAAAAAAATAAAAAAGGACATCAAAAAAATTATTGAAAATTTTAATGGCGAAAACATACATCAGTTTAGGGTAGCCTATAAAAAACTCAGGGCTTTTTTAAGAATGCTGGCACAGGAAAATGAAAAACCGGGAGCAATAAAAATTTCAAAGCATTTAAAAAAAGGATATACTGTTTCAGGTACAATACGTGATTTGCAATTGCAGCAGCAACAAATAGCAGCAGCTGCCAAACAAACGCCTCAAATATTACAGGTGTACCTTACGCTGCTTCAAAAAAAAATTGACAAGCTACATCTGGAATTGGGTAAAATTTTTTTGGCCCACCCGGTTGCTAAAAGCAAAAAAAAAAGCATTGTCATCCCTAATGAATTTCAGTTACAGCATTTTAAAACGTTTGTACAAAAAAAATGGGAGTCTGTTAATGCCATTATTGCATCAGGTTATTGCAGTGATGCCAATATCCATACCATTAGAAAAAACCTGAAAGACCTGTTTTACAATGCCAAAATATATGAAGATACACAAGCCAATATTTCTACATTGGATATATGGAATGGAAAAGATGAAAAATATTTTGACGGGCTGCTGAATGAACTGGGCAACTATCAGGATAAGTGTACTGCAATTGCGTTGTTAAAATTGCATTGGCTCAACAGCCTGGATAAATACAACCGGGAAATTCCGGAGCAAATAAAAAAAATATGGCTAAAAGAAAAAAGAAGCCAGAAACGTTTGCTGGTGAAAAAATTAAAAACTGATTTTCTTTTATAGCAGGGTAAATTAAAAATCATTTTCCAAAGGTTTTTAAAACTGTTTAAATCTTTCCATGCAGGATTTTTCCAGCATTTCTCTGTCATCGGGATGGGAAATATCAATAAGTGCCTTTGCCCGCTGCCGTAAGTTTTTACCAAACAGATAAGCCACTCCATATTCGGTAACCACATAGTGCATATGCGCCCTGGTGGTAACCACGCCTGCACCGGGTTTTAGCGCAGGCACAATACGGGCAATGCCTTTAGCTGTTCTGGATGGAAGTGCAATGATTGGTTTGCCACCGTTGCTTAATGCTGCGCCTCTCATAAAATCCATCTGGCCGCCCACTCCCGAAAACTGGTAGGTGCCAATGGAATCTGCACAGGCCTGGCCCGTAATATCAATTTCGATAGCGCTGTTTATAGCAATCATTTTATCGTTGCGGCGTATTACATGCGGATCGTTTACATAATCAATATCCAAAAATGCAAAGGCAGGGTTATCATCGATATAATCATATAATTTTTTCGACCCCAATGCAAAGGAGGATACTGTTTTATTGGGATGTATTTTTTTATACCTGTTATTAATTACATCTTTTTCAATCAGGTCAATAATTCCGTCGGAACACATTTCGGTATGCACCCCCAGGTTTTTATGATTATGCAGGCAACGCAGTACCGCATCAGGTATTGCACCAATACCCATTTGAAGTGTACTTTTATCCTCAATCATTGCCGCAATATATTCGCCTATTTTTATTTCGGTGGCTCCCGTCTTCTCTCCAAAATTTGCTTCGTGTAAAGCATCCTCACAATAAACCATGCTGTTAAACCGGCTGCAGTGTATCAATCCATCACCATGTGTACGGGGTGCATTGGGGTTTACCTGTGCAATTAAAATTTTGGCGGTGTTTACCGCACTGCGGGCAATATCAACCGAAACACCCAGGGAGCAATAGCCATGTATATCCGGTAGCGATACCTGCACAATAGCAACATCAATTGGCAGAATATTTTGCTTAAACAGTTCGGGTATCTCACTTAAAAATACGGGGACATAATCGGCATAACCATCTTGAACCGCATTACGTACAGCCGCTGAAACAAATAATGAGTTAACATGAAAATGATCCTTATAGGATGGTTTCAATATTTCAAGTTCTCCATAAATACTAATTGAAACAATTTCCACATTCTGTAACCGGGGCGCTTCGAATACGAGGTGTTTTAAAAGGAATGTGGGTGTATGAGCACTACCATGAATATATACCCGTTGATTGGATTGGATAACTGCCAATGCTTCTTTCGGGCTAACGTATTGAACAGGATTTTTCATAATTCAGTATTTTATAACTTAAACATTTCCTTCTCTGCAATTTATGATTATAATCTGCAATTTAATATAGCTATAATATTGATTATTATCAGCCGAATACCTGACGCCGTTCATAGAACAGCCGGCAAAAAAATTAAATATTTGATAACTAAAAAACTTTAGGTAATCAAACGGCTTCCAGTTTTTAGCGCATTATGCTTAAACCTACAACGTTGAATTTATTTTTATCCGATGCAGGCGATTTGTCCCGCTTCACCGGTCGGTTTTTCAATCAATGTTTTCGGCCACGGTATGAAATAACCGAATTTTTCCGGCAATGTTTTATCATTGGTTATAAATCATTACCCTTGGTAGGGCTCACAGCCTTCATCATGGGTCTTGTATTAACCATGCAGTTGCGGCCCTCCATGGTCGATTACGGAGTAGAATCACAATTGCCCGCCATCGTTGGTATAGCTATCGTAAGAGAAATAGGCCCCGTCATCACTGCATTAATATTTGCCGGAAAAATCGGGAGCAGTATCGGTGCAGAACTTGGTTCTATGAAAGTAACTGAACAAATAGATGCTATGGAAGTAAGCGGCACCAACCCATTTAAATATTTGGTAGTAACAAGAGTGCTGGCTGCCACATTAATGCTTCCTGTGCTGGTAATGCTGGGCGATGCTATTTCTTTATACGGTTCCTGGCTGGGTGTAAATATCCGTGGCAATACCAGTTTTGATTTATTCTGGACACAGGTGTATGATAACCTTTCATTCAATGATGTGCTGCCAGCATTTATAAAAAGTTTCTTTTTTGGTTTTGCCGTTGGTATCATCGGATGTTATAAAGGATATAACAGCAGCAAAGGCACAGAAGGTGTAGGCCGCTCTGCCAATTCAGCAGTGGTGGTTTCATCCATTATGATTTTTATAATTGATTTACTGGCGGTACAGATTACCGATGTGCTGGGATTTAATTAAAAAAAATATTATGAGGCAAGCTCCGGTTTTTCATGGTCCCGTACATACGGGATTGCGTCGCACACTTGTACGTTCCTTTTTCATGGCATCAATATCCTATAGCTTCCGGTTTCCTCAATAAAACATCAACTTCATTTAATGAATGATATAATCAAATGATAGCAGAAAAAGAAATACCAGGCTCCACATTACATCTCACAAAACCTGAGCAGGTAATGACCGTCAGTCATATTTATAAATCATTTGGCAGTAATCATGTACTTGTTGATTTTAATCTTGAACTGAACAAAGGAGAATCAGTGGTGGTGTTGGGAAAATCCGGTTCCGGAAAATCTGTTTTGATAAAATGTATTATTGGACTGTTACAGCCGGATAAAGGAACAATTGAAATGTTTGGAAAAAATATTCCGGATATAAAAAATGAAGAACTGGATAAGATAAGGGCAAAAGTTGGTTTTCTGTTTCAAAGCAATGCCCTGTACGATTCTATGTCCGTAAGGGAAAATCTTGAATTCCCGTTACGCCGCCACTGGATAAAGGTTTCGCAGGATGAAGTAAATAATATGGTACTGGATGCATTGGAAGATGTGGGGCTGAAACACACGGTAGATATGATGCCCGTGGAGTTGTCCGGGGGGATGCGAAAAAGAATTGCATTAGCCCGGACGTTGATTTTAAAACCCGAAATTATTCTGTATGATGAACCGACAACCGGGCTCGACCCGATAACAGGAAAAGAAATTATTGAACTGATGAAAGAGATACAGGAAAAATACAACACATCATCGCTTATTATTTCGCATGATATGAATTGCGTACGAATGGCCAGTAACCGGGTGGTGATACTGGTAGATGGCAGATGTTATGCCAGTGGTACTTATGTACAACTGAAACAAAATCCATAGACCCCAAAGTGAAACAATTTTTTGAATAATTAATTTGTATGGCAAAACGAGTTGTAAATAATGTGAAACTGGGAATCTTCGTACTGGGCGGATTATTGTTCCTTGTTTTTTTGCTGTATATGATTGGCAAAAACAGGAACATGTTTGGAAATACCTATGTTCTGAAAGCAAGATTTGAAAATGTATCGGGGCTGGTGGCGGGTAACAATGTACGTTTCTCCGGTATTCAGGCAGGCACTGTTAAAAAAGTAAAAATTCTTAATGATACAACGTTATTGAAGTAACAATGCTAATTGAAAACAAAGATGCAAATCGATCATCAGAAAAAATGCAGTAGTCTCAATAGGCACAGATGGCCTGGTAGGTAATAAAGTGGTGAATATAGTTCCCTCAAAAGAGGCAGCATCACTGGCGGCAGAAGATGATATACTTGCTTCTAAAAAAGCAGTAAATACAGATGAGATGCTGCAAACACTTTACAAAACCAATAACGATATAGCGGTAATTACTAAGGAATTTAAAATCAACTGTGCAGCGGGTTAACAGCAGCACGGCCTTGTGGGAAATCCTTAATGATAAACCATGCCTCATAATTTAAGATTAGCAGTTGCCAATATCCGTACCGCCACAGGCAAAGCAGGCAACATGGTGGATAACCTCAATGCAATTGTTTCCAATGTAAAAAATGGAAAAGGTTCGGCAGGCATTTTATTAAAGGATACTCTTTTGCAAAAAATCTGAATGAAGCAGTATTATGAAAATAAAAGCCGTTGGTGATGAGGCGGATGCGCTGGCCGGCGAAATAAACAAAGTAATAGCAGGTTGCAGCAGGATGTAAACAATGGAAAAGGAACTACCAATGCTTTGCTGAAAGATTCACTAATGGTCCATAAAATTAAATACAAGCCTTGAAAATATTCAAAAAGGGACCGATGGCTTTAACCAGAATATGGAAGCATTAAAGCATAATATTTTATTCCAGGGGCTATTTTAGAAAATTGGAAAAGCAAAAGCAGAAGAGTAGAACAAAGAGTGTCGGTGAAGATTGATTAACTTTAATCACTCCACCGCTCAGTCTTAACAAAATGAAACAGGCAGCATTTTTCTTACTGTTACCGCAAGATTGGCTTAATTTTTGTTTACCTATTATTATCTATCTTCGCCCCAACCCTCATCATTATAAAACATAAAATTCTTATTATTGAGGATAACGAACCAATACGGGAAAACACTGTTGAACTGCTCGAACTTTCCAATTACGATTTAGTAACCGCTTGCAATGGCGAAGAAGGTCTTGGTATAGCTATGCAACAAAGCCCCGATTTAATTTTATGCGATATAATAATGCCGGTTATGGATGGCTACAATTTACTGGAACATGTTCGCCAGCAACCTTCACTTAATAATTCCAGGTTTGTATTTCTTACTGCATCCAGTGAAAAAAAAAGATATTGAAGCTGCTTTAAAAATGGGTACAGATGATTACATCGTAAAACCTTTTGCCGGTGATGACCTTTTGAATACAATAAACAAGTTGCTTTCCTGAATTTGTCTCATTCTGGCATTTTATTTTTAGTATCATCTTTTTTGCATGGTGCTTGTGACTATAATCATTTATGATTGTGAGAGCCGTCATTACCAATTGACTTGTTGCAAACTATCTTACACTCATTATAAACAACTAAACAACTAAACAACTAAATTTTATTATATGAATACCAGTGGAAAAATTCTGGCTGCCGTAGCTGCAGGGATTGCAGCGGGTGCCGTATTGGGAATTTTATTTGCCCCCGATAAAGGCTCAGAAACAAGAAGAAAAATAAACGAGCAGGGCAAAAAAGTTGCCGATGGAATAAAAATAAAATTCAACAAGGGCAAAGAAAAGTTCAATGAATTGAAAGAAGACATTGAACAGAAAGCAAGAGAAACTGTTGAGGAATTTGCATAACAAGGAATTAAAATAAGCCAAATGGAAAAAACATTTGCCAAAGTAGAAGATCTGGCGGATACGATAAAGGATTATGTAAACACCCGGATGGAGTATGTAAAGTTAAGCGCTGCTGAAAAAAGTTCGGCGGTAATAGCTAATGTAATCGCTGTATTCGCAGTTGCAATAGTATTTATTTTCTTTATCATTTTTGCAGGAATGGCACTTGCTTTTGGGCTGGCTGCATGGTTGGGAAGCACCTGGCTTGGTTTTTTAATTGTAGCTGCCTTGTATTTGTTGTTAGGGGTTATTGTATGGGTTGCCCGTGGTAAAATTATCCGGATGCCGGTAATGAATTCAATGATTCAGCAATTATTTGTAAACGAAGAAGAGGAAGATGATTATGAAAAAAATTAGAAGCAAGAAACAATTGCAGGCCGAAAAAAAACGGATGAAGATTCGCCAGGAAGAGCTGGAGAAAAAAATCCGCAGTAAATGGAATGACCTTAAAGAAAGTTTGCGGCCCATGAATGTTGCTAAAGAAAGCTTCAGTAAAATAATGCAGGATAAAGCAGAAGAAAACCTGAGAGACGAAAGTGTTTTAAAAAGCACCATCAAATATGGCGTTTCATTGCTGGCAAAAAAATTTGCCGATAAAGCAGGAGAAAAATTTGACTGGATGTTTCGGAAGAATGGAAAATGAAATGAACCCGTTTCTTTTAAAATGATTGGATAAATATTTTGTACCGCATTATTCTGCAACCTGCTCTTCCATATAAATGTTTTACTGTTTTTGTTTTTGTATATTGTCAGAAAGTTTTCTGGTTTAGGGTACCGGCTAAGCAGAACCGCTTTTATTAAAGAAAGCATTGCAGGTAACGAAACGGTGTTATAGATAAGGCTACTTAAAAATCTTCAGCAACAGGATGTCAGGAAAAGTAATCCAATCAGGCAGTATCAAAGGTTTATCCGTACAGCAGGTTCCTGCTTTGCGCCAGCAATATGGAAAAAATATTTTTCATGCTGGCTCATCCCGCCAGTTTATACATATTGTGTGGGATGTTGTTAAAGAGCCCATGTTCATCCTTCTTGTTATTGCCTGTTCCTTATATTTTATTTTGGGAGAAGTGAGTGAAGGTATCATGATGCTGGTTGCGATGGTTTTGGTAGCAACCATTTCATTGTACCAGGAAGTAAAAAGCAGTAATGCATTAAAAGCTTTGCAACAATTTGCAGAGCCAAAAGTAACCGTAGTAAGAGATGGCACTGAAATAATTATTGCTACGGAAGAATTAGTACCCGGCGATATTATGTTATTGGATGAAGGAATGAATATTCCGGCGGATGCAATCATTTTGCAGGAAAATGATTTTACGGTAAATGAATCTATTATTACGGGTGAATCATTACCGGTTGATAAGCATGAAACGGAAGGACATAATTTATTATATCAGGGTACAACCATCAACAGTGGTAAATGTATTGCACAGGTAAGTGCAACCGGCAATAATACTGTATTGGGAAAATTAGGTAAAGCTGTTGGTGCCTATCATCCACCAAAAACATTATTGCAATTCCAGGTAAACCAATTTGTGCGCCGCCTGGCATTATTTGGGTTAATCGGTTTTTTTATCATCTTTTTTATTAATTACCTGCACCAACGGGAGTGGGCTACTGCTTTACTATTTGCATTAACGCTGGCCATGTCGGCAGTGCCCGAAGAAATTCCTGTTGCATTTTCATCCTTCATGGCTTTGGGTGCATATAAAATGAGCAGGTTGGGAATTATTTCAAGACAACCTCAGATAGTAGAAAACCTGGGTGCCGTAAGTGTAATATGTTTAGATAAAACCGGCACTATTACCGAAAATAAAATGCTGCTAAAATTTATTTATGATTATAACAGTGATACATTATTTGATTTATCTGAAAATAAAAAGTTGCAATATGAAAATGTATTAAGGTTTGCAATGCTTGCAAGCGAAATCAATCCATTTGATGCCATGGAAAAAGCCATCTTGGAAGCATATAATACCTATATTGACTCAACAAGGCTTCAACATTTAGAAATGGTGTATGAATATCCATTGCAGGGTCACCCCCCGATGATGACACATGTTTATGAACACGGAGATAATAATATAGTAGCTGCAAAAGGTGCAGCAGAACGTATTCTTCGTATCAGTAACATAAATGAAAGTGATACAAAGAAAATTAAGCAGCAGATTCTATCGCTGGCTTCAAAAGGCTACCGGGTAATTGGTGTGGCGAGTGCACAACATACCCTATCAACATTTCCGGCACAACAAGATGATTTTAACTGGAAGTTTGAAGGCTTGCTTGCATTATACGATCCGCCAAAAAAAAATATTACAACCGTATTAAAACAATTTTATGATGCAAAGATTGATATAAAGATGATTACCGGTGATTACCCGGAAACAGCTATCAATATTGCAGGACAAGTGGGCATCATCAATCATCTTAAATACACAACAGGCGATGCTGTTATGAATATGAAAGAAGAAGAATTGAAGCAAGTGGTAAAAAGCACAAACATTTTTGCCCGCATGTTTCCCGATGCAAAACTGAAAGTGATTGAAGCATTAAAATCCAACGGCGAAATAGTTGCTATGACAGGTGATGGAGTAAATGATGGTCCAGCTTTAAAATCTGCCAGCATCGGTATTGCAATGGGAGAAAAAGGAACGGAGATTGCACGGCAGGCATCCGATTTAATTCTTACCGATGATAATATGGAACGCATGGTTACTGCGATTAGCGAAGGAAGAAAAATTTTTAATAACCTGAAAAAAGCAGTTCGCTATATAATCTCCATTCATATTCCCATTATATTAGTTGCATCGCTGCCGTTAATATTTGGGTGGGCATACCCTAATATCTTCACTCCCATCCATGTTATTTTCCTGGAATTGATTATGGGGCCCACCTGTTCCATCTTTTTTGAAAACGAACCAGTGGAAGAAACCATCATGCAGCAAACTCCACGGGAAAGAAGCAGCGGGTTGTTTACAAAAGAAGAATTGCTTATCAGTATTGTACAGGGAATAATTATTGCAACCGGCGTTTTAATACTATACTATTATTTTATGAACAGCGGTACCAGCATACAACAAACAAGAACTATTGTTTTCACTACACTGATATTAAGCAATGTCTTTCTCACCTTTGCCAACCGTTCTTTTACAAAAACGGTTTATTATACCAGCCGGTATAAAAATAACCTGGCGCCGGTTATTCTTATTATCTCAGCCGTATTCCTCTCAGCACTGCATTTCATACCTGCTATTCGCAATCTTTTTCAACTGGCCACAATTACTACCGGCCAGTTTTTGCTTTGTTTTGGGGTGGCTTTTGCCAGTATAATGTGGTTTGAGGTGTATAAAACTGATTTACTCAAGCTTAATATCAAGTAGCTAAAGATTTTTCTGTTCATTTTCAGTTATCGGGATGACGGCAATCAGGTCAATTCGTAAATTCTTTACAGAACTTAGTTACATGGAGTCAATTGCAGAAGTAAATACAAAGGATTTACAAAAAACATTACATCAGCTGGAGGTAGCAAATATCAGGCTGGAAAAAGCCATTACATTTCAAAAAGCCATACTAAATAATGCTGGTGCAATAATTGTTTGTATAAATGAAGATGGCATTATCCAAACTTTTAACCGGGAGGCGGAAATAGAATTGGGCTATAAAGCAAAAGAATTGATCGGCAGAAACAACCCCCTGATTTTTCATGACAGAACCGAAGTGCTGTTACGGGCAAAGGAAATTTCTAAAGAACTTCAATATGATATACCAGTCGGCATGGAAGTATTTTTGGCAAAAGCCCGGTTAGGTTTACACAACGAACATGAGTGGACTTATATATGCAGAAATGGATCAAAATTTCCGGGGTTGCTGAACGTAACCGCCATGAGGGACGATCAAAATGAAATTATTGGTTTCCTTGGGATTGCCATCAATATTTCGGAAAGAAAAAAAGTAGAACAGGAATTACATAAGTCACTTGAAAAGGAAAAAGAATTAAGTGAACTCAAGTCAAGGTTTGTTTCCATGGCTTCGCATGAATTTCGAACACCGCTTAGTACGGTACTGTCCTCTGCCTACTTAATAGAACAATATATTACTACGGAAGATCAGCCCAAAAGAGAGAAGCATTTGCAGCGGATTATTACATCCGTCAATATGCTTACCGATATTTTAAACGATTTTTTAAGTGTAGGCAAAATTGAAGAAGGCAAAATACATGTAAGGCCTTCCCACTTTAATTTAAAGGAATTAGTAACAACACTGTCAGATGAAATGAGGTACTCTCTGAAAAAAGGACAAATAATCAGAACTCATCATTCCGGAACAACAGATGCATTTCTTGATACATCTTTATTCAAGCATATCATTTTGAATTTAGTTTCGAATGCCAGCAAGTTTTCTTCTGAAGAAGGGCTTATTGAAATAAATACGAACTGCAGTAAACACCAGGTTACACTTTCGGTAAAAGACTATGGAATCGGTATTTCCAGAGAAGATCAGAAACACCTGATGGAACGATTTTTCAGAGGTGCCAATGCAGGTAATATACAAGGCACCGGGTTGGGCCTTCATATAGTTTCCAAATATGCTGAGCTGATGAATGGAACAGTACACTGTAAAAGTGAATTGGATAAAGGAACTACGTTTAAAATAATTTTTAAAATTAAAACCGTGTGATATGAAAAAGATACTGCTGATAGAAGACAATGACGACATCCGTAATAACACGGCTGAAATACTGGAGTTATCCAACTATAAAGTAATAATGGCAGAGAATGGAAAAGTGGGCATAGAAAAAGCAATTGAAAACACTCCTGATTTAATCATCTGCGATATTATGATGCCCGTTCTGGATGGCTATGGCGTATTACATGCTGTTCATAAAAATGAGGCAATAAAAAACACCCCATTTATTTTTTTAACTGCAAAAACTGAAAGGGGCGATTTTCGTAAGGGAATGGAATTGGGCGCCGATGATTATATTACCAAGCCATTCAGTGGAACAGAATTACTGAATGCTGTGGACAGCCGTCTGAAAAAGATTGATTTACTGAAAGCGGAACTAACTAACGGACTGGGGGGCCTTTCACATTTAATGCAGGCATCGCATAATACAAATGCACTGAAAACTTTTACTGAAGGACGTAATATAAATAAGTATAAAAAGAAACAAACTATTTATTCAGAAGGTAATCACCCCAACAGACTTTATTGCGTAATTAAGGGGAAGGTAAAAACAGTTAAAACCAATGATGATGGTAAAGAATTAGTAACCAACCTTTTTAGCCCCGGCGATTTTTTAGGTTATATCGCTATGCTTGAAGGTACGGTTTATAAAGATACTGCCGAAGCCCTGGAAGAAACAGAACTGGCCGTAATACCCAAAGGAAGATTTTGATGAACTGCTAAACAAGAATGCAGAAGTGGCTAAAAAATTTATAAAACTGCTGGGTAAAAATATTGCAGAAAAAGAAAACCAGTTGTTGGGGCTGGCTTATAATTCGCTGCGTAAAAAAGTAGCTGAAGCACTAATGCAGTTACAAAAAAAATATAAAAAAAGTGAAAATGAAAAATTTACTATCGATATTAGCCGGGATAACCTGGCTACTATTGCCGGCACTGCCACAGAATCGCTAATACGCACTCTCAGCGATTTCCGAAGCGAAAAACTGATTGATATTATAAACGGCAGCATTCTTATTATTAATGAAAAAAAGTTAGCGGGCTTACTCAATTAAAAAAACAGCCAGGGAAAAAAATCCCCGGCAGTTTTGCTCCCGTTTTTAATTCTCAGTGTACTTTTATTTTTGCTTTGCAGGTGTTTATGCCAAGCAATTTGTACAGCGGGCAAAACTTAAAGTAAGCGGTTACCAATGGCACAAAGGCCAGCAACCCCCACCATGATTTGTAGTAGTAACCAGCAATGGCAATTACCACACCTAAAACCATCCTTACTATTGCATCGTTTCTGCCAACATTTTGTTTCATAATTTTAAATTTAAAAAGCCATATTAAAGTGGCCGGTTTAAAAATAATTTTTTAAATAACTTTTATATTTTTTTAATAATTATTTTTTGCCACAGCTGTTTGCTGGTATAAAATATTTTTCTTAACCATATTTTTTACAATCATCCTGCCGTATTCATGTCCCATACTTTCGGCATTAGCGGGGTCAAAAGATTTTGTTTGCACAGAATACAATAACTTTTGTGTACCCATTTCATAAAAATTGCTTTCCCAATAATATCTTGTACTGGTTACATAATACCCGGGTTCGTAAATACGCTGATACCTGCTGTAGCTGTATTCCCAAAAACGATTAAAATAATTTGGCGGAATATATTGCCTTTCTTTTTCTTTATCCAGCAGAACAATAGTAAGCACCGCATCCACTCCACTGTTTTTTAATTTCTCTATGGCCGCAACCTCTTCCATTTTATCAAATGCCTTTGGGCCATACTCCTTTAATGATGATACGGCATTATATCCCAACTCCTGCAAATCACCTGCAAAATGCTTTTCCATTTTTTCTTGTATGCTGCGGTCATTTTCTTTGATGAGCCCCAACACCAAAACCTTATTGTATTTTTGCATTACTGCATTTGTTGCTTTCCAAGAGGTGGTTATTTTGGATGAATTGCAACCCATTGCAATCAGGGCAATGGCAAAAGTTACCCATTTTATCTTTTTCATACTGTATCAATTTAAAATTTACCTGCAAAATAGCTGCAACAGTTTTTTTTAAAAATGATGGTGGTCAATAGTAATGAAGATACTTATCATTAAAAAGCAAAATGGTATCTGGTAACTTTACTGCTTATGCATCATCCGCTTAGATAAAAGCTGATAAATGGTATGCCGTACAAGAGGATGCCGCCATGAAAAACAAAAGCTGGAAACAAAAAAGAAAAATTATTTTTTCATCCACTCAAACCTTCCATACACATCTTCAAAAAATAAAACCCTTCCGGTACTGTCAACCCCGGCGGGGTTGTACCACACAATTACCGGCAGGCGCTCGGGTGCTGGCACTTTTACGGGAGCCTGGTTGCGCAAGCACCCTTTTTGGCTGAGTGTGTCGATAGCAATACCATTATTTTTTAATACCAAATGCCCCAGCTCCATGGGGGTTTGCAACCTCATGCAGCCGTGGCTAAAGTACCTTTTATTCATACTGAATAAATTTTTGTTAGGTGTATCGTGCAAGTACACACTAAATGGGTTGTAAAAATTTAATTTTAACAAACCCAAAGCATTATCGCAGCCGGTACTTTGGCGGATGGTATAAGGAAAATAATTACGGCTGAGTGCATGCCAGTTAATAGAATAAGGGTCCATAACTTTTCCTTCCTTATTTAAAACCTGGTAATTACCGGCATCTATAAACGCAGGGCTGCGTTTTATGGCAGGTAATAATTCTTTAGCAGCAATACTATTAGGTACATGCCAGTAAGGATACAAAATTACTTCATCTACCCTGCTGGAGAGTGTAGGTGTGGGAGTGCTTTTTTTTCCTACAATCATCCGCATCTCCAGCAACACCGTATTGTTTTTATAAACTTTTAAATACGCAGCAGGTATGTTAACTACAATTACCGCTTGGTTTTGGGTTAAGCAGTTTAACCAGCGGTAATAATTTAAGGCAACATTTAATTGTTGCAAACGTATTGCCAAAGGCACATTCAGTTCGGCCATAATTGTGCTGCGCAACACGCCATCGGCCAGTAAAGTAAACTGCTGCTGTGCTTCTTTTAATTTTTGTTTAAGTGTGGTATCGGGTAAATTTTTACTGTTGTTAACTGCAATACCCAACTGGTACAATTTAATAACTAAGGGTTGGTTACTGCTATTTACTTTATTAGAAGTAATTACCTGCTCTGTAAAATTATTTTGGCTAAGTATCTTATTAAACCATTGTATTTTATTTTCTATTGCATTAATTTCTGCAAAGCCCGGGGCAATATCAGTTGCCAACAATTGCAATAAATTTTTACTTAGATGTGTAGCAAGTAAAGAGGCGATGTTTTTGCAGTCATCCGCAGTTTTTAATCCGCTATAGTCTAATACCGGCCTGGTGTTGCCATAAGCAATATCGTTATAAAAATGCAGGGCAGCATCTGTAATATGTATTTCTGCCTGTAACGAATCATCTGCATTTTGCAGGTATGCAGTGCCGTTAATTAATTTTTGAATATAATTATACTGATAATTATTTGGTTGCAAACCCTGACCGGGGCTTAGTGTTATTGTTTTAAAAAAAACTTGCAGGTTACCGGCATTTTCAGTTTTTATCCATGCAGTATTATAATTATTAAGTGCATAAAAATCTTTTAGCTGTGTCACATATTTTACATCGGCTGCATACAAATTTTTACCGGCTGTAATAAATTGCTGTAACCGGCTGGCAGTTATTTGCGCAATAACGGTGCAACAACCCACGCAGGTTATAAATATTACCAGTATAATTTTACGGCTATTTTTTTTCACCTGCGTTAAATATTTTCTGATAAGTAAATATTAAAATCGGCCTTCAATTTGCCAAATTGCTTTTCGGCATTTTTTATGTTATGCCGTATTTTTTTTAATTTACTTTCTACGTTTTTAATAATCATCCCATCTTCAAAAATTTCCCTTTCCAGCAATTTATCCAATTCGGCCACATCGTTACGCAGCAGGCCAATCAATTCATCTTGTTTAATAAAACTGCCTTGAAAAGACTCTACTTCTTCCAGCAAATTCGCATTAAACCTGTCTTTAAGAATATGCGATAGCCTGTTTTTGAGGTAAATATTTTCTTCCATCATAAAACCCAGCAACCGTTTCCAGGTATCAGCTTCGTACTTTAATTGTTTTAATTTTAATTCGGGCATATACTTTATATTTTTATTTCACTTTAATAAAAAAAATTAGTACATTTTTAAATACTTTATTAGAGATAAAGATAAGATTGCGGCTAAGCTATTATAAGAATGCCCGTCAGTAAAAAGCCTGACACACATCAATAATACCTGTGTAGTTTACACAAAATGCCCCGTCATGCTCAATGGCGGGGCTTAAAGCCAAACCGTAGCTGGCTTATTTAACAGCAATGTGCTTTGCTGAAGTTTTTTTGGCTTCTTCTCTACGTGGTAACAGCAATTTTAATACCCCCTCTTCATACTTTGCCTCAATTTTTTCTTTATTAATTTCTTCGGGCAAAGTAAAGCTGCGGCTAAAAGAAGAATAGTTGTACTCCTTACGGGTAAATTTTTTTTCTTTTTCTTCTTTGGTTTCTTCTTTTTCGCTGCTAATTGTAAGCATGTTACCGTCCACATCAATATTAAAGTCATCTTTTTTCATGCCGGGCACTGCCAGCGATACAAGGTACTCGTTGCTCTGCTCGGTAATATTTACGGCTGGCACATTCATGTTACGACCCAGTAAATTGCCATTGTCGAACCATTCGTTCCAGGGTTTAAAAAAATCATCAAAAACTGATGGCATCCTTTCGCTTATTTTAGCTAATGCTTGTGTTCCCATAATAAACCTCCTTTTTTTTAAGATTAAATAATTGATTACAACACAAAAATATTTTTTGAGGTATTGTTATGCAACAACTGCAGTCATTTATAAAGATGAGATTGGTCAGTTGCTTTTTGGTGTGTATTATCTACAATCATTATAATTAACAATCAGTTTATTTACTACTGTTTTGTTGACAATAAAAATAGTTTACCTGGTTTTACTAATAAATAACAACAGGCTTGCCCCTACCTTCTCTGTTTAAAATAAAAGGTAAGTAAATGAAAAGCCACCCGGATAAATTGGTAGCTGCACCAGCGGATAAATTGCTTAAATATATTTTTATTGTGCAAATGTTTTTCTTTAGTGATGTGTACACAGTAATTTTCAATTATAGCATCCAGTTGTTGTTCTATATCTACAGCAAAACTTGCATTACGTACATCAATATTTAATTCAATACTGGCATAGGCGCTAATATCATTCAGGTTATAAGAACCAATAGTAAGCCACTCCCCATCACATACCGCCACTTTTGCATGCAGTACACCGGGTTGATACTCGAATAACTCTATTTTATTACGCAGCATCCAGTCATACATCCAGCGTTCGGCATATTTGGCCAGCATAATATCGCTGGGGCCGGCTGTTATAACTTTTATTTGCACTCCACGTTTAGCAGCATTTTTAAGTAACCGGCGTATAATTTTACCAGGTAAAAAATAACTGCATAAAATGGTAATATGCGATTGTGCGTTTTTTATCATTTCTATATAGCTTGCCGAAATTTCATTTTTACTACGCACCCAATCGTTGCGGCGCATACGCACCATTTTTTTTTCTTCGTCTTTAAAATTAAACTGCAATAGTTTTTCTTCGCAGGGGGTAATGCCCATGTTTGCAGCAAAACCATTCCATGTTTTCCAGCACAGCACACAAAGTTGTTTAGCCAGTTCGCCTTCAGTATACAAAGCAAAATCCAGCCAGGCAGGCTTGCCGGGCATATCATTGTAGCGGTTGGCAATGTTTATACCACCTACTACAGCAAACTTTGCATCTGCCAAAAATATTTTATGGTGCATTCTGCGGCCAAAATAAAATTGTTTGCTTTTAAAGAAAGGTTCAAAAAAACGAAAGTGAATATTTGCTCGTCTTAATTCATCAACAAAATGTTGGGGTAAATTTTTAGATGCATAGCCATCAGCCATTAAATGTACTGTTACATTTCGTTTGGCAGCGTCTTTTAAGGCATTGGCAATCTCCTGCCCGGTTTCATCATCATTAAAAATATAAGTTTGTAAATGGATACTATCTTTAGCATCATTAATTAATTGAAGGATTAAATCAAAGTATTGCTTTCCCCCACGGATCAATTGTATTTTATTCTGTGCAGTATAACCTGTTGAGGTTTTTTGTTTAGCTGATAACATGCGATCCTTATTATTTTATTCATCCCCGTATAATCTTTTATAATATTCTGCTGCCATACGGTTACTGTCAAACTGAGGTATAATATCTTTCATTCCATTTTTAACTATCTCCAGCCAGCGGTTGGGATAATCATAATACATTGGCAGCACTTCATTTTCAAGTAGTGAATATAAACTTGCTGCATCCATATCATCCTGCACATGTTCGGGTAAATTAATATCACAAGGTGCAACTACAAATGAATTGATTTTATCTTTTGCAAACTCCGGAAACCATCCATCAGGGAGGCCCACATTTACTGCGCCATTCATAGCAGCAGCCATACCGCTGGTGCCAGATGCTTCATGCGTAAGCCGTGGCACATTCAACCAAACATCGGCACCCTGTTTTAATAATTTAGACAACTTTAATTCGTACCCTGCCAAAATGGAGCAGTTGGTATAAGTTTTACATACATCTACAATTTTATCAAACACACCAATAGCGGCATAATCCATGGGGTAAGGTTTACCTGCCCAAATAATTTGTACCGGCCTTTCTTTGTTGTTTACTAATTTTTCAAATCGCTGCATATCATGAAAAAACAGATCGGCCCTTTTATAACCTGCAAACCGTTTTGCAAATACAATGGTAAAAATTTTTTCATCATAAATTTCGCCGCACTGGTCGGCAACTTCCATAAACAAATTTTTTTTGCGTTGCAATTTTTTTTGCACCAGTGCAGCATCATCGTTATTGTTTAAAACCCTGTACATGCTTTCATCGTGCCAGTATAAATAATTTTGTGCATTGGTAATGGCTATAATATCGCAAATATTTTTTTGTGCCATCCACATTTTACATAATGTTTGCTGGTGTATTTGCGAAACTGCATTAGCCTTTTTAGAAAATTGAAGTGCAGTTAAAGTGTGATCCAGTTCATCGCCTTCTGTTTGTGTAATGGCTTTTACTTCTGTAAGTGGGATATCGCAAAAGAAACCCATCTTTTCCAGCAAACCCATATTTGTTTTTTGATTGCCCGAAGCTTCGGGTGTGTGATTAGTAAACACCAGGCGTTTTTTTACTTCAGCTATATTTTTATATTGACTGTATAAATAAAATACAAGCGGCAGAGCATGCGATTCGTTTAAATGATAAATATCGGGTTGCCAGTTAAGTGCATCCAGCAATTTAACACTCCCTTCGCCCAGCAAAATCGCCGAAGCTATTTTTGTTTCGGGGTTAGCATCATACAATTTATGGGAAATTGTTTTTGCCAAATAATCGTTTTCGGGTAAGTCTGTAGTTAGAAAAAAAATTGGCGCTGTATTAAAAATTTCCGGTGGTAAATAAAATGCCGTTACCCATACCTCATGTTTAGAAACTTTAATGGTGAATTTTATTCCTGTTTCTTTTAGAAAGCCATACTTTTTTTCTTCAAACAATACATCCATCGTTTGATCTTGCTTTCTTACCTGATTGTAGTACCCATACTTCCATAAAATACTGATACCAACTATGTTTTGCTGCAGTTGGTAAGCGCTACGCATGTGTGAGCCTGCTAAAAACCCAAGGCCGCCGGCGTAAGTTTTTAAAGCCTGATGGATACCAAACTCCATGCAGCAATAAGCCACCCTTTTACTAAAAGCTGTATTTATGTTGTATGTATTAGTGAAGGAAAAAGCCATTACAATTTTATATTAATACACCACAATTTGGTTATTGGCAATTTTTACCATTTTCCCATTTTCAGGATTGTACTGGGTTAGTATGCCAGAATTGTTTTCTGCACTTACAAATTAAGCATTAATACCAATTATTATTTTTTAAAGGATATTTGTTGCGTAGTAACAGCAGATAAAAATAAAAAGTATAACAGAAAATATGCTGTTTAAAATAATAGCTGCTTCTGATTAATGTCATGTTTTTGACTTTCTGTTTTATTAGGCTTACAAAATTAAAACAGCCAAAATGTAAGCAGGTTCTATTGTAACCAGTTGCTACCCTTATTATGTTATTAATAAAAATGAAATGAACGGATAAAAGAAGCAGCCAAATAAACACAATAATAGTTTGACCTTTTTTTTTATTTCTAATTAAAAGCAATAAAATACAAAGCGATAAACATGATAATGAACCTTATTTATGATTACAAGTAAAAAAAAGTCATTGTTTTTCAAACCGCCCGGTAATTTTTTTTATTTTAATCCGGTACATTACATGTTTTACCCTGTTACTGTCGTCTATTTCGCTGGTTGTTTCATGCTCGTGTGTATGTACTGTGCTGCTTGTCATTAATGTAAACACACGCCCAAAAAGTATTTCCCTTGCTTTTTCTGCAGCTTTATTTTTAAGCTCCTCAAATTTCCCTAAAACAATTACACTTTGCCAGTTACGCATATCCGTCATTACCTCTACTTCAAAGCAAACATTTTTATTTTTACGAAGCATATTTAATTTTGTACCCTCATTAGTTTGCCCATAAATATAGTCTCCATCATAAGTAAATGTTACTGGTACTATGTAAGGTTGTTTACCATCGGTACAGCCCAGCCTCCCTACTACCTGGCTACTGAGGATATTATTGATCTGTGTTTGATTTAATTCGCCTATCATATTTTTTATTGAGGTATTAAAAATGGTGCTTTTGACTTTACATTAATTTCAAACTGTAATAATTGCTATAAGCAGTCATTATTTTTTTTCATCGACTTATTACTTATAAAAAACTACTTGCTTTTCAATGGCTAATGTAATTGCAAATGCAGCAACAGTGCCATATCAGTTAATTTTTATTGTACGAAATTACCAGTGTTATTAACAAATAATACTGATCGTTATCAAGCAACATAATGACATTTCTCATTAATGCACACTAATAAATAAAGTTGCTTTGATAAAATAATAACAGAGGATACTGATTCTCTGCTGCAAGTGCAGACATCAGAAATTAAATCATAAATCATTTATGACTAATGTTTCAAAATTAAATATCATCAAACTGGTGCATTCCATCATCTGGATATTTTTTAACGGAGTGATATTTTACTTGTACTATGCTGTTCTCTCTAATAAAATTAACAAATGGGTTTGGATTTGCATTGGATTGATTTTACTGGAAGGGATTGTATTGTTGCTATTTAAAAAACGTTGCCCGCTTACTTTAGTGGCACGTAATTATTCTGATTCTGACAAAGATAATTTTGATATTTTTTTGCCTGAGTGGCTGGCCAGGTATAATAAATTAATTTACACAAGCCTCTTTGTCATCGTTCTTATCATACTGGGGCTTCGTTCGTTATAAGTAAAACCCGGGCTGCAGCAATTTGATGTTGACCTGCAATACAGTAAACACTGTGATTTATTCTCTTAGAAAAAAACGGTTATTATTATACCATAAACCAAAATGAACAAAAAAAATTACACGGTGTATTTTAAAATTTTATTTGCACTTATTCTTTATTCCTGTGCATCAATAAAAAATTTAAACAAACCAAAAATTACTGACTTCGATGAGGGTTATTTATTTGAAGTTAAGGACGGGCATAAATTGTTTGTTTATGAATTCCTGCCAAGTGGATATTATTATACAACCATATTTATTATTGCTGGTATTACAGGTATAAATCATCACAAAGAAAAAGATATTATTCAACTTTTATCCAACAATGAAAACAGGGTTGTTGTAATACACCCCCGTGGTACGGGATATTCTGACGGTGTACGTGGAGATATTTTAAATTTCAGTGATTTCATCAACGACTATTCGGAAATTATACAAACCGATAAAGACTACCAGTTGAAACAACATAAAGTATTTATGTTTGGTCACAGTATGTCAACAGCGGTGTTATTGGCTGCTGCGGAGAATTTGAACAATATCACCGGGGTCATTCTTGTAAATCCGCCTTATATACAAAAGAAAGCAAAAGGTATGTCGCCAGGCATTGGGCAATATTTAAAATATGCCCTGTATTATCTTTTTGCAAAACATAAACCTGTCGTTAATATGGCAGGCGACCCATCAAAAATAGAAAATGAAGCAGACAGAAGAGATGCAGAGAAAAGAGCAAATGACCCATTATTGGTCAACTATTTTAGTTTGTACTATATGAATGAAGTAAGAAAATTAATTAAAACAACACTTGATTATTGTAAAAAAGCTGATTATCCCCTGTTGTTGATTTACGGAATGAAAGATGCCATTGTTGATAAAGCGGATGTGATTTGATTTATAAAGAATGGAAACACCCTAACAAAGAATATCAATTAATAGAAAGCGGTTCGCATGGAAAATCAACTGTTATGCTGGCAAAGGAAATTATTAATGAATGGATAAAGTGTCACTAAATTTCAAATAAAAATATCCGATGACAAATGAGGCAAAACTAAATATCATCAAACTGATTCATACCATCATCTGGTTGTTTTTTAATGCAGTAATTTTTTATTTGTATTATGCTGCCATTACTAATAAAATAGACTTCCGGGTTTTGATATGTATCGGGCTGATATTGCTGGAAGCATTAGTATTGCTTGTATTTAAAATGTTTTGCCCCATCACTGTCATTGCCCGTAAGTATTCTGATTCAACAAAAGACAACTTTGATATTTTTTTACCCAACTGGCTGGCGAAGTACAACAAGTTAATTTATACAAGCCTTTTTATTATTGTTCTTATCATTCTGGGTTTTCGTGTTTTAAAAGGATAAAACTGATTAAATAATACAATCGGAGTAATTGTATTTAATTTATATGAATAGATACTCCCCCTCGTGTATCCATCAAATAAATCATAGGGCCATCGGAAACTTCTATCATTGATAGTAATGACCGCAGTCATTGCGGAGTGATTATCTCCTGTATAAATTTGTTCAACTTTATATTTCTTTAACACCCGAAATCTATAGGAATTCTTTTTTATAATAAATACAATTAGAAAGAGAGTTTTCTTCACATTCCCCTGAAAAATCAATGAATTTAGAATCTGATTTTCAATTTCATCACACCATTAAAAATATTTTTTATGAAACTCTTTACTGCAAAGTGGTTTAAACATTTATGTTTATCATTTATTTCTCTATTAATTATTAGCTCAGCAATTTACGCTCAGGGGTTTTCTCCTGCAGTGCAAACAAGATTGCAGCATATTATTGACAGTTTTCAAAACAACCCCGCCAATCCATTTGTTGGCGGAATGTCTGTAGCCATTAAAGTAGATGGCCTGGCCATGTGGCAGGGAGCAACAGGCTATGCTGCCAGAAATGTGGATGCACAAAACAACCTGCTGCCAGGAGGTACTCTCTTCGAAAAAAATATGCTTTCCAGGATGTACAGCGTTACAAAAACATTTACATCGCCGTTAGTGCTTGAGTTGGCAAGCGAAGGTTATTTTAACCTCGATGCACCCGTAAGCAACTTTATACCGCTGCAAGCCATTAATCCGGGGCTTAACGGTTCGGTAACCATCCGCCAGTTGCTTGCTCACGAAAGCGGGTATTCTAATTATACAGATGAAATGATGTTACAGATTGCTGTTGCCTTTCAACCAACGCATGTTTGGACTGCTTTTGAAACTCTAAGTTTTTGCCACCAGATTAATGTACCGGGTGCAGAGCGTAGATACAGCAGTACCAATTATATCATGCTCGGCGCTATTGTTGAAGTGGTTACCGGCAAACCCATGGAACAACATTACCGGGAACGTTTTTTTAACCCGCTGCACCTTACCTCAATGTATCTTGGAGGAAGGGAATCGCAGAATGGTCATGGAGATTTGGCGGCTCCACATGATAACATCAGTGCGTTCAATCCTATTTTTCAATTAACAGGACAACCTACTTTCCCTGATGCCTACACTAATATCAGCCGTTTTCCTTTAACAGCAGTTGTATCATTGGCGTTTAGTGGCGGTGGTATTGTTACCAATGCCGCTGATATGGCAGAATGGGGAAATGCACTTTTTGGAGGAAGAGCAACCAGTGCTGCAACTTTACAAACCATGATGAATTCCATTCCATCAACTCCCGACGATGGCGGAGATTATCTGGGTTATGGTATTTGGACCAATAATAAAGTAAGTGCAACAGATTATTTTGTTGGCCATAACGGAGTTGCCCCGGGGTACAAATCAATAATGATGTATCAACCTGACCGCAAAATGACCATTGTCATTTTAAGTAACTATCGGGGTTGTAAAGAGTATGAAGTTGCAAGGGTGTTGTATGAGGCATTACCCGATTTTTTATGCGGAAACAGTAACCGGAAAGAAGATAAAATATTGCTTTGTTACAAAGGGAAAGATATATGTATTGCACGGGCTGCTGCACTTGAACAGATAAAAAAAGGTGCCTACCTTGGCTCATGCGAACAGCAAAATTCGGCAATGCCTATCACTACAAAAATAAACATAGATGAACAACCCCAAATGAAAGAAGGCGATGCCAGTTTTTATGTTTTTCCTAACCCATTTTCCAATAATGTAGTTATCAATTACAAAGCAGCTCAAACAGGACAGGTATCTATACAGTTATATGATTTTAATGGCAAATTGATAAAACAATTGTTTTCAGGAATTATACAAAAAGGGATGACAAAGCAGGTAACACTTCAATCTTTAAATTTAGCTACAGGCACTTATATCTGCAGAGTACAAACTACTGAAGGTATAAGTGAACGTAAATTGATATTGGTGAGGTAAAAAAAATTCTGATTAAAATTACTCCTCCCTACTCTGATGAATGGCGAGGAGTTTTTATTTATTTCCCTTTTATACTATCATCTAAAGAAGCTAAAAAATTCTTGATGTAGGAATCTATACTTGCCTTTTTTTAAACTATTAAAAAGGAAAAATCAATTATAAAGATTTGATTTGCTCAATTAATTCCATTTATTTTTTTTATACAGCCTGCTGCTCACCTCAAAATATCCTTCGTTTATAAGCCGTAGCATATCTGCAGTTGTCCATTCGCAGTCAAAATAAAAAATATCCCTTTTGGAGGGCCTGTCATAAAACATACAAGAAAACTCATCGGATTTGGTGCTGCATTGCCAGATGTTTAAAGTTTTATCTTCCTTTATTTCCAAAATCATTACCCGCCACCAATCACTAATCTCAGCAGCATCCACACCAAGAATACTGTTGCGGACATTAAACACATAAAATTTTTTGTTTAACTGCCGAAGAAATGCGTTTTGTCCCAAATCAATAAAAATGGTATCGTTTTCAAAAACAATAATGGTATCATTATCCGTTTTATATGAATAACCTTTACCTAAAAATCTTTTATCGCCTACTTCATAAATTTTGTTTTTGCTTATTATGAAATTATCAATTGTGTCCATTCGCTTATATAATGAATCATAAACTGTTGTCTTAAATGGTTTAAAAGCCGTGGGCGGCATTAAAGTATCGCCTTTTTCATTAAGCTTAGGCCATGTGCCTTTTATAATTTTTGACGTACCGTGGGTTATAACCAATACGTTTTCTTTATTTATAAGATAATAAGCATCTATACCCTCATTTTTATCAAACCAGTTCCCCAAAAATTATTCAGGAAACACATAAATATTTTCCTTATCAGCAGGTTGTGCCTCTGTAAAATTATAAGAGTCGCAGGAAAAAAATAAAATAGATGTGAAAACAGACAGTAGTAAAGCATAAAATAGCTTACTGTTCTTATGTAATTGTTTCATAACAAATAAGTTTTGGGGAAAGATAAAAACTTATTTTCTGCATACTGATGTTATAAATCATTACAAAGACTGATTTGTAACATTAAGGAAGGAGATAATAGGAATACTTGCTTACAAATACCTTGCTATAACAGCAAAGTAAGCGGCAGTCAGCAATTGTTCATCTGCGGTAGCATTAGTATAAAGAAAAATTTTCTTCTTTAACAACCCGGTAAAGCTGTGTACAACGCCATAAACTATATTCTCTTTTAACAGTTGCACACCAATTAAAGTTTGAAACGGCCCCGATTTTCCCTGGTAAATGGGTTTAAGTGCAAAGCTATCCCTGTTTATAAGCAGGTACCCCGTGTGGTTATCAAAATAAAAAGTAATTGCCTTTTCAAATGCCGGGTATTGTATTGTGCCTTTTGCCCGTGCTTCGATAAGGTGTGTTTCAGTTTGCCGCTCGGGTCCATTCGATTTCTTTTTTGAAAATAAATCTATCATGGCGGGCTCTGTTTTCTGATATTTCGAAAATGAGGTATAATGAATGATGCATTTATCCCGGTCATTGCCAAAATACATTTCATTTTCATTATTGTACATTGTAAAACTTACACGGTCAGCAATGAGGCCAAAATTTGCAGTACTGTCTTTTTGTGCAGCGTTAATAAAGGAATCTTTGTATGCACGGTAATTGAGGAATTGTATCAGGTTGTCTTTTAAAAAACGTTGGTCAATTTCAGCTGAGCGGTTATTTTCTTCAAATTCTTTCGTGGTAAAAAGCTCTTTCGGACTGCTGCAGCCGGCAATAAAAAAAGAGCTTATACATAAATAATATAAAAGTGCCGGCTTCATCAATTAAACAATTGTGTGCTGCTGCTTTAAACAAACAACATTGCTGTATATAACATTCTGTAAAAGAATTTTAGTTCCTTTTTACAGACCACGATAATATTTGCAGTTGCAATTAATTTCATATAAAATTTAGATAGAAGAAACAAACTGCTTATCCCTTAGTCATACTGGCAGTAACTTCAACTATTTATATGAAAGTAAATAACCGCTTAAATAATTTACATGATAGCAATCATTTAAACAGATGAAAGTTATCAAAGTAAAACAAGCGGCGGTATAAGTATTTAACAGGATGGTATAAACTCTCCGGCAATTCTCATTGAATTATTCTTTATAGATTAGTGAATTCTATAGCTGATAACAATCACGGCTAAGTTTGACGCAAAGCATTTTAAAATGCAGGCAAATGTCGTTGCTTTGGTAAGCAAAAGAATACCAATAATATAAAACCTGTCAATCATGAAAGAAGAAAAAGATGAACAACTCTGGCAACAGGCAAAAGCAAGAGCCGATTTTAGAACACATCTTGCATCTTATGTAATCGTTAATGGCATGTTGTGGCTAACATGGTTATTTACAGGCGGCGTTCATTCATATCCCTGGCCAATATGGCCTGCAATAGGTTGGGGTATTGGGCTAATATTTAATTATTTGGCCGTTTATAAATTTAAAGACACAGCAGAAAAAGAATATGAAAAGTTGAAAAGGGGGAATGTTCATTAAAAAAAATGATATACCAAAACGAATAATGAAACAAAACAGCCCTATCAAATATCTGGTTAATTGTTTTTGGTTAATCATTCCGCAGCTTTTAATATCTTTTTTACTGGTAAAATATTTGCCCGAAGCATTTCAAACCAATATATTTTGGAGCAATATTCCATTGCCGGTTAAAACCTTTGAAAATATTTTCAGGATTATGGTGATGGCCCTTCCGGCTTTCTTTCCCTTTTCAATTAAAAATAAAATCCAAAGAACAGGGTTGGCGGTTTATTTAACAGGTGTTATTCTTTATCTTTTTTCGTATTTGGCATTAATTTATTTTCCGGATAGCAGTTGGAGTAAATCACTGATTGGCTTTACAGCTCCCGCCACAACACCTTTAATATGGTTTGTTGGCATAAGTTTAATTATGGGAAAACCGTTTTTTAATATAAAATATAAAAGGATGTATTACCCGATTTTAGCAGGGCTATTTACTGTTTTTCATTTTACACATACTATCATTATTTATTACCGATACTTTTAAAGCCTTTTTTTATTAGAAAAACAGCCAAAACTAATTCAAATAACAATGTTGGTGTATTGATGATAAAATAAATGGGTGTTATTATTTTTATCACATCAAACATAAACAGAAAGGTTGCTATTAAAGTTAAAATAGAACCAATAATGCCCCAGACCGACAGCCATTTTGGAATCAGGTTTATTCTAAAAAAGCAATAATAGAGAATTAACCCCCCTAAACTCCACGGCAATATCATCCCAATATGATTCATCCAATCTCTACCAACTCTAAGCAATTCTCCTGTTGTTTGAAAATGGGATGGATTTGGCTGACCTGCTGCTGCAAAACTTTGACTAATGAATAATAATAGCAGCAGAGAAACGATTCCAACAAAGAGAAAGGATGCGCCAATAATTCTAAATCCGAAATATCCAAGTGCAAGCACTTCGTTATATTGCTTAGTGATGGGATATACTAATACCACAATCCAAACATATACAGTTGCCATAGCAAATTGACAAAAAATAGCCATCAAAACTTGCAATTTGATTATGATAATTTGATTAGATAATCCGGATACTCTAATGCAGGAACGGAGGAGAATACGCCAAAGACGATTCCTGCGATTAATAATATTCCAAATGTCCTTGCTATTTTTCTATTGGAATTCATTGTTTAATTTATTTTGTCCTTGCCTAATATCCAAGCAGCAACCGCAGCAGCAATGGTCATTGCCGTTACACTACAAGGCAAATCTGCCAAAACACCAACCAATGAAAAATGATTAGAGGAAGAATATAATCCAAAATTGAACGAAGTCCAAAAAAGGAAAGCAACGACAAAACCTTTTTTCAAACCCGACTCAAAGGTTCTTGCACCCGACCATTTAATGACTAAGGCTATGAAAAAACCCATTGTCACTGCCGAAACAGCCAATGCCCATCCTATCAGTTGGTCGGCAGGGAGTACTAATTGTTTTTGAAATTCTGCCGATATAGGCGGATATGCCTTATGGACATGTATTAAAATAAAAAAATTGGCAACTGCATTCAATAAAAGATTGATGACTGTTGCCGCTAAACCTGATAGAATGAAATTCTTGTTCATAATGATTGAATTTATTGGGTTTTTGGATAAATTTTAATTAAAAATACTGAGGGGGGTATTCAAGTGCCAAACTTTTCATTCTGTATGAAGCATTTTTATGCCCCAAGGAATGTAACCAACACACATTAAAAAAGCCCCGACAGAGCTAATCAATTCTATATCGGGGTTGTTTAATAACAGAAGCCCCGCAATGATACAGACCCCTTGCCATTTGCTGATAAATTGCTCTTTCATCAGTCCATAAGCCTGTATTGCTGCGCCAATGGGCAATAACGGTAATAACCACACTACCCAAAGTAAACCCGATTTGTTTACGATAACACTCAAAAAAGGGACAAACTCTTGGAATTGTTCTTCTGGCAATGTATCGAATGCGGACATAACCAAACACAAAGCTCCTTTATCTACCGCTAAAATAAATGCACCAAATAAACCTATAATACCGCCCCAAAAACCGAATGATTTGCCTTTTCCTTGCAATACATTTATAATACTAATGAGTGCAATCATAATAACAGGTACAGTAAACGTTACAATTAAATGCCCAATATGGTACATCAGCTGATTGTGAAACCTAGCCACTAATTGTTCAACGGTTTGAAGTGCCTCCATTTTAAGGAGATTAGGGTGCATTACAAATCCTGTGAGCAGCATTAATGGAAATGCAATAAGTGATATGGCAAATCCTTTCTTTTTTATTGTTTCTATTTTCATGACTTATTGCTCATTTACTTTAATGACAACATTCCCTTTTTTAATTCCACTTTCTATATACCTATGGGCTTCTGCTGTCTTTTCCAAAGGAAAAGTTTTATCAATGATGGATTTGTATTTTCCCAGTTCAACAAGGTCTTTTATAAAAATTAAATCTTCCTGTTTTGGAGATGCCAACGAACAGATAACTTTCTTTTCACCCGTTATGGATGTCCAAAGCATTTGAAGCAGCTTCTTCATTTTAAAACTTACGGATAAATAAATTCCTTTTTGTTTGAGTGATGCCTTAACTTTTGAAAAGGAACTTCTGCCCAAAACATCAAAAATGAGGTCATAGGTTTCTCCGTTTTTTGTAAAGTCTTCTTTTTTATAATCAATTACTTTGTGCGCTCCCAGTTTTTTTACATATTCCATTCCCTGTGTACTGCATACGGCTGTAACTTCAGCTTCATAATAATGTTTAACAAGTTGAATAGCCGCTGCACCAATACTGCCTGAAGCACCGAGGATCAATACATTTTGTCCTTTTTGAATAGTTGCTTTTTTTAGTAGATTCAAAGCCATCAGTGCCCCATAGGGAATAGTGGAAGCCTCATCAAAACTCATATTGAAAGGCTTCAGAGCAAGGATGCCATTTTCAGGAACGCAGAGATATTCGGCATAAGCCCCCATTTTTTCACCTGTATAACCAAATACTAAATCGCCTTTTTTAAAAAGTTTTACGCCATTACCAACTGCCTCCACTTCACCGGCAAAACTGTTACCTAATATTATTTTCTTAGGCTTACTCAAACCAAAAGTAAACTTGGCAAGAATCCAAAACAGGAAAGGCATGTTGAATGCTGCGGGAGAAATGTTTTTAAAATTTCGTGCAATCATATCTCCATAATTTACCGAAACAGCGTGAACCTTAATAAGCACTTCATTATTTTTTGGATAAGTTTTTTTTACTTCCTTCAGATGAAGGACATCAGGCCCGCCGTATTCGGTGTAAACTATTGCTTTCATTCAGTTTGTTTTGGTTGTAAAGAAAGATTGCCCTGTTTCTTCAGCAGAATAATTAAAATAGCCGCAACCATATTAACCATGAAATGAGATACGCTAAAGCAAAATATAGAATCACTTTTTTCATCGTTCCTGTTTTAACATTACTTAATAAGGAAACTCCTGAAAAAAACAGGCGCAGCAACAGGCAAAACTATCCTGCTTCATATCATTTGCTAATGACCACTGTCACGTAAAACCTTGACAGCTCTCATTGCAAAGGGTTATTAAATGCGATTGCTTTGTTTAGTAATTTAAAATTGGTATCCTGTTGGCGAAAGTTGCCTAGGATTTTTTCAGTACAAGTGTCCGCCGGTTGGCGATAAATATAATTGATTATGCCAAAGAAAAAACAACCATCCGAAATTCCAGGTCCGAAAAAATTTCCGGAAGTGGAGCCTCCCTTTGATCCGGAAGAACCGGTTATACCGGAAGAAGATCCGGATATAATTCCTGATGAAGATCCATTTGAAAATCCACCACCATTTGAAGTGCCTGAACCAGGTGAAGGCCCATAATAATAAATTATAAATGATACTATCATGAATAATGCTGCAAAACATAACGAAGCCACCCGGGCTATTGATTACAAACAATTAAAAGTAAGCAGTAGCGCCTTTGCCCACGAAGGGGCAATACCCATTAAATATACCTGTGATGGAGAAAACATTAACCCACCACTGGATGTAAAGGATATACCGGAAGAGGCAAAATGTTTGGTACTAATTGTTGATGACCCGGATGCCCCCATTGCCACTTGGGTGCACTGGATTGTTTGGAACATCCCGGTAACACACCACATAAAGGAAAATGAAATACATGGGGTACAGGGCTTTAACGATTTTCAGCAACATCATTACGGTGGCCCATGCCCGCCATCGGGCACACACCGGTATTTTTTTAAGGTATATGCGCTGGATGCGTTGCTGGATTTGCCTGCCACTGCAAAAAAAATACAGTTGGAACGGGCAATGAGTGAATATATTATCGCTTTTGGCGAATTGATTGGTTTATACAAAAGAAAAAATTGAAAACACTTTTATTTATACTGATTTCATTTACCGCTGTTACAGCTTTTTCCAGTGGTTTAATTATGATTAGTAACCCCGATGGAAAAGCACTGGGGCTTGCACTAAATATGTTGATTGAAACACCATTTAAAGATTTCTTAATACCAGGGATATTTTTAACGCTTGTAGGGGTTATAAATTTTATAGCCACTTTTTACAATATACAGCGTAATAAAAACCGCTATACATGGGCTTTGGCTGGTGGCCTGATGCTATGCGGATGGATTTTTGCACAGCTGATTTTGATCCGCCAAATTTCCTGGCTGCAATTTCTTTACATTGGTATTGGCTTGCTTACTATATTAACTGCTTATCAATTAAAAGGGAAATGGGCAGTTTAAAAAATCAGGTTATCTATAAATTTTTTTTATGAAAAAGATATTTCTTCTTACTGTCATATTGCTTAATTGTATTTATGCTGCTGCATTTCGTATTGAGTATGGCAATAACGTCACCATCAGCAAACCTGTATATGAAGATTTGTATATAGCTGCCGGTACCATTACCATCAATGCACCAATACATGGCGATTTGATAATTGCCGGTGGCACCATCATCATCAACGACTCGGTGGCAAACGACATACTGCTGGCAGGCGGCAACGTTACCTTTAATGGTTTTGTGGGTGATGATATACGTTGTGCAGGGGGTAACCTGCGCATTAGCAAAAATGTAACCGGCGATGTGGTAGTAGTTGGAGGTACGGTAATAATTGATAATGGCGTAACCATTGGTGGCTTACTAACAAGCGGCGGCGATATTACTGTTGATGGAAATGTAAATGGTGAGGTAAGGGGCGCATTTGGCGAATTAATTTTAAATGGAAATATTACAAAAGATATTGATTGCCGCGGCGGAAAAATTACAGTGAACGGAACCATTGGCGGCAAAGCAGTTATATCGGCAACTGATATTATTATTGGAAATAATGCCGCATTTAACAGCGATGTACGTTACTGGAACAAAAAGGGTACAATTGATTTTAAGCAATCTTTAAAAAACAGCAAAGCCACTTATGATGCCTCCTTACGCATGCAAACCGGCCAATGGTATTACCTGGGCGCTGCAACAATAATTGGTTTGCTTTGGTATTTGGGCATGGCATTATTAATGATAATGATTGTGGAGTATCTATTTGGCTATACCATGAAAAAAGCCGCTGATATGGTTTTCAACAGTTCGCTAAAATGCCTTGGGTATGGTTTTTTATTTCTGCTGGGTGTACCGTTAGTGGCAGTTGTTGCCCTGGTTACAATAATTGGTGTACCCATTGGTATCCTGTTACTGTTTGGCTATGTTGCCCTAATTATTTTAGCCGCAGTTATTACATCGGTTGCAGCTGCCCACTGGTTTAACAACCGCAATAACTACCAATGGAATTACTGGCGAATGGTATTTGCAGCCTTTGGCATTTTCATTGTATTAAAACTATTATCATCTACACCGTTTGTTGGCTGGTTGCTGATGATATTATTAACCTGCATGGCTTTTGGCGGCATCCTGCTAAATATAAACTGGAAAAGAAAACAAGTTCATTACACACAGGTAAAAATAAATAAGCCGTTATGATTAAATATTTTTTTGCAGCAGTAATTCTTATACACGGATTAATTCATTGCATGGGATTTGCCAAAGCATTTGGTTATGGCAATATAACGCAACTTAGTAAAAGCATTTCAAAACCATCAGGGCTTTTTTGGCTGCTTACTGCATTATTATTTACAGCGGCGGTAGTTTTGTTTTTAATGAGAAAAGAAAGTTGGCCAATAATCACTGTTATTGCCGCCGTTATTTCTCAAGTACTTATTATTACAGTTTGGAAAGATGCAAAATTTGGAACCTTTGCAAACATTATTGCATTACTGGTGGTCATCCCCGTTTTTGCCCATAACCGTTTTACTAAAATGGCCGCCTTTGAATCAAAAACAATTTTAGCAAGGATACCCAATGGTAATACCGAAATAATAACAAAAGAAATGCTGGATAACCTGCCACCTGCAGTGCAAAAATGGCTCACCCGTTCGGGTATTATTGGTAAAGAAAAAATCTGTACTGTTCGCTTAAAACAAAAGGGCGAAATGAAAATAAAACCCGGCGGAAAGTGGATGCCCTTTGCAGCTATACAATATTTTACCGTAAACGAACCGGCTTTTGTATGGACAACTGATGTACAGATGATGCCATTAGTAATTTTAACAGGCCGGGATAAATTTGAAAAAGGGCATGGGGAGATGGCTATAAAATTATTATCGTTATATAAAGTTGCCTATGGCCATGATAATGAAAAAATAAATTCGGCTACTATGATACGTTACCTTGCCGAAACAAGCTGGTTCCCCACCGCAGCATTAAGTGAATATATACAATGGGAAGCCATTGATTCCCTGTCTGCAAAAGCAACCCTTACCTATAGCGGCTTAAAAGTTTCCGGCATTTTTATATTTAACCAGCAGGGAGATATGGCTGGCTTTACAGCTGACCGCTACTACGGCACTGCAGATAATGCCAAACAGGAAAAATGGGTGGTGGAAACAGAAGAATGGAAAGATTTTAGCGGTATCCGCATCCCTTATAAAAGCAAAGTGATATGGAAATTGAAAGAAGGTGATTTTAACTGGGCTAAAATGGAATTAACCGATTTGGAATTTAATAAACGGGAACTGTATAAATAAAGAAAAATGCGGAAGAAAAATTTATCAGCCGGTTTGCAAACTGAAATTGACACCGGCTTTCTCTATTCTGAAATGGCCGCAGCAGAAGATGATGTATCAGTGGCAAAGTTGTACAGGCAAATGGCCGAAATAGAAATGGGCCATGCCACAGCCATGCTGCAAAGCAATATAACAAAAGGCATAACACAGCAATTACCCAAACCATCCTGGCGGGCTAAAACACTCAACCGCATTGGAAAAATATTTGGGTATGAATATGTAATAAGCTCATTGGTAGAAACTGAAAAGGCATTGGCCTTAAAACAGTCGGCAGATAAGGAAAAGCAAAACATCCCGTTGAGCGGCCACGAGAATAATCATGTAAAAATTTTACAGAACCTTATTAATACAAAAAGCAAGGTAAGCGGCGAAAAGCTGTCGAAGCTGGAAGGACGCCGCCACAAATCGGTTGGCGGTAATGCATTAAGGGCGGCGGTACTTGGTGCCAACGACGGGTTGGTTTCAAATATGAGTTTGGTTATGGGAGTAGCCGGCGCTACTAACGGTAAAGAGGGAGTGCTTTTAACGGGCCTGGCAGGCTTACTTGCCGGCGCACTTTCCATGGCATTGGGCGAATGGATTTCAGTAAAAAGTTCGCAAGAGGTATATGAGCGCCAAATGGCTTTGGAAATGGAAGAAATACAAACCAATCCCGAAACAGAAATAAAAGAACTGCAACTTATCTATATTGCAAAAGGCATACCCGAAGAACAGGCAAAAATGATGGCACAAAAGACAATGGCCGACACATCGCATGCACACGAAATTTTAGTTAAGGAAGAACTGGGTATTAATGCTGCGGAGTTAAAGGGTTCTGCATGGACGGCGGCCATTGCATCTTTTATATTATTTGCCATAGGTGCCGCTGTACCCGTTATTCCTTTTTTTGCTGGAGGTGGATTAAAAGCGATAATTTGGAGTGTTGCATTAAGTGCAGCTGGCCTTTTTTTAATTGGCGCAGCTATTACATTATTTACCGGCAAAAGTATCTGGCTATCAGGTTTTCGCCAGGTATTATTTGGGTTGGCAGCGGCGGCAATAACCTTTGGTATTGGCAAATTGATTGGGGTAAATATTGCAGGATAAATAATTAAAAAGATGAAGCACTCAATCTCAACACTTAATAAAGAATGGCACTTGTTGCACCGGTTGCCACCTAAAGCCACGGTGGAGCAACGCATTACCTGGCATATGGAACATAAACAGCATTGCAGCTGCAGGGATATTCCTGAAAAACTAAAAGCGGAAATGAAGAAGAGAAGAATAAAATTTTAGAAAGTTTTTGAAATATTGAAAGCATGAAATCAAACTATAACAAATTGATTTCTCCCGGAGCACTTATCGCGTTATTGGTTACATCACTTCGGGTCCGGCGGGTTTTATGTTGGTAAAATTAACAAAGCCTCAACCTGAATGGGCTTCGGCTGCTGTATTTGCAGGCAATTATAATTTTTGTACAGGACATTTCCTTATTACCGCGGCTTTTTATTAATAGGCGGCATGTTGATGATTGCTGCCGGTTATTATTTAGATTATAAAGAGGAAAACAGGAAAGACAAATTTCAGTTATTGCTTTCTCTGTTATGTACAGGAGCTTTTGCTGCGCTTATCTTTTTTAACTACATCTGTCAAACTACTTTTATCCGTCACCTCGCCCTGCATTATAAACCGGAAAACGATTCCATCATTGCCACTTTCTCCATGGCCAACCCTTATCGTTAGCTGGGCCATTGAAATGTGGGGCTACGGCATTTTAGGCGTTGCCACCTGGTTGATGGCGGGCTACTATAGGCAAAAAAATAGTTTCACCCGATGGTTGCTTATCTTAAACGGAATAGTGAGTTTATTATCCGTTGCGTTTACAATTATTGATATTAATTGGGTGCTTACCACAACAGGTATCATTGCTTATATGTTTTGGAATATCCTGATGATTGTATTGATGATAATGATTTACCGAAACGGCAAACTAACACAAAGCGAATAACCATTGCTGATAGAAATCATCCACAGCGGCAACCATACTCATTATTATTTAAACTGCCTGAAATTACTTTTGTGGTGTGAAAAAAAATGCACCATTTAAAACTAATAGTATGAAAAAGAGTATGTGTAAAAACCGTTTTGCTGCAGCAATCATTGGGGGGCTTTTGATAATCAGCACATCCCTTACTGCAACTGCACAAAAAAAATTCAGTTTGCTTGTATTAATTCTGTTCTGTACTTTACTAATATATAGCCCCGGAAAATCGACACCTTTTTTAGATGAAAGTGGAAAACCCCTCTTGGGTAGCATTTCAGAAAAAATCCATATCAATATCAATGGAATTAAGCAGGGTATGATTATTAAGAGCAAAGATTCAACGCATCCCGTATTACTTTATCTGCATGGTGGTTTGCCCGATTATTTCCTGACCCGGAAATACCCTACCGGCCTTGAAGACTATTTCACCGTAGTTTGGTGGGAACGACGTGGTTCAGGCCTTTCTTACAATGCAGGCATTCCACCGCAAGAGATTACGCTCGCAGCAACTGCTATCCGATACAAAGGAGGTAACGAATTATCTGCGCAAACGCTTTGCACAGGAAAAAATTTATCTCATGGGACGTTCGGGAGGAACTTTCATTGGCATACAAGCGGCTGCACGAACGCCTGAATTATACCATGCATACATTGGTGTGGCGCAAATGACGGACCAACTTAAATCTGAAAGACTGGCATACGAATATATGCTTGAGCAGTTTAAAGAAAAGGGAAACAAAAAGATGGTCCGAAAACTTGAATCAGTGCCGGTCACTATTCTAGCCGGCACACCGGATGCCTACCTTGCATTGCGTGACAAAGCCATGCACAACCTTGGTATTGGCACTACACATGACATGAGTTCCATAATCACTGGTATGTTTTTACCATCGCTTACCTGCCGGGAGTACACGTTAATGGAAAAGTTCAATTTGTGGCGTGCCAAATCCCGTTCCGGCGTAAGCATACAATGGGATACAATACTGGCCACGGATTTAGCCAAACAAGTACCCGAAGTTGATATTCCAATTTATTTTTTTCATGGCATATATGATTACACGGTGTCTTACCCTTTGGCAAAAGATTATTTTGAGCAGATAAAAGCACCGCTTAAAGGATTTTATACTTTCAACAATTCGGCACATAGTCCATTATTCGAAGAACCGGCATTAGTAAGAAAAATTATTGAAAAAGATATTTTAAATGGCACTAACGGTTTATCTGATAAGAAATAATGAATGATACTTATAAATACTGATTAGGTTATGTTCCGGGTAAAAAAATTTATTCAATACACTTTTATCTTTTATGCACTTACTGCATTGGTGTACTGGATATTTATTCGTCCCGTGCATATAAGCTGGGGCGCCACCGCTGCGGAGCTTCAAATTAAATTCCCTGCGGATAAATTAATTTTTCCCAACCGCATTGTTTCAACCCTTGCCATCACAATTAAAACGCCAAAAGAAAAAATATTTGTCAATTAAGCCATCATTCCCTGCTTTAATTTAACATGCCAGTTTAGTAACAATAAAATCTTTGTTGCTTTTATGCATTGTGTTATATAAAGAGTAATGAAAAGTAAAAGATAATGTAAAGCAAATTTTATTGCATATTGGTATTCAATCTTCTTTTTTGGTATTCAAACATTTCAGTTTACCTAATTCATAATTTACCTCAATCGATTTTGTCTATAACATTTTAATAACTGTTAATGAAAAAAAATGTACAAATCATCGAGTAATTACTTACCGCATTTGAGAAATGTTTTATCTTTCTCAAGCGAGGCAGACTTACATTTCTGCAGAATTAACGTATCTGGAAAAGTTTTAACGCCTACACAACTACCCAAATCATTCACTTCTATTAATTATGATTGTATAAAGTCTGGCAAACTGATAAAGAATAAAATCCGTTTAAGGGTCTATTTTCTTTGTATGTAACTAAGGCGGTAATAGGGCTTCTTTGGCGGAAGTGGATGATAAGAGAGTGAAAAATAGCCAAAAGTTTTAGTAAATCTAACTTTTCTCAGTTAAAATAGTTAGATAGTATAAAATATAGTTTGACAATATTTCACTACATTTCGCTCTTTTGTAAAAAGAAAAAACCTGCTCTGGTAGCAGGTTTTTTTCTAAATCTTGCGGACCGGACGGGACTCGAACCCGCGACCTCTGCCGTGACAGGGCAGCATTCTAACCAACTGAACTACCGATCCAACTAGCCAAACCCTGAGTTTAAAATTAAGATTTAATTTCACCCTCCTTTTTTGGGAGGGCAAAGATAGGTTTTTGATTTTCCTGTACCAAAACTTTTATTAAAATATTGTATTCCCTAATTTTACAGTCTATCTTACAATAAAAATGATTGCCATTAATCTATATCGTAAACCAAACAGTAAAAAATTAAATGCCTGAACTTAAAAACCGACAGTTCCTCGATTTTGAAAAGCCTATAAAAGAATTGTACGACCAGATAGAAGTACAAAAAGCCAGTGCTGAAAAAAGTAAGATTGATATAAGTGATACCATTACCAAACTGGAAAAAAAAATTACAGAAACAAAAGAGAACTTACCAACAGTCTTACACCCTGGCAAAAAGTACAGTTAAGCCGCCACCCCGACAGGCCTTATACCTTAAAGTACATTGATAAAATGTGTACTAATTTTATTGAATTACATGGCGACAGAAATGTAAAAGATGATAAAGCCATGGTGGGTGGTTTTGCACAATTAGATGGCGAAACAGTAATGATTATTGGCCAGCAAAAAGGCATTAATACTAAAATGCGCCAGCTGACGAAATTTTGGTATGGCAAACCCCGAAGGATACAGAAAAGCATTACGCCTGATGAGGCTTGCCGAAAAATTTAATAAACCTGTTATTACTTTAATTGATACGCCGGGTGCTTACCCCGGCCTGGAAGCTGAGGAAAGAGGACAGGGCGAAGCCATTGCCCGAAATATTTATGAAATGATACGGCTGAAAGTGCCCGTGATTTGTGTAATTATTGGCGAAGGTGCAAGCGGCGGTGCATTAGGTATTGGTGTAGGCGACAAAGTTTTTATGATGGAGAATACCTGGTACACAGTAATTTCTCCGGAAAGTTGCAGCAGTATTTTGTGGCGCACCTGGGATAAAAAAGAAACCGCAGCAGAGCAATTAAAATTAACTGGCGAGAATATGATTGAATTTGGATTGGTGGATGGTGTAATACCGGAGCCCTTGGGCGGTGCCCACTGGGATTATGATGAAGCTGCACAAATTTTAAAGCAACTATTTATTACCGGTAATTGCCGAACTTAAAAAAATACCTGCACAGGAAAGAATAAACCAGCGCATTGAAAAATTTGGAAAGATGGGATTTTGGGAGGAAACCGCTGTTTAAAAAGATTTATTATACAGGAGTCTTCGTACAGGAAGACTTTTGTTTTTATAATACTGCAGCGAATAAATGTATTGATACGCTTAGATAAAAGTTGAATAAAGTTATACTGTTGAAGAGTGCGACGCCACCGCAGCCAGACAGAATTAATAAAGCCTGGTACAAAAAAATAAAAAACTTAATCGTCTGCTCTGCTGATTAACAGAGGCAGGAATAAAAAAATACTATGTTAAAAGTTGGAGTTATTGGTGCCGGACATTTAGGGAAATTTCATTTGAATAACTGGGCCGAAATTGAAGGCGTACAATTAATTGGTTTTTGTGATACTGATGATGCCAATGCAAAATTAGTTAGCTGAAAAATATAATTTACCCAGGTACGATGATGCTGAAAAATTAATTGATGCTTGTGATATTGTGGATATTGTGGCACCCACTGTTTTTCATTTTGAACTATGTGAAGCTGCAATAAAAAAAGGCAAGCATGTATTTGTAGAAAAGCCTTTGGCCAATACAATGGATGAAGCAAGGGAGCTGGTAAAACTTGCAAAAGAAGCAAATATAAAATTTCAGGTGGGCCATGTAGAAAGGTTTAACCCTGCGTTTTTATCGTTGAAAGAATACAACCTGCAGCCCATGTTTATTGAAGTGCACCGGCTGGCACAATTTAACCCACGGGGTACCGATGTAAGTGTGATTCTAGATTTAATGATACATGATATTGATATTATTTTAAGCCTTGTAAAAAGCAATGTAAATTATATTAGTGCCAATGGTGTAGCAGTAATGAGCGATACACCGGATATTGCCAACGTAAGAATTGAATTTGATAATGGCTGTGTGGCCAACCTAACCAGCAGCAGGATATCAATGAAAAAAATGCGTAAGATGCGGCTGTTTCAAAAAGATGCTTATATAGGCATTGATTTTTTAGAGAAAGAAAACAGAGATAATAAAACTGAATACACCCGGCGATAAAAATGTTTTTACGTTTGATATTGAAACCAACAGCGGTAAAAAAACTATTGCCATTGCCAACCCCAATGTAGCAGATGTAAATGCAATAAAAATGGAACTGGAAGAATTTAGAAATGCAATTATAAACAATACCGAAACCCCTGTTAGTGTGGTGGATGGTTTCAGGGCAATGGAAGTAGCACACCAGATACTCGAAAAAATAAGCAAGGCTAACCATAATTAAAATGAGCAGAATAAATTTTGATAACGCTGCGTAATTTGTTCTCTAAAATTATTTTTTGTTACAGTTGAAACAACCCCGGATACATATTGGATGGTATGCAGCAGGTGATTTTATTGCTGCAATTATTGCGTGGGTTATGTTTTTATTTTGTAAGAAAACAAATTATTGGCGAAGCTCCTGTTATGGGCAATAAGTTTTATTCGGGCTTAGTTACTTTATCCGCTTGCATGGATTAGTTTATACCACCTTGGCGGCTGTTATAAAAATATTTACCACAAAATCAAGGTTGATGGAATTTTTAAATACATTCAACTATTCTTTTATTGGCAGCATTGTAATTCTTTTTTTTTTTTTACTGTACGATGCAGCTGGAGATTACAATATTTATTACTAAAGAATTTTTTTCGCTGCTGGGCATACAGGTGCTGATTACTTTTATTTATTCGTTTATTTTTTTTAGCAAGCGGCAAAAACCCAATTGAAAAACGGTCTGTTTTTTTTAATACATTAATATTGGCTCCAGCAGCAATGCAGCAGCTTTATACAATTCTATCATTAATAATAAAGAAAAAACCGGGTACCGGATAATGGGCTTTGTAAACACCAATGGCAACATGTTTCTAATTACTGCCTGAGGCTATTATAAATTTTGGTAATGCAGAAAATATAACTCAGATAATTACAGAAAATAAATATTGAAGAAGTTATTATTGCTGTAGAAAAAAAAGAAAGGGAAAAAATTGAAAAAATTTTACAGCAACTAAGCGACAAAAATGTAAACATAAAAATAACTCCTGACACAGTAGATATTTTAAGTGGTGCCGTGCAAACCAATAATGTGCTGGGTGTTCCGCTTAATTGATTTGCATTCGGGCTTGCTGCCTTCGTGGCAGCAAAATATAAAACGTTTACTAGATATTGTAATTTCGGTATGTGCTGCTATTATTCTGCTTTCGCCATTAATTATTTATACCGCTATTAGGGTTAAAAGCTATCTTCAAAAGGCCTTATTTTATTTGCAGGAAAGAATTGGTTATAAAGGCAAGCCTTTTATCATGTATCAAATTCAGAAGCATGATGCAGATGCAGAAAAAAATGGACCCGCAATTAAGCTGTGATGATGACCCCAGAATAACCACATGGGGTAAAGTAATGCGTAAATGGCGCCTGGATGAATTGCCACAGTTATGGAATATTATTAAAGGCGAAATGAGTTTGGTTGGCCCAAGACCCGAAAGAAAATTTTATATTGACCAGATTATTCAGCAACATCCCGAATATAATTATTTATTTAAAGTAAAGCCCGGCCTCAGCAGCTGGGGCATGGTTAAATTTGGTTATGCCTCATCCGTTAAAGAAATGATTGAACGTATGCCTTACGATTTAATGTACATTGAAAATATATCGCTGGCACTTGATTTTAAAATAATGCTGCATACTATTACGAATTATTTTTAGTGGAAAAGGAAAATAAGTAATTTGATTTGGAATTCGGAATTAGTAATTTGGGATTAGGGTTGAAACACTTAGTTGTTATTTTAAAGTTTAACTGAATGAATTGATTTGTTTATTTTTGAATAAACCATACTGTTTTGAAAAGAATCATCTTTTTATTATTGCTTTTTTATTTTCAATTGCACATTGCCAATTGCCAACTTCGACAAGCTCAGGGTGACATTACTGGCAGCAACAGGTTAATTATAAAATTGATGTTACCTTAAATGATGCAGAACATACTTTAGATGGATATATAAAGATGGATTATTATAATAATTCTCCTGATACTTTTTATTTCATCTGGATACATCTTTGGCCCAATGCATTTAAAAATGACAGTACTGCTTTTACCGATCAAATGCTGGAAAACGGCAGCACCGAATTTTATTTTTCAGCGATGATGATAAACGTGGCTATATAAACCGGCTTGATTTTAAAGTAAATAGCAATTACTGCCAAAACCGAAGATCATCCGCAACACCAGGATATTATTAAACTTATTTTACCTGAACCCCTTGCCACCAAAAACAATTGTAAAATTGAAACACCTTTTCATGTAAAACTGCCTTATAATTTTTCAAGAGGTGGACATATCGATCAGTCATACCAAATTACACAATGGTATCCCAAGCCTGCAGTGTACGATAGAAAAGGCTGGCACAAGGCCGCGATGCAGAAAGGGTGGGAGAGATGCTGGCGATGTCTCTCGCGAATACCCCGAGCGAGGGCTGGATCATTGTCCCTCGCATTCACTTCGCGGCACAACTTGGAAAGGCCACAACTGGAGCTGAAGAGGTATTGGAGACTGACCTTCGCACCCTGCTCCGCTTCGCCGAGTTACCCGACGTCGTAGGCCTCTATGCGGAGGCCGATGAGAGCCTGCGCGAGAAGCTGCTAAATGGCCTCCAGGATGTCAGCTTCGAGCGCGGCCTAACCATCGAAGCGGCGATAAAGGCCAAGATTGAGCAAGACGAGAAAAAATAACCTCCGCCGCTTCCGAATTAGGCCGCTTCCCTCACCCGCTATCGTTGCACGCAAACGCCCTGGCAGACCTCTGTTCCTGGTCTGAATGCCTCATTTTACGGGTTTTTAGCAATTGCGAGATAGCCAGAGGCGGAACTTATTCGCCGCTGCCGCATTTTAGCCGTCAGCGTTGGGGAAAAATTTGGAATTCCCCCAGAAAGATTACCCGGTCGGACTTGTCACGTGCCCGCATACAGGTTCTTTAACGGATAACTCACTGCGGAGTAACTGCGCGATGCTGAGCGCATACGCCATTACCGGGGTGCTGGGGCTGCTCCTCGGGCTTCGCTACAAGGCCGCTGCGATGGTCGCGCTGGCCATGGCTATCGTCGTACTGGGAACGTTCGCCCTTCCGTTTGCAGGATGGTCCATTCCGGGGGCTTTCGGAACTGCTTTTGTTGCTTCAACGGCCCTGCAATTCGGCTACCTCTCCGGACTTGCAATCACATGCGTAGCCTCTCGCGGGCGGTATTGGCCCCGGGCAATGAGGCGCTACGTGCGCAATTACGGGACGTTGCTGGTAAATCCGCGCGCGGGCACGCGCTAGAAGCCGCCGGATCCAAGTAAGCTTCGCTATTTTCGCGCTGCCGCCGGCTTGACCAGGGCGGCCTCGATCTCGGCTTCACTACAACCTGCTGCGCGCAGGATGTCGGCCGTGTCGGCGCCCAGCAGAGGCGGTGGCAGGTCGGGGGATTTCTCGACGTTCTCCACGTTCACGGCCTGGCGCAGGGTGCGCAGGACGGGCGTCTCGCTCGCAAAGTTTGGGGTGAAGAAGCCGACGTCGGCCAGATGCGGGTCGCGCATCAGGTCGTTCGGCAGGCGCACGGGCTGCGAGGGAATGTCGAGCCGCTCGAAGATGGCGAGCCATTCGGCCGTCGTGCGCGCGGTCAAAGCGCCGGCCAGGATGTCGTAGAGCTCGTCGACGCGCGCGCTGCGCTGGGTGGCGTCCTTGAACCAGTCGAACTCGGCGACGTCCGCGCGGCCGATCTCGGCCAGGATCTTGGTCCAGTTGCGCTGCGTATAGGGCAGCACGCCGACCCAGCCGTCCTTGGTCTTGTAGGGCCTGCGCGAGGGCGAGATGACGCGCACGTAGCCGACCTTGCCGTCCTCCTCGAAGGTGGCGGAGCTCATGTGCTCGGACAGGCTGAAGGCCGCCATCAGCTCGAACATCGGCACCTCGACGTAGCCCGGCACCTCGCCGGTGCGCTCGCGATAGAGCAGCGCGGCCAGCACGGCGTAGGCGAGATGCATGCCGGAGACCTTGTCGGCGGCGATGCTGGGCGCGTAGAGCGGCGCGCCATCGCGCATCTGGAACAGGCCGGCGAAGCCCGAGGCCGCCTGGATCACGTCGTCGTAGGCGGGCTTGCCGGCGTAGCGGCCGTGCCGGCCGAAGCCGACGGCCGCGGCGTAGATGATGCTTGGGGTTGACTTCGCGCACGGCCTTGTAGGTGAAGCCCAGCTTGTCCATCGCCTCCTGGCGCATGTTGTGGACGAACACGTCGGCCGGTCGGGATCAGCTTCGCAGCGCCGCCTTGCCGCCCTCGCGTCTTGAGGTCGAGCACGACGGAGCGCTTGTTGCGGTTGAAGTTGGCGAAGATGGCGCTGAGGCCCGGCGCCGCGAGCGGCGCCACGGGGCGCATGCTGTCGCCCTCGGGCGGCTCGACCTTGATGATCTCGGCGCCGAGGTCGCCCAGGATCTGCGTGCCGTAGGGGCCGAGGATGACCGAGGTCAGGTCGAGGATGCGCAGGCCTTTGAGCAGGGGGATCATGCGGGGCCGCCGGGAGAGGATCGAGCAGGAGAGCGTCGTCCTGCTGTAGCACGCGCGATACCCGACCGACTACAGAGCGGCCGCGCAGGCGCACCGAGGTCGGCGCACAGATAGCTGCGGAGGGCTCGCTTCACACAACTTTACGCCGCACGCAGAACGGCGAAACGCCCGCACCTGAGAAAAGCTCTCCCGATCTGCGAAGGGCCGAACGTGGGGGCACGGATGCAAGACGGCCAGCGCCATCCAATCTCGTTCGCGTGCGGCGACGCATGACGGTTGCAGGCACATTTGCGGGGCGCGCGGGCCTTCGAGAGGGCCGATCCGCCCGCGGCAGGCTCACGGGCTCACACGGTCGTGATCGGGCTTTACGCGGCCTTTACATTCCAGCCTTGACTTGGCCCTGATCTTCGCAAATAAAACGGTCGTTCGTTTTTTTTGCTGCGACGCGAGTGCATAATCTCGCGTCGGCGAAAGAAGCGACCGCCGGACGGAGCTGGCGGCAAGCCCCAAAAACAGGGCTTTTCCAATGCCCAAACTCAAGCCAGACATCCAGCGCGCCCGCCGCGAGCACATCCTCGACGCCGCCGAGCAGTGCTTCGCCCGCGCCGGCTTCCACCGCACCACCATGCACGACATCTGCAGGGAGGCGAGCGTCAGCCCCGGCGCGCTCTACGTCTATTTCGACAGCAAGGAGGCGCTGATCGCCGGCATCGTCCGAGCGCGACCGCGCCGAGTTCGCCGAGCGCTTCGCCGCCCTGGCCGGCGCCACCGGACTTCCTCAGGCCGCTGAAGGCGCTGGGCGAGCACTATTTCCTGCGAGGAGCCGGCCGACAAGCGCCGCATGTGCATCGAGATCGGCCTGGAGTCGACCCGCAACCCGCGCGTCGGCGAGATCTTCCAGCGGTTCGACCGCTTCATCGTCGAGAGCTTCGAGAAGCTGTTCCAGAAGCTGAAGGACGAAGGGCCGCATCGCGCCCGACGCTCGACATCCCGACGATGGCCAAGGCGTTCATGGTGATCGCGCGACGGCATGTTCTGGCGCCGCGCCGTCGACCCCGACTTCGACAGCCGCAAGCCGTGATGCCGGCCGTGCTGCAGCTGATCGAGCGAGCTGCTCAAGCCCGGTGCCCGACGCCACCACAACAACCAGACCCAAGCAAAGCGTGAGGGATCGACCATGAGAAAGTTGCTGATCGGCGCTCGTGCTCGCCGTCGCCTTCGTGATGGTCTCGCTGACGCTGGTCGGCAAGTCGCTGCCGCGCGCCGACGGGACCCGCTGACGGCAACGCGGCCACCAAGGCTCCGGACGACGCTTGTCGCGGCCGTCGTGACGGTCGCGCGCGTGGCGCCTGCCGACTTCACCGAGACGGTGCTGGCCACCGGCTCGCTGGTGGCGCGCGAGGAGATCCTGGTCGGGCCCGAGGTCGAGGGCCTGCGCGTCACCGAGGTGCTGGCCGACGAAGGCATGCGCGTGAAGAAGGGCGACGTGCTGGCCCGGCTGGTCGCCGACACGCTCGATGCCCAGCTTGCCCAGAACGACGCCGGCCTCGCCCGCACCGCTGCGGCCATTGCCCAGGCCGAAGGCGACGATCGTGCAGGCCGAGGCGCGCCTGGTGGAAAGCCGCAACGCCTATCGAGCGGGCCAAGCCGCTGCGCAGCGCCGGCCACATGACGGAAGCCGTGTTCGACCAGCGCGAGCAGGCCGCGCGCACCGCGGAGGCGCAGCTGGCGGCTGCGCAGGACGGGCTGAAGCTCGCCGAGGCCGAGAAGGCGCAGGTCGAAGCGCAGCGGCGCGAGCTGATGTGGCGGCGCGGGCGCGTGCGAGGTGACGGCGCCCGCCGACGGCATCATCAGCCGCCGCATGGCGCGCGTCGGCGGCTACGCCGCCGGCGCCGCCGAGCCGATGTTCCGCATCGTCGCCAAGGGCGAGGTGGAGCTCGACGCCGAGGTGACCGAGACGCGCATGCCGCTGCTCAAGGAGGGGCAGAAGGCGCGCGTCGAGGTCGCCGGGTCTCGGCAAGGTCGAGGGCACCGTGCGCCTGGTCTCGCCGGAGGTCGACAAGGCGACCCGGCTCGGCCGCGTGCGCATCTTCCTCGGCGACAACCCGGGCCTGCGCGTCGGCGCCTTCGCGCGCGGCACGATCGACACCGCCAACGGCCACGGCCTCGCCGTGCCGGCGTCCGCCATCCTCTACGGGCCGGACGGGCCGACCGTGCAGGTGGTGCGCGACAACCGCGTCGAGACGCGCAGGATCAAGACCGGGCCTGGCTGCCGGCGCGCTGGTCGAGGTGCGCGAGGGCCTGGCCGAGGGCGACCTCGTGGTCGCCGCGCTCCGGCACGTTCCTGCGCGACGGCGACGCCGTGCGGCCGGTGGTGGCCGAGCGCCACCAAGCTGAGCGAGGCGCGCTGATGAACTGGAACATCTCGGCCTGGTCGATCCGCCAGCCGGTGCCGTCGCTGGTGCTGTTCATGGTGCTGATGGCGCTCGGCTACGTGAGCTTCGGCCAGCTGCCGGTCACGCGCTTTCCCAACATCGACGTGCCGATCGTGCAGGTGCGCGTCTACCAGGCGGGCGCGGCGCCGTCCGAGCTCGAGGTGCAGGTCACCAAGAAGATCGAGGATGCCATCGCCGGCGTCAACGGCGTCAAGCACCAGACCTCGACGATCACCGAAGGCTCTTCGGTCACGACCATCGAGTTCCGGCTGGAGATCAACCAGGACCGCGCGCTCAACGACGTGAAGGATGCCATCGCGCGCATCCGCACCGAGCTGCCGCGCACCATCGAAGAGCCGATCGTCACGCGCATCGAGATCGAGGGCCTGCCGATCGTGACCTATGCGGCGCGCGCGCCGGGCATGACGCCCGAGCAGCTGTCCTGGTTCGTCGACGACACGGTCGTGCGCGCGCTGCAGGGCGTGAAGGGCGTGTCGCAGATCGAGCGCATCGGCGGCGTCGACCGCGAGATCCGCATCGCGCTCGATCCCGACCGGCTGCTCGCCTTCGGCATCACCGCCGGCGACGTGAACCGGCAGCTGCGGGCGACGCAACGTCGATCTCGCCGGCGGCCGCGGCGAGATCGGCGGGCGCGAGCAGGCGATCCGCACGCTCGCCGGCAAGCAGACGGTCGAGGACCTCGCCGCCACCATGATCACGCTGCCGCGCGGGCCGCAAGGTGCGCCTCGACCAGCTCGGCACGCGTCACGGACGCCACCGCCGAGCCGCGCACGTTCGCCGCGCTCGACGGCGCGCCGGTGGTCGCCTTCGCCATCTCGCGCGCCAAGGGCGCGAGCGACACGGTGGTCGCCGCCGACGTCGCCAAGAAGATCGCGGAGCTGCAGAAGGCGCACCCCGACGTCGAGCTCAAGCTGATCGACACGATGGTGGCCTACACGCTCGGCGCCTATCACTCGACCATGAAGACGCTGATCGAGGGCGCCATCCTCGCCATCATCGTGGTGTTCATCTTCCTGCGCGACTGGCGCGCGACGCTGATCGCGGCCATCGCGCTGCCGCTGTCGATCGTTCCGGCGTTCTGGGCGCTCGATGCGGCGGGCTTCTCGCTCAACCTCGTCAGCCTGCTCGCCATCACCATCGTCACCGGCATCCTGGTCGACGACGCGATCGTCGAGATCGAGAACATCGTGCGCCACATGCGCATGGGCAAGAGCGCCTATCGCGCGGCGCTGGAGGCCGCCGACGAGATCGGCCTGGCCGTCATCGCCATCACGCTGACCATCATCGCCGTGTTCGTGCCGGTGAGCTTCATGGGCGGCATCGCCGGCCAGTACTTCAAGCAGTTCGGCCTGGTGGTCGCGTTCGCCGTGTTCTTCTCGCTGCTGGTGGCGCGGCTCGATCACGCCGCTGCTCGCCGCCTACTTCATGCGCACCACGGGCCATGAGGACAAGGAGGGCTGGCGTGCTGCAGGGCCTACACGCGGCTCGTGCGCTGGTCGGTGGCGCATCACTACAAGGCGGTGGCGCTGGGGCTTGCGATCTTCGCCGGCTCGATCGGCAGCTTCTACCTGCTGCCCTCGGGCTTCCTGCCGGCCGAGGACACGCGGCCGCACGCTGCTCGCCATCGAGCTGCCGCCCGGCATCGCGCATGGACGAGACCGAGGCCGTGACCGACGCGCATCGCGCGCCAGCATCCGCGCGCGGCCCGAGGTCAAGAGCGTGTTCGTCAACGGCGGCAGGGTGATGGGCTCGCGGCGCGGAGGTGCGCAAGGCCACGCTCGTCATCAATCTGGTGCCCAAGGACAAGCGCAAGCTGAGCCAGGCCAAGATCAAGCAGGAGATCGGCCGCAGCCTCGCCGGCGTGCCCGACATCCGCTTCTGGTTCCTGCAGGACAACGGCCAGCGCCAGTTCGCAGCTGGTGGTCTCGGGCCGCGATGCCGCCGCCGTCACGCACGCGGCCGCCGAGCTGACCAGCCAGGCCAAGCGCATCCCGCTGCTCGCCAACGTGGTCTCGACGGCCGAGCTCGACCGGCCGGAGCTGCGCGTGGTGCCGATCACCGACATCGCCGCCGAGCTCGGCGTCTCCACCGAGGCGATCTCGGAAGCCGTGCGCATCGCCACCATCGGCGACATCGGCGCCAACCTCGCCAAGTTCGACGTCGGCGACCGGCAGGTGCCGATCCGCGTGCAGCTCGAGGAGAGCGCGCGCAGCGACCGGCAGATCCTGGAAGTCGCTCAAGGTCGCGACCACCTCGGGCGCGGCCGTGCCGCTCTCGGCCGTGGCGCGCTTCGAGCTCGGCCAGGGCCCGACCGCCATCGACCGCTACGACCGCATGCGCCGCGTGCTGATCGGCGCCGACCTCGTCGGCAACGCGCCGCTCGGCAACGCCGTCGACGCGCGTGATGGCGCTGCCGGCGGCCAAGAACCTGCCGGCCGGCGTCGAGATCAAGCAGTTCGGCGACGCCGAGATCATGGGCGAGGTGTTCGAGAGCTTCGCCAAGGCCATGGGCGCCGGCATCATGATGGTGTACGCCGTGCTGGTGCTGCTGTTCGGCAGCTTCCTGCAGCCGATCACCATCCTGTTCTCGCTGCCGCTGTCGATCGGCGGCGCCATCGTGGCGCTGGCCATCACCGGCCAGCCGATCAGCCTGCCGGTGGTCATCGGCATCCTGATGCTGATGGGCATCGTCACCAAGAACGCCATCATGCTGGTCGACTTCGCCATCGAGGAGATGCAGCCGCGGCGTGCCGCGCACGGAGGCCATCGTCGATGCGGGGCGCAAGCGCGCGCGGCCCGATCGTCATGACCACCATCGCCATGATCGGCGGCATGCTGCCGTCGGCCATCGGCGACGGGCTCGGGCGGCGAGTTCCGCGCGCCGATGGCGATTGCCGTGATCGGCGGCCTGATGTCCTCGACGCTGCTGTCGCTGGTGTTCGTGCCGGCGGTGTTCGCGGTGATGGACGACATCGGCAGAGGCGTCTGGCGCTTCTTCGCCGCTTCGTCGGGCCGACCGACGAGACGGAGGCCCAGGTCCAGCATGCGCCGGTCGTGCCGCCGCAACGTCTGCCGGCCGCGGCCGAGTAGCGACGGTTAACGATCCTGTGTCGCGCCCAAAGTGCGGTTGCAGATGTGCGGTGGGGGCAGCCTAGTGTGCTCGGCGGGGGGACGCCTGCGTTCACCGGAGGATCCCGACGATGTTCGACGCCAGAAGCATTCTCGACGCGCTGGTTCGCGGCGGCGGCCAAGGCCGCTCAAGGCGCAGGGCCCAGCGCAGGCGGAGACGACATATTCCGCGACCTGCTGGGTCAGCTCGGCGGCGGTAGCGTCGATACCCGGCGACCGACGGAGATCGCGAACCGCCGGTGGCGACCCGCGGGCCGGCGCGGGAGGACCGCATGCCCCGCGCGATGACGAGGACGCCGCCGGCGGCCAGGCCGGCGCGGCAGACGCCGAGGATCATGGCGAGGACGCGGATCAGGACGCAACCGCAACCAGCCGGACAATCGTGCCGACCCGCGCCAGCCGCCGACGGGCGGCGGAGGCCTGGAAGACATGCTGCGCGACATGCTCGGCGGCGGACGACCGGACGCCGGCGGCCCTGGAGGGGGCGGCGGCGGGCGCGGCGGCCTGCAGGACATGCTGCGCGACCTGCTCGGCGGCGGCGCAGGGCTGGACCGCATGAACCGCATGGTCGGCGAGGGCGGGCAGGGTGGCGGCGGCAGCGGCGGCGCTGCTCGATACGTCTGCGGCAGGTGCTGGGCCAGGCGACATCAGGCGTGCGCGATGGCGCGGGCCGGCTCGACGAGGTGACCGGCGCCTCCGGGCGCGCGCGCGATGCGCTCGGGCAGGCGACGGGCCAATCGCCGGATGAACTGATCGCCAAGCTCAAGGACCTGATCGCCAACAATCAGCTCGGCGCCGGCGCGGCGCTCGGCGGCCTCGGCGCGCTGATCCTCGGCACCGGCGCGGGCCGCTCGCTCGCCGGCAGGCGGCAAAGCTGGGTGGTCTCGCGCTGATCGGCGGCCTCGCCTACAAGGCCTACCAGAACTATCAGCAGGGTCTGCCGCCGCTCGGCGGCGCGCGGCCGGATGCGACCGGCGCGCGCAGGCAGCTGGTGGCGGCTCCGAATGGCTCGGGCTTCGAGCCCGATGCGGTCACGCACGAGCAGGCGCTGCTCTACATCCGCGCGATGATCGCTGCCGCGGCTGCCGATGGGCGCATCGACGCGAAGGAGCAGCAGAAGATCCTCGGCGGCCTGCAGCAGGCGGGGCTCGGCGGCGGCGCAGCAGTTCCTGGCAAGGCGAGATCAACAATCCGGCGACGGTGGAGGATCTGGCGGCCGGCGTCGCCTCGCCGAGCAGGACGCGGTGCAGGTCTATACGGCGGCGCGCATCGCGATCGACTCGACAACGGCGCGGAGCACGAGTTCCTGCAACAGCTCGCCGAGGCGCTCGGTATCGACGCCGAAGCTCGCGGCGCAGGTGGACGCGGCGGCGCGCGGAGCCGCCTAGAGCTGCGGAAGCGGCGCGGCGCATTTGCAAAGGTGCCGGCGCCGCTTCCGCTTTCACTTCGATGTTATCGCGCCCCACTTTTTCACTAGCCCGCTTGACGAGCCGGCTCGCTGGCCTCTATGTAAATGTTATATACATTGACACTGGGATCGTGACCCTGGAGAGGAAGGCAGATGTCTGAGGTAGTCGCCCGCATAGACGACTTCGGGAGGCCGGCTTGGATCGCGCTGATGGTGATCGGCTTCATCGTGTTCTGGCCCATCGGTCTCGCGATCCTGGCCTACATCATATGGAGTGGACGGATGGGATGCTCATCGAGATACGGCAACATGCAGCACTGGCGCGACCGGGCGAGCCGAGCGCTGGGAGCGCAAGCGCGAGCGCTGGGAGCGGCACATGCAGCGCTGGGGCGGCATCACCGCGGCGGCCTCCGCCCCACCGGCAACCGCGCGTTCGACGAGTACCGCGACGAGGCGCTGCGCAGGCTGGAGGGGGAAGCCAACGAGTTCCGCGATTTCCTGGAGCGGCTGCGCATGGCCAAGGACCGCGAGGAGTTCGACGAGTTCATGAACGAGCGGCGCAATCGCCCGAGCGATCCTCCGCCGGCGGCCGAGCCGCAAGGCCCCGCGCCCCAGCCGCAGGGCTGATACGGGCAAGCGTTGCGACGTGAGATTCGACTCCCTCGGCCGATGGCCGGGGGAGTTTTTGTTTGGGGGGCTTTCTCCCCAAGGTTCATCGCCTTTGATGGGTTCGAGAAGCCAAAGACTCACCCACGTCCTGAGCGTGTCGAAGGACGGGCCGCGCATACCAATGCCGTGGTTCGACAGGCTCACCACTGGGTTGGCGCGAGTTGCCTCGAGGGATTGACGGGAAACCGTTACACCCGCTCGATGGCGCGTTCCAGCCGCTTGCTCAGAAACCAGGAGAGGCCGAGGAAGGCGACGAGCATCAGGAGGCCCACGCTGGAGGAGGCGTCGTTCATGACCTTCTCCGACACCTGGCCGAAAGCGTAGCCGGTGAGCACCACCACGCAGGCCCAGATCCCGGCGGCGATGAAGTTGAGCACGAGGAACGTCGCCCAGGGCAGGGACGACATGCCGTAGGCGAAGCCGGCGACGCCGCGGATGCCGTGCGGATAGCGGTGCAGCAGGATCATCCAGACGTGGTGGCGATCGGCGAGCTGGGCCGCCAGTCGTCGCGCGGTGGACGCGCGGAAAGCGGCGCAGCCAGCCGGTGCCGAACCTGCGCCCGATCCAGAAGCGCACGCATCGCCCGTGAAGGTACCGAGCCAGCACACTGCTATCAGCGTGCCGAGGTTGAACGCGCCCGCGCTCGCCGCGTAGCCGGCGAACAGGCCGAACAGCAGGGCGTGGCCGGCGGCGTAGCCGAACATGAGGCTGTAGGCGACATCGCCGTGCTGGCGGATCAGCTCGAGGAAGGAGGCGAGGTCGGTCGGGAAAATCAAGGGCGCGCACCGTTTGGGCCGGGCCGCCTCCGGGTGTGGAAACGGCAACAGTCCTTGCTAGCATCGCGGGCGGATGCAGCCAAGCTGCAGGCTGGGACGCGCGACGGCAAAAGCGCCAATTTTTGCTGGTTGGTTATTGCGTCTCGGCGGGAGAAAGCGATGGCGGGCAAGAAGTCCAAGCAGGTGACGAAGATGGGGAAGAAGGCGCCCGGCAAGCGGGGCGACGCGAAGGCGGGCAAGCCGCGCAAGGCGGTGCCGAAGTCGCGGTCCGGCAAGGTTGCGAAGCCGAAGCTTCTCTCGGGCGGCAACCCGCAGATCGCGAAGGGCGATGGCGACGCGCCCGTGCAGGCCTACATCGCGGCGATGCCGGGTTGGAAGCGCGACGTCGGCCGCCGCCTCGACGCGCTGATCGCGCGCGCCGTGCCGGGCGTGCGAAGGCGGTGAAATGGAACTCGCCGTTCTATGGCGTGGAGGACGGCGTGTGGTTCCTCAGCTTTCACTGCTTTGCGCGGTACGTGAAGGTGGCGTTCTTCCGCGGCGCGGCGCTGCGGCCCTGCCGCCGGGGGAGTCCAAGCAGAAGGAGGTGCGGTATCTGGATATTCATGAGGACGATCCGCTCGACGAGGCGCAGTTCGTGGCGTGGGTGAAGCAGGCGAGGCGGTTGGAGGGGGTGAGGATGTGAGGGGTGCCACCTCGAACAATCGGCGACGATGCGCCGCTCGCCTGCCGTCACCCGATCTCCAAGGCGGCGATGCTATTGTCCGAAAGGCGGAAGCGCTGCTCGAGCGTGACCGGTGAATTCGGGAAACTGCCGCTGACGCGGACGGAGACGATCCAGGCGTCGCCGTCCTGGCGTGCGGCGAGCACCTCCGTCTGATGGTTGTATTTCGCCTTGGCGTCCGTCATCCAAGAGGACACGGCCGCTCGGCCGCTGAAGGTTTGGCCTTCGTCGCGAACGACGCAGTGTGCGGAGAACAGGCGCGCGAGAGCGTCGAAATCGTTGCGGCTCTCTGCGCTGTAGTAGTCGCTGATGGGACCGGGAAGCTTGGTCATCGCGGCATCTCCTTCTTGCTCGCACGCTGAGATGGCCATAGCCTGCGGGAATGGCAAGAACAGACAAAAAAGTAAGGTACCAACCGAAAAGTAAGGTCGACGGCAGCGGTGCGCCCTACACGCCGGTGACTGCCGCTGCCGATGTCAGCAGCACGCTTGCGATTCTCGAAGGGCGCTGGAAGCTGCTCATCCTGTTTCATCTGCTCGACAGCGACGTGAAGCGGTTCTCCGAACTCGAGCGGGCCATTCCCGCGATCTCGCAGAAGATGCTGATCCAGCAGCTCCGCCAGCTGGAGCGGGATGGCGTCGTCAGGCGGATCGTCCATCACCAGGTGCCGCCGAAGGTGGAGTACGGCCTGACGGAGTGGGGACGAGCGCTGTGTCCCGCGCTCGACGCAATCCTGGTTTGGGCCGCGCGGCGGGACGATTGCGAAGAGGAAGCGCAGACTCTGTAGGTTGGGTTAGCGCAAAGCGCGTAACCCAACATGGCGTTGTGTCCCGCGGTGTTGGGTTACGGCCTTCGGCCTAACCCAACCTACGCACTGCGTGCAGGTTGGCATCGTCGAATATGTCCGTGTAGCGCAGGCGCTCGCCGGGCAGGAGCTCCAGGTACTTGCCGCCGAACGAATGGCTGTTGCCGGTGGTGAAATTGCGAAACGACATCTTGTGAGTGCCGCCGACTTTCGCGTCGAGGTGATGCACGGTGCAGGTAAAGCCGTTCGGCGGCAGCCACCGCGCCACTGCGTCGGCCTCGACGAAGGCGCGGTAGATTTTTTCGGGGGTGGTTGTGAGGACGCGGTGCAGGCGGACGGTGTTGGGCATGGGGGGATTCCGGGGTGGGGCGGGTTGGTGGTTTAACGTGCGGGGGTCGGGTTGGGGTCCATTTGCAAAGAGATATAGAATTCGAGTTCGGCAAATTGCGGGATATGCGCGGTCGGTCGTCGGATATCAGTGCGAATGTGAGCACAGTAGGTTGGGTCAGCTCGAACCCAACCTACATTGTGCCCCGCAAGGTGTTGGGTTACGGCCTTCGAAGCCAACCCAACCTCGCCTGCTAGATATTTGCGGGTAAGCAGGCAAGCCGGTTGCCGGGGAGGATGAACAGGAAGAGGGAGGTGTTAATCCCAAATGGCAAGCCGACCGATGAGCGAAGATGAAGTGAACCCCTCTATTGTCGCCCGGGACAAATTACCACCGTTGTTCCCTACCCACCAACGTTCGCCACTGTTTTGGGAACAGCTTGGTCGCACCATCGCAACGTATGGGTTCTTGAGGAAGTCCTGGGGAAGGCAATCTTCGCATTCACGGCGACTCGCACCTATGGGGCGCACGAGATCGAGGCGGCTTATCAAGCATGGCTACCGCAGCTTGAGCGGGCGTTGACCGAACAACTTTGGAACTTGGCAAAATCTTACGGGTCGGCCGCACGCGTTAATCCAGCTACTACGACAAAGAACGTGGACGAACTGGTTGAAAACATCAAGAAAGCAACTGTCATCCGCAACGTCCTTTGTCACGGATCATGGCCAACGCCAAATGCCGACGGCGCATCCGTGCCGCTATTTATCAATCGGCAGAAACTGGTGTTCGATACGGCGATAAACATTGCGTATCTGGAGAAAGTACAAGCGCATGTCGCCGAACTCGCTTGCAGCGTCATAGACACCGTAACGCACATGGGATGGCAGTTTCCGGGCAGTGTGGGCCCAGGTAAGCCGATCATGGAGCGAAGCGCGTAGGGCGGATTAGCGAAGCGCAATCCGCCGTTTTGTCGCTAAGAACGGCGGGGTTCGCCTTCGGCTAACCTGCCCCTACGCGCTATATATCCCTCAGTCAAATGGTACGGTAGAGAAGTGCTATGGAGGTCGCTGCCTTTCTGAGGTTGAGAACAGAGTTCATTGGCAACTTCTACGACAATGCGGTGAGGGGGTTTCTCGCGACGCAGCGCCTTATCGAATCTGGAGAGCCGCCGTTCGAGAACCCTCCCTTCGACGATAGCGGTGAGCCGCCCTTCTTGCGTGAGTGGTCGAACGCTGCAACCTCAATCGAGGTTGTCGGGCGCACCGCCATCTCGATGCTATCAGAGTCACTTAAGGTCTATTTCAATGAGTGGGACAAACTGCTCGGCATTCAGTGTGCAAAGCACCTCAAGGTTGAGTTCAAGCAGGGCTACTGGCACGGCTACAGAGCGTGCTTCGCCAATGCGTGCAGTATTGACTGGACCCAGTGTCCCGCGGATGCGGATTTCATTGAACAGATCGCACTTGCACGCAACACCAGCCAGCATGGCGGCAGGATCACTTCAATGGCCGCCAAACATCCGGAGAATTTGCGAGCGCGGTTTCCAAACCCCATCTTTGTCTCGGAATACGAGAAGAACGCCGACGAGGATGAAATTCCGCTTTGACGTGGCTCGGCTCGGAGCTGATCGTGTCGCCGATGCCCTGTTCGAAGCAATTCGACAGGCGGAGTTGCTGGTGGATTGGCTAGAGCCGCGGTTGCAGAAAGTTCGCTGGGAACACTAACAACATGAGTACCCGCTGCATGTGGTGACCGACTTCGACATGATGATGAAGCGCGTGCCCGATCTGCGGGCTGACTTCACTCGCCAGCTTGGCTCTGATGGTGGGCGACAGATGACAGCAGAAGAAATCGACAACAACCGTGAAGAAGAGCACAACCCTCGACAAGTAATCGCCTCACCCTCCACCTGGTCGGCGCTCGAATCGCGGGGCTGGGGATTGCGGGGGCGTGGTCCAAGGCTCATGCACGAGGCCGACCCCGGGGTGGTCGGCCGGCCGCTTGCATTCACGACGCGCAACGCATATATATGACCACTATGGTCATATCGGAGAGGCGGCGGTGAAAGAGCTGCAACTCAAGGATGCCAAGGCGAGCCTGTCGGCGGTCGTCGATGACGCCGTGCGGGCAAGCCTTCGATCATCACGCGCCACGGCAAGCCCGAGGCCGTCGTTCTCGGGATGAAGGACTGGGAGCGCCTCTCGCGCGTGCCGTCGCTGGCGCGCCTGCTGATGGCGGCCCCGATCGAGAAGGGCGACGTGCCGCGCCGGAGCAAATCGCCGATGCGCCGCTCGGCGGCTGAGGCCTTGTACCTCGTCGACACCAACATCGTTTCCGTCGGCTCGCCCGTTTGGGAGGCCGCGCCGTCCGCGCTGGTGTCGTGGATGGAGGAGAATTCCGCTGGCCTCTATCTCTCGGCAGTGACGATTGCCGAAATCGAGGACGGCATAGCCAAGCTGCGTCGCGAGAAGGCGGCCGCAAGGCAGAGGGACTGTCCGCGTGGCTCGATGCCCTGCTGCATCTCTATGGCGAGCGGATACTCGCCTTCGGATTGCAGGAAGCGAGGATCGCCGGTGCGCTCTCCGACGGCGCTCGTGCCAAGGGCCGGTCGCCGGGATTTGCGGACATCGTCATCGCGGCGACGGCCAACGCTCACGATTTGATCCTGCTCACGAGGAATGAGCGCCATTTCAAGCCGTTGGGCGTGAAGACCATCAATCCCTTCGAGGCCCTGCCGTAGCCATGAAGAAGAACCACGAAAGCTGCTTCCCGCGGTCATCCTCGGGCTTGCCTGCACTCGGACTTGTTCCGAGTGTCCCGAGGATCCAGCAATCCGCGAGCGGGGAGCACGCTGTTGGGGGATGGTCGGGCGAAGCCCGAAATGACAACCTGGGTTGACGGCCGAGGGACAGCAACCATGAAGAAGACCAACTCGAAGGAAGCAACCGCGGAGCCTCCCCCTCCCACCTGATCGACGCCCGCATCGCGGCGCTCGGCGACTGGCGCGGCGCGACGCTGGCGCGGGTGCGCGCGCTCATCAGGCAGGCGGACCCCGGCGTGGTCGAGGAGGTGAAGTGGCGGAAGCCGTCGAACGGGATGCTGGGGGTGCCGGTGTGGGAGCACGGCGGCATCATCTGCACCGGCGAGACGTACAAGGGCGACGTGAAGCTGACCTTCGCCAAGGGCGCCGCGCTGGAGGACCCTGCGGGGCTGTTCAACGCCAGCCTCGAAGGCAACGTGCGGCGCGCCATCGATATCCGCGAGGGCGACAAGATCGACGAGAAGGCGTTCAAGGCGCTCATTCGCGCCGCCGTGGCGCTGAATGAGGGGAAGAAGGGTGCGGCGCGGCCGGTGCGCGCGCAGAAGAAGGCGAAGGGTGGTTGAGTGGGCGAAGGGTAAGGACCCCGGCTCTCCCGCGCCCGGGACTCGATCTGAGATCAAGTCAGTGCGCTGCGGCCGGGGACGAAGGGGCGTTCGGACAACCTCGCAGCGTCCGCGCGCGGAAGAAGGCGAAGCGGGACTGCAGCTTGGATTAGCCCGCTCTGAGACCCTGCATTCATCTCCACTTTGCATTCCCGGAAGCGCGCTCGCGCGCTATCCGGGGCCCTTCAACGCGACCTCGGATTCGACCGACCGACTTGAAATGTTCCGGCGGGAAAGATCCCGGATAGCGGCGCGGGAGCGCCGCTTCCGGGAACGCAGCGGTGGACGGCCCTACACGAGCTTGGCGATCTCGGCTTTGAGGCCGGGGGCGAGGTCGGGGCGGGCCAGAGCATAGGCGACGTTGGCGGTGAGGAAGCCGAGCTTGGAGCCGCAGTCGTAGATGGTGCCGTCGAAGCGCACGGCGAAGAACGGTTGCTGCTGGGCGAGCCGGATCATGGCGTCGGTGATCTGGATCTCGCCGCCGGCGCCGCGCTCGCCCTTCTCCAGGATGTCGAAGATCTCGGGCTGCAGGATGTAGCGGCCGGAGATGTGCAGATTGGAGGGCGCCGTGCCGGGCTTGCGGTTTTTCCACCATCTGCGTGATGCGCGAGACCTTGGCCTTGGCGTCCTCGACGCCGACGATGCCGTATTGATGCGTCTGGTCGTCGGGCACGGGCGCGACCGCGATGTAGTTGCCGGGGTTCGGCTCGTAGGCCTCGATCATCTCGCCGATGCAGGGCTGCTCGGCGTGGTGCAGCACGTCGGGCAGCAGCAGCGCGAAGGGCTCGTCGCCGACGATCTCGCGCGCGCACCACACCGCGTGGCCGAGGCCGAGCGGCGCCTGCTGGCGCGTGAAGCTGGTCTGGCCGGCGCTCGGGCAGCTCGCGCGATCAGCTGGTCGAGCTCCTCCTTCTTGCCGCGCGCGGCGAGCGTGTGCTCCAGCTCGAACTGGCTGTCGAAGTGGTCCTCGATAACGCCCTTGTTGCGGCCGGTGACGAAGATGAAGTGCTCGATGCCGGCCGCGCGCGCCTCGTCGACCACGTGCTGGATCACGGGGCGGTCGACGACGGTCAGCATTTCCTTGGGCATGGCCTTGGTGGCGGGCAGGAAACGCGTGCCGAGGCCGGCCACCGGGAAAACGGCCTTGCGAATGCGCTTGGTCATTGAAATGTTCTTCCGCTGAGATGGCCTCGGAGGCAGCCTGCGCCGACCCAGTGGTGAGCTTGTCGAACCACGGCACCAGCGTGTGTAGCCGTCCTTCGACAGGCTCAGGACGAAGGTGAGCCTGAGGCTTGCTCATTCCATAAAAGACGGAAGGGCCCTAGGGCAAGTCGCCTCGAGAATATATCGCACAGTCTCAGGTGCGGGCCTGTCGGCCGATGGCCTTTTCGGCTGCGAGCGTATCGACCTCATCGGGCGAAAAGCCCCAGGCCTTCAAGGTTTCCTCGGTGTGGGCGCCGAACGCGGGCGGGCCGAACTTGACGCTGGAGGGCGTGCGGCTGAAGCGCGGGGCGGGGCCCGGCTGCACGATGCCGTCGACCTCGACGAAGCTGGCGCGCGCGGTTGTGGAAGTGCTGCGGGGCTTCGCGAAGCAGAGCACGGGGGCGAAACAGATGTCCGTGCCTTCGATGAGCGCGCACCACTCCTGGCGCGTCTTCGGCTTGAAGTCCGCGGCGAAGCGCTCGCACATGGCCGGCCATTGCGTCTGATCGAACTGCTCCGGCAGGGAGGCGGGATCGAGGCCGAGCGTTCGGAGTAGGATCGGCATAGAACTTCGGCTTCGACTGCGCCAACCGAGATGTACTTGCCGTCGCTGGTCTCTATAGCATCGCCAGAAGGGTGCGCCGCCGTCGAGAAATTGCCTCGCGCTGGTCGGACCATCGCCGACAGCGGCGAGGCCGAAGCAGGCCAGCGCAAGATAGGCCGAGCCCTCGGTCATGGCGACGTCGACGACCTGGCCAAGCCGGACGTCTGCGCCTCGAGAAGGCCGAGAGCAGTCCGGCGAGCAGGAACATCGCGCCGCCGCCCATGTCGCCGACGACGTTGAGCGGTGGAACGGGATGCCCCGCGGGCCGATCGCGTGCAGGACGCCCGAAAGCGAGATATAATTGATGTCGTGGCCCGCGGCCTGGGCAAGCGGACCCTGCTGGCCCCAACCCGTCATGCGGCCATAGACGAGGCGCGGGTTGCGCTCGAGGCAGATCGGGACCGAGGCCCAGGCGCTCCATGACGCCCGGGCGAAACGCCTCGAACAGGGCGTCGGCTTGCTCGGCCAGGCGAGGACAGTCGCCATGCCCCTCGGGATGCTTCAGGTCGATGCGACGGAGCCGGCGGCCGCGGCTCCGCAGGTCCGCCGCCGGGTCGGCGAACTCGAAGCCGAGACCGTGGGCTGGGGCGGTCGATGCGGAGGATCTCGGCGCCCATGTCGGCCAGCATCGATGCGAACGCGGCCCGGGGCCGATGCCGGCGATCTCGATGATCTTGATGCCGGCCAAGGGGCCGCCCTGCGTGCTTGACGTGCTCATGCTGCGTGATCCCGTGCTGACGGCTGCGCCGGAGTGGCCTATAGCAGCCAAGGCCTTGGAGCAACAACCGGATCGGCCCAAATGTCGGCGCAGAATCGCCTATGCTGCCGCAGCATGAACGGCGGACCGAAGGGAACCGGAGTGGACGCGCGCGCAGCGAGCAGGCGTGACGGGTGGAGGATGCTGGCGGCGCTGCTTTGGCTTGCGCTTATCGCGGCCGGGTCGACCGCGAACGCGCAAGGGAAAGACGCGTTCCGCGCGTGCGTGGAGGGCGTGTGGCCGGAGGCGCGGGACAAGGGCGTGTCGCGAACCACGTTCGACAAGGCGTTCGCGGGGTGGAGGCGGACCTGTCGTTGCCGGACCTGGTGCTGCCGGGCAAAACCGAGGGTGACGTCAAGGGGCAGGCCGAGTTCACCAAGACGCCGGCGGAGTACATCGACGCGGCCTATCTCGCCAGGCTCGCCGAGCAGGGGCGGAAGCTGGCGGCGGAGCATCGCGCCGTGCTCGATAAGATCGAACAGAAGATCGGCGTGCCGCGCCAGTACGTGCTGGCCATCTGGGGACGCGAGACGGCATTCGGCCGTCACAAGGCGACGCATTACGCAATACGGGCACTGGCGACGCAGGCCTACCTGGGGCGGCGCAAGGAGCTGTTCCGCAACGAGCTGGTGTTCGCGCTGAAGCTGCTGGAGGACGGCATCCGCACGCGCGAGAACCTGACCTCGTCGTGGGGCGGGGGCGATGGGGCTGGACGCAGTTCATGCCGTCGCAATACTACTCGGTGGCGTATGATCTCGACGGCGACGGGCGCAGGGACATCTGGAACTCCGTGCCCGACGCGCTCGCCTCCACCGGCAGGGGGTTGCGCGACAAGGGCTGGAGGCACGGAGCAGCCGTGGGGCTTCGAGGTGAAGCTGCCCGCGGGCAAGACGTGCGAGCTGGAGGGGCCACCGCATGCGCGCAAGGGTTGCGCGAATGGGCCAAGCTGGGGATCGCGCGGGCGCGGGGGCAGCTGGGTTGCCCCCGATCATCTGCTCGACACGGAGGCCTTCGTGCTGACGCCGGGCGGGGCGCTTGGGCCCGCGTTCCTGGCATTCGAGAACTACATGGTGATCAAGCGCTACAACATGTCGGATCTCTACGCCGTGTTCGTCGGCAACCTCGCCGATCGCATCGCGGGGGGCGGAGGCGTTCGGCGCGTCCTGGGGCAAGGTGGTGCAGCTTTCCGCGAGCGGTATCGCGGAGATCCAGCAGCGCCTGCAGGCGCGCGGCTACGGCGATCAGCAAGATCGACGGCAAGGCGGGCATGAACACGCGCGCGCTGATCGGCGCCTACCAGGAAGCCAGCCGGCTGCGGGTGGATTGCTGGCCCTCGGCGGCGCTGCTGACGCATCTGCGCGGCGCGCCGGCGGTGAAGGACGGGCCGGGCGGGCAGAAGAGTTCGCTTGGCGGGAAGTGAGTGCACGGCCACGCGCGTTAGAGTCTTTTTGGGTAGGTGGCCTCGCAGACTGCCATCCTAGTGGTGAGCTTGCCTGCCCTCGAACTCGTTCCGGGGGTCGAACCACGGCATCGGTGCGTGCAGCCGTCCTTCGACAGGCTCAGCATCTGTGATTTGGGTCAAGCTGGATTTGGCTGCCACAGGCGGTCCTGGCGGACGAGGGTATTGGCGAGCACGACGAGCTTTCGCATGACGGCGATGAGGGCCACTTTGGGTTTCTTGCCAGCGGCAATGAGGCGCCGATAGACGCGGGCCAGGTCGGGATTGTAGCGGGACGCAGAGAGGGCGGCGAAGTAGATGGCGGTGCGGACATGGGAGCGCCCGCCCCGAATGCGGCGCTGCCCGTTCGTCTCGCCGCTGTCGCAGGCCACCGGCGCAAGACCGCTGAGCATGGCGATTTCCTTGCCCGAGCGGGCGCCCATTTCGGCGAGGCCGGCGAGCATGCCAACGGCGGCGATGGGCCCGATGCCGGGGATCGAGAGCAGGATCTTGAAGCGGCGGGCCAGCATCGTGTCGCGTGCGATGATGGCTTGAATGGCCTTCTCGAGGCGGACGAGGCAGCGTTCGATCGCCGCGATGCGGCGGGCAAGCTCGCTCTTCAATAGACCGACGCGGGCCGCGGCCTTCTGGTTGAGGAGGGCGGTGCGATCCTCGACCGCGGCAGCACGCGCGCGCACGATCTCCTGCAGCTCCTCGACGATCTCGGGCGGCGGCGGTGTGGCACGGGGGTTGAGGCTTTCGGCCATGATGGCGAGCAAACGCGCATCGATCGCGTCGGTCTTGGCGAGCTGGCCGATGGCCTCGCAGAACAAACGCGAACGCAGCGGGTTGGTGACGGCGACCGCGAGGCCTGCCGCATGCAGATGCCGCTGCACCAGGCGGTGGAACTTGCCCGTCGCCTCCACCGCCACGAGCGCAACCTCATGCAGGGCCAGCTCCCGCTTCAGGCGTTTGAGCCCGATACGGTCGTTGGCAACGCGGAAACCTTGGCCAATGGGATGGAGGTAGACATCGAGCCACCCTTTACAGACGTCGATGCCGACGTAGACTTCCAGTCGCAGCGCTTCGTTCGGGCGAAACCTTACCTTGCATGCGGGACTTGCTCCCCATCATCTGTTCAGGACAAGCGCGAAGGGCGGACGGATCAAGCTGAGCCGCGGTTCTGAGCCGGGGACGAGGACGATCCCGCCCGCCCGATCCCCTGAGGGTGGCCACCCTCAGGGGATCAACTCGAACCTTCACCAATTCGAGCCCACCAATCATGCAAGGACGAGGGTGAGTTTTGCGGCTGGGCGGTATCCATCGAAGGCGGAGGACTATTGACTTGCGGGAGCGGACGAAGTCGACGATGGTGTCCCGGCTCCCGCGTGGACGCGCAGAACAGAGCATGGGCGCCAAGCTGGATCGGAGCAGCCGCCGGTGAGGAT
>CAVUIP010000018.1:0-585000 GCA_963741535.1 uncultured Chitinophagaceae bacterium
TAATTATAAATTCTTTCAAAAGCATCTTTATATTTTTCCATAATCACTTTTCGTTTCAATTTTAAAGTAGGGGTTAGTTCGCCGCTGTCAATGGTCCATTCGTGGGGCAGCAGTTCAAACTTTTTAACCTGCTCTACATGGTTAAAAAATTTATTGAAAGAGTCAATCAGTTCACTGTAGAGGTCTAAAACTTTGGGATTATGTACTGCATCTTCAATAGTAGTAAATTTAATTCCCTTGTGCTGCATCCATTCTTTTAAATTAGGTACCGAGGGTACAATTAAAGCACCCACAAATTTTTGTTCGGCACCCACAATCATCATCTGCTCTACAAAAGGGCGTTTCTTTCATTTTATTTTCAATAGGCTGAGGTGCCACATATTTACCGCCACTTGTTTTAAATAATTCTTTTTTTCGGTCGGTAATTTTTAAATATTTACTATCTTCAAAAACACCAATATCACCCGTATGCAGCCAGCCATCAATAATTGTTTCGGCTGTAAGGTCGGGGCGTTTGTAATAACCCATCATTACACTGGGGCCTTTTACACAAATTTCTCCATCGGCTTCTAGCTTTACTTCCTGCCCTTCAATTACTAAACCCACAGTGCCAAATTTTGTTCCACCTTTTTTGCGGCAGTTTACACTTATTACCGGGCTGTTTTCTGTAGGGCCATAGCCTTCGATAAATAGGAATTTGTGCTGCATTAAAAACCCTTAACAATCTTACCTGGCAGGCAGCACCGCCGGTAATAATGCATTCAATATTACCACCCAAACGCCTCTCTCCATTTACTAAAAATAATTTTATTGGCTAATGCCAATTGCATGTTGTACCATAGCGCCGCCGCTTTTTAAACTATCATATTTGCTGCCTAAGTCTACTGCCCAATCAAACAATTTTCTTTTTACACCAGTTAAACTCAGCATCCCTTTTCCATAATTTTTTCATACACTTTTTCCAGCAGCCTTGGCACAGTGGTAAATAAATTAGGTTTTACTTCTCTTAAATTTTCGGCAATGGTTTCTAAACTTTCGGCATAATAAATAGATATGCCGCTGGTGATATAGATGTATGAAACCATGCTTTCAAAAATATGATTGAGCGGCAAAAAACTTAATGCTTTAGCCCCAGGGTTATCCTCAAAAGGAAAAGTATTTTTTGCATTAATAACATTGGTTACAATATTTTTATGGCTAAGCATTACACCTTTTGGCGTACCCGTAGTGCCGGAAGTGTAAATGATTGTAGCGCAATGTTCTGGCAGAATAGAAGATTTTACATCTTCTAATTTCACTAAATTTTCAGCAGTTACAACGTCAGTAATTTTTGTCCAGTAATCCACACCGGGCAATTCATCAAAACTGTAAACGTTTTTAAAGTGGGTACACGGTTACGGATATTATTTACTTTATCTAAAATATCCTGGCCGCTTATGAAAACATATTTTACCGAAGCATCGTTAAAAATAAATTCCAGCTCGTTAATATTTGTGGTGGGGTAAATGGGGCAAAGTGCTGCGCCAATTTGCTGGCAGGCCATATCAAGCATTAACCACTCGGGCCTGTTTTTTGAAACCAGTGCAATTTTATCCTGGTTTTCTATCGTCATATCATTGCCGCTTACACCCAGTTGTAAAAGGCCGGCGCTTAATTTGTTTACCAAATCTTTTACTTCGCCTGTACTGTAGGTTTTCCATTCGCCATTTTCTTTGGCGGCAAACATATCTTTTTTGGAAACCTGTTTAACTGGTATGCGATGGAATCAAATATTCTGGAATTTTCATTCATAAGCAATCTTTTAACCTTAAAATTTCTGAAGCAATCTTATTACTGGTGCAGTAAAATAAATATACTGGCGCAGTAAATTTTATTTACCCTGATTTTTCAATTTCTCATATTCTCTTTCTGCCATAGTATCGTTATCGGTTTTATAAGCTTTAATAAATTTTAAAACTAAAGCCAATACCCAAACCAAACATTACCCATAGCGGCCAGGGTGTTCCCCGGTTAAATCCATGGCGGCCCTGTGTAAAAAACCACACTGCCCAGCAAATAACAGAAATAACCACAAAACTTATAAGACTGTCCTGAAAACCGGCCCGTTGTTTGGCAAGCTTCCACAGTTTTTCATCTTTTTGCTCTTCCATAAAAAATAATTTGAAACAAGATAATGAAAAAAAATATTAAAATCACTGTGGTGTTTTATGATAGAACTGCCCGGCAGGGATTTTAAATATCCTTCCTTTTTGAAAACGGTTGAGTTCGTTGTATTCTGCGGCATTTATTGTAATCCAGTTTTGATAGGCTGGCAAATTTTGCGCAGCAGTAAATATCCATTGGTTGTAGGCTTCAAACATGCCTTCCTGTAAAAGCTGGCGCTGTAATTCAAAAAGTTTAAAAGGAAATTTATTGCCAAAATCGTTAAACCAGTCTAATATAAAACGGGTTCTTATCATAGTTAGCGATTAAGTATTAATACCGCTAGAAGCTAAAATGCTTTGCTTATTCATAGTTTGTAAAAAGGCCTGCACAAAACTATTTTTTTCGGTATTATTTTTTTCAAGATCAGCATCTGCAAATAATTTTTTATAACTCTCTAATAAAATATTTTTTACTTCGGGAGCAGCAGGGCTGGAGGGCTCGATGTTTAAAAATATTTCGCCATATAAAATGCTCCATGTTTTATCGGTAGTAAAATAATAATGTTTGCAGGCATTATAATAATTTTTTGAAAAACCAGGGTCGGTTTCAATTCCTTTTTCCCATTGTTTAATGGCACTGTAATCTTTTTGTGCCCACAGCAATTCGCCTAACTCATTGTATAAAGGGCCGCTGTTAGGAAATTGTTTTAATCCCCTGCGGTAAACTTTTTCACATTCTTTAGGATTATCTAATGCCAGATAAATATCGCCGGCTATTTGAAAACATTGGTCATCAGCATCGGGCCTGTCTAAAATAGGTTTATATATTTCAAGCGCTTTATTATACTCTTTTGCAAAATAATAATTGAGGCCGAGGTCTTTAGCTATTTCAATATTTTTTTCATCCAACTTTACTGCCCTGTTTAAAACTAAAATAGCATTGGCATAATCTCCCTGGCGCATAAACTCACGGGCAGTTTGGTGGAGCTGTGCGGCATCCTGTGCGGTGGCTGCTAATGCAGTAAATACAATAACAATAGAAAGAAAAAGGTTCTTCATCATTTATTAAAGTTATGGCTAAAATAAATACACAAAAAGTTAATGAATAAATCAGGCTTCTGCTGCATCTATTAAATGTGTAAGCAAACCATCTCTTAATTTCGGTTCAAACCAGGTGCTTTTGGGGGGCATTACATTACCACTGTCGGCAATATCAAATAACTGCTGAATGGTTACCGGGTGTAAACTGAATGCCACCGCCATTTCGCCGCTGTTTACCCTTTTTTCAAGTTCGCTTAATCCCCGTATGCCGCCAACAAAATCAATTTTTTTATCGGTACGCTGGTCTTTAATATTTAAAATAGGGTCCAGTATATTATTACTCAATATGCTGATATCTAAAATACCAATAGGATCGGTAGTGTATGTATTTTCTTTAGCAATTAATTTATACCATTGATTATTTAAGTACATACCAAACTCATGCAATTGTGCAGGTGCCAGCGCTTCGTTTATTTTTTCTGCAGTAAAATTTACTTTTATTTTTTGTAAAAACTCTTCTTCTGTTAAACCATTTAAATCCTTTACCACACGGTTATAATCCATAATGTGCAGTTGATTGGAAGGAAACAGGGTAGTTAAAAAATAATCGGCACCTTCCATTGCAGCAGGGCCTAATGCTTTGCGTACTTTAGCTGCCGAAGCGGCACGGTGATGGCCGTCGGCAATATAAGTAACGGGCACTTCTGTTTTAAACAATTCGGTAACACGGGTAATAGTGCTGGCATCATTAATCGTCCAGATACTGTGTTGTATATTATCATCTGCAATAAAATCATATACCGGGCTGCGGTCTTTTTTCCAATCGGTAATTAGTGAATCGATAGCATCAACATTTTTGTACGCTAAAAAAACATTGCCTGTTTGTGCACCCGTAGTTTTTATATGGTTAATTCTGTCCTGCTCTTTTTCGGGCCTGGTAAATTCGTGTTTTTTTATTAAGTCATTTTCGTAATCATCAACGCTGCTGCCACATACCAAACCGGTTTGGCTTTTACCATTCATTACAAGCTGATAAATATAGTAGCAGGGTTTACTTTCTCTAAACAAAATATTGCGGCTGGTAAAGGCATCTAAATTTTGTTTTGCGGTATCATAAACTTTTTGGGCATGGATATCCACATCTTCGGGTAAATCAATTTCGCTTTTGGTAATGTGTAAAAAACTGGCCGGGTTACCCTGCGCTTCTATTTTTGCTTCTTTACTGTTTAATACATCGTAAGGTCGGCTTGCTACCTGTTTTGCAAATTGTGCTTCGGGCCGTAGTGCTTTAAAGGGTGCTATTGTTATCATTATAATTATCTGTTAGGCAAGGTTAAAATTAGTGTATTTATTATTGATGAGTTTAAAATGCGGTTAGTTGTTTTTACTGTAATGATTTAGCAATAACTTCATTCCATTTCTCCTGGTTTTGCCGGTTTTTACTGTGGTCGGTTTCTTCATCATATTTTAACTGCATTGCATGATATTTTTTCATGATGCCGGTAAAAATTGATTGTACCTTTTCGTTTAAGCCAGCTTTAAAAAAAATAGTATTGTTAATAGAGCTGATAAATTCTTTTTGGCAAATTAAACCAATATCAAAATGCCCCTGCTCATGTTTTAATAAACTGTTGGTTTGTGAGCCTTCTTTTACCCACGACTTTTTTTCATTAAATGTAAGTGTTGCCGAAAATCCTTTAAGCTTAATAGTATCACCAATAAAATCTACTCCTTTAAAACTGTAATTTAATCCCCAATAAGTATTGGCCTGGTACGGAGAATTTTTATCGGGCTTACCGCTAAAATCACTCCAGGTAAGTAAACGGTATTTGTTGCTGCCATTAATAATTACATCCTGGCAAAATGTATTTTTAAAAAATGCAAAAGTAAAAACCAGACAAATAATTTTTTTCATAAGCAAACCTTATCCATTTTTTGCTGTAAAAGATTTCATTACTTCCACAAGTACCTTTACACTGCTTAATGGCAATGCATTATATAAAGATGCCCTGAAACCACCAGATAAACGATGGCCTTTAATACCCACAATACCATTTTGTTTTGCAAAGCTTAAAAAAGGTTCTTCTAAAGCAGGATTATGCATTACAAAACAAACATTCATTTTACTTCTGTCGTCTGTTGCGATAGTACCTTTAAATAATGGGTTAGTATCAATTTCGTTGTACAGCATTGCGGCTTTTGCATCGTTAATTTTTTCAATTGCGGCTACGCCACCCTGTGCTTTTAACCAGCGTAAGGTAAGCAGGCAAACATACACCGCAAATACCGGAGGTGTATTTAACATGCTGCCTTCTTTAATATGGTTGCGGTAATCCATTATTGTGGGGATAGCACGTTTTACTTTACCTAAAATATTTTTATTTACCACCACCACATTTACACCTGCTGCGCCAATATTTTTTTGTGCACCAGCATAAATTAATCCAAACGAATTAAAATCCATTGTACGGCTTAAAATATCGCTGCTCATATCGGCAACTAAAACATTACTGGTGTTGGGTATTTTTTGCCACTGGCTGCCGTAAATGGTATTGTTGGTGGTGATGTGAAAATATTTTGCATCGTTAGGTACTGCAAAATCTTTTGGTATGCTGGTATAATTATTTTCTTTGCCGCTGCAAACAATTTCGGCCTTACCAAAAAGTTTGGCTTCTTTAATGGCTTTGCTGCTCCATACACCGGTATCAGAATAAGCCGCGGTTTCTTTATCATCAAGCAAATTCATTGGCACCTGCATAAATTGTGTGCTGGCACCACCATGCAAAAACAATACTTCATGGTCGTTATCTAACTGCATTAATGCTGCAAGCAATGCTCTTGCCTCATCCATTACTGCCTGAAATGTGGGGGTGCGGTGCCCAAGTTCTAAAATAGATAAACCGGTACCGTTATAGTCTAATATTGCGTTAGAAGCTTCTTCAAAAACTGTTTTAGGTAAAATAGACGGGCCTGCGTTAAAATTATAAATCATAAAAGAAGAAGGCATTTTAAATGCCATTATTAATCAAGAAATTAAAGAATTGCAAAGGTAATAAAAAGCAAGGTTGGTAAATAAACAGTTTATGATTAACCGTTGGATAGTTGAGACCGACCGTTGAATAATTTGACAAAAATTACCTGAATGGGGTATTGTATTTAGACCCTCTAAACTGTAATTTTATAAAAAACAAACTGCACCACAATGAAAAAAGCCACATTACTGCCGCTGTTAATTATTATATGTTTAGCCGGTACAGCACAAAGTGTTGGTATAGGAACAACAGCATTTACCCCCGACCTGAGTGCACAGTTAGAAATACAATCTACAACAAAAGGTGTGCTAATCCCCAAAATGACTACTACTCAAATGACTGACATTGTTGCCCCTGCACAAGGCTTAATGGTATATAATTCGGAAAGAGGTCAGTTATTTTATTATGAGGCAGGAGCCTGGAAGTCGGTTGCATTAACAGAAGATGTTGATAATACCTGGACCAGAAACGGCTCTAATATTTTTAAAAATAATTCTGGCTTTGTTGGTGTGGGTACAACAACTCCCAATACGCTCCTGCATGTAAGAAGAGGAAGTGGTGCTGGAGGAGTATTACCTTTTGGAAACGCCGCTGCCACAATTGAAAACAGTGGAGATGTGGCTTTAAGTTTATTAAGCCCCGATGCCAATACCAGCTCAATACATTTTGGGTTAAACAGCAATAATTTTGCCGGTGCAATATCTTTTAACAGCGCTTTTGTACCAAAAGGTTTCGATTTTAGAACAAGGGCAGGAGTAACCAATATGGTTTTAGATTCACTTGGCAGGGTTGGTATTGGAGATTTAACGCCTTTAAGTAAGTTAGATGTTAAGTCAACTGCTAACTTTAATTTAGCCAATTTTAATGGCGGAAACCAAATGTTTGTAGGTATTTACGAAAACGATTTGTACCGGGGTTATTGGGGTTCGTATTCCGGTGCAGCCGAAGATGTTGATTTTAGTACAGGAGCCGGTAATGCTACCGGAAAATTACACCTTGGTACACAGGCAACTCCACGTTTTAGTATTACAGCAGATGGCACCTCACAAGTAGTTGGCTTAAACCTTATGGAATTTGGCGGAGGTGTTGCCGGTAAAGAAGCTAATGCTGGTAAAATTGGCTATAATGCCTTTGGCAAAAGTGCACTGACCTTTACCGGTGCCGGTACAACAACTACAAACCGGTCAGTATATTTTTATGCAGAAGGCGGTAACTCTACCAGCGGGCCAATATATGCAGAAAACCCCGGCACAGGGCAAAGAACTATAGCCATGAGACCAACTGAAAGTGGTGTTGATGGCGCTTCGGTATGGTTGTATAACGCTGCCGGGCAGGTAACTATTGAATTAGATGCCGACTTTGGTGATGGTGATGGAAGAATAATTACAAGGGAACTGCAAATAAATGGCGGCTCCGATTTAGCCGAACATTTTTCTGTAAATAAATATAACAGTACTGAAGTAAAGCCCGGTATGCTGGTTTCTATTGATGAAAACAACGAAGGCAAATTAAAAATTACAGATGCAGCAAATGATAAAAAAATTGTGGGGATAATTAGTGGGGCCAATGGTATTAAAGCAGGTATGCTGATGAGCCAGCAGGGTACCATTGCCGATGGCGAATATCCTGTAGCGTTAGCCGGCAGGGTGTATGTATTAACCAATAAAGAAGGCGGAGAAATTAATGCCGGCGATTTTCTTACTTCATCATCAGTAAAAGGAGTTGCAAAAAAAGTAACCAATTTTACGGATACTCAAGGCGCAATAATTGGTAAGGCCATGGGTAAGGCTGATCCAAAAACAGGTTATGTACTGGTACTCGTTAATTTACAATAACAACAATATTCATTTACTAAAATCATTTACAATGAATATTAAACGTATAATATTATCCTTTTCCCTTTTAATATTTTGTTCAGCAATATGTTTTGCACAGTTTACACCCTTACCTGTACCACCAGTGTTAAACGGGCCGGTATATAATTTAAACATGCAGCATGGCACGTACCAGTTTTTTCCGGGAAGAAACAGTGCTACTATGGGGTTTAACGGAAACCTGCTGGGCCCTACTTTAATAATGAATGCCGGACAGCAAGTATCGCTTAACGTTACTAATAGTATAGGAGAAGAAACTACAGTGCACTGGCATGGCTTTCATGTAGCGGCAGAAAATGATGGCGGTCCACACACAGTAATACAGCCCAATACTACCTGGACACCCTCTTTTACTGTACTGGATAAAGCCAGCTCTTACTGGTATCATCCGCATTTGCATGATTCTACTTCCAAGCATGTTACGTTAGGTTTGGCAGGAATGATAATTGTAAAAGATGCCGAAGAAGCAGCATTGAATTTACCAAGAACTTATGGTGTGGATGATTTTCCGCTTATCCTGCAAACAAAAGAAATATTACTTAGTGGAAAAATTCAATATTTCACAGCTGGTAACCCTGCCGGCAACCGTGACAGCACCATGCTTACTAATGGTGTAAGAAATGCCAGGTTAAATGCACCAAGGCAATATGTGCGGTTCAGAATATTAAATGGATCGGCTCAAAGGGTTTTCAGGCTTGGGCTTTCCAACAATGCTTCTTTTTATCAAATTGGCAGCGATGGCGGATTACTGGCCAACAGGCAATTAGTTACACGGGTGCGTTTAGCCCCAGGCGAAAGAGCCGAAATAGCCATAAATTTTGCTCCCTATTTGGTGGGTACCAGTTTAAGTTTAGTAAGTTATGCTAATGAGTTACCAACCGGTACATGGGGTGCCACCACTGCATGGATTGATGTTGGTGGCCCGTCTACACCAAATTATACACCCAACCCCTTAAACGGCGCAATTTTTAGTGTATTAAATTTTAATGTTGTGGCAGCAACTACTACGCCGGTGCCTGTTACAACTATACCTGTAACATTGGCAACTGTTACGCCAATACCCGAAGCGTCTGCAACCAATACAAGGAATAAATTTTTATTTGCAGGCCAGGGCGGAGGTGCAAAAATTGGCACAACAAATGTACCTGCTGCCGCAACAGCTTTTGCATTGGGTACTATTGATGATGTAATTCCGCTTAACAGTACCGAAATATGGACACTGCATGGCTCCGTAAATATGTATCATCCATTTCATATACACGATATACAGTTTTATGTATTAGACAGAAGAGATTCTTTAAATAATTTAATTGCACTAACGGCCAGCGAACTGGGGCGTAAAGATGTAGTATATGTAGGCCCTAAAGAAACGGTTAGGTTCATTACTAAGTTTGATGATTTTTGGGGAGATGTGCCCTATATGTATCACTGCCATATAACTGCACACGAAGATGCCGGTATGATGAAACAGTTTATTGTAACAAGGCGGTTGTATGTAGATAAAAATCATGTGGGTTTAGAATTTGGAAGTGCATTATTTCCTTATAATACACTTGCCGAAGCGGTAAATGCTGCAACAGACGGCACCACAATTTATATTGTTAGTAATGGTACTCACGAAGAGATAAATCCAACATCAATTATCACAACAAAAAAAATTACATTCAAAGTAGTAAATGGCGCAGCAATTATTCAATAATAAAACGAAATTTTTATCAACTTTTATATTCTTTTTTGTTTCGGCAACCAGCTTTGCACAAACAAAAAATATAAAAGTATATGTATTTGCCGCAGAAGAATGCCCTATTTGTATTTACATGACAAAATCACTGGCAACCATATCAGACAGTTATGTAAACAATGCAGATTTTTATCTTGTGTTTCCTTTAAAAAGCAGTACAGGTAAAACGGCAGGTAATTTTAAAACAAAAAATAAACTCACTAATTTTTTTATTACTGTAGATGCAAAACAAACACTAACTAAAAAACTGGGTGCAAAAATTACCCCCGAAGTTGTGGTTACCAACGAAGCAGATAGTGTATTATACAGAGGAAGGATAAATGATGCTTATTTAGCACCGGGTAAACGAAGGCATATTTACAGTAATAATGATTTAGCCGATGCGCTGGCTTTAATTACCGCACAAAAGCAAGTACCTGTTCCGTGGAAGCCTGCAGTGGGCTGTTACATTACCTTCAATAAAAAACAATAAAGGATTGAAATTATTTTTACTTTTTTGTACCTTATTTGCTGTTGTATGTTGTACTGCACAATCCGTAATAGATTATAACACCCATATAAAACCCCTGCTGCAAACACATTGCATGCCCTGCCACAACGGAAATAATATTGGCACCATGCCTTTAACAGATTATAAAAATGTAAGTGCCTACGCTAAAATGATTGGCTATGTTACACAAAATAATATAATGCCGCCATGGAAAGCCGAGCAGGGTTATAACCATATAAAAAACACCAGCACCTTAAGCATTGCCGAAGTAAAACTTATAAAAAACTGGATTGACAGCGGACTGATACAGGGAAAGCCATCAGCAAAACAAAACGTAAACGAACAGGTTAAAACAACAGCAATAAATAAACCCGATTTAGTTTTTGCAATGAAGCAGTCATTTGCACAAAAAGAAAATTTTACCGAAAGGGCCCAGGTATTTGTTATTCCGGTTAATTTAAAGGAAGATGTATTTGCAGAGGCCATTGAATTTGTACCCGGCAATAAAAAAATTGTAAAAAGTTGCAGTATATCAATAGATACATCAGGCAAAGCGGCACAATACGACAGCTATGATTTAAATTACGGGTATTACAGTCCGGTAGGATTAAATTTTATACCACATCAGTACAATTGGTACCAATGGACAGCAGATATGCACGGGGCAACATTTTACAATAAACCATATCTAAAAAAAATTTCTGCAAAAAGCCATATAATACTGCATATTTTTTATGCTGCATCGGCTACTGCTCAAAAAGATTCCTCTTACGTAAAAATAAAATTGTGTAAAAAACCAGATAGCAGTAAGTTTATTAACTCCAGCATATTATTTACGCCAGGTTCAATTACAAACGGCCCGTTTGTAATTAATGCAGATGAAAAAAGAAATTTTTATGCAACGGTTTCTTTGCAAAAACTAATAGAAATACACAGTATAATGCCCATGGGGCAAAATGCCTGTACCAGTTGGGAAATTTATGCCATTGACAGTGTAACAGGTCGAAGAACAGATATTTTAAATATTCCAAGATGGGATGCACACTGGCGTAAAAAATATGATTTTACAACACCGGTTAAGTTATCAAAAGGCAGCAGGATTTTTGCTGTTACATCATATAATAACTCCGAAGGAAACGCAAGCCTTACCATTTTGCCGGCAAAAAAAATTATATACGGCGAGGGTGAACGAGATGAAATGTTTTTAGTGCAGTACGATGTTGTTGAACTTGCAAATTAGGCAGCATATTTAATAATATTTATACAAAAAAATGTATGAAGAAAACGATTCTATTTTTTTTAACAGCACATTTTTTCATGGATGGAGTTGCACAGGTAACCATTACACTGGCAGCAGCAGCAGATAACAGTATTTATCAAATACCCAATGCCAACAGTAATGCAATTGGACAAAATATTTTTAGCGGTACTAACGGTGGCGGTAGCCCAAGGCGTGGATTAATTAAATTTGATATTGCTGCGGCCGTTCCTGCCGGAGCTACAATAACATCAGTATCACTTACTTTAAACTGTAACCTTAGCCGCCCCCAGGCAGATGACGTAAACCTGCATAAACTTACCAGTAACTGGGGCGAAGGCACTTCTAACGCAGGCGGTGGCAGTGGCGATGGGGCAGGTGTTGCAGCAACACCAAATGATGCCACATGGATAAATAATTTTTTTCCAGGCAGTAACTGGACAAACCCGGGAGGAGATTTTGTTGCAGGCTCATCCGGCGCTGTAAGTATTAGCGGTACTGGTTTTTATACATGGAACAATGCTGCGATGATTGCAGATGTGCAAAGTTGGCTAAATACACCTGCAACAAATTTTGGATGGATATTAATTTGTAATGAAACTGTGATTTCAACTGCAAGAAAATTTGGATCGAGAGAAAATACAATAGTAGTAAACAGGCCGGTATTATCTGTTACTTATACTACTACGCTTCCTGTTACATTAACATCTTTTAATGCTGTTGCTGCTGCCAATGCTGTAACACTTAACTGGGTTACTGAGCAGGAAATTAATAACAGCCATTTTGAAATTTTACAAAGTAACGATGGTGTTTTATTTAATAATATTGCAAAAGTGAATGGTAAAGGCACAACTGCTTTAAGGCAAACTTATAACTTTACCCATACAGTTACCGGCAGCGGCAATATTTTTTATAAGCTTGCACAGGTAGATTATGATGGACGAAAAACTTACTCCACAACAGTAAAAGTTAGTGTACCAGTTGTTGCCCCAAATTATAAACCTTTAAATAATGTAGTTACACAAATAATTGTTTTAAAAAATAATTTACCAGCTAACAATACATTGTATAAAATTTACAACCAGTCGGGGCAGTTAGTTATAAGCGGCGGTATAACATTCAATAAAATAAGTGTTGCAAAGCTTGCTTCGGGCCTTTACTATTTATGTATTTACCCACAAAATAAAAATATCGAGCGCTATCAGTTTGTAAAATTATAAAACATAAAAAAATCTATTCTTCTCTGCCAATGATTTTATCACTGGCTTTCCACTTAATATTAAGTGCTTCAAATTCTTTTATATCCTGCTCACTAAATTTTTGGTTAACTAAACTTTTTAAATCGGGCTGGCCGGCATTTACCCATGCAGTGTACCAAAAACTTGCTATGCAAAAAATTGATTGGCGCATCCTTCTTTCAATCATGCCATCTAATTTATTATTAAAGGCAATGGTAAATGCAGCAGAGTATTGTCTTATTGTTTTTCCATTTCTTTCTTCAAAGGAATATTTTTTATCATCACTAAACTGCCTGGTTAATTCACGTTCAAAATTTAATACACTATCGCTGGCTTTGGCACTTTCTAAAACACGTTTCCAAATAAAATCACCGGCATTTTTTATATATTCGGCTTTGCCAATAAAAAAATCAAATTCTTTTTCTGCCAGTAATTCCGGTACACGGCTTTCCCAAAAACCATGTATGCCCCGCTGGTTGGTAAATTGCCCGTTATGGTTGCTGTTGGCGTGTAAGGGTACATGTGCATCGCCAATGTAATGACCAATTTCTGCACTGGCCTTCATTATCCTGCTAAAATTTTTTTCTTTAAATGCAGCAGTTAACCTTGCCAGCATAGTTTGTATATGCCAGGGAACAATACCAAATTTATTTAGTGAGTCTTCCCCATATTTTGCAACTGCATCATTCCATTTACGTGGTAAACTGTCATAAGGATAATTGCCGTAATGATCGATATCAATATAATGCCTTGGGCCTTCTTCGGGTACTGCATATCTTCTTTTATCCGGATCAACAGCATGCTCACTTATAAAATTAATATTGGGTTTGTACAACACCATCATCTCAGGAGGTAATAAAAAAACGGCGTAGTAATTTATTTTTTGATGAGCATAAAAGCCCCAGCAAAAGGAAGGCAAATGAGCAATAAGCAAAAGGCAAATAAGCAATAAATACCGCAGCTTTTTTTTCATCTTTACAAATTGATAATTTAATGTACTGCATTACTCTATACACTTCCTTCATCTACATCTGTAATACCACCACTCACTGCAAACTTCATGGTTTGAGCAGCACTGATATTTGTAATGGGCTTTACCCTTGTTTTTGGAATTACATAAACGTTACCGGCAACCGAATATGCCATCGGTATATAAACTGTAACATAATCTTTTAAACCAAATTCTTCCATATCTTCCCTGGTAATAAATCCAAAACGCCACACATCATTATCATCTACATTGGCCAGCACATTTTTTGTAAATTTTTTTTTGTCGCCTGCAAAAGCTTCAAAAAAATCACGGGTGGTAGAATAAATATATTTTATGCCAGGGGTTCTCTCTAATATTTTATCTACAAAACTTACTACCCTGCCGGTAATAAAAAATGAAGAAAAATATCCAATCATTAAAAGTGCGCCAATTATTATTAAAAAACCAATGCCATAGTTTTGCACCTTTACATTGCCCTGTACATCTTTGTAAGTAAAAATGGGTAATAAATTATCTATTGAAGTAACTACCCAAAAAATAGCATAAGCCGTAATGGCAATTGGCGCCAGTATTAATAAACCCTGCAAAAAATATTGTAAAAGCTTGCGGTAATTAAAGCGCTTTTTCATTTTTAAAATAATTTATCTGTCAAAGATACTTTAAATAAAAATTGATAAAGTATTGCCCGGTAAACTATTCAATATTTTCTTCTAAAGATTATTTTTTGAATATCAATCGTTCAAATTTTAAATTAAGTAAATTTGAGCTTTACTAATTTATGGTGATAAATGAATAAAATTTTACTTATTGGCAATGAAGAAAAACTAAGATCCCTTTTAGCAAGGGTAATTAGCTTAGAAGGATTAATAAAAGTGCTTTTAAAAAATTAGAGCAGGCAGATATTGATGTTGTGTTATGTGATGTAAAATTGCCCATGGTAATGGAGCAGGTTTATTGTTAACAATAAAAAGTAAGTTTCCTCTAATTGAAATTATATTACTTACCTCTTATGGCAATATTCCTGATGGTGTGTGCAGGCAATTAAAAATGGTGCGTTCGATTATATCACCAATGGAGATAATAATAAAATTGAATTTTCTGTAACCGATACCGGTCAGGTTATTGCACCGAAGTATAAACAAAAAATATTCTAACGCTATTTTCGTGTGCCAGTACAAAAAGAAGGAACCGGTTTAGGTTTATCCATCAGTAAAGAATTTATTGAAGCACAGGGAGGCCAAATTAAAGTTGAATGTAATTTTTGGAGCCGGCAGTACTTTCACTATTATATTAAATGTTGTTACAACCTAAAACTCCAGTCTTTAAACAAAAAAAATTATTGAAGCAGCTCTAACCGGCTGCTTTTTCAATATGAAATTTGTGTTAAGTGGTAAAAAAAAGTGATGGAAACTTTGGCAACTAAAAAAGTTTCCATAGTTTTGCCCTCGATTTAATAAAAAAGAAAAGTGAAAGACAGAATTAAACAAAAGGCCCACAACCTGTTTATGCAATTTGGCATAAGGTCTGTTACTATGGATGAAATTGCTGTGCAAATGGGGGCCAGTAAAAAAACTATTTACCATTATTACGCCGATAAGGATGAACTGGTAGATGCGGTAATGGTTGACATCATCACTCATAACCAGGATTGCTGTATGAAGGACAAGAAGTCTGCAAAAGATGCCGTGCATGAAGTTTTTTTAGCCGTGGATATGATGCAGGATATGTTTCAAAACATGAACCCCGGCATTTTATTTGAGCTGGAAAAATACTATCCTAAATCTTTTGACAAATTTAAACAGCACAAATATTCTTTTTTATATAAAGTACTTACCGAAAACATTCAGCGTGGTATTGAGGAAGAATTATACCGAAACGATTTTGATATTGATATTCTTGTTAAGTTAAGGCTGGAAACAATGATGCTGCCCTTTAACCAGGCATTGTTTCCAAAAAGCAAATACAGTTTAATAAAGGTAGAAACAGAATTTACAACCAATTTTTTATTTGGGCTGGCCTCTATAAAAGGACATAAGCTGATTGCAAAATATCAACAGGACAGAACTAAAAATACGAACACTAATGAAAAAATTTTGGCTTAGTAATACCGCTTTAATAAGTATGGTACTATTATCTGCCGGTGCAAATGCACAGCAGAAAAATGAATTTAGTATTAAGCAGGCAGTAGAATACGCAATGAAAAATGCTACTCAGGTTAAAAATGCTTTGCTTGATGAAAAGATACAGGAGCAGTTAAACAGGCAGATAACTTCTGCTGCTTATCCGCAGGTAAATGCAAGTACAGGATTTACTTACTATCCAAATATAGCTGTACAATCTTTACCCAACTTTATTAGCCCCGCCACTTACCAGGTACTGGTAGACGAAGCAGTAAAAAACGGTGCAGGTAACACTATAACTTTTCCTGTTGGCGGCTTTGGTAATATACAGGCACAGTTTGGTGTGCCATGGGTAGCAAATGCAGGTGTGGATGTAAGTCAGTTACTTTTTGATGGACAGGTTTTTGTTGGCCTGATGGCCAGGGGCGCTGTACTTGATTTTTATAAAAAAACAACAGAAGTTACGCAGGAGCAAATTAAAGCCAACGTAATGAAAATATACTACCAGCTGGTAGTTGGCAAAAGCCAACTGGCATCGTTAGATGCAAATATAGAAAGGTTTGAAAAACTGCTGAATGACACCAGAGAAATTTATAAAAACGGATTTGCCGAAAAATTAGACGTGGATAAAGTGATGGTGCAACTGAATAATATTAAAACTGAAAAAGAAAAAATTGTAAACTCTCTTACAGCAGGCAACAGCGGTTTAAAATTTCTTTTAGGCATGCCCCAAAAAGAAGAGCTGGTTTTAGCAGATACATTAAGCGAAACAGAATTAAAAGATAATATACTTAACGGAGCTTATGATTATAAAGACAGGAAGGAATTTCAATTACTTTCTGTAGCCGAAAAATTAGGAGCGTATAATATTCGCCGGTATAAATTAAGCAAGTTGCCTACCGTTGCTGCATTTGGCAGTTACAGTAAAAATGCACAACGCAGTAAGTTTAATTTTTTTAACAACGATGAATGGTTTACTACATCTTTAGTTGGCGTAAAAATTTCTATGCCGCTTTTTGACGGCTTCAAAAAAAATGCCCTTATACAGCAAAGCAGGTACGAGTTGCAAAAAACGCAAAACAACATTGAACAGTTAAAACAAAATATTGATTACGATGTAGAGCAAAGCCGTATTAAAATGACCAGTGCAATGCTTACTATGGATAATCAAAAACAAAATATTGCTCTGGCCGAAAATGTATATAACACCACTAAGTTAAAATATGAACAGGGCCTTGGCAGCAACCAGGAAATTTATAATGCACAAACCGAATTAAAAGTGGCACAAACTAATTATTACAGCAGTTTGTACGATGCTATTACTGCAAAAATTGACTGGCTAAAAGCCACAGGAAAATTATAAACAACAAACATTAAGTATCAAAACTAATATATGAAACAGGTAAAAACATTTGGATTAATTATTACGGCAGCAATTATTTTAGCAAGTTGCGGTGACAGTAAAAAAGACGGACAGGCTGCAATTAACGATAAAAAAGCAGCCATAGAAAAATTAAAAGCTGATAAGTCTAAAACAGATATAGAACTAAAAAAACTGCAGGATGAGTTGCTGAAAATTGATACCAATGCGGCTAACAATGCCAAAATAAAATTGGTAAGCATTGCACCAGTTACTACACAAAACTTTAAGCATTATATAGATTTACAGGGTAATGTAGATGCAGATAATATCTCTTACATTTCTCCACGTATGGGACCGGCACAGGTAAAAGCAGTGTATGTAAAAGAAGGACAGTTTGTAAAAAAAGGTCAGTTGTTATTAAAACTTGATGATGCTATTATGCGCCAGAGTGTAACTGCATCAAAGCAACAATTGGAAGGTATAAAAACACAATTAAGCTTATGCTAAAAATATTTATCAGCGTCAAAAAAACCTTTGGGATCAGGGTATTGGTACCGAAGTACAACTGATTACAGCTAAAACAAATGTTGCTGGGTTAGAAAATAATTTAACTGCAGCCGGAGAACAGGTTAAAGTGGCACAAGAGCAACTAAATACCGCTAATGTATATAGTGATGTTAGTGGCGTAGCTGATGTGGTGGCAATAAGAGTAGGAGAGACTTTTTCTGGTATGGGAGCTTCGGGGCCACAAATAAAAATTGTAAATACATCTTCATTAAAAGTAGTTACCAATGTGCCCGAAAATTATTTAACACGTATGCGTAAAGGTTCGCCTGTAGAAATAACTATACCAGATGCCAATAAAAAAATAAATTCTACCATTTCTTTAATCAGCCAGTCAATAAATCCTTTGCAAAGAGGCTTTATTGCCGAAGCAAAAATTCCTTATGATGCTGCATTAAAACCAAGCCAGTCGGCAGTGGTAAAAATATTGGATTATGCTGCTGCAAATGCGGTGGTAATTCCGGTTAATGTAGTACAGAGCGATGAAACGGGTAAATATGTGTATGTATTAAGCAAAAGCAGCAATGGCAAAACAACTGCACACCGTGTAATTGTAACTATCGGTGAAGTGTATGGCGAAAATGTAGAAATAAAAGCGGGCCTTAAAGCTGGCGATCAATTGGTAACAGAAGGGTTTCAAAATTTGTACGAAGGGCAAATGATTGCGACGACGTTGTAGCCCCTATCCCCTAAAGGGGTAAAAGGAGAAGAGCTTAGCGAATTTTACCTCACCTATCCTCTCCTGAAGGAGAGGGAAATGGAGAAGATCATTCCGAAGAATGAGAAGAAGATTATGATTTATGATAGCTCTGTAGGAGCTTAAAGCGGGTAGAAAATTGAAGAAATGTTTTTTAAAATCCCGAAGGGATGAAATTAATATAGCAATGTATAATGGTTATCGCTAACCCCGAAGGGGTGACATTAGTAAAATAAAATTCTGTAATGCTGAATAAAGATATGTAGTACAAGTGTGCGACGCCAATGAAGCAAAATAGTAATTCAATGTCGGGCTCAAAAAAATAATACATAATCTCAATCATATTCCCCTTTAGGGGATAGGGGCTTAAAACAATTTTTATGAATTTTATAGAAGGAATAAAAGAAAAATTTAAAGAATTTAAACCAACCAGTTGGGCTGTAGATAACCGTACTGCAGTGTATATTATAGCTGTGCTGATATCAGCTTATGGACTTATACAATTTAACACGCATGCCCAAGGAGCAGTTTCCGGATATTGTAGTGCCAACCATTTCGGTAGTAACGGTGTATGCCGGTAACTCACCAAAAGATATTGAAAACCTGGTAACAAGGCCAATTGAAAAACAATTAAAAGGTATTAGTGGCGCAAAGGTTAAAAAAATTACCAGCACATCGCAGGCCGATTACAGTTTGATTGTAACCGAGTTTGATACAGATGTAAAAACAGAAGTTGCCAAACAAAAAGTAAAAGATGCTATTGATAAAGCAAAAACAGATTTGCCTGCCGATTTAACTTCTGAACCGGATGTGGCGGAGTTTGCATTTAGCGAAATGCCTATCATGTTTGTAAATGTAAGTGGCGATTATGATGGTATAAAACTAAAACAGTATGCCGATAAAATGCAGGATAAGTTTGAAGAACTTACCGAAATTACCCGTGCCGAAATTGTGGGTGCGCCTGAACGTGAGATACAGGTAAATGTAGATCCGTACAAAATGAGCCAGGCACGGATAAGTTTTATGGATATTGAAAATGCAATTAGCAGGGAGAACAGGGATATAACCGGTGGTATGTTAGAAGTAGGAAATATGCGACGCACTATAAAAGTAAAAGGACAATTTACCAGTGCCTTAAACCTTAATAATATTGTAGTACGCAGCAGTGCACAGGGCGCTACAGTTTATTTAAAAGATATTGCACAACTGGTAGATACCATTAAAGAAAAAGACAGTTATGCCCGTTTGGATGGAAAGAATGTGGTAACACTTAATATAGTAAAACGTGCCGGAGAAAATTTAATTAATGCAGCTGATAAAATAAAAGGCATTGTTACCGAGATGAAGGAAAAGGAAGAATTGCCTAAAGATTTGAATGTAGTAATTACAGGTGATTTAAGTAAAGCCACCAAAACATCTTTTAACGAATTGGTAAACACTATCATTATTGGTTTTGTACTGGTACTCATTATCCTCATGTTTTTTATGGGTGTTACCAATGCATTTTTTGTGGCATTAAGTGTGCCGTTAAGTGTGTTTGTGGCATTTATGTTTTTGCCGTTGGCAGATGGTATTATTGGTACCACGGTTACACTAAATTTTATTGTACTGTTTGCATTACTGCTGGGGCTGGGTATAATTGTGGATGATGCAATTGTGGTGATAGAAAATACGCACCGTATTTATAACAATGGCAAAGTGCCTATAGTGCGAAGTGCAAAAGAAGCTGCAGGAGAAGTTTTTATTCCTGTGCTTGCAGGTACAGCAACTACATTGGCGCCGTTTTTTCCTTTACTGTTATGGAAGGGGTTGATAGGTAAGTTTATGATTTACCTGCCCACAATGCTGATACTTACATTGGCAGCATCGTTAATTGTAGCGTTTATTTTTAACCCGGTTTTTGCGGTAAGTTTTATGAAGCCAGAGGGTAAAGAGTATGAAAAACCTAAGAAAGCTGTCTGGACAAATAAGTGGTTTATAATTGCTGTAATAGCAGGAATTATTTGCCATTTACTGGGTCATCATGGTACTGCTAATTTCTTTTTAATGATGGCGCTGCTAATGGTATTGAACGCTTATGTTTTAAACGGTGCAATTCATGCTTTTCAAAAAAGAGTATTACCAGGTTTAATGAACCGGTACGAAAAATTATTAAAATGGATATTGGTGGGCTGGAGGCCGGTATGGGCTTTTGCATCTTTGTTTGGGTTGTTTATTTTATCTGTAATTATATTAATGATCAGTATAAATGCCGGCAGAACAAAATCCACCTTCTTCCCAAGCGGCGATCCTAATTTTGTTTATGTATATGTAAAAATGCCGGTAGGTACCGATGTTAAATACACCGACAGCGTTACACATGTGTTAGAAAGCAGGGTACAAAAAATTTTAGAAAAAGAATTGCCTACACAGCCCGGCGGTATTGTAGAAAGTATTATTACCAATATTGCCGTTAGTGCCAACAACCCTGAAGATAATAACAGGAGTGTGCAGCCTAACCTCGGCCGCATACAGGTATCTTTTGTAGAGTACGAAAAAAGGCACGGCAAAGAAACCATGCCCTTTATGGAAGAAATTCGCAGGCAAATGACGGGCATACCTGGTGCCAGTATTGAAGTGGCGCAGGAAGATGGCGGGCCGCCAACCGATCCTCCGGTAAATATTGAAGTGCAGGGCGATAATTTTGAGAGCATTGCAAAAGTTGCCACGCGATTTATCTACATTATTTAGACACTAACCAGGTAGATGGTATTGAAAACCTGCAGATGGATGTGGATTTAAACAGCCCCGAAATAAGTATAAATGTAGACAGGGAAAAAGCCATGATGGAAGGTTTAAGTACCGGGCAAATTGGTATGGAAATACGTACCGCTTTATTTGGTAAAGAAGTAAGTAAATTAAAAGATGGAGAAGATGAATATAAAATTCAGGTACGTACTACCGACCTGGTACGCCACAATATTACCGACCTGATGAACATGCGTATTACATTTATGGATATGAATACCATGAGGGTAAAAAGTATCCCTATAAGTTCTGTTGCCACTATTGATTATACCACAGCAACAGGTGCCATTAAACGTAAAAATGTAAAACGTACCATACAATTACAAAGTAATGTGCTGGACCCTACAATGGTAGGTAAAGTAAATGAGGAGCTGCAAATAAAAATGGATGATTTTAAAACAAAAAATAAAATACCGGCTGATGTTACTTTAAAATTAAGCGGCCAAAGTGAACAGGAAAAAGAAACACAGGACATTTTTAGGCACTGGCTTTAATAATTGCATTGGGTATAATATTTATGATATTGGTATTGCAGTTCAACAGTATCAGTAAACCATTTATTGTAATAACCGAAATATTCTTTAGTGTAATTGGTGTGTTGCTGGGTTATGCTTTTACCGGTATGACGATAGCAACAATTATGCTGGGTGTAGGTGTAATTGCACTGGCAGGTATTGTAATTAAAAATGGTATTTTGTTAATTGAGTTTACTGATGAGTTGCGTGGCAGAGGTATGCGTACAAAAGCTGCTGCAATTGAAGCCGGTAAAATTCGTATTATACCGGTATTGCTTACTGCAGTGGCTACCATATTAGGTTTGTTGCCTTTGGCAGTTGGTTTTAATATAGATTTTGTATCTTTCTTCCAGCACCTTAATCCGCATATTTTCTTTGGCGGCGATAGTGTGGTATTCTGGGGCCCATTAAGCTGGACGATGATATTTGGATTAATCTTCGCCTTCTTCCTTACACTTATAATGGTACCAAGTATGTATATTATTTCCGAAAGATTACGCAGGCCCATGGAAAAATTTTATGGCACTAAGTTTATAGGTTTATTAGGTTTTGCCGGTCCCTTCTTCTTCATTTTTGTAGGTATAATGTATTTGGTAAGAAGAATGCAGGGCAAAAAAGTATGGAACGGAACTTTGAAGAACCGTAAATAAAATACAATTACTATTACATAAAATGCTGCCTGTGTACATAGGCGGGATTTTTGTTGTATTGCTGTTGTAATTACATTCTCCCTGCTATTTTATAACATTTATATTTTAAGACTTATGCAATCTTTCTTTATTGGCGAACCAGCAGGTAGTAAAAAGAGCTTTGATTTGTGAGGATTGTGCATTATATTTAAGTAAATACAATTGCATTATGTACAAACAGTTACTATATTTTGTACTAATCAGTTGCTGCTTTTCTTCTGGGGCAGCACAGGAAGTGGTAATTAAAAAACACACTGTTACTGATACTTCATTTTCAAAAAAAATTACTTTTTTAAAAGACGATTTTAATACTATTTCCCAAAAGAAAAAATCATTTATTAAAAGCACCTACGCAGCGGTACCACTTATTGTTTTGGGTGTTTATAATAACGATGATGATGGCTTTATAAATAAGTATGAAGTTTGGGAAGACCGTAATGAACATATTGGTAATTTTAAAACCAGAGCAGATGATTATTTGCAATTTGCTCCTGCGGCGGTTGTGTATGCCATGAATGTATTTGGGGTAAAGGGTAAGCATGATGTTTGGAACCAAACTGCCCTGCTTATAAAAGCTGAATTAATTATGAATGCCATTGTGCATCCTTTAAAACAATTTTCGTACCAGCTGCGGCCAGATGGCAACGGGTACAGTGCTTTTCCATCGGGGCATACTGCACAGGCATTTCTTTCGGCAGAATTTTTACGGAAAGAATATGGCGAAAATTATCCGCTGCTTGCAGCAGGTGGTTACGTGGTGGCAATAAGTGTGGGGGCAATGCGGATATTAAATAATAAACATTGGATAACAGATGTAATGGCAGGTGCCGGTATTGGTATTTTATCTGCTAACCTGGCTTATGTAACGCATAAAAATAAATGGCCCCTTTTAAAAAAGAGGATAAAGGTACTGCCTGCGTACACTGGTTACAGTACCGGTATTTATTTAAATTATGCTTTTGGCAGATGAATACTACAGCACTTCAGCATGAAAAAATTGATTGTTATAATCATAATCCTGTTAATTTTTCCATTACCTGTTTTTTGTCAGCCAGATAGTAACGCCTGTACTTTAAAAGGAGATACCGCCATTGCAATAAGTAAACAAAAGCCATTTCGTTTTATAACTAATGTACCCGGTAATTTATTTCAAATTGCAAAATCGCCAGCTAAAAAAAGCAATTTAAAAGGCTTTTTAATAACAGCCGGTGCTACTGCTTTGTTACTCCCTTTCGATCAGCAAATAACCAATACAGTAAAAGATTTTAGCAGGCAAATTCATTTGGATGGCGAAACCGATTTTAAAGTACCTGTAAAAATCGGGCAAACCAAAATAATAAAAATACCACAAAATCTAAACACTGCATTATACCAGTTGGGCGAAGGTGGCACTTCTATGTTGCTGGCCGGTGGTTTGTTTTTATATGGCAAAATAAAACATAATAAAAAGGCCATTTATACAGCCAGCGATTTAACCGAAACTTTTATAACAATGGGTATTGCCACACAAATTATAAAACGGATTACCGGAAGGCAAAGCCCTTTTATGGCAAGCAAACCCGGTGGCGAATGGAATCCCCTGCCGTCATTTAAAAATTACCAGAACAATACATCCAATTATGATGCTTTTCCTTCGGGGCATTTAGCTACCATGATGGCTACGGTTACAACATTGCACTTAAACTATCCCGAAAAAAAATGGATTAAGCCGGTTGGTTACACTATAATGGCTTTAAGCAGTTATGCCATGATAAATACAGATGTGCACTGGATTGCCGATTACCCGCTGGCCCTGGCTTTAGGATATATAGCCGCAAAAATTACCCATTTTAAAAATTACCCTAAAAATAAAATTGCAAATTATTTTCAGGCAGCTGTGTTTTAACATCTTTATTTCCATTCATCATAATTTAATACTTTCATATTTTTTATTGCAATTAACTTTACTAAAAAAAAGTCATGAAAACAAATCACGAAATTGATTACAAAATTTATGGAGAAGAATTACAGTTTGTAGAAATTGAATTAGACCCTGATGAAACTGCTATTGCAGAAAGCGGTGCTTTTATGATGATGGATAATGGTATTGAAATGCAAACCATTTTTGGCGATGGCAGTCGGCAGCAAAGCGGCGGGATACTCAATAAATTATTCAGCGCCGGTAAAAGATTGCTGGTAGGCGAAAGTTTATTTATGACAGCATTTACCAACACAGGCCAGGGCAAAAAGAAAGTAAGTTTTGCATCGCCGTACACCGGTAAAATAATTGTGTTCGATCTGGCGGCGTTAGGCGGAAAGATCATTGCACAAAAAGATGCATTTTTATGTGCAGCCAAAGGCGTTAGTATTGGTATCGAATTTCAAAGAAGATTAGGTACGGGTATTTTTGGCGGCGAAGGTTTTATTATGGAAAAATTAGAAGGCGATGGTTTGGCATTTGCACATGCAGGCGGCTATGTGGTAGAAAGAGAATTAAAACCCGGAGAAATTTTAAAAGTTGATACCGGTTGTGTAGTAGCTTATACAGGCAATATTGATTTTGATATTGAAATGGTACGGGGCATAAAAAACTGGATGTTTGGCGGCGAAGGTTTATTTTTTGCAAAGTTGCAGGGGCCGGGTAAAGTGTGGTTACAAAGTTTACCCATTAGCCGTTTAGCCGGCAGGATAATGCAATACGGTTCCTATAACCGTAAGGAAGAAGGCAGCATTTTAGGTGGCCTGGGTAACTTGCTGGATGGAAGGGAATAAAAAGTAAAAAGGGTATATAATGTAAAAAAGGTAGTCAGTTTTTAAAAGCTGACTACCTTTTTTTGGCACAGCAAGAAAATTTTTAAAATAAATTTGGCGGTAAAACTTATTTAATCGTATATTTGCGATATAAGATTAAAATATGAACTTAAAGCAGCACTGGGAAAATGTTTTTACCACCAAGCAGGTAAATGAAGTAAGCTGGTACCAGCAAACACCACAGGATTCCATCAACTTTATAACACAGCTTGCCTTGCCCAAAAATGCAGCAATAATTGATATTGGAGGTGGTGATAGTTTTTTGGTTGACCATTTGCTGCAGATGGGTTATACCAATATTACAGTATTGGATATTTCGCAGGCGGCAATTGATAAAGTAAAAAACAGGCTGGGTAAAAAAGCTAACAAGGTTAATTGGGTAGTATCTGATATTCTTGATTTTAAAACTACTATACAATATGATTGCTGGCACGACAGGGCTGCTTTTCATTTTTTAACTACTCCTGCACAAGTAGAATCTTATTTGTCAATTGCACAAAAAAATGTAAAGCCTGCAGGCAAAATGATTATTGGAACTTTTTCAGATAACGGTCCGGAAAAATGCAGCGGTCTTCCTGTAAAACAATACGATGAAAAATTACTCAGCAGTACATTACAAAAATGGTTTACAAAAATAAAATGTATTACTACCAATCATATTACACCTTTTAAAACAGTGCAAAATTTTTTATTCTGCAGTTTTCAAAAATTAAGTATTTAAAATGGCCATCCATAAAAAAGAAGCATTTACTCAAAAAGAACAGGACCTGGCAGAATTTGCCAAAGCACTGGCGCACCCGGCCCGTATTGCAATTTTAAAAATTCTGGCGCAGCACAACGAATGTATTTGCGGTGAGATAGTAGAAATATTACCATTGGCACAAAGCACCGTAAGCCAGCATTTAAAAGAATTAAAAAACGCAGGGTTAATTAATGGAACTGTAGATGGCCCACGCAGTTGCTACTGCATTAACTGGAAAGCTTTTGAAAAATTTATGGGAGAATTTAGTTTTCTGTTTAATAAATTAAAAGTGCAGAATGAAAAGGCATGTTGTTAAGCCCCCTCCGCCCCCTGAAGGGGGAACCAATACGGAGATTGAAGCGAAATTGACCTCACCTATTCTCTCCTTAAGAAGAGGGAAATAGAGAAGATTATTGCGAATAACGAAAAGAAAATTTGGATTTATGATAGCTCCGCAGGAGTTTAAGGTGGGTAGAAAAGATTGAGAGATGTTTTCAAAAGTCCCTTAGGGACGACAGGTGATTTTTGGTAAAACATAATGAATATAACATGATTGAAGTTCAATAAAGATTTACTGTTGAAGAGTGCGACGCCAATGAAGTTGAACAAAGAAATATTACCGGGCTCAAAAAAAAAGTATTTTTTAACCTCCTCATTTTATAAAGTACGGATGAGGAACAAATAGTATAGCCATGAACAATGAATTAGAAATTAAAGAACTCGTAAAAGAAAAGTATGCCGCTATTGCGGAACAAAGTCAAACATCAAAATGCAACATCCTGTTGCGGTGCTACATCAAGCTGCTGTGGCGATGAAGTGTATAACATTATGGCAGATGATTACACCAAACTGGAAGGCTACAATGCTGATGCAGATTTAGGATTGGGTTGCGGATTACCAACCGAATTTGCAAAAATAAAAACGGTGATACCGTAATTGATTTAGGCAGCGGTGCCGGCAACGATGCGTTTATTGCCCGCCGTTTGGTGGGTGAAAATGGTAAAGTGCTGGGTATAGATTTTACAGCAGCCATGATTAAAAGAGCAAGAGAAAATGCAGAAAAATTAAAATTGAATAATGTGGAGTTCAGGTTAGGCGATATTGATGATATGCCTGTTACCAGTAATTATGCCGATGTAATTGTAAGTAATTGTGTATTAAATTTAGTGCCTAACAAACATAAAGTGATCAGTGAAATTTACAGGGTGCTAAAACCCGGCGGCCATTTTTCTATTAGTGATATTGTGCTGGAAGGAGAATTGCCGGCTAAATGGAAACAAGTAGCAGAACTGTATGCAGGCTGTGTTAGCGGTGCTATACAAAGAGAAGTGTACCTGGAAATAATTGGATCAGCTTGGGTTTAAAAATATTACCCTGCAAAAGGATAAACCCATAATTATACCCGATAATATTTTAGCTAATTATTTAAGTGCAGAAGAAATTGCAACCTATAAAAATGGTAAAACAAAAATTACAAGTATAACGGTATATGCAGAAAAACCTGCAAAGGATGAAAGAAATTGTTGTGAACCCGGAAGCGGATGTTGCTAAAGGAATTTTGTAATACTTTACTTAAAAAAATAAAAAGTATGATAAGTGAAATAACAAAATCGCTTAATTTACAAGTTGCAATAACTGAGCATGAGCGCCGGCAGGCAATAAATTTACTGCAGCAACATAAATTGCCTGTGGCGGATATTGACGAAGAAAAAATTCTTTATTTACTTAAAGATGCAGAAAGAATAATTGGCACTGTTGGGGTAGAAATATTTGAAGATTGCGCCTTGCTACGCAGTGTAAGTGTTGTAAAAGAAGAACAGGGAAAAGGTTACGGAAAATATATTAACAAAGAGATAGAAAAGTATGTAAAAGATGCCGGCATTAATTGCCTGTATTTATTAACCACTACCGCAAAATTTTTTTTTAATAAACAGGGCTATTGTGTTATTAGCAGGGATGAAGTACCGGCTTCGGTGCAGCAAACTGCGGAGTTTAGTTCCTTATGCCCGGCCTCGGCAGTTGTAATGAAAAAGAAAATTTAAATAAATGCTGGTTAAAGCAACTGAAACTGATTTTGATTTTTTTTACGGCCTGTATATGCACCCGCAGATAAACCCGTATTTGCTGTACGAAGTAATGGATAAAAAAATGTTTAAACCCATTTTTGAAGAATTACTGCAGCAACAGGTATTGTATAAATTTAAAGATGGGGTAACCGACGCCGGTATGTGTAAACTGGTGCTGCACCGCTTTAGAGACAGTCATAAAATGTACGTCGGTGGGCTGGCAGTGCATCCCGAATACGCAGGTAAGGGCTATGGTTTTTTGCTTATGCAGGATATTATTGCATTTGCACAGAGCTAATAACCGCAGCAGGGTCGACTTATCAGTTTCTACCGAAAATGAAAAAGCAATAGCCCTGTATAAAAAATGTGGTTTTGTAATTGAAGGGACGTTGAAAAATTTTACTTATTTTATTAAAGAAAACAGTTTTGGTGATGAGTATATGATGAGCTTATTAATTGCAAAAAAGGAAAATAATATGAAAAGTGAAATTACAAACAGCAACTCCATTCGCTACGATAGCTCTCCCCTTCCGGGGGAGTTGGAGGGGGCTAAGAAACTGCTTTTTGTTTGTATAGAAAACAGCAACCGCAGCCAAATGAGCCAGGCGTTTGCAAAAATTATTGGCGGCGAAAATGTAGAAGCATTTAGTGCAGGAAGCAAACCCAGCGGCATTGTAAACCCCAAAGCCATTGCAGCAATGAAAGAGCTGGGCTACGATTTAAGTACACACGACAGCAAAAGTTTAGATGAAGTAAAAGCCTTTGCACCTTTTGATGCGGTGGTAACTATGGGTTGCGGCGATGCCTGCCCGTGGATGCCCGCCAAAAAATTTATCGACTGGGTAATACCCGATCCTAAACACATGGAGCCAAAGGAATTTAATGAGGTGAGGGATTTTATAAAAGGTAAAGTGGAGGAATTGATAAAAGAATTAGAGTAAAAATTTAGCTAAGAGTATAAAAGATAAAAGGAGAAAAAGAGGTAAACATTGCTTAACTCTTTTTCTCCTTTCTTATTCGTAAAAAATATTTTAATCTCTGCTGCTTATCTTACTCAATAACCTTAAAATTTCTAAGTACAACCAAACAATAGTTACCAATAAACCAAAAGCCCCGTACCATTCCATATATTTTGGTGCTCCTAATTCTGATCCTTGTTCAATCATATCAAAATCTAAAATTAAATTTAGTGCAGCAATGGCTACTACAAAAACAGAAAAGCCAATGCCTAATAAACTGCCTTCATGTAAAAAAGTAAAATTATCAAAACCAAACATTCTCATTACAACAACAATAAGATAAAAAATACCAATTCCAACTGTAGCAGTAATAATAACTGATTTAAATTTTTCAGTGGCTTTAATAATTCTAAAACTGTACAATAAATACATTGCAACTGCAGTGCCTAATGTTAAGCCTACTGCATTAATAATAATATTAGGAGCTTGTTCAGCAAATGCAGCGCTATAATATGCAGAAATAGCACCTACAAATAAACCTTCAAGCAAAGCGTAAGCCGGAGCCAAATAAGGGCTCCATTGTTTTTTAAATGAAATTACAATGGCCACAATTAAGCCACCAATTGCACCAGTTAATATTAATGGCATTACACTGCCACCTTCTGCAAATTCTTTCCACGAATAAAAAGAAGTGCCTAATACCATAATAGCAAAAACCCAAATTTTTGCAAAGTTCCTTTTACTGTCATTGCATTTTCGTGTGTTACTACTTCATCCAGTATTGTATCCCTGAATCTTTTTTCTGAAAGGGCAGGGTTACCCGATTTAAATAAAGCCATAGTTGTAAATATTTAGTAATTAAAATTAAGTAATTATCATGAAATGAGAATCGTTTTTAGTAAAACGATAGCTGCAAAAATTTATTATCTTATAATAACAACTTACTGCTCACGTTTTAGCCCCGGATATTTACTCACCGTTTCAAAATTATATTCATCTTTTAACTTTAGTTTAATAATAAAATGCTTCAGCTCTGTGGAGTCGCTGGCATCTTCATACACCTGGTCGTGTGCCAGCAGTACCAAATGATTAGGTGTTTTTTTTTATTGTGGATAAACATACTGTCAATTTGCTGCAGCATTTCGTCACCGGTATTTTTAAGTTTAAGGCTGTCGTTATAATGCCATTCCAAATCCCAGCCCACTTCAGTAAATCCGTTGGCATACAAACTGTCGGCAGTGGCAGCACTTGTTTTAATATCGGTTTTATTAATAGTTGCAGTGCGCCAAATATTTCTCCCCGGTGTACGTATAATATTTGCAGTTAAATGTAAACTGTCGGCACAGCGTATAAAATCTTTTATAGCACTGTCGGGCAATGTATAAAATTTTGCAAACTTATTTTTAAAAGCATGCGTATAACTGTGGTTGGCAATTTCAAAATATTTGCAGGCAACAAGGCTGTCGAAAATTGCGGTTTGTTCTTTACTGCCGTACACATGCTGCCCAACAATGAATAATGTAACCGGAATTTTTTCTTCTTTAACAATATGCATCATTTTTTTGGTGCCTTTGTTGGGTCCATCATCAAAAGTGAGGTAAATAGTTTTTGTTTTCTTTTTTGGTAAAGAAGCGGTAACCGGTTTGCTGGTACTGTCGGGTAAAGAAAATTGAATGGTATTTACGGAGGCTGTTGTTTCGGTTTTGTAATAATTGCAGGCGGTAAAAACAACAGTAATAAAAGTGGTTCTTAAAATTTGTGAAGCGGCTTGCTCAGCTTCGGAGTCAGGGTCCATAATGGTTTTGGTTATAAATTTTATTTGTTTAGTGAAGATATTAGTGCGGCTGAGCTGTTTCCAAATTTGGCTTGTTAAATAAAATATAATCCTAAAAGCTGGAAGAAATATTCAATTTTCAATAATTAATGTTCAATACTCAATACAAATGCACAGTTTTTAAATTTTTAAATACTTTGCAAAAACGGCTTTATTATATGCTTGTTCTTTATTGAAAATTGAAAATTGAAAGTTGAGTGTTGAGTATTTCTTTTTTTATATTAATCTCTAAACTTCTAAACCCTAAACCCATCATCCATTCCCTTCAACTTTGTATATTTGCCACATGGAACAATTGCTCAATCAGATAACAGCACTAAAAGAAGAAATTACTGCATTTAATGGAGGCGATGCAGAAGCATTCAGGATTAAATACCTGGGCACAAAAGGTTTGGTAAAAGCTATTATGGGAGAAATGAAAAATGTAGCTCCCGAAAATAAAAAAGAAGCCGGCCAGTTATTAAATGAGTTTAAACTTTTTACCGAAGCAAAATATGAACGAACTTAATGAAGCTTCTTCTAACATCCGACCAATCAACAATCGACCAATCGAAATTGACCTTACATTACCAGGAGACAACCTTCCTCTCGGCAGCCGCCACCCGATAAGTTTGGTAAAGAATAAGATTATTTCTATTTTTCAACGCCTTGGTTTTGCAGTAGCAGAAGGGCCGGAAATTGAAGATGACTTTCATAATTTTTCTGCACTCAATCTTCCGGAAAATCATCCGGCACGGGATATGCAGGATACATTTTATATCTCCCAAAATCCTGATTGGTTATTGCGTACACATACATCGAGTGTGCAGGTACGGGAAATGCAAAAAGGTAAATTACCTATACGAATTATTTGCCCGGGCAGGGTGTACCGTAATGAAACCATCAGTGCAAGGGCACATTGTTTTTTTCACCAGGTAGAAGGTTTATACATTGCAGAAAATGTAAGCTTTGCCGATCTTAAACAAACACTGTATTTTTTTGTACAGGAAATGTTTGGTAACGATGTTAAGGTTCGTTTTCGCCCCAGCTATTTTCCTTTTACCGAGCCCAGTGCCGAAATGGATATCAGTTGTTTAATTTGCGGCGGCGAAGGTTGTAATGTTTGTAAACATACCGGCTGGGTAGAAATTTTAGGCTGTGGTATGGTACATCCAAATGTATTAGACAATTGCGGTATTGACAGTAATAAATACACCGGCTTTGCTTTTGGTATGGGTATAGAAAGAATTACCATGCTAAAATATCAAATAAAAGATTTGCGTTTGTTCAGCGAAAACGATCTGCGGTTTTTAAAACAATTTACCAGTGCGGTGTAAAAGCTTTTTAATTTAATTCACAATTTTACCCATAAATAAATCTGCAATGAAAATCCTTATTTTTCTAACCCTGCTTACATTTTCAATTACTGTAAATGCCCAAAACGCCAACATAACCTGGGGCGATGAGTTTAAACTTAAAAAAGGAAGTACCGATTTGGAAGTAATGCATACTGATAACACCGGTGTGTATGTAAAAGAATCTCACTTTGCTTTAAAAAGTTATTTTGTAATTGGCGCTACAGTAAGAGAATCGGCAACATTAACCAAACTGGACAAAGACTTAAAAGAAGAATACAGCAATAATTTTAATAAAGAATTAAAAGGAAAAGAGTATGAAAGCTTTTTCTTTTTAAAAAATAAATTGTTTTTACTGGCTACAGACTATAGTAAAAAAGAAAAAACACTTACACTTTTTGCTGCAGAAATTGATAAAGCATCCGGTGAGCTTTCAGGCGAATTTACTGAAGTAACCAGCTGGCAAAAAGATGATAAAAAAGAAGACATCAGTTTTAAAGCAACTTACAATGCCGACAGCACTAAAATGGTTTTAGTAAGCACCATTGAAGGAAGAGAAAAAAATAATTACGAAGTGAGGCAGTTTGATAATAATATGAAAGCATTGGGCAAGCCTGTTGCTATAACTAATGAATTTGATCCTAAAACTTTTCAGTTGGAAGATGTAATTTATACTTATGCAGGCAACGTAGTATTAATTGGCAGAGAATATGAATATCAGGAAGGCAAAAAGAAAAAAAATAAGTTTTTAGATTTTAAAAATTACAATGTTCGTATTTACAATAACGAGGGTAAACAGCTAAAAGAAATTAATACTGCCATTAATGCAAAATGGTTAGTAAGCACAAAAATAATGCAACTGCCTGCAAAGGATCTGGTGTTAGCTGCATTTTACAGCGATGAAAAAAGAGGCAGAGAGATTAACGGTATGCTGGTGCAAAGAATTAATCCGCTAACAGGAGACATAATATCAACCAGCCAAAAAGATATTAATACAGCAATGATAAGTACAGTAGAAGATGATAATGCAGATGATGACGATGACGAAAGCAGGAAAGAAAGAAAAGAGCGGGAAAAGTTAGAAAAAATTCAGAACGAAGAAGATGGTTTTTCAAGGTACATGCGCTTTCGCAGTTTTATTTATACCGAAGATAAAGGCCTTATCATACTTGCAGAAAAATACAATAGCTATACATACACCACCACCACTTACCAGGCTGGCTCGGGTACAATGCCGGGGCGATGGACCACCACCACTTACCAGGTATATGAATGCGGCGATATTATGATGAGCAAAATAGATGCAGCAGGAAATATTGGCTGGCTTAATATTGCACCTAAGCAGCAGCGTGAAGTAATTCAAACCGGTTCCAGAAGTGGCACCGGTTTAAGCTTTAGTTTTTTCAGAGGTGGATTTAACTGGCCGTTTTATGCAGGCTATGGCGTATTACCCGGCAGCAATTCGCTCAATATTATTTTTAACGACCATAAAAAAAATGATAACGTTTTACAGCTTGGGCAAAAAGTAAAAAAGATAAGTTACTTCCGTAAATCGGAATGTTTTGCCATAAATTTAAATACCACAACAGGAAAGTACACCCGCAGCAATTTATTCAGCAACAGGGATGTGCCCACCGCAATGCCACGCCTTAGTTCTGTTTTAGGAAGAGATATGTATTTAATTGGAAAGGAAGACAGGATTTTGGGCAAAACAAAAATTGCGGTTGCCCGTTTAACTATAAAATAAACTTACAGGCAATTAAATTTTTATACGGGGAAAAAAGTCCTCAATTAAATATTTAAAAAAAGAAAAGTAGATTAAAACAGGTTTAGGCCTGTTTTTTTATGCTTAAAAGTTTTAAAAGTATTTTTTGGCATTATAATTGAAAATTTGGGATTGCACAATGTTGCATCAAAATTTAATATTATGAGGAACAGTATTCTTAAAACGATTGTAACAGCCTTTTTATTTGCTGTTATTTTTGCCTCCTGCTCAGTTTCAAAAGAAGCCAGAACGGCTAAAAAAACAATTAATGGTAACTGGATTTTACAAACCATAACCACAGAAGGAATTACCGGCATTGCAAAAACCACCATTTTTAAAGAAGCAGAATTCAGTTGTTTTATTGGCAGCGAATGGAGTTTTATTGCTAACAACAGCATGGGCAGTTATACCATTGTAGATAATAAAAAGGGCTGCCCGGCAATAAAAAGATTTATCCGCTGGAGTGTTTACCAGCCTAAAGACTCAGCCAGTGAATTTCAGTTTAAGAGATTAGACGATAAAAAAAATGCAATGGATAATGGAGCAGGTTACAGGCTTAGTTTTACTGAACTGGAGAAAGATAAAATGAAATTAAAAACAACAATTACTTTTAACGGAAACCCTGCAGCACTGATTTATAATTTTGTAAGAAAATAAATTTTCAATCTAAAAATAACTTTTATGAAAAAAATATACGGTAATACAATTTTAGTATCGGCAGTAATGGCTTTGATTATTTCAGGCTGCAGCTCAGTAAAAAAAACAAATAAAGCACAACGTGGTGCAGTAATTGGTGCAGCAGGCGGCGCAGTTATTGGTGGTGTAATTGGCAATAATGTTGGTAAAAAAGGCAACACTGTTTTGGGTGCCGTTATTGGTGGCGTAGTTGGCGGTGTTGCAGGTGGAATTATTGGTAATAAAATGGATAAGCAGGCAGAAAAAATAAAAACGGAAATTCCCGGTGCCGAAGTAGAAAGAGTGGGCGAGGGTATTATTGTTTCTTTCCCCGATAAAAATCCTGATGGTTCTAAAATGGGTGTTTATTTCGATTTTAATAAAGCAACCATCACTTCCAATTCTAAATTAGCTTTAGATAAATTAGTTAAAATATTTAATGAATACCCTGAAACAAATATTTTGGTAGAAGGACATACAGATGATAAAGGAACGGACAGTTATAATTTGGCCTTATCACAAAAAAGAGCAGATGCTGTGGGGGATTATTTAAAAGCACAAAATATTTCTTCATCAAGATTAACTATAAAATGGTATGGCGAAACTCAGCCAAAAGTAACCAACGATACTGAAGAAGGCAGAGCCGAAAACCGAAGAGTGGAATTTGGTATTACTGCCAACGAAAAAATGAAGGAGGAGGCTAAAAAAGAAGCTGGAAATAATTAAAGCCCTATTTGAAAATCAATCAAAACCCATTGCTGCATTGCAGTAATGGGTTTTATTTTTTAAAAGCAACATGATACTTCTTCTCAAATTATTAAAAGCGTATTTTATACCAATCAGACATTGAAAGAATACTGTCAGCCTGAGTTTGTCGAAGGCGGGTTGAGTATAGCACCGGTTTCGACAGGCTGCTAATGACATGTATTTTAAAAGGTTGATTAACAATTTTTTACAAAAATTGAATTTAGCCACAAAGACTCGAAGTCACAAAGGAAAAAAGCTTTGCTTTTTTTCTACTTCGTGCCTTTGAGCCTTGGTGGCAAACCTTTTTCGCAACGAAGCTGAGAATTATTATTCTTACTGTCATTGACAAAGAGCTTAAATTTTTTCTTTTATGAGAGCCTCAACCTGACAGCTTTTTAATCGGATAGATTCAATGTCTAATTGATATTAATATTTTTTCTTTACAAATTAATTTTTGCTGTTAATATACCATCAATAAATAAACAGGCAGTACCTTTTACTTTTTCCAACTCACTAACCGTAATTTTGTTTTTTCCTTTCTTGTAAATTTGATTGTCTGCAATTCTGCCGGTTATTTCTCCTTTTTCATTTAAAATTAGTACAGATGCTTTCCCATCAAAAGGCATCATAAACTCAAACCCCTTATTATTGGCATTAATAGAATTTTGCCCCTGTGTTGTTACAGCAAATACCGGTACGCCGCCAGAATTGCAATTTGCAATCCAGGCTTTAAACTTTTCGCCGGTTGATGCATTTGCCCTGAAGTTTTCGGTAAGCGTTACATAATCCTGCGCTTTGTAAAATACTTCAGTATTAAATCCACCGGTAAGTGTTGCCGATGAACTTATGGCGAGTGCTTCGTAGAATTTATAGCCCGAAGTATTACCGGCAAGGCCAAGCCCGGCCAAACATGCAGTGTGTGTATCGCTGCGCCATATACCACGGCCAAAAGTACTGGCATAAATACTGGTACCTCTTATATGCAATTCTGTTACTGGAATACGGGGTAAAAAATTAGTGTAGGGTTGCCAGTCAGTCATGGTAGAAGTTTTAAAAAAAACACCAATATCAGTGCCTATGTATGCATCTAAATTATCATCAATGGCTACACAGTTTACCGGCACATTGGGTAATGAGCCCGAAAGGTTGGCCCAACTGTCGCCGGCATTATTACTGTAATAAACTTTTTGCCCATCAGTAAAACCACCCATAGTTACCCATACCCTGTTGGAATTGGCAGGGTCAACAGCAATACCCGTAATTTTTGTAATGGTTTCCGGAAAGCCGGGGTTTTCCTGGAGGTCTGTCCAGTTATCTCCCTCATCATCGCTTCGTTGTAATTTTTTATTTAGCTGAGTACCTGCATCATTCCATTCATCGCCACCGGATGCATAAACCCGGTTGCTGTTACTGGGGCAGGTTATTAGTGCCCAGCGGCCGCTGCCACCCATATTTGTCCAGCCAATACCGCCATTGGTGGTTTTGTAAATACTGCCACTGCTGGTGTACACAATGCCGTTATTAAAATATGATATAGCAATTGTTTTGTACCAATCATCAGGAATGTTTGCAGCACCCGTTTGAGCGTAGGTTGTAAATGCGGCATCTGTTTTATAAACTCTTCTATTAATTGCAAAATACGCTGGCCCGGTAGTGTTATGATTAAAACGGCATGTGTATCCATCGCCGCTGGCTACATGATTAAAAATGGTGGTGAAGCCACTACGCCGGTTAATGCCATTATCCTGAGCACCGGCAAGCATAATATCATTGTCTGATTCTGATACATCAAAATGATAAAACTGGGTATTGGAAAAACCGCTGTATCCAAACTGTATGGTAGTACCGTCGTCGGTGCTTTTATGTACGCCCCCATCTGTACCTAAATATAAATCACCGTCAAGGGGATTAAAAGTTACCTCATGCACATCGGCATGGGTGTAATTGCTGAGGTTGGCATCGCTGCGCTGGTTAATTTGTGCAAATGTTGAACCGCCGTTGGTGCTTCTAAAAACATCTAAAGAACCTATTATAACCAAATTAACGTTGGTTGGCGAAACCGCAATATTGTGCATATACGCAGTGCTGGCCACCAGCGAAGCACTGGTTGTTCTTTGTGTAAATGCATCACCACTATTAGTGCTGCGGTAAACGCCTTTATTAAAATCGTTGCCATTACCATCGGAATATCCCGCAAACACATATACATAATTGGCATTGGCAGGTGTTACTGCAATGGCAATTCTGGTGCAGCTACCAATGGCAACATCAAAATTATTATTTTGATTGGTAAACGAAAAACCGCCATTGGTGGAAATATAAAAAGTATTGCCGCTTGCTGCATACACAACGGTGGTGCTGCCGGGCTTAAACTCCACATCATAATATTTTGCAGTATCACCCGAAACCAGGTCCCAGGTTATACCGCCATTGGTAGTTCTGTATAAACCTTGGCTTGTTGCAGCAATAAGTGAACTGGCATTATTGGGGTTTTGTACTAATTTATAACACACATAAAAGCCTGTAATGCCAAAGTCGCCGGTTTTATTCCATGTTACTCCGCCATCGGTGGATTTTAAAACACCAATTGATGGCCGTATATAATCGAAGCCCTGTACAAAACCAAAGTCGCCTAAATTACTGTCGCCATCACCGGTTAAAATATAAATATCATTGGCATCGGCCCAGCTTACCACTACACCTGATATGCCCAGGTTTGATATATTATTGGAAACTATTGCCCAGGTTAATCCACCAGTTGTGCTTTTCCATAAACCGGAGCAGGGCGTGCCGGCATAAATAATATCGGGGTCAGATGGATGAAAGGCAATACGGTCAACCCTGCCCTGGCCACGGGCATCGTTTGTAGTGCTTGTAACATTATTGTTGGGGCCAACCAGCGACCAGCTTCCATAAGAATTTTCTACCGCATTGGGTTGTAACGGCGCCTGGTACCTGTTAGCTTCTTCAAAAGTTTTTTCGGCGTAATTAAAAATATTACCATCCTTATCCTGCCTGTTTTCCAGGTATAATAAATTACGGGCTAAAAATTTTTCCTGCCTTTCATAGTATCTTTTTTTAATGGCATCATTGGCAAAAGCGTCCTGCTGTTGTTTTACATAGCTCATCATTTCATAAGCATAACGGCTGAAGGATTTATCGTTGCCCAATTTTTGTATTACCGTTGCAGGCTGGTTAAACTGCGCCACGCCAGTTATGGCAATTAATAAAAATAGTATTGATTGAAATAACTTTTTCATTGTAACACGGGTTTAAAAATTTTGTTATTTCGATTTTAGCAGATCAATTTCTTTTTTCAATTCTAAAATATACAAAGTGAGCTCTTCAATTTTTTCCATCATGCGTTTATTGGTATCGCCCAGTTCAATACCATTAGCCTTCACTTCTGCAGCGGATAAAATACCGGGCAGGTGTTTATTTTCATTTATAAATTTTTGCAGATCAGTTAATGGCATCAGTTTATATTCTTTGGCAAAAACATAATCCGGCCAATCTGCATCAAGCTGCACCCTCACTTCTTCGCACATTAATTTTCCATTTAAACTCATGCGGTAACCGTTGGCTACTTTATACGATGAACCAATGGCAACATTACCGGCACTGTCAATAAAAAAACGGTCGCCGCCATTGGTGCGTATAATAAATTTACCATTGTTATTGCTGGCTAATGTTCCCAGCTTCATATCATTGCCGGTTATGTTGATGAAATTTTTATTGACACCAGTTTCATCTTCAAAATTTATTTGGGCACCGGTTGAGGTAGAGGATCGCAGACCCATATCATCATATATATGCAGCTTGTAAGCAGGATTGCTAACTTGAATACCTACGTTACCAGTTGTTTCAAAAAGCCCCGGCGGCGGTACCAACACAAGGTTGGTAGCCGGGCAGGGGTTGGGGAAGCACAAGGGGCTTCCGGGATCAGGTTTAATGGTCATGGTTGTTGAAGACGTTGATATTTCTCCTTTTAAAGAAGTGGCATTATAAAAACCCATTGTTCCATTTAAAGAAAGTAACCTTGGCGAAAACGAACTTAAACCAAAACCTATACCTGCATTGCCAAATGAGTCAATGGTCATGCGCCGTATTCCACCACCGGTGTACATGCTTATCATTCCATTTATTTCCTGGTTATAAATAAGAAAGTCTTTATTAAAAGCGCCGATAAAAGTGCCATCACTGCTGCTGCTGCCAGTTTCGTTATTGGTAAAACGGGCATAACCAAAACCCACCGGGTCGTGAATATGCAGTTTGCTGTGAGGCGATGCTGTACCAATGCCTACATTATTTTGAGCTGACAATTGAAAATAAATGACTGTAAAAAATAGTATTAATAAATTTTTCATTTTTTTCATTTTTAAAATGAACAACTAAAATATATTGGTTTAACACCTCTTGCAACAGTGATTTATTTTACGGTTTAAAACAATTATTTTACGGTAACTATCCGTTTGTAAAAACGTATTTTAGCGCTTTAATTTAAAAAGATGATCAACACCATTTGCGTTATTGGGGCTGGTACTATGGGTAGCGGCATTGCCCAGGTTGCCGCACAAAACGGTTTTTATACTTTATTGTTTGATATTAATACCGAAGTGCTGGGTAAAGCAAAATTATCTTTACAAAAAAACTTGCAGTATTTAACCGATAAACAAAAAATTACGGCAGCAGAAAAAGAAAATATTTTCAACCGCATTAAATTTATAAACGATACCAACGATTGTATTGCCGATGTATTTATTGAAGCTATTGTAGAAAAAGTAGAAGCTAAAGTTGCCATATTTAATCAACTGGCAGAGATCAATCACAGCGAAGTTATTTTTGCTACCAATACTTCTTCATTGTCTGTTTCGGATATACAAGCCAAAGTAATTCATCCGCAAAGAGTGGCCGGCATGCACTTTTTTAATCCGGCTCCGTTAATGAAACTGGTGGAAGTAGTTAAAGGAAATCAAACAAATGACGAAACAGCACAAAGCATTTATAACCTCTGCAAACAATTAAATAAAACACCCGTGCTTTGTAAAGATGCACCTGGTTTTATTGTAAACCGTGTGGCCCGCCATTATTATTTAGAGGCAATGAAGTTGGTAGAACAGGGCATTGCAAGTTTTGAAACAGTGGATGAAATTATGGAGGCAACCGGTTTTAAAATGGGGCCGTTTAAATTAATGGATTTAATTGGTATGGATGTAAACCTTGCCGTAACGCAAAGTATGTACAATGCCTTTAATAGGGCAGAACGTTTTACACCATCAGCAATACAAATTGATAAAGTGGCTAAAGGAGAACTGGGAAAAAAAACGGGCAAAGGTTTTTATCAGTATTAAGCAAGTAATTTTTATTTTTTTGATTTCATATGCCATATCGCCGCTTAATGAAACTGCATTACTGGTTTCTTTCGAAAATATAATTGATGAAGCCATCAATGAAAGAGTAATTGCATTGCAGCAGGCATTTACAAAAAATAATTTTAAAGGGTTTATTGAAACAATACCGGCTTATGCTTCGCTGGCGGTTTTTTATGATGTGGCAACTGTAAAAAAAAATTATACTGCTGATGCAACCGCATTTGACTTTGTAAAAAAATTTACTGATCAATTAATAAGCAAAATAAATTTTACCGGCACACAAAAAAATAATCTCATCACCATTCCTGTTTATTATACTGGAGAAGATTTGGAGCATGTTGCGTTGGTGCATAAAATTTCTGCAGATGAAGTTATCAGTATTCATACAGCAAAACCATACCGTGTTTTTATGATTGGTTTTTTACCCGGCTTTGCCTACATGGGTAAAATAGATGAACGCATTGCAACGCCACGTTTAGCAACGCCACGTACAAATGTAAAAGCGGGCAGTGTGGGTATTGCCGGTTTTCAAACAGGTATTTATCCATTGCAATCGCCGGGTGGCTGGCAAATAATTGGGCAAACGCCCTTTAAAATTTTTGATACAACGAAAGATAATCCCTGTTTATTACAAGCAGGCGATATGGTACAGTTTATATCTATAAATAAAGAAGATTTTGAAAAATTGAATGAGTATTAAAATTATTAAGGCTGGAGTATTAACCACACTGCAGGATGGTGGAAGAAATGGCTGGCGAAGCAAAGGCATTGGCAGTGCCGGTGCAATGGATATTTTTGCCATGAATGTTGCTGATTATTTAGTGGGCAACAATGACGGAAACGCCGTAATAGAAATAAATTTTCCTGCACCAGCAATTTTATTTCAGCAAGATGCATTAATAAGTTTAACCGGCGCCGATTTTTTGGCAACAATAAATGGAACTGCAATGCCAATATGGACAACACTTTTTATAAAAAAAGATTCGGTATTAAAATTTAAACAACCTGTGCATGGAACAAAATTGTATTTATCGGTGCATGGTGGCTTGCAGGCGGAAAATTGGTTGGGCAGTTACAGCACTCATTTAAAAGTTGGCGCAGGCGGCTATGGCGGCAGAACTTTACAAAAAGGTAATACAATAAATTTTAATAAAAATGATTTTTCCTGTAAAGAAAATAAAATTTTGCCCTGGCATATTTCTCAATATGAACTCGATAAAATTTATCACCCACAAAATACTATTCGCTGCATAAAAAGTATAGAATGGAATTTAATGGACGAAATATCTAAACAAAATTTTATCAATTATGATTTTATTATTTCTAACCAAAGCGACAGAATGGGCTACCGTTTAAATAGCAAACCTCTTTTATTACAACAATCAACAGCATTAATTTCTTCTGCGGTTGATGCAGGAACTATACAGCTATTACCTGATGGTAACTGCATTGTATTGATGGCAGATCATCAAACTACAGGCGGCTACCCACGTATTGCAAGTGTAATAAAAGCAGACTTACCCAAACTGGCGCAAATAAAACCGGGACAGTCTTTTAATTTTACAATAGTTTCGTTACAAGAAGCAGAAAATGCTTTACTGATGATGCTGCAAACTTTGCAGGAAATAAAAAATGCCTGTCACCTCAACATAAAAAAATATTTATAACAGTGATAGATATTAATTGCGATATGGGTGAAGGTATGGGTAACGAAAAAGAACTGATGCCTTTTATCAGTTCTGCAAATATTGCCTGCGGTTATCATGCCGGTGATGCAGCAACTATAAAGGAGGTTGTCAATCTTTGTTTGCAATACAATGTTAATATTGGTGCACATCCTTCTTTTTTTGACAGAGAAAATTTTGGCAGAGCTACTATGCAATTATCTCCGCAGGAAATTTATACCATTGTTACAGATCAATTAACAATAATAAATACAATTGCAATGGAATGCGGAGCAATATTGCATCATGTAAAACCACATGGCGCTTTATACAATATGGCTGCAAAAGATATTGTTACAGCTAACGCTATCGCAAAAGCGGTAAAAGATTTTGATAAAAGGCTTATTTATTATGGGCTATCCGGTTCAGTTATGATTGCTGCCGCAGAAAAAATTGGATTGCAAACTGCCAACGAAGTTTTTGCAGACAGGACTTATCAGGCTGATGGCACACTTACACCACGTACTCAACCCAATGCATTAATTAATGATAAAGCTGCAATGTACACAACAGGTAATGCAAATGGTAAATGAAAATAAAGTAACAGCAGTTACAGGCGAAGAAATTTTTATTAAAGCAGATACCATTTGTATTCATGGCGATGGGGAACATGCTGTAGAATTTGCAAAAACCATTCACAAAAAAATAAATGAAGTTTAAAACTTTTCTTTCCGGGCCTTTGATGGGTGCAGCTTTCCTTATGGCAACTTCGGCCATTGGGCCTGGCTTTATTACACAAACCACTAAGTTTACTGCAGAGCTTAAAGCAAGTTTTGGTTTTGTAATTCTTGTCTCTGTTTTGATGGATATTGGGGCACAATTAAATATCTGGCGCATCATCAGTGTAAGTAAAATGTATGCACAGGATGTAGCAAATAAAGTTTTGCCGGGCACAGGTTATGTTTTATCAACGTTAATAATTATTGGCGGCATAGCATTTAATATTGGCAATATTGCCGGTGCAGGCCTTGGGTTAAAAGTATTAATGGGCTGCAGTGTGCAAACGGGTGCCATCATCAGTTGTATAATTGCTGTTGTTATTTTTATTTTTAAAGAAGCCGGAAAAGCTATTGATATTTTTGCAAAAATATTAGGCTTTGTAATGATAGCGTTAACCCTGTATGTAGCTTTTCAATCGCATCCGCCAATGGCAGAAGCGGTAATTAAAACTTTTATTCCTGATACAATAAATGAAACCATCATACTTACTATTGTTGGCGGCACCGTTGGAGGTTATATCAGTTTTGCAGGTGCACATCGTTTACTGCAAGCAGGGATACATGGGCAAGAAAATATCAAACAGGTTTCTAAAAGTGCGGTGTCGGCAATTTTAATTGCATCTTTAATGCGGCTCATTTTATTTATAGCTGCATTGGGCATTGTTTGGCAGGGCATAACATTGAGTGCAGAAAATCCTGCTGCCACTGTTTTTCAATCTGCCGCAGGCGAAATTGGCTATAAAATTTTTGGTTTGGTATTGTGGAGCGCTGCCATAACATCAGTAGTAGGTTCTGCATTTACATCTGTAACGTTTGCAAAACTGTTGCATCCTGCAGTAACAAAAAATTTTCGCAGCATAATAATAACCTTTATTGTTTTTTCTACGATTGTATTTTTAATTGTTGGCCAACCGGTAAAAGTTTTAGTAATGGCAGGGGCTGTTAACGGATTGATATTGCCTTTTGCCCTGGCAATTATTTTATTGGCTGCCAATAAAAAAAATATCACCGGGAGTTATAGGCATCCTTTGTGGCTTTCCATTGCAGGATGGATTGTGGTGGCAGCAATGGCATATATGGGCATAAAAGCAATAAGCAACTTATTCATTTAATATCTTTATAAAAATAATTGTATGATATTGGTAACAGGCGGCGCAGGTTTATTAGGAAAAGAATTAATTACACAATTACTTGCTGAAGGTAAAAAAGTCAGGGCTATTTATAATAAAACACCGCTGCCAAATTTTAATTCCAATAACCTGGAACAGTTGCAATGTAATATTTTAGATGTGGTTGGTTTGGAAGAAGCGATGGCAGGTATTGAACAGGTATATCACTGTGCGGCCATTGTTACTTTTAATCCTAAAAGAAAAATGGAAATGTTTAAAATAAATATTGAAGGCACTGCCAATGTGGTAAATATTGCCCTGGAAGCCGGTGTAAAAAAAATGTTGCATGTTAGCAGTGTGGCGGCATTGGGAAGAATAAGGGAAGACGAGTTGATTAACGAAACCATGAACTGGACCGAAGAAACCAGCAACAGTAATTACGGGCAAAGTAAATATTTGGCCGAGCTGGAAGTTTGGCGTGGTATTGGCGAAGGATTAAATGCAGTAATGGTAAATCCGGTTGTTATATTGGGAGCAGGCGACTGGAACAGCGGGAGTTCAAAATTATTTCAAACAGCATACAATGAATTTCCCTGGTATGCAGAAGGTACTACAGGTTTTGTTGATGTAAGGGATGTTGTAAATGCAATGATGCAGCTGATGGAAAGCGATATTACTGCACAACGGTTTATTGTAAGTGCCGAAAACAGAAGCTACCGGGATGTTTTTACTTTAATGGCAAAAGCATTTAATAAAAAACCGCCGCATAAAATTGTAACACCACTTATTGCAAAAATTGTTTGGCGGCTCGAGGCTTTAAAAAGTTTATTTACAAAACAAGATCCGCTGGTAACAAATGAAACAGCCAAAACAGCGTTAGCAAAAGTCAATTTTGATAACAGTAAATTAAAAAAATATTTACCGCAATTTAACTATCGAAAAATAGAAGAAACCATCGCAGAAACCTGTGCGGCATTTCAACATAAACTTAACAAGTAGCCCGTTAACTTTGTAAAATAAAAATCATTTTGTTTTCTCAGATAATCTGTACAAAAAATATCACATGAAAAAAACAATTCTATTTTTAGCAGCAATGGTATTATTGGTTACTGCTTATGCTCAGTCTTCCTATTATATTTCGGGTAAAGTAATTGATGCGGTAACAAAGTTACCATTGCAGGCGGCATCGGTATTTGCACAAAATACTACACAGGGTGCAGCAACTGATGCAGCAGGTAATTTTAAATTAGGATTGCCCAATGGCGGATACGATTTGGTAATTACCTACACCGGTTATCAAACAGAAACAAAAAGAATTTCTACGGCTGATGCAGATAATAATATGGTGATTGAATTAAAACAAAAAGAAAAAGCCATGGAAGATGTGGTGGTAAGATCTACCGGAGAAGTAAAAGATGGCTGGGAAAAATATGGGGATTTCTTTTTAGAAAACTTTATTGGCAAAACAGAAAACAGTAAATGGTGCACCATAAAAAATAAAGATGCTGTACATTTTTACTTTTCTAAAAAAAGGAACCGGCTTAAAATATTAGCTACTGAACCTTTAGAAATTATAAACGATGCTTTGGGTTATACAATAAAATATACGGTGGATTCTTTTACGTATGAATATAATACACAAGTAAGTTTGTACACAGGTTATCCTTTGTTTACCGAAATGCAAACTACCGATACTGCTAAACAAAATTTATGGGCAGCAGCCAGGCAAAAAGCTTATAAAGGTTCATTGCTGCATTTTATGCGTAGCCTTTACAACAAACAATTAAAAGAAGAAGGTTTTGAAATTCAGTTTTTGATAAAGGATAATGAAAAAGAAAACGCTGTGCCCTTACTTAATTTTTATGGCGCCATGAATTACAATAAAGACGACAGCACCAATACGGTGGAAGTAATGCCCAACCAAAACGATGTGGTAATAATTTATACTAAAGAAAAGCCCGAACAAAATTATTTAACTGCCAATGCAGATGAGCCGGCAAAATTTCAATTATCTGTTTTATCTTTTGTACCAAAGCAATCTATTATTATAGAGCAGAACGGTTATTATTTTGAACAAACCGATATAACCGTTAACCAGTACCTGGGCTGGAAAAAAATGGCCGATATGCTGCCGTATGATTTTAAAAAGGATTGATTTTACACAGTTATTGGTAAAAACAGCACAGTTACAAAAAATAATGCACCAGAGTTTTAAAACTGTTGTTTCTTTATAATAAGTAAAGGAATTTTATGCTTTTTCTTTATACTCATTAAGAGTTTTTAGAATTTCGTATGAACAAAGTACATCCGTACAGTATAATTGCCCCCGGTTGAAAAACCGGGGCTTTTTAATATATTCACTTAATAAATTTAAATTTTTTGAGAATATTTTTTGTAATACTTTATTTTTTTTGCCCCTTACTGCTAAAAGCACAGGAATTTAACTATGTACACTACGATACTAAAGACGGCCTTGCAGGTTCTACAGTGTATAGCATGTGCCAGGATAAAGATGGCTTTATGTGGTTTGCGACAGAAAATGGATTAAGTCGTTATGATGGTACCCATTTCAAAAACTTTACTGTAAAGGATGGCTTGCCTGATAATGAAGTGTTAAAGTATTTGCAGATAGTAAAGGAAGAGTTTGGATTGGAACTTTTAGTAAAGAAATATGTTTTTATTATAAAGGTAAAATACGTACAATGGAAAACAATAGTTTGGTGAGGAAATAGAATCAGATAGCAAATATAGAAGCGATTGTAGAAGATGATAAGCATTTTTTAGGTATTTCTACCTTTCGTTCAATAGTATTAATTATTACTCCAAAGGATAGTGTAATAAAATATGATCTTAATGATATTTACAAAAAAAAATATATTACGGTGGGGAAATTTTAAATTATTTAGGAAAAATAAAACTTTAGGTAATGATAAGAATAGAAGTTATGAATATAATAATATAAATTTAGTTTGGGAAAAAACTTTTGTTTATGAGTCTTTATAAAAAAAGACATACATGTACCCCACTTCATACAATATTCAAATATTATTCCCGGTATTGTTTGACACCATTAAAAGAATATTTACTGTAGTTCAATTCCCGGCAAATTTTTTTCAGCTATAGGAATCAAGATGAATACGTAGAATACATAAGTACAACTGATGGAGCGTGGACTATAGATGCACAAATTAGTAAACGCGGTATTCATTATTTAGCTAGGTAAAAAAATAAGCTGGACTGTTGAAGATAAAGAAAAAAATATTTGGTTTGCTTGCACTTGGGGAAGGAGTATATAAATTACCATCGAAAGCTGTAAAAACATATTAATTTTCAACAAGTGAACAAAGGAGTAGTAATGAAGTGTTTAGTATTGCAGGATTTACGGGAAGGTATTATTGCAGGAGTTGGAGTCGAATAAAGACAAAATTAGTAGATAAAAATTTTAAAATTCAGGAACTTGATTTATAAGCTCGATGAAATGCTTGCAGTTGCTTATGCCGCAACCAACCGTTTATACTCAATGGTAAATATTTCAAACTCAACACTTGTATTGGGCTTTGATAAATTTTTAGTAAAATTAGAAAACGGAAAATCATTAATTAAATACATTTCCCCCATTAAATCGGTTGAAAAAATTAACAATGATTTTATTATTGTAGGCACTTCATTTTACGCTTTTAAAATGCGCCTTAAAGATTTACAAATAGTTGATACCATTTGGCAGGAGCGTTGTACCAAAGTATTTTATCATAACAACAATTATTACATTGGTACATTAAAAGGATTGTACGAAGTAAAGGAAGATAAAACTTATACTTACCTTGGCGATTTGCACCCTGCATTAAGCCGCCGCATTACCGATGTTAAAAGTGCAGCAGACAGTACCTTATGGATTACTACAAGCGATAATGGTATTGTTGCTTATAAAAATGGAAAAGTAATAAAAATCATTAACGATAAAGAAGGATTAAGCAGTAACATCTGCAAAACATTATTTATAGAAGGAAATTCATTATGGGTGGGTACTGATAAAGGCATTAATAAAATAAACACCAATAATGGCAAGTACAATATTATTAAATACAGTACATCCGACGGGTTACCCAGCAATACCATTAATGCTTTGTATGTAAAAGATAGTATTGTGTGGGTGGGTTCGCCTGCAGGACTTACTTATTTTAACGAAAACAGTATTTCAAATTCCTCCATCTGCAATTTGCAAATGTTAGGGATTTATGTTTCAGGCAAAGAAATTAAAATAGATTCTGCGTTTAATTTATCTTATAAGAATAGTAACATAAATTTTGAATATGCAGGAATTTCTTTCAGGTCGGGTGGCGAGATAATTTATAATTACAAATTAACAGGGCTTGATAATGAATGGAAATCTACAACGTCAAACAATCTTGATTATAAATCTTTACCTGCAGGTGATTATAAATTAGAATTGTATGCTGTAAATAAATATGGTATAAAAAGCAATACCATTACTATTAATTTTTTGGTGGACAGTCCTTTTTGGAAATCAATTTGGTTTTACCTGCTAACAGCAACGGCAGCTTTCTCAATAATTATTATTTTATTTAACAGGCGCAATAAAATAACAAAGCAACGTTTAGAAGAAAAAAATAAATTTCAAAAACAATTTGCTGCATTGGAGCAACAGGCTTTACAATCTCAAATGAATCCTCATTTTATATTTAACTGTCTTAATTCTATTCAGCAGTATATTCTTACCAACGATAAAGAAAAAGCCAATCAATACCTTACTGAATTTGCTGCACTCATCCGCCAAACGCTGAATATATCTTCTCAAAAAACAATTACAGTTGCAGAAGAGGCTTCTTATTTAAAAAAATATTTGGATATGGAACGTATGCGTTTTGGAGATACCTTTAATTATTCTATTGATATGGATGCAGAAGTTAAAGCAGATTATATAGCCATGCCTGCATTACTGCTTCAGCCTTATGTAGAAAACAGCCTGAGGCATGGCATTCGTTACAAAACTGAAGGCGGAGGAAAGATAGAAATTTCTTTTTCTTTAAAAGATGATAATTTATATTGTTCTGTAAAAGATAACGGGGTTGGCAGAAATAAAGCTGCCACATTAAAAAGCAAACAACATATAGAATACCAGAGTAAAGGTATGAGCTTAACAGGCAAAAGAATAGAATTACTGAATAATATAAATGAAAGAAAAATTATTGTAACAGTAACCGATCTGCTAAAAGAAAATAATTCTGCTGCAGGCACATTAGTTGAAATAAATATACCTGTATAAATTATGCAAACAATTTCGGCAGTAATAATTGATGATGAACCGGGGAATATTATAACTCTTTTGGAATTGGTGAAACAATATTGCCCCGATGTATTTATAAAAGGAACCGCCCCCGATCCTGTAAAAGGTTATGAATTAATAAAACAATCAAACCCCGAACTTGTTTTTTTGGATATAGAAATGCCTTATGGCAATGCGTTTGACTTGCTGGATAAATTAGCACCTGTTTCTTTCGAAGTGGTTTTTATAACCGCTTTTAATGATTATGCAATAAAAGCTTTTAAGTATGCTGCCCTCGATTATCTTTTAAAACCTGTAAATATAAATGAGCTGAAAGAAGCTGTTAATAAAGCCGGTAAAAGGCTGGAAGAAAGAAGTGTAAATACAAGAATTAATTCTTTACTGGGAAATTTAAAGGCTGAAAACCCAGGCACACAAAAAATTGCATTGCCTGCTGTTGATGGATGTTATTTTGAAGACCTTAATAGTATTATGTATTTACAGGCGGAAAATAGCTATACCTATATTTTTTGCAAAGGAAAAACAAAGTTGCTGGTATCAAAAAATTTAAAAGAATTTGAAGAAATATTACCACCTGCATTATTTTGCAGAATTCATCACAGCAGCATCGTTAATATAAACTTTGTAAAAAAATATTTTAAAGGCCGTGGCGGCTATGTACAAATGGAAGATGGCACCACAGTTGAAATATCTGTAAGAAAGAAAAATGATTTTTTTGACAAGTTCATTCAATAATTTATTTTCCCATTACTTTTTCCCACAACTGCGGTATTCTTTTTACCCATATCATTTCTCTTTTTACAATACCTGCTTCCTGGGCAGGCGCACCCCAGTAAGTTTTATTCCCTTCTAAATCGCTGCTTACGCCGGTGCGGCCAAGTAACACAGCGTTTTCGCCAATGGTTAAAGTTTTATTTACAATAACACCGCCCCAAAGTATTACGCCATCTTTAATTGTAACCACTCCGGCAACAACCACACTTGCAGCAAACAAACAATTTTTTCCAATAACAGTATCATGGCCAATATGTATCAGGTTATCAAATTTCGTTCCTTTGCCAATCCTTGTATCATGGCTTACACCTCTGTCGATGGTGCAGCCGCTTCCAATTTCTACATCATCTTCAATAATCACCCTGCCGCAACTGGGCATTTTTTTATACCATACTTCACGGTCTTTTTTAGTGTTATAATAAAAAGCATCGCTGCCAATTACTGTTCCGCTTTGTATAATAACGTTATCGCCTATTACACAATAATCCATAACAGATACATTAGGATGAATGATACAATTTTTTCCAATGCTTACATGGTTGCCAATAAATGCAGTGGGATAAATAAAGCTGCCTTCACCAATTATTGCAGTATCGCTTTTTGTTTTTACTGCTCCTTCAAAAGGCCGAAAATGATTGGCAATTTTACAATACGCTTCAAAAGGATTGTCAACAATCAGCAAAGCTTTTCCTTCGGGTATGGGTGCTTCTTTATTTATAATTATAAAACTTGCAGCACTGTTAATACATTTTTCATAATATTTTGGATGATCAACAAAAACTAAATCACCGTGTTCTACTTTGTGTATTTCATTAATGCCTGTTGCATTTGCATTTATGTTGCCCAAAAGTTTTGCACCAATAAATTCGGCAACCCATTGTAAAGAAACCGGCGAAGGAAATTGCATAAAAATAATTTTCAGCAAAGGTAATGCGGTTTGTATTTTATCCGGCTTTTGTTGTAAAATGCTTAAAAAGGGCAATATTTAACTTTCAAGGCAATTTTTTATAAAAATATTTTTTACCTAAAAACTTTACAAAAATCACTTGGCATTTGATGATTTATACAGCAATGTAAAAAAAGTAAAAATATTTTTTTTAATCAGGGTATAAAAATTACATCCTTTGAAAGTATAGTAAAATCAATACTTTCAGCAGTTTTAATATTTTTACAAATACTTTTCGGGATAAATAAATTTTAATAAAAGCCTGTAATTTATTTTTTTGAACTAAAAGTAATGTCCGCTATTATCCACAGCCATATAAAAAATGTTAATAAAATTTTTCGTAAATAATTTTATGTTAGCAAAAATTCTTTTTAATATTGTGAAGGGAATTTGGTTCCCGGTACTTACTAACCCATCTATATAACAAAGCCTGGCTATAAAATGTCGGGCTTTATTATTTTTATCAACTCCTGTTTTTTACATTTGCTGCAATAAAATAAATACTAAAAATGTTTAGTGATCTAAAAAAAGATTTTATCATCAGTACCGATAAATCTAAAATTGATATTGCAGCAGTTCATAATTATCTAAGTAAAGAAAGTTACTGGGCTAAAAATATTTCGTTAGATACTTGTAACAAAAGTCAATTGACGGAGCCTTTTGTTTTGGCGTTTATAAAATAGGTACAGTAACTGCGTTTACACAAGTAGGTTTTGCAAGGGTAATTACAGATAAAGCAACTTTTGGTTATTTAGCAGATGTTTTTATAGTGGAGCAATATCGTGGGCATTGGCTTAAGTAAATGGTTGATGTTTGAAATAATGAATCATCCGGACTTGCAGGGTTTTAGGGGATGGATGCTGGGTACAAAAGATGCACATGGCCTGTACGAAAAATTTGGATTTAAACTGTTGCAAAATTCAGAGAGAATAATGCGCCTTAGTTTATTGGATGCTTATCCCGAAATTAAGGATACTGCATCGGAGACTTGAAAACAGAGTTGGTGGTAATAAAAATAATTCTATCCAGCAACAGTAAACAATTTCAAATTCTAAATTTCAAATTGTTATCTTGCAGTAAATAATAATATCATATGCTTAAATCAATGACCGGTTTTGGAAGAGCCGAACAAACCGTAGGCGAAAAAACTTTTTTGGTAGAAATAAAAGCCCTTAACGGTAAACAGTTGGAACTGCAATTAAAATTACCACCACTGCTAAGGCCATACGAGTTTGAAATAAGAAACACTTTACAGGAAAATTTAGTAAGAGGAACCATTGACTGTTTTATAAATATTAAACAAAACGGCACCACCAAACCAGTAAATATAAATACCGATTTAATTAAAGCTTATTACAGACAGATAGAAGAACTGGCAGGCGAACTTAAAATTGATACCAACTCTGTTTTAAGTGCTTTACTTCGATTGCCCGAAGTGGTAACACCCACTAATGATGTATTAAACGAAAATGATTTTACAGAATTTAATAAAGTTTTAATTGCAGCATTAAATAATTTAAATCTGCACCGCACCGAAGAAGGCGCAGGCCTTGAAAAAGATTTAATAAAACGAATAGATAAAATTAAAGAACAGGAAGAAGCAATTTTATTGCTGGAGCCCAACCGTAAAAAGCGAATTGTAGATGAAATTAATCAATTGCTTGAAAAAAATGTGGGTAAAGAAAATATTGATAACAACCGCATGGAGCAGGAGCTTATTTATTACATGGAAAAAATAGATATTCATGAAGAACAAATTCGCCTGCGCCAGCATTGCGAATATTTTAAATCTATTTTGCAGGAACCGGAAGAAGGCAAAGGAAAAAAATTATCTTTTATTTTGCAGGAAATTGGCAGAGAAATAAATACCACCGGCAGTAAAGCTTATGATGCAGACATTCAAAAATGTGTGGTAAAAATGAAAGACGAACTCGAAAAAGCAAAAGAGCAGGTATTAAATGCATTGTAATATATAAGCAATAGTTATTTTTGCAGCATGATTTTTAAGAAATTTATAAAGCAGTTTTATTTGAAAGGGTATAAGCAGCAATCACAAATTATTTATTGCCTTTTGCTCATTGCTAATTGCATATTAATATCATCCTGCAACCAATTGGAAACTTTCGAAAAAAATACCAGCATTCCAAACTACCAGTGGAACAGAAATTTTAAAACTGAAGGAAGTTTTTTGGTAACAGATACTGCGGCGGCTTACAAGGCATATATTGTTTTAAGGCATACGGATGCTTATAAATACAATAATATATGGCTTAATGTAGGCATTGCTGAACCCGGCGATAGTTTGCGTTACAGAAAAGTAGATATGCAGCTTGGTACCGATGCTGCTGGCTGGGCCGGCTCTGGCATGAATGATATATGGGAGATAAGGCAATTATTATTGATAAAACGATTTACAAAAAAAGGCACTTATAAATTTGCTATCAGCCAAATTATGAGAGACGATCCTTTGCCTGCTGTAATGAGTGCAGGGATGAGATTGGAAAAGCAATAAAAATTAACAAACCCGGTATCAGAAAAACATAATCTGCTCGTTTTAACAAAACAATTCTTTATTTTGCATATTATATTATTATGAAACTGAAAGTCCTTACCATTATATTTATTTGTGTGCAGGTAAATAAAACCAATGCACAGCGGTACGAGTATGTACAACAGGGAGAAGTTGGAATAACCGCAGGAGCAGCACATTATTTTGGAGATATAAATACAAGGGCTGCCTTAAACAGGCCAAAGCCTGCATTAGGAATTTTCTTTCGTAAGCAATTTGGCAATTATGTAGGTATGCGTATTGCAGCACATTATGCTCAGGTGGGTTACAGTGATACCTACAGTAAAAACGATTATCAAAAAACACGTAACCTTAGCTTCAATTCTAATATTTGGGAACTTGCAGTGCAAGGTGATTTTAATTTTTTTAAATTTTTACCCGGCGATCCTTATTATGCTTTTACTCCTTACGTAACACTTGGTGCTGGTGTATTTAGTTACGATCCATATGCTTTTTTAGATGGGAAAAAAGAATTTTTACGTCCGCTGGGTACCGAAGGGCAAACTATTGGTTATAAAGGAAGAAAGCAATACAGCACCATGGCATTTTGTTTTCCTTTAGGCGCAGGTGTAAAATATAATATCAACGAAAAACTAAATCTTTCTTTCGAAATTTCTCAGCGTTTTACTACTACTGATTATTTAGATGATATCAGCACAACTTACATTGGCGCAGGCAGGTTTGCGGCATTACCTAATGGCCAAGCTTCTACTGCTGCATTATTGCAGGATCGCTCTTATGAGTTAGACCCTAATAATGTTTTAGGTGTAGAAGGCAGACAGCGGGGTTTCAGCAAACAAAGAGATCAGTATATTATTGCAGAAATTGGCATTTCTTTTAATATCAGCAGTTACAGGTGCCCAAGCGCAAACTAAAATAACCCTTCTTAATTATATTTTAAAGCCCCAAAAAATTAAGGGGCTTTTGTTTTGTACTTAAATTAATTTGTCTATATTTACAGTTCCTCCAAATAAATAAATGATGACCTACCACATCATTTTATAACCCAGCCAAAGAATAACAAACCACAATTCCTGCGAATTACAACAGCGCAAATCCTTTTATTTCTGTGATTGAACCATAGTTTATCTCACCACTAACAAGTTAACTATGGCGCTCATTCGCAACTGCATAATTACAGCAGTAATTGCTTTATGTATTGGATACAATGCAAAGGCGCAAACAGTTTATTACCCAGCCCGGGCTTCTCAATTAATGAAGGCAACGGCACAGGATGCAGCTTTTTTATTACAAAAAGCTATACCCGGCAGCCAGTTTAATACGCAGGAATATTCCAATATGCCAGCCACTGGTGTAATATTAATTTACGATACTTCAATAACAGATAACCAGGCATGCAGAGCAGAAAGTAACGGATACAATGTTATTAAATTTACTGCTGCCGAAGATAATGGCCTGCACTTTGGGATTTATCAATATTTACATCAGTTAGGTTTTAGGTTTTATCAGCCCGGTAGTGCATGGGAAATTATTCCGTCGTTATCATCAGCATTTAAAAGCATTGATACAACATTTTCCTGCAGTTATAAATATAAAACGTGGTTTGTAAGCGGTGGCCATAGCCGCTGGATAATGGATAATACTACTGTTTATAACTGGGATAATTATTTGGGGGAGAATGGACATAACTGGGCATTGTACCAGCGCCGTAATGGTATGCTGGGCAGCGCAGGTTTCAGGGGTCATCGGGGCGATATAATGAGTGGAAATTATTTAACAACTTTACAAAATAACCCCTGTTATGTAGCTAATTTTAATGGCAGCAGGCAAGCCAATGTGAAATCAGTACCTGATGTATTTAATAATTCTGCAAAAGAATTGTGGTCAAATACAATTGAGCAAAAATATACGCAGTATAAAAATACTATTTACGGCAACCCGGTGGGTTATACAAATATTTACCGCAATTTTAAATATTACAATAAATATATTGGTATTGAAGTTCCTGATGGGGCTTTATGGGGCAATTCAAAAGCTAACGATGTGTGCAGTGCTGTTGATTACCCAAAGGAAAGCGACCAGCATTTTACTTTAGCAAATTTTACTGCAGAAAAAATTATGGGTAAATATCCTGATAAGCATTTTCAATTGTACGCATATTCAACCCATGCAGATGTACCTTCTGCATCAATCACCATCAACAAAAATATAGATGTACAATTAGTGCCAACAGTATATCAATTGGAAAGCAGCACTAATGGATTAAGAAACCGCTGGTACAACCGCTCTGCAAATGTTTCAGAATATCAGTATCTCAATCTTTCTAACTGGAGTGGAGAAACGCCTTCATTTAAATGGAATGAATTAAAGGCAACATTACAAATTGCAAAAGATAAAAAATCGCAGGGTATTATATGGGAAGCATCTCCGGCAAAATTTGGCAGCCTGCCTTTTTTACTGGCCGCTAATAATTATTTAAAAGATGATATTGCTGTGGACAGTACGCTGCAAGAATTTTGTAATGATATGTTTGCAGGGGCAAATAATACCGTGTATAAAATTTTGCAAATGTGGGGAGATGAAAAGACAGCACCGTCCAAACACAAAATGGAACTCTATATTCAACTGCTTAATACAGCTATGCAGCAAACACAAACAGCATCTGCAGTTGTAAAAGAAAGATTGAGAGAATTAAAAGCCTATTTGCATTATATGGTTATGTATTTTGATCTTGCAAATGACGATCAAAATAAATCAATAACAAAAGCAGAAAAAGATGCGGCTATTTGTATCTATTTAGCAAAAACAAACAGGCTTCAATTAGTTAACAGTTATTACATGATTGCAACTATTGTAAGTAGATACGCCGCAACCTCAGATTTTTATGCAGCCTACAATAAGGTAAATGGCACTGCATACCAAAATGGAAACCTGCCTTTAATAACTGCTGATGAAATTGATAATAATTTTTTGCTGGATGTAAGTAAATACAGTAACCAACTCGGTCAGTTTAAACTGGATGCAGTGGATTTTACAAAAGAACAGTTTACTCCGGCAAACCTTATTCCTCTAAATAAAATAAATACAAAAATTGGATACACTAATGGAATAAATTATTATAACAAAACATCGTTTAATATTATAGCACCAGCAGCAGGCAGTTTCATAGTTCAATACACCCCACGTTTTGATATGGCAGGCAAAGGGTACATAAATTTTGTGGTAGAATCTGCCGATAAAGCATTGCATATAATAAAAGATTTTAGTTTAGATAATAACAGCAAAGCAGGAACATTTACAATTGATTTGCCTGCGGCTGGTAATTATATTTTAACTGTTGTTTCTAAGTTTAAATCAGCTGTGGATTTGTCCATAACCACAAACGGAAATTATTTTTATAAAAATGGGGCGTTTTTAGGTAATAAAACAGAAAGTTACAGTGCCGATTTATCCAGCTTGCCGGGATATTTTTATGTGCCAAATAACATCACCAAAATTTATTTTAATATCAGCAACAGTTTTTCCGGCGGTAAGTTTGCAGCTGCAGAAAACATAAGTAAAACCTTTGCAATAAAAGATAATAAGGGCAATGCTGTTGTTCCACGTTTTGCATCATCAAAAGATTCTGCTTTATTTTATTTAGAAATACCAGAAGGTACAGCAGGTAATTTTTGGCAGGTTACAAATATGGCTCAATACAATCTTCAATTTGTTAATATTAGTAATGTACTTTGGTATGCAGCACGTAAAACATGTACCGTTGCTTATTTTTCAGCAACAGTAATTAATAAAAATGGTAATTGTTTTACAAGATTAACTACTGCTGCCAATGCGGCTAATTTAAACTGGGAAGTAAATGATATGGGCCGTATTTTAAAGTACAGTAATCAATCGGTTGTTGATTTACCAGATAATATTTCTCCCAATGCTGTAATTACATTAACCAGTGGAACAGGCTGCAGCTTTTCAAATCAGCTTAATAGCAATAAAGATTATTTACGTGCTAAAGAAGCTTGCGCCAGCGGTGCTGCTATGGCAAGTATAGAAACTAGTACAGTAACGCCGCTTTTGTTTCCAAACCCATCAACAGGAGTTTTTAATTGTATAAAAAAAGGAAATATTGCAATTGCTGATGAAATAATAATTTATAATACTCAGGGTAAGCAGGTGGGCAACTTTAAAAATACAAGCCAGTTTAACATCAGCAATGCAACTGCCGGTTTATACCTTTACCGCATGCTGATAAATGGCGAAGCATTTACAGGCAAATTAGTTAAGCTGTAAGATTTGCTTTAAAACGCCAATTACAACTAAATTTTATTACTTTTGCACCCCCAAGTCAGGCCCAGCGCCTGACTAATAGTTTTACGTGTTTTATGAGCCAGAAGGATAAAATAAATATACAGCAACTACCAAAACACATTGCCATAATTATGGATGGCAACGGACGCTGGGCAAAAGAAAAAGGTGAAGACCGTCTTTTTGGTCATTTAAACGGCGTGGAAAGTGTACGCAATATTGTAGAAGGTGCTGCAGAACTGGGGGTTGAATACCTTACTTTATATGCTTTTAGTACCGAAAACTGGGACAGGCCTGAATATGAAGTAACAGGATTGATGGAGCTTTTGGTTGATACCATCCGCAAAGAAGTACCCACACTTAATAAAAATAATATCAGGCTGCATGTTATTGGGGATATAGATATGCTGCCGGAATTGGCTAAAAAAGAACTCGACGAAGCTATACAGGAAACCAGCACTAACACAGGCTTAAACCTGATTATGGCATTAAGTTACAGCAGCCGCTGGGAAATTAATACAGCAATAAAAAAAATAGCTGAAGATGTAAAGCAAAATAAATTACAACCAGAAGATATTAACCAGGAAACTATTCAAAAATACCTGTGTACCAGCCAGTTTCCCGATCCGGAATTGATGATAAGAACAAGCGGAGAATACCGCATAAGCAACTTTTTATTGTACCAGCTTGCCTATGCAGAGTTATATTTTACTAATACACTTTGGCCGGATTTTAGAAAAGAAAATTTGTACGAAGCCATTTTGGATTATCAAAACAGGGAACGGAGGTTTGGTAAAACCAGCGAACAGGTGAAAAGTTGAAAGTTTAATGTTGAAAGTATTGAACTCTAAACTTCTAAACCAACCAAGATTAACAAATAGTTTTAATTAATGGGCTTAATTTGCCGCTCATAAAATACCAATTGATGCACCTTATTTACAAAAGGATTTTTTTTATCGTAACTGTCTTGTTTTTTAGCCAAATTGCCAGTGCCCAGGTTGATCCTCCTGTATCTGTAGATCCTGCCTTACAGGAAATATTTAATTCAAAAATACCAAAAGAATATACCATTGCAGGTATTACAGTTGGCGGTACAAAAGCTTTCGATCAAAATTTAATTATTTCTATTTCGGGTCTTGCAGTAGGCGATAAAGTTCTAATACCCGGAACCGATGTTTTTGGAAAAGCCATCGCCAAATTATGGAAGCAAAGCCTTATCTCCAATATTGAAATTTCTTTTACCAAATTAGTGGACAGAGATTTATATGTTCATTTTGAAATTAACAGAAAGACCACGGTTAGCCGCATTTAAATTTGTAGGTGTAAAAAAAGGCGAAAGGGATGATTTAGAAACTAAAGTTGCACTGGTAAAAGAAAGGGTGGTAACAGAAAATATGAGGTTAAGTGCTGTGGAGGCCATTCGTAAATTTTATTACGAAAAAGGGTACCGTAATGTAGATATTAATGTTAAAGAAGAAGTAATGCCGGCTTTGAATAATGCTATTTCATTAACTTTTTTTATTAACAAAGGGAATAAAGTAAAAATAAACTCCGTAAACTTTAGTGGTAACGAAACCGTGGCAGAACAAAAGCTTAAAAAGCAAATGAAGGGCACAAAAGAAATGACCAGGATGACATTATATCCCATATCGGTTAAAAACCCTTATGGCGATACTGCAAAAAAAATGACGTTTAAGGAATACATCAATAATGTTGGTTTTTTTCTTTAACAAAAACAAAAGAATATTATTGATCCCTTATGTTCGTTTAAAATTAAGCTCTGGAAAATTCAGCGATAAAAAATATACAGAAGATAAAGAAAGCGTACTTGATTATTACAACTCACAGGGCTACAGAGATGTAGTGATTGTTGGCGATACTGCTATTTACGATGTAAAAAATAACCTGAATTTATTTTTAAAAGTAAATGAAGGTCGCAAATATTATTTTGGAGATATTGCTGGAAAGGAAATACAAAATATTCTGATTCTATTTTAAATGTGTTACTCGGCATTAAAAAAGGCGATATTTATAATTTAGAATTATTGAACAAGCGATTGGGCAAACAGCTTTCTGCCGAAGGCGGCGATGTACAAAGTTTGTATATGGATGATGGGTATCTTTATTTTCAGGATAGACCCCGTAGAAACAGCCGTATATAATGATACTATCGATTTTGAAGTACGAATGAGCAGAAGGCCCACAGGCAACCTATGGTAACATCACTATTTCGGGCAATGATAAAACAAAAGACTATGTTATACGCCGGGAGTTAAGAACTATACCAGGCGAAAAATTCAGCCGTGCAGATATCATCCGTACACAAAGAGAATTAGGCCAGCTTGGTTTTATAAATGCTGAAAAAATTAACCCAAATGTAGTACCTAATGCAGACAATGGTACTGTAGATATTAACTGGGAAATTGAAGAAAAATCTGCCGATCAGTTAGAACTTTCTGCAGGCTTTGGCGGCGGTATTGGTTTAACGGGCACATTAGGTATTACCTTTAATAATTTTTCTATAAAAAATATTCAAAAAAATCTACCTGGGATCCTTTACCATCAGGCGATGGGCAAAAATTAAGTGCAAGGATACAATCGAATGGTAAAGCCTTCCGCTCTTATAATTTTTCTTTTACCGAACCATGGCTGGGCGGTAAAAAACGTAATTCATTTACCATTGGATATTCTAACACAAGATATGCCAATGCATACGATCAGTTTACCGGGCAGTATTGCAAATCATGTGGCGATACTTCTTATGTAAAAACAAGCAGCTTTAGTATATCACTGGGTAAGCAGTTAAAATGGCCCGATGATTATTTTAATTTAATTTATGCACTTAATGTACAGCAATACAAACTAAAAAATTATCCAAATATATTTGCAGGGTTAAGTAATGGAACATCTACCAATATAAGTTTAAAAATTGCATTGGTGCGTAACTCGTGCAGGGCCAAATCCTATTTTCCCAACCAGTGGCTCTAACTTTTTATTAAGCGGCCAGTTTACTTTGCCTTATTCTGCTTTAGGCATAAGTTCAGGTACAGCAACAAATCCTTATGCATTACCCGAATTTCATAAATGGCGTTTTAATGGCGAGTGGTTTGTGCCTATTGGCAGGGCAAGAGGCGCAGAAAAAAATAAACAATTTATTTTAAAAGCTGCTGCTAAATATGGTTTTATAGGCAGGTATAATTCTAAACTGGAAATTTCACCATTCGAACGTTTTCAGGTGGGTGATGCAGGTTTAAGTAACAACTTTGCTTTGCTGGGTTATGATATTATTGCACATCGGGGTTACCCGGTTTATACTTCATCCAATCCAAGGATAAATCCGGATAATGTATCATCATAACCAGTATTTTACTATTTTTAATAAATACACCATGGAGTTGCGCTATCCTTTTAGCACCAGTGCCAGCAGCACTATTTATGGGTTGGCATTTTTTGAAGCAGCAAATGGCTGGTACGATTTTAAAAGTTATAATCCTTTTAAATTACGCCGCTCTGCAGGTGTGGGTATGCGTTTCTTTTTACCAATGTTTGGTTTACTCGGTTTTGATTATGGTATTGGGTTTGACAGGTACAACCAAGCCGGCGGATTAAAAGGTGCAGCTAAATTTACATTTATGCTTGGCCAGGAACCGGAATAAAATTGGTTAATTTGTTTATTAGTTTATTTGTAAAAAAAATTGCGATGAAAAAACTTTTGCTTATTGCCTTTTGCTTATTGCTTATTGCTACAGCAGGCAATGCACAGCGTTACGCTGTTATTGATTCTAAATATATTTTAGAAAAACTAACTGATTATAAAGAGGCTCAAAAAAAACTGGACCAGTTCAGCGATCAATGGCAGCAGGAAATTGATCAAAAGCAAACCATGGTAGATAAAATGATTAAAGAATATGATGCCGAGCAGGTAATGCTGAGTGATGAATTAAAAAAGAAAAGAGAAGATGAATTATATAACAAAGAAAAGGAATTAAGGGACCTGCAGAAAAAACGTTTTGGTTTTGAAGGAGATCTGTTTAAAAAAAGGCAGGAGCTGATAAAACCTATACAGGACAAGGTTTACAATGCCGTTCAAAAACTGGCGGTAGACAAGCAATATGATTTTATATTGGATAAAAGTGAAGGAATTACCGTTATCTTTGCCGACCCAAAATTGGACAGGAGCGAAGAAGTACTGAGAAACCTGGGTGTTAAATAAAATGTTAATACCTGGCTGCCATGCAGCCAAAACCATAAAAAAACAAACTATATAAAAAAGTAAACACAAAAAAAACAATGAAAAAATTAATCGTAGCAGGTGTAATGGCGTTAGGGTTTTTAAGTGCCTCAGCACAAACAAAAATTGGTTATATAAATACGGATGAAGTAATTGCAGCTAATGCCTGAAACCCAAAAAGCCAATAAAGAATTACAGGAATACCAGGAATCGCTTGCAAAGCAAGATGAAGATTTAGAAAAAGAAGCAAATGATAAAAGCGCCCAGTTTATTAAAGATTCTGCTACATTAAATGCAAGCATGAAAGAAATTAAAAGAGAAGAAATAATTAAATTAATTCAAAGGGTACAGGGTTATAATCAACGAAGCTCAGGAAAAAGCAAAGCAGGCTGCACAGCAAAAATTTGCACCTATACAGCAAAAAGCGATGGATGCTATTAAAGCAGTAGCTAAAAAAAACGGCTATGCTTATGTGCTGGATATTAATTCAGTATTTAGTAGGCCCTCCGGGAGATGATATTTTACCTTTGGTAAAAAAAGAACTGGGTATTAAAGATGCTCCAAAAGCACCTGTAAAACCAGCAACACCTCCGGCAAAACAGTAATTAATTTTGTAAAATATATTTATAAAAGCCATTCCCGTAAAACGGAGTGGCTTTTGTATTTTTGATACATGAATAAAGGCCCCATTGGAGTATTCGACAGCGGCTATGGCGGATTAACTGTTTTAAAAGAAATAGTGGAGCAGTTACCTCAATACGATTATTTATACCTTGGTGATAATGCCCGTGCACCTTATGGCACCACGTAGCTTTGAAACTGTTTATCAATACACTTTACAATGTGTACAATGGTTTTTTAGTCAGGGTTGTTCATTGGTAATATTTGCCTGCAACACTGCTTCGGCAAAAGCTTTGCGTACCATTCAGCAAAACGATTTGGCAAAAATGGGTGCAGATAAAAGAGTGCTTGGAGTTATAAGACCTACTACAGAAATTATTGGCAGTTTTTCCAAAACAAATAATGTAGGTATTTTGGGTACCAGCGGAACGGTGCAGTCTAATTCTTATCCTATAGAAATTGCAAAATTTTATCCTCAAATAAAAGTACATCAGCAAGCCTGCCCCATGTGGGTGCCTCTAATTGAAAACAACGAACACCAAAGTACCGGCGCCGATTATTTTGTAAAAAAAGATATCGATAAACTGCTTTCGCAGTCGCCGGATATTGATACCATTTTACTGGCCTGTACCCATTATCCTTTATTAATTGAGAAAATAAAACAATTTACACCGCAGGGTATGACAGGTTTTATCGCAGGGAAAAATAGTAGCCGACAGCCTGCAGGAATATTTACACCGCCACCCCCAAATGGAAGCAAAGTGCAGTAAAAATGGCCAGATATCATTTTTTACAACCGATTCCACCGAAGATTTTGACAGCCACGCAGCAAATTTTTACGGGAAACAAATAAAATCTACTCATTTGAGCCTTTAGAAGCCAAAAACTTTCAATAATCAACCTTCAACTTTCAACATTTTCCCTTACTTTTGCCGTCCTTTCACAATCCCCGGGAATGGTGTCCTGATGGATGTTTTAGAAAAATTATTTTGTAAAAGGAAAAAATTTAAACAATGCCAGGTAAAAAAAGAACGTATCAGCCCCATAAACGCCGCAGAAAATCGGTACATGGTTTTCGCAAACGTATGGAAACTGCAAATGGACGTAAAGTATTAGCAAGCCGCAGAAAAAAAGGACGTCATAAACTTACTGTTACCAGCGAACACGGTGATAAAAAATAAAACCGCACAATCTCTGCCGGTTGGCAGAAATTAAAATACATTTAAGCCCTTTACTATTGAAGGGCTTTTTTAATTTTGTAATTACAAGCTAAAACTTGCAGTGTTTAAGTACTGGAAGCTGGAGCTTCCATATACAATTTGGAACAAAAACAACGATATACATTAGGTAAGAAAGACAAACTTAAAAGCCGTAAAGCTATTGAGCAATTGTTTAAAGAGGGAAAATCATTTTCTATTTTTCCTTTCCGGGTTTTGTACCTGGAAGCTCCAGCTTCCAGCCTTGTAAAAAACAATTTGCAAACTGGATTTAGTGTTAGCAAAAAACATTTTAAAAAAGCAGTTGACAGAAACCGCATTAAAAGATTAATGAGAGAAGCATGGCGTTTGCAAAAAAATATATTCTCTGATAAAATTAATACCGGCAACAAAAATTTTTCTGTTTTTATTATTTATACCGGAAATGAATTACCGGAATACGAATTGATTTTTGAGAAAATAGACAACGGTATTAAAACGGATTTTAAAAATTGTAAATGAAACAACTGTTACAAATACTTAGTTGTCCGTTTATATTTTTAATAAAACTGTACCAATGGATAATTTCGCCATGGCTGGGCAGCAAATGCCGTTACACACCTACCTGCTCTCATTATGGTATTGAAGCTTTAAAAAAATATGGGCCAGTAAAAGGCTTGTGGCTTACAATCAAACGCATTTCAAAATGCCATCCGTGGGGAGGCCACGGACACGACCCGGTGCCGTAAGCCCCCTCCGCCCCTTGAAGGGGGAACTTTGAGTACCAGAAATAATCAAGCGTTGTATTCATAAACTTCGCAGAGATTAAAATGAACCTTTCGGAAGATTTTGTAACAATAAATTGGTTAAAAAATATTCAATATTCAACTTTCAGTATTCAATCATCAATGCAAATGCACAGGATGATTTTTTGACGTGTATTTTAACTAGGAGAACTTGCTTAAGGTAATCTATAAAAAAAGCTGTAACCATTTAAGATTACAGCTATGAAATTAATACGTTGAATAAAGAATAAAAAGTACAAGAGTGCCCTTCGTTCCTCAGGATAAACTCTGCCAATGAAGCCAAATAGAATTTCAACTGCCTGGCTCAAAAAAAATACTGGATTAAGCGGCATCAAAACGTGCCGTCACTTTTTTCCAATTTACTACACTCCAAAAGGCGGCTAAATAATCGGCACGACGGTTTTGATATTTTAAATAGTAGGCATGCTCCCAAACATCGCAACCTAAAATTGGTGTGCCTTTTGCTTCTGCAATTTCCATTAAAGGATTATCCTGGTTGGGTGTTGATGAAATTTCTAATTTACCATCTTTAACAATCAGCCATGCCCAGCCACTTCCAAACCTCGTCATACCAGCTGCGGTAAATTTTTCTTTGAAGGTATCAAAACTGCCAAAAGCTGCAGTAATTGCATCGGCTAATTTGCCAGATGGGGTGCCGCCTGCATTAGGTGCAAGGCTTTCCCAAAAAAAGCTGTGGTTCCAGTGGCCGCCACCGTTATTGCGTACTGCAGGAGAAATTGAACCTGCATGTTTTACTAAATCGGCAAGGCTTTTATTTTCATGCTCGGTACCGGCAATGGCTTTGTTTAAATTATCTACATAAGCCTGGTGGTGTTTACCATGATGTATTTGCATGGTGGTAGTGTCGATATGTGGCTCTAAAGCTTCGTGTGCGTAGGGCAGAGCCGGTAATGTAAATGCCATAGTTTTTAAGTTTTAAGATATTATTACAAAATATAGTTCACAAATTTACGTTATTGGTTTCCTATTCAATTTTAAAATGAAAGAATTTATCATATTGTTTTTTACGTTTTTGGGAATTTGTAAAGGGTTTGCACAAAACCCGGTGGGTAATAATTTTCCCGATAGTTTGCAAAATGCAAAAGGGGCGGCGCAAAAAAAAGTTGCAGATTCTTCATTAATAAAAGAAAAAGTTTCGGTAAAATTATTTCCTAACCCGGCAAAAAATAAAGTAGAGCTGGAGGTAAAGGGATTTGAAGCAGGGCTTATTCAGCTCCAAATAATTGGCATTAGTGGTAAAATAGAAAGAAACGACCAGCGGCTTTTGGTAAGCGGCAACGAAAATATTGTGGTAATGTTTTCGCTAAGGCCGGGTATATATTTTATTGCAGTAAAACAAAAAGATAAAGAGGTTAAAAAGAAACTGCTGGTGCAGTAAATTATAATTGGCCAGTTAATGTAGTAGCAAGCCTTTTTCTTTTGTCCTCATATAAATTAATATACCTCATCTTCATTTCATCTGCTAAAAAACTTCTTTTTATTATACTAAAAATTGCTTCTTCGCTTTGTAAAAAACGTAGTAACATTCTTTTTACTCTTTGTGGTACTAAGCCAATTCTTCTGCCAAATTCCAAAAAATCATCAAAGGCATAAAATCCCAAAATATTATAGCTGGCATAATTGTAATCGTTGTTATATAAACCGCCAGTTAAAGCCAAATCACTATCATCTACATGCATACGTGTATTTACTAAATCGTAAGCAGGGGATAAAAAAGCATCGCCAATGCCCGAGCAATCTATACGGGAAAAGTTTTTTAAATGGGCATCACCGTTTGAAAAAAGGTAATTAAAACTACTAGTTGAAAAAAAGTTTCTTTTGTTTTAATTGCCGCAGGTATGTATTGATCTATTAAATCAGCAATGCCTTCATAGGTATAATCGTATTTATAATTTTTACCGGCATTTTTATTGGTAACCTGTGCCAGCGATGCAAAATCTTCCTTAAGGCATTTACTGCCATCGGCCTTTACATCAAACCGTTTGGTAATGTAGGCTGGTACGCCATCATTAAAAAAAATAAAAGCATTTTTTGCAACGGGTAATTTAAAAACCTGTGCTGCTATCTGCATAGTAAGATGTTCGTTTGCCGGCACCTGGCTTACATTCATTAAATCGGTTGGTATGGGTTTTAAAATATATTCGCCACCATGGTCGGTTAATTCCAGATTTTTATCAACCAGTTTTAAAGAGTATTTTTCCTGTACACCCGAAATTGAAATACGGGTTTTATTTTCTGTAAATAATCTTTTTTGTTCGCCTTCCTGCTGTGGCGATGGAAAAGGCAGAACATGACTTACCTTTTTGCCGTTAAACATTTCCCTTCTGCACTTGGGCGAATAGGTGGTAAAACCTGTGGCCAATGTACCCGGGCAAACTTGTATGTTTTCTATTGGGGTCATTTAATTTCCTGTACACTTATTGCACCAATTGTTTCATTGGCGGTTGTTTTTAATAATAAACCAAAATCATCCGCATCATCAATTTTTAAAATGCGGCATTGTAAATTTCTGTTGGCACCTTCGCTAAGCATATTAAAAAAGAATGGAAATAATTCTTTTGATTTGTGTTGTTGTTTTGCTTTGGATAATGTTACACTTACGGGAGGTAAAATAGTGTTATAAAAATAACTGTCATCATAATGAAACATATATTCACCTGTATCCAATTCACTTAATATGCCCGCTGTAATATTATTATATAAAACCTTTCCTTGTCTCATCACTCATGGGTTTAAATTGAATTTTCATTTCCATGCCTAAAGCATCTAATATTTTGTACCAATAAGTAATGCTGGTACTGCCTTCTCCTTTTTCGATAGAGCGTATAGTGCGCTGACTAATACCAGTTATTTCTGCTAAGTCAGCTTGAGTATATGAAAGTTGCTCACGTCTTTCTTTAATTCTGTTTGCTATGGGTATAAAATTTTCCATTAAAAAGGCAAAATATTGCCGTTTTTTGAGTTGATACAAATATACAACAAGCATTTGTAGTAATCGGCAATATTTTACCGTAAACAATAAATTTATACTTATTTTACTAACTATATTAGTTTTTAAGGCAAAATATTGCCGTTTTTAGTAATAAAATCGGCAAATACTTTATAATTAAGCGTAGAAAATTAGCTTTTTAGTAAAGATATTAGCTCACCTCTTCGCCTTAAAAAACTCCTTAATCAAACCAGCACATTCCTCTTTTAAAATACCACCCAACAGTTCGGTTTTTGGATGAAAAGGATTTTTATCGCCTGTAGATTTTCTGTAACTGTTTTTATCATCATCGGCACCGTAAACAATTTTGCCAATTTTGCTCCAGTACAAAGCGCCGCTGCACATAAGGCAGGGTTCAATGGTTACATACAATATTGCTTCGGGCAAATATTTACTGCCGAGAAAATTAAAAGCAGTGGTAAGTGCAAGTATTTCTGCATGAGCTGTACTGTCGTTAAGTAATTCCACCTGGTTATGGGCACGGGCAATAATTTTATTATTCAGTACCACAATAGCACCAACGGGTACTTCACCTGCATCAAAAGCTTTTTGTGCTTCTTTAATGGACTGCTGCATGTATTGTTCGTCTGTCATTTTAAAATTATTTGAGCAATTATCAAATTAAAAGAAAGATGAGTTATTAAAAAGTTCATAAGTCCCCTTTTGGGGGATTTAGGGGGCTTTTTTTATTACCTTGCCGCAAATTTAGTTGTAATGGCAAACATAAATCAACTTTTGGCAATGCGCCAATATTTTGAAAGCGGGGTAACAAAAACTTATGCATTTAGAAAAGAACAATTAATAAAATTAAAAACAGCTTTATTAAAATACGAAAATGAATTTAATAACGCATTATACTGCGATTTAAAGAAAAGCCCTGAAGAATGTTGGGTTACCGAAATAGGTTTTGTACTTACTGAATTAAATGCCACCATAAAGAATTTTAAAAACTGGATGCAGCCCGACCTTGTAAAAACAAACTTACTAAACCTGCCCTCTAAAAGTTTTGTAATGAAAGAACCACTGGGCACAGTTTTAATTATTGGACCGTGGAATTACCCTTTAAATTTATTATTTACTCCGCTGGTGGGTGCTATTGCTGCAGGTAATTGCTGTGTGTTAAAAGCATCCGAATTTGCCCCGGCAACAGGTGCTGTAATGAAACAGCTTATTGAAGAAACATTTACGCCTGAATATATTTTATTTACCGCAGGTGATGGTGCTGCAGTAATACCGGAGATGATGAACAACTTTAGTTTTGACCATGTTTTTTATACCGGCAGCACAGCAGTAGGTAAAATAATTTATAAAATGGCAGCGGAAAAATTAGTGCCTGTTACTTTAGAGTTGGGTGGCAAAAGCCCATGCGTTGTAGAAGGCGATGCTAATATTAAAGTGGCTGCAAAAAGAATTGCCATGACAAAATACAGCAATGCCGGGCAAATGTGTGTAGCCCCTGATTATGTATTGGTGCATGAAAGTAAAAAAGATGAATTGGTAGCAGCGATAAAAACAACGATTCAGAAATTTTTTGGCGATAAGCCGGAAGACAGTTACAACTACAGTAAAATCATCAATGAAAAACAATTTAACCGGTTAGTAAATTATTTACCGCAGGGAAATATTTTGCATGGTGGCAGGGTTGATAAAGAAAAACTTTTTATTGAACCTACTATTTTAGATAAAGTAAATACAGCTTCATCTATAATGAAAGATGAAATTTTTGGCCCTATACTGCCCATCATTTCTTTTAATAAAAAAGAAGAAGCCTTAAAAATAATTGAGCAAAATAAAAACCCTTTAGCATTTTATATATTCACCAGCAGCAGTGCAAAAGAAAAAGACTGGCTTAACAGTGTGGCGTTTGGTGGCGGTTGTGTTAATAATGCCAGCTGGCATTTAACCAATCATAATTTGCCATTTGGTGGCCGGGGGTTTAGCGGCATGGGAAGTTATCACGGCAAAAATTCTTTTGATACTTTCAGCCACAAAAAAGCAGTGATGAAAACACCAACATGGTTTGATCCGGCGATAAAATATCCGCCGTTTAAGGGAAAGTTGAATATATTTAAATGGGTTATAAAGTAATGGATAATTTAATAATGAATAATAGTGAAAAACTTAAAACTATATTCTAAACTTAAAAGATTTTTATTTGTTCTTTTACTATTGATTATTGCTTTTTTTACTTACGTAGAAATTGCAAATAGAAATTCTATAAATATGACTTACAGACAAAAATTATTAAAAGCAATTTACCCTGCATGGATGTGGTGGGCAAAGGTTACAGGTACAAACACCAAAGCGCTTTCTAACGAAAAGGCAACAGCTGCAGTTTCTTTTTATTCTTTAAAAGATACCTTGATTGACGGTACGTCATTTTCTTTTGAAAAACTTAAAGGCCAAAAAGTAATGCTGGTTAATACTGCCAGCGATTGCGGTTATACCGATCAATACGAAGATTTGCAAAAACTGTACGAAGCCCATAAAGATAAATTAGTGATCATTGGTTTTCCCGCAAACGATTTTAAGGAGCAGGAAAAAGGAGACGATAAAGCGATTGCAGAATTTTGTAAAAAAAATTATGGCGTAACGTTTATGCTTATGAGTAAAAGCAGCGTAATAAAATCTGCCAATCAAAATAAAGTTTTTCAATGGCTTACCGATTCTGCTTTAAACGGGTGGAATAACCAGCCGCCTGCATGGAATTTTTGTAAGTATATTGTGGATGAAGAAGGAAGGCTTATTAATTACTTTGGCTCAACTGTTGAGCCTTTTAATAAGGATATTATAAATGCAATAACCCTGTAAATTTGTTGTATGCTTCAGCCCGATTTTAGTTTTATCTATAAATATTTTACAGCCGAAAAGCAGGAGAGCCTTTTGTTTATTATAATTGGTATTGTTGCTGTAATACTGGCTGTTATATTTTTCTTTTTTATTAAAACTAATACTGTTGTTTTTAAAGGTGCTGTAATTCCATTGGTAGTTTTAGGTATTATACAATTAGTTGCCGGCTACACAGTTTATGCAAGAAGCGATAAACAAAGTGCGGATGTTGCCTACAACATTGGCCTCGAACCTGTGGCTTATGCAACTGCAAAAGAAATACCCCGAATGGAAACTGTAATGAAAAATTTTATTATTTACCGATGGGTAGAAATTGCAATGGCAATAACGGGCATTGTTTTATTTTTCTATTTTAAAAATAATATTGACAAACAATTTTGGAAAGGCTTTGGTTTAACCCTGGCCGTTATGGCTTTAATGGCACTTGCTGCGGATTATTTTGCAGAGCAACGTGGCCATGTTTATCTTAAAGGGATAAAAAAAATGATAACTGCAGGTAAATAAATATTTTTTCCAGCAGTTATCAAATGATAAACACCTTAAATAAATTACTATTTATCAATTGCTGCCGCTTCTTCAATTTTTTTCCTTTCATCTTCTGTTACCTCAATTTCACGTTTCATTATATAGCGGTAAACAGCATTACCAGCTTCTGTAATTGCCATGGCATTTACCAATTTCCATCCCTGAGAACTCATGTAATTTAAAGCCTCAACAGCGGTATTAAATTTTTTCGCTTTACCGTCATCATCTTTTACCCTGTTATCTTTAAAGCTAAATAGTTTGCGGGGGTTACCATAGTCCACATCAATATTTACTTTATTGCTGAGTAAACGTGGCATTACATTTAAGGAGCAATATTGCTCAATGGTTTTAGCAGACCCGTTATTCTGACAAGTGGCCGTAATGGTTATAAGGAGTAAACTAAAAACTATAATAATTTTTTTCATACCCTATTTTTTAATTAAGAAATGGTTATTGAGTTCCGGCTACTAAAATATGAATTTTACAAATACCTTTTGTAAATAAAAGAACTTACAATACTAACGGCAAAGGTGGGTGCAATAAAAGTTGGCAGTTGTGAAAATCAAATAGTTGTTTAATTGGGTTGAAATAAAAATTACACCGGGCACTTTTCATGATAATTAATTAAATCAATAGGCGTTTTCTCAAATTGATAACCCTGGTATTTTATTACAATTTCATCCAGCACGGCACCAATTTCTTCCACAGTATCGAGTGTAACTAATTTAAAGCGGTAATCTTTTATACCGGGCATGCCTTTTAAATAATTGGTGTAATGGCGGCGCATTTCAAAAATGCCCACCTTGGGCCCTTTCCATTCAAAAGATTTATGTAAATGTTTTTTACAAACTGCTACACGGTCTTCAATAGTTGGTGGCGATAAATGCTCACCCGTTTTTACAAAATGTTTTATCTCGTTAAATATCCACGGGTAACCAATGGCGGCACGGCCAATCATAATGCCATCCACACCATATTTATTTTTGTACTCCAGTGCTTTTTCGGGGCTGTCAATATCGCCATTACCAAAAATGGGAATTTTTATTCGGGGGTTATTTTTCACTTTAGCAATAAGTGTCCAGTCGGCTTCGCCTTTATACATTTGTGCCCTGGTACGGCCATGTATGGCCAACGCTTTAATACCCACATCCTGCAAACGTTCCGCCACTTCTTCAATATTTCTGTTGTTATCATCCCAACCCAACCTTGTTTTTACAGTTACTGGTAATGTAGTACTTTTTACAACGGCATCGGTTAGCCGCACCATCAAATCTACATCTTTTAAAACGCCTGCTCCGGCACCTTTAAGTGCTACTTTTTTTACAGGGCATCCAAAATTAATATCTAATAAATCAGGATTGGTAACATCAACAATTTTTGCAGCCAGTGATAAACTCTCTTCATCGCCACCAAAAATTTGAATGCCTACCGGTTTTTCGTAATCAAAAATGTCTAACTTTTTTCGGCTTTTAATCGCATCCCTTATCAAACCTTCGCTGCTTATAAATTCGGTGTACATTAAATCGGCACCATGGTCTTTACACACGGCACGAAATGGCGGATCACTTACATCTTCCATAGGGGCAAGTAATAGCGGAAAATCCGGTAAGCTAATATGTTCTCCAATTTTTATCATCCAAGTACTTTTTAATTCAGTTTTTAAAATATATTACCAGTTAATTCCTGATTAACAATCTCAATGTATTCTATTCTGTGCTTCCGTGCCTCTGTGGCAATTCATCCCGTATTTTTGCAGCAAATTTACAACATATAATTTCAATCTATGGCGCATATAGCAACAAAGCAGTTTACGTACTGGGGGCAATTGGGTATTTTATTATTATTAACCGGTGGCGGATTAATTATTGGCGGCATTGCAAGTATTATTCCTTTACTTGGAAAGATTGACATTAAAGATTTTAGAAATTTTACAGGCGAAGGTTTTATGGCAGCAGTTTTAAAGCCCGAGAATGCCAATGCGTTGCGTTTAATGCAATTTATATCTACTTTATTTATGTTTTTTTTACCGGCTTTTTTGTATGCAAAAATTTGCCACCGAAAAGCCATGAAGCATTTAGGATTTATTAAAGTACCCACTATACCACAGTTGGCAATAATATTTGCAACAATGTTTTTTGCTTTATTTATTGTGGGTGCATTAAGCGAAGTGTGGCAGCAAATTCCTTTTCCGAAAGAGTGGCAAATAAAATTTAAGGCTGCCGAAGAAATGTACAACAGGCAAATGCAGGTAATGGCACGTATGAATGGTGTGGGAGATTACATTGTATCGATGTTAATTGTTGCATTATTACCGGCAGTTTTTGAAGAAGCTATTTTCAGAGGCGCCTTACAAAATTTATTAAGCCGCTGGATAAAAGCACCCGTTTGGGCCATTGTAATTACGGCAATTATTTTTAGTGCTATACATGGCAGTTACGATGGTTTTGTACCACGTTTTGTTTTAGGTTTTATTTTGGGATGGTTGTTTTACCGCACCGGAAATATTTGGGTAAGCATTGCAGCACATTTTATTAATAATGGTATTGGCATTACCATGCTGTATTTTTACAGTAAGCCCGGGCAACCCATTGATATGGGAAAAATTGACGACCGCTTTCCTGTATGGTTAGGCGCTGTTGGTATTATTGGTGTAATTGGTATGTTGTATGCTTTTGATAAAGTAAGTAAAAAAGATATTGACCGACCCGGCCACGAAGCTTTATTAGAGGGATACATAAATCCTGCTAATCCATTTTTAGCCGAGATAGAAGAAATAGGTAACAAAAACCAGGCATAATTTTATGGCATTAAATGTAGCTACACTTAAAACCCGTTCGTTAACTGCCGTTGTATTTGTAGCAGTAATGCTGGCAGGTTTGTTGTGGAATTTTTGGAGTTTTTTAATATTGTTTACTATTGTACATTTTGGTTGCTGGTAAGAGTATTTAAAATTGGTAGAAAAAATTCACAACACGACAATTGATATTGTTATTAAATGGTTTTTTGCTATTTGTGGATTTACATTGATGATAGTTTTGGGATCACCATATGTGTTTGACGTTAATTTTAATACTTTAAATAGTACTAAATGGCTTATATGGATAACTGAAATTGTATGTTCAATAATTTTTATAGCTCAAAATAAACAGTTACTGCGAAAGTAAAATGGATGAGTTTTGCTGGATTTATGTATGTTTCGTTGCCGCTTACTTTAGATTAAATCTTAGGATATTACTTCTTAACGAATGATGAATTCAATTTGCTTGATTAGGTAAAACTATGCTTGTCAAAAATATTTTCCATCTAGAAAAATGGAATGGCTACATTGTTGGTGCATTAATTGGTAAAACACCTTTCTAAAATATCCCCCAAAAAAATTGAGTAAGGTATATTGGAGGTGCAGTGCTTTGTATAGTTGTAATAGCAACGATAGCTTACTTATCATTTATTAACAGTAAAAGATGCTGCAATCATCGCAGCCCTCTGCGCCATCTTTGGCACAATAGGAGATTTATTTGAAAGCAAACTCAAACGCATGGCTAATGTAAAAGACAGCGGCACCATAATGCCCGGCCACGGCGGTTTTTTAGACAGGTTCGACAGTTTACTGTTTGCAGCACCGGCAGTTTGGGTATATGTAAAACTGTTTATGTAAACAGATATTATCACCATAAAATTTTCCTGTATGAGAAAGTTAGCCATTTTAGTGCTTTGCAGTATTTTACTAAGCTGTAGTAATCAGCAAAAAGATCCGGCAAAAACTAATGCTGCAAAAGATACCGCTGTAACAAGTGTAACTGCCCCGCTAATACAAAAGCCCGTATTTAGTATTTTATCTTTCGATAAAAATGCAACACCGCTTAAGGACAGCATAAAAGGAAAAATCATTGATGGTGCCAGTTTTAAAGATGCCGAAGGAGAAAGTATTGTATTACTTACTGAAACAGAAAATGTGTACAAAGGCAGCACTCAAAACAAGAGTATTTATGCTTACTGTTTTACAAAGCAAGGCAATAGCTTTAAAAGAAAATGGTTAGTTCAGGATAAAGTAGACAATTGCGATGTTGATGCTACCTGCGAATTTTTACCAGGGTCACTTTCTGTAACTGATGCAGATAGTAACCAAATAGCCGAAGCAACTTTTTTATACCAGCTTTCCTGTAAAGGTGATGTAAGCCCACATGTTAAAAAATTAATTATGTACCACGGGCAAGATAAATATGCCATACGAGGCACAACTATATTACAAACCCCGGCTGGCAAAGAAGGCGGCGATAAAAAAATTGATGCTTCCTTTTCCAAAGCTCCAAAACCCTTATTTGAATTTGCCAATAAACAATGGGATAAATTTGGGTTTGCAAAATATTAAACCATCTGAATGATAAATCTTTTATGGGCAAATAATATAATTGTCTTTGGGTATTGTACATTTGCAGCATGACCATTCACAGAGAAGGATATCAATCAATAGGCATTGGCACTTTAATTTTTGGCGCAATTAATTTTGCCTGCTTTTATTTTTTCAGTGCTTCGTTACCGGCATTATGCTGGGTAATATTTTTTGCTACACTTTTTGTATTGCTTTTTTTAGTTTCTTTCTTTCGCATACCGGCAAGGCAGCTTACCGTTGGCGAAAACCTTGTTGTGGCACCTGCCGATGGTAAAGTGGTGGTGATAGAAGAAATTATTGATGTAGAATATTTTAAAACCAAACGTTTGCAGGTATCAATTTTTATGAGCCCGGCCAATGTGCATGTAAACCGCAACCCCATTAGTGGCGAAGTGGTGTACAATCAATACCATAAAGGAAAATATTTGGTGGCCTGGAATCCCAAATCATCTACCGAAAACGAAAGGCACAGTGTGGTAATTAAAAAAAATAATACTGAAATACTGGTAAAACAAATTGCCGGCGCTTTAGCCAAACGTATTGTAAATTATTTGCAGGTAGGCCAAAAAGTAGAGCAAACCGACGAAATGGGCTTTATAAAATTTGGCAGCCGGGTAGATTTGTTGCTGCCCATTGGTACAAAAATAAATGTAGAATTGAACGAAGTGGTGCAGGGTGGTGTTACCGTAGTGGCCACATTGTAATTTTTAACAGTTTGCCCTTGGCTGTTTGCAATATCTGCCCTACATTTACGTTCTTCAAAATAAACAGATAAACATGAAAAAAGTATTTTTATTAGCTACTGCAGCATTATTAGTTACAAGTATAGCTTTTGCTGATAATGGAAAAAAGAAGAAATCTAAAAAATGTGCTAAAGGAAAAACCTGCTGCACAAAATCTACTGCTACTGCAACCAAAGCTTGCTGCAAAGACAAAGCGCATACAGCTCATATGTAATGATTGCTGTTTAAATTATTTTAAAGCCCCGCTTTTACAGCAGGGCTTTTTTATTTTCGCACCTAAAAAAATATTATAAAATTAATTCCAACTCTTTTAAATGGTAAACAGTGTAGGTAGATTTTATATTTGCTGTGGCATTAATGTGGTTTACAAAAACAGAATCCATACCGGCATTAATAGCGCCCTGTATATCTGCATCTAAATTATCACCAATCATTATGCTTTCTTTTAATGCAGCGCCGGCTTTACCCATGGCATAATCAAAAATTTCTTTTTTAGGTTTAAGGCTGTTGCTTGCTTCCGAAGTTATCATGTGGGTAAAATATTTTGCCAGCCCGCTGTTATTAATTTTACTCCATTGGGTTTTTTCAAAACCATTGGTAATTAAGTGCAGGGCATATTTTTTATCCAGCAGGTAATTCAATAATTCTGTTGTATGCGGAAAAAGTAATTTTTTGGTGGGCAGAATTTCTAAAAACTTTCCGCTTAAGTCCCTTGATAATTTTTCATCACCAATTTTAAAATCAAGTAAGGTACGCCACATGCGTTTCCATTTTAAATCCTCTGCAGTTATTAAACCATGATGGTATTTATTCCATAAAATTTCGTTGTGGTATAAATATTTTTTGTAAAAATCGTCGAAAGGAGCTGCTACTTTTTTATCCAATTCAAACAAGGCGTACAAATCGGTAAGTGTAGCTTTTGCATTGGCATCAAAATCCCAAAGGGTATGGTCTAAATCAAAAAAAAGATGTTTGTATTTCATTAATAATAAACGGCTGATTAAAACCCGGGTGGCAAAGTAACTGTAAAATTCTTACATCAGTTTGCTTTTAACTGTGTAATTACTTCTTCTTTTCTCCGGCGTGATATTTCTACTTTTGAATTATCCGTCATGGTAAGCATTCCATCGGCAGTATAATTGGTAACGTAAGTTTTATTTACCAGGTGCGATTTGTGTACCCTTATAAAACCATACGATAAAAGTATTTCTTCGTACTCTTTTAAAGTACGTGAGGTTACTAATGTTTTTTTATCTGTAAAAAAAAACCGGGTATAATTGCTTTCGCCTTCCAGCCGTATTATTTCTGCCGGCCTGCAAAAAATAGTTTCTTTACTGGTAGGCAGTGCCATTCTAAAATCTTTTTTATCGGGTGTTGTAATATTATGCAGCAGGTTATTGTATAAAGATTTATTATGCAGTAAAAGTGTTTCTTTAATAATAAATTTATCTGCAGCGGCCCTCAGTTCATCTGCATCAATGGGTTTTAATAAATAATCAAGTGCACTAAAACGGATGGCATCAATCGCATATTTATCATGTGCGGTAGTAAAAATAATATTGAAATTAATTTCGGGTACCTGTTTCAGTAATTCAAAACCCGTCATCATCGGCATTTGAATATCTAAAAAAAGTAATTGCGGTTTAAATGTATTAATCAAGTGTAAGCCTTCCTGTGCATCGTTGGTGCTTTTTAAATCTTTAATTTCTGGCACATACCTTTCCAGCATAAGCCGCAGTGTATTTACTGCCGAAGGTTCGTCATCAATTATTAAAGCTTTTATCACAACTCTAATTTAAGCAACAAATTTTATTTTGTGTAAAGATGTTTACAATTTTAATGACCAATAAAAAGTGTAAGGGTTACCTGTGTGCCAAGTACAGTGCCACCGGGTGCAGTAATATCGGTAATATCAACTGTAAAAGGTTGCTGATATTGCTGTTGCAGTATTTTAAGCCTTTCAAAAACAAGGCCCAGCCCTTTAGATTTATGATTGGCAGTATTGCCGGATTGCTCTTTAATTTTTGCTGCAGCATCTCTGCCAATACCATTATCTTTTATTGTACACTGTAAATAATTATAAGAGGTAAGCGTAAACGAAATGCTTACGTTCCGCAAACCCTGCCTGGGCATTAACCCATGCCAGATGGCATTTTCAACAAAGGGCTGTAAAATCATTGGCGGAATTTTTATTTCGCTGCTGTCAATATCATTGGTAAGACTAATCTGGTATTCAAAGTTTTCATTAAAGCGGAGTTGTTCCAGTTCAAGATAAAGGTTCAGCATTTCAATTTCTTTATCAAGGCTGATAAAATTCTGGTCGCAGTGGTTTAATACTTCCCGTTGCAAGCGGCTGAATTTAGATAAATATTTATTGGCCTGGTCCACATCACCAGTTAAAATATATTGCTGCACACTGTTGAGTGCATTAAAAATAAAATGCGGATTCATTTGTGCCCGTAGTGCAGTTAGTTGAGAGGTGGCCAAATCTTTGTTTAATTTAAAAACTTCCACTTCTTTTTCACGGGTTTGCTGCTCGGCATTTATTTTATCAATTTTATCGGCGCAAAGCGATGCAATAGTGGTTAAAATTTGCAGGTGTCGCTGGGTAAAAAAATTCTTTTTTGAATGCTCGGTATTAATAACGCCGATTGTTTCGTTGTTGTGAATAATGGGTACACTCAGTTCGCTGAACATTATTTTTTCATCTGCCGAAAAATATCTGTTATCTTTTGATGTATCATTTACCAATATGCCATGGCTGCTTTCTGCTGCGGCACCCACAATCCCTTTTCCCCTCGGCACATGATAAACATTTTTATTTTTTTCTACCTGCATATCTCCTTTTAAACCATATCCGGCCCTTTGCATCAGCAGGGTTTTATCTTCATTCCACAAATAAATCATACAATCCTCAAAACCTAATTTACCAATAAGGTTTTTTGAAATATTCCACAGCATATCATCAATAGTGTACTGTGCAGAGATAGAACTGGCAAAAAAGTTTATCACCTGCTCAATTTCAAGCTGGTATTGAAAATTGCTGGCTTTAAGCTTTAATACCTCTATCTCTTTTTGCTTTGCCATTTCCTCGGCTTTTATTATTACAATGCGGTTGGCCACAAGCGAAGCAATGGTGGTAAGTATTTGTAAATGTCTTTCTGTATAAAAATTTTTTTGAGAATGTTCGCTGTCTATTACTCCTAATAATTTACCATCATTACTAATGGGCACACAAACTTCTGATAAACGCCTTACATCATCAACAATATACCTTTTGTCTTTTGAGGTGTCGTTAATAATTTCTGCTTTGTTATTTAATGCTACACTGCCTACAATACCTTTTCCAAAAGGAATTTTTATGGGGTTAATTATTTTTTTTTCTTCGGTTGTTTTTGGCCCCCATGCCGATTTTTGAATCATCATCTTTTTATCATCATCCGCCAGATAAATAACACAATCCTCAAACCCCAATTTGCTGATGCAATTTTTTGTAACACCCCACAGCATATCATCAACAGTATTTTGCCCAGATATTGCTGATGCAAAATAATTGGTTACCTGTTCTATTTCTAACTGGTATTGATAATTAACTGCCTTTAATTTTTCAATTTCAGTTTTTTCTGCTTCTCTTCTTTTTATTATTTTTTCTCTTCTCTTAATAAAAAAATAAACTGCTGCTAAAACAAATAAAACATACAACAGAATAAACCACCAGCGCTGCCAAAATGGTGCTGCAATTATTATTTGTATGCTCCTTATATTTTTACTCCATTCCCCATCCTGGCTCTTTGCTTTTACTTTAAAGTTGTAAGTACCCGGCTGCAGGTTGGTGTAAGTGGCATAATTCCTATTGCCTGCAATTTTCCAATTCTTATCTTCTCCTTCAAGCATATAAGTATATGCTGCATCATCAGCATAAAAAATATTAGGGCTGGTAAACGAAAAAGAAAAAGAATGCTGTGTATAATTCAGTTTTAATTTTTCAATTGTATTTAATTCAAGCCCCGGTAAAGAATCTTTATCAAAAATTTTTAAACCCGTAAGCCATACTTCGGGTTCAGTTTTTTTTGTAAGAAGAGAATCAGTATTAAAATAAAAAAACTTTTCTACTGCGCCATGGTAAATATTTCCATCTGCACCCATTTGCATTGGCGACATTAATGTTTTTGCAGGCAAACCATTTTTATAAGTAAAGTTTCTAAAAGTTTCTGTTGCAGTATTGTAACAACTAATACCATTGCGGCAGGTAATCCATAACAAACCCTGTTTATCCTTTACTATGCTGTAGATATTATTATGCAGTAACCCATCTTTATCGGTTATGTGTTTTGCATGGGCTAAAGTTTTTTCACCGGCCTTTATTTTATATAAGCCATCGTTGGTGCCAATAAAAATATTACCGGCATTATCCTGTGCAGCAGAATACCAGAATGCTTTTGCAATACTGTTTTGCTTTGCAGGCTGATCAATAAAATTATAAAATTGGTTTGCACCAGGCTCAAAAACACTTATGCCTTTAATGGTTGATATCCAGATATTGCCGGCATTATCTTCAAAGAATTTTTCTGCAAAAATGCTGTCGCTTAAAATACTTTTTTCATTTGCGCTGTTGTGCAAATAATTTTGTACTTCATTTCTCATTTCACTTAAAATAACCAATCCATTTCCACCGGTGCCTATATATAAATTGTGTTTTTTATCCTCGTATAAACTGAAAATTTTTTTTGAAGTCAGCGTTGATAAAGCAGTATATTTTTCGGCAGCCGGAATTATCATTTGTTTTTGGGTATCAAAAATTAATACACCGTTATGCTGAGAGGCCAGCCATATTGTTCCGCTATTATCCTGCAAAATAAAATTAATAATAAGCGTTTTTTCTGCAGGTATATTTTTTATAAAAGGAAAAGATTTTGTGCTTCCGGTCAGGTTGTTATAAATATACAATCCATCGCCAAAAAAACTACCCACATACACAGTGTTTTGTTCCGGTACTGCTAAAAGCGAACGGGCATATACACTGCCTGGCACTTTGTTGTACTGCGATAAAACCGGTACTGATACAAACCTGCCTGCAGCTGCATTGTTATACACCCAAATACCTTTGCTTTGAGTGGCAAAAACAATATTATTTTTATTACTGCCGAAAGCTGTGGCCTGAAAACGAAAAATATCCGACTCAGGAAAATTATTTTGATTAAGGAAGTGAAAAGTTTTTTGCTTTACGTTAAATAATGCCAGGCCACTATCCTGTGTGGCAATTAAAAGATTATCATTATTATAAAAATGCAGTGCATCAATATTGTTGGATGAATAGGCTTGGCCGGAATTTTTTGAAAAGGGGAGCGGCGAAACTTTTTTATCTGCAGCTGAAAATTCTATCAGCCCGATATTTTTTGTGGCGCTGTAAACATTGCCATTTGAAGCAAGGCTTAATGTTTTTAGTGAATTATTTAATTCATCTACCGAATAAGGATAGTTATTTGCTTTAATTAGTGCTTCGTTAGTATAGTTATATAAACCATCTGAACTAAGTATCCAAAGCGCTGCATTATTTTTTACATCAGCAATACATTTAACTGCAGTAATATTATTTTTTTTAAAAGTTGCTGTTACTGGTAAAGGTGTTAATTCTTTTTTTTCAGAGTGATATACATACACTCCTTTATTTGCTGTAACTACCAATTGAGTTTTAAAATCCTGAATATCATCAATAAAAAAATTTGTTGTATTTTTTATGCTGGTAAATTTATCTGTACTGTAGCTGTAGTAAAATAATCCTTTATCGGCAGTGCCAATCCAAATAATGCCTTTGGCATCTTCGTGTAAAGCAGTTATTCTGCCGGAGGATATTGATTTACTGCTGCTGTCTGGTGCAAAACGTGTATAGTTACTGCCATCAAATCTTATTAATCCCTGATTGCACCCAAACCATAAAAAATTTTTACTGTCGGGTAAAATGGTTCTGATATCACTGTAGTTGCGGCTGCCATTAAGTGCTATAAATTCGGGCTGTGGTGTTTGGCAATAAACGGCACTGACTAAAAATGAAAAAACTACGCAGCAAAAACTGCGTAGCATAAATATATTAACCCGATTTTTTTTCAGGTATTTCATTAATAATTTTTGCCGGTAATTAATAGTTTTTTAAGGATAATAAAAATACAGAAATTAGTATTGTTTTGATTTAGAAATTATACTGCAAATTTTAATTATATTTTTAGTTACCGATAGCTACACAGTTCCAGGTAATGCTGTAATTTACTGAGTTAGGGCTTGTGTTAAGTAACCTTGCTTTGCAGGTGGTGGTGCCACTGGTGGTACTGCAGCCATATAGTTTCAATTCTACCCTGTGCAATTCACCCACTGTTCCGCCAGATACATCTTCATCACCCACAAATACACGGGGAGTGCCGGTAAAGCCACCATTAAAAGCAATAGCGCCTTCGGCAGAAAGCTGGTGGCCACCAAGCACAGCAAAAAATGTAGCTGTAGTAAAAGGAAAGATTTTTAAATTAGTAGCACTTGTTGAGTTGTATGCTACTCCTTTACCATTGTTAACCGTAAGCGAACCATCAACAACAGCATTGCCATTAGCTGATAATGTACCATCTACCTGCAATGCACCTCTAAAACGGGATGGATCGGTAGCGCCAACATCAAGCAAATAACTGGAGCTGGGTACAGTGCCAACACCCAGACCATAATACATGTGATTGTATCCCCAAAGATTTTGAAAGCTATAATCGGGTGTATAAGTGCCAAGTCCGAGGTTACCACTAACGTAAGCATTACCGTTAACATGCAAGGTTGTTAAAGGATTAACTGTACCAATGCCAACTTGGCCCGTACTGTCAATAACCATACGGCGGGTGCTGTTAGTAAAAAAACCAAGCCCGTTTCTGGCAGAAGAACCATTTACGAAACTGCGGGCAATACCTGCTTTACCATCGCTGCCAAAAATAAGTGCACTTCTTGCAATAGTGCCATCGTTAGCATTGGCCTGATCAATCATAATACTGCTGTCCACCGCCAGCCTTGCATTGGGTGTGGTGGTACCAATGCCTACACGCTGTGCATTTATAAACTGATGTACTGCGGTAAGCATTAATATTGTAAAAACTTTTTTCATAAATGATAATTTTATTTTTCTTTTTTTATTTGAACAATTAAATAACAACAGCTAATACCAAATATGTTTAATTTTTGTACACCAGAAAACTGAATCCGGTATCCACATCTCGTTTAGAAGGCATAGTTGTAATATAAGACCCTAATGTATAGCTACAGGGAAGGCATCCATCCGCAACACTTTTATTGATATATGGAACATGGAACTCTGACGAACGAACAATAAAACTGGTGGCATTGTCAATTCTTGCACTTATAAAATGGCCGCTAAAGCCGTAGGCAGTAACCACTATTGTAAACTGATCTTCCTCTGCAAGCATATTATTTTCATTTAGAATGGTTATCCTGTAAGTGCCTTCAGATTCTCTGCTGGATAAGAAAAAAGTTCCACTCTGTTTTACACCTGTGTTACTTACTTTTCCATAGGCTACCGGCAGCAGATTGGATGTACCGGTTACAGATGGTTGCTGCAGTTTACCCTGTTCTGTAAACCGGTATGTACCCATTCCGTTGCCAATTTCAGTTTCGCCCCCATCTGCCTGCAGAAACAACTTTGCAGTAGCCCCATTGCTCCTTGCCATAATTTCATTATTATCTATCACCAAATTTGCACTGGCAGTGTTGCCCAGCACCATGTAGCCGTGGTTGGTAAGTGATGCATCCAGCCCGCCGAGTACATGCAGTTTTGTTGCAGGGTTTATTGTTCCAATCCCGATTGAACTTCCTACATTAACGATGCCTTCATTATTGTTGCAGAGGATTACATTGCCGGAATCGTTTTGTAAATATAAATCTGCTTTACGTCCGGCATTTCTTGCCAGTATCTCATTAGCATCTAAAATAAGGTTAGTGCCTACAGCAGAGCCCAGCATCACAAGCCCATTTTGGTTTACACCAAAGCCTGCATCCTGGCTGCCCAGTATGTGCAGTTTTGTTAGCGGCAAAGTATTTTCTATTCCAAGGCCGGTGCTGTTAAGATAAACGGTTGAACTGCCATTTTCCCAAAACGAATAGCCCGGAGAACTGTTGTAACCAAAAGAAGCACTGGGGCTAACTGCAGATAGTTGGTTGTAAAAAAACAATGTACTGTTATCGTTTGTACTTCCGCTGTACATATTAATACTGGAATTACCGGTAGCGCCGAGTGGATCTAAACGGAATATGCCTTTTACATGCAGCCGCTGCAGTGGTGTGTTGGTGCCAATGCCTACATTTTGTGCTATTGCTATTTTATGTACAGTAATAAACAGCAACAGGGGTATAATTTTTTTCATAACAAAAACCTATTTTTTAATAATAAACAGTAACTCAATTTTCTTTTCCCTAGATTTCATGAAATCAGAAAAGTTTATACACCAAAAAATTAAATGCAGCATCTGCACGCCTTGCAGATGGTGCATTGCTTATGTATGATGCAATGTCGTATCCACATTCAAACACACTACAATTATTTGCAAATTGCCGGTTAATATAATCTACCTTAAATTCCCTGGTTTCCACTTTGCAAACATTTCCGGTTGTTTGTATTTCAGAAGATGTAAAAACAAAGTCAGCACCTAAATCATTAAATATTGATGTGGGGCTTATGATAATAACATAATTATCCGGATTTGCAGACATACTTTCTCCCGGGATAGTAATATTGTAAACACCCTCCACAGCAGTGGGTTTTGATACACTGAAGTTCCCGGTCCCGCTTACAATAACCCCGTCTGACCGAACTTTTCCATAACTTATTGGAAGCATATCGGCGGTACTGGTAATACCATTCCGGTTTACTTTTCCGGCAGATGTAATATTTACAACAGCAGAGCCGCTGCCAATTTGTAAACCGCCGCCGTGGTTTTGCAGGGTAAGTTCAGCAGGCGATCCATTATTGCGAACCTGTATTTCGTTAAGGTCAAATGCCATATTTTGGGCAGATACAAGCCCTAGTTGTAAATATCCACCTGTTGAACTGCCCACATTTGTACCTCCGTCAACATTCAATTTTACTTGTGGCGTTGCTGCACCAATGCCAATACCTACATTACCTGCGGAACTGATGTTAAGCCTGTCGCCGCCAGCATTACTGAAAAGCGTCATCCCATTTTCGCTGTTTCTGAATAATAAATTATTCCCATCAAGCCCCATGTAGGCTCCGTCGGAAAAATTAGTACCCGATGTTTGATTCGTTAAGCGCAGGTAAGAATTATAGGTATTATCCGGGCTATGCACATGCAGTGCACTTAATGCATTGGTAATACCGATACCTACATTGCCGGTAACAGTATTAAAATTAAAACCCCAGCCGGTACCTCCACTGCCTGCACCATAGAGCCCCACCCTGATGCTATCCTGCATGCCTATAAAGGCACGGTTAGTTCCGTCCCGGTAATCTTCCAGCCAGATGCCTGAAGAAGTACTTACATTATTAAGCGTTCCGGTTTTTACCCTCATCCTTCCATTTACATCTAGTTTGTAAGCAGGGGTGGTGGTGCCAATGCCTATATTTTGTGAAAGCACAACACTTTGCAGAACGGATACAAAACAAATTAAAGAGATTATTTTTTTCATTTTTATATTTTTTATTTAGCTGATCTGCATTGCCATTTTGCAGCAGATTGCGGACTGCTTTCTTTTATTAATACCACTTGTGTTTGAGAGTAATTAAAGCCCGGGGGAGAAGTAGAAATATAGTAACCTGGTTTATCTACACTTTCTATTGCCACAGTTCTTACATCATTTACTCTCTGCATTTCATGAATAAAAAATTTATAACCATCGCCTCCGGGGTCTTCCGTTTCGCTGCCGCCAAGTGTAGTGCCCAAATGCACTTCCTGTCCGTTAGATGAATTGCCTGCAAATAGCCACCGCTTTCTTTGTCTTTCAAATTGTATGGTGTAGCAAAGTTTGTTGGTAAATTCTGTTTTTGATTCTGCAACATTAAATTCACAAAACCTGTCAAGCGTTAATTGTTTAAGGCTGTAAGATTGCAATATTTGTGAGCGTTTCATATTATTGCCTGCAAGCTCCAGGTGGATATATTTATCAGGCGCAAGATCAACAGTAAAAATCCATTGATGCGGATAGGGCACTCCCAGTAATGCCGGTTGTACGCTGTCTTTTTTACAGGAAATAAAAACAAGGAAGAGTAGCGAAATTGTTGCTATTTTTTTCATGATAATTAGTTTAAAAAACTGCTTGATAAAATTGAACACAGAGATACAATCTAAAGTGCTTAACAGATAAAACGGGTTATCTAACGGCAAAATGGATTTATTCAATGGTTAGTTTTAATTTAGATTTGCAGCAGTAAATTTTTATTATGAACGTAGTAATTACAGGAGCATCAAAAGGAATAGGAAAAGCCATTGCAAAAATTTTTGCGGCTAACGGTCACAATCTTTTTTTATGCAGCCGCAACGAAGTGGCGTTGTATAAAACAATGGAAGAACTGCAAACACAATTTGCTGGCAATAGAAATAAAAGCAAAAGCATTTGATTTAAGCAAGCAGGCAAAAGAATTTGGAAAATGGATTAACGAATTGGGTGTTACCGTGGATGTATTGGTAAACAATGCCGGTTTGTTTGAACCGGGCAGTGTGCATAATGAACCGGATGGTGTATTGGAAAATCAAATTGAAACAAATTTATACAGTGCTTATCATCTTACCAGAACATTACTGCCGGGTATGATGAAAAACACTTCGGCAAGTTCAGTACGGCATATTTTCAACATCTGTTCCATTGCATCTTTACAAGCCTATAAAAACGGCGGCGCCTACAGCATAAGTAAATTTGCAATGGACGGTTTTAGTAAAAATTTAAGAGAAGAGATGAAAGAACACGGAATAAAAGTTACCGCAGTTTATCCCGGTGCTGTGCTAACGGATGCCTGGGGCAATTTTGATAACAGCAAAAATCGGATAATGGAAGCTGATGACGTTGCCCAAATGATTTACGCGGCATCGCAATTAAGTGCCGGCGCCTGTGTGGAGGAAATTGTAATGCGGCCACAGTTGGGGGATTTATAAAGACTTGCCACAGATTACACAGATGTTACAGATTTAATGCATTTAATTCGTGAAAATTTGTGTAATCTGTGGCAAAAAATAACTGCGAATCTGTTACATTAACAGTTTTTTAAAACCATTCATCTTATTGTATAAGCAACATAAGTTTTATATCAGCTAAATTTGTATCCTTTACTTATGCAATCATTTTTACAAAAAATAATTTTATTCTTATTAATATTTGCCAGGCCAGTTTGCAATGGCGCAGGTAAAGTTTTTTGCCAGCGTTTCGTCGCCGCAAATAAGTAAAAACGAGTTTGTACAATTACGGTTAACTGTAGAAAATGCAAAAGAAGTAGAGCAGATAACGCCGCCTTCATTTAAAAATTTTAGTGTAATCAGCGGCCCCAATCAGGAGAGTGGCATGACGATGATTAACGGCGATGTAAAACACTACATTTCTTTAAACTATGTGCTTAAACCAAAAGCACCCGGGAAAATTCAGCATTGCACCGGCTACTGCAAAGCGGATGGAAAAGAATTAAAAAGTAATGCAGTTACCGTGCAGGTTACCAATACACTTGCTTCAAACAACAGCGGCGGTAATAATTTTAATTCGCCATTTGCAGGGGTTAATCCTTTTGAAGATATCGTTCCGGAAAATCCTTTTAAAGATAATATTTTACGCAAAGGAGAAAGTGCTGCAGAAAAAGTGAGCAAGAACATGTTTATAAAATTAGAGTTGGATAAAACCTCCTGCTTTATTGGCGAACCGGTCATTGCAACTTATAAATTGTACACCCGTTTAAAAAGCGAAAGTAATCTTGTAAAAAATCCATCTTTCAATGGTTTTTCTGTAATTGATTTGCAAATGCCTGATAATGTGAGTTACAAAAAAGAAAATGTAAATGGCAGGGAGTACAATGTTTATATTATCCGAAGGGCACAGTTATATCCTTTGCAGGCAGGTAACCTGGAGCTGGAAAGTGCCGAAATTGAAAACAATGTATTTTTTATTAAAGAAGAATATGCTAACCGGCAAAGCGAATTAATGAATGATATGATGAGGGAATTTGCAGAAGCTACCATGCCACCTGAAGCAATGGAAAACCATAAAGTAACCTTGCAAAGTAAGCCTGCATCGGTTATGGTAAAAGCATTACCCGATGTAAATGTACCTGCAGGTTTTACGGGAGCGGTGGGCAATTTTGCAATAGAAGCTATGCTTGAAAAAAATAATTTTTCTACAGATGATGCAGGCAAATTAAAAATAATAGTAAGCGGTGCCGGAAATTTACAATTGGTAAATGCCCCCGAAATACAATGGCCGCAGGGCTTTGAGGCATTTGAACCTTCCACTGCTGATGATTTAATAAAAACCACTGTGCCGGTAAGTGGCAGAAAAATAATTGATTATTCTTTTACAGTTGCAGAGCCGGGTAATTACATTTTACCGCCAATAAAGTTTAGTTACTTTAATGCAAAGGGAGGAAAATATAAAACTGATTCAACCAGGCCCATTTCGTTTACTGTAGCAAAAGGAACAGGAAAAACTGCAAAACCTTTAGTTGCAGAAAATAAAAAAACCGACAATAGTTTTTTAAATAAATTTATAAGTAACAGAAGGTGGGTGGTAAGTACAGTTGCCATTTTAATTTTATGCGGATTAATTTTTTGGTTAAAAAAGGATAAGAAAAAAGAAGTAATAATAAAAAATAAAATTAAACAGCAGCAAGAAAAAAGAGAAGAGGAACAAAAAATTGCGGCAGTTATTGAATTGCACCAAAAAAACTGGTTGCAAAAAGCAGGCGAATTATTACACAATGAAAACAGCGGAGCATTTTATAATGAATTAAATTATGCTTTAAAAAATTATCTCTCTAAAAAACTACAACTGCCCATAGAAACGATTAATAAAAAAAATATAACAGAGCAGTTAGATAAAAAAAATATTGCGGTTACTGCTGCTGTTAAGTTGCAGCAGATAATGAATGATATTGAACTGCAGTTGTACACACCCTTTGCAGAAAAGGAAAAAATGCAGGAGTTGTATGATAGTGCAGAAGATATTATTCAAATACTGGATGCTTATAAAAGTTAAGCTTCGGTAAACTTATAGCCAATACCCCTTACCGAATGAAAATATTTAGGGTTACGGCTGTCTTCTTCAAAATATTTTCTGAAGTTTAAAATAAAATTATCAATAGTTCTGGTGGTGGGATAAACATTGTAGCCCCAAACTGATTGCAAAATTTTTTCACGGGTTACTACTTCGTTTTTATTTTCGATAAGCAGTTTTAAAAGCATCACCTCCTTTTTAGTAAGACTGATTTTTTTATTATTTTGTACTTCACATTCCAATGCTTTAAAATCAATAGTATTGTTGCCAAATTTATACACTTCGGGTAAGGGTTCCCTTGCATTAAGGCGTTCGCTTTTATTAATGAGTTTACTTACCCTCAGCAACAATTCTTCTAAATTAAATGGTTTGGTAAGATAATCATCTGCACCTTTTTTTAACCCTAAAATCCTGTCGGCACTGCTGTTTTTTGCACTTAATATTAAAATAGGAATATCGTTGTTTTGTAAGCGGATGGTTTCGCAAACGGTAATGCCATCTATTTCTGGCAGCATTACATCTAAAATAATCAGGTTAAAAAATTCCTGCTGTACAATTTTTAATGCTTCGGCACCATCAAACACACCAGTTACATCATAGCCTTCCAGTTCAAGATTTAACTTTAAAGCTTCCTGCAGATTTTCTTCATCCTCTACCAGCAGTATTGTAAATTTTTTATTCAATGGTTTAATTTTTTTGTTCGGAAGAATGTAATGTAACAGTAAAAATACAACCGCTTGGTGTATTGTTGTTAACTGTTATTTCGCCATTGTGGTTTTGTATAATTTTTTTTGTAAGATAAAGCCCCAGCCCGGTGCCTTTTGCACCTTTGGTGGCTGCATTGCCTAGTTCTGTAAAATTTATCGAAAACTTTTTTCTTTTCTTCATCTGCAATGCCTTTGCCTTCATCTTTTACCTGTAATGTAATATTGTTATTTTCTTGGTTTAATAAAACTGTAATTGCTGTTTCTTTGGGAGAATATTTAATAGCATTATCAATAAGATTGTTTACAGCCATTTGTAAAACAACGTATCGCCATCTAAAAAAATGTCTTCAGTTACTGATGGTGAAATATTCGCTGCGGAAAACGTACAATAAAATCCTGTACACATTCCTTCACCAGTTGGCTAAAATTTATTTCTTCGGTACTTATTCTGAAATTACTGGCTTCTATTTGAGAGGAGAGCAGCATATTATTGCACAGAGAATTTAAGCGGTTGGCTTCCTGCAGGGTGGTTTGTATTAAGCGTTGCTGCTGCTGCTCATCTAATTTTCTTTTTTGTAAAGTTTCTAAATTTAATTTAGCAACAGCAATGGGGGTTTTTAATTCATGCGTAAGCGCCATCATAAAATTTTGCTGCTCCTGGCTAAAATGTAATTGTTGTTTTACTGCCCTGTACACAAATACAGCACCTGCAACAATCAATAATAAAAAAGTAAACCCTTCGCCAATATACTGGCCTGTTTTGCTTTTTTCATCCTGCTGAATTTTATTTACAAATTCTGTATAGCCCGGTTGATCTTTATTTAATTGCTGCAGTTCAAAAATGGTCATTTGTTTATTTTGCTGGTTTAGTGCAATAAACCACCACACTAATGCTGCAATAATATACACCAGTAAAAACCAGTAAATTAAAAAGATGTAGCGAATTTTTTTTGTTTTGCTGTGCATGATAAAAGATGAACAAAGGTATGCCGTACAAGGGAGTGATACTTCGTACCTCAGTATAAACTCCACGATGCTGCCATGAAAATATGAAGCTGGTTACAAAATATTTTTTAAAAAAAATAAAATCAATTCCTCACATCCAGGCCCCAGCTTAATTTATTTCGTAACGTTTGTAAAAAATTATTTTCGTTAAGGCGTATAAGGTTAATGCCAAAATCTTCTTTGCGTACTGCAAGCTGAATTTCTTTGGTAACAATTTCTCTGCGGCTGTCGAGGGTGCATAAAAAGCCATCGGTTCTGCCTTCTACTTCAAAACTAATAACGGTATCATCGGGCACTACAATGGGGCGTATGTTTAAATTGTGCGGAGCAACAGGGGTAATAACAAAACTGCCACTATCAGGAAAAACAACCGGGCCATTACAACTAAGTGAATAACCGGTAGAGCCGGTTGGTGTGGCTACAATTAATCCATCGGCCCAGTAAGTATTTAAAAATTCTCCATTTAAATAAGTATGAATTTTTATCATTGAACTGGAATCTTTTTTCAATAATGTAAATTCATTTAAAGCATAAGGTATATCGCCAAATAAAGGAATGTTGGCATCTAAATGTATCAGCGTTCTTTTATCAATTACATAGGTGCGGTTAACTAATGCTTCTACAGCAGTTTGTAATTCGCCTTTGCCAATGGTGGCTAAAAAACCAAGCCTGCCATAATTGATACCTAAAACCGGTGTGCCTTTATCACGTACCAAAGTAACGGTATCTAATAAAGTTCCATCGCCGCCAAGGCTTATCATACAATCAATACTCTCATCTAAATCGGCAGAGGAATTAAAGGTGGAGTATTTTGTTTTAAAATCTACGGCGGAATAAAATTTATTAAAAAAATCCTGGTAAAAAACCGGCTCTACATCATGCTGAATTAATTCTTTTAATAAAAGATTAATTTCCTGGTGCTGATTTTCTTCTAAACCCCTGCTGTAAATTGCTATTTTCATAAGCCCCTAACCCCTAAAAGGGAATTTTAGATGTTTTAATAATATTTTAGTTTTTAAAATCCGGATTGTGTATGTAAAAATAACCCCTTTTGGTTTAACTGGTTAAAACTGTATTCGAGCCGCAGGTTTATATCGTAAAATGTGAGGATATCAATACCAAAACCTCCGGTATATAAAAGTTTATTGTTAAGGTTGCTTACAAATTCTTTTTTATTAAAAGCATAACCTAAATCGGCATAGGTTTTTGCAAAAATGGTAAAGGGAATATATGATACCGATTTTATTTTAAAGGGCAATGGAATTTTAAATTCGGCTACTTTATATTTTAATGTTGATTTTATTAATGCAGTTACCACCCCATCAATTACTAAATACTCCTGCCCACGCAAATAACTGTCGCCATAGCCTAAGCCACGTTGATTTATATATGCCTGTTGAAAAGGCAATCTTATTTTACCATTTAATTGTATGGTGCTGTACCATTTTTTACCCAGGTCGTAATATTTATTAAGGCCAGCCTCCACAGTTAGTGCATTAATACCACCTGTAAAACCTAATCCTTTTTTTGAAATACTTATGAGGGCAGTTTTGCCTTTTGTGGCGTACAGCACATTGTTTAAATTAGTATGCTGGTAAGTATAATACACTTCAAAAATATTAGCTGCAGTTTTATTGTTATTAAAATAATTGGGGTTGTTCTTTGGTAAAATAATACTGTCGCTTACCGTTATCCGGGAAAAACTGGCATTAAAACTATGCTTGTTAAAAAAGCCTTTACGTAAACTGTAGCCTGCAATAATATTAAAATTGCTGCCGACAAATTTACTCCTGAGCGAATCAAACCGGTAAAATAAAAGCCTGTTATTAAAATCGGTTTTATAGGGGATTTCTTTTTTTTGAGAGTAGCCTGCACCCACTACAAAGCCTTCGGTTAATTTTGCATTGCTGTAAGGAGCGTTGTAACTAAAAGAAAAATCACGGCTAAAACCTGTTAGCAAAAAAATCCGCAGCTGATCTCTTCGCCCTGTTAAATTATAATGCACAAATTTTAAACCATAGTTAACTCTTTTTAAACTGGCGTTGTAAGTTTTTATCCATTCATTAAAATTTCTGTCCACCGGTTTAAACTGCGGTACAGGATAAATATACCAGCGTTCTTTAACATCCACAGTTACAATCATATCAAAGGCAGAAAGTATTACTGTTTCAAATTTTACTTCGCTGAATAAGGTGGTATTGTACACCTGCTGCCTGGCCTGCTCCAGCTGCTGGTTTATGGTTGATATTACCAGTGAGTCCCCTTTTTGAAACTGTATTTCACGAAGTATAATATATTCTTTTGTTCTTTTATTGCCTTTTACAATAATATTTTTTATATAAAGTTTTGCCGAAGAATCCAAAAAAGGTTTTAAAGTATTGCTTAAAAGAATATTATTTTGGCCAACAGCAAAAGAGGAACTGAAAAATAAACAAATGCAGTAAAATATTTTTTTGTGGCCAGGCATTCGTTACTTCATAATAATAGAAAATAAAAATAAGTGATATTACTGAGATTGAACAGGTAGGTATGTTAAAAACTAAATATCAAGATAGTTCATTAAATGGCGGTAGTTGGTATGTATTTCGTTTTCAAAATTTTCGTTACCAAAATAATAGATTACATCGTAGTCATATCTTTCAAAAGTGGCAACAATTGATGCAATTTCTTTTTTATTGATATGAATGGAAACGGTTAGCATTCCTGTTTCGGGGTGTACAGTGGTGTTCAAGTGTAAAATAGTGGCATCATTACTTTCTACAATACGGCTAATTTCTGAAATGGCAAACTGGCTGCGTTCCATTTCTAAAACAACAATACCACCAATTTCGTTAGTGCCGGCAAAATTGCCCAGCGCTTTTAATAAATCGGTGCTGGGTATTGCACCCATTAATTCATTTTCTTCATTAATAACCGGTACTACTGTTGTATCATGCTGGTTGCAATAGTTAACAGCGGTTAAAAAATGTTCGTTGTCATGCACGGCAGTTGTTATAAATGTTTCCTGCATTAACTCAATGGGCATTTTTTCCTGTTTGGCATCCAGCAAATCTTCTTCACTAATTAAACCAAGGTATTTATCATCGGTAACAACGGGAAGGTGGGTAACCCTGAAATCGTTAATTAGCTGCAGTGCCTTACTTACTGTATCCTGCAGCTTAAGCCGGGGAATATTATTGTTTATAAGTTCGATCGTTAACATGCTGTAAGTTTAAATGTATTGCGGTGTTATTAGTAAGATGATAACGTAAGGCAATAAGTAATATTATACAGACAAAAATTTTTGTTAAACTGATGCAGCAGGAATTTTTAATTTATTTAAAAACCCGTCGAGTATTTTATTGAATTCTTCCGGCACTTCCATCATAGGGGCATGACCGCATTTATCTACAAAATGCAGCTCGCTGTTAGGGATAAGCCGGTTAAATTCTTTACCAACAAATGGTGGGGTAATAGTATCATTATTGCCCCAAATAAGGCAGGTTGGTTGTTTTATCTGGCTTAACTCTTCTCCTAAATTATTACGGATGGCACTTTTTGCCAATGCAATAATTTTAATAACTTTTAAACGGTTATTGGTTATTTCAAAAACTTCGTTTACCAGCTCTTCAGTTGCTAAATCGGGATTGTAAAAAGTAAGTTGTGTTTTTTTTCTGATATATTCTTTATCGCCGCGTTTTGGATAACTGTCGCCCATGCCATTTTCAAAAAGGCCGGAGCTGCCGGTGAGGATGAGTGATTTTATGCGTTCAGGATGTTTTAAAACATATACCAGCCCTACATGACCGCCAAGCGAATTACCCAGTAAATGAATGTTGTTGTAATTGCGGTGTTCAATAAAACGCAGTACAAATTTTTGTAAGCCACCAACTGAGGTGTGCAACAGATCCAGCTCCAGCAGTGGCAGCAATGGTACCACTACTTTATTTGTTTTTTTAAAATGCTCAATAAGGTCTTGAAAGTTACTTAATGCACCAAACAAGCCATGCAGCAATAGTAACGGTTCGCCATCTCCTTCCTCTATAAATTTAAATTTGCCGTCTTGTTTTATTTCGTAACTCATTGGTTAGTTAAATGGTTTGCTGATTGCTATCGTTAAAATCAGATGTTGCAAAATACGTTAAATAAAATAAGCGCTAAAATTAATGCTGTATTTTGTTGCCAACGGAGCTAAAAAATGTTTCCAGGTCGGTAAACATATCTTTAAAAACGGGTATTACTTTTCCAAAATTATCAATAACAATTGGCCCCCAGGGCTGTACAAAACTATAGGTTTGCGATGCCTGTATTGTTTCGGGTTTTATTAAATGAATTTTTTCGGCATAAAATAAAAAAATACTAAAAATGATAATGTATAACGTGGCATAAAAAACAATGCCACCAATGCGGTTTACCCAACCTAGTAAAGCCATTTGAAAAGTTTTTTCAATAAGTTTACCACCCCAGCTTACCAGCAATACCACCACAAAAAATACAATTGCAAAAGATATAAAAGGTAACCACTTTGCATTAATGTTAGCACTGCCGCCTAACCAAACGGCCACAACTGCCGAAAGTTTTAATGCCGCAGCTAAACCTATAATAAATGCAACGATGGAGAACAAAGCAATAATTAATCCTTTTTGAAAGCCTTTAATACAGGCTATTATAATTATTATGGCAAAAATTATATCCAGCATAAATACAAATTTGAAATTTTAAACCAGGTATTTACTTTGTAAAAGCATTGCGTTATAAAAAAGCACTTTTTAATTCAGAAATTAATTTTATTTACTCAACAATTCTTTTACAATATTGCTGATAGTTTTTCCATCGGCCTGGCCGGCTAATTGTTTGCTGGCTGCACCCATTACTTTGCCCATATCTGCCGCAGAGCTTGCACCGGTATCTGCAATTATTTTTTGTACAATTACTTTTATATCGGCTTCGGTTAGCTGTTTAGGTAAAAACTTTTCAATTACAGCCATTTCTTCTTTTTCTTTTATGGCTAAATCTATACGACCCTGTTTCTCAAAAATTTCTAAAGAATCCCTGCGTTGCTTCATCATTTTTTGTAAAAATTTTTGTTCGGTAGCTTCATCAATTTCGCCACCGGCACCGGGTTCAGTTTTTGCTTTTATAATTTCGGCTTTAATAGCCCGTAAGCTGCGTAAGGTTGCTTCGTCTTTTGCTTTCATGGCGTCTTTCATTTCGGCCATTATTTGTTGTTCGAGTGCCATAGTGTTGTAGTTAATTGGTTAAATAGTTAATTAGTTTAGGAGTTTAGTTTGCATATTGCCAATTGCCAATTCTTATTGTTGTTCCTTTATTTGAGTTGCCCTGAATTTTTCGAAAAAAGATTTTGCAAATTTTTTCATGTCGTCGCTTATTTCCTGTTGTTGTGTAGCCCTTTTAAAAGTATCGGCCATACTCATAAACATTTGGTAGTAAAAGTCTGCCATTTCATCTACCATCATGTCTTTTGTCCACAGGTCAATACGCAGAGCAGTTTTATCGGTACCATCCCAAAATGCAATGCACATGGCTTTTGCTTTTTGCACCATATCGGCATTGCTGTCGCTGGCTACCCAGTTTATTTGTTCGGGTACTTTGTTGGGGTCAAGTAATATGTCGATTTTTATGGTTGATTGATTCATAAATAATTTAAAAATTTGGAAAGTATGATTACAAAAAATTACTGCGAAGTTAGCAGCTTTATTAAAAAAACAATACGTAACAATTTGTAAATTTATACATCGTTAATTGGTGCATTTTAAAATAACTTCCCAAACTTTATCCGCTGTTTTATCCCAATTGTACATTGCTGCCTGTTGCCTGCCTTTAATAATAAGTTGGTTACGCAGGTCTTCATCTTTAAAAAGCAGCATCATTTTTTCAGCAATATCATTAAAATTGCTGGGGTTAATGTACAAAGCTGCATCGCCGCAAATTTCGGGCATTGCGGTATGGTTACCTGTAATCACTGGTATATCGCTTTGCATGGCTTGTAAAAGGGATGTGCCACAACCATCATAAAGCACCGGGTAAATCATTGCATATGCGGCTCCGGTAATTTGTACAATATCTTCTTCGGATAAATTATCCAGCAATTTTACTTCGTTTCTGTATTTATAACTTACTAAACTTTTGATAAAGCCTTTATCAGTTGCAGCAGTTTTACTTACCAGCAATAACTGCATATTACTTTTCTGCCTTTTTTTAAAAAAAGAAAATGCTTTTAAAAGTGTAATTAAATTGCTGCCGGTGTTAACAGGGCCAGAATATAAAAAATATTCTAAGCCATCGGTACACTTTTCTTTAACAGCATCTTTTTGTTGCCAGGTTGATGGTTTAAAATTATTGCTGGCGGCGGTGTATGCCACATCAATTTTATCAGCAGTTATTTTGTATTTATCAATAATTTCTTTTTTTAAAAATTCTGATGTTGTAACAATAGCTTTTGCCTTTGCTGAAAATTTTGCGGTGTTTTTTTTGTAAAAACCTAACCATCGCTTTGTATAAAATTGCGGCTGTTGTAAAAAAGACAGATCATTTATAATTACACATTGCGGAAGTTTGGTACGCAATGAGCAATACCCCCCGGCATTTATAAAAATATCAGCCTTATGTTTTTTTAATAAAGAAGGAATTTTATAATTAAGCCGGTATTGCAGTAATAAAGTATTTTTAATTTGCGGCCCGGTTGCAACAGGAGCTATGTTTTTTGATGTAATGTATTTTTCATTAAAACCTGTATCAAAAAAATAAATGAAGTTGTGTTGGGGATATTTTTTGGCTATTCTTGAAAAAATTTCAAAAATAAAATCACCATCATTGCAGGGGTAATCAGTATTTAAAAAATTTGCATTTACAGCAATGGTCATCGCAGCACTTTTACTTTTACTGTTTCAATCCGGGTATCGCTCACATTTAAAATATCAAATTCGTAATGGCCAAAAATAATGCGATCTTTTTGTTTGGGTATGGTTTCGTGGTTTTGTATTATGTAACCCGAAAGTGTTTCTGCACCTTCTTCATCGGGAAACTGCAGTTTGTATTTTTCGGTAATATAATCCAGCTCCAGCCTGCCGCTAAAAATAAATTCGTTGCCCGATAATTGTTTTTCTACAAACTCTTCGGTATCGTATTCATCACGGATGTCGCCAAAAATTTCTTCCAGTATATCCTCCATAGTTACAATGCCGGCGGTGCCGCCAAATTCGTCAATTACCCAGGCAATACTTTTTCTTTCTTTACTGAATTTATTCATCAGGTCGGTAGCGCTCATACTTTTTGGCACCGTGGGTATGGGCAATAATACTTCTTTTAAAGTAGCAGGATTTTTAAAAAGATCAAGCTGATGAACATAGCCCGTAATATTATCTATATTATTTTCGTACACCACCAGTTTACTTAACTGTGTATGTATAAATTTATTCTTTACTTCTTCAATAGTTGTATTGCTGCTTACGCCTTCAATTTCACGGCGTGGTATAAGGCATTGGCCCAGTTTAACTTCACTTAATGATAAAGCATTTTCAAAAAGTTCTTTATTTATTTCATTGTTATCTTCTTCCTCGTGGCTTTTGCTTTGCTGCAGAAAATGTTCCAGATCTACTTTGCTGAATATTTCTTTTTTTTCATTAAGTTTTACATCAAACAAATGCCTTAACATCCACTCGGCAGTATTTACAAAAAATGCAGCAGTGGACGATAGCAGCCAGTAAAAAAAACTTGCAATAAAACTTATAATACCCGAGCTGAGCAATTCATTATTTCTTGCCCTGAAAAATGCTTTAAACATAAACTCTACAAAAAGTAATATTAATGTAGAGATAACAGTTTCTACAAAAAGCTTAATGTATTTTACATATCCCGACAGCGATGGAGAGAGTTGTGCTGCAATCCAGTTCCATACCGGCGAAAGCATACTGCCAATAAGCAAACCATAAATAACTAAAACAATATTTACTCCAACTAATGTAGTACCAATAAAACGTGTTGGCTTATCTGAATAAGCGCCCCAGATTTTACCACTGTAAGTACCCTGCTTTCTGTTTAATTCAACAGATAATTTATTAGCAGATACAAATGCTATTTCTATACCGGAAAAAAAACCGATGAGTAATAATGAAGCGATAATTGCAATAAGGGCCATCCAATCCATACTATAAAAATAAAGAAGATTTTTTTAATGAAAGATTTAACGGTGGCGTTAAGTGTAATATTAAAATTTGAAATATTTGGGGCGTAAGGCTTATTATGTTATTGCTAATGTTTGTTTTAGTTTTTTAAATTTTGTTTATAAAACCAAAAACAATCATTTCGGCTTCTATACAGGCTTTCTGTAAGTCATCATTTACTACAATTTTATTAAAATGATCTTTAAACGAAAGTTCATAAGCTGCTTTGTTTACCCTTGCGGCAATAGATTCTGCAGTTTCGGTACCACGGCTTTGCAGGCGTTTTTTTAATTCGATAACCGAAGGCGGCTCTATAAAAAGGCTTAAAGAAGTTTGAGGAAATTGTTGCTGCACATGAATGGCGCCTTTTACATCAATATCTAAAACCGGTATTTTATTTTGCTGCCATATTTTTTCTAATTCAGATTTTAAAGTGCCGTAATATTTTCCTTCGTACACCATTTCCCATTCTGCAAATTCGTTGTGCTGAATTTTTTGTTTAAAATCTTCAGTGCTTATAAAATGATAATCCACCCCATCTTTTTCGTTACCCCTTGCCTGGCGTGTAGCAGCAGAAACTGAAAAAGCCAGTTGCGGAAAACGTTGCATCAGGTGTTTGGTAATAGAAGTTTTACCGGCACCGGAAGGAGCAGTTATAATTAAAATTTTGTTTTGATATAATGGCATAAGCAAAGAAAATGTTTATTTTTTTAATGAGGCCGAAAATGTAAAATCAGTGGAATGTTTGTTCCCGTACTGGTTAGCGTTAATTCAAATTCGGATATTGATGTTATTAAATAACTGTTTACAGAATTTTTTGTAACGGAAGTAAGGGTGAGTGTTATTTCGTCAGGCGTTATTTCATAAGTACCTTGTGTTGTTGTTCTGTCGCCAATGCTGCATTGATAAGTATTGTTGCTGCTGAAAGTCCAGCTTAATGCTTTTAGTGCTGCTTCTGTTTGTACTGCAATGGCAGAATCTTGGGAGTTGTTAAAACTTTTATCAATTGGAGCAAGGTTTTCTACCTGAATACAATCCCATTTTTTTGCAATAAGTTTTTGGGTTTTGTTTTGACATGAAGAAGCCAATAAGACAAGTGGCAATAAGCAATAAAAAAATATTTTTAAATTGATACGCACTTTGTAGCTTTTAATTTTTTTACACCCTTTTAATATCGGCACCTAATTTTATTAAACGTTCATCTATATTTTGATAACCCCTGTCTATTTGTTCAATATTTTGAATAGTGCTTTTGCCCTGTGCACTTAACGCAGCAATAAGCAAAGCAACGCCGGCACGTATATCGGGGCTGCTCATGGTAATGCCACGCAATTGCTGTTCTCTTTCTAAACCAATTACCACAGCACGGTGAGGATCGCATAAAATAATTTGTGCCCCCATATCAATTAGTTTATCTACAAAAAACAAACGGCTCTCAAACATTTTTTGATGGATGAGCACACTGCCTTTTGCCTGTATGGCAGTTACTAAAACTATGCTTAATAAATCAGGTGTAAACCCCGGCCATGGATGATCGTAAATGGTTAACACTCCACCATCCATATATTTTTGTATCTCATAAATATCCTGCGAAGGAATATGAATATCATCACCATTAAAATTCAATTGAATACCGAGTTGTTGAAATTTTTCAGGTATAACACCAAGGTGTTGTATGCCTGCATTTTTTATGGTGATATCACTTTGCGTCATTGCAGCAAGGCCAATAAAACTGCCTACTTCAATCATATCGGGTAACATACTGTGTGTAGTGCCGCCCAATGCATCCACACCATCTATCACCAACAAATTGCTGCCTATGCCTTTTATTTTTGCACCCATGCTGTTAAGCATACGGCAAAGCTGCTGCAGGTAAGGTTCGCAGGCTGCATTATAAATTGAGGTAGTGCCTTTTGCTAAAACGGCTGCCATTAAAATATTTGCTGTGCCGGTTACACTGGGTTCATCCAATTGTAAGGAAGTGCCTTTTAATTCGCTTGCTTCTAAATGAAAAAATCCATCTTCGTGATAAGAAAATTTGGCACCTAATTTTTCAAAACCAATAATATGCGTATCTAATCTTCTTCTGCCAATTTTATCGCCACCGGGTTTTGGTATGTAGGCTTTTTTAAACCTTGATAACAGCGGACCGGCCAGCATTACAGAGCCACGGAGTTTGCCACTTTTTTTATGATAGGCTTCGCTGTGTAAATATTCCACATCCACATTATCGGCCTGAAAAGTACAGGTATCCCTGCTTACTCTTTCAGTTTTTACATTCATCTCTCCCAATAAATCAATTAAAAGATTTACATCAATAATGTCGGGTATATTTTTTATGGTAACTTTTTCGGCCGTTAGTAATACTGCAGAAATAATTTGCAGTGCTTCGTTTTTTGCACCCTGTGGTGTAATTTCTCCAAAAAGTTTTTTGCCGCCTCTTACTTCAAATGATTGCATATATAAATTGTAATAAGTAAAAATAAAAAAACCTGAAACAATTGTCTCAGGATTTTATTTAATTAAATTCTTCGTTTTTATTTTGAACCACAAAGCATAACACTCTTTCAAGTCCCCGTAATTTATCCCGATTTTTCGGGAGGGATTTAGGGGTTAATATCTTTTTTTAAAATTTCTGTTATTATTTCTGTTATCTCCTCCGCCACCACTGTTATCCCTTCCACCACCACCGCCACGATTATCTCTTCCGCCGCCACCGCCTCTGTTATCTCTTCCACCACCACTGTTATTACTGGCACCAAAATTTTTACGGTACCCGTTAGTTCTTCCTCCACCATAATCATCTTCGCTGCGGTTATCGGTACGGTGTTTTACAAATGGCCTTTATTAAATTCCAGTTCGCCCTTTGTAATGGCAGTTAATTCACTTTGTATGTTATCATCATGCACCAGTTCTTTATGCCAGTTGCTGTAAGTAAGCTTCATGTAATAAGCAATAGCATTGGCAAAGCCCTGTTTTTTTTCGGGGTTTTCTTCTTTTAATGCTTTATCAATTATTACTTCAATATTCTTACCTAAATGATTAAACTTTGGATATTTTTTTGGATAAGCCAATACATCCGGTTTTGCCTTTAATGTTTCTCTTGTAGGAATAGGATAAGGACTTTCAACATCTAAAGTAAAATCGCTTATTAAAAAAAGATGATCCCATAATTTATGGCGAAAATCTTCTACATTTTTTAAGTGCGGATTTAAAAATCCCATCAATTCAATAACAGCATAAGCATTACGCTGGCGTTCTTCTTTATCAGTTAAAGTAAGCAGGTACTCCACCATTTTTTGAATATGGCGTCCGTATTCTTTCATAATAAGATGGTTACGACCCGTGTTGTATTCCATTTCATCTACATTTAGCATAGTACAAATATACAAAGTTATGGCTGGCAAACAAGCTGAGGGGCTTTATGCGCCTTTTAAAAAATATTTTTTGCAAAAAAACAGGGCAACCACTCCACCAAGGGCATCGCCTAATAAATCAGTAAGATCGAAACTGCGGCTGGGAACAAAAAATTTTTGAATAAGTTCGGTGGTAAGGCCCCAAACTGCTGTGGCAATGGCAATTTTAATACAGAAATGCCATTTTTTAGTTTTAGTTAATGCCGACTTGGCTGCAGGATACATAAATAAAAATGCCAGTATTGCAAACAGGCCCACATGTATCAGCTTATCGTAACTAATTTTAATCAGCCATTTATCTACCTTGGGCAAGTTGTAGCCGGGGGTAATAACTAAAATCAATACAAGAAAAAACCAGGCTATGCCTGGAATAAATTTTTTTGTTCCAATCTGTTTAAAAATGGAATTATTATGAGTTACCATTGTTATAATTAAGCTACCAGCGCCTGGTATGCTGCTGCATCCATTAACGTTTCTACATTGGCAATATTATCTACTTTCATTTTTATCATCCATCCGGCTCCATAAGGGTCGGTGTTTACTAATTCGGGTTGTGCTTCTAAAGCAGCATTTACTTCTGTTACAGTTCCGCTAACCGGCAAAAACAAATCGCTTACTGTTTTTACAGCTTCTACTGTACCAAAAACTTCTTCGGCAGCAAAGCTTTTTCCTTTACTGCTAATGTCCACATAAACAATATCCCCCAATTCGCCCTGGGCAAATTCGGTAATGCCAATAGTGGCGATATCACCTTCCATTGAAATCCATTCGTGATCTTTAGTGTAGCGCAGGTTTGCAGGAAAATTCATATTGGTTCAATTATTTTTTTTAATTATTAAATCAGGGTGCAAAATAAAGTTTTTCGGTTACAAACCCTAAACTTCTCCGAAGGATGCTGTGCATAAACGCTTAACCCTCTAAACTTTTATTTCACCAGTTCCATACTCATTCTTACATCTGCCAGTGGTCTGTTGGCACCGTCTTTTTCCACAGTTGCAATTTTATCAATTACGTTCATGCCGCTTTCCACCTCGCCAAATACAGTATAGCCCATATCTAAAAATGGTGTGCCGCCAATGGTTTTATAAATTTTTCTTTTAGCCGCAGAGTATTTTACTCCCGTCTGCATTTCCATCATATTTATTTCTTCATCGGTCCATTTTTTACCCTGCACAATATAAAACTGGCAGCCACTGCTTTCTTTTTTGGGGTTAACATCATCAGGCATCCTTGCAGCGGCTAAGGCCCCTTTTTTATGAAATAATGCGGTATCAAATTCTGTTGGAATAGTGTAGCCAATATCGCCACCACCCAACAGAATGCCGGGGGCTGCAGTTTTACTTTGCGGATCGCCACCCTGTATCATAAAATTTTGCATCACCCGATGAAATAAAAGGCTGTCGTAAAAATGATCGGTAACTAATTTTATAAAATTATCACGGTGCAAAGGCGTTTTATCATACAGCCTTACAACAATTACACCACTGTCGGTTGTAATTTTTATTCTTGTACCGGGTAGTTTTTTTGCAACGGGTACTACTTTAGGCATAACAGCTTTTTTTACAATAACAGGTTTCTTTTTTACCGGTGCTTTTTTAACCTGTGCGTTTGCATTAAACGCAATTAATGCAGAAAATAACAGGGCTAATGCGAATTTAAATTTTTTCATAAAAAATAATCAGTCAATAAATTTTTGGTTTTGAAAATATAGTAACACATGGTCTTTTAAAAAATTTTCCTGTTCAATCATAATAAATCCGGGCAAAGGTTTTAGTTGTTCAAAATGCGGCCAGTTATCTTCATCGTGGCCCGATAAAACATAATAACCGCTGGCCGATAAAATGGTGCATACTGCAATGTGCATTAAATCTTGTTTTTGTTCTTTGGTAAAATCCTGCTTGCCGCTGCCCAGTTCCTGTATACCAATTAAAAATAGTATACCGTCCATATCGGGCTTAATGCCAAAGCGTTCTTTAAGTTTAATGCGAAGCTTCAGCCACCGTACCTGTAAATCGTCTTTTACATGCTGCATGGTGCAAATGTACTGCTTTAGTTTTTTTATTAAAATTTGATTGAAAAATTTATGATTTTAAACTGCTGTAGTTTATACGTTTTTTGCAAACACCAAAATAATTTATTTTTTGCTCTGCAAATTTATACTTGTCGGAATCTCCTGTTTTTTTGCAGATTCCGACAAGTATAAATATTCCGAATATGGTTAACTATTGGCTTTTTTAGTTCTAAAACTTTGATAAAACCTTATCATCAATTTTTTAATCTTCTTTAAAATGCTTGTTTTAAAACATCTTGCTATATCCTTAACTTTGCCCCAAAAAAATACAATGTTACAAATAGGTTTTATACGCCAGAATACAGCTTTGGTAAAAGAAAGATTAAGTGTAAAAAATTTTGGCGATTTATCATTGGTAGATAAAGTGGTGGCACTGGATGAGCGGTACGTAAATTAAAAGTGGAAAGCGAAAGCATACAAGCCACTGTTAATGCCGCCAGTAAAGAAATTGGTATGCTGATGGGTAAAGGCAGAAAAAGAGGCGGCGGAAAACAAAAAACAGGAAGTAGCACAATACAAAACATCTTTGCAAACATTAGACAACAATTAACCGATGCAGAAAAATTATTGCATGATGAAATAGTGGTATTACCCAACCTGCCACACACCACTGTACCAAAAGGTAAAACACCAGAAGAAAATGAAGTGGTAAAAGAAGCCGGCGTAAAACCAACGCTTGCAGCAACAGCAGTACCGCATTGGGATTTAATTAAAAAATATGACCTGGTAGATTTTGAAACCGGCGCAAAAATTACCGGCAGCGGCTTTCCATTATACAAAGGCAAAGGAGCAAAACTGCAAAGGGCATTAATACAATATTTTTTAGATTACAATACAGCTGCAGGATACACCGAATATTTACCGCCGCTAATGGTAAATGAAGCCAGCGCTTACGGCACCGGACAATTGCCCGATAAGGAAGGACAGATGTATCATGTTACTGCCGATGGATTTTATTTAATACCAACGGCAGAAGTACCCGTTACCAATATTTACCGTGATGAAATAGTAAAAGAAAATGATTTGCCTATAAAAATGACGGCTTACACGCCATGCTTTAGAAGAGAGGCCGGAAGTTTTGGAAGTGATGTAAGAGGATTGAACAGGGTGCATCAATTTGATAAAGTAGAAATTGTACAATTGGTACATCCTGAAAAAAGTTATGCAGGCACATGAAGAAATGGTGGCACATATTGAAAAATTATTGCAAACGTTTGCAACTGCCTTACCGTATTTTAAATTTATGTGGCGGCGATATGAGTTTTGCCAGCGCACTCACTTACGATTTTGAAGTGTACAGTGCGGCACAGCAAAAATGGCTGGAGGTAAGCTCTGTAAGTAATTTTGAAACTTTTCAAAGCAACAGAATGAAAATTCGTTTTAAAGATGAGAATAATAAAACACAATTAGTACATTCTTTAAACGGATCTTCTTTGGCATTGCCACGTATTATGGCTTGTTTGTTAGAAAATAATCAAACAGCAACCGAAATAAAATTACCTGAAGTTTTGCATAGTTATTTTGGAGCCACAACTATTCATTAACAAAAAATGCGGCAGTTTAGGCAACACTTTTATTTAAACCGCTTATATTTATAATTCCTTAAAAAAAATTTATGAAAAGAATATTTACCATTATTACAGTAACCATATTTGTTTGGGGTTGTGCAAAAAAAATTGCGCCGCAATCTTCCTCAAGCCCAATGTCTTCAAACTCCGGCTCGGTGGTTGCAGCACAGGAAGCAACACCAAAATTAGGCAACAGTGCACCAGTTACTGCAACTCCGGTTGCACCATCATCCACACCAGCTTCACCTGCTGCAATACCATCAGTACCTTCTACGCCAGACGGTACAAGATCTCCAACAGACAGATCGGGTACAAAATCTCCTGAAATGCTTGGCCAATCTACATATAATGCAAAATGCGGCAAGTGCCACGGTTTAAAAGTTACTACAGATTATACTGCCGACAGATGGATAAGCATTATGCAGGTAATGGCAACAAAAGCCCAATTAACAGAAACTGAAAAAGAAAATGTACTGGCTTATGTAAAAACAAATGCCAAGCGGTAAACTAAACACCTCTGTTTTCTAATTGTTTTATTTTTCGGTTCATTACATAAAACCATGCAGGTGGCAGTAATGCTAAAATCATACTGCCGGGATAACCTGTGGGCAATTGCGGCGCATTATTGTGGTGCTGTAATATTTGATATTTTCTGCTGGCCAAATAATGATGATCGCTGTGGCGGCTTAATTCAAACAACATCAACCTTCCAAAAATATGATTGCTGTTCCAGCTGTGTTGCGGCATGGCTCTTTCGTATTTTCCTGCTGCAGTTTCTTTTCGCTGCAGGCCGTAATGTTCAATATAATTTACTGTTTCTAAAAGTGCAATACCAATGGCTGCAGCACATAAAAAATACAATGTGGCACCGCTTCCAAACATCAAAATATTATCCCGACAAAAATTATTTGTATTAAATGCGCCTGCAGCATTTCGTTTTTAATATTAAATATTGATAACCCTTTTTTTCTCATTTCCTCATTGCTTATTTTCCATGCAGATAAATAGGAAAATATAATTGTTCTTAAATAAAAAGTATAAAGCGGTTCGTTTAAACGGGCACTGCTTGGGTCTTGTGGCGTAGCTACATTTTTATGATGGCCTTTATTATGCTCAATAAAAAAATGCATGTACAGCGATGTCATCAGTAAAGTTTTAGCAAGTACCTGTTCCAATTTATTTATTCTGTGGCCCAGCTCGTGCCCAACATTAATACCAAATGTGCCGCAGAGTAAACCCATACTAAAAACACGGCCTGTAATTTCCCATCTATTTAAACCAGGTTCATTTATCACCGATAAAAATTTATACAATGCAATAAATTGTAAAACCACAATCATATAAAGCATGTAATCGTAAAGCCGGTTATTTTTTGCCAGCTCTTCTTCAGCAGCATTCATATTTTTTTCATTGGGTTTTATAAAAAGTTCGGCAATAGGTAATATAACCCAGGCATAAATCATAGGGCACCAGGTTAACAATCCGTTTTGTGTAAATGCCAGCCAGGCCAGTACATACACAATTATAGGAGATAAATATTTAAAAGCTTTTATAGTCATACAGCAATTATTCTTTACCAAGTTAATAAAAACTATTTGAAAGCTGCAACAGCGTTTAATAAACTTAACTTGCTTAAAAATATCTTCGGCTTAAGCTAAAGAAAAATAAAAGCAGTGTTAACAAAATTTAATCATAAAATTTTAAACCTTTGATAATTAATTAGTCAATGCATCGTTACTTATTAAGCACATAAACCTTACAATATTTTATGGCAGTATCCAACCGTTTAAAAAATCAACATTTATTATGGCGTGCAGGTTTTGGCCCCATGGCCGAAAATGCAGGAGCACTCGATACCGTTTCTCCAAAAGAATTATGGAAATTACTGGAAAAAACTTCGGCTAAAAAACCTGATAAGATTGAAGTGGCCCAAAACCTGGCAGATGGTTTATACAAAGGCATACAGGATGTAGCCCAAATGCAAAATCCTGAAACAAAACAGGGAACAGAAAAAAAAAAGAAGGGAACAATCCAGTGAAGATCTGAAAAATTTAAACATCTGCTGGCTGGAAGAAATGATAAACAGCGAAGCCCAGTTAAGAGAAAAGATGAGTTTGTTCTGGCATGGGCATTTTGCATGCAGTGTAATCAATAGTTATTTTCAGCAGGAGATTGTTACAAATTATAAGAGAAAATGCATTAGGCAATTTTAAAGATCTTTTAATGGCAGTAAGCAAAAGCCCTTCGATGCTGCAATTTTTAAATAACCAGCAAAACAGAAAGAAAAAACCCAACGAAAATTTTGCCCGGGAGGTAATGGAATTGTTTACCATGGGCCGGGGCAATTATACCGAAAATGATGTTAAAGAAGCTGCAAGGGCTTTTACAGGCTGGGGATTTAATTTAAGTGGTGAATTTGAGTTTAGAAAAAATCAGCATGATACCGACAGTAAAACAGTATTGGGCAAAACCGGCAATTTTGATGGCGATGATGTATTGAATATTTTATTGGAACAAAAACAAACAGCAAAATATATCACCAAAAAAATTTATAAATATTTTGTAAACGAAAAAGTGGATGATGAAAAAGTGGAATGGCTCAGCAACAGGTTTTATCAAAACGGTTATGATATTAAAAAACTGATGGAAGATATTTTTACTGCCGATTGGTTTTACGAAGAAAAAAATATTGGTACCAAAATAAAATCTCCCATTGAATTACTGGCAGGTATAAGAAGGTTATTGCCTATGGAAATGGAGAATGATCAGGCGCAATTATTATTTCAAAAAACATTAGGGCAAATATTATTTTATCCGCCCAATGTAGCCGGGTGGCCTGGTGGTAAAAACTGGATAGACAGCAGCAGCCTGATGCTGCGCTTGCGTATTCCACAAATTTTAACGGCTAATGATGTAATGGATATACAACCCAAAAGCGATGATGATGTGCAAGATGGGCATGATGGAAGCTGGCGCAAAAAAATTAAAAGATGCTAGTTAAAGGCGGCACTGCAAAAACAGACTGGCAACTGGTAGCAAAAATTTTTGAAAGAGTACCAAGAGAAAAATTATTGCAAAAAATAACAGATACCTTATTACAAACAAAAGCGCATGTAAGTAATGCATTGTTAGAAAAATATTTAAATAATGAAAGCAGAGAAAATTTTACTAAAAGCGCCATTGTTAATTTGATGAGTACGCCGGAGTACCAACTGTGCTGATTGTAGATTTGAGATTTACGATTTCAGATTTAAAATACAAATACCAGAAATTGGAATAAAGTTTAAAAAAAAAGAAGAATGCCTGATCTTAAGAAAATCTAAAATCTGCATTCTACAATCTAAAATTATTCTTATGTTGATAAAAAGAAAAGAATTTTTACAAATTGGTTCATTGGCCACAGCATCATTTATGCTGCCTAAATTTTTAAAGGCTTTTGAAAAACCAATGATGGTGCCACCGGGAAATAAAGTGGTAGTAGTAATTCAATTTAGTGGTGGTAACGATGGATTAAATACGGTGATACCTGTACGCAATGATATTTATTATAAAGAAAGGCCGGGTATTGGTATTGCAAAAGATAAAGCATTAATTGTAACCGACGAAGTGGGATTAAATCCTGCACTGGAAGCTTTTAAAGGTTTGTATGATGATGGAAGTTTGGCTATAATGAATAGTGTGGGTTATCCTAATCCCGATCGCAGCCATTTTAGAAGTATGGATATTTGGCATAGCGCCAGTGCCAGTAACGAATATGTAAATACGGGATGGGTTGGCCGCTATTTAGATGCACAATGTAAAGGTTGCGATAAACCTACGCAGGCCATGGAATTAGATGATGTGCTGGGCCTTGCGTTAAAAGGAGAGCAGAATAAGGGCCTCGCTTTTAAAGACCCTAAAAAATTATTCAACAGCAGTAACGGAAAATATTTTAAAGATATCAATGCCAATCATCAAACAGGAGAAGAAACAATAGATTATCTGTACAAAACCATGAGTGAAACTATCAGCAGTGCCGATTATATTTATCAGCAAAGTAAAACACATCCTACCAATGAAGTGTACCCGGCTACTAATTTGGGTAAAGATTTAAAAACTATTGCCTCGTTAATTTTTTCTGATATCAATACCAAAGTATACTATGTTAGCCTGGGTAGTTTTGATACACATGTAAACCAGGAAGGCCAGCAAAAAAGATTATTTACCGAACTGAACGATGCTGTAAAAGCTTTTACAGCCGATTTAAAAAAGAACAATCGTTTTAATGATGTGCTGATGATGACCTTTAGCGAATTTGGCCGCAGGGTTACACAAAATGCCAGTGGCGGTACCGACCATGGCACAGCTAATAATATGTTTTTTATAAGCGGTGGATTAAAACAAAAAGGTGTTTTAAATGCTATGCCCGATCTTTCAGATTTAAATGAAGGCGATTTGAAACACAAAGTTGATTTTAAAAATGTGTATGCAACAGTTTTAAATAAATGGCTGGGGGCAGATGATAAAATGATATTGGGTGAATAAGTTTGAAACGTTGAATTTTATTTAGTGTTGTTTTAAAAACTGAGCTGGTGTAAGAACAGGGACGCCATTAGGTCTGCTTTTTTATAATCTTTTAGCATTTCTGGTAATGAAGTAATCAATTAGGCCCGAATCTTTTGCAGTTAAATATTGTAATGGCATCTTCATAATCTGTAAAATTAGATTCATATGCTTTTAAAATTGTTTGTTTATTTGGATTAATAATTTCAATGAAGTTCTCAATAAGATAATAAATATTTTTTGCATACCATATTTTTTAGATAAAATTTTTCCACCAACATATTGAACGTTTAATAATAATTGACGAAGATGTGTAAAGGATAACTTCTTCCTGTTCACATAGAATAAAAATGGCATAACTGTCTTTGTAAAATTCTTCTCTTTTTAGTAAAACATCCAGGATAATATCCGAGTCAATAAAAATATTATAAGCCATATTTCTTTATTAAGTGTTCTGTTTTTACTTCTTTCCAGTCAAACGGTTCCTTTACATTTCCGAATACTCCTAAAAGTTTTGAAACATCTTTTCGTTTCTTTTTAGATTTTGAAGTAACAGAATCAATTTGTTGTTCTAAAAATTTAGACACACTTATTCCTTTTGCTTTTGTGTAGCTTTTTATTTTTTTTACCTTTTCTTCATCAATGCTTAATGTAAGCTTGGTTGTCATAAAAAACGTTTTTATAAAGATACGTGTTTTATTAAATCATACGTATAAATTATTTTACCCCCTTTTCTTTCATAATCTTGTTCAGCCATTTAAGCATGGCAAAAATGATGAAGGTTGCAATCATCAATAAAACAAAATTTACCCAAAAAAAATTGGCTTTGTCTTCGTACCCATCCCACATAGTAGCCAATATGCCCGACTAATTTATTGCCGATAGAAGTTGCTAAAAACCATCCTCCCATCATTAAAGATGTAATACGTACCGGGCTTAATTTTGATACCAGCGATAAACCCATCGGGCTTAATAATAATTCTCCAACAGTTACTACACCATAAGTACCCATCAACCACCACACACTTGCTTTTTCGGCACCATTGCCTGCTTACATAAACAGCGGCTACCATTACCAAAACCGATAATGCAGAAATAAATAATCCAAATGCAATTTTTGTAGCAGTTGAAGGTTCTTTATTTTTTCGTCGTAAAAAAGCAAAGAAAGCAACAACAAGTGGCGTTAATAAAATTACCCAACCGGGGTTAATAGATTGACTTATTGGTGTAGACCATAAAGTTGCTTTTGCCACCATCGGCAGGTAAGATTTTGCGGCTGCAACATTTTTAAAGTAAATAGGATAATTATATTCTTTTAATCACATTACCATCTTTCTTTTGTAATCTGAAATAGATTATCATATTATTTCACCGTATCTTTTTTATAGGTAACAGTCTTTGGCTTGTCTTAATCCTTTGAAAACATCTGCCGTTGTACCATTTACCTCCCTGTTGGTATAATTATCTGCCCAAATAGTAAGTGCAGTTCCGTTTTGTTTAAACACTGCCCAAAACATAATCACTGCTGCAAAAATTGCTAGCAAAGCAGCAATGGGGCGTTTTTCTCGTGCTACTGCTTTAAAATATAAGAGAAGAATAAAAATAAATAACAGGTATACAGGCAAAGATGAATGCATCGGTACAATCGGAACCAAAAATATTTACCCATTGCGCTCCTTTTATTATCCAGCCAATAACACCGGCAATAATTGCAGGTATAAATATGGTAAGTACAATTTTTGAAAAGGGCATATCTTCTTTTGTCATCGGCTTACTTATATCGCCGGATGCATAATGTTTTGTGCCCACATAAAAATGATAACACCCAAAAACATACCCACGCCTGCAGCAACAAAAGCATATTTCCATCCCCATACAATTATAATTGCAGCACTAAAGAAATTACAAATAAATGCACCAATATTAATACCCATGTAAAAAATATTATAGCCCTCGTCTTTTCTTTTCTCAAATTCGGGTGTAGAATATAAATTACCCAACAGGGTAGAGATATTGGGTTTAAAAAAACCATTGCCGACAATTACTAACGTCATAGATACATACAGCATAGGCATATTGTGTACAGCCATCAAACAATAACCTGCACCCATCATTAACCCACCGGCAATAATAGATTTTCGGTAGCCAAAATAACGGTCTGCCATTAAACCGCCAATAAAAGGTGTAAGAAAAACCAAGTGCTATAAAAGTACCATATAAATCAGAGGCTTCACTGTTCGTCATAGCAAAACCATGTTCTACATTTTTAAGGTAAAACAAAAAAATACCTATCATCAGATAATAACCAAAGCGTTCCCACATTTCGGTAAAGAATAAAAAAGGGAGTGCTTTGGGATGTTTACGGTTAAAAGTTTCTTCCGGCAAAAGATTAACTGTCTGCTCATACTTATATTTTTTAGATAGGTAAGATAAATAAAAAAGGCGACTTTATTTTAAGCCGCCTTGTTAAAATTATTTTTGAAAGATTATCTAACCCCATGCATCATTTTTTTCAATCTTGGCGTTAGTAAGCATAATAAAACTGCTGCAACTCCGCAAAAACAACGAAAACCATAAAAAATTCAAACAAATTATGAATTTAAATCCTGCAAAAGTCGGGTTGTCAATACTAATTTTCTTTTCAGTCAAGTAATTTATTTGCTCAACTGTGGGAGTATTTTTTTATCTAATATAGCCTGTAAATCAATTCCCATTTTTGTTGCTTCTGTGAATTGTTCGCCGGTTGCAGGTAAAATAGAGCCTAAAGTACCAGCCAATGCATAACCCGATGCATTAGATAAAAACAATCCTCCATATAACAAAGAAGCAAATCGTTTTGGAGCAAATTTACCCACTAACGAAAGTCCAATAGGAGATAAACAAAATTCACCCAATGTTTGTAATAAATATAAAAGAATTAACCAATTAACACCCAATAAACCAGCTGTTACCTAAGTCTTTTACTTGTGATGCAATAATAAAATAACTCAAATGCAATTAATGCTAAACCCAATGCTTGCTTTACTGGAGAAATTGGTTCTTTCCTTTTGCTCTCAATCTATCCCATAAAATACTAAAAGGAATTGCAAAAAGCATACAACAAAAATGCCATTAAAAATTTGCACCATTGCTGGAGGCATATTCCAGCCAAAAAAGTTTGTATCAGTTTGGTTATCTGCAATAAAAGTTAATGAAGAACCTGCTTGTTCAAATGCACCCCAAAAGAAAATTATAAAAAAGCAAACAATATAAATTACCCAAATTCTATCTCTTTCAACTTTTGTAATTGAATCATCTGAAATAATTAAAAACCGCTAAAGCTAATACCAGATGCAAAAATGAAAGAGTACAATCATGCATTTTGTCCAAACACATAAAAGAACAAAAGCCCAATCCTACATACAAAGCGCAACAGCAATGCCCAAAGCAATATTGAGAAATAATTAGCTTGTAGTTGTAGATTTTACCTCTCAGCATAATCTTCAGGAATATCTGATTTTTTGGTAATCCTCCAATTGGTCTCCTTCAGGAGTTACTACATATTTATTTTTTAAAAATAAAAAAGTAATTGTACCAATAAACATTGCAATTGAAGCTGCTAAAAATCCCCATTTAAAAGCAGAATATCTCTAACACCATCTATTATCTAACATCTCCAAAAAATGGGCAAATAAATTGCCCTAAGGAGGCGCCACATTAATACCCATATAAAAAATAGTAAAAGCAGAATCTAATTTATTTTTTTGTGCAGGGGGATAAAGACTACCCACCATAGAAGAAATATTTGGCTTAAAAAAACCATTACCAAAAATAATTACCAATCAAGTGCAACCCACAAAAGCGTTATTGCCAGTTCAAGATTTGATTCAAATAAAGATGCACTAAAAAATAGCAATAAGTTGTCCAACTACCCATAGCAGTACCTCCCAGCATTATGCAATTTCTATTTCCTAAAAATTTATCAGAAATAAATCCACCCAAGCATTGGAGTTAAATAGCATAACCCTAAAAATCCACCATAAATTATTGATGATTCTGTATTCGCTCATCATTAAAGCATTAACAATAAACAGTGATAAGATTGCCCTCATTCCATAAAAGTTAAACCGTTCCCACATTTCTGTGCCAAATAAAACCCATAAACCTTTTGGGTGCCCCGGTTGTTTTATTGCCTTATCATTCATAATTAGTAGTTTTTAAATGCTTGTTTAGTTTGTTTTAATACCTCAAAATAGTGATTTTCTTTTTAGTACCGTTAATTTAAGCACTTCAATTTTAAAACTAAGGGTTAAAATAAAAGCATTAATACTTTACCATTTAAAAAATTATTCTTGAAATGCGCCACCATAATTTTAAATTCGCAATCTTAAACCTTTAACCCATTTAATATTGGTAAACCATCCATGAATATTCTTTTAATTGGCTCCGGCGGCAGGGAGCATGCATTTGCCTGGAAACTGTCACAAAGTAAATTATGTAATAAATTATTTATTGCACCCGGTAATGCAGGTACTGCTTTGTGTGGTACTAACCTGCCCGTGGCTGTAAACGATTTTGAGTTGCTGGCTTCGGCATGTACTGCAAATAATGTAGATATGATTTTGGTGGGTCCCGAAGAACCTTTGGTAAAAGGTATTTACGATTTTTTTAAAAATAATGAAGCCACAAAACATATAGCTGTAATTGGCCCTTCTAAAGCTGCGGCACAGTTAGAAGGCAGCAAAGCATTTGCTAAGGCTTTTATGAAGCGTCATAATATTCCCACAGCAGCTTATGGAGAATTTACTGCGGAAAATTATACTGCCGGGGTGGAGTATTTAAAAGGCCATTCGTTACCGGTAGTTTTAAAAGCCGATGGTTTGGCTGCAGGAAAAGGGGTTTTAATTTGCAAGAGTAATTTAGAAGCACTATCAGAATTTGAACTGATGCTGCACCAGTTGAAATTTGGCGATGCAGGAAAAAAAGTAGTAGTGGAAGAATTTTTAACCGGTATTGAATTAAGCATTTTTGTGCTTACCGATGGCGAAAATTACCTGTTGCTGCCCGAAGCAAAAGATTATAAAAGAATTGGCGAAGGCGATACCGGCCTTAATACCGGTGGCATGGGAGCAGTAAGCCCATTGCCATTTGTTGACGAAGCTTTTTTACAAAAAGTAAAAGAAATAATTATTGAACCAACCATTGCCGGCCTTAAAAAAGACCAGTTAGAGTATAAAGGATTTATATTTTTTGGGTTGATGAATGATAATGGGGAACCTAAAGTTATTGAATACAACTGCCGCATGGGCGACCCTGAAACAGAAGTGGTGATACCCCGTATAAAAAACGATTTAGTAGAATTACTTACCGCCACCGCACAACAAAAACTACACGAAATAACCATTGAAACAGACAGCCGGTCTGTTGCAGCAGTGGTTGCCGTTAGTGGCGGTTATCCCGGCGATTTTAAAACTGGCATACCCGTACTGGGGCTTGATAACGAGGTTTTCAAAAGCAGCCTTATGTTTCATTCTGCTACTAAAATAAAAAAAGATGAGGTAGTAACAACTGGTGGAAGGGTGTTGGTAGTAACATCATTTGGTAATACAATTACTGAGGCTGCAGAAAATTCGAATTATATGCTGGAGCAATTGTATTTTGAAGGCATATATTTTCGCAGCGATATTGGTTACGAATTTGAATAACCTCACTCGGCAATCAACTAAATGGAAGCAAATAATTTTCAGTTTTGAAGTTCGTTTTTTAAGCCCGTTTAAAAATTGTCACAAATCTTTGAAAAATAAAAAAATTGCCGTTGTTAATTCAAATAATTTACGCCAACTTTGCCTGCATTAAATTACGTACGATTTTCACTTTATAAAATATGGGCCTCTTTAACTTTTTTACACAGGAAATTGCGATTGACCTGGGTACTGCCAATACCCTCATTATACACAACGACGAAGTGGTGGTAAATGAACCTTCTATTGTGGCGCTTGACCGAAACAATCCTAAAAATATTTTAGCGGTGGGCAAAAAGGCATTGATGATGCATGAAAAAACCCACGAAAGCATCCGCACCGTAAGGCCCTTAAAAGATGGTGTAATTGCCGATTTTAATGCCGCCGAGTTAATGATAAGGGAAATGATCAAAATGATTTACCCCAAAAAACCATTGTTTGCCCCAAGCTGGAGAATGATGATTTGCATCCCATCTTCCATTACCGAAGTTGAAAAAAGAGCCGTAAGGGATAGTGCAGAGCAGGCAGGCGCAAAAGAAGTTTATCTTATTCACGAACCTATGGCGGCCGCTTTAGGTATTGGTATTGATGTGGAAGAACCCGTGGGAAATATGATAATTGATATTGGTGGCGGTACTACCGGCATTACAGTTATTGCATTGGCAGGTATTGTTTGCGACCAGAGCATTCGTATTGCCGGCGATGAATTTACTGCGGATATTATGGAAGCATTACGCCGCTATCATAGTTTATTAATTGGCGAACGTACTGCCGAGCAAATTAAAATTCAGGTAGGCAGCGCCATGAAAGATTTAGATAACCCTCCTGATGATATTCCTGTAAACGGAAGGGATTTGGTTACCGGTATTCCTAAACAGGTGATGGTAAGTTACCAGGAAGTTGCCGAAGCTTTAGATAAAAGTATTTTTAAAATTGAAGAAGCTATTTTAAAAGCATTGGAAACTACACCTCCCGAACTGGCATCTGATATTTACCGCCGTGGTTTATACATTACCGGTGGTGGTGCTTTGTTAAGAGGATTAGATAAAAGATTACAGGCAAAAATTAAATTGCCGGTGCATGTTGCAGATGATCCGCTAAAGAGTGTGGTACGTGGTACCGGTATTGCTTTAAAGCATTACGACAGGTATCCGTTTGTGATGAGATAGTTTTAGGAATTAGTAATTAGTAATTTGTAATTAGGGTATCTAAATTCCCAATTCCCAATTTCTTAATTCCAATTCCCAATCCTCAATTCCTAATTCCTACATTTGTGCGTAATATTTTTCTTTTCGTTCGCCGCTATTTCAATTTCCTTTTTTTCCTGCTGCTGCAGGGATTTTGTATTTATTTAATCGTTCATTACAACACTTATCATACTGCCGTTTTCAGCAATACTGCCAACCAGCTTACAGGCAAAGTAAATGAGCAGTATAATAAAATTGAAGATTTTTTTTATCTTAAAAAAACAAACGATTCATTAGTTAAGGCCAATGAAAGATTGTACAATAAACTGCGGGCCGATTTTCAATTACCCGATACAGCAAGTATAGCAGTTATCGATACCCTTAAAATAGATTCGTTAATACAATACAGAAAATACAATTACCTGCAGGCAACAGTAATAGAAAACTCAGTAAACCTGCAAAGCAATTTTATTGTGTTAAACAGGGGTAAGCGTGGCAGAGTAAAAATTGGTATGGGTGTTATTGATATTAATAATGCTGTGGTAGGGAGTATTACAGATGTAAGTGATGATTATGCCGTTGTAATGAGCTTACTGCATAAAGACAGCCATGTTGATGGCATGCTGTTAAAAGGTAATGGCGAAACAGGCACTGTTAACTGGGATGGAAAAATACCCAATATTTTATCAATGAGCCGCATACCAAAAAGTGCAAAAGTTGCCGCAGGTGATACCATAATATCAAGCGGTGTTAGCACTACAACTATTCCAAAAGGTAAAATACTGGGTTTTATAACAGAAGTATTTGCAGAAAAAAGCAGCAATAATTTTTTGATAAAATTAAAGTCGGCAGCAAATTTTTATAACCTGCAGTATGTTTATGTAATTGACGATAATCAGCAGGAAGCCATTAACCAGTTATTAGAAAAAGCAAAACAGCAGGCAAAATAAAGAAACAGCCTTTGCCTTTGGCAAAAAACGGAATTGCCACAGAGGCACAGAAACACAGAAAATTAATATAGTTTTCGTGTTGCTGAATACAAAATTAATAAACCCGTTTCTGTGTTTCCGTGCCCTCTGTGGCAATAATTTTCACCGCAGGTGAAAAATAAAAATATTAAATGAGTACACTAGTAAAAAATATTATCAGGTTTATGCTTTTTATTTTGGTACAGGTTTTTGTACTGGATAATATTCACCTGCACCAAATGGTAACACCTTATTTGTATTTTTTATTCATTTTGTGGTTGCCTTTTAATATGAAAAGGAGCTGGCAGTTAATTATTGCATTTGTATTTGGTTTTACATTGGATAGTTTTAGCCGCAACCCCGGCTTTCATGCTGCGGCATGTGTTTTAATTGCTTATTTAAAACCTCATCTTGTAAATTTATTAATACCCCAGGAAGGGGCAGATGATAATTATGAAGAACCCTCTATTAAAAGTATGGGAGGTTTTCTGCCTTATTTTATTTATGTTGCCGTACTCACAATAATTCATCATGCCTGGTTGTTTTTATTACAGGCATGGCAGTTTGGTAATATTTGGTATTTTTTGTTAAAAATAATTGTATCAACCGCCATTAGTTTACTGCTTATAATAATTACCGAATTATTATTTGTACGTAAACAAAAATTCAGAACAAACACCGTGTAGCAATATTGCCGATTAATAGATAGATTTTCTGCAACTATGAACTATCAACTATCAACCATCAACTAAAAATGTCTGTCTTCAATCAGTCTCGTAAAAATGTAATTATGCTGGTATTTACCGGCATGTTTGTGATAATTATTTTGCAGCTGATGAACCTGCAATTATTTTCATCAAAATACAAACTGGCTGCAGATGATCAGGGCATTTTTAGAAAAGTAATTTATCCCGACAGGGGAATTGTGTACGACCGCAATGGCAAATCTATTTTACAAAACACCACTATTTTCGATTTAATGGTAATACCCAACAAAGTAAAAGGTACCGATACTATGGGCATCTGTAATATTTTAGGGATAGATACTGCTGAGTTTAGAAAAAGAATGGATGAACATTGTTTTTAAATATAAAAGTTACCGCCCCTCTATTTTTGAAGCCTTACTGAGTAACGAAAAAATGGCAAAGCTTGCAGAAAACCTGTACAAATTTGCACCGGCATATTATTTACAGGAAAGGTCGGTTAGAGATTACCCGTATGATGCAGCAGGAAATATTTTAGGATATTTAAGCGAAGTAGATTCTAACATTTTAAAAAATCCTAAATACACAGGCTATGTAATGGGAGATTATATTGGTAAAACCGGTTTGGAAAGAACTTACGAAAATGTAATGCTTGGGCAAAGAGGAATAGAATTTTGGAAAAAAGATAAAGTGGACAGGCTTACCGAAAGATTAGAAAAAGGAAAGTTTGATACTACAGCCATTGCCGGGCAAAATATGCACACTGCATTAGATATTGAATTGCAGGAATCTGGGAGAAAAATTAATGGAGAATAAATTAGGTTCTATTGTGGCGATAGACCCAAAAACCGGCGGCATTTTATGCATGGTAAGCAGCCCCACCTTTAAACCAAAATTATTAACTGGTGCCGAAAGAAAAAAACATATTGCAGAATTATTATTAAACCCGGCATTGCCATTATTAAACCGAACAGTTGGTGCAACTTATTCGCCGGGTTCAACTTTTAAAACATTACAGGCTTTGATTGGTTTGCACGAAGGTGTAATTGAAACCAGTACCAGGTTTAGTTGCTCAGGTGCGTTTTATGGTTGTGGCAGTGGCAGGCCAATGAAGTGTTTGGATTATGGGACTTTTGATTTACGCAATGCCATTACCATTTCCGACAATACTTATTTTGCAAACGTTATGCAAAAAGTGATTACTAACCCAAAATATCCCAACCAGGATAGCAGCCTTAATGTATGGAGCAATTATATGCAGGCTTTTGGTTTGGGCCATAAATTAGGTGTTGATGTACCATCGGAAAAACGTGGGTTAATACCCAATGCAGCCTATTACAATAAAATTTACGGAGCAGGCAAATGGAATTATTGTACGTTTCGTTCGGTAAGTATTGGCCAGGGCGAAGTGGATGTAACACCCATGCAGGTGGCAAATGAAATGGCTTACATTGCTAATAAAGGCTGGTATAAAACGCCGCATTTAGTTGATTCTATCGAAGGCGGTGATAAATTTAATATGCTTGCAAATTTTAAAGAAAAGCATAACACCATTGATATACCCGACAGTATTTTTGAAGCAGTACATGATGGTATGCAGGGCGTGGTGGACAGGGGAACTGGTATGGCAGCAAAAGTTGCCGGTATAAATATTTGTGGTAAAACAGGTACGGTGGAAAATTATTACCGTGGCGTTAAACAACCCAACCATGCTTTTTTTGCCGGTTTTGCACCAAGAGAAAATCCAAAAATTGCTATTATGTGTGTGGTAGAAAACAGCGGCCGCTTTGGTGGTACTTATGCAGCACCTATTGTAGGGTTGATGATTGAAAAATATTTAAACGATTCTATAACTGAAAAACCAAGACTTGCCAGAATTGAGCAGCTTTCAAAACTCAATTTAATTCCCTCCCGTATTTATGATGAAATGAAAAGACAGGATTCGTTACGGCATTCTAAAGACTCCGCTTATCTTGTAGCAAAAGGCTATATAAAAATTATAAAAGATACTTTGGGGATGGATGATAGCGATGAAGATGAAGCCATTGGATAAATTAAAAAAAGATAAAGAAGAACAAAAAAAAGAACAACCTAAAAAAGACAGTAACGATAATAAAATAAGAATTAAAACAGAAGCAATTTTACCAGAAGAAAAAAAGAAACCCGAAATAAAAGACACCGTAAAAACGTGAGTGGTCAGTCGTCAGTAGTGAGTACATTGCAGCAGGTAACAGCTCACCATTCACGACTCACCATTCAACAGGCTCACGCTATGTATCAAAAAAATCCTTCCATATCAAAAGGCATCGACTGGGTAATGATTTGGCTTTACGCCATACTGGTAATGATTGGCCTGCTGTGTATTTTTTCGGTAGAGTATAAAGATGGCGACCCTGTATTACAAACTTTTTTAGGGTTTAAAAAAGAGTACAGCAAACAATTTTTATTTTTTATTGCCAGCATTATTACAGGCATAATTATTTTACTAACCGACAGTAAATTTTTTACCGCTACGGCCAACCTGGCTTATGCATTTGGCATTTTACTTATACTTGCCACATTTATTGTTGGTAAAGAAGTAGGCGGATCAAAAAGCTGGATACCATTAGGCTTTATGAATATTCAGCCGGTGGAAGTTTGTAAAATATTTACATCGCTGGCACTTGCAAAATATTTATCGCTGCCCGAAACTAATTTTCATAAAACACCAACACAGTTAATTGCAGCTGCTATTGCTTTTAGCCCGGCAATTTTATCTGTTTTGCAAAGTGAGCCAGGTGCAGCTATCGTTTATTTTTCTTTCGGCATTTCTTTTTACAGAGAAGGTTTACCCACCATGTATCTGATTATACTTTTTTCTTTTGCCATACTTATTATTGCAAGTATTGTAATTGCACCCAATACTTTATTTATTGCACTTACTGTAATTGCGGTGCTCTTTATGTTTTTATACAGAAGAAAAATAAAAAGAGATAAAGGCTTTTTAATTTCTATTGCAGCTGTGTGGATTTTATGCGTAGGCATACAAAAATTTTTGGTACCAGCTTTGTTTGAAAGTGTTTTAAAACCGCACCAGGTAGTTCGTATATTTTCTACGTTTGGTATTGATGAGTATAAATTTAAAAGTGCAGAACGTACAGCCGATATTCAAAAAGAATTTGCAAAGCTGGGTACTGCAAAAAAGAAACCAGGTGAAAAAGTAGAAAGCTACAATGTTAAACAATCTAAAATTGCCATTGGAAGCGGTGGCTTTTGGGGCAAAGGCTTTTTGCAGGGTACACAAACCCGTGGTTCGTTTGTGCCGGCGCAAAACACCGATTTTATTTTTAGTTCTGTAGGAGAAAATTTTGGTTTTTGGGGTTGTGTAGTTTTAATGCTGTTGTATTTTGGCTTAATGCTGCGGCTGGTTTTTTTAGCCGAAAGGCAACGCAGCACTTTCAGCCGTGTGTATATGTATTGTGTGGTAGGTATTTTATTTTTTCATGTGGCATTAAATGTTTGTATGACGCTGGGTCTGGCACCATCACCCGGTATTACATTACCCTTACTCAGTTACGGAGGTTCTTCATTAATAACTTTTACCGTTTTATTATTTATATCAATAAAGCTTGATGCCGACAGGGGGATGATATTGAGGTAAAACCCCCATCCCCTGAAGGGGAGCATACTCTGCTATATCCAATTCTTTTCAATTACTTTTGCAGTTAACTATTTTATTTAATAATATTCTGTAAATAATCAGAGTCTAAATTCCCCCTTTAGGGGGCTAGGGGGTATGAAAATAATTCCACTCAGCGAAGGCGCATTTACTATCGATAACACCAAACAGTTTGTTCCTTTTAATAAAGACAAAGATGATTTGCAGCAAAGACCCATTGGCAGTTTGCTGGTAGAAATACAACCCTTTGCAATAGTTACTGCAAAAGATATTGTAGTAATTGATACCGGCCTTGGTTTTACTAATCCTGATGGCAGTTTACAAATTCATCAAAATCTTTTAGATAATGGCATTAACCCAATGGAGGTTACAAAAGTTTTATTAAGCCATTTGCATAAAGATCATAGCGGCGGTGTAAGTAAAGAAGATAAAATTTTGCAGCATAGGTTTATCAGTTTTCCCAATGCTAAGTATTATGTAAACAAAGATGAATTTGATTCTGCTATGGCAAAAGGCAAACCCTCTTACACACCAACAGAATTTGAAATTTTAGCCGAAAGCGGTAAAGTAATTTTTACACAGGGTAATGGTAGTATTGATGATTATATAAAGTATGAAGTAACCGGTGCACACTCACCCTTTCACCAGGTTTTTTTTATTGAAGAAGATGGGCAAAAAATATTTTTTGGCGGCGATGTGGCACCGCAACTGCAGCAAATGAAAAATAAATTTGTAGCCAAGTACGATTATGACGGAAAGAAATGTATGGAACTTCGCCAGCAATGGTGGCAAAAGGGGCAACAGGAAAAATGGACTTTTTTATTTTATCATGATATTAAAACGCCGATTTTTACGTTTTAATGTTGGAAACCAAAAGAATCACTTTAAACATCATCACAAAATTCAAAAACTAAGCCCTTAATTATATGACAATTGAAGAATTTGAACAAAGTAAATCTAAAAAGAAAAGCTATAAATGGATATTTATTCTTATTCCTATTGCATTGATAGCTACCTGCAATTTCTATTTAAATACACATCAGGAGAATGCCATCATTAGAAACCCAGAAGCTGGAGATTTTTTTGTATTCAGAGGCTTAATCGGCAGCCATGATCAACCATTTAAATTAAAAAAAATTGCAAATGATACAATGGAATTTTTTATACCAAAATATGAAATGATAAATTTTAAAATTAATAAATCGGAAAGTAAAATATATGAACTCGATAAAAAGAACGAATTGTTTGATTCGGTTTTTACAATGAAAATTCCAAAATCTACTGTTGATAGCTTAATAAAAAATAGTGAGTTTAGTGTTAGAGTTAATGAGCATCCTGCTGTATATTTAAAAGGCGTATTTGGGCGAACAAGAGAAAATGCAGTTGATAATACGCTTAAAAAATTATTAGACAAAGAAAAAAACAGGTAGCATTTATTTCAGGTGGTAGAGGAGAAAAACATCAACTCAGTTTTCTCAGATAGTCATTATCCATAAACTGCTTTTGAAATAATTTTTAATTTTTTTGCTAAAGAGGAACAACTTAGGAAATGGATTTATCATGTTATCAAAACACAGGTGGTGGTTTAAGTATGAAAATAAAAAAGCTGCTACTTCCGTAACAGCCTTCAAAATATTTTTCTCAAAAATTATTAACGCAGTTTATGTACAAACTCATTATCCATAAATTGTTTCTGAATATCTTTTAAGTCTCGTAATATACTGGCATCAACTAACTGCCCGCCGGTTTCTACAATAAAGCCACCAATCAATTCATCTTTAATGGCAGTTTCTATTTCAAATGTTTTGGTGGGCATTGCTGCTTTTACATTCGTCATTATTTCTTCTCTTAAAGCATCACTAAGCGGACCGGCAGTAGTAATTTTTACTTTTTGAATATTGTTTAAGGTATTATACTGATCAATATAGGCATTAACAATTTCGGGTAAATTAGCCTCTCTTGTTTTTGTTACCAGCAATTTTATAAAAGCGGCGGTTAAATTATTAACCCTTCCATCAGTTACAGCTTTTAAAATCACTTCTTTTTTATCGGCTTTAATAATCGGGCTGCTTAATACGGCTGTAAAATCAGGATTGCTTTTGCAAACGCTGTTCAGCCATTTCATATCGGCATATACGGCTTCTATTTGATTTTGCTCTGCAGCTAAATCCAATAAACTTTTTGCGTACCTGCCTGCTAAACGTGGATTGTTCATAATTGTAATTTGCAAATGAGAAAATTTGCAAATGTGCCAAATTCAATTGCTGTTAACTTTTGCATATTGGCATATCTGCACATTGCCCACATTAATTTAATTTTACTTCCGATGCCAAGACTTTAATATAATTTTCCTGCTCGGCTTTATTGCTTAATTCTTTGCGTAAAACTTTTTCGCTGGTTTCAATTACCAAATTACCAATTTGATTTTTTAAATCGGTAAGTGCTGCCATTTTTTGCTGCTGAATAGTGGACTGTGCATCAGCCATAATTTTTGCAGCGGCTGCTTTAGCTTCTTCTTTAGCATCGTTTACAATTTTGTCTTTTATTTCTTTAGCTTCTTTTAAAATAATACCTCTTTCTTCACGGGTTTTTGCCAGCAAAGCTTCGTTATCATTTTTCATTTGTGCCATTTCAAGTTTTACCTTTTCGGCGGTTGCTAATGCTTCGGTAATAGAATTTTCCCTGTCGCTTAATCCTTTTACAATGGCAGGCCATGCATATTTCTTAAGAATAAAAAATACAATAAGGAAGGCTAAAAGCGTCCAAAAAAGTAAACCAATTTCCGGTAATAAAAGTTCCATGTTATAAATTATTAAGGCTGATAACTATTATTTGATCAGTTAAGTTTTATTGTTGAATTAAATTACAAAGCCAGTAAAAAATAAATCAGCCACATTTCCTCCTTTAGGGGACAGGGGCTTTAAAATACTGCATCCTCCGCCCTGTGCTTTGGATGCAGTAAAAAGTTGGCAACGATTTTATAAAACCATTGCAAGAAAGCCCACGATGATAGCAAATAATGCAGCACCTTCTACAAGGGCAGCAGCTAAAATCATGTTAGCACGAATATCGTTAGTGGCTTCTGGCTGACGGGCAATACCTTCTACTGCACCTTTACCAATTTGACCAATACCAATACCAGCACCCATTGCAGCAAGACCAGCACCTACGGCTCCACCTGCGTTTGCAATGCCTTCCAGTAAAATTAATCCTAAGTTCATGTTACTTGGTTTATTGTTAATTAATAATTCCGTTTTTAATGTGCAGTGTTTGCGTGTGCATCATCATGACTGTGATCGCCTTCAATTGCACCGCCAATTAAAACTGCAGTAAGTGTTGTAAAGATGAACGCCTGTAAAAACGCTACCAGCACTTCTATAAAATAAATAAAAATGGTAAAGGCTATTGATAATGGGCTGGCACCCCAACCTGCGGCTGTACCCATTTTTTCTCCAAAAATAAATATCAATGAAATTAAACAGATAATGATAATATGCCCCGCCACCATGTTGGCAAACAAACGAATGATTAATGAAAAGGGTTTTAAGAACATACTTAAAAACTCCACAGGCACTAAAATAAATTTTACACCCAATGGCACACCCGGTGGGTTAAAGATATGTGCCCAGTAATGTTTGTTGCTGCTGGCTATTGTAACTATAAAAGAAATAACACCCAACACAACTGTAAATGCAATATTACCAGTAACGTTTGCCGTGCCAGGTATTAAACCAAAAATATTGTTGATTAAAATAAAGAAGAATATGGTTAATAAATAAGGAAGATATTTACTTGCCTTGTAACCTAAATTTGGAACAGCCACCTCATCTCTTACAAAAGTAATAACCGGCTCCAACAAACTTTGCATGCCTTTTGGTGCCGAAGTAACACCCTGACCACCGGTATATTTTTTTGCAATGCTTACCATTATCCACACTAAAATTATTAAAGCCAAAAGCATTTGTACCACATTACGGGTTAAAGAAAAATCGTACACTTTAACACTTGGGTCAGTGGGTACAACTTTGCCTTTTACTAAATTATAACCCTCTACTTCATGCTCGCCGTGATGAAAAGCAGAAGACATAAAAGTGGAAAAACCTTTTTGAGGTGAGTATAGTATTACCGGAAGTGGAATTGAAGCATTAAAAAAATGAAACTCGTGACCATCCATGATATGACCGAATATTACTTCCTTCATATTCAACTTTCCTTTGCCATGATTTTCTGGTTCGCCACCTGCAAAAGCATCCATAGCATAAACAGTTAAAAAAAGGCTGAAAGCCAGTACCAGTAAAGATTTTAAACACTTTTGAAGCATACCCATCCCTAATTTTGCCGCAAAGATAAGGCGGCACAGGGGAAATTAAAAATTGAAGAGGGATTAATTAAGCCAGATGGTAAAAAACAATAAAATGGGCTAATGTTAGATACATTAATTCATTCAAAGCATCCTTTTCTGATTATAACCTGAAAGCCTTCATTATCAAAGCTCAGCTTATCACCCTCTTTCATCTTCACCCCACCAATATATAAACCTGGTTCTCTTTGGCTAAAGGCTTCAGGATTGTTTAGCATTTCTTCTTTAATTGCCTTCATCCAATTACGAGGGTAATTTTCAGCATCATCAGGTGTCATATCAATATCATTACCCATAAAAAAATTGAAATATCTAAATAAGTAATTAAATATTTTAATATTCTATTTTTTAAATAACTATTCCCTTTTTCTCAAACTGCATTTTATGCAATTGATAATAAAAACCCTGTTTAGCTAAAAGTTCTTCGTGAGTACCCATTTCTTTTATTTCTCCCTTATCCAACACCATTATTTTGCTGGCTTTGCGTATGGTGCTTAGGCGGTGGGCAATTACAATGGAAGTGCGGCCGGTTATTAAAGTATCAATGGCATGCTGAATAAGGTTTTCACTTTCAGTATCTACAGATGAAGTGGCTTCGTCTAAAATTAAAATAGAGGGGTTGTATAATAAGGCCCTTACAAAAGACAGCAACTGACGTTGCCCCAGCGATAAAGTAGCACCACGTTCCATTACATTATAATTATAATTGCCGGGCAACTGCATAATAAAATCGTGTATGCCTATAAGTTTGGCGGCATTAATAACATCTTCTTCTTTTATGTCGGGGTTACGAAGTGTAACATTATCCACTACCGAACCGCTGAATAAAAACACATCCTGCAGTACCACACCAATTTTATTTCTTAAAACATCCAGCGGATAATCTTCAATATTTTTATCATCAATTTTTATACTGCCTTTTTGTATATGATACAAACGGTTTAATAAACTGATGATGGATGTTTTGCCGCTTCCGGTGTGGCCTACAATAGCCAATGTTTCGCCGGCATTAATGGTAAATGAAATATTTTTTAACACATACTGCTCATCAATATAAGCAAACCAAACTTTATCAAACTCCACCTTACCCTGTATGGATACTGGAATATGATCGCCTTCATTAACAGCACTGTCTTCATTATCCAGCACTTTAAAAACCCTTTCGCTGGCAATCATGCCCATTTGCAGCACATTAAATTTATCGGCAATTACACGTAGCGGCCGAAATAATAAATTTAAACAAATGATAAATGAAGTAATGATACCGGCAATCTGATCTCTTTCAGCAAAGTCTGTTATAGCAATGGCATCTTTTGCAGCCCACCAAACCAACAAACCAATTGATAATGCCATTACTAATTCTACTATCGGAAAAAAAACAGAGTAGGCAAAAATGGCTTTTATGTTGGCATTGCGGTGTTCTTTATTAATGGCATTAAATTTATTAAACTCTCTTTTTTCGGCAGCAAAAGCCTGTACTACAGCCATGCCGGTAATATGTTCCTGTACAAAAGCATTGAGATTTGCAACGGCATTACGCACCCTGTATAAAAGATTTGTTTACACTTTCTTTAAAAAAATAAGTAGCAATCATTAATATAGGGAACGGAACTAAGCAGACTAAAGTTAATTGCCAGTTTACAATAAACATGTAAGTTAAAACAGAAATGATGGAAAGCAGATCGGCAATGATGGGAATTAAACCATCGCTAAAAACATCGTTTATAGATTCAATATCATTTATAGTTCGTGTGGTTAATGTGCCAATGGGAGTTTTATCAAACTGACCTAAATTAAGGTGAAGTATTTTTTTATAAGTAGTAACCCTTAAATCTTTTACTACACTTTGCCCCAACGATGCAGTGAGAAAACGTAAAGTAAAAACGGCAAATAGTTTCTGCAATCAGTAATACAATTTGTATAATGGTAATTTCAATAATAAAACCACCGGGGCCTTTCATAAAATTTCCGGCAGTATCACCTTTTATGCCATCGTTTATGGTAAGTTGAATTAAAAATGGCCGTATTGGTGCCATTACTGCAAGTACTACAGAAAGCAGCAAAGAACCATAAAATTTATTTTTATATGGCCTTGCAAAATAAAATACCCTGCGGAGTAATGAAAAGTTGAATACTTTTTTTTTAACAACCGGCTCACTCATTAAGCAAAGATAATCCGTTTAAGGTGTAGTGTTTTCTGTTTAGTTTAAAAAATTGCTGCAGTTTTTTTTGGAGAAAATAAAAAAATGAAATTATTCTGTCTCAGTTTTTTTATTATAGGCTTTAATAAAGATGGCGCCCAGGTTTTTGTAAGGTGGTATATAATCTTCCCATGTTTCTTTTAACTCTTTGGGTTGTTTTAAGAAATAAGCAGAAAGGTTAGCCCACATATTTTTCCAAACTAATTGTTTGCCCGATAATAAAGTTTGGTTTAAAGTATTGGTAACAGTCTGGTTAATATTTCCGGTGCCAATTTGTTTGGTAGAAATAATATGTGCATCGGGATTTATTTCAATAAGATGGCTTAAATTTTTATAGCCTCCGCAACTGCCCAGCACTACAATTTTTGCATCGCCGGCCATACGGGCCATTGTACGGTCGAGCCAGTAACTATGCCCACGATGTGTAACAATGGAGGGTTTAAGATTATTTTTTTTAAGATAATTGTTCAGATGTATTTGTGCGCTGTCATCTAAATTTTTATCGTTGTTTAAGGGGCGGTTTACATATATCCAAACCTTTGGGTCTTTAATCGATTTTATTTCCACCCATTCTTTATTGCTGTTATTTATTTTCCACTCTTTGGCTGAAAAAGAATTTACATAAGAAGGAAAAAATTTTTTACCATCATCATCGCCATAAAAGAAAACCTGTTGTACAATGCGGCCACTGTCATCCATCAAAGCTTTATTTTCTATGGAGTAAATTGGCGGAATACCAATTGCAGCACTCAGGTCAATTTTATTACTGCTGTCGGCCGAAAGAAAAATTGTTTTTAATAAACTGTAAATTATTTTACCCCTGCTATTATTGTTGCCAATACAACGCAGCTCATTATCATTTACATAACTTAAAATGTTGGTCTGCAATTTTTTATTACTGATGCTGCTGTAACTGTCTGCAACATCCACTGCATCTTCAAGATTTTTTGTTGCTTCCAGCTTGCCAACAAAAGCCTTCATTAAAGTTTCGGAACTGGCAGCAGGCATTAAATTTAAAAAAGTATCCAGCTTATTAAAATTGGCAGCCATCTTAATAAATTTTTTAAAATAATCGAAGTTTACTTTTAGTAAAAGCGAATCGGTTGCAGGCTTTTTTCCCAGACGCTGCAGCATGCGGTTAAAACTGTGTTTGTAACTGCTGGTATAAATTTCGCTTTCCCCCATTACAATCATGTAATAAATATCAACAGGTGTTAAAGAGTCAATCGCTTTCATCCGCACATTTTCCGGCTTTTCGTGCAGCTCATTTATAGTATTAATAAAATGCTTTATTGCTTTTCGCTGCAGCATATCCCTTAGGCCATTGGGGCCAAAAAAAGCAATAGCGGTATCACCTTTTATTATCCTTTTGCTGTATTCAATTTCTGTTTGTACCAGCAATTTATAATAGGCAACACTATCATATCCTTTTTCTCCGTCGCCAATAATTTTTACCAGACTGTCGGTTTGTTTTTTACCCGATACAATATCATCTAAAAAAGGGAAATACAACAGTGATGACGGCATTGTACTTAATGCAGCAACTGTTTTTACAACAGCGCTGGTATTATTATGTATTAATTTTCCTGCAACAGATGAAGCATCCTGTGCAAATTTGTACACCTGTGCAGGATCGTTTTTGCAGGTTGCGGTAACAAGGCTGTCGGCAAAACTTTCTTTAGCATAAGGTGCTATAGTTTGTAAAATTTTATCGGGGTTAAGTGTACAGTATTTTAAGTAAACAATATTTTTACTTTGAGCATAGCCTTTATTGCTTATAAAAATTTCTGCTGTTATATTACCAATTTCGTAAGGTACTGCATCAATATACGGCACCATGCTTTGACCATCAATAGTGGCAGCCATTATTTTTTCAAAATTATCAATCAGCAAAGATGCATAAACAGGCTTTATTTTATTATTGCGCCAGTTGGTACGAAATGTTTTAATTAAACTTTCGGTAAAAGTAAGGTAGCGTACTTTTTCGTTGTTGGCTTTTATTTTATCATTTACCTCAATACTATCCTGCAGCACATCTACTTTTCTGAATATGGCGTCTGATACCGCAAGATTAATTTCTTCGTTGGATGAAATATTCATTTTGCCATCAATTTTGCCATCGGCTTTATCCAATAGTTTTTGCTCTTCATTTATTTTATCATGAAAGCGCTGCCTTTGTATGGGAGGCTTAATAGTATCGAAAGTTGCAAAGGTATTTACCCAACAAATCAATAATAAGAGGATTAAAAAAGTATTCTTCATCATATAGTTATACTGCAAAGATGCTGAAATTTTATTTAGGGTTGTATTTGTGGGATTTTTTGCCTTAACAATTTGATAATGTACCAAAGCCTTAAAACTGATTGTGGATAATTGATTAAGAGTATTTTTGCCCAGCATTTTACGTATGAGTATTGTTAAAAAAATATTAATTGCCGATGATGAGCCAGATATCCTGGAAATCATTCAATACAATTTACAGGCCGAAGGATTTGAAGTAATTACTGCAAAAAACGGTAACGAGGCCATTGAAAAGGCAAAGCGAACCCTGCCCGATTTAATTATTTTAGATATTATGATGCCCGGCAAAACCGGTATGGAAGTTTGCAACCTGCTGCGGCAGCAACCGGCTTTTAAAAATACCCTCATCATTTTTTTAACGGCACTTAGTGATGAAGGTACCGAAGTAAAAGGGCTGGAAAGCGGTGCCGACGATTACCTGACAAAACCAATAAGCCCTAAAATTTTGGTGAGTAAAGTAAATGCTTTATTTAGAAGATTCACCAACGATTCGCCTAAAGTATTAAAAGTTGGCGACCTTGAAATTGACAGGGAGAAATACATGATTAATTTTAAAGGGGCAGATATCATCTTAGCAAGAAAAGAATTTGAATTGCTTTCTTTACTGGCAGGTAAACCGGTAAAGTTTTCCTCACGAAATGAAATTTTAAATACCATTTGGGGTACCGAAGTAATAGTTGGCGACCGTACCATTGATGTACACATCCGCAAAATTCGCCAAAAATTAGACCTCGACTGCATCAGCACCGTAAAGGGTGTAGGGTATAAGTTCGAAATATAGTTAGTTGATAGTTGACAGTGCACAGCTGATATTGTGTAATGGTTAATACTTATCGGTTATTGTTGTTATTTTCGCAATGAATTTTACTATCAACTATGAACTAAAGGATGCTCTCTCAAAAAAATTTTTCGCCACAACAATTATCTGCACTAACTGCACTGGCATTATCGGTGCCTATTGCAATTGGTATTTTTGTTTTTAAACCTGTTTGGTGGATTGCCCTTTTATCTTTTGTTGTAATTTTTATGGGCAGTTTTGCATTAATATCTTACACACTGCAAACTTTTATTTACCGAAAAATAAAATTGATTTACAAACTTATTTATCAAACCAAAGCCAGTAAAAGAGAAGAGTTTTATTATAAAAATATTTTACCTCAAAAAGGAATTGATGAAGTAAGGGAAGATGTGGAGGCATGGGCAGAACAACGAAAAGAAGAGATAGAAATGCTGCAGCAAAACGAAACTTACCGAAAAGAATTTTTACAAAACCTGAGCCACGAATTAAAGACACCCATTTTTGCCATACAGGGTTATGTAGATACATTGATTAACGGTGCTTTGGAAAACCCTGAAGTAAATAAAAAATTTTTAGCCAGCACATCCCGTAATATTGACAGGCTGGTAAACCTTGTAGATGATCTGGATGAAATTTCTAAATTAGAAAGCGGCGAACAGTTATTGTACCAGGAAAATTTTGTTATTCAGGATATTTTAAAAGAAGTGTATGAATCGCTTTCAATAAAAGCGGATGAAAAAGAAATTAAATGCATTATAAAAAAAGGTTGCGAAGTGCCATTAACGGTGTATGCCGATAAAGAAAAAATACGCCAGGTTTTTATTAACCTTGTAGATAATGCAATAAAATACGGTAAACAAAATGGTATTATTGAAAGTAGTTTTTACAGGGTAGATGGTAAAACTGTTTTAATAGAAATAAGTGATGATGGGTCAGGAATTTCGGAAGAACATTTGCCCAGGATATTTGAACGCTTTTACCGCACAGATTTAGCAAGAAGCAGAAAAGTTGGCGGCAGTGGTTTAGGGTTATCAATCTGCAAACATATTGTAGAAGCTCACGGCCAAACTATTCATGTACGCAGCAAAATTGATGTAGGTACTACATTTGGTTTTACATTGCCAAAAAAGAAAGATTAAATATATAATCAAAAAAAGAGAAAGTTACTTTTTTAAAAGCAGCTTTCTCTTTATAATAAAAAGTATTACCCGTTTATAATTTATCTGCCTTATATATTTTTATCACACCATCATTTTCGCTGCTTACCACCACCAGGCTTTGGCCAATGGGGCTTTTAGATGCAGGAATAAAAAGTACCCCTTCAGGCGCATCACCTGTTGCAAACATTTTTACAAAAACAGGTGCAGTAGGGTTAGTTACATCGTAAACTGCAACTGCATCCACTCTTTCCATACCTACAAAGGCAATTGTTTTTGTACCCACTTTACCCAATGTAATTGCTTCTGGTTCGGCACCTTTATCATCACTTCTGTTATCATCAAATACACCCAGTTCTTTTGCTTTTACATCCAGTTCGTTCTTACTGTCAAAAACTAAATCTCCTGTTGTACCATTCCAAACACTAAATGATCTTGCACCAAAACTGTACAGTGCATCAAAGTCGCCATCATTGTCTGTATCGCCTAAGGTAGTTGTAATGTTAAGTCTGCCTAATTGTGCATTTAACTTAATTGATGCTGCATTGGGAAAATTGGCGACACCTTTAATTATTTAAAAAAAATAGTTGTATTTTTTTGTTGCTGGTAACTATTATGTAACAATCAGGTAACATACTGGTAAAACAGGCGTAAACATTTGTTTAAAGTAATTGCTTCAATTTGTAATTATTACTAACCCAACATCTTACATCATGAAAAATATTAAATATTTTTTTCTGAAACTTTCAGTAAGAATTTTTTTGCCGATGCTTTCTGCTTTTTATCCGGCGCTAAAATTTTATAAAATCCATTAATGGATAAAATAAAAAGGCGCAGGCTGGATATTTTGGTACTGAGCGATATACACCTTGGTACTTACGGATGCCATGCTAAAGAACTGTTGCATTATCTTAAAACCATAAAGCCAAAAACAGTAATACTTAATGGGGATATTATTGATATCTGGCAGTTTAGTAAACGCTACTGGCCCAAAAGCCCACATGAAGGTGAGTAAACATTTAATGCACTGGATGAGCAAAGGAGTTAAAATTTATTATGTAACCGGTAACCACGATGAAATGCTGCGGAAGTTTGTTGGTTTTAAAATGGGCTCATTAAAAATTGTAAACAAAGTAATACTTGATTTGGATAATGATAAAAGGCCTGGTTTTTTCATGGTGATGTGTTTGATGTAACCATGCAACACAGCAAATGGCTGGCAAAATTGGGCGCAGTAGGTTATGATACATTGATTCTTATTAACCGCTTTGCAAATTTCATTTCCGAAAAAATATTTAAGAAAGGAAAATTTTCTTTATCAAAAAAAATAAAGAACAGTGTAAAGAGTGCTGTAAAATTTATTAACAGTTTTGAACAAACAGCAGCTGATATTGCTATAGCCAATAATTATCGATTATGTTGTTTGCGGCCACATTCATCAACCCGAAATAAGAGCTATAGAAAATGAACATGGAAAAACGATGTACCTTAACAGCGGCGACTGGATTGAAAATTTAACTGCACTTGAATATGTAAACGGCCAATGGAAAATTTACAGATTTGATGAAACTGAATTACTGCAAATGAATACAAGTACTGCAGAAGAAGAAGAATTAGATAACGGTAAACTGTTTGATAGCATGGTGGAAGAATTTAACTTACTCCGAAACTGATGAAAATATTATATGCCATACAGGGTACAGGCAATGGCCATTTAAGCCGGGCAAGAGATATTATTCCGCTGCTGCAGCAAAAAGGTGAGCTGGATATTTTAGTAAGCGGTATACAGGCCGACGTGGAGTTGCCTTACCCGGTTAAATATAAATTTAAAGGCCTGAGTTTTATTTTTGGAAAAAATGGCGGCGTTGATTTAATTGCTACTTATAAAAAAAGCAATTTAAAACAACTGTACAAAGAAATTAAAAGCCTGCCCATTGAAGAATATGATTTAGTGATAAATGATTTTGAACCGGTAAGTGCGTGGGCCTGTAAAATGAAACATAAAGAATGTATTGGCCTTAGCCACCAGGCTGCAGTAATTAATAAAAAATCTCCCAAACCTAAAAATAAAGATATAGTGGGTAAAGCAGTACTCAACAATTATGCACCGGTAACAGCAGCTTATGGTTTTCATTTTGGGGCTTACGATAAAAATATTTTTACACCAGTAATAAGAGATCAGGTAAGAAATGCAAATGCACGAAGACAAAAAACATTACACAGTTTATTTGCCTGCATACAGTGATGAAAGAATTATAAAAGTGCTGGGAGAAATAAAAAATATTAACTGGCAGGTGTTCAGCAAACACTCAAAAAAAGAATACAAGGAAAAAAATATACACATAAGGCCGGTTAATAATGATGATTTTATTGAAAGCCTTATAAACTGTACAGGTATTTTATGTGGCGCCGGTTTTGAAACACCTGCCGAAGCATTGTTTTTAAAAAAGAAACTGATGGTCATACCCATGAAGGGCCAGTATGAGCAGCAATGCAATGCAGCAGCATTAAAAACAATGGGTGTGCCTGTTATTAAAAACACTAAAGAAAAAACATCTGGAGTAAAATTAAAGCGTGGGTGCAGGGCAAACAATTTATTCCGGTAAATTATACCAACAGTACCGAAAGGATAATAAATATGATAGTAAAAAAATATGGTAATGTGCAGGCAAAAAAGAACGTTGTGTTAGGCGAAGCCATTCATTCAGTAAAAAAATTAAAAGCATAAAAGCCTTGAAAAAATATTAAATAAAATTGCTGAATAAGTATTATGCTTTTTACAAAAAATGATTTTGGAGATGATTTTAAATGGGGTGTTTCCACAGCTGCTTATCAAATAGAAGGGGCACATAATATTGATGGCAAAGGATCATCCATCTGGGATACATTTTCTCAAAAAAGAAAAAAAATATTTAATAGCCACAACGGAAATATTGCCTGCGATTTTTATACACATTATGCCGATGATATTGCACTGCTGTATAAATTAAATATTCCCAATTACCGGTTTTCAATTTCGTGGAGCCGCATTTTGCCACATGGCATTGGCGCTGTAAATCATAAGGGTATTGATTTTTACAATCAAGTAATTGATTTTTGTTTAGAGCTGGGTATTGAACCATGGATAACTTTATACCATTGGGATTTACCGCAGGAACTGCAGCAAAAAGGCGGCTGGGCAAACAGGGAAATTATTAACTGGTTTAGTTATTTTGTTGATTGCTGCATAAAAAATTTTGGCGACAGGGTTAAGCACTGGATGGTATTGAACGAACCGATGGTATTTACCGGAGCCGGATATTTTTTAGGTGTGCATGCACCGGGTAAAAAAGGGTTAAGCAGTTTTTTAGCTGCAGCACATCATGCCGCACTTTGCCAGGCAGAAGGCGGAAGAATAATAAAATCATTAAGAAGTGATTGCAAAGTGGGAACAACTTTTTCATATTCTCATATAGAGCCATACAGGGCAAACAATGAAAAAGATTTAAAGGCTGCAGCTAAAGTTGATGCATTGCTTAACCGGATGTTTATAGAGCCATTGCTGGGCCTGGGTTATCCAACAAAAGATTTAAAAATATTGGAGCGTATTGAACGGTTCATGTATCCGCATGACGAAAAGAAATTGGCATTTGATATGGATTTTATCGGCCTGCAAAATTATACAAGGGAGATTGTGAGCCATGCGCCGCTGATGCCTTTTGTAAAAGCAAAAATTATTAAGGCAAGCAAAAGAAATGTGCAGCATACATTAATGGATTGGGAAGTACATCCGCCAAGTATTTACAATGCATTAAAACAGTATAACAGTTATAAACAAATAAAAGAAATTATTGTAACAGAAAACGGAGCTGCATTTACTGATGCACACGAAGAAGGCATGGTTGATGACAGCGAAAGGGTAAAATATTTGCAGGATTATATTGCACAGGTTTTGCTGGCAAAAAAAGAAGGTGTAAAAGTGAATGGTTATTTTGTATGGACACTGATGGATAATTTTGAATGGGCCGAAGGGTTTTACCCAAGGTTTGGTTTGGTGTATGTAGATTTTGAAACCCAGCAAAGAATAGTAAAAAACTCCGGCAGGTGGTACAGCCAGTTTTTAAAAAATACAGTTTCTGCCTCAATGAAAATTGAGGAAAAATGATATAAAATATTCAGATGCCTGCTTAAGAAAGTGTAAATAATTTATTTTGCAAAATAATTTTTTAAACGCCAGATGTAAAAATTGCGGCACACTTTGCCATTTCTTTTTTGTTCAATTGTATCACTCGGAAGTACTGCAGAAAAATAAGCAGCATAAATTGTTTTTACATCTGTAAAGTAATTAGAAGGCACAATGCAATATGCATCGTTACCGGGTTGTAACTGTTTGCGGCTTTTATTAATCCATGCATATTGATGTATATCTCCTGTATCACCAATTGCAATTAAATCTTTTTTTAAAGGCATAGCTACATAATAATCAATATGCGAAGCAGGAAACCATTTGTTGCTTATAATAGTGGCATCTTTTTTCATTGCACCAGAGAGTATATCAGCTGCAACTATTTTTTCAAAATTTATTTTTAAATCACGCCAGCCATACATATCTAAAGTAAAATCGCCTTCTCCCATAAATTGTTTTTCTTTTTTACCTAATGTACCAGATGTAAAATTTATAAGTATAATGCCGGCAGTAATAAGTATTGTTATCAGCGTTACAGAATAAAATACCGGTTTTGGTAATAGTTTTTTTTCAATTGATTTTTGTTTAGCAAGATAGCATGCAGTTAATAAAATAAGTCCGCTGTAGGCTGGCCCCGTCCAGTGGGGCAGCACATTTTTAAAAAGTGAAATAATAGTGGCGGTAATTATTAGCGGTAAGCTGCAGAAAAGAAGTATTCTTTTTTGTGCAGCCAAAATGGTTAATTTATTTTTGAATGCAGCGACAGTTGCAATAGCAAGTAACAAGAAAATTACCGGGTTGCAGTAAAATATCTGACCAGCAGTAAAAGTTAAAAATGAATTGATATCAAAGCCACCTGCTGTTACATTCACCCTGCTGCTGTGGTAGAGATAAGTAATAAAGTTGTTTTTAAAATTCCAATATATTACAGGGTAAAAAAATAATATTGTTATAAACCCGGATAAATAAATTACAGGTTGTGTTAACCATTGCCTGCTATAAAAAATTATATACAAAAGAAAGCCTAACCATAAAAAAGCAGTGTGAACTTTACAAAGCATGCCAACCCCTGTAATAATGCCAAATAATAAAATTTTCTTTTTACTTACTTTAGTTATTGCATTAGCGGATGCAAAATCAATTAATAAATACAGGGCTGCTGCCCAGCAAACCATTTGTGGCGAATCGGGTAAAATAAAGGTGCCAGCTATTATACTTCCATAAATAGTAGCAGTGTAAATAGCCGAAGCTAAAAACCCCGTGTACTCATTGTTTAATTTTTTTCCACACAAAAAAAATAGCCATGTAGTTGCTGCTGCCGATGCTATTGCGCCAAGACGAATAAAAAATTCATTATCAAAAAATAGATTTGCAGTGCTAAATCTTATCAACCAGCCCACCATTGGCGGATGATCAAAATAATTCCATTGCAGCTGTTCTGCGTACATGCGGTAATACACTTCATCATTACCCAAGCCAATACAGCTGGCAGTAACGCAGCGCACCAATGTGGCAAATAAAATTAGCTGCAGTGTTTTCTTTTTGTAATTCAAATATTGCGCTAGTTAAATGTAAAAAGAAAATTTACAAAGTAGTTCCAGAAAAAAACAAGACCGGTTACAGCAAATTTTAAGATGTAAAAATTCTTTTTTGAATATTTTAGCAAAAGAAATAAAAGCAAATTATTAATAAGTAAGCCGCTTACAGATACCAATGTAAATTTTAAAAACTGTTCGCTAAAGGGATGGTCTGTTCTCTAAATGTCCAGTACCGGTTTAATAAAAAATTATTAATAACAGCAGCGCAAAATCCTGGGAATTAGCAATATATTTATTAACCCTTATTTTTTCTTTACAAAACCACGTAACAGAAAAATCTATTACCATGCCGCTTAAACCAACCAGGCCAAATTTTAAAAAACGGGCGTCAATTATTATACTCATACGGGCTGAATAGCTGATGGGGAAGATGAAGTATTACGGGATAACCGGTGCATTTTTTTAACTGATTTTTTTATACCCTTTATATTTTTGGCTAAATAAACAGCTATTACCCCCGAACTGCTGCCGATTACTGCACCCACTATTACATCCAGCAAAAAATGCTGGGCAAGATAAATTCTGGAATAACCTACAAGTATAGCTGCAATTAAAATAAACAATTGCCAGCTTTTATCTTTCATCATTAGTACCATTACTGTGGCAATGGCAAATGCTGTAGCCGTATGGCCCGATGGAAAGCTGGAATTATTGGCAAGGCTTACACCATCTATAAAATGAAGGTATTGCCCTGCTTCAAAAAATAATTTTGGCCTTGGTGACTCAACAAGATTTTTTATTATTTGCACCCCAATACCCGAAATTAAAAACGAATACAGCAAAGCAAAGCCCTGTTGTTTTCTTTTAAAATAAAAAAACATTGCGGCAATTAAGCAAAGCGCAAAAATACCATCACCAATAAAAGTATAATTTATAAAAAATACATTTAATAAAAAAGGATGATAGCTGTTAAGAGAAATAAAAGCTGCTGTTTTACCATTGAATACTAAAAATGCTGCGCTGAATAATAAAATGCATAGCAAACCTGTAAAATATATTTTATTTTTATTCCACAACGATAATTTGTTTTGCATCAGCAATATTTTAATGCGCAAATTAGTTGTAAGAGTTTACCAAATTATTAAGCTGCTATTACCGTAATGTTATTATCTTTTATTTACTGCTGAAAGTATTGCAGCATCAGCCACGGGATGTTCAGGCGTAAAATTATGCCCCGCTAAACGGGCAATTGTTTGCGCAAGCTGCTCACTATAAATTGCTGTATTTGTTTTTACTTCGCCTGTAGTTTCAAACTTAGGGCCTAAAGTCATAAGCCAGGTATTGCTGCTTCCTTTGGTAAACATATCGTGCCGCACCCAGGTGTTTGCTTTTTGCCCACGGCCATGATCGGTGGTTATAATAAAGCTGGTGTTGTTTTTATAAAACGGATCCTTATTTACTAAATACCAAAGTTGAGAAAGGTATTCATCAAATAAATGTGCACTTTGCAGGTACTCATCATAATTGCCGCCATGCGCATATTCATCAGTTTCGCCAAAGCCAATAAATACTATTTTAGGATGCTGGGTTTGTATATATTCTTTAGCTGTTACAAAAGTTAGCATATCATTACGGGTGCTTTGTAAATTGTTAACTAAACGTTGCTGCACACCGTTTGCCAAAATTTCGGTTGCGGTAAGCGAATCATGTGTAATGGTTTGGTAACCGCTGTTTAAATACACAGCACTTTCTTTTTTATTAAAAATGTATTCAAATAAATTCCAACTTGCAAAAGCCGCAACTTTATTCTTATATGTTGGCTGCTCATTTAAAAAATCTAAAACTGTTTGATTATTATTGTATTTTCTTTTGTTGGCTATTACAGTATAATCTGCGTAGCCGGTAAAAATCTCATTGTAGCCGGCATACGAAAAGCGGTAGGGGTTTGTTACGGCTACTTTATTATCATAATTTCTGTTGCCATAAACTGCACCCTGCTTTGCTAAAGTTTTCCATATAAAGGGCATCAGCATTTTTCTTCTTACATCCACATTACTATCCCAAAACATTTGTTTTAGCAATGAAGTATCTTTTACATAATGTGTATTGTGGAGTATTACAGAATCAGCACCATTAAAAACTTCCTGCCAGCGAAAGCCATCGGTAGTAATAATAAAAATGTTAGGGGCTACAGAATCGGGTTGAGAAAACATTTGCTTTGTAAAAAAACAACAGGTGAGCAGGATAATAATTTTCATTTACAGAGGTTTTGCAAAGAAACACCTGTAACATAAAGTAATTATTAAGAAGGTATTACATCATTATTAAATAAAAATTAAGCTGCGGTTTCAGTTACAATAACACCCTGCGGCTGAAAAACATACCAGCAAAGTGCCATCAATAAACTGGGGAATTTTGTATCCAGCAAAGATTTTGTTTTATTAAAACCTGCAGACAATGTGTTAAAACTGCAGGTAAGCAGGCTTTTTTGCATAGCTTCATCATAAAGCATTAACTCGCCGGAATTATTCTCGTTATAAACAAAAAAATATTTTTTATCATTTAATTCCACATAACCTTTGCCGGTACCCGGTTTTGTTTCTTCTACTTTACCCATTTTTATGCCGTACTCATTTTTAATAACAGCCTTAGGCGTTAGCAACCCTCTTTTTTCAAAAAAGAAAAGCCGCTTGCTTAATTTACTTACAAACCTTGCAATACGTGTACTTTTACTAAAGGAAATATATGCTACTTTATTACCGGCTTCCCACAATTCAAAACTTTCCTGTGCAGTACCATTGTTTACGCTAACCCATTTCATAAACTATAGTTTTATTTGTTTAAGAGAGTGTGAATATAATTTCAAAAATGTTTAAATACACGATGTGAAAAATAATGTGTTTTAAATGTGCATAGTAACAATTTGGTAACATTAATTTAACATGGATGTATAAACAAAAAGCACCCGATAAGAGTAAAGGGTGCGTTTCAAGCATGAGAAAAACTTGCTTTATTGCTTAAGAAAATTTAAATCTGTTATTTGTATTTACAGGTGCAAGGTGCCGCTGCAGTATTACTAAATGATTACACGAAAATTATTTTAATGTTATTAAAAAATCCCGGTATAAAGCCGGGATTTTTTATAATTTTTACTTTTATAATTTAAAATCTTGTCCAGCCTTTCCACCAGCTAGCCAATGCACCAGATGGAGCAATAGCACCTATAAAGTTAGTTGGGGTAAAAAAAGCATCTGCAACTTTTGCATGAGTAAAGCTGGCTCTTGGAGTTATAGTGCCAGAAATTGTACCCACAATACTTACAGCATTTCCAAAAGGTGTAGGATCTGGAGCTTCATAGTTAAATGGCTGTACAAATAGATTTGAAGGTAATGTACCATTTAATATAGCATTAGCCTGTGTACCACCCTTGAAATAGGTTACTAAATCTGCAGTAGTATATGCTGAACCGCTTGGTGCAGAATATTTAATACTATCTGTATTACCTCCTAAAAATAAATTAGCTAATACAACACCAGTACCCACGTTTGCACCGGTAGCAGTACCGGTTGTACCATCTACATCAATACCTAATGGCCATCCAATAATTACCGAATTGAATAAAGACATTTCAGAGTTTCTTCTGATGTGTGCACCAGCTCTGTAAAGTGAACTACCCGCACTTGTAGCAGTAGCTCTTGGTCCAATAGCTGTCATGTTGCTAAATACAACAGATGTTTTTGGTGTAGCTGTAGTACCGCCTGCATTGTTATCGCTTTCAAATGCTTCCGATCTTGATGCATCTGCAATTACAGAATCTCTTATAGATAAACCAAACTGAACTTTACCGCTGAACCCGTTATCAGTATCAAAATCATCATCCTGTGTTTTATAAGCTACCAGGTATTTGCAATTTACTGTACCACCAAACCATTCAAAAGCATCATCTTTTGCTAAATAAGTTTGTACATTTTCAATTACAGTTTTGCTGCCTACAGCGGCCATAGTTAAACTGTTAATTTCTTTATCTGGCTGAAATGCATATCCTGCATATTCAATTCTTACATAACGTAAAACTCCAGAGCTATCGTTAGCAACTGCTGTTGGTACAACTGCATCGCCGCTTCCTGCTAAACCATCGCCACTTGCATTATTTACTCCGCCTTCTACTTCAAACAAACCTGCAGTACCATTAAAGCTGGTATTGATAGGCGCTTTACCACAAATTATTATACCACCCCAATCACCGCTTTGTGGGTTAGGACTGGCAGATGTAAAAACAATAGGCTCTGTTGCACTGCCGTTTGCCACAATTTTTGCACCACGGGTTACAATTAATGCAGCCACATCGCTGCCACTGAATGAGCCTTTAATAGTTGTACCAGCTTCAATAGTTAATGTTTTATTGTTGGCTATATACACTAACCCTTTTAAGATGTAGGTATTGGCTTTTTTAAAGGTGGTATCCGAGGTAATACGTCCTTCTACTGTAATAGTTTGACCTGTTGTACCACCGCCACCGCCAGTATTAATGGTAACCACTTGTATTTGTCCGTCTGTTTCAATTTTTCTACAAGCGGTATTGCTTAGTGCAACAATTGCTGATAGAATTAAAATGTACTTTTTCATCTTGTTTTTTATGTTTTAAGAATTTAAAAATTATAAGGAGTAATTAAAACTTACGTTAAATGCTGTACCAAACCTTCTTGTAAAACGGTAAGCATCAGTATTCTTTTGAAAAGCGTCGGAACTGTTGGCATTTTGATAAAAATATTGTACCCTGTTAATAATGTCGGATACATTCATTTTTATTTCACCTTTACCTTTCACTATTTTTTTTGCTAATTGAAAATCCAGTAAAGGGCGTGGCGCTTCATACACATCCGGCGATGATGCACCGGCTGCTTTATCGCCTACTAAAAATATTCTTTCGCCAATTAAATTAAAAAGTACTGTAGCATTTAATCCATATTTGGGTACATCGTATAAAAGCCCAAGATTTAATAAGTAATTAGACTGTCCCTGCAGGCTTCTGTCTAAATTATAACGGGCATCAGTTACTTTACTTTTAATTACTGCTATGTTTGATTGCAGGGTAAAATTTTGCATCTTCTCTGTTATAAAATCTAATTTTTTTCTCAGCTCTAATTCAACACCGGCAGAGTAAGCTTTTTGAGCATTTTGAAAATTAAAAGTACTTGCACCGCCACTGCCTTCGTTAAACAATTGCTCAATGGGGTCTTTAAAATATTTATAAAATATACCTGCACTGAATACTTCGCCTGGTTTTTTATAAAGTTCGTAGCGTAAATCTAAATTGGTAACCTTGGTACGTTTTAATTGAGGGTTACCATTAACCGAAGCATTCAATTCAAAATCGTAAAGGTTAAGAGCACTAAGCTCTCTCAGTTCGGGGCGTATTACTGTTTGCGAAGCAGATAAACGTAAATTTGTTGTTGGGTTTATTTTGTAAGCAGCATTTAAGCCTGGTAAAAAATCGGTAACTTTTGAGTAGGTATGGCGGGGATCCCATTTTTTTACACTCCCCACTAACTGGTCAAAATGCTCTACTCTTAAACCCCACACTAAACGCAGTTTACTAAACAGTTCGTTATCCATTTGTAAGTAGCCGGCGTTTAAAATAGTGTTGGCTAAATAACGGAAAGTGCTTCCTTTAATGGCATCAAAAGCTATTTTATTATCAGTGCCGTTTCCAAAATTTTCGGGGGCAAATATTTTATCCGGGGGCAATAATCTTAAAGCATCATTATCAACCGGTAAATAATTGGCAAATAATTTGGCATCAAACAACCGGTCTCTTACCTGAAACATGTAACCACCTTTTATGGTTTGCTTGTTTTTAAAAGTATAGGTTAAATCTCCACCCGTAGTGTATATATAATCGTTTAGCATTTGATAGATTCTGCTGCCACTTGCCTGCGATAAGTTATTTGATAATATAGCCTTGAAAGGATCTGCTGAGCCTTTACTCCTTGAATATTGCAACCTTCTTTGATCCGGCGAATAGCCATCTAAAATGGTAAATGCACCATTCCAGTTTAGTTTTAAATTATTGCTTAAACTGTGCTGCCCCGTAAGTTGTGTTGTAAAAAAAGTATTTTGCTTAAAGCTGTATTCATAGGCCATAATATCTTCCGACCGGGTATCATCTAATCCATTTCTTAAAATGGTACTGTTAGATGTATTGGTACTTATAATACTTTTTATACCAATCTTATTTAAATTATTCAGTTGTACAGACAAGCTGGCCAATGCACTTACCGCTGTACTTTGTAAATATCTTTCATCATTAAAATCAATATCTGTTCCTTTAAACTCTCTGCCGTTTTCAAAATTATTATGCCTGTTTACAATATCCTGTATACTGTTATTTTTGCGGTAAGTAATACCAAAAATACCTCCTAATGTTTTACCCAATACTTTACCTTTAAAACCGCCATTAATTTCAAAAGCAGCATTGAATGGAGCTGCAATTTTTGTGGGTGCCCATGCATTACGCATCGATTTACCCATAGAAGTTTTACTGGCAAAACTTGCGGTATCAAAACTACTTTTTGTTGTATAAGCTGCAGGCAAATTTCTGGTACCATCATCTATACCCAGCCAATCTGTTTTGCCACCTTTATCTTCGTAAAAATCTTTACCAATAGTTTGTGTATTAAAACCACTGCTTAACTGAATATTAAAAAAGTTTTTTGCAGGAATATCTTTGGTGTTTACCTGTATTAAACCACCTGCCCACTCGCCGGGAAGTTCTGGTACAAAGGCTTTGTTAACTACAATATTATCAACCATATTACTGGGGATAATATCAAAAGAAAATGTTTTTCTGTCGGGTTCTGTGCTTGTTAATAAAATGCCATTAAGCATGGCCTGGTTGTACCTGTCGGCCAAACCTCTTACCACCAAAAATTTACCTTCCTGTATGCTGGTACCTGGTAAACGTTTTAATACTTCACCTGTATTTCTGTCGGGGCTTCTTCTAATAGCTTCGGCAGAAATAACCGAAGCTACAGTATTGGTATTTTTTTGAAAAGCAATGATAGAATTAGTAGACTCTTTTCTTGCTGTGCTGGTGCTGCGTACAACCACTTCTTCGCCGGTTTTTGTTTTAGATTCCATCGTTACATCCAGGTGTGCAATACCGTCAGCACCGGTTTCTACTTCTGTTATATCCTTTCCCACGTAGTTCGTAGAGCTTAAAGAAATAGTATATTTTTTTCCTGTTTCTACTGTAAATGAAAATCGGCCTTCTATATCTGTAGCAATTCCTTTTCCTGTTTCTTTAATAATAACCGAAACACCCGATACCGGATTACCTGTTTTTGAATCTGTAATCTTTCCTTCTATCTTCCCTTTTTGGGCAACGGCCGCAAATGATAAAATGATAAATGTAATTAGTGTAATAAAGCTTCTCATGTTCGTTAATTTCATGCAGCAAAGAGAGCCTTTTAACATTACTGCAATGTTACCGGCGTATTAATCAATTGTATATTTACTGTTACCAAATTGTTACCACAGTAAATTATTATCTTGCTAAAAAATAAAAAATAAAAAATAAAAAATGAAAGCAATTGCAATAGACGAGATTAAAACAAGGGAAATTATTGCAGGTTTTACCGGAAAATATTATCATGCTGATGGTTTAAGTATTGGCTGGTTAGATGCGAAAGCCGGCCACACTGTTCCGCTACATAATCATATACATGAGCAGGTGAGTTATGTAGAAGAAGGCGAAATGCTTTTTATTATAGAGGGGGAAGAGTTTATATTGAAAGCAGGCATGGCTATAACTGTAGCACCCAATTTAAAACATGGTGCCACTGCTATTACCGATTGTAAATTGATTGATGTGTTTAACCCGGTAAGGGAGGAGTATAAATAATTTTTACGCCGTAACCATTATTACCTGCTCTACCATTTCTTCTGCAAGGCCAAAAGATAAGGTCATGCCGGCACCGCCAACACCATTTAATATATATACACCTGAGTCAGGTGAAAAGAAAATTTCGGTATCACCATCAGTTAATTTTGGATAAATGCCATGCCAGGTTTCGGCAATGGCATTACCATTTATTTTTAAAAATATTTTTAAATAATCTAAAATTAATTTGTTGGTTGATGCTCTGTCGAAAGGATCGAGGTGCAATCCATATTCATGCGAATCGCCAATGGTAATTTCGCCTTTGCCATTTTGTGCGGCCATTACATGAATGCCTAAATCAAGATATTGCTTCATTTCTTCGGCCATTTTTTTTTGCAACACAGGTAGTGATGGCGCTGCTTTAAAACTGCTGTAATGCAATAAAGATAACCCGCCGCAAATAGCAGTTTTAATTCGGTAACGCTCCGGCATGGCAGCTGTACGCAGCATTTGTAATTTGCATTTGGTAATGGGCAGTTTTGTAAACTCTTCCGGATAAAGCGTTTCAAAATCGGCACCGCTGCACACAAAAATTATATCGGCTTCGTGTTCTTCATCATTACCAATATATACGGTTTGTTCGCTAATATAACTTGCACATTTGTTCCAGTAAAACTCTACTGCATACTTTTCCTGCAGGTATTCTGGTAATGCTGCTATAGCTTCCCGTGGATCGATGAGCATTTCGTCAGCACTGTATAATCCGCCCAATAAATTATCGGTGTTTACGTGCTCGTATTTTTCGGCAATTTTATTTTTATCTAATAAAATAACATTTCTTTTTTCTTGTTTAAAGATATTTTCTAATTCGTGCAGCACCTGCCACTCTTCTTTATTGTATGCTAAATGCAGGCTGCCGGTTTCTTCGTGCCAGATGTTGGCTTCAGTTGCAACAGTTTTCCATATTGCTTTGCTACGCATAGCACGGTTATACATAGTGCCGGCAGGCTGACCAATTGGCCATAGCATTCCAAAATTACGTACCGATGCACCCACTGCCTGCGGGTGACGGTCGAAAACTTTTACACTAAAACCTTTTTGTGCTAATGCCCTTGCACTGGCCAGACCAACAATGCCTGCACCAATTACGATAGCTGATTTTTGTTGCATAATTTTTTATATAATTTACTGTGTGTACTTAAACTAATAATGATGAGCACTATTCCTAAAATGGCAGCAGAGTAAAAAAGAAAACTGAAAAAATTTATCCAGCTGTATTTGATGGGTATGAATTCTTTTATGAGTAAAACTGCTACAGTGCCTAAATAGCCAAATGCATCGGCGATGTACATTACAAATCCAATATTGCCATTAATTTTATAAGTGGCTAACATGCGTTCAAAATAAACACAGTTAAAAGGCAGGTAGGCCAAATACAAACCAGTGGTAGATAGTAGCATCCAGGTAAATGGGTTCATAAGCAGGGCATTAAAACAAAATGTTGCAATGGCTGATAATAAAACACCACCCAGTATAAGAAAATGTGTTAACCTGAAAGCTTTGTAATTATTTTTTATTAAAAAGAAACCGGCAATAATTACCAGCGCAATTAATGCAATAGTGGTATTTGTTTTGGCAAAAATAGAAGCGTTGTTTTTAAAACCGGTTTCCATCCACAATTCATTGGCGAAGTCTTCTATAAAATCTCTAACAATAGTAAATATTGCATAAGCAAATATTATTGGTGCAATAGCAAATCCAAATTGCCTGCTAAATTGTTTTCTTTCAACTGATGTCATGGGTAGGCGAACGCTGCGGTGGGCAATATCATCTGCTGTTGGCGGCGGTGCCTGCTGCAAAAATTTAACAGCAATACAAAGTGGTACTACAAAAAAAGCACCCGCAGTAAACGGCATCCACCAATCGCTAAAATTAAAATCGAGTATCAGCCATTTACCAATTGTTTTGGCCAGGCCCGATGCAAAAATAAAACTGGTAGCCAGCACAGCACCCAGTAATTCTGTAGTTCTTCTGCCTTCTAAAAAACCAAATACCAAACCAAATACCATACCCAGCGGCAAGCCATTAATAAACATACAGATGATATTATAGGGCGGCGGAATTATGGCAAAAAGTAATAACGATGCCCAGGCAATACCAATAAATAAAAGTATGTACGCAGAGCGGTGTTCTGGCTTCATACCCGAAATAAATTTGATACCGTAAAACTTGCTGCACATATAACCCAGCACCTGTGCAATTACCAAACAAACTTTATATGAAATACCGAGAAAGAAAATATTGTTGTAAGTAGCAGCGGTATAAGGTTTTCTAAAACCATACATGCAACTGTAAATTACAAATGCACAAAGCGAAATGTAAACAACCAATAGCAGCGGTTGCCTGTTAAACTTTACACTACTGTTATTATTTTCTACTAATGAAATTGTAGCTGGCATGATCCATTATATTAATAGCAACAATTCTTGTAAATTATGAATGATGTGATCAGGATTGGCAGAGGCCAGTTGTTTGTAAGTATGTGCACCGGTGGTAATGCCAATGCTCAGGCCACAGCCTGCATTTTTACCTTCTTCAATATCAATGATAGAATCGCCTACTTTTATCAATTCGCTTGCATTTTCAATCCCAAATTTTTGCATGGCTAATAAAATCATAGCAGGATTAGGACGATTATTTTGTACATCAGTAGCGGTAATTAAACCGTCAATTTGTTTACCGGTTTCCCAACGTAGTTTTTCTAAAATGCTTACGGCGGTTTTTTCGTTATAGCCAGTGTTTAATATCACCAAAATATTTCTATCTCTTAATAATTTAAAAGTTTCTTCGGCCGCAGGCTGTGGCTTTATTTCAAAATTATCATAAGCGGTTGCCAGTTCATCTGCAAACAAATGGTATATTTCATTGGCTGTTGCATCATCAGGCTGAGCAAATTCCAGTGCAATAATATCTTTTATAGCCTGCAGTTTTTCTTTACCTGCGCCAGTGGTAAGCACTTGTGCTAAAGAAAAATTGTAGCCGGCTTCGTTAATTACTTTTTGTAAAGTTTTATACACCACATTATTTTCATCCACAGTGGTACCGGCCATATCAAATACAACCATCTTAATCATAAACTTATTTTTATTAATTATTTTGTTGCGAAAGATGTTCGATCATCATTTGTTTGTAGTGTGATAAATCGGGTAATGGTTCTGCTGTTTTTTTTGCAAGATCATCCCATCGGCGTATAGCGATGTACTGATCAAACAAATCGTCTTCTTCAAAAGCAATAGCTTCTTCGGGTGTCATTACGCCACCTTGAAACTCCAATGTTTTTTTACTGGCTTCGGATAATTGATTGTAGTATTCGGGATAGTGATAAGTGAGGTAACGCTTTGCTGCAACATGGCTTTGTACCAGCTTTGCAATTTTTTCAGAAAAACCTTTGCTTAATAAATATGCAGCGCCTAATTTTTCATGATCAACTACACCCACATTATCCATATGTTCAACTTTTTTTTCAGGAAAAGCAAATTCACACAGGTGGCCAATATCATGAAAGAACGCAGCAAGTATTACATCATCATCTGCACCATTGGCTTCTGCTAACTGTGCACACTGGCACATATGTTCTATCTGGCTAACAGGCTCACCAATATAATCCTGGTTGCCATGAATTTTATACAAAAAAATAATTTCTTCTGCCGATTGTACAATTTCTTCCGTAGGCATATTTTAAATTTTTATAGCTATTTCCATCCAGCCACTGCGGCCCACTCCATTAATACCACTGCCGTGTGTACGATAATCTTCATTCAATAAATTTTGTAAGCCAATATTGAAATGAAGGTTTGATAATTTATAACCGGCATACAAATTAATTACCTGCCAGGCTGCCGTACCATTCAGGCCAATGCGGTTATCATCTTTATCGCCTTGCGCCAGCCTAGTTTGTTTTGATGCAAACTGAAACTCCATTGCTGCAAACCATTTGTTGTTTTTATAAGTACCCGTTACTCTTCCATTAAAAGGTGGAATACGCCGCAATGGTTCCTGCTTGCTTAAACTTTGGCCATAGGTATAACTAATGCCACTGCTAAAATAAACATGCTGTGTTACCTCAGCGTTAAATTCTGTTTCTATTCCTTTAATAAATGCGGCTTCGGTATTTTCTTTTTTATACACCGGATAACCGCTGATTATTTGATTGCCTGATTTTACCCTGGTAATAAGATTGGAGAGGTGCATGTAATAAGCAGCAACTGTAGCGCTTATTTTTTTTGCTTGAAATTTATACCCTACTTCAGAGTGTTGCGATTTTTCTGGTTGCAGGTTTGCAGTGGGCACTTCGTATCTGAAATCTACAATGCCCAGTGTGCCCATATCATCTACATTGGGTGCCCGGTAACCGCTGCTGAAAGAAATATAAACCGATTGTTGTTTACTGATGCTGTACAATAAAGCACCATTTGTTACCAATGCCGAAGGCGTAATTTTTACAGTACCCAATGTACTGTCGGCTATATTTATTTTAAAAGTATTAAAACGCAAACCACCATCAACAATCCATTTGCCCAAACGGAAATGATGCAGCGAATACAAAGAGTAATTACCATACTTTGAGTTATCAGGATATAAACCTCTTTTTACATCTGCAGCATTAGTTTGTGTATTGATATCTTGCCGGGTGCTGTTTACTTTATCGGTGTAAATTTCTATACCAGAATTGGCTGTCCATCTTTTACTGATTACTGATAAAACATCTGTAGTAATACCGGTTGTTTTTGTTTGATCTTTTTCTTTTCGTAAAGCAGTGCTGCCGTTTTTTAAACTATTACGTCCTTCTATACCCTGTTGAAAAGAAAAAGTGATTTCAGTTTCTTTTACTAATGAAGATCTTCCCTGTACATTTACTCTTGCATAAGTTAATAAACGCTGCTGCGGATCCATTTCGTTTACAGCAAAATTTTCTAACTGCACTTTATGGTACACCGGCACATGCTGTTGTTGTAAAAACTGGTTGGCTACAGTAAGCTGTATATTTTCTTTTAATAAAAATTTTGCTTTTACATCAAAAGCCCATTCATTATAACCTGTTGGAGTTTGTTTGCCTGTTGTATCGCCGCCAATAATATCACCAAAATTTCTTTTGCTGATGCCAGCTAACAAAGCGAATTTTTTACTGCTGTACGATGCTTCTGCCCTGAGTGTTTTTTCCATATCACCAGTCATGTATTTAGCAATAGCTTTTGCTTTAAAATAATTTTTATCTGCACTAAACTGCGGATTGCTGGTGATGAGATTGATAACACCGCCAATGGCATCGGTGCCATATTGTACCGATCCGGTGCCTTTAACAACTTCAATTTTATTGATAGTGTATGCATCAATGGTATTTAGATATTGGTTAGGCCCATATCGAAAAACGGAATTATTCAAACGTATACCATCTACTAAAATTAATGTTTGATTGCCGGTTACCCCTCTTAAAAAAGGAGAGCCGCCACCGTGATTTGTTTTTTGTACAAACACACCATTTATACCTGCTAATACGTCTGGTGTTGTACGGTATTGATAATTTTCCATTTTATTTTGGCCAGATATATTTACCGAGTACGGAGTTAGCAATGTGCTGGAATTTTTACGTGTTGCAGTTATAACTACTGCTTGTAATTCGCTGATAGAATCTGTATTGGCTGATTGATTATTTTGTGCTGTTGTTAAACAGGGGAATAAAAAAGACGGCAAAAAAAATTTAAACAGTTTCATTTGCTTTTATTTATTAAATTCTTTTTTAGCATCCTGTACATTATCCATTGGCGGCCCCTGCATAATTTTGCGCCAGTCGATAGTACGGTTGTATTTTTTCATGGCTTTGTCTGCATCAAAAACCCTGGGGTCGTGTGGTGCTAAAGTGTAAGGAGTAAAATCGGGCTTGCTGGTAAAAAAATCTTGCAGTAAAGAAGCCGTAACATCATATTGATTTACATAAGGTACGCCTAAAATATTGTAAATCGTTTTTAAGATGGAACCAAAGTTGGCATGGGTGTGGCTAACATAACCACGCTTTACATAAGGGCCGGCCATCATTAAAATACTGCGGTGTGCATCAATATGATCTACACCACCCTGCGGATCATCTTCTGTAATAATCACCAGCATATTTTTCCAGTATTTGGTACGGGATAAAAAATGTAAAATTCTCCCCACTGCTAAATCATTATCGGCAACAAAAGAACTTCTTGAAAAATAACCATCTTCGGGTCTTGCGCCTGCAGTATGATCGTTGGGTACCTGCATAGTAATCAAAGAAGGTAATTGTTGTTTTCCATCAATCCACATTTTTGTAAATTCTTCTTCAAACTGGTTCATCCTAAACTGATCGGGTATATTGGTATTGTAACCAGCGTAATTATGACTGGTACGTGTGAACAATGCTTTTTGCATAGGTACCATCACTGCATGTGCAGCACCAGTTGCAGTATCATTCCATTCTTCACGTACATGTGCAGTTTCATTAGCTTCGCCAAAATTATAAAAGTTGATTTTTTTTCTTTCCAGCGCTTCCCATAAGCCGCCAATTTCTGCATAATCTTCAGGATCCATACTTCCGGTTGAGCCGGGGAATCTTCGACCCGGTGCTTTGGAAAAATATTTCGCTGTTTTATCAACACTGCTGTTCGTCTCTACCCATTCGTTAGGTATTACCCCCATCATCCAGTGGTGGCCATGAATCGATGCATCGCTGTCGCAATAAAAATTATCGCTGAAAGAAAATTGTGTAGCCACTTTATGATGGTTGGGTGTGACTTTTAAATTCTTATTAGTTGCCTGTAAAGAATCGGGTAATGTATACTCGCAATTAACACCAAACCTGGCAAGGGTAGTATCGCCATTGGCATTTTTTAATTGACCGAATACTTCATCATATGTTCTGTTTTCTTTGGTGATGTACACAATGTATTTGATAGGGCTTTCTCTTAAACCGGGCAAAGCTGGAAGCGGATTGGTTACATCATCTTTAATCGTTGTAGCTGTAAAAGTATTGCTGATAGTTTGTTTAGTGTAAGCTGCTAATTGTACAGCATCAGGCATTGCAATTTTTTGAAAACTGCTCAACTGTATATCACCAATATAAGTACCCTGCGGCGGCGCAACAAAACCTGCACCACCATTTGGGCCTGCACCCAAACCCCGGCAACTGATCACATACATTTCTTTTTCATCGGCAGATAATTTTACTCTTGCAGGCCCCCAGCCTGTAGGAATTAATCCTTTTGTAATTTTTGTGGCCACATCAATTACCGCTACTGCATTAAACCCCAGCAATGCCACGTACAATGTTTTTTCATCTTTACTTAAGGTAATGCCAAAGGGTAAAAGTCCTCTGAATTTATCAATACGTTTATCTACTTTAATAGGAATGTGGGCTAATATTTTATGATTTTTAAAATCGATCACTGCAATATTATCGTTGGTGGCATTGGTTACATAAATATATTTTTTGCCCACTGCAATAGAGTTGGGGCTGGCACCACCTACTACTTCTGCATCTTCTACCATTTCGCCAATTTGGTAACCGGTTTTAAATTTATCTATTACTTTATTGGTTTTTAAATTGATGGAAAACACACTCATGGCTTCGGGAGAGTTAGGGCTGCCCACCCCGGGAATTCTTTTTTCATCAATAACTGTTCCTTCAATAGATGCTTTGGTGTTATCGCCATAAGGATGATGATTGATCATCATCGAATTGTAATTGGAGGAATCCATTCCCTCTACTAAAGGGTACGCATACATGCCAACGTTAGCCACAAAAGCAGTTTGTTTATCTGCACTTACTGCCAGGCCAAAAGGCTGGCGGCCTGCAGGTATGGAAGCAGTGATTTTTTTATGGGTAAGATCATACCGTACCAAACGAAAATTGCCTCTGTCTAAAATCAGTAACTCATCGTTGTTCAATAATAAGTCGGATGTAAAACTGTCATCAAATTCAGCTCCATCAACTTTTCCATTTAAAGAAATAGAATCAATGCGTTTAAAATTTTCAATGTCATACACAATTACTGCACCATTATCGCCACCGCTTAAATACACTGTTTTAGAATCGGCAGCAAAAGCTATACCTAAAAAAGAACCTTTGGGCAAAGCGGATTCAATCACTTTATGCGGCAAAGCCTGTACAGGTTCGTTGCCGCCAACCGGGCTATGTGTCAGGGGAGAATTAATGGTTTTGTTGTAACCGGGAACTCTTGTATGGGTAAGGGCAGCAAGATCTATAACAGTAAATACACCGTTGTGCAGGGTTACTGCTTTTTTACCATTGGGAGCAATTGCTAAACCGAACGGGTCGTTGGTAATACGGATTAAATTACCGGCGGGTGTAAGGAAGCGGCCACTGGGTAAAACTGAAATGCCTTTTTCATTAATTTTTGTAAACAGATCTTTGCCCGGCACTTGTAAAGTGGTCACTGGTTTTTGTTGTGCAAATACAATAACATTTGCTATGGTTAATAAAAAAAACAGGCTTTGTTTTTTCATACACATTTTTCTTTAAGGAGTTAGTTTATTAAATTTATAGCATTGCTTCCGGATAAAGAATTACGATAGTGAAATGCTGCCATTAAGTTTTAAAAAAACATAGACGGAACTTATGCAAGTTCCGCCTGTTTACTTTTTACTATAGAAAGTTAATGCTTATTTTATCAACCACATTTTAGTATTTAAATCATCGGTGCTACCTTGTGCAGCAACAGCTTTTTGGCGGTTGATGCCATTTAATGATTGTTCGCTAAGCGGATAAATAAAACGCACCGGAACCATGTTGTTGTTTAAGTTGGATGCACCGGGAACAATTTCGGGCATGCCGGTTCTTCTCCAGTCGAACCAGCCTTCCAAACCATTAAAATATAAAGCCACCCATTTTTGTAAAGCAATTTTTGCTAATTTTTCTGCTGTAGCACCTGTGTAAGCAACTGCAGTTTGAGTTAAATAACCAGCAGGCATATTGGTATTTAAATTGTATTGTGCCGGCACCAATGCTTTCCAGTAATCAAAATTTGCTGTAATGCCATTAGTATAATATGCATTCGCAGTGCCTGTAGTGATCATTCCTTTTTCTCTGGCTTCGGCCAAAATAAATTGCAGTTCGGCATAGTTCATAATAATTGCTCTTGGTGCAGCCGGATCTGGTACAGCCTGGCCGGGATCGTTACAAACCAAACAAGCAAATGTATATCCTACCCTTGATACACCCTGCGGACCACCATTAAAATTAAGTGCTGCAACATCGCCTAAACCATTGGGTATACCTTCTACTTTTGGTGTGCCTGCAGTAACAGAAGTTTGCGATGGACGACCAAATACATTTAATCGGGTATCACCTAAAGCGGTAAGCCTGTCACTTAAAGTTTTACTTACTCTTATCTCATCAAAAGAACCTACTCTTGAACCGTATAATGGCCATTGATTAGGTGCAGCACTAAAATATTTTAGCTCGGCATTATCTGCATTGCCAGAAAAAATGGGGTTGTTAGTTGGGTCGGCAATAATAGCCTGCATTTCTGTATTTACGTTTTTCTTTTTACTCATACGCATTAGCAAACGTAAGCGTAACGAATTGGCCAGCTTTCTCCACTTAATTATTGAAGATGCTCCGCCACCATATAAAATGTCGCCACTTAAACTGGTATTGCTGGTAGCTAACTGTTCATTGGCTTTTTTTAGATCAGCTAAAATACCTGTATAAATTTCCTCCTGGTTATCGTAAACCGGAGTATACACTGCATCTGTTTTCGCTTTTCCTGCTTCCTTGTAAGGGATATCACCATAAGCATCGGTTGCTAAAGAAAACATCCACGATTTTAGAATTAAGCCAACACCTAAGTAAGGGCTTTTGCTATCTGCTTGAACTGCTACAAAAATATTTTGCAGGTTTCTGTTGTTGCCATAAACCGAATTCCATAAACCATTTTGTTCATTCCATAAATAACGATCCTCATTTACAAATTGAATTTTTGCATGGTATTGCGCTACTAAATTTCCAATGCCCCAGGCATCGCTTACCTGTTGGTTGGCCATGTTGCGTATAACGCCGCTTAACAACAAATCGGGGGTTACGCTGGTGGGGTTATTGATGTTGGTATTTGTTTCTCTAAAATCTTTTGTACAGCTGCACATAATAGCTGTGGTAAAGATTATAATTGTTGATTTAATAAATTTCATGTAATATATTTTATGCATTATTTAGTTAGAATTTCAGACTGATGTTTATACCATAACTGCGGGTAGAAGGAATGGCCATATTTTCAATACCCGGTAAAGCCGTGCCGCCACTGTACGACATTGTTTCCGGATCTATATGTGGCACATTATCTTTTAACCAAAGATTACGGCCTACCAATGAAATATTAATAGCAGTAAATGGCAGTTTTGATAGCATTTTTACCGGTATAGCATAACCAATTTGTAACTCACGCAGTTTGACAAATGAGGCATCGTACATTACACCTTCTGCAATACCCCGGCCACCAGTGTACGCAGTATGCCATTCTCTTGCACTTATTTTTTTTGTGTTGGGTGCAAAGCCACCGCCGGCTACTGCTACCACACCGGCACCAATTACGCCATTGCCATTTTGTGTAAGATCATATCCGCTGGCACGGCCTTCTAAAGTTTCTATAATAATACCCCCTTCTCTACCTACAGTTTGTGTTTCGGAGTATAGTTCGCCACCAGACCTGATGTCGAAAAGAAAACTAAGATTAAAACTTTTGTAGTTGAATTTATTGCTGATGCCCATTAACCAATCAGGATTGTAGTTACCTAGTTTAATGCGGTTGGTAGTTCTTACAGGGCGGCCGTTAGCATCAAAAACCATCTGTCCTGTATATTCACCTTTAGCATCGTAATAAGGTGCGCTGGCATCGGTGTTTTGTACTCTTGCAAAACCAATACCATAAAGGTCTCCCATTCTTTCCCCTACTCTTGCTTCTACAGTTACCCTGCGGCTGGCCATTACATAGTTGGTTAACCCATCGCTTAACTCAACAACTTTACTTCTGTTGGTAGAAAAATTAATATCGGTATTCCAGTTAAAGTCTTTAGTTTTTATACCATTTATATTTAAAATGGCTTCCACCCCCCAGTTCTTAATTAATCCGGCATTAATTACACGGCTATCGTAACCGCTGGTATTTGAAAGCGGAATATTTAAAATCTGGTTTACTGTTTTACTTTGATAATAAGTAAGATCTAAACCTATCCTGTTTTTTAAAAAACGTATATCTGTGCCAAATTCAAAAGCAGAACTGATCTCTGGTTTTAGGTTAAGATTACTTAATCTGCTGGTTTCGCCATACACCTGGGCTGCACCAAACGGATCGCTGCGGCTATACGTTTGCGTATAAGTAAAAGGATCGGTATCATTACCTACCTGTGCAAAGCTGGCACGTACTTTTGCAAAGCTGATTATTTTGGGCAGTTTAATTATTTCGCTTATTACTGCACTAAATGCTACCGAAGAATAGAAATAAGAATTGTCTTCTTTTCCAAATGCTTTAAGATCTTCGGGCAATGTTAATGCACTGCTCCAGTCATTACGACCGGTAACATCTGCAAAAATTTTATTTTTATAAGATACTCCTGCAGCTGCATATAAACTGTTAATCCTTTTGCCTACATTACTTTGTTCGGCAACTAATGCAATGCGGCTGTTGTTAAGGCTGTAAATATTGGGTATGTTTAACTGGCCTGCAACATCCTCATTAAATCTTGATATCTGGCGCATTTGATTACCACCTAAATTAGCAGTGAAAGAAAAATCGCTGTTAATCTTTTTATTGGCAGAAAGTAAAAAATCTGTATTGCGTTCTTCATTTACAATCTTTACTTCCCTGTATTCTCCAAAAGGAAAACGCTGTGTGCTGAATGCTCTGCGGTATTCACGGCGCTCATTGCTCCAGTCGGTTGCACTGCGTACCTGTAGATTTAACCACGATGTAAAATCATACTTTAAAGAAATATTTCCAATTAACCTGTCGTAAAACTGGCCATTGGTATTTTGCATCACAGTAAGGTATGGGTTATCATGATAGTTGTAATTCCAGCTATATTGTCTTTTGTTTTCTTCACCGTTCATCCACAGGCGTTCCATATCACTTACTTTTACTGATGCCGGCAACCAGCAATTAAATAAGTACATGATATTTTCTGTACCATAACTAATAGATGGACGATTGCCGCTTTTGCTATTGATATAACTTACAAAAGCACGTGCCGAAAGTTTATTGTTAAAATTATAACCGCTGGAAAGAGAAAAGGTATTACGTTTTAAATCGGTATTAGGTACAATTCCTTTTTGATCGAGATTGGTATAGCTTAATCTGAAATCGCCGTTGGCATTAGCGCCTACTAATGCAACATTATTAGTGTAGGTAGTTCCTGTTTGTAAAAAATTTTTCAGATTGTCTTTATCTGCTACCCATGGAGTAGCTGTAATGATGCTGCCTGCAGGCGCATTTAAATCTCCTCCTGTAAATGGAACAGGCTGCCCGTTTAAAGTACGTGGCGAATTATACTGCGGATAACTTTGCCCGTTAAATGCTGGCCCCCATCCTTCATCGGTACCGTCTGTTAATCCTGCACCACCGCCATTTACAAATGCAAAAGCACCGCCATTTCCATTTCCCTGTCCGTAAACTGTTTGGTATTCCGGTAGTTTTAAAGCAGTTTCAAAAGTTACGTTGGAATTTACTTCTACGCCAATTCCTTTTTTACCAGCCCTGCCAGATTTTGTTTTTATTAAAATAACTCCATTGGCTGCTCTTGAACCATATAAAGCTGAAGCTGCCGGTCCTTTTAATACCGACATACTTTCAATATCATCAGGATTTATAAAACCTGCACCGTTGCCAAAATCAACTTCTAAATTATTGCGGCCAGACGCTCCTGTTATGGCATTGCTTACCGGAACACCATCAATAACATAAAGTGGTTGGTTTTTATTTAAATCTACAGAGCGTTCTCCTCTTATTGATACTCTTGCAGATCCTCCAATGCCAGAGTTGCTGCCCACCACTGTAACCCCTGCTACTTTACCTGCTAACTGGTTTACAACATTGGATTCCCTCGCAATGGTTAACTGATCGCCTTTTACTTCCTGTAAGGCGTAGCCCAGTTTCTTTTTATCTTTTTTTATACCTAATGCAGTAACCACCACATCATCTAATTGTTTGGTAATCTGCAATAATTTTATTTCTAAAAAATTATCTGTAGCTGTTATAACCTGTTCCTCGTAACCACTAAAACTAAAACTAATTTTTGCTCCTTTAATTACTCCAAATCTAAAAATACCATCTTTATCAGTTGTTGTACCAAAGGTTGAGCTTTTTACTGTTACGCTAACTCCTTCAATAGGTTTGTTTGTAACAGCATCTGTTACTTTTCCATTTAGTTGTACGTTTTGCTGTGCCTGTATAATGGCAGGGATACTAAAGACTGTAATAAACAGTAATAATAACCTTGTGAGGTTGTGCTTTGCTTTTGTCATAAACAATAATTTAAGTTTTGAGTGGCAAAAATATTTGCACTGTGTTACTAAATTATTTCCGGTGCATTAAGGAAAAAAAAAGAAAATGTTAAGAAAAGAAAAACTGAAAATGATAACAATTATGTAATCGTTAATACAAATTGAGTTAGTAAATTTTTTTAAGAAGATTGATAAAATAAAAAACAGGGCTTAAAAAGCCCTGCTACGCAACAGGAGAAAGATTGCTTTATGCTTATACCAAAACTAACTGCAGGTGTATAGAAGGGCATAGATTATTATGCAGCAAAAAAATTGGTAAATTATTTTGAAGTGCAAAGATGTTTATAATGGAGCAATAAAAAACACAGAGTGCATTAACAAATAATCATTATAATGTTACCAAAAAAGCCCGGGGTAAAATTTTAAATAAATATAAAGCTGCTGTGGTAAGAAAAAAAAGTAAGTAACCGCATTATCTTATCAGCACTACATAGCCTTTCTTTTTTACTTTTCTGTTGCGGTAGTCGGTAGCTTCGGCATACCAAACATAAGTTGCCGGGTCCTGCCCTTTACCGCCAAAAGTTCCATCCCATCCTTTTTCTGCATCGGTACCACTGTACAGCAGTTGTCCCCAACGGTTATATACCCTGAATAAGTCTAAAGATTTTATACCTAAAATAATGGGCCGGAAAATATCATTTTTTCCATCGCCATTGGGGGTAAATGCAGTGGGTACATACAAGCCTGCATCAAGTTTGTACAAATGCACCCTTATACTGTCGTAATCAAAACAACCAAAATTATTGCTAACCCTTACAATGTATTCAATATCGCTTTGAGGTAAACTAACAGGGTTGTGAATGGTTGTACTGCTTAACCATTGCGCCGGGCTCCATAAATAATTATTACTCCCTGTAGCATTTAATAATAAAGGCTGATCTAAAACTACAGACGTATCTCTTGGCCCTGCATCGGCAGTAATTTTTGCAACGTTTACAAAAACGGTATCTCTTGAAGGTTTGGGGCAACCTAATATATCGGTTACAGTAACAATGTATCTTATATTGGCTGTTGGATTTATTGAAACCGGATTGGGTATTAGCCGGTTATTTAAAAAAGCTGTTGGCGACCAGGAATACGAACTGCCGCCGCTTGCATTTAACTGTGCCGAAAAACCAAAACATATAGTTTGATCTAAACCGGCATTGGCATTTGGATACGGTACCACATTTACACGTATATCGTTTTGTGCAGTGCATTTACCAATACTGCCTGTAACACGGTAAGTGGTATTTGTAACTGGTGTTGCAACTGGGTTTTTAATATTGGGGTTGCTTAAAGTATTGCCTGCAGGAATTTCTGTCCATTGATAATACAATGCATCGCTGGTAAGTTTTAAAACAATGCCATCTGTTTGGCAAATGGTAGTATCGTTAGGGGCAAACTGTGTAACATTATTTACTACACTAACTCTTACAGAGTCGTTGCCCACACAACCGAAAGGGTCGGTTAGGGTTACACGATAGGTAGTGGTAACATCGGGGCTAACCAACGGGTTAAAAATATTTACATTATTAATATTGTAATTGGGGCTCCATACAAAAGAACCGGTGCCAATAGCATTTAACTGCAGGGTATCAATAATGCAGATTAAAGTATCGTTGGATACAGTTAAAGCAGGCTGATCAGTAATTGGAATTGTTTTAAGAACAGTATCAATACAACCTTTATTACTGGTTACAATAAAACTTACATCATAACTGCCAGATAGTTGCATATACATGTGTAGGATTTTGAATGGTGGAAGTATTTGTTGCAGAAGCAAAATCACCAAAGTTCCATTTCCAGCTATTAACAATGCCATAAGTGGCAGTGGTAATATCCCTGAATTGAATGGGTGTGTTTTTGCATTGGCCAGCTACAGTAAAATCGGGAAAGAAGCCGGGGAATACTTTTACTTTTGCAGTGGCAGAATCAGAACATGCAAGGCCACGGTTAACTACTAATTTTAAAGTGTAAATACCCGTATCAGCATAAGTATGTGTTGGAGCATCTAATGAAGAGATGTTGCCATCTCCAAAATCCCAGTAAAAGGTTTGAATATTTAAGCCTGGTGCATTATTTTGAAACGTTACAGTAAAGCCATCACAACTGGTGTATTCAGGCAATAAGCTGGGCCGTTGCAGGATGAACAATCTGCAACGTGTATGTGTAAAGATTTTCTTACTTCTGCTATTTTAATATTTTGCCTCATTTTGTATTCGCTTACTACAAACACACACCACATAATCTACCAATGCCAGTGGGCAATACCGGATACAATACCAGTTTGATGTATTTAATTCTAAGCCGCTGCCTAAAGGCGATAAGCCCGAATACCCACCAGCATAAGGAATTGTAAAAGAAGGAGGAGTGGAAGATGGATTTGCGTATTGGGTTGCATTGTACCTCCGTGAATAGCTGACGAAAAATAATAAACCAAAGAATCTCTATCAGAGATCTGTTGCACTAAAATCGAATGTAAAAAAATCATTCTGACAACATAATTGCAGTATCATAATTGAGATAAACTTTGCACTCGAATTGGTTTCTGCGCTGGGTGTTATTGAACTGCCTGGAATATTAACCGTCTATATGTTGCACCATAATCCTGCGATGTTGATTTTGAATATTATACATTATGTACCGGCATAATTCTGCAACATCTTTGATAAGAAACAATATAACCCAGCATGATGTATTAGGTAAGTCTATTCTACAATTCAAAAACGCCTATTCTGTAATTCAAATTGGCGGATTGTGTTATCAATACAGGGCTGGCATTCGGGACAGATACAATTACTATTGTAAATATACATCTAAAATGGGAACAGAAATATTCAACACCTGGCTATTGTTAGTCGATTAAATGAAGATGAAAGGCACTTGAAGGTCTATTTGCCGGGGTTTAAAATAAACATTCAGAATATAGCTTTAAAATAATCTTGTACCTTTGAAGTATTAGGTGTACTTCCTGGGCCCAAATATTCATAGTACATCCATCCTCCCTTAGTATGATTGGCAAAAATTTCTTTAACTGATAAAAAAGATAAAATAAAAAGAATACAGTATTTCTTCATTCTCCGGTAGTTGTATATATCAGACCTAAAAGTAACATAAAATGCTGCCTTTTGCAAAGCATGATACCTTTTAAAACGGATTAAAGGTTTTGTTTGTTGTTTAAACGGTGATAATATTAGTTAGGTTGCCAGATTGCAAAAACTGCAGCATGGCAGTATTTACTTTATCCGTTTCTTCCAGCATGCCCATGTGTGCACTGTTGCGTAAAATATGTACATGAGATTGCTAGGGGCAAATAACATTGCTGCATACTTTGCTCAAAAGGTATGGCCTTATCATGTTCGCCAATAATAAACAGTACAGGGCCGTTAAAAGTTTTTAAAGCCTCGGTTCTGTCGGGCCGGGCAATCATGGCCTGATAATATTGTATTAGCGCATCGGGTGTAAACTGTTTTCCTTTTTCAATTAAAATAGCTGCGTTTGGGTCTGATGGTTTTGAACCATCCTGACCAAGAAGAAATAATCCGGGAATAGTTGTTTTTAAAAATTCGTAAGCACCATTGGTTTTTATAAACTCAATAGATTTTAAACGGGCTGCTTTTTTTTCTTCACTATCTGCAAATGCAGAAGAATGGCATAAGCCAAAGGCACTTATTAATTCAGGATATTTTTCTGCAATGGCTAATGTAATATAGCCACCCATGCTATGGCCGAGAACGATTGCCTGGCTAATATTTTCTTCTGCAATAATTGCTTTAATTAATTCAGCCATGCCTTCAATGCTCATGTCGGCAATTAATTCAGATTTTCCGCTGCCGGGTAAATCGGGGATTATTAATTTGAAATGACCTTTTAATAAATCAATTTGATTTTGCCAGATATTGCCATCTTCTGCAAAGCCATGTATTAATATAACGGGTTTACCAGTACCTGCAATCTGGTAATAAATATTTGAGGATTGGTATTTGAATGTTTTTAAAATCATTTGATATATAGTATTCTTATTGATTTTTCGTTTGTGAGCTTTGTGGTTTAATTTACCACTAATTATACAAAGGGTTTTACAAAGTACAAAATGCTTAATACCATAAATTAAGAAGATAAAAATACCTGTAATTAATCTACTTTAAAAAGTAGAAAACACTTTTTTTACACTCCGGTAAATCAACAGCAATACAATTGGTATTAATGCATTGTTCATTTGCTGCGGTAAAACAACCCAGCTTATTAAAACTGCCAGTAAAGTCACGGCAGTAAATTTAAAATATTTTTGTACCCATCTCTTTTTACTGGTTACAAAAAATGCTATAAGGGTATGTGTTGGCCATGCCCAGATAAGATTGAAATTATTTTTCGTCATGCTGTGATCGGTACCAAACCACATGAAAATTAAAATGATACCCAACACACCGGTGAGGAAGAAAAATAAACCATCGAAGCCATGCAGGAAAGCCTGTGCAAATTTGTTTTTTGTGTAGCCCAGAAAAATAATAAAAATTGCCAGCAAACCAAAAACTACAGAGGGTGTACAAAAAGATCCTTTTGCATTTTCATTTGTAATAGGATATAAATTATGCGATGATACAACCAAAGGATGATTTACGCTGTCTAAACTTTTCATCAGGTTATCGGGTAAAAATTGCATTTGCTCAGCCGTCATCACTGCATCGCAGGGTTTACCTAATAAGAGATCAATACCGAGTTTGCTCCAGTGCTGCTGGCCTTTATCGAGATATTGATAAATAGCCTGGCGAAAAGTAGTGCCCGCAGGCATTACAGGATTTATGGTAAAAGAAGAGTCATGATTTTTTTTAAGGATATCCCTGAGCCTTGTAGTGCAGTTGTCAAAAAAGAAATCGTACTTGTAATATTTATTTTCTTCTTTTAAATTATTATTTAAAAAACGCTGAACAGTTGTTTTTTCTGCGGCAGTTAAATTTAAAACCTGCTCGGTTATTCCACGATTAAAGTATTGATATTCGTATTTAAAATCATCAAATCTTACAGCAGAAACATAATACAACAATTTACCCCTAGCAAATTTTATGTAAAAACCTTCGTCGTTAAAATCGAAAGTGCCGTAATTGTAAACGATGTCTGTTACGCTGCTGCTGTCAATTACACGGTAAGCGCTGTGGCCAAAAATAGAATACAGTTCATCGCCGGGAGTGCAGGTGAGGAGGGAAATGCGTAAGTGGGAGGAATCCTGAGCAAATGTATCAATAGGCAAATATGCAAATGTGCAAATGAATAAAAGTTGCAGTAATATTTTTTTCATTGCTTTTGATTAGATACGAATGTACAGGAATTAATTATTTTAAACAGTATGCTGGCATAACCGCTTAGATAAAAGTTGAATAAAGATATACTGCACAAGAGTGCGACGCCAATGAAGATAATAGTAGCATTACAGATCGGCTCAAAAAATACAAAACACAATCTTTATCATCAATCTACTCCATAATTAGTTCCCCTTTCAGGGGGCGGAGGGGGGCTTTACCTGCTGTAATTTGGCGCTTCCTTAGTAATCTCAATATCATGTGCATGGCTTTCTCTCATACCTGCATTGGTGATTTTTACAAAAGTGGCTTTTTGTAATTCGCTTATATTTTTTGCGCCGCAATACCCCATACCTGCCCGTAAGCCACCGGTAAATTGATGTACCACTTCTTTTAAAAAACCTTTATAAGCCACACGGCCTTCAATGCCTTCGGGCACAAACTTTTTAATATCATCTTCCACATCCTGAAAGTAACGGTCGCTGCTACCCTGTGCCATAGCACCTAAACTACCCATGCCGCGGTACTGTTTAAACTTACGGCCTTCGTAAATAATGGTTTCGCCGGGGCTTTCTTCAGTACCTGCAAAAATATTACCCATCATTACGCAACTTGCACCGGCGGCTAATGCTTTTACCATATCACCTGTGTAACGAATACCACCATCGCTGATGATGCCTACATTTTTATTTTTTAATGCTGCCGCTGCTTCCATTACAGCAGTTATTTGCGGTACGCCTGTGCCTGCAACTACTCTTGTAGTACATATAGAACCCGGGCCAATACCCACTTTTACGGCATCGGCACCAGCTTCGGCTAATGCTTTAGCGCCAGCGGCAGTGCCTATATTGCCTGCAATTACCTGTATGTTTTTGTAAGCTTTTTTAATAGCTTTTAAGGTGTCCATTACACCTTTGGTATGGCCGTGTGCACTGTCTAAACAAATAACATCTACACCAAAACTGTTTAGTGCTGCCACTCTTTCAATGCTGTCTTTTGTTATGCCAACGCCTGCACCAACCAATAATCTTCCCGATGCATCTTTAACCGCATTGGGATGCGATTTTAATTTTAAAATATCGCTGTAAGTAAAAAGCCCCGTTAATTTTCCCTGTTTATTTATGATGGGTAGTTTTTCAACTTTAGTTTGTTTAAATAATTGTTCTGCTTTTTTTAAATCGGTGCCTTCGGGTGCGGTGTACAAATTTTCTTTGGTCATTGCCGTACTCACTTTCGCCTTATAATTGGTTTCAAATCGTAAGTCACGGTTGGTTAATATGCCAACCAGTTTATATTGGGCATCAACAATAGGAATACCACCAATCTTATTTTCTCTCATTAAACGTAAGGCTTCGCCAATAGTTGCATCAGGAGTAAGGGTTACGGGGTCAACAATTAAACCGCTTTCACTTCTTTTTACTTTTCGTACCTGTTCTGCCTGGTTTTCTATACTCATGTTTTTATGCAGAATGCCCAAGCCACCTTCTCTTGCCAATGCAATGGCTAATGCAGCTTCGGTAACTGTATCCATTGCCGCACTTAACAAAGGCACATTAAGTGTAATAGTTTTTGTTAACTGGGTTTTAATTTCTACCTCACGTGGTAAAATTTGAGAATAGGCAGGCATTAGTAACACGTCATCAAACGTTAAGCCTTCGCCGAAAAATTTTTGAGATATGCTTTTAGCAGTGGAGTTATTTAGTATTGCCATAGGCAAAGATAAGGCAGCGGATTAAAATTCAAAAATTAAAAATTTGTAAACAAACATCGGGTGCTTTTAATGTTTACATAAGTTTTGTACATTACATAATTGAATAATTAATGAAGAAGACATTCCTTTTTAGTTTTTTGTTTTTTATTGCAATGGCCTGCAAAAAAAAGCAAATGCCGGTTGCAGACACCCGTACATTTTTTATGGGCACAACCTCATGGCCTGCCGATTTTACAATTAATGAAGTGGATAGTGCTTACCAGTTTATTAAAGATAAATGCGATATTGTTTCGCATCATTTTGATGAGGGCATACCTTATGAGGAAGCATTTTACAAAACAACAATGCCTGCAGTTTTATTACAAGATGTGCAAACGAGAAAAACAAAAACTGCAGCAGGTAAAAAAATATTTTTAAGTGTATCTGCACTTGCACTTAACCGGATTGCAAAGCCTGGTTATTATACAAATGCGCCTGCCACCGACAGTATAAAAAATTTTTGGAACCAACTGGCTTTTGATGATAGTAAAATAGTTACGGCTTATGTAAATTATATAAGCTGGCTTATAGATCAGTTGCAGCCCATTTACGTAAATTATGGAGTAGAGAGCAATGCTGCTAACTGGAATGCAGCGCAATTTATTTTGTACAAATTTTTTTTACAGTCGGTTTACCAGCAATTAAAAACAAAGTATGCAGCCATTCCATTTTTTGTAAGTTTTATAGTAGATGAATCTGTAGAAGGATATGCTTATGCACAGCAGTTATTAAACTATACCGATTTTATCGGGCTTAGTGCCTATCCCTATGTTACTGTAAGTTCATCTGCTAATGGCAATACAGACCCTGCTAATTTTCCTGCAAATTATTTTGAAAGATTTACAAACTTATCTGCAAGTAAACCTTTTGCATTTACCGAAACTGGCTACATTGCCGAAAACCTTTTAATACCTTCTTTTAATTTAAATAAACAAGGCAATGCCAATTGGCAAAATGCTTATCTAGAAAAAGTATTACAGCTTTGTAATGACAGAAAAGCAAAACTTTTTATTTGGTTTTGCCACAAAGATTATGATGCAGGTAACAATACTTTGCGTACGTTGGGATTATACCAGGATCTCTTTGGGCTTTGGGAAGACATTGGTTTAAAAGATGAAAATGGAAAAGAACGCCCTGCTTATAATACATGGATGAAATGGAAACAGAAAACAAAAACTGAATAATTTTATGCCAGCTTATATACTTTGCCGGGCAAACTTAAAACCACATTCTGCATTTCCAGCATCAGCAATGCAGTGGCCACAGCACTGCTGCTTAAACCACTTTTAAAATATAATTCATCTATCTGAATATTTTCACGCTGTTGTAAAATATCTACAATAATTTTTTCATCGGGAGTTAACTCAATAAATAATTCTCTTTGTTTTTTCTTTTGATTTTTTTCTTTAGGATCCCAGTTCATCAGTTCCACTAAATCGTTAGCGCAGGTAATTAAGGAAGCTTTATTTTGTTTGATCAAATAATTACAACCTTCACTTTTTACATCGGTTACTTTACCGGGTATGGCAAATACATCTTTATTGTAGCCATTGGCCAATTCGGCAGTAATTAACGATCCGCCTTTTTTGCCGCTTTCAATTACAATTAATGCATCGCACATAGCCTGCTACTATTCGGTTACGTTTAGGAAAATTTTGTTTATCCGGGTTGGTGTTGCTGATAAAATCGGTAAGCAAGCCGCCCTGCTCTGTCATTTGTTTGGCAAGGGTTTTATTTTGTGTGGGATAAATCCTGTCTAACCCATGCGCCAGTACACCCACGGTTTGCAAATTATTTTTTAAAGCGGCTTTGTGGGCAATGGTATCAATACCAAAAGCAAGTCCGCTTACAACTAAAATATTTTGTTCGGTAAAATCTGCAATTAATTTTTCGGTAACTGCTTTGCCGTATTCGCTGCAGTTTCTTGTGCCAACAATAGAAATTATTTTAGCAGTATTTAAATCGGCATTGCCACGATAATACAAAATAACGGGGCTGTCGTAACAATTTAATAAACGCTGCGGATAATTTTTATTGGTAAGAAACAGCGGTGCAATTTTATATTTTTCAATAAATTTTATTTCAGCTTCGCTGCTGGTAAAATCAGTAAAGGCTTTAATGCTGCCTGCCCGTACTGTACCAATGCCTTCAATAGCTTCCAGCTCTTTTCTCTTTGCTTTAAAAATTGAATGAGCATCACCATACATGTTTACTAATGCTTTGGCATGTACATCGCCTATGTTGGGTATAAGAGTTAGGGCAATCTGATAAAGCAGGTCGTTGTTCATTACAAAAAAATAATTACCTGTAAATATATTATAAGTAATTGCCCTAAAAAAATTTGTATTGGAGTGCAGCCTATTCTAAATAATCATTTTCAATGCCCGATTTTATAAGTTGCGCTGTGTTGTTTACTTTAAGTTTGGTGTACAAATTTTTGCGATGTGTATCAACAGTATCAATACTAATAAAAAGCTGTTTACTAATTTCCATATTTGTTAAACCTTCGGCAATTAATTTTAAAATTTCTTTTTCTCTTTTGCTTAAAACCGGCAGCCCGGTTCTTTTTTCTTTTGTTGCTTTATAAATTTTACCGGCCTCAAAACTAAAAAACGTTTTGCCCTTTTGTACCGTGCCAATAGCGGCTAAAATTTCTTCTTTATCAGCGTTTTTTAAAAGGTAGCCACTAGCGCCGTTTTCTATAATTTGTGTAATGTAACTGCCCTGGTTTAAAGTGCTTAAAGCAATTACATTAATACCGGGGTAATTGGTTTTAATAATTTTGCATAAATCCATACCATTCATGTCGGGCAAATTAATATCCATTAATATAACATCGGCCGTGTTAGAATTAAAAAAATTGATACATGCCACCGCAGTAGTGGCATAGCCCGCCACTTTAATATTTTTTTCTTTTTGCAGAAAAGAAATGATGCCTTCAATAATCAATTCGTGGTCGTCAACAATATATACGCTTGTCATTTTATGCCGTTAATTCTATATTTACCGATGTGCCTTCTGCCGGTTGCGAAGAAATATCCATTTTACCTTTAAAATAATTTACACGTTGTTGTATATTTTTCATGCCAATGCCCTCTGCATGTTGTAACTGTTGGGTATTAAAACCTTTACCATCATCTTCTACAGTAAGTAAAATTTTATCTGTTGTTTTAGTAAGCTGTACCAAAATTTGATTACAGGCCGAATGTTTAACGGCATTGTTAATCAGTTCCTGAATAATGCGGTAAATATACAGGTCAGCAGTGTTGCTCAACTGCCTTTCTGTACCCATTTGTTCAAAAATTATTTTTCTTTTAGATGATACCTGCATAGAATTACAAAAATCAAGCACAGCATTTTTAAGCCCAAATCTTACTAATGCCTCTGGCATGAGATTGTGCGCCACTTTACGCAGTTCTCTAATAGTATTATCTAACTGCATGATGGAGTTTTCGAAAGATTGTACACTTTCGGCATCCATTACCATATTTTCTTTCATATTTACAAAGGATAGTTTTACGCCGCTTAACATGCCGCCCAGCCCATCGTGCAAATCTTTTGCAATGCGACTGCGTTCTTCTTCCTGGCCTTTAAGCATGGCGTCGATGGCGAGTAATTGTTTGTCTTTTTCTAATTCAGTTATTTTTTGCTGTTGTATTTTTTGTCGGCTTCTAAAATTTCTGTATCCCAGCAAGCCAATTAATAATAATGCTGCGGCACTGCCAAGTAATATTTTATTTAGTGTTGATTTTTGTTGATTGGCAGCATTAAGTGAAATTATTTCTTTCTCCTTTCTTTCTACTTCATACTTATGTTCAATTTTTGATAACTCTTTAAAATTATCTTCTGCAACTATCGAACCGTAGAGGTAAGAATGTTTCTCTAAATATTCATAAGATAATTTATAATCCCCTAAATTTTTATAACAAACAGAAAGCCAATCGTAACACCATGCCTCAAGCTTTCTATTTTTTGTTTTTTTTGCATAGGGCAAACATTCATTAAAATATTTTATAGCTTCATTAAAATCTGAAACACTGTTGTTGTTAGCTTTCCCTTTTTGATAATATATTTTTCCAAATAAGAAATTGTAATAATCAATAGCTTTATAATCAAACTTGCTAAAGTATGATTGGGCAATTTGCATTGATTGCAGGGCAGAATCGAAATATTTATACTCTGCATAGTATTCACCTTTTTTTATGTAAGTATGAATAATTCTTGAAGTATCCTTAAGCTCATTCCAAATAGTTAAACATTCATTCATTGTTTTAAATAGTAAGTTAAATGTGTCTTTACCAGTTCGAGTGTCATCATCCAGCAAGTCTGAGGCAATTGATAATTTTGCATTTGCAATCCCTTTTTTATATTGATGCTTTTGCGAAAGAAGAAAACTCTTTGTGGTATATTCTCTCTCTTTATTAAATTGTTCGGTGTGGTAAAACACATTTCCTAAGCCAAGTAAAGCATCGCATTTTATTTCGTAGTAGCTGTCTTCATTACCAATTGCAAGCGTTTTATTATAAAATTCTGCAGCTTTTGTATAGTCACCCGTTTCTAAATAATTTCTGGCTTGTATTTGCAGCGTTTGTATCAACAGGTTTTCTTTATCTTTCTGGTGTACTGTTTTTTATTATCCAATCGGCAATTACTTCTTTTGCGGCTATATCCTCATTTTGCAAATCCTTTAATTCTTGTAAATAACTGGTTAAAGAAGTTGATGTCAGTTTTTTCTTTTTTTAAAGCGATTTTTAGAGAATCTAAATTTTTTATTGTTTGTGAAAAGGCGTTGTTAGCATCTAAAATACAGCAGATACTGCTTAAAAAGATAAATCTGTAAAATAATTGCATCTGGTTTTTTTATCAATGTAAAGTATCTCATTTTTTATCAAACATCCAAACATTCACTGTAAAATCACCCTTTTACGTTAGGGTGTTCTATGTTGCAGTTATCAATATTTGTGCATCAAAATTAAAACCTCCTAAATTTTATTTTATGATAGCAGATTTAAATGCAGTACCGGTTTTTAAAATTGAAACTGAGCAACCATCAACCACTAACAAAGTAAAACCTGCAATGCTGGCAGGCGTTAGTATTAAAGTAAAACAATTTTATACATGGATAAATCCCAAAAATTGGTTCAGTTGCTTTTCCAATATCGATATTGATATGAGTGAATTTGCCTGTAAAAAAACAATACCCAAAGAGTAACTGTTATTACAAAACTTCGGTATTGCATTTTTAAAAACACTTCACAAAAATGCTGAAAGTATTTCAACAAAAGCATTAAATAGTTTAACTGCTAACGAAAAATTTTATTTGTGATGGATGGCAAACTATAAAAAATAAAAAAATGAAAAAAAATGTATTATTATTTTTTGGCGCAATTGTATTCAGCAATTTAAATGCACAAAATGTAGGCATAGGTACAACTACCCCTACACTGGGTAAGTTAGAAATTAAGGGTGCAGCGGGCACTGGTACTACCGTTGCTGCATTTGGTACAGATGGAGCCGGCTTAGCTATACAAAAAGATGCTTCAGGTCCTGTTATTGGTTTTAATCATTATCGGGATCAAACCATAGCCAATTCGCTGGGTAAGCACTTTGCAAATGGTTATGCCGCTATACTTGCACAAGAAGTAAATAACGGAAAAATAAAAATAGATATGTATGATTATGGTACAGGTGGCGGATTTACTGCAGCAGGCCGCAGAGCATTAACAATTTTTAATAGTGGCAATATAGGTATAAGAAGTGAAGCCTCAAGTATGGCTACATTTACAGTACCAAAGCTTAATAATTATAACGGGTCAGCAGTTTTTAGCGGTACCAATTATACCAGTTATTTTCAATATTCGCCCCTGGAAAATACTTATATACGGGGTGGGATAGATAATGCTAAAGTTATTTTAAATGATGTGCCGGGTGGCAAAGTAGGTGTTGGTAAGCAAGCCGAAACGCCAACTTTAATTACTTCTACACTCTCCGTTTTTGGAAGTTTGAAATTGCCCGGTAAAGCTGTAAATGCAGACTACACATTAACCGAAGATGATTTTACTATTCTGGTAAATATGGCTAACAATGCTGCCCAAACTATTACAATTACTTTGCCCCCGCCTGATGCCACTACAGACGGAAGAATATATATAATAAGGGGGATAAATATGCCAGAGATATCTAATTATGACAATGCCACTGGCTGGATAAAAGTTAATAACATAACCGAAGAATATTACAGCAGCAATAAATTGTATTATGTATATGATAGTGGCGGCGCATTTGGAACGGCCGAATTAAGCCGAATGGAATCTTTTACAGTACAATGTATAGGCAATCAATGGCGTATTTTAATTCGATCTCATGATACATGGTTTCTATAATTAATTACTGATAACGCTCAATTCCGTTCTTCTGTTTAATGCTTTGCCTGTTTCAGAATTATTATCCGCTAAAGGTTTTGCGGCGCCAAAGCCTTTGTGGCTTAACCTGGTTACATTAATTCCTTTACTTAATAAATACCCAACAACTCCTTTAGCTCTATTATTAGATAATAGTAAATTGTCTTTTACAAGCCCAACATTATCGGTGTGCCCGCTGATAAGAATTTTTAATTTAGGATTTTCATTTAACAGTAAAACAATTTTATCCAGTTCCGAAGTGGATTCATTTTTTAAATCAAATTTCTTTGTATCGAAAAAAATATTTTTTAAAACAATCGCAGCACCGCTTTCTAACGACTGTAAAGGGATATCTTTATTATAAACAGAATCAACCGGGTTACTGCGAAGCGAAAAATTATCGGAATAAAATAAATAACCTTTACGGTTTACATTAAAGGCATAATCTTTTCCCACTGGTAAAGTGGTTAAATAATTCCCTTCTTCATCAGTTTGTATTTTACTGATAACATTGCGGCTTTTTAAATTAATAAGTTCAACTGATGAGGGTAAACCTGCTAAAGTTTTTTTATCAAACACTTTACCTTTTACCCATAAAGTTTTTAATGGACGAACATCTTCTCTCAATACAAAACTGTATAGATCCAGTCCGCCCTTTCCTTCACCTTTATCGCTGGCATAGTAAGCAGTTTTTGCATCAGCAGCAACAATTAAAGAGCCTTCATCATCAATAGTATTTATGGGGTAACCAAGGTTTTCTGACACCTGCCACAAACTGTCGTTTATTTTTTTTGTATAAAATAAATCGGTAGATCCATAGCCCGGCTGTCCGTTGCTGTTAAAATATAAAGTTTCATTATCTGCATGCATAAAAGGGCAACTTTCGTCGCCACTGGTGTTAACCGCCGGGCCTAAATTTTGTGGGCGGCTCCACTTGCCAGTTAGTAATCGGTGCGTTACCCAAATATCTCTTCCGCCAAGGCCACCACTAATGCTGCTGGCAAAATATAAATCTCTTTTATCAGGTGATAATGAAGGCGATGATTCCCAAAAATCTGTATTCACCATCGGTCCTAAATTTTCAGCCTCACTCCATCCATTTTTTGTTTTAAAAGAAATATAAAGATCACAACTTCCCTTTCCCTCAGGATAATTGCAACCGGTAAAAATTATCCATTGTCCATCCTGCGAAATACATTGTGCACCTTCGTTTAAATTGGTATTTACTTTACCAGCTAAAGGTTTTGCTTTGCTCCATTTACCATTTATAAAGTTGCTTTCATAAAAATCTTCATCACCACCAATGCGGCGTGTAAAAACCATTTTACTGCCATCAATAGTTAGCGAAGGAAAATATTCTAATGCAGAAGAGTTAATACTGTCGCCTGAATTTTGCGGCGCAAAAACATAATTTTTTACAAGATGTTCTTTATCATATTTTACTGCAAACTCGTAAGTGCTTTTTCTGTAATTGCCTGCTTTAATGCTTTGCGAATTTAATTTATCGTTGGTAAGAAATTTATTTATTGTATTTAATGCCTGTTGAAATTTTCCTGTACCTGCAAGCGAAATAGAAAAAGGCAGCAGGTAATCTTTTGGATAAACAGAATCCAGTTGAAAGGCAGTTTCAAAATTAATAACTGAAGAGTCGTATTTTTTTAAGTTAGCATAAATACCTGCCCTAGTTAAAAACCCATCCACTAATTTGGGGTCTATTTTTAAAGCTTCTTCAATATGCTTTAATGCTGCGGTATAATTTCCGGCAGTTGCTGCTTCGTAAGCCATGCCATAAATTTCACCTGCTTTTTTGTTTACCTTTTCGGGGTCGTACCATTGTGCTACACCATTATTGTAAGTAATTAATGTAATACTGAGCGCAAGAAAAATCCTGTAAATATTTTTTTTTGTAACCATCAGTTTTATTTCAATAATTGAAGGTAAAACGAAAACAAACTTGTTTTAGTGCCATAGCACTAATTATAACATTTTGTACATTAAAAAAAGCAGGAATTTAACAGTAAACTGTTTTACGGAACATTAATGTATTTATGAATTTGCAAACTTAATTCCCATTTAGGGTTTTCTTTTATGTAGTCAATAATGAGTGGAGTAACAATAGCAGCCTTATCCCACTCTGGCTGTAAAAATAATTTGCAGAAAGGCGAAACTTTTGCTGCATACTCTTCGGCCCAGCCGAAATCACTTTTATTAAACACTATTATTTTTAATTCATTGGCAAATGGTAAAATTTCTGGCAGCGGTGCTTTAAATTTTTTAGGCGATAAACAAATCCAGTCCCAACTGCCGCTTAATGGATGAGCACCCGATGTTTCAATATTAGTTTCAAAACCTTTTGATTGTAATGTAGCAGTTAGCGCATTTAAATTATGCATCAACGGCTCACCACCAGTTATAACAACCAGTTTTGCTGCAGTCTGCTCCACATTCGATATTATATATTCGATATTATATTTCGGATGTTTTTCCGCATCCCAGCTATCTTTTACATCGCACCATACACAACCTACATCACAACCTCCCAACCGAATAAAATATGCAGCTTTTCCCTGGTGAAAACCTTCACCCTGTATGGTATAAAAATGCTCCATCACCGGCAGCTCAACTTCTAAAATGTTTTTATTATTCATTATCTATTATTCATTACCGCAGCATTATACGTATTCATCATCAACGCACCAATTGTCATTAATCCCACACCACCGGGTACTGGTGTTATATAACTGCATTTGGGTGCAACGTTTGTAAAATCAACATCTCCTTTAATAGCAAATCCACTTTTTTTGGTGGCATCAGCAACTCTTGTAATACCTACATCAATTACTACAGCACCCTCTTTAACCATATCCGCTTTTAAAAAGCCTGGCTTACCCAAAGCGGCAACAATTATATCCGCCTGTAAACAAATTTCTTTTAAATTATTAGTGCGGCTATGACAAACCGTTACCGTGCAATTTCCCGGATTGGTATTCTGGCTTAATAAAATACTCATAGGCCTGCCCACAATATTACTGCGGCCAATAACTACCGCATGTTTGCCACTGGTTTCAATTTTGTAATGCTCCAGCATCAGCATTATTCCATAAGGTGTAGCCGGAATAAATGCCGGTAAACCCTGCACCATTTTTCCAATACTTACCGGGTGAAATCCATCTACATCTTTATCGGGGTTAATTAAATTGATAATTTTTTCTTCACTTATTTGTTCAGGCAAGGGCAGTTGCACTAAAATTCCATCCACATCTGCATCGTTATTTAATTTTTCAATTGCAGCAATTAATTCCTGCTCAGCAATATTTTCATTAAACCGCAGCAGGGTACTTTTAAACCCAATGTCGCCGCAGGTTTTCACTTTGCTGGCAACATAAGTTTCACTGGCGCCATTTGTGCCAATTAATATGGCGGCAAGATGCGGCACTTTTTTGCCTGCTGCTTTCAGAATAGCAGTTTTTGTTTTCAACAGATCTTTCACCGATTGTGAAACTATTTTTCCATCTAAAATTTGCATGCCGCAAAAGTAATTAACTAATACCGATTTTAATTACACCTCCCACATAGCAAACATTTAATATTTATACTTATCTTGACAAAATAAACCAGCAACTGCTTTGAGATTTAAAAAACAATTCGTAATTACCCTTATTGGTTTTGGTGTTTTTAATGCCATCGTTGCTCAGTCAATTCGTTACTCCGTTGCTCTTCCATATATCGGTTTAGGTGCTTACTCAACGCAACAGAACGATCCGCTTTCATTTACTGCAAACCAGGCCGCACTTGCAAATGTTAAGCAGGCTGGCATTGGTGTTTATGGTGAGAGAAGATTTTTACTTGCAGCAATTAATTCTTACACTGCAGCAACAGCAGTGCCAACCAAAATGGGCAATTTTGGTGTTCAGCTAAATTATTCAGGCTTTAAAAATTTTAACGAAAGCAAAATAGGGCTTGCTTATGCAAGAAGCCTCGGTAAAAAAGTAGATGTTGGCATTCAGTTTAATTATTACGGGTACCGTATTCCTGCATATGCTTCTGCATCTACCATAAATTTTGAAGCAGGGGCTATCATTCATTTTACAGAAAAATTAAACGGTGGTTTTCATGTATACAACCCAGTTGGAGGTAAACTGGGCAGTTCGGAAGAAAAATTGGCAAGCGCTTATAAATTTGGTCTGGGTTACGATGCTTCAGAAAACTTTTTTATCAGCAGCGAAATAATAAAAGAAGAAGATAAACCAGTAAACGTAATTGCAGGTATTCAATATCATTTTGCCAAACAATTTTTTGCAAGAGCAGGTTTTATCAGTGCATACTTCTGCAGCTTTTGCAGGTGCAGGTATTGGCTGGAAAAATTTGCGGCTCGACGTAGCAGGTAGTTATCATCCGCAATTAGGGTTTTCGCCGGGCATTTTATTGATAGCAAATTTTGGAAATAAAAATTTGCCAATTCATAATGCTAATTTACAGGAATAAAAATGAGTGTGTCTTATTCGCAAAAAAATATTAAAAATTTGAACTGTCCCTTCCAGTTCCGAAAGGGAATTGGAAGAGGATTTTTTTAACCAGCTTCATTAATTCTATTTAGCATCGTTGTAAATATGATTTTGTTAATTTTTTGCTTTTGATAAAAGAAAAAAATGAATCTCACTTGTACGTCATACCGCTGTTCAGCAAGAGCATTCATAACAAAGCTGGTTTCTTTGTTTATAGCCTTTTGCATTTTACCATTTGCTTTATTATCCCAAACCACACAAACCCCTGCCACCGAACAGCAATTAGAAAACATTACAGAAAATAATGAAGATGCCGAAACAGAAGATGATTATTATTTGCAGCAAATGCAGCAGTATATAAAAAATCCTGTCAACTTAAATACTGCAGGCGAAACAGAATTAAAAGAATTGCGGATATTAAATCCCATACAAATTCAAAACCTTATTTCATACAGAAATCTTTTTGGGAAGTTTATAAATATTTATGAGTTGCAGGCTATACCAGCATGGGATATTGAACTGATACAAAAATTACGGCTCTACGTTTCAGTTAGCGACGAATCTAAATTGATAAACAGTCTGCATCAACGTTTAAGCGGCGGAGAGCACAGTGTGCTTGCAAGGATTACACAAACATTGGAAAGATCAAAAGGCTTTTTAATTGATTCATCGTCAGCAACCAATTTTTACCCAGGCTCACCACAAAAAATATTGTTGCGTTATAAGTATCAGTTTAAAAACCTCTTACAGTACGGTATCCTGGCAGAAAAAGATGCAGGCGAACAATTTTTTAAAGCCAACCAAAAGCAGGGCTTTGATTTTTATTCTGCACATTTTTTTGTAAGAAATACAGGTATAATAAAATCATTGGCATTAGGAGATTTTACAGTTAACATGGGGCAGGGTTTAACGCAGTGGCAAAGCCTGGCATTTAAAAAAAGTGCCGATGTAATTAATATAAAAAGAGAGGCAGAAGTTTTACGGCCTTACAATTCCGCAGGTGAAATAAATTTTCACCGTGGTGCAGGAGTTACTATGCAAAAAAGAAATATACAGACAACAGTTTTTGCATCATACAAAAAAATAGACGCAAATTTTGTGGCAGATACTTCACAATTGCAGGAGGATTTTATTTCATCTTTACAAACATCGGGTTACCATCGAACCAAAAGCGAAACAGCCGATAAAAATATTCAGCAACAACTGGCATTGGGTGGCAATATATCTTATCAATATAAAAAACTTCACGTGGGCATAAATGCTATTCAATACAAATTCAAATTGCCATTAAAAAAATCTGCCGATCCTTATAATTTGTATTCCCTGTCAGGCAAATCTTTCGGTAATTACAGCATCGATTACAGTTACACTTATAAAAACATTCATTTTTTTGGAGAAGCTGCGGCAACTAATAATTTATACAAAGCATTTGTAAATGGTATTTTAATAAGCACTGCGGCTGCAGTTGACATGAGTTTTTTATACCGTAATATTTCTAAAGGTTATCAATCACTTTACACAAATGCTTTTACCGAAAATACTTTACCCACAAATGAAAAAGGTTTTTATGCCGGGCTTGTCCATACATCCGGGCAGTATTTGGCGTATTGATGCTTTTGCCGATTTTTACAAATTTCCCTGGCTAAAATTCAGGGTAGATGCACCATCAAATGGTACCGATTATTTGGTGCAGCTAACTTACAAACCAAATAAGCAATTAGAAATTTACAGCCGTTACCGCAGCGAAGCAAAAGCAATAAATTTTAATCCATCACAACTTGCTTTATCGGCGGTTATTGCTCAGCCCAGGCAAAGCTGGCGAACGCAATTCACTTTTAAGCTGAATGCAGATATAACCCTGCGTAACCGTGTAGAGCTGCTATGGTTTAATAAAAAGAGCAGCCAGCCAGAGCAGGGATTTTTAACCTATTTCGATTTTTTATACAAACCTTTATTAAGCTCATGGTCAGGAAACCTGCGGTTACAATATTTTGAAACCGATAGTTATAACAGCCGGCTTTACGCCTTCGAAAACGATGTTTTATACAGTTACGCCATCCCTGTTTTTTACGATAAGGGGTTAAGATATTATGTAAATGCGAATTATGATGTTAACAAAAAAATATCGGTATGGATAAAATGGTCGCAAACTGTTTACAAAAACAAAACCCTTGTTGGGAGTGGGTTAGATGAAATAAAAGGCAATAAAAAAACTGAGATAAAATTACAGGCTATTTATAAATTTTAACATTTTTTATTATCCAAAGCAGCTAATCGTAATCAATTTTTGTCCTTAAAATAAGGGTAGTTATTTATTATTTAACATTTTTTTGACTTTAAATAAATATTCCTATTTTTACACATCATTAAACTTAATTAACGCACATGAGAAGATTTTTATCACTGTTCACAATGCTTATGCTCTGTGGAGTATTGGCATTTGCCCAAAACCGGGTGGTGTCCGGTAAGGTTACTGATATTGATGGTAACCCAGTTTCTTTTGCAACCATTAAGATTCAAGGAGCATCAACTGGTCTATCTGCCGATGCAACCGGATGCATATACAATTAAAGTTAAAACAGGGGATATTCTTGTTATTTCGCATCAGGGTTTAAAACACTTGAATTACCCGTAGGAGCATTAACAATTGTTAATGCTGTTTGGAAAAAGGGGTAACGGCTGAATTAAAAGAAGTAGTAGTTACAAGTGCTTTTGGAATAAAGAGAGCTGCAAGAAGTACTTCTGCAAACGTTCAGCAAGTAAACTTCAGACCAAATTAGCACAATTCGTCAGCAAAATGTAAACAATGCCTTAGCAGGTAAAGTTGCAGGTGTTCAGGTACAAAGTCAGTCGGCAGCAAAATTAGGAGCAGGTACTGTTATAAGCTTAGAGGTGAAAACTGGCTTTAAATGTTGGAGGAGGAGCTTTATATGTAGTTGACGGAACAATAATATCAAACTCTTCTGATATTAACGTAGATGATATTGAGGATGTTAACGTATTGCAGGGACCTGCGGCTGCCGCTTTATTTGGAGCGGAAGGAGCAAATGGTGCTATTCTAATTTCTACTAAAAAAGCAAAGCGAGGATCTAAAAATACAGGTATTGAAATTAATACCGGTGTTCAATTTGATAAAGTTTATATTTTACCAAATTACCAAAATACCTATGCAGGTGGTAATGGTGAATTTGAAGGGACTTAATTAAATACACCTGGCAAACTGGCCAGCCAGAAGCCTGGAAGGCATTGGATGGCAAATATTATCATGATTATACTGAAGATGAAAGTTGGGGGCCTCGTATGGTTGGGCAGGAGTATATTCCGTGGTATGCATGGTATGGCGGTCACGAAAGGGCATATAAAACAGCCAGCTTAACACCAAACCCAAATAATATCAAAGATTTTTATAACACCGGTGTTACAAGAATTAATAATATTAATTTTTCTAAAGCAGGTGATGGGTTTAATGTAAGGGCATCATATACAAATTTAGATATACAAGGTTTAATGCCAAATGCATACTTAAAGAAAAATACATTTAATATCAATTCTTAGTATTGATTTAAGTACCATTTTACAGTTTACTGCAAACATTAATTACGTATAATCAGAACAAGAAATGCTGAAAACGATGATACATATTCCAACAACTCAACTGGTACTTTTAACCAATGGTTTCACAGAGATTTGGATATTAATATTATGAAAGAGCTGAGAGGTTTAAAAACACCTAACGGTGTTTTTGCCAGCTGGAACCATAATAACCCAGATGCATACAGCGCTACAAATGAAAAAGGATTTTATGGGTCTTATTATTGGCTAAGCCCTTTTGTTTACGCTGATAATATACTTAATTATGGCGTAAATGACAGAATTTTTGGTGATGCTGCTTTTACATATAAGCCAAATAACGACTTAAGATTTAAATTTACTTACAGAAGAGAGCAGCTTAATGCTAAGATAGATAACAGGATGTATCAAAATATCGAAAACAGTATTGGGCAGGTTTTTGGTGGCCAAAATCCTTTTGAATTATTTAATGGAAGGGCAGCTGTTTGGGGGTATTACGAAAGAGGTTTTATAAATAATAAACGCCAAAATATTGAATTTTTAACTTCTTATTCAAAAGAAATTAATAAAAATTTCAAGTTAAATGCAAATGCAGGGTTTGATTTATTAAAGGTTAATAATGAATACACTCAGGCACATACTATGGGAGGTTTATTAATTGCTGATTTTTTCTCTTTAACAAATTCTAAAAATCCAGTAAATTTTAATACTGCTAACCCACTACCTATTGTTGAACGTCAAAGAAAGTCTCTTTTTGCAAGAGCAGATTTAGGATTTAAAAATTTCCTTTTTGTAGAAGGATCATTCAGACGTGACTACAGTTCAACTGAAGCTCCCGGATATGGTATTAACACCAGCTCAGTTGGAGCATCATTTGTTTTTAGTGATTTAATTAATAAAAACGCTGCCAAATTCTATTTTTTCGTTTGGTAAATTAAGAGCTTCTTATGGCCAAATATTAAACACACTCGATCCATATCAAAACAGTACAATTTACCAAATTGGGCAAAACCAATGGAATGGTAATTTTTTAATGGCTGAGCCTGATAAAGTAAATGACCCTGCTTTACGTGGTGCTGCACAAACTGAGTACGAGGTTGGTTTAGAAACAAGGTTCTTTAAAAACAGGTACGGTCTTAATGTTACCTATTGGGATAGAACTAATAAAGACTTTCCTTATGATGTGCCTGTCTCATCAACTTCAGGATACGGTACAAAATCTGTGAACGTAGGTAAGATATCTAAAAGAGGTATTGAGGTTCAGGTATTTTTAAATCCGGTAAGAACGAAAAACTTCGACTGGAATATTAATGCTTCATTTGGACGTTTACTGGAAAATAAAATTGACTTTGTTGCTCCTGGAATTCCTAGAATTGTAATAACTCCAGCAGGTAATGGAGGAGTTAGTATGGTAGCAGATTCTGGCCAAACATGGGGACAATTAAGAGGTACAGGAATTTTAAAAAACGCAGCAGGTATTCCTATTTTAACAGCTGATGGCTTTTTTACACCGAACAAAGATGTAAATTTAGGTTCAGCATTACCTGATTACACAGGCGGTGTTCAAAATAGTTTTACAATATTTAAGTCGTTTGTAATGAACATAAATATTGATTACTCTTATGGAGGTAAATTCTTTTCTTTATCTAGATTTTACGGATCAGGTACCGGTTTGTATGATTACACTGCCGGATATAATGATAAAGGAGTTCCTGTAAGAGACAGCAGTTGCCGATGGTGGTGGTGTTAGGGTTGACGGTGTTGATGCGACAACCTCTAAGCCGGTTACTTATTATATAGAAGCAAGAAAATATTACCAGCAATTATCTTATGTTGATGTAATTGCAGAACCATACATTGAAGATCTTACTTTTGTTAAATTAAGAGAACTTAGTATTGGCTACAAAATTCCTGTTGAGAAATTAAGTATAGGTAAAACAATCAAAGGAGCAACATTCTCAATCGTTTCAAGAAATCCATGGTTAATTTATAGCAAAGCCAAAGGTTTCGATCCATCAGAAATATCTAATAACATTGGAGAGGCTGGTCAAATGCCAGGTACAAGATCTCTTGGAGTTAATTTGAAACTAAATTTCTAATTTAAAAAACAGTTTAATATGTTTATTAATAAAAATAAAATAGTCAAAGGGGTTACAATACTATCTGCCTGTTTTTTTATTACAAGTTGTCAAAAAATTCAGGAATTTGGCGATACTAATGTAAATCCAAACGGCCCAACGACCGTAAATACTGGTGCGCTTTTAACAAATGTTGAAGCAAATATCGGGGCAATAACTTCTGGGCTTGTACCAGGATTATTTAGTCAGTACTTTACAGAAGCAACCTACCCGGGAAATGGACTGTACTCTATCCCTAACTTTAGTTCGGCAGCTACTTATCGTGGAATGCTGATGGATTGTCAGAAGATTATTACTTTTAATTCTGACCCAGCTACGGCTGGAGTTGCTGCTGCAAACGGAGATAATGGTAACCAAATTCATATAGCGAAAATTTTAAAAGGTTATCTGTTTTGGACAATAACAGACAGGTGGGGAGATGTTCCTTATTCTGAGGCCCTTCAGGGTGCTACTGTGTTAACGCCTAAATATGATGCTCAATTAAGTATTTATCAATCTATTATTGCTGACTTAACAGCAGCTGCAACAGGTTTAAATGAAGGAGTTGCACCTATTAAAGGTGATGTTGTTTATAGCGGTTCAATTGCTAAATGGAAAAAATTGGCTAACTCAATGAGGATGTTAATGTCATTGCGTTTAAGCGAAAGATTCCCGGTCCTGCAGAGTATGCGGCTGTTGAATTTGCGAAAGCATTTAACCATGGTGGTGGATATATTGGTGTAAATGCCGATAATTTTGTAGCTGTTTACCCGGGGGGAAACATTAAAAACCCCTATGTCGGATATAATGGCACTGATAATGCAGTAGCAAGAACTTTTACTAACATACTTACAGGATTATCAGACACAAGAGTTAATGCATTTACTACAGACCCTTCTGGTGTGCCTTATGGATTAAGCAGCGCAGCGCCTCCAAGCAGTAATGTTTCTCGGATTATGTCTGCAACTTTTAGAGCAGAAACAGCGCCACTATTTTTTATAACTGCTTCTCAAGTATTATTAGCCCAGGCAGAAGCAATTGAGTTAGGGTGGATTTCTGGTCAAACCACTGCAAATGCGCAAGCTAAATATGAGTCAGGAATAACAAGATCTTTTGAACAATGGGGACTTACAATTCCGGCTTCTTATTTAACCTCTGGCACTGTTGAATATAACAGTGGAGGTGGAGTTTCCACTATTGGAGGTTCTACAGTGGCGGGATCATCTGCAACTACTAATACAAAATTGCAACGTATTCAATTACAGCAATTTATTGCATTTTATCCTGATGGCATTCAAGGTTGGAGCAACTGGAGAAGAACTGAATTTCCAATTTTAAAACCAACAATAAATGCTAATAACACTTCTAAACAAATAATTAGGCGTTATCAGTATGCTCCAGATGAGTATAGCTTAAATTCTGCCCAATTAGCAAAGCAAATAGCAGCTATGGGTGGCGATTCTCAGGATACACATGTATGGTGGGATAAAAACTAAATTAATTAATAACAAAAATACTTAGTATGAAAAAAGTAATATTAATATTGTCAGTTATTGCATTTGCATATGGCTGTAAAAAAGTAAAGGATACTACTCCTCTTTCCGATTCTGATCCAACGTCCTTAAAATTTGCATCTAATAGTGGCTCAACTGCATTTCCCAGAGTTTCTTATTCACCCGATGCTTCTTTAACAGAAGAATATCTTTCATTTGAAGATCAGAATATTAAAGTTAAATTGGATGGTCCTTCCGTAGCTCCAGCTGATGTTGTATTAACTTTTAAAACAAACCCTGCTGGTTTAGATAAATTAAATGCAGATGCCTTAGCAAAAAATCCTGCATACAAGGCTTTTAAATTATTACCTGATAGCTGTTTTAAAATTTTAGTAGCAAGCGATGTTATTAAAAAAGGTCAGGTTTATGCAGAAAAAATCTCAAATAATATTGTAACCTATCCGGGAAAGATTGATCCTGCAATTAATTACATGCTACCCCTTACTGTTACAAACAGTGCATATCCATCTGCTGCAGGTACCGGCACCATTTACTACTATATAATTGGAAATCCATTAGCTGGAAGTTATAGTGTTGAAGGATATTTTTATCACCCGTCTGTTCCAAGGGCATTTACACGTACAGGTTCTGCAGGTTTTTTAATACCAGTGTCAGAAAATTCACTGGTTACCGAGTTAGGTGATTTAGGTACATCTGGATACTATGCTGTTTTAACTGTTCCCGATCCATTATGCTACAACTATTCAGCAGGTAACTATAAGTGTGTATCCCGGAAGTGCTGCAAACCCTGTTTTTCAATGGAATACAGCATTACCAAGTCCTTATGCCCCTCAACCGGCTCCAGATTGGGGTAAGTCTGCATTGTGCAATAATACTTACAACCCTGCAACAAAAACATTTTACTTAAGATATGGTTATAATCCAACTGCTAATCGTGTAAGTGAAGAAATATTAAAAAAGAATTAAGAATTATTCTTTAAATTTTTAAGAGCTCCATTTTTGGGGCTCTTTCTTTTTATCTTTACAAAAAATACCAAATGACAAACACCGAACAACCCAATCAACTTAACATAGAAATTTCCGAAGAAGTATCAGAAGGATCTTATGCAAACCTTGCTATAATTACACACAGCCATGCTGAGTTTGTGATTGACTTTGTAAACGTAATGCCGGGTACACCTAAGAGTAAAGTAAAAAGCCGTATTATACTTACGCCATTTCATGCCAAGCGTTTTATGAAGGCAATGATTGATAATATTAAGAAGTTTGAAACTGCCAATGGCACAATACAGGATATGGAAGCAGTGGAAATACCTTTTAATTTTGGAGGGCCCACTGCACAAGCATAAGTAGTTTTAGTTTTATACTACCTCAAATATCTTTTGCATTGGTACAACCAATTTAATTCACCAGTGTCTTCTATCAACCATCAACCATCAACCATCAACCATCAACCATCAACCATCAACCATCAACTAAAGTAACCCCTCATCCGCAAAACTGTAGTACCCTTCTTCGCTTACAATAATGTGATCAATAACTTTTATATCGAAATATTTAGCGGCTGCTGCAATTTTTTGTGTTAAGTCTTCATCAGCTCTGCTGGGCCTTAAACTTCCCGAAGGGTGATTGTGGCTTAATACAATTGAAGTGGCATCTTGTTCAAGTGCTTTCTTTAAAATAATTCTTGGGTCGGCCACTGTGCCTGTAATACCGCCACGGCTTATTATTTCAAAATGATTTATTTTGTTGGCCCGGTTTAAAAATAATACTGCAAATACTTCATAAGTAAAATCTTTAAGTATTACTTTAAGGTATTGAGCAATGTCTTTACTGCTTTGTACTATTGTTTTATCCAATGTTGCCGATGCCTGCCTGCGCCTGCCCAATTCTAAAGCGGCTGCAATTGTAATAGCTTTTGCCTCTCCAATTCCTTTTATTTGTTGAAAATCTTTAAGGGTTAATTTTCCCAGTTCATTTAAATTATCGCTGCCCAGCTTTAAAACTTCTTTAGCCAAATCAACAGCACTTTTATCTTTGCTGCCATTATTTATTAAAATAGCAATTAGTTCGGAGTTGCTTAAAACTTCAGCACCTTTACTTAATAATTTTTCTCTCGGTCTGTCATCGGCAGCCCAATTTTTTATAGATGTGGAAGGCTTGTTGAAATTTTCCATAGATTCAAATTTAATTCATCTAAACTAAACGATACTTTTGCGCCATCATAATTTAATTTATCTCAAAAAAATATATGGAACCATCTGCAAAAATTTTCTCCGGAACAGGATCTCAGTATTTAGCCGAAAAAATCGCTAAAAAATTTGGAGAGCCATTAGGCAAAGTAAATATCCAGCGGTTTAGCGATGGAGAAATTTATGTAGAATTTCAGGAAAGTATAAGAGGGCAGTTTGTTTTTTTAATACAAAGCACTTATTCTCCCAGCGATAATTTAATGGAATTACTTTTAATGATTGATGCCGCAAAAAGAGCATCTGCCTATAAAGTAATTGCAGTAATACCTTATTATGGTTTTGCAAGGCAGGATAGAAAAGACAGGCCAAGAGTTGCCATCGGTTCTAAACTGGTAGCTAACATGCTTACTGCTGCCGGTGCCGACAGGGTTATTACTATGGATTTACATGCGCCTCAAATACAAGGGTATTTTGATATACCAGTTGATCATCTGGAATCATCTGCAATATTCATTCCTTACATAGAAAACTTAAATTTGGCCAACCTTACTTTTGCTGCGCCTGATGTGGGTAGTGCTAACCGTATTAGGGAAGTGGCTTCTTACTTTGAATGTGAGATGGTAATATGTGATAAGCACAGAAAAAGGGCAAATGAAATTGCAAGTATGGTTGTAATAGGCGACGTTACAGACAGGGACGTAGTATTAATTGATGATTTATGCGATACAGGAGGAACATTAGTTAAAAGCGCCGCATTAATGAAAGAAAAAGGTGCCAGAAGTATAAGAGCGCTGTGTACACATCCCGTATTGAGTGGTAATGCTTATAATAACATTGAAAATAGTGTATTGGAGGAATTGGTAGTTTGTGACACCATTCCATTAAGAGGGCAGTGCAGCAAAATTAAAGTATTGTCTACCGATGAATTATTTGCAACTACAATACGTAACGCTGTTGAAAATAAAAGTATTAACAGCCTTTTTATGAGAAGCAGGATGGCGAATAAGAAATAGGCAATTAATTAATAATGGATAATTGATAATGAATAATAGCCTGCCGTTGAATAGGAGTGTTGAATTATGCATTATTTCATTATAAATTATCCATTAAACCCCTACCTTTGCGCCTCATAAAAAATTATTAAAATGAAATCAATTACAATCGAAGGACAACTGAGGACCGAAAGCGGAAAAAAAGCCACCCGCCATCTTCGCTCTCAGCAACTGGTGCCAGGTGTAATTTATGGTGGTAAAAAAGAGATCAACTTCTCTGCTCCGGCTACTGCTTTTAAAGACATCGTTTACACATCAGAATTTATGCTGACAAACGTTACAATCGACGGTAGCACTTACCGTTGTATTTTAAAAGATCTGCAGTTTAATAAAGTAACCGATTTATTAACCCATGTTGACTTTTTAGAGTTAGTGGACGATAAAAAAGTAATTGCAACTTTGCCGTTAAAATTTGTTGGCACACCCGCCGGTGTTAAAGCTGGTGGTAAACTGGTTACAAAAATGAAATCGCTTAAAGTAAAAGCATTTCCTAAGTATTTAAAAGAGCATATTGATGTTGATATCAATAAATTGGAACTGAATGAAAACATCAGGGTAGAAGATGTAAAGTTGGATAACATAGAAGTTTTAAACTCTCCACGTATTCCCATTGCTTCTGTAACTATGACAAGGCAGTTAAAACAGGAAGAGGCAACTGCACCAAAAACTGCTGCCGCTGCTCCTGCTGCTGCAAAAGCCGCTGCACCCGCCGCCGCTGCTGCTGCAAAAGCACCTGCAGCAAAAAAATAAAAACTATTTTTTTTATATTGATGCCCCCACAAAACATGGGGGCATTTTTTATTGCCACTGAGCCAATAACCACAAACACTTAACCCGTAACTTTCCCTACCTTTGCGCCTTAAAATTATTTTACAATGGGAATGGACAGGAATACGGTTATAGGTTTTGTGCTGATTGGGATATTGTTAATCGGGATGTTTTATATTAATAGTAAAAGCAGCCAGGAATTTCAGGCTCAGGAAAAAAAGAAAGCAGATTCTATTGCTGCCCTTGCGCCTAAAGCAGATACAAACGCTTTAAAGGCAGATGCTAAAATTGCCGACTCTATACTCAATGCAAAAAAACAATTGCCCTCAACATTTATAACCGACACTGTTGAGCAATTAACCACCATTGAAAACGATGTATTGAAAGTTACATTTACTAACAAAGGCGGCCAGCCCAAAGCAATTGAGCTAAAAAAATTTACAACACTCGATAAAAAAGCTGTTAAGCTTATGTCGGGTAATTTTAATAAACTTTCATACGAATTTAAGACTGCACAAAAGACTTCAAAAACAAGTGATATATTTTTTATAAAAAATGAAAGTAAGATTAATGCAGACAGCAGCCAGTCTTTAATCTATACTATTAAAGATTCAACAGGCGATGTAATAACCCATCAGTTTACTTTACCGGCACCCGGCAAAAATGGGTATATGCTTGATTTTAATATAAGCCTAAAGAATGCTGCCAGCATGGTTGAACAAAGCACTATGAATTTATTATGGCAAACCGAAGCACCCCAGGTGGAAGAGGATTTAGCTTATGAAAAAACACAAACGCATATTTGTTATTTGTACAATGGTGAATATGATTTTGAAACATTAGATAATGGTGGTAATGAAAAATTTGATAAGCCACTTGATTGGTTAGCAATAAACCCACAATTTTTTGTAAGCACATTAATTGCAAAAAATAAATTTCAGAGTGCTGAATTAAATTGGGTAACTCCTGCCGACTCTTTAAAAATAATAACTCAGGCTACTGCAAACTGCAGGCTAACTGTGCCTGCTAATGGTGTAGTGCCATTACAATTATATTACGGCCCCAACGATTATACTGTAATGAATAAGTATAATAATGAAATGCAGCAGATTGTTACTTATGGCAGTGGCCCGTTTTCGTTTGTAAAATATATTAACCGTTATTTTTTATTACCAGTTTGGGATTTTATAAGAAGTAATGTTGCCAGCTATGGGATGGTAATTTTGCTTTTAACATTATTGATACGCCTTATTACATCTCCTATTCTTTATAAAAGTTATTTAAGTGGCGCTAAAATGAAAGTATTAAAGCCCGAGGTTGATGCACTTAAAGCAAAGTTTACTGACAAAAGCGGCAGTTTAGATCAGCAGGCATTTAGTATGGAGCAAATGAAGTTATGGAAATCTGCAGGTGTAAGCCCGTTAGGCGGGTGTTTGCCGGCGCTATTACAAATTCCCATCTTTATGTCGCTGTATTATTTCTTTCAGGCCAATATTGCATTAAGAGGAGAAAGTTTTTTGTGGGCAAAAGATTTAGCGGCTTACGATTCAATTTTAAAACTGCCTTTTAATATTCCCTTTTATGGCGACCATGTAAGTTTATTTACAATTACCGCTACACTAACAAGTTTACTTATTTCTATTTACAGTATGAGCAGTATGCAGGATAATACCAATCCTGTTATGAAGTACATGCCATATATTTTTCCGGTTTTATTGTTAGGGGTATTTAATAATTTACCGGCAGCATTAACCTGGTATTACACTGTGTCTAACACTATTACACTTATACTGCAGATTATTATACAGAAATACATTATCAATCACGAAAAAATACTGGCTCAAATATCCGAAAACAGAAAAAAGCCGGTTAAGCAGAATAAATTTCAGGAACGATTAGCAGCCATGCAGGAAAGCCAGAAAAAAATACAGGATATAAAAAGTAAGAACGTAAAAAAGTAGAATTTTAAGTTAAAAAGATACGGCCTGCAACCTAATTAACCGGTTGCAGGTCTTTTTATTTATGGTGTAAAATTTCTTTGGCACAGGATTTTATTATCTTTATTAAAATTTATAAAATGAAAAGTGTACTTAAGATTGGATTGATGATTTTGTTACTTTCTGTAACTGTTTTTTCTTTTGGGCAAAAAATAATATCTGAAGGTACAATGATGTACGATATTGTAATTCAATCGGGCAGCAAAGAACCCCAAATGGCTGATGCGTTAGATGGCGGAACAGTAACTGTTTATATTAAAGGCGGGCAAAGCCGTTCGGATATGATTAGTGCAATTGGTAAAGAATCTACCATTCATGATAATAAAACAGGCAACTCAGTTATTTTAAAAGAATACAGCAGCCAAAAACTGATGATTACACTAACTAAGCAAAATTGGGAAACAAAAAACAAAGCTTACAGCGATATTAAATTTGAATTTTTAAATGAAACAGCAACTATTGCAGGTTATGCATGTAAAAAGGCAACAGCAAAAATGCCTAATGGTAAATTACTTACTGTTTTTTACGCCCCCGACCTAACGGTTACTAATAAGGAGTATGATGCCATGTTTAAAAATTTGCCGGGTCTTGCTTTGCAGTACGAATATGAATCGGGCACAATGAAATATAAGATCACACTTTCTAAAATTAGTTTTGAGCCTGTAGCTGCTTCAAAATTTGATTTTCCTAAATCAGGATACAGGGTAATGACGTACGAAGAGAATCAGCAGATGAGAAAAGGTGGACAATAAAATAAAAAATCAATTATTTATAAAACAGGCTGCTTGAAAAAGCAGCCTGTTTTATTATCAGCAATTATTTTTCGCAGTTATTGTTTTTCAATATGTGAATTAAAATAAAACAGTTGTAATTCTTAATAAAAAAAAATTAAACTAATGGTAACATTAAGGTTACCATTTGGTAACAATTACAAATGAATTTTACTTAATTAAACATTAAGCCTTTTCAGGCATGTAGTGTTTTTAATTGCAAGCTCCGCCAGTTAAAAATGGCGGGGCTATTTTAGCAGGCTTAACAATTTAGTAATATTGAAAATCCACCCTTCTCTTTTTTAAAGCCCACTTTTGCACTGCAATTAAAAAAATACTACATGAAAAAACTGGGTTTGGCTTATCTGGCATTCATTGCTATGTTTGCAGCTGCCGCACAGTCTTCACAAAATCTTGATACAACTCATAATGTAAAAACACCAACCAAACACTGGTACGAGAGTTTTTCTATAAGGGGTTATGTTCAGGTACGTTATAATCGTTTATTGGAGACAAATCCAAAATTAAAGTGTGAACAATGCGATCGTTCAATAGGAGAGGCTGGAGGTTTTATAATTAGAAGAGGCCGTATAATTTTGAGTGGTAATATTACAAATAATGTCTACTTCTATATTCAGCCAGATTTTGGAAGCTCAACCGGAACCACTCAAAATATATTTCAAATAAGGGATGCTTATTTTGATATTGGCTTTGATAAAAAAAATGAATTCAGGTTACGTATAGGACAAAGTAAAGTGCCTTTTGGTTTTGAAAACATGCAGAGCAGCCAAAACCGTTTACCGCTTGACAGAAATGATGGATTAAACAGTGCTTTGTCTAACGAGAGGGATTTGGGCGCATTTTTTTATTGGGCACCCAAAGCTAAAAGAGAAATGTTTACATCTTTTGTAAGAGATAATGTTAAGGGCTCTGGAGATTACGGTGTATTTGCATTTGGTTTATATAACGGGCAAACTGCCAACAGGGCAGAACAAAATAATGGGTTACATGCAGTAGCAAGATTAAGTTATCCCTTTGCTATTGGTAAACAAATAATAGAGCCAGGCGTACAAGGTTATTCAGGTAAGTATGTTTTACCTGTAGATTTAAGAAGTAGCGGGGTTAAAGGATCTAATAATTTTGAATTTGATGACAAACGTTTTGCCACTTCTTTGATTCTATATCCCAAGCCATTGGGTATTCAGGCAGAATATAACTGGGGCAAAGGACCGCAATACAATCCTTTAAAAGATTCTATTGAAACAAAAAGTTTAAAAGGCGGCTACATTACTGTATCATATAAACAAACTTTAAAAAACGGCATGGTGCTTTTTCCTTTTACCCGTATTCAAAAATATGAAGGGGGGAAAAAACATGAACTGGATGCCAGGAGCTATGATGTAAAGGAAGCAGAAACGGGAGTAGAGTGGCAGGTAAATAAAAATTTCGAATTTACTGCATCGTATGTTCTTTCAGACAGAAGATTTGAAGATGCTAAAGCAAAGAATAACATGCAAAAAGGAAATTATTTAAGGTTGCAGGCTCAGATAAATTTTTAACATTAAATAATTATTATCAATTATTATATCCACTCGTTACAATAACCACATTATACATTTGTAAAAAAATAAACTATGGCAGGCATAAACTCAATTTTAAAAATCTTTTTACCTAAAGACAGGGTGTTTTTTCAACTGTTTGAAAGTGTTGCTGATGTGTTGGTAAAAATGGGAGAAAAACTTAAAGAAGTAGTAAATGAACCCGATTTTGATGGCAGGGCAAAACTGATAAAAGAAATGGAAGATATGGAGCATGTAAATGATGATTATACTCACCAGATTTTTACAGAATTAGGAAAGAATTTTATTACGCCGTTTGACAGAGAAGACATTCACTACCTGGCTTCGGCATTGGATGATATTGCCGATTACATATATGCATCTGCAAAAAAAATAAATTTTTACAGGGTAAATCCCAATGATACAGGCATTCATAAAATGGCCGAAATAATTGCACAGGGCTGTGTAGCAGTACACGACGCCGTTACGGAATTGCGTAACATGAAAAATATGCGCCAGCATTACCGATGCTTTAGTTGCAATTAACAGCATTGAAAACCAGGGCGACGATATTTTTGATATGAGTATTGAACGTTTATTTGCTGAAGAACCGGATGCAAAAGAAGTAATTAAGAAAAGAGAAATTTATCAGGTAATGGAAATTGTAACTGATAAATGCGAAGATGCAGCGAATGTAATTGAAAGTATAATTGTGAAATACGCCTAAATTAATTAGCAAATTTGACAATATGCAAATATGCAAAAACTCGAAGCGTAAAATAATTCATTAAAACTGTACATGGGCACATTTGCATATTTGCATATCAGCACATTTGCACATTTCAAAATTTATGACTTTAGTAATAGTAATTATAGCACTGGCGTTAATATTCGATTACATCAATGGTTTTCATGATGCAGCAAACTCAATAGCCACAGTAGTTTCTACAAAAGTGCTTACACCTTTTCAGGCAGTAGTTTGGGCAGCAATTTTTAATTGTGTAGCTTATTTTATTTTTAAAGATCATGCCGTTGCAAATACAATCAGCAAAACAGTTAATAAAGAATTTATAACACTGCCGGTAATTTTGTCCGGGCTTATTGCAGCTATTTTCTGGAATTTATTAACCTGGTGGTATGGTATTCCTTCATCCTCTTCTCATACCTTAATTGGTGGTTTTGCAGGCGCTGCAATTGCTCATGCACTGTCAATAAAAGGAATTGGGTTCAGTTGGGGTAAAATTGTAGAATCGGATATTATTTTTAATACAGTTATTTTTATTTTTCTGGCACCACTTATAGGAATGGGTATTTCTATATTTATTACCATAGTAACCATAATGCGAAATATTTGGGCAAGGATAGGAATAATTGCATTAGTTACATTTTTAACCGTTTTACTGTTTGATAGATTTGAAACCAGTAAAATGGAAGAAAACCTGGAAAAATTTTTAAAAGTTGATAAGTATAAAAAAGAAGTGAGAGAAGCTTTGGCAAAAAAAGAAGCTAACTCAAATGATACTGCCGCAATAAAAGCTTATAATATTGGTAAGGATAAATTGGATAAGGCCATGCCTAATTTTAATAAGATAAATGCGCTGGTTGATAATTTTGATAAGCTTGGTGCAAAAGGTGTTGCAAAACAGGCAGCAGACAACGGATGGTTAAAAGATATTGAAGCCAGCAGGTTAAAAGATGATGTACGTAATGCAAATGATTTTCTTGTATTGGAAGCTAAGGCTACCAGTGATGAAAAAATAAAAGCAGAATATAATATTGCAAAAGACGCAACAGAAAAATATAAAGACCCGTTAAAAAAATATTTTAATAAAGAAATTTCAGCTGACAGCACTTTAGTAGTCATTAATGCAATTTATCCAATAAAAGAAGAGAATAAAGAAAAAGTAAAAAAGAAAATTGAAGGCTTTAGTATTGAAAAAGCATTGGCAAAAGATGTAGATAAAGCGGATAACAGCATGATAGTTTGGGGTATTGTTTTTACATCAATATTGTTTTGTCTGGTGTATTTATATGTAGAAAAAATAAGAACCCCCACGGCATTTAAAGTTGCCAATATGTTTAAAAAATTACAGCTGTTCAGTTCAGCAGCATTTAGTATTGGCCATGGTGGTAACGATGCACAAAAAGTAATGGGTATAATTGGTGCAGCATTAATTGCACAGTGGCACTATTCAAAATTTCTCTGATTTGCCTAACTGGGTGCCGATTGCCTGTTATTTGGCAATAGGCCTGGGTACTATGAGTGGTGGGTGGAAGATTGTAAAAACAATGGGTACAAAAATTACAAAAGTTACTCCACTGGAAGGCGTAGCCGCAGAAACCGCAGGTGCATTTACTTTATTTTTTACCGGGCAAATGGGTATCCCGGTTTCTACAACACATACCATAACCGGTTCTATCATTGGTGTGGGGGCTACAAAAAGATTGAGTGCGGTACGCTGGGGGGTTACAGTAAATCTTATTATGGGCATGGATATTCACCATCCCCGTAAGTGGCTTGCTTGCTGCGGCAGTGTACTATGTGGTTTCTTTTTTTATGAGATAATTCGGAACATACTTTCTTTATAAAATCATCTGTTATGGATGATTTTTTTGTTTAAGGTGTTTGATAATATGTAAATTTGTAAAAACACCAAATTATGGAAGCTATAAAAGCAATAGCTAAAAGAACTAAAACCGGTAAATATAAAATTGAATTACCTATAACAAACGATGCTGCTGAGGTAGAAGTGATGGTAATTGTGCAAGAGGAAAAAATAAAAAGTAAAAAGACACTGGCAGATTTTGCAGGGAAAATGAAAAGTAATATTGACTGGGTTTCTTACCAAAAAAAGATAAGAAATGAGTGGAAATAAAATATTGCTTGATACAAATGCTGTTGGTGCTTATCTTGACAATGAAAAATTTGCAAAAAATTATTTAAAAAATAATCTGGCAATTGGTATTTCTGTTATCACCCAAATTGAATTTTTAAGCAACCCTGAACTTACAACTAAAAATAAATTTCTATTTGATGAATTTATTGAACTCGTGGAAATTTATCCTGTAACCAGGGAAAATAAAATTTTACTTTTGCAAACTATTGCAATCAGAAAAAAATATAAACTTAAACTTCCTGATGCAATCATTGCGGCAACTGCAATAGTAAATAATGCCACGCTGTTTAGTGCAGATGATATATTTGCTAAAATATATAACCTGAAATTTGAATTAATTAAAACATGAACAAAATATTAGTAACCGGTGGCTGCGGCTACATTGGCTCTCACACAATTGTTGATCTGGTAGAAAATGGGTTTGATGTTATTTGTGCTGATAATAATTCCCGAAGTAACGAAGCCATATTAAGCGGAGTAGAAAAAATTATTAATAAAAAAATAAAAAATTATAAAGTTGATCTTTGTAATTACGATGATACTTATGCAATTTTTCAGGAGAATACAGATATAAAAGGCATAATACATTTTGCAGCGTATAAATCTGTTGGAGAATCGGTTGAAAAACCTTTGATGTATTTCGAAAATAATTTAAACTCTCTTATCAATATTTTAAAATGTGCCGAAGAATTTAATGTACCTCATTTTGTTTTCTCTTCTTCCTGCACTGTTTATGGCAATCCCGATGAGATGATTGTAACAGAAGAAACACCACAAAAACCTGCAGAATCTCCTTACGGCGCTACCAAACAAATGGGCGAACAAATTGTATCCGAAACCGTAAAAAGTAATTCGGTAAATGCTATTTTATTAAGATACTTTAATCCTGTTGGCGCACATCCATCTAATAATATTGGCGAATTACCCATTGGCAAACCGGCAAACCTTGTGCCTGCAATTACACAAACTGCAATTGGCAAATTACCCATGATGCAGGTATTTGGAACGGATTATGATACAAAAGATGGCAGTTGTGTAAGGGATTATATACATGTGTGTGACATTGCACATGCACATACATTAGCTTTAAATTATCTTATCAATAAAAAAAATACCAACAGCTGCGAAATATTTAATTTAGGTACAGGAGATGGCTATACTGTATTAGAAGTTATTGAAGCATTTGAAAAAGTAAGCGGCTTAAAACTTAACTACCAAATAGGCCCACGCCGCTCAGGCGATGTGATAGCTATTTATGCTAACAACAATAAAGCAAAATCTCATTTGGGCTGGCAACCTCAATACAACCTTAATAATATGATGGACACTGCCTGGAAATGGGAACTGAAATTAAAAGATGACAGTAATCTTTTTAAAATTCAAAAAGCAGGATTGAACTAATTTTTTTTAAAGCATAGAATAATTTATAACTAAGTAACTGTTGTATTCAATTATTACAATTACTATTTGTAAAAGCAGCTAAAACAATGTGGGCAACTTTTTAAAATGCCTTTCTTTTCAATCAAATCTTTCTTTTACTTTGCAGCATCTTAAAAAATTCAAATACATATATTAATATGCTTAGTCAAATACAGGTTACAGGCAATAAAGATACCCGTAGTGGTTTTGGTGATGGTATTTTAGAAGCGGCAAGAAAAAATCCAAACATTGTTGCACTTAACAGCCGACCTGTTAGGTTCATTAAAATTGAAGGGTTTTATTAAAGAATTTCCTGAGCGTTTTGTTCAATGTGGTATTGCCGAAGCCAATATGATTGGCATTGCGGCAGGTTTAACCATTGGTGGCAAAATTCCTTACACAACTACTTTTGCCAATTTTTGTACAGGAAGGGTATATGATCAAATACGCCAAAGCGTGGCTTACAGCGGAAAAAATGTAAAAATATGTGCATCTCATGCAGGCTTAACATTAGGAGAAGATGGCGCAACCCACCAAATTTTAGAAGATATTGGGTTAATGAAAATGTTGCCGGGCATGACGGTTATTGTACCTGCAGATTATAATCAAACTAAAGCAGCCACACAGGCTATTGCCGATTATGAAGGGCCGGTTTATTTGCGTTTTGGCCGCCCGGTTTGGCCAATATTTACTAAAGAAGAAGATTTTGTAATTGGTAAAGCACAACAACTTTCGGAAGGTACAGATGTAACCATTTTTGCATGTGGCCATTTGGTATGGAAAGCGGTTGAAGCTGGAAGAATTTTAGAAGAAAAAGGGATAAGTGTTGAAGTAATAAATATTCATACCATTAAACCTTTGGATGCTGAAGCGGTGCTGGCATCTATTAAAAAAACAAAATGTGCTGTTACTGCCGAAGAGCATAATATTATTGGTGGATTAGGCGACAGTATTGCACAGGTTGCTGCAAAACATTTTCCCATACCAATTGAATATGTTGGCACAAACGATACTTTTGGCGAAAGCGGTAAGCCTACCGAACTGCTTACAAAATATGGATTAGACACGCCGAATATTGTTGCTGCCGCAGAAAAAGTAATGGCAAGAAAATAAAACGATTAAACTTTTTAATAAAAAACCAATCTTACGGTTGGTTTTTTTATTTTTACTGCCTCAAACCTACTATGGCTACACACTTAGACGACAAAGAACTGCTTATCCAGTTCAGTCAACCTGCCACAAAAGAAAAAGCATTTACCGGTATTATTAAAAAATACCAGGAAAAATTATATTGGCATATCCGCCGCATGGTGGTAGAACATGAAGATGCTAATGATGTGTTGCAAAACATGTTTATTAAAGTTTGGAAGGGGTTGGAAAATTTTAGAGAAGACAGCCAGTTATACACCTGGCTATACCGCATTGCAACTAACGAATCGCTTACTTTTATTGAGCAGCAGAAAAAAAGAAGTACTGCATCGCTAAGCGATGAAGAAAGCAGTCTTAGCAATAAAGTAAAAGCCAGCGAACTATTTTGATGCTAATAAACTGGAGTGGAAACTGCAGGTAGCCATACAGCAATTACCTGAAAAACAAAGAGTTGTATTTAGTTTAAGGTACTACGATGAAATGCCTTACGAAGAAATGAGCAGGGTTTTAGAAACAAGCGAAGGGGCCCTTAAAAGCAAGCTATCATCATGCAGTAAAAAAAATAGAAGAATTTATACTGAATAATTAAACTTTTAGTAAATAACACCGTCTTAAAACAGTAATGGAAAACAGGATTGATATATTGAATGAATTAAAAGAACTTAGTCCGGTAATAGCAGGGATGGAGAAGGTAAATGTATTTACTGTACCTGTTGGTTATTTTGAAAGGCTGGAAGAAGATATTTTAATGGGTGTAAGAGTAGAAACTGGAGGATTGTTTAATTCAATTACTAATCCAACCTCAATGCAGGTACCACAGGGTTATTTTGAATCACTGTCGGATAATATTCTAAATAAAATAAAAGCACAGGAAGCTGAAGAAGCAAAAGAGTTGTCACCAATGCTCCTTAATATTCAAAAAGTAAATGTATTTACTGTACCACAGGGTTATTTTGAATCATTGTCATCAAATATTTTAGGTAAGATAAATAAAGGAGAAACTGCAGCAAGTGAATTGAAAGAATTATCTCCAATGCTTTTCAGTATTCAAAACAAAAATGTATTTACTGTACCGCAAGGCTATTTTGAATCTTTATCAGATAAAATATTAAATACAAATAAAACCACAACAGGCTAAAGTAGTAACTATGCAAAAGCGTACTGCTGCTGTTTTAAAATATGCTGTTGCAGCAGTTTTTATGGGAGTGATGGCATTGGGAGTTTATAAGTTTACCAATAACGCAGATAGAGAAAAGGGCGGCACTATAAACTACTCTGGCATAATGAAAACAAATGTGGATGGAGAGCTGGCAAAAATATCTGATGACGAAATACTTAGTTTTTTAAATAAAGAAGGCGTGGATGTAGATGCAGCAGTAGCCGCCACACAAATTGATGATAAATTGGATACCGAAGAAACCAATACTGATAAAGCGGAAAGCAATGAAATTGATGATTTACTTAATCAATTAGATGACGATAAAACAATGAATTAAATTTTACTTCAATGAAAAAAATATTGATTTTTTTAATAATGATGGTTGGTTTTATTGCAGCTATTGCCCAAACACCGGAAGAGGCTGAGCTAAAACAACAGGAAAAAATAAAAGCGGTTTACGTGGCTTTTATTACCCAAAAATTAGAATTAAGTTCTGCGGAGGCGCAGGTTTTTTGGCCGGTACACAACGAGTTTGAAAAAGAGGTAAAAGCAGTAGGTATGAATTTGCCCGAATTGGAAAGAGAGCAAAAAATTCTTGATATCAAAAAAAGATACGAACCAAGGTTTAATAAAATTTTACTTAATCCAAAAAGAGTAGATAGGCTTTTCAGGCTAAATGGAGAATTTAGAAAAAAACTAATTGAACGTATTAGCAAACAAAGAGCCAATCAACAAAGGCCTAAGGTAAGGAGAGGGGTATAATACCATGAAATATTTGCAAAAAAAATACCCCGAAAATGGGGTATCTTTTTATTTTCGTATTGATTTTTTTGTAACTTGTACGAATAAACTAACAATATGAAAAAACACTTACTCACTTTAGCAATTATTGCATTTGCACTTTTCTTTCAACAATGCGACCAAGTAAATAACAATAAAACAATAGTAGAAAAACAGGAAACAACTGTTACTGAAGTACAACCTGGCGAATCAGAAAAACAGGACGGAATACTTGAGTCGCAAAAAATGGAATTTGAAATTACAAAAGATGTAGCGTTGGGTTATGTACCTAAAGACAGGCTTATAGCTGCTTACGAAAAAATGGTGTACGATAGAAAAAATTCGCCTAACAGCCCATCATCTGTATTGGCACTTACATGGGCAGAACGGGGCCCTAATACTGATGTAATTGACCCTTTTAGCAATGGAAATACCAGGGGTAATCAGACAGCAGCAGATGCAGTAACCAGTGGAAGAATGAGAGCAATTTGGGTAGATTTGGCTGATGCAACTAATAAAACAGTTTGGGCGGGCAGTGTAAGCGGCGGTTTATGGAAAAACTCAGACATTACTTCAACATCGGCCGCTAATTGGACGCTGGTGAACGACTTTTTTGGTAATCTTTCTGTTGCAAGTATTTGCCAAAATCCTGCCAATACTGATATTATGTATTTTGGTACAGGTGAAAAAACCTGGAACGGCGATCAGGTGAGGGGTGCTGGTATATGGAAGAGTACAGACCATGGTATTACCTGGAATTTATTAGCCGGTACATCCGGGTTTCTTAATGTATCTAGAATTGTATGTGACAACGCAGGTAATGTATATGTAGGTACAATAAATTCCTTTAATGGCGGTGGTTCTCATAATTTAAGAAGGTCAACAGATGGCGGGGCAACATGGACAACAATAATGCCCACAGGTTTAACAGCTGGGGTAACAGAAATCAGGTTAAGTTCAACCGGCCGGTTGCATATTGTAAGCAGTTATAATAGCGGGGCTGCAGCTTCCGGTTACAGGTATACCGATAACCCTGCTACTGTCGCTAGTGCAACATGGACAACTCCTGTAACAACTTTCACCAACGGATTCAATGTAGAATTGGCGGTGGCTGGTAATACGTTATATGCACAACAAGCAATAACAGCTGGTGCAGGTGCCACTACCCCAACAATATACAAGTCAACAGATGGCGGTGCCAATTGGGCTGCAACGGTAACATCACCACCTTCTCCCACTAGCCCTAATACTACCTCAATTAATACAGGCCAGGGCTGGTACGATTTAGCTATTAGCTGTGACCCTAACGATCCTAATGTAGTTGTTGCAGGAGGGCTGAATTTTTACAGAACCACAGATGGCGGTACCACATGGACCCAAATTACACGTTGGTTTGGTACTGCTATTAACTATGTACATGCAGACCATCATGCGGTTGTATGGAACTCCAATAATACTGGACTCGGAACACAAGTTTTACTTGCAACTGACGGGGGGCTGTTCTATTCCAACAATAACGGCGCAACTTATACAGACCGGAATGACGGTTTGCGGATTAAACAATTTTATTCATGTGCTGTACACCCCTCTACCACAAACTATTTTATTGGCGGTACACAGGATAATGGTACCCATCAGCTTAACAACCCGGGCTTGGCAGGAAGTATAGAAGTAATTGGCGGAGATGGAGGGTTTACGCATATTGACCAAGATGAACCACAATACCAGTTTAGTGCTTTTACAGGCGCCAGCCATATTAGAAGTACTAATAGCGGGGTAAGTTGGGCATCAGTGGGTTCTCCAGGCGGCGGACAGTTTATAAACCCATCAGATTATGACGATGCAGGTAACAGGATGTATTCTAGTTTTACTGCAGGTCAATATGTAAGATGGAATAATCCACAAATAGGTACAAGTTACTCCGCTGCTACTATTCCTGCGTTCAACGCAAGTAGTGTTTTAAGTGTTTCCGTATCCCCTTATACTCCAAACCGTGTTTTCTTTGGTACGGCAGGCGGAAGAATTGTAAGGGTAGATAACGCTCATGGAGCTGCACCCGCAGCCACAAATATTACTGGCGCAGGTATGAGTGCTTCCACAGTTTCCTGCATTGCCACAGGTACTAACGATAATAATTTAATGGCAACCTTTTCTAATTATGGCGCACAGCATATTTGGGCTTCAACCAATGGCGGCACGGCATGGACAAACATAAGCGGTAATATACCAGACATACCAGTTCGTTGGGCTATGTTTTACCCGGAGGATAATACAAAAGCATTAGTTGCAACAGAAATGGGTGTTTATGAAACCGATTTAATTAACGGAGCTTCAACAGTATGGGTGTTAAACACCACCTTCCCTACTGTAAAAACAAATATGTTGCAATACCGCAAAAGCGATGGTACAATTGTTGCCGCAACGCATGGCCGTGGTATATGGACAGCAACGATACCATTTACCAACCCCTATGTAAGGTTTGCATTAAATTATAACACCCAGCAGGAGGTAACCGTTGCCAGCACAGCAACCTGTAGAAATTACAGGGATTACACTATTAATATGTTGATAGATCAGGCACCAACAGGTACTGCCACTATTACATTAAATCTTGCCGGAGGCGCCACTGCCACGCAGGGTGTTGATTATGATTATACTACAAACGGAAGTTTTACAACTCCATCAAGTGTGCTAACATTTGCAAGCGGCAGCACAACACCTCAGCCAATAACAGTGCGTATTTATAACGATGCAGAGGTGGAAGTGGATGAACAGTTTACTTTAAATTATTCCATTAGCGGTGCTACCAATGCCCTCTCAGCACCAAGCAGTGGCTCTTACACATTTAATTTAGAAAATAATGACCTTGCCCCAGTAAGCGGTACCAACGCAGTTGCCACAGTTTTAAATACTGCCCAAACTGAATATATAGCAAACAACGGCACTTATAATTTCTATAATGGCACATCCATTATCAGCTCTCTCACAACTGCGTCAGCAAATTTGGGTTGCGTTACAGCAAATGTATTTGCAGCTGGTAACACCTGGCAGGTTTTTGAAAGCGGTTTCCGTTCGCAAAAGGTAATTGACATAACACCTACCACAAACAGTGGAGCTGCATATACAGTAACTTTATATTTTACATTAACCGAGCTTGATGGCCAAACTCCTGGGGTGTTAAAAATTGCAAAAACAACTGCCGCAACAATGGCTGCTGCAAACGCTGGTAATACAGTTTCGGCAAGTACCACAGTTACGGCTTATGGCACGGGCTTTTTATTTACAGCAACATTTACCGGGTTTTCTAAATTCTTTTTAATAAATGCAGGTGTGGCACTGCCGGTTACATTAATTTCATTTAGTGGTACACTAAACGGTCAAAAGCATTCCGAACTTCAATGGCGTGTTACCGATCAATATAGTTTGAAAAATTTTGAGGTACAGCGAAGTTATGACGGGGTACAATTTACAACTGCAGGTTCTGTGGATGCATTACAAAACTCTTCAACTATATTAGACTATGGCTTTACAGATCCTTTGTTGGCAAAACCGGTTAACTATTACCGCCTTAAAATGATTGATGATAATGGCCGTTTTAAATTCAGTGATATTATTAAAATAGAGAACACAAATCCTCCGGTATTTGTGCAGTTATTAAAAAATCCTGTTGGAAATAATATTTCTTTACTGATTAATAATACAAGAAAAGAAAAAATAACTGTAGTGTTAATTAATACTTCGGGACAAATGGTAAGTAAATGGGATATTGGCAAAGCGGATGGAAGTGTATCATTGCCTTTTCAAAATACTGTTGCAAAAGGAATGTACGTTTTACAAATTGTTAGGGCTGATAAAACAGAAAATTTTAAAATTACTAAGCTTTAGCCAATTTCTTTTTAATAAAGCCTGCTTTTAAAACAAGCAGGCTTTTTTTATCGTTTAAATTAATTTTATGAAGATAACAGTACTGATAAAATATTTTTTGTGTGTTATGTTGTTGTGGATTAGTTTATTTTCCTGCGCCCAATCAAATACCATTGTAAAAAAAGTGTATAGCTTTTACACAGAACATACCCCCGGCAATATTGCTGTTGATCAAAATGGCAATGAATTAACTGCCCGGGTAGATACTGCCATTCAAGTGTATGTTGAAGCATCTGCTAAAAACATTATTTGGGATACAGCGTGGTTTAATAATAGAAGTTATTTAATTATTACCCAGCTTGTAACCCGGGATAGTATTGATGCAGGAATAAAAAAAGATGAAGGTAAACATGCAGTTATAAAAGGGAAAAAAGGTACTTATATATGGCAATTGTACCTCCAGCCATTATTTAAAACAGAAAATTATAAGTACAAAAAAATGGAGGTAGAAAATGAAATACTGCTTAAGGGAAAATATAAAGGAATGATTCTTTTGCAAAAAGCAGGTAAACCTGTTCAGCTTGAAACCATTCCTTCCGTATAAAAAATATTACTTATTATTTGTACTGTCCTGTTAATCCCTTTGCCAGCTCGGTAACTTTTTTAATGCCATCATCAGATAAGTTACCTTTTTTAAACTCGGCTAAAATTTCAGGATATTTATTATCCATTTCCATTAAAAAATGTTCTTCAAATGCTTTTACATTTTTAACAGCTACTTCTCTTAATAAGCCCTGCGTACCTAAATAAATTATAGCCACCTGTTTTTCAACAGACATAGGAGAGTATTGCAACTGCTTTAATATTTCCACATTTCTTGCGCCTTTGTCAATTACATTTTTTGTAGCAGCATCCAAATCGCCGCCAAATTTACTAAAGGCTTCAAGCTCCCGGTAAAGTGCCTGGTCTAATTTAAGTGTACCTGCAACTTTTTTCATTGATTTAATTTGAGCATTACCACCCACACGGCTAACCGAAATACCTACGTTAATTGCAGGACGGATACCGGCGTTAAATAAGTTACCTTCTAAAAATATTTGTCCGTCGGTAATTGAAATTACATTTGTAGGAATATAAGCAGAAACGTCACCGGCCTGTGTTTCAATAATAGGCAATGCTGTTAATGAACCACCACCTTTTACTAAATGCTTAATAGATTCTGGCAAATCGTTCATTTGTTTTGCAATATCATCTTTAGAAATAACTTTTGCAGCTCTTTCTAATAAACGGCTGTGCAGATAGAATACATCACCAGGATATGCTTCACGGCCCGGCGGACGGCGTAATAATAATGAAACCTCACGGTAAGCCACAGCCTGTTTAGAAAGATCATCATAAATAATTAATGCAGGCCTTCCGGTATCACGGAAAAATTCTCCAATAGCAGCTCCGGCAAATGGTGCATAGAATTGTAATGGAGCAGGGTCAGAAGCAGAAGCAGCAACAATAGTTGTATAAGCCATTGCTCCATTTTCTTCTAATGTTTTCATTATACCGGCAATGGTACTTGCTTTTTGCCCAATGGCAACATATATACAATAAACAGGTTTACCTGCTGCGTAAAATTCTTTTTGATTGATGATAGTATCAACAGCAATAGCAGTTTTACCAGTTTGGCGGTCGCCAATTATTAACTCACGCTGGCCACGGCCAATTGGTATCATGGCATCAATGGCTTTAATACCCGTTTGCAAAGGCTCTTTAACAGGCTCCCTGAAAAATTACACCTGGTGCTTTACGTTCCAAAGGCATTTCGTACAATTCACCTTTTAACGGGCCTTTACCATCAATTGGTTCGCCTAATGTATTAATAACACGTCCGCTCATACCTTCTCCTACTTTAATAGAAGCAATCTGGCCGGTACGTTTTACTTTATCACCTTCTTTAATTTCGCTGCTGTCACCCATCAATACCACACCCACATTATCTTCTTCTAGGTTAAGGGCAATCGCTTTTACACCATTATCAAATTCAACCAGTTCGCCGCTGCGTACATTATTAAGGCCATATACACGGGCAATTCCATCACCCACCTGCAATACTGTTCCTACTTCTTCAAGGCTTGCAGAGGCATTAAAGTTGCTTAATTGCTGACGAAGAATCGCCGAAATTTCATCAGGTTTAATTTCTACCATAAAATATCAATTAATTGTTTATTATGAGGCTTATTTTTTCAGGGTGCAAAGGTAGGGCGAGATAGTGGGAATGTCAAAAAAATAAGGATAATTTAAAAGTTACTCAACATAAATGTAGCTATCAATCACCTTTCTTATAATCTTAAACAAACTGCTATCATAATAATTTTCTCTAAATGCAAAATTAATTTTAATTATAAGAAACAGGTATTTCGTTAATATGAAAAGATATTATTAATGTAGAAGATCAGGCATTAACAATAAAAGGCGGCTTTTTATATAAATTATATAACCCTCAAAAGGATTTTAATTCTACAACAAAAAAAATCAATAAAAAATTGTTGGTTCAATATGTAAAAAGATGTAATTTTCCATTTCTATTTTATTTTAATAACAATATTTTAATTGTTATTCTCAATTTATAGTACATCCTGCACAATCCTTTTTGTAAAACCGAAACTAACTTACCCTTAAAAATTCAAACTACAAACTATTACTAAAAGGCTACTAATTACAAAAACTAACAACTATTAATTATGAGAAATTTTACCCAACTTTTTTTTACGGGGTTGTTGCTGATGCTGTTTTCCAGCTTTGGATTTGCACAGCAAAATCCTAAGTTTACCACCATCGTGGGTAAACTAATCCGAACAACTCCCAAACTATCAGATATAGATAAGAGTTCGATGTACGGGCAACCATTGCTTAAAACACGTGATGAGTTTGGAGTGATTGGAGTTGTAAAAGATAAATATACTAATACAGAAAAAAATCGTTTTGCAAGCAAAATTGCAAAAGATATGGCATTGCAAACTGGAAATAGTCCTGCTTCAGTGACGGCTTCAGCAGTAATTAATCAAAATTTTGATGGCCTGTTTGCAACAGGCTTTGCGCCATCCGACAATAATCTTGCAGTAGGTCCAAACCACGTTATACAAATAATTAACCATAGCAGTGGATCTTTATTCAAAATCTGGAATAAAGCCGGCGTAGAAGTTCAGGCTCAAACAGTTTTAAGTACTATAACTGGCCTTGCTGGAGCAGGTGATCCTGTAGTAATGTATGACCAAATTGCGGACAGGTGGATACTTACAGAGTTTTCGAATACTAATGATTTGAGATTTGCAGTTTCTGTAACGGCAGATCCTACAGGTGCTTATAAAATTTATTCTTATAATTTTGCTTTTTTTCCAGATTATCCACATTATTCTGTATGGCACAATGCCTATTATGCCATCACCCATGATTTTCAACCTGGATATGTGGGCAGTTCTATATTTGCATTTGACAGGGCTGCAATGATTGCAGGTGCTGCTACAGCAACAGTAGTAAGCTTTAGATTTGATAACAGTGTAGGACCAAACGTTGCTAACCGTGCATTTACAATGCTGCCTGTTCATCAGGAAGGTCCGGCAGTATCAAACCAAAGTGGGTTATTTACATTCTTTCAGGATGATTCAGATACACCTGATCCATTAGACGTGGACAGTGTATTTACATTTACATATACTCCTAATTTTACTACACCCGCTTTATCGGTTATCAGCCCAATGAACAGTATAGTATCGGCTCCATTTACTTCAACTTTGTGTGGAACCAATGCCTGTATTACACAAACTGGCGGAGGTGTGCCATCAGGGGTATAGATGGTCAGTTAATGCATAAAGTAGGTTACAGAAATTTCGGTGGCTTTGAATCTATGGTAGCCAATTTTACAACCAATTCTGGTAGCGGTATCGGCGGTATTCGCTGGTGGGAGTTGAGGCGTACAGGCGGTGCCGGTAACTGGAGTATGTATCAACAGGGTACTTTTGCTCCCGGTGACGGAAACCATCGCTTTATGGGATCTATTGCTCAAAATGCTTTGGGTGATATTGGTTTAATATATAACGTAACAGGTCCGGGTACACCGGCTGCATTCCCTTCATTCAGGTTAACAGGTAGAACTACATGCGATCCGCTGGGTCAAATGACAATTCCTGAAACCTCAGTTATAGAAGGAACGGTAATAAATGGAACTAACAGGTATGGAGATTATAATGCACTTCAAACTGACCCTACCGGCAACAGTTTTTGGGGTACCGGTCAATATAACAGAACAGGTTTAGGTACTTTTGGTAACTGGGCTACAAGAATGGTTAACTTTAATATTACTGGCGGTGGTGCTCAAATTACAAGTCAGCCGGCTAATTCAACAGTTTGCGTTGGTACTACTGCATCTTTTTCTGTTACAGCTAATGCAGGGGGTGCATTATCATACCAATGGCAGCTTAGTACCGATAATGGTGCAACCTGGAATCCAATAGTCGGCGCAACAGCCGCTGTATATTCATTTACAGCAGTTGCCGGTGATAATGGTAAACAATTCCGTTGTATAGTCTCTTCGGCAGGATGTCCTGTGATTGCTACCAGCAATGTGGCAACCTTAACAATTACTACATTATCATCTGGAGGTGCTATTACACCAGCAAACACTAACGTTTGCCCAGGTCCAAATTCTACAACACTTACTTTAACCGGAAGCGTAGGAAATATCCTTCAGTGGGAATCTTCAGTTAATGGAGGTACAACATGGACGGTTATAGCTAATACTACAACTACACTTACTGCTACTAATATAACCCAAACTACATTGTACAGGGCTTTAGTTCAGAGTAGTGGTTGTTCTGCTGCATATTCTGCAACTGCAACTGTAACATTTATTGCTGCAGGTGTAGGAACATTAACAATAATTACAGATAATGGCAACAACACTGTGTGCAGGAGATCCAACATTGTTAACAGCAGTTGGTTTAACAACAAATATCTTTAGTTCTGCAGGGGCAATAACTGTTCCTGGCGTAGGAACAAGTGGAATTGCGCACCATATCCATCAAATCTTACCGTTAGTGGTTTACCAACAAGTGGTGTAACAGTTAAATCGGTTACAATTAATGGGGTAACACATACTTTCCCAAGTGATATTGATATTATTTTGCAGTCACCTACCGGGCAAAATGTAGTGTTAATGTCAGATGCTGGAAGCGGAACAGATGCAACTGGTCAAACTTTTACATTTGATGATGCTGCTACAGCACTAATGAATACTACATTTAATCCAACCGGAACATACAGACCAACAAATATTGGTGCGGCTGATACATGGGTAGCTCCTGGCCCTGGTGCTATTACACAGGCAACGCCAACACTGGCTTCCTTTACCGGAAATCATAATGGTGTTTGGAAATTGTTTGTTGTGGATGATTTGGTGGAGATATTGGAAGTATATCACGGCGGATTTAGTATAACTTTTGCAGCTACCGGAATTATACCAGGCTTAACTTATGTGTGGTCTCCGGCTACAGGGCTTAATGCTACCAATACAAATCCGGTTGCGGCTTCACCTAACACAAGCACTACTTATACCGTAGTTGCATCTAACGGAAGTGGATGTTCTGCAACAACTTCAATTGCAATTACTGTAAATCAAAGACCAAGGGTTACAGCACAGCCAGTTAATGTATCTGCATGTGATATAACTTCTGCAACATTTAGTGTTACTGCTACAGGTACTGGTATCAGTTACCAATGGCAGGTAAGCACACAATGGCGGTACTTCTTATGCAGATCTTAGTAATACTGCTCCATATTCTGGTGTAACAACTGCTAACCTTACTATTAACCCTGTTGCTGCTGCAATGAATAATAACCGCTACCGCTGTGTAATTAGTGGTATATGTACCCCCGCAGCAATTTCTAACGGGGCCATATTAACTGTAAAAGCATTACCAATTATACCAGTAACTCCTCCCGGCCCGGTTTGTGGTGGTGTAGCAGGTACTAATGGTACATTATTAACTGCCGGTTCATCAGCACCTCCAGTACCAGGAACAGCTACTTTTAGTTCGGGTTCAATTAATGTTGCTGTACCTGATAATACTGCAGCAGGTGCAAGCAACAATATAAATGTATACAGGTATTCCTGCAAATGCTACAATTACAGGTGTTAGAGTAACTTTTAATATGCCACATACTTATTGTGGAGATATGTAATTCAATCTAAAAGCTCCAAATAATTCAATCTTAGCTTTAGATAAATATTTAGGTGCTACAGCAAATCAAGCTGGCGCTTATCCCAACACAGGTTTTGTAAATACTGTTATAAGTTCTGCAGGTGTTACCGCTTTAAGTTCAGGTAACAACTCAACCAATAACAGGTACGTTTAAACCAGATTCAATTAACGGTACTATAGCAGGTGGCAACAGTTCAAAATCCAACTGGGTTTGTATCAAATGCAACAGCATTTACTGATTTATATTCAACTCCAAATGGTGACATGGACTTTAGCTATGGCAGCTGGTGGCCCTGGCGATTTAGGTAACTTTAACATCATGGTCTATTATAATTGATTACACAACACCGGGTGCAACAGGTTCTCCATTAACTTATACATGGGCACCTGCAACTGGCTTATATACTAATTCACTTGCAAATATTCCTTACATAGCAGGTACTCAAACTAACCAGGTTTATGCTGCACCTACCAGCATTTACAACTTATACAGTATCTGGTACCGATGCAACAACAGGTTGCGTTGGAACTACAGCTGTTCTAGTAAATTACACACCGCCAGCACCAACAGTCACACCTAATCCTGTAGCAATGTGTATAGGCGATAATAGCCAGTTAAATTGAAGAGTTCTTCTTCAACAACAACAACAGTTTCTTTCTCATCTGGAACAATAGCCATTCCGATAATAGATAATTCGCCGGGAGGAACTTTACCACATACTATAAATGTATCTGCTATTCCTGCAGGAGCAGTTATTTCAGCAATTTCGGTTAACCTGAATATTACACATACTGTATATAGGTGATATGTCAATTAATTTAAAAGCACCGAACGGAAAAATCTTAAATCTTGACAGAAACCTTACAGCTACAGGTAATGCAGGTGCATAATTTTACCAATACTGTTATCAGTTCTACAGGAACTGCTGCTTTAAGTTCAGGAACACAACCTTTTACAGGAACATTTAGAGCTGATAGAATTAATGGTGTAATAACACCCGGCTATAATTTTGGAGACCCAACCGGTTTTGTTGCTAATGTTACTAATTTCTCTGATTTATATTCGGTTCCAAATGGTGGCTGGACAATTGCAATGGCTGATAACGGTTTAATAGATGTTGGAATGTTTAACTTCATGGACATCTGACGATTACTTATGTATCAGGGTGTGCCAGCTGCACCTGCAGTATGGAGCCCGATTGCAGGTTTATTTACTGATGCAAACGCACTACACCTTATGTTGCTGGTACAGCAGTTGATAGTGTATGGGCAAAGCCAACACCATCAGGAGTTTATAATTACCAGGTAACTGTAAATAGTTTACCACCTGCAGCCGTAACGCCAACAACAAATTTTGCAACTGGCAACGGTCAGGCATTGGTTACATTTAATGTTAGAAATAATAATACTTATCCGGTAACGCTTTCAGAGTATTTCAAGCGCTTGTCTGGCAACAGGGTCAACAACAGCAACCGCTTTCTATAAAACTTCAGCAATAAATGGTCTTCCCGGAGCAATAAGTGCTGCAAATGGATGGACTCAACTGGGTACAGGAACAGTTAACTGTGCCAACGGCACTTGTTATTCAACCACTTTTAACAGGTTTAAATCTCATTATACCTCCTAACACAACCTATGGTATTGCAATTCAGGGTGTAGTTGGTGGCTGCAGCTAATATTGCATACTAGCACTTTAGCTGCCGGAACGTTTACATTCTCAGCCGGAGGTTGTGATATTATTAGCGGTACAAATATTGGATACGGTGGTGTTGCTGCTCCGGGAGCTCCAACCTTTACACCAAGAGGGTTTATTGGCAGTGTTAGTTTGATTCCAGGTGCAGTTGCAGCTTGTACTTCACCAGCAAGAACTGTAGTGGTTACAGTTAATCAGCCGATAACCTTTAACCCTGCTATACCTGTAAATGCAGCAGTATGTACTGATAAAGTAGCAAGCTTTACCGTTGCTGCTCGGGTACTGTTGTTAACCATAACTGGCAGGTAAGTACCCAAAATGGTAATGCTAGGTACATGGACAGATGTTGTAAATGGTGGTGTTTATAGTGGTGCTAAAACTGCTACTTTAACCATTACAGCTCCTCCTGTATCAATGAATGGTTATTTTTACAAAGACTCAGTATCAGTACATGCAGCTTGTCGTGATTCATCATTCAAGGACCGTTAAATTAACAGTTAATCCATTACCAACATCACTATTTCAGCATCGCCATCAGAAAATGTTCCCTGGTTTAAAAACAACATTATCTTCTACTGTTAGCGCCTGCAGCTGCTACTTACACCTGGTTAAGAAATGGTAATGCTGTAGCAAACGCAATAGGAGCACATTAGTGGTAGATGTTGATGGATTGGGTGATTACATATTGAGGGTTACAGATGTAAATGGTTGTAGCAATACATCCAAGCAGTGTACTATTACCGATTCAGTAAGTGGTAAAGTATTTATCTATCCTAATCCATAACAGTGGCCAGTTCCAGGTTAGGTACTACAGTTTGATCAACAATACCGGTTTACCACGTGGTATCAATGTATATGACTCGCAAGAGGTAAAGGATATTAACAAAAACCTATCCAATTACTGCTCCTTATGCAAGAATGGATATTGATTTAAGAAACCACGGTACAGGTGTTTACTGGATTGAAGTAGTTGATGTAAATGGCAACCGGCTTGCAATGGGCAGAGCAGATGTTATAAGATAAAACTGCTGGTAAATAATATTGCCTTTTTCAAGTCCTCCGATTATTCCGGGGGACTTTTTTTATTGGTTTTGCAATTTTGGCAGGTAAATAAATGGGAATGCTTTTTGCCCAGCTTTAAAAAAGAATTATATTATGGGAATTATTCTGGTATCAATAATATTTATGGTGCTGGGTACAATAGTACAATATAGGCTTAAAAGTAAATTTGCAGCGTATGCAAAAGTACCAACCAGCAGTGGCTTGAGTGGAAAAGAAGTTGCAGAAAAAATGCTTAAACAAAATGGCATTTATGATGTTCAGGTAGTTTCTGTACCCGGTTTTTTATCAGACCATTATAACCCACTTAATAAAACAGTTAATTTAAGCCCCGATGTTTATGGAGGAAAAAATGTATCAGCCGCTGCAGTAGCTGCACACGAATGTGGCCATGCGGTACAGCATGCCACAGCATATTCTATGCTGATGTTAAGAAGCAGGTTAGTGCCCGCAGTAAAAATTAGCAGCAATTTATCTCAATGGGTAATAATTGCAGGATTAGGAATATTTGGTTTTGGAGGAGGTAACACTACCGTTTTGCTTATAGGCATTATCCTTTTTGCAGTAAGCACATTATTTTCGGTAATAACATTGCCTGTTGAATTTGATGCATCGGCAAGGGCATTAAAATGGATGGAATACTGCCAATATTACAACTAATACTGAACATGAAAAAGCAAAAGATGCATTAAAATGGGCTGCACTTACTTATGTAGTAGCCGCATTAGCATCTGTTGCAATGCTTTTGCAATATATTTTAATTTACCAATCACGTAGCAGGGATTAATCAAAATGATTTCATCTTTAACACTACCAACTATCAACTATATTTGTAACCATAAATAATTTAAACAACTATGAATTTTGGAAAAGAATTTGAAAAATATGCTGTAAAGCATAAAGGAATAAGCAGTAATGTACTGGATGGTTACATAAAGCATAATGTAACTAATCTAACACCAAACATTATAGAGGAGAGACCAATGAATGTTGCAGTAATGGATGTGTACAGCAGGTTAATGATGGACAGGATAATTTTTTTAGGCTATCCCATTAGTGATGAAGTAGCTAATATTGTTACCGCACAATTACTTTTTTTAGAAAGTACAGACAGAACACGTGATATTCAAATGTATATCAACAGCCCTGGCGGAAGCGTTTATGCAGGATTGGGAATGTATGACACGATGCAGTTTATTACACCTGATATTGCAACAATTTGTACAGGAATGGCAGCAAGTATGGGTGCTGTTTTAATGTGTGCAGGTGCAAAAGGAAAACGAACAGCGCTTAAAGCACAGCCGTATTATGATGCACCAGCCAAGTGCCGGCGCAGGCGGGCAGGCAAGTGATATTGAAATAACGGTGAATGAAATAAAAAAAATAAAGAAAGAATTGTATGAAATAATTGCATTTCATACCGGGCAGCCGGTAGAAAAAGTAGCAACAGATTGCGACAGGGATTACTGGATGACATCAACCGAAGCAAAAGAATATGGTTTGGTGGATGAAGTATTGGTAATGAATCCGAGAAAACAAAAAAAAGATAAATAATAAAGTTAAACGTTGATGGTTGAAAAATTGATTGCAGCGATCACAACTCTAAACTTAAACTTCTAAACACTAAACTTTTAAAAATGAATTTATACAGCAGAACAATACAGAAACGATGACGAAGATGAAAATCCAAAAGAATTGCCTGAAAACCCGATGGAAAAAATGATGAGTGGCTGGCAGTTTGATAAAAAATTTATTGAACAGCGTAAAATATTTTTATGGGGCGTGGTAGATGATAAAAGTGCAAAAGATATTACTGCAAGGCTACTTTATTTGGAAGCCATTGACCCTGGAAAAGAAATAACTTTTTACATTAACAGCCCCGGCGGTATGGTAGTAAGCGGCATGGTTATTTATGATACTATGCAAATGATCAGCTCTCCTGTAAGTACAGTTTGTATGGGTATGGCAGCAAGCATGGGAAGTATTTTATTAAGTGGCGGTACAAAAGGCCGGCGGTTTATTTTTCCTCATGGCGAAGTAATGATTCACCAGCCAAGCGGAGGCGGACAGGGCACCAGTGCCGATTTAGAAATTATGGCAGTGCAGATAGCAAAGACTAAAGAAATGGGTGCAAAAATACTGGCTGAAAATTGCGGCCAAACTTATGAAAAAGTAATGAAAGATTTTGACAGGGATTACTGGATGGATGCAAAAGAATCTATTGCATATGGTATTGTAGATGGCACTTTGGATAAACTATAATAAATAATCTTACAACTATTTTATAATGCTGCTCTGTAAATGGAGCAGCATTTTTTATCTTATAAAATCTGTGTAATCTCTCACCAACGCCTCTTAACTTTACACTATGCAGTTTAATGAAATTATAAATGCAAAACTAAGCCAGGAAACAGACAGGCCTTTAATGAAAAAGGATCTTTTTCCAGTAAGTGAAGGTTTGCAGCATTATTTACACAATTATGGCAGAGATATTAAATTGCCAATGGTGTATAAAGATTTGCTTAATTACCGCTATGCCACTTCGTTAAAAGATAAACATGGAAAATTTACGCACTGGGAGAATGCAGTGTATGATTTAAAAGAAATGGAATTTTTAAAAGAAGGGCTTATTAAAACTTACGCCATTCTTAAAACAGAAGGAAACCTCAGTTATATAAAACACTTAGATGTAGAACGAATTGATTTTTGTGAATTTGGAAACAGCGTACCTTTCAGAATACGGATAAAAAATAAAGTAAATGATAATTACGATCATTATTATGTAAAAGCTGCCGATGCATCAAGAATTTACGGGCTGGAGCTGGAGCATTTACTTTCCCCCAACCGCATTACTTTTTTGCACCATAAAAATACTTTGGTAGAAGAGCATATACCCGGCATACCCGGCGATATTTTTTTACAGGATTACATGAAGCTGCCCGAAACTAATAAAATACGTATTGCAAAAGAGTTTGTAAAATTTAACGAACGTTGTTTTGCAAGGTTATTGGGAGATATGCGGAGTTATAATTTTGTAGTGGATATTACACCCGATATTGAAGATTATCAATACCGGCTTAGGGCAATAGATTTTGATCAGCAATGTTACGAGGGTAAAAAAAATCTTTACCTGCCGCAATTTTATAAAGAGAATTTTGAATACGTAGAGTTGGTATTAAAAAACCTTAGCCCTGAAGTAATTGAACAATATCAAACAGAAGAAAGAACCACTATGGCGTACCGGGTAATAGCTGGCCGCAAGCAGCTGATGGAATTATTGAATATTATGATCCATGATGAACTTTCTGAAAATTATAAGGTAAAAATTTTAAGGGATGAGCTGAATGAGCATTTTAAAAATAACTATTTTTCAAAATGTAAAACAATGGGGTCAATTGTAAAAAGACAGTTAAAACAAATGCTTCAAAAGCATTTAAAACAGGTTCAGGGTATTTAAGAGGCAAAAAAATATGTAATTACTGATAGTACAGCCTTTCTGCATAAAGCTTAAGCAACATTTTTCACTATAATATTGTCTGCTTATTAACGTTCTACATAATGCTTTTGTATATTTGCAGTCCGGTAAAAGCAACTAATAACAGCTATAATGGCAAAACAACAAACATTACATTGTTCTTTCTGCGGCCGCAGCCGCGATGAAGTTAAAATATTAATTGCAGGGCAAGATGGCCATATTTGCGAAAACTGCGTAGAGCATGCTGAAGAAATAATTGAACAGGAGCTGGGCAATACTACCGATGCTAAACATGCGCATACACCTACCCATAAACTTACTGTAAAAAAACCTGTTGAAATAAAAAATTTTTTAGATGAATATGTTATTGGGCAGGATGATGCTAAAAAGATTTTAGCAGTTGCGGTATATAATCACTACAAAAGATTAAATCAAAAAATAGAAAATGATGTAGAGATTGAAAAGAGCAACATTATAATGGTAGGCGAAACAGGTACAGGTAAAACATTGTTGGCAAAATCGATTGCCCGTATGCTTAACGTACCGTTTGCAATTGTAGATGCTACTGTTTTTACCGAAGCTGGTTATGTGGGCGAAGATGTGGAAAGTATGCTGAGCCGTTTGTTACAGGCTTGTAACTACGATGTAAATGCAGCAGAAAAAGGGATTGTATTTATTGATGAGATTGATAAAATTGCCCGTAAAAGCGATAACCCTTCTATTACCAGGGATGTAAGTGGCGAAGGTGTACAGCAGGGTTTATTAAAATTGCTGGAAGGCACAGAAGTATTGGTGCCACCACAGGGCGGACGTAAACACCCTGAACAAAAATTGATAAAAGTAAATACACAAAATATTTTATTTATCTGCGGTGGTGCTTTTGATGGGGTAGATAAAATTATTGCCCGCCGTGTAAATACCAATGCCATTGGCTTTAATGTAAATAAAGAATTGCAGGAATACCAGCACAATAATTTGTTGCATTTTGTAAATGCGGTTGATTTAAAACATTTTGGATTGATACCGGAATTGCTGGGCCGTTTGCCTGTAGTTACTTATCTAAATCCATTAGATGCAATAACATTACGCAGTATATTAACAGAACCCAAAAACGCTTTGATAAAACAGTTTACCCGTTTGTTTGATATTGAAGGCATTGAATTAAAGTTTGAACCTGCTGTGTATGATTTTATGGTAGAAAAAGCACTGGAATATAAATTAGGTGCCCGTGGCCTTCGCAGTATTTGCGAAAGTATTTTAACCGATGCCATGTATGAACTCCCTTCTCAAAAAGTAAAAACTTTTGAAGTTACACTAGAATATGCCCATGCGTAAATTCAGCACCAGTAAGCTGAGTATGCTTAAGGTGGCGTAAATTAATGGATACTTTAATAATTAATAATGCCTGAGCTAATAAAGTTTCAGGCACTTTTCTTTACAAGTTTGCTTACAATAAACTAATTAACCGATAAACCATTTCTTTTCTCCCCAACTTTCAAACAAACGCAATTCATTTTAGGTGGTTGTTAATTTTCAATTTATTTTTACACGGTTGCATTACTCCGCTTAGGTAAAAGCTGCACAATGGTATGCGGTACAAGTGAGTGACACAACGATGTTAAATTGAAAACAACTGCTCGTTTCAAAAAAATAATTAAACATAATCTTCTCTGTTCCCCCTTTAGGGGATAGGGGTAAATTTTAAATCGGAAATGGTTGACGTAATATTAGGCCTGCAATGGGGCGATGAAGGAAAAGGAAAAATAGTAGATTATTTTGCTAAAAATTATGATGTGGTGGCCAGGTTTCAGGGTGGGCCCAATGCAGGGCATACTTTGTATGTGGATGGAAAAAAAATTGTGCTGCACCAGATACCCAGCGGTATTTTTCATGAAGATAAAACTAACCTGATAGGCAATGGAGTGGTGCTGGATGCTGTTACACTAAAAAGAGAATGTGAAAATGTAGCTGCATTTGGGGTAGATTATAAAAAGAATATGTACATAAGCGAACGTGCCCATTTAATTTTACCTACACACCGTGCCATTGATAAAGCCAGTGAACTAAGCAAGGGCAATGAAAAGATAGGAAGTACATTAAAGGGCATTGGGCCGGCTTACATGGATAAAACAGGCCGTAATGGGTTAAGGGTAGGAAATTTATTAGATAAAAGTTTTACAACAGAATACATTAAGCTAAGGCTGAAGCACCAGAAAATTTTGGAGAGTTTTAATTTTCAGGAAGATATTAGTGCATGGGAAGAAGAATTTTTTGAAGCAATTGAATTTTTGAAAGAGTTTAAAATTGTAAATGGAGAATATTTTATTAATGAAAAAATTCAGAAAGGGCAAAAGAGTTTTAGCAGAAGGTGCACAGGGAAGTATGCTGGATGTTGATTTTGGTACATTTCCTTTTGTAACAAGCAGCAATACTATTTCGGCTGGTGTCTGTACTGGATTGGGCGTAGCGCCGCAAAAAATTAAAGAAGTATTTGGGGTATCGAAAGCTTATTGCACAAGAGTGGGCAGCGGACCTTTTCCTACTGAATTAAATGATGAAACAGGAGAGTTGATACGAAAACAGGAAGCGAATTTGGAGCTACCACAGGAAGGCCAAGGCGTTGTGGCTGGATTGACCTGGTGGCATTACAGTTTGCCTGCATGATTAACGGGGTTACACAAATAATAATGACAAAAGCAGATATTCTGGATAATTTAGATGAGTTGAAAGTTTGTAATGGGTACAAGGTTAATGGCGAAGAGAAGAATTATGTGCCTTTTCAGATGAATAAGGTTAATATTGAGCCGGTATATAAAAGCTTTGAAGGATGGAAAACAGATATTACTGCAATGAAAGATTTTAGTGAGCTTCCCCAGCAAATGAAAAGCTATATTGATTACCTGAATAAGTTTTTAAAAGTGCCGGTAAAATATATTAGTAATGGCCCCGGTAAAGAGCAAATTATAATAGCTTAAAAAAATATTTAAAAAAGTTGCCAATATTTTTGGCAATGTAAAAAACTCGTACAAATTTTACAGTAATAACCTGTTTAATTTATGGCAATAAAATCCGAAAAAGAAAAAAAGACACCTGCAAAGAAAATTGCAGCAACAGAAATTACATCTGCAAAAAAATCGCCAAAGAAAACTGATGACGATGATGATGATGATTTAGATGATGATGACATGGAAGACATTAAACCTGCAAAGGGTAAAGGTGCATCAAAGAAAAAAGGTAAAGACGATGATGACGATGATGATGATGATGTTGAAGTAGCAGATGATTGGGAAAAACCGGAAGAAGAAGATAATTGGGATCCGGATTTTGATGAGTTTGATGTACCAAAATCGAAAGGGAAAAAAGCTACCGGCAAAAAACCAGCAAAAGGAGAGGAAGATGATTTGAAAATGGATGATGATTTTAAAGATTTGGGGCTTGATGATTTAGATGGCGGTGGCGGAGGTTTTGATGATGATGATGATTATTAGAAGCCCCTAACCTTCTTCCTTCGACTTCGCTCAGGAGGGAACCACAGCTTTTATAACTTAAATTATCTTTGTGTTTTGGAAATTTCAAATAATACACTTTTGTAAAAATTTGAAAAGGAATAATAAAAGTTGTGAATAAGACTCCTGAAATTTTTAGATAAATAATTTTAATGAATTTAAAATACAAATGTTGAACTGGGCAAACCGGTTCAACATTTTTTGTTTACTGGATAACCAGCATTATAATTTTAGCACTCCAGCTTTTGAATGTTTACTGGCAGTAGGAAGTAAAAAAAATATTGCACTGCAAAGTGGTAATGCATTTGAAAAATTAAAACATTTTTACAAACAAAATAATGGCTGGTTGTTTGGCCATTTGGGTTACGATTTAAAAAACGAAACAGAAAAATTATCATTCTGCAAATTTTGATGGAATTGGATTTGACGATATGCATTTTTTTGTACCCGAAATTGTATTAAAACTTAGCGAAAAAGAAGTACATATTTTTTGTGATGATAATGCACAGAAAGTTTTTGATACCATACGGTCCGAACCTTCAATCATTTCTGCCAGTAAACAAGCTGCTATCAATATTAAAAACAAGATTACAAAACCTGCTTATATTGATACCATACAAAAACTGCAACAGCATATTTTACGTGGCGATTGTTACGAAATAAATTTTTGCCAGGAATTTTTTGCAGAAGATGCAGTAATTGATCCGTTGCAGGTTTATCATAAGTTGATAACAGCTTTCGCCCAATCCGTTTTCTGCATTATATAAACATAATGATAAGTTTTGTATTTGCGCCAGCCCGGAGAGGTATTTAAAAAAAGAAGGCAATAGAATTATTTCTCAACCCATAAAAGGACCAGAAAAAGAGATTTAGAAAATGAAGAAAAAGATTTAGCAAAACAAAAACTATTTATCAGCAAACGAAAAAGAAAAAAGTGAAAATGTAATGGTGGTAGATTTGGTACGAAACGATTTAAGCGAGTATGTAAAGAAGGAACTGTAAAAGTAGAAGAATTGTTTGGGATATATAGTTTTCCGCAGGTGCACCAGATGATAAGTACCGTTAGCGGCGAAATAAAAAATGATATTAGATTGGATTGATATTATTAAAGCAACTTTCCCCATGGGCAGCATGACAGGTGCCCCTAAAAAAAGAGTGATGGAATTGATTGAACAATATGAACAAACTAAACGTGGTTTGTTTTCTGGTGCAATTGGTTATATAAACCCTGAAGGCGATTTTGATTTTAATGTGGTAATAAGGAGTATATTTTACAATGCTTCCACCAATTATCTTTCTTTTCAGGCAGGTGGTGGAATTACTTTTTACAGCGATGCAGAAAAAGAATATGAAGAATGTTTGTTGAAGGCGGAGGCAATGAGGAAGGTGCTGGAGTAATTATTTCCCTTTCTTCTTTTCCTTTTTTGTTTTAACCGCCGGATAAAAAGTTTGATTAGTAGAAATATTATTATCGCCTAATAAAATTTGCACACACTCATTTAATATAATATATTTATTGGCCTGAAAGAGTTGCATTTTATCCTGCGGTAAACGTAAATCATAATTGCCATTATTGGTCATCATGTAATCAAACTCGGGGTTAAAGCGGTTGAACTGCACAATATCCATTGCAAGATTTTTAGCAATAACTAACGAATTGTATTTACCTGAAATAGCTTGTGTGGCAGTAGTTTCTAATTCTGCTGGTGTAAGCTGGGGTTTAGTATTAAAAGGATTTGCACCGGGCCCGTTAGCCATTCATTTCGAAAGCTCCATTTTGATTGCTTACAGTTGTAACACCGCCACTGCCTTCCATAATATAATGCGTGGCAATAAAGCGTTTAACATATGTTCTGGATTCGGCAGGCAAATAATATTGAAGGTTCCAGAAATTACTGCTGCCGCTTTTTTTAATAGCACTGTACACCCTTCCTGGTCCGCCATTATATGCAGCCATTACCAAAAGCCAGTCGTGAAATTGTTTGTATAAAGAAAGTAAATACCTGGCATGCAGCATGGGTGCTTTTAAAATAATCTCTTCTTTCATCATAATAGCCATTTACCACTAAACCATAATCTCTTGCAGTGTAGGGCATAAATTGCCACGGGCCGCCTGCACCTACATGGCTTGTTGCGCCAGTACTTAAATTAGATTCTATAACAGCAATGTATTTAATTCTCTCGGTAAACCATACTGGTTTAAAATATTTTCAATTAAATTAAAATAGGGCTGGCCCCAGCCTTTCATTTTGGTAAGATAATTACCATGTGCTTTCATATAATCCTGTATAAAAACAGTCAGCACTGGGGTTTACCTGCGATGAATAAGAAAGCGTTGGATTATAACTGAATTTAGAAAATAAATTTTTAAAACCATATTTAGTAACCTGGCTAAAGTATTGCACTTTATCTTTTGCAGGTGGTGCTTTTGTTTTTATAACTTCATCAATAATTTCTTCTTCTATTTTTTCTACTTTAACCGTTGTATCTGTTAGGGGTAATTGCTCCTGCTGTAAATTATTACTCAATAAATTTTCAGCCTTTGTTTTGGGCAAAAGAAAAAATGCAGTGAATAATAGTAGTAAAATATTTTTCATTAATTATTAAGATGCTGATAAGTTTTATAATGTTGCATCAAATGCTGCGACAGTTGCAGCAAAGTTAGTTCATCTGTTTTTGCTGTCATAATCTGAAGGCCAAAAGGCATACTGTTACTATGCTTAAATAATGGAACAGATATACCGGGCAACCCCGTTAAGTTTGCAAAAACCGTATAAATATCTGCCAAATACATTGCAATCGGGTCATCAGTTTTTTCACCAAAAGTAAAAGCGGTAGTTGGGCTAGTAGGAAGTATAACAGCATCATAATCAGCAAAAATGGCTTTGGTTTTATCAGCTAAAAGCCTGCGTACCTGCTGGGCTTTGCTAAAATAGGCATCGTAATAACCGGCACTTAATACAAAAGTACCCAGCATTATTCTGCGTTGCACTTCTTTACCAAAACCTTCGCTGCGGGTGTGCTTATAAAAGTCTGTTAAATCTTTTACACTGTTCTTGGTTCGGTATCCAAACCTAACGCCATCATACCTGCTAAGGTTACTGCTGGCTTCTGCAGTAGTTAAAACATAATAGGCAGGCACTACATAATCCAGCAAATCAAAATCAATTTCAGTAACCGTATGCCCTTCCGATTTTAATTTATCAATAAGCGCTAAAATATTTTCTTTTATTTCTTTATCAAGAGAAGGATGATGTAATGCTTCTTTAAAATAAGCAATCTTATATTTTTTATTCTCTTGCCCATTGCCCATTGCCATTTCTCCATTACTTATTGCCCATTGTCCATTGCCCATTGCCAGAGCTGTACTGTCAAACTCATCCGCACCACTCATTACCTCAAGTAATAACGCAGCATCGTAAACGCTATTACTAAAAATACCTATTTGATCAAAAGAAGAAGCATAAGCAATTAACCCATACCGTGATATGCTGCCATAAGTTGGTTTAATGCCTACAATGCCACAAAAATCTGCCGGTTGCCTTACAGAACCGCCTGTATCACTGCCTAAACTGACCATACATAAACCGGCCTGCACTGCCACTGCACTGCCACCGGATGAGCCGCCGGGAACTTTTGTTTCATCTAGAGCATTTAATACATTGCCATAAACCGAATTTTCATTAGTGCTGCCCATTGCAAATTCATCGCAATTGCAACTGCCAATGATAATCGCATCTTCATCCAGTAAACGTTGTACTGCTGTAGCAGTATAAACGCTGGTAAAGCCTTCTAAAATTTTTGATGCTGCGGTAACCTTATGGTCCTTATAGCAAATAACATCTTTAATGGCAATTACCACACCGTGTAATTTTTTTAGCGGCTCACCATTTTTTCTTTTATCATCCAGTTCTCTTGCTTTTTGCAAAGCTTCTGCAGCATATACTTCTGTAAAAGCATTAAGGTGTTTTTTTTCTTCAATTTTTGTAAGATAATAGTTTACAGTATCAACACAGGTATAGTTGCTGGCAGTAAGTTTTTTGTGATAGTGCTTGTATACTGCTTAATGCTGTCATTAAAGTAGAAAGGCTTGGGTAGTAAATATAACAATCGGCTGAAGCCGTTCCGGAATTAACCAGGAATTACTTCAGCCGAATATTAATTTGATAATTTTTTATTATTGTTGTGGTAATTGCTGCTTGGTTTCTTTTTCCTTCATGCCTTCTTCAATTTCACTCTTCACATTATTTTTAGCATCGTTAAACTCACGCATTCCACGGCCAATACCTCTCATTAATTCAGGTATTTTTTTACCGCCAAACATTAATAACACCACTACAATAATTAATATCTCACTCACCGCCACCGGGCATAGAGAATAATAAAATATTATTTAAAATTGAAACTAACATAATAAAAATTTAGATAACAAAGATAAATCAATTATTTACTTATTAGAGCAAATAATATAACATTATTAACCTGCGGTTAACAGCATTAGCAAAATAAAAAATATTAACGGATGTAACTTTTGCCACACCTGGCTTTACCATTAGCAGCTTGCTCGGTAGTAATGCCACTGGCACAGGAAATTAAAAAAGAAATTGAAATAATAGCCACAAAGAATAACACAATCCTTCTCATGATAGAATGGGTTTACGGTTTAAAAAAATAAGAAATCAGTAAATTGTTCGGGGTAAAAGTTCTATCCAGAAGTATTGTGATTTTGATTTTATTTCGCAATAATTATACCAAAAAGGCCAATATCCAACGAAAAACGCAAAAATTAGTTAAAATTTTTGCGTTGTATATAAATTTTTTAAGCTGCTTTATTTAGCAACAGCCATTCTTTTTTCTCTGATACGGGCACTTTTTCCGCTTCTGTCACGTAAGTAATACAATTTAGCACGGCTAACTTTACCTACTTTATTCAAAACAATACTCTCAATATTAGGAGAATATATGGGAAATAAACGTTCAACACCAACGCCATCACTCATTTTACGTACTGTAAATGATGCAGTAGCACCTACACCCTGGCGCTTAATCACATCGCCTTTAAAGCTTTGGATACGCTCTTTGGTACCTTCTACAATTTTATAATTAACAGTGATGTTATCACCTGCTTTAAATTTTGGAAGCGTTGGAATTGTTGTCAACTGCTCATGAACAAATGCTATTGCGTTCATAATCTTGATTTTTTACGGACGGCAAAGGTAGGAGAAAAAGTTGAAAGTTGATGGTTGAAAGATGAAAGTTTTTTTAATTCGAGTCTATTTTATTTATCAGCCAACAAAAAACCGGCACTAAGGCTGCCGGTTTTTTATATTATTATTTGAATGTAAGGCTGTTTAACTTTCAACCATAAACTTTTAACTACCTCGCCACATTTACACTTCTCTTTTCCCTGATTACCGTTACTTTAATTTGGCCCGGAAAAGTCATTTCTGTCTGAATTTTTTGGGCTATTTCAAAACTTAATTTTTCGCTGTCACCATCAGTTACTTTATCAGCTTCTACAATTACCCTAAGCTCTCTGCCGGCCTGTATGGCGTAGGCTTTTTCTACCCCTGTGTAACCTAAAGCCATGTTTTCCAGATCTTTAATGCGCTGAATGTACTGCTGCATTATTTCACGCCTTGCACCTGGCCTTGCACCACTAATGGCATCGCAAGCCTGAATAATTGGGGAGATAACATATTGCATTTCCATTTCATCGTGGTGGGCACCAATGGCATTAACTACTGCAGGGTTTTCACCATATTTTTCAGCCAGTTTTGCTCCTAATAAAGCATGGCTTAATTCAGTTTCTTCATCAGGTACTTTACCAATATCATGTAACAAACCGGCACGTTTTGCCAGTTTAGGGTTCATGCCCAGCTCAGCGGCCATTATAGCACAAAGATTAGCTGTTTCCCTGCTGTGCATTAATAAATTTTGGCCGTAAGAGGAACGGAAACGCATTCTGCCCACCATTCTTATCAATTCTTTATGCAGGCCATGCACACCCAGTTCCATTGCTGTACGTTCGCCAATTTCCATTACCTGGTCATCCAATTGTTTTTTAGTTTTTTCCACCACTTCCTCAATACGTGCCGGATGAATACGGCCATCGGCAACTAGGCGCTGTAAAGATAAACGGGCAATTTCCCTGCGTAAGGGATCAAAAGAAGAAAGTACAATTGCTTCGGGGGTATCATCTACAATTAGATCAACACCGGTAGCAGCTTCAATAGCACGGATATTTCTACCCTCACGGCCAATGATAGAACCTTTTATTTCATCACTTTCTAAATTAAAAACTGTAATGGCATTTTCAATTGCCGCTTCTGCAGCAGTACGCTGTATGGTTTGAATAACAATTTTACGGGCTTCTTTATTGGCCTTTAATTTAGCATCTTCAATAATTTCCTGCTGTATGGCAATGGCTTTAGTTTGCGCTTCCTGCTTTAAGCTTTCTATTAATTGCGCTTTGGCATCTTCGGCACTAAGGCCGGCCACTTTTTCCAGGCGGCGTATATGTTCTTCCTGGTGTTTTTCCAGCTCCGTTCTTTTGGTGTTTACTACTTCAATCTGGCGGTTAAGCGTTTCTTTTATGGCTTCATTGTCCTTAATCTGTTTTTCAAGATTTTGGTCTTTTTGATTGATAGATTGTTCTTTTTGCTTTGATCCGGCTCTCGCCTTCAATAATTTTTTGATTGCGCTGCAAAACCTCTTTATCATGCTCGGCTTTAAGCTGTACAAATTTTTCTTTAGCTTCTAAAAGTTTTTCTTTTTTAAGATTTTCGGCCTGTAACTGGCCATCGGCAACGATCTTTTGAGCCTGTTGCTCAGCTTCCGCTACCTGTTTTTTAGTGTTTTTGGCAAAAAGAAGTTTACCCAGTACAGCGCCAATTATAAGTGCAGCTATGCCAATGATGATGTAAATTATAGTCGGTTCCATTTAATTGTTTTGGTTTAAAACGGTTCTCAATGTTGTATATTCTCTCTGCATTCATAATTATAAATGAGATAGTTAGTTAGCGAAGATATGAAATTTGTTGGGAGTTAAGAGCCTGTATTGAGGCTTATAAAGGAGTTTAGTGATAAATAAAACACAGAAATGCTATAGAAATAAATATTTATTTTGTAATATCATGTAAATATTATTCGTTAACCTTTTGCCTCCAACCCAAAGAAAATGCGTTTTATTAGTGGTATACAACAACAAATAGCCGAAATTGGTTATGATGAAAACCTGCCTGAGTATATAAAAAAAAGGGTATTAGTTTTTAATCAGCTCAATTTTTTGGCATTTTTATTATCGCTGTTGCGGTTTTTTTATATTTCTTTATTTACTCCACGTTTTTTTAGCCTTTCAGCTTTATTAATAAATTTTGCTTTGTGTACATTTTTTTTATGTATGATGTGGGTGATGCATAAACAACTTTTTCGAACTGCAACTATAAGTTCGTTTTTTTTAGTGCCGCCCTTGTTTGCATTGGTGAGCTGGGCCACCAACGATAATGGTATGGATATTTTTGTTTTGCTTTATATGATGTTCAGTTTCTTTTTTTTAAACCAGCTAAAAAATATCATTATCGCTTTTTTATATTGTTTGGTGTTTTTTTTAGTGATACATTTTATATTTCAAAAAGGATTTAATTACAGGCTGACGAATGCAGCTAATCTTTATCTTACCATTTTTAATTACCTCGTTGCTTTTTTAATGTTTTTTTCTACCATGTATCTTATTAAATACCAGGTATGGGTTTACGAAAAATCGGTAAAAGAAAAAACCAAAGTGCTGGAAGAAAGGAATATTGAGATTGAAGCAAAAAATGAAACACTGAACATGCAGGCCGCACACCTGGAAACTACTACACAGGAGTTAACCGAACTTAACCAGGTAAAAACAAAATTATTTTCTGTAATATCTCACGACCTGCGTACTTCCATTTATGCACTTAAAAATATTTTTGAAGCATTAAGATTGGGCTATATTACAAAAGAAGAACTGATAAATGAGCTGCCCGAGTTAAGTAATGAAATTGATAACTGTGCCGAGGTAATGGAAAACCTGCTTAACTGGGGAAGAGACCAATTTAAAGAAAGCAGGATAGCAATTGAGCGTATTGATGTAAAAGAAATTACAGCCACCACCTTTAAACATTTATTAAACAGGGCTGGTAAAAAAAATATTACACTGCTAAATAATATTTTAACACCCGTATATGTTTATGCAGATGCCCAAATGATAAAAATTGTTTTGCGTAACCTGGTTGCTAATGCCGTAAAATTTACACCAAAGGGCGGAACTATAGAAATTTTTACAGAAGAGAAAGGCGATTTTACTAATATTTATATAAAAGACAATGGAATTGGAATGACCGAACAGGCTATTACCAAAGTTTTTAATAACGAGTATTATACAACACTTGGCACCAATAAAGAAACCGGCACAGGCCTGGGGTTAATTATTTGCAGAGATTTTGTAAAATCGAACAATGGCAATTTTGTAATTAAAAGTGCAGTAAATGAGGGTACGATATTTACTATTTCGTTGCCTAAGCATAATAACTCCGGAAAATTTTTATAATGCTTTATCCAATTGCCCTTCTATTTTTAAAAGCGCTTCGGTAACTTCATTTTCTAATGCAGGGTTGCTGTTATTGGCAGATGCCTGGGTGGCATACCAAATAAGTACCATAGCTATATAATCCTGCATATCTTTTCCGGCAAACTGGGTTTTAAACTCAATTATTTTATCGTTGATGGTTTTTAGGGTACGGCGTACCGATTCCTCGTCGGCACTCTCGGTTTTAATGCGGTAGTTTCTGTCGCCTATTACAATATTTATTGGTATCAGCTCTTGCATAATTAAAATTAATGTATTATTTTGTACCCCTTACCAAAGAAAGCACCAATTTTTCAATAACTCAAAATTGACTGCCCTGCTGTTTTTTAAGTAAAATGGTAACTGTAATTTATACCCCGCTGAAGCAAGCTTATTTTTTTACCATTTAGACTTAAAAACGATTCAAGCATGTTTGCCAAAATTAAACAAGCCTTTTTTACCGACTCCTTAACTATAGAGTGGGATAAAATTTCGGCCAATCCCTTAAAGTTTGTTTTAAAAAACGACAAAGGAGAAGTTTGCTCCACATTAGAAACTACACAGCGTAACAACCAAAAGTATTTTAACTGGCGGGGTTTAAATGATTTGCCCTATGGCAGGTATTTTTTAGAGCTGAGTAATACCGAAGGCGATCAGTTATTAAAATTAGTTAAAAGGGTATAATTTATTCGCTGAGCAGGCCTATGCATTTGTCAATTTCTTTAATGTAATTGTTGATGTGTTTTTCAAAAGCTTTTTTATCATGTGCAGCCATTTGCCCTGCAGAGGCTTTTAATATATCTGCCTGTTGCTGCAGGTTTGCTATGGTTTGATTATTACTTTCTTTTGTTTGCTGCAGCTCCTTAATTATTTTACTTTGTCTTTCGTTATCTTTTTGCAATTGCTGGTACAGCTTCAATACTCTTTGAAGTTTATCGGTTATGCGTTTAATATTTGATTGAAGATCGGACATAAAAAACCAAGCCCCTAAATCCCCTGAAGGGGACTTTGTAACAGTATTAAAATTTAAAATTCTTTTCTTTTATCAAAGTACATAATCTATTAAGCTAATCTTCTCCGTTTCCCCCTTTAGGGGATAGGGGTTCTTATTTCCTTATCTCCGCATTTAGCTCTTTTTCATACGCCCCAATTATTTTATTCATCATGGCATCAATTTCTGCATCGGTCATTGTTTTTTCTTCATCTAAAAAAGTAAAACTAACCGCCATCGATTTTTTATTGGCACCCAATTTTTCACTTTCAAAAACATCGAACAAACTAACATTTTTTAGTTTGTTAACTTTTGCAGCAAAAGTTGTTTTTTCAATTTGCCGGTATAAAATACTTTTATCCACCACAATGGCTAAATCCCTGTGCACTGCCGGAAATTTTGAAATTTCTTTAAAACTTATTGTGTTCTTTTTATTTAGCTGCATTAATTTATCCCAATCAACATCAGCATAAAAAACAGGTTGTTTACAATCGAATCTGTCGGCTGTTTTTTTATTTACTTCGCCAATTACAGCAATAGGTTCATTTTTTATTTTTACAGTAACGGCGTTGTTTAATTTTTCATTTTCTTCAATCAACAATTCATTTATTGATAAACCTGTTACTGCTGCAATTTTTTCTATAACACCTTTTATTAAATAAAAATCTGTTTTTTGTATTTTATTATTCCATGCTGTTTCGGTTTTAGCACCGGTAACAAACAAACTTAAATGATTTTTTTCGGCATAACTGCCAATACCATCTGTTGAATAAGTTTTACCAAATTCAAAAAAACAGCAGGTTGCTGTTTTTGCGGTTTAAATTGTGCGTTATAGTTTCTAAACCGGTTTCCAGCATCGATGGCCGCATTACATTCAACTCTTCACTTAAATTATTTATCATTTTTACAGTACCCTGCAATATTTGTTCCGTAAAATATGCGCTGTTGGTAATACTGTTGGTAAAAATTTCATTAAAGCCAAGGCCCACTAAATATGCTGACACTTTTTCCTGGTAAATGGTTTCATGCGCCAGTGTTTCCACTGCCGGGGCAATGGTTATCATTTGCTGTATCTCCACATTATCCAATCCATCAATACGCATTATTTCTTCTACTAAATCTGCTGCAATGGTAATATCGGGTTTACTAAAAGGCACTTTTACAAAAAGTTCGTCCATGCCTTCTTTTATCATTTCAAAACCAAGGCTGGTTAAAATGTTTTTAATAGTATCGCCATGATAATTTTTGCCGCTTAATTTTTTTAAGTAATGATATTTTAATCCTACTTCTGTTTTTTGTTTAGGGTCGGGATATACATCAATAACATCGCTGGCAATTTCGCCACCGGCAATTTCTTTTATCATTAGGGCAGCCCGTTTAAGTACATTTACGGTATTGCTGATGTCAACACCTTTTTCAAAGCGGGCAGCTGCATCGGTACGCAGGCCATGGCGCAAAGATGTTTTACGGATGGTTGCCGGATTAAACCATGCGCTTTCTAAAAAAATATTTTTTGTTGAAGCAGTTACACCGCTGTGCAAGCCACCAAACACACCTCCAATACACATAGGCGAATCTGTATTACAAATCATTAAATCTTCTGCATGTAGTTTTCTTTCTTTTTCATCTAATGAAATAAATGGTGTTGCAGCAGCAACATTTTTTACAATAATTTTTTGCCCCGTAATTTCGTTTGCATCAAAAGCATGCAGCGGCTGGCCGGTTTCGTGTAAAATAAAATTAGTAATGTCAACAATATTATTAATAGGGCGAAGGCCAATACTTTTTAATTTTTGCTGCAGCCATTTTGGGCTTTCGGCAATGGTAACGCCGGTAATGGTAACACCGCTATACCGCTGGCAGGCTTTTGCATTTTCAATGGTTACATCAATTTTTAAATTTTGATTATCAGCCTTAAAATTATTTTTAAAAGGTAATTTTACATGAGTATCTTTTTTATAATGATGCGATAAATAAGCACACACATCTTTTGCCACACCCAAATGGCTCATGGCATCCATACGGTTGGGGGTTAAGCCAATTTCAAAAATAATATCGTTGTAAGTATTAAAATATTCTGCAGCAAGGGTTCCTACTTTTGCATCGACTGGTAACACTATTATACCGGCGTGGCTTTGGCCAAGGCCAATTTCATCTTCAGCACAAATCATTCCATTGCTTTCGGCACCACGAATTTTTGCCTTCTTCATTGTTAATGGCTCGCCGGCAGATGGATAAATGGTGCTGCCAATTGTTGCCACCACTACTTTTTGCCCCACCGCAACATTGGGTGCACCACAAACAATTTGTAATGGCTCGCCAATGCCGATAGTAACTTTTGTCAACGATAATTTATCTGCATCGGGATGTTTTTCACATTCCATTACTTCGCCAATTACAAGCCCTTTTAATCCTCCTTTAACTTCCTCATAAGGCTCCATGCTCTCTACTTCAAGCCCAATAGAGGTTAAAATTTTACTTAATTTTTCCGCTTCAATTTTTTCGGGTAAATATTCACTCAGCCAGTTATAACTTATCGTCATTTAAAATATTATTATTTTCAATTTGGGCAAAGATAGTTTTTTTGCTTCTATAGTTATTACCAACTGAAGGTTGGGGTGTATTTCAAATTATAGCTAAAGTACCAGGCCAAACACCACATTTTCTCTGCGTGGAAAAAATATTGCGACAATTTGAAATGCACCCGAATGCTTTAAAACCCGAACCTAATATTGAAAAACAGTAATTAAAAACGTTTGATGTTTTAAGGCCGAACATAAACTAATAATTAAGTTTGATTTTTACAAGTGGGTAAAAAAAAGTGGTGGTGTAGAAAAAATAAAATTGTAAAATATTGTTGTTGATATCTTACAATATAATACCACCAATGTTGATTTTTATATGTTAACAACCCTGTTTATAACCCGTTAATAAAGTACATTTGTATGTGAATTGGGTGTGGAGAATGAATATAGCAATAGTAGAATTACTAAATGTTAATAAACTAAAAGGATTTTGCATTTATCTTAGCCGCCCCGAAAAAGAACAACCTAAACAAGCAAACTTAACATGGAACTTACTAACTATAATAAAGATAAAAAACTACGCCGTAAATCGCCACCCGACCTTACTTCTATGATGTATGGTAAAGTGCCGCCGCAGGCAAAAGAGCTGGAAGAAGCAGTTTTGGGAGCAATAATGCTGGAAAAAAGTGCATTCGATACCGTAGTGGAAATATTAAAACCTGAATGTTTTTATGTAGATGCCCACCAGCGCATTTATAAAGCCATGCAGGGCCTGGCCATAAAAAGTTTACCGATAGATTTATTAACGGTGGTGGAAGAATTAAAATTCAGGGAAGAACTGGATATTGTTGGGGGGCCTTATTTTGTTACCAGGCTTACCAATGCGGTAGTTTCCTCTGCCAATATTGATGCCCACAGCAGAATTGTTTTACAAAAATTTATTCAAAGAGAATTAATAAGAATAAGCGGCGAAATTATTGGTGATGCTTACGAAGACAGTACCGACGTTTTTGATATGCTGGATGAAGCCGAAGGAAAATTATTTGAAATTACCAACAGTCATCTGCGTAAAAACTTCGACAGCATTGATACCGTTTTGGTAAAAACTATTCAGCGTATTGAGGATATGCGTAACCGGCAGGAAGATATTACCGGCGTGCCCACAGGTTTTGCATCGTTAGATAAATTAACTTATGGATGGCAACCTACCGATTTAATTGTACTGGCTGCAAGGCCCTCTGTTGGTAAAACTGCTTTTGCATTAAATCTTGCCCGTACTGCGGCATTGCACCCTACTAAACCTACAGCGGTTGGTTTTTTTAGTTTGGAGATGAGCAGCAGCCAATTGGTACAGCGTATATTGAGCGCCGAGAGTGAGATATGGTTAGAGAAAATTGCACGGGGAAAATTAGAAGAACATGAAATGAAGCAATTGTATAAAAGAGGTATTGAACGCCTGAGCAAAGCACCAATATTTATTGATGATACTGCTGCATTAAATATTTTTGAACTGAGGGCAAAATGCCGGAGGTTAAAAAATAAACATAATGTAGGGTTAATAATAATTGACTATTTACAATTAATGAGTGGCGCAGGAGAAAACAGGAATGGTAACAGGGAGCAGGAGATAAGTAAAATATCGAGAGATTTAAAAGGGTTGGCTAAAGAGTTACAGGTACCTATTATTGCTCTCTCTCAGTTAAGCAGGGAAGTAGAAAAAAGAAAAGAAGGCAACAAAATTCCGCAGTTAAGTGATTTAAGGGAGTCGGGTGCTATTGAGCAGGATGCTGATATGGTTATGTTTTTATACCGCCCCGAATATTATGATATTACCGCCAACGAATTTGGCGAAAGCAACAAAGGCGAAACATATGTAAAAATAGCCAAGCACCGTAATGGCAGTTTAGATACCGTTAAATTAAAAGCCTTACTGCACATACAAAAATTTATTGAAGATGAAGGTGGCAGCGACTTTAGTGGCGGCAGTGCACCATCAGGCGGTGGCGGCAACTGGAAACCTGTTGCAGGCTTAGATGGTGGCGATGGAGCAAAACTGTATATACAAAAAGGAAGTAAAATGAATGATGGAGAGTTTGATGATGAGGCACCGTTTTAACCCCCTCCGCCCCCTGCCCTTCGGCTACGCTCAGGATGAGGGGGAACTGATTATGGAGAAGACTAAAGTTTGATATAATGATATAATTGATAATGGAGAATGACAATATAAAATTCATTCTCCATTTTTATTTTCATAAAAAACTACAAAGTAAAACAGGTTCAATTTTATGAAAATCTGAAATCGGCAATCCAAAATCTTAAATTGCATTATGGCCTTACCTTTTTTTTATAAAGAAGATTTAGTTGCATCAAGTACTAGTGTTGTGCTGGATGAAGCTACCAGCAAACATATTGTGCAGGTGTTGCGTATGCAAAACGGCGGGCAATTACAACTAACTAACGGCAAAGGCAATTTATTTACTGCAGAAATAACAGACGATAACCGAAAAAAATGTGCAGTAACTGTTATAAAAAAATCAGATATCAAAAATCAGACATCAGACATCAGCATTGCTATTTCTCTTGTAAAAAACACTACCCGTTTCGAATGGTTTTTAGAAAAAGCTACAGAGGTAGGCGTAACAGAAATTATTCCACTCATCTGCGAACGCACAGAAAAAACAAATTTTAAGATGGAACGGATGAAAAGCATTTTGGTAAGCGCCATGCTGCAAAGCCAGCAGTGCTGGTTGCCGGTATTGCAGGAGCCTGTTAAATATGCTAATGTGCCAATAGGAAAATGGGCAAATACAGAAAAATACATTGCTCATTGCGAAGATGAAAATAATAAACAGCCATTTTCCAATAAACTAATAAACCAATCAACCAACAAACTAATCCTCATTGGCCCCGAAGGAGATTTTACAAAAAATGAAATTGAACTGGCTTTGCAAAATAATTTTATACCTGTTGCATTAGGCGAGACAAGATTGAGAACTGAAACCGCAGGAATAGTGGCTGCAACCATCTTAAAATTTTTCAATTAAAAATTGTCTTTTAAAATACAGCAAAATATATTCGGGGAATATATTTATCTTAACCGTGTGTACAGTTACAACAATCATATTTTTTTATTTATCTGCATTGGCGGTATTTTTTTAGCTGCGGTTTATCATACCATTTTATACCTGCACCGAAAGGAAAGCCTGCTTAATTATTACAGCCAGTATTTATGGGTGTTACTTTTTTATCTTTTATTTCGTGTAGATCTTTATTTTGAAATAACCCGGTTAGATTTTTATAAAAGCCCTTACCGCTGGGATGAAATATTTCAAATGTTGAGCTTTATGTTTTATGTGCGCTTTTTATGTAAGGCGGTTTTTTTGAAAAAATCAGATTACAAATATGCCTGGTATTTCTACAGTATTAATGCTCCTGTAATTTTAATTTATTGTTTTCTTTTGCTTGCCTTTACAAATTTTCAGGTGGCGGTAACAGTTTTAAAAATAGCCATAAGGATATACCTGCTTACTTTTGGGCTTTTATTTGTACTTATTTTATGGCAGAAAAAGAAAAGCCTGTATTACAAATACCTTTTTACTGCTGCAGTATCCATGATTTTTTTTGGGGTGCTATCTTCTGTGAGCATGATATTGGGAGTAAAATATTTTGGGCTGGGCCCTTTTCACTGGCTGCTGGTTTCTTTTTATATTGATGTAATATTTTTTTCGGCAGCGCTGGGTTATTTAATACGGCAGGAGTATCAGCAAAAAGAAAGTTCGTTAAAACAATTATTAAAATCGGAAGCGGAGCTGCAGCAGAAAGAACTTGAAAAAATGAAAGCCGTGTACGAAACAAGAGAAGAGGAAAGAATGCGTATTGCACGGGATTTGCATGATGATATGGGCAGCACACTCAGCAGCATAAGTATTTATTCAAAAGTGGTTAGTTCGTATATAGAAAATGATACAGCAAAAGCAAACGAATATCTTGATAAAATAAAAGATAACACTGCAATGCTGATGGAAAATACTACTGATCTTATCTGGTCGCTGCAAACTAATTACGGCCAGTCGGAATCTATTTTTAAAAGAATGCAGGATACAGGCATTCAAATACTTTCATCTGCAAGTATTGCACCGCATTTTGCTGTAACACTGCCACAGCAATTGCCACGGTTAAGTATAAAGGCGCAAAAAAATTGCTGGCTGATATTTAAAGAGGCATTAAATAACGTTTGCAAATACAGTAAGGCGTCAAATTGCAACATCATAATTACTGCAGATGAGGAATCGCTTTTGTTATCTATTACAGATGATGGTATAGGATTTAAAGAAATAAAAGAGGGCAATGGTTTTGTAAACATGCGCCAGCGAACAGAAGAACTGGAAGGTAAATTTAATATTGAAAGCACTGCCGGTATGGGTACAACTATTTCGGCAATGTTTAACCTGCAAAAATTTTTATGACTGTTTAGCAATCATACAAACCTTATTTTTTAAATTCACACATGATATATTTTAAACCTGCAAAGAATTTTTTTTACCGCCTGCTTTTTACAGCAGTTGTCTTTTTTAGCAGTAGTAAAATTCACAGCCAAACTATTTCCCAAACGATTGATTCATTAAAAAACGAAATTTTAAATCTTAAACCGGAAGATAAAAACATAAAAATATATTTTGCCATTGCAGATAATTTTATGGAGATAGATCAATATGATTCTGCTCAAATATGGTTAAATAAAATTTCAGCCGTTTTACCTTTTAAAGAACCTTCTCTGTCAAGTTATTTCTTATCCAGCCGCCAGGCCGAAGTGTATTATTATAATGGTTTGCAGCGGTTGGGTTTGCAGGAATCGGAACGCTCACTTGCTATTGCACAAACATTGCACGACAGTTTATTACTGGCAGATGCCTATAATTTTATTGGATTGTTTTATATTAATCTCGACAGTAACCGCAAAGCAATTCCTTATTTTAAAAAAGGAATAAATTTTACTAAACAGCCACCTTATCCAAATAATTATTTAAGTCTTACCAAGCCGCATCATTTGTATGGTAATATGGCAGAGGCTTATGAAAAAATGGAGGTTTACGACAGTGCAATTTATTTAAGCCGTATTTCGCTGCAGCTTGCCATGCAAATAGACTGGAAGAGAGGTATTGCAGTAGCTTATCATAATTTGGGTAATGCTTTTTTAAAATCAAATAAACCAGATTCTGCATTGTACAATTACCGCATGTCTGTAATAACAGCAAAACAAAGTGGCGATTTTGATGTGGAACTTTTAAACTATGGCGGTTTGGCAAATGCCGAAGCTATCCTGCAAAAAAGCGAACAGGCAATGCAATGGCTGCTGGAAGGATTTAATTTAATTAAAAATAAACCTTCGGTAAATAATTTATTTGTCAATCATTTTTTAGATGATGCCAGTTTTATTTATAAAAAATACGGACAGCATAATATGCTTACCATGGCGCTTGAAAAAAAGAGTGAGCTGCTGCAAAAACAAATAAAAAGTAATAACCTGCAAATGAATGTAATTTTAAATGCAGGCCTCAGCAACGAAACCCGTTTGCTTAACCTGCAAATGCAGCAGGTAAAACAGCAAAACGAAATCAGTAATACAAGGGTATATCTTTTACTGGCTTTTTTAATAATGGGTATGGGTGCTTTTTTATTGTACCGTTATAAAGCAAGGCAAAAGTTACAAATTGTGCAGTTACAAAATAAAATAAGCCAGGATTTGCATGATGATGTAGGCTCATCGCTCAGCAGCCTGCAGGTGTACAGCACTGTAGCCGGGCAATTGATGGAAAGCCAGCCTGCAAAAGCAAAAGAAATGCTGGAGAAGATAGCGGTACAATCAAAAATATTAATGGAAAATATTGGTGATATAGTTTGGTCGATGAAGCCCGGTAACGAACAGCAAATACAGCTTAATGCAAAAATTAAAAATTTTGTATCGGATGTGCTTTCGGCATCAAATATAAATTATGCAATAAATATTGATGAAAGTGCAGAAGCATTAATAAAAAATATTACTGCAAAAAAAAATATACTGCTTATAATAAAAGAGGCGGTAAATAATGCCGTTAAATACAGCAATGCATCGGATGTTGCAGTATCTATAAAAAAAATGGATGAGCATATTTGTGTGCAGGTAGCAGATGATGGAAAAGGATTTGATGCGGCCGCAGAAAAAATAAAAGGCGACGGGCTGAGTAATATGCAGAAACGTACAGAAGAGTTAAAAGGGATTTTTGAAATTACTAGTGCGCCAGGCAAAGGCTGCACTGTATCGGCACTTTTGCCCATCCCTATAATTAGTGATACCGCTTAGTGGCATCTGCCTTAATTTTACATTATGCCAATTAAAGTATTTATTTACGATGATAACGAATCCCGGAGGGACAGTTTAAAAGCATTGGTAGAACTAACGCCGGAAATTTTGTTTACAGGTGCCGCAGCCGATTGCAGCAATCTTGCTAATGATATGACTGCTTATGAACCTGATGTAGTGCTTATGGATATTAATATGCCCAATGTAGATGGCATGGAAGGGTTGCGCCAAATCCGTCAATCATTTCCGCATATAAAAGTATTGATGCAAACAGTGTTTGATGACAGTGAAAAAATTTTTACAAGCATACGCAATGGCGCCAGCGGTTATATTTTAAAAAAAGATTCGCCCCAGCGGATATTACAGGCCATACAGGAAGTGCACGAAGGTGGTGCTGTAATGAACCCCGGCATTGCACAAAAAGTATTAGAGTTTTTTCAACCCAAAAAAACAAAAACCACTTTAACTGAAAGAGAAACGCAGGTACTTACTTTACTTGCCGAAGGGTTGAGTTATAAAATGATTGCCGATAGACTGGCTTTAAGTTTTCATACTGTAAATACACATGCTAAAAATATTTACGAAAAATTGCATGTTGCTTCTCTTGGCGAAGCCATAGCCTATTACTATAAAAATCTCCAGTAATTATCTTTTGCTGTTTTCATGTTTACTTTTCTTACTCACTACAATTAGCGATTGACCGGCATTGTTAATGATTTTAGTTTTACAGTTCATAAAAAAATTAAAATCATGAAACAGTTATTCTCTATTTTATTTTTAGCACTTACCGCAGGTGCATTTGCAACAGTACACACTGTTAGTAACACTCCAAGTACATTGGCGCAATTCAACACGGTGCAGGCAGCGGTAAACGCAGCAGCTTCCGGAGATACTATTTATGTACATGGCAGCCCTAATCAATACGCTGCATTTACACAAACCAATAAGCAGCTGACTATTATGGGGCCAGGTTTTTTTCCTGATAAAAATTTACCTTTTACTGCACAAATACAAGGCTGCACCATAACAGGAGCAACATCTTCAAATTCAGAATATCATGGATTAACTTTTGTAACTGCTCTTCAGATATCTTCTGCTCACCCTGATAATTTACGTTTTATCCGTATCCATTTTGCAGGTATTGATGTTAACATGACCCAGGGTAGTACCACTTATACAGGATATCTTTTTGAAGGTAATCTTTTCGATAATGCAACGGCAAATGCTACTACAAGTTCCACCTATCAAAATTTCCTTTTTCAAAATAATTATTTTTATGAAAATGCAACAGTGAGAGATGCCAATTTTAATGGTTTCTTTAATTCTGTAAACGTATTGTTCAATCATAATCTTTGGTTTGGGCCAGGGTCAGGTGTAAGAAATATAGGGACAAGCAGTAACAACCGTTTTTTAACTTTTGCTAATAATATTTTTGTAAGGCGTAATGCTTCAAGCAGTATTTCATTAAGCACTTATAACAATAATATTACATTTTATCCGGCAGGCTCAATTAACCCGGTGCACCATGGACATTGAATAGCAATGTAGATGGTGGTGGAAATATAGATAACCAAGATCCACAAATGGCAGCACAAGCATGCTGTAAATGCAGGTACAAATAATTCTATTGCAGATTATACTATTGCCGCGGGCCCTGCCAATAATACTGCAAGCGATGGAAAAGATATAGGGTTGCTGTACGAGTTACCGGAAGTTTGAACTTTACTAACAGCCGCAACAGCCGCCTGCCCCGCATTTTTAGCATGAACGTAATTACACCTACAGTAGCTGCAGGTGCAAATGTTACTATTAATGTTGATGCAAGAATCAGTAATTAATATAAACCTTCTTTCATTCACTTTTAAAAGGAGGATAACATGAAAAAAATAATATTATTAATAATAGCAGCGTGCTGGGGTATGCTTTTGCATGCACAAACTATTACAGCTGCAGAATTTTTTGTAGATACAGATCCCGGTGCAGGTAATGGAACACCAATAACAATTACTGCACCTGGCAGTACAGTAAATTTTGCAGCATCAGTGCCTACCGTATTATTGCCTGGCGGTTTTCATTTTGTTGGTATTCGTACAAGAGATGATTTGGGTAAATGGGGTTTATATGAGAACCGTGGTTTTTTTATAAGCACTGCTACCAGTAATGTGAGCAACATTGCAGCCGCTGAATTTTTTGTAGATGCTGATCCGGGTGTTGGTAACGGCACCGCTATTACACCAATTACTGCAGGCCCGAATCCTGTTTTTGCAGCAACTATTCCTACTGCAGCACTTACTAATGGTTTTCATTTTGTAGCCATTCGTACAAGAGATGCTGATGGTAAATGGGGTTTATTTGAAAACCGTGGCTTCTTTATCGCATCGTCAACTACTAATGTTACAAATATAGCAGCCGCAGAATTTTTTGTAGATACTGATCCCGGTGTGGGTAATGGTACAGCAATAACAATTGTGCCGGGGCCTAATCCTGTATTTGTTGCAACAGTGCCCACTACATCATTAACACCAGGGTTTCACTTTGCGGCTATACGTACACGGGATGCCAGTGGTAAATGGGGTTTGTTTGAGAACAGAGGTTTTTATATCAGTACATCAACAACTAATGTACCCAATATAACAGCAGCTGAGTTTTTTGTAGATACCGACCCGGGTGTGGGTAATGGTACTGCAGTAACAATAACTCCCGGCCCCAACCCGGTATTTGTTGCAACAGTGCCCACCACATCTTTAACACCGGGGTTTCACTTTGCGGCTATTCGTACACGGGATGCTGAGTGGTAAATGGGGTTTGTTTGAAAACCGAGGCTTTTACATCAGTACTCAAACCGCTAATGTATCTAATATGGTACAGGCCGAATATTTTTTAGATGCCGATCCCGGCGTGGGCAATGCCTCTCCGTTCACTATTCCTACTGCTGCAAATTTTAGCCAGAATTTTTCACTTCTTGTACCTGCCGGTACAAGCAATGGTACACATACTATTGCAGTAAGGGTAAGAAATGCAGAAGGTAAATGGGGTTTGTTTGAGTTTGCAAATTTTACTGTATCGGGTGTAGTACCGTTGCGTTTATTGAGCTTTGATGCATTTAAAAATGATAATAAAGTTAAACTGAACTGGAAAACAGATAATGAAATAAACACTTCGCATTTTGATATGGAAAGAAGTGTAAACGGAATTGATTTTAAAAAGATAGGAACGGTAACCGCATTGAACAGATCGGGCATTAATGAATATAGTTTTGAAGATGTAAGTCCTGCCGACGGTGTTAATTTATACCGCTTAAGGCAGGTAGATATTGATGCTAAATTTGAATATTCCAATACAGCTAAAATTTTATTCAGCTCTAAAATAAATATTACCATTTACCCAAATCCAGTAGTTGATAAATTAAAGATTCAAATACCGGGTTCATCATTAAAATGGATGAGCAGTATTTATGATGCTGCAGGTAAATTAGTTTATCAGCAAACGAATACATCCGCAGGCAATTTGATAGAAATTAATATTACTGCAATGGCGAAAGGTAATTATGTACTTGTATTAAATAATGGGGTAGAAACATTTACAGGAAAATTTTTAAAACAATAAAACAGTATTAAGCAATTGCCATTAAACCTTACATTACTGGCTGCAGTTATTGCAGCCAGTAATTTTTATATTAAATATCTTTTAGCCAGTTTGGCCAGGGTTTTACTATTTAAACATACTTCTTTGCGGTTTAAGATCAATGCTGCAGATAATAAATTATTACTACAGCAAAAGTCAGGCACTTAAAGTATTATACCAGTTAGACATTAAAATCACACTGTCTCCGCCACGGCGGATGTCGAAGGCGGGTTTAATTCAGCACCGGTTTCGACAAGCTCAACCTGACATTTTTTTATTGTATAGTTTCAATGTCTAATTGGTATTACACTGCATTTGAGTGGCTGCAAAGGGAAGGCTTTTGTTAAAATACCAAAAGAAGAAACAATAAGAAAATTTAAAAATTAATCAAATAGCGGTCTTTAAAAATTATTAATTAAAAAAATGTATGAAAACGATAGTTACCACCTTAGTTATGTTATTAAGCCATGCAGCCAGTTCGCAAACAGGTAATGTAGGTATAGGCACTGCAGCCCCGCAAAAAAAACTGCATGTGCTGCAGGGCAGTTCCGGTGGGGCATTTCATACAAATGCAACTGCCGTTTTTGAAAGCAATACGGTTAATTTTTTGCACCTGTCAAATTCGGCAAATAATGTAAGCGGCATTTTATCGGGTACTAATTTAACACAACAGCGCAGCGGTATTAAATTTGAAGCCGACAGCTCAATAATGTTTACATCCGGTGGTACATTAAACCGTATGATTATCGACAACAGGGGGTATCTGGGCATTAATCAATCACTGCCATCAACAAGGCTGCATGTAAGCAATGGTTCTTCTGGAAATACTAATACAGCAGCTTCCCGTATTGCCACTTTTGAAGATAATACTTCTTCATACATTCAGTTACTTAACCCATCTGCAAGTGAGAGCGGTATTTTAGCAGGCAACGAAGAAACATTGATTAAAAGTGCTATTGTATTTACAAATGACAGTGCTATACTTTTAAGAACAGGCGGTAATAATACACGACTGTATTTGCACCGAACCGGTAATGTGGGTATTAATACACTGCCTTTTATTCCACTGAGTATGCTGGACGTTAACGGGTCGTTTGGTACTGGTATAAGGGTTGTTAGTGCAACAACAACTTTAGATGTAAATGACCATACTGTTATTTTAAATACAGGCGGCCCCATAACAAGTATTGTAATAAACCTTCCTTTAAATAATACAGTTACCAGAAGGGAGTATGTTTTGGTAAATCAAAATAATTTCAACCAGAGCATTAACTTTCAATACAGGGATTTTACAAATACTGCTACATCTGTTATTCCTGCAAACAGCAGTATTACATTGCAGTCTAATGGTGCTATTTGGTACCGTATACGCTGACGCTGCTATTCAGCCTGGTCTTTACTGTTTTGTATTTTATCTTCTAAAAACGGCTCATTCAATTTAACTAAATGTGCATTTTTCTTTTTTGCCCGGCTCGTCATCGTCATGTTCAGCATTTCTACAGTAAAAGAAAAGGCCATACCGAAATAAATATAATTTTTAAGGTTCAGTTCATGTGCTTTTTCGGCATTCCAGCCTTCAACAATAAGGCTTAAACCAATCATAACTAAAAAAGAAAGTGCCAGCATTTTTAATGTAGGGTGTTTATGGATAAAGCCCGAAATAGCCGGGCTGAATAAAAACATAACTGTCATAGCTATTACTACTGCAGCAATCATTATCTCTACATGTTTTGCGGTGCCACCTGCGGTAATAATACTGTCAAAAGAAAATACCGCATCAATTAAAATAATTTGCCCGATGGCATTGCCAAACGATAATGCTTTTTTATCTTTTTGTAATTCGTTGGGGTCTTCACCTTCAAGTTTATGGTGAATTTCCATTACCGATTTATAGATAAGAAATAAACCGCCAGCCAGCATTACAATACTGGCTAAGTCAAATCCTTTGCCCGAAACAGTAAAAACAGCTTTCCCTTTTTGGGTTAAAAGCCAGCCAAGCCCCATAAGCAATAAACTACGCATAATAATGCCGGAAACCATCCAAAAACGGCGGGCATTTTTTTGTTCCTTTACACCTTTAAGCCTGTTAAGGATGATGCTTACAAAAATTACATTATCAATGCCCAGTACTACTTCCAGCACAACCAAAATAAAAAAACTGATGATACTTTCTGAGGTAAATAAATGTTCCATGCTGCAAATATATATTATACCAGCAGCAATTTTGCATCGGGTGGTGCATTTGGCTGCTGCATAGCAATAATTTACCAGCAAAAAAAAATCAGCCCGTTAAGGCTGATTTTTTAAAAGGAGAAAAATTTTTACTTTGTTGGTTCTTTTGGCGTTTCATTATCGCCATCAAATTTGTCCTTAATTTCTACAGCCTTCTTTTTAGTGGCATCCCATACATCTTCTGCTTTATCTTCCACTTTATCCCAAACTTCTTCTGCCTTGTCTTCTACTTTTTCCCATGCATCTTCCGCTTTATCTTTTAAATCTTCCAGCTTGTCCTTCATTTTATCAAAAAATCCTTTTGTTTCATCACCTTCGGTTGTCTTTTTTATTTCTTCGCTCATAAAAATGTTTTTGGTGTTTATAATAATTGTGTATGTAAAGATGGTGAATTACTTAATTCCGTTGCAAATATTTTTTACAATTGCAGGGCCTTCGTAAATAAAACCAGTCCACACCTGCACAAGGGAAGCTCCAGCATCCATTTTTTCTTTTGCATCAGCAGCAGTAAATATGCCACCACTTGCGATAATGGGTATTTGCCCGTTTGTTTTTTTATGAATGTATTGTACTACTTCGGTACTGCGTTTTTGTACAGGTAATCCGCTTAATCCGCCTGCACCGATAGTTGCCAGTTGGTTGTTGTTAGTTGTTAGGTTTTCTCTGCTAATAGTAGTATTACTTGCAACCAGGCCATCTAATTTTATTTCTATCGCCAAATCAATTACATCATCTAATTGTTCGTTGGTAAGGTCGGGGGCAATTTTTAAAAGAATTGGTTTAGGCGAATGGTTGCCTGTCCCGATATTTTCGGGGATAGTTGATAGTTGATGGTTTATAGTTTGTAAATTAGTTAGTATCTTTTTTAAAGATTCTTTTTCCTGCAGCTCACGTAAGCCCGGCGTATTAGGGCTGCTTACATTCACCACAAAATAATCTACATAATCATGCAAAGCAGTAAAACAAATTTCATAATCTTTCCATGCATCTTCATTGGGAGTAATTTTGTTTTTACCAATGTTGCCGCCAACAATAAGTTGATGGGTGATAGTTGATAGTTGATAGTTCTTTTGCTTCCAGGCTTGTAATCTTTTTACAACAGCTTCAACACCATCGTTATTAAAACCCATTCTATTTATCAAAGCTTTATCTTTTGGCAACCTGAATAATCTTGGCTTATCATTACCCATCTGAGGCCTGGGTGTAACTGTTCCAATTTCTACAAAACCAAAACCCAGTGCTTCCAGCTCATTTAAATATTTGGCATTTTTATCAAAGCCTGCGCCAAGGCCTACAGGATTTTTAAATTTTAGATTGCCGATTTTAGATTTAATATTTTCTTTGGGGCTAAAACAGGCAACTAATAAATTTTTTACCCCCGGTATTTTACACAGCAGCCTCAATCCATTCATCGAAAAATAATGAACCCACTCAGGATCAAACAAAAATAAAACCGAACGAAGAATTTTGTACATGCGGCGCAAAAATAAGTTACTGTATTCAGTTTTTTGTTTTCGTGGAGAAATTATACCTTTGACATTAAGTTGCATAAACAACTAATTCGGTTTATAGCTCACAGTTTATTGAAAACATGATCTTGCTATCAACCATCAACCATCAACTATTAACCATCAACTATTTCAACATGCAGGAAGCATACATTGTAGCAGGTTACAGAACCGCTATTACAAAAAGTAAAAAAGGTGGCTTTAGATTTACAAGGCCCGATGATTTGGCCATTGATGTAATTAAAGGTTTGCTGGCAAGTGTACCGCAGCTTGATGCAAAAAGAGTGGATGATGTAATTGTGGGCAACGCTGTACCAGAGGCGGAGCAAGGCTTGCAGGTAGGCAGAATGATTTCGGCAAAAGCCGTTGGTATTCATGCACCGGGCATAACCATTAACCGCTATTGCGCCAGCGGACTGGAAAGTATTGCCATGGCCACTGCTAAAATTAGAACCGGTATGGCAGAGTGTATTATTGCCGGTGGTACCGAAAGTATGAGCATGGTGCCCACCGCAGGTTGGAAAACAGTGCCCTCTTATTCTATTGTAAAAGATGAGCCGGATTATTATTTAAGTATGGGTTTAACTGCCGAGGCGGTAGCTAAAGAATATAATGTTTCAAGAGAAGATCAGGATGCATTTAGTTACAACAGTCATTTAAAAGCGGGCAATGCTATAACCTCTGGCTTTTTTAAAACGGGTATTTTGCCCATAAATGTAGAAGAAATTTATTTAGATGAGAAAGGCAAAAAGCAAAAAAGAAGTAAAGTTGTAGATACTGATGAAGGTGTACGTGCCGATACATCCATTGAAGGATTGGCAAAACTAAAACCTGCTTTCGCGGCAGGCGGATGCGTTACGGCTGGCAACAGTTCTCAAACCAGCGATGGTGCTGCATTTGTAATTGTAATGAGTGAGCGAATGATAAATGAACTGGGCTTAAAACCCATTGCCCGTTTGGTAAATTGCGCCAGTGCCGGTGTTCACCCACGTATTATGGGTGTTGGCCCAATTGAAGCAGTGCCTAAAGTTTTAAAACAGGCCGGAATGAATTTGGATGATATTGATCTGTTTGAATTGAACGAAGCCTTTGCATCGCAGGCGCTTGCGGTAATAAGAACTTTAGAATTAAACCCGGATAAAGTAAATATTAATGGAGGTGCCATTGCTTTGGGGCATCCGTTAGGTTGTACGGGGTGTAAGCTAACCATACAATTGGTAAACGATATGAAAAGATTAAACAAAAAATATGGTATTGTTACCGCCTGTGTTGGCGGCGGGCAGGGAATTGCCGGGATAATTGAAAATATCCAGTAATAATATTATCTTTAAGCTGTTTAATAAATGCCTGTTATTAAACGGGCATTTATCTTTATACAGGCAACAGGTTTACGGTAAAACAAATCCTGTAAAAGCAATCTCCCCATTTAAACTTTTAATTTTTTATATAGTCTGAATATTTTATACCACTCTTTCAAATACACTGCTATGGATAGAAGAGATTTTCTTACCGCAAAAAAATCAAAAAAAGCCCAAGCGGTAACATTTGCATCGCCTGCCCGAACATTAAGCGGCATAAATCCCTACACCGGACCATGGACAACCAATGAAGTAATTCATCTTTTAAAGAGAACCATGTTTGGAGCTAAAAAAGCTGATGTGGATTATTTTGTTACCCGTGGCATGAGCCAGAGTGTGGATGAATTAATAAATCCAACTGTAGCAAACCCGGGTCCACCCGTAAAAGAATATGTTACCTCTACTCAGCCGGGTACTCCCGACAGCAATATTGCACAGGGCACTACCTGGGTAAACGATATTAATGGTGATGGAACAGTGCAAAGCCAGCGCAGGGCATCTTATAAAAAATGGTGGACTGGCGTAATGGTAAACCAAGACAGGAGTATAAGAGAAAAAATGATTTTTTTATGGACAGATCATTTTGGAAATGAAGCCAGTGATGTAGGCAATGGCAACTGGGTTTACATGCAGCATGCACTAATCAGGCAAAACGCCTTAGGCAATTTTAAACAAATGGTAGATGCCATTACAAAAGATTACGCCATGCTGCGTTACCTTAATGGTTACCTGAATGTAGCCACTGCACCCGATGAAAATTATGGGCGGGAATTGTTAGAATTGTTTACACTGGGCAAAGGCAAAGATTCGCAATACACCGAAAGCGATGTAAAAGAAACAGCCAAAGTACTTACAGGCTGGCGGGTAAACGGCGCCACATACACTACGTTTTTTGATCCTGCCCGTCATTCCACCGCAACTAAAATATTTTCTTCTTTTTTTAATAATACAACCATTGCAGGCAGAACAGGTGCCACAGCCGGTCAACTGGAATTGAATGATTTGCTCAACATGATTTTTTTACAAAATGAAGTAGCAAAATTTATTGTAAGAAAATTTTACCGCTGGTTTGTATATTATGATATTGATGCCACTACAGAAGCCAATGTAATTACACCACTTGCAGATATTTTCCGTAACAACAATTATAATATTAAACCTGTACTAACTGCGCTGTTTAAAAGCGAACATTTTTTTGATGTGCTCAACCAGGGTTGTGTTATTAAAACCCCGGCCGATATTGTAATTGGCGCCATGAGGGAATATGATGTAAAGATGCCGGTACTAACTGATTGGGATACCAGCTATGGCCATTGGAATACTTTGTTTGCAAATATGACGGTAATGGGCCTCAACCTGCACGACCCTGCAAATGTTGCAGGCATGCCTGCTTATTACCAGGAGCCTTCTTTTCATGAAATTTGGATTACCACCGACTCGTTACCAAAGCGAAACCAATTTACTGATGTAATGACCAATACAGGTTATGCAAGACTTGGGTTTAGAATGCAGTTTGATTTTGTGGCTTATGCAAAAACATTTTCCAACCCCGGCAATCCTAACGATTTAATTGATGATGCACTGAAAAATATTTACCGGTTAAGTTTATCACCGCAGGTAAAACAGCAAATGAAAACACAAATGCTGTTAAGCAACCAGCAGTACGATTATTACTGGACCAATGCATGGATGGCATACATTGCCAGCCCAACCACAGCAAATTTTAATATTATCAATACAAGGTTAAAAGATCTGTTCAGGTATTTAATGAATTTAAGTGAGTATCAGTTAAGCTGATACGTGAATAGGGATCGTAAGTCGTGAGAATGCACTCAGGTTCTCATAAGCTGCTCACGACTGACGATTCACTGCTCACGAAAAATACTTTTTCTGTTATAAAAACATCATTATGAAACGGAGAGAATTTTTAGAAAAATCAGCAGCAGTTACATTGCCTGCTTTAATAAGTGGCTATTCTGTAAAAGCATTAAATGCCAACTCACCGTTAGTGCAGGCATTAATTGGTACCGGTACCGATACCGATCATGTGCTTGTAATAATTCAACTATCAGGTGGTAATGACGGGTTAAATATGGTAATACCAATCAGTACATACAATTTATATAATGCAGCCCGTACAAATATTGCCATACCCGAAAACAGGATCTTAAAATTAAACGGATACGCAAACACGGGGTTGCATCCTGCTATGACGGGTTTGCAAACCATGTATAACGATACTAAATTAAAAGTGATACAGGCTGTGGGTTATCCGCAACCTAACTTCTCCCACTTTAGAGCAACAGATATTTGGATGACGGCGAGTAACAGTACACAGGAAGTTTATACAGGTTGGAGTGGACGTTATTTAAATTATGAATATCCTAATTTTCCAAATGGTTATCCTAATGCAAATGTGCCCGATCCTTTAGCCATACAAATTGGCAGCACTGCAGCATTAACTACACAGGGGCCAAGTGTAAATATGGCCATGAGTATTACAAGTGCTACAAATTTTTATCAGTTAATAAATGGTACCAGCGATCCGGTGCCTGCAACAAAGGCTGGAAAAGAATTAAGTTTTATACGCACTGTTGCAAAACAAACACAACAGTATGCCGGAAGGATTACAGATGCTGCTGCAAAAGTAACGGCACAAAATCCTTACCCTACAAACAACAGTTTGGCCGATCAGTTAAAAATTGTGGCCCGTTTAATTAAAGGCGGTTTAAAAACAAGGGTGTATATGGTAAGCTTTGGCGGGTTTGATAACCATAGTTTGCAAACAACCGTTGCCGATACTACTGTTGGTACACATGCTACGTTATTGGGCAGGGTTAGCGATGCAGTAAAAGCTTTTCAGGATGATTTAGTTTATTTGCAAATAGAAGACAGGGTGGTAGGGATGACTTTTAGTGAATTTGGCAGAAGGATAAAAAGTAACAGCAGTGTAGGTACCGATCATGGTGCTGCAGCGCCTATGTTTGTATTTGGCAAACCGGTACAGGGCGGTGTGTTAGGAGATAATCCCACTATTTCCGCAAATGCGACTGTAAATGATAATGTACCTATGCAGTATGACTTCAGAAGTATTTACGCTACGCTTTTAGAAAAATGGTTTTGTTTAGATAAAGCAACGGTGCAGGCATTATTCCCTCCCAATATAAATGGAACATTGCAGGACTTGCCTTTAATAAAAAGCGGCGTATGCACTACAGCAGTTGTTAATAATTCGGGCAGCAGTGTAATAACCAACAGAGCCAATCCTTTTACCAACAGTACAGAAATTATATTTAATACAGCAGGTGGCCACACATTAATACAAATATTTGATACTGCCGGCCGGCTTATACAAAATTTACTGGATAAAGATTATCCTGCTGCTGCAACAGGGCAAAAGGTAACTTTCTTCGCCTCTAATTTACCCAATGGTATTTATTATGCCCGTTTACAAAATGGTGCGATACAGCAAGTGCGGCCAATGCTAAAGGTTAGGTAGATGATTAGGAAAAATAAATTATAAAATAAAAGCGATAAATTATATATCGCTTTTTTATTTGAAGAAATATACATTCTAATCTGTTATCCTGTGCCCTGAATTTACCCAATCCACAATTTTTTGTTTGTCCTGTGCAGTCAGTTGTCCGTTCTCCGGCATATAAGTGGGGGTGCCATCTACCGTTCTTATTTTTATCCTGTCCCAGCTGTTTACAATATCATTATCAGCATCAAAATTTTTACCACCACTAACGGAGCCGTTTAAGTGACAGGGGCCACAATAGCCATTTACAATTGTTCTTACCGCATAAAATTTAGGGCCATATCCATTAATGGTTACAGCAACAGTACCTGTACAGCCATCTGCATTTTTTGCCGTAACAGTGTAATTGCCTGCAGCAAGATTAAAAAAATTAACAGAGCCCTGAAAAGCGCCACCTATACTGTATGTTAATCCGGAGCCTATGGGAGAAGTAACGGTAATAGTACCCAAAGATTGGCCGGTTACAGTATGTGCTTTATTAGCAACCGGCGCAATAGTTACACCTTTGCACGGATCTACCGGCGGCGGCGGAGGTGCAGGATCAGATTTTTTACATGCAGCAAACAGGCCGGATATAATAATAACAGCAGTAATTTTTTTTATCATTCTCATAATATTTAAATGTACAAAAAATTAATAGACTATTAAAAGTTTTGTGTGTTTAATGTTATCATTTCTCCTGAATAATTTTACTGTCAGCCTGAGCCCGTCGAAGGCGGGTTATTCTCAAATGCAGGCTTCTTTTCTAAAGTGACCACTCTTGAAATCTGCACTGCCTTCAACATCTTTCGATAAACTCAAGATTAGAAAGGTTGATAAGTTTTCTATTTCAATTTTGAAATGCATTAATTTAAATTCCGGGAATAAATATTTATTTTTTAAAATTTTATGTAATCCTTTTTATTTTCTCATCATGTAGCAAACAATGTTATGAGAAAATATATTTTAGCTGTAACTGTTATTGCAGCATCCGTACTTACATTAAATGCACAAACACCACAACTTTCTGTAGATGGTAAAACTAATAACGGCGTGCAGTTACAGACGCTGAAAATTGAAGTAAAAGTATGCGGCACCGTTGCCAGAACTACCTGGCAAATGACTTTTAAAAATACTACTGCAAAAATATTAGAAGGCACCTTAAATTTTCCTTTAAAAGATGGTTTAAGTGTTAGCCGTTATGCATTAGACATCAATGGAAAAATGAGAGAAGCTGTACCGGTTGACCGTGGCAAAGGCACTGAAGTGTTTGAAACCATTGAGCGGAGAAGAGTTGATCCGGGCCTTTTGGAAAAAGTTGATGGCAATACTTTTCGTACAAGAATTTATCCTATAAATGCCAATAGTACCCGAACGGTTATTATTGGTTACGAAGAAGAATTACCGGTTAGTAACAGCGATGCGTTACAATATTATCTCCCCTTAAATTTAAAAGATACCGTTGCCAATTTTAATCTTGATGTAGCTGTTATTCAAACCGCAATGCAGCCCGTTTTTGATTCTGCCCTGAATGAAAATATACATTTCACTAAAACCAATAACACCTATAATTCCTCATTACAAAAAAACAATTATGTGCCGGAGTATTCACTTTCTTTCAGCATACCAAAACCAATGGATGCAGCAGAGGTAATGCTGCAGGAGTTTGAAAATAATTATTATTATCTTATAAATACCCGATTGCAAAAAAATGACAAAGAAAAAATAATGCCTGCAACAATTGGGTTGTTGTGGGATGCTTCTCTCAGCGGCAGCAACAGAAATATAAAAAAGGAAATGGCATTGCTGGATGCCTATTTTAAAAAGATAAACAACGTAACGGTTAATTTAGTTGTCTTTAGCAATACCGTAAAAAATACAAAAACATTTTTGGTGCAAAATGGTAACTGGTCTGCTTTAAAAGAATCTGTTGAAGATATACAATACGATGGCGCTACCAATTTAGGTAATCTTAATTTAAAAAATATAAAGGCAGATGAATTTATATTAGTGAGTGATGGCCACCAAACATTGGGGAACAAACAAATGCAGTGGAGTAACAAGCCAGTGTACTGCATTAACAGCGCCGTCGCGGCTGATTACAGCAGTTTAAAATTTATTGCTTTAAAAACCGGTGGACGTATTGATTGATTTGCAAAATACCAACGCAGCAGATGCCATTAAAAAATTAACAAATGAACCATTCCGTTTTTTAGGCATCAGACAAAATAATTTAGTTAAAGAAAGCTATCCTTCTATGCCGGTAGCGGTAAGCAGCAATTTTGCAGTAGCCGGTATTTTTGAGGAAGGCGTTAAAGAAATTATTTTACAGTTTGGCTATGGCAATACAGTAACTCACGAAAAAACCATCGCTATTAATACAGAAACTCAGCTTTGCGAAAACTTCGACATCACCAAAATGTTTGCACAAAAGAAAATTGCGGAACTCGATATTCAGTATCAGCAAAATAAAAATGAAATAGAAAGGCTGGGTAAACAGTTTGGTATTGTTACCCGTAATACATCTTTAATTGTACTGGAAACTATTAATGATTATGTGCAGTATGAAATTGAGCCACCAATAGAATTAAGAGAAGAGTATAACCGCATAATGAAACAACGAAGCAGCACCATCATAACAAAAAACGAAAATGATTTGCGTAGTTCGTTAAACATGATGGCAACATTAAAAGATTGGTACAATCAAAAGGCGAAGAAAAATGAAGTGATTAAAATGGAACCAATAATTACAGCAACACCAGCCGCAAGGCAACAGAATCAAAGAACCAGAGTAGCAAATGCAATACCATCAGGTCATAATAAAATCATCACAGGAAGAATAGCAGATAATACAGGACAGCCGGTTCCATTTGCTTCAATAAAAATTAAGGGAACTAATATTGGAATGCAGGCAGATGCATCAGGCAATTTTCGCCTGAATGCAAGGCAGGGTAATGTATTGCAATTATCTGCCGTGGGTTTTAATACTGCAGAAATTATGATTAATAACGCATCAACAATTAATTCTGTATTAGATAAAACATCCTCCAATTTACAGGAAGTAGTTGTAGTTGGCTATTCAACACAAAGAAGAAGAGATGTAACCGGTAGTGTACAATCTATTAGTGCAGACAGGTTAGAAACGGTGGCACAGCCAATTGTAAGCAATGCCCTGCAGGGCAAGGCAGCAGGTGTAAATGTAACTTCATCTTACGGATATGCCGGTGCAAATACAGCTGTACAAATTCGTGGCCAAAATTCTTACAAGCCATCTGCCGGAACATTGTATGTAGTTGATGGCGTAACACAAACTTCAATTAATAATATCAATCAAAAAGATATTGCAACTATTGATGTTTTAAAAGATGACAATGCAACAGCTATATTTGGTGAAGCTGCAGCAAACGGTGCAGTAATTATCACCACAAAAAATTTCAAACCAGATTCTTTGTACAAAAAAATTCAGGATAAAATTGAAACAGAAAATATAACAGCTGAGCCTGTAAAACCAAATTTTAATATCGAAACATTCGATTACCTGAAAGAAATTAAACTAACAGAAAAGGCAAACCGCTATGTAAAATATTTAGCACTGCGGCAATATTACATAAGCAAGCCCACTTATTTTTTTGATGTAGCCACTTACTTTTTAAAAACAGGCGACAAAATAAATGGGTTAACTATACTCAGCAATTTGGCAGAGTTAGAAAATGGCAGTTACGAATTGTATAAAATGCTGGGATATAAATTAAAAGAAGCCGGCGAATACGAAGGTGAATTATCAGCCTTTAAAAAAGTAAAAGAATTACGCCCAAACGATCCGCAGAGTTACAGGGATTGTGCGTTGGCCTATTTAGATTTAGGGAATTATCAGGAGGCATTGGATATGTTATACGAAGGCATGACAAAAAGTTACAGTACTGAAATGGACAGGATGTACAGCGGCATTGAAGAAATATTTTTAACAGAGATCAACCGAATCATTGCATTACACAAAAACCAATTAAACCTTAAAAACATTGATAAAAAAATAATTACGCCTATGCCATCCGATGTAAGGGTGGTAATGAACTGGAACATGAATAATACTGATATTGATTTGTGGGTAACCGATCCCAATGGAGAAAAATGTTTTTACAGCCATAAAACAACAGCAATGGGTGGCCGCATATCCGATGATTTTACCGAAGGCTTTGGCCCGGAGCAATTTTTATTAAAAACCGGCACTAAAGGAAAATATAAAATTCAAATAGATTATTACAGCGATGCACAGGCTACACTTGCAGGCCCCACCACCATTATGGCAGAAATTTATTTACATTATGGAACCACTAAAGAAGTAAAAAAGATTGTAACCCTGCAAATGCAAAAAGAAAAAGAAGGGGAGGTATTTATTGGAGAGGTGGAGTTGTAAATTAAAATTTGCTACAGGTTATTGCCAATTTTTTATAGGTAGACAGGCAAAAACCAGTTACATTTCTGTGGTTGGCTAACAATTTACCAATCATTGTTTTTTAATCTTCTTGATATCTGCTTCTATTTCTTTGAGGCTCTGCTCTTTTTCTATTTCCTGTTGTGCAATTTTATATTTCTCAAACTCTTCATTAGATTTTTCTACTGCAGCCTCGTGGCTTATTTTTCCTGCATGGGTTAATAATTCCCTGCCATTGAGTTGCAAAATTGAATCAAGCCGGTTTATCCAGTCCTGCATGTACATGGGCGTTTGCTGCTGTGCCATGGTTTCAGCAAAAGCTAAATATTGTTCCACCAATAAACCCAGTAACTTTATTTCCTCTTCTTTTAAATAATTTTTGGCAATACTGATGTCTGTTTTTTTTATGGCAGCCGTATTTTTTTTATCAAGCGATTGCATGCCCAGCAATGGCAAATCTTGCATACTGTTTTGCGAAGTACAAGCTCTGCTGCTGTTTGCTCACTAATAGCCCACAGCAATTTGTTTTGTACAATTTTAAAAAATGCAATTGTCTTTTCATCCCTTGCATCGTAATCAATACTGGTGGTATAAATGTCTTTTATTTTTTGATAGAAAAACCTTTCAGACAGGCGAATTTCCCGTATGCGTTCCTGTAGCTCATTAAAGTAATTCATAGCATTGCCACTCTTAAAACGGTCGTCATTAAGGGCAAATCCTTTTATAATATATTCTTTAAGGCGCTGTGTTGCCCAAATACGGAACTGTGTGCCTTGCGGCGATTTTACACGGTAGCCTACTGAAATGATAACATCAAGGTTGTAATATTTAACCTCTTTCTCCTGAGTTTTTCCTTCAATGGCACCGTGTTGAGTGGTGTGTCGGAAATTCCGACATACCACATTTTCATCCAATTCGCCTTCGGCAAATACATTTTGGATATGTTCTGTTATAGTTGTTCTGCCTTTGCCAAACAATTCTGCCATTTGCGCTTGTGTTAGCCAAACCGTTTCTTCCGCCAGCCGAACATCTATTTTAATAGCGCCTTCCTGGTTTTGGTATAATATAATTTCGCCTGTGTTCATTCTGTTGTTATTTTATTTAGAAATGATAGCTTTATAAACGAAAATACTGAAAAAGGGTAGCGCCATTAATATTCTTTACAATTAATAATTTTGCTAAATGGTTGCCAACCTTTTTATGGTTGCCCACCCTTCAAATGGAATTTCCTACATTTGCATGCTTAAAATTAAACATGCAATTAACACCGGTAACTAATAAAAATACTGCCGATCAATTTTTACAGGTAGCAGTACAATTATATAAAGATGATACCAACTGGATCCGTCCGCTGGATAAAGATATTAATGAGGTATTTGATAAAAATAAAAACAAAGCTTTTCGTTTTGGAGAAGTGGAAAGATGGATTTTAAAAGATGAAAAAGGAAATTTAACGGGCCGCATTGCAGCATTCATCAACAAAAAATATAAAAACAAAGGCGATGAAGTAGCAGTTGGCGGCATAGGTTTTTTTGAATGCATTAATAACCAGGATGCAGCAAATTATTTATTAGACACTGCAAAAAACTGGCTGCAGTTAAAAGGTATGCAGGCAATGGATGGCCCCATAAATTTTGGCGAACGAGACCGCTGGTGGGGCATGGTTACAAAAGGTTTTACCGAACCATTGTATTGCATGAATTATAACCCGCCTTATTACGTTACACTTTTTGAAAGCTATGGCTTTAAAATTTTCTTTAACCAAATTTGTTTTGGGTTACTGCCTAAAGAACCTTTAAAACAAAAAATGTTCGACAGGCATAAACCTTTTGAAAATAATCCCGACTTTTCTGCAAAGCATATTGATAAAAATCAATTGGAAAAATTTGCCTTAGATTTTACAACAGTATATAACAAAGCATGGGCAGGGCATGGCGGTTTAAAGCAATTAACTAAAGAGCAGGTTATTATTATGTTTAAAAAAATGAAACCGGTGATGGATGAAAAAATTGTTTGGTTTGCTTATCATAAAAAAGAGCCAATTGCCATTTTTGTAAATCTTCCCGATCTTAACCAATGGTTTAAACATTTAAACGGGCAGTTTGGGTTATTGCAAAAACTTAAATTTCTCTGGGTTAAAAAATTTACACCCAATAAAAAATTTAACGGGTTGGTTTTTGGTGTGGTACCCGAGTGGCAGGGCAAAGGCATTGATGCTTTTATTGTGGTGGAATCAGCAAAAGTAATTCAGTCGGATGCTGTGCCTTATACCGAATATGAAATGCAGTGGATTGGCGATTTTAACCCAAAAATGCTGAACATTGCCGAAAGTTTAGGCGAATCTTTCCGCAGCAGAAACCTGGCTACCTACCGTTATTTATTCGACAGAACAATGGAATTTAAGCGGCACCCGATATTGGCATAGTTGGGTGATTTTTTGTACTTTTACAGTATGGAACAAGTATCTCTAAATATAAATGTACCGGCAGATATTTTTGTTGCGTTAAACGAAACTAAAGAAGAATTTAAAAAAGACCTTACGCTTGCTGCAGCCATCTGGATGTATAAAACCGAAAAACTTAGTTTAACAAAAGCGGCTTCTTTAGCAGGGTTTCACCGGTACGATTTTGAAAAAATTCTGGCAGACAATCAGATACCTATCGCACTTTTATCGGCTGCAGATATTTTTAATGATGTAAATAAAATGTAAGGCTTTGAAAATTTTGGTGGCGGATACCAGTCCTCTTATTTCTTTAATTGTAATAGATAAATTACCTGTTTTAATTACTTTGTATAGCGAAATATTTATTCCGAACGAGGTTTGGAATGAATTGAATCCCCATCTGAAGCTTGCGGTTGATAAAAAAGAATTATTTAAATGTCTCATTTTATAAAAAACGTTGAAATAGCATTTTATTCCAAAAACAATAAAGTATTAGAAAATTGCATTATTCAAACAATTAAATGCCGACTTTCTGTTAATCGATGATAAAAAAGCCTAGGGAAATTGGAGAACAAAATAATATTAATTGTATTGGAACGCTGGCAATTCTTATAAAAGCAAAACGCAATAAATTACTACCTTTGTTGCAACCCGTTTTTCAGGATTTATTAAACAAAAAAAGGTTTTATCAAAGAGAATTGCTTAATAATATTCTTACCACCGAAAAAGAGGAGTTGCTATAAAATTATACATGGATAAATTCATCGTTTCAGCAAGAAAGTACAGGCCACAGAATTTTTCTACAGTGGTAGGGCAGGCGCATATTACCACTACTTTAAAAAATGCCATTAACAATAACCAGCTGGCACATGCATTTTTATTTTGCGGCCCAAGGGGTGTGGGCAAAACCACCTGTGCCAGGATATTGGCCAAAACCATCAATTGCGAAAATCAAACTAAAGATGGTGAAGCCTGCAATACCTGCAACAGTTGTGTTTCTTTTGATGCAGGCACTTCTTTAAATATTCATGAACTGGATGCTGCCAGCAATAACTCGGTAGATGATATACGAAGTTTGGTGGAGCAGGTGCGCTTTGCACCACAGGCCGGCAAATACAAAGTGTATATTGTGGATGAGGTTCACATGCTAAGTGCATCTGCATTCAATGCATTTTTAAAAACACTGGAAGAGCCACCACCCTATGCCATTTTTATTTTGGCCACAACAGAAAAACATAAAATACTTCCCACCATATTAAGCCGTTGCCAGATATTTGATTTTAAACGAATCACCAATAATGATACGGTAGAACACCTGCAGGAAATTTGTGAGAAAGAAGAAATCAAAGCAGAGAAAGCGGCCCTGCATGTAATTGCCCAAAAAAGCGAAGGCTGTATGAGGGATTCTTTAAGTATCCTGGATAAAATTGTAAGTTTTACCAATGGCGAATTAACTTACAGCAATACTTTGGAGCACCTTAATATTTTAGATGAAGATTATTATTTTAAATTACTGGATTATATGCAGCAGCAAAATCTGAGCGATGCATTGTTGCTGTATGATGAAATTAACCGCAAAGGTTTTGAAGGCGATACTGTGATTGAAGGCTTTGCAGAATTTATAAGAAACCTGTTGGTGAGCAGAGATGCCAAAGCGGCCATGCTGCTGGAAGTAGCAGAAGATTTTAAACAAAAATATTTACAGGCAGCACAAAAAATACAATGCCGGTTGGTTAATTGGCGCATTAAATATTTTAAACGAAGCAGAAATAAATTATAAACAGGCCCGTAATAAAAGATTGCATGTAGAGTTAACCATGATCAAATTAAGTTATCTGCACCAGGCCATTGAACTGGTAAACAATGAAGGCGGCAGTAAGTAAAAAAAAAGTAGTTGAGACAGCAAAACCAGTTGCATTTCAGGGCATTGCCAATTATAAGAGTTGCAAATGAGAATCAGGATTACACAGTTTACAGAAACAACAGCAGCCAGCAAAACCAGCAGAGGCAAAATTAATTATTGAAGAACCAGAAGTTGAAATTAAACGCCACCAACCATCAACCATTCCACAGATACTTCAGACAACCATCCACAGATCCTGACAAACCCATCCGAAAATGCTATCAACTTGGCTTCACTTGATAAAATCCGTAAAAAAGTAACAGAACAAAATAAAAACAGCGGTAATGAAGTAAAAGAACTTAACTGAAGAAGAATTGTATATTGCCTGGGATTATTTATCGAGAAATTAATGAACAAAAAAAATCATTCGGCAGTTACCAATTTTAAAATGGCTGAGCTAAAAGTGATTGATAATAATACTATTAGAAATTATAACCGAAAATAACATTCAAAAAATTTATTGAGCAGAAAGAGCAGCACTGGTTGAACATCTGCAAAATCATTTTTGCAACAACCAGTACTTACTTATACGGTAATTATTGTAGAAAATGAGCACAACAACCAGCCGGCAGAAAAAGCTATTAAGCTCAAAAGAGCAATACCTTAAAATTATAGAAGAATATCCTTTGGTAAAGGAATTAAAAGACAGATTGAAACTTGGAATTAGATTATTAACTGAACTACTTTCTATTTCCTTTTTTTGCCTTAATTTCGAACCTCAATTAATAAATAATAGAAATAAATTATATATGGCAGAAGTGATACGCATGCCGCTGTTAAGCGATACAATGACTGAAGGGAAAATAATAACCTGGAATAAAAAAGTAGGCGACAAAGTAAAAGCTGATGATGTACTTGCAGATGTGGAAACCGATAAGGCACCATGGAAGTAATGGATATGTGGATGGCACATTATTATATATTGGTGTTCCTGCTGGCGAAGCTGCAAAAGTAAACCAGATCATTGCCATTGTGGGTAAAGAAGGCGAAGATTATAAATCATTGTTAGATAGAGATGGCGGCGGCAACTCCAGCAACACAGCTGCAGCAGCTGCACCAAGCTACCAGAAGCTGCACAACCATCAACTACCAACAAGCAGCCATCAACCAAAGTTGAATTACCTGCCGGCGCAAAAGAAATTCGAATGCCGTTGCTGAGCGATACGATGACAGAAGGAAAAATTGTATCCTGGAATAAAAAAGTAGGCGACTTTGTAAAAAGCGATGATGTACTGGCAGATGTGGAAACCGATAAAGCCACCATGGAAGTAGTGGGATATGAAGAAGGCACTTTATTATATATAGGTGTGGAAGCAGGTAAAGCCGCAAAAATAAATGAGATCATTGCCATTGTTGGTAAAGCCGGTACAGATGTAAGTGCTTATGTAGCTGCAGAAAAATCTGGTGCAAATGCAAGTGCAGCCACCAGCTGCAGTCAGTCAGCCGAAGCAAGCTGCTGCTGCAACAAACTGCAACAACCAACAACGACCAACGAACAATCACAAACTGCAACTAACGGAAGAGTTAAAGCTTCTCCCCTTAGCAAAAAAATTAGCTGCGGAAAAAGGAATTGATATGAGTAAAGTAAGTGGCAGTGGCGATAATGGCAGAGTAACTAAAAAAGATATTGATAGTTATGTACCCTCTGCTGTCAGGCAACTGACCACAGCTGCAGCAACCAACTGCTATCAACCATGCCACAGCATCCTTCGGCACTTTACTGCTATCGGACAGAAGGCCATACGATCCGTTAACACAAATGCGTAAAGTAATTGCCCGCCGCCTCGGTGAAAGCAAATTCGTGCTCCGCATTTTTACCTAACCATGGAAATAAACATGGACAATGCCATGGCTGCACGGGCAGCGATGAATGAAGTGAGCCCGGTTAAAATTTCTTTCAAGATATGGTTATAAAAGCATGTGCTATGGCGCTTCGCAAACATCCGGATGTAAACAGCAGCTGGATGGGATGAATTTCATCCGCCAGAATCATCACATACATATCGGCAGTGCATTAGCATTACCCGAAGGATTGATCGTTCCGGTAATCCGTTTTGCCGATCAAAAAACATTATCACAAATTGCTGCAGATGCAAAAGAATTGTATGGCAAAGCAAAAGATAAAAAATTACAACCTGCATGAATTCAGTGGCAACACATTTACCATTTCTAATTTGGGCATGATGGATATTGAGGAATTTACTGCCATCATCAATCCGCCAGACAGTGCTATTTTAGCAGTGGGTGCTATTAAAGAAGTAGTGGTAAAAAAAGGCGATGGATTTGGTGTAACCAATATCATGAAACTAACTCTGAGCTGCGATCACCGAAGTGTGGATGGTGCTGTGGGTGCTGCTTTTCTGCAAACATTAAAAAAGTATTTGGAGAACCCGGTGACGATGCTGGTGTAAATTATAGGTGAGTCATCCGCCAGCTGGCGGATGACTCACCCTATAAAAAATATTTACAAGCGTTAGTATAAAAGCTAACGCTTTTTTATTTTTTGTAACCGGCATAATTTCTTTATTCAACATCGTTGTGTCACTCATGCAACTGAATACCAATGTTCAATTTATTAAAGCGTATTTTGCAAACTACATTTGCAAATAACTTTTATTATCTTAACCTCATGAATAAATATAAATATTGGGGTGTTATTGCAGGGATAGCTGCATTTTTAACTATTGTTGGTTACTGGGCAAAAATCACCCATCAGTCTTATGCAGATAAAGTGTTCACTGTTGGCATGTGGTTACTTGCGGTTAGTGCAGCTGTTTATATTTATTTTAAGTTTGTATCATTAAAAAATAAAAAAGACTAAAGCAGTATGAAAAAATTCTCTCTGCTAACATTGTTGTTTTTCTTTATTATAAATGGCATAGCCCAGCAAATAGTTAATGTAGTTTTTGTAGGGAATAATGGTGTAACAGAAAATATTAAGGAAGCACATTCTTTTATTGTAGTAAAAAAATATCTCAATAATTATAAAAGGTTTGATTATAGATTTAATGCGCCACTGATAAAAGAAAGAAATTATTCCGATTCGTTACTTGAAGTTTTAGAAGGCCATTATTATGAATATGCGGATAATGGATCATTAAGTAAAAGTGGCTATTACCAAAATAATTTACGGGAAAGAGAATGGTACACTTATAACGATACCGGAAAAGTTATTTTAAAAGAAAAATATGAAGGAGGTGTGCTTACTGCAACCGTTAACACCGATACAGTTAAAAAAGAAGATCGTCCTGATGCAGTTACAAAAGTAGAAAAAGAAGCACAATTTAAAAAAGGTGATAGAGACTGGAAAAAATATTTAATCAGTAATATTAATGCAGAGGTTGCTCAGGGTTCGGTAAAAGGAGGAATGGTAATGGTAAAATTTGTGGTTAACACCGAAGGTAAATGCACACAAATACATATGGCAAAATCGGTAGAGTATGTTTTGGATGAAGAAGCAAGAAGGGTAATAGAAAATTCCCCTTTATGGCAACCTGCTGTTCAAAACGGAAGAATTGTAAATGCTTACCGCAGGCAACCCATAACATTCAGTAAACAGTAAAAATTAATTTTCAATAAGTTTTGAAAATTCAAAAAACGTATTATCTTTGTGGTATAAATAAATCAGCATGAAACTTACCGAAGCAAAAGCACAGTTCATCAGCAGTTGGGGCGCCTTTGGTACGCATTGGGGTATCAACCGCACTATGGCACAAATACATGCGCTGCTGCTGGTAAGCCCCGACCCAATTACGCAGGATGATATTATGGAGCAGCTCAACATCAGCCGTGGTAATGTAAATATGAACACCCGTGATTTGATTGATTGGGGCCTGGTGGACCGGGTGCTTATACCCGGCGAACGTAAAGAATTTTTCAGCGCCGAAAAAGATATTTGGAAAGTAGCCACTCAAATAATTAAGGAAAGAAAAAAGAGAGAGCTGGATCCCATGCTTAAATTATTAACCCAGTTAGAAAAAATTGACGGAGATAAAAAAGACAAAGACACCAAACAGTTTATAGACACCGTTGCAGGGATAAGAAAATTTGGCGGCCAGGCCGATAAAATGCTTGATGTAATGATAAAGGCAGATGAGAGTTGGTTTTTGGGTAATATTTTAAAGTTCTTTAAGTAGCTCAATTGTCTGCAAGCGTAGCGCTACACTTTATAATATATGACCAATAAAAATGTCCATAAACTTCTGACTTATTGTATAGCCACAATCTGGATTGTAAACGGATTATTTTGTAAAGTGCTGAATCTTGTACCAAGACACGAACAGATCGTAGCGAAAATTCTGGGAACGGAGCATTCAGGATTGCTGATAATTGTTATTGGCTTTTCAGAAATTTTTATGGCAATTTGGATTTTAAGCAATATCAAATCAAGGCTTAACGCCATAGCTCAAATTTTAATTATTGCGGTAATGAACACACTGGAATTTATTCTTGTTCCTGATATACTACTTTGGGGCAAAGCCAATGCAGTATTTGCCTTCATCTTAATACTTGTTATTTACTTTAACGAATTTTATCTCAATAAAAAGATAGCCCAACAAACTTAAAATGCTTTCATTCCTAAAAAATCACCCATTTGCAGTTGAAGCATTTTTCGAAAGTTCAATTGTACTCACATTTGCAGTTCCTAAAGAACAATTAGAAACTTACATTCCCGAATGTTTACTTCTGGACACATTTAATGAAAAGTGGGCTTTTATAGCAATAGCGATGGTTCAAACAAAAGACCTGCGACCCAAAGGTTTTCCTGCATTTATGGGTAACGATTTTTTTTTGATTGGGTATCGTGTATTTGTACGTTACACAAACAATGCAGGAAAGAATTTACGTGGCTTATACATTCTTAAATCCGAAACTGATAAAACGAAAATGGAATTCATGGGAAATATCTTCACCCATTATAATTACACTACAACTGATATTCTTCAAAAAGAAAATAAAGATTCAATAGAGATATCATCAACTAAGTCAAAATTTAAAGTAACAATTGATAAAAGAGAAGAAAAGATTTCCTTACCTGAAAATTCACCTTTTACTGATTGGAAGGAAGCCAGGAGATTTGCAGGCCCTTTACCTTTTACGTTCACTTACAACTCAACTGCTAAAGAAGTTTTAATTATTGAAGGTGTCAGACAAAACTGGACTCCTGCTCCGGTAAAGGTTATTGATTATGATTTCGGTTTTTTGAACTCAATGAAATTTGAAAATGCAATATTGGCAAATGCATTCGTTATTAAAAACATTCCTTACTACTGGAAAAAAGGTAAAATTGAAACATGGAAATAAAGAGACGAAAACTTCAGGGAGTTTTAAATATTTTAAGTTTTAACCGCCATTTTTATGTATTTGGCTTAATAGCCCTTGCTTTGATAATTACAAGCCATGTGATATTCAATTGGCAAGATCTTTTATTTTGGATAATCATTGCTGCTTTTCTTTACGGCTTTATAATGCCATTAATTGTATCGGCTTATGTTTACGATTATTCCGGCTACTATAATTTTAACTGGTTAAAAAAATACAATATTGTGGATTCTGATGCGAAACAAATTTTAAACATTAACGCTGGGTTTGATGAAACAAGCTTTATTATTAAAAACTTATTTCCAAAGTCCGATTTAAAGGTATTTGATTTTTACAATGCTGAACGCCACACCGAACCTGCTATCATAAGAGCAAGAAAAGTTAGTTTAGTTTATCCCGATACCCAACAAATAATATCAAATTCTATTCCTCTAAAAGATAATTCAGTCGATGTTATTTTCTTATTATCAGCGGCCCACGAGATAAGGTCACAAGAAGAAAAAATTGAGTTTTTAAAAGAATGCCATAGGTTATGTAAACAAAACGGAAAAGTAATTATGGTCGAACACTTACGGGATTTTCCAAACTTTCTTGCATTCTCAGTTGGCTTTACGCACTTCTTTTCCAAAAAAGTATGGAAAAAAGCATTTAAAAAAGCAGGGTTTTCTTCATTTGCTGAAACCAAATTCACACCCTTTATGTCTATATTCAACTGTAGCTCTTAATTTTAAATTAATGCATATTCATCTTGAAATAATTGGTATCCTGTTAATTGGTTTAGCGCTGATTCATATCGTCTTCCCGAAGTATTTTAAGTGGGACAAAGAGCTTAGTTCATTGAGCTTAATTAACAGGCAATTGATAACAGTTCATACTTTCTTTATTGCTCTCACAGTTTTTCTGATGGGGCTGCTTTGTTTCACATCATCTGCCGAAGTCATTAACACAAACCTCGGAAAAAAAATATCTTTGGGACTTGCCATATTTTGGACAATAAGATTGTTTGTTCAGTTTTTTGGTTATTCATCAAAACTTTGGAAAGGAAAAACACTTGAAACTTCAATTCACATTTTATTTATTCTCTTGTGGACCTACTTAAGTTTTATATTTTGGACAATTGCATTACCATAAAGACTTGCCAACGAGAAGAACGCTGATATGAAGAATTGAATTTTGGGCAATTGAGATAAACCTCGACGGTAAATCGGTTTATTGCAGGCTGGTTTTGTTTTTAAGTATAAAACAATTGACGAAGCACTTAAAAATATTTTAACGGATTAGTAAAATATCAATATCATCTAATAGAAAAATCAATGTTAACTTTGCACTGTAAATGAAAGAGCACCCGCTGATATTATTTGATGGCATTTGTAATTTTTGTAACAGTGCCGTAAATTTTGTAATAAAAAAAGATAAGCAGGCAGTTATACATTTTGCACCACTGCAATCACCCAAAGGCAGGCTTTATTTAAAACAATATAACTACCCGGTAAATCATTTAAACTCCTTTCTGTTTATTGAAGAGAACAAAGTATATACAAAATCTACAGCGGCATTAAAAGTATGCAGGCATTTAACAGGTTTGTGGCCTTTGTGTTATGGCTTTGTTATTGTACCAAAATTTATAAGGGATGGTATTTACAGCTGGGTAGCAAAAAACAGGTATAAATGGTTTGGTGTGCGGCAGGAGTGTATGATGCCCACACCCGAAGTAAGATCAAGATTTGTAGGATAATTATGGCAACAAAAAAAACATTGGTATTGGGTGCATCTGTTAATCCGGCACGTTACAGCAACCTTGCAGTAAAAAAATTAACGGCATATAATTATCCTGTAGCTGCATTGGGTAAAAAAACCGGCAGCATTGGCAATACCATTATTGAAACTGAAAAAAAAGCCTTTGATAATATTGATACCGTTACGCTGTATTTAAATCCGATGCACCAAAAAGAATATTATGATTATATATTTTCCCTGCATCCTAAACGAATCATTTTTAACCCCGGTGCCGAGAATGATGAACTGGCGGCTCTTGCAAAGGAAAAGGGCATTATTGCACAGGAAGCATGCACTTTGGTTTTGTTAAGTACCAATCAATATTAATGCACTACAAACCTTGTAGTAATTTGTCCTAAAAAGTACCATTAACCCATAGTTTTAAAATAAAATAAGTAACACCTCGTTCAGGTTAAATGTAACTTGTTTATTCAGCCACATAAAATCCTGACTATGAAACACCCTATATTTTTAACCATCATCCTGCTGTGTACTTTATTTTCTGCAACTGCCTTTTCGCAAAATGCAAACGGTACAAAGCCTCAGCTTTTCAGCAGTTTTCCTTCAAAAATAAATTGTTCCGAAGCTGAATTGAGTAAAGTTTTTGCAGCAGCAGTTAATCAAAACAAAAGTAGTATCGGTACTGGATCAAACTGTTTATTCCAACGCAATAGTTTTAAAAGGGCTTGGTAAAGAAGATAATATTTTTAAAGTATCAACGTTTATACAAAGTGGTATATCCGTGTATTCGCCTGTAACTCATCAATACATACTGAGTGATATAAGTGGCAGAATTATGGGCAAGGGAATTGGTGCAGCAGGGTTGTACAAAATTGATATGAGTAACCAGCCAAAAGGCATATATATTATTCAACTGACCAGCAATAATAAAAATCAAACAGAACGGATTTTAAAACAGTAAGGTAGATTCATGTGTAAGTTAAGGGTCAGCGTTAGGGGCTGGCCCTTTTTTAGAACCCCCAACCCCCTAAAGGGGGCTTTCGTAGATATCAATATTTTAACCTTCTTTTTATTTATTCAATAGCGGGCTTTTATTTTTTCTAAAAGTGGCCAAAGTTATCATTCTGTTACTAAGCCCCCTTCAGGGGGTTGGGGGTATTGTTTTTCTTAGTAACTTTAGAAAACCCCTTTTTATGTTATGGAGAAAATTTAACGGAGATCCCATTCAGTTACCCATTAAAGATGCTGTTGAAAATGCTATTAAAAAAGAAACAGCAAATGGTTTTCATTTAAAAGTTTGTATTGGTACCGACAGCCAGGTAAAAGGCAAGGAAACCGAGTTTGCAACAGTAATTGTTTTTTTACGTGAAGGCCATGGCGGCTTTATGTTCATCCACAACGAAAAAACAACACACAAGTACAGCATTAAAGAAAGGATGCTGGTAGAAGTTGCAAAAAGTATTGAAATTGCCTACGAACTCTGCAATCTTTTTACGGAGTATAATGTGGATATGGAAGTACATGCCGACATTAATACCAATCCGCAGTTTAAAAGTAACGAGGCCTTACGAGAAGCAATGGGTTACATTTTAGGAATGGGCTTTGCCTTTAAAGCCAAGCCCGAAGCCTTTGCCAGCAGCAGTTGTGCTAACAAGGTGGTGAATTAAATTTGTACTTTTTTAAAAGCTGAATCTGTAGATAAAAATTACGGATAGTAAATCCGACGCTCTTATATTTTTTCTTTATTCTTCTCTTCAATCAACGCTAAAATTTTATCCCGCCCACTTTTTTTTACAGCACTGCTGCTAAAATATTGTGGTAAAAACTGCCAGGTTTTTTTCATAGCACTAAAAAAATCTTTTATGTTTTTACTAACTACACTTTGGCTTTCTTTATCTGTTTTGGTAAAGATGATGCTGAAAGGCACTTCCCATTTTCTTAATTGATCCATAAATTCCAAATCAATTTTTTGGGGGGAATGGCGGCTGTCTATCAAAACAAAAACCATGGTAAGGTTTTCTCTTTTTCGCAAATAATTTTCTATCATTTGTTCCCACCGCCTGCGGCTGCGTAAACTAACTTTTGCAAAACCATAACCGGGCAAATCTACAATATACCAGCTTGCTTTTTTTATTTCTGCCGCATCTGCAGTTGCAGCCGATGATGATTCTATTAAAAAATGATTGATCAATTGTGTTTTGCCAGGTGCCGATGAAGTTTTTGCAAGCTTTTCAAAATTGCACAGCATATTTATTAAAGAAGATTTGCCCACATTGCTGCGGCCAATAAACGCATACTCCGGTTTATCTGCAGGTGGGCATTTGGTGTAATCGGGGCTGCTGATAACATATTTGGCCCATTTAATTTGCATGCCGCAAAGATAGCTGAGTTTGCTGTTTTTATTTGGCAGCTTCTTTACTTCTAAACGTTAAACTACTAAACCCCTAAACTGAAAACCTGTTATCTTTGCACCTTATGACCAATTTTGCACATGATACTGTAGTGCCTTACAAAAACAGCGACAGCAGCAAAAAGCAGCAGGTGGCTGATATGTTTGATGATATTGCAGTTAAGTACGATTTCTTAAACCGTTTTTTAAGCGCAGGGATTGATATTGGGTGGAGAAAAAAAGCCATCAGGCAATTGCAGGATTTACATCCTAAAAAAATATTAGATGTGGCAACAGGCACAGCCGATGTGGCCATTATGGCGTCGGGCATTTTAAAACCCGAAAAAATTATTGGCATAGATATTAGTGATGGTATGCTGGAAATAGGCAGACAGAAAATAGCAAAGCAAGGATTAAACGGGATTATAGAGTTGTTAAATGGCGACAGCGAAACAATAAATTTTGGTGATGCTACGTTTGATGCCGTAACTGTGGCATTTGGAGTGCGTAATTTTCAGCATTTGGAAAAGGGGTTAAGTGAAATTAAAAGGGTGCTGAAGCCGGGAGGAAAATTAGTGGTACTGGAATTCAGCCAGCCCAAAATGCCCGTAGTAAAAAGCATTTACAATTTATATATGAAGGTGATATGCCCCAATGTGGGCAAATTATTCTCTAAAAACCGCAACGCCTATAAATATCTCGACGCATCAATTAAAAAATTTCCTGAAGGCAAAAATTTTACTCAAATCCTGGATAACCTGGGATATTTAAACACTTATAGCAAACCCCTTAGTTTAGGCATATGCAGTATTTATTGCGGTACAAAATAGTTTATACTATTCTCGGTTTAATGCTTTGCCCTTTTTTGAGCAGCGCTCAATTGAGGAACGGGCTTAATTTGCCCGATCACGATGATAAGCCTTATCATTTTGGAATTAACCTTGGCTTTAACCGCTCCCACTTCAGCTTTGGCCACCATCCCATTTTTATGCAGCGTGATAGTGTAATGGTGGTAGAGAGTATAAACAGTACCGGGTTAAATTTAGCATGGCTGGTAGATAAAAGATTGAGTGAGCATTTTAATCTCCGCACTTATCCGCTTAACTTAACTTTTACCGAAAAAGCATTTCAGTATAATTTAAAATATCCCGACAGGCCGGGTGGAGAAGATTCTATTACTATAAAAAAAGTGCAATCAATTTCTTTAACCCTGCCCATACAAATAAAATTCAGCAGCGATAGAATTGGAAATTTTAAGGTGTACATGTTAGGCGGTGTAAAAGCAGAATATGATATGGCTGCAAACGCAGGCGCAAAAAAAGCAGAAAATCTTATTAAGCTCAACCGCTTAGATTATGGTGTAGAAGCAGGGCTGGGCTTTCACTTTTATTATCCATACTTTGTTTTAACACCCGAGTTAAAAGTTGGCTGGGGCCTTGGTAATTTACATGCCCGTGATAAAGACCTTAAATTCTCCAACGTAATTGATAAAATAAATTCCCGTACTATTACTTTTTCTATAACGGTAGAGTAATTATTTTTTTCCCACAGTTAAAGGCACACTTACCAACTGTGTTCTTAAAAAGTCACTGATCTTTGTGAACAAATGTATTCTTGCAGAGTTGGGGCTGTTATCACTTATGTTATGTAAATAATCAGGATAAAACAATTCATCAAACTGTTTACGGTTTTGTATTAATGCCTTGCTCAGCTCCATACTGTTTTGAAAATGTACATTATCATCAGCCGTGCCATGCATCAATAATAAACCACCCTGATAATTGGTAACAAAATTTACCGGCGATGCATTATTATAGCCTTCCGCATTTTCTCCGGGGGTTTGCAGCATACGTTCTGCGTACACATTTTCATACAGGCGCCAGTTGGTAACCGGTGCAATGGCAACAGCAGCTTTAAATTGCCCGGCATATTTTGTTGCAGCTAACGCTGCTAAGTAGCCGCCGTAACTCCAGCCCATTATGGCAACATTGGCGGTATCTATCCGGTAATTATTTTTTAAATAATTTTTAAAGGCAATAATATCTTCCATTTCCACATCACCCGGTTTTTTGTAAGTAGTTTTTCTAAAAGCTTCACCACGGCCCGGCGTACCCCGTGGATCTATACAAGCTACCAAATAACCCTGGTTGGCAAGATACCGCATTGTTAAAGTGGCTTTATCATCCCATTTATCTGTTACCTCCTGTTTGCTTTGCCCGCCATACACATAAATTATTACAGGCAATTTTTTTGCAGGGGCATCATAAGGTTTTATCACCCATCCTTTCAGTTCATCTTTTTTATTATTGCTGAAGTTTACAAACTCTGCATTGGGAATTTTGTAGTCACTCATTTTAAATTTCAATTCTTTATTCTCCAGCAATTTTACATTTATTGCACGGCCATCGGTATTATACATTTGTAAAGATGATGGTGTGTTTACAGAACTGTAATCATCTATAAAATACCGGTTGTTGCTGGTAAGCTGTACATTATGGTAACCATCGCCGTCGGTTAATTTTTTTCTTTTAGTACCGTCAATATTTATTTTGTACAAATGTTTTTCTCTTACACCCGACTCGTTGCCGGTATAATAAATATCGCCGCTCCCTTCATTTACCGATTTAATTTCAAATACATCCCAATCGCCTTTTGTTATTTTTATTTTTTGCGCTGTTGCCATATTTACCTCGTAAATCTGGTTATAGCCACTATCTTCGCTAAGCCATAAAAAACTGTTGCGGCTGGGTAAAAAATAAATATTGTTTGCCTCCACTTTTATATAATCAGGTTTAGTTTCGGTAAAAAAAATTTTTGTGTTACCGGTTTTTACTTCGGCACGTAACACATCTAATTTTGTTTGTGTTCTGTTAAGGCGCTGTACATATAAAGCTTTATTATCGGGTTGCCATTTAATACCGGTAATATATTGATTAGGGTTTAAGCCTAAATCAACAGGCGTCATTATTTTATTTTTTATGTTATAAATAAAAACCGAAACCTCGGGTACCATTTCGCCGGCTTTGGGGTAACGCTGTTTATTCGTTTCGGGGTACACACGGTCGTAATAAGAAATGGGAAAAGATTTTACAGCGGTTTCATTAAAACGTAAAAAAGCAATGTACTCGCCGTCGGGGCTCCATTGATACGCCTGCATCATACCAAAATTATTTTCGTACAAGGCATCGGCCATGCCATATAAATTTTGCCCCATAGCACCATCAAAAGTTATGGGCTGCACCATATCTGTTTGCAGATCTTTTATAAAAAGATTTCCTTCTCTTATGTATGCTAATTTTTTACTGTCGGGAGAAAAGCTGCTGTACCATTGTTTACCTTCGGCACTAACTGTTTTCATTACCTTTTTAGGGATATCCCATACATAATTAAACTCTTTGGTAGAAGTATTGAAGAGCGGCTCTATCTGTGTTTTAATTAAAATTTTAGAATCGTCAGGAGAAAATTCATAATCTTCAAAAAAAGTAAATGTTATGGGAGAAGTATCGCCGGCTTGTTTTATCTGGTTAGTAAAAGGGGTATCAATAATTTTACCGGTTTCAAAATCTAAAGAAAAAATCATCTCTAAATTTTTTTCGGGCCGGGCCTCAATAAATGCAAACCGGTTTACGGTATGCATCATGTGGGTTTGTTTTTTCTTCTCATCAAAAAAACCACTCCAGATACCATCTAACGGCAAATTAAGTTTTTCTTTTTTTTGTGCACCCGATGAAAGAGTAAGCAAAATAAAAACAACTGTTATTGAAATAGTTTTTTTCATTGGAAAGGTGGGGGTTAAGTTTTGATCTTTTATTTTTAAAAATCGTAATCTCTTTTAAACATATTTAAACGAACGCCTGCGCTTATTAAGCTGGTATTGGTTTGTTTTGTAACGCTTGCAATTTTATAAGTTCTGTATTGTAACGAAAGGTCAAAATACAAATTTTGTTTTAATTCGTACGATACCAGCAGCATGCCGTTAAAGCAGGTGGCTTTATCGCCACTGCCTACTTTAAAACCAGCTTGCCTTGGCCTTGTAGTATAATCTTTAAAAGGGTTGCTGCCAAAATTTCTGCCGGCACTGTCTAACCCCTGGTAAAAATAAATTGCTTTGGCTGTAATATACCATTTTGGCGAAGGCTGATAATTAATTACGGTTAACACTTCCTGAAAGTTGGCGCCAAGCGGATGCGCCAGCGGCTGATTGTAATGTGTGTAGTTTGAAATAGTATCGTTGTGAGCATAAGTGAATGGCCTTACACGGTTCATTTCTACCTGTACATCTAAATTGCGTACGCCAAATGCATCTACATATTTAGCGCCCAGTTGTATGCCAAATTTATTTACCCAGCTGGTAGGGTTATTTTTAGCTTCCGATAAAATAAATTCATCTAATAAAAACTGTCCGTAAAATTGCGCCTTGTGGGCAACGTTAGCTTTAAAATCTAAACCGGCAACAGCATTATCGGGGCTGCCCACAGTGCCTTCAATATGGCGGTAAAAAATTATCGGGTTTAAATATTGAAAATCAAAACGGTTTTTTCTGCCAAATATAACGCCTTCGAATAGCCCAATATTCAGCCACTTAGTTACGTTCATGCTCAGGTGGTGCATGGCGGCGTATTTTCTGTCAATCAATGTATCGCCGCTTTTTTTAAACTGCGGCATCAGCTCCATAAATAAATTCTGGTAATTAAATTTCCAGATTTTAGTATTGAGTTTTAAAAATAAATTGCTGTTGCCCCAATCGCTTAAAAATAAACTGCGGTAACCATTGCCAATAAAATTTTTATCGTAACCAAACTGCACATCTATATAATTTTTTACAGCGGCAAACGTAATATATCCTCTTGCATCAAAATAATCAACACCGGCAGTTTTAAAAGGTTTGTAAAAACCAACCCCGGGTACAGCCCTGAATTTATTTACCTGCTGCTGAAAAAACTGTGGACCACGTTCCTGGTTGTCCGTAAGGTAAGTAGAGAAACCAATTTTATTGCCGATTAAGCCACGGGCTGTAATACCCCGGCTGTTTAAAAATATCGATTTGTTATAACCACTTTCAAAACCCTGCTGAAATTGAATTACCGGGTTTATTGCTAAAAAGAAATCCTTATTTTTTACTTCAATAAAATTTGCTTTTGTTTTATAAAATGATCTGAACAGGGCTTTCTTACTCATAAAATTTTCTCTTTTCCCCGTTACCCATTCGGTATTATTCATTAAAAAACTGTTCAGGTTGTATTCATCCACAGGCGTAAGGTCTAAATCTGTCCACTCCCAATATTTATCCCTGCCGGTACTGTCGGCATAGCCCATTCTTGCGCTGTCTAAAAATTCGGCCTGGCGTACAATGGCTTTGCGGTTAAAAGGTCTTAATGTACTAAAGTTGAGGTTGGTATTGGTTTGCTGCTTAATTTCAAGCCGTTCTACAAAATGAATATCTTTAGCGCCCTGGTTAGTGTAGGTAGATTGTGCTGTTGCAAAAACAGGACAAATAAAAAACAGCAGTTTGAAAAAGCTTTTAATAATTTGCATTTAAATATTTTATTTTTAACGGTACAGTAATTTCAAGATATGCAAAAATACCTTTTTAAAAACATTCAGGTTGTAAATGAGGGAAAAATAAAAATAGCAGATGTTTTAACCAAAGGCGAACGTATAGAAAAGATAGACGGCAGTATTAAAAGTACAGGCAATTGTGTTGAAATTGATGGAGAAGGAAAGCATCTTTTTCCGGGAGTGATAGACGACCAGGTGCATTTTAGAGAGCCGGGCCTTACACATAAAGCAACTATTTATACCGAAAGCAAAGCCGCTGTAGCCGGTGGCGTTACCAGTTTTATGGAAATGCCCAACACCGTTCCCAATGCATTAACGGTTGAATTGTTAGAAGATAAATACAATATTGCTGCACAAACTTCTCTATCCAATTATTCTTTTTTTATGGGTACCAGCAATAATAATGCTGATGAAGTGCTTAAAATGAATGCCCATAAAAGAAACGTGTGCGGTGTAAAAATATTTATGGGAGCCAGCACGGGTAATATGCTGGTAGACAGCCATACGGCTCTGGATAAAATTTTCAGCGAAAGTGAAATGCTTATTGCAACACATTGCGAAGACGAAAGAATTATTAAGCAGAATTATGAAAGGATAAAAAAAGAAAAAGGCATTTTATCTGCAGCCGATCATCCGCTGATAAGAAATGAAGAAGCCTGTTACGAAAGTTCGTTAACGGCAATACAGTTTGCAAAAAAATACAACAGCCGTTTACACATTCTCCATATAAGTACCGAAAAAGAATTGCAGTTGTTTGGTAACATGTTTCCTTTAAAAGATAAACGAATAACTGCCGAAGTTTGTGTACATCATTTACATTTTACTGCAGATGATTATGAAAACTTAGGGTATAAAATAAAATGTAACCCCGCCATAAAAGCACCGCATAATAAAGAAGCATTATGGAAAGCATTGCTTGATGACAGATTAGATGTTATTGCTACCGATCATGCACCGCATTTGCTTACCGAAAAAGACGGCGATTACGAACATGCCCATGCTGGTTTACCATTGGTGCAGCATCCTTTATTATTAATGTTGCATCATTATCAGGAAGGAAGAATTAGCCTTACAAAAATTGCAGAAAAAATGAGCCATGCAGTAGCTGATTGTTTTGCAATTGAACAACGGGGCTACATACGGGAAGGTTATTTTGCAGATTTGGTTATAGTGGATATGAATAAACCCTATACTGTAACCAAACAAAATATTTTATACAAATGCGGCTGGAGCCCTTTAGAGAATTTTACCTTTAATGCATCTATAGAAAAAACCATGGTAAGCGGCAACATAGTTTGGGATGAAGGAAAGTTTAATGAAACCGTAAAAGGCAAACGACTATTATTCGACAGAAAATAAACCTATAAGGTTTTTAAAACCTTATAGGTTTACTAAAACTAATCAACCAATAAACTAATTAACCATTTAACCAACCCATGCAGGCAGATAAAACAACGCTTACCGATCTTTCTATTTTTAATATTGAAGAAGAGCAATCTGTTTTTCATTATTTAAATTTTACACGAACAATTGGCGGTAAAGAATGGTTGCGTTATTTTTTAAACAATCCTTTCAGTAGCATAAAAGATATAACCGAAACACAACTGACTGTAAAAAAAATTATTTCCGTTAGCGATCAATGGCAAAATACTTTGGTAAGTAACGGCACCATAATGGTAATTGAAAAATTTTACGAAACAGGCATCGAAGAAATTCCGCATAACCCCAATTACATCAGCAGTGTTTATTACAGTATTTTTAGTGCGCCTGATTTTTCTTTTATCCGCTACTCAGTAAAACATTTTAAAGATTTTTTTATTGGCCTGCAGCAGGTGATTGATTTATTACAGAGCGAAAGTAATCCGCCATTATTACAAACATTGGTGGAGCAAATTAAAATACGCCTTAACAAACCCGGCCTGCAGGCATTGCTGCAATTTGATAACAGTAAAGAATTATCCAAACAACAACTGCTGGAGCTGGGTCATTTTTTAAAAAGAAGATTTAAGCATGAAGCACTGGAGCTGGTAGAAATTTACAGCCGCCTGGATGCGTATTACAGCATGGCCTGTGCCTGTAATAAATATAGTTTGTGCTTTCCCACTTTTATTGATGCAGAAGTACCTGTAATAAAATCAGAAAAATTATTTCATCCTTTATTGCCCACGCCGGTATCGTACGATGTTACCTTACACCAAAAAGAAAATTTTTTATTTTTAACCGGTGCCAACATGGGCGGCAAAAGTACTTTTATAAAAGCGGTGGGTGTTGCGGTTTATTTGGCACATACGGGCATGGGTGTACCGGCGCAGCAAATGCAACTCACTTTATTTGATGGCCTACTCAGTAATATAAACGTAGTAGATAATATTGTACAGGGCGAAAGTTATTTTTTTAACGAAGTGCAGCGCATACGCAAAACGATTGATAAAATAAGCGATGGCAAAAAATGGCTGATATTAATTGATGAACTCTTTAAAGGCACTAACGTACAGGATGCCATGAAGTGCAGCAGCACTGTAATTGAAGGCCTGCTTAAAATAAAAAATTCTTTGTTCATCCTCTCTACCCATTTATACGAAATTGGCGAAGGCTTAAAAAAACACCCCAACATACAATTTAAATATTTTGAAACTTCCGTTGCCAACGACCAGTTGTATTTTAGTTACCAGTTAAAAGACGGCATCAGTAACGACAGGCTGGGTTATTTGATATTGAAGAGGGAAGGTGTGGTGGAGATGCTGGAGAAGTTGTAGGTTTTTTTTGTACAGCCAAGGTTCGTGTCTCACGAACCTCCTCCATAATCTTCTCCTTCGCCTGGGTTCGTGATAGGAATTAAGAAAACTCTCCCAGCCAAAGTTCGTGTCTCACGATCCTTCTGCTTCGGTTTCAGCATTTCGTTCGTATCCCACAAACCATTCTTCAAAATATCCCTTTCGGTTTAGTAAAATTTATTAGCTTTAGAAATGCAAGAAATTGAAACGCTTCAAAGAAAATCACAAACAGCATTAAACAAAATTTATTTTTGGACAGCCACTATTTATAAATGGTTGCCCCAGCCAAGGTTCGTGTCTCACGAACCTTCTGCTTCGGCTTCAGCATTTCATTCGTATCACTTAAGCCATTCCCCAAAATCTTTCTTGGGTTAAGTAAAAATTATTAGCTTTAGAAATGCAAGGCATTGAAACACTTCATAGAAAATCACATACAGTATTAAACAAAATTTATTTTTGGACAGCCACTATTCATAATTGGTTACCCTTATTAGAAAATGATAACAACAAAAAAATAATAACCGATTCACTAAAATATTTATCTGATAAGAATTTAATTACCGTGTATGCATTTGTTATTATGCCCAACCATATTCATCTTATCTGGCAGCAAAATGAATTAAATGGTAAAGAAACTGCTAAAGGAAGTTTATTAAAATATTCGGCGCATTTGTTTTTAAAACAATTGCAGGCAGAAGGTAAATCAAACTTGTATGAAGTAAATGCTGCAAACAAAAAACACGAGATTTGGCAAAGAGATAGTTTAGGTATTGAAATTTACAGCCGTGCTGTGGCAAAGCAAAAGCTGGAGTATATCCATTTTAATCCGGTAAGCGGAAAATGGCAATTGGCAAAAGATGATATCAGTTATCATTATTCATCTGCTAGATTTTATGAAACAGGTGTTGATGAGTTTGGCTTTTTAAAAAATTTGTACAGTGTTTTTGATGGAGAGTGAACATGGAGGAGATTATGGAGGAAGGTTCGTGAGACACGAACCAAGGCGGAGGTTTTTTTTGAGCAGCCAAAGTTCGTGTCTAACGAATCTACTGCTTCCGGGTTCAATTTTTTTGGGCCGGGCTGAAGGATTTCTATTTGGCTGCGTTGGCGTCGCACTCTTGTACCTACCGTGTGGACACATCTTTTGCCATCATCCAGCCATTGTAAGTATCATAAAATTTTTCTAACCCTATCCACAATGTTGTGATACCAGGTTTTCTTTCAGAAGCATATCCCTTCCAGCCACCAAGCCTTGCTATTACCCAAGTCGCATACTGCAAGGTAGATTTTTTGTAAGGGTTCTTTAATTTTTCTGTTTTGCCTTCCATCTTTTTACATTGCATATCTGCACATTTCATTTCTGCTTTTGTAAAGCATATCTCTGCAGGCAATCCTGCATCTTCAGGTTCATCCCAGGCAATACGCATTTGGAATATTTTTATAATGGCATCGAGCATCAACAAGCATAACTTTTTTATTGACCTGCCACTTTCCAGTTCACTGGCTTCAATGTTAAAGCCTTCTTTTTTTAGTATCCTAAATACTTCTTCTATTATCCATCGCCAACTGTACCATTCTATTATCATTAATGCTTCACTCAATGTAGTAACAGGTATGGTTGTAAGCAACCGCCAGCATACCTTTTGTTTTGATGTACCTCCTACTTCTCTTGCCTCAACAGCCCAAAGTTTTACTGTGGCCGCTGCGGTTTTAGCAGTTCTGCTGCTATTTTTTAATGTTACTTCCGTAAATCTTACTTCCAGTTTTGCTGTTCTTTTCTTTTGACCTTTTCTATTATCGCCATCAATTTTAATTTCGTAAGTACCGGCAACTTTGCACTTTGATAATTTACTAAATAATTTTCCCCCTTCTGGCAATGCTCTGTCTGATTTTGCCCGTATTAACAGGTTAGTCTGCGCATCTGGTATGGTAGCAAACTGCTCGTAAATATCACCTTCCCGATCCTGCACTATTATCACCATCGCTGCCTCCTTCAAATTTACTTTCGTTGCTTTGGAAGAAGCCTGCCATTTATTAGACTCTTTGTTTTCTATAGTAAGTTTTTTATACCTGTGCCTGTCTTTGGTTGCTTTATCTTCTCTTTCTAAAGAGCGGTTCCATATGTGTACAGCGCAATATCCGTAAGGAAAACAATTGGCTGCATCTACTACCAAAGAAGGATGTATCATAAAACCCAACCCGTTTTTGGGCGCATTAGTTGTGCCTATTGAATCATCTTTGTTTATCCTGTTTTTATGGTTATATAAATTTATTTCCGAAGTGTCCTGTATACTCAATACCACCTTGCCCTTTACAGCTAAAGCACATCGCTTGCTAATACTTGATGTTATAACACTTTCAGGCGTACGTTCATTTTCCAAAAACCGGTAATGTCCCTTTTGTACTGAACTGCTTTGGCTTATCTGACGAATTGAATGACTACCTCTAACCAGTAAATCTCTTACAAATTTATTCCCACGTTCATCCAAACGCTTATCTCCAAAACTATCCCTAAACGATGCTGTCAACATATTTTTAAGCCAAAGCTACAAAAGATGTGTCCACACGGTAGCTCTTGTACAGAATATCTTTATTGAGCCAGCTGAGCTAAGGTTCGTGTCTCACGAACTTACTTTTTTAAGTGTATAATAAAAAATTAGGCGCAAATTTTTAACTATGACTGAAATATTTGTAGTACGAAATGGCAATAGATATGATCTTGTAAAAGAAGGAAATAACATTGGGTATGGACTTAGGACTGGAGGTTTTTTAGATGAGAAAGTTACTTTCTATATGCATGATTCCAGTTTAGCAGCTACCTATATTGAAAAAAGAAATCCATTTTCAAAAAAAAGAAGAACACTTTATATGTCTTCAAAAGAAAGTGAATTTAATATTAGAAAAAAAGCTGCTTCTTATAACTTACAAATCGAAGGAAAAAACTTGGGTTTAAAATATGGGCTGCTAAAGTTTCAAGGATTTTATTTTGATGAAATCATGGTAGGGGGTGTCGAGTTGATTTCTTCAAAAGCAATTGAATATAAAAAAAAGATTTCTTTTGAGGATAATTTTGTAGAATACCTGATAGCTATTTATTTATACATTTCGGTTGATTATTTTGATGTCAATTAGGAAGTAATAATCGGTGCGTTCGAAAGTTTACTGCTGAAGGTGCATCAATCATTGCTGCCTCACGAACCAAGGCGAAGGGTGTTGATGAGTTTGGATTTTTAAAAAACTTGTACAGTGTTTTTGATGGCGAATGATTATGGAGAAGATTATGGAGTAAGGTTCGTGAGACACGAAGGCTGAGAACTCGATACTTTATATTACTTTACGTTCAAAATTAAAAGAATGAAAATAAAAACTTTGCTGTTAATTTATATTATTGTTTGTGCAAGTAAACCTATTTTGGCTCAATATACAGACACAATCCTAATTCAAAATATTGGGCCAACAGATAGATTCATTCAATGTATAAATATTGCAAAAGGTACTAAAGATGAAATGGTAGTTACTGAACAAGCGTTAGATACTCTTTCAAACTTCAAACATCTTGGTTGCAGTGAATTTAAACTACAAAACAATAGTTTTGAGTTTTTTAGAAAATTATGCATCAAAAATAAATTTATTAGTTACAAAACTAAATACGACTATGGTGCGTCTATGATCACTATAAAAAAAGCAGGTATTAAATATTTACATTTTTATTTATCGGGTGATAAAAGCGACTTGTTTTTTAAGTGGCTTTCTAAAAAGCTTGCCGAGAACGGATTTAATCAAAACCTTGTGATATTTTTTCGAAAAAGAGGTGAAACGTTGGGAAAATCTAAGAAATATTATAGTTCCGTTCAGTAATGGTTAGTATACATTAAATTACTATTACCTCTTCTCCTTCACCTCCACAACTTCCACATCAAACACCAATGTACTGTTCGGCGGTATATCCGTTGCAAAAGTTCGTATGCCATAAGCGCTGCCTGATGGAATGAATAATCGTATTTTACCACCCACTTTACATTGCGGCACCCCAATTTGCCAACCCCTAATTAAACGGCTTAAAGGAAAAGTAGCAGGCTTTTCTTTTGTTTCGTCAAATATACTGCCATCGCTAAACAGCCAGCCTTTGTAAAATATCACCACGGTATCGGTTAGGTTTACTAATCTTCCTGTGCCTTCTTTTATGTGCTTATAAAAAATACCTTCTTTATAAGTAACACTGTCTTTAGGCAGTTTAGCAATTAAATTTTCTTCTTCAATTTTTTGTTGTGCTGCGCTGTCGATATTGCTCATGGGCCGCAGTACGGGTGGCTTTGTAGTTTGGCTGTCTAATGCCTTCCAGGTATTGTTGCTGCGTAACAACCAGCGGTTGCTAAAGGTGGCGGCATATTTTTTATTATTGGTGTTAGCTGCCTGTATTTTTTTTATTCCTGCGGTGTCATTAAAAGTTTGTGTGGAGAGCAACTTCCATTTATTTTCTTTAGGAAAGTAAATATAGCCCGAGCAAAGCCTTGTGCTTGATGCAGAATCGATAGCGGTTAACAATAGCAGCTTATAAGTTTCGTTGTATTTCCAATCGTATAACCATTGCTGCATAGTAGGTTTCAGTTCAAGGCGATCACTAAAATGCCAATCTATTGTTTTTTCGGTTTTATTTTTCATTAACCCTAAAAAATTATTATCAGTAATAATAAAAGCACCCATTCGTTTGGGATTTTTTTTATTCACCATAATAACATCGGTAATAAAGCCAGTTGCCTTTATGGAATCAGGGATTGTATAAAATCCTTCCCGCTTTTGATTTTGCGCCAATAATGAAGTAGCAATAATGATGGTGAAAAAAAGCAATTGTATCTGCTTCATAAAAGATGTTTTGGTAAAAATAATATTAAATAAGAAGCTGTTTTAGTTTTTTAATTGTTCTTTAAAAACAAAACTTTCTACTATCACCCCTTCGGGGTTTTACTGCAATTCATAATTGTTCACTATATTAATGCCAGCCTTTCAGGCTTTAAAATCCCGAAGGGATGATATTAATATAGTAATTTCGGGATCAAAACCACAACCCCGAAGGGGTGACATTAGTTGAATACAGCGTTAAGTAATTCAATACATTATTTCAGACTTATTATTATACTAATCGAACTTACGAGCAGCTTCAATTTTTTATAATCATACTCTCTTCGTGATTAATAATAAATATAATGGTAAAGGGTTGAGAAATAATAAAAGATATATCTTTATCAAAACAAAAACTAATGGCTACTCGGCTCACCCTAAGCATAAATAAGGAACTGGTGAAAACTGCAAAAAAATACGCTCAAATAAATCATACAAGTGTATCTAAAATTGTAAGTGATTACCTGCATACGTTGGATACAGGAGTAACACTTACACCTTACACCAAACTTTCCTCAAGATTAAGAAAATTAGCCGGGGCATTTACAGTACCAGAAAGCTTTAGGGCTGCTTACTATAATCAAATAGAAAAGAAACACAGTTCTAAGTAAAATATATCAATCTAAATAAAATATGCTGGTTAAAACTTTCGGCAGTGCAGTTTACGGAGTAGAAGCCATTACCATTACTGTGGAAGTAAGTGTAAATAACCAGGGCAAAGATTATTTTATTGTAGGCCTGCCCGATAGTGCCGTAAAAGAAAGTTTGCAAAGGGTGGAGAGTGCCATTAAAAGCAATCATTATTTTATGCCACGTACCAAATTAGTGGTAAACCTTGCGCCGGCGGACATACGAAAAACCGGAACAGCTTTTGACCTTCCCATTGCTATTGGTACATTGGGTGCAACAGAGCAAATTGAAAATGTAGAAAAATTAAGTGAGTATGTAATTATGGGAGAGCTGAGTCTGGATGGAGAAATTCGCCCCATAAAAGGCGCCTTGCCCATTGCCATACAAGCCCGTAAAGAAGGCTTTAAAGGATTGATTCTTCCTAAGCAAAATGCAAGGGAAGGTGCAATGGTGAACAACTTAAATGTATATGGCGTGGGCCACATAAATGAAGTAATCGATTTTTTTAAAGATGAAAATTCTTTACAACCTACGATAGTAAATACAAGAGAAGAATTTGCTAATGCACAAATTGATTTTGAAATTGATTTTTGCGATGTGAAGGGGCAGGAAAATATTAAACGGGCTTTGGAGATTGCTGCAGCAGGCGGGCACAATGCTATTTTAATTGGCCCGCCGGGTGCAGGTAAAACAATGCTGGCAAAACGTTTACCTACCATATTGCCGCCACTTAGTTTGCAGGAAGCATTGGAGACAACAAAAATTCACAGCGTTGCAGGTAAGTTGCCGGAGAATGCAACTATAATTTCTAAACGGCCTTTTCGTTCGCCGCATCATACCATAAGTGATGTGGCTTTAGTTGGTGGCGGCGGTAATCCGCAGCCCGGCGAAATTTCTTTAGCACATAACGGCGTTTTATTTTTAGATGAATTGCCCGAATTTAAAAGAACTGTTTTAGAAGTAATGCGACAGCCGATGGAAGAAAGAAAAGTAACCATCAGCCGTGCAAAAGCAGCGTTGGATTTTCCTGCAAGTTTTATGCTTATCGCCAGTATGAATCCATGCCCCTGTGGTTTTTTTAATCACCCCGAAAAAGAATGTACCTGCGGCCCCGGCATTGTACAAAAATATTTAAGCCGCATATCGGGCCCTTTGTTAGACAGGATTGATCTGCATGTAGAAGTAACGCCTGTTGCGTTTAGTGAATTATCATCTACCCAACAATACGAAAAAAGTAAAAGTATAAGAGAACGTGTTATTAAAGCAAGAGATATACAGAACGAAAGATATAAGAACAATGAAGGTGTGTATGCCAATGCACAAATGAGCAGTAAACAATTAAAAGAAATTTGTATCATCAGCACAGCAGGGCAAAATTTATTAAAAGTGGCGATGGAAAAATTAAATCTTTCTGCCCGTGCTTACGACAGAATTTTAAAAGTAAGCCGCACCATTGCCGATCTTTCTGCCAGTGCAGATATAAAGCCGGAACATTTGGCCGAAGCCATTCAATACAGAAGTTTGGACAGGGAAGGATGGGGAGCGTAAATTTTAATGAATAATTTTTTAATGGATAATTAATAATGTTTCAATTTCATTAGCCCATTCAACTTAAGAAAACTATCCATTATTTCATTATTAATTATCTATTATTCATTGTTCCTCCCTGCCATCTTGCCATAATTAATTTACTTGTACGATATTTGCGTTTCTGAATACATCGCATTTCTATAAATTTTATTTATGAAGATTTTACTGCACTACCTTAAGCCGCATAAATGGCTTGTTGTGTTAACCCTTTTTTTAGCTACCATCAATATTGGTTTTTCTTTGGTTGATCCTATCATTTTAGGCAAGCTGATTAATTTAGCCAACTACCACCAAAATACCAGTAACCTTGTTGAGCAGGATTATTTTTGGGGAAAGTTTGACTGGATAAATAAATTGGGGAGAAAAGAAACCCTGTATGGTATCGTTTGGTTACTTACGGCTTCTATTACTGTTGCTATGATCAGCAGAATTGCAAAAAATTTCCAGGATTATTTTTTACAGGTGGTGATACAAAAATTTGGTGCAAAAGTTTTTACTGATGGTTTACAACACGCCATGAAATTACCTTACCAGGAATTTGAAGACCAGCGCAGTGGTGAAACACTTTCGGTATTAACCAAAGTAAGAACTGATGTAGAAAAATTTATGATCAGCTGTATCAATATTTTGTTTGGCATAATAGTAGGAATTGTTTTTGTGTTTGTATATGCAGCCCTTTTTATTCACTGGAGTATTCCGGTGGCTTACCTGGTGGGGATTTTTGTGTTAACGATGATCACTAACCTGCTGAGCAAAAAAATTAAAGTAATACAAAAAACCATTGTTGGGCAAACTACTGCTCTTGCAGGTTCTACTACAGAATCTTTAAGAAATATTGAACTGGTAAAAAGCCTTGGCCTTACACAGCAGGAAGTAGGCAGGCTTAATAAAAATACCTATAAAATTTTGGGGCTGGAATTAACTAAAGTAAAACGCATCCGCAGCATAAGTTTTATACAGGGCACATTGGTAAATACTTTGCGCCAGGTAATTTTATTTATTTTAATGTGGTTGATTTTTCATAAGCAGATGGATGCCGGCCAGTTGGTTACCATGCAGATATTTTCGTTTTTTATTTTTGGCCCGCTGCAGGAAATTGGAAATATTTTATTGAGTTACCGTGAGGCCGAAGCATCGTTAAATAATTTTCATAACCTGATGCAAAAGGCACCGGAACAGGAACCGCTTAACCCAAAACCATTGGGCAGCATTGAAACTTTATCTTTTAAAAACGTTGCCTTTCGCCATCAAACTGCTTCGCAAAAAGCTATTGATGATATTAGTTTTGATGCAAAGATGGGAGAAACCATTGCCTTTGTTGGACCCAGCGGAAGTGGTAAATCTACTTTAATGAAATTATTGGTTGGCTTATACCGGCCAAAGGAAGGAAAAATTTTGTATAATAACCTGGATGAAACCGAAATACATTTTGATGACTTAAGAAACCAGATTGGTTTTGTAACACAGGACACCAATTTATTCAGCGGAACTATAAAAGAAAATTTATTGTTTGTTAACCCGGAAGCAGACGATGCATTACTGAATGATGCATTGCAAAAAGCAAGCTGTACTAATTTAGTTGCCCGTGCCGAAAAAGGATTAGATACAATGATTGGTGAAGGCGGATTAAAATTAAGTGGTGGCGAAAAACAACGTTTATCTATAGCACGTGCCTTATTGCGCAAACCACATTTATTAATTTTTGATGAAGCTACATCGGCCTTAGATTCTTTAACAGAAGAAGAAATTACCAACACGATAAAAGATATCTCTTCTCAAAAAGAGCAAATCACTATTTTAATTGCACACCGCTTAAGTACCATTATGCATGCCGACAGAATTTATGTTTTGGAAAAAGGCGAAGTGGTGGAAACGGGCACACATGAATCTTTACTGGAAGAAAAAGGATTATATTTTGCTATGTGGCGCCAGCAAATTGGCGAAAGAAAAAAAATAACTACCACCTGATAAAAAATAATTATGTCAGTAACATTAATAGGATTTATCGGTACAGCTGCAGGTTTTGTTTCTACCATAACTTTTTTACCACAGGTAATAAAAATATGGAAAACAAAATCGGCTAAAGATCTGTCTTCGCTTACCTTATTCTTTTTATTTTTAAATGTTTCGCTCTGGTTGTTGTATGGTATTCTCATTAACGATTATCCCATTATGGGTACCAATGGCATTGTTCTTTCTATGATTATTGCCATGATATATTTTAAGTGGAAATTTGATAAACAGTAACAAGCATTTTTAGTTAAGTATCTTTACAGCATGACAGCAATAAAAAAACCAAAGCCAAATAATTTGTGGAGCATTGTTACCATGAAATGCCCCCGCTGCCGGCGTGGACCCATGTTTAACGACAGCAATGTTTACCGTAAATTAAAGCTGTCGCACATTTTTGATATGCCCGATAACTGCCCGGTGTGTAACCAAAAATACGATTTAGAAAATGGGTTTTGGTACGGCACCGGTTATGTAAGCTATGCATTGGCAGTCGCTCTTTCTGTTGCAACTTTTGTGGCCTGGTATGTTTTAATTGGTGTATCTACAGAAGATAACAGTATTTTTTGGTGGTTGGGTTTAAATATTCTTTTTTTAGTTTTAATACAACCCTGGCTAATGCGGATAAGCCGTGTATTATACATCCGTTTTTTTGTAAGCTACGATGAAGATTTTGAAAAACACAAACCAACTGAGTTTGATTTTTAGTTTTCGGTATTTTTAAAAATATCGTTAAATATATTTCCTTTATTTAATTCTTCAATATCACTCAGCTGCAGTTCTATTGCTTTGGTACTTTTATTAATTTCTATTAATGAAAGTATGATTGAACCCAATAAAAAAATTAAACTTGCTGCAAATATCCAGTGCGACAATTCCTTCCAGCCCCTGAAAATTGCATACATGCACAAAACACAGCACAAAAAACTCATAATGCCCAGCCCCTGCATATAACGTATAAGATTAAGCCGGCTGCGGATATTTTTAATCTGGTTCAAAATATTTTTTTCTTTTTCACCACGGTGGTATTCATCATGCAGTTTTCTTACTAAACTTGCCAGCGATAAAAAGCGGTTAGTGTAAGCCAGCATTAATAAAGTAATGGCAGGAAAAAGTAAAGCAGGAGTATTGATGTTTATTTCTAACATTTAATAAATGTACAACAGAAATTTTTTGTAAACATTGATTTTATTTTAAAACCTCAGTAAAATGCAGCTAGTAATTTCTGCTGCATAATTTTCAATTTAATAGTATTATTGCAGCAGGCAGTTTATTTATAAATTTTAATTAATGAAAAAGAAGGGCCTTATAACTTTTCATGCTGTTGCCGGTTTGTTTGCTGGCATTTTTATTTTAGCCCTGTCTTTGTCAGGAGCAATATTAGTTTTTCAGGATAATATTGATGCCCTGCAAAAACCTTTAATTGGTTCAACCAAAACTCCGCAAAAAATATTATCAGTTGACAGTTGCTATAAAATTGTGCAGCAAAAATATCCGCATGCTGTTATCAGCAGTTGTGCTGTGGCTGAAAATAATCAGCAGGCATTTTCTTTTTCTGTTTTCGATTCGTCTTATAAAAAAGGTGCAAAAACTTTGCAACTTTTTTTGCATCCACAAACTGGCTCAGTTTTAAAAACAAGAGGCGGCAGCGAAGATTTTAGAAATAATTTTATGGGCTGGCTTTCCAAATTCCATAATTCTTTTCACGCTGGCAAAAAAGGCGAATGGCTTTTAGGTTTTTTCGCCATTATTTTTTTAATAAGTATTGTAACAGGTATTATTATTTACAGAAAATATATTATTGCTGTTGTTTTATTTAAAAAATCAGTTTGGAAAAAAAATAACTTTCATCAAATAATTGGTACCTGGGCATTGTTGTTTAATTTAATGATTGGTATTACCGGTTTTTGGATGCAGCGGTATGTTTTTAAAAAAGAATTTTATCAAAATAATGATTGGGTAAATACTATAAAGCCCTCACCAGCTTTATCATTTAATTTTGATTCGGCGTTTAATAATTTGCAAAAACTTAATCCCAATTTTACGGGGTATGTTATTTATTTTGCACAAAGAGCAAAAGGAAAGACAGCAGTTTATGGCAGCAACAGCACCAATGCTTACATACACTCTAAAAAATTTGCGGATGTTATTTTTTTAGACAGTGCAGGCAATATTTCTACAACAAGATTTATAAACGAAGTAGATGAAGCCGACAGGTATGATATTATAAATTCTCAACTGCACATGGGAAAGTATGGAGGGTGGCCGATAAAAATTATCTATAGCTTATTTGGGTTATCATCGGCATTACTTAGTATCACAGGTTTTTTATTGTGGGTAAAGAGAAGAAAAAACCTATAAGGTTTTAAAATCTTATAGGGTTATATTAGTTGTTTGTATTATCTGTGCTATCTGCGAAATCAGCGGGCAACTAAAGATTAAAACTCAAGGGTATATTCAATTTAATACTAAAATTTCTTCCCATATTAAAAACACCATTTCTTCCTGTAGCTAAATTTTCTGCAGCATATTTTAACCTGCTTAAATGGTTTTGATAAGCCACATCACCAATATTTATTGCACTAAAATTTAAAGTAAACAATTGATTTCCTTTTTTAGAAACAATGTCGGCACCAATACCTGCATTAAGTAAAGTATAACCGGGAGTTCTTGTTTCTGTATTGTAAGTGCTGAAAATATTATTTTGCGTAAACGTATTATCCAGTTCTAACTTAGCATAAAAATTTTGAACTGACTTACACAGCTTTTTAAAATCGCCTTTAAATTCTGTTACTAATTTTGGTGCAGGAATAAAAGGAATATTTTTTGAGCCTTCAATTGCTTGTGCAAATTTTCCGCTAACCAATGAAAATGTATTTTGAATATGCAACCAGTCTAAAGGATGCGGATGAATATCCATTGTAAATTCAAAACCTGTTAACGAAGATTTACGCTGGTCGAATTTAAAGGCAGTTAATAAATCTCCGTTTACATTTACTAAACTGTCTCCGCCACCGCCAGCTTCTAATTTTCTGTAAAAAATAAAATTATTAAAGCTGTTTAAAAATGCAGTAACACCAAAAGAAATATGCTCTGCGTTGTATTCTAATCCGCCATCAAACTGCAAACTGGTTTCGCTTTTTAAATTTGCATCGCCGTATTCGTAGCGTATAGTGCCTTCGTGTGCACCATTGCTTGCAAGCTCAGAGATGCTTGGTGCCCTGAAGCCCCTTGCTGCGTTAAATTTTACATTTAATTTTTCTGTTAGTTGCGACGCCACACCCACACTGCCCGAAAAATTGGAAAAAGATTTTGTAAACGCTGCACCTTTTACACTTGCACCATCAAGCAAATTTTTTATTGATGCATTTCTGCTGTCGTATCTAACGCCACCGCTTAGTGTAGTTTTTTTAATTGTTTTTTGAGTATAAACGTAAGTGCCAATGTCAAATAAATTATAATCAGGTATTAATTGCTCCACACCTTTGTTGGTATTATTTTGCTGCATACCATTTACGCCAATAGAAGTTTTCCAGTTATTTTTTTCTGCAAAATGAAACTGGCCGGTGTAGGTAATTGTTTTTAAATCAAAAAATAAAGCCCTTTCGTTTAAATCATCAATATTGCCAAACTCTTCTCTTTGGTTATGCTGAAAACCAATATTAAAAGTTAAACGGTTATTATTAATTTTTATACTGTTGTCAGCAGCAATTTTAAAATGCCTGATATGCTGATAAGGAATTTGCGGTGCAGTGCTTTTAAAATCTGCATCAGTTGCTGTTGCAGTGCCACCACCGGCAACAGGTTTTATAAAATAGCCAGCGGCATCTCTTTCACCTTCAACCAGGCCAGCTTTTAAATTAAAATTACTTACCAGCAAATGGCTGTAACCCCAGCTGCCGTTATAGCCAATATAACCACCAATATTATGTTCGTTAAATTTTGAATTGTACGCCGGGCCATCGTATTTATTTTTATAATCTTCTGCTGCTTTGTTTGATGAATACAAATTCCAGTTAAAGCCATTTTTATTGCCGCCAATATTTGCATTAAGTGTTCTTAATTTATTATTGGTTTGAAAGTTGCTGGAAATATTTGCCTTTATACTGTTATTTTGCACCGGCACATTTGTAATTATATTTACTACACCCGCCAACGCATCGCTGCCATAAATAATAGAAGCAGGGCCTTTTAATAATTCAATTTTATTTACACTGGCTTCATCTACTTCAATACCATGCTCATCGCCCCATTGTTGTCCTTCCTGCCGCACACCATCATTAATAGTAAGTACCCTGTTGTATCCCAACCCTCTTATAACAGGTTTTGCTATGGCAGGCCCGGTTGATAAAGTTGATACCCCACCAATTTTTGTAAGCGATTCAATAATATTGGTGGAAGTATTTTGTAAAAAATCCTGTTTACGTAACACCGAAACTGCAAAAGGGATTTTTTTTAATTGCGAAGCGCCAGTTACACCTGTAACCACCACCGCATTATTTTCTACCACCGATTCGCTTAATGCAAAATCTTTTTTTGTATCGCCGGTTACAATTATGTTTTCTGCAAGGGTAGTATAACCAATATGCGATACTTCAATTAAATGATTTCCTTCGGGGATATTTTTAATAGAAAAATTTCCTTCATTATCAGATGAAGTGCCCGATTTTATATCAGTGATATAAACACTTGTTCCGGCTACACCTTTTCCCGTTTTAGCATCTGTAATTACGCCGTAAAGTGTTCCTTTAAAAACTTTTAAATTTTTTACTGATGGAGGTTTTGAAAAATTATTTTTGGCATTGGCAAAGCATAGTAGAAAAATGCCGCCTGCAAGTAAAAAAATACTTTTTTTCATTTTGAAATTATTTATTTTAAAATTACCCACAATAACAAAACCTGTTTAAGCAGTTTGTATTAGTTGAATAACAGTAATGTTTGTAAATGAAGAAACAGAAAATTTATACACTCATAAATATTAGCTGTAAAAATGCAGAAGTATTCAGGCAGTGTGGGGTGGTCCACGGTTTTCAAAAACTGAATGTGTACCGGATAAAACAATAAAATAAGTAACAGGTAGTGTATCGATAAACAGCGCACTATACTTTAATGGGGATATAGGACGGTTTACATCAGCGTCTCTTGCAAGCTGGTATTCGCAAATAAAACATTTGCTTTCCGAAAAAGATTTGTAATGAATAACAGCACCTTCCTTTTTTAATAAATCTTTTTTCTGTTGCTGCGATACTGCACTGTTAGCATGAGAATGCGATTGCTGTACCAAAGTGATGGAAACCAATAGCAGCAGCAAAAAGCCGGCTGCTATTTTTTTTATCCATATTTTATTTTTTGCCATCACAAAACAAAGATAAATAATTGCTGCAACATTGTTGCAAATTAAAATCAATAACTATTCATTAAGAATTTAGCGACAATTTGAAATGTCTCCATTTTTTGCAACTAATATTTATTAAATAAAATTCCGCTATCTTGAAATCAAAAATTGCCTGTTATGAATCAATACATTCTTTCTCTCGATCAGGGTACAACCAGCAGCCGTGCCATTATTTTTGATAAGCAGGGATTAATAATTGCGGTGGCACAAAAAGAGTTTACACAATTTTTTCCGCAGCCGGGTTGGGTAGAGCATGATGCTAATGAAATTTGGAGTACACAATTAGGCGTAGCTGCCGAAGCCATTTCAAAAGCTGGTTTAACTGTTGAAAATATTGCTGCCATCGGCATAACCAATCAAAGAGAAACTACTGTGGTGTGGGAACGGGCAACAGGCAAACCGGTGTACAATGCCATTGTGTGGCAGGATAGAAGAACCGCATCTTTTTGCGATGAATTAAAAAGTAAAAATTTAGAAGGCATCATAAAAGAAAAAACCGGGTTGGTTATAGATGCTTATTTTTCTGCCACAAAAATAAAATGGATTTTAGATAATGTGGAAGGTGCAAGAACAAAAGCTGAAAATGGAGAATTATGTTTTGGTACCATTGATACATGGCTGCTGTGGAATTTAACCAAAGGGCAAGTTCACGCAACAGATGTTAGCAATGCAAGCCGTACCATGCTTTGTAATATTAATACGCTGCAATGGGATGGAGAACTGGAAAAAATATTTGATATCCCCGGCAGCATGTTACCACAAATACGCAGCAGCAGCGAAGTGTATGGTAGTACACAAAATATTTTATCTGCAAAAAATATTCCTATTGCAGGTATAGCAGGCGATCAGCAGAGTGCATTGTTTGGGCAAATGTGTACACAACCCGGTATGGTAAAAAATACTTATGGTACAGGTTGTTTTATGCTGATGAATACCGGCGAAAAACCTGTAAGCTCTAAAAATAATTTATTAACTACAGTTGCATGGAAAGTAAATGGCATTACACATTATGCTTTGGAAGGCAGTGTGTTTATTGCAGGTGCGGTGGTACAATGGTTAAGGGATGGATTGGGTATCATCAACAAATCATCTGATGTGGAATCGTTAGCGGCTAAGGTTAACAGTAATGAAGGTGTGTATGTGGTGCCTGCATTTACCGGCCTTGGTGCACCGCACTGGAACCAGGATGCAAGAGGCACCATTGTTGGTTTAACTAGAGGCAGCAATGCAAGCCATATTGCAAGGGCAGCTTTAGAAAGTATTGCTTACCAAACTATGGATGTTTTAAAAGCCATGGAAGCCGATGCAGGAATTGCTATAAAAGAATTAAGGGTTGATGGCGGTGCAACAGCCAATGATTTATTAATGCAGTTTCAAAGCGATATTTTAAATACAAAAGTTTTGCGGCCAACCATTACCGAAACTACCGCATTGGGTGCAGCTTATCTTGCAGGACTTGCAGTTGGCTACTGGAAAAATATTGAAGAGATACAGGCGCAATGGCTAATTGATAAAACATTTATACCTTCTATGGAACAAGAAAAAAGAAATGAATTAACCAAGGGCTGGCAGAAAGCTGTGGATACAACAATTAGTAACACAAAATAAATTTCATAATTACTAAAAGTTATACGCAAACCCCGTCCCGATTTTTATCGGGATTGCAAACCTTGCCGTCAGTTGATAGGAATTTATATGAACAGAACACAAATGTTGCAACACCTTGCCGAAACATCCGAATGGGACATCATCATCATCGGTGGTGGCGCAACTGGTTTGGGTACTGCGGTTGATGCAGCCACAAGAGGTTACAAAACTTTATTGGCAGAGCAGCACGACTTTACAAAAGGCACATCAAGCCGATCCACAAAACTGGTACACGGCGGCGTAAGGTATTTAGCACAGGGCAATATTAAATTGGTAAAAGAAGCATTAAAGGAAAGAGGCTTACTCTTGAAAAATGCACCGCATGTTACATCTAATCTTTCTTTTGTATTGCCATGTTATGGTTTATGGCAAAAAATATTTTACGGCATTGGGTTAAAAATTTATGATGTAATGGCTGGTAATTTAGGTTTAGGTAAAACAAAAATTATCAACTCAAAAAAAACAAAAACATTTTTACCAACTATAAATACAAAAAATTTAAGCGGTGCTATTGTTTATAAAGACGGGCAGTTTGATGATGCAAGGCTTGCCATTAACCTTGCACAAACGGCAGCATCAAATGGCGCTACGGTTTTAAATTATTGCAAGGTCATCAAACTTTTAAAAACACAATCGGCTATTCAAAGCTCCAACAGTAGCTCTTCGGAAAAAATTTGTGGTGTAATTATAAGAGATGAAATTAATGGAACGGAATATAAATTAAAATGCAAAGCAGTTATAAATGCCACTGGTGTTTTTGCAGATGAAGTATTGAAAATGGATGATGCCACTGCAGATAATATTGTAAGCCCATCGCAGGGAATTCATTTGGTACTGGATAAAAAATTTTTTCCCGGGTGCCGATGCGATGATGATACCCAAAACAGCAGACGGCCGGGTTTTGTTTGCTGTGCCATGGCATAATAAAGTGGTGGTGGGCACTACTGATACACCGATAGCAAGCCATTCTTTGGAACCAAAACCTTTAGAACAAGAGATTGAATTTATTATGCAGCACATCAATAAATACCTGGATGTTGAAATAAAAAGAACTGATGTGCAAAGTGTTTTTGTTGGCTTGCGGCCATTGGTAAAAAAAGGCGCCGCTAATAAAACTGCATTAATGCCAAGAGATCATACCATAATTGTAAGTTCAAGCGGCTTAGTAACTATTACCGGTGGCAAATGGACAACTTACCGCAAAATGGCTAACGATGTTTTAAAAAAAGCAATAATTGTTGCAAAACTTTCGGAAACAAAATGTGGTACAGAAAATTTAAAAATTCATGGCTGGATAAATAATATTGATAAAAATGATCCCTTACATTTTTATGGTGCCGATGCAAAGTATATAAAAAATCTTTGTAAAGAAGATGAAACACTGATTGAATTAATTCACCCGGATTTACCTAATATAAAAGCCGAAATTATTTGGGCGGTACAAAATGAAATGGCACAAACTGCAGAAGATGTTTTGGCAAGAAGAACAAGGATTTTATTTTTAAATGCCCGGGCTGCGATAGAATCAGCGCCGATGGTTGCAAAGCTAATGGCAACTGCAATGAATAAAAATGAAGATTGGGAATTGCAGCAAATAAATGATTTTACAGCATTAGCACAACAATATTTATTATCTTGAGTGCTGTATCAGCATTATAAAAAAGGTAGCGAAATTAAAAAAATATCAACTAACAACTATCAACCATCAACTTTCTCTTATGTCTCTTTTTTTACCAGAATTTACCGGCACAGCCTTATTACTTTTATTGGGCAATGGTGTTAACGCCAATGTTGTATTACACAAAACAAAAGGTAACAACAGTGGCTGGATTGTTATTGCATTTGGCTGGGCCATTGCAGTTTTTGTAGGGGTTTATGTTTGTACTTCGCTGGGCGGCGAGGGGCATTTAAACCCTGCCGTTACCATTGCCGATGCAGTTAAAATAAACGACTGGACAAAAGTTCCGGTTTATATTGCGGCACAAATGCTGGGTGCAATGACGGGTGCTTTTTTAGCATGGCTATCGTACCGGTTACACTTTAATGAAACAACAGATGCAAACGGACAGTTGGCAGTTTTTTGCAATGCTCCTGCAATAAAAAGTACAACCGATAATTTAATAACCGAGATCATTGGCACATTTGCATTAGTGTTTGGTGCTTTTTCAATTGCAGGCGGCAAAATTAATGATGTAGGTATTTCTCTCGGTGCATTAAATGCTTTACCTGTTGCATTGCTGGTATTGGGTATTGGATTGTCATTAGGCGGACCAACAGGTTATGCTATAAATCCTGCAAGGGATTTGGGGCCGAGAATAATGCATTTTATCTTACCCATAAAAAACAAAAGAGACAGCGATTGGGGTTATAGCTGGATACCTGTTGTAGGGCCAATTATCGGTGGCGTAATTGCAGCGCTGGTATTTAGAATTATTCAATAAAGATTTTTCAATTTACTTACCTGCAATATTTAAATCTGCAATTATTGGGTAATGATCAGAATAATTCACTTCAATTTTGTTAAACTGTGTTACCTCAAATTTTTTATCTGCAAGTATATAATCAATTCTTAAAGTGGGAGAAATAAAGCGGAACGTTCTGCCAAAGCCGCTACCTTTTTTTAAAAAAGCATCCTGCAAATTTCCTTTTACTGTAAAGTAGGCGTAGGAGTTAGGCACATCGTTAAAATCGCCACAAACAACTACCGGGTAAGGGCTTTCCTTTATTTTTTTATCTATAAAATCTGCCTGCAACGATCTTTTTTTGTAACCCTGTTTTAATTTCCACACAATCGACCTGGATTGGTTTATACTCTCCCTGCCGGGATTCTTTAATATATGCAGGGCATCATATTCATTATTTTCGAACCTTAGCGATTGCAGGTGTGCGGTAAAAACCCTTATTGTTTCACCGTTCTTTTTTATATCTGCATAAATAAGCGGTTCAGCAAAATCTTCTTTGTTATAAATAAATTGGGCAGTATCTGCAAAAGGGTATTTGCTCATAATAACTACAGCCGTTAATACGGCGGAAGTATAAAACCTTTCGGTATAATTGGTTTTTGCAAAATAAGCATATTGATAACCTGCTTCTTTTAAAACAGCATGTATAGAATCACGGTACCTCATATTTTTATAGTACAGGTATTCCTGAAAACACAATACATCTGCATCCTGCTTTTTTATCAGGTCAATCATAACATACATATTATTTACTTTTTTTACCCGGTCAGTTTCGCCCCAGCTCGATAAATTCCAGTTTAATACCCGTAAGGTTTCAGGCTTTTTAGCAACATTAAAAGTTTTGGCAGTATTAAAACTGTAGGAAGATGAAATTTGTTGCCAACCCAATAATAGTGCAGCACCACAAAAAAATGCCCAACGGCTTTTTTTTATCAACCAGTAAATAAAAAAACACAACACTGCAAAAAACAACATGGGAAAAACAAGGCCCAGTAAGGCTATAAACCAATGTTTTCCGGCATCAAAAAAAGGTACCAGGCAGGCCAGCAGATAAAAAAGTACGGCAATAATATTAGCACCAACAAACGAAACCCATATAAATTTTTTTAACTTTAGCACCATATATTAAATAAAATTACGCCTTTACAATTTCAAATTAACAGCTGCGGTATATTAAAATCATTGTTTTTAAATAAAAAGTAACCAGCTTTTACACACCAGCCTCTATATAATCTAAAGAAGCTGCACTGGCTAAAAAACTCTTCATTTTAAAAACGAAATTTCAAACTTCAAATTTCAGTTTTCAATCTCCATCCCTTACCTTTGCCGCTCAAATTTACACCTCATTATAATAAAATATCATTTATGGCCAATACGGGTAAAGTAAAATCAGTAATCGGTGCGGTAGTTGACGTACAGTTTGATAAAGACAGCAAACTCCCCGAAATTTTAAATGCATTAGAATTAAAACGTGAAAACGGCGATACTCTTGTGTTAGAAGTGCAGCAACATTTGGGAGAAGATAGTGTACGTACTATTGCAATGGATGGTACCGAAGGTTTAGTACGTGGCACCGTGGTAATTGATACCGGTATTCCTATTGCAATGCCAGTTGGCGATGCTATTAAAGGCCGTTTATTTAATGTAACAGGCGATGCTATTGATGGTTTACCACAAGTTAGCAAAGTGGGTGGCCGCCCTATTCATAACAAGCCACCATTATTCGAAAACTTAAGTACTGCCAGTGAAATATTATTTACCGGTATTAAAGTTATTGATCTGATTGAGCCTTATGCAAAAGGTGGTAAAATTGGTTTGTTTGGTGGCGCAGGTGTAGGTAAAACAGTATTAATTCAGGAGTTGATTAACAATATTGCAAAAGCATACAGTGGTGTATCGGTATTTGCAGGTGTGGGAGAAAGAACAAGAGAAGGAAATGATTTGATGAGAGAGATGATTGAAGCAGGCATTATGAACTATGGCGATAAATTTAAACACAGCATGGAAGAAGGCGGATGGGATTTGAGCGCTGTAAATATGGAAGATTTGAAAGAATCAAAAGCAACTTTCGTATTCGGACAAATGAACGAACCGCCAGGAGCAAGGGCTCGTGTGGCTTTAAGCGGATTGACTATTGCAGAATATTTCCGTGATGGAGATGGTACAGGCCAGGGAAAAGACATTTTATTTTTCGTAGATAATATCTTCCGTTTTACTCAGGCAGGTTCAGAAGTTTCGGCTTTGCTTGGCCGTATGCCAAGTGCCGTAGGTTATCAGCCAACGTTAGCAACCGAAATGGGATTGATGCAGGAAAGAATTACTTCTACCAAAAATGGTTCAATCACTTCGGTACAGGCGGTATATGTACCTGCGGATGATTTAACCGATCCGGCGCCGGCAACAACATTTGCCCACTTAGATGCTACAACGGTATTGAGCCGTAAAATTGCCGATTTGGGAATTTATCCTGCGGTTGATCCATTGGATTCTACTTCAAGAATTTTAACACCATTAATTGTTGGCGACGAACATTATAACACAGCTAACCGTGTAAAATTAATTTTACAACGCTATAAAGAATTGCAGGATATCATCGCCATCCTTGGTTTAGATGAACTGAGCGACGAAGATAAATTAGTAGTATCACGTGCCCGTAAAGTACAGCGTTTTTTAAGCCAGCCTTTCTTTGTGGCCGAGCAGTTCACGGGTTTAAAAGGTGTATTGGTTCCAATAGAAGATACCATCCGTGGTTTTAATGCTATTATGGATGGCGAAGTAGATGAATATCCCGAAGCAGCGTTTAACCTTGTAGGTACTTTGGAAGATGCGATGGAAAAAGGTAAGAAGTTGATGGCAGCGGCGCAGGCGTAACCCCTGTCTCCGCCGCGGCGGAGAACTAAGGTAGTCGCATCATTAGATTTTTTTAAAAGCTCTTAATTTTGTTATTTCAAATTTTGAGCCCAGCTTTAGAATTTCTATTTAGCTTCATTGGCGTCGCACTCTTGTACAGAATACCAATATTGAGCACTGAGGAAAGAAGAAGTGTTATTTGAAACATTTGAATTTAGCACTATAGCAATTAATTTAATTAACTAACAAACCAAGTTCTCCGCCGCGGCGGAGACAGGGCCATGAACTTAGAAATATTAACACCAGAAAGCAAAATTTTTAGCGGCGATGTGTATGGCATTCAACTGCCGGGCATCAGCGGCTCGTTTGAAGTTTTAGATAAGCATGCGCCAATGGTAAGTGCTTTAAAAAACGGCAATCTTAAAATCTTAAAAGATAAATCTGCTACAGCATTGTACACCATACAAAGCGGTTTTGTAGAAGTATTAAATAATAAAGTAACGGTGCTGGTTGAAGGCGCAAAAGAATTGTAACTGGAAGCTCCAGCCCCATAAAAACCATCACGCTATTTGGCGTGATGGTTTTTTTATTAGTGTATATTCGTATTAACAGTGACCAATAAAATCTCCATAATAATCCCCACATACAACGAAGCAGAAAATATTGTTGCTTTAATTACTTATTTAAAAAATAGCACTAACAATTCTATTGCCGAAATTATAGTAAGCGATGGTGGCAGTACAGATGATACTGTTTCTCTTTCCAAAGCCACAGGTGCAATTACTTTTACATCACCACAAAAAGGCAGGGCTGCACAAATGAATTATGGCGCTTCAAAATCCAGCGGCGATATTCTATATTTTGTACATGCCGATACTTTTCCCCCAACAAGTTTTGCAGCCGATATTATTGAAGCTGTAAAAAATAATTTTGATTGCGGCCGCTATAAAACAAAATTCAACAGTAAAAAATGGATATATAAATTCAATGCATTTTTTACCAGGTTCGATTGGTTTATTTGCTATGGCGGCGACCAAACTTTTTTTATCACCCAAAAATTATTTACCGATTTGGGTGGCTTTAACCAAACCATGCAAATAATGGAGGAATACGATTTTACAATAAGAGCAAAACAAAAGGGCAGGTATAAAATATTTAGTAAAACAACTCTGATAAGCACCCGGAAATACGAGGGCAGAAGCTGGTGGCAGGTGCAAATGGCTAACACAAAAGCGATACAACTTTTTAAAAGAGGGGCAAGCCAAAATGAAATTATTAATACCTATAAAAAAATGCTGCGTAAAAAAATGCCTGCTTAATCCAATTGTTTTTTTAACTGCACATAAGCCCAGGCTGTAAAAGGCAATAATAAAAAAAGTAAAATACTTATCCAGTTTTTACTGTTACAATAGCATACTGCAACTAACAGCATTAAATAAACCGGGTATAAAAAAAATAATAACCCCACCATTTTACTATCAAAATGGCCTTCTTCTTTTATTAGTGTATTACCGAGCCACTTTACAAAATAATAAAACGGTGCATGAATAATAAAACCGGCTGCAGCAGGTATGCCCAATATTATTTTCTTTATTAATGGCTGCGGTACATAAAATGTTTTATGCAATGCTGTTTTATTGCCGGCGTCAATTTCAAAAACAAATGGTTGCAGTTGTTGTATAATATAATTATTAAAAGTTTGTATGTTTCTTCCATGACCGTTATTATCATCAATATTTTTTAATGTGATAAAATCACCAAAAAAAATGTGCAGGTTTTTGCCAAATTTTTTAAAGGAGCTGTAATTAATACCAACCGGTAATACTTTTAAATCAATGCCGTCCTGCCAGCTGCTGATAGCCAGGCGGGCTGTACCTTTTTTTAATGGCCGTAAATGCCATTCGTTAACACACCGGCCCTCGCTAAAAATTAATACAATGCCATTTTGCTTAAAAATCTTTTTGCATTCTTCAAAAGTTTTATAATTCTCTTCTAAATTTTCTACACCCTCACTTACCCGGTACACAGGCAATAATTTAAGGCTGTACAAAACTTTTGCAAAAAAATTATTTTTAAAAGCATCACCTCTTGCTAATGAATAAACAGGTTTATCAAACAGTGTACAAAAAATTACAGCATCTAAAAATGAGTTGGGGTGATTTACGGCCAGTAATAAAGGGCCGTTATGCTGCAGTATTTCTTTCTTATTAACAATAATATTGCGGCAATAAATTTTTATTGCAAGGCGGGCAATTATTTTTACAATTGAATACAGCAATACTTCCTTATTTAAAAGGGAAGATAATTATTTATCCAGCAAATAAGCAATTGAAGATTGACGCAGGTCTTTTTCTTCATCAATATCGTTAAGGTAAGTAAGTAAATGACAGGTTAAGCCCTGGGTATTTATTTTATTTATTGTTTCAATAAAAACGTTTGAAGTACTCCATTCTATATTACTAAATACATCTTTAAAAGGATGTTGCATACCCAGTAAATAATACCCTCCATCATTTGCAGGGCCAATTACTGTTTTACAGGTTTGTAAATTTTCAAAAGCTTCTGCAATAACCGGTCTGCTTAGTTCGTAACAATCGCTTCCTATTATGCAAACTTTGTTAAAACCTATGTTGAATACTTCTTCAAAAGCATTTTTCATTCTTTCTCCTAAACTATTGCCGGTTTGTAATCTTTTTTCATAGCCGTTCCATACATCATCTTCATTTAAATAGTCGGCATAAAAAACAAATTTTGGTGATGGCACTTGCTGCGTAATATTTTTGGTATGCTGCAATAAATGTTTATACACCAGCAACGCTTTTTCATCACCAATAGTTGCCGCCAACCTTGTTTTAACTTTAGATAAAACGGGGTTGCGGACGAATATGATTAATGCAGATTTCATTTTTATTGAGTGCAGCTGTAAAAAAATGGTAATAAAAATTAACGGCATTGGCAAAACTTACCATGCACAGCAGCATTATAGTAATGGTCGCTTATTTATTTTACAGTTTATAATTTTCTAAATACAGTGTCCAGTCGTAAGGTTTAAACTCAATTGAGGGTGAGGCTTTTTCAGGAACAATATTTAATGATTTAACCATGTTGATCATTTTTTTCTTTCCTCCAAAATCTCTGCGGAACCATCCCATAATTGCAGGAAGGTATAATTTATTTTCTGTTGCATTATAATTTGCTTCGCCGGTTAAATAAGCTTTTGTGGCAACATCTAATTGCTGATTAATATTTTCGGAATTGTAAAAGGCAATAGGCGGACAACTTTTTGCGCCGCAGTTTAAGGCAAAATGTATGCGTTTATCTAAGTGGCGTACCCGTAATGCCCTTTCTGTTTTATTAGGGAATAATTTATTAAAATAGCCAAGGCTCCATTTTATTTTGCTTCTTCTTAAAACGCCATGTTCAATTACATCAAGGCTGAATGTTTTGCCGGCAACAATAATATTTTTTGCAGAAAAAAATTCTCCTCTGTCTTTATACAAATCAGGATTTTTATGCAAGGATGAATTTACATAACCATTGTAAAGATTTATCCAAAAGGCTTTTTTTTCATCATCATTATTAATATTCTTTTTTAGCTCATCAAACGTTAAATTTTTCAACTTATCAATAAAAGTTGTAACATCTTCATTTAATTTGGCTGCATACATAAAATCCTGCGAAAGTTTTATCAGTGAGTTTTTACTGGAAGTGTAGGCAGGCATTTTTGTTTCAATTTTTATTTCAGCTTTAGTTTCGCTTTTAACTTCAACGGGTTTTGTTACCGTCATATTTTTTGCTTCATCAACAAACTTTTGCAACATGGCTTCGGTTAAATCTGCTGCATTTGTAATTGAAATTACTTTTAAATTTTTATCCAGTACTACTGTGTAAGGATATGATGGTGGTTGAAAAGCGTTGGTAAAAATATTGCCTTCATCCACAACAAGGGGTAAAGCAAAAGGTTTGCGGTTGCTGATAAATTTATTTAGTTTATCCTCTGCCTCGTTCGATACTAAAAAAATATTTACATCTGCTGCAAATTTATTTTTATAATTAGTAAGTTCGGGTAAGGCTTTAATACAGGGCACACACCAGGTGCCAAAAAAATCTATAATGGTAATATTACCTTTTAAATTTTTAAGAGAAGAAGAGGATGTTGTATAATTGAGAATTTTTTTGGCCTGCAGATCGGCAACAGCATCGCCAGATTTGTAACCATTTTGGGCAAAGCTGTGTATTGTTAAAAAAACAAATATTGCAGTAAGAAATTTCATATGTATATGTAAAACAGTTCAAAGCCAATTTACGTACATTCACCCAATAAAGATTTTAGTTATGGGGTATTCTTTAAAAATGATAAAAGAATGTGCAGCTTTTTTACATAGTAAAGGCATAGAAAAACCTTTAGCAGGCATTGTATTAGGCACAGGCCTTGGCGCATTAATACATAAAATTGATATACAAGTTACAATACCTTATAGTGAAATACCCAATTTTCCGGAAGCAACAGTTGAGTTTCATAAAGGCAATTTAATTTATGGTTTGCTGAATAATGTGCCAATACTTGCGATGCAGGGCAGATTTCATTATTACGAAGGATACAGCATGCAGCAGGTAACTTTTCCCGTAAGAGTGATGAAAGAATTGGGAGTGCAGTATTTATTATTGAGTAATGCTGCAGGTGGTATGAATGCTGATTATAAAAAAGGTGATTTAGTTTTATTGACCGATCATATTAATGATCAACCCGAAAATCCCTTACGTGGCTTGAATGATGCCGCTTTTGGTAACCGCTTTGTTGATATGAGTTGCCCGTATAATAAAGATTTGAACAATAAAATTTTAACTGCCGCAAAAAAATTAGCTGTAGCAATTAAAGCAAGGTATTTATGTTGCAGTTGCAGGCCCTAATTTAGAAACTAGAGCAGAATACAGGTATTTAAAAAATATGGGTGCCGATATGGTGGGCATGAGTACAGTACCAGAAGTAATTGTTGCAAACCACGTTGGGTTACCCTGCGCTGCAATAAGTGTAATTACTGATGAATGCGACCCCGATAATTTACAGCCTGTTGATATTGCAGAAATAATTGCAGTGGCTGGTAGGGCTGATGCAAAGTTGAGTGAATTGTTTGCGGAAGTAATTGGAGGGCTGCGGTGAATAGTGAATTGTCAATGGTGAAATGTGAAATATTCATACACCACTAATTGACCAGTGACCATTCACCATTTACCCCCTTAATTCAATTGCGGATCAATCGGAAAATTCACCATCATTTCATAATCGCCGCCCAAATGTATCAGGCTGCTTTTCCATACTTCGGTATCTTTTGTATTAAACACTAAATTTTTTGTAGCGTCAACCGTTAGCCAACTTTTCTCCTTCATTTCATCACCCAGTTGCCCATCGCTCCAACCGCTGTAACCAATAAAAAATTTTATTTTTTTTGGGTCAAGGCTGTTATTTTTTATTAAAGCAGTAACAGTTTCAAAATTGCCACCCCAGTAAATGCCATCGCTAACTTTTAAAGCTTCGGGTATTAAATCGGGGTATTGGTGTACAAAGTGTATAGTGTCTGTTTGCACCGGGCCGCCATAAAAAACCGGTAAAGGAAAGCCATCGAAATTATTCAGTAATTCATCCAGCGTTTGCTCAATTTTTTTATTAAGTACAAAACCAAAACTGCCTTCTTCTTTATGATCGCACAACAGCACAACCGTCCTTAAAAAATTGGGGTCTTTTAAAAACGGGTCCGCAATTAATAATATGCCGGGGCCTGGGTCAATCATATTCCTAAAATAAGATTTAATTGTAAATTACAAAAGAGAAATGTGAAATTTATTGCAGATATTTTCAGAAGGCTGGCTGCTGAGGATAAACTTTTGTAGGGTAAATAACTGGACAGCCGTATCTATAAAAAAACTAAACCTTCGTTAAATTTACAGTTTGGCAGTTTTACCATATTTTACACCCTGTAACTGATATACTTTTGCATAGATGAAAAGAATTTTCCCTATTATAACCATACTGATTTTTTTATCGCTGCTGGGGCTGATTTTTTTTCAGTTTCTGTGGATAAAAAGTGCAAGGGATGCTAAGGATAAGCAGGTGGAAGAAAATATTATCCACGCTATGGAAATAGCCGGCGAAACATTATCGCAGGGTAAAAATACCCTTATACCTTTTGCAAACAGGAACGATATGCTTTTTCCGGGAGACAGGTTGCAATATCTTAAATCATCAGTAATACAAAGATTTTCAAAAGAAGAAATATCCCAGATTATACGAAATGCCTTTAACCAAAAAAATCTTAAGCATTATCCTTTTGAATTTGCAATTACCGAAAACTCCATAAGCGGCAGGCAATTACTTACAGATAATTATTATAAACTTTATGTCGACTCTGCTAATAACATAAACCATGTAATTGCTTTGCGGCCACCCAGTGCCAGCGATTACGAAAATTTGGTAAATGAAGAATTGCTTGGTGTAATTATACCCAATCAAAAAAATATTATCTGGAAAGAAATGTACTGGTTTATTATCGGTGCTATTTTGTTTACTTTAATTATTACCACCGCTTTTTTTATTACTATAAGAACATTACTCAAACAAAAAAAATTAAGTGAAATAAAATCTGATTTTATTAATAATATGACGCATGAATTTAAAACACCACTGGCTACTATTTCGCTGGCAGTAGATGCGTTAAAAAATGTTAAGGTAAAAGGCAACGAAGAAAAAACCAATTACTTTACCAATATAATTAAAGAAGAAAACAAGCGCATGAACAAGCAGGTAGAAACTATACTGCAGGCGGCTTTGCTGGATAAGCAGGAAGTACAACTGAACCTTAAAAAATCTTCGGCACACGATTTAATTACCAGCGCATTAAATAATATTACTTTACAGGTAGAAGAAAAACAAGGCACACTTGATGTGAAGTTAAATGCAGAAAAAGATATGATACTGGCCGATGAAGTACATTTTACCAATTTAATAAATAACCTGTTAGATAATGCGGTAAAATATTCCAAAGAAAATTTGCAGATAAAACTAACTACTGAGAATAGTGGCAGCCAGTTAAAAATAAAAATTGAAGATAACGGTATTGGCATGAACAAAGAAACCGTAAACCGTATTTTTGAAAAATTTTATCGTGCCCATACCGGCAATATACATAATGTAAAAGGCTTTGGCCTTGGGTTGAGTTATGTAAAAATTATGGTGCAGGCGCATCATGGTACTATTAAGGCAGATAGTGTATTGGGCAAGGGGAGTACGTTTGTAATTAGTGTGCCGCTGGCTATATAAACCTGTGAGGTTTGTGAAGGGAGTAAGAGTTTAAAAACTTTTTGATTCATTAATTTCTTTTAAATTTTAATGCTGTAAATAAACCTCACAGGTTTTGTTACAGCATCTTTTCGAAACTGGTACTGCAATTTTAAACCAGGTACAAATCACTAACGGCATAAATTTTTATATCTGCTAAATTATTTTATAAAGAAAAATATCAGAATGTATTTCAATTGAAATTGTTGCAATTCCTCCACTTTTTTATACCAAGATACCCAAATAATACGCTTGTATTTTTTAGAGCATGGCAAAGTTTTTATTTCGTATTTGATACTGACTTTTTTAGAGAACAGTACCTCAATATCCAAAAGTTGGGATGATCAAGATGTTGTTTTAAAATTGGGTTATCCCCATCTATCCACAGCAATCCACACGCTACTCACATTTAAATCCCCATAAACGGCTCTCAAACCCACGCCCCATTTGCATATAATTCATGTGGATAAAAAACTTTATCTAAAAAATGATGTCGAAGTGGGAAAAAGTGTTATTTTGTGTAAGTTTCTGTTTAAGCAGTGCTAAATAATTGAAAATGATAGGTTTCCTCGGTGAATATGAAGCTACATTGGACTTAAAGGGTCGCTTTTTGCTGCCGGCTGGTTTTAAAAAACAGCTTACGCACAAGAGTGCCAACCAGTTTGTGCTAAACCGGGGTTTTGAAAAATGCCTTACGTTATACCCATTACAAAGCTGGGAGCCTATATTTTCTGAAATAAGCAAGTTGAACGATTTTGATCCTAAAGTTAGAGAATTTCGCCGCTATTTTTTAAACGGCGCCATTCAGTTGGAGCTGGATTCGGCAGGCAGATTATTGCTGCCCAAAAACCTTAGCGAACATGCCGGGCTGGAAAAAGATATTGTGCTGGTGAGTGCCGTAAACAAAATTGAGATCTGGGATAAAAGTAAGTATACACAGTTCTTTGAAACTTTTACACCGCAAAGCTTTAGCGATTTGGCTAACGAGGTGATGAACAAGACAGTATGGTTAATTAGTTTAATAGTTAATTAGTTGATGCGTATGAAAAAAGAAAACGAATCAAAACCAATTAACCAATCAACCAATCAACCAGTCAACTATCACACACCCGTTTTGCTAACCGAAGCCATTGAAGGGTTGCAAATAAAAGCCGATGGTATTTATGTGGATGCCACATTTGGCGGCGGCGGACACAGCCGTGCAATTTTGCAACAGCTGAATGAAAACGGCAGGCTGTATGTTTTTGACCAGGATGCTGATGCAAAGAAAAATTTGCCTGATGATGAACGGATAATTTTTATTCCGCAAAACTTCCGGCATCTGCAACGCTTTTTACGGTTGCATAAAATTACTAAGGCAGATGGTATTTTGGCAGACCTTGGCGTATCCAGTCATCAGTTTGATGAAGCTGCAAGAGGTTTTTCTATTCGCTTTGATGCGGCATTGGATATGCGAATGGACCAGCGTGAAAAAATTACTGCAGCTGAAGTAATTAAAAATTTTACAGAACAGCAACTGCATAAAATTTTTGAACAGTATGGCGAAGTAACCAATTCTAAAACGCTTGCTAAAATAATTGTGCAGCAAAGAGCATTAGCGCCTATCCGTACCATTAACCAATTTAAACAGGCTGTGCATACTGCGGTAAAAGGAAACCCTCAAAAATACTTTGCCCAGGTATTTCAGGCACTGCGTATTGAAGTGAATGACGAGTTAGGAGCATTAAAAGAATTATTACAGCAAACCCCCACACTATTAAAGCCCGGCGGACGAGCAGCAATTATCACCTTTCATTCTTTGGAAGACAGGATAGTGAAAACATTTTTTCGCTACGGAAGTTTTTCCGAAACCGAAGCGGATGATGTGTATGGTATTAAACCCGAAAGCCCTTTTATCATCATTACCAAAAAACCAATTGTTGCTGCAGCGGCAGAGCAAAAACAAAACCCCCGCAGCAGAAGTGCAAAGCTTAGGGTGGCCGAATTAAAATAAAAGTTTCAAAAAAAAATATAAAAATTTAATGCAGGAAGAAAAAAAAATAACTGAACCATCACTTACTCAAAAAATTGAGTGGCGCAGGTTGCTGAGTTATAAATGGGTGGTAAAAAATATCCCGTTCTTTTTGTTTTTATCGGTGCTGGCAGTTTTGTATATCTATAACGGGCACTACGCAGATAAGTTAGTAAGAAAAATAAATGTAACAGAAAAACACATAAAAGAATTGGAGTACGAATATAAAACGGTAAAGAGCGAAGTTATTTTTAGAAGCAAGGCAAGTGAACTGGCAAAAGCTGTAGAACCATTGGGATTAAAAGAATTGGTGGCGCCGCCGGTGGTGTTGTCGCCGCAGGAAGAAAAGAAAAAGTAATTTTTGAAGTATTAAATACGCTTAGATAAAAGTTGAATAATGGTATTCGGTACAAGTGAGTGACACAACGATGATGATCAGGGAAAAAATGTTTGCTACAAAAAATTAAAACATAATAATTCCCCTTTAGGGGATAGGGGATGGATATAAAAAAAGACATATTGTGGCGGGTGTATCTCTGTTTTTTAGGGATGATACTTTTGGGTGCATGGGTACTGGGCAGGGCATTTTATATACAGCGCATTGAAGGAAACTACTGGAAGGATATGGGAAAAAATTTGCACTTAAAATATTTACCTATTGATGCAGAAAGAGGAACTATTTACAGCGAAGATGGAAACATGCTGAGTACATCGGTACCTATATTTGATGTGTTTGTTGATTTTGGCGCAGAAGGATTAAGAGAAAAAAAAGGTAAAAGATTTAAAGACAATATTGATTCTTTAAGTATCAGTCTTGCCAATCTTTTTAAAGATAAAAATGCAGCAGCTTATAAAAAACAATTGCAGCAAGCTTATAAAAAAGAAGACCGGTATTTTATTTTGAAGAAGAAAATTTCATTTGCTGATTATAAGGAGTTAAGGAATTTTCCATTGGTAAGGCAGGGCAGAAACAAAAGCGGTTTCATCTTTGATACCAGAGACAAAAGAATTAACCCGTATGTTTTATTAGCTAACAGAACTATTGGTTTATCAAGAGAAGACAGTACAAAAAATGTTGGATTAGAGAGAAGTTACGACAGTTTGCTTAAAGGTTCATCTGGACAGCGTTTAACAAGGTATATCGCCGGAGCATATATACCAGTAAATGATGCGGAACTGGTTGAACCGGAAAGAGGTAAAGACATTATCACCACTTTAGATACTTATATGCAGGACGTTGCAGAAAATGCTTTATTAAAAATGATGGTGGGCAATAACTCACTGCATGGCACTGCTATTGTTATGGAAACGGCAACCGGTAAAATAAAAGCTATTGCCAATTTAGGGCAACGAAAAAATTCTGCCGGCATTGCAATTAAAGATAAAGATGGTAACAGTATTTACGATGAAGATTTTAATTATGGTTTTGGTAAAGCAACAGAACCAGGTTCAATTTTTAAACTTGCCACATTAATAAGTTTACTGGAAGATAAACATGTAACCATAAAATCAACTGTTGATTGTGAGGGCGGCGCAAAACTTTTTTATGGATTAAGAATTAAAGATTCTCACATGGGGGCGCATGAAATTTCTGTTAAAGAAGCTTTTTATACCAGCAGTAATGTAGCATTTGCAAAAATGGCCGATCAGTATTATCATAGTCAGCCATCAAAATTTATTGATCACCTGCATCGCTTTCGTTTAGATGTAATGACGGGAATTGACATTGACGCAGCCTCTGCAAAAACAATTATAAAAAAACCAACTAACCGCAGTTGGGCCAACACTACCATTCCGTTTATGGCACATGGTTACGAAGAGTTAGTTACGCCATTGCACATGCTGATGCTGTATAATGCTGTTGCCAATAATGGAAAAATGATGAAACCCTATTTGGTAAATTCGGTAAGAGATTATGGCGTTGATGTAAAAACAATGGAGCCAAAGGTGCTGGTAGATAAAATTTGCAGTGATGAAACTTTGGCTCAACTGAAAGAATGTTTAAGAGCAGTAGTGGATAGTGCACATGGCACAGGGCATAAAATTTTATCGGATAATACTTATGGTATAGCAGGTAAAACCGGAACAGCAGTAACGGCTTTAAACAATAAGGGATATAACAAGGGCAATAAAATTTACCAGGCATCTTTTATTGGATATTTTCCTGCAAACGATCCTAAATATACAATGGCAGTAGTTATACAAAACAGTAATGAATCAAAATTAGTTTATGGTGCCGATGTATCGGGCAGGGTATTTAAAGATATTAGCGACAGAATTTATGGCCGCTATTTAAGCAACAAACAATTTACAGCAACTGCAAATACTGATACTGCACGTTACAATTTTTTTGGAATGAAAAAAGAACTGGTATCTGTATTTGGATTTTTAAAAATGCCGTTTACCGATTCTGCAGTTAATGGAGATTTTAGAAAATCGAGTATGAAAAATAATTTTTCTTTTTTAAATACACCGTGGAATTCATCTGTATCATCCGCTTCTGTAACCCCCAACGTTGTGGGAATGGGTTTAAAAGATGCAGTGTATTTATTAGAAAATTCAGGATTAAAAGTTACCACTGCCGGAAGAGGGAGAGTGGTGAATCAATCTATAACAGCAGCAACCAATTTTAAAAAAGGACAAACCATTTCGTTAGTATTAAATTGATTTTACAGGATATACTATATAAAGTTGCCATCAGCTCTGTAAAGGGCAATACCAATATTGATGTAACCAATTTGCAGATTGATTCAAGAAAAATCGGCAAAGGGAGTTGCTTTATTGCTGTAAAAGGAGCCGCAGCAGATGGTCATGCTTTTATTGATAAAGCAATACAGAATGGTGCAACAGTAATTGTGTGTGAAGTTTTGCCGGCACAATTAAAAGATGCTCTTACATATATAGAAGTGGAGAGCAGTGCAGCAGCAGCTGGTTTAATGAGCCATAATTTTTATGGCGAACCTTCTGCAAAAATTAAGTTAGTTGGTGTAACAGGTACAAATGGTAAAACAACAATTGCTACTTTATTATTTAAATTATTTACTGAGTTAAATTATAAATGCGGTTTAATAAGTACTGTACAAAATCAAATTACAGATACCATTATTGCAGCAACGCATACTACACCTGATGCCATTAGTTTAAATGCTTTATTAAAACAAATGGTGGAGGAAGGTTGCGAATATGTATTTATGGAAGTGAGCAGTCATGCCATACACCAGCACCGCATTACAGGTTTGCAATTTGCAGGTGCATTGTTCAGCAACATCACTCATGATCATTTAGATTATCACAAAACATTTGATGAATACATCCGTGTAAAAAAAATGTGGTTCGATAATTTATCGTCTGCAGCATTTGCCATTAGCAACGCCGATGATAAAAGAGGAGCGGTGATGCTGCAAAATACAACTGCTAAAAAATATTATTACAGCCTTAAAACAATGGCTGATTTTAAAGGAAAGATTTTAGACAATGGTTTAACAGGTTTACATCTTACCATCAATGATATTGAAGTGCATTTTAAATTGATAGGAGAATTTAATGCGTACAATTTATTAGCAGTATATGGCGCAGCAATTTGTTTGGGCGAAGAAAAAAATGAAGTGTTGCAAATACTCAGCAGCCTTGGTGGTGCCGAAGGAAGATTTGATTACACCATCAGCAACAATCAAAAATTAATTGGCATTGTTGATTATGCACACACCCCCGATGCATTATTAAATGTACTGGCCACCATAAAAAAATTACGCAAAGGAATTGAGCAGGTAATAACGGTAGTGGGCTGCGGTGGCGACAGGGATAAAACAAAACGACCGGTAATGGCAGAAGTGGCTTGTGAGTACAGCGATAAAGTGATCCTTACTTCCGATAATCCACGAAGTGAAGATCCATTGGAAATTTTAAAAGATATGGAAGCAGGAGTAAGTGTGGCAGCAAAAAAAAAAGTTATTTCTATTGCTGACAGAAGAGAAGCAATAAAAACAGCAGTGAGCCTGGCACAAAAAGAAGATATTGTTTTAATAGCAGGTAAAGGGCACGAAAAATATCAGGATATAAAAGGCGTGAAGTATGATTTTGATGATAAGAAAGTATTGAATGAAATGTTTGAAATGCTGGAAAAATAGCGCAATGTGCAAGTGAGAAAATTTGCAAATATGCAAAACTCAAAGGGCAATTTATAAATGAAAATAGTAACTATTAAAAATTAGCACATTTGCACATTTGCAAATTGGCACATTAAAAAATGTTGTATCACTTATTTGATTGGTTAAGAAACGAAGGCTTTAAGTTTTCCGGCAGCGAACTGTACAGATTCCAGAGCTTTCGGGTAATGCTTGCCATGGTTTTAAGCCTCATCATTACAACAGTGTATGGAAAAAAATTAATCAGGTTTTTACAAAAAAAACAATTAGGCGAAAGTGTTAGGGATTTGGGTTTGGCAGGCGAGCAGGCAAAAAAAGGTACGCCAACAATGGGTGGAATCATTATTATTCTCGCCATCTTAATACCCACTTTATTATTTGCCAATTTAGAAAAAGTGTATGTCCGCTTAATGCTGTTATGTACAGTTTGGCTGGGTGCCATTGGTTTTATAGATGACTATTTAAAAATAAGAGCAAAAAGAATAGCACTGGCAAAAGGCGGCACGTATAAAAAAAGTGATAGTGATGGATTAGCCGGAAGGTTTAAAATTTTTGGGCAGGTAATGCTGGGTATTATTGTTGGTGCTACTTTATATTTTACGCCAAGCGTGGTAGTGGAAAGAGAAATTTATAATCCAAACATACAATTTGTAAAAGATTCTGTTTTAAACCGGGGCGAACATTTAGCAACAGATTCTTTTCATACAACAATAATTGACGGCAAGAAGCACATTTTTGCAATTGTAAAAACACCTATTACTACAATACCGTTTGTAAAAACTCATGAATTTAATTATGCAAAATTATTACCCAAAAGCTGGGAGCCGCTTACCTATATTTTATACATCATCATTGTGATATTTATTGTAACCGCTGTGAGTAATGGAGCAAATATTACCGACGGGTTAGATGGTTTGGCAACCGGGGTTAGTGCGGTTATGGGTATTGGGCTGGGCATATTTGCCTATATCAGTGGTAATATAAAATTTGCAGAGTACCTCAACATTATGTACATACCCAACATTGGCGAACTCTCCATTTTTATTGCAGCATTTGTTGGGGCATGTATTGGATTTTTATGGTACAACAGTTACCCGGCTCAGGTTTTTATGGGGGATACCGGCAGCCTTGCACTCGGCGGTATTATTGCAGCGTTGGCCATTATTGTACGTAAAGAATTATTGATACCCATATTTTGTTTTGTGTTTTTTATCGAATTGCTGAGTGTAATGATACAGGTATCCTATTTTAAATATACCAAACGAAAGTATGGCGAGGGGCGGCGGGTATTTTTAATGAGCCCGTTGCATCATCATTATCAAAAATTAGGTTATCACGAAAGTAAAATAGCAGTAAGGTTTTGGATTGTAACCATATTAAGTATGATAGTAGCAATAGCAACATTGAAATTAAGATAATAATAACCCTTGTGGCTGGGGTAATGCTTTGTTGAAAAACCGCAACCTGGAATTTGTCAGCAGCTGGCATTCTATGTTTTTCAATTTGAATCAATCAGTATCTGTGAAAAAACTTTGTACGACCAGTAGAACCCTATACCCGTTAAATTCTATGCTTTTGAAGAACCTTTTTATTTAAGTAAAAGCACAGAGTAAGTTTTTGGTAAATTCTATGCTGTTGAAAAACCTTTTTTATTTCGCTTAAAACGAAATGTATAAACAACATTGTAAAATGATGAAGCGGTTAGTCATATTGGGTGCTGGCGAAAGCGGAATTGGCGCAGCTATACTTGCCAAACAGCAGGGCTACGATGTTTTTGTAAGCGATGGCGGAGTAATAAAAGATAATTACCGCACAGAATTATCTATAAACAAAATTGAATTTGAAGAAGCCACTCATACCGAAGAAAAAATTTTAAATGCAGATGAAGTGATGAAGAGCCCGGGCATACCGGAAAAAAATGAGCTGGTAAAAAAGATAAGAGCAAAAGGTATAGCCATCATCAGCGAAATAGAATTTGCTTACCGCTATAAAGGCAACAGTAAAATAATTGCTATAACAGGCAGCAACGGAAAAACAACTACTACGGCATTAATTTATCACATCTGCAAACATGCCGGCAGTAATTGTGCCATGGTGGGCAATATTGGTTATTCATTTGCAAAACAGGTTGCGGTAGATCCTAAACGTTTATACGTAGCCGAAATAAGCTCTTTTCAATTAGATGATATAAAAACTTTCAGGCCCGATGTTGCTGTATTAACCAACATTACCGAAGATCATTTAGACAGGTATGAATACAAAATAGAAAATTATATCAGCAGCAAGTTTCGCATTGCAATGAACCAGCAACCCGGAGATGTTTTTATTTATTCTTTAGATGATGCCACAACAAAAAAATATATCAGCAACTATCACATTAAATCAATACTAGCCCCATTTACCATGAGTAAACCACTGCCGCAGGGTGCATACCTGATGAACGCAAAAATGCATTTAAAATGGAAGAACGAAGAAATGCAAATGAGTATTGAAGATTTTGCTTTAAAAGGCAAACATAACCAGTACAACAGTATGGCTGCAAGTTTAGCGGCATCTGCTGTTGATATTCGAAAGGAAAAAATAAGAGAAGCCTTACAAACTTTTGAAAGTTTGGAACACCGTATGGAACCTGTTGCATCAATAAAAAATGTAGAATTTATTAACGACAGTAAAGCTACCAATGTAAACAGCACCTGGTTTGCATTAGAGAGTATGGAAAAACCGGTAGTGTTGATTTTAGGCGGTGTAGATAAAGGCAACGATTATTCTTTAATAAAAGAATTGGTTAAGGAAAAAGTAAAAGCAATTGTGTGCATGGGTGCTGATAATAGAAAAATTCATGAAGCCTTTGGAGATATAATGCCATTAATTGTAAATACAAACTCAGCAAAGGAAGCAACAGAAGCGGCATTTCATTTTGCTGCAAAAGGCGATGTGGTTTTATTAAGCCCTGCATGTGCAAGTTTTGATTTATTTAAAAATTACGAAGACAGGGGCAATCAATTTAAAAAAGCGGTTAAGGAATTATAAGGCCTCATCCTGCCCAGCTATTTGAAGAAACAAGGAGAAGTTTGAAGCGGATAATTATATAATATTATTATTAAAGTTGAATGAAGAAATAATGTTGAAATGCTTAATTACAAATGTTGATTAAAAAATAAAAACCCTCTTTCCCTCTCCTGAAGAGAGGGAAAGAGGGTGAGGCTACATGGCAAACTTAATAAACATAAAAGAATTATTTACACCAAACATCAGTAACAATTTGGTTAGCAAAACCAAAGGCGACCGTGTTATTTGGGGTATTGTGGTTATTCTTACGCTGGTAAGTTTATTAGTGGTGTACAGCAGTACCGGTTCATTGGCTTATAAATACAGTAAGAGTAACGAGAGTTATTTATTTAAGCAGTTTGCATTTATAATTATTGGACTGGTGATTATATATTTTGCACACCGGGTTAATTATACCATTTATGCAAGGGTGGCAAAAATTTTATTTTTAATTTCTATTCCATTAATGTTTTACACAACTTTTTTTGGCGAAGAAATAAATAAGGGCAGCCGCTGGATAAAGTTGCCGGTAATTAACATGACTTTGCAAACATCAGATATGGCAAAGCTGGCGTTGTTCATGTATCTAAGCCTTCAGCTTAGCCGCAAACAAAATGTAATTAAAGACTTTAAAAAAGGATTTTTACCCATCATTACACCCGTTATAATTATCTGTGCACTTATTGCCCCGGCAAATTTATCTACTGCTTTGCTGGTGGGTGCAACAAGTTTTATGCTGATGTTTATTGGCAGGGCAAATGCAAAACACATGTTACTTTCAATAGCCATTGCTTTGATACCGGTAATATTTTTATTTACACTTGCAATAAGTACATACGATACTGGAGAGCGTAAAGCAAAAGAACTACCTGCAATTTTTGATGCCGGCCGTGTAAAAACATGGGTAAGCCGCATACAAACATTTGTGTACAGCAATAAAAATGACGAAACTGAAAAAACTTATCAGATTAACCAGGCAAAAATTGCAATAGCCAATGGCGGATGGTTGGGCAGGGGCCCGGGCAACAGCGAGGCAAGAAATTTTTTACCACACTCTTACAGCGATTTTATTTATGCTATAATTATTGAGGAGTATGGTTTTTTTGGTGCGTCATTTATGGTATTTATTTACCTGTTGTTTTTATACCGCTGTATAAGGCTGTATCGAAAATGCCCTTTTGCCTTTGGCGCATTTTTGGCACTGGCATTAAGTTTTACTTTGGTAATTCAGGCCATAGCAAATATGGGAGTAGCAGTAAATGCATTTCCTAATACAGGGGTAACGTTACCGTTAGTAAGCATGGGGGGCAGCAGTTTTTTGTTTACCTGTTTATCAATTGGTATTATTTTAAGTGTGGCAAGAAATGTGGAGCAGTTAGAACCCCCTCCGCCCCCTAAAGGGGGAACTTTACCGTAGCGAAGATAAGAGCGGAGAAATTGGAGTATTAAAAGAAAATAGATTTTGAACTGTTTAATAAATGAATGAAGTAAAAAGTGAAAAAGCTGCTGCGGTTCCCCCTTTAGGGGGCGGAGGGGGCATCAGGGTCATCATTGCAGGCGGTGGTACAGGCGGGCACATTTTTCCGGCAATAGCCATTGCAAATGCAATAAAAAAATTGCAACCAGAAACACAGTTCTTGTTTATAGGTGCAAAAGGAAAAATGGAAATGGAAAAAGTACCGCAGGCAGGTTTTGAAATTAAGGGATTGGATATAGCAGGTTTTAACAGAAGTTCTTTGATAAAAAATATTGGCTTACCATTTAAACTGGTAAAAAGTTTTTTCCAGGTTCGGCAAATTTTTAATTCATTTCACCCAATTGCAGTAATTGGCGTTGGTGGGTATTCAAGTTATCCTGTATTGCGTTATGCCCAGTCAAAAAAAATTAAAACTTTTATTCACGAGAGTAATTCATTTGCAGGCAAAAGCAATATACTGCTGGGTAAAAAAGCCATCCGAATTTTTACCGCCAGCGATGGTATGGAAAGATTTTTTAACGGAGATAAAATAATGCAAACGGGTAATCCGGTAAGGTCAGCTATATCGCACAGCAATTTAACAAAGGCAGAAGGGATAAATTATTTTGGATTAGATCCTCAAAAAAAAACTATTCTTTCTGTTGGCGGCAGCCTGGGTGCAAAAAGCATTAACGAAGCGATACATAAACACATCGCCGAGTTTGAAAAAAATGATTTACAACTAATTTGGCAAACTGGTAAAACTTACGCCGAAAAGGGAAAAGAAAGAGCTGAAGGCAAAAGCAACATTTGGGTAAACGATTTTATTACCCAAATGGAATACGCTTATGCTGCAGCAGATTTAATAATAAGCCGCAGTGGTGCTATGGCAATTGCAGAAATAGGTGTGGTAAAAAAACCGGCTGTATTTGTGCCTTTTCCTTTTGCTGCAGAAGATCATCAAACTGCAAATGCACAAAGTTTAGTTAATAAAAATGCAGGCATAATGGTAAAAGATTACGAGGCGTTAAATAAGTTGGTAGCAACAATTATCGATTTATCGAAAGATGAAAATAAACAACTGGAATTAATAGCCAGCATCAGCAAATTGGGAATAACCAACGCAGATGAAATTATTGCAAGAGAAATATTGAATTGTATTTAAAAAATCCCCAGGGATTGGTAAGAGAATGAAAGATGTAAAAGAAATTGTAGAGTCGTTGAATAACTCCCCTTCAGGGGATGGGGGACATATTTATTTCATTGGTATTGGAGGCATCGGCATGAGTGCTCTGGCAAGATACTTTAATTCGAAAGGTGTTTTTGTTTCAGGTTACGATAAAACAGAAACTGCTTTAACAAAGCAATTAGCAGCAGAAGGAATAAAAGTGCATTATGAAGATAATATTGAGTTGATTGATTCAGATGCACAGTTAGTAGTTTATACACCGGCAGTGCCAAAAAATCATGCGGAATTAAATTATTACCTGGGGCACAATTACACAGTGGTAAAACGCAGCGATGTGCTGGGTGCAATTACCGGCAGCTCTTTTAATATTTGCGTAGCAGGCACACATGGTAAAACAACTACCAGTGCAATGGTGGCGCATATTTTACAACACAGTGGTTATGGTTGCAATGCTTTTTTAGGAGGTATTGCAGTTAACTATAACAGTAATTTTTGGCCTGCTCCGATTGAATCGGAGGCAAGTGAAAAAAATGTTTGTGTGGTAGAAGCGGATGAATACGACAGAAGTTTTTTGAAATTAAGCCCGGATGTTGCGATTATAACAGCAATGGATGCCGACCATTTAGATATTTATGGCACAGCAGAAAATGTAGAGCAGGCATTTATTGATTTTAGCACAAGGGTAAAAGATGGAGGTTTATTGCTGAGCAAATTTGGACTAAGCAGAACACCAGCATTAAAAGCATCACATCATTTAACTTATCATTTAAATGATGTAAAAGCAAATGTATGTGCTGCTAATATAACAATGAATAACGGCAGTTACAGGTTTGATGTGATATATAAAAACGCGGTTGCAATAAGCTGGAAATTAGATGAGGTAGAGTTGAACATGGGCGGCATGCACAATATAGAAAATATGATTGCAGCTATTTCAGTGGCGCATCATTTAAATATTGAAGATGAAAAAATAAAAGCTGCAGTAAGTTCTTTTAAAGGCGTAAAGCGCAGGTTTGAGTACATAGTTAAAAATGAAAAACAAATTTTTATTGATGACTATGCACATCATCCGGATGAATTGAAAGCACTATTAACCGGGGCAAAAAAATTATTCCCCGATAAAAAATGTACAATTATTTTTCAGCCGCACCTGTTTAGCCGTACCAAAGATTTTGCTGATGGCTTTGCAGAAAGTTTAGACAGTGCGGATGAAATAATTCTTTTGCCCATTTATCCGGCAAGAGAATTACCGATGGAAGGAGTGAACAGCGAAATGATTTTAAATAAAATGAAAAGCACCAATAAAAAAATATTGCATAAAACTGAAATTTTAGACTGGATAAAAAATAATAAAGCGGAATTACTGATAACAGCAGGCGCAGGAGACATAGATACATTAGTAGAACCAATAAAAAATATATTGATAACTAATAATTAATAAAACATAATCTTCTCCATTTTCCCCTTTAGGGGATAGGGGCAGAGGGTTGGTATGAACGAACAAAAACGATACAGCATTAAAAAAATTCTTTTAACCATATTATGGTTAACTGTAAGTGCGGGTACAACAGTACTGCTGGTGGCTGCTATTAAAAAAACTGATTTAAAAAAATGTAAAGAAGTAGAAATAAAAATATCAGGCATTGAAAATACTAACGGCCCAAAATTTGTTGATGAAGAAGATATTTTAAATGTAATAAAAAATATTTGCAGTGCAAACCCAGTTGGCAAAGCAATAGGCGATTTCGATTTGAGAAAAATTGAAACTGAACTGGAGAAAAGTAAGTGGGTAAAAAATGCGGAGTTGTTCTTTGACAATAATGATATATTAAAAGTAAACCTGCGGGAGAGAGAACCTGTAGCAAGAGTATTTACTGTTGCCGGTACATCTTTTTATATTGATACAGCATTAACGATGTTACCACTAAGTGATAAATTTTCTGCAAGGTTGCCGGTGTTCACCGGTTTTCCGTCGGATAATATTGTTTTATCAACAGCCGACAGCAATTTATTAAAAGATATAAAAAACATCAGCATCGCTATACAAAAAGATACTTTTAGAATGGCGATGATAGACCAGGTTGATATTACTGCGGAAAGAAATTTTGAAATGATCCCTAAAATTGGTAATCAGCTAATAGTATTTGGTAATGCAACTGATGCTGAAGAAAAATTTAATAAGCTGCAATTATTTTATAAAAGTGTAATGGTAAAATCCGGCTGGAATAAATACAGTGTAATTAATGTGCAGTTTAAAAACCAGGTGGTGGCAAAAATAAAAGGTGCAGAAGAAAAAACAGCTGACTCCATAAGAACAATACAAATAATGCAAATTATTGCAGCCAATGCTGCAAAGCAGGCAGAAGATTCTGTGCAAACAATTTTGCTGGATAATAATAACAACACTGCCGACAGCAGTATGATTCAGCAATCCATACAAAGAGAGGACAATTACGAAACATCTAACCCAATAAATAATTTACCTCCGCAGCCAACCACCACTCAGCCGGTAACAAATTCGGCAAACACTAATCCGTTACCCATTGTAAAACCTGCGGCAGCCAATCCAATTCCTTCTAAAAAACCAGTAGCTGTAAAACCTGCAGTTGTAAAATCCAATCCAGTTAATAAGAGCAATAGTATTGCTCCGGTTAAAAAACCAATCACTAATCCAGTTACTAAACCAAAACCAAATGTTGTAAAACCGGCAATACAAAAACCAAAAGTGGTAATGCCAAATAAAAATGATTACACCCCTGTTCCTTAAAAAAGAATGGCAGTTAAGTAAAAATAATTAATGAATAAAAAAATAATAGAATACAATTAGTAAAACACAATCTCCGCTTGTCCCCCTTTAGGGGATAGGGGTACAAACAAAACATACAACTATGCATCACGAACAACCCATCATTGTAGGACTCGATATCGGCACCACAAAAATTGCGGCTATTGCCGGACGTAAAAACGAATACGGCAAACTTGAAATTCTCGGTTTTGGCCGGGCTAACAGCAACGGTGTGCAACACGGCATGGTGTTAAACATCGATCAAACTATTAAGGCCATTGAAATGGCATTAAAAAATTGCTACGACAGTAACCCCAATTTAGAAATTGGAGAAGTGTATGTAGGCATTGCAGGCCACCACATAAAAAGTTTGCAAACACGTGGCGATATTGTAAGGCAAAGTATTGAAGAAGAAATTCGCCAGGAAGAAATTGACCGCCTTGTTGCAGATCAGTATCGTACATACATTCCCGCTGGAGATCAAATTATTGATGTTATTCCGCAGGAATTTACAGTAGATAATTTTCAAAATATACCAAACCCTATTGGATACAGTGGTGTAAAAGTGGGTGCAAACTTTCATATAATAACCGGCGATAAAAATGCTATTCGTAACATTAACCGCAGTGTGGAAAAAGCAGGTTTGCAAACTAAAGATTTGGTATTGCAGCCATTGGCTTCAGCAGCTGCAGTAATGTGCGATCAGGATTTAGAAGCTGGTGTTGCCATTGTAGATATTGGTGGTGGTACAACAGATCTTGCCGTTTTTTACGAAGGTATTTTAAAACATACTGCGGTTATCCCTTTCGGTGGCGAAAATATTACCAACGATATTAAAACCGGATTAGGTGTTTTAAAAACCCAGGCAGAGCAAATGAAAGTGCAGTTTGGAAGTGCCTTAAGCGACGAAGCAAAATCAAATGCATTCATTACCATTCCCGGTTTACGTGGTATGGCGCCAAAAGAAATTTCTGTAAAAAATTTAGCTGGAATTATACAGGCACGTATGAGTGAGATAATGGATTTTGTTACTTATCATTTAAAGCAGGTTGGGCTGGATACCAGAATGTTGAATGGCGGTGTAATATTAACCGGAGGAGGCTCTCAATTAAAACATTTAATTCAGTTAACAGAATACGTAACAGGGTTGAATGCACGAATTGGTTACCCTAACGAACATTTAGCTGCAGGGCATATTGACGAACTGGCAAAACCCATGTACAGCACCTGTATCGGTTTAATATTAAAAGGCTACAACGATTACGAAAATAAAAATAAACAGTTTGAGGAAAGCTTTAGAAAAGTGGCAGTGCCGGAAAGTTTGCAGCACCAGCCTGTTGATGAAACACTTGATGTGGTGGAAGAAATTAAAACTGTAAAAGTAAAACAGCGCAAAACTTTAAAAGGCTTTATGGATTCTTTTAAAATTGGATTGATAGATTTATTTAAAGAAGAAGAAGACGCCAAGTTATAACAGCCCCTCCTATCCTCCCCCGATGGGAGGGATATGGAGAAGATGGTTGCGAAGATTAAGTAAAAAGCATAACAGTTCTTAACTAACCCATTATTCAAGTACAGTAAATTTTTCTTTCTTACTAATAGAAAAATAATACTGTCAAAAAACTAAAAGCTCCGCAAATTCCTCTCCGCCAACTGGCGGAAGGATGGGAGGGGCTACTAAAATTTTAGATTATGATACATTTTGATTTGCCGAAAGAACAATCCTCCATCATTAAAGTGATTGGAGTAGGCGGCGGCGGCAGCAACGCAGTAAACCACATGTTTTCTCAAAACATTGAAGGTGTAAATTTTATTATTTGCAATACAGATGCTCAGGCAATTTCGCTGAGTAAAGTTCCTAATAAAATACAGTTGGGGCCGCACTTAACACAAGGCTTGGGCGCAGGCGCCAATCCTGCCATTGGCAGGCAGGCAACTGAAGAAAGTTTAGAAGAAATAAAACGGATACTGGAAGTAAATACCAAGATGGCATTTATTACTGCAGGCATGGGTGGCGGTACCGGTACAGGTGGCGCACCAATCTTAGCAAAAATTTGTAAAGATTTAGGTATACTAACGGTGGGGATTGTAACCACTCCGTTTGCTTACGAAGGAAAGAAAAGAATTGCACAGGCAGAAGAAGGTGTGATGCTTTTGAAAAATCATGTAGATACTTTGCTGGTGATAAGCAATGATAAACTGCGCCACCAGTTTGGTAATTTAAAAATGAAAGAAGCTTTTGCAAAAGCAGATAATGTTTTGGCAACGGCAGCAAAATGTATTACCGATGTAATAAACAGCACCGGGCAAATTAATGTGGATTTTGCCGATGTATGCACTGTAATGAGTAATGGTGGTGTAGCAATTTTAGGCAGCGCATCTGCCGAAGGCGAAAACAGGGCACAGGATGCTATTGAAAATGCATTGAACTCGCCATTGCTGAATGATAACGATATTAAAGGGGCAAAATGGATTTTAATAAATATCAATTCTGCCGAAGGAGAACATGAGTTTACAATGGATGAAGTAGAAGTAATTCAAAATCATTTACTGAGTAATGCAGGAGAAGATACGGATGTTATTTTAGGTTTGGGCTACGACAATAGTTTAGGCAGCCAGATTGGTATTACATTAATAGCAACAGGTTTTGAACATAAAGATCCGTTTGAAAAAAAGGCTACTGCTGAAACAGAAGAAGTAAAAAAAGATGATGATAAAATTGTGATGACTTTGGAGATGCCGGTAAAAGAAATACCTTTTTTAAAAGTTGTAAAAACAATACAGCAGCCCACTTTGCAATTTGAAGAAGAAGAGGATAAAGCTATTGCAGAAATAAGTGAAACACCTGCAATACAATTTATTGAAGATGAAATGATGCCTAAGCTGGTAGAAACGAAAGTTGAAAAAATAAAAGTAGAATCACTAAGTAAAATTACTGGGGAAAAAACTGTGGAGAAAATTGATGAGGCACCAGTATTTTTTGAAATATCTTCGGCAAAAGATCAAACACCTGTAATAGCGTTTGATATACCCACCACTCCGTTACCCAGCGAAAAACCCGTTATTAAAACCAGCGTTCAAACAATTATTTCAACAAATAAAGATGCTAGCAATGCCCCTTCGTCGGGGGTTAAATTGGCGAAGCCTGCACAAATTTATGTGGAGGAACAGCCAGAAGCAAAATCCAATTCTAAAGAGGAGCTACTGCCGTTGCAGATAACAATTAAGGCCGACGAAACCGAGATTGAAGAAATGCAGATGGTAGTTAAATCCCATCAAGCGGCGGAGGAGGAGCAACTTGTACAACAAACTCAGCCCATCATGATGTCCAATGTTGAGGATCTTGCACCGCAGGACGAAGCAGAGGAACTTAGGCGCCGGGCTATAGAACGCATTGCGAAGCTGCGTAATTTGTCATTCAACATCAATGCAGCCGATCCGAATAATGAGTTTGAAACGGTGCCAGCTTACCTTCGCCGCAATATGGAATTACATAATTCTATTGCAGAAGTAGAAAATTTTTACAGCAACTATACTGTAAAATCCGACGATAATAACCAGGCAGAAATAAGCACCATCAACAGTTTTTTAGAAGGCAAAAAACCAGATTAAAATTTTAATGGCTAAAATATTTTTATAAAAAATTTGTATTGTTTTGTATGTGTGCCCTGCTTTTACAGCAGGGCTTTTTTTAAACTGTTAATTGAAAAAAAAATATATTTATATATTTTTCACGACGTTATCTTTTAAATTCATGTAATACTTTTTTTTGTTTGCAGGCATTTTTTCAATGGTGCCCCTTAATAAAGTTCGGGGCATTGCTGCAGCATGTTCATCTAAAAAACTAATTAATTTTTTTGGTTCTTTATCACCTGCAAAACGCAGCATCCATGCGGAGGCTTTGTGTATTAAATTTTCTTTGTCTTTCAATAATATTTCTGCAATTTTAAATGTATCAGTAACCTCGCCTTGCCTTATAAAATAACAGGTGGTTAAAATAGCTGTCCTTCGTTCCCATAAATTTTTAGATTTTACAAGTTGGTACAAAATTTTTCTGGGTTTATCAAAAAGATAACTGCCAGTCATGTACAAGCAACCGAGGTCAACCAAATCCCAGTTATTTATCCTGTCGTGGCGGCACATGTATAAATCATAAAATTCTTTTCTGCGGCTTTCAGTAATTTTTTTACTCCGGCTTTCTTTATCCATTATGCTTACACCTCCTGCTCTTACTTCATGAATGTTACTTTCCAGTAATTTCTCAATTTCGCTAACAGGCATTCCACTAAACTCTTTTGCAAGTGTAAACAGTTGCCCCATTTTTACACCCATAAATTTATCACCCTCGCCATACTGTCCTTTGCCTGATTTAAAATACCGTTGTATTTTTTTTAACTCTTCATCCGACTGAAAGGTTTTTAATTTTTCGATAAACTGTTTTGCAGTAAATGAGTTTGCCGCTGTAATAGCATTTGTATGTTTAAGACTAATATTTTTTGATGAGGTTTTAGTTGCCATTTTTCATTTTAAATAGTAACGCATCATGATGTTAAATAATTCAAGGATAATAAGATACTTCATAAAGCTTTTCAATACTTTGTCTTTTACTTTTTTGCTTCTCCAAAAAAGTAACGAAAAAGGAGCCCCGAAAACGATTACATCCCGTTTTCGGGTAGCAGCACTGATTAAGCTTTTGCACTACTGTAAACTCAACTTCAGTTCCCTGATGCGAATACTCAGAATAATTTCAGAAACTTTCAATAGCACAACACTTTTAATAGTACTGTACCAGAATTGAGAATAGGAAATCACTCTTTCTTAAAAAAACATTTTAATAAATGCTACTATAGATTTTAGCTAATAATTTCAATTAATTCAAATTAATCTAAAATTAAACGTGGGTATATTTTTTTTAAAATTATAATTCCCGTCGCATTTGGCTGGCAGTTTTACTGCTTCCATCGTGGCTCCAGCCGGGTGGCATAAATAAATATTTAAGCCGTGTGCTTAATGGCAGTTTCTTTGTAACATCTTTACCAATATTTTGCCACTCATGAAAAATAATTTTAAATGGATCATTATGGTTTGTTACAGGTTTGGTAAGTCCGTATTTTACCGGTTCTTCTTTTATCTCTTCCTGAAAAGTTCCGAATATTTTATCCCAGATAATAAGGCACATGCCCATATTTTTATCTAAGTAAATAATATTGCTTGCATGATGCACCCTGTGGTGGCTGGGGCTAACAAAAATAGTTTCAAACCATCGGGGCATTTTGTTTATGTATTGTGTGTGTACTAATATGCCATAAGTTTGAGTAATGGAATACATAAAAACAATATCAAGCGGATGAAAACCAAATAAGGCTAACGGAATAAAATAAAAAAACCGGTAAACCGGCTGCAATACCGATGAACGAAAACCTGTAGTAAGGTTAAACTCTTCGGAGGAGTGATGGGTAACATGTACTGCCCAAAATATGCGGCAATAATGATCTATACGGTGCTCAATATAAAATGCAAAATCTTCTAAAAAAAATAAAGTAAGCCAGTACAGGTAAACGTTTTCTATTTTAAAAAAATAATGCTGATAACTCCAGCTAAGTATGCTGATGTAAAAAAGCCAGCGCAGCAACATATCTAATCCTGCATTTACCAAAGTGAGGTAAACATTCTGCAAAGTTTCTTTTAAAGAGTAAAATTTTTTTTGCTGCCAGTTGCTTAATAAAATTTCTGTAGCAATTAATATGGTATAAAGGGGGATGGATAAAAGGATAAACCATGTTTCCCTTGCAGATTGCATAGAAAAGTATATGTTGAATGGTTAAAGTTGGATGTATGATGTTTGACAATGGATTTGCAACACAAAAAAATACTTTAGTGATACTTAAATCAAAAATCTAAAATCAGAAATCCGAAATTGCCTACACTGCCATTATCTCTTTTTCTTTTGCAGCTAAATGTTTTTCTATAAGCCCAATAAATTTATCGGTAATATCCTGAGCCTCTTTTTCGGCATCTTTACAAATATCTTCGCTAAGGCCTTCTTTCTGTAATTTTTTTATTGCTTCAATATTATCCCTGCGTATGTTGCGTATGGCAATTTTTGCATGTTCACCTTCACCGTTACAGCGTTTTACCATTTCTTTTCTTCTCTCTTCTGTAAGGGGTGGTAAAAACAAACGTATTACGGTACCATCATTTTGTGGATTGATACCAATATTAGCCATAGTTATTGCCCTTTCAATTGCCTGCAGCATATTTTTTTCCCATGGCTGTACCGAAATGGTACGGGCATCCAATACAGATACATTTGCAATTTGATTAATGGCGGTGGGGTTGCCATAATAATCGGCCATAATACCATCCAGCATGGTAGGGTTGGCTTTACCGGCACGTATTTTAACCAGTTCTGCTTCCAGGTGGTTAATTGCTTTATTCATTGATGATTCTGTGTCGCTGAGTATTTTATCTAATCCTTCGGCCATAATTAATAAATATTAGGTGGCTGCAAAGCTATAAAAAAGAACCGTTATTTACGGTATGCATTTTAAAATTAACGGCACAAAAAATAAAACGGATTTTATTTTACAACCTGTTAGCAGTAAGTAAAATGAAAGAGGTAATGGGTGTAAGAAAAAATTAATCGGCCTCCACACTTTCGGGGGCAAGCGAAAATATTTTGCGTGGCTTAATAATGTTGTTATTGCTGGTTACAGCATTATTATCTGTTGCAGTTTTGTTTTTAGGACGGCTGTAATAAATAATGCCGATAAATACAAAAGCCGATAACTAACAAAATACCTGAGTAAAGTTGTGGTACCCAAATGGCGTAAAAAATAAGCCAAGGCAATAAATAAAATATTAACTGATACACAGGTAAAAGTTACCATGCGGTGGCTAAAGCCAAGATCAATAAAAAGTGGTGCACATGCGTTCTGTCGGGGCTAAAAGGAGAGCGGCGGTCTAAAATGCGTAGTGCAAAAACCCGTAGTGTATCAAAAAGAGGAATCATTAAAATAGCAAAACCAATTGCAGGAGATGCTTCTAAGGGAAATGCCGCAGCAGGGTTACCGGCGATGTTAATAAATTTAATCACCAAAATGGCATTTACCAGTCCCAATAAAAGCGAACCCGTATCACCCATAAATATTTTTGCAGGAGAAAAATTATAAATTAAAAAAGCAATAATACTGCCCGAAAGAGCAAACGCCATTACCGCATAAGTTAACTGGCCGGCAATAAAAAAATAAGTGCCAAATACAAGTGTGGTAAGTACACCAAGGCTGCCAGCCAAACCATCAACACCATCAATTAAATTAAAAGAGTTGGTAATAACAATAATGGTAAAAATGGTAAGTATAATACTGGCAATATGGGGTATTTCGTAAATGCCTAAAAAGCCGTGCATATTTGTTAACTGCACACCGCCAAATTTTATTACAATACCGGCTGCAATTAACTGGCCTATAAATTTTTTACTGGCCGATAAAACCAAAATATCATCTTTTAGCCCTAAAAAGAAAATAACTGTTGCAGCTGCTGCAAAATATTGAAATTCGGAACCAATGCCTGAGGGAACTCCCATTAATGTGGCAATAATAAAACCTGCAAAAATGCCAAGGCCACCTAAAGTTGGGATAACAGTTTTATGAACTTTGCGTTCATCAGGCTCATCAAATAATTTTTTATCCTTGGCAACCTGAATAATAATAGGTATTGCAAAAAAAGTTATTAAAAAAGCCAGGGCCGCACTAAGTAAGATATTATCCATTCAATTTATTTAATGGCATTTATTATGCTGCAAAAGTATTAAATATGTTTTAAGTAACCTTAATATTTTAAAGAAATACTTATAACTTTCAGATAAGACCCAACTTTGTGCCAAAAAGTTGCCTGATATTTAATTTCGGGAAAATTTACTGAAAAAATGATTTTACCCTGTTTATTTATAAAATAACGCAGAAATTATAAACTTATTATTAACTATTTAACCAATCAACGTTTTTTTAATTTTTCCATAAATTGATTTAAAGTAGGTTTGCAACGAAAAAAATATTTTAAGAGTTTTTTATTTAATAACAAATTAATCATTCAAATGAATAGTTTACCCGAAATAGCATCGCAAATACGCAGGGATATTGTACGTATGGTTCATGGTGTGCAAAGTGGCCACCCTGGCGGTTCTTTAGGCTGTACCGAATATTTTACTGCTCTGTATTTTAATATTATGAAACATAATCCTGCATTTAATATGGATGCCGCCGGAGAGGACGTATTTTTTTTAAGTAACGGGCATATATCACCGGTATTTTACAGTGCCCTTGCCCGTAGTGGTTATTTTCCGGTTAAAGAACTGGCTACTTTCAGAAAATTAAATTCCCGTTTACAGGGCCATCCTACAACACATGAGCATTTGCCGGGTGTACGCATTGCCAGCGGTTCGTTGGGGCAGGGTATGAGTGTAGCCATTGGCGCTGCTCTTGCAAAAAAATTAAATAACGATAACAATATTGTTTACTCCCTGCATGGCGATGGCGAACTGGATGAAGGCCAAAACTGGGAAGCTATAATGTTTGCAGCGCATAAAAATGTAGATAATCTTATTGCAACCATTGATTGGAACGGTCAGCAAATTGACGGGCCTACTAAAAAAATTATGGGGCTGGATAGTTTAAGGGCAAAATTTGAAGCCTTTAACTGGCAGGTGCTGGAAATGGAAGGCAATGATATGGATGCTGTAGTTGCAGGATTAAATAATGCCAAAACTTTTGTTGGTAAAGGAAAGCCCATTGTAATTATAATGAAAACCTCAATGGGCAAAGGTGTTGATTTTATGGAAGGCAGCCACGAATGGCATGGTATTGCACCTAATGATGAGCAGTTGGCTAAAGCACTGGCGCAATTGCCGGAAACGCTGGGGGATTATTAAACCCCACTGCCCTAAAGTGGAATTTTAAGCCTTATTTTTTTGATGATTACAAAATAGGTTAAGAAGAACTTTTTGAAGTATTGAGAAAGATTTTATGAAGATGTGGAAGTTGGTAGGTTTGTGTACGTTTAATGTGCCGCTTATTCTTTTTTGAAGAAAAAAAAATTACCTTAATTCAAAAGCCTGCCCCGCTGCTTTACGTGCCGGAAACCACGATGCAACAAATGCAATGAAGGCAGCCGTAGCAGTTACTAATAAAAAATCTGTAACAAGTAATTGCACCGGAAAATAATCTATTAAAAAAGAACCACCGCCTAATTTTATTATTTTAAATTTTAATTGCAGTAAACAAATAATTACGGCCATTGCAATACCCGATGCTGCACCAATGGCACCCAGTAATAAACCTTCGCTTAAAAATATTTTTAAAATAGAAGACCGGCTGGCTCCCATGCTTTGCAGTACGCTGATGTCTTTTTGCTTTTCCAGCACCAGCATGGTTAAAGCACTAATCATAGTAAATGCACTTACAATTAATATTAAAGTAAACACAGCATAAATAATCCATTTTTCCATTTTCATGGTATTGTAAAGGCTCATGTTTTGCTGATACAATGTTTGCACTTTATACCCATTGCCCATTAAGGCCGATAATTTTTCTTTGGCAACAGTAACATCTGTTTTATCTTTTAATTTTAATTCCACCGCACTGTATTCATTTTCGGCTAACCCCATCTGTTGTTTTACAAAATCAATATTGGTTATGGCGTATTTATTATCAAAATCCTGCTGAATGGTAAAAATGCCGGTAGGTAATACATTGCCTTCACTTAAAGATTGTAAAGGATCGCTGCTGTTGCTGTATTTTTTAGGCAGAATAACGGTGAGTTTATCGCTTTCAAACGCAGGGTTTAAACTTACACCTGCTGCATATTGAATACCAGCGCCTAATATTAAACCAGGATCATCAACAGTGCCGGTAGCAAATTCCCCTTTATTAGTTTTGGCTGGTACACCCGATACATTGGGGTAATTATCGTCCACACCTTTTAAATATACTACAGTTTGTGCCCCATCCCCGTTTTGCAGCAATGCTTTTTCTTCGGCTATTAAAGAAAAATTTTGCACAAAAGGCTGCTGTTTAATTTGAGATAATTGTGCAGGTGTAATAAAAAAAGTTTTTCCTTTATCAGGTACAATTTTAATATCAGTATAAAAAGAAGCGTATAAAGATTTTACCAATCCTTCAAAACCATTAAAAACACTAAGCACTAAAATTTGGCAGCAGGTGGCAAAAGCTATAACCCCCACCGTTACCCATGCAATAATATTGATGGCATTAGCACTTTTTTTTGCTTTAAAATATCTCCAGGCAAAGGTTAAATACATGGTTGATTGTTGATGGTTGATAGTTAGTAGCTGAAAGTGTTTCCTTTGCGGTATTCAAAATAATAATAATAGAGAGTTTTTTATTAGTTTGTAAATACATTTTAAAACTTAATTCAATAATAAAAAAGTAACAATTGCATATACTTTTTCAAAATTAAGGACTAACAACTGTCAACCAGCAACTATCAACTCTTTTTGTCTTTGTCATTAATTTCTTTAAACAGTTTATCAATTTTTTCGGCATACTCCAAAGTATCATCTATATAAAAAGTAAGTTTGGGCATACTCCTTAATTGATGCCTTACTCTCGATGTTAATTCTTTTTTTATTTCGTGGGCATGTTCCTCAATTTTTTTTAAGGCAAGATCATTATCTTTTACTTTAAAAAAACTTAAATAAATACGGGCATCAAAAAGATCGGGGGTAATTTTTACGCCTGCAATGGAAACCATACCGCCATCAATCATATTTAAACCCAGGCGCTGAAAAATGTCGCTCAGTTCTTTATTCAGCAGCCCGGCCACCTGCTTTTGCCTTTTACCTTCTAACATAATGTTTACGCTTTAATAGCTGTAAAATTAGTTACTTTGCCGTTTAATTGCATATTTAAAAAAATGAAAAAATATTCCAGGGTTTTCAGGTACCTAATTCCTTATAAAAAACAGATTGTATTATATTTTACTTACACGTTGTTAAGCATTATTTTTTCTATAGTTTCCATTGGTATGTTAATGCCTTTTTTACAATTGATTTTTACTGATACCAACCCTGCTTGTGCAAATTGCGGAGGTATGACAACAGTTAGTACCAATCCTGCAATTAATTACATCAATACAACTTTAGTAAACTCAATAAAAAACAATAAAAATGGCAAACTTTTTACATTGGGTATTATTTGCGCTTTAATGATAATATTTATAATACTTAAAAACCTGTTTTTGTATTTATCTATTTATATTTTAAATCCATTAAAAAATAAAGTAGTAAATAATTTAAGAGAAGATATTTATAAAAAAATCCTGCAATTACCTGTTGGCTATTTTACCGAAAAAAGAAAAGGGGATATTATGAGCAGGCTTACCAATGATGTAGGCGAAGTAGAATCGTCGGTAGTAGGAACATTAGAAGGCTGGATAAGAGATCCGTTAACAATAATAATTACCTTATCTACTTTATTTTTTATCAGCGCAAAATTAACATTATTTATTTTATTACTTATACCCTTAATTGGTGTGGCCATTGGCCGTATTTCAAAATCGTTAAAAAAACATTCGTTGGAAGTCGCCAAAAAATATGGCGAATCCATGAGTACTGTTGATGAAACTTTAGGTGGATTAAGAGTAATAAAAGCTTTTAATGCTGAAGGTTTATTGCGCAAAAAATTTGAAAAAGAAAATAATGAGCTGGTAGCTGCAAAAAATAAAATTGGCTACCGGCGGGATCTTGCATCACCATTAAGCGAAGTAATGGGCATTGCAATGTTTTGTGCCATTTTAGGCTATGGAGGATTTTTAGTTTTAAATAAACAGATACCCTTAGATGGTGCATCTTTTTTAGGATTTTTAGGATTGTTTTATATGATTATTGCCCCTGCTAAAACGCTTTCTACTTCTTTTAGCAATATGCAAAAAGGCACTGCTGCAATTGGCCGTATTGAAGAAGTACTGAATGCCCCGGTTGTGGTAGATGCGAATGAAAACGGTAAAAAAATTATTTCTTTTGATGAAGAAATAGTTTTTAAAAATGTTGGTTTTAAATATGAAGACGTTGACATTTTAAAAAATATAAATTTAAAAGTTGCAAAAGGCAAGAGTATTGCATTGGTAGGCTCATCGGGTGCAGGCAAATCTACATTGGCCGATTTAGTTCCCCGTTTTCATGATGTAAACAGCGGCGAATTATTGATTGACGGCATCAGTATAAAAAATTATGCTTTAACATCGGTAAGAAATTTAATGAGCATTGTTACGCAGGAACCTATTTTATTTAATGATACCATTGCGGCAAACATTGCTTTGGGCAAACCTAATGCAACGCTGCAGGAAATTGAACATGCAGCAAAAATTGCTAATGCACATAATTTTATTATTCAAAAAGAAAATGGGTATCAAACAAATATTGGCGACCGTGGCAGTAAACTAAGTGGTGGCGAAAGGCAGCGCATAACTATTGCAAGGGCTGTACTAAAAAATCCCCCCATTTTAATTTTAGATGAGGCCACATCAAGTTTAGATACCGAAAGCGAACGTTTAGTGCAGGATGCCATAAATAATTTAATGACCAACCGTACAAGTATTGTAATTGCACACCGCTTAAGCACCATCCGCCACGCCGATGAAATTATTGTTTTACAAAAAGGTGAAATTGTAGAACGGGGTACGCATGACAGTTTGCTTTTGCAAAATGGGTTTTATAAAAGGCTGGTGGATATGCAGGAGGTAAAGTGATTATGAAAAATCATTTTATTGCCGCAAAAAAATAATTACGGGTTAACTTGCAGGAAAAATACTACCTGTATAAACCAAATTTGTCAACATAAAAAAATTGGCTAAGCATATAATTCATGAAATACCTGTTATTTATTTGCCTTCTTTTTGTTCTGTTCGCCTGCTCTTCTCCAAAAGGGGTGCCGTATGAATTACCGGAAACTCTGCCGGAAGTAAGCCGGGCAACTGTAAAAGCTAACTGCGATAAAGGAAAAATACTTTATGAAATTAACTGTGCAAAATGCCATACAACAAAAGAAAAAAGAAAACTGGTTATACCTGATTTTACTGCCACGCAATTGTCTGGATATGTTCTTAGAACGCAAAATCCTGAGCATTTTCAAAATTTATCTGACAGGGGGCTTACTAATGTGGAGCTGACACAAATAATTATGTACCTGCTTTACAAGAAAAAAAATAAAAAAAAGTAATTACTTAGTGATGGTGGTAGCATATGTTTTACACACCTGTAATTAATTCTGCAATTATTACAAGATGATAATGCCTTTTTAACATAATACCCCAACACCTAAAGGGGCTTTTTAAAATTAAAATGATTTCTAAATCCATCTAATAAAAAAGAGAATGAAATTACCTTCATTCTCTTCAACTAATTCCTAATTACAAATTCCTTTTTACTTTACCGATCCCATCTTTGCTTCAATGCTTAAAGTAGCATGAGGCACAGCACGTAAACGGGCTTTATCAATTAGCTTGCCGGTAATGCGGCAGATGCCGTAGGTTTTATTTTCAATACGCATTAATGCTTTTTCCAAATGATCAATAAAAGTGATCTGGCGGCTGGCCATCTGGCTAAGTTGTTCTCTTTCCATGCTCATACTGCCATCTTCCATTGTCATATAACGGGCATCATCATTATCGCCACCCATTTCATCTTTACGTGTAATTAAACCCTGTAAATAAGACAATTCTTTTTTAGCAGATTCTAATTTACGCTGAATCAATTCTCTGAATTCGGTTAAATCACTATCGCTGTATCTTACAATGGGTGCGCCCGGATCGTTTTTAGGCTGATCCAAAACAGATTTTGTAAAATCGGGCTGATATTTACGGGCAGTTTTGGTATTTATTTTTGGCAGCACTACCGGTTTGGGCGGTACTACTTTAATATCCTTTGCTTTTACAGCAGCTGTCGATTTTACGGGGTACAGCTTTTACTTCCACTTTTTTCACTTCAACTTTTTTTGCCATAGGTTTTTGTACCGGCTTTTTTACAGGTACCGGTTTTTTTGATACTGATTTTGACAGAGGTTTAACAGCCTTTTTTGCAGCAACCACTTTTTTAGGAGCCGGTTTCGGAGCTGGCTTTTTTGCTTTTGCAACTGGTTTAGCAGCCTTTTTTGGTGCAGGTTTACTTGCTTTTTTTGCAGGCACGGGCTTTTTAGCGGCGGGTTTAACGGGTTTAGTTGCCTTGCCTTTTGGGCTGGCTGGCTTTTTTGCTACGGGTTTTGCAGCTTTCTTTTTAGTTGCCATATTCTACTCCTTTTTTTATAACGTTCACATTTATAATGGCTTCGTTAATTTCTATAGCGTTACCATCGTTAATTTGAGGCAAAAACTCGAGAGAATCTGCCAGAATTTCGGCGCAAATATAGGTTTTATATTCATTAAATGATGCTTCAAGACCCTCATTTGCAGATACTTTCACAATAATTCTGTCGGTTAAATTAAAGCCACTTTCTTTACGTATGGTTTGAATACGGTTTACAAACTCACGGGCATCGCCTTCTTTTTTTAAATATCGCTGATGGTAATATCTAATGCCACAGTTAACGCACCTTTACTCGCCACTTCAAAACCAGGTATTTCATCAGTACTTAATTCAACATCTTCTTTAGATATAATTATGGGCATTGCTCCATTCTTTACCTCTTCTTCATTCAATATAATATCTTCCATTTCCAATTGGCTAATTTGCCTGTTGTCAAATTTGCCAATTTCCTCTGCTGCCCATTTCATTTTTGCTCCCAGCTTTTTTCCCAGCGTTTTAAAATTGGCTTTTGCTTTTTTGCTGATAAAATTATTATCATCTGCCAGCACTTCAATTTCTTTAATATTGGTTTCGGCTTTAATAATTTCTTCTACCAGTTGTATCCTTTGCACCATTTCTTTATCAATAACCGGGATAGAAACTTTTTGCAATGGCTGCCTTACTTTAATATTTACTTTTTTACGCAGCGATAATATTAGCGAAGAAGCATCCTGCGCCAGTTGCATCCTTTTTTCTAAATCGCCATTAATAACTTCCTCCTTTGATTTTGGAAAAAGAATATGATGCACCGATTCGTTTTGATAACGGTTGCTTACATCGTTTAAATTTATAAATAACCAATCGGCAAAAAATGGAGCAATTGGTGCAATTAATAAAGACAATGTTTCTAAACATTCATACAAAGTTTGATAAGCACAAATTTTATCCTGTTCGTATTCTCCTTTCCAAAAGCGGCGGCGGCATAAACGTACATACCAGTTGCTTAAATGAGCATCAACAAATTCTTCAATGGCACGGCCAGCCTGCGTAGGCTCGTAATCATCCATACTTTGCTGCACCGATTTTATTAATGTATTTAAAGAAGATAAAATCCACTGATCAATCTCGGGCCTGTCTTTTACAGCAATATAATTTTCTTTAAATGCAAAGCCATCTACATTGGCATACAAAGCAAAAAACTGGTAGGTATTATAAAGTGTACCAAAAAATTTACGCTGCACTTCTTTTATTCCTTCTGCATCAAATTTTAAACTGTCCCAAGGGCTGGCATTGGTAATTAAATACCATCTTGTGGCATCTGCTCCAAATTTTTCCAGTGTTTCAAATGGGTCAACCACATTGCCCAGACGCTTGCTCATTTTATTGCCATTCTTATCCAAAACAAAACCGTTACTTACAACAGTTTTGTAGGCTACAGAATCAAACAATAAAACACCTAATACATGTAAAGTGTAAAACCATCCTCTTGTTTGGTCAACACCTTCGGCAATAAAATCTGCCGGAAAAGATTTTGCAAACGCTTCTTTATTTTCAAAAGGAAAATGATGTTGTGCATAAGGCATGGCACCACTATCGAACCAAACATCAATTAAATCGGGCACACGTTTCATGGGTTTGCCGTTGGCAGAAACCAGTGTAATATCATCAACATAAGGTTTATGTAAATCCAATATGCCTTCGTGCAAATAATGTTTGTTGGTTTCTCCACCTAAAACTTCAGCCGCTTTTCTTATTTCAGCATTTAATTCTTCAATGCTGCCCATACATTTTTCTTCTTCTCCATCTTCAGTTTTCCAGATGGGCAGTGGTGTTCCCCAAAACCTGGTGCGGCTTAAATTCCAGTCCACCATATTTTCCAACCAGTTACCAAAGCGGCCGGTGCCGGTGGCAGCAGGTTTCCAGTTGATGGTTTTATTAAGCTCTACCATCCTTTCTTTTACAGCAGTGGTTTTTATAAACCATGCATCCAGCGGATAATAAATAATAGGTTTATCGGTACGCCAGCAATGCGGATAATTATGTTCGTATTTTTCTACTTTAAAAGCCCTGTTCTCTAATTTTAATTTTACAGCAATGTCCACATTTACATCTACATAATCTTTTTCATCTTTATAATTTTTTACATAACGGCCGCTAAATTCACCCACACCATCTACAAATTTTCCTTGCTTATCAACCAAGGTTAAAATACCCAGATTATTTTTTTTACCAACTCTAAAATCATCTGCACCAAAAGCGGGGGCGGTGTGTACAATGCCGGTACCATCTTCGGTGGTAACAAAATCGCCAAGTATAACACTGAATGGTTTTGCACCGGGAGTTATTTCTTGTATTTTTTCTAAAGTATTTGCTTCGGAAGGAAGGAGTTGTTCGTATTGTAACACCTTCTAAATCTTTTCCTTTGAGAATTCAGTTATAATTTTCCATGGAATAATTTAACTTCTTCTGTATAATTTTCAAAATCACCATTCTTCTCCTTCAGCTTTAAAATATTTTGTAACTAAATCTTTTGCAAGAATTACATTGATTGGAAGATGTGTATATGGATTAAATGTTTTTACTAAAACATAATTAATATTCGGCCCAACAGTTAATCCTAAGATTAGAAGGTAAAGTCCATGGAGTAGTTGTCCATGCCATAAGAAATAAATCTCTCCGAACTTTCATCCACTGTCATATCATTTCAACAATGTCTTGCATATCTTCAACTAACTTTGAAACATCACCGTCGCACTCGTATCCTTCACATCTTTATAAGTACCCGGCTGGTTTAATTCATGAGATGATAAACCCGTACCTGCTGCAGGCGAATAAGGCTGTATACTCACACTCTCGTACAAATAACCTTTCTTATATAATTCGCTTAAGCACCACCACAATGTTTCAATATAATTATTTTCAAAAGTGATGTAAGGATTATTCAGGTCAACCCAATAACCCATTTTTTGGGTGATATCGTCCCATTTATCTTTAAAGCGCATTACCACTTCCCGGCACTTTTTATTATAATCTTCTACACTTATTTTTTTGCCGATATCTTCTTTGGTAATGCCTAATTCTTTTTCAACACCAAGTTCTATAGGCAGTCCATGCGTATCCCATCCGCCTTTGCGTTTTACCTGAAAATCCTGCATGGTTTTATAGCGGCAAACCAAATCTTTTAAAGTACGGCTTATAACATGATGAATACCAGGCATGCCATTGGCACTCGGAGGGCCCTCGTAAAAAACAAAAGGAGTTTTGCCTTCTCTTATCTCCACACTTTTTTCAAAAGCATGTGCCGTATTCCATTTTGCTAAAATTTCCTCTGCAATCGAGGGTAAATTAAGCTGATTATATTCTTTGTATTTGGCTGCCATATAATTTCCTGTCTTTGGTATAATTAGGTTGTAACACCATATTAAAAATTAAGTGTGCAAAGGTAATAAAATAGCCTGTGTGCAAATTGAATAAATTATAAAGAATTCAATCAGGTTTATTGCAGGGCAAAAAAGATAAAAATTTTACTTCGTAGATTTCAAATTTAAATTCAGGATTATTACTAAGGCGTTATTATTATCTTACATAATTCTGTAGTAAAACTTCGTGAAAGCCACGATGGGATTGATTTTCACCCTTAGTTATCCACATTTTTGGCCATTGGCATAGTATTGGTAAATAATGAACAAGCGGATATTTTGTATAGCGAAGTTTACTAAAAATTTGTATTGCAAATTCCTAAAATATATAAATAGTAGTTTTCCAATTCCATTGAAATAAAATTATTTTTTAAACACAGCAGTGTTTAAAGTTTTTGCTGGTTTAGGGTTTTATTAGGGTAAAGACGGGAGTATTCCTACTCCCGTCACATTTTATATTATAAGAGTTTTGGTTCCGTTTTTAAAAGTCCATATCCCAAATAATACCAGTTTAATATCCGAAATAACCAATAAAATTTTTATCTGAGAAAAGTCAAATTTCTTATTAAGTGCTTGGTAACATTTGTACATGAAAAAGGCATCCACAAAAAATGGATGCCTTTTCATTTGCGTTAGTTGTGTTTAAAACTTTGCCCCAACACTTATAAAGATATTTCTTCCATCGGCGGGTAATGCACCAGGCCCTGGATAACCTCCGGAACGACGGGTAAAATATACAGCATTGGTTAAATTATTAATGCCGGCCTTTATACTAAAGTTTTTTGTAAATTTATAAGAGGCGCTTAAATCAACGATGGAGTAAGATGGTATTAATCCATTATTTCCATTTGCAGCAGGTGTAACTGAATTATTAGCATCGCTAAAAGTTTCACCAACAGCACTAACCTGTGCGGTAAGTAAAAAAGTTTTGTAACCACCGGTTATACCGCCACGAAAAATATTTTGTGGCGCATTCTCCAATTTCTTTCCTTTTGTTGCCGCATCTTTATGGTTACCGGCATACCTTGCATCTGTATATCCGTAACTGCCAAATACCAGTAACTCTGAATTTTTATTTTTTGTAAAAGCCCTTAAAAGATTAAACTCTGCATAGCCTTCAAAACCCTTGCTGGTACTGTTACCTACATTGGTTATAAGCCGGTAAGATGGTGTGCCTGCTACAGTAACGGTGCCTATCCTGTTATTGTACTGCAAATAAAATGTGCTGATATCAAATTGCAGGAAATTTTTAATTTTTCCCCTGTAACCCAAATCAATATTATAGCCTTTTGAATCCAGTAAATTTTCATCTACCACATCAGTAGTTGGCGGTGCCTGCAAATTGGCAAATTGAATAGGGCGGTAAGCCTGTGAAAAATTAGCGTAAACTTCTGTTGAATTGGTTACATGATATTCCGATCCTATACCGGCAAGTATAAAACTGCGGCTGCGTTTTATATTTTGCAATTTTATTTCGGCACCTGATGTGTTGTATCCATTTCTGCCCGATGCATTGCCCTCCAGCCATTCGTAACGTATGCCAGGGATAATTAAAAATTTATCTGTAATACGAAAAATATTTTCTGCAAATGCAGCAGTATTGTTTGATTTAAATTCAATATCCCTTAAATAATCACTTACTAACGATACATCGTACTCCGTTCCGGTTGTTCCCTTACCATCTGCAAAGCGGTGAGTGGTACCAGTATATAAACGTATGCCTCCGGAGAGGGTATTTTTTAAATTTCCTAAATTGTAATCTGTAATGATGCGGCTTTCTAATCCGTAATTTCTATATTCATCTATTTGTACTGTACGGTTATTGTAATTAAGTGTTGAGGGGTTAATACTGTCTTTTATGGCAATGGTTTGCAAAAATCCAACACTGTTTCTGTTACCAATAGTGGCGAATAGTTTGGTATTCCATCTTGTGTTTTCATTAAGGTTGTAATTAAGGATCAACGCAGGGGTCGTCCACTTAATATCAAACCAGTTACGGCTTCTAAAACTTTGCTGTGCATTTGTATTAACATCTGCATCGGTTAATCCTCCCGGCTGCTGGCTGCGTACGTGTGAATGCATTACTTCGGCAGTTAACGATAGTTTTGGTGTAAAATAATAAGTAACGGTACCAAAACCCGAGTTGGTAAAGTAGCGGCTGTTTTGTCTCCAGCCATTACCATTTCTATGGTCGAAAAAAGAATAGTAATGCAATTTTGCAGTTTTGCCACCAACAGCATTGTAACTGTTGAACAATCCATTACTGCCAATTGTTTGTTGTGTTTCAAATTCTAATTTTTTCTTTATTTCACTTCCATTACGAAGAATGTAATTTACCAACCCGCCAAACTGTGGGCCGTATTGTAAAGAGCCCTGGCCACGTACCACTTCAATTCTTTGTACAGCCTGTAACTGTGGGTTATAATAAGCTTCAGGATAACCGAAAGGATCAGCGGCAATATCGTAACCATTTTGCCTGATGTTAAATTCCCAGCTTCTGTTGGGGCTTAATCCTCTTGCAGCAATACCAATCTGGATACCACTTGGATCGCTTTCCCAAATATGTATGCCGGGTACTTTTGCCAAAACCTGGCGCATAGTATTGGTAACTATGTTACCCTGCACATTATCTAAAACTATTAAAGCATTTTTTTTGCCGGCATAAATAGAGGTGCCTGCAATTTCGGGCATTTGCTGGTAGTCGCTTTTACTTCCCCTGCCTACTACAGTTATATCGGGTAAATATTTATGAACGGGTTTGGTAGAATCGTCGTGAAAAACTTTTTTATCCTGTTGTGCGGTTGCAATTAAAGAAGCAGTAGCCATTGCTGTAAAAATCAAAAATCCCCTGAGCATAGTTAATATATTATTTTAGAACACAAAGGTGGCCTGTAACATTTAACTATACTTACGGAAAGAGGAAACGCATTTACGCAAAGAGATATTAATGCAGTAATAATTCGCAGGGTTTAATGCCGGTATGCTTTTTAAAAGCGGTGCTAAAGTGAGAGATAGAGGAATAACCAAGCAATGCCGATACTTCGGTTACACTAAGGCCTTTATCGTACAATAAATATTTAGCATGCTCCATCCGTTGGGTTTGATAAAAATCAAAGATGGTGGTGCCAAATAATTCTTTAAATCCTTTTTTAAGGTAACATTCGTTGATGGCAACTTTACGGCTTAATGCTTTAATAGTTAAAGGCTCGCCTATATGTTGCAATAGTATTGCACGGGCATTGGTAATCTTTTCCCTGTCATCTGCATTAGCTAAAAACTTACAGGTAAATTTTTCTTCTGGGTCACCCATCATACAATCCATGCTGTACAACAGCAAAATTTGTGTTTGAGCATTTAAGAAAATATTTTCTAAACTTTCGGTGTAGGTATGATTGAGCAATGCTTCAATTGCCATTCTTGTTTTACCGCATAAAGGAAGAATTTTAGAAAAAGAAGTTTTATGTTCAAACGAAAGTACATTATCTGACAGCGTAGCATTTTTTTTACCGCTGGTAAACTGTTTTAGATAAGATGGAGAAAAACTAAAACTCAATACATCTACACTGTCCACTTTTTCTACACAGGTTTTTGAAGAATTGAATTTACAAAAATCGCATTCTGTTTTTTTCTCCCTGCAATACACATTACCGCTAACACAAAACTTTAATTGAATGTAATCTTCGGAATGGTTATTTTTTTCGGTATGATAAATAAGCATTCCGGTATCTTCAATATTCCACTGGGTTTCTTTTGCAAATCTTTTTATAGAATAGTTTACACTGCCGGGTATTTGCTTTTCCTTATGCATTAATAACTGCATTTGGTTTTGCATCAACGGCTGCTTGTACGCAATTTCTAATATGTCGGCGTAGTCATTCATTTTTGTATATGCAAAGATAAGGCATCTACAATAAATATTTGTATATTTGAGTAAGATGAAAGCATCAGAATCAGTTAAAGTTTACACAGTAGAAGAATATATTCTTTTAGAGGAAGCAGGTGAGGTGCGTCATGAATTTGTCAACGGAAATTTATACGAAATGTCAGGAGCATCAAGGGAACATCACAAACTCTGCAAAAAATTACTGAGGCTGTTAGAAGATTTGCTTGTGGGAACAGATTATGAAGTTAATATGGAAAACATGAAAGTTGCCATACCGGGCGGCAATCAATTTTATTATCCCGATATTTTTATCACTAAAGAATTACAAACCAGTCAAAATAAATACATACAATACGAGCCCGAATTAATTGTTGAGGTTTTAAGTGAAAGTACAAGAACTAAAGATAGTGTTGATAAATTTATACAGTATAGAAAAATTGATACACTTAAATATTACCTGGTGGCTGAGCCGGAAAAATGCCTGGTGATGTGTTATTTTAAAATTGCAGATGGAGAATGGGACATGGTTTCTTACACACAAAAAGAAGAGATAATTCTTTTGCCATACATTGGCATTTCCATCCCGCTTCTTCAAATTTATACCCTGTAATTTTTCATTCCGTTTTTGTGTGGAAATCTTTATTAAAAATCCCTTGTTTTATTTACACTCTCATCTTCTTAAACCCCCTGTTTTTCCTTATATTTGCCGATAATCGAATTTAAAAAATTAAAGACAGATTTACATCATTTATGAGCACAGAAACAGCAGAGAGAACAGCAGCACAAAAAGCCAGTTATGGCGCAGACAGTATACAGGTTTTAGAAGGTTTGGAAGCCGTACGTAAACGCCCCGCCATGTATATTGGCGATATTGGCGTAAAGGGTTTGCATCATTTAGTTTATGAAGTGGTAGATAACTCGATTGATGAAGCATTGGCAGGCCATTGCAAAAATATTTCAGTAATTATTAACGAAGATAATTCCATCACTGTAGAAGATGATGGCCGTGGTATCCCCACAGGCATGCACACCAAAGAAAACCGCAGTGCATTAGAAGTAGTAATGACTGTATTGCATGCTGGTGGTAAATTTGATAAAGACTCTTACAAAGTTTCAGGAGGTTTGCATGGTGTGGGTGTAAGTTGCGTAAATGCTTTAAGCTCCAAATTGCATGTTACTGTAAACAGGGATGGTAAAATGTTTGAGCAGGAATACGGAATTGGTATCCCAAAATATCCGGTAAGAGAAATTGGCTCATCCAGTACACATGGCACCAAAGTACAGTTTTGGCCCGACCTTACTATTTTTACATCAGGCATTTATAACAGGGAGATTTTAGAAAGCCGTTTAAGAGAGTTATCTTTTTTAAACAGAAAAATAACTATACACATCAGCGATTTACGTGAAAAAGATGAAGAAGGTAAAACCTACTCCAATACTTTTTACAGCGAAGGCGGTATTGTGGAGTTTGTACAACTGATTGATAAAAATGCTAACCGTTTACCATTAATTCCGCAAGCTATTTATTGCGAAGGGCTTGATAAAGGAAGTAACGTAATGGTTGAAGTGGCCATGATGTATAATGCCGGTTACCAGGAGCATCTTTTTAGCTATGTAAACAACATTAATACTATTGAAGGCGGTACACATGTGGCAGGTTTTCGCCGCAGTATAACAAGAGTGTTTAAAAGTTATGGCGAAAAGCAGGATATGTTTGCAAAAGCCAAAGTAGAAATTGAAGGTGATGATTTTAGAGAAGGTCTTTCTGCAATTATTTCTGTAAAAGTGCCTGAGCCGCAGTTTGAGGGACAAACAAAAACCAAATTGGGTAACAGCGAAGTAATGGGTGTAGTAGATTCTACTTTAAGCCGTGTATTAGAAGCATTTTTAGAAGAAAACCCGAGAGAAGCAAAAACTATTATTCAAAAAGTAATATTAGCAGCACAGGCAAGGGCAGCGGCACGTAAGGCAAGAGAAATGGTGCAGCGTAAAAGTGTACTTACCGGCGGGGGCCTACCTGGCAAACTTGCCGATTGCAGCGATAAAGACCCTGGAAGATGTGAGTTGTTTTTAGTAGAAGGAGACTCGGCGGGTGGTACAGCCAAGCAGGGCAGGGATAGAAGTTACCAGGCCATTCTTCCATTACGTGGTAAAATACTGAATGTGGAAAAAGCAATGGAGCATAAAATTTATGATAATGAGGAGATACGAAATATGTTTACTGCACTGGGTGTAAAAATTGGTACACCAGAAGACCCTAAAGCGTTAGATGTTTCAAAATTGCGGTATCATAAATTAATTATTATGACGGATGCTGATGTGGATGGAAGCCATATCGCCACCTTAATACTAACTTTTATTTTCAGGTATATGAAAGAATTGGTAGAGCAGGGAAATGTTTATATTGCCCAGCCGCCTTTGTACCTTGTTAAAAAAGGAAAAGAACAGGAATACGCCTGGACGGATGAAGAACGCAAAGGTCTGATACAATTATTTGGACAGGGCAAAGATGAAAGTGTAAACACACAGCGCTACAAAGGTTTGGGAGAAATGAATGCCGAGCAATTATGGGAAACTACTATGAACCCGGTAACAAGAACGCTTAAACAGGTTACAATAGAAAGTGCCGCCGAAGCCGACCGTGTGTTTAGTATGCTTATGGGAGATGAAGTACCACCACGCCGTGAATTTATTGAAACTCATGCTAAATATGCAAAGATTGACGTGTAAATAACTGAGTGAGTCACCCCAAAAGGGTGACTCACTCAGTTAAAAAACAGGTTATTTTTTAAAAAGTTATTAAGATTTCTAATCACATAATTAGGCAAGTAAAATGGGGGCTTTAAGCTCCCATTTTTACTTCAGCATTGTTCCGGCTATCCGCTGCAATCTTTTGCCCTGCTCTTAAAAGCCCTGCTGCAAAAGGATTTACGCTGCTATCCGGCAGCCGCTCAACGGCAATTTCTTTGTTCAGCTTTTTAAATTCTATAGTTTATACGCTTTGGCAAGGCAATTGCATAAGTATGTTTCAGTGTGGAAAATCAGCTTGTCTTATACGGGCTGGTTTTGGTAAATCCGCTATTTTAAGTAGCTTGTAGCTTGAAGCACACTACTTCAACCCATATTTACTAACAATAAATTCAAAAAAAATGAGCAACATGATTACAGCCTATTGCATGAAAACCAAAGAAAAGAATGTTCCTATGCAGGATGCTAATATTACTAAAACTTCACGTGGCGGTTATATGGCACAAGGGCACGATGGTAAAGGAAACAAAATGACCACTATGCTTAGCGAAGCAAATGCTTTAAAAGCTATTGCAGACGGAGTAGCAAAAAAAGGCTGGTAATTCTAAATTTTAAAATTATGGGCTATCCGCAATTTTGTGGGTAGCCTTTTTTATTTACAAATTCAATAATAAGCTTAAATAGATTTAATTTTAGGAGGTGATAAAAATTAGAATAAAACTATCTTTAATTCTACTACTCTCAATGAGCATCTGCCACAACATGATGGCACAATACACTCTTAATGGAAGTGCTGCTCAGGATGCCTGTAATGAATATACTTTAACACGTGCAGTAAATAATCAAAGCGGCTCCGTATGGAATAATAATAAAATCAACCTTACCCAATCTTTTAATTTTAATTTTGATGTTTTTCTGGGAGCTTCTAACAGCCCCGGTGCAGACGGAATTGTATTTGTTTTGCAGCCAATAAGTACCAGTGTAGGTACTACAGGAGGTGGCTTGGGTTACGAAGGTGTTACGCCGGCAGTAGGTGTTACCATTGATACCTGGCAAAATTTTCCTAATAACGATCCTGTGTTTGATCATATCGCCATACAATTAAATGGCGACCTTAATCATAATACTGCAAATAATATTGCTGGACCAGTTCCTGCATCAATTTTAAGCGGTACTGATAATATTGAAGATAATAGCTGGCATTCGCTGCGTATTGAGTGGAATGCTGTTACTAAAACATTATCGGCTTATATTGATGGCGTTTTAAAAGTTACTGCAACAAAAGATTTTGTAACAGATGTTTTTGCAGGTGATCCATTAGTTTATTGGGGCTTTACCGGCAGTACTGGCGGAGAAAATAATCTTCAAAAATTTAAAACCGCATTAAACCCATCTTTTAGTTTTAGCCCCACACAAAAAAGATGCATTAATGAACCCATAACTTTTAATACCACTACAGTTTCATTTACAACCATTGCAAAATTTTATTGGGATTTTGGAGATGGCAGCCCGATAGATTCGGTTAATTTAAACCCGGTGCATGTATTTGTACCCGCCGGCGATTATGTGGTTAAACAAAGAGTGATTGGCGCTGACGGATGTGAGGCTACTAATATACAAAATGTAAGGATTGGTTCGATACCGGTTGTTAATTTTACACCGAATGCAGGGTATTGTGCCGGTTTAACAACCAGTTTCTCTGCACCTGTTACAGTTGCAGCAGGAACAGTTGATACCACAAGTTGGGTTTGGAATTTTGGAAACGGTCAAACATCAAATTTACCAAACCCATCCACTACATACCTTACATCTGGAAATAAAAATGTGACTTTTTCAGTTAAAACAATTGAAGGCTGTGAATCAGGAACATTTAACAGGATAATTAACGTACAGTCAAGCGCATTTTCGGATTTCACTTTTACAGATTCTGTATGTCTTGGGCAACCCACTAATTTTTTTGGAACTGTGAGCTCTGTTGGAGGCGATCCTATTACAGATTTGGGATGGCTTATTGATGGCACACCTCTTAATTACTATAATGTTCTTAATCCAACACATTTTTTTTCAACTCCGGGCAATCATTCTGTACTCTTTATATCAACCACAGTTGGGCCTTTAGGTGGCCTGGGCAATTGTGCTGGACTTAAGTTTAAAACTGTTTATGTAAAAGATAAACCCCTTGCAAAGTTTGGCGTAAGTGCGCCACCTTTATGTGCAGGGGCGCAAGTACAATTTTCTGATTCATCGGCACTAACCGGTGCACTAATAAATAAATGGTCGTGGATTTACAACAGTAGTGAATGGAGCAGTCAGCAAAATCCTGTAAAATCATTTTTATCCGGAAATCAAACAGTACAATTAATTGCCACCGGCAATAATGGTTGCAGCGATACTGCCAGCGAAACATTTTATGTAAATCCGGTACCCGATGTAACCATGGTTTTTAAAGATGCCTGTAAAAACAGTTTGATAAATTTTTCTGCAATCGATAATTCTAATACAGTGTTGCAATGGAAATGGACTTTTGGTGATGGCAGCATTGCAACCACACAAAATGCACAACATATTTATACTGCCAATGGAACTTACAAAGTAAAATTATTTGCAACGGCTGCTAATGGCTGTTACTCCGATTCTTTACAAAAAGATATTGTTATTTACGGCACCAACGCATTTGCAGGTAACGATACCATTGCTGCTGCAGGCCAGCCAATACAATTAAATGCAACAGGAGGATTAAGTTATACCTGGAGCCCTGCAGCATTGTTAAGCAATCCAAATATTTCAAACCCTGTTACTACGCTTACTGCCACACAAACCTTCAGCATAAAAGCATTTACACCCGAAGGCTGCGAAAGTTATGCTGATGTAACCGTTAAAATTTATAAAGGCCCCGATATTTATTTACCCAACGCCTTTACACCCAACGGCGACGGGTTGAATGATATTTTTAAAGGCACACCTGTGGGCATTAAGCAATTTAATTATCTTAAAATATTTAACCGCTGGGGGCAGCAAATATTTTACACTACCAATTATAATAAAGGCTGGGATGGCATGTGGCAGGGACAAAAACAAAACAGCGGCGTGTTTGTTGTAATGGTTAACGGTGTTGATTTTAAAGGAAATATTATTGATAAAAAATCAACTGTAATGCTGATAAGATAAAAATTACTCTTCTGTAAAATCTAAATCTTTTCCAAAACTCTCTTTGGTAAAATATAAAGCTGATAAAGAAATTACCATTACTCCAATACCAATTATCCAGGCGCCTTTTATGTAACCGATATTTTCGTAACTCCTGAGATAACTAAAAATTAAAAACAGTAATGGCGTAAAGCCCCTTACAAAATTTGTGATGGATGTAGATGCTGAAGCCCTTAAGTTAGTGCCAAACTGCTCGGCACTGGTAATTATATATAACACCGAAATGCCCGAACCAAAACCCAAGCCTGAGCAAATAAAATAAAACCATGCCGGCGAACTGTTGTGTTGTGTAAAAAACAAAATAATAAAAACAGTAAAAATAAAGTAGAAAATATACAGTGCTTTTTTTCTGCTTTTCAGTTTATGGCTTATCAACCCTGCAGTAACATCGCCAAAGCCTAAACCAATATACTGAAACAAAATTGCATTGCCCGGTGTAATGCCAGTAATGCCCATTCGCTTTGCAAATTCATCAGCAAAAAAAATAAGTATGCCAATGCAATACCAAACCGGCATACCAATAAGCATTCCTTTTGCATATTTAAAAAACCTTTCTTTGTTGGTAAAAAATTTTAGATAATTGCCCCGCTGTACACTTGTTTTTTCTAAAGAAGAAAACATGGTACTTTCAGCCACCGATACCCGTAAAGCCAGTAACAACAAACCAATACCACCGCCAATAAAATAAAGTGTCCGCCAGTCTGTAATAACTTTCGACAGCAGAGCTGCCGTAATACCGCCGAGCACACCGCAGGTGGCAATTATTGTGCCGGCCAAGCCTCTTTTTTCTTTGGGTAAAATTTCTGCAGTTAAAGTAATGCCTGCACCCAATTCGCCTGCCAGCCCAATGCCAGCAATAAAACGGATAATGATGTAAGTATTTATATCCTGAACAAAACCGTTGGCAATATTAGCAACTGAATACAATATAATTGAACCGAATAAAACTTTTAGCCTGCCAAATTTGTCGCCAATAATTCCCCATGCAATACCACCCACTACCATCCCTATTAATTGTATGCTTATGGTTAATTCTCCTTTCGATAATATTTCAGCATCGGATAAACCCAACTCTTCAAAACTGCTTTTACGCACAATGCCAAACAAAAGCAAATCGAAAATGTCAACAAAAAAGCCCAGGGCTGCAACAATTACCGGAAGCGAAAGGAGGCCGTATTCTTTTTTACTCATGCAGATAAATTATAGACAGTAGAAAGTTGTTGAAACAAATTTAAGCAGAAATACTTTCCCTCATCCGCTTTAAAAACAAATGCAAACTGTTCATAGTCTTTACATCTTCTACAACCAGTATTCCATTTTTGCCTACCTGTTTTAATTTAGCTTTATTGGTACCCTTTTGTAAAAATTGTAAAATGCCATTAAAGGTTTCACTGGTAAAATACGGGCTGTCGGGGTTGCTTACAAAAAAACATTTTAAGGTTTCATTTTTTAAAAACATTTTTTCAAAACCTAATTCTACTGCTAATTTTCTGCACCGTACCGTAGTAAATAAATCTTCTACCTGTGGTGGTATGGGCCCAAAGCGGTCCGTCATTTCTTTGTGAAAATCCTGCAGGTCTTTTTCATTTGTGCAATTATCTAATCTTGAATATAAAGAAAGTCTTTCGGTAATACTTTCTACATAACTGTCGGGGATAAGTATTTCCAGATCGGTATCAATACTGCAGTCACTTACAAAATCATCCTGCTGCGAAATTTCTTCTTTATATAATTCTTTAAAGGCAGTGCGTTTTAATTCACGTATAGCTTCATCTAAAATTTTCTGGTACATTTCAAAACCTATCTCTGCAATAAAACCACTTTGCTCGCCACCCAGCATATTGCCTGCACCACGTATATCCAGGTCTCTCATCGCAATTTGAAAACCACTGCCCAAATCGCTGTATTGTTCTAAGGTTGATAAACGTTTTCTACTATCAGGCGGCAATGTACTCATTGGTGGCGCCAGCAAATAACAAAAAGCTTTTTTATTACTTCTTCCTACTCTGCCTCTTAACTGATGCAAATCACTCAATCCAAATTGGTGTGCATTATTTACAATGATGGTATTTACGTTTGGAATATCCACACCACTTTCAACAATATTGGTACACACCAGTACATCATATTTTTTATCCATAAAATCCAGGATGGTATCTTCCAGTTCATCGCCATCCATTTGCCCGTGTGCAAAAGCAATGCTGATATCGGGGCAAAGGCCCTGTATCAATCCTTTCATTTCTGATAAACCATTAACACGGTTATGTATAAAAAAAACCTGCCCGCCTCTTTCTGTTTCGTAATAAATAATATCACGGATGGCATCTTCATTAAATACCATTACTTCGGTTTGTATGGGTTGCCGGTTAGGTGGTGGTGTGTTGATGATGCTTAAATCTCTTGCACCCATCAAACTAAACTGTAAAGTACGTGGGATTGGGGTGGCCGTTAGTGTAAGCGAATCAACCGTGGCCCTTAATTGTTTTAATTTTTCTTTTGCCGCTACACCAAATTTTTGCTCCTCATCAATTATCATTATGCCCAAATCTTTAAACTTAACATCTTTACTGAGCAATGCATGTGTACCAATGATGATGTCAATTTTTCCTTCGGCTAATTTAGATAGGGTTTCTTTTTTTTCTTTTGATGATTTAAAGCGATTTACAAAATCTACTGTTACCGGAAAATCTTTTAACCTTTCGCCAAAAGTTTTGTAATGCTGATACGCTAAAATTGTTGTAGGTACCAATACTGCAGCCTGTTTACCATCGCAGCAACTTTTAAATGCGGCACGTATGGCAATTTCTGTTTTACCAAAACCCACATCACCACAAACTAAACGATCCATTGGTGATGGCTTTTCCATATCACGTTTTACATCTTCAGTTGCTTTGCCCTGATCGGGTGTATCTTCATAAATAAAACTTGCTTCCAGTTCGGTTTGCATATAATTATCGGGGCTAAATGCAAAACCTTCCTGGCTTTTTCTTTGTGCGTATAATTTTATCAGATCTGTTGCAATATCTTTTACCTGCTTTTTTGTTTTGTCTTTTAATTTATTCCAAACATCGCTGCCCAGTTTATTCATTTTGGGTATGCTGCCTTCTTTACCGCTGTACTTTCCAATTTTATGCAGCGAAGAAATATTTACATACAGCAAATCGCCATCTTTATATTGAATACGCACCGCTTCCTGCAAACGTCCATTGGCTTCAATTTTTTGAAGGCCGCTGTAAACTCCTACACCATGATCAATATGAGTTACATAATCTCCAGGTTGCAGTTCTCTTAATGTTTTTAAAGTAAGTGCTTTGTTTTTGCTGAACGCCTGTTTTACTTTGTATTTATGATAACGTTGAAAAATTTGATGATCGGTATAGCAAATCACTTTTAAATCATCATCAATAAAACCTTCGTGTATAGATGTGGGTACAGGGATAACATTTATCTCAGCTTTCAAATCTTGAAATATAATGTGTAATCTTTCTAACTGTTTAGGATTTTCGGCAAATAAATAAATATTGTATTTTTTTGCTTCGTACTCTTTAAGGTTTCTTATTAAAATTTCAAACTGCCGGTTAAAGGCCGGTTGTTGTTTGGTAGCAAAAGAGATCAGTTGGCCGTTGTTAGTTGTTCGTTGTTCGTCCGAAGGGCCCTGTGGATTTGCGAAGAAAGCTTTGTTGCCAAACTCAATTATATGCCGCAGTTGAATTTGCTCTTCAACTGCAGCAGCACTTACAAAATCATTTTCGGTAAAATCTTTTCTGCTTAAGTTGTCTTCTGTTTCTTCTGCTTTAGTTTTTATTACAACCTCACTATTCCAAATTCCAAAAGCTTCTTCTTCCAGTAAAATTTTTTCTTTAATAAAATTCCAGTCTGCACTCCATACTACTGCATTCTCTGGTAAAAATTCTAAAAAAGAAATTTTTTCACCAGTTTCGTTTTGTAAAATATCTACGTTGGGGATAATGTTTACCTGCAATAATTTTCTTTCGCTTAATTGTGTTTCAGGATCAAAAATTCTTATGCTGTCCACTTCGTTACCAAACAATTCTATACGATATGGTTTTTCGTTACCAAAACTGTAAATATCAAGTATGCCGCCACGTACTGCAAATTGGCCCGGCTCATAAACAAAATCGGTTCTTTCAAAACCATAATCAACAAATTTGCCCAATATGCCATTTACATCAAGTGTATCACTTTGTTTAATAGAAATAATATTATCAGAAAGTGTTTTAGATAATACTACTTTTTCAAACAAAGCTTCGGGGTAAGTAATGATTATATTTTTATTATTGCCACCTGCTAATCTTGTTAATGCTTCGGTACGCAGCATTACGTGGCTGGGGTTAAGCAGGCTGTAATTTTTTTTATTTTTAAAAGAAGAAGGAAAGTAGAACAGGTTTAAGGCACCGGTTAAATTTTCTAAAGTGTTATGAAAATAGGCAGCTTCTTCAGCATCCCGTAAAATAATTAAATGATTGAGCTGGCTGGCAGAGGGATGATTAAAAACTGATGTAATTATAAATTGCGATGCACTGCCCTGAAGGCCGGATAGGTGAATACGCTGCGGTTTAGACAATGTGATGCCATCCACTATTTTAAAACAGCGGGGGTCATTTGCATATTCTTTCAACAGCACTTCCAAATTCATTGCGGCTGCAAATATAGGGTAGATTTTTTTAGGGTGACTCACCCCAGCAGGGTGAGTCACCCTAAAAAATGTGATAGTTGTGCAAGAAAATAATTTTTGTATCTTTCTAACCAAAACTGATAAAATGGCAATTGAACCCTGGCGCACAGCAAAAGTTATTAAAATTGAAAATGAAACCACTACTACCAGAAGATTTTGGTTGCAGGTACCCGAACTTGAAAGTTTTGATTATAAACCCGGCCAGTTTGTAACATTAGATTTGCCCATACATGAAAAAACAAATAAGCGCTGGCGCAGTTATTCCATTGCCAGCTGGCCCGATGGAACTAATGTGTTTGAACTGGTAATTGTTTATATGGAAGATGGTGCAGGCACTTCTTATTTATTTGATAAAATTGAAGTGGGAAGTGAAATAACTTTTCGTGGACCCGTTGGTGTTTTCACCTTACCTGAGGTGTTAGATACAGATTACTATTTAATTTGTACAGGTACCGGCATTGCACCTTTTAGAAGTATGCTGCATAATATTGCATTGCATAATGTACCCCATAAGAATGTGTATTTAATTTTTGGTACACGTACAAAAGAAAATTTATTGTATTACGAAGAATTAAAAAACCTAACAGCAAATAATGCCGGGCTGCATTATATTCCTGTTTTATCAAGAGAGGATTGGGATGGTGTAAAAGGTTATGTGCACCAGGTGTATAAAAATTTAATTGAAGAAAAAAAGCAAGGCGATGTATTACCACCTGCACATTTTTATTTATGCGGCTGGAAGAATATGATTGACGAAGCCAAAAAAACAATTACTGAATTGGGGTACGACAGAAAAGCTATACACCAGGAATTATATGGATAAAATAAAATTTATGAAACAAATACTTTTATTTTTTTTATCTTTTATTGTAACCGTATCGACTGCAGCTGCACAGGGTGAAACGCCTTTTGTAAAAAAAAGTTTTGTAATAATCCAATCCACTAAAAATTATAGCCAGGCAAAATTAACTGCTGCAAAAGCTGCCAGCCAGTTACAACAAAAATTAATTTTAAGGGGCCTTAAGCCTGATAAACAAACGGGTTTAACTTTTTCGGAAACTGATTGCGAAAATGAAGGGGGCTATCCATGCTATATTGCAAGAGGAAGATTTGATGATGGCGATTATGTAAGTATTGAGTGGAGCAATGCCATTAATGGATTTGCAAAAGGATATTATGTAGTAATTGCAGGTGCAGGCTCAAAGGAAGAAACAGATACAATATTAAAAAAAGCTAAGAAAATTTATAAAACAGCTTATGTTAAACAGGCCGATGTTTACATTGGTTGTATGCATTAAAGATACGCACTGCAAATTTTAATAACTTTTAATTTTTAAATAACTATGGAAGTAAAAAATTTATTTGATGCTGCAACAAAGCAGGACATTATAAACCGTATAAATAAATTAACACCGCAAAGCCAGGCGCAATGGGGCAAAATGAGTGTGGCACAAATGCTGGCGCATTGCCAAATGCCATTAGGTGTAGCTACCGGTAAACATAAATTAAAAAGTAATTTTTTATTAAGCCTTCTTGGCCCATTATTTAAAAAACAACTTTTTAATGAAGTGCCTTTTAAGCGTAATTTGCCCACCGATAAATCTTTTATAATTGCTAACCCACAAGAGTTTGAAAAAGAAAAACAATATTTAATTGATATGATAAATAGTTTTTCTGCGGCCAGCATGAGTGGAGAAAAACATCCCTTTTTTGGCAAACTTACTAATGAAGAATGGAGTAAAGGCACCTGGAAACATTTAGACCATCACTTAATTCAATTTGGAGTGTAATATTTATTTTTTACCCTGATAATTTGTACAATGAAAAACAATTTGCTTTTAGCACTGCTTATTTTAACTGCTCCATGCATATCATATGCACAGGAATTTACTAACTACGGAAGTATAAGTAAAGAAGAAATAGATTTAAAGGAATGTGCTTTTGATAAAGACGCTGTTGCAGTTATATTATTAAATGAGGCAGTATCCGTTCATGATGACGAAGAACATCTTATTACTTACCACCATGTGCGTATTAAAATATTAAAAGAAAAAGGTTTTGATAATGCCAATATTACATTGCAGTTTTACCGTAAAGATAATTTTGAACTTATAGATATGCTGGATGCAATGGTAACCAACATAAATGCTTCCGGCGAAGCAGTTACAGAAAACCTTACTAAAAAATCTTTTTACAAACAAAATACGGATGAACGTATTGGCAGTATAACCTTTACTTTTCCTACTATTAAAGTAGGCAGTATTATAGAATATAAGTACCGCAGTTTTATGAAGCATTACGGAGGGCTTGATGACTGGGATTTTCAAAAAAGATTACCTGTGCTAAAAAGTAAATATACCCTTACGATTTTGCCAAGAGCCGAATTTGCCTATCGTATTAATAAAAGAGATGACTTACCGGTAACATCAAGAGTAGAAAAAGAAACCGGCAGGGTATTTTTTGAAATGAATAATATCCCTTCGCTTACAACAGAACCTTATATGGATTCGAGAGAAGATTATTTGCAAAAAGTAATTTTTCAGTTAAGCGGTATAAACCAGGGATACGGCAAAAAAAATTACATGACATCCTGGGATGAGGTAGTACGTGAAATGCTTATGGAAAAAGCATTTGGCAGCCAGTTAGGAAAAAATATTCCGGGCACATCTGCATTTATTGATGAAACAAAAAAACTTTTATCAGAAGAAGATAAAATGAAAGCGGTATATAATTATGTAAGAAGCAACATGAGCTGGAATGGTTTTTACAGCAAGTATGCAGGCGATGGGGTTAAAGAACCCTGGGAAAAGAAGAAAGGCACCAGCGGCGAAATAAATTTAATATTAGTAAATCTTTTAAAAGACGCCGGCCTGGATGCTTATCCGGCTTTAGTTAGCGAAAGGTTTCATGGTAAAGTAAATATAGGATACCCTTTTGTAGATCAGTTTAATTCTGTATTTGCCTGTGTAATTATAAAAGAGAAAAAATATTATTTAGATGCAACAGATAACAATACCCCCCCACATATAATACCAAAAGATATTCTTAATACTACTGCACTTATTGTACACAAAAAAAATGGCGGGTTGGTTACCATCACCAACGATTCGTTACAGTACAGCGATTATATAAATGCACAAATGAACGTTGATGATAAAGGGATTTTTTCAGGCGAAGTAAATTTAAAGAACAGCGGCTACTCCCGTATTGAAAAAATTGAGGATTATAAAGATGATGGACGGGAAAAATATATTGAAAGTAATTTTAAAAAAGAAGGGCTGGAAATAAAAGAGTTTGAATTTTTACATCAAACCAGCGATTCGCTGCCGGCAGAGCAAAAATTTAAATTCACCACCAACCTTTCTGGCAGCGGCGATTATTTGTATGTGCCCTTAAATCTTTTTTTTGGTTTTGAAAAAAATCCTTTTATAAGTGATACCCGTTTTAGCAATATAAACTTTGGTTACAAAAGAACGGTAAGTACTTACGTCAACATCGCACTGCCTAAAAATTATACACTGGATGAGTTACCCAAATCGGTAAAAATGCGTACCCCTGATAATGATATTGTGTTCACCCGTACTGTGGAATACAATAAGGAAGAAAATTTAGCAGTCTGTATGTTTGTAATTGAGTTTAAAAAAAGTTTATATACCGTAGATGAATACCCTGTGCTGCAGGAAGTGTATAAAAAAATGTTTGATTTTTTAAAAGAGCCGCTGGTGCTTAAGAAGAAGTAATTTTAGATAACTTTTTCTTTTTCAGTTATAAATTCCCTTAGTGAAAAAAACAACAATAAAATATATAGTATTATAAAAGTAGAAAAAGGAAAGATAAACCCCGGATAATTAAAAAGAGAAATATTTACCGACAATAACCGCTCAGCAATGGGTGACAGTAAAAGAATAAAAATTATTAATTCAATAAATAGTGTCTTTTTTGTTTTAGCCATTCTTGTAATTCTAATAAGCAGTATTAACCCAATAATGGCAAGTATACAAAAGATTTGAAACCTTGTGCCTAAATCAAAAACTGCAAAAATTAGGATTAAAAAAAATGGGAGACTTATAAACCAGCCATTGAATAAAATGAAGCAGTAGGCAAGAATCGATAATGCTCTTAAAATATTATATTGCTTCATAAAATTGTAGCTATCTAATAAAAAAGATTATAACTCTTATGCAAAGAACAATAGTAAGTATTCCCCAGACTATTTTTATTTGTTTTGCTGTTGTATTGTTTTTAGATCCAAATCTTTCTCCTCTTAACATGCCCGGATGATTTTCTAAAAAAGCTGCTCCATTTTTAAAGTATATCCATTTTGTTCCAAATGCCCATATAACAAGAATTGAAAAATAAAAAGTCAAAACAAAATAATTCTGTGAATGAGGACTAAAGTAATCCATTCCACTTTTTGTACCAGAGCTTAAATTACCAACACCCATTATAATCCAGGGAATATTCCCATAAAATAAAAATCCCTTAATAAGTTGGTCATATCCCTTTTTTAAAGCTGGATTATGTGCAATATACTTTTTTGATTTTAACTTTAATAAAAGTGCATTTGCGCAAACAACAATAATTAAAATAATCCAGAAATTATTAAATAAAAATATCAGCATAAAATAATAAACATTTCTAATTCCTTCACCCAATCTTCTCCATCACCAATCCCTTCAAATCTTTAATCGCAATTCTTTCCTGCACCATCGTATCCCGGTATCTTATTGTAACCGTATTATCTTCTTTAGTTTGATGATCTATCGTAACACAAAACGGCGTACCAATCGCATCCATGCGGCGGTAGCGTTTACCAATAGCATCTTTTTCTTCATAAAAACACATAAAATGGTTTTTGCAATCATTCATTAATGCCTTTGCAATTTCGGGTAAGCCATCTTTTTTAACCAAAGGCAGAATGGCTAATTTGGTAGGAGCAATTTTTGCAGGAATACGCAACACCACACGGCTGTCTTCGGTGCCATCTTCTTTTGTCCATTTTTCTTCGGCGTAAGCCAAACTCATAACGGTTAAAAATAAACGGTCCAGTCCAACAGAAGTTTCCACCACAAAAGGCGTGTAGTTGCCATAAGGTTTGCCATCTTCTTTTAAATCGTTATCAAAATACTGTATTTTCTTTTTGCTGAAAGTTTGGTGCTGTGTTAAATCGAAATCGGTACGGCTGTGTATGCCTTCCAGTTCTTTCCATCCAAACGGAAATTCAAATTCAATATCCATAGCAGCATCTGCATAATGCGCTAATTTAACATGATCATGAAAGCGTAATTTTTCTGCAGGTATTCCTAAACTCTCGTGCCATTTTTTTCTTTCAGCCGACCAAAAGTTGTACCATTCCATTTGTGTGCCGGGGCGAACAAAAAATTGCATTTCCATTTGTTCAAACTCCCTCATCCTGAAAATAAATTGCCTGGCTACAATTTCATTTCTAAAAGCTTTACCGGTTTGTGCAATACCAAAAGGTATTTTCATGCGGCCGGTTTTTTGCACATTTAAAAAATTTACAAAAATGCCCTGTGCAGTTTCGGGGCGTAAATAAATGGTATCACTTTCTTCGGCTACGCTGCCTATTTGTGTGCTGAACATTAAATTAAATTCCCTCACTTCCGTCCAGTTGCAGGTTTTGCTGATGGCGCATTTAATATTATTGTCTTCAATTAATTTTTTTATGCCGGCATAATCGGTTGCGGCTAAAAGTTCATCCATCTTTTTCAGCAGTGCAAATTCTTCTTCTTTTTTTCCTTCCAGTGCCAATGCTTCAGCATGCGCTTCAATCAAATGATCAACCCTGTACCGTTTGTTGCTGTCTTTATTATCAATCATCGGGTCGCTAAAATTATCTACATGTCCGCTGGCCTTCCAGGTAGTGGGGTGCATAAAAATTGCAGCATCAATGCCCACAATATTATCATGCAGTTGCGTCATACTTTTCCACCAGTAATCACGGATGTTCTTTTTTAACTGTGCACCATTTTGTCCGTAGTCGTACACCGCCGCCAGTCCATCATAAATTTCGCTGCTCTGAAAAATATAACCATACTCTTTACAATGGGCAATCAATGCCGCAAAATTATTTATTTCGTTTGCCATAGCTGCAAATATAAACATTGCACAGCGGCCAATAAAATTAGCTTCGCAATTTTTATTGGCAGGGCAAAAGCAGCAGCTATGGTCAACATCGTTGTGTCACTCACTTGTACAAAAAAAGCGTAACTCAACTTTTACCAAAGCGTAGATTGAAAATTTAAATACTCTTTGCTAACCCCGACGGCGGCTCCTTAGCCCCGTCGGCGGTTATAGCAGCTTCCTCTTTTTGTTTTCGTCAACCGCCGTCAGGGTTTTTCAACCGCTGACGGGGTTTAACGTTTCAATAATTTATAAAAGTTTTGAAGGAAAGTTTTTCAATGTCCAATAATCGCACTTGTATTTTCATTGAAAATTGTATGTTGAATATTGAAAATTTCATTATCAAAAAAAATCGTATTAAAAACCACCTCACACCGGCGGCACATCATGTGTTTTTATAACCGCCTTTTGTTCGGGTTGCTCCTGAATAGAGTTTACAGATTCCACCTCAATTTCCTGTACCCATACCGCATAATTGGTGGGATAAATTCTGGAACCCGTGTGCAATGCAAACACATGCGTAAAAACGGCACCAAAATATAAAATCATTGCGGAATAATATACCCACAGCAGCATTACAATTACAGAACCTGCGGTGCCATAAGTAGAAGACAATTTGCTGTGGCCTAAATAATAACCAATTAAAAATTTACCCATCATAAAAAGTGCGGCAGTGGTAAATGCACCAGCCCTAACATGTTGCCATTTTATACGGGCATCGGGCAGCACTTTAAAAATCATAGCAAATAATAAAGCAGTAATACCAAAAGTAATCAGCAGGTTTACCACGTAAACCATTATCACCGTCAGTTCCGGAAACATATTGGTAAGGCGGTTAATCAGTGCATCCATCAAACCGTTTATTAATAAAGAAACCAATAATAAAAAACCCAGGCTTATCACAATAGAAAATGAAAGCAGGCGGTTAATGACCATCTTTAAAAAACCTTTTCCTTTACGGGGTTTGGCTTTTAATTTCCAGATATGATTAATAGAATCCTGTATTTCGCTGAATACGCTTGTGGCACCAATTAATAAAGTAACCACACCAACTATTGTTGCAAAATAGCTGCTGTTAGATAAGGCTGCACCACGTATGGTTTCTTGTATTTGTAATGCTGCCTCGGTGCCAACAAAAGCTGCTATCTGGTGATAAAGCGTTCCTTCAATTGCAGCCCGGCCATAAAAAATATCGCTTACAGAAATTACAATAATAAGCATGGCAGGCAGCGAAAAAATAGTATAGAATGCTAATGCCGCACTTAACTTTAAAACTTTATTATCAATAAAATCATTAAAGGATTGTTTTAGTATTATCCATATATCTTTTACTGAAAATTTCATGCGGTCATTTTAATTTTTCATTGTTCTTATGCCTTTCTGCATCTCTTAAATTCTTCTTTTCAAAATTCTTTTGCAAGGCTTCGGTTAAATCAACTCCTGTTTGATTGGCCAGGCAAATTAAAACCCACAAAACATCTGCCATCTCATCCCCAAGTTCTTTGCCTTTATCGCTTTCTTTAAAAGATTGCTCACCATATTGCCTTACCATTAATCGGCTTAACTCTCCAACTTCTTCCATTAATATGCCAAGATTGGTTAGCTCACTAAAATATTTTACCCCCACAGTTTTTATCCATTGGTCTACCTGCTGCTGTGCCTGATTAATTGTAAGTTCTGTCATTACTCTTTGTTTTTAGTATCAATAAAAATGGTGATTGGCCCGTCATTTAAAAGTAAAACCTTCATGTCTGCACCAAAAATTCCGGTTTCAATTTTTTTACCCAAATCTTTTTCTAATTGTACAATCATTTTTTCATAAAGCGGTATGGCAATATCTGCCTTACTTGCTTTTATGTACGAAGGACGGTTGCCTTTTTTTGTTGCAGCATGTAAAGTAAACTGGCTTACCAATAAAATATCGCCAACATTATCTTTTACAGAAATGTTGGGCACTTTATTCTCGTCATCAAAAATGCGGAGGTTTACAATTTTGTTGCTTAACCATTCTAAGTCGTCATTATTGTCTGCATCTTCTATGCCAACAAAAACCAGTAAACCGTTTTTAATGGCCGATTTTATTGTACCATCAATTGTTACGCTGGCACTGGTTACTCTTTGTATTACAGCTCTCATTATTAAGTGTTTTGCATTTCTGCATCAAAAGTAATTTCATCCATTCCCGAATCTTCCTGGTTTACACTTTCCACCACATAAGTATTAGTGAGTGTATCGTGCCAGCCCCTTGCACCGGCACGAAAAAAACTAAATGGTTCAAATGGAATGATGCGGCAAAAAGTTCGCCCTAAAATTTGTGTAAAGCCGGGGCGCTGCCCATGCTCATTTACAATAGTGGTGCCGGTGGCACATTTACCTGCAGTAGTATTAAAAATACCTTCTAATATTATGTAATAAAGAATTAAAAAAGGTATTTGAATTACAATAATAATTTGCGGCGCAAAATCATTACCCCAGCCCGAAGAAATATTTATACTGGCCAGGTTTATCAGCAGTATGTAAATAATTATTACACCATCTACCAAGCGGTTAACAAAACGTTGGTTTGCACTTGCCGGAAAAAACTGTGCGGTACTTTCAGCGCCATAAGTAATAAAAGAAAGCTTTGCAGTTTTATCAAAAGATAATTTTCTTAAACCAATAATACTGGCCAAAAGCAACGCTGCGTTTATTATGCAACCCACATAAAATGTCCAGTTTAATTGCGCCGGCTGATTTAATGGCCCGTAAGTTTTTGTAAAAAATTGTATGTACCAAAAGGCCAAAAAAGGGAACGACATAATTTCTAAACACATAATTACCCTTAATAAATTACTGCGTTTAAATTGCGAGGTAATAAAAATAACTAATCCTGCTATTCCTAAAAACACCGGCACATATCTTATAAAAAATGTAAACTGAAAACCAAAACTGCCAAATTCTATCAGCGATCTGAAAAACCAAAACAGGTTATAACTATATGTAACAGCAAACACTGCAGCAATAATGGTGTATATTTTTTTTGTATCCATTTAAATTAATTTTGCTCAAAGAAAAAGCTAAATTGGTTATATAAAGAAACATTTTAAAAATAAAATCTTTTATATCAAAAAAACTACTTTGTATTTTCAGCCAATTCTTAAAAACACCCTGAAATCAGCACATTGAAATTTTGATGAAAATTCCAAGATTTTAAACAAACATTTTTATAAAAAGATGGGGAAAAGTAAGCAAACGCAATACAGTATTGGGTCTGTCAAATTATCCACCAAATTTGTCCACAAGTGTTGATATTAAAAAGTTTGTTTGTTCGGCTGTAACAAATATTTTCGTTGGCTTAACAATTACTTAACCCACCAATCAAGCACTTGTATATATGTCAACGAAGAAACAAACCACAAAAGCGCTGCAGTTCAGCCGGCAGTTTACCAAAGAGGATGTTAGCCCATTCGATATGTTCGAATATGATTACCGTACATCTGTAATTAAAAATCCTACAGGCGAAGTTGTATTTCAAATGGATAATGTAGAAGTACCGAAGCAGTGGAGCCAGATTGCTACAGATATTCTTGCACAAAAATATTTTAGAAAAGCAGGCGTACCGCAAGCTGATGGAACAACCGGAAGAGAAACAACAGTTAAACAGGTTGCTCACCGCATGGCACATTGCTGGCGTGTATGGGGCGAAAGATATAATTATTTTGCAACCCCCAAGGATGCAGAAGTGTTTTATGACGAGCTGGTGTACTCTATTTTAAACCAGGCCTGCGTACCTAACAGTCCGCAATGGTTTAACACTGGCTTACACGAAGTATATGGCATTACCGGTAAACCACAGGGGCATTATTATGTAGATGCTGTTGACGGGCAATTAAAAAAATCGGCTAACGCTTACGAACGGCCGCAACCGCATGCCTGTTTTATTTTAAGTGTAAATGATGATTTAGTAAACGAAGGCGGCATTATGGATCTTTGGGTACGTGAAGCAAGAATTTTTAAATATGGCAGTGGCGTGGGTACCAACTTCAGCAGCATTCGTGGCGAAGGAGAAAAGTTAAGTGGCGGTGGCACAAGCAGCGGCTTAATGAGTTTTTTAAAAATTGGCGACAGGGCAGCAGGTGCCATTAAAAGTGGTGGTACTACAAGAAGAGCAGCTAAAATGGTTTGCTTAGATTTAGACCATCCGGAAATTGTAGAATTTGTAACCTGGAAAACAAAAGAAGAAGATAAAGTGGCGGCGTTAATTGCTGCCGGCTACTCTAACGATTACGAAGGCGAGGCTTACCGTACAGTTAGCGGACAAAACAGTAACAACTCAGTACGTATCCCCAACTCTTTCTTTAAAGTTTTAGATGAAGATGGTGATTGGGAATTAAAAGGCAGAAGTGATGGCCGTGTGATGAGAAAAATAAAAGCAAATGATTTATGGGAAAAAATTAATTATGCTGCATGGCGTTGTGCTGATCCCGGTACGCAATACGATACTACTATTAATGAGTGGCATACCTGCCCCGAAGGCGGACCGATTAGAGCAAGTAACCCCTGCAGTGAGTATATGTTTTTAGATAACACTGCCTGTAATTTAGCCAGCGTTAACCTTCGCCAGTTTTTTGAAGAGAGCACTAATACATTTGATGTAGCAGGTTTTGAACATACTTGCCGTTTATGGACAGTAGTTTTAGAAGTGTCTGTTTTAATGGCGCAGTTTCCATCTAAAGAAGTAGCACAATTAAGTTACGATTACCGCACATTAGGTTTGGGTTTTGCTAACTTAGGCAGTATGTTAATGGTAAGCGGTATTGCTTACGATAGTGAAGAAGCAAGGGGTATTGCAGGCGCCATCACCGCAATTATGACGGGTGTTGCTTACAGTACATCTGCAGAATTAGCCAGCTTTTTGGGCGCATTTGATAAGTACGAAGAAAATAAAACACACATGTTACGTGTAATGCGTAACCACCGTGCCGCTGCGTATGATGCACAGGATGCTTACGAAGGCATTGAAATAAAACCACAGGGGATAAACGCAAAATATTGCCCGGATTATTTATTGAAAGCTGCAACAAAAGCATGGGATGATGCAGTGCAAATGGGAGAGAAGTACGGCTACCGCAATGCACAAACCACTGTAATTGCACCAACAGGTACCATCGGTTTGGTAATGGATTGTGATACTACCGGCGTTGAACCTGATTTTGCTTTAGTGAAGTTTAAAAAATTAAGTGGTGGCGGTTATTTCAAGATCATTAACCAGAGTGTACCTGCAGCATTACGTAATTTAAAATATAACGAAACCGAAATTGAAGAAATAGTAAATTATGCCAAGGGGCATGCATCATTAAACAACTCACCTTTCATCAATAAAAAAACATTGATGGAAAAAGGTTTTACTGCCAATGATGTAGATAAAGTAAATAAAGTATTGGGTGCGGCTTTCGAAATTGGCTTTGTATTTAATGTATATACTTTAGGCGAAGATTGTTTGCAGCGCCTTGGTTTTAAAGCCGAGCAGTACAACGATTTTGGCTGGAGTTTATTAGAAGCGTTAGGATTTACTGATGAAGAAATTGATATTGCAAATATTTACATCTGCGGTACAATGACGGTGGAAGGTGCGCCTTATTTAAAAGACGAACATCTTTCTGTTTTTGATTGTGCTAACAAATGCGGACAAATTGGGCAACGTTATATTCATGCACACGGCCACATACGCATGATGGGTGCAGCGCAACCTTTCCTTAGCGGCGCCATTTCTAAAACCATCAACCTGCCTAACGAAGCCACACAGGCGGAAATTGCTGATGCATACCGCATGAGCTGGGAGCTGGGTTTAAAAGCGTGTGCGTTATACCGTGATGGCAGTAAATTATCACAGCCACTTAGCAATAAATCTGATAAGAAGAAAAAATTAGACGAAACCATCAGCGAAGAAAATGCAGCATCATTAGCAGCAGATATTTCTACCATGGTGGATATGGGTAAATTAACCATTGATGATTTGCTTGATGAAATGAACAAACGTGTACAAAGCAGTGCAGATACAACTTTAAAGCGTCAGCTGGCAATGATTGTAGAACGCAGGGCACTACCGGCAAAGCGCAGGGGCTTTACACAAAAAGCGAAAATAAATGGCCAGGCATTATTCCTCCGCACAGGCGAATATAATGATGGTACTTTAGGAGAAATTTTTATCGACATGGCAAAAGAAGGTGCTACCATGCGTAGTATGCTCAACTGTTTTGCTATTGCTATTTCTATCGGCCTGCAATATGGTGTGCCTTTAGAAGAGTATGTAGAAAAATATGTGTTCACCCGTTTTGAACCTGCCGGAATGGTAGATCATCCAAATATTAAAAGCGCTACTTCTATCATCGACTTTATGTTCCGTTCGTTAGCATACGAATATTTAGGCCGCAACGATTTAGTTCATGTACTGGATACACCCGAAGTACAAAACCTGGGCAATGCAGAGTGGGATGAAAATACACCAACCATTGGCGAACGCAAACCCGAGTTGAGTGAAGTACGTGTAGTGGGCAGTGTTGCACCACAACCGGCAAAAGCAGCACACCGCACTGCGTCTGCACCAAAAACACACAACCCGATGGACGCCGTAAATGCAGCAGCAAAGAGTATGCAGAGCGATGCACCAGCCTGTAACACCTGCGGCCACATAACAGTACGCAGCGGCACCTGTTACAAATGTTTGAATTGCGGAAATAGTATGGGATGCAGTTAGCCCCTGTCCCCTAAAGGGGTATAAAAACAAGAACAGGAAACACAAGCACATAAAAAAACCATCAGCATAACAACTGGTGGTTTTTAAAGAAATTAAATTAAAGGGCATAAAAAAATCCCGGCTCGTAACCGGGACTAAAAGAAGAAAAATCTTTTCAATTCGATTTTCAAATATAGGATTAGATTCCTTCTCTCTCCAAAAGATTTTCTTCTTTTTTTATCCCCATTATAAATGACTTGTTAAAAAGATACTATTGTCTTTTAACAGTATGCCGACATATAAAAAAAATGCAGTGAGGCTGAAACTCACTGCAAAATTGTGAATGAGAACCCTAAGTAAGGTTCGTTAGAAGGTTTGTCACCTACTCTACTATTCACATTTTGAAAAATTAGGGATAAGTAAAAATACATTTCAAAGTCTAACGGACAAAAATGTAAGCCATTTTTTCAAAAAAATGCTTCGGCCAATATGGTTTATGGGGTCGTTAAGATTTTCTAAAGGGGAACCTAAAAAATAAAGATTATGGCAAAAAAGTCAAATCAAGGGAATCAACATGTAGTTCCTCACAATGGACAATGGGCAGTTGTGGGTGCAGGTAATAGCCGAGCCACTGTAGTAGTTAATACACAGCAACAGGCTATCAGTGCTGCAAAGCCAATTGCTACCAATCAAGGTGGTGATGTTGTTATTCATAACACCCACGGAAAAATCCGTGAAAGAAATAGTTATGGTAATGATCCTTTTCCTCCTAAAGGCTAAAAATAAAGCCCCATTATGGGGCTTTATTTTGTAGTACTCAAATTATTATTAATAAACTAAAATAAAAAAATGAGTTATAAAGATAAAACGTATATCATATTCGATGGGGATAAAGATAGATGGGCATATGCAAATATGAAAGGATGGAAAGCTCTTGAACATATTGACTTCGATTTCGATGACGCACATGCAGAATATACTTTAACCAGCAATGCAAGTAATGAGACATATATTAAAAGTAAACTAAAAAATCGCTTTAAAAATGCGTGTCAAGTTCTTGTAATTATTGGGGAATCAACTAAAAATTTACATAGATATGTAAGATGGGAACTTGAAGTTGCTCAAAGTCTAAATCTTCCAATTATTGCTGTTAACCTTAATGGAGATAGGAAGCAAAACATTAACACTTGTCCACCTATAATTAGAGATACATATGTAGTCCATATTCCGTTCAAAATGAAAATAATAAAACATGCGTTAGATCAATTTCCAGTAGAATTTAAACGTAAAATTTTAAACACTGTAATTGGGGCCAGAATTTATTCAGACAGTATTTATAAATCACTAGAATTAAATTAATTCACTTTTCGAAGTCGGCTGTAGTTAAAATTAAAGTAGAATATAAACAAATAAAAAAACCATCAGCGTAAAAACTGGTGGTTTTTTGTTTTATTGAAATTAAAGAGTGATTGCATAACCCCGTCAGCGGTTAAAAACCCTGACGGCGGTTGTTAGGAAAAAGACTTTAATACCAGCTTTATATTTTCATGGCATCATCGTTGCGTCGCAATCCTTTCGTCGGCATACCAATGGCGGAACTTTAATTATAGGGTATATTATGTTTTATTTTGTAAGACTTATCTTTTTATTTTTTGTTGTATCTCATCATAAATTCTTTCAGTTATAAAAGACACGATTGAATCAATCTCATCTTTTGTTAAATATTCACTGTTTAATTTTTTTATTGACTTAGCCGACTCGTTATTAATAGTTATTGAATAAGTAAGATCAGAGAACCCAAAAAGTATATTATAATAAGAATCAAAAGTGTTGTTCCGTTTTTTTTGAAATTTCTAAAATTTTGTGAAAACTCTATGGAATTTATTTTCTTATCTAGTATGGATAGGGTACTAAGTAGTAAATCTTGGATATTGTCAGAAGAGCTTATCTGGTTATTAAAATTAAGAGAAAGGTCTGACTTTTGATAAAAATCTTTAAGGCTATCTGATTTAGATAAGAGTTCTTGTATTAGTGGTTTAAGAGAGTTTGTGAAAATATCTCTTGTTGTTTCTATGCCCTTTTCTTTTGTTGCTTCTGGCTTTCTGATTGTTTCTTTTTTCAAAAGCTCTATCTTCTTCTCCCAATCCCCAGCCTCATCAATATTTTCTCCCTTCCCAGCTTTAACAGAAATTTCATAACTCCAAATTAACTGTTCAGCTATATAACTTTTAAAAGCTTCAATATTTCCTGTATCCGCTTCTCTTAAAGCAAATAGATAATTTTTTTTATCCGCAGTTTTTATAATTACGGGTGGGCAATCATTTTTAAGTAAATGATAGTTCATCAGTAACCTTGCTATTCTTCCATTGCCATCATCAAAGGGATGTATGCAGACAAATTTATAATGCAATTCTGCAGCAACTTCAACAGGTTGTAATTTTTTATTTAAAGAAGTTTCATTATACCAGTTCATTAAATCATTCATCATTGCCGGTGTTTCGGCAGGAGAAGGATAATGAAATATTTCTCCATTCTGCAATAAAACTGAATTAGGAAAAGATTTGTATGCTCCTATTTTTATTTCTCTTCTCGTTTGCTGCCCGTCGGGTGTAATGGCTTCTTTATAAAAAGGACGAACTAAAAGTATTTCGTTTATTTCCCGGATAAATTTTTCTGTAAGTTGTCTTTCTTTATCTTCTGCTAAATCGTAAATCAATTTCAATGCCACATCATGGCCTTTCATTTCTTCATACTCCCTTAATTCATGATTGCCTTTAGTCAGGTCAAAAATCAATAATAATTCTGTTTCTCCATAAGTAAGCGTGTTCCCTTCAATATGGTTACTGTTAAAATTCCATTCCATCCGGAATTTTTTATCTAACCGCTGCTGGTTTTCAATACTAAGCGGTTGCAATTGAGCCAACTGTTTTTTTAATCCGTTAATATGTTCCAGTATATCTTTCACCCTTCAAATATAGCGCTAAACTTTTATTGGTTCTCCTCAAAATATTATAAAATTTAACTCTCAACTCTCAGGTTCTCCTATTGCTTACAAATCAAATAAAGGGCTATTTTTACCTAACATACTTTCTATTTAAGCAATGCAGTCTTTTTTAATATTTCAAGTCCGTTCAATTATTAAAAGTATTTTGCTTTTAACTCTTATCCAGTTTATTCATTTTTTTTCTCAGGCACAATCCTACACAGGCTACCACTCTTCGGCATACGCCGGTGTGTACAGTATTTTAAATAATACTGCAGATATATTAAACCATCGTACCCGGGCTGATATTAATCTTGCAGGTTTTTCTACAACACTTGGCAACAACTTATTTGCATTTAAATATAAAAACCGTAATGATGATAATGGTGGTTTCTCTTATCCTAAGCCAGTAAAAAAAGAGCTGAAGGGAAATTTCAATGCAGATATTTTTGGCCCGTCAGTAATGATAAAACTCTCCGATAAAAATGCCTTTGCAGTAACAACAAGAGCAAGGGTTTTTACCAATGTGCATGGTATAAGTAATCATATCATAAATTCATTGTTGCCCGATGTAGAAAAGGAATCTTATGTGGGCAGGCGGCTTGCTATAAGCAACGCATCTGTAAATATGCATAGCTGGAAAGAAGTAGCATTTACCTACAGCCGTCAAATTGCCAATACAGATTTTGGAGTGTGGAAGGCGGGTATTTCTCTAAAGTATCTTGGAGGCGTAGCCGCATTTTCGTTAAGCAGTAATAATTTATCTTACATCCACGATTCTATAATTGATCCGGCAGATGGAAAAACAAAAGATGCATTGATAAATGCTACGGGAAATATTAATATAAACTACACTAAAAGTTTAGATTCACTTTCGGATGATGTTAATGACTATCTCTCTTTTAAAAACCCGGGTGCAGGTTTAGACGTTGGCTTAAGTTATGAATACCGGGACGAAATGCAGGTGTATGAAACATCGTACAGTGATAAAACCGCCAACTATATTTGGAAAGCCGGTGCATCAATTACCGACATTGGTTTTATCAGGTATAATAAGCAGCAAACAAAAAGTATGGGTTACAATTTTTTGGGTAAAACTTATACTGTTGATACATTGGTTCCCCCTTCCGACTCCAACGATATTTACCAAATGGCTAACTATTACAATAATCTTTTTAATGCAAGAACGGAACCGTCTTTGTTAACCATGCAATTGCCCACCACTTTGCATTTATCTTACGACACATATTTTAATAAATGGTTAGGAGTGCAGGCACAATTAAATATTCCTTTAGTTTTTTCACGACTTAATTTTTATACGGGTAATTATTCACCAGTTTCAGTTTGTATTACACCAAGGGCAGAAATTACATGGGCTGGTTTTTACATGCCCGTAAGTTATAACTCCATCTCAGGTTTAAATGTAGGCACTGCTTTGCGTTTGGGCCCGCTGGTTATTGGCTCGGCATCAATAATAAATGCAAGAGCAGGTAAAACAAAAGGTTTAGATACGTATTTTATTTTACGTATTCCAATCTTTGGTTACAGGGAGTATAAAAACAAAACCTACGGGCAACAAACGCCTAAATTAACCCGGAAACAAAGAAGGGAATTAGATTGCCCCACTAATTAATTTATTTCTTCCTCACAAAATCCCTTAAATAACTGCAGCTGTTAAATGCCTGTTTGTAAAATGGTGTGTTAGCATATTCTTTTATTAACTGCGGAAAATATTTGTTGCGTTTAAAATCTACAAAATATTTTTGTTCGGCAATATCCATTTTATCATAATTGCTGGCATACTCTTCGTATTGCGGCCTGTGCAATTGTTTCTGGCTGCATTTGGCCATCATAAATAAACACCTTGCTTTAAAATTTTTATCTGTACTGGCATTCATTGCTTTTTCAAAATAATTATGTGCAGTAAAAGCACCGTAATATTCTTTTTGAAAACTGGTGGCATCATTGGGGATATAATAACCATCGCTGCCGCCACGGTAGTATTGTACCAGCTTCCAGGCATGGCCATAATACGTGATGTTATAAAAACCATTAGCCATTTTGTATAAATGTTTTGCAGCATTGGCTTTATCTGTTTCGGCAGCTTTTTGCAAACGCAGCATTTCGGTGGCAAAAGCTAATTTGGTAGTGGTAAATTTTGCTTCGGTTGGCAAAACTTCTTCCTGGTCGTACAGTAAATCAATAAAAGGGTTGGTATTAATTGTTGATGTTTTTTTATCAACAGATTTTTTAAACCATGCAATGGCATTGGCATAATCATAATCTCTTAAATAGGCTGTACCTGCAAAATCAATTACATCTTTTTTATTTACAGCATTGTGGCTTATAAGGTAGGCCTCAAATTTATTGGGCTGTTTACTGTCCATCAATGCAAATAATTTTTCTACTTCTTTGCTTACTAAATTATTTCTTAAAAAATTAATACCATTGCTATAACCGTAATAATCGTTACTGGTTGCCATAATATAATCTGCTGCTCCAAATGCCAATGTTTCTTTATGTAAGTCACCCTGCTGGTGGTAGCGTTGGGCTAAAATTTCACTCATCAAATTGCGGTAAAAAGTTTTCCATTGCTGTATTTCATTGTAACCGGTTTTATAAGGTATTTCCGATTTTGCTTTTGCCTCCAGCCATTGTATCGATGGTAAAATTTGTTCTTCAAAAGCAGCATCAATTATTTCTTTTTCATTTATGGTAACTAATAAATTGGTTAAGGACCACTGGTCTTTTACTTTTTGGGCAAGTTTCATTTTTTCCGCTGCGGATAAATATTTTTTTGCGGCTGTATAATCTTTAAGCATATAGGCTGTATAAGCTGCACCGGTTTCAAACAATCCTGGGTTTTTCACTTTGCCTTTGCCGGCAACCTCATGTAAAAAATTCATTAACTCATTTGCATTTTTACGGTTTACGCTGGCAGCACTGTCTGTACCATTTTCGTTCCAGGAAAAATATAAAGCTTTACCGCCTTTTTCTTTTTGTAATGATGCAGTAAGATATTTTTCTTCCAGCTTATTTATTTCTCTTACTGCCAAAACTTCTAAAGCAGGTGCAGCAGCATCAAGCGTATAAATTTCTTTCATGCGCATTATTTCATCATTAACCGTACTGCCCATGGCAAACATGGCAAGCATCGCTGCTTTTTCTGCATTATTTTTGCACAACTGTAAATATTCACTTCGTTGTGTGCCCGAAGTAACGCTCCATCTAAACCCTAAATAATTTGAAACTCTTTTTACTTCGCTTGCATTAAAAGCTTTACTAAAAAGATAAGCCGCTTCTTTTTGATTACCCGTTCTGAATAATGCACCCGCTTTTAATGCAATGCACATGGGTTGCAACACACTGCTGCCGGTAATGTTTGCAGCATAATCATCGTACCATTTTAAAACATCATTATAGCGGTTGCTGTAATGTGCCAGCCGTAAAATTTGATAGGTATATTTTAATTTAAAAAAATCTTTTTTTGCAACTGCTAAAAGTTGCTGGCCATTCTTAATTAATTTACTCATTGCCAGCGAATCTCTTTTGGGGGCTTCCCAACTGTCTGCACCACCAGTAACAAAAGGCTCCACCTTTTTTGCGTACATGATATAACCCAAGCCCTTCCAAATCTTTTTGTTGCAAAAAATAATTGGTCATACTATTTTTCTTTACAGAATCGGGTATTGCAAGCGGCTGATTTTTTTCTATATTGAAATACAGATTGCTCAAATCTTTCCATGCATATTTATTTACAAATTGTTTTGCATCAGTTGCAGTTACATTATTGCTGCAATACAATTGCCCATTCGTCTGCCAGCACATCACTGGTTTCTACAGGCTCTGCTTCATCATACAAAAAATTATATCCGGTATAGTAAAAAGGTTTGTAACCTTTTGCATCGGGCAAATTTTGATGGAAGAAAGAAGTATAATAATCGTAAGGATCAGCATCGGGGCCGCAACCAATTATATTTTGAGGAAAAGAAACTAAAGCTGCACTAACGCATGCTATTGTAAATTGTTTCCAGTTCATGTAAAGTATATTTTTTTAAAATTACAGAATCCAGATGGTAGAGTGATACCCTTGGCCGGGTATTTTTTAAACGTTTATTTATTTCGCCTGCGGCAGATAATATTTCGCTGCAGTCACTTTGTTCACTTCTTAAAACATCGCCTTGTTTTAAATCGTAGCCCTGCAGCAAAGTGTCTTTCAAAAGCTGGTAACGGTTATCTTTTTTTGTTGAAAAGGAATTAGTGAAGACTCCATCAGGTAAATTTTCAATTAAACCTGCGTAAACATTTTTTCTAAATAAAACTTTCCAGTCAAACAATGGTAATGCTATATCTAAGGGCAAAGGATAATTATAAAGATTGCCTGCATATTTTTTTAGCTCTGCTGTTTCAATAATAGAATTTTTTGTTGCTATGTTTTTTAAGTTGCCCATATTGTAACACATCAGCAAGCCTCTGTCAACCGGGGGCACACCTGTTTTACCCATAAACTTTATCTGGTGTAAACGGATGGTTGCCGAAACAGGGATTGCTGTATTTTTCCAAAGGGTTTTTATTTTTTCCAGCAATAAAAAATAATTGCTTTTGGTACTTGCCGTCCAGTCGCAATCAATTTGAATTTCTGTTATGTTATTAAAACCATGGCTGTTAATAATTTCATGCACCAGCCTGTAAATATTATCGGCCAGTTCTGCAATTTGCGATGAATGAATTTTTTGAATACATTCATTAGTAATAAACACCGTTGGAATAACACTGAGTTTTTGGGGCAGTGTAAAATTATTAGCCTGCAGTTTAGCAATTGGTACGGGCCTTTGTGCTTTATCATCCCAACCCACATCAAAAAATTTGATGTAAATAGTTTTTACATGTAATGAATCTAAGCGTTGCTTTTCAAAATCAGATAGTTTAAATACTGTTTTCCAGTAATAAAAAGCAGGTTCAATTTCACTGTCATTTTTGGCTTCATTACAGGAAGAAAATATATTTACTCCCATCAGCAATGGAAGCATTGCAACAGTACTAATAACTTTATGTTTACTAATGCTTATTTTTGAAAACATAAGCTCAAAAATAAGTGAATTGCTGATGTTTTCTGTAATGGTAAAACATGCTGCTGTAAAATTGGAGAGTGATAATTAATCAGCCCCATCAATTATCTTTGTTTTATGACATCGCAATACTTCACTTACAATAAGGCAAAAGTAATACAGGCACTACGCTATCATTTTATTACCAGGCGTGAAATAAAAATAATGATCATCCTTGTAAATGTTTTTGCAATAATATCTGCGGTATTGTTTTATTTAAAGAAAGTATCGCCGCAGGCTTTTTTAATTAGCGCTGTTTTATGGTTTGGCCTTATGATAATATTTTGGTTTTTACTGCCGCAAATGGTATATAAAAAAGCACCAGCCTTTAAAGACAGGATGCAGGCTATATTAACCGCCGATGAATTTAGAATTGAAAATGAAAGAGGGGGAAGAAGCTGGCCCTGGACCGATTTTAGTACATGGATTGAAAGCCCACATTTTTTTCACCTGTATTTTAACAGCCGCTCATTTTTTATTGTACCTAAAGATGCCTTTGAAGGAGATGATGTGCATGAAGCAAGGAGATTTTTTAAAGCAAAGATTACTAAAACGTGAGGCGTCAAACGTCAGCCGTGAGGTCTATCAGTTCTAAATTCACGATTCACCAATCACGTCTCAGGTGCACTTACAACCTTTTCTCCATCACATGATGCGGCACATTCACTTCTATAAACTCATTGCCCCGCACATTAAAATCAAATTTTTCGTAAAAGCCAATGGCACTGTCACGGGCATGCATCATTAATTTTTTATAGCCCCTGTCTCTTGCAACCGTTTCGGCAAAACTCATAATACTTGCACCAATACCCTTGCCCTGTAAATTATTTTGTACCGCCATCTGCCGCAATTTAATGGTGGCATTATCCACTTTAGTAAGCAGGCAGCAGGCTAATATTTTTTCTTCTTCAAAAGCACCAATTAAAATATCTTCTTTTTCTTTAGCCAGTTCTTCTTCGGTAAAACCCAGACCAAGCGGTTTGCGTAATATTTCCATCCGCAAAGCCACCATTTGCTGATATTCTTTTGAACCGTGGTCTATTTGTTTTAAGGCCATAACAGTTTTGTTTTAGTAAAGTATAACAGCTTTTAATACATATAAGCACCTACAATATACAATTTTTTTTATAATATTAATATAGCAGTAAGTGGTAATATACAACTATTGATAACAATTAATTACACACAGCAATGCTGTTGTAAATCTAAATTAGTAATGCTTTACCGGCCCTGTATTGATAAATCTTTAATGAAAAAATAACCCCTGTTTTTAAATGTTACATTGCTTGATTGTAAGATTGCGTAATCAATGATTTTAGCCCTTATTTATATTTCTTTGTAATTATTGCAAAATGTATATTTTTGCAGCCAGACAAACTAAATTTTAAAATTATGTCAGACATTGCAACAAGGGTGAACAAAATAATTGTTGACAAGTTAGGAGTTGATGAAGCAGAGGTTACCACCGAAGCATCTTTTACTAATGATTTAGGTGCCGATAGCTTGGACACCGTTGAACTTATTATGGAATTTGAAAAAGAATTCAACATTTCTATTCCGGATGAGCAGGCCGAAACCATCACTACCGTTGGGCAGGCAGTTGCTTACTTAGAAGAACATGCTAAGTAATTTAATTAACTATCACAGGCAAACTTTATGGCTTTTAAACGTGTTGTAGTAACCGGATTGGGTGCCCTTACACCATTAGGAAAAACTGTTGAAGAATATTGGCAGGGTTTGGCTAACGGCGTAAGTGGTTGCGATTTTATTAAACAATTCGACTGCAGTAAATTTAAAACAAGGTTTGCCTGTGAAGTTAAAGACTTTGAACCTACCAATTACTTAGACCGAAAAGAAGCCCGAAAAATTGACCGCTATTGCCAGTTTGCATTAATTGCAAGCGATGAAGCAGTTAAAGATGCAGGCATTACCAAAGAAAATGTTGATGCCGACAGAGTTGGTGTAATTTTCGCCAGTGGCATAGGTGGTTTAATTACTTTTCAGGAAGAAGTTACCAATTACGCACTCGGCGATGGTACGCCACGTTTCAATCCCTTCTTTATTCCAAAAATGATATTGGATATTGCCGCAGGGCAAATCTCCATGCGTCATGGTTTTCGTGGGCCCAATTATGCAGTAGTTTCAGCATGTGCTTCATCTACCAATGCCATTATTGATGCTTTTGATAATATAAGATTAAATAAAGCAGATGTAATAATTACCGGTGGCAGCGAAGCCGTTGTAAGCGCCGCAGGTGTGGGTGGTTTTAATGCCATGAAAGCTTTAAGCGAAAGAAACGACAGCTCCGCAAACCGCCAGTCGACCCTTTTGATAAAGACCGTGATGGATTTGTAATGGGAGAAGGCTCGGGTGTTTTAGTTTTAGAAAGTTTAGACCATGCTTTGGCAAGAGGCGCAAAAATTTATTGCGAAATTGCCGGTGGTGGCGCTACTGCCGATGCACACCATATTACAGCACCGCACCCCGAAGGGCTGGGTGCAAAAAATGTAATGAATGTAGCATTAAAAGATGCCGGTATGGCCGCAACCGAAATTGATTATATCAATGTACATGGCACTTCCACCCCATTAGGAGATATTGCCGAAACAAAAGCTATACTAAGTGTATTTGGCGATCATGCTTATAAATTAAATATCAGCAGTACTAAAAGTATGACGGGCCACTGCCTGGGCGCCGCAGGTGCTTTAGAAGCACTGGCTTGTATAATGGCAGTAACAAAAGATATCGTTCCCCCAACAATAAATCATTTTACCGACGATCCCGATTTAGATGCCCATCTGAATTTTACTTTTAATAAAGCTCAGCATCGCACCGTAAATGCAGCATTAAGCAACACATTTGGTTTTGGCGGGCACAACGCCAGCGTAATTGTAAAAAAATACAAAGTATAATTCCATAAAATTTATTTTTTTTGTTACGGGCAGAAGTAATTCTATCAGGCATTGTTGTGTCACTCACTTGTACCTACCGTGTGGACACATCTTTTGCCATCATCCAGCCATTGTAAGTATCATAAAATTTTTCTAACCCTATCCACAATGTTGTGATACCAGGTTTTCTTTCAGAAGCATATCCCTTCCAGCCACCAAGCCTTGCTATTACCCAAGTCGCATACTGCAAGGTAGATTTTTTGTAAGGGTTCTTTAATTTTTCTGTTTTGCCTTCCATCTTTTTACATTGCATATCTGCACATTTCATTTCTGCTTTTGTAAAGCATATCTCTGCAGGCAATCCTGCATCTTCAGGTTCATCCCAGGCAATACGCATTTGGAATATTTTTATAATGGCATCGAGCATCAACAAGCATAACTTTTTTATTGACCTGCCACTTTCCAGTTCACTGGCTTCAATGTTAAAGCCTTCTTTTTTTAGTATCCTAAATACTTCTTCTATTATCCATCGCCAACTGTACCATTCTATTATCATTAATGCTTCACTCAATGTAGTAACAGGTATGGTTGTAAGCAACCGCCAGCATACCTTTTGTTTTGATGTACCTCCTACTTCCTGTTTTCCTCACTGGGTCACCCATGATTAAAGTTTAAATAGTTCTATTAGGTAGCGTTGCTCATCTTTATCTATATAAAGCCTGGAGTGCATTGTGTTTGATAGGTTTGTTTGTATAGTAATGCGGTAAATTGTTTTGGCAATATCTATTGCTTTTTCGGGGCTTATTTGGGCTTTTTTTATTTTCAGTTGCCTCTCCAACTCCTTATAAATTTTGTAAGCACAGAATGCAATACAAATATGTGCTTCAATTCTTCTTTTAAGCCGGTGATAAATTGGGCGGATTTTTAAATCAGTTTTGGATATTCTAAATGCTTTTTCAATTTGCCACAGATGGTTGTAATGTTCTATAATTTGTTCTTTGCTTAATGCAGTGTTGGTACAATAACCTTTCAGGCCATCCCATTTTGCATCTGCTTTATATTTTTCTTTATCAATACTGATTTTTACTTCTCCTTCCAGTTTTAAATATTTATTGTAGCCCCTGTTGTTAATATGCTGCTTGGTAAGTTTGCCCCTGGTTATATTTTTTTCTAGTTTTTCTACTCCCCGTTTTCTATTAGCCGCATCTTTTTTTGCTCTGGCATCGGAGTAGCTGATAATAATTTTGCTGGCTTCGTCTTTAACAATGGCTGCACTCTCGCCGTTTTTTAAATGCAGAGATAGAAGTTGTTTTTGTATAAGCTTTGTTTCATTCTTTATTCTTGCTCCAATAATGTATTGATAATTTTTGCTTTGCAGTTCTGCAATATTATCGTTTGACATTAACCCTGCATCTGCTATTACTACTAAATTATTTAATTGATATTTAGATTTAAAAGCTTCTATAACAGGCAGCATGGTATGTCCTTCAAACTTTTTGCCCTCAAACATTTCATAGGCCAGTGGATAGCCTCCTGCGCTAACCAGCAGCCCTAAAACAATTTGTGGTTGCTGATGCTTGCCGTCTTTGCTAAATCCTGTTTTACGTAAATCATCTTCCTGATCTGTTTCAAAATACAACGTGGTTACATCATAAAATACGATGCTCATTTGGTTATTCAACACCTGCAGCGTATGAGCGTAACTTATGTTTTGTATTTGCTCTTTCTGCTTATTGTTCAGCTTATCCAAATAACGGTAAACACTTTCTACATCTATAGAAAGGCCTTTATACTTAAATAAATAATCTGTTGTTTTTAATTTACTTACAGGGTAACATAATCTGGTTAAAACCAGATGCCTGAATAACTCGTCTTTGATGGCATTAAAGCCAATCTCATCAAATAATTTGCCTAGCAATAGCTCAGGCCCTACTAAACTTAATTCCTTTATTCCATTAAAGAATAAATCTACCAATTGCTCTTCATTGTCCCTGTCAAAATAAAAACTGGTTTGCCTTTTTAAAGTTTCGATGAACTGTTTGCCTTTTATAACTAATGCCGTTATTTCTATCAGGTCTGCAGAACTGCCTACAGTTTTTAATAGAGTAGATTTACCAGAAACTTTTTCTATTATCTGAACACTGATAATGCCACTTTTATTAAGCTTATTTCTGACAAACATACCCCAAAAATAAGGCCGGGTCACCCAAAATAAAAAATCAACTCAAGCCCAGTATGAATTACAAGACATTTTTTATAAAAAATTGAAAAACCAAGGAAAACAGGTGCACATTTCATTTCTGCTTTTGTAAAGCATATCTCTGCAGGCAATCCTGCATCTTCAGGTTCATCCCAGGCAATACGCATTTGGAATATTTTTATAATGGCATCGAGCATCAACAAGCATAACTTTTTTATTGACCTGCCACTTTCCAGTTCACTGGCTTCAATGTTAAAGCCTTCTTTTTTTAGTATCCTAAATACTTCTTCTATTATCCATCGCCAACTGTACCATTCTATTATCATTAATGCTTCACTCAATGTAGTAACAGGTATGGTTGTAAGCAACCGCCAGCATACCTTTTGTTTTGATGTACCTCCTGCTTCTCTTGCCTCAACAGCCCAAAGTTTTACTGTGGCCGCTGCGGTTTTAGCAGTTCTGCTGCTATTTTTTAATGTTACTTCCGTAAATCTTACTTCCAGTTTTGCTGTTCTTTTCTTTTGACCTTTTCTATTATCGCCATCAATTTTAATTTCGTAAGTACCGGCAACTTTGCACTTTGATAATTTACTAAATAATTTTCCCCCTTCTGGCAATGCTCTGTCTGATTTTGCCCGTATTAACAGGTTAGTCTGCGCATCTGGTATGGTAGCAAACTGCTCGTAAATATCATCTTCCCGATCCTGCACTATTATCACCATCGCTGCCTCCTTCAAATTTACTTTCGTTGCTTTGGAAGAAGCCTGCCATTTATTAGACTCTTTGTTTTCTATAGTAAGTTTTTTATACCTGTGCCTGTCTTTGGTTGCTTTATCTTCTCTTTCTAAAGAGCGGTTCCATATCTGTACAGCGCAATATCCGTAAGGAAAACAATTGGCTGCATCTACTACCAAAGAAGGATGTATCATAAAACCCAACCCGTTTTTGGGCGCATTAGTTGTGCCTATTGAATCATCTTTGTTTATCCTGTTTTTATGGTTATATAAATTTATTTCCGAAGTGTCCTGTATACTCAATACCACCTTGCCCTTTACAGCTAAAGCACATCGCTTGCTAATACTTGATGTTATAACACTTTCAGGCGTACGTTCATTTTCCAAAAACCGGTAATGTCCCTTTTGTACTGAACTGCTTTGGCTTATCTGACGAATTGAATGACTACCTCTAACCAGTAAATCTCTTACAAATTTATTCCCACGTTCATCCAAACGCTTATCTCCAAAACTATCCCTAAACGATGCTGTCAACATATTTTTAAGCCAAAGCTACAAAAGATGTGTCCACACGGTAGCTCTTGTACGGCATACCATTATTGAGCAATACAGAATTTTTTATTCTAAAAGTTGCATTTAGTTTTGGGTAATACCTTATGTAATTGTATTTTTGCCGTCCTTTAATAATTAGGAGAGGTGCCTGAGAGGCCGAAAGGAACGGTTTGCTAAATCGTCGTACGGGTTAAACTGTACCGTGGGTTCGAATCCCACCCTCTCCGCAAGTTTTTTTAATATTGGAGTTGTTGGTTAAACTGTTCCGCCGCGGCGGATCGAATCCCACCCTCTCCGCAAAAAAAGTTCTTATAAAAGTTTTTATTGTTAGGGTGTTCCCAATAAACCCCTCCAAATATTTTTAGTTTGCAATGTGGCGTAAGCCGGTATATTGCGCCAGCATTATGGCGGGAAGGTAGCAGGTTAAAATCATGCTCCCACACAAAACTAAAAAAGATTTTATCGTTCGGGATGTAGCGTAGCCCGGTTATCGCGCCTGGTTTGGGACCAGGAGGTCGCAAGTTCGAATCTTGCCATCCCGACACTTTTTTGAAGAACCCTGCCTCTGGCGGGGTTTTTTGTTTTTTACTTCAGCTAATGCAGGGAATTATTTAAATGAACAAATTAGAAGTGCAAAGATTTTAAATTTAAAGCTTTTAAATATGTACTCACTCGTTAATCTGCGTATTATTAATGATTGCAGCTTGGAATTAAACTCTACAAAATCAGACGCTATTATTAATATGTTACAGAGCTAAAAAGTAGAACTAAAGTTGAAATTATTAGTACAAGAGTGCATATAAATTATACTGCCAAGCATAATGGTATAGACGATATGATGAAAAAATTCAAGGCTACCGATTTAAAATCACCAAATATCTATTAGAAATAATGGCTAAAAAAATACTGCAACAATAATATAAACTGTGAGTTTTTGTTTTTAAAATAAAACAACTTTTTTGAATAAGTAAAACCTGCATCTTGTCATATTTTTTTTAAAAAATGTAATATAATTGATAAGATAGGATATTTTTTTTTAGAGATAACAGTTGCAGACTATATTAAATACTTTGTACTTTTATAGAGTCAAATCAACTTTATGTCTTAGTGTATTTGGCAAAATTGCTATATAACTAACCTTCCTTTTTAACTTTAAAACGACTGCTTATGCTTAAATCTTCTGCTTTGCGGCTATCTGTGCTGCTGGCCACATTTTTCATTTCATCTTTTATTTATGCACAAAAAACTGTTACAGGTTTTGTAAAAGAAAAAAATGGCCCGGTTGCAGGGGCTACAATTTCTGTAAAAGGTACTAATGCAATTACCATATCAGGTAATGATGGAAGTTTTTCAATTCAACTGCCCAAGGGCCGTTCTACAATTTTAGTTTCTTATGTTGGTTTTGCCACGCAGGAAGTTAAAGTACAGGATAACCAGGCAAATATTACTATTGATTTAACTGTAAATAATACAGGTTTGGATGAAGTGGTTGTAATCGGTTACAACTCCCAAAAGAAAAGAGATCTTACCGGTGCTGTTTCTGTTGTTAAAACAGCAGACCTTACAAAAGTTGCTTCTCCGTCTTTTGCTCAGCAATTGGAGGGTAGGGCTACAGGTGTACAAGTTACTACTTCTGGTGCAGCGGGTGATGGCGCTTCTGTACGTATAAGAGGTATATCATCATTCAGTGGTGGAGATCCTTTGGTTGTAATTGACGGTGTTCAAACAAGCGGAGCATTTTTTAATGATATTAATTCTAATGACATTGAATCTATACAAGTATTAAAAGATGCTGCAACAACATCCGCTTATGGAATTGGGGCAACAAATGGTGTTATAATTATAACTACAAAAAAAGGGAAAAGCGGACAACCTAAGATTGAATACAACGGCTATTATGGAAACCAGAAAGCTGTTAAAGGTTACGACAAATTTATGATTCAGACATCGCAGGAATATGCAGACCTGGTGTATCAGTCATATAATAACGCTGGCCTGTGGCCGCTTACCGACCCAAATGATAAAGTTAGAAGAACTTATGGTAATGGCCCTAAACCTGTATTACCTGTTTACCTTACTCCATTGGGTGGCACACCAACAAGTCCTTACAGTTATCCTGGTAACCTTATTACAAAAGCTAACCAGCAGGGAACCAACTGGTGGGATGTGGTAATGCGCACTGCCCCGATGATGGAGCATAATGTAAGCGCTGCCGGCGGAAGTGATAGAGGAAAATATTTTTTCAGTATGAATTATTTTAGCCAGGATGGCACTATGCGCTTTACAGATTTTAAGCGCTATACAGTAAGGGGTAATACTGAATTTAAAATAAAAGGTTTTACGTTTGGGGAAAATATACAGGTTGGTTTTTCAAACAGTGTAGGTCAGCCAGGTGGTAACCAGAGCGAACAAAACATATTAGTTTCCGGTATTTTAAAACAGCAGCCAATTATTCCTGTATATGACGAAGGGGGTAATTTTGCCGGTTCAAAAAACTTTGGTAACGGCCGTAATGGTTTGGCAGAATTATCAAGAAATAAAGATAACAGGGGCGAATTTTTTAAGTTAATAGGCAATGTTTATGGAGAACTAAAATTTCTCAATCACTTTTCGGCCAAAGTTAATTTTGGAATTAATTATGGCGTTAACTTTTTTCAGGGATTTACCTTTGTTGATCCCGAAGCAGATGAGCCAAGAGCTGCTAATGGCTTTGGCGAAAGAACAGAGCGGTATAATGGATGGGTGCTTAACCAGCAGTTAGATTATAATAATCAAATAGGAGATCACTCTATAAAAGCAACTGCTTTGCATGAAGCAAAACTTAATTTATTCAGAGGTATTAGCGGGGGCCTGAGCAACTACTTTTTAGAAAGCAGAGCCTTATGGTATCTAAATTCTGGACTTGCAGATCCTGCAACACGTGGTGTAAGCAGCTATGGCAGTAAAGGCCCTGCAAAAGAAAGTTATATGGGTCGTTTAGAATACGGTTATAAAGGGAAATATCTTTTAAATGCTACAATTCGTCATGACGAGAGTTCTACTTTTCCTGTTTTAAAAGGCGGAACTTTTGGCGGTGTTGGAGCAGCCTGGAATGTATCTCAGGAAAATTTTATGCAGGATGTTAAGTTCGTTAATAACCTAAAGTTAAGAGTAGCATATGGTGAAACTGGAAATGACAATATTGATGGCAGCCTTGGTTATTCTTCTTTTGGAGGAGGTGCAGGTACTACATTTTATGATATAAACGGTTCTAATACTTCTACCGTTACGGGTTATACTGCAACTTCATTAGGATTTCCAAGTTTGAAATGGGAAACTCAAACACAAAAAAATATTGGGGTAGATGCGCTTTTATTGCGTAACCGCCTCGATGTTTCTATTGATGTTTATGACAGAAGTAATAAAGATTTTCTTTTCAGAAGAAGCTTCCCTGGAACTTTCCCTTACATCACATCTACACCGTATGTAAACATTGGAAGCATTATTAACAGAGGAGTTGAATTTGCTGCAACATGGAGAGATAAAATTAACAAAGACTTTGACTATAGTGTTGGGATTAATTTAACCAGTAATAAAAATAAAATTGGTGCTTTGGCACCAGAATTCGGCCTTACTTCATTTTTTCCAGCTGGAGTTGATACCAGGATAGGACCATTGATCCGTCATGAGCAAGGCAAGCCAATGAGTACTTTTTATGGTTATACTGTGGATGGTATTTTTCAAAATGCCGCTGAAGTTGCAGCCTCCACACAGTCAGGAGCAAAAATTGGCCGTTTTAGATGGAAAGATATAAATGGTGATAAGAAAATTGATGATAACGATAAAGGTGCTCTTGGCGATCCTAATCCTAAATTAGTTTTCGGTATCAATTTAGCTGCAAATTATAAAGGGTTCGATTTTTCTATGTTTTTAACAGGTACACAGGGCAACGATATATTTAATTACACCCGGTATTTTACTGATTTTTTTGGTTTTAATGGTAACCGCTCAGAGCGTATGCTTTACGAATCATGGACTCCCACTCGTACGGATGCAAAATTGCCCATACTTGATATAACTGATAATGAGAGCTATAAGCCAAGCAGTTATTATGTAGAGGACGGCTCTTACTTACGCTGCAAGGTTTTACAATTAGGTTATAAAGTTCCGGCAGATCTGTTGAGAAGAATAAAAGTAGATAACATGAGGTTTTATGTACAGGCCCAAAACTTATTCACTATTACAAATTATGGAGGACTTGATCCTGCAATTGGTACACGTAACGGTGGTAATTCTCCTGATCAGTATGCAGGAATTGATGGCGGTAATTATCCAAGTTCAAAAATATTGACTGTAGGATTAAGTCTTGCATTTTAATTAATAATTAAGAAAGTAAAATAAAAATTATGAAAAATAAATGGATAAAAATATTGGCAACCCTGGTACTTGGGATAACCATTTTTGCCTGTAAAAAATCTTTTTTAGAAACAGAACCGCAGGGTGTATTTAGTGAGGTTTCTTTAGCAAATGCAAAAGGTATTAATACAACTATTATTGCTGCTTATGCACAATTAGATGGCTGGAGCGATAATGGCTGGAATAATGCAGCCGGAAACCCCTGGCCTGTAGCAGGCAGTAACTGGATTTGGGGAAGTGTGACATCTGATGATGCATACCCGGGCTCTCAACCAAACGATCAACCAGGTGTTGAAAGTGCTAATAAATATATTTTTGCTCCTGATGATCCATATTACAGGGCAAAATTTCAGCAATGCTATGCAGGTATAGGTGCAGCCAATGTTGCACTGAGGTTAATTAATAATGCGAAAGACATTACTGCTGCAGAAAAAGGCCAGTTAGCAGGCGAGGCAAAATTTTTAAGGGCACATTATCATTTTGATGCTTATAAAATGTGGATCAATGTTCCTTTTATTGATGAAAATACAACTGAATACCGTCAATCTAATGCAACCAATATCTTTCCAAAAATTGAAACAGATTTTAAAGATGCTATTGCCGGTTTAGCAGAAGTAAGTTCACAATCATCGGGCCGTGCAACCAAAGGTGCAGCACAGGCTTATTTAGCAAGGGCTTATATGTTTGTGGGCAAATATGCAGAGGCAAAACCCTTGTTGCAGGCCGTAATTACTGGAGGTAAGTATGCTTTGGTAGATAATTATCATGATAATTTTGATGCAGCAAAACAAAATAACAGCGAAATGTTATTTGCATATAAAGCATCAGTTAATGATGGGGCAGGTGAGAGTGCTAATGGAAACTGGGGCGATCGTTTGAACGTTCCACATGGTAATGCACCAGTAACACAATGCTGCGGATTTCATCAGCCATCGCAAAATTTAGTAAATGCATTTAGAACTAATGCAGCAGGATTACCATTATTTACTACATTCAATAATACGCTTGCAAATTTTGCCACAGATGATTTTGACCCAAGATTGGATTGGACAGTAGGCAGAACAAATGAGCCCTACTATGACTGGGGGCCACATAAAGATGACTGGGTTCGTGATGGTGGTTACTGCGGATTTTTTGCGCCAAAGAAAAATGTATTTCATAAAGCACAACAAGGCACTCTATCAACAGCCAGCGGATGGTCAACGGCTCCAAATGCAATTGATATCCCTTTTATAAGATATTCTGATGTATTATTAATGGCTGCAGAATGTGAAGTGGAAACTGGCGGCAGCCTTTTACTGGCACAAAATTATATCAATCAGGTAAGAGCAAGAGCTGGTAAATATGTACAGGGTGCAGGCACAAATGAGGCCACAATTTCTCAGGCATTAACTGCTGGTGCAGGTACAGTAAATGGTACTAAATACAAAGTAGGCCAATACACAGTGCCTTTCGCCAACCAGGCAGAAGCAAGACAGGCAGTACGCTGGGAAAGAAGATTAGAACTGGCTATGGAAGGGTATCGCTTTTTTGATCTGCGCCGCTGGAACGATCTGCAGACTTTAGTTGATTACCTTAATGTTGAAAAAACAAGAAGGGTACAATTGTACGCAGGTACAGAGCAACCAACAGCAACCAAACTTAAGTATTATCCATTGCCAAGTATAGAAATTGATCTTAGCAAAATTAATGGAGTCCCTCAGTTAACTCAAAACGCAGGGTACTAATTTTTTCTCATATAGCAAGCAAGAATAGGGGGGCACTGTTACAGGTGTCCCTCTTGTTTTAAACTATTTTTAAAAGACATTTTTTATAGTATTACAAATACTTAACTTGCTTGCATTAAAATAATCAGTTGCAAATAGTATTATATGAACAGATTTTTTTTTATCATTATTTTTCTAATCAGTCTATTTTATTTAGCCTCCTGTAATAATGAAAAAAAACAAAACTATATTCAGCCGGTAAATTCCTTATTTATAAAATTAGATTCTGCGCAAACTGGTGTGAGCTTTGCCAACATGGTAAGTGATCAGCAGGAATACAATATTCTTACTTACAGAAATTTTTATAATGGTGGTGGCGTAGCGTTAGGAGATATTAATAATGATGGATTGCCAGATATTTTTTTTACTGCCAATCTTGGCGATAGTAAACTCTACCTTAACAAAGGCGATTTTAAATTTGAAGATATATCTGCTGCCTCACAAATAAAAAGTAAAAGAGGCTGGCGCACTGGTGTAACAATGGCTGATGTAAATGGCGACGGCTGGCTGGATATTTATGTGTGCAACAGTGGCGATATAAAAGGTGATAACAAAGAAAATGAATTGTACATCAATCAACATAACAATACTTTTAAAGAAGAAGCAAAAACTTATGGCTTAAATGACCCCGGCTATACCACACACGTTTCTTTTTTTGATTACGACCTTGATGGAGATTTGGATTGCTATATTTTAAACAACAGTTTTGTTGATGTAAGAAAATTTGACCTGGAAGCGGTTAGAAAAATCCGGGATACACTTGGGGGCCACAAACTAATGCGGAACGATAATAATCATTTTACAGATGTGAGTGAACAGGCAGGTATTGCAGGAACAAAAATTGCTTACGGCCTTGGTGTATCTGTAAGCGACGTAAATGGTGATATGTACCCGGATATTTATGTAAGCAATGATTTTTATGAGAAAGATTATTTATACATCAATAAAAAAAACGGAACGTTTAAAGATGAATTACCTGAAAGGATAGGACATATATCATCATCAAGCATGGGTGCGGATATTGCGGATTTAAATAATGATGGGTTTATGGATATTGTTACTACCGATATGCTGCCCGAAGATGAAGCAAGGGTAAAAACAATGACAAGGTTTGAACAGTATCACATTGAAAATATGAAATATCGTTATTCTTTTCATTACCAGTATCCTCAAAATTCTTTACAATTAAATAATGGCGATGGTACTTTTTGCGAAACCGCTTTTTTATCCGGCATAGCTGCAACCGACTGGAGTTGGGGTGCTTTAACTTTTGATTTTGATAATGATGGGTACAAAGATATTTACATCAGCAATGGCGTATACCGGGATATCAGTGATATGGATTTCTCTGATTTTTTAGCCAACAAACAAAATGTAAATAAAGTGGTAACCGAGAAAGGCCGTTTCGATTTTAGAGATTTTTTGCCTTACATACCTTCTACTCCATTAGCAAATTATGGTTACATAAATCAGCGTAACATGACTTTTGTAAACAAAGCAAACGAACTTGGTTTTGGCGAACCTTCGTTTAGCAATGGTGTTGCTTATGCTGATTTAGATAATGATGGTGACATGGATTTGGTAGTAAATAATATTAATTCGCCTTCCTTTATTTATAAAAATCAAACCAATACAAATACTGATAACCACTTTTTAAAAATTAATTTAAAAGGGGATGGAAAAAATTTATTCGGCACTGGTGCATGGGTTAATCTTTATGCAAATAACCAAAAGCAGGTGTTGCAAAATGTACCGGTAAGAAGTTTTCAAAGTTGTGTGGATAACAGGCTGAATTTTGGCTTGGGTAAAGCTACAAAGATTGATTCATTAGAAGTGATATGGCCAAATCTTTCAAGGCAGGTTTTGTATAATGTAATAGCAGATAAAGAAATAATATTAAATGAGAAAGATGCAGATAAAAAATTTATTCCTGCTTTACAAACCCAGCAAATATTTACAGATAAAACCGCAGACTTTATCACAAATGAAGTAAATCATAAAGAAAACCAGTTTACCGATTTTGATAATGAACAATTGATCCCATACATGTTATCTACACAGGGCCCAAAGCTTGCTTCTGCAGATATAAATAATGACGGACTTACAGATATTTTTATTGGTGGTTCAATTGGTAATCCCGGTAAATTATTTTTACAAACTGGCAATGGATTTAAAAATAGTGTTCAACCTGTTTTTGAAACCAATAAAGAAATGGAAGATGCCGGCGCTGTTTTTTTTGATCTTGATAAAGACGGCGACAAAGATTTAATCGTGGCGTCCGGTGGTTATCAATATGACCAGGGAAGTACTTTACTGGTAACAAAATTATATATTAATGATGGCAAAGGAAATTTTTCAAAAGGTATGTTGCCCGAAATTTCAACTAATGCTTCTTGTGTAAAAGTTGCAGATTTTGATAAAGATGGATTTGATGATGTGTTTATTGGCGGAAGAGCGGTAGCAGGTAAATACGGCTTGTCGGGAAGAAGTTATTTACTACATAATAAAAATGGTGTATTAACAGATGAAACCCCTGCTGCATTTAAAGAACCCGGGATGGTAACCGATGCAGTATGGAACGATATTAATAAAGACGGTTATGTTGATTTAATTATTGTGGGAGATTGGATGCCGGTAACGTATTTTATCAATAAAAAAGGTGTAATTGACAATAAAAATACTGTTGCCAACTCATCAGGTTTATGGAATTGTATTGTTGCTGCAGACGTTGATAAAGATGGCGATGCAGATTTTTTATTAGGTAACTGGGGAAACAATACACAATTTAAAGCAACTGCAGAAAGGCCCATGGAAATGTTCGTAAATGATTTTGATGGTAATGGAAGCAGTGAAGCAGTAATAAGTTATTACTGGCCCGATGGTAAAAGTCATTTGTATAATTCCAAATCGGATATTACAGCACAATTGCCTTTTTTAAAAAAGAAATTTTTATTGTATAAAGATTATGGAGGTAAATCTATCAATGATATTTTTGGAAATGATCTCATAAATAAATCATCAAAATTATCTATTCAAACTTTAGCATCTTCGATATTGATAAATGAGGGCAAAACAAATTTTACATTATCTGCTTTACCAATAATGGCGCAAACTTCGCCTGTGTTTACCTTTGTTGTCAATGATTTTGATAACGATGGAAACATTGATATTTTTACAGGCGGAAATTTTTGGGATATAAAACCAGATATTGGGAGATTAGATGCAAATGCTGCAAGTCTTTATAATGGAGATGGAAAAGGGGGATTTAATTTTGTATCATCCACTAAAAGCGGGTTGAATATAAAAGGGCAGATAAGAGATGCTTTACCAGTAAAAATTAAAAATAAAAATATACTGTTACTGGCCAGAAATAACGATAATGTGATTTTTCTTCAAGCAAAATAATTTAAAAATGAACAACTTTTTCAAAAATACATGGGTACAAATAATTTTTTTTGGAGTTTTAATTGGTGCATCACTAATAATAATTGATAATAAAACTGATTTGTTTTCTAAAAAAGAAAGAAAAGAAACGGGAACTTATAACGGCCCGGTTAGTGTAGATAAAAGCAAAACTTATTTTACCGAAGCCAGTTTTAATGAAAATGGTTTTGATTTTGGAAAAGTAAAAGAGGGGGACACACTTACCCATATTTTTAAATTCACCAACAAAGGGACAGAGCCCCTGGTTATTTATAAAAGTGCAGGATCATGCGATTGTGTAGCGGCTGTATATACAAAAGAAATGATACCTCCGGGTAAACAAGTGGATATTACCACTCATTTTAATACCAAAGGCAGAAAAGGGCCGCAGAGCAGGACAATAACTCTTACCTGCAACACAGAACCTGCAGACATGATGTTAACGATAAAGGCAGATGTTCAATAACACCTTTATTTTCTTTGCTCAGTAGGATTAGTATTGCCGAAATCTACGCCTGTGCTGCCTAATAGAAATACAAAGGCCGAGCTAAAAAATATCAAAAGGGAACTTAAAAATTCTTAATTTTTTACTGCATTATGAGAATAAAAATATTTTTTGAAAATATTTTTGGTATTGCCGCCATTATAACAATACTATGTTTAATTAACGCTTGCAAAAATAAAAAAACACTCTTCACGGAACTTACTGCTGCTAAAACCGGTATAACTTTCTCCAACAGAATTACAGAAAACGATTCTATTAATATTTTAGACAATGAATATGTTTACAATGGCGGAGGTGTGGGCATAGCAGATTTTAATAATGATGGGCTTTCTGACATTTATTTTTCCGGTAACATGGTGAGTAATAAATTATATCTTAATAAAGGAGGTATGCAATTTAAAGACGTAACAACAATAAGTAAAGTAGATGGTGAAGGAAAATGGTGCAGTGGTATTGCTATTGTTGATATTAATAAAGATAACTTGCCGGATATTTATGTATGTGCAACTTTAAGTAATGATGCCGGTAAAAGAGCGAATCTTTTTTACATCAATCAGGGGAACGATAAAGACGGTATCCCAACATTTAAAGAAATGGCAAAGGAATATGGCATTGCCGATACTTCCCATTCTACCAACGCTGTTTTTTTTGATTATGATAAAGATGGCGATCTTGATATTTATATTGTTGCTGATGAAATAGATGCCAATCGTTATCCGAATAAATATCATAAAATAATAACTGATGGAACTGCGCCGGGTACTGACCGTTTGTACCGTAACGACTGGAACGATTCTTTGAATCATCCTTTGTTTACCAATGTATCTAAAAATGCCGGAATATTAACTGAAGGATTTGGATTAGGTGTGCATGTTTCAGATATTAACAGGGACGGCTGGCCGGATATTTATATAACCAACGATTATATTTCTAATGATTTATTGTACATCAATAATAAAAATGGCACATTCACCAATAAAGCATCCCAATATTTTAAACATACCAGTTTTTCTGCAATGGGCAACGATATTACCGACATTAATAATGATGGCCTGCAGGATATTATTGCAGTGGATATGTTGCCGGAAGATAATTACAGAAAAAAAATGATGCTTAATCCTAATAATTATTCTTCTTACCAAAATACAAAAGAATTTAATTACGATTACCAGTATGTAAGAAATACGCTGCAATTAAATTTGGGAAATACACCAATGAATGATTCAACGCAGCATCCATTATTTGCAGATATTGCTTATTATGCAAATATTGCTGCAACAGACTGGAGCTGGGCACCGCTGGTAGCAGATTTTGATAATGATGGTTTCCGTGATATCATCATCACCAATGGTTTTCCTAAAGATGTTACCGACCACGATTTTATTGCTTACCGTGCCAACACAAAAAACTATGCCCCCAAAAAAATGCTTTTAGAAGAAATACCTGCGGTAAAATTAAAAAATTACGCTTTTCATAATAATGGAGATTTAACTTTTTCTAACACAACAGCCGATTGGGGAATTACACAGCCTACTTTTTCAAATGGTGCAGCGTATGCCGATTTGGATAATGATGGCGATTTAGATTATATAGTAAATAATATTAACGACTCAGCTTCTGTTTTTAAAAATAATAGTATCGAGCAAAAATCTAAAAATAATTATTTAAGGATTTTACTGAAAGGCGATACAGCTAATGCACTGGCATTGGGGGCTTTTATCCAAATTAAATATGGCAACAGCAAACTACAGGTAAATGAACAAACACCTTACCGGGGTTATTTATCAACCATGGAGAAATATACTCATTTTGGATTAGGTGGGGATAGTGTTGTAAAAGAAATAAATATTGTATGGCCTGATGGTAAAGAACAAATCGTACAAAATGTAAAAGCCAACCAGGTAATTACCATTGAAAAAGAAAAGAACCTTCCTCTAAAAAAGTATAATGATGCAACTCCAGGTTATTTATTTACCGATGTAACAAAAAAATATGGTATTAATTTTATTCATCAGGATAAAGATTATATAGATTTTAATGTACAAAAATTATTGCCGCATAAATTTAGCCAATATGGGCCTGCACTGGCAGTAGGAGACGTAAATGGAGATGGGCTGGACGATTTTTTTATCAGTGGCAGCTATGGCAACAGCGGTAAATTTTTTCTGCAAAAAAAAGACGGACAATTTGAAACAAAAGATATTTTGCCGGCGGCAAGTTTAATAACAAAACAAATAGAAGACGCTGGAGTTTTATTATTTGATGCAGATGGCGATAATGACTTAGACCTTTATATTGCCAGCGGCGGTTACGAAAATAAAAATGGTTCAGCAAATTATAAAGATCATTTTTATGTAAATGACAGTAAAGGAAACTTTAGTTTAGATTCATCGGCAATTCCTAATTCAACCATCAGTAAAAGTTGTATTAAAGCTGCTGATTATGATAAAGACGGTGACTTAGATTTATTTGTTGGGGGAAGAGTAATGCCGGAAAAATATCCCCTTTCTGTATCTTCTTATATTTTAAGAAATGACAGTAAGTATGGGATACCCAAATTTACAAATGTTACCAAAGCAATTGCTCCTGCATTAATTGATTGCGGCCTTACCTGCGATATGTTGTGGACAGATTTTGATAACGATGGGTGGGTGGATATTATGCTTGCAGGCGAATGGATGCCGCTTACTTTTTTAAAAAACGAAAAAGGGCTTTTTAAAAATCTTAAATCCAAAATCACAAACCTGAAAACTGCTGGTTGGTGGAATAGTTTAGCAGCAGGCGATTTTGATAACGATGGCGATATTGATTATGTTGCCGGCAATGTGGGATTAAATTCTTTTTATAAAGCCAGTGCAACTTTTCCTGCAAAAATTTATGGATTTGATTTTAATGATGATGGTGGTTACGATGCTGTTCCCACGCTTTACCTGCCCGACATTAATAATGAGATGAGAGAATTTCCGGCATTTGGAAGAGATGATATGATAAAACAGATGATTGGTTTTAAAGCAAGGTTTACTAACTATAAAAATTATGCACTTGCACCCATTTCAAAAATTCTATCTGCCGGAGAAATAAAAAAATCATTACAATTGCAGGCCACAAATTTTTCAAGCAATTTTGTAAAAAATAACGGCAGCGGTAATTTTGAAATTACAGCATTACCGGTACCTGCACAATTATCTGCTGTGTTTGCAATGATTGCGGATGATGTGGATAGCGATGGAAACCTGGACATCATCATTAATGGAAATGATTACAGTACAGAAATTGCTACCGGCAGATACGATGCCTTCAGCGGGCTAATATTAAAAGGTGATGGCAAAGGGAGTTTTACTGCATTGCAACCGGGGCAATCAGGTTACTATGTTCCCGGTGATGGGAAAAGTTTGGTATATTTAAAATCAGCAACAGGCAAATCTATATTATTAGCTGCACAAAACCAGGGGGCATTATTAGGATTTGAAAATACTGCACAAAGAAAAATGATCAGTTTAAATCAGTTGGATGTATCTCTGAATTATTTTTTTACCAATGGCACACAACGTAAAGAAGAAATTTATTATGGCAATTCATTTTATTCTCAATCGGGCCGTTATATATCAGCAACATCAAAAATGAAATCTGTTACTATTACAGACGCAGCAGGAAACAAAAGAAGTATAAATTTTTAAGAATGAAAAAAACGATTGCAATTATTTCTTTAGTATTTTTTGTTTTGCTTACTGTATTTTTATCTTGCAACAATGCAGATGATAAAGCATTAAAAGAAGGAGAACAACTGGCTCGTATTTATTGTGCTTCCTGCCATGCCTTTCCCGACCCTTCGTTACTGGATAAAAAAACATGGGCCGACAATGTATTACCCATGATGGGGCAATTTATGAATGTTGATATTTATTATCAGCCTTATAATAATAGCGGGCCGGCCGGTGATGTGGATGTGAAAAGAGTAACTCCCGACAGTCTATTTCCTTATGCAAAATGGAAAAATATTGTGGAGTGGTATATAATAAATGCACCCGAAAAACCATTACCCCGAAAAGAAGAATTATCTGCCATACAACCAACACTTAAAAATTTTACTGCACACCCAGTGTATGATGTGGTAGATTTTCCATTAACTACATTTGTACGTTATGATACAGCAATGAAACAGGTTTTATTTGGTGATGGTATTGCCAATAAAATATTTGCTCTCTCCAATGATTATAAAGCGAAAGAATTTTTTGATGTTTATGCAGGTGTAACAGATCTTAATAAAAGGGTTGATAATTACCAGGCCATCACCATGGGTATATTAAAACCATCCGATCAAAAATTAGGCAAGCTTTCAAAAGTTTTTTTAAAAAAGAAACCAGAAACAATAATTGATAGTTTACAAAGACCTGTACAGGCAAAATATGCCGATTTAAATGGAGATGGAAAAGAAGATATCATCATCAGCGAATTTGGTTTTAGAACCGGGGCATTAAGCTGGTTTGAAAACAAAGGACAAAATAATGGTTACCAAAAACATGTGCTCCGTGCATTACCAGGTGCAATTGAAATAAGAATAAATGATTTTAATAAAGACAATAAGCCAGACATCGCAGCTTTAATGGCTCAGGGTGACGAAGCTATATTTTTTTATTACAATGCAGGCAATGGAAAATTCAGAGAAGAAAGAGTTTTGCAATTTCCACCTTCTTACGGCTCCAGTTTTTTTGATCTAGTTGATATTAACAGGGATGGCTTTTTAGATATTATTACCAACAATGGTGATAACGGCGACTACTCAGTAATTCTTAAAGCTTATCACGGCATCCGTATTTTTTTAAATGATGGCAAAAATAAATTTAGTGAAAAAATTTTTCTTCCGGTTTATGGTGCACAAAAAGTAATGGCAGAAGATTTTGATAATGATGGTGATATTGATTTGGCTTCCATTGCATTTTTTCCAGATTATAAAAATCATGCAGACGAAAGTTTTATTTACTGGGAAAACAAAGGCAATCTTATTTTTAACCGCTCTACTTTTTCAACTGCAACTGACGGCAGGTGGATGACAATGGATGCCAATGATATTGATGGCGATGGTGATATTGATATTGTGCTGGGTAATGCATTTTTTACGTTAGGAGATTTGCCTCCTGCCCTAAAAGAAAAATGGAAGAAGCGGCCTTTATCTTTAATGATACTTGAAAATACTTTAACTCAAAAAAAAAGTCATAATTTAAAATGACGGTTATGAAGAGAATATTTTTTATTTTATCAGCAGCAATAATTGCTATCGCAGGTTGTAAAACCAGCGATAGAATAAAATTGTCCGACGAAGCTGAAGTATTGCATCAGAATGAAAACAACTTAACTGACCTTATCATCTACGATATTTTTTCTCCGCCTGTTGCTTCACGTATATACGCATATACCTCATTGGCGGCACATGAAGCCATGAGGTATGAAGACGAGGAAGAAGAATCTGTTGTAGCCAAATTAGAAGGATTTGGAATAATGCCGCAACCGGATAAAAATAAAAAATATAATTATACACTGGCAGCCTCCAAAGCATTTTATGATGTAATGCGGCAAATGACTTTTTCAAAAGATACCATAACAAAATTTGAAGAACAAACATATACCCCATTTAAAGCAGCATTGGATAAAGAAGTATATGATAGTTCAATTGCTTTCGGCGAAGCAATTTCAAAAAAAATTATGCAACGGGCCGCTGCAGATAATTACAAACAAACAAGGGCAATGGAAAAATTTTATGGTAGTAAAGATGATGGAAAATGGCAGCCCACATCACCTGATTACCTTGATGGGGTGGAACCATACTGGATGAAATTAAATTCATTTCTTCTGGATTCCTGCAGTCAGTTTGACCCCGGTCCACCACCATCATTTGATAAAAAAGTTACGGGTGAGTTTTTTAATATGAATAAAGAAGTGTACGATACCGGCAAACTGCTAACAGCAGAACAAAAAGATATTGCCCGTTTTTGGGATGATAATCCATTTGTGATGGAACATGTTGGCCATGTTTTGATGGCAACAAAAAAACAAACACCCGGCGGGCATTGGATGGGCATAGCAACTATTGCCTGCCGCCAGACAAATGCCTCTGCAGTAAAATCTGCAAGAACTTATGCACTCACTTCGCTTGCTCTGTTCGAAGCTTTCCTTTCGGTATTTGATACAAAATACCGCTACGTTTATGTACGCCCCATCACTGCAATTAATTATTTGATTGACGATAAATGGGAACCTTTTTTACAAACGCCACCCTTTCCGGAATATACGAGTGGTCACAGCACAATTACGGGCAGTGCTGCTACAGTGCTTACTTACCTGTATGGAAATAATTTTGCTTTTAGTGATACCAGTAACCGGCGTTACATAAATATGGAAAGAAAATTCAGTTCATTTATTCAGGCATCAGATGAATGCTCTGTAAGTAGATTTTATGGGGGGATACATTACAAAATTAGTGTAGACAGGGGTGCAGGAGTTGGTAAAAAAATTGGTCAATATATTATTAATAAAATTGAAAATAAATAATTCTTATAATTATTCATCTACAATTTTAAATTGTTTACGGTATTGATTAGGTGTCATCTCTTTTAAGTGTTTAAACTGTTTACTAAAATGTGCCCAGCTGTTATAACCGCTGTTATAACAAATGTCAATTATAGGGTCGTTATTTTCACGCAGTAATTTACAGGCATGTCCAATCCTCAACTCTTTTAAAAAATCGAAATAGCTTTTTTTAATGTTGCGTTTAAAAAAGCGGCAAAAAGTAGGGATGCTCATCCTTACTTCAGCTGCCACTTCTGCAAGCGTTACAGCTTCCAAAAAATGTTTGAACGAGTAAGTAAATATTTTATCAATGGTGTTATTTTCTTTATGGTCAACATGGGTATCGAAAGATTTGGTAATTACTTTGTATTGCTTTGACAGGCTCATTTGCTCTAAACTGTCCAGCAGTAATTTAATACGTTCAATACCGGCAGCCTTTTCTATTTGTTCAATTTTTGCAGCAATACTTTTTTGTAATGATTGGCGCAACAGCAAACCATTGTTATCGCTTTCCAGTAGTTGCAATACCTTTTTCATTTCTGGCAACAATAAAAAAGAAGGCCCCCAAAAGTCTTTTAAAAAATGAACCACAATGGCACTGCCAATTATTTTATGATTCGATTTTCTAAACCAATGTGGCAGGTTGGAGGCTAAGAAAAAAACATCTCCCTTTTTATATTCACCAATGTAATCGCCAATTAGTGCAGTGCCATGTCCTTCAGTAATAACAATCAATTCACATTCTTCATGCTTATGCCAGTTGGTTTCAAATTGTGGGGTTCTGTATTTTCTGCAGGCAAAAGAATTCTGTTCTTCTACATGTATTTTCTGTATTAATGTTTTCATTGCAGTCTGTTTAAAAAAATCTGTCTGAAAAATGCACAATAAATCATTTATTATTTGTGTTTAAACTTCTATCTTAACAGTATTTAAATGTAAATTAGCCAAAAAATGAGAGGATAGCATATATTTATTTTTAGATAACAGTTGCAGCCCCTGTAGTTTTAAATGTAATTTTATAAGAAAGAAGACCTATTGCTGTTGCTGAACCAAAACAAACAGCATTGTAAGAAGAGTTATATGCTGAGTGGGAAGAGTTATTGAAAAGTAAACTGTATAAAAATGTTGAAGTGAATATTTTATCTTAAGTTATTTGTAAATTAATTAACCTTACAATCAAAAAAATGTCAATAACAACCGGACAAAAAGAATTTTTTAAAGGCATAGGTCAAATAAAATTTGAAGGCCTTGATACAGATAACCCATTGGCTTACCGCTGGTACGATGAAAATAAAATAGTAGCAGGTAAACCAATGAAAGAATGGTTACGCTTTGCATGCGCTTACTGGCACAGCTTCTGCGGCAGCGGTGCAGATCCATTTGGTGAGCCTACACATTTATTTGCCTGGAACGAAAAAACAGATGCAGTAGAAAGAGCAAAAGATAAGGCAGATGCAGCATTTGAATTTATTACAAAACTGGGCTTGCCCTATTATTGTTTTCATGATGTGGATGCAGTAGATTATACTAACGATATAAATGAAAATGAAAAACGTTTACATGCCATCACTGCTTATTTTAAAGAAAAACAAAAAGCAAGCGGTGTAAAATTATTATGGGGTACTGCCAATATGTTTTCAAACAAAAGATACATGAATGGTGCTGCTACTAATCCTGATTTTCATGTATTAGCACATGGTGCAGCACAGGTAAAAGCAGCATTGGATGCTACTGTTAATTTAGGCGGGGAAAATTATGTTTTTTGGGGTGGCCGTGAGGGATACATGAGCTTGCTGAATACTAATTTGAAGAGAGAGAAAGAACATCTTGCTAAATTTTTGCACACGGCAAAAGACTATGGAAGAAAAAATGGATTTAAGGGACAATTTTTTATTGAACCAAAACCATGTGAACCCAGCAAACACCAATACGATTATGATTGCGAAACGGTGATTGGTTTTTTAAGGCAGTATGATTTATTAAATGATTTTAGTTTGAATATAGAGGTGAACCATGCAACATTAGCCGGCCATACTATGCAACACGAAATGCAGGTGGCTGTTGATGCAGGTTTATTAGGGTCAATGGATGCCAACCGTGGCGATTATCAAAACGGTTGGGATACCGACCAGTTTCCAACAGATATAAATGAATTAACAGAATGTATGCTGGTATTGCTGAAGGCAGGTGGCTTTAAAGGCGGCGGTATAAACTTTGATGCAAAGATCAGGAGAAACAGCACGGATTCAGCAGATTTATTTCATGCACATATTGGCGGCATAGATGTTTTTGCAAGGGCATTAATAACGGCAGATAATGTGTTACAAAAATCAGAATTCAAAAAAATTAGAACAGAACGCTATGCAAGTTTTGACAGTGGTAAAGGAAAAGATTTTGAAGATGGGAAATTATCGCTGGAAGATTTAAGGGCTTATGCTATTGAGCAGGGCGAACCAAAAACAATTAGCGGTAAACAGGAATTCATGGAAAATATTGTTAACCGTTACATTTAATATTCCATCACGCAAAAAAATAATGGATGAATAATTTACAGGTCACAAACTGACCTGTTTTTTTTTATTTAGATTTTCAGTAAAAATTATATTTATTTATTTCTCTCCCTTAATTTTCAATAATATTTAAGTATAATCCATTTATTTTCTTTAATTTTTGATAAAATAAATGTGATTATGAAATATCCTGCACTAAAAAATTATATCAACGGTAAATTTGTAGCCGCCTCTTCTACCAAAACAATGGAAGTAATTTCACCTGTCGATGGCAATTTATTATCAACAGTTCCTATGTCATCAGCAAAAGATTTAGATGATGCCGTTAAAGCTGCCAAAGCCGCATTTCCTGCATGGAGTAAAACGCCTATTAAAGAAAGAGTACAGGTTTTTTTCCGCTACAAAACTTTATTAGAAAAAAATTTAAAAGAACTGGCAGAATTGTGCAGCGAAGAAAATGGTAAAACATACAGCGAATCGGTTGCAGAAATTGAAAAGTGTATTGAACTTACCGAATTTGCAACGTCGCTGCCACAGTTAATTACCGGCGAATTACTGGAAGTAAGCAAAGGAGTTGAATGCAGAACAGAGCATGTGCCACTGGGAGTTGTGGCATCCATCGTTCCTTTTAACTTTCCGAGCATGGTACCTAACTGGACAATGCCAAATGCTATTGCTTTAGGAAATTGTATGATCATCAAACCATCAGAAAAAGTGCCATTAAGTTGCGGAAGATTGGCAGAACTTTTAAAAGAAGCAGGCTTACCTGATGGCGTTTTTAATATTGTGCATGGCGATGATGAAATTGTAAATGCTATATGCGATCATCCGGGTATTGAAGCCGTTTCATTTGTGGGCAGTACTAAAGTTGCAAAAATTGTGTATCAACGAGCTACATCAAATTATAAAAGATGTTTGGCATTAGGTGGTGCAAAAAATCATTTGATGGTTTTGCCCGATGCCATTCCCGGCATGACGGCGCAAAATGTTGCCGCAAGTATGAGCGGCTGTGCAGGCCAGCGCTGCATGGCCGCCAGCGCTATGATTGGTGTGGGTAATGTAGATGCCATCATTGATAAAATTTGTGACGAAGCCCGGAAAATTATTCCCGGAGAAAATTTAGGTGCTGTAATTAATAAAGCATCGCAACAAAGAATAGAAAAATTTATTGGCGAAGCAGAAAGAGATGGCGCCAAAATTTTAGTGGATGGCCGCAATACAAAAGTAAAAGGAAAAGAAAACGGCACTTATGTTGGCCCCACCGTTATAGATTTTGTTACACCACAAATGAGTGTGGCAACAGAAGAAATTTTTGGACCTGTAATTTCTATTATGCGTACGAACACTGTGGACGAAGCATTAGCAATTGAAAATGCAAACCCTTATGGTAATGCCGCCAGTGTGTTTACACAAAATGGTGCCATGGCAAGATATATTATTGATAAGGCCAGCGCAGGAATGATTGGTGTAAATGTGGGAGTGCCCGTGCCCCGTGAGCCTTTTAGTTTTGGTGGATGGAATGAAAGCAAATTTGGTGTGGGAGATATTACCGGCAAAAGTTCTATTGAATTTTGGACGAAGTTGAAGAAGAGCACAGTGAAATGGAATGCAGAGGCGGGGGTGAATTGGATGAGTTAATGCCCCTGTCCCCTAAAGGGGAACTTAGGTTGTTACAGCATTTGCAGGTAGTTAATTTATTAAGCTTGATCTTTTTTATTTGTATTAGCAAAGCCTGAAAGGCTGACATTAATATAGACAATCAGTTAATGAATGTGGGAAAACCCCGAAGGGGTGATATTAGATAGTTGGTTATGGCATATGCTAAAACATAATCCAGAGGTTAACATAAAAAATATATCACTAAAACCAAATAATATGCCCGGTACATTTTCTCAAATTTACATTCAATATGTTTTTGCAGTAAAAGGCAGGGAGAATATGATTAAGCCTGCCTTCCAGGAAGAATTGTATAAATACATTGCCGGCATTGTGGAAGGTAAAGAGCAAAAATCTTTAGCAGTAAATGGTATGCAAGATCATGTTCATATACTGGTGGGTTTAAAACCAGCAATGAAGATTTCAGATTTAATAAGAGATATTAAAAATAATTCCAGCAATTTTATTAATGAGAAACAATTTTTAAAACAAAAGTTTTCGTGGCAAGAAGGTTATGGTGCATTTTCTTATTCGCAATCTAATTTTGGAAATGTTATTGAGTATATCAAAAATCAAAAGGAACATCATAAGAAGAAAACATTTAAACAAGAGTATATGGGGTTCTTAAAAAAATTTGATATTCCTTTCGAAGAAAAATATTTGTTTGAATTTTATGATTGAGGAGGGATGATGGTGTTATAGATTGATGTAGGGTTTTTTAATGTCACCCCTTCGGGGTTTGCGTATTAATGACAATGGGTCTCTATATTAATTACACCCCTTTGGGGTTGGGTATTAATGTCGGAATGTTTTCTATATTAATGCCACTCCTTCGGGGTTGGTGTATTATTGATAAAATGGTTTTCTATATTAATGCCATTCCTTCGTGATTGAAAACAAAAGTATTTTGAATTTTATAGAACTAATTTTATAAACAAAGCCTGAAGGGCTGACATTAATATAGCAATTGGAAATTATAATGAAACAAAACCCCGAAGGGGTGATATTAGAAAAACAAAACACCTTAAATAAAACATAATTAAAGATCAGTAAAGGCATATTGTACAAGAGTGCGACGCCAATGAACTAAAATAGAATTACCAAAGCTGGGTTCAAAAAAATTAAAACCATGAGTACAAAAACATTATCCGAAGCAACAGAAATAATCCAAAATAATTTGGATTACACTTTATTCAGCTGGAGCAAACAAAAAGGCATTGCACCCATTGCAGTAAAACGTGCCGAAGGTGTTTATTTATATGACTACGATGATAAACGTTACATCGATTTTTCATCGGGGCTTGATGAATGTAAATATTGGTCATGGCAACCAACGTATAACCGATGCAGTGGTAAGGCAAATGCAGGAAGTAAGTTATGTAACGCCAAGTTGTGTAACCAAAGTACGTGGTGAGTTGGGTAAAAAATTGGCCGCAATTTGCTCCTGAGTGGTTTGAACAAATCTTTTTTCACTATTTGTGGTGCAACATCAATAGAAAATGGCATTAAACTGGCAAGATTATACACCGGCCGCCATAAAATAATTATGCCGTATATCAAGTCTTATCATGGGCCATCTATTGGTGCAATGACTGCCAGGCGGCGATCCAAGAAAATTGCCGGTAGATAGTCAGCAGGCGCCAAATTTTGTTCATTGGAATATCCGTTATTGATACCGCTGGGAATATGGCGAATGAAAATTTATTAAAAGAGTCGGTTGCCAGCCATGTAGAAAGAATGATTGATTATGAAGGGCCGGAAAATATTGCAGCCATTTTACTGGAAGGCGAAAGCGGATCATCCGGTTGTTTAAAATACCCGCGCGGGTTATTTAAAAGCAGTAAGAGAAATTTGCGATAAGCATGGCATTTTATTAATTATGGATGAAGTAATGAGTGGCTTTGGCAGAACAGGCAAATGGTTTGGTTTTCAAAATCATGATATGGTTCCGGATATGATTGCAATAGCAAAAGGATTAACTGCTGGTTATTTACCTTTTGGCTGTTTGACGTAAGTGATAAAATTGCAGCGGAATATGATGATAAACCATTGATGCATTGGGCTTAACCTATTCAGTGCACATGCCAGTGGGCTGTGCTGCAGCGTTGGAAACACTTAAAATTTATGAAGATGATAATATGATTGCCAATGCAGCGGCCATGGGGAAATATATAGAAGCAACAGGTTGAAGAATTGAAAACAGAAACATCCCTCTATTGGCGATTTTAGAAACACCGGTTTATTGGGTTGTATTGAACTGGTAAAAAACAGAACAACAAAAGAACCCATGGCGCCTTTTAATGCCAAGCCAGATGAAATGGTTGTGATGAATAAAGTGGCTGCAAAAATTAAAGAACTGGGCATGTACACATTTGTGCGCTGGAATTATATTTTTATTGCACCACCACTTTGTGTTACAAAAGAACAGATTGATGAAGGGCTGGCTATCATCAGCGAAGCGATAAAAATTGCGGAAGCCCCCTAAATCCCCCGAAGGGGGACTTAAGAACCCTATAATTTATATTTTAAGAATGTATAACATTAGTTCAAAAAATGCAGACTCCAGGAACCCCCCTTTGGGGGGCAGGGGGGCTTTAATCAACGAAGACCTTGCACCCATTCCTCCAGAGAAAAGAACCTGGGGCACCTGGAATTACGCAGCACTTTGGATAAGCATGAGTTTGTGCATACCAACTTACATGCTGGCAAGTTCATTGATTCAGGGCGGTATGAACTGGTGGCAATCAATCCTTACTATTTTTTTGGGTAATGCCATTGTATTAATCCCAATGATTTTAAACGGACATGCCGGTGCAAAATATGGTATTCCATTTCCTGTTTTAGCAAGAGCAAGTTTTGGTACAAAGGGCGCCAATATTCCTGCAATGTTAAGAGCAATTGTTGCATGCGGTTGGTTTGGTATTCAAACATGGATCGGTGGCGCATCGCTTTATAATATTCTTCGGGCATGGAATCCTTCGTTGGAAGAAATAAATCTCACCGGTCTTTTTCCGCAGGTATTACCCTTAATTTGTTTTTTTATTTTTTGGTTGCTCAATATGTTTATCGTTTACCTGGGTGTAGAAAGCATAAAAAAATTATTAGTATTTAAAGCCATTTTTTTACCCTTGGCTGCATTGGCATTATTATTCTGGGCTATTACTGCGGCAAAAGGTTTAGGGCCAATTTTAGATCAGCCTTCAAAATTTGCAGACACGCCATCTTTCTTTAAATTCTTTTTTCCTGCATTAACAGGCATGGTGGGTTTTTGGGCAACACTGTCTTTAAACATTCCCGATTTTACACGTTATGCAAAAAATCAAAAAGCACAAATAAACGGACAAATAATTGGCCTTGCACCAAGCATGACTTTGTTTGCATTTATAGGTGTAGTAGTTACATCTGCCACTGCAATAATTTATGGCAACACCGAGTGGGATATTGTAAAACTGGCCGGCCGTTTTGAAAATAAAATGATGGTAAGTTTTGCTATGATAGGAATTATCATTTCTACTTTAGCAACAAACATTGCAGCAAATATTGTAAGCCCTGCAAATGATTTTTCTAATTTATCTCCCAATAAAATAAGTTTTAAAACCGGCGGTTACATAACCGGTATCATTGGTATTTTAATTTTTCCGTGGAAATTAATTGCCAGCCCCGATGGTTATATTTTTACCTGGCTGGTGGCATACTCCAGTTTGCTTGGCCCTGTTGGCGGCATTATGATTGCAGATTATTTTTTTATAAGAAAGAAAAATTTAATAGCTGATGATTTGTATAAACATGGCGGCAGTTACAGTTATGGCAATGGGTTTAATTCAAACGCAATTATTGCATTGCTTTTTGGTATTTTGCCAAATGTTCCCGGGTTTTTATTGCAGATAAAATTGGTATCATCAACTGCATTCCCTCAATGGATTTCGGAGCTGTATCATTATGCATGGTTTGTTGGGTTTATTGTTAGTGGAATTGTTTATCTTTTATTAATGAAAAATACTAAGCAATGAAAGTTCAGGTAATACAAGATAAAATTTATGAAGTGAGAGGAGATAAGATTATGCTTGATTTTGACCTGGCACAACTGTATGGAGTTGAAACAAGAGTTTTTAATCAGGCTGTAAAAAGAAATGCAGCAAGTTTCCCCAAAGACTTTATGTTTAAACTTACCACTAAAGAGTGGAAAGAGATTCTGTCATTACAGGTTATACTGGTTGAAGATGCAACTAGAAGGAACTCATCACAATTTGTGATGAGTTCAATAAAACATCGTAGTGCAAAATATTTACCATACGCCTTTACTGAACACGGCGTTACTATGCTTGCCAGTATTTTAAAAAGCCCGAAAGCAAGAAAGATGAATATTGCTATTGTAAGAGCTTTTATTGCTTTAAAGAAATTTGCCAATAAAAATGCAGGTATTTTAAATTTAGTAAAAGAATTGAAGGAAAGGATTGATGAACATGATGTACAGTTAAGCAGCATTTATGATGCTCTTGAAAATATGCTGGATGAAAAGGAAGAAGAAAAAGTAAAAAAAATAAACTGGGAAAAAAGAGAGAAGATTGGATTTAAGAAATGATCTATCATCATAATTTGTGATGATAGATCAGCACTAAATATGATATCGTAAATTGTGACATCAAGTTGAAAAATAAAATAATTTGAGGGCTCAAATTTGAAATCTCATAAATAATACATAATTATGTCTGTCTTAATTAAAAATGGAAACATCATCACAGCTACAGATAATTATGTAGCCGATATTTTTATCGAAGGCGAAACCATTTCAACCATCGGTAAAAATCTAAATGTAAAGGCTGATAAAGTTATTGATGCCACAGGCAAATTAGTTTTTCCCGGAGGAATAGATCCGCATGTACATTTAGATATGCCTTTTATGGGAACTTATTCCAGCGACAATTACGAAACCGGCACAAGAGCTGCATTGTTTGGCGGCACCACCATGGTGATAGATTTTATTTTGCAAAAACAAGGGAACAGTTTGCATGCTGCATTGGATGAATGGAAAAGCAGGAGCGATAATAATTGCGTAGGTGATTATAGTTTTCACATGGCCGTTACCGATTTTAATGACGATACAAAAAAAGAAATAAAAGATTTTATAGAAAAAGAAGGCATCACTTCTTTTAAAACTTTTATGGCGTATAAAGGTGCATTAATGATTGATGACCGCCAGATGATTGGCCTGATGGAAGAAGTAAAAAAACACGGCGGTTTAATAAATGTACATGCCACCAATGGCGACATGATTGATTACCTTACACAAAAACACGAGGCGAAGGAAAACTTTCTCCGCTCTATCATTATCTTTCTCAGCCAGAAGTTACGGAAGCCGAAGCCAGCGAACGTTTTGCAGATATGAGTAACTACACCGGTTGCCCCGGTTATATTGTTCACCTTACCTGCGAAGGTGCATTGAATGCCGTACGCAATGCAACCAAAGCGAAATCAAAAAGTTTTTGTAGAAACCTGTATTCAATATTTAATTTTAGATGCATCGCTGTACGAAAATAATTTTGAAGGTGCCAAATGGGTAATGAGCCCGCCACTGAGAGAAAAGAAAGACCAGCAAACTTTATGGGCAGGCATTAACCAGGGTTTGGTACAGGTGGTGGCAACAGATCATTGCCCTTTTAAATGGGAACAAAAATTAATGGGCAAAGAAGATTTTAGTAAAATACCCAATGGTCATCCTGCAATAGAAAACCGTATGGAATTATTATTCAGCGAAGGTGTGGTAAAAAATAAAATCACACTTGAATAAATATGTGGAAGTGGCCTGTACCAATCCTGCAAAAATATTTGGCATGTTTCCACGCAAGGGAACTATTGCCGTGGGCAGTGATGCTGATATAGTAATTTTTGACCCTAACGAAAAACATACACTCTCTGCAAAAACCCACCACATGAATGTAGATTACAGCGGTTATGAAGGATGGGAAGTAACGGGCAAAGTAAAAACAGTTTTGCTGAGAGGGCAGGTTGCCATTGAAAATAATGAATGCAAAATTGAAAAAGGATTTGGTAAATTTATAAAACGAAGTAAAGTAGAAAACAAAATTTAAACTTTTACGCAAAGACGCAAAGTAGCAAAGAAATGTATAAGGCTTTTGTTGCGCCTTATTTCCTTAGCGTCTTTGCGATACAAACTAAACAAACTATGCCAAGAATCATTAAATCAGGTCTCATTCAAATGTCGTTACCCAAAACAGAAGGCGAAGGAACAATCAAAGAAATTGTTGATGCCATGGTGCAAAAACATATTCCTTTAATTGAAGAAGCCGGAAAAAAAGGCGTGCAGATTTTATGCCTGCAGGAAATTTTTAACACACCATATTTTTGCCCGGGGCAGGATAAAAAATGGTACGAGAGTGCAGAAACTGTTCCCGGACCTACAACAGATTTGATGGCTACCTATGCCAAAAAATATAACATGGTTATCATAGTTCCTGTTTATGAAAAAGAACAGGCGGGAGTGTTATACAATACCGCTGCAGTAATTGATGCCGATGGAACTTACCTGGGCAAATACAGAAAAAATCATATCCCTCATACATCTGGTTTTTGGGAAAAATTTTTCTTTAAGCCCGGAAACCTTGGCTATCCTGTGTTTCAAACAAAGTATGCAAAAGTTGGTGTGTACATTTGTTACGATCGCCACTTTCCTGATGGTGCCAGATGTTTAGGATTAAATGGCGCAGAAATTGTTTACAATCCATCTGCAACTGTTGCCGGCCTCTCACAATATTTATGGAAACTGGAGCAGCCTGCACACGCCGCAGCCAACGGATATTTTATGGGTTGCATCAATCGTGTGGGCGAAGAAAAACCCTGGAACCTTGGTAAGTTTTATGGCAGCAGTTATTTTGTAGATCCACGAGGGCAAATTTTTGCACAGGCCAGCGAAGACAAAGATGAATTATTAATTGCCGATTTTGATTTGGATATGATTGAAGAAGTAAGAAGTGTCTGGCAATTTTTTAGAGACAGAAGGCCGGAGACTTATGGGAAGATGACGGAGTTGTAGCCCCACCTATCCTCCCCGAAGGGGAGAGAAATGGAGAAGATTGAAGCGAATACTGTATGAAATGAGAAGATGCCAAATTCGAGTTCCCTCTCCTTTGGAGAGGGGTTGGGGTGAGGTTTTTTTGATACCAACATTTATTTTTCATGGCATCATCGTTGCGTCGCAATCCTTTCAGCGGCATACCAATATTGAACTTTTATCTAAGCGTAAAAATTAATTACAGTTCATGGCAATTTTAAATAACAGATTATCAACCGAACAATACGCCGAAAACTTCAGCGATATTCATCCGCCGTTTGAAACATACAATGCTGCACAGGTAGAAGCCAACCGATGTTTATTTTGTTACGATGCACCCTGCATTAAAAGTTGCCCCACAGGAATTAATGTTCCTAAGTTCATCAAACAAATTGTTACCGATAATATTAAAGGCAGTGCCCACACTATTTTTTTATCCAACATTATGGGAGCCGGTTGCAGCAAAGTGTGCCCGGTAGAAAAATTATGCGAAGGCAGTTGTGTTTTTAATTTAATGGACGAGCCACCAATACCTATTGCCAAACTACAACGCTATAGTACAGAAATCGCCATGAAAAATAACTGGCAATTATTTGAACGAAAAAAAAGAGACACTTCGAATAACTCCCCGGAATTTATCCTGACAGCGGAAGGAGGGGATGGGGGCAAAGTAGCAGTTGTTGGCGCAGGCCCGGCAGGGTTAAGTTGTGCCCATGTTTTATCAAGAGAAGGAATTGATGTAACTATTTACGAGAAAGAAAGTAAAAGCGGTGGCCTGATGACTTACGGCATTGCAGCTTATAAAGTAACACCGCAGTTTTGCGAAGACGAAGTGAATTATATTTTGTCGCTCGGCGGCATAGAAATTAAATACAACCAGGAATTAGGAAAAAACATTTCTTTGGCTGAATTACAAAAAAATTATGATGCGGTGTATCTCGGTATTGGAGTTGGCTTGGCAAGACAATTAGATATTCCCGGCGAAGATTTAGAAGGCGTGGAAGATGCAATAAAATTTATTTACGATTTAAGAGATAAAGGTTTTCCAGCAATTCCTGTGGGGGATAAAGTTGCTGTAATTGGTATGGGTATGACGGCCATTGATGCTGCTACACAGGCCAAACGTTTAGGTGCAAAAGAAGTAACGATGCTCTACAGAAGAACGCAGGAAGAAATGCCCTGCACACAACACGAACTGGATATCGCAATGTTAGATGGCTGTAAAATAATCTGGTTGGCTTCGCCTAAAGAATTAAAAGGAGTTAATGGAAAAGTAACCCAAATTATTTGCAATGTTATGCAATTGGGCGAACCCGATGCCAGCGGCAGAAGAAGCCCCGAAGAAACAGGCGAAACATTTTCTCTGGATGTAGATATGGTAATTAAAGCCGCAGGCCAAATGCCTTTTGAACAATTGATAATTGATAATGGAATAATTAATAGGAATGGAAAAATTGTAATTAATAATTGTGCAACAAATATTAAAGGCGTGTTTGCAGGTGGCGATGCAGTGAATGGCGGTAAAGAAGTAGTAGATGCAGTGCAGGCAGGGAAGGATGGAGCAGCTGCAATTTTAATCATATTTTTCACGCCAAGGCGCTAAGTTAGTAAGACGTAATTTGGTTTCGAATTCAAACTGAAAATGAAATATCAAGAATTAGTTGTATGACTTATGTTTTAAAGTACATAAGAAATATGGGCTAGATTTATTTGAAATGTTTACAAAAAATTTTGTTACAATGAAGCAAAACCGGAAGGGGTGCCATTTATAAGCAACAAGAATTCTATAATACATAACAATAAAATTAGACATTGGTTTTAGAGCTGATATAATAATTGATAACAAAGTAATTATTGAATTGAAATCAGATTGAAACTTTAGCACCTGTACATTATAAACAATTATTGACTTATTTAAAATTAACGAATCTGAAACTGGGTTTACTTATAAATTTTAATGTAAACTTTATTAAAGATGGTATGCATAGAATTGTAAATAACTTATAAAACTTAGCGCCTTTCCTAGCGTCTTGCGTGAAAAAATTGTAAACTAACACATAAAATTTAGCGTCTTTGCTCCTTTGCATCTTGGCGTGAAAAAAATATTACATTGATCGAATTGTAAATAACTTATAAAATTTAGCGTCTTTGCTCCTTTGCATCTTGGCGTAAAAAATGGCAAACATAACTTCAAACTTCCTCGGCATAAAATCTCCCAACCCATTTTGGTTGGCGAGTGCGCCGCCTACCGATAAAAAATATAATGTACTCCGTGCTTTTGAAGCCGGCTGGGGTGGCGTAGTTTGGAAAACCCTGGGCAGCCAGGTAAAAAATGTTTCGTCCAGATATTCCGCTGTAGATTATGGCGGGCAAAGAGTAATGGGTTTTAATAATATTGAACTCATCAGCGACAGGCCACTGGAAATAAATTTAAAAGAAATTGCAGAGTGTGTAAAATTATTTCCCGACAGGGCAATGATTATTTCACTAATGGCCGACAATGATAAAAACAGCTGGCACGAATTAATAAAAAAATGTGAAGATACCGGCGCACATGGTTTTGAATTAAATTTTGGTTGTCCGCATGGAATGACGGAACGTGGCATGGGCGCCGCCGTGGGGCAAGACCCTGAAATTGCCTGCATGGTAGTAGAGTGGGTAATGGAAAAAGCAACACTGCCAGTAATAACAAAACTTACACCCAATGTACATTCTGTGGTGCCCACCGGAAGATCGGTAGTAAAAGCAGGAACCAATGCATTGTCATTAATTAACACCATTCAATCAATGTAACCGGTGTTGATTTGGATACATTAGTTCCCAATCCTTATGTAGCAGGTAAATCTGTTTTTGGCGGCTACTGCGGCCCTGCAGTAAAACCCATTGCATTAAAATTTTTAACCACCATTGCACAGGATGAGTTAACTAAAAAAGTTCCCATCAGCGGCATTGGAGGAATAAGCACCTGGAAAGATGCGGTAGAATTTATGCTGCTTGGCGCCACTAACGTACAGGTGTGCACCGCTGCAATGAAACATGGTTTTAGAATTGTGGAAGATATGATTGAAGGATTAAATAACTGGATGGATGAAAAAGGTTTTAAAACACTTTTAGATTTTATTGGTAAATCAGTTGATACTATTACGCATTGGGAAGACCTCGACATCAACTATCACCACATTGCAAAAATAAATCAGGATAAATGTATCCACTGCGGCCTATGTTATATTGCCTGCGAAGATACTTCTCATCAATCCATTAATTTACAATTTGGTAAACCTTATAACACCTACACCATTAAAGAAGAAGAATGTGTAGGCTGTAATTTGTGTGAACTTGTTTGCCCGGTTGATGATTGCATTACTATGGAAGAACACCGTGTAGCACCCGAATATTTAAACTGGGTGGAGTTTCAGAAAAAAGGGTTGCCGTTGAATGATCATTAATAAGTTTCCACTTTCTTAATTAATAAGCAGAAATATTCAGTTATTAATTTCTTTTTTTCATTTATTTACCTTTTCTTTATTATTAAACCAAAACGTACTGTTATGAAAAAAATCATGCTGAGTATTATTTCAATACTCTTCTTCTCCACTATTTTGTTTGCAAAAGGTACTAAAGATTCTCTTTCACTTGCTGTTGAAAGGCAGCAAAAATTGGTAGATTCTATTGACAATGCCATGAAGTATGAAACCGGTATAATTGCTTTATCAAATGGTATTGCTAAATTAAATGTGCCGCCGGGCTTTAAGTATTTAAATGCAGCGCAAAGTAATTACATACTAACTGACGTGTGGGGTAACCCGCCGCAAACCGGTATTTTGGGAATGATATTTCCCGAAAGCTCCGGCCCGTTTGGAGAAAAATCTTACGCTTTTATTATTACTTACGACCCTATGGGATTTGTAAAAGATGAAGATGCAGATAAAACAAATTACGACGACTTGTTGAAAAATATGCAAAAGGAAGAAGTAGATGAAAACAAAAGCAGAACTGCACAGGGCTATCCGGCAATAAATATGATTGGCTGGGCATCAAAACCATTTTACGATAAAACTAATAAGGTGTTGCATTGGGCAAAAAATTTGCATTTTGCAGGGCAGGATGATAATACTTTAAACTACGAAGTACGAATTTTAGGAAGAAAAGGTGTGTTATCAATGAATGCTGTTGCATCAATGAGCGAACTGGATTCAGTAAAAAAAGATATTGATAAAGTATTGGCCATACCTTCATTTACCGAAGGCAATACATACAAAGATTTTGATTCTAAAACTGATAATGTGGCTGCATGGACAATTGGTGGATTGGTAGCCGGTAAAGTATTATTAAAAGTTGGCTTTTGGGCTGTACTCGGTAAGTTTTTTCTTGGTGCCTGGAAATTTATTTTAATCGGCGTTATTGCAGTATGGGCAGGTATTAAAAAATTCTTTGGAAAAAAACCTTTAGTGGAAGAAGATCATTCAGTAAGTTAGCAATAACAAAAACAAAAAATTTTAAAAGGAGTATTTTTAAGTGCTCCTTTTTTATTTGAATCATATTTCTCTTTTGTTATCATCCTTAGTTATACCTTGCAGCCCAACAAAAGCAGGCATGATTACATTAGAATACTTTAACAGCGATGATTTTACACAACTGATTGAATGGATAAAGGATGAAGAAACTTTAATGAACTGGTCCGGGGGATTATTCAGTTTTCCGCTTAAACCAAAAAGTTTAGAATGGTACATGGAGGATGTAAATGACATCAGCAAATCCGAGGCATTTGTTTATAAAGCCATTGATGATGAAACAGGAAATGTTATTGGGCATATATCTTTAGGCGGCATCAGCAAAAAAAATAAAGCAGGGCGTATAACAAGGGTTTTAGTTGATCCCACGCAACAGGGCAAAGGCTATTGCAGGCAAATGGTAAGTGCTGTTTTAAAAATTGGTTTTACCGATTTACAACTGCACCGGATTGCTTTAGGCGTGTACGATTTTAATAAAGCCGCTATCAGTTGTTATAAAAAAGCCGGCCTTGTAATTGAAGGCACCAGCCGTGATTGTTTATTATTTAAAGGCCAGTGGTGGAGTTTGGTAGAGATGAGTATTTTAGAAGAAGAGTGGAGAGATGAGGCGGAATAATAATGCTTTGCATTTTAATTTTTTTGGACCAGCATTTATGATTTTTATGGCAGCATCGTTGTGTCACTCACTTGTACCGTATACCATTGGGGAACTTTAATTGTGTTTTCCTGAAAATAAATTGTCATCAATTTATTTTCAGATTGAGAACTTGTATATATTTGTGTGCCTGTACCATTTAAAAAATACTTCATGAAACTATTTCTAACTCTAACTTTTATTATTCTCACAATTTCAAGTCATGCTCAAATTAATGATACTTTCCAAAGAGTAAAGTATTCAAAAGGGAATTACGCTATTGAATATCCATCTGATTGGAAAATTGATACTTCAAGATTGAATGGAATAGAGCTTGCTATTTTTTCACCCCAAGAAAATGATACAGATAGGTTTAGTGAAAATGTAAATCTAATCATTCAAGATTTGATTGGGCAAAATATGGATCTGGAAAAATATGCACAAATTTCTGAAAACCAAATAAGGAAAAATGCAATAGATTTAAAAGACTTTAATGCAATTAAAATGAGGAGTGGCTCAAGTGAGTATTACAAGTTAACTTTTGAAATGGAATATGGAATTTTTAAACTAAAAACTCAACAGTATTATTTCATTAAAGACGAAAAAGCTTTCGTAATTACTTTTAGTTCTGAGAAAGGCAAATTAGGAACCATTGGACAAATGATTTTAGACTCTTTTTTATTTGCAAAGTAAAAGAATCTCTTTACCATGTTTCGTGTCACAAGAAACATTTCTAATACTGTTTTTTGTAAATGCCGTTTTCGTCTTCCTTCAGCATAGTAATTATCTCTTCATCACTAATTTCAAACTTGGGTTGTTTATCAGCAATCTCAGTCATTTTTAAACCGGCTAAATATTTTTTATTGGTATCATTAATATCCAATGCCGCTTTCTTTTTTTGTAAGACTGTCTTGCATTGTTTTCTAATTCATCTAAAGTAATACCTTTTACCTTTCTAGATTCATATTCAGAAAAACGCTTGTTATTTTTTTTCATACAATCTATTTTATTGTACCTCAACATTTCTCCAACGCCCCCAAAATATCCCCTAAAATATCATCCACATGTTCCAGCCCAACAGAAATTCGGATTAAGCCCGGTGTAATATTAACCGCTAATCTTTCTTCTTCGGTAAGTTTGGCATGTGTGGTACTTGCAGGGTGAGAAGCAATGCTTCTTGTATCGCCAAGGTTGGCCGTAAGCGATAGCATTTTTAAATTATTTAAAAATGTACGGCCACTTTCTAAACCACCACTTAAATTAAAACTGATTAATCCGCCACCATTTTTCATTTGCTTAATGGCAATGGCATGTTGCGGATGGCTTTGTAAAAAAGGATATTTCAGCCAGCTTATTTTTGCATGACCTTCCAGTGCTTTTGCAATATGCAATGCATTACTTGCATGGCGTTCCATACGTACATCCAGTGTTTCTAAACTTTTACTTAGCACCCATGCATTAAAAGGAGATAATGCCGGGCCCGTGCTGCGGCAGAATAAATAAATTTGTTGTATCAATTCTTTTTTACCCACTACAACACCACCTAACACCCTGCCTTGCCCGTCAATCCATTTGGTGGCAGAATGAATTACAAGGTCGGCACCAAAATCTATTGGCCGTTGGTTTACCGGGGTGGCAAAACAATTATCTACATTTAATAAAATGTTATGTTGCTTTGCCAGCTTACTCACAAAATCCAAATCTATAATATCCAAACCGGGGTTGGTAGGCGTTTCTAAATAAATCATTTTGGTATTGGGCTTAATGGCTGCTTGCCAGCTTGCAGGATCATTGGCACTAACATAACTTACTTCAATACCATAGTTGGGTAAATATTTATTAAGCACTGTAACCGTACTGCCAAAAACCGAACTGCATGCAATTAAATGATCGCCTTTTTTTAACAGCGCCATAAAAGAGGCAAACACTGCAGCCATACCTGTTGCAGTGGCATAACCGGCTTCGGCACCTTCCAATGCTGCCATTTTATCTGTAAATTCCTGCACACCGGGGTTGCTGAAACGGCTGTAAATATTATCATTGCTTTCATCTGCAAAAGCAGCCCTCATATCTTCCGCATCATCAAAACAAAAACTGCTGGTTAAAAATAATGGGGTACTGTGTTCCATTTCATTGGTACGGTCGGTTTGTATGCGAATGGCTTTTGTAATTGGGTTCATGCGTTGTTAATTGGTTAACTTGTTTATTAGTTTATTGGTTAACTGGGTAATTGGTTTATTAGGGGTTGCTGGCTTTGGCCAATTAGTTGTTTAGTTTATTTGGGTTTGGATGGCGGGCTGTTGTGTATGCTTGATTTTGAAATAAATTTGATGAATGCATTTAATTTGAGTAATAATTTTTCTGTTTCGATTATTAACTCTTCAGCTTTGGTTATTTCTATAATGCCTCTTCTTTTGCATTTGCCGAGCCATGCTTTTGTCTCCAGCAAAGATCCTCTTGAATAAAAATAGAATTGTTTGCTTTCTTTATAATAAAATCGACCATAGCCTTCTGCAATATTTACTGAAATAGAATCAGCTGACCTGGTAATCTGCTTGCCAATAGTATCTTTTTGAAAATAATTCCATGTATCAACTAAATTCCAAATTACGTCTGAAAAAACTTCGGATTGCTGATAAATCTCAAGTTTTTCTAAAGTATATTCCATAGTAAAAAATTGAATGCTGCTGCTTTACCAATTAACCAGTTAACTAATAAACTATTTAACCACCAACTCCCATTTCAATTCGGTGCCACTTTTCTTTAACGTTTCTGCAACACTGCAATATTTATTCATCGATAATTCGCAGGCACGGGCAGCTTTTTCGGCATCAATATCTCCGGTAAGTGTAAAAATAATTTTTGCATTGGCCCACAATGATGGTTCTTTACCCGGTTCTCTTTCGCCGGTAATTTTTATAGAAAAATCATCAATAGTTTGGCGTTGTTTTTTTAAGATCATTACAATATCAATAGCACTGCAACCACCCAAACCCATTAATAACATTTGCATGGGGCGTACACCAAAATTATTGCCGCCGCTTTCGTCGCTGCTGTCCATGTGTACGGTATGGCCATTGGCATCTTTAGCCTCAAAACCAAAATCGCCACTTACACGGTGTAAATTAATTTCAATCATTTTAAAACATTTTTACAAATATAAATATTGCAAGCCTTTACTTTGCATTTTATTTGCCCTCAAGCGGAGAAAAAAACCCATCCTTGAACTACGTTAGTTCCTTTGCAGGAATCCCGGAGGGAAGGGAAATGGAGGAGATTGAAGAGAAGAAGACACTATTACCTAAAGAGGAAAATGAAAGAGCACTTAGCGAAGAATGAAAAGAAGATTTTGATTTGAATAGCTCCGCAGGAGCATAAGGTGGGTAGAAAAAATAATGTATGTTTCTTATTGTCCTGTAAGGACGACAGGTGCTTTTTGCAAAACATAATTAAAGCTCAATAAAGATTTAATGTACAAGAGTGCGACGCCAATGGAGCTTAATAGTAGTTCCAAAGATTGGCAAAAAAAATTATAAACGTTGAATAACTCTCCGCCAGCTGGCGGAATGGGGGCAATATGAACATCTTTAAACATACCGACAATTTTATTTTAGAAAGCGGTTACAATTTTCCATCAATTGAAATTGCTTATACCACCTACGGCAAATTAAATGCTGATAAAAGCAACGTGGTTTGGGTATGCCATGCACTTACTGCCAACAGTGATGCTGCAGACTGGTGGAATGGCGTTGTGGGCAGCAACCATGTAATTGATACGGAAAAATATTTTATTGTTTGTGCAAATATTTTAGGCAGTTGTTATGGCAGCACGGGGCCATTGAGTATTGATACAAAAACCCAACAGCCTTACTACAATAATTTTCCGCTGGTAACCATACGTGATATGGTGCAGGCGCATATTTTATTGCGTAAACATTTGGGCATTGAAAAAATATTTTTAGTAATGGGGGGCAGCATGGGTGGTTACCAGGCCATGGAATGGTGTGTGATGGAAAAAAATATAATTGAAAATGTATTGTTGCTGGCAACATCGGCAAGTGAAAGTGCATGGGGCATTGCAACGCATACTGCACAGCGTTTAAGCATTGAAGCGGATAATACTTTTAATACCGCTTCGCCAACTGCGGGTGCAAAAGGATTGAAAGCTGCCCGTGCTATAGGTATGCTTACCTATCGCAATTATGGTATTATGGTGCAGCAGCAAACAGATAGTGATGCAGAAAAAATTGATGATTATAAAGCATCTTCCTACATTAATTACCAGGGCGAAAAATTAGTACAGCGTTTTAATGCTTATACTTACTGGCAGCTTACAAAAAGTATGGACAGTCATAACATTGCCCGTGGCCGTGGTGGAAATTTAGCTGCGGTTTTAAATACTATTACACAACGCACTTTAATTATTGGTATCAGCAGTGATATACTTTGTCCGCTGGTAGAGCAGCGTTTTTTAGCCAACCATATTGCAGATGCAACTATGATAGAAATTGATTCAGATTACGGGCATGATGGATTTATGGTGGAGAGTAAATTAATTTCGCAGCATTTAGCAGAGTGGCTGGGTGATGAAGTGGTGCTGGGTTTTGGTACTGCTATTTAAAAAGCCCCTAACCCCTAAAGGGGAATTGCAGATTTTAGAATATTTACAGCTTTTATTTAGCCTGCATTTTTTATTGCTGTGTTGTTAACTGTCTTTTAATTGCTTCAAAAAAGTATTTAGCCTGCTTTATTAAATTGATTCATTTATTTTATTGTATTGTATTAAATTTACTGGTATGAAAAAATTATTTGCCATTGCTGTATTGTGTATGGCATTCAAAAACACTATTGCACAACAACCAGCAACCCCGGATAAAATATATGGCCAGCTTTTTATTGATGTACAACTGGCACAGGTTTTTAATGATGGTAAAACTTTTGTGGATTGTACGCCTAAAAGAAAAGTAAGCGATATTATGTACGATTATGGTTTGGCAAAAGGGCCGGGTTTAAATTTAAAAAAGTTTCTGGCGGATAATTTTGATTTGCCTGCTCCACCACCTGCATTTAATTATATTAAAAAAGAGTTGGATGCGGCTAACCACATCCGTAACCTGTGGAGTAATTTAAAAAGAGAAGCTGATAAAAATATAAAAACATCTTCTTTATTACCATTACCCAACGCATATATTGTACCCGGCGGAAGGTTCAGAGAAATTTATTACTGGGACAGCTATTTTACCATGCTGGGTTTAAAAGAAAGTGGCGAAACTGCAATGATTGAAAATATGGTGGATAATTTTGCTTATCTTATTGATACTTATGGCCATATACCCAATGGTAACCGAACGTATTATTTAAGCCGCAGCCAGCCGCCATTTTTTAGTTTGATGGTGGAGTTACTGGCAGGTATAAAAGGAAAAACTGTTTATGGAAAGTATTTTACACCACTGCAAAAAGAATATGCTTACTGGATAGGCAAAACAACTGAAGGCACAGGCCATGCAGTGAAAATGCCTGATGGAAGTTTATTGAGCAGATATTATGATAACAGCGATAAACCAAGACAGGAAAGTTATAAAGAGGATTATGATGTTGCAGAAAGTGTAGCAAATGAATTGGCGATGCGTATAAAAATGTCGTCGCCGGAGGCATTAAAAAAAATATTAGACGAAACAAAAGCAACTGCCTGCAGAAATTTACGTTCGGGTGCAGAGAGTGGCTGGGACTTTAGCAGCCGCTGGTTTGCTGATGAAAAAAATATCGCAACTATTCAAACCACCAATATTGTACCCGTCGATTTAAACTGCCTGCTCTATCATTTAGAAATTACCATAGCAAAAATTTACGGATTGAATAAGGATACTAAAAATCAAAAAACATTGCTTGCACGGGCAGCAAAAAGAAAAGCCGCCATTTTAAAATATTGCTGGAATGCAAAGGCAAATTTCTTTTGCGATTATAATATTGAAACAAACACTATCAATAACAATATTACTGCAGCAGGTTTATATCCTTTGTATGTAAAAATTGCAAACACAGCGCAGGCAACTGTGGCTGCCGCAACAACAAAAAAATATTTATTAAAACCGGGTGGTATAGTTACCACAACAAATAATACAGGCCAGCAATGGGATGCACCTAATGGCTGGGCGCCATTGCAATGGGTTGCTGTAAACGGATTAAAAAATTATAACGAAAAAATATTGGCAAAAGATATTGCTAACCGCTGGCTGGGTTTAAACGATAAAGTGTATGCAGCCACCGGTAAAATGATGGAGAAATATAATGTAGAAGATTTGAGTAAAGAAGCTGGCGGCGGCGAGTATCCTTCGCAAGATGGTTTTGGCTGGACCAATGGGGTGTATTTGGCATTGAAAGTCTTTATAAAACAATAGTTTTTTTAATAGTGTTCTTTCAACTTTAAAGCAACTCATAAACCTCACAGATTTATAACGGTTTTCAAATTATAAGCTGGCTTTAATAAATCTATGAGGTTTGCTGGTATTACTATTACACATTTATCCGGGGCAATTTTGTATTAACTGTTCAAATGCAGTGCTGTTGTACCTTTCTTTATCCACCACAATCGTTTGCAGATTTGATAGCAATTTGTTTTGAGTAAATTTGATATTCTCAATTTTTTCAAAACGATTGCTAATGACCATACCAAAACCGCATTTAAGCTTCTGGCAAATTATAAATATGAATGTGGGCTTTTTTGGCATTCAGTATAGTTTTGGTTTACAACAAAGTGCGGTTAATCCTATTTACGATTTTTTGGGTGCAAAGCCCGATGAAATTCCCTGGTTAAATTTAGCTGGACCACTTACAGGTTTAATTATACAACCAATAATTGGAGCATTAAGCGATAAAACATGGCATGTAAAGTGGGGCAGAAGAACACCTTATTTTTTAATTGGCGCAATGATTTGCAGTATTGCATTATTTCTTTTTCCTTTCAGCAGTCAATTATGGATGGCAGCAGGTTTATTATGGATATTAGATGCAGGCAATAACACTGCTATGGAACCATACCGTGCATTTGTTGCAGATAAATTAGATGCATCGCAACAGCCAACAGGTTTTCAGGCGCAAAGTTTTTTTACCGGCTTCGGGCAAACGCTGGCTAATGTTTCGTTATTTATTTTTCCGTTGATTTTTATTGGCAAAACAGGAAAGTTACCTACGTGGGTTTTTGCTTCTTTCTTTTTAGGTGCAGTTTGTTCTATCGGCTCAATATTATGGAGTATTAGAAAAACACCTGAAATTCCACCAACAGAAAATGAACTGAAAGCATTAAGGGAGAAAAACGAAGGTATGCCTCATCCGGCTATACAGTTTTTTTTATCTATCCTCACAACTGTTGCTGCATATATTCTAATTATACTTTTAATTATACCTGCAATTTTTATAAAAGGGTTATTTCGTAAAGTATTGAACTATGCAGAAAATCATGCTACCTTAAAAATATTATTTGCACAAAATATAGAAATTATTGATGCCATTTTAAATATGCCTAAAGTAATGTGGCAGCTGGCATTAGTATATTTATTTCAATGGTATGCATTGTTTTGCTATTGGCAAAACTCCTCAAAAAGTATTGCTTTATCCGTTTGGAAAACCACCCCGGAACAAAATACTGCTTTATATGAAGAAGCTGTTAGCTGGACTGGTTTAGTAAATGGCTGGTACAATATTGTAACTTTTTTATGTGCATTTGGGTTAGTTTGGTTTGCAAAAAAATATTCACCCAAGCTGGTACATTTTGGATGTTTGATTTTAGCAGGCATTGGCTTACTGGCATTCCCGTTCATAGAAAATAAATATTTTCTTTTCCCTGCAATCACAGGTTTTGGTATTGGTTGGGCAAGTATGATGGGCATACCTTATTTAATGGTGGTAAGTAAAATACCCAAAGAAAGATATGGAGTTTACATGGGTATTATAAACATGATGATTGTAATACCGATGTTTATACAAACAGTAACTTTTGGTTTTATTCTAAAATATTTTTTAAATAATAACCCCGGTAACGCAATATTATTTGCAGGCGTATTTTTATTAATAGCAGCATTGCTTACTCTTTTAATAAAAACTGAAAAACAAGCAGATGAAATAATTCTGCCCACTGGTGGTATGGGACATTAGCCTATCCCTTGAATAGGGAAAAGCGAATATCGATGTTAAAGAAAAAAATATTAATTGGGTTATGAGTTTAATAGGAAAGATATAAAAATAGAAAGCAACAATCTTAGTTCCCCTTCAGGGGACAGGGGCAACAGGGGCAAAATACTCTGCATTGGCGAAGCATTGATAGATTTAATTTGTACCGACAAAGGCAAATCGCTAAGCGATGGAAATAATTTTTTAAAAAAAGCAGGTGGTGCACCAACCAATGTTGCGGCAGCAATTGCAGCATTGGGCGGTAATGTAGAGCTGGCTGCAAAAGTGGGTGTTGATCCTTTTGGTAAACACTTAATAGAAGTGATGAGTGATTTTGGTGTTAGTACAAAATGGATGCTGCAGGATGAAAATAATTTTACCACGTTTGCATTTGTATCGTTGATGGAAAATGGCGAAAGGGATTTTTATTTTAACCGTGGAGCCGACGGGCAACTGAGCAGGCAGGAAGTAGAAGCAATTAATCTTGACGAATTTTCAATTATTCATTTTGGTTCTGCCACCGGTTTTTTGCCGGGGCCATTGCAGGCAGCGTACCAGGGCCTTTTGCAAAAAGCATTACTCAAAAATATTTTTATAAGTTTCGATCCTAATTACCGTCATTTATTATTTCAAAATAATACACAAACTTTTATTGATCAGTCGTGGAATTTTTTAGAGTGCTGTCATTTTTTTAAACTGAGCGATGAAGAAGCTTTGTTGATAACGGGTGCTGCAACATTAAGCGATGCTGTAAAAATTTTGTTCGAAAAAACTGACGGTGTTTTTGCAATAACAATCGGCAAAGAGGGAACAATGTTAGGGTTTAACGAACAAACAGTTATTGTACCCAGCATTGCCGTAACACCTGTAGATACTACCGGCGCAGGCGATGCGTTTGTAGGCGCTTTATTATACCAGCTCAGTGATAAATCGGTAGATGAAATAAAAATATTATCGGCAGAGCACTGGCAGAAAATTATTTTTAATGCTAATAAAGCCGGAGCAAGAACGTGTGAGTATATGGGGGCAATGGAAGCTTTTAAACATTTAAATAATACCATTTTTAATTAAAGAAAAAATAGTGTACGATTCTCAATTACATACTCAAATAAATACCGGCCTGCGTAAAATGAAAATAGACGTTGGAAATAATGACAGTTTATTTTATACCCGTTTTGTTGCTAATGCAACTGCTATACAATTTTTGTACAATCAATTATACCAGCATCACCCCGAAAGCGAAGTTATTTTTAAGCAGCTGATTGATACAATGGCTAAAGCTTATTCTCAAAGGCCACTATCATTAAAATTAAGAGACCAGGAAAAAGAAAAAAAAGGTAATTGGTTTTTAAGTAATGAAATTACAGGCATGAGTTTGTATGTGGACCGTTTTTGCGGCAACCTTACCACCCTTGGCCAAAAATTAGATTATTTTAAAACACTTGGAGTAAATCTTTTGCACCTGATGCCGATAATGCAAAGCCCCGAAGGGGAAAGTGACGGCGGCTATGCAGTTTCGGATTTTAGAAAAATAGATGAACGTTTTGGTACATTGGAAGATTTAAAAGTGGTGGAAGAAAAAATGACCGAAGCAAAAATGTACCTGATGATGGATATTGTGATGAACCATACATCGCATAAACATGAGTGGGCGCAAAAAGCAAAGCAGGGCGAAAAAAAATACCAGGATTATTTTTACATGTATGATGACAGGCAGGTTCCTGATCAGTTTGATAAAACTATGCCTGATATTTTTCCTGAATCGGCACCGGGTAATTTTACTTTTGTACCAGAGTGTAATAAATGGGTGATGTCGGTTTTTCATAATTATCAGTGGGATTTAAATTTTTCTAATCCCTGTGTATTTATTGAAATGCTGGATACCATTTTCTTTTTTGCAAATTTTGGCGTAGATGTTTTACGCATAGATGCTCCTGCATTTATATGGAAACAATTGGGTACCACCTGCCAAAATTTACCATTGGCACATACTATTTTGCAATTGATTAAACAATGTGTGCAGGTGGCAACGCCGGGAATGGCTTTACTGGGCGAAGCAATTGTAGCACCCAAAGAGATTATGAAATATTTTGGTACAGGTTTATATACTGCTAAAGAATGCGACTTTGCATATAACGCCACACATATGGCATTGCAATGGGATGCTTTGGCAACTGGCGATACAAAAGTTATGCTTGCTGCACAGCATGAAATTTTACAAAAGCCATTCGGCACTTCGTGGATTACATATACACGTTGCCACGATGATATTGGGTTGGGTTACGATGATGAAATGATACATCATGGCGGATACAATGCATACGAACACCGTAAGTTTATAAAAAATTATTATTCCGGTGTGCATGAAGGATCGCCGGCAAGGGGTGCATTATTTTCTGTTAATCCAAAAACACAGGATGCCCGTATCAGCGGTTCGCTTGCGTCGCTTTGCGGATTGGAAAAAGCAATCAATGAAAAAGATGAGAAGGCTGTTGAACTTTCTATAAAAAAAATAATGCTGATGCAGGCGCATAGTTTTTTTATTGGCGGCATCCCAATGTTATTTTATGGCGATGAAGTGGGTTACACCAACGATTACTCTTACTTAAACGACCCTGCAAAAAGTTACGACAACCGGTGGATGCACCGCCCCGTAATTGAATGGAGTAAAAATGAAAAAATAAATAATAAAGGTACAGTAGAGCAAAAAGTTTTTTCGGCTACACAGCAATTGATTGCTATACGCAAAAAATTAGAAGTGGTAAGTGATTATAAAAATCTTACCTGGTTGCAGCCGCACAATATTCATATTGCAGGTTACCTGCGTACACACAATGGTAAAAAACTGTATTGCATTTTTAATTTTAGTGCAGCACCGGCTTATTTAACATGGTTTGCTTTTAAACAGCATGGCCCTGTTTCGGCAAAATTATTCGATCACTGGAGCAATAAGCAGTATCATGTGGGTAACGACAGTGAATATTTTATTCTTGAACCTTATAGTTTTTATTTATTAGAACCTGAATTATAATATCAACTTTTTAACTGGGGGTGATAACCCAGTTTTTTTCATGTGCAGTTAGTTTTGGTAAAAGCCCCTGTTTCTACAGGGGTTTTCCATTTGCTGTAATTAAGTGTCGGCATAATGCGCCAATTGCAGTTTATCGAAGGCATGTTGACTATTGCACCGGGCTTTGACAAGCTGCTAATGACAAGTATTTTAGCAGGGCGGCACATGATAGTTTGCTGTTTAAATAAACTATTTTTAAGGCTGATATAATAATGCTGTATGAAAAGAAATATTTTTTTTATTCTTCTAATTTTATTGGGTATTAAAAGCTTTGCCCAACAAATTATTATCAGCAATTTGCAATGTGAACATAAAACCAACCCTTTGGCTATTAATACAGCCTCGCCGCATTTTAGCTGGCAATTGCAGTCTGCACAGCGTAATGTTTTGCAAAAAGCATACAGAATTTTAGTTGCAGATAAAATGGAGCTGCTTAAAAAAGACAGCGGCAATATCTGGGATTCAAAAAAAATAAACAGCAATCAATCTATACAAATTTTTTTTAAAGGAATAAAAATAAATTCAGCAACAAAATATTTTTGGAAAGTACAGGTATGGGATAATAAAAATACAAACGTATGGAGTGAGCCTGCAAATTTTACAACAGGATTATTTACTGAAAAAGAATGGAGTGATGCTAAATGGATTGGTTATGAAGAAATGCCTGATTCGGTTTACACAGTACCCGGCGTACACAGCCCCGAAATAAAAAAGAAATTAGGCCTGAATAAATTAAAACAAAGAACGGTAATTCCTTTGTTTAGAAAAACATTTACTAGCGGATAAAGAAATAGCCAGTGCAACAGCATATATCAGCGGTTTGGGCCAATACGAATGCAGTATTAATGGCCAAAAAGTTGGAAATAGTTTTTTAGCACCCGGCTGGACGGATTATAATAAACGGGTGCTGTATAATGTTTACGATATAACAGCATCAATTAAAAAAGGAGAGAATGCTATTGGGGTAATTGTAGGCAACGGATTTTATAATATCAACAGAGAGCGGTATATAAAATTGGCTATTGCATACGGCTATCCCAAAATGATCTGTAAAATACTGGTTACTTATGCCGACGGCTCCTCGGCAGCGTTAGTAAGTGATAACTCCTGGAAAGTGTCGCCATCACCCATTACTTTTTCGAGTATTTATGGCGGCGAAGATTATGATGCTACGCTTGAAAAAACCGGCTGGGATAATATTGGCTACAACGACAGCGATTGGAAAAATGCAATAATTGTAACTGTACCAAAAGGAAGGATGGAAGCAGAAATGGATAATCCTGTAAAAGTAACTGAAGTACTAAAGGTGCAAACAATACTTAAACCAAAAGACAGTGTATATGTGTATGATTTTGCTCAAAATCTTTCGGGCATAATTGAACTTAAAGTTCAGGGGAAAAAAGGACAGGTTGTAAAGCTGTGGCCTGCAGAATTATTAAATAATAAAAATCTTGCCAATCAAAATGCAACCGGTAAACCCTATTATTTTTTATATACATTGAAAGGAAATGGCGTGGAAACATGGCGGCCACGTTTTACGTATACTGGCTTCCGGTATGTACAGGCAGAAGGTGCAGTGCCTGATACTGCAAACAGCAATCGGCGACTTTGCAAAAATAATCAGCATTACCTCATTGCACACTTCTAATTCATCAGCATTAAATGGAGAGTTTGAATGTTCCAATAAATTGTTTAATAAAATTAACCAGTTAATTAAATGGGCTATCAAAAGTAATTTACAAAGTGTGGTAACCGATTGCCCCCACCGTGAAAAATTAAGCTGGCTGGAGCAGGATCATTTAATGGGAGGATCGATCAATGCCAATTACAATGTTTATCACTTGTATAAAAAATTAGTGTATGATATGATGGACGCACAAACAGCCGATGGCCTTGTGCCCGACATAGCACCAGAGTTTGTTTTTTTTGATGATAATGGATTTGGTTTTCGGGATTCGCCGGAGTGGGGCAGTGCTGCAGTAATTGTGCCATGGTTATTGTACAAATGGTATGGTGACGAAGCGATATTAAAAGAAGCTTATCCCATGATGAAAAAATATGTGGCCTACTTGCAAAATAAATCTGCAAATAATATTTTAGATTATGGCCTGGGAGACTGGTATGATAATGGCCCAAAGCCACCGGGTGTGGCACAGCTAACACCAAAAGCTTTAACTGCAACAGCAATTTATTTTTATGATGCACAATTGCTTGCTAAGGTGGCAGCAGTATTGAAACAAAAGAATGATGCACTAATGTACCGGCAACTTACTGCTGCTATCGGGTACGCATTCAATAATTCTTTTTTTAATAAGAAAACAAAAGTATTTGCAACTGGCAGCCAAACTGCAATGGCAATGCCTTTATGTGTTGGCCTTGTTGCAGGCGATAATAAAGTTGCCATAATGAAAAATATGGTGGATTCAATTAATGCTAATGGAAAAAAATTAACTGCGGGTGATATTGGTTTTCATTTTTTAATACAGGCCCTGCATGATGGTGGGGCTTCGCAATTAATTTATGATATGAATTACAGAGACGATGTGCCGGGCTATGGATACCAGTTAAAAAAAGGAGCCACCGCTTTAACAGAAAGCTGGCCGGCATTGGCCGAAGTATCCAACAATCATTTAATGCTTGGGCATATTATGCAGTGGTTTTACGAAGGGCTGGGCGGTATAAAACAAACTGAAAATTCTTACGGATACAAACAAATAATAATTAAACCGGAAGTAGTTGGAGATATAAATTATGTAAATGCCAATCATCAAACAGTATATGGCAATATTGTAAGCCAATGGAAAAAAACGCATGCAGGTTTTGAATTGCATGTTGAAATTCCTGTTAACACAACAGCTATTATTTATTTGCCTGCAAAAAATATTAAGCAAATTACAGAGAGCAATAAAGCCGTAAGCAATGCAAAAGATTTTGCAGTTGGTACAAGTAAAAATGGAAGGGTGGCAATAAAAGCGGGCTCCGGTAAATTTTATTTTAAGGTAAGCAGTACTAAGTTGTAAAAAATTTTATTTAACTTTTTTTCTTGCATCAATATTTTGAAAAAAGAAAACTCTGGCAGCGTTAATATTTCTGTATTTATTGCCGGCAGCGGTTTGCACAAATATATTGGAATATCCAAATTGTAGGTTATTTTGTTCGGATAACTGGTACTTTAAGCCCAGTAAACAAACGGTTCTGATCAAAATAATTATTTACAATTTGTTTACCAAAGTTGATATGCAGTTCATCATTAACAATAAATGACCAGGCTTTAGGAACTATTCCTTTTTTGCTCAGTGGAATTTCGTACCACATATTGTACCTCAGTTTCCAGTTAAAGCTGCTGCCATCGGCTAAAGTAGAATCGTTTAATATTTTACGGCGGTAACGTTCCTCCAATCTAAACCATTGCATCATTCTTTTTTTACCGTACTTGTTATGCCATTGCAATTGCTGCCATGGCCGGTGTTCCGGTTGCGAAATTTTTTTATGTGCATCTGCAGGAAAATGATTTACATAGGCATAACCCAATGTAAATTTTGTTACATCATTAATATAGTAAGTTATGCCCGCCCTGATGATGCCGGTAGAAAAATTAGTTACAAAATCTTCTTTTGTACGTAAATGTACATCTGTCCACATGCCCCATTTGTTACTAAACCGGGTTTGATTTAAATACCCCAGCCAAATTTGATTTATATTTTCTGTCTGTTTTATCTGTGCTTTACTATCCATACAAAAAAGCTGGGTAATGCAAAGCATGTAAATTTTGAAATGAGTATTTCTTTTCTTCATGCCATAAATATTTTTCATGTTGCAAAAGTGGCCATAAAAAATTAATTTAAGCAATTGCAATTAAAAATATTATTTATTGATGCCGTGGATGGATTAAACCACCGTAAAAGGTTTTGCAGACCTGTACCTTACCACCCGGCACACGACTGTTTTATTTTGTTTTTTGCTCAGCAGGGACATTTTTCGAACCATTTCATTCCTGATTTAACAAGACTTACAAATCTTTTGGAAGCATACTTAATTTTTACCTGAAGGTGCTGGATAAAAAAATACAGCTATACTGTAAAACAGCAGCATTGGTATTGTGCCTTGCAAAGAAAAAAATAATATAATGGTTGAGTATGTAATTAAAAGCTTTAACAAGGCTATGGGTGTGGCTACTTATAAAACCTCCAAACAAACGTTGGTGCAAATGGCTGCCAGGGTTAACATCTTTTAACAATTCGGTAATTTGCATTGAGTGCTGGGGTTGCGCTGATCATTTTATTACAAGATGAATAGGTTAAAATTTTTATCAAACTTTAGAACTAAATAAATTTACAGGCTAAATAAAAGAATCACTGCGTTTATTTTTAATCTCTAAATAAAAATTAATTGAGAAACGGGCAGGGGTGCAATTTGTTAAGGAATGCCGGCAATTTTATTTTAATCTTTTTTATACCATCTTAAAATAATTATAAAAGGGTATTTTAAATTTGAATCTAAAAGAGTAGATTTAATCCCCGTTAATTCTTTGGATGGTTTGTTTGCTGCCTCTGGTTGATTAATTTCTTTAACCTTATTGTGTGATTACAAGTCTGTCTATAAACGTTTTTTCACCGTCGAGTATCGAATCTCAGGAATTTAAATTTTTTGAGGCAGATGCCTGGTCACATGATATTGAAATGCAGTTGCTGGGGGGGATAAAAGAAATACTAAATAACGTAAGTATGTTTAGCAGTTCAGTAAATATATGTATAACTATAGTAACCCCTGATGTTAATGAAACCAGCTTTTTGTTAAAAAGAAAAGCAAATAATTTCGCCCCGATAGCAACATCAAAATTGAGTATTCGTGAAATAGAAATCCTGGGCTTGATTATGCAGGGATTAACCAATAACGAAATTGCAGAAAAGCTTTTTATCAGCTACGAAACAGTAAAATCACACCGCAAACACATCCTCGAAAAAACAGGCGCTAAAAATACTGCTGCTCTCATTAATTATTATCATCAAACTTTCTTTGAAAAATAATTGCTTTTCAAAATCCCCCTTTAGGGGGATTGTATTCTGCTGCTGCTGAAAGGTACTTTTACAACATTCATTTAACATCAATTTTCTTTTATGGAAAAAAGCAACATGAATGGTGCATCCTATGTATTGGAGCAATATGAAACTCCTTTTGCAGATACGACGCTACTGAGGGAACATTCCAGCGCCATTGAATCAGGTGAAGATTTCTTCTCAAATTTTTCCCAGGACTTTGAAAGCCCTTTTTCAAGAACGTATGAAGCAACCTCCACCAACACTGCACTTACGCAGGCAGGTGAAGAATATGTAAATCTGCTGTCTGAATTAAATGATTCGGAATTCACGGAATCTTTATATGAACTGGCTAATGAAATGGAAGATTCCTGGAGGAATAAGATCTCCAATGAATTAGCATTGGGAAATAACTATTTACCTTATGTAAACAGGCAGGCAAATGAATACATTACTCCTCTTTTAAAAGAGGCTGAAAATATGATTGACCAGGTAACAAATTATTTTTCAACCGAAACTCTTGCTGATCATTCTGAAGCAGAAATTGAATCTTATTTTGAAACACTTGAATTTGATCATTCACAGTTTACTCCTGTTCAGGAACAATTCCTGGGCAAAGTGTTTAAAAAAGTAAAATCGGTTGTAAAGAAAGGCGTTGACCTTGCTAAAAAAGGAATAAAGCTTGCAGGAAAATTTATGCCCTTAAATGTTATTTTGAAAAAGATCAAAGCATTAATAAAACCTTTACTCAATAAAGTTTTAAAATTTGCTATTGGTAAATTGCCTAAAAATCTACAGCCACATGCAAGAACATTAGCCAAAAAGTTTTTAAACATTGAAGTGGAATATGAAAACCCTAATCCGGATTCACAATCTGAAAACGGGCTGGAAGGGATTCAGTCAGAATTGGATAATCACTTTACACAGCTCTTATTTACAGCTAATGAACAGGAAGCTGATACACTTGTAATGGAATACGAAAATTCTTTTGAGGCTTTAGAAAGTACAGTTGACTTTGAATCAGAATTTAATGGCAGTAATTCACTTGATGCAGCACGCCAGCAATTCATCAATGAATTAAAAAACCTGCAGGCCGATGAAAGCCCTGCACCGGCAATTGAACGTTTTCTTCCTGTACAGCCTGCCATCAAACTTGCCATCACTTTAATAGGCCGTCCTAAAGTGATTAATTTTCTTGCCGGGTTGCTGGCAAAGCTCGTAAGCAAATATGTACCGGAAAATGTTGCAAAACCATTGGCGTCAAGTATTGTAGATATAGGTATGCGAACAATGGGTTTTGAAGTAAATGAAGAGACAGGACAAACAGACCTTGCATACGAGGCCATTGCAAATACCATTGAAGAAACATTTCAGAACATGAACAGCCTGAATGAAGCTGCTATCAATGATTCTGAAGAATTAACGATGCAATTACTGGAGGCATTTGAACAGGCCGCAGCCGATAACTTTCCACCGCAATATATTAAAGAAGAACTGAGGCCAACAAAACAAAGGGCACTCTGGATAAAAATGCCAAGAGCAACACCTGTAAAATATTATAAAAAATATACACATCCTTATGATATTACGATAGATCCGCAAACTGCCTCTGCTGTAAAAATATTCAGAGGATTACCATTAGCAAACTTCTTAAGAGATAAATATGGGTTAGATGCTTCAAAACCTATCAGGGCAAAAGTATTTCTTTATGAAGCCATCAGGGGAACCCGGCTGAGTATGATAAGCCGGTATGAAAATCTGCAGGGGTTAAATGCAAGACAACCTAAAGCATGGGTGCAGTTACTTCCATTAACCAAACAGGCTGCATCGCTTCTGTTAAAAGAAAATTCACTGGGCAGGGATATAAATGTAAATAATCTCACAACACGTTTCAGAACAAAACCCGGGCAGCGTTTTTATTATCTTGAAATTGAAGGAGCCAAACTGCGTTTGCCACAGGTAAACCGGTCGGCTCATAAACATGTACAAACTGGAAGGCCACATTCAGCAACAGAGAGCCGCTCTGCAGATATACAATGCAGCATTAATTTTATCAAGTCTGAAATAAAACTGAATTATTATTTCAGCGAGGAAGATGCAATAGCAGTAATAGAAAAATTAAATAAAAACGATATGCTGGGTGCAGCTATCAACATCCGCCAGTCAGTAAAAAATGTATTGAACGATTTATTAATTAAGAATATTCCGGGTAAAGTAAAAATTGTGCATGAAGCAATCCCCGAACTTTTTCTTGAAAACATAAACGATCAGCAGGAACAATTTGCTCCATTAGATGCGCTGGGGAAACTTGCCGGAAAAGGATTGATAACGAAATTGATTGAAAAACTGGTTGAAAAATTAACCGCTGTTGCTTACGATGCGGTGGTTAATCTTTTTAAAGCCCGTGCTGCAGAATTTAAAACTGCACAAGCACAACCGCAGGATGGTGTTACCATTAAAATCAGTTGGAAAAATATTTCAGGTATGAACAGCATCAGGGCAATGATTAATGCCATAAAAGGAAAATTATCAATAGGTAATTTAACCGACCTGGCATTGCCAAACTTCCCCGTGCCCGAAATAAAAATTGAAGCCGATAAAAAATTTGATTAATCAATAGTGATGGTAAACACCTCATCCATATACAATTCTTTATCCCGACAAGTTAACCATTGGTTACAGGCTGCATTCAGGTTATCTGTACTTGATAACCTTGCATCATCAAACGCCTGGCACGGAATTGATCATAAGATGGGTGTATTGCTCCGTGATACATTGAAAAAAAGTATTGATGAAGTAATTGCACTTGCAAATAGTTTAAAAACGCAACTGGAAAATGCAAACGATACGCATAATTTAAGCAGTATTAAGCGGGGGGTATTACAATTGCGGAATGTGTATTTAAAGGCCGAAGAAACCATTCACTTTTATACTGAGGCAGTAAACTCCCGTACAACACCTGCTCTTGCTGCATTGCTCAGGGCATGTGATGTATTATGTGTAAGAAGTATGCAGGAATTGTTACAGCCGTTGGGGAAACAAACACCTTCTGTATTAACGTATGTTGACAAAGGAGTTGGTGCTTCTATATTAAAAGCCGGTTTAAGATTGTGGGATGGAAAAATAAGCCCCGTTGCTGCCATAAAAGTTACACAGCACAATTTGTACAGGCCAACAGCTATTATACATGAAACAGGCCACCAGGTTGCACATATATTGAACTGGACCGAAGAACTTTCGGCGGCACTGGAAACTGAATTAAAAAATCATCCAAAAGAAGTGGGAGCCGCATTTGCAGGATGGAGCAGTGAAATGGCAGCAGATGCATTTGCATTTGTGCACACAGGATTTGCAGCCGTAGCAGCCTTGAATGATGTGGTGATTGGTACCCCACAAGCAGTATTTGCTTATCATCAGTTTGATCCGCATCCTATTTCATATATCCGTGTGCTGATGAATACAGAAATGTGCAGGCAGTTTTATGGATCGGGGCCATGGAATAATTTGGAAGAATCATTTAAAAATGATTATGATATTAACCTGGCTAATTACAATTCAGTGGCATTAATAAAAATGTGTGCGAAAGCATTACCCGATGTGGTGCAAATCCTTTTGAAAAAATCATACAGGGCATTTGGCAATAAATCACTGGCGCAAATGATACCACCCGACCGGGCAAGCCCTAAAGAACTGGAAAAATTAGAATACCTCGCAGGCCCTGCATTATTTACATCGCATGCATGGATAGCAAAGGAATGTTTACGGTTGCTGGCATTGAACGGCTATAAAATTGGAATTGGAAAAGGGAATTTACCGGCATTGTATAAACAACAGGAAGAATGGATGGTGAAGTTGGGGTTTGCGGTGGAACTAAATTAAAAACGACAACAATTAAAATTTTATGTTATGATTTATAAACTACCAAAGGAAAAAAGAGACTTGTCTAAAGAGTTAATTGAAAAAATTAATAATTTAAAACCGGACAATAAAGAATGGTATAAAAAATTTGACGATTGCAAGCCGGATAAAGATTTGTATGAAAATTTGATGAAAGACATTCAAAAAGGAAATATTCAATCAAATACTATTCAGGATCAAAAATATTTGGAGGAAAAGATAACGAGGAAAGAAAATGAATTGCTGCAGTTGCTAAATCACCCAATTGATAAAACTCCTTTTGAGGCAGGTATAGCAAAGACTCAACTTTTATCTGGACAGGGGGTTGTTAACATACGACCTCCCAAAGGAAAGTACGAACCGCTTCGGATTCGCCACCAAAGTTGGCTTGATAACTAATCTAAACAATTAAAAACATAGTTATGGATATTATAGACAATTTAATGTATGCATCTTATGCAAGCCCTGTCCATTCCGGAACTGCAGTAGCCATCCCTCCGGCAATTGTTCCTGTGGCTGTGCAGGTCAATAGATTGGTAAGCGATTTTATAGCACCTTTTCCTCCTTTACCTATCCCGGCAGTTACAGGAACTGTTTTTACTTATCCACTTGGTGATAAGATGACTTTTTGTTCTTATGAAGATTCCAGGCTTATTGATAATTCTGTTCACAGGCATTGGTACGATATAGATAACCAGGCCACCTATGGTAGCTTGGGGATAACATTGCCTCCTAATGCCCCAAATGGTTTACCCCTTGTAACGTTTGCTAATTCCAGCACATATCATCTTATTTATGCCTACCTGCTTGAAAACACCAGGATATTGCAAATTTTTGAAAGGCTTATTGAAAAATATTTTATTGATGAAGAATTAGGCATTGCCAGTAATAGTCAGGTTGTAAACTGGATTGAAAATACAGAAAGATTATTTTTTAAAAATGACAATCAAAGTTCTTTCAATATCAGAAGTTTGATACGCCCAAGTTCCGATTCAACAAGAAGAAATGCTTATTGGAGGATGTTTGGAATGGATCTTGCGTTTGGGGATATTGATTCTAAAAATAATTCAATACCATTTTATAAATCGAAGTCTTCAAACCAGCAATTCATCCCTTTATTTGAAAAGTATTTGGCAGAAATATGGCAGGGATATATAAATGCCAGAAACAGTTCAGGAGAAAATAAGGCAGATGTTAATGTTATAAAAGATCTTGCAACGCAGCTTAGAGAACTTTTGATTGCAAGAAGAGGGGATGCTGCGGCTACTTATTCAAACCAAAATCTGTCAAGGGAAGAATTTTCTTCTGTTCTAATTACTTCATGGTTTACATTTATTATTTCTGACAATACTCCCGTTGTGGATTTTCTAAACTGCCAGTCAAGTACAATTGGAGAAAGATTATTAAAAATAGGAACCAAAGTAGGCGTTCCAGCGCATACTAAATGTCAGTCATTGTTTGAGATGGCTGGTGCCGCATCTAATATTCTTATAAGTCTTGAAGCAGGAGGCTTTCTTGATAATGAAACAATTATTCAAACCATGCTTTCAAGTCTAAATCCTCCTCCTGCAATTCCCCCAGATCAGGTATTTATCAATTTCATGACAGAATTTCTTACTGTTATCAACAACTGGGAAAAAGCAACCGGCCACAGGATAAAAAATCCGGAGGGTAATGTAACAGGCTCCGTTAAAATACAACAATCCAATGGAGTTAGTGTGCGGCCTGCAATGAACTAACAAAGCATTATCCAATGCGTATCCTGCAGGTGGCATACATAAGGCTGTTTGCAGGATATTTTTTATTGCTGTTTCACTTTCTTTAATTGCATCATCCTCTTTTAAAACTTTCATCATGAATTCTCCATTTACCAATTTTACCGGGCAGGATTTTGAAACTGTTAGTGACACAAAATTTGTTTCAAATAATGTAATAATTGGAAGTCCTTTTTTGGAAACTCCTTTTATGAGTGAAGAATTGGAAGAAGATTTCTATGAGGAGACATCTGAGGAAGATATGGATGAAGTGTATGAAGAAGAAATAGAAAATATTACAGATGATTATTCTCCCGAGATGGAAAATGATCTACCAGATCATCAGAAAAAGATCGCTGCATCAGCGAATGATCTACAAATGCATAAGCTTGGTTGGGGTCCTTATCTCGATAAAATTTTAGGGTGGTTAAAGATGCCAGCCAGTCCAGATGCTTTTACTTATTACATGTTTCATAGACCTGAATTTGTAGATGCTATCGCACAATATCAAAACGAAAAATACAAAGAAAAAAAAGGTTTTAAAAAAGTTTCTAAGAATAAAGGCGTCCTTGAGCTAAGCACATGGTCTGAAATGCAAAATGATTTTGGATGGCTTAAGATTCAACCTCAGCCTCTTTCAGAGAAAGCAATTAGCCATGCTAAAAGCCAAAATTTTAGATTAAGGAACAAACGTTTAAAAAAAACGGGGCCCTGGGGTAAATCCATACTTGGATGGATTAGCTATAAAAATTTTATAATTCAACAATTTAGTCAAGAGAAAATTATAGACTATAATCTTGATTTGGATGATAAATATTTTGCGCTAGTTTTAGCATCTTGGCAGAGAAGAAATTCGATAAAAAAAATAAATGGAATAATGGATGTTGATACATGGGGTAAAATGTTTGACATAATTCTACAGACAAATCCAAAATTTAAATTACTAATGTATGCATCCAAACCGGGACAAGCAGCCCATCACATTTTTATGGCATTGCAAAAAATGGAAGCCAATTTAGTCTCTGCATTTAATTTAATAAAAACCCAAATAGGTAATGATTTAGAGATTACAGATGATGCTACAAAAGGAGATGTATTGAAGATTTTTCTAAATACAGTAATATCTGTTGTAGCAGGTGCGAAAGACTCTGTTAAATATACTGTCGCAGGTACAATTTTGAATGGCGTAATAGATAGTATAAAAGCATATTATGATAAAGAAAATGATGCACAAGCGCAAGACATAATTAGAAGTTCGAAAAAAACGTTGGCTGAGTTAATATTTAGCCTCAGCATTAATCATTTGGATTCTACATATGAAAACGATCTTGAGGTTCACATTAGTGGTTATTTCGACCAAATTAAAAAAACGCTTTCTTCTAAGGATTTTGCCGAAAAAGAAAAATTGGAATACACTTATTTGCAGAATCTTATTGGGGATATTAATGAGAAAGGGGAAAGCAGGACTTTTTTGAAGAAAAAGGCTGTTATAAGTTTAATAAATACTATCGCTAAAACACGATTGATAGTTGATTGTAATAATGATGATATCATTGCCGCAATTAAGAGATTAAAATTAACTCAATCAATTTCAAATTGGTCGAAAGAGGATGTTAGATTTTATAGTAAAGAAGCTAAATTGGAAATTGATTTTGTAAAAAAATTACCTGAACCAGACATGTTTTGGGAACTTAATCCAATTGAGGAAAGAATAGTAAAAACTACTTGGACATACTGGCAATCTGAAGGGTTAACTATAAAAGACTTATTGCTTGAAAAACATGTTTATTTTAGAGTAAGACTTGATAATGGCCATGAATTGAGGCCGTATGAAGTGTTGGTAAAAACCATGGGTGTGAAGGAAAGTAAAAAATGGGAAACATATGATACTGTTGAGTTGGAAGGAAAGTCTAAAGATATAATTTCACTTAAACCAGTTTATAATCTATTTTTTGCAGGTATTGGTCATTTTCCTCCCATAACTAAAAATGTTAAAGAGAAAAACTCTAATAATTATGAATTCAAATCAATCATTACATATATTGTAAATACCGTAATGGAACGTGAATATAATCGTTCTGATAATAGTAAAAACATTTCTTACATCGTATACGAAAACGAATTTGAAAAAAATAAATATCCTTATACTTTAGAACAATTTGTTGAATCAGGAGAAACAAATGATCACTATCACAACAAATCAAGGGACATTTGGAATGAATCCAAGATATACGAAACTAATTTTGAAGATCATGCCGAATTGGAATCTGACGGGACTCAATTTGAAATAGAAGAATACCAAACCCCACCATCAAAATCCAAAGCTCCCATACTCATCCGCAGATTACATTCCGGTAAAGCTTATTCCATCTTCGATCCATCAAGTAATAGTTATGCTACCAAACAAAATCAAATCCAATTAAAAAAATCAGGATTATCATTTGCAGCTATTCAATCAGCACTTGCCAAAACAATTGATTTAAATGCCATACAGCAACTGCTTGCGTCACACAACCAGTTAAGTCCCGGCAATACTTACCAATTCAATCCGGGCAGTACAGATGTGGATGCAGTTTTTACAGAAGCTATCCACCAGTTTCAAATAGCCAACTACCTTGACCCTAACGACCAGGATGGAGTTATTGGAAGATCAACATTGGAAACACTGGGCTTTACTGATCATAAATTAAAAGGTAAATTAAACAGTTCCGGTTTTTACGGTCAGGGCATTTTGAATGATAATAAAAAAGCAGTCGCTGCTGAAACCAGTAATGAGTTTACAGCAGCAAACTGGTACCAGTTTATTTTAAAACCATCATGGCTGGGCGTTAAAATAACCGATGGGATACATGTATTATTATATCGCAAATTACAGGAGGCTGAAACCTGGCTGTTGTCTCAACCTCAATACAAGGGAATGACCCCTGCCGCATTGGGCAGTGCATTGGGTTTTACTGCGGATACCCGTTACAGTGGTGCAAGGCTTTCTTCTGGTAAACAGGCCATGCACGGGTTTGGTTTGGCATTGGATATAAATGTTTCAGGCAATCCATGGATAGGTGCAGGCTGGGTTAAAAATGATAAAGTGCTGCTGCAGGAAAGATACCGTATGATCAAAGCATTCAGAAATGCAGCAACAGATAATTCACTACCCGGCAGCACCGTATTTGCTTATTTAGACAGTATTGCAGCATCAGCAGGAGATGATACAAGTAAAGCTTATGCAATTTTAAAGCAACGGAATGATCAGTTTATTACTTATTTAAAAAGTAATGCTTCAGAATTAAGCTACTGGAAAAAATCGCAAACTTTTGGTAACAGAAATCCATTGAACGGATTTCTTAACCTTCATCCTGATCTTGTATATGCACTCAGGCAGATAGCAGGCCTGGCCTGGGGTGCTATAGATTTTGGCCCCAACGCCAGTGGCGACATCATGCACTTTGATATGCGTACCATTGGTGTGGGGAAATTACTTTGCAAAGAAGTTGGTGGCTTTGTTCCCAGGACAGGACATCCTTTCATAACAAAAGAAATTTTTTCAGATGAAGTACTGTTTGAAGAATTGGAGGAGGAAGATTTTTTAGAAGAATCAGCATTTAATGAAGCCATTGAAAATGAAGAATGGGAAGATTATAATTATGAAGATGAAACAAAACGTTCTTACGCCAACTATACTCAAAAGCCTGCAAATATATTCTTAACACTTACCGGTGAAAAGCAGGGACAAATAAAAGGAAACATTTTACAAAAGGGAAAAGAAGGTATGATTGCGGTGTATGCATTTCATCATGAAATTACTTCTCCACGGGATGCTGCCTCAGGCATGGCGACCGGAAAAAGAATGCACAAGCCAATCGTGTTAAGCAAAGAAGCAGATATGTCTTCCACTAAATTATTAAGTGCTTTAGTGAACAATGAAAGATTGAAACAGGTGAATATTAATTTCTGGAAACCGGCCAGCATGGGGAAAACAGGGGAAAGTGCAATGGAAATAAATTATTACAGGATCACACTCACCAATGCTTTCGTCAGTAATATTTCGCAGGACAGAAGTGTTACCCCTGAATTGAATGAATTAATAATGGAAAAAGTTGAACTGGTGTATGAAAAAATAGAATGGCAATACCTGGAGGGTAATTTAACTGCAGTAGACGACCGGGAAAGAATGAACGAATTGGAATTTCATGAAGCTATTGAAGAAGCAGTGTCAGAAGAAAATGAAATGATAGATGAATGGGAAGATCAAGAGCAGGATGAAATCAATAATGAGGAAGATGAATCTGAAGAACAATTACTGGAAATGGATGAGTATTCAGAAAACGAAACAGCAGAAGATAATTTTTTTGAGGATTTTGTTCCGAAAATTGCTTTGCCCGATATACGCAAAAGAATAGATGATTATTTTGACAAAGCAAACAGTGATTATAAAACTGATAAAGGCGCTTCAGTAAAGGTAAGGTCCCAATTCAGGATAAGGGATGGTGGCAGCATATTATCTGAAGCTGCTAAGACCAAAGTAAGAAAAGCATTGGCTGGAAAATCCTGCGGTGTAAGCAACCTGCTAATACACAATGCGGCCTATGGAAGGGTTAAACCGGCAGAGCTGGCAAAAATTACCCAGTGCCTTATTAATGCCGGCGAGCTTGCTAAATTGAGGGCCCAAAATACTTCGCTTACCGATGAGCAATTGATACGCCTGCTTCAACGTGAATTTGGAATTGGAATAGATTGTGGCGGATATGTACAGCTTGCATTTATTTTTGCTTATACCGGAAGTGATAATGATACAACGGCCATCCGGAATAATTTGGGTTTAAGGGAAAGGCGAGGAGATGAAAACCTGGGAAGTTTACCAGCTAAGCATTTTGAAAAAATTGATAAACTAACTGCCCAAACCGGGGATTTAATTGTAATGAACCCACGGGCAAATGATGATGGTTCTATTCATACGGTAATCATAGTTGAGCATACTAAATCTGGCAGCGTACACAAATATGTGGTGGATGCATCATGGGGATTTTATATACGGAGATGTTGCTTCAGGTATTAGCCGCAGAACCTTTTTGTTTGACACATCCACATCCGAATGGTCAGACATACATCCCATTTCAGGAAATAAAGTCTTTACAAATTCGATCGGGCCTTATAAAAGCCATCCGATAAAAGGAGTGTACCGGGCCAGGAAAAGTTCGTAGAATTATAGAAGGGATTTGTTATTTAAAAAAATAGTTGTTTTGCTAAAGTTTCCACAAGCTTTTAAATTAACTCAAACAGCTTTTTAGTCTACCAAAATTATAGACTTTTATTTTAAAGATATTTTTTCGATTGAAATTTCGGCTTAAAAATTTGCTACCTGGTTATCTTTATAGCAATTTCCAAACGCTGTGCAGCATTATCCCAGTTGATGATATTGAATAATGCATCTACAAAATCGGTACGTTTGTTTTTGTATTTTAAATAATAGGCATGTTCCCACACATCAATAACTAATAATGGAATAGCACCCCATTGTGTTAGTTTTTCATGGTTTTCGCATTGTAAAACAGTAAGGCTGTCGCTGTAAGGTTGATAAGCTAAAATACCCCAGCCGTTGCCATCTACATTTTTTGAGGTAGCTGCAATTAAGGTTTTTAATTTTTCAAAACTGCCAAAGTTTTTTTCAATTCGTTTTAACAATTCCCCTTTGGGGTCATTTTTTTTATTTGTAAGATTGGTCCAGAAAATGGAATGCAGTACGTGAGAAGAAAAATGGTAAGCCAATTTTTTTGTCCAGAAGTCAACGGTTTCTATATTATTTTCGTCCATTGCTTTTTTAATCATCTGCAAATCTTTATTAGCGCCTTTTACTGCACCGCCATGATGAAAGGTGTAATGCAGGTGCATGGTTTCTGCATCCATGTAGGGTTCTAAAAAATTTTCGTTGTAAGGCAATGGTTGAAGAATATAATTTCCATTGGCATCTGCCAGTTTATCAATATCGTTACTGGTTAAATTATTTGCAAAGGCATTGTTAGTGCCTATTAAGGTTGCAGCACCTGCTAATGCACCGGAGGTTAAAAATGTTTTTCTGTTCATGGTGATAAGATTACAGTAGTAATTTAAAGAATAATTTTGGTTGCAATAAAAAAAATTACAACTTAGGCTGATGCCTTGCTGGATTTTTATAAAAAGATAGCCCGGTAAATAGTTATAAGGCTGCAAAAAATTACTACAATACCTACTGCTACAAACATTTTTTTAACGGGTAATTTAGAAGTAAGCGTTGCAGAAAAAGGAGCGGTAATGATACCGCCAATTAACAGGCCTGCAACAATATTCCAGTGATGGATGCCAATGGTAAAAATAAAAGTGATAGCACTGGCAACAGTAAGAATACATTTTGCAAAAGTAGAACTGCCAATTACATAACGTGGTGTATGGCCATTTTTTATAAAAGTACCTGTTACTAACGGTCCCCAGCCACCGCCGCCAAAACTATCAATAAAACCACCGGTTAAACCCAATGCAAAAATATTAGTAGTTTGCTTTTTTTGGTTGTTTTCTCTTTTTGTAAATGCATTTTGTAAAATGCGAATGCCCAGGTACATGGAGTAAACAGCGATAAATGGTTTGGTAATTTTTGCATAACGTTCGCCAACATACGTTAATAATAAAGCGCCTATTACTGCACCAATTATTGCAGGTATAGCTAAAGCCCGTGCTAATTTTTTATTGATATTGCCCAGTTGCCAATGGCTGATGCTGCCGGCAGCACTGGTGAACGACTCGGCAGAGTGAATGCTTGCGCTTATTACAGGTGGCGGCACATCCAGTATTAATAAAATGGTGGTGCAAATTACACCATACCCCATACCCATTGAACCTGCAACTAATTCTGCAAAAAAACCCGCCAGCAACATCCAGTAAAATAAATAATTGTCTTTATGTAGTGCAATTTGCAAGTTGGCCAGTTGCTCCGCAGATAAAAAAAGATAAGTGAATAAACCTGCTATTGCAATAATAGAAACCGCCACCATGTATTTATTAAAAACTTTGCGGCGGGAAGAAGTAAGGTCCTGTTCTGCAAGTACTACCTCCTGCGAATGTGTAATTTCTTCTATTATTTCTTCTGAGGTGAGTTATTTGACATTACTATTATTATTTTCTGTAAGCTTTTTTGTAAGCTCATTCAGCTGCTTTACTTTTTCGGTAAAATCGCCACTTAATTTATTGCGTACGTTTTGCATGTTATTTAATAAATCATCTATCTCATCAGGAAAAGTTTCGTTCAACACTTCTTTTATCCTTTTTGCAATAGTGGGTGATTTGCCATTGGTGCTTATAGCGATTTTTAAATTTCCTTTTTTTACAACAGAGCTCAAATAAAAATCGCACAGGTCTGGTTTATCAGCAGCATTAACTAAAATTTTTTTGCTTTTGGCATCTGTTACTACCTGTTTACTTATAGCGGTATCGTTAATGGCAGCAATTATAATATCGTTACCCGCTAAATCACTTATTTGATAAGGTTTTTCCTTTAAAATAATATTGGGATATTCTTTTGCAATTTCTTTAATGACATCACTTATTTGTATAGCAACCAGTGTAATTTTGGCAGCAGGTGAATTACTTATAACAGCATCTAATTTTTCCATGCCAACATAGCCACCGCCAACAATGAGCACCGATAAATTTTCTAACTTAAGAAAAATGGGAAATAAATTATTGCTGCTTTGCATGTAAGGATAGTGTTTTTTGAAAGCTGACATTTAAAATATGCTGAGAAATATTTGCCGGACGGATTACCCACATGTATCCGGCAGTAATGGTTAATTGCTGCGGTAATAAATATGAAGCATTTGCTATAACCCTGTTTTGATCGAACGATAATGAATTGTTTACAGATTGCTGCATATATTCATCTGCTAATTGTAAAGCCCAATGTTTATTAAGTTGTTGCTGCAACAAGGTTTTTACCCGGTAGCGAAAAGCGTGATAGGAAGGTTTTGAAACAGTGCCTGCAAAACAGCGTTGCTCTATACGTAACCTTGAAAATGATTGCAGGTGATTTGCAACATCTTTATTAAAAGTTACTTCTTCCCACAAACGAAATTCTTTTGCAAACTCATCGTTTTGTTTTGAAAAAGTAGTACGGGTAAAAAAGAAAGCTACACCAGCAGCAGTGTTCCAATTATTATTAATGGTATAGCGCAGCCCGGTGCGGTATAAATACTGCAGTGGTGCAGCAGAGTTGCCCAACGTACGGTAACTGGCATCATTATGCCATTGCCATTTTTTATTCAGCGATACTGGCAATTGTGCAGTTAACCACATACCCGTAACCGGCCGTTGCGAAAACAGTTGCGCAGAAAATAATAATGTTGCCGGAAAAAATAACCGCCTGCCTTTTGAATAAAACATTGCAAAAAATAAAATACTAAAAATTAAAGATAAACATTATCTACCAAAATGGTAGACTAATTACAGAAAATTTTATTACCTCGCTATTTTTTGCAATTTTGTCATCAACTGATTTCTGCTAAACTGTCTTTTGTTTTGCTGATGGTTTCATCCAAATCGGCATAGGATAGGGCATTGTTGAGGAACCAGCTTTCGAAGGCAGAAGGCGGTAAATAAACGCCCCGTTTAAGCATGGCATGAAAATATTTTTTAAACAGCTCGTTGTTGGCTGAAGCGGCAGTTGCAAAATCGGTAACTGCATGATTACTGAAATGAATACTGAGCATTGAACCAAACTGGTTGATGACATAAGGTTGACCCCAGGCTTTAAGCACATCATCTAAACCATTTTTTAAATAAATTGTTTTTTCTTCCAGCTCTGTATAAATTGCCGGATTATTTTTTAATTCGGTAAGCATGGTAAACCCTGCTATCATGGCAATAGGATTACCACTTAATGTACCCGCCTGATAAACATTCCCAAGCGGCGCAATGTGCTGCATAATTTCTTTTTTACCACCGAAAGCACCCACCGGCATTCCGCCGCCAATTACTTTTCCGTAGGTGACTAAATCAGCATTTACCTGTAATTTTTCCTGTGCACCACCAGCAGCCAAACGAAAACCCGTCATCACTTCATCAAAAATAAAAACGATATTTTCTTCATCGCAAATTTTTCTTAAGCCTTCTAAAAAACCTGGTGCTGGCAAAATGCAACCCATGTTGCCTGCAACAGGCTCAACAATTATTGCAGCAATTTCATTTTTATTTTGCGATACTAATTCTTTTACCTCATCTAAATTATTGAATGCAGCAGTTAATGTATCGTTGGCAACACCGGCAGTAACACCCGGCACAGTTTGAATATTTAATGTTGCTACACCACTGCCGGCTTTTACTAAAAACGAATCGGCATGGCCGTGATAGTGCCCTTCGAATTTGATGATTTTATTTTTTCCGGTGTATCCTCTTGCTAAACGAATAGCACTCATGCAGGCTTCGGTACCGCTGCTTACCATTCTTATTAAATCTACATTGGGCACCATGCTTATGATGAGTTCGGCCATTTCAATTTCTAATTGTGTTGGCGCACCAAATGAGGTGGAGCCTAATGCTTTTTCCTGTATGGCTTTTACCACAGGCCCGTAAGCATGGCCTAAAATCATTGGCCCCCACGATGCGATGTAATCAATATATTTATTATTGTCCACATCAAATAAGTATGCGCCTTTTGCGCTGTGCATAAAAACGGGGGTGCCGCCTACGCTTTTAAATGCTCTAACGGGAGAGTTTACACCGCCGGGAATAGATTGTTGCGCTCTTGCAAATAGGTCTTCACTTTTTTTATACATGGTTGTGAATGGTCAATGGTGAATAGTCAATTTTGCGGTTTGAAATTTATCAGGCGACTTAATATTTTAAAAGATTTTATCATCGCTTCGCCTAATTTAGCTAAATCATAATCATTAAGGTAGTTTAGTTCATGAGCAATATCAATTGCTGCATCTATTTCTATTATAGAACCTCTTGAAATTTCATAATACCTTTTTCTTTCTATCTCTGATTTTCTCGAAGTACCTTCTGCAGTATTTAAATGAACTGATAAAGCAGCTCTTCTTATTTGAGAAATCATTCCAAATTTTTCATCAGCTGGTAATATTTTAGTCAACTTATAACATTCTAAAACAAAAAGTTTTGAAAAACTATAAACGTCAAGTTTTTGATGGTTTAATGTAAGAAACATAAAAATAATTTAAAGTGATTGAAATATAAAACTTACGAATAAATAATAATCCATCGAATTAATTATTCACCATTGACAATTCACATACATTCACCTAACAACCTCACCGCATCCTTAGCAAAATACGTAGCTATCAAATCGGCACCTGCTCTTTTTATTGAAGTTAAGCGTTTCTAAAATTGCTTTGTCTTCATCTATCCAGCCCATTTTGGCGGCGGCTTTTATCATGGCATATTCGCCGCTGATATTGTACACACTAACGGGAACGTTTACTGCATTTTTTACTTCTCTTACAATATCTAAATAAGGTAAGCCGGGTTTTACCATCACAATATCTGCGCCTTCTTCAATATCCATCAATGCTTCTTTTACCGCTTCAATACGGTTGCTGTAATCCATCTGGTAAGTTTTTTTATCACCAAAACCGGGGGCGCTGTCCAATGCATCACGAAAGGGGCCATAAAAACAAGACGCATATTTTGCACTGTACGCCATGATGCCGGTATTGATAAAATTATTTTCTTCCAAAGCTTTTCTTATAGCACCAATGCGGCCATCCATCATATCGCTTGGTGCAACAAAGTCTGCACCTGCCTGTGCATGGCTCACACTCATTTTTGCTAATACCTCAACTGTAGCATCGTTTACAATTTGCCCGTTCTCTACAATACCATCGTGACCGTAAGAAGAAAAAGGATCTAGAGCAACATCCGTCATCACCAGCATTTCGGGCACCGCATCTTTAATGGCTTTAATACTTCTTTGCATCAAACCATCAGGGTTCAGCGCTTCAGTTCCTTTATTATCTTTTAATTCATCTTTCGATTTTACAAAAAGTAAAACCGATTTTAATCCCATGCTCCACAGTTCTTTTACTTCTTTCACCGTATTATCTAAACTAAAGCGGTAATAATTGGGCATAGAAGCAATTTCTTGTTTTATATTTTCTCCTTCTGTTATAAAAAGCGGAACGATAAAATCGTTTGAAGTTAAAATTGTTTCTGCAACCATCGAACGTATTGCTGGTGATTGTCTAAGAATTCTATTTCTTCTTTGTAAAATCATAAAATTTATTTTAGTATGTATTTCAATCAAACGCCGACAGGGCTGGAAGCCGCTGTCGGGGTTAAGTAACTTTATTTAACAAGAATTAGAACGTTTTGCCCATTCATTTTTTTCTTCTTCGGTAATCTCTGCTAACCATTCTCTCGGGTGCAAACAAGCTTCCTGCATTTGATATTCTTCTGTTCCAAACACTGGTTGATAATTATATTCAAACCTAACGGTTGGCGGCAGACTCATTAAAATACTTTCTGTACGGCCATTTGTTTTTAAACCAAACAAAGTACCACGGTCGTGTACTAAATTAAATTCAACATAACGGCCCCTTCTTATTTCCTGCCAATATTTATTTTCGGCAGTGTATGCAGTTGCTTTTCTTTTTTCAACAATGGGAACATAAGCTTTTATAAATGCATCGCCGCATGCTTTACCAAAGTTCATCCAAAAATGTACATCTTTAATTTCATCGGGGCGTTGATAATCGTAAAAAATGCCGCCAATACCACGGCGCTCTTCATTGCGGTGCCAGTTTACAAAATAGTTATCGCAGTTTTTTTTAAATGTGGGGTAGAAAGTTACATCAAATGCATCGCAGCTATTTTTATAAGTTTGATGAAAATGTTTTGTATCTTCTTCAATTAAATAATAAGGAGTAAGATCGGTGCCGCCGCCAAACCAGCGATCCATCACTTCATCTTTTTCATTGTACAATTCAAACATCCTGTAATTACAATGTACAGTTGGTACAAATGGATTTACAGGATGCAGCACAATACTTAAACCACAGGCAAACCATTTTGCACCATCAATTTTTAATTGGGTTTTCATCGCTTCCGTTACATCACCAAAAACTATTGAAGTATTAACGCCAGCTTTTTCAAAAACATTTCCGTTGGCTATCACTCTTGTTTTTCCACCACCACCTTCGGGCCGTTCCCATTTATCTTCAATAAATTTTGCTTTGCCATCACATAATTCTAATGCTGCACAAATTTTATTTTGCATGTTGTGAATAATCTCAATCCAAAGTTCTTTTGTATCCATATTATCAATGGTGAATTGTGAATGGTCAATTTTAAATTGTGAATAGTAATTGTCTATTGCAATAATGAATATGGTTATTCACTATTCGCCATTGACCATTCACCATTCACTTTTATATTCCTTCACCGCATCCACAAATGCTTTTGCATGATCAACCGGTACATTGGGTGTGATGCCATGACCCAAATTAGCTACATAATTTTGAATACCAAAAGCATCAATCATTTCTTTCACTGCTTTTTTAATTTCGGGAATGGGTGCTAATAATTTTGCAGGATCAAAATTTCCCTGCAAGGTAATTTTATTGCCGGTTAATTCTCTTGCTATTTGCGGCGCCACACACCAATCGATACCGAGGCCTGCTGCACTGCTTTCACTCAACTCTTTCAAGGCATACCAGCTTCCCTTGGGAAATAAAATTACCGGCGCATCATCTTTTAATGCATCGGCAATTTGTAATAAATAAGGCTGTGCAAAAATTTTAAAATCAGCCGGACTTAATGATCCCGACCAACTATCAAAAACCTGCACCGTATCGGCACCGGCTTTTACCTGTGCTTTTAAATATTGAATGGTGATGGTTGTAATTTTTTGCAACAGTTGATGAGCCAATGCAGTTTCGGTGTACGCAAACTGTTTGGCTTTATCCCATGTTTTACTTCCTTTGCCTTCAATCATGTAACATAAAATTGTCCATGGGGCACCGGCAAAACCGATTAATGGTACACGGCCATTCAATTCTTTTTTTGTAAGACTTAATGCATTCATTACATAACTTAAACTTTCTTCTGCGCCATCAATAATCAAAGCATCAATATCATTTTTTGTTTTAATTGTTTTTGGTAAAGAGGGGCCTTTGCCTTCTTCCATCAAAACTTCTAACCCCATGGCCTGTGGTATAACTAAAATATCACTGAATATGATGGCAGCATCCACACCCACCTGGTCAACAGGCTGCAAAGTAATTTGTGTGGCCAGCTCCGGTGTTTGTACACGGGTAAAGAAATCATATTTATTTCGCAGCTTAATGTAGTCGGGCAAATACCTTCCGGCCTGCCGCATCATCCATACAGGAGGACGTTTAACTTTTTCTTTTCTTAAAGCCCTTAATAATAAATCGTTTTGTAATGTCATAATTTTTTTCTGAATGTTGAGTCGTGAGGCGTGAGTAGAGAATCGTGAGTGTGCTACAATTTTGCAGACTATATTTCACGATTGACGACTCACCACTCACGTAAAATATTCCATCATCTTCTTCACCAGGTTTTCTTTTCCCGGCTGGTTGCTGATGATTATTTTATTGTTAGTGAATTTTTTAATGGCTGCTGCTGTTGTATTACCAATGGCAAACAAAATTGTTTGCGCCGCAACGGTATTTGTTTTAAAAAAACTTTCTGCAGCACTGGGGCTGAAGAAAAGGATACCATGATAAGGCTTTGTTATTTTATGCGGCACTTCAATAGTTTGGTAAACAATAATTTCATTTACTTCAATATTATTTTGCTGCAGTATTTCGGGCAACTCATCTCTGCGCTGATCCCCACAAAAGAAAATAACTTTATCAATAAAACGGTCTTCCGCAATTAACTCTGCCAGTTCAGCAGCAGAATTTGCAGAGCCTGCAATACTTGCATCACCAAAATTTTCTGCAACTAATTTTTTGGTGGCAGTACCTATGCAGTAAATATTCCAGTCTGGCTGTTGTTCGTATTGCCATGTTGTTACTGCATCTACCGCATTCATGCTGGTGAAAACAACAGTGGCTGATAAAAGTAATGCCTTTTCAATTTCCTGCTGAACTTCTATAGTTTGTATGGGTTCTGTTGCTATAAAAGAAATTTCATCAATAATAATACCTGCTGCTTTTGCATCCTCAACTAAAAAATTATTTAGTGGCCTTGTACATAATATGTGTATGTTATTTTGCTCCATTGCGAATACCGTCGGCAATTTTTTGTCCGCCGTTTTGTAATAAATATGAGGCAGCAATTTTTCCTAAATCGTTTGATTCATTTATCGAAACTGTTTTTTCAACACTAACTTTTTCTTTGCCATCAACCGATAAAATATTGCCTTTAAAAATTATTTGGTCATTTTCAATTACTGCCAGCGCACTGATAGGTGTAGAACAACCCCCTAACAATTGTCTTAAAAAATCTCTTTCAATTTTTGTACAAATGGCGGTATTGGTATGATTAAAATAATTGCAAGCCTCCAAACAAAAATCATCACCATCTCTGCAAACCACCATAATGGCACCTTGCGCCGGTGCCGGTAACATCCAGTTTAATTCAATACTATTTTGTGGACGAAGATTTATTCTTTCTAATCCTGCTGCAGCAAAGATGGCACCCTGCCAATTACTTTCTGTAACTTTTTTTAAACGTGTATTTACATTGCCCCTTAAATTTTCTACAGTATGATTTGGAAAGCGGTTTAGCCATTGTGCCTTTCTGCGAATGCTGCTGGTTGCAACTGTGAACGGTGAATGGTGAATAGTGAATAGTGCATTAAATTTTACAGGGTCTTCATTGACCATTGACCATTGACCATTGACCAATTCACCTTTATACACTAAAAGATCTTTGTATGATGCTCTTTCTAAAATAGCTGCCTGCACAATGCCTTTTGCCATTTGTGTGGGCACATCTTTCATAGAATGTACGGCAATATCAATTTTGTCATTAAGCAGGGCAACGTCTAAACTTTTTGTAAAAATTCCCTGCACACCCATTTCGTACAAAGGGGTTTGCAAATCAATATCGCCTTCGCTTTTTATAAAAACTAATTCAGAAGAAAAATTATTTTGTAATAATAATTGCTGCACTTTGGTAGCCTGCCAAACAGCCAACTGGCTTTCTCTAGTTCCAATGCGAATAACTTTGGCCATGTGCTTTTAATTTGTACCAGTAGCAATAAATTCATTAATGGCAGCAATGTAATTGCAGCCACGCTGGTTTTTATTACGCATGTTTACAGCGATACCTTTAATAACTTTCTGAATTTTAAGATCGGTAACGGTTGGTGTAACCGGTGGTGTATTTTGCTTGGCAAAGTAACTGATATATAATTCGCAATTGTGCATGGCATACAGTTTATTTTTTACTGCTTTTAATAACGGAACGTTTTTACGCATTTCGTGCCATTCTAAAAATTCAAAAATCTGTTCTTTAATGATGTCTTCGGCCTTGGGTATTTCTGCCTCTCTTTTATGCAGTGTATCGTCTTTAATTTTAGAAAGATCATCTACATTAACGAAAGTAATATTAGTTAAATCCTGTGCAGTTTTTTCAACATTGCAGGGTATAGAAAGATCAATAATAATTTTATGGCCTTTATTTAAAAGATGCGATTGAAAAATAACGGGTTCGTCAGCATTGGTAGCCACTAAAATAATATCAGCTTCCTCCACCTTTTGTGCAATATCTTCTACCGGTGCAAACTGCAATCCTAATTCGTTAGCCAGTTCTTCCGCTTTACTTTGGGTGCGGTTGATGAGGGTGATATTTTTTGTTTGTAAATAATCTACCAGATTTTTACAGGTGTTGCGGCCAATTTTTCCGGTACCTATCAGTAATATTTTTTTGTTTTCAATGCTGGTAACTTTTTCTTTTATAAATTGAATAGCAGCAAATGAAACAGAAACCGTACCACCGCTTAAACCAGTATTGGTTTTAATTAATTTAGAAGATTGTAAAACGGCATTCACCAACCTGTCTAAATAAACACCAATAAAATTATGCTGGCGGGAGAATTTAACAGCCTGCTTTAACTGGCCTACAATTTCATAGTCACCTAAAATTTGAGAATCTAATCCTGCCGCAACATCAAACAAATGACGGATGGCTTCTTTGTCACTTTTTATATAAGCAATTTCATTAAAGATTTCTACCGAACCTTGTGTTTGGGTACATAACAATTTACACAAATCGGCAACGTTTTCGGTAAAGCCATAAATTTCGGTACGGTTGCAGGTAGAAATTACAAATAACTGCTTCACATTATATAAAGGCGCAAGTGTAAGCAGCTTGGAATATTGCTCGTTACTTATGGCAAACTGCCCACGTAAAGCGGCATCTGTTTTTTTATAGTTGATACCTGCTACAAAAAAATTTGATATGTCTGTTTGATGAAGTTGTAGCACCCGGAAAATCTGTTGAAATTTTGATAATGCAAAAATACTTTTGTAACAGCGTGTAAACTAATTTCTTTGTCATTACATTGTCATTTTACAAAGTAATTCTAATCAATTGAAGATGTGATTACAATCATAACGGAACAAATGCTGCAAAGGTGAATGAATTATATTTTAATCAATAGCAATTTTAAAACTAATTGAACTTTTAAAGGCGCCAGTAGTTAATTTTGAAAATATTTTTTATCTATGGCAACTAAAAGAGCAATTGTTTTAATGAACCTGGGCTCACCAGATTCTACATCAGTTAAAGATGTACGGCGTTATTTGAACGAGTTTTTAATGGATGGAAAAGTAATTGATGTGCCTTACCTGCTGCGGTTTTTATTGGTAAAAGGAATTATTGTTCCATTCCGTGCGCCAAAATCGGCAGAGGCGTACCGAACTGTATGGACGAATGAAGGATCACCACTAATTGTGTTAACCCAACAATTGCAACAGCAATTACAACAATATATTGATGAACCTATAGAAATTGCCATGCGATATGGTAGCCCCACACCGGCGATGGCTTATGATAATTTAATGAAACGTCAACCGGGGCTCGAAGAAGTTTTAGCTATTCCATTATATCCGCATTATGCCATGGCATCTTACGAAACAGCAGTAGATTTTGCAAAAGAAATTCATGCAAAAAATAAATATCCTTTTAAATTAAATTTTATAAAACCATTTTTTGATGAAGCAGATTATATTACTGCAATGGCAGAAAATATAAAACCTTTTTTAAATGAAGCGTACGATCATATTTTATTCAGCTATCACGGCATACCGGAGCGGCACCTTAAAAAAACTGATGACACCAAAAGCCATTGCATGCAGGTAAACGATTGTTGCAATGTAGCTTCGCCTGCACACAGAAAATGTTACCGCCACCAATGTTTTACCACAACAAAACTAATTACGGATGCATTACACATCCCTAAAGAAAAATTCACCATTTCTTTTCAATCAAGATTAGGCAAAGGCTGGCTGCAGCCTTTTACCGATATTCGTTTAGAGCAAATGCCCAAAGAAGGTATAAAAAAATTATTGATTCTTTGTCCCGCTTTTGTAAGCGATTGTTTAGAAACTTTAGAAGAAATAGAAGAACGTGGTAAAGAAAGTTTTATGGAAGCTGGTGGTACATCTTATAAAATGATTCCCTGTTTAAACACAAACGCTTTATGGGTAAATACTTTGGAGAAATGGGTGAAGGAGACGGCCTCGCCAAACCCAGCAAGAATGTTACTTAAATAAAATCAGTTTCACTATGCTTTTATAAATCATACATCAGCCATCCAACATCATACATCCCAAAATGCTCTACAATTACATTAAAGCGCTGCATATAATTTTTATCGTTACCTGGTTTAGCGGCATGTTTTATATTGTACGGTTATTTATTTATAACACCGAAGCAGGGGAGAAGGAAGGAGTTAGAAAAAGAAATTTTACAAAAGCAATTTGCAATAATGATAAAGAGATTGTGGCTGGGCATTACCTGGCCATCAGCCATACTCACTATAATTTTTGGCGGATGGGTTACATTGATGTACACCGCTATTCCTCAGTGGTTATGGATAAAACTGGGCTTTGTTGCAGGTTTGTATGCTTATCATTTTACGTTACAAAAAATTTACAGCGAAGAGATGAAAGGTATTTTTAAATACACTTCCAATCAATTAAGAGTATGGAACGAAGTGGCTACTATTTTTTTAATTGCAATTGTTATGATTGTAACGGTAAAAGATAATATGAGCTGGTTGTGGGGAATAATTGGCCTTGCACTTTTTACTATAGCATTAATGAGCGCTATTAAAATTTATAAAATTATTAGAACAAAAAAATAATAAAAAAGCACCCTGCTTGTACAGGATGCCTTTAAAAAAACAAAAATGAAGCCTCTTAACTATTTAGTATTTACGATGTTTCTGTAATATCAGTTTGCATTGTCATTCACTATTGCCCATTGACCACTCACCATTCACGGCTACACCCATTCTTTCCTCACAGAAAAATCACCAAATTTTTCTCCGCTATTTTTCTCTTTTTTATATACCGCAAACAAACTGTCCAATTCAGATAATATCTCCGCTTCCTCTAAATTTTCTTTATAAATTTTATTTAATCTTTGTCCTTCATTATCACCACCCAAATGCAAATTGTATTTACCGGGTGCAGTGCCAATAAAACCAATTTCAGCAGCTGCACTTCTGCCGCAACCATTGGGGCAACCCGTCATGCGTAAAATAATATTTTCGTTGCTTAATTCATTTTTAATTAAAAGCGGTTCAATCTTATCAATCAATTCGGGTAAATAGCGTTGTGCTTCTGCCAATGCTAAAGGGCAGGTAGGTAATGCCACACATGCAATTGAATTTTTACGAAGCAATGATGCATTATCAGTATACTCAATCAATTTAAAATCCTGCAATATTTTATTAATAGTTTGTTTATCTGCTTCTGCAACATCACTGATAATAATATTCTGACTGCTGGTAAATAAAAAATTACATTTATCTGTTTTTGCAATTTCTAACAGCGCTGTTTTCATCGCCAGCTTTTCATCATCCAGTACCCTGCCGTTTTCTACAAACAAGGTATAATACCAAAGTCCTTTATCACTTTTGTGCCAGCCATAAAAATCTTTTCTTTCGTTAAAAGTGTATGGCCTTGCAGGTTCTAATTTAAATCCCGTTCTTTTTTCTACTTCATCTTTATATTTTTCTACACCTAAACTATCAACGGTATATTTTAGCCTTGCCAATTTTCTGTCGCTGCGGTTGCCAAAATCTCTTTGTACAGTTACTACTTCGTAAATAGTTTTTAAAACTTTTTCTTCTGTATCGGCAAAACCAATTACTGTTGCAAGCCTTGGATAAGTTTGTGCATTACCATGCGTTGCAGATAAACCGCCACCAATAGCAATGTTAAATCCTGATAATTTATTATTTTCAATAATGGCAATTAATGCTAAATCATTTATTAAAACATCCACTTCGTTATTGGGCGGAATGCCAATACCAATTTTAAATTTTCGGGGCAAATACCTGTCTTGATATAATGGATCCGCCTCTTCATTTTTATCCGCAATTTTTTCATCATCAATCCATATTTCGTAATAGGCTTTTGTTTTAGGAAAAAGCAGATCGCTGATCTTACCTGCATACGAAAAAATTTCTGCATGCAACGGCGATTGCACCGGGTGCGATGCACAGGTTACATTGCGGTTAATATCGCCGCAGGTTGCAATAGAATCTAAATTGGCTTTATTAAATGCACTGATGGTAGGTTTTATTTTTGATTTAACAATACCATGTAATTGTATCGTTTGCCTTGTAGTAATTTTTATTACGCCAGTAGAATTATCGTCTGCAATTTCGTTAGCCGCAATCCATTTTTTTGCACTTATAAAGCCGCCGGGTAGCCGCAACCGAATCATAAAAGAATACAAGCGGTCTAATTTTTTTTCGGCACGTTCTTCTCTTCTGTCACGGTCATCCTGCTGGTACATGCCATGAAATTTTATTACCGCCTGGTCATCTTCTCTTATGGCGCCGGTAATTTCATCGGTCAAACTTTCTTTAATAGTGCCACGTAACCCATCACTATTCACTTTTATTTTTTCAATTGCGGATAAATTATTTTTCTCTGCCATTATTTTATTCTTTTGAGCCGGGCTGAGAAGCATTGTTCAACTTCATTGGCGTCGCACTCTTGTACATTAAATTTTTGTTGAGCTTTAATTATGTTTTATTTTTTGCACCTGTCGTTCTTACGGAACGATTTGAAACTTACATCATTTATTCTACCCACCTTAAGCTCCTATGGAGCTGATTTAAAATGTCACCTTTTTCTTTGTACGGCTTTCTTTTTCTTTAGCCGGGTGAGCTCTTAAGGAGTGACTCACCCTATGTTTTAATCTCCGCTAACATCTTCTCCATTTTCCCCTTTAGGGGATCGGGGCTTTTTCGCTCCAATCTTCTCCATTTCCCTCCCTTCAGGGGGGACAGGAGGGGCTGCGCTTAATACACATCCTTCTCATACCTTCCCTCTTCTTCTAAATGTTCCAAATATTTTTTTGCTTCTTCTGCAGTTTTATTGCCCTGCTCTTCAATAATCTGCAGCAAAGTATTTTCCACATCAATACTCATCGGATGTTTTTTACCACAAACAAAAAAGGAAGCGCCACCATTTAACCATTCATATAATTCGGCACCATGTTCCTGCATTTTATGCTGCACATAAATTTTTTCTTTTTGATCTCTGCTAAAAGCCAAGTTAATTTTATTAAGCACACCGGTTTCAAACCAATTTTGAATTTCTGTCTGGTATAAAAAATCAGATGCAAAATGTTGCTCGCCAAAAAATAACCAGTTTCTTCCTGTAGCACCGGTGGCATCACGTTGGGCCAAAAAAGAACGGAAAGCTGCAATGCCGGTACCGGGGCCTACCATAATAATATCTTTATTTTCGGCAGGCAAACGAAAACGTTTATTGGGTTGCACAAAAAATTGCTGGGTGCTGTTTAATTTTAATTTACTCAGATAATCGGAGCACAAACCAAATCTTTTTTTATCATCTACGGAATAAGTATCTTTTACCACAACAATATGCACTTCGCCTTCGTGTGCAGCGGGTGAAGAGGCAATGGTGTATAATCTTGGAGAAACAGCGTTCAGGCTAATTAATATTTCTTCAAACTGCAACGGATTTTTTACAGGATATTTTTTTACCAACTCCAGTAAATCTGCCCGGCCTTCTGGAATGATATAGCCTGTTGCAGTGGCGTATTGCTTAACCAGCCTTTCGGTTAAGTGAATAATATTTATTTTTCGTTTAAGTAATTCGTAAATAGTAAACTTTTCTTTTTTAAACTCCAGCGTTTTGTTGCCATCAACATTTGTTGTTGCAATAATATCAGTAACAACCTGCGAATCATTTTCTGCAATAATGCCAATAGAATCGCCGCACTGGTATTGCAAACCTTCTGCTTCAATTTCTATATGATAAGTTTCTTTGTTAGAGCCTTTATCATTTAAATTAATTGCTGTTAATACTTTGCCTGTATAACTTTGTTTCCCTTTTTTAGCGGCTGGGGCAGCAACTGCAGTTATTGCTGTTACTTCGCTTTGTTTGTTATTTAAGTTTTTTAAAAATGTATTGAACCAACTGTTGGCTTCATCATCATACTCCAGGTCGCATTTTTGTAAAGGCACAAAACGGTTAGCGCCTAATTTATTTAATTGTAAATCTACATCCTCGCCGGTTTTACAAAACAGCGGATAAGATGTATCTCCCAATGCCAGTACACCATATTTTAATTTTTCTAACTTAAACCCATTATTATGAATGTGATCGTAAAACTTTTTTGCAGCAGCAGGCGGCTCACCTTCGCCGTGGGTACTTACAACTGCCAGCAGATATTCTTCTTTAGTTAAATCGCTAAGGCGGTACTGATCCATACCTACCACTTTTGCATGTACGTGATGTTGTTTTGCTTTAGCAGCAAAGTCTGCAGCTAATCTTTTTGAATTGCCAGTTTCAGTTCCGTAAACAATAGTAATTTTTTTTGCTGCACTTTCGGTAATAACATCCTGCTGAACAATTTTGCTTTTTACAATACCATTCAAATAGCCATTCATCCATATCAATTCTTCATTGCTTGAAGCATTGATAAGGTCCGAAAGTATTTTAAATTTATTTTCCACCAGCATCTTCACTTGCTTTTAAAAGGTTAATATTTTTATCTATTGAAGTAAAATAATTTTCGTTGCCAGGATTGTTTTGCAGCCATGCAAACTGGCTATGCAGTGCTACTACTTTGCCAATAATTACAAGCGTGGGAGAAGCAAACTTTTTTCCTTTTAAAGTAGTTTCGTAATTGTACAAGCCGGTAACAGAAACATTTTGTTTTGGTGTTGTTGCCTGCTCCACTACGGCTAATAATTTAGCTGCATCAATATTGTGCTGTACCAAATTTTCAACAACAGTATCTAATGTTTCGCTGCTCATATAAAAAACCAGTGTATCTTTTGTTGCTGCCAATTCCTGCCAGTATTCATCGGTAACAATATCTTTTTTATAAAAAGTTAAAAACCTTACCGATGTGGCGTAGCCTCTTGCAGTAAGTGGAATGCCTGCATAAGCCGCTGCACCTGAGGCCGCTGTTACACCCGGAATAACTTCGTAAGGAATATTGTTGTCCACTAAAATTTGTAATTCATCTAAAATATTACTGAAGAAAGAAACATCGCCACCTTTTAATCTTACTACTAATTTATTTTGTAAAGCAAACTTTAAAAGCAGCTGGCAAATTTCCTGTTGCTGTACAGAAGCATCCCTGTTATATTGTTTGCCAACATAAATTATTTCAGTGCCCGGTTGAACATACTCTTCTAAAATTTTTTCGCTCACTAATCTGTCAGTTAAAACAATATCGGCCTGCTGTAAAAAGCGGGCAGCTTTTACCGTTATTAATTCAGGATCGCCGCAACCTGCAGCGGCCAGAATTACTTTGCCCGTTTGTTTAATTATTTTTGTCATTTAAAAAAGGCCTTCTATTGATAAATATCTTTCTCCCGTATCATAATTAAATGTCAGCACCTTTGATCCGTTAGGGATTTCTTTTAATTTTTTTGCAACAGCTGCTAAAGAAGCACCTGTAGAAACGCCAACAAAAATGCCTTCCTCTTTTGCAATGCGTTGTGCATACGTGTAGGCTTCTTCTTTACTAACCTGTATAATACCATCTAAAATTGCGGTGTTTAAAATAGAAGGCACAAAGCCTGCACCAATACCCTGCAAAGGATGCGGCGATGGAGCGCCACCACTTAACACAGGTGATAACTCAGGCTCTACAGCAAGTACTTTTAAGCCAGGCCATTTTGGTTTTAAAATTTCTGCTACACCGGTAATATGTCCGCCGGTACCCACGCCTGTTATAATATAATCCAAGCCATCAGGAAAATCATTTAAAATTTCAAGCGCTGTTGTTTTGCGGTGTATCTCTGTATTTGCAGGGTTATCAAATTGTTGAGGCACCCAACTATTTTTTGTTTCCGCAGCCAGTTCATTTGCTTTTTCTATTGCACCTTTCATTCCTTTTTCTCTTGGTGTTAAAACAAATTCTGCACCATAGCTGCTTATTAATCTTCGCCTTTCAATGCTCATACTTTCGGGCATTACTAAAATTATCCTGTAACCTTTTACAGCAGCTACTAATGCTAAACCGATTCCCGTGTTACCACTGGTGGGTTCAATAATTACGCTGTCTTTATTTAATATGCCTTTGCTTTCTGCATCTTCAATCATCGACAATGCAATGCGGTCTTTAATGCTTGCTCCGGGATTATTTTTTTCTAACTTAATCCACACTTCGTGATTGTTTCCAAAAAGACGATTGATCTTTACATGCGGTGTATTACCAATAGTTGCTAAAATATTATTTACTTTCATCTGTATTTTTTAAATAAAATAATTATAAGGTTCTGAAAAAGATTTTTTATCCTGTATCGTTACATCGGCTTTTTGAAATACTACAGAAAAAGGTTGTACTCCATTGGTGAGCCAAACGTTACCACCAATAACACTGTCGTGGCCAATAATAGTTTCGCCGCCCAATATAGTAGCGTTGGAATATATCACTACATTATCTTCAATAGCAGGATGCCTTTTTTCTTTAGCTTTTTCTTTTTGTACACTTAATGCACCGAGTGTAACACCCTGGTAAATTTTTACATTGTTGCCAATGGTAGTAGTTTCCCCGATAACAATACCTGTGCCGTGATCTATTGAAAACGATTGGCCAATTGTTGCAGCAGGATGAATATCAATACCTGTTTTACTGTGTGCATACTCACTGATGATACGGGGCAATAAATTAATTTTTTGCAGGTGCAACTGATTAGCAATGCGGTGTGCCGCTATTGCAAAAAAACCGGGATACGCCACTAAAACTTCATTAATATTTTTAGCTGCAGGGTCAGCTTCGTAAATGGCTTGCGCATCCAATAAAAGCTTTTGATATAAATCTGGTATAGTTTTAAAAAATGCGATAGCTTGTTCATCACTGTATTTCTCATCATTCAAAACCGGGTATAATAATAACTGCAATTGCCGTTTTAATTTTTTTAACTGCGATTGAATTTCAAATTCATTATTATCCGATTCACTTTTACAAATAAATAAAATTTCAAAAAGTTTACGCACAAAACGCCTGGCCCTGTTGCTATCAGGCAACGAACAACCCTGATTTTTTTTAAAATTTACTATCTCCTGAAAAAAAATATTCTCCATAAAATTATTATTGAAACAAAACCGCTGCTACTGTTGCATTACTTGTTTCGTCTATTAATATTGCAGCTCCATTGCTGCGGTTATTTTTATAACTGTCAAATACAATTGGTGCTGCAGTTTTTATTGATGCCCTTACAATTTCATTTAACTTAACCTGCTGCACATCTTCAATATGCTGTAAACTGTTTACATCAATTTTGTAAGCCAGGTTTTTTATTACAGTTCTTACACTGCGGTTGTTATGCTGTAATAAATATTTATTGCCATTTTGCAAGGGTTTATCATCCAGCCAGCAAAATAAAACATCGGCTTCGTTGGCGGCTGTAATATTTTCGGTTGATTTTACAATGGCATCACCACGGCTGATATCAATATCATCAGTTAATAAAATGGTTACACTTTGTGGTGCAAATGCTTCTGCAACTTCTATTCCTGCAATTTCAATTTTATCAATTGTTGTTTCAATACCTGCAGGTAAAATTTTTACTTTATCACCTTTTTTATAAACGCCGCTGGTAATTTTCCCGGCGTATCCACGATAATCATGCAGTGCTTCTGTTTGCGGCCGGATAACATATTGCACCTGAAAGCGGCTATCGGTATGGTTAACTGCATTTTCAATTTCTACTTCTTCTAAAAATTCCAGCAACGGTTTTCCATCGTACCATGGCGTTAATAAAGATTTCTCTACAATGTTATCGCCGTTTAATGCACTTAAAGGAATGTAAGTAACGTTTTGAATGCCTAATTGCTTTGCTAATTTGCTGTATTCAATTACAATGTTGTTAAACACATCCTGCGAATAATTTACCAAATCAATTTTATTTATCGCTACCACCACATGCGGAATACCCAGCAGTGATGTAATGATGCTATGGCGGCGGGTTTGCTCTGCCACGCCATGCCTTGCATCAATTAATACAATCGCAAGATCAACATTACTTGCACCTGTTATCATGTTACGGGTGTATTGCACATGGCCCGGGGCATCTGCAATAATAAATTTTCTTTTATCGGTACTAAAATAGCGGTAGGCCACATCAATGGTAATGCCCTGTTCTCTTTCGGCCCTAAGCCCATCCGTTAGTAAGGCAAGGTCAATTTCGCCATTGCCTTTATTTTTGGTACTTTTTTCAATAGCTTCCAGATGATCGGCTAAAATATTTTTACTGTCGTATAGCAGTCGTCCAATTAAAGTGCTCTTGCCATCATCAACACTTCCTGCAGTTATAAATCTAAGTATGTCCATAAGCCCCTGTCTTCGCCGCGGCGAAGAACTTGGTTTGTATCAGTATTTGTAAAAGTTAAATACTGATGATTATAAATTATTGTTTAAATTATAAAAGAACTGCCTTTCCCCCCTTTAGGGGATGGGGGCTAAAAATATCCACCCTTCTTTCTGTCTTCCATCGCTGCCTCTGTTACTTTATCATCAATTCTTGTTTCACCTCTTTCGCTTATCCTGGTAATTTTAATTTCATTTACTACTTCATCTAAAGTAGCAGCTAAACTTTCTACCGCTGCAGTACAGGTCATATCACCTACAGTTCTGTACCGTACTTGTTTTTTTACAATCACATCAGTTTCATCAATTCTTATAAATGGAGATACAGCAATTAATTGTCCGTCGTGTTCAATCACTTCACGTTCGTGAGTAAAATATATTGATGGTAAAGAAATGTTTTCGGAACGGATATAATTCCATACATCAAGTTCTGTCCAGTTACTTATAGGAAACACCCTTACATTTTCTCCTTTATGAATTTTACCATTAAAAATATTCCATAACTCAGGCCTTTGCAGTTTAGGATCCCACTGCCCAAACTCATCTCTAACAGAAAATATTCTTTCTTTAGCTCTTGCTTTTTCTTCATCACGCCTGGCGCCACCAATGCAGGCATCAAATCCAAATTCTTCAATGGTATCTAATAAAGTGTAAGTCTGCAACCAGTTACGGCTTGCAAATTTTCCTTTGGGTTCGGTTAAGCTTTTTGCTTTGATAGTATCCTCTACTTTACGCACAATTAATGTAGCACCCACTTCATTAGCCAGCCAATCTCTGTATTGTAATGCTTCTGGAAAATTATGTCCGGTATCAATATGTACTAACGGAAAAGGAATTTTTCCGGGAGCAAATGCTTTTTTTGCCAGCTGCACTAATGTGATAGAATCTTTACCACCACTGAATAATAACGCCGGCCTTTCAAATTGCGCTGCCACTTCTCTAAAGATGTGAATGCTTTCTGCTTCTAATTGTTCTAAATAATTTAAAGTGTGGTTGCTCATATTTTATTAGTCTATTATTTTAGTAGACTGCTATTTAAAAAATTTTTAACTGCTTACTATTATTGCTTCATGTATATGTAATCCGCATTCTTTTTTATCAGCATCTTCCCACCACCAGCGGCCGGCCCTGAAATCTTCACCTGGTTTTATTGCCCTTGTGCAGGGGGCACAACCAATACTTACAAAACCTTTATCGTGTAAAGGGTTGTAGGGAATATGGTTGGTAACGATATTTTTTTTCACTTCTTCTGTTGTCCAGTGCAATATGGGATGATACTTGATAATTTGATTAGCTTCATCCCATTCAATAACGGGCAGGTTGGTTCTGTCTGCAGAATGTTCGGCACGTAAACCCGTTATCCAAACCGTATTTCCTGCCAATGCTCTTTTCAACGGTTCTACTTTTCTTATAAAACAACATTGTCTTTCTGTTATCTACCGATTCGTAAAACGAATTAGGGCCTTTGGCTTCTACAAATTCCTGCAGTGTATTCGCCTGTGGATAATAAGCTTGTATTTTGGTTTGATATTTTTCGTTGGTACTGCTCCATACCGAATAAGTTTCGGCAAAAAGGCGGCCTGTATCTAATGTGAAAATTTTTACAGGTAAATTATTGCTGAGTATTTCATGTGTTACCACCTGGTCTTCATAACTAAAGCTGGAGGAAAAGGTAACCTGCCCTGGAAACTGAGCTGTAAGATGCCCGATAAATTCAGCTATGCTTAGTCCATTAAGCTGGTAGAGTAATTGCGGGATAATATTTTTTTGTGTATGTGGCATTTTTTAAAACATGATTAAAATTGTAAAATTATTGACAACCCGGTTTAACAACGGTAAACCATGATGGTGCAACACTTGCACATACACATTATGTGAGGAATATAGAGCATAGCTTTTTAAAGTCTATATAATTGGTAGACAAAGATAATAGATAACTGTTAAAGTGACCGTATAAATTTGCCTGCCCTGTTAATTTTAGAAAAATATTAATAAATAGTGTTAAAACCGATTAAAATCCAATAACCTTATTTATGATAACGTTGCCAATTTAAAAGTTTGCCTCAGTTATACCACACCAGCCAGTTCAAGACTGCGTTTACTAATTTTTTTGTAATCAATATTTTCAATGATGGCATCGGGGTAAAGTATTAGTGAAACACCGTGTTGTTTCCACCAATCGCCGGTAAATAATTTATCCGCATGTATTACACCAGAGAGCCAGCTAAAATTAAATTCATTATGCCATTCTTCTATCCATTCAAAATTGTCTTTATTTAATTTGCTGATATTATCTACACTTACAAATACTTTTAAATAAAAATCATTGGTAAGCCTCGTATCTGTTTGATGATGAATTTTTTTGTACTCGTATTTATAATTGTACCGCAAAGCAGAAATATCGCTTAGTACTGCAGAAGCTGTAGGAAATGCCCCGGCACCTTTGCCTTTAAAAAAATGTTTATCTGCAAAAGTACTTTCGGTTGTTACCGCATTAAATTCGTTTTTTACATGGTACAAATCATCGGCTTCAGTTACAAACTGCGGTAATAAAAATGCAGCCAGTTTTCCATCGGTTAATTTTTGTGCATTGGCTACAAGTTTAATAGCATATTTTTTTTCTTTAGCTACAGTTGCATCATTCAATGAAATATTTTCAATGCCATTAAAAATATAAGCATCTGTTTTTGCTACCACACCAAATGAATGTGCCAGTAAAATAGCCAGTTTATTGGCCGCATCAAAACCGCCAATATCCAGTTTAGGATTACTTTCGGCAAAACCCAGTTGCTGTGCTAAAAGCAGCGCCTCATTAAATTCTAATTGCTCATCAAAAATTTTTGTGAGAATAAAATTTGTGGAGCCATTGATAATGCCTCTTATCGATTGCAGCAGATCATTATCATAATATTCTTCCAGATTTCGGATGATGGGCATACTTGCGCAGCAGGAGGCTTCGTACAAAAATGGTGTTTGATATTTTTCCTGCAGTTGCAGCAATTCTTCAAAATGTTCGGCAATCATTTTTTTATTGGCACTCACCACTGCTTTACCATTTTGTAACGCTGTTTTTACAATTTCAAATGCTGCATCAGCATCATCAATTAATTCTACAATTACATTAATGTCATCATCATTCAATAATTGCTGAGCATCGGTAGTAAAATTTTCTGCAGCAATACTTCTTTTTTTATCAGTATTTTTTATACAGATTTTTTTAATTGAAGATTGCAAAGTGGGTGTACTGTGCAGTACATCGTACAAACCTTTACCTACTACACCAAAGCCAAAAAGCCCAATAGTTAATTGATTAGTTGCCATGAAATGATTAATTAGTTTATTTGTTAATTAGTTTATTAAGATATTTATCAGGAAAGTGCTTTAGAAATAGAGAGCTTTTCTCAACCGCCGACAGGGCTGATAGCCGCTGTCGGGGTTGGCGAAAACAAAAAAGCTCATCCGTAAATCAGATGAGCTTTTAATATTTTGTTGAAGATATTTAAGGCTTTTAATCTGACTTATCTGTCCCGTACGTACGGGGTGGAATTGGCACCTTTGCTGTAGTTTGTGAGACACAAACCACGGCTGGTTGTCAAGGCTTCATCGGGCCATTACCCTCTGCCTTTCTTGATAAGAGATGTTTAAAGAACTGGTGCAAAGATATAATCACAATTGCGAAAATTCCAAATAAAAAGTGTAAAAAAATTGAAAAGAATGCTAAAAGCCTTTACTCTACTGCGTTTGCCGAAATAAATTATTTTAAATTTTTTTTCAACCATTCTTCCTGCGAATTGGCTGACTGTTCTGTAATAACTGCCGCAGCAATTTTGCCCTGGCCTTTTATAATTGACTTGGTTACAAAAGAATGTTCAATCACTTCGTCCTCCTTCATACCCAGCAATTTCATTAATGGAATCATTTTTTCGCTGCCAAAATGTTTAAACAATGGCTCATCCATAGAGCTGTACACAATTATTTTTTCTAAAGGCCAATGTTCAACCAGGGCTAATTCCTTTTCATGCAGTGGGTAATGCTCTGCAAAAACGGCATTTTTATTTTGCAACAATCCGCTGTGCATATTTTTTGCATCCATAACTTTCATTTCATCCAATTCATGCTCAGCAAAAGTTGCTTTCAATTTTTTAAGCGTTTCACTGAACCAGCAAATGAACAAGGTATCAGGTTGTGCTTTGGCCAACTCAACACAGGCATTTTTTTTTGCAGTTTCGCTCATGTAAGTTCTGTCTGTAAAAATGCTTTCAGGTAAATCGTCTTCTTTCTTTCCAAATAAATTAAATGACATAATGATGTATTGTGGATGCAAATTAATAAAACAAATTAAGTAAACTAAATAGTTTAGTTTTTGTTTTATCTTTACAATAAGTAAGTACAAATGGCAAAAAAAAAAGTTCTGCAGAAGAAACTGTAATTAATAACGATTTTATAGAAGTGTTTGGTGCAAGGGAGCACAACCTCAAAAACATTGATATTAAAATTCCTAAAAATCAATTGGTGGTTTTTACCGGTGTAAGTGGCAGCGGTAAATCATCGCTGGCATTTGATACCATTTACAATGAAGGCCAGCGCCGCTACATGGAAAGCTTTGGTGCCTATGCCCGCCAGTTTGTGGGCGATATGGAGCGGCCCGATGTAGATAAGATCACCGGCCTTAGCCCCGTAATTTCTATCGAACAAAAAACTACCAACAAAAATCCACGAAGCACTGTTGGTACGGTTACAGAAATTTATGATTTTTTACGATTGTTGTATGCAAGAGTAGGAGAGGCCTACAGTTACAACACCAGAAAAAAAATGGTAAAGTTTAGTGAAGAAGAAATTGTTACCGCCATCTTTGATAAATATCAAAATCAAAAAATAAGTTTATTGGCACCATTGGTAAGAGGAAGAAAAGGGCATTACCGGGAACTGTTTGAAGAAGTGAGAAAAAAAGGTTTTTTAAAAGTTAGGGTTGATGGAGAAATAAAAGACCTGGTTGCTAAAATGCAGGTTGACCGGTATAAAATTCATGATATAGAATTGGTTGTAGATAGATTGCCGGTGAATGATGAAATGAAATTTCGCCTGAGCCAGAGTGTACAAAAAACTTTGCAGTTGGGGAAAGACCTGCTTTTTTTATTGGTGGAAGGCAATGAAAAAATTGTACAGTTCAGTAAGCAACTAATGTGTATTGATACGGGCATCAGTTACGAAGAACCATCACCCAACGCATTTTCATTTAACAGTCCGTATGGTGCATGCCCCACCTGTAAAGGTTTGGGCAATGTATATACAATTGATATGGATGAAGTGTTACCCAATAAAACCGTAAGTGTAAAAGAAGGCGGCATTATACCATTGGGGGAAGAAAGAGAAGCCAGCGTTTATCAGCAGGTGGTTGCAGTTTTCAAAAAAACATAAAATTAATTTAGCAAAACCGATAAAAGATTTACCTGAAACACAATTGGATTTGTTATTGTACGGCGATCAAAATATTAATGGCGACTTAAATTTAGATTTAAGTGATGATACTGTTCCTTTGGAATATACCGGCAGCTACGAAGGTATTATTCCAATGCTTAAAAGATGGTTCAGTTCTCCTAACAGCAACGAAGCATTAAGAGCCTGGGTAGAAAAGTATATGCAGCTTGCGGATTGTACCACCTGCAACGGTACACGATTAAAAAAAGAAAGCCTTTGGTTTAAAGTAGATGACAGAAATATTGCAGAATTAAGTGCAATGAATTTAGATAATTTAGCGGCATGGTTTGATGGGGTGGAATTACGATTGAACAATAAACAAAACGCCATTGCAAAAGATGTTTTAAAAGAAATAAGAGAACGGTTACAATTTTTATTAAATGTGGGATTGACCTATCTTGAGTTTAGGAAGACCTTCCAGAACATTGAGTGGTGGCGAAAGCCAGCGTATCAGGCTGGCCACACAAATAGGCAGCCAGCTGCAGGGCATTACTTATATTTTAGATGAACCCAGTATTGGATTACACCAGAGAGATAATCAACGATTGATTACTGCACTGCAAAATTTACGTGATATTGGCAACAGCGTTTTGGTGGTGGAGCATGATAAAGATATTATGCTTGCAGCCGATTATTTAATTGATATTGGCCCTAAAGCGGGTACACATGGCGGGCAGATTGTTACCGAAGGTACGCCGGCATTTGTTTTAAAATCCAATTCGGATACTGCACAATATTTAAACGGTAAAAAAAATATTGACATTCCAAAAGAGAGAAGAAAAGGAAATGGAAAATTTATTGAACTCAATGGCGTAACCGGAAATAATTTACAAAACGTTTCGGTAAAATTTCCTTTAGGCAAATTAATTTTAGTAACCGGTGTAAGCGGCAGCGGTAAATCAACTTTAATAAATGAAACTTTATACCCGCTGCTGAATAAATTTTGCTACAACAGCAAAGCCAATCCATTGCCATATAAAAATATTAAAGGCATGGAGTTAATTGATAAAGTTATTGAAATAGATCAAAGCCCTATTGGCCGTACACCACGTAGCAACCCTGCAACCTACTGCGGATTTTTTACCGACATCAGAACTTTATTTGCTGCAGTGCCCGAAGCAAAAATTCGTGGTTACAATGCAGGCCGTTTTTCTTTTAATGTAAAAACAGGAAGGTGTGATGTTTGCGAAGGTGGTGGCATGAGGGTTATTGAAATGAATTTTTTACCCGATGTATATGTGCATTGCGAAAAATGTAATGGCAGAAGATACAACAGGGAAACTTTAGAAATTCGTTACAAAGGAAAAAGCATAAGCGATGTGCTGGATATGACGGTGGACGAAGCGGTAGAATTTTTTCAGGCAGTGCCTTATATTTATCGAAAAATAAAAGTGTTGCAGGAAGTTGGTTTAGGATATATCACCCTTGGGCAAAGTGCCGTAACATTAAGCGGTGGCGAAGCACAACGTGTAAAACTATCCACCGAGTTAGGTAAAAAAGATACCGGCAAAACATTTTATATTTTAGATGAACCTACAACAGGTTTGCACTTTCAGGATATACAGCATTTGCTGGAAGTATTAAAAAAATTGGTAGACAGGGGCAACACCGTTTTAGTAATTGAACATAATATGGATGTGATAAAAGTGGCCGACCATATTATTGATATTGGCCCCGAAGGTGGCGATGGCGGCGGCAAAGTTTTATTTGAAGGTGTACCCGAAGGATTGGTAAAAGTAAAGGAAAGTTTTACCGGTAAATTTTTGCAGGCGGAGTTACAATAAGAATTTTTGCTAAGTTTAGAAGAGTGTTGAAAACTCTGGCGAGGGTTAAGTAAAACAGGAAATAAAATACAGAAGTATTGATCTGAAAAAATGAAATCTATAATTATGAGCGATGATAATATTGGCAGATTTTTCAGCTATAATGATATGGATGATGACGACGAAGATGAAAAAAGTGAAAGCTGGAAACCCATAAAGCAACATGGCAAAGCGCTGTACCGTAAAAGCATCGACATTTTAAATCTTGCACAAACCATGTGCGATATGCTGCCCGAAGATGATGACCATGCAGAAAGTACAAAGCATATGATTATGCAAAATGCGTACCTGATACCCGCCAAAATAAAGGGCGCTATGGCAATGGAATATTACAGCCTTATGATAGAGAATGCGGTAATTGTAAAAGTAAATGCAGTAGAATTAAGAACTGCACTTTGGGCTTGTAGCACAATGCATGGTATAGAGCAGCAATACGTTGATGTGCTGCGTAACGAAATAGAAGCCTTTAGAAAAATATTTATCAGCTGGATAACTTCTTTTGATAAGGAAAATGATTTGCCCGATGAATGGCATTTGTTTAACGATCCATCCTCTTTTCCGGATGATGATGAACCATTTAATGCAAAAGATTTTTTTGAAAATTTTGATCCCGAAGACGATTAAATTAAAAAATTCATCTGCCTTGCGGTGGATGAATTCTTTATACGATTATTTCTACTCACAAAAATTAGTAAAAAGGATAGTAACGAAATTGTAAGATTGTGGTTTCAGGGGTAGCAAGTTACATAAAAATATTTCTTGGTATCCTCGGGGGTTAACTTCTGTTGTATCGCTTTTGTACTAAATTTTTTTTAAAACTTAATATAATGCAATATTAAAAACATGCAGGTTAAAAAAACAAACGCGGCTTTTAATGTTGTTGGGTTAATTTGTAAATTATTATTCATAGATAAAGGTTTTTAATTTTAATAAACCGATGGGCACCTGGTTTGCCTTGCTGCCCTTCTTGCAAATGAACTTTCATAAATTGGTCCAAGCCTGATGCCTACTTTTGCAATTACAGAAAAATAAGTATCAGTATAATTTAAATTACCTCGTTGCGAACCTGCCGGATATCTCGTCATGCCAGGATAAATAACACCAATGGCTTTATCCGATAATCTTGAAGCAAGTGAAGCATCTTGTGCCGACAGGTATTTGGCAAAATTTCTGGGATCAATATAAGTTTGACTTACATCATCAATATAATCAGTAAAAGTTTTTCTGTATAATAATTCTACACCTGCACTTATCCTGTCGCTTACATAATATTTTATACCTCCGCCAAAAGGGATATTCATTTGTGTTAAATCATAAGGTTTACTCTTAGGGTATTCGGCCATGCCCTGGCCTTCGGTACGTAAAGGATGCAAATAATACCAGGTTTTATTTCCCCTGCTGTCTTTTAAAGAACCTTGTGGATTGAAATGAAAAACACCAATACCAATTAAACCATAAGGCCTGAACCTTGGTTCGTTTTCGGGATCAGTGCTAAACAGCATTGTAGGATATAATTCAAGGCAGGCATTGGCCTCCCAAACGTTTGTTTTAAAATCAAGATTGCGTTCTTTACGATACAATTCATCAAGGCCTGTGGTATTTATTACAGCATCATCACCTTCTAAATATGTGAGCGCTGCCGATAATCTTAAACCAGCCCATTTTGTTGGGTACATAGTTACATATGCACCTTTCATTAATTTGGTGAATTCTAAATTAAGGTCTTTTGTAAATGCGTGGGTTCCTTTGCCGGCGTTACCGCCTAAGTCGCCTAAGAAAAAACTTGGGCCAAAGTTTAAGCCAACTTCCCATTTAATTTTTTCGCCCCCAAAAATAAATCCCTGGGAGTATGATTTACTAAGAAGTGTAAAGCAAATCATTAAAAGCAATAAAGACTTACCAAAAAATTGGGGTAAACGTGGTTTCATCAGACATTAGATTTAGTGTTTTCTACAGATATTGGATAAATATTAAAGCGGATAAATTTTCACTATTCTTTCTTCACACAAAAAAAATTACTGCGCTATTCATTAAAACGGAAGCTTGTGCTAAATATTGTTTTTCCTGTACAATTATTTTAACAGCAGCATTTCAATATGTGGTATATTATCTTCTAAATATTCTTCGCTGCATTGTAAAAACCCCATATCCCCGTAAAATTTTTTTAAATAAAGCTGGGCGCCAATTTTTATTTCGCTGCAGTTAAAAAGGCTAAAAGTATTACTGATGCTCAATTCCATCAGTTGTTTGCCCATGCCCCTGCGTCTGAACTTTGGAGAAGTAACCACCCGGCCAATACTGGCCTGGGTATAGGAAATTCCCTGCGGAATTATACGTGTGTACGCTGCCAGAATATTATTTTGCCAACCCATAAAATGAAAACTTTTTGCATCTTTATCATCCGCATCCTGGTACACACAGTTTTGCTCCACCACAAAAACCTCGTTACGCAATTGCATTATAGCATACAATTCTGAAGGGGTTAAGTCATCAAATTTTTTAAGTGCCCATTGTATTTCCATATTTGTAATTCGCCTTTGGCGTTTTTTTATTTTGTAGCCGGCATTTTTTCTCTTATCAACTTCATTGGCGTCGCACTCTTCAACAGTAAATCTTTATTCAGCCCCTTCATTTCATTGCTCCACTATACTATATATAACGCCTCTGCTTTCTCTGCCCCTCAGCGTGCCATAGTATTCATTTTAAACAACATTACTTCTGCAATAGATTTTGCCCTTGTTTTTGCCAGCGTTGCAATTTTACCTTCGTATAATTCATCTACTGCAGCAGTAAACAAATATAACCAGCTTGTAAAATGTTCTTTTTTCAACGCTATTTTTTTATTCAGATCATAATGTACTTCCATCGCATTTTTTTTATAAACCGGGTTATCTAATAATATAGTTTCCCAAAAATCTACAATCACCGGTATATGATGTGGCCAGTCCATTGCTACCACTTCATTAAAAATAAAACCAATCGTTGCATCCAGTTTTACTTTTTCATAAAAACTAATAATCAGTTTTTCAATATCTGCCCTGCTTTCAATATCGCTCATTTAGTTTTTTTTAAGTAAGGCAAAATTTCATTTATACTCACAGGTTTTTGCTGGTCGTCAATTTCAATTACAATTACATACCCATCGGCACCACCTGCTTTTTTTACTGCATCCACTAATTTTTGCTGATCGCTGATAGTTCGTTTACCATCGGTGGCGCTCCAAATTTCTTTGGCGCACAAACAACCTTCAGTTGGTGTAAGCGGATAATAAATTTGACCTTTATAATATTCTGGATCAACAGTGGTACCATGTGCAATTATTTCTGTTCTCCCAATAGCACTTGCATAATAACTTAGAAAAAGTGGGTGATAATTTTGTAAAGCTTTTGGTAATAACTGCTGGTATAATTCTTTTGTCCAAACTGAATCTAAAATAGAACTGTCTTTTAAAAAATGTTGCACACTGGTTTCAAATGGCATGGTTAACTGTATATTTTCTGTTGTGCCAATAGCATCAATTTTGCTTTTACCAAAACCATACATTCTAAAAATGCCCTGTGGTGTGTTACCGTTGGTTAAATATCCGGGCAGGTTGCTTATGCTCCTTGCCAATTGAGTAACTGAAAAAATAAAACCTTTATTATCAGTAATAAAATTACCGTTGGTGTCCTTTACAATAACAAGGCCGGGAAAATTTCTGTTTTTTCGTTGAATACTATAGATAACAGTATTGCCTTTTAAATAATTACTGTTTATTAAGAGGTTTAATTTTAGTTTCGTTTTATAGCTTTCTTTTTCTGCCAATTGCATAATAGGCCAAAGCAGTTCGTATAATATATAAGAAGCAGTTTCAGCATTATCAAAATTTTCTACTTTTTTATTATAAATAATAGCTCCTGTTTTTTCAATGTTTGCCATGGACTTATCTGCCCTTAATAAATACGCTGCACACATGGCAAATACTTTTGCATTTTTAGTATTTAAAAATAGTTTGTTGATGTCTGTTTTAAATTGCCAGGTGTAATTGGCATACAGCATTTCCATCAATGCCCTTTGAAAACCCACAGTTCTGTTTTCAATACTGTCAAAAGCTATATTTATTTTTTCAATAACCCACGGTTGCTTGTAGCGTATTAATTCAATCGCATAAAAGGCATCCTGCCAGTCGGCTTCGGTATCATCGTTTAATGGCTGCGATAAATTTTTTATAATGGATGTATTGATTATGTAGTTGTAAGTTTTCTCCCTATTGGCTTTTACAGCACCTTTATAAACTGGTACTGTTGCAGTTTGTGCATTGCTTTTAAAAACGGCAATCAATAAAAAAGTAAAAATAAAATAGAAGACCGGTTTCATCATACAAAGTAAATATATTGGCTTAATAGCCGTATTTGTTTTTCCATAAAATTCTTAAAAACTTGCGCAACTCTTCTTCTCTTGCATTTTTGCCTGGGGTATAAAACGCCGTGCCTTTTATTTCGTCCGGTAAATATTCCTGCGGCGAAAAATTGTTTTCGTAATTGTGCGAATATTCATATCCTTTGCCATAACCTTCCTGCTTCATTAATTTGGTTGGTGCATTGCGGATGTGTAAAGGAACAGAAAGGTCACCCTGTTGTTTAACTGCATTCATTGCTGCGCCAATTGCTATTGTGGCCGAATTACTTTTGGCACTTGTTGCCAGGTAAATTGCACACTGCGATAATATCAACTGGCTTTCGGGATAACCAATTTTATTTACTGCATCAAAAGCCGCATTAGCTAAAAGTAATGCATTGGGGTTAGCATTGCCAATATCTTCACTGGCAAGTATTAATAATCTTCTTGCAATAAATTTTACATCTTCGCCGCCTTCAATCATCCGTGCCAGGTAATACACCGCTGCATTAGGATCGCTGCCCCGGATAGATTTTATAAAAGCAGAAATAATATCGTAATGCTGTTCGCCTTTTTTATCATAGAGTGCAATGCGTTGCTGGGCAATTTCCATTACTGCATCATCCGTAATCACTGCATTGCTGCCTAAAGTATCAGTAACAAGTTCTAAAAGATTTAATAATTTTCTGGCATCTCCTCCGGAGATATTGATTAATGCTTCTGTTTCTTTTAATTCAATCTTTTTTGTTTTTAAAATAACATCGTTTTGTATAGCATGATGCAATAAGGCAATCAAATCTTTTTCATCCAGCGCTTTTAAAATATATACCTGTGTCCTGCTAAGCAAAGCACTGTTTACTTCAAACGAAGGATTTTCAGTAGTAGCACCAATTAAAGTAATGATACCTTTTTCCACAGCACCCAATAATGCATCCTGCTGGCCTTTATTAAAACGGTGAATTTCGTCAATAAATAAAATTACCCCGTACGTACGGGGTTGTTTTTTTGCAAGATCAATTACCTCACGTACTTCTTTTACGCCACTGCTTATGGCGCTTAATGTATAAAACGGAACCTGTAAAGTATGGGCAATAATATTGGCAATAGTAGTTTTGCCCACACCCGGCGGCCCCCACAAAATCATGCTGGGTACTTTGCCCTGCTCAATAGCTTTACGCAAAATACTTCCCTTGCCGGTAAGATGTTGCTGTCCGGTTAATTCATCTAATGATGTGGGTCGTAAACGTTCGGCAAGAGGAGGAAGATTCATTTGGCAAATTTACCAGATTATATCGTTACTGGTAAATTGAATTGTATATAAATTCTTCTTCCCTAATTTACTTTTAATGAGTTCATTATTTCTTTAGCAAGTGAAGTCCATTCTGGAATATTTTTTTTAGTACAATTAAAACTGCAGATTAATAATTTACCATCAACATCAGTAAAGAACATCAGGTTGTAAATTTCTGTGTCAATTGCCGGTGTTATCAATTCGAGGTATCCAACTTTTCTTCCATTAATTTCCTTTACATCTTTATCTTTCCATTTCGCAGAAGGGTAAGCGTTTTTAAAAGTTTCCACAAATTTATCTTTGTAGGTTGAAATAATATTTTGAGCAGCTTTACTCTGAGTAAGATTTAATGCCACATTAATTTCGCCGGATTCATTGGTATAAACCAATGTAGGCCGTCTTTCAGAAGGGTATTTTACTTTCAACATTTCTTCAGACATTATTTCAAATGATTTTGGAATTTTTAAATTTATTTTGCCATTAAGTAAAGTTTTTGTCTCCAATTCTATGGTAAATATTGTTGCAGAAAGTAATACTGTAGAAAGTATTCCAATACCCAGGGCTTTTATAATTTTCATATTTTATAATTTTAATTACAGGAAATTTAATCTTATAAACTAAAGTAATTCCTCACTGCACATTAGCCTCCAAAAAAATCTGTACATTATTAAATGCATTGCTATAAGTGGCATTATCCCAATCGCCATGGCCTTTGCCGGGATATAAAATGTATTGATTGATTACACCTGCAGCTGTTAATTTATTTTTTACTGCAACAGATTGAGAGGGATTTACCAAAGGGTCGGCACTGCCATGTAATAAAATAGTTGGCGGGGCTCCTGCAGCAATAAAAGTTACCGGGCTGGAGTTTGTATAAAGCGTTGGATTACTTGTTGGCGTTGCACCAATAGCCTGTGCTAATACGGCAGATAAAATAGGTTGTCCACCAACTGGATTGTTATACATGTCCGTTAAATCGCTTGGCCCAAAAAAACTTACTATAGCTTTTGGCTTTACAGGTACAGTATATTTATAACCCTGCAGCATGGCTAAATGTGCACCGGCACTTGCACCAATCAAAACATATTTTTCGCTTATTAAATATTCAGCCGATTTGCTAAAAATAAATTGCAGTGCAGCCTTCACATCATTTTCCTGTGTTGGAAAAATATTTGTTGTACCAGTTGATAAACGGTAGTTGATATTGAAAATAGCGTAGCCGGGTAAACGCCTTTTCATGGTATCAACAAAAGTATTTAGATCAATTTTGTCACCCGTTGTCCAGCTGCCGCCATGTATCATCACCATTACTTTGGTTGCAGCAACTGTTCGGCCTGCCGGTAAATACACATCCATTTTTTGCTGTGCATCGGTGCTGTAAGCAACATTGGTTAATGTTTGTGCTGCTGTGCCGGTATCGGTTGGGGTATCATTTTTTTTGCAGGAGAAAAAAGTAAATACAACAATAGTTAATGCTGCACACCATTTGTAAAGTTTCATAAATTAAAAATTTGCTTTCAAAAGATAAGCAAATTTATGCTAAGGAAAACTAAATTTATTGCTATGCAATTTTTTGCAGTAATGTAAGTTTGCGGTAAATACCTTCTTCAATCTCTGTTAATTCATAGTGGCTTCCTCTTTCCACAATTTGCCCATCCTGCATTACTAAAATTTCATCTGCTTCAATAATTGTACTTAACCTGTGTGCAATTACCAAAGTAGTTCTGCCAATCATTAATTTTTTTATAGCATCCTGCACCAGGCGTTCGCTTTCGGTATCTAATGCCGATGTGGCTTCATCTAAAATTAATATAGAAGGGTTTTTAAAAACTGCTCTTGCAATACTTATGCGTTGCCGTTGTCCGCCGGATAAGCGTAAGCCCCTGTCGGCAATATTTGTTTGGTAGCCTTCTTCTGTTTGCATAATAAAATCGTGTGCATTGGCAATTTTTGCTGCAGCAATTACATCATCTAATGTTGCATCGGGCTTGCCCAAAGCAATGTTATTAAAAATAGAATCGTTAAATAAAATAGTATCCTGTGTTACAAAACTCATGTGGGTGCGTAAAGATTCCATAGTAAAGTCCCTGATGTCGGTATCATCAACAGTAATACTTCCTTTAACCACATCATAAAATCGGGGTACCAGATCGGCAATGGTAGATTTGCCAACACCCGAAGGGCCAACCAGTGCAATGGTTTTTCCTTTAGGAATAACAAAGCTGATATTTTCTAAAATTAATTTATCGGAATATTTAAAATCAACATTGGTAAACTTAATTTGATGATTGAAGTTTTTTAAATCGATTGCATTGGGTTTATCTGCCACTTCAATTGGGGTATCAATTACCTGTAAAATTCTTTCGCCTGATGCCTGCCCCCGCTGAATATTTGCAAGTGCCACCACCATCGCTTTTGCAGGGCGTATTACCTGCGAAATGATAGCAATAAATGCTATAAATTCACTTGCTTTTAATCCATCTACATTTTGCCCATGACCGTTTAAAATTAAACTGCCGCCATAAATTAAAATAGCCGCCACTACAATTACTCCCGATGCTTCGGAAAATGCAGGAGCTAACTCTCTTTTTGCAAAGCCCTGCAAACTTGCTTTGCGGTAAAAATCATTTTCGGTACTGAATCTTTTTAAAACAAATTTTGTAGCGTTAAAAGAACGGATAATCCTCATGCCCATTAATGTTTCATCAATAATAGTTAATAACCTGCCAATGGAAGCCTGTGCATCCTGTGCTTCTTTTCTTAATTTTTTTGTTACCAGCGCAATACCAATTGCCGAAATGGGAATGATGATTAAAGTAAAAAGGGTAAGCTTTACCGAAATTAAAAAAAGTGTTATAAAATAACCAATCATCATGTAAGGTTCTTTAAATATTACTTCTAAAGAATTTGCGGCTACCGCTTCAATTTCAAAAACATCCGAATTCATGCGGCTTAATAAATCGCCTTTATGCTCTTTGGTAAAATAACCCAGGTGCAGATGATTTATTTTTTCAAAAATTGCTTCTCTTAATTTTTTTACTAAAAAAGTACGGGCCTTTACCAGTGAGCGCTGTGCTAAATAACGAAAAACGTTGGTTAAAATTACTGATACAATAATAACACCTGCAATAAAATACAATGCATAAACAGGCTTTATTGTTTTTAAATGGTACACCCAATAATAAAATGCATCTTTAAAATAAGTTGTTGTAAAGGAAAAGTCGGGTACAGCAGTATAGCGCTGTGCTTCGGTACCGGTAGCAGGATCAAATAAAAAATTTAAAAGAGGAATCAATAGTGCAAACTGAAACACACTAAAAAAAACTGCTATCAGTGTAAAAATAAAAAAAGGTGCAACAAAGCGCCTGTAGGGTTTTGCATAGGCCAGCAGGCGGCGGTAAACTTTCATTTTGTTTTATTTTAATAAAGCGATTGGTATATTTTTAAATATTCAGCCGAAGCATTATCCCAGTTAAATTCTTTTCCCCGGTTAATTATTTTATTTGCAAGCCCGTTTTTCTGGTACTCAAATATTCCTTCCGAAAAAACTTTGTGCATGTGCTCGGGTTCAAAACTGCTAAAATAAAACGCCACTTTGCCCCCAATTTCGGGCAGTGCAGTTTTATTGGATAAAAAAAGCGGTTTGCCTGCAGACATTGCCTCGGCAACCGGCAAACCAAATCCTTCAGCCGTAGAAGGAAATGCAAAAGCCTTGCAATTGTTGAAGTACCACGATTTTTCATTTTCAGAAATTTGACCCACTAAATGTACATTATCCTGAATGTCCATTTTTTTCGCTGTTCTAATAATTTGGTTATAATAATCCGCATCATCAAGCCGGCCTGCTATTACTAAATCTAAAGTACGGTTGTTATTTACTAATGGTAAAAGCGAGTGCACATTTTTTTTACGTGTAATGGTACCCAGCGAAAAAATAAATGGCCTTGCTGGTTTGTAAGATTTTTTGCATAGAGCCGGAGCTTGTAAATCATTAGTGCCATTGTAAATAACTTGCACCGGTTTATTTAAGGTATCACAATAATGCAACAGGTCTTTTTTAGTATGCTCACTGATGCAGGTGATAACATCGGCACGGTGTATTAATTTTTGCAGCCGCTTCAGGTTGCGTTGTTTTTTTTCTTCCGATTTAAAATTGTCGTAAATAAAATTCATGTCATGCACTGTCAGCACCACTTTTATTTTCGAATTTCTAAAAGGTAAATAATAACTGTCCTGGTAAGTGGCATGCCAGATGTTGTAGTTTTTTAATACAGGCATATATAATTTATGCAACGGTGATTGCATAATATAATTACCATTGCCAAATACATTTTGCAAACCGGCAGGGGTGTAAAACGTAATTTCCTCATTACCGGCCGCCAGATTTTTTTTTAAATAATTGCCAAGATTTAAACAAAAATGATACAACCCGGTGTTTTCATATTTCATTCTTTCACAGTCAAAAATTATCCTGTTCATAATAATTTTTTAAGTATGGTGACAGATATAAGGGGTAATACTTTGCCAGATAGGGAAGTTAGATTTTTTAAACACTGCAAATACTGTGCAAAATCACAACCCATCATGATTTTTACTACTTTCATTACTGTAAATATTTGATTAATTTGTTTAGGTAAACAAAAGTTTGTTGCCGAACAGGCATAAAATTTGTGTGACCAAGCTGTTTACGGTGCTTAAAGTAAATGAAGTTATGGGAAAAATAATTCTCGATTGTGATTTAATGCGCCACAAAGACTCTGGCCTGTACCATTATTGCCTTAATTTAGGCATTAATGTAAATCGCATTTTACAAAGGGAAAATCAAACGCCACTTTCATTTTACGCTCCCTATGCCGAAAGAAAATCTTTTGGGCCGGATGCAAATGTTATAACAGAAAAGAAATGGCATAGAAAATTTTTTAAACCTTTTTTGTGGGACTGTGATATTTGGCATGCCCCCTTTCAATCCGGAAGAATTTTTGTACCCCGTAAAAATAAACGTATAAAAATATTACTCACCATTCATGATTTAAATTGCCTGCACGAAGGTAAACCGGATAATGAAAAGGTGGAGAGCTTGCGCCACACACAAAAATTAATTGACAGAAGTGATGCACTGGTTTGCATTTCCCATCATTGCAAAAATGATGTGCTTACTTATCTTGATGTAAAGGATAAACCTGTGCATGTAATTTACAATGGTACACATGATGTAACTGTTCCCCCGCTAAAACCTGCAGGTTACAAACCATCTAAACAATTTATTTTTACTATGGGATATGTTAACAGAAAAAAAAATTTTCATACCCTTGTTCCACTGCTGGTAAATAATGACCTGGATTTAATAATAGCAGGAAAATTAGATGAGCCCGATTATATAAACAGAATGCGGATGCTGGCAAGAAAAGCAGGCGTTTCGGAAAGACTGCACATACTTGGCCCTGTTAGCGAAGGGGATAAGGCCTGGTATTTTAAAAACTGCCTGGCTTTTATGCTGCCTTCACTGGCCGAAGGCTTTGGTGCCCCCGTGGTGGAAGCGATGAAATTTGGTAAGCCTTTATTTTTATCTAACCTTACCTCTTTACCTGAAATTGGCGGCGAAGCCGCTTTTTATTTTAAAAATTTTGAACCCGAACATATGCACCGGATATTTGAAGATGGTATGATGGAATATAATAAAAATGGGTTGGTAAATAAAATTATACAGCGGGGAAATGAATTTAGCTGGAATGAAAAAGCGGAAGACTATGTAAAAGTTTACCGCTCCATGATGAATTTTTAATTTTTAAATGTAATGAAATGATAACCGGTATAAAACAACCATTGAGGCGGTGGAATACTAACCTTGTTAATGATTTTGGTAAAAGAAGATCTGAACTATGCAAAGCAAAAGATTATAAAGCAGACTGGTTTAAACACTGGTGTAATCAATTGGGAGAAACGCCTAACCACCACCGTAAGCAATGGGAGTTTGTTTTTATAATGGAAGCTTTATGGGAACGGGGATGTATTGGCAAAGGTAAAAAAGGGCTTGCGTTTGCAGTGGGTACCGAACCATTACCTGCTATGTTTGCAAGCTTTGGATGTACAATTTTAGCAACAGATATTTTTACGGAAAAGGGAATTGAAATGGGGTGGACAAATGGTAATCAACTTTGTTTTGGTTTAGGATCTTTAAATACCCGCCAGCTTTGTGACGAAGAAGATTTTAAAAAATTAGTGCAGTACAGGCCTGTTGATATGAATGATATACCCGATGATTTAACAGGTTTTGATTTTAACTGGAGCAGTTGTTCGTTTGAGCATTTGGGGTCTCTTGAAAAAGGTTTTGCTTTTTTAAAAAATCAAATAAAAACATTGCAGCCCGGTGGCTGGGCTGTGCATACAACCGAATATAATGTAAGCAGCAACGACGAAACGCAGGAAAATAACAGCACTGTAATTTACCGCCAGCGTGATATTGAATATATTGTAAATGAATTGCGAAACGATGGGCATTTTGTAGAAGAGCTGGATTTTTCTATGGGAGGGTTGCCACAAGATTATATGGTAGATACTGAACCACATGAACAAAAAATTCATTTAAAACTTCAGGTAGATAAATATGTGGTTACTTCTATTGGGTTAATAATACAGAAGGCCTATTGATTATTCTGCACCAATAGTGTTAATAAATTCGCTTAATACTACTTTATTTTTCTTTAATAATTTGCTGAAGAAAATAATATTGATAATTGCTGTAAGCCCTGATATAAAAAAAAGGAGTAAAAATGCAAATAAGAATGGCCATTGACTTTTTGCTGAGGGTTTAAAAAATGAAGAGAATTCTGCAACAGTTACTATTGTAAAAAATATGATAAGAAGACTAAACAAAAGTGTAAATACCGAAACACTTCTGCCAATAGTTTTTAATTTTTTAGAAATAAGTACATGAAGTGTATTGCATCTGTATATTTTACTGCATATAAATGCTAACCAAATAAAAACAGGATATGCTGTAAAAATAAAACATAAAGCAAAAATTGCCGGTGCTGGAAAATCGTTTGCAGTTACCATGACATAAAATCCTAAAAGTATAAATAAACAACTAAGCGTAATATTTAAAATTTGGGAAACCCTGTAAAACATTTGTGTGGTTTTAGTAATTACACTTCTATTAAAATAAGTTGTAAATCCTTTATTCTTTTAAATCCCTTATCGGCTGTAACGAGGGTAAACCCTTCTTCAATAGCTGTAGCAGCAATAATGGCATCTGGCAAAGGAATTTTTATTTGCCGTTTTATAAGGATAGCCTTATTTTTTATTTTGTTTGTAAAAGGGATGATGCTGCAGAACTCAATTGCAGTTTCTCTGATATTTATTTCAGCCTCAGTTATCTGCTTTACTCCTAAAATTTCCATTTCTGTTATTACAGAAATAAAAGGTTCGGTATCAAAATAAGGCTTGACGTGAGCCAAGCCTTTTAATGCATAAACAATAATATTTGTATCTAATAAAAGATTATTTCCACTCACTGCGTACTTTTTTTTGAAATTTTAATCCATCTTCAATTTTTGGAAGTTTACCGAAAAAAGATACGAGTGTTTTTTTAGAGTTTTTTTTGGCTGCCTTTTGCCGAAGGATGCTTTTTACTTTTTTTGCTGAAGCTCCTTTTGGAATTTCAATAATCATAATTTAATTTTTATAAATTAAAGTTAATGAAATTTTATGCTTTCAAATCCAATTTTATCTGCAACTCCTCAAACTGTTTGGCATCAATGGTGCTTGGCGCATCAATCATTACATCACGGCCACTGTTGTTTTTAGGAAAGGCAATAAAATCACGGATGCTTTCGCTGCCGCCGAGAATAGAACATAACCTGTCGAAGCCAAATGCAATACCACCATGCGGTGGCGCACCATATTCAAATGCGCCGAGTAAAAAACCAAATTTATGTTGTTGCTCTTCTGCATCCATGCCCAGAGCTGCAAACATTTTTTCCTGCAATTCTCTTTGAAAAATACGAATAGAGCCACCACCAATTTCATTACCATTCAACACCATATCGTAGGCATTGGCTTTAATATTTGCATAAGGATGTTTTAAATATTCTGCCGCATTTTCAATTACAGGATTGTTGTTGATCATCTCTGCAATTTGCGTTGGCTTTGGCGAAGTAAAGGGATGATGGCGTGCCACCCAGCGGTTACCTTCTTCATCATACTCAAACAAAGGAAAATCTAACACCCACAACAATTTAAAATCTGTTGGTTTACGTAAACCTAGTTTATCCGCCATGTACATTCTTAAATCGCTTATCGCCTTTCTTGTTCTTTCTTCTGCGCCAGCTAAAATTAAAATCAGGTCGCCGGGCTTTGCATTGGCTGCTGCAGCAATTGCTTTTAACTTTTCTTCGCTGTAAAATTTATCTACGCTGCTTTTAAAAGTTCCATCAGCATTGCATTTAATAAATACTAATCCCTTCATGCCTATTTGCGGACGCTTTACCCACTCCGTTAGTTCATCAGTTTGTTTACGGGTGTATTCGCTGCAACCGGGAATTGAAATGGCAACAACAGTCTCAGCTTCATCAAACACTTTAAAATCTGCTCCATCAATTAATGCAGCTTGATTTTGTTTTTCAGCAAAAGTATGTTGAGGAAATTTTAAATTGCAAATTTTTATATCAAAACGAATATCTGGTTTATCGTTACCATAATTCCACATCGCTTCTTCCCATGTCATGCGTTGTACGGTTTCGGTGTAATCAATATTTTTTACATCTTTAAAAATACGTTTTACCAACCCTTCAAACATTTGTAAAATATCTTCCTGCTCTACAAAACACATTTCGCAATCTATTTGTGTAAACTCCGGTTGTCTGTCGGCACGTAAATCTTCATCTCTAAAACATTTTACAATCTGGTAATAGCGGTCGTAACCACTTACCATTAATAATTGTTTAAATGTTTGTGGACTTTGCGGCAATGCATAAAACTGCCCGCTGTTCATTCGGCTGGGCACCACAAAATCCCTTGCACCTTCCGGCGTACTTTTAATTAAAAAAGGTGTTTCAATATCTAAAAAATTATTTTCGTGCAAATAATTTCTTGCACTGCGGCCAACAGCATAACGCAGTTCTAAATTTTTCTTTACAATATTTCTTCGTAAATCTAAAAAACGGTATTTCATTCTCAGCTCATCGCCACCATCGGTATCATCCTGTATAGAAAATGGCGGCACAGCCGATTTATTTAATATTTTAAATGAGGCTAACATTTATTTCAATATCACCTGTAGGGATGTTGGCATTTTTACTGCTCCGTTCGTTAACGGTGCCATTAACCTGCAACACAAATTCTCTGCCCAATGGGTTTGCTTCCAGCTCTGTATTTAATGCTTCGGAAAATAATAATTGCGTAATGCCATAGCGGTCTCTTAAATCTACAAACGTAATGCTGCCGAATTTACGAACGGTTTGTACCCAACCGGCAAGGGTTACAGTAGTGTTGTTATCAGTTAATCTTAATTGGCCGCAGGTGTGGGTTCTGTACATATGTTATATAAAATTGAGCGGCAAAGATACGTTCTATACAGTTTTTAGTAAAATAGAAAATCGGGAGTTATAATTAAAAGTAATTTAAACAGGATAATGCCGTTTCCGCTTCGGTATAAGTTGATCAATGGTATGCCGCACACGAGTGCGACGCAACGATGATGCCATGAAAATCTGAAGCTGATGTAAAAAAATAACTACATGGTTTCAACTGTATTTTTATGCCTTGGCCGCCAAATTAAATAATAAAAAACTAAAAATAACAAGCCAATGCAAAAAGGTATCATGGAAGTTTGTTTGCCCGTTAATCCAAATAATAATATTTTTTCATCAAATTTAAAAAACTCACTAACCATCCAGAAACTGTTGGCACTTATCCAGAATACGATGGCAAAATTATGACAGGCTTCGCTCATGATAGCCCTGTTTTTAAAGGCTATCCAAATGGCTATGGCAAGTGTGGGGATTACCATAACAATACCCAGTAGCCGCCACTCCATACACCAGCTGATATCTTTAAAAAGCCAGAATACAATATGTAGGTTTTCCATTTTACGAAAACGAAGTGGGATAGAATAGTTTTGGTCTGCAGCCATAATTCAGTATGTTTTATAGTGCAGCAAATTACAAGATTTGAAGTAAAGCAAAAATAATTGACAGGATAATTAAAAAAAGGAGACAACATCTTTTATAATGTTATCTCCTTGATATTTTAAAAAACATAATCTTCTAAATTTCCCTCCCTTTTGGGGTTCTCCGAAAGGAGAACGAACGAAGTTCAAGGAGGGGCTTTATTCTACACTAACCCTTATCCCTTCACTATGGCTTGTAAACTCCGGCGCATACATGCATTGAATTGTAGTGATGCCATTGCTGAAATTACCGGCATGTGTTACAAACATAGGATATTCAAAAACATAACTGCCCCTGTTGAGCCAGCCAAAAAAGAAATTGGTGCTGGCATCTTTAGTGCTTTCGTAATAGCCTAAGCCACCCTGATATTTGTATTGGCTGATAACATTTACAGGTTCCATACAGGCAGCCCTCATATCTTTCATGTGTACGTACTCCATATCACGGTCAACTTTTAATTCGATACGCACTTTTATTTTATCACCAACTTTTAATACAGCGCCATCTTGCAGTGCAACCAGCGTTGGGCCTTTATCAGTATTGCGTTCAATAAATAATTGCTTCTTTAGTTTTAATGGTGTTTCGGCAGAAGTTATTTTATCAAGGTCTTGAAAGTATTGCCAGTATACAGAACCCCAGCCCCCCTGCCCCCCCGAAGGGGGGATTGCAGAACCTGCTGATTTTGCAGACACTCTAATATTCCCCATATCTGGATTTACTTTTTGCCCCTTCAATTTGTTTTTTTGAAATAACCCGTGCCTGCTTCTGTTTTTAAATCAGTGCTTTTAATTGAGAGTTTGCCAAGTGTTATCTCTATATCTGGTTCACTTTCTAAAATTGAAGACTGTAAAGTTCCCCCTTCGGGGGTTAGGGGGCTTAATAATAATGCGTAACATGCTTCGGCAGTGGCTTTGGTGGTTTTCCAGTTTTGGGTTTGCTTTTGTTTTAGCAACCAGGTTTTTAAATCATCAACGGTGGTGTTATTCTTATCAATATCGCTGAAAGCTTCAATCATCATTGCCTGGCTTTCTATTGGCGCCTGCTGCCAGTAATAGCCACCGGTTGTCCATTCTTTCCAGTACATGCCCATCTCTTCTTTATAATGGCATTTTCTTTTAAGGATTTAATGATGGCTTTTGGTGTGGCATCATCTTTGTGCGGTGCAATGCCAAGGCAATCATGGCCTGCATATATTTACTGTTGCTCAACCAAAATTTTTGCGATTGACCATTGTAATAAGTATAAGCTGTTTTGCGAAGCATCTGCAATTTTATACTCTGCAAAAAAACTACGCATGTACAAATACTGAATTTGAATACTCGCTTAAATTATTGTTGCTTAATTTAGCTTTAGAGCTGATTAAATTATCGTAATCTTCTTTTATTTTTTTATCGAGATAAACAATGGCTTTATCAACAATTGGTTTTATTTTTTGATAAGTATCGCCTGTTAATGCATTTAGTTTACGTAAATGACCAATGCCGGTGATGATGTATTGCGTAATATACCTGTCATCTGGCCCGCCTTTAAACCAAACAAAACCACCGTTGCTGCTTTGCATTTCTTTCAGCTTGTTAAACTGCTTTATCCATTTCGCTGCTCATCTTTACCATATCAAACAACAAAGCAATATTTTTCTTTTGTTGATTTTCATTTTGTGCATCCAGCACCCAGGGTGTTTCCTGTAACAAGGCTGATTTTAATTCTTCATTTTTTTCCAGGTTACTTAGCAACGCAGCGGTATCAACAGTTTTCCATTTTTCAAAAACCGTTTTAATTTTTGGCATGCTGTTGCTGATGTAAGTTGCCAAAGCATTGGCATAATAACGGTTAAAAGTTTGCTCCGCACATTCGTAAGGATACTCCATTAAATAGGGCAATGCCTGCACGGCATACCATGCAGGGTTGCTGGTGTATTCAACGGTAAGTGCATGATTACTTAATGTTGTACTGCTGCCACTGTTTAATAATTTTTCAAACTTAAAAGTTTTTGTGGTTTGATTACGAAGATTTATTGGCAACGATTCTGTAACCAACATGCGGTTGGTTAAAACTGGTAATGCCATTTCTTCACCATCACTTGCATTTGCTTGTTTTTGCAATAATGCGGTAAGTCATTGCAGAGTTAAAATTAAACGGAACTTCCATCGGGAATTTTACTGCAAAACTTTGCCCGGCTGCAACGGTAAAATATTGTGTGGGAAAAATATTTTTAAACCAGCCATCTACAGGTTTGTTGGTGGCGGCATCTAATAATTCTAATTGTGCGGTGCCGGTTACTTCGGCTTCGCCAAGGTTTACAATTTTTGCACTGAACTCCATTGCATCGCCTTCCCTTAAAAAGCGTGGTGCATTGGGTTGTACCATTAATGGTTTTTGTGTTACTAAAGTTTTTTCGCTGTAGCCACTGGCCAACATCTTTGGTATGTGCCAGCGTCATCAGTTTCCATTTGGTTAATGCTTCGGGTATGGTAAATTCAAAACTAATATTGCCTTCGGCATCTGTTTTTAAATCAGGAAAGAAGAAAGCAGTTTCGTTAAAGTTTTTGCGGATTTGAACGGCATTGTTGTTTGTAATTTCTTTTCCAGTTTTCATGTCAAATTTTATAGAATCTGCATAATGAATATAAAATCAATCATTCCTGCTTCATCCTTCACAATTTTTGGAGCAGAAAATTTCACTTGATTAATTTCACGAGGCGATTTTTTAAATGCAGATTTTTCCAGCATTGCAGGAGCAGCCATTGATCTTACTGCTATTCCATTTGCATTTCCTTCAAGGTTGTAATAGGCATACTCTAATGGGTTCAACCACCATAAGGGCTCTAATTCTTTATCAGTTTTTAAGTGCCTAATCTATCATAAGATTTTGCTTATTGCTTCTTCATCGCCTTCTTCGGTTTTATTATATTCTTCACTCTCCACTTTTTCAAACCCATTTTCTTCCAGCTAATAGTATTGTATAAAGATGGCCAGATATTTATCCTGTTCCAGCTATGCGGTTTAAACTGGTCTAACGATGCATCGTACATGCCGGCCAGCATTTCTGCTGCAACTTTTTCTCCTTTGTTGCCGGTAATTTTTACCGTCCATTTTTCGTTGGCGCCGGGTAATAATTTATCACTGAAGGTGGAGTAAGTAATATTTAATTCTTTATTGCTCCAGGGAATATGAGAAATTTTCGGCTGCCTTTATATACTCTGTTGTGTTTTACAAAAACATAAGCTTATACCATGCCACCACGGTAATCTTCATTCACAGAGATACCGTTTTTGGATGTAGAATAATTTTAGTAAGCTCTTCATAAGTAGTTACTGGCTTTTGATTCATTAGGTTTAATGTATGTATCATCCATATGCTTTTAAAACCAGTAGTAATGTTGTAAGTTTATCTGTTCTCCCGGCTCTACGTTCCTTTTAGTTACATCAACTCTGATAGCTTCGTTGATTGATTTGTTAAGCGGTCTGCTACTTGGGTCGTAAGGGGAACTTTCAATTAACTGAAAATATTTTTCTGCTTTAACTTCTTCTCCATATTTATCTTTTGTTATGGCAACTATCTTGTACCAACCGGCATCAAATTTTATATTTCTGAATTTTGAATTTTGAATTCTCATTTGTAGTATCTGCTAATGTCGGAAACCTTATCTCCCAACGGCCATTTACTCATTTGGTCTTCATCTTTATATACATCATAAGGAAAAAAATTGCTGTATTCATCTTTACTCATGGTAAATTGGTCGGGCATATCCCAATACCTTTCCCTGTAAATTTTAGTAGGAGATTTTACTTTGGTAATGGTTACATTTACATTGGCCTTTTCAAAAATATCATTCAGATTGGTACTGCTGATATTTAAGTTTTTTAAACTGTCGGCAACAATTTTTTCTGGCATATCAATATTCAATTGCAGCATTTGATAAGCTACAGCAACGGAAGTATTGCCGCTTCTTGTTTCGCCATTAATGTCGGTAACATCGGCACTTACTTCGTAATAAAATATGGGTTGACTTTTTTTATCAACGCTTTCATCAGGCAATGCTTTAAAGGTTATTTTAAATTCGCCTTTAGCATCCGTTATTATGTCTCCATTGGTAATTTCTGTTTCTTCATTTCTGCCATAGGGAACCACCATTTTCTAAAATATCCCCATCCCCACCAAATAGGATAACGTACTTTACGCACCACACGGTATTTTACTTTTGCACCATCAATATTATTACCTGCATAAGCTTTTGCAGTGCCGGTAACTTTTATGCTGTCGTTTAAACGGTAAGTGCCTTTTGGTTTTTCTATTTCTGTAAAAAATTTGGGCCGCTTGTATTCTTCCACACTAAATTGTTGTTGTGCATTGTTGGCGCTGTCGTACAAGCTAAACTGTCCGTTTAATGTGCCTTCGGGTAATTTAAATGTTCCGTTATAGCTGCCAAATTCATTAGTGGTTACAATAAGCTCTGCTGCTTTTTGATAGTTGGCATTTCTTAAAATAACTGTTGTTTTATAATTGGGCAGTACCACAGTTTTTTTGCCGCCATAATTTTGTTGTAACACAATGCCTTTAAAAAATACGGTTTGCCCGGGGCGGTAAATACTGCGGTCGGTAAATAAAAATGCCTGTGGTTTTGTTGGCGTTGGCTGATAACTGTTGTACGTATTGTAACCTTCATTATCATCCATAAACAATTCATCGCTGTTGTATTTTAACTGCAGTAAAAAATTACGGTAGTCTTTACTATCCTTCATTTTAAATAAACCATTTTTATCGGTGGTATATTTTTCTGCTTTCACTTCTTCATTATTGCTGTTTTGGTAATTGTATTTGGTTTCCCAAATTTGTACCTGCGTATTGGCAAGTGGTTGGCCATTATCACGGTGCAGTACATAATACTCGTGGTTGTTATTATGTATGTAGCTGATGTTGCTTACATAAATAGTTTGTTTGGCAATAATATTTTTTTGTAAAGAAAAATTTTCGTCAATACTGGCGAGAATAAAATATACACCATTGGCAAGACCATCAATTTTTATTTCGGCAGCATGGTTTTGATAATCCTGCGGATCGGGTAGCACAACACTCCAGTTTTTAATTGATTTTAAAGAAGTATAATCCTTCCAGAGTTTATCATAATCTCTTCGGTCTAATTTTTTTATTTCTTCTTTAGATGTTTTAATAATACGGAAATAAACTTTAGGCACATTTTTATAATTTACCAATGTGCGGAAGGGGTCGTTAATAGTATTTACTTTTTCTGTTTCGATATTTAAAGAAGGCTGGGTTATACTGTTAATTAAATTTTTACAATTAATACCGCCTTCACTTTTTGGATATTTTTTAAAAGTTGCTTCACACAATGCTGCGGCCCTTTTTATTTCGTATTGATTTTCTGTTTTGGTAAAAGGCACAAACTGCTGGCCACGGTCGTAATAAATTCTTGCTCTTAAATAAGCGGCCTGTGCAATAGCAGCGTTACCGGCATATTTATCTTCTATATTTTTTAAAGCAGCTTCATATAATTTTTCTTTGCCTTCCATTTCGCCATACTGGTTTACAAAACCAAGGCGTATTAAATCGGCATCAATTAATGCGTCAGGCTTTGTATCGTTTAAATGAAATTTTAAAATATCCTGCAATAATAAAATGGCTTTATGCTGTAACGATGCAGTATCTTTTGTTTTAAAACTTGCATTTACAAATTCATTGGCAGGAGCAAAAGCTTTGCTGTCGTTTATTTTAAATTGATAGGCTGGTTTGGTTAACTGGTTTTCATCTGTAGTAAAATATTGTAAAGCCCGGTGTGCTAAAAAATCAAAAAGTGTTGGCCGCAACTGCCGGGTGTTTTCTCCTTTAATTATAATTGGGGCAAAGCCATCAAGTTTGGTTGTTTTTAAAAGATTATCATTTTGTAAAGAGGCTTTATATAATTTGCTGATTACGCTGTGTATTTTATCAATGCTCCAGGTGGTAATGTCTTTACTTTTTTCTTCCACTAATTTTGTACGGTCGTAAAATTTATAGCGGTTGTTTTGCAGGTATTGCCAAAACATTTCGGCATGCATACTTTGTAAAATATTTTTTGCAGGGCCTTTTGCTTTTGCAATTAAAGTATCCACAAAAAAAATATTATTCTCACGGCTGTCTTCTTCTACCATGTTGCGGTATTTAATTTGATACATGCAACTTTTTATTTGCTGTGCATCATTGTTTTCTTTTACCGCCAGTTTATAAATAACCATTACTTCGGCCAATGCCGATTTGGTAAGGCCTTTCTTTTCAAACGCCTCTGCCTTTTTCCAGTTTTTTGTATAAGTATTTTTTGTTTGCGCCATAATGGTTAATGCCAGTAGTGTAAAAATTACAGTTAAAATTTTCTTTAAAAACATAAGGAACTTATTTTAATTACAAGATACAATTTGTTATTGAAGGGTTGCCAACCTTTGTAAGCGACTTAAAGTTTTATAAATATGTTATAAAGGTTGGCAACCCTGAAATTACAGTACAGCTATCAGATGTATTGCATGCATAAATTTCATAAATACGGGTACTTTTTTTTCTTTAACGTTTTATTAAGTGTTTGTCTGGCATGCGGCACAGCGTTTGAATATTACACATCAGCAGTTAAAAAAATAAAATAAAGGCTGCAAACAAAATTGTTCACTTCTAAAATTATTACAATGAAAAAGATTTTTACATTTTTATCAGTAATGGCAATCATTACTTCGGGCTTTGCACAGTGGCAGCAAAAACCGCAGCAATATCCCAATCAAAACGGCGGACCAAGACAAAACAGTAATTACAATCAAAACAGTTCTTTAATAGTAAGTTCTGCATCTCAACGCCAGGTTTCGGTTTATGTTGACAGTTATCAATATCAAAGTAACGGCAACAATGGAGCTGTAAATGTGGGGCAGTTAAGTTCAGGTAATCATAACATTATTATTTATGAAATGAAAAAGAATATTTGGGGTAAAACTGTGCAGCAGGAAGTTTATAATGCTAACCTGTATTTAAAACCTGGTGTTGAAACCACACTTTTTATTAACAATTTAGGACAGGTAAGCATTAGCGAACGCCAGGTAAATAATAATAATAATGGCGGTTATAACAATAACAATGGCCCGGGCAACAATGGTAACGGTGTTGGGTATGGTTACGGAAGAAAAAAGAATAAATATAAAAAGAATAAAAACCAGTGTGATGATGATGACGACAGAGGAAATAATGGTAATGGCCGTGGCCGCAATAATAAAGGCGGCAGGTATGATGATTAATCCTAGGGATTCTATATATAAACAATGCCCCGAAATTTCGGGGCATTTGTTTTATTAATTCAGGGCTTCGATAAACTCAGCCTGAGAAAATATTCGATAATACAGTCTGACAAAACGTTCACTTAATTCAGTCAAGTGTATGCAAAACCATATGGGCACATAGGAGACATAGAAAAAAATCTTTAAACCTGAAAATATTCGACATTTTACATTCTATATTCTTCACAATTCAATTCCAATCTTCTTCATCAGTATACTTGCATTTAAACTGGTACAAATGCCTTCCTTCAATTTATAATCAAAAAACAATTCTTCATTGGCTACCTGCACATCAAAATGATAATTCAAAATATTGGCTGGATAATTTTCTTTAAGCTTTGCCAGTTCTACATCATGCGTAGCAATAATGCAGGCAGCTTTATGTTTTATTAATTGTTTTACCAATGCCACCGAACCGGTATGGCGGTCTAAAGAGTTGGTGCCTCTTAAAATTTCATCTAATAAAATAAATATTTTTTCGCCGGCATTTACCTTATCAATAATAGCTTTTAGTTTTTTTAATTCAGCATAAAAAGTGCTGGTACTTTCTTCTAAATTATCTGCAATACGCATGCTGCTTATAATTTGTACTGGCGATAAAGTAAAAAAAGTTGCACAAACATTTGCTCCGGCCATTGCTAAAACAGTATTAATGCCAATGCTTCGCAGGTAAGTGCTTTTGCCAGCCATATTGCTGCCGGTAATCAGCATCAGTTCTTCATTGTTTTTTATATCAATATTGTTGTTAACTCTTTTAGCTGCATTAATTAAAGGGTGGCCAATATTACTGCCTTCAATAGAAAAATGTTTTTCTTTAAATACTGGTGTGCACCATTCCGGGTAATTAAAAGATAAGGTTGCAAAACTGTTCAATGCTTCAAAATCACCAATAGCATCAAACCATTCATTAATATTTTGCCGGTTGCGCTGTTTCCATTTTTCTAAAGCCATTGCCTGCTGTATATCCCACTGAAAAATTATGGCCAGCGGAATAAAAACCACCGGGTTCAACCGCAGGTCTAATCTTTCTACAATCTTTTTTAATTGTTTTAGTTGTAAAGAAGCTGTAGTGTTTTCAATTACAAATTTTGCCTGCAGGGTTTGTAAAAGCGGGGTATTAAAATTGGTTTGCTCAATTAATTTTATACTGTTGGCTAATACCGATAATTCATCTGCAACTTTACTAACCTGCTGGTGCAATGGCGCAATTTTTTTTGCCATAATAAAAGCAATAACGGCCGATGCTGCTAAAAACATATTTCTAACTTCGTTACTTATTATATCTGCAATGTTTAAAGCAATAACGGTTAATACAATTGCTGGTATGGCAAACTGCAGTATTTTCCAAACTGTATTATTTATAAAATGAGGTTCGCTTTGCAACCAGTTTTGTAAACGCTCCTGCGTTGCAGTAGTAATTTTTTCTTCTTTGCCATAAGCCTGTAACTCCTGCTGCCATTGTGGTGTGGCGGTTAACTCTTTTACGGCTGCTTGTCTCTGTAAAATAATTGTTGTAGTTGCCGGGTGTAAAAACCAATTGGCCAAAGCATTACCACCCATATCAGATGTAGTGCGGTTGCAATATTGAAATAAAGATGCCCTGCCAAAAATATCCAGGTCGTTTGCATAAGGATGCACAGCCGGCATAAATTTTACACCATCATCAAAGTGATAATAATTATGTGCTAATGCTTTTATCTCATCCTCATTAATTTTTGTAAGATGCTGTGTATGATTAATAGCAACTTTATTTTTTAAGTCCATATAAATTAAACGCACAAATACCACTAGCAAAAGCAGGGTGACAATAACAGTAATACCTAAGCCTGCAGGCCATAAAAAGTAAATAGCGGCAGCAATGGCTATCACTGCTGCAAAACGCAACCATCCTAACAACGATTTTAGTTGCAGTAATTTTTGTTGCTTTGCGGTTAGCAGTGCAATTCGTTCCTTATAAAAAATATCAGGCTCCATTATCAGTTTTGTTAAATAAAAATATTGCAAATGTACTTTTATAACTATAACTAAATACTTTTCGTAAATTTGCCCATTATCAATTATTAATTAATTCATTATTAATTAATTCCGGGGGCTGACCGGTTTTGACAGCATAGCTCTTTGTAAGTATAAGCATGTAGTGCGTTGGATAATTAGCACTTTAATCTGAATATTCAACAACTTAAATGGCAATACTCAGTATGCCATGGCTGCTTAATCGATAGATTAGCATCCATTAGGGCCGCCGAACAGGTAGTTCTGTTACCATGTTCCGCCGCCGACTCAAAAACAAAACGGAATGCTGCAATGGAATGATGTGACCATTGCTTAAGAACATTCATCTAAGGATTTAGTTGGTTGGTCAGGTTCCTGCTATTTCTCTACAATTAATAACTGAATAAACATGTAGAAAGCTTACGGCGAATATGTTTGGACCAGGGTTCGATTCCCTGCAGCTCCACTTAAATACTTGTAAATTAAATATTTATAAGTAATATAAATATATTATATTTAATAAACTTAGGAGAAGATATTTTTGATTATGTTGATGATTTTTTCGGGCATCCTGTTAATAATATATTTTCCCTACATTTTTTTTCAATTTTTTTGGTTACTCAAGGCGGTGTATATGCATCCCTTATTGTGTAAAATAGCTATTTTACTTTAGCATTTAATCGTTTTACTGTCTTCTCAGAAGCTCCACATAATTATTTTACAGTATTATTAAAACAAAATAATTATTTTACAGTATCAAGTAATCGTTTTACAGTAAAACCCAGCTTTATGGCCACAAAAGCAGCAGGAAGCCTTTGGTTGAAGGAGCAGTATCATTTAGATAGATTTTCAATAACTCATAGTTCCTACATCGGGAATAATGAATCTATCGAAATTACTGCAAGAGGAAATATAGAGCAAATATATGGAATCAGATATGCCCCGGCTGATGATACAGCTTTACAGCACCTGGAATTCTCATTAAAATACGATCATCTGAATCTTGATTTTTTAAAAACCCTTTTTCAAAAAATTTCTGTCGGAGAAATTGTGGCATTCATTGAAGCATCACCATCCGGGAAATATGCACGTAAAATTGGCTTCCTGTATGAATTCCTGACAGGTCAGGAATTGGAATTAAATAAAACCATTACAGGTAATTATGCAGATCTTTTAGAAGAGAACAAATACATTACAGGAAATACGGTTAAGAATGCCCGCTGGCGTATCAATAATAATTTGTTGGGCACTGTTACTTTTTGCCCTGTTGTAAGAAAAACAAGAGTCTTAAATGAACTTCTTAATCAAAATATAGTTGAGAAAATTGAGCAGCTAAAAAAAGGATTCCCTCCGGATATTTTTCACCGGGCTACCAACTACCTGTATAACAAAGAGACCCGCTCTTCTTATGAAATTGAGAAAGCGCAACCATCGCCAGACAGAATGGAAAAATTTGTGGCAATGCTGATGAAAGCGGGAACAGAGCAAACAGCAGAATTATTGGACGAGCCACGTTTAATACAATTACAAAATGCGATTGTGGACCCAAGGTTTGCAGCGGCTGCATTCAGGAATTTCCAAAATTATATTGGACAGACATTACCAGGCTACAAAGAAATGATCCACTATATCTGTCCGCCGCCGGAAATATTAGATACATTGATGGGAGGCTTAAAAGAATCGGCGGAAAAAACTACCGGTATTTACCCCGAAATAAGAGCTGCGGTTATTGCATTTGGTTTTGTATTTATTCATCCGTTTGAAGATGGAAACGGCAGATTGCACAGGTTTCTTATACATGATATTTTAGTACATGACGGAGTAGTGCCACAAGGGTTAATAATCCCCGTATCAGCACACATGCTGAATAATATTAAGGACTATGATAATATTCTGGAAAATTATTCGAAGCCATTGATGCAGCGAATAAAATACAACCAGAAAGATAATGGCGAAATTGAAGTAACGAATGGAAATGAAGTAGAGGGTTATTTTCGTTACCCCGATTTAACAGATCATTGCATTTATCTGGCTGAAACCATTTATGCTACGCTTAGAGAGGACATGCCTAATGAATTATTATTTATACAGAGGTATGATGAAGTTAAAAGAACTTTACAGCGCATAGTAGATATGCCTGATAAGGATATCAATCTGATGATTACATTTCTGCACCAAAACAAAGGAGTATTTCCAAAAAGGAGACGTGAGCATTTTATTAAATTGACTGATGAAGAAATACTGCAAATGCAAACTTCTTTTAGAAAAATATTTGAGATGGAAGAATTGAAATAATTGAAGGTAGTTATCCTTTTTGCTGAAAGATGAACTTGAAAAGCAAATGAAACAAACATTGGGTGCATCAATTCAGTTACTAACTCCTGCAATTGATGTTTACACTACCCTATTTAAAAATTGAATTGCTGGAAAAATAGCCATCGCTTACAGGCAAACGGCTTACGTATGGTTGAAAAAATTAACCGATTCTAATATTCTAAAACCTCAAAAAATTGGCTGGATAACTTATTATTTTAATTACCGGTTGATCGAGTTGAGGTCAAATAACCAACGCTATAGTAAATTTTGCCACAAATAAATCAGCTAAAATCAATTTTATTGTTTCCCAAATGTTTCCTAATTCCAAATTTATTTTTATAACTAACTGATAATGTGTTTAATATGACTATAAAAATAGTCCCTGCAGCTCCACCTTTACCTGCATCCTGCTGTAATGCAGGCAAAAAAAATCCCTTCAAATTACCGTAGTTTGAGGGGATTTTTATTTTAGTAAAAGTACCGGTAGAAACAGTACAATTATATTTTAATTTTATCAGGCTTACCGCTGTAGCTTTGCTTAAAGTTGCGCTGCAATCAAATAAATGAAATTCTTTTAAAAAATGGTAAGAAAAAATATTTCTGTAATGGTTTTATTTTTTGCATTAGAAGCATGCAAACCTGAAAGCGGGCGGTGCTATAATTCCGCTACCTGCACCAATACCATCTACTTTTGCAAAAGGTGCCGATATAAGCTGGCTCACACAAATGGAAGCTTCTGGCAAAAAATTTTATAACGCTGCAGGGATAGAAATGGAATGTATGTCGTTACTGAAGTCACTTGGTATGAATACAGTTCGTTTACGGGTGTGGGTTAATCCTGTACCGGCATGGAACAATGCGGCTGATGTGGTAGCAAAAGCTATCCGTGCAAAAAATTTGGGTATGCGAATAATGATTGATTTTCATTACAGCGATAGCTGGGCCGACCCTGGTAAACAAACCAAACCTGCGGCATGGGCAGGGCAGGATGTTAGTGGATTAAAAACTGCTGTTGCCACACATACAACCGATGTATTAACACAATTAAAAAATAACGGCATAACACCCGAGTGGGTGCAGGTGGGTAACGAAACAAACAATGGAATGCTTTGGCCTGAAGGTAAAGCATCCACTAACATGGCAGCTTTTGCACAAATGGTTAATGCAGGATACGATGCAGTGAAAGCAGTTTTCCCTTCAGCAAAAGTAATTGTACATGTTTCTAACGGCTACGATAACACCTTATTCCGCTGGATGTTTGATGGATTGCAATTAAATGGGGCAAAGTACGATATTATCGGCATGTCACTTTATCCCACAGCAGCAAACTGGGCTTCAATTAACACACAATGCCTGGCCAATATGAACGATATGGTTGCCCGCTATGGAAAAGAAGTAATGGTGGTGGAAGTGGGTATGCCATGGGATAATGGAGTTGATTGCAAATCTTTTTTAGCTGATATAATATCAAAAACTGTTAGCGTTTCCGGCAACAAAGGATTGGGCGTTTTGTATTGGGAACCGCAGGCGTATAATAATTGGCAGGGCTATACATTGGGGGCTTTTGATAATTCAGGTAAACCTACTGCGGCACTTGCTGCCTTTAAGTAAGTATAATAAACAAACAACTTATATGGTCTTAAAAAAACTCCACAATAATATTTTTTTACTAATTGCATTTTTACTAATTACATTTTCATCGTTTGCACAACCACGCCAGCATATAAATTTTGATAATGACTGGAAATTTGCTTTTGGTAATGCTGCCAATCCCGAAAAAGATTTTAATTACAGTATTCGTACAATATTTTCAAAATCGGGCGGGGCATCTGGTACAGCTGTTGATCCAAAATTTAAAGACAGTGCATGGCGAACGTTAAACCTGCCTCACGATTGGGCGGTAGAATTACCTTTTGATTTTGTTGATAATTTTGATGTGGAATCTCATGGCTACAAGCCAGTGGGTGGTTTGTTTCCGGCAACAAGTATTGGTTGGTACCGTAAACATTTTACTGTTGCAAGAGCAGATTCGGGACAGCGTTTTCAAATTCAGTTTGATGGAATTTTCAGGGATGCAAACATTTGGATAAATGGTTTTTATCTTGGTAATAATAAAAGCGGATACGTTGGTGTAAATTATGATGTAACCGATTTTATAAATTTCGACAAAGAAAATGTAATTGTTGTAAGGGCAGATGCTACGCAATACGAAGGTTGGTTTTACGAGGGTGCAGGCATTTACAGGCATGTATGGCTGAACAAATATCAAAACATACATATTGCAACTGATGGCGTATTTGCTTATTCAAACATAATTAACAACAAAGCAACGTTAACAGTAGAAACTGCTGTTGCCAATGAAGATTTTGCTGCGGCAAATTATTCCCTCAATACTTATTTAACCGACAGAAGCGGTAAAATAATGGGTACTGCAAAAGAGCAAAAAATTTTATCAAACACAGGTGAGGAAAAAATTTCCAAACAAACTATTGTATTCAATAATCCAATTTTATGGTCGCTGCAAAACCCATATTTATACAGGGTAGTAGTGGAATTAAAAAAAGATGGAAAAATTACCGATACAAAAAAAATGAGATTTGGATTTAGAACTGTTGAAATAAAAGCCAATGGTGTTTTTTTAAATGGTAAGTATATAAAAATATATGGTACCAACAATCACCACGATCATGCAGGTGTAGGAAGTGCACAGCCCGATTATCTGCATTATTACCGTGTGGGTCTTTTAAAAAACATGGGCGTAAATGCATACCGTGCAAGCCATAATGCACCCACACCTGAATTGCTGGATGCATGCGATAGCCTGGGAATGCTGGTAATGGATGAACAACGTTTATTAAACAGTGGCCCCGAATACATGAGCCAGTTTGAACGCCTGGTAAAAAGAGACAGAAACCATGCATCGGTTTTTATGTGGAGTATTGGTAACGAAGAAGGATGGATACATACCACTACTGTTGGAAAAAGAATTGCACAAACATTTGTTGCAAAACAAAAATTATTAGACCCCACAAGAACCTGTACTTATGCTGCCGATGTTGCCAATGTATTTCGTGGCGTTAATGAAGTAATTCCGGTAAGAAGTTTTAATTACCGGCAGTATGCAGTGGAAGATTATCATAAAGATCATCCCAACCAGCCAATATTGGGTACCGAGATGGGCAGCACCGTTAGTACAAGAGGGATTTTAAAAAAAGATTCAGTAAGAGCTTATTTACCCGACCAGGATATTACTGCACCATGGTGGGCAAGCACTGCAGAAACATGGTGGAAACTTGCAGCACCTAACGATTTTTGGCTCGGTGGTTTTGTATGGACGGGTTTTGATTATCGTGGCGAACCAACACCTTATAAATGGCCCAACATAAATTCGCATTTTGGTATTATGGATATGTGCGGTTTTCCAAAAAATATTTATTACTACTATCAAAGCTGGTGGACTGATAAAGATGTGCTGCACATTTCTCCGCATTGGAACCATCGCAACGAATGGGGTAAAGCTGCTAAAGAAATTGATGTTTGGGTTAATAGTAATGCCGATGATGTTGAATTGTTTTTAAATGGAAAAAGCCTTGGCAAAAAAGATATGCCACGCAATGGCCATTTGCAATGGAATGTAAAATTTGAGCCGGGTAAATTAGAAGCAGTTGCTTATAAGAAAGGAAAAAAACTTACAGCAAAAATTGAAACAACTAACGCTGCTGCCGAAGTGGTGCTTACCCCATATAAAACTACAATGCTGGCCGATGGCAAGGATGCTACAGTTATTAATGTAACTGTGGTTGATAAAGAAGGACGTGAAGTACCAGACGCAGACAATATGATAAAATTTAATTTAGCCGGCGATGCAAAAATTATTGGTGTGGGTAATGGCGACCCCAGCAGTCATGAACCTGATAAATGTGCTGATGGTGCATGGCAGCGACATTTGTTTAATGGTAAATGTCAAATAATAATTCAAGCCGGTACTAAACCGGGTATTATAAAGTTTGATGCACAGGCAGCTGGTTTATTTACTGGCTCAACTGATATAGTAATGGTTGATACCGAAAGTGCAAATACATTTACCATTGATAAAAATTACGAATTAAAAGGCGAAGCAGCAAAGCCAAGGGTTACAGATAAAATGTTAGGTGCAGATATTTCTTTTCTTCCGCAATTAGAAGACAGGGGATTAAAATTTTCGGATAAAGGAATACAAAAAGATGCGATACAAATTTTAAAAGATCATGGATTTAATTATGTACGCCTTCGCATTTTTAATGAGCCTGCAAACGACAGTGGCTATTCTCCCAAAAAAGGTTTTTGCGATTTGGAACATACAAAGCAAATGGCAAAACGTGTAAAAGCAGCGGGCATGAAATTGCTATTGGATTTTCATTACAGCGATTACTGGGCCGACCCTGGTAAACAACACAAGCCTGCCGCATGGAAAAATTTATCTTTTACAGATTTAAAAAAAGCATTGTACGGTTACACCAAAAAAGTAATGGACGAATTAAAAGCGCAGGGCACAACGCCGGATATGGTACAGGTAGGTAATGAAATTAATCATGGCATTGTTTGGCCCGAAGGAAATGTAAGTAATATAGATGCCACAGCACAATTAATTAATGCAGGAACTGCAGCGGTAAAAGCCGTTGATCCAAATGTGGTAATGATGCTGCATGTTGCATTGGGCGGACAAAATAGTGAATCAGTTTTTTTTATCGATAACATGATAGCAAGAGGGGTTGCCTTTGATGTAATTGGAGAATCTTACTATCCAAAATGGCATGGCACATTAGATGATTTGCGTGATAACTTAAATGATTTGGTAAACCGGTATAACAAAGATGTAATTGTGGTGGAATATTCGGCGTTAAAAGAAGAAGTAAATAAAATTGCTTTTGAATTACCCAACGGAAAAGGAAAAGGCACTTGTATTTGGGAACCTTTAAGTACCTGGGAAAAAATATTTGATAACGATGGGAAATCAAATAATTTATTGTTGGTGTATGATGAATTGAGTAAAAAATTTATTTTAAATAAATAGAAAACTGCCGCTGTTTACAAAAATATTTTTATTATTAATTTTGAAAAAATAAATTCAAAAGAAATATGTGCAGAAAAAAATGGATCATCATTAGCAGTGCTGTTGTTTTTTTTATTTACGGCTGTGCAACATCGAACGAAAAAAATAAAGAAGATTGGCAAGCCTTATTTAACGGTAAAGATTTAACAGGCTGGGATATAAAAATAAAAGACGAACCTTTAAATGTAAATTACAAAAACACTTTTCTGGTACAGGATAGTATGCTAAGGGTATCGTACAGTGGTTATGAAAAATTTGATAATCATTTTGGGCACCTCTATACACAAACGCCTTATTCGTATTACAAACTAAAATTGCAATATCGTTTTACCGGTAACCATTTGGCAGATGCACCAACCTGGGCAGACAGGAACAGCGGCATTATGCTGCATGCACAATCGGCAAAAAGTATGGAGCTGCACCAGAGTTTTCCTGTATCGTTAGAGTTTCAATTTCTTTGTGGTAATGGAAATGACACTGTGGCAACCGGTAGTGTATGCACACCTGGTACTTTTATAACTTTTAATGGCAAAACCTATATTGACCATATTCAAAAATCTACCAGTAAAACTTTTTTAAAAAAAGAATGGGTAAATGCAGTTGCCGAAGTGTATGGCGATTCGTTAGTACGGCATATTATTAACGGTGATACAGTGTTGACTTATACAAAGCTGATGATTGGTGAAGGCTTTGTAAGCCCCGAATATAATTGGGCAACAGGAAATATTGTGGACAGTCTTTTATGGATTAACAAAGCAAACACTCCATTAAGCCAGGGCTACATTGCCTTGCAGGCCGAAAGCCAGCCGGTTGATTTTAGAAGGATAGAAATTTTAAATTTGGTTGGCTGTATGGATATTAAAGCAAAAAACTTTAAAAGCTATTATCTAAAAGCAGACAATAGTAAGTGCATTTATTGAAAAATATTTCAGGTTGCATAAATACTTTCTTTAAAATACATTATCATTCCTGGTGTGTAACCAGTATTCAAGTCTTACAAAAATTCGTTAGTTTTATTTTTTTGGAGCCGGGCAGATGAATTTCTATTTGACTTCATTGGCAGAGTTTACACTGAGGTACGAAGGGCACTCTTCAACAATATATCTTTATTGAACTTTTACCTAAGCGTAGATTAAAGCAAGCGGGAATAAAAAACACAATGTTCAAAATATATATGTTGAGTTTACAGTAGTACAAATGCCCAGCAGGGCTGTTCCCCAAAAAGGGATGTACATCTTTTTGGGATGGCTTTTTTGTTTCTTTTTTTCCACAAAAAAAGAAAAGAAAAAAATGAATGATGAAAAATAAGATAACAGTTATAATAATTTTATTAGCTGCTTCAATGGTAGCAAACACACAAACCACCTCCAAAGTTTGGGTAGCCGATAACAGCGATGGCACTTACAAAAATCCCATCCTTCATGCCGATTACAGCGATCCCGATGCCATAAGAGTAGGCGATGATTATTATTTAATCAGCAGCAGTTTTAACCAAGCACCCGGCTTACCCATTTTACACAGTAAAGATTTGGTAAACTGGAAAATTATTGCACATGTATTACAACAACAGCTGCCAATAGAAAATTTCAATAAAGTACAACACGGTAATGGAGTTTGGGCGCCTTCCATTCGTTACCACAATAGTGAGTTTTATATTTATTACCCCGATCCTGATTATGGTATTTATCTTGCCAAAGCAAAAAATATTTTAGGCCCATGGTCACATCCTGTTTTAGTACAAGCGGGAAAAGGATTAATTGATCCATGTCCTTTGTGGGATGATAATGGAAAAAATTATTTAGTGCATGCATTAGCCGGCAGCCGTGCCGGAACAAAATCTATTATCTTAATAAAAGAATTAAATGCCGCAGGCGATAAAGTAATAAGCGATGGGGTGCTGGTGTATGATGGGCACGAATCAGATGCCACCATTGAAGGCCCAAAAATTTATAAGCGCAATAATTATTATTACATTTTTGCACCAGCCGGTGGTGTGGCTACAGGCTGGCAAACAATTTTACGCAGTAAAAATATTTATGGCCCTTACCAAAGAAAAGTAGTGTTAGAACAAGGCACTACAACTGTTAACGGTCCACATCAGGGTGCCTGGGTGCAAACACAAACAGGTGAAGATTGGTTCCTGCATTTTCAGGATGCAGGTGCGTATGGAAGAATTGTGCATTTACAGCCAATGAAATGGCAAAACGACTGGCCGGTAATGGGCATAGACAAAGATGGTAACGGTATCGGTGAGCCGGTGATGGTTTATAAAAAACCAAATGTTGTAAAAAAATATCCTGTTGCAACACCACAGGAATCTGATGATTTTAATAACTCTAAAATTGATTTGCAATGGCAATGGCATGCCAATCCAAAACTAAACTGGGCTTTTTGTTATCCATCAAAAGGCGTTATCCGTTTCAACAGTATTTTAAAACCCGATAGTGCAAAAAATTTATGGGACATTCCTAATATCCTCACACAAAAATTTCCTGCAGAAGAATTTACAGCCACAACTAAATTTTTATTTACGCCAAAAACCAATGGCGAAAAATTTGGATTGGTAGTTTTAGGAATGAGTTACGCCAATATTTCTGTAACCAAAAAAGCCGATGGCATTTATTTAAATTATACCAAATGCGTTGATGCCGAACATGGCAAACCTGAAGTGGAAATTGAAATAACTAAAATTGCTGCCGGGGATTTTTACTTTAAATTAAAAGTAAACAAAGGTGCAGTTTGTACTTTCAGTTACAGCAGCGATGGTAAAACATTCACCGATATTGCTGAAACTTTTAAAGCCACACCCGGCAAATGGATCGGCGCTACTATGGGTTTCTTTTGCACCCGTACACAAATTATTAATGATGCAGGTTTTGCAGAAGTGGATTGGTTTAGCGTGGAGAAATAGAAAGAAGTAAATAAAGTATAAAAGTTAATAAGTACAATATATTCCATCATCTCAAAATTTATAAACTCAGTATACTTTATAAACCCTAAATACTTTTTTTTTACTTTTCCCTGCGTCCTCTGCCCCTCAGCGTGCCATATCTCACTTCCCCTTCTCTACAAACTCCTTTCTGTACTGCGACGGTGTAATTTTTTTTACCTGCTTAAACTGTTTTGTAAAATGTGCCCAGCTGTTGTAACCGCTTTCGTAACAGCAATCCATTACAGGTTTATCAGTTGTAGTTAATAATTTGCAGGCATGGCTGATGCGTAAATCCTGCAAAAAATTAAAGTAAGTTTTTTTTATATTTTTTTTAAAAAAGCGGCAGAATGTAGGTATACTCATATCTGCAATTTGTGCAACCTGCTGTAATGTTACCGGCTCTAAATAATGTTTAAAAGAGTAATCAATTATTTTATCAATGGCAGGATTAATATTGTTATCAGGCGAAGAAAAATCTTCGGTAACCCTTGCATAACTTGATGATGTGCTCATTTTTTGCAGCGACTGCAGCAATAAATTTATCCTGTTAAAGCCTTTGGCACTTTCCATTTCAATTAATAAAGCGGTAACTTCTTGCTTTAATTTATTTAATAATTGAACAGCATCGTTTTTATTTAAAAGTGTAAAGATGTTTTTAATTTCCGGGGCTAAAAAAAACGTTTCGCCAAAAACATCTTTTTTAAAATGTGCGGCAATAGCATCACCTGTAATTTTGTGGTGCCTTTTGCGAAACGAATGGGGAAGGTTACCGGCAATAAAATAAATGTCTCCTGTTTTATATTCACCCACATAATCGCCAATTAAAGCAGTGCCGTGGCCTTCAGTTATTAATATCAGCTCATATTCCTCGTGCTTGTGCCAGCTGGTTTCAAAATTTGGGGTTCTGTATTTGCGGCAGGCAAAGGAATGCTGTTCTTCAATATGTATTTTTTGAATAAGCGTTTTCATACCTTATAAATACTATATTATCAGTTAATGACTGTTAAATTAATATAATTTGATAATATACCATCAATTAATTTAAAAATAGCAGTTGTACATATAACTAAAAAATTAAAAATTTGATATTGATTACGATTGCAAAATTCAAGCGGAAAATTTGACCATTTAATTTACGGAGCTGCATAAATATGAAACCATCAAAAGCTTTTTTATTTGATTTAAACGGAACAATGGTAAATGATATGCCTTTTCACATACGGGCATGGCATAATATTTTTCACCACCATGGTAAAATGTTTTCTTTAGAAGAAAGCAAGAGGGAATGTTATGGAAAAAATGAAGAAATTCTTGATCGTATTTTCCCCGGAAAATTTACTCAGCAGGAAAAAGACCTCATCAGTATCAATAAAGAAAAACAATACCAGCAGGATTTTCTGCCCCATTTAAAATTAATTAACGGGCTGGATGATTATTTAAAAAAGGCCGATGCCGCTGGAATTAAAATAGCCATTGGTTCTGCAGCTATTTTATTTAATGTAGATTTTGTGCTGGATGGTTTAAACATCCGCAATTATTTTGGTTCATTGGTAAGTGCCGATGATGTGCAAAAAAGTAAACCAGATCCCGAAACTTTTTTAAAAGCTGCTGCCGAATTAAATGTTGGTCCTGAAAATTGTATAGTATTTGAGGATGCGCCAAAAGGCGTTGAGGCAGCATTGCATGCCAACATGAAATGTGTGGTAATAACAACCATGCATACAAAAGAAGAGTTCGCCGCATATCCCAATGTTATTGGTTTTATTGAGGATTACAACGATGATATTTTAAATAAATTATTAAATTAATAATGAGTAATACTGCATTTGTAATTGGTGTTGATTTTGGTACGGATTCCGTTCGTTCGGTTTTGCTGAGTGCAAATAATGGACAAGAAATTTCATCTTCAGTTTTTTATTATCCAAGATGGAAGGAAGGAAAATATTGTAACGCAGGTAAAAATCAATTTCGGCAGCATCCGTTAGATTATACAGAAGGTTTGGAAGCCACCATAAAGGATTGTTTGCAAAAAGCAGGAAGCGATACTGCAAAAAATGTAAAAGGTATTTCGGTGGATACTACAGGCTCCTCGCCGGTAGCAGTGGATAAAAACGGAACACCATTGGCATTATTGCCGGGCATGGAAAATAATCCTAACGCCATGTTTGTGCTATGGAAAGATCATACAGCAACTAATGAAGCAGAAGAAATAAATACGCATGCAACAAAATTCCCGGTAAATTATTTAAAATTTGTTGGCGGTATTTACAGCAGCGAATGGTTTTGGGCAAAGCTGCTGCATATTTTACGTGAAGACGAAACAATAAGAAATAATTTATATTCTTTTGTTGAACATTGCGACTGGATTCCGTTTGTATTGACTGGTGGTAATGATGCAGGAAAATTAAAACGGGGCATTTGCAGCGCCGGTCATAAAGCTTTATGGGCTGCAGAGTTTGGTGGTTTACCGCCCAATGTTTTTTTTAAAGCACTTGACCCATTACTGGACGGCATTACAGAAAAATTATTTACTGAAACTTATACTTCTTCGCAATCAGTAGGTACTATCAGTAACGAATGGGCGCAAAAACTGGGGTTACCCAATGATGTTGTAATTGGCGCAGGCGCATTCGATTGCCACATGGGTGCAGTAGGCGGACAAATTGAACCCTATTATCTTAGTAAAGTAATGGGTACCTCTACCTGCGATATTTTAGTAGCACCAATTGATGAAGTAAAAGATACTTTGGTAAAAGGCATTTGCGGCCAGGTAAATGGTTCTGTAATTCCCGGAATGATTGGTATGGAAGCCGGGCAATCGGGTTTCGGTGATATTTATGCATGGTTTAAAAATTTATTAAGCTGGCCAATCAATCAATTTGTAAAAGATGAAAAAGAAAGAGATGCCATTAGCGATAAAATAATTGTAGCATTAGCAGACGAAGCTGCAAAAATAGAGTTGAACGAAAAAGATGAATTAGCATTAGATTGGATGAATGGCAGAAGAACACCTGATGCCAATCAATTATTAAAAGGCGTAATTGCTAATATTAATTTGGCAACTGATGCACCAAGAATTTTTAAAAGTTTAGTTGAAGCAACCTGCTTTGGCAGCAAAGCTATAGTGGAACGTTTTATCGCAGAAGGCATTGCTGTAAAAGGAATTATTGCTTTAGGCGGCGTAGCAAAAAAATCAACTTATGTAATGCAAACAATGGCAAATGTGTTAAACATGCCCATACGCATACACAGCAGCGAACAAACCTGTGCCAATGGTGCAGCAATGTTTGCAGCAACTGCGGCTGGTATTTACAATAAAGTAGAAGATGCAATGAATGCCATGGGGCAGGGCTTTGAAAAAACATATGAACCACAAAAAGACAAAATTGATTATTATGCAAAGCGCTACAAAATGTATTTAGATTTAGGAAAGAAAATTGAAAATAATTAACTGGGTTAGTCACCCCCAAAGGGTGACTAACCCAGCGAAAAACTTACGAGCCACAAAAAGATAAAGTGGAGTATTATGTAAAACGCTGCAAAATGTATTTAGAGTTAAAGAAGAAAGTTGAAAAGAATTAATCATAAAAAATGCTAATCCCCCTTTAGGGGATAAGGGTATGAATAAATATCAACACATTCAACAGGAGGCTTACGAAGCCAACATGCAACTGCCTGAACTTGGGCTGGTGCTTTTTACATTTGGCAATGTTAGCGCTGCCGATAAAAACCTTGGTGTATTTGCAATAAAACCCAGCGGTGTTGCTTACGAAGAATTAACACCGGAAAAAATGGTGATTGTTGATTTTGAAGGTAAAACTATTGAAGGAAACCTCAGGCCATCATCAGATACATTAACACATGCCGTGTTGTATAAACACTGGAGCAACATCGGCGGTATCGTACACACCCATTCTACTTACGCCACCGCATGGGCGCAGGCACAAAGAGATATTCCAATTTTTGGTACAACGCATGCCGATTACAATACAGTAGATATTCCCTGTGCGCCACCGATGGATGATGAAATGATAAAAGGAAATTACGAATACGAAACTGGTTTTCAGATAATGAATTGCTTTAAAGCAAGCGATTTAAAATACGAAGAAGTTGAAATGATATTGGTGGGTAATCATGCACCATTTACCTGGGGAAAAACTGCAGCAAAAGCAGTACATAACAGCGCTGTGCTGGAGAGTATTGCTAAAATGGCTTTGCTTACCGAGCAAATTAATTTTAATGCACCAAGATTAAAAAATGCATTAATTCAAAAACATTTTGAACGCAAGCATGGTCCCGATTCTTATTACGGTCAGTAAAAGAAATTGCCTAACCCCGACAGCGGTTAGTTAAAGTGAGTAACAAAAATATTGCCTTAACATTTTTAAAATAAAACGATAGCTAAACATGAAACATTCAACTCTTCTTCTGGTGGCTTCTCTATTTTTATTTTCCTGTAATAACAGTACAGAAAAAACTGCATCTAAAAACGAAACAAAAATGAGCATCACAGAAAAACCTTTCGGCACATTTAACAATGAAGCCGTAACAGAATATACTTTAACTAATGCCAATGGTATGCAGGTAAGTATTTTAAATTACGGCGGTACCGTTACAAAAATTATTACAAAAGATAAAGAAGGCAAAGATGGTGATGTTATTTTAGGTTACGATTCTTTAAGCGGTTATTTACAAAAAGGCAATCCTTATTTTGGATGTTTGATTGGAAGGTTTGGTAACCGCATAGCAAAAGGAAAGTTTACATTAGATGGAGCAACTTATACTTTAGCGGCAAACAATAACGGTCAATCTTTACACGGTGGTATAAAAGGTTACGATAAAGTAATGTGGAAAGCAGAAAAGCAAACCGGTGACAGCAGTTTAAAATTAACTTATTTAAGTAAGGATGGCGAAGAAGGTTACCCCGGCAATTTATCTATTGAAGTTATTTATACATTAACAGCAGATAATGGATTAAAAATAGATTACGCAGCAACAACTGATAAGGCCACGCCAATAAATTTAACCAACCACTGCTATTTTAATCTATCAGCAGGAAAAGATTCTACTATTTTAGATCATGATTTAATGCTTGCTGCAAATAAATTTACCGAGGTAGATGGCGTTTTAATCCCCACCGGAAAATTACCTGATGTAAAAGGCACACCGATGGATTTTACCACTGAAAAAAAAATAGGAAGAGACATTGATTCAGTAAAAGGCGGCTACGATCATAATTGGGTATTAAATAAAGCCGGTAATGTTTTAGAAAGTATTGCAACATTATACCATGCCGGCAGCGGCCGTTTTATGGAAGTGTTTACCACCGAACCAGGCGTACAGTTTTACAGTGGCAATTTTTTAGATGGTACATTAACCAACACAAAAAATAATCAAAAGTATGTGTTGCATGCAGGGCTTTGTTTAGAAACGCAGCATTTTCCCGACGGGCCAAATCAGCCAACATTTCCCAATACTATTTTAAAGCCGGGAGAAAAATATATGCATACTTCATTGTACAAATTTTCGGTGAGAAAATTAAAAAGTATTGATTAAGATGAAAAATATTTTAACTGCTGTTGCTGTATCATTTTGCTATCTGTCAATAACTGCACAGCAAAAAGATTATGCCATTAAAGAAGTAAATTTTACACAGGTAAAACTTACTGATAAGTTTTGGTTGCCGAGGATTGAGATTAACAGAACCGTTACCATTCCTGCATCTTTTGAACGTTGCGAAAATACAGGCCGTGTAAAAAACTTTGTAATGGCTGCACAAAAGCAGGGTAAGTTTTGCACTACCTATCCATTTGACGATACCGATATTTATAAAACCATCGAAGGCGCTTCTTTTTCATTAGCAGTACACCCCGATAAAAAATTAGAAGCCTATGTAGATTCTTTAATTGTAATTATTAAAGCAGCGCAGGAACCCGATGGATATTTGTACACTGCAAGAACTATTGATCCTGTAAATGTGGGCAGTTGGGTAGGTAAAGAAAGATGGGAAAAAGAAAGAGAACTCAGCCATGAGTTATACAATGCCGGCCATATGTACGAAGCTGCGGCGGCACATTTTCTGGCAACCAAAAAAAGAAATTTTTTAGACATTGCTTTAAAAAATGCTGATTTGGTATGCAGTGTTTTTGGCCCCGGAAAAAAATCTGTGGCACCGGGCCACGAAATTGTAGAAATGGGTTTAGTAAAACTTTTTCGCATTACCGGTAAAAGAGAATATTTAAATACGGCTAAATTTTTTATTGATGCAAGAGGACATTATCCCGGCTATGATGCAAAAAGTAACGACAGTTGGAAAAATGGTTCGTACTGGCAGGATAGCAAACCAGTTGTACAGCAGGATGAAGCAGTAGGCCATGCCGTTAGAGCTGGTTATTTATATGCAGCAGTTGCCGATGTTGCTGCGCTAACAGGTGATGACAGTTTAACAAAAGCCATTGATAAAATTTGGGAAAATGTAGTAACCAAAAAAATGTATGTTCAGGGTGGCCTTGGTGCAAGAGGCGATGGTGAAAGGTTTGGAGAAAATTACGAATTGTCCAACAACACAGCATACAACGAAACCTGCGCCGCCATTGCCGGCGTGTACTGGAATTACAGAATGTTTTTACTGCACGGTAATGCAAAGTATATTGATGTGCTGGAAAAAATGCTCTACAATGGATTAATCAGTGGTATTGGCTTAGATGGTAAATCTTTTTTTTACACCAATGCTATGGAAGTGCGTAACAGTTTTAATCATAAAGATTTTGAAGGTGCAAGATCGGGCTGGTTTGAATGCAGTTGCTGCCCTACTAATTTAACCCGTTTAATTCCTTCGGTGCCGGGTTACATGTATGCACAAAAAGATGACAACTTATTTGTAAATCTTTTCATCAACAGCACCGTTGATTTGATGGTAAACAATAAGGCAGTAAAAATTGAACAGCAAAATAATTATCCATGGGATGGTAATTTGGTATTTAAAATAAATGCGGCTTCAACAAATAAATTTAATTTATTGGTACGGATTCCCGGCTGGGCAAATAACAGTGCTGTGCCTTCCGATTTGTATAAATTTGAAACAGCATCAACTGCTAAAATTATAATTAAAGTAAATGGAATTGTAACAGATTATACTATTAACAACGGGTATGCTGTAATAAATAAATCCTGGAAAAAAAATGATGTGGTGGAAGTTTTATTACCAATGGAAATTAAAAGAGTGGTAGCCAACGAAAAAGTTACCAACGATATTGGTAAAGTAGCATTGCAGCGTGGGCCAATTATTTATTGTGCTGAATGGGTTGATAATAATGGTAAAACCAGTAATATTCTAATGCCTGCCAATACTAATTTTACCATCGAATTTAAACCTGCAATTTTAAATGGTATTATGGTTTTAAAAGCTGAAGTGCCTGCAGTAATTATAAATAATAACGAAAATATTTCCACACAAAAACAAAACTTTACTGCCATACCTTATTACAGCTGGGCCAACAGGGGCAAAGGCGAAATGACGGTGTGGTTTCCCACACGGGTAAAAGATTTTGAAATCTTAACTAAATAATACAGCGCTTCACAGAGCAGTCTTCTTTTTAAAAGAAGACTGCTATAATGAGGCTCTGAAAAAAATTAAAAAATGAAAAATAGTATCAGTACAAGAGGATTAGAAGTTTGGTTTGCAACCGGCAGCCAGAATTTATATGGAGAAGAAACTTTAAAGCAGGTGGCAAAACATTCCACATTGGTTGCAAAATCATTTAATGATGCAGATGCTATTCCTGTAAAAGTTGTTTTTAAACCCGTTTTAAAATCCACCGAAGAAATTTACAATTTGGTTATTGATGCTAATGCTTCAAAAAATTGTATTGGCATCATTACATGGATGCACACTTTTTCTCCTGCAAAAATGTGGATCAATGGCTTGAAAATTTTGCAAAAACCGTTATTGCATTTGCATACACAATTCAACCGTGATATTCCATGGGGCGATATTGATATGGATTTTATGAACCTGAATCAATCGGCTCATGGCGACCGTGAGTTTGGTTTTATGATGAGCCGTATGCGTATGCAAAGAAAAGTAGTGGTGGGGCATTGGCAGGATAAAAATGTAATTGCACAAATTGCAGGATGGACAAGAGCGGCTTTAGGATGGAATGATTGGCAGGGAGCAAAATTTGTTCGCTTTGGCGATAACATGCGTTATGTTGCTGTAACCGATGGCGATAAAGTAGAAGCTGAATTAAAATTTGGTTACAGTGTAAATACCTGCGGCATTGGCGATTTGGCTGGCGTAATTAATAATGTAAAAGAAACTGCCATTACAAAATTGTGCGATGAGTATGCAGAGTTGTATAAATTAATGCCATCTTTAAAAAAAGGAAATAACCAACATCAATCTTTACGTGATGCTGCAAAAATTGAAATTGGTATCCGTAAATTTTTAGAAGATGGAAATTATAAAGGCTTTAGCGATACATTTGAAGATTTGCATGGCTTAACACAATTGCCCGGCATTGCAGCACAACGTTTAATGGCCGATGGTTATGGTTTTGCCGGCGAAGGCGATTGGAAAACTTCGGCATTGGTAAGAGCCATGAAAGTAATGGGAACAGGTTTACCCGGCGGCAATTCTTTTATGGAAGATTATACCTATCATTTTGAACCGGGTAACGAAATGGTTTTAGGCAGCCACATGCTGGAAATTTGCCCCAGTATTGCCAATGTAAAACCAAGTTGCGAAATTCATCCTTTAGGTATTGGTGGTAAAGCTGATCCTGTTCGTTTAGTATTTAATGTTGGCGCTGGCCCGGCATTAAATGCTTCGTTGATGGATATGGGCAACCGCTTCAGGTTATTGGTAAATACTGTTGATGCAGTAAAACCAACATTTGATTTACCAAAATTACCTGTTGCAAGAGTGTTATGGAAACCACATCCTAATATGCAAACGGCATGCGCTGCCTGGATATACGGCGGTGGCGCACACCACACAGGCTACAGCCAAAATTTAACTGCAGAAAATATGGAAGATTTTGCAGCTATGGCAAATATTGAATTTGTGTGTATAAATAAGGATACAAACATTTACAATTTAAAGAATGAATTAAAATGGAATGATGTATTTTACCAAATAAACAATAAATAAATTTTCTCATCACAAAACCGAAACTTGCTCATGAATAGTTTATCTCCTTTAGACATGTTGATTTTTGTAGTTTATTTTTTACTGGTGGCCGGCTATGGTTACTGGGTATATAATAAAAAGAAAAAAGCAACTATCACAGCATCACACGATTATTTTTTGGCCGAAGGTTCATTAACCTGGTGGGCAATTGGTGCATCGCTAATTGCATCTAATATTTCTGCCGAGCAATTTATTGGCATGAGCGGTAAAGGATATTTTGTAGGTATTGCTGTAGCGGCTTACGAATGGATTGCAGCACTGGCATTAATTATTATTGCTGTTTGGTTTATCCCTATTTATTTAAAAAATAAGATTTACACCATGCCGCAGTTTCTAAAAACACGGTATAACGAAACGGTGTCGCTTATCATGGCCATCTTCTGGTTGTTTTTATATGTGTTTGTAAATCTTACTTCAATTTTATATTTGGGTGCCATTGCAATAAGTGGATTGGTTGGGCCGGAGTATTTGCATACTATAATGATTGCGCTGGCAGTATTTTCATTAATTATTACATTGGGTGGAATGAAGGTGATTGGATATACCGATGTAATACAGGTAGCAGTTTTAATTATCGGTGGCTTTGCAACCATTTATTTTGCTTTAACATTGTGAGTGAAAAATTTGGTTTAGGTAAAGATGCCTTGGCTGGTTTTAAAACTTTGATGGATCAGGCGCCGGATCATTTTCACATGATATTAGATAAACCCACTGCAGCATCATCGCAGGAAGATGTAAATAAATATTTAATTCTGCCGGGCATTGCCATGTATTTTGCAGGCCAGTGGATTGTAAATTTAAATTACTGGGGCTGCAATCAATACATTACTCAAAGAGCATTGGGTGCCGATTTGCAAACTGCCCGTAAAGGAATTTTGTTTGCAGGATTTTTAAAATTGCTGATGCCGATAATTGTAATGTTGCCGGGTATTGCTGCTTATGTGTTACATAAAAATGGTCATTTGCCAGGCTTAAGCGGCATGGATGGTGCCTACTCTGCTATACTTGGTTTTCTTCCATCAGGTTTAAAAGGGTTGGCTATTGCAGCATTAACAGCAGCTATTGTTGCTTCGCTTGCCGGTAAATTAAACAGTATTGGTACTATTTTTACTTTAGATATTTATATGAAATATTTTAAGAAAAAAACTCCTGAAAATAATAGCGAAGCTTCTAAAGGCGATGTACTGGAATCTGTTGCTAATGCAAATTTTGGTAGAGAAGCTGAAGAAAAAAATATGGTTTGGATTGGAAGAATGGCGGCATTAGTTGCAATTGTAATCGCTGTTGTTTTTGAATGGAAAGATTTTTTAGGAATTAGCGGAGAAGGTGGTTTTACTTTCATACAAAAATATACAGGCTTTATTAGCCCGGGTGTATTTGCTATGTTTATTTTAGGTATGTTTTGGAAACGAACTACAGGTGCCGCAGCAGTTGCTGGTTTAATTACTGGTTTTGCAATGGCCATTTTCTTCAACAGTTTTGCTGTGTCAGTTTTTGGGCACGAAAATTTTATGTACACTGCTTTTAAAAATAACGATGGTGTGTACGAAATTCCTTTCTTAATAAATATGGGCTGGGCATTCTTTATTACTATGGCGGTAATGATTGGTATCAGTCTTGCCGGACCTAAAGTAAATCCCAAAGCTTTTGAGCTGGATAAATCTATGTTTAAATTAAGCCCGCCTGTTATTGCAATGATTGCAGCTACATTGCTGATACTGGTAGCATTGTATGTTAAGTTTTGGTAGAAAAAAAACATATCTTAATAATAAAAAATCCCTCCAAAAAATTATGGAGGGATTTTTATATAATACTTAAAACCATTAATGCTTCAGCGGTCTTTTCTTTATCATGCCGCCTTTTGTATCTTTAATACTGCTCATTACAACAAATGCATTGGGATCAATTTTTTCTATTTCTGCATTAAGCCGGTTTAACTCTAATCTTGTAACCACTGTATAAACGATATCAATATTTTTCGATTCGCCACTTTTGCCAAAACCACGTTTGCCATTATAAACTGTTACACCCCGGCCAATAGTGCTTACTATCATTTCCCTTATTTCTTCATTGTGAGAAGAGATGATGGTTACTCCCATATATTCTTCAATACCCTCAATAATAAAATCGAGTGTTTTTGATGCCGATAAATAAGTAACCATGGAGTACAATGCAATTTCAACAGATAAAAAATAAGCTGCCGCACCAAATATAATGATGTTGATGAGGATAATAATGTCGCCGATAGTAGTACCTAATTTGCGGCTTAAAAATATGGCCAGTACTTCGGTGCCATCAATAACTGCACCGCCCCTTACCGATAAACCAATGCCTGCACCCAAGAAAAAAACCACCAAACAATGCTACTAATAAATTATCTTTTGTAACATCCGGAAAAGTTACCGTTGCAACAACCAACGCAAGGCCGCAAATTGCCAAAGCAGTTTTTATTGCAAACGCTTTACCTAAAATTTTATAACCAAGAATTATAAAAGGGATATTTATCAATATTAATAAAGCATAAAGCGGCACTTTTGTTAAGGCAGAAATTAAAAGTGAAATGCCTGTGGCACCTCCATCAATAAAATGATTGGTCAATAAAAAACCTTTAAAACCAAATGCAGCAGAAAATATACCCAGTGTTATCAGTATAAAATCTTTTATGTTGCGGATTACAAGGAGCTTTAATTCCCACATGCCTTTGGCAAGTTCAAACTTACTGTAAGTTTTATCCTTATCAGGATTATTACTTTTATGCTTAAGCGTTGTTTTAATTACAATATGTGTCCAGAAGGGATTCATAAATTATTTTGTTTATTATAGTGGGGGTATTGCGAATAATAAAATAATACAAGGGAATTGCAAATCAAATTTAAATTAAAAAGCTCATCCGTAAGTATAAGTGTACAGGTAGAAAATTAAGATTGCCTTGCTGTCACCATACTTATTTTTAATTATTCTTTTACCTTTGATAAAGCAGTAAACTAAAAGAGCCGTACAAAATGTACAGCCCTTTTTAATAAATATCATTAAACCTATTCTGCAGTAAATGTAACTTTATTGTCACCCCAAAGTAAAGTTACCAGTCCTGTTTTGTCGATAGAAAAAGTCATTTTTTCTGCAAAGGCAGGCGCTTTTTGCGGCTTTACATCTACACGTAAAGCATCATCAGCCTGTTTATAATTAAAGGCTCCCCATTGCTTCCATGTTTTATTAAAAATAACTGTCCAGCTCTCTTTACCCGAAATAGTAAACAAACCATATTTACCGGCGGGTAATTCTTTGCCGTTTATTTTAATGGCTTTACTGGTTTCAAAAACTGTGGCTTCGTTGGCACCGGTACGCCACACCTCGCCATCTTTTGGTTCAATATCCTTGCCAATGGTTCGGCCTTTTATTGATGGCTGGCTGTAATCAATATTAATTAATGCCCCCGAAGTTAACTCTTGTGTTGCTACTGCAGGCGGACTGGGGCGTTTACTTTTATCCTGCTGTGCATTGGTGGTGTTTGTAAACAAAGCTGTTAAAAGCATTGTAACTGCTGCTATCTTTTTCATAAATATTATTTTTAAGTGAAAAGAAATGTAATTTATAATTTTTAAATCAATTGATACTTACCGCTGCTCAAAATAATTTATAAAATTTAATGGTTAATTTAGAGAGAAAAACTGTTCAGCAAAATCTTTTTATTTAATATCCAGATATGAGCATTTGGGTTGCCGGGCTCCGTAAATAAAAGGTCAATATGGCCACTGATAAGCAGGGTCGGATTTTAATAATGCTGTTTTTACCGTATCATCAAGCCAGTTAAAATTAAATTCTTCTTTATTGTAATTGGGTGCATTCAAACCGGCTTGTTTATAAAAATCTGTAATAGAAGCAAAAGTTACAGCATCAAAATATAAAATAGCTTCCAGCTTAAAGTCCGAAGGCCCGGGTACAGATAATCTTTCTTCACCTCCAGAGTTATCAATAAATGTGTACTGGAATTTAACCTGGTAGGGTTTATATTTTTTAAGATTTAAAAGTTTTGCAAGTTTGGCAGTGTCAGACGAAAGGGTAGTAGTAATATTCCCGTTTTTTAAGGTTGTTTCAGAAGAAGCAAATTCACCAATGGAATCTTTAGGGCTATCCTTTATATACAGCGGGCTGGTTGCAATAAAAATTTAAACTGCTGTAACAGCAAAATAAAAAAACTAATAAAATATGGATGAAGATTTTACTCATTTAATAATTGTTGCATAAATATACAAACCGTTTACTTCAATAAATTAAAATCTTATTTTTTATGCATTGCTTTTAATTTCTGCATCACTGGTTTAAAAGCGGTATTTGCTAAGTACAAGAAAATGCTGAAAATGAAATAATGCTGCATCTTTTATTCAAAAACAAAACAAGTAAGCAATACACAAAAAAGATAAATGCAGCAAATCACAAATAATTTTTGATTCAAAATTATTCCAACTAATCTAGTTGTGCCGCATTATCCATTTAATATGCCGTTGATAATATTTTAACATAATTTATCAGCAAAATAATTAGTGTTTTACAAAGCCATTAGTATAGCCAAAACAGGAGTAATGAAAAACAAGTATTTAAAAGGGAGCCGTGTTTCCGAAAGGAAATTCCGGATGCTGCTGAAATTATTCTGCGAAGATTTAACTGCAACACAAATTGCAAATATCAGTGGTATAAGCAGGGTAACAATAAACAGTTATCTTAAACTTATCCGCATTACCATTGCACAATATTGCGAACAAAATAATCCAATTAGTATTTTTAATAACAGCGGTTCATCTGTACAGGATTTCTTAAACAAACAATCCGAAATTAATATCACTTCATTTGGTATTTACAAAACCACCGATGGCATATTTACACAGTTACTTTATGATGTTGATAATGCAACCATTAATGAAATTATACGCAGTAAAAGAATAAATGGCAATGTTGGTGTTTGGTACGATAAATTGAAACAATACAATGGTATTGCCGATTTTAATGCATATAAACTTATCCGTATTACTTATGATGATTTTGAAATGCCAAAGGGAAAATCGCAAATTGATGAAATAGATTTTTTTTGGGGGTTAATTAAGGGCCGCCTTACAAAGTTTCGTGGGATGAATAATGCCACACTTTACCTGCATGTAAAAGAATCTGAGTTCAGGTACAACCATCGCCACAATGATATTTTTAATATGCTATCGGCAATTTTAGAGCAACAGCCGTTACATTTTTTAAAAGCAAGTTAGTTTTAGTTTTAGTGTTAGTTCCCTGCAGTAAATTATTTATTGCGGGGCTTTTTTTGTTTGCAAATATTTGCCGCATCTGTTTAAATACAAATAAAAAAGTTATCAATACACTTTATAAATCACCTGTACGTTACAAGATCACCATAGAAAATCACTTTTAATATTCATTATTTGTCACCGTTATGTCATGATAACTTTTTTGTTCTTGTACACTGTTCCGTTTATCCAATTATTTTTCCGTTAAAATTTATAGTATTATAATCTACTTGATAAGCAGACTGATAAAAAACCGCTGAAACTGCATGCTGTAAAGGATTGTGCAGGATATTATTCAGTAAAAGAATATTTACTCTATAAAAACAATAGACTTAAAAAATGCTGCATGGGGAATAAAGTTTTTTTGTTGGTTCAACTGGTTTATTAACCATTCATCAATAATAACAAAGTGTTTAATTTAATTTTTAAACAACATCTGCCAGCTAATTTATCAAGTTCGTATAACGTGTTATATAATGCAGACAAATAAAATAATTAGTGCCGGGTAATTTTACAGTTAACTAAAAATATTCATTATGAGAAAAACAGTACTACTATGTGTAGTTGCGATGTGTGTAGCAGCGCAATCATTTGCACAACGGTCGGTAACTGGTAAAGTAACCGACTCAAAGAACGGCACACCAATTTCCGGGGCAAGCATTGTTATTAAAGGATCAAAAAGCGGAACACAATCCGATGCCGGCGGAAATTTTTCTATCAGTATAAATAATAATGCTGTACTGGTAATAAGTGCTATTAATTACCGTACGCAGGAGCTAAGGCCTGCCAACGATCTTTCGCTTGATATAAAATTAGAAGAACAGGCAACAGAATTAACTGCAGTAGTTGTAACAGCCAATTCAATAAAAAGAGAAGCAAGAAGTATTGGTTATGCAGCCACAACTATTAACAATGCAGAGCTTACAAGAGGTAAAGACCGAAGTGTATTAAATTCACTGCAGGGTAAAGTAGCCGGTGTGCAAATCACCAGCAGTTCGGGTGGTGTAGGAAGTTCAACACGTATAGTATTTCGTGGCGGTACTTCTATTACCGGTAATAACCAGGCATTAATTGTAGTGGATGGAATACCGATTGATAACACAGAGAACGGTACCGGCGATAATTTAAATAACCAGGTAGATGCTGGTAACAGAGGTAATGATATTAATCCCGAAGATGTAGAATCGGTTACGTTATTAAAAGGCCCGGCAGCTGCAGCATTGTATGGTACACGTGCCGCTAACGGTGCTTTAATTATTACAACAAAAAATGGTAAAAGTTTAAGAGGAAAAAAATCGGAAGTAATTGTAAGCAGCTCTTATAATTTCGAATCTATACTTCGCATACCCGAGTATCAAAATACTTATGGCCAGGGCGGGCAAAAAGCACCCGACTCCAGAGAAAATTTTAGCTGGGGGCCAAAATTTGATGGTACATTAAAACCATGGGGGCAGGTGGTTGATGGTGAGCAAAGAGTTAAGCCATACGTTGGGTTAAAAAATAATGTAAAAGATTTTTTCAATGTTGGCGGAACTTTTACCAACAATGTTTCTTTTGCACAGAGCAATGACAAAAACAGTTTTTTTGTTTCTTTTAATAATGTAGATCAAAAAGGAATTATGCCAGGCACCAAGTACAACCGCACATCGGTAAAACTTACCGGCACAGCAGATATTTCTGATAAAATTTACACCAGTGCCACTATAAATTATATACGAAGTAAAGGCGATCTTTCGGTGCAGGGGCAGGGTGCTTCGCCATACGACCAAATATTACAAACACCACGTGATATTTCTTTACTGGAATTGAGAGACTATAAAAATAAGTTTAATGACCTTAATGGATTTTATGGCGCTTACACTGTTAACCCATGGTATTATTTAGGGGAAGATTCTTATACCTCTACCGTGGACCGGGTGCTGGGTAATGCACAGGTGGGTTATAAACCTGTAAAGTGGATTGATATAAGTTTAAGAGTTGGTACAGATGTATCAGGTGATAAACGCATACAAATTACTTCTAAAAGAATTATTGACCAGGCCGGGCAAAATGGTGCTAACCAGTTTCCGGGCACTTATTCAGAAGGTACAATTAGTGTAAGAGAATTTACATCTGATTTAGTGGCTACCGGTAAAAGAAAATTATCCGATAATCTTTCTTTAAGTGTGTTGCTGGGCCATAATATCCGTCAGCGCACTTTTGAAACCAATTTTGGTACTATTAATTCTTTAACCATTCCGGGGTTTTATAACCTGGCCAACTCCGCACAGCCACCAGTAGCCGCTAATTTAAGAACGTTAAGAAGATTGTATGGTGTTTACTCCGATGTAAACCTTGCCTGGAAAAATTATTTATTTTTAGGCTTAACTGCACGTAACGACTGGTCATCAACTTTACCCAAAGGCGGTAATAATTTCTTTTACCCCAGCGTAAATGCATCGTTTGTATTTACTGATGCTTTTAAATTACCTGATGTAATTTCTTACGGAAAATTAAAAGCCAGTGCAGCGCAGGTGGGTAACGATGCTAATGTTTATTTACTGGAGTCGGTATTTAATACAGGTACAGTTACCGATGGTTTTCAAAATTCACAAATTAATTTTCCTTTAAACGGTATAGCAGGTTTTTCGCAGGCTAACGCCATCGGAAACCCGAATTTAAAACCGGAGATAACCACCTCGTATGAATTTGGTTTAGAGTTTGGGTTATTTAAAAACCGGTTTAATACAGAAATAACTTATTATAATAACAGAAGTAAAAACCAGATCATCACTGTGCCTATTGCACCCACATCTGGTTATACCACCCAAACATTAAATGCAGGGCTGGTTACCAATAAAGGTGTGGAATTACTATTGAAAGGGGTACCGGTAAGCAAAAGAAATTTTTCGTGGGAAGTAACCGGAACGTTTACAAAAAATACTAACGAAGTGGTGGAGCTTTTTCCCGGTACTGAGCGTTTAGCATTGCCTGGTGGTTTTAACGGCGCTGCTTTAGTAGCACAGGTAGGCCAGCCTTATGGTTCTTTTTATGGCGCATCTTTTTTAAGAGATCCGCAGGGAAGGGTAGTGGTGGATGGTACAACAGGTTATCCAATCACCGATCCGCAATCTAAAATTCATGGTAATGTGCAGCCCGGGTTTTTAGTGGGATTAAACAATGCATTTTCTTATAAAGCATTTAGTGTATCATTTTTATTTGATGCAAGAAAAGGCGGTGTGTTTTATTCAAGAACACAGTCATTGCAGGAATTTGTTGGTACCGACCCACGTACACTGCTAAACGACAGGGAAGCATTTATTGTACCTAACAGCGTAATACAGGATGCCAATGGGAAGTTTACAGAAAACACTACTGTAAAAGTGCAGAATGCTGAAAATTACTGGACAACTTTTTCATCGCCTAACGCAATGGAACATTTAATTGATGCCAGCTTTATTAAATTAAGAGAAGTGGCTTTTAATTACAGGCTGCCAAAAACATGGTTAAAGAAAATGCCTTTCACCAGTGCCACTGTTGGTTTATCGGGCAGAAATTTATTTTTATGGACACCAAAAGAAAACACGTATTCCGACCCTGAAGCCAATTCATTTGGTACTGGTAATGTACAGGGGTATGAATATGGTACTATTCCATCATTACGCAATTATGGTGTTAACGTAAGAATAGTATTTTAATTAACCAATAAATATTTAATTATGAAAAGGATAAAATTTTATAAACTGATAATTGCAACAACAGGGCTGCTGGTTTTTGCATCATGTAAAAAAGATTACCTGGATGTTAACACCGATCCTAACAATCCTGTTAAAGTATCAATTGATTTAGTGTTGCCCACAGCACAGGCATTTACCGCCTATAATATGGGCAACCCTTACCAAATACTTGGTGGCTTTTGGGGGCAGTACTGGACGCAGGGCCCAACCGGCAGCCAGTTTACTTCTTACGATCAGTACACCATTACAAGTTCCACATTCGACAGGCAGTGGATAAACATGTACTCGGGGCCGTTAAACGATCTGCGTTATATAGTGGAGCAGGGTACAGCAGGCGGACAAAAAAATTATGTGGCTGTAGCTAAAATTATGCAGGCTTATGTTTTTCAAATAATGACAGACCTGCATGGCGACATACCTTTTAGCGATGCACTAAAGGGTGGCAATGGTGTAATAGCACCAAAATTTGATTCGCAAAAAGATGTGTACGAAGGGCTGATAAAATTGGTAAATGATGGATTGGCACTGATAGATGAAACTTCAACTGTACACCCCGCTGCCGATGATTTATTTTTTGGCGGCGACATGGAAAAGTGGACACGATTTGGCAACACAGTTAAGCTTAGGATTTATTTACGCCAGGCTTATGTGCAACCCACCATTGCAGAAAATGGAATTAAAGCTATGTACACAGCTAATGCAAAATTTTTAAACGAAGGCGATGATGCAGAAGTACAGTTTTCGAATACCACTTTTAACGAACATCCTTTATATGCTTTTATACATTCCTTAGGAGAGTTTAATATTTTAGCAAGCCGCACGGCATTAGATTATCTTATAAATAATAACGACCCACGTGCAGATGAATTTTACATGAGGGCTACTGCTGCACCAAATGCAGGTAATCAATTTGGCATAGTACAGGGCAACGGAAGAAATTTACCTAACCCTGCTGCATTAAATGATCGCCAGTTTTCAAAACCCGGCCCTGCAGTTGGCGGCCCCGGCGGTGGTGCATCACCGGTAGTTTTAATGAGTGCTGCCGAAAGTTATTTTTTACAGGCCGAAGCAGTTGCAAGAGGATGGGGAACAGGCAATGCCAAACAATTATACGATAATGGCGTAAAAATTTCTTTTCACCGGTGGGGTTTTACCGATGCTGATTTTAATACTTATATAGCACAACCCGCTGTTCAGTTCCCTGTTGCCGGTACAGTTGAAAATATGGTAAAAGCTATCATCTTTCAAAAATGGGTAAGCATGTGCGGTACCGAAAATGTGGAAGCCTGGACGGAATGGAGAAGAACAGGTTATCCTGATATTTTTACCGTTTCGCTTACATCAAATATTGGGGCAAAATTTCCTGTAAGGCTTTTATATCCTGATAGCGAAGTTTCTGCAAACCCTAATACACCTGCACAAAAACCGGTAACAGAAAAAGTATGGTGGGATGTAAATACTACAGGGCAAAACTAATTATTAAACTAAAACGAGTAACAATGAAAAGTTTATATGGAGTATTATTTTTATTTGCAGCACTCAGTTTATTCAGTTGCAAAAAAGAAACTACAAAAGAAGTTTCGGAGGTGTATAAAGTTCCATCTATTGTATTAAAAGGAGATGATGTGGTAGCTGTTGGTATTGGTGCAGCCTATACAGATGCAGGTGCAAAATATACTGCAGAAGACGGAACTGTAAGTGATATTCAATCTACCTCCAGCAATGTTAACACAGCAGTTGCAGGATTATATTTAGTTAACTATGCTGTAACCAGCAAAAGTGGAATTTATCAAACAGCAGCAAGCAGGCTTGTAGCTGTTACGTCGGTAAATAACCCGGTTGACAGATCGGGTACCTACTTACGGGCAGCCACAGGCGTAAACTGTTTTGTAAAAAAAATTGCTAATGGTGTTTACGAAGTAACAAACCCGGGTGGAGCAGGAGTTGGCGCACATACGGTTGTTTATTTTGTAGAAACAGCGCTTAATACTTTTGTTTGCCCAACGCAGCCCACCGATGCAGGTGATTTTGCAGTGATAGAAATAAATTTTACAGCAACCGGCGCAACATGGCGGGTACAAAATGCCGGTTATGGTACAGGGGTAAGAACTTTTACTAAAATATAAAATGAATATCATGTTGAAGAGATGCATTTCTTTTCAGTAATAAGAATTTAGGTTACATTAAGTTTTCTCATGTGTTTAAGCAGGCGTTATTCTTATCGCCTGCTCTATTTTTTAGTGTAGAAAATTTAATTCGTTTCGGGCAATGCATTAAATTCTTTTCTCTTGTTTTCAAACCATTCTTTCATTTCTTCAGGCGATTGCATCAACGTTTGCATTTCATTCATTGCTTTAAGATGATCTTTATCGCCTGATTTAAACATTTCCATACCATGCTGTTTGCTTAGTTGCGCCATTTCTTCAAAACTGTTTGCAGTAAACTCTTTGTTACATGCTCCACCTAATTGTTTGCAGGTCATTTTTTTCATGATTGTAAGTTTTGATGGTTAAAAATTATTAGGCTATTAGTCAAAGTGTTCAAAATGTCATAAGTATAGAACCTTATTACTTAATATTAATTATTACCGGCTCTAATTCTACATGTTTTTCCATCGGCGTTGTAACAAAAATATTGCTAAATATTATTGTATCTGTAGATTTTAACTGATTAAATGCCTTTGTGATCTGATCCGACATTTTGTTTCCTGTATTAATAAATAAAGGTGATGCACACGTGTCCTTAGAAAAAATACATACTGTAAATTGTTCAACAGGAATTGTAATATTAATATCTATATTTTCGTATTCAGCTCTTACATATTGTTGGGAAGATATTTCCTGTATTGATATAGAATGCTTTCCAGAGCCTATTTTAAAAATTGGTGAGCCAATTTTTTTAACTTGAAATGATTTTCTTCCTATCTCTTTAAACTTACCATTAATCTTTTTTAAAAGAATAATATCTGCCCTTCCTACACTGTCAGAACGAAATGTGTAGTATCCATATTCTTTGCTAATAATTCCGTTAGTAGATTTAACAATTAAAGAGCTCTGGGAAACACCAGCCGCAGCAAATGAAATTGGGTTATCAACACCGTTGTAAAAAATATTCATTTTATCATTAGCTACGGAAATTTTCTGGCCTTTACTAATTATAGCAATAGCAAAAAAGGCGAAGGTCAATATTTTTCTTTTCATATTAGAGTGTAATTTAGGACTACAGGTAATGCAAGTTTATAAAAAATCGGCCTCCCTATAAATATACAAACAAGATTAACGATCACAAATGCAATAAAATTCTAACGAAGGTTTTAATAATACTTCTCTACCCAATTTGTTTTTTGCCCTCTAATATTTTACCTGTGCCAAGTGCCAATAAAGTAAAAACAGGTATGGCTGCAGTAATGCCATTTGAACTGCCTGATTCCACGGCAAGCGTAAAAATAATTATACCAAAAATTACTGCAACGCCAATTAGTATATAGCCAATGGTTGCATTTCTTTTTCCTTTATTCAGTAATTCCTGTTTTAATTTTACTAATTCTTTTTCGTTGATATTAAAATTTGCTTCCATTGCTTTTACAATCTCAGTGTCTTCAAATTTTTCTTCTTTTAGCACAGTTAAAAAATTTAAAGAACGATCTTTTAAATGTACATCAACTTCCAACCTGTCGAGTGGACTTAGCGCTGCATCTTCTACATCCGCATATATGCTTTCTGCAGATTCACCGTTATCAATCCTTGCTTTTAAATTTTCTATAGTGGCTTCTTTTGATAAATTATTATAAACTCCGGGTTGTATTGGGTTATTTAAAAAAGAAGTTAAAGAGGCTGCGGCATCTTTTGCATTTCTGTTTATAAGTTCATTTTGTAAATGCGGTATAATTTCTACACGTAAAGATGAAGGCTTTTCGGCAAGTAAAATTAGTTCTGCAGTTGGCAGGCTTTTATAATTTTGAATTATAAGATCAATATTATTTTGCATAGTTATTTGCTTGATTTTACTGCAGATGGCGGTATTATTTATTGCTTCAATCTACGCTGCAATAAAAGTTCCCTAATGGTATACCGTTGAAAGGATTGCGACGCAACGATGATGCCATGAAAATATAAAGTTGGTATTAAAAATTTCAAAACAATCTAATACACAAATCTAAAATCGGCAATCTAAAATCTAAAATATTTATATCGTTCTGTTGCTATCAAAATTTTCCAGCTCTTTACTAACGGCATTTAAAAAAGTGCTGCCTAATGCGCCATCGATAATTCTATGATCGTAGCTGAGAGAAATATACATCATGTGGCGAATGGCAATGCTGTCGCCCTGCGGTGTTTCGATAACCATGGGCCTTTTTTTAATTGCACCCACGGCCATAATTGCAACCTGCGGCTGATTGATTATAGGAGTGCCCATGATGCTGCCAAATGTACCCACATTGGTTAAAGTAAAAGTGCCACCGGTGGTATCATCGGGTTTTAATTTTCCGGTACGTGCCGCATTGGCAAGGCCGTTTACCTGTTTGGTAAGGCCGGTTAAATTTAACTGGTCGGCATTTTTAATTACGGGTACAATTAAATTTCCGCTGGGCAGTGCAGTGGCCATGCCTATGTTTAAATCTTTTTTTACAATTATTTTATCGCCATCAACACTGCTGCTGAGTAATGGATATTTTTTGATACACTTTACAATGGCTTCTATAAATAATGGTGTGTAAGTAATTTTTTCGCCTTCACGTTTTTCAAAATCTTTTTTTACTTTTTCCCGCCACATTACTAAACCGGTAACATCGCACTCGGCAAAACTGGTTACGTGTGCGCTGGTGTGCTTACTGTCTACCATGTGTTTGGCAATCAATTTGCGCATGCGGTCCATTTCAATAACTTCTACATTGCCGGTGAAAACGGTTGGGGGTTGGTAGGTTGGTTGGTTGGTTGTTGATTGTTGGTTGTTGGTTGTTGGCAAAACAGTTACCTGTTGCGTTTGCTGTGGTGTATTTTGTTGCGGTGCCTGTTGTGTTTGATTGCCTGTACCTTTATTGGCAACATAAGCTAAAATATCTTTTTTACTCACTCTTCCATCTTGCCCGGTGCCGGGGATATTTTCAAGCTCAGTCATGCTGATGCCTTCCTGCTGGGCAATATTTAATTACCAGAGGAGAATAAAAAGCCCCTCCTATCCTCCCCGAAGGGGAGGGAGATGTAGTAGATTTTTGCGAAGGTTGATAAGGAATTTCTTCTACTACTTTTGCATCTTCGTATTGCGGTTGTGCAGGTTGCGGCGCAGGCTCGTTATTGCTTACGGCTGCATTGGCGCCTACACGTATGGTGGCTATTACAGTACCAATGGGCACCACATCATTTTCGTTAAATAAAATAGTTTCTATCACACCTTCGGCGGTGCTGGGCACTTCACTGTCCACTTTATCGGTAGCAATATCCAAAAGCGTTTCATCCTGCTTAATGGTATCACCCGGTTTTTTGTGCCACTTTAAAATGGTGGCTTCCATAATGCTTTCGCCAAGCTTTGGCATAACTAAATCTACTACACTCATAAAATAGTTTGTGTGTTAACAATCGTTGTACTGGCAAGGCAAAAGTAAGTAAAAAAGTTTTGCCACAGATTACACAGATTTCAAAGAAAATACATGGAAGAAATTTTGCCACGGATTGCACGGATTTACACAGATAAATGCAGAATATGCCTAAAGGAAATATTGAGATTAATGACAATAAAATCCGTGTTAATCAGTCCAATCTGTGGCTATGTATTTTGCAGCATAAACTGTCGCAATAAATTTAATGCGGTAACGGCGGTTAACTGTATATTTCTTGCCCTGTCGAAACGAAAAAAAACTTTTTGTGCTACAATTTTTTCTTTGCTGCCTACTGCTATCCATGCAGTGCCCACAGGTTTTTCGGGCAGGCCGCCACCCGGCCCCATAATACCGCTTACTGCAATTACATAATTGGATTTAATATTTTGCAAAGCACCTTTGGCCATTTCGGTTACCACTTCTTCACTCACCGCACCTTTAGTTAATAAAGTTTGATGATTAACACTAAGCAGATCTTCTTTAGCTCCATAAGAATAACTTACCACGCTGCCATCATAAAACTCAGATGAGCCGGGGATGGAAGTAAGCAGATGTGCAATATAACCACCGGTGCAACTTTCGGCAGTGCACATGGTTTTATTTTTTTGCAATAATAATTTGCCTACCACTTTTTCCATTGGTTCATCAACATTGGTTACCAAATAATCTTTTACCAATAACTGCAGTTGTAAAAACTGCGTTTCAATATCATTTTCAATTTGTATTTTATCAAAACCCGAAGCTGGTTAAACGCAACCTTACCATGCCATAATTGGGCAGGTAAGCTAGTTTTATTTGCGGTGGTAAGGCTTCTTCAAAATCTTGTATCAGATCGGCTAAAAAACTTTCGCCAACACCGGCCGTTAATAATGTGCGGTGTATAATTACTGGTAATTTAAATTGTTTGCTAAGATGTGGAATTACCTCATCTTCCATCATGCCTTTCATTTCGTGTGGTACGCCGGGCATGCTTACAAAAATTTTGCCGTCTTTATTGAACAACATTCCGGGTGCGGTACCTCTTTTGTTTTGAATTACGGTGCATACATCGGGTACTTCGGCCTGCAGTAAATTTCTTTCAATCATGGGCCGGTTTAAGTTTAGTAAAAATGTTGATTACATTTTGTTTGGCACCTTCATCCACAATTAATTTACCACCAAAATATTTACACAGCAATGGTTTGGTAATATCATCGGCTGTTGGGCCAAGCCCGCCCGTTATTAAAATTATTTGGGCATGTTTGCTTTCTTCATCCAGTGCATTCCAAATTTCGTCCCATACATCGCCTACTGCTACACGCCTTACCACACGTATGCCGGCTTTGTTTAATTCCTGTGCCATCCAGGCGCTGTTGGTATCTATTACCTGGCCTATTAAAAGTTCGTCGCCAATGGTGATTATGGTTGCTTGTATCATAAATTAAAATGAGGGAAGTTGGAAAGAAAAAATTTTATTCAAACGTCAGACCTTTCATAAATATCACTATGCAAGACGGTGATGTTTACTCGATGCAAAAAGAAAGTAATCTATTTCATCTTGTAATCAGTAAGTGCCAGTTATTATCTGCATTGCGGATATCTTGTTTTAACCAATATCAATTTTTCTGGTAGTGATCAACCATTATAATTCTTTAAGCCGAGTCATATCCCTGTAATAAAAAAATTTTTCTCCTGTCGTAATTGCTTGTGGATTTTGAAATTATTTCAAAAATTACATTAGGATTTGTGCAGTATCAAATTTATCTTCAGTTAATTCAGGTTTACCACAAATAATCTAATATCAGGATAAGTATATAAAGCAGTTTTTAGGGAATATTTAATTCTTAAATCACTTAAGTAAGGCTGCAATCTTTGCCTTTTAATTTATTTGCAAGTACCAAATAAATTGGCGAGAATTTTGTTATGTTTCAGCGAGGCTCCGCTCATGGCAAAAAGTTACCCTGATAATATTCATTTTTACTTTCAGTGCTGCCTTTCAATTTCCAGGTATATTCCTGAGAGAATAATAATTGTATTTACGGCGCCGGCTCTTTTATCAAATTTTCCATACATCAAATTTAAATCTTTTAGCTTTGAGAAATAAATTTATTTGCCCATGAAATGGATAGTAATAACATTGCTGACTTGTATTTATTCGAACTTGCTGCACAAAATATTGATGCAAAATTAACTGCCGCAATCAACAATTTAGAAAAGGATGTACAGTTTAAACATGCTATACTAAGCTTGTTTGTGGTAAATACAAAAACCGGTAAAATAGTTTTTGATAAAAATGCACAGTTTGGATTAGCACCTGCAAGTTGCCAAAAAGTGGTAACGAGTGTTAGTGCGTTTGAAATGTTGGGGAAGGAATTTAAATATAAAACTGAGTTAGGGTATACAGGGATTATTAAAGATGGGATATTGAACGGGAATTTATGTTTAACTGGCTATGGCGATCCTACTTTAGGAAGTTGGCGATATCGAACCACAACAGCCCAAAGTTTAATGAGTCGTTGGTTAAGCATATTAAAACAAAAAAAAATTACATCGTTATTACATTTTATGGTTGATGATTCAAGATATTCTTCTCAACTTATACCTGGAGGATGGCCTTGGGAAGATGTAGGTAACTATTACGGTGCTGGCTCCGGGGCTATTAATTGGAGAGAAAATCAATTTGATTTAATTTTAAAAGCTGGTGATGTTGAAGGGCAACCTGTACAGTTGATAGAAGCGATTCCAAAAGAATATTGGTTACAGTTTGTAAACGAATTAAAAACCGGCCCGAAATCAAGTGGTGATAAAGCTTATCTGTATTTGCCTGTTAATGATGATGGTTGGTTAATTAAGGGAACTATACCTGCAGGAGAAAATTTTTTTAAAATATCCGGTGCTATTATAAATCCAACTTCATTTTTAGAACAAGTTTGTATGCACTATTTTGATTCCGCAAATATTGACATTAAAAAAACAAATACAAATTTTACTGTTCCCCAAAACAATATTGTTGACTATATTAAAAGCATCGATACTACTAACAAAAAAGTATTAGATCAATATTTCTCTCCACCACTTGACAGCATCAACTACTGGTTCCTCAAAAAAAGTATCAACCTTTACGGCGAAGCTTTTGTAAAAACGATTGCTTACGAAAAATTAAAATTTGGTTCTACAGATAGCGGTATTGCAATAATTAAAAATTTCTGGAAACAAAAAGGGATTGAACCATCAGCCTTAAATATCATCGACGGCAGCGGCCTTTCTCCTGCCAACCGGATTACCACAAACGCTTTGGTAACCATAATGCAATATGCCAAACAACAAAAATGGTTTGCATCTTTTTATAATGCCCTGCCCGAAATGAATGGCATAAAAATGAAGGATGGATATATAAGTGGTGTAAGAAGCTATACCGGTTATATAAAAAGTAAAACCGGTAATGAATACACGTTTTCTTTTATTGTAAATAATTTTGATGGCAGCCCTGCAACTGTAAGAGAAAAAATGTGGAAGGTGCTGGATATTTTAAAATAGAGCCCGCCTAAATCCTCCTAACTGAAAATGTCATTTAGTAAAGAGTATTTAAATTATAAAATACCCCATTCCAGTTCCCTCTCCTTTGGAGAGGGGTTGGGGTGAGGTTGGGACAACTACTCACTTAAATTTCTTTTGCTTAATTTCGAAACAAATAAAAAAATATTTTATGGAAGAACAAAATTTTAAAAATCATGGCCGCATGGTGCCTTTGTTTCATTATGTTGCTTTTGCTGCTGTTTTATTTCCTTTTATATTAAGCCTGGCGCATTTTTTTAAAACCATAAACGAAGGCAGCGGCAGGCTACAGGCTGCAGCGATGGTATCGCTAATTACTGCTGTAATTTTAGCTTTGTGGTTTGCAAGGTCATTTGCATTAAAAGCACAAGACAGAGGAATACGTGCCGAAGAAAGCCTTCGCTATTTTGCCATCACCGGTAATTTGCCCGACAGTAAATTAAAAATGTCGCAATACATCGCCTTACGTTTTGCACCCAATAACGAGTTTGTTGATCTGGCACACCGTGCCGTTTCTGAAAATTTATCTTCTAAACAAATTAAAGAAGCTATAAAAAATTGGAGAGGAGATTATAACAGGGTGTAGCATGAATAATGTATAATAAATAACGGATAATGTTTTTAATTCGATAGCATTTGTAAAAATGAAGACTGCATCGGGTTTAAAAAATTATTAATTATACATTGTCAATTATTCATTTACTCAAAAGTAATGCACCAGCTTTTCTCTCAGCGCTTCCGGCATTTCGCAACGCTTCATTGTTTTTGCATCTAAAAAATATAAAATTACTTCACCTGTGTTTAATAGCTTATCCTGCTCATTATAAATCTCAGCATAAAAAATAATTTTATGATGAGCAGGCATTTCTTTTAAGGTTGTTTTAATAGTGATGAGGTCATCATATTTTGCAGGCCGTAAAAATTTGCTGTGTATTTCTACCACAGGCATAATAATTCCCAGCGCTTCAATTTCTTTGTAGGTATAACCAATCTGCCGGATGGCTTCGGTACGGCCAATTTCGTAAAACTGTGCATAGTGGCCATAATACACCACACCCATTTGGTCGGTAAGTGCATAATGAATACGAACTTGTGTTTCGGTTACAAACATATGTAGCTAGTTTACTTCAGACTTGCAGTTTCAACATCTTCAACTTCAGTTTATTTTAAAGTGGTTAGCAAAATATTCGGTAAATATTTTTGCATAACTACACAACTGTTAACAATATAATAACAATAAAAATTCCTCGATAACAATATCAGAAGCAGTAATATTATTTGTTCCTTCATGAAATGAGCGTATTACTTCTTTATATCCTGTTAAAAACATTTCACGAAAAGCTTTGGAAGAGTTGTGTAAAAGCCTAAACATCCAGTCACCACAAAATGTACAAATATAATTCTGTTTCTTTTAAGGCTAAAAATTAATTAAGAATCAAGTTTGCATAATTGAGATCCTTTTGGCAAATACTTTGATTTCCTAATGAAAAATATGCGCCAATTAAATAAAAAAAAAGTACAGGAAATTTAGTACTATGCTTTGAAAGGCTCTGCTAAAGTTAATCCATCGCGATAACCAATTAAATAAAAGCCAAAGTAAATGTGGCACGTAATTGTAATACATTAAATCCAAGTAATACCTGCAATAAGTATTATAGATAATTGAATTGGCTCAGGTTTTTTTCATTAAGGTTTAATTTATTTTCCAATCATACTATCCACACTTGCACGGCCGGGGCCTACTAATAATATTACAATATAACTTATAAGGTATAAAGTTGCGGTTTGTCCTTTTCCAAAAACATCTCCATTATGCGCCATAAAAACCATTACACAGGTAGCAATTATCAATGGTATTGTTGCTAACCGGGTAAACAAGCCTAAAATTAAAAACACCGAACAAAAGAATTCTGCAAACACTACCAGTGCCAAACTCATGGTACTGCCAATGCCCATAAAGTTCATAAACTCATTTTTCATTGTACTAAACTTCATTAGTTTATCATATCCATGCATCAGCATTAAAATACCCACACCTAATCTTAATACCAACAAAGCAGTGCTAAAAGCCCCGGCTGAATACTTTGTCGAAAGTAGTTTTTTCATTCTTTTTTAAATTTACAGGTTATTGTTTTTTATTTTAAATTTTACAAAATCCTTAACAGCAAAACAAAAATACATTCGTTTACATTACAACGGCTAACATTTATCCACTTATTCACAATAAAATTGGAACAGTGTTTGCTTAACTGTCATTATAGTTATTTTTACAATTGTAAAAGCCCCGAATATACGAACATGATAAAACATAAACTTACAGCCCTGCTTTTTTTTGCCGGGCTTTATTGTACAGTAATAGCACAACCAACCAACGCCATTACCAATCCCGAAAAAAAGTATATTGATGCCAAAGAGTTGTTTGTAAAAGAACAGTTTGCCCTGGCCTATCCTTTATTTAAAGAACTAAAAGATAAAACGCCGGATAACACCATCAGCAATCATACCTACCTGAATGATGATATCAATTATTTTTATACCGTTTGCGAATTAAAATTGCTGCAACCGGTAGCCGAGGATGAAGCCAAACAATACATCGAAGTGGTAAATAACGAACCACGGCGCCAGCTGATGAGTTATCATTTAGCAAAATTTTATTTTACTAAAGATGATTTTAGGAATGCCATTACCTATTACGAAAGAGCAGGATTGGATAATTTAAGCAATGATGAAATTGCCGATGCAAAATTTGAAAGGGCTTACTGTTATTTTAATTTAAAACAATTTGAGCTGGCTAAACCATTGTTTAACGAAATTCATCAACTGCCTAAAAATAAATATTATTACCCTGCAAATTATTATTATGGTTTTATAAGTTATTACGACAGGCAATATAACGAAGCATTGAAAGCTTTTAAATTGGTAGAATCAAAGGAAGAATACAAAGGTGTAGTACCTTACTACATTGCCGAGATATATTATTTTCAGGGGAAAAAGGATGAAGCCCTGCGGTATGGCGAAAGTGTGCTGGCAAGAGGCGGTAATTTGTTTTATGAAAAAGAATTGAAGTTGCTGATAGGGCAACTCTATTTTGAGAAAAAGAATTTTGCAAAAGCATTGCCGCTTTTAGAGTATTATGTAAACAACAGCAGTAAGGTTGATAAAGAAGTGTTGTATGAATTAAGTTACTGTTATTACCTGGCCAATCAATTAACCAAAGCCATTGATGGGTTTAAACAATTGAGCAATCAAAAAGATTCACTGGGACAAAACAGTATGTACCTGCTGGGAGATTGTTATTTAAGGACCAATCAAAAGGAAAATGCAAGAAATGCTTTTCAATATTGTGCATATAATAACAGTAACGCAAAGCAGCAGGAAGTATCACGTTTTATTTACTCCAAACTTTCCTACGAATTGGGGTATCAAAATATTGCACTAAATGAATTGAAAAAATTTATTAACGATTATCCTAACTCCGATTATGAAATTGAAGCCAAAGAATTATTGGTAGGACTTTTGGCCAACACCAATAATTTTTCCGATGCGTTATCACTATACGAATCGTTGGGCAAACCAACACTGGCTATGCAAAAAGTGTATCCCCGAATTTTATTTGGTAAAGCGGTAGAGTATGTAAACGATCAGCAAATACTAAGGGCAGATGAATTATTAACTAAAGTTTTAGCCGATCAGTATGCAGGGCCGATACTGCCTTATGCCAATTTTTGGAAAGGTGAAATTGCTTTACGCAATCAAAAATATGACGATGCCATCCGCTACATGACTTTTTATTTGCAAAGCAGTGCGCCATCGCAGGGAGAAGCAAATCCGCAGGCAGCAAGATATAATTTGGCTTACAGCTGGATGAAAAAAGAAAATTACAAACAGGCTTTAAATTATTTTGAGCAGGTTACAAAAGTTGCAGGCACCACTTCATCACCAATGGAGCAGGATGCATATGTACGCAGTGCTGATTGTTATTTTATGAACCGTGATTTTGCAAAGGCCAGCAGCATGTATGATAATGTAATTAACAATGCACTGACACAAAGTGATTATGCATATTTTCAAAAAGCTATGATTGCAGGTGTAAAAAGTTCAAATGAAAAAATAAGAACACTTAATACACTTACCCGCCAGTATCCGCAAAGTAATTTGGTGCCCGATGTAAATATGGAAGTGGCTAATACTTATATGGCAGATGAAAAATTCAGGGAAGCTATTCCTTATTTAACCAACATTATAAATATGCCCGATGCAGGCGGATTAAAACCTGTGGCTTATTTAAAATTAGGACTGAGTTATTATAATATTGATGATAATAAAAATGCATTGGTAAATTACCAAACATTGATTCAAAAATATCCGCAATCTGCCGAAGCTGATGATGCATTAGACAATATCAAAAATATTTATGTGGAAGAAGGCAGGCCTAACGACTACGTAGAGCTGATGCGTAAGAACGGTAAAAATATTTCTGTTAGCGAAGCAGATTCTCTAAACTATACCGCCGCAGAAATAAAATACAGTGCCAACGATTGTAATGCTGCAATTACTGGCTTTAATAATTATTTATCTCAATATCCAAATGGGGCGTTTGCTTTAGAAGCCAATTATTTCCGCAGTGAATGTTACAATAAAAGTAAAGATTTTAAAAATGCTTTAACCGGTTACGATTATGTAAATGCCAAAGGGCAAAACCGTTATTTTGAAAGAGCAACTTTAGAAGCAGCAAGAATAAATTATTTCGAGATTAAAGATTACGCTGCCGCAAAAAAATATTTCGAATCCTTATTATCCGGTTCGGTAAACCAGGATAATCAGTTAGAAGCATTAAGAGGTTTGGTACGGTGCTATTATTTATTAAAAGATTACACCAAAGCAAACGATGCAGCAAAAACTTTGCTCACCAAAAAAGGTATCAGCACCGATGACAGATCAATTGCATTTTTGGTATTGGGTAAATCGCAGCAGTTGAGCGGCGATTGTGCTGCTGCAATTGGTTCATTCAAATCTTGTGCAGCAATAAATAAATCTGCATGGGGAGCCGAGGCAAGATATGAAATTGCCAACTGCCAGTTTACTTCAGGCAATTTAGCCACAGCAGAAAAATCTGCCCTGGCAGTAATTAAAGAAACTGGCTCTTACGATTTTTGGGTAACCAAAGCTTACATTTTACTGGGAGATATTTTTATGCAGCAGAAAGATTACTTTAATGCAAAAGCCACTTACGAAAGCGTAGCAAAAAATTCTGTTATCCCAGAATTGAAAAGTGAAGCACAGCAAAAATTAGATAAAGCCGTTGAGGAAGAGAAGGTGAATAGTAAGGTTAGCAATAATTAACCCCTAAATCCCCTCCCGATAAGGATCGGGATAAATTACGGGGACTTGGAAAAACTTTTAAAATTTATAAATAAAACTGAGATGGATAGCATACAAAAAAATTATTTAACATTGATCAAAAGAAGTAACAAATTACATGGTGCCCATTGCCTGTTGCTTATTGCCTGTTGCCTGTTATCTATTACAACTTTTGCCCAAAAAGACACCACTAAAAAAGGAACCACCATTGATATTACTTCCTCCTACAAACCAGTTTTGCGTAATGCAGTAAAAATAAATTTTGCAGCGTCGCAGCTTAATGCCGATACCGGTAAACCCAAAATGAATTATGTAGTGCCTGCTCAAAATTTATTTTATTCTTATCAACCCATATCTTTAAAACCGCTTGCATTGCAGCAGGATACCAACTTATATTTAGGTATGCGTAATTATTTAAAAGTTGGTTTTGGTAATTTTTCTACACCTTATGTAAGTGCAGGGTTTAGTTTTGGCGATGCTAAAACAAGTTTATTAAATGTATATGCCGATTATATTTCCAGCAAAGGAAAAATAAAATACCAGGATTATAAACAACTTAATTTAAAAGCAACCGGCAGTTATTTTACTGCAAAGAACGAAGCCTACGGCAGTGTAGATTACAGCCAGAACGATGTGTATTTGTATGGATACGATCATGCACTATACAATTATAAAAAAGACAGTATTAAAAATCAATATCAGGATCTGATGCTTAAAGCCGGCATACGCAACACTGTTGTTGGCGATTTTGGAATTAAATACAATCCCAATGTGCAGGTAAATATTTTTACCGGTAAAAATAAATTAAGCGAAAGTTCTTTAATTATAACCGCACCTCTCGAAAAACAATTTGGCGAAGCCATGGCAATAAAAGTAGAGGGCCGTGCAAACATTACCAGTTATACCACAAAAGATTTAACCAATAATGTAAAAATTACTAATAATATTTTTCAGGTTGCACCGGCATTAACTTTTGCATCGCCGCAGTTTACCATTAATGCTGGCATTACACCCACATGGGATAACGGCACTTTTGTCTGGCTGCCCAATGTATATGCCGAGGCACAGGTAAAAGAAAAAATTTTTATGATACAGGCAGGCTGGGTGGGCACTTATACAAAAAATACTTTTCGTAATCTGCTAAACATTAATCCATACATGCAAACTATTGCAGCTCAAAAAAACACCAAAGAAATTGAATACTACGGCGGCATAAAAGCAACACTTGGTAAACATTTTAATTTTAGTGCCAAGGCTGGTTTAATAAGTTACACCGATATTCCTTTGTTTATAAATGATACTGCAACAGATAATAAATCTTTTAAAGTAGTTTATGAAAATAAGGCCAATAATTTTCGTGTGCACGGCGACTTAAGTTATATCAATCAGGATAAATTTACGTTAACAGCGGGTTTAACTTTAAATGGTTACACCGGTTTTAACACCAACGGAAAAGCCTGGAATACTGTGCCAATGGAATTTACCAGTTCTTTACGCTGGTGGGCATTTAAGCAGGTGTTGCTAAAAGGAGATTTTTATATGTTTGGCGGCGGAAATTATTTAGCAAAAAATAATACTTCAAAAAACTTTAGCGGCGGTACCGATTTAAGTGCCGGCATGGAATTTAAAGTAAATAAAATGTTTAGCGCATGGCTCGATGTAAATAATATTTTAAATAATAAATACCAGCGCTGGCATAATTACGAAGTGTATGGATTGAATGTTTTGGGAGGTATTAGAATAACCTTTTAAGTAATTCACAAAATACAGGTGTATTTATTGGTATTCACTTACGGCAATGCAACAAAAAAGTTTAATACTATGCATTTACATTGAATATTGAAAATTGAGCGTTGAATATTGATTATTTTTTTTGCACCAGCTTCAGTAATTCTATTTAACATCGTTGTGTCACTCACTTTTACTGCATACCTTTGCTCAACGCCTTAAATTCAATGCAACATTTAATTGCTTCATACCTTTTTCAAAATAAGTACTGTGCCTTACCGGGCATTGGTACTTTATCGCTAACTGCCGGCAAAGCTGCTACCGATTTTCTTGATAAAAAAATTAAAGCACCGCTTACTTCAATCACTTTTAGCCAAACTGAAAATACTACTGAGGCCCTGCCGGAATATATTGCTGCAAAAACTAACAGCGATAAGTACGAAGCAACCGAAGCTTTAGAACACTTTTGCGACGGCATAAAAAAATCGGTAAATAATAATGAACCTTTTACATTGGAAAGCATCGGTCAATTTTTTGTAGATGGTTCAGGCAGTATAAAATTTAAACCCATCGATTTGCCTGCAGCTTTTTTACAGGATGTAAATGCAACAAGAGTAATTCACCCCGAAGCAGAACATGCTATTTTAGTAGGCGATAAAGAAAGTTCCAATACTTTAATGCACGAATACTTTAGTGACGGTACGCCGCTAAAAAAGAACCGTTGGTGGATATGGGCTATAGTAATTGTAACTGTTGCACTACTGGCATTGCTCATTTATTCAAATAGTCTTAACGCTTCGTCAATGGCAGGTAACGCCATGCCCATACAATAAATACAGTAATGAAACTAAGCACCAGGATAATATTGTTTTGCATTTGCTGCCTTACATTTATAGGCTGCGACAGGGTTACAAAAGATCTTGCTAAAGAACATTTAAAAGATAAAGCCACAAAAACTTACCTTAATGATACTGTACGTTTACAATATGTTGAAAATACAGGCGCAGCTTTAAGTTTGGGAGATGATTTGCCAAAGCAGGTTAGCTTTTGGTTGTTGAGTATTTTACCACTGTTAATTTTATCTGGCTTATTTATTTACACTTTAAAAAACCTGCGGCAAATGGGAGCAATGAAAGTATTTTCAATTGCACTTATTTTTTCCGGCGGTATTGGAAATATTATCGACCGTCTTTTATACGACAGGCATGTAACCGATTTTTTAAATGTGGGTATTGGTAATATTCGTACAGGTATTTTTAATGTAGCCGATGTTTGTGTTACGCTCAGGTGTAATTGGTCTATTAATATTTTTTAACGAAAAGGAAAATTCAACAGCTGTTACAACGGCTTAAATAATTTTTTAGAAAATACAATTGACTGAATGAGCAATACTACGAATGAAAAAATAAAATTCCAACGCTGCAACCACAAAGTACAATACATGATTCATTATACTAAATGTCCCATTTGTTCTTCTCCAAATATTGCTCCACAATTAACTGCAAAAGATTATACCGTTTCGCAAAAAGAATTTGCCATCTGGCATTGCAAAAATTGTACAGTAAGGTTTACACAGGATGTACCGGAGCAAAACGAAATTGGTGTGTATTATCAATCAGATAATTATATTTCTCACAGCGATACTAAAAAAGGTTTTGTAAATACATTATATCATTGGGTACGTAAAAGAACTTTGGATAAAAAAATGCAATTACTTATTGACGAAGTGGGTATGATGAAAGGAGAGATGCTGGATATCGGTTGTGGGACAGGAGCATTTTTAAACACCATGAAAACTGCTGGCTGGGGCATTACCGGTTTAGAACCTGATGCAACTGCAAGAGCAAAAGCTGCAGAATTATATGCTATACAACCACTTTCTTCCGAAAAAATATTTGAATTAAAACCTTCTGCCTATCATGCCATAACCATGTGGCATGTACTGGAGCATGTGCATGAATTACATGCATACATAAAACAACTTTCCACCTTACTTACACCCAACGGAAAAATATTTATTGCTGTACCCAATTACACTTCTAAAGACGCTGAAATTTATAACGCCAAATGGGCTGCTTATGATGTACCCCGGCATTTGTATCATTTTTCACCTGAATCAATGCAGCAATTAATTTCAATGTATAATTTAAAGATTACTGCCATTAAACCTATGTGGTACGATAGTTTTTATGTAAGCATGCTAAGTGAAAAATACAAAAACGAAAAAGGCAATATTGTAAAAGCATTTTGCAATGGTTTTATATCTAACTTAAAAGCATTTGCAGATAAAACAAAATGCAGCTCAGTTATTTATGTAATAAGTAAAGAACAGTAACCAATAAGGTTAAGATTCAATTGCGGCTTGTAATTAAGTGTACCGGTCACCTCTGCAGCTCTCTTTACTTTCCAATAATTTTTATAAGAAACAACAAAAGCATAACCCACACAATTTCCTTTAAAGCCATTTTCAATTGTATTGGCAAATTTTTCAAAATCAAAACTCATAATTTTAAATTAAAATGATTAATGAAAATGGATTATTATGGATTATAGATTATAAAATGAAATTCTGAATCAAGTAAGGTCGTTAGCTCAAAATTTCTGTAAAAATTTCAAACACCCCTGCTCCAATATATCTCGCTCTTATTAGTTCTGAGGTTTCCCGGAGTGGCAACAATAACAGACGATGCCGTACTTCCCGTAACAGTAATCTCATAAGTACCCTCTAAAGTCTTAACGCAACTAAAATTGGGTGTCCCTCCTGCCTTCGTGCCATTATCGTTGATTCTTCCATATGCAAGCGGCAGAAGATTATAGGCTGAAGTAGTGGCAGTAGCAGTTAATCTTCCATCATCAATCACAGCATTCCCATTCACTATAATATTTCCATTTACATGCAATCTTTCTGTTGGTGATGAAGTGCCAACACCTGTTCTGTTTGCCGTATTATCAATAAATATTTCTCCGCCCAACTGCACCTGGGTATTGGCATTTACTGCTGTAAGAGAAACATTACCAGTGCTGGTGGTTTGCAATACTCCTGTTGATACACCATTCAGGTTCATCTGCATAAAAGTTCCTGCACTTCCTGTTTTTTGAAAATTTACCATGTCTGTTCCATCCATTCTTAATATTACATTGCCTGCTGTATTTCCGCCATTGGTACCAAAGCGGAGATTATCGCCGCTTAACTGCATAAACCCTTTACCAACCCCGGCATTTTGCAATTGAAGTATAGATGTTGCATTATTAATAATAAGCGAACTATTGGTACGAATATTTCCACTAACATCCAGCCGTTCACCGGGGCCGGCAGTATTAATACCGACATTATCACCAATGTTAAACATCTGGCCACTGCCACCACCTGTCCAGGCATCATTATTAATTAAAATTTTCCAGCCGCCACTCTGCCGCTGGTTTAATTCACTGGTGGTTAAATTGTAAATCAGCAACCCTTCGGCCGGTGTTGCAATGGCATTACGTTCTGTAGTACTCATTCTTGGTATCAGCAAACCTTTAGTGGTACTGTTAAGATGTAGTATAGAGCTGCTGTTTGGTGCAGTTGTGCCTATGCCAACATTTTGTGCTATTAATAAATGGCATTTTACAAAAACCAATAAGCATATAATAATTTTTCTCATATAGTTTGTTTTATTTTTTATGATAATGAATCCAGTTCAATTAATAATTGCAGCAGCTTTTATTTCTGCACATCTTTAGCAAAAAAAATATGAGTTGTTGAAACCACCCTTAATTTACTTTGCCAGTATTTCATTTACCTACTGGTCTAAAAGGCTTTTATTTTTGTTTATAATTTAAATGTTTAAGGTTTAATGAATATTGATTATTATGGAGTATAAACAATAAATTGAAAAGGAATATCAGCAAGGCCACCGTTTGAGGTATATACAGTAAATACACCTATACCTGGGAAGGTGGTAGCGATAGTGCCTGAAACTTGGCCTCCGGTACGACAGAGCATAATTACAGAGGATTGATTAACTTGTGCGCAGAAAATTTGATATTCGCCTTCGGCCACTCTAATAACTGTAAAATTTGGGGTACCGCCAGCTTTGGTTCCTGAGGATGTTACCCTACCATAGGCAACTGGTAACAGATTATAAGCAGAGCCGGTAGTAGTACCTGTTATTCTTCCATCATCAATAGTCATATCAGTACCCGATACTTTTAATTTCCCGTTTACATGCAATCTTTCAGTTGGTGATGAAGTGCCAATACCTGTTCTGTTGGCCGTATTATCAATAAATATTTCTCCACCCAACTGCAATTGCTCATTGGCTATAGGGTTTGAAAGTGATAAAGCACCTGTTGACGTAGCCTGTAAAACTCCATTAGAAACACCATTCTTATTCAATTGCAACCAAGCACCACCAGTTCCTGTTTTTTTTATTTCAATAATATCATCCCCATCATTTCGGAAAACGACATTACCTAATGTATTACCTGAGTTTGTTCCAATCCTTAAATTATCTCCCGATAATTGCACAAAGCCTTTATCAACATTTGCATTTTTTAATTGCAAAATTGCTGATGGGTGATTGATAGATATTGAAGTATTTGAATTTATATTTTCTGTAAAACTGGCCGTTGAATTTCCCGTAACTGCTCCTTGTAAAAGGGAGGTTTCATTTACATAAAGCACTCCCAATGAGGATAAACTACCACCTTCAATTACACCATCGGCATCCACACGGCCATTAGCCAATATATTTCCAAATACTTGTAGTTTTTCTGATGGAAACGAGCCACCAATGCCCACATTACCATCTCCCCCGTTTATCATAATCCGGGGCAATCCGTTTGTTTTAATATAAAAATGACCACCAGGATTCCCTGTATTTGTACCAATGTCGAATTCAGAACCAGCGATTAATCTCATTGATGCCTTATTCACTCCGGCATTCTGCATCTGGAGGATAGCATTAGGATTATTGATGGTTATTGTTCCGCTTTCCTGTAATAAGTTTCCAACCAAATGAAACTTTGATGTGGGTGTACCGATGCCAATACCTACATTGCCTGCATTGTTATTAAAAATATCTGAACCGTTTAATGTCCATTTACTGTTATCGCCGGTAGTATTTACAGGGCTCCATACAGTGCCGTTATAAAACCAAAAACTATTGCTGGTAGTTTCATATACCATCAATCCGGCAGCAGGGTTTATAATGGCTACTCTTTGGGTGGCCGTCATTCTTGGTATCAGCAATCCCTTGCTGGTACTTGTTATATCTAACAGTGCACTGAGATTGGGTAATGTGGTGCCAATACCCACTTTTCCATCCACATAAATATTGTCCGAACTGTGAACAATGCCTGCCACATCCAGCCGGTAAGCAGGACTGATATTGCCGACACCTATATTACCACTGTTTGACTGGAGTATTAAATGTTTACCACCGGTTATAACCAGGGAACTGTCGGAGGAGGATGGATGGATAGCGCCGGTATAAGCTCCATTATTGGGATAATAGAAATTTATACCGTTACCGCCCAGTGAAAATGTTCTTGTATAGCTGGGGGCATTATACCCCATGGCAACAATGCCATTATCAAGAACCCTCAGCAGCGTATCTCCGAATGAATTTTTCAGCATCAGGTTATTCGTTGAGGAAGAACTTCCCTGGCCAACTACTTCCAATCTCGCTGTTGGTGTGGTAGTGCCGATGCCTACGCTTTGTGCTACCAATAACTGGTAATTTATTATTGCCATTAAGCAAAAGATTACTTTTTTCATGTACTATATTTTAATGTTTATGACAATGAATCCAATTCAATTAATAATTGCAGCAACTTTCCCTTTTTAATATCGCTGCCAAAAAATTTCATGGCTTGCGGTACGATGTATATTTTTTCCAACACTGCTTTATTACTTTCAGCTTCCTGCATACGGTTGGGCAGGTAAATGAACTGGAGCCATTCGCTAAAATCTTCCAGGGTAGCTATATTTCTTTTTTCAAATTCATTTACCCAGCCGGGTGTATAACTGTTCCATATACCCGTGGTTTTCATTTCGTTTATAACTTCATTTATTTTTTCTGCTATTAATAAGGTTTCAGTCATGTGCAGGTTTTCTGTAGTAAATTTATTTTGTGCTTTTTATTAAGCAAATAGCTAAAAAGGGAACGGAGCTTACCAATTTATTATATGGTTACAGCGGGCTTATTAATTATTAATCGGTATCAGGAATGAGTGAATGGTAAAACAATGGGAAAAAGGATGTATATTTTTACCCGGAAAATGCTTCGACAATTTCATATATCATTTTTAATTGTTGCTGTTATACTGAGTATAAACAGTTTTGCACAAACCACCCGTTACCGGCTGGAAACATTTGGCACCCGTAATGGCATGTTATCATCCAAAATATATGCGCTTACACAAAGCCGCGATAGAAAACTTTGGATAGGAACGGAGTTAGGCATTAGTGTATACGACGGCTATAGTTTTACCAACTATCAATACACATCTGCAAATGAATCTATTGGCCGTATTTTATGTATTACACAGGATAGCAGTAACGGAATATGGATGGGTGGAGATAAAGGCCTTTTTTATTTAAAAGAAAACCATATTGAAAAACTAAAACTGCAAAGCAATAAAATAGTAGCAGTAGAAGCATTGCTTACTGATGCAGCCGGTAATGTATGGGCAGGAGATTTAAGTGCGTTATATAAAATAACGGTACCGCAAATTCAGTTGCTTCATAAAAATAATACCGCAGTAATTGATCTTGCACCTTTTGCATATTTTACTCAAAGGGTTTTTTGTATTGATGAAGACAGCAAACAAAATATATACATTGGCTCTTATGATGGGATTTTTAAAATTGCAGCTAATGCTAATAGCTATCAAACTGTATGGGTTAATCCCGATCCTTATCAGGCTGTTCGTTCTGTAGCGGTTTCTTCTCCTGACAGTATTTTCTGGAATTGTTTGGACCGTCATCCCACTCAAATGATTAATGGCAAAATCACTACTGCTTTTACAACAGATTTTATTGGCAGAATAGTTTTTACAAGCCATAAAAATGTATTTGCTTTAACAACAAGCGGGGTAGGGAGGATAAAAAATGGAGTGGTGCAACCAGTTGTTTGGTTTGGCAGCAGCACTAATAATGCGGTAACTGCATTAGTAGATGCTGAAGAAAATATTTGGGTGGGTACCTGGGAAGGATTATTTAAATACAAAAAAAATGCTTTTCAACAATATACCGTAAATCAAAATACACATAAAGAAGCTTTTTCTTTTCTGGAAAAAAAGAATGGTGATTTACTATTTGGCAGTAATCGTGGAATTGTATTTAAAAAAAATCAGGAAATTTTAATTGTTGATAAAACAATACCATCATTATTTCCTTTGGCTGAGGTGATGTGTATGTTTGAAGATAGCTCGGGTGGTTTATGGGCCGGTAGTGGTTACCAGGGTATCAGCAGGTTTAAAAACAAACGGCTAACCAACTGGAAAAATACCGGGTTTTTAAAAGACAATAATTGCGAAGCCTTATACCCTGCAGCAGATGGTAAGTTATATGCCTGTACGGAGAATGGTGTAACTGTTATTGATCCCGATGCAGAGGAACCTTTCAGGGCTCACTTTGCTTTTAAAAAAAAGTATTCAAGACCGCCGGAGTTATTCGGATGTTTTCAAACCCGTAATTCAGGATACTGGTTTTATGGAAGCCAGGGTTTGTATAAACAAAAAAATGGCGAACTGGTAGATGACTCCATTCAAAATATGCCGGTTAAAAGTTTATACATCAATAAAATTATTAAAGATAATAAAGGGAATGTTTGGGTAGCCACACAGGGAAAAGGGTTATTACAATGCCGGTGTGAAAATGATAAACTGTTTTTGCAAAAGCAATACGACAGCCGCAACGGGCTGCCTTCCGATATTGCACTATCTGTATTGGAAGATAAAAATGGCAATGTATGGTTGGGAGATTATATGAGTTTTTCTGTACTGCTGCAACCAGGCAGTAACGAACATTTGATCAGTTTTAATGAAAACGATGGATTACTTGCTGCGTATTATCAAACTTTAAAATTAGAAGAGCAAAAGAATGGAACTATTTGGGGGCTTACTTCAATGGGTATTTTTTCTTTTCACCCTGATAGTATTATTCTTAATAAAGTTCCCCCGGTTCTGTTAATCAATACTATTGTTGTAAATGTGATGGATAAAAAACAGAGCCATACAATGGCAGCAACTCTTGATTACAATCATAATTCACTGCAATTTCACTATACAGCAATAAGCCTTACCGACCCTTCCAAAATACGGTATGCCTACAGGTTAAAAGAATCAGACAGCAACTGGACATACACCAACAGCAGGATAGTTGATTTTAATTTTTTGCAACCCGGTAATTATACATTTGAATTAATTGCCTGTAACAATAATAATGTATGGACAAGCAAACCACTTCAATACAGTTTTACCATTCGAGAACCTTTTTGGCAAACTTGGTGGTTCAGGCTACTATTTATTTTATTGATTGCGGCAATCATCTTTATAATTTTTCGTGTAAGGATGAAGGCGATTAAAACAAAAGCTACAATCAAACAACAGTTGGCGGAACTTGAGGCCAAGGCCATCAGGGCGCAGATGAACCCTCATTTTATATTTAATTCTTTAAATGCTATACAGGAAACTATCGTAACAGAAAAAGTGGATGCAGCGTATGATTATTTATCCCGCTTTTCTAAACTGTTGCGGATGGTGCTGGATAATTCGGAGAAAAATTTTATTTCACTTAACAGCGAACTGGAAACTATCCGGTTGTATCTTTCCTTAGAAGCCCTTCGTTTCAGCCAGTCATTTACTTATGCGATAGAAGCCGGTGATAAGCTTGATAAAGATGATATATTCATACCCTCTTTATTATTGCAACCCTTTGTGGAAAATGCCATTTGGCATGGGTTAAGTAATAAAGAAGGAGAAAAGAAATTGTTTCTGTATTTTGAAGAAAAGGATGGAAACCTTGAATGTGTTATTCAGGATAATGGCGTTGGAAGGAAAAAGGCTGCAGCCATTAAAAGTAATAAACTGGGTGCAGGCCGTTTTGAATCGAAAGGAACTAAACTGTCTTTGCAGAGAGTTGAGATCCTGAACCGGAAAAGATCAGGATCGGCAAATATTGAAACTATTGATTTGTATGATGAAGCTGGTAATGCTGCCGGAACAAGAGTGGTAATAACAATAGCCACAGATTTAAAAATCAATAAACAAAAACAGTGATGATCAAAATATTGATTATTGATGATGAGCTTGCTGCAGTACGTATTTTAAAAGTGCTGATTGAAAAACATATTTCTTTAGAGAAGCACATTGAAATTTCAAATAATCCTGCAGAAGCGCTGGCGCTAATGAAAACATTTCAACCAACGCTGGTAATGCTGGATATTGAAATGCCTGGCATGAATGGTTTTGACTTTATGAATAAAGCCAGCGAATGGGATTTTGACGTAATTTTTACAACAGCATATGATCAATATGCCATAAAAGCCATTCGTTTCAGTGCATTGGATTATCTACTAAAACCCATTGATATTGTTGAATTGCAAAATGCTTTAAACAGGCATATTGTAAAACAGCAATCGGAAACGAAAAGTTCTCAGCAGCCATTGGTTGATAATCTTATTTACAATTTGAAGCAAAACAACCAGCAACAGTTTAAACTGGCATTGTCAACCAGCGGGGGAATTTTTTTATACAATCCAAAAGAAATAATTATGCTGGAAGCAAGCAGTAATTATACTAAATTTTATTTTATTAATCAGCAATCATTGATAGTATCAAAAACATTGAAAGAGTATGAAGATATACTGTTGGAGCACCAGTTTTTAAGGGTACATAAATCCTATCTGGTAAACAGAATGCATATAATAAAAATTGACAGGGAAGGGGTGCTGGAATTAAGTAATAAAATGCACATTCCTGTATCAAGGCGCAGAAAAGCAGAAATATTCCAATGGTTTAATCAAACTTAACAGAACTTTTTTGGCAGCTGTTAATCTAATTTAGAATTATCTCAAACATTTTCGGCCAGCGTTTACCCGTAATATATATTTTTTTTGTAGCACTATCGTATGCAATACCATTTAAAACATCAGTTCTTTCAGGAATATTTTCTTTAGAGAAATATTTTTCTTTTAATCCCGGTAAATCCATTTTACCTATTACATGTCCGCTTGCCGGGTCAATTTTTAAAATAAAATCTTCTCCATAAACATTGGCATATACATAGCCATCAATATACTCGAGCTCATTAATAGAATCAATAGGAACCCCATCTTCTGTAACTGCAATGGTGTTTTTTACCCTGAATGTTTCTGCATCTACAAAATATAAATTGGCTGTGCCATCACTTATAATTAAATCGGTACCATTATTGGTAATACCCCAGCCCTCATAAGGCCATTTAAAAGTTGTAACTGGTTTGTCAATATTGTTTACATCATACACATATACAATATAATTTTTCCAGGTTAATTGGTAAATTTTTCCTTTAAAAATATTGATGCCTTCTCCAAATATTATGGCATTGCCCATCAGGTGTTTTTTTTCTACCTTACCTGTTTTTAAATCGGTAATGCGTAAAGACGAAGTTTCGTAATCACCTGTGCCTTCGTATAATTTGCCATTATACATTTGCAGCCCTTGAGTGTAAGCACTGGTATCATGCGGATAAATGTTTACAATATTGTAAGCAATTTTTGGTGCGTCTTTATGTACAAGATCCGGATCAACAGGGTCAATTGTTTTATCTCCGCCATTACAGGCAGCTAAAAAAATAACCAGAGCTAGAGCGAAAGTGTATTTCATATTTTAAGTGTATCAGCAAATGTAATAAACTGCAACTGATGTACTGCCTTTTTAATTATAAAATATTGTAAATACTTGCGCCTAAAATATTTGATTAACCATAATAGTTGAAATCAAAGCATCAAAAATGCCTAATAACTAATGACCAATGACTTCATCATCAATGACTGATTTCTGAGTTTGTATAAATTACATTCCGCTCACTCAAATAATTCAATATAAAATCAAAACAGTTTTCATCCTTACCCACCAGTTCCGGGGGAAAAATACCTTTGGTAGAAAACAAATTATTTATCAGCATATTTAATGCTGCAGTTGCAGTATAACCGGTTGTGCGGCCCATGCTGCTGGTTTGTGTTGTTGCATCATATTCATCATACAACAGGTAATTTATAGTTTTTCCTTCACCTTTTATTGTTATAGTCATCAGTGTAAATTCTTCTTCAGTTGGGCCTAATTTCCATTGATCAAATAACAGCGCCGATGTAAATTCTAACGGAGTAATCTGTTGTCCTTTAAAATTAACCGGAGCAGTATTTAAAAAACCTGCTTTAATTAATCCTTTCATCAAATCAATATGCCCGGGATAACGCAATGTTTTTTCTTTCATATTGGGTATATGCTTCATCGTGAATAAAATACTGCGTAAACCATCCGTGTTAAAAGATTCCAGTGTACCCACTTTTTCAAAATCAATAAACTCGGCATCACTCAATGCAGGTTTAGTAATAATATTTCCGTTCTCCACATAACGGGCCGGCCTGGTATATTCTTCCAGCACATCAATGGGAGAGAAAGGTGCTTTATATTCAAAAGGTTTTATTCTTTTCTTTGGCAGCCCCCCTACCATGCATTCAAAGCTTTCAATTTTCATTTTAGCATTGTGATAGCCCAGAATTAAATTGCTCATACCGGGTGCCACACCACAGTCAACAATAGCCGTAACATTTTTTTGTTTTGCCAGTGCATCTAACTCCAAAGCATCTTCCGGAAAAAAGGAAATATCCACCACATTTTTTTGTGCAGTAATAATGGCTTCTAAAGTTTTATAGCCCATAAAACCGGGCACGGCACTAATAACAAAATCAAAATCTTTTAATAATGAGTTTATAGTTAATATAATTACTTAAATCAGTTTGTACAATTGTAATGGATTTGTTCTTTTGTGCAAGCAGTTGCAGCGATTGCTCACTCACATCAAATGAAGTAACAGAATAATTGTGGGCAAGGTCAATTGCCATGGCACGGCCTACCATACCTGCACCTAAAATTGCTATTTGCATAAATTATGTTTTTGTACCTTGAAGCTCCAGCTTCAAGTTTTTTGGAATTGATTTATTTACCCACGGAAAAGCAAGACAGGATTTACGCTGAGCAATCTAAAGGCTAAGGCTAAATAAATTACTGTCATCTTTTATTGAAGCGGCTGCGACGTTCCATTCATCATAATGGAAATATAGGCAGAGTGCCTGTAGAAATGTGCGTATGAGTTTTTAGCTAACAATTTATTTTGAATAATATGAGTACTTAAAAAGTTTACTTTGTTGAAATCTAAGGAAATCAACAGAGTCTATAGTTTTAATATTAATTATTTTTTCTCCAGCTTCATGGTTAATTAAATGATAGGCCGGATATTGCTGAAAATCACATTTTAAATAAATTAAACTATCGTTTGCCAAGGCAGTTGTCACTGTACCACTAATATTTACGGGAGAATAAAAATTATCCACTGTTTTTATAGTTAAAGATTTTCTATCACTGCCATCCATATTCCATAAATATATTTTGCCAGTCAATTTTTTAGGGCTTTCATTAAAATAGTCGCATGATGTCGTAAAAAATATAAACCCAAATAAAATTATTAGTAAATACAATTTTATATTTAAAATCATATTTCAAATTTACAACCGTTTTCCCATTATTTTCACACTTCTTTCAATACCATCAAGTAAGGCAATATTTTTTAAATGCCCCCACTCTTCAAATCCTTCTTTAATAAATAGTTGCAGGCTTGGAAGGTTATGGGCAAAAATATAACCCAGTAAATTTTTTATTTTAAATGCAGGGGCATTGTCTATGCAATATTGCAATACAGCTTTACCATATCCTTTTCCTCTTTGTAATGGATGGAGGTAAATACTTATTTCTGCTGTAACATCATAAGCCGGCCTGCCATAAAAAGATTGAAAGCTAACCCAGCCAATAATATTTTTATCATCATCCTCCACCATCCACAGCGGACGTTTATCTGCAGTATGTTCCTCAAACCATTGCTGCCTGCTCTCAACAGATACAGGTGTTGTATCGGCAGTAACCATTCGGCTTTCAACTGTTGAATTATAAATTTCAACTATTGTTGCTAAATCATTTTGTACAGCATCACGAAATTTCATTTTAATATTGTTGTTGTAACAATTGAAAACCTGTCAGCCTGAGCTTGTCGAAGGCGGGTTTATATTTAAAAGCTACTTCTAAATTATTATAGTCTACACTCTAATGTGTTGCATAACTATTTACTTTTTCTTTTTCACCAACTTCATCTCCGCAATTAAATTTTTTGCTCCTGCAAATTTATCTACAATAAATAAAACATACCTTATGTCCACCATTATGTTACGGCAAATATTTTTATCATAATTAATATCACTCATGGTGCCTTCCCAAACACGGTCGAAGTTTAAACCTACCAAATTACCATAAGCATCTAAGGCCGGGCTGCCGCTGTTACCGCCGGTAGTGTGATTAGCCGCAATAAAGCAAACGGGTTGTTTGCCATTAACACCATATTGCCCAAAATCTTTTTTATTATACAGGTCAATTAATTTTTGCGGCACATCAAATTCGTAATCTCCGGGTTTATATTTTTCCATCACGCCATCCAGGTAAGTATAAAAATTATATTGTACAGCATCTCTTGCAGTATATCCTTTTACATTGCCGTAAGTTAAACGCAAAGTGCTGTTGGCATCCGGGTAAAAAACTTTTTTAGTAAACACATCCGTTTGCGCCTGCATGTAAGTGCGTTGTAACTGGTTAATGGTATTTTGTAATTCGTTTAATTTTGGCGATACGTTTGTGGCATAAGTTTTAACTATGTCAATAATAAGCATAAATCCGATATCATTTTTTATTGTGGTTAATGTAGCAGTATCGGCAGCAGCTAATATGGGTTTAAGTTTTTCAAAATTTGAAAACGATGTTTTGTTGTAAACAGATTTTGCCAGTGCTTCAAATGAATTATTGTTTTCTGCAAGCATCTTTTTAACTAAAGGCGAAATGTTTTCTTCCTTCTGCTCTCTTACATACATTTCTATCAACACCTCAAAAAGCTTTTGATCAACCGTGCTGTTATATTCTCCAAAAATGCCTTCTGCTCTTTTAGCAATTTCATTTAATTTCTTTTTATTTTCTTCTGGTTCTTGAGGCAGCTTTAATATTGAAGAATGTGGCAATCTGAAGCATTTCTATTTTAGAAAATATTTCATTGTAATAATCTCTGGCTAAAGCATAAGGTTCTATATCTGCGTAAGCCTGCTTTAATTTTTTTAAAAGATCAACATAAGCAATGTTCATAGCAGGTTGCGATAAAACAATTTTTTCAAAGCTGGCTTCTATCTCTTTCTTTTTGCCCACAGCATTTGAAGAACGTAATCCCAGCACTTCGCCTTTCCATTTTTTATAAGCGTTTTCTATACCTGCATATTTTGCTGCATATTGTATTTTTATTTGTTCATCTTTACGCATAAAACTATTCAGTCACATCCAGGGCTTTTTCACGTATGGCAATTTTTGCCGGGTCGCTAACATTCATTATTTGCTCCACTGCAGCAGAATGTAAATACTCCGTTGTTCTTCCGGGAAAACCAAACACCATCGTAAAATCGCCTTCCTTCATTCCATCTAAAGAAATATTTAAACTGCGTTTAGGTTTGTACGGTACATTGTCGGCAGAGTAATCTGCAGGTTTATTATCTTTACCAGCATATATGCGGAACATACTAAAATCCCCTGTATGGCGTGGCCACATCCAGTTATCAGTATCCTTACCAAAATTACCAATAGAAGATGGCGGTGCACCAACAAGGCGTATATCTTTATAAGTTTCGGTAATAAACATAAAATACTTATTGCCTTCAAAAAAAGGGCGGATTACAATATCCTGGTAGCTTTCTTTTTTTATATTTTTTTTAAATTCGTTTATATTTTTATCAATGGCACTTTGTCTTTCTCTTTCGCTCATGTTAGCAGTAATACCATTTAGTACAGTTGTGGTTACTTCATCAATACTAATAATAAATGTGGCAAACAGCCCGGGGTTTTGCAATTCCTGCCCGTTGTTGTAAGCCCAAAATCCATCACGTATATAATTGTTTTGTAAAGAAGAATGGTTTTGTATGGCATCAAAACCGCAGTGGTGATTGGTTAACAGTAACCCTTTATCTGAAATTACTTCGGCAGTACAAAAACCACCAAAACTTACAATGGCATCTTTTAAACTTCCTTTACTAATGCTGTAAATATCACTGGCATTAATTTTCATCCCCATCTTCTTCATTTCTTTTTCATTTAATGCAGCCAGCAGTTGCGGCAGCCACATGCCTTCATCGGCAAACCCTTTTGCAATAAAAGAAAGGGTAACAAAAAGCAGTAAAAAATATTTTTTCATAAATGCATTTTAAGTGACAAAAGTAGGGAAATGTTTATGGTTAATAATAGTAATAATGAAATGGAAAAACAATTGACTTTAGAAGAAATAAAACAGGATAAAATTAATTCAAATTACTTCTTACACTACAGTTCAAAAATAACAGCATCATTAGTTAGCTCGTATTTTTCATTCAGCACACTTGCATTAATATATTTAGTGCCGAAATTCTCTGAAGCTCCGTATGCTTCATGTATGTGTCCGCATATATGAACACGGGGTTTAATTTTATTAACACGGTTTAATAAATCTTCACATCCAACGTGTTCTCCTTTTTTAGTACTGTCTAGAATGCCCGATACCGGCCCATGAGTGATTAAAATATCGGTATCATTCGGAATTAAATCCCAATATCTCTGTATTTGTTCACCTCTGTAACGGTTAAAAGCCCAATCAAAAAACCAGGGGGTAATTGGCGAACCCCAAATTTTAAGATTATTAATTGTTGTGCCACTATTATTTAAGTAAATAACATTTTCCGGTATTATCTTTTCAATTTCTTCATTTGATGCTCTTTCAAAATAAAAATCGTGGTTGCCTGCAATTAAAATTTTGTATTGATAATTTTGATGGCTGAACCAATTTAAGAAATTAATTATTGACAGTTCATCACCTCTCATTGAAATATCACCAGCATGTATTAAAACATCTCCTTTTGGAAGAAGCAATTTTTCATGTTGACCATGCGTATCGGATATAGCTACAAATTTCAAAATAGATTTTCTTAATAAATAATCGACATCAGTATTGGCTTCTTACCCTGTTTACTTATGTACCCTTTTAGCTTTTGTAAAAAAGACGGTGATACCATTGGGCAACCATAACTAAAACAGATAGGGTATTCATCAGTTTCTTTATCTGGTACACAACTGTGGCCATGTAACACTATAGCACGTTGCAAGGCTTTATTGTTGGTACTGTCGAAACCCAGCAAGCTGATAAGAAAAACCATACATACCTTTGTAGGAGGCTCCAATTTTATATTTCCCAGCGAAGTACAGCGGCTGTCGGGGATATTTGAGAAAACTAATTCGCCCCTAAAAGTTTCGGAGCCGGTACCATGTGCCACAAAGCCCGAGTTAATAAGAGAATCTTTTTTTAAATTATAAACAAAAAATCTTTTTTTATAACTCGGTATCCTCATGTCGATAATAAAGCCATAATCCTGGTTGCATTTATTTTTTATTGCATAGTCATTTAATGCCATGCGGTTATTTTTTACTTTCATCATTTCTGCATTTATTTCAAATGCAGGAACCAAATATTTAAATGTGCTTGCTGCCGGTGCAGCTGCTAACATTACTTTTGGCGCTGCAGGCTTCTCTTTACTTTTAATATAAAAATAAATATTACCTGCAAGCAACAACATTATTACTGCAGCAATTAAAATTTTTGCCATGTTTATAATGGTAGATGAAGTGGTTAAATTGTGTAATAAATTTTAATTTCCTTTTGCCTTTGCCGTTTTATCCAGATAAGTCTCAAAATCCTTCAGCCCAAAGCTACTTAAATTTTGTTCTTTTACTACCATAGCTTTTTGTGCAGCCAGTACGCCATACCGTATGTCGTTAAATCCCTCAATGGTATGGGCATCGGGGTTAATGGAGATAAGCACATTTTTTTGCAGAGCGTAATCAATATACCGCCAGTCAATATCAAGGCGGCGGGGGTGGGCATTTAATTCTATCGCTACATGATTAGCAGCGCAGGCATCAATAATTTTTTTATGATCAACAGGATAACCTTTTCGGCTCAGCAATAATCTTCCCGTCATGTGGCCCAGTATTGTTGTGTATGGATTTTCAATTGCCTTAAGCAAACGCAGCATCGCTTTTTCTTCACTCATTTTTAAATTGCTGTGTACAGATGCAATTACTACATCAAAAGTAGAAAGTATACTGTTGCTGTAATCGAGGTTGCCATCATTTAAAATATCTGATTCTATACTTTTAAAAATTTTAAAGCCAGTTATTTTATTATTCAGTTCATTTACATACTGGTGTTGGGCTGCAATTTTTTCTTCACTTAAGCCCTGTGCATAAAAAGCGCTTTTGCTGTGGTCGCTTATAACTAAATATTCAAATCCTTTTTCTTTAGCAGCCCTGGCCATTTCTTCAATTGTATTGCTGCCATCGCTCCAGTTACTGTGGCTGTGGATGATGCCTTTTATATCGCCGGGTTGTATCAAGTCGGGTATTTTTATTGATTTTGCTTTTTCAATAATAGCTGCTGTTTCTCTTAAACAAGGTGGAATAAAATTTATTTTAGCTTGCTCAAATACCGAAACCTCGCCGTTGCTGTAATTAATAGTAGCAAACTGTTGCTGAAATGCTGCTGTAAATTCGGCGCTGCCACTGGTTTCAAATATTCTTTTATTAAAATTTTCAGTTCCGGTGTATAACCTCAGCCGTAACCCATTTAATAGTTTATACAGCAAACTATCGGGTGTTTCTTCCAGTAATTCTGGCGGATTGGCACTTAAAAACCTGGGTTTTATCAGTTCGTTTGTGCTGTTTACCACAAATTCCAATTCGTCAATAATCTCTGCCTGCCTTTTAAAAGCACCGGTTATAAAAACTTTTTCAGCCGAAAATAATTTTTCTAAATAAGCAATAATCTGTGGTGCCACTTCTTCTACCTGCGGATATAAATAACTGCCCTGGTTGTGTAAATAATATTCAATAGTATCTATAATATTCTGTTGCGTTTTTTCGCCAAAACCTTTGTATAATTTTAAACGGTTTTCCTGGCAGGCATATAACAGTTCACCCACACTTTCAATTTCCATCTCTTTCCAAATAGTATTTATTTTTTTTGGACCAATACCTTTTATGTTCAGCAATTCAATTACACCCGGCGGTGTTTTTGCAATCATTTCCTGCAATACTTTTAGTTCGCCTGTTTGTAAAAGTTCAATAATTTTTTTTGCTGTCGATTCACCAATACCTTTTATAACACTAATTTTTTCTTGTGGTGTATTGCTTAATTGTTCTGGTAAATTTTCTACATGATATGCTGCAATAGCATAAGTTTTTGCCTTAAAACTATTTTCGCCATGTATGTCCATTAACTTGCTTAAAAGAGAAAAATTTTCGGCAATTTGGTAATTATCCATGTTTCAAAAGTAATAAAATCAAAAATAAAGCGGTCAGCATTTTTTAAGATGGCAGAAAAATAAGCTGTTATTTTTTTAAAGTTGTGTAAATAAAAATAAAAATAAGTTGAAATAAAAAGTAAAAAATATTTCTATCGCCATGGAGTTACAAAAAATATTTTCACCAACTTTTTAAAAAATATTTTTTTCAGGTATAAAAAAATAAAATAAAACAGCAATATAGGTGTTGGCTGTAATGCAGTGCCACAAAGGATTGTAAAAGAAAAAGCCCCGGTAAAATTACCAGGGCTTCCGTATTTTTTTGCTTTAAAAAGCAAAGCTTACTTTTTCTTAGCAGCTTTCTTTGCAGCTTTTTTAGGAGCAGCTTTCTTTGCAGCTTTTTTAGGAGCAGCTTTTTTTGCAGCTTTTTTAGGAGCAGCTTTTTTTGCAGCTTTTTTCTTTGTTGCCATTTTTTTAAATTTAATTGGTTAGTAAATAATACTTAAAAATAGAAATATTTATCAAACTAACAAAAAAAATTAAAAAATATTTAAGCCGTAGCCTCAACAGCATTGACAGAAACTATATTTTTATCTCCTTTACTTTTTCTGAATTCAACCAATCCATCGGTTAATGCAAAGATGGTGAAGTCTCTTCCAACACCAACATTTTTACCGGGATGATAAACTGTACCACGCTGACGGATGATGATATTACCAGCAAGCACTGCCTGACCACCATAAATTTTTACACCTAATCTTTTGCTTTGTGAATCTCTGCCGTTTTTTACGGAACCTTCACCTTTTTTGTGTGCCATGTCTTAAAAGTTTATTCGTTAATTAGTTTAATAGTTTATTGGTATGTGTTAGATAAAAATGTTTTTTAGTATTTACTGTTTAACAAATCAATCAACCAATTAACTTTTTTACGCTATTGCTGTTACTTTAATATGAGTGTACTGTGTACGGTGTCCGTGTTTTTTACGAAAACCTTTTCTTCTTTTCATTTTAAAGGCAATTACTTTTTCGCCTTTAATAAGATCGCTGATAATTTCAGCTTTAACCACAGCTTTTACATCCGACCCTGCAACAACGCTTCCGTTGCTATCGGTCATCAATACTTCGGCAAATTCTACCTGGTCTCCGGTTTTGCCTTCAATGTGCGGCACATATAAACTGTCGCCTGCTTTTACTTTAAATTGCTGACCTGCTATTTTTACTACTGCTAACATAAATATCCCAAATTTAGGACGGCAAAGGTAAGGGTTTAAACCGTAATTTGGCGCAGTAAAACAGAAAAATATCCCTGATTGGACATTTTGGGCGCAAACCAGCTTTTTTTAACTGAAAACCAGTGTTACGCCGTGCGCCAGCCTACATAAACAATATATATTCGCTCTAAATTATGCAGTATTTCTTGCGTTTTATACAAGTCCTGTACAGTGTTTATGGATTTATCTTATTCACTGTCTTTCTTTTACTGATATTTCCACTGGTGGTTATTGCTTCCTTTTTTGGTAAAATAAGGGGCGGCAACTTTATATATATGCTTTGCCAGCTTTGGGCCGATTTTTTTTTATTAATGATGGGCATCCGGCAACATTATATATATGATAGCAGGCCCGATACTAATAAGCAATATGTTTTTGTATTTAATCATATATCGTATTTAGATATTCCACTTTTGATGAAGGCCATCCGCAAACAACATTTCAGGGTTTTAGGAAAAGCAGAGATGGCAAAAATCCCCATCTTTGGTTTTTTATACAGCAATACCGTTGTTTTGGTAGATAGAAGCAGCGCCGCAAAAAGAGCTAAAAGTGTGCTGCAGTTAAAAAGTGTTATAAAAAAAGGTATTTCAATTGTAATAAGTCCGGAGGGAACTTTTAATAATACACATCAGCCATTAAAAGAATTTTATGATGGCGCATTTAAAGTGGCTATCGAAACACAAACCCCCATTAAGCCTATTTTATTTTTAGATGCATACGATCGTTACCATTACGGTAATATTTTTTCGTTAACTCCCGGTAAATCAAGAATTGTTTATTTAGAAGAAATACCTGTTGAAGGATTAACCACAAAAGATGTGCAATGGCTTAAAGAGAAAGTGTATAATATAATGGAAGAAAAACTTATTGCATATAAAGTGAGCTGGATAAAGTAATGTTGAATGTACTGATATCGAATATGAAATTTGCAGAAATTTTACTTAGAAGCACACAGCAGCAACAGAAAAATATTCGACATTCGATATTAATCCATTTTCTATTGCGCTAAATTTGTAAGCTGAATTTTGATAACTACCGACAATATATTATTTACTGAACCTTCCTCCGGCCTGTGGGCCGAAATAATTTTGCCATTAGCACTTCCGCAGAATTATACATACACCATCCCTGTTGAATTGATTGATAAAGTAAAACCCGGCTGCAGGGCCGAAGTGGAATTAAAAAATAAAAAATATGCAGGTGTAGTAAAAAATATTTTAGATAAAGAACCTGCTTATAAAACCAAACCAATAATAAATGTACTGGATGATGAGCCTATTGTATATCCGCAGCAATTACAGCTTTGGCAATGGATGGCACAATATTATATGTGCAGCGAAGGCGAAGTGATGGCAGCGGCTTTACCTGCACATTTTAAATTAAGCAGCGAAACAATTTTATTATACAATGATGAAGCAGGCGATGATTTTTCTCATTTGGGTGATGAAGAATTTTTAGTGGCCGAAGCCTTGCTGATAAAAAAAGAATTACGCTTATCCGAAGTGCAGCAGATTCTCGACATAACCCATGTTTACCCTGTAATAAAAAAACTGATTGAAAAAAAAGTTTGCTTTGTGTGGGAAAGTATGGATGAGAAATATAAAGCCAAAAAAGAAAATTATGTTTTGCTGAATCCAGTTTATAATAATGAAGAGGAGTTAAGTAAAAAATTAAACGACTGGAAAGGCGCCCCTAAACAAATGGAATTGCTTTTAGCTTATTTGCATTTGGAAAAAGCAGAAGGCGATGTGTTGCAAACGGCATTGCTAAAAAAATCGGGAGCAACACTTGCTCAATTAAACGGCCTGGTAGAAAAAAATATTTTGTTTGTAGAGAAGCGGAGTGTGGACAGGATTAAAACCCTGCCCCGAAATATGGATGTGGATTTTGAATTTAGTGCTGCACAGCAGGAAGCCAGTCGATGCTGTGGCAAAAAGTTTTGCAAATAAAAACGTTTGTTTATTGCATGGCGTTACCGGCAGCGGTAAAACACAGGTGTATGTAAAGCTGATGGAAAAATATTTTCAGCAGGGTAAACAGGTTTTGTATTTATTGCCGGAAATTGCTTTAACGGCACAAATTATTCGCCGCCTGCAAAAGCATTTTGGCGGTAACATCGCTATCTATCATTCTAAATTTAATGATAACGAACGTATAGAACTGTGGAATAAAATAAGGACCGGCGAAGTAAAAATGGTATTGGGTGCAAGAAGTGCATTGTTTCTTCCTTTTAAAAATTTAGGGTTGATAATTGTTGATGAAGAACATGATTCTTCTTATAAACAACAGGACCCTTCGCCAAGATATAATGCAAGAGATGCTGCTATTTATTATGCCAATATTTTTAACGCACAGGTTTTATTGGGCAGCGCCACACCATCTGTAGAAAGTTATTTTAATGCCAGCCAGCGATAAATATGCATTGGTAGAATTAAATGAAAGATTTGGAGGCATCAATTTACCCTCGATAGAAATTATTGATGTAAGGCAGGTAGCGCAAAAAGGAAAAGTGATGATAAGCCCGCAGTTAAAAGAAGCCATGCAAAAAGCTTTGGAAGCAGACCAGCAGGTGATTTTATTTCAAAACCGCAGAGGCTATAATCCGTATTTAATTTGCGGTGCCTGTGGTTTTATTCCGCAATGTGACCATTGTTCAGTTTCATTAACGCTGCATAAGTACAGTAATAAATTGCATTGCCATTATTGCGCCAGCCAGTATCCAAAATTAATTACCTGCCCGGCCTGCGGCAGTAATAATTGGTTAGAGAAAAATTTTGGTACCGAAAAAATTGAAGAACAACTGGAAGATGATTTTCCCAAAAATAAAATTGCAAGGATGGATGTGGATAGTGTGAGGGGAAAAAAAGCACATGATAATTTGATACAATTATTTGAGCAGCACCGCCTGGATATTTTAGTGGGCACACAAATGGTAGTAAAAGGATTGGATTTTGATAAAGTAAGTTTGGTGGGCATTTTAGATGCAGATGGATTATTAAGCTTTTGCCGATTTTAGGGTTAACGAACGGGCCTTTCAATTGATGGAGCAGGTGAGTGGCCGTGCCGGAAGAAAAAAAGAACAGGGCAAAGTTATTATACAGGCCACCAATGTAAAACATCCGGTTTTGCAATTGGTGCAGCAGCACAATTACAAAGGCTTGTATCAAAAGGAAATTGTAAACCGTAAGCAATTTTTTTATCCGCCTTACAGCCGTATTGTTTTATTAACTTTAAAACATAAAGACAAAACAATTGTGGCTAACGCAGCAGATAAATTGGCGGCTTCGCTAAAGCAGGATTTAAGAGAATATATTGTTGGCCCTGCGGCGCCGGTTATAGATCGCATACGCAACCAGTATTTAAAGGAAATTTTAATTAAGCTGCCTAAAGAATATGGCATGAGTATGACGTATAAAAAAGTTATCCGCAACCATATTAATTTATTAACCGGAGAAAAAAGTTATAAGAGTGTACATGTGGTTGTAGATGTTGATACGAATTGATGCAACCCCGTCCGCCCTCTGAAAACCCGGAACGGCAGTTAAAGAGAAGCTGTAACGATTGTAGTTTTTTTTTGTTACGAACATTTGTACCTTGATATAGCGACATTGGCAGAGTTTATCCTGAGGAACGAAGGACTCCATTCAACTAAGAATTTCTATTTAGCTTTGTCCACATTATACATTAAAAATGCAGGTACAGGAAAATATCTCACTTAAAAAATACAATACATTTGGTATAGATGTTTACGCAAAATACTTTGCATCATTTAATAGTGTTGATGAAATGACTGAACTGCTCGAATTTAAAAGACTATCAACCATCAACTATCAACTATCAACTTTAGTTCTCGGCGGCGGCAGCAACATCCTCTTTACTAAAAATTTTGATGGGCTGGTTTTAAAAAATGAAATAAAAGGTATAAAAATTATAAAAGAAGATGAGCATTATGTGTATGTACAATGCGGTGCAGGCGAAAACTGGCACCAGTTTGTATTGTACTGCATCAATAATAATTTTGCAGGGGTAGAAAATTTATCCCTTATTCCCGGTAATGTTGGCGCAGGCCCTATGCAAAATATTGGAGCTTACGGCGTGGAAATAAAAGAAGTATTTTATGCATTAGAAGCTTTTCATCTTACAGGAAAAAAAAATACACCACTTTACTTTAAATGATTGCGAATTTGGTTACCGTGAAAGTGTGTTTAAAAAAAAATATAAAAATGAATTTATAATTACCAATGTAATTTTCAGACTGAATAAAACTCCAAATTTCAATACTTCTTACGGTGCAATAGAACAGGAGCTGGAAAAAATGGGTGTAAAAGAATTGAGTATAAAAGCAATTTCGGATGCAGTAATAAATATTAGATCATCTAAATTACCCGATCCATCACAAATTGGCAATGCAGGAAGTTTTTTTAAAAATCCCGAAGTATGCAAATTCGAAATTCGATATTCTATATTCGAAGTTCCCCGGCATTGTTGGATACAACTTAACTAATGGCAATGTAAAATTAGCGGCAGGCTGGTTAATTGAACAATGTGGTTTTAAAGGTTACCGTAAAGGCGATGCAGGCTGCCACCAAAAGCAGGCATTGGTTTTCGTGAATTATGGTAATGCAAATGGGGATGAAATTTTTAATTTAAGCGAAACTATAATTATCGGTGTAAAAGAAAAATTTGGAGTAGTTTTAGAAAGAGAAGTTAATGTAATTTAACAAAAAACTTAAGCAGCATTTGTATAAAATCTTTCGTCTGTATAAAAACTTAACCTTAAACTTAAAATTAACATTATGAAGAAAATCTTTTTTACATGCATCATCACTTCTTTACTTTTTAATGCTAGTGCACAATATGGTAAAGATGGAGCAGAAACAACAGCCCCTGCAAAAGCCGTATTTTTTGAAGTCGGCGGGCCTGGTGTAGCTTCATTAAATTATGATATGCGTTTCACAAAATCAGAAAAAGGTATTGGTGGAAGAGTGGGCTTTGGTGGTTTTAGTTTAGGGGCTAACGGTGACAGAACCACAGTATTATTTATTCCTTTGGGGATTAATTATCTATTGGGTAAGGATGAAAAACATTATTTTGAAGTAGGCGCAGGAGTAACCCCAGTGATTGTAAATGAAACTTTTTCTGGAACAAAAGATGAGTTCAGGAGTACCTTTGGTCACTTAAATATCGGTTATCGTTTACAACCCAAAGATGGCGGATTCTTTTTCCGGGCAGCGATTAATCCTGTATTTGGAAAAGGGTTTTTTTGGCCCTATTACGGAGGCATAGCGTTCGGTTATAAATTTTAGTTGCTTCATTAATAAAAATGCCGCAATCTTTTTTGGTTGCGGCATTTTTATTAAAATTTGCTTTGTTTTTATCAATTAAAATCATCTTCATTAAAATCTTCTTCGCTAAAATGCTGGCTGCCTATGTTAAGCATGCTGCCCATCAAATCTTTAAACTCAATTTTACCTTCTAGAACTTTTTTGCTGATAATGAATGTGCTGCAAGGCCATGTAAAACAAATTCCATCAGCAATGCATTTTCTTTTTCATTGGCTGCTTTAAAATATTTTTTTACCAATGCATGCAGGCCATCAACTTTATACAATAATTGCACTTTGTCTTCATCCTTTGTTTCAAAAAAATTATTTAAAGAATTGCCTGCATCAAACCAGCGTGTAATGGATTTATAAGGATTATCATCCGGTGCTGCTTCTTTACTTCTTTTCTTTTTTAAAGTATCAGGATTTGGAAAGTATAAACCAAATTGTGTGCGGATAGATTTCTCCAATAAATTAAATGCTACCTGGTATGGCCCTTCCTGTTCACCTTCATATACCAATTCTATTTTTCCTGTAATAGAAGGAATAATACCAATCAAATCACTCAGCCAAACCTGTGTTTCTTTTTCATTGTTAATAATTGCCCTTCGTTCTGCAGCACTAACTGCATTTTCATAAGCACTAATGGTAAGCCTTGCACTTACACCACTTTTTTTATCCACCAGTTCGCTGCCTCTTGCTTCAAAAGCCACCTGCTCAATTAAACGTTTTATTAAATCGCTTACTTTTACTCTTGATGATTGCTCTTCACTGATTGCCAGCTTCCTGTTCGGTAATGGCTAACGAAGTTTCAATACTTTTTGGATAGTGGGTGAGTATCTGGCTTTCAATCCTGTCTTTTAATGGCGTTACAATGCTGCCACGGTTGGTATAATCTTCGGGGTTGGCAGTAAATACAAACAATAACGTCCAAGCGGTAGCCGCAATTTAAAACCACGTATCTGCAAATCGCCTTCTTCTAAAATATTAAACAGCGAAACCTGTATCCTTGCCTGCAGATCGGGCAATTCATTTATTACAAAAATGCTGCGGTTACTTCTTGGAATAATGCCGTAATGCAAAACCCTTTCATCTGCAAAACTTAATTTTAAATTGGCTGCTTTTATAGGATCAATATCACCAATAAGATCAGCCACACTTACATCTGGCGTGGCCAGTTTTTCGCCATAGCGTTGGCTGCGGTGCAGCCATGCAATAGGTGTATCGTCACCTTTTTCTGCAATCAGATCCACTGCATATCTTGAAATCGGTTTCAACGGATCATCATTAATTTCACTGCCTGCAACAATGGGAATGTATTCATCCAGCAGTTCAATCATTTGCCTTGCCATACGTGTTTTTGCCTGCCCACGTAAACCCAAAAACAAAATATTGTGCTGCGATAATAAAGCTCTTTCTGTATCCGGTATCACCGAATCTTCATAACCCAAAATACCGGGAAAAGGATTTTCTTTTGCTTTAATTTTTTTAATAAGGTTATCACGGATTTCCTGCTTTAATACTTTTTGAAACGTAGCCGCTTTTCTTTAATTCGCCGAGTGTTTTAATTTTGTTATTATCATTTTTATTTTTTATAAATCTTTAAATTTTTATTTCTTTATCTGTAATATCTATTTCTGCATAATGACCTGTTGGTATTACTTCGTACAAATAATTTCATCCAAAATGTCAATAGCATTCTTAGAATGTGGCAAGCCTTATTGGCTTTTATAATTAAACATTAAATCTTTTAATTCCATCTTTATTAGTGGTACATTAAAATTTATTAAATATCCTAATCTTAATATTTGTTAATCTTTAAATGGCTTTTAAGTTGTGCCTGCCATAAGGTATTTAACAATATCATTTGCTTTCAATTCACAAATGATCAACTGATCAACCAATACATCCAGTCTTAATCCTTCATCAAATGTATGTTGTCATCGTATTAGATTAGGCAAATCTACTTGTCTTTTGTAAGGTAATATCTTTCTTTTACTCAATTCATAACAAAAGCAGGCTCTTGTAAATTTTCTCCAATAAACCAGGGCCTAATTCTTTATGTACTTTATAAGCAGCATCTACAATTTGCTTTCATTAAAAATTCTTCTATCTGATAATTGCGAATCATTATCATGTATCATTCAAAATAAATAATCTTAGTGCCATTAGTGTCTTTGTGGATAATATTTTGTCTGAATGCAAATATAACCTTTAGATGAAATTAATACACCGTCTTCCTTTTCCCACTTTCAAAATCTTTAAAAATAAATGAACCCAGTTTATCCAACCCTGCAAAAAAAGCTTTACCATTATTGCATTCTGTAAATTCCTGTACAAATTTTTGCAAGTAAGGGTCGGTGGCAATCATAAATGTAGTGATGGGTATTTTTAATTTTTTGCATTGTGTGGCTAAACTCATGCAACGGTTCAAAATTTTTCTGTCTACACCAAAACTATTTTTATAATAACGGGCACCAACTTTTAAACAGGTGGGTTTACCATCGGTAATCATAAAAATTTGTTTGTTGGGGTTTCTTCTTCTCCGTAAAATATCCATAGCTAATTCTAAACCTGCAACGGTATTGGTATGATAAGGGCCAACTTGCAGATAAGGCAAATCTTTTATCTCAATCGTCCAGGCATCGTTACCAAATACTACAATATCTAAAGTGTCTTTTGGATATTTTGTTTTGATGAGTTCACTCAATGCCATGGCTACTTTTTTAGCAGGTGTAATGCGGTCTTCGCCATACAAGATCATGGTGTGAGAAATATCGATCATCAACACTGTAGAAGTCTGCGATTTAAAATCTGTTTCTCTTATCTCCAAATCATCTTCATGCATTTTAAAACTATCAATGCCATGATTGATCTGTGCATTGCGGATGGAGCTGGTAAAATCAATTTGCTCCATTGTATCGCCAAATTGAAAGGGCCTTGTCTCCGGATTTATTTCATCGCCACCACCGGGTTTAAAAGTATTATGATTGCCCTGCTTTGTTTTTTTAAGCTTGCCAAAAATTTCTTCCAGACTTTTTTTACGGATGCTTTGTTCTGTTTTGGAAGTAATTTTTATTTCGCCGTTTTCTTTTTTCTCATCGATATATCCTTTGTCTTTAAGGTCTTCTAAAAAATCGCCGATGCCATAATCGTTATTGGTTAGTTTATATTCTTTATCCAGCTCATTCATCCATTGCATGGCTTCATTAAAATCGCCATTGGTGTAAGTGAGTAATTGCAAAAACAAATCCAGTAATTTCTCAAAAGGAGATTTGCTGTTTTCGCTGGGATCGTATTTGGAAAAGTTGTAGCCTAACATGGTAAAATATGTTTAAGGTGATCAATGACGGTTAATTAGAACCTGTCTGACGCCTACTAAATTACGAAACATTCAAGTGCATCGTTTGGTTCGGTTGTTAAATAAAAAATCCCCCGAAATATTTCAGGGGATTTATTAACTGAGCTGTAATTTATTATTTTTTAGGCTTTGTATCTGCTGCTGCTTTTGCTGGTGTTACCGGCGGCTGTACCATTAACGAACCGGGTATTTCCTGCATTTGCCGAACTGCCGGGTTTTTAAACTGCATTTCTATCTGCTGAATACCCATTTGCAAACGTTGTACATCCTGTATCTTCAGTTTGCATACCTTCCTGTTTATTATCGCTGAGGTTGGTTAAGTAATTCATCTGACTGGTCTAAATCTTTCTTTACACTTTTAGTTATCTTATCTGCTAAAGCAGTATCGCCGGCTTTATAAGCAGCAATAAGCATTTGCAAAGAAAAATATTGTGCTGCTGCTCTTCTGCTCACCATGCCATAAGGGAAATTTTCTTCCAGCATCATCTGATCGCATTTGTTCAGCATTTTTTTAGCTTTATCTTTTTCTGCCTTTATCTGCAAGGCTGCCTGCTGCCTGTGCATACGCTAAACGAATACTGTTTAAATGCCTGCGGTTTTCTTCATCAAAATAAACACCTGGTACATTGGCATTGCCAAAATTAAATTTGTTCATCATTTTATCGTAAGCCCAGTCGTTATTTACCTGGCTGTTTAATACCGGTACAAAGCGGTAGGTAAGTCCATCCTGGCGTATGTAATTATCAATACCAATATCGGATGCCTGCGGCGAAGTAAAGTAAATTGGCCGTTTCCATTTATTGGCTGCAATGATATTTAAAACAGCAGCATCATTTTTAAAAATTACATTTTTAGGAATTTCAAATTGTACTGCTGATACAACACTGTCAGTTGCATTAACAGTACCATTTTGTTTTACAAAATTTATATCAACAGGTACTGATACTTTTTTAGATGGATAAATATTTAATGTACTTCCGTCTCTTCCCTGTTCCATTTTTGATGGATCATCACTGCCTGCATAATCTTTCATCATGGTATAAAGATCCATGTATTGATTAGGATCTATGCCTGGTTTTGGTGCATTATAAATAATATCCCTGTTACTGCCTTCAATTTGTGCTGCCGTCCAGATAGGATCAATAGGATCACTTTCATTTACTTTATAACGTAATTCATTAATATACCAATCGGTACCAAGTAAGCTGGAGTTTATAACACGTATATCCGGACGGATGCCTTCTACTTCCTGTGCATACCAAAGCGGATAAGTATCATTATCGCCAAAAGAAATTACAATAGCATTTGGCGCACAACTTTCTAAATAATCTGTTGCAAGGTCTCTTGCCATTGTTTTGTTGCTGCGGTCATGGTCGTCCCATTCCTGGCTGGCCATTAAAACAGGTACAGCCAAAGTACAAAGTGCCGGCAGCAACATAACCTGCCATCGTACTGTTTTTTATAAAGCTTTCAAATAATTCTTTTACATATAAAACACCCAGGCCAATCCAAATGGCAAATGCATAAAAAGATCCTACAAAAGCATAATCCCTTTCACGGGGCTGGTTACCCGCCTGGTTTAAATAAAATACTACAGCTGCACCGGTTAATAAAAATAACAGGCCCACTACAAAATCATCTCTCTTATCTTTTTTAAATTGAAAAATAAAACCCAGTATGCCTAATATAAACGGCAATGCAAAAAGTTTATTATTGGCTTTATTATTTTTTAAACTGTCGGGCATAGTGCTCTTGGTCGCCCAACCTGAAATTATCCCAAAAACCAATACCGGTTTTCCAGTTACCATCACGTACATTATTCATGTACACACCCTGTACATCGTTTTGTTTACCGGCAAAATTCCACATAAAATAACGCATGTACATCCAGTCTAACTGGTAGCTTAATGCAAAGCCAATATTTTCTCTCATTGTTGGGGCTCTTTCCCAATTACCCTGCTTTATCTTTTCCAATACCAGCCCAGTCTGGCATAATAATCAGCATGGCCCTGATCATTACTTTGGTCCCACATGCGGGGGAACAAATGTATATCTTCAGGTGCATAAACATATTCTATTTTTCTTCCGTTCTTTTCATACTTGCCATTGCTCTTAATATAAGTTTCTGTTATTTTATTATCAACAGGCTGTGCTGTAAAATCCTGTCCGTATAAAATGGGCCAGTCGCCATATTGTTCACGGCTTAAATAACCAACTAAACTTACAGGGTTATCTACATTATACATATCTACCGAAGGATTGGCATTGCTGCGTACCAGTGTAGTAAAGTAAGAAGAGAAACAACCGAGCATAACAAATGCAAAACTCCACAAACCTAATTTTAAAAAATTCCAGTTTTTCTATTTGCAATACGAAGGCCAAAAAATATTAAGGCGCCAATAAACACAAAGAAAAAAGCAAAGCCCGAAAAGAAGGGCAATCCAAAACTGTTTACAAAAAGCACATCAAAACTGCCTGCTCCTTTAATAGTCCATTGTATAACTGCTTTTTGCACTATACCTGTAAGTAAACAACCAATTACAAAAGCCCAAAATGTACCCCAGTTGGTTACTTTATAACGTTTGTAATAATAAATAATTACAATGGCGGGAATGGTTAATATATTTAAAAGATGCACACCAATGGAAAGGCCCATTAAAAAGAATATCAAAATTATCCAGCGGTCGGCATGTGTAAAGTGGCCTTTTATTCCACGGGCTTCTTCCACATCAACATTTTGCTCCCACTTAAGCATGGCCCAAAAAACTACTGCTGTAAAAAAAGATGATAAAGCATATACTTCACCTTCAACAGCACTGTACCAAAATGAATCGGAAAAAGTATAAGCCAAAGCACCAACCACACCTGAGGCCATTACACCAAATGTTTTCTCGTTAGTTAATTCTGCATTATTTTTTGTTACTATTTTACGGGCAAAATGGGTAATACTCCAGAATAAAAATAGAATAGTAAAACCGCTGGCCAATGCACTCATCAGGTTAATGCCTGTGGCGGCATGCTGCGGATCGAAAGGTGCCATAAATAAACGGCCAATCAAAGTAAACAGCGGCGCCCCTGGCGGATGCGGCACCTGCAATTTATAAGCACTTGATGCAAACTCACCACAATCCCAAAGGCTGCCGGTGGCTTCCATCGTCATAATATATACTGCACAGGCAATAATGCAAACCAGCCACCCGGTAATGTTGTTAACACGTTTAAAATTCATATAGTATTGGTTATAAGTTGGCAAATATAATATGTTTAACGTTTAGAGTTTAGCCGTTTAGCATTATTTATAATTATTTTGACCTCTCCACTTAACCTCCCAAAATCGGAGCAGCATAATATTCTCCCTAATCTTCTCCATAATAAGTTCCCCATTCAGGGGGCGGAGGGGGTTTTGTATCTTCGCTCTCATGAAAAAAGCCCTGCTTCAACTTCACCTTGCTGTTTTTTTAGCAGGCTTTACCGCCATACTGGGTGTATTAATAAAACTTAATGAAGGCCTTTTGGTTTGGTACAGGCTATTAATAACTGTAGTAACGTTATTTATTTTACTGTATTTAAAAAAACAGTTGCAAAAAATTGCTTTAAAAGATGTGTTGAAGATTTTTGGCGTAGGGGCAATTGTAGCTGTACACTGGGTAGCATTTTATGGCAGTGTAAAATATGCCAACGTATCCGTAGCATTGGTTTGTTTTAGTGCCGCAGGTTTTTTTACTTCTTTATTAGAACCGCTTATTTTAAAAAAACGGGTTGTATTTATTGAAGTGGTATTGGGTTTACTGGCAATAGCAGGTATTTATATCATTTTCGATTTTCATCCACAATATAAACTGGGTATTGCCTTTGGGATAATTTCGGCAGTGGGTATTGCCCTGTTTCCCATTTTTAATAAAGAATTTGTAAAACGGTTTACACCTCAAACGGTTACATTGTACGAATTGGGTGGAGGATTAATTGCCCTTACGCTTTTGGTGCCGTTTTATTTAATGCAGTTTCCGGCTGCATATTATTTACCCACCAACACCGATTGGCTGTGGTTATTGGTACTGGCCTGGTTTTGTACTGTACTCAGTTTCGATTTGCAGTTAAATGCCCTTAAAAAAATATCTGCTTTTACTGCCAACCTTACTTATAATTTAGAGCCTGTTTACGGAATTATTATGGCTTTTATCTTTTTTAATGAAAATGAGCAACTCAATTACCAGTTTTATATTGGTGTAGGGTTAATTTTGCTGGCGGTGGTTTTGCAGATGGTCAGGATTTATTTTCAAACTAAAAGGCCGCTGCAAAGGGTATAAAAATGCAAACTTTTCAAAAGTTTTAAAGGGGCTCAGGATATTTTTAACTGTAAATCAAAAATTCTTCCCTTATAAGTTCTAAAAATCCATTTTTAATCCTACCTTCGCCGTCCAAAAAATTAGTACAATGGCCAGAGTATGTCAGGTTACAGGAAAGAAGCCGATTACCGGAAATAAGGTTTCGCACTCGAATATTAAAACCAAGCGCAGGTTTTTACCCAACTTACAAACCAAGCGTTATTTTCTTGCAGAAGAAGATAAATGGGTGATATTAAAAGTGTCTTCCGAAGCAATAAGAACCATTAATAAAAATGGTTTATTAGCTGTGGTAAAGAAGTTACGTGCCGCAGGAGAAAAAATATAAAACTAATTGGCCAATGTGCAAATGTGAAAATATGCCAATGACGGTTAAGGTTTTCAAATTTGCAAATTTGCACATATTCACATTTTCAAATTAATACAAATGGCAAAGAAAGGCAACAGGGTACAGGTAATTTTAGAGTGTACCGAGCATAAAACAAGTGGTAAACCAGGCACAAGCCGTTACATTACTACCAAAAACAAAAAGAACACACCCGAAAGAATGGAGTTGAAAAAATTCAACCCAATTTTAAAAAAGGTTACTGTTCATAAAGAAATTAAATAATAACAAGTTAATTAGTTAATCCGTTAATTAGTTAATTTGGTTTTAAACGCAGTTAACCAGTTAACCAATAAACATACTACCATGGCAAAAGCAGCTTCAAAAAACGCTAAAATTAAAGATACCAAAGCAGCAGCAGACGCAAAAAACTGGACTAAGGTAATTCGTACAGTACGCAGCCCAAAATCTGGTGCTTATACTTTTAAAGAAGCAATTGTACACAAAGACAAGATAAAAGAATATCTGGCTAATTAATTTTAGTTTGAAAAAAATATATTTATAAAGCTTCCCATTTAAGGGAGGCTTTCTTTATTTAAAACATGTTTCGTTCTGATATAACTATACACAAAAAACATCGCTGTGTCATCAAAAGCCAACTTAGGCGAAGTTTACCCAGAGAGATTACAGCATGTATTTAAAGCTTCAAATTGTACAGCTAATTAAGCAGTGATAATTATATACCAAAACAGTAGTGTAAATATCGGATTTGATCCCGTTTTACCGTTATCAATTGGGGGAGAAAGTATGGTAATTTTGATTGGGAAAATCAAAGACCATCAAATATACCCCACAGCTCTCAACAAAAAATCATGCAACTGAAAGCCAAAGTAAAACTGCAGGAGAAGCAGAAGAATTTACTGAAGCAGCAAGCACAAATAACCAAAAGCAAAGCCATCATATTTGATATGCTGTTTCGCCTTGCAGAAAAAGAATATCAAATCGAGTTAAGAAAAATCTTTTCTGAGTAATTAGCATAATCAGCGGGCATATCCACTTCTCCCACCAAAAAAACACTGCCGCAAACAATAATTAAATCTGTTGAAGCAGCATTTTGCTTTGCGGCTTCGATAGCCATATTTACATCATTGTAAACTTTTCCTTTTAAATTAAATGCCGCAGCTTTAGTTTGTAATTCTTGTGATGGCAAAGCCCTCGGTATATGAGCATTGGTAAAATAGTATGCAGCATCTTTAGGCAAAAGCGATAAAACTTTATCAACTTCTTTATCTTTTACCATACCTAAAACAAAATGAATTTTTGTTTGGTTGTTATTTGTTGATAATTGTTTTAAAATTTGTTTTATGCCGTCTTCGTTATGCGCCACATCTAAAACAATAGTTGGGTTTTCGGCAATTACATCCCACCGCCCATGTAAGCCGGTAATTTTTTTTGTATTAGCTAAAGCAAATTTTTCTGTTTCATTTTTTATATTAAAACCCAGTTGCATTAAAATACCTTCGGCACACAGCACTGTACATAAATTTTTTGTTTGATAAATACCATTAAGATCAAGTGAAAAATTTTCTGTAATGTTCTCCTCAATATTGGTTACATTGCAATGTAGAATTTGTGCGTCAGCAATAATATTGGAAACTTTATATTCTTCCTGTGCAAAATAAATTTTGCTGTTACCTTCTTTGGCTTTGCTTATAAAAATGTTTTTTGTTTCAGCAAGATATTCTCCAATAACTACAGGCACAGTTGGTTTTATTATGCCTGCTTTTTCATGAGCAATTTTTTCTAAAGTGTCTCCCAAAATATTCATGTGGTCGTAACCGATATTGGTAATAATGGAAAGAAGGGGAGTGATGATGTTGGTACTGTCTAACCTGCCGCCAAGCCCGGTTTCAATTACGGCAACATCAACTTTTTGTTGGGCAAAATAATCAAACGCCATTGCTACAGTTAATTCAAAAAAAGAAGGTTCAATACTTTCAGATAAATTTTTGTTACGCTCCACAAAATCCACTACAAAATCTTCACTGATCATTTCGCCGTTTATTTTTATTCTTTCTTTAAAATCTTTTAAATGCGGCGAAGTATATAAACCGGTTTTATAACCGGCCTGTTGTAAAATTGCTGCCAGCATGTGGCTGGTACTGCCTTTACCGTTAGTGCCGGCAATATGTATGCTTTTAAATTTTGTTTGTGGATTATCTAATGCATTGCAAAGTGCAATGGTATTATGTAAATCTTTTTTATAGGCAGCTGCACCAATGCGGCTGAACATGGGAAGCTGCTTGTATAGATAATCAATCGTTTGCTGATAATTCATTTACTTAAAGCTGTAGAATGGTTAAAGTACAACGGCAAATGTAAGTAAAGCTGAATAATGATTTACAGTTGAAGAGTGCGTCGCCAATGAAGTTGAATTGAGGATATAAATGTTGGGTCAAAGAAAAACTAAAAAATAATCTCATTCATTTTCCCTTTAAGCGATAGGGGCTTTACTGCACTTTAAAATTAAACGGTACAGTTACAATAGATTCATGATCGGATTTATTAAATTGAATATTGGGCAAATATCCCCTGATGGCATTAGCATATCTTGAATCGCTGCTGGTAGATCCTTTATCAAAACCTACAAAAGTACCCCTGCCATCAGGATTAACTTTTATAATAGCGATTGATTGTAGCCTTTGGTAAATCACCCATAAAAATATAATATGTTAACAATATTTCTATCACCTTTGGAAACCTTAAACCACTGCCACCCGTTCTTCCTCCGGGATTATTACCATAACTGTCGGGCTTACCATCCGGGCTGCCGGCATCGCCTTTGCCACCGGGTTTATTGCCTTGATAATTAGTAACCATTATCTTCTGTTGCACCATTACCTGTTCCATTTTTGGGTCCGTTGTAACCGGCAATTTTTGGTTTTTGTGGTTTAGGCACTGGTACAACAACTGGTGTTGGGGTAGTATTTTTTACTGGCTGTGTTGTAGGTTGTTTAGGAATAACAGGTGTTTTAACCGGCTTTTCAGGTTTTACAACAGGTGCCGCCTCTTCATCTTTACTATCATCGGGTTGTGCATCTTGCGCAGGCTCATCATTTGCAGCAGCGGATGGTGTTTGCTGTTGCTCTGCTGGTTCGTTGCCGGGAGATTTTTCTCCTTTAACCAATGGTTGTACATCTCCAAAGCCTTCGTCTAAATTACCTAAATTAATTTCTATTAAATCTTCTGCAATGGGTGTTGGCGGAGGTAAAATTTTCCATGTCCAGAAAATGGCAATCAATAGCAGCGCAACAACTATTACGGTTGTGTAAAGAAACGCTTTCCTGTTTTTTTCAGCTTCAAATGTTGCAGACATAGTATGTGTATAATGCATAGTAAAGATATTCAATTTTATATAACGATGCAAAACCGTACCAAATTGAACAAGCGTTGTTAAAAATTTAACAAATTAACAGGATAATTATAATGTATTTAAAACAACAGCAAATTATAAGAAGTTCAATAAATTATTTCCTTGTATTTTTCTGTAAACATCTGTGCAATCTGTGGCAAAAAAAAAGCATGGCGTCAGCCATGCAGTAAAAAACTAAAAAGAATTATGCTGTTTTAAGAAAATAAAAATCAAACTTAGTTCAGCCTCCTCATCATTGAGGCAGAAGTTCTTTGTCTCTTTTGTACATTCCACAAATCTACCACACCAAATGAACGGTTGTTACCTTCGGTTTTTGCATCAACAGCAAGGGTTTCTTTTGTTTCTTTCATTAATTCTTTGAGGTCTTTTTTGTTGATAGGGGCGCCTATGCCCACGACATCACTTTTCATATTTCTAGTTTTAAATTACAATTTACTTCGCTCAAGTGTCAGGCTAAATGGTCTGGTTGGGCGGATTTTCGTTTAACAAACAAGGGTTTTATGTTGCAGTAAATAACGCGGTATTACTGATATGCTGTGCAAATTTACACACATACTGCAAATTTTTTAAGCTAATAGTTTATTGATAACATTATGCCAAAGCAGTTTTATTATTAACACAACTCAATACAGTATTGCGTTTCAGCATTTTTATTTTATTATAACCAAACAGAAAAACACAGCATAAAATATTGCTTAAAGAAAAGTTAAATGGCATGGAAGCGAAATTTTTCTTGTAAATATTTCTTGTAAAAATGATTGTAACATTGCTATCTAAAAAATATACACTGTTTTGTGTTACCAAATAGTTTTGCGGATTGCATTTCAGGGGGCCTATGTTGAAGTACAGTAGTACAAAAGCCAAATCAGGGAACAATCCCGAAAAAGGGATGTAATCTTTTTCGGGTCGCCTCCTGAGCTAAGTCGATAGATTTGGTTTTTTTTGGCGAAGCAAAAAAGAACAAAAACTATTTTGAATAATTATTGTGTTAAAAATTAATTCCATTAAATTAACTAATAGCACAGCATGGCAAATATATATTATTATGAAAACAATAGGATTAATAGGCGGATTAACCTGGTACTCTACTTTAGATTACTACAGACTTTTAAACGAATTGATGAATAAAAAACTTGGCGGTGTACATGCCGCAAAAATTATTTTATACTCTGTTGATTTTGCAGAAATAAAAATTTTAACTGAACAGCAGGATTGGAAAAGCATTGCTGTAATAATTTGCAAAGCAGCAAAATCAATTGAGCTGGCAGGCGCCGATTGTATTATGATTGGTGCCAACACCATGCATAAAATTGCTGATGAAGTGCAGGCGGCTGTAAATATTCCTGTAATTCACATTGCAACTGCTGTTGCTGAAACAATAAAGAATGCAGGGTTAAAAAAAGTGGCCTTGCTGGGTACAAAATATACCATGCAATTACATTTTTATAAAGATATTCTTGCCGAAAACGGCATTGAAACAATTACGCCGCCGGAAAATGATATAGAATTTATCAATAACTCTATTTATGAAGAATTTGGTAAAGGGATATTTTTAGCCGAAACAAAAACTGAATATTTAAAAATTATGGAGGAGCTTATAAAGCAGGGAGCAGAAGGTTTTATTTTAGGCTGTACCGAAATTCCTATCTTAATTAAACAGGAAGATTGTAAAGTTCCTGTTTTTAATACTGGCCTTATACATGCTATGGCTGCAGTTGATTATGCTTTGGCTTAAAATTGTTATTTCAACAGTTTTAACCCGCTGTTAGCATAACTGGCAGTAAATTTGTTAAATACTTTCTTGAAAAAATCTAATAATGAAAAAATTTACTTTTCTTTTTTTAACTGTTGCAGCAGTTTCATTTGCAAATGCACAGGGTATTTTAGGTAAAATAAAAAAAGCCACATCTAAAGACAGCAGCGGTAACATACTTTCTGCAATTGGTAAAACCGGCAGCGGCAATGGGTTGAGTAACGATGAAATTATAAGCGGCTTAAAAGAAGCTTTAAGCATTGGTACAGACAGTGCTGCAAAAAGATTAAATAAAACAGATGGTTTTTTTGCGAATGCAGCATTAAAAATTTTAATGCCCGAAGAAGCCAAAAAAGCTGAAGCAACTTTGCGTAAGGCAGGTTTGGGTTCATTGGCAGATAAAGCAATTTTATCAATGAACAGGGCAGCCGAAGATGCAGCAGGTGGAATATCCGCCATTTTTATTGATGCTGTAAAGCAAATGACGGTAACAGATGGGTTAAAAATATTAAAGGGTGGCGATTTTGCTGCAACAGACTATTTAAAATCTACAACCACTGCAAAACTTACCGAAAAAATGCGGCCTGTTATAGATGCTTCATTAGCAAAAGTAAATGCAACCAATTACTGGAAAGATGTATTTACTACCTACAATAAATTATCTTTTAGTAAAACGCCGGTTAATACCGATCTGTCATCTTATGTTACTGAACGTGCCATGAGCGGCATATTTTATTCAATAGGGCAGGAGGAGCAAAAAATTAGAAAGGATCCTGCAGCTCAGGTAACTTCATTATTAAAAAAAGTTTTTGCTAAATAAACTTAAAAATATTTTCTTCTTTATTTAAAATATTTTAGTCTAACTAGAGTAAGGTCGTTACATTTTGATGACACATAAAAAAGCCGGCAATAATTATCATTGCCGGCTTTTTTTATAATTAATTTTGTCAATCTACTTCCACAATCCTTTTATATACTCAGTAATTTCTGCACCTTTAGATTTAGCTAATTTGTCTAATCCACCTTTAATTGTTGGGTCAACAAAACTTCTAAATTGTTCGGGCACTAAATTTCTAAATTCAATTATCTTATCAATACCTTTTTTTACGTTAGCAATATTTTGCACTTTTTCAAGATAGGCTGCAAATGTAGCACTGGCTGCAACTTTTTCCTGGCTTGGCGGCGCTTTATCGTAGCTGTTAGCAATAAAATCAAAATCGTCTTCACTGCCTTTACTCATAATAATATCACTAACTACCACGCCTAAATCTCCTTTGGCATCATTGCTGTATTTTTTTGCAAGTGTATAAGCATTGTCGGGCTCAAGTACTGCAAGTCCGCCTAATGCTGCACCCGAAACACTGTAAGAGGAGTCGCCAACATTAGCCTTAAACAAATCCAAATATTTTGCATCGGCTTTTGCAGCTAAAAAATCAAGTGCCGCTGCTTTTGCTCTTTTATTAGTTTCTGTTTTACTAATATTTTCAATAGCCGTAACCACACCGGCATCATTAGCCTGTTTAGATTTTGCCAGTTTGTTTATGGTATTGGCACGTATTGGCGCATATTTATCTTTTAATCCATCAGCCAATTTAATCATGCTGTTTTTTGCAAAATAATCTAAAGCTTCAACCCTGTCTAAATATAATGGCGCATATTTTATTTGGTGTATAAAATTATCTGCAGTTTTATTATCAGTTTTTTCGCACAATAAAATTTTATCTCCATCCACATTTATTAAATCAGGTTTTTGTGTATAGCTGAAAGTAAAAGTATCTATCCTGTTTTCAACCCAAACTTTACGTCTTACTTTTTGTGCACCATTATAAATATCAATTGCAATAGGCAGCTTGAAAATTTTTCCAGTGTTTTGCGTTTGCTCAATAATTACCGAAGCTTTGCCGGCGGCATCATCATATTTGTAATCAATGTTTAATTTGGGGTGGCCACTGCCAAAATACCATTGGTTCCAGTACCAGTTTAAATCCATTCCGGTAACTTCTTCAAAAGCCAAACGCATTTGGTCCGATTCGCCGGTTTTAAATTTATTAGTAGTTAAATAATTATTCAGCGATTTAAAAAATGCATCATCACCAACATAATTTCGCAGCATGTGCAGCACACGTCCGCCTTTTTGATAACTCACTAAATCAAATACATCTTCTTTATCACTGTACCTGAATCTTACTAAATCTTTTTTTGCTTCATTGGGGTTAGATAAATATTGCCTTAATCCCTGCTGGTTTTCTTCATCGCCGGCATCTTTACCATGTTTATATTCCATCCACAGTGTTTGGCTGTAATCTGCCATCGATTCATTAACGGTAATATTGCTCCAGCTTTCTGTAGTTACCAAATCGCCAAACCATTGATGAAACAGTTCATGAGCAAATAACAGTTTCCCAGCCATTACCATCAGTAAGTTGTCTTGCATTTTGATAAGCACTTTCCTGGTGCAGTGTTGCAGTAGTATTTTCCATAGCACCACTTACATAATCTCTGCCTACAATTTGGTTATATTTTTGCCAGGGGTATTCAACACCCAATTTCTCCGAATAAAATTTCATCATTTCAGGAGTGCTGCCAAATACGCCTCTTGCATAAGGCGCCTGTTCTTTCTCTACATAATAACTAACTTCTTTGCCTTTATAACTGTCTTTAATAATTGCAAAATCCCCCACACCCATAAAAAATAAATAAGGGGCATGCGGTAAATCCATTTTCCAGTAATCGGTACTGGTGCCATCTGCATTTTTCTTTTGGCTTTTTAATAAACCATTGCTGAGTGTAACATATTTAGCAGGTACGGTCATGTAAATTTCCTGCTGTTGTTTTTTGGTTGGGTTTATCAATGGTAGGCATCCATACACTGTTGGCTTCAGTTTCGCCTTGTGTCCAAATTTGCGTAGGTTTATCTTTTTCTTCTCCCGTTAGGGTTAACAAAGTACAAGCCTTTGGCATCATTAATAGCAGCACTGCCTTTAACTTTAACTTCGTTTGGCTTACTGGTATAATCAATATATATAGTATAATTTTCTCCGCCTTTATATATTTTATCAAGTGTAATTCTTAATTGCCAGCCATCATAAGTATATTTCAAAGGCAATTTTGATGCACCTTTCATCATAGCTATTTCTTTTATGTCCATGCCTTTTGCATCCAGTGTTAAAGAGTCAGTAGCATAAAAATGGGGTTTTACCGTAAGCCATTCTTTACCATACATCCAGGCTTTTCATAGTCAAATTTTACATCAAGTTTGGTATGTACAAGGTCATTTACTCTTGTACTGGTAGCCCTGTAAATTTTTTTCCAACTGGTGTCTTTGGGCAGGGGAGCCTCATCCTGGGCCATCATCAAAAAAGGGCTTGCAGCAAGGGCAAGTAAAAAGAGCAATTTTTTCATGTTTTATATTTAGGGTGTCAAAAATAAGCGGAGTTTAGTTAAAGTGAAATCAATTTTTATATAAATGGCAAAAACATGGTATTAATAAGTATTTTTGATGTGGCTTTTATTACAGCATTGTTTAATTGTAGTGCCATCAACGGCGTTGCAGGTACGAAATTTTAATTTTTTTATCCCTTGATAATATTTATACAAAAAATGAACAGATTTTATAAAAAATGCGTTTTTCTTTTTTCTTTCATTTCTTTTTTTGCACTCAGTTCATTTTCTCAGCAAAATCATTTTATTTATTTGCAAACAGAGAATAAGCAGCCATTTTATGTTAAGCTTGATAAAAAAATATTGAGTTCTTCAGCCTCAGGTTATTTAATTATTCCAAAATTACAGGATGGTGATTATGTACTTGCCATTGGGTTTCCTAAAAATGAATGGCCCGAACAAAGTATTGCATGCAGTGTAAATAAAAAAGATGCAGGTTATTTGTTAAAAAATTTTGGAGATAAAGGTTGGGGAATATTCAATCTGCAAACAATGGAAGTGGTAATGTCTGGTGTAAAAGCTGTTGAAAATGAAAATGCAGGGGTGGAGGATAAGAATGATATTTTTTCGAATACACTTTCTAATGTTGTTAACGATCCTTCAATTTCAAGAAAGATAGAAGAAAAGCCTGCTTTGGATGAAAATAAAAAGGAAGTACTACCCGATACCCCATCAAATATTGTAATCGCACCTGTAGAAAATAAGAAAATAGAAGATAAACCTGTAATAAAAGAAGAAGTAAAACCTGTTGTAGAAATTATTAAAAAGGAAGAGCAGGTTATTGCAGCAGAACAAGTTAAAAAATTATTTAGCATTAAAAGTTCAGAAGGTACGGATATGGTGTTTGTAGATATTGTAAATGGCGTTGCTGATACATAAGGCTTTTTATAGCAACAGAAAAAAGCAATGAAGCCCTGCAGCCCGAAAAAAAAATAGTAAAACCTGTAGCAGAACTGCCAAAAAATGGGGAAGTAAAGAAAGATGAGTCCAAAACATCAAAAGTAAAAACCAACAAAACAGCAGAACCTAAATTTATAGATATTGACCTGCCTGATCCAAATATAAAAAAAGATACTGTGGTAAAAATATCAGCTCCGGCTGCTGAAGTAAGTAAAACAGAGCAATTACCTGTTTTAGAAAAGCCAAAAGAAAATACAACAAAGCCCGTAATGGTAAATTCTGATTGTAAAAATTTGGCCACTCAAAACGATTTTCTTAAACTAAGAAAGAAAATGGCTGCTGAAGGTACAGATGAAGAGATGGTCGATATTGCAAAAAAAGTTTTCAGATCAAAATGTTTTACCACAGAACAGGTAAAAAATCTCAGCGTTTTATTTTTAAAAGATGATGGAAAATACAAATTTTTCGATGCAGCATATCCATTTGTGTCCGATTCTAATAATTTTAGCTCTCTCGAAACACAATTAAGCGATACTTATTTTATAAGCCGGTTTAAAGCTATGGTAAATCACTAAAACAAGTATAAGTACTGGTATATAGTAATCTCATAACAATTAACAGTAGCTTGTTTCCAGCCTTCCGCCATTTTAAAACCTTCAATATTCCACATGCCAAGGTATTTTATCGAAGTTTCATATAAGGGTACAAATTATTCAGGGTTTCAAATACAGCAAAACGCTAACACCATACAGGCCGAAATAGAAAAGGCACTAAAAATATTTTATAAAGAAGATTTTAAGCTAACCGGTTCGTCACGTACTGATGCAGGAGTACATGCATTGCAAAATTTCTTTCATTTTGATACCGAATCTGAGTTAATAGACACGTCTTATCATCTAAATGCAATACTGCCTGCCGACATTACGGTATAAAAAAATATTCTTGGTTAAACCTGATAGCCATTGCCGCTTCGATGCACTCTCCAGGGAATATGTTTATACTGTTTATCAGCAAAAAGACCCTTTTTTACAAGATAGAGCATACTTCTTTCCCTATGAGATAAATATAGATTTGATGCAGCAGGCAGCAAATGAATTAATGAACCATCAGGATTTTGCAACATTTTCTAAGCGAAATACACAGACCAAAACAACTATCTGTACAATTTTAAATAGTAAGTGGACGGTAGAAGACAATAGTTTAACCTATCAGGTTATCAGCAACAGATTTCTCAGGGGCATGGTTCGTGGCATGGTTGGTACAATGCTTCAGGTTGGCAGAGGCAAGTTATCTGTTGAGCAATTCATTAATATCGTAAAATCTAAGGATTGCACTAAAGCCGATTTTTCTGTTCCTCCACAAGGATTATTTCTTTTGAAAGTTGAATTTCCTCCTTTTTAGTATTTCTTAAAATATTTTTTCAAATCAAATTACAACTTCAA
>CAVUIP010000018.1:590000-838065 GCA_963741535.1 uncultured Chitinophagaceae bacterium
GGAGGTTTGGCACCTCGATGTCGGTTCGTCACATCCTGGGGCTGGAGAAGGTCCCAAGGGTTCGGCTGTTCGCCGATTAAAGTGGCACGTGAACTGGGTTCAGAACGTCGCAAGACAGTTCGGTCCCTATCTGTGATGGGCGCTAGTAAATTGAGAAGACATGACCTTAGTACGAGAGGACCGGGTCGTACGTTCCGCTGGTGTATCTGTTGTGCCGCCAGGTGCAATGCAGAGTAGCTATGAACGGCCAGGATAAACGCTGAAAGCATCTAAGCGTGAAACCTTCTTCAAGATGAGTTTACTTTTAAGGGTCGTCGGAGACTACGACGTTGATAGGCTATAGGTATACAGGTGGTAACATCAAAGCCGAGTAGTACTAATTGCCCGTAAGCTTTATTTTTTTATTTTTCTTCGGAGAAATAATTATAACTAATTACTTTTTTTTACAACTTATCCCAATATGTAATTTATTATTGTCATCCCGTCTCAGGCGGGACCCGACAAAACGTCTTATGGTGGTTTTGCCGAGGGTGTTCACCTCTTCCCATACCGAACAGAGAAGTTAAGCCCCTCATGGCCGATGGTACTGCACAACAATGTGGGAGAGTAGGTAGCTGCCATATTCTTTTAGAAAGCCTTTCAGGAAACTGAGAGGCTTTTTTATTTTATTTAAGTCACGGACTTATTTTTTAGAATAGCAGTACACTTTTATTTACCTAAACCGATCTTTTAGGGAGGATAAGCCCATACGACAACTGGAATGGGGGGGTCTAAAATTTATATACCCTTAACTTAATGACATTTCCTTTTGGTATACTTGAAGAGTTTTTTGTACAACAACGAATTTTACTTTTATCTTATCACCTACTTTATTACTGATATATAATTTTATTGGCAGCAATAGTTGTTTATGTTTTTTAGACCTAGCAAATATGCCTTACTTGGTATGGTAGGTCATACGATTTGTTCTTCTAATAAATCTTTCCAAATAATAAACCCTTTCTTTTTGTCTGAATAGTCATGCAATATCCTCGAAAAATTTTCAGGAGTTGTTTCCAAAAATACTTGCCTTCCTTTGTTGCGAATTATGTTTAGCTGCTGGTCGATTTTTTTTACTTTACTTATAAGGGCTTGTTTGTTTTTGTCAGTGTGCCACAAATAAGTTGCTTCTTCCGTGTCAAGTGTTTCTAAAATAATATGGAACTGTTGTTCGCCTGATAATAGAAATACGAATGAAAAAGGGGTTAACACAAATCTAATTTTTAGATGCGACCCTTCATGCCTGTTTGCTAAAAAACGTAATTGCTGCGAATGTTTAAAATCCTTATTCTTTAGAATGTCGTCCAAAAGTTGTTGTCCATCTGAATAAAGTTGTTGCTTGCCGTTTTGCAATTCAGTTGCCGTTAAAAGATTTTCTTCAGTTATCTGTTTCTGCCCGAAAAAATTCTTTGTAATAAATTTGAACTTCACTCCTTCAATTACTTCCCGGTTTATTTTCTCAATATCAGCAGAAGTTGCCAACTGAGAAACCAGTTTACTATTTTCAAACTCGACATGTATGTCAACTTTTATATTCTTTGATTTAAGTGCTTTTGCAAAATAAGGTTTCAGAACTTCGAACTCAGGTCTTACTTCAAGATTTTCTATTTCAAATTCAAGTTCTGCTTTTGTTTCCTTAATCAGATGTTTAAAAGCAACGCTGCCATAACGAAATTCAATTTCTTCAATCGGAATTTTTATTTCCTTCTCAATTGTGGTAATATTATTTGAATCAGCAATTTCTTCTGTTGGCTCATCAAATAGCGTTGCTTGCTTATCAATTTTTCTGTAATAAGTGTTTCGTTTAAGAAATAATTTATTCAAATAGTCAATTTTAATATCACGATAATCATAAATAGTGGGAGTTACTTCGGAACGTTGAACTCTGCCTATATATTGAATTAGCTTGCCTTCAAATGAAAACGGGTAAACCAGAAATAAACAGTTTGCATTTTGTAAATCAGTTCCTTCACCAAAAAATTGTCCGGTTGTAATTAATGCCTGATAATTTCCGGCTTTTAAAATTTTCCATTTTGAATTTTTATTGATTTCAGAATCTTCTCCACTTAGGGTTATCGCCTCATACGATTGTTTCAGATATTGATATAGCGAATCAATATGCTCTTTTCGTTCAGTGATAATAACTACTTTCTTGCCCTTATTTATTTCGACCTTCACATCTTCAAGGATAAGTTTGTTTCTTGAAGAATCATGAACTAAGATTTTTGAAAGTGTTTCAAACTTGTCTGTCTTTGAATTATAAGGAACATCAAGTTCTGTATTTCTGATAATGATTTTCGCTTTTTGTGAATTGCTGATTTCACTGGATTTGATTTCAGTAATTACTTCGCCTAAATGAATGAAAATTAGTTTGCCGTCATTGTACTTTCTAAATGGAGTTGCTGTCAAACCATAGAGATAAAATGTTTGAAGTTTTGAAATAGTATTTCTAAATGTTTCGGCTGGTATATGATGACACTCATCAAGGATAATTGTTCCGAACGCTGTTAGAATATTTTCCGCATCAGTTTTTCCAAGTTCTTTTGATAAACTTTGAATTGTTGCTATTGTGATTTTCTTTCCAACTTTGTTTTTGCCTTGTCCGATTTCCCCAATTTCATTTTTTGGAATGCCAAGAAAAGTTTCAACTCTTTCTTTCCATTGCTCAACTAATTGTTTCCTGTGAACAATGATTGAGGCAGGTTGCTGTTTGTCCGAAATTATTTTTAATGCAACAATTGTTTTGCCCGAACCGGGTGGTGCTACAATTACTCCTAAATCTTTCTTAGCAATTGATTCTACAACTGTTTGCTGATGGTCTCTTAGCTGGGCATTGAATAAATAAGGAATTAATTTTATTTTTTTTCGTTCATCAATGAAATCATGTTCAATTTTATTCTCCGTGCAAAAACGAATTAACTTTCCAATGAAACCTCTTGGAACAATAACTTCGTTTTCCGTTTCTTCAACAAATTTGAAATAGCGTTCAGTTCCGAAAGTATTCTTTCCTATTTTCTTCTTGATGATAAACTCTGTGCTTGCAAAATTTAGTTCTTCTTTCAGAAAATTTATTAATGCAGTTGTCATTCCTTCACGACTGATTCTTGCTTCGTTGCTTAATGCGATGATTAATTTCCCATTGCTTGCTTTTATTGGAGTAGATATAGATATCGAAACTGACTGATAAAATGTGTCTAATTCTGAAATGGAAACCCTCTTTATGTTTTTCAGAAATTCAAACTGTTCCTTTATTGGTTGTAAAGTATCTACATCAATAAAACAACTGTTACCATGCTCTAATGTTTTTTTGAATAGCGGCAGTGCAATTAAATTTCCTAACCCTTTTCCCGAAAGGAAATCCTGATTAGGAAACAAGCGGTCAAAACTGGAACCTTTGTCGAACATTGAAAATGCTCCTGATTGTTCAAGTATTGAAATGAAAATTTTCCTGCTTCTTATTGCCGGATAGGGATGTTCAAAGAATAGCCAAACATGACCTCCATTGCCAGAACGAGAACGCTCTAAATATGCCGGAAGCCCTTTAGTCTCACAAAATTTTATAAACGTTTTGCTTCCGCTATCCAATTTTCTTTATCAAAATCGGCAACTAAAAACCATGAAGAGTTATCTGAAAGCAAAGGATAAATGCCAATAAGCTGTTCACCGTTTAGGTGCTTTGCAATTTCCTTATCGGTTAGTTTTAAATAAGTTTTGTCTTTATAATTCTGGAAAGTGCCGCCCTTTATTTTATGTGCCCGATACATATAAGGGTCATAAAAATAGGCGGGCATATAACCACTTTTAGTTTCCCCGCCTTCCGGACGGGCAGGTTTCTCCCAACGAACTGCAAATACATCTTCTCTGCCTTTAAAAACAGATTTGAAAAGTTGAATTTGATTAGAGAAATTTTCATCCATATATCTTTTCGTTATAGAAGCGACCAATATATTGAGCCAACTGTGAGCCTATTATGAGCCTACTGAGCCAACATCGGATTGAGTCAATTATGAGTCCTTCATGAGTCGTTTGAGTCGTTTATGAGTCGTTCAAAGTATAGCTGGTTCCCGACCCGGTAATTCCTTCCCGACGCAATATTTTGAATTTTTCAACAAGCTCTTTTAAGTCACGGGTTGCGGTTTGCCTTGATATACCGTTTATCTCCTGGTATTCTGTATTTGTTATACTACCTTTTTCGAGTAAATAAAGAACGGCCCCCAACTGCCTTCCGTTCAGGTTCATTTTTTTAAGCTGTTCAGCACTATATTTGTTTTTAAACAGGGTTACTAATATGCCGCCGTCCTGCTCAATAATTTCAGGGTCGGGTAATCCTGCCTCTTTGCTGGTACTGATAATTTTTAATGTGCCGCTTCCCCATGCATCAATGTAACCACCTTTGAAACATACATCGGCTATCAATAAATTTCTTGGGCGTGATGGATGTTGCCGTTTGAGTGAATCCAGACTAATACCGGCAGGCAATTCACCTTCATTCCAGATATTAAAGTGATTGTCGAACATACGCATCTGCACCACCGAAGAACCTAAGTAATTTCGATGCACCAACGCATTGAGCAACATTTCACGAAGTGCTGCGATAGGATACTCGCCTTTTTCAATCCTTTGCATTCCTTCAAATGAAATAGCACGGGTAAAAAATTTCCGGTTTAATTGTTCCATCACTTCTTTCAGTAAATAAACAATATTACCTTCCACTGTCTCCTGGAATCTAATGTCGCTGCTGTCTTTTCCAAAGCGACCAATTTTTACAACACAATTATTAAAAAACTTCCCAGGGTTCTCTCCAAACAAAACAATGGCTGCTCTTTTAAGGTTACCATTATCATCTGTCAAACGAAGTTTGGCAAGCAAATCATTTTTGCTTAATCCTTCCACATCTGCAATTCTGCCTGCATGAAGTGAAGCTGCTATGTATGATTTTAAACTGGCATCGTCAATATCATCAAGGTTAGCTGTGGGTTCACTAACCTCATCCCATGTTTTACCACTTTTACGAAGTAAATAATCGGTGAGTGCAGCACCAATCAATTCCTGCTTGGTACTTCCGCTGCGGTAGTAATACCTGCCACGTAAAGAAATAGGCACTGCATAGGGCTGCGTAATTATTTCAAGAAAGTACAAGCCTTTTTCATCATGCAGGTTTACGTCAACTAAAATCCCATCAGGTCTTTCACTTTATTGGGAATTTCATCCATCAGCTTTTTGTAATCGCTAATGCCAACTACTTTACCATTGTCATCTTTACCAATGTAAACAATTCCGCCACTAGCATTGGCAAAACCACAAATCCATTTCAGGTAATCATCGTGCCAGCTTTGTTTGTATTCTATGTTTTGTTGTTCGGGCATTAGTTTCATTTCTGATTAAAGCTTTCTTAATATGAAGTAAAACATAATCGCTTATAAATTATCGATTCCTAATGCCTGAAAGAAAGCATCATGTCTTTTTTCAGCAAACTCAATCATAGCATCATACGACATAACTTCAAAATACTGGTTTAATTCTGGATTGATTTTATAAAGTGTGCCATAAGGGGGTTTCTTAAAAAAATTGTTCTTAATATTATAGTCAACAAGTTCTTTATGAAGGTCACAAATTATATAACCAAATTTTGGAGTGGCGTCCTCTATGTTTAGCAACTTTCCTTTATCTGTTTTTGATTTACTCTCCATTAATTTTTCAAAATATTCTGCCACTTGCGAATCAAGTTTTTTGTCTTTAGCAGTTTTCATGTCTCTGCCAGGTCTTTTGAATTCAAAAACTACGAGTGAGTTTATTTTATTCGGATTATCAGTATAAGCCCAAGGGAAATCATAAATTAAAAGATCCGTCTCTTTTTTGCTTTCTGCTGAAATATGCTTGTTCGTTTTAAGTGGCCTGTCTGAAGTTGTATATGAATGAAAGTTAAGGCGTTCGTCAAATAACCAAAGGTTGTGAAATTCTTTTGGCATTGTTACTGTTTCAGCGCCCATTGTAAAAATTATGTTGTGCAAGTCTTCTTCAAGCATATATTCACCTTCTTCTCTCCAATTTAAATATTGACGAAATAATTTGATTACAGCTTTACGTCTTATCATTAGATCGGCTAATTTTCCAATTGAAAATGCAGCTTCTTCTTTCAATACATTTTGAATTATTTCACTGAACTCTTTTTTATCGTATTTCTTTTTTGCAAATGCTTTTTCAAATGCTTTGCTTCTTTTCTGTTCAAGTGAAAATATTTTTTTGTGCAATTCTGATTCCAACCTTTCATCAGTAGCGGTTGCAGGAATGTCATCAAAAACATTTTCTACACTTAACAAATGCCTGTAGGCAAGTCGTGGCTTTTCGGGGTTTAAAATGTAGTTTTCGATACGCTGATTTTTTTCCTTTACTGCAGAAGTAATCCATTCAGAATATTCTCTTCTTACATTGTCTGAAACATCTCTTAGCAATTCTTCCAGACTAATTGCATCAAACGAACTTTTATCTTCTTCCTTTTGAGGGATGCCAAATTTATTTCGTTGATTGTTTGCTTTTTCGTCGAGAAAATCTCCTGTTACATAAACGGATAAAAAATATTTTTTCTCATTTTCGTCTTGCAAACCCTGGACAAATGAAGGTATATAATTTGAAACACTTGTCTTTTTTCCAACCTCTCTTTTATTGGCGCAAAGATGAAATGAATGTGTTTTATTATTGTAATTTCTAAGATAATTTAGATTAAAAGATTGTTCAAGGTTTTTTAATTTCAGACTCTTAACCTCTTTATCAAATTTTACTACATTACGGTATAGATCATTTAGAAAAATTGATTTCTCTGGTTCGTTTTCATTATATAATCTTATGTAAGGTATTTCTTCACTGATGAAATACAATAAGCAATGCTGTATTATATTCTCTGCAATTTGTTCTAACTGAATTCTATTTTTATTAATTAAATCTTGAAATGGCTTTTTATAATTGTTAAGTTTAATAACTGTTTTTAATTGCCCATCATTTAATGGCTTCAAACTTTCCTCACTCTCAGGAGTTACCCCATTAATTTCATCAAACTTGAAAGTTCTATTATACCAGTTTTCATTTTCTATAAATGTGCTATTTACATCCATGCTACCGAAACAAGCCAATACAGTATATCTGCCAACGCCTTTGCAACCTTTCTTTTTATTTATGTCAGTAAAAGCATCGTTAAATGCTTCATACCTTTCAGTAAGAAAACCTACTCCGTTATCATAAATTTCAAATCCTACTATTGGTAAATAGGGTTCCTCAAATTCTCCGTTCAATGACAATTGCTTTCCTCTTATCACTTTAATTGATATAATTCCCTTTTCACCGTCTACTTTATCTTCTATACTCTGAATCGAATTAACAATCACCTCTTGAAGCGGTAACATAAATTCATCGGGTTCTATATCAATACCCGAAACAAAACCTTTGATATTTAACGTTTGTTACATAATATTTTTTTAAATCTCCTTTTATAGCGTTGTAATTGCTCTTGCAGTTAATGAAATCATTTTTTGCACCTTATAAATTGTAAAGTAGTCTTAAAAATACGAATATAAACTTCTTGTAAAAACATTAAGATGATTTGATGACAATGTTTTATTGTCTCACTTGAGTTGTCATTTCAGTTATTTTATCTCGAAATATATTCAGGATTGGTTTTCTGTGCCTTTTCCCACAAATGTCCGGACGCTAAAAATAGTTTTGGGTCAAGGCTGAAAAGTCATGGATGCATGTATATGTGCAGCATGCTGTTTAGCGGTGATGTAAAAATATCAGAAATACCATCTCATAAAAACACCATCGAAACAACTTTCTGAAATCTTAAATAAAACCCTACTTAATATCCGAACTCTTCAACACTGTATTTTGATCAGTATTAACTGTAAGTAAAGGGATATTTATTTTGTACTTACTTTCTATTAAGCCATATTTTGCGGCATAGTACGATTGTATATCGGTAGTGATAGAACCGGGTGGTAAACCCTGTACTGCAATAGTGGTAGTGGTACGAATGACATCGGTATATGCTTTTCCATTTACTGTACGGGTAATTCCTTTTTCGGCAATGGTGTTGGTAAAGGTTACTGGTACAGGTGCAGGAAAACCGCTAACGGGTACATTTACAACCTGGCTCCAGCTGATGTTTACTGCGGCATTATCTTTTAAATAAATGGTGGCTACCGGGCTAATGCCCTGGGAGGCAGAAAGATTTTTAAACGTCCAGTAATCGTTTTGGGTAATATTGTAATAGTCGTTTGGTGCGCCATTGCTGTTTGTAAAAACATGGTATATTTTAGCTTCTATTGTTGAATCACGGTTGGTGGAGGTAACAATATTTGTGGTGGTGGTGGCCGCAATATTGTTTTGGGTTTCGTAGGTCCAGGTGCTGCCGGCAGTAAAACTCATGTATTTTTGAGAGTCTGCAACTACGGGGGTGGTGGTTTTTTTGCAGGAAATGGCAATTGATATCAATACTAAAACGGCTAAAAATGTCTTTTTCATGGGGGAAATATTTGATTTGTTTGTAAATATCGCAATTTTGTTTATAAATATTAAATTTATCTTCTTATCTTTGCGCTCCCAAATTTATGGCTAAACAGGCACTTATTAAACAAGACGGAACAATAGTAGAAGCGCTGAGCAATGCTATGTTTAAGGTAAAGTTAGAGAATGGCCATGAAATTTTGGCGACAATTTCGGGTAAAATGAGGATGCACTACATACGCATTTTGCCGGGGGATAAAGTAGGGGTGGAAATGAGCCCTTATGATTTAACAAGAGGAAGAATAATATTCAGGTATAAATAATAATCGTGAGGGGTGAATCGTAATGTGTGAATAGTTCACTTCATTCAACTAGCTTCACTAGCAAAAAACAAGATCATGAAAGTAAGAGCTTCTATTAAAAAACGCAGTGCCGATTGTAAGATTGTAAGAAGAAAAGGCAGGCTGTATGTGATTAACAAAAAAAATCCACGTTTTAAGCAAAAGCAAGGATAAGTACTGATTGTAGATTGCGGATTGTAGATTTCAGATTTAAGAAAATAACAATTAGCAACTATCAGCAATCTAAAATCGCAAATCAAAAATCTAAAATAAAAATATGGCTCGTATTGCCGGTATAGATTTACCAAAAAATAAAAGAGGCGAAATAGGACTTACCTACATATATGGTATTGGCCGTTCAACTGCACAATACATTTTAACGAAAGCAGGTATTGACTTTAATAAAAAAGTTAACCAGTGGAATGATGATGAGCAAACTGCCATCCGTAACATTATCAATAATGAATTTAAAACTGAAGGTGCTTTACGTAGTGAAACCCAGATGAACATTAAGCGTTTGCTTGATATTGCCTGTTACCGTGGTTTACGTCATCGTAAAGGTTTGCCTTTACGTGGCCAACGTACACGTACTAACAGCCGTACAAGAAAAGGTAAGCGTAAGACAGTTGCCGGTAAAAAGAAAGTAGCGAAGAAGTAACAATAAGCTAATAGCTGTGAGCTATTAGCTTTGAGCTTTTATAAAGACTTATTTATTTTGAACAAACGCCGGATCGCTTTATAAGTCAGCAGGAGGGTTGGTTCAGTTCCGAAAAAACGGAATATATTTTTAAAGATTACCTAATTTAAAATTAATTATGGCAAAAGCGCAGGCTGGTAAAGCCCAGGGAGCAAAAGCAGCTTCAAAAAAAAGAGTAGTAAAAGTAGATAGCTACGGCGATGCTCACATTGTAGCAAGTTTCAACAACATTATTATTAGTTTAACCAATAAGCAGGGCCAGGTTATATCATGGTCCAGTGCAGGTAAAATGGGTTTTAGGGGCAGTAAGAAAAATACTCCTTATGCTGCACAAATGGCGGGTGCCGATGCAGCTAAAACTGCAGTGGATGCAGGTTTAAAAAGAGTAGATGTATATGTAAAAGGACCAGGCAGCGGCCGTGAAGGTGCTATCCGTTCTTTATCTCAAAATGGCATTGAAGTAGCAATGATTAAAGACGTTACTCCGCTACCACATAATGGTTGCCGTCCTCCAAAGAAGAGAAGAGTATAATACCCCTAAATCCCCTAAAGGGGACTTTTGGAGTTTATATAATTATAAGCAATATTATTAACTGGGTGCATTATTCATTTTAAAAGGTCTTTATAATGATGCACCGACACTAAAAGACCAGTACTACAATTATGGCACGTTACACAGGCCCCAAAACAAAAATTTCCAGAATTTTTGGAGAACCGATTACCGGTAATGGTAAATGGTTAACAAAAAACAGCAACCCTCCGGGTATGCACGGCGCTACACGTAAGCGTAAAACTTTAGGCGAATATGCTTTACAGTTAAGAGAAAAGCAAAAAGCTAAATACACTTATGGTTTGCTTGAAAAACAATTCCGTAAAACATTTGACGAAGCTGCACGAAGAAAAGGCGTTACCGGTGAAAACCTTATTAAATTATTAGAAGCCCGTTTGGACAATACTGTTTTTCGAATGGGTATTGCGCCAAGCCGCCAGGCTGCACGCCAGTTGGTATCTCACAAGCATGTTACCGTAAATGGTGAAGTACTTAATGTACCATCTTACAGCTGCAAACCAGGTGATGTTATTGGTTTAAAAAATAAGAGTGCTGCCAACACTTCTATCAGTGGTAATTTGCGTGGCAAAAATGCTAAGTTTAGCTGGTTAGACTGGAGTGAGGCTGAAGTAAAAGGTACTTTTATTGCTTATCCTGAAAGAGAAAGTGTTCCTGAAAATATTAAGGAGCAATTGATTGTGGAATTGTACTCTAAATAAGCTGTGAGCTTTTAGCTAATAGCTTTGAGCTTTTTAGTAAAAAAATTGTAAACATTTAAACAACAAAATAAAATGGGAATTTTAAATTTTGTTAAGCCTGATAAAATCGTTCTTCAAAAAGCAACTGAATTTGAAGCCAACTTCGAATTTCGTCCGCTTGAGCCTGGTTACGGTGTAACTATTGGTAATGCCTTACGCAGGGTTTTATTAAACTCTTTAGAAGGGTATGCTATTATTGGTATTAACATTGTTGGTGCCGATCATGAGTTTGCAACTATTAAAGGTGTTACCGAAGATGTAACTGAAATTATCCTTAACCTTAAGCAGGTTCGGATTAAAAGAAAAGTAGAGCATGATATTAACGTGGAAAAAGTTACGCTTTCTATTAAAAACAAAACTGAGTTTACTGCTGCTATGATTGGTGAAGCTTCTCCTTCGTTTGAAGTAATGAACCCTGAACTGCTTATATGCACAATGGACAGCAGTGCTAAATTAGATATTGAAATAACTATTGGTAAAGGCCGTGGTTATGTACCTGCAGAAGAAAATAAAGAAAAGAGTTCTCACTTTGGATATATTCCTGTTGATGCTATTTACACTCCGATAAAGAATGTAAAATACACTATTGAAAATACCCGTGTGGAGCAGCGTACCGATTTTGAAAAATTGATTATGGAAGTGGTTACGGATGGTACCATTCACCCGGAAGAAGCAGTAAAGCAGGCGAGCCGTATTTTAATACAGCACCTGATGATCATTACTGATGAAAACATCACTTTTGATACTAAAGAAGATAAGAAAGAAGATTTGGTGGATGAACAAACTTTGCAATTACGTAAAATGTTGAAGACACCATTGGAAGATTTGGATCTTTCTGTACGTGCCTTTAATTGTTTGAAAGCTGCTAAAATTAATTCTTTAAGCGAATTGGTTCAATACGAGCAGGAAGACCTGATGAAATTTAGAAACTTTGGCCAGAAATCTTTAAGTGAAATTGAGCAGGTGTTGCATGAAAGAGGTTTGAGCTTTGGAATGGATTTGAGCAAGTTGAAATTGGATGATGAGTAAACCCCTCCGCTCCGCTAGCGGCGGAGAACTGGAGATTTTATAACTCAAGTACTCTGCAATTCCTGACACGGTGCAGAGGAAATTTTAAAACAAAAATGTCATGCGTCACGGAAACAAAAACAATAACCTTAGCAGAACGGCTTCTCACAGAAAAGCGTTATTGATGAACTTAGGTTGCCAGTTAATTACTCAATAAAAGAATTACTACTACTTTAGCAAAAGCAAAAGCTTTACGTACTTATATTGAGCCACTAATTACTAAAACAAAAAACACATCAAGCAAAGAAGCTATTATGCACAATCACCGTATTGTGTTTAGTTACCTGAATGATAAAGATGCTGTAAAAGAATTATTTACTGTTGTTGCACCAAAAGTTGCAAGCCGCCCCGGTGGTTATACCCGTATTATTAAATTGGGTGCAAGGGTTGGTGATAATGCAGAAATTGCAATGATTGAATTAGTTGATTTTAACGAAATTTATGGTAAAGGAATTGGTGCAGCTGCTGAACCTGCTAAAAAAACACGTAGGGCTGGTGGTGCTAAGAAGAAAGCAACTGAAGAAACTGCTATTGCTGCTGAAACAACTACTGATACAGCTACAGAAGAAAAAGCATAATTTGAAACTAACTGTTTATAAAACTCTGATATTATTATCGGAGTTTTTTTATGCGTCTGACGGTTTAGAACCGTCATGACGCATAAAAAACAAAATGTGAAAAATTTTATTTGTTCATTACGCAATTGAATTGCTTTCTTTGCAAAACTTTTAAAATATGTCGACCACCCACACTAAGCCTGCAATTTTAATTTTAGAAGACGGTAATATTTTTTATGGTAAAGCCTTTGGCAAAATTGGTACTGCCACCGGCGAAGTATGTTTTAATACCGGGATGACGGGTTACCAGGAAGTATTTACCGACCCCAGTTATTATGGCCAGGTTTTAATAATGAACAGTGTGCATATAGGCAACTATGGTATAAAGGCTGCAGATGTAGAAAGCGACAGTGTAAAAGTAAAAGCAGTGATTGGCCGCAACCTGGAAGATAAATACAGCCGCTTTATGGCTGATGCATCGCTGCAGGAATATTTTGAAGCACAAGATGTAGTGGCCATTGATGGTATTGATACCAGGGCTTTGGTGGCGCATATACGTACACAGGGTGCTATGAATTGCATTATATCTTCTGAAATATTAGATACAGAACAGTTGAAGGCTGCATTAAAAAAAGTGCCTTCGATGGATGGATTGGAACTGGCATCAGCTGTTAGTACCAATGAAGAATATTTTTTGGGAGATGAAAAAAGTAATTTAAGAGTTGCAGTATTAGATTTTGGGATAAAGAAAAATATTTTAAATTGCTTGGTAGAGAGAGGCGCTTATGTAAAAGTGCATCCGGCAAAAACAAGTTTTGAAGAAATTGGAAGCATTTAAACCCAATGGCTATTTTATAAGTAACGGCCCCGGCGACCCTGCGCCCATGGATTATGCTATTGCAACAGTAAAACAAATTTTAGCTGCTAAAAAACCTTTATTTGGAATTTGTCTAGGCCATCAGTTGCTGGCGCTGGCGAATGATATTCCTACTTTTAAAATGCATCACGGCCACCGCGGTTTAAACCATCCGGTAAAGAATATTATTAGTGGCAAAAGTGAAATTACTACACAAAACCATGGTTTTGGCGTAGACCCTAAAGCTGTAAAAGCAAATGCCAATGTGGAGATAACCCATGTTAATTTAAATGACGAGAGTATTGAAGGCATCCGCCTGAAAGATAAGCCTGCATTTTCTGTTCAGTATCATCCCGAAGCTACACCCGGGCCACACGACAGCAGGTATTTGTTTGATGACTTTATTTCTCTTATTAATGGGAATTGAAGTTAATTGCACGAATTAAAACTAATTACACCAACTGAAATGAATTACACGAATTAATATTAATTAGTGAACTTAGCAGTATGAAAATTGCAATCATCAACGGACCTAACTTAAACCTGCTTGGTAAACGAGAAGTGGATGTGTATGGCGGAGAAAATTTTGATACTTTTTTTGAAGACTGAAAAAAATATTCAACAGTGGAGTTTAGTTTATTTTCAGAGTAATGTAGAGGGTGAATTGATAAATGAATTGCAACGGGTTGGTTATACTGATGAAGGTATTATTTTTAATCCCGGTGGTTATACGCACACTTCTGTTGCCATTGGCGATGCTATTGCAGCAATAACAACTCCTGTTATTGAAGTGCATATTTCTAATATTTTTGGAAGAGAAGAGTTCAGAAAAATTTCTCATGTTTCTGCAAAAGCAAAAGGAGTTATCAGCGGCTTAGGGTTGAAAGGGTACGAACTGGCAGTTGCTTATTTTGCCAATAATAAAGCGGAATAATTTTTAACTTCAGTTTATCTGCTGCAATTCTCTCGCAAGTGACTTACAAAATCACCCGTAACATCAACGCATAGCCCACATCTTTTTTGGGGTTGTCGGCAATTTTTACAATGTGCAACCCTGCTGCTGTCCATACGGTAAACATTTCTCCTTTTTTATGTTTAGATACGGCTTCATCCAGCTGCTGCAGCATAACACCCCGTACAAACCAGCCTAAATCGCCGCCTTTAACTGCAGACATGTAATCGGCACTGTAAGTACTTGCCATTGATGCAAAACTTTCTCTGCCCGATTGTATTTTTTCTATAATACTGTCTGCCAGTGAAGAGGCAAAACGAAAACTGTAAGTTGAAGTATCTAACACAATATGGCTAACATGATAAAATGTATTGGGCACCTTGGCTAAAATTTTCACCAATATTTTTTCGCCTTTAAACGGGCCATATACTTTTCCTACTTTTCCTTTGTAAGCCAGGCTATCGGCTTTGCCCATAAAATTGCTGGTGGTAACTACTGCCACCGTATCAATAAAATATTTTTTCTTCAATACATATTTTACAAAGCCAATAGGATTACTGGTAGTATCCAGTACTTTTTTTATTTGAGCAATGGTTTGGCTTTTTGCGGCAAATACAACACCGATGAACAGAATGCTAAAAAGAAATTTTTTCATTTTTAAATTTAAGCAGCAAATATAAGTTTTAATTAAGAAGACAGCCTTTGCAGGACTGCCTTCAATAAAATATTAACTAAATGTATTTATTTTAAAGCGTACAATACTTTTACTTCAAAACGTAATTTAATTTTTCTGTAATCTACTCCATTATCATTTATATTAAATCCGTCTGATTTTGAAAAAGCATTTGAGTAAACACTATTAGATCCTCTAATTCTTACTTGGGAAAGTACATCAGAACTTAAAGATTCTTCCGGCTCCACAATTGTAATGGCTTCACCTAATTTTTCATTTACAGATTCTGATAAATACAACGCTTTTTCTTTAGCGGCTTTAACTGCCATAATTTTTAACTGCTTTCTAAATTCTATTATTTTACTGTGAGAAGTCCTGGTAATACTAAAGTTGCTGGTGGCCTCATCATCAAGCCGGTTAACCAGTTCATCAATTAATTTTGTGTTGTTGAATTTTAATTGATAAGTAATAGAAGCGAATAGATCCGGATCTTTTTTTCTACGCCTCCAAATTGATGACATGTTATAACCATCATAGGATGCCACGGCAATATTGCTGTCCGCAATGCCCACCGCTTTGCAGTTAGCTAAAAAATCAGTTTTAATTTTATCCAGTTCTTTTTTTTCTTCTCCTTTTTTCTTGTATTCTCTTAAATCTACCTGCACATAAATTTCATCAGGTATAACTTCCATTTCGGCACTGCCTGTAACTGAAATTGTTTTTGGAAAAGGGAAACAACCGGGCTGTGTATTTTGTGCATTAAGCAAACCAACTATTGCAAAAGCAATAATGATCAATGATATTTTTTTCATGTTATAATTTTTATAAGGGATGAAATGGATGGAGTAATTACACAAACATCACAATTTTAATTTTCTGGCAACTGACTTTACCAATTTCTTCATTTCTTCCAGGTCCCCCAATTGCTGTTGAATAAAACTGTTGTCTTCTAATCGTCCCACCACTTTATTCATTTCTTCATTGGTATCGTACACCATTTTTTTAAAGGGATTGCTGTAGTCTTTTGCACGGCTGTTGTAAATGCCTTTGCACATCCATTCTTTGGTGTCCAATGCCTTTTGCAATAATTGTTTAAAAAAAGCAGGCGTAAATTGTTTGGGGCTAATGTTTAATATTTCTAATAACGAAGTATAACCATGATTTAATTTATCGGCAGTGTAGGCTTCTCCCTGCTGGCGGTAAAAATTATGCATATCATCCCAGCTTTTTACTTTGCCCGATTTTATATTTCGTTCTTAAATTTTCTACAGCAGTTTTTTGTATCAGTTGCCCGCCAATATTAAGCCATTCACTTCTTTGTATTTTGGCAGAGAGTGATTTTTTAAATGCTTCAAAATCGGCAAATTTATTTTTTTGTAAATGATTTAATATTTCCATGGTACCATAATACTGAATCAGTTCTTTAAATATTGCAATCGACTGCGGTACTTTTAAAATTTTTGTAGTGCGGTCAGTGTTTTCCCAGCCGTTAATTGTTGCAGTGCCATCTGCATCAGGTTTTAATTTTTGTAAAATTTGTAAGCCGTCAAAAATTTCGTTGATGGTATCGGGTGCTAAAAAATCATATTCCATATGTTGTATTTTTTCTGTTCTTCTGTCACGGTCAATATACTTCTGTGCATTACGTGCCAGCGCATACATGTTGTACATAAACCAGTAACCTGGCATTACCAATAACTCATCGTTACTTACATCATTACTTACTAAACTAAATGGCACACGAATATTTAACTCTGCCGGAAAATCGCCTTTAGCAATAATTGTAAACGCAGCAAATTTTGAATTGTGTTTTAAACTTACACACAGCCCCGGCCAAAAACCACGGCCTGCAACTATTTCACCATCTGCTGCACGGCTGTTATGATTGCTGCCAATAGTTGCACCTGCCGCAATATTACTTTGCCCCATTACAACTGCTGCACATAAAAAAGAATTGTTATGATGCTGCTCGTGTGCCGGAAAAATTAAAGAGTTCAATACTTCGCAGCAGGAAATGGTGGAGTTGTTGCCGAGATAAGAATTGATTAACCTTGCTCCATATTTTAACTGGCAATGCGATGCCATTACAAAACGCACTGCTTTTGCACCATAAAATATCCTGCAGCCATAACCTACAATACCGTTTACCAATTCGCAGCCTTCACCAATTTGAGAAGTGCGGTTTTCATCACTGTTAACCGTAAGGTTTTTTAATTTATTGGCACCTTTAAAATAAGCATCGGTGCCCACCCATACATCTTTTATAATTTTACAATTTTTTATAACCGTTCGGTCGCCAATTTTTCCATAGTAACCTCGTTAGTTTATCAAACCTGTTTTCAGTAAATTCTTTAAATTTATTCAGCAAGGCATCATCATCCCTGTATTTGCTCCACAAATAAGCATCGCCGGGCAGCATGCCATTAAAAGGCAATACACTTCTGCCGCCGTTCTCATTACACAATTCCATCCACACCCTTACTTTTTCATCTTCGCCTTCTTTAATAATACCGTTACCAAATTTTGCATGATCGGTGCAGGCCAGTTCGTTTACATTAGCAATCATTACTTCGTTGCCAATAATATAATGGCTCAAATAATTAACATTATCCATACAAACATTATTGCCAAAATCGCAACTGATGATGGTGCTGTTGTATAAACCCACTGCCATTCTTAAATTATGAAACTCCAGGTAGAAGGGTTCTAATTTTCCTATTCTTACTAAACCAAAAAATTTACAGTTCTTTACTAACTCGGCATTAAAAAATGAGGAGACTAAAATATTATTCCAATCATCGGAAGTATTGCGGTTACGTACCAGCACTTCAATTTCCAGCGCCGATAATTTACGGTAGCTGATACCATTGCGGTTTTGTTTGTTGCGTAAATGGTATTCATCTTTTCCTTTGGGAATATATTGTGGTGCTACAAAATTGTAGCCGAGGTTATTAACCGGATGTTTTTTGAATGATGTTCATGCCCCTGTCTCCGCCGCGGCGGAGAACTTAGTTAGTTAAATTATTATTATTTTGAAACAGCATTCAAATTGTTTACTGAAAAGATATTTTGAATTGAATGCTTAGCTGAATAAAGGTATAACGTACAAGTGAGTGATACTTCGTTCCTCAGTATAAACTCCACGATGATGCCCAATGAACAAATGTCCGTTACCAAAATAAAGCTTCCTGCAATATAAGCGAAAAAATAAAACAAATAATGTAGCAATCCGGGTTCCCCCTTCAGGGGGCGGAGGGGGCTTTTACTCCACCGTTACACTCTTCGCCAAATTTCTCGGCTTATCTACATCCACACCTTTTGCAATACCCACATAGTAACTGAGTAATTGCAAAGGAATAGTACTTAGCATTGGTGCAATAATTTCATCGGCGGCAGGCACATAAAAAACATCATCGGCAAGGCCGGGGATAACTTCATCGCCTTCGGTAATAATGGCAATTATTTTTCCTTTACGGGCTTTTATTTCCTGCATGTTGCTTACAATTTTTTCGTGGTAGCTGTCTTTGGTAGCCACAAAAATTACGGGCAGGTTTTCATCCACCAAAGCAATGGGGCCATGTTTCATTTCGGCGGCAGGGTAGCCTTCGGCATGTATGTAACTAATTTCTTTAAGTTTTAAAGCACCTTCCAATGCAATAGGAAAATTATATCCTCTTCCTAAAAATAACGCATCGCCTGCACCTTTATATTTTTCTGCAATGGCTTTTAACAGATCAGCACTTTTTAAAATGGCATCCACTTTTTCGGGTACGGCATCTAATTCCATCAATAAATTATTATAGCGTTCATCAGTGATAGTGCCTTTTTCTTTTGCAATTTTTAAAGCCATCATCATAATTACAGCAAGCTGCCCGGTAAAAGCTTTAGTAGAAGCTACACCAATTTCGGGCCCGGCATGTGTATATGCACCGCCATCGCTTATCCGTGCAATTGACGAACCTACTACATTTACAATTCCAAAAATAATGGCGCCATTTTCTTTTGCTCTTTCAATGGCAACCAAAGTATCTGCAGTTTCGCCACTTTGGCTAATGGCAATAATAATATCGCCTTTATTTACAATCGGGTTACGGTAGCGGAACTCACTTGCATATTCCACTTCAACCGGAATGCGGCACAGTTCTTCAATAACATACTCGGCTAACAGTCCGGCGTGCCAGCTGGTACCGCATGCAACAATAATTATGCGCTGTGCATTTTTAAAATGCTCAATATTATTCATAACGCCACTCATGGTAATGGTGCTGGCAGTTGCATCTAATCTTCCACGTAAACAATCATGAATAGTGCTGGGCTGTTCAAAAATTTCCTTCAGCATAAAATGGTCGTAGCCGCCTTTTTCTATTGCTGCCAGCTCCATATCCAACTTGGTAATAAACGGAGTTATTTTTTCGTTACCCAAATTTTTCAATATCAATTCATCAGGCCTAACAATGGCCAGTTCGTAATCATTTACATACACTACTTCTTTGGTGTATTCTAACATGGGGCTTGCATCGCTGCCTAAAAAATGTTCGCCTTTGCCCACACCAATTACCAGCGGGCTGCCTTTACTTGCCGCAATAATTGTTTGCGGATCATCTTCATCAATTAATAAAATACAATACGCACCTGTAATTCTTTTTAAGGCTACTCTTACTGCTTCTTCTAAATTACACTCGTTATTTTTTTTAATCTCTTCAATAAAATTTAATAACACTTCGGTATCCGTATCGCTGGTAAAAGCATAGCCTTTATTTAAAAGTTCTTTTTTTATTTGAGCATAGTTTTCAATAATGCCATTATGTATCATGGCCAGTTTGCCACTTTTAGAAGTATGAGGATGGGCATTTCTGTCGCTGGGTTCGCCATGCGTTGCCCAACGGGTATGGCCAATGCCAATGTTGGAGTGTAAATCTTTACCAATAATATTTTCTTCCAGGTCGGCCACACGGCCTTTCTTTTTATACACTTTTAAGCCACCGTTTAAAAGTGCCACGCCGGTACTGTCGTAGCCACGGTATTCTAAACGTTTTAAACCAGTAATTACTATCGGATATGCCTCACGAGGGCCGGTGTAACCAACAATTCCACACATAATTTTTAAATTTTATTGCCCAATCCCTGCCCCACCTATCCTTCCGCCAGCTGGCGGAGAGGGAAATGGAGAAGATTGCAACGAAGATGATATTTTATTTTTTTTTGCCCGGCCAAAGAATAAAGCCAATCTTCATTGGCGTCGCACTCTTCAGCTGAAACGCTTTATTCAACTTTAATTGAAGCGTATGCGCTTTATTAATTTAAGGTGCAAATTAGCAAATTTGCAGCATTAACGGCACAAGGCCGGGGGCTATTGTGGGTATTACAATTAATTGGCTTAAATTGGATATTCAATTTATTGTATGAAAATTTTTATTTCTTTTTTGCTACCGCTATTTTTTATAAGCACAGCTGCTGCACAAATACCTGCCGGTGTATCTGCAAAAACCAATTTATACTTTGTACGCCATGCTGAAAAAGAAGCCGGTACCGATCCGGTGTTAACCACCAACGGTTATAAAAGAGCAGGCGATTTAATGAGGACCCTAAAAAATAAAAATATAAAACGTATTTATGTTACCCAGTTTAAACGTACACAAATGACAGCAGACAGTATGCGTTTGCAATTAGGTATCGACACTGTGCATTACAATGCCGATGAAAATGGTATTGATCTTTTTAATAAAATAGCAGCACATGGCGATTTTAATAAAACCATTTTAATTGTAGGCCACAGTAATACCGTGCCGGATTATATTAAAAAAGCAGGTGTAACTAATTATCCGCAGGCAAATATTTTAGATACGGAGTTTGATAATTTATTTAAGGTTTGTTACACCAGGCGGTTTGCTGTTGGTGCATGGAGGGCTCATGTAAAGAAGAGTAAATATGGTGTGGCATCGGGTGTGAGTGGGGCGATGCAATAGTTAATTGCAATTTTTAAACAAACATCAAAATAATAAAATGAGTACGGGAATAGACATTCAATTTGTAAGATGAAAATTATCAACGAAAAACAGATGCTGAACTTATACAAGCTGTAACAACAGATGCTGTTGGCTTGACACCAGAGGCTTTGGAAGTTATTAAAGAAGAAATTATAAGACGCAAACTTGACACAAGTGTTATAAAGGGTTTGGAAGCACAAAATAAATCTTACACGATTGAAGAAATTGACAAGTATTGCAATATTATAAGGCAACTTAACTGTCCCACTTGTGGAACTTCTCACATTGCATTAAATGCAACAATGACAAGCGAAGTAATGAGTTTTATTCTATTTACTCAATACATTAATAAATTAAAGATTGGTTGCCCCAACTGTTTAGACAAAGCAAATAAAAGTGCTTTAACAAAAACTGCATTGCTTGGCTGGTGGGAAATTCCTTGGGGAATTATCAGGACTATCCAAGCAATTGGGCACAACGTTAAAAATAAAAATACAAATCACTGCGACACACCAAATGATTTTTTGAGAAGTTACACTTTGTCCAAAATAGGAGAACTAGAAACTTACAAAGACAACAAAGAAAAGTTACAGCAAATAATTTCGGGTGATTAAAATTGCAAGCTCTAATCCTCACAACAACACCCCCTTTAAAAACAAATACGCCACCGAAAAATAAATCAGCAAACCGGTAACATCTACCAATGTGGCAATAAATGGGGTAGATGAGGTTGCAGGATCGGCACCTAATTTTTTTAATAACAGTGGTAACATAGATCCCATCATGGTGCCCCACAGCACCACACCAATAATTGCAATACCAATGGCAAAACCAATTCTTATATAATGAGCACCAAATAAATCAAACAAATGATAGCCGCCAAAAACTATAAAAAATCCCATTATACCCAGCGTAACTCCCATTAATATACCCGAAATAATTTCTCTTTTTGCAATAATGCCACCAGTCGGCAATTTTTATTTCGCCCAATGCCAAAGCCTGTATAATTAATGTAGCAGCCTGCGAACCACTGTTGCCACCGCTTGAAATTATTAAAGGAATAAAAGCAGAAAGTACCAGTAATTGCTCCAGCGTTTTTTGAAACCCCGACATGGCAGCAATGGTCAAAGTTTCTCCTACAAAAAGTATCAGCAGCCAGATAATTCTTTTTTTGTATAATTTTAAAAGCGGTACATCCAAATACGGTTCATCAAGTGCCTGCGTACCACCAATCTTTTGTATATCCTCACTGTATTCTTCTTCTGCCACCCAAAGCACATCATCAATAGTTACAATGCCCAGCAACTTATTACTTTTGCTAACCACAGGTAAGGCTACACGGTTATTCATTTTAAAAACTTCGCTGGCTACTTCCTGGTCGTCTTCGTGCATGTAAAGAAATAAAACGGCCATCCATCAAATCGCTTACTTTTTTTTCCGGCGCAGCCATAATAAAATCCTTGATTCTTATATCATCCAGCAATTCGCCTTTATCATTTAAAACATACAATACATCAATAGTTTCGCTGCTTTTTGCATAGCGGCGTATGGTATTAAAAACATCTTCTATGCTGTCGTGTTCGTACACATACACATAATCCGGTGTCATTAAGCGGCCTACACTATTTTCGGGGTAACCCAAAAGCGACAATGTTATTTTTCTTTCATCAGGGTTTAATGTTTTTACCAATTCTCTTACCGCATTACCCGGTAATTCACTTAAAAATGAAGTACGGTCATCGGGTGGGAGTTCGTTTAAAAGTTCGGCTGTTTTAAAAGGCGGTAAATCGTGTATGATCCTTTTTTGCGCAGGCAGTTCTAAAATTTTAAAAACACTTACTGCCCGGTGTATAGAAAGATGGGAGATAATTTGATTTTCGAAATCTTCATTATCATAAATTAAATCTGCAACATCGCTGATGTTCTGGTGATTTAAAAAATCCTGTATCTGCAATTTATTTTCAGATGCAATTACTTCATCAAATTTTTGCTGCAGCGATATTTGTTCAAATTCCAGTGCCATAGGTACTTTGTTATTAAATTTGCCCTGTAATGATTTTGCAATTTACCATTTTAATCTTAACCAAAAGTTATGCTTAAGCCGTATTTGTATGTAGATAAAACCAGTTATGCCAGCAGGGGAGTGTTTACAAAAGAAAAAATTGCGGCTGATATAATTATAGAAATTTCGCCAGTTATTGTTATGGATAATGATGACCGCCAACATTTGGATAAAACCAAATTACACGATTATATTTTTGAATGGGGAAAAGAGAAAGACAAATGTTGTATGGCATTGGGTTTAATACCAATGTACAACCATAGCTACAAAAGCAATTGCGAATACATTATGGATTATGATGATGATGTAATTGTTGTGCAAACGGTAAGGGCAATCGAAAAAGGAGAGGAGCTTACTATAAATTACAATGGCGACTGGAATGACGAAAATAAAATTTGGTTTGATGCAAAATAAAAAAGTGCAACAGAATTTTGCTGCACTTTTTATTCTCATGTGTTTTTCATATCAATTTGTAAAGCCGTGACCTGCCGCAATCCAGTCTAATATTTTTTGTTTATCTGGTGCAGATAACTGTGGGTTTGGCGCTGGCGGCATGCTTGTTGGCGCATCAACTGCCCTGGCTTTTATACGATCCCAACTGCTAACTATTGTGCAATCAACTGTAAAATTTAATCCGCCTGTTGGGCTGGAGCCACTATGGCAACCGCTTAGTGCACAATTGGTTTGCAGTATTGCTTTTACAGCAGTGAAATTTGTACCTGCAGGAGCTGCAGCTACAGATGCGGTTCCTGTTTTAATGCAACCGTCTGCATCTTTTGCAGCAATATTATAAGTGTTTACTGCAAGGCCGGTAAAAACATTTGAAGCCTGAAAAGTACCGGTATTTAGTTGATAAGTAAAACCTGTACCGCCGCCGGCAGTAATTGTAATGGTGCCGGTACCTGTTGTTGCACATTTATCGGAGCCTGTGGTAACTGCACTTATGGTTAAAGTTTTACCAAGGCAGGGGTCTGCAGTTACAGTAAAACTTTGTGTTTTTAAACAACCATCCACATCTTTAGCAGTAATATTATAAGTTGCTGCTGCTAACGAATTAAATGTACCGGAAGCCTGGAATGCACCATTGTTTAACTGATAAGTAAAACCGGTGCTGCCACTTGCAGTTGCAGCAATTGACCCGTTAGTTGCGCCGGCAGCCGGGCCTGCACTTGTAACAGTTGCTGTAACAGTTATTGTTTTTGCTGTACAAATATCATTTACAGTAAAGCTTTGTGTTTTTAAACAACCATCTAAATCTTTTGCAGTAACATTATAATTACCAACTGCCAACCCGGTAAATGTACCTGAAGCCTGAAATGCGCCACTGTTTAATTGATAAGTAAAACCAGTGCTGCCACTTGCAGTTGCTGCAATTGATCCGTTTGACAAACCGGTGCCTGCATTTACTATGGTTGCAGTTATTGTAATTGTTTTTGCAGCACAAATATCGTTTACAGTAAAGCTTTGTGTTTTTAAGCAACCATCTGCATCTTTTGCAGTAATATTATAAGTGCCCACTGCTAACCCCGTAAATGTTCCCGATGCCTGAAATGTGCCGGTATTTAACTGGTAAGTAAAACCTGTACTGTTGGTTGCTGTTGCTGTTATTGATCCGTTAGATAAACCTACACCTGCATTTACAATTACTGCAGTAACAGTTATATTTTTTGCAGCACAGGGGTCAGTAACTGTAAATGTATTTGAACCTGTACAACCATCTGTATCTTTTGCTGTAACAGTGTAAGTGCCTGCGGCTAAACCTGTAAAACTTGCACCAGCCTGAAACGCTCCGGTGTTAAGCTGATAAGTAAAACCAGTGCTGCCTGCGCCGGTTACAGTTATGGATCCATTGGAGAGGCCGGTTGAAGTATTTACTACTGTACCTGTTACGGTAATAGTTTTACTGGCGCACGGATTAGGGGCAGGGGGTGGAGTTCCACCGCCTTTATCGCCACAGCCATTAATTATTAGTAATGACGTTAGTAAAAAAAATGCAAGAATTGAGGTGATTTTTTTGAATGAGTTCATAAAATGCAGGCAGTTTTTGGTTATAAATATCCGGGCCTAGTAAGAAAAATAAATACAGAGCGGCGCTGAAAATTTCTCTTATTTTTAACTCAAACGAAGCTTTTATAAAACTGGTTGCCTGATAAAAAATTATTTAATTTTTATCAGGCATAAATTGAGATGTTGGCAGCCGCTAAATGGTCATTAGTGCAGACTTTATTTTTTTATTGTGATGGCAGAAATTTGATTGTTATTATACCAAAGGCTCCTGCTGGCTCATGCAATGAAAACTGCCGAGCCCCCAAATAATTTCTGTAGAATCTATGCCTACTACTTTTCTTTCGGGAAAACAGGATTGTATAATTTGCAAAGCCTTATCATCTTTAGTACAATTAAATATGGGTACAATTACTGCATGATTAGCGATATAAAAATTAGCGTACGATGCAGGCAACCGCTGCTCATCATAAATAACGGCATCGGGCATGGGCAACTCCACAATATTTAATTGTTTGCCATTTAGCAAACGCATTTTTTTTAACTTCAGTAAATTATCCTGTAATAATTGGTAGTTTTCATCATCCTTATTTTCTTCTACCACAGTTAACACAGTGTCTTCGTTTGTAAATCGTACAGTATCATCAATATGCCCGTCTGTATCATCACCTACAATACCATCGTTTACCCAAAGTATTTGTTGGGCACCATAATAATCACATAAATATTTTTCTATCTGCTGCTGATTTAAATGAGGATTACGGTTGGGGTTTAATAAACATGCAGTGGAAGTTAATATGGTACCCTTGCCATTAAATTCTACGGAGCCGCCTTCCATTACAATTTTAGGGTAGTAAACAGGAATGTTATAGTGTTTGCCAATTAAGGTTGGTATCACATCGTCCAAATCGTATGGTGGATATTTATTGCCCCAGGCATTATAATCCCAATCCACAATTATTTTTTTATTTTTTGTTGCATCGGGATTAATTAAAAATGCAGGGCCATGGTCACGGCACCAGGCATCATTTGTGGGGTGAAAAAAGAATTCCACTTTAGAAAGATCCACTGCTGCATTTTGTAAATGAGCAACAGCAAAATTTTTCATGGCCTCATCATTTACATTAATGCAAACTTTTTCTCCTTGTGTAAGTTCTTTAATAAACTGACTGTAATAAGGAAAGATGGTATGTATTTTTCCCGGCCACGATGCTTCTTTATGCGGCCAGCTTAACCATGTTGCGGAATGTGGGGCAAATTCAGCGGGGAAATAGTAACCCCCATCCCCTAAAGGGGAGTTATTCGATGAGTTTGTATTAATTTCAAGTGACATTTATTATGCAGAGCTAAATTTTATAAAACATAATCTTCTTCATTTCCCCCTTTAGGGGATAGGGGTTACTCATCAATATATCTTTTCGTAATCGGCTGATAAGAATCAATTCTTCTGTCACGTAAAAAAGGCCAGTGTGTTCTGTAGCGGTCAGTTTGTTTTAAATCTAATTCCATCACTTTTATTTCTTCATCATCATGCGATGCTTTGTATAAAATGGTGCCGAAAGGATTGCTTACAAATGATCCGCCCCAAAATTTCATGGCGCCATCCTGCTCAAGCCCTACACGGTTTACACTTACCACATGCACACCATTAGCAATAGCATGACTGCGTTGCATGGTTTGCCAGGCATTGTATTGTTCAGTGTTGGTTGCTTCATCCTGCGATGTAGCCCAGCCAATGGCTGTGGGATAAAATAAAATTTCAGCTCCCATCAATGCAGTAATTCTTGCAGCTTCAGGATACCATTGATCCCAGCAAATTAAAATGCCAATGGTGGCAAATTTTGTTTTAAAAACTTTATAGCCTAAATCACCGGGAGTAAAATAAAATTTTTCGTAGTAAGCCGGATCATCGGGGATATGCATTTTTCTGTACTTGCCAATGTAAGTTCCGTCTGCATCTAAAACCGCTGTTGTATTATGATATAAACCTTCTGCTCTTTTTTCAAATAAAGAGGCAATAATTACAACGCCTAACTCCCTGGCTAAAGCGCTTAAAGTATCAGTTGCCGGGCCGGGTATGCTTTCTGCCAGTTTAAAATTTTCGTAATCTTCCACATCGCAGAAATATAAAGAGGTAAATAATTCCTGCAGGCAAATAATTTGAGCACCTGCAGCTGCAGCTTCTTTTATTTTTTGTATTGCTTTATCAATATTTTGTTGTTTATCAGCAACACAACTCATTTGCACCAACGCAGTTTTTACTTTTGCCATATTTTTTATTTAAGAGTTTCAAAGATAAAATAGAATCACAACAGTTCGTTTACATGTTTTTGAATATTGGCGCACATCTTATCCATGGGTAAATCATTACTGTCTATACCAAAAGGGTCTTCAATTTCTTCTGCTACCAGCTCTAAACTTGCCAGCACATAAAAAATAAATCCCACTACAGGAATTACCAGATAATCTAAATTAAAAACATAACCCCATGGCAACGTCATTACATAAAAGAAAATAAATTTTTTAAGAAAAGCACTGTAAGAAAATGGGATGGGAGTATTTTTTATCCGTTCGCAGGCGCCGCATATATCTGTAAATGATTGTAATTCGCCATTGATAATAATCAGTTGCTCGCCTTTTATTTTTCCTGCTTCAAATAAACTGTTTACTTTTTTAAAAAGCAAACCTGCCAACTGGTTGGGTACATGTTTATCGTGGTCTATATCCAGCAGCTCCGGGTGGTCGGCATCATCCAGTGCCAGCCTTGTAGATTCCTGCCGTAAATGATTTTTTAATGCCACTGCATATTGAGGAATGGCCGCTTTAAAAAATGCCCTGCTTTGCGTATCGTTTTTTGGCAGTAGTGCATGTAGTTTTAGCGCCATATTGCGACTGTTATTTACTAAAGCGCCCCATAATTTACGGCCTTCCCACCAGCGGTCGTATGCTGTGTTGGTTCTAAAAACCAGTAATAAAGAAATTACAAAACCAAGCAGGCTGTGCATCAGCACAATATTTTTCACTTTATTTTTTTCACTCCATTTCCAGTGCTCTACTTCAAAATATGCAATGGTACCTGAGTAAGCGCATACCAGCAAAATCATTGGCCATAGTTTTATAAATGTATCCGATTTATGAAAACGGAAAATAAAACTCAGCCAGTCTTTAGGGTTATATTGTATCATTTTATTTTATTGATATGCAAATGTAGTTACAGTTAATTAGTTTTACTTTCATTGTATAAAAAAATAATTATGCTTTTGTAATTGTGGCGGCGCTTATTTTTTTTGTATTTATCCTGCCGGAAATTTTGAGGGCAGGGCATAAAAAAACGAAACTTGTTTAAAGTTTCGTTTGGGTAAAATATTTAATAAAAATTATTGTTGTTCTATCAATTGTATTTCGCAATTAATTTTTACTTCATCGCTAACTACTACACCTCCGGCCTCAGTTACAGCACTCCAGGTTAAGCCATAATCTTTACGGTTTATTTTACCATTAATGGTAAAGCCTGCTTTTGTATTACCGTACGGGTCTTTAACTACACCGCCAAACTCTACTGCCAGTTTAATGGGCATGGTAACATCTTTTATGGTTAGGTTGCCATACAATTCGTACGAGCCATCGTTATCAACCGATTCGTATTTAGTTGCTGTAAATTTTAATTGGGGAAACTTTTCCGCATCAAAAAAATCGGCGCTTTTAAGGTGGCCGTCTCTTTGGTCGTTTCCGGTATTTACAGATGCAGCATCTGCAGTAAAAGAAATTTTCGCTTTTGAAAAATCTTCATCGTCTGTTTGTGCATCTACTGTAAAAATATTAAAGCTGCCGGTTACATTGGTAATCATTAAATGCTTTACCTTAAATTGTATTTCGCTGTGGGTAGGGTCCACAACCCATTTTTTTGTTGCCATAATTATCATTTTTAGTGCAAGATAATGTTTTTTAATGTTTAAACATCGAATATTTTTTTATTAACAATAAATTTATAAAGATTTAAAATTGGTGCGATAGCTAAATATTTATAATTTCAAACAATTAAAATGCCAATTATACGTTTTCAGCTATTAAACATTACCTTAAACTGCAATGCATGAACTTTACCTCCGCTTTTAACAACAGCTTTAAAAATATGCAACACAAAACATTTAAAAATGTTTTTACCTGTGGTATTTTAAGTTTCTTTTTTTCTGTTTCGCTGCCGGTTTTGGCGCAAAATGAAAACGATATCAGCACCGCCGAAACCTATGCCAAAAAATATAAGGACGATGATATTTTGTGTACTTCATCCTACCACTTTTTTACTTTTGATAAAGGTAAAAATGCCTTAAACGATAAAGTGGTAGAGATACAGGAAGATGCAGAATATGAATTTCTTTCTCTAAAGAAATTTTCCAGCATGACCTATCCTGAATTTTACAATAAATTTATTCAGTTAAAAACTTTTAAAAGGGCTTTTAAGTACGGTAACAAATTTATTACATCCGACAGGGGCGGTATAGACCGCTCTGTAACCGACGACGGTATTTTTTTTGATGACAGCCGTGTACAATTTTATCCTTTACGGTTTAATCAAAAAGGAGATATGGCCAGGATAACAGTGAAAAAAACTTTTACCGATGGTAAATATTTAACCCGTTTATTTTTTAATTCGCCTTATCCTGTTAAGGAACAAATAATTGAATTTAAAGTACCGGAGTGGTTAACTGTAGATTTTAAAAGAATGAATTTTGAGGGCAGTAAAATTGAAATTAAAGAAACTACAAAAGGCGGTTACACAAATTATGTTTTTATAATGAAGGATGTGCCGGCTTACAAATCGGAATACCGGCGTATAGGCAAGGCCTTTACCGACCCTCATATAATTGTGCAGATAAAATCTTTTGAAAGTAAGGGAGAGGTATTAAAAGGATTTGATAAAGTTGATGATGTATATAACTGGAACAACCGTTTGTATTTAATGGCGGGTAACGAAAAGGAAAAATTAACTGCACAACTTTCGAAAATTACAGCAGGTAAAACAACTGATGTAGATAAAATTAAAGCCATCTATTACTGGGTGCAGGATAATATAAGGTACATCGCATACGAAGATGGTTACTCAGGCTACATCCCTTCATCTGCACAGGATGTGCTTGCAAAAAAATATGGCGATTGTAAGGGCATGGCCAATTTACTAACGGAGATGATGAAACTATCTGGCTACGATGCACATTTTACATGGATTGGTACAAGGCATATTCCTTATCCGCAAAGCACACCGGCGTTATGTGTAAATAATCATGCTATTTGTACTTTAAATTATGGTGGCAAAGCTTATTACTTAGATGGTACAGAAAGTTATGTGCCGTTTGGCGAAAATGCCTTTCGCATTCAGGGTAAAGAAGTAATGATTGCCAATGGCGATAAGTTTGAAATTAAAACTGTACCGCCTACCACAGCAAACGATAATAAAATTTATACTAAAGCCGATTTTGTTTTGGCCAACGAAAGTTTAAATGGCAAAGTGAAAGTTACTATTACCGGAAACGAACGTACCGATTTTCACCAGTCGTACCAGGATTTGCCCACCTCATCGCAAAAAGATTATTTAAATGATTATTTAGAATTTGGTAACGATAACATGGTAGCTACCAATGTAAAAACAAGCGATTTAAAAAACAGGGATTTACCTGTAGTTATTGAAGGCGATGTAGATTTATCCAATACAGTAAATACAATAAGCGGCGATAAATATGTAGGGGTAGATTTTTTCCCTAAAACATTAGATAAGTTTATACCCGACGAAAAAAGAGTTGCCGGGTACGATTTAGATGTACTGGTAAAGTTTGAAGATGAAATTGGACTAACCATACCTGCCGATAAAAAATTTATTGATAAACCCGATAATTTGGAATTAAAATTTGATGGTTATGAGTTTAAAGGAGAGTATACTGTTGCCGGTAATAAAATGATTCTGAAAAAAGAACTCTCTATTAAAAACAGTATCATAAAAAAAGCAGATTTTCCTAACTGGATAAAGTTTATTGAATCCATTAAGGAATTCAACAAATATTTTTTAAGTATTACCAAAAAGTAAACCCCTGCAATAGTAATGAAAATTCAATTTAAAAATATACTCCTTTTATCAGTAATGCTTTTTGTAAGCAGTGCTGCTGCTTTAGCACAAAATGTTATCGACGAAGATTTTTTAGACAACATTGAAAGCAATGCAAAAATATTGTGGAGCGAAAGCATACCTGCATTTGCAAATAATACCGTGCCGGATAAATATAAAGACGAATCGGCAGTAGTGTTTGGCTTTAAACGCAGCGTTACCATTGATAAAAAATCAAGAAGCGGTTTTTTATCGAAAGGGGAAAGGAGTTTACTTTTTTTTGAAAACGTTCGCTTTAAAATAAAACTGAATGATAGAAATGCTGTAAAATCTTTTACAGAAGTTTATTTCAGGTACAGCGATAAAACCGACGGTTTTAGTGCAAAGGTTACAAAAACCGACGGCAGTGTAAAAGCGGTTTCTTTAAATGATGCTGTGGGAGTAGAGTCAGTTTCTAACGTTCCGGAATTTTTTAAAAGTTTTTTCGATCAGCAAAGTGGCAGCCAGCGGCGTTATTTTAAAGTAGCCGTACCCGATTTAGAACCGGGGGATATTTTAGAATATGTAACCATAACAAAAAGTAAGTTAGATGTAATGGGTACAGGTTATATTGAGTTTTCGCCGCAATACGAAGTGTGCAATAAAGTGTACCCCGTTTTATACAACCAGATAATTATGGAAACGGATGATAAGTCGTTTTTTAAATCATTATCCATAAACGGGGCGCCTGATTTTAAAAAAGAAGCAGCAAGCGATGTAGATTTTTACCGTTATGTTTTTACCGATGCCGACAGGGGAGTGGAAAAAGATGTAAATTTTATTAATACTTATCAGGTTTATCCGCTCACAAAATTTCAGGTAATATACGCAAACAACGAAAAAGTGAAAGGTGCTTTGATAGGAGAAAAAGGGGAAATAAAAAGCGGTTTTACTAAAGAAGAGCTGGCAAAAAAAGCCTGGGAAGATTATGAGCAAACTGGCCGTTCTTATTTTGGTAATTACATGACGGTGCAAAATTTAGTTGACGCCACATGGGTACAGTTAAAAAAACAAGGAGCAAAAGACTGGACAGAAAAAGAATACATCAATAACGTATTTTATAAATTAAGAAACATTGTTGTTAACAGGGATACATACCTGAGTGATAAAACTGCGGCTTTTATTTTTGGTTCTTTATTATACCAGAGAGATATTAAATCGGAATTGGTAATTAGTATTTCCAATTCAACCGGTAAATTAAAAGATGTATTGTTTGACCAGGAAATACGGTATGTATGTAAAGTAGGTAAGGATTATTATTTTAACTGTACAGATCACAGCAATCCCGGAGATTTAGTGGAAGCATTGCTGGCCAGTGAAGCTTACATTATTGCAGAGCCTGTAAAAAACGGCGGTCAGGATATAAAACCAATTAGTTTGCCCGACGCTGCTTTTACTGATAACGTAGCCGACTACACCCTGAATGCTTCGTTAACGGCAGATATGAATACACTGATAGTATCAAGAACAAATTCTTTTGTTGGCCTGAGCAAGACAAGAAATATTATTACAGCATTAAAGTTTACGCCTTACATGCTGGACGATTATAAATATTATGGCGGTGCCGACCCTACTGAAAAAATGAAAAGTGCACAGGAGGATGAATATTACAAATCAGTAAAAGCTTTAAAGGAGGAATATAAAGAAGCTAAAACAGAACTGGTAAAAACCGAATTGCAAAACGATTACCAGCAAAAAGTAAAGTATAAAAATTTTACTATAACCAGCGATGGCCGTTCGGCAAAGCAAAAAACACTGGTGTTTACCGAAGACTTTGAATTATCGGGCATGTTACGCAAAGCTGGTAAAAAATATTTAGTTAATGTAGCCGGTTTAGTTGGCTCTCAACTGCAAATAAAAAAAGAAGAACGCACAAGGAAAGTATGACATTAACGTAGGCTATGCCCGTACGTTAAACTGGGTAATTAATTTTAAAATACCTGATGGCTATACTGTAGAAGGAGTTAAAGAATTAAATACCAATGTGGATAACGAAACCGGAACATATACATGCGCCGCCGAAGAATTAAATGGTACTGTTGTTTTAAAAATTAAAAAAGTGTATAAAAAAGCTAATAATACCAAAGATAAATGGCCATCGATGCTGGCTTTTATTGATGCTGCTTATAACAGCTCTTTTAAATATCTTTTATTAAAACCTAAAAGCTAATGTCATGTCAACGTTAGAGCAGCTCATAAACCTAACAGGTTTATCAAGGTTTTATAGCGCAAACCAGCTTTCATAAACCTGTGAGGTTTAACATGACACTAGTTTACTTTAAAGTGCCGGTTGGCTCTATAAAGTCCCAAAGGTTTCCATACAGGTCTTCAAAAACTGCAACAGTTCCGTATGGTTCTTTAACAGGCGGCCGTACAAAATTTATTTTCTTTTCAATCATTGTGTAGTAGTCTCTCCAAAAATCATCAGTATATAAAAATAAAAAAACTCTTCCGCCGGTTTGGTTACCCACCCGGCTTTTTTGTTCATCAGTTGCAGCCTGCGCTAATAACAGGCAACATTGCCCGTTGCCTGGTGGTGCCACTTTAACCCAGCGTTTTGTTTCACTTAGCTTAGTATCTTCAACAAGTATGAAATTTAATTTTTCGGTATAAAATTTTATGGCTTCATCGTAGTTGGAAACTACTAATGCAATGTGGGCTATGTGCTGGTTCATTTTATGCTGATAAAAATATTAAAGTGCAAAGATGCTGGTTATTATTGTTTATAATTAAAGTTGAAAAAGTATTTTTATTTTACCTGTAAAACTATACCGTTTCCGTAAGCCCTTATTTGCGGTTGATACATACACTGTAACGCAACCGGGCCATTAGAAAATATTCCTTCAGCAGATACTACAGTTTCGTATTCAATAGTGGAAATGCCTGATGGAATTTCTTCAGCAAAAAATTGGTAGCCTGCATCTCTTACAGATTTGTAATAACTAAAACCTTCACTGTATTCATAACCACTTGAGGCAGCTGCAGGTTCTGATGATGCGGCTCTTTTTTCATCAATAAAAACATATTTTAATTGTTTTGGGGCGTCAATAGTAATAATAGTCTTTAATTTATCAGCAATTTTTAAAATAGTGCTTTCATTTACAGCCTGCCATTGATTATTACCAGCGATATACAAATAAATACGTTTGGAAATTTTGACTCCATTACTGCTTGCAGCAACGGGAGGATTAGCAGTAAAGTAGTAATAATTAAAACCGCCACTGGTAACATTGTTACTATCTTTTTTAATAATTGTGGATGCCTCAAATTGTTGTTGAGGTACAAACGAATACAGTTCGCCTTTTAATAAATTGTCAGTAACAGTAACAGAAGTGTTGTTAATTGTTGCAGATAATGTAAATGGTTTACCTGTAACAGATGATTGATTGCGTTGCAATAAACCAACAGCTTCCGCAGTAGATTTAGTGGAGCTCCAGTTATGCTCCTGCTTTGCGTTAAGTAACCATTTTATTATTCCATTAACAGTTTCTTTAGCACTGCCAATTTCCTCAAAAGCTTTCGCAAGATTTACAATTGTTTCTTCGCCGCTGACATTTAAATCATCTGAATTGGAAATGTCTTTCCATCTTACTCCATTTATGTTATCAGTAATGGCTAATTCACGAATAGATTCTAATTGCGCTACAGCCATTTTATTAAACTGCGGATATTTATCTTTATACAATAAGCTGGCTGTTATTAAAGATGCCTGGTTGTTTAAACTGTAACTGTGTACATTTTTCCATGCTCTGGTTAAAACAATTTCTCGAATTGCAGCATTGTTTTCTGATATTGGATACTCTTTTAACCAATACGCCCTTGCATACAGATAAAACAATGCGTTGCCATAATAAAGATTAAATGTGTCTGCAAATGCAGCATCACAATAATTAATTAATGCCGGCAGCAAACTTTTGAATTTATTTTGAACATTGCTGTTTACAAGAAATGGTAATTTATCTTTTTGCAATTTTCCAAAGCCTGCTAAAATATAATTGGAAATATATTTACTGCTTTGGCCACCCTTAAACCAGGTAATGCCCCCATCGGTATTTTGTAAATCTTTAAGTTCATCAATATATTTTTCTATTTGTTTATTGCCAACCAGCGTATCAAAAAGTTGGAATAGTTTTTTTTGATGAACAGCAGTTGCATGATTTAATTGCAGCCAGGGCATAGTTTGTTCACTCAGTTCTTCAGGCAATGCCTGGTGTGTATTATTTTCTTGCAGAGTTACAACAGACTGGATGGCTTTTTGTGCAGCAGTATCGGTGCGTAAAATTTTTACAGCTGTTACATGTGCTGTTATTTTATTAAAAGTTTGCTCGGCACAGTTGTAGGGATAAAAAGCAAGATAGGGCAACGCATTTACTATTGCTGCCTGCGGCTTGGGAGTAATGTACATGCCAATACCATAAACATCTGCATCGGGAGGTAATACAGGTGTTATAATGCTGGTATCTTTTTTATCAGATAAAATGAAAGGAATATTTTGTGTGACTAATATTTTTTTACTGAGGACAGGGATGATATGCTCTTCTCCATCAGAAAAATTGCCTGCTCTTGCTGAAATTTTTATTTTTATTGGATGTAATAAATTGTTGGGAATATTTAAAGTGCAGGATGAATTGCTGTTTGATTTTTGCTGAATAGAAAATTGTTGTTGCATGGTTGCTGTAATTGTTGAAGTAATATTTTCTCCTGTTACTGCATCTTCAATTATACAATTAATTGTGCCGGAAAGGTTGGTGGTATCTAAATTGGTAAGCCGGGTTTGCAAAATTATTTTATCTCCCTGGTATAAAAACCTGGGCATGTTTGGTTGCACCATCATGGGTAACTGAGTAAAGATGCTGCGTTCTGTTACAATAAATTTTGCATTTTTGGTATGGGCCAACAACTTCCATTTCCATTCGGTAACACTCTCGGGCATGGTAAAATTAATATTGTAATAGCCATCATTATCTGCATGTACCTGAGGAAAGAAGAAAGCTGTTTCTGAAAAATTTTTTCTTATCACAACCGATGGTTCTTCCGGCTTCGGTAATTGCACAGGGCCTTTAGTGCTTAATATTAAAACACCACTTGCAGCTCTGATGCCATAAATAGCAGTGGCATCCGCACCTTTTAAAATAATACCATCTGTAATTAAAGATGAATTTATTTTGCTCAAATCACCTTCGTAAGGCACGCCATCTAAAATTACAAATGGAATATTATAACTGTCAATAGAAGATATTCCCCGGATTAATATACTTGATACAGAACCCGTAAGGTTTTTCTTTGAAACAGTACTATAGCCAATTACTACTACATCATTCAACCCTTCAGTACTTGCAATGGTCACTCCTGCCACTCTGCCCATTAACATTGTGCCAGCTCCGGGTAAGCCATATGCATACATCTCTTGCATGGCAGTAAATTTGTTTTCATCATACGCATAGTCTAAAGGGTTGAGCCACCACAATGGTTCTGTATTTTTTCCTAAAGCAGGATAATGATAACCATCTTTATAATCAGCAAATAAACTGTTGTTTGTTTTACTGTTGATATTTTCAGGCCATTCAGATCTGATGTAAAATTTTTGATTATTACGTGGCAGATGCCATTCATGTTTTTCAATCTTATCTAAAGAGGCATCATACATTGAAGTCATTAGCTCTGCGGCAGTATTTTCATTTTTTGTTTTTAAGCTTACCACAAATAGTTTCTTTACTGCCGGGAGTTAATTTTTTTCTGTATTGGTCAATAATAATTTCGGGCTCGGTTGCTGCCGTTTTGTTTACATAAACCTGTTTCACTTCTTTATATAATTCATTATTAAGTATGTAAAGATGGGTGATAGTAATTTCATCAATGGCATCCTTCGGTATTCTGTAACTCCATTCGTTTATTCCCTTTTTTTCAGCTTTTACATTGTAATCGTATTTTATCCTGATATTTTTTTTATGTTGAGAATAATATTGTACATGGTAAACCGAATAAACGTCACTTACTGTATTGCCCGAAATCCATTTTATGGTTTCACCTTTTGCAGCGCTGTTTGCTGGTAAAAAATAAAATCCAGTGGTTGCTTCAGGCAAAGTATTGGCAGCCTTATCAAATAGACTAAACTCTTTTGAATTTTCACCAGTAATTTTTCCATCTTCTTTACAAATTACCTCCATTTTATAAAAACCGCTTTGCATTAGTGCTTGTGGAAAAGAAAATTTATCGCTGCTGCCAGTAGTGATTTTTGCAGAAAAAATAAGAGTGGGTTTAGCTTCTTCAATTTTTTCTCCTTCAAAATCAACAGTGAGGTTCCATACATTCTTTTCCAAAAAATAATCTGCAGGCTGCAGCATATTTTTTGGAAAAGAAGATTTTTTTTTGTTGTACTTATACAAATTAACGCTTAACTCTTTTTTAAGTTCTCCGGAGTAGTCATTTTTTGTACTAATAAATATCTGGGGCAATTGGCTGTGTTCTATAATTTTCGGTAAGCTGTAATTAATTTTTACGGGACGGTTACTCAAATTTATTTTTAAATTTTCTTCGTGACTTTCGCCTGTTGCATCTATGGCTTCGGCATTAATATTATAATTGCCGCTCCATAACTTATCATTAGTAAATTCATATTTATTTAAGAAGAAAGAAGAAATATTTATTTCCAGTTCCCCGCTGCTGTTTGTGAAAGCAGCACTGTCTAAAATTGTTGTATTAAAATATTGAGTACCCTGTTTACTGGTTATGCTATCTTTTAAAGGCATATCGCTGTTAAAGTTAACTTCATATTTTATTTTTACATTATTGAGCGAAGCACCAGCAAAAGACTTTACTTTTACCTTGATGGTAAAACTATCACCTAATTGTAAATATTTATTCGGCTTTTCTATTGCTAATTCAAAAGAAGGCCGCTTATACTCTTCCACTTTAAAGCGTCCGCTGTTATTATAATCCATATCAATATAATCAGGATCAAACTCCCAATCTCCCGTAGCAGCATCTTTTTTAATTGAATAAGATGCCTGCAAAAGAACCATACTCATTTGAAGTAACTTCTATTGTATCCACAATTCTGTCGAAAGCATCTTTGATGTATATTTCTTTTTTTCCTTTTATCATTTCTTTAATCTCACTGTTAAATAATTTTTGCAGCCAGGGAAACTTTAAATTCCTTTTATTAAAAACCACAGGTTCGCCTGTCCATGGATTACGTGTAAGAAATATTCCTTTATAATGCATAGTTTGTCCGGGGCGGTAAATTGCCCTGTCGGTAAACATGTACAGTTTTATCTTATCATCGTAATAATCTATTAAATCATCGCCATCTTCTTTGTTAAAAACTTCATCGGGCAAATCGCTTTCGGGTTTATTAATACTTTCATATGTTGTGTCTTTTTCATTAATCACAATTATTCTGTCAATATTATTTTCGTTTATTATTACCCAGCCTTCTTTATTTACTTTTTTAGGGTTTGATATGATGCTATTGTTTTTATATTTCACCTGTACGGTGGTATTTGGCAATGGTAAGCCTGTAGTACGGTTTAATACAAATACCTTTTCATCATTATTAATCACAGCAATGTTGGTTACATTAATAATTATATAGTCATTAGTTTTTGCATCTTTTGTAATTGCAGCGTCGGAATATAACAATGCATAACGGCCAGTGGGCAAGGGATTAAGTTTTATATGTACATTATGCATTTGGTAATCTGTAGTAACCGGTAATGCAATATCCTGGGTAACTATCGCAGGTAAACTTTTAAAATAACTGATATTGTTTTCTTTCTTACTGCTGAATGTGTTCAACGCATCAATTTTTACTGCACGAATGTAAAGAGCTGAAGTATTCTTAAATTTTAGAAACACAGCTATACTGTTATCCGGTAATTGTGTTTGCATTGTTTCTATATTTACCTGCGGCAGTAAAATTTTTTCTTTCATTGAAACTAATATGTTCTTTACAAAAGAAAAACTATCCAGTAATTTTTCATTTTGATGATAGAGTTGCAGAGCTTTTGCATAATGAAAGCGAAATGCAGTATCAAAAATTTTGTCGCTATTGATAGCACGGTAGTAATAATCATTGAGTTGAGCAACAGGATTATATTTGGATGCTTCACTATTCCAGTATAAACAAAGCTGGTAAACTGCATGCGCTTTTACTGTTGTATATGAAGATGCTAAAAGTTTTTGCAAATAATTTTCATACAATTTTTTTATCTCAGCATTTTGATTACAGCGGGTATAAAAATTTTTTCGGGCCAAAGTTTCAATAAAATAAAATGCCTGGGTATTCTGAGAATTATAAGAAGCCCATTGCCGGAATAATTTATACGCAGGCTCTAAGTAAATTGGAATTCCAGTGGCTTTTGCCGGCTCATTAAAAAACTCATCAGGCGTTAATTTTAGCCATTCTGTTGAAGTTATATTTTGATTCCGGATTTGATTTAGCTGCAAAAAGTGAATTTGTTCGGCATAGATAATATCGGTGTATTGGGGTTTAAAGAAAAATAGCAGGGGGTCGGATGAGAGCCAAAGCAAATCTTCTGTTTTTATATTTGTTAATTGCAGGCCGATGGTTTTAGCTTTTTCAAAATGGGATTGTGTTAAACTGTCCAATGAAGCCTGGCTCATAACGTAGTAATCAATAGTTGCGTCATAATCTTTAATTAAATTCTTATTGTTCCTATAAAAAAAGGTTAAATTATATTTGGCAATTCTTTTTGCCTGCATAATATGCATAATAGATTTAAGTAGTAAAGGCGTATTGCGGTTCTGTAAAATACTGTCAATAAAAAAAGAATTTTTAAAATAAAGACTGTCTTCGGTTTTGCTGTCGGATATCTGCAGTAAATAATTATAGCACCGTCCCGCTGTGATGTGCTGCCCCTTTTGAAGAGACTCATTTTTTATTTTATTCAGTTGTGCAGAAAGATCATTTAAATCTTTTTTCTTCCGGATATCAGTTTCAATTTCTTGCCAATTAACCTGGGCTTGGGCAGTTACAAAAAATAAAGTTATAAGAGATAGGAGTGTAATTGATTTCATTCTCATAAGTTTTAACAATGATGCAGTAAGCCTTTATTTTTACATAAACTGACCCGAAATTATATTTTTTTATTTAGTGGCATTAGCTCAATATAAATATAGGCGAAACAACCACTCTCTTATGGATGTAGCCTGTAGAATTTTATTTTTGGTAAATCTAGTATAGATACAGTTTATTATATTTCAACCCCCTTCCTTATCTGATTAACCCTTATTTTAACCTGCTCAGGGTTATATTATACCATTTCGGTTACGGATGCTTGCTATTTTGAAAAAATAGCTTAATCTTTAAGGTGTAAGACAAAACCGATTGCAAAAGATAACCTTAAATAAAATTCGCTGGCTGGCATTATTCGATTTGGTATTGTTATGTACAACTAATTTTTGTTTTGCTCAGTCTCCGGCAACACCTTCTTTCAAATCAATCAGTAATACAAAACAATCATTTAATGCACAGTCTGCATTTATTGATAACATAGGTCAGTATGGTAAAACAATAACCCGTTATGAAAACATGGGGTTAATTAAATATGGCTATGAGGGTTTGGAAATGCCAATTCTTTTTACCAATAAGGGCATTGTACATCTGCACAGAAAATCTGAAAAAATTTCTCATGCCGAAGAAGAAAGATTGGAAAAAAAGGGTGTACCCGAAAATGAAATTGAAAGAAAGAGGAATGTTACCGACAGAACAATAACGGCAGAATGGTTGAATGCAAATCCTGATGTGGAAATTATCGCAGAAAATAAAACGTCAGACTACCATACTTACTTTTCAATAACAGGTAAAGCTTACGGGTATAACAAAATTACTTACAGAAATATTTACCCCGGTATTGATGTTATTTATTCTTTCAACAATAATGGAAAACCAGGTTTTGAATACAGCTTAGTGGTAAAACCCCAGGCTGATTTAAGCGTAGTCAAACTCAAATACGGTGGCGATGTAAAAAGTATAAAGTCAGATGAAAAAGGTAACCTGATTATACGTTCTGATATTGATGCAATTTCATCTACCATACCTGTAAGTTATTATGGAGAACATTTAACCGCTAAGCCAACTGCTGCAATAAAATCAGTTTATAAAGTTGATGGCAATACAATAAGTTTTTCTTTTCCGCAAAATTATGATAAATCAAAAGCTATAGTTATCGACCCTTTTGTTAGCGGCACTGGTACATTAGCCGGCCCCAACACCAGCAAGGCAAAAGATGTGGACTTTGATTACAACGGAAATATTTATGTAGTTGGTGGTGGAGCACAATTCTCTTCTCAACATTTAGCCAAGTATAATGCTGCAGGTGTGTTGCAATGGACATTTAATGGCGCATTAACTGTTCCATCATGGTCGGCCAACAGTTACTATGGAGGATGGATGGTTGAAAAACCAACCGGCCATATTTATATGGGTCAGGGATTTATTTTTCCGGCTGGTTTCAGGGTTATACGCATTAACACAAATGGTTTGTATGATAATTACATTACCACAGCCAATGGCAATTTTACCGAAGCATGGAAAATGTTTTGGAGCTGCAACAATGGTTCACCACAAATACTCATCGCAGGTGGTGGTATTAATTCCAATATCAATTTCGGTGTATTTACACCTCCATCAACAACAGTTACTTCTTTAAATGTAACAGGTATTCCTATGGGTTTTGGTGGTGGTGGTTGGGCACAGGATATTGCCGATTTTGTTTTTGATGCAGCTAATAATGACATGTACTCAATATATGGTTCTACATTTGGAACTCCATCACTTGCAAATAAAATTTATAAAAATACAGCACCATACAGTGCTGCAAGTATTGCATGGAATATTCCTTCGGGTTATACTACAGTAAGAGAAGCAGCCAATCGTCCATACTTAGCTGCAACAGGATTAGTTGATAATTCGGCCAATATGCTTTGGGTAAATGCTTCCTATCTGTATTACTGGGATGGAAAAAATTTAAAAGCATTTAATAAAGCAACTGGTGCGGCTGTGGGTACACCGTTAGTTACAGGCAATACGGCGTTTATGCAAGGTGGTATTATTGCCGATGCCTGCAATAATATTTTTGTGGGAGAAGGAAATGGTGTTATCAAAGTGTATAATTTCAATGGCACCACATTCAGTGATGCACCGACAGATATTCCCATTCCGGGTTTTGCAGGAAGGGGTGTTTATGATCTGGCTTATGATGAGTCAAGAAAATTATTGTATGCCAGCGGCGATGGCTTTGTTTCTTCGTTTGATATCAGTGCTTATTGCCCCACTACACTCTATACAATTAATGTTGCACCAAACTGTTTAACTGCCAGTGCCACTGCCACCATTACCCCAACACCTCCTGCAGGTTCAACAGTTACATACGTTTTATTTATTGGTACTACTCAAATCGCCACTAACACAACAGGAGTATTTACCGGTTTAAATCCGAACATCACTTATACAATTGTAGCAACAATTAATTTGGCCTGCAGCGGTTCACAGGCAACAACAACTTTTGTAATTCCGGGCCCCACAATTACTACTACACAAACTAATACTACATGTGGTAACAGCACCGGAAGTATTACAGCCGTCGGCTCAGGTTCCACCGGCCCATATACTTATAATATTAATGGCGGTGCTTTTCAGGCAAGTGGAACTTTTAACGGTTTACCAGCCGGTGTGCATACTATTATTGTAAGAGATGCAAACAATTGCCCAGCAGCAACTACGGTTACTATTTTAAATACAGATGGCCCTGCATTAACCTATACACAAACAAATGCAACCTGTGGAAATAATACAGGAACCATTACGGCGAATGCAACAGGCGGTACAGCCCCTTATCAATACAGCATTAATGGAGGAACAACTTACCAGGCAGGCAATTTCTTTACAGGGTTAGTGGCAGGAACATATACATTGGTGGTGAGAGATGTAAATGGATGTACCAACAGTGCCATTGTTACTATTACTACAAGCACAGCGCCAACATTATCAGCTGTGCCAACTGCTGCCACCTGTAATCAAAACAATGGTGTTATTACTGCATTTGCAAGTGGTGGTGCAGCTCCTTTGGAGTACAGCATTAATGGAAATACATTTCAACCAGGCAATGTATTTAATGGCCTTACTCCCGGTGCATATACAGTTACAGTGAGAGATGCTTCCGGATGTACAAGAACAGTAAATGTAACTGTTGGTAACTCACCAGCACCAACCGTAACGGCTACAAGTACTGCTGCAGGATGTGGCAATACCAACGGAACAATAACGGCAACAGGCAGCGGCGGTATTATACCTTATCAATACAGCATTAATGGCGGTACAACTTATCAGGCAAGCAATGTATTTGTTGGCCTTGCACCCGGAGTTTATACAATTACTATAAGAGATAATACAGGATGTACCAATATTGTTTCTGTAACAGTAACAAGCACTGGCGGCCCAACAGTAACGGCAACTACAACACCAACTGCATGTGGCGCAAGTACAGGAAGTATAACTGCTACAGGTGCTGGTGGCGCAGGAGGGTATACTTACAGTATTAATGGTACAACATTTCAGGCAAGTAATATTTTCAATGGATTAGCTGCCGGAAACTATGTAGTGTATGTAAGAGATGCAGCTGGTTGCATTGGTACAGTAACAGTTACAGTTGCTGCAAGTGCAGCTCCATTGCTTACAGCAGTTACTGCTCCATCATCTTGTGTAGCAAACACAGGAATTATTACAGCAACAGGTACTGGTGGAACCGCACCTCTTGAATATTCTATAAATGGAGTAGCCTATCAGGCTTCAAATGTATTTAATAATCTTGCTCCCGGTATTTATACAGTGTATGTAAGAGATGCGAATAATTGTATAAAAACTACAACTGTTACTGTTGCTAATGCATCAGGACTTGCACTTTCTGTTGCAACTATAAATGCATCCTGTGCCAACAACGGAGTAATTACTGCAACTGCAACCGGTGGTGTTGCTCCTTTACAATATAGTTTGGATGGTGTTACATATCAGGCAAGTAATGTATTTAATGGAATGGCTCCCGGTACTTATACTGTTTATGTAAGGGATGTAAATGGTTGTGTTGTTTCAAGGCAAGCCGTTGTTGGTTCTGCCACACAGTTAAGCTTAACCGCAACCGTTACATTGCAGGCAACCTGTGCTTCTAACAATGGTGTTATTACAGCCGTTGGCAGTGGTGGTGTTGTTCCACTACAGTATAGCATTAATGGAACGGTATATCAAACATCGGGCTTGTTTATTAATGTTGCGCCCGGTACATACACAGTTTATGTAAGAGATGCAACCGGCTGTATTGCCACACAACAAGTAACTGTTACAACAAGCGGAACAGGTCCGGGCATTACAACTTTTACGGTTCGTACAGAAGATGCTTATCCATGTAATGACAATGTGGGTAAAATTGACCAGTTCAGGGTAAATGGTGGCAACTGCGCCACTTGTACATACAGTATAAATTTTGGTGCTTACTTAATCGGCACTGAACCAATATGGAGCAATCTTGCTCCGGGTACTTATGCAATTACTGCACGGGATGCCAATGGTTGTACAAGAACTATTTTAGCAACAATTGGTATTGCAACATTGGCTACTGCAACAGCCACGGTTACTCCTTCATTATGCACTGCAAACACTGGCACCATTACGCTTACAGGTGTAGGCGGTGGTGGCGCTCCTTATCATGCAAGTATTGTTGGGCTTCTCGGCCCGTTTTTTGATTTTGCAACTACTTATACTTTTACGGGATTAGCTCCGGGAACTTATACAGTTTATATAGCAGATGATGAGGATTATAACGCATCAAATGACCCCGGCAACTGCATTACTACCTTTCAGGTAATAGTGCCATCAACCGGTGGGCCATCTGTTACTACAACGCAAATCAATCCTACCTGTAACTCAGCAACCGGAAGCATAACAGCAACAGGTAGTGCAGGAACAGGGCCTTATAATTACAGCATTAATGGCGGTGCATTTGGTGCAAGTGGTGTATTTAATAATCTTGCTCCGGGCAAATATGTAATACGGGTTAGGGATGCTACATTATGTATAAATCTTACAACAGTTGTACTGGTTGGTAATGCTGTACCTGCTGTTACTGCTTTAGCACAAGGTGCAGCATGTAATGAAAATAGTGGAATAATTACCGCAACAGGTACAGGTGGTACATCACCATATGGAATATAGTTTAAATGGAACAGTTTACCAGGCTTCAAATATTTTTACAGGCCTTGCACCCGGTGCTTATACGGTATATGTAAAAGATGCAAATAATTGTTTTAATACTGTTGCTGTAAACATTACAAATATCCCAAGGGTTCAGGTATCGGCTTATTCTATTGCAGCTTCATGCGGCAATAGTGATGGAAGTATTGTAGCAACAGCAACACTGGGCACAACACACTTACATTCAGTATTGACGGAAAGTTTATCAAAGCAGTGGTACATTTACCGGGCTTGCTGCAGGGTTTTATACAGTATATATAAAAGATAATCGGGGATGTATTACCACAACCGGTGTTACAGTTAGCAATATCTGGTGCACCAACAATTACTACAGTTGCAGCATCTGCAACATGTGGCAATGCAAATGGAAGCATCACTGTTACTTCAACAGGTGGTAGAGGAACATTAGAGTATAGTAAAGATGGAATTGTTTTTCAGGCTTCTAATATATTTAATGGATTACTGGCCGGTACGTATATAATTACTGTAAGAGATGCCAATGGATGCATTAATACAAGGTCGGTTTTGGTTGGGAATATTAATGGGCCGCAAACATTAACAGCCGCAATTGTACATGCAGCTTGCGGTTTAAATAATGGAATTATTACTGCAACTGCCAGCGGCGGTACAGGCGCATTGCAATATTCTATTAATGGAATAATATATCAGACATCAAATATTTTTAATGGAGTTACTGCAGGAAATTATACTTTATATGTAAGAGATGTGAATTTGTGTGTTAGACCATTACCGGTAACTGTATTGAATTTACCTGCACCAATTTAACGGCCACCACATCACCAGCTTCCTGCGGATTAAATGATGGAACCATAACAGCTATAGCTACTGGAGGAACTTTACCATTACAATACAGCCGAAACGGAATATTATTTCAGACAAGTAATATATTTACCGGCCTTGCAGCAGGCCTTTATATAATTACTGTAAGAGATGTAAGAAATTGTATCAATACATTTAATATTATTGTTGGTACAGCGGTTCAGCCATTACACCAACATTCAACCCAATCGGGCCACTTTGTCAGAGTGCAGTGCCGCCTGTATTGCCATTAACATCTGCAAACGGAATAACCGGAACATGGAGTCCGGCTGTTATCAATACAACCACAACCGGAACATTCACTTTCACATTTACACCTGCAGGAGGACAATGTGCAACAACGACAACATTAACTGTAATTATAAATCCAAAACCGGCAGCGGTATTAATTTCTCACAACTAATTATTAAGAATGAAAAAATTAAATACATATAAATCCGATAAAGTATCAGCCAGCTACTGGTTACATCTTTTAAACTGGTTGAGGTTGCTGGTATTGTCGCTGAGCAAATCAAGGGAAAAACTACCCGACAGGCCCGGCCTCCTTCCCCCGGAAAAAAAATCAATAACAAATTCTCAGTGAAACAAATATTGAATACACCAAATTCAAATAAAATGAAACTGCAAAATCTGCTTATAAAATGTGCCGCCATGCTGCTGCTGCTATTCAGCGGACTGAGTATAAAAGCACAAAACCCCTATCCCAATACGGGGGATCACCAGGTTTGTCTTAATGCGACAGAACCTTACGGCGTTCCTTTAACTGCCGGTTCCACTTATGCGTGGAGTGTTACTCCATTGGCGGGTGGTAATGGAACCATTACAGCCGGGGCAACACCAAACCTCGTAACAATTAACTGGACAAGTGCCGGTACAGCAACCTTAAGAGTGATTGAAACCAATTCTTTCGGTTGCCTTGGCGACCCTGTTACAATTATTGTTACTATTAATCCATTACCTACCGTAACAGTTAACTCATCAACAATATGTCCTGGAGCATCAGCAACAATAACAGCAACACCGGGAGTTGTGGGTACCTATAATTATGTATGGACAGTACCTTTAGGTGCTACCAATCCTGGTAACGTAGCAACCTTTGCATCAGCTATTGCAGGTACATATAGTGTTGTAATTACAAATACTGTAACCGGTTGCGGTTCTGCATCAGCAAGTGGAACAGTAACGACAACAGTATTACCAACAGCAACGATAAGCTATACATCACCATTCTGTGTAAATAATGCTACAGCACAAAATGTAACGTTAACAGGTACAGGTGCCTTTAATGGCGGGATATATACAGCTGCTCCCGCAGGGTTAACAATCAATGCAACAACAGGAGCAATAACTCCAAACACAAGTAGCCCCGGAACATACACGGTAACCTATACAGTTGCTGCTGGTGGCGGATGCCCTGCTGTAACTGCAACAGCACCTGTAACAATAACTCCATTATTAAGTCCAACAATTAACTGCGGAACATCAACTACCTCATCTGTAACATTTAACTGGACTGCAGTCGCAGGTGCAACCGGATACACTGTATCATACCAGATAAATGCAGGGGCACCTGTTAATATTGGAGCAATCGGCAATGTGTTAACCTATTCTGTTACGGGATTATCAGGAGGCGATAACGTTTCAATTACAGTAACACCAACCGGTGGAGCAGGTGGATGCTTTACAGCTGCCAGCACCACTTGTATCGCTACTACTTGTACACCGCCTACAGCCAGCATCAGTTATGCTGATCCGTTCTGTGCAAGTATTACTGCACCGCAACCGGTAACCTTAACCGGCACCGGAACATTTACAGGAGGCACCTATAGTGCTCCTGCAGGATTAACAATTAACACAACAACAGGAGCCATTACACCAAGTAGCAGCACACCGGGTATATACACAGTAACTTATACCATTGCCGCAACTGGTGGATGTCCGGCAGTAATTGCAACTGCATCTGTAACTATTAATCCTTTACCAACACCAGTTGTAACAGGTCCATCACCAGTTTGCGTAAGTGCAACAGGTGTTACATCAACTTATACAACAGCAAACGTAGCAGGACATACCTACAACTGGACAGTGGTTGGCGGAACAATAGCAACAGGACAGGGAACTAATACAATAACGGTAACATGGACAACAGCCGGGCCAGGTTCAGTAAGTGTGGTACAAACAATAACCGCATCAGGCTGTACTGGAAATAATACGCTGAACGTAACAGTAAATCCTAAACCGGTGACATCACCAATATCGCATAATTAAAATAATATGAATTTGAATAACTAAATAACCGCCGGATACTATGCCGCCTGCTTCTGTAAAAGAAGTGGGCGGGCAAGGCGGTAATTTTAAAAAAGAACGCCGATGAGTTGAATGTAAATATAAAAACAGGAGAATTAGTAGTAGAAGGTAACAAGTTTATCCATGTTACTGTAGCTGAAGTGTGAGACACAAGGGACGATCATCTGTGTTACTACAGCTGGCTAAATAGAAAATAAAAGATGAAGTATAAAGTAATTAAGTGTTGAAAAAAAGGGTACAACATATTATTGTATTGATGGTAATGCTGTTGGGCATCAGGCAGACTTTTGCTCAGATTGCCATGCCTGATACCGTTTGTGTTGGTACGAATAGAATTTACAAAGTAAATGCTGCTACAACACCTTCTACGTATACCTGGAAAATAGATGGCATAACACAAAGCTCAACCAGCAATGAAATAAATATTACCTGGAATATAGCAGGAACATTTTTGCTCACAGTTCAGGAACATGCAAACAACGGATGCGATGGTGATATCCGATCGGGATTGGTGAATGTAATTGCTCCGCCGGTACCTAATGCAGGTCCGGATGCGGTGATATGTTTTGAAAATACAGCCAGGCTTAACGGAAGCGGCGGAGCATTTTATCAATGGTCGCCATCAACTTATCTTTCTAATTCTGCAATAGCTAATCCATTAATAATTTCGCCACCACAAGGAAGGCTTACTTATTTTTTAAATGTAATTAATGCCAGCGGATGCAAATCAGTAATAAGCGATACAGTTGTGATTACTATTTTACCCCCCGTAAAAGTATTTGCCGGTAATGATACTTCCATTGCAGTCAATCAAACATTTCAGTTAAATGCAGTTGATGTAAATAATAGTGGGTTTATAAATTACCTGTGGTCTCCGCCATCGGGGTTAAATAACAACAGCATTAAAAATCCTGTGGCGTTATTTAGCAATACAATTGGTAACAATGGTATAACATATAAACTAACAGCACGTACCATTAATGGTTGCCTGGCAACAGACGATATTAATATAAAAGTTTTTGCGCTTGCAGATATTTATGTACCCAATGCCTTTACGCCAAATAAAGATGGGCTGAATGATGTGTTGCGCCCAATATTGGTGGGAATTAAAGAACTAAAACATTTTGCTGTGTACAACCGCTATGGCCAGCAGGTTTACATAACAACAGTACCGGGTAAAGGATGGGATGGAACTGTAAAAGGCGAAATGCAAAACACCGGCGCATTTGCATGGACAGCAGAAGCAATAGATTATAAAGGCAATCTGATAAAGAAAAAAGGGATGGCTGTTTTAATAAAATAAGAATTGCTTAAAATACCGCAGAATAATTTTTTTATAGTCTTTTTTTGTAAAGAAGATTTTTAAAAGAATATATAGGCAGATTGAATATTATGTAGCTTTGTCTTTTGTGTTGCTTATTAAACTTTGCCTGCAAAAAAGAAAATAGCTCCCAGCACGCCGGTAAAAATAATGGTCTTTATATTTTTAATTCCTGTACCTCCATTCATAAAACATATACCTGCATATATAAGCCCGGCAATACCTAAAACGGATAATATTATTCCTAATAAACGTTTTTCCATAGCTTGTTTTTTTACAAGATAAGGGGATAAGATTAATATTAGTAAACCCTCTGCTTTAATGTAATGAATGATGTAATAAATAATTGCAATTGTGTAACAATTGAAGTTCGGAAAAACAAAATGCCATCTGTTTTAACCAGATGGCATTATTGATAAAAAAAAATTTATTTAATTGCGGTGAGATCCATAACTCCTTCTGCCATTTCTATCTTGTGAATTGGAATTATTACCCCGGCTTTTAAAATTACTCCGCTGGTGTGGTTTTGGTACACTTGCCTGCGGCTGTGCATTGGGTGATAACAGGTACGGATGGCCGGTAATCTGCGGTATTGTTTTACCAATAAGTTTTTGAATATCCCTCAACTCTAATTTTTCATCAGCATCGCAAAAAGAAAGTGCAATACCGGTATTGCCTGCTCTTCCGGTACGGCCAATGCGGTGTACATAAGTTTCAGGTACTTCGGGTAATTCAAAATTTATTACATGGCTCAGGTCATCAATATCAATTCCTCTTGCCGCAATATCGGTGGCAACAAGCACACGTAGTTTTCCATTCTTAAAATTACTTAATGCATTTTGCCGTGCATTTTGCGATTTGTTGCCGTGTATGGCAGCCGCAGTTATGTTTTCGTGATGTAAAACTTTTACTACTTTATCTGCTCCATGTTTGGTTCGGGTGAATACTAATGCAGTTGCAATGTTGTCGCTCTTTAATAAATGCAGCAGCAGTTTATTTTTATCCTGCTTATCTACATAATATAAACTTTGTTCAATAGCATCCACGGTAGATGATACAGGAGTTACTTCTACTTTTGCAGGCTTGGTTAAAAGTACATTTGCTAATTTTTGTATTTCTGGTGGCATAGTAGCAGAGAAAAAAAGTGTTTGCCTTTTTTCGGGCAGGCGTACAATAACTTTTTTTACATCGTGTATAAAACCCATGTCTAACATGCGGTCTGCTTCATCTAAAACAAAAATTTGTAAGTGGCGCAGGTTAATAAAGCCCTGGCTCATTAAATCTAATAATCTTCCGGGTGTAGCAATCAATACGTCAACACCTTTTTTTAATGCAACGGTTTGGTGTAATTGTGATACGCCGCCAAATATTACAGTGTGTGTAATGCCGGTATATTCGCCGTATGCTGCAAAGCTTTCATTTATTTGTATAGCAAGTTCACGTGTAGGCGTAAGTATTAAAACTTTAATGCCGGGTACATGTTGCTTTTGCTGATACAACAATTGTAAAATTGGGATGGCAAATGCTGCTGTTTTGCCGGTACCTGTTTGTGCACAGCCTAATAAATCCTGTTGCTTTAATACAATGGGTATGGCCTGTTGCTGAATAGGGGTAGGGTTGCTGTAACCCTGTTGGGATAAAGCTTTAAGGATGGGTTCAATTAACCCTAAATTGTTAAAATCCATTAATAATGGTTTATGATGTATGGCTGAAAGGACGTTGTATTTTCTGAAATCAGCGAAGGAAATTTGTTTGTACCACCGGCTTACAACCTGCCGTAATTTTTGTGTGGAGAACGGCGAAGATAGGGGATTATTTTTTAGTGGGTTTTTCGCTACCCTGAAAACTAAAAATATAAAACATTAATTTGCTTTATTAAAATGTTTTGTAAAATAATATGATACAACATTGCGCCATCGATATTGCACCCGACTGTAATTATTTTTTAGTAATAGAAAATTTACTGAGGGGTAATTTATTACAAGGTTATATTGACTTTTCAAAAACAGAAGGCGCCTTGTATTCACACATCAGCATAAATAAAATTATTGAAGAAGAAATGCTGCATGATAATTTTGAAATTACAACTGCAGCTAACAACAGCCTTAAAAGCATGAGCAGCGGTGAACAAAAAAAAGCTTTACTCCAATATATTCTTTCTAAAAAACCGGGCTTTATTGTAGCAGATAATATTTTTGATAATCTTGATACCGAAGCAAGAAAAAATATTTCAACTGCTTTAATTCAAATAGCGGAACATACTTTAATTGTACAAATTATCAACAGAAAAAATGATATACTGCCGTTTATTGATACGGTGTTTTGCATAAAAGAAAATAATGTTTTTAAACAAAAATCAACAGCAGATTATTTAAAAGAGAATAATGCCGGCAACGAAAATTATTTTTCCGAAAACATTCCCGCTGCATTGCATAGTTATACATTACCAAATGGTCCGTTGGTACAAATGAATGATGTATCGGTAAGTTATGATGGCAGACAAATATTGAATAAAATAAACTGGATAATCAACCCCGGAGAATTTTGGCAATTGGCCGGACCCAATGGCAGCGGCAAAAGCACCATTTTAAGTTTAATAACAGGCGATAATCCAAAAGGGTACGGACAAAATATTTTTCTTTTTGGAAAAAGGAAAGGCAGTGGCGAATCGGTTTGGGATATTAAACAAAATGTCGGCTACTTAACACCAACTATGGCGCAGTTTTTTCCACGGTTAGATTCCATTGAAAAAATGATACTCTCCGGTTTTTTTGATTCAGTAGGATTGTACAGCATACCCAACGAAACACAAATAAAAACTGCACAAAGCTGGTTAAAACTTATTGGTTTATATACCGAAAGGAATAAACCTTTTTGTGTCTTGCCTTTGGGTCAGCAACGAATGGTGCTGGTTGCAAGGGCAATGTTAAAGCACCCACCATTATTAATATTAGATGAACCAACAGTTGGTGTTGATGATAAAAGCACAGCGGTATTTATTGCATTGATAAATAAAATTGCTGCTGAAAGCGGAACTGCAATTTTATATGTATCTCACAGGGCAGAAGAAGGCATTAACCCTCAGTATGTTTTTGAACTGATACCTGCAAATAATGGTTCAGAAGGAAAAATAAAATATTAGACCCAAAATTTTTCAAATCATATGGATAACTGATATTAATCATAGCAAGTAAAAAGCCGTTTTATAGTTTTGTATTACAAAAATACTGACGATGAAAAAAATAATTGTTCCGGTTGATTTTTCTGATGCAGCAGCTAATGCAGCCATATTTGCCGGCAGCCTGGCAGATTTTTATGGTGCAGATTTATGGCTCTATTACAGTTACGAAATGGTAATTCCTGCAATGGAGTATGGTTATTCTTATGTAAGTGCTACCGAAATGCTGCAGGCTGCAGAGCATGAACTGGAAGAGTTTAAAAAAAGGGTACAGGCTGCTTTGCGGTGTAAAGTAAATATTACCAGCAGGGCCGAAAATGCTACATTAACAGAAGGCCTTGCTGCATTTTGCGACGAGATAAAACCTGATGTTGTAGTAATGGGTTTATCAGGAAAAAATGCATTAACTAGATTGGTGGTAGGCAGTAATACTATACGTGTTATTCATCATCTTACTTATCCCGTACTGGTAGTGCCATCAAAAGCAACATTTATGCCGGTAAGAAAAATTGGTTTTGCCTGCGATTATACTAAAGTGGCTGCAACCACACCGGTTGGGTTATTAAAAAAAATAGTTAAGGATTTTAATGCAGAGTTGCATGTATTAAATGTGGAGTATAACCACTCCGGAGATACGGAAGAGAAAATTGCAGAAAGCAAGTATGTGGGTGAGTTGCTTAAAGAGTTAAAACCATCTTACCAAACCATTTTATCTACTGATACAATACTTGGCATTAACTGGTTTGCCGAAAAAGAAAAAATAGACTGGGTAGTAGTAATCCCTAAAAAACATAATTTAATGGAAAAAATGTTTAGCAGGAGCCATACAAAAGAATTATTGTATCATACACATCTTCCGGTACTTTGTATGCATGAATAAATTGCTGAAAAAAACATTTAGCCAATAAAAAAGCCGCCTCAAAAATTGAGGCGGCTTTAATTTTAAAAAATACTTTTAGTTTTTAATAATCTTTTCTGTGTGCAATACTTTGCCTTCAGTAGAAGTGATTTTTACAAAATACATACCTGCTGTAAGTTTTTGTAAATCTAAAGTGGTAAACATATCAGTAAGCTGCTGGGTGTAAACAGTTTTACCGTTAGCATCGTACAGTATTAAATTCTTCTGGCTGTTATCTCCAACCATATAAATACTTAGTTTTTCCGTAACAGGGTTAGGAAAAAGTTTTACTTTAATATCTGGTTGTGCAGCAGCTAATTCCTGTATGCTGGCAGTGCCTAACTGTACTTTTAAAGTATAACATGCTGTTGCACTGTTAGCGCCATTATAACCATACACATGCACATAGTAAGTACCTGCAGTATAGGTTCTGGTAATGGTTTCGCTTGTAGTGCCGCCGGCCTGCGAAATGGCTAATTGTGTAGTACCATTGCTGCTGTACAGTTTAACATCATAATCAAAAGGCAGTGTAGTTAAAGTAATAGTAGCAGTGCCCCCTGTTGTAATTACAAATTTGTAATAATCATTATCGCCGGTTGGGCTGATTAATCCTTTAGTATCTGTATTAAAAGGGATAGTAGCAGCTCCGGCAGCTGTGCCGTTTGTGCTAACATCTAACGGTCCGGGGCAGGTGTTTACTGCACCTGTTGTAAACTGTGCCTGTGTGTAAGCACTTGTTAATCCAACAGCAGTGCAATTTGCTTTAACCCTCCAGTCGTATAAAGAAGATGCAGTTAAACTGCTTAATGCAACAGAAGTTGAAGCAGTTGCAGTAGCCGCATTTGTCCATGTGCCCGATGAATTTAATTTATAATCTACATCATAATTAGCAGCGCCGCTTACTGCTGTCCAGCTAATGGAAGCACTGCTTGACGTGATTGCGCTGGAAATTAAACCTGCAGGTGCATTACAGGAAGGAGGAGCCGAAGTTGTAAACTGAGCCTGGGTGAATGTACTGTTTAATCCAATAGCAGTGCAATTTGCCCTTACCCTCCAGTCGTATAAAGTTGATGCAGTTAAACCACTTAAAGCAACTGATAAATTTGTTGTTGCAGTAGCCGCATTTGTCCATGTGCCAGATGAATTTAATTTATAATCCACATCATAATCTGCAGCGCCACTAACTGCAGTAAAGCTAATAGTAGCACTGGTTGATGTTATTGCACTTGTAGCTAAGCCTGTTGGTGCATTACAGGTTGGCGCAGATGCTGTGGTAAATTGAGCCTGTGCATAAGCCCCGGTTGCGCCGGTACAGTTTGCTCTAACTCTGTAATCATACAAAGAAGATGCAGTTAAACCGCTTAAAGCTACCGATAAGTTTGTTGTTGCAGCAGCTGCATTAATCCATGTGCCTGATGAATTTAATTTATAATCCACATCATAATTTAAAGCACCGCTTAAAGCCGTCCAGCTAACGGTTGCGCTTGTTGTTGTAATTGATGAAGCAGCTAAACCGGTAACTGTACCACAAGATGGCGCAGCACCAATTATTGTAGTAAAAACTCCTCTGCCATGCGTTGCTGCAGACAGTAAACCATCACTCGCCCTGTATTGCAACATATCGGTACGCACATTAGGAAAACCCGTTTCAGGATTCCATGCAGTTGATGCACCATTAATTAAATCTGTTTGCCAGATTCCTGTTTCAGTAGCAATAATTGCTTTTGTGTTACTGCCGGGGTAAAACATTGCCCAGCGTACAGGCATGTCCGGTAAGTTGCCATCAATTGCCGTCCATGTAGTACCACCGTTATTAGTTACCCAAACATTATTTACACCGTAGTTAGAATACACTACAATAATATTTTGTTCATCACTTCCTAATTCAATACACGAAATTCTTGCACTTGCCGTGGTCATTCCTGCACCAATTATACTTGTAAATGCCGGAGTGGCATTAGCAGCAGTAGCTTTAATCAGAGATGGTGTAATACCACTTCCGCCACCACCAAAATATACGGTGTGGTTGGTGTAAGGCGAAACTTTTAAGGCAGTTACTTTTCCAGAACTTAAACCACTCATAGTTACAGCAGTAAATGTACTTCCTGTTTGTGGGTTACTCCAGCGCACAAATGTATTGGCATTACCACTGCAGTACATAATATTATTTACATCATCATAATCGGTTGGGTTAATGAACTGGCCGGCAGTAGAAGAATAATTTACTGACGTCCACGTAGAGCCGCTGTTGGTACTTCTTCTGTACTGATTGTAAACATAAGAACCCCATTGGTATTGTCCCTGGTTTTGATCGATATGTACAAAAGCCCCATCACCACCGGTAACTTCTACCGAAGCTCCAATGCTTGCATTATTTAACTGGTGTACACCATTATCCTGTGCACCTGCTAAAAAATAATTGGTTGATGTTGGGTGATTGGCTATTGCATAAAATTGTTTAATACGCAAACCCTGGTTTCTGTCAGTAATAGTAGTACCGCCATTAGCAGAATAATGCACACCACCATCGCAACCAAATAATACCTGGTTGTTACTGCGCCATGTAATTATTTGCTGGTCGGCATGTACATACTGGCCGGTTGTACCCACCCACTCACTTATTTTTGTCCATGATGTACCGCCGTTTGTTGTTTTATAACAGTCAAGGCTGCCCACAATTACATTGTTGGCATTGTTGGGATCAACCGCCACAGCCATACAATACCATGCCTGTCCACTGGTAAATGCAGGTGTTGCTCCAGTAGCTGCCCAGTTGGCGCCACCATTGATAGATTTGTAAATAGTAGTTACTCCAAATGCAGAGTTGGAGGGTAAAGCATATAATGTATTTCCATTGCTGGCAAGATCAACATTATATTGTACCGGCGAAAATGAAACAGCAGCTGATGTCCAGGTTCCGCTGGTAACAGTTGCAGGGTTGTCAGTATAACGGTAACCAGCACTGCCTGCAGCAGTATTATAATATCCGCAGGTAACATGCAGTCTTCCTGTGGTGCTCAGTTCAATATCCGGCACTCTGGGGTCCAGGCCCGATGGTGTAATATTTGTCCAGGTGGCAGTAGCTTTTGTATAACGCTGCAAACCCGATGTGTTTGAAATGGAATTACAACCAACATATAAATTACCGCTTGCATCACAAACCAGTTTACTTACATTCCAAAAGTTTGCAGTGCCGGGCATTACAGCCCAGTTAACACCATGGTCGGTACTCATCCAGATACCTGCGCCTCTTACTGCATCGGCATTAATGGCTTTTTCGCCTGTACCAAAATACATAATGTTTACATTGGTAGGGTCCTGGCAAATACTTGCAACAGCAAGGTTTCCGAAAAAATCATTAATAGGTGTCCATGTTGCCGGGTTAAGTGTTATGTCATTTGTTTTCCAAAGTCCGCCGTCTATACCACCAACCCAAACGGTTTTACCGGTTGCATCCCCAAGGTCTTCCCAAATGGCTCTTACCCTGCCCGATGTTTTACCATTGCCTGGCCTGGTATTACCATTACTTGCACCAACAGCATCGCTGTTAGGTCCACGTTCCTGCCAGGTAAATGGCGCCAAAATATTTAAGGCATTAATTCTGTCCACCCTGCTTTTTCTAATTTGATAAGCATCAATTAATCTGTCTTTGGGCACATAGCCAAGCCTGGGATCTTTTGTAATGTCTATTTCGTATTGTAATCTTTGAGAAATACCTGCCTGATTTTCTGTAACCTGTTCCACCTGTGTAAATGCAGTTGCAGCAAAAAAAGTGAGTAAGAAAGAAAAAATAATTTTCAGTTTAGTCATAACAATAGTTTTAGTTTAGTAAATAGCAAAATCAAATATAATTTTTTTGATTCAAACTAAAAGGGTAACCTGCGTAGTATTTTAACTACGTATACAACTAAAAATTTGTTGCGAAAAATAAAAATCCCAGAGCAGAAAGCTGTGGGAGTCGAATAAGTGGCTAATAGTGTACAAATACTTTTTTGCCGGAGTAAAAATATGCTGGTTACTGATAATTTAAAGAAATGAGGGCGGGATGGAAATCCCGCCCTTTTAAAATCCAATGTCCTATGAAAAACTGATGTAAGTTACTAACCTAATGTACTGCAACAGACACAGTAGATAACCGATGCGCCTTAGTAGATAAAGCATTAAAATAAAAATGGATAATTTTAATGCAGAAAATACTTATCCAATTGCCGATGACGAAATGAAAAGGCAGCGACCTGATTATTTTTGATAAAAAAATTATTTAAGAAAATAAATGGTGTATTACTAATTGAAAGCGAAGGAGAGCGTTTTTATAATTAAGCTTGGTCAGCAGCAATGAAAATAAGTTTATTTTTTAAATACAAAAGGAGCCAGGATAAAAATCCAGCCCCTTTAAATTCACTTTCCTGAAAAAACCTTTTCCCATTGAAACCGCTGTAAAGATAAATTAGCTGTGTAAAGTAACTGTTACATAATTCATCATTTATTTTATATAATTCATACTTTTTTAATAGCAGTGGTAAAGAATAATTTCAATAAGAAACAATGTATTGCAATTAATTTTTTGCAGCTTCATGAATATCGTTTACTTCTAAAATTTTACGGGAGTATCCCTTTGCTGTAACGTTAATCATTGCCTGCCCCAATTCTTTTAAAGTGCAAATATATTTTGGTGCAATAAAATTTATAACGGGCAATAACCAACCGAAGTAGCGATAAAATTTCAACGTATTTTTTAAACCTTTGGTTGGCTGTAAAACACCCGGCCTGAAATTATATACATTTTTAAAAGGAAGTTTCATTAAATCATTTTCTGTTTTGCCTTTAACCCTTGCCCACATTTGCCTGCCTTTTTCTGTACTGTCGGTGCCTGCACCCGAAATATAACAAAACGTCATTTGCGGATTTAATTTACTCAATACTGTTGCCACATACATTGTTAAGGTGTACGTTTTTTCAAAAAATTCCGCCTCCTTCATACCAACCGATGAAACACCCAAACAAAAAAAGCAGGCGTTATAAGTTAATAATTCATTTTCAACAGGCGTCAAGTTTGTAAAATCGGCATGAATAATTTCTTTTAATTTTTTGTGTGTTATTCCGCAGGGTTTTCTGTTTATCACCAAAATTTTTTCTACTGCATCATTTTCTAAAGCTTCGTGCAATACTCCCTCACCCACCATGCCGGTGGCACCGGTAAGTATCAGTTGTAATTTTTGTATGGCTTTATCTTGCATAAATTGTAAAATTATTAGTAAAATAAATTATTGCAAATAACCCAACCGTTCCACTAACTCTTTCGGTAACACGGGCAGTTGCCTTCTGTCAATTAAAAAACTATTCAGTTGCGTAAGCTCTTTAAAAATATAATGTTTATCCATTGCACCTTTTAAATAACCGGCACCGCTGCTTCCTCCTGTGCCAATACGTGTACCAATCATTCGCCTTACCATATTAATGTGGCGGTTGCGCCAGTTGCCTAACTGGTTATCAATTTCTAAAAGCGTATCTAATAATTGAAAAGGTAACTCCAGCATGGGATAACCATGGTACAGCATAATAAACAATGCTGCACGGCATGCTTTTGGCGATAAATTTCTTTCGGCATTATTTGGAGCATCATTAAAAACGGTGGCAAAAAATTCTGCATTATTTTTTTCTGCCTCGGCCAAACTGTTTACATATACCTGCTGGTAATTATTCCAGAAATCTGTTGTTATAAATGGCATTCTTTCTAACCAGGCATTAATTAATTCTAAAACCGACTGGCCATTTTCTGCATCTTTAATAATGGCAATATCTTTTTCTTTTAATTGAGAGGTGTAATAATTTTGCCCGTGGCGCTGTTCAAATTTTAACCCCAATTTTGCTTCAACAATTTTAAACTGGTAACTCTGAAAGCCTGATGCAGGCCGCAGCATATCCCTGAAATCTAAAAAATCCAATGGCGTCATCGTTTCCATTATATCTATTTGCTGCACCAGTACTTTTAAAATAACAGTTACTCTTTTTAAACGGTGCACTACCGTTTGCATTTCGGGAGAGTTATCATTTAATGCCGGTTTATTCATAATAGCAATAACAGAATTTACTTCAAACACAATTTGTTTAAACCATAATTCATACGCCTGGTGAATAATGATGAAAAGCATTTCATCATGCGCTGCAACTTTGCCTTCTTTAAAACTTTCGGGTTGCTGTGCCTCAATTATTTTATCTAATTGCAAATACTCGCTGTAGTAAACTGTTTTATTTTCCATAACAATTTTTTTAACTCAACAAACTTACATAAATGTACTGCGGTAAAAAATGTTTTTTAAAAATAGCTTTTGTTAACGGCTGGTGAACAGAAATTTGCTTTAACGTTTTCTTATCTAAACAAAAAAAATCTGGCACACTATTCAATTACAGTAATGCAGGCAGCCACTTAAAACACTGCCCCCAACATACATGAAAATTTTTTTTACTCTTGCTGTTATAAGTTTAATAATGATGAGCAGCGCAAAAGCACAAATTAGTTATGGTGTACAAGCCGGTGTAAACATTGCCAACTGGCAGGGAGATGCACTCAACAGCCTTAACAATGCTAGTTGATCTTACTAATGGTTTCATAAGTACAGGGAACCGTACAGCGTTTCACATTGGCGGTTATGCAAACATTCCTTTAAGCGAAAAAATTTCTTTTGAGCCCGGCGTAATGTATTCGCAAAAAGGGTATGCCATGCAGGGAGATTTAAAAATTGATGCCCTTAAATTTTTAGGTGTTAATGCCGGTGCAAAAGTAGAATCGCATTACATTGATGTACCATTAGTTTTAAAAGCCGAAGTGGCAAAAGGGTTAAGCATTTATGCAGGCCCTCAAATTTCTTACCTGGCCAAAACTAATTTGCATATTAATACAAGTGTATTAGGTATTTCTTTATACAATAAAAAATTAGACCTTACTGATAACTTTAACCGTGTTGATTTAGGCCTTGCAGGTGGTGTTGGTTATGCATTTGGTAATGGCTTAAATATAAAAGCCGGTTACGATTATGGTTTATCAAAATTAGATAAGAACGATAATTTTAAAGCTTATAACCGTGTGGTAAAAGTTTCTCTTGGCTATACCTTTTAAGTGGCTGTACTTTAGGTTTAAGCGGCACCTGTAAAAGGGTGTCGTTTTTTTTGCCCTCTCCGCCCACTGAAGGGGGTACTGGAGATTTCTTAATTGTAACTTTCTTCTTCTTCAATAACTAATCTTCTCTTACATTATTTAAGCAATGATTTTCCTTAAATTTGCATCCCGAATAACTGGTTTACTAATTAACCAATAAACCAATTAACTAATAAACCAAACTCATGGGAAGAATATTTGAAGTTAGAAAAAGCAGCATGTTTGCCCGCTGGGATAAGATGGCAAAAAACTTTACCCGTATTGGAAAAGAAATTGCTATTGCCGTAAAAGCAAGTGGACCAGACCCCAATAACAATCCTGCTTTAAGAAGGTGTTACCTAAATGCAAAAGCATGCGGTATGCCCAAAGACCGTGTGGAAGCGGCTATTAAAAGGGCCACGGGTAAAGATACCAGCAACTACGAAGAAATTACTTACGAAGGCCATGCGCCGCATGGCATTGCTATTTTGGTAGAAACTGCCACCGATAACTCTACCAGAACGGTTGCTAATGTAAGGATGCATTTTACAAAATGCAACGGCTCTCTTGGTACCAGCGGCAGTGTGGCTTTTGGCTTTACCCGTTTGGGAGAATTTAAAATAAAAAACACCGGCCAAAATTTAGAAGAGCTGGAACTGGAGTTAATTGATTATGGCCTGGAAGAAATTGGCGAAGACAGTGAAGGTAATATCATCATCCGCACAGCCTTTACCGAATTTGGCCATATGGCAAAAGCATTGGATGAAAAGAAAATAGAAGTGATAACTGCCGAACTTACCCGTATCCCCACCACCACAATGGAACTGGATGAAGAAGCTGCTAATGATGTGTTGAAATTAGTAGATAAGCTGGAGCAGGATGAGGATGTGCAGAAGGTATATCATAATTTGAAGTAAAAAAGTGAAAGAGCTTTTTATTTAATTTGCTTAAGCACAATTAATACTTTAAATAAGGGTATTAATCTCCTGATTAACATTGCAGAGCCCTGGGCCAGTATTGTCTTTCTGTTATTGGATGTTCATATTCTGTCATTCAGACACAAACTCCTATCGGTTGCGCTTGGCCGTTTATTATTTCATCCCATCCTTTAGCAATATCAGTGGTTTCAAAAGCCATTGAAATTTATAACAATCAGAAACCCTCTAATTCCAATCATATACTCACGCCTGAACAAATGCACGCCCAAAGTAAAATACAAATGACAACTGATAAAACAAAAACAGTAGCAGGTATCACCTTGCTACTGTTTGAAAATGGTACTTTTATTTATCTTGAATCGCTTTTTTAAGGGTTTTCAATTTATTTTATTGTACAAATACTTTTATTGTTGTTACATTACCGGCATCAATCACTTTTACAAAATACAACCCTTTACTAAGTCCGGCAGTATTTATTTTAAGCTGCGATTGTGTGGAGGTTGTTTTGTAAACCAATTTTCCTGCGGAATTCAGTACCTGTATGTTTGCCTGATGGTTACCCGATTTAGCAATATATAAATTTATAAAATCTTTCGCAGGGTTAGGTACTACCTGTGCCGTGTAGGTGGAATTAAACAATGCTTTTTCTACAATGGAGTAATCAAATTTAGCATCTTTATCTACCTGTTTTAAGCGGTAATAATTAATACCCCTCATTGGTGCATTATCGTAAGTACTGTAATCAATACGGTGGCTGCTGTTACCTGCTGCAACTATGGTTGCAATAGCATTCCATGTCCTGCCGTCAACCGATCTTTCTACAATAAAATGGCTGCTGTTATTTTCCTGCTCGGTACTCCAGCTTATTTTTGCACTGTTATCTATTTTTTGCACTGTAAACGAACTTAGTTTAACAGGTAATGGGCCGGCAGCATCGTTCCTGGTGTACCAAACCGGAGCCGTAACAATTCTGCTTGTACCGTTAGTAATGTCGATGTAATAGTAACCAGTAGCAAGGTTTGCCAAACTTGTATGCGTAAAGTTTAACGAGCTGCCAATAACTGAATCAATTTTTACTGCCATGGTTCCACTGCCGGGTATGCCATGCATCACCCTTATAACAGCGGTAGAAGTTGACGTTGTAGCATCGGTTAATGTAACCGAAATATTGGGTGCAAACCTGTCGGTAAAAATAGAACCTAATATTTTGGTGTTGATGGTAAAATCTACTTTGGTATCGCAATCTTGTGTTGCATAAAAATTCATATTTCTTAAAGCAGCAACAATAGATGCTTTGCTAATTGATGGCGCTACAATTGCCGTTCTGGAATAAGTAGTCTGGCCAAATGTAGTTTTATGGTTATCGTGGTCAATAGTGGGGCCTAAGTGATATCCTTTTGCCAGCAATGTTTGGTAGTACCATAAGTATCCCATTGAAAATGCAGGATTAGAATAAGTAGTGTTAGCCGAAGTTGACGGACCACTTTCTACAGCCACTGCAGTAATAGCATTGTCTGCAACTGCATCATAAGCAATGGCATCAAGATTATTAAAGTCGCCCAGACCCGGATGTGCCAGAGAAATAAATGTATTGGTAGCAATATTATCGTTGGTGGTTTTAAACAAACCTGTAGCGCCGGTGTACACACCTTTGGGTACAAACACATCGTAATTATTTGATGAGCCCCAGGCACCACTGCCACTTTCCCATCCCCATAAATCATCCATCCCATTGCCATAAATTAAAGCATGGCCACCAGTTCCAATTGTTCCCCATTCCATACCATACAATGCTAAAAAGTTGGGGTTAGCTGTTGTGAATGTGTTTGCCTGATTAACCCCTAAATGATAATTAGATAATAAAGTTTCTGCCGAAAAATGGTTATGTTCAGATATGCCTAAATAATCCATACACTGCGCTGTCATTGCATAAGCATAATCCTGCGCCGGGGTAAAGCCGGGGTTATCAGTATTACCATCCGAATAATCGGAGTGAGAATGAAGTGTACCAAAATAATAATTATTGGCCAATGCATTAGTGGTTGCAATGTTGCCGGTTAAAGGTGCGCCAGTAGCATATTTTGTACCACCACTACAATTTTTATTAGCAGCAAATATATAGAAGTAATAGGTGGTGTTTGGCGTAAGGCCGGCTGCAAGAAAAGTAGTTGCACTGCTGTTGGCAACAACAATACCGCCACCAAAACTACTGCCGGCAGTATAATCGTTATTATCTACTGGCAATGCTGATAATGTTGGCGATAAACTTCTTATCACTAAATAATTATCGGCACTGGCTGCACCGGTAAATGTACCTGATACAGAAGTGTTAGCGGCTGTTAATGTAAGGCTTATTGGCTGACCGGTTGGTGCCACACATGGCGGTAAAGGCTGCGTAGTTTCGTTTCCGCTTAATGGAGCAGTAACATTATACACAGGGCCGTTTACACAAGATGGTAGACCATTTAAACTAAACACGAAAAAATAATATTGAGTAGCAGGTGCTAAACCATTTGCTGTAAAAGTTGTTGCAGCACTTCTTTGCACTACCACTGCATTACCTAAAATATCACCTGCATTATATATCTGTGCGTTTACGGGGTTGTTGGTTAATGTGGCAGATGTACTTCTTAAAACCAAATATTCATCTGCAGCAGTTACAGTAAATGAACCCTGTATAGTATTAATAGTTGGTGCAGGGGCATTTAGTATCAAAGCAGTTGGTTGTGCTGCAGGTGCAACGCAAGTTGGTAAACCTGCAACGGTTGTTGCATTACCTTCTAAAGCAGTAGTAAAATATAAAGGGCCGCCGGTACAAACACTGTTTACCGGAAATATAAAAAAGTAATAAGTGGTAAGTGGCGTTAAACCTGTTGCTGTAAATGTTGTGGCACTTCCGTTTGCAATTACTGTTCCGTCTCCAAGGTTATCACCAATATTATAAATTTGACCGTTAGCAGGGCCTGCCGTTAAACTGGTGCTGGTACTAATTACCGTTATATATCCATCAGTTGCTGGGCTGGCTGCGGTAAAACTCCCGGCAATAGAAACGTCGGTAATTGTTCCAAATGTTAGTGCGGTTGCAGGTGCTGTTGGAGTAATACAAGGCGTATTGGCTACCGAAGCAATCTTTAAATTATCTATACTGAGCTTTGGTCTTGCACCGGTAGTTCCACCGGTTTCGCCATTGTAATAGTAAAATCTAAAACGGGCATTTGCATTATTATCCAAAACCGCAGGTAAAGGAATGTTTGATTTAGAACCGCTTAATGGAGTGTTGTTTGTAAAATTTAATAAATTAGTTAATTCAGTAAAGCTGGTACCATTAACACTGTAATAAACCCTTAATGATCCCGGCCTGTCACCGGCACCGTTATTAATGGTGGTGTAATCAAAACTTAAAGTTCCTGCATTTACTCCTGTAAAATCTACATAAAAATCAATAGCTGCTGCCGAAAAATTATTATTTAAAGCACCTGCAGTTGATCCTGTAGATAAAAGTACAATAGTTTGTGTTGGGGTTGTTTGATCGGTTCCTTTATGCACACCACCCGATACACTTGGTGTTGGCGGAATGCCCGATGGTGTTTGAAATGAATTGGTAGATGCTGTTGTAATTGTTGGGTTGGGTATGCCTGCAGCCGGAGAGGTGGCAGAAGCGGATAATCCATCCCAATGATTAGCACCGTTACCTGTAATAAAAAAATCGCTCCAGTTGGCAATATCTGCAAACGTTTCTGTAAAGGTTAAACTGGGTTGTATTGCCATTTGCACCGGCAATGGCGCATTGGTAAAAAATTGTTCGGTACCGTACGATGTACCACCACTGTTTGTGGCATACGCCTTATAAAAATATCTTGTATTAGGTATTAAGCCTGTAATGGTGGAACTGAAATTTCCTGCAGTTAAATTTGTAGAAGGTACCTGTGTACCGGTGCCGTTAATAAATCCTGTTTGCGTGCTGTATTCAATACCATAAGCAGTTACAGGCGAGCAGCCGGTTACTGTAATTGTTCCTGCCGCAGTTGCTGTTGTTGCCGTTACTGCCGAGCTGCCACCAGTAGTAACCGTTAGTGCGGTATTGATGCCCGAACCTGTTGCCGGTACAAGAATGGCTGCAGCGGTGCCTCCACTTACGACAATATTTCCGTTATAAGATTGTACTATTGTCGGATTAAATTGTACATAAATAACTTTTCCTGTAAAACCCGGGGCAGTATAAGAAAAGCTTAAGGTAGCGGTATAAGTGCCTCCGGCAGTTTCTGAATAACTGAAACCGTTAAGCGCTGCAATATTGATATTGCTTCCATCAAGATCAGTTCCATCAAGTGTAAAAGAATTTGGGCCAGCGGTACTATTAATACAAACACCTCCAAAATCGGCTAAAGCAGATGTTACTGATAAAGTTGCTGCACCTGCGGCGGCTCTTGTTACAGTTACCGTATATGTTTTTGTTGTTACAGCATCCTGAGCAGTAACAATTGTTGTTATAGTGTTTGGCCCAACATTTAGTGGTATTGATGCAGAAGGGGTGCCACTTGTTACCGGGTTGCCGTTAACCGTTATGGTTGAATTAATATCTGCTGCTGTTGGTGTGGTTGTAATTGATGCAATACCATTTGCTACGCTTGCAGTGTAGCTTGTAGTTGCAGGTGTAAATGCCGGAGATAAAGCACCTGTGCTTAGTGTTAAGTTGGAGAGATCGGCGTTCGATGAAATGGCTGCATTTGACACGTTATACTTATATCATCAATTGCCAAACCTGGGCTTGTTGTGCCAGTTTTAGACCACCTTCACCATTATATCCATGGCCATTTGCTACAAGTTCCGTTAGCTGTACCAATTACTAAGCTGAAAAATTTCCTGTGGCATTTCCATCTAAAGCCCGGCAGTTCTGGTATTTCAAAGGCGGTGAAATTAAAAGATGCGATAGCAACCCAGGTGCTTCTTGGTGTATAATTGCTGTTGCCCCAATTTGCGGTTCAAAAACCAATGCCTGAGCGTTTGCAGTTTGCCTCCGCTGTTCTCCTCTAAATGAAATTGTGAGACCTGAAATTGCACCCCCTGTATCATTTATTAATCTAAGCACCAAAAATGGGAGATGGCCGGTACCAGATGATAATCCACCAATTGCCCTGTCACTTGCAGCAACTGAGCCATAACTATGTAATCCACTGTGGCAGATGTTCCTTCATCACCAATATATACAACCCTGTTAGAGTACCAGCCTGCAATTGTGGTATTGTCAGCCCATGTATTAGCTGTTCCACTTTGAGCAAGGGTATTAAAATCCTGAGTAACTGGTGTTCCTGCAGAGCTGATATTAACCTGCCCAAAACCGCTGACTGCGGGGATTAAAAAAAGTAAGGGCATCAGAATCCTGATTGTAAATAATTTTGTCATGCGATGTTTAGTTTAGTAGATTTTTTCGAACCGTCAAAACTACTTCCATTAATTAACTTCGCAGCAATTTTAATGTAAAGAATTTATTAACACTTTGCCATCCTGTCAGCAATTAAAAACTGGCATTTTGTTTGACTAAAAGCTGTAAATATTAATATTCAACTATATGCAAAAAGGAAACATAAGGGTACAAACGGAAAACATCTTCCCCATTATCAAAAAGTTTTTATACAGTGATCACGAAATTTTTATAAGAGAGCTGGTGAGTAACGCTATTGATGCTACGCAGAAATTAAAAACTTTATCATCAATTGGAGAAGCAAAAGGTGATATGGGGGAGTTGAGGATTGATATAAAATTAGACACTGAAAAAAAGACATTAACCATCAGCGACAGGGGCGTGGGCATGACAGCAGAAGAAATAGATAAATATTTAAACCAGTTAGCTTTTAGCGGCGCTGAGGAATTTTTGGAAAAATATAAAGGGCAAAATGAGAATAATATCATTGGCCATTTTGGTTTGGGTTTTTACTCTGCCTTTATGGTAAGTGATAAGGTGGAAGTATTCAGTAAAAGTTTTAAAGAAGATGCTAAAGCAGTAAGATGGGAATGTGACGGCAGCCCCGAATTTACTTTGGAAGAAGTGGAAAAAGAAAACAGGGGAACTGATATTGTTTTACATATTAATGATGAAAGCAAAGAATTTTTAGACGCTTACAGAATAGAAGCCATGCTGCAAAAGTTTTGCAGGTTTTTACCAGTGCCTATTTATTTTAAAAACGAAAATGAAAAACCTGCGGAATTAAAAGAAGGTGAAACAGCGCCGGAAGAAAAATCAATTAATAACCCCACACCTGCCTGGACAAAAAAACCTTCTGAATTAACCGACGAAGATTATATAAATTTTTATAAAGAATTGTATCCCTATGGAGAAACGCCTTTATTCTGGATACATTTAAATGTAGATTATCCTTTTAATTTAACAGGTATTTTATATTTTCCTAAAATCAAACAATCTTACGAAATACAAAAAGATAAAATACAGTTATACAGTAACCAGGTTTTTGTAACAGATGAAGTAAAAGAAATTGTACCGGAATTTTTAATGCTGATGCATGGCGTTATCGACAGTCCGGATATACCGTTGAATGTTAGCCGCAGTTATTTACAGGGCGACCAAAACGTAAAAAGGATCAGCAGCCACATTACCAAAAAGGTAGCCGATAAATTAGAAGAGATTTTTAAGAACGACAGAACACAGTTTGAAGAGAAATGGGAAAGCCTGGGCTTATTTGTTAAGTATGGTATGATGACGGATGATAAGTTTTTAGATAAAGCAAATAAATTCCATATTCTGCAGGATGCAAGCGATAATAAATTTTATACAATTGAAGAGTATAGAATAACAACAGAAACACTGCAAAAAAATAAAGAAGGTAATTTAATTATTTTGTACACCACAAATCCTGTTCAGCAGGATGCATACATTCAGCAGGCTGTTGCCAAAGGTTATAAAGTGGTAAAGATGGAAACTATTATTGACAATGGTTTTATACAGCAAATGGAAATGAAATGGGAAAAGGTACAATTTGTAAGAGTGGATAGCGATATTACAGATAATTTAGTTGATAAACAGGAAGGTGGTGAAAGTGTGTTGAGTAAAGACGATGCTGCAAAACTTAAAGAATTATTTGGCGTAAAAATTCCAGAACTGAATGTTTCTGTAGAAGTAAAAGGGTTAAGCAATGACGCACCGCCTGTAGTGGCAACAAGGCCTGAGTTTATGCGCCGCATGAAAGATATGGCAGCTATGCAGGGCGCTGGCGGCATGGGTGCATTTTATGCAAATATGCCCGATGAAGTTACCCTTACTGTAAATGGTAACCACCCTGTATATAAAAATATTTTAGCAGAAGGGGGAAAAGAAAAACAAGAAAAATTAGTACATAATCTTGCAGATTTAGCTTTACTTTCTCAGGGATTATTAAAAGGCAACAGCCTCACTAATTTTATAAGCCGCAGTGTGGAGTTGATGGGTAATTAAAAAATAATATTTCTTTTAAAGAGGGTTGTTTGTAAAAGCAATCCTCTTTTATTTTAATTCTAAAATAGCAGCTTCTAAATATTGCATCTTTTGGGTATAGTAAATTTGTTTAAAACCAACAGCTAATAATTCTTCTTTATACAAAGGGTTTACATAGATTAAAGTTATGGGCCTTGGGTTTATTTCAAAACTCTCTAAAATATTTTCTGCAACACCGCTCATTATTACATCGTCAAATGGGTTGAACATAAAAATGCAATCCACATCGGCAGGTATTTCAAAATAAAAAGCATCGTTATTAATTACTTTGTATTGCAGTGCAGGAAATTGTTGTTGGGTTATAATAAGATTTTCTTCGGCAGCTTTGCAAAATTCTTTCGAAAAATCAATACCGGTTAATTTATTAAATCCTTTGTGTGCAGCTACACATAAAGCTCTGCCTTTACCACAACCAATATCAAGAAAATGGTTTATCGGTTTATGCATAGCATCATGCGGATTAGTTAATTGGTTAAGTATTTCTTCAAGTACATCATAACTTACCGGCATGTAAATAGTAGAGTGGTCAATATCAATTCCTCTTTTCTCCAGTTTTTTTAATTCATCCGCACCGGTAGTTGTAATGCCGTATTTTTTTTCTCCTTTTATTTCCTGCAATAAAATATGCTTTGCAATTTTTAAATTCCATTTAGAGGCTAAGTAAAAAAAATATTTTATATAGGCTATTGTTTTCATTTGTAGTTACTTTACAAAACTTAATCTTCTCCATCATCAGTTGAACATTTAGGGGGCGGCGGGGGCAATATCTATAACTTTCAGTTGCAATGTTGTGTTGCCATTCCATTCGTTTTCATCAATGGTAAAAACAATATCAACTGGTTTTTGCATTTGCAGCAAATGAAATTTTGCGGCCATGTTAAATCCTATGCCTGTAAAAGTAAAATTATCCTGCTTAATAACAAACCTTATGTGCAGGTCTTTTACAATTTTTGAGTAGCCGGTATCGGTAACTTTTTTTGCAATAAAAACCGGCCGCATATTTTCAGGTCCAAATGGTTCCATCTGGCAAATAATATTGTAAAAAGATTGATTGAGGTTACTGAATAAAATTTCGGTATCAATGATAATCTCAGGGATTAATAAATGATCTTCAATTGTAGAGGAAACCACAGCTTCAAATTTATTTGCAAATGCCTCCACGTTTTCCGGCAACAAAGACATTCCTGCGGCTGCAAAATGACCACCATAACCCAATAAATATTCTCTGCAGGCATGTATTGCTTCGTACAAATTAAAACCCGGTACACTTCTGGCACTTCCTGCAGCTACTTCACCGCTTTGTGTGAGCACAACTGTAGGCCGGTAATATTTTTCAATCATTCGGCTGGCCACAATACCCACCACGCCTTTATGCCAGTGATCTTTAAAAACAACAGTAGTTTTTTTATTTATTAATTTTTCATCTGCATCAATTATTGCCAGGGCCTCCTCTGTAATACTACTGTCTGCTTCTTTACGGTCGCTGTTATCGCTGTGCAGCATCTCTGCAAATGAAAGTGCTTTTTCATATTCAGATTCAATAAATAATTGCACTGCTTTTCTTGCATCATCCATTCTGCCTGCAGCATTAACCCTTGGGGCAATTACAAAAACAACATTGTTTATAGATAATTTTTTTTGAATGCCCCCTAAATGTATTAAGGCTTTAATACCGGGATTAGGGTTGCTGTTTATCTTTTCTAAACCATAAAATGCCATAATCCTGTTTTCGCCTGTCATGGGTACAATATCGGCGGCAATAGCAGTGGCAACTAAATCTAAGTAGCAATAATAATGTTCTTCTTCAATATTAAAGTGTTGTGCCAATGCAGTAATTAATTTAAAACCAACACCGCAGCCACACAATTCTTTGTAAGGATAATTGCAATCTTTTTGTTTAGGGTTAAGAATGGCAACTGCTTCAGGTAATATCTCATCGGGTAAATGATGATCGCAAATAATAAAATCTATTCCAGAATTTTTAGCATAAGCAATCAAATCAACTGATTTAATTCCACAGTCTAATGAAATGATTAAAGTAAAATTATTTTCTGTTGCAAAATCTATCCCCATTTTGCTTATACCATAGCCTTCACGGTAGCGGTGCGGTATATAAAAATCTAAAAAAGATGTATCATAAATTTTACAGAGAAACTGGTACATGCAGGCCACACTGGTAGTGCCATCCACATCATAATCTCCAAATACTAAAATCTTTTCTTTATTTTCAAATGCTGCAGTAATACGCTGTACAGCTTTGCCCATATCTTTCATTAACCAGGCATCGTGTAAGCCATTAAGCTGCGGCCTGAAATATTGTTTTGCTTTTTCAAAATCGTCAATACCTCTTTCAACTAAAATGCTGCAGATGGTTTTGTTTATTTTAAGCGAATGCTGCAAACTTTCAACTTTACGTTCATCTGCCTGTAATATGTTCCAGCGTTTATTCAAAAAATAATTTCTTTAATTGATTAATCATTAATAAATTTTACATCAATCTTTGCAGTTTCTTCAGGGAGGGGGTAGCACCTTTTAATATTTTCTGTCAGTAGTATATCTTACTAATTGCTCCAATGCCTCTCTCACTTCGCCATCTTTAAATTCATACAATATTTCCAGTGCTGCATCTCTGTACACCTTCATTTTTTCTTCGGCATAAGTAATACCTCCTGCTTCTTCTACTGCAGTAATTACCAGCTTTACTTTTTTTGGGTTGGTGTTTTCATTCTTAATAATATAAATAAGCTCCCTTCTTTTTTTAGCATCAATTTTATTTAGGGTATATATTAACGGTAGTGTGAGTTTTTTCTCTTTGATATCGTTGCCGGTAGGTTTGCCAATATCCGCTTTTCCATAATCAAAAAGATCGTCTTTAATCTGAAATGCGATACCTGCCTTTTCTCCAAATAATTTCATTTTAGCCGTTACAGCAGCGTCTTTACTGGTACTGTATGCTCCAATTGCACAGGCGGATGATAACAGAGAGGCTGTTTTGTTTTTTATTATTTCAAAATAAATATCCTCCTTTAAATTAAGTTTACGTGATTTTTCAATTTGCAGCAATTCGCCTTCACTCATTTGCTTTACTGCTTCCGAAAGTATATGCAAGTGTTCAAAATCATTATTGGCAGTAGATAATAAAAGACCTTTAGAAAGCAGGTAATCACCCACTAAAACGGCTATTTTATTTTTCCAAATGGCATTGATAGAAAAAAAACCCCTTCGTTCAAGCGACTCATCCACAACATCGTCGTGTACTAATGTTGCAGTATGCAATAGCTCCACTAATGCTGCGGCTCTGTAAGTGCTTTCGTCAATTTCGCCATGGAGCTTTGCACTTAAAAAAACAAACATTGGCCTTAGCTGCTTGCCTTTGCGTTTAATTATGTATTTCATTATCCTGTCCAGCAGCGGAGTGCTGCTTTTAACAGCTTCGGCAAATTTTTTTTCAAAAATATTCAGTTCAGCTCCAATAATATCTGTTACAAATCTCATAGAAAATGAAAGCAATATAACACATGAAACGCCGCTGTCAAATTATTTTATAATTGAAGAGTTACAAAATTATTATGAAATAATTGTTTGATAATAAATAAAAACTTTAACTTTAATGCAACGAAAGGGCTGAATATGATGTCTTTAGCTATTTTAATGCAGTATTTTTTGAGATTTTTTGACCAAAATTAAATGTTAAAAATTTTTGGTTTAATAATAGTCATTCAATACTTTTGCAATAAATCAACTCGTACACATTTAGAAATTTTATTAATTATTAAGTTATGACAAGCAAAAAGTACAAAATCTTATTAACCGCTTTTACCTTCTTTGCCCTTGGAGCATTTGCTCAGGTTGGCGGAAGTGGAAGCGTTTATGACTCCTCTGTTATTCCTGCTAAAGGAATGCCACAGCAAAATGAATTCTGGAATAAATCCTACAATTTTCCAGCTAAACCACGTAACATGTGGGAAGTAGGTGTTTCTACCGGTATTTTTACCGTTAGTGGAGATGTACCTTCAAAAGTATTAACTGCACCTAATTTTGCAGTACATGTAAGAAAAGCTTTCGGTTATGTTTTCTCTATGAGGTTGCAGTACATGAATGCAGCTGGTAAAGGGAATGAATTGGCTAGAGTGCTCACAACTATGCAAAAAATCCAGCCTGGAACCTTAATAACACTGGCCAACGTTATTAGTTCCAGGGAAACCCTGTAAGAACGCAATGGACGGTAGCTGCAAGTAAGGCAACTGCCCCTGATAAGGTTTTTTACAATTACAAAGCTAAAGTTCAGGACTTAGGTTTACAGGGTATTGTTACTTTAAATAATATTCGTTTTCACAAACAAAAAACAGGCATTATCATTTATGGTGGTGGTGGTATTGGCGCTACATTGTACAACACTATGGTTAATGCATTGAATGCAAATGGAATCCTTATCAGGCTTTATTTAATGGTATTACAAACACATACTTATAAAAACCGTAAAGATGTGTTAGATGCTCTTAAAAGCAGGTATGGATAAAACTTACGAAACTCCTGCTGAAAATCAGGGTGACCGTCGTCCTAAAATTGGAAAAAATACTTTAAAGCCTTCAGGTACTGTATTAGCAGGTGTTGCCTTTAAATTAGGCAAGAGGATTAATTTGGCTATTGAAGACAGATGGACTTTTATAAAAGATGATTTATTGGATGGTCAGCGCTGGCAGGAGCATGCTATGGGTGATGCTGCTTTAACCCGTGATTTTGATTCTTACAACTATGCATCTGTAGGTTTAAACTTCAATCTTGGTGCTAAATCTGTTGAACCATTATGGTGGCAGAATCCTTTGGACTATGCATATGATGAGTTAATGAACCACCGCAATCAAAAAATGCCAAAAGTTGAATGTCCCGATGCTGATGGTGATGGTGTTTGCGACCACTTAGACAGAGAACCAAATACACCTGCAGGCTGCAATGTTAACACTCATGGTGTTACTGCTGATACTGATGGTGATGGTGTACCTGATTGTAAGGATAAGCAATTGATTACCCCTACAGAATGTCAACCTGTTGACGCTGATGGTGTGGGTAAATGTCCAGATCCTGCTTGTTGCACAACAAGAGTTGACCCAATAAAAGATTGCCCAAGCGATTACCCAAGCATTTCTTTTAAAGGTAATACTGCTTCATTAAGTGCAGATGCAAAAGCGATGCTGGCTACTGCTGCTGCTAAATTAAAGGCAAGCCCTAATTGTAACATTACAATTACAGGTTACCCTGAAACATCTAAAGCTTCTCAGGCAAATTGCCAAAGAAGAGTAGATGCAGCTAAAAATTATCTTGTTGAAAAAGAAGGAATAAGTGCAGACAGAATTACTACTAATTGCGAAATTGGTGGTGGCGACAAGAATACAGTTGATATAAAATCTAACTAATACAGGATTTTCAAACTTTTCACTTTTTGCTCAATGATAGCCCTTCCGTTTTCGGGAGGGCTTTTTTCATGTAGCACATACCACTGAGGTATAGCTACCATAGTCATTGCCCGTCGTCAGTCATCTATCGTCCGTCGTCTATTTATCAAACTCTTAACTAACAATTTTTGGTTGATTGTTTATTTACTGGCATTTTTGAGTAAATTCCTTTAATTTTGCATTCCTTTATATGAGAGTAACTAAAATTGTACTGGCCGCCCTTTTTTTATTTACCATTGCAACATCCTGCAATAAGTATAATAAAATTTACAAAAGCAAAGACTACGAGTATAAACTTAAAATGGCAGATGAATTATTTGCCAAAAAGAAATACAAAGTAGCACAGCAGTTATACGAAGAGTTATTCCCTGTATTTAAAGGCACAGCAAAATTTGAAGAATTATATTATAAAGATGCCTATTGTTTTTATTACATGAAGGATTACCTTCAGGCGCAGGCATTGTTTAAAGGGTTTTTAGAAGTGTTCCCAAATAGCCCGAAAGCAGAAGAAGTAGATTATTTACATGCTTATTGTTTTTACAAACAATCGCCAAAGCTGGAGCTGGAGCAGGTAAATACCACTAAAGCAATAGGCATGATGCAAACTTTTATTAATACGCACCCCGGTTCGGCACGTATTAAAGAAGCTACAGAAATAATTGATATATGCAGGGCAAAGCTTGAGCAAAAGGAATATCGCTCTGCTGAATTGTATTATAATCTTGGTCAGCACAGGGCTGCTGCACTTGCTTTTACCAACTTAATAAACAATTACCCCGAATCGGTAAAAGGCGATGAGTATAAACTGAAAATTGTAAAAGCCTATTATAAATTTGCAAAGCTTAGCTTTGTAGAGAAGCAGATTGAACGTTACGAAAAAGTGATAAGCGAATACCAGGATTTTGCAGACCGTTACCCCGAAAGCAAACTTTTAAAAGAAGCAGAGAGTTACAGTAATTTAAGTCAAAATAACATTAAAGCAATAAAAAATGAGCAAACTACGTCGTCAGTTAACAGGTAATACCAGCAGTGTTGTAGAACCTAAAAGTTTATTTGATATAAAACAAAAAACAGGTAATGTGTACGAATCAATTGCTATAATTGCAAAACGTGCCAACCAGATTAACATCACTGTAAAGGAAGAGCTGCATAATAAACTGGAAGAATTTGCCAGCCATACCGACAGCCTGGAAGAAATTCATGAAAACAAAGAGCAGATAGAAATTTCTAAAGCATACGAACGTATGCCAAACCCTGCTTTACTGGCCACAACAGAATTTATGGAAGATAAAGTGTACTTCCGCAGAAACGACGAAGATCTGTTTAGTTAAAAACAGTAATAATTTAGCAATATTATTAACAGAAGAAGTTATAATTTTAACCCGTCTTGCCTTAAGCAAGACGGGTTTTTTTATGTTGAAAGGAAAGAAAATTTTATTAGGTATTACTGGTAGTATAGCAGCATATAAGTCTGCAGTATTGGTAAGGCTGTTAGTTAAACAAGGTGCAGAAGTAAAAGTGATTATGACAACTGCGGCTAAAGATTTTGTTACGCCACTATCTTTATCCACCTTATCTAAAAACGATGTATTGGCTGATATTACAGATAATGATACCTGGGCAAATCATGTAATGCTTGGCCGCTGGGCCGATACAATGCTGATAGCACCATTAAGCTGTAATACACTTGCAAAAATGGCCAATGGTTTATGCGATAACTTGTTAATGGCGGTTTATTTATCTGCCACCTGCCCGGTAGTTGTAGCTCCGGCTATGGATGAAGATATGTGGCACCACAGCTCAACAAAAGAAAACCTTAAAAAAATTGCATCTTTTAGTAATCAAATAATTCCTGTAGAAAACGGCGAACTGGCAAGCGGGTTAGTGGGTGAGGGAAGAATGGCAGAACCTGAAAACATTGTAAACTGGCTGGAAAAATTTTTCTCAAACAAGTTAGAATTAAAAGGGAAGAATGTTTTAATAACAGCAGGACCAACATACGAGTCTATTGATCCGGTACGTTTTATTGGTAATCATTCCTCAGGTAAAATGGGGGTAGCTATTGCTGAAGAAATGAAAAACCGTGGTGCCAGTGTTACTTTAGTATTAGGGCCTGCAAATATTAATGTATCAGAAAATATTGAGGTAATAAGAATTAAATCGGCAAGTGAAATGTATGATGCTTGTATTAGCCATTTTGAAAATACTGATATTGCTGTAATGAGTGCAGCGGTAGCAGATTATACCCCGGTTAATACAGCATCACAAAAAATAAAAAAAAATGAAGACAGATTTAATATTGAACTTACAAAAACAAAAGACATTTTAAAATCGCTTGGCGAAAAAAAGAAAAGCAAACAATTACTTGTAGGCTTTGCTTTAGAAACTAACAACGAAAAGGAGTATGCATTAAAGAAGCTGCAAACAAAAAATGCCGACATGATTGTTTTAAACTCTTTAAATGACGCCGGGGCAGGGTTTGGACACGACACCAACAAAATCACTATTTTTGATAAACATAATAATGAGTATAAGTTTGATACCAAATCAAAAAAGGAAGTAGCGATAGATATTGTAAACACCATCATTAAATTATTACATGCGTAAACTATTTTTTTTATTGCTGCTAACATTTACCGCAGGCTTTTTGCAGGCGCAGGAGTTAAAGGCTACCGTAACCATTGTAAGCAACCAGGTGAGCAATGCCGTAAACCCCAGTGTATTTAAAACACTGCAAACGGCCTTAAATAATTTTATGAATAACCGTAAGTGGACAACTGAAGTTTTTTTACCCAATGAAAAAATAGCCTGCAGTTTTTTACTTAACTTAGAACAAACAGGAGATTTAAATGTTTACAGTGCCAGTTTAACTATACAGGCAGCCCGGCCAATTTTTAATACTTCCTACCTTTCGCCAATAATTAATTTCAGGGATGAAAGCGTAACTTTTAAATACACAGAATTTCAGCAACTGGATTTTAACGAAAACAGGGTATCCGGCTCCGATGGGTTAGTGGCTAACCTTACAGCAGTATTTGCTTACTATGCTTATATGATTTTAGCTTTTGATTACGATTCTTTTTCGCCACGTGGCGGCGATCTTTATTTTCAGAAAGCACAAAATATTGTAAATAACGCACCGGACGGAAGAGGCATTAGTGGCTGGAAAGCTTTTGATGGTGTACGTAATCGTTACTGGCTGGTAGAAAATATGCAAAACAGCCGGTACACATTAATGCATGATGTGTATTACAATTATTACAGGCTGGGTATGGATAAATTTTATGAAGATGAAAGTACTGCCAGGGCAGAAATAATGAATGTATTAAACCTGCTTAATAATTTTAATACCGAAAACCCCAACAAAATGATCAACCAGTTTTTCTTCCAGGGAAAATCAACGGAGCTGGTAAAACTTTTTTCAAAAGCACCACAGCAGGATAAAATGAGGGCATCTGAACTATTGCAAAAAATGGATATTACCAATGCCAATAAATACAAAGACGAGTTGAAATGAGGTTGAAAAAACATGTATTCATCATAATGACACTTTTTTTATTTTCCTGCGGAAATAAGAATGAAATACCTAAAGGGATTTTAAAGCCTGATAAAATGCAAACCGTTTTATGGGATGTATTGCGTGAAGATGCGTTTACCAATGATTTTATAAAAAAGGATTCTGCAAAAAAGCCAGAGGCAGAAAGTGTAAAACTGCAACAGCGGATTTTCGCCATTCATAAAGTTACCAGAACAGAATTTTACGATAGTTACAAATTCTACCTCAACCATACAGCATTGCTACAACCGCTTTTAGACAGTATGATAGCTAAAGCAGAGAAAAATAAATACAGCGAAACAAAAGCAAACCAAACAACATTACCCGACTCTGTAACAGAAAAAATGAAATGAACAAAGTGTATAAAAATGCAGCCGAATCAATTAATGACATTAATGATGGTGCTGTAATAATGCTGGGAGGTTTTGGTTTGTGCGGTATTCCGGAAAATTGTATTGCCGCATTAGTGAATAAAAAAATTAAAAATTTAACCTGTATATCTAACAATGCTGGTGTAGATGATTTTGGTATTGGCCTGATGCTGCAACAGAAACAAGTGAAGAAAATGATTTCATCCTATGTTGGAGAAAATGCAGAATTTGAAAGGCAGCTGTTATGTGGCGAACTGGAAGTAGAATTGATACCACAGGGAACTTTAGCAACAAGGTGTATGGCTTCGGGTTATGGTATGCCAGCAATTTTTACACCTGCAGGTGTGGGAACTGAAGTGGCAGCTGGAAAAGAAACAAGAACATTTAATGGCAAAGAATATTTGATGGAATATGCTTTTGATGCAGATTATGCAATTGTAAAAGCTTGGAAGGGAGATACAGATGGTAATTTAATTTATAAAGCAACAGCAAGAAATTTTAATCCTTTGATGGCAATGGCTGGTAAAATTACAATTGCCGAAGTAGAAGAGCTTGTACCTGCAGGAGAATTAGATCCCAATCAAATACACACACCCGGTATTTATGTGCATAGAATTTTTAAGGGAGAAAATTATGAGAAGAGGATTGAGCAGCGTACTACAGCCCCCTCCGCCCCCTGAAGGGGGAACTTTGAGTTCAAATGTCATTATAGGATTCAAAAATAAATCAGATAAAAAATAAAAGTTAATCATCAAATTTGAAAGTGGTTGCTGAATAATTATAAACTTAAAAACTAAGTTCCCCGCCGCGGCGGAGACAGGGGTATGGCTTTAACAAAAGAACAAATAGCACAACGCATTGCACAGGAACTAAAAGATGGCTACTATGTTAATCTTGGTATTGGCATTCCTACATTAGTTGCAAACTATATTCCTGCTGGTGTTAATGTTGTATTGCAAAGCGAAAACGGTTTGCTGGGCATGGGGCCTTTTCCAATTGACGGCAAAGAAGATGCAGATTTAATTAATGCAGGCAAACAAACTATTACTACTCTGCCCGGCTCCGCTTTTTTTGACAGTGCGATGAGCTTTGGAATGATACGTGCCGGTAAAGTTGACCTGACTGTATTAGGTGCGATGGAAGTAAGCGAAAATGGAGATATTGCCAATTGGAAAATACCAGGTAAAATGGTAAAGGGAATGGGAGGCGCAATGGATTTAGTTGCTGCAGCAAAAAATATTATTGTAGCAATGATGCATACTAATCCTAAAGGCGAAAGTAAATTATTGCCGCAATGCACTTTGCCATTAACTGGAAAAAATTGTGTAAAAAAAATTGTAACAGAATTGGCAGTGATTGAAGTTACTGATAAAGGGTTTAAATTATTAGAAAGGGCACCGGGCATAACTGTGGAAGAAATTATTGCAAAAACTGCAGGTAAATTAATTGCGGAAGGGGAAATACCCGAAATGATTTTTTAGTTTTACAACATTCTTCATATTTTCTATATACCCAATCCTGTTCAGTTTTGTTTACGTAAATTTAGAGTTCCTTCCTCCCTGTATGTGGTTAAAGTAACCATTAAAATATTTTTTTGAAAAAAACATACTGTATCATACTGCGTGTAACTGCATTTGCGGTTATAATTTTAATTTGTGCCTGGCTTTTTTTGTGGGGATATATAACTTACAATAAAGCATCCATACTTGAAAAAGTAAAAGCAGGAATCAACAGGCAAGTAAAAGGAAAAATAGAAATAGAAAATCTCTCTACTAATTTTTTCTATAATTTTCCTAATATTTCTATCCGCCTGTCTAATGTAAGTATTAAAGATTCTTTATGGAATAATCATCACCACGATTTTTTAAAGGCTGAAAATATTTATGCACGCCTTCAGCTTTTTAGTCTTTTTTCCGGTAAGCCTGCAGTAGCAAAAGTTACGGTGGAAAATGCTGTAATTTATTATTACACTGATACGGCCGGCAATGCTAACCTGGTAAAAACAAACGAAACTGATACAGAAAAACAAACCGGTAATATACCCAGACTGGTATTTAAAAATACAAGAATCGTTTTTGATTATCCCAGCCGCAACAAATTTCATGATGTTGAATTAAAAAGAATGGAGTGTAATATTATATCTACCTACAGCGGACAATTATTTAAAATAAATATTAATGCCTTAGTACACGGCCTTGGTTTTAATACCACTAAAGGAAGTTACCTTAAAGAAAAACCCTTTTCAGGCGATTTTAATTTACAGTTTACTAAATCAAAAGATATACTTTTCAATAACATTAAACTATATATAGATAAACAGCCTTTTTTATTTACAGGTAACTTCTCCACAACAAAAAAAGTTTTTTCTCTTGGAATAAAAACACAAAAAATAGATTTTAAAAAAGCCATTAGCCTGCTTACACAAACCACACAGCAAAAGTTTACAGCATTTAATATTTTACAGCCAGTTGATATCAACGCCGAATTAACGGGTCCAACATTGTATAAAACAATTCCTCTGGCAACTATTCTTTTTAATGTAAAAGATGCTGATATAGAAACGCCTGCCGGCCAGTTTAATAAATGTTCTTTTGCAGGAGATTTTACGAACGAAATAGATGCCGGTAAAGCAAGACTGGATGATAACTCAAAAATTTCTTTACAGAAGTTTACGGCGAGTTGGGAAAATATTTTATTAACTGCAAATAAAATTGAAGTGTCCAATTTTTTACAGCCTTTTTTAAAATGTGATTTGCATTCAAATTTTAAACTTGTGGCGCTAAATGATTTAACAGAGAGTAATACCATGCGGTTAATAAAAGGTAATGGAGAAATGAATGTTAATTATAAAGGATCGCTTACTGATAATGATACAATTGCTACTGTAATGGATGGCAATATACTTTTAAAAGACGCTGCAGTAAATTATTTGCCAAGAAACATAACACTTGATAAAATGCAGGGTAATTTTGTTTTTAAAAATAAAGATTTAATTATTGAACAGTTAAAAGCACAGGCAGGAACTACACAGCTTAGTATGAATGGCGAAGTGAAAAATTTAACAGAATTGATTTATACTTATCCTGAAAAATTAGTTTTAGAATGGACTGTAGCAACACCAAATCTTGACCTGGATGACTTTATTAATTTTTTAGGAAAAAAGTCAAAAAGAGCAGCAAATAAAGAGCCGGGTAAAAATAAACTTATCCGTATGGCGAATAAAATTGACGATATGCTGGAATATGGTACGGCAAATTTAAATGTGCAGGCTGGCCGGTTAAATTATAAAAAATTTACAGCAACAAATTTTAATACATCTGTTTCAATGTTGCAAAATCAAATTGTTTTAAATAATGCAAAATTAAATCATGCTGGTGGCAGTATGTCTTTTAATGGTTCATTAACGGATAATGGCTCAGCTAACGCAGTTAAAATGCAATCCATAATTACCAATACTGATATTCCGGCATTGTTTAAATCCTTTAGTAATTTTGGGCAGGATGCCATAACTGGCGAGAATATGAAAGGGCAGTTATCCGGTACAGTTAATCTTACTGCAAACCTTTCGGATAAAGGAATTATAAACAGTAACAGTTTAGCCAGTATTGTAAAGTTTAGTGTAGTAAACGGTGAGCTTAATAATTTTGAACCGCTGCAAAAAGTTGCCGCATCTTTATTTAAAAAAAGAGATTTTTCCAGTGTTCGTTTTGCAGAATTAAATAATACACTTATTATAAATGGCAGTGCTATCAGTTTTGATAAAATGGAAATCCGCTCTAATGTATTTACCATGTTTGTTGGCGGCGTGTACGATACAAAAAAAGGGACGGATATGAATATTGAATTACCATTGAGCAATCTTAAAAAAATTGCTGACGATGAAGAGGTAATAAAAAAAGGAAAAACGGGTGCTAAAGTAAGGCTTCGTGCCAAAACCGGCGATGATGGTAAATTAAAAGTAAGCTGGAACCCTTTTAATAATGGCAAAAAAGTAAAAGAAAAGTAAAAATTAGTAATGCAGTTAAAATAATTTAAGCCCGTAATGACCTATCAAAGTAAATATAACACAACGGCAGGCCACACCAACACAACACCAGGTAAGTAATTTTTTTAAGTTTGCATTTAAGCCAACACCAACCGCAATACTTATCGGTGCACCAACAGACATGGTGCCAAAAAAGCCCAGGCCAACAATGCCATATTTCTCCCAAATTTTATGCACCATTGGGTGTTTATATTTTTTTTCTTCCTTAGGTTTATTTTTATAAAAGAATGCCCTGATTTTATCGCCGAGAAATGCAGCTGCAAAAACACCTACTAATCCACCGGTTATACTTGCAAAAAATATTGTCCATGGCGAAAGCCCAAAGGCAAAACCTGCCGGGATAGCAGCATAAATTTCAAAAGTGGCCAGCGATGCTACAGTTAGTATTTTTAAAAACATAATTTTTTTGAGGTCTAAATTTTTGTAGCGGTGAAATTAGTTGAAACTGGCGAATTAATTTTTTATATGGGTGTTATTTTTTAATTACCGGAGCAATGTTACCGGTTTTAACATAAAAAAGAGTACCTGTTTTTTCAGGCACTCTTTTAAAAAATATTTTTTGAAGATTAATTCAAATTCAACGTTTTATCCTTTGGGTATTTTACACTGTAACTTATTCTTACTTTCTTTACTTCGCCTGGTGCCAATTTTAATTTCCAGGTAAGTACACCAGTTTCTTCATTAACTGCAGCATCAGCACTTTCTAATAATTCCACTTCCACTTCTTTATTTTGCGAAACAGGATACTGATCTTTCAACAGCATATTTACTGCATCTTTTTTGTTATTCTTAACTGTAATTTCATAAGTAAAAATTTGTTTTTTGTTAGTGCCTAAAAACTTTATGCTGCTAAAGTCTTTTAATTTTTCTTTTTTAACCACTACTCTTTTATCCCGGCCCATTGTTAAGTTAATAGTATCCATGGTAGATGATGGATCAATAAAAGATTTACCAATGTAAGTGCCCTCAAAAATAATATTGGCTTCGCCGGGTAAAAGATTTAAGCCTTCCCAATCTGCAACTTCTGCAAGCAGAAAAGCATCTTTATCTAATTTAGGAACAGCATAATATTTATAGATTACCGGTACATCATATTCTTTTAAAATAGCCGTTTGCACCTTGCCGTTGGTAGGCACATCGTAAGGTAAATCAATATTAAAAGTTACATCCAGTTCTCTGTCTGCAACTGAAATATAATCATCCAGTCCATCTTTTAGTGTAATAACAACTACACCATTATTGCCTCTTGCACCATAAATTGCAGTTGCTGCCGGCGACTTTAAAATTTGCATATCCTTAATACTGCTTTCATCAATGTTTGCAATACTTCCTGCATCCATTTGTACACCGTTTACCATGTAGAGCGGTGACGCATTTCCGTTAGCAGATCTTGTACCTCTTATTTTAGCTCCATAACCCACAACTGCAACTTCATTTAATTCTACACCTGCTACAGCGCCGTTAAATTCTTTTTTAAATGCAGATTGGTCAAATGCCTGAATAGAATTCATCATGGATAGACTTTTTTTATATTTTTCTACCGGGTTTATATAACTTAAAAACCATGCTTTAAAAACGGGGGCATTACCTGTTTGTGTTGGGGTAGAAGTGGAGAGAGAAAGCTTAACCTGCTTCCAGTCTAATCCCGTTGTTTGAAAAATTTTAGCCCTGTAAATTAATTTTAGCGGGGCACTTACGCTGCTTGCTTTTAAATCGTAAAAAGCATTCCAGTAAGCATTGCTGGTAATATAGGTAATTACAAAATCGTATTTGCCTGTAATGGCACAATTCAATTGCAGCAACAGGTTGCCGGTGCTTTTATTATTCTTCTTTTCTTCTTCTGCAATTTGAGTAAGTATTTTTTGCAGTTGCACTGTTAGCTTATCTTTCTTTTGTTTTTGTTGTGCCAGCTCCAATTGCAACTCTGCCGATTTTAGTTTGTAGTAATCCATCAGTTTCATTAGCTCTGCCACACTTAAACCTGTTTGCGTGCCTTTTATTTCTTTGTTGGCTTTTAATACAGTTAAAAGGTCGGTTGTAATACTTTCATTCAATTTTATCTTATCTATTTCGGCAGTTATTTTTTCAACTGAATCTTCCAGCATTTTAATCCTGGCGCTTTTTATTTCTTCTTTTAAATAATCAGTATTAAACTCTATACCCATTACTGTAACGTTATCACTGGTTTTTATTTGCACACTGTTTATCTCCAAAGCGTTACTTAAATTTTCGATAATCAGTTCCGAATTTCCTTTAGCTAAATTTACTTTGGCTGCATGTGTCATCTCGGCACCAGCACGGTAAACGGTAACCGCATTCAGTTCTGCTTTTACCTTTGGCTTTTCTTCATTGGCAAAGGAAGATAGAGAAAATGTTAAGAGTAAAATGATTGAAAAATACTTTTTCATAAATGTTTTTTCTTTCTGATGATATTAAGAATAGAATTACATAAATAAAAAAATCCCCCCGAAAATTAATCCGGAGGGACGCTGGCATGCAATCGTAGTTTGTTTTGGTATTAAACAGTTCGGGGGGCAGCAGCTAAAATTTCTTCGCTGGCACCGCTGGCATATTTTTCAAAATTTTGTACAAATTCTTTTGCAAGCTCCTGTGCTTTTTTATCAAAAGCTTCCGGCGTAGGCCAGGTGTTTCTTGCATTTAATATTTCGCTGGGTACACCCGGGCAGGTTTTAGGTATGTGCAGTTTAAACCAGGGTGTGGTATCGTACTCCACATTATCTAACTGGCCTTGTAATGCTGCGGTAATCATAGCACGGGTGTGGCTTAGTTTCATACGTTTGCCAATGCCATAAGGTCCGCCGTTCCAGCCGGTATTTACCAGCCATACTTTTACATTGTGCTCTTTCATTTTCTTTCCCAGCATTTCGGCATATTTTGCAGGGTGCAATGGTAAAAAAGGTGCACCAAAGCATGCGCTGAAAGTGCTTTTAGGTTCGGTAACGCCAGCTTCGGTACCTGCTACCTTGGCCGTGTAGCCGCTGATAAACTGGTACATGGTTTGGCCTGGAGTTAATTTACTTATGGGTGGCAGTACACCATAAGCATCGCAGGTTAAAAAGAAAATGTTTTTTGGCGTTTTACCAATTGATGGTTCTAAAGCGTTACTTATAAAATATAAGGGATAACTAACTCTTGTATTTTCTGTAATTTTTTTACTGCTAAAATCAATTTTATTAGTACCATCAATAAATGTAATATTTTCTACCAAAGCACCAGGCTTAATAGCATTATAAATTTCCGGTTCTTTCTCTTCACTTAAATCAATACATTTTGCATAGCAGCCACCTTCAAAATTAAAAACATTTTTATCGGTCCACCCATGTTCATCATCGCCAATTAAAAAACGGTTAGGGTCGGCGCTAAGGGTAGTTTTACCGGTACCGCTTAATCCAAAAAATACTGCGGTATCACCATCCTTACCCATATTGGCACTGCAATGCATACTTAATACATTGGCACGTTGCGGTAATACATAATTAAGCATGGTAAAAATGCCTTTCTTCATTTCGCCGGTGTAGCCTGTGCCGCCAATTAAAATAGTTTTATGTGTAAAGCTTAGTATTGCAAAATTTTCTGCTCTTGTACCATCTGTTGCAGGGTTGGCTTTAAACCCCGGGGCCTGTATAATGTGCCAGTGCGGTGCAAAATTTTCCAGGTCTTTTTCCTCGGGGCGGATGAACATGTTGTAGCAAAATAAATTTGCCGAAGGCTGTTCATTAATAACTCTTAAACTCAGTTTATAATTTTCATCTGCACAGGCATAACAATCACGTACCCAAATTTCTTTATCGCTTAAATATTGCAGCATTTTATCTTTTAGCAGAAAAAAATATTTTTCTTCAATGGCAATATTAAAATCGTTCCAGTGTACAGTGTTTTCTGTAATGGCATCTTTTACAGTAAATTTATCTTTTGGGCTGCGGCCGGTAAATTTGCCGGTATTAATTACTAAAGCACCGGTGTCGTTTAAAACGCCTTCGCCACGCTGTATGGTTTGTTCGGTTAATTCTTCGGGTGTTAATTGGTAATGTATATCGCCGGAAAGTTTAAGCCCTAAATTTACTAATGCGTTTTTAGGCAGGGCAATCATTGCTGGTACTGACATGAAAAGATTTTTTTGGTTTAGCTTTTACAATCGAGCCACAAAGTTATAGTAAGTGAGTTTTAGAAGCCTGTGGCCGTAATGAAGGGATTAAAATTATTATACGCAATCGTTTGCGTAATTTCAATTATTACCTGTTTTATTAAATAAGTTCAAATATTGTAACTGAATAATTGAATGTGTTGAATATTTTTTAAATAGCCGCTAAACCCTGATTTGGTTAAACACTTTATTTGCAGAAGCAAAAAGGTTGGCCACAGAATACACAAATTTTACAGAAAAGATGCAATAGTTCACCTATTACATTCAAAATTGCACATCTTTTCACAAAAAGTCTGCGAAATCTGAGTAATCTGTGGCAAGTCTTTCTGTGTGAATACTCAAAAATGTATATTGCACTATAAACTAATAAAGCATGAAATATCTTCCCCTTAATTCCCAAATTTTTGTAGAGAACCGTAAAAGGTTTGTAAATAAAATGGAAAAAAATTCCATTGCTATTTTTAACAGTAATGATGAGTTGCCATCTAACGGCGATGCCATTTATAAATTTAAACAAAACAGCGACCTGCTTTGGCTTACCGGTATTGAGCAGGAAGATTCGATGTTAATATTATATCCCGATAACCCCGATGCAAAATACCGGGAGGTTTTGGTTTTAGTAAGACCTAATGAATTAAAAGAAAAATGGGATGGCCATCGCCTGAGAGTAAACGAAGCCACAGCAATTTCGGGCATTACAACAATTATTTGGTTAGATACACTGGATGGTGTTTTACAACCATGGATACATTGGGCAGATACTGTTTATTTAAACACAAACGAAAACGACCGTAAAGCAAATACTGTTGGTGTAAGAGATTACCGCTATGCCGAAATGATGAAGCAGCGTTATCCTTTGCATAATTATAAACGCAGCGCAAAAATTTTAAAAGAATTAAGAGGAATAAAATCGGCATTGGAAATTGAAGTGCTGCAGAAAGCTATTGATATTACTGACAATACTTTCCGGCATTTGCTGCAGTTTATAAAACCGGGTGTAATGGAATATGAAATTGAAGCAGAAATTTATCACCAGTTTATGAAGCGGAGAAGTACCGGGCCTGCTTATGGTTCTATAATTGCCAGCGGCAACAATGCAAGAGTTTTACATTATGTAGAAAACAACCGGGAGTGTAAGGATGGCGAATTGATATTGATGGATTTTGGTGCAGAGTATGGAAATTATTGTGCCGATTTAACAAGAACAATTCCTGTTAATGGAAAATTTGGAAGAAGACAAAAAACAGTTTACAATGCCTGCCTGCATTTACATAATTATGCTGCAAGTATTTTAAAACCCGGTATAAGTATAATTGATTACACAGATAAAGTGGGAGAAGAAGCCACGCAGGTATTTTTAAAAATTGGTTTGCTGCGTAAAAGCGAAGTAAAGAATGAAGATGTTGAAAATAGAGCATACAGAAAATATTTGTATCATGGCATCAGCCATCATTTAGGAATTGATGTGCATGATTTAGGCACAAGAACCGAACCGATAAAAGCAGGAATGGTTTTTACCATTGAGCCCGGCATTTATATCGAAGAAGAACAAATGGGTGTAAGGATTGAAAATAATTTTTGGATAACAAAAAGCGGCAATAAAGATTTGATGAAGAATATTCCGATACTTGCCGAAGATATTGAAGCGTTGATGAAAAAATAAATTTTGTTATATTTACACTGATGAAAAAACAAACCATAAAAAAATCTGCCATGTCTGTAGAAGTACAGGTAGATATTGTGATGGTTAAAGAGGGAGAATATTTTGTTGTACTATGCCCATCTTTAAATGTGTCATCTTATGGGCATACTCAAAAAGAAGCTAAACTGGCATTTGACGAAGCATTGAAAATTTTTATGAATGAAACTGACAAAAAGGGCAATCTTGAAAAGGAGTTATTAAAAAATGGATGGATATTGCAGCAGCAACCCAAGCCATTTTATAAGCCACCTAAATTATCAGTTTTTCCTGATGCTGTATCGTATAAAAAAAGCAAACTGAAGTTTAAGGAAAAAATTGCCTTCCCTTTATAAATTCAATCATGGGTATAAAGCCGGTTCCCACAAAAATATTTATTCAGTTTTTAAAAAGCAGAGGTATCATTTATATCAGAACACATTCCAGCCATGATATTTTTGATAATCCACATAATCAATTGTCAAGACCAGTAGTAATCAGGATGAAATATAAAGACATTCCATTATTTGCATATTCATACCACAATTGAGAATATCGGCGTTTCGAAAAAAGAATTTGAAGAATGGCTTAAGAAAAAATAAAATGATGAAACAAATTCCCAACCTCTTTACTTTATTAAATTTAGTTTTTGGCTGCCTTGCCATTATTGCAACATTGCAAAACGGCATTACCATACAATACAGTGCCGAAGGCGCCCAGTTTATTGATATGCCCGAAAAAATATGGATGGCATCTTTATTTATTGGCCTTGCCGGTGTGGTAGATTTTTTAGATGGTTTTGTTGCCCGTTTATTTAATGCCAGTTCCGAAATGGGTAAACAATTAGATTCGCTTGCAGATGTTGTAAGTTTTGGTGTGGCACCATCTTTAATACTGTATCAATTTTTAAGATTGAGTGTGGCACAGCAGGAAGATGGATTAAATGCCTCCATTATTTGGTTATTACCGGCACTCTTAATTGCATGTGCTGCAGCTTACCGGCTGGCAAAATTTAATATTGATGCTTCACAATCGTATGGATTTAAAGGCGTGCCAACACCGGCAGTGGGTATATTAATTGCATCGTTCCCTTTAATATACTGGCATTCGCCAACAGATATTGTAGTAAATGTTTTATTAAACAAATGGGTGTTGTATGGCATTATACTTTTTTTATGCTGGTTAATGGTAAGCAACCTGCCTATAATGGCATTAAAATTTAAAGATTTTACATTAAAAAATAATTTATCCAAAATAATTTTAGTTGTAATTGCTGTGGTTGCAGCACTGTTACTGCAATGGATTGCGATACCGGTGGTGTTCATTGCTTACATTATTTTATCTTTGGTGTACAAACAAAAGTAATTATGATTTATACAGTACAGGTAAAAGTAATGCCGCTTAAAGATTTATTAGATCCGCAGGGAAAAGCGGTAATGGGAGGTTTGCAAAATTTAGGAATTAAAAATGTAACCGATGTAAGAATTGGTAAACATATCGATTTACAAATTGAAGCTAATAGTAAAGAAGAAGCTTTATCAGCCGCCGGAGAAGCCGCAAAAAAATTGCTGGCAAACCCGGTAATGGAACAGTACGAAATTTCTGCTGTCTGAATAATTTACGATTGCCGATTTTAGATTTTGGATTTAAAACGGGGTGTAGATCTGCAATCGTAAATCTAAAATCTACAATCCAACATGCTGTACATCATTCCCACCCCCATAGGTAATTTGGCCGATTTTACTTTTCGTGCAGTGGAGGTTTTAAAAAGTGTTGATTTAATTTTAGCAGAAGATACCAGGACATCTTCAGTTTTGCTCAATCATTATCAAATACAAAAACCTATCTCTCCGTATCATCAGCACAACGAACATAAAATTGTTGCACACTTAACCGATCAAATGGCTGCTGGTAAAACTATTGCATTACTAACGGATGCAGGTACACCGGGTATAAGCGATCCTGCTTTTTTATTAGTAAGGGCTTGTGTAAAAAATAATATCAGGGTAGAATGTTTACCGGGTGCAACAGCATTTGTACCGGCATTAGTCAACAGTGGCTTACCAATAAACAGTTTTTGTTTTGAAGGCTTTTTGCCTTTAAAAAAAGGCAGGCAGACTATGATGAAGAAATTAGCCGAAGAAGAAAGAACAATGGTTTTTTATGAAAGCCCCATGCGTTTGGTAAAAACTTTAAATGAATTTATTAAATATTTTGGTGCCGAAAGGCAGTGTTGCGTTTGCCGTGAACTCACAAAAAAATTTGAAGAAAATAGAAGAGGTACTTTACAGCAAGTGCATGATCACTTTAATGAAAAAGCGGTAAAGGGAGAAATTGTGATTGTGGTAGAAGGGAAAACTTAAAAACATTTACTGCTATGAGATTTTGTATCCTTTTAATTCTATCTTTTTTGTTGCTACAGGAAAACTTTTCTCAAATACCAAACCCGGTAGTTAAATACAATGGTATTGGTAATATTAAAATTGGTGAAACAAAGGCAAAGTATAATAAAATATTAACTTCCTTACCCGGTGGGAATCAAAAATGGAAGAATGATTTTTACACTATGTATGTGTATAACAGAGATAGTATAATTCCTGTTATGATAGATACTATACATTTTGGTAATGTTTTTTTTAATTTTATTGGAGATAGTATTCTTTCAGATTTTTGGTTGGACATTTTATATATAGATAATCGTACTTGTAAAATTTGTAAATATCAATTTTCGGATGGTGAAAAACATTTTCAAATAATAAAAACATACTTAGAGAGTCAATTACGAAAAACAGGGAAATATAAAAATTATTCCGGTTTAAAAAGTTATAAACATCATGGATATGTTTGGCGAGGAAAAGGATTTAAAGTAAGGTTAGACATCCAGCATGACGCTGTCAATCCTAAAAGCAGCAGTATTAGTTTAGCCTTTGCAACAAAGTACAGCCCTTTTTGGTAGTTAAAGATTCAACAGTTAACGCAATCGATACAATTAATACCATTTAATACCATTCACTCACCTCATTCAACTCTTTCCTCTTTATATCCGGCACCCAACATTCCTCTGCTGCATATCCAACAGGTATCACCAAAAATGCTTTTTCATTGGCTGGCCTTTTTAAAATTGCACTTAAAAAATTCATGGGGCTGGGTGTATGCGTAAGTGCCACAAGCCCGGCATTGTGTATGGCCGCTAACAAAAAGCCACAGGCAATACCACAACTTTCGGTAGCATAATAAGTATTGGTTTTATTTCCTGCATTATCAAAATCATAACTCTTTTTAAAAACAACAATCAGGTAAGGAGCAATTTCTAAAAAATCCTTTTTCCAGTCGGTTTGTAAGGGCAGTAAATCTTTTTTCCATTCTTCGGGCATTCTGCCGTTATAACTTTCGTATTCCTCTTTTTCAGCTTCAATGCGTATTTGTTTTTTTATTTCGGGGTTGCTTATCACACAAAATGTCCAGGGTTGTTTGTGTGCACCACTTGGTGCAGTGGAGGCAGTAAGAATTATATTTTCAATTACTTCTTTTGGAATTTGTTTTGCACTAAAATCACGGCAGGTTCTTCTTTCATTCATAAAAGTGTAAAAATCTTTGCACCGTATTTTCATCATTTGGCTATCGTAAAATTCCTGTTCAAATAAAATAAACGGAAAGCCGCCAATGTTTTTTTTACTCATCGTAATTAGTTTTTTACAAGATACTAATTTGCCGTAATTCAGCGGCAGTATTAATTTCAGCCAAATTTACCCGCTATTTATTTTGAAAGCAAAAGGATAAATATTTTCTTTTTTGGTTTACCAGAATGTTAAATAAAAAAATTACCAGTTTAGGGTATTGACAAAGTAGTTTACATGTTTTAATCTTGCATTGTAATTCCCAAGTCCACTTCCTGTAAATACCTTATCCCTTTCTTCTAAGCCGCAGCAATCACCACATGAGAGCACTTAAGTGTATTGTTCATTAAAAAAATGAACAGTTACCTGTATTGTGAGCATTCAACTTTAAAAAAATAAAAAAGTTGATACAGGTAAAGTATTGCTAAAAAAGAAGTAAATATTTATGATAGACAAAGCATTAAAATTTATTACTGAAGAGATTAACAATTATCTGTTAACTAAATTGTCTTTTTCGGGCAGCAGCAAAATTGTATTGGACAATATAGCAAAGCTGCAGGATAGCAGCAGTGGTGGCAGCACCAATAAAATAATTCTTTCTTTAGTAAATATTGAAGAAGACAGGATAAGTAAAAACCCTGATAACTTTTATAAAACCGATGATAATAAAGTGGTGTATAAAAATGCACCCATTCATTTAAATCTCTATTGCCTGTTTGCCTACAACCATGGCGAGAACGATTCTGAAAGCACCAATCATTACGAAGAAGCTTTGCTGTATATCTCTTACGTAATTCGTTTTTTTCAGCACCGCAATGTTTTTACGGCAAGCAATTCGCCAGCGCTTGATACCGGTATTGAAAAATTATTGATGGAATTACATACGCTGGGCTTTGAGCAGCTCAATCATTTGTGGGCAGTGCTGGGCGGCAAATATTTACCATCGGTGTTGTATAAAATGCGGCTGGTGGTTATTGATGAAAATCTGCAAGCAGGTGTTGGCGAATTAATTAAAAATGTAAGCGTGGCAGAAAATTAAAAATTATGAGTGTACAATTTCAATCTTTATTTACAATACAGGTGTTACATGATTATTACAATAAGCATGATAATAAGTGTACCGATTTTGATATAGTGCCTGCAGAAGATTGCAGTTTGATGATGAAAAATATGCAGGTGCTGCACAAAAATTACAATAATAAATTGCTTACAGTTATCAATGCCAGTAAAGAAATAAATGATACACCACCTCCCGATTTTAAATTAACACCATTTTTAGATTTTAAAAAGGAAGTAGTTTTTCGCTGGTACTTAATTTTAAAAAACCCCCACTTCTCCAACTTTACAGCGGTAGCATTAAAGCAATCTGAAAAGAGAAGATTTTATTTCAGTAACCTTTCAAAAAATAAGGTGGGCAGTACATTAAGTTTATCAAGTACCATTTTACCGCATACCATAAGCAAAATTTATACACCGGGCAATATTGTAAAAGCCCCCGATAATAATTTTTACGAAGCCATACGCATCAGCGATGGTACAGCAGCATCAAAAGATATTACCAATACGGGATACTGGCTAAAGGTAAACACTAACAATCCTTATGCAAGCGATGCAGATGAAGTGATTATTGCAGGCGACACTTACAATTATAAATTAAAAACACCTGCAAGTAATATTACCATAAAAATATTTGGCTTAAATAAAACTGATGTAAACCTGCAGTATGATAATCTTTTAGAAACTGTAGAAAAAACATTTACCCAAAACCAGGAAACTGTTGCAATCGATCTTTCTAAAAAATCTTTTGGAAAATATAAAGTTGTTGTTAACAGTGAAGATGATACATGGGTATATGTGGATACCAATGCGGTAAAACAAAATGTTTTTGGCATTGTTGAAATACATCATTTTGAAAAAGTACCTGCAGATTTTCAATTACTAACATCAGGCAACCATATTAAAATACCCGAACCCTTTTTTACCATCTGGTTTAAAAACCGTTCGGTTATCTGGAAATATATTTCCCAAAACGGAGCCATTGGTGTAACCGATGCTGGGCCAGCACCGCAAAGTTTTTTACCCGCCAGCGATGTATTGGTTAAATCGCAAACTGCCATTGCATTAACCGAAACACCATTGGCAACATTAACCGCAACAAAAACCGCTGGCGGTAAACAAATAAAAAATTTAAAAAATCCTGAAATAGAAAAATTAGTTTTTGAGCAGGATGGTGCAACAGGTTTTTTTGCATCCAACATGTATGTAAAAATTGACACGTAAAAAAATAAACAAAATTTTTAACTAACAAAAATTATAATTATGGCAACTTACAAAACACCCGGTGTGTATATAGAAGAGATAGCACTCTTTCCACCATCGGTAGCGCAGGTGGAAACTGCAATTCCTGCATTTATTGGTTATACCGAAAAAGCAAAAAAAGACAATGATGAATTAAACATGCTGCCCACACGTATTACTTCGCTGGTGGAGTATGTGCAGTATTTTGGCCTGCCCGAATTTGAAAAAGATATCGAAGTAACACTAACCGGCGATGCTACAGTTAAAACTGTAATTGATGTAAATTTTGCAGCAGGCAAAACGCCCAGTAACCATATTATGTACTATGCTTTGCAAATGTTTTTTGCAAATGGCGGAGGTCCATGCTATATTATTTCGGTTGGCACTACTGCTGCTGCCGCAGGTACAATTGATAAAGCAAAATTAAAAGAAGGTCTTGATGCTTTGAAGAAAGAAGACGAGCCTACATTAATTATTTTTCCTGAAGCCATTTTGGGTTTGGATGATGCCAACCACGGTGCAATAATTTCGGATGCATTAAAACAATGCAAAGAATTAAAGGACCGCTTTACCATCATTGATGTAAAGGTTGATAAAACGGATACCATTGCAGAAAATGCTGCAACATTCAGGAACAATGTAGCAGGCACTTTGGATGAATTGAAATATGGCGGTTGTTATTATCCCTATATCAAAACAACTTTTCCGTATGCATATAAAGAAGCCGATATAAAAATAACCGACAGCCGCAGCAATATTGTAACAGCACTCGGCGGCGCTTCACTCGATGGTATAAAAGCTATTGATAACAGTTTGGCAAACCAGGTAAAAGCAAAACTTAACAGTTTTTTTATTACACTTCCGCCGGCATCAAGCGTTGCAGGTATTTATGCATCGGTTGACCGTGACCGTGGTGTATGGAAAGCACCTGCAAATGTTCCTGTTTCCAATGTAGTTGGCCCCGATGTAAAAGTTACAGACGCCGATCAGGATGGACTAAATGTAGATGTTACTGCAGGCAAATCCATCAATGTAATTCGTGCTTTTACCGGTAAAGGAACATTGGTTTGGGGTGCAAGAACTTTGGCTGGTAACGATAATGAATGGCGCTATGTTTCTGTCCGTCGCTTTTTCAATATGGTAGAAGAATCGGTAAAAAAAGCTACTTACCAATTTGTTTTTGAACCCAACGATGCCAACACCTGGGTTAAGGTAAGGGCCATGATAGAAAATTACTTAACTGTTTTATGGAGGCAGGGTGCATTGGCAGGTGCAAAACCCGAGCATGCATTTTATGTAAAAGTTGGACTTAATATAACCATGACGGCGCAGGATATACTGGAAGGATACATGAATGTGGAAATAGGAATGGCAGTGGTACGTCCGGCAGAATTTATTGTACTCAAGTTTTCACACAAAATGCAGGAATCATAAAACTACGTTGTAGTTTTTTGTACCGGGCATAAGTAATTCTATTTTGCTTCATTGGCGTCGCACTCTTCAGCGGTAATTCTTTACTCAGCATTAATTGTGTGATATAAATAAAGTACATAACTAACAACTAACAACTATCAACGAACAACTTTTCTTAAATCAATTTAAACAAATAATATTATGGCAAACTATCCCTTACCAAAATTTCACTTCCGTGTGGAGTGGGGTGGCGCAAAAATTGGGTTTTCAGAAGTAAGCGGTTTATCTGTAGAAACAGATGTGGTGGAATACCGTGACGGCAGCAGCCCCGAATTTCATAAAATAAAAATGCCCGGCATGCAAAAGTTTGGCAATATTACTATGAAGCGTGGCATTTTTCAGGGCGACAACGATTATTTTAAATGGTGGAATACTGTTGCACTAAACACTATCGAAAGGCGTGATGTAACCATCAGCCTGCTCAACGAAAATCATGAGCCGGTGGTGGTATGGAAAATAAAAAATGCATGGCCATCAAAAGTACAATCCACCGATTTAAAAAGCGATGACAATGGAGTGGCTATTGAAAGTATTGAACTGGCACACGAAGGTTTGGTAATGCAAAACGGCGATTAACCATGGCAAGTATTTATCCACCGGTAGGATTTTTTTTCCGTGTTGAGTTTCAGCTTGGCGGAGTGGGCAGCGCCGATGCTATGTTTCAGGAAGTAAATGGTTTTAATGCCGAGTTACTAACTGAGGAAGTAAGGCAGGGCGGCGAAAATCGCTTTTCTCAAACTTTACCTACAAGGGCAAAATACACCGACCTGGTTTTAAAAAGAGGATTGATAGTAAACTCTGCCATTGTAAAATGGTGTAAAGATGCTATTGAAAACTTAGACATAAAACCGATTACTGTGGTGGTAACACTGCTCAACGAAAAAAATACGCCTTTACAAACCTATAATATCGTTAACGCATGGCCTAAAAAATGGTCGGTGAGTGATTTTAACGCACAGGAAAGTAAAATAGTGGTGGAAACTATGGAACTGAGTTATCAATATTTTAAAGTGGCTTAAAATTATGCCTGTAGAAATTTTAGAAATAGTAGTTCGTGCCAATGTGCAGGAGCAGGGCACAACACAAAGTGTTATGCCAACAGGTAATGCAAATGAAGATGATAATTTTCAAAGGCAGCAGTTAATTGAAGAAGCTGTAGAGCAGATGCTGGAAGTTTTACGTCGAAAGGAAGAACGCTAAAAATAAATTTTATGAGTGGATTTTTAGATAAAATAAAGATCATCGGTTTTAAAGAAGCTACCGAATCTTCGCTGGGTGTGCCGTTCAGTATTTACATTGGTATGTTTAATCCTGAAAAATACAGCACTACCAAACAAAGTTTGTTTAATAACGACAGAAGGCATGGCGCTACCGGCAGCGAACAACGCTTTAACCGGGAGCAACCACGAACTTTTAATTTTGATTTTTTGGTAGATGGTACCGGTGCATCCGGAGAAAAAAGAGAAGTGCTTGCAGATGTAATTTTATTCAGGGCCACCTGCGGATTTATTGGAGATACACACCGGCCCACTTACCTTATAATTCAGTGGGGAACATTTTTAGCCCGATGTGTACTTACATCATTAACTATTGATTATACTTTATTTCGTCCGGACGGTACACCACTAAGAGCAACTTTAAAAGCAAGCTTTACAGAATACACCACGCCGGCACTGGAGCAGTTGCAAAATTTTCTCAGCTCACCGGATGTAACACATGTAAGAACAATTACGGCAACCGACAGGCTGGATTTAATGAGTTATAATATTTATAAAGATTCAAAATATTATATGGAACTGGCAAGGGTAAACAACCTTAATAATTTTAGAAGATTAAAAGTGGGTGATAAAATTGTTTTTCCACCAATTGAAAAAAGTAAAAAGAAATGATGAAAAAGTATTTGTAAGTAATAAGTATTTATTTAAAAAATTGTAGCCTCAGTCTGTCTAAAGCGTATTTAATTATTAAATCGATTGCAAAAAAATATTCAAGAAAATAAATATGCCCAACCTCCGCCTTTTACCCAATCAACCAAATACCGACCTGGTAACGTTTTCCATTTTGGTAAACGGAGTGCCGGTGGGTAACGAAATTGGCGTTGTATCAGTTGCGGTTAATAAAGAAGTAAATAAAATTCCCTGGGCAAAATTAATTATACAGGATGGCGATGTGGCAACAGAAGATTTTGCTATAAGTAACCAGGATACATTTAAACCCGGAAATGAAATTGAAATACAAGCCGGTTATCATTCTGATGACAGCACTATTTTTAAAGGAATCATTGTTAAGCATGGCATAAAAATTTTAAGAGACCGGCATTCTTTATTAGAAATAGAATGTAAAGATGTGGTAGTTAAAACAACTGCAGGAAGAAAAAATAAATATTTTTTTGACAGTAAGGATACAGATGTGATAGAAGAAATTTTAAACATTTATACTATACAAAGCGATATAACTGCTGATGCAACTGATGCAACGCATAAAGAAGTGGTACAGTATTATTCAACCGACTGGGATTTTATTGTTTGCCGTGCAGAAGTAAGTGGCAAATTAGTAATGCCTGATGACGGGACTGTAAGAATAAAAAAACCTGATTTTACTCAACAGCCTGTTGCGCTGTTGCAGTATGGTGGAAATATTTTAGAACTGGAAGCGATGATGGATTCCACTTATCAATATGCAGGTGTATCAGCATCGGGATGGAATTATGCCAACCAGGAATTATCCGAGCAGGATGCAGTGGAACCTGTATTGCAGGAAGAAGGCAATATCAGCAGCAGCGATTTAGCGGAGGTGTTAGGTTTGGATACCTATAAATTATTTCACTCCGGTAATGTAAACGATCAGGAATTGCGGGGATGGGCAAGCACACAATTATTAAAAAGTAAGTTATCAAAAATAAAAGGGCGTGTAAAATTTTTAGGCTTTGCAGATGTAAAGCCGGGCAGTTTGGTAGAGTTGCAGGGAGTAGGTGACCGCTTTAACGGAATTGCATTTGTATCAACTGTCCGCCACAGCATCAGTGATGGCAACTGGTATACCGACATTAATGTTGGCCTTACAACAAAATGGTTTGCACAGGAAGATGATGTATCAGGTTTACCGGCAGCAGGTTTAATTCCTGCAGTATCGGGTTTGCAAATTGGTATTGTTACGCAGTTAGAAAATGATCCGGATGGAGAGCACAGAATACAGGTACGTGTACCCGTAATTGATGCCGCCGCAGATGGCATTTGGGCAAGAGTGGCTTGCGTAGATGCAGGTAACGAGCGCTGCTCATTTTTCAGGCCCGAAGTAAATGACGAAGTAATTGTAGGATTTATAAATGACGACCCAAGGCATGCTGTAGTGCTGGGGATGTTTAACAGCAGTGCATTACCTGTGCCTACTGATGTATTTCCAGAAAAAGATGATAACCATATTAAAGGTTTTGTAACCCGTAGTAAACTCAAATTAACTTTTGACGATGATAAAAAAGTTATTACCCTGCAAACACCGGCTGAAAATAAAATTATAATTAATGATGATGAAGGAAGTATTGTATTGCAGGATCAGAATAATAATAAGATAACCATGAACAGTGATGGCATAACAGTGGAGAGTGCAAAAGACCTCATTTTAAAAGCAGCCAATAATGTAACCATTAAAGGAGTAAAAATAGAAGCAGAAGCCACCAGTGAATTTTCGGCAAAAGGAAATACAAAAGCAGCATTGCAAAGCAGCGGACAAACAGAAATAAAAGGCGGAACAGTAATGATTAACTAAAAAATATTTTATGCCAGGCGCAGCAAGAGTAGGAGATATGCATACATGCCCAATGTCAACACCGGGAACACCGCCGGTGCCACATGTTGGCGGGCCGGTAAATCCGCCGGGTTGTATAACTGTTTTAATTGAAGGTAAGCCTGCGGCAAGAATGGGAGATTTATTAACCTGTGTAGGCCCGCCCGATAGTATTGTAAAAGGTTCGGCTACAGTATTAATTGGAGGAATGCCGGCAGCAAGAATGGGAGATACAACTGCACACGGTGGTTCAATAACTCTGGGAAGTTTTACCGTGATGATTGGAGGATAGATACCTGTAAATTAATTCAAGATAACTCAGCGAAATCTCTTATATCTCAGGTTTTCTCTAGGGGATAAAAAAATGAAATTTATGGAAGCAAAAAAATCTTTTCTTGGAGTTGGCTGGTCTTTTCCTCCAACATTTTATAAAAATCCCTGCCGGGTACAAATGGTATCCGATGAAGAAGATATTGAGCAGAGTTTAAAAATCCTTTTATCTACCCGGCACGGCGAAAGAATTATGCAACCCGAGTATGGCTGCAATTTAGATGTGCTGTTGTTTGAACCTATCAATACATCACTCATCACATTTGTAAAAGACCTGATTGAAAAAGCAATTCTTTATCACGAGCCAAGGATAGACCTTAAAAAAATAGAAATAAAAACCGACCAGGTGCTGGAAGGTTTATTACTGATAGAAATGGAGTATGTAATTCGTACCACCAACTCGAGGTACAATTTAGTGTACCCATTTTATTTAAAAGAAGCTGAACAACAGCCAAAATAAAAACTATGTGTGCAATAATAAAAAACCCGTTACAAAGAGACGGCACCGGCCAAAAGGAACGTTTGCTTAAAGCGCTGCTGCCGCAAAATGCAAAAATTGATGACAGGAAAACTGAAGACATCCTTTCGTTTGCAACGGAGTACAGTAAACTGATTAATTATTACAACACTGATAATAAGCCTGAGGGCGACTGGAGTTGTTTTTACGAAAACGATCCCTGCATTTTGCTGGCACTTTTAGCCACTATTGATACGGATAGTATTGAAACTGCTTTTAAAACTTTAGAAGAACAGGTAAATAATTATTTTACAAAAAAAGATGGTGAACATGATGATACTTGCGAAGTGGATCCGTTGCCCGGTTATTACGATGAAATTATTAACCTCGTTTACAGTATTTCACGCCGCATACAAATGGCCTGTAAAAAATTACCCGACGGGCATTTATTAAAAGAAGAGATCATCACCATAATAAAAAGTAATTTACATCTTGCCATTATTGATAATAAACAACAGGACGCACTTATTAAATTAATTGGTTACGATAAAGGAAGCCTTGCACCTCTGAATGATTACAGCCCTTTTATCACCACACCAAAAAACAATTTTTGTATTTGCACCAAAGCCTGGCAGTTAGACCAGGAAGGTTACGATTGTATTTACCCCGACAATTCGTTTGACCTTGCGGCATTAAAAAATTTATTTTATATATTTTTTATTGAGCTGGTTAAAATAAAGCAAAGGGCAAAAATATATTTTGAATACTGCATTGCGAATAATGATATGCATCAGCCGCATGTTACTTTGTTCCTTACTTTTTTATACCTTTTTCAGTATGCCATCGATCACTTAAATACGTTAACACGTTCCCATCTTTTATATTACTACGAAAAAGTTTTATGCCTTCATAAACTAAAAGAAGTGCCCGATAAAGTGCATGTAATATTTGAACTGGCAAAAAATTTTCATACCCATTTAATAGAAGAAGGCACATTACTAAACGGTGGTAAAGATGATACCAGCAAACAAATGGTATATGCTTTAATGGAGGAAGTAGTGGTGAATAAAGCTAAAGTGGAAGAAATAAAAACAGTTTATATAAACGAAACAACCGTTGTGGTACATGCTGCAATAAAAGCGGATACTAAAGATGGTATTGAAGAAGCATTTAATAAAGAAGAACAGGCACACTTTAAATCATTAGGCAGCAGCGAAAGCCCAAAAGATGAAATTGGTTTTGCATTGGCATCTCCCATGTTTTTTTTAAAAGAAGGGTTACGTGCCGGCATGATAAGTTATAAACTAAAAGATACCATGCCCGGTAAAACCAATGAGGAGTATGAAGATTTGATACGGCAGGCAAATTCTTTTCGTGTGTATTACAGTTCGGATAAAGAATGGATTGAAATTGAAAATGTATATGATGTGCTGGAAAGGATTTTGTTGCGCTATCCGCTTTTAAAAGATCTGTATCAAAAAAATAAAAATAAAGTCAGCAGCTTTATTCATAAGCAATTGGATGCGTTGAAGGATTTGTACGAAAAATTGTATCCTGAAACTGCAGCAATAAAAACGGCAGCACCCGAATCTGCTGCGGCGATTAAAGCTGCAAAAAAAACTGATGAAACTTTTGATATAAATGCACTGATGGAATTTGTTGAAAAGGCAGATGCAGGTATAGTGGCTTCGTTTTTAACAGACGGCACTTTCACAATTTCAACAACTGCAAAAAAAACAAAAAAGGCAGGTACTGTTACCACTGCTGCAACCGATGCAGAATACCTTGCTGCATTGCAAAAAGAAATTTTACAAATACGCAATGATATACTGGCAATAAAACAGGTGTATGTTAACAGGGCAGATATAACGAGGAAAGAACTGGATTTTTTCTTTGTGGCAAATACAACGGCTTTGCCATTTGCAACTTTGCAAACCGATGAAAAAAATCCGGATATAAATTCATCATGGCCAATAATAAAAACATTGGTTAAAAATAATGTTGATGCTAATGGTGCAGATAGCTGTCAGTATAATACCATAAAAAATTTACAAATAAAAGGTGCAGATATAAAAGTGGCTGCTTACGGCATGAAGGATATTGTAGTACAGAACGATACTGCTATATTGGATAATTCAAAAGAAATACAACCCTTTACTGCAAGGCCTTACAACGGTTCTTATTTTTATGTGGGCAGCAAAGAAGTGTTTCAAAAAAAGTTAGATTTTGTGGGTGTGCAAATGGAATGGGCAGCAAAGCCTGCAGATTTTCCTACGCACTATGCCAACTATATTACAACTGGTATCACCAACCAGTCTTTTACTGCCAAAGCAGAAATATTAAATGGTGGTGAGTACCAGGATATTTTTCCTAACGGTAATCAAAATTTATTCAACACTAATTTCAGGGGTAAATCAATAATTGCCTTAGGCGAAATAAAAAAAGAAGATAATGGTAATGGCACACCGGTAATAACCATAGGTGCCAGTTCTGATTTAAATGCAAAAGATCTTTCGCAATTGCAAAACAGTTATCGAACTGCGTTCTTTTGCAAGGGATCCTTACATAAATGATTTTGCGGATTATAATGTTAATGTACGTCGCGGTTTTATGCGGATGGCATTAACACCAACAGATTTTCTGCATGATGAATATCCAAGGGCATTAATGAAAGCAGTAATTGGTGTTAAAGATCCTATTACAGATCCAACAAAAATTATTAAGGAGCCCTACACACCAAAGGCAAAAAACACTTCGCTGTTTTATGTTTCTACTGAAAGAACATTGTTTGGTGCAAATAATTACAATGCTACAATTGAACAATTCTATCATATCACTCCGTTTGGTTATCACAAAATGGAAATTGATAAAGAAACCGAAGTGTTTTTGTTGCCCCAGTTTAACAATGCTGCTGCAACATTATTTACACAGGGCAATTTATATATTGGTTTAAAAGATGCTGAAAAAGAACAGAAAGTAAATATACTGTTCCAGGTTTTAGATGGTACAGGCGATAACCGTTTTGCGCCACCGGATATGGAATGGAGTTATTTAGTAAATAATGAGTGGGTGGCTTTTAAACCTTTCGAAATTCAGGATCATACAAGAGCAGACGAAAGCAGCCGGAAAAGTTTATTAAAATCCGGCATTATAGAATTTAGTTTACCCAAAGCAATAACAAGCGAAGCCACAACTATCCTCAATTCAAAATTACTTTGGATAAGGGCTGTGGCGCATGAAGATGTATTGATAACAACCGACAGCGACACCATGCTTGGCCTGCAACGCATTGCAGCACTGCCCGATTTAGTTGCCATTATTGCACAGGCTGGTATTGCCGAATTTGAAAATAATAATAATTCACTATCGCATTTAGCGGCACCATTGCCGGCAAATACAATTGCAAAATTTATAGACAGCCGTGCCGCAATAAAAAAATTAGAACAACCCTATTATTCTTTTGATGGCCGCCTGCCCGAAAACGATTACCAGTTTTATACAAGAATAAGCGAAAGGCTGCGCCATAAAAACAGGGCTATTTGTATTTGGGATTACGAACGTTTGGTACTGCAGGCATTTCCGCAATTGCATAAAGTAAAATGCCTTAATCATACAGGCATAGCCGAAAATTTATTGCAACCCGGTATTGTTAAGTTAAGAGAAATTACACCGGGCTTTGTAACGGTTTCTGTAATTCCCGATCTCACCAATAAAAATGCTATTAACAAATTAGAACCAAGAGTACCCATTGGTATGCTTGACGAAATAAAAGTATTTCTTAAAAAACGCACCAATCTTTTTGTTGCATCGGCATATACACCCAAGCTGGATTATTTGCAGGTGTTAAATCCATTGTACGAGCCGCTTAAAGTAAAAACCTGCGTTCGTTTTTACGATGGGCTTGATGTGGCGTATTATAAATATGTATTGAACGAAGATTTAAAAAAGTTCCTTTCTCCCTGGGCATTTGATACAAATAAGGAAATAAATTTTGGTTCTACCTATCATAAATCTGCCATTTTAAATTTTATTGAAGAAAGAAAATATGTAGATGTGGTTTTGGGTTTTGAAGTAGTGCATTATAAAGATGGAACAGCACAGCCCGATTATGATGCCGACTGGATAATTCCAACTACATCACGTTCTATTCTTACATCATACAATATAATTGATGCAGGGCAGGAGTATGAACATACTATTGAGTTTGTTCCTTATGATGAGAATAATCCCTGCCCGGCATGCAGCGTAACACCGGTGAAAGAATTTGCGGATGAAAAAAAATAATTGCTAAAACTAATAACAATGACAGAGAACATCACCATATCTAAAACGCCTCCACCATTTGCCAGTATGGATTTTGCAGTGCTACGTGATATTGGCATAAAACATTTTGAAAAAATGGGCAGCAAATTATGGACTGATTATAATTTGCACGACCCCGGTATTACCATTATGGAAGTGCTTTGTTATGCCATTACAGATTTAGGTTACCGCACTAATTTTTCTATTGAAGATATTCTGGCTTCGGCCAATAACCATGCTGGTGAAAAACAATATTTTGATGCACTGGAAATTTTAACCTGCAACCCTGTTACTGTAAACGATTTTAGAAAAATATTAATTGATTTAGATGGAATAAAAAATGCATGGTTGGTAAAAACAACGCACCAGGAAATGCCATTGGTTGCAGAAAATAAATTGGGTGTAGATTGGCTTACAAGATTTAAAAATCCCACTGGTGATGCAGATACTGATAAATTAAAAGAAATTAAATTAAACGGGTTGTACGATGTGTATATCGATTTACAGGATGATGTTGACCCAAAAGATTTAGATACTGTAAATGATATAACCCAATGTGCCTGGCAGCAATTATGGCGCCACCGCAACCTTTGCGAAGATTTTGTAACCATTAATGTAATTGAAGAAACTGAATTTGGTATTGAGGTACAGGTGGAATTATGCCCCGATGCAGATGTAAATAAAGTAGCTGGCGATATTTATTATTACATACAGGAGTTTCTTACACCCACTATTCCGTTTTACAGTTTTAAAGAAATGTATGAGGAAAAGAAAAAATTGTGTGAAGAAATTTTTGAAGGCCCGGTTTTATGCAATGGTTTTATTGATGATGCAGAACTGGACAAAGCACAGCTACGTAAAGAAATTTATGTATCGGATTTGTGGCAGGTAATTATGGATGTGTGTGGTGTGGCCGGCATTAAAAAATTAGTGATTAAAAAATGCGATGGTGATAAAGTAATTGAAGAAGGCTCGGATAAAAAATGGTGTTTAAAAATTGCCCCTTATCATAAACCTAAATTGGTTTTGGCATGTTCGTCTCTTTCTTTTCAAAAAGGATTTGATTGTGTTTTTGCTGATGACAGAAAACTAAGAGAGCGAATTGAGTTGAATAAAAAATTACATCAGCCGGTAAAAAAATCAAAAGAAAAACCATTGCTGGAGCCGGGTACCGAACGTAACCTGCAGGAATATTTTACCATTCAAAACGAATTTCCTTTTACTTATAAAATTGCCGACGGGCAGATAATAGAAAACGACAGTACAGAAAGAAAAGCGCAGGTAAAACAACTAAAAGGATATTTAATGTTGTTTGATGAATTACTGGCTAATTATCTTATCCAATTGTCGAGAGTTAAAGATTTATTGTCCATAAGTCAGCCCGAAGAGCATTCTTATTTTTATCAAACCTTATATACCATCCCCGGTGTAAAAGATTTAATAAAAGCATTTCCTGAAGGTAGTACTGCCGATGACTGGCAAACATTTATTGCTGACGGTAATAATGATTATGTAAAACGATTAAAAGAAATTATCGAATCAGAAACAAAACGCAAGCAGCGTAAAAATATTTTTTTAGATCATTTGCTGGCACGCTTTGGAGAATCTTTTTCTTCTTATGCAATAAAAGTTTACGAAGAGCAATGTGCATGCACTGCAACTGAAGAAGGCATTCAAATAGCTGATAAAACATTAAAAGATAAAGCTGCTTTTTTAAAACATATTCCGGAGCTGAGCAGCGAAAGAGGAAAAGCATTTAATTATAAAGCACTCGATTGCGGCAAGCCCGATGTGTGGGATACCTGCAATGTTGCAGGGGTAAAGAAAAGGGTTTGTATGTATTTGGGTTTTGAAGATTATAAACGAAAAACATTAACCTGCCCGCCGGAGTTTGAAATAAAAGCTTACCGTGTTATTACGTCAGGTAAAGTTCAGGCTTACCGCCTGCGGTTAGACGATGAATCAGGAAACATGCTGCTTGATGGAGTAAAAGAGTATAAACAAAAAGCCAATGCAGAAAAAGATGCCCGGGATTTAAAAGAGCAAATCCTGCGGGGCAATATCAGCAACTCCAATCCTCCTGTTAATGGACATGTACGGGTGCAGGTAAAAGACAGGGAGGATAATATTGCATTGCAGGGCGAATTGATGAAACCTGCTGATGCAACTGCATTGAAAGAAAAAATTGAATTGGCTGCTTTTCCTGATTGCTGCGCCATTGAAGGTTTTCATATTGTAGAACATATTTTATTGCGACCCAAAGATGATGATTTTACGCCGCTGTTCGATCCTGTTACAGTACAGGATATGCTGGCAAGAAAAGTTAAACTGCCCCCCACCGATTTATTAATTGAAGATGGTTATTCATTCTGGATAACAGTTGCAGTACCCAACTGGTTGCCCCGGTTTAAAAATAATGTTAACGCACAATACCAGTTTGAGCAATTGGTACGCAGGGAAACACCTGCACATATACTGGTGCGTTTTTGCTGGATGACACCAAAAGAAATGTACCAGTTTGAAACAGCTTACCTGCAATGGCTGTACGAAAATGCTTTGGAAAAGCCTAACGAAAGAGAGCTGACACAACATGTAAACAGCTTGGTGCAAATAATGAAGCAATGCAAATTCAGCATCCGTGAAATTGGCGACCCCTGTTTAAATAATACAGCACCTGCTGATACTAAAAACTATAACTACAATTAAAAATAATTTTAAAATGACAACATGCGGCGATATTACCAATCTTTCCCCCAGCCAGGTTACCCGTGTTAAATTACTGGGTATGGGTATTGTTTGCGGCCTGGAAGTTTTCAGGGATTCACAATGTTTTATCAGTATTACAAAAGGTATTGGTGTTACCTCAAAGGGCCATGTAATTTGTATTGCAGATAAAACCGTAAAATATTATAAAGAATATACCGACCCAAATAATTATTTTAATACCCTCATTAATTGCAAGCCCGGCGCCGGTTATAAAAAATGCACCGTCTTCGAATTACTGGAACACCGGGAAGACGTTGCAACTTCTATCGTTCCTCAAAATATTGATTCCGTAGAAAAACCTTTTTTGGAGGGCAAAGTAGTATTACTTTATTTGGAAGATGAAGCAAAAATGACTGTACGTGTTTTGCTGATTGATGAAATGGAGATGTGGGCAATATTAAAGTGCGGTTGTATAGCGGATACACATTGCATAAAAACGCCGCCAAAAGAAGAAGAAGATATTTCAATATTTAATAAAGAATCAAAAAATACTTTACCCGGCGACGAAGATTTATACAATACTGTACATAAAAAATATATGCTCAAATCCATTGCAATACGCCGCTTTGGTTATGGCAGTGTGGATATTGGAGATTTAAATGTTGGCGACAGTGCAGCAGAAAATCTTTTACCCAATTTTAATTTTACAGATACAGCACCCGAAAAAAGAAATGAAAAATATTTTAGTGAATACGAATTGATAATTGATGAAGCACTTAAAAATTTAGATGATGAAATAGACAAGCTGCATAATCATTTCGGTTGTATGATTGATGCCTGCCATTGTAAGGATAAACATAACGGGGCCGAAATAAAATCTCCCTGCAACCCGGTTAATAAGGATACAGCAACAGAGACGGGGTTGCAAATGCACAACATAAAAATTTTCAATAATTATTTTACATTCATCAATAAAAAATGGGCTGTATATAAAAAGAACCGCAAGCCGGTTGAAAGCATACAATACTTTTATGATTTTGTAAAAGATTTAATTGATACTTATAATGAATTACTGGATGAATTGTACGAACTGGTAAACGATTGCTGTACAGGAACAGAATGTTTTCCACGCCATTTAATGCTGGGCAGGATTAAAGAAGAAGTTAGTTTTCAGCCTTCCATTTTTCGTCAGGGATATTTACAGCCACCGGTGTATAATGGCAATGCCAACCGCCTGCAGCAAATACGTTTTTTACACTGGCGCATGGTAATAATGATGAAATGTTTTTTTGTACCCGATTGGGAGCTGGATGATTTTAGTGACGAAAGTTATTATGATGTGTTGCTGATTGAAGGAGAAAAAAAATTAGGGCAAGATCCTAAACTGCCGGTACGCATTACACCTGGCCGTATGTTTAATGAGGTGTTGGGCAAAAAAACTATTCCTTTTTACTACAATCTTTCCAATAGCCCTTACTCAATGCAAAACTATTGGGATTATTTATCAACTAAGCATAACAGGGAAGATCACCAGCTTTCTTTTTTCAATAAAGAAATACCCGGTTACACCAATTTGGATGCGGTAATACATCCGTTTGTGTTTTCACTGCAGCAGTATCCTTTTTACAGGATAGAAGGCCACACCGGAATGAAAATGCCTGATGCAGAGGCTGCAATTAAAAATTTAAGAAAAAGATATGCGCTGAGCTTTGATATTGTTTCCATAACATTTGATGATTTAAATAAATTATTTACACAGCCTGCAGGTGATGATGAATTTGCAGCTTACGGAATAGAGCATGTATGCGGCGTACAAAAAGGTTATACATTTCTTTTACTGCACGATGGGGAGAGTAAACAAAACCCCGGCGTTGTAGTGGCAGATTTTCAATTACCTTTTATGGTAGTAAGGGAACCTAAAGAAACTAAACCACCACCACCCTCCACCTCCGCCACCACCACCACCACCTGCTGATGACAGAAAAAAAATAGAAGAGGAATGGAAAAAAATATTGGATAGGGTTACTGCTGCAGACACAAAAGCCGATGAATTAAAAAATATTCGTGGTATAGATGAAAAAATGGAAAGGGCTTTAAACGGTATAGGCATAAAATCTTATTTACAAATAAGTAAGTTAACCGAAAAAGATATTCCGGTAATGGCAGCAATGATGAATGTGGATGTAAAAGCAATTGATAAATCGTGGATTGAGGCAGCAATTAAAATGGTGGAGAAAGAAGGCAAACAATCATTAATAGATAAAATTGGGAAAACTGCAGGCAAAGACGATTTAAAAAAAATAAAAGGAATTGGTGAAAGTATTGAAGCTGAATTAAATAAAATTGGTATCGCAACGTATAAACAGCTTGCCACTCTAAACGCAGATGATATTCCTGAGCTGGCAAAAGAAATGGGCAGGTTGCCCCACACTGTTAAGGAAGACTGGTTTACAGAAGCAAGAAAATTAATGAAAAAATAAAATGTAAAGATTTAAATGATAAATTTTCAGCACACCATTAAAAAGTTTTCTTTGGAGTTACAAACACAAAGTGTAGAACAAAGCTATGCACTGCACAGTCGTTGCAATAAATTGATTAAAGAAGATTTAATTGGCGGACTCGACAAAATATTATCAACTCAATTTAACAATGACGAAGTAATAAGGATCAATAAAATTGAAATCAATCTGGGTAATATCAGTAATGGTGATTTGGAGAAAGAATTCATTGAAAAATGTATTGCAGGCTTTACAGAAAAAATAAAAAACATCAATGTCTCCAAAAAAATTGATACTGCATTACCTGAAATTGAAATAATTAATAAAGAGGATAACAGCATTGATCAGTTTTTTTATTTTCTTTCAACGGGTAAAATGCCCTGGGCTTTACAGGGAATTAATTTTGCAAACTGGCAAGCGGAATTAACTGTTGCAATTAAAAATAAGCAGGAATATTTTATTGAAAAATTAACTGAAACTGCTGCACTTCAACCGTCAGCAATGGAAAGACTGATAATACAGTTTGATGATTTTTTTATTTTGGCAATAATTCCAGACAATATCCTATTTATAAAAGCAGATTTGGAAATTTTATTTCTTGCAATAAAAAAGATAATTCCTTTCAGCCAAATGGTTGCAGTAAGAAAAAAGGTATTGCATGCGATATTACCTGTTTTTCTAAATCTTTCCCAAACAAAAGAAGAAAATAAAGTTCAGCAACTTATGCAGGATCTTATTAAAGACTATACCGGAACTGAAGAAAAAATAATAATTTCTTTACAGGAAAAAATTATTTCAATAGTACAAAAGGTAAACGGAAACATTTTAGCGGAGGAGACAAGCAGCACAACAACAGGAAAAAAAATTATTGAAGAACTGCAGACAATTGAAAAAAATGAAGACAGCAAAGAAAAAATTAATAATACTCCGGAAGAAAAATCAGTATTTATTGAAAATGCCGGTTTAATAATCCTGCATCCTTTTTTGCAAAATTTATTTAAAGCAGCAGGGCTGATGGAAGAGGAGCGTTTTAAAAATGATTTTTGCAAACAAAAGGCGGCACATCTTTTACAATACCTTGTAAATGGCGAACAGCAATTACCGGAATTTATTATGCCCCTCAATAAAATTTTGTGCGGCCTCAGCAACGAAGAGCATATCGACCGCTTTATAGAATTGGAAGATGCAGCAACTAAAGCGGCCCGAGAATTACTGAATGCTGTAATTACGCATTGGACAGTTTTAAAAAATACTTCGGCAGCATCCTTACAGCAAACGTTTTTACAACGAAAAGGAAAATTAACTTTTAATGAAACTGATGGTTACTGGAAACTGCAGGTACAAAGAAATGCAGTGGATATTTTACTGGATAAAATTCCCTGGGGGTTTGCATACATAAAACTACCCTGGATGCTTTTTCCTTTAGCTGTTGAATGGTGAAAATAATTTCTAAATGTTTTACAAATATTTATCACACTAATAAAATTACTATTATGGCAAAAGCAATTAAAACTTCCGGTGCAGTATATACTTACCGTGGTGGAAAAAAAGTACTGCTTGATAAAGCAGCTGATGAATTTATTACAAGGGCACTGCCCGAAGAACTGGATGCTTTTGATACTGCAGAAAAGAAAAAGGTTTCCTCGGCATCTACTAAAGTAATTGTAGATGCAGCCGAACTGGATGCCGCTATGGAAGAAAGCCGTTTGATCGCACCTACGCATCATGCTTATTATTTAAAAGGAACAAAAGATAGTTTTTTTGTTACCGACAGGATTTTGGTAACATTTAAAACTGTTTTACCTGCAGCAAAAGTTGATCAGTTTGCAGCAAAATACAGTTTACTGCAGCTGGAAAAATATACAGATAAAGATTATCTTTTTCAGGTAACACAATATACAGGTATGAACCCTGTAAAACTTATTGTGCAGCTTACAGAAAATGAACCACTGGTTGAATATGTTGAAAATGATTTAAACCAGCAGGTAAAAACTTATGCACTATCATTGCCCACCGATCCCATTTATGCAAAGCAGTGGCACCTGCATAATCATTTTGTACATGCCGATTTAGACAGCCGCAGCTGCAGCCGTTGCGAAGATGCTTGGCTGGTACTTAACAATTATGGCAGCAACAATGTGGTAGTTGGTGTAACAGATGATGGGTGTAAATTAAATCATCCTGATTTTGATTCTTTAAATAAGTTTGGGGGCTGGGGTTATATGAGGGGCACCCGGCTCATAAATAATAATGATATTGATGCAAGCCCGGGCCAAATGTACCAGCCCGGTGCAAATCATGGTACTTCCTGCGCAGGTGTAATTGGCGGCGAGGTTGATGCATCACTAACGGTTGGGGCTGCACCTGGTTGTAAATTATTTCCGGTGCAATGGGAATCGGACGGACCCAGCTTATTCATCAGCGATTCAAAATTTTTAACAGTATTAAATTATGTGGCCGATAAAGTGGATATACTTTCTAATTCCTGGGGTGGAGTGCCACGGAGTTTATGGTCGCTGCAGGTGGTAGATAAAATTACACAGCTGGCACAAACTGGGGGCAGGCGTGGTAAAGGAATAGTTTTTCTTTTTGCAGCCGGAAACGAAAACTGCCCTATCAATCATACTTCAACACAAGATGTACCATATACCGATGGAATAGATTTTCAAAATAACCAATGGGTATGGGTTGGTGTGGAAACATCTAAAAGGTTTATAAATAATTTTGTTGGCATCACCGGTGTAATGCATGTGGCTGCATTGGGCAGCACTGCACAGCGGAGCCACTATTCAAATTACGGAACAGGCATTGGTATTTGTGCACCCAGCAGTAATTCGCATTCTTATCATCGCATGACGGTAAAAGGATTAGGTATATCAACTGCACAGGGAACACCTTCGGGGGTTACTGCATCTTTTGGTGGCACATCAAGCGCAACGCCATTGGTGGCGGGCATTGCAGCTTTGGTTATATCTGCCAATAATAATCTTACAGCAGCAGAAGTAATTGCTTTGTTAAAACAAACAGCATCTAAAGATTTAAATATGGCAGGCTATGCAAAAACACCTGCAGCCAATTACGATCCCAATACATCGTGGGATATTTCACCTGTTGCACCATTCGATAAAGGCGATTTTAAAAACATTGGCAGTGCCGATGGTACATGGAGCCCATGGTTTGGGCATGGTAAAGTTGATGCAGCTGCTGCAGTAACAAAGGCCGCAGCATTAAGCGGACATAACGGTCATGCTAACCTTAAAATTATTTCTGCATTGGTTAATCCTGCCGGCGATGATTACGGAAACGAAAAAATATCTATGCTCAACAGCTCGGCACAAAGTACCAATTTAACAGGCTGGTCATTTTTAGTAAAAGGAAGAAAACAGGTATTAAGCGGCCAGATAAATGGAGGTGAGGCAATAACAGTAAAAGTAGATCCTTCAAAAATGGCATTATCAAATAAAGGCGCCACTATTAGTTTATTAGATGCCCAGGGTAATAAAATACAGGATGCTGTTTATAAAGCAACAGATGTAAAAGTGGGGGAGGCAGTAGTTTTTTAAAAATGTAATTATGGAAAAGCAATTGTTACAACCGGCTTCATGCGGAATTTAATGGAGTAAATGCAAAGAGCTTTTTTATACAGCCAAAGCTAACCATCAATCAACCTAACGATGTTTACGAGCAGGAGGCCGATGCTATGGCCGATAAAGTAATGCGTATGGAGCAACCTGGGGTTACAATTAAAACCTTTATCCAATTCTGCAGTACAAAGAAAATGTGAGCATTGCGAAGATAAAGAAAAAGAAAGTGCAGCGTAAAGAAATAAATGAAGAAGAAAAAACTGCCGGTAATAATTTAGAAAATTATGTGGGCAGTTTAAATAGTGGCGGGCAGGCATTGCCCAATGAAGCCCGTAATTTTTATGAGCCACAGTTTGGTTACGATTTTAGTAATGTAAAAATGCATACAGATACTGTTGCTGCAAAATCTGCACAATCAATAAATGCTTTGGCTTATACATCGGGCAATAATATAGTTTTTAATAGCGGACAGTATGCGCCAAATACTGATAGCGGTAAAAAATTATTAAGCCATGAGTTAACGCATGTAGTGCAGCAAAGCAAAAATATTCAACCTTACCGAAAAACCGAAAAGCAGGATAAAACAAAAAACAAACTTCACTCTTTCAATTTTGGCAGGTCGGATACTGCAACACTAAAAGAAGATTCTTTTGATACTACAACAGATATCGAAATAAAACCCTGGATTAAATTGATAACTGTAGAACTTAAAACAAAAAAGAAAGACGTTAATAATATTGAAATGTGGACGGGTGATGCCAGTGTAGAATATTATGATAATGCAGCCAAGTGGGCAAATTTTACGTTTACTGTTGCAGCAGGCTCTGCCGAACTTGGCAAAACATCATCTGGAAATTTTAAAGTAACCCGTATTGAAGGAGATGGTTATAACAGCGGTAAATATTCTGATGATGCTGATACATCTAAAAGGGAAGGGCCACGAAAGAGATATTCAAAAGATTTAAGTGCCAATATGAGTTTTGCAGTTTTTTATCACGGTGGCGAGGCATTGCATGCAGGCCCGTTAGACTGGAGTTCTCACGGATGTGTGCATGTGGATTGGAGCGATACCTCATTAATGCAGCAAATAAATTATCACAGTGTAATTGGTTTAACTAAGGTTGTTGTAAAGCCATATAAATAAAAAATTGATAAATCTGCTGTTAGAAAAATATTTATTCAGCACAACAAAATATTTACATCATGCAAAAAACAACTTATCAAAAAGAACTTGTTATAAGCGCCACACAAAAAAAGAATGGCGCAGACAATACAAAAAAAGATGTGATGAAAATCCAGTCGTGGCTCAATTTATTTTCAATGGTTAATTCTTCTGCAGTAACCGCTACCGGTATCGATGGCGACTTTGGCGCAGCAACAGAACAGGCAGTTATAAATTTTCAAAAAGCAAAAGGCATTCCACAATCGGGCATTGTAAACCAGCAAACATTCAGCCTGATGTGTGAGCCAATGAAAAATGCTTTTGAAGCAAATATAACAGGAGCAGGCCTAAGGCAATTAATAGTTAACACAGCTATCAATCATATTAAAAACCGTCCTTTTGAACTGGTAATAAATCAGCAAAGCAACAGCGGGCCATGGGTAAGGGCATACATGGATGGCAATGAAGGCACACCCTGGTTTTGGTGCATGGGTTTTGTGCAGGCCATTATTGACCAGGCTGCATCCGCACAGGGAAAAAATTTTAAAACATTAATGCCGCTCACTTACAGTTGCGATACGGTGGGTACAACTGGTTTACAAAAAGGATTGTTACGGCGCTTTACCGCAGTACGCAATAATCCTTCGCTGGTAAAGCCCGGCGATATTTTTCTTTTACAAAAATCACCACACGACTGGACCCATACCGGTATTATAACAGCCATAGGTAACGGCATTTTTGAAACAGTGGAAGGCAATACCAATAACGGCGGCTCCAGTAACGGTAATGCTGCATTAAAAAGAATAAGAAATTTTATGCAATCTAAATTAGATGTTTTTTCTATTGAGCCGCTGGTGTAGGTAAAATTATTTTAGTGTGGAATCTTATAACAAGCAATATCATCCATCAGTTAACTCAGTTGCTGCAACTGCAGGTAAACCTTTCTTTCAACCCAAGCTTACTATTAACAACCCCAACGATAAATACGAGCAGGAAGCAGATTCAGTTGCAGATAAAGTAATGCAAATGGAAACACCTTCACTTCAAAAAAAATCTGGTACTGATTCTTTCTTTTCATCATCACCCGTTTCAATAACTCCACTGCAACGCAAATGTGATAATTGTAAAGAAGAAGAAAAAATGCAGCGAAAAGAAATTGACGGCGAAGAAACAACTGCTGATAATAATTTAGAAAATTATGTTGGGGGTTTACACAGCGGCGGCCAGCCATTACCAAACGAGGCCCGTAATTTTTATGAGCCAAGGTTTGGCTACGATTTTAGTAATGTAAAAATTCATACTGATAATGTCGCAGCAAAATCGGCACAGTCAATAAACGCACTGGCTTATACATCGGGCAGTAATATTGTTTTTAACAGCAATCAATATTCACCCAATACTGATAGTGGAAAACAATTGCTTGGGCATGAGTTGACGCATGTGGTGCAGCAGGGAGGAAGCATTCAGGTAAAAAAAATACAAAGAGCAGTTGTAAGAGTAAATAACCAATCAGTTACTATTGATTATGGTAATGTAATTGGCATAGCCAATTATCTAACTGGAATACAGGCGGCAATTACTATTTATACCGGAGCTGCACCAACTCCTGCAATGGATGCAGCCATTACAGCTTTATCGCCGCAAAACCAGCAATGGCTTTTGTTTGGGTTAGATGTTTTAACTGATAATACCACTGCAGCACAAGCAGCATTAAACAGGGTAGATGCAATTAACCGCCTGATTGCGTTTGTACCATCTTCAACTACACAACCTTTAGGAAATATTGCAAATACACAGCTTTTTGCCAGAGAAGTGTTAATCTCTTCGGGATGGACAGATGTTACACTTACAAGAAGTTTAACTGCACCTGGTGTTGCTGATAGGGCAATTATTGATCCCATTATAAATCCGCCTGCAACTGGCGGTCTTCCGCCCGGTCCTTTAAATGTTGCAATGTTAAATTCAAGATTAACTCCAGCATTGCGGTCATTATTGATTGCAATTGATCCAGCATTGATTGCCACTGTAGGAACGAATCAATTTCTAATATTCAGGCAATAGGCAATCTTATTTTAGCAGAAGCCCGTATCTTTTTTAGTCCTTTTTCAGATGCATCAAGTACTAGTGTTTTTAATGTAAATCCAACATGGGTGGCTTCTGCAAATATTTCTGATACAACGGCACAGGTACCAGATACCGCTGCCAGAATAAGTTATTTAAAAAATCGGGCGCAAATTGTTGGATGGAATGATACCCCTTCAGTTAATATTGCGGATACTAATATTTTTGCAGATGCAAATTTTGATGGTACAAGATCAGTTGACGATACCGAATTAATGAGTATTATTACAACAATGGAAACAGATGCCGTTATTCAGCCGATTGTGGACAGGCTAATTCAGCATACTGGTTTTAAAACAGGCTCGGGTATTTCTACGCATATAGGAATTAATCCCGAATTTAATACCTCTACCACAACGGAATGTCAGGCAAGATGGCGCACAGTTGATACTTTGTGTCACGAAGTTTTGCATGCACTTGTTCATCCCAATTTTCAAAGCGCAGCTTCAAGAATAAGCTTTAACCAGGTTGTTAGGGAAGGGTTTACAGAAGTTTTGGGTAACCAGCTTTTTAACGATCATGTAGTTATAAAAGCAGCTGCAAACCCTGCATTTAAAATAAGTCTTGAAGCTGGCATCGTTGGTTCTCCTTGTCCTGCACCTACAACGGGTACAATTGGTTATGGAAGTGCAGGAACAGGTGCCGAAACTATACGGGAAGAGTACATGATAGTAATTTTAGGGCAGCTTATTTTTTAGGAAAAACTGATTTAGTCGGATTTTAAAACGATGGATAATGGATAAAGATTTAATTATATTATTTGTACAGGGTAATATTACCAATTGGAAAGGACTTCCAAAAGATCTTTTAATAGAAGATTTAATAACACTGTTTAATAATCCGCTAACAACTATTGAAGATTCTTTAGGAAATTATCCTGCAATAAAATATGGCTTTGCGGTTGAAAATAACAAAGAAACATTAATAGCATATGTACGTCAGAAACATGTTATCTTAATTGAGACAAAAATACTTCCCAATCAAATACTTTTAAACCAATTGCCAAAACCGGATGTAATATTACCCAACGAAATACTAATAGAAAATGCTTACGCTGCCGAATATATCTATTGCGAAAAAGGGCTCAATCTTACAATTGCTAAATATTTCAATAAAAAATTACCTGACAAGATTATAAGATGCAGGGGCTTTGAAAAAATAAATAATTCAAATGAATTTGATGGCCGGAATTATAAATCATTTGATGATTTGATATCATGGTAAAATGTATTAAAGTTTTTATTTTACTTTCAAACAGAAAAAATATGAAAGAATCTGCTTCAATATATCTTCATCATAGTATCTCAGAGCCAATAAATACGATCGGAGATTTTTCATTCTTTCAGTCCAAACTTACCATCAACAACCCCAACGATAAATACGAGCAGGAAGCAGACGCAGTTGCAGATAAGGTAATGCAAATGGACACACCTACGCTTCAAACAAAATCTGATAATAGTTCTTTTTTTAAAGCTTCCCCAATTTCAATAACTTCTGTTCAACGTAAATGTGCCCATTGTGAAAGTGAAGAAAAAAAGTTACAGCGTAAACAAATAAATGGCGAAGAAAAAAATGCTGAAAATAATTTGCAAAATTATGTAGGAAATCTAAAAAGTGGCGGCCAGCCTTTATCAAACGAAGACCGTAATTTTTTTGAGCCACGTTTTGGCTACAATTTTAGTAATGTAAAAATGCATACAGATAACATTGCAGCAAAATCTTCACAATCTATAAATGCATTGGCATATACATCGGGCAATAATATTGTTTTTAATAGCGGACAATTTTCTCCTGATACAAATGCTGGTAAAAGATTACTGGCACATGAATTAACCCATGTAGTGCAGCAGCAATCTTTATCCGGCCAATCGATAATGCGACAAGAGGCAGAAACAAAAGGAACCAACAATGATATAATAAAGGAAATAAAAGAAAATCCTCTTTTTAAAAAATTGCCTAAAGCTGCACAGGATAAAATAATAGAAGAAATAGAATCGGTGCCTGAAAAAATTGTACAAAAAGTTGCAGACAGTATTATTGATGCACTGGATATTGATGATAATATGAAAGAAGGGTTAAAAAAAACAGTAGAAGCTATCATTGAAAAATTAAAAGGCAAACCACCCAAATTCAGCCCCTGCGATATTCCTGGCTTTCATCCTGGCGGCTCTTCTCAATTTAAAGGGATGTGCTGTACAGAAAGTATTGAAAACGAAAATGTTTGTTGCCCTCCCGAAAAGATGTTGGTTAAGGAAGTGCGTTGTTGTAAAAAAGATGAAGTGGTTTTTGATGATAAATGTGTAAAACCGAAAGATATTCCGCCACTTCCGCAAAAAACTTGTATCGATGGCAGGCCTGCAACTTTTAATGGAAAATGTTGTACTCCGGATGAAATTAATATCGGTACAGGCTGCGTTAAAAAAAATATACCGCCACCAATACCTCCAACACCACAATTAATAATTGAAAATATTTCTGTTATTGGCCTTAAAAAAGATGCACCGCAAACATGGTTTGCACCGTCATCCAGCTTTAATGCAAGTGTAACTTCAGAAGGAAAAACTTCCTTTACAGAGTTGGTAACGTTTCTTAAACAAAACCCTGTTGCAAATTTACAGATTGAGGGTCATGCTTCATCAGAAAAACCGAAAAGTGATCCTGAATACAATCAACGGCTCACCGACAGGAGGGTAAAATTAATAGCCAGTGAACTGCTGAAAAATGGTATTGACAGCACCCGGCTCAAAAATATTCCTGATGATGCTGGGGCTGCCGGGTGTACGGAATTATCTGCGGGTATGCTTTCATGTGGCGATGCACAGGCGCAAAGCACCGTAGAAGCCAGCGATCGAAATGTATCTGTAAAAGTGTTTGAAATTAAATAATGGAAGCAAATAAATAATTTAACTAAGTTATAGCATGGATACACAAACCTCAGCAAATAATCTTTCAACTTCTGTGCAATTACTGCGTGAAATTATCCATAACCGTCTTTCCGCTCATTTTAAAAAAGAAGAAAAAGGATTGAACGAAATTTTCTCTTCAGTTAAAATAGAAGAAGATGGTTCGGCACTTAACGATTTTATAATTAAAAATAAATTAACGATAGAAGAATACTGTACACTTTTAATTGCATTGGTGCCGCATGTGCAACCTTCTTTTTTCGAGAATATTATTCATGAGTTTTTACCGCAGGGCGGCGATTTTGCAGAGTTTGGTGCTGTAAAAGGTGCTAATCAACGCAGCATATTACCCACCGGCGAAACTGTTTTATTTATTTTAGCAGGCAGCACTATGCCGCAGCGGTTACAATTTCAGCAACTTTTTGGCCCCGATCATTTTTTTTACAAACAAAATATTTTATGGCTGGAGCATGTAAAAGAAGGCGAGCCTGTAATGAGCGGTAAATTATTATTAAGTACCGAATGGGTGGATAAATTTTTATTTAATAAAGAAACAGCGCCAAAATTCAGTCCGGGTTTTCCGGCAAAAAAATTAACCTCACAAATGATGTGGGACGATTTAATATTAACGCCACAAACCAAAGATGAAATTGATCATATTAAAATTTGGCTGTCGCATAACCAGGATTTATTAAAAGATAAAAATCTTTCCCGAAAAATAAAACCCGGCTACCGTGCCTTATTTTATGGCCCGCCGGGCACAGGTAAAACATTAACTGTTTCATTATTGGGTAAAGAATTTAATAAAGAAGTGTACCGGGTAGATTTATCTCAGGTAGTTTCAAAATACATTGGCGAAACAGAAAAAAATTTAGAAAAAGTTTTTAGCAAAGCCGAAAATAAAGACTGGATTTTATTTTTTGATGAGGCAGATGCATTATTTGGTAAACGTACTAACGTAAGCAGTTCTCACGACAGGTTTGCCAACCAGGAAGTATCTTATTTATTACAGCGTGTAGAAGATTTTCCGGGGTTGTTAATACTGGCATCAAATTTTAAAAGTAATTTGGATAAAGCATTTACCCGCCGCTTTCATGCCATGGTGCATTTTCCTATGCCTAATGCAAATGAAAGGTTATTGATATGGCAAAAATCTTTGCCGCAAAATTTACAAATGGCTGCAGATATTAATTTAAATGCCTTAGCACAAAATTACGAATTGAGTGGGGCCTCCATTTTAAACATTATGCAGTTTGCATCGCTTAAGGCATTGCATAGTAATGATGGCACTGTTTGTAACAACGATTTGCTAACCGGCATACGCAGGGAGTTTTGGAAAGAAGAAAAAACTATCTGATACGATAGCTTACGATTATCACATTTCAATTTTTTTACTGCATAGTTTTTCCGACATTTACTTTTCATAAAAAATAAACATGAGAAGATTGTTGGTTTTATTGCTATTGATCTGTTCGTCAATGGCCTTTTCACAAAACATTTCGTTCGGCAAAAAAATGGTGGATACTCTTACCTCGCCTTATTTTTGGGGCAGGGGTTATACTAATGATGGTATGAAAAAGGCGGCCGATTTTCTCTCCAATGAATTTAAAAGTTACGGGTTGGAGCCAGTAGGTAAAAATTATTTGCAGCAGTTTAGTTATCCCGTAAATACTTTTCCGGGTAAAATGGAAGTAACTGTTAATGGTGAAGAATTAGTGCCGGGTAAAGATTTTATTGTAAGCCCCGAAGCAAAAGGTGTAAAAGGCAGCGGCGATTTAAACCAGTTAGACAGCATTCAGTTTATTAACCGAAAAGAAATGGTAATAATAAAAATGCAGGATAAACTAACCTGGAGTGTTGCACCCGAAGCCGCAGACTATTCTTTAATTCTTGTAGATAAAAAAGCATTGGATAAATCTCCCGCCTCTTTTAAAGTTAATATTGATAACAAGTTTATTAATAATTTTAAAGCGGCTAATGTTTGTGGTTTGGTAAAAGGAACAGTAAAACCCGACTCCATAATTTTTATTACAGCACATTACGATCATTTGGGTGGCATGGGAAAAGACACTTATTTTCCCGGCGCAAACGATAATGCAAGCGGCATTTCATTATTACTCAATCTTGCACAATATTATGCAAAGCATCCGCAAAAATATTCTATTGGTTTTATTTGCTTTGCAGGAGAAGAGGCTGGCTTAATTGGCAGTAAATATTTTACTGAAAACCCTTTAGTGCCTTTAAAAAATATTCGCTTTTTAATAAACACAGATTTGGCAGGCACAGGCGAAGAAGGCATTACAGTAGTTAATGCTACCGAATTTCCTAAAGAGTTTGCCATGATGAATGCAGTTAACGACGAAAATAAATATCTTACAAAAATTAATGCAAGAGGAAAAGCAGCCAACAGCGATCATTATTTTTTTAGCGAAAAAGGTGTACCAGCTTTTTTCTTTTACACATTGGGTGGTATAAAAGCATATCACGATGTATTTGATAAAGCTGCAACTTTGCCTTTAAACGAACATGAAGATTTGTTTAAGTTAATAGTTAAATTCAACGAAAAATTAATGGGAAATAATTAATAGCGTGGACTTAAAAAATGTCAGGCTGAGCTTGTCGAAGCCGGTGTCCTTATTTAAAGCCGCTTTCGACCTGATCAGGCTGACAGATCTTGAAAACAAATGTTAAGCACATTAAACAATTAAAATTGATCTTGCCTGCTTATATATTTTATCTTATAAAATTTTACTTATGATAAGAGTTTCTTTACTGATTATTTTTTTGATACCTGTTGTTGCATTTGCACAACCCGACCGCTGGCAGCAACGTGTTAAGTACAACATGAATATTGATATGGATGTAAATACCAATCAATTTAAAGGCAAACAAAAATTAGAATACACTAACAACTCTCCTGATGTTTTAAATAAATTATTTTATCATTTATATTTCAACGCTTTTCAGCCCGGCAGCAGTATGGATATAAGAAGCCAGGAATTAGGTAAACAAATTACAAGAGGAAGGCAGGATTGGGATGACAGGGTTAAAGACCGTATTTCTAAATTAAAAGAAAATGAAATCGGTTATCAAAAAATAACTTCATTAAAAATAAATGGAGTTTCGCAGCCATTTAAATATCACGAAACAATCCTGGAAGTAAATCTTACCAAATCCATTTTACCAAAAACAAAAGTGGTTATTGATATGGATTTTGAAGCACAGGTTCCTTTACAAATCAGACGCAGCGGAAGAGATAATCCCACAACAGGTGTTAAATACAGTATGAGCCAATGGTATCCAAAATTATGTGAGTACGATTACGAAGGATGGCACCCCACAATTTATGTAGCAAGAGAATTTTATGGTGTATGGGGTGATTTTGATGTAACTGTTAACATTGATAAAAATTACAAGTTAGGCGGCACCGGTATATTGGTTAATGCAAAAGAAATTGGCTGGGGTTACGATGCACCCAATACCGAGTTAAAACCCAGCACAAAAGAAAAACGCAGCTGGCATTTTGTGGGTAATAATGTACATGATTTTGTTTGGGCTGCCGATATGGAGTACAAACATATTGTACGTAAAGTTGGCGCTACAGCATTGCATGTTATTTATAATTATAAAGAGAACGATACAAAAAATGATTCAGCCTGGAACACTGTTGCAGATGCTGCTGTAGCTGTTTTACCTTTCATGGAAAGTAAGTTTGGAAAATATCCTTATCCGCAGTATTCTTTTATACAGGGTGGCGATGGCGGCATGGAATATCCAATGGCAACATTACTCAGCGGCCCGGGCTTAGGTACAGTTATTCACGAGTGGATGCACAGCTGGTACCAGATGATGCTGGGTACAAACGAAGGTATGTATGCATGGATGGATGAAGGCTTTACCAGTTATGCAGAAGATATCGTTTCAAAATTTTATACCGGCAAATCTTCGTTAGATGGGATAAAGGAAAATTTAAAAAGAAACCCCACAAATAAAGTGCTGCAGGATTTACTGCCATCTCTACCCGAAGATCATTGCGATGGTTATGCCGGTTATTTTTTACTGGTAAAAAGTGGGTTTGAAGAACCGCTTACAACCCATGCCGATCATTTTAATACCAACTACGCATACAGTACTGCGGCTTATGCAAAAGGAGAAGTTTTTATGGAGCAACTGGGTTATATTATTGGAGCTGATGTAAGAGATAAAATGTTACTGGAGTATTATAAACAATGGCGCTTTAAACATCCTAACAGCAGCGATTTAATTCAGGTGACAGAAAAAATCAGCAATATAAAATTAGACTGGTACAAAGAATACTTTTGCAATACCACAAAAACTATTAATTATTCCATTGATAGTTTGTGGGAGGAAGGCGGCGTTTCAAAAATAAGATTAAGAAGAACAGGGCAGATGCCGATGCCAATTGATTTGCAATTAACTTTTAAAGATGGCAGTACCGAAATGCATTACGTACCACTTAATTTAATGTTTGGCGATAAACCCAATGAAAATGCAAAACAAAAAAGAACTGTGCATGAAGAATGGAAATGGACACACCCAACTTATATTGTTGAAATTAAACAACGGCTTACCGATATAAAAGTGGTGGAAATTGATCCAACAAAAAGAATGGCTGATGTGGAACGAAAAAATAATTTATTAGAATTAAATTGGTAAAACATGGTCTGACGCCATCGTCTGACCATGCTATTGGAATATGGAAATAACTATAAGACGATTAAAGCTTGCTGATACGGCTGCATTAGCTGCCATTTCAAAAAAAACCTTTTACGATACTTTCACAGGTACCTGTACGCCTGAGGATATGAATATTTTTTTAGAAAATTATTTTAACGAAGAGCAGGTTGCAAAAGAATTAAGCGATACAAACGATTTGTATTTTTTTGCAGAAATAGATAATCAGCCTGTGGGCTACCTCCGTTTTATGGAAGATTACAGCAACTTTCCTTTAATGAAGCAATGGAAAGCCATGGAATTAAAACGTATTTATGTGTTGAAGGAATTTCATGGAAAAGGTATTGCACAGAAACTGATGGATTTTGTTATTGACTATTGCATCAAAGAAAAGTACCAGGTTATTTGGCTTGGAGTGTGGGAGAATAATTTTCGGGCACAGAATTTCTACGAAAAATATGGTTTTATAAATTCTGGCCACACACCACGATTTTCCCATTGGCGAAACACCGCAAACCGATTATTGGTTTTGGAAATTTTTGATAAAAATTATAAACCCCGAAAAAATTCCGGGGCTTATAATTTTGTGCTTGATTGAAATAATACGACCAGTAATTATCTTCCAAAGTATTTGTTCACTGCTTCTACCCGGTTATTAACGTGCAATTTTTCGTAAATGTGGTACACATGTTTACGTACTGTTTCTATACTGATGAAGAGAGCATCTGAAATTTCTTTGTATAATAACCCCTTTGATAATGATTCCAATATTTCTTTTTCCCTTCTTGATAAAACATCAAGAGTAGATTCGTTTGATAATTTATCTGATTTTTTATTTTGAAAAGCTGCAACAACTTTTCTGGCAATCTGGCTGCTCATGGGCGAGCCGCCTTCCATTAATTCCTGTATACCTTCTAATAATTTACCCGGAGGTGTTTTCTTTAAAATATAACCGTTGGCACCGGCGCTTAATGCTTCAAATATCTGTTCGTCATCTTCATAAATGGTACACATCATAAATAATATATCAGGATGCGATACCTTTAATTCCCTCACCACTTCAATACCACTTATGCCGCCCAGGCCTATATCCATCAACACTACTTTTGCATTTAAAATCGGCAGTTTAACCAATGCCTCTTCTCCGCTTACACACGAGCCTGCCAATTCGCAGTAATCGCTCATTTCAATAATTTGCTCCAGGGCAGCCCTGATGTCGTTATTATCTTCTACTATGGCAACTGGTATCTTCATAATTGTATTGCAAAGCTGAAACATTAATACCACATAAACAATACCACAAAGTGGTAGTTTTTTATTTTAGCCCTACGTATAAAAGGTATTTGTCTTTAAAAAATCGCTGCGGAAAAAGTTTTTCAATTTCCCATACCATTGGTTTACAACCACTTTCAAATATTTCTTGTGTAAGGTCGCCGCCTTTAAGGCATATTAAGCCATTGGGTGTATTTACACCATATTCAATATTTTTATTTTTTTGGAGAAGAGGTTTACTCCAGTGCCATAAATCTTTTAATGGCGCTACAGCCCGGCTTATTACTGTATCAAATTTTTTGTTCTTAATATCTTCTGCTCTGCTGTGTTGGGTAGTTACATTTTTTAAGCCAATGGCAGCAGCAATTTCTGCCACCACTTTTAATTTTTTATTAATACTGTCCACCAAATGAAAATGTGTTTCGGGATAAAAAATAGCCAATGGAATTCCCGGAAAACCACCGCCACAACCCAAATCCATCACCTGCATACCTTTTGTAAATTCAAACTGTGTTGTAATAGATAAACTGTGTAAAACATGATGCTCATAAAAATTATCCATGTCTTTTCTGCTGATAACATTTATTTTTTCATTCCACTCAGTATATAAATTTTTTAGCGCTGCAAATTGTTGAAGCTGCGTTTCATTAAAATCACTAAAATATTTTTCAATCATTTCCATCTAACAAAATCTAAAATAAAAAAATAATAAAACTTAATCTCCGCTTCAATCTCCTCCATTTCCCTCCCCTCCGGGGTTCTTTGAAAAAGAACGAACGAAGTTCAAGGAGGGGGCTTTACCAACTTCTTTTGGCTTCTTCACCAGCTTTACCGAAAAAATAATATAATAAAAAAACATCCACACATCTAAAAACAAAAACCAGGGATACAGATCTTTTTCCTGTAATTTTTTCATGCATAAATAAAAAACTATGGCCTGCAATAAAAAACGGATACCAAAAACTATCAGTGCATATTGCCAGCCATAAAAAATAATACTTGCAGCAAGTAGAGGGTAAAATAAAAAATGCGAAAAAGAATATACACCCAATAAAAATTTATGCACCGGCTTATAATATTTTGCTGTGCTGTAATGACGGCTTTTTTGTTTCATCCATTGGCCCCAGTTTTTAGCAGGTTCACTCAAAGTAAAAGTATCGGCATCAATATTAATTTTGGTATTGGTTTTTGTTGCAGCAGTTTTAATAAACAAATCATCATCGCCGCTGGCAATATTATTGTGTGCACTAAAACCTTTATGGCGGAAGAAAACAGTTTTTTTATAACTCAGGTTTCTGCCCACACCCATATAAGGATTACCTGCAATGGCATAACTTAAATATTGCATGGCCGTATGAAAAGTCTCCCACCTTATTAATTTATTCAGTACGCCACCCTTTTTATGATGGGCACCATAACCTAAAACTATTTCTGTTTGTTCATCATAAGTTTGCTGCATTTTATCAATCCAGAATTCGCTTGCAGGCACACAGTCGGCATCAGTTAATAAAACCACTTCGTACTTGGCAGTTTTAATGCCCACACTTAAAGGGAATTTTTTTCCGGGAATAAATTTTGCTTCCTGTTTAAGCTCTACCACATGCAGTTGCTTAAAGGTTTTTTTAAATTCTTCCAGCAAATATTTACTGTCGTCAAACGAATTATCATCTACCACAATTACTTCGTGTGTGGTGCGGTATTGCTGTACCAGCGAACCGGGAAGATTTTTCGCTAAATTTGCCGCTTCATCCCTGGCACAAATAATAACCGACACCGGGTGTGTTTGCGATGTAGTTTTAATTGCTGGTTTATAAAACGCTAGTCTAACAAAAAAGAAACCGTAATAAAAAAGCTGTATCAGGGTGATGAAACAAAAACTGTAAAAAAGTAATTGCCACCAATGGGTAAAATTCATAGGGCAAAAATAAGGAATTAGTAATTTGTCCGCAGGATCCTGTGGAGAATTAGGGAGTTTGTATGCAGGCTATCCTCAAAATATAAACAGTAAACAAAAGCAAACAATGGCAGCATTACAATTTGAATTGAAACATACCGACACACAAACAAAAGCAAGAGCAGGCACAATAACCACCGACCATGGCCAAATTGCAACACCCATCTTTATGCCGGTGGGCACAGTGGGCAGTGTAAAAGCAGTAACGCAGCAGCAATTACATACCGAAGTAAAAGCGCAAATAATTTTAGGCAATACTTACCATTTATATTTACGCCCCGGATTAGAAACCTTAGAAGCCGCAGGCGGCCTGCATAAATTTAATAGTTGGGATAAACCCATTTTAACTGATAGTGGCGGCTACCAGGTTTTTTCTCTCGCCAACAACAGAAAATTAACCGAAGAAGGCGCTTTATTTCAAAGCCATATTGATGGCAGCAAACATTTATTTACGCCGGAAAGCGTAATGGATATTCAGCGTATTATTGGCGGCGATATTATTATGGCTTTTGACGAATGCCCGCCTTACCCCAGCGATTATAAATACGCCAAAGAGTCTATGGACTTAACGCACCGATGGTTGCAAAGATGTTTTAAACGTTTTAATGCTACCGAAGATAAATATGGCTACACACAAAATTTATTTCCTATTGTACAAGGCAGTACTTATAAAGATCTGCGTACAGCCTCTGCAGAATTTATTGCCTCTCAAAATGCTACAGGCAATGCTATTGGCGGCTTAAGCGTTGGCGAGCCAACCGAAATGATGTACGAATACACAGAATTGTGTTGTGATATTTTACCTGCCAACAAACCCCGTTATTTAATGGGCGTGGGTACACCGTGGAATATTTTAGAGTGTATTGCATTGGGTATAGATATGTTTGATTGTGTAATGCCCACCCGTAATGGCCGCAATGCTATGTTGTTTACTTCGCATGGCATAATTAATATTGATAACAAAAAATGGGAAAAAGATTTTTCGGTTATTGATGATGGCATTGATTGCCCGGTAAGTAATTTTTACAGCAAGGCTTACCTGCGCCATTTAATGAAGGCGAAAGAATTTTTAGGCCTCACCATTGCAAGTGTACATAATCTTGCTTTTTATTTATGGCTGGTTACCGAAGCCCGAAAACATATTATTGACGGCGATTTTAATAGCTGGAAAAGTGAAATGGTGGTGAGGTTGCAAACGAGGTTGTAGTTTATGAAGTCTTTTACTTACAAAAGGTAAATACTAAAAAGTATATTTTGTTGTTTATTTTTACTTCAAATTCTGGTAGGCTTGACATTTGCTTAATATGATTTTTAGGTTTAAAAACATAGTTACCCCAGTCAGATGCTTCACAACACAAGTCCCACTCTCCTTTAATATTTGAAAATTCAGTTGAATCATTAATAATATCAAAAGTCATATTCTTATTTAATCTCATAGTACCTTTTCCCATTCTGATATTATTTCTTTTTTGTGTTTCCTCAATATTTAAACAAAATTTCTTTGGTAAAAAGCCCTGTATATTTTTTTCATAGTCTGAAACACAGGACTCAAATAAAAGTCCGCATATTATGCTAAAAGAGATAATAAGTTTCTTCATTTTTTAAAAATTGTGATATTTTTTTTCATGCTGGCAAATAAAAAATCTGCCAAAATCATTATAACGCCTTATAAGTATAAATATATCCGTCTGTAAAAGTTGGATCAAAGCTAGAAGGATAACTTGTCTTTTTTATATAACCATTACTTAAATAAATATTGGTATAAATTATGTTGGAGTTATTGCCACTTGCAGGATAAATGGTATTGTAATTTATACTATTGTTTTTCCCGATAAAATTTATAATAAAATCTGCTCCTTCTGCTACTGGAATTGGAGAAAATGATTTTGAAATATTTAATTTATAATAAGGGCTGGGGTTATTATCATAGGTAATTACAGTTTCATAATCTTTAGAAAATGAGGTATTATTAATTCTAGAAACATAAGTAACAGAATTTGTTGGATTTTGATTAGAGATTATTGCAGTATCTAAAGTATAGCTTGCCGGATAAGCAGCTGGCGAAGGTTCAACTACAGGCAAATCAGATGACTGACGTGTTATTTTATCTGCCGCATAATTATATAAATTGAGGTATTTACGAACCCTGAAGTACGGGTTTGCAGTACCCCTGTCTGAAGCAACAGCAGAATCTTTGATTAATCTTGCGGTGTTATCATAAGTATAAAAAGTATTTATTGTATCAAATACCAGCATACCATCATAAGTTGTTATTAAAATTGATTGGTATGGTAAACTATCTGATCCGATGTATAAATATTTTATGCTGCCACTATCCTGATAAGGCATTAAAAATTCCCCCCATTGCCAGTTTATGCTAATCACTCTTTTTTGTGCATCATATTTATACAAATAATAGGCGGTAGTATCTGTAAGCCCAACTTGTGTTTCAAATTCATAAACGGTATCAAGGTAATTACTGTCGAGGGTTGAGGGGGTTAAAATAATTGTGGGGCCGCTCTCATTACTCAATTCTTTTTGACAGGACACAGTTAGCAATATTGCTAAAACTGCAAATAAAACCCAATTAAGCTTTTTCATTGTTGAAGGAGATTATTGATGAAATTTTCAATAGATGCGGCAATTAGCTAAAACAAATATAAGAGAAAATATTATCTATTTTAATTGTTTAAATCAAGGGATTAAGTAAAAAGCTGCAGGAAAAATACGATAAATAAACCTGTATTTGTTAATAAGGAATTAAGCAGCATAAATTAAGCCCCCTCTGGCACAATAATTGAAAACTAAAGAAGTTATTTATCTTTAACCACCGATAAAACAAAAACAATAATGAAACATTACATTTTTTACTTACTGTTAATGCTATTTGTACCCTTTGCTTCAGTAAGCCAAAACGGTACTGTACAAAACGCCAATACCCCTAAAGACGCTCAGGTAAATGTTACCATGACGGATTTTAAAAAGAATGTACTTAATAACGAAATTGTTGTTTTTAAAAGTAAACTCAACGACAAAGAGTTTCAGGGCTTAACCGATGATGCCGGAAAATTTTCTGTAAGGCTGCCTTCTGGGGATACTTATGAGATTTTTATTTTAGGATTTAAAGATTCTGCCAGTTATAATTTTTTAGAGATACCTGCACTAAAAGGAAATGCTTATTACAAAGAGGCTTTTGTGGTTGATATAGAACATTTGCCTGCCAAAAGTTTTGTACTGGAAGATTGTAATTTTGAAACCGGTAAAGCAAATTTAGAAGAGAGCGCTCATGGTGTTTTGGATGAACTGGTTGCTTATTTAAACAGGAAAGATGATGAGAGAATAGAAGTCGGTGGTCATACCGACAACGTTGGTACAGCTGCAAGTAATTTGGTGTTATCTCAAAACAGGGCTAACACAGTAAGAGCATATTTATTAACCAAAGGTATCGATCCTTCACGGGTAACCGCACAAGGATATGGCATGAGTAAACCGGTTGCATCTAACGCTACTGCCGATGGTAAAGCACAAAACAGAAGAACTGAAGTCACTATCTTACAATAATATTTTTGTACAAATTAATAATTCAAGAGCTGTTTTAAAAAGCAGCTCTTTTATTTTGCATAGTGGTATTGAGCACGAGAAAAATATTTTTTAAAATAAAAAATCCCACCGTTGTTACAGTGGGATTCTAAATATTAGAAGCTTATAAAATTATTCGCTCTTAGGTTCTTCTTTAGTGTCGGCTGCTGCAGTATCTGCTGCATCGCTTTCCATTTTAGCTTTTAAATTAGCTAAAACACCTAAATCACCTAATGTAGATTTTTCTACTTTGCTTTGAAGATTTTTAACCGCTTTTTTGGTTACTTCAGCATCGGCTTTCTTTTCTTTAAATTCGGCCTGCTTCACTTCTTCGATAGCCTGCTCCCAAAGGCGGGTATGGCTTAATACAATACGTTTGTCGTTGCGGTCAAATTCAATTACCATGAACTTTGCAATTTCATCAGCATTAATATTTTTACCATCTTCTTTAGCTAAATGGCGGGCAGGTACAAAACCTTCTAATCCGTAAGGTAATTGAACCACAGCGCCTTTATCGTCTTTCTTAATTACAGTAGCTTCGTGTATGCTGCCAATCGGGAAAGTTGATTCTAAAGTATTCCATGGATCTTCTTCAATTTGCTTATGGCCTAATTGCAGTTTGCGTCCTTCTTTATCAATGTTCATAATTACCACGTCGATAGTTTCGCCAACCTTAGTGTATTCATTAGGGTTGTTAAAACGTTTCAACCAGCTTAAATCGCTGATGTGTATCATGCCGCCAATACCTGTAGATAATTCAACAAAAACACCATAAGGAGTAATGTTTTTTACAGTGCCTTTATGTTTGCTGTGCTCAGGAAAAACAGTTTCAATTGTACTCCATGGATCTTCTGTCATTTGTTTGATAGAAAGGCTCATCTTACGGGTATCCTTATCAAGTGTTACCACTTTAGCTTCGTACTCGTCGTTCAGTTTAAAGAATTCTTTTGCATTGATAGGAGTGTTGGCCCATGTAATTTCGCTTACATGCACCAAACCTTCCACACCCGGCATAATTTCTAAAAAAGCACCGTAGTCTTCAATGTTTACCACTTTTCCTTTTACAATTTCACCTTCTTTCAATCCTTCAGATAAAGTATCCCATGGATGAGGGGTTAATTGTTTTAAACCAAGGCTGATACGTTTTTTATCATCGTCAAAATCTAATACCACCACATTTAATTTCTGATCCATCTTCAATACTTCTGTAGGATGGTTGATACGTCCCCATGAAATATCGGTGATGTATAATAAACCATCTAAGCCGCCAAGGTCAAGAAACGCACCAAAGTCAGTGATGTTTTTGATAGTTCCTTCCAGTACCTGGCCTTTTTCAAGTTTACCCATAATCTCAGCTCTTTGGGCTTCGATATCACTTTCAATAAGTGCTTTATGAGATACAACAGCATTCTTAATGGTTTCATTTATTTTAACCACTTTAAATTCCATTGTTTTGTTTACAAACTGGTCGTAATCAGTAACAGGTTTAACGTCAATTTGAGATCCCGGTAAGAAAGTTTCCATACCAAATACATCTACAATTAAGCCACCTTTAGTTTTGCTGGTAACCAAACCGGTAACAATTTCACCAGTTCTGTGTACTTCCATAATTCTTTCCCATGCTCTTGTAGTACGGGCATTTTTACGGCTTAAATGTAAGTTACCTTCCCTGTCTTCTTTTTCTACTACCATCACTTCAATGATATCTCCAACTTTTACACCACCAGGAACATCTCTGAATTCATTCAAAGAAATTAAACCGTCACTTTTAAAACCAATGTTTACAACAGCATCGGTTTTGGTTAATGATTCTACAGTTGCCTGTATCATTTCACCATCATTAATTTGTTTAAACGTGTTATCGTAAACAGTATCATACTTTGCTTTTTCATCAGCAGTATAACTTGTTACATTACGTTTATCAACGCTCCAGTCAAAATCATCATGAGCGGTGGCAACGGTTTCAGCAACCGGTGCTTGTACAGGCACATTTGATATCGCAGCAGTTTCGGCCACATCTTGTGAAGCCGCCCCTTCCTGTGCATCTGCGTTTAATTGTTTAATAATATTGAAAGACATAAAATTATCCCGTGGTTTTTTAAACGGGACGGCAAAGTTAATAAAATAAGGCTGATTTAGGTTGATAAATGACTTTCTTTTTTACTTGGGTTCAAATTGTAAACCTGCCAATATCAAATTGTGTAAAGTTGATTGATAATGAAGCGAATAAAAAAAGTCCCCCGAAATAATCGGAGGACTTGAAAAAGGCAATATTATTTACCAGCAGTTTTATCTTATAACATCTGCTCTGCCCATTGCAAGCCGGTTGCCATTAAGATCAACTACTTCAATCCAGTAAACACCTGTACCATGGTTTCTTAAATCAATATCCATTCTTGCATAAGGGAATTGCAATAGGATAGGTTTGTGTTAATACTCTTTGTACCACGGAGTCATACACATTAATACCACGTGGATAAACAGCAATGTTAGATGACGCTGTTGTACCTAACCTGGAACTTCCGCTATATGGATTAGGATAGATAAATACTTTACCACTTACAGAATCGGTATAGTAACACTGTCATTGTGATGTATTGGTACAACCATTGACATCAGTAACCCTAATCTGTAATCACCCAATCCATCAACATCTACCACCAGTAATTTGCTCCTGTATTGCGTTTGCTACAGGACTGCCGTTTCTCAACCAGCTGTATAAGTTCAGCAGCAGGCGTAACTGTAGAGGATAAGGTTGATTTTAACCCAGGCAAAATTTTCGATAAGGAGATGCGTGATAGTTAACTGGTTGGTAATGGATTAACAGTTAATACAGCAAACCTTGATGAAGAATCACAGCATCCAAGGTGCAGTACCTGTAAGTAAAACGTTATAAACATATCCATTCATAGATAAAGGAGGAGCTGTAATGGTTAAAGTAGCAGTATTAGCACCAGCTGTAAACACCGCCATTTACAACATCTGTCCATTACAAGCATTACCATTATTGAGTGCTTACCCTCCAGTTATGCGAAATAATGTACCCGCAGCAGCAGCGGTAAAGCTGTACTGTTTTATCAGTACATACAGCAGCATTTGCCGGTAAAGCAGGATTAAAGGTTACCGGAATATTAACAGTAACTGGTACCTGATGTTAGCAGCAGATGTACAACCCTGAGTAGGATAATTAAATGAAATATTGTAACCACCACTTATACTTACCCTAATCACCAGAGCATCATCCACAACAAACAATTTCCAAGTACCGTTAGGATTACCAGTGAAATTAGATAATGCTGGTGCTGGCATCGGTAATTGCACCTGACCGGAGCTGGATAAGTATCAGCAGCACCATTATTTGTTGGCTGATAAGTACCAGTTGCGTTGGCAGCTGTAAATTCTATTCGCTGTTGCTGCATCGCAAAAGTATAATTTACATAGTTTAAAATACTGCTGTACCACCAACATCAGACATTAATGTAACATTTGTACCGGTAGGAGATTGTAAAAGTATATCAACATCATCAGACCATGTATGACTAATACCGGTTATATTTACTGATTGAACAGTAGCACCGCTGTTGGTAATCCACTAACAGCAATATTTGCAGGGTAAGGCGAACCGGTTGACCCATCATTTATTGTAATAGAAGATGGATTAGAAAAACTTTTGTAGAATCCGGCCCAACACTGGTTACAGTAACAGAATATGTAGTAGCTCGCCGCAGGGTTAGCCCACACAGTATCTAAAGGTTGACCGGCATAAGGTGTTAACAATGTAGAATCAACAAATAAACCAGTTATAGGAGTCCATACTGCAGGAACTGTTGGTACACCTACTTCATAAGTAATTCCAAGATCCCACCTTGTTAAGGTACCGGCATCACCACCAAATCCATCATACATAGCAAGGGTATAAGCACCATTTGGTGTTGAATATAAGGAATCGAATTTATCTACGTTCGCAGTAAACCCAGTTGGTCCTGTAGGATCCAAAACCTGCTGCAGGAGTAACTCTTGCATCTGGTCTGAATGTACCGGTATAAGTACCAGAACCACTGCTAAGTGATGCAGAACCTGCGGAACTAATAACGGTATTAGCAAATCCTGTAGTAGCACCAGTACCACCCGTAGCAGTTAAGAAATAATCAAGATTAAGTACTTTTCCGTTAGGAGCTTTAAGTACCACTACCACATCTCCAGCCCAGGTATGAGTCATATTGAATGAAACATTCATTGCTTTAATAGTTGCATTTACTGGAACGCCTGAAGCGGTTATACTGCTGGTAGAACCAGCGATATTATTATCAACAACCGGAACACTTATTGTTCCTGATGAAAACGATAAATTGGTAATTGTTGATTTAGAATTTGTAGTTAATCTTACACCTTTATTATAAGTTGAACAAACAATAGCGGAAGGAGGAGTAATAATTGGTGCTTTTGGAGTATAAGTCACACCAACTGTTCCTGTGTTAACACAACCCGTTAGTCCATTTGTACCTGTTACTGTATAAACAGTATTTACAGTTGGCGCAGCATAAACCTGACTAGTTTGTGAACCAGCTATGTAAGGAATGTTTGCAAGCGAATTGGTATATAAACCAGTTACCGGTGCCCATGTATAAGTTAATGGAGACCCTGTTCCACCCGGAGTTGTGTAATCAATTTTTAACGACCATGATGTAAGGTTACCCAAATCCGGAGCACCGGCATCATAGGCTGCTATTGTCCAGTTACCATTTGGTGTGGAATATAAACCACTCCAGTTGGTAGTTGTAGGAGCAAACCCTGTAGGACCTCCGGCAAGGGTAAAGCCAAATGCTGAGAAAGTTGCTCCCACTGCATCTGCCCTAAATGTGCCCGTAAATGGAGCAACACCTAAATCAAGTGTAGTAGTACCGGTAGAACTGATAACTGTATTTACAAAATTAGCTCCTGGGTTATTTGTTTTATTTAATAAAGCATCCAGGTTAAATACAGCTCCGTTTGGCGCTTTTAATACCATTACCACATCACCAACATATGGATGTGTTATGTTAGAAGTAACACTAAGGTTGGTAATTGTAGCATTAGCAGGAATACCCGTTACTGCAATTACATTAGTAGCTGCGGTAGCAGGAGGTGCAGGGAAAACACCTTCAGGTATAGCAACATTAATTGCTCCTGAGTTAAATGTAGCGGTACCTGGCACTGGAGGTGCTGATGAACCAGCTGTAATTAATGTACCGTTAGTGCCAGCAATTCCACCACAAACAGGCGTACCCGGAGTGATAGCTATTACAGGTAAATCATTAACTGTTAATATAGCTCCGCTTGAGTTAGCTGAAGGGGGACAAATGCCGCTAACTACACAGCGGTAACGGTAGCCATTAAAGGAAGAAGGTGCAGCTATTACTGTTAGTGTATTAGTTGTTACACCAGAATACTGTGCACCATTAGTAATATTAGCATACGAACCACCACCATTAGTGCTTACCTGCCATTGGTAAGTAATACCTGCACCAGAACCCACAATACTGAAAGTGGCATTGCTTAAACCACAAACAGTAATATTTGAAGGAGGGGTTGTAACGGCTGGTAATTGGTTTACGTTAATTGTTATGGCTCCGGTAGTTTGACAACCATTTGGTGCTGTACCCATTACTGTATAAGTAGTAGTACTCATTGGAGAAGCACCAACAGGATTATTTGTTGTAGAGCTAAGGCCGGCAGCCGGACTCCATAAGAAGGTGTAGCCAACCGGAGGGCCTGCAGGTACATTATAGTTAACCGTAATTCCCCAGCTGGTTATAGTTCCAGCATCCGAACCAAAAAGATCTCTTGCTCCTAATGACCATGCACCATTAAGTGTAGTGGTATTATATAATGGAACAAAGGTAGTTGCGGTAGGGGCAAATCCTGTTGGAGCCGGAGCTGCTAAATTTCCATCAGGAGCAAACGTTCCAGTAAATGGCGGGGCGCTTGGGGCACCCAAGGAAACTGTTCCTGTTGAGCTGATAGTTGTATTTACAAAATTATCTCCGGTACCGCCTCTTTGATTTACAAGGTTCAGTACCTGGTTGTTCGGAGATTTTAAGAATATGGTAAGGTCGCTATCCCATGTGTGTGTAATGTTGAAATTTACACTTGCACCAGTACCCGTTGCTGTTGCAGGAATACCAGTAACATTAAGTGTAGTTGATACACCCGTAGCAATTCCATCGGGTATTGCTACTGTTATAGGACCAGAATTAACCGTTGCTGTACCAGATGTCGGTGCACCAATTACAGTTAACAAAGTAGGGTCGCCTGCACAAAGTGGAGTACTTGGGGCGGCAGAAATTGTTATAGGTGCAACTACAGTTGGAGAAACCGTAACAGTTGGTGTACCAGTATTACCCGTACCAACACAAGTACAGTTGTCTTCAGCAACTACAGAAACTAAATTGTAAGTAGTAGTTACTGACGGAGTAACAGGAATATTAGCACCACTTACATAACCTGTAATCGTTCTTGGGAAACCGGGAGCTGCAGGAGCAGCACCGATAACTACCTTGTAAGTAGGAGAACTTCCACCGGTAATATCAACTTTTAAATTAGCTGTAGAACCTGTACATGTAGTTGGGTTTATCTGAGTAAAACTGGTATAAACAGCATTGTCAATACCTATAAAATCGGAATTAGCGCCTGCAGGGCCACCGCTGGTTACAAAATACCTGAAAGCCAGACGACCGGAGATGCCGGCAGCTGGTAAACCAGACATGGTAACACTGAATTGTGTCCACGCAGTAGGATATCCTGTACCCGTTAAATTCGGGTTAATATCTAATAGTAAAGTTGTAAAATCTCCTACTGTTGTTTCATTTGTACCCACGTTTACACTGGCGCCATTAGTACTTTGTCTTAATTGTAGCCTGTCGGGAAATGTACCAGTAGTTGTTCTGGTATAGAATGAAAACCTGTCTCCATTTTTTAAAGTAATATTTGGTGAAAACATCCAGTTACTAATAGTACCCACGCCTGCTGTGTTATTAAAATTTGCAGAAGCAAAGCCAGCACCGCTTTGAGGAGGAAATACCAAAGAATTTGTTTGTGACCAGCCAGTAACTCCAATTGGATTACTTAAATTTTGTACAGGCCAGCCAGCTGCAGGTATTACACCATCAAACTGTTCATTTATAAGATTTACCGGTGGACCAGGTATTTGTGCCTGGCTTAAAACAGATGATGTTGGTGAAGTACATGCTGGCGGTGGGGCACAATTGATGCCACTAACAACCAAGCTGTAACTGTCACAAGCTGTTGCAATTTGTGCGCCATTAACTACAATAACCACAGTAGCATTTGCAGCAAGAGTAAAATTGTAAGTTACTGCTCCGGATCCTACTAATGAACTTAAACCTCCATCTGCAATATAGTTAGTACATAAATTAGCAGGGTTAAAACTACCTAAATAAGCTACAGAAAAAACGTCTCCGGTAGTTCCATTAGCATTATAAGTTACAGTTACACACTGGCTTGAACAAGTTTGGTTGGTAAATGTATAAGCATCATAATAATATGGGCCGGTGCCAAAAGGCCCCGGGCAAACTTTAGTAGAACCGCAAACAGATGCTACACCATCACGAAAAAAACGACCGTTGTTCAGTGTTAGATCTGTTGAACCTAATGAGCCACTAAACGTACAAACATCAGTTAACCCATTTGGAACAGGGGTAGAACTGGTTGCCTGAATCTTTTGAGATAATCCGGGGTTTTTAGCGAATTTATCTGCAATTTGTTTGTTAATTGCAGGAACGTCTGACGCTTCAATTGCTCCAGTTATTACAGCAGCCTGTAATCTTTTTGCTGCTGGCCTTTCCTGCACCACTGCTTTTTGATTTGCAGGAACTGCTGGCCGTTCAGTTGGAAAGCCTTTTTTGGCACTGGCGGGTTTTGATAATGCCCCCTCCTGACCAAAAGAGACCTGAAAAGAAATGCTCAAAACAAGAATCGAAAGAAACGTTTTGAGCAAAAACACTTTAAAGTCTTTTAGTGTAGTTGTTTTTTGCATAAAAAATGTTTTAGTTTGTTTGTGTACATTGCATACACCTGGATAGACTAGTCTCGGGAATTAAGCAGTGCAGTTCAGGTAGTACAAAACTAAAGGTAATAACTTTAACTTAAAATTGTATAAATTTCATTCTGTTTTTTACAAAAACATTTATTATGAAGTTTTTAGTTGAAAAACCTGTTAACAACTTTTCATAATATCAGAATTAATGGTTATTAAGCAGAAGATTATTGGAGAGATTGTAACAATAATTGATTAAAATTTTGCAAAGAAGATATTTTTAGATCTGCTGCGTTCCATTTTAGTTCTTTAGCACTATTAGGTGCAGGTACCACTACACATTTCATCCTGGCTGCTTTTGCTGCAATAATACCATTAAAAGAATCTTCAAAACACATGCATTCAGCAGGAGCAGCGTTAAGCTCTTTCGCACAGTTTAAATAAACTTCCGGATGTGGCTTACCGTATTGCAAACTGGCAGCAGATGAAATAGCATGCAGATGATTTCGGATTTGCAATAAGTCAATAACCACTTCAATTAAATTTAAGGGAGATGATGAAGCTAATCCAATTTTAAAATTTCTCTCTGTAAAAAAATTAAATATATGCGGTAAACCCGGCATTGGGTTGCCTTTTTTTAAAACAAGTTCTATCACTTTTTCTGTAATTTCTTTTTCAATATTATCAGCATCAGTTAGCGGGATTTTAAAATAACCAAACCACCAGCTGATAAACTCTTTGGTACGCAAGCCCGTTGTAGTAGCATATTGCTGCGGCGTCAATTTAATTTTATACCGTGCAAATATTTCTGTGGCTGCTTCTTCCCAAAGTGGTTCAGAATCTATCAGCAATCCATCCATATCAAAAATTACAGTTGTAAGTTGCATAACTGCAAATATATTAACTTCATAGTGTGATTGATTTTACAAATGACAATTATATATTTGAAACACATTTATAAATTGCATCATTGCCGGTAATAATTTTGTGTTATGAAAAGATGGCTTGCTAATTTAAAAGAATCAAGAATTATTAAGGGCGCAGTGTATGCCATTGTTGGATTATTCTCTTACCCCGGAATAAATATGATTAACCGGCTTGAAATAAAGGGTATGGAAAATCTGCAAAACCTTCCAAAACAAAATGTACTTTTTGTAAGCAACCACCAAACTTATTTTGCAGATGTAATTACTTTTTTACACATTTTTTGTGCCGTAAGCTGGCGTAAAAAACACAAACTGGGTATTCCTTATTATTTGCTTTGGCCTTTTACAAGAGTGAAATATGTGGCTGCAGAAGAAACCATGAAAAGCGACTGGTTAAGTAAATTATTCAGCCTTGCAGGCGCCATAACAGTTAAGCGTACATGGCGTGCAAACGGCCAGGAGGTAAGGCGTGGGCTTGATGCATCGGATACACGAAAAATAGAAAGTGCGTTACAAAAAAACTGGGTGATAACATTTCCGCAGGGCACAACAAAACCTTTTGCACCCGGCAGAAAAGGAACTGCTTTTATTATTAAACAACATCAGCCAATTGTGATACCGGTTGTAATTAATGGTTACTGGCGTGCTTTTAATAAAAAGGGATTAAAGTTTAAAAAGAAAGGCTCTTTGCTAACGGTAACTTTTAAGGAACCTTTGCAAATTGATTACAACGATACCACAGAAAATATTTTAGCCGTTGTAATGGATGCCATTGAACAAAGTAAAAAATTTATGCTAAAAGGCAAACATCATTTAATGAACGCTATTGATAAATAAATTTAATCTTTTCTAAACAAAGCTTTTAATTCATCAGCATCTTCTGCTTTCATTTTTCCGCCCAATACCAAACGTAATTGTCTTCTTCTTAATGCACCTTCAAACAATTTTTTTTCTTCTTCAGTTTCGGGTATAAGTTGATTTACTTTTCGGGGTTTACCATTGGGGTCTAAAGAAACAAAAGTATAATATGCTTCGTTACTTTTATATTTATATTGCTGAATGGCATCTTCGCCCCACACATTCATATGCACTTCCATGCTGCTGTTGAAAGATCGTGTTACTTTTGCTTCAATATGTACCACGTTACCAATTTTAATGGGGCTTTCAAAAGAAATATTATCAACAGATGCTGTTACCACCGGGGCACTGCAATGCTTCATTGCTGCCAATGCTGCGGCAATATCCATCCAGTACATTAACCTGCCGCCCATTAAATTTCCAAAATTATTGGTATCGTTGGGCAGTACCAATTCCGTCATTACCACTATTGATTCACTTGCTTTTTTCTCCATGTATTTTTTTGTAAAGATAAGATGGTTTGTAATTTTTTTTGTTACAAAAAACATTTTATCTTTTTGATATTTTGTTATGTGTAATTGTTTTTTGCATGTTGCATTTAAACCTGTTTACTGCATCACTTCGTAATGCTGCATGTTTGGTATTTCGTCCGTTAGTTCTTTTACGCCACATTTTAAAACTGCTGCCTTTCATTTCTTTTCTCATTAATTCAATTACATCTTTTTCTTTTAAACCAAATTGAATTTCTATGGCTTCAAAAGTTGTACGGTCTTCCCATGCCATTTCTATTATGCGGTCAATATCATTATCTTTTAAAATAATTGCGGTCATTGTTTATTTATTTTTTCTGCATCTTTCGCTGCAGTATTTTACTTCGTTCCAAACTTTTGCCCATTTTTTACGCCAGTTAAAAGGCCTGTTGCATGTAATGCAAATTTTTACTGGCAAATCTGTTTTCTTTTTTGTCACAGGCTGTTTAAATATTTTTCTGCAGCAGAAAGATGCACCTGTTGTTTTTCTAAAGGCATCTTATCAAATGTTTTTACCAGCATGCCCAACCTTGGGTTACTTAAAAAGAAATTTCGGTGCACATGCATAAAGCGCCAGAATAAACCATCCCATATTGCTGTCCACTCACCCTTTTGGTAGTCACTCATTTTTAATAAATAATTACTGCCGCTTATATAAGGCTTTGTTGTCATTAATCCGCCATCTGCAAATTGCGTCATTCCATATACATTTGGCACCATTACCCAGTCATATGAATCAATAAATAATTCCATAAACCATCTATATACTTCATCAGGATCAAACTCACAGAGCAGCATAAAATTTCCTATTACCATCAGTCTTTCTATATGATGACAGTAACCCGTTTGTAAAACTTTTTTTATAACATTATCAATGGGCAAGATACCGGTATTGCCACTCCAAAAAGCTTCAGGAATTTTGCGGTTAAACCCCCAGTAATTCTTTGTACGCTGTATACTTCCTTCTCTTTCATATACAATGCGTATAAATTCACGCCAGCCTATTATTTGCCTTATAAATCCTTCTAACGAATTAAGAGGCACATTATATTTTGCTGCTGCGCTGATGGCTTTAGAAACAATTTGGCTGGGTTCCAGCAACCCAATATTTAACATAGGGCTTATTACAGCGTGGTGTAAAAAATGTTCTTCAGCAACAATCGCATCTTCGTAAAGGCCAAATTTTTCAAAGCGCTCTTTAAAAAAATCGTCCAGCCATTTTTCTGCAGTAGTAAAATTTGTGGGGTAAATAAATTTTTCGATAGAGCCATAGTTGTTTGCAAAGTTTTTTGCTACATATAATTTAGCTTCCTCAACAGCTTTATTTTCTTTCTCAAAACTTATTACGGGAGGTTTTTGTTTTGCAGGATATTTCTTACGGTTATCTGCATCATAAGTCCATTGGCCTCCTTCCGGGCCTCCAGAAGCATTTAATAAAATATTTCTTTTTTTGCGTTGCTCTGTGTAAAATCCTGTTTGAAAATAGGTTTTCTTTTTATCGAAGTAATCTTTTACATCAGGCAGTGTGTTTAAAAAATTTGGTGTATTATATTCAGAGAGGTTTATTTTATTTTTTTTGCAGGCAGAAACTATTCTTTTCTTAAGCCAGTTATCAGCTACATCCGCAAAATGAATGGTGGTAACTTTTTGTTGGCGAAGGTGTTCAATCAAACATCTCACATCATTTAATTCATTTACAGCATCAATGTATTCTACTTTTATTTTTTTATCAATTAGATAATCTGCATATAATTTCATAGATGCCCGGTGTAATATTAATTTTTGCCGGTGAAATTTATATTTATTAAAAAACAGCGTTTCTTCTATTAAATAAACTCTATTGGCAGCATGTATGGCAGGATGATTTTTAAAAAGCTGGTGTGGGAATATAAGCGTTACTGCGTTCATAATTATTTTGAATGATTCAAACAAAATAACAGCTGTTTTGTTTAGTATTTTAAATACATAAATATGGAAAGTTTAAAAGAGAAAAATATTTTATTAGTTGGTGCTACAGGGGGAATTGGATCAAAAACTGCAAAACTTCTTGCTAATAGTGGCGCAATACTTTTTTTAGCTGGTAGAAATGAAGAGAAACTTATTCAGGTGGCTAAAGATTGCAATATCGAAAAAGGAAGAACATTTGTATTGGATATTTCTCAGTCAGCGGCTGTAAGCGAACTGAAAGAAAAGTATTTTCAGCAATTACCTGCTATAGATATTTTAATAAATGCCGCAGGTATTGGTATTATTAAAACGATGGATACGCTTGACGAAACAGATTTTTTACGTTCGTTAAATTATAATTTATATGCCCCTTTTTTATTGGCAAAAGCATTTTTACCTGCTATGAAAACTGTAAAAAAAGGGTTGATTATAAACATTCCCGGTGTGTTGGGTAAAGTGCCAATGGCGGGTGCGGCTGCATACAGTGCAAGTAAATATGGATTGGTGGGTATGATGCAAAGCATAAGGGAAGAATTAAAAAGAACTGACATCCGGATTACCAATTTATTTTTAGGTGGAGTTGATTCTCCTTTTTGGGATACGATTGATTTAAAAGTACAGAGGGATAAAATGGTGCAGGCCGAAGAAGCGGCAAAAGCAATTTGGTTTTTATGCCAGCAGCCGGCAAGTGGTGTGGTTAGCGAAATGGTACTGCAGCCATTTAATCACCAGGCAATATAACCCTGTACCTAAAGTTGATTTTTTTTTAAATGAAAATTTATTTTTTGATAGAATAGTAAGTTATAATTTAAAATGTACTGTTTTATTTGGCAGTTCGTTTTCAATATTCGAATTTCGAACATTGAATTGTAAATTATGATTGAACAAAATAATACCATCTCTTTCGAAAATACAGCAATTGCTTTTGCACATAAAAATAATGGCGAACTTAAAAAAGCCCATTTCCTTTTTTCCTCAATGGGCAAACCATGGCTGGTAAATTTGGGTTTAAAAATTACGCCGGTAGCTATTAAATTGCATTTGCCTTTTACAAAAACTGTTATCCGTAAAACAATTTTTCAGCAATTTGTAGGGGGAGAAACTTTGGAAGAAACTGCAAAAGTGGCTGACAAACTGGAAGAATATAATGTAAAAGTAATTTTAGATTATGGCGTAGAAGGAAAAGAAGGTGAAGAAAATTTTGACCATGCCCGTGACGAATTTATTAAAGTGATTGATTATGCAGCAACTCAGGCTAACATCCCTTTCATTAGTATTAAGGTAACAGGTTTTGCAAGATTTTCTTTGTTAGAAAAAATTGATGCATCTATGCATACATTAGAAGGTACACTAATGAAAAGGTATTTAAAGGCAGTGATGTTATTATCCACAGATGAAAAAAAAGAATGGCACAGGGTACGCTTAAGAATGTTGCAGGTTTGTGCCGGGGCAGATAAAAAAAATATTGGTGTATTGGTTGATGCAGAGGAAACCTGGATACAGGACCCAGTAGACGCACTAACGCTGTTAATGATTGATACATTTAATAAAACAAAAGCCGTAGTTTTTAATACGCTGCAAATGTACAGGCACGACAGGCTGCAATTTTTAAAGGATTCTTATACCGCTGCACAGGAAAGAAATTTTATTTTAGGTGCAAAATTGGTAAGAGGCGCTTATATGGATAAAGAGAGAGCCCGTGCTGCAGAAATGAATTATCCGTCACCCATACAACCCGATAAAGAAAGCTGCGACAAAGATTATAATGAAGCAGTAACATTTTGTATTGACCATCTTGATAAAATTTTTGTGATTGTAGCATCGCATAACGAATACAGTAATTTATACACTACACAATTACTTGATAAAAAAGAGTTGCAGCATAATCATCCGCATGTACATTTTTCGCAATTATATGGCATGAGCGATAATATCACTTTTAATTTAGCAAAGTCCGGATGTTCAGTTAGTAAATATTTACCTTTTGGGCCAATAAAAGATGTAATTCCGTATTTAATGCGCCGGGCTCAGGAAAACAGCTCAGTTGCAGGCCAAACAGGGCGTGAGCTGAATTTGATTACAAAAGAAATTAACAGACGTAGTAATTCTTCTACAAAGGGGTAATATAAGTGCGATTTGGTTAAAACAAGCCATTAATAGTTTACCTTTGATTCGGAAACTAACTGTAACTAATTTGAGATTAATATTAACTGTCAGCTTAAGTTTTTTGCTATCTGTACTAATGGCACAGGTAAAAAGTTTGCCTGCTGTAAAAATTACCCAACCTATAAAAATTGATGGTGAATTGAATGATGAAGCCTGGAAAAATGTAGGGGCTGTGGGAGATTTTATTACATTCTTTCCTGAGCCGGGTAAAGCTTCAAATCTTAAAACATCTGTAAAAATAACTTATGATAACGAAGCTGTTTATGTAGGGGCGTATATGTACGATAAACCCGAAGACATTCGCAAACAGATTACTGCAAGAGACGCACTTAGAGACGTGGATTATTTTATAGTAGGGTTTGATACCTATAAAGACAGACAGAATGCATTTGTTTTTAGAGTAACTGCTGCCGGAGTACAATGGGATGCCAAAGAATCTAATGGTGGTGTACTGCAGTCTGATTATGACAGAACCTGGAATGCAGTATGGGAAAGCAGCGTGAGTATGCAAAAAGATGGCTGGATAGCCGAAATAAAAATTCCCTTTAGTGCCATACGTTTTAGCAAAAGCAAAGTGCAGGACTGGGGCATTAACTTTGCCCGTTTTACCCGTAAAGACAATCAAACTGCTATCTGGAGTCCGCAGGATCCTAAAATAAATGGTGATGTTAATCAATGGGGAAACTGGATTGGGCTAAAAAATATCAGCCCGCCATTCCGTTTATCTTTTTTGCCTTATGTTTCAGGCGGTGTAAGGGTTTCGCCTACAACAAAGGGTACTGTATCAGAAACTTTAAAAAGCGGCGGTATGGATGTTAAGTATGGCATTAATGAAAGCTTTACATTAGATATGACCCTGATACCGGATTTTGCACAGGTACAAAGCGATAATGTATATTTAAACCTCTCTCAATTTGAAATTAAATTTGAAGATTTTCGCCCATTTTTTACCGAAGGTACCGAGCTGTTTAACAAAGCAGGATTGTTTTATTCCCGCCGAATTGGGGCTCCGCCGGGTGGTGTATCATCAATACTGAACAAATATGGAGTTGATACCAACTATCGTATTGATAAAAACCCCGGTATTACCCGGTTGTATAATGCTACAAAATTTTCGGGCCGCAACAGAGATAACCTGGGTATTGGAATATTTAATGCCGTATCAGCGCCTATGTATGCACAAATTACCGATCTTAGAAATGGCAAAGATTCCAGCATTTTAACAGAAGCTCTTACCAATTACAATATTGTTGTTTTAGACCAGGTTTTAAAAAACAGGTCATCAATCAGTTTTACCAATACCAATGTTTTACGCAAAGGCAATAATAGAAATGGTAATGTAAGCAGTGTGGATTTATCTTTATTTGATAAAAAAAATATTTACAACTTTGGCCTTGCAGGAAAATTTAGTACGGTATGGGGAAATAATATTACCAAAAACGGTTTTAAAGGAGTTACAAGTTTTGGAAAAATAAGTGGCCTAATTAGATATAATGGTTTGCTAAATGTAGAGAGTGATACGTACGACCCAAACGATTTAGGTTTTTTATTGAACAATAATAAGATTGAATACTCCGGAGGGTTTAGTTATAATATATTGAAGCCTACTAAAAAATTTATAAATCAAATTTACAGCACAACATTTAGAAATGCTTACCTGTACAAACCATTTAACTGGACGGGTTTTACAGTTGGCGCAACTGCTCATTTAGTATTTAAAAACTTTTGGGATATAAGTTTTCAATTTCAAAGCAAGCCACTTTGGAGCAACGATTATTTTGTTAACTCAAACAGGTACAACGGTTATTTTTTAAAGAGAACACCATTTTATTATTTTGGTATAAATGGAAGTACCGACAGCCGGAAAAAATTATATTTTACTTACCTGATTGGTGCCGCAGAATCTCCTTTACCAAAAGATCCGTACTGGACGTCGAGTGCTTCATTGCAGTACAGGGCCAGCACAAAATTTTTAGTAACTGCCAGCATGGCAATAGAACAGGACAGGGGCAGCTGGGGCTGGGCATTTATGAATAATACTAACGGTTCGCCGGTAATATCCCGCCGTAATTTAAAAACTAACACGGGTATTGTAAGTGCACAATATAATTTTACAAAGCGTATGAACTGGACGGTGCGGTTACGTCATTACTGGTCGGCATTAAACAATACCAACTTTTATAATTTAAAAAGCGATGGTTACTGGGATGAAATACCTTTTATACAAAATAAAAATTTAAGCCTCAATACGTTTAACGTAGATATGTTTTATACCTGGGATTTTTTATTGGGCAGCAGGATAACCTTATCGTGGAAAAATGCATTGGGTAATAATGTAAATATTAACCCTTACAATCATGCAACATATTTTAAAAATTTTAGCGAAACCATTAACAGCCCACACAGTAACGAAATAAATTTAAAAATTGTTTATTTTCTAGATTATCTCAATCTAAAAAATAAAAAGTAAACAATTAATTGCTATTAGCTTTGAAATAATTAATAAACCGCTTAACTTGGTAAAAAATTATTTTATATGAATGAAGAAACTAACAAAGATTTATTAACTTATGATGAGCAGGGGAAAGCAAAATTACCTTCTGGCTTAAATGTGCTTACCATCTTAACTTTTATTGGATGTGGGGTTTTGGGTTTAATGACATTGCTTGCACCAATGATTTACAAATTTTCACTGAGTATGATGGAGAAAGCTACCAGTTCCGGACAAGATTTATCTGCTAAAGATTTAGCAGATATGGAAAAAGGGAAAGCAGCAATTGAGTTAGCACAGGCAAATATGGTTCCCATTATTGCAATAGGAATGGTGGGTATTATTTTATGTTTTGTAGGAGCACTATGGATGCGTAAACTTAAAAAAGATGGCTACTGGATATATGTTGCCGGTGAACTTGCTCCGTTGTTAGGGAGTTTCGCAATTATGGGTACATCTCAGTTTACAGGTATAGGCAGTATTTTAATGGCTGTTGGTATCCCTGTGCTTTTTGTAATTCTATATACAATGCAGCGAAAATATCTTACCAAATAAAATAAAAAAACCGGAGCAACAAACTCCGGTTTTTTATTGAGATATTTTAAGAGAGCAAATCTTTACCACGCTTTACTCTTTGCACCATTTAATAATTTTATAAAATACAAATGCTTGTTTTCAAAATAATCAGGCTTTGTATTTTCTTTTTTTAACAGTACCGGTCTAAAATTATAATCGCAAAATACTTTAAAAGATTTATCGTTTATGCGGTTAATAAAATCATCAGGATATTTTGTAAGCAGTTTGGTAAACATATAAGCGGTTTCAAAACCTTTAAAAACCATATCACCCGGTTTAATTTTATATTTTTTTAAATAAACGCTGGTAAGCATTTTACTGTAGCTGTCCCTCTTGTTATTAAAATAAGGCGAAGTAAAGTAAATAGGAAAGCCATCAAAGTCATTCTTTTTTTGTAACGAGGCAAAGCCATCCCAATTGGGCATTCCAATTAAAGTAATGGGATAAGTTTCAAATAAATTATAACAGGCTGTTGCAAGGCCGGTGGCAAAACTTTCATCAAGGCTGCCTCCAATAATTACCGATTGACGGTTACTGTCTAATTTATTTTTTAAAATATCCGAAGAAAAAGTGCTGTCCGTATTCAGCAGTTGTATATTCAATAAAGGTTTTCCATCCTGTTCATTAAGCGTTTTAAAATATGCGGCTACCTTATCTTCCTGTACGCCTTTTTTTCTGCATAAATAAATTATATCTGTACCATGGCTTTGTAACAGGTAACTGTAAATAGCTTCGCAATGTGCTTTAAGGGTAGAGTTAAGTATAATTGTAAAAGGGTTAGCTGTTATACCACCATCGTTAGGGTGAGTGGCAGAAATAAACGGAATGTTTTTTAACAAAGCAAAATCGGACAGTTGTTTATAATCCATATCTCTAACCGAACCAATTATTAAATCAAGGCTGTCTAATTTTTTATTATTAATCAGGTAAGAAATGTTTTTGGTATAAGATTTAGAATCATAAATAAAAGCCTCTACATTTTCCTTTCCCATTTTCATAGAGTCTAAAGCAATTTGTGCCCCCTGTATAAATTCAACAGAAGGTGCAATAAATTTTGGTACACCCTGGGTATACCGAAAAGTGTTATTGCTGAAAACCGAGTCCAAATAAAGAGGTGCAAAAATTGCCACCCGGTAAGTGGGTATTTTTTTAATAGTATCAATTTGAGCCGTTGCCTTAGAAGCAAAAGCGAATGACGTTAAAATAATTACTCCAGCTATAAATTTCTTACCCATAAAAAATATTCTAAATCTTAAATTCAAACTTAATAAACTAAACCCTAAACCTATAAACTCCTAATCCCCAATTACAAATTCCCAATTCCTTAAAATCACTCCCACTCAATTGTTGCCGGAGGTTTACTGCTAATGTCATACACCACACGGTTTATTCCTCTTACGTTATTAATTATTTCATTGGATATATCGGCTAAAAATTCATAAGGTAAATGTGCCCAGTCTGCTGTCATCCCGTCTACCGAAGTTACTGCTCTTAATGCCACAGTAAATTCATAAGTTCTTTCATCACCCATTACACCCACACTCTTTACCGGTAGCAAGATAGTACCCGCTTGCCAAACCGTTGCATACAAATTATATTTCTTCAATCCGTTTATATAGATAGCATCTGCCTCTTGCAATAACCGTACCTTTTCCTCAGTAACTTCTCCTAAAATTCTTATACCCAAACCAGGCCCCGGAAATGGATGCCGGTTAATCATTTGTTGTGGTATCCCAAGTTCTGTACCAACTCTTCTTACTTCATCTTTAAATAAAGAACGTAATGGTTCTACCAATTCTAATTTCATAGTATCGGGCAATCCCCCAACATTGTGATGGCTTTTTATTGTTGCCGATGGGCCATGTACCGAAAGAGATTCAATCACATCCGGGTAAATAGTACCCTGTCCCAATAATTCCACACCTTCAATTTTATGTGCTTCCTGGTCAAAAATTTCTATAAAACCTCCGCCAATTGCTTTACGTTTTTCTTCCGGGTCAATTTTACCGGCAAGTTTGGTGTAAAAATGTTCTCTTGCATTAATGCCTTTTACATTAATGCTAAGCTCTGCATAAATTTGCAGCACTTCTTCAAATTCATTTTTACGCAGCACACCATTGTCAACAAAAATTCCATAGAGGTTTTCGCCAATAGCACGGTGTATAAGCGTTGCTGCCACAGTACTGTCAACTCCACCGCTTAAGGCCATAATTACTTTACGGTTACCAATTTGTTTTTTAAGCGCAGCAACAGTATCGGTAATAAAATGTTCGGGTGTCCAGTTTTGGGTGCAGCCACAAATATTTACTAAAAAATTCTTTATAATTATTTTGCCTTCGGCAGAATGGTATACTTCCGGATGAAACTGTAATCCATAAAGTGGCTTATCAATATTTATATTTTTTTGTTTCTCACCCTCGCTAATATCTTCGCTGGTTCCCCCTTCAGGGGGCGGAGGTGGCTGTGTTTGTTTAAATGCTGCAACCGGAATACTTTCAGTGGTTCCCAACAATTCAAATCCGTCGGGCAATTCTTTAATAGTATCGCTGTGGCTCATCCATACCTGCGATGTAGCAGAAATATTTTGCAATAAACTGTCTTCTTTTGTTTTTGTAAAGATGGCCCGGCCGTATTCTCTTTTTTCACTTTTATCAACCCTGCCACCAAATAATTTTGCTGTAAGCTGGGCACCGTAGCAAATACCCAGTACCGGCACTTTTTCCACCATTGCTTTTACATCAACCACCAATGCTTTTTCTTCATTAACCGAAAAAGGCGAGCCTCCCAAAATAATACCTTTTAGTTCCGGCCCGTAAATTATTGTTTTATTGTAGGGTACAATTTCGCAGTAAACATTGGCTTCCCTTACTGTACGGGCAATTAACTGGGTGTATTGCGATCCAAAATCGAGAATAAGAATTTTTTCTGTCATAGAGCTGCGAAGGTAAATAATTAGTTGAATGGTATAGGAATTAGACTGGCAGGTTTTTATATTTGCTTAAAATATTTAACCATGAAACAACTATTGGTAATTCTATCTGCTTTTGTAGGGTTAAACTCCTGCGATTATACTACCGGCAGCGGTAACGTAATAACCGAAACAAGAAATGCTGGAGATTTTAACAGCATCTCTGCCAGCAGCTCTTTTGATGTAGAAGTAAAAATTGGGCCTGTTGCCGAAATAAGGGTAGAGGCCGACGATAATATTATGGAACATATTATTACTAAAGTATCTGGAAATGAATTGAGGATAAAAGTGGAGGGAATGCACAGTTTAAATAATGTACACATGAAGGTGTATATCACCACCCCTTCATTAATCCGCATTAACGCAGATGCATCTGCAACCGTAAAAGTATTAGATATATTGAAAGATGCCGGCAAGCTCAGTTTTACGGCAACGAGTTCCGCAGATATTGAGGCAGAGGTTGATGCACCAGAAGTAGAAGCAGAAGCCAATAGTTCTGGTTCGGTTACATTGAGTGGTAAAACAAAAAATTATAAAGCGCATGTTTCCAGCAGTGGCGATATAAAATCGGCCGGGCTTTTAAGCGAAAATGCGGATGTGGAAGCCAGCAGCAGCGGTAGTGCCGATGTATATGCAAGCGTAACACTTAATGCAGATGCCAGCAGCAGCGGCAGTATAGATTACTACGGCGGCGCAACTGTAAAACAATCGGTAAGCAGCAGTGGAAGTGTAGAGAAAAAAGAATAAAAATAGTTTACCTCTCAACTTATTGCGCTAAAGATAGCCAGCGAAATGTGCCTTTTTTAACCCACATTTCGCTGGCTATCTTTTTTTATCCAGCGAAATGTGCTATTTTTAACCAACATTTCGCTGGGTATAAAAAACGTAACATGGTAGGAAGAACCGAAGAAATACAAATATTAAACAGCCTGCTGCAATCCAAAGAAGCAGAACTGGTAAGTGTTTTAGGCCGCCGCCGGGTGGGTAAAACGTTTTTGATAAGAGAAACTTTTAAAGAAAATATGGTGTTTGAATTTGTAGGTATTCAAAACGGAACTACAAAAGAACAGCTAAACAGTTTTACTTTTAGCCTGCAGCAAACCTTTGGCAAAAAAGCAGTACCCAATATTATAACCAACTGGCTGCAGGCCTTTCAAATTTTAATTGAAATATTGCAGGTAAATAAAGCCGCAAAAAAGCAGGTGATTTTTATTGATGAATTACCCTGGATTGCAGGCAAAAGATCCGACTTTTTAAAAGCCTTTGGTTTTTTTTGGAATAGCTGGGCAAGTAAAAATAATATTGTAGTGGCAATTTGCGGCTCGGCAGCATCGTGGATGATTAAACAGGTAATAAATAATAAAGGTGGCCTGCACAACAGGGTTACCCGGCAAATTTACCTGCAGCCATTTACCTGCAACGAAACAAAAGAATTTTTACTGCAAAGAGGGTTAAAATTTAACGATGAACAAATTACCGAACTCTACATGACTTTTGGCGGCATACCTTTTTATCTTAAACTTATTGAAAAAGGTAAAAGCGTGGCACAGGTGGTAAATAAACTTTGCTTTGATGAAAATGCACCGCTTAAAAATGAATTTGGCAATTTATATGCCGCCTTATTTACCAACTACTCCAATCATATAGCAGTTATAAAAGCCTGCTATACCAAATGGAAAGGCGTGGGGCAAAACGAAATAGTTAAACTTAGCGGCATAGCCAGCGGCGGCACACTTACTAAAATTTTAGATGAGCTGGAAGTTTCAGGATTTATTACCAGCACTTCGCCGTTCAGTAATATTAAAAAAGAAAAACTGTACCGGCTTACAGATGAATTTTCGCTTTTTTGCCTGAAATTTATGGAAGGCAAAAAAAATACCGACTTTAATTTAATAAGCCAAACCCAGCCTTTTAAATTGTGGCAGGGCTATGCTTTTGAAAACTTTTGTTTTAAGCATATAAAATTAATTAAGCAAAAGCTGGGCATTGCTGCCGTAATTACACAACAGTATTCTTACAATATAAAAAGCACTAATACCGCAGCGGGCAACCAGATTGATTTAATTATTGACAGAAACGACCAGTGCATTAATTTATGTGAAATTAAATACCACGATAAACCTTTTACAATTAATAACCAGTATGCCGAATTGCTAAGCCAGCGCATTAAAAATTTTAAGTGGGAAACCGGCACAAAAAAAACAGTGCTGCTTACATTTATTACAAAATCGGGCATTAAATACAGCGGCCAGTTAGTTGATAATGAAATTTTACTGAAAGATTTTTATGCGTAGGTGAATTGCGTAGCCAGCGGAATGTGGTATTTTTTAGCTACATTTCGCTGGATATAATATGAATGTATGGCTTTTATGAAGTGGATATTGTATCCTTATGGGTAAAAATTCGACAGCGATAAAATTGAAACGAGTGCTTTAAAAAGAAAGCCAAAATCAAGTAAAATTATTTATTAGGACTCAAGAAAATGATTTTAAGCAATGGAATTTGCAAAAGAAGATGAAATTATTTTTGAAAAATTTTTTCAATTAAAAGAGAAAAGGCAGTTCAAAAGGGCGCTAAAAGTATTAGATTTTTTAGAGTCTAAATATAAAAATAGTAGCGTTATTTATGGACTTTATGGTTCTATTTTCTTTGAGTTAGAAGATTTCAAAAATAGTGCAATTAATTTCAAGGAAGTAATTACTTTAAAACCAAAGTCAGAATTAGCGTCAATAGGTTTATATGTTTCTTTAATACATTTAGGGAAACATACAAAAGCATTAAAAGAATTATTTAGATATACTGAAATTAGCGAACCTAAATTATATATAGTATCAATCAAAGAATTAATGGAGGATAATATTGATGGTATGGGATCTAAGAAGTACAAGGAAAAGATTCAAAAATTATATAAAAAGTGGGTAATTAGCAAGCCCAAGTCACGTAAAGAAATATGAGTTTGAAACATTTTTACTTGTAATTGTGAGCCTTTCGCCACTTTTCTGCCCTAATTTGGTAAAATAAAATCAAAAAACTTCCCTTATTACTTTGCTATTACAAATACAGCCCTTACCTTTGCACTCCAAATTAAAAAAACGGTAATTCTAAAGTTCTTTAAATATGTCACAGAGAATCAGAATCAAACTACAGTCTTACGATCATAACCTGGTTGATAAATCAGCTGAAAAGATTGTAAAAACTGTTCGCAGTACAGGTGCAGTAGTAACAGGACCAATTCCTTTACCTACTCACAAGAAAATTTTTACTGTATTGCGTGCCCCTCACGTTAATAAAAAGGCACGTGAGCAGTTTCAACTGTGTACACATAAACGTTTATTAGATATTTACACCAGCAGCAGCCGTACGGTAGATGCTTTAAGTAAGTTAGACTTACCAAGTGGTGTAGATGTTGAGATCAAAGCATAATGAACTTCTCTGGCTAAAGCCGGAGAAAGCATACGCTAAGTTCTTAAAAAAGAAAAAAATATTGAACATCTAACTCCTTTTAAATGATGTCAGGCTGAGTTTATCGAAGCCTTGTCGAAGTCTAAAAGGAGCGCTGGATAAAAAAAAGATACAATGAAAAGTATTATTGGAAAGAAAATTGGCATGACCAGTATCTTCGACACCACAGGTAAACAAACTGCGGTTACCATTATAGAAGCTGGTCCATGCGTTGTTACGCAAAAGAAAACCGTTGAAACAGATGGTTATAATGCTCTCCAAATAGCATTCGGCGATAAAAAAGAAAAGCACTCCTTAAAGTCAGAAACCGGGCACTTCGCCAAAGCCCAAACATCTCCTAAAAAATTCGTTCAGGAAATACGCAATAGCGAAATAGATAAAGCAGTAGGTGAAACTATTACTGTGGATATTTTTGCCGAAGGTGATGCCATCGAAGTTGTTGGTACCACAAAAGGTAAGGGTTTTCAGGGTGTGGTTAAGCGTCACGGCTTTAGTGGTGTGGGTGGTCAGTCTCACGGTCAGCACGACAGGTCAAGAGCTCCCGGTTCTATCGGTAACTCATCTGACGCCAGCCGTGTATTCAAAGGCATGCGCATGGGTGGCCGTATGGGGCAGGACAGAGTGACTATGAAAGGATTGAAAGTAGTAAAAATATTCGCTGAAAAGAATTATATATTAGTTAGCGGTTCAGTACCGGGCCATAATGGTTCAATTGTTTTAATTCAAAAATAAAACCAGCTCACCAAAACCTGTGAGGTTTTATTGTGAGTTAATAAATAAGCAGGGCCTGGGAGAAAACCTCACAGGTTTATAAAAAGAGTATTATGCAAGTAGACGTTTTAAATATAGAAGGAAAAAAGACTGGAAGAACAGTTGAGTTACCGGAAGAAATTTTTGGTATCGAACCTAACGACCACGTTATTTATCTTGCCGTAAAGCAATACCAGGGTGCACAGCGTCAGGGTACGCACAAGGTAAAAACACGTATGGAAGTTAAAGGTTCTTCTAAAAAATTACACAAGCAAAAAGGTACTGGTGGTGCCCGTAAAGGTAACCTGCGTAACCCTTTGTATAAAGGTGGTGGTAGCATTTTTGGTCCAAAGCCACACAAGTATGATATCAAATTGAATCAGAAAGTAAAGACTTTGGCTAAAATGAGTGCTTTGGCTTATAAAGCAAAAGACAACGCCATTTTTGTGGTGGAAGATATGAAAATGGATACCCCAAAAACAAGTGTTTTCACTTCAATGATGAAGAACCTGGGAGTTAACGGTAAAAAATCTTTGTTTGTAATACCAGAAGATAATTACAATTTGTATTTAAGCCTTAGAAATGTTGCCAATGTAAATGGTACATTAATAAGAGACATTAATACTTATGATATTATAAACGCTAACGTGTTAGTGTTAACCGAAAATGCAGCAAAAGTATTTACAGCAGAAGAAGCAGAAGCATAAACCCCTATCCCCTAAAGAGGAAAAAGGAGAGTAATAAAAAACAAATTATAAAGACATGAACCCGTCTGACATTTTAATAAAGCCGATTTTATCTGAAAAAGCTAACAAGCAAACAGAAAAACAAAACCGTTACTCGTTTGTAGTGGACAAAAAGGCTAATAAACTGGAAATTAAAAAAGCTATTGAACAATTTTATGGTGTTCAGGTTAGCAATGTTAATACCATTGTGGTGCCATCAAAAGCTAAAGCAAAATATACAAAAGCCGGATTTATAGTTGGCCGTAAGCCTTCTAAAAAGAAAGCCATTGTAACTGTTGCAGAAGGTGAAACAATTGACCTTTACGGCAGCGGGGTTTAGGAACCTGTTCCAAACGAAATGGAAAAATAAAACATAATCTTCCCGATTACCCCTTTAGGGGATAGGGGCTAATGAATGGTAATCAATTACCGCAAAAATTGAAAATAAAAATTAGTAACAATGGCATTAAGAAAATACAAACCAACAACAGCAGGTACCAGATGGAGAATTGGTAATGCATACGAAGAGATTACTACCAACGTACCTGAAAAATCTTTGTTGGAAAAGCAAAAGAATACTGCTGGCCGTAATTCTCAGGGCAGAAGAAGTATGCGCTATATGGGTGGTGGAAATAAAACCATGTACCGTGTTATAGATTTTAAAAGAGATAAGAAAAATATTCCTGCAGTAGTTAAAACTATTGAGTACGATCCAAACCGTACAGCTTTTATTGCATTAGTTAATTATGCTGATGGAGAAAAAAGATACATCATTGCACCACAGGGTTTACAGGTTGGCCAAACAGTTATGAGCGGCGATACTGTTGCACCGGAATTAGGAAATGCATTGATCTTTAAAAACATGCCTTTGGGTACTAACGTTCATAATATCGAAATGCAGCCTGGTCAGGGTGGTATTTTGGTAAGAAGCGCAGGTACATCAGCTCAATTAAGTAACAAAGAAGAAAAGTACGCTATCTTAAAAATGCCAAGCGGCGAATTAAGAAAAGTATTGATCAACTGTTATGCAACTGTAGGTGTGGTAAGCAACAGCGATCATAGTTTGGAAAGCATGGGTAAAGCTGGCCGTAACAGGTGGAAAGGTATCAGGCCAAGAACAAGAGCAGTAGCGATGAACCCGGTAGATCATCCGATGGGTGGTGGTGAAGGTAGAGCAAGTGGAGGTCACCCACGTAGTCGTAAAGGTAAATATGCTAAAGGTGAAATTACACGTACAAAAGGTAAAGGCTCAAGTAAATTAATCATAACCAGAAGGAATGGTAAGAAATTACCTAACTAATAAAATAAACAGTTAAAATGGTTTCGATACAATTTCGGAAGCAAATAAACAAAAGATTTACGACCAGATTAAAATCTGAAATCGGACATCTAAAATCAAAAATCAAACATGCCCCGTTCATTAAAAAAAGGTCCTTACATAGAAGCAAAGCTTGATGCAAAAGTTGCAGCTATGATAGAAGGAAAAAGCAAAAAAGGTGTTATTAAAACATGGAGCAGAAGAAGTACAATCAGTCCTGATTTTGTAGGACAAACGTTTGCAGTACATAACGGTAACAAATTTATTCCTGTTTATGTAACAGAATTTATGGTAGGCCATAAGTTAGGTGAATTTGCGCCAACAAGAAACTTTAGAGGACACTCAAGTAAGAAAATAGCTTAACAAAAGTTGATAGTTGACAGATGTTAGTTAACAGTTTTACTAACATCAATCATCTAACAGCTAACAACTAAATAAAAAATGGAAGCAGTAGCAAAATTGAACAATTATCCCACATCGCCCCGTAAAATGCGTTTACTGGTGGATTTGATACGTGGAATGGAAGTAGAAAAAGCAATGGCTGTTTTGGAACACAATCCAAAGCATCCTGCAGTTCCTTTGCGCAAATTGGTAATGAGCGCCATCAGCAACTGGAAACAAAAAAACGAAGGTGGCGATGAGAGTGCACTAATTGTAAAAACAATAATGGTAGACGCCGCAAGAGTTATCAAGCGTATGCGTCCGGCGCCGCAGGGCCGTGGTTACAGGGTTCGCAAACGCAGCAACCACGTAACTGTAATTGTAGATACTAAAGCAACTAAAAATTAATAAAAGATTTAACTAAGTAATATGGGTCAAAAAACAAATCCAATAGGTGCCAGGTTAGGAATCATTCGTGGTTGGGACAGTAACTGGTTTGCTAATAAAAGGGAGTATCCAAAAAAACTAATTGAAGATCATAAGATCAGAAATTATTTAAATGCCCGTATCAACAAGGGTGGAATAGCAAAGATTGTTATTGAGCGTACACTTAATAAATTAATTATCACTATCCATACTTCTAAGCCAGGTATTATTATTGGTAAAGGCGGCGGAGAAGTTGACAGGATTAAAGAAGAGTTGAAAAAATTATGTGGTAAAGATGATGTGCAGATTAATATTTTAGAAATACGCCGTCCGGAATTAGATGCAAACATTGTTGCTGATACTATTGCCCGTCAATTGGAAAATCGTATCAATTACAAAAGAGCCATTAAGATGTCAATCGCATCTGCTTTAAGAATGGGCGCAGAAGGGATTAAAGTAAAAGTAGGCGGACGTTTAGGCGGTGCCGAGATTGCACGTAGCGAAGAAATTAAACAGGGCCGTACACCATTGCATACACTACGTATGGATATTGATTATGCAAACGTATTTGCTTTAACTGTGTATGGTAAAATAGGGGTTAAGGTTTGGATTTGTAAAGGTGAGGTTTTAGGTAAAAGAGATTTAAATCCAAACGTAGTTGCAGGTGGTGGTAAAGAAGGCGGACCGGGTGAAAGACAAGGTGGATTTGAAAGAAGAGATGACCGCAGAGGTGGTGATGACCGCAGAGGCGGCGGTGGAGACAGAAGAGGCGGCGGTGGGGGAAACCGTGGTGGTGGCGGAAGAAGATAGTAGCAATTAATAATTTGAGATTTGCGATTGCAGCTTTGTTTTAATCGCAGGTAATAATAAAAATTTAATATTGATTTGGATAGAAGGAAATCAAAAATCTGAAATCTAAAATCTAAAATAGAAGTAAGATGTTATCACCAAAAAGAAGTAAACACAGAAAGACACAGAAAGGCAGAATGAAGGGAGATACCAAACGTGGTGCAACCTTAGCCTTTGGATCATTTGGTTTAAAAGCACTGGACAGTGTTTGGCTAACCAACCGTCAGATAGAAAGTGCCCGCCAGTCGTTGACACGCCATATGAAGAGAGAAGGAAACGTGTGGATAAGAGTTTTTCCTGATAAGCCAATTACCGCTAAGCCTGCAGAGGTAAGGATGGGTAAAGGTAAAGGTAACCCTGAGGGTTGGGCGGCAATTGTACAGCCAGGCAGAATCATTTTTGAATGTGATGGTGTAACAGAGCAGGTAGCTAAAGAAGCTTTTGCACTGGCAGCACAAAAACTACCTATCTTAACCAAATTTGTGGTACGGCACGATTACGAAGCATAAAAAATTTGCAGATTTGCAAATATGCAAATTGGCAAATTCATTGAAGTAGCGAATTTTAGAATTATCAAATTAATAATACAATGGCGAAGAAAGTTGATTTTGTAAAAAGCCTTAGCGGATTAAGTGAAGCAGATTTAAAAGCAAAGATTCAGGAAGATGAATTGCGTTTAAAAAAATTATCATTCGCTCATGCAATTTCTCCACTGGAGAATCCGCAAAGTATCCGTTTATTAAGAAGGGATATTGCAAGGTTGAAAACCGCAGTAAGAAAATTACAATTAGGGTAACACCCATCTTGAAAAGGGAAAAAGTAAAGATTAAGTTTTATATAAATAGCGAAAGCTAAAATTTATAACAATGCCAGAAAGAAATTTAAGAAAGACAAAATTAGGAGTGGTATCCAGCAATAAAATGGATAAAACCATTACTGTTAATGTTGAGAGAAAAGTAAAGCATCCGCTTTATGGAAAGTTTGTAAAGAAAAGTACAAAGTTTCATGCCCATGATGAAAAAAATGAGTGCAGCATTGGCGATACAGTTAAAATAATGGAGAGCCGTCCTTTAAGCAAAACAAAGCGCTGGAGACTGGTTGAAGTGGTTGAAAAAGTGAAGTAAGAAAGCTGTGAGCTACGAGCTTTGAGCTACGAGCTGCAGATATTAATAAAAGATTTACAATGCTATAGGGAAGGGCTCAAAGCTCCAAGCTCATAGCTCAAAGCTAAAGAAAAATGATACAACAAGAAAGCAGACTAAACGTAGCAGATAACAGCGGTGCAAAACAAGTTTTGTGTATCCGTGTATTGGGAAACAGCGGACAGGATTATGCAAGAATCGGCGATAAAATTGTAGTTACTGTAAAAGATGCCATGCCTGCCGGTGGTATTAAAAAAGGAACTGTAAGCAAAGCTGTAATTGTTAGAACAACTAATAAGTTACGCCGTAAAGATGGTTCTTATATTCGTTTTGATGATAACGCAGTAGTGTTATTAAATGCATCTGACGAACCAAGAGGTACACGTATTTTTGGGCCGGTGGCTCGTGAATTGCGTGATAAAGGTTACATGAAAATTATTTCATTGGCACCAGAAGTTCTATAAAATTTATAAAGACTAAATAAGTGAATTTGCAGATTTGCAGATTTGCAAATTTTCAAATTAAAAGAAATGAGCACAAGATTTAAACCAAAGTACAACATTAAAAAAGGCGATTCAGTAGTGGTTATTACCGGTGAGGATAAAGATTTGAAGAAGCCACGTAAAGTGTTGGAAATTATTTTAGAAAAAGGCAAAGTACTGGTTGAAGGTGCAAACATTATAACCAAACATACAAAGCCAACTTCTCAAAATACCAAAGGCGGTATCATTAAAAAAGAAGCGCCTATTGCTATCAGTAATGTAATGCTTTGGGATGCTAAAACAGGCGGACCAACTAAAGTAAAGCTTACAAGAGAAAACGGAAAATTAGTAAGAATTTCAAAAAAATCAGGGGAGGTAATAAAATAATGAGCACAAAATCTAACACTCCAAGGTTAGCAGATAAGTACACTAAAGAAGTGATACCTGCTTTAATGAAAAAATTCAGTTATAAAACTGTAATGCAGGCGCCAAAGCTTAACCAAGATTTGTTTGAATCGTGGTGTTAACGGTGCTGTAACAGATAAAAAACTGATTGACATTGCAATTGATGAGTTATCATCTGTTACCGGCCAAAAAGCTGTAGCAACAATGTCTAAAAAAGATATCTCCAACTTTAAGTTGCGTAAAAATATGCCCATTGGTGCAAGAGTTACACTTCGTGGAGTTAAGATGTACGAATTTTTAGACAGGCTTGTTTCTGTATCACTGCCACGTGTACGTGATTTTAAAGGGATCAATGATAAATCATTTGATGGCCGTGGTAACTACACACTGGGTGTAACGGAGCAAATCATTTTTCCTGAAATTGATATTGATAAGGTAAATAAAATTACAGGATTGGATATCACTTTTGTAACAACAGCAAACACCAATGAAGAAGCATTTGAATTGCTGAAAGAATTGGGTATGCCTTTTAAAAACGTAAAGAAATAACCTTTCGATACTATCGTAAGGAAAAAAATAAAAATAAAACATGGCAAAAAAATCAATTGAAGCCAGGCAAACAAAGCGTGAAGCAGCCGTTGCCAAATATGCTGATAAAAGAACAGCTTTAAAAGCAGCCGGCGATTATGCAGCTTTGGATTTATTACCAAAAAATGCATCTCCGGTAAGGTTAAGAAACCGCTGCCAGCTAACCGGCAGACCAAGAGGATACATGAGGTATTTTGGTCTTTCAAGAAACCAATTTCGTGATATGGCACTGCAGGGTAAAATACCGGGTGTTACTAAAGCAAGCTGGTAATAAACAGGTTGGTCGAAAAAGGGTTGATGGTTGGCCGTAAAAACCAGCAACGACCAACTAAAATACGAACAACGATACCGGATATCGCATTGACAAAATTTATTTAATCAATTAACTAAAATAACAATGGTTACTGATCCTATAGCAGATTTTTTAACAAGAATACGCAACGCACAAATGGCTAATCACCGTATTGTAGAAATACCTGCCAGCAATTTGAAAAAGCGCATTACAGAAATATTGTACGATAAAGGTTACATTTTAAAGTACAAATTTGAAGAAGATAAAAAACAGGGTGTTATTAAGATTGCATTAAAATATGATGCAACAACTAAATTACCTGTTATTCAAAGTTTAGAAAGAGTTAGCCGCCCTGGTTTACGGACTTATGCAAAACCTGGTGAGTTTAAACGTGTAAAAAATGGTTTAGGCGTTGCAATAGTTTCTACATCAAAAGGTGTAATGACCGATAAAGAAGCTAAAGCACAAAATGTAGGCGGAGAGGTTCTTTGCAACATTTACTAGTCCTATCCCCTGAAGGAGAATAAGGAGAAGAATAAGAAGTATAAAATGATTTGACAATTAAGCCTTAGTCGTGGCTGAACACAAATCGAATAAAAATAAAAATAAAAAAACCGACCATGAGCAGAATAGGAAAAAAACCGGTAGAATTTCCAGCAGGTGTAACCATTACCGTTAACAACGAAAACGTAGTTACTGTAAAAGGACCAAAAGGAGAATTGAAACAAACGGTTGACAGAGATATTAAAATTGAAGTTAAAGAAGGTACTGTAGATGTTGTTCGTCCTACTGAACAAATACGCCACCGTGCCATGCATGGTTTATACCGCTCTTTAATCAGCAATATGGTTTTAGGTGTAACAGAAGGTTATAATAAAAAATTAGAATTGGTGGGTGTGGGTTATAAAGCATCTAACCAGGGTAATCTTTTAGATCTTGCTTTAGGTTATTCTCATAATATTGTTTTTGAAATTCCTAAAGAATTAAAAGTAACCACCTCTCAGGAAAAAGGACAAAACCCAATGATTAGTTTTGAGAGTATAGATAAACAATTGATTGGTCAGGTTTGTGCAAAAATCAGAAGCTTACGTAAGCCAGAACCATACAAAGGTAAAGGTGTGAAATTTGCAGGTGAGGTGTTGAGAAGAAAAGCTGGTAAGTCAGCTGGTAAGTAATAGGTTGATTAGTTAATTGGTTAATTAGTAAAACCAGTAAACTAATAAACAAGTAAACCAATAAACAAATACGTTCCGGCAGTATCGGGGCAATTAAAATAAAGGTTATGAATTCAAAAAGTAGCGCAAGAGTAAAAATTAAATACCGCATCCGTAAAAAGATAAGCGGTGCTGCAGCAAAACCAAGGTTGAGTATTTTTAGAAGTAATGCAGATATTTATGCTCAGTTAATTGACGATGCTAACGGTGTAACATTAGCCGCAGCTTCATCAAGACAAAAAGATATTGCAGCACAAAAAGCACCTAAAATAGAAAAAGGTAAATTGGTAGGTGCCGCTATTGCAACAAAGGCAAAAGAATTAGGTATTACAACAGTAGTATTCGATCGTGGTGGTTATATCTATCATGGCCGTGTAAAGGCAGTTGCAGAAGGAGCAAGAGAAGGCGGGTTAGTATTTTAGATTTTTGATTGCCGATTTCAGATTTGTATAATCCATTCGGTAGTTTAAGTTGGTAGTATTAAATAATAAAATCGTAAATCGATATAAATGGCAAATTTAATTTTAAACAAAGTAAAGGCAGGCGATCTTGAATTAAAAGATAAAGTGGTTGCAATTAACCGTGTGGTTAAAACAACCAAAGGCGGTCGTGCTTTTAGTTTTTCAGCCTTAGTGGTTGTTGGTAACGAAGCAGGCGTTGTTGGTCATGGTTTAGGTAAAGCAAAAGAAGTACAGGAAGCCATTACAAAAGGTATTGAAGATGCTAAAAAGAATTTGATAAAAGTTCCTATTATGCATGGTACCATACCTCACGAACAATTGAGTAAAGAAGGTGCAGCAAAAGTATTTATTAAACCTGCAGCGCATGGTACTGGTGTAATTGCCGGGGGCAGTATGAGAGCGGTTTTAGAAGCAGCAGGTATTACCGACGTGTTAGCAAAAAACCTTGGTTCTGCTAATCCTACAAACGTGGTAAAAGCAACTTTTAAAGCATTAGCTTCTTTACGTGAGCCAATTGCAGTTGCAAAAACCCGTACTATTTCTTTAAAGAAAGTATTTAACGGATAATAAAAATAGTCAATGGTCAATAGTCAATGGTCAATAACTGACAACTGACAACTGACAACTGACAACTGATTCAGTTATGAAAAAGATAAAAGTAACACAGGTAAAAAGTGTAATCGACAGATCGGAGCGCCAGAAAAGAACAATGGTAGCTTTGGGTTTAAAAAAGATGAATGCATCTGTTGAAGTAGAAGCTACGCCACAAATTTTAGGCATGGTTACAAAAGTTAGCCATCTTGTAAAAGTGGAAGAACTGGCTTAATAATTTGCAAATGAAGCAATGTGCAAATATGCAAATTGCTGCTCCTGCACATGAAGCTGTTTACAAAAGAGGATAATTTCTAAATAAATTTTGCACATTTGCCACTTTGCAAATTTGCACATTAAATAAAAAGCGAGGGGTGATTCCCCGTAAGTACAAAATCAACATACAATGAAATTACATACACTAAAGCCTGCAAAAGGCGCAACGCACAAAGAAAAAAGAATAGGACGTGGTGAAGCAAGTGGTAAAGGTGGTACATCTACAAAAGGTAATAAAGGTGGACAAAGCCGTGCAGGTTACAAAAGTAAAATGGCTCACGAAGGTGGACAGATGCCTATTCAGCGTCGTATTCCAAAGCGTGGTTTTAAAAATAACAACCGTATAGAATTTAAAGTTTTAAACCTTGGTCAGATAGATCATCTTTCTGAAAAATACGGCATCACAGAATTTAATTTGCAGAATTTATATATCAATGGTATTATCAGCCAGTTTGATAGTGTAAAAGTTTTAGGTAATGGTGAAGTAAAAGGAAAATTTGCTTTTAAAGTAAATGCAGTGAGTGAAAAAGCTAAAGCTGCTATTGAAGCTGCCGGAGGTTCTGTTGAGATAGTAAAATAATTTCACGATATTTGCAGACCCCGCCTGTCGGGGTCATTTTTAATTTAGCGCAAAACATTTAAATCGTTTTAAATCTGTGAAGAAGTTTATAAAAACACTTAGGAATATCTGGAGCATTGAGGAGCTGCGTAATAAAATTACTTTTACGCTTTTACTCATATTCATTTATATAGTAGGTACTCATATTATTTTGCCGGGTATTAACCCTCAGGAAATAACAAGGCTTGCCGAAAGTGATTCAAAAAATTCAGGAGGGTTATTGAGTTTGCTTGAATACATTTGTAGGAGGTTCCTTTAACAGGGCTTCTATCTTTGCATTAGGTATCATGCCTTATATTTCTGCATCTATTTTTATGCAATTGATGACCATCCTGGTTCCTCAAATTTCAAAAATTCAAAAAGAAGGCGAGAGCGGAAGAAAGAAAATTAATCAATGGACACGTTACCTAACGGTGGGTGTTACCGCTTTTCAGGCAATTGCTTATATCAGTTACTTAACTACAACTTATGGCAGCGCAATAATTCCTGCTTACGGTGCCGATTTCTTTAAATTTTCTACTGTTATCATTCTTACTGTAGGTACATTATTTGTAATGTGGTTGGGAGAAAAAATTACTGACAAAGGATTGGGCAATGGTACTTCTATAATTATCATGGTTGGTATTTTGGGAAGATTGCCACAGGCCATAGCACAGGAATGGGCAGCAAGAACAACATAGGGGCGCAGGTGGTTTATTGATAATGCTTATAGAAATTGTATTTCTTATTGCAGTTATAATGGGCTTGATAATGCTGATACAGGGAACAAGAAGAGTGCCTGTAAATTATGCAAAACAAATTGTAGGTAACCGCCAGTTTGGTGGGGCAAGAAATTTTTTACCACTTAAAGTAAATGCATCGGGTGTAATGCCTATCATTTTTGCACAGGCAATACTATTTTTAATTGCTTTTATTACCGGGTTAGGGCAAACAACACAGGCAAGTTTTTTAAATGATCATACCAATTTGTGGTACATGCTTATTTATTCAGTTGCAGTAATTGGCTTTACTTTTCTTTATACAGCTTTAATATTTAACCCCAAGCAAATGGCGGATGAATTAAAGCGTAATAACGGATTTATACCCGGTGTAAAACCAGGTCAGCCTACTGCAGATTATATTGGTACAATAATGGACAGAATAACTTTACCCGGTGCTGTTTTATTAGCATTTGTTGGTATTTTACCGGGCCTTTGTCAATTAGCTTTTGTAGGTATGACACAGAATTTTTCTACTTTCTTTGGCGGAACATCGTTGCTGATTATGGTAGGTGTAATTTTAGATACCTTACAGCAAATAGAAACACAATTATTAATGCGCCAGTACGATGGTTTAATGAGCAGCGGAAGAATACAGGGCAGGCAGGCAGCAACAACTATTTAATTTCAGTTTCCCCTTTCTTGGGGGACTTAAAAATAATTAAGCCCCGACAAAATACGTCGGGGTTTGTTTTAAATAAATAGGGGTATGATTCATTATAAAACTAAGGCAGAAATTGAACTGATAAGAGAAAGCAGTTTGCTGGTGAGTAAAACTTTGGCAGAAGTAGCTAAAATTATTAAACCCGGTATTTCAACTTTTGAATTGGATCAGTTTGCCGAAAAATTTATTTTGGATAATGGAGCAACGGCATCATTTAAAGGATACCAGGATTTTCCTTTTGCATGCTGCATTTCTGTTAACGATGCCGTGGTGCATGGGTTTCCTACAAAAGATGTATTAAAAGATGGCGATATAGTTTCGGTAGATGTGGGGGCTTTTAAAAATGGTTTTCATGGCGACAGCGCTTATACATTTGCTGTAGGAGAAATTAGTGCTGAAGTAAAACAATTATTAAGGGTTACAAAAGAATCTTTATACAAAGGAATTGAAAAAGCCATACATGGTAACCGAGTAGGTGATATTGCTTATGCCGTACAGCAATACACCGAAAAAGAACATGGCTATGGAGTGGTGAGAGAATTGGTGGGCCATGGCCTTGGAAGAAAATTACACGAAGAACCTCAGGTACCCAATTATGGTAAAAGAGGAACCGGTGCTAAATTAAAAGAAGGAATGGTGATTGCCATTGAACCCATGATTAACATGGGTACAAAAAATGTGTATCATGACAAAGACGGCTGGACGATAAAAACAGAAGATGGTAAACCTGCCGCACATTACGAACATACTATTTGCATACAACGGGGCAAAGCAGATATTTTATCTTCCTTTACCGAAATAGAAGCAGCAGAAAAGGCAAACTCCAATCTGTGTTCCGATTATTGATTTTTTTGTATTAAATACCAGCATTAGTTTCAATCACAAAATCCTGTATTTTAATTCTACTCTTTCATCCCGCCAGATATTATCAGGGCTTATGTAAGTGTCTTTATATTGCATAATAATGCCTGCTTTTGCAAAAACATCTCTTACCAGTTCGCTGCAAATATAATTTCTGTTTTTTTCTCTGCGGCTGATATGAAATAAAATACGCATCATAATCCTTACAATTTCAAAATTGTCGTAAGGCCTTGCTAATTCATCCAAACCAAAACTAATACCACGGTTTAATTTTTCTTTTGGCACATCAATATTAAATTTTGCGATGGCAATTTGCCCTTTATAAGGCCGGTTTTTATCTTTATAATTCCGTAAATATTTCGATACCGGAATTAATCTTATACCCACATAAGGTTCAGCTTCTAAAACCATAACCCTGCCCAGTTCTTCATCTTTATAAACAACGGCAACATGGCTCCAGGTGCTTTTAGTAAGTTTTTGAATAACACCGGAAAAAGCATAGCTGCCACTGCTGAAAAAAATATTGCCTGTTTTGATATGATCTCTTACTTTGTCGTAAGGGATTACGGGCATTTCTTTAAGTTGTTTTTTTGTAATTGAATTGGCCATATAATAATAAGTAGTTAAACGTTAATTTGCATTTAATTGTCAAGATACAAAATAGAAAATGAAAAAGAAACAACTGGTAGTTATTGGTGGGGGAGCAGCTGGTTTTTTTTGTGCTGTAAATGCAGCAAGATTAAACCCGGCGCTTGAAGTTACTATCATAGAAAAATCAAATAAATTATTAAGCAAAGTAAAAGTAAGTGGCGGCGGCAGGTGCAATGTTACACATGCCTGTTTTAGTATTGCGGAAATGATAAAAAAATATCCACGGGGTAATTCATTTTTAAAAAAAGCATTTCATCATTTTTTTACAACTGATACTATTGATTGGTTTAAACAAAGAGGGGTGGAGTTGAAAACCGAGGCGGATGGCAGGATGTTTCCTGTTACAAATTCTTCTCAAACAATTATTGATTGCCTGATGAAGGAAGCCAGCAAATATGGCGTGCAAATTTTAATGAGTGCCGAAGTAAAGGAATTGGTAATAGGTAACGGGCAGTTTGCAGCTGAAAAATTCTCTGTTCATCTTGCCAGCAATAAAATTTTAAAAACAGATTTTGTATGTATTGCCAGTGGCGGTTACCCTAAAGCAATTCAGTTCGACTGGTTAAAAAAATTAGGGCATACAATTGAAGAGCCTGTGCCATCTTTATTTACTTTTAATATGCCGGGTAACAGTATTACTGCTTTAATGGGGGTAGCAGTTGAAAATGCTGTGGTAAAAATTATGGGCTCTAAACTTTCAGAACATGGCCCATTATTAATTACACATTGGGGAATGAGTGGCCCGGCAATTTTAAAACTCTCTGCCTGGGGTGCAAGAGAATTGCAAATAAAAAATTATTCAGTTTAAAATTATTGTAAACTGGGTACCGGAGTTTAATGAAAATACACTCAGGGAAAAAATGCAGCAACTCCGGTTTAGTATTGCCACGCAAAAAATTATAAACCGAAACCCTTTTAGTTTGCCTTCAAGGCTGTGGGAATATTTATTACTGCAGTCTGGTATTAAGATGAATTAAGATGGGCCGATTTGCCGGCTAAAGATCAAAATAAATTAATAAAAAATTTATGTGCTCAGGAGTTTGATGTAAAAGGTAAAACAACTTTTAAAGAAGAATTTGTAACCTCTGGCGGCATTCAATTAAATGAAATTGATTTTAATACTATGCAAAGTAAAATAATACCCGGTTTATTTTTTGCCGGCGAAGTAATTAATGTAGATGGTGTTACCGGCGGTTTTAATTTTCAAAATGCATGGACAACAGGATGGATAGCAGCAAAGGCTGTTAGTGGTTTAGAAGTTTAAGGGTTAAGAGTTTAGAGGTTTAGGGTTTAGGCTTTAGAAGTTGCTTAAAAAAATAGAGAGCATGCTAAACCTCTAAACCCCTAAACTATCCTTTTAACCTTCACAAATACTTATCAATATCATATTTAATACAAAATCTTTTTCAGCTACATTTGCGTAGCAAAAAATAATGCCACAGGCTAATTGCAATGTTTAAAAAAATCGATCGCTACATACTGTCAAAATACATGACTACATTTTTCTTTTGCCTTATTTTATTAACGGCAATTGTAGTAGTGGTTGATGTAAGCGAAAAAACCGATGATTTTGTAAAATCCAAACTGCCGGTTTCTAAAATTATCACCGATTATTATTTTGGCTTTATTCCCCGTATTGATGCCATGCTTTTTCCGCTATTTGTTTTTATTGCAGTAATTTTTTTTACATCAAAAATGGCTACACGGTCGGAGGTGGTGGCAATATTGAGCAGTGGTGTAAGTTACCGCCGTTTTTTATTGCCGTTTGTAATTGGTGGTTTGTTTTTATCGGTGCTTTTGTGGTTTGGCTACCAGTATGTGGTGCCAAAAGCTAATAAAAAATGGGGCGATTTTGAAACAAAATATATTGACCCCAATTTTGGCAACAACAGCGGTAACAATACTTATAAGCAACACATTTATTTTAGAAACGACAGCAACACGTACATTGGTATTGCAGGGTATGATACAGTTTCAAAAAACGGAAATGGGTTTTTTGTACAACGCTTTTCTAACAATAAATTATTATACAATCTCAGGGCCGATAATTTTAACTGGGATACCGCAGCCAAAAAATGGCGGCTTGTAAATGTTACCGAAAGAACGCTTAACAACATTACGGAAACCGTTAAACGTACATCAGAATTAAAAATGAATTATGATTTTAAACCGGTTGATTTGCGTAAAGATGAATACTTAAAAGATCAGATGCCTACGCCAGTTTTAAATCAATTTATAAAGCGGGAAAGATTAAGGGGTAGCGAAGGCCTGAATGCATTATTAGTAGAAAGATATAACCGGGATGCTATTCCGGTTTCGGTGCTTATACTTACTATTATTGGTGCTGTGCTGGCATCCCGAAAAGTAAGGGGTGGCAGCGGTTTGCACCTGGCTTTGGGAGTAGTAATAAGTGTATTGTATATTTTATTCAGCCGCTTTTCTATTGTATTTGCAACCAAGGGCAGCTTTACACCATTTATAGCCGCATGGACACCTAATTTCTTTTTTGGCCTGCTGGCATTCTATCTTTATAAAAAAGCACCTAAATAGTATTACAGCTTCAGGTTTTACCTATCAGTAAACTTTCTTTTGAAACTTTTGTTTTACACAGCGGCACATCGTAATTTTAGCCATATTTTAAAATACGGTTATAAATATTCTTACAATATAAATTTTAATTGCTGTATGGGAGTTATTAAAGATAAATTCAAAGCAAAATCAGAAATTGTAGCTGCAGAAATGAAAGCACTGCTTAAAGAGCATGGCAACAAAAAAATTGGAGAAGTTACCCTTAGCCAAATTTATCAGGGCATGCGTGGGATGACGGGTTTAGTAACCGAAACTTCTTTGCTTGATGCACAGGAGGGTATTCGTTTTCGTGGATATACCATTCCGGAATTACAACAAAAATTGCCCAAGGCACCCAACGGATCGGAGCCTTTACCCGAAGGGTTATTTTATTTAATGCTGGTAGGCGATTTACCTGATGAAGATGATGTGCAGCATGTTACCAGCGTATGGCAGCGCCGCAGCCATGTACCCAACCATGTATTCGATTCTATTGAAGCATTGCCGGTTAGTACCCACCCGATGACGCAGTTTGTTGTTGCCATTATGGCTTTGCAAACCGAAAGCCAGTTTAGCAAAAGATATGCAGCAGGCATGAATAAAAAAGATTACTGGGATGCAGTGTTTGATGATGCCATGGATTTAATTGCACGCCTGCCAAGAGTTGCCGCATATATTTATCGCCGTAAATATAAAAATGGCGATCATATTCAGCCCAACGGATTGCTGGATTGGTCGGGCAATTTTGCACACATGATGGGTTACGAGGATGAATCTTTTAAAGAACTGATGCGTTTGTATATGACCATTCATGCCGATCATGAAGGAGGAAATGTTTCTGCTCATACTACGCATTTAGTTGGTTCTGCATTAAGCGATCCTTACTTAAGTTTTGCTGCTGGTATGAATGGGCTTGCAGGCCCATTACACGGCCTGGCCAACCAGGAAGTAATTAAATGGATTTACGAATTAAGGGAAGAATTGGGAACAGACTTGCCCAGTAAAGTGCAGATAGAAGATTACGTGAAAAAAACTTTAACCGAAGGAAAAGTTGTACCAGGTTATGGGCATGCGGTGTTACGAAAAACAGATCCCCGTTTTACTGCACAAATGGAATTTGGCAAAAAACATATGCCTGACGATGCATTGGTGCAAACCGTTTGGAATATTTATGAGGCAGTGCCACCCATTTTACAATCGTTAGGAAAAATAAAAAACCCATGGCCCAATGTAGATGCACACAGTGGTGCTTTGTTAGTGCATTACGGAATGGTGGAGTATGAATTTTATACAGTGCTGTTTGGCGTTTCCAGATCATTAGGGGTTTTAGCAAGTTTAATATGGGACAGGGCTTTAGCCTTTCCATTAGAAAGACCAAAATCTGTAACAAACGATTTAGTAAAATTATGGCTGGAAGGTAAGGATGAAATTTGGGGGGATTAGTAATTATAGTTTATTAAAGACATTAAAAAATCCCACAGCTGTGGGATTTTTTGTGGAGAGTATCGGGGTAGAACCGACGACCTCTTTCCCGAAAGCATTCGGGACATGCAAGTGTTCTATCTGTCGTAATTAATCAACCATTCAATATATTTTCTGCTTTTTTTACTTTTAATTTCTAATTCCCGTTTATGAGCATCTACTCTACTGCTAAAATTTTCTGAATACATCAATATCCAATCTGTAGCTTTTGAAGTATATGTTGATATACCTTCATTATGTTGCTTTAACCGAATTGAAATATTTTCGGTATGACCCACGTAATACTTATCAATTTTTGCAGAGTATAAAATATATACAGTGTAAATCATAAAAAAGAAAAGACTCACCTTTAGTGAGCCTTTGTGGAGAGTATCGGGGTCGAACCGACGACCTCTTGCATGCCATGCAAGCGCTCTAGCCAACTGAGCTAACCCCCCAGTATTTATTAAATTATGATTTTACAGGCAGAGTGCAAATATATCGAATTTAAGAACAAAAACTAACCCGTTTGAGACAGTATTAATAATTGATTTATTCATAAATGAGATACGGATAGCTTTTGTTTTAAACAATTGCAAATAAGGGAAACAATATTTTAATTACTTAAACCATAGCCTTATTACAGCTGTAGTAATTTCCAATAAATCTTTGTACGAAAACTCCAATCTACGCTTAAATAAAAGTTGCCCAATGGTATGCGGCAGAAGTGAGTGACACAACGATGTACCACAATGAACCAATGCCCGTTCCATAAAAAAATATTTGGCAAAGCCAATTAAAACCTGCCTATAATTTTAAAATTTACTAAACGTGGTGTTAGGCGGTTGGGGATGCTGTACGTGTTATTAGCAAAATCTTTTATTAGCTGGTAGCTGATGGTGTTAGGCCGGTCGATTAAATTAAACACTTCAAAACTTGCCCAAATGTTTTGGAAGCCGGAGAAGGGGCTGTGGCTGCGGCGTTTACTCTGTTCGGTTAGCAGTTGAGCGCTAAAACCTATATCAATTCTTATATAGGGATCTATGGTTAATGCGTTGCGGTACTTAACACTGTTGGGTATATTGTAACTCATGTTGCTGCCGTACAGCAAATTTAAATGCACTTTAAAATTTTTATTGGTGGGCAGGTAATCTTCTAAAAATAAACCTACTGTTATTAAACGGTCGGTGGGGCGGCGCACAAAACCTACTTCGTTTTTTACACTGTCAACCGGTTGCTGATCGGTACTTTGTGCGGTGATAATTTCGCCTGCAGCATTTTTATACTGGTAATACACATCGTTGTTTAAATTTTCCCGTGTACGCATAAAACCTATGCTTAACCAGCTTTCGGCATCTTTTACCAGCTCGCCAAAAAGCCTTGCTTCAATACCTGTTGCATAGGCTTTAGCATCGTTGTTACCGGCGTAGCGGATCTTTACATTGTCTACATCATACACATCTACATTGCTCAGGCTTTTGTAATAGGCTTCGGTGGTAATGCGAAAGGGGCGGCCTTCTAATCCTTTAAAATTATAATCGGCACCGGCTACAAACTGATAACTTTTTTGTGCTTTTACATTGGTGTTTAAAGTGCCGTTGTACCGTCTCAGCTCCCGGTAAAATGGCGGCTGGCTGTAAACGCCTGCGGCAAATTTTAATACCATATCTTTTTTCCACTGCGGCTTATAACTAACCTGCATGCGTGGGCTTAATAAAAATTGTTTGTTTAGGCTGTTGTAATTGTAGCGTATGCCGGCCTGCAGGGTAATATCTTTTGCGGCATTGCCTAAACGTATATTATCCTGCACATAGCCGCTGAATTTTTGTATAGAAAGATTGGCAGTGGAATTTAAAACTTTATATAAATTTAAATTGGCAGGGTTGTGCGGCAGCGAATAACCGGCACTGTCCTGGTATTCAAATTCTTTTAATTTATCAGTAATATTGGTTTGTTCGATACTGTTGCCAAACTGTATAAAGTGTTTGCCTTTATCGATACTGCCTTTAAGAGATGCATTATATACATCAATATCTAAAGTATTGCGGCCATAGTTTTGGTAATAGCCTGCACCCAGCGGATTTATTATTTGGCCAAAGCTGCTGCTGCTGCGGTCAAAATCCCTGTCGCCAAAAAGATAAGCACCTGCAATATCGAAATTTTCATTTTCTTTATTACTAAAGCGGCTAAGCATCCACTTTAGTTTTAATTTTTTTGTGGGATTGTACAGCATGCTTAAGCCAAGCAGGCTGGTTTTGTAGCCGTCCTGCTCTTTACCTTCAAAAAAAATATCTAAACCAAGGTTAGCAGTAAACAGCGGCGAAAAAACGGAAGTTGTTTTTTGTGCCGACTGTGGAAACAAGGTGAATTTTGTTGCCGAATAATTGCCTAAAAATTCTAACTGCAATTTTTCGCTAACCTTGTAAGTAATAAATGCCTGAAAGTCAGACGAGGAGGGAATATAAGAACCCACAGTTTCCTGGCTGCTTAATAAATTTTTATTGCTTTTGTTGCGTAAGCCAAACAGGTAAGTAACGTTTCCTTTTTTGTTAGCACCTTCAAAATGCAAGCCCTGCTCTAACAAACTTACATAAGCAGTGCCGGCAAATGTTTTTGGTTTTTTATATTGAATATCTAAAACACTGCTCATTTTATCGCCGTACTTTGCCTGAAAACCTCCGTTGTAAAAATTTACATTCTTTGCCATTTCGGGGTTAATAAAACTTAAGCCTTCCTGCTGGCCGCTGCGTACCAAATACGGACGAAAAATTTCGAAGTCGTTGATGTAAATTAAATTTTCGTCGTAATTACCGCCACGTACACTGTACTGCGAAGTAAGTTCGTTATTGCTGCCCACCAGTATTTTTATTAAACCTTCTACACCGCCAATAGTGCTGGGCAATGCCAGTGCATTTTTAGGATTTATTTTTACAAGGCCGGTTTGGTTGCGCTGGTTATCGTCTGTTACAATTACTGCATCTAAAACTTTTCCTCCTAATTCCATTTGTATAATTGCGGCTTCTTCTTCGTTACTGCTCAGGTAAAAATTCTTTTGTACTTCTTTATAACCGCTGTAAGAAAATATTAAGGCAAAGGCTTTGCCTGCCGGAACAGTTATTTTAAAATATCCACTGTCGTTGGTGATGGTGCCCGAAGACCTGCCCAGAATTACAACGGATACATTTTGTAAAGGTTTTTCATTTTCATCAACTACTTTGCCTGTAACAAAAGCTGTTTTTTTTTGGGCTGTGGCTGCAATGCTGATAATGGTAAAGAGTAATACCAAAAAAATTCTCATGCCATGAAGTTAGTTTATTTTATATTTATGCAAATTAATAAGCTAAAAAATGTATAAGATAATTTGTTTTGCAGCAATACTTTTTATTGTAACAACCAGTTGTAACGAAAATACAAAAACAGACGATGGAAAAAAAGTTGTTACAGACAGTAAAAAGAAAAGCACTGAAGACTCTTACAGCACCGATACCATGTACCAGGCATTGCCGGATATGCTGAAGGATTTATCTGCATCAACAAATATGCAGGAACTGCTGGCACAAAACTGGATATTAGATGATGATAAAGAAGCGTTGGAAGTGGCAAGCGATGGCAGCGCTTTTGAAATGCCGGTGAGAAGTTTTTCGATGGCGGCTGATTTTAGCATTGTAAAAAATATACGCAACGCCATGGATAATGGTACATGGAAATTTGATGAGGCCACAAAAACATTGACTTTAAAATATACCAACGGCAGCAGTGATATATATAAATTAAGGGCATTGGCTGCCAATGAAATGAAGCTCACCAATGTGGGAATAAAATCGGAAACGGTTTTAACTTTTGTATCGGATGGAAAGCGGTATAAAAATGCTGCTGATGATCCGTTTTATATTGCTAATAATAAATGGCGCATTAAACCACGGGCATCCGAAAGTGATGCTGCCATTAAACAACGGCTGAAAGATAACCTGCGCTTTTTTATTTTATTTTATAAAGATGTTATTGCAAGAAAGGCTGCCGCTGCTTCGTTTTATGGATTGCCTTCGTGTTTGGAATGGTATGCAGGCCGTATAAGTATTCAAAACAGAAAAGAAATTTCAGAAAAATGGAAAGGTTGTTTTTATAATAATGAAGAGGCCATGAAGGCTTATGATATAATGGACACTGTAATTTCTAAAAAAATTACCTGGCCAAAAGGCACTACAAACTGGTTGAAGAAAAATTTATTTGCACTGGAACAAATATACCAGAATTTATAAGGCTTTTAATTGTGCGATGTAAAGGAAAATTTAAGCCTCTCGGTGTGTTTAATTTTGTGTGAGTGTTTGTAATATGGGCAGAGCAGAAATTGAAGCTATAAAAGCGCCAGAAAACAAAATTGTTTTACAGACACAGGTGATATAGTTGTTATGAAAATTATTGAATTTGGTTTAAATCCAGGCTTCCGAATAGTTAAAGTCTATGTTTTAGAAAGTGTTTGCTGCGGTTAAAAACAATCATCGGCAGTGGATATCCAGGCTTTGGTTTCGGGCTTGACGGAATTCTTAATAAACACTTCCAAATTTCTATTCAAATATTGATCCCTTGTTAAAACATTTGACAATGAAAATTTTTCAATTAGGACTACTTTGTTTTATGTGTTTTATAAAAGCTATGGCCAAATAATTACCAATAGTTATGGTGGAATAGTAGTGGAAATTATAAAAGAAAAAAAAACAAAAAAAATCTATACTAAAGTGGAAATTAAGTCGGCTTTTCCTGGTGGAGATTCTTCCTGGGTGCAATCTCTTGAGCAACAACTTAACCAATCAATTCGGGCTGGCAAACGATTTAAAAAAGGGATATATACCGTTTCAGTCGTATTTATTTTATCCAAAGATGGTAGGTTATCTGATATCCGTTGTGAAAAAGATCCAGGTTTTGGATTATGCGATAGAGTAGTGTATGAAATTAAAAAATCTAAAAAATCTCAAAAATGGATTCCTGCTGTGCAACGCACCAATAACATTCCAGACTGAGTAATATTGGGGCAGAAGGAATAAAATGAGCATTGATTAGCTATTTGGCTTTGGTTCCTTCTCCTTCGTGAGTAAATCGCTTCAATCTTCGCCACTGCATGGTTATTAACCAACAGTGTATATTTCCAAAACGCCGTAAAACAAAAAAGGAGCAAGAAATTAATTCTGCTCCTTAATAATATTTTTTAAAGAATCTTATTCATCGTCATCAAAACTCATTGCTTCTTTTGTAGTCATCAGCAATTCGTATTCTTCTTTACTTCCTACAATCATATTTTCAAACTCACGTAAACCTGTACCCGCAGGTATATGATGTCCTGTAATAACGTTTTCTTTCAGGCCAAGCATTTCATCTGTTTTACCCTGTATGGCTGCAGAAGAAAGTACTTTGGTTGTTTCCTGGAATGATGCAGCAGATATCCAGCTGTGTGTACCCAACGATGCTTTTGTAATACCCAGTAACAACGGTGAAGAAGTTGCAGGATGTGCATCACGGAATTCCACTAACTTTTTATCAGCCCTTCTTAAAATAGAATTCTCTTCACGTATATCACGTAAGGTAGCAATCTGGCCAGTTTTTAATTTGGTGCTTTCGCCTGCTTCAGTAACTACTTTTTTATCAAAGATGTAATCGTTTTCTGCATTAAAATCGTGCCTGTCTTCTGTATCTCCTTCTAAAAATTTAGTATCACCAGCATCTTCCACAGTTACTTTACGCATCATCTGCCTTACAATAACCTCAACGTGTTTATCATTAATTTTTACACCCTGCAAACGATATACTTCCTGAATTTCATTTACCACATATTCCTGCACAGCAAATGGTCCCTTAATGGCCAGGATATCAGCAGGGGCAGTTTGTCCATCACTTAGTGCAGCACCCGCTTTTACAAAGTCACCATCCTGTACCAAAATCTGGCGGCTTAAAGGAACTAAGTATTTTTTAACCACACTGTCTTTTGCTTCTACAATAATCTCCCTGTTACCACGCTTAATAGCACCAAAAGTAACCACACCATCAATTTCGCAAACTACTGCAGGGTTGCTTGGGTTTCTTGCCTCAAACAATTCGGTTACACGTGGTAAACCTCCCGTAATATCTTTCAGTTTGCTTAATATCCTTGGTATCTTAACTAAAACCTGTCCGCTCCTTACATCATCTCCTTCTTCTACTACTACGTGTGAGCCTACCGGCAAATTGTATGTTTTCTTTTCTTTACCTTCTACGATAATGGTAGGTAACTTGGTTTTATCTTTTGTTTCAATAACTACTTTTTCACGGTGACCGGTTTGTTCATCCGATTCATCACGGTAAGTAATACCATCTAACAACGCTTCAAATTTAATAACACCACCAACCTCTGCAACAATTACATTATTAAATGGATCCCATGTACAAACCACATCGCCTTTGGTAACTTTCTGCCCGTCTTTTACATTTAATGTAGCACCGTAAGGAACGTTATTGGTAATTAATAAACGGTCGTTTTTAACATCCATAATTCTTACCTCACCTGTACGCCCAATTACCACATGTACTTTTTTACCTTCATGATCTTCGGTAGCAACTGTACGCAAACCGTCAAACTGAATAGTACCATCAAACTTAGCTGGTAAAGTAGATTCTACAGAAGCAGAACCTGCCACACCACCCACGTGGAAAGTACGTAACGTTAACTGTGTACCCGGCTCACCAATTGATTGTGCTGCAATAATACCTACAGCATCTCCTCTTTGTGCCAGCATACCCGATGCTAAGTTTTTACCATAACACCTAACACACACACCACGTTTGCTTTCGCAGGTAAGTACCGAACGTATTTCAACAGTTTCAATGCCGCTTTCATCAATTTTCTTAGCCATATCTGCACTGATCTCTTCGCCTGCTGTAATCAATAATTCTTCTGTTAATGGATGATATACATTATGCAATGATGTTCTTCCTTCAATTCTGTCGCTTAATGCTTCAATAATATCTTCATTATCTTTTAACGCTGATGTTGCATTACCACGAAGTGTTCCGCAATCTTCTTCATTAATTACCACATCCTGGCTTACATCCACCAATCTTCTTGTTAAGTAACCGGCATCTGCAGTTTTCAAAGCTGTATCCGCCAAACCTTTACGGGCACCATGCGTACTGATAAAGTATTCCAATACACTTAACCCATCTTTAAAGTTTGCAAGAATTGGGTTTTCAATAATCTCACTTCCTGATGAACCTGATTTACGTGGCTTGGCCATCAATCCCCTCAAACCTGCAAGCTGCTTAATCTGCTGCTTACTACCACGGGCACCCGAATCCAACATCATGTAAACAGAGTTGAAACCTTGCTTATCATTTGCCAGCTCACGAATTAATGTTTCCGTTACTTTAGTATCCACACGGCTCCAGATATCAATAATTTGGTTATAACGCTCATTATTGGTTATAAGTCCCATGTTATAGTTGTCCCATACTTCACTTACTTCAACCTGTGCGTTATCAATCAATTCCTGTTTAACATCAGGAATAATTAAGTCATTAATGTTAAATGACAATCCACCACGGAATGCCATACGGTATCCCAATGTTTTAATATCATCCAAGAATTTTGCTGTTACCGGAACGTTGGTCCATTTTAAAATATCACCAACAATTTCCCTTAATGCTTTCTTAGTTAACAGCGCATTTATAAATCCAACTGTTTTAGGTACATGCTGGTTAAAAATTACACGGCCTACAGTTGTTTCAATAAGTTTAAAAGTCAATGTTCCATCTGCATTACGGTAATTAACTTTTACCCTGATGTTAGCATGTAAATCAATTTGCTTTTCGTTGTAAGCAATGATAACTTCATCAGCTGAGTAAAACGCTTTACCTTCTCCTTTTACTTTTTCTGTTGCTGTTGATTTTTTTCCCTTGGTAATGTAATATAATCCCAATACCATGTCCTGAGAAGGAAGGGTGATTGGCGTACCGTTTTGTGGGTTCAAAATGTTGTGAGAAGAAAGCATTAATAACTGAGCTTCCAACACTGCAGCATTACTTAAAGGTACGTGTACCGCCATCTGATCACCATCGAAATCGGCGTTGAAAGATGTAGTAACTAACGGGTGTAACTGTATCGCTTTACCTTCAATCAATTTTGGCTGAAATGCCTGGATTGATAAACGGTGAAGTGTAGGGGCTCTGTTCAACATTACCGGGTGACCTTTTAAAATATTTTCTAAGATATCCCAGATGATTGCTTCTTTTTTATCTACTAATTTTCTTGCACTCTTCACTGTTTTTACAATACCTCTTTCAATCAGCTTGCGAATAATAAATGGCTTAAACAATTCCGCAGCCATATCTTTTGGTAAACCGCACTCATGCATTTTTAATTCTGGCCCTACCACAATTACAGAACGACCGGAATAATCCACACGTTTACCTAACAAATTCTGACGGAAACGTCCCTGCTTACCCTTTAGTACATCACTCAATGATTTCAAGGCACGTCCACCTTCTGCTTTTACAGCATTTGATTTACGGCTGTTGTCAAATAAGCTATCAATTGCTTCCTGCAGCATACGTTTTTCATTACGTAAGATTACTTCAGGTGCTTTAATTTCTAATAATCTTTTTAAACGGTTATTACGGATAATAACACGACGGTATAAATCATTAAGATCAGACGATGCAAAACGGCCACCATCTAATGGAACCAATGGACGTAATTCTGGAGGAATAACAGGAATGTATTGCATTACCATCCACTCGGGACGGTTGTTGATTCTTGTGTTAGCATCACGAAAACCTTCTACTACGCTTAAACGCTTTAAAGCATCTGCTTTACGTTGCTGAGATGTTTCGTTGGCGGCAGAGTGACGCAGATCGAAACTTAACTGATCCAGATCAATGCGCTGTAACATATCATGCACAGCCTGGGCTCCCATCTTGGCAATGAATTTGTTTGGATCTTCGTCAGGTAAATGCTGATTATCTTTTGGAAGTGTATCCAAAATATCTAAGTACTCTTCTTCAGTAAGCAAATCACCATAATTCTGTCCTTTATCTGCACGGATACCCGATTGAATTACTACAAATCTTTCATAATACACAATGCTCTCTAATTTCTTAGAGCTCATTCCCAGTAAATAACCAATTTTGTTTGGTAAAGATTTAAAGTACCAGATATGCACTACAGGTACCACCAATTTAATGTGACCCATTCTTTCACGACGTACTTTCTTTTCTGTTACTTCCACACCGCAACGGTCGCACACAATACCTTTGTAACGGATACGCTTATACTTTCCGCAGGCACACTCATAATCTTTTACCGGCCCAAAAATCCTTTCACAAAACAAACCATCTCTTTCAGGCTTGTAAGTACGGTAGTTAATAGTTTCAGGCTTTAAAATTTCGCCATAGCTTTTTTCCAAAATACTATCCGGAGAAGCCAAACCAATTGTGATTTGAGAAAAAGTAGCTCTCGGACGGTTTTCTTTTTTGAATGCCATATTATTAATTGATAATTTTTAAATTGATAATTGATAATTTTATTTACCAATCTTTTTTAAATCCAATTCTGCTTGTTTTTTCCTTTACAGGTTGTTCTATTAATTTTTTTATGTAAGAGAAAATTATTTTTATGTCTTTGTCATGCCTGTCTGAGCTGCTTTCTAATTTTTCAAGTTTCAGTAAAATGTCTTTATTAAGCATTAACAACTCCTTCATTTTACTGTAAACCCTCATAATTCTGATGTTTACTTCATTCGCCTGTTTACTACGCAATACACTGGACAACATTAATACGCCATGCTCTGTAAATGCAAAAGGAAGGTATTTGATATTTTGCCCTCTTTTCATGGTCACAAAATGTGACCTTGAAAAGTCTTCAGCCTCCTTAGCAGTCAATTCAAACATAAAGTCTTCAGGAAATTTATCCATGTTCCTTTTTACAGCCTGTTTTAATGCTTTGGTTTCTACACCATACATTTCAGCAAGATCACTGTCCATCATTACTTTCTGCCCACGTATCAGGTAAATTTTACTTTCAATCGCTGTTTCAGTAATGGTCAGGACTTTTGACATAAAATATTTTTCTTACAAAAAACAAAGAACTACTTATTATTTGTACTTATTCTGCACGGGCACAGAAAGGCATTTTACTCAAATTTCAAATCCAATCCCAAACCTCTTAATTCATGCACCAGTACATTGAATGACTCAGGGATACCGGCTCTTGGTACGTTATCACCTTTTACAATTGCTTCGTATGTTTTAGCTCTTCCGATGATATCATCAGATTTAAGCGTTAACAACTCCTGCAAAATATTAGATGCACCGTATGCTTCCAATGCCCAAACCTCCATCTCTCCAAAACGCTGTCCTCCAAACTGTGCTTTACCTCCTAACGGTTGCTGAGTAATTAAGCTGTAGGGTCCAATTGAACGGGCATGCATTTTATCATCAACCATGTGGTGTAACTTAATAATGTAGATGATACCCACAGTTGCTTTCTGATCGAAGCGTTCGCCGGTTTCTCCATCATATAAATAAGTATGACCGAATTTAGGTAAGCCTGCTTTATCAATGTTTTCTGCAATTTCATTTACAGAAGCTCCGTCGAAAATTGGTGTTGCAAAACGAACGCCTAATTTTTCGCCAGCCCAGCCTAATGCTGTTTCGTAGATCTGTCCTAAGTTCATACGGCTTGGTACACCCAACGGGTTCAAAACAATATCAACAGGTGTTCCATCTTCAAGGAAAGGCATATCTTCCTGGCGAACGATTTTAGCAACAATACCTTTGTTACCGTGACGACCCGCCATTTTATCACCCACCTTAAGCTTACGCTTAACCGCTAAATAAACTTTAGCCAGTTTCAACACACCTGCTGGTAATTCATCACCAATAGAAATGTTGAATTTCTCTCTCTTATAACGGCCCAGCTCTTCGTTAAACTTAATGTTGTAGTTGTGTAATAAAACGTTGATTAATTCATCTGTTTTAGCATCACCGGTCCATCCCAATGGATTAACATTCTGATAATCGATGTTAGCCAGATTTTTTGCATTAAACTTAGCGCCTTTACCTATCAACACTTCACCAAAATTATTACTAACACTTGCGCTGCTCTTATCTTTTAATAAAGTTTGCAGTTTGTTAACCAATAATTCAAGCAAGTCTATTTCATTCTTCTCGTGTGTTTTTTCAATCTTATCCAATTGCGCTTTTTCACGAACCTTAGCATTTTTATCTTTCTTGGCTCTCTGGAATAATTTTTTATCAATTACCACACCTTCAGTTCCGCTTGGTGCTTTTAAAGAAGCATCTTTTGCATCACCAGCTTTATCACCAAAAATGGCACGTAACAATTTCTCTTCCGGTGTAGGATCACTTTCGCCTTTTGGAGTTATTTTACCAATGATGATATCGCCTTCTTTAATGTGTGCGCCAATACGGATGATACCATTTTGATCGAGGTCTTTTGTAGCTTCTTCACTTACGTTAGGAATATCCGGCGTCAATTCTTCTTCACCTAATTTAGTATCACGTACTTCAATTTCAAATTCACTGATATGGATAGACGTAAACAAATCTTCCTTAACTACTTTTTCACTTATTACAATCGCATCTTCAAAATTGTACCCTTTCCATGGCATAAAAGCCACTTTCATATTTCTTCCCAATGCTAATTCACCACCTTTGGTTGCATAACCTTCGGTTAAGAAATCGCCTTCGCTAACTTTTTGTCCTTTAACAACAGCAGGGCGCAGGTTAATACATGTTTCCTGGTTGGTACGAACAAACTTGGTTAGTTTATAAATAATAAGATCTTCTTCAAAAGAAACCAATTGCTGTGTTTCATTTCTCTTATACCTTACATGAATTTCGTTAGCATCAACAAACTCTACCACACCATCGCCATCAGAATGAATTTGAATCCTTGCATCACGGGCAGCCTTACCTTCTAAACCTGTACCAACAATAGGCACTTCAGGCTTAATTAATGGTACAGCCTGACGTTGCATGTTCGATCCCATCAGGGCACGGTTAGCATCATCATGCTCCAGGAACGGAATTAACGAAGCACTTAAACCAACAATTTGGTTAGGTGCCACATCCATGTATTCCACTTCGCCTTTATCTAAAATCGGGAAGTCACCGGTTTGACGGCTTTTAATTTTATCTTCTACAAAGTTTCCTTTTTCATCAATATCAATATTTGCCTGGGCAATCTTGGCGGTATCTTCTTCTTCGGCACTAAGAAAAGTAATTTTCTTCATATCCACTTTACCTTCTGTTACTTTACGGTAAGGCGTTTCGATAAAGCCCATGTCGTTGATCTTTGCATGTACACACAAAGTAGATATCAAACCAATGTTTGGTCCTTCGGGAGTTTCGATAGTACATAAACGGCCGTAGTGAGAATAGTGAACGTCACGTACCTCAAAACCAGCTCTTTCCCTGCTTAAACCACCGGGTCCAAGTGCGGAGATACGACGCTTATGCGTTATCTCACTTAATGGATTAGTTTGATCTAAGAATTGTGACAACTGAGATGTACCAAAAAATGAATTGATAACAGAAGATAGTGTTCTTGCATTAATCAGATCTACCGGAGTAAATACCTCGTTATCACGTACGTTCATTCTTTCACGGATGGTACGGGCCATACGGGCCAAACCAACACCAAACTGGGCATACAATTGCTCACCCACAGTGCGTACACGACGGTTGCTTAAATGATCAATATCATCAACTTCACTTTTGCCATTGGTTAATAGCACCAGTGTTTTAATAATGGAGATGATATCATCTTTAGTTAATACTTTCTTTTCGATAGGGAAGTTTAAACCAAGGCGGCGGTTAATTTTATAGCGGCCCACTTCGCCTAAATCGTATCGCTTATCGCTGAAAAATAATTTATCAATAATACCACGGGCAGTTTCATCATCCGGAGCATCAGCACCACGCAATTGCTTGTAAATGTGCTGTACCGCTTCCAGTTCACTGTTGCTGGTATCTTTATTTAATGTATTATAAATAATGGCATAATCACCACTCACTTCTTCTTTTTGGATAAACACGCTTTTAACGTCCATTTCCAAAATCATAGCGATATTACTTTCATCAAGCAATGTATCTCTTTCTAAAACAATTTCATTTCTTTCGATAGACACTACTTCACCGGTATCTTCATCAACAAAATCTTCTACCCATGTACGTAATACACGTGCTGCAAGCCTTTTACCAATACAAGCCGCTAAAGTTTTTTTATCAGCCTTAACCTCGTTTGCCATCCCGAATAATTCCAGGATGTCTTTATCAGTTTCAAAACCTATAGAACGTAATAATGTAGTAACAGGGAATTTTTTCTTACGGTCGATATAAGCAAACATTACGTTATTAATGTCTGTTGCAAATTCCATCCAGGCTCCTTTAAAAGGAATTACCCTTGCAGAGTAAATTTTTGTACCGTTGGGATGGGTTGACTGACCGAAGAATACACCGGGTGAACGGTGCAACTGGCTAACCACAACACGTTCTGCACCATTAATTACAAAAGTACCACGTGGGGTCATGTAAGGAATGTTACCTAAGAACACATCCTGAACAATGGTTTGGAAATCCACATGCTCTTCGTCATTACAACTTAAACGCAATTTTGCTTTTAAGGGAACGGCGTAAGTTAATCCCCTTTCAATACACTCTTCAATGGTGTAGCGTGGGGGATCAACAAAGTAGTCCAGAAATTCCAGTACGAAAATGTTACGGGTATCTGTAATAGGAAAATTTTCCTTGAATACACGGAACAATCCTTCCACGTTTCTCTTATCAGGCGTGGTTTGCAACTGAAAAAAGTCTTTAAAAGATTGAATTTGAATTCCGAGCAAATCGGGTTGTTCTGCCAAGAGTTCAACTTTTCCAAAATTGATACGCTTAGCAGCGGGTGTTTTTGTTGCAGACATATTGTAATTAAGACGTTTAAGTGTGCAGAAGATTCCTTTTAATCTGGTCTTAGAAAGCTATTGAAGCCACTAACCCTAAATTAAAGGAGGGCAAAGGTAGGGGATTATTTTCGATTTTTGATTTGCGATTTTAGATTTTTTATGATTTTGGAAGGGTTTTTGCTGATAAGCGGATTTTTTAACTTTTTCATCCTTATCCACAAAGTAAAAAGCCGAAGATTACTCCCCGGCTTTTAAAGCTATTTTAGAAACTGCTAATTAAGCAATTTCAACCTCAGCACCAGCTTCAGTTAATTTTGTTTTTAATTCTTCAGCAGTTGCTTTATCAACACCTTCTTTAATTGGTTTTGGAGCACCATCCACTAAATCTTTGGCTTCTTTAAGTCCTAAACCTGTTAATTCTTTAACGATTTTTACAATCGCTAATTTGTTAGCACCTGCGGCTTTCAAGATAACATTAAAAGCTGTTTTTTCTTCAACAGCAGCAGCTTCGCCACCGCCAGCACTTACTACAACTGCAGCTGCAGCTGGTTCAATACCGTATTCTGATTTTAAAAATTCAGCTAATTCCTGAACTTCTTTAACTGTTAAGCTTACTAATGATTCAGCTAATACTTTTACGTCTGCCATAATGATTAAATTTTTTCCGCCTTCATCGTTTTATCTCCGGCGGAGTTATTAAAAAAATTGTTTCCTGTTTTATACCCGGAGGGTGTTTAATGGTTTATTAGTTCATTGGTTAATTGGTAGACAATACTAATTAACTTTTTAACCAATTAACTAATTAACCTTCTACCGCTTCGGGCCTGTTTTGCAAAGCACCAATTACACGCTGTATTGGAGATTGCAATAAACCAATAACCTCACCAATTAATTCATTTTTAGTTTTAATTTTAGTTAACGCTACCAATTGGTTATCGCCAACAAAAACATCACCATTAATAAATGCCGCTTTTAATTCTGGTTTTTCTGCTTTACTTTCTTTACGAAAACTGCTTAAGATCATTGCAGGGTCTTTAGGGTTTTCGCTGAACAATAATGCAGTTACTTTATGCAAAGAATCGTAAACGCCTGAATATTTTTCGGCATCAATACTTTCCAATGCTTTTTTAATTAAAGTGTTTTTAGCTACTTTCATTTCTACCTGCTTATCAAAGCAAACACGACGCAGTTTGGTAATCTGTGCAACAGATAAACTTTCGGTATCGGTAATGTAGAAATTATTATATTGATTAAATTTCCCTTTAAGAAATTCTATCACTTCGTTTTTTTCCTGTTTTGTCATAACAAATATTTTTACCTACCCCTCTCCTTTGGAAAGGACGGGTGAGGTGGTTACTAATTTTGAACAGATTTTGTGTCAATAGCAATGCCGGGGCTCATAGTACTTGCCATGCTAACGCCTTTTAAATAAGTACCTTTTGATGATGAAGGCTTTAATTTCATAATAGCATTAATTAATTCCTGGCTGTTTTCTGCAATTTTATCAGAGGCAAAACTTACACGGCCAATAGAGGCATGGATGATACCCACTTTATCTACTTTAAATGCAATTTTACCACCTTTTAAATCGTTGATAGCACCAGTTACATCATTGGTAACAGTACCTGTTTTAGGATTGGGCATTAAGTTACGTGGACCTAATACTTTACCCAGTTTACCAATTTTAGGCATTACCGATGGTGTGGCTACAATAACATCAATATCCGTCCAGCCACCTTCAATTTTGGTAATAAATTCTTCCAAACCAACATAATCAGCACCGGCTGCAGTTGCTTCGGCTACTTTATCGGGTGTACATAATACCAATACTTTTTTTGTTTTACCGGTACCGTGTGGTAACGATACCGTACCACGAATGGCCTGGTCTGCTTTTTTAGGATCTACACCTAATTTAATGTGTAAATCAACAGAACTATCAAATTTTGTGGTGTTAATTTCTTTTACTAAAGTTGACGCTTCCTTAAGGGAATATGCCTTATTAATATCAACCTTAGTATTTGCTACTTTTCTTTTTTTCGTAATCATTTTTTACAAATTTTTGGTTGATAATTAATTTTCCCAAGGGGCTTTTCCGTCAACAGTTAATCCCATACTACGTGCAGTGCCGGCAATCATGCTCATAGCGCTGTTTAAAGTAAAGGCGTTAAGATCGGCCATTTTATCTTTGGCAATCTCTTCTACCTGAGCCCAGGTAACTTTACCTACTTTATTACGGTTGGGTTCTTTACTGCCGCTTTGCAGTTTTGCAGCTTCCAGTAATTGTACCGGTGCCGGTGGGGTTTTAATGATAAATTCGAATGATTTATCAGCATAAACGGTAATCAATACAGGAAGTACTTTACCGGGTTTGTCCTGAGTTCTTGCATTGAATTGCTTACAGAACTCCATGATGTTTACACCTTTAGAACCCAGAGCAGGCCCAATTGGAGGTGCAGGATTGGCTTGTCCTCCTTTGCATTGGAGTTTAACATAGCCAGTGATTTCTTTTGCCATTGTTTTTTAATTTTTTTGGTGATAGCGTTTCTTGTTTTCCTTCGACAAACTCAGGTGACAAGTAACTCCCAATTCATAAATATTTCTTTAAGAACTATTTTGGGACGGCGAAGGTAGGTATTTATTTTAGATTTTGGAATGGAGTTTGGAGTTTTTTTAAAGAAATTCAATAGCAGTTTGATTTTGCTGTTTTTTAAACAGCTATGCAAGTAATGCGAAACCATAAGTTGTAATTAGATTTCCATAAATCAAAATCCCCGCCTTTAAGGGATCTAAACCAATTGGTAATTTTTTACAACATCAATATACCCTTTGCCTGCAACACAATTTCTTTTTTAGGTGCCGTTATAGCTTCAATTTCTGCTTTACTTTTTTCCTTCGCCTTAACCGGCGGCGAAAGAGGCGATGGCGATGGGTACCCACGACGGTTAAGAATGGTGCATTTCATATTGTCGCAATATTTTTTCTGCAGTAAAATTTGCAGCATGGCCAAATGCTTTATCAATAATTTGAAATGCACCAAAATATAACTTCACCTGTTTTTTTCTGCCTTAAAAAAAGTAGCTTCGTAAAAAATGCATTTTATGGAGTTAAAAGAACAATTTGAAAAAGCTGCTGCTGACAGTAAAAATTTACCTGCAAAACCCGATAACGAAACTTTACTGCAACTGTATTCTTTGTACAAGCAGGGAACTGAAGGAGATATAAACACCGAAGCACCCACCAACCCTTTTGATTTTGTTGGTAAAGCAAAATACGAAGCCTGGTTATCAATAAAAGGAAAAACAAATGAAGCTGCGATGGAGGAGTATGTGAAGCTGGTGGAAAAGTTGAAAGGGTAGGGGTTTATTAGAAACTTTGTTTTTAAATAAAAATTTATTTTTTATTTTCAATAATTTTTGATTCAACCGCCTGCGTTCGTGTCCTCACGAATACAGTACACTCCATAATAATTAATTTTTACTTTAGAATAACCCAAAAAAGATGCTGATTGTATGCCGGCATCTTTTCTCTTCTAAAAAAAATAAAATTATCTTACTGTATCAACGCCACATTACCCTTAAGCGTAAGTATAGTACTGTTATCACAAAGTATATCAACGGTGTAAACAAATACATCAGGGTTTTGCAGCATTCCTTTAAATCTGCCATTCCATCCTGCGGCTGCATCGTTCGGGGCAAAGCCATTTTTCTCATACACTACTTCGCCCCAGCGGCTGAATATGCGTAATGTTTTTATGGTAAATAAACCTGTACCTCTCGGGGTAAAAAATATCATTATTGCCATCTCCATTAGGAGAAAAAGTATTTGGTATAAATATATTAGTGCCGTTGCAAACTACAAAAACAGTTACATGGTCTCTTGTTTTACAACCACCTGCATTTCTTACTTCAACTGTGTACTGCGTAGTTTCTCTTGGCTTAACTGTTACACCAGGAAAATTATTTTGTATAATACTTTGTGAGGGTGTCCATATTGCAGTGTTTACATCTGCAGAAACAGCAGCGATTAAATCTACAGATTGACCCACATTAATTGTTTTATCTGCACCTGCTTCCACTGTTGGTATGGGGTAAACTTTTACGGTTACATAGCCGGTATCTTTAAAACATGCTTTATCATCCGTACCAATAACCATGTACGTAGTTGTAGCCGCAGGGCTTGCCAAAGGTGTTGCAGTAGTGGTGCTGTTTAAACCTGTTGCCGGGCTCCATACATAACTTGCTGCACCGCCTGCAAATAATCTTGCAGCACTTCCTTTACATAAAGTGTCACCCACACTGTTAGTCATAGCAAAGGGTTGTTTTACATGTACCATTACACTATCTGTATTAATGCAACCCTGCGCTGTTCTTCCTTCTACAACATATTTAGTTATGCGAATCTGGTCGGGCAACCGGCCTGGCACAATTTATACAGCTTAACCCTGTTGCCGGTGTCCATGTATAACTTGCAGCACCTGTTGCATTAAGTGTAATAGTGTTCCCTCTGCAAACCAATGTATCTGCACCTGCATCAATTGTAGGTACTAAAAATGCATCAACAGTTTTATTAACGGTGTCTTTACAACCGCTGCTGTTGGTGGCAATAAGCTGTATGTCATAATTTCCTGCAACGGTATAAATCTGCGAAGGTGGATTTTGTAAACTGGAGGTATTGCCATTTCCTAAACTCCAGTTCCAGCTTATTGCAGAGGTATCAGCGATAATTAATTGTCCGTTAAAATTAACCGTTAACGGTGTACAGCCATTTGCTGTGCTGGTAATATTTGCCTGCGGCGATGCTGCAATTTTTACGGGAACCGCAGTCTTGGCAGTATCGGCGCAACCAGTTTGTGTAGTAACTATTAACTGCGGGTAATATAAACCGGCAGTTGCATAAAAATGCGTTGGGTTTTGTAAAGAAGATGTATTACCATCGCCAAAATCCCATGCGTAACTTGTAATAATATCATTGCTTAAAGACGAATCGGAAAACGAAACCGAAGCTGCATCGCAATATGTTTGATTGATAAAACCGAAATCGGTAATCACCCCGTTTACAGCAATAGTATCGGGGCCTAATATTGGTACAACACATCCTCCGGGATCAACCAAAATCATTTTGGGTAAATAAATACCGGGTATGGTGTAAGTATAGGAAACAACAGAATCCATTGTTGAAAGAGTGGTGCCATCATTAAAGTCCCATATAAATGAAAGCCTGTCTTGTGTGTTGGCAATAAAATTTACAGTTAATGGTTTGCAACCAACTATTGGTCCGTAAGTAAATGTTCCCTGCGGACCACGTACAGTAATTTGTTTTTGTATAGTATCAATACAACCGCCGGGGCTTGTAATGGTAAGCTTTGCAAAATATGTTCCCGGCACATTATAAAAGTGTGATGGATTATCGGTTACTGTGGAAGTACCATCGCCAAAATCCCAGTTTACTGAAGTGAAATTTTGAGAAGTATTGGTAAAGCTGATGAATAAAGGCGGGCATGTTCCCAGCGAATCACTCAAACTAAAATTTGCATGCGGCGATAGAATGGTTACATAGTTGGGATGAATTAAAGAGTCGGTACAACCATATTGGTCGGTAATAAATAATTTAATAGTGTAAACTCCATCGGCAGCATAACTGTGTACAGGATTAGCTGCAGAGCTGGTATTACCATCTCCAAAATCCCAATTATAAATTAATGACGGGCCGGTTGATGTATTGGTAAAAGTAATTGATTTTGTTGGGCACGATAATGTATCGGTAGTAGAAAAAGTTGCAACAGGTTTTGAAATAATAATTGGATTTGGATTTGTTGTAGAGTCAACACAACCCTTACTGTCGATAATTTTTAATGCAACAGTATAACTTCCCGGTCCCGGCATAAGCATGTTGAAAAGGAGGTGCGGTTAAAGTATCAATAATACCATTGCCGTAATTCCATATCCATGTACTAACAGGATGTATTCCATCACTAACAGAATTATCGGTAAATGTAACAGCGCTTAACAAGCAACTTCCCGGAACGCTTGGTGCAAAACCTGCAGTGGGGCCATCTACCTGTATGTATAAGGGTTTTACCAGGGTATCATTGCAGCCAAATATATCTGTAATAATTAATTGTACGGTGTATTTGCCTGCCTGTGTGTAAATATGAGTTGCATTTGAACTGCCTGCGGTTGCTCCATCGCCAAAATCCCATTGGTAAGAGGCTATGTTGCTGGGATTGCTGCCAACTGCATTAAAAATAACCGCATTGTTTTTGCAAATGACCGTATCGCTTGCGGTGAAGTTTGCTTTTTCCTCAATAATTCTTACTATACTATTTGTAGAGTGTTCGCAACCGGTAGTATAGTTTTTTACAAGCAGTGTAATGGTATAAGTTCCTGTATCTGCATAAGTATGCACAGGGCTTGGCAGGGTAGATGTATTGCCATCTCCAAAATTCCAGTTCCATTCATCAGCACCAATAGACCCATCAGTAAAAGTTCTTGTTTTTGATTTACAGGCAAAATCAACTGTAAATGCAGCAATGGGCGGGTTGATATGTATGTATCTTAAAAATTTTATGGAATCGCAGCAGCCTGCATTGCAAACTATAAGTGTAACATCAAAATAGCCCGTATCTTCATAGGCATGGATGGGGTTTTGATCAGTTGAAGTACCACCATCGCCAAATAACCACAACCAGTTAGTAATTGTTCCTGTTGACAGGTCAGTGAAACTTACGGGCATGAATGCACATACATCTCTTGGTGTTGCTACCAGGTTAGGTACAGGTTTTATGCTTGCAATAATTCCCCGTGTAACAATTGTTGTTGCAGTACAGCCACCGGCAGTTGTAATGGTTAATTGAATCGTGTAAATACCGGTGCTAAAAATATGTGTAGGGTTAGGTAATACAGAAGTTCCGCCATCCCCAAAATCCCATTGATAACCTATTACTGGATCAACTGATGTAACAGTTGAAGAAAACGTCCAGGTTAAAGGAGCACAACCTGATACCGTTAAATTATTTATAGTAACCTGCGGCGGTTGAATTTTTACAAGATCAATTTTTCTCAGCGTATCCGTGCAACCGTCTCTGTTAGTTACAATAAGTGTAACATCGTAGTTACCGGTTGTGGTATAAGTATGTGTTGGGTTTTGCTGGGTCGAGGTATTGCCATCTCCAAAATCCCAATTATAGTTTATTGCATTTGTACTGATATCGGTAAAGTTTACCGTTAATGGTGCACTGCACGAAAGTGTGTTGGTTTGTGTAAAATTTGCAGCAGGCTTATTGAAAACGGTGACTGTGCTGTAGGCGGTATCAAAGCAGCCGCCAAAATCGGCAATTAGTTGTACGGTATAAACTCCCGGTGCGCTATAAACTTTAACGGGGTTTGTTAGTGTGGATGTTGTTGCATCGCCAAAATCCCATGCGCTTGCAACAGGAGCAGGCGAAGATGTATTGGTAAAAGATAAAGGAACATTTACGCAAACACTGGGGTTGTTTGTAAAAGCTGCATTAATAGTTCCAATATTAATTAAATTAGTTTTTGTGATTGTATCTCTGCAACCTGCGCTGCTAATGGTTATTAATCTTACGGAATAAGTTCCGGCAGTTAAGTAAGTATGTGTTGGGTTGGTTGCGGTAGATGTGCCGCCATCGCCAAAACTCCATTGGTAACTTAATGTGCCGGTGCCAGTTGATGAATTTTGAAAACTAATAGTTATTGGCGCATTGCATGCTGATGGACTGGAGTTTGAAAAATTTGCAGTAACACCGTTACTAATTTGTACATACTGGGCTTTTGATAATACTTTAATACAACCAAAACTATTGGTTAGCCTTAAGGTTACATTGTAATTGCCTGCTGAGGTGTAAGTATGCGATGGGTTTTGTAAAGTGCTTGATGCTCCATCACCAAAATCCCATTGCCAGGAAGTTATTGTACCGTTGCCCGGCGTACTTTGATCAGTAAAATTAACTGGTAAAGGAAAACATCCGGTTAATGGTGTAGCAGTAAACGCAACAGTTGGGGCTGCATAAACTGTAATGTATTGGGTTTTAACTATTACGCTTGAATCGCCGTTAGCATTATATACCACCAATTTTATATTATACTGGCCGGAATTAAAATACGTTACTGAAGGATTTTGAAGAAAAGATATTGTTCCGTTACCCAAATCCCATTTCCATTGTGTGGGAGAACCGGTGGACTGATCAGTAAACCTAACTACAAGCGGAGCACAACCATTTAATGGTACAGCTGTAAAATTAGCAGATAGTTGAGCTTTGGAAGAAAAACTAATGAGAGCTAACAGAACAATAATTAAACTGTATTTGACACCACAATTGGTAGTCATTTTTTAGTGCTTTGATTTTTATGAATAATTGGACAATGCAGCAGTTTACGCAGCATTTTTATAATACTCCTTATAACTTAAAACCTGTTAAAAAATTGTCTGATAATGAAATAATCCGGATGATTATTTATGATAAAGCCAGTCTGGTTTTGGTATAAGGCAAACTATAGTCAAAGGTAAATTTACGGCATTTTATCCACAATTACAACCTTTCCATGTGCAAAACTTTGGGTTCTGTGGTTCCCCACGGTGCTAATTCCATTACGGGAATAGCTTTTTTGGTAAATTTCCATTCTCTGGTTAAAAAAGAAAATGCAGCAACAGAGTTAGGTAATGTAATAACTAACTTGCTGTAATCGTCGTTACAACTCCAGGTTCCGGTAAGTGTAGCAGTTGCAGTTGTGGCAGTCATTGGCCCGTTCAGTAAAGTGTTTTTTGTAAGTTTAAAAGTATAACCGCTATACTGAGCTGTAAGGTCGGCACCATTATCAGTTGCCAGCTTAACTCTAAAATCTTTATTTAAGATATTATCTTCAAAATATTGTTCCAGTAAGCTTCTGTTTTTTTCTATTAAGGCAGCTTTACTGCAACCAGTTAACAGTAAAAACAAAGCAAATGCAATGGCAATAATAAATCTCGATTTGTACATTACTCCGGGCATTCCTTCGGATTTAAGTGTTGTAAATATGGGCAAATTTTTTAGTCGCATAGCGGATAAAGTGGGTACTGTTTAACGTTTCTCCTGTAGCCTTAAAACATAATTCTTCTGACGTATAATATTTTCCGTGCTGATAAATATTTTTGTTTAGCCATTCCAGCAGGTTTTTATTATTGCCTTCAGCAATTTCTTTTTCTATAGATGCATTTTCTTTTACAATCGCTGCATACAGTTGAGCAGCATATAAACTTCCCAGGCTGTAAGTGGCAAAATACCCAAAACTTCCGTGGCTCCAGTGTACATCCTGCAAACAACCGCTCTTATCATCCGGCAACTATTATGCCCAGATATTTTTTATAATGCTCATTCCAGTAAGCAGGAATATCTTTTGTTTTAATAGCTCCTTCAATCAGCATTTTTTCAATTTCGTACCTTATCATTACATGAAAGTGGTACGTTAATTCATCTGCTTCTGTTCTTATTAATGACGGCTGTACTTTATTGATGGCTTTATAAAATTGATCGATAGAAATATTGTTCAATTGCTTAGAAAAGAACGTTTTTACCAAGGAAAAATTGTGCTGCCAGAAGGGTAAAGCCCTTCCCACATTGTTTTCCCAAAGGCGGCTCTGGCTTTCGTGAATGCTAAGGCTGCAGTATTCTCCTAAAGGCAAACCGTAATCGTTCGCCGGGCAAACCCTGCTCATATAAAGCGTGGCCGCCTTCATGTATGCAGCTCCAGGCCATATTGCCAAAATCATTTTCATCAATCCTTGTGGTAACCCTTACATCTGCATTATTAAAATTTATAGTAAACGGATGCTCACTTATATCCTGGCTGCCTGCTTCAAAATCAAACTGCATTCTTTTTAATATTTCCATACCAAATTTCCATTGGCTGTCTTTATCAAAATGCTGGTGAAGAAAAGAACTGTCTACCTGCGGTTTACTTTTTATCTCGTTTAATAAAACGGTGAGCTGTGGTTGTAAATCAGCAAAAACTTTATCAACAATTTTCACAGTTAATCCTTTGTCATAATCATTCATCAATGCATTATAAGGATGATTTTGGTAGCCCAGTAAATCCGCTTCCTGTTTTTTTAATTGTATTAAATCATCTAATGGTTTTTCAAAAACAGTAAACGAATTGTCTTTTCTTGCCTGTATCCATGCATGAAAACTTTTATTAACCGTTTCGCTCATTTGCCTTACGAAACTGCTGCTAAATTTGTTGGCTTTAGTATAATCATCAAGGCTTAATTGTACGTTTCTTTTTTCTTTACCGCTCAAATCATCTTTGCTTATTAACTCATTAAGTAAATCGCCAATTTTTTCATCAGTAAACTGCTGGTGTGCTATTTCACTCAATGTGGCAATCTGCCTTCCTCTATATTCATTTCCTTTTGGAGGCAGATAAGTTTCCTGGTCCCATTGCAAAACTGCAGTAGCATATTTTACATCGGCAATTTTTTGCATCTTTGTTTTATATTCATCATACAATTCTTTCGTTTTCATACTTTAATTTTTGTAAATGAAAATTCAAGATATTACATCTTTATTAGAAAAAATTGCGCCTGCATCTTTACAGGAAAGTTATGACAATGCCGGATTAATAACCGGCAATACAAATTGGGAATGTACCGGCATCATTACCACATTAGATGCAACCGAAGAAGTGGTAAATGGAAGCAATTGAAAAAAAATGCAATCTTATTGTTGCCCATCACCCTATAATTTTTAGCGGCTTAAAAAAAATAACCGGTAAAAATTATGTAGAAAAAACCATTATCGCCGCAATAAAAAATGATATTGCCATTTATGCTATTCATACCAATTTAGATAATGTACTGCATGGGGTTAATGGAAAAATTGCTGATAAACTGGGATTAATAAACCGGAAAATATTGCAACCCAAAAAAGGTACTTTAAAAAAACTCTTCACTTTTGTGCCAGTTGATTTTGCAGAAAAAGTACGCAGCTGCCATTTTTGCATGCTGGCGGCGGACAAATTAGTAATTACAGCGAATGCAGTTTTAATACAGAAGGTGCCGGAACATTTAAAGCTGGTGAAGGAACCAATCCATTTATTGGAAAGATTGGTGACCGGCATACCGAAAAAGAAATAAAAATTGAAGTGATTTTTCCAGCCTGGTTAGAGAAAACAATTTGTAATAGCCATGATTACGGCTCATCCTTACGAAGAAGTGGCTTATGATATTGTTGCTTTAGACAATATCATCCAGTTCCATTGGCAGCGGCTTAATTGGGGAATTGCCTGAACCTTTGGATGAAAAGATATTTCTTAAAAATATAAAAGAAAATTTCAACTTTCTGTTATAAAACATACTTTATTAACCGGAAAAAGAGTAAAAAAAGTGGCCCTTTGTGGAGGTGCAGGAAGTTTTTTAATTGGTGCTGCAACAGCGGCTGGTGCTGATTTTTACATAAGCTCTGATATTAAATACCACGAATTTTTTGATGCCAACGGTAAGCTGGTAATTGCCGATATTGGCCATTATGAAAGCGAACAGTTTACAATCGACCTGTTATTTGATATTTTGAAGGAAAAATTCCCTACCTTTGCCGTCCTAAAAACAGGGGTAAAAACCAACCCTGTACACTATTTTTAAGTAATATAAAACGATTTTGAATAGCTGATTTTTAGTGAGTTGCTTAAATTAGCAATCACAAAAAATCTAAAATCTAAAATCTAAAATCTAATAATATGGCTTCAGTAAAAGATTTTTCCGTTGAAGAAAAATTAAGTTCACTGGTAAAATTGCAAAAAGTTGATTGCAAGCTGGATGAAATTCAAATTTTAAAAGGCGAATTACCGATTGAGGTAAAAGACCTGGAAGATGAAATTGAAGGATTGCATGCACGGCAAACCCGTGTAGAAGAAGAAATAAACGGTATCCAGGAATTTATTGAACAAAAGAAAGAAGGCATTAAAGAAGCTGATGCGCTGGTAAAAAAATATGAAAAGCAAAGCGAAAACGTAAAGAATAACCGTGAGTTTGAAGCAATCAATAAAGAGATTGAAATGCAAACATTGGAAGTAAAACTTTGCGAAAAACATATTAAAGATGCTACAGAAGAAATTGCTGAAAAAGCAAGACAATTAGAAATTGCAAAAAAAGCAGTAAGCACAAAAGAAAATAATCTTGCAGGTAAAAAAGGAGAACTGGAAAAAATTATTAGCTGAAACTGAAAAAGAAGAAAAGCATTATAATAAAGAAGCAGCTGCTGCAAGAACTCATGTAGATGAGCGCCTGTTATTAAGCTACGACCGTATCCGTAAAAATTACCGTAATGGTTTAGCGGTTGTACCTGTAGAAAGAGACAGTTGCGGCGGATGTTTTCACGCTATTCCTCCACAAAAGCAAAGCGAAATTAAATTGCGTAAGAAAGTAATGGTTTGCGAAAACTGCGGCCGTATTTTAGTAGATTCAGATTTAAATGATACGGTAGAAGTAAAATAAAAGTAATTAGGAATAAGTAATTAGGAATTTGGAAAGCACTTCAATAATTGAGGTGCTTTTTCTTTTGTATGAATTCGTAAAATTTGTGTAACCTTACGGCAGGCTGTAGGTTTGTGATAAAAAAAAACTAATTTGGCTTTTCAATTATGCTTTTAAAATTACACATACAGAACTATGCTATTATTGATGATCTGTCAATAGATTTTAGCAACAACTTAAATATTATTACGGGGAAACAGGTGCAGGAAAAAGTATTTTAATGGGAGCACTGGGTTTAATATTAGGCGAAGTGCCGATAGTACTGTACTGCAGCAGAAAGAAAAAAAATGTGTGGTAGAAGGCTTTTTTAACCATGAAAATAAAAACTCCGTAAAACAATTTTTAGCAGGATAATGACTTGGATGCAGAAGAAGAACTGGTGGTAAGAAGAGAAATTGCTGTAAATGGAAAATCAAGGGCTTTTATAAACGATACACCGGTAAATGTAAACCAGCTGAAAGGATTAAGTGCTGCATTGGTTGACCTGCACCAGCAGTTTGATACATTGGAATTAGGCGATGCCGATTTTCAAAGAGAAGTATTGGATGCATTGGCTGGCAATGGAGAATTGTTGCAGCAATACGGAGCAATATTTAATCAATACATAAAAACAAAAAAAGAATTACAGGAATTACTGGCCCAACAAACTGCTGCCAATGCCAGCTTTGATTATAATAAATTTTTGTTTGACGAACTGGAAGAAGCAAGTTTAAAAGAAAATGAACTGGAAGAACTGGATGCAGAATTAAAATTGCTGAGTAATGCAGAAAATGTAAAACAGCAGTTAGGCAGTATTTATTTTGAACTTAAAGAAAGTGAACAGCCGGTGGTACAGCAATTAAAATCATTACAAAATAAGTTACATGCATTGGAGCAATATCATGCATCTATTGAAGGGTTAAATAAACGTTTACAAAGTGCACAAATAGAATTACAGGATATTGCAGATGAGCTGGAACAAATAAATGATGGTGTACAGTACAGCGCTGAACGTATTCAAATGGTAAATGATAGAATTTCTGCAGGATATAAACTGTTAAAAAAACATAGTGTTCAATCCACCAATGAATTGCTTGCAATAAAAGAAAATCTTCAACTAAAACTAAATGATGTTTTAAACATCAGCGAAGCGATAACACAAAAAGAAAAATTGACCCAGCAATTACTTCAGCAATGTGAACAGCTTGCCAAAACAATTTCAGCTAACAGAAATAAAACTATTAAACCTTTTACAGAAAAAGTAAATGCATTATTAAAGCAGGTGGGCATGCCCAATGCACAAATAAAAATTGAATTAAAAACTGCTGAATTAAATGTATTTGGCAGCGATGCAATTGAATTTTTATTTGATGCCAACAAAAGCAACCGCTTTGAACCATTACGTAAAGTTGCCAGTGGCGGCGAGCTGAGCAGGTTAATGCTTTGTATAAAATCGCTGGTGGCACAAAAACTGCAATTGCCCACATTAATTTTTGATGAAATTGATACCGGTATAAGCGGCGAGGCGGCTAAGCAAGTAGGTAATATAATGAAGGAATTATCAAAAGGCCATCAATTAATTTCCATAACACACCAACCGCAAATAGCCGCAAAAGCTAATGCCCATTATTTTGTGTACAAAGCCATTAAAGGAGATAAAATTATCACTTCAGTTAAATTATTAAATAATGATGAACGAATAACTGCTATTGCACAAATGCTCAGTGGCGAAAAGCCTACTGCGGCTGCGTTGCAGAATGCACGGGAGATGGTGGGCAATTGATTATATGGAAGCTCCAGCTTAATGTGTTGGATAAGTATTGTGTATTTTATAATGAATGATGTTATTGCAAAAATTTTTACTCCTCTTTATTATTTGTTGCAGTTTAATTGCTGCATACAGTGCATATCAATTCTGGAATAAAAAAATAAACCCCCGCAATTCTTTTAAAAACTTTATCGGCTATATGCTGCTAAATCTTACCAGTATATTTATAATTGTATTTATTTTCGGTTTCATTATAATTCATTTTAAAGAATTTTTCTTTAGCAAATAGAATCTTATTTTTACCACTCAAAATATTTAAACATGTCATACAACTTACTTAAAGGAAAACGTGGTATTATAACCGGAGCGCTGGATGAAAATTCTATTGCCTGGAAGGTAGCAGAGAAAGCACATGAAGAAGGTGCAACATTTGTTTTAACCAATGCACCAATAGCTATGAGAATGGGAGAGATAAACAAACTTGCAGAAAAAACCGGCAGCCAGATTATTCCTGCCGATGCAACAAGTGTGGATGAACTTACTAATTTGTTTACAAAAAGCCAGGAAGTACTGGGTGGTAAAATAGATTTTGTTTTGCACTCCATAGGTATGAGTGTAAACATCCGTAAAAAAATTCCTTACACAGAAAGCAATTACGATTATTTTGCTAAAGGTATTGATGTAAGTGCTATGAGTTTTCATAAAATGCTGGCTGTTGCAAAAAAGCTGGATGCTATAAATGAATGGGGCAGTGTGGTTGCATTAACTTATATGGCTGCACAACGTACTTATCCTTTTTATACCGATATGGCCGATATTAAAGCTATGCTGGAAAGTATTGCACGCAGTTTCGGTTATCATTACGGCGTAGATAAAAAGGTTCGTATCAACACTGTTTCACAATCACCTACTAAAACTACAGCAGGTACAGGTATAAAAGGCTTTGGCGATTTTTTTGATTATGCAAATGCAATAGCACCATTAGGCAATGCAAGTGCAGAAGATTGTGCTAATTACTGCATCACTTTATTCAGCGATTTAACAAGGATGGTTACCATGCAAAATTTATTTCACGATGGCGGTTACTCTACAACAGGCGTAAGCAATTATGTAATGGAAAAATTAGGCGTAAAGGAAAGTTAGTCTTTAGTATTACCTGTTTAATTATCTGAATAAAAATAGCCGTTCAAAAATTGAACGGCTTAATTTTTTATATCATAAAAGAGTATTGGAACATAATACTCTAAAGTTCCCCTTCAGGGGCGGAGGGGCTTCTAATATTCTTCCTCATTAAAAAAGAAATCCTCATGGCTCGGGTAATCGGGCCAGATATCTTCAAGGCTTTCATATATCTCGCCTTCATCTTCCAGTTCCTGTAAATTTTCTACTACTTCAATAGGTGCACCACTACGGATGGAGTAATCAATCAATTCATCTTTTGTTGCAGGCCACGGAGCGTCTTCAAGGTGTGAGGCTAATTCTAATGTCCAAAACATATTGTATCTCTTTAAATTTTTCTTAAATAATTCAGGATGGTTACACCCTAATTTTCCGCAAATGTATAGGTTCTGTGGAAATAACCAAAAGTGTTTTATTAACGGCTGTTACCGGCATAAATTGTTTTACTGCAAATAAAAGGCCTGTTAGCTTATTTTTATAAATTATTAATTACTTTTAAAGCATGTTATCAGCAAAGAATATTCAAAAAAAATACGGGCAGTTACAGGTATTAAAAGGCGTGGATATTGCCATTAAAAAAGGTGAAATTGTAAGCATTGTAGGCAGCTCCGGCGCTGGCAAAAGCACGCTGCTGCACATTTTGGGTACTTTGGATGCCGCAGATACAGGCGAAATTATTTTAAATAATCAAAGGGTAGATAAATTGGTGGGCAAAAGATTAGCTGCTTTTAGAAATAAAGAAATTGGCTTTGTTTTTCAGTTTCATCATCTTTTACCTGAGTTTACAGCGCTGGAAAATGTTTGTATTCCCGGCTGGATTGCCGGTGGGAAAAAGAAAGAAATACTGGCCAAGGCAGAAGAATTATTAAAAACTTTGGGCCTTTATAACCGGTTGGAGAACAAACCACAGCAACTTTCCGGCGGCGAGCAGCAACGTGTGGCTGTGGCAAGGGCATTAATAAATAACCCTTCCATTGTTATGGCCGATGAGCCAACCGGCAACCTCGACAGTAAAAATGCAAAAGAATTGCACGAACTTTTTATTGATCTGCGTAAACAGTTTAATCAAACCTTTTTGATTGTTACCCATAACGAAGAACTGGCGCAAATGAGCGACAGAATTGTACACATGAAGGATGGCAGGATTGTATCCTGATTGGCTTGGTATATTTTTTACAACGAAAGCATAAAAAAAGACCGGTAATTGTTACCAGCCTTTTTGTTGGGTTACTAGGATTCGAACCTAGACGGACAGAATCAAAATCTGTAGTGCTACCGTTACACTATAACCCAATCGATTCTTCGCCTGCGCTCAGAATTAGGAGTGCAAAAATAAGGTTTCAAGCCTTTTCAGCCAAAAGCTTTTTAGTGTATTTGTTTGAAAATATAAAAAAACAGCAATGTAATAAGCATATTACTCAGAATGTTAACCACATCGTTGGTACACCAGCTTAAACCTTTTGCTTTTTTTGCACCTGTTTCTTCATCATCGGTTAAGTTTCCATCCAAAGTTTTATATTTTATTTGCAGCCAGCTGCCTAAAATACTGTCTGCCATCATACCTGCAAAACCTGCAACTAAAATGCTTATTATTATGGCAAAAGAAAAAACATAATAATAACCTGTGATAAAAGCCAGCAACATTGCACCTGCAAAACCTGCCAAAGTTCCGGCTGCTGAAATACCACCCGATACACCCGGTTGTAATTTTTTAAAAGACAAAATATCAAACGTAGTACCTTTTAAATAAAATCCCAGTTCCGAGCTTGTACTGTCGGACATGCTGATGCAAAAAGAAACGATAGCAGTAATTAAATAAATTTCTTCTTTAACTATACCATACAAAATCATAAATATAATTCCGGTTATACCATTAGCAAAAACCTGTTTGGCATTGCGGCCTTCTTTTTCTTTTTGCGGTTTGTTTAGTTTTGATAATAAGCTGCCGCTGATTAAAAAAATACCCGGAGCAACAAATGCTTTGTAACCACCGGCAACAAAAAGCAACAAAGCAACCCAGCAGGCGGCAGTTGCGCCACTAAGTGTTAACCATTTTTTATACACCGCAAATGCAGATAATATTGCAAAAAATATTGCTGCCAACAAAATTGTTTGTATTTGTACTGCCGGTAAAACAATAAGCAGTAAAGCCCATGCAGCAGTAAAAAGCGGTACCGAAAAATTATCGCTGCCACGGTAACTGAATAATTCTGTAATAGCAGGCAGCAATGCCAATGCCATAGAAAGTAAAATACCCTGTAAAGAAAAATTATTAAAATAAAAAAGTGAAACTGTAAATGCAGAAAGATAAAATGCAATAAAACCAACCCATGATTTATTTTCAGCAAGAAAAATAATTTTTTGTTTGCCAAAATATTCACCACATATTCCAGCCAATGCATCGCTGATGCCTAAAATTAAAACTGCATAAACAATTATAAAATTATTGAAGAAAGGGATAAATAATAATACCGAAAATGCTAACGGGAAAAATGCAATGCCGTAAGTTTTGTATTCGTTTACCTGCATCCAGCCATTGCGAATTACCCATAGCAATATAAAAAAGAAGATTAAAAAAACGTACGCCAGCAACAACGTGTTATCAAAATTATTAATTGAATAAGCACAGCTGCTGATGGCCGTAAAATGCAACAGCTTTCTGCCAACTATTTTATTCAGTATTTTATTTCTTACTAAAATTTCTATACACAATAATGCAAAACCAATTATTGCTATTGTTATTAGCCCCGTAAATAAATCATGCTGCGATAAATGCATTATATTGTATGATAATAACTGTTGTTAATTAAGTATAAAACTGTCAGCGTTTGTAATCCGGAGCTTTTAAAAATATACCGGTTTAGACAAGCTGGCATTCCATTACATTAATGCTGTAATTTAAGCAATGCTGAAAGAACTGGAAGATTATAATTGGTTTCCTAAAATATGGCGCCGCTGGCAAACAGAATTTATTGGCAGCGTAGCTATATGGACAAATTTATATAAGCCGTTAGTGCCTGTGCTGAATAAAATGATTACTGAGCAAAGGGTTACTGCTTTGCAGGATTGCTGCAGTGGCAGTGGTGCCCCGGCAATGTATGTTCATAAACAGCTGGCAATACAATTGCCCATGTTGCTAACTGACAAGTATCCTGACGAAAGTTTTGAAAACAAACCGTCTGTTATTTATTCCATTCATCCGGCAGATGTTTTACAAATGCAACCGGTTGAAAATATTTTATACAGCATGTACAATGCCTTTCATCATTTTTCGGCAGAGCAGCAAAAAGATATTTTGCAAAAGATGGCTGCAAATAAAACCCCTTTTTTAATTGCAGAACTGTTAGAGCCTGGGTTTATTAATATCATCAAAATATTTTTTACCACCACGCTGGGGCAAATTTTTACAGCACCATTTGTAAAACCATTTTCTTTGTCAAGATTATTCTTTACCTATATCATTCCTGTTAATTTGATTACCATAACTTACGATGGAATAATTTCGGTATTAAAATCAAAAACGGTAAAGCAATATAAAATGCTGGTTGAAAATATTTCGACTCAAAATTATACAATCACCGTAAGCAAAATAAATAACATAAAAGGTAATGTTGTTTATATAAAAGGGGAACTTAAAATAAATGAAAGCATTAAAAATACTCTGGCAGTTTAGCAGGCCACATACTATTATTGGTTCAATATGCAGCATTACTGCTTTGTATATTATTGCTGATAATGGAAATAATTTGTTGCAACATGGCTGGTTATATGTACATACTTTAATTGCAGCATTGGCCTGCAATGTTTTTATTGTAGGCATTAATCAAATAGCTGATGTGGAAATGGATAAAATAAATAAGCCCTATTTGCCTTTAGCTGCCGGAACATTATCCCGTAAAAATGCTTTGGCAATTGTTTATACCGCATTGGCAATTGCATTAGGTTTTGCTTTTATTGCTTCGTTATTTTATTTTGCACTCATTATTATTATACTTTTAATTGGTATTGCTTATTCATTGCCGCCTTTGTATTTAAAACAACATCATTTGCCTGCGGCAATTGCTATTACTCTGGTAAGAGGATTACTCGTTAACGTGGGCATCTTCCTTCATTTTCAAAAAACCATAAACGGTAATTATAATTTGCCCGGCTACATCTGGTGCCTGGCATTTTTTATTATGGCATTCAGTATTGCCATTGCCTGGTTTAAAGATTTACCAGATACCGAAGGCGATGAAAAATTTAATCTAAAAACTTTAGCCGTTTTGTACTCTAAAAAAAATGCATTAACTGGTGGAACGCTTATGGTTGGCGCAGCGTATATTTTAGTTTTGCTATGGAGTTTTTTTTATGCAGAAAAAAATGGTTGGTATTTAATTATTACCCACGGATTATTGTTTATATTTTTCTTACTTAATTATTTTTCTGTAAAACTGGAAGATAAAAATTCGGTAAAGAAATTTTACCTGAGGTTTTGGGTTTTCTTTTTTGCAGAGTATATTTTGTTTGCGGTGTGGGTGATGTTGTAAGGCAAAAAGCAATTATTTTATTTATTTTTCTTCTTAATAATAGATACTTTTGAATACCAATAAGTGTGGGCATAAGCACATGAGAGTGCAAATGCCGGATCCGATAAATTTAAATTTTCTCCGATGACTTTGATAGCTTTATCATGATTAAAATAATAGACGGCAGCGTAGATTTTAGTGTTAATTGGTGATTCCAGCGACAAGGTTGTTTTAATTGGCTTGTTATTTAAGTAGTAATAATTATATTGAAAAGAAGTGTCCCTTATATCAATAAATCCACTACTGCTTAAAAGGGTTTCTTCATTCGTTATCAGGTAGCAATTTTTTCTTGAAGTAGTGCTGCCACATGCTATTGTGCAATGTGAATTTTTGCCTGAATCAATTGAAATACAGATGCTGTCAATTTGTTTAACTGTGTATTGCGCTTTAAGAATGTTGCTTAATAGAAGGAAACTGGATAGTAAAAGAAAATGGTAAAGCATTTAATTTGGTTTTTAGTGCGATGCGTTTTTCTTTTCAATTACATAATCATTTACCCCTCATCCTCCTTCTCCTTCAATCCTTTTATCAAATCCAGTGCTTCTGCCACCACATCACACATAATAGTAATTAAACTACCCGGCTTTGCATTGTTATAAGCATGCATAATGGCTTCCTTTTCATTGTAAATAATAGTATAGGGATATCTTTTGTTTTGGTTTCATTAATACCTTCCACCAACAAGTTTACAATTTCTTCAGCAGTACGGCCACGTAAATTTTTATCCTGCCGGATAATGATTTCATCAAAAGAACGGCCCGAAATTCTTCCCAATTCTTTAATGTCTTCATCTCTTCTGTCACCGGTGCCGCTAATGATACCCACTTTTGGTTCGCCATCCATCTTACTTACAAAATCGCAGAGCAATTCCAGTCCGGCAGGGTTATGTGCAAAGTCAACCAAAAATTTAAATTGTTTAAAATGGAACATATTTAACCTGCCCGGTGTTTGTGTTGGTGAAGGCACAAAGGTTTGCAGGGCCAGTTTAATATCATCAATTGAAATATTGCGCCAGAAATAAGTAGATCAAAACTGCAGGCAAACAATTCATAATATTATGCGGTGGCTTTGCCGCCATAAGTAACCGGCACTTCCGCCACTTTTACCACACGTATTTTCCAGGTGCCTTTCATTATGGTGATGTAACCATTCTCGAACACTGCCGCATAGCCGCCTTTTTTGCAATGCTCAATAATGCGTTTATTATTTTCATCCATGCTGAACAATGCAATGTTGCAATCCAATCCGCTCTTTCATGGCATACACCAAATCATCATCAGCATTTAAAATAGCATAGCCATGTTTAAAAACAGTTTCGGGTACAACCGCTTTTACCTTTGCCATTTGCTCCATCGAATCTATACCACCCAATCCAATATGATCGGCACTGATATTGGTAACCATCGCCACATCGCAATTTTGAAAAGCCAATCCGCTTTTTAAAATACCACCTCTTGCACATTCCAGCACAGCAAAATCAACCGTAGGGTCTTTCAATACAAAAGTAGAAGATACCGGCCCGGTGCAATCTCCCTTCATCATCATTTGGTTTTGAATGTACACACCATCGCTGGTGGTATAACCCACTTTATAACCAGCCGTTTTTGCAATATGTGCTGTTAAACTTGTGGTGGTTGTTTTACCATTTGTTCCGGTAATAGCAATGATAGGAATATTGCCTGCGCTGCCTTTTGGAAAAAGCATATCCACCACTGGCTCTGCCACATTACGTGCCAAACCAACAGAGGGATCAATATGCATACGGAAACCCGGTGCAGCATTTACTTCTAAAATAGCACCGCCATTTTCTGTTACGGGTGTACGCAAATCGGTTGCCATAATATCAATGCCGCAAATATCCAGGCCAATTATTTTTGCAATGCGTTCGCACATAAAAATATTTGCAGGGTGTACTTCATCAGTAACATCGGTACTTGTGCCGCCGGTATTAAATTAGCAGTAGGTTTCAGCAAAACCAATTCATCTTTTGCAGGAACGGTTTCTAAACTGTAATTTTTTTCGTCCAGCATTTTTTGTGTAAACTGGTCAATGGTAATTTGCGTTAATACTTTTTCGTGTCCATAACCACGGCGTGGATCTTTATTAGTTTCGTCAATTAAATATTGAATGGTATTTTTTCCATCACCCACAACCGAAGCCGGAGTTCGTAATGCCGCACAAATAAATTTGTAGTTGATCACTAAAATCCTGAAATCAAAACCCGTAATATATTTTTCAACAATTACACTGCGGCCATAAACCTTTGCAGCTTCAAAAGCTTTAAGCGCCATTTCCCAATCGGTAATATTGGTAGTGTTGCCTTTACCATGGTTACCATCAATAGGTTTTATCACACAGGGGTAACCAATTCTGTCAATAGCATCTTTTAACCCTACTTCAGTTCTTACCACATCACCTTTTGGTACCGGAATTTCGGCAGCGCCCAATAAATTTTTTGTTTCTTCTTTATCGCAGGCAATATCAACAGCAATATTTCCGGTGGTGCTGGCAATGGTTGCCCGTATTCTTTTTTGATGAACACCATAACCCAATTGCACCAAACTATGTTTATTCAATCGTATAAAAGGAATGCCTCTTTTTGCCGCTTCATCCACAATACAACCGGTGCTGGGCCCAAGTCTGGTATCTTCCCTAATTTCTCTCAGGTTCATAATATCCTCACTTAAATCATACACTGCATCATCAATTAATGCCTGTGTAACTTTTACCGCCGCCTTTGCGGCATAAACACCGGCATCTTCTTCCATATAACTAAAGCATACATAATATTCGCCTTCTTTGCCCGTGCCTCTTGTGCGGCCAAAACCGGTATCCATACCGGCAAGTGTTTGCATTTCCAGAGCAATATGTTCAATCACATGGCCCATCCAGGTGCCTTCATCCACTCTTTCAAAAAAACCACCACGTGTGCCCACACTGCAGCGGTGTTCAATCATGGTAGGAAACATTTTTTCCAGCCGCTCCCTAAAACCTGCAATAGAATTGGTGGGGCGTTGTTCCATTTCTTCCAAATCTAATTTCATTTGTATTAGTTTGGTGCGGCGTACACTCCAGTAGTTAGGTCCTCTTAATACTTTAATTTCAAGAATATTCATAAATGCAGTTTTTTTACTGTGGTTTAGTTTTTTTTTTGAGCCCGGCGATATTTCTTTGTTCAACTTCATTGGCGTCGCACTCTTGTGCTGCATACCAATATTGAACTTTTATATGAGCGTATTTTTTAAGCGCTGAGAAAAAGAGTTATCGCAGAGAAAATCTCTGCGTAATCTCTGCTCCTTATTTTCTCTGCGTTAAAAATGTTTCGAAATGAAATTACCAAAATCATCTTGCTTTACAAAAAACAAAATAATAACTGTAAATAAAACTAAAAAGCACCCTCGTGTAATTCAGTAACATTAAGTAAACTTTTTTAGTGTGCAACTAATGCCACCCCTTCGGGGTTTGGTTTTATTCTTGAATCCTGCAGCTATATTAATACCATCCCTTCGGGATTTTTAAAGCCTGAAAGGCTGATATTAATATAGACTACCAAGTAAAAGTTGATAAAACCCCGAAGGGGTGAAATTAAAAAATCATTTGATAAGATTAACTAAAAAGGTATCGAATAACAGGTAATAATTTTCTAAAAATGGAGAGAAGGATGATTAGGGTTTTCTTTCAATAGCTGATAGTTTTTATCAGCCTGTTCTTTTACTTCTGCAGGTAATTTATCATAACATTCCCAAAAAGAAGGAACGGTAAAATGTTTCATAAATTTCTGTATTTGCCATTGTTAAAATCAGTTATAGCCTTACTGGCAAGGCCATCTAATTTTTTACCGGCAATATCTTTTTCAATCCTGGCATCCCATTTTTCATTTTCATATTCCCAAAACCACTGCCTGAATTTTGCAAAATCATCCTCAGGAAGTTTTGCAACAGATTTTTCTATTTCAGATAGATCCTTCATCTTTTTTGTTTTTATAAAGATATATTTTTTTATGCCTTTGTAAAAATTCTTTTGCTTAAATTAGCATTATGCCAAACCGCCGCAATTTCCTCAATAAAATAAGCCTTTTATCAGCATGCAGCATTATCTGCAAATATCTTTCAACCGGCATGGAGCCGCAATCTAAATGCTGCTTTAAAAAATATTGAAAATGTTAATGCTGCTGATCTGGCAAGCGACGATGAGTTTTGGTATTATGTACAGCAATCTTATACCATCTCTGCAAATTTTATCAACCTAAATAATGGTGGCGTATCGCCAGCTCCAAAAGTAGTTGCCGATGCCATGAAAAGATATTACGACATTAGTAACGAAGCCCCCAGTTATTTTATGTGGCGTGTGGTTGACCAGGGAAGAGAACCGTTAAGAAAAAATTTAGCACAGCTTGCAGGTTGCGATGCAGAAGAAATTGCCCTGCACCGCAATGCCTCCGAAGCATTGGAAACAATAATTTTTGGTATTGATTTAAAAGCAGGCGACGAAGTGGTGCTGGCAAAACAAGATTATCCCAACATGATTGGTGCATGGAAACAAAGAGAAAAAAGAGAAGGCATAAAATTGGTTTGGATAAATCTGGAATTACCCAGCGAAGATGAAAATTATTTGGTAAAACAATACACCGATGCATTTACAGCAAAAACTAAAGTAGTGCAGGTAACCCACATGATAAACTGGATTGGCCAGAAAATGCCGGTTAAAAAAATTGCAGATGCTGCAAAAAAGAAAAACATTGAAGTACTGGTTGATGGCGCACACACTTTTGCACAATTTGAATTTAAAATACCTGAGCTAAACTGTGATTATTTTGGTACCAGTCTGCATAAGTGGTTGGGTGCACCAATTGGCACAGGTTTATTGTATGTGCGTAAAGAAAAAATAAAAAATATCTGGCCCATGTTTGGCGCAGGCGATAAAGAAGAAGATAATATCCGCAAGTTTGAACATTTGGGCACCCGGCCTTTTTACATTGAGCAGGCAACCGATAAAGCCATCGACTTTTATGATATGATAGGCGCAAAAAGAAAAGAAGAACGTTTGCTCTATTTAAAAAATTACTGGATGGAAAAAGTGAAAAATATCCCTAAAGTAAAATTGCATACTTCTTTTAAAAAAGAATTTGGTTGTGCCATTGGTATGGTAAGTGTAGAAGGAAAAACAGCCAACAGAACTGGATAATTATCTCTGGACAAATTATAAAATTCACGCTGTGGGTATTAACTGGGAAAATATTCATGGTCGTGCGGGTTACACCAAATGTTTATACCACCACAAAAAATTTAGACCGCCTTGTGGAGGGTATTGAAAAGTTTGCAAAAGGTTAATTTACATGTAATCAACATCAGTTAATAACTATACCAAAGGCATAAAACACGAATTCCCTTATTTTTGCGTTAATAACAAAAAAGATTAAATGCCAATTGCCAAAGGAAAATTGATTGCGATAGGAGGAGCAGAAGATAAAGGAACAGAAACTGATAAAGACGATTTTAACCGCAATAACCTCAATTTTTTTGAATTAGGGATACTTCGCCGCATTGTAGAGGAAGCCGGAGGCCCACTAAGCCGCATAGAAGTTATTACCACCGCCAGCACTATTCCTTACGAAGTAGGAGATAATTACCTGAATGCTTTTGGAAAAATTGGCTGCACTAACATTGGCTTAATGCACATCCGCAACAGGGCCGATACCAACAATCCAGATTATTTGCAACGAATAAAAGAATGCGATGCCGTAATGTTCAGCGGCGGCAATCAACTGCGGCTAAGTGTAACCGATGGTGGCACAGAATTTTTGTCTATAATTAAACAACGTTATCACGATGAAGATTTTGTTGTTGCCGGCACATCAGCAGGTGCAATGGCAATGAGTAAAACAATGATTTACGAAGGTAATGCCGCAAAGGCACATCTTAAAGGCGAAGTAAAGATGACCACAGGTCTGGGTTTTTTAGATTCGGTTATTATTGATTCTCATTTTGAAAAACGTGGCAGATTTGGAAGGCTTGCACAAGCGGTTGCCTGTAACCCCAGTTGTATAGGCATTGGTTTAGGAGAAGACACTGGTATGCTGATAACAGAGGGAAACAAAATGGAAGCGATAGGAAGTGGCTGTGTAATTATTATAGATGGCCACGATGTTAGCTACAGTAATATTGCCGACATACCCGATGGCAACCCCTTCAGCATAGAAAATTTAAAAGTGCATGTTTGCGAAAAAGGAAATGGGTTTTTGGTAAAAGAAAGAAAATTTATACCTGAGGTGGTGTACCTGGAAGCTCCTGCTTCCAGCCAGTAATTGAAGTGTGCTTTGGTTAATTACTGCAATATTGTTACTTTCATTACTTAAACTAAAAGGCTGGAAGCTGGAGCTTCCAGATACAAATGCAAAAACCTTTTTACAGGCAAAAGCTTCCGCATAAACAAACTGCAAACGCTATTTATTTTGTAACCTACAGGCTGTATGGTTCTATTCCGGTTTCAGTAATTCAACAAATTCAATTACAACAACAGCAATCCTTAAAAAAATTATTCAGGGATAAGCAATACACTTCTGCAAATGAATACATACAGCAAAAAAAATTATTTGCTCAGTATGATTCTTTTTTAGATAATAATTTAAATGAACCAAACTGGTTAAAACAAACTGAAATAGCTCAATTAGTTTACGACTCTCTTTTACATCTTAACACAACTGCAATTGAATTGTATTGTTTTACAATAATGAGCAACCATGTACATGCTTTATTTTCTGTAAATGATATTGATACTGATTTATATAAAATTATGCAATTGCATAAAAGTTTTACTGCTAAAAAAGCAAATATTATTTTGCAGAGAGAAGGCGCTTTTTGGGAACCGGAATCTTATGACCATATTGTTAGAGCCGGCGAATTTGATAAAATTGTACTTTACATTTTGCAAAATGCTGTAAAGGCGGGGTTGGTAAAAAAATGGGAGGACTGGAAATGGACTTATTTAGCCTTGTAGTTTGGAAGCTCCAGCTTTCAAATAAAAATAACGGCTGGAAGCTGGAGCTTCCAGGTACAAAAGCAAAACTTATACAATGAAAAATTTTCTATTTATTTTAATGGTATTATTTATTGCCGCATTTATGCCTCCTCAAAAAAAGCAACGCATTATTTTCTTTGGCGATTCTATTACGCAGGCAGGAGTAAATCCTGGTGGATATATCAAACGAATCGACAGCATGTGTACCGCAGAAGGTCAAAAAGAAAATTACGAATTTATTGGAGCAGGTATTGGCGGTAACAAAATTTACGATTTGTATTTGCGTATGGAAGATGATGTGCTGGCCAAAAATCCTGACGCAGTGTTTATTTATATTGGGGTAAATGATGTGTGGCACAAAGCAACATCGGGTACAGGAACTGATGCCGATAAGTTTGAAAAATTTTATACAGCAGTAATAAAAAAACTAAAAGATAAAAATATTAAAGTGGTATTGTGTACGCCAGCAGCCATAGGGGAGAAGACGGATTTTAGCAATAGCCAGGATGGCGACTTGAATGAATACAGCAAAATTATCCGCAATTTGGCAACAAAAAATAATTTACAACTGGTTGATTTAAGAAAATCATTTTTAGAATACAATCTTAAGAATAATCCGGATAACAAAGATCGTGGAACTCTAACAACAGACAGGGTGCATTTAAATGCAAAAGGGAATCAGTTAGTAGCGGATGAAATGTGGAAAATGGTTAAAGAGGTTAAGTAAAAGATGGCGCCTTAATATAATTATTTTACTCGTTGAAGAATTTTCAGGATTTGTTGAAATATTTCTGAAGCCCATTGAAATATTTTTACAATGTTTTATAGTTGTATGCAATAGTGTAACTTTATTAGTGATAAATGTTTCATCAACTTCATACTAATTTACAGTTATTATATTGGTTAAAAGTATTTGTATTGTATGCGCTCATTGAAGCATGCATACAATTATTGTTCTTTTTTTTGTTAAATAATTTTGGAGCAAAGCCAATAAGCATTATAGAAATTCACCTGATAATGTGGTTCTTTCAATGCCTGCTGATAGTGCCAATATGGTGGGTGGCCTGGCGGGTTGGTAATAAAAGCATATTTGTTCAGATCTTAATTAACGTTGGGTTCTATATAGTTTACAGTTATGTCTGGTTTGGTCCTGTACAGGAAGTAATTGGATACCTCTACAATCATTTAGTGCAGGTAACAAGAACCGATAATAGCCGGATGGTGGCAGTGTTAGACAATGGTGCAATTTATTCTTACCTCAATTATCAATTACTCAAACATGCTTTCCGGCTGTCGTGGTTTTACCTGGCTGCCTATTTTTATAATTACCGGCAGGAAGAAAAAATGCGGATAGAATTGGCAATTGCCAACAAAGTATTACAAATTAAAATGCTTAAATGGCATCTCAATCCTTCCTTTTATTTTAATACACTCCATCACCTGCGGCAGGTGGCAAATGAAAAACCTGTAAACGCAGCGGCACCCATTTTACAATTAGCTAAAGTAATGGAGTATGTTATTTACGATGCAAAGGAAAAACTGACTGATGTTAAAAAAGAAATTCTGTTTCTAAACAATTATATTCAATTGAAAAATCTGCAGATAGTCAATTATACAGATTTTGAAACCGAAGTTACAGGCGAACATCAAAAACTAAAAATTGCTCCACTGCTTTTAACCGGCATAATTGATGAAATTATACAGGCTGAAATTGTTACAGAGAAAAAGAAATATAAAATACAGTTACAATTTTCAGGTATTGAAATGCAGCTTATTGTAACGGGTAATTTGGGGCAGCAAACTAAAATGTTGATATTGCCCGGAGGAATTCTGGATATGCGGTTGAAAGAACTGTACCCCGGAAGTTTTTCTTTCCATTATTTGGATGGCAGCAATCAATTTAAACTTAACCTGAAGCTTGATGCAGAAAGTTGATTTTAAAATAGCGAATATTCCTTACCGGCAGTCAGTTTTTCTTTCTTCTGGTGACGAAAGCAGAAGCAAAAAATTTTGGCAATATTCTTTTTGTGTGTATGCTGTTGTAGAAATTTTTATTTTAATTATTCAGTATATTATCACTTTAAGTAAGTGTACCAACTGTATAATGCCACCGGTATTTTATTTTTTTAACTGGATGCAGCATATCATTTTTACAGGGCTGCTGTGGTACTTTTTAAATCAGGTTTATTATTTAAGGCTTTGGAAAATCATCTTGCTGAATATAATTGTATTTGTAACGCATCATTTTTTGTGGCTTGGGGTGCTGTATGCAATATTTCATTCGGGGCAGGGCTGGTTGATAGGAGAAAAACCGGAGGTACTTTCATTTAAAGGCTTACTATATTTCTCATGGCCGGATATAGGGAAATATGTAGTAAAGTTATCTGTGTTTTATGTGTTAAAATTTTATTTTGAATTCCGGAGGGCAGAACGGCAAAGAATTAAGCTGGCTGTAATTAATAAGGATATGCAACTTAATTTACTGAAACAGCAATTGAGTCCGCATTTTTATTTTAATACTTTGAATAACCTATATGGACTTGCCAGGAGAAATAGTATAAAATTAGCGGGGGCTTTACTTCAATTATCTAATATTATGCAGTATGTAATTGTTGGCTGCAACCAGCCCAAAGTATTACTTAGCCAGGAAATAATTTTTTTACAAAGCTATATTGCATTAGAAAAACTGAGGTACGAACAAAATATTTTGATTGAAATGAAAGTAGATGGAGATGCAGGCAATAAAACAATCCTGCCATTGCTGCTTATACAGTTTGTAGAAAATGCTTTTAAACACGGCATGAAAGAAAAGTCGGATAAAAATTGGATGAATGTAAGCCTGCTTATTCTAAAAGAAGAACTGAATTTTAAAGTTGAAAACAGTTATTATGATACAACTGCAAAAAATGGGATTGGCATTAACAGTGTAAAACATATACTTAGCCTGCAATACGAAAATAAATATGATATGCAAATACACCATGAAGACAATCGTTTTTCAGTAACTTTAAAACTAAACCTGTCATGAAAAAAATAAGTTGTGCAATAATTGATGATGAACCAATTGCCCGTGACATTCTGGAAGATTTTATTACCCAGGATGACAGGCTTTTATTGCAGGGTAATTATAAAAATGCAAAAGAAGCATTAAAGGGGATTATGTTGCAACCGGTTGAATTAGTTTTTCTTGACATTAATATGCCGGGCCTTACCGGTTTCCAATTTTTAAAAACAATGACAAGTCCTCCGGCAGTAATATTTACCACTGCTTACCGGGAGCATGCCCTGGAAGGGTTTGAGGCCAATGCTATTGACTATTTGCTGAAACCCATTGCCATTGAAAGATTTTTATTATCTGTAAATAAAGCCTGGAAATTTTTACGTTCGGCTATGCCTGAAGCAGCAGAAGCAGTTGCAAATTCAGACACCAACGATTTCTTTTTTGTAAAAGCAGATGGAGGATTGGTGAAAATTTTATTTGAAGAAATATTATATATCGAAGCATTAAAGGAGTATGTAAAAATTGTATCAAAAGATAAATCAGTCATTACCTATCATACTATTTCCGGGTTGGAGGAAAAATTGCCAACCGGAAAATTTTACCGTATCCATCGTTCTTATATTGTAAATATAAAAGCCATTACAAGTATTGAAGGCTTTACAGTAAAGATTAATAAGGCTGAACTCCCTATCAGCCGCAATGAACGTGATAGTTTTGTACAACTGGTAGCCAGCGGTAAAATTATTTCTAAATAAACGGCTCCGTTTCAAATATTCCTGCATTTGGTTGAAATATTGCGGCCTGTTTTCCCCTTGTTGAATTTTTTTTGGTTTTGATTGAAATTGCCGGTATATATTTTTTTTACTTGTTAGTTTCACATGCTGCCCTTTTATTAAAACCAGCAAAACAAAACACTAAAGAAAAAATACTATGAATAAGCTTATGCTGCATACAGCAAAAGGCAAATATTTTATTGATACAAAAGATATCATACGGGTGGAAGCTTCTTCCAACTATTGCCGGCTTTTTTTAAGTAATGGAAATACAATGGTTACAGCCAAGTTGTTGCGCTGGTTTGAGGAGCAGTTGCAAAAAGAATCATTTACACGTTTGCACCGCAGCCATTTAGTAAACAATCATTACCTGCAGCCTTATATGTGTATAAAAAAAACTGTTGCGCTGCAGGATGGAAAAATAATACCGGTTTCAAAACGCAGAAAAAAAATGATATTACAAAAACTGGTTGCAGCCTGTTTCTTTTTTTTCTTTTTTGCCTTGTCGGCTTTTTCCCAAAACGTTGGCATCGGCACTAATACACCACACAACAGCGCTATGCTTGATGTAGTAAGCAATTCAAAAGGTCTGGGCATTCCTTCAATGACAACTATACAACGAAATGCCATAGCAAATCCGAAAGCCGGTTTATTTGTATTTGACACAAACAAACAAACGCTGTGCATGTTCAATGGAACTAACTGGGTTTTCTTTCAAAGTACAACAGAGCCTGATATTATTGTACCAATAGAAGCGGTCGCATCCGATGGACAGGTCGGAGATGAATTTGGTTATAGTGTTGATATGAGTGGTAACTATGCGATAATAGGAGCGCCTTATGATGATGAAGGCGCTGTTTTTAATAAGGGCTGTGCATATATTTTCTTTTTTAATGGCACAGCCTGGGTAGAGCAGGCAAAACTAATTGCCTCTAACGGTTCTGCGGGGGATCATTTTGGTTTTAGTGTTTCTATCAGTGGTGATTATGCAATTGTTGGCGCTCCTGATTATGATGGCGCCGGTTCAGACAGAGGCAGTGCATATATTTTTATTCGTAGCGGAACCAACTGGACACAACAATCTATTCTTCCCGCCATCGGTTTACAGTCTGACGATAATTTTGGTTATAGTGTTTCTATTGATGGCAATTATTGTGTAGTAGGCTCTCCCAACGACGATGTTGGCGCTAACATAAACCAGGGTACAGCATTTTTTTTCGTCAGGTCAGGTGTTGCGTGGACGCAACAGGATTATAGAACGCTGCCCTCGGGTGCAGCTGATGACAACTTTGGCAGATCAGTTGGTATTGCAGGGCTCTATGCGGTTATCGGCGCTCCCCGTGATGATGTAAGTGGTAATAATAATGCCGGCTCTGCACATATGTTTGAACGGGTGGGTACTTCCTGGTCGCATATGCAAACGCTTACCCGTTTACTGGAGGATAGAGAGTTCGGGCTTTCTGTTGCTGTTGATAGTATTTACGCTGCTATAGGTGGTCACAATGATGGAATGGCTTATCGGTTCAACGGCACTACATGGGCTGCAGATGTTGTTCTTCGTCTCATATTAGGTACCAATTTAGAATCCGATGACGCCTATGGCCGCTCTGTATCAGTGAGCGGGACATTTGTAATTGTGGGATCTCCTTTTCATGATGGAAATTCTACGAGTAAAGGTATTGCAAATCTATACCAGACAGATGGTTCAAGTGGTTGGTTTTTTATACGGGATATTGAAGATCCTTTAGGCGGATTAGCGCATAGTCTTGGTTGGTCAGTCGCTGTTTCAGGATTTAATAGTATAGCAGGTGCCCCGGGAGCTAATGGATCAAAAGGAAAAGTACTTTTTGTTAATGTTCAATAATTCTTATGAGAAAAAGTGCGCTTTTCTTATTCATTATCCTTTATCTGTTTCAGAAGGCAGGTGCAGTGATACGCTATATTACTCCCATCGGTGCCGGATTAATGAATGGCACCACCTGGGCCAATGCTTTTTCCGGCACATCATTACAAGCTGCTATAAATGGCTCTGTATCTGGCGATGAAGTTTGGGTAGCAACAGGAACATATGTTACCACTAATACAGCTAACAGAAATATTTATTTCAACATGATAAATGGAGTAGCTATCTACGGAAGTTTTGCCGGATCAGAAACTACTTTATCACAACGAAATTTTTCTTGCGGATTCACATCTGTATTAAGTGCTGAAATTAATTTACCCGGTATTGCAGATAACAGCTATCATGTAATAAATAATAGCAGCTTAAACAACACCGCCATATTAGATGGATTTACTATTACCGGGGCAAATGCAAATTTTGATTTGCTGGGTAACGATAACCGCAGCCTTGGCGGCGGTATGCTAAACAATGCAGCAAGCGGCGGTATATGCAGCCCCACAATACGAAACTGTTTGTTTACTAACAACACAGCATTATTTGGCGGCGGTATTTTTAATCATGGACAAAATGGTGGTAATGCAAACCCCAGTATTACCAATTGCATTTTTTCATTTAACACAGCAACAGGCGGAGGTGGCGGTATTGATAATTTTGGATATAACGGTAATGCAAGTCCTGTTATTACCAATTGTATTTTTTATGGTAATACAGCAGCAGACAGGGCAGGAGCTATGTATTGCTGGGGCGGTGGCAATGGCAATGCAAGCCCAACAATTTTAAATGCTGTTTTTGTAAATAATTCATCGGTGGATGGCGGTGGTATTGTATGCGACCGTACCAATTTTGTTTCGGGTAGTTCTGGTACTGCAACACCTGTTGTACGCAACAGTATTTTTTGGGGCAATACTGCATCCGGTACCGGGCCGCAGTTTTATACTTTAGGTGGAGGAAGCCTTGATGCAACTTATGCATTAATTGATATTACAAATCAAAACCCTCCGCACACAATTACAGGGCCGGGTACAGGAAATATTTTTACTGCTCCTTCTTTTATAAATATGGGTGATGCTGACGGTATAGATAATTGCTGGCTTACAAATGATGATGGTTTGCAATTGCAAATTAGTTCTGCCGGTATTGATGCCGGTGATAATACCAGTGTTCCATTATTTGATATAAGAAACTATAACCGGATTGCTAATGCAGTAGTAGATATGGGTGCTTATGAATTTAATTCTAATGTTTTACCCATACGCCTTGTTAGTTTTTTTGGCAGAGCAAATGGAACTGCTAATATTCTTTATTGGAGTACAGCTTCTGAAATCAACAACCGCTTATTTGAAATACAAAGAAGCACAGATGCAATACATTTTGAAAAAACAGGCGAAGTGATTAGTGCAGGAAACAGTAATGGAGAACGGCAGTATCAGTTTGTTGATAACAGCCTGGCGAATGAACATTATTACTACCGGTTAAAACAAATTGATGTTGATGGAAAATTTTTGTTAAGTAATACTATTTTACTAACTAACCCCGGTAAAAAACAGCATGTAATTGTTTTTCCAAACCCTGTTGTGAGAAAAACTACAATAATATTTCAGAAAGAAATATTATTGGCGGAAGAATTTTTATTATTAAACTGCTATGGCAAGTTGATTGATAAAATGGTTTTTAACGGAACATCCGCCACAATTGATTTAACTGGAAAAGTTTCGGGCTTATATTTTTTAGTAAGCCAAAAACTTGGGGTAATTATAAGGGTTACTAAAATAAAATAGCAGTTACAGTGTTATTTTTCGTTATCAATTCTTGTATTTGAACTGGCCACCGCAGTAAACCTTGCCTTAATTTTTAAGAAACGTTTTTCAAAATACTCGTAAGATAACCAGGAGAGCAAAATGGTAGCCCCAACTACAAATGTGTACACCACAATATATTTAAGTACTGGCGTAAGATGGATATCTTTTAAAAGCATGGCCGAAAAGAAAATAATCAACGGATGAATAACATAGATCCCGTATGATATCTTACCTAAAAAATCAAAAATTTTAATATCAAGGTTTACCAGCCTGTTTTTTACAGTTATTTGCCCAATTATAAGAATAACAGTTATTACACTTACTATTTCATGATCAATTACAGAGGCAATATGAAATTTGTTGAGCAGTAAAAGTAAAATAACGGTCCATGCAATAGCCTGCGCAAATTTGGAACCTGCAATTTTTAAAAATAAAGCCTGCTGATTAAAATAATAAATGGCACCAAGGCTGCCGATAAGCATGCAATCAAAACGAATAACATTAAAGCTTGCCGCAACTATCGTTTTCATATAAAAAAAATGAAAAAAACATTTTAACAGTATAAACACAACAATAAAAGCAATAACAAAAATGTGTAGTTTGGTTTTTATTTTTTTTACCGCCCAGGGCCATAATAAATAGTATTGTTCTTCTACACCCAGCGACCAGTAATGTTTTAAATAGGGTAATGTAGATTCTGCAATAAAAGGGATATTTTCTAAAATAAAAGGAAAATTTGCTGCAAAAAATATATACAGTAAAAGGGTGCCGCCATTAAAATAAAGGTTGAAATAAAAAATTACCACAACTGCAGCAGCCAAATACAAATAATATAAAGGCCAGATCCTCAGCAGCCTCCTGAAATAAAAATTTTTGATATTTATTTCCTGTTGCTTTTTTTCGGCGAGTAATAAATAAGTAATCAAAAAACCACTTAATGCAAAAAATATAGTAACGCCAAAGCCAGCCATGGCAAAGCCCTTGGGTTTTCCATCGGCTAAAGTGCCAAAGAGGTAAGGGCTTAAATTAAATTTATAAAAATTTACTGTAAGATGAAAAATAACAACTGACAAAGCAGCCAATGTCCTTAATCCGTTTAACCCTGGAAAGTAAATTGGTTTGCTGCTCTTCATTAAAATGGTTTAGCGGTTGTTAACTGGTGGTAAAATATTTCTGAAACGATTTTTACGTATTTTAATTGCAGGCTATCAAATAATAGTTCTTCTTTCCTTTTTGTATTAATAAGTATTTGTTGTGCAACAGTAATTCACTTTCAACTTTCAACTCTGTGCTTTCAATTTTTTTTCTGTTGATGCTTACACCACCATTTTGTATCATCTTCCTGGCTTCTCCTTTACTGGGAAAAATTCCGGTTTCAACTAAAAAATCAATAACTGCAGCGCCTTCTTTTATTTTAGCAGCAGGGTAATTGTTTTTAACAATGCCTTCCATATTATTCAAATCATTTTCACTTAAATCTTCGGCTGCGGCATTAGTATTGGCAAATAATTTATCAGTTGTTTCAATAGCTTTATTGTATTCGCTTTCGCCATGTACAAAAACAGTAATTTCTTTAGCAAGCGTTTTTTGTAATATCCTTTTGGCCGCATCTTTTTTATGTTCGGCAATTAAAGTATCAATGGTCACCTTATCTAAAAAAGTAAAAATTTTAACCCATCCTTCGGCATCAATATCGTTAGCGTTTAACCAAAACTGGTAAAACTGGTAGGGCGAAGTTTTACCGGCATCTAACCAAATATTTCCTTTTTCGGTTTTGCCAAATTTACCACCGTCTGCTTTTTTTATTAAAGGGCAGGTAAATGCAAAAGCTTCGCCACCATCTTTTCTTCTTATTAGTTCGGTGCCTGTAACAATATTACCCCATTGATCGCTGCCGCCCATTTGCAGTTTACAATTTTTATTTTTATACAGCCAGTAAAAATCGTAGCCCTGTACCAGCTGGTAAGTAAATTCAGTAAAGCTCATACCGGCTTCGCCATCTAATCTTTTCTTTACACTTTCTTTGGCCATCATGTAGTTTACAGTAATGTGTTTACCTACATCACGTATAAAATTTAAAAAAGAAAAATCTTTAAACCAGTCGTAATTATTGGCCATTTCTGCAGCATTTTTTTTGCCGGCATCAAAATCTAAAAATTTTTCTAACTGGGCTTTTACACAAGCCACATTATGGTTTAAAATATCTTCACTTAATAAATTACGTTCTTCGCTTTTACCACTTGGGTCGCCAACCATACCTGTGGCACCACCAACTAACGCAACGGGTTTATGCCCGGCTTTTTGTAAATGTATTAATAAAATGATGGGCACTAAACTGCCAATATGTAAACTGTCGGCAGTAGGGTCAAAACCAATATAAGCCGTTGTCATTTCCTTGTTTAACTGTTCTTTTGTACCGGGCATAATATCCTGTATCATACCCCGCCATTGTAATTCCTCAATTAAATCCTGCATAAAAATTATTTATAAAACTTTGTGCTTGTTGTTTTCGTATTTAAGCTGTAAACATTTTGGCAAAAATGCTTATAAAAAATGATAAAACCACAGATTCGGCAGGTTGCAAAATAATTTTTCAACTTCAAAGCATCCAATCAATTACAAAAAGACTCTTTAAAATTGCGGTAAGGTAAAAGGGGATAAGATATTGTATTTGTTGTCTATATAAATCCTTAATTTTAATTAGAATATTAACACAATTTGCCAAGTATTATTACGTTTAAGTCTATATCCTTTAAAATTCACGGCTAACCCCCAAATAATATTTATGAGATTATATGCCAAAACTGGTTTGCTCTTGCTGTTGCTTTATCCGGCAATAAGCTTTGCACAGTTTAGAAAATACTCCAACGAATTTTTAAATATTGGTGCTGGTGCAAGAGGCCTTGCAATGGGCAACGCTCAGGTAGCTTCGGCAAACGATGCCACGGCAGGTTACTGGAACCCTGCTGGTTTAGTAGGTGTAAAAGATAATCCAAATCTTAATTTAATGCATGCCGATTATTTTGCAGGCATTGCTAAATACGATTATGCAGCATTAGCAATTCCCATTCAGGATAACAAAAGAACAATTGGTTTATCGGTGCTTCGTTTTGCAGTAGATGATATTCCTAATACGCTTTACCTGGTAGAGCCCGATGGCAATTTCAATTACAATAATATTAAAACTTTTTCTTCTGCCGATTGGGCATTTCTTTTTTCGTTTGCACAAAGCATTAAGGCCACCGAAACTAAAAAAATAAGTTTTGGCGTAAATGCAAAAGTAATTTACCGTAAAGTGGGCACATTTGCCACAGCATGGGGCTTTGGTATAGATGCCGGCATTCAAATGCATGGAAAAAAGGGGCATTTTGGTGTGGTGGCAAGAGATTTAACTACCACATTCAACGCATGGTCGTTTAAATTTACCGATAAAGAAAAAGAAGTTTTGTATTTAACCAATAACGAAATACCGGTTAAATCTACCGAACTAACGGCGCCCCGTATTGTAATTGGCGGCGGCTATAATTTTAGGTTGGGCAAGGCCGTAAAACTTATGGCAGAAGCAAACCTTGATGTGACATTTGACGGTAAAAGAAATACGGTAATAAGCAGCAACCCGGTAAGCATAGATCCTCATGTGGGCCTTGAGGCAAACATAAAAGATGTATTTTTTGTAAGAGGTGGCGTTACAAATTTTCAGAAAGCTTTGGCAGATGGTGATACTACTAACAAAAAGCAGGTGTGGATATACCAGCCCAGTGTTGGTGCAGGCTTTAAAATAAAAAACGTAATGATAGATTATGCCTTTACCAACCTTGCCAATCAATCTAATCCATTATATACCCATATATTTTCTTTACGCATAAATTTGGTAAAAAAAGAAAAAGAATAAAACTTAATTGAACCTGTTATGAAAAAATTTTTATTTACTGCAGTTATTTTTATGCTTGCTGTTGCAGGCTTTTCGCAATTAAATAACAGCTGGATAGACTATAATAAAACCTACTATAAATTTAAATTAACCAAAGATACCCTTTGCCGTATTGCACAGCCGGTTCTGGCAACCGCAGGTTTGGCAAGTACCCCGGCACAAAACTTTCAGCTTTGGCGTAATGGAAAAGAAGTAAGGTTATACACTTCTGTAGCTACGGGTATATTAGGAGCTGGAGACTATATTGAGTTTTGGGGAGAAATGAACGACGGCAAAGCAGACAAAACTTTATACAGGGATACAGCCTATCAATTAGATGATAAGTACAGTTTATTTTCTGATACAGCAACCTATTATTTAACGGTAAATACTTCAGGTGTAAATTTAAGATATACTGCAACTGCTAATCCAGTAGCTGGAAATGTGTTGCCGGCTGAAACTTATTTTATGCGTAGGGTAGAAGCACATTATAAAAGCCAGTTAAACCGTGGACTTACTTCCCCTTTGGGTGCCGAAAATGTTTATTCATCAGCTTATGATAAAGGGGAAGGCTGGACAAGTAATGATATAAATACCTGCTGTGCGTTGAGTACTGGTTTTAATGGAACTAACAGGTATGCAGGTGGCCCTGCCAACAGCGTTATGTTTACAGTGGCGGCATTTGGTAATTCGCCCCTTTTTACAAGAGATTTAGGTGCAAAAATTAATAATACCAGTGTATTGCCAGCTGTAAATCCAATGCCTTATAACAATTATCATAAAGATACGGTACGCAATTTACCCTTATCAATAATTACAAGCCCTTCATTTATTAATGTGAGTATAAAAGGTGAAAACTCATCCAATCCAGGCAGCGATCGTGTTGTTGTTTCTACTTTTTCAGTTACTTATCCGGCTATTTTTAATTTTAATAACGAAAAGAATTTTTATTTTGAATTAGGCCCTTCGGCTTCGGGTAATTATATCGTAATTGATAATTTTAATACAGGCGGGCTTGAGCCAATATTGTATGATGCTACTGATGGCCGCAGGTATTTAGGCGATATAAGTACACCAGGCCAGGTAAAATTTGCTTTACCTCCATCATCCAGCCCAGTTAGAAAATTTAATTTAATAAGCCAGCACGAAACTAATATCAATGCTGTTGCTGGTGTAACTGAAAAAACATTTTTAAATCTCTCTATTGCTGCAAACCAGGCCGATTATATTATTATAAGCAATCCGGCATTGTATAATAATGGGGCAGGTGTAAATTATGTAGATCAGTACCGCCAATACCGCAGTTCGGTTGCTGGTGGCAGTTATAATGCAAAAGTGTATAATATTGATGAAATTACAGAGCAGTTTGCGTTTGGTATTAACAAACACCCGGTTGCAATAAGAGATTTTGCCCGCTATGCCGATCAGCAGTTTGCAGCCAAACCAAAATTTGTTTTTTTAATAGGCAGAGCTGTTACTTATAACGATTATAAAATTAATCAGGCAAGCCCCGATGCTGATAAACTTAATTTGGTGCCTACGTTTGGCTGGCCGGCTTCAGATATTTTGCTGGTAAGTAATCCCGGTACAACTGTGCCAGTTATTCCTGTTGGCCGTATTGGTGCAATTAATGGAAACGAGGTAGCCAATTATCTTGAAAAAATGAAAGAGTACGAGCTGTCACAAAAATCAACAACCCAAACCGTTGCTAATAAAGCCTGGATGAAAAATATGATCCACATTTCTGGTGGTATTGACAGTGTAGAAACAGCTGCTTTCAGGGGTCATTTAAATCGATATAAAGTTGTGGCAGAAGATACTTTGTATGGTGCCAACGTAGAAACTTTTGCAAAATCGGGTACGGGTGCCGTGCAGGAAGCTAACAGTAACCGTATAGATCAACTGTTTAAAGAAGGCCTGGGTTTTATCACCTATTTTGGCCATTCATCTGCAAATACACTGGCATTTAACCTCAGTAATCCTGATACTTATCTAAACCAGGGCAAATATCCTTTCTTTAATGTAAGTGGCTGCAGTGCCGGTAATTTTTACAGCTTCGATCCAAATCGTATATCCGGCAGCATGTCTTTATCAGAAAAATATATTTTTACAAAACAAAAGGGGAGTATTGCTTTTTTTGCCGACACCCATTTTGGTATTGAACCTTTTCTGGATTATTACAACACCAGTTTTTATAACGAATTCTGTAAAAAGAATTATGGTGGTGCTGTTGGCGATCAAATTAAAAAAATTACGCAGAACTTAGGTGGTACCAATCCATCACTTGATTATTATACAAGAATACATCTGGAAGAGCTGGCACTGCATGGCGATCCTGCTTTAAGGGTTAATGCTCATGCCAAACCAGATTATGTTATAGAAGAACAACTTATAAAAATAAGTCCTTCGATAATTTCGGTTGTTGATAACAGTTTTAACCTTAATGTTAAAATGCTGAATATAGGCATGGCTATTAATGATTCTATGAGGGTAACGGTAAAGCGTAAACTGCCTAACGACAGCATTAAAGTTTTATACAACCAGCTTATCCGTGCAATAAAATACAGCGATTCGGTAGTTTTGGTAGTACCCATTAATCCCGGAACTGATAAAGGGCTAAATAAAATAATTGTTACAGTTGATGTTGATAACAGGGTGTCCGAACTTATCTGAAATGAATAATGGGGCAGAAAAAGAATTTTATATTTACGAAGATGAATTGCGACCAGTGTATCCATATAATTTCTCTATTGTTAACCAGCAAAACCTTACTTATACAGCAAGCACCGCAAATCCTTTAGGTTCATTGCGTCAGTATGTAATGGAAATTGATACTACAGAATTATTTAACTCATCTTTCAAAAAATCATTTAATGCATCGGGTGTTGGTGGGGTGGTTGAGTTTAAACCCACCAATATAACTTTTACCGATAGTACAGTGTATTACTGGAGAACTTCGATGGTGCCAATTGGCAATGCCGTAGTTATTTGGAACACATCATCTTTTGTGTATTTACCCGCTGCCACAAATGGGTGGAACCAGTCTCATCTGTTCCAGCATTTTAAATCGGGATACACTAGTATGACATTGGACAGTGCCTCAGGATATACAAAATTTAATCCCAGAATATCGGCAATAGTTACTAACAATGGAATGTATCCTACAAGTTTGTCAGAAGGTAATGAGTTTAATTTGCAAATAAATGGGGCACAGTATATTCAGGATGATTGCGTTGGGCAAAGTTTTGTTTTTACTTTGTTTAATCCGGCTTCGCTTAATCCAGTAATAAATGCCCTGCCTGGCTCGCCAGGCAGATGGGGAAGTGTAAATCCATGTTCAACAACAACACAATATGATTTTGAATTTCCTTACACTAATAATCCTACTCCGGCAACAGGTTTATTAAACCGAAAAAAGATTAGGGATTTTATGGACTCTATACCGTCAGGGTTATTATGTGGTTTTAAGAATTGCAATGTCTAACCCTAATGTTTATCCAACTTTCCCATGGACATATGCACAAGATTGGAAACTGCAGGACGAAGCTGCATATGGCGCCGGGTAATTCTTTAACTGATAAACTTAAAAATGCTGGGTTTGCCGAAGTTGATTCTTTTAGCAGGCCACGTTTATGGACATTTGTTTACAAAAAGAATGATAACAGTTATGCCCCTAATTATGGTTTTAATAATGGAACATGAAAAGCATAATTATGAAACTATCATTTCTGGTAAGCAGGCCGAAGGTACAATCAGCTCACCTGTTTTTGGGCCATCAAAAAAGTGGGAATTTTTACACTGGCGTGGCAGCAGTCTCGAAAATCCAACGGAGGATATCACTAATATAGGTGTGTACGGAATTAATAATGCAGGAACTTCAACTTTGTTAAAAACTATAACTTCTGCAAGGGATACCACTTTAGATTTTGTTGATGCAAACCTGTATCCTTACATTCAGTTAAAAATGTATAACAGCGATTTTAGTGTGGCCACGCCTTACCAGTTAAATTACTGGCGTGTAAACGGGCAGGTAGTTCCGGAAGGTGCAATAGCAGGTAATATTTTGTATCAAATGAAAGATACTGTGGACCAGGGAGAAATAATAGATTTTAAAGTGGCCTTTAAAAATATAAGCCCTGCAAAGTTTGACAGTGCTATGAAATTTAAAGCTGTAATTACTGATTATAATAATCAGCCACATCCACTTAATATTCCAAATGGTAAAATACTAATAGCAGGCGATACACTTAGTGTGCAGTTTAAAATAGATACCAAAGATTATCCCGGTAACAATACTTTATTTGTGGATGTTAACCCAAATAACGATCAGCCGGAGCAACTGCATTTTAATAATGTATTGTTTAAAGATTTTTATGTAAGGCCGGATAATTTTAATCCTTTGCTTGATGTAACTTTTGATGGGGTACACATTTTAAACAAAGATATTATAGCGGCTAAGCCACACATTTATATAAAATTAAAAGACGAAAGTAAAACATTAGCATTAACAGATACCGCATCAATAAAAGTGCAGGTTCGCTACCCTGATAATACTTTGCATAACTATAATTTTGGCGATACAATGCGTTTTAACCCTGCAAATTTGGGAAGCGGAGAAAACAGTGCCAGCATCGATTTTATGCCTTATTTCCCCATTGATGGCGAATATGAATTAATTGTTTCGGGAAAAGATGTAATTGGTAATAAAGCAGGCTCACTGGACTATCGTGTTATGTTTAATGTTATTAACAAACCCATGATATCAAACCTGCTTAATTATCCTAATCCATTTACCACTTCAACAGCATTTTTATTTACTGTAACCGGTAGCGAAGTGCCGCAAAACATAAGGATACAAATTTTAACCATTACGGGTAAAGTGGTAAGGGAAATAACTAAAGATGAGTTGGGCCCATTGCATATTGGAAGAAATATTACTGATTTTAAATGGGATGGAACTGATATGTACGGTCAAAAGCTGGCAAATGGTGTTTACCTGTACAGGGTACTTACTAATCTTAATGGAAAATCATTGGATAAATACCAGGCCGATGGTGATAAAACCGATAAGTATTTTAACAAAGGGTATGGTAAAATGGTGCTGATAAGATAATGTAAAAAATTTATCAATAAAAAAGAGGCTGTCTCAAAAGCAAACAAATCTGTCACATTGAGTTTATCGAAATGTTTACAGATTTGTTTGCCAGCGTTTGTAATATTTCGATAAACTCAATATGACAAACGCTGGTACTTTTGAGACAGCCTCTTTTAATGTAGAAATACTTATCTGTTTATAATACCAGTTAGACATTAAAATCACACTGTCAGCCTGAGGCTCTCATAAAAGAAAAAATTTAAGCTCTTTGTCAATGACAGTAAGAATAATAATTCTCAGCTTCGCTGCGAAAAAGGTTTGCCACCAAGGCTCAAAGGTCATGAAGTAAAAAAAAAGCAAAGCTTTTTTCCTTTGTGAATCAGCCGCAGGCATTGATGTTGGCAGCGAAATGATTTATGTATCTGTTGATGGCGTAAAGGTAGAAAGTTTTGGCACCTGTACTGCCGATTACAATCAATGTATTGAATACCTGCTTAATGAAAAAGTGAGCAGGGTAGCTATGGAAGCTACCGGTGTTTACTGGATTGCATTTTATAATATGCTGGAAGCTTCGGGATTAAAGTATCGCTAATAAACCCGGCAGAGATAAAGCAACGCAAAGGCAGGAAAACAGATGTAAGTGATTGTAAGTGGATACAAAAAATATTTTCTGCAGGATTAACCAAAGAAAGTTTTATACCCGAAGGAAAATTGTATGAATTACGTTTTTTGGTAAGGGAACGTTTGGATATAATTGATATGGGACTGCTTATGTAAACAAAATGCATAAATGTTTAGAATTGATGAATATTAAAATAGGGCATGCCATAAGCGAGATACATGGAGCCAGCGGCATGAAAATGCTGAAGGCAATTACAGGCGGAGAAAGAGATGCAGAAAAGTTATTAGCCCTGTGCGATAAAAAAATAATAAACAATAAAGGAGATGCTGTAAAAAAATCTTTAGAAGCAAATTATAATGATACCTGGTTATTTATGCTAAGCAAAAATATAGAGCTGTGGGAGGAACATGAAAAACGAATAGCACAAATAGATGAAAGAATAAGCACATTGCTTAATGAATTAACCAAAGAAAAAGAATTGGTAGATTATAAACCAAACTCACAAAAAAAGATACGTCATCATAAGCCAAAAATAGACGGGTTACAAGATATGCTGGTAAAACTGTATGGTGTGGATGTATCAAGAATATCGGGTATAAATAATTATACATTGTTGCGCCTGCTGGGAGAAACAGGAATAGATATGAGCCGTTTTGAAACAAGAAAACATTTTGTAAGTTGGTGCAGTTTATCATCTGGGCGAAATCAAAGTGGTAAATTGAATAAGTTTGTAAAAAGAGCACCTTGTAACAAAGCCGGGCAAATTTTTAAAGAAGTAGCACAATCGCTGGAGAACAGTAAATTTATAGCAATAGGGCAGTTTATAAGAGAATTAAAAATTAAAAGAGGCGCATCAGTAGCCTATAAAGCAGGAGCAAGAAAAGTGGCAGAGGCTTTTTACGATAGCATAACTAAAGGAAATGAATATGTAGAGTACGGAATTAAAAAATATGAAGAACAAAAAAAACAAAAAGAAATAACATTATTAAAAAAGCTGGCTAAAAAACATGATATGCAACTAACTGAAATACAAAAGTGTGCGTAATGTGTCATTAGCAGCTTGTCGAAGGCGGGTTTAATTCAGCACCGGTTTCGACAGGCTCCTGACATCTTTTTATTGTATAGATTCAATGTCTAATTGGTATAACTTTTATTATGCTGTTGGCTATTAAACGATGAGCTTTAGAATTTGGGTGTGCATCAACAACAATACTATCTTTACCGATAAATCCCCAAATATTAAATTCCTTAGCAAAATCTTTAGTTGTACTTGTTGCTAAATAATTATTCAAAACAGAATCCGCTTCTGCATACTTAATATTTGAGTTATAAAAAAGTTGGTGAGATTTTTTTGTGTATTCAATATTTCCTAAGTTTAAAATTATTACGGCTGATCCATTAGCTTCTGCTATTTGTTTTATTTTATTGTAGGCATAATTTTCTATCTCATCAATTTTATTTGATGGCTGTAAACGTTTGTTTGTTATAATAGAAATTTTGTTTATTTGGTAGAACCAGTCTTCTTTCAAATAAAATAATAAGCCTTTTTGGAATAAAAATTTAATGAACTTTCCCTGGTAAAATCCTTTAATCTCCCTGGAATCCAGATTAAATGACTGACTTTTAAAACCGGGATATTGCAAAACATAACTATTGTTTTTTTCAATAAAGTAGGGAGTGGGTAAATACGTGTAATACGCCGGTGCATATAAACTTATACTTCTTGCTGCAAGCCATTCACTATATTGAAGAATAACATATTTTGGCTTGTACTTTGGAATAAGTTTTTCGGCAAGAATTAACATGTGCGACAGACCATAACTGCAAACACCTGCATTAATACAGGAGAGGCGGGTATCTTTAGCAACAAGGTATGGAAATGTTTCTTCTGCATTACAACCGTCCCCAAAAGTGTATGAACAACCAAGAAATAATAAATCTGTTTTGTTTGGGGTATCCTCTTTATTGATATCAGCTAAAGGCACTCTAAATCCATTTTTATTGTAAAATACTGGTATTTTATCTCCGATAGAAAAAGTTCTGTAAGCCTTTGTGTTTGCCACAGGTTTAAACCCAAGTGTGTCATCTGCCTCATGGGCAATACCTTCCCAGCCATTCTTTTTTTCAGCCACTAAATAGTCATACAATTTGTGCGACCGGTAAATTAAACTGTTTAAATACATGCAAAATATTACCGAAAAGAAAAAAATTAATAAAAACTTCAAAGTTTTTCTTTTATTCCTGAATGTTTGAAAGGACCAGTATTTTTTATGTGAAATTGAAAAAATCAAAAAAACAAAATATACAGCGGGTATAAACTTAGCCGGTTCTGCACCAATTTGGTTCAGCAATATGTACAATACAGTAAAAGGGATGCTCCAAAAAGCAGCAATAATAATTAAACTGACCGTTTTTTTAATTGCTAAATACATTTTCTTAATTACTTATTATAAAGTTCTAAACATGATTTTAGAGCTGTAACTTATTTGCCTGTATCATTTTTAATTGTATAAAGATATAATTAGTGCTTTAAAACCTTTTCTCAACTTTAATTATTTATGCTGGTAAATGCAAAGGTTTTAGATTTAATTACTGTAATATACAAACCCAGTTATTCATTAACTTTGCAAAAAAAAATAAATGGCTAAAATAGCTATCAATATAGCCACAGGCAGTTTGCAGCAAAACGAGATTATTGTAGGTATCGATTTAGGCACTACCAACAGTTTGGTGGCTATCATACATCCCGAAAGTAAAACACCTGTAGCACTTAAAGAACATAACAGGAGCTCACTGGTGCCTTCTGTTATTCATTTTGATAAAGAAGGAAATTTGATTGTGGGAGATGACGCAAAACAATATTTAATTTCAGATCCGGCACATACCATCTTTTCAGCAAAACGTTTAATGGGTAAAACGTACCATGATGTAGCAGCAAATGCATCTGCTCTCGCCTATAAAATTATTGATGACGAAGGCAGGCTGGTTAAAGTGCAGGTAGAGGATAAATTTTATTCTCCTGTAGATTTGTCGTCGCTAATTTTAAAGCAATTAAAAATTCAGGCGGAGCATATTTTAAAAACTACAGTGAGCAAAGCAGTAATTACAGTGCCTGCATATTTTAATGATGCACAGCGCCAGGCTACAAGGGATGCCGGTAAATTAGCAGGGCTTGATGTGCTGAGAATTATCAATGAACCCACTGCGGCCAGTTTGGCCTATGGCTTTGGTTTGCATAAAGATGATGTAAAAACAATTGCCGTGTATGATTTTGGTGGTGGTACTTTCGATATTTCTATTCTCACCATCAACAATGGCATATTTGAAGTATTGTCTACCAACGGGGATACTTTTTTAGGCGGCGATGATTTGGACATGGCTATTGCTAATTACTGGATTACAAAAAATAATTTTTCAGCCAGCGACGAAACAACCAAACAACAATTACGGATAGTAGCAGAAAATGCAAAAAAATATTTATCAGCTGCCGATAATTTTTCTATAAATTTTAACAATAAAAATATAACCCTCACTAAATCTGAATTTGAGGAAATAATAAAACCTGTTATTGATAAAACAATTGTTTGTTGTGCTAATGCGTTAAAAGATTCCGGAGTAACAAAAAATGAAATTGATGAAGTAATAATGGTAGGCGGCAGTACCAGAACTCCATTGGTTAAACAAATGGCAAGCGATTTTTTTGGTAAACCGGTTAACGATAGAGTTAACCCCGATGAAGTGGTAGCATTAGGTGCCGCAATACAGGCTGATATTTTAGCAGGTAATACAAAAGGTTTATTGCTGCTCGACATTACACCACTGTCATTAGGACTGGAAACAATGGGGGGCCTCATGGATGTATTGCTGCCACGTAACAGTAAAATACCGGCAAAGGCCTCAAGGCAATATACTACTTATAAAGACGGGCAAAGCGGAATGAAGATTGGGGTTTATCAGGGCGAAAGAGATATGGTTGCAGATAACCGAAAGCTGGCAGAATTTAATTTGTCTGGCATACCGGCTATGCCTGCAGGTATGGCAAAAGTAGAAGTGAGTTTTTTAATAAATGCTGATGGAATACTGGAGGTAAATGCTAAGGAGCTAAGAAGTGGTATTGAGCAGTCTGTACAGGTAAAGCCACAATACGAGTTAACCGATGAGGATGTAGAAAAGATGCTGTTAGATTCTATGCAAAATGCAGAAAAAGATATTGCCACCAGGGCATTGGCAGAAGCAAAAACAGAAGCAGAACAACTGTTGCAAACAACTGAAAAATTTATTCAGAAAAATCTTACCGATTTAACAAGGCAGGAGCTTAATGAAACTTCGCTGGCTATGCAGGCTTTGCAATTATCATTGCAGATGGAAGATAAAAATTTAATTCAAACAAAAACTGAAGAGCTGAATAATATCTCGAGGCCTTATGCAGAAAGGATTATGGATAGCAGCAATAGGTAAATCGATGAAAGGAGAAACTATGGATAAGTTCAGCGGGATGTAGAGAATTATATTTATAAGAAAAGCAGTACAGAAGTAACTAATTAATTGATGTAAAATCAATGCATAAAATTAAGTCTGAAAATTCGCAATTAGCATTTACGGTAATAGGATTAGTAATTATACTGATCAGTTATTTTTTGCTGGCTTTACAAATTACTGATAACTACCTTCCGGTATGGAATGATGAATTTTTTTACTATACAAATTCTGCCTCTTTTTTTGAGAACACGACTTTAAAAGCTGCTTTAACATACAATGGGAGCGGTAGCAGATTATTGGGCGGCGATGCTCACGGATTTGCTTATCCATTATTAAATGGAGGGATAGCAAAAATATTTGGATGGCATAATTTAAATTTTATTTATACTAATTTTTTATTTGTTGCTGCAGCCCTGGTGTTAGTGTTCTTTCAAAAAAATATTACTTCTGTAAATAGGCTTTTTATTATTTTATTTGTTTTAATCTTTCCGTTTTTTGCAATATACGGTTTTACGTATATGCAGGAAAGTGTGCATATTTTTTTTGCAATAGTTTGCAGTATTTTAATTGGCAGAATAAATAGAGAAGGTCTGGCGAAAGATTACTGCTTTTTTATACTGGTTGTTTTTATAGCGGCATTGTTTCGTCCTTTTTGGTTGATTTGGCTGGTTGGATTAATTCCATTTGCAGTAAATACATTTCAGCGGCGATTATATATCTTACTTTTTTTGTTTGGCAGTGTGTTATCTGTACTGCTGATGTTTTATTTTACAGAGTTTGTTCCTAATTATTTTGCATCAGTAATTGCCTTAATTGGTAAAGGAGATATTGGAGGATTTTTGTATTCCATGATAAAGCATTTTACTTATAATGGTTACGCCTATTTTTTTAAAAATGAAAATAGCCTGGTTTACTTTTTTGTTAAATGTTCAATATTGGCGGCGCTTATTTTTTTTAGTACAAAAGCTTATATACACAAATCAAAACTTTTTATTTCAATTGCATTTACAGGCATTGTAAATTTCCTTGTTCTTTTTTTGCTTTACGATGTATTTATGTGGAGGGAGACAAGGGTGCTGGTACCTTTTTTTTATTTTTGTATACCTTTTTTGGTATTCGAAATAAATAGTAAGCTTAAGTTTTTATTGCTTTTTATTTTAGCAGTTTTTTTTGGTCTCAATTTGCCAGAATCAAAAAAAGTAATAGCTGAAAGGAATATGCATACTAAAGAAGCCGCAGCCGATGCTCAAAATGCTTTTAAGACTATAGCTTCAAAACTTAGTGATAGTGCAATAGTTTTTATTAATTATTATCCATCCGACAGTACGCTTGATTTACTCAGCGTACCACTAAAAAACATTTCAAATAGCCCGGTTAGATATATAGTACCCTATTACCGGGTTAACAGGGTGCCATACAATTATATTTTAAATTTGCCGGGTACAGTGCCAATGGGTACAATTTTAATTTCTAACCAATATTTTCAGTTAGAAAAAATAAAATAAAAATATAAATTTTTTATTCTGGCACCAATTTTTGCGGCGTTGCATTTTTTTGCTTTTATTAAAGGCGTAAATCCCTGTGACAAAGTCGTGGCAATTTTAAACAATGCAGATACATTTACAACTAAAATTCTGGTAATAACTAATTTTTTTAATTCCATAATGTTTATTTGCTGGCTGCCTGTGTTGTTTACTTGTGATGATTGGTCTAACCTTTTTTTTAACACTAACCGCTGCTAATTTGTTATTGCATTACAGTTTTTTAAAAAGGCTTATGTTTGTAATGTACGATATTGGTTAAAAATTATTATTTTAGTAACTATGCTTAAAGCTGCTTAAATATATAGAACTTACGTTTATGTTATTCTCAATTGTAATCCCGGTATATCAGGCCATAAATATTATTGATGAGCTTTTAGCAAGAATTAAAACTGCAATGAAGTTTGTTGAAGCGGAGTATGAAATTATACTGGTTGATGATGGAAGCACTGATAACTCCTGGGATGTAATAGAAAAAATTGCAGCAACAAACCCTTGCATTACCGGTATTAAGTTAAGCAGAAATTTTGGTCAGCATCATGCTATTACTGCAGGCCTCGATTTTTGTACTGGTGAGTGGGTAGTTGTAATGGATTGCGATTTACAGGATCGTCCCGAAGAAATACAACGGCTTTATAATAAAGCTAAGGAAGGATATGATATCGTTTTTGCCCGTCGTAATAATCGTACCGACTCATTCTGGAAAAAAACATGCTCTGTTATATTTTACAAAGTGTATAGTTATTTAACAGGGATTAACTATGACGGAACCATTGCTAATTTTGGTATTTACTCAAATAAAGTAATTGCAGTAATCAAAAGTATGAAAGAGCCAATGAGGGCTTTTGCACCAATGGCACGTTGGGTTGGGTTTAAAAAAACAAATATCGAGGTTGATCATGGTAAAAGATTTTCTGGCAAAACAACTTATAGTTTCAATAAACTTATAAGCCTTGCATTCGATATTATCCTGTCATACTCCGATAAGCCATTAAAAATAATTGTGCGCCTTGGTTTCTTTATATCGGCATCTGCATTTATTGCTGCATCTTATACCTTATATAAATATTTCAGCGGTAAAATATCGGTTTCCGGTTATACCAGTATAATAATTTCAATTTGGTTTTTGGGAGGGCTTATTATTCTAATTTTAGGCGTATTGGGATTATATATTTCGAGGATATTTTCAGGCGTAAAAAACCGGCCACTGTATATAGTGGATAAAACAATTAATACTAATAATAAAACAGCATAATGGATTTTATTTATAATTTCTGGGAAAATCAGGCAGCAAAATTCGGCACATCACATGAAGCGTCCTGGGGAGATGCATATGCCATCGATCTGGAGATGAATAATATTGCTTCACATATTTCAGAAGGCAAATCAGTCCTGGATGTGGGTTGTGCCAATGGTTTTGCACTTATAAAACATGCAAAGGATTTTAAACTGGCACAAAGTGTTGGTGTTGATTTTTCTCCTAAAATGATTGAAATGGCAAATGAGTCTTTAGCCAGGGAGAAAAATAATTATAACATTCATTTTAAAACCGGTGATGTAAGGGGCCTGGATTTTCAGGATAACACCTTTGATATTGTATATACTACAAGGGTGTTAATTAATTTACCTAATTGGCAGGAGCAAATTCAAGGTATTAGCGAATGCATCAGGGTGGCCAAACCTGGCGGCACTATTATTTTTTCGGAAGCCTTTTGGGAACCACTAGTTAAATTAAATGCACTTAGAACAATTCTTGGTTTACCAAGTTTAGTAGAGCATGATTTTAATAGGTATTTAAAAAAATCTAATCTGGATACTTATTTAAACAATAACAAAACTGAGTTTGAAGTAAACGACTTTTCATCAATTTATTATTTAGGCAGCCGCCTTATCAGGGATTTAATACCGGAGTCTAAAACTTTTGTGGGATACGATAACCCGGTAAATAAAATATTTCACACTATTGAAAAAGATTTTTCAGGTGGTGATGTTGGAATTCAGCAAGCATACATAATCAAAAAACCTTTGTAAAAAAAATACTTCTGTTAAATTAAAATAAATGAAGTAAGCAAATAATTGTTTTGCCTGAAAACACTGTTCATTTAAAATTACTTTATGTCTCTTTATAATCATTATTCGGTATTTCAAAATAAACCATACATAACCGGCAACGAATTTCAATACATAAAAGATGCCATTGCAAACCGCCATCTTTCCGGCAATGGTAAATACACCAACTTTTGCCAAAATTTTTTTAAAGAAAAATACGGGTTTAGGAAATGTTTGCTCACCACCTCCTGTACCGATGCATTGGAAATGTGTGCCATACTTTTAAATATACAACCCGGCGATGAAGTTATAATGCCATCTTTTACTTTTGTTTCTACTGCTAATGCATTTTTATTAAGAGGGGCCAAAATTATTTTAGCTGATACTAATTTGTTTAACCCGAATATTGACGAAAATAACGTTGAGAAATTAATTACAAAAAATACCAAAGCAATTGTGGTAGTACATTATGCAGGCATAGCATGCAATATGGATTCAATAATTGCCATTGCCAACAAGCATAATGTATTTGTTATTGAGGATGCAGCACAGGCAGTAGATAGTTTTTTTACTGGTAACAATAATGTAAAACAATCACTTGGCAGTGTTGGGCATTTGGCTGCATTTTCTTTTCACGAATCAAAAAATATTCAATGCGGCGAAGGCGGAATGCTTGTAGTTAATGATGAAAGATTTATAGAACGTGCCGAAATAATTTGGGAAAAAGGAACAAACAGGGCTGCATTTTTTAGAGGAGAGATTGATAAATATAATTGGGTAGATGTAGGCTCTTCTTTTTTGCCTTCGGAAATAACTGCAGCTTTTTTATATGCACAGTTGCAAGCTCTTGATGAGATACAGAAAATCCGCAAAGAAAAATGGCAATTGTATTATAATGGTTTATTACAATTGCAGGAAAAGCAAAAAATAATCCTGCCCCATGTTCCGCCATATGCAACCAACAATGCCCATATATTTTATTTGGTGTGCAAAAATTTAGCGGAAAGGGATAAACTGATATTATATCTAAAAGAGAAAGGAGTTCAATCTATGTTTCATTACCCTGGGTTACATTTAAGCCCTTTCTTTTTAAAAACACATCCTAAAACTGGGGAGCTGTTAAACACAGAAAAATTTTCTGATTGTTTATTGCGGCTGCCATTGTATGTTGAATTGGAAGAAGAAAAGATAAATTTTATTATCAGGTTAATTGAAGAGTTTTTCCAGTAAAAATGTATTAATGAAAAATTATTCTGTAATAAATCGCTGGTATTTTCATTTAATTATTTTAGTTACATCAGGTGCGGCTATTTTTTTAACTGTAAAAAATTTATTCTTTTTTGACGAAGACATATTCGTTGCCGGCAAACAATGATTTTATGCAGGATGTATGGCAACGGTCGTTTATTGTTAAACTTACTTTTATTGCAGATAATTTTATTACTGGCAAAAATGCAGCAGGTTACCATTATACTAATCTTGTTTTACATCTTGTAAATGCTTTGTTTGCTTTTTTAGTTTTCAAAGAATTACTTAAATTAACGACAAATTATTTAAATCAGTTTCAGTTAACTATTGTTACAATTACCTTTCTTATACTTTTTTTAATTACACCAATACACAGCGAGCCACTTGCTTACATTTTGGCAAGGGGTGGTACTGTTGTTGGTTTATTTGGCCTTATATCCATTTTACTTTTTTTAAAATCGGCGCAAAAATAATAAACTGCTTATTGTTTTAAGCCTGTTATCTTTTTTACTGACACTGTTTTCTTACGAAATAAGCTGGATGCTGCCTTTTACAATTTTAAGTATAGTTATTTTTATTGCTTATGTTAATGGAGAATCTGTAAAAAAGAAGCTGTGGATAGTTGTACCTTATTTTTTAGTATTCGCCGCCTGGTTCGTTATTAAAATTGTTATCATCAATAAAATGGAAGTGTCAGATTATAAAGATGATAATCTGTTTAGTATAAGCTTTCTAACATTATGTAAAAACAGTGCCATCCTTTTCCTGCGTAATTTTATTCCCCCATTTAAAAATACTGTTGTGTTTGTTGCAGCAGGTATTGGGTTTGTTATTTTTCTTCTTTCAGCATTAATTATTTTATTTAAACAACAGAGAAAGGTGTTTTATTTTTTAGTACTGTTACTTATTAATACTGTTTTTGGTTTTGCAGCAGCTGTGGTATTTGGTATAGATTCTCATGATTCCGAATCAGAAAGGTATATTTATTTTTCATCCGTATTTGCACTTATGTTGTTATCTGTTTTATTAGTGATGCTGATAAAAAATAAATTAATGCTTCTTACAGTGATTTTTGCTTTATGCGGCTTTTATACATATTCGCTTTTTAAAACTATAAATTATTATAAACAAGCAGGTAATTTTTCAAAAAAATATTTACAAACCATTGAGAAAAAAATTAAAACCGGCGATACACTTTTATTTGTAAATATGCCATCGCAATATAATGGAGCTCTTATGTTCAGGGCAAAAAGCAGGATGGCAGGTAATACTAACGATAAGGTGAGTATTATGCAGGAGTATTTAAGTTATCTCTATGGAAAAAATTATACCAGTATTATTCTTTCTGCCAAAGAGTTAACCAGTGTTCCACAAAAATTAGTGTTGTATGAAAAACCTGTGGATAGTGTTGCAATTTATTTTCCTGAAGTAAAATTCAACAAACAAAATTTTGAAATTAGTAGAGGCGAAAACAATAGGTATTCCTTTAAAGAAAATAACACTGCTGTAGTTGTATTAAAAGATAGTGCAGTATATATTTTTAGATGACAGCTTTTTGCTGCAGCATACGCTGCACATATTTTCCCAGCATATCAAATTCTACATTCACTCCATCACCTTCTTTTAATCCTTTAATATTAGTGTGTTCATAAGTGTAAGGAATTACCGCCACACTAAAACTGTTGATGCCCACATTAAAAAGAGTAAGGCTGATGCCATTTAAAGTAATAGAACCTTTTTCAATAACCAAAGCACTGAAATTTTTCCGGAAAAGCAAAACTGTATTCCCAGCTGCCATCTTTTTCAATAACTGCTGTGCATGCTGCAGTAGCATCCACATGGCCCTGTACAATATGGCCATCCAAGCCGGCCATTCAATTGCATGCATCTTTCTAAATTTACAATTGTACCTGGTTGCCAGCTGCCTAAATTGGTTTTTAAAAGCGTTTCTTCAATAGCAGTAACCCGGTGCATGCCATTTTTAATTTCTTCCACAGTAAGGCAAACACCATTGTGGCTAAGGCTTTGGTCAATTTTTAATTCACCTGATAAGGGAGAAGCTACCCAAAATGTTTTATTGCTGCCGTTATTTTGCACTTCTTTTACAATTCCTGTATTTTCAATTATTCCTGTAAACATGCCCCAAATTTCGGAATTTGTTACAAGATTTTCATTTTTTAAATATTTCTGTTATCTTTGCGCCCTTGCTTTATTAAAAGCAGTATTTAAATCACCTAAAGGAGGTATATATTATATGTTAATTATTGATTCAAAAGATTGCGAAAACATCGACAAAGCACTTAAAAAGTACAAAAAGAAATTTGAAAAAAGCAAAATTTTGTTACAGTTAAGAGACAGGCAGGCTTTTACAAAGCCATCTGTTACGCCGTAGAAAAGAAGTTTTAAAGGCAATTTACAAAGATCAGGTTACTGCTGGTAAATTCGATTAAGAACATTACAGCCTAAATATATTCAACTGATACCCGGTTATTGTAACTTCGGGTATCAGTTTTTTTATGCCCACAACTATCACCAAAGCATTACAACAGTTTGCTAGACTATCTTAAGTTTCAAAAAAGATATTCGCAACACACTATCATATCTTACCAAACCGACCTGGTTGCTTTTTTTGATTTTATAGAGCTAACTTTTGGCAATACAGCTTTGCCAGATATAAAAGCCACATTTATACGTACCTGGCTGGCTAAATTAAAAGAGGAGGGTATGGAAGCAAAATCCATTAACCGTAAAATATCTACCCTAAAATCTTTTTTTAAATACCAGTTAAAGGAAGAAAGCGTAACTGTAAGCCCGATGGGCACTATTAGTTTCACTAAAGCTTAATAAAAGATTACCTCAGTTTGTAGAAAAGGAAGATATCAATACATTGTTTTCATATGTAGAGTTTCCGGATGACTGGCAGGGAAAAACAGACAGAATTTTATTGCAGCTATTGTACAACACCGGCATAAGGCAGGCCGAGCTGGTTGTCATTAAAAGAAAACCAGGTTGATGCATATAAAAATTCAATTAAAGTGTTGGGTAAAGGCAATAAAGAAAGGATAATTCCGGTAAGTGACAGATTTAATGAGTTTGTTAAAAGATTATATTGCTGATAAAGAGAAAAGCTTTTGAAAAATATGATGCAGAAATATTACTGATAAATGAAAAAGGTAAAAAACTATACCCAAAATATGTGTACAATGCAGTAAAAAAATACCTGAGCAAAATTACAACCATAAGTAAAAAAAGCCCTCATGTGTTGCGCCATACATTTGCAACCCATTTAATGAATAATGGCGCCGATTTAAATGCAGTAAAAGAATTGCTGGGCCACAGCAGCCTTGCAGCTACGCAGATTTATACACATAATTCCATTGAAAAGTTAAAAGACATTCATAAAAAAGCCCACCCAAAGGCATAGCATTTTGTATATATGTTACTGTTTTTAAAACATTAAAAAATTTATCTGCCGCCTGTAAAATTTTATTTTGAAAAATACGTTTCAAATGTTAACTTCAATATGTCAAATAAAACCAGTATTTAACCACAAAAAATCGCCTATGTTTTAATTTACCCTAAACAAGTTCTTTCACATAATTTTTCACAGATTAAAATCAGAAGTATGAACGTAAACATTCAAACTGTGCATTTTGACGCAGATTCAAAGTTGGTATCTTACATCGAAAAAAAGGTTACTAAATTAACCCAGTTTCACGACAGGATTACCAAAGTAGATGTGTATTTAAAATTAGATAACGTAGTGCACAACATTAAAGACAAAATAGCAGAAATAAAAGTTCACATTCCACGTTATGAGTTTTTTGTAAAACAATCATCTAAATCATTTGAAGAAAGTTTTGACACCGCATTGGATTCAGTAATCACTCAAATAAAAAGAAAAAAAGATAAACAGGCAGCATAAAAAATACATCATCAAAATAACCACATCCCGCCAATCGGCGGGATTTTTTATTTTAGTTTATCAACATTTTGAAAATCAGCTCTAAAAAATTCCTTTTCAAACTTTTTGTATTAATCATTTTCTCTTACCTTTGCCTTCCGAAAAAAATAGGGCTGCTTTAGTGTGGACTAAATTCTGGAAAAAGTTCTTGTAAATAAGCCGAAGTAGCTCAGTTGGCCGTAGGTTTTCACTTAGAGGAACGAAAAGTAGAAAACCAAGGTCCCGAAGTATTTCGGGATAGAGCAATAATAAGCCGAAGTAGCTCAGTTGGTAGAGCAGCTGATTTGTAATCAGCAGGTCGCGGGTTCGACTCCCTTCTTCGGCTCTGGCGGGTTAACTAGTTGATCGGTTAATTAGTGTGCAACTTTTATGAGTTGCCTCACCACTTAACTAATAAACCAATTAACTAAAAGGGCAGATGGCCGAGTGGTTAAAGGCGACAGACTGTAAATCTGTTCTCTCCGGAGTACGTAGGTTCGAAACCTACTCTGCCCACAGTATCTGTAAGCTCCAGCTTGCAGTGCATAAGTTCTTTATATTGGAAGCTGGAGCTTCCAAATACCAGCGGAAGTAGCTCATTTGGTAGAGCGGTAGCCTTCCAAGCTTCAGGTGGCCGGTTCGAGCCCGGTCTTCCGCTCTTTTGAGTTGATAGAAGTTAGATGATAGTTGTTAGCTATGGCCTGTCATCTAACATCCATCAACTGTCAACTCCTAAGCAAGCCGTCGTAGCTCAGGGGTAGAGCACTTCCTTGGTAGGGAAGGGGTCGTGAGTTCGATTCTCACTGATGGCTCAAATTTTTTATAATTGCAAATATAGAAGCGTATTAAAGGGGATGAATAGAATTAATAAAGTACAAGAGTGCGACGCCAATGAAGTTTAATAGAATTACAATGGCTGGGTACAAAAAAATAAAAGTCCATGGTTTACAGACTTTAAATGAAAACCAATTTTCAAAACAAATATTAAAATTTAAACAATGGCAAAAGAATCTTTCAAAAGGGATAAACCCCATTTAAACGTTGGTACTATTGGTCACGTGGATCATGGTAAAACAACACTTACAGCCGCTATAACCGATGTTTTGTCAAAAAGAGGTTTAGCGGAGAAAAAAAATTATGATGATATTGATGGTGCTCCTGAAGAAAAAGAAAGGGGTATTACAATTAATACAGCTCACGTTGAGTATGCAACGGATACCCGTCACTATGCTCACGTAGATTGTCCGGGTCACGCCGATTATGTAAAGAACATGATTACTGGTGCTGCTCAAATGGATGGTGCTATTCTTGTAGTTGCGGCTACTGATGGCCCTATGCCACAAACTAAAGAGCACATCTTGTTGGCTCGCCAGGTAGGTGTACCTCAAATCGTTGTTTTTATGAACAAAGTTGATTTGGTAGATGATCCTGAATTATTAGAATTAGTTGAAATGGAAATTCGTGAGTTGTTAACTTCTTACGGTTTTGATGGTGATAATACACCTATTATCCAGGGTTCTGCAACTGGCGCTTTAGCTGGCGAAGAAAAATGGGTAGCAAAAGTTAATGAATTGATGGATGCAGTTGATAGCTACATTCCTATTCCTCCACGTTTGGTTGATTTACCTTTCCTGATGAGTGTTGAGGATGTATTCTCAATCACTGGTCGTGGTACTGTTGCTACCGGTCGTATTGAAAGAGGCCGTATTAAAGTAGGTGAGGCAATGGAAATAGTTGGTTTAATGGAAAAACCATTATCTACAACTTGTACAGGTGTTGAAATGTTCAAAAAATTATTGGACGAAGGTGAAGCTGGTGATAACGCAGGTCTTTTATTACGTGGTATTGAAAAAACTCAAATCCGTCGTGGTATGGTTCTTTGCAAACCAGGTTCTATTACTCCGCATACTGAATTTAAAGGTGAGGTTTACGTATTAAGCAAAGAAGAAGGCGGACGTCATACTCCATTCTTCAACAAATACCGTCCTCAGTTCTATTTCCGTACTACAGACGTAACTGGTGAAGTTACTTTGAATGCAGGTACAGAAATGGTTATGCCTGGTGATAACACTTCACTTAAATGTTGTGTTAATTCAGCCAATCGCAATGGAAAAAGGTTTAAAATTTGCGATTCGTGAAGGTGGCCGTACCGTAGGTGCTGGTCAGGTAACTGAAATTGTAAAATAAAAACAGCCTCCCTAAATCCCTCCCGAGGAGGGACTTTTGGAGAATGATATAAACAAATACCTTTGGTTTTTAAGCCTTAGGTACTTTGTTCTTTAAAAAGTTCTTTAAAGAGGTATAAATTTTCTCCTTGTCCCCCTTTAGGGGATAGGGGCATACGGGCATGGTGCAACGGTAGCATACGGGTCTCCAAAACCTTTGATCTGGGTTCGAATCCTAGTGCCCGTGCAGTAAAGATGCTAATCCTAATTAAAGGATTAACATCTTAACATATTAAATAAATTAAAAGTTTAAAATGAACAAATTAACAACCTACATCAGAGATTCTTACAAAGAATTATTACATAAAGTAACCTGGCCCATGGGATCAGTTGCAGCAATCTACCATGATTGTTTTAGGAGCTACATTGGTAATAACTGCAATGGTTTGGGTAATGGATTTTGCAGCCAACAATACATTGAAATTTATTTACTCTTTATTTATAATAATCATGGAAGAAACAACACCAATTGTAGAAAAAGCAGAGAAGGCAGAAAAAGAAAGTAAATGGTATGTGCTTCGTGTAGTAAGTGGTAAAGAGCGTAAAGTAAAAGAATACCTTGATAAAGATATTATTCGCAACGGCTGGAGTAATATAGTAAAACAGATTTTTTTACCTGTAGAAAAAGTGTATAAAGTTGCTAATGGTAAAAAAGTAATGAGGGAAAGAAATTTTTATCCCGGTTATATTATGATTGAAGTGGCTGATGGTAAATTGCATGATGATATGATTCAATCCATGAGCAATGTAAGCAACGTAATGCACTTTTTAACTGATGGAAAAGGATCAAAAGGAAATATTATTTCTTTACGTAAAGCTGAAGTAAATAAAATGCTGGGTAAGGTAGATGAAATGAGTGATGTAGGTGGAGTAACCATGAGTGAACCATTTATTATTGGCGAAACAGTAAAAATCATCGACGGGCCATTTAACGATTTTAACGGTGTAATTGAAGAAGTAAACGACGAAAAGAAAAAAATTAAAGTGCAGGTAAAAATATTTGGCCGGGCTACACCGGTAGAATTAAGCTACATGCAGGTAGAAAAATTAGCATAAAATATTATAAGCCACAGTTTGTGGCTTTTTTTATAACATAAAACATACTAACATGAAAAAATTATTCTTCTTACTTACAGCTTGTAGTAATCAGTGTTTCTTTAATGGCGCAGCCGCCCAAAGGCCCTGCAAAAAAAGGGATGACCTTTGGTGATAAAAACAACTGCTGACGGTGCCGTAGCAGCAAATGAATTACCAAATGTAATGGCTGAAAAAACACTGCCGATGTAAAAGTAAAAGGTAAAGTAACAGAAGTTTGTAAAGCTGAAGGCTGCTGGATACGTATGGAAACTGCCAGCGGCACCATGCTGATAAAAATGAAAGACCATAGCTTTTACGGTGCCTTTGGCATTAAATGGAAAAACAATTGTAGCCGATGGTACTGCGAGTTAAAAGAAACATCTGTAGAAATGCTGAAGCATTATGCCGAAGATGCAGGAAAAAGTAA